>NZ_CP175708.1:5010000-5582479 GCF_046715815.1 Peribacillus sp. S4 | reverse complement strand
ACTTATCCCTCCTTTGCAAAAAAAATTTTAATCATTGTATCTAAATGTATAGGCACAAATAAACTCATCGATTGCCGTCTTCATATTAATTTTGACAGCAAAGGTTCGGTGAGCTGTATTAAGGAATTTTTGTGTTGTGTAATGTGAAGTGCCCAAAACTATATCTTGCGCTGTACAACCTTTGTACAGACTACATCTGGTGAGCCAGTGTAGATTTGAATGTTTATTCATCAACAGGTATTTTAAGAAATATATAATAAAGAAGAAAAAAGGGTTTTCGACAATATCCACCATCTGTGGACAGATTAATATACACAGGTCGGATAAACTATCCACAAGTTATTCACAGTCTGTGGATAAATGTTACCTGTTGATAAAGTTATTCAGAGTGAAAACACAAATATAATATCAGAAATTCAGGCGTCTTGCAATGGGTTAGAAAACTTTATCCACAACTTACCGGGCTTGTGGGAAAAACTTTTCCACAGGCCATTGTTATGTGCAAAAGTCTCTAAAATGGGATGTGGATAGAAAAAAACATGTCGAATTTTATCCACAGACCATGATTATAGGCTCGAATTAAGTTGATATGAACCAGGTGTTCAAGCCGGAAGGCCTGCATGGGGAAAGATCAAAAGGGATTCAGGTTCGTTCTTATAATTTGTCGAATGGTGTGTCGTAAGGGAGGATTACTTGCGAATCTCATATTCATGCCCATGGATAAAATGATGGAAATTTGCCCTTCCCCAAAAATTTCTATATCAGTTCGGAGCAAAATCATTTACAATAGGCTAGGTAGTAAAAAAAGGCCTACTGGACATTGAGCATTAAAAAAAGAAATTTTTTATGGATGAGGTTGACAAGTAGAAACCTCCATCTATATAATTGTAAAGACTGTCTTTAACTGTTATTCCTCAGGGAGGTGTCATATAATGAAAAGAACTTATCAACCGAATAACCGCAAACATAGTAAAGTTCACGGTTTCCGTGCACGTATGAGCACGAAAAACGGACGTAGAGTAATCGCTGCACGTCGCCGTAAGGGCAGAAAAGTATTATCTGCATAGACCACTGAAAAGTCTCAGTGGTCTTTTTTCGCAAAATAAGGGATTTACTGAGACTCAATTCATGTAATGAAGGTGTAAAAATGAAAAAAAAGTTAAGGATTAAGAAAGAGGATGAATTTCAGCTTGTGTTTAAAAAAGGTGAATCTTCTGCTAATCGGCAATTCGTTGTCTATGTCCTTGAAAAGCCGGGTCAGGATCATTTTAGGATCGGCCTTTCTGTCAGTAAAAAAATCGGGAACGCCGTTATGAGGAACCAAATCAAAAGATACATACGGCAAGCGTTTTTGGAATTGAAAGAAGATATAGAAGAGGGTAAGGATTATATTGTGATTGCTCGAAAACCAGCGGCGGAGATGGACTTTTTCCAGGTGAAAAGCAGCTTGATACATGTCCTGAAACGTTCTAAATCACTAAACTTTAAAATGAAAAAACAATAAAGTCCCCTTAATATCGAATAAGACTCCTCGTATCATATGGTTACTTAAGTAAGATGACATAGAAAATTCCGATTGTAACTGTGGAAAAAGTGGATTACTTTTCCTTGAAATCTTCTAATAAACAGTTCACAATTGTTTCAAAAAAGATTGATTGCAGTTAGGAGGAAATTACGGTTGAAAAAACGAATATTACTCATTATTGGACTAGCCTCGATAATGATGCTGTTGGCAGGGTGTACGGAAATTAAAGAACCTATTACTGCGGATAGTGAAGGTTTTTGGAATTCATACATTGTCTATCCATTATCAGCCCTGATCATCTGGCTTTCCGAAGCATTCGGCGAGAACTATGGTTTGGGAATCATCGGCGTTACACTAATCATTCGCCTGGCATTGCTTCCATTAATGATCAAACAGGTGAAAAGCTCGAAAGCCATGCAGGCCATTCAGCCTGAAATGAAAGAACTTCAAGCTAAATACAGCTCAAAAGATGCTGCCACACAACAAAAACTACAGCAAGAAACAATGGCCCTATTTTCGAAATATAATGTGAATCCATTGGCGGGGTGTTTGCCGATATTGGTGCAAATGCCGATTTTGATCGGATTTTACCATGCAATCAGCCGTACGGAAGAAATTGCTTTACATAGTTTTCTTTGGTTTGATTTAGGTTCCCCAGATCCTGTTTATGTTTTACCGGTCGTTGCAGGTATCACGACTTTCATCCAGCAAAAGATGTCCATGGCTGGAATGAACTCGAATCCACAAATGGCGGCACAAATGACGATGATGCTTTACATCATGCCCATCATGATTGTTGTATTTGCTATTAATTTCCCCGCTGCTCTTTCTCTTTACTGGGTAGTTGGTAACATTTTTGGTATCGTTCAAACATATTTCATCAAAGGTCCGGATCTTAGAAAAGCAGCTGCGGAAAACGCGGGAGGGGCAAAGAAAAAGTGAAAAAAGTGACTGCTACAGGACAATCTGTCGAAGAAGCAGTAAATTTAGCTTTAGCTCAACTGAACAGCACTAAGGATCGCGTGGAGATTGAAGTAGAAGATGAAGGAAAAAAAGGATTTTTTGGTTTATTTGGTGCAAGGAAGGCAATCGTCCATGTGACATTGCCTCCGGATCCCATTGAAGAGACACTTGGATTTTTGAAGAATGTCTGCGTCGATATGGGAGTCAATGCACAAATAAATGTCACCCGTAAAGGGAAGAACGTAACATTCCATTTATCAGGTGATAAAATTGCATTATTGATTGGAAAAAGGGGTCAAACACTAAATTCACTTCAGTATTTAGCACAGCTGGTAGCAAATCGATATTCGAAGCAGTATTTGAATATTACCGTAGATGCAGAAGATTATCGAAGCCGCCGCAATGACACCTTAATCCAATTGGCTGAAAGAATGGCAAATAAAGCCACGAAAACAGGTAAAGCTGTTTCACTGGAGCCGATGCCATCCTATGAACGTAAGGTCATCCATAATGCTCTCCTGGATTATCCAAAAATAAAAACAACCTCAAGTGGGACGGAGCCATATCGTCACTTGGTCATTACTCCACTTAAATGAACCTTCTGCTTTTAAGCAGGGGTTCTTTTTTTTAGGGATGAATGTCGAATATTTTTTTTGCGAATTTTCCATTCAACAATAAGTGACAAATTTTTTATATTTTCTTGATCCTTAAAGGGGATGGAAGAAAATGAAGCGGGCGATATTTGTTATTCACATGTGGATAAGTTAAAATGGTTGTTACAGAATATGGATTAACGGCGTGTGGATAACTCTTGGAAGGAAGGAGTATCTACTTTTTTTCATGAATATACTGTGGTATTGTAGTAATTTAGGGATTCGACGATTTTATTATCAGAAAAAAATAGAACCATCAATATATAAGAGGTGAAAGCATGGAATTCGATACAATCACCGCTATCTCTACTCCCTTAGGGGAAGGGGCGATCGCCATCGTTAGAATCAGCGGTGATGAGGCCATAGAAATAGCCGATAGGATCTTTAAAGGACCAGGTGGAAAAGGATTGCTTGAAGTGAAATCACATACGATTCATTATGGCCACCTTATCCAGCCTAAAACAGGTGAAATCATAGAGGAAGTCATGGTTTCGGTCATGATGGGTCCAAAGACATTTACAAGGGAAGATGTAGTTGAAATAAATTGTCACGGTGGAATCGTTTCGGTCAATAGGGTACTGCAGCTTATTCTCTCACAAGGTGCTCGTTTAGCGGAACCTGGTGAATTTACGAAACGGGCTTTTTTGAATGGCAGGATCGATCTTTCCCAAGCTGAGGCCGTTATGGATTTAATCCGTGCTAAAACGGATAAAGCCATGAATGTTGCATTAGGTCAAATGGAAGGCCGGCTTTCGAAATTAATCCAAAATCTGCGTCAGGAAATTTTACAGACCCTCGCTCAAGTCGAGGTAAATATAGATTATCCGGAATATGATGATGTCGAAGAAATGACGCATCGTTTATTTTTGGAAAAAGGCAGTTATGTGAAGAATGAAATAGAGAAGCTGCTTCACACGGCCCAACAGGGGAAAATACTTCGGGATGGACTTGCGACCGTTATCATAGGTCGTCCTAATGTCGGAAAATCTTCATTGCTTAACAGCTTAGTTCATGAAAACAAAGCGATCGTCACTGATATTCCAGGTACAACACGTGATGTTATTGAAGAGTATGTCAATGTTCGCGGTGTACCGCTTAAACTTGTCGATACAGCAGGAATTCGCGAAACGGAAGATATCGTTGAACGAATTGGAGTTGAACGGTCTCGTGCAGTATTAAAAGAAGCGGATTTAATATTGCTTGTATTGAACTATTCCGATGATTTCACTACTGAAGATGAGAAACTATTCCAAGCGGTTGAGGGAATGGATGTTATCGTTATCATCAATAAAACAGACCTTCCACAAAAAATCGATATGGCAAAAGTTAAGGAAATGGCTGCATCCCATAAAGTCGTTACGACTTCATTACTGGAAGATCGAGGGGTCGATGAATTGGAAGAAGCGATCGCTTCTTTATTTTTCGAAGGTTCTTTAGAAACGGGAGACCTGACCTATGTGTCCAATGCAAGGCATATAGCTTTGCTGGGGCAGGCATTACAGGCTATCGAAGATGCAATTGATGCTATTGAAATGGGGACGCCGGTTGATTTGGTTCAAATCGATTTCACGAAAGCATGGGAGTTACTTGGAGAAATCATTGGCGAAAGCGTTCAGGATAATTTGATCAACCAATTGTTCTCTCAATTTTGTTTAGGAAAATAAGCGTAAAAGGAGGAAAAGGATATGCAATACGAAGCAGGTAGCTATGATGTCATTGTTATTGGTGCCGGTCATGCTGGCAGTGAGGCGGGCCTTGCAGCTGCAAGAGTAGGAGCTAAAACGTTGATGATCACCATTAACCTGGATATGGTCGCCTTTATGCCATGCAATCCCTCCGTCGGCGGACCGGCAAAAGGGATAGTCGTTAGGGAAATTGACGCTTTAGGCGGTGAAATGGGAAGAAATATCGACAAGACCCATATTCAAATGAGGATGCTCAATACGGCAAAAGGTCCGGCCGTTCGTGCGCTGCGGGCGCAGGCAGATAAATTTCTCTATCAGCAAGAAATGAAAAAGACGATAGAAGACCAAGAAAATTTGACATTGATTCAAGGAATGGTAGAGGAATTAATTGTTGAAAACGATGTATGTACGGGTGTCATCACTAAAACTGGTGCGGTGTACCGTGCGAAAACTGTCGTAATCACAACGGGAACATATTTACGCGGTGAAATCATTTTAGGGGAACTGAAATATTCAAGCGGCCCTAATAATCAGCAGCCTTCCATCAGGCTTTCTGAACACTTGGAGCAGTTAGGATTTGATTTGGTCCGTTTTAAAACAGGAACGCCTCCACGTGTGAATAGTTCTTCCATAGACTACAGCAAAACGGAAATTCAGCCTGGCGATGAAGTGCCTCGTGCCTTTTCTTATGAAACGACAAAGTTCATAACAGATCAATTGCCATGCTGGTTAACGTATACGAATGAGGGTACACATCAGCTCATTGATGAGAATCTACACCGTTCACCAATGTATTCCGGAATGATTAAAGGAACCGGACCGCGTTATTGTCCATCGATAGAAGATAAAGTCGTTCGTTTTAATGATAAGCCACGGCATCAAATCTTCTTGGAACCTGAAGGTCGCAATACAAAGGAAGTTTATGTGCAAGGTTTATCCACCAGTCTGCCTGAAGATGTGCAAGTGAAAATCCTGCAAACAATTCCGGGACTTGAAAAAGCGGAAATGATGCGTGCTGGATATGCAATTGAATATGATGCCATCGTTCCTACGCAGCTATGGCCTACACTTGAAACGAAGAAAATCAAAAATCTATATACTGCAGGTCAAATTAACGGGACATCCGGCTATGAAGAAGCAGCAGGACAAGGATTGATGGCCGGTATTAATGCAGGATTGAATGCAATGGGTAAGGAAGAACTGATTTTAAGCCGTTCAGATGCCTATATTGGTGTTCTCATTGATGACCTTGTAACGAAAGGCACGAATGAACCATACCGATTGCTGACTTCACGTGCAGAATATCGTTTATTATTGCGTCATGATAATGCCGATCTACGCTTAACGGAAATTGGATTCAATATCGGAATGATCAAAGAAGAACGCTACAAACATTTCCTTATGAAAAAAGAAGCGGTTGAACTGGAAAAGGAACGATTGAAATCAAACTTCATCAAACCGACCAAAGAGGTGCAAGAAGTCATTACTGCAAGTGGCGGCAGTGAATTAAAGGATGGAATCCGTGCCTCCGATTTATTGAAAAGGCCTGAAATGGATTATTCCCATATTCAGAAGTTGGCGCCAAGTGATGTCGAACTGAGTGAAGAAGTGACGGAACAGGTCGAAATCCAGATCAAGTATGAAGGATATATCGAAAAATCCTTGCAGCAAGTCGATCGCCTGAAAAAAATGGAGAACAAAAAGATTCCAGAGAATATCGATTATGATGCAATTTCTGGTCTTGCAACGGAAGCACGTCAAAAATTAAAGCAGGTCCACCCGCTATCAGTAGCTCAGGCTTCAAGAATTTCCGGTGTGAATCCCGCTGATGTTTCCATTCTGCTTGTTTATTTGGAACAAGGTAAGATTGCCAGAGTATCTCAGTAACGGAAATACCCGAAAAGGATTGAAAAAACATGAATATTGAACAGTTCCAACAAGCACTGCTGGAGAAAGGGATTGAGCTTTCTCCTCAACAGCTTGATCAGTTTGACACGTATTATCGATTATTGGTGGAATGGAACGAAAAGATGAACTTAACGGCCATCACAGATAAAGAAGAAGTTTATCTAAAGCATTTTTATGATTCAATCAGTGCAGCCTTCTATTTCGACTTTAACGAATCCTATCGAATTTGCGATGTTGGGGCTGGAGCTGGATTTCCGAGTATTCCATTGAAGATTTGTTTCCCTGATATCCACGTCTCGATTGTGGATTCCTTGAATAAGCGAATTTCTTTTTTGAATCACCTTGCGGATTCATTGCAATTAAAGGGAGTTTCCTTTTATCATGACCGGGCGGAAACCTTCGCCCAAAAACCGGAGCATCGCGAATCCTATGATATTGTCATGGCGAGGGCGGTAGCCAGGATGTCGGTTTTAAGTGAACTATGTTTGCCGCTTGTTAAACTGGATGGGACGTTCATTGCCATGAAAGCGGCTAGTGCACAAGATGAAATGGACACAGGGAAGAAGGCCATTTTTACATTAGGCGGAGAAATTGAAGAAATTCATCCTTTCACATTGCCAGAGGAAAATAGTGAAAGAAACATCATTACTGTAAAAAAAGTGAAGAAGACTCCTAAAAAATACCCAAGAAAACCAGGGACACCGAATAAGCAGCCTATTGAATAACCTCTGTACGATAAAGTATGTTTTCATAGTAAGAGCAGAGGATTCAGATATATATGGCTGGTACTTGCCCTTATTTTCTTTTACTATAAATGTATGACCTTATTATTTTCACTTAATACTGCATGTGCCAACAAGAAGGCATTTTCGGTACAGGTTAAGACGTGTGCCCTTAGCTTGCTGATTCAGGGAAATAATTTTGGGAAAGCCGGCCGATATTTATAAAAACTGGCCGTCGACCCTCATTATTGCCTTGATGGCGCCAGTCGACATGTTTTTTACAGTGAAGGGACATATGTATAACCATGTCGGGAAATGTATGCAGGACTTGTCCTATAAATAGAGAATATGTTATTTGGGAGTTTTAAAAGGTGGTGTAGGAAGATGAAGCATCCTTTTTCGCGGTTCTTTGGGTTTGGCGAAAAAGAAGAAGAGCAACTAGAGATGGAGACACCTAGCAATAATAATGAAGAAATAAGAAAAATTTCCATTTCCGACATTGTGCCTAATCGATTTCAACCAAGGACCGTTTTTAATGACGATAAAATTGCCGAATTGGCTCAAACGATCCATACACATGGGATCATTCAACCAATTGTAGTAAGGGCTTATGGTCAGGGAAAATATGAAATCATTGCAGGTGAGCGTCGTTTCCGGGCCATGCAAAAGCTTGGCTGGGAATTGGCACCTGCTATAATCAAAGATTTCACCGATACAGAAACGGCTTCCGTTGCGCTGATAGAAAACCTTCAGCGTGAAGAACTGACACCGATTGAAGAAGCTTTGGCTTACGGAAAACTATTGGAGCTGCATAGTTTAACCCAAGAAGCCCTGGCACAAAGACTGGGAATTGGTCAATCCACCGTGGCGAATAAGCTTCGGCTGCTTAAGCTGCCGCAGGAGGTTCAGGATGCACTTCTTCAAAAGCAAATTACGGAACGCCATGCCCGCTCGTTGATACCGTTAAAGAGTCCTGAAAAGCAGTTGAAACTGCTTTTGGAAATCATCGAAAAAGGGTTAAACGTCAAGCAGACCGAAGAGCAGGTCGTCAAGCTCTTAACGGGTACTGTGCAGAAGCCGAAACCTAAGCGAAAAGCGTTTAGTAAAGACATGAGGATTGCCGTGAATACCATCCGCCAATCGCTCAGTATGGTTACAGACAATGGAATAAATCTGGATGCAGAGGAAGAAGAATTCGAGGAGTATTATCAATTCACGATTAAAATACCCAAGAAAAAAACTTGATTCCCCATCCTTAGCCCGCTTGGTAGTCTCCGATTACCAAGCTTTTTTTATTTTCTCTCCAAACTGGCATTTTCCACTTTTAAAACATTCAACTTTTCCTGGATTTTCAATGCTTTTAGAAGTATTTCAAATTTTAAGAGGAATTTAAGAAAACGATTTCTTCCAGTAACATTCATGATAAAATAGAAAGAAATAATTGGATTCACGGTAAAAGTCAATAGATATAGCGTCATGAAGATAGTTGAAAGCGGGTGAATTCGTGGGTAAGATTCTCGCCATTGCCAATCAAAAGGGCGGTGTTGGAAAAACGACAACTTCTGTCAGTTTAAGTGCTTGTCTTGCATACATTGGACAGAAAGTCTTAATGGTCGATATTGACCCGCAGGGAAATGCAACAAGCGGTGCAGGTATTGACAAAGCAGATGTGGAACAATGTATTTATGATGTATTGGTTGATGATGTTGAGGCCAGTACCGTAATCATGGAAACAAAGGTGGAAAACCTATATGCTATACCTGCGACAATTCAACTTGCAGGTGCAGAAATTGAACTTGTTCCAACCATCTCAAGGGAAGTCCGATTAAAAAGGGCGTTAGAAGAGGTGCAAAGCCAGTATGATTACATTGTGATTGACTGCCCTCCATCATTGGGTTTGCTTACGCTTAATGCCTTAACGGCTGCCGATGCTGTTTTGATCCCAGTACAATGTGAATATTATGCATTGGAGGGTTTGAGTCAACTATTGAATACGGTCCGCCTCGTCCAAAAGCATTTGAACCATGATTTGAAAATCGAGGGTGTGCTATTGACGATGTTGGATGCAAGAACAAATTTAGGTCTCCAGGTCATAGAAGAAGTCAAAAAATACTTTCAGGATAAAGTCTACCAAACCATCATTCCCCGCAATGTCCGTTTGAGTGAAGCACCGAGCCATGGAGAACCGATAATTATATATGATCCAAAGTCACGAGGGGCGGAGGTCTATCTAGAATTGGCAAAGGAAGTGGTATCAAATGGCTAAAGGGCTTGGCAAAGGACTTAACGCACTTTTCAACAGTGGGGAGATCAGTAAAGATGAAATCGTGCGCGAAATCAAATTAAGGGAATTAAGGCCAAATCCTTATCAGCCCCGAAAGAGCTTTCGGCTAGAAGCTATAGAGGAATTAAAGCAATCCATCATGGAGCATGGGATATTACAGCCGATTATTGCCCGGAAAAGTATTAAGGGATATGAAATCGTGGCTGGGGAAAGGCGTTATCGTGCTGCCAAGGAAGCTGATTTAAAGACAGTTCCAGTCGTTGTGAGGGAATTGAGTGAACAGCAGATGATGGAACTGGCCATTTTGGAAAACCTGCAACGGGAAGATTTGAATCCGATCGAAGAGGCTGCCGCTTATCAAACGCTTCTTGAAAAATTGGAATTCACCCAGGAGCAGCTGGCCAACCGGCTGGGAAAAAGCCGACCCCATATTGCGAACCATCTTAGATTACTATCTTTGCCTGAAGGAATTAGGAGATATATCTCCGACGGGGAAATATCCATGGGACATGGCCGGGCATTGCTGGGTTTAAAGAAAAAAGAGATGCTCAAGCCGGTAGCGGATAAAGTCCTCAAGGAAGGTATGAATGTCAGACAGCTGGAGCAGTATATACATCAATTGAATGATACCGTTTCACGTGAAACCAAACCTAAGAAACAAGAGAAAAAAGATATCTTCATAAAGCAAAGGGAGACAAGTCTGCGTGAGAGACTAGGAACGAGCGTAACGATAAAACAAAGCAAGAAAAAAGGAAAAATAGAAATAGAGTTCTTTTCAAAAGAAGATTTAGAGAGAATTTTGAACTTGATCGATCAAGAGAACCTTTCCTCTTAGATCCCCTTATGAAAAGATCATGAAGACATATGCAGAAAATTAGGTGGATGAGATGGTATTATTAGGGGCTTTGGTGAACGGTGCCTGCATTTTAATCGGCTCGATTTTAGGAAGGTTTTTACAACATATACCTGAGAAGATTAAAGAAACGGTCATGAGCGGTATCGGTTTAGCCGTGATGGTTTTAGGCTTGCAGATGGGGTTTAAAAGCGATAATTTCCTTGTTGTCATTTTAAGTATTGTCGGCGGGGCGGTCCTCGGTGAATGGATGAATCTTGAGGGCAGGCTTAATTCTTTAGGCAATTGGATTGAACGCAGGATGAAAGCGAAGGAAGGAACCTCGATATCTCAGGGGTTTGTAACGGCTACGCTCATATTTGGAATTGGGGCGATGGCCATTATTGGTGCCCTGGATAGCGGTATCCGGAATGATCACGACGTTTTGATAACAAAGGCGATAATCGATGGATTCACAGCACTTGTCCTCGCCAGCACGTTAGGCATAGGGGTACTTTTTTCAGCATTTCCTATCATTCTTTATGAGGGATTCCTGGCGGTTTTTTCAAGGCAAATCAATACGATGATCCCATCTGCATTAATGGATTCCTTCATATTGGAAATGACGGCAACTGGCGGTGTCATGATTTTGGCGATTGGTTTGAATATTATCGGTGTCACCAAAATCAGGGTGGCGAATCTGCTTCCGGGCATAATGATCACGGCCATTCTGGTTACTTTCATGTATTATGTATAAAAAAGAAGGAAGGGGCTGGCCCCTTCCTTCTTTTTTATGAAAAAACCGATCAAAGGGTTTTTTCTTGCTTGAATGACCATGTGAAAGGAGTGATGGAAGGTTTTATTGGATAATGGTTTTGTGCTTCATAAATCCCCTCGGCAATGGTTTTCGCCATTTTTAGCACAAGATTAAGACGCGTGTTCTGCAAGACCATGAACTCCATGAATCCACTTACATTCACGATTCCTGTAATATGGGCATTTCCGACGGAAGGAAGGTCTTTATTGACCCCGGCACCCGGCTTAACTGGTCCCTGGCCGATCTGAACGATGCCGACGCTTTTCATTTTCCCCAAGCAAGCATCGATTCCGACTATAAAGGCATTGGCATGTAGCTTTTTAATTTCATTTAATTTTTCCTGTAAATTCATCGCATGTATAGGGTCATCCAGAGTACCATAAACATGGAATGAAGAAGAACTGTTTTCAGCCTTTTCACTAAGCAGAGTGCCGACAAGTGGTCCGAGTGAATCGCCTGTGGAACGGTCTGTGCCTATGCAGACGATGACGATTGGTTGAAGCTTTCCTGTTGGGAGGAGGTTGATTAATTCCTGGGAAATTTGTTTGGATGCATCCGTATCTTCATGCAGGATGCGACTTAATCTATTTTTATTATTATTAAATAGACTAGAATTCAGATTCATCGGCTCAACTCCTTTACTTTATTTGGTATTACAGTATACGGATAAAAAGGGGAAAATATACGGTATTTAACATGATGGGTGAGGGAATTTTTTGCAAAACATGCAAACAGGTGAAGGGGATATGAATCGACGTTATCCTCTACCAATTGCTTTCATCTATACTTTCTAGTAAATAATCATTTGAATGTTCGGGATAAAATTTCTAAATTCTATTAACTATATACCCATAATTTTTTTGTACAGAAACCATTATTTATTGATAAAATAGAGAAAATCTCGCTATTTCATGGTTACCTCCATGCATGGAGGGTAGAGGAATACGTCGAAGATATAATAGATTTGCTGTTATTTGCATTAGGCAGGAGGAAAATATGGATCGCATTTATGATAGTGTTGCAAAAGAGATATTGGATGAAAAGATATGGCTGCTGATGGGCGAGGGTATTATTAAAATCTTCCTTGTTCTGCTGTTATCGCGTATTATTATTACAATAGGAAAGACTATTCTGAATAAATTTTTCAAAGCACGTTTAAGAAGTCCCATTCGGGTAACGGAACGCAGGGAAGCGACACTCATTAAATTGCTGGAAAATATCATTACCTATGTCATCAATTTCATTGCCTTGTTGATGATTCTGGAGATTCTTGGTCTTCATGTAATGCCATTACTCGCTGGTGCCGGTGTTCTCGGTTTGGCCATTGGATTTGGCGCACAAAGTTTGGTCAAGGATATAATTACCGGGTTTTTCGTTATCTTTGAAGATCAGTTTTCAGTTGGGGATTATATTAAAATCAATACTTTTGAAGGGGAAGTCATTGAAATCGGGCTTCGTACGACGAAAATTAAAAGCGGTGTAGGTGAATTGCACTTCATACCCAACGGCAGCATCATCCAGGTTACGAATTATTCCATTTTAAATAGTATGGCAATTGTTGATGTGACCATACCTAACGATGGATCGACCGAGCGTGCTGAGAAGGTGCTGAAAGATCTTTTAAACAGTATGGCAGGCAAATACGAAGCTTTGATCAAAGCACCTGAATTTTTGGGAATTGAAAAAATCAGTCCTGAAGAAATCGTCTTTCGGATTAAAGCGGAAACAAAGCCGATGCATCATATTGAAATCAGTAGGATATTAAGAAAAGAAATAAGTGCTGCGCTTGATGCAAGTGGGATTAAATCTACGTACAATGGCAGCGAGTCATAGGAATTGGGGGGCTCATGATTATGGAAGAAAAGGAATTTGCACTTAAGGATATTGTGGAAATGAAGAAACCACATCCCTGTGGAGTGAATAAGTGGAGAATTATACGGCTCGGAATGGATATCCGGATAAAATGTGAAGGATGCGGTCATAGCGTGATGCTGCCTCGACGTGAATTCGCGAAGAAAATGAAAAAAGTTCTGCAAAAGCATGAGGAGTGATCATGCTTTTTTTTTGGAGTGAAAGTAGTCCGGCGTTTCTCATGATTTACTTGTCTTTTTAGGAAGCGAAATCTATAATTGGGAAAGGTTTAGGTATTGGATGGTCTTTATAGAAGATCAGTTCTTTTCCCATATGTACGAATCATCTTGAAGGAGTGAAATATAAATGGCTTTAACAGCTGGTATAGTCGGTTTGCCTAACGTAGGTAAATCCACTTTATTTAATGCAATAACTCAGGCAGGTGCGGAATCTGCCAACTACCCTTTCTGTACGATCGACCCGAATGTAGGGATTGTGGAGGTGCCAGATCACCGTCTGCAAAAATTGACTGAATTGGTAAAACCGAAAAAAACGGTTCCGACAGCATTTGAATTCACGGATATCGCCGGGATTGTAAAAGGGGCAAGTAAAGGAGAAGGTTTAGGTAATAAATTCCTTTCCCATATCCGTCAAGTGGATGCAATTTGTCAAGTCGTCCGTTGCTTTGCAGATGATAACATTACCCATGTTTCCGGAAAAGTAAATCCAATCGATGATATCGAGGTCATCAATCTTGAATTGATCCTTGCCGATTTGGAATCTGTTGTCAAACGCATCGACCGTGTCGGAAAAATGGCCAAGCAAAAAGATAAAGCCGCTGTGGCAGAACATGAAATCCTTGTGGCTTTAAAAGAAGCATTGGAAGATGAAAAGCCTGCACGTTCCGTCGAGTTTACCGAAGAACAGCAAAAAATCGTGAAGGGCATGCATTTACTTACAGCTAAGCCGACGCTTTATGTGGCGAACGTGAGCGAAGATGAAGTGGCGAATGCTGACGATAATGAATATGTTCAGCAAGTTCGTGAATATGCCGCTAAGGAAAATGCCGAAGTAATCGTGATTTGTGCCAAAATCGAGGAAGAAATTGCAGAGCTTGAAGGTGAAGAAAAGGAAATGTTCCTATCTGAACTTGGCATCGAGGAGTCAGGTCTAGATCAGCTGATCCGTGCTTCTTATAATCTGCTTGGATTGGCAACATACTTTACAGCTGGCGTACAGGAAGTGCGGGCTTGGACATTCCGCAAAGGAATGAAAGCCCCTCAATGTGCTGGCGTCATTCACACGGACTTCGAACGCGGTTTCATTCGTGCCGAAACGGTTTCTTATACCGATTTACTTGAAGCGGGCAGTCATGGCGCCGCAAAAGAAGCGGGTAAGGTTCGTTTGGAAGGTAAAGAATACATCGTTAACGATGGCGATGTTATCCATTTCCGTTTCAACGTATAAGAATCAAAGACCCTACCATTCCATATGTAGGGTCTTTTTTATAGACTTAAATCATTAGATTACATTTAATTGTAATAAGTCGAACCGTTCGTTGCAATGCCTCTTTAACTATGCTATAATTTTATCTTGTGAGTAATTATAAATAATTGCTCCTTGCCCAATTGGGCCGCTTAGACCAAAAGGAGGTGACAGTGATGAGAAAATACGAAATTATGTATATCATCCGTCCAAACATTGAGGAAGAAGCTAAAAAAGCTTTAGTTGAACGTTTCAACACAATCCTTTCTGATAATGGTGCGGAAGTAGAAGCAAAAGAATGGGGTAAACGCCGTCTAGCATATGAAATCAATGATTTCCGTGATGGTTACTACATGCTTCTTAAAGTTAACGCTGAAAGTGCTGCGATTCAAGAATTCGATCGTCTAGCTAAAATCAGTGAAGACATTATTCGCCACATGGCTACTAGAGAAGAAGTTTAATTCGACAATTAATATAAATTCTAATCTTGTTTCACATGAAACAAGCTTGAAACCTAGGGGTTGATTCTGATGATGAATCGCGTAGTTTTGGTAGGACGCTTAACTAAAGATCCTGAATTACGATATACACCTAATGGAGTTCCCGTAGCTACCTTTACTTTAGCTGTCAACCGTAGTTTTACGAATCAGCAAGGTGAACGTGAAGCGGATTTCATTAACTGTGTAGTTTGGCGTAAACCGGCAGAAAATGTAGCTAACTTCTTGAAAAAGGGCAGTTTAGCTGGCGTGGATGGACGTGTCCAAACACGTAATTATGAAGGACAAGACGGCAAACGCGTATATGTGACGGAGATTCTGGCTGAGAGCGTTCAATTCCTTGAACCACGAAGCAGTTCAGCGGGTGAAAGAAATGAAGGCGGTTCTTACGGTGGAGGTCAAAGAAGTTATGGTAATAACGGAAATGACAACAATTCGTATGGACAAAATCCTAATCAGAATCAACGAAGCAATAACAACTACACTCGTGTAGATGATGATCCATTTGCAAATGACGGTAAAACAATCGACATTTCAGATGACGATCTTCCGTTTTAAACAGCCGTTTAAAATGAAAATTCAAAAAAGCAGGGAGGGAAATATATTATGGCAATGGGTGGACGTAAAGGACGCGGTAAGCGTAAAAAGGTTTGTTATTTCACATCTAACGGAATCACTAAAATTGATTACAAAGATACAGATCTTCTTAAAAAATTCGTCTCAGAACGCGGTAAAATTTTACCACGTCGTGTAACTGGCACAAGCGCTAAATATCAACGTAAATTAACGATTGCTATTAAACGCTCACGTACTATGGCATTACTACCATACGTATCTGGTGAATAATAAATTGGCACGTTGAGGAGTTATCCTTAATGTGCCTTTTTTATAAGTTATTGCTTTTGCCTGAAAACTGCTGAATTGCGGTTTTTTTTTATTTCAGAAGGAAGTTATCCACGCGTTTTCCTTAGAAAAAATAATCATATCCCAAAAAAGACTGTGATGTTTGAAATATCCTGGCCGTAACGGATACAATATAAAGATGGAGATAAGACGTCAATCATAACAGGGGGTGAAATAAAGATGAATAGCGGGAGACGAATTGCCGAGGGCGGAGCACTTCTGGCACTATATTGCATTTTATTGTTCATCACCATTCAAATCCCACCATTGGGTATTTTCACTTCTTTCTTTTTACCCATTCCATTCATACTTGTCACAATCAAACAAAAGTTATCGTGGAGCCTTGGTTACTTATTTGTAGCCTCGTTATTGTCGATCCTCATCGGGACGATATTGTCTGTTCCGCTGACCTTGCTCATGGGGGCAACGGGAATTGCGATCGGCTATTTTTTGAAAAAGGACAAACCGATGGCACCTATGTTCATAAGCGCAGTCCTTGTCTTTCTGGGGGGCATTTTATTAATGTATGCAGCTTCAGTTTTGATTACGGATGTTAATTACATAGAAGAATCGATGAACATTCTTGAGGGGTCCATTGAAAATTCAATCGGCATCATGGATACCTTTGGACAGGCACCGACAGAACAAGTCAAAAAGCAGGTGTATGAATCGATCGATATGATGAACACGCTGATGCCAAGTTTGTTCGTCTTGATGTCCGTCATCATGGTTTTATTGATTTTATTTGCAGCGCATCCCATTGTGAAGAGGTTCAGTGATAAGGCGTTAAAATGGCCTCATTTTCGAGATCTGCGACTCCCAAAAAGCCTTTTATGGTATTATTTAATTACGATGCTTCTTGCTCTTTTTGTGAATACGGACAAGAACAGTTTTGTATATATGGCCATAACGAACCTATTTTTCATACTGCAGTTCTTCATTTTATTACAAGGATATTCACTGATATTCTATATCGCTCATGTCAAGTCATGGGTTAAGGCGATACCTGTTTTAATTGTGGTTTTTTCTTTGCTTCTGCCGATTCCGATTATAACGACGGCCGTCCGATTTTTAGGTATAATAGATTTAGGCTTTCCCTTTAGGGAGACAATCAAGAAAAAGGAATAGAAGACTTTTTTGTAAAACAGATGCTTTTAGGAGCTGAAACTATGCCATCTTATTTGAAAGAATACTCGATTAAGTCCCCATTGTATGGGGTGCTGGCCGCAGTCGTTTTACTTTTGGGCGTCCTGGCTTATTATAATTGGGTTATTGCACTTGTTGGACTATTGATTCTTGCTGGTTTATTTTATTTAACATTAAGAATGGTAGAAAAAAAGCAACGGAAGACAGAAGAGTATATAACGACTTTATCCTACCGTTTAAAGAAGGTGGGCGAGGAAGCGTTATTGGAAATGCCGATTGGGATCATGCTCTTTAATGAGGATTATTACATTGAATGGACCAATCCATTCCTGGCTTCTTGTTTTAGTGAGGATTCCTTGGCAGGAAGATCGCTATACGATGTTGCGGACTCGATAGTACCGTTAATCAAGCAAGAGATCGAGACAGAGACACTTACGCTCCACGATCGGAAATTCAAGGTGGTCCATAAGCGTGATGAAAGGCTTCTTTACTTTTTTGATGTGACGGAGCAAGTGGAAATTGAGAAATTATATGAAGATGAGCGAACGGCAATTGCGATTATTCTTCTTGATAATTATGATGATTTGACACAGGGTATGGATGATCAGCGTAAAAGCAGCATTAATAGCTTGGTTACCTCACTTCTCGATAAGTGGGCAAGGGATAATGGCGTTTTCTTTAAACGGGTTTCCTCGGAACGATTCATCGCTGTCTTTAATGAGCATATCCTTCAGCAGCTAGAAAAGGGGAAATTCTCGATTTTGGATGAAATCAGGGAAACGACGGCCAAGCAAAATGTACCACTGACCTTGAGCATCGGGGTCGGCTCGGCCGTGTCATCCTTGCCGGAACTAGGTACGCTTGCCCAGTCCAGCTTGGATCTCGCTTTAGGGCGGGGCGGTGACCAGGTGGCCATAAAGCAAGCGAATGGAAAAGTGAAATTCTATGGCGGCAAAACCAATCCGATGGAAAAACGCACGAGGGTCCGTGCCCGTGTGATTTCCCATGCATTGAAGGATATAGTCCTTGATAGCGATAAAGTCATTGTCATGGGCCATAAAAACCCGGATATGGACGCAATCGGTTCAGCGATCGGCATCTTGAAAGTTGCCCAAATGAATGAACGTGAAGGCTATATTGTCATCAACACCCAGCAGCTCGACAGCAGTGTCCTTCGTCTAATGGAGGAAATCAAAAATAAAGAAGAGCTGTATGCCCGGTTCATAACACCTGATGACGCATTTGAAATGATTACGGATGAGACCTTGCTGGTTGTGGTCGATACCCATAAACCTTCCATGGTGATTGAAGAGCGGTTATTGAATAGAATCGATAAGGTTGTTGTCATCGACCATCATCGGCGGGGTGAGGAGTTCATCAAGAACTCATTGCTCGTCTATATGGAGCCATATGCATCTTCAACGGCAGAGCTTGTGACCGAATTGCTTGAATATCAGCCGAAACGCTCAAAAATTGATATGCTGGAGTCGACGGCGCTTCTTGCCGGTATCATCGTCGATACGAAAAGCTTCACCTTAAGAACAGGATCACGCACTTTCGATGCAGCCTCATATCTAAGGGCGCATGGAGCTGATACGGTACTTGTCCAGAAATTCTTAAAAGAAGACGTGGACACCTATATCAAACGATCGAAGCTCATTGAAGAAGTCATCTTTTATAAAAAGGGAATTGCCATTGCCGCGGCAAAAACCGATCAGGTTCATAATCAGGTGCTCATTGCTCAGGCTGCGGACACCCTATTGACGATGGATGGCGTTGTCGCTTCCTTTGTAATGGCTAAGCGGTCTGATGATACGGTGGGGATAAGTGCGCGTTCTCTTGGTGATATCAATGTACAGGTGATCATGGAAATGTTGAATGGAGGCGGACATCTAACGAATGCCGCCACTCAACAGGTATGCTCCATTGATGAAGCCGAAAGTCGATTGAAAGCAGCTATTGATGAATATTTAGAAGGGGGATATAAAGAATGAAAGTGATATTTCTTAAAGACGTTAAAGGTAAAGGGAAAAAAGGGGAAGTTAAAAATGTTGCGGATGGTTATGCACATAATTTCCTGCTTAAACAAGGATTGGCCGTTGAAGCAAATAATTCAAACGTGAAAACCTTGGAAGCACAGAAAAATAAAGAAGAATCACTTGCAGCAGAAGAGCTGCAGCAGGCTGAAGAATTGAAAGTGCAGCTGGAGAAATTAACGGTTGAACTATCTGCCAAAGCCGGTGAGGGCGGGCGTTTATTCGGTTCCATCACGACTAAACAAATTGCATCCGAGCTTCAGAAAAAACACGGTATCAAGGTTGATAAACGTAAAATGGAGCTTGCTGAAGGCATCCGCACTTTAGGGCATACAAAGCTTCCGGTGAAGCTTCATCCTGAAGTCACTGCAACACTGACTGTGCATGTGAAAGAAATTAACTAATTTTAGCTGTTTCATATCTGTGAAAAATTGATAAAATAGAGATAGACGAAAAATGTGATTGGGCATGCTGTCCTTTCACTTTTTTCTTTTTCACTAGAAACATATAAAAGGTATCCTCTTAGAATGGGAGGTTTTAAGATATGATAGAACAATTTCAGGATAGGATTCCACCTCAAAATATAGAAGCCGAACAGGCTGTGCTAGGAGCCATTTTTCTTGAGCCCTCTTCATTGACCGTTACATCGGAAGTTTTGATTCCGGAAGATTTTTATAGAAGCTCTCATCAAAAGATCTTTAATGTGATGCTTAAATTGAATGACGAAGGAAAAGCTGTCGATTTGATTACGGTGACAGAGGAATTGGCTGCGACAAAAAACCTTGAAGAAGTTGGCGGGGTTTCTTATTTAAGTGAATTGGCTGGATCGGTGCCTACCGCGGCCAATATTGAATATTATGCCCGCATCGTCGAGGAGAAGTCATTGCTGCGCCGTTTGATCCGGACTGCGACGAACATCGCTCAGGAAGGCTACAGTCGCGAGGACGAGGTCGAGGAGCTGCTCGGTGAAGCAGAAAAAACGATCATGGAAGTGGCCCAGCGTAAGAATTCCGGGTCTTTTCAAAATATTAAGGATGTATTGGTTGCGACTTACGATAATATAGAAATTTTGACTACCCGTAAAGGGGATGTCACGGGAATACCGACAGGGTTTGCTGAACTGGATCGAATGACAGCGGGGTTCCAACGTAATGACCTCATCATAGTTGGTGCCCGCCCTTCGGTTGGTAAAACCGCTTTTGCATTGAACATCGCTCAAAACGTTGCGACCAAAACGGAGGAGAATGTAGCGATTTTCAGTCTTGAAATGGGTGCAGAGCAGCTCGTTATGCGTATGCTCTGTGCTGAAGGGAATATCAACGCACAGAATTTACGGACAGGTTCCTTAACTGATGAGGATTGGCGTAAACTGACGATGGCGATGGGAAGCTTGTCGAATGCCGGCATTTATATCGATGATACGCCAGGTGTCAGGATTGGTGAAATCCGTTCAAAATGCCGTCGTTTGAAGCAGGAACATGGCCTTGGCATGATATTGATCGATTACCTGCAGTTAATTCAAGGCGATGGCCGTTCAGGCGACAACCGTCAGCAAGAGGTATCCGAGATTTCACGTTCACTCAAAGCGCTGGCTCGGGAACTTAAAGTGCCCGTCATCGCCCTTTCCCAGCTATCGCGGGGTGTTGAGCAGCGTCAGGATAAGCGCCCGATGATGTCTGATATCCGGGAATCCGGGAGTATCGAGCAAGATGCTGATATCGTCGCATTCTTATACCGTGATGATTATTATGATAAAGAATCCGAGAATAAAAATATCATTGAAATCATTATAGCGAAACAGCGTAATGGTCCGGTGGGCACGGTTTCGCTTGCATTCGTAAAAGAATATAATAAATTCGTCAATCTCGAACGCCGCTTCGATGATGATTCGATGTCTCCCGGCGCATAGGGGACTGCCTGCCATTCATGCAATGGCGGGCTTTCTCTGTTTCAGGAAAAAGAAAGGCCCTAATGATAATAGAAAAAGAAATCAGGGGGTACAATAATGTTTGACAATCCTAAAAAAACCGGAAAGAAATTTCTCATATTTACGAACAAAGAATTTTTTAAAAAGTGTATTGTTCGGATTTTGTATTGACTTCCAGTTTGGATTATTGATAAAATAGGTTTGTTTGATAAGAACCGGTTAATGATCGGTATTACGTGAACCTTTGGAGGTGCTTTATTCAGATGTCATCAGTTGTAGTAGTCGGTACACAATGGGGAGACGAAGGTAAAGGTAAAATAACAGATTTTCTATCCCAGAATGCGGAAGCCATCGCTCGTTATCAAGGTGGGAATAATGCAGGGCATACAATTAAATTTAACGGCGTTACCTATAAACTGCATTTAATTCCGTCAGGGATTTTTTATAGTGATAAGATTTGTGTCATTGGAAACGGTATGGTAGTTGATCCAAAAGCTCTTGTAGAGGAGCTTGCTTATTTACATAGCCATGGGGTGAGTACGGATAATCTTCGTATCTCGAATCGTGCACATGTCATTCTTCCTTACCATATCAAATTGGATGAAGTCGAAGAAGACCGTAAAGGCGCCAACAAAATTGGAACGACTAAAAAGGGAATCGGCCCTGCATATATGGACAAAGCTGCTCGTAACGGAATCCGCATGGCAGACCTTTTGGACCGTGAAATTTTCGAGGAGAAATTGTCTCAAAATCTTGTCGAAAAAAACCGTATGTTCGAACGCTTCTATGAAACGGAAGGTTTCAAAATTGAAGATATCTTGGAAGAATACTATGAGTACGGACAACAAGTGCAGAAATATGTTTGTGATACATCCGTTGTATTGAATGACGCACTTGATGAAGGAAAACGGGTATTATTCGAAGGGGCACAAGGTGTCATGCTTGATATCGATCAAGGAACATACCCATTCGTCACTTCTTCCAACCCGGTTGCAGGTGGAGTTACAATCGGTTCGGGTGTAGGTCCTACGAAGATCAACCATGTGGTTGGAGTATGTAAAGCATACACAAGCCGCGTGGGCGATGGTCCTTTCCCTACAGAATTGCATGATGAAGTCGGTAACCAAATCCGGGAAATTGGCCGTGAATATGGAACAACTACAGGCAGACCGCGCCGTGTAGGCTGGTTTGACGCTGTTGTCGTTCGCCATGCTCGCCGTGTCAGCGGGATTACCGATTTATCATTGAACTCGATTGACGTATTATCAGGTCTTGATACGGTCAAAATTTGTGTGGCCTATGAATACAAAGGCGAAATCATTCATGAGGTACCAGCGACTTTGAAAGCGATTGGCGAATGTAAACCAGTCTATGAAGAGCTGCCAGGCTGGTCAGAAGACATCACAGGCTGCAAATCATTGGATGAGCTTCCAGAGAACGCTCGCCACTATGTAGAGCGCGTATCTCAATTGGTAGGCATTCCTTTGACCACTTTCTCTGTCGGTCCTGACCGTAACCAAACAAATGTCGTGAGAAGCCCTTGGCGTCTAGCGTAATTCATGAAAAAGGAGCTGGCTTTTTTTGCCGGCTCTTCTTTCATTTTTAAGATCGATGCATTATATGTCACGTTCGGGAGGTCCGGGATACCGAGTGAATGTGGATAAAAACTATAGGGAAAATAAAAAAGATAAGAAAAAAATAATTTTATTTCAAAAAACTATTGCCTAAACTATAAGAACCATGATATTATCAAAAGCGTCGTCACAATAGAACAAGCCATTAACAAGCTGCAGATGGGAAGTTAACATCCAGCAAAGAAACATTTCATTAGAACGAGCCATTAGCTCAGTTGGTAGAGCATCTGACTTTTAATCAGAGGGTCGAAGGTTCGAATCCTTCATGGCTCACCATTTTTTTCGGCCCATTGGTCAAGCGGTTAAGACACCGCCCTTTCACGGCGGTAACACGGGTTCGAATCCCGTATGGGTCACTTCTTTATATATATGCTTTACTGGTCCCGTGGTGTAGCGGTTAACATGCCTGCCTGTCACGCAGGAGATCGCGGGTTCGATTCCCGTCGGGACCGCCATTTTATTTTTATTCTAAAATAGAATATTTGGCTCAGTAGCTCAGTCGGTAGAGCAAAGGACTGAAAATCCTTGTGTCGGCGGTTCGATTCCGTCCTGAGCCATCCTTGTATAAACGCCTTTCCTTTAGGGCGTTTTTTTGTTATGCATCCAGAGGATTATGAATGAAATCTTGTTAATAGATTGTTAACGATTTGTAACATACCATTTTCGGCCAATTCGGAATATAACTCGCTTTTACCCTTGGTGGGCTTAGGCCCACTCCTTTTTCCGCAGTTTATTGAACTGTCCCCATTACCATATCTATTGGTACATGTTGTCACCATTTATACAGTTCTATTACATTATGAAGTCTGTTTCTTGTTTTTTTTCTTAATATGGTAGAGTTATGAGTGATAAAAATCATTATAGAAATCAGTCATAAGCATCTGGATATTTAAATTGGACTAATAAATCTCAAATAAATTTGATTAGTTTCTTAATTGGTGACTGAGCCGTTAAGGAGGACAATATATGTTTAGCTCAAAAGGCAAGGGGATCATCCTGTTGATGGTTTCCGTCATTTTGGTGCTTGCGGGCAATCGGGTAACTGCTGCTGGGATATCGGAAACTACAACCATACAGCATGTTTATCTTAATGATGAGTTCGTCGGCAGTGTGACGGATGAAACGGAAATCGAAAACATCGTAGCCGATAAGGTAGAGGAAGCACAGGAAGATTATCCTGACTTTACATTCGATAAGGAAACACAGTTGAAGTTCGTACCTGAAGAGGTATTCGATGAGGATGTTAAAGAGGATCAGGCTGTTAAGGGAATTCAGGATCAGTTGAATGTGAAGGCCGAGGCGTATGAAATCGACATAGATAACCAGGCGGTCGCTTATGTTGCGTCAAAGGAAGATGCAGAGGACGTTCTGGAGAAAATCACTTTATTATATGTAAATGAAGAGGAATATGCTGAATACGAATCAGATAAAAAAGAAAGTGAAAAAGATGCCGATTCGTTAAAAGAGCCAGGAAGCAGAATTCTGGACATCGAATTTTCACTTCCCGTTACGTTTAAAGAGACAATGGTATATCCGGACGAAATCAAGAGTGTCGATAAAACCCTTTCCATGATAGAAGAAGGAAAGGAAGAAACGACGATCTATGAGGCTAAGGAAGATGAAGATCTTGAAGCCATTGCCAATAGCCATGATATGGACCTGGATCAACTGCTGGAGCTGAATCCGGGACAGGATGAGGACAAAGGTGTTAAAGAGGGCGAGCGTCTCTATGTGACCCAGCGTACCCCCTATGTGAACGTAGTGGTAGAAAGAGAAGTATTAAAGGAAGAGAGAATTCCTTTTGAAAAGAAAGTGAAGGAGGATGACGAACTTCCAAAGGGTGAACTCATTACTGAACAAATGGGAAATGAGGGGATTCTTGCGTTCACCTATAATGTATCTGAAACAAATGGAAAGAAAATCAGTGAATCGATCGTAAAAAAAGAAGTCACGGAAGAAGCTAAAACGGAAATCACCAAAAAAGGCACCAAGGTCATACCTTCACAGGGCAGCGGTACATATTCATGGCCTGCAGATGGGGGCTATATTTCCAGTAAGCAGGGCCAGCGCTGGGGGAAACTTCATAAAGGTATCGATATTGCAAGGCCAGCCACCAGGACCATAACGGCAGCAGATCATGGGATAATCGAAACTGCCGGGAATTCTGGAGGATATGGAAATAAGATAACGATCAATCATAATAATGGGTATAAGACAGTGTATGCCCATTTGGATTCAATAGATGTAAAAGCGGGACAAAAGATTGAAAAAGGCATGAAAATTGGCATGATGGGTTCAACAGGTCACTCGACCGGTGTCCACCTTCATTTTGAAATATATAAAAACGGGTCTCTCGTTAATCCGCTAAACTATATAAGTCAGTAATTGATGGAAGTCTTCGAAAATTATTCGAAGACTTCTTCTGCTTTATTAATAGATGAGAATAATAGGAAAAAGGTGATTTAATGCCTATAAAATGATAAAGTAGAATAGAGACAATTTGCTTTCATTCCGGTGTTCAGCCCCTTTTATTGGGTATATATATGTAACTTTGCTGAAACTAGGTTGCGAAGCTTTGTGCAAGCAGAAGGAAAAGTGAATAAGGTCCCGGATAAGGACACGGTTTTTAATAGATTCAGTTCAGTTATTAAAAAGGAGATAAGTACATGGATAAAAAGATTCTGGTAGTGGATGACGAAAAGCCAATTGCTGATATATTACAATTCAATCTAAAAAAAGAGGGCTACGAAGTTTTTTGTGCTTATGATGGCAATGAAGCCCTCAAAATGGTGGAAGAACGGCAACCTGATTTGATTTTACTTGATATCATGCTGCCGCAGCGCGATGGGATGGAAGTATGCAGGGAAGTAAGGAAGAAGTATGAAACTCCGATCATCATGCTAACGGCAAAAGACTCGGAGATAGATAAGGTGTTAGGATTGGAGCTTGGTGCAGACGACTATGTGACAAAGCCATTTAGTACCCGGGAAATAATTGCCCGCGTTAAGGCGAACCTTAGACGTCAGCAAGCTGTTCCGGTTCCCGATCAAGAAAATGAACCGAAGGAAATTACGATAGGCACGCTCACTATCCATCCGGATGCCTATGTGGTATCCAAGCGCGGTGATACGATAGAATTGACGCATCGTGAATTTGAGTTGCTTCATTACTTAGCGAAGCATATCGGTCAGGTCATGACAAGGGAGCACTTATTACAAACCGTGTGGGGCTATGATTATTTTGGTGATGTACGGACGGTCGATGTAACGGTCAGACGTCTTCGTGAGAAGATTGAAGACAATCCAAGCCATCCTGGCTGGATTGTAACTAGAAGAGGGGTCGGTTATTACCTGCGTAACCCTGAACAGGAGTAGTTTCTATGAAAAAGGTTGGTTTTTTTCGCTCAATTCATTTTAAATTTGTTCTGATTTATGTATTGCTCATTTTCGTGGCGATGCAAATAATCGGGGTATATTTTGTTGGGGAATTGGAAGAAAATCTTGTCGGGAACTTTACGAAATCAATAAAAGGTCACGTTAACCTGCTTACCTACAGTATTGGTGAGGAAATGGAAAAAGAGAGGGGAGAGGAAGATCCGACCCTCGAAGAAGCGATTGATGCGATATTGAAAGACCGGGATAATTCATCGAATGATATTTCGGAAGTACGTGTCATCGACACCCGCAGCAGACGCGTGATCGGAACTTCAGCCCCAGGTAACCAGGATATTGTAGGGAAGAAAACGACAGAGGTCCTTATCAAGAATACACTCACTTTTGGAAAAGAAGATAGTGATGTATTTCGCGATAAGAAAACAGGCAGGAGGCTCTGGGTCCTTTCGACACCCGTTGAAGCAAATGGGGAGGTCATTGGCGCCGTCTATGTAATAGCCGAGATGGAGAATGTCTTTGAGCAGATGGATGAAATCAATAGCATCTTCATGACGGGTACGGCCATCGCTTTGGTCATTACGGCCATCTTGGGGATCTTGCTCGCACGAACGATCACCAGACCCATGTCTGATATGAGAAAACAGGCCCTGGTGATGGCAAAAGGGAATTTCTCCAGAAAAGTCAGGGTATATGGCGATGATGAAATTGGCCAGCTTGCCGTCACTTTCAATAATTTGACCAAAAAACTCCAAGAGTCGCAATCAAGCACAGAAGGAGAGCGGCGTAAGCTTTCATCTGTCCTTGCCAATATGACGGATGGCGTAATTTCAACGGACAGGCGCGGTCGGGTGAACTTGATTAATGAACCGGCGGCACAATTATTGAATGTCTCGAGTGAAACCGTCATGAACCAACCGATCATTGAGGTTTTGGGTCTTGAAGAAGAATATAAATTTGAGGATTTATTGGAAGAGCGAGAGTCCATTATCCTTGATTACAGCAAAAAAAACCGGCCTTTCATTTTGAGGGGGAATTTTTCGGTCATTCAAAAAGAAACGGGATTCGTTAATGGTTTGATCACTGTTTTGCATGATATAACAGAGCAGGAAAAAATCGAGAGCGAACGCAGGGAATTCGTTGCCAATGTATCACATGAACTGCGAACTCCGCTAACGACGATGAGAAGTTACCTGGAAGCATTGGCTGAAGGGGCATGGAAGGACGAGGAAATCGCTCCATCGTTTTTAAGTGTGACCCAAAATGAAACGGAGCGAATGATCAGGCTTGTTAATGATCTGTTACAGCTTTCGAAAATGGACAGTAAAGATTACAGGCTTAAAACCGGCTGGGTGAATTTCAATAAATTCTATGACCACATCATCGATCGTTTTGAAATGTCGAAAAATGATGACATCACGTTTAAGCGTGATTTGCCGAAGGAAGCTTATTTTGTGGATATTGATGAAGATAAAATTACCCAGGTTCTCTATAATGTAATCTCCAACTCATTAAAGTACTCACCTGAAGGGGGTCAAGTGACTTTCCGCGTCAGGGCATCTGATGGCTTTATCATTGTGAGCATTACAGATCAAGGCGTGGGTATCCCGAAAAACGTCATTGATAAAATTTTCGACCGCTTCTACCGTGTGGATAAAGCAAGGGCCCGTAACTTAGGCGGGACAGGGCTTGGTTTAGCGATTGCAAAAGAGATGGTCGTGGCGCATGGCGGGAAAATATGGGCGGAAAGTGTGGATGGAAAAGGAACTACCGTGTTCTTTACACTTCCTTACGAACAGGAAGAAGAGGATGATTGGTCATGAATTTTGAACGTGCAAAAAGTATCATACTGATTATTTTGGTTGGGACAAGCATATTTTTGACATGGAGCATTTGGACGTACGAGCCTGAGTATGATCCATTTGAACAATCGTCGGAATTTATAAAGATTAAAAGCGATGTCCAGATTGTCAGTGATGTCATTAAACCAGTCAGTATCCTTTTCCATGGCAATGGGCAGCATTTCCAGACTTCCAGCCCGGTAGAAATCAATGAAATGGAAAATGAATTTTTACAATGGCGTTTCAGCGGTTTAAAAGAGGTATCCGTAAAAAGGCTGCAAAGGAAATTTGACGATTTTGTTCATGAAGATGGATCGATCGAAATCGAATTCTCCGATGATATCCCCATCTCTCTTTATAAAACGGTATTGAATATAAGGGATAAGGAAGTGCCTGAATTTTCGTTTGATCGAATCATCATTAAACAAAAGGATATCAGCGGTAATGAATCTGCCGTTTATTTTGTTTCCTACGATCAAGAGGAGGTTTATCAAGGTTTGGTCGATTCTAAAAAGCTAAGGAATTTCATGGATTCATTTTATAGGGGTTCCTATGATAAGCATCCTGAATACGTTGCTGAAACGATAAACAGCAAAAGGACGCTGTTCGTCCCGGAAAACCCAGTGGAAATCAACAAACTTGAATATTATATTGACTATTTGGATATTGGAAACTTGAAAAATGCGTTATTTAGTTTTCCGAAGTTCGTTCGCCAGGAATCGGTTTCGGTCGGTGAGGAATATACGGATGGAACAAGACTTATGACGGTCAATAAAGAGAATTACTTAATTTCTTATATAAATCCGGCACAAAAGAGCAAGTTATTTGACAGTTCCAGTGACCTTTTGCAAAAAAGCATCGATTTCATCAATGATCATGCCGGTTGGGAAAATAACAATTACCGCTTTGCCTATATGTCGGATAATGAACAACGAGTGGTATTCCGCTTATTCGTAAATGGTTATCCGACCTTCAATGAATCTGGAATGACAGAAATCGAGCAAATTTGGGGGAAAGAAGAAATTTATAGCTATGACCGCCCATACTTTTCACTTGACTCAGTCCTCCCGTCAGAAGGATCGCCAAAGACTTTACAAAGCGGTAAAGAAGTAATTAATCAGCTGAAATCGAAAGATAATATCGATTTCAAAAGCGTGGAGGACATCTCGATTGGCTATAAACTGAATAAATCCCTCGATTCCAAACTTGTAACTCTAGTTACACTCGAGCCCACTTGGTATTATCGTATCGGCGATAAATGGTTTATTGTGCCTTTTGATGAAGATACGGGAGGCGATCAAAGTGGATTGGAATAATACAAAGTCGATTTTCATCATGGTTTTCTTCGTTTTGAATATTTTTCTTCTTTATCAATTCCTGGAAAAGATTAATGACTCCCAGTATGAAAGTTTCACGGAGTCATCAACGGAAGAACTGTTGAAAGAAGATGAGATTTCAATAGAAACCCCACTTCCGAAACAAAAGTCGGATCAATTCCTGATTGCCAAAAGCAAGACTTTCGAGAAGAAAGATATACAGTACCTGAAAAATCAAAAAGCAAAAATCATCGATGATAAGAAACTTGTGGGTACATTTAAGATACCAGTTGGCATGAAAGCGGAAATTAATGCTGCAGACCTTGATATATTCCTGAAGGAGTATATATTAAAAGGAAATGAATATCGTTTTTGGAGCTATGATGAAATAAGCCAGACCATCACCTGCTATCAAGTGGCAGATAAAAAGATGTTTTATAATAATAGTAAAGGGAAGGTCACTTTATATCTGAACAAGAAGGGTGAAGTCGTTTCCTATGAACAAATGTATTTAGAGGGGATCGAAAAATTCAATAAACCTAAAGTATTGACATCTGCTGTAAATGCTATCGGAGCATTATATCAGAATGGTGATATTGATCCCAAAAGTAACGTCACGAATGTAAAATTGGGATATTACAATTCGTTGCAGACGACATCTGTGTCACATTTACTTGTGCCAACATGGTGGGTGGTCATTGATGACGAAACGGATCTCTTCGTGAATGCTTTTGATGGAGAGGTCATTGAATTGAATACAGAAGAAAAAATACTGGAGTGAGTATAGATGACAATGCATTTTAGTGTTCTCGCAAGCGGGAGTACAGGAAATGCCTTTTTCGTGGAAACGGAGGATCAATCATTCCTCGTCGATGCCGGCTTAAGCGGTAAAGCCCTGGAAGCATTGTTTCAGGATATAGGCCGTGATATGTCCAAGCTATCCGGTATCCTTGTTACCCATGAACACAGCGACCATATTAAAGGTCTTGGCGTGGTTGCCAGAAAACATAAACTCCCGATATATGCGAATGCAAAAACATGGAATGCCATGGAGCGATCGATCGGTGAAATTGCAACCGAACAAAAATTTACATTTGAAATGGAACAGGTCAAAACGTTCGGCAGCCTTGATATAGAATCTTTCGGCGTTTCACATGATGCGGCAGAGCCGATGTTTTACGTCTTTCATCATGAAGATAAGAAACTTGTGGTCATTACCGATACAGGGTACGTAAGCGATCGGATGAAAGGAATCATCTCAAATGCCGATGCTTATGTATTCGAAAGTAACCATGATGTGTCCATGCTGAGGATGGGAAAATATCCATGGAGCATCAAGCGCCGGATTTTAAGTGATGTCGGACATGTTTGTAATGAAGACGCTGCCCTTGCAATGAGCGAAGTGGCCGGTGATAAGACCAAGCGGATTTACTTGGCCCACTTAAGCCTTGATAACAATATGAAGGATCTAGCAAGAATGTCGGTGGAACAGACGTTAAAGACAAAGGGAATCATCGTGGGTGAACAATTTTCCTTATATGATACTGACCCGAAAAGACCAACGGAACTTGTTACATTATAAATGAAAGGAATGGATGAGGGATACCTTGTTCATTCCTTTTTTATTTTTAAAAATTTCGATTCGTAAGTTACGAATCGGATTAAAAGGGGTATCGTTTGGTTAGAACTGTATAGGTAAAAGGAAAAGGGCTGATACTAGTCAATTTTATATTGCCCCTTAAATTAAGCATGCATTTTTTTAGAAAAATTTCGGTAAATGAGTATAATTGAGGGAGGATACCAAACAATAGAATTGCTATAATACATTACTAAAATGAGAGGATGGGGCGGTCTTGGGTTATTATGATCAGAATGATGAGAACCAAAATAAACGGAAAAAAAGCCATACGAGCTATTTTCTAGCAGGCTTGGGGGGCGCCATCATCGGGGCCTTACTTATTTTATTAGCCTTTCCGGGAAGCGGACTGTTAAATAACGATGAAAAAGAAAGTACAACGGAAAAACCAACGGAGAGAAGGACCACGGAGCAGTCCCAGCAAAACCTTACTCTTGATGTAACAAGTGCCGTCACCAATGCCGTTGATAAAGCCAGCGATGCAGTGGTCGGCATCACTAACATTCAGGAAACGAACTTCTGGGGTCAAGGGGGCAACGCCGAGGACAGTTCGGCAGAAGCCGGCACTGGATCTGGAGTCGTCTACAAGAAAGATGGCGGCAAGGCCTATATCGTCACGAATAATCACGTCATTGAAGGAGCTAATGAACTTGAAGTGACATTAAGTGATGGCACTAAATTGCCAGCTGAACTACAAGGCAGTGACCCATGGACAGATTTAGCCGTCATTGTCGTTAATGGTGAAAAAGTCAAAACCATTGCTGAATTCGGAAACTCTAGCAAATTGAAACCTGGTGAGCCCGTCATTGCCATTGGCAATCCATTAGGCCTTCAATTCTCCGGGTCGATCACACAAGGGATCATCTCCGGTTTGGAGCGCACGATAGAGGTAGATATCAACGAGGACGGACAAGTGGATTGGAATGCGGAGGTCATCCAGACCGATGCGGCGATTAATCCAGGTAACAGCGGAGGGGCACTCGTTAATATGTCAGGGCAGGTCATCGGAATAAATTCGATGAAGATTGCAGAAAATGCAGTGGAAGGAATCGGTCTTTCCATTCCGATCGATTCAGTAATCCCGATTATTAATGATATAGAGGAATTTGGTGAAGTGAAACGTGCTTTCTTGGGTGTTAACCTGGCATCTGTAGAAGAAATTTCCCAATACCATCAACAAAATACATTAAAGCTGCCAAGGAAAGTTACTTCAGGCGTTGCAATAACAGGCGTTCAAAGCAACTCTCCAGCATCCAAAGCAGGATTGAAGGAATTTGACGTCGTAGTTGGAATGGATAATGAAAAAATCCATGATGTCGTGGAATTAAGAAAATACCTTTACAATGAAAAACAAGTCGGTGATAAAGTTAAAATCATTTATTACCGTGACGGAAAGAAAGAAACAACGGAAGTCACGCTTTCAAGCAGCGAAATTTAAAGAACAAAAGGACAGGGGGCAGAAAATGCCTCCTGTCCTTTCTATTTCCTTGCGCTTTTCTTATTTTTTGTTACGATTACCTGTGGATATATACTGAAATTAAAGATCTCAAGTGACTTGTGGATAATTGGGAATGGAAGTACCGGGAATAATGAATGGGAAAGGAGATATGAAAGATGAAATTATATTGCTGTCAGGAACACGTGGACATGGCGCTGGATGAAGTGGTATACGAATGTGAAACCTATCCTGTTTTAACGCTTGTTCCCGAAGAAAATCAGTTATCAACAACCTGTGAATATTGTCGAAACGTGGCAATATATCTAGTAGGGAACTAATATTCCCATACAAGATGTGGATAGATTTTGTGGATATGTGGATAACTTTTGTGGATAACATGTTTGTAACCTGTTCTTAACCTGTTCTTAACATTTTCCGAAGATTAAAGCGGCGGGTGGAATCGTTTAGATCCAAGCATTAGGTAGTATGAATAATCAAGATAATTGTTCGGATTGGAACTAAGTCCAGCCGAATATCTTCAATAATGAAAGTTACCGTTGCCGCTTTCAGGGGCAGCGGTTTTTATTATAAAAGCATTAAAAATTGGAAAGGATATGCTTGTTTTGCTTATAGGTCACTGTAAGGTATGATAATAGGTAGGCAAATCCAACAATTGATAGTAAAAACATAATGAAAGCTAGAGGATATATATGAAAATAACGATTATTACTGTTGGCAAGCTAAAGGAAAAATACTTAAAGCAAGGAATTGCTGAATATACAAAAAGGTTAAGCTCCTATGCTAATATAGAACTTGTGGAAGTACTGGATGAAAAGGCTCCGGAGAACCTGAGTACAGCGGACATGGACATTGTAAAGCAAAAGGAGGGTGAACGAATCCTGGCCAAAGTCAGCCCGGACACCTACGTAATAACGCTTGAGATCAATGGAAAACAGCTTACCTCAGAACAGCTGGCCACTCATATGGATCAGCTCGCCACGTATGGAAAGAGTAAAATTGCCTTTATTATTGGCGGGTCGCTTGGACTTGGCACCGAGGTGTTATCAAGAAGCGATTATGCCCTTTCCTTCTCGAAAATGACCTTTCCGCATCAATTAATGAAATTGGTTCTTGTGGAGCAAATATATCGGGCTTTTCGGATAAATAGAAATGAACCATATCATAAATGATAGAGACTGATTCCGGGGGAGTTCCCCTTAATGTAATGGGTTAAAGTATTAAATCTTAATGTAATGAAAAGAGGGTAACGAATGAATAAAGAGTCCATTTATGGTTTAACATTCGAACAATTGACAGCGTGGCTTTCGGACCATGGCCATAAAAAATTCAGAGCTTCCCAAGTCTGGGAGTGGCTTTATAGAACACGTGTGACGAGTTTCTCTGAAATGACGGATGTTAATAAAGAGTGCATAAAATTACTTGAAGAGCACTTTGTCATCCAGACTTTGACTGAGCACGTCAAGCAAGAAGCAGCGGATGGCACGATCAAGTTTCTGTTTAAATTACAAGATGGCAACCTTATCGAAACGGTTATGATGAGACATAAATACGGAATTTCGGTTTGTGTCACCACCCAAGTGGGCTGTAATATTGGCTGCAGTTTCTGTGCCAGTGGGTTATTGGCCAAAAGCCGTGATTTATCCAGCGGGGAGATAGTGGAACAAATCATGAACGTTCAACTGCATCTTGATAAATTGGAAAAAGGTGATGTTGTAAGCCATGTTGTTGTAATGGGTATTGGCGAACCGTTCGATAACTTCGAAAATATGTTAGACTTTTTGAAAGTGCTCATGGACCATAAGGGTCTTGCTATCGCGGGCAGGCGCATTACTGTTTCGACAAGCGGTCTTGCCCATAAGATCTATGAATTCACCGATACTCAATTACAGGTGAATCTGGCCATCTCATTGCATGCGCCGAATAATGAGCTCAGGACACAAATCATGAAGATAAACCGAGGCATCCCAATAGAAAAATTGATGAAATCTCTTGATTATTATTTAGAGAAAACGAATAGGAGAATTACGATCGAATATATCCTATTGAAAGATGTCAATGACCATAAAGAAGAAGCCGAGCAACTTGCCGATCTTCTTGATGACAAAAAACATCGTCTCTATGTCAACCTGATCCCATATAATCCTGTAGATGAGCATAGCCAATACCAAAGAAGTGACAAAGAGTCCGTTCTCTCGTTTTATGATACGCTGAAAAAGAGAGGCATCAATTGTAAAATCCGCCAAGAACATGGAACGGATATTGATGCGGCTTGCGGTCAGCTTAGAAGTAAACAAATCAAAAAAGCCGAAGCTAAGTAAATTCATTAATAAACAAAAAGAGGACGCAAATTTTGCGGCCTCTTTTTTGTGTGATTTCATTATTTAGCTATTTCCTTTACCGAGGCGACTTCATACGTTGTAAGCTCGCTGCCTAGAATTGGAGATTCTTTTTTTGCTTCTCCGGAACCTGGTTCAGGCCGTTTATGTGCAGCTTTGAATGCATCGCTATTTCTCCAAGCCGTAAAGTTATCAAGGTTTTCCCAGTACATATTAACGCTAAGCTCATCGTGATCCGTCAAATTCTGCGTTAATAATACTTCAACTTTTACGAAGCCTTCCATCGTATCAAGTGGACCTGGTGCAGTAAATCCTGGGGCCATGACTGCACCCATCCCTTTTTTGACTCTGATTCTATTCGTTACGATTATCATTTTGAGTCCTCCTTTTGGCCATCGGTTTGGAATATACACCCTTTATTTCCGCAATTTCATACATATTTTAGCATATTGAAAGAAGCAGGGTCCATTTTGATTAACTCCAATCATGTGGGCCCTGAAGACATTGTTTCAATGAAGACGGACGGTTCATTATATTGAAATAGAACTATTGAATTTGGATATTACAAGGTTTATTGGTGCATATCGCGTATAATAGAACTCTGTATAAGGAAATTACGATTATGGGAACAATAAAGCAACATACTAAACAACAAAAGAGGCTGTTATATGAATGAATTGAGTTTTACTGACTATACATTAAGCGATGAAATTGTTAGGGCATTAGAAAGCTTGGGATATCAACATCCAACCGAAGTACAGCGCGAAGTGATTCCAGTGGCGCTGAAAAAGCGGGATCTTGTCGTTAAATCGCAAACAGGAAGCGGCAAGACCGCTTCATTCGGCATACCGATCTGCGAAATGGTCGATTGGGAAGAAAATAAGCCTCAGGCGCTTATTTTAACACCGACACGTGAGCTCGCTGTACAGGTAAAAGAGGATATTACGAATATTGGCAGATTTAAGAGGATAAAGGCTACTGCAGTTTATGGAAAACATCCATTCGCACTGCAAAAAGCGGAATTGAAACAAAAAAGCCATGTAGTCGTCGGAACCCCGGGTCGTGTTCTGGATCATATCGAGAAAGGGACATTCGCCTTGGAACGCTTAACTCATTTAGTTATTGATGAAGCGGATGAAATGCTGAATATGGGCTTCATCGAACAAGTGGAAGCCATTATTAAGGAGCTTCCGAAAGATCGAGTAACCATGCTGTTCTCTGCTACGTTACCTGAGAGTATAAAAAAACTATGCAAGCAATATATGAAAGATCCTTTGGATATTGAAATCAAAGCAAAGGGTTTAACGACGGAGAAAATTGAACATGCCCTTATTGAAGTGAAAGAAGATGATAAGTTTTCCCTGCTTAGAGACGTAACCATCATGGAAAACCCCGATAGCTGCATCATTTTCTGCCGGACGAAAGATAGGGTGGACCAAGTATGTGAACAGCTGCTGGAACTGGAATATCCGTGTGACATGATTCACGGCGGCATGCTTCAGGAAGATCGCCTTGCAGTGATGAATGAATTCAGAAGAGGTGAATTCCGCTATTTGGTTGCAACAGATGTTGCTGCCCGTGGAATTGACATCGACAATATAACCCATGTAATTAACTATGACCTGCCATTGGAAAAGGAAAGTTACGTACATCGAACAGGAAGAACGGGCCGTGCCGGTAAAAAAGGAAAGGCCGTTACTTTTATGACGCCGTACGAAGACAAATTCCTTACCGAGATCCAAGGATATATCGGTTTTGAAATCCCTAAGATGACTGCTCCATCTAAAGAGGAAGTTTCCAATAACAAAACGGAATTCGAAGCCAAACTGGAAGCCCGTCCAAAAATCAAAAAAGATAAAAGTGAACAATTGAATAAACAAATCATGAAGCTGTATTTTAATGGCGGCAAGAAAAAGAAACTCAGGGCTGTGGATTTTGTCGGAACCATCGCTAAGATTGATGGAGTGAATGCAGAGGACATCGGGATCATTACGATCCAGGATAATGTTTCTTATGTAGAAATATTGAATGAAAAGGGACCGCTTGTCTTGAAAGTGATGAAAAATACGAAAGTGAAAGGCAAACTTTTGAAGGTTTCAGAGGCCTTTAAGAACTAAAGATGTCGAATGAAGGAAGCGGGAAGACCGAAAATCGGTCTTCCCGCTTCTTTTTTATGGCTTGGGACAGGAACTTTTCGACCACCGGGGGAAAATTCGACCTACACACAGATAATTCGCCCTCCCCCGAAATGATCGGTCCTCACTGAATTAGTAGTTTTTTTGTTTATGAGGAGGTTAAGATTCTTTCTCCAAATTCTGTTTAACCGTCAAAACAGAGTGGTATATGAGGAAGGATAATGCAATTATTTCGAAACAATAAATACATCTGTTTGTAGAAAAAAGGGGTTTATCTAATTTTAAAACAAAGTTGATTGGAACGTAAGGTGCAGGACTCCTGCGGGAAAAGCGAGTCCAGGGGAGACCCCGCAGGCGCAAAGGCGCCGAGGAGGCTCACGGACCGCCCGCGGAAAGCGAGTGCCTGGAGTCGAAGTCAACAATCCTGTAGACAATAAACAACGCGATTTAATCTGAATTCTTAGACATGGAGGGATTGAGTGGGATGACGAAAGCAAATGAAAGCGGAAGAATCAATGGGCAAAGTAAGCAGCGGCAGCTGGATCAATATCGAGTGGACGATAATGGGAAAAAGATGACGACTAACCAAGGTTTGCGTGTTTCTGAAGATGAGCATTCTTTGAAAGCGGGAACCCGTGGTCCAACTTTGATGGAGGATTTTCATTTTCGTGAAAAAATGACTCATTTTGACCATGAGCGTATTCCTGAGAGGATTGTCCATGCGCGTGGATCTGGAGCACATGGATATTTTCAGGTATATGAACCGATGACCGAATATACAAAAGCCAAGTTTCTTCAAGACCCTTCAGTCAAGACACCAGTATTCGTTCGTTACTCCACGGTGGCAGGTTCCCGCGGATCGGCAGACTCGGTCCGTGATGTAAGGGGATTTTCCACAAAGTTCTATACGGAGGAAGGAAACTATGATTTGGTCGGAAATAATATTCCGGTATTTTTTATCCAGGATGCCATTAAGTTCCCGGATTTAATTCATGCGGTTAAACCGGAGCCTCATAACGAAATACCTCAGGCGGCATCTGCCCATGATACGTTTTGGGATTTCGTCGCAAACAATGAAGAAACGGCACATATGGTCATGTGGCACCTATCTGATAGGGCCATACCGAGAAGTTTCCGGATGATGGAAGGGTTTGGTGTCCATACATTCCGTTTTGTAAATGAAAAAGGCGTGGCCCATTTTGTTAAATTCCATTGGAAGCCTGTACTGGGAGTAAAATCCCTTGTCTGGGATGAGGCACAGAAAATTGCAGGGAAGAATCCTGATTTTCACCGCCAAGATCTGTGGAAAGCGATAGATACCGGGAATTATCCTGAATTTGAATTTGGCGTCCAAATGATTAAGGAGGAAGATGAATTCAAATTCGACTTTGATATCCTTGATCCTACTAAACTATGGCCGGAAGAACAAATCCCGGTTAAAATAATCGGAAAAATGGTTTTGAACCAAAATACGGATAACTTTTTTGCAGAGACGGAACAGATAGCTTTCCATCCGGGGCATGTTGTACCGGGTATTGATTTTTCAAATGATCCGCTGCTTCAGGGACGTTTATTCTCATACACGGATACCCAGCTATCCAGATTGGGAGGACCGAACTTCCATGAGCTACCGATTAATAGGACGGTTGCCCCCGTTCATAATAATCAGCGCGATGGCATGCACCGGATGTCAATAAATCCAGGGCCGGTCAGCTACCACAAAAACTCCCTTGCAGGCAACTCTCCTGAACCTGCTTCGGAAGGGGAAGGCGGCTATGCACATTACCAGGAGAAGGTCGATGGCAGGAAGGTCCGGCAGCGCAGTGAAAGCTTCAAGGATCATTACAGCCAGGCTAAACTATTTTGGAATAGCATGACGGAAGTGGAGAAGGAGCATATTATTCAGGCTTTCCACTTTGAAGTGGGAAAAGTGAAAAGTAAGGATGTTCAGCAGCAAATTGTCGAGATGTTCAGCAATGTGGATGTTGAACTGGCCAAAACGATCGCCATGGGAGTGGGCGTGAATCCTCCAGCCAACAAAATTGAGGATCAAATGGACTTGGCTTCTCCGGCTTTAAGCCAGGAGCAAATGAAAGTGAACACGGCCGCAACTAGAAAAGTGGCAATCTTGGCTGCAGATGGTTTCAACGGTTCAGAGGTTAATCAAGTCTTGGAATCATTTAAATCGGCAGGTATAACGGCTGAATTCATCAGTCATAATCGTGGAGTGGTTACAAGTTCTGAAGGACAGCAGGTCGAGGTGAATCAGACATTCCTGACAGCCGATTCGGTACTTTTCGATGCTGTATATGTGGCAGGGGGGCAGGGGAGTGTCGATGCTTTAATGGCATCCAAGGAACCCATTTACTTTGTTGGTGAAGCCTACAATCATTTCAAAGCGATTGGTGCGGGAAAAGAAGGGGCCATGATCTTATCGAAGGCAGGCATCATTTCCAATGATCCAGCTTCAGGCATTGTAGCTGTTACGGATCAAAATAGCGTTTCTGCCTTTATCGAGGCAATTGCCAAGCACCGTCACTGGAAACGCGCTTAATATCTATTGAAAACCCCCAGACTTGAAGTCTGGGGGTTTATTTCAATAGATATTTCGTATCAAGCTACTTTGCTTTTTCTTCAAAAAGTGATGCAATGCCAACGATCACTTTAGTGGACAATATCATATTATCAACGGAAATAAACTCATATTTTCCATGAAAGTTCTCCCCGCCCGTAAAGATGTTGGGTGTTGGCAGGCCCATATACGATAATTGAGATCCGTCCGTACCACCGCGTATTGGCGAGATTTTCGGTTTTATATCGAGTTTCTCCATTGCTTCATGGGCGATATCCACGATTTCCTTCACAGGCTCAATTTTTTCCTTCATGTTGAAGTATTGGTCGTGTAATTCGAGCTGGATTCGGTTTTGCCCATATTTTTCTTTTAAATCTTCGATCACTTTTGTTATATATTCCTTGCGTTCATTGAATCTTTGGCGGTCGAAATCCCTGATGATGTAAGAAAGCTTGGTCTCTTCCACATCACCATGAAAGGAAAGCAGGTGATAAAATCCTTCGTAACCCTCCGTATATTCCGGTGCTTCTGCCGCTGGGAGCTTATTATGGAATTCCATGGCGATTTTTGCCGAATTCACCATTTTTCCTTTAGCCGTTCCAGGATGAATATTCGTCCCTTTGATCAGGATTTTGGCCGATGCTGCATTGAAGCTCTCATATTCAAGTTCCCCAAGCGGGCCGCCGTCCACGGTGTAGGCAAATTGGGCACCAAAAGCATCTACATCAAACTTATGGGGTCCCCTGCCGATTTCCTCATCGGGGGTAAAAGCAACACGGATTTTTCCATGCTTGATTTCCGGATGCTGAATCAAATAATCCATGGCAGTCATGATTTCGGCAATTCCAGCCTTATTATCTGCTCCCAACAGGGTTGTCCCATCCGTCGTAATCAAGGTATGCCCTATATAGTTCTTAAGCGAAGGAAAATCATCAGGTGAAAGAATGACATCCAATTTTTCATGTAAAGTAAGATCTTTGCCATCATAGTTGTCGACGATTTGCGGTTTTACATCTTTTCCGGTGAAATCCGTTGCTGTATCGACATGGGCCAAGAAACCGATTGTCGGAACATCCTTATTTGAATTGGCTGGCAAGGTTGCCATGACATAGCCGTTCCCATCAATTGTCACATCCTTCATCCCAATGGATTGAAGTTCCTTGACCAATGCATTTGCCAAGGTCAGCTGTCCGGGTGTAGAAGGGCATGAGGGATTTTCCTCATTCGATTGGGTATCCACTTTCACATAAGAAGTGAATCTTTCAATGATTTCATTTTTCACTTTTCCTTCAACTCCTTTTCCCCTTATCTTACCATGATTGACTGTAATGGAAAAATTATCTTTTTCCAAATCTTCTTGGGTGGTGTAATCAGCAAAGAACAGCATATCTGCAAAAGACATGCCGTTCCTTGCTATCTCTTTTTAGAGTGGATTATTCAAGGCCCATACAGATACGCTTTTTCCATGAACGGGGAAGGTAGCGAACCCATCTTCTTCAATGGTGATGTGGTCATCTCTATGATAGGTTAAATCACTCCAGATTTCACCAGCACGATGCTCGCCGACGAACATCCTTTTTTCACTGTTGTGGTCTCCATTAGAGATAATGACCGCACACCCCGAGCCTTCTAGCTCTTCAACCCCGTGCCGGACCCAGCCTATCGTATTTGGATCATCAAAGTAATCGGTTTGTTCTCCGTAAGCTTTTTCATACCTAGCGAATAATAGGCGATCCAGGATATCCTTTTTCCCAGGCACCGGAGAAGGTCCGCCGATTCCATAATAGTCTCCGTAAAATACACACGGATAACCGCAAAGTCTAAGCAAGGTAAGTGCATATGCCGATGGCTTGAACCAGTCCTTTACCCAAGACTCCAGGGATTCGTGAGGCTGGGAGTCATGGTTATCGACAAAAGTGACAGCCTCTGCTGGATTGGTTTGGACGAGGGTATCATCAAAGATGGTTGAGAGGTCGAAGTCTGTTCCTGCGTTTGAGGCCTCATGAAATTTATAATGCAGGGAAACATCGAACAAGTTGAGGTCATGATTGGTTTGCTCTAAGTAAGTTTGACAGGCTTTAACATCCGCCTTCCAAAATTCGCCGACCATAAAAAAATGTTCCTTTGTATAAGGAATGAGTTCTTGGAGAAATTCGTTGATGAATTCATAATCGATATGTTTAACGGCGTCCAAACGAAAACCATCACACTTTAACGTATCAACCATCCATTTTCCCCAGCTAATCATTTCCTTACGAACTTCTGGCAGGCTGTAATCGATGTTGGCAAACATTAAATAATCGTAGTTTCCGAATTCATCGATGACATGCTTATTCCAGTGCTTATTTTCGCCTGTGATGCGAAATACACCCATTTTGTCGTTTTCGGCATCATAGTCTGTACCATTGAAATGAGTATGGTTCCACTTAAAGTCAGAGTATTTATTTTTACGGCCCGGGAAATCGAATTTGGTCCAGCCTTCCATTTCGAATGGTTCTGAAATATCTTCCATACGGTTGTCTGGATTGACTTCAATCACCTCAAATTTTTCGGTTCCGTCAGCTCCTGCTTTATGGTTCATGACTAAATCGATATAAACGCAAAGTCCGTAGTTATGACAGGTGGCTATTGCTTGCAGCAATTCATCTTTGGTTCCGTATTTTGTACGAACGGTTCCTTTTTGGTCAAATTCCCCCAAATCGTAACCGTCATATATTCCATATCCATTATCCCCAACGGATTGCCCTTTGGTGACTGGTGGAAGCCAAACGCAGTCAATTCCTATATCCTTCAACTTGGAGGCTGCGTATTTCAATCTTTCCCAATGAGAACCATCTGCCTCAAGATGCCACTCAAAAAATTGCATCATCGTATGATTTCTTTTCATCCGTTTCCCCCCTGACACCGACCTGATTATTAAAAAAGTGAAACTAATGCAATCGGATAAAGTAATAATGGAATTCTTTACCCACTAAAATCAAATGATAAACAAGTGAACAACCCTCTTGATTGAGGTTCATCTACCTCTCTATTTTACTATTTTATACCAAATAAGGGTATTTTATATTGATTAGCAGTTAAAAATTAATCAAATGTGGAGGAATAACCCGAAAAAGGCTATACGCCAATTCAAAAAGAGGCATCCCGAATTTTGGGATACCTTAATTTTTTGTAAGTCTATTATCCTATTATACCTCTTCGTTTAAAGAAGTGGGCGAAAGCCATTGCATCAATTAATAAGAGTAGGAGCACGGAAGATAGAATGATCGTATCTTTGGAGGAGCTGCTTTCCTTTTAAACCATTCATTGTTCTTCCTCTTTTTCCATGATTTTTGACTGCGTTCAGCTTATAAACAGAGTCTTAATAAAGCCTTAAGAACATTTTTGTATTCAATAGGTAAATAGAGAATAGGCCCCAGTTTTAACCTTTTCTTAATTTTATTGGAATTTACTAGCAGAAAAATGAGTGGATTTACTCATTGAGAATAATTATCATTATCAGTAAAATTAGTTCCATGATAATGATAATTATTCTCAATTAATTCAATACATGGAGGTTCAATATGGTAACGAACACGCTCACAAAAAATGATCAACTACTGGAACAACAAAATACAAGGGAATCAAATGCCCGATCATATCCTAGAAGATTACCCATGGCGATCGATCATGCGGAGGGAATTTACTTAACAGACATGGATGGAAAACGATATATTGATTTTCTTGCCGGGGCTGGAACATTAGCGCTTGGACACAATCATCCGGCAGTGCTTGAAGCGATGGAAAAAATTCTTAAGGATAAGCGTCCTTTGCATACATTGGACTTTACGACGCCAATTAAAGAGCAGTTCGTCGATGAAATTTTCGAATGCCTGCCTGAGGAATTCAGGAAAAATGCAAAAATTCAATTCTGTGGTCCTACTGGCGGAGATGCCATTGAGGCAGCACTTAAACTGGTTAAAACAGCGACAGGCAATAGAAGCATTTTATCCTTCCAAGGAGCTTACCACGGGGCAACGCATGCAACCATGTCAATCAGCGGCAATACAAGACCAAAGGAAAAAATACAAGGGTTAATGCCAGATGTTCAATTCCTGCCGTATCCCTATCAATATCGCTGTCCCTTTGGAATAGGCGGAGAAGAAAGCCATAAAATCAGCAGCCAGTATATCGAAAATCTATTGAACGATCCCGAATCCGGATTATTGGCACCTGCAGGAATGATTTTAGAGGCAGTACAAGGTGAGGGAGGCTCCATTCCAGCTCCAATTCCATGGCTTAAGGAAATCAGGAGAATAACGAAAGAGAAGGGCATTCCGCTTATTATCGACGAAGTTCAATCAGGCATCGGCCGTACAGGGAAAATGTTTGCCTTTGAACATGCAGGAATCGTTCCGGATGTTCTTGTACTATCCAAAGCAATAGGCGGAAGTCTTCCATTATCGGTGGTGATTTATAACAAAGAGCTTGACCTATGGTCACCAGGTGCACATATTGGTACGTTCCGCGGAAATCAAATGGCGATGGCAGCAGGAACAGCTACTTTAAAATACATGAAAGAGACGAATCTTGTGGAGCATGCCGCTAAAATGGGAGAAATCTTAAAGGATATTCTTAAAGATTTGCAAAAGGATATTAAGCAAATCGGTGATGTCAGGGGCCGGGGATTAATGGTCGGTGTGGAAATGATCAATCATGAAGAACCGCAAAATGCGAATGGAAGCCATCCTGCTGATTCGCAACTTGCCAGTGCCATTCAACAGGAATGCTTTCAAAGAGGGTTGATTCTGGAAGTTGGAGGCAGACATGGAAGTGTAGTGAGGTTCCTGCCTCCATTGATCGTAACGGAACCCCAGCTTCGCGAAGCCACTGCAATTTTTGAACAAGCTGTTCGTGCAGCAGTTGCAAGAGGGTGAATGATCAATGATCGAAATGATAAATAAAACGGATTTTGCATATTCTCGGATGTTCTTGAATAACGAAGAAGGCTTCAACAACTACAGCGAATCATTGAAAATCATTGAAAAAAAGCTGACAGACTTTTTAAAAGGGAACGATTCACCATACTCTGGGAAAAAACCGTATGAAATCGAAGCAAAATTAAACGAGCTGTCCCTTGCTTCTCCAAAAGGGAAGACAATGGAAGCTGTAGCGGATGAGCTGGCGGAGTTTGTTATTAATGACAGCATCAATGTACACAGCCCCGCTTGTATCGGACATTTGCATTGCCCGACATTAATACCTGCCGTGGCTGCCGAAATGATTATCGGCACGTTGAATCAATCCATGGATTCATGGGACCAAAGCTCTGCTGCCACCTTCGTTGAAGAGCGTTTAATAGATTGGCTGTGCAGCCAGGTGGGGTTACCTGAACAAGCGGATGGGATTTTCACAAGCGGTGGAACCCAATCCAATTATATGGGACTGCTATTGGCGAGGGACGCTTATTGTAAGCGTTTCTGGGGTGTGGATGTTCAGCAGCAAGGTTTGCCAGTCGAGGCGAAAAAATTGCGGATCCTATGCTCCGAGGCTGCCCACTTTACGGTCCGTAAATCAGCGGCACAGCTGGGGCTTGGTGAACAGTCTGTAGTCACGATTAAAACGGATTCAAACCACCGTCTGTCCATGGATGAATTAAATCATCAAATGTCGATTTTAGAGGAACAGGGTTTACTGCCATTTGCCATCGTTGCAACTTGTGGAACAACAGATTTCGGTTCAATCGATCCATTACATGAATTGTCCGAAGCGGCAAGGAAAAATGGGATATGGCTGCATGTGGACGCCGCATATGGAGGCGCGATGATTTTAAGTAAGGATTACAAAGAGTTAATCAGCGGAATTGAACGGGCCGATTCGATTACGGTTGATTTTCACAAATTATTCTATCAACCCATCAGTTGTGGTGCTTTTCTTGTCTCTGACAGCAACTCATTTCAATATATCCAGCATCACGCCGATTACTTGAATCCACAGGAAGATGAAGCCGAGGGCATGGTTCATTTAGTCAATAAATCGGTTCAAACGACGAGAAGGTTCGACGCACTGAAACTCTGGATGTCATTGAAGGTCGTTGGACTGGATACCTTTGCCGAAATGATCGATTATACTTGTCACCTTGCACGTGAGGTGGCTGCGAAGATCGATAAAGAGGAAGGATTCACAGTATTGAATAAAGACCCTGAATTGAATGCGGTTGTATTCCGTTATAATCCCGAGGGAGAAAGTGATCAGTTAGTCAATCTATTAAATAAACAGATTCAGCAGGAATTACTGAAAAGCGGACGGGCATTTTTAGCAAAAACGCGTTTTGACGGACAGGTATATTTAAAAATGACACTATTGAATCCAATGACAAGCCTTGAACACATAGAGGGAATTTTAGATGAAATCCGAGTATTAGGTGAAATGTTCAAGATGATGGAGGAATGAAGATGAATGGTAAGCGAATAGCTGAAAAGGCAACAATGCAAAGCTTTCTGAATTGTTATTTCCGGGAAACCGGAAATTACAATTTAGAAGAAACGAAAAACTGGCCGAATTTGGGGGGGGCCATCCCGGATTCATTAGTGGTCAGTAAGCTCACATCCCAAGATATTACAATGCTTGTTCCGCTTAAATATTGGTCGGAAACGGGGCGTCATATTTTCAACTTCCCGATTTACTATCAAACGGCATCCAAGCAAGTACTTGAATTAGATTACGTGACAATGGTCTCGATCGTTTCTAAAGAATTATTGAATGAACAGGGCCGGACGGATAGTGAAGATGAATTGATGCTGCGTGTCATCCTTAGCAGCCAAAACATTCAACGGTATGTGGAAGCGAGGACGGAAGACGCTGATGCCCTTCAAAGTCCTGATTTCACCTACATCGAAGCAGAGCAGTCACTTTTATTCGGGCATCTGTTCCATCCGACACCGAAAAGCAAGCAAGGCATTTCGGCAAAAGATGAATGGATCTATTCACCCGAATTAAAAGGGGAGTTCCAGCTGCACTACTTCCTGGCAGAACCTTCGATCGTCATCCAGGATTCCAGTGAAGTCCGATCGGCAAGTGAAATCATCAAACAGGAATTAGCCGGTGACTTGGAGATTTCCAGTGAATTTCGTGACACGTATTGCCAAAAGGAAAGCCGATACATCATTATCCCGGCACACCCGCTCCAGGCAAAAGTGCTTATCGAAAAAGAGGAGGTCAAGAGGCTGATCGAGCAAGGGTCACTAGTTTATGCAGGACCGCTTGGAAAAAAATTCACGGCCACCTCTTCATTTAGAACGGTATATAGTGCCACATCGAGATATATGTACAAATTTTCCGTTCCGGTAAAAATCACGAATTCCCTACGTGCAAATCTGCAAAAAGAATTAGATCGTGGTGTGGAAATCGCTAAATTAATAGATTCTAAAGTGGGAGACGATCTAAAAGAACGGCACCCCTCCTTCCGTATCATCAAGGATCCTGCTTACTTAACGATCAAAACGACCGAGCAAGAATCGGGATTCGATGTTGATATCCGGGAAAATCCTTTTTATGAAAACGATAAACAAGCAAGCCTGATTGCCGGCTTATGTCAGGATAATGCTTATGGTGCACCATCAAGGCTTGGAGCGATCATCCGCAAGTTATCAGCTGAAGAAGACCGCAGTACCGAAGAAGTAAGTAAGGATTGGTTCAAAACCTATCTGTCCATGACATTGAAACCGATGCTTTGGCTATTTGAAGAGTATGGAATCGTTTTGGAAGCCCATCAACAAAATTCCATCATTCAGCTTCAAGATGGGTATCCAGCCGCTTTTTATTATCGCGATAATCAAGGGTATTACTATTGTGAGTCCAAAGTGGACAGGCTGCAAAAGATCATGCCGGAACTAAGTGAAAAAAGCTTCACGATTTGTTCTGATGATGTCGCAGAAGAAAGACTGCAATACTATTTCTTTTTTAATCACTTATTAGGCTTAATCAATAATTTTGGAACGGAAGGATTAGTATCAGAAAGCAATCTGTTACAGCTCGTTCAGGAACATCTGGAAACATGCAGCAGGGATAGCGAAGATGAAGGGTTGAATCGAGTTGTCTCAAAGTTGCTTCATGCCCGGGAATTAACTTGTAAGGCTAATTTACTGACACGATTCCATGATATGGATGAGCTTGTTGGTTCACTTGAGACACAATCCGTTTATACAACGATTGATAATCCGTTCGCGCAGGGGGTTATGGCCGTCCATGAAAAATAGTTATGAAGAAGTGCTCAAGGACTGCAATAAACAGCTTTCATTTGTCAAAGTTGAATTTGAGAGGGATTTGGATACACTGCATGAATGGATGCATGAAGATCATGTGATACCCTACTGGAATTTGAATTTCACAAAAGAAAAATTTGCTGTTCATTTAAAAAAGGCACTGGCTGATACACACCAAACACTTTATTTAGGCTGTCTGGACTCCATTCCCATGAGCTATTGGGAATCGTATTGGGTAAAAGGCGATATCATCGAAGATCATTATGAATCCGAAGAGGGAGATCAAGGCATTCATTTACTCATTGGTGATCCGGATTATCTAGGGAAAGGACTGGCTTTGCCGTTTTTACGGGCAATGGTGAAGTTCCAACTACTTACCTCAACCACAAACAAAGTGATGGCTGAACCGGATATCAGGAATGCAAAGATGATTCATTTATTTGAAAAATGCGGGTTTACCCCAATTAAAGAGATAGAACTCCCTGACAAAACAGCATTGCTTATGTCATGCACACGGGGGAATTTCGAGAGGAAGTGGAACTATGGAGAAGCAACAATCTATCTATGACCTGGTAGGGATAGGGATTGGTCCATTTAACCTTGGACTTGCGGCCCTTTTGGAGAAAACCCCGGAGTTGAATGCCGTCTTTTTTGAGAAAAAGGGGGAATTTAATTGGCATGAAGGGATGCTGCTGGAAGGGACAACGCTGCAAGTGCCGTTCTTTGCCGATCTGGTTAGCATGGCAGATGTGACAAGCCCATATAGCTACCTGAATTATTTACAGCAGCATGATCGGCTTTATCATTTCTACTTCCTTGAAAAATTCTTGATTCCACGAAAGGAATATAACGACTATTGCCGCTGGGCTGCCCATCAACTTGATAGCTGCCGTTTTGGCAAAGCGGTGGAGGCGGTTGAATATATAGGAGATCAAGGTGAACCCTGCTATCAAATCAGTGTAAGGGATGTACAAACACAAAAGATCGAAGTCTATTATAGCCGCCATGTAGTCATGGGAATTGGCAGTTCCCCGACTGTTCCATCGGCCTTTCAGCCCTATATGGGAGAGAGCATCCTGCATTCGGCCGATTATTTACGGAATAAAGAAAACATCTTAAAGAAAAAATCCGTAACGGTTGTCGGATCTGGACAGAGTGCAGCCGAGGTCTTTCTGGATTTGCTTAATGAGCAGGAGGAATATGGCTACCAGCTAAACTGGTATACAAGATCCAAGGGCTTTTTCCCTATGGAATATTCAAAACTCGGGTTGGAATACTTCACTCCAGATTACCTTGATTTCTTTTATCGGCTGCCGCAGGAAAAGAAGGATGAAATCCTGCCGAAACAGGATTTATTGTATAAAGGGATCAGCGCTACGACCATTGCAGCAATTTTTGACAAGATGTATGAGAAATCGATTGGAAATGCCGAACTTGCCATTGAACTTCGGGCCATGACGGAAGTTTCGGCAGTTACCCCCGCCGAAAATGGCTGGCAATTGAAATGCCGACAGTGGGTTGAAGATAGCGAATTTGATGTGGACACAGAGGCGATTGTTTTTGGGACGGGCTATAAATCAACCCTTCCGGCATTCCTTGAAACGATGGAGGACCATTTAGTCCGCGATGACTTGGGGCGTCTTGCAATAACGAAAGACTATAAGGTAGGAACGGCCATCTCTACACCGAATCACCTATTTATTCAAAATGGCGAGATACATACACATGGTGTGGGTGCTCCGGATCTAGGTCTGGGGGCATTCCGAAATTCGATTATCATCAATCAATTGGCAGGTAAAGAAGTTTATCCATCGAAGCCAAAGGGTGCATTTCAGTCATTCCGTGTAAAAACACCCGTCATGGCTTACTAAGAAAAGGGAAGGAAGAATTATATGCAGTTCATAAATGAAGTGGAACAGGCAGTTTCAGAAAAAAATTGGTCGATAGTAAACCAAAACCTGCTGGCCAAGATGATTTCTGAGTATATGTATGAGGATATGATCCATCCAGCTGTCCTGAACGAAAACGCAGCAGCAAATCTATATGAGTTAAAGATAAATGAGGGGAAATCTTATCGATTTTTAGCGTCGCCCCGTCTTTTTGACAGCTATGAAGTACAGGCCGAGTCAATCCAGGTATGTGAAACGGAAGGTATTACACAGGCTAAAGATGCTATTCAATTCATTTTGGACATCCAGCCGTTAATTGGGATGACTGCAGAAACAACAGGACATTTAATCAAAGAATTCCATCATACGCTGCTTGCGGATCTCCAATTGCTATCCAAACCTGAACAAGATGCGGATGATTTAGTCGAACTGGATTATGCATTACTTGAAGGCGAAATGAGCGGTCACCCTTGGATTGCTTATAACAAGGGAAGAATCGGTTTCGGTTATGATGATTATTTGAAGTTCGCCCCAGAAAACCAGAAGGAAGTTCAGTTATCCTGGATTGCCGTCCATAAAACGAGGGGTGAGTTCAATTCAGTCGAAACGTTATCCTATAAGCAATTGATGGAGAATGAACTGGATGGGGAAACCCAAAAATCATTTGCAAAGACATTGACAGAAAAAGGTCTGAACGCCGAAAACTATTACTACCTCCCAGTTCATGAATGGCAGTGGAAGAATGTAATCATCCAGAACTTTACCGATGACTTGGCTAAAGGGCTGATCGTAGCTTTGGGAAATGGTCCTGATAAATATTTGCCGCAACAATCCATCCGGACATTTGTTAATGTATCGAATAAGGATAAACACCACGTCAAGCTGCCGATGAGCATTTTAAATACGCTAGTCTACCGTGGATTGCCAGCTGAACGCACGGTCATTGCCCCAAAAATCACAACGTATATAAAGAACATTTATGAAAATGATTCATTCTTGAAAGAACAATGCAAAGTAGTGCTTCCTGGTGAAGTGGCCAGTTTAAATGTTGATCACCCGTATTATTCCAAGCTAGAGAATGTACCGTATCAATATTTGGAGATGCTGGGGGGGATTTGGAGAGAAAGCATTTACAGTTATATGGAAGAAGGCGAAAAGCCCATTACGCTTGCGTCCCTTTTACATGTCGACAGCAAAGGTAAACCATATGTGGAAAGTCTTATTGAAAAATCGGGATTGACTGCAGAAGCCTGGACAGCTCAATTATTTGACGTCATCCTATCACCATTACTGCATTTCATCTATCAATATGGATTAGTCTTCTCGCCGCATGGTCAAAATACCATTTTAGTTTTGAAGGATTACAAACCTCACCGTTTGGCCATCAAGGATTTTGTAGATGATGTAAACGTAAGTGATCAACCGCTTCCTGAATTAAGCAGCCTTCCCGATGATTTAAGGAAAGTACTAAGAAGTGAGACTCCGGAGGGGCTGGTTCAATTCATTTTTACGGGACTATTCATCTGTCATTTCCGATACTTGTCAGCACTTCTGATGAAGAGGTCCCTTTTGGATGAGAATGCTTTCTGGGAAGGCGTCACTCGAACAATCCTTACACATCAGAAAAAATTCCCTATGCTACAGGATCGTTTCGATACGTTCAATTTCTTTGCGCCAAAATTAACAAAGCTCTGCCTGAATAGAAATCGGATGCTTCAATATGGGTATAGCGATGGTGAAGACCGTCCGCATGCCTCTGAGTTTGGGCATGTGAATAATGCCCTTTATGAAAAGTTACCTGCAAAAACGTTATAAAGTTAAACTGGCTCAGACTTTTGAGCCAGTTTTCTTATGGTTTTACAATTTGACCGTTGATTTCCGCTTCAGGCACTCGCTTTGCGCGGGCGGTTCGTGAGCCTCCTCGGCTTGCACCTGCGGGGTCTCCCGTAGACGCGCTTTCCCCGCAGGAGTCACGTACACCGCTCCAATCAACTAGTTTTAACAGTTAGGTAGAGCTACAGTCTTTTATGTTTTAAAGTAGACTGGATTTTGACGTAATGAGAGTGTTAAACCTATATGTGGGAAACTCAAAGAGACGAAATGTACGCATAAAAAACGAATTGTGTTATATTTTTTTTGGGTCGAAATTCCTAAAAAATATCTTTGGAAGAGGGCTTGCCGTTCATTTAAATTGGTGATAAGCTATGTGTAAACGGTTACACAATAGTATAGAGGGTGATATTTTGGCAACTATTCGGGATGTGGCAAAGGAAGCTGGAGTTTCTGTAGCAACGGTTTCCAGAGTTATGAATGGCAGTGGTTATGCACATGAGGACACAAAAAAGGTGGTCATGGCAGCTGTTGAAAAATTGAATTATAAACCGAATGAAGTGGCAAGATCCCTCTACAATCGTAAATCCAAATTGGTTGGTTTGATTTTGCCGGACATTACGAATCCCTTCTTCCCAGAAATGGCAAGAGGTGTCGAGGATTATCTGCAGCAGTTTGGTTATCGGTTAATTTTTGGAAATAGTGATGAAAAGCGAGATAAAGAAATAGAATATATTGACACTTTCCTGCAAAACAATGTAGTGGGCATGATTGCTTCAACTAGTGAAGAAGCCAATGAGAATTTCGATAATCTGGATATTCCAGTTGTCCTTCTCGACCGTACAGCAGAGAAATTACCAGCTGTTTATTCCGATCAAAGGACAGGCGGTAAGCTGGCAGCACGCGTATTGCTGGATAGAGGCAGTACGAATATCGTCCTCATTAGGGGGCCAGTCGAAATAAAGCCTGTATATGAACGGTACATGGCAGCATTGGAAGAATTGAAACAAGCAAAAGTGAACGTGCAAGTCATGGATTCATCCCTGACTCTTCAAGGCGGCCAAATATGCGTCAAGCAGCTTTTCGAGCAATATCCGGAAACGGATGGAATCATTGCTTGTAATGATATTGTTGCAGCCGCAGCACTTCAAGAGATCTTAAAACGGGGAATACGGATACCGGAAGACATACAATTGATCGGCTATGATGATATCTCCTTCACAGCGTTATTGCATCCACCGTTATCGACCATTCGGCAGCCTGCCTATGAGATGGGGGCACAAGCGGCGGAAATGCTAATTAAAAGGATCAATCAAGAAAAAATGGAAGTAACACATAAAAAGCTCCCTGTTTCTTTTGTGGAGAGACAAACAACGAGAAGGAAGGCGGAGAAGACATGATTAGAATTGCAGTAGTGGGAAGTTCGTCAATGGACTTAGTGGTGACATCAGCCAAACGGCCAATGGCGGGGGAAACGGTTTTAGGGGAGTCCTTTATCACGGTTCCTGGAGGAAAGGGAGCCAATCAGGCTGTTGCAGCGGCACGTCTTGGTGCAGAAGTGTCGATGGTTGGATGTGTAGGAGATGATGTCTATGGAGAGATCATCTTAGATAACCTGAAAAAAAATCATGTAAACACGAAGTATGTGGAACCGGTTACAGGTTCTGCTTCAGGGACAGCACATATTACCCTTTCGGAAGGTGATAACAGCATTATTGTCGTAAAAGGTGCGAATGATTTCATTACTCCTGAATATGTAGAAAAGGCGAAAAAGGTGATAGAGGAATCGGATATCGTGTTGGTTCAGCAGGAAATACCCGAGGAAACTGTGGAGTATCTGGCTGACTTGTGCAACATGCTTCAAAAGAGATTACTATTGAACCCAGCTCCCGCCCGCAAGTTAAGCGAGGCTGTCATTCAACAGGCATCATTCCTTACTCCGAATGAACATGAGTTCGAGATACTATTCGATGGGAGAGATAGAACGGAAGTCTTGACTGAGTATCCAAATAAATTATTCATTACCGAAGGGAAAAATGGCGTCCGTTACTTTGATGGACATGAAGAAAAGGTTGTTCCAAGCTTTGAAGTGGAGGCGGTGGATACAACAGGTGCAGGGGATACATTCAATGCAGCCTTTGCGGTGGCTGTTGCAGAAGGAAAAAGTTTTGACGAAAGTCTGTTGTTCGCGAACCGGGCAGCTTCCATTTCCGTGACGAAATTAGGTGCTCAAGGCGGCATGCCGCAAAGGGTAGAGGTCGAGAGGGGCTTTGAAGCATGAAACGTCAAGGAATCATCAATAGTTCAATAGCAAAGGTCTTGGTTGACCTTGGTCATACCGATTATATTGTCGTAGGTGATGCCGGGCTGCCGGTGCCGCCCGGAGTTTGCAAGATAGATTTAGCATTGACGCCTGGAACGCCATCATTTCAAGATGTCGTCCGGGCGGTTCACGAAGATATGGTTGTTGAAAAAGTTATCGCTGCCACAGAAGTGAAGGTTAAAAACCCGGAACAGCATCAATACATGGAGCAGCAATTCGGAGCAGCGATTGAATATGTTTCCCATGAGGATTTTAAAAGGCTGACAAGTAACGCGAAAGCCATTATCCGGACCGGGGAGACGACGCCATATTCAAATTGCATATTGCAGTCTGGAGTATTCTTTTAAAGAAATGAGATGATGAGCATGCAAATCGAAATGCACAATATTTATAAAGCATTTGGTCAAAACAAGGTATTGGAAGGTGTTCATTTTTCTTTAGAGGCTGGGGAAGTACATGCACTAATGGGGGAGAATGGAGCAGGGAAATCAACCTTGATGAACATTTTGACCGGGCTGCATAAACAAGATCAAGGAACGATCGAGATTAACGGTAAAGAAACCTCCTTCAGGGATTCAAAGGAAGCCGAAGAGGCAGGAATGGCCTTTATCCGTCAGGAATTGAATATTTGGCCCGAAATGACCGTGCTGGAGAATCTATTTATCGGCAGGGAAATGGTGAATCCCTTCGGTGTCCTGAAGACGAAACAAATGAAAGCGCGTGCAAAGGAGATTTTTAAAACACTTAATATTTCCCTTCCTTTTGATAAGGAAGCCGGATTCTGTTCTGTCGGTGAACAGCAAATGATTGAAATTGCCAAGGCGCTCATGACGGATGCCGAAGTCATCATCATGGACGAGCCCACAGCCGCTTTAACTGATAGGGAAATAGAGAAGCTCTTTGAAGTGATGAAGGGGCTTACCAAAAAGGGTGTATCGCTTGTTTATATTTCTCACCGAATGGAAGAAATATTCGCCATTTGTGACAGGATCACCGTAATGCGAGACGGAAAGACAGTCGATACGAAAAGAATTGCAGAAACGAATTTCGATGAAGTCGTTCAGAAAATGGTCGGGCGGGAGCTGGAGGACCGTTTTCCTCATCGTGAAGCGAATGCTGGCGACATAGTCCTTGATGTGAAAGGTTTAACCAGAAAGGGGCTTTTTGAAGATATCCATTTATCGGTTCGGCAAGGTGAGATTGTCGGTGTAGCCGGATTGATGGGAGCAGGCAGAACGGAAATAATGCGCGCCCTTTTTGGTGTCGACCAAATAGACAGCGGTGAAATCACCATTGAAGGCAGGAAAGTTTCCATACGAAAACCAACGGATGCAGTACGACACGGCCTGGCTTTCATTACGGAAAATCGTAAAGAAGAGGGATTGATCCTGGACTTTTCTGTAAGGGAAAATATCGGCTTGCCGAATCTCAAGAGTTTTGCTCCTAGCGGTATCGTGAAAACGGAGGATGAGATGAACTTTGCCGAAATGATGATTAAGCGCCTTCACGTGAAGACATCTTCTGCTGAAACGGTCATCGGCAACCTATCCGGAGGAAATCAACAGAAGGTGGTAATCGCCAAATGGATCGGCACTTCCCCTAAAGTTTTAATTATGGATGAACCGACCCGGGGCATAGATGTTGGTGCAAAACGTGAAATTTACGAATTGATGAATGAATTGACGGAGCGAGGCATCGCCATCATCATGGTTTCCTCAGAACTTCCGGAAATCATTGGAATGAGCGATAGAATCCTTGTGGTTCACGAAGGTGAGATTGCTGGGGAATTGTTAAAGCAGGAAGCGACGCAAGAAAAAATTATGGCATTGGCGACAGGAGGGAACTAGGATGAAACTTGAGGCTACAGGGAAAAGCGGGATTTGGCAAAAATTTGGTCCGTTACTCGCCCTGGTACTTTTATTTATCGTAATAACCGTTTTAAATCCATCATTCATGGAACCGAATAATATTTTGAATTTATTGCGTCAAACCTCCATCAATGCACTTATTGCATTTGGAATGACCTTTATCATATTGACAGGCGGCATCGACTTATCCGTCGGTTCCATTTTAGCTCTATCCAGCGCACTCATGGCTGGTATGATGGTCTCGGGATTAGATCCGATTTTAGCAATATTGGTAGGCATTCTACTAGGTGCGATAATGGGTGTAATCAATGGGATACTCGTTTCAAAGGGTAAGATGGCCCCTTTCATCGTGACACTGGCCACCATGACGATTTTCCGGGGATTAACGCTTGTGTACACGGATGGAAAGCCGATTACTGGAATTGGCGATTCGGTTATGTTCCAGATGCTTGGGAGAGGTTACTTCCTGGGAGTGCCAGTACCGGCCGTTGTGATGATCATCGCTTTCATGATCCTATGGTTCCTGCTTCATAAAACATCCTTTGGCCGTAAAACATATGCCATCGGCGGAAATGAAAGGGCTTCCCGGATTTCGGGGATTAAAGTTGACCGGGTCAAGGTGGCCATATATGGTCTGGCCGGTACGATGGCGGCAATTGCCGGTGCCATTTTAACGTCGCGTCTGAATTCGGCACAGCCGACGGCAGGACAATCCTATGAAATGGATGCCATCGCAGCCGTGGTGCTGGGCGGAACGAGCCTTTCAGGCGGTAAAGGGCGGTTGTTCGGTACGCTGGTGGGTGTCCTGATCATCGGTACCTTGAATAACGGCATGAACTTACTTGGTGTATCCTCCTTCTACCAGCAAGTGGTAAAAGGTGCAGTTATATTAATCGCGGTCTTACTTGACCGTAAAAAATCATAAGAAGAGGTGTAATCAATGAAAAAAATAGTATCGATCATCATGGTTCTTTCTTTAATGGTCTTGGCTGCCTGTTCAATGGATTCTGGTCTAACAGATGATAAAAAAGAAAAGAAAGACTCGATGAAAGACGTGAAAGTCGGGGTCAGCATCTCTACTTTAAACAACCCATTCTTCGTTTCCTTAAAAGATGGCATTGAAAAAAAGGCAAAAGAAAAGGGCATGAAAGTCACAGTTGTTGACGCCCAGGATGATACGGCAAAACAAATCAGCGGAATTGAAGATTTAATCCTTCAAAAGGTTGATGTCCTTCTTGTGAATCCAACTGACTCTGCGGCAATATCTTCAGCCGTTAAAGATGCAAATGATGCGGGCATTCCCGTTATCACGATTGACCGCTCTTCAGACGAAGGCGACATTGAAACGTTCATCGCTTCCGATAATGTGGCTGGCGGGGAAATGGCTGCAGAATATCTAGTTAAAGAGCTTGGCGAAAAAGCGAAAGTAGTGGAACTTGAAGGGGTATCCGGAGCATCTGCAACTCGTGAACGCGGGAAAGGTTTCCACAATATTGCGGACAAGCAGTTAGAGGTCCTGACAAGTCAAACGGCGGAATTCGACCGGACAAAAGGGCTTAACGTAATGGAAAATATCCTGCAAGGCAATAAAGACATCCAAGCGGTATTCGCCCATAATGATGAAATGGCACTAGGAGCCATTGAAGCAATCAAGGCGGCAGGCAAAGACATCATCGTCGTTGGCTTTGACGGAAATGATGATGCATTGAAAGCAGTTGAAAGCGGTGAACTAAAAGCTACAATCGCCCAACAACCGGCGCTTATCGGTAAAGAAGCGGTTAATGCGGCTGAAAAGATCTTAAAAGGCGACAAAGTGGATGACACAATATCCGTTCCATTGAAATTGGTCACCAAAGAGTGATTGTCTCCCAAACAAAAAGAGTGCCGGAAATCTTCCGGCACTCTTTTTGTAGTGAGAAAGAAATGTTTTGATCTCATTGATGTGATCTTAGTGTGGATATTCAGCTTGAAATGATATCAATAAGAGGAGATAGAAAAGTAGTTCATTTTTTTAGGCGGCCCCGTATCGGAACCGCCCATTACATCCATTGATTGCTAGAGTACACCTTGAGTCAGCATCGCATCCGCCACTTTAAGGAATCCGGCAATATTGGCCCCGACAACTAAATTGCCAGGCGCACCATATGCTTCGGCAGCCTCTATGCTGTTTTTATAGATATTTTTCATGATCTCATGCAGCTTGGCATCGACTTCTTCGAAAGTCCAAGGCATCCTGGCACTGTTTTGGGCCATTTCGAGTGCAGACACGGCTACGCCGCCTGCATTGGCTGCTTTTGCTGGTCCAAAAAGGATGCCGTTATTAAGGAATACATCAATGGCCTCAAGGGTTGAAGGCATATTAGCGCCCTCACCGACTGCCTTCACATTATTTTTGACCAGTAATTTTGCTGCTTCTTCATCGATTTCGTTTTGTGTGGCACAAGGCAGTGCGATGTCGCATGGTACAGACCAGATGCCGTAGCTTCCTTCATGGTATACAGCCTCCGGGTGCGCATCGACATACTCGCTTAAACGTTTTCGTTCCACTTCTTTTAGACGTCTGACTGTATCAAGATTCAGGCCATTTTCATCATATATGTAGCCATTGGAGTCGCTGCATGCAACAACTTTAGCGCCTAGCTGTGTAGCTTTTTCAATGGCATAAATGGATACATTGCCAGACCCTGAGATAACGACAGTGCTGCCATGGAATTGTAACCCTTTGTCTTTTAGCATTTCTTCGACAAAGTAAACCGTTCCATATCCAGTCGCCTCTGTACGGGCCAAGCTTCCGCCGTAACTTATGCCTTTACCGGTTAAAACACCGGCATGGTAGCTGCCTTGCATCTTTTTATACTGGCCGAACAAGTACCCGATCTCCCTTGCACCGACTCCGATATCACCAGCCGGTACGTCTGTATCAGGGCCGATATAACGAGATAGTTCTGACATGAAGCTTTGGCAAAAACGCATGATTTCCGCATCCGATTTTCCTTTTGGATCGAAGTCCGATCCGCCTTTACCCCCACCGATCGGCTGGCCAGTAAGCGAGTTTTTAAAGATTTGCTCGAAACCAAGAAACTTTATGATGCTGGAATTGACAGTGGGGTGGAAACGGAGACCGCCTTTGAATGGTCCGATTGCACTGTTGAATTGCACACGAAAACCACGGTTGACTTGAACATTTCCCAGGTCATCAACCCAAGAGACACGGAAGGTGATCATTCTTTCGGGTTCTACAAGCCTCTCCAATATCCCGCTTTTCATATATTCTGGATGTTTTGCAAAAACCGGGACCAATGAAAGGAATATCTCCTTTACGGCTTGATGGAATTCACTTTCGTGAGGATTACGTTCCTTTACCTGCGCGTATACTTGACGTACGAACTCTCTGGCAACCTGCAATTCCTCATGTTCGACTTCCTGTGAAGTGGTCATTGTTTTCTCTCCTTTAGTTAAAGTCATAAAATATTAAATAGGGTAAGTCTATCGGTTTTTATATGATACTTTCATGATATAATTTAAGAATGAAACGAACAATCTGAATATTAGATAAATAACATGCTGTTTTGATATGAAAGAGGGAGCTTAGATTGGAATTAAGGCAAATTGAATATTTCATTGAAGTGGCAAAGCGTGAACATATGACGGAAGCAGCAGTGGATTTGCATGTTGCCCAGTCTGCTGTCAGTCGCCAAATATACAATTTAGAAGAAGAGCTGGGTGTGCCCTTATTTATCAGGGAAGGCCGAAAGATTAGATTGACGCCTATAGGCCATACATTTTTATCTCATATGGAACAAGCTATGGATATAATCAATCGTGCCAAGCGTGAGATGGCCGAAAGTCTGGATCCGGAAAAAGGGACAATCCGCATTGGCTTTCCCAGCAGTTTGGCTTCTTATGTATTGCCAAGGGTCATTTCCGACTTCAGGGAAAGTTACCCCCAGGCGAAATTCACATTGAAACAAGGTTCCTATCGCTACCTGATAGATTCTGTGATTAAAGGAAACATTAACATGGCCTTGATTGGCCCCCTGCCGATGAATGAAAAGAAAATCAAAGGGGAAACGCTGTTTATTGAGAACTTAGTTGCCCTTCTGCCAGAAAGCCATCCTTTGGCCCTGAAGAAATCACTATCCTTGAATGAGCTTCAAGGAAATCCGTTCATCTTATCTCCAAAGGGTTATGTTTTAAGGGATCTCGTTATGAAAGCTTGCAAATTGCATGGCTTTGAACCGGAAGTGGCATTTGAAGGGAAAGATACTGATGCCATAAAAGGCCTGGTGGCGGCAGGTCTGGGTATAACTTTGATACCTGAGATTTCCTTGATTGATAGCTTGCCGCGTTTTACGGTTAGATTGCCGCTGGAGGAACCTTCCGTTACCAGGGCTGTAGGAGTCATCGTTCCGACTGATAGGGAACTGATGCCAACGGAGAAATTATTTTACCAATATTTGAAGGACACTTTTGCCAAATTGGAAGGATTTCAAAAATAGGATGATATTTATTAGAAAAGGCATAAATACAGCTAATGAGAGAATCCTTAATCGGATTCTTTTTTTGTGGCAAATGCTCCAAAATATTTCCATGTAGGCATCCTTAAAAGGGGGTAACTTATTTTGAAATAATGAATTATTGATTTATATTGAATAGTAATGTGTTAAACCTTTATTTTTGAAAGCGCTTTTATTTTTTTGGAATAAAAATATTACTTACATTATCAGAAAATTCATGTTATTATACGAACAGACATTAACAGACATTAACAGACATTAACAGACATTAACAGACATTAACAGACATTCGGGCAGCGGTACGATATACTTATTAGGCTTTTTAAAAGAAGACCTTTATTTTTTTTTTGATTTTCCTAAATTGAATATTCTGATAATTAACAAGGAGTGGAGATATAGTGAGCAGGAAAGAATACATCAGCGATCGAATGTACAAGGCATCAACGGGGATAGCCAACGCTGTTTTGGTTACATTAGGGATCGGGTTATTGTTTGAATCCATAGGGGGATATTTAGGTTGGGAGGTCTTTCTGGCAATAGGCGGGGCCGCGAAGGTCTTGCTGGCACCAGCTTTAGGAGCAGGAATCGCCTATCAGCTAGGAGGGAATTCATTAATTATTTTTAGCGCCATGGCTTCAAGTGCTGTTGGAGGTGCTGCCATTCACAAAACGGCTGAGGGTGCCTTCACGATTGTTACGGGCCAGCCGCTAAGTGCTGTCTTGGCAGCGGTGATTGCAACATATATAGGTAAGCGCATAATCGGCAAAACGAAGTTGGACATCATGGCCATCCCAATGGGTGCCGTTCTTGTCGGTGGAGTTTCGGGATATGGCCTGGCTCTTGTCACCACTCCGCTCCTAACATGGATAAGCAGTCAAACTACCGCTGCGGTCGAGGGTTCCCCATTAATCGGTTCCATGGTCATAGCCTTGGTATGGAGCATTTTATTGATGACACCGGCGTCTTCCGCCGCATTGGCGATCGCCCTGCAATTGGATCCCGTTTCCAGTGCTGCAGCCCTAATCGGATGTACGGTTCAGTTTGTCGGGTTCACTGTCATGTCTTATAAAGATAATGATATGGGCGGGTTCCTGGCACAGATGGTCGTTACGCCAAAAGTTCAATTTCCTAACCTGATCAAAAAACCATTATATGTAGTTCCGCCTTTTGTGGCGGCAATCATCTGTGCGCCTATCGCTACCTTGGCATTCGATTTTCAAGTGCCGTATGAGCTTGGAGGCATGGGGTTAAGTTCAATGATTGCCCCGATTGCCATCATTACCGGTCAGGGGCTATACACGTTCTTGGTTTATGTGGCAGTGGGGATGGTATTGCCAGCTGTGATCACGCTTGCCTTACATCGCGTATTGAAGATGATGGGTAAAGTTAAGCCAGGCGATCTTCATTTGGAAGTTTCATAATCAAAGTTTTCTTGGAAACCAGCCAGGTTAAGGAACCGGGCTGGTTTTTATTTATAAGGGGATTAGGGTAAAATGGGGAGGAAAGCATTTGCAAAGATAGGATGATATAGATGGGAAAAGAAATCGATATAAAAGTGAAAGCTAAGTTCGTGAGTAAAATCAGCAAGGGTTTTCCCTTGATTGTTAAAGAGTCGATAGCCAATCTTAATGACCTTCAGGAAGAGGGATCCTTGGTGCGCTTGGTGGATGAGAACAACCGCTTTCTGGCAAAAGGATATTATGGCATACAGAATAAGGGCTATGGCTGGATATTGACCCGAAGAGAGAATGAAAAGATCGATCAATCCTTCTTTAACGGAAAAATCCAGGCTGCATATGAATTCCGAAAGTCTTTTTTTGAAGATGGGGAGACTACAGCTTTCCGCTTGTTTAATGGGGAAGGTGATGGAATTGGCGGTTTAATCATTGATCATTATGATGGCCATTTTGTCATTAGCTGGTATAGCAAAGGAATATATTCCTTTAAGGACTACATCATTAAGGCATTGCAGGAAACGGTCGAGGTCAAATCGATTTATCAGAAGAAACGCTTTGATACAAAGGGACAGTACGTGGATGAAGACGATTTTGTCATGGGCGAACAGCCGGAATTTCCGCTTCTTGTAAAGGAAAATGGAGTCCATTTTGCTGTTTATCTGAATGATGGCGCAATGGTCGGTGTCTTCCTTGATCAACGCGATGTCAGACGGAAAATCCGCGATGAATACGCAAAAGGGAAAACGGTTTTGAATATGTTCTCCTATACGGGAGCATTCTCCGTGTTTGCCGCTTTAGGCGGTGCTGTTAAAACAACGAGTGTCGACCTGGCGAATCGAAGTTTACCAAAGACGATCGAGCAGTTCAGTGTGAATGGGATAGATCCTGAAGATCACAATATCGTGGTGATGGATGTTTTCAAGTATTTTAAATATGCGGTGAAGAAAGCCTTGAAATTTGAAATGGTCATCCTTGATCCGCCTAGCTTTGCCAAATCGAAGAAGTTTACTTTCAGTGCCGGAAAAGACTATACGAATCTACTGAAGGATACCATTTCCATTACGGAAGACAACGGGGTGATTATCGCCTCAACTAATTGCAGTACGTTCGACATGAAAAAATTCAAGAACTTCATTGATGTTGCTTTCAAGGAAATGAATGGAAAGTATGAAATCATGGAACAATTCTCATTGCCGGCTGATTTTAAAACAATTCCTGAGTATAAGGAAGGGAATTATTTAAAAGTAGTCTTCATTAAGAAAATTAAAGGATAAGAAAAGGCGTCCACAGTTCAAGCAGAACTGTGAATGCCTTTTTTATAATGTAAATGTTTCATGTGGAACGATTGGACATTAGATTCACTGGATAGGCCGTTCACTTTTCAAACCTCTCGATACATGTAAGGGAGGTTTCCTACGGATGCTGTTAGCGATGCAAAACTGTGCTGCATAGTAGGTAAGCATGATCAGTGGACCTGAAAAGGCAACATCATCAATAAACTTGTTCCAAGATAAAATGGAGTCGGAAATCATGAAGAGGAGCCCGCCGATGATTGCGGCCGCATTTCCGGTCATAAATGCTGCCCAGCCCATAAGGGAGATGACCGTTACATAGCAGATCACAGGGATGATGAGGTTATGTTCACCTTTTTCGATTAATGAATGTAGCATTTCACGGCTAATCCAAGTGGAGTAAATGCTAATCGGAAGAATCGTCGCAAATCGGAGCCATGAAAAGTTCCATCGTCCAAAGAATGCCGAAATATAGAAAAGGTGGCCGATCAAGAAGGCGGAAAGCCCGATGACGAACCAAATCAACAAACCATCTCCAAGCATGCAAAAGAATAAACCAAGAAGGATTAAGGATTGGTAATGCCCCCGTCTTCCTACATTAGTGCGGGCGTAGAGCAAAATCAATAACATGGGGAGTACCTTGAACAGTATTTTTATGATCAAAGGCTCTTCCGGTATAAGAAAAATATAGGATAGTCCCGTGATAAGGATTGCCGCAGGTAGGCATTTCATTAACATTCCATTCCCTCCTTCAATCTTTAATTCTATGCAAGGGGAAGGAACCCCTTGTCAAAAGTCGTGAAAATGAAAAAACTGGCCCCTGTTTTAACCAGGAGCCAGTCAGTCATAAGAATCATACGGCTGAGTTTTCTTTAACGAAAGCTTGTTTTAACCAGTTTTTCCCCTCAACAAGCCTTGTGACAAGCATGGCACAAACCGTGTTTCCTGTTGAGTTAAGCAATGTAGCGGGAGCATCGATGATCGTGGATATAACGGCAATGATAGGAAGGACTTCTACAGGGAAGCCGAATACGCTAAGAATCAACATTTCCCCAATCATGCCTCCCCCAGGAATGGCACCCATAACAGCTCCAACCAAAAAGGCAACAGCAAGTATACTTAAAATGCTTGAAATGCTTGTCATATCCTTTCCAAATAAGCTGAATAGGAAAACGATTTTCAATACACCGCCGAATACCGAACCATCTTTATGAGTGTTGGCTCCGAGTGGGATGACAGTCTCCGCTATATCCTTAGGCACGCCCATTTTCTTGACTGATTCCAGGTTGACTGGAATGGACGCGGCACTTGAACAAGTTGCGATGGCTGTAATGGATGGTGTCAGGGCATTTTTCCAAAATAGTTTAACTCCATCTTTCCCGCCGGCGATAAAGGCATACAAAGTGAAGAAGCCGAAATAATAAATCATGGCCAAGACTAGATAAAGAATGAAAGTGCGAGCATATCCTTCTAAAATCTGAGGCCCAAGCTGCCCGATAATCGCCGCAAAATAAGCACCAAGTCCAATTGGCGCATAGTGCATGACGATTTTGACGACCTTCATCATGACAGCTGTACCTGCTGTCAAAAACTCAGTAATCGGTCTTGCTTTCTCACCAGCCAGTGCAGTGGAAAGTCCGATTAATACTGAGAAAACGATAAGCTGAAGCATATTGCTTCTGGAGAACAGTTCTGGAAAGTCGGAAACGGTTACAGTGCTGACCAGTTGACTGAAGAAGGAAACTTCTTCGATGGTCTCTTCAGGGGAACTGTTTTCCATCAGTTCTTTAATGGCTGTCGTATCAGTGCCCTCCAACGGATTGACGATGGTTGTCCCAATAAATCCAATGACGGCAGCTAAAGCGGCTGTTGTCAGGAAAACGAGAACGATACTTCCCATGATTTTTCCGAGACGCTTCATTCCGCTCATATTGGCAATCGCTGAAGCAATGCTGAAAAATACCAATGGCACGATGATCGTGAACATCAGATTTAAGAATAAGTCCCCTAGCGGCTGTATGATCGAGGTTTTCTCCCCGAAAACCACGCCCGCTATCCCACCGATAATGATGGCAGTGAGCAGTATTAAAGAGGATCGATAGTTTTTGATAAAGCTCTTCATTTAAATTCCGTCCTTTCAGGATGAAGATATCAATAAAAATATACTTCATTATCAACTCTAAAATCGGGTTTGACAATATTTTTTTATAGGAAGGAATGTTAAAAGAATAAAGGCAATAAATAATAATGGGGGATGGATGGTGAAAATATCGAGAAGGAGGGATAGAATGGCATTTGTTGAGGTGGAAGAAGGCGTTCGGTTATTTTATGAAGAAAAGGGCCAGGGGAGACCGATTATCTTTATCCATGGTGTGTGGATGAGCAGCCGGTTCTTTAAAAGGCAGCTGCCGTACTTTTCAGGAAAATATAGAACGATATTGCTTGATTTAAGAAGTCATGGCCAGTCAAATCATGTACATTACGGAAATACGGTCTCCGTTTATGCAAAAGATCTTCATGCGTTCATAGGTGAACTGGGATTAAAGGATGTCATACTTGTAGGGTGGTCGATGGGGGCATTTGTCGTTTGGGATTATCTTAAGCAATTCGGTGAGGGAAATGTTCATTCAACTGTGATCGTGGATGAATTGGCCTCTGATTTTAAGTGGCCCGATTTTCATATCGGTGCATTTGATATGGAAACGTTGATTGCCTTCATGACAGAAATTCAAACGAATCGTACCCCATTTTTGAATAAATTCCTTGCTTCCATGTTCAACAATGAATTATCTGCAGAGGATGCAGGCTGGATGCTTGGGGAAGTGACCAAAATGCCGGAATCCATTGCTGGCAGCATTCTATTTGACCAATCGATTGTGGACTATCGTGACTTCTTGCCAGCAATTAATGTACCTACACTTCTCTGTTTTGGAAGGCATGAAAAAGTCATTCCTGTAGCAGCTGGGGAACATTTGCATAAAAACATTCCGAATTCCAAACTAGTAATCTTTGAAGAGAGTTGCCATTGTCCGTTCATGGAAGAAAGCGATTTGTTTAATGAAACCGTGAATTGCTTCATTCAAAAGGGAGTATAGTCGTACAGCAGGATAGGAAAAGGGGGATGCAGTGACCGTGTCTGCACTCCTTTTAATTATGGATATAATTGAATTTTCTTCTAACTAAATGGTTTCGGCATGGAATAAGGGGAATACTGGTATTAGAAGATAGTAGTGAAAGGTTAATGGAATTGATAAATTAAATAGGTAATATTTATATATCCTTTTCATAGGAATTGGGCTATTATGAGGTGGATTTAAATTGGTGTGATCATTTATCTGTTATTGAGCGAAACTCATGCAGGAAGTAATGGAGAGGATAAAATGGATGATCGTTTACCATACAATGAAATTATAGATGTATGTTTACTTGCGGGAAAAATCATGCTTCAGAACGGAGCGGAAACATCAAGGGTGGAAGATACGATGGTTAGAATCGCTGCAGCATTTGGGTGCGGTGAATCACACAGTTTTTCAACCCCTACTGGAATTATTTTTTCGCTGGATGGCATGCACCCAGCTTCAAAATTGATCCGGGTTTCCCAACGATCTACAGATTTACATAAGGTGACGCTGGTTAATAGTATATCCCGAAGCATTTCCAGCAAGGAAATGACACCGGAGGAAGCATATATACGGTTAAAACAAATCGAAAAGGCCGGGATGGGGTATCCCATGTGGGTGCAGGTCTTTGCTGCATTTATAGCGAGCGGCTGCTTTTTAATCATGTTCCAAGGACAGTGGAGTGATTTCATCTGGTCCTGCATAGCTGGAGGAATGGGATTCTCATGCCTGCTTTATTTGCACTGGTTACTGGAAGTCCGTTTTTTTGCTGAATTCATCGCCTCTTTAGTCGTAGGATTAGTAGCTATGTTCTTTGTCCAGATTGGAGTAGGGAGTAATTTGGACACGATAATCATCGGAGCGGTAATGCCGCTTGTGCCAGGGCTATTAATAACGAATGCAGCCAGGGATTTAATTGCAGGGCATTTGGTTTCGGGTCTATCCAAGGGTGCTGATGCAGGTTTGACTGCTTTAGCCATTGGGGCAGGAATATCGGCCGCGTTTGTTTTCTTATGATTTTAGGGGAGGAAGAATGATGATTGCACAGCTTATTACAAGTTTCATTGCCTCAGCCGCCTTTGGAGTCATCTTCAATGTACCAAAGAATTCATTGTTTCAATGTGGTTTCGTGGGGATGTTGGGGTGGATCTTATACTTTGCTCTGGTTGAAAATGAGATAAACAGCATCATTGCAACATTAGCGTCTGCATTTATCGTTGCGGTCATCAGCCAGTATTTTGCTAAAAGGTATAAAACGCCGATCACGATTTTCAATGTATCGGGAATCATCCCCCTCGTCCCTGGAGGTTTGTCGTATGATGCGATGAAGCATTTTGTCGGAAATGATTTTTATGTCGCCGTTCAGCTGGCAGCCAAAGTTTTCATGCTGGCTGGTGCCATTGCGATGGGACTGATCTTTGCAGAAGTCATGAACCAGTTAGTAACTAAGTACAATAGAAGGAAGGTAAGATTGAGAAGTTAACGGGAATCTTCCTGATGGGTATGTTCTGAATAAAGAGAAAGGAGAGCAGGCCGAAGCCTGATCTCCTTTCTCTTTTTGATATTTTAAAATAATAATGAATCTAGTTTATATAGGATCTTTCATCCCAGTGTTGGCAGTAACCAAAATTTCGTCGAATTTTTTGGCATCAGCTTTCTTACTTGACAGAAGTGTTCCGGCGATGGCTGCGATAAAACCAATCGGGATGGAGATGATGCCTGGGTTGGCAAGCGGGAATAATGGTTCCCCAACGAATATTGCCGCTCCCTCCACCGGAGACCAGACATTGGGACTTAGGAATACAAGCAATAAAGAACTGACCAGTCCAACTAACATGCCTGTTACAGCCCCAGTCGTGTTAAAACGTTTCCAGAATACCGTGAAGACAATGATGGGCAGATTGGCACTGGCAGCGACGGCAAAGGCGAGTGAAACAAGAAAGGCGACATTCATGTTTTGGGCAAATAAGGCCAGGATGATGGAAAGGATGGATACTCCGATGGATGCCCAACGAGCAGCAACGACTTGTTCTTTGTCGGTGGCTTGACCTTTCCGGATGATGTGGCCATAGAAGTCATGGGCAAAAGCAGATGCTGCCGATAGAACGAGACCTGCCACAACCGCTAAAATGGTAGCGAAAGCAACTGCAGAGACAAAGGCGAACAGGAAGTCTCCCCCAATGGCTTCCGCAAGCAGCGGAGCAGCCATATTGCCGGCCGCATTCGCGGCTATGATCTTGTCATAACCAACAAAGGCTGCCGCTCCAAAGCCGAGGAAAATGGTCATTATATAAAAGATGCCAATGATCCAAGTGGCATATACCACGGACTTTCGGGCTGTGATGGCGTCTTTCACCGTAAAGAAACGGATGAGAATGTGAGGTAGTCCAGCCGTACCGAGTACAAGCGCTAAATTAAGGGATAAAGTATCCAAAGGATCCTTGAATTTATTACCGGGGTTAAGGAAATCCCCGCCCAAAGGGGTGGCTGTTTTCATCTGCCTGAACATCTCGATCACGCTAAAGTCGAATTTCGCCAACACGATGATGGAGATGATGAATGTACCTGCCATCAATAAAACGGCTTTAACGATTTGGACCCAACTGGTGGCCGTCATACCGCCGAATACGACATATACGGTCATTAAAATACCTACAATGATGACGGAGTAAAGATAATCAATTCCAAGTAAGAGTTTTATAAGGGCACCTGCACCGACTAATTGGGCGATCATATAAAAGGTTGAAATCGAAATGGTGTTAAGGGCAGCAACCCCGCGTACTTTCTTTTCATTGAAACGGGCAGCGATCATGTCCGCCAATGTATACTTGCCAAGGTTACGAAGCGGTTCGGCCACGATATAAAGAACGACCAGGTACGCAACCAGAAAACCTATGCTATAGAAAAAACCATCAAATCCAGAGAGAGCGACCATGCCGGCTATTCCCAAAAATGAGGCGGCGGACATATAATCTCCCGCAATGGCCCAGCCATTCTGCCAGCCAGTGAGGCTGCTGTCCGCCGTATAAAAGTCCGCGGTTGTTTTGGTGCGCCGTGAAGCAAAATAGGTAATGACTAATGTTAGTCCGACAATGATAAGAAATAATATAAAAGCAAGAAAATTCATTGTAAATTCACCTTTTATCCTTTCGCCTCTTTAACGATTTTTTCTACTAATTGGTCAAATGTCGCCGCTTTTCTGGAATAGAGGATGCATAAAGTCCAGGTCATGATAAATTGGGCGAAGGCAAAAATCCAGGCCCAGCTGATTGCCCCGAAGGCAATTGAGTTAAGAACTTTAGAATAGGAAGTTAGTATGGGTAGGGTGAAATAAAAGACCATGAAAAAGATGGATAGCGGGACGATGAAATTGCGTTTTTTCCTTAAGAGTTCTTGAAAAGATTGTGATTGGACGATCTTGGTATAGTCCGTGGAAGCGCTTACCTCGGTTTCCTTAGCGATTGAATCGTTTGATGCCAAGTTGGTTCCCCCTTCATCATTATTGATTTGGTTTTCATTACCATTTTCCGATAACAGTATCAGTATATATTTTTCAGAATATATTGTAAATTCAAATGCTGGAATTAAAGTTTTTTTCGTTCGACATAGTTTTTTCTTTTTACGCACAAGCAAAACCATTAAGGAAAAGTTAAGCTTCTTTCACGATACTGGTTTCAACGAAGGAAACCTGAAAGGAGAAAAGTGATGAAAAAGTTGATAACGATAGGTACGGTTTTAGTGCTGGTGATTGGGGGAAGCGTTTGGTTTTTCATGAAGGACAATGCTGAGCCTGTCATTGCGAAATCGGTGACGGCTACAGTTGAAAAGGGAAATCTTGAAGTGCAAATAAGCGGTTCCGGATCGGTCGCCGCAATCAATAGTGAGGACATTACATCTTCCGTAACGGGTGAAGTGGACGAAGTCCTTGTAGAGAAGAATGAATTGGTTGAGAAAGGTGATGAACTTATTACCTTCACGGATGGAAGTGACCCGATAACGGCCCCATTCGATGGTACCGTTACAACAATGGATGTTGAAGAAGGGGATCGTGTATCAAGCAGTGAAGTGTTGGCACATGTTACGGATTATAAAAAATTGAAAACCACGATCAGTGTTGATGAATTGGATGTTCCAAGTGTTAAAAAAGGACAAACGGTTGAAATTAAAGCCAGTGCCTTTGAAGATGAAACATTTACGGGGGAAGTAACCAGTGTAGCAAAGGAAGGTACATATGAGAATGGAGTTTCTTCATTCGATGTCACTATCAAAATTGACAAACCCGGCGATATAAAAATTGGGATGTCGACTGAAGTGAGCATTTTGACGAATAGTGTAAAAGATGCCTTATATGTTCCGATTGAAGCAGTCCAAATCGACGGGGAAGAGAAATATGTGAATATACAACAATCCGGTACAACTGAAGGAGCTGCCAGTACAAAGAAAGTGGTTGAGACTGGAATCAGCAACGATAGATATATTGAAATAACTTCAGGGCTTGAAGAGGGACAGTTTGTTTCCTTGCCTATCACCATCAATGAAAGCTCCACTGGCAGTGGCGGCGAAGGAATGAGGGGAGGCCAAGGAGGCGAGATAAGAATGCAGAGCGGCAGCGGTATGCCAAGCGGCGGGATGCCAAACGGTGGCGGAATGCCGAGTGGAAAGGGAGGTCAGTAAAATGGCGAAACCCATCATAAAAATTAAGAACATGTCTAAATCATATGAATTAGGCGGTGAAACGGTCAAGGCACTTCAGGATGTCTGTCTTACAATCGATAAAGGCGATTTCATTTCGATCATCGGTCCTTCTGGGTCAGGGAAATCGACGTTCATGAATATGATTGGCTGCCTTGATAAGCCTGACATAGGTGAATATCTTCTTGATGGTAAAGAAGTGGAAAAGATGAAGGATAATGAGTTAGCTGCCATTCGTAATATTAAAATAGGGTTCATCTTTCAAAATTTCAACCTGTTGGCAAAACTGACAGCGTTGGAGAATGTCGAACTTCCCCTGGTTTATAGAGGGGCAAGCGTGAAGGAAAGAAGAGAAGTGGCCAATGCGTGCCTTGATATGGTGGGCCTTGGTGACCGTAAGAATCATCTGCCGACCCAACTGTCGGGTGGACAGCAGCAAAGAGTTGCGATTGCAAGGGCACTTGCCGGTAATCCTCCCGTTTTATTGGCGGATGAGCCGACGGGGGCGCTTGATAGTAAAACGAGTAAAGAAGTGCTGCAGATGCTGAAAGAATTGAACGGGAAGGGACAAACAATCATTCTAATAACCCATGACTTGGAAGTGGCTAAAGAAGCGACTCGTGTCGTCCGGATACAGGATGGTCAGCTATTTGAAAACGGGGGTGATTGGATTGAATCTGAGCGAATCAATGAAGATGGCTATACGCAGTATCAAAACCAATAAAGTCAGAGCATTTTTAACCATGCTTGGGATCATAATTGGAGTTGCCTCCGTAATCGTTCTAGTTTCGATTGGGCAGGGTTCTTCACAGTCCGTTCAGGATGAAATCAATAGTCTGGGAACGAACCTGATAACGGTAAGTGTCACGGATACCGACTCCGTGGAGCTGACCGATGATACAATTGAACAGTTTAAAGAGCTGAGCGGAATATCGGAAGTGGCGCCTGTGGTCACTGGACGCGTTTATGCCAAGAACGGAGAAGCTACGGCGCAGGTTTCAATGACCGGTGCAACTTCTTCCTACTTATCAGTCAGGGATCTAGAGCTCAGTCAAGGCCGGTTTTTGACGGATATGGAAACGGAATTACGCTCCAAGGTCGTTGTCCTGGGGTCGGATACAGCCACCACGCTTTTTGAAAATCAAAAAGCCGTGGACCAGAACGTGCTTATCGGCGGTGTTTCCTATCGCGTGATCGGTGTCCTGAAATCGGTAGGCACCTCAATGGGATCGAGCGGGGATGATGTCATCATTGCACCTATCACCACTGCCGAAAGGGCTACAGGCAGCACGACAATCGGAACCGTCTATTTAAAAGCGGAGAACGAGAATTTCATGGATAGGGCAATGTACCAGGTACAAGGTGCGATGACCACATCATTCCCAGAACAGAGTGATAACTACTCGGTGTCCAATCAAGAAGATCTGATGGATACAATGAGCTCTGTATCGGACACGTTTACACTCATGCTTGGCGGTATTGCCAGTATTTCGTTACTGGTAGGAGGAATCGGGATCATGAATATCATGTTGGTTTCCGTCTCGGAGAGGACAAAGGAAATCGGGATTAGGAAAGCAATTGGGGCAAATCGGAAGTCGATTCTTCTTCAGTTCTTAATTGAAGCGATGGTCCTGAGCTGCTACGGGGGACTGTTGGGAGTTGGAATTGGCTTGGGGATCGCAAAATTGATTTCAGCTTTTTCAAGTTTAACGATTAGTTATTCTTGGACGGTGACATTGTTTGCCTTTTTATTCTCCATTTTAATTGGGATAATGTTTGGTGTATTTCCCGCCAATAAGGCATCCAAATTAAATCCAATCGAGGCACTGCGTCACGAATGAACATACCATTTTGAAAGGAAGCAGGCATTAAAAGCCCGCTTTCTTTTGCATATGAAAAAGGATAAAATCAACATATATCACAATTGAGGCGGTTGGGAGGTACCCTGCATGAAGGTTTTGGTGGTAGAAGATAATGTTTCATTATTAGAGTCGATCCGACAGATTTTGACGGATGAATATGAAGTCGATACAGCGGATAATGGGGAAGATGGGCTATTCATGGCTCAACAAAGTATTTACGATATCATCATTTTGGATGTAATGCTTCCGGGAATCGATGGATTTGAAATCGTACGGAAAATCAGGGAAGCAAAAATAGATACAAGTGTCTTGTTTTTGACGGCAAAAGATGCACTTGAGGATCGTGTCAGAGGGTTGGAAATGGGTGGCGATGATTATTTAGTCAAGCCGTTTCAGGCACCGGAACTTAAGGCCAGGATTCGTGCCCTGCTTCGAAGGAGTGGCATTATTTCGCTAGAACAGCATGTGAAATACCGCAATATTGAACTGTTGGAAAAAGAAAAGGATATTTTGGTTGATGGAAAGGTCATTAAAATGACCTTGAAACAGTTTGAATTACTGGAATACCTGATTCAAAATAATGGGAAAATATTGACCCGTGAGCAGATTTTCGACCGCATTTGGGGGTTTGATTCAGATACGACGATTGCCATTGTGGAAGTGTTCATCCATCAACTTAGAAAAAAATTGGAACCTTTCAATTATCATAAAGATATTCAAACCGTTCGGGGTATTGGTTATATGCTAAAACAACCATAAGGGGATCATTATGTTCCAAAAAACAAGGCTTCAACTAACAATATTGAATTCTATCGTCTTTATTGTCTTAATAGCCATATTAAGCAGAACGATTTATTTCTATACGGAAGACCAGATCTATAAGGATGTCAATGATTCACTTATAAAGGATTACCGGGATTTCAATAATGGCGGCATGCCAGGCGGACGTCCGCAAGGTGAGTTTCTATTAGGACCGGGGCCAAGCGTCATCGTTTGGGGGCCGGATGATACGATCATTGAGCCAAGAATGAGTGTAGATAATTTTTTTAAGGTCAATGAACAAAAATTTTTCCCTAAAACTTTTGATGACATTGAAGAAATTTCAGTGAATGGATACACGTATCGGGCCCTTTCCACCCAGGTCGATACGGGGTATGGACAGATGGCCGTACAATTCATCAGGAATGTGGATACAGAAAAGGATATGCTCGATCGCTTGCTGCTCATATTGTTCGTTGGTGGAGGAATTGGAAGTCTAGTGGCGGTGGGCGCTGGCTATCTTCTGGCAGGACGGGCCTTGATCCCGGTCAAGAAATCCTGGGATCAGCAGCAGCAGTTTGTCTCGGATGCTTCGCATGAAATTCGAACGCCGCTTGCTGTCATTCAATCGCGGGCTGATTTGCTATTTCAATCACCTAACGCGACAATCGAGGAAAAAGCCGTTGATATATCCATCATTTCCAAAGAAGTCCGCCGATTGAATAAGCTTGTTAGCGGACTTTTAACCTTGACCAGAACGGATTCGAATCAAATGGAGGTTAAGAAATCGAACTTTTTCCTTGATGATCTACTTATGGATATCGTGGAACAGTATACGGATATAGCTTCTTTTCAAGAGAAATCAATCATTAGCCATGCTCCCGAACAGGTAGTGTTTCATGGGGATAAAGAGAGAATTCATCAGCTATTGGTGATCTTGGTGGATAATGCCATGAAATTCACCGAGGAAGGCGGGGAAATTTCCCTATCCTGCATCAAGAATGCTTCATCCATCATTCTTACTGTAGAAGATAATGGAATAGGCATTCCACAGGAAGAACTCCCCTTGATTTTTAACCGTTTTTACCAAGTGGAGCAATCCCGTTCCGAAAACGAAGGCTCTGGCTTAGGTCTATCCATAGCCAAATGGATTGTAAACACACATCAAGGGAACATCAAGGTTACAAGTGAGCAGAATGAACGGACCCATTTTGAAATCACTTTTCCGAGAAATCAAAGGAAAAATTAGCTGCCATCCAATACGAAAAAGACCCTTACTTTCTTCCTTGCTGCTTAAGGAAAAATTAAGGGTCTTTTTAGATAATCATCTATCTTATAAATACATTTATTTTCGGAGGAGAATCATTGATGAAAAGACTTGGTAGGTTACACTTTTTGGTTGGAATATGGGTTCCGGTCCTCTTAATGGCCCAAGCAGTCATCGGGATCATGATGTATGTGGATGGCAGCGGCAATGAGCCCATGAATCGACAGGCGGTGATGGGGCAGCATGCCTACCGCAATACAACAGAATCGGATTCGGAGGAATCGGCTAATAGCAGTACGGAGACAGATGATTCATCGACGGAAACGGCAACTAATGATACGCAGGGCACTCCACAAGGGGGGCCTAATGGTTCCGGAACTCCAGGAGAAATGCCAAGCGGCGGCGGTTTCCAAGGCAGAGACTCTTTTGCTGGGAAATTCATCGACTTTTATCAAGGGGCATGTGGCTTGGCCGCTTCCATCATCATCTTTGTAATTGGAGTCACTGGATTAGCGACAACGGTGATATCCAGAAAAACAGCTGCCTGAATAGTCGATATTATTTAGGCAAGAGAAGGTTCCTTTCGAAGTGGAGCCTTCTTTTTTAATTCACGAAACCCATTATTGTCACTAATTGTTATTTTAAAAAGGGAAATAATAATTGCACTAAAAAAAATATTAGTTTAATATAGACTTCTGGAGAGGTACGTACATGTATTTTGGATGAAAGAGAAAACGTTTGCATAAATTATTTGAGGGTATCCTACTATTAATGCACGAACATTAAATTCACCCTTAGTGGAGGCAGAATATATGAAATTTCTGATTGCAATTTTAGGACTGCTTATTGTTTTTGGACTAGCTATCTTAGTCAGCAGTGACCGGAAGAAAGTTAAAATAAAACCGATCATCCTCATGTTGGTCATTCAGCTTGTTTTAACTTATTTATTATTAAACACGAAGTTTGGCTTAGTGATCATCAATTCAATTGCCGATGGCTTCGGAAAACTTTTGGAATGGGCAAATGAAGGGATCACCTTTGTATTTGGCGGGATCGTAAATGAAGGAGCATCGCCCTTCTTTTTAAATGTCCTTCTTCCTATCGTATTCATCTCCGCATTAATCGGGATTTTACAGCACTTCAAGATCCTTCCGTTCATCATGAAGTGGATTGGATTCGTTCTAAGTAAGGTGAATGGAATGGGTAAATTGGAATCTTACAATGCGGTTGCATCAGCAATAGTAGGCCAATCCGAGGTTTTCATAACCTTGAAAAAACAACTCGGTGCCATTCCGCCATCTCGCATGTATACGCTTTGTGCATCAGCCATGTCAACTGTATCGATGTCGATTGTCGGTGCTTATATGACGATGATTGAACCAAAGTACGTTGTGACGGCCATTGTTATTAACATGTTTGGTGGATTTATCATCGCATCCATTATCAATCCTTATACCGTAACGGATGAAGAGGATATTCTCCCTGTTGAAGAAGGGGCAGAGAAGCAGTCTTTCTTCGAAATGCTTGGGGAATATATCATGGATGGGTTCAAGGTTGCCATCACTGTAGCGGCGATGTTAATTGGTTTCGTTGCTTTAATCGCCGGGATCAACAGCATATTCGACATGATTTTTGGCATCAGCTTCCAAGACATCATGGGGTATATCTTTGCACCGTTTGCCTTTATCATGGGTATACCGATTTCAGAAACCGTGACTGCTGGCGGAATCATGGCGACGAAACTGGTAACCAATGAATTCGTTGCCATGCTGAGCTTAGGGGAAGCATCAGCTGCCTTGAGCGAAAGGACGATAGGGATCGTTTCGGTTTTCTTGGTTTCATTCGCCAATTTCTCATCAATTGGTATCATTGCCGGTGCAGTCAAAGGACTTCATGAAAAACAGGGAAATGTTGTAGCCCGTTTCGGCTTGAAGCTGTTATATGGCGCGACTCTTGTCAGCATCCTATCAGCGATCATTGTAAGTGTGATACTTTAAATAACGGATTTAACACAAAAGGGCACTTGGGTTTACTCCTAAGTGCCTCTTTTATATTTGTTACGCAAGGTAGAGTTTTTGAATTTGAAGGTGCTTGGCTTGCTGATATATAATACATAAAATGACAGGAGTGAAAGGGGAGTTTTAGGATGACGATGGATGGAAAAGAAACAGCTATCTTTGCAGGAGGCTGCTTTTGGTGCATGGTTGCTCCCTTTGATGAAATGGACGGTATCATTTCAGTGACATCAGGTTATACAGGCGGTGATTTTGCCGCTCCAAGTTATAAACAAGTGATTACCGGTGCGACTGATCATGTTGAAGCGGTTCAAGTGGTATTCGATCCATCAATCATTTCCTATAAAACGTTATTAGAGATATTCTGGCAGCAAATCGATCCAACAGATGATAATGGACAGTTCTCGGATAGGGGAAAGCAATACAAGGCAGCCATTTTCTATCTTAATGAACGTCAGAAACGGGAGGCAGAACAATCGAGGGAAGATTTAATGATGAGCGGGCGGTTTAAGAAACCTATTGTTACGGGTATTCTACCCTCGGGGGAATTTTACGCCGCTGAGGAATATCATCAAGAATTCTATCGAAAAAACCAATTTCGCTATGCATTGTACCGTAAAGGCTCAGGACGGGATGCCTTCATTAAAGAAAATTGGCCTAAGGATAATGCACACCTTAGAAAGACCTTAACGGAGAGTCAGTTTCATGTCACCCAGGAAAATGGCACGGAGCCGCCTTTCGATAATGCTTATTGGGATCACTTTGAAGAAGGCATTTATGTGGATGTCGTTTCTGGGGAGCCCCTATTCAGTTCGCGGGATAAATATGATAGCGGTTGTGGGTGGCCAAGCTTCACGAAGCCCATCATGTCGGCAAGTGTCAATGAAAAAATGGATCTCAGCCACCGAATGACCCGGACCGAGGTGCGCAGCAGGGATGCCGATTCACACCTTGGACATGTTTTTCCCGATGGTCCAAGTCCTAAAGGCACGAGATATTGCATAAACTCTGCGGCCCTTCGATTCATCCCCAGAAATGAAATGGAGAAAGCGGGATATGGAGATTTATTAATACTATTCAAAATGAAATAACTAGGGAGATAGGGGAACACAAATGGATAAAATAGATGAAAATTTATATCGATATATCCTTGATAACTCGTCTAAGATTACGGAAAACTGGCTGGCTTTAAGGGAAAAGCAGTCTGGGTCGATCTATTCAATAGATTCTAATGAGGAAATCGAAAAGCTGCTTAGGGAACAGAATACATGGACCATCAAGACAGTGACAAGTGCTTTACTTGAAGATGAAACTGCTTTTATTGAAACGATGGAGCAGTGGGCCACACTTGTCGCGAAGAGCAGGGTTGAATCGGACACCCCTATTCACGAAGTGTTGGAAGCGCTTAATAAGGTACGTGAAATATATTGGGCATTCATCACTGATTATATGCTCATGGATACGAAGATAACGAAAGAAATAATCATCCGGTGGAGCCGGCTTATTAATCGTGCCTTCGATCAATTGAACCGTGAGTTCACCGAGCAGTATTACCTTTTGACAAAAGAACGATTGTCAGCTCAACAGGAGCTGATTAATGAACTGGGCGCACCTGTCATTCCCATTGTTGATGCCATTGCGGTATTGCCGTTAATCGGTGAAATCGATACCTATCGGGCAAAGGGAATTTTGAATGGGACTCCAAGCAAATGCATTAGCAAAAATATCACCCACTTATTCATCGATTTATCGGGAGTCTCCCTTTTGGATACGATGGTTGCCCAACAAATCTATCAATTGATAAGTACCCTGAACCTGTTAGGCATTCAATCGACCATTTCCGGGATTCGACCTGAAGTGGCCCAGACATCGATTCAGTTAGGCCTTGATTTTAGTCAGGTTTCGACACATAGTACTCTTAAACAAGCCCTTTCCAAACAAGGGATCAAGCTATACGAGAAAAAATGATAAATGAAAAGAACCAGATCCGCTAGGAATCTGGTTCTTTTTCGTGATTCTATAACTTGAATGAGCTTTTCAATCCGACGATTTGGTTGAAGACCAAGTGATCGGCCGCAGTGAGTTTTGAATCAACATTATAATAGCCATGCCTGAAGAATTGGAATTTATCCTGAGGCTTAGCATCTTTCATGTTAGGCTCGACAAATCCTTGTAAAATTTCGATAGAATCAGGGTTTACCCGGTCCAGGAATGATTTTTCTTCCTCTTCATCATTTTCCTTATCCAAGATTAAAGGCTGAAAGTTGCGGAATTCTGCTGAAACCGCTTGTGAAGCTTCGACCCAGTGCAATGTACCTTTCACTTTACGGCCAGTGAAGCCCGATCCGCTTTTCGTTTCAATATCGTATGTGCAGCGAAGTTCAATGACGTTACCGGCTTCGTCCTTAATCACTTCTTCACATTTAATGAAATAAGCATGCTTCAAACGGACTTCATTGCCCGGGAAAAGTCGGAAATACTTTTTCGGCGGGTTTTCCATGAAATCGTCCTGTTCGATATATATTTCACGTGAAAACGGGATTTGGCGTGTACCCATTTCCGGTACTTCCGGATTGATCTCAGCATCCAGCCACTCTATCTCGCCTTCCGGATAGTTGGTGATGACCACTTTAAGCGGGTTCAGGATGGCCATAGTCCGTGGAGCCTTCAGCTTTAAGTCTTCCCGCACGAAATGATCAAGCATTTGAGAATCTACGATACCGCTTGTTTTGGCGACACCTATCTCTTGGCAGAATGCACGAATCGCTTCGGGTGTATACCCGCGTCTCCGCAAGCCTGAAACAGTAGGCATCCGCGGATCGTCCCAACCGTCCACGAAGCCCTCATCGACAAGCTGCTTCAGTTTTCGCTTGCTCATTACTGTGTTGGTCAGGTTAAGACGGCCAAATTCATATTGCTTTGGTTTGCTTTCCATTTCACAATTCTCAACGATCCAGTCATAAAGAGGGCGTTGATCTTCGAACTCTAGCGTACAAATGGAGTGTGTGACTCCCTCGATGGCATCTTCAATCGGGTGGGCAAAGGCATACATTGGGTAGATGCACCATTTGTTGCCGGTATTATGGTGTTCAGTATGGGAGATACGGTATATGACGGGATCACGCAAATTAATGTTAGGTGAGCTCATATCGATTTTTGCACGCAATACTTTTGCGCCGTTTTCGAATTCGCCGCTGCGCATCTTTTCAAATAGTTCAAGGTTTTCCTCGACGGTTCTATTGCGGTAGGGGCTGTCTTTTCCCGGCTCTGTCAGCGTTCCGCGATATTCACGGATTTGGTCGGCATTAAGGTCGTCCACATATGCCAGTCCTTTATTGATGAGCAGCACAGCTCTTTTATACATTTCATCAAAATAGTCGGAAGCGAAGAAAAGGTTATCCCAGTCGTAACCGAGCCATTTTACATCTTCCTTAATGGAGTTTACAAACTCAATATCCTCTTTCAATGGATTCGTATCATCGAAACGAAGGTTGGTTTTCCCATTGAAATCATCAGCCACCCCAAAATTCAAAATGATTGATTTGGCATGCCCGATATGTAAATATCCGTTCGGCTCAGGAGGGAAGCGGGTGATGACATGATCATGTTTTCCGGACTCTAGGTCATCTTTTATAATATTTTTAATAAAATTCGAAGAGTTATTTTCCAACTGAATTCGACCTCTTTCATTTATATACTTCTTTTAATTTTACCTGTATATATACCATAAATACAGATATTTTTCCATGTTCGAGCCGGAATCACGGTTTATCTGAAACAATTCATCAAGTATTTAGTTTGTACAATCCGAGCGGAAATATCCCTGAAACTTTGATCATGTAATTTAGGGAATGACCTAACTGGATATTAAAGAAACAAATTAGACCCTTTTCATCTAAAAAAGCAATACAGGAATTCATGCCTGTATTGCTTATAAACTCGCTAGCATTCAGATTTTAGAATTAAAATCAAAAGACTGTCGTTTGCAAAAATTCTTTTGTACGTTCTTCTTTTGGATTGGTGAAGAATTCTTTTGGCGGTCCGCTTTCGACAACCCTCCCATTATGCATGAAGACAATCCAATCCCCGACCTCACGTGCAAAGCTCATTTCATGTGTAACGACTACCATTGTCATCCCTTCCAAGGCAAGTTCCTTCATCGTGGCAAGAACTTCACCCACAAGTTCGGGATCCAGAGCCGAGGTAGGCTCATCAAAGAGCAGGATATCAGGTTTCATGGCAAGGGCGCGGGCGATGGCAACACGCTGTTTCTGCCCGCCTGAGAGCTTGCTTGGATAGACATCCGCTTTATCTGATAAACCGACTTTGGCAAGCAATGTCTTTGCTTCTTCAATCGCTTGGGCCTTAGGGACTTTTTTGACGTGTGTCGGTGCTTCGATGACATTTTCCAGTACGGTCATATGCGGGAAGAGGTAGAAATGCTGAAATACCATTCCGACTTTCTCGCGGATTTTATTAATATCATGGGTACCAGGATTGATTTCCGTTCCTTCAATGAGGATTTGGCCGCTGTCTTTCTTCTCTAAATAATTCAAACAGCGGAGCAGGGTGCTTTTTCCGGAACCGCTTGGTCCGATCAGACAGACAACATCGCTGTCGAGTACCTTCATATCGATATCTTTAAGTACATGCAGGTTTCCATACGATTTATTTAAATTCCTAATGCGAATCATTTCTTTTTGTTCCATTTCAATTCCCCCTATCGATCACTGATGGACAGTTTCTTTTCGAATAAATTGACGATAATGGTCAGGAAAGCCACTAGAATCAAGTAGTAGACCGCTACAATCAATAAATAAGTCATTTCATCGAAATTATTCGAGCCCAACGTAGTGGCTACATTAAACAGCTCATTCATGGATATGAAAGCTGCCAGTGATGAATCCTTCAGTCCGATGATGAATTGGTTGCCAAGCGGCGGCAATGCGCGGCGGAAGGCTTGAGGCAAGATGATTCTCCTTAAGGTGAGCGAATTGCTCATGCCAAGGGAGCGTCCGGCCTCCATTTGGCCTTTGTCGATGGATTGAATCGTACCACGCAAAATCTCTGAAATATAAGCTCCATTATGGAAAGCCAGGGCAAGTGACGCCGCCCAGAAATCCGGCAGTAAGAAGAGATTGCTGATACCGAAATAGAGTATGAATATCTGTACGATTAAAGGCGTTCCCCGTACCAGGAATACATATGTATCTGAAATCCATGCAAGAATTTTTATATTGGATATTTTTAATAGGGCAAATAGCAAACCGATGAAGATACCCACCAATATGGAGACTACCGTCAGTTCCAATGTGAGGAGCATGGCCCGGATGAATACGTCCGAGGAGCTAAATAATGTATCAAAAAAATGTGAAAAACTTGGCAATGTAATGACTCCCTTTCTATCAATCTTTATTCAGGCTTAGTTGTGATGTCTTCACCAAAATACTTTTTGCTGATTTCAGCAAGCGTTCCATCTTCACGGAGGTTTTCAAGAGCTTCGTTGATGCGTGCAAGCAGCTGAGGGTTGTCGTCAGGCAGTACGATGGCCTGTTCGCTTCGTTCGATCAATTGCCTTCCTTCGATGTCGAAACCTTCCTTGGTCGCTTCCTTGCCGGTTACGAAGTCGGTAATGACGGCATCATGACGTCCTCCGCTCAATGCCTTCAGGGCGGTGATATCACTGTCATAGGTTTTTACATTGGTTGTATATTTTTCTGCTGTCGTTGCGTACGTGGAGCCTTTAGAAGCTGCAACTTCCTTACCCTTTAAATCTTCAACCGTTTTAATATCACTATCCGGGCGAACGAAAATTTGAGGACCTGAGTAGTAATAAGGGGTCGAGAAGGCAACATGTTTACTTCGTTCTTCATTGATTGTATGGCTGGCAACCGCGGCATCTGCCCGACCGGTTTTAACACCTTCCACAATACCTTTGAACTTTATCCGTTTAGGCACAGGTTCTAGGTCGAGTTCCTTTGCAATTGCATCGCCAACTTCAATATCGAATCCGGTTACGGTCATGTCATCATTGACATAACTGAATGGCTTGAATTCACCTGAGGCAGCAAAAACAAACTGGTCCTCATTGATCAGCTTACTCCCGTCCTCCAGCTGGTCCTTTTCGGCACAGCCGGAAAGAAGACCAAGGACAGCCAGAATGGATACAATGAATGTAACGGATGATTTCATGATAATTTCATTTCCCCCTTTGAAAAAAACTAATAGAATGGTCTATACCCTTATGAGGCAATGAATAACCTTATTAACTATGGAAAATAAAACTGAAACCAAAAAGGCTGTCCAGCACATACCGACATTTCATACAAGAATCCCCCTTCACTATGCATTTCATAAAGGTTCTCGGCCTTTGCCTTCATTTCCTTCCAAATTACATGTAATTTCCTGAAAAAGTGACAAAAATTACTTAATAGGAGAAGGAATTTTGAAACAATTCAGGCTGATGATGTATCTATCGAAAGCGAAAAACTGATGATAACCGTATCTAATGAATGGGATGGGATGGGATAAAACTGTGGAGTATTTTAGGCAATGTTGATTTTGTCTACCAACAAAGTCCCGATTTGATTGACTGACTTTAATTTCAGACATGAATTGAAGTATAATATAGCAAAATAGAAGAAGGGCAGTTGGGAAAATGGTTAGCAACTTTGTGCAAGAGCAGTTACAGGAATATCGCGAAAGAAATCAAGATAGAGGCCGTTTAATTATAAAATGTCCGGACCAGCCGGGAATTGTTTCGACAGTTACGGCTTTTCTTAAAGAATATGATGCAAATATTGTTGAATTGAGTCAGTATTCGATGAATCCTGAGGGCGGTACCTTTTTCACCAGGATCGAGTTCGATTGTCCAGGATTGAATGACAAGGCAGCGGATATGCAACTGGCATTCCAGGAAGTTTCGACAGCATTCTCGATGCAATGGACATTTAATCATGTGAGTGATCTGAAGAGGACGGCAATCTTCGTTTCGAAGGAACCCCATTGCCTTCTGGAATTGCTATGGGAGTGGCAAAGCGGGGATTTATTGGCTGACATTGCACTGGTCATCAGCAATCATGAAGATACGAGGGAAATTGTCGAATCGATGGGCATCCCGTTTTATTACATTCCTGCCAATAAGGATATACGTAAGGAAGTGGAGACTAAACAGCTTGGACTTTTGGAAGAATTCAAAGTGGACCTTATTGTATTGGCCAGGTATATGCAGATATTGACGCCGGACTTCGTAGCGGCCCATCCGAACAGGATCATCAATATCCATCATTCATTTTTACCTGCCTTCATTGGAGCACGGCCTTATGAACGAGCTTATGACAGAGGTGTTAAGCTGATTGGGGCGACTTCCCATTATGTGACGAATGATTTGGATGAAGGTCCAATCATCGAGCAGGATATCGAACGTGTGGACCATCGTGATTCTGCCGGGGATATGAAGAAAATCGGTCGTTCTGCTGAACGCCGGGTGCTGGCACGTGCCGTTAAATGGCATTTGGAGGACCGCGTCATTGTTCATGAAAATAAAACGGTAGTCTTTTAAAATGAAAAACCCCCCCTTGGCAACCCAAAGGGGGGTTCCGTTTGCGCCCATCCTAGAACCATGATTTTAGTGGAATACTGAATTATCCTGCATGTTTTTAACTTGATTATAGGAATGAAACCCTTACTAGATTGAAGAAAATTTGCGACATTCCTGCCGAATAACTGGCTAGCTGAGACCCCGGGAACGCTTGCCGGCGAGGAGGCTTGGCAGACAGTCGACGGAAAGGGAGCGGATTTCTGAAATCACCTGGAACCTTTTTAACCGAATTGAAAGTAAATTAGTTCTCCTCTAATTTGTCTGCAGTCTGAATCCCCCTTTAGGTTAAGGGGGGTTTTTTATGATGGAATTAAGTGAGTGCTAGTACGAGTATTCCACCCTTACTGAGGCAGTTATGTTCAATTCACCAGGCTGAATCGGGGTAGTCGCCATTTTTGAGAGAGTACCTGTTTGAAAAAGCATTGGAGTTGCCGTTTCAGATAGTTCTTCAACCCTATTAGGGACTGGGTTCAATGAGATTCCTAGCGTTCGAGCCATGGAAAGAGCTTTTTCGTATGCATTTTTTAAAGCGAGAGAAAGTGCCTGGTTATAGTATGCATCTGGATTGGATAAAGAGAAGCGGATGTTGGTGATTGAATTGGCGCCGCTTCTGACGGCCGTGTCGATTATGCTGCCTATTTTCTCGATGTCGGTCGTTTGGGCTTGTATGATGTGCTGGACTTTGTAGTTCTTGAACAATTCCTTTCCGTCAATATAATCATATTGTGGATCGATTCTGTAATCACTCGTTTTCAATTGCTCTTCGGGAATGCCTGCGGATTTAAGTGATGCGATGACATTTGCGATTGCTTGGGAATTGGCTTGCTGGGCCTTTTGCGGGTCCTCATCCTCCGTTATGACTCCAAGGGTGATCGTGGCTTGATCCGGAGCAGCAGATAGCGTCTCTGAGCCGGAAACTTTCAATATATGTTCATCGGTGCGGTAATGATCCCTAAAGGGGGCATTGTATTCTTGATTCATTTTGACACCAGCCTTTTTATAGAGATAATCTCACCCCTATTGTACGAATTATGAATGGGAAACATGATTGAAATATCCCCCTTTGTCATTAATCCATCGAACAATCACACAAAAAAACACTCGGCCTGGACCGAGTGCACATTACTTATGAATGACTTGAACCCTGCCTACCTGGCCATCAGTCAATCTTACTTTAATTCCATGAGGGTGGGTGCTGGAGTTGGTTAAAATATCCTTTACAGTGCCGCTTGTCAGCTTTCCGGTGCGTTGATCTGCTTTAAGTACAATATCCACAGAGGCACCTGGGGTAATATCTTTCCGGTTTTTACCGTTCATGTTCGATTCATTCCTTTTCAGAGTTATTTGCAGCCATTCAACCATGCAGTAACTTCAGTATAAGGAAAACGGCGGGCCCAGTCGACTATTAGATAAAATCACAAATTGGCAGTCAGCGAATTTTCTTCAATGGTTCGACAGCAGGGCCATTTAACACTTCACCAGCGATGGAGTAGCGGGAGCCATGGCATGGGCAATCCCAAGTACGGTCGCCGCTATTCCAGGCAACTTCACACCCCATGTGTGTACATGTGGAATCAACAATATGAAGCTGGCCATCATGGTCACGGTAACACCCAGCTTTGTCTCCATCCACCTTCACGATTGCTCCTTCATCAATTCCTATGTCTTCCGGCGTTTTATGATTGACAGCCAATTTGCCTTTGATCAGATGCTTCGCCACATCAGCATTATCTTGAAGAATATTCTTCACGCCTTTTAAACGGGCAGGATCATACAATTCCGCATACCGATTTTCTTTTTGCAAAATCCGGTCAGTTAAGATCCTGGCGGCAATCGATCCATTCGTCATTCCCCATTTCGCAAAGCCGGTAGCTATCAGAACGTTTTGTTGGTTGGCTGTCACTGGACCGACGAAGGGGATATTATCCGGTGTCACGATATCCTGTGCCGACCAGCGGTAGGGAATGTCTTTCACATCGAAATACTGGGCACTGAAGTCCTTCAGTGCTTCATAATGCTCGATCGTCGATATTCCCTGGCCTGTTTTATGGCCATCTCCGCCAACAAGTATAAGTTTTTCCCCATTGTCCAATTCCGTATAGCGAAGGGAGCGGCTAGGGCTGTCTGCACTGTAATACATCCCGCCTGGATACTCCTGTTCAGTCCTGATGCCAAGCACATAGGACCTACTTACATGAACACGGGCAAAGTATAAGCCCTTTTCATCATTGAAAGGGAAGTGGGAGGCCACGATAACCTGATTGCTTTTGATGGAATGTCCCGTATCAGTCAGAACGGTTGGTGGATCGCCATCTTCAATTTTCATTGCCGTTGTCCGTTCATAAATGGTGCCTCCTGCATCGAGAATTGTCGAAATGAGGGCCGTTAAATATTTTAATGGGTGAAACTGTGCTTGATCTTTCATTATCACAGCTGCTTTACATGGAATGGAGAAAGGGATATTCTCCGCATAATCCCCCCGAATGCCAAGTTTTTGATAAGCTCTCAGTTCTTTTTGGATTTTGCTTATATATTCGTCCGTATTTGCGTACACATAGGCATCCTGTGCAGTCAAATTACATTCAATGGAATGTTCTTCTACCAAGTCTTTAATCAGCTTCATTCCATCTGTATTGGCTTCATAATAAAGCTTGGCATTCTCTTCGCCATGGTCAGTGATCAACTGGTCGTAAATCAGGCCATGCTGGGCCGTGATTTTTGCTGTAGTGTGTCCTGTCGTTCCGGTAAGGATTTGTCCTGCTTCAATCAGTGTGACTTTTACACCTTGTTTAGCAAGTAGGTAAGCAGATGTGATTCCGGTAATTCCGCCGCCTACTATTAAGACATCAGTGGTTAGATCTGTATCTAGTTTAGAAAAAGAAGGGAATGTTAACGCACTGCGCCAATAAGGTTCCGGAAATCGGGGAAGGTCTGTATTTTTTTCAGTCATTTGAATACCTCCATACAGTTCATTAGTGAATCGTCCATTTATTACCATACCCAAATTCGCTATTTATACGCTTATTTTTGTAAGAAGAAAGACTAAAAAAATACATTATTTGGTTCGTTTACAAAAATGTATACATGTAAACAAAAATAGATAGTTTGTACACAAAAATGTATACATGTTTACAAATGCGTACACATGGCTATATATAAGGTGTATACATATTTGTTCCTATTGTAAACAATTTGAAAACAATTCGACAAATATAGCTACAACTTATGAAGGGTTGACTATAGTGGAAACTTTTTCAGCTTCCAGAATCGTAGAGAGGAGGGCCGTTAAATACTTTAAAGTGGGTTTAACTGTGCTTGATTATGGAAGAATTACAAGGAAAGGAGAAAGGGATTTTTTCTGCATAATCCCCGCGAATGGCTAGTTTCGATAGGCTTTTGGTTCTTTGGGGATTTTACATTTATATTTGCGTGAATATAGGTATCCATTGCAGTCAAATTACATTCAATGCAATGTTTTTCTACATAAGCCCATTCTTTCTGCATTGGCTACATATTATAGTTTGGCTTTCTCTTCACCATGTTTTAGTGAACAAAAAAGTCGTAAACCAGTCATGCTGTGGTGTGTCCCGTTGTTCCGTTAAGGATTTCGCCAGCATCTATCAGTGAAACTTTATTACATTGTTCCCTGTAATTCCGCCGAAGGACTGACACCGATTGAAGAAGCTTTGGCTTATGGAAAACTACTATTGGAGCTGCATAGTTTAACGCAAGAAGCTCTGGCACAAAGACTGGGAATAGGTCAATCTACCGTGGCGAATAAGCTTCGGCTGCTTAAGCTGCCGAAGGAGGTTCAGGATGCACTTCTTCAAAAGCAAATTACGGAACGCCATGCCCGCTCGAAGACGTCAGTGGTTATATCTGTATCTAGTTTAGAAAATGAAGGGGAATTTAACGCACTGCGACAATCGTGTTCCCGAATTTGGGAAGTTTCTGTATTTTTTCAGTCATTTGAATACCTCTATACAGTTCATTAGTGAATCGTCCAATTATTATCCTATCTAAAATCTACTATTTATCTGCTGATTTTTGTAAGAAGAAATATTTTAAAAAATACATTATTTGGTTTGTTTACAAATGAGTATACATGTAAACAGAAATAGATACATTGCAAACAAAAATGTAAACATGTTTACAATCAAGTACACATAGCTATTTATAAGGTGTGTACATATTTGTTCCTATTGTAAACAATTTGAAAACAATTCGACAAATATAGCTACAACTAATGAAGGATTGACTAACGTGAAAACTTTTCCTATTCTTAAAGGGAATGCTTCACTTAAATTTTTTCCATGAAAAAGGGGATGTTTTTAGATGAGTTCTAGAATCGCAGCAGTAGACGTAGGAAATGATGCTATCAAGGCTATTTTTGGAAAGCTAGAGTCTGAACTATATATACCGAATGTCATTGCAAAAGACATAGAGGACCGTCCGGTCATTGGGATTGAGGAACTTGATGAAAAAAACCCATTGGAAGGGATTCATATCAGGGTCCATTCACCGGCTCTGCAAGACAATAATGCGATTTATCGCGTTGGGAACTTGGCGACAAAAAGTGATAATCCTACCGAATTGGATTTAGGAAGCAGTAAATCGGAAGAAGATCAAACATTAGTCATGCTTTTTGCGGCTCTTGCATTAGACGCTGCCAAGTTGGGGGACAACGATACATTCAAAAAAGTGAATAACGTTGTGGAAGCCAACTATACTCTTGGAACAGGGTTGCCACTTCGGGAGGTTAAAGAAGGGAAAGACGTCGGATACCGCTCGAAATTACTTGGTTCAGTCCACCAGGTGGAATTTTTAATTACTCCTAAATACCAAGGCATGAAGGTTAATATCAAATTTGATGAAGTGAAAGTCTATCCAGAGGGTTTTGCAGCATACATAAATTTGGTCATGGATAAAGATTTGAATATCATTAATCGTGAATTAATAGATAGAAGAATACTGATTCAGGATATCGGTGGATTATCGACGGATATCGCTGTCATTAAAAATCGTAAAGTTGACGATGACAAAGCGCAAGGATTCAATTTGGGAGTAGCTGAAGCCCTTGAATCGATTCGCGAAGAAATCAGGAAGAAACATGGTGTCGAGTTGGATAGCAGGCGCGACGTCGTTGAAATCATCACGAAGAAAAATGATCGCAATCATATTATGGTTCGCGGAAGCCGGACAAGCGTTCATGATATCGTTGACCGTATTTTGGGAGAACTGGCCAAAAAGCAATATCGCCACCTGCGCAACGTATGGCAAAAAAACTCACAAACGGAAATCTGCTATTTTGTAGGCGGGGGATCGATTGTCTTGAAAGATTACTTGAAAACCTTGAATCAAAATTTCGATGGCTACAATATAGACTTTTTCGAAGATGAGCGGGAAAGCGTTTGGATGATGGCAAACGCCTATTATAAATTGATTTCGGATTTTAATCGCCGCCGGAATGCAAAGGAACAGAATCAGTCCCAGCAAAAGAAGAAAGAACAAAGAACGGGTTCCATTAAATAGGTGAGAGAATGAAAAAAACAGCTTCTTCTGAAATTAAAAGAGGACAAGCCATCACTTTTCGTATCCCTTCGGATGTCTCAGACTATACGTTAAGACAGCTGCAGAAATTGAAGGAAACGGAAAGAAGGAATTTTTCCAGTAAAATTGCTGAGTATGTTCTCGATGGAGTCGGGCAATCCACCCATCAGGATCGGGAAATGATTGCCCTGCCCATGCCGAACAAGTTAAGCAAATCTCAGCGTGATTGGCTCAAGCATTCCCACTCAGAAGCTATGCTTGGAACGATTATGTACCACCTTTTATCCGATCCTTTACGCGCTACGGCCTTGCTTGCCTCTTTGAATAATAATGTATTGAGTGAGGAATTGTATGTGCAGGCCGAGCCCGAGGAAAAGGAACCCGTGGAGGTCCAGGAGGACCTGCCTAAGAAAGATTTGGATGACTTTGATTGGAATTTGAATGAACCCTCACAACAAGAGGAAGAAACAGAACCTGAAGAAGAAAATCTTGACGATCTCCTGGGTGATTTTCTTGATCAAATGAACCAGTGAATATATAGGAGGATATCTGACGACAAGTTGGATATCCTCCTTTTTCTTTGCAGGGGCCAAAAAAAGAGGAACCCCAAGGATTCCTCTTAAGATGATCAAGCAAGGAAAATCAGTTGGTAAAGGAATAAAACGGCAAACATGTACACGAACGGATGCACTTCACGGAATTTGCCTCTTGCCATTTTTAAAATGGGGTAGGCGATGAATCCGAGTGCTATCCCGTTGGCGATGCTTGATGTTAAAGGCATGGCGACAATGACCAAAAAGGCTGGAAATGATTCATCAAAGTGTGTCCAGTCAATTTCATTAATGCTTTTAATCATCATGCTTCCGACGATGATCAAGCTAGGTGCAGTGATTGCCGCTACATTTGAGACAGCTCCTATCAACGGGCTGAAAAAGGCGGTTATTAAGAATAGGATGGCCACCACCAACGCGGTTAAACCTGTCTTGCCGCCCGCTCCTACACCAGCTGATGATTCAACCGAGGCAGCGGTCGGGCTTGTGCCGAACATGGCGCCGACAGTAGTGCCGATCGAATCTGCAAAGAAGGCACTGCCTGATTTTTCAAGCTTGTTCTCCTTCAGCAATCCAGCTTGACGGACAATGCCCAATAAAGCACCGGTCGTATCGAAAAGCATGACAAGCAAAATGGAGAAGACGACGCCATAAAGCCCATAGTTAATCACATCGGCGATAGATGTGATTGGATTGGCGACTATTATCCCTTCAGGTAACGAAGGGGTGGAAACCAGGCCGTTAATTTCCAATTGGCCTGTAAAGAAAGCGATTATGGCAGTCACGATCATTCCGATGAATATCGCTCCCTGCACATTGCGAACGATCAGCACGATTGTTATGACCAAACCAACCAATGTAAGTGCCACACTGGGATCCCTGAAGCTTCCAAGAGTAACCAGGTTGGATTCATGCTGTGTGACGACACCTGACAAACGAAGTCCGATGAAGGTAATGAAGAGCCCGATTCCGGCACTGATTGCATGCTTTAAGTTATTAGGGATGGCCTCGATCAATTTTGAGCGGAAAGAGGTTAGGGATAATAGGATAAAGATGATACCGGTAACAAAGACTGCAGAGAAGGCAACTGTGTATGAGATATCATGGGTTCCCAATACCGAGTATGCAAAATAAGCATTCAATCCCATTGCCGGGGCTATGACAATTGGGTAATTGGCTAAAAGGGCCATGCATAGTGTACCGACTATTATTGCGAGTATGGTTGCTGTGAATGCTTGGTCGAAGGGAACACCAGCATCAGAAAGGATCATGGGGTTTACAACGATGATATAAGCCAGTGTTAAAAAGGTTGTAAGCCCCGCAAGTACTTCCGTTTTAATATTTGAATTCCGTTCTTTTAATTTAAACATGCGGTCACTCCTTTTTTATATACAAAAAATCCTTGCAAAAATCTACAAGGAGGAGATGCTTACCCTTTTTCAAGTAAGTAGCTCGATAGATGGTAATAAATCTTATAAATTATATTAGAAAAATAACTAAAGTACAATAGGATGAAAAATTTTAAGGTACAGGTTTTCTCGAAAATAGATAATGATATACTAACAAATAGCTTAGACTAAGGATAATGACTTGAAATGAAGGAAGCTGTTACCATTTAAGTGGATTTATCAGTAAATTAAATGAAGAAATTCAGAAAGTAGGCCCATACATGACAGAATTCATCGACCTTGGCGTCAGCCCGGCGATTAACAACATATTAAAGCAAATAGGAATATCCACCCCAACCCCGATTCAGGAGAAATCGATACCCGATATCCTTGCTGGAAGGGATGTCATCGCGAAGGCGCAGACAGGGACGGGGAAGACTTTGGCCTTTTTACTGCCAATCCTGGAAAAAGTCGATCCCGCCGCATCCCACATACAATCACTGATCGTCACGCCAACAAGGGAACTGGCTTTACAAATCACTGCTGAATTGAAAAAATTCGCTGATGAAATCGAAGGACTTCAAGTGCTTGCAGTTTATGGCGGACAGGATGTCGAGCAGCAAATGAAAAAGCTGACAAGAAACATCTCCGTGGTGGTCGCCACGCCCGGCAGGTTATTAGATCATTTACGAAGAGGCACCATCGATCTCTCACAAACTGGAACGCTTGTGTTAGATGAAGCTGATCAAATGCTTCATATTGGGTTTTTACCAGAAGTGGAAGAGATCATGGAACAGCTTCCAGAGGAGCGCCAAACGCTGCTCTTTTCAGCGACGATGCCAGAACAGGTTCATCAATTGGCTAAACGCTATATGACTAAACCACTAACTGCCGCTGTGAAGGCTGAGCAAGTAACGGTCGAGAAAATCAGGCAGCTTGTCATCGAGACGACCGATCGTGCCAAACAATCTTCATTAATCAACATGATAAAAGAAGAACAGCCATACCTTGCAATCATATTTTGCCGTACAAAACGTCGCGTTTCGGTATTGAATGATGCCCTGAAGGCAGCTGGATTCAATTCTGAAGAGCTTCATGGTGACCTTTCACAGGCAAAGCGGGAACGTGTCATGAAAAACTTCAGAGACGCAAAGCTTCAATATTTAGTGGCGACGGATGTTGCTGCACGAGGGCTTGATGTAGAAGGCGTGACCCATGTGTTTAATTACGATGTTCCCGAGGATGCAGAAAGTTACATCCACCGAATCGGGCGGACGGGCCGTGCGGGTGAGAATGGCTTGGCTGTCACCTTCATAGCAACGAAGGATCTTCAGCTATTAAGCGATATTGAAAAAGGGATCTCCATGAAAATCGAAAGAAGGACGATTGAAGGAGTGAAAATGTTCCAACCCGATGAGGTGAGGCAAAAAAGGAAGCGTCATGAAGACCCTTCTGATGAGGGTACTCGCCGCCCGCGTTCGGGAGGGGGAAGGAAACATCGGGAACGGATTGATACGAGAGGACCGAATCGGGGCAGTCACCGTTCTGTAAATCAAGCGGACAATCGTGAAGTCGAGAGGGAGAAACCACGTGGAGGCCGGATGGAAAACAGCCGCGGGCCTATACGTGAGGATTCACGGGGAGTTCGTTCGGAAAACGGCCGCGGACCAAGGAGAGAGAATCCGCGGGGTGGCCGCTCGGAAGACGGCCGTGGACAAAAGCGTGACAATCCACGAGGAGGTCAAAGGGACAGCCGCAGATCAACTAGTACACAAGGGGCGAGTAATCGCAGAGGTGGATCTGGCAACAGCCCCAATAGAGGGAGAAACCGGTAAAAGGGGGAGACGGGAGTGAACAAGCCTTGGTTGGCAGAATATCCAGTTTCTCTGGAGCTGGCAGGGAAATTGATCATGCTGCAGTTTCCGGAAATTGAGTTGGAAGAGATCAAGCAACTTGGGGAGGGTTTCGATAACACGGTCATACAAATCAATGGGCAATTTGTATTCCGTTTTCCCCGCCGCCCTATTGCAGTTACGTTGATTCAGGTGGAAAATCAGCTTTTGCCTTCCATTGCAGGCACTTTTCCGCTTGCTATCCCGGAACCAATATTTTTTGGGAAACCAAGCACGTTGTATCCTTATCCTTTTACCGGTTATAAAATGGTGAAGGGACACTTGCCTGTAGAAGGAACAAAAGCAAAAAAGGTCGAATCGGCAAAAAGATTTGCCCGCTTTTTGAAGGTTCTTCACAGTTTTCCTGTCGAAAAGGCTAAGCGTTTAGGTGTGCAGCCTGATGGGATGATGAGGCTTGATATACCCTATCGAAAGAAATCACTTATGGAAAATGTCTCGAATCTAATAAAGCTAGGATACTTTGAACAGGCGCATGCAGTTAAGGATTTTGTTGAAACCTTAGGTGAAGGTGAATTGGATGTTCAGCATCCGATTTCGCTCGTTCACGGAGACATCCATATCCGGAATGTTTTACTTGATGACGAAGGCGTTCTCGCAGGTGTCATTGATTGGGGAGATGTCCATATCGGGAATCCAGCCATTGATTTCTCCTTTTTATACAGTTATTTCCCAAAAGAGGTGCGCAGTACTTTTTTCGAAATCTATGGTGAAATCGAAAAGGAAACAGAGAGCCTAGCCCGGTTCAGAGCCATATATATGCTTGTTACATTACTCGTTTATGGCATAGATCGCCACGATGAAGAGCTGATTGCCATTACGAGTACCGGTTTGAAATTTGCTATAGAAGAATAATTGTCATGCTCTTTTGATGTTTAGGAGGTACATATGAAGGCAAGTTATTATCATACAATCACATTAATGGCGAACATATTGGATCAAGCTAATATTCCCTACCAATATACAGGTCGATCTGCGCTTTTCGTACAAGGAGTGGATATCGATGAATATAAGAAAATCAGCATGGATGTACAATGGGATGTCTTTAATGAGGCTTTGGATCTTTTTTCCGAATACGCGCCAACAAAGCCTGAAAGAAGTCCTGAGACTGCATTCTTTCTAATGGATGTCGAGGGGATTTCTGTCACTGTTCGCTGCCGGTTTAACACGACCATTAAAACGGACCCTTATCGTTTATCCATAAAGATGGGGGATATGGAGGTTTGGTGCAGGTCGTTATACAGCTATTTATACGAAGAAGAAATGAGAAAGTTCAGTGCCGAGATTCATGCTTACTTATCAGCTGAGCAGAAGGGGTTCACAGCGGAAAATGAACAAGCCTGGAACCAGAATAATTATTTAGCGCTTGTCAATCGTTATGGAAATCCCGTTGAATTGGCATCAAAAATCAAACAAAACCCAAAATGGAGACTGCACCCTTTTTATAAATATATGGGGGAAATATCCGGCAAAAAAATCACACATTTGATGGGATCGAACGGTGTGAAGGCAGTTGCACTGGCCATATTGGGAGCAGAAGTGAAAGTTGTTGATTTTTCCCAGGAAAACGCAATGTTTGCAAATGAACTGGCAAGTGGCGCCAGTGTCTCCATCGAGTATATCGTTTCGGATGTCCTTTCGCTATCATCCGAGCATGAATCAGGGAATCAGGATTTGGTTTTAATGGAGCTAGGTGTACTTCATTACTTAATAGATCTGCAGCCGTTATTTGAAAAAATTAAAAAGATGCTGAAACCTGGAGGCCGAATCGTACTGCATGAATTTCATCCAATTTCAACAAAGCTCATTACTTCAAATGGTAAAAAACATAAAATAACAGGCAACTATTTTGCTCCGGCAATCGAAAACAATGAGGTCGCTTTTTCGAAGCATATGCCGGATGAAGAAAAAGGGAGCCTTTCAAGAGTTGTACAGCGTAAATGGACAATCGGGGAACTTATAACGTCAATTGGTCAATCAGGGCTCGTTATTAAAGTGCTCGAGGAAGAACCGAATCATAAAATCCATGATATCGGGCTTCCGAAAACATATACCTTGGTGGCGGAACGAGTTTAAGCTGCATGATGAGGAAATGAAAGCTGACTGAAGGAGTGTTTTCAGTCAGCTTTTTATTTATTCCACAATAAAGGGGATGCCGCTTCCGCGACATCCCCGAAAAAATTAATTTTGTGCCGACCATTCCTCTACATCCCATACTTTGGTTACCCAATCTTCATAGAAATCAGGTTCATGGCATACAAGGACAATCGTTCCTTTATACTCTTTCAATGCACGTTTCAGTTCTTCTTTTGCAACGACATCCAAATGGTTTGTCGGTTCATCGAATAACAGCCAATTGCTTTCGGTAAGCATGAGTTTACAAAGGCGCACTTTTGCTTGTTCCCCACCGCTTAAATGGCTCATCGGACGTGTAATGTGCTCGTTTTTCAAACCGACACGGGCAAGAATCGCACGTACCTGCGGTTGGTCCAGATGCGGAAATGCATTCCATACTTCATCGATCGGCGTCGTATCGCCTGCTTTCACTTCTTGTTCAAAATAAGAAGAAAAAAGGAAATCGCCAAGTGATCTTTTACCGCCTAGAGGATCAATTTTACCCAAAATCGTTTTTAATAGAGTGGATTTACCAACTCCGTTACAGCCGACCACGGCAATTTTTTCTCCCCGCTCGATGGTCATGGACAACTTCGGAAGCAGTGGGCGGTCATATCCGATTTCCAGATCTTCACCTTCAAAGACATAACGGCTGCTCGCACGTGACTCTTTAAAGTCAAAGGTAGGTTTCATTGCAGTTTCCGGACGATCGATGCGTTCCATGCGATTCAATTGCTTTTGACGGCTCTTTGCCCGTCCGGTCGTTGAATAGCGTGCTTTATTCTTTGCAATGAAATCTTCCTGCTTTTTAATGAATTCGCGCTGTTTTTCATAGGCGTTAATATGTTGGTTTTTATTCAATTCAGCCAGCTCAAGGAATTTTTCATAAGTTGCCGTGTAACGGGTCAGTTTAGAAAATTCAAGATGGAAGATGACGTCGACGACGCCGTTCATGAACTCGGTATCATGCGAAATTAATAAGAATGCATTAGGATATTCCTTTAAGTAGCTGCTCAGCCAGCGGATATGCTCCACATCCAAGTAGTTCGTCGGTTCATCTAGGAGCAGTACTTCAGGCTGTTCCAAAAGTAGCTTGGCTAGTAAAACCTTTGTCCGCTGTCCGCCGCTCAGGGCAGAGACATCACGGTCCAAACCGATTGCATCCAACCCTAAACCGCGTGCCGCTTCTTCAATTTTAATATCCAGATTGTAAAAACCGCCGGCTTCCAGCTTGTCCTGGATTTCACCCATTTGTTCCAAGAGTTCTTCAAGTTCCTCCGGAGTGGCAGTACCCATTTTCTCTGTAACTTCATTCAGTGCTTTTTCCTGCTCGAATAAAGGTAAGTATGCATCCCGTAAGACGTCGCGAATCGATTTACCTTTTGAAAGTATCGTATGTTGATCAAGATAGCCATATTCGACACCAGGTGTCCATTCGACCCGGCCATCATCATGGATGAGTTGCCCTGTAATGATATTCATCATCGTTGATTTCCCGACACCATTTGCCCCGACCAGACCAACATGTTCGCCGGCCATCAGGCGGAATGATACATCCTTGAATAAGGTACGGTCGCCAAAGCTGTGTGCTAATTTATCTATAGAAAGTAAGCTCATTTTATATTGAACCTCCCAATTAATTTGAAAAAATCCCTACGTTTCATCATACTAAAATCTGCACGGGAATGCTATCTAATCTATTAAATTACATATATGTGGGTACGGGGAATCCTTAAAGTGAACCAACCGATCCAATGCCGTGGTGCATTATCGCCCTGTCATAAATTATATGAGATAATAGAGGAACCAGTTTAAAAGCGAAAGGATGTTAATATGAGTAAAACAGTCGTACTGGCCGAGAAACCATCGGTCGGCAGAGATATAGCAAAAGTGTTGAATTGCGGGAAAAAGGGGAATGGCTTTTTTGAAGGCGATCAGTATATCGTCACTTGGGCACTGGGTCATTTGGTTACCCATGCAGATCCGGAATCTTATGATGAAAAATATAAAACGTGGCGCCTTGAGGACCTGCCCATGTTGCCGCCTACTTTGAAATTGGTCGTGATCAAGCAATCAGGCAAACAGTTTCAATCGGTTAAAACACAATTGAATCGCAATGATGTCAAGGATGTCATCATTGCGACGGATGCAGGCCGTGAAGGGGAACTTGTTGCACGCTGGATTCTAGAAAAAGCGAATGTGAAGAAGCCGGTCAAGCGGCTTTGGATTTCCTCTGTAACGGATAAAGCGATCAAAGATGGATTTAAAAATCTGAAAGATGGCAAGGAGTATGAAAACCTATTTGCCTCTGCTGTAGCAAGGGCGGAAGCGGACTGGATCGTTGGGATGAACGCGACGCGTGCCCTAACGACCAAGCATAATGCCCAATTATCCTGCGGGAGGGTCCAAACGCCGACACTTGCGATGATTGCAAAAAAAGAAGAGGAAATAAAACAGTTCCAGCCTAAGAAATATTATGGCGTTTCGGCAATTGCAGAACCCAATTTGCGCCTCGTCTGGCAAGATGCACAATCAAAAGATATCCGCACTTTTGATAAAAACAAGGCAGAAAAGGTTCTTGCAGCCGTTAAGGGGAAAAGTGCAGAAGTGGTTGAAGTGAACAAGGCACATAAGAAAAGTTTTTCCCCTTCTTTATATGATTTAACAGAACTTCAACGGGACGCCAATAAGAAATTCGGCTATTCGGCGAAGGAGACGTTATCGATCATGCAGCGCTTATATGAAAGCCATAAGGTCTTGACTTATCCAAGGACGGATTCACGCTTTTTATCTACGGATTTGGTTGATACGCTAAAAGAAAGATTACAGGCTGTAAGCATTAAACCATATGCCCAGTATGCATCGAGGATCCTGCGCAGCCCGATTAAAACAAATAAATCGTTCGTGGACGATAGCAAGGTTTCTGATCACCATGCAATCATCCCCACTGAGCAAACGCCGCTGCCGGGAAAACTGAGTGACAAAGAATCGAAAATCTATGATTTGGTCGTTAAAAGGTTCCTTGCTGTATTGATGCCGCCTTTTGAATATGAACAAACGACCATCACCGCAAAAATGGGGCAGGAGATGTTCATGGCAAAAGGGAAGGTCATCCTGAAGTCAGGTTGGAAGGAAGTTTATGATCACCAATTCGATGAGGAAGAAGCTAAAGAGGGCCTTGCGGAGCAACTGCTTCCGAACGTTCAAAAAGGTGACATTTTAACCATTTCGACTGTGAAACAAACAGAGGGTGAAACGAAACCGCCGGAACCATTCAATGAGGGGTCGCTTCTTTCGGCAATGGAGAATCCCGCTCGTTTCATGGCAGGGGAAAGCAAAGAGCTCATCAAGACTCTTGGTGAAACTGGCGGGATTGGAACTGTTGCAACACGTGCGGATGTCATTGAAAAACTGTTCAATAGCTTCCTGATCGAGAAGAGAGGAAAGGGCCTTCATGTCACCTCGAAAGGAAAACAACTTCTTCAATTGGCACCTGAAGACTTGCGTTCTCCAGCTTTGACAGCTCAATGGGAGCAAAAGTTAACTGCGATAGCAAAAGGAAAGCTGCCAAAACAGGCTTTCATCGGCGATATGCGCTCCTACGCCAAAAATATCGTCCATGAAATCAAAAATAGTGACCAAAAATTCAAGCATGATAACGTGTCAGGAACGAAATGTCCTGATTGCGGCAAGCTGATGCTGGAAGTGAATAGTAAAAAGGGAAAAATGCTTGTCTGTCAAGATCGTGATTGCGGCCACAAAAAAAGTGTTTCACGTGTAACAAATGCCAGATGCCCGCAATGTCATAAAAAGATGGAAATGCGCGGTCAAGGAGAAGCACAGACATTCACCTGTAAATGCGGTTTTCACGAAAAACTATCTTCTTACAATAAACGAAGAGGGCAAAATAAAAATCAAAAAGTATCCAAAAATGAAGTAACCAATTATATGAAAAAGCAAAATAAAGAAGAGCCGATCAATACTGCATTGGCAGATGCCTTGGCGAAACTGAAATTCGATAAATAAATGAAAAAGGATGGAGCAATCGCTCCATCCTTTTTCGGTATATTCCTGCTTCGATTAAATTTCATTCAGTACGGTGCCATGTAATTCATATTCAAGTGTTTTGTCAGTGTGTGTGTGTTTATCCGAATCTATTCGTATGAGCGTACTGAATGGCTTCTGATCACCCGGACTGAAAATTGCTTCATCATTCTCTGGATTCCATAGGCTGTAAATACTCATGATCGTATCTTCCTCCTTTGGATGAGAAGACTAGTAATTCCCATGCTTGATTATCTTCCAACTCTTCAATTGACTCTAACGCTGATCACCGGGACTAAACACCGCTGCGTCATTCTCTTTGTTCCATTGGCTTCTGATTGTACTCATCATGCACTATCATCTCCTTTGGTGAGAATGTCTTACAGTATTTGTATACCCGGATGGGACAGGTTAAAACATTTATTTTAAAAAAAGATATAATTTTATTCAGATAACGTAACGTTTCAATTGCAGCGTTTCTCTATGCAATCCTGCGTACCTACCCAGGTCCGGCAACGTTGAAAGAAGTTAAATTTTTCTTTCTTACTCACCTTTCCACGATGTTATCTACAGTTAACATCAAAGCTTTTTTATCATTTCTCGCCAAAGTTTTCTATATAATCGTCGTCCTTTAACTGTCCTATAATTAAGGAGATTCAGTACACCAAAAAATGTTTAAAACACCTTTCTATTAAAGGAAGTTTCCAATATAGACATTTAAAATTAGTTTCGGCATTCGAGTTTATACACTGTTCCTACCTAGCTTTGTCCATTTTCGTAAAAAGTTTAAATATTATACTTAAAACTGCAAATAGCATGAGAGTATTTAGTACAAGTAAACCTAATTTAATCTGTGTGTGTTTAAAAATCTTATACTGAAATATTTGTAGAATATTTGTGACCTCTCCATCACCTCTATAGATTATCCAATTCAAAGGTATACCATATCCATCGCCAATTTGTGGTAACACGAATGCTGCAACAATAGTCACAGCCAAACTAATTAAGAATAATTTCTTATAAAACAATTTTTACCACCTCTTCTATTTAATTGCATATTTGCCTTCTTTTTGAAATTATGTTAATATATTTGTAGTTTTATACTATCATATTTTATTAGGGGGTAACATGAAAAAGTTTTCATGCATCATATGTGTTTTTACTTTATTTATGCTCGGGATAGCTAATCCTATTCAAACTTTCGCAGAATCTTCATCTAATCAACAGGACATTAATGCTGAAATCAACCAGTTAGAAAAAACTTATGGTTTTGAAACAGTTGACTTGAATGATTCAACAGAAACTATTAATCCAACAGAATTAGATTTTGATACAACAGAAGAATTTGAAGAATTCGTAAAAGGTCTTCAAGAAGAAGATGAAATTGAAGTTAATGAAGAAATTTCAGTTTCTGAAGATGAAGAAAACTCCGGTGGAATGCAAACTTTTGCTACTACAAAGAGTGGCTCAAAACTTTTGAACTGGTGGTCACCAGTTCAAAATGGGAAAATCGTACTAGGTTCATACAAGAATATTCGAATAAAATACAAATATAAATTGGTTAATAAAAAACCTCAGTTTGTATCAGTTTCTAATTACGATTCTTACTTAACTGGAATTAATTTGGAAGTTGACTGGTTACATAAAGGCGGGAAGGCATCCTTCAGTAAAAAGAACAGTACAAAAGATACTGCTAACATAACTGTTGATGGGGTTTATGTGCTAGGTGTTATAATTGCAGGACACCCTATTGGATTTAAATGGAATGGTTCGTGGAAACGCTCTTTAACATTAAAGAAATAGAAGTGCTTAATTTTCAATAAAATGAATTTAGGGGTTTATCAGTCTGTATCACTGATAAACCCCTTTTACTATAGTCCAACAAGAATTTTCGAAAATATCCTTTTCACTTCACACATATTCGCCTAATGTTCGCTGTCGGACACCTTCAGCAACTTTTGCACGTAGAAAAATATCTAAGGCTTCATGCAGTGTGTATTCAATCGTGAAACTTTCAGTAGTCTTACTGGTCAATTTCCGTTCCTTTAACGCTGTTCCACGCTGTTTAATAACGTGTTTTTTCATGAAAAAAAGCACCTCCAAACATAGAAAAATAATAGTGATATGGAATATCACTGTTTCCTACGTACAGAAATGCTTTTATCCTACATACAATTTCCGGCTTTTACGGTCATACCAACAGAAAAAAACCCTGCTACAACACGGAGAAACCGCATTATAACAGGGCTTATAAACTTTAGCGTCCCAGATAGGAATCGAACCTACGACCTACAGCTTAGGAGGCTGTCGCTCTATCCTGCTGAGCTACTGGGACATATATTAAAGTCGACGACTTATTTATTATATTTCTTATAGGCAAACTTTTCAAGCTAATAGCACATACTTATGAAAAAAAATCCTCATGAATGTTTAGCGTGTCGCTAAGCTTTCGTTTTTCCTCTTTTTTCATTAAATGGAATACTTTATTGCCCGCTGGTTTTCTGGTACTATTATACTATAAAAAAATCAGGAGAATGATAGTGAAAAAATATAGAGTGTTAAGGATGGCGGCATTGCTGGGGGTTTTGATTTTACCTGGATGCTCACAAGGGATTTTAGAGGGGATAGGCACAAAGACGGCTGCACCGATTGCGGAAGATGACATTGAAGTGGCCGAAGCGGCTGAGAATGGGACCGGGCAGGATTCGGAGGGGCAAATCGATACGGGAGACTGGTTAAAGGCCGAGTCCCCGGTCCAGCTCCCGATATTGATGTATCACAGCATTTCCCAAGGGAATGGCCTTCGGGTTCCAAGGGAGGAATTCCGATCACAGATGGCTTGGCTTCGGGAGAATGGTTACTATACATTATCCCCTGAAGAAGCATTCCTCGTTTTAACCGAGAATCGGATGCCAAGTGAGAAGTGCGTCTGGATTACTTTTGATGATGGCTATACAGATAACTACACGGAGGCCTTCCCGATATTAAAAGAACATGATATGAAATCAACTGTCTTCATGATCGGGAAGTCCATTGATAATGGCCATCACCTGACTGAAAATCAAATGTTGGAGATGAGCAGGGATGGGATTTCAATTGAAAGCCATACCATCAGCCATTTGGAGCTGAACCGCATGACGGCAGAGCAGCAAGAAGCGGAAATGGTTCAGTCGAAGGTGCTGTTCGACCATATCCTCGACCAGGACACGACAGTTCTTTCCTATCCGGTTGGCCGGTATAACGAAGAGAGTCTCAGGCTGTCAGAAGAAGCTGGATACAAGATGGCAGTCACTACCGACCCTGGGGGAGCTTCAAGCGACCAAGGGATGCATGCTCTGCATCGAGTTCGGATTTCACCAGGGTTATCGATCAATGGGTTTGCGTCGCTGATTGAAAATGCTGCAAAGCATTGAAGGTGGAAGGGTCATTTCGCACTTGTTCAGAAAAATCATATAATAATCGATTCTTACATGGTGTATAATGAAGGCAGTGAAAATTATATACATATGAACGATTTGGTGTCTTAATGACTTAATAGGGAAGTTGGTGAAATGCCAACGCGGTCCCGCCACTGTATATGGGAGCTGACGGCTGTGTACCACTGTATGAGATATGGGAAGGTGCCGTTGACGATGACCATGAGCCAGGAGACCTGCCAGAATTCGTACACCTGTAACCTACGCGGATGGGAAGGTGTGTGGCAGACCCTAAGAAAGAGTCCGTATTGATATTGTTGCCATGCAAGCATCTTCCGTTTAACGGGAGATGCTTTTTATTTTGGGGGTATCTTCCAGTATTGGTTTTCTCTGTTAGGTATGAAGAAATTAAATAAAAAGATTGTGGGGAATGAAAATGAAGAAGATTTTTGGTCTGATACTGTTAATGTTGCTTACTGCAGGCATGATGGTAGGCTGCGGTGGTGCTGCTGATGAAGGAAAAGAAAAAGAGCAAACGAATCATGCTCAACACGAGGCTTTCCCGATTACGATTAAAGATGCAAGTGGGGAAAAGGTAACGATAGAAAAAGAACCGAAGAAAATCGTTTCGTTGATACCAAGTAATACGGAAGTGGTCTTTGCACTTGGTTTGGGTAAAAAGGTCGTTGGTGTTTCCGACAATGATAATTACCCGGAAGAGACGAAAGAAATTGAAAAAGTTGGCGGAATGGAAATGAACACGGAGCTGATTGTCTCCATGAAGCCTGACCTTGTTCTTGCGCATGCATCAAGTGCCCATAATTCAAATGAGGGTTTACAGCAGCTTAAGGATGCTGGAATAGATGTGCTCGTAGTCAATGATGCACAAAGCTTTGACCAAGTCTATGAATCTATTGAAATGATTGGAAAGGCAACGGGAGAACATGATAAGGCAAACGAAATCGTTAAGGATATGAAAACGAAGCTCAAGGATATCCAGGAAAAAGCCAAATCCGTAAAGAAAGAGGATAGGAAGACCGTTTTAGTGGAAGTTTCGCCTTCACCGGAAATATACACACCTGGAAAAAATACGTTCATGAATGAGATGCTTCAGATTATTTCAGCGGATAATGCGGCTGCTGAATTGGACGGTTGGGCAAAAATTGATGAAGAGTCGATGATTGCTGCAAATCCTGATGTCATCATTACAACGTATGGTTATTATACGAAAGATGCAGTAAGTGAAGTGAAGGCCCGAAAAGGATGGCAAGACGTAAATGCTGTTAAGAATGGCCAAGTCTTTGATGTCCATTCTGACTTGGTGACCCGTTCCGGTCCACGCTTAATAGAAGGAGTAGAGGAACTTGCCAAAGCAGTCTATCCGAACCAATTTGACAACTAAATGGGCGTTTGCTTATTTGATTGCGTTGTTGATTTTGTTATTCGCAATGACGATAGGCATTTCCTTTGGTTCGGTGCCAGTTCCGATTCCCGTACTTATACAAATAATCGGCAAGGAGATTTTCCACTTGCCGATTTCTGCCGATCCGGATGTGATGCTTACGAATATCGTGATGAACATCCGCTTGCCGCGGGTGCTGCTCGCTGGTTTGGTTGGGGCATCACTTGCGATCGCGGGTGCGGCTTTTCAAGGTCTGCTCCGGAATCCGCTCGCTGATCCTTACACATTAGGTATTTCATCAGGAGCATCGGTCGGCGCCGTATTGACGATATTTTTGAATATATCACTGCCATTCATCGGTTTATATACTCTTCCGGCATTGAGCATCTTATGTTCAGTGCTCACGATGCTCTGCGTACTGACTTTTGCAAAAAGAATGGATCGGTCGATGAAAGTGGAAACGATCATTTTAACGGGAATCATTTTCAGCTCGTTTTTAAGTGCCTTCATTTCATTGATGATTGCGCTGACGGGTGATGAATTAAGACAAATCATCGGCTGGCTGATGGGAAGCGTCTCAATGCGCGGCTGGAATTATATCGTAATCATTTTGCCGTTTTTTATCATTGGCTCGTTGACCTTGATCATGAATACAAAAGAATTGAATGCGATGACTTTCGGGGAAGACCGGGCAAAACACTTAGGTGTGAACGTCAAGCGGCGGAAAATGTGGATCTTGATAGCCGGTTCGACATTGACAGGGGCAGCCGTTGCCGTTTCAGGGGCGATTGGTTTTGTAGGATTGGTCATTCCTCATTTTGTCCGAAAGATTTGGGGACCTGACCATAAACATTTGCTTCCGTTGTCATTGTTGATAGGAGGCGGATTCTTGATATTGGCCGATTTTGTAGCACGAACGATCATTGCCCCATCGGAACTGCCGATCGGGGTGATCACCTCACTTATCGGGGCACCTGCATTTGCGCTGATTTTATTAAAGAGACGGAGAGAAGGGTAAAAACGGATGCTTGAAGTAAAAGGGTTAACAGGTGGATATCACAACAAAGCTGTTTTGGACTCTGTCTCTTTTGATGTACATAAGGGGGAATTATTCGGGGTTCTTGGTCCTAATGGCAGCGGGAAAACGACGCTTTTAAGTATGCTTAGCGGGGTGCTTGATTATAAAGGCGGAAGCGTACGGATAAGCGGCAGGGATTTGAAGGATTATTCGTCAAAACAACTTGCACAGGTCATTGCCGTGCTCCCTCAACATTCCTCATTAGCTTTCTCCTATACAGTAAAAGAGACGGTCTCGCTTGGGCGATATGCCCATCAATCAGGTTGGTTCCATAGTTGGTCCGCAGAAGATGAATCGATTGTCCAGCGGGTGATGGAACAAACGGGAGTAGCTGATTTTCAGGATCTTCATTTTGATCGATTATCAGGAGGGGAAAGGCAGAGGGTCCTGCTGGCACAGGCCCTTGCCCAAGAGCCGGAAATCCTTTTTTTGGATGAGCCTACGAACCATTTGGATCTTTCCTATCAAAAAGATCTTCTTGATCTAATGAGGAAAATGGCAAAAGAGCAGAAGTTGACCGTTATTTCAATTTTTCATGATTTGAATTTGGCTGGATTATATTGTGATCGGCTTATGCTGCTTGAGAAAGGGCAGATTCAGGTCGTTGATGTCCCGAATGAAGTGCTTCAACAGGAACGGATTCAGGGTGTATATCATACGACGATCGAAAAACATCCGCATCCCGCCCTTCCGAAACCGCAAATGTTCATCGTTCCGGAAAAGCATGGCCAGGATACCATCCCGCTGGAAATTGATGAATCTTATTTGACAGTCGGATTTGAGATGATTCAATTGAAGTCTCCGATCCCGCTTAGAACGATGTCTTCTGGAGTGACTGGTTCTGGGACGGGCTGGCATAAGTATTTTGTGAATAGGCACGTCCATCATGGTTATGATTGCGAGGATCATCATGTTGAAATGGCAGACTATTTAACAGCTCATGGTTTTGAGCCTCAGGAAACGGTAGGGATGATGACAGCTGTCTTTCTCGATACGGTCGCTTTCAAGCTTTTAAGAGCTGAAGATTTCTCGGTTTTTATCATTGTGACGGCCGGTGTAGGGAATGCCATCGACGCTTCATTAGCTGACCGGCATTCTTGGAGTTCTTCTCCAGGAACGATAAATACATGGATATTCGTAAATGGGCATTTGGCAGAAGAGGCATATATCCACAGTATAGTGACTGCGACCGAGGCAAAAGTAAAAGCGCTTCATGATTTGCATGTCATGGATAAGGTGACAAATACTTGTGCAACAGGAACATCGACAGACAGCATGTTGATTGCGGCAACTCAAAGAGGGGCAAAGCTTCAATATGCAGGCACCATCACTCCGTTAGGGAAGCTGATCAGTCGCGGTGTATATGATTGTACAGTGGAAGCATTGACGAATAATCGGAAACGGATTGAGGAATTATGATTTATCATCATCTTTTTGCGGTTACGCTGGCGTTCTTCCTTGATTTATTAATTGGAGATCCTCCAAGTTGGCCGCATCCAGTCAAATGGATAGGAACGATGATTAGCAAGTTGGACCTGGCGTTCAATAAAGGGGCATATAAGAAACGGAAAGGGCTCTTCATGTTGATCATCGTCCTATCGGCGGTGTTATTGATTACACTTCTTACCGTTTATTTGGCTTATCTAATCCATCCGCTTGCAGGTATCCTTTGGGAAGCTGTTGTCATTTCCACAACGATAGCTCAGAAGGGCCTGAAGCAAGCTGGGATGGATGTTTGCCTTCCGCTTAATGAACGGGATTTCCCTGAAGCGAGGGTAAAGCTTTCCTATATCGTCGGCCGTGATACGGCTGATCTTGATGAGCCAGAAATCGTCAGGGGCACGGTGGAAACCGTAGCGGAAAATACCAGTGATGGGATTACAGCGCCATTATTTTGGGCAGCTATCGGCGGTGCGCCGCTCGCGATGGTGTACAGGGCGATTAATACCTGCGATTCCATGGTAGGGTACAAGAATGATAAATATGGGCAATTCGGATGGGCTTCAGCAAAGCTCGATGATATCGTCAACTGGATTCCCAGCCGCCTCACCGGATTCCTGATGTTGCTGAGCTCGAAATCCGTCTATCATGGATTCGGCGCCAGATGGAAGATATTATTCAATGACGCAAAAAAACATCCAAGCCCGAATAGCGGGTGGTGTGAAGCAGGCGTTGCTGCGATTTTGGGAATACAGCTTGGAGGCCGTAATATGTACAAAGGAATTGTTTCCGATCGTGCGAGGATGGGAGTTCCGCTTGTTCGATTGGAAGCAAAACATATACCACAAACGATTACCATCATGCATCGGTCATCTTTTCTATTTCTGCTGATGCTATGGCTAGGGGGACTTATTCTTGACATTACCTTCTCATGGCTCTAATCCTCATTATCTTTATGAAGCGCTGAAAATTGAAATGCCTGAATCGGTTCTCGACTTCAGTGCTAACATCAACCCATTGGGTCCGCCTTTACGCATAAAGCAACAGTGGTCTGGGTTTTTCGAAGGAATCCTTCAATATCCAGATCCGCATGCCATTGAACTGACAAAATCCATTGCAAAAAAAGAAGCACTTCCCGAGCAATCCGTTTTGATGGGGAACGGTGGTGCTGAAATCATCATGCTGGTAGCGAACGGATTAGCCAATCAAAGGGTGCTGATCATACAGCCGGCATTTGCGGAATATGCTGAAGCTTGTTTGGCAGCAGGTTGTAAGGTCGATTTTCACCAGCTTGATGCTCCTGGGTGGCAATTGGACCTGGAACGATTGATTCCGCAATTACCCGAATATGATGCCATTTTCTTATGTACGCCTAATAATCCGACGGGAGTTTCATTTAAGCGGGATACAGTTAGGGAATTGATCATTGAATGCCAAAAAGCGGATTGCCTGGTTGTCCTGGATGAGGCTTTTTATGATTTCACGGAGGATGCCTTTAGTTATGCTTCTTTAATCAATGCATTTCCACATTTACTCATACTAAGATCAATGACTAAAATCTTTGCAATCCCCGGTTTGAGACTAGGCTATTTGCTTGCGTCACCTGACATCATAAAACGGGTAAGAAATTATAAACCGCATTGGAGCGTCAACCATGTGGCACTTGAAGTAGGGAAAATCTGTCTTGCAGAAGAAGCCTATATGAGAAAAACAAGAGACTTTATTGCATGGCAAAAGCAAAAACTATTCCGGTTTTATGAGGAGCAGGGGTTGGATGTCTCCGATAGCACAGTTAATTTTTATTTGGTGAAAGATGAATCTTTATCCCTTTTCCCCTTTTTGCTGAAAAAAGGAATCGTACCGCGCCATACCTATAATTTTCCGGGTTTGGATGGAAGGTGGCTTCGGTTTGCAGTGAAGAGTGAACATGATAACGAAGCACTGATGGAGGGGGTAAGACAGTGGAGAAAGCAAGGCTCTGTTTTATAACCGGGGGTGTCCGTTCTGGAAAAAGCAGCTTCGCGGAAAGAAAAGCCCTGGAGTATGCACTCCAGATGGATGGGAACTTGCATTACCTCGCCTGTGGCCGAGTCAGTGACGCTGAGATGGGTGAACGCATCCTTAGGCACCGGAAAGATAGGGAAAGCAGCCCGATTGCGTGGAAGACCTCCGAATACGCAACGGATATTACAAGAATAGGGGCGGATATTGATCAGGATTCCATAATTCTGCTCGATTGTCTGACAACCCTGCTTGATAACGAACTATTTGGCCCTGGCCTTCCGCTTGAAGAAGAATTCTTAAATAGCGTTTTTTCAAAAATAATAACCGGAATCAATGAGATAAAAAAACAATCCAATTGTTTAATTGTCGTGAGCAATGAATTGGTGCAGGAACCGATTTTCCAGGATGATTTCCTTCATATATACGGAAAAACACTGGGATTGCTTCATCAAACGATCGTCGGGCTGGCCGATGAAGCCTATCTAGTGGAAGCGGGAATTCCATTGCGGAAGAAAGGGGGCATGCAGGAATGAGCGGAGTGATTGGATTTTTAATTAACCTGCAGTTCTTTACGGTCTTTCCAATAAAGAAGCAGCTTCCGATGGAGAAGAAATATATTCACCGTGCCATTCAAACCTTTCCATTAGTAGGTCTTTTGCTAGGCTTGATATTGGGCGGCGTTTTGTATGCACTTGTGGAATGGACCCCATTGTCATCGCTTTCGATTGCCTTTTTCCTTTGGTTTTTGACCATGGCATTAACGGGAGGCTTGCATCTCGATGGCTGGATCGATGCAAGTGATGCTTTTTTTTCCTATCAGGATAAAGAGCGGCGATTGGAAATCATGAAGGATTCCAGGACAGGTGCCTTCGGTGTCATCTCCGTCATAGTCCTATTGGCCGCACGGTTTCTATTTATCTATGAAATTGTCGAAAGGGTAAATGAATGGACATACTTCTTGATCATTGCCCTTCCGCTCTTAAGCAAATGTGTGATGGGTTATTTACTCATCCGGATGCCGCTCGCTAAAAAAGAGGGGCTAGGTGCTTTTTTTCAAAGTGCAGTGATGAAAAGCAGTTTGCCCATTTATTGGCTGTACCTCCTTGTAAGTCTGGCGTTTGCCTGGATCATTGATTTTAAGCTTGTCACCTTATTTTTCATCATGTGTCTGGCTGCCGTGTTTTTCCTGGTATATATGAAACGTAAAATCCTCAGTTGGTTCGGTGGGATAACGGGGGATGTGCTGGGGGCATCCGTGGAAGGGGTTGAGCTTTGGTTATGGCTGATATTGTGGCTATTACACTACTTCGCCATGGGCTGACAGTAGCGAATGAGCGAAGGGCCTATTTAGGGTGGACAGATTCTCCATTAAGTACCGAAGGAGAAAAGGAAATATTTAACTTAAGGGGTTCTTACCCACAGTATGAAAAAATTCACAGCAGCGATTTGCCCCGCTGTGTGGAAACTGCACGACTTCTGTTTCCAGATGCAGTTCCGCTCAAAAACCCTTCGTTCCGTGAGATGAACTTCGGCAATTGGGAAGGAAAGACGTATCAAGAGTTGAAGACAGATGGAGAGTATCTTAATTGGCTGGAACGTCCCATGGAGGCACTGGTGCCTGGGGGTGAAAGTTATCCGGCATTTTCCGAACGTGTGAATAATGGCTGGAAACAATTGATTGCCGGTAAGGAGAACCGATTTGCCCTAATGACCCATGGAGGGGTAATTCGTGATTTATTGGTCCGTTATGCCCCGCAGGAAAAGTCTTTTTTTGATTGGGGAATTTCCCATGGCAGGGGATATGAGCTCATATGGGAAGACCGGAACAGCTTAAGGAGGGGAGAACGCTGCACTTTGTTACAGGAGGCGCCTATAATGGCAAAACTAAATGGGTAAGGCAATTGTATGGTTTGGAAAATGATGTCCTTTGGCTATCCGGTTATCGACAAGAACAGCCGGAAATGATTGATTTTCAAGGCAAGATTGTTATATTGCAAGGATTGGATGCATGGATTCAACACGATGCAGAAAAGATGGATTCAAATTCGATTCGAAAAAAATGGAAGGGAATCATGGCCGATTGGCGAATATGGGAGAATGAAAGGGATGAACATTGCTGCATTGTGATAGGTTCTGATATTTCCAAGGGAATAGTCCCGATGGAAGCAAGAGATCGCAGATGGCGCGATGCCTGCGGATGGGTCTATCAAGATGTAGCATCCATATCAAAGCGCGTTGATATCATCTGGTATGGAATTGACCAGCGAATAAAGTAGAGGAGGTAATTGGGATGAAAATCTATACACGTACAGGGGATAAGGGACAAACCAGCGTAATCGGAGGTCGGCTTGACAAGGATGACATTCGTGTTGAATCTTATGGAACGGTGGATGAAGTGAATAGCTATATCGGTCTTGCGGTGACAGAATTGGATCCTGCGATATTTACGGATATACTGGCCGATCTAGAAAAAATCCAGCATGAGTTGTTTGACTGCGGCGGTGATTTGGCAACCGTTTCTGAGAAAGCCCCGCAAAAGCTGACGGATGAGGCCATTACCTATTTGGAAGAACGGATAGATGCCTTCATACTTGAAGCGCCGGAATTGGAAAAGTTTATCCTGCCTGGCGGTTCAAAAGCGGCTGCAACGATTCACATTGCCCGAACCGTGACAAGAAGAGCAGAACGGCTGGTCGTTTCATTGATCAAGTCGGGTGCGGCCGTTTCACCATTATCACTTCAATATTTAAATCGTTTGTCGGATTACTTCTTTGCTGTTGCACGTGTGATCAATTTCCGTCTTGGTGTAAAAGATGTGGAATATATCCGCAGCGCAAATGTGTTCCGGGGAGGGAAAAGAAAGGAAAAAGAGTAAACATGGATGTAAGAAAAATTAGTGCAATTGCTATATTCATCGCCTTATCGGCGGTAGGGGCAATGATTAAAATCCCTTCACCGATCGGAAGCATCGCTTTGGATAGTTTTCCGGCCCTTTTGGCGGCTGTCATACTTGGCCCGGTATCGGGGGCTATAGTTGCTGGGCTTGGTCATATCATTTCAGCGTTCATCGGCGGCATGACACTTGGGCCATTCCACTTTTTGATCATGGTCGAAATGGCTGTCCTGACATGGATGTTTAGCATTTTATATATAAACGGGAAAAAAGTAGGCGCATTTTTCCTCTTCTTTATCAGTAATGCCTTCGTTTTGGCCCTGCCTTTCGCATTTCTGATCAGCCCTGGCTTTTACACGTTATTGGTTCCGGGCTTAACGGTGGCGACGGCGGTAAATGTAGTATTGGCAGTCCTTTTATTGCCGCGCTTGGAGCCTGTTTTGAAAAAACTCATTTTTAAAGATGGATTAGCAGAATGAGTGATTCATTGATTTTGCCATTTTCCGAATCAGATTCCTTGATCGTCTCAAGTGACAATAGTGGCGGGATCGGGCTGAAGGAAAAAGATCTTGTCCATGTCCCTTATGAGGTCGTTGGATATTATTCCTTTCGGGTTGCCGTCATGGAATGCCTGGGCGTTGGCGGAAGACCCGTAGCCGTCGTACTAAATAATTTCTGCGGTGATGAAGCCTGGGAGGACTTGACCAGGGGTGTCAGGAAGGGGCTGTATGAATTGGGAATGGAGGATCTTCCCATCACTGGCAGCACAGAAAGTAACATGCCGCTTCTTCAGTCGGCACTTGGTCTTATGGTGATTGGTAAACGAGTGAATGAACGTGTTAAAAAGCAACAGCCCTTACGGAAAATCGCCCTGATCGGCAGGCCGCTCGTTGGAGAGGAAGTTATGGAACAGCAAGAATGGGTCGCACCATTATCTTTATATAAAAGCTTATGTGAAATGGTAGGTGTTCAGGCACTTCCAGTCGGCTCAAAAGGGATAGCGTATGAATGGGGACATCTTGATCAAAGTGGTGAAGGTGTTTCTATGCATATAAGCAATAAAGTCGATATTGAAAAATCATCAGGACCATCCACCTGCTTCCTCATTGCCTATCCTGAACAACTGGAGGAAGAAATCAAGCAAAGATCCGGTCCTCTTTTTATTGGCGGTTGATCGATCCAAGACTGAATCAGGCATCGAGTTTAGTTCATAATGAACGGGTTCGATGCTTTTTTCATTGAGATCTTACCTTGATGGATTCCTTTCCTATTTAGGGTGAATGCTTGAATAAGATGTTTGGTTTATTTGGATAGGTGGGCTTGTTGCCCGGTTTTATCATGCCAAAGTAAAAAGAAACCCATTATTGCCTTACTGCTCGCTTCCGTCACTTTAGGGATCATCACAGGTATGGATATTCGGGATGTTGCAGATGCTGTTCAGACAGGGGTAGGTATTACTCTTGGTAATGTTGATCGGAGCTTTGGTGAAGATTCAACATGGAATGATGGGTTGATTTCATTGGAAAACCAATCATTGCGCCTCATGGTTTCACTCTTTACATTAGGTTGCGCTAGAGGTTTTAATAAAGGGGAGCAAAACCAATTCATGTCCGCTGCCTCCATCATCTAGATTATTGGAGCGGGCGGTGCATTTAAAAATGTATGGCAAGAGCTGGTGAAAGAAGCCATTGCAAGTCAGTCTAGCGACATCCTTTGATTTGTTGGGCTGGCTCGTTACAGCCATGATAAAATCTGCTGTCCTGGTGTTATAGTAAATTGCCGGTCCAATACTCCATCACATGTGAATGGAGCAGATTTTGGATGGTCAGCAGTCGCACATACGATAAAGACTTGAACGGTTATGGAAATGACTATATCAGTCGTTTCACTTATCCTAATCTTACTATTGAATTCAATTGTTTAAGAGAAAGGAGCATGATGTATATATGAAGCATTCAGGTTATATGATGGGGATCGATATTGGCACGACGAGTACGAAAGTTGTTCTTTTTTCAAAAGGGGGGGAAGTTGTCCAATCTTGTTCAAGGGGATATCCTCTGCACAGTCCAACTCCTTCCGTTGCGGAACAAGATCCCGAAGAAATTTATAAAGCGGTCATCATTGCTATAGGCGAGGTCATGATTGCAAGCGGAATAGAAAAGCAAGAACTGGGATTGATATCGTTCAGTTCGGCGATGCATAGCTTGATCGCCATGGGTAAGGACGGCAACCCGCTGACGAATAGCATTACATGGGCGGATAATCGAAGTGTTGCCTATGCGAGGAAACTGAAGGCTTCGGAACAGGGGATGCAATTGTATCACAGGACCGGAACGCCTGTTCACCCGATGTCCCCAATCACGAAAGTAATGTGGTTAAAAAATGAGCACCCCGGAATTTTTAACGAAACGGACAAATTTATAGGAATTAAAGAATACATCATCTATAAATTTTTCAATGAGTATGTAATGGATTATTCACTCGCTTCTGCAACGGGCATGTTCAACATGAATGACCTGAATTGGGATGAAGAGGCACTCACCATTGCTGGAATTGGGGCTGATAAGCTGCCGATGCTTGTCCCTACAACGCATATCCTCTCAGGTTTAAGTGAGGAATTAGCTTCAAAAATGAACATTCATGCTGGTACACCGTTTGTGATTGGAGCGAGTGATGGCGTGCTTGCCAACTTAGGTCAAAACGCAATCAAGCCAGGCGTTCTGGCAGTGACAATCGGAACGAGCGGTGCGGTAAGAACCGTCAGTGACAGGCCGCTTACCGATCCCAAAGGCCGGACATTCTGCTATGCCCTTACTGAGAATCATTGGGTAATCGGCGGACCGGTCAACAATGGGGGAATCACCTTCCGATGGGCACGTGATCAATTGGGCCGTGTGGAAATCGAAAAAGCAAAGGCTTCGGGACAGGACTCCTATGAGATTCTGACGGATATGGCTTCTAATATTGCACCTGGTTCTGATGGGTTGATATTCCATCCGTATATGGCAGGGGAACGGGCACCATTATGGAGTGCCGATGCAAGGGGCTCCTTCTTTGGACTGGCGCTTCATCACACTCGTGACCATATGGTCCGGGCAGTACTGGAGGGTGTAATGTACAACTTGTACAGTGTCCTTATAGCCGTAAAGGAATTGACTGGTGCTCCCGAGAAGATTCATGCAAGCGGCGGATTTGTCCGTTCGAAGCTCTGGCGCCAAATCATGGCTGATATATTCAATCAAAACGTGACAATTCCAGAAAGCTTTGAGAGTTCGAGCTTAGGTGCCGCCGTTCTTGGATTATATGCTTTAGGCGAAATCGAAAGCCTTGATGAGGTTGAGGGTATGGTTGGTGAAACGAATGAACTTGTCCCGATCGAAGAGAACGTCAAAGTGTATGAAGAATTGATGTCAATTTATTTATCCGTAAGCAGGCAATTGGAAGGCGACTACAAGAGGATAGCGGATTTCCAAAGACGCCATTTAGAATGACTCTTAGGATGAATGAGCACTGTGCTTCAATTTGTCGAAAAGAGAGCGGACTTCAGAACACGACTGGAACTTTTTTTAATAAAAACTGAGGAAAACAGGCTTTTCCTCGAATTTGTCTATAGTCTAAAAGCACAAATGCATAAGCACTGTGCTTTTCTTTTTGCCTGGTAATTAAAATGGTAAAATGGAATAAAACGATAAGGGGAATTTCTTATGGGAGCCAGTAAAACGAATGCAATGCGAATTCTTGATAACAAACGTATAGAGTATGGCATGATGAGTTATGATGCCCGCGATGGAAAAATTGATGGGATCACTGTTGCGGACAAGATTGGAAAAGCGCCAGAAACCGTTTTTAAAACGCTTGTCACCCATAACGGACCCCAGCAGCTTTACGTATTTGTCATTCCTGTAGCCACCGAACTAGACTTGAAAAAAGCAGCGAAGGCCGCAGGTGCAAAAAAAATTGAAATGCTTGCGGTTAAAGATCTGCAAAAATACACAGGGTACATTCGGGGAGGCTGTTCCCCGATCGGAATGAAAAAACAATACCCGACCTTTATCGATGAAAGTGCAGCAAACCTGACTGAAATCATCGTAAGTGGAGGGAGAATCGGTACACAGATCGTTTTAAAACCGTCAGAATTCCTGGAAGTCACACAAGCGGAATCTGCCGCCCTAATAAAATAAATTGTTTATCTTTAGGTATTCACCTATTAGGCACTTTTTTCATACGCTGTCTTGAAGATCACATCTTTATTGTGAGGGAGAGTGTGAAAGTGACAGGAAAAGTGATGAATTATTTTGCTGGAGGCAATACGGCTAAAGGTTTTTATAGTTTATATGATTCAAATTTAAAAGGCCTGGAAAGATTATTCATATTAAAAGGCGGACCTGGTTCCGGTAAATCGACCATTATGAAAAAAATCGGCCAAGAATGGCTGGATAAAGACTATGACATCGAGTATTTGCATTGTTCGTCCGATAACGATTCCATTGATGGAGTAATCATACCGGCTTTGAAAATCGGTATCGTGGATGGGACTGCGCCGCATGTGATTGAGCCGAAGGCACCAGGGGCGATTGAGGAATATGTGAATCTTGGGGCTGCCTGGGATTCCCAGCAGCTGGCTTCTGAAAGAGCGGCCATCATAAAGTTGACGAATGCGAGAAGCAAGAGTTTCGAAAAAGCATATACCCTATTCGCTGAAGCATTAAAGATACATGATGAATGGGAAGACATTTACAAGTCAAATATTGATTTCGCAAAATTGAATGGGTTGACCAATAAATTGATTGAAAGCTTTTATAGAGATATCGTCCTTAATAAGAAGTCGGATGTTCGTCACCGATTCTTAGGTGCAGCTACACCAACGGGTGCAGTTGATTTCATACCCAATATTACTGAGGGAATACAAAAACGGTACTTTTTAAAGGGGCGTCCAGGTTCAGGGAAATCAACGATGCTGAAGAAGATTGCAAAGGCTGCGGAGCAAAGGGGCTTTGATGTGGAAATATATCATTGTGGTTTCGATCCGCATAGCTTGGACATGGTAATCGTCCGGGAGGTGGGAATCGCCATCTTTGACAGCACATCGCCTCATGAGTATTTCCCGAGTTGTGGAGGGGACGAAATCATTGATATATATAAAACGGCCATTTTGCCAGGAACAGATGAAATATATGCCGATCAATTAAAGGATGTTTCCACCAGGTATCGGACGAAAATGAATGAAGCGACAGCAAATCTGGCTAAGGCAAAAGAGCTGCATGACGAACTCGAAAAGATTTATGTAAAAGCAATGGATTTTACAGCCATCGATGATATTCAAAAAGACATCAATGAACAGATTACTGAACGGGCACAAGATGCCGATAGAAAAACGATTCTACATTAAGAAAATAAACTGCGCCTACCTTAAATAGGCGCAGTTTATTTATATACATAAAAGGATTTTTTAACCCCTGAAGCCACATCAAGAATATATACGGGTTTGTTAAACGTGTTTATCCACGCCCTTTCGGTTAAAATAGGGATTATATTGAAAAAAGGGGCCGATTGAATTGATAAAGACGATTGCGATTGATATGGACGGAACATTGCTAAACAAAATGCAAAAGGTCAGTGAGGAAAATAAACAAGCAATCCTGAGGGCGCAAAGCGAGGGAGTGGAAGTGATCATTGCTACTGGAAGATCTTATGTGGAAGCAAGGTTCGCTTTAGATGAAGCAGGCATCGTTTGCCCTGTCATCTGTGTAAATGGTGCGGCCCTCTTCACGGAGGAAGGGGAGATTGCCGCTTCTAATCCAATGTCAGCAGCCACTGCTAAAATGGTCGCTGGATTCCTCGAAGAACAAGGGATTTATTTCGAAATATATACGAGTCAGGGGATTTATTCCAAAGACTATGAAAACGCAATATCTGTTTTGGTTGATGTATTCGTTACAGCCAATCCCGACATTGACCCTGAGGGTATGCGAAAATTTGCAGAGCAGCGTTTACAGTTGGGACAGGTAACTTCAATTTCCGATTATTCCGAGTTATTCAGCCGTTCGAATGAGGAATATTATAAAATTCTCAGCTTCTCAAAGGATTTAACTTTATTAAATCAAATTGCTTCGAAATTGGAAGGACAGGGAGTTACAGTCACTTCATCAGGACGTGAAAATGTAGAAATCATGAGTGAAACGGCTCAAAAAGGTACGGCACTTGAAACATATGTGAATGGAAAATCCGGCTCGATGCAGGAAACCATGGCTATTGGGGATAATTATAATGATGTATCCATGTTTGAACGGGTAGGTTTGTCTGTCGCAATGGGAAATGCCCCGCTCGAAATTAAAAAACTGTGTGATGCAGTAACAGGCAAGAATGATGAATCAGGCGTCGCGGAGGCAATTTTAAAGGTACTTAAACAGTCAGCCTATTAAACTCATGAATCAAAGGGGGAAAGAACATTGAAAAAGATGCTCTTATTTTTCCTTATGGCGACATTGTTTTTAACTGGTTGCAACATGAATGATGACGAAAGCAAAAACCAGCCGAATCCTGACAAGGAAGTGACAGGCACTTTAGGGGAAGGTCCGGATGTGTTGGTAACGAACCTGCAGGCCCCGTGGTCGATTCAGAAGAATGGGGACATAATGTATGTGTCAGAGCGGACTGGAACAATCGTCGAATGGGACAAGGATAAGATGACACGGCAAAAGGTCAATCTTAAAAAGACATTGTCGGCGAAAGCGGAAGCTGGATTGCTTGGATTTTTACTAGCTCCCGATTTCTCTAAGAGCGGGCAAGCTTTCGCCTATTATACTTATGAAGAGGGCGGGGATTCCATCAATCGCATCGTCATTTTAGAAAAAAATGATGATATATGGCAGGAGATGGAGACCTTAATCGACGGAATACCAAGCGGGGACTTCCACCATGGCGGCAGGATCAAGATTGGACCGGATGATAAGCTATATGCAACAACAGGTGATGCAAGAAAGTCTGAAATTGCACAGGACATAGAATCTTTAGGCGGGAAAATTCTGCGCTTGAACCTGGATGGCACCATTCCTAAAGATAATCCTTTCGGGAATTCATATATCTATTCATACGGTCACCGCAATCCACAAGGTCTGGCTTGGGATGAAGCAGGACAGTTGTATGAAAGTGAGCACGGAGATTCGGCCCACGATGAATTAAATAAAATTGACCCCGGTAAGAACTATGGCTGGCCAGAGATACAGGGCGATGAGCAGAAACCGGATATGGTAAAACCATTGATTCATTCCGGTGAAAATACATGGGCTCCTTCAGGCATGGCCTATTTTGACGGAAAGCTTTATTTTGCAGCCTTAAGGGGCGAAGCGCTAAAGAGTTACGATGTAAAGAGCGGAAAACTGACCAATATCATAACGGGCTCAGGAAGGATACGTGATGTATTCGTTGATGAAGAATTCATATATTTCATAAGCAACAATACGGACGGCCGAGGAAATCCTGATGAAAAGGATGATAAGCTATATCGTTTGCCGCTATCTCGGTTAAATATGCCTTGATGTGATCAATGAGCAGAAAAGAAGCATATATTTGGGAAACCTCGCCAATAGCGGGGTTTCCTTTTTGTGTATGGCACCAAATTCACGAGTAAAGGTGTGAAACTCACGAGTAAAAGCATGAAATTCACGAGTAAAAGCATGAAACTCACGAGTAAAAGCATGAAACTCACGAGTAAAAGCGTGAAATTCACGAGTAAAGGTGTGAAACTCACGAGTAAAAGCATGAAATTCACGAGTAAAAGCGCGAATCCCCTGAAAAGGGTATTTTTTTGTCTCGGAAGTGGTGTAGAAGCTGAGGATACTGTGTCCCTACGGTTGTTTTCGTTCTTCCTGAGGGCTAGACATTTTTAATGAATAGGTGTATAGTTACCTAGGTAACTACTTTACAGGAGGAATACCTTTGTCCTTTCAAAATGGTTTTTTTCATCATAACTTACAATTTTCAAGGTCATTTACGAAAAAGTTAAATGAACAATTGGCCAAGGTTGATCTTTATCATTCCCAATGGTCAATTGTATATTATCTAAGTCAGTTCGGCTGTTCTACGCTTGTTGAAATAAGCACTTATTTAGATGTGGAGAAACCGACGGTAACTAGGACGGTAAACCGGCTGGAAGAGCTTGAGTTGATTGAACAAGTTCCAGGAAAAGATAAACGGGAACGGAGAATACAGTTAACGGAGTCAGGTTTAAGGACTTATCAAGAGGCCAAAAAGGTAGTTGAGGAATTTGAACTTCAATTAATGAGCGGTTTGGCTGAAGAAGACCGGGAGGCAACGTTACGTACGTTGATTTTCCTGAAGGAAAAATTAAAACAATAGTAAGGAAGAAGGATTGAAATGAATCACAAACCGAAATTGTGGACGAAAGACTTTCTGATTGTTTCGTCTGTGAACTTTTTTCTATTTTTAACTTTTTATGTCCTGATGGTGACATTGACCATTTATACGATGGATAATTTTAATGCGTCGCAAGCACAAGCAGGGCTTGCTTCAAGTATTTTTGTTCTGGGGGCTGTGCTTGTCAGACCGATTGCAGGGAAAAAAATTGACAAGATCGGCCGCAGAAAGATGTTGCTTGGCTCGTTGGTTCTATTCCTGATCGCATCCATCGGCTATTTCCTGGTGAATAGTTTATCCCTCTTATTGATCGATCGGTTTATTCAAGGTTTTGCTTTTGGCCTTGCCACTACGGCAACTGGAACGATTGCTGCGGATATCATTCCGAATGAAAGACGCGGGGAAGGTACGGGTTACTTTGCCATGAGTACCAACTTGGCAATGGCATTCGGTCCGTTCATTGGATTGCTGATAACACAGCATTTCAGTTATTCCATCATTTTCTATGCAGCCTCCTTATTTGCCGCATTTTCTTTAGTTGCATCATTATTCATGAATGTGCCTGAGGGGGATAAGGGCGGAGCTTCGCCACAAAAAGGATTTAAAATCAGCGATTACTTTGAAAAAAGGGCACTGCCCATTTCCATTTTTATCGGGTTTGCCGGATTTACCTATTCGAGCATCTTGTCCTATTTAACGTCTTTTGCGAAGGAAATGGATTTAATGGATGCGGCGAGCTTCTTCTTTGTCGTTTTTGCTGTTTTCCTTTTGGCGTCCCGTCCGTTTACAGGACGGATGTTTGATGTGAAGGGGGAAAATGCAGTTATTTACCCATCGCTCTTACTATTTGCCGTCGGTATGGTCATCCTCAGTCAATCCCATCATGGTATCACGCTTCTGATTGCCGGCGCCTTGATCGGAGTGGGGTATGGTACATTCCAATCAAGCTGTCAAGCGATTTCCATCAAGGAAGCCCCATCAAATCGGATGGGATTAGCCACATCCACATTTTTTACAATGTATGACTTCGGTATTGGTGTTGGTCCATTCCTATTGGGATTCCTTATTCCATTTACAGGGTTCAAAGGGTTATTCATGGGAATGTCGGTTTTTGCATTCGTACTTATTGGCATTTATTACTTGGCACATGGGAAAAAAGCCTCAGCAAGAGTGAAAATGCAGCATGAGGAACGCTTGTCTGCCTAAATTTTTTCAATAGGATTGTATAAAAAGAAGTATTTTGGGGATGCTTATATTATGATTGATTTTCCAAAGTATCCCCCTTTTCTCCGCCTGTAATCCAACAGGCGTTTTTTTTATGCCATAAACAAAGAAAACCGCCTTATTGGCGGTTTTCTTAAAATTTATAGGTCCATAATCTTTCTTTGCGGATCCAGTCTAGGAAATCTGCATCCTGATTTTCGAATTTCTCTTTCCAATCGATCACCATTGCTTCCGTTTGCGAACGGTGGGCAGTGAATGTGGCTACCTTTTTTTCTTCGACGGCAGTGATATCATGGACGATGTCGGGCTGTCCCAGTTCGTCAATGCAGTTATTCGAGAAGGCGACACAATGAAGTTTAGGTCTCTCTTTCTCTTCCATTCTTTCCACGGCCCGAACTACAGCCCGTGCTGTCGCTTCATGGTCCGGATGGACACTGTATCCTGGGTAAAACGTAATGATCAATGAAGGATTCAATTCATTGATGGCATCGGTGAATAATGAAGTCAGCTTTTCATCATCTTCGAATTCAATCGTCTTATCACGCAATCCAAGCATGCGTAAATCTTGGATGCCTATCGCATTTGCTGCATCGATTAATTCCTTTTTACGAATTTTAGGAAGCGATTCCCTTGTTGCGAATGGAGGGTTTCCTAAATTACGTCCCATTTCTCCTAAAGTTAAGCATAAATAGGTGACAGGAGTGCCCGCTTCTCTATGAAGGGCAAGCGTTCCGGAGACCGAGAAGGCTTCATCATCGGGATGTGGGAATATAACTAATACATGGCGTTCTTTTTCCAAGGTATATTTCTCCTTCCGTACTACTTACAGTAGGTATGTTTATCGGTGAATGGGAGTTTTCATCGGAATCATCATATGATATATATCAAGCAAGTTGTCATCATTCAAAGGGAGTGGGACTGAGCTGCATGGAGACAGCAAGCTTTCCGGAAAAATCAAGGCCTGCCAATAGCAATCTCCCCTGTTCATCCATTTCGAAGTGGTTAACGCCTTCTGCATATACCCAGCCAATATTGAGCTTCAAGCCGATGCGATAGGGTCCATCCCCAACTATCTTGCCATGTTCATACTGAATAAAAGCGTTACGAATATAAGCACCTGCCGAGAAGAAAGCTTCATCTACATGAGTGGCATAGGCGCCATTTGTCGTTTCAAGGTGAAGATATACATCTTGTCCGGCGAAAGAATCAATGGCATTTTGCACCTCTGTACGGTCTATAGGTTTCATTCGATAATTTCCTCCTTAACTGGGCGGCTAGATAAGCTTTTTTTTCCTTCTTTCTATTTTACTAGATAAAAACAAAAAAAGCGAAAAAGGCCGCTCGATGAATTTGAGCGGCCATTAAACTTGATGTTTTATTTTTGTGTTTTTTCCGCAACCCCATATTTATGGTATGCGCCATGATTGACGGGTCCGACATAGTCATTCATTTTCCAAGAATGGCGAACCGCTTCGGTGATGAAGTCTTTAGAAACGAGGATAGCTTCACGCGGGCTTTTCCCTTCAGCCAATTGAGCTGCAATGGCGGCAGAAGATGAACAGCCGGCACCATGTGTATTGGTCGTTTCGATTTTTTCCGATTCAAGGATTTCAAATTCTTGTCCATCATATAAAAGGTCGATGGCTTTATCATGATCCAGCTTATTACCGCCTTTGATCAAGACATATTTTGCACCAAGTGCATGAATCTTTTCAGCTGCAGCCCTCATATCATCAATCGTCTTGATAGGAGCAGTTCCCGCTAACTGAGCGGCCTCGAACAGGTTAGGTGTGACTACAGTTGCACGTGGAACAAGCAGTTCGCGCAGTGCTACAGCCGTTTCAGGGTGCAATACTTCATCTTCACCTTTACATACCATAACTGGATCGATGACGACTTTGTCCAGCTTCAACTCATCTATTTTACGGGCAACAAGTTCAATGATTTCCACTGATCCAAGCATTCCTGTCTTCATGGCATCAATGCCTATTGATAGAATCGTTTCGATTTGGGCTTCCAAAACTTCGACCGGTGTAGGGAATACATTATGGGCCCAGCCATTCTTCGGATCCATCGTCACGATTGTCGTTAAAGCGGACATACCGTAAACGCCGAATTCTTGGAATGTCTTTAAATCTGCTTGAAGACCTGCGCCGCCGCTCGAATCAGATCCGGCAACTGTCATAGCTCTTTTCATAGTCATTATGTGACCTCCTCAGGAGAATTAGATATCGATATTATCAGCATACCAGTTAATATCCTATTTTTAGAATATACCAAAATTTCTTTTATGTAAAACTTAGTTTTCAGCCTACTATGAGTGTCTTGGCAAAGGAAGGGCAATAGCCTCGTATAAGTCATTTTTCGAACCTGTAATTAAGGAAATTGGATGGATGTCAGCATGCACTTTTAGCTTTGGACCCTGCCTCCAACTTTTGATGGACAAAGCAAAGGTTGTGGAAGTGTCATTATTTTCAAATTTGATTTAAAATATTTAAATATAGTGGAGACACATTTAGTATAGCTTTTCCGTTCGATGCTGGATTAAACCCAAAAAAGGGAGGTTGATTTCTATGGAGTGGACCATGTTGCTTTTAGCTGGCGGGAAATCAAGCCGTATGGGAGTGAATAAGGCACTGTTGACCGTAGGCGGCGTTGTGAACATTTCAAGAGTGGCATCCGAGTTGAAAAAGGTGTCAGAAAACATTATGGTCATTACGAATACGTTTGAAGAATATCATTTTCTGCAACTTCCGCTCATTCCGGATTTACATAAAGATCAAGGACCTCTTGGTGGATTGCATGCAGGGCTGACCTCATCGAAAACGGAGCTTCAGTTCCTTGCAGCGTGCGATATGCCGTTTGTGAGTGCAGATGCCATAAAGGATATCATTACCCATTATGAACCTGGATTCGATGCTGTCATTCCAGAAATAAATGGCAGGCTCCAGCCGCTTTTTGCTGTTTACCATAAAAGGTGTCTTCCTGTACTGACGGAGTGTTTATTAAAACATGAATTAAAAATGAGTCTATTCTTGGAAAAGATCTCGGTGAAAATCATGAAAGAAACCGACTTTACGTTATATCGCGAGAATCCTGAACAATTTCACTACCTTTTTTTCAATATGAATACGAGGGAAGATTATCAAGAGGCAGATTATATTGATCAAACTGAATTATATAAAGGATGGTAGACATGAATTATAATATTTCAAAAGAGCCGATTGTCATCCAGGAAGTGATTGATAAAGTAGTCAGTCGAAATGCGGGTGCCGTCACGACTTTTATTGGTACAGTGAGGGAAATGACGAAAGGAAAAAAGACCCTCTTCTTAATTTACGAAGCGTATGTACCGATGGCCATCAAGAAATTGGAGCAAATCGGATCTGAGATCAAGGAGCGTTGGCCTGATGCAGAAACGGCGATCACCCATCGTGTAGGTAAACTTGAAATCACGGATATCGCAGTGGTTATTGCCGTTAGTACGCCACACCGAAATGATGCATATGAGGCCAATAGGTATGCGATCGAAAGAATTAAAGAAATCGTCCCGATTTGGAAAAAAGAACATTGGGAAGATGGGGAAACATGGGTAGGAAACCAGTTGGAAACCGTTCCATATCCATCAGGGAAACCGGAAGAGGGGGATATTGATGATTAATGTACTTTTATTTGCCCAATTGAAAGATGAGCTAGGCAAAGAGACTGTTTCAATAGAAGGAAATGGAATGAGTGTTGCCCAGCTAAAAGGAAAGATGAAAGTGGATTTTCAATTGGAAGGTCTTGAAACCGTGATGACAGCGGTCAATGAGGAATTTGCTGATGATGACACGATTTTATCTGATGGAGATACAGTTGCTTTCATTCCGCCAGTAAGTGGAGGGTGAAGCGTCCGGAAGGGAGGGCTCACGGTGAAAGAGCGATATTCAAGGCAAACTTTATTCGCCCCAGTTGGTGAAGGGGGCCAATTGAAAATTATGAAGAAGCATGTCTTGCTTCTTGGTGCAGGGGCTTTGGGATCTGCTAATGCCGAGGCCCTTACTCGTGCAGGAGTAGGGAAGCTTACCATTGTTGACAGGGATTATGTCGAGACCAGTAATTTACAGCGCCAACAAATGTATACGGAACGGGATGTCGCGGAGAAACTGCCAAAAGCAGAGGCGGCAAAGCGTCATTTATTGGATATCAACCATGAAGTTGAAGTGAATGCCATCATCATGGATGCAACTGCCCAGAATCTCGAACAGCTGCTAGGTGATGTTGATTTGATATTGGATGCAACCGACAACTTTGAGACACGGATGATTATTAATGATTTATCACAAAAGCTTCATATACCGTGGATTTATGGGGCATGTGTGGGGAGCGTGGGCATGACTTTGACGATCCTTCCCGGGCAGACTCCATGTTTGCACTGTTTGCTTAAAGCGATCCCGATTCAAGGAATGACCTGTGACACAGGAGGGATCATATCACCAGCTGTTACGATGGTAGTGGCACACCAAACTGCCGAGGCTTTGAAAATCCTTGTTGAAGATTGGGAATCGGTACGGCCTGCACTAGTTTCTTTTGATCTGTGGAGAAATCAATACCAAACCGTTAAATTGACAAAAGCGAGAAAGAAAGATTGTCTCTCATGCGGAGAGCAGAGGACATACCCCTTTTTAACAATGGAAAATGCAACGAAAACGGCTGTTCTTTGCGGGAGGGACACTGTACAGGTAAGACCGCCAAAACCTCTGGAACTGCAACTTGAAAAATTAGCCAAAAATCTGGACGGCAGCGGTTATTTGGTGAAATTCAATCCATTTCTTCTCTCCTGTGAAAAAGCTGGGGAACGTATCGTCATTTTCAAGGATGGCAGGGCATTGATTCACGGTACGAAGGATATGGTCCATGCAAAGGCCGCATACCAAAGCATCCTGGGATAATGCTCATAAAAAAACGAGGCCCTAGGTTTTGGGGCCTCGTTTTTTTATGAATCCATATAGGGTAATGGTACGGGTTTTAGTGTGTGACCCCGTCTTTGTTATCTTGTTTGGAAGCAACGATGACTACTTTTCCTTCGTCAAGAACTTCCTCGTAACGCTCTGCCTCCATATCACTAAGGCCAAGGTTGCTCATTCGATTACGAAGTTCATCTCCGCGAGATTTAAAGAGATTTCCGACGGTATCAAGGAAACCTTGTTCCTTCATGCCTACACCTTCTGTATTTGTATTCTCGGTAAGGTGTTTAGAACGGGTTTTATCATGGGCAAACAAATATACATCGTCTTTCGTATAACCTGATGTAACTAATTCATCGATTTTTTCCTTTGCTTGTAAACCGTTTTCTACTACATGTACTTGATACATATAAACTCCTCCTTGAATTTCATTAAGGTTTTCTCGAAAATAGGTAAATGGAATCTTGCTTATTACAGTTGCTGATTGGCTATAGTAACATATAACCTCATTTGGGCCCTGTTAAACATTTATCTCAAAGAACATTTAGTAAGTGGTGAAGCGGAATACCTTCTGTATGCGGTAGGCCAAGTATTTGAAGACAGGCAGTTTCTTTTGGTATTCACTGTAATCCAACGTGTATGTTCCGTTTTGATTTGTCCAGAGTCTATGGAAATAGCTGTCGACATCCTTGGAAACGTCCGCATCATTTGGAGCATGGATTTCAACATTCGCTTCAAGGTTATAGTCATCTAGATTTCGTGAAGTATAATTAGCCGATCCTCCAAGAATGACCGTTTCATCAGCCTTTTGGATCATCATCAATTTTGTATGGAACTGTTCTTTATCTGTTTTATACCAGCGGATCGAGATGTTTTCATCCCCAAGTTTTTCGAATTCGGCGGCAACCGGAAGATTGGGCAGCCCGATTTTTTCACTTCCGAATGCGTTTTGATTCGGATCCAATATCATTTCAATCTTCACACCCCGTTTAGCTGCATCCGTTAATGCCTCGACAACCTCGCGATCGGCAATGTAGAACATGGCAAGATGGACCTTGTCACCATTTTCGGCATCCTTAATTGCCTTTAGGACATGTTTATTGATTTTTCCTTCCGTTAGCAGTTGTACTGATATCGGCCCTTTATCAGCTGATTTCTCCTTGAACTCAGGAAATGACTTTGGTCCTCCCGAGAATTTCGAAGCGGCTTCTTCGGCTTTAACGAAATCGCCGATGATATTCCCGTCCATCTGGAAGGCAATATTGGAGTGGAAGCCACTTGCGTCATGAGGATTGGCAGATGAGATGATGGCCGTTTTTTCAGTCGCGACCACTTTTCTGTGATTGGCTTTGATATTCATCAGTCTAAGATAAGAACGCAAGGTGACCTTTGGTGCGCTTTTAGCCATTGGATTGACAATCCAGCCTTTCCCGCTTTCACCGAACCATTGGAAAAAGGTTCGATATACACCTGAATAGAGAGGATTCGGATCCCGGAGGCGGTCTAAGTTGGTAACAATGACATCAATTCCATTTTTCTTCATCGTTTCCAATGCCTCTAACTGGTAGGCATTATAGGAAGTATTCACTTCATCAGTAATGAATATAATCTGGAGGCCAGGTTTCTTTTTTTTCTGTTCAACCAGATTATCCTTCAGCGTCTCGGTTAACTTCGGGAAGTTTATCTTTTCATCATAAAAGGCATTAAACAAAAACATATCGATTACGATATAAGAATCAGCCTCTTCTATGGCTTGATTTATGGTTTGGAAAATTCGCTGCTCATGTTGCAGATTCCCTTGTTCGTCGTGATAGGAAAGATTATAGATGAAATCGATATCCTCGACATGATGAACCTTCCCTTCATAAGAAATGCCATCGGGAAGTGGCTTGTAGCTGTTATAGGCAATGACGATTGCAATGATGATCAAAATGCTGACAAGCAGATAAAATCGTTTTCTTTTGTACCACTTTTTCATAGGAAAGCCTCCAACATGGTTAAATTGCTTGCTAGCTTTCTATTTTCCCCTTTTTGGGGTATATAGAAACATAAATCGTAATCTATGGAAAAAGGCAAGGCGATGAAGTTTGATATAATATAGTTTCAATAAGCGGAGAGGGGCTGTGGCAGATGGCAAAGCAGTTTTTAACAAATGATTGGTGGCCTCTATTGAAAGAGGAATTCAAAAAAGAATATTACCAGGAGCTATGGGAATTCATAAAGCAAGAGTACAGTCAGCAAGTCATTCATCCGGATCAGGACGATATTTTCAATGCGCTTCACTATACTCCTTTTGAAGATGTAAAGGTTGTCATCCTTGGACAGGACCCTTACCATGGCCAGGGTCAGGCGCATGGCCTTAGTTTTTCAGTCAAGCCGGAGGTGCGCATCCCGCCCTCTTTAAGAAATATCTTTAAAGAGTTACACACCGATCTTGGCTATGAGGTACCAGATAATGGTTACCTGGTCGAATGGGCAAAACAGGGAGTGCTTCTATTGAATACCGTCTTGACTGTCCGTGAGGGAGAGGCGCATTCACACCGCGGAAAAGGATGGGAAATCTTTACGAATCAAATTATTCGCCTATTGAATGACCGTCCGAAACCGGTTGTATTCATCCTGTGGGGGAAACCTGCTCAAACCAAAATCCCTTTGATTGATGAAGCCCGCCATAAAATTATTAAGTCTGTACATCCGAGTCCGCTGTCGGCTTCCCGTGGTTTCTTTGGCACCAAACCATTTTCCAAAACAAATCAATTGCTGATGGAAATGGGGGAATCTCCAATTGATTGGAAAATCCCGAACCGATGATATCGGCAAGAGAACGAAACAGGTGAATTGTATGGCTTGCCGTCATTTCTATATAACTTGGGATCTCAGTTTTCCAAAAGGCTGCCGTGCTTTTCAATTCAAAACATCAAACCAGCCTTCTCTTGATGTCTTTCGTTCTTCAGGAGAGCCATGCTTGAAATTTCAAGCAAAGCCAATTAAAAGGTAGGAAATATGCAAGGTGTTTTCTTCTCTGATTTTTGCTATGCTAGTTATGATAGTTTTGACCTGTATATAGACGAGGTGGTAAAGTTGGATATTTCATCAAGACAAATGTTAGATAAAATCGAAGAGCTTGTTTTAAAAGCGAAACAGGCAAATTCAGAGGATAAGGTGCAAGGGTATGTAATGGCCATTAAGTCCCTTTGTGAAGTGATGGTTGATGAAAAAGCTGCGAACATCAGCATACAGAAGCCAATCACATTAACCCAGCCCGTCATGCCGGCTACACCGAATGTAGTACCGGTTAAAATGGATGAGGCCAATGGGGATTCCTTGTTCGATTTTTAAATTAGGGAAGGGGAGCGAAATAATTGAAACTGTTCATCATTTTAGGTGCATTGAATGGGTTTATTGCTGTGGCACTTGGTGCATTCGGTGCACACGGACTGGAAGGGAAAATTCCTGATAAATATTTGGAAACTTGGCAAACCGCTGTTCAATATCAAATGTTCCACGCGGTGGGTTTATTGGTGCTCGGTTTATTGGCTGGGAAAATTGATAGTCCGCTGATCAACTGGTCCGGCTGGCTTATGCTAATAGGAATTATCCTATTTTCCGGAAGCCTATTCGTTCTAAGCGTTACGCAAATCAAAGTCCTTGGTGCCATCACACCGCTTGGCGGAGTTTCTTTCTTGGTTGCTTGGGTCTTAATGATCATTGCTGCGTATAAATACTTGTAAGGTCAGCTTAGGCTGTAGACAAATTCGAAGAAATCGAGTTTGTCTACAGTTTTTTTTATGGATTGTACAATTTGGACGTACATTACCGCTGCAGGCACTCGCTTATCCAGAGGCGGGCTCGCACCTTTTTCTCCAATCAACTTTGTTATTACATTTAGATAGAAACCATACCTGATGAGTTGAAGGTGGAATGTTCCGAACCTCTACAAACTGAGCTGATCGATCTTTTTGGAAAAAGTCATTCCAATATAAGAAGAGCCTCAGAATCAAATAGATTCTGAGGCTCTTCTATATAGGATTTTTTTACCTTGGCGAATAGGTGGTAAGCCCAGTGCCTCCAAATGGATATTCATATTCGATTTCTTCATCGAACGTTATATAATCTAAGTATACCATCGGGATTAAGTATCGTTTTCCCGTCTGAGGATCGCTTATGATTAAATGATCGCGTCCTGCAGCCTCGATGATTCCTTTGAAGATCTTGGCATTCCATTCCTTGTTGTTTTCAAACGTTGTATAAACAGTGGCCAATTTCCCTTTATTCAAACGCAAGATGTTCTCGATGTACGACTGTTCAACCGGAAGCATGCCAGGTATCTGCGGTCCGGAAGTGGCTGGACTCACCTGCTGCATCGGCATTTGTTGTGGCGTGCCTGCCATAGTGGGCTGTTGTGGCTGGTATGGTGGTTGTTGGTATCCTTGCTGCGGGTAACCCTGCTGCTGGTTAGGATTCTGCTGCCTTAGTTCAGGCTCATTATTTTCATAGGGGTAATAAGGGCTTCCTCCGTACGGGTAATTACCATAAGGATTATTTTGTGACATTGCATTCCCTCCTGAATTCAAGGTTTAGTTGATGCTGTGGAATTTGGATAATCCGAGAGTGTGGACTGGGAGAAACAGTGCGATTTATAGCGACCGGTAGTATTGTATATGTTTTCTGGACAATCCCCGGGTGGCTTAAAAAACCACAATGAATGTTAAGCGATACATAACGGCTGCCGTTCATGATATAAGCCATATCCTCTTGCCGGCTAATGAATAGAAGTAACGTTCCTTCACCTCGCTGGAGTCAGGAATTGCCTTGATCAATTTTCCTGAAGCTGAATGGGACTGTGAAAAAATAAATTCATCACTATTGAAAATGTATGGGATGGGGATTGGATTTATTCCACAGCCGGGGAAAAAATAAAAAGGAGCGGACGCAAAAAAAGCTTCCGGAAACCGGAAGCCCTTCGTCTTAAACGTATAGGAATGAAGATACATTTTCTTCAGGCAGGATATTGCCTACAAAGAAAGAGCCAAATGCAGCGTATCGTGCACTCACTTCATCAAAACGCATTTCATAGATTAATTTTTTGAATTGGAGGACATCATCTGCGAATAGAGTCACGCCCCATTCATAATCGTCAAAACCGACAGAACCTGAAATGATTTGTTTTACTTTACCGGCATAACTGCGGCCAATCAAGCCGTGGGAACGCATTAAGCCTTTGCGCTCTTCCATGGAAAGCATATACCAGTTATCATCGCCATCACGACGCTTGTCCATTGGATAGAAGCATACATGTTTCGCTTTTGGCAGTATCGGATAAAGTCTGGAACGAACATGAGGGTTCTGGTATGGGTCCTCACCATCTCCGCCAGCTAAGTAATTGCTTAATTCCACGACCGAAACGTATGAATAAGCGGGAATTGTATATTCGGCAAGCTTCGTTTTGTTGAATTCGGTTTCGATTGCATTCAATTCTTCCATGGTCGGGCGGGCAAACATAAGCATGAAGTCCGCTTTCTGACCAACGATGGAATATAGGGCATGGCTGCCTTCATTGTCGCTTTGTGTCATATTCCATTTATCCAGTAAACCTTGGAATTCCGAGATGGCCAATTGGCGTTCGTCACTTGATAACGTTTTCCAAGAAGCCCAGTCGATCAGGCGGAAATCATGTAAACAATACCAGCCGTCCAGTGTTTGTGCTGCTTCACTCATTACAATCACTCCTAAGTCTTATTATAACTTTAATATAGCATAGTTTCAGTATAAGGAAATTTATATCAACCCGCAAACACCATCACTGTTTTTCGGTGTTTCTGTAATTTTCAAATTTGCGGAGGGCTGGAATTTACCTGGCTGCTGGAGTATTCTTAAAAGAAGACGACAACGGATTTTACCGGATGGTTAAATATAGAAAAAATGGGGGAAACGTATCTAAAAAGGAGGAAGAGCCAATGAGTGATTTATTTGAAATATTGGAATCGAAAATTATGGGGCATAATCTAAAGATCGTTTTTCCGGAAGGGTTGGATGAACGGATTTTGGGAGCAGCAGGCAGGCTTGCCCAGGCTAAACTGGTGACACCGGTATTGATCGGGGATATCGGGTTGATTCAAGAGAAGGCAAAAGACTTAAAGATCTCCCTTGATGCAATCGAAATATATGATCCGAAGAATTATATCATGATGGATGAAATGGTTGAAGCGTTCGTGAAGGTCCGTGATGGTAAAGACACTGATGTACAAGCACGTGAAATCTTAATGGATGAGAACTATTTTGGAACCATGCTCGTCCATATGAAACTGGCACATGGAATGGTTAGTGGCGCAACGCATTCTACTGCCGATACGGTTCGTCCAGCCTTAAAGATCATTAAAACAAAGCCGGGCGTCCAAAAAACCTCGGGAGTGTTCATCATGGTCCGGGAGGAAGAGAAATATGTATTCGCGGATTGTGCGATTAATATAAACCCGAGTTCCCAGGACCTGGCTGAAATTGCTATAGAAAGTGCGAAGACTGCATTAATGTTCGATATCGAACCGCGTGTGGCGATGCTGAGCTTTTCGACAAAGGGATCGGCAACATCCCCCGAGACCTTAAAAGTGGTTGATGCCGTCGATTTGGCAAAAGAAATGGACCCTGAAGTCATCCTTGATGGGGAATTTCAGTTTGACGCGGCCTTCGTCCCTTCTGTGGCAAGGAAGAAAGCACCGGATTCCCTTATTCAGGGGGATGCGAATGTTTTTATTTTCCCAAGTCTCGAAGCTGGGAACATTAGCTATAAGATGGTACAGCGCTTGGGTGGCTTCGAAGCAGTCGGTCCGATCCTTCAGGGGCTGAATCGTCCGGTGAACGACCTTTCGAGGGGATGCAGTGAAGAGGATGTATATAAACTGGCTGTCATTACAGCTGCACAGGGATTTGTGGCGCAGTATCAATAGGCAGCTTGAGGATTAAATGTAGAGGGAGATTCGTATGGGTGAGACAGATTCATTATTAATGCAGCAAGAGTGGAGGATTATTGATCAATCTTCCGTTGGACCTCAGTTTCCTGCTCTGGAGTCCTTTGCGATGGATGATACATTTTGCGCTTCCGTTGGGTCAGGTAAATCAGCGGCCGTAGCCAGGGCGTGGGTACACCACCGAACCATCGTCATGGGTATACAGGATACGAAGTTGCCTTTTCTTAAAAAGGGCTTGGATCATTTGGAGGAACATGGTTTCCGGGCCATCGTGAGGAATTCCGGAGGGCTTGCAGTCGTCCTGGATGAGGGGGTCCTTAATTTTTCGCTCATTTTTCCTGAAAACGAGCAGAAAATTGAAATCAATCGTGGATATGATGCGATGTGGGAGCTTGTCCAATTGATGTTTGCCGATTTCCCAGTCAAGATGGAGGCGCGGGAAATCGTCGGTTCCTATTGTCCTGGCAGTTATGATTTAAGTATAAATGGGCAAAAGTTTGCCGGTATATCCCAACGCAGGATCCGCAATGGTGTAGCGGTGCAAATCTATTTGTGTGTCAATGGAAGCGGGGCTGAACGTGCCAGTCTCGTGAAGGGTTTTTATGATGCAGCTAAAGGAAATGCAGAAACCAAATTCGCTTATCCTGATATCGTCCCTTCGGTAATGGCATCCCTAACCGAATTGTTGGGTGTGCAATTGAGCGTTCAAGACGTGATGCTCAGATTCCTTCAAGTATTGAAGGAACATAGCGAAAGGATATTCTCTGACACACTTTCCGCTGAGGAATGGCCGCTGTATGAGGCGTACTTGACGAGAGTGGTCGAACGCAATGATAAAGTGTTCGATGCATTAAAGGATTGATATGAAAGAAGCCGTTCCATTAAGTCAGGAATGGCTTCTTTCATTTAATACGACTTTAGCATTCACTGAAACTGTAAAAGGGCTGTATGATAGGCGGAGATAGTATTCCTTCTTTCTTGAAACAATGAAAAAAAGAGCCTTGTTGGCTCCCTTTTTTCGGATAAATAGGGGTGAAACGGCCTCTGGCATGTGGTTGATCTATATAACAGAACCCCACATTATCTTATTTATTACTCGGCCATTTTTTCCAAATTGCCATTCCGGTCCATCTTGAACTTCGTTGCCGGACGTTCCTCTTCCTCTAACAAGACCAGCTTTCTTGCTCGATTCATGATATTCATCAAAGTTTCATAATCTTCCTGCATCAAGCCGCTGTTTTGTTCTAGGTGGCTGATTTTATTCTCCAAATCTTCGTTTCGCTTTTTCAGTCCTTTAATTTCAAGCTTCAATCTTTCATTTTCGGTTTTTAATACTTCGGCTTGAAGCATGCGGCCGTTCATGGATTCCAAATAGGCGATGACGGCATCAAGGCTCATGGCCGATTCCAAAGTAACTGGTGTGTGCTGTGTCTTAGGAGTGAGGGCTTCTGCCACAACGAATTCCTCTGCTGCTTCATAATTGGCAGTATCGACTTCGGTATTCAACTCTAGTTCCTCCTCTTGTACATGGGGAACCATTATGTCGGAAATCGTTGGGGACGGCGGTGTATAAAGAAGCCGTTTTTTCCCTCCTTGATCTTTTCCAAGGATCCTTTGCCGCTGCTTACGCTGTTTCTTGGCAAGGGATAGCGCTTTATCATAATTATGGCGGACAACTGCATTCCAGCGGAATCCGCATGCTGCAGAGGTACGATTCAACTTATCTCCTACCTCTTCAAAAGCATTAAGCTGAGTGCTGCCTTCCCGCACATGGCGCAATACCGTTTCTGCCAAAAGCAAATCATCTTCTTCTGTCCAGGCGTCTTGACGAACCTTCATTTCTACATACTCCCTTTCTGGTAACTTTTAAAATAAATAACTATATAAAATATCGTGTGGCAGTGATTTATGGGTGTTCTACTAGCATTTTGGACAAAATATGGATTTTTTATACAAAAAGGTTAAAAGGATACTAGTTTTTTGATTAATTACATCATTTTTCACATCATTCAGCCCTCTTGATATTCATAAGTAGAAACGGTAAAATACCTTTTAGTCATATAAATGGATGAAATACAGTTTGTCATGGAAAGGATGGTGACCGGAGGATGTCCAATGAATTCAGAGTGTGCGATGACTGCTTGGCGGTAAACATAAAAACATTGATCCCGCGTCTTGAAAAGCTTGATCCCGACGCGAAAATTGAAGTGGGCTGCCAATCCTACTGCGGTCCTGGCAGAAAGAAGTCTTTTGCCTTTGTCAATAACCGTCCGGTTGCTGCACTGACAGAAGACGAGTTACTAGATAAAATCAATAAAAAACTAAAGTAGGATCCATGATATATAGGTAGAGTGGATTGTTTCTTATGATATATGGAACCAGTAATCATCACCCAGATTCGACACACTGCGGTGATTTTTTATTTCCTTATTTTCGAGACAAAACCAGACTGGAACTTCCGTTTTCTTAAAAAATGCCCCCTCTTACTAGCGAGGTGGAAGTTAGGGTTTTTTGTCAAAACACGCTATAATGAGTGCATCGAGATTATGAAAAAGAGGGTAGTTCATGGGATATTCCGGCGAAAAATTACAAGAAGAAAAAGTATTCAAGGATCCGGTGCACCGATATATACATGTTCGTGACCGGGTTATATGGGATTTAATAGGGACGAAGGAATTCCAGCGGCTTCGTAGGATCAAACAGCTGGGAACGACTTATTTAACCTTTCATGGTGCGGAACATAGTCGGCTTAGCCATTCGCTTGGAGTATACGAGATTGTCCGGAGAATCGTGGATGATGTTTTCGAGGGCAGACCGGAATGGAAACCAGAGGAGCGGTTACTATCCTTGTGCGCAGCCCTCCTGCATGATTTGGGTCATGGTCCTTTCTCTCATTCTTTTGAAAAAGTGTTTGATCTGGATCATGAGCAATTCACGCAGCAGATAATCGTCGGCGATACGGAAGTGAATAAGATCCTCCTTAGAGTTGGGCGTGATTTTCCAAAAAAAGTGGCAGAAGTCATCGCGAAAACCTATAAAGGCAAATTAGTAGTCAGCCTGATTTCAAGTCAGATCGATGCTGATAGAATGGACTATTTACAGCGCGATGCTTATTTCACTGGCGTGAGTTATGGACATTTCGATATGGAAAGGCTTTTGCGTGTGATGAGGCCAAGGGAAGAACATGCCGTCATAAAGCAGAGCGGGATGCATGCGGTTGAGGATTATATCATGAGTCGCTACCAAATGTATTGGCAGGTTTATTTCCATCCAGTTACGAGAAGTGCGGAGGTCATACTTACCAAGATCCTACATAGGGCGAAACATTTATATGAATCCGGTTATGAGTTTGCCCAAGAACCGCACCATTTTTATTCATTGTTCAAGGGAGAAGTGACTTTAACGGACTATTTGAAAATGGATGAATCAGTGATGCTCTATTATTTCGAAGCATGGGAAGAGGAAAACGATGCGATTTTAAAAGATTTATGCACTCGCTTCGTTAACCGTAAACTATTTAAATATGTGGAATTCCATCCGTCGAACAGTCAAATGAACAGATTGATGGAATTAAGGACGCTATTCAAGAAGGCAGGCATCGATCCGGATTATTATCTTGTCGTCGATTCCTCATCAGATCTGCCGTATGATTTTTACCGGCCGGGTGAGGAAGAGGAGAGACTTCCGATTCACTTGCTTAAAAATAATGGCGAAATTCGTGAATTATCACGTGAATCCGAAATTGTCGATGCAATTTCAGGGAAAAGAAGAACGGATCATAAGTTGTATTATCCAGCGGATTTATTGCGTGATGAATCTACGAAGAAAAATATTAAAAAACAGATCCGCAAGCTTTTGGAGCTATCGGATTAAAGTGGTACATTTTTGGTGAGGAGTGACGGGCCTTGTTTAAGGATCATGCAAACATTATCAATGCAATTTCTACTGCCGGTGAAATCTCGGGTCGAAAAAAATTACAAAAAATCGTTTATATCGCGAAGAAGCTGTCCTTCCCATTTCATGAAAAGTTTCAATTTCACTTTTATGGACCGTATTCGGAGGAGTTGACCTTACGGATTGAAGAGCTCTGCGAAATGGGCTACTTGAATGAAGTAAGGGAAAAAAAAGCAGGCTATTATCAATATTGTTATTCGATAACGGATGCCGGCCAGGATTTCCTATCCATACAGGAAGTGGAGATGCCGGCACTTGAGGCATGCTTACAGGATATGAACGAACAGAATGCCAGGTTTTTGGAGCTGGTTTCAACGGTATTATACTTCGACACGCTTGAAAAAGAGGAAGTCACCGAGAAGATTTTTACGCTGAAAAGCAAACAAAAATATACCCTTGAAGAAATTGATGAGGCATATGAATATATTGAGCAGTTAAAAACAAAAGCTAAGCCGAATTGATGGCTTAGCTTTTCCCCATTATGTAAATCTTATAGATCGCTTTTACGGACACCGGCTACGGCTAAGTGGTTTTTTGACATTTCTTCAATGAAAATCGTCACGGCTTCAGCTGGTGCTCCAGTTGTTTCCGTCACGGCTGCAGTCACCTTTTCGACTAAAGCCTTTTTTTGTTCGTCTGTACGGCCTTCAAGCATTTTGACTGTTACATATGGCATCTCTTTTCCCCCCTTCCTCTCTTATCTTGTAGTGTTTCACAATGGAAAAAGAATTGCAAGACACGGAAGTCAGAGTTTTTTCACTTCTTGAGCTTTTGATGTATACTAACGGTATTAAACATTGGGGGAGAAGCTATCGATGCAATTCTTGGAGCAAATAGAACGGTTTTTGGTTTATCCTTTGGAAAAGCTTCCATATGTCATTGTGTCACTGTTGATCGCATTTACGGTTCATGAATTTTCCCATGCGTATGTGGCCTATAAGTTCGGTGACCCGACAGCAAAGAATGAAGGGAGAGTCACGTTGAATCCGATTTCACATTTGGATCCGATCGGAACTCTGTTGATATTGATAGCCGGATTTGGTTGGGCGAGACCCGTACCGGTCAATCGTTTTCATTTCAAGAATCCAAAATTGGCAGGAGTGCTCGTCTCTTTTGCCGGTCCGTTCAGCAATTTGCTTGTTGCAATTTTGGGGTATTTGATTTTTTACGGGTTGCTGGCGGCAGGCGTTGGACCCGAGTTACCGTTTTTCGTCGAGCCCTTCTTAAATATACTCATAAATTTAAATGTCCTTTTATTTGTATTTAATCTGTTACCGCTGCCGCCTCTCGATGGTTATAGGATCGTTCAGGATCTTGTTTCAGCAGACTTGCGGGCAAAAATGACCCAGTATGAACAATATGGCTCCCTTATTTTTTTGATTCTGATCATCACACCGCTGAGTCAATATACAATAAGCCCGATTTTGGATACTGGTAGAGAATTTGTAAGAGACACCTTGAGTCAATTTTTTTCACTTTTGTTTTTTTAACCAATAATAAGGAATGACAAACAATAAAGGGGGATATGAACAATGGAAGAACAACCAAAGAAAAAGGTAGGCTTCAATATTATAAAAAACGACCCAACAGAAGGCCATGGCGGATATGGGGCAGGGGTATTAACGCTCGATAATATTTCCCCGGTCATCATCGATGTGGATGCGGGTGAAGCAGAAGTCGATATCGGAGCGATGCATGCAAGGAGTGCAGTGGAAAAAGGGATCAAGTTCTTAAAGACTAAAGAGGAAGTCCCGAATGCCAAACCCTACTGGCTTGTTTGGGTGACCATTGAAGCCACTCAAAATGGTCCGCACTATGCAGGTGTGACAGCATGTGAAATGACGGTCGACAGATCAATTAGACGCGGTTACAAATCGCTCCCGGAGCATGTTAACCGGATGGATAAATCGCTAAAACGAAAGATCATCGTTGAGGAAATGGACGATAAATCAAAACGTGTACTCGCAGACTTCCTGAAAAACCATGATGCGGGAATGTGGGAGCGTTCTTCAAATCAGCTGAAGGAGTCATTGACGGTTTGAATCTCGTTTGATGGATGAAATGTTAAGTTTAGTGAAAAATGCACTTGTAGGAAAGCGATAAAATCAGTAAACTTAAAGACAGCAGTTTAGTCACTGTGGAACTAGGACAGAAAAACCCCCGAAGCCTCTGCAGGCTTCGGGGGTTTTTCGTTATCCCCAAGGTTTTAAGATTTTCTTGTACCAAGGGGCCTTTTTAAGTTCTTCTTCTTTTGGGGCATGTTTCGGATTCCCGCCCTTAAAGTGCTCGGCACAGTATTCAACAGGCTCGGTTCCTTTAACATAATAAGTCATTCTTGAGACGGGACAATCCTTTGTGGCCAATTTTCCGCTTACGGGATTCACGTTTACCCCGATTACGTTTTCGGTTTCCTTAAATGATTTTGCCGGTTTACCTTTTAGACCCTTTTCCATATAGGAAGCCCAGATTTTCTTTGCATAGCCTTTTTCAGCAGGGATCTCGATTTTTTTGCCTTGGTCATATCCAGTCCATACTCCTGCTACGAGCTCCGGTGTGTAACCGATCATCCAGCTATCCGTCGGGGTGGAGCCTGATTTGCCGGCATATGGGCGGGTCAGCTGGGAACTGATGGTGCTGCCGGTCACTTTCGTATAGCCATTTAACGTTTCATCGAAAACACCTGTAAGCATCTGGGTCATGACAAATGCCTTGTCCTTATCCAGAATCTGTTTGGGTTTCTCCTTTTCATCAAAAATCACTTCACCTTTTTGATTTTCCACCTTTTTGATAAACATGGGTTCAACCTTCTTGCCGCCATTAGCCAGAATGCTGTATGCGTTCACCATTTCAATCGCCCTAACACCTGACGTACCGAGTGCCAGGGAAGGGACCGCATCCATCTTTGCCGTAATTCCGAATCGGCGCGCCGTATCGACCAATGACTGTTCCCCAAGGAACAAATGCGTTTTTACGGCAAAGATATTATCGGAAAGAGCAATGGCCTGAGCCATCGTGATTTCGCCTTCCGCATACTGATGGTTATAATTATGCGGTGTGTAAGATGAGTGACCATCATCGAAAGAAAAGGTAGTTGTCTCGCTTTTCAAGGTGGTGGACGGTGTGAAACCATTCTCCAGCGCTGAATAGTATAGCAATGGCTTCATGGTTGACCCAGGCTGGCGAACGGCCTGGGTGGCCCGATTGAATGGAGACTCGGAATAATCTTTACCGCCGACCAGCGCACGGACCTCCCCGGTATCCGGATCCATTGCCACTATCGAGGCTTGAATGCCTGAAGACTTGGGTATGGTATTGGAAAGGACCTCTTCAGCAGCATCCTGCTGGGTTTCGTCCAGTGTCGTATACACCTTAAGGCCGCCGAGCTCGATCGTCCGGTCATCTAAATGAAGCTGAGATTTTAAAGCCTGCTTGACGGCATCCTGGAAATAGGGAGCGGTCTTCTTGGTGACCGTTCCGTGTTCCCCTTTTAATGTAAGGGATGTTCGCAGAGCTTCCGCGATATCCTTTTCTGAAACGTAGTTTTTGCTTTTCATGGATTGCAGGACAACTTTCTGCCTTGATTTCGCTTTTTCAAAGTTATCCAATGGAGAATAGTTTGACGGCCCTTTTGGTATTCCGGCCAGCATGCTCGCTTCAGGAAGAGTCAAATCCTTGGCATCCTTGCCAAAGTAATATTGACTTGCAGCTTGGGCTCCATATGCGCCATGGCCATAGTAAATCGTATTTAAATAGCCTTCTAGAATTTCCTTTTTGGAGTAGTTCATTTCTAAGCGTATCGTATAAAAGGCCTCATTAAGTTTACGCGACCATGTTTTGTCATGCCCAAGAAACAGGTTCCGGGCATACTGTTGGGTAATGGTGCTTGCACCCTGCACCTTGGACATTGCCTTAATATCGGCAAGGATGGCACCGCCGATCCGCTTTATATCAAATCCATAATGAGTGTAAAATTGGCGGTCTTCAACGGCGACAGTCGCTTTGATGAGCTGTGGTGAAATCGACTCCATTCCGGCCCAATAACGCTTCTGGCCATTATCTGTTTCACCGATCACATTTCCATCATCACTGTAATAGAGAGTGGACTGCGGCACGACCAAAGGAGGCGGACCTAATATTTTTGCGTAAATCAGTAAAGAGAGAAGCAATACAAAGAGTATTGTCAGCCCGATTGCGGCAAGGATAATGAAGGCCCGTACATATTTAGTTGTCCTTTTAAATCGTTCGCTTGGAATCAATTCCATTGCTTTCACCTCTCTTATCGGGTAAGAATCTAGTATCTATTACTATTATGGAAAAAAAAGAAAATTTTAAACATAAGAACTGCATTTAAGAAATTTATCTTGCAATTCTGCTAGATTCGTCTATAATTTTTCTAGCTAATGACTATACCGATTTTGGGGAACCTATAAGGTGACTGACAATATGAAATGGAAAAGGAGCGTTAATAAATGAGCATTTGGTTTACTGAAAAACAAACAGAGAACTTTGGTATTACGATGAAAGTGAATCGTACTTTACATACGGAGCAAACTGAGTTTCAAAAGCTTGATATGATTGAAACGGAAGAGTGGGGCAATATGCTATTGCTGGATGACATGGTAATGACTTCACAGCGCGATGAATTCGTTTACCATGAAATGGTAGCCCATGTTCCTTTATTTACCCATCCTAATCCAGAAAACGTTTTGGTTGTAGGTGGAGGGGACGGAGGAGTCATCCGTGAAATCCTTAAACACCCAAGCGTAAAAAAAGCTACATTGGTGGATATCGATGGGAAAGTCATCGAATACTCAAAGAAATACCTGCCGGAAATTGCAGGCATGCTTGAAGATCCGCGTGTAGACGTACAAGTTGGGGATGGCTTCATGCACATCGCCAAAAGTGAAAATGAATATGACGTGATCATGGTTGATTCAACTGAACCTGTCGGACCTGCTGTCAATTTATTCACAAAAGGTTTTTATGCCGGGATTTCCAAAGCTTTGAAAGAAGACGGGATTTTTGTGGCACAATCCGACAACCCTTGGTTTAAAGCGGACTTAATTCGCGATGTACAACGTGATGTGAAAGAGATATTCCCAATCACGAGCCTGTATTTAGCGAATATCCCGACGTATCCAAGCGGCCTTTGGGCGTTCACGATCGGATCGAAAAAATATAATCCATTAGAAGTGACTGAAGATCGTTTCCATGAAATGGAAACTAAATATTATACAAAAGAACTTCATAAAGCAGCTTTCGTTCTGCCTAAATTCGTTCAAGATTTAGTGAAGTAAGGGAGGCATGGACCATGAAATTCGATGAAGCCTATTCAGGCAATGTATTCATTAAAAGCCACCCTGTTTTTGAGGAATCTGAAGCTGTGCTATACGGCATGCCGATGGACTGGACGGTAAGTTTCCGTCCGGGATCTCGCTTCGGCCCTACCCGGATTCGTGAAGTTTCGATTGGTTTGGAAGAGTACAGCCCGTATTTAGATCGTGAATTAGAGGAAGTTAAATTCTTTGATGCCGGGGACATTCCATTACCATTCGGCAATCCGCAGCGCAGTATCGATATGATTGAAAAATTTGTCGACAGCTTGTTGGATGCAGGTAAGTTCCCAATGGGTATGGGAGGGGAACATCTTGTCACATGGCCTGTCATCAAAGCCATGTTCAAAAAGTATCCCGATATGGCCATCATCCATATGGATGCCCATACAGATTTACGTGAGGATTATGAGGGAGAGCCGCTTTCCCATGCGTCCATCATCCGTAAATCCGCAGAACTTATCGGCCCGAAAAATGTATACTCTTTCGGCATTCGTTCCGGTTTGAAGGAAGAATTCCAATGGGCAAAAGAAAATGGCATGCACATCTCTAAATTTGAAGTTCTTGAACCTTTGAAAGAAGTACTGCCGCAGTTAGCTGGCCGTCCTGTATATGTGACGATCGACATCGATGTTCTTGACCCTGCGCACGCGCCGGGAACAGGCACCGTTGATTGTGGAGGCATCACTTCCAAAGAGCTTTTAGCTTCGATTCATGAGATAGCACGGTCTGAAATAAATGTGGTCGGCTGCGATTTAGTAGAAGTCGCACCAATCTATGATCCATCCGAGCAAACTGCGAATACGGCGAGCAAGCTGATTCGCGAAATGATTCTAGGGTGGGTTCAAAAGGGTTAATGATGGAAGACTTGACTGTTCCTGTTTTTTTAGCGGGAATGGTCTTTTTTTATCCGTGGATAGAATTAAGGGCTCTTTTTGAATAATTCCGCCCAATGAGTCATTATTGCGTTAAAATCAAATGGATTGCAACAACTTGATTTCGACAGCACACTTTTGGTTTAACACTTTATTTTCCGCTCCAAGTTGAAACTTCCTTGAAGAATATTTATACTTATAAAGTTAAGAACGACATGATGAAGGAAGTGTAGCTTTGACTCTTCATGATATAGATAAGCATGCTATTAAAGTGACTTTACAGACAAAAATCAAGCACGGTTCAGAAACGGAAACGTATGAGCTGGTCACATTTGGTACAAAAATGTATAAAGGTGCAGATTTATATTTGCAATATAAAGAGGAAAATGAAACCGGTCAAACACAAACGACCATCAAGCACAAACCGGATGAAACGATCCTGCTTAGAAACGGTGCCATTAAAATGAGGCAGCTTTTCCGCCTGCAGGAAGCGACAAATGGGCATTACGAAAGTATATATGGCAGGTTAGGATTACGGACGACCGCGAAGAAGATCTCTCATCAATGGGATGAGCAGGCCAAACAAGGGAAACTTGTCCTTAAATATACGTTACATATGCAGGGAAGCGAACCCGGTCAATATGAGATGACTATTTCCTACAAGGAGGAAGCATAACGCATGAATATAGTAAAAGAGGTACAGGAAAAACTGAAAGAAGAGATTAAAGCGGCAGTCATTAAAGCCGGTTTAGCAACGGAAGAGCAAATTCCGAATGTTGTATTGGAGCTGCCAAGAGATAAGACACACGGAGATTATTCCACGAATATGGCCATGCAATTAACGAAGATTGCAAAGAAAGCGCCAAAGATGATAGCAGAGGCAATCATCGAAAACTTTGACAATTCAAAAGCATCCATCGAAAAAATTGAAATTGCAGGACCGGGTTTTATCAATTTCTACATGGATAATGCTTATTTGACAGAACTGGTTCCTGTCATTTTGAAAGTGGATGAAGCATATGGGGAAAGTGACTTTGGTAAAGGCGAAAAAATCCAAGTGGAGTTCGTTTCCGCGAACCCGACCGGTGATCTCCATCTTGGTCATGCCCGTGGTGCAGCAGTAGGCGATACGCTATGTAATATCCTAGCTAAAGCAGGTTATGATGTTTCACGTGAATACTATATCAATGATGCAGGTAACCAAATCAATAATTTGGCCATTTCCATAGAAGCCCGTTATTTCCAGGCACTTGGACTCGAAAAGGATATGCCTGAGGGCGGTTATCATGGCGAAGATATCATTGGCATCGGTAAGACGCTTGCAAGTGAGTATGGGGATAAATATGTAAATGCCGATGAGAAGGAACGTTTTGAATTTTTCCGTGAGTACGGCTTGAAATATGAAATGGAAAAACTGAAAACGGACTTGGGTAATTTCCGTGTCGGATTTGATGTATGGTACTCCGAGACATCCCTCTATCAAGACGGTAAAATTGATGAAGCACTTAAAGTGTTGAGGGAAAGGGGCCATGTTTACGAGGAAGATGGGGCTACATGGTTCCGCTCTACGGAATTAGGCGATGATAAAGACCGGGTGCTTATTAAGCAGGATGGGTCTTACACATATTTGACACCGGATATTGCCTATCACCGTAATAAATTGGAACGCGGCTTTGAAACGCTGATCAATATCTGGGGTGCAGATCACCACGGCTATATCCCTCGTATGAAAGCGGCGATCGAAGCATTAGGGTACAACCGCGAGCAGCTTGAAGTGGAAATCATCCAGCTTGTCCACCTGTACAAGGATGGCGAGAAAATGAAGATGAGTAAACGTACCGGTAAAGCAGTTACGATGCGTGACCTGATTGATGAAGTGGGTCTGGATGCAACACGTTATTTCTTTGCAATGAGAAGTGCGGATACCCATATGGACTTTGATTTGGATCTTGCGGTCTCACAATCCAATGAAAACCCGGTTTATTATGCACAGTATGCCCACGCCCGTATTTCCAGCATTTTGCGCCAAGGTGTGGAACAAGGGATCAGCTATGAAGGAGTCACTGATTTCTCTGCCCTATCTACTGAAAAAGAAGTGGAGCTTTTGAAGAAATTAGGAGAATTCCCGCAGGCAATAGCGGAAGCAGCCGAAAAACGGATGCCTCACCGTATGACGAACTATATATTCGACCTGGCCTCTACATTCCACAGTTTCTACAATGCAGATAAGGTTCTGGATGTTGAAGAAATGGAAAGAAGTAAGGCTCGTCTTGGACTGGTCAAATCCGTCCAAATTACGTTAAAGAATGCATTGGCCATCATCGGGGTTTCGGCACCGGAAAAAATGTAATGGAAAAAAGCGGCTGTTTCAAACGAAACAGCCGCTTTTTTTAGGTTATTTAGCACTCAATGGCTCCGCCGCTCACCCTTTTTACACCTCGAATCTTAGCCATATCTTCAATCAGCTGCAACATTGCCCGATCCTTCATCTTGGCCTCGATCATGAAATCCGCGTCCTGTCCAAGATCCTTAAGCACTTTAAAAAGGGGCATGATGAAGTCCAAATCGATATAATCTGCATGCGAGCGAAATTCACCTGCCGATTTTGGGGATGAAATATGGATCTTTGGTACCGCCCCTGCTTGATTCCAAGTGGTGAACACCTCGGTGAGCAGCTCGTTAAGAGGCTCATCTGAAGGGTTAGCGAGATGATGGTGATAATCGAATACAAGCGGAGTTCCCTCCCTTTTACATACGCCGAGGGTTTCAGATGCTGTATAAGTTTTATCATCATTCTCCAAAGTCATTCTTTCCTTGATGTGCATAGGCAGCGATTTAAGGTTGTCATGAACCCTTACAAGGGCGGACTCTTTATCGCCATAGGCCCCACCGACATGGATATTGATGAAAGAGGTGTCCGCAATGCCCATTGCATCAAGCATTTTATAATGGAACTCCATATCTTTCACTGCATTTTGTGTGATCTCGGGCTTAGGGCTGGTGAACAGCGTAAACTGATTGGGATGAAAGCTGAGCCTCATCTTGTGTGCAGTTGCCCAATCGCCAAGCTGTTTCCACTCTTTTTCAAAAGGAGTGACGAAATCCCATTCGATTTCGGGATGTGTCGCTAAAGGAACAATGGAACTGGACATCCGGTATACTTCTATTTGGTGTGCCGTGTTATATTGAAGGACCCTTAAGGTATTTTCAATGTTCTGCCTTGTCACATCCAGAAGCTTTTCCATTCCTTTTTCTGCGCCAAGTGTGCTATATCGCTTGAAAGTAAGTGTCTTAGCCGGAGAAGCCTCCCATAAACAGGTGGCATTGGATACGAACCCAAATCTTATTTTCATTATATTTTTCTCCTTGAGCAAAGGGTTGTCAAAGAAAAGGAGAAAGGATGGAAGCCAGCGATTCTTTTGCTGAACGGACTACATTCATGCTGGAAAGAGCGTCCCCGTTCAGCGGTTTGGATTCGGCCAGGTCCACTGCCAATTCCTTTTCTACATCTTTTATAAATGTCCGGTCAAATACGGTGCAGTTCATTTCACTGTTTAAAAAACAACTGCGTTTATCAAAATTAGCCGTACCGATATCACACATTATATCATCGATCAGCATCACTTTAGAATGGTAGAACCCTCTTTGAAATTGCATGATTTCCGCCCCGTCTTTTATTAGTACCCGAAAATAGGGAAAAGAAGCTTCTTTTACAAGGGCGTGGTCTGAAATTTCAGGTACGATGACCGTAACGGAAACATTGCGTGCAAGGGCATCCCTCAATTCCTGAAATAAAGTTTCACTGGGAATGAAGTATGGAGTCCCGATAATGATTTTTTTAGTCGCTTGACGAATCATGTGTGTCAGTGACTGTTCAAGATCACTGCCATTCGAGACGACAAACTGATGGGCCTGCGTCCCGGGAGTCAATGTCGGAAAATAGGCAGGCGTTCCTCTGTAATCCTCGTTTGTATCATAGAACCAATCCGAGAGGAAGACTTCCTGAAGGTCCTTTACACCTTCCCCGGTCATTTTTAAATGGTAATCCCTCCATGGGTTCAGCTTCTCCCCTTGGTTTATATACTCCTTACCGATATTAAAGCCGCCAAGATAGCCGATCTTTCCATCTATCACCGAGATCTTACGGTGATTTCTTTTTTGTATGGTATAGAAAAGGAAGGGGAGTTTCGGTTTAAAGCTGAAAGAAAAATGAACGCCGCTTTCAGTCAGCTCCTGAATGGTTTGGCGGGACATTTTTTTACTCCCTATCCAATCGACTAAAAGCCGCACTTCCACGCCCTCTTCCGCTTTTGACTGCAGTAACTTCAAAAAGTCCTTGCTGAATTTATCGTTTTTTACTATATAAAAAAGGATATGGATGGAATCCTGAGCTTGCCTGACTTCCTTGATATAATCTTCAAACAGGATTTTCCCTGATGTGAATACAGTTATTTCGCTATTCCGAGGCGGATATTTAATGTTGGTTGCGTGCTTCGAATAACGGCTATGCCCTACCTTAAGATCAACCCAGCACCAAGAGAAGATCAATAAAAATATAGAGGCAATCGTGGTGATTATCTTCAAAAAAAATCCCCCCTAAATGATTATATTTAGTTTGGCTCTAATTCCCTGTCAGTAACCATTAAAAAGGGGGAAAGGGTCTTCATTTTTTTTGAATGCGGAAGGGTAATGCATGGATTTGTCGAATTATATAATTAAGGGGCAGAAAAATTAAATGGTTTTTAAAAGAAAAAAGTTGACTGAATGCTCATTCATTATATAATGGAATTAATCAAATTTCAGAAAAATGCCAAATTTCCCATAATGGTACCTGGCATTTTGCAATTTACTAAAGAGGGGGAAAGACTGCATGGAAATGAATGGTTTACTATGGATCAACTTAGTTGCATTCCTGTTTGTAACCGCTTACGCCGCCGGTTTGTTTATCTATTTGATAAAGACTCGTATTGCTTATATAAAACTTGGCAAAAAAGTGGAATTCGATAACCGTGTGAAAGATCGTCTTGTCAAAATAGGGGTGTATGTATTTGGACAGAAGAAGCTCTTTAAAGATAAAAAGAGCGGGATCATTCATGCCTTGTTATTTTATGGTTTCATATTAGTGCAATTTGGTGCACTTGATTTTTTCGTTAAAGGCTTAAGGCCGGGGTGGCATTTACCGTTCGGCCCTGTTTATCCGGCCTTTACTTTCTTCCAGGAAATTGTGACGCTTACCGTTCTTGTTGCAATCCTATGGGCGGCATACCGCCGTTATGTCGAAAAGCTTGTTCGCTTGAAAAGGGATTTCAAAGCAGGTTTGGTTGTCATCTTCATTACCGGTATCATGATCACCGTATTACTGGGGAATGGAATGGGAATGATCTGGCATGGACACGATGCAACCTGGTCAGAGCCTGTCGCATCGAGCATTGCATTTCTATTCGGCTGGATGGGGACAACAGCGGCAACCGTCGTTTTTTATGTAGCTTGGTGGCTGCATTTACTGATCATATTATCTTTCCTTGTTTATATCCCGCAATCTAAGCACGCTCATTTGATTGCCGGTCCAATAAATGTATTCCTTAATCGCCTGGACAATCCGGGGAAATTGAAACCGGTTGATTTGGAAGAAGAGATTCTCGACAAAGAAGGCAATCAATATTACGGTGCCAAATATATCGAGGACTTGACGCAATATCAAATGGTGGACCTCTATGCCTGTGTGGAGTGCGGTCGCTGTACGAATATGTGCCCAGCCACAGGTACTGGGAAAATGCTGTCCCCGATGGATATCATAATCAAGATGCGTGACCATTTAACTAATACAGGCGCTGCCGTTACAACGAAGCAGCCATGGGTGCCATCTTTTGTTTTTGGAAATACGAAGGGAAATAAGATCGCTCTGGCTGGTGCCGCGCAGGGGGTGCAGGAATCAGCTGCAGCAACTGAAGCATACAGTCCGAGCCTGATTGGCGAAGTCATTACGGAAGAAGAACTTTGGGCTTGCACCACATGCCGGAACTGTGAAGATCAATGCCCGGTAATGAATGAACATGTCGACAAAATCATTGATATGCGCCGTTATCTAGTGCTTACTGAGGGCAGACTTGATCCCGATGCACAGCGTGCCATGACGAATATCGAGCGTCAAGGGAACCCGTGGGGATTGAACCGTAAAGAGAGAGAAGATTGGCGGAGCCTTCGGGAAGATGTCAGCGTCCCAACCGTGAAGGAATTAAAAAAGGCAGACGAAGAATTCGAGTATTTATTTTGGGTGGGTTCAATGGGGTCATACGATAACCGAAGCCAGAAGATTGCCCTTTCCTTTGCTAAATTATTGAATGAAGCGGGCGTCACATTTGCAATTCTCGGAAATAAGGAGAAAAACTCAGGGGATACTCCACGTCGATTGGGTAATGAGTTTGTTTTTCAGGAACTTGCCATGAAAAATATAGAAGAATTCCAAAAGAATGAAATAACGAAAATCGTGACGATCGATCCGCATGCATACAATATCTTTAAGAATGAGTATCCGGATTTTGGCTTGGAAGCGGAAGTGTATCACCATACTGAGCTGTTGGCCAAACTTGTCAGTGAAGGCAGGCTGGTGCCGCAGTATCCGGTGAATGAGACGATTACATTCCACGATTCCTGTTACTTGGGAAGGTACAATGAAGTTTACAGCCCGCCGCGTGAAATCTTACAATCCATTGATGGAGTGAAACTTATTGAGATGGAGCGTAACCGTGAGAAGGGTATGTGCTGCGGAGCTGGAGGCGGTTTGATGTGGATGGAGGAAGAAACTGGAAACCGCATTAATGTCGCCCGTACCGAACAGGCGCTGGCCGTCAGTCCAACAGTGATCAGCTCAGGATGTCCTTATTGCCTGACCATGCTATCTGATGGGACGAAGGCAAAAGAAGTTGAGGAAAATGTTAAAACGTATGATGTAGCTGAACTACTCGAAAAAGCGGTCATTGGTGAAAATAAATCGATTGCCTCTTAATTTTAAATGGAATTGCCTGCTTCCTCTAAATGAGATTCAAATGGAAGCAGGCAATATTTTCAAATATTTATAAACTAAATATTTTCATTTTTGAGAAAAATGTGTAATATAATATAATATTAAGCGCTTACAACACTATTTTTTTAACTCCAAATTGAGCGAGCGTTCAATCAATGTTACTTATAGGGGGAAATAATGATGGCGAAAACAGTGATTATTAGCGGTGTGAGAACACCTTTTGGTAAATTCGGCGGTGGTCTTAGCAGTTTGACGGCATCACAACTTGGTGGAATAGCAATCAAAGAGGCACTTGTTCGGGCAGGGATTGAAGGAAGCCAAGTGGACGAGGTCATCATGGGGAATGTGCTTCAAGCAGGCCAAGGCCAAATACCGTCCCGCCAGGCAGCCCGTCATGCTGGATTACCTTGGGAAGTGAAAACGGAAACCATTAATAAAGTATGCGCATCAGGACTTCGCAGTGTCACATTGGCTGATCAGATCATTCGCTTAGGTGAAGAAGAAATCATTGTTGCCGGCGGAATGGAATCGATGAGCAATGCACCTTATATCCTTCCAAAAGCAAGGTGGGGCCTAAGGATGGGTGATGGGGAACTGAAGGATACGATGATATCGGATGGACTTAGCTGCAGTTTTACGGGCGTCCATATGGGGACTTACGGTAACAGTACAGCCGAGGATCTTGAAATCACCCGTGAGGAACAAGATAACTGGGCTTATGAGAGTCACCAAAAAGCGATAAAAGCAATCGATGGCGGAATTCTTGCAGAAGAAATCATTTCCGTACAAGTGCCGGTCCGAAAAGGCGAACCAATTACCATCGAACATGATGAAGCCCCAAGAAAAGATACATCTGCCGGAAAGTTGGCTAAACTAGGTCCAGCTTTCAATAATGAGGGGACCATTACGGCTGGTAATGCACCAGGTGTCAATGACGGGGCGGGTGCTCTCGTATTGATGAGTAAGGAACGTGCTGAAAAAGAAGGGAAAACGCCTTTTGCCTATATTTTAGCTCATGCAGAAGTGGCAGTGGAAGCAAAGGACTTCCCTAAAACGCCAGGTCTGGTCATAAATGAACTTCTGAAGAAGACAGGTAAATCGATAGAGGAAATTGATTTATTTGAAGTGAATGAAGCATTTGCTGCGGTTGCATTGGCCAGCGGGAAAATTGCCAACATCGAGCCAGGAAAAGTGAATGTAAACGGAGGGGCCGTAGCATTAGGTCACCCAATCGGGGCAAGTGGTGCCCGCATCATCATTACGCTGATGCATGAACTGAAACGCCGCGGAGGGGGATTGGGCATCGCAGCGATCTGTAGTGGCGGCGGTCAGGGAGATGCCATTTTAATAGAAGTGCCTAAGCAAGGATAATAGTTTCATAGATAAATGAGGAGGGATATTCCCATGGGCATTCAAAAAGTGATGGTCATTGGTGCGGGACAGATGGGATCTGGCATTGCCCAGGTCTGTGCAATGAGCGGTTATGAAGTTCTTTTACACGATTTAAAAGATGAGTATGTAGAAAAGGGTTTAGGGACTATTGCCAAAAACCTATCGCGGCAGGTTGAAAAAGGGAAAATGGAATCCGAGGAGAAGGATGCAATCCTTTCCCGGCTTACTTCCTCAACGAATTTGAAAAATGCAGCTGCAGTAGATTTGGTGATTGAAGCGGCAGTGGAAAACATGGAAATAAAAACAAGAATATTCGCCGAGTTGGATGAAATCACGCCCCGGCACGTCATTCTTGCATCCAATACTTCTTCGCTACCGATTACCGAGATAGCCGCTGCCACGAAAAGGCCGGAAAAGGTAATAGGCATGCACTTTATGAACCCGGTTCCAGTCATGAAGCTGGTTGAGGTCATCCGCGGCCTTGCTACAGCGGATGAAGTTTATCAAGAGGTTGAAAAGATGGCTGAATCCTTGAATAAGGTACCGGTGGAAGTCAATGATTTTCCAGGTTTTGTAGCGAATCGGATTTTGATGCCGATGATCAATGAGGCCATCTATACACTTTATGAGGGCGTCGCTACTAAAGAAGCGATCGATGACGTAATGAAACTGGGCATGAACCATCCGATGGGCCCGCTTACGCTAGCTGACTTCATCGGCCTGGATACATGCTTGTATATAATGGAAACCCTTCACCAAGGACTGGGAGACGATAAATACCGACCGTGTCCGCTGTTAAGGAAATATGTAAAGGCAGGGTGGTTAGGCAAGAAGTCAGGACGGGGCTTTTATGAATATAACTAATCATGGAAAGATGTGCAGCCAGGGAGGGATGAAGGATGGATTTCAAGTTTACCGAAGAACATGAAATGATGCGGAAAATGGTAAGCTCTTTTGCGGAGAATGAGATCACTCCTCATATCGAGGCAATGGAAACAGGCGTGTTTCCAAAAACGATTCTGCAAAAAATGGGTGAGCTTGGTTTGATGGGAATTCCGATTTCAGAAGAATACGGTGGCGCGGGTATGGACTTCATGTCTTATATCATTGCCATCAATGAGATTTCCAAAGTAAGTCCCACTCTCGGTGTCATACTGTCCGTTCATACATCTGTTGGCACAAATCCAATCGTTTATTTTGGAACGGAAGAGCAGAAGCGAAAGTATGTGCCTAAGTTAGCCGCTGGTAAAAATTTAGGGGCCTTTTGTTTGACTGAGCAAAGCTCAGGTTCCGATGCTGCGAGTTTGAAATCGAAGGCAGTGGCAGTAAAGGAAGGCGGACAATATCGAATAAATGGGTCCAAGGTTTTTATCACCAATGGCGGGGAAGCGGATGTGTTCATTGTTTTTGCCTCGACCGACCCACAGAAGGGAAGCAAGGGAATCTCTGCTTTTATTGTAGAAAAAGGGACGCCGGGCTTAATCATCGGTAAAGATGAACGTAAAATGGGCCTTCATGGTTCGAGCACCGTACAGGTGACGTTCGAGGATATGAAAGTCCCTGCAGCCAATCTCCTAGGCAAAGAAGGGGAAGGTTTTAAGATCGCCATGGCCAACTTGGATGCTGGAAGAATCGGGATTGCTGCTCAAGCGCTGGGTATTGCAGAAGGAGCCATGGAACATGCTGTCCGATATGCAAAAAGCAGGGAGCAATTCGGAAAACCCATTGCAGAACAGCAAGGGATTGGTTTCAAACTGGCCGAAATGGCAACGAGCATAGAAGCTTCAAGATTACTCGTCTATCGTGCGGCGTTTTTACGCTCACAGGGATTAAAGTCCGGTAAAGAGGCGGCAATGGCTAAGCTATTCGCTTCGAGGACGGCCGTTGAGGTGGCGATAGAAGCAGTCCAAGTGTTCGGGGGCTATGGATATACAACGGATTATCCGGTCGAACGATATTTCAGGGATGCAAAGGTAACTGAAATTTATGAGGGTACAAGCGAAATACAGAGAATGGTCATCAGTAAAAGTCTGTAATTACGAGAAATTTAGGAGGCATTGCCATGCAATTTAAACTAACGGAAGAACATGAAATGATCAGGAAAATGGTGCGCGACTTTGCCCAGAATGAAGTGGCTCCGACTGCTGCCGAGAGGGATGAAGAAGAACGATTCGACCGTGAAATCTTCGATAAAATGGCTGAACTTGGATTGACCGGGATTCCGTGGCCTGAGGAATACGGCGGAATTGGAAGTGATTACTTAGCGTATTGCATAGCGGTTGAGGAACTTTCCCGCGTTTGCGCTTCTACTGGGGTGACTTTATCAGCCCATACTTCGCTCGCAGGATGGCCAATATATAAGTTTGGCACTGAAGAACAAAAACAAAAATACCTTCGCCCGATGGCACAAGGTGAAAAAATCGGTGCATATGGCCTTACTGAGCCTAGCTCAGGCTCAGACGCCGGAGGGATGAGAACGACTGCAAAGCTTGTGGGTGATGAATATGTTATCAGCGGTTCCAAAATCTTCATTACGAACGGCGGGATTGCGGATACATATGTCGTCTTTGCATTGACGGATCCTGAATCGAAGCAAAAAGGAACGAGTGCTTTTATCATTGAAAAGGACTTCCCGGGCTTCAGTGTTGGTAAAAAAGAGAAGAAGCTTGGAATCCGTTCATCACCGACTACGGAAATCATCTTTGATGAGTGCCGTGTTCCTAAAGAAAATCTCCTTGGAAAAGAAGGGGAAGGCTTTAAAATCGCGATGATGACGCTTGATGGCGGCCGTAATGGAATTGCAGCCCAGGCTGTAGGGATAGCCCAAGGTGCATTGGATGCCGCGGTTGATTATGCAAAAGAGCGCGTCCAATTCGGCAAGCCAATTTCTGCACAGCAGGGAATCGGTTTTAAATTGGCGGATATGGCAACGGGTGTTGAGGCTTCAAGGCTATTAACCTATCAGGCAGCCTGGTTGGAATCAGTGGGCCTTCCTTATGGGAAAGAGTCGGCCATGTCCAAACTTTTTGCTGGAGATACAGCAATGAAAGTGACGACGGAGGCCGTACAGGTTTTCGGGGGCTATGGATATACAAAAGATTATCCAGTGGAGCGGTATATGCGTGATGCGAAAATAACCCAGATTTACGAAGGTACACAGGAAATTCAAAAGCTGGTCATCTCACGGATGGTTACTAAATAGGGTTGAAACTGTGGTTTTCCGATGAGGCTCTGCCTTTACCGGAATTCCCTTTTCAATTTCTTCAGAATATCAATGGTTGAATAATGGGCTTTCAAAAGGAGTTTGGAAATGGAAAAAAGAGAGGTTCTTGCATCTGTAAAGGATGAGCGGCTGGTTGAAAAAAGGCGTACTCAAATGATTAAAGGAGCGGTGACCCTTTTTAAAGAAAAGGGATTTCATCGTACGACTACCAGGGAAATTGCCAAAGCGGCAGGCTTTAGCATTGGTACATTATACGAGTATATCCGGACCAAGGAAGATATATTATATCTCGTTTGTGACTTTATTTATGATGAAGTCCAGGAAAAGCTTCAGAAGGAAATAGAACAGAGTGATGGGACACTTGAAAGCTTGAAGTTGACAATCGCCTATTTTTATAAAGTGATGGATGATATGCAGGACGAAGTGCTTGTCATGTATCAGGAAGTGAAGGCCCTGACGAAAGATGCTTTACCATATGTTCTGAATAAAGAACTTCGGATGGTGGGCATGTTCGAAAAAGTGATAACGAAATGTGTTGAGAATGGGGAGCTATCATTAACGGAAAAACAAATAAGCCTTGTTTCACATAACATTTTCGTACAGGGACAGATGTGGAGTTTTAGAAGATGGGCTTTGCATAAACAGTACACGCTTCAAGAGTATGTTGAACTGCAGACGCAATTATTGATTCAAAATGTATCGGGTTCCAAAGTGCACTGATATAAATAAGTTTCAATAAGGGGGAGCTAAATGAGTACAGTTGAGGTGTATAAACCGAAGAACCATATTAGATTCGTTACAGCTTCGAGTTTATTTGATGGACATGATGCATCCATCAATATAATGAGGAGAATCCTTCAGTCCAGCGGGGCGGAAGTAATTCACCTAGGTCATAATCGTTCGGTGGAAGAAATCGTGAATGCGGCCATCCAGGAAGATGTCCAAGGCATAGCCATGTCATCTTACCAAGGCGGACATGTGGAATATTTTAAATATATGTATGACCTGTTGATGGAAAAGGGAGCCGGGCACATTCGGATTTTTGCCGGCGGTGGCGGGGTCATCATCCCTAGGGAAATTAAAGAACTCCATGATTATGGGATTGCCCGTATCTTTTCACCTGATGAAGGGAGGGAATATGGGCTTCAAGGGATGATAAACGTTTTGATGGAGGAGTGTGATTTCTCGACAGTCAAACCATCTTTACAGGAACGTTTTGATGAATTGATTGCCGGGGGAACGAATGCCATTGCCCAATTCATTACCTTTGCCGAAAATAGACTCGATGTTTCACAGGAATCAGCGGCAGCGGTGGAGAGTCTTTTTGAGCAGATCAAGACTTCCGAAAAGAAGGTTCCTGTTCTGGGCATCACGGGGACTGGCGGAGCTGGAAAAAGTTCATTGACTGATGAATTGATACGCAGGTTCATTAACGAAATTCCGGACGAGAGAGTCGCCATTCTATCTGTAGACCCGACCAAACAGAAAACGGGCGGTGCCCTTCTTGGTGACAGGATCAGAATGAATTCGATCTTTTCAGAGCGTGTTTATATGCGGAGCCTAGCCACGCGCCATTCAAAAAGTGAGCTGTCTTTGGCGATAAAGGATGCCATTTCCGTCGTGAAGGCAGCAGGCTTCGATTTAATCATCGTTGAAACGAGCGGGATCGGTCAGGGTGATGCAGAAATTGCCGAAATATGCGATGTATCCATGTATGTAATGACGAGTGAATTCGGTGCTCCTTCGCAACTTGAAAAAATCGATATGATTGATTATGCAGACTTGATAGTCATTAACAAATACGAGCGCAAAGGTTCCGAAGATGCAAAAAATCAAGTTCAAAAGCAATACCAAAGAAGCCGTACGCTTTTTGATCAAGATCCATCTGAAATGCCAGTATACGGTACAATCGCTTCCCAATTCAATGACCCAGGCACCAATGCATTATTCGCTGCACTGATTGAAAAGCTTAATGAAAAATCAGGAACGGCTTGGAGTACGGCCTTTTCGAAAGAAGCGGATGTTTACAAGCAAAATGTCATCATTCCAACTGACCGCCGGTATTATTTACGTGAAATCAGTGATACGGTCAGATCGTATCATAAGCGTGCCGCTGAACAAGTGCGTATTGCCCGGAGGCTTTTCCAGCTTGAAGGAGCCATTGATGCAGTTAAGGAAAATGATAACAACGGCGATATGGTGGCTTCTTTAGAAAAACTGAAAAAGGAAACCGCCTCGAATTTATCACCTGAATCTAAAAAAATCCTTTCTGGATGGATGGATTTAAAAGAAAAGTATGCAGGAGAGCAGTTTGTAACGAAAGTAAGGGATAAAGAAATCGTGACAAAGCTGAAAACGAAAAGTTTATCAGGTTTAATGATCCCGAGAGTATCACTGCCGAAATATGTGGATTATGGAGAGATTTTGGGATGGGTATTCCGTGAGAACGTTCCGGGCTTCTTTCCTTACACAGCGGGAGTCTTTCCATTCAAGCGTGAAGGGGAAGACCCGAAGCGGCAATTTGCCGGTGAAGGATCGCCCGACCGTACCAACAAGCGTTTTCATTATTTATCAAAGGATGATACGGCTAAACGGCTAAGCACGGCTTTCGATTCTGTAACTTTATATGGCGAGGACCCTGATCACCGACCTGATATCTATGGAAAGGTAGGAGAAAGCGGAGTCAGCATCTGCACGTTGGATGACATGAAAAAGCTGTATGCAGGTTTTGATCTTTGCCACCCCTCAACCTCTGTATCCATGACCATCAATGGACCGGCACCAATCATTTTGGCCATGTATATGAATACGGCAGTCGATCAGCAGATTCAACGGAAAGAAGAAGAGCTAGGCCGTCCCCTTACAGACGCCGAAGCTGAAGAAGTGCAGGCTTATACGCTTCAGACGGTACGCGGAACTGTTCAGGCGGATATTCTGAAAGAGGATCAAGGCCAGAATACATGCATCTTCTCTACGGAATTTGCTCTAAGGTTAATGGGCGACATTCAAGCATATTTCATCGATCGGAAAGTCAGGAACTATTACTCTGTATCCATTTCTGGCTATCACATTGCAGAAGCGGGTGCCAACCCAATTTCACAGCTGGCTTTTACATTAGCGAATGGCTTTACTTACATCGAATATTATTTAAGCCGCGGAATGAATATTGATGACTTTGCCCCGAATTTGTCGTTCTTCTTCTCAAATGGGCTCGACCCGGAATATACGGTGATCGGGAGGGTGGCAAGAAGGATCTGGGCGACAGTCATGCGGGATAAATATGGTGCGAACGACCGCAGCCAGAAGCTCAAATATCATATACAGACTTCCGGGCGCTCGCTTCATGCCCAAGAAATTGATTTTAATGATATCAGAACGACACTTCAAGCTTTAATGGCACTGCAGGACAACTGTAATTCCCTGCATACTAATGCGTACGATGAAGCCATCACGACGCCTACAGAAGAATCCGTGCGCCGGGCAATGGCCATCCAAATGATCATTACGAAGGAGCATGGTCTCTCAAAAAATGAAAACCCGATGCAAGGTGCCTTCATCGTGGAGGAATTGACGGATCTGGTCGAAGAGGCCGTCCTGCAAGAGTTCGATCGCATCAATGATCGTGGCGGTGTGCTGGGTGCAATGGAAACGCAATATCAGCGCGGGAAAATCCAGGATGAATCGATGCATTACGAAATGAAAAAGCATACGGGAGAATTGCCGATCATCGGTGTAAATACGTATTTGAATCCAAATCCTCCTTCCGAAGAAGCGGTGAACAGCATGGAAATTGCCCGTGCAACCAAGGAAGAAAAGGAAGGGCAAATCATAAATCTCCGGGCATTCCAGGAAAGAAATAAGGAGTTCACGGATGAAGCGTTAACTAAACTGAAATTGGCAGCCATGAATGGGGAGAATATCTTTGCTGAGCTCATGAACTGCGTGAGGGTGGCCAGTCTGGGTCAGATAACGAGGGCGTTATATGATGTAGGCGGTCAATATCGAAGAAATATGTAAACTTAGAAGGGGGCTCCGAACGTTTAGGGGCCCTTTTTTAAATAATTCCCGTCTTTTTTAACAAAATGAAGATTTTACCTTATAATTATTCGGAAAAGGGGCAAAAATGAAGAATCAGCCCTATTGGAGTTGAGAAAATGAACCTGAAGATGATTGGGTTGATCATAGGTTACATTCTTGCCATCATTTTTTTATTTGAGCTGTATGAGCATCAATTGGGAGCCATTTCTTTTTTTATCCTGACTGTTGTCTTTTTTACGGCAGCCTATCGTCAAAAATCGAAAAAGAAAAAAAGGAATGATCTTTAGCTTTTGGTTTCCTGTGAATGATAGACAATAAGGTAAATCTGTGAAAGTATCATATAGAACTAGCATAAACCCATTTAGATTGTTTATAATGGAGTATATGTCTAGCAGGAATTGTCGTTATTTTATCGAACTACTGTTTTAGATTATTTTTTTATGTGAAAAAACACGGAATTCAGTGTTTGAATAGAGAAGGGAAGTGCGGAATTTGAGTTTAAAACAATACTCAAAAGAGCAATTATTGGAAATGTCCTTAATAGAGATGGCATATGATTTGTTAGTTGAAAGAAATGAACCGATTCCATTTAAAGACTTAATTAGTGAATTAGCTTCGCTGCACCATTTATCCAAAGCGGAAGTGGAAAAGAAGATTGCCCAATTCTATACGGATTTAAATGTGGATGGCCGTTTCACTTCACTTGGAGACAACCGCTGGGGATTGAAAACATGGTACCCGGTTGACCAAATCGAGGAAGAAGTCGTACATGTTGTAAAACCTAAAAAGAAAAAGAAAGCCAAAAAGGCTGCTGTCGTCATCGATGATTTCGATGAACTTGAAGACGAAGACCTTGACTTTGAAGAGGATATCGATGATCTGGACGAGGATGAAGATGACGACGATGATGATATTCTAGGTTCTCCAGTCATCGACGAAGTGCTTTTGGATGATGACGTGGATGATGACGACGACCTGGAAGAAGAAATAATCGAAGATGATGCATTTGTCCTGGAAGATGATGAGGACGAAGATGAAGACGAAGATGACTTGGATGACTTGAATGAAGAGGATGAGAAATAAATAATCGCCCTTGACTTTTTAAGGCGAAATTTGTAGAATCATTTTTGGGCTCCTTAAAAAAGGACACAATGATTAAATTATATCGCTCCCTTACTTTTTTGTAAGCGGAGCGTTTTTGTTTTTAATGATGGAATGAATAAATGACATCATTTTTTTATTTTTAAAAATGATTTCTCGTAGAATTGTAAAAACTATAGAGAACATATTTATGTTAACTGTCATTTAAGGAAATTTATTCTTGTTCATGTATCCTGCATGACTCTCACTAAAGACCTTTAAGTGATTAATGGTTTGTACTGGTTACGGTTTTTAGCTTTTAACCGCTCATGTGGCGGAAGATTTGATTCAGGTTCCGATCTAATGATGTGAAGAACTGAATTGGAAGAAAACATTCTATTAGGAGGATATAAGATGACAAAATATATTTTTGTGACAGGTGGAGTAGTTTCTTCCTTGGGAAAAGGGATTACGGCCGCTTCTTTAGGAAGATTATTAAAAAATAGGGGATTGAATGTTACGATCCAGAAGTTTGACCCTTATATCAACTTGGATCCTGGTACGATGAGTCCATATCAACATGGTGAAGTGTTTGTAACGGATGATGGTGCTGAAACGGATTTGGATTTGGGGCACTATGAGCGTTTCATCGATATCAACCTTGGTAAACACAGCAATGTGACTACAGGCAGAATTTATTCAACCGTCCTGAGAAAAGAACGCCGTGGCGATTATCTAGGTGGAACGGTTCAAGTCATTCCCCATATCACGAATGAAATCAAAGAACGGGTTTTCCGTTCAGGCAATGAAACGAATGCCGACATAGTCATCACTGAAATTGGCGGTACTGTAGGGGATATCGAGTCTCTTCCATTCCTTGAAGCGATTCGCCAAATCAAGAGTGATATCGGCATCAATAATGTTATGTATATCCACTGTACATTGGTTCCTTACATCAAAGCTGCAGGTGAAATGAAAACAAAACCGACGCAGCATAGTGTAAAAGAATTACGCAGTCTTGGCATTCAGCCAAATATCATCGTTGCACGTACAGAAAGCCCGATTTCACAAGATATGAAGGATAAAATCGCTTTATTCTGCGATATCGATAAAAATTCTGTTATCGAATGTCTTGATGCGGATACACTTTACTCCATCCCTCTAGCGCTTCAAGCCCAAAATATGGACCAAATCGTTTGTGATCACTTGCAATTGGATTGTGGCGAAGCGGATATGGAAGATTGGAAGGAACTAGTCAAAAAGGTTACTTCTTTATCAAAGAAAACGAAAATCGCCTTAGTCGGAAAATATGTTGAATTGCAAGATGCTTATCTTTCTGTAGTGGAAGCACTTAAGCATGCTGGTTACGCATTTGATGCAGATGTTGAAATCGACTGGGTGAATTCCGAAGATGTAACTAAAGAAAATGTTGCAGAACTTCTTCAAGATGCAGATGGAATCCTTGTACCTGGAGGTTTTGGAGATCGTGGAATCGAAGGGAAAATTGCAGCGACTGAATTTGCCCGCACGACAAAAAAACCATTCTTCGGAATTTGTTTAGGCATGCAGTTGGCGTCCATTGAGTATGCACGCAACGTCCTGGGATTGCCAGAAGCACATTCAGCTGAAATTAAGGAGGATACTCCTGATCCAATCATCGATCTTCTTCCTGAGCAGAAGGATGTAGAAGATTTGGGCGGAACACTTCGTCTTGGTCTGTATCCATGTAAGCTTATCGAAGGTACTAAAGCATACGAAGCTTATAATGACGAGGTTGTTTATGAACGTCACCGTCACCGTTATGAATTCAATAACCACTACCGTCAAGCTATGGAAGAGGCAGGATTCGTGTTCTCCGGTACAAGTCCAGATGGCCGTCTAGTCGAAATCATTGAACTGAAAGATCATCCTTGGTTTGTGGCTTCCCAATTCCATCCGGAATTCACGTCACGTCCTAACCGTCCACAGCCGCTATTCCGCGACTTTGTCGGTATGTCATTAAAGAACGGCGAAAATCGTTAATAAACAAAAAAACAGCCCCTGTGGCTGTTTCAGACTGTAGGCAAACTTGAAGAAAATCGAGTTTGCCTACAGTTTTTTTTATGGTTTGTACTTTGGGAGGTTGATGGCCACTCCAAGCACCGCTTAGACGTGCTTTCCCGCATGAGTCCCGCACACCCCGCTCCAATCAAATTTGTTTTAACATATAGAGGGTGGTCAGTGGGTTCGGGAACATCCTTTGATGAAAGATATATTTTTCCGAACCTTTTTAGATGAATTCATCATTCTTCATCTTCATATTCTTTTATGATTTCTTCAAGAGTGAATTTAATTCCATGATAAGCGAAAAGAGCGGTAAGGAGGGTAGGGTACCCATATCGATTTCCGGTTTCATCGGGAATCAATCCCCGTTGGATGCGTAAATCAATATGTACGTCAGCCAACTCCAAAAGAGAATCTTCTTCAGAAGAGACGGATGTAGAAACCGCAACAAATGGAATATCTTTTTCCTTGAGTTGTTTTGCCAGCATCAATGCTTCTGAATCACCCGAATGGCGGCTGAATATAAGAAATCGATCTTCCTTGGAAATTGTTTCACTTAAATCATAGCTTTTTGCCTTAGGAAAGGGTTCTTCCCCATGCAATGCCTCGGCAGTGACGCCCTGCATTTCACCAAAACCGTGAATGAACACAGATCCGTCCCCAACCACAGCCTGAGCCAGCAGGCGTCCGGCATCCTCCATTTCAAAGGCTTCATTTTCAATCATTTTTTTAAATAAACCGCTTATCTGTGTCGAGAAAATTTTTAACATGATCAGGGACTCCTTTAAAAAATAATATACTTATTATAAAGGACTTTCCTTTGCATTGACAGGTTTCAGGGTTTTTGGTCCAAAGGGCAGAATTAACTAAATCGGTCGAAAAAACAAAAAAATTAAAATTCCTTTTAGCCATACAGCAGGAATTTTGTTACAATTATCGAATATGAACATAGATGTCATGAATGAATAAATGCGTTGCTCAAGTAATTTGACGCAATCTATGTAACTACCCTTTTTCGGGTAATAGGCCGAATAGGCTAATATATTTAATCGATGAATCGGGAAGGGGAGAGGTGATAAAATGCCAGGGAAAATATTGATTGTTGATGATCAATTCGGGATTCGTATTTTATTGAACGAGGTGTTACATAAAGAAGGGTATGAAACATTTCAAGCAGCTAATGGCATTCAAGCCTTGGAAGTGCTAAATAACCATTCACCCGATCTTGTATTGCTGGATATGAAGATTCCGGGAATGGATGGCATTGAGATCTTGAAAAGGATGAAAGTCGTCGATCCGGACATCCGGGTCATAATCATGACGGCATATGGTGAACTTGATATGATTCAAGAAGCAAAGGATTTAGGTGCAATGACACACTTTGCAAAGCCGTTTGATATTGATGATATTAGAAAAGCCGTTCGTGAATACTTACCGATTCAATCGAGTTAACGGTCTTGAAAGTTTAATATTATTGACGGGGAAATTACCGCGGCTATCTTTTTTTTAGATGGGCCGTGTTTTTTTGGAATAAAATTTGAGACATGGTACAGTTGTAATTGTTGCTGTTTTTTTGATGTATTGATATGCTAAAAGAGGAGAGATATTCTGATTTATAAAGCGTATGCTACTTTGGTTTTAGGGAATATCTAGAAAGAATTAACTTTAAAAATAAACATCCACTAGTAGGAGGAAATCAAATGCCTTTAGTTTCTATGAAAGATATGCTGAATAAAGCCCTTGATGAAAAATATGCAGTAGGTCAATTCAATATCAATAACCTTGAATGGACTCAAGCAATCCTAGCTGCTGCTGAACAAGAAAAATCTCCAGTCATCCTTGGTGTTTCCGAAGGTGCTGCCCGTCATATGGGTGGTTTTAAAACGACTGTCATGATGGTTCAAGGTTTGTTGGAAGACATGAAAATCACTGTTCCTGTGGCCATTCACCTTGACCATGGTTCAAGTTATGATAAATGTAAGGAAGCCATCGAAGCGGGATTCACTTCAGTAATGATCGATGCTTCACATCATCCAATTGAAGAAAATATCGAAACAACCAAGAAGGTTGTCGAATTCGCTCACGCACGTAATGTTTCGGTTGAAGCGGAAGTGGGCACGGTTGGCGGACAAGAAGATGATATAATCGCTGATGGAGTCGTATATGCAGACCCTCAAGAATGTGAACAGTTGGTTAAAGAAACGAATGTCGACTGTTTTGCTCCAGCTTTGGGATCCGTTCACGGACCATACAAAGGTGAACCTAACCTAGGCTATAAAGAAATGGAAGAAGTACGGGATTTAACGAACAAACCTCTTGTTCTTCATGGCGGTACAGGCATCCCTACGAAAGATATCCAAAAAGCGATTTCTCTTGGAACATCAAAAATCAATGTGAATACGGAAAATCAAATTGTGTTCACTAAAGCGGTTCGTGAAATCCTGAATAACGATTCTGAAGTGTACGATCCTCGTAAATACATGGTTCCTGGCCGTGAAGCTATTAAAGAAACGGTCATCGGCAAAATTCGTGAATTCGGTTCAAACGGCAAAGCATAATTTCAAAAGGGTTCCATCCCTTTAAATGTAAGGCAATATTCCCATTGGGGGGGCTCCCCCCTAATGGTTTCTTTTAGATTTGGGCTTAATCCGATCTCTATTTTTCGAACAATTAGAATTCAATAGAGAAATAAAAAATCGATTACATACGGAGGATATTTTATGAAATTCTTTATAGATACAGCAAATATGGAAGAAATCAAACAAGCGCACGAACTTGGCGTTCTAGCAGGTGTTACGACTAACCCATCACTTGTTGCCAGGGAAAAGGGAGTTTCTTTCCATGACCGGTTAAAAGAAATCACAAGCCTTGTTAAGGAATCCGTTTCTGCTGAAGTCATTGCGCTTGATTTTGAAGGAATGATGGCAGAAGCCAAGGAGCTTGTTGCGATTGCACCTAATATCACGATCAAAGTGCCAATGACTCCAGATGGCTTGAAGGCTGTTTCAGCACTTACAAAACAAGGTGTCAAAACAAATGTCACGCTTATTTTCAGTGCAAACCAAGCATTATTGGCAGCTAGGGCGGGAGCAACTTATGTATCGCCATTTTTAGGACGCTTGGACGATATCGGCCAAAATGGTTTGGATTTAATTTCGGATATTGCTGACATATTTGCAATTCATGATATCAATGCTGAGATCATTGCAGCTTCCATCCGCCATCCGATGCATATTACAGAAGCGGCTCTTAAAGGAGCACATATTGCAACGATTCCTTATAAAGTTTTAATGCAATTATTCCACCACCCATTAACGGATAAAGGGATTGAAGCTTTCTTGAATGATTGGAATTCACGTACAGAAGCATAATGCCTTGCCGCTAAGTCGCTATAGATTGCACTGTTTTAATAAAATTAACATAAATTAGAAATTTTTTTCTTTTTTTACATGAATTTTCTACTTTTGTGTAAACTAAAGAACTAGATAGTAAATGTTGTCGGATTATGCAAATTTCTTGTGGTAAAATATTACTTTTTGAAAGTAGCTTCTAAGTGCTTAGCGTGGAAGGGAGTATATTATGGAAAAACTTAAAATTGCCGGTGGCTATCCCCTAAAGGGAAGCATTCGTGTCAGCGGAGCAAAAAATAGTGCGGTTGCCCTTATTCCGGCAACAATTTTAGCGGACTCTCCCGTAACGATTGAAGGCCTGCCTGATATCTCGGATGTACAGATGCTGAAAGAGTTAATGGAGGAAATTGGCGGTGAGGTGTCCTTTGACGAAGGACAGATGACAGTCAACCCCAGCAGGATGATTTCAATGCCTCTTCCGAATGGCAGGGTCAAGAAGTTACGTGCTTCGTATTATTTAATGGGGGCAATGCTTGGTAAATTCAAAAAGGCAGTGATCGGCTTGCCAGGAGGCTGCCATTTAGGACCCCGTCCGATAGATCAGCATATTAAGGGGTTCGAAGCACTTGGCGCACAAGTGACGAATGAACAAGGAGCCATTTACCTTAGGGCGGACGAGCTCCGGGGAGCACGCATATATTTGGATGTCGTTAGTGTAGGGGCAACGATCAACATCATGCTTGCCGCCGTTTTGGCCAAAGGCCGCACTGTGATTGAAAACGCTGCGAAAGAACCGGAAATCATCGATGTCGCCACATTGTTGACCAATATGGGAGCGAAAATTAAGGGTGCTGGAACGGATATCATTCGTATTGATGGTGTGGAAAGTTTGCATGGTTGCAAGCATACGATCATACCGGATCGGATTGAAGCCGGTACTTTCATGATTTTAGCCGCTGCTGTCGGTGAAGGGATTCTGATCGATAATGTCATTCCCCAGCATTTGGAGTCATTGACTGCCAAATTGAGGGAAATGGGGATCAATATTGAAGCGGGTGATGACCAGATATTTGTCTCACCGGGAGAAAATTATAAATCCGTTGATATCAAGACGTTGGTTTACCCTGGATTCCCAACAGATCTTCAGCAACCTTTCACTTCCCTTTTAACAAAAGCAAGCGGTTCTAGCATGGTGACCGATACGATATACGGGGCACGATTTAAGCATATTGATGAACTGCGACGCATGAATGCGAAGATCAAAGTCGAGGGCAGAGCGGGCATCGTCGATGGTCCTGTCCAACTTCATGGGGCAAAAGTGAAGGCAAGCGATTTACGTGCCGGAGCAGCTCTGGTAATTGCCGGTTTAATGGCAGAAGGAATTACAGAAGTGACAGGGCTTGAACATATAGATCGCGGATATAGCCATCTTGTTGAAAAACTTTCAGGTTTGGGAGCGACGATTTGGCGTGAAGAAATGACGCAAGAAGAAGTGGAGCAGCTTAAAAGCTGATCCCTTTTCTTGTTACCTCATTGTGTTACTATATATGATATAATGTGTTATACTAATATATAAATAAATCATGCTAGTGTACATGAGGGGGAACCGGAAATGGAAAGAAGTTTATCGATGGAGCTAGTCCGCGTAACAGAGGCGGCGGCACTAAATTCAGCTCGTTGGATGGGAAGAGGAAAGAAAGACGAAGCGGATGATGCAGCAACAACTGCGATGCGGGATGTTTTCAATACCATTCCCATGCAAGGAACGGTTGTAATCGGTGAAGGGGAAATGGATGAGGCGCCAATGCTTTATATTGGCGAAAAACTTGGAACTGGTCTTGGGCCACTAGTGGATGTTGCGGTTGATCCATTAGAAGGAACGAACATCGTTGCATCTGGCGGCTGGAATGCATTGGCTGTATTGGCGATAGCCGATAAGGGGAACTTGCTTCATGCCCCGGATATGTATATGGATAAAATAGCAGTCGGACCCGAGGCGGTTGGTCAGATTGATATCAATGCTTCCGTGTTGGACAACCTGAAAGCGGTAGCCAAGGCAAAAAATAAAGATATCCAAGACGTGGTTGCAACAGTATTGAACCGCGATCGTCATTCGAAGATCATTCATGAACTTCGTGAGGCAGGGGCACGTATCAAGCTGATCAATGATGGAGATGTCGCAGGAGCGATAAATACGGCCTTCGATCTTACCGGTGTTGACATCTTATTCGGATCTGGCGGAGCTCCAGAGGGAGTCATTGCAGCCGTTGCCTTGAAATGCCTTGGAGGGGAAATTCAAGGTAAGCTCGTTCCACATACTGATGAAGAAGTGGAACGCTGTGGGAAAATGGGCCTTGAATTAGGAAAAGTCCTCAGAATGGAAGATCTTGTTCGCGGAGATGACGCAATTTTTGCTGCAACAGGCGTGACTGACGGAGAACTTTTACGCGGTGTACAATTTAAAGGGCATTACGGCGAAACGCAATCCGTAGTCATGCGTGCTAAATCTGGTACCGTTCGATTCATTGATGGGCGTCACAGTCTTAAGATTAAACCGAATGGTTTGATTGACTGATAGCGTTTTTTAGAAAAATCACTTTTAAAAAGCGAGCGGTTTCATCGCTCGCTTTCTCTTTAAAAAAATTTAAGTTGAATAATTAAAATAAAAAAAGTAAAATAAAGCTTGGTCTACTATTAATAATTTAAAATCTGCCCTTTCACTCCAAACTTCAAGAAGCCTTCAAATAATTTTCTTCTTTACATGTAAAAATGTATCATCCTTTCTAAGAAAACTCTGGTCGGGTACATGGATTGCGGTTTTTCTTCCATCTAACAAACCAATTCTTTTTCAGTATGGGTGAAAACGTTTAATTAATAAAAGTGTGGTGTCATAATGAATTTAACTATTTCTAATTTAGAAAACATGAAACTTAAGGATCTCTATGAGCACGCTCGTGAATATAAAGTTTCCTATTACAGCAAACTTTCCAAAAAGGAACTTATTTTCGCTATCCTGAAAGCGCAAGCTGAGCAGGACGGTCTCCTATTCATGGAGGGCGTTTTAGAGATCATCCCTTCAGAGGGCTTCGGTTTCCTGCGTCCAATTAATTATTCTCCAAGCTCGGAGGATATTTATATTTCGGCTTCACAGATCCGCAGATTCGATTTGCGAAATGGAGATAAAGTGTCCGGTAAGGTAAGGCCTCCAAAAGAAAACGAGCGCTATTATGGATTGCTGCATGTTGAAGCGGTCAATGGCGATAATCCGGAATCAGCTAAAGAGCGTGTCCACTTTCCAGGTTTAACACCGCTGTATCCTAACAGGCAAATTAAACTGGAAACGACACCGAAGAACTTATCGACCAGGATTATGGATGTCCTGGCACCGGTCGGTTTTGGACAGCGTGGTCTGATTGTTGCACCGCCAAAAGCCGGTAAAACGATGCTCATCAAGGAAATTGCCAATGCGATAACCACAAACCATCCCGAATCGGAATTGATTGTGCTGTTGATCGATGAACGCCCGGAAGAAGTGACAGACATTGAACGTTCCGTCGCAGGAGACGTGGTAAGTTCAACATTCGATGAAGTGCCGGAAAACCATATCAAGGTGGCTGAGCTGGTGTTGGAACGAGCCATGCGCCTTGTGGAGCATAAACGGGATGTCATCATTTTAATGGACAGCATCACTCGCCTAGCCCGTGCTTACAACCTTGTCATTCCGCCGAGCGGACGTACACTGTCAGGGGGTATTGACCCTGCTGCATTCCATCGTCCGAAACGCTTTTTCGGTGCGGCGAGGAATATCGAGGAAGGCGGCAGCCTGACAATCCTTGCTACAGCATTGGTAGATACGGGTTCAAGAATGGATGATGTCATTTATGAAGAATTTAAAGGTACGGGTAATATGGAGCTGCATCTAGATCGTGCCCTTGCAGAAAGGCGGATCTTCCCGGCAATCGATATTCGTCGCTCAGGCACGCGTAAAGAAGAATTGCTAATTCCGAAAGATCGCCTGGATAAACTATGGGCCATCAGGAAAACGATGTCAGATTCTCCTGATTTCTCGGAGAAATTCCTTCGCCGTCTAAAACAGACAAAAGGCAATGAAGAATTTTTCAGTAAGCTGGATGAAGAGATGTCAGAAATGAAAAAGGGTCCAGCGAGCGTAAAACGTTCTTAAACCCGGTAAGAAACAAACAGTTGCACAACTAGTCTTAAGTTGTTATAATGAGTTCATGTGTTTTTACAATAAATGTGAGGGTGCTTTTCCCTCAACTTGAAGTATATAACTCTGTTTCGAATGATTCAGGGCATAAGGAGATGAAAAGAATGAAAACTGGAATTCATCCAAATTATAAGCTTTCAAAAGTAATTTGCTCTTGCGGAAACACTTTTGAAACTGGTTCAGTTAAAGAAGAGATCAAAGTTGAGACTTGTTCAGAGTGCCATCCATTCTATACTGGTCGTCAAAAATTCGCTGAAGCTGGCGGACGTGTTGATCGTTTCAACAAAAAATACGGTATTAAATAAGCCGGACTTTTTAAAAAACAGGCAAGTATTTTTCTTGCCTGTTTTTTCTTTTCCATAAACAAGTAAGAATTTATACAAAGCCAGGTCGACTTCAATTATGGCCAATGGATCGACAGGTGGAAGGGAGTAGCTGTTTCCATGTATGTAATGAAACAAACAGGCTGGATTGAGCTTATTTGCGGAAGCATGTTTTCAGGTAAATCTGAAGAATTGATTAAACGAGTCAGCCGTGCTCAATTTGCTAAAGAGCAGATAGCTGTATTTAAACCAGCTATTGATAATCGCTATGCGGAAGAGGCTGTCGTATCACACAATGGCTCTTCTGTGATGGCAAAACCGATTGCCCATTCAACGGATATATTTAAGTATTTGGACAAGCCCTTGGATATCATTGCAATAGATGAAGTGCAATTTTTTGATCATGAAATTATCGGGGTTGCCCAGCATCTTGCGGACAGCGGTTATCGAGTGATTATGGCTGGACTCGATCAAGATTTCAGAGGTGAACCATTCGGCCCTATGCCTGTTCTATTATCGCTTGCAGAATCGGTGACTAAGCTGCAGGCAGTGTGTGAAGTATGCGGATCACCTGCGAGCAGGACACAGCGCTTGATAGATGGGGAGCCGGCCTCCTATGATGAGCCGATCATCCTTGTGGGTGCATCGGAATCGTACGAGCCCCGCTGCCGCCATCATCACGAAGTTCCGGGTAAGCAGGCTGTTGGGATTAAAGAACATATTTGAATGATGGTGCCCTATGATCCAATGAGATCACAGGGTACTTTTTTTATGCGGAAAAATGGAAAAACTGTCGAGTTATTCAGGTGGCCTGACCAATACATGGAAGGGAAATAAAAGATAAATATTGCCCCATTTTGGGTAGGCTAACGAGGAAATGTTCTTCTTAACCAGTCAAAATGGAGGGAAAAAATATGAAATCAAAACTGCTTATCATGACGGCCTTTCTGCTTGCTGCACTAACGGCATGCGGTCAAAATGACAATGCAATAAATAATGATTCGGAATATGGAGATCAATCCCGGGATGGCAGGGTTGGCAATGGTTTAAATCAAGTATCCAATAAAGATTGGGATAATGAAGCGGAACGACCATCAGATCAGGTCCTCAACACACCGCATCATACATCCAATAATTCTCCATCCATGGGTCAGCAAATTGATGAAATCCGCGGGGTAATCGAATCGGAAACTAATTATGAGGCCGGTTCCGTTTGGTTTAATGGAAATACCATACACGTTACGGTCCATGATAAAGGCAAAATCAAGACCGAAAAAGAAAGAAAAAAGGAAATGCAGCGAATACAAGGCATGATAAACAGGGTTGTGCCTCAATATAATGTAGATGTCAAATTAAATAAGTAACGGCACGACATTTTTGAATCTCTTTGACGTTGATTATTCACCTATACTATAATTAACCTAGAAGTGAACTGAGCTGGGGCACTGAGCTACTTATTTATAGTAATAAGAGATGGATTACTTCCAAATCGTTTAAGATGTTTTGGAAAATTTATGAGGTGAATAATTTGTTTGATCGTTTGCAAGCAGTAGAAGATAGATATGAAAGATTGAATGAACTATTAAGTGACCCGGAGATCATTAATGACTCCAAGAAGCTAAGGGAATATTCCAAGGAGCAATCCAGCATTCAAGAGACCGCGTCGACTTATAAAGAATATAAAGCGGTTCGTGAGCAACTTCAGGAAGCGAAGGCAATGCTGGAGGAGAAACTTGATGCGGAAATGCGTGAAATGGTAAAAGAAGAGATCAATGAACTTGATGAGACCATACAAGGCCTTGAGGATAAGCTGAAAATATTGCTTATTCCGAAAGACCCCAACGATGATAAAAACGTAATCATGGAGATCCGCGGTGCGGCTGGCGGAGATGAGGCGGCCTTATTTGCAGGCAGTCTATACCGGATGTATAGCCGTTTTGCCGAGGTGCAGGGCTGGCGGACTGAAGTCATTGAAGCAAATCCTACTGGGCTTGGCGGCTACAAGGAAATCATATTCATGATTAATGGCAATGGCGCTTATTCAAAGTTGAAATTCGAAAATGGAGCCCATCGCGTTCAGCGAGTACCTGAAACGGAATCAGGCGGTCGGATTCATACATCTACAGCCACGGTTGCCGTTTTACCTGAAGCTGAGGAAGTGGAAGTTGAAATCCATGATAAGGATATTCGTGTCGATACCTTTGCATCAAGCGGTCCTGGAGGGCAAAGTGTCAATACGACAATGTCAGCGGTGCGCTTGACTCATATTCCGACTAATACGGTTGTATCCTGTCAAGATGAAAAATCACAAATCAAGAACAAAGAAAAGGCAATGAAGGTTTTGCGTGCCAGGGTGTTCGATAAAATCAATCGCGAAATACAGGCGGAATATGATCAAAACAGGAAGCTGGCCGTTGGAACGGGCGATCGATCTGAAAGGATTCGGACTTATAACTTCCCGCAAAACCGCGTTACCGACCACCGCATTGGTTTAACGATTCAAAAACTGGATCAAATCATGGAAGGTAAACTGGATGAAGTCGTTGATGCATTAATCATGGAAGACCAATCTTCAAGGCTGGAAAATGCAGATGAGTAATTCTGCCGTGAAAGTTTTTGAAGCCCTTAAATGGGCTTCTTCTTTTTTAAAGGAAAATGATCGTGATGCCAATGCTGGGGAAATCCTGTTACAGCACTTTTTAAAACAAACTCGCTCCCAAATGCTGGCCAACCTTCATGATGAGCTTAGTGAAGCGGATTTTGGGCAATTTAAGGACGCTATTGAGCTGCATGCTGAGGGGACGCCCATCCAATATATAATCGGCAGTGAAGAATTTTATGGACGGACCTTTTTTGTGAATGAAGAAGTGCTCATACCGAGACCGGAAACAGAAGAATTGATTTATTATACATTACGTAAACTCCCGGCGATTTTTATGGAGGGACAGAGGCTCCGTTTAGTTGATATTGGGACTGGCAGCGGCGCAATTGCCATAACGATGAAACTTGAAAAATCAAACCTGATGGTGACGGCCACGGACATAGCTCAACCATCGCTTGAGGTGGCGAGGAAAAATGCCGAATCACTTGGTGCCGAAGTGGAGTTCATGCAAGGTGATTTGCTTTCGCCTTTCATGAATATAAACGCGAAGGTGGACATTCTTTTATCGAATCCGCCATATATACCAGAAGATGATCATAAATCCATGTCAGTGGTCGTGACTGGTCATGAACCACACCGTGCGTTGTTTGCCGGTATCGATGGGCTGGATTTTTACCGCCGCTTTATGGAACAGTTACCTTTGGTGATGAAGGTGCCTGGACTGATCGGTTTTGAAGTGGGTGCAGGACAGGGGGCGGCGGTTGCCGATTTATTGAAGCGAACCTTTCCTGCCGCGGAAGTATCCATCATAAATGACATTAATGAAAAAGATCGAATGGTCTTTGCTGAATTAAAATGATCCGTCTCCCTTATGTGAGACGGTTTTTTTTAGGGACAGCACCCTCATTATCCTTTGGAATCTATATTTCCAGCTATCAACTTTTTTTGTTTTTACTAGTTTAAGATAGCTGAAAAATGGTGAGACTGATTCATGTGAGGGGGCGAAGGCGATGAAAACTAAACATTTAGCCATTATTTATCTATTAATCTTAACTATAGGAACGATCGTAAGTATATATATGCCTAAAGCGGAGATGGTCGGTGCAGAAGATACAAAGGTAATCCCGGATGAGGCGATTCGGCTGCGGATACTCGCCAATAGTGATAAAGAAGAGGACCAAGCGGTTAAACGGCTGATTAGGGATAAGGTAAATGAAGATATCACAAAGTGGGTCGCTGAGCTTACTTCTTTGGATGAGGCGAGGGATGTGATCACCTCGCATCTGCCGGATATCCAGGCGACGGCTGAGGCGGTAATAAAGGAACAGGGTTTGGAGCAGTCGGTGAAAGTGGATTTTGGACAAGCTGAATTTCCGACAAAGCTGTACGGGCAGTATTTATATCCGGCAGGGGAATATGAAGCAGTGATTATCACGCTTGGTGAAGGGGACGGTGCTAATTGGTGGTGTGTGTTATTTCCCCCATTGTGTTTCTTGGATTTTTCAAATGGGACGGCTGTAAGTCAAAGTCCGATTGTCGAGGATGAAGAGGAAGGTTCCTTGACTTCGGAAGGAACGGCGTATGCTGCAACGAATGAAGAGAGTGAACCTGTTGCGGAGAAAGTGGTTGAAGAAGAAGTGCTGGCTGAAAAGGAAAAAAGGCCGGAGGAAGTAGTTGAAGAAGAGGTAATCGAGGAGAGTGTAAAAGAGGAAGCACCGGAAGTAACGGTAAAAGAAGAGGTTGTAGAGCCAGAGGTAAAAGAAGAAGTGGCAGTGAAAGATAAGGAACAAGTGACAGAGGAAGTCATTGAAGGGAAAGCTGAAGAAAACAAGGTTGAACTTGCGGCATCCAATGAAAAAGGTCAACAATTATATGAAGGGGAAAAGGAGCCCGAGGTGGAAGTGAAGTCCTTGTTTGCAGAAATCTTCAATGATCTATTTTAAGGAGGGGGCAGAGTCCCTCTTCTTTAAATTCAGATAATTTTAAAAACATATCCACAGGGTTATTAACAAAAAATCAAAAAAGTCTGTCATTAATCATTAATATCCACAAAGTTATCCACGGATTCGATGTGGTTATCCCCAATTTGTGGATAACACTTGAAATATGTGTATACTTCTTTTATACTTTCAAAGTATCTTTTAAGTGGAATTCGTACGTTAAGTTGAAAATACCGTTCATATTAAAGCGATTATATAAAATAAGAAATGTTAAAAGGCGATGGTGTTCAAGATGAAAACGAAAATTTGGTCAGTGGATAAAAATGTGGATAATTTACAAAGTTATCCCCAGATTACACAATCAGCTGAATTATTAAAGGCTAATCAAGTGGTTGCTTTTCCTACAGAGACCGTTTATGGACTCGGCGCGAATGCCAAAAATGACGAGGCGGTCAAAAAAGTGTTCGAAGCAAAGGGGCGTCCGAGTGATAATCCTTTAATCGTTCATATAGCCTCCGATGACCAGTTGTCGGGTATTGTAGAAGAGATTCCGGAACAGGCCCGGAAGCTAATGGCAGAATTTTGGCCGGGTCCTTTGACTTTGATCATGAAACGGAAACCGGGCCAGCTATCGAATCTTGTGACAGCTGGATTGGACACGGTGGCTGTCAGGATGCCGGATCATCAGGTTGCCCTTGGCCTTATTCGTGCGAGTGGTTTGCCCATTGCGGCTCCAAGTGCAAATACTTCCGGGAAACCAAGCCCCACTTCAGCAAAACATGTTGAAGATGACTTGATGGGCCGGATTGCAGGTATAGTCGATGGCGGGAATACAGGTGTGGGCGTGGAATCCACAGTACTGGATTGCACTGTGGAAGTCCCTGTTATTTTAAGGCCTGGCGGGGTGACCCTGGAACAGCTGGAAGCGGTAATTGGGGAAGTCAGGCAAGATGTCGCTTTGAAGAATCAGGAAACGGCGCCAAAGGCCCCGGGCATGAAATATACCCACTATGCTCCGAAGGCCCCTCTATTTTTAGTCAAGGGTAATCAAGCTTTCCTTCAGAAGCTTGTGGATGAAAAAAGAAGTGACGGGTTAAAGGTGGGCATCATTACGGCTCATGAACATCAACAGGATTATAAGGCGGATTATGTGGTTGTCCCAGGTTCACTAGCCGATTTACATACAGTTGCGACAGGCTTATATGATGCCTTAAGACAGTTTGACGAGCTGGAGGTCGATGTCATTTTTAGTGAAATGTTTCCTGACCATGGAATAGGGGCTGCGGTCATGAACCGGCTTGAGAAGGCAGCAGGTCATCAAATCATCAAGGAACATGTGTAATAAGGACTGATTTATCCTTCTATTTCTTTTCGGACATGCATAACATGTAGTAGGCACGTCCGAGGGGGATTGGAATGAATACATTTGCTGGAGAAATCATCACCTTATTGCTAATGGCCTTCGCTTTGGGAATGGATGCCTTTTCAGTGGGCCTTGGAATGGGAATGTTTAAGCTAAGGTTGAGGCAAATTCTGTTTATAGGTTTGACAGTCGGCATTTTTCATATTTGGATGCCCTTGCTTGGAATGGGGGCAGGCCGTTTCATTTCAGAAAAATTCGGGACCTTCGCTACATACGCCGGCGGTCTATTGTTGATCATTCTTGGTATACAGATGTTTATTCCTGGTAAAAAGGATGGGGCTGGTGCCATGCAAAATAAGATGCTGGCTCCTGTCGGGAAAGGTTTAATCATTTTTGCTTTAGGGGTAAGCCTGGATAGCTTCTCGGTAGGGTTGACTCTGGGGATTTACGGTGCCAAAACGATTTTAACGGTTCTTTGTTTTGGGTTTGCCGCCACTCTATTAACGTGGGCGGGGCTTTTACTGGGTAGAAAAATGCAGGGTTTGCTTGGCGTGTATAGTGAGATTCTTGGCGGAAGCATCCTGTGTGCGTTTGGATTGAAACTATTGTTCTCTTTTTGATCCGCCTGAATTCATATCATTCCTACCTCAACTGTTCCGATTAACGGAGCGGTTTTTATTTTTCTTCGGACAAAATGACAGTGATTTTTTGACTATAATAAACGGGCGATAGCTTATAATGAATAAAAAAGGAGGCGTTAAAATGATCCGAGTATTATTTGTATGTACAGGTAACACATGCCGAAGCCCGATGGCAGAAGCGATATTGAAAAACAAGAATATTGCGGGTGTTGAAGTGAAGTCCGCAGGCGTGTATGCTTCGACAGGTCAGGATGCTTCAATGCATGCTAAAAATGTATTGGTTGAAAATGACATAGTGCATAATCATCATTCAACGCCTTTATCCGCGAAGGAAATGGAGTGGGCGACTCATATCTTCACCATGACGGAAGGGCATAAATCGGCCATTACCCGTTCATATCCCCAAATGATCGATAAGACCTTTACTTTAAAAGAATTCATTCTCGGAGATAAATATGATAGAGATATAATGGATCCGTTCGGCGGTTCTGAAGGCATTTATCGGGAAACGTTCAGAGAGCTGCAGGAATTGATAGATGAATTAGTCAAAAGGCTTAAAAATTGAACTGGCGTACATAATGTTGCCGCTGGGGTAAAAGATACTACTAAGCTTGGTATAGGATCAAGGCAGCATTGGCTGCCATTGCAGAATAAGCATCTGCTGGAGCGGAAGAAGTGACGGCTGTCACAAGCGAACAAGGGGCAGTCATGGAAAATGTCGAAAAATCGGCAATGGAACTTAGGGCGAAAGCGGAAAAGTTGAACAGGACCATTACCCGCTAGCAGGAAACCAGAGTAGGTTTCCTGCTTCTTTGCGGGGAAAAGGATGGACATCCTTTATCTTTTCATAATTTTGTGACACAATAAAATCAAATGAAAAAGCTAGAGGAGGATTATGATGAAAGTTGCGATTGCTTCGGATCATGGTGGTATACATATCCGTGAAGAAATAAAGAATTTATTGAATGAGTTACAGATTCCATTTGAGGACTTTGGCTGTGAATGCAGTACGTCGGTGGATTATCCTGATTATGCCTTGCCGGTTGCTGAAAAAGTGGCACGGGGTGAGTTCGATCGGGGCATTTTAATCTGTGGAACTGGAATCGGAATGAGCATTGCTGCCAATAAGGTCAAAGGAATACGATGTGCATTGGTTCATGATGTCTATAGTGCGAAATTGACCCGTCAGCATAATGATACCAATATGTTAGCGATGGGGGAACGTGTCATTGGCCCGGGTCTAGCCAGGGAAATTGCCCAAACGTGGCTGACTTCGGAATTTGAGGGCGGGCGCCATCAAAACAGGATTGGTAAGATTGCGGAGTACGAAGGTAAGCACAGCTAATTCTTTTGGTTTTTGGAGAGTTCCGATAGCAAGTTTTCTTATTGAAAGGATGCGTTTTCATGACAAGTGATGCTACATTTTCAAATGAGCTTGAGATGTGGGAAAACCAGTTTCGGGAACTTTTATACGAGTTCCAAGAACAGACGGCTTTAAAAGAGAAACAGCTACTGGTTATCGGCTGCAGTACAAGTGAAGTGATCGGGAAAAGGATCGGTACTGAAGGGACGCTCGATGTTGCTGGGATGATTTTTTCCGTAGTGAGGGATTTTCAAGGAAAAACGGGTGTTCAGGTTGCATATCAATGTTGTGAGCATCTAAACAGGGCCTTGGTTTTACAAAGGGAAACCGCGATTCGTTATGGTTATGAAGAAGTTTCGGTCGTACCTGTAAGAACAGCTGGGGGATCGATGGCGACGTACGCCTATCAGCAATGGAAAGATGCAGTCGTCGTTGAACATATCAAAGCGGATGCGGGGATAGATATTGGAGACACATTCATTGGTATGCATCTGAAGCATGTTGCAGTTCCGATTCGCTCTGCCATTAAAGAAATAGGACATGCACATGTGACGATGGCAAAAACCCGCCCGAAGCTGATTGGCGGGGAGCGTGCAGTTTATCGGGACCTCTCTGAAAACAAAAGTTGTACTTAATGGGTAAGTAAGACAGCATTTCTCGGATGGGGAATGCTGTTTTTTAATTAAGGCGGGCAAAATCGTAACGCTCAAGGTAAAGGATCAAAAGAAAAAACTTTCCTTTATAGTGCTAATAGAATGGTGATTTCGCTCTTGTAATATAAGGTGAAAGAGCTATTTATCATAATTCTGATGTTAAATACGAACATTTTTAAATGAAAAAACATTTAATGTTCGATAAAATTAGACTATCACTTCTAAATTAGACATGTTAAAATGGAGTAGAATTTTCTAATAACTATTGATATGGCTTTTTCATGCTTTTTGAAGGCATGTTGCACATAAATACTAAAAAGCGAATCACGCACAATTTAAGGAGGAATTACGGAATGAATCGTTTAGCAAAGCAAGATGAGCAAGTGTTTAACGCAATTCAACTGGAATTAGGGCGTCAAAGAAGTAAAATTGAGCTTATTGCTTCTGAAAACTTCGTGAGTGAAGCTGTCATGGAAGCGCAAGGATCGGTCTTGACTAATAAGTATGCAGAAGGATACCCTGGAAAACGTTACTATGGCGGATGTGAGTATGTAGACATCGTTGAAGATCTAGCACGTGAGCGTGCGAAAGAAATTTTCGGAGGCGAGTATGTGAACGTACAGCCTCACTCTGGAGCTCAAGCCAATATGGCCGTTTACTTTACAGTGCTTCAAACTGGCGACACAGTGCTTGGGATGAACCTTTCGCATGGCGGTCACTTAACACATGGAAGTCCAGTAAACTTCAGTGGTGTTAACTACAACTTTGTTGAATATGGTGTAGACGAAAAAGATCACCGTATCGATTACAATGATGTATTGGAAAAAGCGCGTCAACACAAACCTAAATTGATCGTAGCGGGTGCAAGTGCATATCCACGGGAAATCGACTTCAAGCGATTCCGTGAAATTGCGGATGAAGTCGGGGCATATTTAATGGTCGACATGGCGCATATTGCAGGTTTAGTTGCGGCTGGATTACATCAAAGTCCAATTCCTTATGCTGACTTTGTTACGACAACTACTCATAAAACACTTCGCGGACCACGCGGCGGGATGATCATCTGTAAAGAAGAATTCGGTAAGAAGATCGATAAATCCATCTTCCCTGGAATTCAAGGCGGTCCTTTGATGCATGTTATATCAGCTAAGGCTGTTGCATTCGGCGAAGCGCTTCAAGATGATTTTAAAGTATATGCTCAACAAATCATCGACAATGCTAAACGTTTGGGTGAAGGTTTGAAGAAAGAAGGGTTCACTCTTGTTTCTGATGGAACGGACAATCACTTGATTCTTCTTGATGTACGCTCTACAGGGTTAACGGGAAAAATCGCAGAGCATGTTTTGGATGAAATCGGTATTACCGTGAACAAAAATGCGATTCCTTATGACCCGGAAAAACCATTCGTTACCAGCGGTATACGTATTGGGACTGCGGCAGTGACATCACGTGGCTTCGGATTGGAAGACATGGATGAAATAGCTGCTATCATCGGACTTGTTTTGAAAAATAATGAAGACGCAGCTAAGCTTGAAGAAGCAAAACAGCGTGTTGAATCATTAGCGAACAAATTTGAATTATATCCTTCATTGTAATATCGGGCCGCTCCCTTTAAAGGGAGCGGTTTTTTCATTTATGGAAGTCGGTGTGTTAGAAGAATCCGAATAGTGAAAATAGGTCTGACAACTAAACCTTTATTGAAGATTGAAACATTTTTCTGTAAAATAGGTTGAAGTGAAATTTAAAAGACACGAAAATTTTTCTATTCGATTAGGGAAATCATAAAAAAGCGCAAAACTAAGCAATGGAATTGGAGAGATGCCAAATGGGAAAAGTTTATGTTTTCGATCACCCGTTAATTCAACACAAATTAGCCTATATACGTGATATAAATACAGGAACAAAAGAATTCCGTGAACTAGTGGATGAAGTTGCATCATTGATGGCATTTGAAATCACGAGAGATATGCCGCTGGAAGAAGTGGAAATCCAAACGCCTGTAAGCACAGCGAAAGTGAAAATGCTTTCTGGTAAAAAAGTGGGAATCGTCCCGATTTTACGTGCGGGCATAGGGATGGTGGACGGAATCATTAAGCTGATTCCTGCTGCAAAGGTCGGACATGTTGGACTTTACCGTGATCCTGAAACATTGAAACCGGTTGAATATTATGCGAAGATGCCAAGTGACTTGGCAGAAAGGGAATGCATTGTCGTTGACCCGATGCTAGCCACTGGCGGATCAGCCATCGAAGCGATCCATTCCATTAAAAAACGCGGTGCAGTCAATATTAAATTCATGTGTTTGATTGCAGCTCCAGAGGGTGTGGAAGCTTTAAAAGAAGCTCATCCTGATGTTGATATCTATATTGCGGGTCTTGATGAAAAACTGAATGAACATGGTTATATCGTTCCGGGTCTTGGAGACGCAGGAGATCGTTTATTCGGCACAAAATAAGGAAAGAAACTGAGGTGTCACGAATGAACAAACCGATTAAAGTCATGACCATTTTCGGGACGAGACCAGAAGCTGTCAAAATGGCTCCCTTAGTACTCGAATTTCAAAAACACCCAGAATATTTCAAGCCGATCGTTGCTGTCACGGCTCAGCATCGCCAAATGTTAGATCAAGTTCTCGAACTATTTTCCATACAGCCGGACTATGACTTGGACATAATGAAGGAAAGGCAAACGCTTGCTGACATTACAACAAGAGCATTGAATGGTCTTGATTCCGTAATGAAGGAAGCTAAACCAGATATTGTTCTCGTTCATGGTGATACAACCACAACGTTTGTTGCCAGTCTGGCTGCTTTTTATAATCAAATTGTCATTGGGCATGTAGAAGCGGGGCTGCGCACATGGAATAAATATTCCCCCTATCCGGAAGAGATGAATCGACAGCTTACGGGTACGATGGCGGATTTGCATTTTGCGCCGACTTCGAAAGCCGAGGAGAATCTGCTGAACGAGAACAAGAAGGATAATATCTTCGTGACGGGAAATACGGCAACGGATGCTTTAAAAACGACTGTAAGGTCGACATATTCCCATCCGGTTTTAAATGGACTTGGAGAAGACAGGCTCATTTTGCTTACCGCCCATCGCAGGGAAAATCTAGGGGAACCCATGAGGAATATCTTCAGGGCCGTTAAGAGAATCATTGTTGAGCATGATGATGTTCAAGTGGTATATCCTGTCCATTTAAATCCGCTTGTTCAAGAATTGGCAAACGAAGTTCTCGGGGACGATCCGCGGGTTCACTTGATCGAACCGCTGGATGTATTGGATTTCCATAACTTCGCTTCTAGAGCCTTTCTGATTTTGACTGATTCTGGAGGAATCCAGGAAGAGGCACCGTCACTTGGTGTACCCGTCCTGGTTTTAAGGGATACGACCGAACGTCCTGAGGGGATTACGGCTGGAACCTTAAGGTTGGCTGGTACTGATGAACAAACCATATATGATTTGGCACATGAATTGCTCACCGATCAAGAGGTGCACGAAAAAATGTCCAAAGCTTCAAATCCATATGGGGACGGAAATGCTTCGGTACGCATAGCTGAAGCCATCCGTTACTATTTTAAGCAAGTGAATATGCCGCCAACTAGATTTGAACCATAAAAGAGGAAAAGCCATGCGCTTTTCCTTTTTTTATTTGCATACTCCAAGGTTGTTGAGAAAAGATAACTGCTAAGGGGATGATTATGTTGGGAAAGAAAACGTTCATAGTGTTTGTTTTCCTTTTTATATTTATTTATCAATATGAAAAGGGCTTTGCAAAAGTCATTCTGCCGCCTTTACCAAAACTATCTGAATCTAAGGAAGTAACGGTTGTTGTCACGATGGATAAGGCGTTTAATCGAAAAAAGATCGAAAAACTGCTTGAAAAATATCCATCTCTTCAATTACGGAATGTTTATTCGGTTGCCCTGGATGGATTTTCCCTTCATGGGAAAATGAATGAAATAGAACAACTTAAAAAGGAGGGTGGAATTCGGGCAGTAACGGAAGTATCCGTTTATCAAGCCGTGTTGGATAAAAGTGTCCCATACATAGGAGGAGACAGGGTCAGGGGTTTCTTTGATAAGGAGAATCACCGGATCACCGGGAAAGGGATAAAGGTAGGGATAATCGATACTGGCATCGATTATACACATCCAGATTTGCAACGAGCTTATAAAGGAGGTAAGGATCTGGTTGATGGTGATGCAGATCCGATGGAAACCAAAAATCAAGGCGACCTGGATACATTGCATGGCACTCATGTGGCGGGCATCATTGCAGCCAATGGAAAAATGAAAGGCGTCGCACCTGAAGCGGAGATTTACGCATATCGAGCATTGGGGCCAGGCGGTTCTGGAGATACAGATCAAGTGTTGACGGCCATTGAGTCAGCCATGAAGGATAAGGTGGATGTATTGAACCTCTCTCTAGGTAATAACGTCAATGGTCCTGATTTACCTATCTCCCTTGCGTTGAATAAAGCTGTGGAAAGCGGCATTGTTGCCGTGACATCAAACGGGAATTCCGGTCCGGCTGTATGGACCGTCGGTTCACCCGGTACAGCGGAAAAAGCGATTTCCGTTGGGGCTTCGACTCCGCCCTTAAGGGTGCCGTATATGATTTACGGACTTGGATCAAAAAAGCATCAATCGCATTTAACCTTGTTTCAAGGCTCTAAAAAATGGAACCTGACGTTTTCCGAGGATGTCATATATGGGGGACTGGGTAATAAAAAGGACCTAAAGAATGTTCGGGATAAGATTGTGTTGTTGGAACGTGGCACACTTACCTTCCAGCAGAAAGTATCCAATGCAGAAAAGGCGGGTGCGAAGGGGGTAATTGTTTTTAATAATACGAGTGGGACCTTTACTGGAAGCTTGGAAAAAGAAATGAACATCCCGGCTTCTTCTATTAATAGAAGAGATGGATTGCAGCTCAAGCAAATCATGGAGCAAGGGCAGAGCAAAACCGTTCAATTTGTTTATAAGAACGAGCAGGATAGGCTCGCGGATTTCAGTTCCAGGGGACCGGTAACCGTATCATGGGGAATAAAGCCTGACGTATTGGCACCGGGAGTGGAAATTGAAAGCACCATTCCTAAAGGATATATGTCCCTGGATGGAACAAGTATGTCCGCACCGCATGTTGCAGGAGCATGCGCCTTAATCCTGCAAAAACACCCGGAGTGGACTCCTGATCAAGTCAAATCTGCATTGATGAGCACTTCCAAGCCATTGAGGAAAACAGCAAATCAATTGTATCACACATATGAACAGGGGGCTGGGCGCATCCAGGTCGACGAAGCGTTAAAAGCGGACACGCTCTTGAACCCAAGCTCATTGTCTTTTGGGATGTATACAAAAAAAGAAGGAATTGAAGAGCATCATGAAACGATAGTCATAGAAAATACCGGTACGGAAATGAGGAAGTACTCATTCATGGTCCCATTAAAAGAGACGGGACTCACTTGGGAATTGCCGAAATCCCTTACTTTGAAACCGAAGGAAAAGAAACGGATAAAAGTCGGATTGCAGGTCAACCCAGCCAAGCTTAAAAAGGGAGTCTTTGATGGATACCTCATTATAATGGAAGGAACCAAAAGAATATCCCTTCCTTATTTATATGTAAAAGAAGAGCCTGATTATCCAAGGATAATGGGATTTGATTTTGGTCAAGGGGACCAGGAAGGCACATATCGATACGAAATGTATCTTCCGCGCGGGGCTGAAGAATTCGGTATTGCCCTTTATGAGGAAGATAGCTTGAAATTCGCTGGATATTTGGATTGGTCCAGATCGGCTCCCTCCGGTTTGATCAAAAAAGATGTATTGAAAAAGGACTTGCCTCCTGAAGGAGTTTATAAAGCGATAATCTTTGCAAGAAGGGGCGGAAGGGAAGATCGGATAGAAAAGACGTTACTTATTGAGTGAACAGAGGCTAATAAGTAAAATAAAACGGATGTCAATAGAAGAAAAAAGATAATTTGTGAACAATTCGTTAATAATTACAAACCTGTGACAAATTTCACTAACCACTCATTGACAATGATTCTAGCCTATTGTATGCTAACTAAGGATGTAAAATGAGAGGGGTTTCATACGTTAATAACGTGTCAAATAGAAGTAAGTTTTTGACCTTCTATTTGGACTTGTTACGGGCAAATTCTCCTAAGCTAAACAAGATACTACAATATTTCTAGGGAGATTACATGACAAAATGCTAGAATTGGAAAAGATGTTCAATAGGCAGCTAAAATACATGTTGTATTTAATGGGTATTTATCTACTTGGGGTGGTTTTCACTTCCCATGATTCAGTCTTCCAAGGATTATTGCTTGGAACTGCCTTCAGCCTATTTATATTCTGGTCAATGGTCAAAAAGAACAAGAAGTTCGCCCAAGAGGTTGCCGAAGGAAAGAAAACGCGCTCCCTTGGTAGTTTAACTAGAATGTCTGTAGCGGGTTTAGCTGCAATTATTGCATTGAGATATCCTGGTGAATTTCAGGTTGTCTGCGTGGTTGTGGGATTAATGACAGTTTACTTTGTCATTATGATAGATTATTTTATGCAAAACATACGTAGGTAGTAAAGAAGAGAGGTGAATACTGTTGAATCATGAAGCTCCTATGTGGGAATTTATGAATACCGGAATACATTTCAACTTGGCTAATGTTCTTATGATGACCATCGCAAGTCTCATTGTCTTCATTATTGCTGTAGCAGCAACTCGAAAACTTGCGATGAAGCCAACAGGTATCCAAAACTTTATCGAATGGGTTATGGATTTTGTGAAAAATATCATCAACAGCAATATGGATTGGCGTACGGGTGGTCAGTTCCTAATGTTGGGAATGACGTTAATATTGTACGTATTTGTTTCAAACATGTTAGGGTTGCCGTTCTCGATTGTAATAGGACATGAACTTTGGTGGAAATCACCTACATCTGATCCGGCAATAACTTTAACTTTGGCAGTTATGGTAATGGGTTTAACTCATTATTATGGTATCAAGATGAGAGGCATGAAAAATTATGCCAAAACTTATGTTCAGCCAATGGGTTTCTTGTTTCCGTTAAAGATTATTGAGGAGTTCGCTAATACGTTAACTCTAGGATTGCGGCTTTACGGGAATATTTATGCGGGTGAGTTACTATTAACTTTACTTGCTGGACTAGGAACAAGTGGTGTTGTGGGTGCAGCCACTGCTGCATTACCGATGTTAGCTTGGGAAGGGTTTAGTATCTTTGTCGGGTCCATTCAAGCTTTTATCTTTACTATGTTAACGATGGTTTATCTTTCCCATAAAGTAAGTGACGACCATTAATTATAAATATTGTTCATTTAGAACATTATATTGATGAAAAAATAAAACAACATTTCAAGGAGGAAATTTATCATGACAGGTTCTTTAGGTCTTATAGCTGCTGCTATCGCAGTTGGATTAGGTGCACTAGGTGCGGGTATTGGTAACGGTCTTATCGTTGGGCGTACAATTGAAGGAATGGCTCGTCAGCCAGAAGCTCGCGGTATGCTTCAAACTACAATGTTCGTTGGTATTGCATTAGTTGAGGCACTTCCAATCATCGCTGTAGTTATCGCGTTTATTGTAATGGGTAAATAAGATAACTTGAAAAAGTTCAATAATGGCGAAGATGATCCAAGGAGACCCTTCGCCATTGCTCTGTGTTAAAGTGAACATTTATGGCAGTGATACTGTCAATCGAAAATACAGAACTTCAATAGTGAATCTCATGAAGGGAGTGAACCGAGCGTGTTAACAAGCAATTTTGTTCTTGGTCAAGTCCACTTTAATGGTGGAGATATCATATACCAGCTTGTAATCTTTATTATTTTGTTAGCGTTGCTTAAGAAGTTTGCATGGGGTCCGCTAATGGGCATCATGAAAGAACGTGAAGAGCATGTTGCGAATGAAATTGAAGCAGCTGAAGTTAGCCGAAAAGAAGCACTGAAATATTTAGAAGAACAGCGTGAAATCGTAAAACAATCTCGCACTGAAGCGGGACAACTTATAGAGAATGCTAAGCAGCAAGGCGAAGCACAACGCGAAGATATTATTAATCAAGCGCGTGCAGAGGCTGAACGTGTTAAAGAATCAGCAAAACGTGAAATCGTTCAAGAGAGAGAAAAAGCAGTTGCCGCCTTACGCGAGCAAGTAGCTTCATTATCTGTCATGATCGCCTCTAAGGTGATTGAGAAAGAACTTTCATCAGCTGATCAAGAAAAACTAATCAATGAATATATTCAAGAGGCAGGAGAAGGTAAATGAGCGATATAACTGTAGCAGGACGTTATGCTGTAGCTCTTTTCCAAATTGCGAAAGAGCAAAATCTCATTAACCAACTTGAAGAAGAGCTTCGCATAGTGAATGAAGTTTTCACAAATGATAAAGATCTATTAAGCTTCTTGGCTCATCCTAAAATGACTAGAGATGCAAAAAATACAATGCTTGCAAATGCATTTGCAAGTCTTTCGTCTTCCGTTCGAAACACTGTAATGTTAATGGTGGAGCGTCATCGTACAGATGAAGTGATTCCTATGGCACAAGAGTTCATTGAACTTGCGAATGAAGAAAATTCAGTTGCGGATGCGACTGTTTATACAGTAAATCCATTAACTGAAGCTGAAGCGGAGGCTGTGTCTTCAGCTTTTGCTGCAAAGATCGGCAAACGTAATTTGCGTATCACTAATGTTACGGATAGCAATATTCTTGGCGGTATCAAACTTCAAATCGGTAACCGTATTTATGACGGAACGATACGTGGGAAGCTTGATCGCCTTAGCAAACAACTATTAGGTTAATATTCACAGATAGGGGTGAAATTCATGAGCATCAAAGCTGAAGAAATCAGTGCGCTGATTAAAAAGCAGATTGAAAACTATCAGTCGGAAATTAAAGTAAGCGATGTAGGTACAGTAATCACTGTTGGTGATGGTATCGCTCGCGTTCATGGTTTAGACAATGCAATGGCTGGGGAGCTCTTAGAATTTTCTAATGGTTCAATGGGATTGGCACAAAACCTTGAGCAAAATAACGTAGGTGTTGTTATTCTTGGACCATTCAGAGACATTCAAGAAGGCAGTGAAGTACGCCGTACTGGCCGTATCATGGAAGTACCAGTTGGAGAAGAATTAATCGGGCGTGTCGTGAATCCGTTAGGACAACCATTAGATGGTCTTGGTCCAATCGCTACAACAAAAACTCGTCCAATCGAAAGCCCTGCTACAGGTGTTATGGACCGTAAATCTGTTCATGAACCATTACAAACAGGAATTAAAGCAATCGATGCGCTAGTACCTATCGGACGTGGACAACGTGAGTTAATCATCGGTGACCGTCAAACTGGTAAAACATCAGTTGCGATCGATACAATCCTTAACCAAGCTGACCAAGATATGATCTGTATCTATGTGGCTATCGGTCAAAAAGAATCAACTGTTCGTGGAACTGTTGAAACACTGCGTAAAAATGGTGCATTGGATTACACAATCGTTGTATCTGCATCAGCTTCTCAACCAGCACCACTTTTATACCTAGCACCATATGCTGGTGTGACTATGGGTGAAGAGTTCATGTTCGCTGGCAAGCACGTTCTTGTGGTTTATGATGATCTTTCTAAACAAGCATCTGCATACCGTGAACTTTCCTTGCTACTTCGCCGTCCTCCAGGTCGTGAAGCATTCCCAGGGGATGTATTCTACTTGCACTCCCGTTTACTTGAGCGTGCAGCTAAATTGAATGACACTTTAGGTGCCGGTTCAATCACTGCGCTTCCATTTGTTGAAACACAAGCAGGCGACATCTCTGCTTACATTCCAACAAACGTAATTTCCATCACTGATGGACAAATCTTCTTGCAATCCGATTTGTTCTTCTCGGGTGTACGTCCTGCGATTAACGCTGGTCTATCCGTATCCCGTGTTGGTGGATCTGCACAAATTAAAGCGATGAAGAAAGTTGCTGGTACTTTACGTCTAGACTTAGCTTCTTATCGTGAATTGGAAGCATTCTCTCAATTCGGTTCTGATCTTGATGCTGCAACTCAAGCAAAACTTAACCGTGGTGCTCGTACAGTTGAAGTTCTAAAACAAGATCTAAACAAACCGATCAAAGTTGAAAAACAAGTCATGATTTTCTATGCATTGACTAAAGGTCATTTAGATGATATTCCAGTATCGGATATCCTTCGTTTTGAAGAAGAATACTATGTATTCCTAGATCGTTCTCATCCGGAATTATTAGATCACATTCGCACAACGAAAGGTCTTCCTGAAGATGCTGCTATCGTTGCTGCAATTAACGAGTTCAAAAAGAACTTCGTTATTTCTGAATAATAAGGTCTAACTAATTTATAAAGGGTGGTGAGAATGAATGGCCTCTTTACGCGATATTAAGTCTCGGATTACTTCAACGAAAAAGACGAGTCAAATTACAAAAGCGATGCAGATGGTATCTGCTTCTAAAATGAACCGTGCTGAAGCTAATGCTAAAGCATATGTTCCATATATGGATAAAATTCAAGAAGTAGTATCAAGTATTGCGAACGGAAGTACGGGTGCATCTCATCCAATGCTTGTCTCGCGTCCAGTTAAGAAAACCGGTTACCTGGTAATCACATCGGACCGCGGATTGGCAGGAGCATACAATAGTAGTATCCTTCGCCACGTTCATAAAACCATTCTTGAACGCCATAAATCCAATGATGAGTTCGTCATTATCGCAATCGGAAGGGTTGGCCGTGATTTCTTTGTCAGCCGTAACATGCACGTAGAGCTTGAAGTAACTGGAGTTCCTGATCAGCCTTCTTTCGCTGACATTAGCTCCCTTGCAAAATCAACAGTGAATTTGTATCTAAATGAACTGTGTGATGAGCTTTACATGTACTATAACCATTATGTCAGCCCAATCCAGCAGGATGTAACGGAAACGCAAGTCCTTCCGTTAGCTGACTTTAATACTTCCAATGCAGCAATGACTTCTTATGAATTTGAACCGAATGCAGAAGAAATCCTTGAGGTATTACTGCCTCAGTACGCAGAAAGTTTAATTTATGGTGCTTTGCTAGATGGTAAAGCAAGTGAGCACTCTGCACGTATGACTGCAATGAAAAATGCGACCGATAATGCTAAAGAATTGATTGATTCACTTTCATTGCAATATAACCGTGCACGTCAGGCCGCAATTACTCAAGAAATAACGGAAATTGTCGGCGGTGCAGCAGCTTTAGAATAAAAATTATTAAAGGGACGGTCGGACCGGACGATGCTTGGCCGTTCCATAAACTAGATTGTCGTTATAAGCAACGTTAGGAGGGAAAACGATGAATATAGGACGCGTTACTCAAGTTATGGGTCCGGTTGTTGACGTGAAATTCGAAGACGGACAACTTCCTAAGATCTATAACGCGTTAAGAATCGAAAATACAGCGTCTGGTACAGGACTAACTCTTGAAGTAGCCCTTCAACTAGGTGATAATACAGTTCGTACTGTAGCAATGTCTTCCACTGATGGTTTAACCCGTGGTGCAGAGACTGTTGATACAGGAGCTCCAATTTCCGTTCCTGTAGGTGAAGTAACACTAGGCCGCGTTTTCAACGTATTAGGGGAAAACATTGACCTATTCGAACCACTTACAGCAGAGGTGCGCCGTGATCCAATTCACAGACAAGCACCAACTTTTGAGGACTTATCAACAACAGTTGAAATCCTTGAAACTGGTATTAAAGTAGTAGATTTACTTGCTCCTTACATCAAAGGTGGTAAAATCGGTCTCTTCGGTGGAGCCGGTGTTGGTAAAACTGTACTTATCCAAGAACTTATCAATAACATCGCACAAGAGCACGGCGGTATCTCGGTATTCGCTGGTGTAGGTGAGCGTACTCGTGAAGGTAATGACCTTTTCTACGAGATGACTGATTCCGGTGTTATCAAGAAAACGGCAATGGTATTCGGACAAATGAACGAGCCGCCAGGTGCACGTATGCGTGTAGCTCTTAGCGGTTTGACAATGGCTGAATATTTCCGTGACGAACAAGGACAAGACGTTCTATTCTTCATCGATAACATTTTCCGTTTCACACAAGCAGGTTCTGAGGTTTCCGCCCTACTAGGACGTATGCCTTCAGCGGTTGGTTACCAACCAACTCTTGCTACTGAAATGGGCCAATTGCAAGAACGTATCACTTCAACAAATAAAGGTTCAGTTACATCCATTCAAGCGATCTATGTACCTGCCGATGACTATACGGATCCGGCTCCAGCTACAACTTTCGCTCACTTGGATGCAACAACTAACCTTGAGCGTAAACTTTCTGAAATGGGTATCTACCCTGCGGTTGATCCATTGGCGTCTTCTTCTCGTGCCCTTAGCCCAGAAATCGTTGGGGCTGAGCACTATAAAGTGGCTCGTCAAGTGCAATCGACTTTACAGAAATATAAAGAACTTCAAGATATTATTGCCATCTTAGGTATGGACGAATTAAGCGAAGACGAAAAAGTAATCGTTCAACGTGCTCGTAGAATTCAAAACTTCTTGTCACAAAACTTCCACGTGGCTGAACAATTCACTGGTCAAAAGGGATCTTATGTACCAGTTAAAGAAACAGTCCAAGGATTCAAAGATATCCTAGCTGGAAAATATGACGAACTTCCAGAAGATGCTTTCCGTCTAGTTGGCCGCATCGAAGAAGTTGTTGCTAAAGCAAAAGAAATGGCTTAATTAAAGGGACCTAGGAGGGAATGAAATGAAGACCATTAAAGTCAATGTTGTTACTCCCGATGGCCCAGTATATGATGCAGAAGTTGAAATGGTAAGCACTAAAGCTAAAAGCGGTGAGCTGGGAATCATGGCTGGACACGTTCCAACTGTAGCCCCGCTTACCATTGGTGCTGTCCGTCTTAAAAATGGAAGCAACACAGACTATGTAGCTGTAAATGGTGGCTTCTTAGAAGTTCGCCCTGATGTGGTAACCATTTTAGCTCAATCTGCTGAAAGAGCTGAAACTATCGATCTTGCACGTGCTCAAGCAGCAAAAGCCCGTGCTGAACAAAGATTGCAGAACAATGATGGATCAAATGATGCCAAAAGAGCTGATTTAGCGCTTAAACGTGCAATCAACCGAATCCAAATTGCAGAAATGCGATAACTTTAATTGATGAAAACACCTGATCAAACCATTCGTGGTAAGATCAGGTGTTTTTTTATCCAGATGGTTTTTGAAGATTATTGACATGGAATATCAGAATTAGGAGTAAAATGTCGAATTATAGAGTAAAGTATTTTCCATTTTAAACCTTAACTCGTCGACATGCTTTTATCCTAATGTTATAATGTATACGCTTACATTTTTTGCTTCATACCCCTCCTTTCACGTTGCTTCTAAAAGTATGTTACCCTGCATAATATTTATAACGTATCCAAAATGAAGACAAGCAAACTTAAATTGTAGCCATTTAACATGATATATCCATAAAGGGAGATGAACATGGGACAGCTGCATATTTACCAAAATAATTATCTAATTGTATTTGTTTTCCTTTGTCTCGGAATTTTATTACCTGTGATCGCTTTATTTCTTGGTAGACTGCTAAGGCCTTATAAACCGACAGATATGAAGTATACGACTTATGAAAGCGGAATCGAACCTTTTCAGGATTCAAGGGTTCAATTCAATGTCAGGTATTATCTATTTGGATTGATGTTCGTCATATTTGATGTAGAAACGGTTTTTCTTTACCCATGGGCGGTTGCCTATGATGAACTCGGACTGTTTGCATTGATTGAAATGCTGTTTTTTGTCGTGATCCTTATGCTAGGGCTAATCTATGCTTGGAAAAAGAAGGTGTTAAAGTGGAATTGAAGTTGGATGAACTTACCCCTAAAGAAATGGAAGAAATGCGCCACAGTATTTTCTTATCCACACTTGAACAAATAAAAGGCTGGGCTAGAAGTAACTCACTCTGGCCAATGACTTTCGGTTTGGCATGTTGTGCAATTGAAATGATGGGTGTCGGCTCCTCTCATTATGATTTGGACCGATTTGGTTCTTTTTTTCGGACATCCCCCAGACAATCGGATGTCATGATTGTTTCAGGAACGGTAACGAAAAAAATGGCTCCAATAATAAGTAGATTATACGAACAAATGCCAGAACCGAAATGGGTTATTGCAATGGGCTCCTGTGCAACTGCTGGCGGGCCTTATGTTCACTCTTACTCGGTGGTCAAAGGGGTAGATCAAATTGTACCTGTCGATGTATATATACCGGGTTGTCCCCCAAACCCAGCTGCACTTATTTACGGAATCAATAAATTAAAAGAAAAAATCCGTTATGAGGCGAAAACCGGAAAGCGGGTGATATAGATGAGTGAAAAGGAAGACTTAGCGAAACAAAAGGCAGAGGCCGCGGCCAGGGCGAAGGCTGTAGCATTGGCCCGAAAACAGGCGAAAGAAGAAGCGGCAGAAAAGCCGGAAGTCGAAATGGATATAGCGAAGCAGAAGGCGGCGGCAGCGGCCAAGGCGAAAGCAGCCGCGCTGGCCAAAAAACAGGCGAAAGAAGCGGCAGAAAAGCCGGAAGGTGAAATGGATATAGCGAAGCAAAAGGCGGCGGCAGCGGCCAAGGCAAAGGCAGCCGCGCTGGCCAAAAAACAGACGAAAGAAGCGGCAGAAAAGCCGGAAGGTGAAATGGATATAGCGAAACAAAAGGCGGCGGCAGCGGCCAAGGCAAAGGCAGCCGCGCTGGCCAAAAAACAGGCGAAAGAAGAAGAAGCGGCAGAAAAGCCGGAAGGTGAAATGGATATAGCAAAGCAAAAGGCGGCGGCAGCGGCCAAGGCGAAAGCAGCCGCGCTGGCCAAAAAACAGGCGAAAGAAGAAGAAGCGGCAGAAAAGCCGGAAGGTGAAATGGATATAGCAAAGCAAAAGGCGGCGGCAGCGGCCAAGGCGAAGGCAGCGGCATTGGCCCGGAAACAGGCGAAAGAAGAAGCGGGAGAAAAGCCGGAAGGCGAAATCGATGCAGCGAAGCAAAAGGCGGCGGCAGCGGCATTGGCCCGGAAACAGGCGAAAGAAGAAGCGGGAGAAAAGCCGGAAGGCGAAATCGATGCAGTGAAGCAAAAGGCTGCGGCAGCGGCCAAGGCGAAGGCAGCAGCCGCTGCCAAAGCGAAAGCGGCTGCTGCTGCGAAGAACAGGACAGCTGTACAGGAAAGCGAGGAAGCTGACACCCCTAGCGAAATTTCCCCAAATCAGTCGAAACTCGATCAAATTGTTTCTGCTATTGAAAGCCATGTAGGACAAGGGGCATTATTAGAGAGCTATATTAATAGACTATCAAAAGATGTACCCACTTTAGTGTCTAATCCGGATACATATTTCTCAATAGCCAAATTTCTGCGGTATGATGAACAGCTTGACTTTTCGTATTTATCGGAACTTCATGGTACGGATTTTGAATCCCATATGGAAATCTATGTACATTTACACTCATTCAAAATGAACCAATCAGTTGCCTTGAAGGTGAAGCTTGATAGGGATACTCCCGTTATCCCATCATTGGTCCCATTATGGTCAGGTGCAAATTGGCCAGAATGTGAGGCGTATGATTTATTGGGCATTAACTTTTATGAACACCCTGATTTAAAGCGGATTTTACTTGGGGAAGATTGGAAAGGGTATCCCCTTAGAAAAGATTATGAGCCATATGATGTGGAGGTATAAGCCCTATGTTAAGGACGGAAGAAATGCTTCTCAATGTCGGGCCGCAGCATCCGAGTACACATGGTGTTTTTCGGCTTGTCATCAAGATTGACGGTGAGATTATCAAAGAGGCTACACCTGTCATCGGGTATCTGCATCGCGGTACGGAAAAACTAGCGGAAAATCTGCAATATACTCAAATAATCCCATATACTGACCGGCTCGATTATCTGGCGGCAATGACAAATAATTATGTACTTTGCCATGCTGTTGAGACAATGATGGGGGTTGAGATCCCTGAAAGGGCAGAATATTTGCGGGTCATCGCAATGGAATTGGGCAGAGTTGCAAGCCACCTCGTCTGGTGGGGTACATACTTGCTGGATATAGGTGCAACGAGTCCTTTCCTTTATGCATTCCGCGAACGTGAAATGATCGTTAATTTATTGACTGAATTGTCAGGGGCACGCCTAACATTCAATTATATGCGTGTCGGAGGTGTGAAATGGGATGCTCCTGAAGACTGGATTGCGAAGGTTGCCGAGTTTGTCCCTTATATGAGGGAGCAGCTTGCCGGTTACCATGAGCTTGTGACAGGGAATGAAATCTTTGTTAATCGGGTTAAAGGGGTGGGCATCTATTCGAAGGAAGAAGCCTTGCAGTATTCGCTTAGCGGTGCCAACTTAAGGTGTACAGGTGTGAAGTGGGATTTACGAAAAAATGAACCATATTCCATTTATGACAGGTTCACATTCGATGTTCCTACAAGGGAAGAGGGTGATGCCTTTTCACGCTATCATTGTAGAATGGAAGAAATCGAAGAGTCACTGAAAATCATCGAGCAGGCGGTTGAGCAATTTCCAGAAGGGCCGGTCCTTGCTAAGGTCCCTAAAATAATAAAGGTTCCTAAGGGTGAGGCATTTGTCCGAATTGAATCACCAAGAGGGGAAATAGGCTGTTATATCGCGAGTGAAGGGAAAAAGGAGCCATACCGCTTGAAATTCCGCAGACCTTCGTTTTATAATCTGCAAATTCTTCCGAAATTATTGGAGGGAGAAAATATGGCGAACTTGATAACGATTTTAGGTGCAATCGATATCGTGTTAGGGGAGGTGGATGGATAAATGATCAAGGATCTTCTCCACTCCGCTCCAAGCCTGCTGAATTTTGGCATTTTTTTCGGTTTGGCAGTCCTGCTCCTGTTTGTCGTATTAGGGTTTGTAACCTATGGAATCCTTTCAGAGCGTAAAATCATGGGATTCATGCAGATGCGTGTCGGCCCAAACCAAATTGGAGGGAAATGGGGTCTTTTACAGACCGTTGCTGATGTTTTGAAACTTCTGATCAAGGAAGATACGATACCCAAGAAAGCTGATAAGCCGTTATATATTTTAGCTCCGGTAATTGCTTTTGCTCCCGCTTTCATGGTCCTTGCCACCTTGCCGTTCACCGATGCCTTCCAATTTGCTGATATAGGTGTCGGACTGCTTTATTATATGGCGATTTCCGGCATATCGACCATCGGCATCGTCACTGCAGGTTGGGCATCCAATAATAAGTATTCTTTGATTGGCGGAATGAGGGCAGCCGCGCAAATGATATCTTATGAGATCCCTTTGGTGATGTCGCTAGTGGGCATCGTCCTCATAACAGGCAGTTTAAACTTGAATGATATAGTCGCAGCCCAGGAAAAGGTTTGGTTCATTTTTCTTCAGCCGGTTGCGTTCATCGTGTTTTTCATTGCATCGGTTGCCGAGTTGAACAGGGTTCCTTTTGACCTTCCGGAAGCGGAATCCGAACTTGTAGCAGGCTATCATGTTGAATACTCTGGATTTCGCTGGGCCTTCTTTATGTTATCCGAATATGTGTATATGTTTGCAATGGCAACGCTAACCACTGTATTATTTTTAGGGGGATGGAATTCTATTCCGTTTTTGGATTTTATTCCGGCGGCCATCTGGTTCGGTCTGAAGTTCAGTGCCGTATTCTATATCTTGGTCTGGATCCGTGTAACCTTTCCTCGGATAAGGGCTGATCAATTGATGGAATTCGGATGGAAAGTGCTGCTTCCGGTTGCATTGGCAAATATATTTTTGACGGCACTAATAAAAGAATTGCTTAACCTTTTTTAGAAACTTAAGCTGGTCGGAAAGCGAGGGATTTATATGCTTGGTTTAGCAAAAGGTTTAACCTATACATTAAAGAACTTGACGAGGAAAAAAGTGACCTATGACTACCCGAATGAGCCGCTTCCGCTCCCTGACCGATTTCGCGGAATCCAAAAATTCTATCCTGAAAAGTGTATCGTATGCAATCAATGCGTGACGATTTGTCCAACGGATTGTATTCAATTAACTGGTAAGAAACATCCGGACCCGTCGAAAAAAGGGAAAATCATCGAGACGTATGACATCAATTTCGAGATTTGCATTTTATGTGATTTATGTACGGAGGTCTGCCCTACAGAAGCGATCGTGATGACGAATCAATTCGAGCTTGCCGAGTATAGCCGTGATCATCTATTTAAAAACCTGGAGTGGCTGGATGAAAATGATGAAAATATCCGGAAGGTGAATAAAGTATGAGTTTGTCGGGTGAATTAATTGCCTTTATTGGTTTGGCATTTGTCGCGATAGTAGGCGGGGTGTTGCTGATTACCTTAACAAAAGTGGTGCACATGGTTATCGCACTTGTTTTTACTTTCTTGGGCATTGCAGGCATTTATATGTTGCTCTCGGCAGAGTTTGTCGCCATTGTCCAAATCCTTATTTATTCAGGGGCAATTACGATCGTGATGCTATTCGGGATTATGCTGACAAAACACCAGGAAAATGATGCACCGGCTAAAGGGGGCTGGGGGAATTTCTCCTTGCTGGCAGCGATTGCCGGATTTGCCGTAGCGGTGTATCTGGGGATTTATAATCTGGATATACCTGTACAGCCAACGGCGTTGCATGAGGAAAATACAAAGCAAATAGGAATCGAACTTTTTTCAAAATATGTAATTCCATTTGAAGTGATGTCGGTACTCCTGCTTGTTGCTTTAGTCGGTGCCATCGTATTGGCTAAAAAAGATGATGAGGAGGGAGATCGATCATGACGGGAGTTCCTTTGTCGGCTTATCTTGTATTGGCTCTCGTTTTATTTTGTATAGGGCTGTATGGTGCCTTGACGAAAAGAAATGCGGTCATTGTTTTGATTTCAATCGAGCTGATGCTGAACGCTGCAAATATCAATTTAGTGGCCTTCAGTAAATTCGGGGTAACGCCATCCATTACGGGTCAAGTTTTTTCCTTATTCACGATTACGATTGCTGCAGCGGAGGCAGCTGTAGGGCTGGCCATACTAATGTCCCTTTATCGCAATCGTAAGACGGTCAATGTCGATGAAATGGAAATGATGAAGAATTGAAGGTTTATATAATTGAAGAAGGGGATTTGATACGATGATGGAGCACGCATGGCTCATACCGATCTTTCCACTCGTCACGTTTCTGGTTCTGCTTCTATCAGGCGGGCGGTTGCGGGAGCGAGGCGCTTTTATAGGAATAATATGTACAGTGGCTTCGTTCGTTTTATCGTTGCTTGTCCTGATCGAGCGATTTAAAGAACCTACTTATAATATATCGATAGATTGGCTTTCCTTTGGAGGGACGCAACTTTCAGCTGGATTCGAAATCAATCAGCTCAATGCCTTGATGCTTGTGGTCGTTTCCCTTGTCAGCCTGCTTGTCCAGATATATTCGAAGGGGTATATGAAGGGTGAAGTGCGATTCTCCATTTTTTATGCTTATCTGGGCTTCTTCACCTTTGCCATGCTTGGACTAGTCATGGCCCCCAATTTATTACAACTTTATATCTTCTGGGAATTGGTCGGGGTGGGGTCTTTCCTGCTCATTGGTTTTTACTTTTATAAACTGGAAGCTAAGGCTGCGGCGAAGAAGGCATTCATCATGACCAGGATTGGGGATGTAGGGCTATTAATCGGCATCATTCTTCTATTCTGGGAAACAGGCAGCTTTGAATATGGAGAGATCTTTCAAGCCGTTCAGTCGGGCATGATATCAAGTGAAAAACTAACATTAATTGCTATTTTGATTTTTATCGGTGCGGTTGGGAAGTCTGGACAATTTCCACTTCATACATGGCTTCCGGACGCAATGGAAGGCCCGACTCCGGTTTCCGCATTGATACACGCAGCAACCATGGTTGCTGCAGGGGTATACCTGGTGGCGGCCATGTTTCCGTTATTCATGGCTAGTTCTGCTGCGATGCAGGTAGTGGCCATAACAGGTGGGATTACAGCCATACTTGCCGCAAGCATTGCCATAGTGCAAAAGGATGTTAAGCGTGTATTGGCCTATTCGACCATCTCTCAGCTTGGTTTTATGATGCTTGCTTTGGGTACTTCGGGATATGTGGCCGGGGTGTTTCATTTAATGACCCATGCCTTTTTTAAAGCTTTGCTGTTTTTGGCAGCAGGCAGTGTTATTCATGCTATACATACACAGGATATGGAAAAAATGGGCGGCTTATGGCGTAAGTTGAATTGGACCGGTCCGCTGTTCTTGACTGGCACGTTGGCGATATCGGGGTTTCCGTTGCTCTCAGGCTTTTTCAGTAAAGATGAAATTCTAATGGCAGCTTGGGAGAATGGTAGTTATATATTGTTTGGTCTAGCGGTAGTTACCTCCTTTTTAACTGCGTTTTATATGTTCCGGCTGTTTTTCATGATGTTTGCAGGCGATTCACGCAGTCAGGCAGAACAGGTCAAGGAATCACCTTTCATCATGTTAATTCCCATGCTCGCATTGGCTTTGCTTGCTGTAATCGGTGGGTATATCCAAACACCGTGGTTTGGAGCTTTTCTTGGGGAATGGCTTGTGGAGGGAAATGAAGCTCTTTTAGGCGCCAGCCATAGTGAGGGGCCCGTTTGGATAATGTTGATGGCCGTGCTTGTGTCGCTGGCCGGGATTTACCTTGCTTATATGATATACGTTAAAAAGAAGTTATCTCGGGAATGGCTTGTCAAAGAAAACTCTGAGGTATATAGGATTTTGGAAAATAAGTATTACATTGATGAGATTTATCATTTTACTGCAGGCTATGCAATCAAAGGCTTTAGTATATTCCTATCTTATATTGAAAAATTCATTATCGGTGGCCTTGTTTCCACTGTAACAAGTTCAATAGAAGGATTGGGGAAAATAGGGTCTAAACTGCAAACGGGACAGGTACAGCAATATGGCATGATAGCCTTTCTGGGACTTGCGGTACTGTTGGTGATTTTTGCAGTAACTGGGGGGTATCTAAGATGAATGTCTATTTGCTCTCGCTTTTAGTGTTTTCACCGCTGCTGGGCATCGTGATGGTTGCCCTCATGCCGAAAAAAGAGGAAAGGACGATTAAACAATTTGGTTTTTTCGGAACACTGCCTCCCCTTTTCCTATCATTCTTTCTTTGCAGCCAATATTATTCGGGTGTGGCCCTATCCATATTTGACATTAAGCTGAATTGGATCAGGTTTGGAAATTTGGAGATGTATGATCCCAAGCTATTCACGGTTGATTTTGAGTTGGGGCTGGATGGCTTAAGTCTCATCTTCATATTACTGACAACAATCATTTCATCACTGGCCGCAATCGCATCCATTTATATAAAAAAAGAATGGAAAGGGTATTATTTATTATTTTTGATCCTGGAGATTGGAATGCTCGGTGTCTTCACGGCAGAAAATTTGATCCTTTTTTTCATCTTTTTCGAAATGACTTTGATTCCTGCTTTCTTTTTGATTGGCAGATGGGGCTTTCTGGAGAGGGAGAAAGCTTCTTATAGTTTTCTGATCTATAATGGCATTGGTTCGGCTGTTTTATTGGTGGCCATTTTGATTTTGTTTGCCAGGACAGGTACGACCAACATTACAGCATTGACACAGATGATGACAATGGGCGGCGTTTCGCTTTTTGCACCCATATCCGGTTCGATGAAATATGGTTTATGTCTTGCAATTCTCGTGGCATTTGCGATAAAGCTGCCGGTCTTTCCCTTTCATAGCTGGATGGTGCGGGTCCATGCAGAAGCACCTCCATCCATAGTCATGATACATGCCGGTGTCTTATTGAAAATTGGGGCGTACGGAATCATCCGGTTTGGAATGGGGATATTTCCTGAACAATATAAAAGCTTGGCCTTTACCATAGTCCTATTTGGGGTCCTCAGTTTTTTATATGGTGCTTTTCTGGCATTGGTACAAACGGATTTCAAGCTCGTTTTAGCCTACTCATCAATCTCGCATATGGGTATCGTCATGATGGGGCTGGGAGCCTTGAATGAAGCGGGCATTCAGGGAGCTATTTTTCAAGTCATCTCACACGGGCTAATTGCTGCTTTGTTGTTTTTCTTGGTTGGAGCGTTGTATGAGCGTACAGGAACCACGATGCTTCCTAAGCTTGGAGGGCTGGCCAAGTCGATGCCGATTTTTTCAGGGTTTATGTTAGCTTCTGGGATGGCTTCACTCGGATTGCCTGGCATGTCCGGTTTCATCAGTGAATTCATGGTATTTCTTGGCTTATTCAAGAGTCAGCCGTTGCTTGCGGCAATAGGGGTGATCGGGCTGGTATTAACCGCTGTTTATGTACTGAGGGCGGTCATGCTTATGACTTTCGGGAAAAATGATAGCTTGATAGAAAAAGAGAAATGGGACCTAAGGGGCTGGGAGTTTTTGCCGGCGCTGGTTCTTCTCGGTTTGATAATATCTGTTGGGGTATACCCAAATTTGTTAGGCGGGCCTCTTCAAGGAACGATTGAAGCCATGATGCTTGCTCTAGGGGGGCGATGAAGGATGGATTGGAACACGATGCTTTCTTATGATTGGGGAGCGATGATGCCGGAATTCATCATTCTTGGAACGACCATGATTCTTTCGATACTGGATTTATTCTGGCCGAAGCACTTTAATCGGAGAAAACTGGCATGGCTCGCGCTAACCGGAATCATTTTGGCATGTTTGTCACTGATTAGCCTGCTGTCCTTTGAGACAGTCAGTATCTTATCCGATACGTTTCGTTTAGATTCATTTGCAAAAGCTTTTAAGCTGCTACTATTATTCGGAGCGGCCCTGATCATCCTTCTGGCTGAAGGATATGAACCGCGAGAGGGTCTGCGTGAGCACCGGGGGGAATTTTATTATCTGTTCCTGACCGCTTTGCTTGGAGCGATGGTCATGTCCTCAAGCGGTGATTTGATCACGCTGTTCGTTGGACTGGAACTTCTTTCACTTTCATCTTATATATTAGTCGGAATGCGCAAGCATGATCGGAAGTCCAACGAAGCGTCCATGAAGTATGTGATAAACGGAGGCATTTCCACAGCAATCACCTTATTCGGGATGAGCTATTTATATGGAGTGACCGGTTCCGTCAATCTAGGCGAAATGAGCAGTACGATGGCTGCGATGACGGACGGGCAGCTGCAATATATCATGGGGCTCGCTTTCTTCATGGTATTTGTCGGTGTATCCTTCAAGATAGCTGCCGCACCGTTTCATATGTGGGCGCCGGATGTCTATGAAGGGGCACCGACACCGGTCGCAGCCTTCTTGAGTGTAATTTCGAAAATGGCGGGTTTCGTCATCATCCTGCGCCTTTTTCTTTCGTTGTTCCTAACGGCTTCCGGTGATACGTTCGGGGCGCTAGATTTTTTGGATAAAAATAATATTTATATAGCTTCATTGGCGGGGCTGACGATCATCATTGGAAATGTGGTTGCGCTAAGGCAGCAAAATTTAAAACGAATGTTTGCCTATTCAAGCATCGCTCATGCGGGTTACCTGCTTGTGGCGGTGGCAACATTGGGCGGGGGATATTTCCTGCTTGATACTGTCTGGTTTTACCTAATGGCTTATGTATTAATGAATATCGGTGTATTTGCAGTCATTCAGCTGCTCTCCAGTCAAAGTGGGTCCGAAGATATCAGCATCCTTGCAGGAATGGGGAGGAAATCCCCGTATCTTGCCATGGCATTCACCGTATTCATCCTGTCGCTTGCTGGAATTCCCGGGACGACAGGTTTCATTGGCAAACTCAATATTTTTCTTGGGACATTCATAACGGAGCCTGGACATTTCGTCCTTGCGGGAATCATGATTGCAGGTACCATTGTGTCCTATGTGTATTATTTCGGATTATTGGTGCAGGTCTTTTTCCGACCGATTCATTCAGAGAAGGTCATTAAAATTCGTCCGGGTCTTCACATCGTATTGATCATATGCGTAATAGGCACCATACTTTTCGGGGTGGCGCCAAATATTGCCTTTGATTTTATTCATGATCAATTTGGTGATTTTACAGACTTTATTTCGAGTAAATGATATAATGCCTGTATCAGAGGCTTGTTCCATTGGATCAAGCCTCTATTTACAGTTTTAAAAAGATATTTTGCAATTCTTCCTTTTTAATTCCAAATATGATGGGGTTTTGTGTTAGAATAGAACTCGGGTGTCTTTTAGGAGGTATGTACATGTTTTCAGCAATGGGACAGCAGGCTTTGACAGGAATAATTGCACACTTGTTTTTCATCGCAGTTACCTGGTGGGCTTTACAGGCATTACATTTTGATAAAATGTTAAGATCCAATTCGGTCATCAAGGCCAGGGTATTATATATTTTATTAACCGTTGCCATCGGTTCAGTTGTAAGTAATTTCTTCCTCGACTACCTGGGATTTGCAAACCAACTTCCGTATATGTTTAGTAATGACTGATAAGCTGTAAGAATATTCTTATAGCAAAATATGATTCTACTCTTGTATTCGCTATTGCTTCCTGCAAGTTTAAGGGGAAGGTGTCACCAATTGTCGGAAAACTCGAAGTATGATCTCTCTCCTTATGGAAAGAATGTGTAAAAGGGGAGGGATTTAACATGTATTTTTTAAATAAAAAAATGTTAACATACATAGTATTTCTCGGTTTGACGGTGATTTTAATTGGGAATAGTACGATTGTGGCAGAAAGTAAACCAGATATAGTTAAAATGGTGGGACTGTTACAGGAAGATAAAGATTTAGACATAGGGGATTGGTCTGTACTCACTAGAGAAATAAATAAAGAGATTACAACTAAACAAGAGTTTGAAAGCGAAGTTACAGCTTTAAAACGAAAATACCCTCAATTTCAATGGCATCGGAAAGATGATGCTTCCGGCTGGAAGGCTGAGGCGTTAACTTACAATGTCGATTCAGGTCTGACCGAGTCTATCAAAATAATGACAACGGAAGAGAAATTTGATAAAGTTACCTATGTTATTTACGAAGTGAAGGGGAAAAAGTGGAAGAAAGCCAATAATGCCTTTTTTACCGCTACGTTCCAAAACAGGGTGAATGACCTATTTATAGGAACTCCTTCAATTTTTTCTTGTATTAAAGGGTCTATCAATGATAATATGGATTCGGTTTTAAACTCTAAAACTGAAGACCTGTTAGATATGTTCCAAGCAAGGGAAATTGAGAGTGTGCACGAAAAAAACTTTACATCTATATCTGCACATTCAACTTTGTTTAAACAACCTTTGACAAAAGAAAAATTAAATTTGCAGTTTGGGCTACGGACAGAAGGATTGGGTGACCGAACGAACTTTGTAGTTGGCACACCAATCATAACGTTTGAATATTAATATAGAGAAAATGGACGCGGAGGGGAATACTTTTGGAAAAAATCATCGTCCGCGGCGGAAAAAGGCTTAGCGGGACAGTTAAAGTAGAAGGTGCTAAAAACGCCGTTTTGCCAGTTATCGCTGCAACATTATTAGCAAGTGATGGGAAAAGTATCATTAAAGATGTTCCTACGCTCTCCGATGTATATACAATCAATGAAGTATTGCGCAACTTAAATGCAGATGTTGCCTTTCATGACAATCAAGTAACTGTAGATGCATCAAGAGAGTTATTAGAAGAAGCACCATTTGAATATGTACGTAAAATGAGAGCTTCCGTTTTAGTGATGGGCTCATTACTGGCAAGGAATGGCCGGGCCCGCGTTGCTCTTCCTGGTGGCTGTGCCATCGGATCACGTCCTATCGACCAGCATTTAAAGGGCTTTGAAGCGATGGGAGCAAAAGTGAAGGTCGGCAATGGTTTCATTGATGCCGAGGTAGAAGGCAGACTTAAGGGTGCAAGAGTGTATCTTGACTTCCCAAGTGTTGGTGCCACCGAAAACATCATGATGGCTGCTACGCTTGCTGAAGGTATTACGATTCTTGAAAATGTGGCCAAAGAGCCTGAAATTGTAGATCTTGCGAATCTCCTTAATAAAATGGGTGCCAAAGTCAGAGGTGCCGGTACTGGTACGATGAGAATCGAAGGTGTCGATAAATTATATGGCACTGAACATACGATTATACCTGACCGTATCGAAGCTGGTACATTCATGACAGCGGCCGCTCTTACTGGCGGCAATGTTCTTGTTCAAGGAGCTGTACCTGAACACCTTACTTCCCTTATTGCTAAAATGGAGGAAATGGGCGTTAAAATTCTTGAAGAAGAAGATGGATTACGCGTTATCGGTCCAAAAACCTTGAAGGCCATTGACATCAAAACAATGCCGCATCCTGGTTTCCCGACTGATATGCAATCGCAAATGATGGCATTATTACTGCGTGCTGAAGGAACAAGTATGATTACGGAGACCGTTTTCGAAAACCGTTTCATGCATGTTGAAGAATTCCGTCGCATGAATGCCAATATTAAAATAGAAGGCCGTTCCGTTATCGTTAATGGTCCAACTAACATTCAAGGTGCTGAAGTAGCTGCAACAGATTTACGTGCCGCTGCAGCGCTCATCCTGACTGGATTGGTTGCAGATGGCATTACACGTGTTACAGAATTAAAGCATCTTGACAGAGGATACGTGAATTTCCATGGTAAATTGGCATCTCTAGGTGCTGATGTGGAACGTATTAACGAAGATGTGCCTGCTGAAACAAAAAAAATTGCAGATTTAAACGCATAAGTAGCTTATAAAACCATTCACGTTCGAGTCTCCGAACCGTGAATGGTTTTTTTTATCATGTTCCGGATTCTTGGCCGACAGTTAAATAGTTGTCGTTTTTCTATTCATAAATGCTTGTCCTTCGACATACATTTGTTATGTAAAGATACCTGCTGGATACGATAATACGGCAGAGAACAAGTGTAGGGAGGCTCAGGAATTTGAAAGCAATCAAACCGATGGTCGTACTATTCATAGCAGTAGCATTCGTAATTATCATGATTCCGGCAGTGCTTGTGCTTCCATTTTCAAATGATAAGACAAGTGGGCAGTTAACCGAGCAGTTGGAAAAGAAAGGGAAGAGTGAGGGCAAAGAGGTAGCGGCAAATGAAATGAGTTCCGTAGAAGTTGCCGTTTACCGCACATCAGCAAAAAGGATTGAAAAACTGCCAATTGAATCGTACTTGAGTGGTGTGGTTGCAGCTGAAATGCCAGCAGATTTTGAAGAAGAAGCGCTGAAAGCACAAGCGTTGACGGCGAGAACCTATATTGTCAATCAGCTCATAAGCGAAAGTCGATTAGGCTTGCCCGATGGTGCCGATGTAAGCGATACGGTCATGCACCAAGTTTATAAGAATAATGATGAGCTGAAAAAACAGTGGGGCTCTGATTATAAATGGAAAATGCAAAAAATTAACAAGGCCATAAAAGAAACGGCGGGTCAAATCTTAACCTATGAAGGAAAACCGATTACTGCCACTTTTTTTTCGACAAGCAATGGCTATACGGAGAATTCCGAGGACTATTGGCAAGCTGAATTCCCCTATTTAAAAAGTGTATCCAGTCCATGGGATAAAGAAGAATCACCAAAGTTTTATAATAAAGTAGTAGTCGCTACTGCAGATTTTGAGAGAAAATTGGGTGTAAGTCTTTCTTCGGGAACATCCATAGGAACTGTCATTGAAAGAACATCAGGTAATCGCGTAGGTGTAGTGGATATCGGAGGAAAGAAAATGACAGGAAAACAGATTCGTGAGAAGCTCGGGCTGACATCTTCCGATTTTGACTGGGAGCGTCAAGGCAACCGGATTGTGATCACGACAAAAGGATCTGGACACGGAGTTGGAATGAGCCAATACGGTGCTAATGGCATGGCCAGGGAAGGGAAAACCTATGAAGACATTGTGAAATATTATTATAAAGGCGTCAAAGTTCAGTCTTCAAGTAAGTGGCTGAATACGATGACGGCAAAAAAATGAGAGATGGGAATTCCATCTCTCATTTCTTTTCGTTTAATTTTTCTATAAAGGTCAAAAAGCCCCGTTTACGCTTGAAATAATGATATTGGACATGAAAATAAACTGCAGCTACCCCAATGATATCTTTAATGACATCTATTATGCTAGAGGAGCGGTACGGGACGAAAGATTGATGGTATTCATCGATCACTCCATAAAGGCAAGCTACAAGGGCAGCCAACAGGCTTAAACCAGGTCTCAGTTTTTGGTGTGCAGCAAGTGCCGAAACAAATAATATATACAAAAGGGCAAATTCGACCAAATGAAGTGCCTCTTTGATAAATCGGTCAAATGACGATGAGGGAAGATCAAGAATCATATCATCGGGGTTGCTCGACATTATCCAAATGGCAATCATATATAGAAAAGGCAATAACGTTAACACAAGTTTAAAAGCTTTTTTCATGATTTAAACATCCTTCAACAGTAAGATACCAAACATTTTACCATTCTACGAATAAAATCGGTTTCATTTCCACAAAATAAATCTAAAAAAAATTTTTTCCTGAATGTATATAATTTTAACAAAATGTTCAGAATGATTGCTGAGGTGATTAATATGAGAGAGGAAGAAAAGAAACCAACTTCCACAATCCGACGTATACTAAAACAACGTTGGGCATTATCAGCAATCTATATCGCAAGTGCAGCCATAATCTTAGCCGCGGCCTTCTTATTACAAAATAGTTTTAATGATTCAGCTAAAGATGGCAAAGAGGAATCGGCTGAAACAGGAAAAAACTATGGTGAGCCTTCTGTAGAGGTTAATAGCAATCTTGAGACAATCAAGATGCCTGTGGCCGATGCAGACAAATCGGTTATCAAGAAACAGTTTTATGATGTGAATGCGGATGAAAAGGCACAAGAAGAAGCATTGGTTTTCTACAACAATAGATATGAGCAAAACAAAGGTATAGACATTGCAATGGAAGATGGAAAGTCTTTCGATGTAAAAGCTTCCTTAAGTGGAAATGTAACGAAAGTTCAAGACGATGCGTTACTTGGAAATTTAGTTGAAGTAGAGCATGAAGATGGTGTTGTTACTCGTTATCAATCTGTTAAAGACATTAAGGTTGCAGTCGGTGACAAAGTGAAACAAGGACAAGCAATTGCTACAGCAGGAAAAAGCCAAATCAATGAAGAGGCTGGCGTACATGTCCACTTCGAAATCAGAAAAGATAACATTGCGTTAAACCCACTTGATTTTGTTGATAAACAAGCTTCTGCGATTCAATCTGCAACTGAAGCTGACAAAGAAACACCTGCAGTCGAAGGATCAGAAACTGACAAAGAAACACCTGCAGTCGAAGGATCAGAAACTGACAAAGAAACACCTGCAGTCGAAGGGTCTGAAGCTGACAAAGAAGAAACACCTGCAGTTGACGAAACTGACGAGAGCACTGATTTAGAGAGTGGCACTGATGAGGAAGGCTCTGTCCCTGGTGAAGATACAACTGAAGAAAGCGATTCCTTAAAAGATTCGTTAAATCAATCTAATTAAGATTAAGATTTTTAATAAAATCAAAACAAAAACCTAGAGCGTTACGAATGACAACAACTGAAAATTTGGTAAAAGGAGGCCGTTCACTTTGAACGGCTTCTTTTTTTCTTTCGGGGAAATATTGGCCAATGTGCTGAAACCTTTGAAATTCTGACAAATTTCTCGGGAAATAATTTACGTTTAATGAAAATAAACAGATGAAAAATCAGAAATAAATCCAAACCTCCTGTCCCATTAGGCATATATTCTTAACCAAGCTAATAAGATGTTATAAACCATGCAAAGAGAGTGTTTGAGGTGAGGAATCGTTTATTACAAATTATCTAATAGGTGAATAATTCTATCTTTCATTGTTTATAGGGCAGCGGTATTCGATTCGAAAAATACGAATCTCATTTCACACTTCTCACATCCAATTTGGGGAGGTCGAGTGGTGTGCACGATTACATCAAAGAAAGAACTATCAAGATAGGAAAGTATATCGTGGAAACTAGAAAAACAGTCCGCGTCATTGCAAAAGAGTTCGGAGTCTCTAAAAGCACAGTGCATAAAGACTTAACTGAGAGGCTGCCAGAAATTAATCCTGATTTGGCTAACGAAGTGAAGGATATATTGGATTATCATAAATCCATTCGTCACCTTAGAGGTGGAGAAGCGACAAAATTAAAATACAAACGTTCTGAAAGAGAAGAAGAAATCGTTAAATGATACTTGAATCATTCCGGCAATTGGAAGTGAATCGGGCTATCGGGGAATGAATAAGGGGACATGAAAGTGAGTGTCAGCTTTTTCTTAACCTTGATGCGGTTCCATGCCGGATTTTTTTAATGGGAAAATACGGTAAGGTAGTACATAAGGCATTGATTTTTTTTACATATTGTCAAAATAGGAAATAATAGTCTGTATTAGTGTTTATTTATAATTCATACTTACTTGTGTCAATGCAATATGGTAAAATAAACAATTAGGACAGAAGTAGGTTATATGTGAGGATATTCAAGGAGGATTTAAGAAATGTTTGCTAGAGATATTGGGATAGATCTTGGAACAGCCAATGTTCTTATACATGTCAAAGGTAAAGGAATTGTGTTAAATGAGCCTTCGGTAGTCGCGATTGATAAGAATACGAACCGTGTTCTTGCCGTCGGGGAAGAAGCTCGAAAAATGGTAGGCCGTACTCCAGGAAACATCATCGCAATCCGTCCTTTAAAAGACGGTGTCATTGCAGATTTCGATGTAACAGAATCGATGCTTAAGCATTTTATCAATACATTGAATGTGAAAGGCTTTCTTTCAAAGCCTAGAATTTTAATTTGCTGCCCGACCAACATAACAAGTGTCGAACAAAAGGCGATTAAAGAAGCTGCCGAAAAAAGCGGCGGGAAGAAAGTATACCTTGAAGAAGAGCCGAAAGTGGCCGCAATCGGTGCCGGTATGGATATTTTTCAGCCAAGCGGCAATATGGTCGTAGACATTGGCGGGGGTACAACGGATATTGCCGTTCTTTCAATGGGGGATATCGTTACATCTTCATCCATTAAAATGGCCGGTGACAAATTCGATAATGAAATATTACATTATATCAAGCGGAAGTATAAGCTCCTGATTGGTGAACGTACAGCGGAGAACATTAAAATCCAGGTTGCAACCGTCTTCCCTGGATCTCGTAATGAAGTCATCGATATCCGTGGGCGTGATATGGTATCGGGATTGCCTAGAACCATTTCGGTCAATTCTGAAGAAATTGAGGAGGCACTTCGCGAGCAGGTTTCCATCATTGTACAAGCTGCAAAAAGCGTACTTGAGCGGACGCCGCCAGAACTTTCTGCTGATATCATCGACCGCGGCGTCATTTTAACAGGCGGGGGAGCCTTGCTTCACGGGATTGATTTACTTCTTGCTGAAGAACTTAAGGTCCCAGTACTCGTTGCCGAGCAGCCAATGGATTGTGTAGCAATCGGAACAGGTATCATGCTTGATAATATGGATAAATTGCCACGGCACAAATTCAACTAAAAAGCGGGTGGAAATCCGCATCATAAGATAGGGGTCTAAGGTTCAGACAAACGTGAGGCATAGTGAAAGTGCGTGCAGTTCCAGTACTGATGAGCAATAGGCCCTCTTCTTTTAGTCGAGAATTTAACACCATTCCTTTAAATTTGACCTAGCCTACGATATGACAAATTCTTCTGCCTAATGCTTCTCCTTTTCCTTAAGATACTGATGTTCATGACCGATAAGATAGATATGAGATATTGAACGGATAAGTTATGTAGATTGGGGAGTGAAGAAGATGTTAAGAGGTTTTTATACGGCTGCTTCCGGGATGCTTGCACAGCAAAGGCGCACGGAATTACTCACAAACAATATGTCCAATGCGAATACAACAGGGTATAAAGCGGATCAATTGAGTGTAAGGTCTTTTCCGGAAATGCTCATAAGCAGCATTGGTGGTGAAACGGTGCCCACGGAGAGCAAATTTGGCATGTCCAGCTTTTCCCAGGTTGGGGGGTAAGTACGGGTGTTTACGTACAGGAGGCGAATCCTTTATTTACCCAGGGAACATTGGAGGAAACCCAGCTTGATACGGATATTTCCCTTGTTGATGAAAACCTACCGATCAATGAGGAAACGGGTCGGCAAGGCTCGGTGTTTTTTACTGTCCAGGATGGCGATGGTGCTATCCGTTATACGCGTAACGGCAGTTTCACCCTGGATGGGCAAGGTTATCTGACTACGCCGTCCGGTCATTATGTATTGAACGAAAATAATGAAAAGATCCAGCTTGACAGCGATCGATTCACAGTAGCGGAAAACGGTGTTATTTTAGAAGGAAATGTTCAAATCGCACGTTTGGGGATCTGTTATTCGGATGATCCGTCATTACAGCTCATGAAAGATGGCGAAGGTCTATATAAGGCTGTGAATGATGGGGATTTACCTAGCGCATACGCGGCTGCGGATGTCGGTTTTTCTACTAAGCAGGGCTTTCTTGAAGGCTCCAATGTTGACCAATCGAGAACGATGACAGAAATGATGTCGGCATACCGCTCTTTTGAAGCAAGTCAAAAGGTGCTTCAAGCCTATGATAAAAGTTTGGATAAAGCGGTCAATGAAGTTGGCAGGCTTTAATTGAGCAGTAGGTGAAATTCGGAAATTTGAACTGTAAGGGGAAAAACCATGAACCGGACGATGATGACGGCGACGAATACGCTGAACCAACTTCAAAGTAAAATCGATCAAATAAGTAATAATATCGCGAATGTGGACACGACAGCCTTCAAAAAGACCCAAACGAGTTTCAATGACTTATTGACACAGAGTTTCAATAATCAACCGAGTGAGACGAAGGAAAAAGGAAGGTTGACCGCACCTGGCATCCGGCAGGGAACAGGTGCTATGTTAAGCCAATTTCAATTGGTGCTTTCACAGGGTGCCTTAAAGACGACGGACCGCAATCTTGATGCAGCATTCACCCGGGATGACCAATTCTTCACCGTAAGCGTTCAGGACGATAATGGGGTCAATACAAGGCTTACAAGGGATGGTGCCTTTTATTTATCCCCTAATGCTAACGATCAAATGATGCTTGTTACCTCTGCTGGACATAAAGTACTTGATGAAAATGGTGAACCGATCCTCATAGAGGGAAATATTAAAGGCATTAAGATTTCGGAAAATGGCTTATTGATAGTGGATACGGAAGAATATGGCGAGAAGAGTTTTGGGCTCGGAATAGTCTCGGTCAAGAAACCGCAATTTCTTGACCGGCTAGGCGGGAATTTACTTGGCCTGCCCAAAAACTTCAATGCCTTGGGTGTTACGGAAGACGATATCATGACTGCATTAACAGGGGATTCCCGCAACCAGGCAGCAGTCCGTCAAGGTACTCTGGAGTCCTCGAATGTCGATCTTTCCAAAGAAATGACGGATCTAATTAATGTTCAGCGGTCTTACCAATTTCATTCCCGGGCGGTAACGATGGCAGATCAAATGAGCGGATTAGTCAATGGAATCCGTTAAGGTACCTGGTAAATAAAATGTCTCCCTGCGGAATTAGAGCAAATCGGTTATAATGAATTCATAACAAGAGAAATCATTCGTGCCGACCATTTTGCATAGCTGCTGAATTTCTGGCGTATCGGGGAAATCAGGCGGCGAGTTTTCTTAAAAGGAGCTTTCACATTCTATATGGAACAAAATCGTGTAATGAGACAACAAATTGAAGAAGAGATAAAGGAAGTTGAGGCGAAACCGAATCGTAGGATCAAGGTCCGTCTTTTGCCAATTTGGCTTCGTTTACTCATTGTTATCGGATTGATTTTCATTGCTGTATTATCCGGGGCACTATTAGGATATAGTGTGATTGGCGGAGGACATGCAATGGATGTTTTCCAAAAATCCACATGGACCCATATTTTTGATATAGTGAACAAGGGCGCGTAGTTCCATGTTTTTTTGAAGTAGTTGCTGTCGTTAACGGATTTATATTTCATGGCAACTACGCCTCTGTCTAGATGACAGGGGCGAGTTTACGTTATGTTTGAAATATTTAAGTCATAGGAGGAACAAGTATGCTAGATATCACACAAATAAAGGAAATTATTCCGCATCGTTACCCATTCTTATTAGTCGACCGGATCATAGAAATTGATGAAGGGAAAAGAGCGGTTGGATTGAAGAATGTCTCGGCAAATGAAGAATTCTTTAATGGCCATTTCCCCGATTATCCAGTTATGCCTGGAGTTTTAATTGTAGAGGCCTTAGCGCAGGTTGGCGCTGTAGCCGTCTTGAAACAAGAAGAATATAAAGGCCGGCTTGCATTTTTCGCTGGGATTGATAATTGCCGCTTTAAAAAGCAAGTTAAACCAGGTGATCAGCTGCGTCTGGAAGTGGAAATAGTGCGTATGAGAGGTTCAATGGGCAAAGGGAAAGCAGTTGCAACGGTTGATGGGGAAACAGCATGTGAAGCCGATATCATGTTTGCTTTTGGTGACAAATAAGATTCTTTTTCCTTAACTATATATTTCAAAAAGAGGTTTAAGGAATCGTGAAGCGGTGTATATAAAAAGCACTGCATTGCTTTTTTAAAGCAAGAGCGGTTTTTAGATCTTTCTATTCTCCCTTTGAATGCCGGACATTTTTATGTCCGGCATTTTTTAATGTTTAATTCCAAATAGCAGATTTTCTTTTTAAATTTAAAATAGGACGCAAGTTATTTTCATATTCGGGCAAAATACCTAATGATAAAGAAAGAAGGGAGGTTGCCAAAAATGATGAAGAAAATTTTTGCACTACTTGGGGGATCTTTATTATCTATTATGTTCCTTGCTGGATGTGGAAATAATGATGATAATGATAAAAATCCCGCACCAGAAGATGATAACAACATCATAGAAGATGATAACAATGACAATGGTGTAAATGATAACAACGGTACAGATGATAACAACGATAACGATGATGGCGTGCTTGATAACGACAACGACAACGACAACGATGATGACGTCCTTGATAACGACGATAATAACGTCGATGATGATGCAGATGACTTGATTAAAGACGATGATAAAAATGACGACAAAAATAAGTAATTAGCACAGAATGAGAAAGACTGCTTAGGCAAAAAAGGATTAATATCCTTATCCGTCTAAGTCAGTCTTTTTTATGTGCATTCGATTTGGGGATGGAAATTAAGGGAAGGGTTTTATTTATTAGTTGCTAATTTAGGCTTTGAGCGGATTTTTTGCTTGAACTCTTTTATAAGTTCATCGCCGACGAGACCTTTTTGGACCAAATCTTCAAGAAGGAGTTCTGCATATTTGCTCCGTGTTTTTTGGATGTGACCAACAAATAAAAGGCTATAATGATTGCCCACTTTTCTTATTGTACGTAAAACAGTTTGAAACAAGGCCGGTTCATTGTCCTTTTTGGTAATGACTGCCTGGATATACACCTCTCCGTCTATATCGGGAAGTGAGGGTTCAAGCTCTTTGAAATGTTTTTCTTCTACAAAGGCTTCCAGTAACCATGATCTAGCATCGTTTTCTTTATTTATGATCAATCCATCTGTTAATGCAATATCAATCAAGTTTAAATTTTCAGTAACAATTTGCAACGAGATCAATTTGAATGATTTCATCTAATTCCTCCGTTTCTTGCAAGAAAGAGCGGCGATTACCTCTCTTAAACGTAAATTTTAAAGGGTACATATCGATTAATCCTTTTAAAGGTAATTATATCATACTAAAAAAAAGTCTCTTAATGAAATGAAAACCCAACATTTGTCTAAATTATGAAGGATGGAATAAAAATTTGCAAAATATTTAATTTTGTTAACTATTCGTTTTTTACCTGATTTTAATCACTAAAAAATGTTTTTGCACCAATCCAAACGACTTTTTATGAAGAAAAACGGTGTAATAAAATCATTTCCTCCATTTTTTAATCGATGGAAGAAAGCGTATGATTAAAATAATTAAAGAGGAAGGAGTGAAACAATGATTAACCAAGTTACCCTCGTCGGCAGGCTTACGAAGGATCCAGAATTAAGATACACACCTGATGGCAAGGCTGTTTCCAATATCACATTAGCAGTCAACCGGAACTTCCGTAATACTGTCGGTAACTATGAGGCAGACTTTGTACAGTGTATCATATGGAAAAAGTCGGCTGAAAATACTGCTCAATATTGTAAAAAAGGAGCCATAATCGGCATAACTGGCAGAATACAAACAAGGAGATACGAAAATCAGGAGGGTAAATATGTATATGTAACTGAAGTGGTCTCCGAGAGGGTTCAATTCATCGGAACTAAACAAAATGATGGAAAGCCCAAGGATTTTGAACATATTGGTTTATAGTGTTACGTGAAGGTTGGGCATGCTAGCTTGCTTAACAAAGAATTGTGTTTTTAAGAAAATGTAAGATCTAAATTCGATACACAAAAAAGTATTTATATGACCATAATGAATAACCAATGCATAGAATTACAGGGATTTTTTATGAACTAGGCAGTAGCATATAGAATTTTTTTTCATCCATTCATTCCCCAAAGCTAATATAGCTTTTTCTCCGCAGTAAACCCCGATTTACCCTCAAAAAAATTGAGTTATATGATTTCCCTCTTGTAATGACTGCAAATAAGCAGTCTTTTTTTTGTGCCAAAATGTGTGTAAATAGAAAAAATAAAAAAATAATTCTGTTAAATTAGAATTTTTAGAAAATATATTGTAATATTTTAATTTTGATGCAATAATAAACCCAATAATATAATGGAAAATAAGTTATATATAGGAAGTGATTTGATGGACGAACCAATTATTAAGGTTAATGGGCTTCGAACCAGTTTTCGTACGGACGATGGGGTGATCCCTGTCGTGAATTCAATCGATTTTCATGTCAATCCTGGTGAGGTTTTAGGGATTGTAGGAGAATCGGGATGCGGAAAAAGCGTAACTTCTTTGTCCATCATGGGTCTTGTTTCTTCACCGGCTGGTAAGGTGGAGGGGGAAATCCTTTTTAAAGGAGAAAACATCGCAAATGCCTCTGAAGCGAAAATGAGAAAAATTCGCGGAAATGATATTGCGATGATATTTCAGGAACCGATGACAAGCTTGAATCCCGTGTTCACTATTGGCGAGCAGTTGGTCGAGACGCTTCGGATACATAAAAAATGGAATAAAAAGCAGGCACGAAATAGAGCGGTGGAAATGTTGAAGTTGGTTGGGCTTGGCCGTGCCGAGGAATTGCTCAAAGAGTATCCGCATCAGCTTTCTGGCGGAATGAGACAAAGGGTCATGATAGCAATGGCCATGATTTGTGAGCCTAAACTCCTTATAGCCGATGAACCGACAACGGCTTTGGATGTGACGATCCAGGCACAAATCCTGGAATTAATGAAGAATTTAAATAAAGAAACAGACACGGCAATCATGATGATTACCCATGATCTTGGGGTAGTGGCGCAAATGTGTGAACGTGTCATTGTCATGTATGCCGGCAAGGTGATAGAGGAAGGAAATGTGCAAACGATTTTCCAAAACCCTAAGCATCCTTACACGGTCGGTTTACTTCAGTCGATTCCCGATATGCGAATAAAGAAAGAGCGCCTTTACTCGATACCGGGTAATGTGCCAAAACCTGGGACAAGCAACCTCGGGTGCCAGTTTGCCCCCCGTTGCTCCCATGCCATGGAGCAATGTATAAATGAGACCCCGTCTCTACTGGAATTCGATGAGGGCCAGCATGTTCGCTGCTGGCTTTATGAAGATGGGAAAGGAGCTTCCTTGCATGAATCAAACATTGGTTAAGGTAGAAAACCTAAAGAAGCATTTTCCGATAAAAGGAGGGGTTCTGGGAAAGACCATTGGAGAGGTCAAGGCAGTTGATGGTTTGTCTTTTTCCATTTATAAAGGGGAAACCTTGGGGCTTGTCGGTGAAAGCGGTTGCGGAAAATCCACGACGGGAAGATTATTGCTTCGATTGCTTGAGCCGAGCGAGGGCAATGTTTATTTCGAAGGAAAGGACCTGACAGCTTTATCTTCCAGTGAAATGAGAAAGATGCGCCGTGAGATGCAGATGGTTTTCCAGGACCCATTCGCCTCCCTCAATCCCAGGCATACTATTGAAAAAATTTTGGAAGAACCGCTCATCGTCCACGGGGTTAAAGATAAAAAGGCGCGAAAGGCCCGTGTACAGGAACTTCTTAAGGTCGTTGGCCTAAGCAGTTACCACGCTAAAAGGTATCCGCATCAATTCAGTGGGGGCCAGAGGCAGCGTATTGGCATCGCGAGGGCACTTGCAGTCAATCCCAAACTGATCATTGCAGATGAGCCGGTATCTGCACTGGATGTGTCGATTCAGGCCCAGGTCTTGAATCTGTTGCAGGATTTGCAGGAAGATTTTGATTTGACCTACTTGTTCATTGCTCATGATCTTGGAGTGGTAAGGCATATCTCCGACCGTGTCGGTGTCATGTATCTTGGACATATTGTTGAATTGACGGAAAGTGAAGGGCTTTATGAAAATCCGCTTCACCCATATACACAGGCTTTATTATCGGCCGTGCCCATTCCGGATGTGGAATATAAGGGGGATAGGGTAATCCTGCAGGGAGATGTTCCAAGCCCATCAAACCCGCCCAGCGGCTGTCCATTCCATACGAGATGTCCGAAGGCGATGGCAGAATGCAATACGGACAAGCCAATCCTGACTGAACATAAACCTGGTCACTACGTTGCTTGTCATCTATACAATTGACACGACGTATACATAAATTCGCAAATAATAAGGGGGAAGAATATGAAGAAAACATTGGCATTGTTGCTGACTGGTATCCTGGCTCTTTCGCTGGCGCTTGCGGGATGCTCCTCGTCTACATCAAAAGAGAAAGATGATGGTAAAGGGGGATCGAGTGAAGCGAAGGGCGGCGTATTGATATACGGTAAAGGCGGAGATGCTGTCGGTCTTGACCCAGCTATCGTAACCGATGGGGAATCATTCATCGTCACTCAGCAGATTTTTGAAACGCTTGTGAAATATGGGGAAGATGATACGGAAATCAAACCGGGTCTTGCAAAGTCATGGGAAGTGTCCGATGACGCGAAAACATACACATTCAAATTGGAAACCGGAATCAAGTTCCATGATGGTACGGATTTCAATGCAGATGCGGTCGTAAAAAACTTTCAACGATGGGCAAAAAGTAAGGATGAAGGGAAATTTGCGTACTATGCCTCCATGTTCGGAGGATTTGAAGGCGATGAAGGTCATGTTATCAAAGAAGTAAAAGCGATCGATGCGAGCACGGTGGAATTCACTTTGAACCGTCCGCAGGCGCCGTTCCTGAAAAACCTTGCCATGCCTACATTCGCTATAGCCAGTCCTGATGGAATTGAAAAAGAGGGTGACGACTTCACTAAAAATCCATCTGGTACAGGTCCTTTCAAGTTCAAATCATGGAAACCTGGCGATACGATTGAAGTGGTGAAAAACGATGACTATTGGCAAGATGGACTGCCTAAACTTGATGGAGTCACGTTTAAGGTCATTAAAGATAACTCTGCACGTTTAAATGCTGCAATCAAGGGTGAAATAGACCTGATGGACGGGTTGAACCCAAGTGATATCAGTAAGGTTACAGGAGATGAAAAACTGCAAATATTCGAACGAGCATCCATGAACGTCGGGTACTTTGCTTTCAATGTTGAGAAAGCGCCATTCGACAAGAAAGAAGTGCGTCAAGCCATCTCGCATTTGATCAACAAAAAGGAAATCATTGATAATTTTTATGAAGGCACAGCAGAGCCTGCCAAGAATCCTATGCCTCCATCGGTTTCTGGCTACAATGACAAAATCGAAGACTATGATTACGATGTAGAAAAAGCGAAAGAACTGCTGAAAAAGGCTGGACTTGAAGACGGATTTAAAATGGATCTATGGGCAATGCCGGTACCGCGCCCATATATGCCGGATGGTCAAAAAGTGGCTGAAGCCATTCAAGCAAGCCTAAAACAAGTCGGCATCGAAGCGAATATCGTTTCGTACGAATGGGCTGCATATTTAGAGAAAGTGCAGGCTGGTGAAGCCCAATCCTTCATGATGGGCTGGACAGGCGATAATGGAGATGCGGATAACTTCCTTTATACATTATTGGATAAAGATAATATCGGCTCCAACAACTATGCCCGTTACGCAAACGATGAAGTCCATGAACTGCTGATCGAAGCCCAGTCCACGGCAGATGAAGCCAAGCGTAATGAGTTGTATGGAAAAGCCCAGGAAATCATCCATGATGAAGCTCCATGGGTTCCGCTTGTACACTCTTTACCTCAGTTAGCCGGATCTAAGACGGTCAAAGGGTTTGTTCCACATCCAACTGGTTCACAATCCCTTGTTAATGTTTCTCTAGAAAATTAACCGTACGAACCGGGTAGTATGGAGTCTTGCATGCTTCCCGGTTTTGTTATGGAATGCATTTCAAAATGATCCAGGGCGCTTCGAAGGACCCTAATTTAAAAGGCGGGTGATTGTTTTGTTTTCCTATACCGTACGACGTTTAGGATCTCTCATTCCGGTATTACTCGGAATGGCGTTTATTGTGTTCATGATGATACGGGCAATTCCTGGAAATCCAGCACAGGTGATTTTAGGGCAGCAAGCAACGGAAGAGGCAGTCGCTGCGATGACAAAGGAACTTGGCCTGGATAAACCTTGGTTCATTCAATTTTGGGATTACTTATCAGGCCTGTTAAAGGGGGACCTGGGTGTTTCGTTAAAAACGAATAGTCCGGTTTCGGAAGAAATTGGACCATACTTGATGGCCACGATAGAACTGGCCTTGATCGCAATGATCATCGCCGTGGTCATAGGCGTGAATGCAGGGATAGTATCAGCTTGGTTTCAAAACTCATGGTTTGATTATGTCGCCATGGTGATTGCGTTGATTGGTTTGTCCATGCCTATTTTCTGGCTGGGATTAATGGAGCAATACATCATTTCAATTCAATGGGATTTACTTCCGACGACAGGGCGGGACAATATCAGGGATCCTGTTGAGGCCATAACCGGACTGTATTTGATAGATACACTCATGGCTGGCAGGGTTGATCAGTTTTTCGAGGTGATCAAGCATCTCATTTTGCCGGGGATAGCGCTTGCTACCATTCCGATGGCGATTATTGCAAGGATGACACGTTCGTCCATGTTGGAAGTCATGAGATCGGATTTCATTCGTACGGCTCGTGCTAAAGGAATGAAAATGTTTTGGGTTGTTTACAAGCATTCCTTTAAGAATGCCTTGATTCCAGTGGTGACGGTTATCGGTCTGCAGACAGGATTACTTTTAGGCGGCGCCATTTTAACGGAAAACATTTTTGGATGGCCAGGTATCGGTACATATATTTATGATGCAATCCTATCTCGGGATTATCCGGTGATACAGTCCGGAATTCTCGTCATCGCCTTTTTGTTTGTCATGATTAATCTAGTTGTGGACTTGTTGTACGCAGTGATCGATCCTAGGATTAAGTATAAATAGGGAGGGAAACTCATGCCTGAAATAGCAACGAATACTCCGCCAATCCTTCCTCCAAAAGAGGCAGAGGAAAAAGTCATCTCTCCCTGGAAGGAAGGCTGGAAAAGCTTTAGGAAAAACAAGGTAGCCATCGTGGGTCTGGGGATTGTTTCATTTTTCATCTTAATCGCCATCTTCGCGCCCGTTATAGCACCTTATTCATTTGATGGGCAAAAGCTAAGTGATAAACATTTGGCCCCGTCTGCGGAGCATTGGTTCGGAACGGATGAATTTGGCCGGGATATTTTGAGCAGGGTCATTTATGGCTCGCGCATTTCAATAGGGGTCGGCTTCTTATCTGTTGCCGGATCTGTTGTGGTTGGGTCTTTTTTGGGGATCATTGCCGGTTATTACGGCAGGTGGATAGATACGATCATATCGAGGATCTTTGATATTATTCTGGCCTTTCCTAGTATCTTGCTTGCCATTGCTGTCGTTGCCGTTTTGGGGCCCTCCCTTCGCAACGCACTTATTGCCATCGCCATCGTCAATGTCCCGATATTCGGCCGGCTTTTACGATCACGGGTCTTAACGGTGAAAGAAGAGGAATATGTAACGGCTGCAAAGGCAATTGGAATGGGGGATGGCCGCATTCTCCTTCACCATGTCCTTCCGAATAGCCTTGCACCGATTATTGTTCAAGGTACCTTGGCGATTGCAACAGCCATCATTGAGTGCGCAGCACTCGGCTTTCTCGGTCTCGGTGCACAGCCGCCAGCACCAGAGTGGGGGAAAATGCTCGCCGATTCCAGGGCGTTCATCATTCAAGCGCCATGGACGGTTCTCTTCCCTGGACTTGCGATCATGCTTACGGTACTCGGCTTTAACCTAATGGGGGATGGGCTGCGTGATGCCTTGGATCCAAGAATGAAAAACTAGAAGTAAAAGGGTGATGTTAGTTTAACATCACCATCTTTTTGCCGTTTATCTTGTAAATCTAACAAAATATGAAAAATAATAAAAAAATCCTAGTTCTAAATAGGAAAATAGTGACTATTACCCCTTAAAATCACCCCAAAAGTTGTGATACTTTTATACTCAGTAAGAATATTCCAAAAATTGTTTATTTTAGAGGAGGAAAGTTCATTGATCAAACGTAGCTTGTCCATTCTAGCAATCTTTCTATTAGTATTTACTGCAAGCGTTTCCGCAGCCAAGCTCCCAGATCCCCCGACAGGCTCGGGCGGTGCAGGTAAGAAGAATCAGGAAAGCATTATAAAGCTGAAGAAAAATGACATGGGGAAGAAATACAAAAGCAATGAGAAGGTCAGGGTCATCGTAGAGATGAAGGAAGCCCCGGCAATAGAAACCGCTTCGAAAGAAGGAAAGCTTTTTAAACAATTATCAAAAAATAAGAAACAACAATTAAAGTCTGAAAAGCTAGCTACTCAGAAGAAATTGAAAAAAAAGGTGAAAGAGAAAAAAATAGCTTTCAAGGAACTTGAGAGTTTTACGACAGTCGTCAATGGATTCAGCGGTGAACTTCAGTATGGTGAGATCAAAAAGGTGGAAGCCATGCCTGAAGTTGCTGAAGTACATATAGCGAATGAATATGAACGTCCTGCAGAGAAACCTGAAATGCTATATAGCAAAGAGCTTGTCCAAGCCCAGGAAGCATGGCGGGAATATGGATATAAAGGGGAAGGGATGGTCGTCGGGATTATTGATACTGGAATCGACCCATCTCACCGTGATATGGTCCTGAACGACGAGAATAAGGCTGAACTGACTGAAAGTGAAATCAGCGCGATGAAGGAATCCAGCCATCTATTAGGCAATTACTATACGGCCAAGGTTCCTTATGGATACAATTACATGGATGAAAATGAAGAAATCCTTGACCTTGGTGAAGAGGCTTCCATGCATGGGATGCATGTGGCAGGTACGGCCGGAGCCAATGGAGATGAAGAGAATGGCGGCATTAAAGGGGTTGCTCCTGAAGCCCAGCTGCTTGCATTAAAGGTCTTCGGAAATGATCCCGACATGCAGACAACATGGGGCGATATATATATTAAGGCGATTGACGATGCCATCATTCTTGGGGCGGATGTGCTGAATATGAGCCTTGGCTCCACTGCAGGCTTTGTATCGGCAGACGATCCGGAGCAGCAGGCGGTATCCAGAGCTGTTGATAATGGGATCCTCATGTCGATTTCAGCAGGAAACTCGGCACACTTTGGAAATGGATTTGCCAACCCATCAGCCTCGAACCCGGACATTGGCGTTTCAGGTTCACCTGGACTTGCTTACGATTCTGTACAAGTGGCATCGGTAGAGAATAATTATATGGATTTGGATGCAGCGACTTATGAAATAAACGGTCAAGCAGGAAAAGCTCCATTCATGTCGGCTTCAAGCGTGCATCCCAATGCCTTGAAGGATAAATCACATGAATTGGTGGCTGCTGGTCTTGGGACGCCAGAGGAGATTTCCAAAGTGGATGTTAAAGGCAAGTTCGCCCTCATCGAGCGAGGCACGCTTTCTTTTATAGAAAAGGCGCAAAATGCCCAGGCAGCAGGAGCGACAGGAGTCATAATTTACAATAATGCTGACGGATATATTTCCATGGCTACAGATCCAAGCATCACCATTCCCCAGCTGTTCATGTTGAAATCGGATGGTGCAAAGCTGAAAGCGGCCTTAGCGGATGGCGAAAAGGTGATGATTACCTTTAATGGTGATAAAACAAAAGCTGTAAATCCAGAAGCAGGGAAAATGAGCTCATTCAGTTCATGGGGAGTCGCACCGAACTTGGATTTCAAACCGGAAATCACCGCTCCGGGCGGACAAATTTATTCAACGCTGAACAATGATGAATATGGAATGATGAGTGGTACTTCGATGGCGGCGCCGCATGTTTCCGGCGGCTCGGCACTGGTTCTGGAAAGAGTGGATAAAGACTTTAAATTAGAAGGCTCAGCCCGGGCTAATTTAGCGAAGAACCTGATGATGAATACATCAAAACCATTAACGGATCAGGGGGTCGTCAATAAGGCACTTGACTGGAAAAATCCTTACTCGCCTCGCAGGCAGGGAGCCGGGGTCATGCAGCTGCAATCCGCATTGTCAACACCTGCTGTCGTGACCGAGGCATTCACGAAAGAAGCGAAGGTTGCCATGAAGGAGGTCGGCAATAAGTTCGCCTTTACTTTAAAGGTTGAAAACTTCAGCAACAAAGCAGTCAAGTATGATGTAAAAGGAAATATCCAAACAGACTATGCAATCCAGGGACAACTGGGCTATTCCGCTAACGTGCTGGAAGCACAGGAAATTAAGAACGCTACGATTAAAATCAATAATAAAAATACAAATAAGATTACCGTTCCTGCAAAAAAATCGATTACATTCGAAGTGAAAGTGGACATATCCGACGCAAAGGTACTTGGTGATGACCTTCAAACTCTTGTAGATATTGACAAGGTGTTTCCAAACGGCTATTTTGTTGAAGGGTTCATCTCATTGAAGGATCCAGCCGATTCGAATCCGGAACTGAATGTACCGTATGTAGGATTTAAAGGGGAATGGGACAAAGCCCCAATCCTGGATGGCACCAAATATGACAAAGAATCTTTCTATGGCATGGCAGGGGGAGTATCAACAGCAGGTGAAGATTTCACGTATCTTGGCTATGACCCCGCGGGGAAAACATTCAATGGCAAAAATATCGCGATTTCCCCAAATGGCGATGGTGCACAGGATGACTTCGTGCCTGTCCTATCATTCTTAAGGAATGCGAAAAAGGTAGAATACTATATATTGAATGGTGAAAACAAATCAGTCCGGAAACTTCGCACAGAGAATAATGTACGCAAGGACTATTATGATGGCGGACTAGGGACCGCATACACGCTGGATCCAGCCCGTAAATGGGACGGTAAAATCAATAATGCACTCGCTAAGGATGGGGTCTATTATTTTGAAATCAAAGCGATGATAGATTACGAGGGTGCAAAATGGCAGACGGTTAAAATGCCAATCAAAATCGATACGGTAAAGCCGACGGTCAAGATTTCGAAAAAGGGCAATGTTTTAACCATCCAAGGTAAGGATAATTTGAATGGTTCAGGGCTTGCTTATTACGATGTACAAGTCGATGAAGCATCCATCATGGAAGAGCCGCTCCCGGCGAATGCTAAACAATTCACCCTACCTGATGTAAAAGGGGAAAAGGTTCAGGTTGTGGCAATCGACTATGCAGGTAATGAGAAAACGGCTGAAACCGAATTGGCCGGTGATTCGGCTCCAATCGATAATCATGCACCAGCTGTAAAGATCAAGAGTCCTGAAGCCTTGAGCGTGAACAATAAAAATAAAATCAAAATAACAGGAGAAATTGAAGAAGCGTCGGAAATAAAGGAATTTAAAATCGACAATAAAACGGTACCTGCAACGTATAACAAAACGAATAAAAAATATGAATTCTCATATGAAAAGAAATTCGAAGATGGTGTCCAAAGCTTCACCGTTAAAGCAACCGATAAATGGGATAACACGGTTTCCTTTAAAAGGACGATAATGGTCGATGCAACAAAGCCGGGTTTAAAAGTTAAAGGCGTACCGGAAACTGTGGGATTCAAAGGCAAAAATCCAAAAGTGGACGTGACGGTAGAAGATAATTTCGATGAAATCCGCCTTTACCTGAACGGAAGTGAAATATTCTATCATGAATTCAAGGAACCATACAAAATGCGTTCCTATAAGAAAAAGATAGAGGATTTGGAACTGCCGCTTAAGACTGGCAACAACAAGATTGAATTTAAGGTGACCGATCTTGCAGGAAATGAATCGAAAAAATCCTTTAACATCAATAAAGCAAAAAAATAAACGAAACGCAGCCCTCTTATTCAAGAGGGCTGTTTTTTGTGGACAAATACGAAGAAAGCGAGTTTGCCTACAGTTTTTTCTTAATAAGTTCCAGTTGATTTCTGAAATCTAATAGGATTTCATTTCATATGAAAAGGTAAAAATTAATGGAGGAAAAACAATTCTTCCTTTCTTCATGGTTCGGGTTAATCCATTCCGAAGCTCCTTTTGTACGAAGCCTACAGTATGCTTTAAAAAAACATACCAGTTGATTGAAACGAAAGGTACGGGACTCCTGCGGGAAAAGCGTGTCCAAGGGAGACCCCGCAGGCGCAAGCCGAGGAGGCTCCCCGACCGCCCGCGGAAAGCGAGTGCCTGGAGTGGAAATCAACGTTTCAATTGTACTAACCCTCAAAAAAACTGTAGGCAAAATCAATTATTATCGAGTTGTTCTATAGTCTAAGCCCTCTTACCCAAGAGGGCCGTTTTTGCGTAATAAGATTTCCGGATTTTGAATATTTCGTGAAGATGGAGTAGTTTACTGTAATTTCACCGTGTTAATATGGAAATCTCTTGGTTAGGAAGTTTTTTCATTATCCGGCAGGTATATCGAATAGGATAAAAGAATTAGGTATAAAGGGTTTATTAAAAGGAGGGTATCTATGAATTATAAGAAGAAATCTAGCAATAAAGTAACTAGTATTGCAATTACAGTGAAATTCGAAAGGAGAGGAAGCGACAGGTCATATCTTACAAAAACGAGTTTCTTTGATGCACTTCAGCACGTCCATTCTCCCTTTGAAAAGGATCCCCGCTCAGATTCACCCTATCAGGATTTTCCTCTATGTCAGGAGGTAACCCTTTCTTTTTTTGAAAGTGGTGCTAAAACATCTATTAATTATGACCCCCACCAAGGAAAAATCATCATTGAGGAAAGTTCAGAGACTTATCAGCTGAATAAGGGGGAGGCGCTTACTGCAATCCTCGATCATATCATGATCAATCATGGCTATCACCATTCTTTTTTCATCATCCAGCAAAAAGAGCGGAACGTAAAAATGAAAGCTGCCAATAAGTGATATGGATGGAGCTGCCAAGGCAGCTCCATTAATGTTTCGCCATGATGAGCGTTCCTATCCTTGGAGATGTCAAACCAACCGCCGAATGATCTTTGAAAGGGTTTGGATGCCATAAGCTAATTGTTCCTCCGAGGCGTATGAATATGAAAGCCGTATATGTGTATGGTTATTTGGTTCGTATATGTATCCCGGATTAAGAAGTATGTTTTCCTTTATCGCTTGCTTGAAAAGGTTTGGATTCACGATGGGTTTACATAATTTAAGCCATATATAAAATCCGCCTTGAGGTATTTGCCATTCGGCCAGCCCTTTAAAATATTGATTGAGAAGAGTTAATGTAAAATCCCTGCGTTCCTTCAACTCTTGCCTTAGCCACTCTATATGTTTTGAATATTGACCATTTGCTAACCATTCTGCCACAAGGTGTTGGGAAAGTGCACTGGAACCGTAATCCATTTGCATTTTGATGTCCGCTAAACGTTCAATCACAGTTATGGGGCCAGCAATCCAGCCGATGCGCAATCCTGGGCTTAAAGTTTTGGACATGCTGCCAATGTGCAATACAAGGCCATCTGCATCAAGGGATTTTAATGGCGGCGGCGGTTCCTCACCAAACCACAAATCACTATATACGTCATCTTCAATAATCGGGATCTGTTCTTTTTTGCATAGTGATAGGAGGTTAAGTCTTTCTTCTTTTGACCATGTAGTATTCGTTGGATTGTTAAACGTTGGGACAGTATAAAACAGTGACGCTTTCTTCCGTCCATTGATGCGCTTCATTTGTGTCGGGATACTTTCACGTCCTTGTTTTGATAAACCTACTAAATGCATGCCCGCAGATTGAAAAGGGTGGACGGAATTTAAATAGGAAGGGGACTCATGTAAAATCATCGATCCCTTTTGAAGTAAACCAACTGAAATCAACTGGAGTGCCTGAAGCCCGCCTGAAACGACCATGAGGGAGCTGGGACTTGCGTTAATCCCTTTTGTTTCTAAATAAACACTTATACATTGGCGAAGTCTCTTGTCACCCTTGGGTTCGGAATATCCTAATGAGTGCGCATCAAAGGTAGTGGAGCGCAACGTCTTTTCGATTTGCTTTGTAGGCAATAGAGCTGGAGATAATTCCCCAGTGCCTAGTCTGATGATGGCAGTGTCCGTTTCATACTGATTAATATCCTGAATCGTTTTTAAATTAGGTTCATGAAGGCCATTCCGGACATAGTTTTTCCAGTCGGGCTGTTTGCTGGAGACGAGCACATTCCATGTATTATTGGAAACGAATGTGCCAGAACCAAGCTTAGTTTCCAATAATCCGTCTGCAATCAATTCATCTATGGCTGTGATGATGGTACTTCGGTTTACGCCAAATGAGTCGGCCAATGAGCGTTGTGATGGAAGCTTAGTGCCAACTGGCCATTCCCCCCGTGTAATTTGTTGTTTGATCCAATCTACTATTTGTTGGTGAAGTGATTGCGCGGAAGACCGGTTTGGTCCCCATTCGATAAACATACGAAAACCACTCCTTTCATGTTCTATATTCATTATAAATTGGTTGGTTTGAAGACCAACCAATTGGATGGTCAATTCCTTTGTTTAATTCATTATACTGAATAAAAGGAAGGGGGTATTCATATGGGTCCATTTTTTCATGGATTATTATTGGCATTAGGGCTGATACTTCCATTGGGAGTGCAAAATGTTTTCATTTTTAATCAAGGAGCAATCCAACCTACAATAAAAAAAGCATTGCCAGCAACGATCACGGCTGCAATTTGTGATACGGTGCTCATTCTGTTAGCTATTTTAGGTGTATCGTTGATTGTCATGCAATACGATTGGTTGCGCCTTACATTAATCATAATCGGCGTTATATTTTTATTGTATATGGGCTTTCAGATTTGGGTTGCCAAATCAAACTCACAGTCAGGTGTCCAATCCATGCAGATGTCGACAAAAAAACAAATTGTATTTGCTCTGTCCGTATCATTACTGAATCCGCATGCAATCCTGGATACGATAGGTGTAATCGGTTCGAGCTCACTTGTTTATTCAGGAAATGATAAAATGATTTTCACCATGACGTGCATCTTTGTGTCATGGTGCTGGTTCCACGGATTATGTCTTGCGGGAAGATTGCTGAAAAAGGTTGATACATCTGGAAAATTCCTTGGAATATTAAATAAAATTTCTGCAATTATCATTTGGATCACAGCCCTCTATATGGTGAAGTCGCTTTTTTGAATCAGATAAACGTTTTCGAACCAAACGATGCCATGTATAACAGGACGTCTATGTATAAAAAAAGGGGAATGCATATCATATATGCATTCTCCCTTTTTTTGCCCTCAATCATCTCATAATCGTGAAATCTGGTTATTGAAGAGCGACCAAGTCCTTGATTTCCTCTGTGGAAAGTTCAGTGATCCAGTTGTCACTGCTGATGATTTCGTCGTTCAAGGCTTGCTTTTTATCAAGCATCTGGTCGATTTTTTCTTCCAGGGTCCCTGTGCAGATTAGCTTATGAACGTGAACGAAACGCCGTTGACCAATTCGGTAAGCACGGTCGGTGGCTTGATTTTCAACAGCTGGGTTCCACCAGCGATCATAGTGAATCACGTGGTTTGCTTCTGTAAGATTAAGACCCGTGCCGCCTGCTTTCAATGAGAGTATGAAAATAGGGAATTCCCCATCTTGGAATCGGGTGATCATTTCATCACGCTGCTTCTTGTTCGCACTCCCGTTCAGGAATGGCACTTCAAAGCCATATCGTTTTTCCAGCAATTCTTTAATCATATTGCCCATCCCGATATATTGTGTGAAAATGAGACAGCTTTCATCCTGTTCGCGGACCGCATCGATAAGCTCGGTCAGCTTCTCGAGTTTGCCTGATCGGTTAGGTGCCTTCATGATGTTTTCCTTTTCCGTCTCTTTTAAGTAAAGAGCTGGATGGTTGCATAGTTGCTTTAGCTTATTCAGCATCTGGAGGATGATGCCTTTTCTCTCAAAGGCAGACAGTTGTTCGATATCAGTGAATGTATCTTTAATCAGTTGTTCATACAACGATGCTTGCTCGGTGGTAAGCGGTACGAATTCCTTTTGTTCTTGCTTATCCGGAAGATTAAGAGCGACTTCCTTATCGCGTTTTGTACGGCGAAGCAAAAATGGCTGTATCAAACGCTGCAATTCCTTGATTTTATCCTTTTGTTCATCACGCTCAATGGTCGCCACATATTTTTCCTGAAACTGACCTAGCGTTCCGAGATAACCTTTGTTGATGAAGTCGAAAATCGCCCATAGCTCACTTAAACGGTTTTCCATCGGCGTACCCGATAAGGCGATATGATGTCTGCCATTTAGCTTTCGGACCGCCTTGGATTGCTTCGTTTGGGCATTCTTGATGTTTTGTGCTTCATCAAGGATAACGCTGCTCCAGTGGATCGAGGTCAATTCAGCCACATCTTGGTGGGTCAGTCCATATGATGTTAAGACAATATCATGTTCGGCTGCCAGTTTAGTAAATGCTTCACCTTTAGCACGATTCGATCCATAGTGAAGGTGAACTTTAAGTGAAGGTGCGAATTTTTCCAATTCCTTTTGCCAGTTGCCAAGGACCGATGTCGGGCAGACGATGAGCGCCGATTGAACAGAGACGGATTCAGGGGCAGTGGCAATGACCTCAGCCTCATCACTGCTCTCTGTGCCGCGATCCTCTTCGACGATGATCGGTTCACTCTTTTGTTCGTCCCTGTGCGCAGCGGGCAGCTCTTCACCAGCTCCTTCTTTGCCTTTCACATGAAGCAGGTAGGCAATCATCTGGACTGTTTTTCCAAGTCCCATATCGTCGGCTAGACAAGCACCAAAACCATGCTCCCTTAAAAAAAGGAGCCAGCTCATGCCCAGTTTTTGATAGGGGCGTAAATCTCCTTGAAGTGCATTAGGGACGGGCAGGACGGATATGTTCTTGGTTTCCCTGAGCCTTCCCACCATTTTACGGAGCTCCTGGTTCAATTCAAATTGAATCCGAAGCATTTCATCGTTTTCAGAATCATCATCGCCATCTTCATTTACGCCATTCAACAGTTCCTGCTGCAGCAAGTCAGTCAGTTGGATGCCTTTTTCATTGGCTGTTTCCATAAGCTCCTGAATTTGTTTAATGAAAGCTGGGTCAAGCTTGACCCATTGGCCGCGGATGAAGACAAGTCGCCTTTTTTCATTGACGAGCTCCTCGAACTCCGCCTCAGTGAGCTCTTTGCCATTTAATGAGAATCGCCAATCAAAGTCCATCAAAGCTTTTAACCCTACATAAGACGGGCCGCGATTCGATTGGCTCTTCACTTTCGCCTTGACCTTCAATGAGGATTCCTTCAAGGCAAGCCACCACGATGGAAGGAGAATTTCGACGCCAAGAAACAGGAGCTTTTCGCTTGCATCGGTCAAGAACTCCCATGCGTCCGTTTCCGAAATCTCCCTTTTCAGACGGCCATTCTCCCCAAGCCATGGCACGACGAGTTGCCAGCGTTTCGTGGCACGAACCACATCACTTGCATACTTGTTCCAGCCCCGCGGCAGTTTTTTTCCTGTATATGTTTCAATGATAGTCTCATCCCTTTTGGAACGAAGGGTAACATCGAGTATCCAAGGCCCATTACCCTCAGGAGGCTCAGTTAAACGGAGACCTATGGTGAATGGTTTTGGGTCGGGCAGGGTACCGAGCCATTCCTGCCAGCTGTCTTTGTCAAAAAAGGCCTGTAATTCTTCGGGGGAAAGTCGTGTATCCTTTAACGCCCCGACGGCTTCACTCCATTTATGCTGCATGGGTGAATAGTTTTTTAAATACATGTTAGCGGCACCGTTATACCACTTTTCGATAAAAGTACGGTTGGTTTCCGGTTCAGGTGAAGGAAGATCCAAAGATATTTCTTCTTCCCAAAAGGACGGGACGAATTCCTCTTCCACTTCTTCCGGCAGTTTCCAGCCGATGGAGTCCAATTGAAGATTAGTGAAATCCGGTACGGGGATTCCAGCTTCTATGGATTCATGAAGAACGGGCGCTGCTGACAGGCAAAGGGAGGATATTTCGGACCATTCCCATTCTATGAAGGAGTTAAAGCTTTCCCTCGCAAAAAAGTTGAGAAGTCCCCAAGCGTCAAGAATGAATACTTGATTTCCATCCACTATATCCGTAGTCATTTTAGTTCCATAAAAGCTTGCGTCATCCCAGTTGAATAACAGCCTGCGTATATGATTCGTGGTGAGGAAGGTATTCTCTTCATTGACGACACCAAGGGCGTAAGTTCCGTTTTCGAGAGCGGCTATTTTGATTTTTAATTTCCCTGGATTAAACATCGATAAGCTTACCCCTTTTTAATTCTTCTTGGAAAGCGCGAAGCCGTTTGGTCGAATCTGCTACATAAAGTATATACCGTTCGAATACGTCTTCCTTTTTGCTCTTTTTATAGATGGTGCGCATCCTTTTCAAATAACGGACAGCTTGCTTATAAGCAGGCCTGTTTTTCAAAGAAACTTTTTCCTGGACCGCATGATAATAAAGGGGAAGGATTAGTTCCGGTTCTTTTGATACCACTTCTTTGATGGATTCACTGCTGATTAAGTCAATGCTGATTTCCGAGTAAATATGCATCTCCACCCATTTTTTGTATTGTCCTTGTTCAAAAAGGAAATTTGCATAGTTCCAATAGCTGTGCGGAAGGGTGGCCCTGTAAAATTTCTCAAGCAAATCAGTTCGTTTTAATTTATAACAGCAACTGTTAATTAAAGTCGTAAAGGTCCGGACGAAATCTACCCGTTTATAATAATCGGATAGACCGGCAAGGAATTCCTGAACATTATTATTGATGAATTCAATGAAAGGAATGGCCCGTGCCCGGTTTTCAGATTCAGCCAGGAGATTCAGCCAATAAAAAATGTATGGACAGGCATCCTTCTTCAATTCAAGTAGAAGCTCAATCGCTTGTTTATCATGGTTTTCCAAAAGGGATAGGTGAATGGCTGCGAGGGTATAGGACGTCCTCTCAGTGGTGCCCATATACTTCTCGGGAAGTTCTTTATTGATTCGTTCAAGTTCCTCTTTACGCCATGAGGAGTTGGAGAATAAGTAGCTCCATATCTCCCGGTAGAGGTCGATCTTTTCATATTCGAGGCCTTCCCCTCCATCCAGCAGTTTAGCTACATCTTCCTTGATGCTGAAAACGAAGGGGTCAAAGGCGAAGGGCCGCGCTTGCCTGCTTAGCGGCTGTACCGTTTCATGTAGCTCTTCTGCCAAGTCGACGGCAAGTGCATAAAAGACCCTGATCGTTTGGGTCTCACTTTTATGCAGCTGAATCATTCTCAGTGTCTGCTGCATTGTGCAAAATTGCGTAACGAAATGATAAAGCAACTTCCATTCCCTTTCCATTGGAGCTTTTGAGCTAAGGCGTTTAAAGTAAGTTTGTATATGATTTTCAATCATGTAAGTAGCCTCGCCTATATGGGGCTCGACATGTTCCGCAAAGGCATCATTCACGAATTGCTTCCATGATGGATAGCTTTTATCTAAGGTGATGGATCTCCCCGCCGCCTGTTTAAGTAATTCACTTGCCGGTTTCACCTGCTGCAGTGCTTGGGCGGCTGAGGCGTTTTTAGGTGCTTTCCAATCTCCCAGCCATTCGGAAACACTAGCGTGTTCGGAATATGCAGAAAAGAAAACGGCCATTTGATGCCGGCAAATGAACCTTGAATCACATGTACAGCTTCCATCCTGTGGGGAGAGCAGATTCAGCCTAGCCTTAAATCGTGTCTCTTCCTGTACCTCAGCCGCAATCGTATCTACCGCTTCTTCTTTAATATCAACGAGCCCCTGACGGTATAACTGGAGCCCTTGATTCACCACATCCGAATCTTCCGGATCCCCGGCCTCCAAAAATTCCGCCAGCCGCTCCCCAACTAACAACAACTCCCGCTCCATACTCTCCTCCTTCAGGGACCAGCCCTAGTTATATATTTTTGTATGATCATGAACCATCAGTTCTTAACTTTTCGTAATTCCCATCCCGGCTTTGTGTATATATGATCGAATGCCGGAACCGTTCTTTACGTTCTATTCAATTTAATCACTGCTTCTTGCCGTTATATTCATAAATACCCTGTAAAAGTCAATATCGTCAAAAATCCGCTTGAATATAAGCAGTTCGGATATAAACAGGAATAACCGGCATTCACGATGAACATGCCTGGAATCCTTCATCCTCATTAGCTTCACAAAACTAAGTGATGAGGGGCCGGAACCCTTTTTTAATGTGCTTTTTTTGAAGCATCTCTTTATTATACTTCATTTTGGCTTGGAATTTAAAATGTAGAATAGAGGTTTTGAAAATGATGAGTGTAAGATTATGTATATTCTTGGTTAATGGGAAGAGCCATTCCAGCGGGAATGGCTCTAAAATAAAAAAATTAGTTAACTTTCATTTCATTCTTCCAACTGTCCAACTTTTTGTTGATGAATGTAACAAAGGTATGATTTTTTTGTAAATTGAATAGAAAAGCTGACTTTTCCAAGTACTCTTTTGCCTCTTCAAAGTTACCTACGAGTTCAAAATTATACCCTAAATGGTAATGTAAATCCGCTAAAGCATATAATTGGTCATGTTCGAGGCACCACTTTATGGCATCTTGGCAGCAGGCAATGGACTCTTCGTATCGGACCAGGCGTGTTAACACTCTGCCGAAATTATAGGATAGACGTGTCTTAAGCGTTTTATCCGTCAAAAAGGGCAGGGCTTTCAAGTGATCTAAAGCTTTCCGTAACAAGGCGAATGCATTTTCGTACTGTTCTTCGGCAACATACATTACACCAAGGCTGCTTAAGATTTCAAGCTCCCGTTCCGAATAAATTTTGTCTGTCGTATGAGTAATGGCTATGGCCTGATTAATGAAATCGATGGCTTTATCTAAATCTTTATTTTTTTCATATTCGTATATTCCCTTGTGCCAAAGAATCAATTGATGATTCTTTTTATTCTGAAGAAAGAGGGGACTGTTTTCCTCAGCCTTTACAATTTGCTGCATTTCCTCATAATTTCGGGTTCTTCTGGCTATTTTTAGTTGATAAATCACTTCTTCCACGTAATCCAGCCTAGGGGTCATTCCAATATCGAAAAAATAGTTTACATCAACGCCTAAACGTTGGGAAATTAAATAGAGAGTGGATGCATATGGATAGACATCGCCCTTTTCAATCTTACTGATCTGTGCTTGTGTACAAATACCGGTTGCCAACTCTTCCTGGGAAAGCCCGATTTGTTTACGTAGTTCTTTGATCTTTTGTCCAACTGCAAAAAAATCCATTTTGATTCTCCTTAAAATATGCCTAGAGTTATATTTTGTTATGAAAAATCGGTAAAAGCGGTATGTACAGGTCCTGAACGGTTTAAATAGATTCTTTAGTCGAAATATATGGTTTTAAGAAGTGTGGTTAAATATAACTATAGAATTTATTTCTATTTTAACCAATATTTTTTTAAAAGAAAAGGAGGAATGACCTATGAAAAAAAGTACTAAAGCATTAGTCGTATCTTTTCTTATCATCGCTGCTTTTGTTATTGTCCCAAGCGAATTACCAGGCCTTTACGCAGAACTTCCAGGTTTATATAAATAAGTAAATGAAGCTTACTATAACTGATTCAAGCATCTTCAATTGAAGATGTTTTTTTATTATCATTTTTGAATGATTATTCTTTTGCGCATATTCCTGTAGTTATAATTATCTATGAATGGGGAGAGTAAGGTCCATTTGGTAGGCGTGGAAGAAACGTGAGGGTAGTTTGTAACGCCTATTTCCTTTTAATGATTTTGTTATAGTGTAAATAACAAAACGGAGAGAGGTGTAAGGTTAATGATTGATATTAATATGAAAGTTCAACCCTCTTTTTACGATGATGAATGTGCCATTGTGTTTTCTTTTTATTTTGATAAGGCAACAAGGAATATTGGTGAAGCTGTGGTGTACACATGCCAAAAATCAGATGAAAAAGAATACAGCCAAGATCATATAGATACAGATGTACAAGAAAAAATCGCCTATATTAAAGAGTTTTCCATTGCGGATGAATATCAGGCAACCTCAATGAAGAAGATTAAACATTTTTTGAATGTAATCGGTATCAAAAAATGTGTGAATCACAACCTTCAGGGAAATGAAATCGCATTTTAAACGATAAAAACTCATGACATCCCATCTGTCATGAGTTTTTACCATTTAAATGAGAGTTTTGAGCATTCATTTTCTTTTTGATGAAATCGCTCAATTGTTTCCTTTCACTTGGTTTAGCGTTATTTGTTCTTTCAAAAAATTTAAAGTGTTGATTATTTCTATTGGATTTCATGATGTCTCTCCTTTGTATTTTTTATTTACCCATTTTTTTTAAAATAAAACGTGATTTCCTCATAAAGGGATAAGAATAATGAGCCAATAGATCACAAATTATTCCTAGAGTTATATTTTCATCTGTCAATCCCTGCATATAAGGATTAATTAGATGATAATAAGTGGTAAAGCCTAAATATGGAAGAATTTCGAGTTTTATCATACTTTAAAAAAATGCTAAAATGGTCCGAATATCGGATTTTTCATTAGAAACATCAGTTTCTAGTACCCTAAAGTGAAGAGGGTTGAAGAACTCTTTTCGATGGCCCCCGAGCACTTGCTTGGGGGATCTTTTTGTTTTTTGGATAATTTGTCCACTTTATTTCTATATTATGTTTCGTTTTGTTTGTATATACATGGGTAAATATATAAGAATCAAGATGAATTAAACCTGTGTTATAGCAGTTTAATCGGAGGAATATATTTTATGGATGTGAAAGTGAAGAATGATCCCACGAAGCGAACTTTCCAGCAGTTCATTTTTCCATTTACGCTTGAAGGAAAAATGATTGAAAAGTTTGTGGGAAAATTGCTTGAGGACAATTTCGTTTTTTTGAACTTGAAAGATATGGAACAACAAAATCAATTTTACGGCGGCCATAAAGTTTCACACCGTAAATTGGAAAAGTATTTCATGCCATACATCGAGCCGATTTTATTTCCGGGTCATGCAAAACAGAAGGAAGGCTTGCGGCGTTTCACGAAAAAACTGGATATTGATTGTACCTTCGAATCACCCTATCTAAATACCCCATTTATTATTAACTCTATAGATATCTTCATATGCCCATTTCATATTGGCATGATGAATCTTCGTGTTACTTTACCTGAAGGGCTTTCACATAATGATGTGCTCTATTTTGGCGATACATTTAGAATCCTCGAACCGATTGCTGATGATGAAGAAAAAACGAAAGTTGGTTGCCGGGAAAATCAGTATGAACAAGTGAAGGATTTCATCTTCAATGAACTGTTGCCGCCTATTGAGGAATATATAGATGAAGAACAAGCGGATCCGACCTATTTTGGGAGTTTGCCCTTTTTCATCGATGAAAGAATGTATGTGATCAGTTATACGGCATTCCCTGAGAATCGTGATATTTCTAAAAATGATTTATTCCGGATCAGTGAGCTGAACGGGTATGACAATGATGGTGAGCCATATATAGGCGCATTAAACCCTGATTATATAGAAAAGTATTATCAAGAAAGGGTATATGACAGGTGGGGCGAGGAAACCTATTATGTAACTAGCATGTATCATTTCGCGTGTGTCACGAAAGCGACAGGTAAACTGGAACAAGAACTGGCAAGCGAAATGTACGGCCAGCATTTTTATACATTGTTGCTTTTCTTCTATTATAAGATCGTACTGCTTAAATTGGCTCATGAACATTCCCAGATTGATGTCGAAAAAGATCAATCGGATACAGAACAGCTGATTTTCATGATCACTCAGTTTTCTGCAAAGTACTTATTCACTGAAGTGAATAGTACGGCAATCGGTAAAGAGCTTTTCAAAAAAACGGATGAAACCTTCAGGATTGCCCCTCTCTACAGAGAAGTGAAGGAAACACTTTCCTACCTTTATCAAAATCAGGATAAACTGTCTGGGAAAAGCAGTAATTATCTTTTGCAAATACTAACGATTTATACGGTGGTCTCCGGTATATTCGGAATGAATCTATACATTGAAGATTGGAAAGGGAAATTACCATGGAAAGCGTATATGGATTACACCTTATACGAATGGGTAGCTGTCATTGTAACGACAAGCGGACTCATCATTTCAGCCATCCTGGGCTTTTTCTTCCTGAAAAAATGGCTGCAAGAGAAAAAAAGCCGAAAAAAAAGAATGCTTTAAAGTAAAGTCCTGTACGCGATGTACGGGACTTTTGTTTTAGAAAAATCATGGTTAATTAGAAAAATGAAGAAATTAAGCATGTAAAATCCCCCATTCCCCTAATATTTTGCTAAACTATAGGTATATCACTCTAACTATTCATTAGGAGGAAATCATGAAGAAACTAGCTTTAGTTTCCAGCTTATTGTTGATGAGCGTATTGTTCCTGGCCGGTTGCTCGGACGAGCCAAGTCCGGAAGAGCGCTTTGCGGCATACACGAAGCTTTGGAATAAACAAGATTTTACGAAGATGTACGAGTATCTGTCACCTGAGACAAGGAAAGAAATCAGTGCGGATGAATTTGAGAAGCGTTATGAAAAAATCTATACGGGCATTGAAGCCGACCATTTAAAGGTGGACTATAAACAGCCAAAAGAAGAAAAAAATCATAAAGATGGAGAAAAGGTAAGCCTTGCATATACCGTTGATATGTCCACTATGGCGGGCGCAGTCAGCTCTGACCATAAAGCGACACTTGTCAAGGAAGGGGAAGGCGAGGAAGAAAATTGGTACATCGAGTGGGATGAGAGCTACATATTCCCTCAATTGGAAGCTGGTGAGAAGGTATCGGTTGAATCGTATCCAGCCATTCGCGGGGAAATTGTCGATCGAAATGAACGCGGCCTCGCCATGAATGGAACGGTGGCAGAAGTGGGAATCGTGCCAGAGAAAATGGCCAACGAATCCGAAACAGTTAAAAAGGTCGCTGGGATCCTCAACATGTCCACTGACGAATTGAATCAGAAATTAAAACAAACATGGGTAAAGCCAAGCTATTTCGTACCCATCAAGAAAATGTCAAATGATAATAGCGCAACTTTGGAAAAGCTATTGAGCATTGCCGGGGTATCTGTCAATAATACGGAAGAGCGCATATATCCGTATAAAGAGGCCACTGCCCATCTAATCGGATATGTCGGTGAGGCATCGGCCGAGGACCTGGAGAAATTGAAAGGAAAAGGATATACCGCAAGTGATGTTATTGGCAAGCGAGGTCTTGAGGAAGTGTTGGAGGCGAGGCTTAAAGGCAAACCTGGCGGTAAAATCTTCATTAAAACCGAAGATGGCGAAGAAAAGGTGATTGCTGAAAAGCCTGCTGAAGAGGGAGAAACAATTACATTGACCATCGACGCCGAGCTTCAAAAGGATATCTTCAAGCAATATAAGAACGAAACTGGATCGGCATCGGCAATTGATCCGAAGACAGGCGAAACGCTTGCACTTGTTTCAAGTCCGTCATTCGATCCTAATAAATATATTTTCGGAATAACGAAAGCAGAACAAAAAGCGCTTGAAGAAGACCCGAAAAAACCACTTCTGAACCGCTTCAGTTCGACGTTTGCACCTGGTTCAACCATTAAGGCCCTCACTGCGGCGATCGCCTTGAAAAATGGTGTGGATCCGAAAGAGTCGATCAATATCCAAGGGAAAACGTGGGCCAAATCGACATGGAAAGATCATTCCATTACAAGGGTTTCGGACCCTGGAGTTCCAATCGATATGGAAAAGGCATTAATTTATTCAGACAACATTTACTTTGCCCAAAAAGCTCTCGGGCTTGGAAAGGAAAAATTCACGAATGGACTCAAGGCTTTCGGATTTGATGAGTCTTTGAATTATGATTATCCGATCAAAGCATCGAGCATTGGCAAGATCGACAGTGAGGGAAGATTGGCAGATGCCGGATATGGTCAAGCGCAAGTTCAAATGAGCACGCTCCACCTCGCCATGACCTATTCAGCATTCTTGAATGAAGGAAACATTCCTGCACCTTTCTTAATAACTGGAGATAAAATAGAAAAGAAAATATGGAAAGAAAATGCGATATCAGCAGACCAAGCAAATCAGGTCACCAAGATGTTGACACAAGTAGTGGAGCATCCTAAGGGAAGCGGACATGGAATAGCTGATCTAGGCATCAAAATCGCTGCCAAAACGGGAACTGCTGAAATCAAGGCATCCAAAAACGCAGACGGAACAGAAAACGGCTGGTTTGTTGCCATGGACACAGAAGACCCGGAACTTCTCATGGCATGGATGATGGAAGATGTAAAAGGACGAGGCGGCAGCCATGTCGTTGTCGACCAAATGAAACCGGTGTTGAAGAAGTATTTAAAGTAAAGAAAAAAGTCACCCATCAGAACTGGGCAAGCATTTAACATTAAAAAGCAGGACATTGGCTTCTTCCATGTCCTGCTTTATTTTGGTTGTGGATTCTAATTTGTGGCGGCAATGAAGCTGGATTTGAAGGAGAATGGGTCGTGCATACAGAATGTAAAAAAGGAGTTCAATAACTTGCTAGTATACTAGGGACGTCCTGAAACCATGATGTTTACAGAGTGACATCATCCAGGCCGTTATGTTACCACATGCCGATGGATTGAATGGGATTAATTCAAAAATCCTTGAAAGATGAATAGAATGGGAATGAGGATGAAAAGGAATGAAAAGATTAAAGTATTTGTTTATCGCTTTCTTTATCACTTTTTTTGCATTTCCTTCTCATGAAGCGACGGCAGCAGAAGAAAATTCAACGATGGAAGTGAAACTGAAGAATTATTTGGGCAATAGAAACAGTGCCGAAATAACGGCAACCGGGGACTACCGAACATCAAGGGGAGAGATATTCATAAAGGCGGGGGAAAATCTGACTTTGAAAGTAGAGTCGGCTAAACTTGCCGTATACAAAGGATCTAAGAAAAAGGGATCTTATGCTTCTTTTAAGGTAATACCAGTTAAACCTGATTCTTCATTATCCATAAACGGCCGTCCGTACCAAGGCTCATTTTCATTTACAGCGGAGGACGGTTACATCCGGCCGATCAATACTGTTTATATGGAAGATTACCTAAAGGGCGTCGTCCCGCTGGAGATGCCTGCACTATGGCACTCCGAAGCCTTAAAAGCACAGGCGATTGCCGCCCGGACCTATGCACTTCGCCATCAATCCACAATAATTGATGATACGGTTTCTTACCAAGTATATGGCGGGGCTGCCGGTCACTATCGAACTAATTCAGCCATTGAGCAGACGAAGGGCATGATAATCAAGCATGATGGCGAAATAATCGAAGCGTTCTTTTCCTCAAGCAATGGAGGAATGACCGAATCGAATTCAAATGTTTGGTCAAGTGGCAACCCCCTTGCATATTTATCTATAAAAGAAGATTTCTATGATCCGAAAACCAGTTGGGAGATAACGCTGGACAAGCAGCAAATCGACCTTTCAAAAATGGACTTAGCTAAACCGGAAGAATGGTGGACAAGTGTAGAGGAAAAAGATAAAACGGTTGTGCCGAAGCTTAAGGCTTGGCTGAAGAATAATGGATATGCGCAGAAAGATATTAAAATAACGGAGATTCCCTTGTTAACATTTTCAGATGAGAAAACGGGAGGCCGTGTAACGAAAGGCTCCATCCAATTGAATTTCTATGTAAGGGACCTCGTTGATGACCGGGGAAAGCTTCTGCCGCAAACGGTTAGGCTTACTAATGTATCAGCTTCCAAAATCAGGGGCATGGTGGGGCAAGAGGTGATGAAAAGCTATCTGGTTGACCATTCATCCTCCGATCACTCCAAAATTTCTATTAAAGGATCAGGATATGGGCATGGTGTCGGGCTAAGTCAGTTTGGGGCGAAAAACAGAGCGGAAGCAGGACAATCCTATCTAGATATTTTGGGATTTTATTATCCTGACACAACTATAGAAAGGGAATATGGACCAGGCGCTGGATTTAAAACGGATCTTGTCGCCAAGGCAGAACCGAATTCAGTAAGCATGAAAGCGCAAACGGATCATGTCAATGATGAGGTTGGAATCACATACTCCCTAAAAGAAAATACTGTGGTTACACTTACGATTAAAGATGGTAAAGGGAAATCTATAGCTACCCCAGTTCGTGACCAAACAATGAAAAAGGGTACCCATTCAGCAATCTGGAACACAAAAGCGGTGAGTAACGGTACATATAAAGCAGAAATATCAGCAATGGACCGCAACGGGAATGAAGGTTTGGCAACAATGCCGATTAAGATCAGTAAAGATACGTCGGCACCGAAAATCACCGAAGTCAAAACATCGGGTGACTATAGTACCGAGCAAGCGAACATAACATATATAATTAATGAAAACGCTAATGTAACAGTGGAAATCAAGAACAGTAAAGGTAAGGTTGTCGGTATCCTTTCTGAAAGGCCGTTCAGTAAAGGCAGGCAATCCGCAACATGGGATTTCAAAAATATGTCCAGCGGCATATTTACGGTGACAATCTCAGCTAAGGATAAGAGTGACAATCAGAAAACCATTTCAACGAAAATCTCGATCAGGAAGACGACGGGAATAGTGACAGCAAGCGAATTATATATTAAAGAAAATAGAAATGCATCTTCTGAAACGGTTGGGAATCTATACAGGGACCAATCTGTAACGATCTTGGCTCAACAAGATGAGTGGTACAAAGTGAAAAAGGGAAGCCAAATTGGGTATGTATTAAAAAAACATATAAAAAAATGAATGAGCAGGACGCCAATCATGGCGTCTTTTTTGCTCTATTTTATTATGGCATCATGACTCTTCATCAAACTCACGAGTATACGCACCAAATTCACGAGTAAAAGGCGGAAACTCACGAGTAAATGCTGCAAACTCACGAGTAAAAGGCGGAAACTCACGAGTAAATGCTGCAAACTCACGAGTAAAGCACAGATTCACGAGTATACGCACCAAATTCACGAGTAAAAGGCGGAAACTCACGAGTAAATGCTGCAAAATCACGAGTAAAGCACGGATTCACGAGTAAATGCACCAAATTCACGAGTAAAAGGCAGAAACTCACGAGTAAATGCTGCAAAATCACGAGTAAAAGGCGGAAACTCACGAGTAAATGCCCCAAACTCACGAGTAAAAGGCGTGAACTCACGAGTAAATGCTGCAAAATCACGAGTAAAGCACGGATTCACGAGTAAATGCACCAAATTCACGAGTAAAAGGCGGAAACTCACGAGTAAATGCATTAAACTCGTGAGTAATGCCCGCAAACTTCGCCTTAACTTGAGTTAACGGACGTTAATCAAAATGAAAATGAGAGAATCTTAAAAGAGGAATGAATGCATTCATTCCTCTTTTGTTTTATGCTGACCGGGTGTGAACGGAACGCCAGCGGCTTTTGTGATGATTTTTGAAATATCGGTATTTTCAATGACTCCATCAAAGGCTTCACTGCCTGGACCCGAGGCGAAAACGGGAATCATATTGGCTGTGTGTCCTCCTGTGGAACTGGCTGCTCGTATGCTTCGATCAGCTACGCCCGCCTTATGGTGCCTGGCGATGGTGCTACCGATTTCCCAATCGATTTGATGCTTTGGATAGACAAGCGTTTTATTCTTTCTCACGTTATCAATGAATTGATCGACTTCCTGATCCGTAAGAGATATATGTGCATACTTCTTGAATGTGGAAACGACACTTTCTGGATTGATTTCATTATTTTTATCGAATGTAAGCTGTTTGGACATATATTCGGATGAAACCCTGATTTTTTTCAATGCCTTGATATCCATTGTTTCAGAAGCGGAGGTCCCCATTGTTTCGTGGTCTGCAAGTACAACGATCAATGTATCATTTCGATTTTTTGCCCAATCTACAACCTCTTTCACGGTTTGGTCAAATTCGATGGTTTCTTTCCATATTCCAGTGATGTCGGCTGCATGCTCCATATGGTCAATACGCGCACCCTCGGCCATCAAGAAGAATCCCTTATCACCCTGGGATAAAATATTCAACGCTTTGGATGTCATTTCGGGGAGGGATGGCTCTTGGGAATGTAATACTTCTTTATCCAGTTTGAAATTCATATAGGTAGGGTGAAATAATCCTAAAAGTTTTGCCGGAGTATTAATGGAACTAAGTTCTTCTTTAGTCGTCGTAATCCCATAGCCAGCTTGTTTAAATTTGGCGATTAAATCCTCGCCATTCTGCTTATCCGCATTGAAATAGCTGGCACCACCGCCAAGAATGACATCGATCCGGTTATTAAAGAGCTGCCTCGCGATATTTGCGCCACCTGTCCAGCGGTTAGGCACACTTGCACCAAAGGCAGCGGGTGTGGCATCGACTACCATATTGGTTGAGATGATCCCGACTTTTTTGCCATTGTTCTGAAAGGCATCCAATACACTATCCACCTCGGAACCATTGGCATCGACACCGATTGATTCATTGTTGGTTTTTATACCAGTGGCAATCGCCGACCCTCCTGCTGCCGAGTCAGTGACGTAATTATTGGCGGAATAGGTGCGCATCAGGGCGACATGCTCCAGTTTTTCCAAATGTAGTACACCTGTCTTTCCATATTCCAATTGCCGGGCAATTTCTATTGCCCCTAGCCCCATGCCGTCGCCAATCAGCAATATGACATTCTTGGGGGTGTTTCTTGTTTCTGCTTGAATAGGGGAGCTCAGGCTAATAATGAAAATTATAAGAACGAATAATCCAAAGCGATGCGGCTGTACGAGTTTATATCTGGATGTCTTATTCATCTGAAATCCTCCATTGGGTGAAAGTCTTCCTATTATTTGTTTAAATCAATAAAAAAACCCCTCCCTGATATTCAGTATGGAGCTAATCTTTTTAGCATGGTTAGCGGCATCAAGTCGGTTTTTGTATAATTTGTCTTTCAAAAAAATAAAGAATTTCTATATAATTACAATAAAGTTTATAAACAGTAAATACATAACTGATATAATTTCACTAAAGGTCAATTGAATTAATAGGAGAGAAAACCCTATGCTATCCAGTATGAAAAAGTTCTTCAAAGAAGGTTCTAAAGACTTGAAGAGAATTTATAAGTTGGTAGAAGAAGTGAATCGGCTAGAGGGTAAATATGAAAAATATTCAGATCTGGAATTAAGCGGAATGAAGGATAGATTTAAAATCATTTTGGATGCTGGTGATAATGTTTTGGATATACAAGCCGAAGCTTTTGCGGTCGTGAGGGAGGCTTCCAAGCGAGTATTGAATCTTAGGCACCATGATGTTCAGCTTGCAGGCGGTTTTGTCCTGAGTGAAGGGGGCATTGCCCAAATGAATACGGGCGAGGGGAAGACGCTTGTCTCTACATTGCCTAGCTATTTACATGCACTGTTCGGTAATGGTGTCCATATAATAACGGCCAATGAATATTTGGCCAAACGTGATAAAGAGTTAATGGGACAAATTCATGAATTCCTAGGATTGACGATCGGTTTGAACATTTCCCAAATGGGACCTTCCGCGAAACGTGAAGCATATGCGGCAGATATCACGTATGGGACGGCAACAGAGTTCGGTTTTGATTATTTGCGTGATAATCTGGTTTATCGAAGGGAAGACAAGGTTCAAAGAGGACACCGATTTGCCATTGTCGATGAGGTTGACAGCATCTTGATTGATGAAGCGAGGACACCATTAATCATTGCGGGCAGGGCAAACGACGGAACCGAGCTTCACCAGATCACGGCGCAAATCATGAAGACATTTATAGAAAAGGATGATTACGAGATTTCCGTCGAGTCAAGGTCCGCCTTCTTCACGGATCAAGGTGCTTCCAAGATTGAAGAGGCCTTTGGCATCGACAATCTGTATGGAATGGAGCATCAAGAGTTATTACATAATGTTACACAGGCGCTGAAAGCGCGGGCAATCATGAAGTTGGATGTGGACTACATTGTCATCGATGGAAAGATTGCAATCATCGATAAATTCACAGGCAGGGTAATGGAGGGGCGAACCTTCAGTGACGGGCTGCATCAAGCCATTGAAGCAAAAGAGGGATTGGAGATTTCCGAAGAGAATGAAACACAGGCTATGATTTCCGTCCAAAATTATTTTCGATTATATCATTCAATGTCTGGGATGACAGGGAGTGCCATACCATCAAAGTCTGAATTCCAGGAAATATATCAGCTCCCCGTCATTGAAATTCCAACTAATGAGCCTATTATTCGAGTGGATGAGGTTGATTTGCTTTATAAAGATGAAACATGCAAAATCAACAAAATCATCACGGAAGTAAAACGGATCCATGATGAAGGCAGACCTATCCTGATCGGGACGACCTCCATTGAGCAATCTGAAAAAATTTCGGTTCAACTGGATAATCGGAAAATTAAACATCAAATCCTTAATGCGAAGACGGAAGAGGATGAAGCGGAGATCATTGCGAATGCCGGGCAAAAAAAACAAGTGATGCTGGCTACGAACATGGCTGGGAGAGGAACGGATATATTACTTGGGAATGATGTCAAGGAATTGGGCGGCCTTCATATTATCGGGACGGAGCGTCACGAAAGCCGTCGGATCGATATGCAGTTAAGAGGACGTTCCGGGCGGCAGGGTGATCCTGGTTCAACACAATTCATCATTTCTTTGGAAGATGATTTGTTTCATTACTATGATGAAGAAGAATTGGGACGTTATATCAAGAAAATCAAAACGGATGAAAATGGGTTGGTGCTGGGCCCTGCACCCGATAAATTCGTTAAAATGGTTCAGGATTCGGTAGAGCAGATGCATCAATCAAGCCGATATCACATATTGAAGTTGGAACATGCATTAAATGAGCAGAGTAAAATCATCTATGCAATGAGAGATCGGATTCTTGATATGGAGCCTGAACGGATGTCGGCCATTTTACTTGACTACATCGTAAAATACATTACTCGGCTCACAGTGAAATATGACCGTGAACATATAGCGGAGCCTGACTCCTCTGCCTTAATTGAAGAGCTAACCTTTGTTTTGCTGTCGTTAGGTTGGCAGGAAAGTGATTTGAAGGATATAGAAGGCCAAATTGAAGGAAGGGTATTGGAGGCTTTAGGTAAATGGGAATCGAGACTGGTGATCTTTCAAGACGATGCAGAATGGGGAAACCAGTTGCGCGCTTTCATGCTGCAGCACATCGATACAAATTGGATGAACCATTTAGATGAAATGAACAGTTTGAAGGAAGGCATTGGTTTAAGCGAATATGGTCAGCAGGACCCATATGCGTTGTTTGAAAAAGCAGCTCTCAGTCAATTCAACCTTCTATTAAGTAAAATTGAGGCGGAGATAAGCATCCGTTTTATGGAATATATGAAAAGCAATCAGCAAGATGCAGCTTCTTTCGAGGGGGAGGAACGATGAGTTTATTTGGAAAAAGGGATAATGCAGCTTCAGATGTACCTAATTTAGCAAATCATGATGACACCCTTCATACTGTCCTGATGTTTCACAAGGGGTGGGATATTTCCAAGCAAGAGGAATATGTATATAAATTCCACCATCAAAGGCTGCCTGCATTAAAACCGAACCAAATTTCTATATCCGGCATCAAGCTGACTAGGGTGGAAGATGATGTCATCATAGAGGCTTTTCTGCGAAGTTCAATAGAGAAAGCTGTCAGTTTTGATATCGTGGATTTACTGTTAGTTGATGGAGATGGAAAATTCCTCGCGAAAAAGACATTCGATCTCACAGAGCTTGGTGAGCTTCCAGCACTTTCATGCATGCCATGGCGTTTCTTGTTCGAGGAAGGGGATATGTTGGCGGAATCGATTCCTGATGAAGGTTGGAAGATTGCTTTTGAATGGAAGAGAAAGTAGAAAAACAACTGCATGAGTCTAGCGGCAATCGGCACTTTTTTGCCGGAGCGCCAAAGCAAAGCCCTCATCCTTTTAGTGATGAAGGTTTTTTGTTTATTAGGGAGGTAAGTAGCACCAAATATTTATGCCATTTTCTGTGTGCAATTTCTCATAAATGGTAACGCTAAGTAATATTTATAAGTAATCTTCCGCAATCTAGCCTAACCAAGGCTTGGAAATAATGAAGAGGAAAGTGGCAGGAGCATGAAGAATAACCGTAATCAACGCTTGAAGGAGAGGCTATTTGAGTTATTGTCATTCTCAATCGTGGCCATACTTTTCATTTATACGAATGATAGGATGGGTAACGATCTTTCTATTGGAATAATTACGATAATCATCGGTGCTGCCGGTTTTGTTGTTTACCTGAAGGAATGGATATCAAATGGAATCGTAAAGGGCATCATTTTTTCAGTTTTCCTTCTTTCGATCATGGTCTTTTTCCTTGGGGACATCTGGTTTTATCGTTATTATTCGACACCTATAACGTCCTATATGTGGATGCAAAAAAGCAATCTGAATGGGCTAGGTGAAAGTATAATCAGTATGATGGAAATCAAGGATGCAATCTTTCTTCTGGCAGGCATTCCAATTGCTGAATCTTTTGTGAAGAAAAAATACCCCCTCAAGCATATGGCACTTGTGCCGGCCGTAATATTCCTGATGATAGCAGGATTAAAACCGGTCAAGAATATCTTTATCGACAAAGTCGATATAACCCGGCGTTATGAGGCAAATACCTTCTTGCGAAACTGGGGTCCTATCGGTCATCACGCATTGGATGCGTATGCCTATTTTACTGACTCGGGAAGGGATGAAATGTCTTCGGAAGAAAAGAAGGCCGTTTCTGATTACTTCAATAAAAAGAAAAGAAAGGAAAATGCCCATTCAGGATCCTTGGAAGGGAAGAATCTCATTATCATCCAGGTGGAATCTTTACAGTCGTTTCCGCTCTTTCAAACCAGTGCTGGGCAGGAGGTCACGCCATTCATGAATGGACTGGCGAAAGGGGGATTGTATTTCCCGCATGTATATCCGCAGACGGTATTTGGAAATTCATCTGATGGAGAGCTTATCGTGAATACCGGACTATTTCCTTTAAAGCAAGGTGCGACCTTTTTTCGGTTCCCTTATAATGATTTTCCTGGTCTTGCCAAGGAATTAAAGAAGTCGGATTATCAAAGTTTTGCTTTCCACGGAGATGAAGAAGACTTTTGGAATAGGCAGCATGCATATCCCTCGCTAGGTTTTGATGACTATCTTTCCATAGAGGATATGAAGCAGGACGAGATGATTTCGATGGGCTTGGGAGACCGCAGTTTCTTTAATCAAAGCTATGATTTCTTAAAAGATAAACAAAACCCCTATTACGCTTTTTTCGTTACTTTGACCAGCCATGTACCTTTTTCACTGCCGAAGGAACAGATAACAATGAAGCATGAAGTTGGAAAAGAAAATAGTTACCTGACTAAATATTTCGAAGCCATTCATTATACAGATTCAGCAATCGGGGATTTCGTGAAGAAGTTGAAGGATGACGGGAAGTTGAAAGACAGCGTAATTGTCATTTACGGAGATCATGATGGGCTATTCTTAAAAGATAAACACGAGGTTGAAGCGTATTATGGTAGTAAAATTAGCAATGAAGAGTGGATTGAAAAATATATGCCCATTCCCGTGATCATTTATCAGGAGGAAATGGAAGGGAGAGCGATTGATAAGGTGGCGGGCCAAATTGATATTCTGCCCACTTTATATGATTTGTTCAATATAAAGAGTTCTTCATACTTTGGAGAGAGCATGCTGGATGGCGAAGAGGGTGATGCCTTGATATTAAAAGGGGATTATGGTTCTCAAATGAAAATAAATGGGGAAGGCAAGGTCGAAGGATTTTCACCAGAAGATCAAAAGGAGATTGATCTGAGTGATCAGGTGATACGCTCCGATTACTTTAAAAAAATTGAGAAAGAGGTAAAAAAAGAGGATGACTGATAAAAGTCATCCTCCTTACATTATAATCCCAAATGTGTTTTAACGCGATTTTGGGCTTCAAGCTTTGTATCTTCTGGAACGATGTTGTACCAAACGCCATTTACCCGTTGATTGTCACCTTCAAGTGTATATTGTTCAATATTTTTGAGGGATGATTTGTAGTTATTTTGAATGCTCAGCATTTCATTGAAACTTAAATTGGTTTCCACGTTTTTACCTAAAGCTTCGAATATATCGTCATAATTGGTAAGTGTTGATAGGCTTGCCCCTTTTTTCATGACAGCTTGGATAACTTGGCGTTGCCGCATTTGCCGTCCATAATCCCCGCGGGGATCTTCTTTACGGATTCGGGAATAAATCAAGGCCTCTTTACCATTTAAGTCGATTGTACCTTTGTTGAAGGTATATCCTTTATAGGCAAGGTCCATATCATTATCGACCGTGACACCGCCAACGGCATTCACGATATCCTGAAAGCCTTCCATATTCATTTTGACGTAATAGTCAATCGGAATATCCAAATAGGATTCCACTGTATTTATCGACATGGCGACTCCGCCATATGCATAGGCATGGTTCATTTTATCATTTATACCTTTACCGACGATTTCTGTACGCGTATCTCTCGGTAAACTCAATAACTCAATCGATTCTTTTTTAGGATTAACGGTCATGACAATCATCGTATCTGATCGACCTGAGTCATTTTTTCTTTCATCAACACCAAGAATTAGTAATGAAAATGGATCTTGGCTTTTGAACTTGATGTCCTCTACACGTTTATCCGTTTTATGGGCTGTGCCCTGCATAGTGCTGATCGCACCGGCTAATGATTGATATACTGAAGCGCCATAAACACCTGCGCCAATGATAAGGATAAGAAGGGTGAAGCCGATTATTTTAAACGTTTTACGTTTCTTTTTCTTTTTTTTATGTTCGGATCTCATTTAATATTCCTCCCTTAACCATCCCACAAAATGGAAGGTGTGAAAAAGTACCTAGTCGGTATTTCTAACTATACCTTTTTTTTGTCAAAAATAGAATAGTTTCTTTTTGTAGTTAGAGTGCATATTTACCTTTTTTCATTCAAAAAAACGAAGGATTCTGAATTCCTTCGTTTACACAGCGTTCATTTTTTCCAAAAGTTATACAAGTTATGAATCTTTTCATAAATTTGCCAGACTTTAAGAGAAAGTCTGGCAAGTAAATCTTATAAACTTCTATAACCGATGATTTTACTTTTGAAATAAGAGTTTGAAGTAGTACTGATCGTTACTCCCTTACTTGATGAGGCATGAATGAATTCCCCGCCGCCCAAGTAAATTCCCATATGGCTTATGACTGATTTATTGGAACCCGTTGCAAAGAAGATAAGATCGCCGCTTTTCGGTGAAGTAACTTTTTTGCCCATATCATAATAGGTGGATGATGAAAGCCTTGGAACATCATACCCAGCCTTCTTGAACGTATAGTAGATGAATCCGCTGCAATCGAATCCTGATGGGGAGGAACCCGCCCACGAATAAGGTGTGCCAATCAATTTCTTTGCTTCGGAAACGAGCTTGGCCACTTTGTTTCCTGAACTTGGGGCTTCCACTTTTCCACCATCGTTTTTATCTGCAGGGGCAGTGCTTGCCGAGGTACTTAATTTCAGTTTTTGTCCTACTCTGATTAAATCGGACTTTAGCGAGTTGATTGATTTAAGCTGGGCTACAGTCAAGTTTGTTTTTCTGGAAATCTTGGAAAGAGTATCACCTTTTACCACAATGTATGTAGACGAATTGGCTGGGGTCTGTGTACCACTGGATGGTTTGGAGCTGCCGGGTAAATCAATGGTAGTGGTGGTGGTTGATTTGGATACGATTAGTTTGGCGCCTGCATAAATTCTATCGGATTTTAAGTTATTCAGTTTCATCAATTCAGCAAGTGTGAGGTTATGCTTGTTTGCTATCCTGGTTAAGGTATCACCAGAAACAATGGTATATGTGGTTTTCTTTGTTGTTTTCACGGAAACTGAAGGAGCATTTGATGTTGTTTTGGAGTTGGGTGTAATTAATTTTTGATTGATTCTCAAAAAGTCTGATTTTAAGTTATTAAGCTGTTTTAAGTCTTTTACCGTCGTATTATGATTTTGGGCGATTTTACTTAGGTTATCACCGCTTTTGACTGTATATGTACCGGCAAGGGCAGGAGAAACAAAAGTCGAAGATAAAATGGCTAATGTCGAAAATGCGACAACACTTTTTTTCACGATTTTCCACCTCGAATATGTCTTTTTCCCTATTCTAACAAAATAAATGGGTTTAAACATATTACATTTTTGTTACAAGGGGAAAATAGTAGTATTTTACTGGTTTATATTGGTGGCGTTTGAGTATTGTAATCTACAATATTTTCTATATTGTGAGTCTTTTTTCATATTTCGGAGCGTGGTGTTTCCCTTTGTCAATTTATGAAAAAAATGTACCTTTTTGTAGGGCGTGCATTCCGCTCAGTGGTTATGGAAAAATAGAAAACCCACTTCGTTTTACGAAGTGGGTGGTTTTATTTATAAAGGAAATCAACTAAGTTCCTGCTTGAATTTCCCGTGGAGTATTCATTCCATTTTTGGTTAAAGGAAGCGATCTTCATTGATGAATGATCGGCGGTACGGATTTTCCTCAAGAGCTCTTCCGTGGTGGATACCACGGGTCCGGGCATGGAAGAAGAGTAATCCTCCCAGAATCCCCGTTCCTGCACATACTTTTCTAAGTCATATGCAAAGAATATCATGGGTCTTCCCAAAAAAGAGAATTCAAATGGAATCGATGAGTAATCGGTTATTAAAAGATCCGTACTGATCAGCAGTTGATTAACGTGAAAGTCACTATTGACAGGGTAAATGAATCCCGGGAATTTATCTTGTAAATCATGCTCTGCTTTTACTGCTGGATGCAGCTTTAGCAATAACGCATAATTTTCGCCCTTAAGTTCCTTGTAGAGCAATTCCAAATCAAGAGCAATCTCTCCGTTGTTCAAGCCGTCATTACGAAATGTAGGGGCATATAACATGATTTTCTTATGCTCAAGTTCTGGATACTTGGCCAGCAAAGCATTACGGGCAGTCCTTTTTGATTCATCATTAAAAAAGAAATCGGTCCGAGGGATCCCGGTCCTTAGGATATGGGATGCCGGCAGTTGGAAACTTTCTTGATAAATCTCGGCCATTCTCTCTGAACCTGCCGTAACATAATCGAATTTATCATATACCTCAAAAAATCTTTTCCTTGCACCGGCTGAACGGTTTTTAATGGAAGGATCTTTTGCTCCGAATTGCTTTACGGCACCGGCCGCATGCCACACTTGCACGCATGTCACTTGCTTTTTGAATGAAATGGCTGAAAGAAAGCCAAAATAATTATCGATGATAATCCATTTTGATGTAGCCAGATGATAAATCGATCGGATCATGGCACTGATATTTTTTGATTCAAACGGAAGGACGATGGTTTCCCCATCGTCCTTAACTTGTATAGAACTGCTTGATTTCATTAAAAATACCTTTTGAACGGAAATGTCCTGCTTGTCCATTTCATCTGCGATATATTGGCAGTTGTCCCCGAATGATGTGACAAAGGTCGTTTTGTCATATAAAGGGAAAAGTTTAAAGATAGAGAATAAAACTTTGAAACAAAAAAGATAAATCCCTATCGCGAATTCTTTAGCCATTAGTAACTTGTAGAAGGTCATCTTTAATTTGGGAAGTCGAAATGCCGATTGTCCTTGGAAGGTAGACCACTTCACAAACTTCGGATAATTCATCGAATTGGCCTTTCCAGTCATCACCCATTACAAAGATATCCACACCTTCGCGAACGATGTCTTCCTTCTTTTGTTCCCAATTGTCTTCAGGTATGACTTCATCCACATAACGAATTGATTCTAGGATCATTTTTCTGTTTTCAAAGCTGTGATAAGCTTTTTTATCTTTTAAAGCATTGAATTCATCCGTAGAAATGGCAACGATCAGATAATCCCCTAAATCTTTAGCACGTTTTAATAGATTGATATGACCCCAATGAAGCAAATCAAAGGTTCCGTAAGTGATTACTTTTTTCATTTTTATTCCTCCTTTAAGACTCTTGAACTGTTATTCAATCAAATTAATATATATTTGGTCTATTAGAATATGAAATGGAACAATAAAACAGGCAACCAGCTCTTTAATTCTGCTTGTTGTTTTCCTATATTTTTTAGGCAATGACATTCTCTAACTAATTATAACTTAATAGCTTTACAAATAAACCACAATTTTTTTACAAATAAACCACAATTTTTTACATTGATGATTCTTGTAAATATTATTTTTTAAGTTAAAATTAAATGTTGACTAATTTGTATGACTCTGAAGGGCATAATAAAGTGTCCATAATTAATGTAAGGATTTATACTTAATGGTATTTAAAAATAATTCCCCTCACATTAATGAATGAAAAAAGATTTCATCATTCTTGCTGCAATCAGAAAAGCCACTCACAATTTTACCACGTTTAGGAGAGAACAACTAGAGGAGCTTCATAAATCCTGTTTTCTAAAAGTGGAAGGTGAAAGACAGAGGATGGGTATCTATCGGCCATAAATCTATCGCTTAACTTTTATGGAACCATTTAATGAGGGGAAAATATAAACGGTTGACCTGTTTTGAAAGCGTTCACTTTGATAGTAAGAAGACTTCTTTGTAATTGAAAGACATATTTTGCTATTCCCTTTCCATTCTGGCAACATGGAAGGACATGCATTTGATTTTTGCGGTTTTTTGTTTTGGTACGACAATGAATCACCTGGATATTTTCTTTTTTGTTCATAGGTGGAATTGAAGGGGAATTAAGGGAAATTCACCTGTCTGTTTAATGATATTGAGGAAAAACCAAAAAAAGTTTATGATTTTAAAGTACAATGAATGATTCATTTTTATTTAAATAAATAATTTGTTATAGGTGGTCTAAAATGATTAAAAAGCTTCTTGGAAAAGGGAAAGCAAAAAAAGCGCCTAAAATTAAGCTAAAACAAGTTCTGACCATTGCGCAAGAGGAAAATATGCTATTGATTAAAGGAGAATTTTCAATAGAACATTATTGCGCAAAAGAACTATGGCTATATTCTAGGGAAAACGAAGATCAGAAAATAAAAATAGCTGAATCGGTGAGCTCGTCTAAATTTGATTTTAAAGTAGATATGAAAGATTTAATGCGGAAATTAGCAGATGATGAACCGACTGTTTATGACTGTTATATAAAGGTAGCCGTCCCGATTGAAAAGCTGAGCAAGAAAACAATACTTAATATCGAACATAAAGCTGAATATGTAGAAGAGAACGAACAGGTTCATATTGAATTTCCAATTCGTCTAGGGCGTTTTCAGGAGACGTACACGAACAATTTGAGTATTTACACCTATGAAGATAAACAAAGTATATTCTCGATAACGAATAAAGGAAATATATCTCTTTACATCAATAAAACCCCTAAAATACAGATTAAGTCTCAAATTGAAAAAATGAAAAACAATTCGAAGACCATGTATGTTAATGGTCAAATCTTCACCAAGCATTCCGCGATCATAAAAGGTGAGGGCCTAGTTAGAGGAAGACAAAGTGGCAAAGAATATCAGGCCAATCTATCTTTTATTCATAATAAGGAAATGAATATTAAGAAATTTGGACTGAATCGATATATATATGATTTGAAATTGGATTTAGAACAATTAGTCAGTGTGGATTTGGAAGATGATGTCTATGATATTTACATGAAATTACATTTACATGATCAGGAAGAGCCGAAAATGGTACGCGTTGGAAGACCGACCACGAGAACTAAATTATTTACAAAAAAGACCGATGTGAGCTCGAATAATGGAGTGGCCATCATCAATCCATATTATACCTTTAAAGCATCCAATTTATCTTTGGAAGTGTTTAACTTCTCTACGGAAAGTTATCGATATTTAAAAAAGATGATGGGATGGAGGCGTTTTTTGGCCCTATTTAAAAAGAAAAAGGATGTTTGGCTAATTGGCGAAAGAACTTATAAAGCCCAAGATACCGGATATCACTTTTTTAAATATATGAGGGAAAACCACCCTGAAAAAGAAGTCTATTATGTAATAGAAGAAAATTCCGTGGAAGCCAAGAACGTCGAGCCCTTTGGGAATATCCTTTATTTCAAGTCAAAGGATCATATTAAAAAGACAATGGAATCGACACGTATCATTTCATCACATCATCCGGATTATTTATATCCCTTAAGAACATCTGAATTTAAAAATCGTGTTAAGGGAGTTAAGGTATTTCTTCAACATGGTGTTATGGGCACTAAGAACATGGTTGCAAACTACGGGAAAAATGCATCCTCCGGTTTTAGTACGGATGTTTTTCTAGTTAGTTCAGACTTCGAAAAGGATATGATCGTAACGGATTTTGGGTACAACGAAAAGGAAGTATTCACGACCGGACTTTCTAGGTTCGACTCACTGTTTAAGGATGATGTTTTAACAAAGCGGCAATTACTCATCATTCCGACATGGCGAGATTGGATTACATCCGATGAAATATTTTTGGAAAGCGAGTATTTCGAAAGGTATCAGAACTTGGTGAATCACCCGGTTTTACATGAGTTATCTAAAAATAATGGGTTTGAAATCATATTTTGCCTTCACCCTAATATGCAGAAATTCACGTCTTATTTTAAAGATGCCCCTGTTCGGGTGATTAGTCAGGGTGAAGTGGATGTCCAAAGGTTAATTAAGGAAAGCGCGATTATGATCACGGACTATTCAAGTGTTGCTTTCGACTTTAGTTTCCTGCATAAACCGGTTATTTACTATCAATTTGATAGAGATCGTTTCATAGGGAAAAGACCGTCACATTTGGATTTGGATAACGATCTTCCGGGTGAAATCGTTGATGAATTGGATGGATTGTTGGGTGTATTAGCCGAATACGCCAACACTGATTTTGTCATGAAGAAAAAGTATATCGATAAGGCCAACCGTTTTATTAAATATCGCGATGTCCATTCTAATTCAAGGATATTCGAAGTGATTAAACATGCAGAAAAAGATCAGAATTCACTTATTAAATTATATAACCACCCGATATCAAAACTCATTATGAATCGATTTAGGAAAAGTGAACAGTATTTCCCTGTCATGAAAAAAGTTTATAAAATCATGTCCAGGATCATACCGGTTGACCGGAGCCTTATTCTTTTTGAAAGTGGGATAGGGAAGCAATTCTCCGATAGCCCCAAATATATTTATGAAGAACTGGTCAAAAGGGATAATAAATATAAAAAAGTTTGGGTGTATAATGGTAATTTACCGATAAAAGGAAAGAACACGAAGCTGATCAAACGCCTAAGCCCGGAATATTATTATTATTTGGCCAAAGCAGGTTATTGGATAAATAATCAAAACTTCCCTACTTATTTAAGCAAAAGGAAGGAAACGACATATATTCAGACTTGGCATGGAACCCCTTTGAAAAAAATGCTGTTTGATATCGATAATATTCAAGGAAGAGACGAGGGGTACTTGAATCGGGTGCATAGTGCAACGAGAACGTGGGATTATTTAATATCACCAAGTCCATACGCATCCAAAGCCTTCAGAAGTGCTTTCAAATATGAGGGGGAAATATTGGAAACGGGATATCCGAGAAATGATTTGTTTTATAAGGAAGATGCTTCACTGGTTGCCGACTCAGTGATGGAAAAACTGAAGATACCAAAAGGAAAAAAAGTCATCTTATATGCTCCTACATTCCGGGATAATCAAACTTCGAAGAACAATAAATTCATTTTCGAGCTGAAATTTGATTTGGAAAGAATGAAGGAAGAACTAGGGGATGAATATATCCTGTTGTTAAGGATGCATGTTGTTATAAGTAATAATCTCAGCATTCCGAGCGAATTCGAGGATTTCGTGATAAATGTATCCAATTATTCAGATATCCAGGAACTTTACCTGATTTCTGATATATTGATTACGGATTATTCTTCCGTAATGTTCGATTTTGCTAATACTGCCCGGCCGATTTTGTACTACACGTATGACTTGGAAGATTACAGAGATAACATCCGCGGATTCTATATGGACTTTGAAAAGGAAGCACCAGGTCCATTTTTAAAAACGACTGAGGAGATTATCGATACTATTACCAATATTGATGAAATAAACATGCAATACAAAGAGAGATATGGTTTATTTAGAGAGAAGTATTGTGGAATAGAGGATGGTAAAGCTACACAGAGAATCGTGGATAAATTTTTTAATGATTGATTCCTGAAATAAAGGGTATTGTTGCTTTTAAGTAACTGGTAACTGGCTGCCTGATAGAAACATCTATGTTACCTCTACATAAAAGGAGGGAATCGTATGAATTTCTTGGTACGTCAAAAGGCGAGGGAACTTTTAAAGAGCGGTAAAATTTCAATAAAAAATAACCCTGTAGGCTTAAGGAATAAATTTTTAGGAAAAGAAAAAAAGGTCACTGTAGTCACGGCTGCTTATAATGCTGAAAAATTCATCAGAAAAACGATTGAATCAGTAATAAATCAGACAATGGGTATAGATCAGATTGAATATATCATTATTGATGATTGTTCGACGGATGCCACCAATAAAATCATTCAGGAGTATACAGCTAAATATAAAAATATCTGTTCAGTTACTCTTCAAGAAAATAATGGTTCACCTGGGACCCCTAGAAACATTGGAATTGAATTGGGAACATCCAAATATATAACTTTTTTAGATGCGGATGACTGGCTTGCCCATGATGGACTGGAAAGCCTCTATAATATCCTGGAGGAAACCGGTGATGATTATGTAGTGGGCAAAACGGTAAAAGTCGAATCTGAGGCAGAGAGTGTCATCGGTGAGTTTGCTTCCATTAAAGAAAGAAGAAGCATCACCCCAATGGATGTTCCGCACTTTTTTTATCATATGGGTCCAACGGCCAGGATGATGAATCTGCCTATGGTTAAAGAACATGAAATTGGTTTTCCGAATATGAAATTCGGTGAAGATAAATGGTTTTTTAATGATGTTTTCTTTAAAGTCAGAGCAGTATCAACTACTAAAAAACCTATTTATTATGTCAATAGGACTTCAGAAAATCCCTCTTCTTTAACACGTGTTACGAATGTGCTGGAAAAAAGAAAAGCGGATATCGACATAATAAAGTATATTCAATCCAAAGACATTGCCATTGAATTGAAAAAGGTGGCCCTTAACCGGATTTATGAGTACGATATTGTAAAAACGTTCGACAGCCAAACTTTTGTAAAATCCAAGAATAAAGAAGATTTTATAGAAATATTAAGGGAAGCTGTCGAAACTGCGAAAAACTTGTCATATGATTTTAAGAATGAATTTAAGGTGCCTATTTATAAATTGGCTCTTGAATTATTCATGGGGGATCGCATTGAGGATTTCGTAAAGTTATTTGAATGGTTAAAGCGAGATTCCAATAAAAAGTATCACATTAAAGACGGTTTACCATATTATGAACTGCCATTTCTGGAGGACGAATATCGCTTTGTCAGGATACCGATGCTTGCCCGTGCAATGGATTCCTTTATCATGGATAATGTCTACCACCAAAGTTTTGAGATTTATGGTGATGATATAGACAACATAGATTCAGTATTGATACGTGATCGAAAAAGAATGGACAATGAAATCAATTGCAGAGTTCAAATAGAAGGTAATAGAGGTCAGTTTACTGTTTCTTTAGAAGAAATTGATAAAATGGAAATGTCATTATTTACAGTGTTCATTCGCTACAATGATTATCAATTGGTGAATATTAAAAGGATCTTGAAAAATAAGATGACGTATAATAAGAAAAATGTTGAGTTTTATACAACAGTGGCAAATAATTTGGGACTGGCAATTAAGTCTTTGGAGTAGCTGTTAGAAGTACGCCAAAAATAAGCTCTCCCTTTTATTGGGTGAGCTTATTTTTGGTTTGAAATGATCATTAATCAATAAAAAGGGAGATCGGATATGTCAAATGAAAATGTACAAACCTCAAAGAGACCTTCCTTTCTATCGTTAGTTAAAAATAAGGCTAAAGCAATTATTTTAAGAGGATATAAAATGGCTTTTGCATTGGCGGGCACAGTGTTGCCAGTGGACCAGAAGCTTGTCATTTTTGAGAGCTTTTTGGGCAAGCAGTATAGCTGTAATCCCCGGGCGATTTATGAATACTTGCAGAGTAACCATCCTGAATATAAAATGTATTGGAGCGTGGATAAAAGATATGCAGCTCTTTTCGAAGAGGCAGGCATTCCATATCTCGATCGTTTTTCATTCAGTTGGCTGCTCAAAATGACAAGGGCCCGTTATTGGGTGACGAACAGCAGGCTTCCGCTTTGGATTCCGAAGCCGAAGCACACGATCTATTTGCAAACGTGGCATGGTACTCCACTAAAGAAGCTTGCGGCTGATATGAATGAAGTTCATATGCCTGGAACGACGACGGATAAATATAAAGAAAATTTCCATGCCGAATCAAGTAAATGGGATTATTTAATCTCACCGAATGCTTATTCAAGTGAAATCTTTGCCCGGGCCTTCAATGTCGATGCCTCTAAAATTCTGGAAACCGGTTATCCACGTAATGATATCCTTTACAACGGGAATAATCGTGATACAATCGACTCATTGAAACAGAAGTTGGGTATACCAATAGAGAAAAAGATCGTTTTATATGCCCCGACTTGGAGGGATGATGAGTTTTATAGCAAGGGAAAATATAAGTTCGAAATAAAACTGGATCTGGATCGAATGAAACGGGAATTGGGGGAGGAGTATGTCATTTTGCTCCGTCTTCATTATTTGGTTTCTGAGAACTTGGATTTATCGGCGTATGAAGGATTCGCCTATGATTTATCCAGTTACGAAGATATTAGTCATTTGTATCTTATTTCGGATTTATTAATAACCGATTATTCATCCGTATTCTTTGATTACGCAAATTTACAGCGTCCGATGCTTTTCTATGTATATGATATTGAAAATTACAGGGATAAGCTTCGCGGATTTTACTTTGATTTCGAAAAGAATGCACCAGGTTTGTTAGTCAAAACATCTGATGCGGTCATTGATAGTATCAAGACGATGAAATATGAAAATACCAATGATATCAATCATTTTCACGAGCGGTTTTGTGCACTCGAGGATGGCCAGGCTTCACGCCGTGTCGTAGAAAAAGTGTTTTTAGGAAGGTCTGTGTAATTTATGAGTTCAGCTTTGACCGTTTTAAAAGAACAAATCAAACATTTTTATTTGGTAAGGCGTTTATCTGTTTATGAGGTGAAAAGTGCCAACAGCAGTAACTACCTGGGAGTCCTATGGGAAATCATCAATCCGATGATACAGATTGCGATTTATTGGTTTGTATTTGGATTTATCATCTTAAATCGCGGGGATGATTTCCTTCCATGGCTGATGGCAGGGATCGTTGTCTGGTTCTTTGTGAACCCGGCCATAACCCAAACGTCCAAATCCGTCTATTCCCGAATGAATATGGTATCCAAGATGAGCTTTCCGATGAGTGTAATTCCATCGTATGTCATCTTTGCTAAGTTGTATCAGCATCTCATGCTGCTGGGAGTCATCATCATCCTATTAGGGTTTACAGGTTACCTCCCTACACTCTACATCTTGCAACTGCCGTATTATGTTGCAGCGACGGTCTTGCTGTTATTTTCATTGGGTTTAATCACTTCAACATTATCAACCATCATTCGTGACGTTCATAATATCATCGTGTCCTTAATGAAAGTCATGTTTTATTTAACACCAATCCTTTGGGTAATGGATGCTAAGGAACATCCTACCATAGTCAACATCATGAAGCTGAATCCACTATATTATATTGTGGAAGGGTATCGAGCTTCGTTGTTGGGGGAATCATGGTATCTGATAGCGCATTGGGAGTATACGCTTTATTTCTGGGCAGTCGTTATCATCTTGTTTATGATAGGTTCCTCGCTGCATGTCAGGTTCAGAGATCGCTTTGTTGACTTTAAGTAAACTGGAAGTGAGAAAATTTGGAAAAATCGGTGGTAGTCAAAGATATAACGAAAAAGTATAAATTATATAATAAAAACTCGGAAAAATTATTGGATCTCCTTTTGCCTAAAAGCTATGGGGAAGAGTACTTCGCTCTGAGGAATGTTAGTTTTGAAGCAGAAAAGGGCGATGTAATAGGATTTGTCGGGGTCAACGGATCAGGTAAATCCACATTGTCCAATATTATTGCAGGCATTGTCCCGCCTACGGACGGAAATGTCCAAACTAATGGGAAAACGGCCTTGATTGCCGTTTCATCGGGCCTGAATAATCAGTTGACGGGCAGGGAAAACATCGAACTGAAAATGCTGATGCTCGGATTCGATAAAAATCGCATCAAAGAACTTGAGCCTGAAATCATTGAGTTTTCGGAGCTTGGTAAGTTCATTGACCAACCGGTGAAATCCTACTCAAGCGGCATGAAGTCCAGGCTTGGTTTTTCCATTTCCGTGCATATCGATCCAGATATCCTGATTATTGATGAGGCCTTATCTGTCGGGGATAAAAACTTTGCTGAAAAGTGTTTAGAGAAAATGAACGAATTTAAGGCAAAGGGCAAAACGATGTTCTTTGTCAGCCATTCAATCGGTCAGATGAAGAAATTTTGCCAGAAGGCATTATGGCTTGAATATGGAGAGTTAAAGGCATACGGTGACATGAAGGAAGTAATGCCGCAATATGAGGCATTCTTAAAAGAATATAACGCCATGTCTAAACAAGAACAGAAAAAATACCGTGAAGAGCAAATGAAAAGGCGTAGTTCCGCACTGGTATGAACGTGAAAAGCAGACCCGGGCTTCGGGTCTGCTTTTTTTTAGTTAAGCACTTCAACATAAGCTTTCTCAAACCGCTCAGCTGCTGAAAGGTGGGAGTATTCGCTTTCCGTTTTATACCTTGCTTTCGAAGCTAACTTTGCTGCATATTCAGGGTCTTTAAGCAGAAGGGAGATGGCTTGTGCAAGTGCTTCTTTATTTTTTTCCTCTACTAAAAGGCCATCTTCGCCATCAATGAGAATCTCCTTTAAACCCCCGATTGCGCTTGCAATGACGGGTGAGCGGCAACTCATCGCTTCTAAAGCGGAAATGGAAGTCGCTTCTTCCACCCCATGGGAATGAACGCTAGGGATGAGTACGATGTCCGATGCTTCATAGAGGTTATGCATTTTCTCGAACGGCACAGAACCCAGGAAAAGTATGGAAGCGGATATATTGAGACTGGCTGCGGTTTCCTCTAGCCTGCTCCGCTGTTCCCCTGTACCTGCATAGACCAAAACCGTTTCAGGATGGTTTTCCAGCACCTCCGGCAGAGCAAGGAGCGGGTAGATGACACCGTTCTTTTCCGTCATTCTTCTCGGAACGAAAAGCATCTTTTTATGTAGCGGTATTTGAAAGTCCCGGCGAGTTTGCTCCCGCTTTGCCATCTCCGGTTTAAAAGCAGTCACGTCAATGAAGTTCTTAATCGTATCCGCCTCTATATGTGCCAAATGATTTATATAGTCTTTGATCCTTTGATCGACCGTCACAACTTTTGCAGCGGACTGATAAGCTTTTCTTTCTAGCTCGCGAATGATCAAATCTTCTTCACTGTCCGGAAGAAGGGCGCCCCTGCTGACGGCCTCGAATGAATAATACCCATGCACGGTTTGCACCGTTGGTATCCCGGATTCGATGGAGGCAAGCGTTGCGAAAATGTCTTGGGCATTAATGACATCATAGTCCTTTTTCAAGGCGTTAATAGATGAAGCCAATAATTTTTGGCGTTGCCGATCATTGAAAAGCTGGCCGCTCCCCTGTTTTACTTTATTTAATAAAAATCCTGGAGCCTGGGCGAGCATCTTCCTCTTGAAAGCTGGTAATTGAGAGAAAGATAATATGTCCACATTATGGCCCCGTGACATTAACCCCTTTTTTAACGTAGTGATATGGCTCGATAGCCCCCCTTCATGAGGGTAGTTAAAAATCGTTGTGATTAAAATGTTCATATTGGCACTCCTTCTTCTAGTGTATTACTTTGATGATCTGATCCTTTTCAGCCCTTGCAGGCTGCCTACTTTAAAAAGCATGGATAGTGCGAGATATAATCCGAATACCAGCAGCGTGATGATCACCAATTCCATGATGATGGGCAACGATAGGGTAAGCGGATGGATCCAGAGAGCGATTCCGTAAAGGATGGCTCCGATGATGGTAAGCTTGCCGATTTCCTGAAAAACATCCCTGAAAGCGGCCTTGTCCGTTCTCCCTGTCTTCAGCCACAGGTAGCCGAAAAGGTAGAGAGATTGCAGGAGCATGGAAATCCCCGATGCTAAAGCAATGCCACCAACGCCGAGGTAACGTGATAGAACCCAGCTGAGCAGCACATTAAGCAAAACGGCAATCAGGCAGGAATACATGGCCACTTTCGTTTTCTTCAAGGCGTAGAAAGCGTTCATCAAATAATCCCTCAGTGCAAAGAATGGGAGGCAAGCTGAATAAAAGAGGAATGCCCTATAAGTCATATCAGTTGCTGAAGCATCGAAAGCCCCGCGTTGGAAAGCCAAAGTGATTAGGCTGTTTCCGCTGATTAACATGACGACCATGAACGGAATCGCTAGAAATAACAGCGATTTCAACCCTTTTAAGGTCAAATTAAGGAAAGATTGATAGCTTATAAGCGCGCGCTCGACGATTGAAGGGTACAATACGGTAATCAGCGGCGTAAGGACAATGCTCAATGGCAGCCACAGCAGGCGATTCGCATAATTAAGGGCCGATACGCTCCCAGTTTCGAGCGAAGTCGCAATGATCCGATCGACGACACTATTCAACTGGATCGCCAAGGCGGCGATAATGATTGGGTAAAAGGTGAACAATGTTTGTGCGATCTGCCTTTTATGAGGCAGGAAAGAGACGATGGGCCGGATTCCGTATTTCTTCAATGATGGGTATTGAATAAGGAACTGGCTTGCTGCACCGAACACAAACCCCCAAGCCAGTCCTTCAATCCCAAAGGGAGCAGCGAACAATACGGTGGCTGCTATAATGACCGTGTTTTGTGCAGTTGAAGTGAGTGCCGGCAGAATAAAGCGCTTATTCGCATTTAGGACCCCCGTCGCCATGTATGAAAGCGTGAAAAAAAGTAAACTTGGCAGCATGATCCGGGTCAGTGATTCCGTCAGGGCAAGCTCTGAATCGGAGAAACCCGGGGCTGTCATCATGACGAGCGGCTTTATGAAAATCATGCAGGCAATGGTCAGGACTCCGGCAACCAGCATGAAGAAAGATCCTAAAACACTGATGAATTCGTCCGCCTTTTTTGGGTTATCCGCTTTCTTTTCCAAGTAAATAGGAATAACGCCGGCCTGAAGACCGCTGCCGAGAGCCGTAAAAAGAATGGTTGGTATGAGGCTTGCCACGAAAAAAACATCCGCCATGGATGATGCCCCGAAATAGGCGGCTATGATCGATTCCCGCCCGAATCCGAGGACTTTTCCAATGGCTGCAATAATGGTGACGAGCCCGACCGATTTAATGACATTTGAAAGAGTAGGCATATTTTCAATCCTTTAAAATGATGTCCTTCTGTAAACAGAATCCCAAACAACTATAAAATATCAGCGTAAACGTTTTATCTTCGAGAATATTGTAGAAAAGTCCTGCTAGTAATGCGGCCAACATCAGGCAGATGTTAAACGCCGCGAATGTGCCTTTTCCCGATTTCAGGATTTTCCGGCAGGTGAAAAAGATGAATGCTAGAACTGCAAGGAAGCCCAGCACACCAGTTTGGACCAGAATCTGGATATATTGATTATCGGTATACATCCTTTCACCAATTTGGTACTCCTGATAGATTGGTGAGGAGAAGGAAAGTGTGGCAGAATCCCCGAAGGTTGCTAGCCCGGTGCCGATTATCGGGTGATCTTTGAAAATTTCAATTCCCTTGATTAGGACATATAACCGGCCCCATTCCGTACTTTGGTGCAGGGTCTTATCAGAGAACATTTCTGAAAAGCGATTGGAGAGGGCATGTTCGTGTTCGGAAGAGGGGGTGCTGCCGATCACCACGTTTTCCATGGGAATAGATGCGGATACCTCCACTTTGCTTGATGCAAATAAAACTGGGTAATAAATAAGAAGCAGGCCGAGACAAAATGCTCCTACAGCATATTTGAGAAATGGTTTATTTCTAGTCCAAATTATAAAGACAAGCGCAGCGAACCCGAATGCAATCATCGTGCCCCGCGAATAGGTAAGCAGTAACGTTCCGGAAATCAGGATGGCAGCCAGGAAGACGATCCATTTATATTTTTTCAGCGATTGAAATAGAAAGAAACCAAGGAATAACTGGATGCTTAAGAATAAGGCAAATACATTAGGATTGGCTAGTGCTCCATAAATCCTCATCCGGTTTTCTGGGGAAAGATTCCATAATTCCCATGCGCGGGGAAGCAGGATGGTACGTGAAAAGATTTTCTCCACTATGCCATGCAGGCAAAGTAAGATAGTAAATATTAGGATTACCTTCAAAAAGCGAAAGATATCCTTTCTTTCTAGATTTAATTCACCGATAATGTAAAGAAGCAAGAATGTAATAAGCAATGCACGGAGTTCAAACAAGATGGGGAGGATTCCCACCCCGTTTATGAGTGCAGCACCGGCACCAATTAAACAAAACAACCAAAATGGCGCAGTGAAATGATATTTCGAAAATGGCCATTCGTTCTTTTTGAATTTTTCAATAAGCAAAGAAATGAATAAGGTGAGGATGATCAGGTCACCTGTATAAGTTAAGCCGCTATTCAGTTCCATCAATAGGGGACGGGCAGGGAAATAAATGAATAGAATTAATAACAGGTTTTTTTTATTTATACCGATAAAAACGAGCATCAACGCCGTTGCCATGTAACCGGCGATAGGGTGAGGCACTGCCGATGGGATGAGCAGGCACAGAAATAGAATGGGTAACGATTGTTTTTCTATAAACTTCAATTGATTAACCACCTTTGAATCAAAAATCATGTTCTATGATGTGTATGAAAAAATTTCTTGAATAATACCCCACCCTTTAGATGTATAGTACATATGAAAGGCTGAAGTGAAATGACAGAGAAGTTTGTTGAGATACTAACCATACCATTCATTGATAGCAATATGGATGAGTTCATGAATAGAATGATTTATCCGAGATTGATGAATCAGGAAAAAACGTTTGTCGTTACGGCAAATCCCGAAATAGTCGAGTATGCAAATGAACATAAGGACTATAAAGACATCATTATATCGGCTGATTACATCACTCCGGATGGCGTTGGTATTATTATGGCCTCTAAATGGCTAAATCAACCTTTACAAGAGCGGATTACAGGATTCGACTTGATGAATGAATTATTTCGGGTCGCTGATGAAAAAGCGTTGAAGGTATATCTGCTTGGAGCGGAGGAAAACGTGATTGAAGCAGCGGCCCTGAAAGTAAAAGAATTATACCCGGGTCTCGAGTTGGTGGGATACAACCATGGTTACATTGATATCAAGGATGATGCCCTGCCGAAGTCGATAGCGGAACTTGAACCTGACATCATCTTGACTGCATTAGGGTTCCCTAGGCAGGAGAAATGGGTATCCAGACACTATGCGTTATTCAATAAAGGGTTATTCATGGGAGTAGGGGGAAGCTTTGATGTACTTGCGGGAAAGGTGAACCGCGCCCCGGTTTTCTGGCAAAAAATGCGTCTTGAATGGTTGTACCGACTGATCCAGCAACCTTCACGGTGGAAACGGATGCTTGCGCTGCCAAGATTCGTATTAAAGGTTAGGCGGTTAAGGAAAACGGTGCAGCGTTCCTGAACATAAGGAGTGGACTAGATGAGAATCTTGCACTTAAACGCTGGGAATGAAACCGGCGGCGGTATGTTTCATATTATGTCCTTACTGAACCAATTGAATAAAGAGGAGTGTTTGCTTGGTGTATTTGAAAAGGGTGAACTATACCGGCGGGCCATGTCCTCTGGGATACAAACTGAACTTTTCAAGCAACATTCCAAATATGACCTTTCAATTTTGAAACCTTTAAGGGACTTTATCCGTCTAAATAATATAGACATCATCCATACACATGGTCCGCGGGCCAATATATATGGTGCTTTTATAAAGCGCCTCATTAAATGCCCATGGCTCCTTACTGTTCACAGTTCGCCTCATCATGATTTTTTAGGGCAGGGTGTAAAAGGGAAATTGTTTACGGGCCTTCATGTAAGGTCATTTCAATATGCTGATCATATACTGGCGGTTTCCGACCGCTTTAAGCAGGACTTGATTGACCAAGGAATCCATTCGACCAAAATAACAAAGATCCTGAACGGAATTGACTTTGAAAAGGAACTGCCTTTCCCGTTTCAAAGAGAAGATTTCGGGTTCGGGAAAGATGACTTCATCATCATCATGCCTGCAAGGCTTGAACCGGTGAAAGGTCATGAATTTGCTTTAGCGGCATTAAGTGAAGTGGTATCGGAATTCCCCCATGTGAAGCTGATACTTGCAGGGGACGGAAGCAGGAGATCCGCTCTGGAAGAGATGGTCTCGGAAAAGGGGTTATCCGATCATGTGTACTTTTTAGGGTATCGTGAAGATTTAGATCGAATCTACCCGTTGGGGGACATCACATTATTGACTTCCTTAAGCGAAAGTTTTCCACTCGTTTTACTTGAAGGAGCAAGATCCGGTCTTCCGGCAATCACTAGTGATGTCGGCGGTGTACAGGAATTGATTCCCGATCGGAGCAAGGGCTGGATAACGGATATCGGCAATGTCGAACAGCTGAAACTGGCCATTTGCAATGCTTTGGAATTAAAAAAATCCGGGGACTTGACAAAGATAGGGCTGGATTTACAAAAATTTGCAAAAAACAACTTTTCTATAGAGATTTTAGCCAAAAACGTATATAATGTTTATTTGAGGATGAAAAATTAAAATAAGCATTTATATATAGGTTTTCTTATAGATCGTTACGGGTATTAGATTTTTAGTTGAATTGAGGTGGTTTTTGATGTCGTTCCTGATGTTAATAGGGGCCTTGTTGGTATCCTTTTTATTATCCATTTTTTTGACTCCTTTTGTCGGAAAGCTGGCCTTTAAATTAGGAGCTACCGATAAACCGAATGAGCGAAAAGTGCATAGTAAAGTTATGCCGCGCATGGGCGGTTTAGCTATATTTTTGAGTTTTTTCATTACCTTCTTGCTTTTCATGGATGATTTTGGGCAGCAGCTGCCCCTTCTGGTGGGAGCCCTTGTCATCATATTGATCGGGATGGCTGATGATATTTTTGAATTAAGAGCTGCACCCAAATTCCTGGGCCAGGTTTTGGCTGCCCTGATTATCGTATTATGGGGCGGTCTTGAAGTGGAGTTCATCAACTTGCCGTTCTTTACCGATACACTTGAGTTTGGTGTTTTCAGTATACCGATCACCATTTTGTGGATCGTCAGCATCATTAATGCAATCAACCTAATAGATGGACTGGATGGTCTTGCAGGCGGTGTCTCAACGATCGCATTAGTGACAATTGCAACTATGGCCCTTATTAAAGGGGACCTATTTGTTGCCATGGTCGCATTGATCGTGATTGGAAGCACTCTTGGCTTCTTGAAATATAACTTCCATCCGGCAAAGATTTTCATGGGGGATACAGGTGCCTTATTCTTAGGTTACATCATTGCCGTTCTGTCCCTGCTAGGGTTTAAAAACGTAACGATGATTTCCTTGATCGTACCGATCATCATTTTGGGTGTTCCCATTTCGGATACATTTTTCGCGATTATCCGCAGGGTCGTCAATAAACAGCCGATCTCGGCTGCTGATAAATCACATTTACATCACTGTTTGATAAACTTGGGATTCACCCATAAGCAAACTGTCTTGCTCATTTATGCTTTAGCTGCTTGCTTTGGTTTAGCGGCCATAATCTTTTCATTTGCCACGATGTGGGGGGCTTTGATCCTTGTAACGGGACTTCTGCTGATCATAGAGATTTTCGTGGAGAAAATTGGCTTGGTCAATTCAAACTACCAGCCGTTGCTCAAGATGCTCAACTTTAAAAACAAGCCATGATCATTTAGGAATAGATTACTAGATTCGCTAGTTTTATTGGAAAGCCACCAATCGTTTGAAAGTAACGGTTGGTGGCTTTTTTTGTAATACGTGCTTGATCTTATTATGGCCATTCTTGCGGCAGTATGTGGTTTCAAATGGAATGCATTAAAAACCCCCCACTCATGACGAGTGGGGGGGTCGCTTTATTCTTGTATTTGTGATTGAACTGCTTCAGTTTGATTGCCTTCAGCTGGTCCCAGGTTCAAGTGGGATTGAAGCAACAGCTTAGTGTTCGCTAATGATGTATCGTTCAGCTGATAATAATAGGTTCCGTTAATGGTAGAATCCTGACCTTCAAGTTTGATGGTTTCAAGATTGATGCCTTTATCGGTAGTCACATAATTTATGAAACCTCTCATTTGCGAGAATTTAAGGTTCGTTGTCATATTGTCACCGACAGCTTCCATTACGTCTGTATATTTCGTTAGTGATCCAGCAGAGGTTGCTTTGGCAATGATGGCTTTCAGGACTTCCTGCTGACGCTCGCCGCGTTGGATATCACTGTCTTTTTTACGTGTCCGTGCAAATGCTAATGCTTCTTCACCATCAACGGTCTGTAATCCTTCTTCGAGGTGGATGGCATTCTTTTTGTCATGTGAATCGATTTCATTTATTTCATAAGGGACGTCGACTTCGATGCCATCCAATGAATCTACGACATCGATGAAAGCATTGAAGTTCATGCGAACATAATAATCGACAGGGACATCGAGTAACTCCTCTACGGTGTCCATGGTCGCTTTCGGACCGCCGGCTGCATGGGCCGCGTTGATTTTCGTGGTTACGCCTTTAGCTGGCACGTAAACATATGAATCACGCGGAATGCTTAATAGCTTTATAGATTTTTGATCTTTATTGAATGTGGCCAGCATTAAAGCATCCGACCGGGAGTTTCCTTTTAAGTCACGGTCCTTGCTATCATCGATTCCTATGAAAAGGATCGAGAAATTATCTTCGAGCGGGTCGATCGCTGCATCCCGCTTTGCTGAAGCTTCCACAGGGTCATAGGAATCATTGAATACATTCTGGGCTTTCATATACAGGGTTGCAGCATACGTAGAAGCCCCCAGACCAAGTACCAGAAGGGGAACAAGCAATAACCAAAGCCTCTTTCGCCTTTTTTTCTTTGTTTTTTTAATTTTATAAACACGCCTAGTAGTAGACATCTTTTTCTTCTCCTTTTAAATAACGAACATCAGACATATATCGCTATTTTTCGAATCCTGCAGTTTATATTTCGTCATATATTACACTCAATTTTACAATGATTTAATAATTTCGTAAAATAAATATTTCTTTTCAATTATATTACAGCAAAAAAAAGGGAAAATATGCAGGAGTATATCAGGAGAATTCCTCTTCCAAATAAAGCATTTCTTCCTCGGTAATATGGCTCTGACCATTTGTCAGCTCTGTAATCCAAGCGATATATGTCTCTTTTTGTGTTTCCTCAACATATACAAGGATATTGACCTGATCAAGGTATTGAATTTCCTTTATTTGATAAATGGAAGAGCGCAATTCGTTTTCCAATTTTCCAAGCCAGGTATAGTCGACGGTTGTCGAAATGACCCGCATCAGTTTCCTAATGACGACACCAGTGGCATTTATCCCTTCTGAAGTCGCTTTGCTGTATGCGCGAATGAGACCGCCAGCACCAAGTTTGATGCCGCCAAAATACCGAGTGACCACAACAGCTGTGTCTTTCAGTTCTTTCTTCTTAAGCACTTCTAGGATAGGGACGCCTGCCGTTCCGCTAGGTTCCCCATCGTCGAGGGCTTTTTGGATTTGATTTTGTTCCCCGATCATATAAGCTGAACAATTATGTGTAGCATCTTTGTGCTTTTTCTTGATTTCCTGGATAAAAGCCTGTGCGGCATCTTCGGTTTCGACCCGGGCGATGTGGGAAATGAAACGGGATTTTTCAATGACGATTTCATGTTCGCCGCGACCAGCCACCGTTAAATATTGAGTGAGCATATTATTCCACCTTCGTGCTTCCTATTAGTTGATTTATTATAAGGCTTTGCGGAAAAAGTGGCAATCACGATTCATTTACATACTGCATGTGTAAAGAAACTTTAATATAAGATAAAGCTGTACGTGTTATAATTAATTTCATTGCCTGTTATTGTTATTAGCTGGTCATATATGCTTAAAAGAATAACATTATAGGAAAAACATGAGTTCTGTGCCATTATCCTGGCTTTACCTTAACGTGTCCTCTCATTTCAAGGATTTTGCCATTTAATAAATGCATCTGTTTCATATGATAATCAATGGAGCGGAATATCCCATTTGATTGAAAAGGATATTTTGTATTAGGATAATTGATATGGCTTTCTGCCTTTAATAGGCAGACTTAATGGCCGGATTATGAGATGTATAGTAAGTACATTTTATGGAAATCAAAAAGGGAATTAACGTATTTTTAAACTTTTTTTGGTACAATATGTTCATGAAGGTTACTTCATACAAATGTTTCCTGAAATTTAACCATTCATGAAAAAGGGAAAGAACTTTTTTCCATATACATAGTCTTTAAGACAATAAATTGTTTAAGTCTTTTGATTTAAGTGGAGGGATCTTAATGTCCATAAAAAAGGTTGATGCTAAAGCATTGGACAAGATCTTAGAAACAATGGTGAGCACTGTTAGTGAAAGTAAGGATGAAGTCTTTGATATCGGCGAACAATGCCGAAAGGACTTCGAGACATTATCAAAAGAGCTTGATGATGTGAAAATCAGGGTTGCCATTGTGATAACCGACAGCGATGCACTGGATTCAAAAGCCAGGTTTGCTCGAAAAAGGCTTTCAGAAGTCAGTATGCACTTCAACCATTTTTCTGAAGAACAAGTGCGCGATGCTTATGAAAGGGCACATAAGCTGCAAGTCGATTTACAAATTAACCGGCAATTGGAGAAAGAGCTCCGTAATCGCCGGGATGAACTTGAGTTAAGGTTAAGGGGTTTGCAGCAGACGATCGATAAAGCGGTGCATCTCGTCTCGCAAATATCGGTGGTGCAGAATTATTTGACACAAGATCTTAAATTTGTGGGGGAAGCCCTTCAAGAAGCGAAACGCAAGCAGGACTTCGGACTGAAAATAATCGAAGCCCAGGAGCAGGAACGTAAAAAGCTCTCACGTGAAATCCATGACGGTCCGGCGCAAATGCTGGCAAACGTCATGATGCGCTCAGACCTGATAGAACGAGTGCAGCGGGAGAGAGGTCCTGATGAAGCGTTAGTGGAAATCCGCAGTTTAAAGGTCATGGTAAGGAATGCTTTATATGAAGTGCGAAGAATCATCTATGACCTTCGGCCTATGGCGCTTGATGATTTAGGACTTGTTCCTACCCTCAGAAAGTACCTGCAAACGACCGAAGACTATAATAATGGCGTGAATCTGAATTTCGTCAACCTTGGGCAGGTCAAAAGGCTCCCTTCCGATATGGAGGTCGCATTATTCAGGCTGGTTCAAGAGGCTGTACAAAATTCATTGAAGCACGCGGACCCAAAACAGATTCAAGTTAAACTGTCCATTTCCAAGGAGATGGTGACCGTCGTCGTCAAAGATGATGGAAAGGGGTTTGACTCTTCGATTCAAAAAGAAGGCTCATTTGGCTTGGTTGGAATGAGAGAAAGAGTCGAGCTGCTGGAAGGTGAAATGACGATCGATTCACAACCGGGAGCAGGCACTTTGGTATTTATCCAAATTCCCTACCATTTAAATAATAGAGAATAGACATATTAAATAGAAACTAGGAGGAAGAAGCCGTTGAAGACTAGTATCGTCATAATCGATGACCATCAGCTTTTCCGTGAAGGCGTAAAGCGCATATTAGATTTTGAATCATCCTTTGATGTTGTTGCCGAGGGTGATGACGGAAGCGAAGCTATGGATCTTGTTGAAACACATAAACCTGATGTTGTTATCATGGATATCAACATGCCGAACATGAATGGGGTCGAAGCTACAAAAATGCTCGTGAGCCGTTACCCTGAAACAAAAGTCATCATCCTTTCCATTCATGATGATGAAAACTACGTGCAGCACGCATTGAAAACAGGAGCACAAGGTTATCTGTTGAAAGAGATGGACGCAGACGCGTTGATCGATGCTGTGCGTGTAGTCGCTGAAGGCGGCTCATACCTTCATCCGAAGGTCACCCATAACTTAGTTAAAGAATATCGCCGTTTAGCAGCTGAAGAGGGTGCTGATCGTGATTCCGTACATACGATAGAAATCAGGAGGCCGCTTCACTTATTGACTCGACGTGAATGTGAAGTGCTTCAGCTTTTAGCTGACGGGAAAAGCAACCGGGCCATCGGCGAAACTCTATATATCAGTGAAAAAACAGTCAAGAACCATGTGAGTAACATTCTTCAGAAGATGAATGTGAATGACCGTACACAAGCGGTTGTCCTAGCTATTAAAAACGGCTGGGTAGAAGTGAAGTAATCAAAGCGTTCGATAAGTCCGGCCCTTCAGATTCCGCAATGCGTGCTGAAGGGCTGGATTTTTTTGTTGGATGTGATCATATTCAAATTTTTGGTAATTTAAAAAGCTATTTAATGCAAATAAAGGCATTTTCAGATAGAATGTTGAATATGATACGAAGTAAATTTTTATAAGGATGGTACTGATATGAAAACCGCAGTCGTAACAGATAGCACTGCATATATACCAAAGGAAATGCGTGATCGTTTACATATACATATGATGCCGCTTAATGTCATTTTTTCCAATGAAGCTTACCGGGAGGAAATTGATATTACTGCGGATGAGTTTTATGAGGAAGTAAAGAGGCAGGAGAAATTGCCGACCACTTCACAGCCTCCAATCGGGAAGTTTGTCGAGAAGTTCGAGGAACTGCAAAAAGAATATGATGATGTTATTTCCATTCATTTATCGAGCGGCATCAGCGGCACGTATCAAGGAGCGGCATCTGCAGGTGAAATGGTCGAGGGAATCAGGGTTCATGCGTTTGATTCGGAAATCAGCTGCATGGTACAGGGGTTTTACGTGATCGAGGCGGCAAAGATGGCACTTGATGGCAAAGGTGCAGAAGAAATCATGGCCAGGCTTGAAGAAATGAAACCATCGGTCAAGGCATACTTCATGGCAGATGACCTATCCCATCTCCAGCGCGGGGGCCGCTTAAGCAGTGCCCAAGCTTTGATCGGCAGTCTGCTTCAAGTGAAGCCGGTGCTCCATTTTGTTGATAAAGTCATCGTCCCATTCGAAAAAATCCGTACAAGGAAAAAAGCGATGAAACGGATTGCCGATTTACTTGGAGAAGAGGCGGCGAGCGGCGAGAAATATAAGGCCGTCATCATTCATGCAAAACGGGAAAGTGAAGCCAAAGACTGGAAAGCGGAACTTGAAGCACGGTTCCCGAATGTCGAATTCGACATCAGCTACTTCGGCCCAGTAATCGGAACGCATCTGGGCGAAGGCTCGATGGGGATGGGCTGGTATAAAATTTAAGCTTTGACGCCTTTACTAAGTGAAAGGCGTTTTTTTATGAACAAAAAGGAATCCGGGAGTTAAAAGCGAATGATAAGGGGGAGTGTAATTTATCAAGAAATGGAGGTTGCAGTTTGAAAAAAACGAGCATTTCCCCGCCTTATTCCCCTGAACTTCAGAACCATCTCACCGGAAAACATCTTTTGGCCTTCGAAATCCCCTTCTCCCAAGAAATCCTCACAGAGCACCTCAAGAATGGGTATGTCTCGGAAACTTGCGGCGTGCAATCCGGGAACGGCAGTTATCACTGTGTACGCTGCGGTAACAAAGATCAAACCTTGTTTTATACTTTCCCTTGCAAGATTTGCAATCAAGATTGCACTTACTGCCGCTCGTGCATCATGATGGGACGGGTCAGTGAATGTGCAAAGCTTTATAGGTGGACCGGTCCCGGCATTCAATATACGATTCCTGACAATGTGATGAGGTGGATGGGCACTTTATCGGCAGGTCAACAGAATGCGTCCGACTGTGTCGTTGAAGCCGTAAACGGAAAAGATGAATTCCTAGTATGGGCTGTATGCGGGGCAGGGAAGACGGAGGTGTTATTTCCAGCGATTGAGGCAGCCTTGCTTGCCGGGAAACGGATTTGTTTGGCAACACCGCGTACCGATGTCGTTCTCGAACTCTCCCCAAGGTTAAAAAAAGCTTTTCCTGCCATTGAAGTCACTACCCTTCATGCCGGCAGTGAAGATCGACATGGTTTTTCGCCACTGACCGTTTCCACGACCCATCAGCTTTTCCGTTTTATTGAAGCTTTCGATGTCATCATCGTTGATGAAGTCGATGCGTTTCCCTACTCAATGGATGATTCGCTGCATTATGCGGTTAATAAGTCGAAAAAGGTATCCGCGGCAACCATCTACTTGACCGCCACACCTTCGAAGAGCATGCGGCGGCTATACCGAAGCGGCAAATTGAAAGCCTTCATAATCCCGGCCCGTTATCATCGCCAGCCAATCCCCGTTCCTGAAATGAAGTGGAGCGGCAATTGGCAAAAACTATTCCTTCAACAAAAGATTCCATCGAAAATCAACGCATGGGTAAGTGAGCGCCTTAACCAGAATATCCCCTTCCTATTGTTTTTTCCAAGCATCAGAGTGATGGAGCAAGTTCTTCCGCTGTTTCAAAGGCTGTCCCCTGAATTATCGATTGTCCACTCCCGGCACCCTGATCGAAAGGAAAAAGTAATGGCCTTAAGGAATGGACTCGTTCCGGGATTACTGACCACGACCATCCTGGAACGGGGCGTGACAATCGAGCGGTTGGAAGTAGCCGTGATCGGTGCTGAACATGAAGTGTTTTCTGAAAGTGCTCTCGTTCAGATTGCCGGCAGGGTAGGGAGAAGCTTTGCGAATCCTTCCGGGACGGTCACCTTTTTTCATTACGGTAAAAGTGAAGCGATGGCCGAGGCGGTCCGCCATATACAGATGATGAATAAAAATGCCATGAAAAGGGGGCTGCTGGATGAATAGATGTCTAGTTTGTGATGAAGGAATGCAGCAAGCTTTGACATGGGGGAGCCTGCTTAAGCAGGCCGAGGCAAGGGCAATCTGTGAAGGATGTGAGGGGAAACTTAATAGGATAACCGGAGATACATGTACAATGTGCTCAAGGGAGCTGGGAGGGGACAATATGACCGGTGACCTCTGTCCCGATTGTTCAAGATGGGAAAGGAATAGGGAATGGGAAGGCTATTTGTCGAAGAACATAGCGCTATTTCATTATAATGAATACTTAAAAGATCTGATTGCTAAATATAAGTACCGGGGTGATTATGCGTTGGCTGAGATTTTCGTCCCTTTTTTGAAAGAAAGGTTAAAGGAGGTGGAGTTTGACCTGGTAACCGCCATCCCGCTTAGCGATGAACGGCTTAAGGAGCGGGGGTTCAACCAGGGAAAGGCTTTGGCAGATCTAGTTGGACTTCATACGGTTGAGACCTTGACAAGAATCCATACCGAAAAACAATCAAAAAAATCTCGTAAAGAGAGAATGTCATTACCGCAGGTTTTTCAGGTCATGCAATCTGATATGCTGGAGCATAAATCCATTTTGATCATCGATGACATTTACACAACTGGCACAACTCTCAGGCATGCAGCAAAGGCATTGATAACGGCTGGGGCCAAAGAAGTATCATCGATCACACTGGCTAGGTGAAAAAGCTTATTTTAATAAAACTTCCTAAAGTATCGCCGGGATTATTCGATATATACAGTACTGAAGAATAATCGCCGTGATGGTGAAGGAGGGGCCTCGATGGATGTATTCAACTGTTCAACTGTCCAAACTGTAATTCGTTATTCGTTATGACGAAATTCAGTGATGTGTGCGATGCCTGTTATAAAGAAGAAGAAGGAGCCCAATATGATAAAGTGTATGCATATATTCGCAAGAAAACAAATAGAACGGCATCCATGATGCAGGTGGTTATGGAAACCGGCGTTGAAGAAAGGTTAATTATTAAATTTGTGAGAACCGGAAAGCTGAGAATTTCACAGTTTCCCAATCTCGGAATTCCTTGTGAAAAGTGCGGCGCCAACATCAAGAGCGGAAAGTTATGCGGCAAATGCACCAATTCGCTCGTTACGGATTTGCAGGCATTTGAAAATGAAGAAAAGCGCCTGACTGAAATTCAAGGAAATGATAAAAAAAATACGTACTATATGAAGGATGAGCAAAAAGGGTAATTCATTCATGGAAACATAATGCCGTTTTTGTTAGAATATTCGATATTGAGAACAATATTCGACAATGGGTGTCGAAGGAAAGATTACAGCAAACAATTAAAGAAATCGGTTCCTTGTCGATAAAAAAGATAGGGAGAATAACACAGTCCAGAGCCATTTTCATGTGTTAAGGAATCGAAACATAATGGGATTTATAAAATCGACCGAAGGAGAGGATCTGGAATATGAAAATCAATAACGTCGGTATGACAGGTGTTAACCCTTATAATCTTCAAGCCAATAAAACGGGGAATATCAAGGAATCCAAGGTCAAATCCTCGGATAAAGTTGAAATTTCTTCAGCGGCAAAAGAAATGCAGCAAGAATCGAAGATGATTGCTGCAAGACAAGCAAAAGTGGATGAACTGAAAATCCAGATTGAAAAAGGAAATTATAAATTGAATGCACAAGCCACGGCTAAGGGTCTCATCGATTTTTACCGAAAATGAATTTTCCATGAAAAAGAAGCTTGAATGAAGTGGACGGAGCTAGTTTCCGTCCTTCATTTATGAGCGGAGGAGGCAGCGAAATGACTGCACGGAACATCATCGGATCGCTTGAAAAATTGATCAAGCTTCATAAAAGCTTGAATCAATTGGCGATAAGAAAAACGGCCATTTTGAAAGCGAATGATACCGAGGCGATTACTGCCCTGCTGATTTCGGAACAAAAGCATATTAAAGCGATCAGCCAAACGGATAAGGAAAGAGAAAGGGCAGTCGAGGAATTTCTTGCAGCCAATGGAACGGCGGGACAGCCTGCCTCCATCCATACCGTGACGGGACTGACAGGACCAGAAGAAACGGAAGTCCTTAAAATGCTAAAAGCGGCATTGATCGATGAAGTGGCAAAGCTGAAGGAGCGGAACGGTTTAAATCAGCAATTGATCTATCAGTCCCTTCAATTCATCAATGTCTCTTTGGATATGCTGAGACCTCAGCACCAGAACCTGAATTATGGGGGTTCGGTTGGGAAAACGGCGAAAATAGGCATGGGAATGTTTGATTCCAAAGCATAAGAAGCAGAAAAAAAGATGGAGGTGCGAGCAAATGATTTCAACCTTTATGGGTCTTGAGACCGCCAAACGCGGATTATCCACCTCTCAAGGGGCCTTGTATACAACAGGAAATAACGTGGCCAATGCCAATACATTAGGATATTCAAGGCAGCGGGTCAACTTGGTCCAGACGTCGGGCTTTCCTACTGTCGGTTTGAACAGCCCGCGCGTTGCCGGTCAAATCGGGACAGGGGTGGCAGCTGAAACGGTTCAGCGGATCCGCGACAGTTTCCTGGACGCACAATACAGGACACAAAGTAATAAAATCGGTTATTACGGGGCCATGAGCGAATCCCTGACGAAAATGGAAGGCATCATGAACGAACCGACCGACAGTGGATTGGCCGCCACGATGGAGAAGTTCTGGAATTCGCTGCAGGGGCTGACGGCGAATACGGAAAACTCAGGGGCGCGTGAAGTCGTTGCCTCGACGGGCGTCATGGTCGCGGATACCCTAAACTACTACTATAACTCGCTAACGAACGTTCAAACGGATATCGGCAATCAGATAAACGTCAAAGCGAACGAAATCAATACGCTCATCAGCAGTATTGATCAGCTTAACCAACAGATCAGCAAAGTGGAGCCGCATGGTTATATCCCCAATGACCTTTATGATAAACGTGATGTGCTCGTGGACAATCTCTCACAGCTTGTCAGCATTAAAGTGAATAACGTCATTCCGACGAATTACGGCAGAGCCAGCGATGTGGCCACAGGGCTATACAACATCGAATTGATGCAAGAAGACGGTTCGTCTTTTGTGCCGCCCATCAATCTGGTCAGTGTTAACCAAACCGGGATGGTGGGAACTTCGAAAGTTGAAGTTAGCCATGATAAAACGACAGGCATGGTGGACGGATTGAAGTTTGGTTCGAAAACATTGACCGATTACAATTTCTCGGGGGAACTGTCCGGTTTGATCAAAAGCTTCGGCTATAAGAAGGCTGATGGCACGACCGGCGGCGCTTATCCTGATATGCTGAAAAAGCTCGATAATATGACGGCGGCTTTCGTGAATGAGTTCAATGCCATCCATAAACAAGGGTATGCCTTAGGTGATGGCAACACTTCAACTTTGAACTTCTTTGAACTTGAACCTGGTAAGAGTGCCGCCCAAAGCATCAAGGTGAATGGTGAAATCGTGAAGGATCCCACAAAAATTGCCGCAGGCGGAAAAAGCGGAGGGGCATCCGGGGATAATGAAAATGCCAAACTCCTGGCTGACCTGAAAAAGAAGGCGTTCAGTGAGTACTCGACCAAAGACCAAAACTCTGACGAATTGACGGGAAGCTTCGACACCTATTATTCCGGTATCATCGGAAAGCTTGGTGTGGATTCCCAAAGCGCCCAAAAGAACCTTTCCAACTCTGTCGTGCTTGCTGCTTCGGTTAACCAAAATAGGGATTCCGTCAGTTCCGTATCCCTTGATGAAGAAATGACGGACATGATCAAATTCCAGCAGGCCTACAACGCATCTGCAAGGATGATGACGATGATGGATGAAATGCTAGACAAAATCATAAACGGAATGGGTATAGCAGGCCGATGATAGGAGGGGACGAATATGCGGGTAACACAATCGATGCTAACCAATAATATGCTGAGCAATTTAAGCAGCAGTTACGAAAAGATGTCCAAGCTGCAAGAACAGGTTTCATCTCAAAAGAAGTTCTCCAAGCCATCCGATAACCCTGTTGCGGCCATGATGGGAATGGGGTACAGGACAAGCCTCAATCAAATAGGGCAGTATCAAAGTAACATTGCCGAAGCGACCAATTGGATCGACAGCACGGATGATGCCATTACTGAAAGTGTCTCCGCCATGCAGCGGATTCGTGAATTAACCGTTCAAGGCAGCAATGGCACGTATGAAGGGGAACAACTGAAAACCATTACTGAAGAAATTAAACAATTAAAAGAACATCTCATAACTCTTGGCGACACACAGATTGGCGGAAAGTACATTTTCAACGGCCAGGATACGAATGTAAGACCATCGTCTGTTAAAGATGCTAATGGAAATACCGTGTATGGCACAGGGGACATAAACCTTGAAGTGTTTTCCGGGATTTCCCTTAAAATCAATACGGACGGTTCCAAGATTTTTGGTGATGCACTAGCGGCCGGCGGAAGCATCGACCAGACAATCGAGGCACTGGAAAACGGCGGCGACGTGACTGGCACGCTGGAAGGACTTGACGCAACGATAAATACGTTTTTAGGCATGCAGGCACAGGTTGGCGCAAGGCAAAATCGGATTGAGCTGATGACGGACCGTCTCAAGCAGCAGGAGGTATTTGCCACTGAAATCCTTTCAAAAAATGAGGATGTCGATATCGAAAAGGCGATCATGGATTTGACGACCCAGGAAAGTGTCCATAGTGCGGCATTAAGTATCGGCGCAAAAATCATGCAGCCGAGTTTATTGGATTTTCTTCGCTAAGCTATTCTTAAATGGATAGCTTTTTTCTATAAGGAGAATTGATGATGCAGATTCCGCAAATTAGATTGCAATCCAACCCAATGAAGATTGGATTGAATATAGATCAGCCTGTGCAGCAAATCGAACAGAAGGCGGCTGTCCAATCCATTCAACAGCCGCAAGCGATCATGGAGATTCAAACGACCCAAGGCAAGCTGACGATCGATCAGTCACAAGCAAGGGAAGACATGGATTTGAAAAGCCTCTCAAGAAGAGTTGATGAATTTGCGCAGCAGGGATATCAGGATTGGCTGGCGGGTATGGCAAGACGTGCCCAGCAGGGGACGGAGCTGATGCATATTGAAAAAGGCGGTAATGCACTCGCTGAACAGGCCAGGCAAAACAGCAAGGGACCGGAGAAGAAGTTCAATCTCGGCTGGATTCCCTCGCATTTCAGCGTGAAGCTCGACTACCAGCCAGCGGAAGTGAAGATTGAAGCAACCGCCCAAAAACCGATCATTGATGCTCAAGTCAATAGGGTGAACCATACATACACACAAGGCAGTGTGAATGTCGAAATTCTACAAAAAAATGCGTTGGATATAGATTTCATCAATTTATACCCGGATGAGATAAGGTAGTGAAAACATAGATGATCCTACAAACAAAATTTCATGGCGAACTCGAATTGGCAGAGAAAGAGATTTATGTATTTGAAAGCGGGATACCAGGATTTTTAGAAGAAAAAGAGTTTTGCTTGCTAGCTTTGGATGACACGCCCTTTTTCGTCCTGCAATCGATAGAAACAAAAGAGCTTGCCTTCATTGTGACAGATCCTTTTGAAGTGTTTCCTGATTATGAAGTGAAGCTTACGGATGAGGTGTTATCTTCTTTACAAATAGAAACGGAACTGGAAGTCATTACTTTCGTCATCTTGACGATTCAGGACCCTTTCAATGAAACGACTGCGAATCTCCAGGCCCCAATCATCATAAACGGCCCCAAAAAAGTCGGAAAGCAATTCATCATGAATGCTAGTGAATACCGTACAAAGCACAAACTTTTTGATCCTCCAGCCGAACAGGAGGGGAAATGATGCTCGTATTGACCAGAAAACCGAATGAAGCGATCATGATTGGCGATGATATCGAAATTACGATCCTGTCCATTGAAGGGGATCAGATCAAACTCGGGATCGATGCCCCGAAAAACGTCGATATCCATAGGAAGGAAATCTACCTGTCCATTCAGCAGGAAAATAGAAAAGCCTCCAAAACAGAAACCAATTTTCTGGAAGGCATAAATGAGTATTTCAAGAAAAAATCGTAAAATCCGCTAAATATGTTTCCAAGCAGGTCGATATTAAGTATACAACGATGGGCAGTGAAATAGGCGGCCGACTTATTCACTGCCCATCGTAAACAACCACATGGACGTGGGGACTTAAGACTCAAGGAGGAAACAAAAATGATCATCAATCACAATATCTCAGCTCTAAACACGCACCGTCAATTATCAAGTGCAACGAATGCACAATCAAAATCAATGGAGAAACTAGCTTCAGGCATGCGCATCAACCGTGCAGGAGATGACGCAGCCGGTCTAGCAATCTCTGAAAAAATGCGTGGACAAATCCGCGGATTGGACCAAGATTCCCGTAACTCACAAGATGCCATCTCTTTAATCCAAACTGCTGAAGGTGCATTAAACGAAACGACTGACATCCTTCAACGTATGCGTGAACTTGCTACACAAGCAGCAACGGACACTAATACAACAAACGACCGTGGAGAAATCCAAAAGGAAATGGATTCATTAACATCTGAAATTAACCGTATCGGTAATACTACTGAATTCAATACTCAGAAACTATTGAACGGTTCTAAGGATACAGCTACCGCTGGAACCGGCCTTCAATTCCAAATCGGAGCTAACGAGAACCAAAGCCTGACACTTGAAATTGGTGATATGCGTGCTGCTGCTCTTGGATTAACCGGTACTGCTGGTGATACAGGATTCACGGCTGCTAATGGGGTGAGTGACGGTACTAACTCTACCCCTGGTGAAGCTGGACTAGATGTTTCTACTGCTGCTAATGCTTCAGCTGCAATTACAGCAATCCAAGGAGCAATCGATACAGTATCAGCTGAACGTTCTAAACTAGGTGCTAACCAAAACCGTTTAGAGCATACGATCAACAACTTAGGTACTTCTTCTGAAAACCTGACAGCGGCTGAATCACGTGTTCGTGATACAGATATGGCTAAGACAATGATGGAGCAAACCAAAAACTCTATCTTGGCGCAAGCATCTCAAGCAATGCTAGCTCAAGCCAACCAGCAACCGCAGGGCGTTCTTCAGTTACTTCGTTAATTGAATAGTTAGCCTAACAAGAAGGGTCTGACACTTGTGTCAGGCTCTTTTTTTTTGTACTGATTGAAGGGTGCAAGGAACACTGCGATGTAGAAAAAAAAGAGATTACTGCCCCTTAAAAAGGAAGGGATCATTCGTCATGTCACCAAGGAACCTTATGGCTACAATCCTAATAGAGTATGATGGTACTGCAAAATACATAGCTGATGTAATGTGTATGGTACAAATGACTGGTGAACACAGCTATCAATCCCAAGCTGGATGGGATATATCAATTTTTAGTATGTTCGCTGATTATTTGAATAGAAAGGGAAGTCCTAAACAAGATTGTAGGTAAAGGGCTTTCTATCTACATATTAAAACAAAGTTGATTGGAACGGAAGGTACGAGACTCCTGCGGGAATGCGCGTCCAAGGGAGACCCCGCAGGCGCAAAGCGCCGAGGCGGCTCCCGGACCGCCCGCGGAAAGCGAGTGCCTGGAGAGGAAATCAACGGTCACAGTATAAAATCCTCAAAACGTGTGGGCAATTGGGTTTCCATCTTAGATTTCATGGAGATCTGATTGGAACGGAAGGTACGAGACTCCTGCGGGAATACGCGTCCAAGGGAGACCCCGCAGGCGCAAAGCGCCGAGGAGGCTCACCGGACCGCCCGCGGAAAGCGAGTGCCTGGAGAGGAAATCATCGGTCAAATTTTAATGGTTGACTCCAGATATTTTTCTGGAGTTTTTTTTATAGACTCTCTAGTCTGAAGTTGAAACCAAAGTCAAACCTTCGCACTAAATATAAAACTGTAAGAACCGATATAAGAAGTAAAGATATCCTATTGGGGGCTATTTAGATGCTGGAGAGTTTATCCACGAATATTCTTTCCTCACAACTTAGAACAGCAATCTCGGAAGGAATCAGTTCTTATTATCAGCGTGAAATGAATACACTTGCCTATTCGGAACAAAGAGTGGAATCTACTGTTGAGCCTTCACAAGAAAAGGTGCGGGAAATGGTGGATAGTTTGAACACCTTCCTGAATCCGACACATACGGCCGTTCGTTTTGAATATCATGAGAAGCTGAATGAGTATTATGTCAAGGTAGTGGATGATGTGACGGATGAGACGATCAGGGAAATTCCCCCGAAGAAGTTATTGGATTTCTATGCGGCAATGACGGAGTTTGTCGGCATAATGGTGGATGAAAAAATATAAGCGGGTGATCAATTATGGTACGAATCAGTGGTTTAGCAAGCGGGATGGACATTGATGAATTAGTTAAGAGCATGATGCAGGCAGAACGGGTGCCATTGGATAAACTGACACAGAAAAAGCAGTATTCCGAGTGGCAGCGGGATGATTACCGTTCGATGAATACAGCTTTATCAGAATTGGATACGCTCATTCGTGATGGAATTGGGAAGCAGTCTTCCTTCATTAAAAAGAAGGTAATGGTATCGAATCCAGATGCTGTATCAGTGAAAAATGTGAATTCAACCAGTGATTTTTCCGGGAATATAAAAGTGAATGGGCTTGCCAAGGCAGCAACCATGACAAGTACGGAAAAATCTGCTGTTACCGAACCCAAAAAGAAATTATCGGAATTGGGTATCACGACCCCTCAAGATATTACGATACTGGCCATCAATAAGGATGGCGGTTTTGATACGGAAGTAAAAGATGGAGCAACAGTGGAAAAACCGTATACACTTACCCTTAATGCGGACGATACGTTAGAGAGTGTCATAAATAAAATTAATGCTAACTCGGGAGTGACTCTATTTTTCGATGGGACGTCCCAGAAATTTTCCATCACTGCTAAAAATACCGGTGATGCAAAAAATCGGCCTGAAATTGAGTTAGGGGGTACTGGAGAATTCTTCAATGTGCTAAAAATGAGCAGTGACAATGAAGGGGCTGGCGGCACAATAGGAGAAAATGCATCGATTACTTATAATGGCCTGGACATTTCCCGGCCTTCGAATACGTTTCAGATTAATGGAGCGGAAATAACGGTAAAGCAAAAAACGGCGGATACAGTCACATTCTCATCAACGGCTGATGTCGATGCCATCCTGGACACGATCACTCAGTTTGTGAATAAATACAATGAAGTCATTAAAAAGGTTCAAGATAAAACGGGTGAAGCGAAATATCGCTCCTTTACCCCGCTTACCTCTGAGCAAAAAAAGGCAATGACAGAGGATGAAGTGAAGCTGTGGGAAGAAAGAGCGAAGAGCGGAACGTTAAAAAGCGATTCTACCTTAAAAGGTCTCCTGACCACAATGAGGACATCCCTATACACTTCGGTGGACGGAATCACTGGAAAAAACAATCTCAGCAGTTTGGGAATCACCACCACCAAGAATTATTTGGAAGGCGGTAAATTAACGATTGATGAGGACAAGCTCCGTGCAGCCATTAGTGAGGATCCGAATGCGATCTATGATATGTTCATGGCCAATGGGTCGGAAAAGAGCGACAAAGGGCTCGCACGCCGGTTAAGGGATGATATAGAATCATCCATGAAGGCGATTACTGAAAAAGCCGGGAAGGCCGGATATGTTAATAACAATTTTACAATCGGAAAATTGGTTGATGGGCTGGATAAGAAGATTTCAACATTTGAAGCCAAGTTAACGAAATTGGAATCGCGCTATTACAACCAGTTCACGGCGATGGAAAAAGCAATTCAAAAGGCAAACAGCCAAAGTGCATCGTTAGCTTCTTATTTTAGTTAAGGTATGTCGGAAAGGAAGTTAAATATGGCAATGAATAACCCATATCAATCGTATCAGCAAAATTCAGTCAATACAGCATCACCGGGAGAGCTTACATTAATGCTTTATAATGGCTGTTTGAAGTTCATCATGCTTGGGAAGAAAGCCATTGAAGCAGGAAATATCGAAGTGAAGAATACGAACATCATCAAGGCGCAAACCATTATCCGTGAATTGATGGTGACGCTGAATATGGATGCGGATGTATCCAAAGATATGATGAGTCTGTATGATTTCATGAACCGCCGTTTGATCGAAGCGAATATGAAAAATGACGTTTCTGCTTTGGAAGAAGTGGAAGGACTTGTTACGGAGTTCCGGAATATGTGGAAGGAAGTAATTCAGATCAACCGGAAAAAACAATTCACCCAAAGCGGTCAGGTGTAATGGTGATTAGAGCCTTTCATGATTTGACTGCTGAATTACTTGCCGTACTGGAAGATCGTACGATCACAGAGCGTGATGTTAAAATAGAAAGGGTTACAAAGCTGATCGATCGGCGGGATGGACTCCTTTCTCAAATCAAACCGCCTTTTACTGGTGAGGAGCAGCAGATGGGACGTGCAGTCCTGTTGCTCAACCAACGGGTCAATCACTTGCTGAAGCTCCAAAAGCAGGAGATACAGCGGGATATCCAGGAAATGAATAAGAAGAAAAAGTCCTCCAATAAATACACGAATCCGTATGAAAGTCTATCAGTGGATGGCGTGTTCTATGATAAAAGAAATTGATTTCCTTCCATTTTGGAGTCCAAATGGTTTCGATGTTAAATATTTTTAAATTTTCTGTAAATAAAATAGGCTTAATTTTTTCTTTCTAGCATAGCATTTGATATAATGAAGCTAGGGCAGACATCAACCCTTTCCAAACCTTCCGACAGTTGTTTCATTATTTCGACATATTTCATGATGTGTTTCTAAAAGGAACCGGAGGGGTATTGTAGAATCTAACTGTATAGTCTTAATTTAAGGAGGACTCACTTTATGAATTACAACGTACGCGGTGAAAACATTGAGGTAACTCCAGCAATTCGAGAATACGTCGAAAAGAAAATTGGCAAGTTAGAACGATATTTTAACAATACACCAGATGCAAATGTGTTAGTCAATTTAAAAGTGAACAATAATACATCAAAGGTCGAAGTGACGATTCCCATGCAGAATTTGGTTCTTCGCGCTGAAGAGGAAAATGCGGATATGTATGCTGCCATTGATTTGATCAATGATAAGCTTGAACGCCAAATTCGTAAACATAAAACGAAGGTCAATCGCAAGTTCCGAAACAATCTATCGACTACACCCGATGCATTCGCCTTCAATACGGAAGCTGACGAAGTGGTGGATGAATTCGAAGACGATAATGATATTGAAGTGGTCCGCAATAAACGCTTTGATTTAAAGCCAATGGACAGTGAAGAAGCGATTTTACAAATGAATATGCTTGGTCACAGTTTCTTTGTTTACACGAATGCGGATACTAATACAACAAACGTAGTGTACCGCCGAAAAGATGGACGCTATGGATTGATTGAACCTAGTTAATTATTATTCTAAGATCAAAAGCACAGCCCAGCCTCTGGGTTGTGCTTTTTTGCATGTTGATAGAATCCGTTAGAACGTAAAAATGATTGTTTCTTTTGGTTCTCTAAAAAAAACACAAAGATCACTTAAAAGAACAAAATTTGTTCTTCATTGAGATAAATGGTTAACAATTTTACCTATTCAAATCCCCTTATCTTTTGCACTATATTCGAATCGCCAGTTCTTTAAAAGGAACAATAAGTTATTTGTAGAAAACAATTTGATCAAGGTGCAGAGGGGGTTGGATTATTTGTATCGAAAGAATTGCCATACATGCCATAGGGCTTCTTTTAGCAGTGCGGAATATGGAAAGTGGCTTTGCCCGACCTGCGGTGAGGATTTAACTTCGCAAAAAGCCCACGATGCACTTACAATCGAAAGAATCAATACACCCCAAAGAAATTTTAAGAAGAGCAAAACGAAATTGAATTAGTCTATGAAAAATCACCTGAACTTCAAATTTTCTTAATATTGTAATATTTTGTCGGATGAAAGTTTTTGCATTTATGTGGATTACCGACATAAAATAGCAATATATGGAGTGCGTATCCGTTATAATATGATTATAGGTAATGTATTTGGTAATAAATACCACGGCAAAGGCAAACTCCTTGAAAAATGAGGGCGCAAAGGCACAGGTCTAAGGTCCTTTTGACTATGATGGCTGGTCTGCCTGAAATACAAGAGTATTTTAGGAGGTAGAAGAGGTGGCTAATGTGGAACTGGATCAAGAATGGGTGAAATTGATTTCTGAAGCAAGAAGCTTGGGTTTCAAAAAAGAGGAAATCATTGCTTTTTTGAAACGGGAAAGCCCTGAGGCAATTTTTGAGGAGAACGATGGAAAATAGGTTCCGAACAAATTCGAGAACATCCCTATAAACAGTGGTTCGATTCATAGCTGTTTATAGGGTTTATTCTTCCTTGGGATTCTTGTGAGTCTAGCTTATTCACTGTATTCTTCAGGATTATGTAGGTAAACTAGTGCACTACCACTCTACTCTTCTTTATCTTTTCTCCATTTATTAAATTCGATGAATTCCCTGAATTGTTGTTTTGAGACACCCGAATTCATGGCTTCCTCAACGATTCTCATCCAGTCATTGTCCAAGGTTTCCTTATTTGGTGCATCGTAAAGCAGGGCATCAACAGGGATGTTAAGTACGGAGGAGATTTTTTCAAGAAATTGAATAGAAGGATTCGTTTGTAAGTTCCGCTCGAGCGAACTTAAATAAGACTTTGCAACACCTGCTTTATCGGCAAGTTCAGTCATCGACATTTTCTTTTCTTCTCGCAGTTTTTTTACACGTTCACCAATCATCAATACCACCTCGAAACATGTTCTATTTATTTTCCGCTAATAAGTTTCGGCAGCCCACCTTATCATTCAAAACATGACGCCTGTAAGGTTGGATTACCTTGACATGCTATCTCTAGAGAGGACACAGCATCTAGTGATGGAAGGTTATGGATAATTCACATTTGCATATGGAATAGTGGGGAGTTTGCAACATATTTTTTATACTTTCTCCTATTTTAACAGTTTTACTCCTCATTAATCCATTGTTTTTCGCAAGAATTGCATTCAGGTCTATACCAGCGAAGTGACATGAAGTTGTACCTCTATGATAGAAGTGGTAAAATTAAGCGTGCATTAGTAATAATAGAAGGTGTGTTTCTTCTTACTTATATGAATTTTATCATTGAACGATCATTACCATAATAGAGGAGCGTTATTGAATGCTTAATATATTAAATAAAGTTTTTGATCCGAATAAGCGAGAAATCAAACGTTTAGAAAAAATCGCCGATCAGGTCGAAGCGCTGGCTGATGAGACTGCTGCGTTTTCGGATGAACAGTTGCGTGCCAAAACGGAAGAGTTTAAAGAGCGTTATCAAAATGGGGAAACCGTTGATGATTTGCTTGTCGAGGCTTTTGCGGTTGCGCGTGAAGGGGCAAAGCGTGCTCTGGGCTTATATCCTTACCGTGTTCAAATCATGGGTGGGGCATCCCTTCATGATGGAAATATCTCCGAGATGAAAACAGGGGAAGGTAAAACCTTAACATCCACGATGCCGGTTTATTTAAACGCACTTACCGGTAAAGGTGTACATGTCGTTACCGTCAATGAATACTTGGCACACCGTGATGCCACCGAAATGGGTGTATTGTATGATTTCCTCGGTTTGACCGTCGGGTTGAATTTGAACAGTCATTCTAAAGAAGAAAAGCAGGCAGCGTATAATGCTGACATTACGTACAGTACGAATAATGAGTTAGGTTTTGATTATCTTCGTGACAATATGGTGTTATATAAAGAACAAATGGTACAGCGTCCGCTGCACTTCGCTGTCATCGATGAGGTCGATTCGATTTTGATTGATGAGGCGAGAACGCCATTGATCATTTCCGGTTCGGCACAGAAATCGGCTCAGCTTTATATCCAGGCCAATGCGTTTGTAAGAACCTTAAAGAAAGATACGGACTACACATATGATGAAAAGACAAAAGGTGTTCAGCTGACGGAAGATGGGATGAATCGAGCTGAAAAAGCGTTTAATATCGATAATTTATTCGATATTAGTCACGTTACTTTGAATCATCATATCAATCAGGCGTTAAAGGCTCATGTTTCCATGCATTTGGATGTGGATTATGTCGTCCAGGAAGGCGAGATAGTCATCGTTGACCAATTCACCGGCCGTTTGATGAAAGGCCGCCGTTACAGTGAAGGTCTCCACCAGGCAATCGAAGCGAAAGAAGGACTTGAAATTCAAAATGAAAGCATGACTCTTGCGACGATTACATTCCAGAACTATTTCAGGATGTATGAAAAACTTTCAGGTATGACCGGTACAGCCAAAACGGAAGAAGAGGAATTCCGCAATATTTATAATATGAATGTCATTGCGATCCCGACAAACAGGAATATCATCAGGGATGACAGGGCAGATCTTATATATGCGACAACTGATGGGAAATTCAAGGCTGTTGTGGAAGACATCGCCGAACGTTATACAAAGGGTCAGCCTGTGCTTGTCGGTACGGTTGCCATCGAAACATCTGAGGTCATATCTGCCTATTTATCCAAAAAAGGCATCCCTCACGATGTTTTGAATGCCAAGAACCATGAGCGTGAAGCGGAAATCATTGCGAATGCGGGTAATCAAGGCTCAGTTACGATCGCTACTAACATGGCAGGTCGCGGTACGGATATCAAGCTTGGTGAAGGTGTCAAGGAGCTTGGGGGCCTTGCTGTCATCGGCACGGAACGTCATGAAAGCAGGCGTATAGATAACCAGCTGCGTGGCCGGTCCGGCCGTCAGGGTGATCCAGGGGTCACTCAATTCTATTTATCAATGGAAGATGAATTGATGCGCCGCTTCGGTTCGGATAACATGAAAAACATGATGGCACGCCTAGGTATGGATGATTCCCAGCCAATTCAAAGTAAAATGGTGACAAGGGCCGTTGAATCCGCACAGAAACGGGTCGAAGGCAATAACTTCGATTCACGTAAGCAATTACTGCAGTATGATGATGTTCTCCGTCAACAACGGGAAATTATCTATAAACAGCGTTTTGATGTCATGGAAAGTGAAAACTTACGTGAAATCGTCGAAACGATGATCACGGCATCCATCCAGCGAAATGTTGTCGCGTTTGCTCCAATGGGCGATGAGGAAGGCTGGAATTTACAAGGCCTTGTCGACTACCTGAATGGTAACCTATTCAATGAAGGTTCAATCACTGTGGCTGATTTGGAAGGGAAAAACGAATCGGAATTGGTTGAGTTCATTTTAGCAAAAGTGAAAGAAGGCTATGACCAAAAAGAAGAAGAGCTATCTGAAGAACAAATGCGTGAATTCGAAAAAGTAATCGTTCTTCGTGCAGTCGATAGTAAGTGGATGGACCATATTGATGCAATGGAGCAGCTGCGCCAAGGGATCCACCTTCGTGCTTATGGCCAAATCGATCCGCTTCGTGAATATCAATCCGAAGGTTTTGCGATGTTTGAAGCGATGATTGCTTCAATGGAAGATGAAGTCGCGAAATACATCATGAAGGCTGAAATCCGCAACAATTTGGAACGTAAGGAAGTCATAAAAGGACAAGCGGTCAATCCGAAGGAAGAAGACGGGGGAAAAGTGAAAAAAGCCCCTGCCCGTAAAAAGGAAGACGTTGGAAGAAATGCGTTATGCCCATGCGGCAGCGGTAAAAAATATAAGAATTGCCATGGCAATTTAGGCTAAAGTTAGGTGTATAATGAAGATGAGACGGTTAAGTCCAAGGCTAGCCGCCTCTTTTCATGTTTAGTTTGCATATAATGAAGAGGTTTATTGTAATGAAGGGAATCCCTCTTCAGGGATTTTTTTTAACATACTTAATGAGGTGAAGAGAAATGGAATTAGCAGAAATAAGAAATGAACTTGAACGGACAGCGCAGCGATTAACGGACTTTAGGGGGTCTCTTTGACTTAGATGAAAAAGAGGCACGAATCGCACAGCTAGAAAATGAGATGACACATCCCGATTTTTGGAATGATCAGCAAAAAGCACAAACTGTCATCAATGAAACGAATGCTTTGAAAGAACAAGTCAATCAATTGTCCGACCTGAATGAATCATATGAAAATCTGGATTTGACATATGAATTAGTGAAAGAGGAGAATGATCAAGAACTTTTAGCTGAGCTGGAAGAAGAAATCACGGTTCTTGCACAAAAGATGAATGACTTTGAACTTCAACTTTTATTAAGTGAAGAATATGACTCGAAAAATGCCATTCTTGAACTGCATCCTGGTGCAGGCGGTACGGAGTCCCAGGATTGGGGTTCCATGCTGTTGCGCATGTATACAAGATGGGGTGAAAAAAGAGGCTTTAAAGTGGAAACCCTTGATTACCTTCCAGGTGATGAAGCTGGGATCAAGAGTGTCACTTTAATTTTCAAAGGCCATAACGCCTATGGTTATTTGAAAGCGGAAAAAGGGGTACACCGTCTTGTCCGTATTTCTCCTTTCGATTCCTCAGGACGACGCCACACTTCATTCGTTTCATGTGAAGTCATGCCGGAATTCGATGAGACGATCAATATAGAAGTACGCACGGAAGATTTGAAAATCGATACGTACCGGGCAAGTGGTGCAGGTGGTCAGCATATCAATACAACGGACTCGGCGGTCCGGATCACCCATTTACCTACGAACACCGTGGTAACGTGCCAAAACGAGAGATCTCAAATCAAAAACAAGGCCCAGGCCATGAATATGCTGAGAGCCAAATTGTATCAACGTGAAATTGAACAGCAACAAGCGGAATTGGATGAAATCCGCGGGGAGCAAAAGGAAATTGGCTGGGGAAGCCAAATTCGTTCTTATGTTTTCCATCCGTATTCCATGGTTAAAGATCACCGTACTAGTGCGGAGACCGGAAACTTGGGAGCTGTCATGGATGGGGATATCGATATGTTCATTGATGCGTACTTGCGTTCCAAATTATAAGATCAGCCAGTCGGACCGGTTTCCCCGGTCCGGCTTTTTTTATGATTTCCCTTTTTAATGAATCTTCTGGCTGACATTTACAGGATTGAAAAGGGATGCTCTACCTCGTTCGGCCAATACTAGATAATAATGATGGTTCGAGGAGACTTATGCAAAATGAAGAGAAGATACAGGGAGCAGAGGCATCCTTTCATTCAAAAGTTAACGGAGTATGGATTGGTGATTGTCGGTTCGTCCATAATTGCCATTGGTTTTAATGTGTTTTTACTGCCTAACCAGGTCGCATCCGGAGGGGTCAGCGGGATTAGCACGATTCTCAGGTCAACTCTCGGTTGGGAACCGGCTTATGTTCTTTGGGGTTTTAATATCCCTTTGTTCATTGCGGGGCTTATTATCCTCGGAAGGCATTTCGGAGCCAAAAGCCTGATTGGAACCTTGTTCCTGCCTTTAGTGGTATTTCTGACAAAGGATTGGGAGGCATGGACGAATGATGCATTGCTTGGTTCGATTTGCGGGGGGATGATGGTCGGGCTTGGGCTGGGGATCGTCTTTCGGGGCAAGGGTTCCACTGGGGGGACCGATTTGGCGGCACAGATTTTCCATAAATATTCCCATCTGTCATTGGGGACCTGTGTGGCTGTCATTGATGGAATCATCGTTTTAAGTGCTGCCATCGTTTTTGATATTGAAAAAGGCCTTTATGCATTGATTGGACTATATGTGACAAGCAAGACGATCGACCTTGTCCAGATTGGATTGAACCATTCGAAGATGTCACTGATCATCACGAATAAAGAAATGGAAGTAAGGGATGCTATCATACATGAGCTGGACCGGGGTGTAACAGGCATATCCGGGTATGGCGGCTATACGGATGATACTCGTCCAATTTTGATGTGCGTAATAGACCAGTCGGAATTCACCAAATTGAAACAATTGGTGAAACTCGTTGACCCTAAAGCGTTTGTAATTGTAATGGACGCTTCGGAGGTACTTGGGGAGGGTTTTAAACTGGATTGAAATTGGTATAATGTTCTTGTGCTGGTATAAATCAGAGGGGGTAAGTTCAATGAAAATGAAGTGGTTAGCCTTAGTTCTGGGTACTTCTTTGGCCTTGGCTGCATGCGGTGGGAACGATGATGCTGCAGATAAAGAGCCTGCAAGTGAAAATAACGAAACGACTACGGCAGGTGCCGGTGATGCCGCAAAAATTTATGAAAACAAATGTTCAAGCTGCCATGCAGTGAATCTTGAAGGCGGCGTGGGACCGAACTTGACGAAGGTAGGTTCCAAGCTATCAAAAGAAGACATTGAAAAAGTCATTGCGAATGGTCAAAGCGGCGGAATGCCAAAAGGTATAATCAAGGGCAAGGAAGCGAGCATGGTCGCTGAATGGCTTGCTGAACATAAATAATGATTAATGAAACGTTCTGCTTAGCGGGACGTTTCATTTAGCCTCCATTAAACCCTCGAAACAACTCACGATCAACCACTTATCAAGCAATCAAATCCTGGAATTATTACATAGATGTTGATATATGTCTAACTGAAATGAAACTGTAATATTTTTTATGCTTAATTTGACAAAATATGATGTTATAATGTTTCTGTGCTCAAGTAAGGGAGATTCCTGTCAGATTTCAGTGAAAATTGTCGAAAAGCTGTAGATACATAGTGATAATCCAAGCAAATTAGGTGGTTTTAGAATGATAGAAATGATAGATGTGAAAAAGACATACCCAAATGGCGTAATTGCCATTAATGGTATCAATGTGAAAATAAAGCCTGGCGAATTCGTTTATGTAGTGGGTCCGAGCGGTGCCGGAAAATCGACCTTCATCAAAATGATGTATAGGGAAGAAAAGCCTACAAGCGGTAATATTTTGGTCAATGGTGTAAGCCTGCCAAGTATCCGCAATTCGAAAGTTCCTCTATTCCGCCGTAATATCGGTATGGTATTCCAAGATTTTAAACTCCTTCAAACATTCACTGCATATGAAAATGTTGCTTTTGCCATGGAAGTTATTGAAAAGGAACCAGAAGAAATCAAAAAGAGAGTCATGGAAGTTCTTGATCTGGTTGGCATTAAACATAAAGCGAGAATGCTTCCTTCCGAGTTATCTGGTGGGGAACAGCAAAGGGTTGCAATAGCCCGTTCGATCGTCAATGATCCCAAGGTAGTCATAGCCGACGAGCCTACAGGTAACCTTGATCCCGAAACATCATGGGAAATCATGAACATATTCGAAGAAATTAATAAACGCGGAACTACACTGGTCATGGCCACACATAATAGGGACATCGTCAACAATATTAAACGACGTGTCATTGCCATTGAAAGTGGAAAAATAGTTCGCGATGAACATCGAGGTGATTACGGATATGAAATTTAGAACATTGCTCCGTCACTTCCGTGAAAGTTTTAAAAATATTGGCCGTAATGGATGGATGACGTTTGCTTCTGTCAGTGCAGTAACGGTCACTCTAACTTTGGTTGGCGTCTTTTTAGTGCTCATGATGAATTTAAATCATATCGCGGGAAATGTGGAGAAAGATGTCGAAGTTCGTGCACATATTGATAATGCGGCGAATGATGACGATATAAAAGCTATCGGTAAGCAAATTACGGAGATAAACGGTATCGAATCAGTGATTTTCTCTCCAAAAGATGAAGAGCTTACTAATTTAATAGATGATTTAGGAGATAATGGTGATGCTTTTAAACCATTTGAACAGGATAACCCATTAAGGGACGTTTATGTTATCAAAACGAAATCTCCGCAAGATGTCATCAAGGTGGCAAAGAAAATCGAAGGTATGGAATATATCCAAAGTGTTAAATATGGACAAGGCTACGTCGAGAAGCTATTCAGCTTTGTTAATATTGCTAGAAACATAGGGATCGTTCTTATTGTAGGCTTACTATTTACTGCAATGTTCCTGATTTCGAATACGATTAAAATTACCATTGTAGCCAGAAGAAAAGAAATTGAGATCATGAGATTGGTAGGAGCGACGAATACATTCATCCGTTGGCCATTCTTCTTGGAAGGACTTTGGTTGGGAGTCCTCGGTTCCATCATTCCGATAGGACTGATTGCAGTACTCTACTATAATCTTTATAAATATGCAGCACCGCAGATTACGTTCAAATTCATAGATTTCCTGCCTGCAAATCCGTTTATTTATCAAGTATCGGCCATCCTCATCGTAATTGGTGCGGTTATCGGAATATGGGGCAGCTTGATGTCAGTCAGGAAGTTCTTGAAAGTTTAAATTGTATCTTTACTCGAAAGCCAAAAGTAGCCAGACATAAATAGAGAGACGTTACAAGGCAAGGATGTAACGGGTTGAAAGGGGAAATGAAACGTGAAAAAAAATATCATTGCCATGAATGCCTCCATCATGATCGGGTTGGGAAGCATTCTGGCGGCACCTTCGGTTTATGCTGAGTCTATATCGGATTTAGAGAAACAGAAAGAATCCATCCAGGAAAAACGTTCAGGTGTTGAATCGAATATTTCCGACACGGAAAAGAAAATCGATAGCCTGCAGGATAAGCAAATGACAGCAGAAGACCAAATAGCTGCCATTGAAGCGAAAATCGCAGAGTCCGCAAAAAAAATCGATGCTAAAAATGCTGAAATTACACAAACGAAAAAAGAAATCGAGGCATTGAAAGAAGAGATAAAAGTATTAAAAGAGCGGATCGCGAAACGTAATGAAGTATTGAAGGAAAGGGCACTTTCTTTCCAGGAGACTGGCGGGGACGTGAACTACCTTGAAGTATTATTCGGATCATCCAGTTTTGGGGATTTAGTTGACCGTGTCGGAGCTGTAGCGACAATCGCTGAAGCCGACCGCGATATTTTAAAGCAGCATGAGCTGGATAAAAAGGATCTCGAAGAAAAGCAAAAAGCCGTTGAAACGAAGCTTGCCAGTTTAGAAGTGGCAAAAGCTGAACTATTGGAAATTCAAAAGCAACAAAAACAGCAGAAGCAAGAAAAGGATGCATTGGTTAAAAAATTAAAGCAACAAACTGAAAAGCATGAACATGAGAAGATGGGTCTAGAGGAAGAAAAAGCGAATCTTGCTGCTCAAGAAAAAGCCATCAAATCAGCCATCAGCTTGGAACATCAACGTCTTGCCGAATTGGAAGCAGCTCGTAAAAAAGCGGCAGCCGAAGCGAAAAAACGTGCAGAGCAAGAAGCTGCACAAGCGGCTGCACAAGCAGCATCACAAGCATCACAGGCAACCGAAACAAAAAAACAATCCACTTCTTCAGGATATAGTGCAAAAAGCAACAGTTCATCATCATCTTCACCCGCTTCGTCTAATGTAAGTCAAGCGCCAGCCGTTTCATCGGGTACTTTCACTAGACCTAGTGCAGGGTATGTATCTTCAACAATGGGTGAACGCTGGAATAAACAGCATGCCGGCATCGATATAGCTGCTAGTGGAACGGTTCCGGTTGTAGCGGCAGCCGACGGGGTCGTAAGCCGTTCTTACTTCTCAAGTACATACGGTAATGTCGTCTTCGTTACCCACTCGATCAGCGGTCAGCAATGGACTACTGTGTATGCACACTTAAGTTCTAGACAAGTAGGCGAAGGTGCTGTAGTTGCCAAAGGTCAACAAGTAGGCATCATGGGTAACACAGGCCATTCCTTCGGTCAGCATTTACACTTTGAGCTACATAAAGGCCCATGGAATTATAGCAAGTCAAATGCTGTTAATCCATTAAACTATGTAAATATCTAATACCCAATATATCAATTGAAAAACAGACAAGGATAAATTCCTTGTCTGTTTTTTTATGTAGTGTCACCATTTTCTATAAGCATATTCTTTTCATTCCCCTCATATAGTGAAATACATATCAGGTCAGAAATGGGGATAAATATGGTCAAAAAATGGGTACTTCCTCTAGCAATCATCATGTCACTAGCCATTGGAGCAGTGGGGGGCATATATTGGACAAGCCTTCCGGCCAAGAATGAAGCAAAGGATGAAAGCCAAGAAATATCGAAGGATAAGGAATGGGCAAAAGTGGAACAAGCTTACGGCTTAATCGTAAGTCAGTATGTAGAGCAGGTGGATGGCTCCAACCTGGTTGAGGGTGCCATCCAAGGCATGCTGTCAGCGCTGAAAGATCCTTATTCCGTATATATGGACAAGGAGACCGCTAAGCAATTCAATGAAACCCTGGACTCCTCTTTTGAAGGGATCGGGACTGAAATCGGAATGGAAGATGGTAAGGTCATCATTGTTTCTCCTTACAAAGACTCGCCTGCAGAAAAAGCTGGATTAAAGCCGAAAGATCAAATCCTCAAGGTGAATGGTGAAAGTGTTGAAGGGCTGGATCTGTATGAAACACGCCTGAAAATCCGTGGTGAAAAAGGGTCACCCGTCAAAATTGAAATAAAGCGGGCAGGGATTGATAATCCACTTGAATTCAATATGGTGCGCGCCGAAATTCCATTGGATACCGTATTTTCATCAATTAAGGAAGTCGGCGGAGAACAAATCGGTTATATCGAGTTGACCACATTCTCGGAAAATACTGCAAGTGATTTCAAAAAGCAGATTAAGAAGCTGGAAAAGACGGGAATCAAGGGCTTGGTCATAGATGTACGCGGCAATCCAGGCGGCCTTCTTTCCAGTGTGGAAACGATTCTTGGCGAGTTCATCACAAAAGACAAGCCCTATTTGCAAATTGCCGAAAGAACGGGGGAAACACAATCGTTTTTCACAAGCCTTAAGAAAGCGAAAAGTTATCCCATTGCCGTCTTGACGGATAAAGGGAGCGCATCTGCCTCGGAAATCCTGGCTGGCGCCATGCAAGAGGCGGGAGGCTATCCATTGGTTGGCGAGAAGACTTTCGGTAAAGGCACAGTACAGCAAGCTGTACCAATGGGTGATGGCAGTAAGATTAAACTTACGTTATATAAGTGGCTGACTCCTTCAGGGAACTGGATCCATAAAAAAGGGATCGAACCGACGATCAAAGTCAAACAACCGGAGTATTTTAATGCCCATCAGCTGGCGATTGAGAAGGTGTTGGAGCGGGATATGAATGATGAACAAATCCTGTATGCCCAAAGCATTCTGAAAGGACTCGGATTTGAACCGGGTCGTGAGGATGGATATTATGATTGGAGTACAGAAATCGCAGTAAAGGCATTCCAAAAACAATTCGGCCTGGAAGTGACCGGTAAGCTGGATGCTAAAACCGCAGCGCATCTGGAATCCGCCATTCTGGAAAAGATCCAGGATGAAGATAATGATATCCAGTTACGCACGGCTTTGAATTATTTAGTGAAGTAACTTGATGGCATCGTTCCCCTTGGAGCGGTGCCTCTTTTGCATTTAATCGTTCCTTGCCTGCCAACTTGAGATAAACCTAATTTTTCTGCATCTTAATAGGCATGGAGGCTACATTTTTGATAGAATAGGAGGTAACTGACCAGAACGAAGTTTGACAAAATTTTGATTACTTTTGAGGATGGTGGATAGAAATTGACAACGGATTGGCTGATTGCATGCTTAATGGGATTAGGAAAACTTTTCCTTCACCCTTTGCTTTATGTTTCGATTGCCTATTGCTTATTCATCGGCTATCTTCGCGTTAAACGGGAACGCCATGATTTTAATACGAAGATCTACAGTTTTTCCATGGAGCTGCGTTCCATGCTGCCTCTAGGATTGATAGGGGGATTGATCCTTTCCTTCCTCACGCTGGCCACCGGACTCGCCATTCCTTTGGCGGCAATGTCCATCATGGCAGTGGTTACGGTTTTGGCGATGCTATCCATGAAAAAGAGGTTAGTTTCCCCCGTTTATACAATGGGGCTCACTTTCTTTATCCTGTTCTTTCTATATGATAGAGATATCGAGCTGACGTTTTTTCAGGATTCCCTTAATCAGCTAGATCGGTCCGTATATCCGACACTTGTTATTTTAATGGGGTTATTACTGATTGCTGAAGGGTTTTTGATTGTTGCTAATGGAAGTAAAAAGGTCTCTCCTCACTTGGAGGTATCCAAAAGGGGGCAGCCGATAGGTGTGTATGTTTCACAGCGGGTCTGGCTAATTCCCATGTTCGTTATGATTCCTGGAGGACAACTTCCAGCGCCTTTCGAATGGTATCCGGTTTTTACAATCGGGGACATGTCCCTGTCGCCGATCGTACTGCCCATTTTAATCGGCTTTGAGCAAAAAGTTCATGGGACGCTCCCGGAACTGGCAATTAAGGCGCAAGGCAAAAAGGTAGGGGCATTGGGAATTGTGATTACGGTATTGGCTGCAGCTGGTTACTGGTACCCTCCATTGGCAATCATAACGATTGTTTTGGCAATCCTTTGCCGTGAATTCCTGCATCATTCCCAAAAGGCAATGGATCAAAAGCTTCCTTTTTATTTTTCGAAAAGTAAGCTGGGTGTCCAGATCTTAGGCGTTATCCCTCAATCTCCGGCAGATAAAATGGGGTTGCAAAAAGGCGAGGTCATTTCGAAAATAAATGGGGTCGTCGTCAGGGAAGAAGAAGAGCTATACAGGGCGCTACAAATAAACCGGGCACATTGCAAGCTCGAGGTCATCGATAATAATGAACAGATTCGTTTTGTGCAAAGAGCTCTATTTGACGGGGAGCATTACGAACTGGGCCTCTTGTTCGTTGACGATCAATTGAAGGAAAGCGGACAAGTGGGTTAATGATATAAAATAAAAGGCCTTTCTCGAATTATATCGAGAAAGGCCTTTTTCAATGGAAACGTGTTATTACTTTTCAAGCATGATTTTTTCTATATCTTCCAGCATTTTATTAGCTGCAATTACTCCGCCAGCTGTATTCCATGTTGCGTCGCTGACCTCATGGGCATTTCCGTTTTTGACTGCATCAAGGTTTTTCCAAAGTGGATCATTCGTCCATTCTTTTGCTGTGCTTAGGGCTTGTTTGTCGCCTTCAGGAGCGTAGGTGAAGTAGAAGAGAATATCTCCATCCATTTTAGGGATGACTTCTTTTCCAACCTCAATGGCAAGGTTGCCTAATTTATTATCTGCAGTGAAAAGTTCCTTCTGTTGTTCTGCACGTTTAAATCCTAATTGATCGAAAATCACTCCAGAGAATGAATCTGTGTAATAAATACGAGTAGTTCCAGCCATGAAACGAACAATGGAAACTTCTTGATTTACTTTATCACCCAATTTAGCTTTAAGATCTTCAGTATTTTTATCGAATTCCGCAATTACATCGTTACCTTTTTCTTCAAGGTTCAAGGCTTTTGCATAAAGTTTGAAGTTCTCTTTCCAATCTCCTCTTAGCGTTTCCGAGAAAACGGTAGGGGCGATTGCATTTAATTTATCATAAACAGCTTCTTGGCGTATCTTGCTTCCGATAATCAAGTCAGGCTTCAGTGATGCGATTTTCTCTAAGTTAACTTCATGTTCAACACCAACAACTTCGACCCCATCCATATCATCTTTAATATGGTCGTACCAAGGGTCACCAAGCCATGATTGAACGGCACCAACAGGTTTAATTCCTAAAGCGATCAATGCTTCAGTACCTTCATTTGTTAAAACGACGACTCTTTTAGGCGTTTTTTTCAACTCGGCAGTGCCCATGGCATGCTTAATTGTGTAGCTTTTCTCCTCTTTCTTGTCTTCAGCTTTATTTCCATCGGCCTTTTCATCCGAATTCCCGCAAGCTGCTAGAAGGAAGACTGCAAATATTGTAAAAAGCGTTAATAAAGACTTAAATCTAAACATCTATGTATCCCTCCCAATTTGTCAGCAAATGATAATCATTCGCACTTAACAGCATCATCATAAAATGAATATACTTTTCTGTCAATATATAATTGAAAATGATTCTCAAATTCGTTGACATAATCCTGTTAACGCCAGTACAATTGAATTAAATACTGATATACAAACGTGATTGGAAAGGTAACTGGATATGTTATTAAAAAATTCATGGCAGAAATGGATGGGGCTGTTCATTACCATTCTTTTGCTGCTGTTTTTACTGTGCTCAAGCATTGTATACGGTTATACGGATACAACATGGAAAATGGCCATCGATGCTTTTACCGATTTCAATGGGACGAATGAGCACATTGTCATTCAATCAGTCAGACTTCCGCGTGCCCTGATCGCTTCGGCCATCGGTGCAAGTTTAGCCATCTCCGGGGTTTTGATGCAAACGCTAACTAAAAACCCCCTCGCCTCCCCGGATATATTCGGAGTCAACGCCGGGGCGGGATTGGCGGTGGTCACTGGTGTCACCGTTTTTGGGATAAGCAATCTTCAAGTATTCACATGGCTGTCATTCCTAGGGGCCGCCATAGCCGCGATAAGCATATTTATGATTGGAAGCATGGGACGCGGCGGCTTGACACCGATGAAGCTGACATTGGCAGGTGCAGCCATGACGGCGATGGTAGCCTCACTTACACAAGGTCTTCTTGTTTCTAATGAGGCTCTTTTAGAGCAAGTCCTATTCTGGCTTGCCGGATCCGTTTCCGGTAGAAGCCTGGACAATTTAGTTGCCGTCCTGCCTTATCTTGCCGCAGGCTGGGTCCTTGCCTTGATCATGTCCGGTAAAATGAATGTGTTATCCATGGGTGAAGATGTTGCAAAGGGTCTTGGACTGAATATAGTATTCCTTAAACTGGTCCTGGGGCTGGCAATCATCCTGCTCTCTGGAGGATCAGTAGCGGTTGCGGGTCCGATTGGCTTTATAGGAATCGTCGTTCCGCATCTTACCCGTTCTATAGTTGGCATCGATCATCGCTGGTTGATTCCCTTCTCTGGACTTTTCGGGGCGGTGCTTTTGATTGCAGCCGATGTCATATCCAGGTATATCCTGATGCCTCGCGAAGTTCCGGTTGGAGTCATGACAGCCATAATCGGGACCCCATTCTTTATTTATATAGCTAGAAAGGGGTTCAGCGGTCGATGAAGTCATATAAGAGCTTTCGTTTGTTTAATGAAAAAATATCATTCTTGATGGATAAAAAAGCCATGATCGTGATTTTCATATTATTTTTAGTCACTTCACTAGTGTTTGTGATCAGTACTGGAGTGGGTGAAATGAATATAAATCCGCTAAGCGTTCTCCAGGTTTTTATCGGAGGGGGGACGGAGAGCGACCGGCTTATTATCCAATCTTTCCGCCTGCCTAGAATAATTGTTGCCCTGTTGGTAGGGATGGGCCTTGCTGTAGCTGGGGGTATCCTTCAAGGGATGATTAGAAACCCACTTGCTTCGCCTGATATCTTGGGGATTACGGGAGGAGCGACTGTAGCGGTCGTTGGATTCTTGGCCATTTTTAGCGATAAGAACCATTCATTAACGGTGAGCATCAATTGGCTGCCGGTAGCTGCATTCATTGGAGCGACAGTCGTGGCCTTACTCGTTTATTCATTAGCCTGGAAAAATGGGGTTCCCCCGATCAGGCTTGTGTTGATCGGGATTGGGGTGATGGCTTTAATGAAGGCGCTCACCACGATGATGATGATTCTTGGTCCAGTCTATCAAGCGAGCCAGGCAAACCTTTGGATCACCGGGTCAGTGTCCACCTCCACTTGGAATAATATCGCTGTACTGGCACCATGGACGATTCTATTCCTGTTAATTGCCTTCCTGTATGCCAGGAATATTAATTTACAGGAGCTAGGCGATGACCTGGCAACGGGGCTTGGGGGGCATGTCCAAAAACAGCGGTTTACATTATTGATGATCAGTACGGCCTTGATTGGCGGTTCCACAGCTTTTGCTGGGGGAATAGGGTTTGTGGGATTAATGGCACCGCACATGGCCAGAAGGCTGGTTGGTTCTAGTTTTGGAGTGTTACTGCCGACTTCGGCTTTGCTTGGCGGCATCCTGGTTATGGTGGCGGATTTGATTGGACGGACTTTATTCTCACCTTTGGAAATACCGGCTGGTGTCTTCACAGCGAGCATCGGGGCACCATACTTCATTTATTTACTATATAAAACGAGGAATTCGTAATTCCGGTAAATGCAAAAAGAAGCAGTCATCCTAGGGATGGCTGCTTCTTTATTTCTTTAAGCTTCTTTAGCTGCTTCGATTTCGATGGTAAGCGTGATTTGATCGCCGATCAGTACGCCGCCTGTTTCTAATGCCGCGTTATAGGTTAGACCATAACCACTGCGTTTGACTTTCCCTTTTCCGCTGAAGCCTGCTTTTTCATTTCCCCATGGATCTTTCCCTTGGCCTTCGAAGGTGATGCTGAAAGTTTCTTCTTGTGTAACTCCATTAAGAGTCACATTTCCAGTTACATCGTATTCATCTTCATCCGTTTTCACGATTTTCGTTGATTTGAATGTTAATGTAGGGTTTTTTTCTACATCAAAGAAGTCAGCGGAACGTAAGTGATTGTCCCTGTCTGCATTGCGTGTGTCGATACTGGCCACATCAACGGTAAAATCAATCTCTGCAGTCGTTAGATCCGATGGGTTTGCTAGAATGCTTGCCTCGAACTTATTAAAACTTCCTTTTACTTTGGCGATCATCATATGTTTTACGGAAAATTCAATAGCGCTGTGAGTCGGGTCGACTATCCATTTTGTATTTGTCATATTTATTCCTCCTGATTATTAATCTTGAATTTATATATCTTTAATTTGAGATATCTTAACTTAATGTAATTATAAGAGCTGAAAGCAATAGTGTCAACTGAAAGTTTTCCTTAATTTTGAAAACATGAAAAACCCTGTGCATTTATGGGGCACAGGGTTTTCAGACTGTAGACAAACTCGAATGATGATTTCCACTCCAGGCACTCGCTTTCCGCGGGCGGTCCGGAAGCCTCCTCGGCGCCTTGCGCCTGCGGGGTCTCCCCTCGACGCGCTTTTCCCGCAGGAGTCTCGCATCTTCCGTTACAATCGACTTTGTTTTGAAATTTCAGGTAAGAACCCTTTTGTCTACAAACTCAAACCCTGTGCATTTATGGGGCACAGGGTTTTTAATGAAGAAGGGTAAAGCGGACATCTTTATTAATTGGCCTGTTCTTTCTCTTCTTGATTGGTCACTTTACCCGGCCAAAAAGCACGGCGGCCAAGGAGGGAGGTGATTGCAGGAACAAGGAACGGGCGCACAATGAATGTGTCCATTAACACACCAAGGGCGGTAATGAGCCCGAATTGGACCAATACTTGAATCGGAAGTGTGGCTAGAACGGAAAAAGTGGCTGCCAGGATTATTCCGGCGGAGGTGATGACACCGCTAGTTTCAGCAACGCCCTTTCTGATGGCCTGCTTGATTGGCATCGTTTCTTTCTTACGCCAAATGCTTGAAACCATGAAAATATTATAATCTTCTCCAAGTGCGACCAGGAATACGAAAGAATAAAGTGGAATTGTCCCCTCTATCGCATCGACACCCAAGAAATAGTGCAGGATAATCCAACCTAACCCCATAGCTGCAAAGAATGAGAGAATGACTGTCCCCATTAAATACACCATGGCTGTCACAGATCGCAAGTAGGCTAGCAGGAGCAGGGAAATCAGGACGATGATGATCGGGATGATCAAGAATTCATCGGATTTGACGGTATCCCTTTTATCGAATTGAGTCGCAGTCTGCCCGCCAACCCAAACCTTTTCATCTACGGAAGATATATTGGCGGCTTTCAATTCTTTCTCCGCCATTGTGCGGATTTCCGGAATGGAATCTATGGCCTCGATATCATATGGGTTGATGTTGAATGTCACCTCATAGGATTGCAGATCTTTATTCGATTTACTTGAGACTGGATCGGCAACAGTTTCCACAATATCCATCCCTTTTAATACCGGTGCTAAATCAATATCTTCACCATCCGTATCGACAACCACTGTCGCCGGTGCCAGTTCGCCTGGTGAATACGAGTCGGAAATGACAGAATAGCCTTCACGGGAGTTCATATCTTCAGGGAAGGAAGAGAGAATATCATATGAATATTTTATTTGTGAAGAATATCCAGCTAAAACACTGAAGATGATCAGGCATGTAAGAATGACGGTCCATGGCTTGGTAGTGACGATATGGCCAATCCAGTTACCAATGCGGCCTTCTTTAAGCTTTTTGACGGCTTTTCCCTTTTTCTTGGCCCGTGCTTCTGCCATTTCAGGTGTACGCGGGACGATTGGGAAGAAGGAAGCCCTTCCGAATACAGAAAGCAATGCAGGTACAAGTGTTAAAGCTGCCAGCATCATGATTAAAATCGACAAGCTGAATGGTACAGCGAAACGGTGGTAGGCTCCGTATTTGGCTACAAGCAATGTTAGCAGGGAGATGACGATCGTTAGGCCGCTCATCGCAATGGCGCCTGATGAATCTTTAAATGCAGCGATCATGGCTTCCCGTTTGCTTTCATGATTCCTTAATTCACTTCTGTAGTGAGAAATTAAAAATAGGCAATAGTCCGTTCCGGCACCGAATAATAATACGGTCATGATTGAAATGGCCTGTGAATCGACTGTAATCCAACCATGATCTGCCATGAAGCCAAGGATCGGGCTTGTGACAATATAGGCGAAGCCTACTCCGATTAAAGGAATTATGGCTAAAAGAGGAGAGCGGTAAATGAGTAATAATACGACAAGTACAAGTATTACTGTCGCTAAAAGCAATTTGAAATCAGCACCTGAAAATAAACCCGTTGCATCGACTGATATCCCTACAGGGCCTGTCACTCGAAGGGATAATTCATCTGAATCGGTCGGGACCTTGAATGGGTCCGTTCCAATGCGCTCCGTTACTGCTTCATTAATGCTTTCAAGATTTTTTCCGAGAATTTCAGTCTCGGTCTTTTCTTTAAAGAAAAGCGGCTGCACGAAAGTCGTTCCATCTTCTGAAACCGATCCTTTAAGAGCAGGCAACGGAATTTCATGAAGCGGCGGTAAGAAAGATTGCTGTGTTAATGGATTATCTGTCAGTTCCTTGGAAAGAAACTGGATTTCAGCCAAGTCGGCCTCTGTCAGTCCACCTTCGCGATGCCATGTAAGCAGGGCAGGTATTCCAGAGGAATTTGGAAACTCTTCTTTAATAAGTTCATCAGCCACGACAGAAGGCGAGTCTTCAGGCAAGTCTGAGGCATTATTTGCTGTTCGATCATTAACGGCAGGCAATGTGAAGGTTAATGAGATTGCTGCAATTATCCATGCGGCAATGACAACCCAACGACTGGTTTTTCCTGTCATCACCCTGCCAAGTCTTCCTATTATTGATTCGTCCAATGAAGGCACCCCGCTTTTTGAATTTTTTATCCTCATTTCATTATAGTGGTGTGATGTTGACTTATACAAAAATGGGTATGCTCACTCCAACTACTAAACTCTTCAAGTCGTTAATGGCATGAAAATAGGCTCATCGATATATAGGGGAAAAGTACTTATTTACCTAATTTCAATTAAATTTTGAAGATTGAAGAGTTAAATATAGGAAATGAGGGAAAGTATAGTAGTATTGTGGCCTTTATTAACAAAGGAGGGATTTTTTTGTCTGATAAATCCAAAAAAACAAATGATGAAACGAATGAAACATTAACGAACAGGCAAGGGCACCCGGTAACGAATAACCAGAGTCTAAGAACTGTAGGGAACAGAGGTCCTAGTACACTTGAGAACTATGATTTCCTGGAAAAGATCAGCCACTTCGATAGGGAGCGCATCCCTGAACGGGTTGTGCATGCCCGCGGTGCAGGTGCGCATGGTTATTTCGTTCCGACAGGTAAAGCGGGGGACGAGCCAATTTCAAAATATACGAGAGCGAAGGTTTTTCAGGAAGAAGGTAAAAAAACCCCGGTATTCGTGAGATTTTCATCTGTTATTCATGGAGGGACGTCCCCGGAAACGTTACGTGACCCAAGGGGATTTGCCGTTAAATTTTATACGGAAGATGGAAACTGGGATCTTGTAGGCAATAACCTGAAAATTTTCTTTATCCGTGATGCCATGAAATTCCCGGATTTGATTCATGCATTCAAACCGGATCCGGTCACGAATATTCAGGACGGCAGGAGGATTTTCGATTTTTGCTCGAGTTCGCCTGAAACATTCCATATGGTTACCTTTGTGTTTTCCCCTTGGGGCATCCCAGCTAACTACCGGATGATGCAAGGATCAGGGGTCAATACTTATAAATGGGTGAATGAGGAAGGGAAAGCGGTGCTCGTCAAGTATCATTGGGAACCGAAACAAGGGATCAAGAACCTGACGCAGCAAGAGGCCAATGAAATTCAAGCTACGAATTTCAATCATGCCACACAGGATCTATATGAAGCGATCGAACGCGGGGACTATCCGGAATGGGATCTCAACGTACAGATCATGAGTGATGATGATCATCCTGAATTGGATTTCGATCCGCTGGATGATACGAAAATCTGGCCGAAAGATGAGTTCCCATGGCTGCATGTCGGTACGATGGTATTGAATAAAAACCCTGAAGACTATTTCACTGAAGTCGAACAGGCTGCATTCGGTACCGGTGTCCTAGTGGATGGACTGGATTTTTCTGATGACAAGATGTTACAGGGACGTACATTCTCTTATTCCGATACACAGCGTCACCGTGTTGGCGCGAATTATTTGCAACTGCCGATCAATGCTCCAAAGAAACGAACTGCCACGAATCAGACTGGCGGACAGATGCAATATGAAGTTGGCAGAGGCAGCCAAAGCCCCCACATCAACTACGAACCATCCACTGTCGGCGGCTTGAAGGAAGCCAATCAAACGGGCAAAGAGTATACACCTATGGTGGAAGGGAAACTTGTCCGTGAGACAATCGATCGCCAAAACAATACGAAACAGGCCGGGGAAACGTACCGGGAATTCGAGGATTGGGAAAAAGACGATTTAATCTCCAATTTAGTGGCGGCATTGGCTCCTGCCGACAAGCGCATTCAGGAAAAAATGATAGCACTTGCCGAAGAGGCCGATGAAGAGTATGGCCGCAGATTGAAAGAGGGACTGGCCGCGGCCTCAGAACATACGGAATCTTCAAAACCACTGGGTGGGACGGATAACCCTGAGGCCGCCGTTAGAAAAGGACATGGAGCGGATCCATATTGATTGAACTGAAAAGAAGCAAACTTCCTTATAAAGGGGTTTGCCTCTTTTTTTTATGGGCATAATTAATGGATGTGTGGATGCTCTTCCAAGGATGCCTTTTTAAAAATCAAGCAGGAAATTGATTGGCAAAAAACTTCATAATCATTTAAACTGAAATTACTCTATTTTTCTCTTATAAAGGAGATGAAAAAATGATTAAAATTCTTTCTGCCCTTTTCCTTCCTTGTCTACTTGTCATGCTATTTTCAAGAGTCACCTATAACAATGTCGTAGGCCTTGTTTTAACTGTTGCCTTGATTACAGCTTCCGCATATAAAGGTTATACGCATACAAACTTATTGATCATCGTCGATGCCTTATCCCTGACAGTGGGATTTTGGTTATCAAAAAGAATGATGAAACGTACATCCAAGAGCGCCTGACATCAAAGGTGCTTTTTTTGTACTCAAACTTGTCATTCCCCTCAACACATCATGAAGTTCATTAAAACAAGAATCGAATGGATGTTCGCTTATTGCTGGTTTGTTTTAAGGCTATTGTGGTAGAATGTGTATATATGCTTTATTAAACCGGAATAAATAGAAGGGATATAGGCATGTCCCGTTTTCATATAAAAATATTTCAATAGGAGGCCATGCTTGGTGAAGGATAAGTTTGAGTTAGTCTCAAAATACTCTCCTCAAGGAGATCAGCCGGCAGCAATTGAAATGCTGGTCGAAGGGATTAAGGAAGGCAAGGAAATGCAGACGTTATTGGGGGCAACGGGTACAGGGAAAACGTTCACCGTTTCCAATGTGATCCAAAAGATCAATAAACCGACTCTTGTCATTGCCCACAATAAAACGTTGGCAGGGCAGCTTTACAGTGAGTTCAAAGAGTTCTTCCCTAATAATGCCGTCGAATACTTCGTTAGCTATTATGATTACTACCAGCCAGAGGCTTATGTTCCATCCACGGATACATTCATCGAAAAAGATGCAAGCATCAATGATGAAATCGATAAACTGCGTCACTCGGCCACATCATCTTTGTTCGAAAGGAAAGATGTCATCATCATTGCCAGTGTTTCGTGCATATATGGACTCGGTTCTCCTGAAGAGTACCGGGAGATGGTCGTTTCCCTCCGAACTGGCATGGAAATAGACCGGAATGCCTTGCTGCACAGACTCGTGGATATTCAATATGAGAGGAATGATATTGCTTTCCAACGGGGGACCTTCCGCGTTCGCGGCGACGTCGTCGAAATTTTCCCGGCCTCCCGTGATGAACATTGTGTACGGGTCGAGTTTTTCGGGGATGAGATCGACCGTATCCGTGAAGTCGATGCCCTGACCGGTGAAATTACCGGTGAACGGGAACATATCGCCATTTTCCCGGCTTCCCACTTCGTAACCCGCGAAGAGAAAATGCGGATAGCCATTCAAAATATCGAAACGGAACTGGAAGAGAGACTGAAGGAATTAAGGGAAGATGAAAAGCTCCTTGAAGCACAGCGCTTGGAGCAGCGGACCCGCTATGATTTGGAAATGATGCGGGAAATGGGCTTTTGTTCTGGGATCGAGAACTATTCCCGTCATTTGACGCTTCGTCCCTCAGGTGCGACACCATACACTTTAATAGATTACTTTCCAGAGGATTTCCTATTGGTCGTGGATGAATCACATGTAACCCTTTCGCAAATCCGCGGAATGTTCAATGGAGATCAGGCGCGGAAGCAAGTGCTCGTCGACCATGGCTTCCGTCTGCCGTCTGCGAAAGATAACCGCCCGCTAAGATTTGAAGAATTTGAAAAAAAGGTCCATCAATCCATATTCGTTTCGGCAACTCCGGGACCATATGAACTCGAACATACACCAGAAATGGTTCAGCAAATCATCCGTCCTACCGGATTGCTGGATCCGACGGTAGAAGTGCGGCCGATTGAAGGTCAGATAGATGACCTGATCGGTGAAATACAGGAGCGCGTCAAAAAGAACGAGCGTGTGCTCATAACGACCTTGACGAAAAAGATGTCTGAAGATTTAACTGATTACTTAAAGGAAATCGGCATCAAGGTCCAATATCTTCATTCGGAAGTGAAGACCTTGGAAAGGATAGAAATCATCCGGGAACTCCGAATGGGCAAATATGATGTACTCGTTGGAATCAACCTTTTACGGGAAGGCCTGGATATCCCGGAAGTGTCGTTAGTTACCATTTTGGATGCCGATAAGGAAGGGTTCCTTCGCTCGGAACGTTCGCTTATTCAAACGATGGGCCGTGCAGCCCGTAATGCCAACGGCCATGTCATCATGTATGCAGACCGCATCACGAATTCGATGGAAATTGCCATCAATGAAACGAGGCGGCGCCGTGAAATCCAGGAGAAGTATAATGAAGAGCATGGAATAATGCCTCAAACCATTCAAAAGGATATCCGTGACTCCATAAGGGCGACGCATGTAGCCGAAGAAGGCGAAGAGTATAAGGAAGATCTTGCACCAAGCCTTGCGAAGCTCCCTAAAAAAGAGCGTTTAAAAGTGATGGCAAGCATGGAAAAAGAAATGAAGGAAGCGGCAAAGGCACTGGACTTCGAGCGAGCTGCCGAGCTGCGTGATTTATTACTAGAGTTAAAAGCGGAAGGGTGACGAAACATGGCAATGGATAAAATTGTGATAAAAGGCGCCAGGGCCAACAATTTAAAGAATATTGATATCACGATACCGAGAGACAAACTTGTTGTGCTTACCGGATTATCCGGATCTGGAAAGTCTTCCTTGGCTTTTGATACGATTTATGCAGAAGGGCAAAGACGTTATGTGGAATCACTGTCCGCTTATGCTCGTCAATTCTTAGGCCAAGTGGATAAACCGGATGTCGATGCGATCGAAGGTTTGTCACCAGCCATTTCCATAGACCAGAAAACGACCAGTCGGAATCCTCGTTCAACTGTAGGGACTGTTACGGAGATCTATGATTATTTAAGGCTGTTATTTGCACGGGTCGGCAGGCCGACCTGTCCGATCCATAATATTGAAATCACCTCACAAACGATCGAACAAATGGTGGACCGCATTCTTGATTACCCTGAGAGAACCAAGCTTCAAGTATTGGCACCGCTCGTCTCAGGCAGAAAAGGGACACATGCGAAGGTTTTGGAGGATGTTAAGAAACAAGGTTATGTCCGCATTCGTGTGAACGGGGAAATGCATGATCTCAGTGAGGAAATCACTCTCGAAAAAAATAAGAAACATTCGATTGAAGTCATCATTGACCGGATCGTCATTAAAGAGGGGATCATGGCCAGGCTTGCAGATTCATTGGAAAGTGCTTTACAGCTTGGTGAAGGCAAAGTCATCATTGACGTAATGGGTGAGGAAGAGCTGCTTTTCAGTGAACATCATGCTTGTCCATACTGCGGATTTTCGATTGAAGAGTTAGAGCCGAGGATGTTTTCCTTCAATAGCCCGTTCGGGGCCTGTCCGGATTGTGATGGCTTGGGGGCGAGGCTTGAGGTGGACCGTGATCTCGTCATCCCGAATAACGAATTAAGCCTCCGTCAACATGCGATTGCGCCATGGGAGCCGACGAGTTCTCAATATTATCCTCAGCTCCTTGAAGCGGTAGCCAACCATTATGGAATAGATATGGATGTGCCCGTTAAAGATTTACCGGAAGAGAAGATGGATAAGGTCTTGCTTGGTTCAGGTAAAGATAAGATATATTTCCGTTATAAAAATGATTTTGGAAGAGTGCAAGAAGGATATATTCCATTTGAAGGAGTTTTAAGAAACATCGAAAGGCGCTTCAAGGAGACGAGTTCAGACTATATTCGTGAGCAAATGCAGAAATACATGTCAGAACATCACTGTCCAACCTGTAAGGGTCACCGTTTGAAGAAAGAGAGTCTTTCCGTGCTCATTCAAGGGGTCCATATAAGTGAAACGACAGCTTTATCAGTGGAAGATGCATTAGTATTTTTCGATGAGCTTGATTTGACTGAAAAGGAAGCGGCAATTGCGAGATTGATTTTACGTGAAATTCGTGAGCGGCTCGGTTTCCTGGCTAATGTAGGTTTGGAATATTTGACGTTGAGCAGGGCAGCGGGAACATTATCCGGCGGTGAAGCGCAGCGTATAAGATTGGCGACGCAGATCGGTTCCCGTTTAACGGGAGTCCTCTATATTTTGGATGAACCTTCAATAGGGCTGCATCAGAGGGATAACGACCGTTTGATCGAAACATTGAAGAATATGCGCGAAATCGGGAACACCCTGATTGTTGTCGAGCATGATGAAGATACGATGATTGCTGCGGATTATTTGATTGATGTTGGTCCAGGAGCCGGAGCGCATGGAGGGGAAATAGTGGCCGCCGGTACTCCGGAAGAGGTCATGAATGACCCTAAATCCTTAACGGGTCAATATTTGGCAGGGAAGAAATTCATTCCATTGCCATTGGAACGCCGGAAAAATGATGGCCGTGTCATTGAGATAAAAGGTGCCAAGGAAAATAATCTGAAAAACGTTAATGTGAAATTCCCACTTGGGGTCTTTACAGCCGTTACAGGAGTATCTGGATCAGGGAAAAGTACATTAGTGAATGAAATCCTCCATAAATCTTTGGCTCAAAAGCTGAATCGGGCAAAAGCCAGACCAGGTGATTTCCGCGAGATTAAGGGAGTTGAGCATTTAGATAAAGTCATTGATATTGACCAATCACCAATTGGCAGGACCCCACGATCGAATCCAGCTACCTATACGGGTGTGTTCGATGATGTTCGTGACGTATTTGCCTCGACTAATGAAGCGAAGATACGCGGTTATAAAAAAGGCAGGTTCAGTTTCAATGTGAAGGGCGGCCGCTGTGAAGCATGCCGAGGTGATGGCATTATCAAGATTGAAATGCATTTTCTCCCAGATGTATATGTCCCATGTGAAATCTGTCATGGTAAGCGTTATAACCGGGAAACACTTGAAGTGAAATATAAAGGGAAAAATATATCCGACATCCTCGATATGACAGTCGAGGAAGGCGTAAGTTTCTTTGAAAATATCCCAAAAATCAAACGGAAGCTACAAACGATTTATGACGTTGGTTTGGGTTACATCAAGCTTGGACAGCCTGCCACCACTTTATCAGGCGGTGAAGCGCAAAGGGTGAAACTCGCTTCTGAATTGCATCGCCGTTCCACTGGGCGCTCATTTTATATCTTGGATGAACCGACTACCGGACTTCATGTCCACGATATAGCAAGGCTGCTCCAGGTGCTTCAGCGGCTGGTTGACAATGGGGATACAGTTTTGGTGATCGAACATAATCTGGATGTCATCAAGACGGCGGACCATATTATTGACCTGGGACCGGAAGGCGGAGATAAGGGCGGTACGATCGTCACTTATGGAACACCTGAAAAAATATGTGAAGTTTCCGAATCGTATACGGGAAAATATTTAAAACCTGTACTTACCCGTGATCAAATTCGTATGGAAAATTGGATTGAAGAAAAAGAAACAGAGCATGAACATGCTTAAAAGAACAAGCCATCAGGCTTATTAAGGTTTTAGACAAAAAGGGTTCGGAACGGTCTAATGCCGAACCATGATTTTAAACCAAGACTAGATTTTCCTTAATGGTTTTTTACAGTAATCCTTATTGGATTGAAGAAATTTGCGACACTCCTGCCGAATAACTGGCTAGCCAATACCCCACAGCCGCTTGCAGTGAGGTGGCCTGGCAGACAGTCGGCGGGGAGCGGATTTCTGAAATCAATTGGAACGTTTTTAAATAAAAACTGCAGGCAAACTGGCTTTTCTTCGAGTTTATCTACAGTCTTGAACAAGCCATCAGGCTTGTTTTTTTGTAGAAAAATGACGGTGTGCATTTAATCAATCATTTGATTAAAGAATGGGAAAACAAGATATTTCCGGGGAAATCAAACATCTTCCTTTTCGGAAATTGTCATTTTAGTTTGTCGAATGATGGGAAAAACGGTATTTATGAAACTTTTTAGATATCTAGGCGTATGTATGAATAAAATGATAGAAGAAAGCGAGGAATGTTCATGCAGGAGGAAAGAAAGAAAATTTTAGAAATGATTCAGGATGGAAAGTTATCAGCGGAAGAAGCCATGGGCCTATTGGAAGAATTAGATAAAGCCAGTCAGGAAAGTGAAGCTAAAGAGCAGAAATTGCAAAATGAATTATCGACGGTGGTCGTGGATAAGAAAAGCGAAGGAAGCAATCAGGATACGTTTAAGAAGAATATCCAGTCATCGAAAGAAAAGATTATGGATTTCGTTGAAAGTGCTTTTAAGAAAATCAAAGAAACGGATCTTGATTTCAATTTCGGGAAATCTGTGGAGGTCAGTCATATTTTCCAGCATGATCAAGATTTCCTGAATGTAGTTGATGTAGATATAGCAAATGGGAAAATGAAAATCGCCGCATGGGACCATGATGATGTCCGGGTGGAATGCCAAGCTAAGGTATACCGTGTGGAAGATATAGAAGAAGCCAGGAAAAACTTTTTGGAAGAAGTCGATTTCACGATTGAAAATGGAAAGTTGAAGTTCAAGGTTCGTGAAAAATCCATAAAGGTTGATACGACCATGTACATTCCAAGAAAGGAATATGAGGACATTCATGTAAGGATGTTCAATGGCGCAATCACGGCTGAATCATTGAAATCAGAGAACTTTAAAGCGAAAACGGCGAATGGTGCCATTCATATCATGCAGGGTACGGGTGATTTCTGTGAGCTTGAAACTGGTAACGGGATGATCACCATTTCAGATACCAATTTTAATGACTTGGAAGCCGAGACCTTGAATGGAGCAATTAATGCCGATGGGTACTTCAAGAAATTGGATGTCCAAACGTTCAATGGTGAAGTCATCTGTACGAATTCAGGAATGGATTGCGATTCGATCCATGCTAAGTCAGTCACTGGAAAAGTCCAGCTGACCCTGCCTCCAGGCAAGGCGATCGAAGGAGAGTTGAAATCCAATTTAGGAAGCTTTAATGTAACTTTGGAAGGGATGACCATCATCGAAGAGAAAAGTGATGTGGTTCAGAAGGTCCTTAAGTTCAAGACGGTTAAAGAAGAGGTTCCTGTGCTTCATGTTTTTGCAGAAACGAAGACTGCAGCAATAACGGTTTCCTGAAAAGGGAAGTTCACTGGCGGCGCAAAATGCAGGCAAACTCGATGGAAAACGAGTTTGCCTGCATTTTTTTATGGATTGTTCAAAATTTAATAATAAGGTTGATTGGAGAGGGAGGTACGAGACTCCTGCGGGAAAAGCGCGTCTAGGGGAGACCCCGCAGGCGCAAGCCGAGGAGGCTCCACGACTGCCTCTGGATAAGCGAGTGACTGGAGCGGAAATCAACATGCAATTTTAGCGAAACCACACCTAAGGGGGTGCTTGGAGTTGGTTCGGGAATATCATTTGATGAAAGGTACGTTTTCCTATCCCTTTCGTCTCCAAAGTGAGCCGGCCAATATAAAATGGCGGGCTTTCTTTTATTTATGTTCATCCTCATCTCTTTCCTGTTCACGTGGCCAATCCGTGCGGAGTGAATAAAAAAACGATAAATCGATAATGCATTGTTTGGTTATTAACAGAAAAATGCTAAAATAGAAAAAGTATCTCAAAAAATAGCATCGCTCCAGAAGGAGGAAAGATATATGGCAAAAGTCCGTACAAAGGATATAGTAGAAGCGTTCGGTCTAGAACTTATCAGTGGGGAAGAAGGAATTAACCGACCGATCGTCACGAGTGATTTATCTCGTCCCGGACTTGAAATAGCCGGTTTTTTTGATTATTATCCAGCAGATCGAGTACAGCTTTTAGGTATGACGGAGATGTCCTTTTTTAATCGGTTGAATGAACCGGATCGAATACAGAGGATGGAAGAGTTGTGCCGGGACTTCACTCCAGGAATCATCATTACGCGTGGTCAGGAAGTGCCGATAGAATTGATCGAAGCTTCTGAGCGGGAATCCGTTCCTGTGATGAGATCCAATATGAAGACGACAAGGTTATACAGCCGTCTGACCAATTTCCTTGAAAGCAGGTTGGCGCCAACCACTGCCGTTCATGGTGTATTGGTGGATATCTATGGTTTAGGTGTGTTGATCACCGGTAAAAGCGGAGTCGGTAAAAGTGAGACAGCCCTGGAATTAGTGAAACGGGGTCATCGTCTTGTAGCCGATGACTGCGTCGAAATCAGGCAGGAAGATCAAGATACACTGGTCGGGAATGCCCCGGATTTAATCGAACATCTTCTTGAAATTAGGGGATTGGGAATCATAAATGTAATGACACTTTTTGGAGCTGGTGCAGTCCGCAGCAATAAAAAGATCTCAATCGTCATCAATCTGGAACTATGGGAAAAAAATAAGCAGTATGACCGGGTTGGCCTTGATGAAGAGAAAATGAAAATCATCGATACGGAAGTGACGAAAATTACCGTACCTGTCCGTCCAGGGCGAAATTTAGCTGTTATCATTGAAGTGGCAGCCATGAATTACCGCCTGAAACGAATGGGAGTAAATGCTGCAGAACAGTTTTCAGATCGCTTGAACCATGCCATTGCAGATCCGGAACATGATGAATTTTAAAAGGTTACAGGAAAAGAGGGGACAAAATGGAACAAGGAATACAGCCGCTGAATCCGATAGCGATTGATCTAGGGCCCATCCAGGTACATTGGTATGGGCTAATCATCGGTTTCGGTGTGTTATTGGGACTTATTATCGCATTAAGGGAGTCTGAGCGAAGAGGTCTTGATAAGGAAATATTTACTGATTTGATTTTGTTTGCTGTCCCGATCGCGATCATTAGTGCCCGTATTTATTATGTGATCTTCCAATGGGAGTACTATTCACAAAACCCGGGGGATATCATAAAAATATGGAATGGCGGAATTGCCATACATGGTGCGTTGATCGGATCGGTGCTGACTGCAATCGTTTTTGCAAAGGTCAAGAAGGTCTCATTTTGGAAGCTGGTTGATATTGCTGCACCGAGCTTATTGTTGGGGCAGGCGATTGGCCGTTGGGGTAATTTCATGAATCAGGAAGCGCATGGGGGAGAAGTAACAAGGTCATTCCTTGAAAATATGCATTTGCCTGAATTCATCATAAATCAAATGTACATAAACGGTACGTATTATCACCCTACCTTCTTGTATGAATCGATTTGGAATATCCTCGGAGTCATAATTCTCTTAAGTTTACGGAAAGTGAACTTGCGCAGGGGAGAACTTTTTTTAACCTATGTAATATGGTATTCCATCGGACGTTATTTCATCGAAGGATTGCGGACGGACAGTTTGATGCTGACGGAGTCACTGCGTATCGCACAAGTGATTTCGATAGTGTTGGTAGTTGTAGCCATTGCTTTAGTGGTCTATAGAAGGGTCCGCGGGCATGCAGACAAAAGATATTTAGATGCATAGGTAATATGTGAAAAGGGAGAGGGCATAGTGATAGTGGATTCGGTTAAAAAGGGACTTCTTTCAGGCTTGAATACAACCTGGTCTTTGGGGAAAGTGATATTTCCGGTTACTCTGATCGTCACTGTGCTTCAATATACGCCTGTATTGCCGTTCATCATCAACTTGATAGCGCCTTTGATGAATCTCATCGGTCTTCCAGGGGATGCTGCAATTCCTCTTGTATTAGGGAATTTCCTGAATTTATACGCAGCGATTGCTGGCATATTAACGCTTGATTTGACTGTGAAAGAAGTTTTTATCATCGCTATGATGCTATCTTTTTCACATAATTTATTGATTGAGTCAGGTGTGGCGATGAAAACCGGTGTCAAGCTGTGGGTCATTCTAACAGTACGGATCGGGCTTGCGCTTTTGTCCGCGGTCGTCATCAATCTTGTTTGGCAGGGCGGATCTGAAATGGCCCAAGGAACGGCTATCGGGGAGGCTGCAGAGATTAACGGAACGGGAGCAATCCTTTTGCATGGGGTCATCCAGGCCCTTTCAGGAATTGGCCAGCTGGCGGTAATCGTTATTCCGCTCATGGTGGCGGTTCAAATCATGAAGGATTTAAAGTGGCTGGAAGCCTTCTCGAAGACCCTTGCTCCTTTCATGAAGGTCCTGGGGATGAAGCCGAATGCTTCCATGCCTTTCGTTACAGGCCTGACTCTCGGTTTGGCATATGGCGCAGGCGTAATGATTCAAGCGGCTAAAGAGGATAATGTTTCGAAGAAGGATATGACGATTGCATTCATCTTTTTAGTTGCCTGCCATGCTGTTGTAGAAGACACACTGATTTTTATTCCGCTGGGGATTCCGGTCTTGCCGCTGTTACTTATTCGGCTGCTCACTGCCATTGTTTTAACGATGGTCGTTGCGTATATATGGAATCGGACTGATAGGGTACAGAGAAAGGAAGCTGTATATGAACAGTAACATAACTACATTATTATTTGATCTTGATGGTACGTTGATTAATACAAATGAATTGATCATCGCCTCTTTTACAGAAACTTTAAACCACTTTTGTCCTGGAAAGTACAAGCGGGAAGATATCATTCCATTTATCGGACCGACTTTGGTCGATACGTTTTCCTCCATTGATCCAAAACGTGTGGATGAAATGATCGCATACTATCGGGAGCATAATTGGAGGAACCATGATTTGCTTGTCACACAATTTGACGGGGTGTTCGAAACCGTTCAAACGCTGAAGCAGAGCGGTTATAAATTGGCGGTCGTTACGACAAAGAAGCGTGATGTCGTCGAAAAGGGCCTGCGTTTAAGCAAACTGGATCAGTTCTTTGAAGTGGTGGTCACACTGGATGAGGTGGAAAAGGCAAAGCCGGACCCAGAGCCTTTGGTAAAAGCTTTACATCAACTCGGTTCGGTCCCTGAAGAAGCGATCATGATTGGCGACAGTTATCATGATATCATGGGCGGGAAAAATACAGGTACAAAAACGGCAGGGGTCTCCTGGTCCATTAAAGGCCGTGAATTCCTGGAAAGCTATCACCCTGATTATATGCTTGAGCAGATGGCGGATTTATTGAATATCGTTGAGGTTGAAAAACTCACGGAGGCTAGAAAAAAATGAGGCGCACGTCCCGCTATCCAGTTGAAGGGGCCAATTCACTATGGCATGTATTTAAGACCGTTCCATTCTGGAAAGTCGTCAAGAATTTTGTGGTGATACAGATAGCGCGTTACACGCCTTTTCTGGGCATGAAGAATTGGCTATACAGGACTTTTTTACATATGAAGGTCGGGAAGCATACTTCGTTTGCCTTGATGGTCATGCCGGATGTGATGTTTCCGGAAAAAATATCGGTCGGAATAAATACTGTCATTGGCTATAATACGACGATCCTTGCTCATGAATATTTGATTCATGAATATCGTTTAGGAGAAGTGGTCATTGGCGATGAAGTATTGATTGGCGCGAATTCGACCATTCTTCCAGGACTTTCAATTGGTAATGGGGCGATTGTCTCTGCGGGGACGCTTGTCCATAAGGATGTTCCGGAGGGAGCTTTCGTTGGGGGGAATCCAATGAAAATCATATATACCAAAGAGGAAATGCTTGAGAGAGAGCAGCAAACTTCCTTATGATAAAAGAAAGGACTTGCCCCTATATGCGGCAGGTCCTTTTTTAATGGCACTTTGGGTATAACGGAGTCAGTTCATTCTTTAGATGCTCTATCACTTCGTTGATTGATATATTTTCATGGTTCACCGTAGTCTCATACGTTTCTTTTAAAATTTGAAAAAACCTTTCCTGTGCCTGTTTTTCCATATCGAGCTTGTCCTCCTATCATCTAGTAAAGATTCATGAAGAGGGAGCTGAACGACTTCAGCCCCGCATCTCATTTATCTATTCCGATTTCAATAAATCGGCAACCAATACGTACCGTTCCGGTGCACTACCAATATATGAAAAAGGGTAGCAGGTTGTTACTGTAAGTGTGGCTTTAGGCTTGGGAACGATCACGGTACGGTCAACCGCATCGACGATACGGACCTTTCTCACTTTATATGTAAACGAACCTGCTTCTGTCTTGGCAATCAGCAAGTCACCCTCGCCGACTTCACCTAGATCTCTGAAAATTGTATCTCGATGACCGGATAAAACGGAATTATCCTTTTCACCGGGAAGGACGGACCCCGCATAGTGACCGACGCCCTTTTCGAGTTCATCTTCGTCCGTTCCGTGATAAATTGGGAGTGTTGCCTCGATTTTTGGGATATAAAGCTCACCCATCAAATCACCGGTCTCCGGTCGTTCTTCATATAGTTCAAGCCCATCGGGACTATTTGCTTTCGTCTTCGGTTCGGGGAGCTTAGCCGTCGCTTCCGTCGTGTCAGATTCATTCCATTTATATAGGGCATAGCCTTTTAACAGCGTATAAGCGTTTGTCGTTGTAAAATAAAAACCTAAGGTTAAAAAGCAAACAGCAGTGATAAGCAACGATTTTTTCTTATGCCTGGATTGCCTATTTTTGCTCATCTTAATTAGTGAGTCCCGCTTTTCTAATTAATCCGAAAGCGATACCCATCAACACTAAACCGCATAAAGCACCGAATAAATAATTACCTGCCGTTTTAGGAAGCACTCCGCCTTTTTCCGTTTTATGCTCAGGTTTCGAAGGTTTCTTCTTTTCTTTTTTTAACTCAGCCACTTTAGAAATGACCTCGGTGGACTGTTTCATGTCATTGCCGGTTTCTTTCACTAAATCGGAACCGATCATTTCACCAGTCAATGTAAAATCGAGCAGGAAATGGCCGTTTAAATCATAAATGGAAACTAGTAAACTAGCATTCGTCAATTCCTTAAGCTGGAATAATGCCTCAAGGGATAGGTTTGTCGTGACACCATCCTGAATTAAAGAAAATTTGAATTGAATTTTCAGCAAGCTTTGAAGATCATTATATATCGAAAGCAATTCTGCCACTTGTTCTGCAGATAATTCATCAATTGTTTCAAAATACTCGAGTTGATTCATCCTATCGGAGATCGCCATTAAACGAGATTCAAAAGAAGGTTCTTCGACGATAGGCAAAAGGTGGTTCATGAATCTGTCGAGCTCTTCGTCAGTAAGGCCGATCTCAGTAAAGAGACCATCCATTAAATCGCTGATCTCTTCCTCGTCATATTCCATCTCTTCCTCATCATAATCCATTTCCAAATCGATGATATCCTCAATGTCGTAAATGAAATGGAAGGTATCGATGATGGAATCACCCTCTTCCAGTTCGCCGTATTCCATTAATAATTCAGTAAGTTCAGCTTCTGTCATTTCATATTGTTTAAGTAGATTCTGTAAGGTCTCAGGAGTGACGGCAGGTCCTAATGTTTCACGCAACTCTTCTACCGATTTCAGTTCATTCAATGTTAAGTCATAATAGGATAAATACTCTTCCAATTCTTCTTGCGTCATTCTAACTTCAGAAAGGTATGCATTAAGCTCATCCTGGTTGATCTTGGTTGCCGCAAAACCCTTCGTTCCGCTTGAACCCAGTGAAAAAAGAACGATAAGTGCCACAAAAAACGAAAAATATTTCTTCATTCCCATATCCCCCTAAATTTCTCTAATATTGCCAAACACCTATGTATTATAAAACAGCTAAACCAAAAGGTACACATTAATAACAATGAATGGCTAAAGATAGGAAGAAGTATCCGGGGAAAAGGGCTTAAACCGATCATGAAGAATATCCAAGACCGACGTGGTATTTAAGGAATGGGATTAGGCATATTTTCCTTGACGTGAGGTGGGGGCAGGGGTAAACTATTAATAACTTCAACCTGCTACCATATTAGCGAACTAAAGTGATTTAATAGATTATTGCGATTATTTATAGGATTATGTCATTTTATTTGATACTATTTTTATATGTTATCCGAAATTTGGATTTAAGCGTGAAAACCTTGGAAAGATAAAGGATAAACAAAATAGGGAATGGGTGCATCGGTTTTTGCCTATAGGCGGACCGATTGGATATAGATAGTAATCAATATTGCAAAAGGATGTGCAGTCGTGACAAAGCCATTTATGTTTGAAAAACCATTAGGCATGAGAGATACATTGCCGGTGCTGTATGAAACGAAAGTGTCGGCCAGAAATAAAATGAGTGATGAAATCAAGAAGTGGGGCTATCAATTTATTGAAACGCCAGCTTTGGAATATTATGAAACAATTGGCGAGGCTTCAGCAATATTGGATCAACAGTTGTTTAAACTTCTTGATTCCCAGGGGCATACGCTCGTACTCCGTCCCGAGATGACAGCGCCCATTGCACGGGTCGCAGCATCCAAACTGCTAAAACAGCAAATTCCGCTTCGCCTGGCCTATTCCGCGAATGTATACCGGGCACAGCAGCGTGAAGGAGGCAAGCCGGCAGAATTCGAACAGATTGGCATTGAATGTATCGGAAATAAGTCAATAAGTGCCGATGCTGAAATGATTGCCCTGCTTGCGGATGCTCTAAAGGCTGCAGGGCTTCAGGAATTTAAAATTTCCATTGGACATATCGGATTTCTGCAAGAGTTTTTCTTGAGCATTCTAGGTACGGAGGAAAGGGCCTCTATATTAAGGAAGTTTTTGTATGAAAAAAATTATGTTGGTTTTCGCGAGCATGTTAAATCACTTCCGCTTTCATCCATTGATAAACAACGGCTTATCGAATTTACCTCCTTACGTGGCGGTGAAGGAACCATGGAAAAGGCGCTAGGGTTGGTTGAAAATAATAAAGGGCAAGATTCTTTGGCTGAACTGAAGGAATTGTCTGCACAGCTAAAAGAATTTGACGTTGAACAATATGTGAGCTTCGACCTAACATTGGTCAGTCATATGAGTTATTACACGGGAACTTTATTTGAAGTGTATGCCGGACAAGTCGGCTCTCCAATCGGCAATGGCGGCCGGTATGATAATCTGCTTGAGAAGTTCGGCTGGAATGCTTCAGCCACAGGTTTTGCAATCCGGGTGGATCGTCTTGCAGAAGCTCTTGGGGAGCCGATTCAGCCTGTCGCGCCAGAATGTATTTTATTCAGTCCCGAACGAAGATTGGAAGCGATCGGTTTTGCAAGGGAAAAACGCTCCGAAGGGAAATCGGTAACGATTCAAGATATTACAGTCGTCCAAAATGTCGATGCTTTTACACGGACATTTTCTGAAGTTCATTTATTCGTGGGGAACGGGGGGAATGGAAAAGATGAATAATAGCTTTTTAACGATTGCCATGCCGAAAGGGAGAATATTTGAAGAAGCGGCAGAGCTATTAAGAAGGGCCGGTTTTCGTCTCCCTCCCGAGTTTGATGATTCCCGGAAATTGATCCTTGAGGTGGAAGAAGAGAATCTGCGGTTCATTTTAGCTAAACCGATGGATGTCGTAACCTATGTGGAACACGGCGTCGCTGACATTGGAATTGCAGGGAAGGATGTCATGCTTGAGGAAGAACGTGATGTCTATGAGTTACTTGATTTGAAAATCAGTGCCTGCTACTTGGCCGTAGCTGGACTGCCTGGTACGAAAATAAGTGACATCGCCCCCAAAATAGCCAGTAAATACCCGAATGTTGCTTCCAGTTATTTTCGCGAGCAGGGGGAGCAAGTCGAGATTATAAAGTTGAATGGGTCTATTGAGTTAGCACCGTTAATTGGTTTAGCTGAACGGATCGTCGATATTGTTTCAACCGGGCGGACATTGAAGGAAAACGGTCTTGTGGAATATGCGAAAATCGCCAATGTGACTTCGAGGCTGGTAGCAAACCCTGTCAGCTATCGAATTAAAGAAGCAAGGATTACCGAAATCGTGGAACGGCTAGCAGAAATTATTGAATAGTAAAGAATCGCTAATGAGGTGAAGGTATGAAAATAGAACGGTTTGCTGAAGGGATTTCCCTGAAACGCTCGGTTGAAGCAGGTACTGCCGATCAAAGAAAAGCGGTTCAGGATATTATTTATGATGTCAGGAAACGCGGAAACGCGGCTTTACATACCTATACCGAACGTTTCGATGGTGTCAGTCCAGGAGAATTGCTTGTATCGGAGCAGGAAATGGAAGAAGCGACAGCGGCATTGACTGCTGAGCAGCTTGATATTATTCAAGAAGCTGCGAATAATATCCGAATGTTTCACGAGAAACAAATTCGAAATTCATGGTTTACGACTGATGATACAGGAACGATGCTAGGACAAAAATTGACACCTCTTGATGCTGTAGGTGTTTATGTACCTGGAGGCACAGCGGCCTATCCTTCGTCAGTATTGATGAATGCACTGCCTGCGAAGGCCGCGGGGGTGGAACGGATCGTTATGGTATCTCCTCCAGGGAAAGATGGGAAATTATCGCCAGCGGTTTTGGCAGCCGCCAAAATTGCCGGAGTTAAGGAAATCTATAAAGTTGGCGGGGCTCAGGCCATAGCTGCCCTCGCTTATGGGACGGAAACAATTAAGAAAGTGGATAAAATAGTGGGTCCGGGAAATATATATGTGGCGTTAGCGAAGCGCGAAGTATTCGGGGATGTCGCCATTGATATGATCGCAGGTCCAAGTGAAATAGCGGTCTTGGCGGACGAAACGGCCATCGCTGCAGAAGTTGCGGCAGACTTGTTATCACAGGCGGAGCATGATGCCCGGGCTTGCAGTGTTTTGGTCACGACGTCTACATCTCTTGCAGAAGAAGTGGCAGAAGAAGTGACCAAGCAGGTGGCGTTGCTTCCGCGTCATGATATTGCTGCAGCATCGATAAGGGATTATGGAAGAATCGTTGTATGTGGGAATATGGCAGAAGCTGTTGAAGCGATTAATGAACTTGCACCGGAACATTTGGAAATTGTGACCAAAGATGCACTTGAAATCATGGCTAAAATCCGCCATGCCGGTGCAATCTTCATTGGCCGCTTTAGCTCGGAGCCCGTAGGGGATTACTTTGCAGGCCCCAATCATGTGTTGCCTACCAATGGAACCGCCCGTTTTTCCAGCCCTCTGAATGTGGATGATTTCCAAAAGAAATCGAGCATCATCATGTATAGTGAAACGGCCTTCCGCAAAAATGCAGAAAAAATCGCAGCATTTGCCCGAATGGAAGGACTTGAGGCCCATGCCCGTGCCATCGAATCACGTGGCGTGAATGAATCGGGAAAAGGTCCTGAATGATTAAATAAGTGAAATCTGTGATATAAAGACTTTAGACATGCTTTTACATCTTGGGAAAAGGGGTCGTACCCCGTTGAGGAGGAGCTGTAATGGAACGTTTTGCAAGTGTGGAGCGAAAGACGAATGAAACGGAAATAAGTTTGAAGTTTGATGTGGATGGGGAAGGTAATTCCTCCATTAAGACCGGCGTTCCGTTTATGACGCATATGCTGGATTTGTTCACGAAACACGGGAAGTTTGATTTGACAGTAGATGCAAATGGGGATACAGACGTGGATGATCACCATACAACTGAAGATATTGGCATTTGCTTGGGGCAGACGTTATTGGAGGCCCTTGGAGACAAGCGCGGGATAAAGCGTTACGGAAATGCTTTCGTACCTATGGATGAAGCACTCGCCCAGGTTGTCATCGATTTAAGCAACCGTCCGCATCTGGAGTTCCGGGCTGAGTTTCCTTCGCAAAAGGTCGGTACTTTCGATACTGAACTGGTGCACGAGTTTCTTTGGAAATTCGCTCTTGAAGCCAGGATGAACCTTCATGTAGTCGTTCATTACGGTCACAACACACATCATATGATCGAAGCAATATTCAAAGCGCTTGGCCGTGCATTGGATGAAGCTACGACAATCGATCCACGTGTCAAAGGCATCCCTTCGACGAAAGGAATGTTGTAAATGATCGGGATCGTCGATTATGGCATGGGGAATTTATTTTCTGTAAGTAAAGGTCTTGAGCGCCTTGGTGCCGATTCATTCATTTCCGATGACCCAAAAGAACTTTCAAAGTCGAAAGGGATCATACTTCCCGGCGTTGGCTCTTTCAGGGATGCCATGAGTCTTTTGGAAAAACAAAAGCTGGATGAATTCCTGCGGGGATATGTAGCGGATGGGGGATACCTATTAGGCATCTGCCTTGGTATGCAGCTTCTCTTTGATGAAAGTGAGGAAAATGGACCGGCAAAAGGATTATCCCTCATCCCGGGAAAAGTCGTTCGTTTTAAGGGAGTGGATGCGAATGACAAGGTTTATAAAGTGCCGCACATGGGCTGGAATCGACTTGAATTCAAACACGCATCACCAGTGAATGAGGGGCTGGAAGAGGAACATGTTTATTTCGTCCATTCATACTACGTCGATACAGATGAATCATTCGTTACCGCTTCGGCGACGTATGATGTGGAAGTTCCGGCGATCGTCGGTAAAGGGAATGTGTTCGGCATGCAGTTCCATCCGGAAAAAAGCGGGAATATGGGCATGTCACTCTTGAGAAATTATCTGTCATTAGTAGAAGGGAAGGAAGAAGCATGAGCAACTTTACTATTTACCCGGCGATTGATATGCGCGGAGGCAAATGCGTCCGCTTAATCCAGGGAGATTACAATCAGGAAACCGTTTATGGTGATTCCCCCTTCGATATGGCTAAAAGCTTTGCAGACCAAGGAGCCGGTTGGATACATATGGTCGACCTTGACGGAGCTAAAGAGGGAGTAAGAATCAATGATTCATACGTAATTAAAGCGGCAAGTGAGTTAGGAGCCCGCATTCAAATTGGCGGCGGCATCCGAACGGAACGGGATATAGCCCATTATCTGGATAATGGAGTGGAACGTGTCATTCTAGGCAGCTCGGCCGTTTCAGACCCTGATTTCACTAAAGATATGATTAGGAAATATGGAAGCCATATCGCTATCGGGATCGATGCGAAGGATGGCAAGGTTGCCACTCATGGCTGGCTTCAAACGTCTGGAACCCTTGCGGTAGATCTTGGCAAACTACTGGCCGATGCTGGTGCCGAGACCTTTATCGTGACTGATATCGCGACGGATGGCATGCTTTCAGGGCCGAATGTGAAAGGTATATTGGCCATGGCGGAGGCAACTGGTAAAAACGTGATTGCTTCAGGAGGCATTAGTTCACTCGAAGACCTTATCACCCTCAAGGAGTTTGAAGCCCAAGGCATTGCAGGGGCTATCATCGGCAAGGCACTTTATACCAACCGCTTTACTGTAGAAGAAGCACTAGAAAAGGTGCGTGGTTAAATGCTCACTAAACGAATTATTCCATGTCTCGATGTAAAAGATGGGCGCGTAGTCAAGGGCATACAATTTGTTTCCCTTAGGGATGCTGGAGATCCGGTCGAACTTGCAGCTTTTTACGATCAAGAAGGTGCCGATGAGCTTGTCTTCCTGGATATTTCCGCATCACATGAAGGCAGGGAAACGATCGTCGACGTCGTTCAAGCGGTAGCGGGCAGCTTGGCAATCCCGTTCACCGTGGGCGGCGGCATTAATTCATTGGCGGATATGAAGAAGATCCTAAGGGCGGGTGCCGATAAAGTATCCCTAAATACGGCAGCCATCCTGCGTCCGGAGTTAATTAATGAAGGTGCTGATTATTTTGGTTCCCAATGTATCGTGGTTGCCATAGACGCCCGATATGATGAAGGGCTTGGGTCATGGCGCGTATATACCCACGGCGGCCGGAAACCGACTGAATGGGAAGTGACCGAGTGGGCGCAGGAAGCCGTATCCCGCGGTGCTGGGGAAATTTTATTGACAAGCATGGATTGTGACGGCGAGAAACAAGGGTTTAATATCGCTTTGACAAAAACGGTATCTGAAGCCGTTTCAGTTCCGGTCATCGCATCTGGCGGGGCAGGCAACGCTGAACATTTCCAGGAAGCCTTCCAAGAAGGTAAAGCCGACGCAGCATTAGCGGCATCGATTTTTCATTATAAAGAAACATCCGTTAAAGAAGTCAAAGCGTTTCTCAAACAACAAGGAGTGGTTGTACGATGAATCTTGAAACTATTAAATATGACGAAAAAGGTCTGGTACCGGCAATTATTCAAGATGCAGGAACAGGCGAAGTGCTGACACTTGCTTACATGAATCAAGAATCTCTGCAATTGTCGATTGAAAAAGGAGAAACGGTTTTCTTCAGCCGTTCGCGCAATGAATTATGGCATAAAGGAGCAACCAGCGGCAATATCCAGAAAATCACCGAAATGAAGTATGACTGCGATCAAGATGCATTGGTCGTGCGGGTCGTGCCTGCAGGACCTGCGTGCCATACTGGGGCAACAAGCTGTTTTAGCGAAACGATTTACCAAAACGGTGAAGCCGGACAAGGCGTGAAGGCGAATGTGACTTTCTTGACGGAATTAGAAAGATTGATTGAAAAAAGAAAATCGGAAATGCCTGAAGGTTCATATACGACCTACCTATTCGATAAGGGCGTTGATAAGATCCTGAAGAAAGTCGGTGAAGAAGCGGCAGAAGTGATCATTGCTGCTAAGAACCGTGATGCAGAGGAACTTTCGATGGAAAGTGCCGATCTCCTCTATCACTTATTCGTTCTTCTTCAAGAGCAGGAGCTGCCTTTCCAAGCGGTGCTTGATGTATTGAAGGCTAGACATGCCGATAAGGACGAACCGAAAGAAACCGAATGAATGGTGATTGCCCTCCGTCAATAGGAGGGCTTTTGTGTGTGTTTACGATGGCGGGCAGTGATCCTGAATCAACATATGACAGGGAAAATGCTTCAATTTTTCTTGAAGAAAGCATGATGATTCCCGTTTTCCATTTTCTTGAATTGTTCGGCAAATTTTCTCCAATATGTTATAATACTATGGTTAATCAACTTGTAGATGGAGGATTACATGAGTAAAGACTCTAAATTTGGCCAACAGGCAAAAATTCTAACCTTTCACCCAACAGGTGAGTATTATTTCACCAAGGGTTTAAAAGCTTATCATAGACGGGAATTACCTAAATCAAAGAAATACCTGGAACGTGCGCTGGAACTTGAACCTGCTGAACCGATGATAGCTTGTCAATTGGCTATCACTTGTTCGGAAATCGGTGAATATAATTATTCAAACAACCTTTTGGAAAACATCTTGGATGTGATGGATCCTTATATGTCGGAATGTCATTACTTCCTGGCGAATAATTATGCCCACTTAGGCATGTTCAAGGAGGCTTATCGTCACGCCAGTGCTTATCTTGATAAAGAAGAAGACGGGGAGTTCAGCGATGACGCAGAGGATTTGCTTGAATTGATAACTTTTGAGTCGGATGAGTCAGAAGAAAATCCCTTTAAGCATGATGGGCTCATTACCAAACAGGAACAAGCCCGCGAGTACCTGGAATCAGGCAATTTCCCGAAGGCGATCGAAGTGCTGAAAGAAACGATTGCCGAGTACGAGGATTACTGGTCCGCTTATAATAACCTGGCACTTGCCTATTTCTATCTTGGTCAAGTGAATGAAGCTTTTGCAACACTTGATGAGGTACTGGAAAAAAGTCCGGGAAACCTGCATGCGCTTTGTAACCTTGTTGTATTTCATCATTATCAACAGGATGAGGCAAAGGTTGAAGAGCTCATACAGATGCTGGAGAAAATTAGGCCGATGCTATCCGAACACCGTTTCAAGCTTGGAGCGACCTTCGCTCTGATCGGAAATTATGCTTCTGCATATAATTGGCTTAAAGGACTTCAAAAGCAAGGGTTCGAAGGAGATGGAACCTTCTACTATTGGCTTACCATTTCCGCTTACCACTTAGGCCACGAACAGGCTGCCAAAAAGGCATGGAAAAAGGTCGTGGAAATGAATCCGGAAAAGGAAGGCATGGAGCCTTGGGGAGATATGAATGCAACTTCAGATGGTTTTGAACATCATTTTCCTTCTATTATAAAAAGGCTGGAAAGTGAATTCATCGAAGAAAGGCTTTTTGCCATTTTCCTTCTGAAACATTCGGTTCATAAACAGAAGCTATTGAAAAACCAGGTCCTCAACCTAAACCAGAATTTCACTGAATTGGAACGTGATTATGCCGAACTTGTTCAAGGTCCTGCTAAAGATCGCCAATTAACACCGATTGATTTTGCCGATCGCACAGCTGAGTTATTATATCAGCATTTCCAACCGATACAATTAAATGAAGCCGGGCTCTATTTAATGTGGTTTTCCGTTTTCATAGAAGCGGTGAAATCCGAGCAGAAGCTAAATAATCCTGCAGGATGGGCATCTGCGGTGGAGTACGTGTGGATTCAGCTTAAAAGTGAGAAGGCGAGCAAACAGGCAATTGCAGACAAACATTTCATTTCGGTGTCCACCTTATCTAAGTACGTGAAGCTGGTTCAAAACTTACTCGGATGAGCAGATATTTGGACGAAAAATTATTTGTTATATAGGATAATAGGTAGGGAACACTAACCGTAGTGAAGGTTCCATTTGTAATGGAATATGGAGGAGTGAAAACATGTCTGAAAAAATTTATGACGTTGTTATTATTGGAGCTGGTCCTGCAGGGATGACGGCGGCTGTCTATACATCACGTGCGAACCTTTCAACATTGATGTTAGAACGCGGGGTACCGGGCGGGCAAATGGCCAATACGGAGGAAGTTGAAAATTATCCTGGATTCGACACTATACTCGGACCTGAACTTTCAACGAAAATGTTTGACCATGCAAAGAAATTCGGTGCGGAGTATGCCTATGGGGATGTTAAGGAAATCATCGACGGTGAAGAGTATAAAACGATCAAAGCCGGTTCAAAGGAATTCAAAGCACGTTCAATCATCATTTCATCTGGTGCCGAATACAAGAAAATCGGCGTTCCTGGCGAAAAAGAATTGGGCGGCCGCGGTGTATCGTATTGTGCAGTTTGTGATGGTGCATTCTTCAAGCAAAAAGAACTGTTCGTTATCGGCGGCGGAGACTCTGCTGTTGAAGAGGGTGTGTACTTAACCCGCTTTGCTTCGAAAGTGACGATCGTTCACAGACGTGACGAACTTCGTGCTCAAAAGATTCTTCAAGATCGTGCATTTGCCAATGAGAAAATTAACTTCATCTGGAATCACACTTTGAAGGAAATCAATGAAAAAGGCGGCAAGGTCGGCGGTGTCACACTAGTTTCCACTGAAAACGGAGAAGAGACAGTGATGGACGCAGACGGTGTATTCATTTATATCGGAATGCTTCCGCTAACGAAACCATTTGAAAACTTGGGCATCTTGAACTCAACAGGCTATATTGAAACGAATGATCGGATGGAAACACGTGTACCTGGTATTTTCGCTGCAGGTGATGTTCGTGAAAAAACATTGCGCCAAATCGTTACAGCTACAGGCGATGGAAGCATTGCCGCCCAATCCGCTCAGCATTTTGTTGAGGAACTTCAAGAAAAATTGCAGCCAAAGGCTTGATTTCACAAGAATATACAATCGTAATTCCGTTTTAACGATGTTGTAACATGCGTGAAATAATGATTCGGTATAGTAGGGGGTAGAAGTTGACCCCCTTTAATTATAAACGTTTAAGGACACAGAATAAGTTTCTGTGTCTTTTTTTTGTTTTCCTGCTTTGAGACTATATCTTTAGTTCCAATTTTTAGGATGTACCCAGCGGTTTTTAATGTGAAACAAGTCGTTCCTTTGCATTTAGGAAGCGAAAGTGGAGAAGAATAGGAGGTAAGCAGGATAAAGGCTTACCTATGTGATTCCTTGCGATTGAAGATTCCCCCAATGCAGGAAGTTTACTTTATTGTTAGCTTATTTTAAAAATAGTATAATGATAAGATATACTAAACATATATATATCTTTCATAATGGTAAGAAGATGAAAAATACAACTTGTTTGAACTATTAGCATTTGTAGATCGCCAAATGGATATCTTGCGGCGGTTTAAGGATATAAACTGAATCTCTTCAACACGAAGGGTGAAGGTTTCTATTAGTCGAGCAGAGCCAATCGAGGTGAAGAACGTGCAACGTGTCACAAACTGTGTATTGATCAGAGATAACCAAATCCTCTTATTGAAAAAGCCTAGACGCGGATGGTGGGTAGCTCCAGGCGGCAAGATGGAACCTGGGGAATCTGTTCGCGATGCTTGCATTAGGGAATATCGCGAAGAAACGGGCGTTTATTTAAAAAACCCTTCCATCAAAGGTATTTTCACCTTCATCATGAAGGACGGAGATAAAGTTTTATCAGAATGGATGATGTTCACTTTCTTTGCAACGGATTCCGATGGTATAAATGTGGATGTTTGTGAAGAAGGGGAACTTAGCTGGCATCCGGTTGAAGATGTTAAAAAGCTGATGATGGCTGAAGGTGATTTTCACATCCTGGATTATATGGTTCATGGCAGTGGGATCATCTATGGAACCTTTACCTATACGCCTGAGTTCAAGCTGCTTTCTTACCGGTTGGATCCAGGTTAATTTTTAGAGATAAAAAAGATTGCTATACATGGGGGCGGAGAAACTATGAGTACAGGGCAGATGAGTGAAACGCAATTGGTCATCATTACCGGAATGTCCGGAGCAGGTAAGACAGTGGCGGTTCAAAGTTTTGAAGACCTCGGCTTTTTTTGCGTCGATAATTTGCCGCCCACGCTGTTGCCAAAGTTTTTGGAGTTAATGAAGGACTCCGGGAATAAGATGAATAAAGTGGCTCTTGTCATGGATTTAAGGGGAAGGGAATTTTTTGATTCCTTGTTTCTTGCACTGGATAATTTATCGGATGCAGCTGCAGTATCACCAAGAATCCTTTTTCTTGAAGCTGATGATGATTCCTTGGTACGCAGATATAAGGAAACGAGAAGGACCCATCCCCTTGCTCCATTAGGCCGGCCATTGGAAGGCATTAAAATGGAACGGGAACTTTTGGACGAATTGAAGGGAAGGGCCCAGTTGATCTTTAATACTTCCCAACTGAAACCGCGCGAATTGAGGGAGAAAATCGCTTCGGAGTTTTCTGCTGATAAAAGTGTCGGTTTTACAGTCAATGTCATGTCGTTCGGGTTCAAGCATGGTCTGCCGATAGATGCCGACCTTGTGTTTGATGTACGGTTCCTGCCAAATCCATATTATATTGACCATATGAGGCAAAGGACTGGATTGGAACAGGAAGTGTCTAGTTACGTTTTAAAATGGAGTGAAACGCAAAAATTCTTGGAAAAAGTGACCGATCTGCTCGCTTTCATGCTTCCGTATTATAAACGTGAAGGGAAAGCACAGCTTGTTGTTGCGATTGGGTGTACAGGCGGCCAGCATCGTTCTGTAGCATTGACGGAGTATATTTCAAACCACTTCAAAAAGGATTACAGGGTTCAAGTATCACATCGCGATATCGAAAAAAGTAAGGGGAAAGCAGATGTTAGATAAAAAGAAACAGCCTAAGGTTGTGATCATCGGTGGAGGAACCGGCCTTCCTGTTTTGTTGAGAGGGTTAAAGAAGCATCCGGTGGATATAACGGCAATCGTAACGGTAGCTGATGATGGTGGAAGTTCAGGCCGCCTTCGCGAAGATATGGATATTCCCGCTCCGGGTGATATTCGTAACGTGCTGGCTGCGTTATCGGATGTAGAGCCCCTTGTTGAACAAATGTTTCAGCATCGCTTTCAAAGTAAAAATGAGTTGTCCGGGCATTCGCTGGGGAATTTGATACTTGCGGCAATGACTTCGCTGACCGGGGATTTCGTCCATGCGATCCAGGAAATGAGTAAATTCCTTAATGTCCGCGGTAAAGTGCTTCCGGCTGCGAATCAAAGTGTGGTTCTCCATGCAGAGATGGATGACGGCACGATTGTTACAGGAGAGTCCAAGATTCCCTTCTCAGGAAAGAAAATAAAAAAAGTGTTCCTGTCTCCTCATCATATAAAGCCGCTTAGTGAAACCCTCCAGGAAATCAAGCAGGCAGATCTTATAGTCATAGGTCCAGGAAGCCTATATACTAGCATTCTGCCTAACTTACTTGTCCCTGGTTTAGGAGAAGAGGTTGCCCGTTCCAAGGCGAAGAAGGTGTACATTTGCAATTTGATGACACAAGCCGGCGAGACTCTGGATTATAGCGCGAGTGATCATATAAAAGCGATATATGACCATATGGGAAATGCATATATTGACAGGATACTTGTTAATAATGAGGAAATACCAACCGAGATTCAGCAGCGCTATCAAGCTGAATATGCCAAACCGGTCATGTATGATGTGGAAAGCTTAAAAATGATGGGTCTTGAAATCATACAAGAACGCATTTTCAGCTATGAAGGGAATGTAATACGCCATGATACGAAAAAAGTGGCGGATTTGCTTTATAATATGCTTGTAAATGAAACAAAAAGCCACATAGAACCGTAGATATAAGCGGGGACGGCTTTTTGATTGATAAAAATAGATTACCTGCGTTCGATTGGGGGTGAAATGGATGTCTTTTGCTTCAGAAACGAAAAAAGAGCTTACAACATTAGAGGGAAAGGATTGCTGCGGTAAAGCGGAATTGTGTGCGCTTATCCGGATGAACGGATCCCTTTCATTTTCTAATCGGAAGCTTGTTGTGGATATTCAAACTGAGAATGCTGCGATTGCCAGAAGGATTTATACGCTGCTTAAAAAAAGTTATGAGGTCCAGGTCGAGCTGTTGGTCCGTAAGAAGATGAAGCTTAAAAAGAACAATGTATATATTGTCAGGATGTCATCCGGAGGGCAGCGGGTTTTAACCGATTTGGAAATTTTAGGCGATGGCTTTGAAATTCTCCATGATATATCCGATACTATTGTTGGGAAGAAATGCTGTAAGCGTTCTTATCTAAGAGGTGCATTTCTTGCAGGGGGTTCGGTAAACAATCCGGAAACGTCTTCCTATCACCTTGAGATTTTCTCACTTTATAAAGAGCACAATGATGCACTTTGTGAGCTAATGAATAAGTTTGGCTTGAAGGCCAAGACACTTGAACGCAAGAAGGGGTACATCATTTATTTGAAAGAAGCCGAAAAGATTGCCGAGTTTTTAAGTATAGTTGGCGCCCATTCAGCTTTATTAAGGTTCGAGGATGTACGGATTGTCCGTGATATGCGTAATTCAGTGAATCGGCTTGTGAATTGTGAAACAGCCAATTTGAACAAAACGATCGGGGCATCATTGCGACAGGTTGAAAATATCCATTATATCGAGGATACGGTAGGACTTAGCATTTTACCGGATAAGCTTCGGGAAATTGCGGAGCTTAGGATAGCGTTTCAGGATATAACCTTAAAGGAACTTGGGGAAATGGTATCTGGGGGAACCATCAGTAAGTCCGGGATTAATCACCGATTGCGAAAGATTGATGAAATAGCTGACAGGCTCCGTGGGGGAGAGGCTATTGCTGCGAAAAAATAAAGCTAACAGGGGAGATCAAGATGGTGGAGAAACAAGTTGAGGTAAAATTGAAAACGGGTTTGCAAGCTCGGCCGGCGGCTCTTTTTGTACAAGAAGCTAACCGCTTTCATTCAGATGTTTTTCTTGAAAAAGAAGGAAAGAAAGTGAATGCAAAAAGTATAATGGGATTAATGAGCCTTGCCATCAGTTCTGGTGTGTCCGTGAAGTTAATCATCGAAGGACGCGATGAAAAAGAAGCATTAGAAGCATTGGAAGAGTTCGTTCAGCAAGAGGGTTAAAAAAGGGGATGCCTAAATGTGCATCCTTTTCTTTTATCATGGAAAAAAAGGCTCCGGAAGTCGCTTATGGCGATGTCCGGAGCCTTTCTTTTGTTGCAGGATTACTTAGAGTTTTTATCATCAAGAACGCTGCGCGTGATGACTTTGTCAATCAAGCCATATTCAAGAGCTCTTTCGGAAGTCATGAAGTTATCACGTTCCGTATCTCTTTGAAGGACTTCGATAGGTTGTCCCGTACGTTCTGCCAAGATTTGGTTCAGTTTATCTTTCAAGTGAAGGATACGGCGGGCAGCAATTTCAATTTCCGTAGCTTGACCTTGAGCTCCTCCAAGTGGTTGGTGAATCATGACTTCACTGTTTGGCAATGCATAACGTTTGCCTTTTTCGCCAGCGGCCAATAGGAAAGCACCCATGGAAGCGGCCATACCGATGCATACTGTCGAAACATTAGGTTTGATATATTGCATAGTATCGTAAATGGCCATACCGGAAGTGATGCTTCCGCCAGGGCTGTTGATGTATAGAGTGATATCTTTTTCAGGATTTTCCGCTTCTAAAAATAGTAATTGAGCAACAATGGAGTTGGAAACATTATCGTCAATTGCACTTCCTAGCATAATGATCCTGTCTTTTAATAAACGGGAGTAAATATCGTAGGCACGCTCCCCACGACTTGTTTGTTCGATAACTGTAGGAATTAAATTCATGTTCATTTCCTCCTTCGATTAAGAGAATCATTTAAATTCTTTATGTATGTATGATACACTTTTTGGTCAATTTAGGTCAAACAAAACAAACCCTATTATGGATAATTTGTTCGACAATTTTCTGGCTAAGGCTCCTTCCTGATAGAATGTTTTATATATTATGCCGCACAGGGATGAATTTCCACATTACCCATAATACCCAAATGATAAAGTTTTAAACCTGATAACCCTTGCAAAGGAGGGAATTCTATCATATAATGAAGTCTGTTGAAAACATATTTTCTATTACGCCCTCGTAGTGCAACGGATAGAACGCAAGCCTCCGAAGCTTGAAATGCAGGTTCGATTCCTGCCGAGGGCATTACCAATCTTCTGCTTAATAAAGTGGGGGATTTTTTATTGGTCATTTTTAGGAGAGTTAAAATTTTTGCCGAATTTGCTCATTTTCCGTAATATTCCATCGAATCCTGTAATGTCGGTCCTGTCTTGAAAATATTCGCCCACACTATTGAAAAATGGTGATTTTTCAATAAAAGTAGTTGTTAAATTTGCGTTTCTAACATATAGTATTTAAAACAAATAAACTATTCAGAAAAAAATCGTAAGCGTTTTCATGGGTTTTTGTGTAGAATTTTCTCCTGATAATGTAAAATGGAGTGGGGGAGGGATGAATCGATGAGTATGAATATGAAAGCAGGACTTTTTCAACAGCAAACATTAAAGATGGCAATGACCCAGGAGCTCATGCAAGCTATTACATTGCTGCAATACTCCTCGCAGGAGCTATCGGCTTTTTTAGAAAATAAAATGGTGGAGAACCCATTACTGTCAATAGATCAGCCAACATCTTCTTTATTTCAGCCAACTTTTGACCGCAAAAAAGGTAAACGGACTCTTAAAAATACGTATGATGCCAACTATTGGATTGAACAGATCAGTGAAGATACCATATCGCTGGAACAGCATATCATGTCCCAAGTGAATCACCAGCAGTTTTCCGGTGAGCAGCAAAAGGCAATGCTTCTATTAATTCATAACCTTGATGAAAACGGTTACTTAAGGACTCAGCTGGATGATATATGCATCCCAGGCATATCTCCGGCCGTTTTGGAAGAGTGTCTCTCGATTTTACAGGAACTCGAACCGCATGGCATCGGAGCGAGGAATCTTCAAGAGTGCCTTTTGCTTCAAGTGAAAGCAGAAGGGGAGAATCTGCTGGCAGAATCGATCATAGAAAACCATTTCCTCGATTTTGCTGAAAAGCGCTGGAAAGACCTAAGTAAGAAAATCGGTGTTACACTGAAGGAGATTCAAGAGGTCTTTGATTATGTCCAGACGTTGAACCCGCGTCCGGCATCACTCTTTTTTCAGGAAAAACCTTCTTATATAGTGCCGGATGTGGTCGTGGAAGTTCGGGATGGCATGCTGCTTGTCGGGAATTATGATGGTAACACACCCAATCTTAATGTGGATAAAGGGTATTTAAACCGAATGAAGAGCCATAAGGATCAGGGAGTTCAGCGGTTTATCCAGGATAAGTGGCAGGAATACCAATGGATCTCCAGAGGAATCCAACAAAGAAAAGAAACGATATTGAAGGTTATTCAGTGCATCGTCGAAAAACAGCCGGCGTGCTTTCATCATGGCCTGAACTATTTGAAGCCGATGACGATGAAAGAAATCGCAGACGAACTTGGCATACATGAGTCCACAGTAAGCAGGGCAGTTAAGGGGAAGTACGTACAGACACCATTTGGCACGATAGAGATGCGGATATTTTTCACTACTTCTTTACAGTCGGTCGGCCTTGATGAGGATATGTCGGGCATGCAAGCGAAAAAGAGCCTCCAGGCAGCCATCAATGGGGAAAATAAACAAAAGCCGCTTTCGGATCAAGACTTGGCAGAACGGCTGAAGGAAGAGCATGGAATTATCCTGGCACGCCGAACCGTTGCCAAGTACCGGGAACAATTAGGGATCCCTTCTTCATCTAAACGAAAAAGATATGACTGAAAAGGATGAGTGGTTTTGGAAACGAACGCGTTTGTTTTATATAGTAGGGATAAATGCCCGTTATGTGATAAAGCCAAGCAGGTACTCGAAGAAGTGAAAGTGGAGTCAGGCATAGGCTATAAGGAAATCGATATCCATACCGATGATGATTTGCTTGAGAGATTCGGGCTGATGATTCCTGTCGTTGAATGGAAAGATGAAATCGTTCAGTTCGGAAACGTTGATAAATCAGCTCTAAATAGGCTTTTGGAAAAATAATTTTTCAAATCATTTGAAGAAACATTCCGTTCCTGCTAGAATAAAATATGTAGCAGGAATATTTTTTTGTTTTAAGTGGGACAGAAAATGACTACGCGGGACGTTAAATGTCCAACTTAACTTTTTAGGAGTTTTAAATATGCGTACATTACTCGAGGTACAAAGAAAATTATTGCCCGATTTCCTTTTGGTTATGCAAAAAAGATATGATATCCTGCGTTATATCAAAATGATGCAGCCGGTTGGAAGGCGCAGTCTGTCCGTGAGCCTTAATTTGACAGAGCGGACGCTTAGAGGCGAGGTTGATTTTCTGAAAAGTCAGAACCTGGTTAACATCTTCAGCTCTGGCATGACACTGACTGATGAAGGGATTGAAATCCTGGATAAGTTAGAAGGAATAATGCGTGAAGTAATGGGTATAGACATAATGGAAAAGCAATTGCAGGATTTGTTACAAGTGGATGAAGTCATAATTGTCTCAGGAAATTGTGATGAAACCCCATGGGTGAAAAAAGAATTGGGTAAAGCTTGTGCAAACCGTATGAAACGAGAATGGAACTCAAAGAATATCATTGCGGTTACTGGCGGATCGACAATGGCCGAAGTGGCAAATTCGTTGTCACCTGATGAAGCATCCAGGAAATTGACATTTGTCCCAGCCCGCGGGGGAATTGGTGAAGCGGTGCAGAATCAGGCCAATACGATTGTCGAAAAAATGGCACAGAAGGCTCAAGCCTCCTACAGAGTGTTATATGTACCCGATCAATTAAGCGGTGAGGTTTATGCATCATTTCAGAAGGAACCTGCAATTAAAGAAGTGATTTCCCAAATCAAGTCTGCCGATATGATCATTCATGGAATCGGTGATGCCATGGCGATGGCAGAGAGAAGAAATTCTTCGCCAGAAATGTTAAAGAAGCTGTTAGATGGAAATGCTGTAGGAGAGGCATTCGGTTATTACTACGATGAAAACGGCAAAGTTGTTCATAAAGTTTTGACAGTCGGCATCCAGTTAGATGATCTTAGCCCTGAAAAGCGAGTGATAACTGTGGCAGGTGGCAAAACTAAAGCAAAGGCTATCCGTTCCTACATGAAAGGCGCACCTTCATCGACCGTTTTGATCACGGATGAAGCTGCGGCACAAGAGTTAATTCAGGGGAATTACACCCCTTAATATATTTGCGAACTTAAAAGGAGGAATTTTTCATGGCAGTAAAAGTTGGTATTAATGGTTTTGGACGTATTGGACGTAATGTATTTCGTGCAGCATTGAGTAATCCTGGGGTAGAGATTGTTGCTATTAACGACTTAACGGATGCTAATATGTTAGCGCACCTTCTTCAATACGATACAATTCATGGATCTCTTAATGAAAAAGTAGCAGTTGATGGGGATTACCTTGTTGTTGATGGTCACAAAGTAAAAGTATTGGCTGAACGTGATCCTGCACAATTAGCATGGGGTGAACTGGGAGTAGAAGTAGTTGTGGAATCTACTGGACGTTTCACAAAACGTGCGGATGCAGCTAAGCATTTAGAAGCTGGCGCGAAAAAAGTAATCATCTCTGCTCCTGCATCTGATGAAGATATCACGATCGTCATGGGTGTAAACGAAGACAAATATGATGCAGCAAACCACCATGTAATCTCCAATGCTTCTTGTACAACGAACTGCTTAGCTCCATTTGCTAAAGTGCTTCATGAACAATTCGGAATCAAACGCGGTATGATGACTACTGTTCACTCTTATACAAATGATCAGCAAATCCTTGATTTGCCTCATAAAGATTACCGTCGTGCACGTGCAGCTGCCGAGAATATCATTCCTACAACAACTGGGGCAGCAAAAGCTGTTGCACTTGTCCTTCCTGAACTTAAAGGGAAATTGAATGGTATGGCAATGCGTGTACCTACTCCAAACGTGTCTGTTGTCGACCTTGTTGCTGAACTTGAAAAAGACACAACAGTTGAAGAAGTTAATGCAGCATTCAAAAAGGCTTCTGAAGGTGAATTAAAAGGAATCCTTGAGTACAGCGAACTTCCGCTAGTATCAACTGACTATAACGGTAACCCATCATCATCTACAATCGATGCCCTTTCCACAATGGTAATGGAAGGAAACATGGTTAAAGTATTATCTTGGTATGATAATGAAACAGGATATTCAAGCCGTGTTGTTGATTTGATTGACTATTTGGCTAAAAAAGGATTGTAATTAGAATAATAAAAAAAACCTCACCAAGGTGAGGTTTTTTTTATCACAGCTCTAAAAAAACTTGGCAGAAGATGATATTATTAGTAAGTCATTAATCAGTCAAGCGTTTACATTTCTTGTTTTTGGATAATTTCCTGGAAACCGACTATAATGAAAAAGAGAAAAGGGGAGTTGGGAAATTTACCCTCTCCCTTTTTGGCTAAAAGAATCAAAAATATGATAACAATATCTAAGGAGGTTCTTGGATTATGAATAAAAAGTCAATTAAAGATATTGAATTAAAGGGGAAACGCGTATTTTGCCGTGTTGATTTTAACGTGCCGATGCAGGACGGAAAGATCTCGGATGATACGAGAATCAAGGCTGCATTGCCGACGATTTCCTATTTGACAGAACAAGGCGCAAAAGTCATCTTAGCCAGCCATCTTGGCCGTCCTAAAGGACAAGTCGTAGAAGAATTGCGTTTAGCACCTGTTGCGGAAAGACTAAGCGAACTTAGCGGCAAAGATGTGCAAAAGGCAGAAGAAGCATACGGCGAGACCGTTCAATCAATCATTGAAAACATGCAAAATGGCGAGATCCTGTTGTTGGAAAACGTTCGTTTCTATCCAGGAGAAGAGAAGAACGATCAAGAATTGGCGAAGTCATTTGCGGCACTGGCTGATGTTTATGTTAACGATGCATTCGGAGCTGCGCACCGTGCACATGCTTCAACTGAAGGGATAGCTCACCATCTCCCGGCCGTTGCTGGATTGCTGATGGAAAAAGAGCTTTCTGTACTTGGAAAAGCCCTATCCAACCCAGAACGTCCTTTTACAGCTATAATTGGCGGAGCAAAAGTAAAGGATAAGATAGGCGTTATCGAAAACCTTTTGGAAAAAGTCGATCACTTGATCATTGGTGGTGGATTGGGTTACACATTCATTAAAGCGCAAGGTCATGAAATCGGTAATTCTTTATTGGAAGAAGACAAAATAGAATTGGCCAAATCTTTCATCGAAAGTGCAAAAGAAAAAGGCGTAAAACTTCACTTGCCTATCGATGCAGTCGTAACTGCTGAATTTTCACCTGATGCAGAGACGGATAATGTCGATATCGATGCTATTCCAAGTGATAAAATGGCTCTTGATATCGGACCAAAAACAAGTGAATTATTTGCGGATGTAATTAAAAGTTCCAAGCTTGTCATTTGGAATGGACCAATGGGTGTATTCGAGTTCGATAAATTTGCGAATGGAACGAGAACCGTTGCTCAAGCCTTGGCGGAAGCAAATGATACGTACAGCATTGTTGGCGGAGGGGATTCGGCCGCAGCTGCAGAAAAGTTTGGACTGGCAGAAAAGATGTCCCATATTTCAACTGGCGGCGGTGCATCTCTTGAGTTCATGGAAGGCAAAGAGTTGCCTGGCGTTGTAGCCTTGAACGATAAATAAGATTGAACCGTTACATATTTCAACATTAGAAGGGATGAGAAACCAAATGCGTAAACCGATTATTGCAGGAAACTGGAAAATGAATAAAACACTATCTGAAGCGACTGCCTTTTTAGAAGAAGTGAGCAATTTGATTCCGAAGCAAGATGTAATCGATACGGTTGTATGTGCTCCAGCTTTATTTTTGGATCAGCTCGTTCAAGCAGCAAAAGGAACCGATGTGAAAATCGGGGCACAAAACATGCACTTTGAAGAAAACGGTGCTTTCACAGGAGAAATCAGCCCAATCGCCTTGGCTGATCTTGGGGTATCCTACGTCATACTTGGTCATTCTGAGCGCAGGGAAATGTTCAATGAAACGGATGAAGCCGTTAATAAAAAAGCTCATGCCGCTTTTGCCCACAAGTTGACCCCGATCGTTTGCTGCGGTGAAACACTTGAGCAAAGGGAAGCTGGCGAAACGAATGATTTCGTAGGCAGCCAGATTGAGAAAGGCTTAGCAGGATTATCTGACGATCAATTGAAACAAGCCATTATTGCATATGAGCCGATTTGGGCGATTGGAACAGGAAAATCGTCATCTGCTCAAGATGCTAATGAAGTTTGTGCGCATATCCGCTCAGTCGTTGCCGACAAATTTTCAAATGAAGCAGCTGCAGCCATCCGCATTCAGTACGGTGGCAGTGTAAAACCTGAGAATATTAAAGAGTACATGGCACAACCTGATATAGACGGTGCATTGGTTGGCGGTGCTAGCTTGAAATCCGATTCATTTTTACAATTGCTGGAGGCTGGTCACTATGAGTAAGTCGCCTGTGGCACTTATCATCTTAGACGGTTTTGGCTGCCGTAACGAAGAAAAGGGTAATGCTGTTTTTCATGCGAAAAAACCGAACTTTGACCGATATTGGGAACAGTATCCGCACTCCCATTTAACTGCAAGCGGGGAAGCGGTCGGCTTGCCTGCCGGTCAAATGGGGAACTCGGAAGTGGGCCATTTGAATATCGGGGCAGGACGGATCGTTTATCAAAGCCTGACCCGAGTGAACCTGGCAATACGTGAAGGTGAGTTTGCACAAAACCCAACTTTGGTCGATGCCATGAGCCATACCAAGAAAAAAGGCACGGACCTTCATCTTTTCGGTCTTCTTTCAGATGGCGGCGTGCATAGTCATATCGATCATATGTATGCCCTTTTGAAATTGGCCGCTAAAGAAGGAGTTAAAAATGTATATGTACATGCATTTTTAGATGGCCGTGATGTCGGACCGAAAACGGCACAGGGTTATATTAAGGAAGCGGAAGCGAAAATGAAGGAAATCGGTGTTGGTCAGTTTGCGACCATTTCCGGAAGATATTATTCGATGGACCGTGATAAGCGCTGGGAACGTGTGGAGAAATCCTACCGTTCGATGGTGTATGGTGATGGCCCTGCTTACTCTTCTGCGATGGAATGTGTCGAGGATTCGTACGAACATGGAATTTTCGACGAGTTCGTGATACCTTCAGTCATAACGGCGGAAGACGGTAAACCGGTGGCAACGATTAAAGATGATGATGCCGTAATCTTTTATAACTTCCGTCCAGACCGGGCGATCCAGATTTCCAATACGTTCACGAATGAGGATTTCCGCTCATTTGACCGCGGTCCTGGACATCCGAAGCATCTCCATTTTGTCTGCTTGACACATTTTTCAGAAACAGTTGACGGATATGTTGCATTTAATCCGACAAATCTTGATAATACATTAGGGGAAGTACTTTCCCAAAACCAGCTTACCCAGCTTCGTATCGCCGAAACTGAAAAATATCCGCATGTGACGTTTTTCATGAGCGGCGGGCGTGAAGAGAAGTTTCCTGGTGAAGAGAGGATTTTAATTAATTCTCCGAAAGTCGCTACATATGATTTACAACCGGAAATGAGTGCTTATGAAGTGACGGATGCATTGGTGGAACAAATTGAGGCTGATCGTTTTGATGCCATTCTCTTGAATTTTGCCAACCCGGATATGGTCGGTCATTCAGGGATGCTTGAGCCTACCATTAAAGCGATTGAAACAGTGGATGAATGCCTAGGCAGGATTGTCGATTTAATCGTCTCAAAAGGCGGTACAGCGATCATCACCGCTGACCATGGGAATGCTGATGAAGTGGTAACGCTAGAAGGCAACCCGATGACAGCCCATACTACGAATCCCGTTCCTGTCATTATCACTAAAAATCAGGTAACATTAAGAACAGGTGGTATCTTAGGCGATTTAGCTCCAACGATGCTTGATTTGCTTGGAGTCGAAAAACCTGTTGAAATGACAGGGGAATCCCTATTATCTAAATAAAATTGTGAATAGGAAAAGGAGAGATTTATAATGCCGTACATCGAACATGTATATGCACGCGAAGTGCTAGATTCACGTGGTAACCCAACAATAGAAGTAGAAATCCAAACAGAGTCCGGATACTTCGGACGTGCAATCGTACCATCAGGTGCTTCAACAGGAGAACACGAAGCGGTTGAGCTTCGTGACGGGGATAAATCTCGCTACCTGGGTAAAGGGGTACAAAAAGCAGTCGATAATGTAAATGATATCATTGCTGAAGCTGTCATCGGTTTGGATGTAACGAACCAAGCAGGCCTTGACCTTACTATGATTGAATTGGATGGCACTGAAAACAAAGGTAACTTGGGAGCCAATGCAATCCTTGGCGTATCAATGGCTGCTGCCCATGCCGCTGCGGAATTTTCTGGATTACCATTGTATCGTTACCTTGGTGGGTTCAATGCGAAACAACTTCCGACTCCAATGATGAACATCATTAACGGCGGATCACATGCCGATAACAATGTTGACTTCCAGGAATTCATGATCCTTCCTGTAGGAGCTCCTAGCTTCAAAGAAGCAGTTCGTATGGGTGCAGAAGTATTCCATGCCTTGAAATCTGTCCTTTCAGCCAAAGGCTTGAATACGGCAGTCGGCGATGAAGGCGGCTTTGCGCCAAACCTTGGTTCAAACCGTGAAGCGCTTCAAGTCATCATCGAGGCAATTGAAAAAGCTGGCTACAAAGCAGGCGAAGATATCTACCTTGGCATGGACGTGGCTTCATCTGAATTCTATAACAAAGAAACAGGCAAATATGATCTTGCAGGCGAAGGCCGCAATGGTGTTACATCCGAAGAAATGGTTGCTTTCTATGAAGAGCTAGTGAATGAATTCCCTATTATCTCCATCGAAGACGGCCTGGATGAAAATGACTGGGATGGCCACAAGCTTCTAACGGAACGCATCGGTTCTAAAGTTCAGCTTGTTGGTGACGATCTTTTCGTAACGAACACGAAAAAATTGGCTGAAGGCATCGAAAAAGGCATCGGTAACTCCATCCTGATCAAAGTGAACCAAATTGGTACACTGACCGAAACGTTTGATGCAATCGAAATGGCTAAACGCGCAGGCTACACTGCAGTCGTTTCCCACCGTTCAGGTGAAACGGAAGATGCAACGATCGCTGATATCGCCGTTGCAACAAACGCAGGACAAATCAAAACCGGTTCCATGTCCCGTACGGACCGTATCGCTAAATACAACCAACTTCTTCGCATCGAAGACCAACTTGGTGACTTGGCTGTATATGGCGGCTTGAAATCTTTCTATAACTTGAAGAAGTAATTATCTTGGGATTCCGCTTCTGACGAGAAGATGGATTCTGCACAGTAATTTCTTTTCACCTCCCATTCAATGTGAATGGGAGGTTTTTTTATGTTTATGAGGGGGAAGTGTGCATTCAATATGGGGGAGATACAGTCTTTTACTATAATGTGCTTGCATGGATAAAACAATAATATGTCAAGACTATTAAGTTTTAATTTCAATATATAGTTAAAATGGTATAATATAAATATATTGGTAAATATTTCATAAACCGAGTATAGGTTGATGAAACTACTATTACATATTAAAGGAGATGAAAAATAATTTTGCTTAAGAAATTATTTGTCGTGGGTACAGTTTTTGCTAGTTTATCAATTGGAAATAGTACAATTGCAGCAGAAATAGAATCAGAAACGACCGTTACTAACATATCTAGTTTATCAGAAGTCAGCAGCCTAACCTCAGGCATTTCAGGTGAAACATCAGGTAAAAAAATTAAATGTAGTTCCAAAGTAAAGGCGAGAAATCCAATATTTGGTTCTCCAAGCGCAACCGCTACTTCATCAGCAGCAGTAAAAGAAGATACTATCTCTGCTAAAGTTAGGGTATATAGCAGTAAGGGAGGATTAAAAGGACAAAAAACAGATTCTCAGAAAAATTCAACATATGCTGGAGCTACCTATACTGATAAATCTAATAATATTCCTGCAACTGCTTTTGGCAATCATACTTATGTAAAGAAGAGTTATAAAACAGTAGTACATGAAACTAAGGATAAATTTTAAATATAAGAAAAGTTAAGGCTAACTGATGTTAGCCTTAACTTTATTTAGGAGCAATGATGATATGAAAAAACAGCTTTTGATAGCAATGTCCCTTTTATTGATTGGAATCTCAGGATGGATTTTTTACAATAAAATGTCTGATGAAAACACAAAAGGTGTACAGCCTAGTTTTAAGGAAGGCTCCAATACCATCTCCTACGGCTTGTTAGATGTGGATGGAAAAGTAATGAATAATGGAAGTGCTCTAGAACCGAAAAATAATAAGCTCGAGTATACTCTTTCTCTCTCAAATTTTATAGAAGTGGAAAGAGAATATGCCTTAATAGTCCTTAGTAACTTTGAACAAACACCCTTCACAGTTGAAGGAAAGCAATACAGTGTTTATACTTTTAATGCCAAGCCAAATAAAAGTATCGAGTTTAATCTGAGTGTTACCACTAACAATAGTACAAAAGAAATAGATTATCTTATAATTAAAAAACCAAATTATTTAATAGATAAATTAGATATATCAAGAATGCATACATTGCAAGAAGTGTTACCTATGCGTTATATGGTTAAGAGCAACGGGGACAATCCAAAAGCAGCTGCTGGTTTAATTCCAGATGACACGATTAAAAAAGGCCCAAACGATACCATATTTGTCAGCAAGCAAAAAGAGGAACTGAATATCCTGTCTGCAGCAAGAAGTGGTGAACATGTTTTCATATCTGTTGGGAATGTTGGTGAAAAAAAGGAAAATTACAATATCATTGCATTAAATCAATGGCAGCAGATTCCGTTGGAAAATGATCAGTTAGTAGGAAATGTGGCAGTTAACCCCGGTGAAAGAAAAGTGTTTGAATATAAGCTTCCAAAGGTAAAGCATGATTCGAATTTTCAGGTTATTGCTTTACCCAAACCTTATGAAGTCAGCGAAAGTGACTATGAAAGTACAGTCCCCTCCGGTTCATTTCGAACTGTTATTAAACCTTAAAGTTACATCATTCTCTTTTAGAAAAGATGGGGATTGTTACATCTTAGACATGATTCCAGCTGGATTCAAGATAGATAAGACCATTTAATCAAACGTTTGATTAATATAAAAAAAGGTGCCGCATCCGGGCACCTTTTTTTATTTATTCGATACAGCTTCCACTGGTACGGCATTATAGTATTCTTCTAATGTAATCTTCGCTTCAAAGATTTCAGTTGCGGTAGCGACACCAACATAGCGGATATGCCATGGTTCGTATTTATAACCCGTGATGTTTTCCTTGCCTTCAGGGTAACGGATGATAAATCCGTATTCATGTGCATGTTCAGCAAGCCAGGCCGCTTCATTCGTATCACCGAAGCAGTCTTGGGCAGCGCATGCCCCATCGTGGGTCGTGACATCAATCGCCAGGCCCGTTTCATGCTCGCTTGTCCCAGGCATTGCACTGTAGGTTTTCGCCTTTTCTTCCCCGTCCTTAGCCACATAGTTATTAAAGACCTCGATCTGTCTTTGGTGAGAGCGGTAAGCGGAAACGCCGGCAAAGTGCATGTTTTCTTTTTCGGCAGCTTGGAACATTAATTCAAGTGCCTTTCCCGCTTCCTCTCGCATCATTCTTTTTTCAATTTTATCTTCAAAGATGAAATCCACTTTTGGGTAGATGAGGTCAGCAGGTTTGTAATCTTCAGGCAGGCTGTATTGTTTATTGACAAGTACAGGAATGCCTTCCGGATGGGCTAATGTCTGAAGGCCAGCCTGTCCGGGTTTAGCCGTTTCATCAACTTCCACCTGGCGTTGGGCCGATTCTTTTGAATCATTATTCTTGTCGGTCTCAGTCTCCTTCTCAGTCTCCTGGGAGCTCGGTTGTTCTTCTTTTTGCTCTTTTTCATGCTCGCTTGTCAGGTCGGATGAACAGCCAGCCATCAGAATGAAAGATGATAGAGCGGTTGCTGCAAATATAGGTTTTAACATATGAAAGGCCCCTTGCTTTTAATATAAGATTTCCAATAAAAGTAGTTTTGAAAATTATCGTGATAAGTAATCCCTTGTTAATTCACTTTGATATTTATCAAGAAATAAGCCAATCCAGACGACCATCAGTAAAAATGGATAATCGTTACGGATTGCGGTTTCCACGACGGGATCAGACCAAAAGCTCGAAAGGAAACCGGATGACATCCTGATTGTCTCGAATGTGACGAGGGCATGAAGCGATAACCAAAGAATCGTAAGGGTATTGGTCCCGAACCCAATGACCGCCGCTATGACGCTCAGCAAGGCAGCTGCTGCCCCGATCAGGAGGACATGGAAGCTTGATTGGAAAAAGTCGATACCGCTATTGGAAAGTCCATTATAAATAATAGCAGTAAAATAAACGGTTGTCGTGATATATGCAGCAAATAATAAGTATCGATTTCCGTGATACTTTGCCAGCAGCAATAGAAGCGGTGATAGGATGATTAATAGGACGCTGATGAAATTGCTTCCGCCTGCCCATAAAGAATAGCCGGCAACCGCCGAGAATAGGATGGTCAGGAGATCAAGAATCCGTAGTATGGACTTAAACATGTTGACACCTCTTTCTCTATTTATGCAAATTATCTCAAACTTTGATTCAAAAAGAAAATAAATGACTATGGGTTTTTAGGAATTCTTACCATCATAGTATAACAAAGATTGTGGATATTTATTGGGTGTGGTAAAGTTAAAGTAATTGTTTATTGGTTCTTCAGGAGGTGTAATTGCATGCATGCATTTCTCATAACGCTTTTAGTGATTGTCAGTATCGCCCTCATTGTGACGGTATTGCTTCAATCAGGTAAGAGTGCAGGTTTATCAGGTGCGATTGCCGGCGGTGCTGAGCAGTTATTCGGAAAGCAAAAGGCACGCGGTTTGGACCTGGTTTTACATCGTGCGACAATAGTATTGGCGATTCTATTCTTTGCTTTAACTTTACTTGTTGCATACTTTGATGTGTAATGGATCAAAAATGAGTCTAGCTAAATAGCTAGGCTTTTTTCTTTGCACAATAGTTGCATGAATAGATATAGTGATTTTAGTACTTAATTATAGGATAGGGATTTTTTAAAATTCTATTTACTGATAAAGGAGTTTAAGGTCATGAAAATCAAGCTGCAGCAGCCCTTTACTTTTGAAGGCGGAAAAAGGGCTGTCTTACTTTTACATGGGTTCACGGGGAATTCAGCGGATGTACGGATGCTGGGCCGTTACTTGGAGAAACAGGGATACACCTGCCATGCCCCGCACTATGAAGGGCATGGCGTTCCCCCAGAGGAGCTGGTGAAAACAGGTCCGGAAGATTGGTGGAAAGATGTCATGATGGGCTATGATTTCCTGAAAAGCAAAGGTCATGAAGAAATTGCTGTTGCCGGACTCTCATTAGGAGGCGTATTTTCTCTTAAATTAGGTTACACTGTACCTATAAAGGGTATCGTAACAATGTGTGCGCCTATGTATATCAAAAGTGAAGAAATGATGTTTAAAGGAGTATTGGAGTACGCCAGAGAATTTAAGAAGTATGAAGGAAAAACTCAAGAGCAAATAGAGCTTGAAATGGACCTCCTTGCCGATAAACCGATGAATACATTGAAAGCCCTTCAGGAATTGATAACGGATGTACGGGAGCACGTCGATCTTATTTATGCTCCGACATTTGTCGTGCAGGGCCGGCATGATGATGTTATCAATCCAAAAAGTGCCGATATTATTATTGATTCCGTAGAATCACCGGTCAAAAAAATCAAGTGGTATGAAGAATCCGGTCATGTCATAACCCTTGATAAAGAAAAAGACGAGCTGCATGAAGATGTATTGGAATTTTTAGAGAGCCTGGATTGGTCTGAATAACAAAAATATACCCTGAATAGGAGGGTTTTCATGGAAGATAACATTCAAGAACATATTAATAAGCTTCTGACATACATGACGGATGAAGCGTATAAGCCGCTAACGGTACAAGAACTGGAAGAGGCTTTGAAAATCGAAGACTCGGCAGATTTCAAGAATTTCGTTAAGGCTTTAGTAAAAATGGAAGAAAAGGGATTGGTGGTCAGAACGAGGAGCAATCGTTACGGCCTGCCGCAAAAAATGAATTTGTTCCGCGGTAAATTAACGGGGCACGCAAAGGGGTTTGCCTTTGTCACACCTGAAGACAACCCGGGAATGGATGATATTTTCATTCCGCCAAATGAAACGGGCACAGCGATGCATGGAGATGTCGTCATGGTACGGGTATCTTCGGAAACATCGGGCTCAAGGCAAGAAGGCACGGTCATCAGAATACTTGAACGCGGAATTACACAAGTTGTCGGTACATACTCCGAAAGTAAAAGTTTTGGTTTCGTCATCCCTGATGATAAAAAGATCGCAAACGATATCTTCATTCCACAGCATGCTTCACATGGAGCGGTAGAGGGACATAAGGTTGTCGTCAAGCTTACTTCTTATCCTGAGGGACGCATAAGTGCCGAAGGTGAAGTCATTGAGATTCTTGGCCATAAAAATGATCCTGGTGTGGATATTCTTTCCGTGATCCATAAGTATGGTTTGCCGATGGAGTTCCCGGATGACGTCATGGAGCAGGCCAATGCCGTTTCCGATACCATTCAAGAAAGTGAAATTGGCAACCGCAGGGACTTGCGTAATGATGTTTTGGTTACGATTGATGGAGCGGATGCAAAGGATCTGGATGATGCCGTCACTGTTTCCAAGCTTGAGAATGGCAATTACAAGCTGGGCGTTCATATTGCTGATGTCAGTCATTACGTGAAGGAAGGTTCTCCAATCGATAAGGAAGCCCTGGAAAGAGGGACGAGCGTGTATTTGGTGGACAGGGTCATCCCGATGATCCCGCATCGTTTATCGAATGGCATTTGTTCCTTGAACCCACAAGTCGATCGTTTTACACTCTCATGTGAAATGGAAATCACGCCGGATGGCAAAGTCGTCAACCATGATATTTTTGAAAGTGTCATTAAGACGACGGAACGTATGACATATGGCAATGTGAACAAAATCCTTGTCGATAAAGATGAAGAACAGCTTGAACGCTATGAAGCGTTGGTGCCGATGTTCCAGGACATGGAGAAGCTAGCGGCCATCCTTCGCAAGAACCGGATGAACCGCGGTGCAATCGACTTTGATTTCAATGAAGCAAGAGTCATCGTTGATGAAGAGGGCCATCCGACTGATGTGGTTTTACGTGAAAGGTCGGTTGCGGAAAAGCTGATTGAAGAGTTCATGCTTGCAGCTAATGAAACCGTTGCTGAGCATTTCCACCGTCTTGACCTACCGTTCATTTACCGTATTCATGAAGATCCAAAGCCGGAAAAACTGCAGCGATTCTTCGAATTCATTACGAACTTCGGATACATTGTAAGGGGATCGGCCAATGACGTCCATCCTAAGGCGTTACAGGAAATCATTGAGGCGGTTGCCGGTAAGCCGGAAGAAACGGTCATATCCACCGTCATGCTTCGTTCCATGCAACAGGCGAAATATGATCCGGAGAGCTTAGGCCACTTTGGTTTATCTGCTGAGTTTTATACACATTTCACATCGCCGATTCGCCGTTACCCGGATTTGATCGTGCACAGGCTGATCAGGACCTACTTGGTGGAAGGTAAAATGGATGAAGCTACGAAGGAGAAATGGAATGCCAATTTACCTGAGATTGCCGATCATACATCGAAACGTGAACGTCGCTCAGTCGATGCCGAGCGGGAAACGGATGATCTGAAAAAAGCGGAATACATGCTGGATAAAATCGGCGAGGAATATACCGGGATCATTGGTTCAGTCACCAATTTTGGGATGTTCGTCGAGCTGCCGAACACGATTGAAGGACTTGTCCATGTCAGCTTCATGACGGATGATTATTATCGCTTCGATGAGCGTCAGCTAGCAATGATCGGGGAACGTACCGGTAATGTGTTCCGGATTGGCGATGAAATCGACGTACGGGTTTCCAACGTCAATAAAGAGGAACGCGCCATCGATTTTGAAATTATCGGCATGAAGGTAAGCCGTCCGCGTCCATCCGGCGAGAAGAAAATATTCAAAGCCAATTCAGGTGAACGCAAACGCGGCCGAGGCGGCAGTGGGGGACGTAAGGAAGGAAAAGGCGGCGACCGTAATGGAGATTCGACTTCTTCTGGAAGAAAATCGAAAAAGAAGAAAAAATTCTTTGAAAATGCGCCAGCTGCCAAGCGCAAGAGAAAACCTAAAAAGAGATAAAGATTCAGGCGGGGGGATGATCATTCCATCCTCTCGCCGCGATTGGATGTAAAAAAGGGGAGAGTTAGATGCCAAAAGGCTCAGGTAAACAACTAGCACAAAATAAAAAAGCGTATCATGATTTCTTTATTGAACAAACGTTTGAAGCAGGAATCGTTTTAAAAGGGACCGAAATCAAAGCAATCCGTGCGGCCCGAGTGAATTTGAAGGATGCCTTCGCTAAAATAGAAAATGGTGAAGTTTATCTTCATAATATGCATGTCAGCCCTTATGAGCAGGGAAACCAGTTTAACCATGATCCGTTACGGACACGGAAGCTTCTTTTGCATAAGAAAGAAATCAGTAAACTGATCGGGGAAACAAAGGTAACAGGTTACACCATCGTCCCGTTGAAAATGTATTTAAAGAATGGCTTTGCCAAAGTTTTAATCGGACTTGGAAAAGGGAAGAAACAATATGATAAGCGTGATGACCTGAAGAAGAAGGAAGCGAAGCGTGATATTGAACGTGCTTTCCGTGATCGTCAGAAGATGTAAAACTGCCAAGACCTTACAATTGATTTTTTGAACCAATCTGTTATAATTAATCCTGTACCGATGACAATTGAATATCAGCCAACTTGCTGACTATTCTTCTCTCGTACGCTCCATTTATATCATGGGGACGTTACGGATTCGACAGGGATAGTTCGAGCTTAAGTTGCGAGTCGAGGGGATCGGCCTCGTTAAAACGTCAACGCCTATAACTGGCAAACAAAACAACAACCTAGCTTTCGCTGCTTAATAACAGTCGATAGCTGTTCCTCCCTCCATGGCCCACGTGGTAGGGTAAGGGACTCACTCTAAGTGGGATACGCCGGAATCCACCGTCTGAGGATGAAGGAAGAGACCAATCAGACTAGCTGCTCTGCCGCCTGTCGATAGGCTAATGAGTTCGCGAAATGCGAATATATCGACTACACTCGTAGAAGCTTAAGTGCCGTTATGTCTGGACGTGGGTTCGACTCCCACCGTCTCCACCAATACATATATTGGTGGTTTTTTATTTGGTTTTTTTTCGTCGTTTTTGTCGAAAAATCGATAAATCGAATAATTCGCAGATATATCAGGATTTTTCGTTGATATATCTCCAATTTCGAAGATATATTCCCGATTTCGCAGATAAACTGTACAATTTCCATCATTTGCTGTAGAATCCTTTTGAAGAAAATAGGATTGGAGCGATGAAATTGATTGTAAAAAAACGAAAAGTTCCTCTTCCCGTCCGCAAATTACGTGCATTAGCGTGCAGGCTTCCTCCGAATCACCTTAAAGTTCCCTTAATCATGAACGATCTCAAAAAAAGGGAAGCGGGCTATAAAGGGGAATGTTCCATTGATTTTCCATTAAGCTTTCTTGAACCGAAAAGCTATTTCATCTTCCACGATTTAAGGCTGCAGGATCAATCCCGATTTTTTCAGCTGGATACCTTATTAATCTCCAGGAAATATGCGCTTATCATTGAAGTGAAGAACATTGCAGGGTCGATCTATTTTGATCCGTATTTCAATCAGCTCATTCGAACGATAGAAGGAAAAGAAACGGCCTTTCCAGATCCCATCATACAAGTCAGCCGCCAGGAATCACAATTGACCAATTGGTTCTTGAAAAACGGTTTTCCCTCACTGCCCATCCTTTCATTGATTGTCATCAGTAATCCCCAAACCATCATCCGTACAGCTCTTGAAAACCATGAACTCCACTATAAAGTTATCCATCGCGATGCACTTCCAGCTAAAATTAATCAAATGGAGCATTCCATAACAGAATCCAGTTTTAGTGAGAAAGATTTGAAGAAAGCAATTCGCGTAATGAATAAACACCACATCGATGCGGACTTTTCCATTCTGGAACGATACAATCTTACCGAAAAGGACCTAATTAAAGGAGTGATTTGTGAGAATTGTAAGGGCAATAAATTATTTAGAAGGCATGGCACATGGCTTTGCAATCAATGCCAACTCTCCAGTAAAAAAGCACATATCCCGGCTTTACGAGATTATTTTTATCTATTAGGCTCGACCATAACGAATCGGCAGTTGAGGAACTTTTTAAACATTTCCTCTTCTTCCAGTGCAACGAGGATCTTGCAATCATTGAATCTGACAAGCAGTGGTGCGAATAAGGGGAGGGTGTACAGCCTGTATTTTGATTAATGACTTTAACTCATTTCTTTATATTTACAGTCAACATTTTGAAAATTTTTACTGAGCCTAGATGTAATTCTTTTGCCCTTAATTTTTTCTTCTTGATTCATTACACATCCACTCCAATGCTAATCTTATCCACCGCTGCACTTTCAGCATTTTTTGCAGGAACTAAGAGCCCTATGATAGAAAAAGACTCGAAAGAAGCTTCTCTTGAGTCTTTGTTCCGTTTCTATTCTTTTAATTCCTTGCCCATTCCCTTGAGGAAGTGGACGCCAAAGCCGATCGCCCTGTTTATGTCTGGGTCATTCAATGTTTTCATTAATTCCAGAACACCGATCTTCTTATCGGCCTGAAGGAATTTGTTTCCTTCATCGATTCCTGCAAGTGCACTGTTCAGCAGTTTCGTGGATTGTGCGGCATCGGCGTTCATCAAGGCTCCTGTTGCACCCATAAGGGTATTGATCAGGTTTGTTACAGGTTGCCTTGTGATTTGTTGAAGTGCGATTTTCGCTATTTGTTCTTTTCCTTGAAGCATGGAGGTCGCGGCTTCGAATACTCCCGAGTCATTCAGTTCATTGACGATTTTAAACATATTGTTCAAGGCATCTTCATTATCGGTGATCAGCGTTTTCAGTTCCTCCAGTTTTTGTAGCTTTATCTCTTCCTCAGTAATGGGATTATGGATTTCCGTTATAGGAGCTGCCATGATCTTCACCCTCCTTGTTTAATTATCTGTTAAGTGAACATACCCTGGACGGGCCCACTTACGTTCAACCTCGACACCATTTTGAGGATGACGTTTTTTGTTCCGTGGATTGGTACCCGGTAATGGAATGTCTCCGCTTGCGCTTAATACTTCCATGCGGACCATCGTCTGTTTGTAAGCAGGCGTGCTTGTGCGTCGATCATAGATGGGACCGGTCAGGAAGTTAATGGCAGAGTCTTTATCGACGGAGTTCATCGGTAAAAATAGCTCATTATTTTTAACACGGTCTGTGATCAATGCTTTTAACTTAACGGCCCCGAATGGAGACACCAAGCGAACGAGTCCGCCATCACTGACTTTACGTTCTTTGGCAAGTTCTGGTGAAACCTCGACGAAAATATCAGGTACTTTCGATTGGATTCCATTGGACTTGTTCGTCATATTGCCTTCATGGAAATGCTCCAGCATGCGTCCATTATTGATATGAAGGTCATATTCTTCCGGGAATTTATGAGGTTCCACCCAGTCAGCCAGTGCAAAGCGCGCTTTTTTATCAGGGAAGTTGAAGCCATCTACATAAAGAAGGGGCGTGCTTGATCCATCATGGCTCCCCCAGAGGAAGCTATTCCATCCTTCCAGCACTTCGTAATTCGCTTGGCTGAATATCGGTGACAGGCTTGCCATTTCGTCATAGATTTCACTAGGGTGAGAGTAATTCCAATTCGCACCTAAGCGGTTGGCGATTTCTTGGGTGATTTCCCAATCCGCCTTAGAATCTCCCATAGTGGGAAGGGCTTTATATAATCGCTGTACACGGCGCTCCGTATTGGTGAACGTTCCGTCTTTTTCAAGAGATGGAGCTCCGGGCAATACCACGTCGGCATATTGGGCTGTCCTTGAAAGGAAAATATCCTGGACAACAAAGAAGTCCAATCCGGATAACACTTTATCGACATGGTTTGCATCCGCGTCAACAAGTGCCATATCTTCACCTACAAGATACATCGCCTTCATGTCGCCTTTTTCTATCGCTTTAAGCATTTCAATATTGTTCAAGCCTGGTTGGCCAGCGATTTTCACTCCATAAGCTTTTTCGAATTTAGCACGTGCCACGTCATCGGTAACATGCTGATATCCCGGAAGCCATGTTGGAAGGGTACCCATATCGCAAGCGCCCTGTACATTGTTGTGGCCGCGAAGCGGATAGGCTCCCGCTCCTGGACGACGGTAGTTACCCGTAGCCAATAGCAGGTTGGAAATTGCCGCCGAAGTATCGGAGGCACCGGTGTTTTGTGTTACGCCCATACCCCAAAGAATGCATGTACCGTCTGCATCGCGAATGGCCTCAGCTATTTGGATCAATGTTTCTTTAGAAATACCTGTATGTGTTTCTGCATATTCCAGGGTATATTTCTCAAGTACTTCTTTATAATCGTCGAAGAAGTTAACATTTTTATTGATGAATTCTTGATCATGCCAGCCTTGATCGATCATATATTTTGTAACCGCCATCAACCAGACTTGATCCGTTCCTTGTTTTGGGCTGATATGGATGTCGGAACGTTCGGCCATTTCGTTTTTGCGGATGTCAGCTACAATCAGCTTTTGTCCGTGAAGCTTGTGTGCCCGTTTAACGCGTGTCGCCAGTACGGGATGTCCTTCTGCCGGGTTAGCCCCAACGATGATGACAAGTCCTGCTGCGGCGATATCCTTGATCGTACCAGCATCTCCGCCCATGCCGACTGTACGGAACAGTCCGTCTGTTGCCGGGGATTGACAGTAACGCGAGCAGTTGTCGACGTTATTCGTTTCGAACATTTGCCGTGCAAGTTTTTGAATGACATAGTTTTCTTCGTTCGTGATCTTGGATGAGGAAATGAAGCCTACTGAATTTCCGCCGTATTGCCGTTTGATCGAACCCAGTCTGGACGCAACCAAATCAAGTGCTTCATCCCAGCTTGATTCAACGAATCTTCCGTTTTTCCGAATCAGGGGCTTTGTCAAACGTTCTTCCGAATTTACGAAGTCCCAACCGAATTTCCCTTTGACACATGTGGATATCGCATTGACGGGTGCTTCATGAGTAGGTTGGACTTTAAGGATTTTACGGCCTTTTGTCCAGACTTCGAATGTGCATCCTACCCCACAGAACGTACAGACCGTTTTTGTTTTCTTCGTCCGTGTCTCTCGCATTGCCGCTTCAATCTCCGAAATGGCAAAAATCCCGCTGTATCCAGGTTCCACTTCTTTGACAAGGTCGATCATCGGTTCCAGCATATCGTTTTTCAAGCCTGACATGAAACCAGCTTCGCCAAGCATCGATTTTTCCATTAATGCATTACATGGACAAATCGTTACACACTGTCCGCAGCCTACACAAGATGAGTTATTGATTTCCGTTCCTTCATCCCATATTACCCGAGGGCGTTCTGCTTCCCAGTCGATGGACAGCGTCTCGTTGACCTGAAGGTTTTGGCACACTTCAACACATTGCCCGCATGCGATGCATTGATTGGCATCATAGCGGTAAAATGGATGGGACATATCGACGGCACCCAATTCCACTTTCGGTGTATAAGGATATTTTTGGTGTTCAATTTCCATTAATTCTGCTGTGTTATGTAGTTTGCAATTTCCGTTATTATTATCACATACAGTACAGTATAAAGAATGGTTTTCCAGTATCCGGTCCATGGCCTCGGTTTGGGCTTCTTTTGCCTTGCTTGAGTCCAAGGCTATATCCATGCCGCTCACTGCTTTTGTCGAACATGACCGGACGAGTTTCCCATTAACTTCGACGATGCATGTGTCGCATGTTTGGATCGGATCCACCTCAGGAACATAACAAATCTGTGGATGGGCCATCTCATTTTGGTTGATGACCTCCAGTATTGTCGCACCTTCATTAGCGGTATAAGCCTTCCCGTTGATTGTGATGGTGATGTTTGAATCGATCATTATATTTCCCCCTTTTATAGCCAAAAGACGCAAAAAAACCACCATGATTACACCTCCGTCTCTGAACGGAAATGTAGGTCATGGTGGAATAGTTTAATAGCAAAGCTTGCCAATATACCAATCCATACCATAATGGATAATTTTAAAAAAGATAGGACACAACAGTACACTATCATGCTCCCAACTTTCATCATTGATATTATACCTTTTATCATGAAAAGAAACAATCCTGGAAAGAGGGTATCATTCCCAAATTCCTTTCGTTTTTCTTCGCGTTGATTTATGATAAGAAAATTGAGAACTTAATTTTTCTTGAAATGGAGTGACGCAACGGTGTCAAAAGTTATCCATGAATTCAATGATATGATTCGTAAGCTGCGCAAGGAACTATTCGGTAAAGGACCAGAACGCATACACACGGTTTTCGTGGAAAATATGGCCGTTTCTACGTTATATGGAAATTTGACTCCTACGGAAATGTTCATATCAAGATCGGAGGAAGGAAGGGATATGGTCCATTCTGCACGAACCAAAATGGTTCAGGATGTGTATTCGGAGAGTCCTCCCGAAGGAATGGAAGATCTGGTTGGAGCTAAACTGCTCCATTTGTTTTCAGACATCAAAATCAAGGAAAACATAGCGATTTCCGTATTCGTATTTGATAAGAATATAGCGGACAAACTCAACGGGCATTGACCATGTTCCTTACATTTGGTCAATTGGCTCCTGGATAGTAAAAGGAGTGGGAACATGAAAGCGATTGAAATCAAGAGGGACATCATCCGGATAACCAAAGGTAACATCGAGCGGACGGAAGATGCGATCGTAACGGAGCATCCCGTTACTGTCAAAATAAATGGCCAGGAATTCGTCACGATGGTTTGTACACCTGAATACATCGAGGATATGGTGATTGGTTATTTGGCTTCGGAAGGAATCATCAAAAAATATGATGAGATAAAAGAAGTCTGGGTTCAAGAAAAAGAAGGCTTTGTTCATGTGAAGACGGATAAAGTGAACCCCTACTTCCAGGACTTTCAAAATAAGCGGTATATTACATCATGCTGCGGAATGAGCAGACAAGGTTTCGTCTTTGTAAATGATGCATTGACTGCCAAGAAAATGGATGATGTTTCGGTGAAACTGACTCCTGATGACTGCTTCCGCTTGATGAAGGACTTACAAAATTCTGCTGTCACTTTCCAGAATACGGGCGGAGTCCACAATGCTGCTTTATGTGATGCCAATGGCCTCGTATTAAGCAGGATGGACATCGGACGGCATAACGCCTTGGATAAAATATACGGCCATTGCTTGAAAAATGGCATTTCGATGGAAGGGAAGGCTATCGTGTTCAGCGGCCGGATTTCATCGGAAATTCTTTTGAAAGTGGCGAAAATCGGCTGTGAACTGATACTCTCGAAATCCGCTCCAACTGAATTGGCTTTGGAGTTGGCTGAAGGATTGGGAATCACGACGGTCGGGTTCATTCGCAATGATTCACTGAATATCTACACATGTCCTGAAAGAATTCTATTGAATGACTGAGCATCCTTCGCTGGAAGGATGCTTATCTGAAAGTCCTGCCGGTTTGGCCTGGGCTTTTTTGTATTTGTAAAAGGATATATCCAACAGGCCTTTTATGGTACAGTTTTTATAAAACATTCAAGGGAATTCGTATCGGGGGAAGGGTTATGAACGAAAGGGATTGGCATATTTTAAAGGTGTTGCATGAACACAGGAATATTACTAAAACGGCGCAAAGTTTATATATCTCGCAACCTTCTTTAACGAAACGGATTCAACAAATAGAGAAGGAATTCAATCTGAAGATTGTGGAGCGGGGAACTAGGGGAGTGCAATTCACCCCTCAAGGTGAATATTTGGCCATCTGTGCAGATGAGATGCTGATCAGGCTCCGGCGGATAAAGGAGACAGCATTCAATATGGGTCAGGAGATCAGTGGAACATTACGGCTGGGTGTTTCCAACTATATTACGCTGCATAAGCTGCCTGGCCTGCTGAAAATATTTCGTGAGCGATTTCCTAAAGTGGATTTCCATGTGACAACCGGCTGGAGTAAAGAAGTGCTGAACCTCATTTATAAGGAAGAAGTGCATGTCGGGATTGTTCGGGGGGACTATCAATGGTCGGGATCGAGGCATCATCTTTTTGAGGAAACGATTTGCATTGCTTCCAAGGAAGAAATCGAAGTCCGGAACCTGCCTTTCCTGCCGAGGATCGATTATGGGACAGATGCCCTTTTGAAAACAATGATCGATAATTGGTGGAGAGACAATTTTTCCGGACCTCCTTTGGTGGGGATGGAAGTGGACAAAGGGGATACATGCAAGGAAATGGTCAGGAATGGCCTGGGATATGGCATCCTCCCCAGTGTTTTATTGGAGAATGACCAAAACCTCCGTCAAATGGACCTTAAGGATAAGCAAGGTAATCCCCTTATCAGGAATACATGGATGTTATATCATGAAAAGTCGCTGGAATTAAAACTGGTCAAAGAGTTTGTCGAATTTGTCAAAGGCGTCGATTTCATGAGGGATATTTAACTGAAGCGCAGAAACCTCTGTGCTTTTTTTATCATTCCTTTTTTGAATGGATAACGATAATTTATTGGTATTTTAATTATGGCCATCCCGGCATTATGATAGATGGGAGATGTAAATCATCAGGAATTTGCCTAAGGAATGGAGAGGAAGTCAAGTGAGTGTCCTGTTTCTGATTGTATTGAATGTGATTGTACCGGTTTTTTTCCTTATAGGGGCGGGGGCCATTCTGCATCGTAAATTCAAGTTGGATATGAATACGCTGTCTAAATTGAATCACTTCCTGCTCATGCCCGCCATTAGCTTTGTCAATATCTATCAAAGCAAATTGGGCGGGGGGATGATCGTCCAGATATTCAGCTTCCTTGCTCTTCAAGCAGTAAGCCTCATCATCGTGAGTACAGTGGTAGCGAAACTAGCCAGGTTTGATCAAAGTCTTTCGGCCACGTTTAAAAATAGTGTAGTCCTGAATAACTCGGCCAATTTCGGGTTACCTGTCAGTCAGATGGTTTTTAATGGAAACCCCCTTGGCCTGTCGATCCAAGTCATCGTGATCATTTTTCAAAACCTGTTGACCTATACCTATGGATTGATGAATTCTGTTTCCGTCCATACAAAAAGTGCAAAGGGTGCCATTCGTGAGTTCTTGAAGAACCCCGTCATTTATGCTTTATTGCTTGGTTTAATATTACATTCCGTTTCTTTTGAAATCCCTCTGTTCTTATGGACCCCGATTGATAATATCGCGAGTGCCTTCATAGCCATTGCATTGATTACATTAGGTGCACAGAGTGCCTATTTGAAAATAACGCATTTCCCGCTTCCGCTTATCCTTAGCTTGGCGGGGCGTTTAATACTCTCACCATCCATCGCCTTCCTGATCATTCTCATGCTGGGCTTGGAAGGGACTGTCGCCCAAGGGTTGTTTATCGCAAGCTCATTTCCCACATCCAGAAACAGCGCATTATTCGCTTTGGAATATGACAACCATCCGGAGTATGCGGCACAGGCGGTTTTGATGTCGACTTTATTCAGCAGCATAACGGTAACGATGGTCGTGTATCTATCAAAAATACTATTCTAGCAGGGCTGCTCTTTGTGGGCGGGCCTTTTTCCCATGTCTCCCGATAAAACTTTATGAACAATATGAAGGTTTTGGAATTTATGCATTTTAGTTGGGCAATCATTGAAAGCGAAGATATTTTTGTAGAATTAAGAAAACGCTTTCAAAAGGGGGATTACTATGTTTTCTCGTAAAAAGATTTCAGCGGTACTATTGGCAGGTTCGTTAGCTTTAAGTTTAGGTGCATGCAGCAGTTCGGGGACATCAGGAGAAAAGAAAGAAGATACAGGTTATCCGAAAAAAGCGATAACGGTAGTTGCTCCTTCGGGTGCAGGCGGGGGATGGGATTTAACGGCCCGTTCATTTACAAAGGTCTTGGGTGAGACGAAATTGGTGAACCAGCCATTGACCGTCGAAAACAAACCCGGCGGCGGGGGCGCTGTCTTCATGGCGGACTATGCAACACAGCAAGCGGATAATAATGACATGCTGTTCGTTAATTCACCGCCTGTCATCATCAATAACCTTAAAAAAGAAGGCAACAGTCCTTATGGATATAAAAATACGACTCCTTTGGCGCAGCTGACAAAGGATTATGGGGCGATAGTGGTAAAGGCGGATTCTGAATTCAAGGATTTGAAATCAGTGCTGGAAGCGGTGAAGAAAGATCCGCGTAAGCTGACCTTTGCAGGGGGATCGGCACCGGGATCCATGGATCATTTGATTTCCATTCTTCCAGCCTATGAATATGGCTTGAATCCAACCGAACTTAAATACGTTTCTTACGACGGTGGCGGGGAAGCGATTACGGCATTGCTTGGCGGAAATGCGGATGTGATCGGAACGGATGCATCCAGTGTCAGGGAATTTTTAAAAGCAGGAAAGATTAGAGTGTTGGCCGTAACCTCGAATGAACGTTTAGGTGGGGACCTTAAAGACATACCGACGGCAAAGGAACAAGGGGTCGATGCTGAATTCACGATTTGGAGAGGCGTTTTTGGACCTCAGAATATGTCTGGTGAAGCAAAAACCTTTTGGGACGGAACCATTGAGAAGCTAGTTGAAACTTCTGAATGGAAAAAGGAAGTGGAAGTGCAGGGATGGGAACAAGAATATAAAAATAGTGAAGAATTCAGCAAGTTTTTAGTAGAACAGGAGAAACAGGTGCAGCAATTATTGGAAGCTTTAGGCATGGAAAAATAATCGGGAAGAAGGGGGTGCTTTCACCTTCTTCTTATTTTCTGAAATGGGGGGATTGTGATGGATGTTAAATTTGATCGCTTAGCTTCTGCAGCCTTTCTGGCTGTTGGAGTGCTGTTTATGATAGGAAGCAGGAAACTGGCCAGTTCTTCTTATGGAAGTTCGGTAGGACCGGACATTTTCCCTTTTGTATTGGGGCTCGTTCTTTCTCTTTTAAGTATTCGCCTGTTCTATGAGGCATTTCGGGGCACGGGGCAGGAATCACGTAAGGAAAAGCTGCAATATAAGCCTTTTATCATCATTCTGCTCTCCACCTTGATTTATATTTTGACGTTGGAAACGATAGGATATGTCATTACGACCTTTCTGTTTTTGTTTGTTTGCTTTCAAACGATGGAACGGAATAAGTGGGTGACATCGCTCATCATTTCCGCAGGTTTTTCCGGAATCATCTATTATTTATTCGTGAATGTGTTAAAGGGAACACTGCCGGGTTGGCCAATCTGGTTTTCATAAAAGGAAGGGGGATGTGAAGTGGGCACTTTTGATTATTTAATGCACGGATTTGAAACGGCACTAACTTGGTATAACATACTATTTGCATTTGTCGGAGTATTGATCGGTACGGCGGTCGGCGTTTTGCCGGGGATCGGGCCGATGAGCGGTGTGGCTCTTTTAATTCCGGTAACCGCTTCGATTACAGGTGGACTTCCTCCAGAGCAAGCGGCAACAAGCGCCATCATTTTACTTGCAGGTGTTTATTATGGAGCGATGTATGGAGGATCGACAACTTCAATCCTATTGAATACACCTGGCGAATCTTCTTCTGTCGTCACCACATTGGATGGCTATCAAATGGCCAAGAAGGGAAGAGCCGGGAGTGCTTTATCCATTTCGGCGATCGGTTCCTTCGTAGGAGGGATCGTCACCCTTATCGCCATGATTGCCTTGGCTCAGCCATTATCGACGATTGCCATTAAATTCGGTCCTGCGGAGTATTTTTCACTCATGCTTCTAGGGTTGGCGGCAGTCAGCGGCCTTGCGGGAAAATCCGTAACCAAGGCACTGATCATGACGGTTAGCGGTTTGTTGATCGGGACGATAGGCATTGATAATGTATCCGGGATCGCCCGTTTTACATTCGACTTTCCTTGGCTGTATCAAGGGATCGAATTCCTGACAATCGCTGTTGGTCTATTCGCCCTTGGGGAAGTATTCAAGACAATCTTGGAAAAGGACGAGGATGATGGGGAAATTGCAAAGATCAATAATTTGCTTCCTTCCAAAGAAGAATTCAAGGAATCTGCGGGGCCGATTGCGAGGGGATCGCTCTTAGGTTTCTTTGTAGGAATCCTGCCGGGGGCAGGGGCCACTCTTGCTTCCTTCTTCTCATACCTTATGGAAAAACGGATTTCAAAAAAACCTGGGAGATTCGGTACAGGGGCAATCGCTGGTGTGGCTGGCCCTGAAACGGCCAATAATGCGGCTTCCGGCGGAGCGATGATACCATTATTGACGCTGGGAATTCCGGGTTCCGGTACAACGGCGATTTTAATGGGTGCGCTCATGATGTACAATGTTCAGCCGGGTCCATTATTATTCGAGGACCATCCCCAGGTGGCTTGGGGACTTATCGCCAGTATGTTCATAGGAAATCTGATGCTCCTCATCCTTAATCTCCCGCTCGTTAAGGTTTTTGCGAAAATCATTGAAACGCCAAAGAAATATTTGATTCCGATCATTATCGCAATTTCCATTTTTGGTGTTTATGCGGTACAAGTATCGACTTATGATTTATTGCTATTACTAGGGTGCGGGGTCTTGGGATACTTCTTAAGTAAAAATGATTATCCAATCGCCCCGTTGGTATTAGGCCTGGTTTTAGGGCCGATGATAGAAAACAATATGCGCAGGGCACTGACGATATCCGATGGGGATTACAGTTTGTTTTTCACTCGGCCGCTTTCGCTGACCTTCCTGATCGTAACGGCATTATGGCTGCTCATTCCGGTTTTACTTAAGAAGAGAGGGAAGGATGTTGTCATCAATATTGAAGGTTAATTGATATTTTCTGAATGTTGCGAAATAACCCCTTTTTTAAAGGGGTTATTTTTTATATGATGTAAGTAGAGGTGATTGAATGCGTTTACACACCAAGTTGATGCTGGGCATCTGTACGTTAATCATCTTAATGGGTGGAATCTTTGAAGTTATTTTCATAAATATCCTGGAAAATAACCTGAAGCAGGAGACAGGGGAAAAAGCATTGTCGGTTGCCCAGACCGTTTCTTTGCTGCCTGAAATTAAACAAGCTTTTCGAACGGATCATCCTTCTGTAATCATCCAGCCCATCGCGGAAAGGGTTCGCAGGCAGATTGATGCGGAATTCATAGTAATAGGCGATGAGAATGAAACACGCCTGTCCCATCCAAATCCCGACATGATCGGGAAGAAAATGGTTGGGGGAGATAACGCCGAGGTTTGGGATGGGAAATCCATCATCACGGAGTCCACTGGCACATTGGGACCTTCCATAAGGGGGAAATCCCCGATAATCGCCAATGAAAAGGTCATTGGTGTCGTCTCCGTTGGCTACCTGCAGGATGATATTGAAAAAGAAGTGTCCAGAATACAAAGAAAGATCGTCTTGATCATCTCTTTTATATTAATCGGCGGTTTATTGGTGGCCTTTTTCATTTCATTCAATATAAAAAAGGCGATATTGGGTCTGGAGCCGAAAGAGATCGCCTGGATGTTTCAAGAGAAGCATGCCATTTTGGAATCCATTCATGAAGGCATCATTGCCATTGATGTTCATGGGAAAATCACCATCGTCAATGAAACGGCGCATAAAATCCTTCATATCCCTAAAGACGTCATGCTTCGCGGAAGAAAAATCGAAGAAGTCATAACGCATACACATTTGCTTGATGTAGTCAGCACGGCACGGGCCGAATATGACCAGGAATTCATGATTGACGGTGAAGTTTTTTTGGCAAGCCGGATTCCCATTTTGAATGGACAGGGGGAAATCATCGGTGCCGTTGCAAGTTTGAGAAATAAATCGGAGCTATCCAATCTCCTGCAAGAACTGTCACATGTAAAGGCGTATGCAGAAGGACTGAGGGCCCAGACACATGAATATTCCAATCGGCTTTATACACTGCTGGGCTTGATTCAACTCGGTTCATATAAAGAAGCAATGGATTTCATATCGAAGGAAGTCGATGTGACCCAGGGCTTCCTTCACTTTCTGATGAAGGAAGTGCCCGATCCGATCATTGCGGGGTTCATCTTAGGGAAGGTAAGTTTAGCCAGCGAGCTGAAAATTGATTTCACCATCGATAGAGAAAGCAGTTTTAAAGATATTCCGTCCGAAATAGATCGGGATTTATTAGTGACGATCATCGGCAATCTCATCAATAATGCCTTCGAAGCTGTACGGGAAAACGAAAGGAAGGAAAAAAGGGTATCGTTGTTCGTCACGGACTTGGGTAAAGAGTTAATCATAGAGGTTGAAGATAATGGAAAAGGGATGGGTTCGGAGGTTACCGATCTGATTTTCCGGAACGGTTTTACGACGAAAAGCCATCAAACCAATTCAGGTATAGGTTTGAGCCTTGTTCAGGAAGCGATAGATGGATTAGGGGGGTATATCACTTTTTCGACGAAAGAAGGGGAATATACGATATTTACTGTAGCACTGCCAAAAAACAGAGGGGTGATTTCATGATGGCCAATCGCGATATAGAAGTTTTAATCGTAGAAGATGACCTGCGGATTGCCGAGATACAAAAGCTATTCATCGAAAAGCTTGAGGGGTTTCAAACGATCGGGATCGCCTCAAGCTATGACGAGGCTAAAAGCTTCATTGAAATCATGCAGCCGGATCTATTGCTGCTCGATATGTATTTTCCGGATATGAATGGGCTTGATATCCTGAAAGAAATCAAGCAGCAAAGCAAACAAATGGATGTCATCATGATAACGGCGGCTAAAGAAATCGAAAAAGTCCAGGAAGCCATCAAGATCGGCATATTTGATTATATAATCAAGCCTGTCGCATTTGAACGTTTCAAGCAGTCCTTATGCCGGTATCAAGAGTATTACATTAAACTGTCTGAATTGGAAAAGGGCAATTTTCCCGTAACGCAGCAACAGGTGGACAAGCTTTTGCGAAAGGAAATGAAAGAAAAAGGGAGGGAACAAACTTCATTGCCAAAAGGAATCGATCGGATGACTTTGGAGAAGGTGATGGTTGTGTTGGGGAAATCCTCACCGGGGTTAACTGCGGAAATAGTGGCGAAGGAAATCGGGGTGAGCAGGACAACGGCAAGGCGGTATCTGGAGCACTTGATGTCAGAGGAAAAAATTGATGCCGATTTAACATATGGCACGGTAGGACGACCTGAACGGGTTTATGCTATCAAGATATAATGGGTTCGCCAAAGGCGGATCTTTTTTTATTTGATCGAATAATGCAGGAGATTTCTTGGTATAGAATTGATGGGGAATTTACGTTTTTTTGCAGTTTATAAATGATGAATGAGGAAAAAATACGTGTGAAAAGTTTTGATGCAGACATGTATATGACAAGTGTCATGGCAGGGAATTGACGTTTATGACTATAGAAAATCGGTTATTATTACTATACTTAAAGCAGAGATACCGACGAATTAATATATTCAAACACTCCATATATTTTAAGAGGAGGAAAACATGAGTAACCATAATCAAAAACAATTGAGAAAAGATATTGCCCCTTTTGAAAATTCCAATACTAAATCAAGCGTGAAACAGCTTATAAATACGTTTCCGCCATTTTTCCTGTTATGGTTTTTAGCTTATCAAAGCTTAACCATATCATACTGGCTGACCCTTGCATTGGCCGTTCTTGCTTCAGGATTCGTAGTCAGGATTTTCATCATTTTCCATGATTGCTGTCATCAGTCGTTTTTCAAAAGCAGGAAAGCGAATAACATCCTGGGTACGATCAGTGGAATCGTCACATTATTTCCGTATGAGCAATGGAAGCATAGTCATTCCATACATCATGCAACAAGCAGTAATTTAAACAAACGCGGTACAGGGGATATTTGGATCATGACCGTTGATGAATATATCGCCGCTTCATTCTGGGGGCGTCTTGCTTACCGTTTATATAGAAATCCGATCGTCATGTTTGGATTGGGTCCATTTTATCTATTTCTTGTATCGAACCGTCTGAATAAAAAGGGCGCTAAAAGGAAAGAACGGATGAATACGTATTTGACAAATGCTGCAATCGTGGCAATTTATGGTCTTTTATGCTTGGCTATCGGATGGCAGGCATTCCTGATGATTCAGGTACCGATGCTTTTTGTAACGGGATCGCTGGGCATCTGGCTGTTTTATGTACAGCATCAGTTCGAAGATTCTTATTTCGAAGAGGAATCTGAATGGGATTACGTGAAGGCTGCCATTGATGGAAGTTCTTATTATAAACTCCCAAAGGTTTTGCAATGGGTAACCGGTAATATCGGTTTCCACCACGTGCATCATCTTAGTCCAAGAGTGCCAAACTATAACTTGGAAAAAGTCCATGATTCCACCCTGCCATTGCAGCAGGCAACGACAATCACCCTTAGTTCAAGTTTAAAATCGCTTCGCTTCCGCCTTTATGATGGAGAAAACAAGACGTTTGTCAGTTTTAAAGAGATTAAGGAACGTCTAAATGAAACAAAATCTAAGGTGGAAATCAATAATAAACGTCCAAGTCTTCAAGAAAAATAAATAGTTCATCAAAAAACCATTCGATTCCCATTGGATGGTTTTTTGATGAAACTCCTTAGTATATACTAGGATAAAAAGAAATAGAGGCGGCGCCATGCAAAGTTGGTATCATATCTTTCCGAAAAACACAGGGCTGAGCCCTTATGTCTGGATCATTTTTTGTATCCTTCCTTTTTATTTCATCTTCAAATCCTCTTCGATGTTGGAGATAGTCTTTGGAATCGTCATGATCATTTTGTTTTTCATATCATATGGTCTCTCATTCGTTTCGAAGGGATGGCCCGTATACGTATGGACGGCGATACAAATAATCATTTCCATATCGATGACCATATTTTTCAGCTACATTTACTTTTCACTCTTTTTGGCATTCTTTATTGGGAATGTTCAAAATAAGGTTGGCTTTTTCGTATTATATTCAATCCAGCTATTGGCTACCATCGTGTCTGTCAATATTGGCTTCATCATGAAAGACCCTACCTTCTTTTCGCAATTTCCCTTTATGCTCATTTGTGTGGTAGGCGTGATCCTTCTCCCTTTCAACACGTATAATCGGAACAAACGGGGTATGCTGGAAGAACAATTGGAGGACGCCCATAAACGGATATCAGAGCTTGGGAAAATGGAAGAACGTCAGCGGATTGCCCGTGACTTACATGATACACTTGGACAAAAGCTGTCTTTGATTGGCTTGAAAAGTGACCTTGCAGGGAAATTGATCGATTTGAATCCGGAGACGGCCAAGAAGGAAATCAAGGATATTCGTCAAACGGCGAGGACGGCACTCAAGGAAGTACGTGAAATGGTGTCGGAAATGCGTGGGGCGAAGCTAAGCGATGAAATCATCCGGGTCAAGCAAATATTGAAAGCGGCAGAGATAGAATTCAATTTGGAAGGCAACACGGAATTGCGAGATACCCCATTGCTTGTTGAAACGGTTTTGAGCATGTGCTTGAAGGAAGCTGTGACCAATATCGTCAAGCATAGCGGTGCGGACTGCTGTCATATCGTCATCGAAGAATTACAAACAGGGGTGACGATCACAGTACAGGATAATGGAGTGGGACTTTCACATCGATCAGAGTATATTAAAGGAAATGGACTTCAAGGAATGAAAGAAAGGCTCGAATTCGTTAATGGCAGCCTGGATATTCAATCAACAGATGGAACGACACTGTATATAAGGGTTCCGAATGCTATAAAAAATAATGGATAGGTGGGATTAAACTTGATTCGAATCGTAATTGCCGAAGATCAGCGGATGCTGCTTGGCGCTTTAGGTTCCATCCTTGATTTGGAAAGTGACATGGAAGTTGTCGGAAAAGCGAGCAATGGGGAAGAAGCAATGAATCTCGTCAATCAATTAAAGCCGGATATCTGCATAACCGATATTGAAATGCCAGTTAAAACCGGGCTTGATGTAGCGGAGGAGATCAAGGATCAGGGCCACCAATGCAAAGTCATCATTTTGACCACCTTTGCACGTCCTGGGTATTTTGAAAGAGCAAGAAAGGCCGAGGTAGGCGGATATCTTCTCAAGGATAGCCCTAGTGAGGAACTGGCGAACTCGATCCGTGTCATCATGGATGGGCGGCGCATTTATGCTCCTGAGCTGGTGGATATGGCTTTCGAAGAAGAAAACCCTTTGACTGAACGAGAGAGCCAAGTGCTCAAATTGATCGCAGATGGTAAGACCACAAAGGAAATCGCAAGCCAGCTTTATCTGACCAATGGAACGGTCCGTAATTACATATCGGTCATCCTTGATAAATTGGATGTGAGCAACCGCGTTGAAGCGATTGTAAAATTCAAGGAAAAGGGCTGGTCAAAAGATTGATCAAAGGTAAATCCCTGGCTGCTTTGCAAATCAAAAAAGCAAAGTGTCAGGATTGAATTATGGTATATTAATTTCTATTACATAAGGAAAGGGGTGACCATTATGCAAAAAGCTACATTTGCTGGAGGCTGTTTCTGGTGCATGGTGACACCATTTGAAGAACAACCGGGAATTGGGGGAATCGTATCCGGTTATACGGGAGGACATGTTGAAAACCCGACTTACGAGGAAGTGAAGACGGGAAGTACGGGGCATTATGAAGTCGTGGAAATCACTTTCGATCCTCAGTTATTTCCTTATGAAAGATTGCTGGAACTATATTGGCAGCAAATCGATCCAACCGACGATGGCGGTCAATTCCATGACAGAGGAAGCCAGTATCGGACGGCCATCTTCTATCATGATGAAGCCCAAGAAAAACTGGCCCTTGAAGCGAAAGAAAAGGTAGCGGCCAGCGGGAAATTCCAGAAACCAATCGTAACGGAAATCCTTCCGGCCCAAACCTTTTACCCTGCCGAAGAGTACCATCAGGGCTATCATAAAAAAAACAAAGATGATTATAAAGCGGACCGTGCGAAATCGGGACGCGATGAATTCATTGGCCAGCATTGGAACGGTGAATGAAATGGATCGGGTGTGTTTTCACATCCGGTTCTTTTTATTGTCTTTTTAAAGGTACAAAAATTAAATTCATCAATTCAGCGGATTTTTATTGCGGAGGGGTCAATTTCTCATGATATTTTCATATTTCTTCAGTACACTAAGGGGTAGGTGGTGATGATCATGAATAAGAGAATTTTAATAATAGAAGATGAAGAAAAAATAGCAAGGGTCCTTCAGCTGGAACTTAATCATGAGGGTTATCAAACAGAATCGGCATTTACGGGAAAGGCAGGTCTGGAAAGGGCGGAAGCCGAAGAGTGGGATTTAATCTTATTGGATGTGATGCTGCCCGAGTTGAATGGCATAGAGGTACTTAGGCGTTACCGGAAAAAGAATGGGTCGACACCGGTCATCCTTTTGACCGCAAGGGATGCTGTGCCAGACAAGGTGAATGGCCTGGATCATGGCGCGAATGATTATGTAACGAAGCCGTTTGAAATTGAAGAGCTGCTGGCACGGATCCGTGCTTGTTTTCGTACCAATGTAAGGGAGAGCCTATCAGAAGGCGAAGTGGATGAACTGAAGATCCACGATCTGAAGCTGAACCTTGGGACTAGGGACATTCACAGGCAAGGCAATAGGATTGAGCTGACATCACGCGAGTTCGATTTGCTGGTTTATCTTTTGCAAAATAAAAATCAAGTACTTTCAAGGGAGCAAATCCTGACACATGTATGGGGATATGACTTCGCAGGGGATACGAATGTGGTTGATGTGTATATCCGTTATTTGCGCAAAAAGATAGATTATCCCTTTGAGCTGCAGCTCATCCATACTTACCGCGGGGTAGGTTACAGCCTGAAGGAGCCAGTATGAAGATTCGGACGAAAATCCAATCGTATTCCAGTCTTTTTTTAAGCGTCATGCTCATATTGTTGAGTATCATCGTTTTAATCGCCTTCCTTTGGATATCGTTAGAGAGGGAACGGGATCTGCTTGAAGATCAAGCTTCATTAATCGAAGAAAATATCCTGACGAAAGATTTGATTTCCGGTGATTCCGATTTAATGGAGCCGTATATCCCGGACGATGGAATGGTGCGGATATTCGACACGGATGGAAGGCTGGTTAAATCATTTACGGATGAAGAGGACCTCAAGGGGCTTGCGGTTAAATCCATTAACGAGAAAGGATATGATTTTGCCAAAGCTGACGGTGAATATGTATTGACCTACCGTTATCCTTATCCTGATGAGGGGAAGAGACTGGGGATGATCGAGGTCACACAGCCGCAGGATACCCTCCTTGATAATTTATCGACGCTTGCCCTCGTTTTGGGCGGTGCATCCCTTTTTGTCATTCTGTTATCGATTCTTGCCGGTAAGTGGCTGGCCAACCTGATCCTCAAACCGATATCGGTCATGAGCGGAACGATGAAGGATATTGAGAAAAGCGGGGAATTCAAACGAATACCGCTATCGGATCAATCGAAGGACGAGTTGCAGGTGATGGGAGCGGCATTCAACAGGATGATGGAAAGACTGGAGCGGAATTATAACCAACAGCAGCAATTCCTTTCAGATGCTTCGCATGAATTGAAAACCCCGATTACGGTCATCGAAAGCTACTCCTCTCTATTGAAACGCTGGGGAATGAAGGATCAGGCGATTCAGGAAGAGGCAGTGGAGGCAATCCATCATGAAGCCGTCCGGATGAAAAAACTGACGGAACATCTTCTGCAGTCAGCTTCCCAGACGGAACCTTCAGAAGATGTGGAAGGGAAAATAGAACTCATTTCGTTTTGTGAAGGGATTGCCCAAACATTCAGAAGGACGGGAAATCGTGAAATAACGATAGAGTCAGAGTTTAAGGAAATCTATGCAATGACCATTTCCAGTAAGCTTGAACAGGTGATAGTCATCCTATTGGACAATGCAATGAAATATAGTGAATCAGGCATACAGATCATGATAAAACGGCAGGATAATGAAATTGTCATCGGTGTGAAAGATCACGGCGGAGGGATATCACCAGAACATCTCCCACATGTATTTGACCGTTTTTATCGCGTTGATTCATCAAGGGCAAGGAAAACGGGAGGCAATGGGCTCGGGCTATCCATCGCCCGGACGCTTGTCGAGTCATTCGACGGTAAATTGGAGATTCAAAGCGAGGTGGGGGAGGGAACGTTGGTGACTCTTACTCTTTCTCATCAAATTCTAATCTAACGCTCATGTTCATTTCATGAAGGGTGCTTATTATAAAGGTAACAACTTAAAGGAGGAATCATTCATGAAAAAACAGTGGAGTACGATTAAAGAAGGTATCATTCAAAGGAAAAAGGTAATCATGACAGTGTCCATAGCGTCCGTATTGCTTTTCGGTGGTGCTGCTGGAACGGCGGTATATGCAGTCAATAAGGGGAACCTTTCCGAGGATGAGGCTATCAAAATGATTTCAGAAAAACTAGGCGGGGAAGTTACTCAATTTGAAAAGGATTGGGACCAGCCGATGACCTATGAAATGACCGTAAAAACGAAAGAAGGCTATCAAGACGTTGACGTTGATGCTGAAAAAGGAGAGATTCTTTCTCAGGAGATGGAAGACGGTGACGATGAGGATATGAGCACTCAACAAGCCGTGGAAACTGCAAAAGTCAGCAGTGATCAAGCTGAAAAGATTGCCTTGAAAGCGGTGGATGGTCAAGTAACGGATATGGAGCTGGATTCAGAGAATGGCACCCTTGTGTACGAGCTGGAAATAAAACAAGGACTAAAGGAATATGATATAGTCGTGGATGCCACCACGGGAAAAGTATTGAAAAACCAATTGGATGATTAATCATATGTCATGTCGACAGTAATCCATGATATATGGAGATTGAAATGTATGAAAGGATTTGCCGGGAGGCAGATCCTTTTTTTATTTGCCAAGACAGTCGGGGAAGTGAAGCTTCCAAATCCTTAACAACATATTAGTTCCTGGCTGCAGCATTGTTGGGAGATGGGCTGTTTATACATATAAGAAGGAATTGAGAAGAAGAATCGCGAATAGGGGCATTAAGGAATCATATACAATGGAGGAATGACAATGGGAAATTTGGAGAGGGCCCTGTTCTTAAGGGAAAAGAAGGAATTCGAAAAATCCAATCGTATATTGATGGATATGGCAAAGCAAAATCCCGGTGATGCAGTCATACAGTATCAGTGTGCCTGGAGTTTGGATATTCTCGGACTTGAGGTAAAGGCGGTGCCCTATTATGAAGCGGCACTCGAATTAGGTTTGCCGGAGGAGGATGCAAAAGGGGCCTACCTCGGGTTGGGGAGCACATATCGCACCATAGGGGAATATGAAAAATCAAGACGGACATTGGAATCCGGACTGGCGAAGTTTCCTGGGGATAAGGCTTTATTGGTATTCAGGGCCATGGCATTTTATAATTTGGGCCAACATGATCTTGCGATGGAATCTCTTTTGAAGATCATTGCCGAAACCTCGAGGGATCAAGAAATACAATCTTATGCTAAGGCGATAGAATTTTATAGTGATAAACTGGATAAAGTTTTCACATAAAATCGTGGTCATCCCCAAACTATCCACAAACCTGTATAAAACCAGTCATTTTTACATAGCCGAAATGAATGAATCAACAAATTTGATGGGGAAATTCTTGCTTTTGCCACTTTTACGGATAAATGAATGTGGATAACCTCGGATTGTGGATAACTTTCCGGTGTTATTCACTACTTTTCCACAGGTAATCCACATATTCACCTTTAATATGAAAAAACACTGGCGATTAAGTCTCCAGGAATTTTTTATTGTAATGACTTAAGGCTAAAAGGGGATAAATATAGCGATAGCTATGATAATGGATATACAAAAAATCCGCCATTCCCTGACCTGCAGGATAATCATTGGTCCAGCTTTCTTGTTGACCTGCACGGATGAGGTAGGCAATGCCTTTTTCAATCTCGGCTGTCGGCTTTTCTGATGCCGATATCAACGCATCCACAGCCCAGGCTGTATGTGTCAGTGTGCTTGTTCCGAGGGGGATATATCGTTGCTTGATATCACTGTAACAAGATTCACCCCAGCCGCCATCTTCATTTTGAATTTTCTTCAACCAAGTTAAGGCTTTTTGGATGGATGGATGTCCAGTGGCTTGCCCTGCTGCCTTCATGCCGGTCAGTGCAGACCATGTGCCATATAGATAGCAGATGCCCCAGCGCCCGTACCAGGAGCCATCACGCTTCTGGTCTTCCAATAGCCAATCCACCGCTCTTTTACTGACTTCTTCCGGCTTTTTCATATTTGTATAGTTCCCCAGGAATTCCAGCGTCCTTCCTGTCAGATCAGCGGTGGAAGGGTCAGTCAGGAGATATTTCGAACCCTCTATGGGAAGAAGCTGCAGCCATTTATGGTCGTTATTCCGTTCGAAGGCTGGAAATCCACCATCATCATTTTGCATGGAAATCGTGAAGGCGACACCGCGCTGCCAGCTGTCCCGATTATCCGGTTTCGCTTGCAATTGCTTAGCCAGCGCCCGCAATGAGGCGGTCGTATCATCGACATCCGGATTCATGGTATTCAAATCCGAGAACCCCCAGCCGCCAGGAATTGCATCAGGATTATGGATCAGCCAATCTCCATACATATAATGCTGGCGTGACAGTAAGTACTGATTGGCTGCCTTGACCGTTTTGTCTTTGAAAGGCATTCCCGCTTCTTGAAGGGCGTAGCTTATTAAGGAGGTATTCCAAACATGGGGCGTCGTGAACTGGATATGTGTGTGTCCCTCAATGGAGCAGGCCATCCCCTTCAGACCGGCAATGGCCTTTAGAATCACTGGATCTCTTTTCGAATATCCAATTGAAAGGAGGGCAAAGATCATGAAAAAGGTAGAGCCGAAATAATTGTACAGTGTCCCGTCTGGTTCCAGCCTATCAAGCATGAACCTTTTCGTTGAATCCAAGGCCAAGGAATGCAAATAATCCGGATAACCAATCAAGGTTTTGACGCCTGTTTGAAGTTTGGAGAAGAAGGAACGATATTCTTCGGTACGGTATTCTTCCCACACTTGCTCTTCGGAACTGTCCTCCCTTGTTTGGAACAAATCTTTTAAACTTGGAGTGTCCGGGGTCGTGATCTGAAACTTTTTATGGCCCAGCAATAGCAAGGGAATCATATTGACCCGCCCATATACGGAAAGGTCATAAATGCTGACGAAAAAGGTCGGAGGCAGTAAGACCACTTCGAGTGGAATGGGGAATAGGCGCGGCCATTGATATTGTCCGGTGACAGTAAGCATCATTTTCGTTAACATTTTGGCCTGTTTGATGCCGCCCTTGGAAAGAATGAATTGTTTGGCTTTCCTCATATGTGGTTGATTCTTATTGCGGAGTCCGCTAAAAAGAAGGCCATAGTAAGCCTCGATCGTAACCGTAACATTGCCGTCCTTCTCATCTTGGAATAGTTTCCATGACCCGTTTTCCGTTTGCTTGCTTTCGATTCTTTTTACTAAAGCCTCTATAAGAGGAGTATCTTCCATATCTAGAATTTTCAATAATATGATCATATAGGCATCTGCTGTTATCCCGGTGTCAAAGGGATAATTCCACGAACCATCAGCGGATTGGTCTTGTTTCAAGCGATGAACAAGGCGATTGATTTCCGATTGTACATGTTGGTTCAATGATTTTCCTCCTCTAAAAACACATTTCCGTTTATATGTATATTCAAAACTTGTCGTTGCATTCAAGAAATCAGGTCAGGCGCATCGTCCCACAAGAATAAAGGAGGGGGGAACTAAAAACGCTTTGGCAATGAAAGCCAAAGCGTCATTTGGATCCTATGCATCATTTAACTGGTAAGGAAGATGATCGCATATAGCGGTAAATCGGCAGTTCTTTTCCTTTGGCAGCCGGGATGAAATTAAATGTCACGTAGCTGTCTATGCCTTCAGGTTCGAGGGCAAGGGAGATGAAGTTGGCATCAGGCTGAGCCATGTCTAAAACATAGCTTCCTTTTGGGAAATCCCGAGTTTTTGAAGTGACGTTGGTCGTGACTTCCCTTGTGGAATGTCCGCTTTCCAGTTCAGCGGAAACTATTAAATCATTGACCCTATAGCTTTCAACAGCTACCTTCATGGGTTTTTTTAATCTTTTCACTTCTACTCCCAATAGCTGAAGTTTCTTGGCGATATTTTTATATTCGGGCGGAAGGATATAGGCTGTCGGACGATCTCTGACAAGGGTAGGGTAGGCATCGGTTGAATCCAGCCAATCGATGGAGGCATCGACCATTTTCGCTTTCGCTAAATCAACTACCGTCAATTTTTGATCCTTAACCAATTTATTTTCGCTGGTGATGACGATTTTATCGTTATCATTTGCTCTTCGCCCTTTTTGCACGATTTCAGTTTCTGCCTGTTTAACGGCCTTTTTAACTTTACTTGCCTGTTCGGCTGTCGTTTTGATGAAGGCTGCCTGTGCTGTAGCTTGTGCAAAAACACGTCGATTAAAATCGGTACGGCCGATATTGATTCCCCTTGTTTCGATTAAATAGGTCATTGTATTTTTCAAACCGAGGGCGTTTCGGCCAATTCGGGCTTCGGTGCTTCCTTCTGTGGCGGTAAGGACCCCATCATCAGAAGTGGCCAGTGTATAGTAATCGTGATAGGAAAGCTTTTCTTTTTCCAATGTTTTAAAAACATTGGGTAAAAGCAGTTGATCGGAAGCTTTTCGAAGCTGTTCGGGAATATTTAAATTCTTGGCTGAGGAGATGAGTAAATCATAGGAAGCGATCGATCCATTTGCTCCCACCTTTTTCAGGGGGGCGGGGTTCACTGTATATTCATGTACATCCAGAATGACTTCCGGTTCATAATCATCGATTGATTGATGAATCGTCTGTACTTCAGGATATTCCACTTTTAAGTAGTCCCTATTCGCATCCATGTCATTTGCGGTAAATCGTTTGAAATAATAAGAGCCATCGGGATTGACCCGTGGAACGATGGCAACATTGACTTTATCGAGGACATCACCAAGCTTGCCTTCAGCCAGCCATTGTGCAAGGACTAATGTTGATTCACCCGATGCGGGTTCATTGCCATGGATCTGACCTTGAATCCAAATCAATGGTTTATGGGAACCCTTAATCGGTCTTTTTGAATCCTTGCTGAAAAGAAGCATCGGGATGTCGCGTCCTTCTGTGGATTTACCTATCGTCTTGACCTGGATGTTTTTGTTTTTATGGGCGAGGGACTTGATATGATCAAACATTTCTTCCTGGCTCGTAAAGGCAATCTTGTTTTGTTTAAAGGCAGGGGTCTTGAAAGAAACATTAGGGTCAGGGAAAAGGTGGGAGAGGTTATCTGGTTGAATGTAGCTTGGACCATTTCCATAATAAGGGGTGAATTCTTCGGCTTCGGCTAAGGGGCCAGGCAATCCAGTGACGAGACCTAGTGTTACGACTGATACAATAGTAGGAATGATTTTTTTCATGGACGTCCTCCTGTCTATCTTTTTCCATAAATTATCATATATTAAACTATTTATACAGTGAAAACGTATGAAATAGTGAAAAACAGGAAGTAACGACTAGATTAATGATTCCATGGTAAAATTCGCAATCCTTTTAATAGATGTTCATCACCTGTATTCTATATAATTACAGGTGGAAAGTCATAATGATACAGATTAAGCTATTTGCTTAACCCGTATCATTTCAATTCATCATATAACTTATTTAAAAGATCCTGTGAATCTTCGCCACTCATTATCTGGCCGTTCACTTTCGCATAGGGGGTTTTCTTACAAAGTTTACACTCACTCAAACATTCATATTCCTTATATTGAATCCTTGGATTCTCTAAGAACTTACCATAATCGGCAATTGTTTGTTCATTAAGGAAGCGGTCAAGATTATTTTGGCAAAATTCAATCTGGATTTTCGCCTTTTTTGAGAACACTTTGGATAACAAGTTTTTCATCATATCGCTTCTTTCATTATAAGAGTAAATATTTGTTATTTTGATTTTATCACTTCCTGAAATGAAATGCATGGTTGGTTCATCCGAATTCATTACAATTGGACTATCGTGAGGATATCAAGTAATTCCCTTGTATATATTGACACATGTCCAAGAAATGATAGAATAAGAATGGATGATAATGAATCTCATTATCACGAATGGAAGATCTTTGTAACTATTGCAACTTAATGAGTCCCATTTCAATAGGTGACTTAATGATAGTCTTTATTCAAATATATTTAATTAAAAATATTATCGCTGTATTAAAGTGAGATAGGAAGAGTAGGAAATGTAGATGAAGATAAGATATTTAGTCATGGCGTTAATTGTTTTATCATTTACGTCATTATTCATTGGTGTAAAAGATATTACCCCCCTGGATTTATTGAATCTAAGTGATGATAAAGTGCAAATCATGCTGCAAAGCCGTTTCCCTAGAATGGTGACCATAGTCATTGCCGGTATTGTGATGAGTATAAGCGGTCTGATCATGCAGCAATTGAGCCGCAATAAATTTGTGTCCCCGACGACTGCCGGTACCATGGACTCTGCAAGGCTGGGACTTCTTCTTGCCATTATCATTTTTCCATCGGCAGCACTTATTGAGAAAATGGCATTTGCTTTCATATTCGCTTTGGCAGGTACATTCTTGTTCATGAAAATTCTTGATCAAGTGAAATATAAGGATACGATCTTCATTCCATTGGTTGGTTTGATGTTTGGTAATATCGTAGGATCGATCTCGACTTTCTTTGCCTATAAATATGATTTGATTCAAAGCCTCAACACATGGATGAATGGTGATTTCTCGATGATCATGTCGGGAAGGTACGAACTTATATATCTGAGTATCCCGCTAGTCATTCTCGCATACTTCTTTGCCAATAAATTCACTGTGGCAGGGATGGGAGAGGAGTTTGCTATCAATCTAGGACTCAATTATAAGTTTATAGTCAATTTTGGATTGATCATCGTGGCATTATCCTCCACTGTCGTTTTGTTAACGGTGGGAACGATTCCTTTCATAGGATTGATCGTACCAAATATTGTATCCCTTTACCTTGGTGACAATTTGAAAAAGAGTCTTTCTCATACAGCATTGCTAGGGGCAGTCTTCCTATTGATCTGCGATATACTGGGCAGGATCCTTATATATCCATTTGAAATCCCGATCGGACTCGTGGTTGGTGTGATAGGAAGCGCCGTATTTATCTATCTGATACTGAGGAGAAAGGCATATGAATAATAAAAGTAGGATCATTGTATTGGCTGTTCTTGCAGCTGCTTTAACGGCAGGTTATATCTTTTGGGACCTTGGCCCGAATTGGGATTATGCACTGCCGAGAAGGGTCATAAAAATCGTCGCCATCATCGTGGTGGGTTGTGCAATTGCTTTTTCAACAGTGATTTTCCAGACGGTCACGAATAATAAAATCCTGACGCCAAGCATTTTAGGGTTGGACTCCATGTATATGCTGATTCAAACGGGAGTGATTTTCATCTTCGGTTCAACGCATATCATGATCATGAATAAAAATCTCAATTTCCTGATTACACTTGCGGCCATGCTCATTTTTGCAAGCCTGCTGTTCAAGTTCATGTTCAAGAAAAACCGCAATATTTACTTCCTATTGCTGATCGGTATCATCTTCGGAACCTTATTCGGCAGCATGTCTTCATTCATGCAGGTATTGATTGACCCGAATGAATTCCAAATCATTCAAAATAAAATGTTCGCCAGCTTCAATAATGTCAACACGGACCTGTTAACCTTAGCTATTGTCCTCATGATTGCGGCAATGATATATTTCATGAGATTTTTGAAGTATTTAGATGTCATGTCCCTAGGGAGGGACCAAGCCATAAACTTGGGTGTGGATTATGATTTTGTCACGAAGCGGGTTTTAATCGTCGTTACGGTTTTAATTTCCATTTCGACTGCCTTGATCGGTCCAATCACGTTCCTCGGATTGCTTGTTGCAAATGTGGCTTATCAATTCATTAAGTCCTATCAGCATAAACATATCCTCCCGGGTGCAATGCTGATCAGTGTGATTGCCTTGGTCGGCGGCCAATTCATTGTAGAGAGGATCTTTACGTTTTCCACGACCTTAAGTGTCATCATCAACTTTGTCGGCGGTGTCTATTTCATCTATCTTCTATTAAAGGAGAATAAATCATGGTAGAAGTGAAAAATTTATTCAAAAAATATAATAATAAAACGGTTGTCGAGGATGTTTCCATTGAAATAATGAAAGGGAAAATCACATCCTTCATCGGTCCCAATGGAGCGGGTAAAAGTACCGTCCTTTCGATGATCAGCCGTCTCATTACCCGGGATTCAGGAGAGGTCCTTATCGAGGGTAAGGATATGGGGAAATTCAATAGCAATGAACTTGCGAAAAAGATTGCCATCTTAAAGCAGGCTAACCACATCAATATCCGTTTAACGATTCGTGAACTCGTCGCCTTTGGCCGTTTTCCTTATTCACAAGGAAAGCTGACGAAAGAGGATTGGAAATACGTCGATGAAGCGATTGAATATATGGAACTTGCTGACATGCAGGATAAGTTTCTTGACCAGCTTAGCGGCGGGCAGCAACAGCGGGCCTTCATTGCCATGGTCATTGCTCAAAACACGGAGTATGTGCTTCTTGATGAACCGCTGAACAATCTTGATATGAAGCATTCCGTCCAAATCATGAAGGTATTGAGGAGATTGGCCGATGAATTGGGGAAAACGGTCATCATCGTCATTCATGACATTAATTTTGCATCCTGTTATTCCGACTATATCGTCGCATTGAAGGATGGCAAGGTTGTTCATAATGGACCTACCGAACAAGTCATCAATTCCAATGTATTAAAGGAAATTTATGATATGGATATTGAAATCCAAAGTATCAATGACAATAAGATCTGTGTGTACTTCACGTAAGACAATTCCATTCGGTTTTAAATTACTTCAGTATTCGTAGCCGTCCAGAAATCACCTCGTACGCTTCTTAGGCAGCTAAGAGTTGGCGGGCGCCCAAGACCTTAGCCGCCTCCTGTTCATCTGGCAGGGAAAGTGTTGAAGGTGAACTATGTGATGGTGAGGATTCAATATGTAATTTTAAATAAAAAATTTTTTGAGGTGACCATAATGATTAAGAAATTATCCTTGCTGCTTTTGGTTGCAATGCTGGCTGTAGTGGCTGCTGCTTGTGGACCAGATAAGGAAAAAGAAGAATCAAGCGCGAAAAAAGAAAGTGCTAAAAGCGAAGAAATTACAGTTAAGCATCAACTAGGCGAAACGAAAGTAAAAACAAACCCTGAAAAAGTAGTTGTATTCGATATGGGTGCTCTTGATACTCTTGATAAATTGAATGTGGAAGTGGCAGCTGTTCCTCATGATGGCCTTCCAAAATACCTTTCTAAATATAAAGGTACAACTGAAAATGCCGGCGGATTAAAAGAACCTGACTTCGAAAAAATCAACGAAATCGCTCCTGATTTAATCCTTATTTCTGGCCGTCAATCTGAAGCATATAAAGAATTAAGCAAAATTGCCCCTACTGTTTTTGTGGGTGTGGATACAACAAAGTATATGGAATCATTTGAAGAGAACGTAACACTTTTAGGTAAAATCTTCGATAAAGAAGACGAAGCAGCTAAAGAATTGGCAAGTGTTGAAGAAAACATTAACGCTTTGAAAGAAAAAGCTCCAACTGACAAAACTGGTTTAATCGTTCTTGCCAGCGGCGGAAAAGTAAGTGCTTACGGACCGGATTCAAGATTTGGAATCATCCATGATGTATTCGGAGTACCTGCAGTGGATGATAAATTGGAAGTATCGACACATGGTCAAAGTATTTCTTTCGAATATATTGCTGAAAAGAATCCTGACTACCTATTCGTTGTAGACAGGGATGCGGTTGCCGGTGATGGAGCTGCAGCAAAAGAAACGATTGAAAATGACATTGTAAAAAATACAAAGGCATTTAAAGAAGGTAACATCATTTATCTAGACCCTAACTACTGGTACTTATCAGGCGGCGGTTTAGAATCTGTTGACGCTATGGTTAAAGAAGTTTCAGAAGGCATTAAGTAATGTAAATATGATTTAAGATAATCCTGTCCTCGATCGAGGGGCAGGATTTTTTATTTTTTATAATAAAGCTGGATGAAACAAATATACTAACAAAGGGGAAGAAAAGAATTCCTGCAAAACACAGGTAAGCTTATAATAAGGCGCCCACAACCCAATTAAGGGGGAATGGGAAAGGACAAGGTCTATATTCCGCCTGTTGCCGCTGCTATGGCTTATATGGGCTGCAATCGTAAGAAATTTGACCCTTCAGCCAAAATGAAAAATTCAGTTTCTTCCTATTATATTGTCTTTTTGCATCCTTTCCGGTACAAGGAGGGATTTGAAATCGAAATTTATGTTAAATTTGGCAAATTGCATCTATTATGGATGATAAAAATAATATGATCTCCACTTCAAATTATCGGGGAGAATTCGGTGGATTAATATTTTTCAGGAAAAATTATTTGAAAAAAGCCGGAGGGGAATGATGTCGATACTTCGTGCAATCCATTTGTTATTTTATGGGATTTAAGGGTGGCTGGACGCTTATAATTAAAAGGTTAAACTTTTACAGGCACGGGGTATCAAAAGTGCGGATGAGAAAAGCATCCCTGTATCCGGCAGTCCATTTTAAACTGTCGAATTATCGGGAAAAAAATCCTTGGATATAAGCATAGCTTTCAATAATTGAAGGTTTATATCTTTACATATTTTGTAATGTGCTGGTTTTTTTATAAAGAGTCGTTTATAATGGTAAAAGCCTGAAGGACGTTAAAATATTTAGTGACTGCCATCCGCAGTCACACCAAAAAATTACGGTAATATTTATTGGATTAAGACGTGTAGTTCCTATATATTTGTTATAGGTGCGCTGAACATTCGAGACGGGCGAAACTCTGTTATTTTTTCAAAGGCTTGTTCATAAGCTAAAGAAGTGTTCTGGATAAGAGTTATGGATGTGACAAAAGGTGGTTTTCACAATCTTGACTATCCAAGTGAAAGAATGCTATTATAAGGTTTCCGATTTTCCGTCTTTTGTAAGTTTGTAAAAATTTATATAAATAAACCACTAGATTAATAGAGGTGAAAGCATGAATAATTTTCTTAAAAAAAGCCGGCATTTATTTGCAGATAACATACTAGGCTTTTTCTTTATTGCGGTAGTCTTGTTTTGGATAAAAACTTATATTGGATATCGAATTGAATTTAACTTAGGTCTTGAAAATGGCCTGCAACAGTTCTTACTGTTCATAAATCCGATCAGTTCAGCCATTTTGTTCTTTGGCTTGGCACTATTGGCTAGAGGCAAAAAATCGTTTAAATGGATCATCAGGTTGAACCTATTGATGTCCTTATGGTTATTCTTCAATATTGTATATTACCGGTCATTTACCGATTTCATTACATTGCCAACCTTGACGCAAGTGCAAAATGCCGGGGATTTGGGACCGAGTATTTTAGAATTATTTAAAGGCCATGATGTATTTTATTTCCTTGATACGATACTTTTGATCGTGTTGTACAGATTCAAAGACTTTAAAGCGGAAGACTTCAAAGTCAAACGCCGTACAGTTGGAATGGTTTACCTGGCTGGACTGGCGATTTTCGCCATCAATTTGGGACTTGCTGAAAAGGATCGCCCGCAATTGTTATCAAGAACATTCGACCGGAACTATATCGTCAAATACTTGGGCATGTTCAACTATACGGTTTATGATGCCGTTCAGAATACTAAAACATACGCCCAGCGTGCGACTGCAAACAGCACGGATATCGCCGAAGTCGTCAACTATACGAAGGCAACAAGCGCTGAGCCGAATCCTAAGTATTTTGGTGCAGCCAAAGGCAAGAATGTCATCTACCTGCATTTGGAATCGATGCAGAATTTCCTTATCGATTATAAGTTGAATGGGGAAGAAGTAACTCCATTTTTGAACTCACTTGCACATGATAAATCAGATTTCATGCACTTTGATAATTTCTTCCATCAAGTAGGCCAAGGGAAAACGGCGGATGCCGAATTCATGCTTGAAAATTCCCTGTTCGGCTTACCACAGGGGGCAGCATTCACAAACCGTTCCCAAAATACGTATCAAGCAGCACCAGCTATTTTAGGAGAACAAGGATACACATCCGCTGTGTTCCATGGTAATTACAAATCTTTCTGGAACCGGGATAATATGTATAAGTCTCTAGGTTTTAATCAGTTCTTCGATGCAAACCATTATAATATGGAAAATAAAGAGGAAGTACTAAGTTATGGATTAATGGATAAGCCGTTCTTTAAGGAATCGATTCCAATGTTAGAAACGCTTAAACAGCCTTTCTATACAAAATTCATAACGGTATCCCATCATTTCCCATATGCGATGGACCAGGAAAAAGCAACAATCGGTAAGCATACGACAGGCGATGCTTCCGTTGATAGTTACTTCCAAACTGCACGCTATGCCGATGAGGCGCTTAAAGAGTTTTTCGATTATCTGAAGGAATCCGGTCTATATGATAACTCGGTAATCGTTATGTATGGTGATCATTATGGTATTTCCGAAAACCATAAAGAAGCCATGTCAAAAGTGCTTGGCAAGGATGTTGGCGCATTTGAGAATGCCCAATTGCAACGTGTACCATTATTGATTCATGTTCCAGGTGTTGAAGGCGGGGAAATGCACCAATACGGTGGACAGATTGACCTTCTCCCGACTTTATTGCATCTGTTAGGAATTGAATCTAAGGATTATGTACAATTCGGTTCAGATTTATTGTCAAAAGATCATAATGAAGTGGTACCTTTCAGGAATGGTGATTTTGTAACACCGGATGTCACTTCCATTAAAGGGAAATACTACGATACTAAAACGGGAGAATTGGTCGAGGAAAATGATGCCATCCTCAATTATAAAACGAGAGCTGAAACGATGCTCAATTTATCCGACCAAGTAGTGAACGGCGACTTACTTCGTTTCTATACTCCAAACGGCTTTAAACCGATTGATCCAGCTGATTATGATTACACATATGATGAAGAAGGTTCTAAGGAAGAAAAGTCCGATAAATAAGGCTAATGAAAGAACAGGCAGGAAGCCATCGCTTCCTGCCTGTTTTTTTATGCGTCATCCTTTATTGGTCATCATGGCAATATACTTTCTGATTTCATCAGGCTTCCCTGCATATTTTTCAGCACGCTGATCGTCTTTCGTGATTTTATCCTTGGCTTTGACCAGGATTTCTTCACCCTTATCTTTGGGCACGACCACTACTCCATCTATGTCCCCTATGATGATGTCCCCTGGATATACGGTGACACCTCCACATGATATGGGCACATTGGTTTCGCCTACCCCTGCCTTGCCGCTTGAGGCAACCGTCGCCCCTTTGCTGAATACAGGGAAATTCAATTCTTTAATGGCTTCAAGGTCGCGAATGACCCCATCGACTACGAGGCCGCCTATTTCCATGGTCTGCATCATGCCGACAACAAAGTCTCCTGCTATTGCCCGGTATGTATCACCCTTGCTGTCAACGACAATTATATCCCCAGGCTTGGCTTCACCGATCGCTTTTAACACAGCAGAATTATCACCGACGGGAATCTGTACGGTCAAAGCTCGTCCGGCCAAACGAAATTCTTCCTTTAAGGGTTTTATTGCCGAATCAAGATTGCTTAACCCTTCCATTGCATCTGAAATCGCCGTGGTGGGCAAATTCCTGAACTGTTGAATAAGATTATCCATGACTATGATTCCTCCTTAAGAGTAAATGAATATAGCCTAATTATACACAAATTTCGTAATTTTCTAATAGTTTTCAGCTTGATAAAATGGTAAGTGTAGTGTAATTAACATCTGAAGGGGGAGGGAAGCTCAGCTGTCACAAGGGGGTTAAAGGCAAATTCCGTTTTAATCAATCGATTGATTAAACTTTATAGATCATAGCTATGAAGAGATTGAAATCCTGGATAGGAACAGTCCTAGCAATATTAATGGTCGGGCTTCCATGGCAGTTTGATCCGTACATGAGAACATTCTTCTGAAGCAAGGGTAGAATGCTGGTGCATATCCTCGGTTTTTTTCTGATCTGGATGGGGGTGTCAGCGAAGAAATCCATAACACAGCCAGTGTGCAGGGGATACTGGCAATCTTCAAAGCAGGAGCAGAATCAAGACAGATGTTGCCAATGTAAGCCAAAGGGGGCTGAAAACTTCTGGATGAATGATTAAAAAAATGATTCCTGCAATCGTGGCAGCCTGCTGTATGGTCATATGTCTAATGAAGTGGATTCCAGCTTTAAAACAGGCTTTAAGAAGAGGCATTTGATTCATTTTCATTCCTCCTTTTACTTTCAATAATATGACCAGGCATAAAAGAAAATACATGGGGATTCGTTTTCTGCTCAATTATTACGGGTATAGTAAAGGTAAAATAAAAGGAGGAATCTAGGTGATCATTGTATATATTAGTCTTGCCCTCTTTATCGGATCGATTATTTATTTAGCGTTTTTTGCTTTTAAAACATTTAAGGATTCCAAACCGACAATTGAAAATGTGACTCAAACCGTTACACGCATCCAGGCCAAAACGGACCAGATTAAATCGGAAACGGACCAACTCGCCATGACACAGCAGGAAATCACTGAAGATGTTGAATATAAAAAAGAGGCTGTCCAATATACGGTTGAGGCGGCTAAAGAAATACCTGAACCCTTTAAGAATATTTGGTTTTCAATAAAAGGTGACAAGTGGAAGCTTAGAAACAGAAGCGATGCATAAGTGTTTGACCGATCTGAAATGTACATGATATAGTATGGAAATACTATGTTTCTAGGGTTCCTCGGTTGAATGTTACCGGAATGGTCCAAGAGAAACGCGCAGGAATCTGCGTACACGGAGGGAAAAAAGCCCGGGAGGTTATGAAAGATGACCTCCCGGGCTTTTTCTGTAATTGGAGGGGAAAAAGATGGCTTGGATTCAATTGGTGATTGCAGGATTATTTGAAGTGGTATGGGCGACAAGTCTAAAGTATACCGAGGGTTTTACGAAATTATTACCTTCTATCATAACGATTGCTGGCATGGTTATTAGTTTTTATTTTTTGTCATCGGCGATAAAAACTCTGCCAATGGGAACAGCGTATGCAATCTGGACGGGAATAGGGGCTCTTGGGGCTGTTCTGGTAGGCATCATCGTTTTTAACGAGCCTAAGGATGCGATGCGATTGGTATTCGTCGGTTTTATTTTGGTTGGAATTATCGGCTTGAAGGTCACCTCTTCTGAATAATCTGCCCACTCCTCGCAAATAGTAATGTTAAATGATATTTGAGGAGTGAAGAATATGAACTATAAAGCGATAGTATCAAGTGCAATGATGGCTTTAGTGATTACAGGTTGTGCAACGAATGATAAAGAAGACGCCAGTGAAAATCTTGGCCTGAATCGTACTCATCAGGATAATTTGGATAATCCGATGAATGTAAGCGACACAAGGCAAAATGTCAATAATGACAATAATGATAATGGCGTAAACGGTATGAGGGTCTCCGAGGATATCTCAAATCGAGTCGAAGCTTTGAAGGAAGTAAGTAACGCAAAGGTCATCGTGACTGAAAATAATGCCTATGTAGGCGCAGTATTAAAAGACGGCGGAGATAAGGATATCTCGAATGACCTTAAAGAAAGGGTTGCTGATGCAGTAAGGGGAGCGGATCCATCTGTAGACCAAGTTTATGTGTCGGCAAATCCGGATTTTGTTCAAAGAATGGATAGGTATGCGAATGATATCGAGAATGGAAAACCTGTTGAAGGATTTGCTGAAGAGTTCCGTGAACTTGTAACACGGATCTTTCCAAGTTCAAGATAATTGGGAAATTAAGGAGTGGAGACTTATCCGGTGGATCCCGGATAGGTCTTTTCCTATTTTTAAGATATCTGTGGAACATGACTAACTTTAAATAGGGTGGTTACAATAATCGAATGAACGAAAAACTTTGTATGGGGGGTGGGATGGTGAGGCTATTTAAGGGCAAGAGGGAAATGGATTCAGGATCCTTTCAGGTTACTTCCAAGGATTTTCAGGAACTCCTTAAAAAGTTTAAAGCATCTGATGACTTCCTTACCTTCCAATTCCCGAATGATGATGGCTATATCATCTCCTACTTCAATTCACTGGTCAGTGTACAACAGCTCCATGAACAAGTATTGGCGGTCATGTCGAATCAGCCAAAGAAGGTCCTTAAGCAACTAAAAGGCGATATTCCGATGGAAGATATGAAATTGACGGCAGATTTAAAAGACATTCAAAAATTGGTTTTGGCAGGATCGATCATGATTCAATACAAGCAAGATGATGAAATGTGTTTGCTCATTCCGTGTGTTCACAGTGTGAAAAGGCAAATTTCCACACCTGAGTCAGAGTATACGGTCGTTGGATCCAAGGAGGCGTTTGTTGAATCGCTTGATTCGAATTTGAATCTGATCCGTAACAGGTTGCCCACTCCTGAATTGCAGTCCAAGGAATATAGGGTGGGGAGCATTTCGCAAACAAGGATAGCGGTACTCTACATAGATGGGGTGGTAAATCAACAGAACATCAAGACGGTCATACAGAGAATAGAAGATATAGAATATGATACAATCGTCGATATTTCGTTCGTAAGCCAGATGATCACGGATAATCGGAATTCGATGTTCCCGCAATTGATTGATACGGAGCGGCCTGATCATCTGGCCAGTGTATTATCGGAAGGGAAAATAGGGATCATGCTGGATGGATCTCCTCATGCATTGGTTGGTCCCAATACCATCATTTCATTCTTCTCGTCATTTGAAGATTATTTTCAAATTTGGAATCTCGGTACTTCATTCCGTTTGATTCGGCTTTTCGCCGTTCTGTTTTCCGTTTTGTCATCACCTTTGTATGTGGCCGTTTTAACCTATCATTATCAAGTGATCCCAACGGATTTGCTGCCAATCTTAATATCATCCAGGGGAGTGATCCCCTTTCCGCCGATCTTGGAAGCGATTGTGCTGGAAGGGACGATCGAATTGCTGAGGGAAGCGGCGGTCAGGCTGCCTGCTAAGGTTGGCTCCACCATCGGTATTGTTGGCGGTATAGTCATCGGTACAGCCGCTGTGGAAGCGGGATTTGTCAGTAATGTCTTGTTGATGCTTGTCGCTTTGGCTGCCTTGGCTTCATTTACGGTGCCGATTTACCAAATCAGCAATACGATTCGCCTTATCCGCTTTCCCTTTCTAATTGCTGCCCAGTTATACGGGCTGTTTGGAATAGCTTTATGCAGTGCATTCATTTTAAGTCATTTATTGAAATTGACTTCGCTTGGCAGTCCTTATTTAGACCCGCTGTACCCGTTAAGAATTCATGACTTTAAAGATAGTCTGATCCGCCTCCCTTTTTCAAAGCAGAAAAAACGCCCGCAGTTTCTGCGGACGGAAAATCCACTAAGGATAAGGAAAGAGGCGGAAAAACGAAACACCCGTAATGATATCGATGAATAAGGAAGTAGAAAGCGGTGAGAAGGTATGGAAGTCAACCCAAATGAAACAAAACAAATATCTCCATTTTTTGTTTTTTTCCTCATGCCTGGCATGCAGATTGGAGTAGGGATATTGGGGTTTGAACGGATCATAGCGAAAGAGGCTGGCCAAGACGCATGGATAGCGGTCCTGATATCAGGGTTGATCATAAATGTTCTGCTTTGGATGTGTTTCAAGCTTTTGGGCAGGGGCCCCCAAACTCTTGATTTGGTTGCCATCCACAAGGATTTGTTTGGTAAATGGGTGGGGAATGCTTTCAATATTTTATTCATCTTCTACTTTATCATGATTTCCATCATTCTTATCAGGACTTATTTAGAAGTCATTCAGGTTTGGATGTTCCCTGGTGTCAATGTCCTGATGCTGATAACCATCATTCTTATTCTCGTGTATAACTTTGTGGAGGGAGGTTTCAGGGGCATTACCGGTTTTTGCATAATCGGCCTTATAATCGCATCGCCATTATTCCTCTTGAATTATTTCCCTTTGAAGTACGCCCACTTTGAAAATTTGGGTCCTTTGCTTGACCATTCCTTTTTGGAAATCATGAAGGCCTGTAAGAAAATGACCCTGAATTACCTTGGTTTTGAATTAATCCTCATTTATTATCCTTTCATTAAAAATCGTGAGAAATCTCAAAAGTGGGCCCACTTAGGGGCGTTGTTCACTATGGTGATATATGTAGTATCCATACTTGTTTCATTAGCCTACTATCATCAAGATCAGCTGAAAGATGTAATCTGGGCAACTTTGACGTTATGGAAAATTGTAGACCTTCCATTCATTGAAAGGTTCGAATACATAGGGATTTCCGTTTGGCTGTTCATGGTGCTGCCGAATGTTTGCCTAGGGGTTTGGGCAGCAAGCAGGACAGCGAAAAGAGTATTCGGATTTAGACAAAAAAAGATGATGGTTCTCATTCTGATCATCATCTTGGTTTTCTGCATTTTTTTGGATAACCGCTATAGGATCGATAAGTTTAACACGATCAGTTCGCAAATTGGTTTTTATATCGTTTATTTGTATCTTCCTCTCTTATTCATATGGCAGTCGATCGTCTATAAAGTCAGGGGGCATAAATCATGAAAATCAAACTTCTCTTGATAACATTAGCGAGCTTTTTGATGGCGGCGTGCGGCGTGGAAAAGCAAATATTAGAAGATATATTAATTGCTGAAGTCGTAGGTTATGATGATGCCGGAGACAAGAAAATCAAAGGCACGGTCGTGGTCAGCGTTCCCCAGCCTGGAGAGGAAGCAGATCTGGGTAAAGAAGTATATGAAGCGGACTCCCATGATATAAAGGCGGCCCGCCAGCAGGAAAATGCAAAAACACCATACCCGATTGTCGGTGGGAGACTGACAGTCACTCTATATGGTGAGGAATTGGCAAGTAAGGGATTGAATGATTATGTCGATACATATAGGCGTGACCCAATGGTGGGAAGGGATTTGTATTTAGCGGTCGTTCATGGCAAAGCGGAGGATGTAGTTAAAATGGAGCCGAAGTTGATTAAAACTCCAGGGGTTCAAGTGAAGGAGCTGATCGAACAGAATATAAGGACCAATTTGCCTGATGTAGACCTTCACAGGTATTTATATGCGTGTCATGGTAATGGGATCGATCCGGTCTTGCCCTTATTGGAAACTACAGGAGATCAAATACGGGTAAGGGGAATCGCCTTGTTTAAAAAGGATCGTTATATTGGTAAATATATACCTTATGAAGAAGGCTTCTTATATAAGGTCCTTAGTGAAAATTTTAAGCTGGGGAGTTATGAAATTCAATGGAAGGAAAATGACTTTACCGATATCAATAACGTGGAGTCACGTGTCCATTATCATATTTCGAATGCCAATCAAGACCCTAAGGTCAGGATTGAAGTGAAAATGAAAGCGAGTCTGCTAGAGGTCCAAGGCTATGACTTGGGCAAAGAGGTTGACCTGAATAAAATAGAGGCCAGGGCCGAGCGGGTCATTGGTAAAAAGTTAAATGAGATGGTAACCATGTTTCAGGAGAACCATATAGATCCGCTTGCACTTGGTGATCATGCTAAAAGTAAAACAAGAAATTTTGATCAAAAGCATTGGGAGGAGACATATCCCGATATTCCAATCGAGGTCGATCTGGATATTGAAATGATTCAAACGGGAATAGCTGAATAAAAGTAGAATATTCTGGAGTTCCCCCCTTTATAATAGGGTATTGGTGTAAGGATTGTGTCAATGCGGCTAAAAAGGGGGAAAAGCATGGACAAAGCATGGTGGAAAGAGGCAGTTGTGTATCAAGTGTATCCAAGGAGTTTTATGGATAGTGATGGCGATGGTATTGGTGATATAAACGGGATTTTGATGAAGCTCGATTATTTACAAGAGCTGGGTGTGAACGTGATATGGCTATCCCCAGTTTATCAATCTCCCAATGATGACAATGGGTACGATATCAGTGATTATAAAGCAATCATGACTGAATTCGGGACCATGGCTGATTTCGATAGGTTGTTGAAGGCCGTTCATGAACGTGGAATGAAGATCATGATGGACCTCGTTGTCAATCATTCTTCAGATGAACATCCATGGTTCGAGGAATCCCGATCCTCAAAAGATAATCCGAAACGTGATTATTATATTTGGAAACCTGGCAGGAATGGAAAAGAGCCAAATAATTGGGAGTCGATTTTTAAAGGTTCAGCATGGGAATATGATGAAAGAACCGATGAATATTATTTACATTTATTCAGCAGGAAACAACCGGATTTAAACTGGGAGAATCCTAAGCTCCGTGAAGAAATCTACAGCATCATGACTTGGTGGCTGGATAAGGGTGTCGATGGCTTCCGGATGGATGTCATCAACTTCCTTTCAAAAGATCAAAGCTATTCAGATGGAGCCATTCAGCATGAAAAGCAGTATGGTGATGGAAGCCCCTTTTTCCTGAATGGCCCGCGCATACATGAGTTTTTGCAGGAAATCAATCAACGGGCCCTTTCTGGACATGACGTGATTACGGTTGGGGAGATGCCAGGCGTCACGCCGGAGGAAGCGCAGTTGTTCACAGGTAAAGATCGTGGTGAGCTACATATGGTCTTTCAATTCGAACATATGGATTTGGGGAAGGGACCAGAAGGGAAATGGAGTAACGATAAATGGAAGCTAACCGATTTAAAGCGAATTCTCTCTAAGTGGCAGACTGGTTTGGAGAGGGATGGCTGGAACAGTTTATACTGGAACAACCATGATCAGCCCCGGGTTGTCTCGAGGTTTGGTAATGATGGAAAGTATCGTATTGAAAGCGCAAAGATGCTTGCCGCTTGTCTTCATATGCTGCAAGGTACACCTTATATATATCAAGGGGAAGAGCTGGGCATGACCAATGTTGCATTTGAAAGCATCGATGAATACAGGGATATCGAAACATTGAATTCATATGACGAACTCGTCCATTCACATGGCTGGTCAAAAGAGCGGATGATGTCAGCCATCCACGCCCGCAGCCGGGATAATGCGAGGACACCGATTCAGTGGAATGACTCCCGGAACGCAGGATTCACGAACGGGACCCCTTGGATTAAGGTTAATCCCAATTTTCCCGAGATTAATGCAGAAAAGGCTTATAATGATCCGAATTCCATTTTTCATTTTTATAAAAAGCTTATCCAACTGCGCAAGGAACATGATATCGTCGTTTATGGCCGTTTTGAACTGCTGTTGCCGGATGATGAACGAATATTTGCCTACACGAGATCGTTTGAGGAAGAGAAGTTATTGGTGCTATGCAACTTTAAAGAAGAGCAGGCCGCTTATACTTTGCCTGAAGAGCTGCATGCATATTCTGCCATAAAGCTGATCGGCAATTATGGTCAGGAGGAAGAAGGAATCTCCAGCAAACCCCTGCAACCATATGAATGCCGTGTTTATCATTTGAAATGAAAAAAGGACCTGTCCTTCTCCGGTTAGGGAAGAACAGGTCCTTTGCGTATTATTTTGATTTAAGGTCACATTCCTCTAGCGGAATGATTTTCGTTTTATGCTTAATTTTATAGCCGAACCATAGGACGAAAAATAGAATCAAGCCAATGTAGGAAACGAACATTGAATTCCAGTCGATCCCATCGCTGCTGAAAGCCTGATAGCCTTGTCCGATGATAATGATAATACAAAGGACAAGCGCGAATATAGGTCCGAATGGGAAGCCTTTTGCCCGGAATGGTAAAGCATTCATATCAAGGCCTTGAGCTGCATAAGCTTTGCGGAATCGATAATGGGCAATTGCAATCCCTACCCAGGTGACGAATCCTGCCATGCCTGAAGCATTCAATAACCAGATATAAACGACGCCGTCCCCGAAAAATGAAGCTAAGAATGCAACACAGCCAACTAAGGAAGTCACGATAAGTGCATTCACGGGCACTCCTCTTTTATCCAACTTGCCTAGGAATTTCGGTGCTTTCCCATCACGTGCCAAGTCCCATAGCATACGGGTTGAAGCGTACATGCCAGAGTTACCGGCAGAGAGTACGGATGATAAAATGATCGCGTTCATGATGGATGCAGCAAATGCAAGGCCGGCCCGTTTAAATACAAGCGTGAATGGACTTACGGCAACATCTTGACTCAATAAACGTGAATCCGTAAAAGGAATGATCATTCCAATAACGAAAATTGCAAGGATATAGAACAAGAGGATGCGCCAGAAAACGGATCTGATTGCTTTAGGGATATTTTTTTCTGGATCTTCACTTTCACCAGCAGTCACTCCAAGCAATTCCGTACCTTGGAATGAAAAGCCGGCAGCCATGAATACGCCTAGAATCGTGAAGAACCCTCCGTTAAAGGGACCTTCGCCCATTGTGAAATTGGAAAAACCGATTGGGTCATTCCCACCCATGATTCCGAGAATGATCAGAACACCCGTAATCAAGAAAATGACGACTGTCACGACCTTGATCATGGCAAACCAGAATTCTGTTTCCCCGAAACCTTTAACGGACATGTAATTGATAAGAAACATAGTGATTAACGCAATGGCACTCCAGATAAATGAAGGGCTATCAGGGAACCAGAACTTCATAATTAAGACAACGGCTGCCAATTCGGCGGCAATGGTGATTGCCCAGTTATACCAGTAGTTCCAACCAATCGCAAAACCGAAGGACGGATCGACGAATTTGGATGCATAGACACGGAACGAACCGGCCACTGGCATGAACGCTGCCATTTCTGCAAGACTTGTCATTAAGTAATAAACCATGATGCCGATGACCGCGTATGCCACCAAGGCACCGCCGGGACCGGCTGAATGAATGGCCCCGCCACTTGCTAAAAATAAACCTGTTCCAATCGTTCCACCTAATGAAATCATCATTAAATGACGCGCTTTCAGGCTCCTTTTCAGTTCAGTAGGGCTTGTTGGTGATTGTGAATTTGACAATTGATGTTACACTCCTTTTTATTGGAAGGGAACGAAAAATAAAAAAACAGCAGTCGAAAAAGATCGACGGCTGTTTATAATAAACCCGTTTATCCTTCCGAAGATAGCTCCCCACGCTTTTTTGAAAAAACGTGACAGTGGTGTTCCTATTCGGTAACACCGCCAGCGAGAATATACATGGAATATACCCTAACTTCGGCAACTTATCCTTTCAAACGGAGTCTTTAATTTTCCAGAATCTCGTCCGTTTTACTTTTATAAGCTGCAGCCTCTAACTCATCGGTAAATGAGGAAGTATTCAATTTTCTAAAATCGTTGGCGTCAGCTTGTAGGTGACGTCGTACGACTGTACTCATGAAATTCATGCAATCGCTAATAGATTGCTAGTAATTGAGTAAACTTTACTATATCAAAATTATAAAATAACTTCTGGGATATCGCAATGATTATTTTATGTGGTTATTTTTTCCTAGTTAATGAATGATGGCAGTAAGGAGGAATCAAGTGACGATGTACTAAAATATAGCACATCCTGATAACTAAACGGTTTTCCTTTTTATTAGGGCATAGTCCAGTTTTACATGTTTGACCTCTTCAGGATTCTCAAAGAGATCTACTGCCATTTTCCCGATCCATTCCAGCGGTAAGGAAATGGTCGTGATATCGAGCATTTCGCCAAGGCTATCATTATTGAAGCCGAGAATGGCCACATCTTCCGGTACCCTTATACCCAATTTCTTAGCGGTAAGAATGAAGCCCGCCGCCGTGTCATCATTCGTGATGATGATGGCTTCAGGTTTATCCATCATCGAATTCCATTCCTGAAACAATTGTTCACCGTCCTTAATGTGATAACTGCCTTCAAACAGCCATTCTTTATTGTTTATCAGTTGATGTTTACTCATGATATCGTTAAAGGCCTTTGTACGATGGGAACTGTTTCTGCTCTTTTTACGGCCGAGGCTGTATCCGATTTTCTTATATCCTTTAGCAATCACGTACTCAAGGGCACAGGAGAAAGCTGCATAATGATCAATGCTGATGGATGAGAATTCAGCCTGGGCGGTATCTTCACATAAAATAATCGGTCCGTATTTTTGATAATCCAAGAGGATTTTCATTTCCGAAATCCTTGAACAAACGATAATGCCATCGAGCTGCTTCATTTGCAGCATATTAAAAGCCTGGATCTCTTTCTCCCTGTCATAATTTGTTTGAAAGATGACGATATGACAGCCAATTGCATTTGCCTGTTTTGTGATTCCGTTAACGATTGCCCCGTAATATGGGTGATTGTTGAAGGGGATGATGACGCCGATAAGGTTGGTTTTCCCTTTTGAAAGATGGATGGCATTGATGTTTCTCGTATAATTCAAACGATTGATCGCTTCTAGGACGCTCTTTCTTTTATCGGGGCTTACATAAGGATGATCATTCAATACACGAGACACTGTTGAGACAGATACACCAGCACATTGAGCTATTTCTTTAATATTTGTCATGGTATCACCGTTTTTCTTTTTTTATATTGTACAGTATGAAACCCATTTCAGGGCAAGGGAACAGTGGGGACTGCTGAAGATTTCTGCAAATAGGGTCTTGTTATGGTATTGGTTTCATCCTTTAAGATTGGTCTAAGTCTTAGAGGAGGAGGAAAACATGATGTTCCAAACTTTAATCACCCTGTTTTTGCTTTGCGGAATCGAATTGGGATTTGCGTACTTGGCCATTTCCTTGAAACAGGAGAAATGAGTGGCAATGCCCGTCAAGAAGTCCGCGGCTTTATGCGTGGAAACCGCGTTTACTCGTGAATTTCACGTCGTTCAGAAATAGCTCCCCCTAGTTATGTTCACCAGTAAAACTCCACAATATAAATATAATTTCATCATACGGAATGACTGACTGTCAGAAGCTGCCTAGTGGAGCCTCCTGACAGTTTTTGCTGTGTGTAAAAGTCATTCGCCTTTTTGAAATGTTTAAAAATAGTTGCACTTTTTTTGTATATTTGTGTATAGTATAAAATAAGTTGTGTAGAGGAAACTTTTTAGCGTTTGCGACAATGAAAAAAATTTACACTTAATTTTGCACATGGCAAACTATTTTAGAAAGATGAAAAAGGGAGGGAATATGGATGGGTTTTCTTAAATCTATTGGAGGCGTGATTGCTGCATTGCTGGTTTTAACGGGGTGCGGCAATGATACGGCCGAAAGCGATAATGGCAATGGCAAGCTGGATGTCGTTACAACAACGGGAATGATTGGGGATTTGGTTGAGAATATCGGCGGTAAACATGTCGAGGTCACAAGTTTAATGGGACCGGGAGTCGACCCCCATCTATATAAAGCGACGCAGGGTGATGTGAAGACATTGGATTCGGCTGATATGATTTTTTATAACGGATTGCATCTTGAGGGGAAAATGACGGATATATTTGAAATGATGAGCAAGGATAAACCGACGATTGCCGTAACGGAAGACTTCAAGGAGAACCAACTTCGCAAAGTGGGTGCAAAGGAGCATGATCCCCACGTATGGTTTGATGTAAAGCTTTGGATCGTTGCGGCGGAGGCAGTTAAGAAAGAATTGATTGCCAAGGACCCGGACCATGAAGCGGAGTATCGTGAAAATTATGAGGAGTACGTTCTGCAATTGGAGGAACTTGATAAATATGTCCATGAGGAAATCAATAAAGTGCCAGAAGACCAACGGGTGCTCGTTACGGCACATGATGCTTTTGGGTACTACGGGCAGTCATATGGCCTGGACGTAAGAGGGCTCCAAGGGATCAATACATTATCGGAATATGGATCGAAAGATGTGACGGATATGCGGAACTATCTTGTGGAGAACAAAATAAAAGCGATTTTCATTGAGTCAAGCGTACCGAGGAAGGCCATCGAGGCTGTCATTCAAGGAGCAGGTAAGCAGGGGCACAAGGTGAAAATCGGCGGTGAATTGTTCTCGGATGCCATGGGTGAAAAAGGGACGGAAGAAGGAACATATATCGGAATGGTCCGTCATAATACGGACACCATCGTCCGTGCTTTGAAATAAGGGGGAGAAACTATGAATCTAACAGCTTTGAAGGTCGAGAATTTAACGATTGCTTATCATAAGAAGCCGGTTGTCGAAGATGTCTCATTTGAGGTGCCGGAAGGAAATTTAATCGGTATCATTGGCCCCAATGGAGCAGGGAAGTCCACATTGATAAAGGGGATACTCGAATTGATCCCGAAAATATCGGGGCAAATCACTATCAAGGGCTCTACTTATAAATCGATGAGGAAGAGTATCGGCTATGTACCACAGCGGGAGTCAGTGGATTGGGATTTTCCGACCAACGCACTTGATGTCGTGATGATGGGCAGATATGGTCATCTCGGATGGCTGAGGCGACCAGGCAAGTCCGAAAGGCAGAAGGGGATGGAGTGCCTGGAGAAGGTGGGGATGGCTGAATACGCAAACCGCCAGATCAGCCAGCTATCAGGCGGACAGCAGCAACGGATATTCCTGGCCCGGGCATTGGCACAGGAAGCGGATATTTATTTTATGGATGAACCGTTCGTAGGGGTGGATGCCGCAACAGAGAAAGCGATCATACAATTGCTGATGGAATTGAAGGAAAAAGGCAAAACCGTTCTGGTTGTGCACCATGACCTATCCACCGTGAAGGAATATTTCGACTGGACGATGTTATTGAATAAGAAGGTGATGAAAATAGGTCCGACAGAAGAAGTGTTCATTCCCGAATACCTACAGGCAACATATGGAGGCCGCCTAGCGATACTATCAGACACAAAGTCCGGCCTTTTATTAAAATGAGGTGTACACGATGAATATAATGGACATTATCACCGATCCAAATACAAGGTGGATATTGCTTGGCACGATGTTCCTCGGATTAAGCAGCGGGGTCATCGGCAGCTTTGCCTACCTCAGAAAGCAGTCTTTGCTTGGCGACACGCTCGCACATGCAGCGTTACCCGGTATCTGTGTCGCCTTCATGTTAACTGGAGTGAAATCCACTTCCTACTTTTTGATAGGTGCCGCCCTGGCTGGCTTAGTCGCTGTCTTCTTGATCAGTGTGCTTACGAGATACAGTAAGATCAAGCAGGATGCGGCCTTGGGAATCGTCTTAACTTCTTTCTTTGGTTTCGGAATTGTGATGCTTACGCAAATCCAGCAGAGCGAGTATGGAAACCAGAGTGGATTGGATACCTTTTTATTCGGACAGACGGCGTCAATGGTCATGTCCGATGTATATATGATGATGACGGTTTCCTTCATTCTCATTTTCACTTGTACCGTATTTTTTAAAGAATTCAAATTACTGTCCTTTGATCCCGGGTTTGCTAAGGGGATGGGATTGCCGGTGGTTTTTCTGGATTATTTCATAATGATGCTGATCGTGGCGGCTGTAGTGATCGGTATCCAGGCTGTAGGCGTCGTATTGATGGCATCTTTACTGATAACACCTGCGGTATCCGCAAGATATTGGACGGAGCGCCTGCATATCATGGTCATCCTGTCTGGTATATTCGGAATGTTGAGCGGTGTGTCTGGAACGTTGATCAGTACATCTGTCAATGATTTGCCGACAGGACCGTTAATTGTCTTATCCGCGACGGTATGGTTTTTCTTTTCCATGCTTTTTGCACCTAAACGCGGAGTGCTTTCATCTATATGGAGAAGGGTTTCGACAAAAAAGAAATATTCTCTCGAACAGGATAGAAGGAAAGGGAGCCACTCATCATGAATGATTTTTGGATTATCTTAGTCGGAGCATTAGTGGCGGGTTCTTGCAGTGTATTAGGGTGTTTTTTGATAGTCAGGAAAATGACGTTGATTGGGGATGCAATCAGTCATTCCGTTTTGCCGGGAATCGTATTGGCATTTTTAATAACCGGAACCCGTGATTCGGTTCCCATGCTTATCGGGGCTGCTGCGCTCGGCTTGCTTACCGTGTTCTTGATCCAGCTTTTCCAATCGTCGGGCGTTCAATCCGACGCTGCTATCGGGATTGTATTCACTTCCCTTTTTGCTACGGGGATCGTACTTGTGAGCTTGTACACGCAACAAATAGATTTTGACCTGGAACATGTCCTTTATGGGGAAATAGCCTATACTCCGTGGAACACGATGACAATCGGGGGAATCGAGGCTGGACCAAAAGCTGTTTGGATAGTCGGCAGTTGTTTTATCCTGAATCTCATACTGATTTTCCTGTTCTTCAAACAGTTTAAACTCGTTTCATTTGATCCAGCACTTGCTGCCGCGATGGGAATTCCTGTACTGTTCTTTCATTACTTATTGATGAGCCTCATTTCACTGACAACTGTTGCTTCTTTTGATAGTGTAGGTTCCATTTTAGTAGTTGGAATGCTCATCATACCTGCGGCAACGGCCTATCTGCTGTCAGACCGTTTAAGCCGCATGATATTGGTCAGTATCGGGGTCGGGGTGCTAAGTTCCGTCATCGGCTACTATTCAGCCACCATTTTGGATGCCTCGATATCAGGTTGCATGGTGGGGTCGGCCGCCATATTATTCGGATTGGCCTTTCTCTTCTCCCCAGGCAATGGATTGGTCAGCCTATTGCTGAAACGGAGAAAATCAAAGGAATCACACGCATAGCTCCCATGCCTGCAGGCTTCATGGAAATAACTCCATGAAGCCTGTAAACTATTCTTCTATATAGTTGTGATTTTATTTGTTTAAAGTATAATGAATAAGTGTATTTATAGATGTATCGCAGGAGCCTTTTTAAGGGAGAGTTAAGTATGGAAGAACAAAATAAATTTTCATCTCGAATAGATTTTTCTTTGGTCACAATATTGCTGTTATTATGCGTTGGAAGCTGCCTGGCAATCTATAGTGCCCAAACGACTGGACAGTACGCTGAAAACTTCTTAATTAAACAAATTTTTTGGTATATAGTGGGGATTGGAATCGTATTAGGGTTCATTACACTGGATTCGGACCAGTTGAAGAAAATCTCTTGGTACGCTTATGGCTTCGGATTATTTTTACTTTTTTTGCTGATCATTATGCCGGAAAGCATCGTTCCTGTCCGGAATGGTGCGAAAAGTTGGTTCATCATTCCGGGAATCGGTTCGATTCAGCCATCGGAGTTCATGAAGGTTTTCCTGATTTTGGCTCTAGCCAATGTCATATCGAACCATCATCTAAAAAACACGCTGAAAACGATTCAAACGGATATTTGGCTGCTTATTAAAATCGGTCTTGTGACCGGTGCGCCCTTAATGTTAATCATGCAACAGCCGGATTTGGGCACCTCGCTTGTCATCATGTCAATCATGCTCGGAATGATTTTCATATCAGGGATATCATGGAAGATCCTGCTGCCAATCGTTTCGGGAGGGATTGTCGTCGCTTCAACGGTCCTTTACTTTGTTATTTGGAAGCCGGAGATCCTGGTAAAATACTTAGGGGTAAAAACCTATCAATTCGGACGTATCTATTCTTGGCTGGATCCATATAATTATGCCAGCTCCGAAGGGTATCACCTAACAAGATCCTTACTGGCCATTGGCTCCGGTCAGACAACGGGCAAGGGAATCGGTTCGAGGGAAGTGTATTTGCCTGAGAGTCATTCGGATTTCATTTTTAGCATCATCGGTGAAGAATTCGGCTTCATCGGATCAAGTATCATCATTTCCTTGTTTTTCTTATTGATTTACCACATAACAAAAACGGGAATGGACACGAAAAATAACTTCTATACATATATCTGTGTTGGCGTTATAAGCATGTTGACGTTCCACGTTTTTCAAAATATCGGCATGACTGTAGGCCTTTTGCCGATTACGGGGATTCCGCTTCCATTTGTCAGTTATGGAGGAAGCTCGCTCATGGGGAACATGATGGCGATGGGCTTAATATTCAGCATTCGGTATCACTATAAGAAGTATATGTTTTCTACGGATATCTAATAATTAAAGCCGGCCCCCGATGGGCCGGCTTTATTTGTAGCAAAAAAACAAAAGGAGCAGTATCCACCCCCCCTGAATGTTTGTTTATTGAATGTTCGTTCCAGATGGAAATTGATTTTTATAACCGGAAAATTGTTGATGCGATTGGCTTAAGCTGGAAGCTTGCGCCTTTTCTAAACTATACCAGCCTTTTTCGAACATAAGGTTATAGAGTTCACGCTGCATCTCCTGATTTTCTTTGGAAATGGAGAAAATGTCTTGGAATAATGCTTGATTGCTCATTTCATGCAGGGCAACGGAAAGGGAGTTACAAAAGTACTTTTCAGTTGTGAGCATATCATTTATAAAATCCCTGTCATTCATTTGCGGTGTTTTTGCCACGGGAGATTCAGGGTTTTGGACTTTGTTTTCATTGGGCATCAAGAACCCTCCTTTATTGATATTGTTGTTGACTCTGATTTTGGTCCGGGTTCAAATGTTTCAAAATGGTATCGTAATGGCGTTGATGCATGAGTCCGCACCGATTTAACGCATCAATGATTTGCTGGTCCTTACATTGTGTGGCAAAAAAATGTGCTTTTTTAACCGCATTCAGATTCCATGCAAGCATATCGGTTAAGTATAAGCTATCTTTCACCGAAACCATCTCCGGCGGCTGTTTCATAAAGCCGGTCGACTGCTGTTGGCTATTAAACGAATTTTGCTGTTCCATCATTCTACCTCCTCATGTGTTCTTTAATCGGGCTTAATTTTCCCTTCATGAAATTTTTTATTCTTGATTCTAAATATCTGAAAAATGAATTAAATGGTAAAATAATCTTGTGCATCTATTTTCCAAAATGATTTGGAGGGGAATGCAGATGGAAAGGATTTTGAAAAATCTATTCCTTTTTTTATCAAAGAATAAAGCTATGACACAGGCAGCGAAAAAATACGGGCTGCGGTTTGGTGCATCTCGCTTCGTGGCAGGAGAATCCTTGGATATGGCATGTGATGTGATTGCTGAACTTAACCGGAAGGGGCTTGCTGTCACCATTGATTATTTGGGTGAATTCATTGAAGATGAACAAGAAGCAGGGAAGATGGCAGAAGAGTGCATCGAAGCCATCCGGATGATTGGCACAAATGAACTGGACTCACAGTTATCCCTGAAGCTGACCTCGATGGGCTTGGATGTGTCCGAACAAGTCGTAATGAATAACATGCGGAGAATCTTGGATGAAGCTAGAGCCCATCGAGTTTTCGTGACGCTTGATATGGAAGATTTTCCGCGCTGTCAGCCGACTTTGGATGTATTCAAAACCCTTAAGTCTGAATATAATGAATTGGGGACTGTCATTCAAGCTTATCTGTATCGTACTGAGAGGGATATTGAAGAGCTGGATGCATACCATCCGAATTTAAGGCTTGTTAAAGGGGCTTATAAAGAACCAAGGGACGTGGCTTTTCCTGAAAAAAAAGATGTGGATGAGAATTTCAAGAAAATCATCAAGAAGCATATGCAAAATGGAAATTACACAGCCGTTGCCACACATGATGATAGTATCATTGATTATACGAGGGACCTAGTCAAAGATCAGGGAATACCCCGGGATTCATTTGAATTTCAAATGTTATATGGCATCCGCACTGAAAAGCAGCTTGAACTTGCTAAAGAAGGATATAAGGTAAGGGTGTATGTTCCTTATGGTACGGATTGGTATGGATATTTCATGCGCCGCCTTGCGGAGAGGCCGGCCAATATTGCTTTCGTTTTAAAAGGCCTATTCAAGAAATAGGAAGCGAGAGCCGCCCCGGAAAAGGGACGGCTGCTCAAATCAAGAAGGATTATCTTTTGAACTGATTGTTCTGGCTGTTCACTTTATTGATTCCATGTTGACGTTCAGCGCCAGGGCCGGCATTGCCTTTAACACTTGCTGCGCTCACGGCTGCTTTAGAAGGATTATCTTTACGCTTCATTATATAAGTCACCTCCTGCCCGGTTATTTTTTACTGAACGGAGAAGAAATAACCGAAAGAATGCGGAGAAAAAAATATATTTTTTCCTGTTTAATCATTGCGGAATTTCCAAATATATTCTATATTAGTAATAAGAAAAAATATTCAAAATTTTTTTGAATTAAAAATGAATGAGCATTCATTCAATAAATTGTGTAAGGGGGATATAAACTTGGTTCGACAAATACGAAAGGCTGCTGTTCTAGGGTCAGGAGTTATGGGATCAGGGATTGCTGCACACCTTGCTAACATCGGCATTCCGACTTTATTATTGGATATTGTACCTCGTGAACTCACTGAGGATGAAAAGAAAAAGGGACTGACATTAGATAATAAACAAGTGCGTAACCGCATCAGCCAAACGGCGATTACGAAACTTTTAAAACAGAAACCAGCTCCGCTTTCGGCTAAGGGAAACATCGCGTTGATCGAGGCTGGAAACCTGGAAGATGATATAAGTCGTTTAAAGGATGTCGATTGGATCATCGAAGTGGTCGTTGAGAAGCTTGAGGTTAAGCAAAGCGTATTCGCCCAGGTTGATCAGCATCGTAAACCAGGAAGCATCGTTTCATCGAATACATCCGGAATTTCAATCGAAGCGATGGCAGAAGGACGTTCGGAGGACTTTCAAAAGCACTTCCTGGGAACTCACTTCTTCAATCCGCCGCGTTATCTTAAATTGTTGGAAATCATCCCTACTAAGGCAACTTCACCAGAAGTGCTCGAATATATGAAACGATTTGGCGAAGATGTTCTTGGAAAAGGTGTTGTCGAAGCCAAGGATACCCCCAACTTCATCGCAAACCGCATTGGAACTTATGGTTTATTGGTCACTTTGCGGGAAATGCAAAAAGGCGGATACAGTGTCGGTGAGGTCGATTCGGTTACAGGTCCGTTGATTGGAAGGGCAACTAGCGCCACTTTCCGGACACTTGATGTCGTTGGATTGGATACCTTTGCACATGTTGCCAGAAACGTTTATGACCAGGTGGACGGAGAAGAAAAAGAAGTTTTCAAGATACCTGATTTCATGAATGAAATGCTTAAGAATGGGTGGCTTGGAAGCAAGTCAGGACAAGGATTCTTCTTGAAAAAAGGCAAGGAAATCCTTGAACTGAATCCCGAAACCCTTGAATATGCTGCACGAAAAAGATTAAAAACGCCTTCCATCGAAATGGCTAAACAGGCCAAGGGCTTGGATAATAAAATGAAAGCGCTTGTTTATAGCGAAGACCGTGCCGGCCAATTGCTATGGAATGTCCTGAATCCGGCGCTTGTGTATTCTGCCCAGCTGCTTGGGGATATCGCGGATGACATCGTGGCGATCGATCAAGCGATGAAATGGGGATTTGGATGGTCCACAGGCCCATTTGAAACCTGGGATGCGATAGGTGTAGAAAAATCGGCAGCCCGAATGGAAGCGGAAGGCATCACCGTTCCGCAATGGGTGAAGGATATGCTCGCTAAAGGCATCACGTCCTTCTATAAAGAAGAAAATGGCATAGTTCACTATTATGATAATGGTGAATATAAAGAGCTTGTCGAAAATCCTAAAGTGATCAATCTTAAAGCGATCAAGAAGCAAAAAGGCGTAATCAAGAAAAACAGTGGCGCAAGCTTGATCGATATCGGCGATGGAGTGGCTCTGCTTGAATTCACTTCGCCGAATAATGCAATCGGTCTGGATATCATACAAATGATCAATGCCGCGGTTGACGAAGCGGAAACGAATTTTAAAGGCCTGGTCATCGGAAACCAAGGAAAGAATTTCTGTGTCGGAGCTAATATTGCAATGATGCTGATGGAAGCGCAGGATGACAATATTTTTGAACTCGATATGGTCATCAGCCAATTCCAACAGGCGATGCTTAAAATTAAGTACAGTGCAGTTCCTGTAGTGGTTGCCCCGTTTAATATGACACTTGGCGGGGGTGCTGAAGTGTCCCTTCCGGCAGCGCGCATCCAGGCAACGACTGAAACGTATATGGGACTGGTGGAACCTGGTGTCGGCTTGATCCCAGGCGGCGGCGGGACTAAAGAACTTTATGTGAAGACGTTGAGGAATATGCCGAAGGGCGTTGACTTCGACTTACAGAAAGTGGCCAACCAAGTATTTGAAACGGTCGCCATGGCAAAAGTTTCGACCTCCGCCGAGGAAGCGAGAGGTAATAATTTCCTTGATTCAGCTGATGGAATAAGCGTGAATGCAGATCATCAGCTATATGATGCGAAACAGGCGGTACTTTCCATGCATGAACAAGGCTATACCGCTCCAGCACGCACAAAGATCCCTGTCGTAGGTGAAACTGGATATGCCGCACTGCTATTAGGGGCGGAATCCATGCGCCTTTCAGGATTCTTATCTGAACATGATCTTGTCATAGCCAAAGAGCTGGCATACGTCCTGGCAGGGGGGAAACTCCCATTTGGCACGGAAGTAGATGAACAGTATATCTTGAACCTGGAAAAACAGGCATTCCTAAAACTGATTTCGACTCCGAAATCCCAGGCAAGGATGCAGCACATGCTCGTTAAAGGTAAACCACTCCGTAATTGATGAATAGATGAAGATATGGCCAAAACGAGATCAATAGATCGATAGCTTAAAAATGAGTAAGGGGGATCCTCATGAAAGAAGCGGTAATAGTAGCTGGAGCAAGGACTCCGGTAGGAAGAGCGAAAAAAGGTTCTCTTGCTAGTGTACGCCCTGATGATTTAGGGGCTCTTGTCGTAAAGGAAACGTTAAAGCGTGCAGGGAATTATGAAGGAACGATAGATGACCTGATTATCGGTTGTGCAATGCCTGAAGCGGAACAAGGCTTGAACATGGCGCGTAACATTGGAGCATTGGCAGGATTGCCTTATACAGTACCGGCCATAACGATTAATCGTTACTGTTCAAGCGGGCTGCAAAGTATCGCATATGGAGCGGAAAGGATCATGCTCGGCCAAAGTGATACAGTCATTGCAGGCGGAGCGGAATCCATGAGCCTTTTGCCAATGATGGGCCATGTAACACGACCGAACGCGAGACTTGCGGAAACGGCACCGGAATATTATATGGGGATGGGTCACACTGCTGAAGCCGTTGCCAAGAAATACGGCATTTCCCGTGACGATCAAGATGCATTTTCTGTTAGAAGTCATCAGAAGGCGGCTAAGGCCATTGCAGAAGGAAAGTTTTCCGATGAAATCGTACCGGTTGACGTTACCCTTCGTTCAGTGGGGCCAGATCTTAAGTTAAAGGAAAAATCATTTACTTTTACACAGGATGAGGGCGTTCGTCCAGGAACGACTGCTGAAGTGCTGAAAAAATTAAGACCTGCATTCTCCGTTACGGGATCCGTAACAGCAGGGAATTCATCACAGACGAGTGATGGTGCAGCCGCGGTCATGGTCATGGACGGGGAAAAGGCTTCTTCCTTGGGGATGAAACCGATGGGTAAGTTCCGTTCCTTTGCTGTAGCAGGAGTACCGCCTGAAATTATGGGCATCGGACCGATTGCAGCCATACCTAAAGCTTTGAAGCTAGCGGGTCTTGAATTATCGGATATTGGTTTATTTGAATTGAATGAAGCCTTTGCTTCCCAATCCATTCAAATCATTCGTGAGCTCGGATTGAATGAAGAGATTGTCAATGTAAATGGCGGAGCCATCGCCCTAGGCCATCCACTAGGATGTTCGGGAGCGAAATTGACATTAAGCCTGCTTCATGAAATGAAGCGCAGAAACCAACAGTTCGGAGTCGTGACAATGTGTATCGGCGGCGGGATGGGTGCTGCCGGAGTGTTTGAATTAATGGCGTAATCCGACCCCTTCCGGAAGCTGTCATGCTTCCGGCGGGTTTACTATCTTAAACACATAGGAGGAAATAACATGTCAAATCAAACTACAGATAACCTCATTAAAGGCGGGGCCTTCTTAATAGAAGATATTACGTATGATCAAGTGTTTACACCGGAAGATTATTCTGATGAGCATAAAATGATTGCCAAAACTTCCGAGGAATTCGTAGTGAATGAAATTCTGCCGCAGGTTGAACATTTAGAAAACCATGAGTTTGACCGTTCCGTTAAATTACTGAAGCATGCAGGTGAAATCGGTTTACTTGGTGCTGATGTCCCTGAGGAATACAGCGGATTGGGTCTCGATAAAATCAGTTCGGCATTGATTACGGAAAAAATGGCACTTGCAGGCGGTTTCGGAATTACGCATGGTGCACATGTAGGTATCGGCTCTTTGCCAATCGTATTATTCGGGAATGAAGACCAAAAGAAAAAATACCTTCCTTTACTAGCAACGGGTGAGAAGATTGCTGCGTATGCCTTAACGGAACCAAGCTCAGGTTCAGATGCCTTGGGAGCAAAAACGACAGCGAAATTGAATGCAGAAGGAACACACTATATTTTAAATGGTGAAAAACAATGGATTACAAATGCAGGTTTTGCAGATGTCTTCTGTGTATACGCCAAAATCGACGGCGAACAATTCTCCGCTTTCATTGTTGAGCGTGATTATAAAGGCGTATCAACTGGGGCTGAAGAAAAGAAAATGGGGATCAAAAGCTCATCTACACGTACTTTAATCCTCGAAGATGTCCATGTACCAGTCGAAAACCTTTTGGGTGTAGCCGGAAAAGGTCATATCATCGCTTTCAATATCCTGAATATCGGCCGCTATAAATTAGGCGTCGGTGCTGTCGGCGGATCTAAACGTGCCCTTGAGATTACAGCTGCTTATACGAATCAACGTCAACAGTTCAAAACGAAAATTTCCGATTTTAACTTGACGAAAGAAAAACTTGCAACAATGGCAGCTAAAATTTATGCAGCAGAAAGTTCTGTATATCGTACGGTTGGCCTTTATGATCAAAGACAAAGCAAATTGACGGATGAGCAAGTGAAAGATGGGAAATCAATGGCGGCTGCAATCGCTGAGTATGCCATCGAATGTTCATTGAATAAATTCTTTGCTTCCGAAGTATTGGATTACGTTACGGACGAAGGCGTACAGCTTCATGGCGGTTACGGTTTCATGCAGGAGTATGAAATTGAAAAAGCATATCGCGATTCCCGTATTAACCGAATATTTGAAGGTACAAATGAAATCAATAGATTGCTTGTCCCGGGAACATTCCTAAAGAAAGCACTTAAAGGGGAGTTGCCGCTACTTCAAAAAGCTCAAGGCCTGCAAGAGGAATTAATGATGATGATGCCGGAAGAACCTGGCGATGAGCCACTGGCACAAGAAAAAATGCTTGTTAGGAACGCTAAGAAAATCGGTATTCTGGCAGCTGGGCTTGCGGCACAGAAATACGGAAAAAATCTTGATCAAGAACAAGAAATCCTCTCCAACATTGCTGATATCGCATCCCTTGCCTATGCAGCTGAATCCGTGGTATTGCGTACGGAAAAAGCAATTGCAGCTACAGGTCTTGAGAAGAACAAACAAAAAGTGCTTTACACTGAAATCTTCGTTCAGGAAGCTTTCAATGAAATAGAACAGCATGCAAAGGAAACGTTAATTGCGGTGGAAACAGGCGATACTCTTCGCATCATGCTTTCGTCGCTCCGTAAGCTGACAAGACACACTCCGATCAATGTCATTGCGAAAAAACGCGAAGCATCCGTCAAAGTAATCGAAACGGAAAAATATGCTCTTTAAGCAATGAGTCAGAATCCGTAAAGGGAATGCCCGTAAAGGCATTCCCTTTATTTCCTTTGATGAAATCGCATTGGAAATTCAAAAGACATTTCGTTGTATTGCGTGGTAAAAACGGGTATTCTATTGATAGGTGGTGAAATGATGGGCTTAACATTATATTGGTACCCAAAATGCGGTACATGCCGTAATGCGAAGAAGTGGCTGGATAATCATGAACTGCAATATGAAGCGATCCATATAGCGGATAATCCCCCTTCGCGAACTGAAATAGAACAACTATATAAAAACAGCAATTTGGAGTTGAAGAAGTTTTTCAATACTAGCGGTCAAAAATATCGGGAGCTGGGCTTAAAGGATAAGCTGAAAGAAGCTTCTGAAGCAGAGATGCTTGATATATTGTCCACAGATGGAATGCTTCTGAAAAGGCCGATTGTTACGGATGGCACCAAAGTGACGGTAGGATTCAAAGAAGAGCAATTCGAACAGGTTTGGAACTGAAATTTCACAAAATATTTGGTTAATTCCTTACTTAAACAAACAATCTACCTTATAATGGAATAGATAAAATAAGATGTACATATGGAGGGTTAATTATGACAACAACACCAAAAGAACTTCGTTACACTAAAGAACATGAATGGGTCAAAACGGAAGATGGAACAGTGCGCATTGGAATTACGGCATTCGCACAGTCCGAGCTAGGGGACATCGTATTCGTTGAGCTTCCGGAAATCGGCGATGAATTGAAAGCGAACGAACCATTTGGAAGCGTTGAATCCGTTAAGACCGTTTCTGAACTTTATGCACCTATCAGTGGCAAGGTTGTTGAAGTGAACGAAGATTTAAGTGACAACCCTGAATATGTAAATGAGTCTCCTTATGAAAAGGCATGGATGGTCGTGCTTGAACCATCTAATAGCAGTGATATTGAAAACTTGATGAGCGCTGAAGAGTATGAGAGTTTAATCAACGGTTAAAAAGAAACGAGAGGGGGGACTGAAAAGGCCTGCTCTCTTTTTCATTTGTACAGTGGGTGAGTTGCGCACATAATTCGTGAGATGGAGTGATGACATGGAGTGGGGCGAATTCGATAAAGTGATCATTGTAGAAGGCAGTTCCGATAAAAGAAAAGTTGCCTCCGTTTTAAATGAAGATGTGGAAATAAGATGTACGAATGGGACCATATCATTAACTAAGCTGGATGAATTAGTGGATGAATTGATGGACCGTGATGTTTATCTCCTTTTTGACGCAGATGAATCAGGAGAAAAGCTGCGGAAGCAGTTCCGAAGGGAAATGCCGGAAGCGAACCACCTGTATATTAATAAAATGTACAAAGAAGTGGAGAGCTCACCCGAACATCATATCGCAACTGTGCTCCTATCTGCCAATATGAATGTGAAAATGAAATTTTTAAGTCAAAGGGTGAACGACTAATTGATGCAGGAATGGAAAGAAGAAGAGTGTAAGCTTGCTGTTGAAAATGGGGAAACTTTTTGCTTATATTTATATACACCTTTATGCGGAACCTGTCAGGTGGCCTCCAAGATGCTGACGATATCCTTGGAGCTTTTCCCCGAATTGAAGGCAGGCAAAATGAATATGAACTATATCCAAGCAATTGCCGAATCATATGAAATCGAAAGTGTTCCTTGCTTATTGCTTTTCAAAGAAGGGCAGCTGCACAAAAAAATATATGCCTTTCAATCCGTTCCTAATTTGTACGGATTGCTTAAGGAAATCAGTTAGGAAACCAATCAGAACCGCGGTTGGTTTTCTTTGTTGCTGACATTTGAATGAGAGCAGGAAATAAACAAAGAATATTCTAACAATTCATTGACTGATTTAATCTAAAATGCTATATTTTGAATTAAGTAATGGCAGAATTTAATAGTTCTTATCAAGAGTGGCGGAGGGACTGGCCCGACGAAGCCCGGCAACCGGTATAAATTTTTATATACGGTGCTAATTCCAGCAGAGTGTTGGCTCTGGTAGATGAGGTGTGTTCTTGAAACCTCTTCTTATAGAAGTGGTTTTTTTGTTTATAAAAAGCCAGATTTCATATAAATCCAACTAAATCCATAGAAAAAAGGTGAAATTATATGTCAGAGAAAAAGTTGCGTTTCGAAACATTGAGTGTTCATGGCGGTCTGCAAGCTGATGAAACAGGTGTCCGTGCCGTTCCTATCTACCAAAGCAATGCATACTTGTTCAAGGACACCGACCATGCAGCAAATTTATTTGGCCTGAAGGAGAATGGCTATATATATTCACGGCTTCATAATCCCACGGTCAGCGTTTTTGAGGAAAGAATGGCCTTATTGGAAGGCGGTATCGGCGGATTGGCAACGGCAAGCGGAATGGCTGCCATCTCACTTTCAATCCTGAATATTGCTGCTGCAGGGGATGAGATTGTTTCAGCCTCTACATTATATGGCGGTACGTATAACCTTTTCGAAAACACTCTTCCTAAATATGGGATCAAAGTGAAGTTCGTTTCTCCCGATGACCCTGAGAATTTCAAAAGGGCGATTACACCAAGAACTAAAGCCATTTTTGCTGAAACGATCGGAAATCCAAGTTTGAGGGTGCTCGATATTGAAGCGGTAGCGGAAATCGCCCACGAAGCCGGCATACCTTTAATCATTGATAATACCTTCGCGACACCGTATCTTTGCAGACCAATTGATTTTGGAGCGGATATTGTCATCCATTCCGCTACAAAATGGCTTCTTGGAAATGGAACGACGCTAGGCGGTGTCATCGTGGATGGAGGGAAATTCGATTGGAACTCGCCGAACTATCCTGGCTTCACGGAGCCTGACCCAAGTTACGACGGTCTGGTATACGCCGAGGCAGTTGGCCCTGCCGCATTCATAACGAAAGCCCGGGTCCAGTTACTACGTGATTTGGGCCCTGCGCTAAGTGCCCAAAGTGCATTCCAGTTTACGCTTGGACTTGAAACGCTGCATGTAAGGATGAAAGAGCATCTATCAAACACCAAGTCTGTCATCCAATATTTAAAAAACCATCCTGCCGTGACCTGGGTTTCACATCCTGGTGATGAGGATCATCCCGATAAAGCCCTTGCGGATAAATATTTGCCAAAGGGAGCTGGAGCTGTCGTGACATTTGGGATTCAAGGTAATCGCGAAGCTGGGGCAAAACTTATCAATTCGGTGGAATTATGGTCCCATGTGGCGAATGTAGGGGATGCGAAGAGCTTGATCATCCACCCAGCAAGTACGACCCATCAACAATTGAATGAGGCGGGTCTTGCGAAAGCGGGTGTAGGTGCCGATCAAGTCCGTTTATCGATTGGGATTGAAAATGTAGACGACTTAATAGAAGATTTGGAGCAGGCAATTGAAAAGGCGACGAAAATCGTCTCCTTGACTTCCAAAACGCTTTAAGCAAAGTTCCTGTTCATTCTTGTACTAGAAATAATATACATTGCGCTCCTTTTTTATCTATGATAAAATTTCTCCATACTAAAGAACTTAATGATGTACAAATATTCTATATATTAGCTCTTATCAAGAGAGGTGGAGGGATGTGCCCGATGAAACCCGGCAACCGACAAGGAGATTTCCTTGGAAAGGTGCCAATTCACACAAAGTTTAATCACTTTGGAAGATGAGAGGAAGGCCTGTTTCTTCACCTGCCTTTCTGCTCATGCAGAAAGGTTTTTTCTATTTTAATTGGGAAAACTTTTACATGATAGGAGAAACAGACTAATAATGTAGAGAAATCAACTAAGTTCATAGGTTTTATTGGATAAAAGAGGTGAGGGTTAATGATTACATTGACGAAAGTCAGTAAGCTGTTCCGAACAGGAAAAGGAAACAGTGAGACGATCAAGGCTGTAAATAATGTGAATGTTGAAATAAATAAAGGCGAGATTTTCGGGATCATCGGTTACAGTGGAGCGGGGAAAAGTACTTTGATCAGAATGCTCAATGGATTGGAAACACCGACAGAGGGATCCGTTGTGGTGGCTGAAAAGGAAATTTCAAAAATTAAAGGGGCTCAGCTCCGTAAGGCCCGTCAAGAAATCAGCATGATTTTCCAGCATTTCAATCTATTATGGTCAAGGACCGTTCAGGAGAATATATCTTTCCCGTTGGAAATTGCAGGTATTTCTAAACCTGAACGCACCAAGCGTGTGAACGAATTGATCAAGTTAGTCGGACTTGAAGGCAGGGAAAAGGCCTATCCTTCGCAATTAAGCGGAGGGCAAAAGCAAAGGGTGGGAATAGCCAGGGCTCTGGCAAATGACCCTAAAGTGCTGCTGTGTGATGAAGCGACTTCTGCATTGGATCCGCAGACTACCGACTCCATACTCGAATTGCTTGTTGACATCAATCAGCGTTTGGGATTGACGATCGTCTTGATTACGCATGAAATGCATGTAATACGTAAAATCTGCCATCGCGTCGCCGTGATGGAAAGCGGGCAGGTTGTTGAACAGGGTCCTGTCCTGGATGTCTTCAAGAATCCTAAAGAACAAATGACGAAGCGTTTCGTGCAACAGGTAACGGAACCGGAAGAAACGAAAGAAACGATGGACCATTTGCTCGAACGCTATCCAGCAGGCAAAGTGATTCAATTGACCTTTGTAGGTGATCATGCAGAAAGCCCATTGATCACCAAGCTTGTACGTAACTTCGAGTTGGATGTCAATATCGTTCAAGGTAAGATATCCCAAACAAGAAGCGGTTCATATGGAACATTGTTTATCCATCTAGATGGCAAAGAGGATGAAATGCTCCGCGCAATCGAATTCATTAGAGCACAGCAGGTAGGCGTGGAGGTGATTACTCATGCTTGAAGAATTATTGCCGAATGTTGATTGGGAAGACATCATTGAAGCTACGAAAGAAACGCTTTACATGACAAGCGTCTCTGTAGTGGCAACCTTTTTTATAGGCATAATACTAGGATTGATCCTTTTCCTGACAGGAAAGGGTAATATGTGGCAAAACCGGGCTGTTAACGGAGTCATGAGTGCTGTCGTCAATATATTCCGTTCCATTCCATTTCTTATTTTGATCGTGCTGCTCATTCCTTTCACTAAAGCGCTTGTCGGTTCCATGATCGGTGAGAATGCTGCACTGCCGGCACTTATTATCGGTGCTGCCCCATTTTATGCGCGTATGGTTGAAATCGGCCTTCGTGAAATCGATAAAGGTGTAATTGAAGCCGCTAAATCGATGGGGGCAAAAACGAGCACGATCATTTGGAAGGTCCTTCTTCCAGAGTCGATGCCTGCCCTTATTTCCGGGATTACGGTAACATCGATTGCATTGGTTGGATATACCGCAATGGCCGGGGTCATCGGCGCTGGGGGGCTTGGTAATCTAGCCTATTTGGACGGCTATCAAAGAAATCAAAATGACGTTACGCTTGTAGCGACAATCGTTATTCTAATTATCGTCTTCATAATTCAAATTATTGGAGATGTGATTACATCTAAATTGGACAAAAGATAAAGGGAGATGAATAGGATGAAAAAGTTTTTAGGATTTGCATTAATCTTAGTGTTATCTATCGCTTTGGCTGCTTGTGGAAGTGAAAAGGATAAAAGCGGCAGCGATACGGATAAAGAATCGAAGAAATTAGTTGTAGGAGCATCCAATGTTCCTCATGCAGAAATCCTTGAGGAAGCTAAACCGCTTCTTAAAGAAAAAGGAATCGATTTGGAAATTGAAACGTTCCAGGACTATGTTTTACCGAATAAGGCGTTGAATGATAAGGAATTGGATGCTAACTACTTTCAACACATTCCATATTTAGAGGGGCAAATTAAAGAAAATGGATATGACTTCGTCAATGCTGGCGGAATCCATATCGAGCCGATTGCTCTATATTCACAAAAATATAAAAGCATTGATAAACTTCCGGAAGGCGCAACAATTATTATGAGCAGCTCTGTTGCTGATCATGGACGCGCTTTATCCCTTTTGGAAAAGAATGGCCTGATCACTTTGAAAGAAGGCATCGATAAAACGACGGCTACAACGAAAGACATCGTTGAAAATAAGAAAAACCTTAAATTCGATGCAGATTATGAAGCGGCCCTGCTTCCTAAAATTTATGAGAGCGGCGAAGGCGATGCAGTCTTGATCAACTCCAACTATGCAATTGACGCCGGTTTGAATCCGCTTGAAGATTCAATTGCGATTGAAGATTCCGAATCACCTTATGTGAATGTCATTGCCGTAAACAAAGGTGACGAAAATAAAGAAGCAATCAAAGCGCTTGTAGAAGTATTGCATTCTAAAAAAATTCAAGATTTCATTCTTAAAGAATACAAAGGTGCAGTTGTACCGGCGGATAAATAATTCGAGAATGGCGACCTGATTTTATTCAGGTCGCAGTTTAAAAAGGTTTCGGAATGGTCTCATTTTGAAACCTTTTTTTTTATTGGATTTAAAATCATAATAGCCCTCTACATTTGTTATTGAGTGCCGATGGGCAGGGATAACAACCAAAACGCTCATATTACACATAGCCATGGTTGCGGAATCTGCGTCAACAGCTTCAGGTTTTATTCATGTATGCTTCAGCAGACAGTAACGGATTTGTGTTGGGACGATAATAACACCCGGAAATACTCGATTAAGAGCCTCTGATTGAACAAATGATTAATAAAGCTGCCGAACTTAGAGAAGTGAAGCACTTTATCACGGAAATCCTAACCGGCATTGAACGGAATATAGAATGTAGGTGAAAGTGATTCTATCTGATTGTGTAGTCTTAGTGGATTGGAACGGAAGATACGAGACTCCTGCGGGAAAAGCGAGTCAAGGGGAGACACCGCAGGCGCAAAAGCGCCGAGGAGGCTTCCGGACCGCCCGCGGAAAGCGAGTGCCTGAAGTGGAAAGTAACGTTCAAATTTGGAAAACCTAAAAATCTAAAAAACTGTATACAAACTAAAAATTATGAGCGACGCACTATGTAAAAGCTGAACGGACAAACCAGCTCGCTATAATGATGATCCAGGTTGTTTCAGTCTGCGGCTTAATTTTAATTCCTTTCATGTTTAATCAGGAAAGGAAAGGGTATAGAGATAATGAAGGTGAAAAAATGATACACAAATTTGAAAGGATGGTTCACTATCAATACTCTGGATTTAAATGTAACAAGCGAAATGGAAAAGGCGATGCAGTCTTCACATGGGATTGGCTACAGTGAGTACAGTAGAGACTTAGACCTCCGTATCGAGGTTGAGAAAGAACGGGATAGGGAACATGTAAAGTGCAACAAAATGGTCCAGGACCTACAACGCAAAATTCACGGCTAAGCATATAAAAGAGTTCTTTAAAAGATCGGTCTGTAGAGGTAAAATGGAAAGTGGTCCATAAAATAAGGGTTTCCTTATTGGATAAACTTACATAATACCTGACAGTCCGATTTTTTTCTTTTTAAGCGGAACGTTCATACCTTGCAATCGAATCCTTTGAACATATAGTAATAAGGACGAAGATTTGCCGAATAATAAGATAATTTTAACAAAAGCTAAAATAAGTATGAATATGCAGTAAACAGGCCATATCTGTTAGTATTGTAAGAATCGGACAGGTTTTTAACATGGCCGAAGTGGAAACCTCTATCTATTTAGTTGATTCCAAATTGGATTTGTTATAAAATTGGAATGAGAATAAAGTGAGAATGCTTTTACGGAAATTATAGTAATGAAAGTAATCTTTACTTTCTGGTAATAAAATTGGAATTAGTTCACGGAGGTATTATTATGTCAGCTTCTACATTAACGGTTAAAGATCTGCACGTATCAATTGAAGGCAAAGAGATTTTAAAAGGGGTAAACCTTGAAGTTAAAGGTGGGGAAATCCATGCGATCATGGGACCAAATGGAACTGGTAAATCAACTTTATCATCAGCAATCATGGGTCACCCTAAATATGAGGTAACTAGCGGAAGCATCACATTCGATGGTGAAGATGTATTGGAGATGGAAGTAGACGAGCGCGCTCGTGTCGGTCTATTCCTAGCTATGCAATATCCAAGTGAAATCAGCGGTGTTACAAATGCAGACTTCTTACGTTCTTCCATTAACGCACGCCGTGAAGAAGGCGATGAAATTTCATTGATGAAATTCATTCGTCAAATGGACCAAAAAATGGAATTCCTTGAAATGGATGAAGATATGGCGCAACGCTATTTAAATGAAGGTTTCTCAGGCGGAGAGAAAAAACGCAACGAGATTCTTCAATTAATGATGATCCAACCTAAAATTGCAATCTTAGATGAGATTGATTCAGGTCTAGATATCGATGCACTTAAAGTCGTTTCAAAAGGAATCAACGAAATGCGCGGAGAAGACTTTGGATGCTTGATCATCACTCACTACCAACGTCTATTAAATTACATCACTCCTGATTTTGTACATGTAATGATGCAAGGACGTGTCGTAAAATCAGGCGGTCCTGAACTTGCTGCCCGCTTGGAAGCGGAAGGTTATGACTGGATTAAACAAGAATTGGGCATTGAAGACGAAACTGTTGGCGAAGAAGCGTAAGTAGGAGGATTTGCAATGACTACAGAAACGAAATTACCGTTTGAACAAGAGGATATAAGCTCCTATTCAACTAAAAATAATGATCCAGCTTGGCTATCCGAGCTTCGGATTCAAGCGTTTTCTGAATTAGAAAAGCTCCCGATGCCAAAGCCGGATAAAACGAAAATCGATAAATGGAATTTCACTTCTTTCCAAACTCATACGGTTGAGAGTGAAGCTTTTGCCTCTTTAGAGGAGCTTCCGGAAGAAATTAAGTCCATCATTGAAGAAAATGAAAACTTATACATCCAACGCAATAATACGCCGGCACATATCAATCTGTCAGCAAATGTGAAAGAACAAGGCGTCATTTTTACGGATATTTTATCAGCGGCCCGCGATCATGCTGAGCTTGTGCAAAAATATTTCATGAAAGACGGCGTTAAAATAGATGAGCATCGTTTAACAGCGCTTCATGCTGCATTGGTTAATGGGGGAGCATTCCTTTATGTTCCGAAAAATGTAGAAATCAAAGAGCCGATTCAATCGGTATTCCTTCTGGATAATCCGGATACTACACTTTTCAACCATGTCTTGATCGTAGCTGAAGATAATAGCTCTGTCACATATGTAGAGAACTATTTCTCAACCGTTGAGTCTAACGAAGGTGTTGCCAACATCGTAACTGAAGTATTTGCAAATGCGAATGCCAAAGTCCAATATGGTGCGGTCGATACCCTTTCAAAAGGCTTCACGACATATGTTAACCGCCGTGGAGTAGCAGGACGTGACGCACGTATTGAGTGGGCGCTTGGCCTGATGAACGACGGAAATACGATTTCAGATAATACAACATATCTAATGGGCGATGGCTCTCACGGTGATACAAAAACCGTTGTAGTCGGACGCGGGGAACAAAAGCAGAACTTCACGACAGCCATCATTCATTATGGCAAACGCTCTGAGGGTTATATCCTTAAGCACGGTGTCATGAAAGAATCCGCATCCTCCATTTTTAATGGCATTGGGAAAATAGAGTATGGTGCTACAAAGGCCAATGCTGAACAAGAGTCACGTGTATTGATGTTAAGTGAAAAAGCACGCGGAGATGCCAATCCGATCCTCTTGATCGATGAAGATGATGTAACGGCTGGTCATGCTGCTTCAGTCGGCCGTGTCGACCCGCTTCAGCTGTATTATTTAATGAGCCGTGGTATTACAAAGAAAGAAGCAGAAAGACTTGTCATTCACGGATTCTTGGCCCCTGTTGTTAACGAGCTTCCAATTGAGGGAGTCAAAAAACAATTAGTAGCGGTCATTGAAAGGAAAGTACAGTAATGAACCCATACGAAATTCGTAAGCTTTTTCCAATATTAGATCAAGAAGTCAATGGTCAGCCATTAGTTTATTTAGATAGTGCTGCAACCTCTCAAAAACCGGCTGCAGTGATTGAAGCGATTGAGCAATATTACCGCGGCTATAACTCGAATGTTCACCGCGGGGTGCATACACTAGGAACAAAAGCTACGGATGCGTATGAAGGTGCTCGTGAAAAGGTACGTAAATTCATTAATGCTTCTTCTACAGAAGAAATCATCTTTACCAGAGGCACAACGACTGCTTTAAATACTGTAGCAAGAAGTTACGGTGGTGCAAATATTAAAGAGGGTGACGAAATCGTCATCTCTTACATGGAGCATCACAGTAATATCATTCCGTGGCAGCAGCTTGCCAAAGAAAAAGGCGCTGTATTGAAGTATATTCCGCTTCAGGAGGATGGCACGATTTCCGTTGACGATGCGAGGGCTACAATTACGGAAGCAACGAAAATCGTGTCCATCATGCAGGTTTCGAATGTGCTTGGCGTTATCAATCCTGTGAAGGAAATCGCCCAAATTGCCCATGATCACAATGCTGTAATGGTAGTCGACGGGGCACAAAGCACGCCGCATCTAAAAGTGGATGTCCGTGATTTGGATTGTGATTTCTTTGCCTTCTCAGGTCATAAAATGGTCGGTCCAACGGGCATCGGCGCATTATATGGCAAGAAAGATCTTCTGGAAAAAATGGAACCGATCGAATTCGGCGGAGAGATGATTGATTTTGTAGGGTTGTATGAGTCTACATGGAAAGAACTCCCGTGGAAATTCGAAGGCGGTACCCCAATCATCGCCGGCGCCATCGGCATGGGGGCTGCCATTGATTTCTTGGAGGAAATCGGTTTGGATAATATTGAACGGCATGAACATAAGCTCGCCGCTTATGCAATGGAGAAAATGTCAGCAGTTGAAGGGCTGACCATTTACGGTCCTAAAGATGCAGAAAAGCGTGCTGGTGTAATAACCTTTAATATTGATGACGTACATCCACATGATGTCGCTACCGTTCTTGATGCAGATGGAATTGCTGTCCGTGCCGGTCACCACTGCGCACAGCCATTAATGAAATGGCTTGACGTATCAGCGACAGCAAGAGCAAGTTTCTATCTATATAACACGGAAGAAGATATTGATAAGCTTGTGTCCGGGCTTGTTAAAACGAAGGAGTATTTCAGTAATGTCTTTTGATAACCTTGATACACTTTACCGTCAAGTCATTATGGATCACTATAAGAAACCTCGTAATAAGGGCATGCTAGAAGATGGAAGCATGACAATCGATATGAATAATCCAACTTGCGGCGATCGGATTCGTTTAACGATGAAGATTGAAGACGGCAAGGTCAGCGATGTTAAATTCGATGGTGATGGTTGTTCGATATCGATGAGTTCGGCTTCCATGATGACGCAAGCCATTAAGGGCAAAGACGTTGATACTGCCCTAGCGATGTCCGAGACTTTTTCCTTAATGATTCAGGGGAAAGAATACGACGATGAGATGGACCTTGGGGATATTGAAGCCCTTCAGGGTGTTTCTAAATTCCCTGCCCGAATCAAGTGTGCTACCCTAGCTTGGAAAGCCATGGAAAAGGGATTGAAGGAATAATTAAATTAAAATGAGCTGTTGTAATTCAGCCATTTGAAATGGAGGAATACGAGCTATGGCAAAGAAAATGCCTGATATCGGCGATTATAAATATGGCTTTGCGGATAAAGATGTTTCCATCTTCCGTTCAAAGCGTGGTCTGACAAAAGAAATCGTGGAAGAAATTTCTCGAATGAAGGATGAACCGCAATGGATGCTTGATTTCCGTTTGAAATCATTGGAGCATTTCTATAACATGCCAATGCCTCAATGGGGCGGCGACATGCAGAGCCTGAACTTCGATGAAATCACATACTATGTTAAGCCATCAGAGAAATCAGAGAAGTCTTGGGATGAAGTTCCTGATGAAATCAAACAGACTTTTGATAAATTGGGAATTCCTGAAGCCGAACAAAAATACCTTGCCGGTGTATCTGCCCAATATGAATCTGAAGTGGTTTACCATAGCATGAAAGTAGAATTGGAAGACTTGGGTATCGTGTTTAAAGATACGGACTCAGCACTTCGTGAAAATGAAGATATCTTCCGTGAGCATTTCGGGAAAACGATCCCGCCTACTGACAATAAATTCTCTGCATTGAACTCGGCAGTTTGGTCAGGTGGATCATTCATCTATGTACCAAAAGGCGTTAAAGTGGATACTCCGCTTCAAGCATATTTCCGGATCAACTCTGAAAACATGGGGCAATTCGAACGTACGCTAATCATTGTTGATGAAGGCGCATCCGTTCACTATGTAGAAGGTTGTACAGCACCTGTTTATACAACTAACTCCCTTCATAGTGCGGTTGTTGAGATTGTCATCAAGAAAGATGCTTACTGCCGTTACACGACGATCCAAAACTGGGCAAACAACGTGTTTAACCTGGTTACGAAACGTGCGGTTTGTGACGCTAATGCAACAATGGAATGGATTGATGGTAACATCGGTTCGAAATTGACAATGAAATATCCTGCTGTCATCTTAAAAGGTGAAGGCGCTCGCGGTATGACATTATCGATTGCCATTGCAGGTAAAGGCCAACACCAAGATGCGGGTGCGAAAATGATTCACCTAGCGCCAAATACATCTTCAACGATTGTATCTAAATCAATTTCTAAACAGGGCGGTAAAGTAACATACCGTGGTATCGTTCATTTTGGACGTAAAGCGGATGGAGCTCGTTCCAACATTGAATGTGATACATTAATCATGGATAATCAGTCTACATCTGATACGATCCCTTACAATGAAATCTTGAATGATAATATTTCCCTTGAACACGAAGCGAAGGTTTCCAAAGTATCTGAAGAACAATTGTTCTACTTGATGAGCCGCGGAATTTCTGAGCAAGAAGCAACGGAAATGATCGTAATGGGCTTCATCGAACCATTTACAAAAGAACTTCCAATGGAATATGCGGTTGAAATGAACCGTCTGATCAAGTTCGAAATGGAAGGCTCCATCGGATAATAACCGACTGGCCTGCCTGTAAGGCGATTTAGAATAATCATTCATACAAAAGCCTGCCGGGTTTGACTGGCAGGCTTTTTGTTTTGATATTTTGATATTCCACACCCTTATACGAAAGATTAGATATGGCTCAATGAGGGTAAAAAAAATAAAAGAAGAAGTCAGGAAATGGTCCTGTCCCAAAGGAGTGGTGATGCAGATGATTTATGTTGGTGTGACCGGTTGGGGTGATCATGATAGTTTATATCATGGAGGTGTTTCCCAACGTGATAAACTCAAAGAGTACGGCGCTCATTTTCCCATTGTGGAGGTGGATGCTTCATTCTATGCAGTCCAGCCAAAGAGGAACAGTGAAAAGTGGGTATCCGAGACGCCAGCATCATTCCGGTTTGTCGTTAAAGCCTACCAAGGGATGACAGGACATCAACGTGGGGAAATCCCATTTGAAAGTAAGAAGGAGATGTTCAAGGCGTTTTGCGACTCACTGGAAGCATATCGGAAGTCCGGCAAGCTCGCGATGGTTTTATTTCAGTTTCCGCCATGGTTTGATTGTAAACGTGAAAATGTGAATTACCTGCGATGGTGCAAAGCTGAAATGGGCGATATCCCAGTTGCCATAGAGTTCCGGAATCAAAGCTGGTACAGGCCCAACGTAGTCCAGCAAACTTTGGATTTTATCGAAAAGGAAGGCTGGATCCATACTGTATGCGATGAGCCGCAGGCTGGTGAGGGATCCATTCCTGTCGTTCTGCATGCCACCGATAAAGATAAAACCCTGGTACGCTTTCATGGCCGTAACCTGCATGGTTGGCAAAGGCCTGCTTCGGGGGATAATTGGCGTGAGGTCAGGTACCTATATCGATATAATCATCAGGAATTGACTGAATGGGTGGAGAAAATCAGGGTATTGGAAAAGGAATCCAAGGAGTTATATGTCCTATTCAATAATAACTCAGGCGGGGATGCAGCTGATAATGCCAAACAAATGATCGAGCTGCTTGGTATAGAATATGAAGGACTGGCTCCTAAGCAGCTTGGTTTGTTTTAAGAGGGATTATATAATGAATAATGAGATGATGTGACAAGCTAGTAGAGGTAATATCCTCACAAACAGGTAAAGGCGGATTTTTTCATGGTATGGTTAGTATTAGTGGGTATTGGATTATTAGCGGGATCAATCGGCGCTCTTGTCGGTCTGGGAGGTGGCATCATCATTGTGCCTTACCTTTTATATTTAGGAACATCTACAAATATTATCGATGAGCTGACTCCACAGGTCGCCGTTGGTGTTTCAACCGTAATCATGATTTTTACCGGCTTATCTTCCACTCTATCTTATTTAAAACATAAGGTGGTGGATTATAAGGCCGGCTTAATCTTTTTTATTGGCGGTGCACCTGGGGGAATAATGGGGGCCCATGTGAATAAAAACCTTAACGCCGAAGCTTTTTCATTGTACTTTGGAATTTTCATGGTTTTCATGGCCATCGTGTTATTAGTGAAAAATCGTTTGAAGCCCATGCTTTTCAAGCCTGGAAAAGGGAAAATAGTGAAAACGTATAAAACCGAAAATGGACATTCATTTTCCTATGGTTACCACCCCCTTTTAGCTGTATTTATTTCTTTTGTCGTGGGATTCAGCTCCGGGTTATTTGGAATTGGCGGCGGAGCCTTAATGGTACCCGTCATGATGCTTCTTTTCTTCTTTCCTCCGCATATGGCTGTAGCGACTTCGATGTTCATGGTATTCCTATCTTCCATCACTAATTCGATTACGCATATTTCCCTTGGAAATGTAAATTGGCCATATGCTTTTGCCCTGATTCCGGGTGCGTGGTTCGGTGCTAAATTGGGCGCATTCATAAATACGCGCCTAAAGAGTGCGTCGCTGGAGAATATGTTGAAAATAGTGCTGATAATCATTGGTTTACGTCTTATATACCAAGGCATTACAGGATAAACGAGGAGGAAAAATGATGTCAGAAATCATTCATTTATATCACACCAATGATCTCCATAGTCATTTTGAGAATTGGCCTCGTATTGATAAGTTTCTTAAAGAAAGAAGACAACTTCATCAAGAAACGGGAGAAGAAGCGATCATACTGGATATAGGCGATCATGTGGACCGCTGGCATCCATATACAGAAGGTACGTTGGGTAAAGGAAATATTGAACTGCTTAATGAAGCGGGCTACCAATATGTGACCATCGGCAATAATGAAGGGATCACTTTACCTCATGATGCATTGGATTCCTTATATGATCATGCAAGGTTCAAGGTCTTGGCAGCCAATATTTATTACGGTGATAATGAAAGGCCGGAATGGGCGCTTCCATTTTGGATACATACAACGGCAAAACGCACCAAAATCGCGATGATAGGTTTGACAGCCTTTTTTCAAAAGTTTTATTCTGCGATGGGCTGGGAAATAACGGAACCATTCATGGAGTTAAAGGCGCAGCTCGAAAGGGTCAAAACAGAGGCGGATGTAATCATCATCCTTTCCCACCTGGGCATCCACGATGATGAGAGGATGGCAAGGGACTTTCCGGAGATTGACATTATACTTGGCGCGCATACCCACCACATCCTCCACCAAGGTAAATTGATCAATGGCACACTCCTTTGCGGGGCAGGGAAATATGGTTTTTTTGTTGGACAGGTGGAAATGACCGTCAATCAGGAAAAGAAAATTAGCCAGAAGAGAGCCATTCTTTATGATACCAATGACTTTTTGGAATTGGAGAATGAAAGGTCATGGATTGAAGAAATATACCAGGCCGGAGGAAAAACGCTAAAACAGGTTGCTGTGGATTTACCGATGGCACTGGATAATGATTGGTTCAAACGAAGTCCTTTGACGGAAATCCTTGTGGAGGCCCTAAGGGAGTGGAGTCAGGCGGATTGTTCCTTTTTGAATGCAGGTCTTCTGCTCGAGGGGCTTCCGAAGGGATCTGTCACAAAAGGGGATATTCACAGAATCTGCCCACATCCCATCAATCCTTGTGTCGTTGAAGTAGATGGGAATGAGTTAAAGGAAATCTTGATGCAATCGAGAAATGAAGAGTGGCCTCATATTCAGGTGAAAGGTTTTGGTTTTCGCGGAAAAATCATGGGAGTCATGCATTATGATCAAATTGAATTTAACGAAATGGAGAATGGAATCGTAAAAGGGATCCTTATAAAAGGAGAGAAACTGCAGGCGGATAAGTCCTATAAATTGGCAATACCTGATATGTTCACGTTCGGGCACTTCTTTCCAAGTATCCATCGCTCCAATCGCAAGGAATACTTACTGCCGGAATTCTTACGGGATATCCTTTTATGGAAGCTGAAAAAAATATACACTAACCCCTGATACAAAATCACGGTTTTGCCCTTTTTTTCATAAAGTATGGGGAAGGAAGGGGCGAAACCAATTGATTAACATGATCCCAATAATTCTTGATAATCATACATTCCTAGCCATTTCTGTCCGACTGCCGAAAACGAATTTACTTGCTGTCGCGTCCGAAAAAGGGTATATAATGTGCGGTGCGTTAGATGTTGGACTGCTGAACGATAAATTGAGAGATCGTAAAATCCTTGCAGGGAGGGCCACAGGAGTTAAATCGATTGAAGAGTTATTGGAAGCGCCGCTTGAATCAGTCACCTGGGAGGCTGTGGAAAAGGGCATACATCCAGGAATGATTGGTAAAGAGGCATTAATCAAAATGATTTGAAAAGGTGGGCTTTCTTTCTTCCGAAGGGGGCCTTATTTTTTTATCAAAGTAAATATTTTTTCAATAAATATGTTCTAACAGATTCATTTATAAAAATATGCTCCGATAAAACTTATAAAAGAAAGAATCGGTTTGAATTACAAATATTGAATGGGGAAACGGAGTACAAGTATGAGGCTAGCTATCACAAAGTCCCTAAGACCTGGAGCAAGGCTCGGTAAAAGCATTTATAATGATCGGGGCCATATCCTATTGTGCGAGGGTCTTAGATTAACGCAGAAGATGATCAATCGACTGGTTTCCCTTAATATTCCCTATGTTTACATTCAAGATTCCAGGACGGATGACATTATTCCGAAGCCCCCAGTTTCCGGGAAACTTAGAAGAGAAGCCATTAATATGATTGAAACCACTTTCCTGGACATGAAAAATAAAATGAACCTGGATGGATCATTCACGATAGAGCAGGCTAACGTCAAATTAACTCAAATAGTCCGGAACATCATGGGCGAGCTGAAAAGGAATAAAGAGCTAATGACTTTATTGGCCGACGTTTATACATACGATGACTATATCTTCACACATTCCTTCAATGTGACCTTATATACCTTGGCGATCGGGGTGGAATTGAATATCAATGATAAGAATCTCGAAATTCTTGGGCTTGGAGCGATTTTACATGATGTCGGCAAAATGCTCGTGCCTTTGGAAGTCCTCCGTAAACCCGGTAAGCTGACGGAAAAGGAGTTTGAACAAATCCAAAAACATGCCGATTACGGATTTCATCTAATTAAAAATGTTCATACCGTTTCACTTTTAGTTGCGAATTGTGCCTATCAGCATCATGAAAGGTTAGATGGATCTGGATATCCCCGTGGGATAAAAGGGGATGAAATCCATTATTTCGGCAAGATCATTGCCGTTGCCGATGTGTTTGATGCAGTTACTTCCAATCGGGTTTACCGTAAGGCCATGCTGCCGCATCAAGGATTGGAAGTCCTTTATTCCGGAGTCGGGAAAAAGTTCGACAATACGATCATCGAGGCTTTCCGCAGGGCGGTTGCCATTTATCCCAATGGTCTATCCGTCGAATTGAATGATGGGAGGAAAGGGGTAGTATCCTCTCAAAATGAAGGGATAGGAGACCGCCCCATGATAAGGATACTTGAAGAAGATGGAGAGCAGATAAAAGAGCCCTACGAAGTGGACTTGAATAAAAACCTGCATTTGCTCATCATGAAATGTCTCGATATACAAGAACCAGCCTAACCTCAAGGATAAGCTGGTTTTTTCATTCCTTGTTTTCCTTCATGATGGCAGGTGCAACCGAGCCGTTTCCGTTACTGAAATAACTTGGAACATCACCTTCGATCAGCAGGCTTCCGACTGTCACTTCCTGGCTTACCTTGGTCTCCTTCGTGAAAGAGGGGATGACGATTTGAATATTGACATCAAAGTCCACAATCAATTCATAATAAACATTATTGATGCCTGCGTTTGTCAGTTTTGTCCTCAAATCCGATTCAACATTCCCGATGACTGACATTTTCACTGGGATTTCAGGTCCGTAATTGGAAAGGAGGTTATTCCCGGTTACGACACCAAATGGTATATAATACACCACACTTTTATATTGTTCATCATTTATTTTGGATGATCCTGTTTTAAAAGGGTTTCCCTGTTTGATGCCAAGCTTCTTTTGAATATCCTTCGTGATGTTAGCCCGCAATTCACTATATATGACTGGATTGAAGCTATAGGAAGAACTGGAGTCCTCACCACCCTTGGTGTTGGTGATGATTTTGTTCATGTCAATCTTGGCTATATTCTCATCAACCGATTCATGAATCGTTTCGGTTGCAATCCGTTTGATTTCATATTCGGCTACACTCATGATCACGGGTTCGATCGATTTGTCCACGTACCAAAGAGTCATGATGCTTGATATGATGAACAGGATAAATGAATAGAGAAATACTTTTCGGGTGGGAAGAGGCCCCTTTTTTCGGAATTTCTTCGTTCGAAATCTTTTTCGGAACACGCTTTAGCCCCCTTTACTAATAACTATGCATCAAGTTCAGGGGTTTATGTTCGAATCAAAAAAAAGCAGCGTAAAATTCACGCCGCTCACCATTTCTTTTTGGCCAGATCTTTCCTTTCCCACAATTTTAAATAGGGGTAAGGGTCAAAGCTCCATTCTGTGATTCCGTTGTCTTTGTACATTCCGTAATGAAGATGAGGAGGGAATTTTCCGGAAGTTCCTGGAGGACCGTAGCCCGTACTGCCGACACCCCCGATGACTTGTCCGGGCTCAACGATTTGACCGACTTTCAACCCTTTGGCGAAGCCGCTTAAATGGGCAAAGTAATGATAGGTATTATTTAAATCCCGTATCCCAATCCTCCAACCGCCGAATTTATTCCAGCCTTTCATTTCTATGATTCCATAGCTCGTGGAACGAACGGGAAGGCTATAATCCGCAAAAATATCAGTGCCCTCATGGATTCTCCTTCCGCCCCATCCGCGAGCGCTTCCCCATGTATTCAAGTACGTATAATGAGTCCGTACTGGAACCGGGAAGGCTTTTTCATGTAGATCCAACCGGTCGTATTTCTTATAAATCTCGGCATTGCCCATAATGATGCTGACGGCTTTATCGCGTTTATAATAATCCCACAAGCCGATCCGGATATTATCTTCATCTGCACCATATGCTTGGAGATGCTTAGAAAAAGCATACAATCGATCGGTATCATTAGTGATATCCGCTTTGCCATCACCATTGCCATCCTGGCCCAACCCATCAAAAAATGTGATCGTGAGCGGGTTCACATCGTTTAAGTCAGGATTGAGAGCCCCGCTCCACTTTGAAGGCTCGATGTGGATGCCTATAAAACCCTTTGCCGGCTCTAAATCCCTTCTTGCGGCCCTTAGGCTGTGCTCATATTGATCTGCTCCAGCAAGGTAATACCACGGGATTTGGAGGGCAGCCTCCATATTTTTATATAGCGCCATTCTCCCGGCATAAACATCAGGGGTATCGGCAGCATTGGCGACTTGGCCTGGTGCCAAGATAAACAAACAAGTTATCGTTAGAAGGAATAATTTTTTCAACGGGGCAGGCTCCTTTCATGATATTCTCCGTTATTAAAAGACATCAGTCCATCCATCTTTTATAGTTTTGCTGATTTGGCAATAAACATGAAAAATAAATAATGGGAAACCAACTATAACTTGTATAAATGCTTTTTTATTGTTAAAGTAGGGTGTGTTAATTTCTATAGAATGGAGTGGCATTTTCATGTCTTCTAGAAATAAAGAAATTCTTCGAAAACCAGATTGGTTGAAAATAAAGCTTAATACTAACGAAAATTACCTCGGTTTAAAAAATATGATGCGCGAGAAAAATCTTCATACAGTCTGTGAAGAGGCAAAATGTCCGAATATTCACGAATGCTGGGCAGTGAGAAGGACGGCTACTTTCATGATTCTAGGTGAAATCTGTACAAGGGCTTGCCGTTTTTGTGCAGTAACAACCGGACGTCCGAATGAATTGGACTGGGCTGAACCGGAGCGTGTTGCCGATTCCGTTGTTTTGATGAATTTAAAGCATGTCGTCATTACAGCTGTTGCCCGTGATGATTTAAAGGATGGAGGCGCTGAAGTTTTCGCTGAAACGGTCCGTGCCATCCGTCGCAAAAATCCATTTACATCAATTGAAGTATTGCCGTCTGATATGGGCGGGGTGTTTGAAAATATCAAGACTTTGATGGATGCTAAACCGGATATCCTGAACCATAATATAGAGACTGTCAGAAGTTTATCCGACCGTGTACGGGCTCAGGCCAAGTATGATCGTTCATTGGAGCTTTTAAGAAGAGCCAAGGAACTGTATCCGGAAATACCGACAAAGTCCAGTTTAATGGTGGGGCTGGGTGAAACGCGTGAGGAAATCCTTGAGACAATGGATGACCTAAGGGCCAATAATGTGGATATCATGACGATCGGCCAGTATTTGCAGCCGACTAAAAAGCATTTAAAAGTGCTGAAATACTACACGCCTGAAGAATTTGCCGAACTGAAAGAACGTGCATTGGAAAAAGGATTCAGCCATTGTGAATCAGGTCCGCTTGTCCGTTCATCCTACCATGCGGATGAACAGGTTAATGCTGCGGCAAAACATAAGCAGAGCAAAGGTGAAGAATTATTGAAATAGAGTGAAATAAAGGACCGAAAAAATTCGGTCCTTTTGTATTCAACGGTTATCCATTTTTTGATGGATGTTATCGTGATGATCTCTTTTATCGTTAACCATTTCGCCGTTTTCATTTTCACCTTCACTCATTTTGTATCCTTGAGGCGACTTCAGCATTCTTTTGATGGTCTGTTCAATCGTATAGTCAATCCCTCTGCTACCGGATTTCACTGTAGCGAAGTTCTCGACATCTTGGGCAAGGGTTTGATAATCATCACTGACATAGACATGATAGTAGCGAGGCACGACGGACATGGCAGTACGTTTAACCTGGTCTGCGGTTTCCGTCCGATCCTTTGCATTGGTATCATATACGACAAGCACTTCCTCATCAGTAACAAGGGTAGCGGCATCATTGACATTTGGAATCTGAACACTCAGTTTAGAGATGACATCAGAAAGTTGTTCACGGTCAATGGAAGCAGCTTTGTTGGAAATGTTACGGCCGTCAATGGTTGCACTATTTGTGCGGGTAAAACCGAAATCATCACTTTTATTGTCATTATTACGATAATCCTCGTCATAATATTGAGTTGGATTATTTACGTTTGTTGGGTTACCGGCATTGTTTTTTGCCCCGAGACCCTGATCTTTATCTTTATCAGCACATCCGGTTAGTGCAATAATCGAGCTTAAACCTATCGTTATTATTGTTTTTTTCATCAATAACACCCCCATAACTTTAGGATGAACATATTTCTCTATTTTTCGCTTAGTAATTGATGGGGAATCAGTTATAATTTAAAGAAGGAATGTATATATGAGAGGTGAAAACAATGATTAACATCAATAACATGACCTATGAAATAATTGAGGATGAAAGGGAAGGCTATAACGAAGAAGCGTTTAAAGCCAGATACAGTGAGATTTTAACGAAGTATGATTATATAGTGGGCGATTGGGGTTACGGGCAATTGAGGCTGCGTGGATTTTTTGATGATTCCAATCAGAAAGCCACCTTTGATACGAAAATAAGCACGCTTAGTGAATATTTATATGAATACTGCAATTTTGGCTGTCCTTATTTCGTCGTGAAGAAAATAAAGAAATAAAAAGGCCAGAATTCACTCTGGCCTTCCATGTTAAGAGTTACCATATCCTTTATATGGAGGCTGTTCGTCTTTTTCTGAATCATCATGTGTCGGATGTGCCCCAGGATATTGTCGAGGCATACCCTCATGTAACGATTTATTTTCATAATTAAAGGCACTTTGATATCGTTGCCCTTCCTGCCACGGGGTGTTTTTATTCTGAACTGGTTCATCTTTTGCTATGGCTGATCCAAAAGGTCCTTCGGGAAATTCTTCAGGAATTAAATAATCCCTCTGTTTTTCGACATTGGAAAAATCGTGGTATTCTTCTTTGTCCAAGATAATCCCCCCTCATGTAATCGGTCTTACACTCAGTAGGTTTCCCGTTTAAGCTAAAAAACTTCAGCACTCAGACGATTTCCATTAAAAAGTGACGAAGTTCTTCGGCTTCCGCTTCCGACAATTGAAAGGCATGCTCAAGATAGCCTTCCTCTTCCAAATCATCAGGCCCAATAATCGCGAAACGGTTACTCTGCATATTTAAAACAAGCTTCTTTCCATAGAAACGATCGGTTGCCGTAATGGCCAGATCGAATCTTGATTCCTCTCCCATGAAGCTTATGAACCGGGTTTTTGAATCAACGACGTCATTGTATAAATAAAAGCGATCTTCCATAGTATCATTCCCTTCGTATCTTCACATTTGTAGTTCCATCATAACAAAGTGACTTCAATAGGGGAACAGACATTTTTCGGGGCTTCCGGCTGAAGAACTTCGCTCAAGCATAAATGCATTCATCGATTAAATGAAAATGGCAAGAATATAAATGGAATCGGGGAGTGTACGTCTGGAAATGCACCCCCGTAGAAAAGGCAATGTGTAGTTGAAGGAATTGAGAGTAAGGGAGAAGCTATGGTATTATCAAGGAATAAGGTTGGTTCGGTACAGCGTTTTTAACTATGCCGCTCATCCAACCAATGATTCCCTATATCATCTTAGATCAGAAAGGATCTGGAAAAAATGTACTTTGTAGACCGCCAAAAGATTGAACAAATATTAGGTTTTCTTGAAAAGCAGCTTGGACTTTTTGAGGGGCAGGATAATTGGGATGGAGACCATTCGGAACTTATCGCTGAAAGGCTTATACAAACTTCCATCGATTCCGTGTTGGATGTAGGAAATGCGGTAATTGATGGTTTCATTATGCGTGATCCAGGAAGTTATGAGGATATTATCGATATCCTTCAAGATGAAAAAGTGATTTCAGAAGAAAAAGCGATGCAATTCAAAAAGGTTTTGCCATTAAGGAAAATGCTGGTTCAAGACTTCATTGAAGTGGATCACAAAGAACTGCATGCCGTATTTTCGGAAAATATCGAGGCATTCAAGCAATTCCCTGATTTGGTGAGGAACTATTTAACGAATGAATTGGGACCTGTTTCAGCTTTTAAAAACTAGCAGCGTTAGGAAGGCGAATTTCAAATGAAGTCGTATAAAGGATATTTAATTGACTTAGATGGCACCATGTATCGCGGAACGGAACAAATTGCGGAAGCGGCAGGGTTTATTAATGACTTAAGGAAAAGGGATATCCCTTATTTATTCGTCACCAATAATTCATCCCGGACTCCGGCACAGGTAGCGGATAAATTGAGAAGCATCGGCATATCGACGGAGGATGACCAGGTTTTCACGACAAGCATGGCCACTGCCAATTACATAGCTGAACAAAAGAAAGGTGCAACGGTCTATGTGGTGGGTGAAGAAGGCATCATCGAGGCTCTTAAGGAAAAAGGAATGAAGCTTGTGGAAGATCATCCCGATTATCTGGTCATGGGCATCGACCGCGGCATCAATTATGAAAAGCTGTCAAAAGCCTGTCTAGCTGTAAGAAATGGTGCTGTTTTCATTTCGACCAATGGTGATATTGCCATTCCTACCGAGCAAGGCCTTTTGCCTGGGAATGGTTCCTTGACTTCCGTTGTTTCCGTTTCGACCCAGGTACAGCCGATTTTCATTGGAAAGCCAGAATCCGTCATAGTGGAGCAAGCCCTAAGAGTATTGGGGGTTCCTAAAGAAGAGACAATCATGGTTGGAGATAACTATGATACGGATATCCTTGCCGGCATTAATGCTGGGATCGATACACTGCTTGTACATACTGGCGTAACGACAAAAGAACGTTTAAAGCAATATAAGGAGCAGCCTACGCATGTGGTGGACACCCTTGACTTATGGCGCTTTGAATGAAAAAAACCAGGTCTGCGAATGCAGCCCTGGTTTTTTTCATGTCGTCAATATCATTCGTTTACTATTCCGCATTTTCGGTTCTATGGGCAAGCCGGCTTGAAGCGGCAGCGGCAATCGCCCCAACAATATCATCTAAAAAGGTGTTCACCTTACCTGTGCTTTTATCGTTTAAATATTTTAAGATACCCGGCTTTTGTTTATCGATGAAACCATAATTGGTAAAGCCGATGGATCCATAAACATTCACAATTGAAAAAGCCAATATTTCATCGACCCCATATAGGCCTTCATCTATTTCAATGATGCTCAGCAAAGGCTCCTCGAGCAGTTTTTTCTCAGCCAGAATATCCAACTGTATGCCGGTAAGGATGGCATTTTGGACCTCGCGTTTTGAAAGGACCCGTTCGACATTGTGAAGGCAATCGGACATTTGGAGATTTTCATGGTAGCCGGATTGTAAATACATGACAAGCTCAGCGATATCCTCCAATTTCACTCCTCGTTCAATTAGCCATTTCCGAGCTGTTTTTTCAGACATTGATTGTTCAATATTAGCCATTTCATCACCCATTTCTCTATATTTTAAAGGGATAGTTCTAAAGCAGGTAGTTTGATTTGATTAAACTGAAAACCTATGGAGGATGTTTTGATTGGAATTTCTAATAAGGTTTCGATAATCATTCAGAAAACGGGTTATTCCACATATATATAAGTATATGATGTCCAATATTTCTATTATATCCATTTGATGAAGGAGGCCATTCCATGATAGAAGAAATCATTTTTAATAATTATGGCATACAGGTGGAGCTTGAAGAAGCCAATGTCAGGTTTCCAAGCTTCCGCTCAGGAAATATGGTGTACAGTATTGTTCCCATTGAAAATATGGAGCAGGAGGAATTAGTGGAACGGTATAAAATGTCTCAACATCTGATTTCACAAGGTGATCGTCACGTATCCGCCTTTGTCCTTGCCAATCATGGAAGTTATGTTTCGGAAGCGGATGAACAATTATTCATCCTTCTCGCCAATCAGGCATTGGAAGGTCCGAGAAATTTCAATCCGGGAAGACGTCTGGCAAGATTCCATCAGCGTGGGAGAACGATTAATGAAACGATTCGAACTTGTTCAAGGATCGGTAAATGGAAAGAACTCTGGGAACAAAGGATCGATCAGTTAGAAAAGATTTGGCGGGATAAGCTCAACGCCCATCCTGATAACCAGTTTGAAAAATTATTTATAGAAACCTTTCCCTATTATATGGTCCTAGGTGAAAATGCGATTCAATATTTAGTCGACACGGAAATTGATGATACCCCGCAAATTGTCGATAGCGGAACGGTATGTTATGAACGTTTTTTACATGATACCTGGAAAAGCAATAAGTGGATGAAAAATCCGTTCGATTGGGTATTCGACCACGGAACCAGGGATGTCGCGGAATGGGTGAGGGAACATTATTTTCAAAATGTGCATACCCATCAGCGGGGCATTGGCCATTTCTTTCACGAATATCAGTCCATAGAACCCTTATCCAGTTTTTCAGCCCGGTTGTTATATTCGAGGATGCTGTTTCCCATTCATTATTTTGAAACGGTGGAAGAGTATTTTTCAAAAACGACGGAATCAAGGTCGAATGAATTGGAGGATAAAATAGCTTCGATCACGAAATCCTCCCAACAATATGAGTCCTTCCTCAAACATTTTTATGAATTGGCAGAGGTCCCTGCCAAGCATTATGATTTGCCTAAAATTGACTGGATTTAGATAAAAACGGGAAAGAAATATGATTCATTCTTACTTACTATGTTATGATAATAACAAGATTTTTTAGAATAATTAGATATTTAATCACTGCGGAAGGATGGGATCATGAAAAGATTGATGATGGCCGCCGTTATAGCCTTTTTAATCATCCAAACGGCGAATCTTGCGAAAGCTGAATCGAAAACAAGTTGCGAATCGACTCAATTCAAGATTGTCATGAAGTCTGAAGCGGATGTGAAAGAAAAGGCGTCGGCTGCAAGTAAAACGTTAAAAACGTATAAGAAAAATAAAGAATTATCGGCAAGCGGGAGAACTGGAAATTGGTATGAAATCTGTCACGCAAATAAGGCCGCATATATCAATATGGCAGATGTAAATGAGGTTTTCAGTACTGATGAAAAAGCTCTTCTGAAGAAATTCGATAGGAGGAAAGGCGTTAACCAAGTTATATCGGCGACAGGTAAATCGATGAGTGATACGAAGGTAACGATCCAAACTTATGAGAAGAAACAAGGGGAATGGCGCCGGGCATTGAAGAAGATGGAGGGTGTCATTGGGAAGAACGGCTTCACGAAGAGCAAAAAAGAGGGGGATGGGAAATCCCCGGTTGGAATTTATTCCTTTGGTACGGCCTTTGGAAGCGAAACGAAGCCGGCCGGAATGAAAATGGGTTATAAGAAAACGACCAAATATGACTACTGGATTGATGATCAGACATCCAAGGATTATAACAAGTGGAAAACCTATAAAGGAAATCCTGCAGTTAAATGGAAGTCTTTTGAAAGGATGAATCATGAACTGTATAGGTATGGAGCGGTCATCAATTATAATACGGATCCCATCATAAAAGGAAAAGGCAGTGCAATCTTTCTCCATATATGGAGAGGGGGTACAAAACCGACGGCGGGATGTACAGCCACGGCCGAAAGGAATGTCCTCAGTTTACTGAAATGGATGGATCCCGTGCAAAAGCCACATATTGTAATGGGTACAAATGATTCATTGAAGAGCGTTAAGTAATAATCATCAAAATGGTTTTCCCATAAAAAAAATAAACGTTACCCGTTCTTACTCGTTCAAGGGATGGACGAAAAAAGTTCGTGCATCCATCTTTTCTAACTATTGATAATTATGTGAATTAAACTTATAATGTCTACTATACAAATACAAATGTTTTCTACAGGCAAACAGTTTTAAGGGGGAACCAAAATATGAAAGCCATCTCGATCGGTTTATTGGGTTTAGGTACAGTCGGATCAGGAGTCGTACAAATCATTGAAAGCCACCAGGACAAGCTCATGCATCAAGTGGGCTGTTCCATATCCATTAAGAAGATACTAGTGAAAGACACGACGAAGGAGCGGCTTGTCGCGGTCGAAAAAGGAATGTTAACGGACAATCCTGAGGATATCCTTTCGAATCCCGAGATTGATGTTGTAATAGAAGTGATGGGCGGAATCGAAGAAACACGCGGCTATCTAATAGAAGCGATAAAAAATAAAAAGCATATCGTTACGGCGAACAAAGACCTAATGGCTTTACATGGACCGGAACTGTTGGAATTGGCCACCGATAATCAATGTGACTTGTTCTATGAAGCAAGTGTTGCAGGGGGAATTCCGATTTTACGCGGTCTTGTCGATGGGTTATCTTCTGACCGCATCACGAAAATGATGGGAATCGTCAATGGAACGACAAACTTCATTTTAACGAAAATGAGCAAGGAAGGCAGAGCTTATGATGACGTATTGAAGGAAGCCCAGGAGCTGGGATTTGCTGAAGCCGATCCGACAGCCGATGTAGGCGGATTGGATGCGGCCCGTAAAATGGCGATTCTATCAACACTCGGGTTCTCAATGAACATTGGCTTGAATGATGTTGAGGTACAGGGCATTACCGAGATATCCGAAGAGGATTTGAGATATAGCAAGAAGCTTGGTTATACAATGAAATTGATCGGGGTCGCTTCCAGGGCAGGGGATAGGGTCGACGTAAGTGTCCAGCCTGCACTTCTTCCGGAAGCACATCCGTTGGCATCGGTAAATAATGAGTATAATGCTGTATACGTTTATGGGGAAGCCGTAGGGGAAACGATGTTTTACGGACCGGGGGCTGGCAGTCTTCCTACTGCGACTGCAGTCGTTTCGGATATGGTGACGGTCATCAAGAATATGAGGCTGGGCGTAAATGGCCGCAGTGCCGTTGCACCTCAATACCCGAAACAATTAAAAGATGCCACTGAAATTTTCGCTAAATTCTTCATTCGGTTACATGTTCAGGATGAAGTTGGCGTTTTAGCCAAAATCACGAATTTATTTGCCGAGCATGGGGTAGGATTCGATAAAATCCTTCAATTGCCGCTGGATGAAAAGGAATCTTCCGAAATCGTATTAGTTACGCATACTGCAACAAAGGCAGCATTTGAGCAAATAATACAGAAATTACATGATTACAATATGGTAAGAGAAGTGAAAAGCACATACAGAGTTGAAGGAGAGGACATCAAATGAGCTGGCAAGGACTTATAAGCACGTATAAAGATTTTTTACCCGTCAATGAAAACACACCTGCACTAACCCTTTTGGAGGGCAATACACCTTTAATCAGACTGAATCGTTTATCCGAAGAGTGGGGAATCGACTTACATGTAAAATATGAAGGGGCAAATCCAACTGGGTCATTTAAGGACCGCGGAATGGTAATGGCCGTCGCCAAAGCGATAGAAGAGGGCAGCGACACAATCATCTGTGCATCCACAGGGAATACATCAGCAGCTGCAGCAGCTTATGCGGCCCGTGCCAACCTGCGCTGTATCGTCGTCATCCCGGAAGGTAAAATAGCCATGGGCAAGCTTGCCCAAGCCGTTATGTATGGAGCGGAAATCATCTCGATCGAAGGAAACTTCGACCAAGCTTTAAAAATCGTCCGTTCGCTTAGTGAGAGTTCACCGATAACTCTTGTGAATTCGGTCAACCCATACCGGATTGAAGGGCAGAAGACAGCGGCTTTCGAAATTTGTGATGCTCTCGGCTCCGCACCGGATATTTTGGCGCTGCCAGTCGGGAATGCAGGGAATATAACGGCTTACTGGAAAGGCTTTAAGGAATATAACGAATCGAAACAAACGGGCCTTCCTGAAATGAGAGGGTTCGAAGCTGAAGGAGCGGCTGCAATTGTCCGGGATAGCATTATTGAAAATCCAGAAACGATCGCAACGGCCATCAGGATTGGAAATCCTGCAAGTTGGAAGTTTGCTGTGGAAGCGGCAAATGAATCCAAAGGCAAAATTGATGAGGTGACAGACGAAGAAATTCTGGAAGCCTACCATTTCCTTGCTAAAAAAGAAGGGGTATTTGCAGAGCCGGCATCATGTGCTTCCATTGCAGGTATCTATAAACAATTAAAAAGCGGTGAAATCAAAAAAGGAAGTAAGATTGTTGCTGTATTGACTGGAAATGGATTGAAGGATCCGAATGTGGCAGTCAATACAAGTACGATTCAACCTACATTGCTGCCAATGGATGAAGAAGTCATTTTAGAACATCTGCAAGGTGTGAAACAGGCATGAGTGCGGAATCAGAGATGTTCTTGATCCGTGTACCAGCAAGTACGGCCAACTTAGGGCCAGGTTTCGATTCCATCGGCTTGGCGCTAGGACTTTACTTGGAAATACACGGATCTCCATCAGATCATTGGGAAGTCGTCCCGCTTTCAGAGGAAATGTCTGTTTTTCCAAGGGATGATAATAATTATATCGTCCAAATTGCCAAGGAAACGGCGGCCTCCTATGGAAAGGAACTTTCCCCATGCCGGCTTTTCGTCTCTAGTGAAATTCCACTGGCGCGCGGGCTTGGAAGCAGTGCATCTGCCATTGTGGCGGGAATTGAATTGGCAAACATCGTTGGTGAGCTTCATTTATCAAATGAGGAGAAGAATAGGCATGCTTCCCTCTTTGAAGGGCATCCCGATAATGCGGGGGCATCTGTCTATGGTGGATTGGTTGTGGGCCTTCATACGGAGGAAAGGACGGATGTCGTGTCATTTCCGATCGAGGGAGTTAAGGTGATCGCTGTCATTCCCCATTTTGAATTGCTTACTGAGGATTCAAGAAATGTCCTTCCGAATTCGCTTTCCTATAAAGATGCGATAAGCGGGAGCGCAGCCGCAAATGTAATGCTTGCAGGAGTTCTATCGAAAGATTGGAAACTTGTTGGTGAAATGATGCAAAGTGATCGTTTCCATCAGCCATATCGAGCGGAGTTGGTCCCTCATTTAGCGCTTATAGAAGAAGTCGTCCACAATGAAGGCGGATTTGGTGCGGCACTAAGCGGAGCAGGACCAACTGTTTTATGCTTGGCATCTCCAGAAAAAAGTGAAGGTTTGCTCACTGGATTGAAGGATAGATTTCCGGAATTCCATGTGAGGGAATTGGAAATCGATAATGATGGAAGTTATACGGCAATCCTTTCTGAACAGGAAAAAAAGGAATTGAAGTTTTTGAAATCGTGAGCCGTGTTCATTTGCCGTCCATATAAAAAAGCTGACCCGTGTCAAGCCGTATCAATTCATTTGATAGGGCAAAAGCGGAGTCAGCTTTATTTTTATTACAGTCCGCAAAAAGATTCCGGCCTGCATGAAAAAAGGTTGAACGTGTATAGATGAAGTGATCCTTCATCCATACGCTGCATGTTATTTAAAGGGCTATTAGAAAACTTGTTCAACTTCCACTACACCAGGAACTTCTTCAAGAAGGGCACGCTCAATCCCAGCTTTTAGCGTAATGGTCGAACTAGGACAGCTTCCGCAAGCTCCTAGTAATCGTAATTTTACAATTCCATCTTCTACGTCAACTAGTTCACAGTCACCGCCATCACGAAGAAGAAACGGACGAAGCTTATCTAGGACTTCTTGAACTTGAACTTCCATTGTTTGTTCAGACATTGCAATCGACTCCTTTCCTAATCATATTATAATGCGAAGGTAATAAAAAATCCAACTGTAACTTTGCGGAAATATAATCTATATTATTCTGGTATGATGGAAACAGGTGAAGTTTTAAACATTATTCAAATGAAGCAACTATAATAAACTGAAGGAGGAAGAGTATGGTAAGGAAAGATATTGAGATAGAAGTGTATGGAGCGGAGCAAATTTGCGCCAGTTGTGTGAATCTCCCCTCTTCGAAAGATACCTGCGAGTGGCTTGAAGCCGCTTTAACGAGAAAATTTCCTGAGCAGCCATTCAAAATATCCTATATAGATATGTATAACCCACCAGAAACATTGAAGCAAAAGAGCTTTGCCGAGAAAATGATCAAGGAAGATTTATTTTATCCACTGGTCCTCATCGAAGGTGAAATCATTGCGGAAGGAAATGTCCGTCTCAAAAAAGTGGTGGAAACGATGGAGAAATATGGATACTCAGTGCGAGTGTGATATATAATGGAAGAAATAAGAAAAACTGACCCATGAATGGGCTGCATGCAGCTCATTGGGCCAGTTTATAATCAACCGTTATGGTATTTATACATCCACAGAATGCCTGATTTCATTAGGCGTGCCACTCTGCCGGTGATTGGGCGATTTGCAACAAGACCAAAACCTTGTTTCTTCCCAAGGGAACCTAATGTTCCTTTTAATTTCATGGTAGGGAAGCTTTCAGGAAGTGGTTCATTTGCCCATTTCTTCACAAGGACTTGGACGATTTGCTCAGCTTGGGACTCCGCTAATTGAGCACTAGGTGCATGAGGCAGGCTCGCGCAGTCGCCGACTACAAAGATGCTGTCATCATTAGGAAGGAAATGCTGAGGAGTCAGAACGGCTCTTCCTTGACGGTCTTTTTCAATATCCATATCGCGGATGATCTTGCTTGGCTGAATTCCAGCTGTCCATACGATGACGTCGCTTTGAACGGCTTCGTCGCCATTGTAAAGAAGGTTTGGTTCAACTTTCGTAATATTTGAATGATGGACGATTTCGATGGTATGTTTATCGAACCATGATTCGACAAAAGTACTTAATCTTTCTGGGAAAGCAGATAGAATATGCGGTCCACGGTCAAATAGCTTAACGTTTAAATCTGAACGGCTTTCAATCAATTCACTTGCAAGCTCAACACCGCTCAGTCCGCCACCAACGATAGAAACGGTTGCACCGGCACCTAAATTATTCAAAGCTGAATATGTGCGGCGTGATTTATCGATTGTTTGGATACTGTAAGTGTGTATGTCTGCACCAGGAATATCGTGGTATTTGTCTTCGCAGCCAAGGCCAATGACTAAATCATCATAAACGACAGGATCTTGATTTTCTATAATGACCTGTTTATTTTCCATGTCGATGGAAAGTACTTCTCCGTATACGTTCTTCAAGCGAGGATGTTCAGGAAATGCAACACGGATGTGCTGATCTGGAATGGTACCTGCTGCTAAAGCATAATATTCCGTTTTTAAGCAGTGATAAGGATTACGGTCGATAAGCGTGATGCTCACATTTTCAGGAAGCTGATTAGGCAGCAATCTTTGCAACATGCGCATACCACCATACCCGCCACCAAGTATGACTAGATTCTTCATATGATTTTTTCCCCTTTATTTGATCTCTTGAAAAATTTGATTAGCACTTAACTATAGGATTCCCCCAAATGGTCCCCTTAAAAGTTTAATTAAATATATATACCCCAATTTTGTAGTAAGAATAAAAAATTAGATAATTTTCTTTTTTTACGTACCCCGACAAAAGTATAACGAATATAAAAGGAAATCACAACCGATATCTTGAAATAGGCTTATTTTTTATGCGTAAATATTGACTGTTAATGGGAAAAGTAATAAGATGGGTTGTTAGTAACTGTGAGGTGAAACAATGTACCCGATTATTGAATTTTGCGTAAGCAATCTAGCCAGCGGGGCTCAGGAGGCTCTCGAAAGATTGGAGCGGGATCCGAATTTGGATATCATAGAATATGGTTGCCTGGGATATTGCGGCAGATGCTCCAGTAACTTATATGCACTTGTAAACGGTGAAGTGGTTTTTGGTGACACAACGGATGAATTGGTAGATAAAATATATAAATACATTGATGAATTTGAAATGTCTTAATCATCAACGGCGGATAAAAGGCTGTTCCTGGAAGGGACAGCCCTTTTTTTATCAGTGCTGCAGCAAAGGGTGGATTGTTTCCTGGGTCCTTTTGAATTCCTGAAAGCGGTGTCTGGCCATCTGGATAAGGGAGGCTTTCCGGGCCTTTTTTTGGGATACGAATTTTAGGATAAGGTTCAATGAGTTGGTTCATTATACCTATACCTATTGTTGTAGACTAATCTTAGTTGGTAAAATAGGTGGGGGAATATGAATTTTTCCAAGCTGGAAAATTGAGCGCGGGAATTTCTTTGGTATATACTATAAAGAGAAATGGTTCTATCTCACATATTCAGAAGAAGGAGGGATTTATTGTGAGTGAAGTTGTTCAAATAACGGAAGCTGCCGCTTTTCAGATAAAAGAAATGATGAAACATAATGGTGAAGAGGGTTCCTTTTTAAGAGTGGCCGTTAAAGGCGGAGGCTGCAGTGGATTATCCTACGGAATGGGCTTTGAACAAGAGCCCGGAGAAAAAGATAGCCAGTTGGAACAGTTTGAAATTAAGATCCTTGTTAATGCCGAGGATGCAGATATATTGAATGGAACGGTAATTGATTATAAGCAAACGATGATGGGCGGAGGCTTTACGATCGAAAACCCAAATGCCATCGCATCATGCGGTTGCGGGTCTTCCTTCAAAACGGCTAAAAATGCCGGTACGCCGGAGAACTGCTAAGTAAACTCCAATACATCGGAAAAAGGGGGCACTTTAATAAGTGCCTCCTTTGTTTGTTTTTTACAAGAGGGATTAGGATGGTCTCATCCTAACACGAGACCAGTTTAATGGCTCCATTCTTATCCACAGCTGTCGTTTTATCCGGCCCAGTTTTGGGTCCGGATCCGGCGGCAAAAATGATGGCTTCCATGTTATCCACTGCTTTATCCACATTTCCCTCTAAATCTGCAAGGATTGGATGCCCGCCGAGTTCTTTTATCGTTTGAGCCTGTTCCTCTTTCCTGATCATCCCGTATACGGTCATTTGCAATTTTTTGATAATTCCCCAATGATCTGCTTTCCGTTCGTTCCGTTGGCCCCTGCAATTAAAATATTCTTGGATGCATTCCCCTTTCATGGCTTCTTCTACTCTTTACCCATAGAATGAAAAGGGTAAGCACTGTGGATAACTAATTGAAAAAACTTATCCACAATCATCGAATTGGGGACAAAAAAAACCGGCCATGAAAGCCGGTTTTTGCGTAATATAATTAAAACATGGAAGAACTGTGCATCGGCTGAACTTTTGCTTTTGGGTCAATATATTGTTTGGCGTGATTGACGGCAGTGGGTGCCTCACCAAAACCACTGGCAATCAATTTTACTTTGCCATCATAGGTTGCAATATCGCCTGCTGCATAAATCCCCGGGATATTCGTTTCCATTCTGGAATTCACCAAAATGCTGTTCTTCTGGATATCAAGTCCCCATTCCTTAATGGGACCAAGAGAAGAAACGAAGCCGTAATTGACGATGACTGCATCTACATCCATGGTCTCTGTATCGTCACCATTTGTATCCTTGATGACAATTGTATGGATACGGCCGTCTGTACCAATCAACTCTGCAGGTATGTATGGAGTCTTTATTTCCACTTTTGAATTTTTAAGTGTTTCTACACTATGTTCGTGGGCACGGAACTTATCTCTTCTGTGAATGATGCTCACTTTCTCGGCAATCGGCTCCAGCATTAAGGCCCAGTCCACTGCTGAATCCCCACCGCCGAAGACGACCACTTTTTTGCCGGCAAAATGATTGAGGTCATCGATGAAATAGTGAAGGTTGCCGTTTTCATATTTTTTTGCATCTTCAATTTCGATGCGGCGGGGTTGGAAAGCCCCATTTCCAGCTGTGATGATAATCGTTTTGGAGTAATGGATTTCTTTATCAGTCGTTAACTTGAACACTCCATCGGCTTGCTTTTCCACTTCTTGAACGGCTTGCTCCAGGACGACATCCTGTTCGAACTTTGCCATTTGTTCTTTCAAATTATTCACTAGCTCCTGAGCGCGCACTTTGGGGAAACCAGCGATGTCATAGATGTATTTCTCTGGATAAAGGGCCGACAATTGTCCGCCTAATTGTGGCAGGCTCTCGATGATTTTTACGGATGCCTGTCTCATTCCTCCATAAAATGCAGTGAATAATCCAACCGGGCCTCCGCCAATGATTGTAATATCATAAACTTTTTCATTAACTTCCAACGTTATCCCTCCGATATACTAGGTTTGCTGAAATTTATTCTCTTATTTTAACATAGATGATCTTTTAAAAAACGGAGAAAGTTAGAAAAGTGGGAAAGTTTTGACTATATTTGTGCAGTTTCCTGATGAATGTTCTGTATCCGCTTTCAAATCCGGGTGAAATTACCCTTTGCCAATGTTGGGCATATCGTATAAATATGGTTGCAACTGGGTGGAAAGTAATGTTTTTCGGCTATATTTTAACCCGGAAAAGTTCGGTTTGTTACTTGAAAAAGGTAAGGAAAAAGACTAATATTTACTTAGATATCATTTGGTAAATTTTTTATGAATTTTTTATGACATTTATGAAGTGTTACGTGAAATACGTCACAAATGTATAAGAGTGCTTTTTATAATGGAAATTATAAAGATAGACAATATATTTTAGTTATGGAAAGCATCACAAGAAAATATCGTAAAGGTGGAAGAATACTTTTGAAAAAGCCAACAATCGTTGTTTTAGGAGCAGGTTATGGTGGATTGATGACTGTTACTCGCTTACAGAAGGCGTTAGGTCAAAATGAAGCAGAAATCGTATTAGTTAACAAAAATGATTACCACTATGAAACAACATGGCTGCATGAAGCATCAGCTGGAACGCTTCATCATGATCGTGTGCGCTATCCAATCAAAAGTGTCATTAACAGCAAAGTTAAATTCATCCAGGATTCAGTTTTGGAAGTTAAAACGGAGAACAAAAAAGTCATCCTTCAAAACGGCGAAATTTCTTATGATTACTTAGTGATTGGTCTTGGACCTGAATCGGAAACATTCGGAATCCAGGGGCTAAAAGAATATGCTTTCTCTATCTCTAACGTGAACACGGCACGTAAAATCCGTGACCATATCCAATTGCAATTCGCGACGTACAGTACTGAGGCTGAAAAGAATGAAGACCGCTTGACGATCGTTGTTGGAGGAGCAGGATTTACGGGTATCGAATTCCTTGGCGAATTGGCTAACCGTGTCCCTGAACTTTGTAAAGAATACGACATCGATTTCCAAAAGGTCCGCATGTACTGTGTGGAGGCAGCCCCAGCCGTCCTTCCTGGCTTCGATCCGGAATTGGTGGATTATGCAGTATCTTACCTTGAGAAAAAAGGTGTGGAATTCAAAATCGGCACACCGATCAAGGGGGCGACTCCTGAAGGCATCATCGTGGCAAAAGGCGAAGATGAAGTGGAAGAAATCAAAGCGGGCACCGTTGTATGGGCAGCTGGAGTACGTGGAAACTCCGTGATAGAGGCTTCCGGTTTTGAATCTATGCGCGGACGTATTAAAGTGAATCTTGACATGCGGGCACCGGGGCATGACGATATCTTCATCGTAGGGGATTGCGCTTTGATCATCAACGAGGAAATTAATCGTCCATATCCACCAACTGCACAAATAGCGATGCAGCAAGGTGAAGTCATTGCGAAGAACCTGACTAAATTGGTTCGTAACGAAAGCGACCTGGAAACGTTCACCTTCGAAAACAAAGGAACGGTATGTTCACTCGGTGAAGATAATGCGATTGGTGTTGTCTTCGGCAAGAAAGTTACAGGTAAGACTGCATCATTCATGAAGAAAATGGTTGATAACAGGGCATTGTTAATGATTGGCGGAGCCTCACTTGTTGCTAAAAAAGGTAAATTCAACGTCCTTTAATTTTTTCGATAGATCAATAATGGCCATTTGGGGATTGTCCCTGAATGGCTTTTTCATTGGCAGCCCATCCATCGATGAGTGTGTCATAGCGGAGTATGCAATTTTTTTGTGTGGAATATAATGGGGATGACGAAGTTTGATCAAGGAAATTATCTTTGGCATCATCTTTACTAAATAATGATTGTAGGGGAAGTGGGTTTTGGTGGAACGTTGCAAAAATGTTTGGCTTGCAGTGTCCGGCCTTGTGATATCGGATAAAGGTGAGTGGCTTGTCGTGAACAAAAGGTATGGCGGATTGAAAGGGCAATGGTCGCTTCCGGCAGGTTTTGTCAAAAATGATGAAACCGTCGATGAAGCTGTCGTAAGGGAAGTGTTGGAGGAGACGGGCATTCATACAGAAATCGAAGGCATCGTAGGAGTGAGAAGCGGAGTCATCAAAGGGGATATAAGTGATAATATGTTGATATTTTTACTTAAACCGCTCAGCTTTGAAGTAAATGCTCAATTGGATGAATTATATGAAGCTAAATTTTATCACCCTGATTTACTCATGAAGGAGGGGAAGCAATCGTTACTATTGGAACAGCTTTTAGCTTTTAAAAAGGAAAGAATGCAGACGATGCTTGACGGGTTGAATCCGGGAGATCAATTTGGATATACATCATATAAACTATTCTTGTAATTTGGGTAATTATCTTTTCTTCGGTATTATTTGGTATAAGTCGTTGACGCAGCAATTATTTTTTCAGTAAACTAAAGGTGTCGCTTTTAAGGAGGGTCAAGAATAACATGCCATTGCCTGTTTTAATTATCTCAATACTCTTATTTTTCATATTGTTTTTCGGAATTGGCTTTTTGCTGAATATGCTCTTTCGTTCTTCGTGGATCATGGTCTTCTTATTTCCAATCGTCTTCATCATCATTGTCAATGAAACAAAGCTAATAGAATATTTTAGGAATCCGGGAATATCTTTTTCCAATCTTGGTACGAACCTTACATCCCTGCATACGGCAGACATCATTATTTTATCAAGCGGGCTGCTTGGCGCGGTTTTAGCTGGTGTGGTCATCAGGATTCTAAGGAATAAAGGATATCAAATGTTTTAATAAGGGAAGGGCCGTCATTTATGGACGGTCCTTTTTTTTGTAGGCTGTTTTCGCATACTTTGTTGCTATTTACCAAGTAGTGCGGTGTGGTTGATTTCCCCTCCAGATGCTCGCTTTCCGCGGGGCGGTGAGCATCCTCGGCGTAAACCCTGTGGGGTCTTCACCTGTCCCGCTGCTCCCGCAGGCAGTCTGGCACTTCCGCTCCAATCAACCTTAAATAGTTTCGTTTTAAAAACAACGATCTTTACGAAAAGAGCCTTTTTTGTATGAAAAATTGGTTCTTTCCATGCTTTATGAATACTTTCACTCCGTAAAGGGAACAAATATCCTTGTGAGAGGAGTGGAATTGATACATATGAAGATTGTAAAGGCATTATTTTTGAGGGTTGCTATTATCATATTATTTATTTTGGCCATCGAATCGACCTTGAATCATGTTTTTGGGGCAGTTCCTGAAGATCATCCTTTTGAAGAGGCAATGAGACAGCATCGAATGCTTGGTCTCGAATATAAAGCGATTCATAGTGGGGGGCAAGTGGCAACGCTAATGGCATCGGCATCTGCGAGCAATGGTCCCACGACGATAGCGGAGGCAATCGAGCTTTCGAAATACCCGAAGCATGAAGTTTTGGCTACAGGATATACAGCAGGGTATGAATCAACCGGAAAGTACCCGGAAAGCCCATCTTATGGAATCACATATTCAGGGGTGAAGGTGAAACGGGATTTGTTTTCCACCATTGCCGCCGATCTTGCCATATTCCCTCTCGGAACCATCCTTTGGATTCCGGGCTATGGATATGGGGTTGTAGCGGACAAGGGTGGTGCGATCAAAGGGAATCATCTGGATCTATACTACGAAACGGTACAGGATGTGTACGAGAACTGGGGAAAGAAAACCCTTGAAGTATATGTTGTCCAAAAAGGGAACGGCGAGTTATCCGAACAACAGTTAAGCAGGTTGAATGAAACCAAGATCAAGCAGGTATTCAAGCCGAAAATCGCTGAGAAAACATTGAATGAGAATGTAGCTTCTTTTGCTTTTTAAAGAGGAAAGTGAAAGGCTGCCTCAATTGAGGCAGCCTTTTCTGTTTCATTTGGGACGCCCTTAGGGCATGCCTTTGTAGGCTTCAGGATGCAGAGTCTTTGCCAATATGGACAGCCCATCCAGCAAACGCGGGGAAGGCCGGCAGAATAAAGGTTCTTCCATGATGTGAATATGGTTATTCCGGACGGCCTTCATATCAGTCCACCCTTGCCGTTTCTTGACAAGCGCCGGGTTTACTTTACGTAAAGGGACACCGACCCAAGCTAAGCAAATATGGTCGGGATCCTTTTTTTGGACCTCTTCGGAAGTGACTTGAATGCTTGCCATGTCGACATCCTCGAAAAGGTTATATCCTCCCGCAAGCGTACTGATCTCGGATAACCAATTAACTCCCCCGGGGCTGAATAAGGGATTAGGCCACCATTCCCAATACAGGGACGGCTTTGTTTCGATTTTATCGGCGATGTTTTTATATTGAAGGATGGCATCACGGAATTTGGCAGCCTGTTCCTCTGCTTTTTCCTTAAGATCCATCGCCTCGCCCAAGGTCAGTAAATCTTTTGCGATATCTTCAAGCGATTGCGGGTTGAAGATGATATGGGGGATGTTCCGTTCTTTTAGCCCCTCAATGTTTTTTTCCATGCCCGGTACACTCAGTGAAGCCAGCACCAAATCGGGTTTTAGTGATTCCACATGATCGATATCGATCGATAAGTCGGGCCCCACCTTAGGAAGATGCTGTAGGGTTTCAGGCCAATCAGAGTAGTCATCGATGGCGATCAGCTGATCTTCGATTCCTAGATATGTGCATAGTTCCGTATTGCTGGGGCAAAGAGAGATTATTTTCAAATTGAACACCTACCCTTGAAAGATGAAAAAGTGAAGTGCCAATGCAATGAATACTCCGGTCAAGGCTCCGAAAAATACCTCGATTGGCTTATGGCCCAACAGTTCCTTTAATTGCTGCTGTTTCTGTTTATCTGCTTTTTTCTGCCAGTTCTTTGCTTGCTCGACAAAGGTATTGAAGTCGGTAACGAGCTGGTTCAAGACGGCTGCCTGTTCTCCTGCCTGCCGTCTCACTCCTGTCGCGTCGAACATCGTGATGATTGCAAAGATCGCGGCAACGGCAAATACAGGGGAATCCATTCCGGTTTCGATCCCTACCGCTACGGTCAGGGCTGACACGGCCGCAGAGTGGGAGCTTGGCATACCGCCTGTGGAGTTAATGAGTGACCAATTCACTTTGCGAAATGCTATGAAGTGGATGGGCACTTTGATGAATTGAGCAAAGAAAATGGCAATCAATGCTGCGATTAAAGGGAAGTTGAGTAATAATTCCAAGAGTATCAGCCTTCTTTCTAGTTATAAGTAAAGATGAAATCCATATATGGGTAAATGCATCCTGTTCGGAATAAGGCCCTTATTATTAGTTCCATTCAGTCCTGTCGATTCCCTGCCGGCATAAGTATAAATATGATCTTTCTTATACTATTACTCTAAAGTCACCCATTCTAAACAATATCCCTTGTTATTATTATTTTCGCGGCTTATTCGAAAATTTTTGAAGATTTCGTTATAATGAATGTAATAGAATGGAGGAGGTATCAGAATGTTCACAGTAAAAAATTCCTTAAATATAGATTTGATTGACGAATGCCTGATTCTAGGCGTATTTGACAGACCCGTAAAGTTCACAGGGATAGGAAAAGAAGCGGATGAACGATTGGATGGCCAGCTGACAGAGTTGGTGAAAGCCGGTGAAATCTCTTCCAAGAAAAAATCAGTGGTCAAAATACATACATTAGGTAAATTAAGCGTAAAGAGATTGATTTTTGTAGGGTTGGGCAAGGAAAAGGAGCTATCTTTTGAAACGCTCCGCGAAGCGTTGGGAAAAGCGCGTAAGACGATTAAAGAATCAAAGATTACGACACTTTCGATCGCGTTGGATACATTCACGACTGAAAATCTGGATGCATTGGATGCAGCGCATGCTTGTTCCGAAGCTTTTGAACTTGCATCCTATAAATTTGACGGATATAAGCAAAAATCGAACCAGGTCGAAAAAAGCCTTGAATCGATTACGGTTTACAGTGAATTTGATCAAGAAGAGGTCGGTGCCGCGCTTCATGTAGGGAGGATCTTCGGAAGGGCGACGAACTCAGCCAGAACATTGGTCAATACACCGGGCAATTTGCTGACTTCCACGGATTTGGCGGATTATTCATCTGCCTTGGGCGAACGTTATGGGTTTGAAGTGGAGATCCTCGAGAAGGAGGACATGCTCAAGTTGGGAATGGGCGCACTCCTTGCTGTCAATAAAGGTTCGGTCGAGCCTCCGAAAATGATCGTCCTGAAGTATCAAGGTAAGGATGAATGGAAGGATGTTATCGGGTTGGTCGGTAAAGGGATCACATTCGATACGGGTGGATACTCATTGAAAACGAAGGCTGGTATCGTTGGAATGAAGACGGATATGGGCGGTGCGGCAGCCGTTTTAGGTGCAATGGAAATCATCGGCGAATTGGGACCGGACCAAAATGTCGTGGCGGTCATTCCTTCCACTGATAACATGATCAGCGGTGATGCATTCAAGCCCGATGACGTGATCACTGCCATGAGCGGCAAGACGATAGAGGTATTGAACACGGATGCGGAAGGCCGTCTGGTTTTGGCGGATGCCATGACATACGCTAAACATCATGGTGCCGACTATCTTATTGACGTTGCCACTTTAACGGGTGGTGTCATAACGGCGCTGGGCATGGATATGACGGGTGCAATGACAAATGACACGGAATTCTATGAGCAAGTGGTCAAAGCCTCAGAGGAGGCCGGGGAGCCCATTTGGAGATTGCCGATTACGGAAAAGGATAAAGAGCGGGTACGCAATAGTAAAATAGCGGATTTGAATAATTCACCTGGAGGGGCGGGACATGCGATCATGGGCGGCGCCTTCATCGGTGAATTTGCCGAAGACACTCCGTGGGTCCATCTGGATATTGCCGGAACTTCCACAACCTCGAGCAACTCCGAATTGTGCCCATCGGGGGCTACCGGTGTCATGGCACGGACGCTTGCACTATTGGTTGAAACCTTTGAAACGAAAACAAGATGAACCCAAATATCCGAAGCCGAAAATAGGCTTCGGTTTTTTTACCAAAAAGGTGTTGGACGGACGTTATGCCTCCCTCCACTTCAAGCTGACGATGATATGGCAATTTTCTTCTCCTGCTTTAGGATAGAAATCAAAACGGATCCCATCGGGGTTATACGTGATATCAGGTTCGTTCTTAATTCCTATCTTTCGGATCATATCGATCACGACATTTTTTTGCGATGCTTGGGCAGCAGTCATCAACCGGTTCGAGAAAGGCTTGGATGTGGCTATGGTATCCATGACCTTTTTTACATCAAGCATCAATGATTGCGAGGTATTTGCCGATTTGACTAGCAGATCTGGATTGGTTGCCAAGTAGGGACGCAATGTCCGATTCCTGGCGTGAGGCGGAAATAGGATGGGATCATATAAAAAATAAGGGAAATCCTCCAAAAGGTTTCCTTCCTTTCATTAAGGTCTGTCTATAGACACGTTTTCGTTATACGTTAAAATATGTATAAAGGCCAGCCGATATGATAGCGGTTTGTGAATGACCTTTTTCTGCAAAAAAACTTCTTGAAAATTATGATCAAAGACACACTATTATTTGTAAACTGCTTCATTGACAGGTATAGTGTATAGTAATATACTTACTTACCTAAAGTAAGGAGAAGGCACACTATAAATTATAAAATAGGTGATGTTAACATGAAAATAACCCAGGAAACAAAAGACCTTTTAATAGATAAAATGAATATCATCCAAACCCCCGGTAAAGCTGATATATGCCTTGTGGGACCTGTGAACCTGCCGGTTGAACAAGGAGATTTCTCAACGGTTTTCCAATGGTATACATGGCTTCAGCTTGACGGTGCGGATAATGACAAGGATACGGTGCTTGATTCGCTTTCGGAAGCGAACCTCGCTTTTGGACAGCAATCCTCCGTATTGGTTTATGGTGATTTTGAAAAGTCGGAGGATGCACTTGTCCGGATGCATAGCATCTGCCACACAGGTGATATCTTCGGCAGTAAACGCTGTGATTGCGGCTACCAGCTCCACCAATCGATGAAGATGATAGCCGAGCATGGGTGCGGGGCCATTTTTTACCTTGCGGACCATGAAGGAAGAGGGATTGGCCTGTTTTCCAAATCTCTTGCCTATTTGCTACAGCAGGAAGGTTATGACACGGTCGAGGCGAATGAGGCTTTAGGATTCGAAGACGATACGCGATCTTACGAGGGAGCCATTCGCGTGTTGAGGGAACTTCGTAAGGATCCGGTTACTTTAATCACGAACAACCCCAAAAAGCTGGATGCCCTCATGAAGCATGGACTTGCGGCAAAGGACCATATTCCGCTATGGGGCGGTTTGACGGAAGATAATAGTTTCTATCTCGATACAAAGGTCAAGAAGTCTGGACATATACCCACAAAGAAGCCAACTTTGATTGTATAAAGGAGAGCTATAGAATGAATGATGATCAATATTACATGAAGCTGGCACTGGATTTGGCAGCCAGTGCTAAAGGAAAGACGAATCCCAATCCAGTGGTCGGGGCAGTCATAGTGAAAGACGGTGTGATAGCCGGGACAGGGATCCACCGTAAAGCGGGTGAACCGCATGCGGAAGTACATGCTTTTAAAATGGCGGGTGAGTATGCAGAAGGTGCAACGCTTTATGTGACTCTTGAGCCTTGTTCCCATTATGGAAAGACACCTCCTTGTGCAAATTTGGTGAAAGAATCAGGTGTCCGGCGAGTCGTGGTTGCGACTCAAGATCCGAATCCGGAAGTGGCCGGCAGAGGAATATCGATCATAAAGGATGCAGGCATTGAAGTTGAAGTCGGCGTCCTGGAAAAGGAAGCTCAAAGGCTGAATGAGCGTTTTATTCACAATATGCTGACGGATCGTCCATTTGTCATATCGAAGTATGCGATGACGCTCGATGGAAAACTTGCAACCCACACAGGCCATTCAAAGTGGATAACAGGGGAAGAGTCACGTCATTCCGTTCATTTGCTCCGTGATGAGGTGGATGCCATCCTAGTTGGTATCGGGACTGTGTTGGCCGATGATCCATCACTGACGACCAGACTTCCGGAGGGCGGAGGGAAAAATCCGATCCGGATCATTTTAGACAGTGAATTACGGGTTCCATTGGATGCCAAAGTTGTAGAGGTATCAGATGCGAAGACCTTGATCGTAACGCAGGAAAATGCACCTGCGGATAAAATGGACCTTTTACGTGAAAAAGGGATCGAATTCATTTTCGTCCCCAAAAACGAGACGGGACTGAATCTAACGGCATTAATGGAAGAGCTGTATAAAAAGGGGATTACGGATGTCTTGCTGGAAGGCGGAAGCGAAGTGAATGCCTCATTCCTCAGGGAAGGGCTCATCGATAAATACTTGATTTATATAGCCCCTAAACTATTGGGCGGCAGAAACTCACTGACACCGTATACTGGCATGAATGTGGATACGATGGATGAAGCGATGGATGTTTCCTTTTCTGGCGTGGAAACGTTTGGTGAGGACATACGCATCACGGCTTATCCTAAATAAAAATAGACAACAGGTGAAGAGGCATGATGGTTAAATCAGATGTATGCATAGTCGGTTCAGGTCCTGGAGGTGCCCTGCTGGCTTACCTATTGGCCAAGCAGGACATTTCAGTCGTCTTGCTTGAAAGGCATTCTGAAGTTTCAAGGGAGTTCAGGGGCGAGTTCTTGAACGATGAAGGAGAGGGCATTCTTAAAAAGCACGGTTTATTCAATAGTGTGGAAAAACTTGGCTTGCTTAGGATGGAACAAATTGAATATTGGCATGACGGCCAAATATTCAAAAGCATTATCCCGGAATGGCCTGTCGATCATGTTGGGATCCATGTCCCTCAAAACCATCTGCTTAAAGCCATATTGAATGAAGCCGAAAAGCTGGACTCCTTTCAATTGATGATGAATACGAGGGTTACCGACTTGATGCAGAATGAAATGGGCCGTTTTACGGGTGTCAAGGCCCGTAATGACGGAAATGACCTTGAAGTGCAAAGTCCATTGATAATCGGAGCGGACGGCAGGTTTTCCATCGTTCGAAAAAAAGCGGGAATACCAGTCGAGATTAAAGGTCATGGCTATGATTTACTGTGGGCAAAAATTCCTGCTCCGGAGGGGTGGAAGCCTTCGATCAAGATGGCATTGGTCAATGGCTCCCAGGTTGCCCTCTTCACCCAGGCCGGAGGTTTCATCCAAATTGGATGGAATATAGAGCATGGTTCATTTCCCTATTTGCGAAAACAGCATTTTGAACCATTCATTGAAGATTTGCTTCTTGCCTTTCCTGAATTAAAAAAGGTTGTATGTGAAAATATCCGCTCTTGGCAGGACTTCATTTTATTGGATGTTTACAGCAGCTATTGTGAGACGTGGACAAAGGATGGCGTAGCTTTATTAGGTGATGCAGCCCATACGATGACGCCTACGGGTGCGTTCGGACTCAATTGTGCCATGAAGGATGCCGATATATTGGCCGAGCTTATTTCTGGATGCATCCTGCAGGGGGATACTGGCTTCCTTGGACTTAAAATGGCTGAGCCAAAAAGAAAAGCCGAGATTGAAAGATTACAGGCCATTCAGGTGGACAAGGAGATGTCCTTCGCATCACAGTTTGCTGCCGCTTATGTTTGAATAGGAGTGAAGGATATGAAATTCGGTTTTGATATTGACGATACCCTTATTAACTTGAGGGAGTTCGCGTTCCATCTTTATAATGAAAAGCTTAATACGAACATAGAGTTAACGAAATTCAGGGCTTTAAAGACGTTGGAGATCCATGAAGCTTTCGGGCTTGATAAAGAGGCTGGGGGCAAGATGTGGAACAGCCTGGCCGATGAAGTGTATTATTCATCCTGTCCAGCCTTCGAGGGCGCAGTGGAAACGCTGCAGGAGCTTGAACGCGATGGCCACGAAATCTATTACATCACCGCCAGAAAAGCGGAGCATGGTGAACGGACGAAAAAATGGCTGATCGAAAACGGCTTTCCGGTTAAGGATGACCATTTTTACTGCGGGATGAAGGATCATGAAAAAATTGATACGATCCGCAAATTGGAATTGGATTATTATTTTGATGATAAACCGGCAGTGCTGGAAACGTTATTGGATATTCCAACGAAAGTGTATGCAATGGATAACTCCTATAACAGGGAATTGGATATTCCGAGACTGACAAGCTGGTTTGAATTAAAAGAAATCCTCTCCAAATAATACATTTACATTATTGAAGGATGACTTGATAGACTTGAGTCATCCTTTTTTTGTATACTAATATGAATAACGGTTCATTTTTTTTGCTAAAAAAACAAGAGAGTCGGGGGTAATGGGATGGAGAGAAATATTGAAAATTCATTGATAGGCACGCTTGGGATTGAAATGAAAGAAGTGGGCGAGGGGAAAGTCATTGCGACGATGCCTGTGGATGAACGCACTAGGCAGCCGTATGGTTTATTGCATGGGGGAGCGTCCGTTGCGCTTGCGGAATCCGTTGCAAGCTTTGGAGGGATGATGCTGGTAGATAGTACAAAACAAGCTGTCGTCGGCCTTGAAATCAATGCCAATCATGTTAGGGGCGTCCGTTCAGGTGTTGTTACCGCAGAGGGGAACATCATCCATCGCGGGAAGACGACGATGGTGTGGGACGTGAAAATCCGTGATGAAGAGGATCATCTTATCTGCATTTCACGCTGTACATTGGCCGTTATCGACTTACCGAAGTCAAAGTAAATCAAAAGAACAATCGCAATTTGGCGCAATGATTCTATCCGGTTTACGTATAAGATGGCAGTAGACTATTGTATGAAAAGAGGTTTTTCTATGCTGGTGGGTCATATACAAGAAATCACCCGTCATCCTGTAAAATCATTCACTGGTGAACAGGTACAGAAAACGAAGGTGATGGACTATGGACTTTATGGAGATCGCAGCCATGCCTTTAAAGAAAAAAATGGGAAGTTCCTGACGATAACTCAAGTCCCGGAAATGGTCCGATATCAAGCTGCTTTTTCTGGTGAGGAAGCACTTGACCAATATCCGGAAATCCAAGTGAAGACCCCTTCTGGAAACGTTTTGACATGGGGAGAGCAAGCCTTTCAGGAGGAAATGGAAAGGTTGTTGAAACAGGAGGCAGCACCAGTTGTTTATCATCCTTCCCATATTCCGTTAGGTGCGATTGAAGAAGAAAACATCCTGCTTGTCAGTGATGCCTCGATTGGCGAATTGACAAAGCTTTGGGGAAAAGAACTGGATGGCAGGAGATTCAGGCAAAATTTAGTGCTATCTCTAGTGAACAAAACGCCCTTTTTAGAAGAGCAATGGTTCGGAAAAAGGATTCTTATTGGAAATGAAGTGGAATTGGAGATCAAAAGGCATTGTGAGCGCTGTATGATCATAACTGTCGATCCGAGCGATTCACATAGAGATCCATCACTGCTTAAAACTGTCGTCAAGGAAAGGGAAAATCATTTTGGCGTATATGCCTCGGTCATGCAAACAGGTGAAATCAGAGTGGGCGATGAGGTATTTTTAAAAGATTGAAACAGAAAAGAGCTGCTCCTGTAATCAGGGCAGCTCTTTTTCAATAGCAGGGATCACCGGGTTTTCTTTAAATCATCCTGGACACTCCGATCCCACATTTTTACACCCGTATGATAAGCCGAGCGCATGATTAAATGTCCGGCAACAGGACTGGTCATGAAGATGAAGATGATTGCGAGCACGACCCGGAAATCGAAATGGCTATGTTTATAATAAAAATATAACAAGGTGCCGATCAGGATGAACATGATTCCAAGTGTCGAGCTTTTTGAGGCAGCGTGATTTCTTGTATAGACGTCGGGCAGCCGGATGATGCCGAAAGCCGAGACTAAAAAGAGAAAGACTCCCATTAATAGGAATAGGGCCGATAGGGTTTCAACGATTGCGGTCATCTTCGATTATCTCCCCTTTCTCAAGGAATTTGGCGAAAGCGACCGTTCCGATGAAAGATAGGATTCCGAGCAGAAGAATGGCTTCCAGATATGCGCTTGTATCCATGACGATGGAGGCAAGTGCAACGATTGCAATAAGATTGATTCCCATTGCATCGAGTGCGATGACCCGATCCGGTACGGAAGGCCCTTTGATTAAACGGTATAAGAATCCAATCATGGAAAGCGAAACACCGAGCAACGCGATTTTAAGCATTAGATCGAACATTATTTGCCCACCTCCATAATCGCTTTTTCAAATGTATTTTTAATGCTGTCCACAGCCTCTTCCTTGTCGGCAATATCCATCGCGTGGATATAAAGAATCCGATTATCTTCCGATACTTCAACGACAAGTGTTCCTGGTGTAAGTGTAATTAAATTCGATAGTATCGTAATTTCCCAATCCTTGGTCAGCACGGTTTCAAATGCGAATATGCCAGGCTTCATATCCAGGCTCGGTTTAAGCACGGCCTTAAGGACGCTAATGTTGGAAAGTATGAGTTCCCTTGCGAATATGAGCAGCAATAGAACGACGGCATTCACCCTTTTCAAGTAAAAACGATCATTGAAAAAATGACGGAAGACGAACATGATGCCGAGCCCCAATATATATCCGATGATAAAAGTGCTCCCGTTAAACTCATTTTTTAAAAACATCCAGATAAACGCAAGGAACACATTCAGTAAAATTTGGAATGACATCAGGCACTACTCCTTTAAAACCGCTTTGTTATAGATTTCGGGATTCATTAATGAATCAACAGCTTGTGTAATGTATGGGTAAACCGATTCTGTCCCTATTCCGAATAAAATGGAAATGATGACGAGGAGGACTGCCGGAACCAGCATTTTATTGACCTTTCCATTAGTTAAGGCATAATCAGCTTTTGGAGTTCCCCAAAAGCCATTCATGAATATTTTCATGACGGAATAGAGGACCATCAAGCTTGAAATTAAGACAACGGCCATTCCCAAGTAGGCCCCTTTTTCTGCAGCTCCCTGAAGAATAAGGAGCTTGCCGGCAAAGCCGCTGAACGGCGGGATTCCCGCCAATGATATGGCCGCTATGAAGAAGGTCCATGCAACGGTCGGGTATTGCTTGATCAAGCCGCCCATGTCCCGTAAATCATCCGATCCGCTGATTTTGATCATGATGCCTACCAGCAGGAAGAGTGCAGCCTTGATCAGCATGTCATGAATGATATATAGAATGGAACCCGATAAGGCCTGTTCATTCATGACGGAGATGCCGAATAGAATAACCCCGACGGCGATGATGATATTGTAAATGATGATTTTTTTTACATCCCAATAAGCTATCGCACCAATGACACCGATGATGATGGTCAAGATTGCAAGTATCGCCAGGAATGTATGGGTGAAATCCTGGTCATGATAAAACATCAGTGTATAGGTCCGGAAAATGGAATAGATCCCGACCTTTGTCAGCAATGCCCCGAATAGAGCCATCACTGGAATGGGCGGAGCATAATAAGAACCAGGCAGCCATTGGAAAAGCGGGAAAATGGCTCCCTTCAAACCGAAGACGATCAGAAAGCCAATCGCTATCACCGAGATGATTCCAGGCTGGTTGACTTCCGTTATCCTTTGACTGATGTCCGCCATGTTCAATGTTCCTACGACTGAATAAAGATAAGCCACCATGATGACGAAAAAGGAAGAGGATAGTACATTGACGATGATATACTTCAATGATTCCCTCAGCTGGATTTTCGTCCCTCCGAGTACAAGCAGCACGTAGGAAGCCATCAGCATGACTTCGAAGAATACGAATAGATTGAAAAGATCCCCCGTAAGGAAGGCACCGTTCACCCCGATCAGCAAAAATTGAAATACAGGATAGTAATAATGTCTTTCCCGTTCTTCCCCTATGGAGTAAAACGAGTAAAGCAGTATGGCCAATCCAATGATATTCGTGGTCAGTACGAGCAGCGAAGATAGCATATCTGCGACGATCACGATCCCGAATGGCGCATCCCAGCTGCCGACGCCTAAAGTCAAGATGCCTTGATTATGGACCGTAATCACTAGGTAAAAGGAAATTACAATTCCGATAAGAGAGGAAAAAAGCGATATCCCTCTTTGCAGCTTGATTTTTTTGGCAAAGAATATGAGAAGGATGCCTGTGAAAAGCGGCCATAAAACAGGCATGAAAGTAAGATTATTCATTCGTTTCCGTACCTCTCATTTCTTCCATGTCATCCGTACCGAGTTCCTGGTAGGTCCGATAAGCAAGTACCAGCAGAAATGATGTGACTCCGAAACTGATGACGATTGCCGTCAAGATAAGCGCTTGTGGAAGCGGATCGACATAGGATGCAGCTTCATCACTCAGCAATGGAACGGAACCGCCTTTCAAACCGCCCATCGTTAAAATCAAAAGGTGGGCGCCGTGACTGAGCAGCCCGGTACCGATTATGATTCTTAAAATGCTTTTGGAAAGCATTAAATAGGTCGCACACATAAATAGTATTCCAATGACAATGGCCATTAAAAGTTCCATTATTCACTCTCCCCTATCGTTTGAATAATGGTCATCGTTACACCAACAACCACAAGATAAACACCCAGATCAAAAAGTACCGCAGTATGAAGCGAGATGTGCCCAAGAAGCGGTAAATCAACATATTGATAAACATGTGTCATTAGGGGCACCCCGAACACCAGCCCGCCGGCCACGGTCAGGCTTGATATGAACAGGCCGGAACCGATCATTAACTTATAGTCAATCGGCAAAATGCCGGTGACGGTTTTAATGTCGAAAGCGAGCAACAGCAGGACTATGGCGGCTGAAGTCATTAAACCGCCGACAAACCCGCCGCCTGGCGAATAATGCCCGCCTAAAAAGATGGCTACCGCAAACAGCAAGATAACAAAGGCGGCGACTTTCGTAACCGTTTGGAGAATCAGGTCATTTTGCTTCATGATTTATCTTTCCCCCCTGTCAAACGCAATTTGATCATCGCGAATATTCCGAGCGCAGCGATGGAAAGGACAGTGATTTCAAACATCGTATCAAGTCCGCGGAAGTCAACGAGAATGACATTTACGACGTTTTTCCCGCCTGCCTCCTTATAAGCATTTTCAAGATAGTAACTGGATATGGAATCAAACAGTTTATTGCTATGTGCCGATAAGGCGATCAATGTGACGATGACTCCTACACCAATGGATATCATGGCATTATTCAACTTGAACGTCATCCGTTCTTCCTTTCTGCTTGCCATTAACGGGAGGTGGAAGAAACAGAGCAAAAACAGCGATACCGAAATCGTTTCGATGACTAGTTGAGTCAAGGCTAAATCCGGTGCCCGCAGCAAAACGAAAAATAGGGAAATCGTATAACCGACGGCTCCTAAGATGATAATGGAAGTTAAACGGGATCTTGCAAACAGAATGGCGACCGAGCCAATCACGATGATTCCAGCTAATACCAATTCATATATGCCGATCGGGGCAAAATTCCCTGTATCCAATTTAAATGCATCCTTCCAATAGAGCGTAAAGCCCAAGGAAAATATGAAGAAAAGGAAGATTGAAAGCAGATACGTCCGAATCGAACCTGTCATTAATACTTTCATGACGAAGGAAGCTGAACGTTCGAGCCCTCTTACCACGTTATCATACAAAGCATTCAGGGAGATGCGTTCAGGAATCCACTGAGTGACTTTCTGCCACTTCGGAAGCGTTTTGTATAATAGAATTCCAAATGCTATGATGCCGATGGTCATCCATACTTCAGGTTCGAATCCATGCCAGAAGGCGATATGGACTTGGAAATCCGGTCCCGCCAAGCTCGGCTGTATGCCGGCTACAGCAGGTTTAATGATGGATGAAGACAGCAAGTTTGGAAAAATACCGAAAATGATGACCAACGAAGCAAGGATGATCGGGGATATTAGCATCCCGGCCGGTGCCTCGTGGGGCTTTCTTTCCAAAAGTTGTAACTGAAGTTTGCCAGTAAAGGGTTTGAGCACGACAATCATGCTATAAATAAAAGTGAATACACTGGCTACCCATGCAACCACAGGGAACAGGACCCCCCATGTCTCCATATTGAAGATATCCAATTGCAATACATTCACCATGCTGGCCAGGAACATTTCCTTGCTCAAAAAACCATTGAAGGGCGGAAGTCCAGCCATTGAAAAAGCACCTATCACAGCGACAGTGAAAGTGATCGGCATCAACTGCATCAATCCGCCAAGCTTTCTGATATCACGCGTACCGGTTTCATGATCAATGATGCCTGCAACCATGAATAGGCTCCCTTTAAAGGTCGCATGATTAATCAAGTGGAATACTGCTGCAACCGTGGCTGCCAAGTATATATTTTCCCCCAACGTTTCATAGTGGAGTGCCGCAGCTCCAAGCCCCAAAAGCGACATGATCAATCCGAGCTGACTGATGGTGGAAAAAGCAAGAATCCCCTTCAAATCAGTCTGCTTGATTGCAAAGAATGAGCCCCAGAACAGGGTGATCAATCCGGCGATCGAAACGAGCCAGAACCATAATCCTGATTCTGCAAAAACAGGGCTTAATCGGGCAACCAAATAAATGCCAGCCTTGACCATTGTGGCGGAATGAAGGTAAGCACTGACCGGAGTAGGGGCTTCCATCGCGTCAGGAAGCCAAATATGGAACGGGAACTGTGCGGATTTAGTGAACGCGCCAAGCAGCACAAGCAAAAGTGCAGGAACGAAGAGGGAGTGGTCCATAAGTTCCCCGCTTTGGGCAATCAATTCACGTATGCTGAATGTGTTCCCCATAATGGAAAGGAGAATGATGCCTCCAAGCATGCTTAAGCCTCCAAGCACAGTGATCAGCAGCGATTTCTGCGCCCCGTAACGTGAACGCTCCCTCTCATTCCAATATCCTATCAATAGAAAAGATGATAAACTCGTGAATTCCCAAAACGAATAAAGGACTATTAGATTATCGGAAAGGACGACACCAAGCATCGCCCCCATGAAAAGCAAAAGGAAGACGTAAAATTGGTTAAGCTTTTCTTTCTCCTTCGATAAATAGAAAATTGAATAAAGAACGACGAGTGAACCAATACCTGTAATGAGCAAGGCAAACAAAAGCCCTAGTCCATCGACATAGAAATCAACATCTATTCCGAGAGAAGGAATCCATGTTGCGCTTTCCATAACGATATCCCCTTGTTTGGTCAAGGAAATGAACCTTGAAAAATAGGTGAAAAGGAGAATCGGTAAAATCAATACAAACCAACCTGTATGTATTTGTCGAAATAGTTTGTACAATATTGGTACAATAAGTGCTAATAGAAACGGTGATAATACCGCCCAATGAAGTAAAGACATAAACTCCCCCCTTTTTTAAAAAACGAAGTCAGTCGTCTTATTATGCTTTTTTCACGCAATCCTAGACGTTAGGAAATCTTCGTTGAATATGTATTTTTTTATCGAATGCTTGCCTCGCTTAAAAGTATAACGCAATTTATGAGGGTTTGCATGGCTTTAAAAACGGTGAAGGTCAACTAGAATGATGTTTTATATATAGGTAGAAAAGGAGGGGGAACCGTCCTGAAAAATATATTAAAAAAAGTTTTTCAACGGTGAATGAGCAGAGTATCCATTGTGAAATATTGGATTATCTTGCATGATATAGGATAAAAGACCATTGATAGAGAAATCATGTAAAACACTTATTTATTTAGCTATTTGCCAATCATCAATCCTGTTATTCAGCCTCTTCTTTGCCATTTATGGGGAAATGCAAATGCTCAAGTTATTTGGAAATTTGGGAATCTATCAAGGGATGCTGGAATTCTTTTCTGAAGCCGGCATCAAGCTGGCGCTGCTGATCGTATTGCTCCTTTTATTCTTCATGGTTTTTGCTGCATTGAAGCTGATCTCCGATACGATATTGGAGCTGTCTTTATTATTCTTTTCCAAGGATTCGGAGGGTAAAGCCCTGAACAGTGTAAGAAAGGGGTCTGTCATTTATGTGATTGGCGGTGCCTGTTCATTGTTCAGCGTTCAATTCATCTTCGGGCTTGGGTCGATCTTTATCGCGACGAATGTCGTGGCTAGTGGGATTGGTCTTCTTTCCGATCTTCGCTTGGACGGCATTGATTTAATAGTCGCTTATGCGGGATTGAAGCTTTATAACAGCGTCATTGCAAGTCTTCCCATATAGCGAAAAAGAAGGTGCCATTGCGGCACCTTCTTTTTTCACTCGGCAGTCTGGCTGATATCTTTCCAAATCAATAGATGGGGTGAATGTGAATAAATGGATTGTAGATTGGATGGCTTGTCCCTTCCAATCCAAACGCCTGTTGTATAGTTTGCTGTCAGACCGACAAACCACATGTCTTTGACATCATTGGTCGTACCGGTTTTACCGCCGACATAATCTGTAGGAAAGTAGGCTTTTCGGGCTGTCCCGGAAAGCGTTGTTTCATGGAGCAGCTGCCGCATCTTGGCTACGGTGCGTTTGTTCCATATCTCCTTGGAGCGGTCTTTCCATTTATAAAGGACTTTACCTTCTTGGTCGGTGACTTTTGTAATGGCTCGTGCTGGCTGATAGTTTCCGTCATGGAAAGAAGTATAAGCATTTGTGAGTTCAAGGGGACTCATGCCATATTCGAATCCGCCTATGGCCGAACACGTATGGTGGTCTTTTTTGCTGACTTTTCTAAAGCCAAAAGCATCCAGGTACTTGAAACTCGTTTCCACCCCCATCTTTTCAAAGAGTCTTATGGCGGGTGTGTTATACGACTGAGCAAAGGCAGTTCTTAGTGTGACCATCCCATAGCTGTCTCCGCTATAATTTTTTGGACAATAGCTATTGCTGCAATAGCTTGCTCCGCTAACGAGCTGATTAATGTCAGCATCCGTTTCTTCTAAATAGGGAGCATAATCAAGAAGCGGCTTAATCGCAGACCCTGGCTGCCAATAGCTTTGGTATGCCCGATTGAAAGAATTTTTTTTTTAATCTTTTCCCCCAATCAAAGAGACAAGCTCGTGCGTATGATGCTGTATAACCACTAAAGCTCCCTCGATATCATTGACACCGATTTTTGATTGTACAGCAGTCTTTGATTGTGTTTGCAGTTTAGTATCGAGTGCGGTATGGATGGTTACACCGGAATTCAAAAGCTTTTTGACCTTTTTATCCAACTCGGCTTCCGCGTTCTTACGTATAGTGACATCAGTGCTTTGCAGAGATTTGTCGAGACCCTCGGAGGATGCCACCAGGTTTTTCAATTCCTGATGAACATATGTCACGTAATCGGGATATAAGTCGACCGGGATGGACAAGTCTAATTTAATCGTACTTTTAATTAAGACGTTCATACGCGGCCTGTTCTAATGCACCATTGGCAACCATTTGTTCCAGCATTCTCTCCTGACGCTTTTTCGTCGCATCGAAATGTTCAAGGGGATTATAGTATTCCGGATTATTAGGGATTGCGGCAAGGAAGGAAAGTTCCGCCTTGGTTAACTCTCCAGTCGGTTTACTTTAAATAATATTGGGAAGCAGCTTCGATTCCATAAGCTCCATTACTGAAATAGATGGCATTCAAATATAGCTCCATGATTTCCGGTTTTGATTTTTTTCGCTCTATCTGATAGGCATAAATGAGTTCACTGAGTTTTCGGTTATATGTCCTATCATGTGATAGATAAACATTCCTGGCCAGTTGCTGGGTAATGGTACTGCCGCCTTGTTCGATTGTTTTATTTTGTGAATTGATAAGAAGCGCCCTGCTTATGCCGGATAGGTCGACTCCTGCATGATCATGAAATTTCTGGTCCTCTGTAACGATGAACGGATTTTCCAGGAAAAGGGGGATGTCTTCCGTTTCTCACCAGTGGAAATTTCACTGATGACCTTTCCATTTGCGGCCTTCATGTAACTATTCTGAGCCAGTTTCTTTCGATTCAACAGGAATTCGCTCGTCGAGTGATAGGGAGATTGCGCTAAGGACACTCCTGAGGGGAAAGGAAAATGAAAAGGATCAATACCGGAACTAAGAGGGAAATCGTGATATAGCCAGATACGTGCGCATAGTTCAACTTCCTAACTAATATATTTTTAGTATGTCCTTGGAATGACGGAATGAAAAAATGGTACTTTTGGTTCATTCATCCATCGTGAACCAAAAAAGGTAGACAATAAAGGGTTTTGGGTAAATTAGGTAATGACGGCAAGCGCGGTATTCGAATGGCAAAGAAATAACTTTCTAAATCTTCTGTTATAATAATCTCGTGAGAAAAAACCATGTTTGTTTATATGTTGATGTCAGGAATATGAAGGGGGTCATAAAAATGGAGGAACAACAGCAATATGTATTCATAGATTTTGAATTTACGATGCCGGAAGGAAAAGCCAATCCAACGGGGTTTTATCCGGAAATCATTGAGGTTGGTTTAGTCACCGTCATTAATGAGACCATTGAGGAACAATTCTCATCTTTTGTTAACCCATTGAAATTTCCAGTTTTAACGGGAAGATGCAAGAAGTTCTTGAACATTACCCAGGATCAGGTGGACCGGGGGATTTCATTTGAAGAGCTGGTTGCGTTATTGAAGAAAATAGATGAACAGCACCCGACGACGATTGTTACTTGGGGAAATATGGACATGAAGGTGCTTCGCCAGAATTGTCAGAAGGCAGGATTGGATTTCCCTTTTTCAGGGAAGGAAAATGATCTATGCCTGGAGTATAAACGCTTTTTCGGGGATCAAAATCAAACCGGACTTTGGAAAGCTGTACAGGCCTATGGCAAAGAGGGGACAGGCAAGCATCATAGGGCGCTGGATGATGCGATTACGACATATAATATCTTTAAGTTAGTGGAGAAAGATAAAAGTTATATGAAAAATCATGAACCGACGACAATTGGCGACCGCATTGATTTATCAAAGGTATTGAATCATTTAGCGTTATAAAAGCCAAATCATATACTACTGATTTGGCTTTTAAGCTTTATTTGAAATAATCCGCCGCTAGATCTTCAAGCAACTGTAAGCTTTTATCATTCCACTCTGTTTGGGCTTCGCTTAAAGTGCCTTTCATTTTATCAACAGCTTCTCTTAAGGATTCCTTATACTCCGGAATCTCCTCATCGAAAGTCCTTACCATATTCTTAGGTACATTGGTTTGTTCCCGGAATGCAAGAGCACGCCGCTGATGGAACATGGACACTTCCGTTTGCTTCGGGTTATGAAGATCTCCCTGCATGGGATGCTTCAAAACAGCCAACACTCTAACAAGATATGCAGCAGGTCTGATATCGGTGACTTCCCCGATGTATTTTCCAGTTTTATATATGGCGGTAACCTTATCGCCGATTTTAAAATCCTGTTCTGACATTTCCCTACCACCTTTCTTTTAACTTCCTTCATGATACATAAGAACAACGATTTTTCACAGCGAATTTGTTCAATTTCGTAAAGATGCTTTTTTTTTGAAAATCGTGTAAAGTGTACAAATGAAGATGAAAAATGGTGTTTCATGCCATTTTATTTTAAAAAGAAAGAGGTTATGTACAATGACAAACTTTCCGCAATTAACAAGTGAAGTTTTGGAAAATGAAAAAGCGGTCATCATGCAAACGACGATGGGCGATATTAAAATTAAACTATTCCCTGAACTGGCTCCAAAGACAGTGGAGAATTTCTTGACACATGCTGAAAACGGTTATTACGAAGGAATCATCTTCCACCGTGTCATCAAGGATTTCATGCTTCAAGGCGGAGATCCGACAGGGACTGGAATGGGTGGAGAAAGTATTTGGGGAGCTCCATTTGAGGACGAGTTTTCCATGCAATTATTCAATTTGCGCGGAGCTCTTTCCATGGCTAATGCAGGCCCGGGAACAAACGGCAGCCAATTCTTCGTCGTACAAGCCCAGCATGTGGACAGCAGGATGGGTGAGCAAATGAAGCAAGCCGGTTATCCGGAAGAAATCATCAGTGCTTATATGGAACAAGGAGGCACACCTTGGCTGGATCATAAACACTCTGTTTTTGGACAAGTGGTCGAAGGCATGGACGTTGTTGATACGATTGCTAACGTAGAGACAGTTGCGGGAGACAAGCCAGCAGTTGACGTTGTCATTAAAGGGATCACCATTCTATAAATAAAGGCTGTTTTCACATACTTTGTTGCTATTTACAAGGTAGTGAGTTGTGGTTGATTTCCCCTCCAGATGCTCGCTTTCCGCGGGGCGGGCGGTGAGCCTCCTCGGCGTAAACGCCTGTGGGGTCTCACCTATCCCGCTGCTCCCGCAGGAGTCTCGCACTTCCGCTCCAATCAACCTTAAATAGTTTCGTTTTAAAAACAACAATCTTTACGAAAAGAGTCTAAATAAAAGATAAGCGAGGGGCTCAGTGCCTCTCGTTTTTTATGTTTTAGTGGATTGGGCCCACTAGTGGATTGTTCTGGTAATTGATATAATGAGAGAATGCAGTTTAATTCCCTATCAGGAAGGATGTAACGGATGGACTTTCTCAATCATGCTTTACTAGGTTTGTTTCTTTACTTTCCGGAAGACAAGACTGAATATATCTCGGCTGGTATAACTTGCTTCATTTTTTTAGTGGCGGCCGTTTTTACGATGAGGGCAATTATAAGATATTCAAAGAAGGAAGAATTGAAAACGAAGCAATTCGAAGATGAGGTCACCAGAAGGAACCAGCGTATAAAGGATGATACCATTTCCTGATCCCGGAAGATGCCTGCATCTCGAGCCCCTTTTTTTTGATATTGATTATCTCAATATGAATGGTATTATGTTTTGTTAGAAGGTCGTAAAGAATTAAATGTTCCTTTCTCAGCATAAGCATTTTATACTATAAGCATAGAGATAGAAATTTTGGGGGCGTAATTGGTTATGCAAATCGTAGCTAAAAGAATGATTGCGGCAGATACGGTCAAGGATTTTTTCATTCAGCACTGGGAGACGACTCAAGTTGTTTTTTCAAGAGGCTTGTTTCATTATGCGGAACTTGAGGGTGTTGGGGTGATGGACGAGAATGGGAAAATCACGGGGTTGGGAACATACAAATTATCCGACCATGTATGTCAGATCATCTCTTTGAACAGTGAGCATGAGAATCAAGGTGTGGGCTCATCATTGCTTTATGTGATGGAAAATATTGCTAAGGAAAAAAATTGCCATACTATTAAAGCGATTACAACGAACGATAATCTACAGGCGTTGAAGTTTTTTCAAAAGCGTGGTTATGTCATTTCGGAAATCGTTAAAAATGCCGTGGAAGAATCACGGAAAATCAAGCCGGAAATACCATTCTACAGTTTTGATGGAATTCCGATCCGAGACGAGATCATACTGGAGAAATGCTTATAATAAGGTGAAATTCACCTGGATATTGATAGGGGGAATGGGTATGTTTAAGAAAATGGCGGCTGATGCCCTTGGTCTTAGTGATATTGGAAGTGTGATTAGTCCTGCAGATTATGACAAGGTGGATGCAGATGATTATATCATGCATGAAGATGGGGAAAAAATTTATTTCCTGATTAAATCGAAAACCGATGAGTACTGTTTCACGAATCAAGCGTTCATACATTTGGACGGCACAAGTGCGATCAGCAAAAAGCGAACACTTACGAGATATAGCTACAGCCAGTATACGATTTCCAACGCCACGCTTGAAACCGCAGGGACAGTGGATTTGGATGCAGAAATTAAATTTTCGATCGGTGCAAAGACTTTCTCCATTGATGTCCATAAGAAATTCATTGAAGAATTAAAGGACTTGTTCAAATCACTCGTGAAAATATCGGAAATTAGCCATGAGAATGAGTTTGCCCTTCAATATGCCCAGCAAAGCGTAAACCTTGCTTCTTCCACTTTGAACCAGGTTCGAACTGATGGAAGCCAAATGGCAGCAAGTTTCAAGGAAATTAATTCGGCCGCTTTCGAATGGTTGATGGACAGCCGGAAAAAGTACCATGTGAAAGATTTTGGCTTTGTTTTTGAGAAATATATCAATAATTAAAAAAGAAGGCGAACACAGAACGATGTGTCCGCCTTCTTTTTTAATTATTCAAATCACTCAATCCCGGGCTATGCTCATTTGGCATATCCGGCATTTCAGGGACCGGGAATCCTTTTGGCGGCTCGGTAACAGCAAGGTTTCCGCCATTTCGGCTAGGTGTCTCCCCTTGGAAAATCTGGCTGATCCGTGTTTGGTCCATCCTGAAATTGAATTGGGCATTATGGTAGCCTAAATCCACATATTTGCGGCATTCAGGATATTTGTTCAAATCATAATTAGGCACAGGGAAGATTTTTCCCCAGTCGACCCCAAGCGTTTCCAATGCCTTGGCAAATGCATTTTGGTGGGCATTGTCGCGAACCATTAAAAATGCCAGTGTTTCGCGCATTGTTTTATTGGAACTCATTTCATAAATCCTGGACTTTTGCAGAACTCCCGTAGATTCAAGCATGACATTATTCAATAGGTTGGCCACAAGATTACCGTGATCATAAACCCATGATCCGTTCCATGGATTGCCGCCAGCATCGACGGGCAGGGATGCTTTCGCACCGATGATGAAATGGTGGGGGTTCGCGCCGCCTTTGATGACTTCATCCAATGGAGCGCCATCGGTACCGGAATCTCCAGGAATATCCCCGCCAGCATCATTCAGCAGCTGATTGATGGTAGATTGGACGAGTTCAACATGGCTCAGTTCCTCCAAGAAAACTCCACGAATTAAATCACGATATTGTTTAGCCTTGCCGCGGAAGTTGGCGCTTTGGAATGAATATTGCATCATTGTCCGCATTTCACCGAATTGCCCTCCAAGCGTTTCCTGGAGCACTTTTGCAGCATTTGGATCAGGCTTATCGGGAACGATCATATTGATTAAGTCTTCCTTATAGAAATACAAATGGAAGCCCTCCTTAAATTAATATTTCTAAGTTAGCTTCTGTTATCTGAATTAATTTATTCCTAAGGTAAAAAGTACCTTTATGGAATGACGGGAAGAGAGAAATACTAGAGGGAAGAACGATTTTGAAAGGATGTTGCACATGCTATCCAATCAGCAGCTAAAAGAATTTCAACAGCAATTGCAGCAAACGAAGCAAGAGTTGGAAGAGCGATTAAATGATTCAGGCAACTACGATTTAAGAAGAAGCATGGAGGATTCGACTGGTGAGTTATCGAGTTACGATAATCATCCCGGAGATGAAGGAACCGAGTTATATGAACGGGAAAAGGATTTAGCCCTTTCCGAGCATGATCGGGATGAAATAAGGGATATTGAACGAGCGCTTTCTGCCATTGAGGCAGGTGGGTATGGAAAATGCGAGGTTTGTTCAAAGGAAATACCTCTTGAACGTTTGAAAGCGATCCCTACTACGACTTATTGCGTTGAGCATACCCCCTCACAGGAAACTTCGGACAATCGGCCGGTGGAAGAGGAAGTGCTCGGACCCCCATTTGGGAGGTTTGATTATGATGACCGGCATGAATCGGTTGCGTACGATGCGGAAGATTCTTGGCAGGATGTTGCCAGTTATGGAACATCTGAATCGCCTTCCGATTTCGTAAATCCGCCAAACGATTACGAAGATATGTATGTCGAGTCCGAAGAAAATGTCGGCTATGTCGAAAATTATGAAAATTTCGTTGGTGTGGATATATACGGTAAAGAGGTAACGGTTTATCCGAACTCCCAATATGAAGAATTGAAGGAAGAACTTTTTGAAGAAAATATTCAAACCCCGTTTGGGGATTTGCCCCGATATGAGCATGATCCATATGTGGATGAAGAAAAAGATTGAAAAAGAAGAACCAGGACTAAGCCTGGTTCTTTTTTTAAGTAAAAGCCAATTTCAACCGGTTTAGCCCATCCATCATGACGCTGCGTGAACAACCGAGATTCATTCGTACGAAACCTTCTCCGCCAGGTCCGTATTTAGAACCAGGCTCCAATGCAAGCTTCCCTTGATGGATCAGTCGATCCTTTATTTCCTTGTCGGTCAATCCAAGGTCACGGCAGTCAATCCATAAAAGGTAAGAGGCTTCCGGATGCATGACATGCAGTGAAGGAATTTCGGCTGCAATGAATTCCTCTGCCACTTTTATATTCTCCTCAATGTAGCCAATCATGTCTTCAAGCCATTCCAAGCCCTCCCGATACGCGGCTTCCATTGCTGTTAAGGCAAAGATGTTAAGGCCATGGAAGGCTAGTTTCGTTTGCGCCATTTGCAGTTTCTTCTGCAATCTTTCATTACTGGTGATCAGGAATGAAGCCTGAAGGCCGGCAATATTGAATGTTTTGCTTGGCGCCATCAATGTAACGGTCCTATCCGCTAATTTTCGTGAAAGGGAGCCGATCGGATAATGCTTGGATGTTGTATGGAATAAGTCAGCATGTATCTCATCACTGACGATGACTACATCATATTTTTCACATAGCTCCCCGATCCGCAGGAGTTCATCCTTTGTCCAAACGCGTCCGCCAGGGTTATGGGGACTGCAAAAAAGGAATAGTTTCACTCCGCTTTTCAGCTTGTCCTCTAAATCGTTGAAATCAATCTCGAAGCGGTCCTTTTCTATGATAAGGGGACTGTTGACCACTTCCCGGTCATTATTTTTGATCATATCAAAAAATGGGGTATAGACGGGAGATTGTAACAGTATTTTATCGCCCGGGTTCGTGAATGCCTGGATCGTTGTACCGATTGCGGAAACGACGCCGGAGCTGAATGAAATCCACTTCTTATCGATTTGCCAGGAGTGCCGGTCTTTAAGCCAGCTTTGAATTTCAGTGAAAACCGTTTCAGAAGGGACGGTATAGCCGAAAATTGGATGATTCAAGCGTTCCATCAATGCCTTTTGAATGCCCTCAGGAGATGGGAAGTCCATATCGGCAACCCACATTGGCAGAACATCCTCGCGCCCATATAAGGATGTGAGGGAGTTTTTATCCCATTTTGCTGACCCTGAATTTTCCCTGTTGATTTGTTCTTCAAATATTGATTTATTCAAAATATCCACCACCGAATAAAAATTTGTCGTCTTCGCGAAAAGCCTGTTGTTATGATACTATGATATCATGTTCTTTGAAAATATTGAGCAGGTGATAAATTAGATGGATACACAGCAAATGAATTTAGCGTTGGTTGCCGTTTTACAAGAATGGGACCCTTTCAAGATAGGTTGGGATCTATATGAGCCGGAAATTGCAGATACGGTCGTAGCGATCCGGGATATAGATGATCCGAAGGAACTGGCGGAAAAAATAAAATCCATTTACGAGTTCGCATTCGATGTATCCATTCAGATGGAAAAGTGCCTGGACGTTGCACGAAAGCTGCTCATCATAAAAAATGATGCCAGCTGTTCGATATAAAGGTGAAAAAGGTGTACCCGGAAATCAGGGGCACCTTTTTTACGTTGTTTTTTTTGCTCTATACCCATAGTTTGTTCAGTTAACTGATGGTTTGTGCAGTATACTCGTGAATTTCAGTGATTTACCCGTGAGATTCGGCGATTTATTGGTGAATTGTGCTTTTAGTCGTGAGTTTGTGCAGTATACTCGTGAGTTTTGGCTATTTACTAGTGAATTTCGCCCATTTACTCGTGAGATTCGGCGATTTACTCGTGAATTTCGCCCATTTACTCGTGAGTTTCGCGCATTTACTCGTGAATTTCGCGCATTTACTCGTGAGTTTCGCCCATTTACTCGTGAGATTCGGCGATTTACTCGTGAATTTACATTGGGGTGGCTACTCCAATAAACCCCTTAATTAGTTGATACACTTCTTCAGGTTTCTCCTCTGGAAGAAGGTGACCGGAATCCTCAATGACAACAAGCTCGGAATTAGGCAGGTCTTCATGGAGCCTTTCGCCGATACTCAATGGCACCACTCGATCATGTCTTCCCCAAATAAGCAGGCATGGTGTATGTATATCACTAAGGTCCTCCTTCAGCAAATCGATTTCCTTATCTCGAAGCATCCTTCCCAATGCCCGGAAAATATCATGCTTCTTTATGAATGGCCCTAGATATCCCTGCCGCATTTCATCGTCAATCATCGCCGGGTCATGGACGACATTTTTCAAGTTCTTTTCGATACCTGATTTTTGCAGATACCGTTTTATCCCGTAAGAAAAGAAAGGCAGGTAACTGACCATCTTCATTTTTTCCGAATAGCCGGGCTGATAGCCTGAGCCTGCAAGTAGAATGGCATGGTCGACAAGATCAGGATATGACTTGATGAGCTGCAGGGAAATCTGCCCGCCCATGGAATGGCCGATGATACTGAATTTCCTGATTCCTTTTCCCTCCAGGAACATAACGACGGATTTAGCGATGTTTCGGAATGAATATGTATATCGATAATCTTTTCCGCTTTGCCCGAATGGCGGGAGGTCTATGGAGATCACATTGTATTCCTTGATTAAATGGGGGACTAATTTACGGAAACTGAAGCTCGATGACAAAAATCCGTGAAGCAGGACAAGGGTGGGGAGAGAATCATCGATTTTGTCATATTCAAAATAGATTTCGATATTCCCTACCCGTTCGAGACCTTTGATTGTATGACTTTCCATATAAACTCCTCCTCCGTTATTGTTCCATGATAAAAACCTATGTTACCCTGAATATTCCAAAAAAGGTCCTATAATACTGTTGCATAACAGTAATTGTAATAATAACGATGAAAAAAGACAATTACTATAACAGGTCACCAGCCAATTTTGATATAATAGTGTAAGTTTATCCTGACAGCATAGGACTTATTAAATTATATTGTCATATAGGTTTTTTAAAAAGTCTAATAAGGTAATTCGTGAGACTATCTGCCAGCCAAACCATCACAGCTAAATTAGTGAATTCCAAAAGGGGGGTTTTCCAATGCACTTGAATGAAGAGGAATTGGAAGTCTTGAGAATCATTGAAAATAACAGCCGGATTGATCTGAAGGATTTGGCTAAAATGACCGATCAATCAGATTCGGACATTGAAATAACATTGAAGAAATTGGAAGATATGCGGGTCATTGTACGTTACTTAACAGTCATTAACTGGGCTAAAGTGGATGAATACCATGGTGTCACAGCGATGATCGATGTAAAGGTCACTCCAAAACGCGGCGTCGGTTTCGATGATGTTGCAAAAAGGATTTACAAATTCAAGGAAGTCGAGTCCGTTTATTTAATGTCAGGGGCTTATGATCTTTCAGTCATTGTCGAAGGGCGTTCGATGAACGAAGTGGCAAGCTTCGTTTCGGAAAAACTTTCGACACTGGATTCCGTCATTTCTACGACGACTCACTTCATAATGAAAAAATACAAGCATGATGGCACCATTTTTGATCAAACTGAAGAAGATAAGCGGATAGTGGTGTCACCATGATAAAAACGAGTTATGTTTCAAAAACGATTGCAGAGCTTAAGCCATCAGGCATCCGCCGCTTTTTCGACTTGGCAGCCAATTTGGAAGGGGTCGTCTCGCTTGGTGTAGGTGAACCGGATTTCGTTACATCTTGGGCGGTAAGGGAAGCGGCGATCAACTCCCTGGAGGAAGGATATACCTCATATACGGCCAATGCCGGATTATTTGAATTAAGGTCGGAAATCAGCCGGTATATGGAGAAGCAATTCCATGTTTCGTATAGACCGGATGATCAAATCATTGTCACGGTCGGAGCAAGCCAGGCTCTCGATATTGCCCTGAGGACCATCTTGAATCCAGGTGAAGAAGTCATTGTCGTCGAACCTTGTTTCGTCGCCTATGCACCGCTTGTGACCATGGCAGGGGGAATACCGGTCACGGTCCAAACATCCAAGGAAGAAGACTTTAAGTTGACTCCCCAACAACTCGAAGCGGCGATCACGCCTAAAACGAAGGCCGTTTTAATCTGTTCACCGAATAACCCGACGGGAACCCAGCTTGGGCAGGAAGAATTAGTGATGCTTGCTGACATCGTTAAAAAGCATGACTTGCTGGTGATTTCCGATGAAATCTATGCTGAACTTGCTTATGATGAGGAATTCACTTCTTTTGCTGCCGTTGACGGCATGCTTGAGCGGACGATTGTCATCAATGGGTTTTCGAAAGGGTTTGCGATGACAGGGTGGCGTCTTGGGTTCGTTTGTGCACCTAAGGAAATTTCCGAAGCGATGCTTAAGCTTCACCAATATGCGATGATGTGCGCGCCGACCGTTGCGCAGCATGCTGCATTGGAAGCTTTAAAGAACGGTATGCAGGATGTGGAAGAAATGCGTCGGAGTTATCGGAGAAGACGAAATTTTATCGTGAAATCATTTAACGATATGGGGCTGGATTGCCATAATCCCGGCGGGGCTTTTTATGCTTTTCCATCAATCGAGAGAACGGGGATGACTTCGATGGAATTTGCTGAAAAACTTCTGACGGAAGAACTTGTTGCCGTTGTACCGGGAGATGTGTTCGGGGAAAGCGGTGAAGGTCATATCCGCTGTTCTTATGCATCCTCCATGGAACAGCTTCAGGAGGCGCTCAGAAGAATGGAACGTTTCATGAAGAATCATTGCCAATAAAAGCAAAAAAATAGGGATCCGGCCATTAGCAGCCGGATCCCTTTCCATAGGGGGAATTAGAAAAAAGAGTTAATCTAATGGATTAACATAGAAAGTGTTAATCATAGTATATCCAGTACCCAGAAAAAAAATACACATACTACGACCCATTTTTTGAATTAAGCTTGTGTTTTATATAAAGTATGCATAACTTTCAGAATTTTTTCTTCGCTAAAGTCCTTGGCTGTCCTTAGAATGAGCTCAGCTTTTTTGGTTCCGATTTCTTCAATCAATTTTTTTAAGTCCTCGTCGATACCAGCAGCGTTACCGGTCTGGGCATCCTTCAGGAATTCTGAAGCCGGAATGTCAAGAACGGTGGAAAGACGTAAAATGGTTTGCGTATCAGGAACCGATTCACCCGATTCATACTTTTCGATTTTCTTCGTGCCGATTCGTAATTTCAAAGCCAGTTCCTGTTGAGTTAGGTTGTGATCTTCTCGGTATTGACGGATATTCTTCGCGATATTTGACATGGTCAGACACTCCTTTTTCAGGAAATATATTTTTATTATGTAATTATTTTACCATATTATTACTTAAGTGAAGGAACGGAATATGTAGGTTTTGTGAAAAAAATGCCGCATCGAGAAATATCGAAACGGCACGTTGAATGTTAAATGAGATTAGTTGACTTAAGGAATACGAGTATGATCATGATCGGCACGATGTAGCGAATCAGGAAGTACCAAAGTTTAAAAAGTGATCGGCCGGAATCAGCGCCAGTTTCGAACTCCTTTTGTACCTCGATCCTTTTCATTTGATAACCGATGAAAAGGGATATGAACAAGGCGCCGACTGGCAGCGCGATATTGCTTGTCAGATAATCAGCGAAATCGAATATGGATAAATTGAAAATCTTCACATCCGAAAGCACTCCAAAGGACAATGCGCTAGGAATCCCAATCAGGAAAACGGTGATACCAGCTATCCAAGAGGCCTTCTTCCGTTTTGCGGAATCCCCCTTGATCATGGCTGCAACGACGATTTCGAGAATGGAGAATGCCGTCGTAAGGGTGGCAAATAATAATAATATGAAGAAAATGAACATGAAGATCCCGCCAAGCGCCATTTCATTGAAGACGGCAGGCAACACGACAAATACCAGTCCAGGCCCGCTTGAAGGACTGAAACCCAGTGCGAAAACAGCCGGGAAGATGACCAAACCTGCCAGCAAGGAAATGAAGATATTCAGTCCAACTACCGAAAAGGCCGATTTTGTAATATCTTCTTTTTTACTTAAATAGGATGCGTAGGTTACCATCACGGAAACACCGACACTTAGTGCAAAGAAGGATTGGCCGAGTGCCAATAGGATCGTTTCCCCTGTTAATGCGGAAAAGTCCGGTTTCAAGAAGAATTTAACACCTTCCATTGCCCCATCCAGAGTCAAGGATCGGATAAGAAGGATGATGAAAAGAATGAACAATGAAGGCATCATATATTTATTAGCCTTTTCAATTCCCTTGGAAACGCCGCCTTGCACGACCCAAATGGTAAAGACCATGAATAATAACTGAGCGATGACCGTTTCATAAGGATTACTGATTATCGTATTGAAGAAGTTCCCATATTCCTCTTGCGTCAAGTTTGAGAGGGAACCTGTAAAGCTCCTTGCTAAATAGGAGATGATCCAGCCTCCAACAACACTGAAGAAGGAAAGAAGGATGATTGAAGCGACTACACCGCCATATCCAATCAATGCCCAAGGCTTTCCAGGGGCGATATGTTTATATGCGCTAATGGCATCTTTCTGTGCATTGCGGCCAATCGTGAATTCCGCTATTAATATCGGTGCCCCGATAAGCAGGGTGAATATAATGAAGAGCAGGAAAAAGACCCCACCGCCATTTTCCCCAGTCATATACGGGAGCTTCCAGATGGCGCCCAATCCAATAGCGGATCCCGCGGCTGCCAGGATGAACCCAAGTTTTGAAGTCCATTGATCTTGTTTTGACATGATGGAAAAACTCCTTTAGATGTAAAGAATATCTAGCTGTATATTATTTTTTTAAAACATTTTCTCATCTTACTATGATTAGGGGCAATTGGATAGGTTTAATATTACAATCTTTAGAAAAATGAGTAAATATCTTAAGGGAAATAGGGGTTATTTGCAAATTTTTAGGTTAAGTTATATACAAAGATCTTATAATATTTATTATTTCCAAAAAACAAACATTTTTAATGAGTAAAATCCCAAAAAGTATGGTATACTTAACTTTGATTATTTTCCAATTATGTGATATAATTTTTTATTGCGTGAAAAGACGAAAAAATATATATAAAATAGGAGTGTTACCATGTCTGAAAAATTCGAAATTGGTGCGGTAGTTGCTGGTAAAGTTACTGGTATTCAACCATACGGTGCATTTGTTGCTTTAGATGAATCAACTCAAGGTTTAGTTCATATTTCTGAAATCACTCACGGCTTCGTTAAAGATATTAACGAACATTTAAAAGTGGGCGATGAAGTGAAAGTTAAAGTTCTTTCCATCGATTCAGCTGCTGGAAAAATCGGCTTATCGATCCGCGCTACAGAAGAAGCTCCTGAGCGTACTGAAGCTCCGAAAAAAGCTCCGAAAAAACGCCAAGCATCTGTTAAAGCGACATCTCACATCGAATCTACTGAAGGTTTCAACACATTGAAAGACAAACTTCAAGAGTGGATTGAACAATCTCAACGCGAAGACTTAATCAAAAAATAATTTTTTAGAACCGGCAGATCCTCGATCAGCCGGTTTTTTTTGTCCTGGGGCACATGAATGAAATAAAGCCGGGTCATGTGTTTATCCATGGTCCGGCTTTATTTTATAGAACATAACATTGTCGATGATCAAGATCTCAGCGAGTCGGTTTGGTTTCAGGCTCCCTGGAAATTTCAGGACTTGGTTTAAAGAGAAGACCAAGATTAATGAGACCGGCAATTCCAACCAATCCATAAACGATACGGGCCATTCCAGCATCTTGCCCCCCGAAAATCGAAGCGACCAAGTCAAATTGGAAAAACCCTATTAATCCCCAGTTGATTGCCCCGATTATAGTAAGAACAAGTGCAATTCTTTGTATTCCACTCATTGTACAGCCTCCTTTTTTTGAAAAAATCAGTTCTTTACTTATCATGCATTTTCAGCTTGTAAATATACATCCACTCAAAAGTTATGGGCGGATGTTTTGTATTTAAATGGAACATTGGTCATAATAAATAAAAGAAAAACTAGCACTTGGACCTGTCGTTCATTCGAAAACGGAGTCAATGTGGCATTAAAGGAGAGATACCAATGGAGAATTTCACATATAAAAATCCTACAAAAGTAATTTTCGGGAAAGGTCAGCTTGAAAGCTTAAAAACTGAAATTCCCGCCTATGGCGATAGAGTTTTACTTGTATATGGCGGGGGAAGCATAAAGAAAAATGGCTTATATGAAAAAGTGATCAATGCCTTGAAAGAGATCGATGCAGAGGTGCACGAACTTTCCGGAGTTGAACCGAATCCACGCATCTCAACAGTCCGGAAGGGTGTTGACCTTTGTAAAGAACATGGGATCGACTTTGTCCTTGCGGTTGGAGGGGGAAGCGTTATAGACGCTACAAAGGCCATCGTTGCAGGTGCTAAATATGAGGGTGATCCATGGGATCTTGTCATTAAGAAGGCACCAGTCGAAGAGGCCCTTCCATTCGGAACGGTGCTGACTTTAGCTGCAACAGGCTCTGAGGCGAATTCCGGATCTGTCATAACAAACTGGGAAACGAAAGAGAAATATGGATGGGGAAGTCCATTGGTATTTCCGCAATTCTCCATTTTGGACCCTGAAAATACTTTTTCAGTACCAAAAGACCAGACGGTATACGGAATGGTCGATATGATGTCACATGTATTCGAAACGTACTTCCACCCGGAAACGCATGCACCGCTGCAAGACCGTTTTTGTGAATCGCTGTTAACGACGGTGATTGAAACGGCACCTAAACTATTGGAAGACCTGGAGGATTATGAGCATCGGGCCACTATCCTGTATGCCGGAAACCTAGCCTTGAATGGGTCGCTTGGGGTTGGTTACAGCGGTGATTGGGCAACGCATAACATTGAACATGCCGTTTCAGCTGTTTATGACATCCCGCATGCAGGAGGATTGGCCATCTTATTCCCGAATTGGATGAAGCATGTGCTCCATGAAAATGTCGCACGCTTTAAACAAGTTGCAGTCCGTGTATTCCATGTGGATCCGGAAGGTAAAACGGATGAGGAAGCGGCCCTTGAAGGCATTGAAAGACTTAGGTCATTTTGGAGCAGCTTAGGGGCGCCGACCAATCTTTCGGATTATGGCATCGATGACTCACAATTGGAAGTCATGGCTGATAAAGCGATGAGCAGAGGGGAATTTGGACGATTCAAAGTCCTGAACCGTGAAGATGTCCTTGCCATTTTACGGGCTTCCTTATAAACAAGTGATATGATCCGATCTCCCTCCTTGCCAGGTGGGAGATTGCTTTATATGCATAATTCGTTATTTACTTGATCGATTTCTTGATTATGAGAATTACATCAGATAAAGTGAAAGGGAAACTAAAGAATTCAAGGAGGAATTTGAATGGCCCATATTCGTTTCGATTATTCAAAAGCCCTGCCGTTTTTCGGGGAGCATGAAATTACCTATCTACAGGATGCTGTAAAAGTGGCACACCATTCCCTGCATGAGCAGACAGGGGCAGGCAATGAATATCTTGGCTGGCTTGATTTACCCGCCAATTATGATAAAGAAGAATTCTCAAGAATCAAAAAAGCGGCCGCGAAAATAAAAGAAGATTCAGAAGTGCTACTGGTTATCGGAATCGGTGGATCATATCTGGGAGCACGGGCAGCAGTTGAGATGCTTCAACATAGTTTTTATAACATTCTACCTTCGGATAAAAGGAAAGCACCGCAAATTTTATTTGTCGGTAATAATATAAGCTCTACATATATGCAGGACGTGATGGACCTATTGGAAAATAGGGATTTCTCGATCAATGTCATCTCTAAATCCGGTACGACCACGGAGCCTGCACTGGCCTTCAGGATTTTCAGGAAACTGCTTGAACAAAAATACGGCGTTGAAGAAGCTAAGAGCCGCATTTATGCTACGACTGATAAAGAGAAGGGCGCATTAAAAACGGTAGCAACGGAGGAAGGTTTCCAAACTTTCGTCATTCCTGATGATGTTGGCGGACGTTACTCGGTCTTAACGGCTGTAGGGCTGCTTCCGATTGCTGTCAGCGGGGCGGATATCGATCAAATCATGGAGGGAGCCGAGCGTGCCAGGGCCGACTTCAGTTCTTCCGAGCTAGGGGAGAATCAGGCATACCAATATGCGGCAGTTCGGAATATCCTTTACAATAAAGGGAAAACGATTGAAATGCTGATAAACTATGAGCCTGGACTTCAATACTTCTCTGAGTGGTGGAAACAGTTATTTGGAGAAAGTGAAGGAAAGGATCAAAAAGGGATATTCCCTTCATCGGCTAACTTCTCGACCGATTTGCATTCATTAGGGCAGTATGTCCAGGAAGGACGGCGTGATCTTTTTGAAACGGTCATCAAAGTCGATAAGGCCCGTCATGAAATCGTGATTGAAGAAGCGGCCAATGACTTGGACGGCCTGAATTACCTAGCAGGTGAAACGGTGCAATTCGTGAATAATAAAGCATTTGAGGGTACGCTGTTAGCTCATACGGACGGTGGCGTTCCCAACCTGATCGTAACGGTTCCTCAGCTCGATGCTTATACTTTTGGCTACCTTGTATATTTCTTCGAGAAAGCTTGTGCAATGAGCGGTTACTTACTGGGTGTAAATCCATTTGATCAGCCTGGAGTGGAGGCCTATAAGGTGAACATGTTTGCTCTTTTAGGCAAGCCGGGTTATGAAAGGAAAAAAGCGGAGCTTGAACAGCGCTTATAATATAAAAGGCAACAGGCCGGAATAACATCCGGCTTGTTGCCTTTTTTTGGTTGAACGCCAAAGGGTAAGAATAAACATATTCGATACTGGTATCGAAAATGAAAGTGGGGGGGGAATTAGTATCAAGGAGCTAGAGAAACTGAGAACGGTTCCCCGGTCCGCAAGAAGCCTGCCTGCCGGATGGAAAGAAGATGTAAGATGTTAAAACAAGAGAAAATCAAAACTGGAATCATATTGGGAGACTTAAATATTTTTATATCTTTTGGTGCTGGGGTTTTATCCTTTATCTCTCCTTGCTGTTTGCCCTTATATCCTGCTTTTTTATCTTATATTACAGGATTATCAGTAACAAATTAAATAGCAGGCCAATTTTATTTACGATCTCTTTTATGAATACATTGATTTAATTAGACAAGTAGGTGCTATTTTGTTTTTGGTTTAATGATTATTGGGGTTTTTCAACCAAAATTCTTAATGATGGATAAGAAAATAACTTTTAAAAATCGCCCATCCGTTAGATAGGTTCTATTTTAATTGGGAAAGGATATGCTGCTGGTTGGACTCCTTGCATAGGACCCGTATTAGGGGCCGTTGTAACCCTTGGTTTGTCTACAGGTCAGATGTTAATAATACAAAAAGTGAACCTGACTAAAAAAGAAGGCAAAGAATTATTTAAAAAAATCCTAGTTCATTCAGAGAAAAAGGGAATTCCCACTTAAGAAAAAAGCCTGAAGCGGTTTTTCTGCTCCAGGCTCTTTTTTTAGCTTTTGGTCTTCATGTAAATTTGAAACAAAGTTTGATCAAAACACGCAATAAATATATTTAGTTTAGCATTGAACTAAAGAATTAATACCAACGAGTATATAAATATTCCCACCAATGACCACCACCATATACACCTTGAAAGAGAACATTAGCAGTAACGCGTGCAAAGTTTAGTGAAAATAGATTTAAAATGACCTAAGATACTTGACTGCAGTCTCGGCATATATCTCGGCAGATTCTACTAAGTTCTCCACTGAAACCCGCTCATCGTACCCATGGATAGTGTGTTCCAGCCCAGGACCGTAAAGGACGGTTTCAATGCCATGGCGCCGGAAGTGACTGGCATCACTTGAACCAAGCAAAAGTACGCTGAAGACGGGTTCCTCCATTCCAAGGACACGCTGGATTCCCAGTTCTATGGCCCTCACAATTGGACGATCCTCTAAGGTCCAGTTCGGGTTAGTACAGGGTACCATTGGCTCTACAACCGCACCTGGCGCTACAGCACTAACAAGATTCCTAGCGATATCAAGTACAAACTCGGGCTTCATACCGAATGGAACCCGGGTATCCACTTTAATGATACACTTGTCTGCGACGACGTTCACATTTGTTCCGCCCTGGATTACACCTGGATTGTAAGAGGGACGATAAAGTAACTGTGACAGTAAGGGATTTCCTAGACTCTGAGATAGGAGCCACTCAGTATTGTACAAAAGTTGACAAGGCTCTGGCGGAGGCGTTGCCTTGAGCTCCCATAGCTTGGTTAGTGCTTCGACCGCGGCTGCCCCTCTTCGTACGGCGGAGATTCCATAAAGCGGTTGTAGGCTGCCATGATCTGTCTGACCTGGTATGATCACCTGCATCCATGCCTTGCCCTTTTCACCGGCATTCGGATGGTAGCGGTCCGTTGGTTCACCAATCAGACAAGCATCACCCTTAATCAATCCTTGATCCAGGAGCGAGGCCACCTCAATGCCGCCAGTCTCTTCATCCGGAGAGGCAATAACTCCTAGGCTACCTTTCAAATTAAGAGTGGGGGCGAACTCCTGAAGTAGTCCAGCCACAAAAATCAGTGCTGCCAAGCCTCCTTTCATATCGGAGGCTCCCCTACCCAAAAGCATACCTGCTCTGACTTCTCCTGAGAAAGGATCAAAGGTCCAATGTGAACAATCGCCTGCAGGTACGACATCTGTATGTCCACAAAATAGGAGCCGTGGACCAGGTACCCTGGTTAAGGGAGCATCACAGACCACGGTAACCAGCGCATTTTCGCTACGGCGGTGCTCGGTAATCAAGAACCCTTTTGCTGCTAAGTATTGGCTAATATGGCGTCCCATTTCTGCTGACCGCTTCTTAAACTCGGGCGATGGATTTTCAGATGGAATTCGAATAAATGAAGCAGCAAGTTCGACTAATTCCTGTTGCCTTGACCTTATCAGTTGCCGGATCATTCTGGTACTCATATAAATACATCCCCTCCATGTCCAGCATTAGCCGCAATATTTCTATACCTATTCTATGTGCTGTTCCTAGTTCATATTTCTGAGGTTAAAAGTGGGGAATTTAAAGTCTCGTTCAATGCGATAGTTAAACTTAATGAGCCAAAGAGCCAAAGTTATATATGGGCAGCGTCAGGAAAATGTGCTTAACGTTGTAAATCCTCATTTTCCTGACGCTACCAGCAGAAGATCCAGTAATTACGAATGGAAGAGGGGGAGGGAGCGACGAAGCTGAAATAAAAGCGTAAGGAAAGCTTGGAAATCAGTGAGGAAGCCAATCTTCCTTTATGCCTGATCAAGGGGACAATAGAGTCATTCCAGGTTTTTTTTTAGGCGCTTTGGTTAAGCTAATAAAAAATTAGCGAAAGAGGTTTTATACAATGATTAAAATTTCTTCTCAGTTGGAAGGGAAAACATTCGGGTTGTTCGATTTGGAGACAAAGTTAAAACCGGAAGGATATGCGATAGGCGGAGGATGGGATTATGACCACGGGTCTTTTGATTATAAGATTGATGACAGTGATGGCTACCAATTCTTGCGGGTCCCTTTCAAGGCTGTTGATGGTTCACTCGATCAGGACGGGGTAATGGTCGAACTCTTACAACCGTTCTTGTTATCTCATAAGTACGAGGACGGGATTGACGATGAAGGAAATATCGGAAACCTTTCCGCCTCCTTCAATCAGTTTGCCGAGCCTGAAAATCCGGATGCCGAATTTCCGGAAAACTATATCTCTTTAGGAAAAGCGCTTGTCCGTAATCTGGAAAAGCTTTTATTACATTAATCATCAATGATGATTAGAGTGTCATCACGATGGATGATTACATCTCCGGGGGGCTTGATTAAGGTCTTGCCTCCTGAAATGATGCCGACCAATAAAATGTTTTGATCGAATAGCTTAACGTTCAGCTGTTTGAACGTCAATTCCGCCCAGTCGTCCTGGATGGGCAGCTGTTTGAGGCTCAATCCATCCAGCTCATTTTGTTCTCTGGCTTCCGTTATGATCCCCTTCGATAAGCAATCCTGCATATATTCACTCGCGAATTTATTCGTTTCGACTATACCGTCCGCCCCAGCCCGTAAAGCATTTTCCTTTTGTTCATGCGTCAATATTTCCACAAGACAATACACATGCGGATTCAGCCCTTTGACGGCCAGTAAGGTTAAAATCGAGAACATATCCGTTTGCAGCTCGTCCTGCTTAAGGTCAGCCGTAATAAGGACGCGAATGGCTTGTTTAATATTGGCTTTCTGCAAAACGGAATCCAATGTAGCTTTTCCTTGGATAAAGTGGATATTCGTTCGTGGAAGCGGGTGCTTTTGCAGTGTATCATCGATAAGGACAATGGATTGATGGTGCTTGCGATCATGGATGTTTTGGATGATTCTCTTGGAACGGCCATTCCAGCCCACAATGATAATATGTCCGCCGCCGCCGAATACTTTCTTTCCTGTTAGAAATTGCTGTTCATTGGATATGGAAATTTTAGCGATGTACGCAAAATAAGAAGTAATCAGGCCGGCCCCTGACAAAATGAGGACCATCCCAATGATTTTGCCAAGATTGGTCACGGGAGTGAAGTCTCCATAGCCGACCGTTGACATCGTCACGATTGCCCACCAGATGCCATCAAGTAAGGTGGGGAATCTCTTCGGCTCCACAATGTGGATCAAGACCCCGAATGAAAGTAAAAATAATGCGATGATGGAAAGCAATCTGATGAAACGCGGAAATCTGGGAACGGTACTCATGTATGGACCGATTCGAATCATTATTTTCACACCCTTTGAGCTGATCCTTATAGTATGGTCAAAAAAGGCATGCCTCATAAGGGTCCGGACAGACAAACTTTGAATGATGAATATCGGCATATTGCCTGATCGAATTACGGTAAATGATAAAAGCCCTCCGGAAGATGTCGGAAGGCTTTTAGTGCTGAGTCACGTATCCTGAATGGACTTCATGCTCGATGGTTGATTATATGCCCATTTCAGCTTCGGTATTCCTATATCTTTTGTTAAACCCTTCTCCGTACGTTGAAATTATCACTGATGAGCAGCCAGTTTTGGGGGAAGGCTAAGCCGAGCTTCCAATAACTCATTCCCCTTAAGTTCAATTCTTTGAGTAAATCGAATTTTGCCTGAATCGATCTGGCATCTTCAAACCACACCTCATGCTGCCTATCCTCAATATCGGTATAATTGAAGTGAGGGGCCTGTGCGGTTTCATCATACTCGATTGAAACATCATTGTCCGCCGCAATTTGGATGGCCTGCTGCGGACTCACGGCCTTGGCAATGGATCCCTGTACAAAAGGCAGGGTCCAATCATAGCCATATAGGTTTTGCCCCATCAGGATCTTGTTGGAAGGAATATCGGTGACGGCATATTCGAGGACATCCCGAACAGGTCCGATAGGTGACACTGCCATTGGCGGTCCGCCGCTATACCCCCATTCATATGTCATGATGATGACGAAGTCGACGATTTCACCATGTGCTTTATAGTCATGCGCCTCATACCATCGGCCTTTTTGCTCAGCACTTGTTTTAGGGGCCAGTGCCGTGGAAATGAACCATCCTTCCTTCTTGAAGCGATCCCTGGCTTTTCGGAGAAATTGATTATAGGCTTCTCTGTCGGCCGGCCGTAAATACTCAAAGTCAAAGTGGATATCCCGGAAACCATATTTCTTTGCCGTTGTAACGATATTGTTCAGGAACTTATTCTGAACGGAAGTATTCGTTAAGATGATCCGCCCGAGCTCATCGCTGAATTGGTCATTCTCCTGATTTGTGATCACCATCATCAGGACATTTTTATTTTCCCTGGCGATGGCAGGGAAGTCATCGAGTAATGGCTCTTTTAAGGAGCCATCTCGCAGCGCCTGGAAGCTGAAAGGGGCTAAGTAGGTTAAATAGGGCGCAGCTTCCCTGGCGGCCGTCACAAGGGCCGGTGCAACCGTCGTACCCCTCGGCTCGACATAGCCGTTGAATTCGGCGGTCCTTTTCCTCCGTGCCGGAATATAAAGCCGGTATCCAACGGATAGGATTTGATTTTCGGAAATGCCATTTATATTTGCCAATTCTTGAACAGGGACATCAACCCTTTGGGAAATGGAATAAAGACTATCACCCGGTTGAACGAAATAATAACTGCCGACGATTGGAATGACAAGGGCCTGCCCCGAAACAAGATTATTTGGGTTAGGGATCTTATTTGATTCAACGAGCCTGTCAACGGTTACGCTGTACGTCTGGGCGATGCCATATAACGTCTGGCCTGGCCTAACCACATGTATTTGCAATTCTTTTCCCTCCTACTGAAAGTTTCCTAACAGTTTATGAGCATAAAAAGAAATTCATGATAAAGAGCTCAGGATTGGGAGAAACGTAAACAAAAAAATTCAATAAATTGGCAATAATAATTTAAGCTTAAAATGCTAATTAATATTAGTAGGAGGTGAAAAACACATGGCAAACAACAATAACAGCAATCAACTTTTAGTATCTGGTGCAGAACAAGCTCTACAACAAATGAAGAATGAAATCGCTAGTGAATTTGGTGTAAACCTAGGTGCTGACACTACTTCTCGCGCTAACGGATCTGTTGGTGGGGAAATCACAAAACGTTTGGTTCAAATGGCTGAACAACAACTAGGCGGTTCAAACTTCTCACGTTAATTAATTGAATAAATATGGATTTGAAAGAGAAGGAGCATCGCTCCTTCTCTTTCGCATGGTTCAGCCATGTGACTGCCAAGCTTTTAAAATCTTGATTGCCCTTTCAGGGAAATCGGTCATGATGACGTCGACTCCCAACTCTGCCAGCCTGACGATGTCGGCTTCATCATTGGCGACCCAAGGCCGGATTTTATATCCAAGTTTTTTCGCTTTTTCTTTAACCGCTGGAGTCAGGCTGTTTTTATCTGGATGAAAACCCGATTCCTTTTTATCACGTAAGATTTCTTCGAAGTTTTCAGGAAGTCCCTCGAACAATAATGCCCGTTCAAGATCTGGGGCAAGCATCTTCACTTTTTCAATGGATTGATGGTTGAAGGAAGAGAGAATCACCCGGTTTTCCATTCCATATTGACGAATTGAATCAATGATCTTCTGTTCGATTCCTTCATAAGCGAATTTATCCGTCTTGATTTCGACATTCATCAATAAAGCATTTCCCTTAGCCCAGTCGAAAACGTCCTTTAAAAAAGGAATCCGCTCCCCAAGGAATTCATTGGAAAATTTGCTCCCGGCATCAGCCGTTTTCAGTTTTTGTGCTGAATGATCTTTTACATGACCAGCAAGGGTGGTCGTTCGATTAAGTGTTTCGTCATGGATGATGACCAATTCCCCGTCAGAACTGAGGTGGACATCGAACTCGATCCCCTCGGCCCCGATTTCTGCCGCCTTTTGAAAGGCTGCCATGGTATTTTCAGGATGCGTCCCCTTGGACCCTCTATGGGCGAAAATCAGTATGTTTTGCAAAATCATCACTTCCCCTTTAAACTTTATCTTGAACCCTATCATACATGTACGCTTGAATTGTTTCAGCAATGTTTAATAGACAATATTTTAAACAACGAGTAAAATACATATGATATTTCCATAAATAGGTGTTCGAAACATGAGGTGAATAAAATGAATATGTGGGAAATTTTTGTTGCAGTTATCCTTGGTCTTGTAGAAGGATTAACTGAGTTTGCTCCTGTATCGTCAACAGGGCATATGATTATCGTCGATGATTTATGGCTGAATTCGAAAGAGCTTTTCGGGAGTGAAGTGGCTAATGCCTTTAAGGTGGTCATCCAGCTTGGCTCGATACTCGCCGTTGTGGTGCTCTTCTGGGGGCGATTCATGGACTTGCTTGGTTTAAGGAAGCTGAAAGGCACATCCGCTGGGAACGGCCAAAAGCTTAACCTATTGCAGATCATTGTCGGATTGTTGCCGGCGGGCGTTTTAGGTCTATTATTCGAAGATTACATTGATGATCATTTATTTACGATGAAGACGGTTATCGTCGGATTGTTCCTTGGCGCGTTTTTGATGATTGCTGCGGATAAATTCCGTCCAAAGCTGACTGCAGAGACGGTTGACCAAATCACTTATAAACAAGCCTTTGGTGTAGGATTAATTCAATGTTTGTCACTATGGCCGGGATTTTCCCGTTCAGGTTCAACGATATCAGGCGGTGTGCTATTAGGGATGAGCTATCGGGCTGCTTCCGATTTCACGTTCATCATGGCAGTGCCGATCATGGCTGGTGCCAGTCTCTTGAAAATCGTGAAATACTGGGATAGCTTCACGCCTGAAGTTCTGCCATTCTTTATTGCAGGTTTCATCAGTGCATTTATCTTTGCATTATTCTGTATCCGCTTTTTCTTGATTTTAATCAATAAAGTTAAATTGACTCCTTTTGCCATTTACCGGATCGTCTTGGCGGTTGTGCTTCTATTCATTATTTGGTAATACGAAATGAAGCTTGAAAGAGGAGAGGAACCACCCCGTTGATTCGGGGTGGTTTTTTGTGCGTCCGAAAATGAGCAGGATTCCTATGAAATTAATAACGAATGATAATTTAGTTTTTAAGTTTTTAATTCGTCATTATTGAGTAAAAACTCAATAAATCTTTTTATAATAAAAAAATATTCGGTTTTCAGTGCAGTTTCAGTCATAATTAGTAAAAAAAATATAAATAAAATAAAACTGCCTGAGCGTAATGATACCAACGTGTTTGAGTATTTTCCGGAATATTCAAATGATTACATAAACTATTTCCATATAATTTATATGATATAATTTTAGTATAAATAAAGTACATGTGTACACCTGGGGAGGACAACATGAGAAATGACCAATTGAAGAAAACGATTGGCTTTTGGGTTGGAACATCTATTGTAGTTGGTACAGTTATCGGTTCTGGTATTTTCATGAGACCTGGTGACGTGCTTGAATTGAGCGGTAATTCAACCATGGCCTTGTTAGCTTGGCTGATAGGCGGTCTGATTACCCTTGCAAGCGGGTTGACGATTGCGGAAGTGAGTACACGGATTCCTAAAACGGGCGGCTTATATGTCTATATGGAAGAAGTGTACGGTAAAGCATGGGGATTCCTATGCGGCTGGGTTCAGACATTGGTATACGGACCTGCAGTCATGGGCGCACTCAGTTTATACTTCGGGTTATTAGTTGCAGGAATATTTAAGGTCGCTTCAAGCTACTCTTTGGCGATAGGGATTCTTACGATTGTATTCATAGCAGGCATGAACTTGCTGGGGACAAAATACGGCGGTATCATCCAAACCTTATCGACCGTTGCTAAATTGATCCCGATCATTTTCATAGCGGTATTCGGTATCGCACAAGGTGATATGCCTGTATTCAATATCGATAGCGAAAGTTCAATGAAAATCAGTATGGCCGGTGCCATTTTGGCAACGCTCTGGGCGTATGATGGCTGGATGAATGTCGGCTTCATGGCAGGGGAAATGAAAAATCCGCAGAAAACGTTGCCGCGGGCAATCATAACGGGATTGGTCGTGGTCATGGTCGCTTACTTGGGTGTGAATCTTGCCATGCTTCATGTATTGGGGGCGGAGGGAGTCATAGCCCATGGTACGAATGCAGCGAATGTTGCAGCAACGCTTCTATTCGGTGAATTGGGCGGGAAATTGATATCGATTGGAATTGCGATTTCAATCTTCGGTTGCTTGAACGGAAAGCTTTTGACCTTCCCTCGCATTACCTTGGCGATGGCGACTGATAAAATGATGCCAGGCCATAAACAAATCGGAAAAATATCGCCCAAGTTCAAAACGCCTATAAATGCCACGGTATTGCAAGTGTTTATTGCAATCATCATGATGGTAGCAACAGACCCTGACAAACTTACCAATATGGCTGTTTTCTCTGTCTTCTGTTTTTATGGATTAGCCTTCTTTGCGGTCTTCATCTTACGCAGAAAAGATCCGGATGCAAAAACGTATAAAGTGCCGTTTTACCCATTCATCCCCATCGTGGCGATTGCTGGTGCAATATACATTGTTTTAAGCACGTTAATCCAAACACCTTTAAATGCCCTGTACTCAGTGATCATCCTCATTATCGGTATGCCAGTGTACTGGCTCCTTAAGAAAAGCGAGCGGGATGGTAAACGTTCAAATTAATGAAAAAACCTTCACTGCATGCAGTGAAGGTTTTTTTGTTGCTGGAATGAAATTTTCCCGTTGGATAGAAGTAGTGAAATAGACAACTCGGGAAGTTCGTATTAACATAGGGGGAAAGTTAAATAGTGAAGGGTCTGAACAAAAGTGAATTATATCGAGCCTGCTGGTAAATCATTCAGGAAAACGATCTTGGCTTTATTTCTCGGTAGCTTTGTAACGTTTGCGGATCTGTATAGTACCCAACCGGTCATTCCGGTATTCGCAAAGCAATTTGGAGTCTCTCCTGCAATGGCAAGCCTTACATTATCTTTCGCGACTGGAACGCTTGCACTCTGTTTATTGCTTGTTTCTTTTTTCTCAGAAAATATCGATAGGAAAAAAATAATGGGGACGGCGCTCACTCTGTCTGCATTGTTATCCATATGTGTCAGCTTCATCCAGGATGATCTATACATCCTGATCGCAATTCGGGCGATTCAAGGAGCGGTGCTTGCAGGTTTCCCGGCCATTGCGATGGCCTATATCAATGAAGAATTTCATCCGAAAAGCCTTGGCTATGTGATGGGGATCTATGTGAGCGGCTCGAGTATCGGCGGATTGGCTGGCAGGCTGATTGTCGGGGTGCTGACCGACCATTTCTCATGGAACATAGCGATTGGAAGCCTTGGTGCTTTAAGTTTGATCATCAGTCTGGCTTTTTGGTGGATGCTACCGTCTTCGCAGCATGCTGTCCGCGTACGGGTCTCATTATCGAGAATCAAAACCTCCCTTATCAATAACTTAAGGAATAACAGACTAGTACTCTTATTCGGCATGGCCTTCCTATTAATGGGCTCGTTCGTTACCGTTTATAACTTTGTGGGTATACCTTTAATGGGACCGCCATATCATTTATCACAGACATTGATTGGCTTCATATTCATAATCTATCTTGTGGGGACGTTTAGTTCAACATGGATGGGGAAGCTTGCCGATCAATATGGTCGGAGTGTTGTACTTCTTATCGGAATCGCAATCATGCTGATGGGCGCCCTGTTAACTTTATTGGCCCCGCTTTTGCTGAAAATAATGGGGCTTGCCCTGTTTACATTTGGCTTTTTTGGAGCTCATTCCATTGCGAGCAGCTGGGTCGGCAGTTTGGCAGATAAGAGTGAAAAGGCACAAGCATCTGCATTATATCTCCTGTTTTATTATGCAGGGTCAAGTATAGTGGGGGCATCAGGCGGTTTATTCCTGATGAAGTTCGGCTGGGGAGGGGTCATCTCGGCTGTATCCATTCTGATCCTCCTTGCTGCCGCTTGTGCGATGATGGTTGAAAAAGTGAAAATCGTTAAATAAAATGATCTTTTCTATCATGTTTTTCCGGAATCCTGAATATAATCTAGTGAAAATGGATATTGAATAATAGATTGATAAGAGAAGAGGGTATTAGATAGAGTGAAACGAAAAGCAGTAATTCTCATTGGGTTAATAGCCGTTTTAATTATATTATTCGTTGTATACTTAACAAGTCCGGGCAGATTGCATAAGGTGCAGATTGTTGAAAAATACTATCCGCATTTCTCCGATGGCAAGGCAGTCGGTTTTAAGACGAACGAAGTCATTGATGTGACGGAAACCGAAGAGGGATCCAATTGCGCAATGAAATTCGACAATGGGAAAACCTTTGAAATTGATTGTGACCGTTATTTAACATACAAAATTGATGAAACAGTCTATATTACTACTGAAGGGAACCATGTGGAAGAGATCCGGAGAAAAAGGTAGTGGCTTATCGATTTTTAATGACAAAGGAGCTGGGTTTGCTTAATGAACAGCTCAGCTCTTTTATTTGATCCCATTCAAAAACCCAGGCCATTTTGGACTGGGCTTTTTCATTTTTTATCTTTGCCTTTACTTTTATCCTTTTTATTACGCCGGAGTACATTCAAGATTCTGCGGCTGTTATTTTTACTGTTTATGAGCTCGACTAAATCGCTCATGTTTTCAGATTCGAAGTCTTGTTGATCTTTTTTCATGTTCATCCCTCCAAGTCATATATCATAATACCCTTATCAAGAAAAGGGTAAACGTCTATTAGCATATTGGTAATAGAAGGATTTTATATCCTTACCCCTCGTTTATTTGCTAAAATATGATAAAAGCCCTGTATGGGAGGTCCATATGGAAGAATTAAGAATGATCGGCGAAAAAATTGAAAAATTTAAATATATCTTAGTGGAGCATATCGAGTTGTTTGAAGAAGAGGAACCGCTCTATGATTTAGAAACCAGTAAAGAGGTTCGGTCAAAACTTATTCAAATTCATGCAGATGCCTTGATTCATGGAAAGGCACAAGCGATGGAAAGCATGAAAATAACGGGTATGGAAATAGGTAAGCGCGTCGTGGATATGGGCATTCCTTTAGATAAGAATATTGAGGAAGCTCAGCTTGTGCGTAACCTTTTCTGGAGTTTCATTGAAGAAGAGGTGAGCAACCGATATTACTCCATTGAAATTCTGTTAAAGGCAAGCTCGATAATTGATGCAATCCTGGACCAGTTCATACACTGTGTGAGTATCAGTTACGTGAATCATTATAAAGAAATGGCGAAAATGGCAAACGATTCTTTGCAGAAGATAAAGGAAAACCAAGAAGTCATGGAAGAATTGTCCACCCCGATTGTTCAGACCGTATTAAAGGATGTGCTGCTCTTACCGTTGATCGGACGCATTGACGATTGGAGAATGGAGTCGATGCAATCGACGGTGCTGCAAAAATGTGCAGATCTGCATGCGGAAGTATTGATCATGGATTTCTCGGGAATTACCTTTACGAAGGAAAGCGATATGCTCTCCCTGCTGGATCAATTAGTGGGGGCATTGGCCTTGATGGGAACGGAAACGATGTTTGTCGGTTTTACCCCTGATGTCGTGAAAGAGATCGTCAAACTTGATTTTGCAAATCAGGTAAAAGCCTTTCTATCGTTCAGGCAGGCCCTGGAATATCTGTTTAACCAAAGAGGGCTGGCTCTTCAGCCAGTATGATGGAGGTATCCTTTTTTAGGGTATCTTTTTTTCTATGTCAGGCTAACATTCCTGCTGCTCCCGTATTTAATCGCCCATCGATATTTCTCCATGTTATAGTGAAGTGACGTGGACGGACATGTTGTTTTTGATTTAAATTAAATAGGACATGTAAAGCGTGTAAGGAAGGTGGTTGAATAGTGTTTTTCAAGAAAAATGAAGAACCTGAACATTACGAAAAATGGTATTGTGTAGGAATCATGACGGATAATGGGCTGGAGGATGAAGAATATGATGTTTTGTCCAAACGCATCCTCGACTCGGTTCAAAATGTCTCCGTCATATCGGACTTGGTAAGGATGGAATGGGATCGGGACAAATTGCAAGCCTTGAATGAACGTTTTGGGGACCCCTCACTTTCCGACCCATGGTTTATCATTAATGAATTCATACGAGAGGATATAAAAAAGGAAAGAAAACTTCTGGAGAAAACTCATAAATGGAAGAGGATCTTTGGTCTCCTTTCCCCGATTGAATATATGGAAGCCGAGACGAAGGCGGCCCATGACTTTGATAAAGCTCTCTTTTATACAGACGATGCAGATAAAGTGATTGAATACATTATTGCAAATAGCTAGCATTCCCTGCCACATCGATACATTGTATCGGTGTTTTTGCATTTGATTTACTGTTTATCGGAGCAATTTCACGGTGAAAATTCGACCTTGAGCGAGTTGATTCGACCTTGTGTGTAATAATTCGACGTTGCTCGGAATAATCCGTACTTGCACCTTGAAATAAAAAGAGAGAATGTGGGGAGGGTGGTAGGAAAGATGGAGTTAAACGCGGAATATCTTAAATAGAAAGAAAGAGAGTTTTAAGGGGAGAGGAAGATGAATCGATGGAAGTTGCCGTACATCAGCAAAAGCCAAAACGGAAGTGGAGAAAGCGGGCGCTATGGAGTTTTGGAATCCTGATCATACTTTTGCTGTCTGTCTTGATTGCCGCAAATGTATTCCTTTCAAGGTCCTTGCCGGAAACGAAGGGGGAAATATCACTTCCAGGTCTTTTGAAACCGGTTACGGTGGTGAGGGATTCAAGTGGGGTCCCGCATATCAACGCAGCGAATGAACATGATTTGTATTTAGCACAAGGATATATCCAAGCCCAGGACCGTTTATTTCAAATGGATTTAAGCAGGCGTCAGGCGTCAGGTAGATTAAGTGAAGTGATTGGTGAGAAAACCGTCAAAAATGATAAGTATTTCCGCACACTTGGTTTGAGGCGGGCGGCCGAAGCTTCTTATGCTGCATATTCAAGTGACGGAAAAGAAGCATTGGATATGTTTGCCGAGGGGGTAAATCTTTATATCGATGAATTGAGGGAGAATGGGAAATGGCCGGCGGAGTTCACTCTGCTTGGATACGAACCGGAGCCTTGGACACCCGTCGATTCGCTGACCATCGGTAAATATATGGCCTTTGATTTAGGCGGGAACTGGGAAGATCAGGCGTTTAGGCAGTATTTGCTGCAAACGTTCCCCAAGGAAAAGGCATATGATTTATTTCCTGATTATCCAAAGAACGCCCCATATATCATCAGCAAGGAAGAACTGGATATTGAAAAAAGTTTTGCAGGGGCCGTTATTCCTTATGAATTCAACGGCAGCAATAACTGGGTCGTTTCAGGCAAGAAAACGAAATCCGGTCAGCCGTTATTGGCGGATGATCCCCACCTGGGATTGGCTACACCGTCGGTTTGGTATCAAATGCATTTGGAGGCCCCGTCAGTCAATGTGAGCGGTGTCATTTTTGCCGGGATTCCGGGAATCATATTAGGCCATAACGAAGAGGTCGCTTGGGGTGTGACCAATACCGGTCCGGATGTTCAGGATCTGTATATTGAGAGGAGAAACCCGGAAAACGAGAAAGAATTCTCCTACAAAGGTAAATGGGAAAAAGCTGAAATCTTGGACGAACCCATCAAGGTGAAGGATGGGGAAACACTTGACTATCAAGTGACGGTTACCCGCCACGGACCCGTTGTCTCCGAGTTTGCCGGGAAAAGCGGAAAAGATACCGTGCTTGCCTTAAGGTGGACGGCACTTGATCCATCTGCCGAGCTTGAAGCGGTACTGAATATGAATAAGGCGGGAAGCTGGAAAGAATTCGAAAAGGCCCTTTTGAAATTCGAAACGCCGGCACAGAATTTCGTCTTTGCCTCAGCCGATGGGACCATTGCCTATAAGGCGAATGGGAAAATCCCAATCCGGAAAAAAGGTGATAGTATGCTGCCTGTACCTGGCTGGACGGATGAATTTGAGTGGAAAGGCTATATTCCCTTTGATCAACTTCCAAAAACGGTGAATCCAAAAGAGGGATTCATTTCGACAGCGAATAATAAAGTCATCTCGGATGATTACCCTTATCATATCAGCAATAACTGGGCACAGCCATACCGCCAGATGAGGATACAGGAGTTTTTAAAGGCGAATAAAAAGCTTACGACCGAGGATATGCAAAGCCTGCAGATGGATAAAGTGAATTTGCAAGCTAAGGAGTTTGTTCCTCGATTCGTGGAGGTATTGAAGGGTCCATCTGGGAAACAGGAAGCCCAGGCACTGACGATTCTGAAGAAATGGAATCATATCGATTCCGCTGATGAAGCGGCACCTATGATTTTTAATGTCTGGATGCGAAATATAGGGGATGTCCTGCTTAAAGAAGAAATACCGGAAGAAACCCTCAACCTTTTTAATGGAAGGCGTTCGGCCATTGATGAACTGCTAAGGCGGGCACTGGACGGTAAGCCGGGCCCTTGGATTGAAGATGCAGGCGGACTTGAGCAGGTGCTTGCCAAGTCGTTACAGGTGACGTTAACGGAACTGGCAGAATCACAAGGTGACGATATAGCTGATTGGGAATGGGGAGACTATCATCAGGTCAGGTTTAACCACCCGCTATCAAGTGTCGCTCCGTTACATTATTTATTTAACGGCGGCGGCATTCCGGTAGGCGGCAGCAGTGTCACCGTACAGGCCGCGGCATTTTTAGATGATGGAACCGTTAATCACGGTGGCTCCTGGCGATTCGTCATCGACCTAGCCGACATGAAACAAGGATATCACCTTGTTGGACCGGGTCAATCAGGTAACGTTAAAAGTGAGTGGTATCACGATCAGCTTGATGATTGGGCAGAGGGTACTTATCACAAAACCACGATGGACGATCCAAAAGGGGATAAGCTGATATTGAAACCATCAAACTGAGATTCAAAAAAAAGTACCAAGTCCAGCAGCTTTCTCTGGACTTGGTACTTTTTCATTATCTTTGCTTAGTCAGGAATTCTGCAAGGAACTCCTCAAAATTAGGGGCTTCGATTGCTGCGATTTTTTCATATGATTCAATGATCTTGAGTTTAATTTCTTGCTCCAGATCATTCCGATCTTGATAGTTCGTATTTTTTAATGATTTTTTTATTTTAGGATTCAAAGAGTCGATCAGGTCCAACAATTCTTCTTTTGACAGTTTTTTATCCACAATGGCTTTTCTCCTTTCTAACATATACCTCATCCATATAGTGCTTTCGAAGTTTTTTAAGAGCTTGTTTACGGATGCTTGAGATATTCTGTGGCGACTCCTGGAAATAGGCAGCGATTTCCTTGTTGGATAGGCCGTAGGAAAAGATCATGGTCAGCACCAGGCTTTGTTTGGCTGTTAACTTCTTCAAGGCTTTTATCATCTCTTCATCACTTATGTGTGAAGCGAGTTCATTCGATTCCCCCATCTTTTCAAGTTGAACATCCAAGGTGCCGATTCGATCGATCAATCCGCCAGTATCCCTTGGTGTCGCATCAAGTACCATTCGATAACGTTCCCGCTGCTTCCGTGCCCTTTTATCAAAATCAACAGAGAAGAAGTAAATTAAGGAGCACATGTATTTGTATACTTTAGCCCGGTAATAGAAAATTTTGAAAGTCTCGTTGAGATGATCAATGTTGTGGGAAGAAGGGGAATCAAGAGTTTCAGTGAAAATCTTTAAATGCTCTGGGTTCTGTAAGAATAATTGAATGATCGGTTGTGCAAAGAAAGATGAGTACTGTTGCTGCAGAAACTCCAATGAATGAGAAAAAAAATGAGAAGTTAATTGGTTCATTGTTATCCCTCCTTTTATTAATAAAGTGATAGGCAAGGGGAATAAATCAATTATATAGGAACATTCGTTCTTTTTTCCATAAATCAATAGTGCTAGATTGATTTTTTTTGACAAGTTTCACTTTAGATATCAGATACAAGAAAAGGGGTGAAGAGGATGATGATTGAGGATGCTACTATGTGGGTTTCATTAGTTAGCGAATTTGGCTATCCATTCGTCGTTTCTATGTTTTTGCTCTTCCGCTTCGGTAAACAATTAAAAGAACTGACAACGGACGTAGAGAACTTAAAAAAGTCCGCTCATAAAACGAAAAAACGATAACCTCAGGACGTAAGTGCCGGATGGTAAACACCGAATTTCGGATTCTATACTAAAAAGGGTCCGGAATTCGGGTATAAAGAAATGGGTACTAACTGATTCGAGCTTTTGTTAAATCCCTCCCTTAACCTAAAATAAAATAATGATAAACCATTATTTGGAATATAGCACAAAATAGGTAAAAAATAATCGTCATTTGGAATCATTTTACTGCTATAATTCATCCGTCAATGGAATTAGATAGGAAATCCTCCCCTCGTAGGATTTTAGTTTTATGGATTAAAGTGAAAATACTTTTAAAAAAACAACATTCATCAATAAACTTCTGAATAGTTTGCGGCACCCAAGTAAAAGGGTGCTGCTTTTCTTATTTTTTGGTAATAAACTGATAATATGGAAAAGGGGTGGCAAATTTGAAAAGTGAACAGCTGGAAGATATTCGGATCCTGCAGCAAGAATGTGAACGGGAAGGTTTTACGTTAAAACTGAATTGGGAAACGCTTCGCAGTCGAAATGGTGTTCATAAGAATGATTTTCTCCACTATGATGGATTGAAGCTTGTTGGTTTTCTTGGTCTTTACGATTTTGGAAACAAAGCGGAGATGTGCGGGATGGTGCACCCCGACTACCGGAGGCAAGGCATTTTTACTAAGCTGCTGGAAGAGGCGATAAGGAGTGCCGTGGAGCGCAACTATAAGGTGATTCTCTTGAACTCACCTGCTCAATCACATTCTGGGACAGAATTTTTGAAACAGCTCCCATGTGAGTTTGCTTTTTCAGAGTTTCAAATGAAGTGGTCCGAAACGGAGCTTGATGATTATGATGATGCAGTCGTTCGCCCTTCACGGAGAGATGATGAGGAAACGGAAATTCAGCTGGATATTCAATGTTTCCGATTTACGGAACGAGAGGCGAAGGATTATTATCGGCGCATCTTATATGAGGATACTCTGAAAACCATGATGATTGAAAAGGGCGGCCGCGCAGTCGGTAAGATCCGTGTTGATCACTCAGGCGGGGAAGCGTGGATTTATGGATTTTCCATTTTGCCAAAATACCAGGGAAAAGGACTTGGAAGAAAAGCATTGAAAAAGGTTGTAGCCGAACAATGCCAGCTGGGATATGATATTTTTCTCGAGGTCGAGGCGACTAATGAGCATGCGTTAAGACTCTATGAATCTTGTGGCTTCAAAACGATTCAAAGACAGGATTATTATCAATACAAAGGTTGAAGGGAATTTGACGACAAAGAGTGTTAGGGGGGATGGGAAGGATGTTGACATTATTCAATTATAACTGGCAGGTGAGAAGGGAATGGTTCAAGTGGTGCCGATCCTTGCCGAATGAGGAGCTGAAACGGCAGCGTACGGGAGGGATGGGCAATATATTGCGGACACTTGCCCATATTATCGATGTCGAATGCAGCTGGATCAGGGCCATACAAGGGAGGCCTGATGTCGCGATCGATTTGGACGCTTATGATACGATCGGAAAAGTGGAGGATTTATCTAACCAATATCACTCAGAGATCATGGACTATTTGAACTCGGATGCAATTGAAGAAGGGCATGGAATGGTTCAGCCATCCTGGATGGAGGGGACATATGAAAAAGGCAGGATATTGCGCCATCTCATAGCGCACGAAATTCACCATATAGGCCAGCTGTCCATCTGGTCGAGGGAGATGGGCATCGAACCGGTATCCGCCAGTTTAATAGATCGGGATTTATAGGTTTGCCGTTTCAAAGGGTTTCCCTGAAAAAAGAGCGTAAGGAACATATTTGAAAACCATACGATGTTAGCAGGCTGGTTCATTTTCATGGGCCAGCTTTCTCTATCAGGGGAGATTCTCCCTAAGGATACAAAGGGTTTCTATGATGATTTATATACATGATTGAAGGTATATCGAGCTAGGCGCTCTGGATGAAAATGGGTAAAAAATACCATTTATTCAAAATTCATAATATTAAGGTAAATTTTGGCGATAATTCGACAAAATCATGATATATTATTCTAGCATTTTACAAAACTAGAAGGGTTGTGAAGTATGTCGTACAAGTTGCATGTTAAGAAGATGCTCGCACCGATTCTTGCTGTGAGTTTGATTGCAGCGCCATTTACCGTACCGGGGGAGGCATCCGCCAAAGAGTCTAATAAGAAACCGGCCACGACTGAACCATTTATCATTTCAGCTCCTACTGTTCATTACTCAAAAGGCACCAAAGCGACTGTAACGGTCACACCGAAAAAGGGGAACAAAGGAAATGAAACCGTTGTCTTTCAACTAATGAATGGGACGAAGGTCATTTCACAATCAGCCGTTGAGGCGGATATTAAATCGGCCCAAAAGTTTTCGGCGTACTTCAACTCGTACAAATCGGGTTATTGGGTTAACGTATCGGTTGTCTCCAATTATAACGGCCAGACGAGTGACTTCGGCAAAAGCCTGGCAGCCTCCGTTTCAGATGCACCATTTGAACTAAGGGTCATGGAAACGACTGATATACACACCAATCTGGTGAGCTATGATTATTATAAGGATGCCATATCGGACTCCGTCGGCTTTTCCCGCACGGCATCTTTAATCAAACAGGCTCGAAAAGAAGTGAAAAATAGCGTTTTAGTGGATAACGGCGACCTTATTCAAGGGACTCCCCTTGGTACGTACAAAGCGAAAATAGCGCCTCTGAAAAAGGGTGAAGTTCATCCCGTTTATAAAGCGATGAACTTGCTTGATTATGATGTGGCCACATTTGGCAATCATGAATTCAATTATGGTTTATCTTATTTGGACGAGGCCATCAACGATGCGAACTTCCCTTACGTCAATGCCAATGTTTATAAAAAGGATAAAGACAACAATCCAAAGAATGATAAAAATAAATATGCTCCTTATAAAATCGTCACGAAGAAAGTGAAGGACATCAATGGAAAGGAAAAATCAGTAAAAATAGGATGCATTGGATTTGCCCCTCCGCAAATCATGGATTGGGATAAAGCGAATCTAGACGGGAAGGTCATGACAAAGGAAATCGTCACCACCGCAAAAAAATATGTACCTGAAATGAAGAAAAAAGGCGCGGATGTCATCGTGGCCCTCACACATTCCGGGTTTAATGGCGATACCAAGAATACCGAGGATGTCATCTATTCATTAAGCAAGGTTTCCGGCATCGATGCCATCACGTTCTCCCACACGCATAAAGTCTTCCCGGCACAAGATGAGGCTTCTTTAGACAGCCTATTCAAAGATAGCCAAGGAAAGGTTCTTGAAGGCGTGGATAATAAAAAGGGTACCATCAATGGTGTACCAGCCGTTCAAGCAGGATATGGCGGCAGTCATCTCGGGATCATCGATCTTGATATCCAAAATATCAAGGGAAAATGGAAAGTCGTCAATTCCGATTCATCAACACGGGCAATCAACGACAAAATAACAGGAAAAAAAGCGGCTGAAGATGCATCTGTCGTCAAAGCCGTGAAGAAGGATCACGAAGGAACGATCAAGTATGTTAACACGCCAATCGGAACGACTACAGCTCCAATTCATAGTTATTTCGCCCTTGTGCAAGACGATCCTTCCGTACAGGTCGTGACGAGCGCACAGAAATGGTATGTAGAAAAATACATTCAAAGCAACCGCCCTGAATACAAAGACCTGCCCATCCTCTCTGTAGGAGCACCATTCAAAGCGGGTCGCAATGGCGTAGAGGAATTCACGGAAATCAAGGAAGGCGGACTGACCATCCGCAGCGCCGGTGATTTATATTTATACGATAATACCTTAAAGGCAATCAAGATCAAAGGGTCAGTGGTTAAAGAGTGGCTTGAGATGTCTGCCGGGAAATATAATACGATCGATCCTGCCAAGTCTGAGGAACAGGAGCTGCTTAATGGAAAGTTCGCCGTTTATAATTTTGATGTGATTGACGGTGTCACGTACCAAATCGATGTCACCAAGGCTCCGCGCTATGATGAAAAAGGGATAAAAGTGTCGGATTCAAGCAGGATTGCAGATTTGAAATATAATGGTGAACCAGTGGACCCGAATCAAGATTTCATCGTCGTGACGAATAATTACCGTGCTTCGGGCGGGGGGAACTTCCCGGGAGTCAAGGGCAGCGAATATGTGGTTGACTCTGCGGATGAAAATCGCCAAATCTTGATGGATTACATCACACAAGAGGGTGAGATCAATCCAACCGCTGATAATAACTGGTCGATAGCCCCGATTTCAGGCAAGGTGAACGTTACTTTCACCTCATCGCCAAAAGGTGCGGAATATTTAAAGGAAGACAGCCCGATTTCCTATACAGGCAAAAAGGATGATAAAGGCTTTGGCATTTACAAATACAATTTGGGGAAAGAAAACGTTAAGGTGCAACTGCTCGGGATCAATGATCTTCACGGCCAGCTTGATACGACCTCCGATTTTGGCGGCATCAAACAAGGGCGTGCCGATTATTTAGCCGCTCACTTGAAGCAGCGTAAGGCTGAAAACCCTGAAAATACACTTTTACTTTCGGCAGGGGATGCCGTTGGGGCAAGTGCACCCGTTTCTTCTTTGATCCAGGATAAACCGACGCTTCAGTTTTTGAATGATATGAAATTCGATGTCGGAACTGTTGGGAACCATGAGTTCGACAAAGGGGTAGAAACCTTGATGGCTCAGATCAATGGCGGAAAGTCGCCAACATCCGATGTGGTATTCGATAAATTGAACTTTCCATATGTAGTGGCCAATGTCGTATATAAAGACACGAAAAAACCGATTTTGGACCCTTACGTCATAAAAAAGGTCGGCGGGGTTGATATTGGGTTCATAGGTGTAGTCACGAATGCAACACCTCAAAAAGTAAGTCCGGATGGCATTAAGAATGTGGAATTCATAGAACAGGCATCTGCCGTAAATAAGGCGGTTAGTGAGTTAAAAGGTAAAGGCGTCAAATCGATCGTGATCATCTCACATGACCCAGGCACGGAAAAGGAAGGGGTCATCACAGGCGAAGTGGCTGATCTTGCCAATGCCGTGGATGATGAAGTGGATGTGATCTTAGCCGGAGATAATCATGCAAAGGTCAATAACTATGTCGATAATAAATTGATCGTACAAGCTTACTCTTATGGAACGGCTTTTGAAGATGTGGATTTGGAAATCGATCCAAGCACAAAGGATATTGTCAAAAAGTCAGCGGAGATTGTTACGGTTACACAAGATGGCATCACACCGGATGCCGGGACGACGAAATTCATCAACGACTACCTGGACATGTTCCCCGAGCTGAAAGCTCCGCTTGGGACAACGGACGAGAAAATTTTAAGAACCAATGCCTATACGCAGGAAACGGGCCTTGGAAATTTAATTGCCGATTCAATGAAGGCCGATTTGAACTCCGATTTTGCCTTCATGAATCCAGGCGGAATCCGTGCAGATATTCCAAAGGGGGAAGTCACTTTTTCCGATTTAGCGAAAATCCAGCCGTTCGGAAACGTATTGGTTAAGCTGGAACTGACTGGAGCGGAAGTGAAAACGTTGCTTCAACAGCAATGGATCGTGGAAGGATCTCCGAAAACTTTGCAAATTTCTGGACTGAGCTATACAGCCGACTTCAGTAAACCTGTCACGGAGCGTGTCACCTTATTGAAGAAAGCGGACGGAACACCGATCAAGGATACTGAAACATACACGGTGGCCGTCAATGATTTCATGGCAAGCGGCGGTGATAACTATACCGTCCTGAAAGGAAAAGAGCGTGTGTTTGGACATGCAGACCTGGAAGCATTCGTTAACTATGTGAAAGAGACCTTTAAAGGCGGAAAGATCACGGCAGGAATTGAAGGCAGAATTACGAATATCAATAATTAGTTGTGGTTTACTCGTAAAAATAGCACATTTACTTGTGAGTTTAGCGGGTTTACTCGTGAAAATTGAGCAATTACTCGTGAGTTTTCAACTTTTACTCGTGAAACTCTAAAGGGAGCGCTCCTTAATAGAAGGGGCGCTCTTTTTTGTGATTAATAGTTTCTGAAAATGGAAAAGTTCAATCTAAATAGCAAGGTGACCCATGCTATATAGGGAATCATTGCTAAACCTGATATACGGTCTATTTTATAAAACTCGAATGCCGTCAATGTTATCAAGGTCAGCAGTCCCATAATCGTATAAAGGCTGGTCCAAGCAATGGGGAAAGTCCAGGAAGGAGGAGCAAAAGCAGGTTTCTTGAGTTTGTCATAAATTTCTTTTGAATTCCTTGTGGCGAATATCCCTACAAGTGATCTTTCGACGACAGGTACCAATACACTTTTAGCCAATATTCCGTAGTTCATAATGCAATCCATTTCTTTCTTCATTTCTTATACCTTTATTTTCACACCTGAAAATAAAACATCCCCTTTAATCAAGAAGTGTAACTTTCTTCCAAATTTTACGTCGGTACTATTAAGAAAAGGGGGGAATACCGATGAACCGTAAAACAATGATGCTAATGTTCAGTTTGTTCCTTTTACTTGCTGGATGCAGCAGTAACGAAAAAGATGATTCAGCATCGGAATCACAGGATGAAAAGGCGGAAAGTAAAATGGACGCTTCCATTTACGGGAATAAGGTGCAGGAAGAAGCAGCGGAAAAGGAAGGGATGACGGATGAAAGAAAGGTCATCCATCAGGCCCAGCTTGAGTTGAAGGTGAAGAACCTTGAAAAGGCACAAATGAAGATTGAGAATAAGGCGGCAGGATATGGCGGATATGTTGTTGAGTCCAATGTATACAGGGAAGATGAAGAACTGGTGGAAGGAACGATCACTGTTCGGGTCCCTGAAGCCCATTTTCAGGATTTTCTAACCGATAGCGAGGGCGAGGCTTCAGAAGTGGTCGGAAGGAATGTGACAGGACAGGATGTAACGGAGCAATATGTGGATTTAAAAGCAAGATTGAAGTCAAAGAGGGCAGTGGAGGAAAGGTTACTTGCATTCATGAAGGATGCTGAGAAGACGGAAGATTTGCTGAAAATATCATCCGATCTTGCCGTGGTGCAAGAAGAAATAGAGCAGCTGACCGGGCAAATGAAGTATCTTGAAAACCAGACCTCATATTCGACGGTCACCATCACGTTATCACAGGACAGGATAGTTGTGCCGGGCATTGATAATAAGGAATTGAATACATGGGAGAGGACAAAGAAACAACTTGCAACGAGTGCGAATCTATTACTTAAAGCGGGTTCAGGAATCATTGTTTTTATAATCGGAAACTTGCCGATCCTCATTATTTTAGGCGGAGCTGGTGCGGTGGTCCATTGGGTGATCAAAAGAAGGGGTAAAAGGTGAAGGAATGAAATAGAGGGTGCCAATTAGATTGGGCACCCTCTGGCATTTATCTTTTCCGTTTATGCAAGCCGGTCACATAATACAGGACTACCAACAGTAAGATCCAAATCGGACCAACGATTAGAGCGATTCTTGTATCTGCTGAAAAACCGAGTACGATCATTACGAATACTAAAAAGGCTAAAGTGAAATAAGAAGTCAATGGGAAAAGAGGCATCTTGTAAGATAAGCCTTGTTTTTCTCCCTGACTCATTTTTCGTCTAGACATAATCTGTGTGACAAGTATCGTTCCCCATGTCCAGAGGGCGCCGAATGTAGCGACACTTGTGACGTAAGTGAAAACTTTATCGGCTTCCATGTAGTTAAGGTAAACGCCGAAAAGAAGTACGATAGCCGAAACGATAATGGCAACGCCAGGAACGCCTGACTTTGTTGTACGTTCGAAACTTTTTGGTGATTCACCTTGCTGTGCCAGGTTGAATAACATTCTTCCTGTACTGAAGATCCCGCTGTTACAAGATGAAAGGGCTGCTGTCAGTACGACAAACTGAATGATTCCTGCTGCGCCTGGTATACCGATTTTATCAAACATCATAACGAATGGACTGTTTTCTCCATTCATTTCATCCCATGGAGTGATTGATAAAATGACCGTCAGAGCTAAAACGTAAAAAAGTAAAATCCGATAAAAAACGGTATCGATGGCTCTTTTTAAAGATTTTTCAGGGTTTTTAACTTCACCTGCGGTTACACCGAGCATTTCAATTCCCAAATAGGCGAACATGACCATTTGGAACGAGAGGATGACTCCAGAAATCCCATTAGGGAAAAATCCGCCATTTTCAACAAGGTTGCCGAAACCGACCGCGATTCCGCCGTTCCCCAAACCAAAGATGATCATTCCGAAGCCAAGGACAATCATCAGGATGATCGTTACGATTTTAATGAGGGCGAACCAAAACTCCAATTCACCGTAAGCTTTTACAGCAAGAAAGTTAATCGTTGTCATGATGGCAAGTGCGGCTAACGCCCAAGCCCATTGCGGAGTATCAGGGAACCAAAATTGCATGTAGATTCCGACTGCCGTAATTTCAGCCATACAGGTGGCGATCCAAACGAACCAGTAATTCCATCCGGTAATATATCCGGCAAGAGGACCGACAAATTCGCTTGCGTAGCGGCTGAAGGAGCCTGCGACTGGATTTTTTATTGCCATTTCACCTAGTGCACGCATGATAAGATAGATCATAAGTCCGCCAATGGCATAAGAAATGATGATTGCTGGACCGGCTAATTTAATCGCAGATGCCGAGCCGAGAAATAAACCGACTCCAATGGCTGCGCCAAGAGACATTAATGCGATATGTCTTTCTTCCAAACCTCTATGTAGTTGAGATTCTTTGGAGTTTTGCATAATTTTCCCCTTTTCTATGTTGGAGTTTAATTTTCTCTATCTAGCATTTTATCACTAGTAGAGGAGAATACATATTATTTATTGATTTTTCACATAATATTACAACTAAATAATATATTTTAATAGGATGAATGTAAAGTAAAAAATGAAAACGCTTACCACAGGAGTGATCCCATGTTTTTTCTCGTATAATAATGATTCGAAACTATTTATAATGCTATACAAACAAAATATAATTATGTGATTTTTCGAAAAATTTAGACATTTAAAAGTGAAAAAGCTGTCCCAAAGATAAGGAACAGCTTGGTTTAGTTTCATCATTGCCAGCCGTTGCTAGTGATGGAGTAATGAAAAGAGAGGGAATAAAGAAAGCGGGCGCGAGTAATATGGACTGGGCAAATCTTGATTCATGTTTTGTGAACATGTGATTCCTCCATAATTCTATTCATACCCATTTCCAGAGAAATTGGCATGTATATGTAAAGTTATGGATATTAGCCGCTTTTTCCTTCTGGATTGTCAAAAATGAGAGAAAACAGCTAGTGATGCTTAGCGGAATTTAGTGAAATAGCCCGGGAAATATCGAAGGCTGTCATGGAAATGACACGAAAAACCGTCAGCATGCTACTGACGGTTTTTTTTACTCTGTTTTATAAGAAGACTTTGAATGAAACTCAATAAAAATGATCCGATTAAAGCCCCCCAAAAAGAATCTATTACAAAGCCACTGACAATATAGGAAGTGATTTGGAATGTGAAGGCATTGATAATGAAAGAAAACAACCCGAACGTCAGGATGGTGATCGGCAATGTGATAAGTTGGAGGATGGGTCTAACCAGCAAGTTCATGATCGATAATATAAAAACCGCCAGCAAGGCAGTTCCGTAAGATTTGATCGTGATGGAGTCGAGAAGCCAGTCAATAACGAGCAATACCAGCCCGTTGATAAGAAAACGCATGATTATGTTCATGAAAAACTCCTCCTGAAGACACTTTCTACAAGTCATTATACTAAAATTTAATGAATTTCAGTTATATGTTTGCAGAATTGTCACAAAAAAAGAGGATACGATAAGCATTCCCAGAATGGAATAGACGCTTTTTATTTAAAAGGTCCGTCGATTTCAGAAATCCGCTCCCTTTCCGCCGACCGTCTGCCAAGCCTCCTCGGCTAAGCGCCTGTGGCGTCTCGGCTAGCCAGTATTTCGGCAGGAGTGTCGCAATTTTCTTCCATCCAATGAGGATTACAGGTGAAAAAAACTTAAAGGATAAACTAGTTTTAAACTTGGTTCCGAATAGATATCTGCCTGCAGTTTTTATTTTAAAAAACATTTCGGTTGATTGGAACGGAAGGTACGAGACTCCTGCGGGAAAAGCGTGGCCAAGGGAGACCCCGCAGGCGACGCCGAGGAGGCTCCCGCCCGCCCGCGGAAAGCGAGTGCCTGTAGTGGAAATCAACTAACGTTCCCATTTACAAACCCACAAAAAAAAGACTGCCGGCAAACAAATATTATCTAGCTTGAATCATAAGGGTTCTATCTAAATAAACAAAGTTGATTGGAACGGAAGGTACGAGACTCCTGCGGGAAAAGCGTGGCCAAGGGAGACCCCGCAGGCGACGCCGAGGAGGCTCCCGGACCGCCCGCGGAAAGCGAGTGCCTGTAGTGGAAATCAACGTTTCCTTTTACAAACCCTCAAAAAGGACGTTTCAGCTAGTTTTCTTCAATCCGTTGCGGATTTTATAAAACAGTAAAAAACCATGAAGGATAACTTGTTTTTTGAAAAAATTATGGTTGGTGATAAGGCCATTCCGAACCCTATTTGTCTACAAAATGGGATTCATTAGGTTCTCTTTAGTTGTTGGCAATGATCTTTTCGAATTCACTTAATTCCAAAGTGTTTTTTAATTTGGGATTGGTGTTTAAGGAAAGAAGGGCACTTTCAATAAGAAAGGTTCGCGGTTCAACGTTTTGTAATAATTCCTCTTGGATAAAGTGAATCAATTTTAAGTTTTTAACCCGTTCCGCTTCATCATCTTGGCAAAGCCTCAAGATCATCTTTTTTAGGTCATTTGCAGAGTGCAGGAGTGCTGTATGAAAATCCTGCTGGTTATGGAAGCACTCAGGCAGCCATTGCTTGATGAGATCGGGTTCCAAAAGCTGTGCATTTGACTTGCTGACATCTTCGAAAATTGATTTAATCCTATCGACACAATAACGGATAATTTCAGTAGGGTTGAACTCGGGCTCTTTAGCCAAGGCATTAAAATGAATCGTTTGATGCATCATTCCCGAGTAAAGAATGGCACAGTCCAAAATATAAGGTTTTTTATCAGCACCGAAAATATCCAGAAACCGTTTTGATAACCAATGGATATGCTGGAATTTAGCATGAGTTATGAAGTTCTTAAGTTCGTTATCATTTGAAATCATTACTTCTTCATATAAGAAAAAGATTTTGTTGTTTTTGTTTGAGTGCATTTGTAATTCTGATTGTTTGATGAATATTTCAATATCTGCAAGGTTTTGCCCAATCAGCAATTCATTCCGCTCTTTTTCGAATTTTTCTTGCGAAGTTAGGAAGACTGCCTTAAGCAATTCGCTTTTAGAAGAAAAATAGTTGTAAAATGTTCCTTTTGAAATGCCGCTATAATCTAAAATATCCTGAATGGAAGTTGCTTGGTAACCCTTTTCAATAAATAATTGGTGCGCATATTTAACTACCATTTGTTTGCGCTCATTCATATATATCACCCTTACTCTTATTGGACGGTCATTTTAACGTAATAGTATCTTATTTTCTATATGAACACAAACCAGTATGTTTACAAATTCCCTAGCAAAATAAGGGGGATGGCCTTTTGTTTCAGCTGATTCAGGAAGGGCTCTGTTGAAAGATAGGATTCACAAAAACAATGAAAAATTCAGTTTCTATGCATCCGGCTATTCGTCATTCTGTAAATAAAGTCTGACGAAGTGAACAAAGTCACAGGAGAACAATTCGGTTTGTTATAAGATGAATAGAAGGAAAGAGGTAAAGTAGTTCAAAGTATCTATGATTATTCGTCAACCATTCTCGATTGCTATCCCATTGGTAGGGGAAATGATAAAATCACTCGTCATGAAGGAAAATCGCCTATAAGGGTCGTATACCATTATTAGGAATGGAATTATGTGAATAGGCCGTTCCTCCAGCGTTTATACCTTTTGCACTATCCATATTATGGATGTGTTTGGTGTTATATCATCAACGAATGAATAATGAACTGATTATTATATTAAAATTATTATAAATAAGTATTGATTTTTTTCTGAGAAGCTTTATCATTATATACATAAATAATAATGAAAAGGTGGTTCAATTATGTCGAATAAGAAAAACCTTACTACAAGCTGGGGAGCACCAGTTGGAGACAATCAAAACTCTATCACTGCCGGCGAACGCGGCCCTGTGCTCATTCAAGATGTACACTTATTGGAAAAGCTAGCCCACTTCAACCGTGAACGTGTCCCTGAACGTGTGGTTCATGCGAAGGGTGCCGGTGCATACGGCACTTTCGAAGTAACGAACGACCTTTCTCAGTACACGAAAGCTAAACTTTTCAATGGTGTGGGCAAGAAGACAGATCTTTTTATCCGTTTCTCCACAGTTGCAGGTGAATTGGGATCTGCAGATACAGTCCGTGATCCGCGTGGATTTGCCGTTAAATTCTACACCGAAGAAGGAAACTACGATATTGTCGGAAATAATACGCCAGTATTCTTTATTCGCGATGCGATTAAATTCCCCGACTTCATTCATACACAAAAGAGAGATCCTAAAACACATTTGAAAAATCCTACGGCTGTTTGGGATTTCTGGTCACATTCACCGGAGTCTCTGCACCAAGTGACGATCCTGATGTCCGATCGGGGCATTCCTGCTACACTTCGCCATACACATGGTTTCGGTAGCCACACATTTAAATGGGTGAATGCAGAAGGAAAAGGCGTTTGGGTGAAATACCACTTCAAAACAGAACAGGGCATCAAAAACCTAGATGTGGATCTTGCTGCAAAACTAGCAGGGGAAAACCCTGATTACCATACGGAAGATCTTTTCAATGCCATTGAAAAAGGGGACTTCCCTGCCTGGAAATTATATGTTCAAATCATGCCTCTGGAAGATGCGGATACATACCGTTTCGATCCATTCGATGTGACGAAGGTATGGTCTCAAAAGGATTATCCGCTGATTGAGCTTGGCCGTATGGAATTGAACAGAAATCCTGAAAACTACTTTGCTGAAGTAGAGCAAGCCACATTCTCACCGGGAACATTCGTACCGGGAATTGAGGCTTCCCCGGACAAGATGCTACAAGGGCGTCTATTCGCATACGGAGATGCACACCGTTACCGTGTGGGCTCGAACCATAACCAGCTTCCGGTTAACCGTCCGAAAGTGGAAGCGAACAACTATCAGCGTGATGGCTTCATGCGTGCAGATGACAATGGCAAGGGATCTGTTTATTATGAGCCGAATAGTTTTGGCGGCCCTGCCGAATCAACGGAAAATAAAGTCACTCCTTTCGAGGTGACCGGGAAAGCTGCACAAGTTGGTCATAATAGTGATGATCACTACACTCAAGCAGGTGACTTATACCGTCTATTGAGTGCCGAAGAGAAAACGCGCCTTGTTGACACAATCGTGGGTGCAATGAAACCTGTGGAATTAGAGGAAATCAAGCTTCGTCAAATCGGTCATTTTTATAAAGCCGATCCGGAATACGGAACGCGCATAGCCGAAGGTTTAGGTTTATCAGTACCGCAGGAAGTGTAATATATGGTTCTCCCAATCTAGTAAATGCAAAAGGCATCCATTCATGAATGGATGCCTTTTTTGTTTACGCAGGACGCCGTTTTTAAATGACATCCGACAAGTTCGTTAAGAATATATAGTTATAAATGTCTTCAGGGGAATTTTTGCAGTCAGATTAATTGGGGGCCAGTTAAGATCAACAGTAAAGGGTGGTATTAATGACCAGTAAAAAGGTTCGGGTGTTAGTGGGCAGTCCAATTTACCAAAAACCACATATTTTACAAAAGTTCCTGCTTTCACTCAAACGGTTGGATGCGGAGGGGAAGGAACTTGCCTATTTCTTCATTGACGACAATGAAGATGAGCGATCAAGCCAGATGCTCGAAGATTTCAGTCAGGAGCAGAACAATGTCAAATTACTGGCATCCAATCAAAGCGATGTTTATGTGTGTAATGGCACTACCCACTACTGGAATGAAAATTTGGTATGGAAGGTCGCGGATTTCAAAAATATGATAATCGAACATGCGATCAAAGAACAATATGATTATTTATTTCTAATCGATTCAGACCTCCTGCTATATCCTCAGACCATCAACCAGCTTATATCTGCAAATAAGGATATCACCTCTAATATCTTCTGGACAAAATGGCAGCCTGATGCCGAAGAGCGGCCTCAAGTATGGTTATATGATGAATATACCCAATGGGAGATATCACGCGGTCAGGCGTTGACGGACTCGGAGATCAACACACGTTATCAATCGTTCATCCGACAGATGCGAACACCTGGTGTTCATAAAGTTGGGGGACTGGGTGCCTGTACACTCATCAGCCAAAAAGCTTTGAAAGCTGGGGTGAATTTTAATAGAATCGAGAATCTGACATTTTGGGGTGAAGACCGGCATTTTTGCATCCGTGCAGCAGCTTTAGGGATTTCGATGTATGTTGATACCCACTTACCCGCTTATCATATATACAGGGATTCGGATTTGGAAGGTGCGATGGAATTTCTTGATCGAACGGATATGGGGGAAGGTTCAAAGGTAGCATCACATCCTAAATTAACGCTGAGCATGGTCATGAAAAATGAAAGCGAGCGCTATCTAAGGAAGGTTTTAGAGGAAATTCGTGATTATTGATGACGGCAGCACGGACAATTCCGCAGAGGTTTGTTTAGAGGTATTGAAAGGGATACCGGTGCGTATCATCAGGAATGACATCTCCAAGTTCTCCAATGAAATTGAACTTCGTAAAATGCAATGGACAGAGACAGTGAAGTCAAATCCCGACTGGATTTTAAATCTTGACGCCGATGAAGTGTTTGAAAATAGGTTCAAAGAGGAAGTCAGGCAGCTGATAAGCGATCGAGAAGTGGATGTATATTGCTTCCGGTTATATGACTTTTGGAATGAAACCCATTACAGGGAGGATGAACACTGGTGCGCTCACCAGTATTACCGGCCGTTCCTGGTCAGATATCGGGAGGGGTTTGAATGCAAATGGAACGATAGGCCGCAGCATTGCGGTAGATTTGCCGAAAATGTCTTTGAATTGCCTCACAAGTTATCCGACATACGATTGAAGCATCTGGGCTGGGTCAAAAAAGAAGATCGGTTGGCGAAATTCAAAAGATATCGGGAATTAGACCCTGATGGTACGTATGGAAGTACTGAGCAATATCAAAGCATTCTGGATGAAAACCCCAATTTGATTCGTTTTGAGGAGTGACTTTTGCTTTGGCAATAATTGAATCGAATCTGCATACATTTGGGTAAGAGGAGGTGCAGTATGGACGTTTTTGTGCGGCAAAATGATTCCTTGTGGTATTATAGCCAATTATTCAAGGTGAATTACCAACTTATCATTGATTCCAATAGTGGGATTGATCCACTTGCACTTATGATTGGCCAACAAATCAAAATACCTGGCTTTACGACGACCGGCTATATCATAAAGCAAGGTGATTCGTTATGGGCAATTGCCAGGTCACGCAATCTTTCATTGGATGCCCTATTTTTAGTTAATCCCAATCTCAACCCGAATGCCTTGCAGGTCGGTCAGACAATTTCCGTGCCATTAAGGATTACGTGGAGGCTCATTCAAGGTAATCGGGAATATGCTTATGAGACGATGATGACCGATGTTAGACGTTTGAAAACAATCTATCCATTTATAAAAACCTCCCCCATCGGAGACTCCGTGCTTGAAAGGGATATCCCCGAAGTTCTGATTGGAAATGGCAACAAACGAGTTCACTATAATGGTTCCTTTCATGCGAATGAGTGGATAACGACGCCTGTGATCATGACCTTTTTAAATGATTATTTACTTGCAATCACGAATCAGGCTGACATCCGCGGTCTAGATATGTTTCCCTTTTATCAACAGACGATGCTGTCGATCGTCCCAATGGTGAATCCGGACGGAGTGGAGTTGGTTTTGAAAGGATCGCCTGCAGATGAGTCTTGGAGAGGACGGCTCATCGAATGGAATAATGGCAGCGAAGACTTCTCTGGCTGGAAAGCCAATATTAACGGGGTGGATCTGAATGATCAATTTCCCGCCAAATGGGAACTGGAGCAAGCTCGCAATAATGTAACGGAGCCGGGTCCGGCAAATTATCCAGGGGAAGGGCCGCTTACACAGCCAGAGGCCATTGCAATGTCAGAGTTGACAAAAAAACGTGATTTTGGCAAAGTCCTTGCTTTCCACACCCAAGGAGAGGTCATTTATTGGGGGTTTGAAGGTTTGGAACCACCCGAGTCGGAAACGATAGTCAATGAGTTTGCGAGGGTCAGTGGATATGAGCCTGTCAAATCCGCCGGTAGTTACGCAGGGTATAAGGATTGGTACATTCAGGATTGGCGCAGGCCCGGGTTTACCGTGGAGCTGGGCAAAGGAACGAATCCCCTTCCCATATCACAGTTCGATGAGATTTATCAGAAGTCGCTTGGGATTTTCTTGGCAGGGTTATATATGTGAAATTTGACCAAATAAAAAAGCTCAACTCCGTTTCCATGGGGTAGAGCTTCTTAGTCTTATAAACTATTAGACTTGAAACGATGAGGGCTGCTGCAAAAATAAGTAAAGTTATGCTTTACTTATCGATTGCATGATTAAATTGCTTTTTAGCTTGAAATGAACGGACATTTTCCATGCCTCGGTTATATTGCAGCCCCTACCAAAAGGAAATCTAATAGTTTTACGGTAAAGAAGTTTACCTTCCTTAGCGCTAGTATTGGCCCCACCTACGCCATATACTGTGACGGCCACGCATGCCATCCAACCTAATTTCATTATAATAGAAAGCGCTTACATTTTCAAAAATAATCGTACTGCAAATTTCGACATTCGTATAAGTGTCCCTTACCAGTAGGTGGAGAATGGGCATATTACTGATAAGGGCCCTATAAGATTCAGGTTAATCTGCAATGAATTCCTGTAGCTTTTGCCTTAGGCCACCATTGCCGAATTTAATGAACTTTGTCTTTCCGGCTTCCTGTTCCGAGGTAGAAGCGAAATCCAAAAAGGCTAAAAGGTTGATCCGGCGGTGAAGAATATGGACAATGCCGTATTCATAGAACCAATGATCGATCGTGTTGTAAACCCCTTTATTCAGTCGATATTTCTGCTGGCACCAGTGGAAAAATAGTCTGTCAGGAAGATTAAGGTACTCCATATCTTCTAAGCCCCCATTTTTCTTCTCATTCATGACAGGGGAAATGGTCCTTAGCAATTCCTTTTGCATAGTAAACTCCTCCCTCATTGTAAAAACGAAAAAACCCCCTATTCCTGTTGAATAGAGAGCCTCCAGTAGACTAGTCAGCTTATATATATTCCTTATATAAAAGCAGTATAAAGTGTATTAATCCTATTTGTCAAGTTGGTATTTGATAATGGGAAATAGATCTATTCATTTCCTGTTTTCAGTGTGATTTTAAATGAAAATACGAATAAATATTTATGTTTATTCGTTTATAGTTCGTATATAATGTTTTTGAGGAATTAAGGAGGAGAGACTGAATGTATAAATCGAAAAAGATTTTATTATTGGGCTCGGGTGAATTGGGGAAAGAGGTCATACTTGAAGCTCAGCGACTTGGTGTGGAGACCGTTGCTGTAGACCGCTATGAACATGCCCCTGCCATGCAAGTCGCTCATCGCAGTTATGTGATCGATATGCTGGATGCGGAACAACTAAGGGGAGTTGTAGAGAAAGAACAACCCGATTTGATTGTACCGGAAATAGAAGCCATCGCCACATCCGAATTAGTCAAGTTGGAAGAGGAAGGCTTTCAAGTCATTCCGACAGCAAGAGCCGCTAAATTGACGATGGATCGTGAAGGGATCAGGAGGCTGGCTTCTGAAACTCTGGAGATTCCGACAGCAGCCTACAAATTCGCAAACACTTATGAAGAATTTGTCCAAGCTGCCAAGGAAGTTGGGTTTCCCAATGTCGTCAAACCGCTGATGAGTTCTTCAGGTAAAGGGCAAAGTGTGTGCCGCACGGAAGGTGACCTGGAGGATTGCTGGAAAATCGCGATGGAAGGCGGCCGGGTTCAAAATGGACGGGTGATCATTGAAGAATTTATCCATTTTGATTCGGAAATCACGCTGCTTACTGTCCGGGCCGTAAATGGTACCATGTTTTGTGCTCCAATCGGTCACATTCAGCAGGGCGGGGATTATATTGAATCCTGGCAGCCGCATAATATGACAGAAGCACAAATAATGGAAGCGAAAAGAATTGCCCATGCCATTACGGATGAACTTGGCGGGTACGGATTATTCGGGGTAGAGCTGTTCCTCTCAGGGGATAAAGTTTATTTCAGTGAAGTTTCCCCACGTCCCCACGATACGGGGCTAGTGACATTGGTGACTCAGAATTTGTCCGAGTTTGCCCTTCATATTCGGGCGATTCTAGGATTCCCCATCCCGGAAATCAAGCTGATCAGTCCAGGTGCCAGCCGTCCATTAAAAGCGCAAGATGAGTTATCGGAATATTCAATAGTCGGTGTTGAACAGGCTTTGGCTTTACCTAATACACAAGTGCGTCTTTTCGGAAAACCTGTTACAAAGGCAGGTAGAAGGGTTGCGGTCGCCCTGTCGTCTGCCGATTCCATCGAGGTGGCGAGAGTGAATGCGGCCCGTGCTTTGGAATGTTTAGTTATAGAGAAAGAATAGTGAAAAAAGCGCTCTTTGAATGGAGCGCTTCAGCTTGTCGACAAGAGGGAGCAGATTTCTTAAATCAAATGGAACATGATCTTCACTCCAGGTACTCGCTTTCCGCGGGCGGTCCGGAAGCCTCCTCGGCGCCATTTGCGCCTGTGGGGCCTCCCTTGGACACGTTTTTCCCGCAGGAGTCTCGAACACCCGCTCCAATCAACTGGAATGGTTTTTAAAGTAAAACGTAGGCTGGTCTCATCCCGAACGGTTTAAGAATGGTTTGTACTTCATGATTTTCCTGCCGAATAACTGGCCAGCCGAGACTCAGCTAGATGCTTGCGACAGGAGGTTTGACAGTCAGTCGGCGAAAAAAAGCAGATTTTCAAAAAAATGTAACGTTTCTCAAAGATGACTTTGTCTGCTGTCTTACTCTAAAGCATCCTTATTCGGATGCTTTATTTTTTTGGCTCTTTTCGTAAGGATTGTTGTTTTTAAAAGAAACTATTTAAGGTTGATTGGAGCGGAAGTGCGAGACTCCTGCGGGAGCAGCGGGACAGGTGAGACCCCACAGGCGTTTTCGCCGAGGAGGCTCACCGCCCGCCCCGCGGAAAGCGAGCATCTGGAGGGGAAATCAACCACAACTCACTACCTGGTAAATAGCAACAAAGTATGTGAAAACAGCCATTTTTTTTCTCCATTAATAGCACATTAAACTCCTAACAATCATCCGATTTGAAGATGTTCAATGGCCTGTAAATATACCCTAGCTACTGATGACTTCCCTGAATAACCAATTCCACATGCTGTCTTTACTTTGACTTAACAATTATCCTGTCACTTTTTTACATAGCCTTGACATTGAGTTCATTTTCTTCACCTATAGTTAAATTAAATAGAAAACATTAACGGGAGGTCATTCATTTGAATCGCAATTGGAGTAAAAAGGTTTTACCCATCACGCTCGTTTCTGCATTGGCATTTGGAAGTTTATCATGGTCCGGTGCGGATCGTGTTTCGGCAAAGGGGAACCCAAATAAAGAACCGGAAATCAAGAACGTCATTTTCCTTATCGGTGACGGCATGGGTGTTTCCTATACCTCCGCTTACCGGTATTTAAAAGATAATCCTGGTACGAAGGTGGCAGAACGGACAGAGTTTGATAAATACTTGGTTGGCCAGCAGATGACTTACCCAGAAGACTCTGCACAAAATATAACGGATTCAGCTTCAGCCGCTACGGCAATGTCTGCAGGAGTGAAGACTTATAACGCTGCCATTGCAGTGGATAATGATAAATCCGAAGTCAAAACCGTATTGGAAGCAGCAAAGGAAAAAGGAAAAGCGACGGGATTGGTTGCCACTTCGGAAATCACTCATGCTACGCCTGCATCTTTTGGCGCCCATGATGAAAATCGGAAAAACATGAATTCAATCGCAGACGATTATTATAACGAATTAATCAAAGGCAAACATAAAATTGACGTCCTATTGGGCGGAGGGAAGTCCAATTTTGTCCGGCCTGATGTCAATTTGGCGAAAGCCTTCGAAAAAGACGGTTACAGTTATGTGACGGATAAAAATCAAATGCTAAAGGACAAAAATGAGCAGGTTCTTGGTTTATTCGCTTCTGAAGGACTTCCGAAAATGATAGACCGCCCAAGTGAAACGCCTTCTTTGGCAGACATGACAAGTTCGGCGATCCAGCGCTTGAATAAAGATAAAGATGGATTCTTCCTTATGGTCGAGGGAAGCCAGGTCGATTGGGCAGGACATGATAATGATATCGTAGGTGCAATGAGTGAAATGGAAGACTTTGAAAAAGCATACAAAGCGGCCATGGAATTTGCGAAGAAAGACAAACATACCTTAGTGGTGGCTACGGCGGATCACTCTACAGGAGGATTCTCGATCGGAGCAAAAGGAATATATAACTGGTACGGTGAGCCAATCAAGGCAGCCAAACGCACTCCTGACTTCATGGCGGATGCCATCGTCAAAGGCGCTGATGTCGAAAAGACGCTAAAGCAATTTATTAACCAAAATGTAGTGAAGTTAACTGACGGTGAAATCAAAACGGTAACTGAAGCTGCCAAATCAAAAAATGTGACGAATGTCGATAATGCCATCGAAGCCATATTCGATAACCGGACCAATACTGCCTGGACTACTGGGGGACATACGGGTGAAGATGTTCCAGTCTACGCATACGGGCCATATAAAGATCGTTTTGCCGGGCAGGTCGATAACACGGATCAAGCCAAAATCATTTTTGAGCTTTTAAAGAAGTAATGACTTCAGGGAGGGATTCAATGAACAGACTGATGATCGGTGCCCTGTTATTAACGGCATTTGGTGCTCTTAATACCCAACCAGCTTACGAAGAAGAAACGACAGCTAAAGAAAAAACAGAGGAAATTGCACGACCACTGGAAAAAAAGGATGTTTATGTTCCGAATCCGCAGCTTCCTGATGATATAAACTTGAACCAGATCGGACAGAACGTTTCCGATGCCAAAGGCGAATTAACTTTGAAGGCCTATAAAAAAGTGAATGAAACGTTGAATGTTGGCCCGATCGAGGTTAACATCAAAGAAATGAAAGTGATGCATGCCACTCCGGATTACAGCATGATCGATTTCTTCCACGGCTATACGCATGATGAAGATTTCGATATCGTAAAAGTGAACGTGGAAATCAAAAACAATTCGGATAAAAAAATTAAGTTTTCGCCAGTTGCTTTCCTTGAAACGGACAGAGGAGAACATCTGACATGGGAAGATGAGATCTATTTGGAAGAACTTACTGGTGAAATAGAAGGAAACGGTTCAAAAAGCGGAAACATTGGTTTCATTCTAAATGATGGAAACATAAAAGGCATATCCGTCATGTCAAGTGATGCGGTGAATGACGAAGGGAAAGTCCTTGCAAAAGGCAAGTCAGCTGAATTCGCTTTTTAAAGAATATGTATAAATGGCTTGGAAAAATAAAATACTAGAACAAGTGATGGGGATTACTATCACTGAACGGAATATCCAAATCCTAATGATGAGGTGACACAGAATGAGCTATAAAGATCAATTAGATCCACATTCTCAAAAGTTTCACCATAATTGGACAAGACCTAAGCGTTCGAAATCTCAAGTTAATGGCCACACGCAAGAATCACAAACAAACATTATACTAAGAAGCAATGCAAAGGCTCACAGGTGGTAACGGATATTTCCGACAAAGAAGGAGGCTCCCAGCGAGTCTTCTTCTTTATATTTAGAATCATCTTAATCCAAGTAAGGCATTCATGGCTTTTCACTCATAATTATGATACCATTTACCTTTGAGATTGAAGTGATGAGCTTGGCGTGAAACTGAAGTCGATTGAAAGTTTCACCTTATACAAATAGAGGACGTGAATTGTAATGATTAAAATTGAAATCCCTGCAGCGGATATAAGCATCAAACAAAGAAAGCAAGTTATAGAAGGAGACGAAGCTGTCATTCCTGAAATTTACGGGTTTATCGATTTTCATTTGATTCCCCGTGATAAAGGCGGAATCATCTTGTTTTACAATGAGAATGATGAACTGATTTTTGTCGGTAAAGCCCGTAAATTAAGACCAAGGGTCAAGAAGCATTTCGAGGATAATGTTTCTCCGATTAAAGAGCACCGTAATGAAGTCAAGAAAATTGACATTCTTTTAGTCGAAGACGCTATGGAACGTGAAATCTATGAAACGTACATGATCAACAAGCTTCATGCTAAATACAACGTCGATAAAGTGTTTTATAAATAAGAAACACCTATGAAAAGCTGACTGCATATGCACTCAGCTTTTTTTGTGTTTAGGGATATGTACAGAAATAATTTCGTACATTTACAGCAGCTACATGTTAGGTTAACAATGTTGGTTTATATTTAGAGTATTCCAATACATTCTCAGGAGGAAGCTATTGAAGAAAATACTTTGTAAAAAGGTGTTGGTTATCTCGATCGGGACAGTGATTGCCTTTGGGAATTTAACGTGGTCCATATCACAAGCTTCTAAGCTGGCGAAACAGAGAGAGATTGAAACTTTTGAACAAAAGACAGTAACATCTTCAGGGTGGGAAATGGCGGAATAAGCAGAATGGCCAATAATTTTTTTCTCGATTTGCAACAAAGAAAAAGAAAAATGTATTGGATAATGAAACGTTGTTAATGATCAGCTGTTTGTAAATATAGAGGTACATTAAAATGATTAAACTGCAATGGAGGTTCCTTACACATGATGTAATGTGTGATTGGGCTTCCATTTAATTTTATTGTTTTAATGTCAGCCCCTTTCATTTATCCGTGTGTCGGAGCAAGCGTGATTACATGGGTTCATGAGAAGTATTCGGAGGCAATTTTAAAAATACTTGCAAATAGTAATGATTACGTTTTATTATTAGAGAGTGTTTTTATATGGAGATTGCTTCGGCGTTTAAATCGTAATGATTTTGATTTACTTGAAGCAAAGAAATTAGGTAAAGGAGTGGTAAGGGTTGGAGATGAAGAAAATTCCGGTTACGGTATTGAGTGGATACCTTGGAGCAGGAAAGACGACGCTTTTGAATCATATTCTTGAGAATCGGGATGATCTGAAGGTTGCCGTCATCGTTAATGATATGAGTGAAATCAATATTGATGCTTCGCTGGTCAAACAGGGAGGGTTTACCCGGACGGATGAAAAACTGGTGGAAATGCAGAATGGCTGCATTTGCTGTACGCTTCGTGAGGATTTGATGATTGAAGTGGAGAGATTGGCGAAACAAGGGGACATTGATTACATCGTGATTGAATCGACTGGGATAAGCGAACCGGTCCCTGTAGCCCAAACCTTCTGTTATGTTGATGAAAGCATGGGAATTGATTTATCGAAATCTTGCCGGCTTGATACGATGGTTACCGTTTTTGATGGGTATAATTTTTGGCAAGACTTCACTTCCGGAGAAACGCTTATTGACAGGATGCAGGCAACTGATGCTGCGGATGGCAGGGAAGTGGTCGATCTATTAATAGATCAGATAGAGTTCGCCAATGTCATCCTGTTAAATAAGATCGATCTGATGGATGCTGATGCCGTTGCGGAATTGAAGGCGGTTCTTCATAAAATGAATGCCGATGCGAGAATTATCGAAACAAACCATTCCAAGGTGCCGCTAAAGGATGTATTGAATACACATTTATTTGATTTTGAAGAGGCAAGCCAAGGAGCCGGCTGGATAAAGGAATTGAATGAAGAGCATATCCCGGAGACCTTGGAGTATGGGATTTCTTCCTTCGTTTATAGGAGGGGAGTACCCTTTCATCCCGAACGGCTAATGGAGTGGTTGGAAAACTGGCCCGTACAAGTGGTGAGGTCGAAGGGATTCCTTTGGCTGGCATCGAGAAATGATACGGCAGGCTTGCTTTCGCAGGCAGGACCGTCATTGACTTTACAAGCAGCCGGTAAATGGATTGCAGCTTACCCTGAGGAAGAACAGCGCCAAATTTTAAAGGAAGCACCTGAATTATTGGAACGGTGGAATGCAGTATACGGTGACAGGATGACGGAGCTTGTGATGATTGGCATTCAAATGAATCAACAGGAAATCGAAAATGAATTAGATCAATGCTTATTGACGGAAATGGAGATGCAGCAGGATTGGTCTCTTTATGAAGATCGATTGCCTGCATTTACGGAAATCGTTCATTAAAAAACTTTAGGAGGAAATAGAAATGAGAGTAAACATTACGTTAGCATGCACAGAATCAGGGGACCGAAATTATATTACGACGAAAAACAAGCGGAATAATCCGGACAGGATCGAATTGAAAAAGTACTGCCCGCGATTGAAGAAACACACGCTTCACCGTGAAACGAAGTAATTTTAAGATTTAAATCGTAATGATTATGTTTTATCGAAGAGAATGGATGTAATAGGAGGGAAGTTCATGTTGGAATGGATCATTGTTGGCGGAGGCATTCAAGGTATGACGATGGCTGCATTTTTACTTAAGTCAGGAAAAACGACGGTGGACCAGCTGGCGATTGTCGATAGAAATGAAGAACCATTGGCAAGATGGAAGCAGTGTACGGAAGTCATTTCAATGCCATATTTACGTTCTCCATCCGTACACCATCTGGATGTGAATCCATTCAGCTTGCAGAAATATGTGGAGAAGGCAGACTGGAAAAATAACTTTTACGGCCAATATAAGCGGCCATCCCTACAATCCTTCAATGAACATTGTGTTCACTTGGCTGATGATTTAACCATTAAGCAGGCATGGGTGCAAGGGGAAGTCATCTCTGCCTGCAAAACGGGACAGGGCTGGGAAATCCAATTGCAAAACAAGCGACGGCTTGAGGGGCAAAAACTTGTGATTTCAATTGGCATTGGCGAACAGCCTTATTGGCCTGAATGGGCACGGCAATTCAAACAAGAGCATGGGGGTCCCGTTTACCACATATTCGATGAAAATATTCCGGAGCTGACACAATTACAAGGACCCATTACGATCATTGGGGGCGGCATATCTTCTGTCCATCTCGCTTTAAAGCTGAGTAATATCTATCCACATGATGTGACGGTTCTGAAGCGGCATCCTTTTAGAATTCATGATTTCGACAGTGATCCTGGTTGGTTGGGGCCGAAAAAACAGCGACCTTTCCGTGCTATATCCAGCTTTCAAAAAAGACGTGAGACCATTATCCAGGCCCGTAATAAGGGATCCATCCCACCTGACTTACATAAAGCGCTGATGAATCAGGTTAAAAAGGGATTATTGCGTGTCATGGATGTTGAGGTGAAAAGCGCTGTGTGGAGGGACGGGCATATCAGCCTCAGGGATAAAAACGAAAAGGTCATTCAACAAACAGGGACGATCCTTTTAGCGACCGGCTTTAAGTCATCATTGCCAGGGAAGGATTGGCTGACGCCAGTCATCCGGTCACATGATTTACGCTGCGCGGAATGTGGTTATCCAATTGTATCGCAGTCGTTGCAGTGGGGACCTGATTTATATGTCACGGGTGCGTTGGCTGAACTTGAAATGGGACCGATATCCAGGAATATATCGGGAGCAAGACAGGCAGCGGAACGAATTGTGAATAGTTTATAGATTTTTCATACAATCAAGATTTAAAAAAAGGAGAATATAAATGGCGAAAAAATCCAAGGTGATAAAAGCGCAAAAACAGGTGGCAATGGTCGAAAAGTATGCAGAACTTAGAAAGGAATTGAAGGAGAAAGGGGATTATGCCGCATTGGCCAAACTCCCTCGTGATTCCTCGCCGACAAGGGTTCACAATCGTTGTGGAGTAACGGGGAGGCCCCGTGGATATATGCGCAAATTCAACATGTCACGTATCGTTTTTAGGGAACTTGCTCATAAAGGGCAACTGCCGGGTGTCAAAAAGTCAAGCTGGTGAAGCGGGGAGTTCTAAATTATTCATAAGAAACTCCTATGGCGGCGCTCCTCGCCGCCACCATCTACTACGAAAATCTAAACTCAAAATAGAGTCTAACCCATTAACCCCTTGACAATAATGGAAAATAACAATACAACCAGGCTGAACTTTTTTTGGTGGATCTTAAGGAAGATACCCTGTATAAGAAACTGGTTGTGACAGTATGGAAGAACCATTTAGTGTACTGCTAGTACGTATACAAAAATTTTTGTAACAAATCTCCTGTCATATGTATTGTTAATCTTTTTTGAGGTGATTTCTCCTATGGAAGCAATGATTGAACGGTGTGCTGGCCTAGATGTACACCAAGAAACTGTAGTAGCCTGTGTATTATTTGGTCCATTAGATAAAAAGCCAAAGACCTCTATTGAAACTTTTTCAACTACAACAACAGGACTCTTGGCTTTAAGTGATTGGCTCGCTACCCTTCAGGTATCCGATGTTGTGATGGAAAGTACCGGAGTCTACTGGAAACCAATATGGAATATACTCGAAGGTTCTTTTCACCTTGTTCTTGCCAATGCCAGACATGTCAAAAATGTTCCAGGGCGTAAAACTGATGTGAAAGATGCCGAATGGCTTGCCAAGCTTCTAAGATGCGGACTTATTGAAAACAATTTTGTCCCACCAGAGGATATTCGTGATTTACGAGATCTTACTCGTTATCGAAAAAAATTGATTCATCATCGCACATCAGAGCAGAATCGCATTCACAAAATCCTTCAAGATGCTAATATCAAGCTAACATCCGTTCTATCAGACATTTTTGGTTTATCGGGACGTCGTATCCTTGAAGCGATTCTAAATGGTGAAAAAATAGAGACCGATGGTCTTCGAAAAATGGTGGATTGGCGAACAAAAGCAAGTATAACTGACATTGCCAGTGCAATTAATGGTCGTATTCGCCGTCATCATCGTGATATGTTGCGTTACCATTGGGATCATATGGGTTATTTAGAACAAACCATAGAAGAATTGGAAAAACAAATCGATCAACTCCTGTCCCCCTATCGTAAGGAAGTAGAATTATTGGATGGTATACCTGGTGTGAACAAAGCTGCCGCAGCCACTTTTATTGCGGAGATGGGTGTTGATATGTCCGTATTTAAGTCAGCTAAACATCTTGCCTCTTGGGCTGGTGTGAGTCCTGGAAATTACGAAAGTGCTGGTAAAAAAAAACGAGTAAAACCACACAAGGAAATAAAGCTTTAAAAACAATGGCCGTAGAATGTGTATTAGCAACATCAAGGCAAAATAATCGAATTGCTTCACATCGAAAAAGGATTACTAAACGACAGGGGAAAATGAAGGGACGAATCGCATCTGCCCATTTACTATTAACGATTACTTACAACATCTTAAAAACAGGAGAACCTTATCATGAACTAGGCTCAAATTACCTTGAAGAAAAACAAAATAACAAAGAATTAAAAATGATCGAATACCTAAAAAAGAAAGGCTATACAATCGCTCCATCTGAACAACAAACTGCATAACTTAAATAACAACATAGTACATTTACCCCCATCAAAAAAATGAGAATATGGAGGGTTTATTTTAGCATGGCTTTTTTACTATTGTGTTTTCATACAAAAAAGGCCCTTGTTAAAAGGGCCCCTCAGTTTGGCGACAAAAGGGGGATGGAGTCCGAATAAAGGGCAGTGTAGTGCTTGTTAATACGGACGAGACCTCATTAGATTGAAGAAAATTTGCAACACTCCTGCCGAATAACTTGCTAGCCGAGACCCCACAGGGGCTTGCGCCGAGGAGGCTTGGCAGGCAGTCGGCGGAAAGGGAGCGGATTTCTGAAATCAACTGGAATGTTTTCTAGAAAAAACTGAAGGCTGTCTCATCCCAACTTATATTTAAGACTAGTTAATCCTTTAAGTTTTTCACCTGTAATCCTCATTGGATGGAAGAAATTTGCGACACTCCTGCCGAAAAACTGGCTAGCCGAGACCCCACAGGAGCTTGCGCCGAGGAGGCTTGGCAGACAGTCGGCGGAAAGGGAGCGGATTTCTGAAATCAACTGGAATGTTTTCTAGAAAAAACAGAAGGCTGTCTCATCCCAACTTATATTTAAGACTAGTTAATCCTTTAAGTTTTTCACCTGTAATCCTCATTGGATGGAAGAAATTTGCAACACTCCTGCCGAATAACTGGCTAGCCGAGACCCCACAGGGCTTGCGGTGAGATGGCTTGGCAGGCAGTCATCGGAAAGGGAGCGGATTTCTGAAATCAACTGGGACTTTAATTGATTTGTTTACAGTCTGAGGAGCCCTTGTTAAAAACAAGGGCTCCTTCCCATTCAAAAGTGTTTGCTTACCTGACTGCCTTTAATGCTTGTTCGGATATATAAAAGTCTTTTCCGTTGTAAACGGTGATCGCATTAATTTCTTTTTCTTTAGTGGATTTAGGAGTCTTGCTGATAACGATATTCTTATTTGCAGGCAACTCCACTTTTTGCTGCCCCTTTTTCGCTACGAAAATCGGGTTATTCGGGTCTGTAACATCAATGCGGGTTGAATATCCTTTTTTCTCAAAGGAATCTTTAGCATTCATGTATAGTGTGTTCGATAGTTTTTGTAAATCAAAGCCCATGAAATCGGCCATTTTTTTAGCGAGGTCTGTATTCTCCACTAATCCAGTCGGTTTTGAAGGGCCATAAGAATACAGGAATACGTCTTCCCCTGTATGCCCGCCAGTTGTAAAGCCAATGTTGGCACGGTTAGCAAGCAGCTTTGTCATTTCTGCACCTACATTTTTAGAAGAGGTAAGTTTTGCTGTTTCTTCAGAAGTCAGATTATCCAGTCCATACAGTGCTGCAACTTCTTTCAGATTGGAATGATCTGGTTTTAGCTTACTTAAGGCCCCTTCAACAGTCATTTTCGCTTTCTTTAATGGATCGATATAAGCTGATACGGGTGTTTCCGGGTAGGAGGAGTTCGTGTTTACGTTACCCATTGTAATTCCGCTGTTCCCATGGTCCGTTACAGCAATAACCATCGTGTTTCCGTCATTTTTTGCAAACGTAAGGGCTTCGTTCACGGCATCATCAAAAGCTAAAGTATCACTAATCATTCCGATCGTGTCGTTTCCGTGAGCAGCCCAGTCAATCTTGCTTCCTTCAACAAATAAGAAGAAGCCATCTTTATCTTTTTTCAAGGTTTTAAGGGCTTTATTGGTCATTTCAGCTAAAGTGGGTTCACTGGGCTTTGTTGTTTTACGATCTAAATCATATGCCAGGGCGCTTGGTGCAAAGCTTCCCCAAATTTTATTCGATTTGGATTTTAACAGCTCGTCACGGGTTTCAACAAAATCATATTTGTCTTCATCAAGCACTTCCAAAAGGTTTTCTCCATCCATTCTTGCATTTTTTGTTTTACCTGGTAAAAGGGATTCTTTGCCGCCTCCCAAAACGACGTCAATCCCCTGATAAACCTGCTGTTCCGCAATATCACCATAATTGCTTCGATGTGTCACGTGAGCGGAGAAACCTGCGGGTGTAGCATGCTGGATTTCAGATGTAGAAATGATGCCAGTAGCCTTTCCGGCTTGTTTTGCACCCTCCAAAACGTTAGCGACTGGTTTATGGGCATTTTTCGGATTAACTGGATCGAGCCCTGGAGAATTAACGATGGTTGGCAGGACACCGACAAATTTATCATTTGATTTATTTCCTGTCGCAAGCGCTGTTGCTGCAGGAGCTGAGTCGGTAATCGCCGATTCAGCCGAGTATGTACGCATGCCGCCAGACAGCATTTCGTCCATGGCTAGATTATCGCCTTTATACCACCTTGAAAGGGTTGTTGCTCCTGTGCTTGTTCCATCCATCACCATCATGATGACGTTGGTTGGTTCTTTTTTCTTGTCTTTAGCCTGAACATCTTCCTTCATTGTTGAAATACCAAGTGATGATATGGCCACCGCGCCCGCTAAAGTAATTCCTGCTACCTTTTTGCTCATTTTCCCCAAAATGCATACCTCCAAAAATATGATTACATTTAGGATAAATGCAGTATATTAAGAAATTACTTCATGTAAGTAAAGAAAGGATTTTTATCCTGTAAATTTTGTTTGGAGAATAGAGTGAATGTTAAAAAAAGCAGAAGTCTATAAGACTCTGCCTTTTTAGGATGGTTTTTACCTTTGGAAAAATTCAATCCACTCTTTTTCCGGTCCATATACGTAGAAATAGCGATAACCATTCGGAAGGGTGACAATCTCTTCATCAATCAGTTCGGTGTTATCCAAGCTTTTGATCCGGGCATATTCTTCTTCGATATCATCCACGGTAATGGCAAAATGGTGGATCGTTGCTTCGGAGGGAAGTGTGTCGCTATATCCCTGAATCAATTCTATTTCTGTTTCGTCCGACTCTTCGTAACCGAGGAATGCCAGTTCGATCACTCCATTAGTATGAGTCATGCGTTCCTTTAATTTCAAATCCAGCACATCTTGATAAAAGGCGATGGATTTTTCAAGATCTTTTACAACAACGCCAATGTGATCGACCCTTTTTACAGCCAAGAAATCTTCCTCCTTCATTAAAACCAATGCAACTTGCTAATAGTAGTATATATAAGATTATTCGGAATTAAATTACTTTTTTATAGCCGTTTTTAGATAATTTTTAAAATGATGTTAATAAAGGGGAATTATTGGTAAATAATGAAAAAATGATAAATGGCTTATGGGTAATACTTTTCTTCCATAGTATTTCTTGATAGATTCTTTTATTGGAAAGAAATGTATTCATCATTTTCCAGGGCAAAAATTTGTTTCTAAATGGAATAGTCGATATACTATGGAAACAACTCCATTATTAATGGATAGGAGAGGAGAGGTAGTATGGGAAAAATTCGTGAAGGTGAAGTTTTCACTCTTACTGATGACAGTGATGAAGGCCATGAAGTTGAGGTTTTAGGTTCATTGGATGTAGAAGGAACGGAATATGTTGCAGTAGGCTTGCTTGAAGATATTGAAGAGGATACGGATGAAGATATCGATATTTTCTTTTTCAGGGTCGAAGGCGAAGGTGAACTGCTCGATATCGAATCGGATGAAGAATTCGAAAAGGTATCATTGGCGTTTGAAGCGGCATTTGAAGCGAAAGAATGACAAGATAAAAGACGGCACAATGTGTGCCGCCTTTTTTATATGTATAAGGAAAGTATCGGCCCCGCCTTCGCCAAATACCATGATAGCCACGCGTGCTATCCAGCCTTACTTAAGTATAGGGTTGTATTATTGATAGGACGTGTACTACATATGAAGATTTTGTTAATAAACGGAGTATTTTTCCATATCAAAGGCATAGGATAAAAAAAGTGGAGGTGATGGGATGGCCGTTGTAAAGCACACTGATGCCGATATTGCCTTATTGGCAAGATTGCTTAGGGCGGAAGGCTATGGCCTTCGAAATTTAGCCTATGGTACTTCAGGCCACCGGGAGATTGCCCGGCAACCTGGTATAATCAGCCCCTTGTTGGGCGTTTCAAGCTCCATTGCTTTTATGAACCAACAGGTACAGAATGTCCCAATATTTATAATACCTTTTAAGGAAATGGCTGAACCTTATGGGGGTTTGGCCTCTTTGTGCATCAATCCTTAACTTGGAAAAAACATATGATAAAACTGGCAAATGATTTACTGATACTGTAAAATTGACACTGTAAATTTCCGGATAAGAAAGGAATAAAAAATTGATGAGTAAAAGGCTTATTGATTATGGACAAGGGCAAATGGGAGAACAGCCGGAGGATAGTACCGAGAAATTCAAGTCTTTCATGGAGAACAACCCGGACCCCATTTCCATTGTTGATCTGGAAGGAAAGACCCTTCAGGTGAATACAGCTTTTGAAGAGTTTTTCGGATGGACGAATGAGGAGCTCATTGGCATGCCGTTTCCAATTATTCCTGATTTCTTGAAGGAGTCAGTCAATGAATTGCATGACCAAATTAAGGCTGGGGTACAAAAGAAAGGCTTTGAAACGGTCAGGTTAAGGAAGGATGGCCAGTTAATCGATGTAAGCATCTCCCTGTTTAATATCCGCGATAATGAAAATGAGCCGTGCGCATTGGTTTTCGTTTATCGGGATATTACGAATCAAAAACTTGCTGAAGCTGCCTTGAAGGAAAGTGAACAAAGGTATCGCAGTTTAGTGGAGGTGTCACCTGAAGCGATTTTTGTACATCGCAATGGGATCATCGAGTATATGAATCCCATGGGGGCAAAAATGCTTGGGATGGATAGTGTGGAAGATATTATCGGTAAATCGGTTTTTCAGTTCGTCCACCTGGAGTCCCGGGAAAGTGTACAAAAAAGAATCGAAATCATGAGGGACGATCATCAGGCGGTTGGTTTACTGGAACAAAAGTTCATTCGGCTTGACGGACAAGAATTTTATGGAGAAACACTCGGTCTTCCGATTATTTATAAAGGGCAACCAGCCATTCAGATATTCTGTAGGGATATTACGGAGCGTAAAAAGACCGAAGAGCTGATCTGTAAATCCAATATGTTATCGGCGGTAGGACAGATGGCTGCAGGCATCGCACATGAAATAAGAAATCCATTAACTACGGTCAAAGGGTTTTTGCAATTATTAAGGGAAGACCCTGAGCAAAAGGACTATCTTGAAATGACGGTCAGTGAAGTTGAAAAAATCGAAATCCTGGCCAATGAGTTTTTAAGTTTAGCAGAGCCTGAAGCGAAGGTTTGTGAACTCATTCAGCTTAACGAGATATTGGACAGTGTGATTACGTTAGCCGAATTTCAAGCGATATTGAATGATGTCGAAATCATCAAGGAATATACTACGGATACGGCATCAGTCTTTGGCGAACCGAATCAGTTAAAACAAGTATTCACGAATGTCGCCAATAATGCGATAGAAGCCATGCCGAATGGGGGCAAACTTCATATACAGTTAAACCATGAAGGTGACTCTGCGATGATCCGGTTCATTGATCAAGGCTGCGGAATCTCAAATGAACGCATGAAGCATCTAGGGCAGCCTTTTTATAGTACATCTGAAAAAGGAACAGGGTTTGGGCTCATGGTCAGCACCAAAATCATCCATGAACATAATGGGGAAATTCATTTCACTAGCGAAGTGGGAGAAGGGACGATTGTGGATATCAGTCTCCCTATCTATGAAAGTTCACAATGAAAAGTGACGAGAAGCCATGCTCTCGTCACTTTTTGGTTCATAGTTTAACGATCGTCCTGCCTCTTGCTTCCCCTTTTAATAGGGTAGGAAGGACGTCAGGCAATTCTTTAAGTGTAATTTCCTGTTGAATGAGCTGTTCCAAATCCTCCAGTTTAAAGTCGGTGGCAAGTCGGTGCCAAACTTTCAATCTTGTATCCATCGGGCAATTGACCGAATCGATCCCAAGCAGATTAACACCTCTTAGGATGAATGGAAAGACGGTGGCAGGAAGGCTTGTCCCAGCTGTCAATCCGCTAACCGCCACGGCTCCGCCATACTTGATTTGGCTAAGGACCGAAGCTAACGGTTCACCGCCGACGGGATCTACCGCACCGCTCCATTTCTGTTTGCCCAGAGCCCGCAGCTTGCCATCATATACATCTTCACGAGATACAATGGTCGACGCACCGATTGCCTTCAAATATCCATGTTCCGATTCCTTTCCTGTACTAGCCTCAACGGAATAGCCAAGTTTGGAAAGGATCGAGACGGCAAAACTGCCGACCCCGCCAGTTGCACCAGTGACAAGAACGCTCCCTTGCTCAGGTGTAAGGTTATTTTCTTCCAGCCGCAGAACCGATAGTGCTGCAGTGAAACCGGCCGTTCCGATGATCATCGCCTCTTTCATTGTTAGGCCATCAGGAAGCGGGACGATCCACTCTGCAGGAACACGGGCAAATTGACTATAGCCCCCTGATTGGGAAACGCCAATTCCGTAGGAGGTCGCAATGACTTCGTCTCCTTCTTTAAAGCGGGAATCCTCAGATGAAACGACAACACCAGCCATATCAATTCCCGGAACGATCGGATAGCTGCTGACAATGTTTCCATTTGGAATGGCTGCAAGGCTATCTTTATAGTTCACACCGGAATAATGAACACGGATGAGCACTTCGCCTTGAGGTAGATCATCAAGGGATAGCTCCTGAATGTTAACGGTGAATTGATCATCTTGCTTATTCACGACTAATGCATCAAATTGCTGTATCATGGTTCGTTCCCCCTTATAATAATGGATCTACCCCATTATAAAATAAAAAATAGAGGAATGTATAATGATACAATTCGAAATAAGTAGCGCTTCCTTTTCTTTCTGCTTCTAAAAATGGTACTATTAGATTTGATTCAGTTCATATTAAAGGAGATGTTTAACATGGCTAAAAAAGGATACATACTTATGGAAAATGGAGAAAAAATCGAATTCGATCTTTTCCCGAACGAAGCACCTAACACAGTGGCTAACTTCGAAAACTTGGCAAACACAGGATTTTATAATGGCGTAGTCTTTCACCGTGTAATCCCTGGTTTCGTAAGCCAAGGCGGAGATCCAACAGGTACAGGCGCAGGCGGAAGCGGCACACAAATCAAATGTGAAACAGAAGGAAACCCTCATAAACATGAGGCAGGAAGCCTATCTATGGCACATGCTGGAAAAGACACAGGCTCAAGCCAATTCTTTATCGTGCATGAACCACAACCGCATCTTAACGGTGTTCACACAGTATTCGGTAAAGTGACTTCTGGACTTGAAACAGCCAAAGCTATGAAAAATGGCGACAAAATGGAAAAAGTCGAAGTTTTTGACGCTGAATGATGGAAGCGAAAAGAGGGGGCATTATGCTCCCTCTTTCTTTTTGCTCTGTTCATGAGCGAAGACAGAGAAATATAAAGTCATTTTGGCGTCATGCTTTCAGTGAAATGATATTTGACCCCTGTCAAGGTTTCTGAAATATCCCATAATCTTTTCGAAGTTTCTTCATTATATAAGGTATCGATGACCTCGTCTTTTCTGGGAAAGCCTTTTCTGCCCTTCTTTCCATCGGGTCCGATATACTCCCCGCCTGTCAATGAAGGTTCCGTTGCGGCATAAAGGGTAGGCAATGCTCCCATACTTGCCGGCTGGGTGATGGTTTTGGAAAGAAAGTGCACGAATTTATTTATGGGTTTGCCGGAACCGCGGGACATGAGATTAGTATGGGAAAGGCCCGGATGACAGGCAACACTGATCGGGGTTGCGCCATGCTGGTTGAATTTATTCTGTAATTCGCGGGCGAAGAGTAGATTGGCCAGCTTGCTTTGCCCATAGTATTTCATTGGTTTATAACCGTTTTCACCATGTAGATTTTCGAAGTCTATATATCCATTGATGGCGGCCAAGCTGCTCAATGTGACCACACGTGATTTTGGCGTAGAAAGGATACACGGAAGAAGGAGGCCTGTCAAAGCAAAATGACCGAGGTGATTGCTGCCGAATTGCAGCTCGAAGCCATCCTTCGTCCTACTGTAGGGCGGAATCATCACACCTGCGTTATTGATGAGGACGGAGAGAGATTCATAGTTTTCCTGAAAGGAAGCGGCAAAATGCCGAATGCTGCTCAAATCACTTAAATCCAGCTCCATCACACGTACATTTGCCTGTGGATGGACCGATAAGATTCTATCGACCGCCTTTTCACCCTTTGAAGCATTCCGGACTGCAAGGATGACCTCTGCCCCCTTACCGGCCAATGCAAAAGCCGTTTCGAAGCCAAGCCCGCTATTTGCACCAGTAATCACAATGGTTTGCCCCGATACATCTGCCATTTCTTCGCCATTCCACTTTTCAATCATCCAATCACACCTTTCCACACAGTCTTTACCTATCATATACCCAAATAATCCCTATATGTCACATTCTGTGCGGAGAACAGTGTGCTGTCGTCTATTTTTTAAAAAGATTAGCCGCCCATTAAGTAATCCATTATATTTTTCACGATCAAAATGACGGTCACGATGATAAATAATACTCTTACATATGCCACTCCTTTTTTAATGGCAAATTTAGAACCGGCCAACGCTCCTGCTATCATGGAGATCCCCATTGGAATTCCGTAGGAAAAGTTGACGGTATCAAGGAATATGAACATGATCAGTGCCGCCAAATTACTTCCGAAGTTCAAAAATTTGGCATTTCCTGCAGAGTGCAAAAAATCAAAGCCAATCATTAAAAAGGCAAACAAGATGAAGGATCCCGTTCCAGCGCCCAAAAAGCCATCATAAAAACCAATGGCAAATATGGCGAACGCAAATAGTGCAGCCTTTAGCCATGTGAGTGTATGGTAAGTCGATTTCTGGCCCCAGTCCTTTTTAAAAAAGGTATAAATGGCAATAGCTATTAATAGAACCAAGATCATTGGCTTTAATAATTCAGGCGAGACGAAATTGACAACCCAGGCTCCTAGCAGGGAACCTGTGAAAATCAATGGGAAAAGTTTTGAAACCAATTTGAAATCAACCTTACCTGAGCGAATGAAGGCAATGGTGCTTGTTAAAGACCCCATGGAACTTGCTAACTTATTCGTAGCGATCGCTGCTGACGGGGAAAGTCCTGAAAATAATAAAGCGGGTATCGAAATCAGGCCGCCGCCGCCGACCACGGAATCAATGAATGCTGCCAAAAATCCGAAAAACATCAGCAGCAAAAGTGTCGAAATTTGTATATCTTCCATCCAAGAAGCCTCCGTATCGATGGCATTATGGCTGAAATGCTTGTTTTGCTGGAGCCATAATCCATGCGTTCATATTAGTCACTATTTAGATAGTAACTAATAAGAACCATTCTGTAAATAAGAATATTTGAGCCATACTGTTTGAAATCGAATAGATTTCGATAAGAGATTTGGTATGATAGGCATATAACTTACCAAAGCACTAGGAGGTACTATGCAAGATATCATTCAAAAACTACAGTCTCTCGGGTTTAGTCAATATGAAGCAAAGGCTTATGTTTCTTTGGTTCGCCAAGGCCCAACCAGTGCCTATCAAGTAAGCAAGGAGTCAGGAATTCCAAGGGCCCGCATCTATGAAATATTAAATGGACTGCAAGAAGAAGGAATCGTCTTAAAAGAGGAAATCAATGACTCGATAAAATATTCACCGCTGCCAGTCGATGTTTTTTTGGAATCGGTTCAATCAAAATGGAACAATACCTATCAATCCATCAGCCATACATTAAAGCAATTCGAGAAAAACGAACCGATGTCCGACAATCGTGTAATGACGCTTAAAGGTGAAGGGCACATCCTATCCTTCTGCCGTACCTTGATTCAAAAAGCCGAGAAAAGGGTGGTGGTTTCCCTATGGGACGAGATGTATGGAAAACTTGAACAAGAGCTAATAGGGGCCGCTGCGCATTGCACGCTCAAGGGGATTGCATTTCAGGTTGAAAACCCATTATCAGGTATAGATATACATCGCCAAACAAGCTATGTGGAAAATATCGGGGAAAACAAATGGTTCATCTTATCCATTGATGGCAAGGAGACGATTTACGGCCCTTCGCCCGAAACGAGAGAAACGGCGTTCTACACAGATGATCCCATTCATATCAATTTTCTGGAAAATTACATTTGGCATGATATCCTCGTTAACCGCTTGGTTAAAAAGGATGAAGAAGATGCCGAGAAATGGATTTCAAGTGAAAGAGACCGTTTTTTCTCCCTATAAGATTTGAAAAAAAGCTGATAACCCCACATGCAGGGGATATCAGCTTTTTTATTTTGGCTCTTTTCGAAAAGATTGTTATTTTTAAAACGAAACTATTTAAGGTTGATTGGAGCGGAAGTGCGAGACTCCTGCGGGATTAGCGGGACAGGTGAGACCCCACAGGCGTTTACGCCGAGGAGGCTCACCGCCCGCCCCGCGGAAAGCGTGCATCTGGAGGGGAAATCAACCACACCGCACTACTTGTTAAATAGCAACAAAGTATGCGAAAACAGCCTTTATTTTTCATTCGGCTAAAAGGGTTTTAGGAAATCTGATGGCTGTGGGCAAGCTGGATTTATCTCGATAAGACCTGTAAGACACAATCGTATGATTATGCGCTTGAACGTCCAACTGGAGAACCTGTGAGCTTTTCATTTCCAAATAGTACGTAACGTCTTCTATTTGTAAATGATAAAAAGAAAAAGGTATCCCTAAAAGGTCTTTCCTGATTAGTTTTGTTTCGGGCTGATTGATGATGTGCTCACTCAATTCCGCTATCGTAACAGAAGTTGTTCCTGTAATGGCTGTTATTTTTTCTTTTGCATAATCGACTGCATGACTGAAAGTGCCGGCAATGTTCTTCAAGATTCCGTTCATGGGTGCATCTCCTTTGAATTAGGCTATGTATGTAGTATTATACGCGGCTAATGGTTTATGCAAAAAAATCGGCAATGATGATATAGAATCGTCACTTTATGAACATGATTAAGAAGTGTGCAACAAATATAAAAGGGCAATCAAGAAAGGACAGAAGGTCAAAGCATGAGGAATAAAAAAATATTTATGGGCCTGCTTTTCATCGCAATCCTCGCTTTTTCAGCCGTGTTCATTCAGTTGAATATGGATGTCAATTCCAGAGCGGAAAAAGGGGAGGACGACGATGCGGATAATCATGAAAGAATAGAGAAATTGCTGAATAAAATGACGCTTGAAGAAAAAATCGGACAGCTTATGATGGTCGGTTTCAGGGGGACTGAAAAGAGCGATGAAATTACGGAGCTCATCGAACAAAAACATATAGGAGGTGTCATCTATTTTGACCGCAATATGAAATCACCTAAACAAGTGGCCCGGTTATCCAACTCGCTTCAGCAAACGGCCAATCAAAGTGCACATTCGCTTCCGTTGATGGTGGCCATCGATCAGGAAGGCGGGGACATCATCAGGATGAAGGAAAGGGTATCGCCCCTCCCTGCGCAACAGGATCTTGGGAAAAAAGCCTCTATTGAAGACATGTACAAGGTGGCTAGGTTGAATGGGACAGAACTGGGCTCCATGGGGATTAACATTAATTTTGCCCCTGTACTTGATCTATCAAAAACGGATAAACGTTCATTGGGGCAAGATCCGGAAAAGGTCTATCAATACGGGAAGAAAGCCATTCAAGGCTTGAATGATGTATCGATAACGGGTGCATTGAAGCACTTTCCCGGCAACGGACGCAGCGAAATCGATCCGCATGTCGAAACTTCATCCGTGGAGGCCAACCAACTGGATCTGGAAAATTCGGATATCTATCCCTTCAAGCAAATCATAAGTGAAATGGATAACCAAAAGTTTTTCGTGATGGTGACCCACATTAAATATCCAGCCTATGATAAAGAAAAACCAGCAAGCCTTTCTAAAATCATCATAGAAGACCTGCTTCGGGGGAAACTCAAATATGAAGGACTTGTCGTTACCGACGATTTGGAAATGGGAGCCGTGAACAAGTACTTCTCCTATGATGAGATGGGGAAGCAGGCAATCCTTGCAGGAGCTGACTTATTACTCGTCTGTCATGAATATTCCCATGAGCTTGAGGTATATAACGGTTTACTGCAATCAGTAAAAGCAGGGGAAGTTCCAATGGATAGAATTAACGAGTCAGTAAAAAGAGTGTTGACATATAAACTTAACAACATGAAGCAAACGAAAGCTGACCCTGATCAAGCGGAAAAAGTCGTGAAAAATCCCGAAAGCATAAAGTTCATCGAAAGCCTGAGCGAGGATGAATAAAGCGAAACCGCTCTCTCAAAAAGGTGCTTTTGTTTAAATCAGCTGATAGAGGGAATACTATATAGGACTAACTTGAAGGAGGAAACTAACATGCCATCAAACAAAATGCTTGGAACCGTCCTGATAGGAGCAGCCGCATTTTTAATGCGCAATAAGAAAACCCGTGAAAAAACCATGAGTCAAATAAGATCCCTAGCCACACCAGAAACCATTGATAAGGTGAAGAGCCAATTCCAATCAATAACCAAAACAAAATCAAGTAACCCATCCGTACGTTAAGGTGAATTGACCCCATTAGTAATTCTTAATGGGGTCAAACTGTGGACAAATTAGAGAAGAACCAGTTTTTTCAGGAGTGTCGCGGATTTGTAAATGAGGGTTTCACCTTACTTTAAATGAAAAGTTGAATGGAACGGAAGGTACGAGACTCCTGCGGGAAAAGCGAGTCCAGGGGAGACCCCACAGGCGCAAAGGCGCCGAGGAGGCTCCCGGACCGCCCGCGGAAAGCGAGTGCCTGGAGTGGAAATCATATTACTAACCCTCAAATCTGCTGCTTCCGCCCGATTGTCTGCCAAGCCTAATCAAAGCAAGCGGTTTCGGCTAACCAGTCATTCGGCAAGAGTGTAGCAAATTTATTTTTATTCAATCGTCTTCAAAAAACTATCTCCATTAAGTTAATCTTAATGGGGCTTTTTTTATGGTTTAGTGAATTCATCATGCCGGTAAAAGGAAAAGCACTCGTTTCTTTCGAAGACCATGGACAGGCATTCAAAAGTACAAGTGCTTTCATGAGGGATCAATGATCATTCAGCTTCATCTTCGCCGTCATTTTCTTTATTGAACCAAAGCGGATCCTCATTATCGACTTCACCATTATAATTAATCAGGATTTCTTCTCCTGCTTTTATGTCGGTGTAAGCAAAGAAATCAAACGTATGATTCTTGAAGTTTATGTCATACGTAGCGTTGGGTGTATAAGAATGATTAAACAGCATGCCATAGCCTAAAAGCATGGCAGTATGGTTAATTCCATATTCAAACGCATAATCAGCCAGTAATGTCTTCTCAATGAAAACATGCTCCTCGTTCGGATATGCAATGACAGGTGCCTCATGCAAAAGCTCACCTTTTTTAATATCTCGTGTTGCGAATACGCCTCTATTGAACTCGCCATCACTGAGTGTGGAAGTCTTAACTTCAATCATGTTCGTCACCTACTTGTTCTATTCAATATAGTCCAGATCATCTAAGCTTGACAGTTAATAAGAAGAAAAGCAACTATTTTACGGAATTAATCATTTTTAGTATACTACTCAGTTTGTTTTTAGTAAGGATCTACCTGTACCGTAGGACGGAATTCTTCACATGAAGGACGAAAAAAGGGAACGAACGGCCGAAATGATCCTCGGAAGGTAGACCAATACATAAGATAAAAACACCTCCGCTAGCAGGGAAGCTAGGGAGGTGTTTGATATATAGGTAAATCTGTTAATTCACACCGACAGCAGTAAAGGCATTTTTGACAGCCGTGACTTCTGCACTGCTTGAGCCGTATAAATCAGAGGCCGATTGTATGACGGCCGCTCTGGCTTGTGAAAAAGTAGACGACGAAGTTAAATATGTTGTGTTTGCCCGATAAAAGATGGTTCCTAGTTTATCGATGCCGATTCCGGATACACTCACGCCATGGTGGGTTCCGCCTGCAGAGATTAAATAAGCTGCCTTATTAATGATTCCGCTGTTCGTGTGGACTCCGCCATTATCACCCGTTCCTGTATAACGGTTCGAATAATGGTCAGGGTCACCATTCAATGTTGGATTAGCCATCGAGCGGAGTGCATCACCGGAAATGTTAGGTGTGTAAATATCTTCCCCGACCAAATAATCGGCTTTGGCACTTTGATTCTTAAATTCTACGACAGTGCCAAAAATATCAGATATCGCTTCATTCAAAGCACCGGATTCATATTGATAGGTAAGGTTCGATTCCGAGGAAGTGACGGCATGCGTCAATTCATGCGCAACGACATCGAGCCCGCCGGACAATGGGATGAACGTCGTGCCATCTCCATCACCGTAAACCATTTGGGTGCCATCCCAAAAAGCATTATTGTATCTTGAGCCATAATGGACGGTTGATTTCAGGATGGTTCCATTACCATCATAGGAGTTCCGGCCAAATGTGGATTTGTAATAATCATAGGTTTTACCCGCATAATAATGGGCATCCACCGCAGCTTTATCGGCAGAAGCAGTAAAAGCATTTGTTGTGTTGGAAAAGAGTGTACCAGGCAATCTTGAACGGTTATTGGCGTTATACGTGTAGATGCCTTTACCGCGTGTATTGTCTTGTAAGTAGTATTGACCGTTGGATAAGGTAGTGTTCAGCGACACCGTATTGTTTAAGACGCCAGTGCCCGTTCCGACGGAGTTGGTCCCCGTCACTTCATCCAATGTATTATATTTATTCAGGATTTTACCCGTTTTGACTGAAATGAAATAATGATGATTTCCTGGTTCCGGACTTAAGAATTTCAAATTGACTTTATATACATAATCGGCCTTGCCTTCATTTGCGTATACATACAGGTCAGATTCAGGTGATTGCTCGTAGGCAGGTGTGAACCCCAGATCCGCTTCAGCTATTTTGATAGCTTGGGATTCACTGATGCCTTTTTTAGCCTTTTTCCCTAATTTCGTGTTTAGATTGGCTTCAACCGTACCGGACACGACGGTCAATACACCTTTAGCGTCAATCAATACGGCTTGTGTGGAATTCCATACTGGTACGCCTTTATAGGTTTGTTGCAATTTAAGGACGGTATTGCCCAGTTCATCCTTGCTTTCTTTCTCGATCGTGAAGGAGTCCTTCGCCTTTTGCTTTTCTAGCTTGTAAGACTTTTTGTTCTCATCAAAAAAGGTAAGAATGATATCTTCTGCCGTTTGCTTTGAGGGGTCCGTAAGCTTCCCAGACTTGTATTCTAGCGAATCCCTATGCTTATTGTACTTTTCAACACTTAACACATTTTTTGCCGCCAAAGCTTCTTGATGGGGAATAGCAGAAAATAATAGACCGATTGATAGTGCAGTTCCTAAAAATACCTTACCTTTCATAACACTCAACTCCTTCATGAGAATACCTCATTTTTACATCGTTTCATAATTATTATCAAATGGAGAAAACTTGCGAAAAATATGACATTTAAAGGAATAAAATGGAGAAAAATGGATTTTAATAGAAATATTCTTTGAATATATTCTTTTAGTAATATTTGGAATGTATTTAAATTAAACCAAATGAATAAATGTGCAAAAAACCATGGCATAATGTGCAAAAAACCATGGCGTAAAGTGCAAAGAAATTTGTCTATTGAAGGCATTTTTTTGGATAATCTGTTGAATATTGCGCTTTGTAAATTTGGCATGAAAATTGCATATATTCAGAAAAGGAATTCGAATTGTAAATTAGGTCTATTTGAGAGTCTATGAAATAGGAAAATTTATTAAATGATTTCCCCATATATGAAAGCGCTTATATAGAAAGGGATGAAAAATTATGATACCAAAACAAGAAAATGACATCTTGCATCCTCCAAAGCAAGAAGAACAAGGGTTAAAGCGCGGTTTGAAATCCCGCCATTTAACGATGATTTCCATTGGCGGGGCTATTGGTACCGGGCTGTTCCTCAGCAGCGGTGCAGCCATTCATACAGCTGGGCCAGGCGGGGCATTACTTGCTTATGCCTTAGTTGGGGCAATGGTGTACTTCGTGATGACGAGCTTAGGGGAATTGGCAGCCTTTATGCCGACAAGCGGCTCTTTCAGTACCTATGGATCGAAATTCGTCGATCCGGCATTTGGTTTTGCCTTGGGATGGACGTATTGGTTCAATTGGTCGATGACGATAGCCGCAGAGTTGGCAGCCTCGACAATGATCATGAAATTCTGGTTTCCGAATAGTCCATCATTGTTATGGAGTTCATCATTCTTGGTGCTCATTTTCCTATTGAACTATTTATCCGTTAAAGGATATGGTGAAGGGGAGTACTGGTTTTCCTTCATAAAAGTAACCGCCATCGTTATTTTTATTATCGTCGGGCTGCTAATGATCGTCGGCATTATGGGCGGCGAAGCGGTAGGCTTTAAAAACTTCACCGTCGATGACGCTCCTTTCCCGGGCGGGTTCATGGGTGTCTTCATCGTTTTCATAGCGGCTGGCTTTTCTTTTCAAGGTACCGAAATTGTCGGTGTGGCTGCCGGGGAAAGTGAAGATCCTGCACGGAATATACCGAAGGCCATTAAAAGTGTCTTCTGGAGGATCTTGCTCTTTTACGTATTGGCAATCTTCGTAATTGGACTGCTTATCCCTTATACGAACTCGAGTTTGCAAGGTGATAACGTCATGGTAAGTCCATTCACGCTCATTTTTGAAAAAGCTGGAGTCGCCTTTGCCGCTTCGCTTATGAATGCCGTCATTTTAACAGCGGTATTATCTGCAGGTAACTCAAGTCTATATGCTTCAACGCGTATGTTATACTCAATGGCAAAAGATGGGCAAGCACCGCGCATTTTTGCAAAACTTAATAAACGCGGCGTACCGGTTGCAGGTATGATTTTGACATGCTCCATCGGCATGCTGGCCTTTTTAGCCTCCATATTCGGCGATGGTAAAGTGTATATTTGGTTAATGAATGCCATCGGAATTACAGGATTCATCTTTTGGCTCGGAATTTCCATCAGCCATTACCGTTTCCGGAAAGCGTTCATCGCTCAAGGCCATTCATTGGAGAAGCTGCCATATAAGGCATTATGGTTCCCAATCGGACCGATCTTTGCCATTTTAATCGGCATGATCGTCATCCTGTCCCAAAATATCCAAGCCTTTTTCTCAGACCATATCGATTGGGGCAGTGTTGTAGCTGCATACTTGGGGATTCCGCTTTTCCTTGGTCTATGGCTTGGCTATAAATTTATAAGAAAAACTAAATTCGTTAAACTTGATGAAGTCGAATTTGACTTTGACAAAAAATATGACTGAACAAGCTTAAAGTAAAAAAAGCCGGACAATATGTTTTATATTGTCCGGCTTTTCCTTGTTTTCTATAGGCTCATTATCAAAAGCCAGGAAGCTGATTCCTGGCTTTTTATTTTTATTAAATGGAAATTTATACAAATGTTATGGGGGGTGTTATATGATAATCGTAAACTCGGCTAAATTGCATGTACGGAACGACTGGAGGGCTTTTACTATTTTAAAGGGAAAGGGAAGGTGCACAGCTGATGACCTTATTGACTCATTTAAAAGTATTGGACTTTTCAACGTTACTGCCAGGCCCATTTGCCACTTTGATGCTAGCGGATTTAGGAGCGGATGTTTTGAAGGTGGAGAGGCCGGGGACAAAGGATTCATGGGGTGTGAATCAATATCTTAACAGATCGAAGAAGTCGATCACACTGGATTTAAAACAATCCGAGTCTATCGAATCCGTAAGAAACCTAGTGACGGAATACGATATCGTCATTGAACAATTCCGTCCAGGTGTCATGGAACGTCTGGGACTGGGGTATGGGGCATTAAAATCGATCAACCCGAAGCTGATTTACTGTTCCATCACGGGCTATGGCCAGACTGGTCCCTATAAAGAACGGCCGGGACATGATATCAATTATATTTCGATAGCAGGCTTATCAGGCTATTCCGGTACGAAAAAGGACGGTCCGGCAAAAAACGGAACCCAAATAGCAGATCTTGCCGGAGGCTCATTGCATGCTGTCATCGGAATATTATCTGCAGTCATTCACAGGGAAAGAACAGGATTCGGCCAAGCCATCGACATCAGCATGACCGACTGCAGTTTTGCCTTGAATGCCATATCCGCACCTCTGAATTTACAAGGTGGCCTTGAACTTGAACCAGAAAAACTGATGCTGAACGGAGGGTCTTTTTATGACTTTTACGAAACGAAAGATGGACGCTATTTTTCGGTAGGCAGCCTTGAGCCCCCTTTTCGAAAAGCATTATGTGAAGCGATCGGTGCACCCGAATTATATGAGCTGAGCATGAAAAGCGATGAAGAAAGCGGAATCAGGTTTAAAACGGCCGTCCGGCTGGCTTTCCTTGAAAGAGATTTTCATGAATGGCAGGAGTTATTCGCTGAATTCGAGGCCTGCGCAGAACCAGTGCTGACTTTCACCGAAGCGGCCGAGCATCCCCAATTGAAGGAGAGGGGAATGATCGTCGAGGTTCCTGACGGAAAAGGGAATGTCCAGAGGCAAATCGCCTGCCCGATCAAAACATCGGTTTTCACCCCTGGATATAAACATGCAGGCTTGGAGCCAGGACAAAACAACGCAGAAATCCTTCGCACCCCCAATCGCTAAATAAAGATGTAAAGGCTATCGCTTTTCCGAGTTTTTTGGAAGGTGATAGCCTGTTTTTTTTGAATGCCGGAAAAAGCAGGGGGAGGGTCGATATGATCGTTCGAAGTTCGAAGGTCGAAGTGAAGCGGAAGGAGAATAATTATCCTCTTATCATTTGTGGAAAGCAACATATTACCACTGTGAAAATTTACTAGTTATAACCAGTGTGGGCAGGGTATCAGAGTAGCATCCTGGTAAGGAGGGGGTTAGTTAAATATGTTTGGTCTCTCTGATATCATTAAATTTCTATTTTCCTTTTTTTTGATCATGCCGATCGTTACGCTGATACATTTGAGCGGGCATATTTTCTTTGTTACGCTCTTTGGGGGATCAGAAAAGAAAATCTTGATCGGTTGTGGCAATAAACTTTTCGCCTTTCGGAACATAGAGGTGAGGAAATATTATTTTTGGAATGGGACTTGCGAGTTCAAGGGATTGAAACATGATAATCGATTGACGAATACGCTGATATATTTAGGGGGGGCTATCTTTAATTTAGTCAGCATGCTGATCATATATAGCTTAGTGTATCAGAATATCCTGGACAGCTCGGTGATCTGGTATCAATTCATCTATTTTTCTTTCTACGTTATGTTTTTCTCCTTGTTTCCGATGTATTTCTCGGACGGATCGCCTAGTGATGGGAAGGCTGCGGAATTGGCCTTGAGGAACAAGCTGGAAGATAGGGTGACGGATGATATATTCGTGAAGAAAATGGAGGAGGAGGAGGATGATAGCTGCAAGTAAAAAGGGAACGTCCAGATGGTCGTTCTTTTTTTTGTTTGCTTTCAGTTTTAGGGTTATAAGAATAAACCTAATCGGCACGCTTATATTGAAGCCGATTAGGTTGTTTGAATCCCGTAAATAAGTTTTAAAGTCTCCGTAAAATAATCATTCCCATACTTCTTTTGCTATATCAACGACGAATTTCAGCTTTTCCCATTGCTGTGCTTCGGTTAGCTTGTTGCCGTGATGGGTGGAGGCGAAGCCGCATTGAGGGCTTAAGCATAATTGTTCGAGCGGAACGAAGTGCGATGCTTCTTTAATGCGTGCCTTAACAGCTTCCTTGTCCTCGATTTCTCCATTTTTTGAAGTGACGGCACCCAGTACGACCCGTGCACCGCCATTTGGAATGTATTCCAATGGTTTGAAATCCCCTGAGCGTTGATCATCATATTCCAAGAAGAATCCATCCACTTTTTCTTTTGCCAATAAAGTTGGGGCGATACGGGCATAGCTTCCTTCAAACGCCCATGTCGACTGGTAGTTTCCGCGACATAGATGGGTAGTGACGATAAGGTCTTCTGGTTTGCCTTCCAATGCTCCGTTAATGACCCGAAGTGCAAGATCAATTAATTGTTCCCTCGTATATTTTCCATCTTTGAACTGGAAATCCGGAGCTGAAAGTCTGGCAATATATACATCATCCAATTGAAGATAACGCACACCTGCTTCATAAAAGGCTTTCAAAGCATGCTGATAGGCGTTGATGATATCATTTGCATAGTCTTCAATATCAGGGTAGACGTCTTCATTATGAATGCCTGCAGCAAATAATTGATTCGGACTGGGGATTGTTTGCTTGGCAACGGCACGTCCGTTCACGATTTTGTTCAATTCAATGAAATCACGAATGAAGGGATGTTCAGGGTTGAATGAAACCTTCCCGGTATTGCGAACATTATATCTCTCTGTTTCGACACCATCGAATGTGAGGCCTTTTTCAGTTACATATCCCTCGATGCCATTTAAATGTTCGAGGAAGTCAAAGTGCCACCATGTTCGTCTGAATTCACCGTCCGTAACGGCCTCTAAACCAACTTCGATTTGTTTATCGACGATCCGATTGATTTCTTCAGTTTCAATTTCACGAAGCCTCTCAGCTGAAATGGTACCTTCCTTAAAGTCCTTCCTGGCAATATGTAAACGTTCCGGTCTTAATAAACTTCCGACGTGGTCCGCCCTGAATGGTGCTTTCGTTAATGTGATTGACATGTTGATTCCTTCTTTCCTTTTAAAAATATAGGCTCTTTTCGTAAAGATTGTTGTTTTTAAACGAAACTATTTAAGGTTGATTGGAGCGGAAGTGCGAGACTCCTGCGGGAGCAGCGGGAGAGGTGAGACCCCACAGGCGTTTACGCCGAGGAGGCTCACCGCCCGCCCCGCGGAAAGCGAGCATCTTGAGGGGAAATCAACCACAACCCACTACCTGGTAAATAGCAACAAAGTATGTGAAAACAGCCAAAATAAAAAACCTCTTCTTAAAAATAAGAAGAGGTGTTGGCAACAAAGCTATATACTCTTCTTATCTTCAAGTTTTTACACTTCTGGAATTAGCACAGTACAAGATCGGTCTGTTGCTGAGGCATCAAAGGGCCAGTCCCTCCACCTCTCTGGATAAGAGTTGTCTATTAAATTAACTATGACTATACAGGTAGTTTTTATGAAGGTCAAGGGGTGGAGCTGGAATATTTCGAATATACCGTTTATTATCCGGGCTGGAATGTTAACGGCATCAGGGAATCCGGCATATGCTTTGAGTGGGGAGGGAATGCAAGGATGAGTCCATTCAAAAATGGCATACCGATTACGGTAACTGAAGCCATGATAGAGAGAATCATAAAAATGAAATCATCTGATCAGGATATTAAAGTCGAAATTACGCCAAAGCATATTGTGCTTTCCGGAACGATGGAAGTGAAAAAAATGCTGTTTAAGAAAAACGTAGCTTTCCGGATTACATTAAAACCGGTTCATGTGGAAAAAAGAACGATTTCATTTGAATTAGTCGAAATGGAACCAATTGACAGGGATTTCATCAACAAAAGGATATTTAACAGACCGCCATTTTTTGAATATGAAAAAAGAACGATCAAAATGAATGTTAATGCTTGGAGCATCGTGAGAAAAATTCCAATTGGCACAATTAAATCGTATGAACTCGTCGAAGGTGCATTGAAAATGAAACTCTCTTTATGATTCAAGGGGATATTTTACATATATCCTTTGCCGCAATCTATAAAGGGTGTGAAAGGTATGATAGTGTTAAGGTTACATGGTTCATGAAAAAATGTGTTTGATAAATCAAGTTCTTTAAAATATACTAAATGACTTGAAGTTTTGAGTTTTTCTGGGAATGAGGAGGATGATGATGGATCAGAAGATTTTGCCTGCTTCAGCAAGCATGAAGGATTTTGAAAGATTTCTAGAAAGTTCCTATGAAATAGGTGTGTTTCTTGATTTGCATATCTCACAATTGAAAAATGTAAGTATGATGGCAAAGCAGCATAATAAGAAAATGATTTATCATGTCGATTTGATCCATGGCATAAGAAGTGATGAGTACGCGACAGAATTCATTTGTCAGGAATATAACCCCTATGGGCTGATTTCGACTAAATCAAGCGTTATATTGAAGGCGAAGCAAAAGGGGGTCATTGCCATCCAGCGAATCTTTTTAATAGACTCACATGCGCTTGAGAAAAGTTATAAGCTGGTGCAGAAAACCAAGCCGGATTATATCGAAGTATTGCCGGGCGCCATGCCATGGATGATAAAAGAAGTGAAGGAACGATTGCAGACACCGATTTTTGCAGGCGGCCTCATACGTACTTCGGATGAAGTCCTGAATGCCCTTGATGCCGGCGCCTCGTCAATCACCACTTCAAAAACTGAATTATGGGATATCGTCTAATAGGGAAAAATTGAAAAAAATTACAGAATAATAGATTAATTTTTCACAAAATATTGACAGCGTTTTCATAACCTAGTATATTTTACAGTACAAGTTAATATATGTGACGGAGACTAGGAGATTCACAACAGATCTATTCATAATTTTTTTTATGAATATAGTTCTGCTGTGGATCTCCTTTTATTTGTTGGCAAGGTTTAAAAAATTATCAGGGGAGGGGTTTTATCATGACTCCATTTTGGGGAGAAGTGTTAGGCACGATGATTTTAGTTTTATTCGGAGCAGGTATTGGGGCAGGTTCATCCTTAAAGGGTTCTTATGCAAAAGATGCCGGCTGGATCGTTATCACGATTGCGTGGGGATTGGCGGTTACCATGGGTGTTTTTGCAGTGGGTTCCATAAGCGGGGCGCATTTAAACCCGGCGGTCACAGTAGGTTTTGCCATTATTGGAGAATTTCCATGGAGTGATGTGCCCGGTTACATCGTTGCCCAGATGATTGGCGCGATACTCGGCGCAACTCTAGTATTCCTGCACTATTTGCCACACTGGAAAGCTACGGATGATCCAGGGGCGAAGCTTGGTGTATTCGCGACTTCACCTGCAATCCCGCACACATTTTCAAATCTATTAAGTGAGATGATTGGAACTTTCATCCTTATTCTTGGTCTATTATTTATAGGGGCCAATAATTTTACAGAGGGTCTAAACCCATTCGCAGTCGGGTTATTGATTGTCGTGATCGGGATGTCACTTGGGGGAACAACAGGATACGCCATTAACCCGGCCCGCGACCTGGGGCCGCGCATCGCTCACTTTTTGCTGCCGATACCTGGTAAAGGAAATTCCAACTGGGGCTATTCATGGATTCCGGTCATTGGACCGATTGTAGGGGGTTCACTTGGTGCCGTTTGTTATAAAGCATTCTTCATGGGGGAAATAACGGCAGGATTTTGGTCTGTTATGGGTGCAAGCCTGGTACTATTGATAGTAGCCTATGCTTTTGGTAAAAAACAGTCACATGAATTGGATAGCAGAAATATCGCTAGTTAATTAAAAGGAGGGGCATACACAATGGAAAAATACATTTTATCATTAGATCAAGGAACAACAAGTTCGAGGGCGATTTTATTTAATGAAAAGGGGGAAATCGTCCATTCCTCCCAAAAGGAATTCACACAGCATTTCCCTAAACCAGGCTGGGTTGAGCATAACGCCAATGAGATTTGGGGGTCGATCCTGGCGGTGATCGCCGGTGTACTATCTGAATCCAGTGTAAAGCCAGAGCAAATTGCCGGTATCGGGATCACCAACCAGCGTGAAACGGCAGTCGTTTGGGATAAGGAAACAGGTACGCCTGTCTATAATGCGATTGTATGGCAGTCCAGGCAAACAAGTGGAATCTGTGATGAGTTGAAGGAAAAGGGACTTAATGATTTATTCCGGGATAAAACGGGATTGTTGATAGATGCCTATTTTTCCGGAACGAAAGTGAAGTGGATCCTCGATAATGTGGAAGGGGCACGGCAAAAGGCGGATGAAGGCAAGCTGTTATTCGGTACCATCGATACTTGGCTGATCTGGAAGCTATCAGGAGGCAAGGCTCATGTAACGGACTATTCCAATGCATCCCGGACATTGATGTACAATATCCATGAACTGAAATGGGATGAAGAACTGCTTGAGATATTGACTGTACCAAAGTCGATGCTGCCGGAAGTGAGGCCTTCCTCTGAGGAATATGCACGTACGATCGAATATCATTTCTTCGGCCAATCGATTCCGATCGCCGGGGCAGCCGGTGATCAGCAGGCAGCATTATTCGGCCAAGCCTGCTTTAATGAAGGAATGGCTAAAAATACGTATGGAACAGGCTGTTTCATGCTCATGAATACAGGAACCAAGGCTGTCAGCTCCGAACACGGACTATTGACGACCCTTGCTTGGGGCTTGAATGGGAAGGTCGAATATGCACTGGAAGGCAGTATATTCGTAGCTGGCTCCGCCATCCAATGGCTGCGCGATGGCCTGCGGATGCTGCATGATGCCAAGGACAGTGAGGACTATGCAAAACGGGTGGAAAGTACGGATGGAGTATATGTGGTACCAGCTTTCGTAGGACTTGGAACTCCATATTGGGACAGCGAAGTGCGGGGAGCCGTTTTTGGTTTGACGCGCGGCACATCAAAAGAACATTTCATTCGCGCCACACTTGAATCACTTGCGTATCAAACGAAGGATGTCCTTGATGCAATGGAGGCGGATTCAGGAATCGAGCTACAAACATTAAGAGTGGATGGCGGGGCAGTCAAGAATGACTTCTTGATGCAATTCCAGGGCGACTTATTACGTGTGCCCGTCGAGAGGCCGACCATAAACGAAACTACTGCATTAGGTGCTGCATACCTAGCCGGCCTTGCTGTCGGGTATTGGAAGGATCAAGAAGAAATCTCCCGGCAATGGGCGGTGGACAAAACCTTTGAACCATCCATGGAAGAGCAAGAAAGTGAAAAATTATATGAAGGCTGGAAGAAAGCCGTACATGCCGCTATGGCATTTAAATAAAAAACAACATGAATTCTTTCTCAAATGAGCTGGAGTATGCTATAATGAAATCAAGTTAATAACTCGGCCGGAGAACAGGAGAGACCATGAATGCGTTATCGTTAATTCGATAATGTGCATTTATGGTCTCTTTTTTTGTTTTTAACGGCAGATTAGGGATATTAATATCTATATAACTTATGCGAACAAATGAACCAATTGAATATAATGACCGAATTCACGGTAAACGCAGAATTCACGAGTAAACCGTGAGAATTCACGAGTAAACCGTGTAAATTCACGAGTAAATGGAGCGAATTCACGAGTAAATTGTGTGAATTCACGAGTAAACGTAGAATTCACGATTAAAAGTGGAGAATTCACGAGTAAACCGCGCGAATTCATGAGTAAACCGTGTAAATTCACGAGTAAATGGAGCGAATTCGCGAGTGAACGCAGAATTCAGAGTAAAAGTGCAGAATTCACGAGTAAACCGTGTGAATTCACGAGTAAATCGTGTAAATTCACGAGTAAACCGCGCGAATTCATGAGTAAAAGTGCAGAATTCACGAGTGGACAGCGCCAATTCATACAAAAAACAATAGAATGCAATACTTAAAGGAGGAGTCAGGCATGAGGTTTTCAAATATATATCGGGAAGAAACGGTCGAAACTCTGAAAAAAGAGAAATTTGATGTGGTTGTCATTGGTGGGGGAATTACCGGTGCAGGGATCGCTCTGGATGCAACGACCCGTGGGATGAAAGTGGCTTTGGTTGAAATGCAGGATTTTGCTGCTGGTACTTCAAGCCGCTCGACAAAACTTGTTCATGGCGGATTGCGGTATTTGAAGCAATTTGAAATAAAAATGGTTGCCGAGGTTGGTAAAGAGCGAGAAATCGTATATGAGAATGGACCGCATGTGACCACGCCGGAATGGATGCTGTTACCGATGCATAAAGGAGGCACCTTCGGGAAATTCAGTACTTCGATTGGGCTTCGGGTCTATGATTTCCTTGCAGGGGTTAAAAAATCTGAACGCAGGAAAATGCTTTCGGCAGATGAAACATTAAAACGGGAGCCTCTCGTTAAGAAAGAGGGACTGAAGGGCGGAGGCTACTATGTTGAATATCGGACAGATGATGCACGTCTTACGATTGAAGTCATGAAGGCGGCTGTCGATAAAGGTGCAACACCGATAAATTATACAAAAGTAGATAAATTGTTATATGAAAACGGTAAGGTGAACGGAGTCCAAGTGGCCGATTTGCTTTCAGGTGATGCTTATGAAATATACGCAGACAAAGTTATTAATGCAGCAGGTCCGTGGGTGGATTCCATTCGTGAGAAGGACCAATCGAAAAATGGGAAAACGCTGAAGTTATCCAAGGGTGTGCACGTGGTCATCGACCAATCGAGATTCCCGTTGAAGCAGGCGCTTTATTTTGATACGCCTGATGGCCGGATGATTTTTGCCATCCCGAGAGCAGGTAAAGCTTATGTAGGGACTACGGATACTTTTTATGATGGTGATCCTGCAGTGCCGACCGTTACTTCCGAAGACCGTGCCTATCTATTAAAGTCCATACATTATATGTTTCCAGAAGTGAACATTACGGATGATGATATCGAATCCAGCTGGGCTGGGGTAAGGCCGTTGATTCTTGAAGAAGGGAAAGATCCTTCTGAGATATCTAGGAAAGATGAAATCTGGGAGTCCGATTCTGGCCTTATCACGATTGCTGGTGGGAAATTGACCGGTTATCGCAAAATGGCAAAAACGACGGTCGACCTTTTGTCAGGGAAGCTAGCCCAGCAATCCAATAAAACTTATCCAGCCAGCAGCACGAAAGGCATGCCGATTTCCGGAGGGGATGTCGGGGGATCAAGAAACTTCTCCGATTATATCAAGCAACATGTTCAAATGGGAGTTGACTCAGGGCTCGCTGCAAAGGACGCCAAAGAGATATTGGCCATGTACGGGTCCAACGCACCTGTACTATTCGATATCGCCAAAAACGAAGGAGACGGGGGAGCGAACAGCGGTCTTCCAAAGAAATTGTTCGTACAGCTGAAATACGCAGTTGATCATGAAATGGCCGCAACCCCAGTGGATTTCTTTTTCCGCCGGACGGGGACACTGTTATTCGATATCGATTTAGTCCAAACGCATAAACATGCAGTGATCGATTATATGGCTGGATATTTTGGATGGACGGAATCAACTAAAATGGAGAGAACCAATCAATTGGAACAGGAAATATTGAGTGCGATTAAAGTATCTTGATTCATATGCAAAAAACATGACGCCGGCGGAATCGCTGGCGTTTTTTTGTATTCGGAATGTGATTATCGGGGTATTTGCATTCTGGAGGGAAAATGCCCTTGAATTCATTTGATAGAAGAAGATACATGAAAAACAAGCTCAAGTTATTTACGAGCTGGTTTTTCATGGTTTTGCGATAACCAGGGGGGATAATATGTTAGCCAAATTAGCTCAAGAAATTGTGAACATAACAAGTGAAGTAATCGGTCATGATGTACTTAGCACGGATAAAGACGGGATGGTTCTTGGTTCAAGCGATAAGCCGGGAAATTCTTGTTGGGGGCACTCCGCAAAGTGGAAGAACCATTGAAACTCTGGGTCTTAGCAAACTATCGAAAGAGGAAATCATGGATTTTGTTCGTACTGGGAGGCATAAAGTTTCCGCATAAGGTGAATCCAGTAAAGAGGTAAAGCATGAATAAGGAGAGAAGAAACCGGCAGTCTTCGCCGCGTTTCTTCTCTCCTTCGCTTATTGAATCACCCGAACTCAAAAACGGGACGTTCTTTAAGATCTCTGCATTAAAAGCTGTAAGTCGATGTATAGTTGCATTCTCGAATGAAAGTCATCAAAATCGATTGAGGTGAGATCGGTTATTTGATTCAATCTATATTTCAATGTGTTGGTATGAATGTATAGCTGTTCCGATGTCGGTTTGATCCGGCAATTGTTCAAGAGATATATTTCCAGTGTTTGAAGGAGTTTGGTTTGGCTTTCCAGGTCCTTCTTTTGAAGAATTTCTAAATCCGTATTGATATAATTCGTTTTAGTATGATGGTTGGAGATCATTTCGAGGTAACGGAAAATCCCAAGCTTGCCATATTGGAAGGGAAGCTGTTCGGGTTCACCGATGAATTTGGCTGCGTTGATCACTTCCAGGGCTTCGAGATAGGATTTTCTCAATTGAAGAATCGAAGAGTACTCATTTCCGATTCCCGGGAATACCTTTTTGTCAGTGAATTGGGAAAGAACGGTATTCGTTAAATCATTGGCGCTATCGGTAAGCAGGTCTTTCCCTTTTCCGTTGCTGCCAATCAGGACGATGATCTTCAATTGGTTTGTGAATACATGGGTAAAATGATTCAGCGCATTGGCGAACAGACTGACTGTATCCGCTAATTCATCGAAATGTTCCGCATCTGATTGAGCGATGGTAAAGACATTGACAAGGAAGGTTTCCGGAATGAGAAGACTCATATTGGCGGCTTCCCATTTTATTTGGTTTTCCGTTTGATAGACTTCGTCAATGACCTTTTGATAAAACTCATTTTTTTCTTCATCTTTTTTCATGTTTATCTGTTTTTTCTGATAAAGAAGCTTGCCGATATGATGGGAAACTTCGTGTAAAAATTCCAGATCGGAATCAGTCATCATTTCCGTTTCTTGGACCCAAATGAACCCGAAGACCTGTCCTTTATGAACGGCGCTCACAACGACCCTTTGATTTAACCCGATTTCCTCGATTTGTTTCACCCTAAAGGGATGCTCCACTGTTTTAAGCTGTTCGACAATGCCCTCATCCATGAATTTTTCCAGGATTGGAATCGGCCAATGCTTTGTGAAGATGGTTTGCCGATTGGCTTGGTCGAAGTGTTCGATATAATATGAACTATATGCCAGCAATAAAAATTGGTCATTTTCGATGACGACTGGTTTTTTTAAATAAGTGCTGACCATATCCGTTATATCGTTGATGTTTGTGAGTGTCAGGATTTTTTCTAATGACATATATGGCCCCCTGCAATTTATTGAAGTATATGACAACTTAGTTTAATAATACTTTTAAACTAATGATGTGTATAGGGGCAAGAACAAAGAAGGAACGGTATATGAAAAAATACCGTTCCTTTTAGGGGTTTTATTTTTGTTTTAAAGTTTTTTCGAATTCATCGAATTTCGCTTCTACATCTTTTGATGGTTTCGCTGTTAGAAGACTGACCAGGATGATGGCAATCAAGCTTGCGCCAAAACCAGGAATCATTTCATAAAGCGTATCGGATAATCCTGCCATCGACCAGAAAATTACAGTAGCGGCACCAACGATCATCCCGGCTAAAGCGCCCCATCTTGTCATTCGTTTCCAGCAGAGGCTCAGTATGACCAATGGACCGAATGAAGATCCGAATCCAGCCCATGCATAGCCGACAAGTCCAAGGATCGTGTCATTCTGTTCCCAAGAGAGAATGAGCGCTATGACGGATATGGCCAGTACGGAAAGTCTGCCCAGGAAAACAAGCTCTTTATCTGAAGCGGAACGACGGAAGAAAGTTTTGTACATATCCTCCGTTAAAGAGCTGGCCGTAACCAAAAGCTGCGAAGAAATCGTGCTCATGATGGCTGCCAGTATCGCCGAAATCAAGAAACCAGTGATAAGCGGGTGGAATAGTATTTCCCCTAACTCTATGAAAATCGTTTCAGGATCAGCTAACTTCAGGTTGTTCTGATGAAAATACGTGATACCGATGAATCCAGTCAGCATGGCACCGATACTGGAGAAAATCATCCAGCCCATTCCGATAGTACGGGCTTTCTTGATTTCTTTAATAGAACTGATTGCCATAAAGCGGACAATGATATGCGGCTGTCCGAAGTAACCCAGTCCCCAAGCAAATAATGAGATGATTCCTAAAAAGCTGGTCCCCGTGAAAATATTCAACAGAGCAGGATCAATGGAACGTGGCGTGTCAATCGCAGGACCGAAACCGCCAACATGGAAAAGGGTGACGATCGGTACAAGAACCAAGGCGACAACCATGATGATCCCTTGAACAAAGTCTGTCCAGCTTACTGCCAGGAATCCACCGAATAAAGTATAGGCAACGGTGACGCCTGTTAAGATCCATAGGCCTGTATGGTAATCAAGGCCAAATGTACTTTGGAATAAGACTCCGCCGGATACCATTCCGGAAGAAACGTAAAAGGTAAAGAATACGAGGATAACCAAAGCCGAAATGAGCCTTAAGATCTGTGAGCCCTCGCCAAAACGATTTTCCAGGAAAGCGGGGATCGTAATCGAGTTATTGGCGACTTCCGTATAGGTTCTCAATCTAGGTGCAACATACAGCCAGTTCATATAGGCTCCTAATGTGAGACCGATTACAATCCAGATTGAACTTAGCCCTGTTGCGAACATGGCACCAGGCATACCCATTAAAAGCCAACCGCTCATATCCGCGGCACCTGCGCTTAATGCAGTGACAGCAGGTCCAAGACCCCGGTCGCCCAGCATATAATCATTTAAATTGGAAGTCCTTTTGTATGCGAAGTAACCGATGAGAAGCATGCCAGCCATGTAAATGCTGATCGAAATTATTAATGCGTAATCCATAAAAGACTCCCTTCGTGATGAAATATATAATTTTTTGTTTTAAAAGAGGAAGCAACCTATTTGTCACTTCCTCCATTTAACTTCATTTTGGTTTCCGTATCCAGAATGGAGGATACGGAAACCATAGGGATTTCAAATCATCTTCAAAATTGCTCTATGGAACATTATCAGAATGTTTCGGATGTTGTTTTTGCTTGCATATGAAGCTGCAAGTAGTCCGGTCCGCCTGCCTTGGAATCAGTTCCTGACATGTTGAACCCGCCGAATGGCTGATAACCTACGATTGCACCAGTACAGCCGCGGTTGAAATACAAGTTCCCGACATGGAATTCTTCGCGTGCCTTTTCCATGTTAAGGCGATTTGTCGTAATGACAGCCCCAGTCAAACCATATTCAGTGTTATTGGCAATCTCAAGTGCTTCGTTAAAGTCCTTCGCTTTTGTGAAGGCAACGACTGGTCCGAAGATTTCTTCTTGCATCAAGCGGCCTTGCGGATCGACATCAGCAACGATTGTCGGTTGAACGAAGTAGCCTGTAGAGCTATCTCCTTCTCCTCCAGTCAGAATGCGTCCTTCTTCGTTCCCGATTTCAATATAGCTCATGATTTTGTCAAAAGCAGCTTGATCGATAACCGGTCCCATGAAATGATTTTCTACAGGATTACCAACTGTAAGCTGTTTTGTTAATTCAACAGCGCGAGCTAAAACTTGATCATATACATCTTCAACGATGACAGCACGGGAACAAGCAGAACATTTTTGGCCAGAGAAGCCAAATGCAGATTTCACGATCGATTGAGCAGCCAATTCAAGATCTGCCTCTTTGTCGACGACGATTGTATCTTTTCCGCCCATTTCAGCGATGACACGCTTCAGCCAAATTTGGCCTTCGTTCACTTCTGAAGCACGTTTGTAAATGCGCAGACCTACATCACGTGAACCTGTGAAGGAGATGAAACGTGTTTTAGGATGATCGACCAGGTAGTCGCCGACCTCTGCTCCGCTTCCTGGAACGAAATTCAACACACCTGCTGGAAGGCCTGCTTCAAGCATCACTTCAACGAATTTCGCAGCAACGATAGGAGTAGTAGAAGCTGGTTTCAACAGGATCGTGTTCCCGGTAACGATAGCGGCAACAGCTGTACCTGCCATGATCGCAAATGGGAAGTTCCAAGGAGAAATGATGATGCCTACTCCTAATGGAATGTAATCATAGCGGTTGAATTCTCCCGGACGGCTTTGAACAGGCACACCATCTTTAAGAGTCAGCATTTGACGAGCATAGAATTCAAGGAAATCGATTGCTTCCGCTGTATCAGCATCAGCCTCATTCCAAGGTTTTCCCGCTTCTTTCGTCAATAAAGCAGAGAATTCATGCTTGCGTCTGCGAATGATGGCAGCCGCTTTGAACAAAACGTCAGCGCGGATTTCCGGCTTCACTTTTTTCCAGCTTTCAAAAGCGGTAACAGCTTCCTGCATGGCTTTTTCAGCAAGGTCCCTATTCGCTTTCGATACGCGGCCGATGACTTCTTGCTTATCTGCAGGGTTGTATGAAACGATTTTCTCATCAGTCGTCACTTGCTCTGCTCCGATATAAAGAGGGTAGTCTTGCCCTAAGTAGCCCTCAACAGTTTGAAGTGCTTCCTGATATGCTTTTTTGTTTTCCTCGTTTGTAAAATCAACAAATGGTTCGTGTTTATATGAAATCATTGATAATCACACCTTTTAATAGATTTTTTGTAGCAATTAATAATGTTGAAAGTATATTTAGCTTCTGACCATCCCTTTGAAGGCAAAGGCAATATTGGATGGCCTTTCTGCAAGCCTTCTCATGAAGTATCCATACCAATCCAGACCGTATGGTACATAGACGCGCATTTTGTAACCTTGCTTGACCAATTCGTATTGAGTCTTGTTCCTCATGCCATAAAGCATTTGGAATTCGAATTGTGTATTTGGGATGTCATATTTCTTGGCCAGCTCTTTTGTATATTCGATGATTTTGTCATCATGTGAGGCAATGGCCGTATAATTTCCGTTAAGAAGACTTTGCTTAATCAACTTTTTATAGTTTTCGTCGACATCATTCTTCTCGGGAAAAGCCACCTCTGGAGATTCCTTATAGGCACCCTTTACGAGACGCAGGAATGGCTTATATTGGCCAAGGTCCTCCAAATCCTTCTCTGTGCGGAATAAATATGCTTGTAGAACAGTACTTATGCAGCTGTATTTTTCTTTGAACTGTCTAAAGATATCGATTGTTGCCTGACAGCGAACTTCATCTTCCATATCGATCGTGACCATGACTTTATGTTTTTCGGCTGTATCAAGAATTTTCGTCATATTCTCAATCACTAGTTTATGATCGATATCAAGTCCCAAAGAAGTCATTTTCAGAGAAACCTGTGAATCAAGTTTTTCCCTGCTGATCATTTCGATGGTTTCGATGCATTCTGCCGTCCGTTCCAGAGTCACTTCCTTGGAATCAACGAATTCCCCAAGATGGTCGACTGTAACCGACAAGCCGCTATTATTAAGTTGTTTAATGAATTTAATGGAACTTTGGAAATCAGTTCCCCCAATGATCTTTCCAGCAGCAAAATTTCCTCCGCTTTTTTTAGCAATATTATTAAGCAGGTTATTCTTAGATAAAAATAAGAAAAAGTCCCTTGTAATGGCTTCCATATAAAGCGCACCCCCTAAGAAGATGTATTTCTTAAATTAAGCTTAAGGTTTTTCGACAATATTCTCAATGTTCTTAAAAAACAATAATTCTGTCACTTCTTTGTCGGTTTTGGACAAATGAAAAGGTTTACATTTCTGCAGTTGTAAGGAAGGTTTATCTTTTGACTTAAAGAGAAACGCTAGAGGTAAAGCCTTTATTAGTGATTAGGACTAATATGAACGCGTTTAAAAGTGGCAGCTCGACCATAATCATCCAATGCGTTATAATGAACCTTATTTAACAGAATCGGTCAATGTTCGAAGAAAAAACGATAATCAAGCTTTCAGACGTGAAATCGGTGAAAAACCGTAAAAATAAGTGCATCGGCAAGCCGGGGAGGATAATGAATGGATGCTGTACTTGAAGAACTTAGAGAAACATCGGGATTGATAGTAGGATTAATAATGGCCCTGGTAATTTTGGGTCTGATCGGTTATGCCCTTACGAATGTAAATGAATCCATCGTGTCACCTGTGGTTCAGTTCATAAAGAAAATGGTCGGCCGAAAATAGCTCAAGCGGAATACATAACCTTTTGTCCCTAATCGATAACTAGCCCTTGTTTAAAGAAATCCCTGCAGGGTTTGTCTAAAAGGGACAAAAGAACCTCAATACATATCAGCCGAGAATGAAGAAAATCCCCCGCTCCTAATGGAAGTGGGGGATTTTAATTCAGGGGATGTCGTTGAATCTCAGCTGAACTTTGAAAAGCCGGGGCCGTTGGAATGAAGGTTATTTCCGAAAGGAAAGCTTGGGTTTTGGGAGCATGGATAGGAGATTATGAACGAGAATTGAAAAATACATTTAGGCCCGCCCATAAGCCAGGCCTTTTTGTTTACAAATCAAAGTAGTCATCTGCCTTTGCGCCTGCATCTATACTTCGAACCGCCTTCATGATTTTCTTTAAAACCCCGGCTGACGGCACATACCTTGGATCGCTGCAAACTCTGCTTATCGTATTGCGTGAAATTCCTGACGCACATACAAACTCCTCTTGAGTATATCCGTGCTTATCGATTAATTTACCGACCTTGCTTCGCGGCTTTCTCTTCCCGAATCTAAACATTTGATAACCTCCTAGAATGATTTACTGGCAGTATCGTCCAGCTTTCACAAAAATATACACATAGTTTCGCAAATGTTTGGGATTCAAAGTTGAAAAGCGGTTCCCGGGTTGGTTGTATGATGAAGCTTCAATTTGTTTGAATTTATTTCCATTTAAATTATAATAATAAATAGGCAGCGAACACAGACTGAATAATGTAAGTGAATGGATAATTCATATGTACCTTAGGAGGAAATCATGGGAAGAATAGTTCATTTCGAAATTCATGTGAATGACATGGAACGGGCAAAGGCGTTTTATGGAGAGGTGTTCGGATGGTCATTTCAAGACTGGAGTGATTATGCAGGGATGCCTTACTTTGGAGCAGTGACTGGCAATGAGAATGAACATGGCATCGATGGTGCTTTGATGCAGCGCCAAAGTGCTCCGCCGGAAACAGGCCAAGCGTTAAATGCATTTGCGTGTACCATTGGCGTGGAACACTACGATTTAACGGAAGCTAAAATTATCGAGAATGGCGGCAAGCTCGCAATGCCCAAATTTGCCCTGCCCGGAATGGCTTGGCAAGGATACTATATCGATCCCGAAGGCAATACTTTTGGAATTCATCAACCCGATGTGAATGCAAAATAGAGTGGATAATAGGTGAATTAAAACATGGAATCACGATACACGGAAGCCGTGCTTGATCATGTACGCAATATCTGTCTTGCACTGCCGGAAGCTGTTGAACATATTGATGGTTTCGGTCACAATACTTTTAAAATCAATGGAAAATCCTTCGTGATTTCTGGTGAAAGCGAGAAAGGATTCAGCTTTTCATTCAAGTCAGATCGAGAAACTCAAGAATTATTGCTACAGAAAGAGAAATATTTCAAAACCCCATATATAGGACGTCACGGTTGGGTTTCCATTCAAAATCCGGATAGGGAAGACTGGGATGAATTGACCTCTCTAATTCAAGAAGGTTATTTACGTGCGGCACCGAAACGTATGGTGAAGAAATGGAATGGGTTGAATACAAAGTGAAGAAAGGCGGACGATCTGCCTTTCTTTATTTTTTACGTGTAAGAGGGACTCCGGAATTTGGAAAATATAAAGAGAGGGATTGTTGTCCCTCATCAGAAGAACGTTTAAAATTAATAGTGGGTTATGATTTGTATCTTATAATAAGCAGCTAACTTTAAAGATTGCGAGAATCAATCAAGATTTGATTGAAGGAAAGGTGTTTGGTTGAAGTGAATGTTGAATCTTTTTTTTCTGAGAACATTAAAGCGGCACTTAAGAATGATCCGCCCGGTGCATGGATGCCAGATCTGCCAGATGGTTGTATTCGCTTGAGTTCAGGCTATCCTGATCCTGCTCTCGTTCCTGCTGAGGAGCTTAAGGAAGCTGTAGCCAGACTTCTTGATGAGGAGCAGGATTTGCCGCTCCATTATCTCGGAAGTCCGCGAATTCCAAGACTAAAGAAGCAAATCCAGAAAAGGTTGGCAGAGCGTGGAATTTGCGTTGTGGAAGAACAGCTTTTGATTACATCAGGAGCTTGCCAGGGGATTGATCTTATTGCCCGCGTTCTTCTTGATGATAAAGCGGTTGTAGCAGTAGAGTCTCCCACCTACATGGAGGCTTTGGAGATTTTTCAAAACTATACGAAACGGATTATTAGTATACCCATAGATGAACAGGGACTCCAAACATGCCGATTAAAGGAAATGCTGGATGAAAGGAAACGCACAGGTCAAACCCTCCCGCGTTTTTTATATACAATCCCAACTTTTCAAAATCCAACTGGAACGACTATGACAAATGAGCGCCGGGAGCATTTATTGGAGCTTTCCATCGAGTATGATTTCCTCATTCTGGAGGATGATGCATACGGGGAATTATCCTTCGATGAAAATCCGGTACCAATAAAATCTATTGATAAATGCGGGCGAGTCCTCCAAGTCGGGTCATTATCCAAGGTTGTTGCGCCAGGAATGCGGATTGGATGGATAGCGGGAGAAAGTGAATTCATCAAGGCTTTTGAGTGGTTTAAAAAAGATTTAGACCATCCGTTTGCTCAAAGTTCAATGGCTGTATACTTAGAAAACACCGATTTTGAGAAACGGCTCGACCTTTTAAAAAATACGTATCGTTCTAAATGCACTGCGTTAATCCATTCGATGGAACAATTCCTTCCAGAATCCGTTTCCTGGTATGTTCCAGATGGCGGTTACTTTGTATGGGTGAAAACTCCAGGAGTGGATACATCGCTGTTATTATCACAGGCTCTGGCTAATGGTGTTTCATATGTTCCAGGGAAATACTTTTTCTTGGATCAAAACGATGGAACTGAGTTTCTCCGACTCTCGTTCAGTTATGCCGATGAGAAAGAAATGATCGAGGGAATACGAAGACTAGGACAGCTTATCGCATCTAGTGTCCTGAAGGATTGTTAATTTGTTAATCTATTAGTTATTTCGATGTATTTGTACGCCTGCTTCCTTAAAGGAGGTAGGTTTTTTATTATAAAAGCAAAAATATGTTCCGACCATGAGAGAGGAAAAGGCCCATACATTACGTTTAAAAAAAGCATGAAAATTTTATCGCAGTGATTGAAGAAATATTAGGGGGCAGTGGTGGACAAATTGACAAAAAGAAAAAACCCTTGATATATCAAGGGTTTTCGGAAATGGAGCATAGCGGGATCGAACCGCTGACCTCTACGCTGCCAGCGTAGCGCTCTCCCAGCTGAGCTAATGCCCCGAATTGAGGTACAATAATTATTTTATCGGATTTTGGTGAAAAGTCAATATAAAATATAAGATTTTTGCAAAAATGATAAAAAATCCGTTTGAGGACAGTCAAACGGATCAGACTAGAGACGCGATGAATCACGTAGCTACAGATTTTTTGTTTATACGATTGGATGTAAAAGACCTGCCGCAAAAGATTTCATGTTAATCCATCTCTGGGTTCATTTTCATTTATCACGTGCTTCATCAGATTCTAGTATTTTAAGCTTATATTTTTTTACTTATCCTGAATTATATCCGTGATGGTGTATGTTTTAACATCAACACGTGCAATGGAGAGATCCCGGTTTAATACATAAGCCTGATCCCCATCCTGGCTAAAGACGATTGCTTGCCTAGGTTCTTTGAACCCCCCGATTGTCTTAACTACGCGGTGATCAGCGACATTGATCACGTTAATCGTATGATCAGCTTTGTTGCTTGCGAAAAGGAGTTTATCATCAGGAGATAGAGCGGCGCCATATGGCTCGCGTCCCACTTTGATTTCACCCTTTATAGTACCATCTAGCGTATCCACTGCGGAAATGCTGTTGCGTCCGCTGTTGGCTGCATATAATGTTCCTCCATCAGCGGTAATCGAGATTCCGCGAATACTGGAGAACCCTGTTATTTCACGAATGATTTTTTTGGTGGCGGCATCAACGATAGACACTTTATCTCCTTGAAAGTTCGTGACAAAGATATATTTTCCGTCCGAAGAGACTTTAATGCCTTGCCTTGGTTGGGCGAAACCGGTAATGACGTCAATCGGTTTTCGTTTTTCCAGATCCACAATCGTGACGGAATTGTGTGCTTGATTGTTCACATACAATGTCTTGCCATCCGGACTGACAGCGGTCCCGAATGCACCTGGACCAACGACAACTTCATCTTTCAAGGTGAAGTTTTTTAAGCTGTAAAAACGAATCGTACCGAGAGTACTATCAGAGACGATAAACTCTGAGCCGCCATCAATAAACACGATGTTTCTCGGTGAACCGAAGCCGTCGATCTTTTTACGCAACTTGCCTTTGGTAAGATCATAGACCAGGATGGATTGTTCACGGCTATCCGAGACAATCGCTATTTGTTCATCCGGGCTTACGGCAAGGGAATTGTTGGTGATGTGGGTGTCAAAGCCTGTCGCCAACTCTGGGCTTTTACTTTCAATAGAAGAAGCACCTAATACATTTGGTATGAAAAACACAAATAGTAAGGATATCCATATACTTTTTACCTTCATTTTTTTAAACATCACTCACCTCGGGAAATTATTTTCTTGATAATGGTTAATATCCCTGTCAATATCATGCTGTTTGTCCTGACCACCTTCCTTTAAAATGTTTAAGTCAAGCAGGAGTTCGTCCTTTCACTATATATAAACGAATAGAGCAGGATATCGGTTTGGTCATTTTGTAATTATAATAAATGTATAGAGTGGACCCTTAGATGAATAATGGATTTGGCCACAGTGAAGTCACGTAACACTAGACTTCCTCCCTGACCGATGGATGGATAGTAAATGTCCATATATAGGTGTTAGATTCTGGTGCTGGAGATAAAAACTGAGGATTGTGGAAGTTTCGATTGGTTTAAGCAGGCAAGACTTAGCCATTTATTGATGCCCAACTGGACTTGCCAAGGGGGCAAAAATGGTTTAACGGAGTGTACTCGTATAGGTATGGAGGAAAGTTAAGGAGAATTTCAAAAGGGGTTCGGAATGTTTAATTCCCAACCCCTTTTATGAACTGTTTGAGTGCAGTCAAACGGCCTTTAATTTTATACATTTTCGATTTCCACCCGTGCAATTTCCTTAAGATTGGAGACGGTGTAATACACTTCCGATGTTCTGACTTTGTGATCGACCAGAACTTTAAGGGTCAAAAGGTGGTTGTCATTTGCCACATCTTTGATTCTGAGATTTTTGATGAATATTTTTTCGTCTTTGATTTTTTTCAGTACGATTGCAATGTCATCTTTATTTTGTACGACCAGCTGCAGAAAGATTTCTTTTTGCCGTAACTTCATCGGTCCGAGCCAGGTGACGATTGCAGGCACCAATTCCACACTAATGATCAATAAGATGACGCCGGCTATGGCCTCGAGGAAAAAACCAGCTCCAACGGCAATCCCTATTCCCGCCGCTCCCCAGATGATGGCAGCTGTCGTTAAACCGGATATGCTGTTGTTGTCACGCCGGAGAATGACGCCAGCACCTATAAAACCGACGCCGGAAACGATCTGGGCCGCAAGACGCAAGGGGTCCATTGTGATATTAACGTCTTCGCTACCCGGGAATTTATAAGCGGATTCCATGGAAACGATCGTTAATAAACAGCTGACGATTGAAATGACCAGGCTTGTTTTTAATCCAACGGGTTTTCGTTTCATTTCTCGCTCTAGGCCGATAATTAGTCCAAGTAGAGCTGAAATCCCCAATTTGATTAGGATTTGCAGTTCCGATTGAGGGTCGAATGTCCATTCCATTTTGTTTCACCACTTCCGAATTATTATCAAAGAATAAAATCGTCTGTTGCCATATACCCGTTTTTCAAAAAAAACTACCCTAATAATTTTAACATAGTAGAATAGAGTTCTATGTAACGTAATTCCGTTGAAAGGAGGAATTCTAAGTGCAAATGCCAAAAGTGAATCCCTATGTAGCGTTGGCAATCGGCGTGGCATCCGTATCGTTTTCGGCCATCCTTGTTAAATTGGCGACCGCTCCATCGGGTGTTATCGCCTTTTACCGTTTATTATTTACCGTCCTTCTTATGTTGCCGGTTTTCATGGTGAAATACCGTCATGAACTTAAATTCATTGAAAAAAAGGATTGGCTGTATTCGATTGCGGCAGGAGTGTTTTTGGCTTTTCATTTTATCTTATGGTTTGAATCGCTTAATTACACATCGGTCGCAAGTTCAACCGTCCTTGTAACCCTCCAGCCTTTATTCGCTTTTGCCGGAGCCTACCTGTTTTTTAAAGAAAGATTTTCAGTGAAGGCAATATTTAGCGGCATCATTGCGATAGCAGGCAGCCTTGTCATTAGCTGGGGTGATTTGAGAATCAGCGGCATGGCGCTTTGGGGAGATATTCTTTCGCTTGTCGCATGTGCGCTCGTAACCGGATATTTACTGTTTGGTCAAAATGTCCGAAAACGCATCTCTTCTATAACATATACATTTGTCGTGTATGCAATCAGCGCCGTCGCCTTGTTTTTTTATGTGATCTTCAAGGGAGAGGCATTGGCGCCTTATCCTGCTTCCGATTGGATCTATTTCGTTTTGCTTGCCATTTTCCCGACTTTATTAGGACATTCTTTATTCAATTGGTCACTAAAATGGTTAAGCACATCGACGCTTTCGATGGGAATATTGCTTGAACCGGTGGGAGCGACAATTCTGGCTTACTTCATATTAGATGAACCGATACTCTGGACGCAGGTCCTTGGAGGTACCATCATATTGGGTGGTTTGATGATGTTCTTAAAGGATGAAAAGAAAAGCAAGGAACATAAAGAGGGGCAAGTCTCCGTATAAAAGCAGTAAGTCTCCCGACTTACTGCTTTTATCTAATATGGGTGAAACAAATAGGTGATCCGTGTGAAAATTAAAGCGAAAGTAAAGCTGAATAAAAACGTCGTACCATTCACCTTGCCTTTTTCTCTGCTGAACTTGATGGCTTCATAAAAAGCGGTACTGAATAAGTAAAGGGCCATACTGTAGGAAATGAGTAATCCGATTAATGGCAGATTCATTGCTTCACCTCATGGAAAAAAGATATCTATATATGACTATTTGTGTTTCTTTGGAAATATGCTTCGTTTATTCATAAAACATGGGCATGGCCCGGATGTAGGGGAGGGGTGTGATGATGTAAAGAATATATAGAAGGAAATAGGTGAAAATGTTTTTTTTGAAAAAAGTTTTAAAAAACGTATTGCAAACATTTTTAGTACATGGTATATTATTTCTTGTCGCTAAGACAGCAACTTAAACAGCTAACAAGTTGTTAAAAAAGATTTTAAAAAAGTTGTTGACGAAACGTGACAGAATGTGTTACATTATAGAGGTCGCTTCTGAGAGAAACGACATTGAAATTGCTCTTTGAAAACTGAACAAAACAAAGCGCCAACGTTAAATTTTAAGTGAGCACACACTATCAAAAAAGCAAATGAGCAAGTCAAACATTTCTTCGGAGAGTTTGATCCTGGCTCAGGACGAACGCTGGCGGCGTGCCTAATACATGCAAGTCGAGCGAATCGACGGGAGCTTGCTCCCTGAGATTAGCGGCGGACGGGTGAGTAACACGTGGGCAACCTGCCTATAAGACTGGGATAACTTCGGGAAACCGGAGCTAATACCGGATACGTTCTTTTCTCGCATGAGAGAAGATGGAAAGACGGTTTACGCTGTCACTTATAGATGGGCCCGCGGCGCATTAGCTAGTTGGTGAGGTAATGGCTCACCAAGGCGACGATGCGTAGCCGACCTGAGAGGGTGATCGGCCACACTGGGACTGAGACACGGCCCAGACTCCTACGGGAGGCAGCAGTAGGGAATCTTCCGCAATGGACGAAAGTCTGACGGAGCAACGCCGCGTGAACGAAGAAGGCCTTCGGGTCGTAAAGTTCTGTTGTTAGGGAAGAACAAGTACCAGAGTAACTGCTGGTACCTTGACGGTACCTAACCAGAAAGCCACGGCTAACTACGTGCCAGCAGCCGCGGTAATACGTAGGTGG
>NZ_CP175708.1:300000-5007500 GCF_046715815.1 Peribacillus sp. S4 | reverse complement strand
GGTGAGAATCCCTTCCACCGAATGCCTAAGGTTTCCTGAGGAAGGCTCGTCCGCTCAGGGTTAGTCGGGACCTAAGCCGAGGCCGAAAGGCGTAGGCGATGGACAACAGGTTGATATTCCTGTACCACCTATACATCGTTTGAACGATGGGGGGACGCAGAAGGATAGGGTAAGCGCGCTGTTGGATATGCGCGTCCAAGCAGTTAGGCCGGAAACGAGGCAAATCCCGTTTCCATTAAGGCGGAGCTGTGATGGCGAGGGAAATATAGTACCGAAGTTCCTGATTCCACGCTGCCAAGAAAAGCCTCTAGTGAGATGTAAGGTGCCCGTACCGCAAACCGACACAGGTAGGCGAGGAGAGAATCCTAAGGTGTGCGAGAGAACTCTCGTTAAGGAACTCGGCAAAATGACCCCGTAACTTCGGGAGAAGGGGTGCTTTTTAGGGTGAATAGCCCAGAAAAGCCGCAGTGAATAGGCCCAGGCGACTGTTTAGCAAAAACACAGGTCTCTGCGAAGCCGCAAGGCGAAGTATAGGGGCTGACACCTGCCCGGTGCTGGAAGGTTAAGGGGAGAGGTTAGCGCAAGCGAAGCTTTGAACCGAAGCCCCAGTAAACGGCGGCCGTAACTATAACGGTCCTAAGGTAGCGAAATTCCTTGTCGGGTAAGTTCCGACCCGCACGAAAGGTGTAACGATCTGGGCACTGTCTCAACGAGAGACTCGGTGAAATTATAGTACCTGTGAAGATGCAGGTTACCCGCGACAGGACGGAAAGACCCCGTGGAGCTTTACTGCAGCCTGATATTGAATTTTGGTACAGCTTGTACAGGATAGGTAGGAGCCTGAGAAGCCGGAGCGCCAGCTTCGGTGGAGGCGTTGGTGGGATACTACCCTGGCTGTATTGAAATTCTAACCCGCGCCCCTTATCGGGGTGGGAGACAGTGTCAGGTGGGCAGTTTGACTGGGGCGGTCGCCTCCTAAAGAGTAACGGAGGCGCCCAAAGGTTCCCTCAGAATGGTTGGAAATCATTCGTAGAGTGTAAAGGCACAAGGGAGCTTGACTGCGAGACCTACAAGTCGAGCAGGGACGAAAGTCGGGCTTAGTGATCCGGTGGTTCCGCATGGAAGGGCCATCGCTCAACGGATAAAAGCTACCCCGGGGATAACAGGCTTATCTCCCCCAAGAGTCCACATCGACGGGGAGGTTTGGCACCTCGATGTCGGCTCATCGCATCCTGGGGCTGTAGTCGGTCCCAAGGGTTGGGCTGTTCGCCCATTAAAGCGGTACGCGAGCTGGGTTCAGAACGTCGTGAGACAGTTCGGTCCCTATCCGTCGCGGGCGCAGGAAATTTGAGAGGAGCTGTCCTTAGTACGAGAGGACCGGGATGGACGCACCGCTGGTGTACCAGTTGTCTTGCCAAAGGCATAGCTGGGTAGCTACGTGCGGACGGGATAAGTGCTGAAAGCATCTAAGCATGAAGCCCCCCTCAAGATGAGATTTCCCATGGCGCAAGCTAGTAAGATCCCTGAAAGATGATCAGGTTGATAGGTCAGAGGTGGAAGCATGGTGACATGTGGAGCTGACTGATACTAATAGATCGAGGACTTAACCAACGCTTTTTAAAAAATGAAATACCTTCTTATTATCTAGTTTTGAAGGAATGAAAATTTCTTCTTGCATTTTCTCAAAAAGACGTTATAATAATATATGTCTTGAAAAAATGTTAACATTGTTTGGTGACGATAGCGAAGAGGTCACACCCGTTCCCATTCCGAACACGGCAGTTAAGCTCTTCAGCGCCGATGGTAGTTGGGGGTTTCCCCCTGTGAGAGTAGGACGTCGCCAAGCAGGTTTCATATGGAGGATTAGCTCAGCTGGGAGAGCATCTGCCTTACAAGCAGAGGGTCGGCGGTTCGATCCCGTCATCCTCCACCATTTTACACCTGCCGGTGTAGCTCAACTGGTAGAGCAACTGACTTGTAATCAGTAGGTTGGGGGTTCAAGTCCTCTTGCCGGCACCACTTTTTAAGATAGTACAAGCACGAGCCATTAGCTCAGTTGGTAGAGCATCTGACTTTTAATCAGAGGGTCGAAGGTTCGAATCCTTCATGGCTCACCATTTATATGCGGGTGTGGCGGAATTGGCAGACGCACCAGACTTAGGATCTGGCGCCGCAAGGCGTGGGGGTTCAAGTCCCTTCACCCGCATCTTTCATGCGGAAGTAGTTCAGTGGTAGAATACAACCTTGCCAAGGTTGGGGTCGCGGGTTCGAATCCCGTCTTCCGCTCCACTTTTCGTATGTGCCGGGGTGGCGGAACTGGCAGACGCACAGGACTTAAAATCCTGCGGTAGGTGACTACCGTACCGGTTCGATTCCGGTCCTCGGCACCATCATAATATGCGCCCGTAGCTCAATTGGATAGAGCATCTGACTACGAATCAGAAGGTTGTAGGTTCGACTCCCGCCGGGCGCACCATGTTTTTATTGCGGGAAGTAGCTCAGCTTGGTAGAGCACTTGGTTTGGGACCAAGGGGTCGCAGGTTCGAATCCTGTCTTCCCGACCACGTGATTTTTAATGAATGGGGCCTTAGCTCAGCTGGGAGAGCGCCTGCCTTGCACGCAGGAGGTCAGCGGTTCGATCCCGCTAGGCTCCACCATTTTTCAATCAGAAACTTATATTATATTGGCGGTGTAGCTCAGCTGGCTAGAGCGTACGGTTCATACCCGTGAGGTCGGGGGTTCGATCCCCTCCGCCGCTACCAATAAATATAAGGACCTTTAGCTCAGCTGGTTAGAGCAGACGGCTCATAACCGTCCGGTCGTAGGTTCGAGTCCTACAAGGTCCACCATATTCATTTTTTAAAAGCCGTGGAGGTATACCCAAGTTCGGCTGAAGGGATCGGTCTTGAAAACCGACAGGGGAGTCAAATCCCGCGGGGGTTCGAATCCCTCTACCTCCTCCATTTTTTCTAAAAGCAGCAAGTTGTTTTAAAACAACCTTACATAAAGGATGCGGACGAAACAATATTCACGAAAGCTTGATGCTAATCGTTTCATTATTACCGTCGCGGGGTGGAGCAGTCCGGTAGCTCGTCGGGCTCATAACCCGAAGGTCGCAGGTTCAAATCCTGTCCCCGCAATTATTAGGTCCCGTGGTGTAGCGGTTAACATGCCTGCCTGTCACGCAGGAGATCGCGGGTTCGATTCCCGTCGGGACCGCCATTATTTAAATTGAATACATATGTGGCTCAGTAGCTCAGTCGGTAGAGCAAAGGACTGAAAATCCTTGTGTCGGCGGTTCGATTCCGTCCTGAGCCACCATATCTTACAAAATTACGGCGATTGTGGCGAAGTGGTTAACGCACCTGATTGTGGTTCAGGCATTCGTGGGTTCGATTCCCATCAGTCGCCCCATTTCGCGGGTGTAGTTTAGTGGTAAAACCTCAGCCTTCCAAGCTGATGATGAGGGTTCGATTCCCTTCACCCGCTCCAAATATGGGCCTATAGCTCAGCTGGTTAGAGCGCACGCCTGATAAGCGTGAGGTCGATGGTTCGAGTCCATTTAGGCCCACCATATTCATATTGTTCCGCAGTAGCTCAGTGGTAGAGCATTCGGCTGTTAACCGAACGGTCGTAGGTTCGAGTCCTACCTGCGGAGCCATGGGGAAGTACTCAAGAGGCTGAAGAGGCGCCCCTGCTAAGGGTGTAGGTCGCGCGAGCGGCGCGAGGGTTCAAATCCCTCCTTCTCCGCCAGTTGGCCCGTTGGTCAAGCGGTTAAGACACCGCCCTTTCACGGCGGTAACACGGGTTCGAATCCCGTACGGGTCATAACAAAAAAGGAAGCATACATTCATGTATGCTTCTTTTTTTTATTTATTTTCCTTGATATAACCATCTTTTTGTTTATAGGGAATGTCTACAAGTTGGGATTCTATATTTTCTTCTTTCAGGGTATCTTCATATTCCTTTTGCTTTTTGTTCGGTATATCCACTCTCGTTTTTCCTTCGATATCATTTGCTGCAAATCCTTCATAGTCTTCAGGAAATCCATCCGTTTCATCCTCGTTTTTATAAAGATCATTGTAATTGTCATGATCACCGGTATAATCAGATGGCGTTTCTGATGTACCGAATTTGGCCACTTCACCAAAGCTATCTTCTTTAGCTGCCATTTCGATTCCATGACGATTTTCAAAATGATCACCCTTGGATGGAATCAGTATATCCTCTTCCACTGGCCTGTCTTGTGAAAGCGTTCGTTCTGGGGAATGCTCGACACAGTAGAGGGTGCTTGGGATCGCTTCAAGCCTCTCGATGGGGATTTCCTTATTGCAGGTTTTACAATGGCCATACGATCCTTCTTCCATGGCTTTCAAAGCTTCTTCTATTTTCTCCATTTCGGATTGTGCATGCTCATCGAGTGCTTGATTACGTTCCATCTCGAATAATTCGGTCCCTAGGTCTGCAGGATGATTATCATAGGATGATAATTCACCTACGGATTCCGTCTGGCTTTTATCCAGAACGGATTGTTCATCATTTTGAATTCTATTACATAGCTCATTTTTTTCCTGAAGCAGTTCTTTTTTAAATTTTTGCGTTTGTTGTTTCGTTGCCATATCCAATTCACTCCTTCTAAACTAAAGTCCAAATCTCTTTTTATATTGGTAAGGTGGTTGTATTATCTATTACCCGAATCGGAGTATAGGAAAACAATATGGAACGGAAGATAGAAAAAAGGACTGAGCGGATGGGCTCAGTCCCCGAAGACTATATAAGATAGCTGATGAATAATCCAATGGCCATGAGTAAGCCAAAGAAGGTGTTCGTTTGGGCAGTGGCTTTCATTGCCGGCACCATCGTGATCGGCTGTGTTTTACCTACGAAGCCTTTTATTGCGGCCATTGCCTTCGGTATGCTAAGGAAGGCAAGGAGAATCCAAGCCGTAACGCTTCCGGTAAGAACGAGCCCAACAAGCCATAGATAAGAGAAAGCGAACATGATTGCCATGAATGTCAGGGCGTTTTTCCTGCCCATCACGACTGGCATCGTTTTGCGGCCATGTGCCTTATCCCCATCATGATCCCGGAGGTTATTGGATAAGTTGATCAGCCCTACCAGTATCCCACTTGGAATGGCAATTAAGATGGCTGTTGAAGAAACATCACCGGTTTGAATGAAAAAGGCGATCAGGATTATCAAAAAGCCCATGAACAATCCAGAAAAAAGTTCCCCGAACGGTGTATATGAAATGGGCAGGGGACCGCCTGTATAAAGATAGCCGACAAGCATGCAAACGAGGCCTACTGCAGCTAGCCACCAAGACGATGCGGCACAGATATAGATTCCAATGATCAAGGCGATGGCATACATGCCAAGGGCCAAGTTCATGATTAGTCTGGGGGTCATCCCATGACGGACGATCCCGCCTCCGATGCCTACGGATTCCTCCGTATCCAGGCCTCTCTTGAAATCATAGTATTCATTGAATAAATTGGTTGCAGCTTGAATCAGGATACTTGCAACCATCATGGCAGCGAATAGTAACCAATTCACTCCATCTTCCAAAAGTGCAATCACAGTTCCAAGTAAGACTGGGACAAAAGCTGCGGTTAGTGTATGTGGACGAATTAACTCCCACCAAATCTTCCAGGTCCGTTTAAGGGGAAGTCCGTCGTATTCTGTTTGCATTATTTCTCTCCTCAAAATCATTATTGGTTCTCTCGAAATTATAACAAATATTGAAATGTTGCACAAAAGGTTATCCTAATAAATGCAGGAAAAGTGGGTATGGGTGTAATTGAAATTCATGGGTGATTCATTTCCAAAATCAAGGGTATTTCTCTACATTCGCTAAGATTCATATAATAAGGAAAAAAGCAGGGAAGAATCGTTCGGTAAAGGGGCGTTTTATTGACATGAGGTTCAAGGGAGGTGTATCTTTAAATAGGTTAAATAGCTTTTAAAATGTACATTTGGGGGGATTTTTTTGGCTATCTCAGAGGAAACTGAACAGTTTCAGGGACTGGCTTCAGCTATACAAAAGGCGAAGGACTTGAATGATCAAGTTCTATTCAGTCATATTAAGAAGATTAAATGCAACAGCCCCCTTTCATTTTATCAAGCTGGAAGAGAACGGTATGCAGGTGAACGCTTTTTCTGGGAGGACCCTGCAAAGGAAATAACCATCACCGGTTTAGGCAATGTTAAGAAACTCAAAGCGGCATCGAATGCCAAACGTTATAGAGAAGTCGAAAAGAGCTGGATCAAACTGCAGAATGATGCTGTCAAAACAGGAGTGACCGATGTAGAAGCGACAGGTCCTTTACTGTTTGGGGGCTTTTCTTTTGATTATGAAACTGACAGTACGCTCCTTTGGAATCAGTTCGGGGACAATCTGTTTTATATACCTGCCTTCATGCTGTCAATAGTGGGGAAACAAGCTTACTTAACGACAAACTTACTTTGTTCGCCTGATGATTCAGAAAAACTCTTCATAGATATGATAAATGAACGGGAAGCTTTCCTCTTCGAAAGCTTGGATGGCAATGGATTGGGTGCAAATTCCCTTGTTATGCAGAGGGAAGTCGAACCTGAGGAATGGAAGCGGACGGTCGCAGAGGCTGTACAGGAAATCAAGACGACAGATCTCGACAAGATTGTTTTGGCAAGGGAGCTTCGACTTGGTTTTGAACGTTCCATCGATTCAGGGAAAGTGCTTGAACAATTGATTGCTGAGCAGCCATTGAGTTATATTTTCAGTTTGGAGGCTGGTGGTGACTGTTTTGTCGGTGCCACTCCCGAACGTTTGATTAAGAAACAGGGAAATGAAGTTTTTTCTACCTGCCTTGCCGGATCGATGCGGCGAGGGAAAGATGAGCAAGAAGATGTTTGTCTTGGTGAAGAATTGCTTCATGACCAAAAGAATTTACAAGAGCATCAATATGTCGTGTCGATGATATCCAATGCTTTTGATTCTGTATGCGAAAAGGTGATGGTCCCAGCCGGACCGACACTTATGAAAAACCGTCATATCCAGCATTTGTACACACCGGTTCGCGGTATATCCAAGAAAGGTGTCACGATTTTTGAATTTGTCGAGAACCTCCATCCCACACCTGCCATGGGCGGACTTCCAAAAGAAAAGGCTGTTGTCCGAATTCGGGAATTGGAAGGTCTGGAACGCGGATTTTATGCGGGTCCTTTAGGCTGGGTGGATACGTATGGGAACGGGGAATTCGCTGTAGGGATACGTTCTGCCCTGATACAGAACAATGAGGCATCGCTCTTTGCCGGATGCGGAGTAGTGGAAGATTCGACACCCGAAAGTGAATTCCGGGAAACGGGGATTAAATTCAATCCGATGTTAAGTGCTTTAGGAGGAAATCTTAATGAATGACCGAGATGCATTGACAGCGTATGCTGCTTCATTCGTCGATGAGCTTGCACAAAATGAGGTGAAGCATGTGGTGGTGAGCCCAGGTTCACGATCCACACCACTGGCTTTGCTGCTAGTGGAACATCCTGATATCGAAATTCATATTAATGTGGATGAGCGTTCGGCTGCTTTTTTTGCCCTTGGTTTGGCTAAGGCCTTAAAAGAACCTGTCGGACTTCTTTGTACGTCCGGTACAGCCGCTGCAAACTATTACCCAGCCGTCATCGAGGCTTTCTATTCAAGAGTGCCGCTTATTGTACTTACCGCTGACCGTCCGCATGAATTGCGAGATGTCGGAGCCCCGCAGGCGATCGATCAGATACACCTTTACGGGAGACATGTAAAATGGTTTGTCGAAATGGCACTTCCTGAAAGCACGGATGGGATGATGCGGTATGCCAGAACGGTCGGTGCAAGGGCAGTGGCTACTGCGGCCGCTGAACCGGCAGGGCCTGTACATTTGAATTTCCCGCTTCGGGAACCATTGATTCCGGACCTGGAGCAAGCAAAGGAGTACCGGCAAACTAAAAGGACGCCTGCAGTTTTGATTGACAGTGGAGAACGGTCATTGTCCGCATCACAATTAGAAGCGGTTGCAACTACATTGTCAAAAGCTAAGCAAGGTATCATTGTATGTGGCGAATTACCGCATCCAGAGATGAAGGAAGCCATAGTCGCATTAGCGAAAAAACTTGCTTTTCCGGTACTGGCTGATCCCCTTTCACAGTTAAGGAGCGGAAGTCATGATAAAGCCGTCATCATTGATGCGTACGATACGTTTCTGCGCGATGAAACGGCAAAAGCGGCGTTCAGGCCGGAAGTGATCTTGCGATTCGGGGCAATGCCTGTTTCTAAACCGTTATTGTTATTCATGAAAAAACAAAAACAGGCGATTACTTTGGTCGTCGATGGCGGAGCAGGCTGGCGCGAACCAGCCGGTTTGGCAACGAATATGATTTACAGCGAAGAGAAAGATTTTTGTCTGGGAATAGCTGAAAGCATTACTTCTTCCCCTGATGATGAATGGCTTCGCTTATGGCAAACCGTCAACGGGGCGACGAAGGATGCCTTAGCCTCCGTCAGGGATGAAGCGGAGTTAAGCGAAGGCAAGCTGTTCGCTTTGCTTGCTGATATGATGCCATTGGAGTCGACGTTATTTGTCGGGAATAGTATGCCTATACGTGATTTGGATACTTTCTTTTTGAATAATGGAAAGGGAATCCAAACCATTGCCAATCGTGGGGCGAATGGCATCGATGGTGTCGTTTCCACTGCACTTGGCGTGAGCACGGTATCGAAAAATACAGTGCTGGCAATCGGGGATTTAAGCTTTTTCCATGATATGAATGGCTTGCTTGCAGCAAAACTTCAAAAACAAAATATCACGATTTTGCTGGTTAATAATGATGGCGGCGGCATTTTTTCCTTCTTGCCGCAGGCGAATGAGAGGGAACATTTCGAAACGCTATTCGGCACGCCTCATGGGCTTGATTTTTCACATACTGCCCAGCTTTATGGTGGTAAATACAACAAGGTGCAAAATTGGGATGAGTTCGAGAAGGTATTTACAGAGTCGTTCGAAATTCAAGGTCTGAAAATCATCGAAGTACCGACAGAAAGAGAGTCCAATTTACAAAAGCATCGAAATTTGTGGAGCTTTGTTTCCCAGGAAATAAAAATGGTGTTAGACAGGGAAATATCATGAATATTGTCAGCAAGGATGTCAATTATGCTGTTGAAATAACGGGAAATGGGGATCCTCTTGTTCTTTTGCATGGATTTACGGGAAATCGGGATACATGGGAATTTCTCATCCCGCTACTGAGTGACAGGTATACGCTAATCATGGTCGACATCATCGGACATGGCATGTCTGCATCACCAGCCGACTATCGAAGGTATGAGCTGGAAAATGTGGCTGAGGATATCAAGTATATTTTGGATGTGTTACATTTCCCGAAAGCCCATATTCTTGGATACTCGATGGGCGGAAGGCTCGGATTGGGATTTGCCTGTTTGTATCCTGAATATGTTGATACATTGATACTGGAGAGTGCTTCACCAGGTCTTTTAACAGAAGAGGAACGGGAAATCCGAAGGGGAAATGATCGGAGGCTTGCCGAACGGATTCTTGCAAATGGCATGGAAGAGTTTGTGGATCAATGGGAAAACATCCCGCTGTTTGAAAGCCAAAAACGGTTGTCGGCCAAAACCAGGTCAGCCATTCGGGAGCAGCGGTTGGCAAATGACCCTGCCGGCCTTTCCAATAGCCTTCTTGGCATGGGGACCGGCAGTCAGGCTTCTTACTGGGAACAACTGCAAACCCTTGATTTCCCGGTGCTCCTTGTAACCGGTGAACTTGACCATAAGTTTTGTCGAATAGCGGACTCGATGAAAAAAAAGCTGAAGCGCGCCGAATGGAAAATAATAAATGATGCGGGACATGCGATTCATGTGGAAGTTGGAGAAAAGTTTGGTAAAATAATAAGTGAGTTTTTAAAGCGAAATATAAGGAGGAATTAATGTGACGATTCAATGGGAAACAATACGTGAATATGATGAGATTTTATATGAAAAATATAACGGGATTGCGAAAGTGTCCATCAATCGACCGCATGTACATAATGCATTCACGCCAAAAACGACTGCTGAAATGATTGATGCATTTGCAAGGGCGCGTGATGATTCCAGCATTGGTGTCATTATTTTAACAGGTGTAGGCGGCAAAGCATTCTGTTCAGGCGGAGACCAAAAAGTCCGCGGAAATGGCGGATATGTGGGTGAAGATAACATTCCGCGTCTAAATGTTCTTGATTTGCAACGTTTGATCCGCGTCATTCCAAAACCGGTCGTAGCCATGGTGGCAGGATATGCAATTGGCGGAGGTAATGTCTTGAACGTGGTATGTGACTTGACGATTGCTGCTGACAATGCAATTTTCGGACAAACTGGACCGAATGTAGGAAGCTTTGATGCTGGTTATGGTTCTGGCTACCTTGCACGTATCGTGGGTCATAAAAAGGCGCGCGAAATCTGGTACCTATGCCGTCAATACAATGCACAGGAAGCATTGGATATGGGATTGGTCAACACGGTCGTGCCTTTAGACCAATTAGAAGCGGAAACGGTTAAATGGTGTGAAGAAATGCTAGAGAAGAGCCCGACTGCACTTCGTTTCCTGAAAGCGGCAATGAACGCTGACACGGATGGCCTTGCAGGTCTTCAGCAATTGGCTGGTGACGCTACACTTTTATACTATACAACAGAAGAAGCAAAAGAAGGCCGCGATGCATTCAAAGAAAAACGCACTCCGGACTTTGGGCAATTCCCTCGTTTCCCTTAATGAAACGCGTGAATCGATGAGACTGACAGCTTGGCGGAAAATCGCCGGGCTGTTTTCTATATCAAAAAGGAAGAGGGGAAGCAGCAATGGCAGAAGAAAAGTTGCCGAACTGGCTGAAAAATCGGGCGCATCTTTCACCGGATCGCCCGGCAATTGAGTTTGAAGGTCATACGTATAGCTTTCTTGAACTGTATACTTTATCGGAGAAGATGGCTGGAAGGCTTTCAAGCATTGGTCTGGGAGCTGGCGATTCATGCGCGGTTTTGCTCCGTAACCATATCGATGGTGTTGTCGTTATCCATGCACTATTTCATCTGGGTGTGAAGATTGTGATGCTGAATAATAAGCTAACGGCAAAAGAGCTGTCCTGGCAGATCGAGGACAGCAAAACTGCCTATCTGGTTTCGGAAGGGTCCTTCTCCGGCAAACTGGCTGATATTGGTGAGATTCTCCCGGATTTGAAGCTTCACTTAATGGAAGAATTGCCGGATGAAGGCACAGCAGGAATACTTCAAGAGTTTTACCTTGAGGATACCGCTACGATCATGTATACATCTGGCACGACAGGAAATCCAAAAGGGGTGATCCAAACATTCGGCAACCATTGGTGGAGTGCCGTAGGGTCTGTTTTGAACCTTGGATTGCATGAAGAGGATTCTTGGTATTGTGCGGTTCCGATCTTTCATATTAGCGGTTTATCCATCTTGATGAAAAATGTGATTTATGGCATGAAAGTCGTTTTGGCGGAACGTTTCGATGAACGGGAAGCAAACCGGAGCATCCAGGAAAATGGCGTGACAATCATTTCGGTCGTGACGGCGATGCTGAATAGGATGGTGCAGGATATGAAGGGAACAAGCTATCCAAAAACCTTCCGCTGTTTCCTGTTAGGCGGCGGCCCTGCACCCGTCCATTTGCTTGAGGTATGTAAGGAGAAAGGGATTCCCGTCTATCAAACATATGGGATGACCGAAACGTCTTCACAGATTGTGACGCTGGCACCGGAATATAGCATGACAAAAATCGGCTCTGCGGGAAAGCCTTTGTTTCCCTCGCAGTTACGGATTGAGAAAGACGGCACGATGTGTGAACCGGGTGCAGTGGGGGAAATCGTGGTATCGGGTCCGAATGTGACGAAAGGCTATTTTAATCGGATGGATGCTACACAGCAGGCCATTACCGATGGATGGCTTTATACTGGGGATCTTGGTTATCTCGATGAGGAAGGTTTTTTATATGTGCTTGACCGACGCTCGGATTTAATCATTTCCGGCGGTGAAAATGTCTACCCGGCCGAGATTGAAAATGTCCTTAGTACGCACCCCGATGTGTTCGAAGCGGGAGTGACGGGGACAGAAGATGAAAAATGGGGACAGGTCCCGCTTGCTTTTGTTGTCCTGCATCAAGGTGCAGAGCTAGGTGAGAGCGAACTGCTCGAATATTGCAAGGAGTATTTGGCATCCTATAAGATTCCCCGGAACGTGATATTTTGTAAGGAGCTTCCCCGGAATGGAGCAAGCAAGCTTCTGAGACGGGAACTGAAGAAGGAGATGGGGGAATGGCAATGAAGTTATCCTCCATTTCCCTCAAGCTCATTAAGGCCCCTTTAAAGCGGCCATTCAAGACGCATCTTGAAACGGTAAGCGACCGGGAAGTGATAATAGTCGAAGCCATGGATGAAGACGGATTGATTGGATACGGGGAAGCTGTGCCTTTTACAAGTCCTTGGTATACCGAGGAAACGATCAAAACATGTTTTCATATGTTGGAAGACTTCTTAATCCCGCTGACATTGGCCAGTCAGATCAGTCATCCTGATGAGCTGCCGAACTTATGGAGCGGAATCAGGCGGAATGCAATGGCGAAGTCGGCTTTAGAGCAGGCAATCCTCGATTTGTATGCGAAGCAGAAAGGAGTCTACCTCGGACGGCTGTTTGGCGGCGAACGAAGGGAAGTGGCCGCTGGCGTAGTCATTGCATCGAATGATATAGAAGATGCGATGCGCCAGATCGAGGGTTTTTCCGATTCCGGTTATCAGCGATATAAAATAAAAATAAATCCTCAAAATGATCTGGAGTTTTTAGCGGAAATCCGTCGGGCCTATCCCGATATCCCGCTAATGGCAGATGCCAATTCAGCGTACACTCTTGATGACATCCCGCATCTGCAGAAGCTTGATGACTTTAAGCTGATGATGATTGAGCAGCCGCTGGGGCATGACGACATTGTGGAACATTCATTTTTGCAGAAACAGCTGCAGACACCCATTTGCCTTGATGAAAGCATAAATTCATTTCATGATGCAAAAAGTGCACTGTCGCTCCAGAGCTGTGGGGTCATCAACATTAAGATGGCTAAAGTCGGCGGCTGGATGGAAGCTGTAAGAATCCATGATCTATGCCTGGGAAATGATGTGCCCGTTTGGTGCGGCGGTATGATTGAATTTGGCATTTCACGTGCACATAATATTGCACTTGCCTCATTAAAAGGGTTCACGATTCCCGGGGATATATCATCTTCATCCCGCTATTGGGATGGAGATATAATCGATCCTGAAGTCATCGTCGAAAATGGCATGATCCAAGTTCCCGATAAAGCTGGAATCGGTTTTGCCATCAATGAAAAGCGGCTAAAGGAATTGACTACATATAGTAAACTGTACAAATGAAACATCAAAGGAGGTGCACGGCCCACCTCTTTTGATCAAATATTGATCATATCTCCTTTTACCCCCACGATCTATGCAACTTACCCAATTCGTACTTTATTGGACGGAAACCCCACCCTTTTGGAACATGATTTTAATAGGATACTAACAGTCGGAGGAAAGGGTACGGCTGACTGAAATCAACCTGAACATTTTTAATTTGTCTGCAGATTTTTCAGAAAAATCATTTAAATGGCCCGATAGACCATAATTTTTTCGGAAAATGGGGCTTTGTCTATTTTTCCTTTATTGGATTATTCTGTATAATGAATGAAAAGAAGGGCAACCAAAGGGAAAAGGAGGGGAGAGTGTATGAAAAAACCGTACCTTATTGCGGAAATTCTACTAAGAAGGGGCATGCCTGACTATGTCATAAAAGAAGTGACGGCTTTGAAGGAGTGCGAGCTGTTTCTTTTGAAGCGAAAGTGGGGCCTATATGACCGGAAGACAGGTGCGTAAAGAATGAAAGTAAAAAGGGAACCGTTTCAAGCCGGTCCCCATGCGTTTAAGGTTTTTTTAGCCGGTACCTATTGACTGGACGGCCTATGCTGCCATATTGAACGTCAAGCTGAAGGACTTCTTCGCCATGCAAGTATTCAAGATAGCGCCTAGCTGTAACTCTGGCGATTCCAATACCATCAGCCACTTCTTCTGCCGATAGTGACCCAGGCTGGGTCTTTATGAACTTCGTCACTTGCTCAAGAGTCGCGCCATTCAATCCTTTCGGAACATCATATTTCGGACGCGCTTCAGAATGTGTCTTATTTTGAAAGAGGATTCGGTCGAGCTGATTTTGGGAAATTTGATGATCAGGTTCAACCTCCATCCGAAAAGCATAATATTGTTCCAGCGTATGTTTTAGCCTATCGAATTTAAATGGCTTGATTAAATAGTCAAAAGCCCCGTTCTGTATCATTTTTCGAATCGTTTTCTGATCATTTGCCGCTGAAATGATGATGACATCCACATCAATTTGCTCTTTTCTAATTTGATAAAGTGTATCAACCCCGTTTAAAGATGGCATGAAGATGTCCAAAATGACAAGGTCGGGTTTAGACTGCCTGATTTTTTCCAGACCTTCAAGCCCATTTGAAGCTGTATCAACGATTTTAAAGGCAGGCAGGCGCTCGATGAACTGTTTGTTGACCTCTTGGACCATTGGGTCATCTTCAATTAATAGTACACGAATTTCGTTAGTCATTTTGGTTCTCCTCTATATCATGCATCGGAAAAGAAAGAAAAAAGCTTGTTCCCTCATTAGGGCGTGTCGTGAATTTCATTTCGCCGTTCGCTTTTTTTACAATTTGGTCTATTAGATAAAGACCAATTCCTGATCCTTCCGCACCTTTTGTTGTAAAACCATATTCGAAAATATCTTTATGAATGTCCTCGGGAATGCCGGGTCCATTATCCTCAAGCACGATTTGACAATGACGTTCATCCTGGTAGATGGATAGATAAACCTGTTTGGTTTCCTCTGAACAATACTTTAGCGCTGCGAATGAGTTTTCGATCAGGTTTCCGATTATCAAAACAAAATCGTGATGATCCAAACCAGCGGGGAAGCGGTCCAATTTTGTGTGTTTGTCCATGATGAGCTCGATCCCGAGTTCCCGTCCCAAGGAGATCTTACTTAATATCAGCCCCACTAAATTATCATCGTGAATGTGCTTCGTTAAAAACCTGGTCAATTCCTCTTGTTCTTCCGTGATCTGAAAAATGTAATACAGCGCTTCGTCAAGATTACCTAGCTGGATCAATCCTGCTATCGTATGAAGTTTGTTCATATGTTCATGGTTTTGAACGCGCAGGGCTTCAACGAATGCTTTGACACTAGTCAACTCTTCAGCTAGCTTCGTCACATCGGTGCGATCCTGGAAAATGGCCACGGCACCGATCGTTTTATCCGCAATCTTTATCGGTACCCGGTTGCTTACAATATTCCTGTTTTGAACGGAGATTTCCTGATTGAAGATGGGAGATGTCCGATCGAGCACTTCCGGGAGACGGGTATCGTGTATGATATCATTGATATTCTTGCCTATGACCGCACCTTCGATCTTGAATATCTGCTTAGCCTTTTCATTGAAAATCGTGATGGCCTGATTATTATCTATGGCGATGACCCCTTCATGCATGGCATTGAAAGCGGCTGTCCTTTCAACCAACATCCGTGAAATTTCATGGGGTTCCAGTTGGAAGGTTTCTTTTTTTATCCTTTTTGCCATGAGCCAAGAGCCGCAAACACCGAATAGAAGGGTAAGGACCAGGATAATCGCGATTTCGCCTTTCAGGTCCTTGATTAATTCCGGTATCGTAGGCAGGATATTCCCGACCAGCACGACGCCGATTTGCTCTCTATCTCCATCGAGGATCGGGACAAAGGCGCGGACGGAAATGCCAAGTTCGCCAGCAGCCTTTGAAAGGTATTCGTGTTCAGCGAACGCAGCGCTTTCATCACCGCTGCTAGATGGGGTCCCCAATTGACTGAACACCGGGTGGGAATAGCGTATATGCTGATTGTTGAGTACAACTATATAATCCGCTTGATGGATTTTTCTTAAGTTTTCAATAATCGGATTAAGCTGCGTCCATCCTTCAGGTTCACGGACCAATTTCTGTACTTCAGGGAGTTCGGCAATGGTATGGGCTGTGATCATGGATCGTTTGCCGATTTCATCTTCCCTGACCGAAACGATATTTCCGAATATAAAAATCCCGCCTATAAGTATCGAAAAAGCGACGATTACGAATGATAGCAGGGTGATTTTAATTTGAATGGGCATATGAAAGGATTTATCCATTGGTTTTCCTCCATTACTTCTATACTTAATAGTAACAGAATTTCTATCACTTTTCGCTATTTTTCGCGCAGTGTATTACGACAGCAAAAAGCTGTGATAGAATAGTGATAATGTGAAGTGAGCGGTGAGGAGTTGTCGGTATGCGTGCATTATGGGGGTATTTCTTGTTAATTGGCTTGGGGCTGTTGATAGCCGTGTATATATCGTTTCAATCGTTCTTTACAAGCTTCGGTTTCAATTTGCCGAAGGATGAGGAGCAGGTCGGGATGAAGGATCAAATCGTGATTAAGTTCAGTCATGTCGTTGCCGAAAATACACCTAAAGGGCTAGCTGCAAACCGATTTGCCCAACTTGTCGATGAATATACAGACCATCGTGTCAAAATAGAAGTTTATCCTAATCAGTCATTATATAGTGATCAGGAAGAGATTGAGGCATTACAAGAAAACAAGGTGCAGATGATTGCACCGACTGCATCTAAAATCACGAGCATATCAAAGAAATGGATGCTATTGGACCTCCCTTACGTCTTTCCAACGGATGAGGCCTTGCAGGAAGCGTTGAATGGGGAAGTGGGGGAAGAGCTGCTCAAGCAGCTGAATATCATCGATATCGAAGGACTCGCATTTTGGTCGAATAACTATAAACAGATTACAAGCAGTAAGCCGATACGGCATCCAAGTGATTTTGCAGGAAAGCATTTCAGAATCATGCCAAGTGCAGTCTTGGAAAGCCAATTCAAGCATTTTGGAGCGACAACTTCTGTCCTGGAGTTTAATGAAACGTTCAAAAGCCTTGAAATCAACGAAACGGACAGCCAGGAAAATACGATTTCGAATATCTATTCCAAGAAATTATATGAAGTGCAAAAGTATTTAACGATCAGTGATCATGGCTATTTAGGGTATGTAGTCATGATAAACGAACAGTTTTGGAACAAACTCCCGTTGGATATTCAGCAGCAAATCCAACGGGCGATGGATGATACAACGAAATGGCTATGGATCAAATCAAATGAATTGAATCAGGAACAGCTAAGGGAAATCCAGCAAAAATCGAATATCGACATCTATAAACTGTCAGATGAAGAAAAGAAAGAATGGATGGATGAGATGACCGTCATCTATCCGGAATTCGAATCCACGATTGGAACCGAATTGATGACGAAAATGGAAAAGATCCGTGAGAAGTATTTAAAGGAATAACTAAAGTAAGGGAATCCCATTGAAAGGGGTTCCCTTCTTCTTTATATTTGTCAGGAACCGAAACTCCAAGAACTCTTTAGAGTACCGAGGTACAAAAAAGAAGCGAATCCAAAGGGAGCCGCTTCTTTCTCGTCTATTGCAAGGCAGTTTGCAGTGTCTTGACGTTTCTTTCCATTAAACTGAAGTAATCTTCGCCAGCTTCGATATCTTTTTCCGTCAACACGGAAAGGTTATGGAGCTCAAGTGATTTCGCTCCCATTTCCTTTTGGATGATTTCGGTAAGTTTAGAACTGATATTCTGCTCAAAGATGACATAGTTCAATTCTTCTTTTTCAGCCATGGTTACGATTTTCCCCAGTTCCTTTTGAGAAGGTTCGTTTGAAGACGTTAGTCCTGTGACGCCAATTTGTTCCAATCCATAGCGTTCCTCCCAATAACCATATGCAGAATGGGAAACGATGATCTTATTGGTACGGCCTGACTCGATCGTCGTCGCGAATTTTTCATCTAGTGCCTTAAGCTTTTCGGAAAGCTCATTGAAATGGCTGTTGAAATATTCTTCCTGTTCCGGCATTTTTTTCGTTAATTCATCCTTGATGGTTTTAGCCATGTCAATGGAATAGACGGGATCTAACCACAAATGTGGATTAACGCCCCCATGGTCATGACCGTCTTCTTCATTTGCATGTTCATCTTCATGCTCATGCTCCTCTTCATCAAGATGAACCGTTTCACCCACCGCAATTGTGCTGACTCCTTCTTTGCTTAGAATTGGTTCAGCTTTGGTTACAAAGCCTTCAAGATTATAGCCAATATAGAAAAACAGGTCTGATTCAGCCATTTTCACAATATCTTTTTGAGAGGGTTCGAATGAGTGCTCATCCGTTCCTGGAGGATAAACCGTCTCGACATTCACGTACTCCCCGCCAATGGCCTCAGTGAAGTATTGTAAAGGGTAAACTGTCGTATATATATCCAAGGCATCCTTGGTTTCCTTTTTACTCGATTCTCCCTTTGAGTTGCCGCAGGCTGACAGAAATACCGCAGTAACAAGGAAAAGGGAGAGCCATGCTCGAATTTTCATATGATATGCTCCTTTATAATTCGTATTGATTACGATTTGAATTTTATATGGTAAAAACGAAATGATTACGATTTGACTTCTGTATGATACAAAAGATTGCAAAGGAAAGCAAGGGTTTTTTTTATTGGTCCTTACCTTTTTCTTTTTTTTCGGGAACAAGGTCAATGCCCCCTGGATGAAACGGATGACATTTAAGAATCCGGATGAGTGCTAACCAGCTTCCTTTTATAGGTCCGAAACGATTGACCGCTTCCAAACCATAATGGGAACAAGTTGGATAAAAACGGCAGGTGGGCGGTTTTAATGGAGAAATGGCAACTTGGTAAAAACGGATGAATCCCATTACTATTTTTTTCAGCACGATGCTTTCAGCTCTTTTCGAGTAAATTGACTACCCTCAATTATAGCATATTTTCTAAATTTCCCAAAAGGGTAAAAAAGGAATGAGCCTATTGGCAATCCGATTGATATAATGAGAATTAATTTTAAAGGATGAAATATATTGTTATTCAAGGTAAAATAGAGATGACATACAATTAAGGAGTGAATTAAATGCCTTCAGTTGAAAGCTTTGAATTAGATCATAACGCTGTTAAAGCCCCATATGTTAGACATTGCGGTGTCCATAAGGTAGGAACAGACGGTGTTGTTAATAAATTTGATATCCGTTTTTGCCAGCCGAATAAACAAGCGATGAAGCCGGACACGATCCATACCCTGGAACATTTGCTTGCATTCAATATCCGTAAGCATTCCGAGCGCTTTGATCACTTTGATATTATCGACATTTCGCCAATGGGATGTCAAACAGGATATTACCTTGTGGTCAGCGGCGAGCCGACTGTGACGGAAATCATCGATGTTCTTGAGGATACATTCAAGGATGCTGTTACAATTACCGAAATTCCTGCTGCAAACGAAAAACAATGCGGCCAAGCAAAATTGCATGATCTTGAAGGAGCTAAGAAATTAATGAATTTCTGGCTTGCACAAGATAAAGAAGATCTTCATAAAGTTTTCGGTTAATAAAAAAGTTCCTGTCCATTTGTGACAGGAACTTTTTTCATTTTTCGGGTTCTTCTTTTTTTCCCTCATCCTCTGGCAAAGGTTTGACCGGATCGACTGTATGCTTGTAGCTGTAACCTTTTCCGATGGTTAAGACCGATAGTGCCAATACAATCAGAATCACAATAATGGAGATAACTAAAACCGTAATCATACTTTACAGCTCCTAACGTTCACAATTTAGATTCATTTTAGCATAAGAACCGAGTCAGATAATGTTTCAATTTTCGAATAGAGGGAATTATAAAGGTATAACCAACTTACGGAGGTAGATATTTATGGCTCAGAAAAAATTAGGAACTTTAGTGAATAAGGAAATAGCAAACTTCAGTGTTCTTTATACAAAAATTCATAATTACCATTGGTTCGTGAATGGACCGCACTTCTTTGAACTTCACCAAAAATTGGAAGAGTTATATAAAGAAGTGACATCCAACTATGACGAATTGGCTGAAAGACTATTGGCCATTGGTGAAAAGCCGGTTGCTACCCTTAAAGAGTACATGGAATTAACGACGATCGAAGAAGCGACAGGTAATGAAAATACAGAAGATATGGTCCAAAGCGTCATAAGTGATTTTGAAAAGCTTTCCGAAGAGTTCCTGGAAATCATCGAAGTTGCCGAACAAGAAGATCCGGTTACGGCCGATATGCTGACAGGCATGAAGAAAAGCTTAAACAAACATGCTTGGATGCTGCGTGCGTATTTAGGACATTAAGATTTAGGAAAAGCCCTGCTTCGGTAGGGCTTTTTTTTTGGTTTAACCCATAAAAAAGGCATCCATCAAAAGAGGGACACCTGACATGGTATGTATTTAATGAATATTCCTAGGCGGAAAATGTGTAGGTTTCGTGTCGCTCAAACTATTTTGAGCAAACTTCCCTTTTAACGTTTCAATAATGTAAAGGCCCATTAAATTGGTTAGTTCCTGATCATCCATCTCTTGAAGCAATTCGAAAATTTCCTTGCGGTCAAGCTGTTCAAGAACCGCAAACGTAAGCATATCAATATCTTCTTCATCACCAGTCATCTTATCACGGTACATATTGTATAATTCTTCAATTAACTTCAAAACTTTCACCTCACATTTATTAGAAATCCGTTATCTCTTTATATGTAGGTTATCAAAAAAACCTCTGGGTGCATATAAAAATCTTAAGGGATGCTTGGGCTTATTATATGTTTTACCCTTTGAAAGATACTTTAATCTATTATTTAACATCTTTGTTCTTCTGTAAACAAAATTTTCCATCGTATGAAGTGGGGAAATACGTGAAAAATAAGCGTAGGATATATGGAAAGGGTGGATGAATGTGTCTGAAGACAGGAAAAAATATTACATTTGGCTTCCGAATGGCCAGATAACACAAGATAGGGAAAGTTCTCCATGGAACTTCGAAATCGAGGCGACAGATAATGAAATCATCAAATTACGTGAATTATTTGATTACAATTATTCAATAGGGGAAGAAAATTTTTACCGGGCACATGTCCCATACCTTCAATATCATTTTGACCGTGAAAATGATAAGCAGGATATCACCCTTCAAAAAATTTACGAAATGATTTACGCCCTGGGAACTGAAGAAGGAAGGCGGCATATAGAAAGCATGGGAATACTACAGGCAAAACCAACAGACGATGGCCTCGAATATTGAGGGTCCATCGTTTTTTTGATGTAATGCAGATTCCCGCTGGATAGTGATTTTTTTTACCCATATAATGAAACAAGGAGCATAGCACCATTTCTTATACGGAGAGAAGGGGAAAAATGAAACGATTTCTTGATAAGAACGGATATAAGGTCGAATTCTCCGAGAATCCTGTCTTTGGAGAGCCTTGGCATGTTTTTGTGCTAAGCCGATATAAGGGCAGGTGGGTATTGACCAAACACAGAGAAAGGGGATTCGAGTTCCCTGGCGGTAAACGGGAAGCAGGGGAATCCATTGAAGAAACGGCCATACGGGAAGTTTATGAAGAAACAGGAGGCTTGGTGGGCCAGCTGCAGTTTTTGGGACAATATAAAGTGCATGATCCAGTGAAGCCATTCGTTAAATCAATATACTATGCCGAATTGCGTGAAATAGAGAAGAAACGGAATTACCTGGAAACGGATGGCCCGATCTTTATGGAATCATTGCCGGATGTACTCGGTGAGGAGTTTAGCTTCATCATGAAAGATGAGATTGTACCGTTGAGCTTATCGAGACTGAATGATGGCACTTTGCAAAGAAACGAGTGAATGTCAGGAACTCACGAGTAAAACGGTAGAATTCACGAGTAAATCACGAAAACTCACGAGTAAATCGCCGAAACCAACTACATTCATGTTTTAACTCAGCATGAGTGAAAAACTGCCGAGGCTTATCGGCAGTTTGGTCAGTCTTTGATTAATTTTCGCTCGAGCAGTTCGACTAGTTGATACATGATTGTGGCAAAGACGGCAATGATCATCAAGGCAAGCATTACAAGGGTGAAGTTGAAGACTTGAAAGCCATAAATGATTAGGTAGCCGAGTCCTTTGGCCGAAACAAGGAATTCCCCTACGATGACGCCGACCCAGGAGAGGCCGACATTCACTTTCAATGTCGAGATGATCGTTGGGAAGGATGCGGGTAATATGGCTTCCCGAAAAGCTTGTGTTCTTGTGGCGCCAAAAGTTTGGAGTACTTTCAGGTAGTTCGGGTCCACTTCGCGAAATGCAGTGTAGACGACGATGGTGGTGATGATGATGGAGATGATCGCCCCCATCGAGATGATGGATGGAAATCCAGGGCCAAATGCTACGATGATGATGGGGCCGAGTGCCACTTTCGGCATCGCATTTAAAATGACGAGATAAGGATCAAGTGTTTTGGATAATCTTGGCGACCACCAAAGCAGGGATGCCAGGATCGTTCCAAGCAGTGTTCCTATGATAAAGCCGAGAACGGTCTCGAATAGCGTCACTCCGGAATGGGATAGCAGGGTTCCGTCACCCAATTTCTGTATGAAAAGATGCCACACTTTAGTCGGGGAGCTGAAGATGAGCGGATCGATCAGTTCCTTCCTGGATAAAAGTTCCCAACTGCTGAAAAAAACGATGAAAATCAGGATCTGATAAAAGCGAATGAGCCTGTTTTCTTTTTTTAATGAGGTTTTATATTGGTTATGAAGCTGTTCAATATTCAAGGCTCTCAAGCTCCTTCCAGATCGTTTGAAATAGCATCGGATACTGCGGATGGTTGCGTGCATGGAAAGGCGTGAGTTCACGCAATTCATCGGGCACCTTGAAGGTTTTGTGCACGCTTCCCGGGTTCGCGGAAAACAGAAAGATGCGGTCACTCATCGCAATGGCTTCACCGATATCATGGGTGACGAGGACGGCTGTCTTTCCGAAGGATTTCAGGGTTTCAAAAACAAGGTCTTCCAACTTCAACTTGGTTTGGTAATCAAGAGCTGAAAACGGTTCATCAAGCAAAAGGATTTTTGGGTCGACTGCCAGTGTCCGTGCCAGTGCAGCCCTTTGCCTCATTCCTCCCGATAGTTCGCGCGGATATAATTTTCCGGTGTCTCCCAATCCAACGTCACTTAAAAGTTTAAGCGTTTTTATTCTCTCGAGTCCTTCATCTTTTTTTATCAGTTTCAATCCTAATAAGATATTTTCTTCTATCGTCTTCCATGGAAATAGATAATCCTGCTGCAGCATATAGCCGATTGAAAGGTCGCTGTTGGCTTTCAGCGGTTTGTTTTCGAGCAGGATCTTTCCTGAAGTGGGCGGAAAGAGCCCGGCGATGATGGAAAGCAGGGTGGTTTTTCCGCAGCCGCTCGGACCTAGAAAAGAGACGAATTCACCTTTTTCAATGTCGAGGGAAATGTCCGCAAGTGCGGTCGCTGCCGTCTGATTTGAAAAATAAGTATGGTGAATGTCTTGGATTTTTAAAAAGCTCATCGGACATCCTCCTTACCTTTTGCTATGTTATTTTGTGACTTCTTCAGCAAAGTCGGTATTGACCAGCTCTTCATGGCTAATACGTGTTGGAAGCTCGCCTGCTTCATCCATGATGTTTTGCAGATTGTTCCATTCTTCTTCATCAAGAATGGGATCGGTGGCAAAGGATCCTTGTTCTTTGTAGCGGTTGATGACTGTTTCCATCGTCTCGAGATTGGTATCCTCAAAATACGGCTGAATGACTTCGGCAATTTCGGCAGCATCGTTTTCCTGAACCCAATCTTGTGCTTTCTTCAAGGCCCTCGTGAATTTTTCGACAGTCTCTTTGTCTTCTTTCAAATAGCTTTCTTTAGCCATATAAACTGTATATGGAAGATGACCGGACTCGGTGCCGAAAGAAGCGACGATATAGCCTTTTCCTTCTTTTTCAAACACACTGGCCGTTGGTTCGAACAGTTGAACATAATCGCCGGTTCCGGAAGCGAAGGCAGTTGCGACATTCGCGAAATCAATGTTCTGGATGAGGTTCAAATCTTTTTTCGGGTCTATGTTATGTTTTTTCAATACGAACTCGCCGGCCATTTGCGGCATCCCGCCTTTGCGCTGGCCTAGGAATGTAGAGTTTTTCAGCATATCCCAATTGAAGTTGTCAATTTTTTCACGTGAAACAAGGAACGTTCCATCCGTCTGTGTTAATTGGGCGAAGTTGATGACGGGGTCATTCGAGCCTTGTGCCTGAACGTAAATCGATGTTTCGGAGCCAACGAGAGCAATATCCGCGCCATTGGAAAGAAGCGTGGTCATCGTCTTGTCGCCGCCTGCCGTCGTTTTCAAATCAATGCTGAGGCCCTCATCTTTAAAAAAGCCTTTTTCGATAGCGACATATTGCGGTGTATAGAAAAGGGAGCGGGTTACTTCGGCAACCCTTACCTTCGTTGTTTCCTGTTCTTTGTTGCCGCATGCGCCAAGCGGGATCACCAGCACGAACAGAAGTAAAAATACGACACCTGCTTTACACCATTTTTTCAAAATGCCTTCCTCCTTGATATATGGGTATTTTGCCTACATTATCGTATGAACGGAAGAAAAAAATGTGAATGCCTCTCAGGGGATAAAAACAAGCGGATGTTTTACAATAAGAATAAAGAGAAAGGAGAGTGGAAATTGGAGAACGGAACGATTATTTCAAAACAGCGGTTTCCATCACCGCATCCACGAATCCATCTTTATTCAGTTACGTACATATCACAAGGCCTGAAGGTAAAAGGTTTGCTGGCTGAACCGGTTGATGGCGAAATACATGATGCCTTCTTATATTTACGCGGCGGGATTAAAAATGTCGGCAAGGTGAGGCCTGCAAGGATCGTGCAGTATGCTGTAGAAGGTTTCATCGTTTTTGCTCCTTTTTATCGTGGAAATCAAGGCGGGGAGGGGGATGAGGATTTTGGAGGCGAAGATCGATTCGATGCGATATCAGGATTCAATCTTCTTGAACAGCATCCCAGGGTGAACAAGGATCACATTCATATCCTCGGATTCTCCCGTGGCGGCATCATGGCCCTTTGGACTGGGATATACTGCAGGAATGCAGCGTCGATCGTCACATGGGGAGGTGTGTCGGATATGTTTTTAACATATGTCGAACGGGTCGATATGCGTCGGATGATGAAGCGTGTCATCGGCGGAACACCTAAAAAATGCCCGGATCAATATGAATACCGTACACCATTGTTTGCGATTGATGATTTGAATGTACCCGTCCTGATCATACATGGTGAAAAAGATGACAATGTCGCCATAGAACACGCATACCGGCTGGAAAAAAGGTTGAAAATGCATGACAAAGAGGTCGAAAGCTGGTATTTCCCTCAATTCACGCATTTCTTCCCGCCTGCCGTAAACAGAAAAGTAGTCGAAGATTTAACATCTTGGATGAAAAGTAAAACCGAATAATGATAGAATGAAGGATATACTAAGTATATTGGCAAGAGGAGGAGATACACATGGGCATGCCTATGGAGCTAAATACCATGATCGTTACAAAAGGGAACGAAACCCGTGAAGAAGAAAACATTTTTCGGTTGGCGAAAGCTGGTTACAGGTTATACCCTATCGATATTCCAATCGATGTCCGTAAAACGATCCAATCTGATTCAAGCGGAACAGCCGTTATCCAAAAAATTGAATGGACCAGTGAAAAGACCATCATTACGTACCAACTGCTATCACTGAATTCAACTAACTAAATAGACAAGCGCTTGCCGGGAATCGTCTCCGCTGCAAGCGCTTTTTTTGTTTTGGCGGAATTCGACAGATGCACGGAAAATTCGTGAAAAAAATCCGACTCAAGTAAAACGGGGTTTTATCAGCGTGGATATTCAATCTTCGAAATGATTGTCACGAAAAGAGTGGTAAAATGGTGTAAAGTGCATGAGGCGGGGTGGTTTGATGATTTTGGTGAGTTCTTGTTTAGCGGGCCTTGAGGTAAGATACAATGGTACTCACAGCTTGGATGATGGAATTATGGCATTGATGAGGGAGAAGGAGGCTATAGCGGTTTGTCCTGAATTGCTTGGCGGTTTTTCGACACCGAGGGAACCTGCTGAGATAGTTGGCGGTGAAGGTGGGGATGTCCTTGATGGAAAAGCGAAGATCATCGAAAAGTCGGGCAGGGATGTAACGGAATTGTACATAAAGGGAGCGAATCTTACGTTATTGAAAGCCCAGGAGGTAGGGGCGACGTTAGTCGTCTTAAAAGAAAATAGTCCATCTTGTGGGAGTGCCACGATATATAATGGGGAATTCAAGGGGAGGAAGAAGGTCGGGAATGGAGTGACCGCGGCTTTGCTTAGGAGGCATGGGTTCACGGTCATTTCAGAAGAAAGGTTATTCGATTATTTGGATGAAAAATGAGTAATGGCATTTTAGATAGTGCTTTTGAAAGAAGGGGAATACATGGAGGATATCAATCTCTATACTTTGCTATTTTTAGTACTTGCGGGTTTTATTGCCGCATTCATCGATTCCGTAGTGGGCGGGGGCGGGTTAATTTCCATTCCTGCTTTATTGTTCACGGGGATATCGCCTTCAGCGGCACTTGCCACTAACAAGCTGGCGGGTACCATGGGGTCTTTAACGAGTACGATTTCATTCATTCGGGCTGGAAAAGTGGATTTCAATTTCGTCATCAAGTTGTTTCCGATCACCGTGATTGGAGCGGCGTTAGGAGCATACGTTGTACATTTCGTTTCCGCAGAGATATTGAAGCCCCTCATTTTGATCTTGCTGGTCATTGTCGCGATTTATACGTTGGTAAAAAAGGATTGGGGTAAAGATGCAAAATATAAAGGGCTGACAAGGAAGAAAATGATACTTTTGATAGTCATAATATTTGCGATTGGTTTTTATGATGGCTTTCTTGGACCAGGCACAGGTTCCTTTTTATTATTTTCATTTCTGATCATTGGGTTTGATTTTGTCCAGGCAGCCGGGAATGCAAGAATATTGAATTTTGGAAGCAATATTGCCGCACTTATCATTTTTTTATCTATGGGGACCGTCAATTTTGCCTATGGAATCCCGATGGGTCTTGCAATGGTCGCGGGAGCATTGGTAGGAACGAACTTCGCCATTAAGAAAGGTGCTTCCTATGTCCGTATCTTATTCATTTGCGTCACGGTTTTATTGATTGGAAAAAATGTCCTTAATTATTTTCATATTTTTTGATGGAGTGTTCAGCGAATGAATTCCTATTAAAAATGGCCGGGGATACAAGGCGTATTTCTGGCCATTTTTAAACAAGGTTTCGCTTCTTCAGGTGTTGGGAAATCAGCTTCCTCGTAGGTTTGCAGTTCGCCATGAAATACTTCTGCATAAGAGGCCAATGCGTCTTTTGCTAATCCTCCTGTTTCGTGTTGACTATCCATTCGACAGAATTAAATTTTCTTATCAAAACAAGCTTCGCAGATGAAACTTCCTTCATTTTTTAAATATGCTTTTATTTCAGTCACCCCTTTACGCCTTGGATAACGCATTTTTACAAGAACGACTTCGTCCCCCTTCATTTTCCACATTTAACACAATTGGGATCCTTCCCGAACATTACAGCACCTCCAAGGTAATAGATTGACTTCAATGAAACGTTAAATCTCCCCGAACTATCACATATGTATTTACCATTTACAAATCTAAATTGGACTTTGCTTTAATCCTTCGCTAATGAAAGTGAAGGCAGCCGTTTCATAATCTGGCTGAATAGAAAAAGCCTGCCGCTTACGTGACAGGCTTTTCTCTCTATTTTATTTTTTATAATGGAAGGGGGGATTTCACTTTGCAATGCGTTAATAGGATATCGACAATCCGCTTTGAAGCGAATCCATCTCCATATGGGTTGGAAGCTGTCGCCATTTTTTTATAGGTTTCTTCATTTGTAAGTAATTCTGAGGCTAGTTGATAAATTCGTTCTTCCTCAATTCCTGCCAATAAAAGGGTACCGGCATCGATTCCTTCCGGACGTTCTGTTGTATCGCGTAACACAAGGACAGGAACGCCAAGTGAGGGAGCTTCTTCTTGCACCCCTCCGGAATCTGTCAATATGAGATGGGCGTGCGCCGCAAAATTATGGAAATCGAGCACCTCAAGCGGCTCTATTAAGTGAAGCCTTTCCGTTTCACCGAAAATCCGGTAAGCAATTTCACGGACAACCGGGTTTTTATGAAGCGGGAAAACAACTTGGATATCCGTGTAATCTTCAAGCAGCCGTTTGACGGAACGGAATATCTCTTCCATTGGTTTTCCGATATTTTCCCGTCTGTGCGCTGTCATCAATAACATGCGATCTCCATTCAAACCAGATAAAATCGGATGATCATAGTCTTTACTTACTGTTGTTTTCAAAGCATCGATAGCCGTATTGCCAGTAATATGGATACAATCACTCTTTTTATTTTCCGAAATTAGATTCTCTGCCGCCTGATTTGTAGGGGCAAAGTGCAAATCGGCCATGACGCCTGTCAGCTGCCTATTCATCTCTTCAGGATATGGAGAATACTTATTACCAGTCCGCAGACCAGCTTCAACGTGACCAATCTGTATCTTATTATAGAAAGCTGCCAGGCTGGCGATGAAAGTTGTCGTGGTATCCCCATGTACGAGGACGATATCCGGTTTTATGTCTTTCATGAGCGAACTCAATTTTTCAAGCCCTCGAGTTGTAATTTCTTCTAATGTTTGTCTATCCTTCATCATATCCAAATCGTGATCTGGATTTATCTGGAAACATCGCAAGACTTGGTCGAGCATTTCCCTATGCTGGGCGGTGACCACCACGATGGTTTCTATTTCTTCTGGATGCTTTTTCAGTTCCAAAACGACTGGTGCCATTTTGATAGCCTCTGGTCTTGTACCAAATACGGTCATGACCTTAATACGTTGTTTAGGCATGCTCATTTCCTCCCCTTCTGAATGTCTCCCCCATTATAACGGGAAGTTCAGGGGAAATATAAAAACGAAACAATTATTAACAGAATTTTTACAATATTAATAATGACTTTATACTTCTTTAACCTTAAGTTAATATCTGGCATTTACAATATAAAGCAGGAAGTAAGCCAAGCAGAATAGAGGTGATAGGCGAATATGAAAAGCGTCCTGATGATCGTGCAAAACTTTTATCCGGAAATCGGAAGTGCGGGAAATAGAATGAAAAATATATATCTCCATTTGAAAAGAAACGGATTCGAGGTAACGGTCATCACATTGAAGCCGAGTTATCCTAATCAAAGTTTATATCAAGATACAAAGTTTTGGGATGAAGATAGCATTGAAGAAGATGTCATCAGGATTAAGCCGGACAAAGTGAAGAGGTATACAAGCAATATGGGGAAGCGGTTGCTTCATTATCTTGAAGCGATGTGGCTTTTCATTTATACAATCATCCGTCTCGAAAAAAAATATGATTATGTGTTTGCCACGACCCCGCCGATCTTCCCTACATTGGCAGCGTTGATCGCCAAGAAAAAGATGAAGGCGAAACTCATTACCGATGTCAGGGATTTATGGCCGGAATCGTTGATAGGTGTAGGCGTATTCAATAATAAGTGGGTATTGAAAATCGCTTTCTTCCTGGAAAGGAAGCTATATAGGCATTCAGATTTTATCATCATCAATAGTCCTGGTTTCAGGGATTATATCGTTGCAAAGGGAGTCAAGGAAGAGGCCATCCAATTCATCCCCAATTCGCTTACTGCGGATGAGCTGACGTTAAAGAACTTGCTTACACCCGTATCGGAAAAGGTAATCAAGGTCGTTTATGCGGGGAATATCGGACTGGCCCAGGATTTGAAAAAACTGATAGCCGTAGCTGAAAAGCTAAGGGAACATAAACAAATCGAGTTCTCGATGATTGGATATGGATATCGGATATCCGAAGTGGAGAAGGAGATAAGCTCTAGAGGGCTGACTAATATTAAGATGATTAATGCGATGAATCGAAGAGTGACTCTTCATGAAGTTTCAACGTCTCATATTGCCTATGTGAGCTTGGTTGAAAAAGAAGTCTTCAATAAGGTCTTGCCTGGTAAAATCATCGATTATATGTGTGTCGGAAAACCCATTGTCGGTGATGTGGACGGCAGGGCCAAGAAGATGCTTATAGAGGCGAAATGCGGGTTGGTGGCAGAGAGCAGAAATGTTGATGAAATCTGTCAGCATATATTGACAATGGCCTCAGATTCGGCCCTTCGTGAAGAACTGGGAGAAAACGGTCATCGGTATGCTATACAACATTTTCAATGGTCTAAAAATATTAAAGGTCTCATCAACGTGATGGAAGCGTCAGGCTGAAAAATCCGGAAGTGGAGGACAACATGGCGAAGAAAGTATGTATGTTCGTGTGGAATCACTTTACGAACGATGCGAGGGTTCTAAGAGAATGCACAGCACTTACAGAAGCGGGTTATGAAGTCGATTTAATTGCCATTCATAACTGGAAAATCGAAGGTTTGGCCAAAAAGGAGAAACACCAAAATGGTTTCTCGGTCACTAGGGTGAATAACCGCTGGGAGGAGCTTAATAAGATTCTCAGGATCGTAGGCAAATTGAAGAAAAAGAAGTTTGAAATCGCCCTATTTGCCTTAGTGATCTGGAATACGTTGTGGAATTTGAACTTGATCAACGGCTGGGTGGGGTCGGGAATACTGTTCGGTGCATTTGCACTCCTTGCGCTGGGCACCCTGTTCATCACGAAAACGAAGCTGCCGACACTATTAACGAGGAGCTACATTTTTGGTCAAATGATCTATCATGGCCGGAAAAGGAAATATGATTTCTATCATTCAAATGACTTGAATACGCTCATGCAGGGAGCGATCAGCAGTAAATGGCTGAGAAGGAAAAAGCTGATTTATGACTCGCATGAAGTTCAAACGAGCAGAACGGGATATAATAGCCGAATTTACGGGATGATGGAGAAATTCCTATTAATGTTCGTCGATGAAATGATCGCTGAAAACCATACGAGAGCTAAGTATAACGAAGACTTATATGGTCTGTATCCCAAGGTGGTCCATAACTACCCGATTCCAACCAATCCGGAGGAAAGTACGGCCGTGAATTTGCATGAGCTGCTCGATTTGCCAGAGAATGAACCGATATTGTTATACCAAGGCGGCGTTCAAATGGGAAGAGGGTTAGAGCAATTGGTTGATGCTGTACCGATGATCGAGGGCGGAACGGTAGTTTTTATCGGGGATGGAAGGATCAAGGATGAATTAATGAAGAAAGTGAGCGACATGAACCTGGAGCATCGTGTGAAGTTCCTGCCGAAGGTTCCGGTCGACGAGCTGCTCCATTATACAAAAAATGCGTATTTAGGTTTTCAGATATTGAATAATGTCTGCTTTAATCACTACTCCGCTTCTTCAAATAAATTGTTTGAATACATGATGAGCGGTGTGCCAGTGGTTGCCTGCAGCTTTCCTGAAATTCAAAAGGTTGTCGATACGGAAAAAATCGGTGTATGTGTCGATTCGCATGATCCAAAATCAATTGCCGAAGGTGTCAATTACTTATTGAAGCATCCTGAAAAAAGGGCGGAAATGAGCCAAAACTGCCTGAAGGCGCGACAAAAATACAATTGGAAACAAGAGAAGGAAATCTTTATCGAAATCTATCAAACAGCCTAACAAATTTGAGTGCAGCAGAAAAATAGATAGGAGTGGTTTATATGAAACTTTGTACAATCGGACTAGGTTATATAGGACTTCCAACTTCTTTAATGTTTGCGAAATACGGTGTCGATGTTGTCGGCGTGGATATCCATCCTGAAATTATTTCCAATTTGAATAGCGGCAGGCTCCATATTGAAGAACCTGGATTGGATGAGGTATTAGAAGAAGTGATTGCTTCCAATAAGTTCCGAGCTGCGTTAAGCCCGGAACATGCGGATGTTTTCATCATCGCGGTGCCTACTCCAAATAAAAAGGACATGCACCAATCCTGTGATTTAACACATGTCATGGATGCAACCTCAAACATTCTTCCTTTTATCAAAAAAGGAAATGTCATCATTATCGAATCGACGATAGCGCCAAGAAGCATGGATGATCATATTAAACCGATGATCGAGAGGACGGGCCTTACCATCGGAAAAGACATTTTCCTCGTACATTGTCCGGAACGCGTTTTACCTGGAAGGATTCTTGAAGAGTTGGTTCATAATAACCGTATCGTAGGGGGCATCACCGAAACATGCTCATATAAAGGAAGTCTTGTTTACAAAACCTTCGTTCAAGGGGAGATCATTCAGACCGATGCGAAAACGGCTGAAATGTCCAAACTGATGGAAAACACCTTCAGGGATGTAAATATCGCCCTTGCGAATGAGCTGACGAAAATCTGTTTCGAGCTGGACATCAATGTTTTGGATGTCATATCGATGGCTAACAAACACCCTCGTGTCAATATACACCAACCAGGACCGGGAGTTGGCGGCCATTGTTTAGCGGTCGATCCGTATTTCGTCGTTGCAAAGGCACCAGAGTATGCGAGAATCATTAAATTGGCCCGTGATACCAACGTATCGATGCCTTATTACATCGTAAATTCCGTAAGGATGATGCTAGAGGGGATCCGGAAGCCAAAAGTAGCCGTTTTCGGTCTAGCTTACAAAGGAAATGTAGATGATATTCGTGAAAGTCCCTCCATTGATGTAGTCAATATCTTGATGGGGATGGAAAACATGGATGTAGCCTTGCATGACCCGCATGTCAAATCTGGAAAGATGCCAGTCGTATCAGTGGAAGACGCTGTAAATGATGCCGACTTGATACTTATCCTGACGGACCATGATGAATTTAAACAGATGGATTATGATAAGCTATCGAATCTCATGAGCAATAAATTGATTCTGGATACACGCAATTGCATTGATGCAACGAAAACAGATATCCCGGTGGCCAACCTGGGCAATATATATCAATACAAAACGGTGTCCATGAAAAAAGACAGGAATAAAGCGATCATCTAAAAACTTGGACAACATCGATAATGGAATAACGATTAAGGGGGCACTGACTATCACAGTGCCCTTTTTCCACTGAAAAAAAGGACCATGCAAGAACGAGGCCCTTTCAGAACGTGGAAACGATCCAGGTGTTTTCAGATCCGCTTCCTGTACGTCAAGCCTCCTCACCGCAAGCATCCTAGCAGAGTCTCGGCTAACCAATTATTCGAGCACAGCCGCCATATTTCGGGTTATAAGGCAGTAATTTCGACCACAGATGGCGTATTTCGGGGTACAAGGTAGTAAATTCGACTGAAAGAGCCGTATTTCGGGCTGTAAGCTAGTAGATTCGAGCGCAGCCGCTGTGTTTCGAGCTTCAAGGCAGTTATAATTCGACTACAGATGCCGTATTTCGGGGTACAAGGTAGTAAATTCGACTGAAAGAGCCGTATTTTCGGGCTGTAAGCTAGTAGATTCGAGAGCAGTCGCCGTATTACGTGCTATAAGGCAGTAATTTCGACCACAGATGGCGTATTTCGAGCTGAAAGGCAGTGAATTGGACGGTAGACGCGTATTCGTACTGTAAGGCAGTAAATTCGGCGGTAGACGGTGTATTCGGGAGCAAGGCAGTAAATTCGACCACAGATGGCGTATTTCGAGCTGAAAGGCAGTTATAATTCGACTACAGATGCCGTATTTCGGGCTGTAAGCTAGTAGATTCGAGCGAAGCCGCCATATTTCGGGTTATAAGGCTGTAAATTCGACTGAAAGAGCCGTATTTCGGGCTGTAAGCTAGTAGATTCGAGAGCAGTCGCCTTATTACGTGCTATAAGGCAGTAATTTCGACCACAGATGGCGTATTTCGAGCTTCAAGGCAGTGAATTCGACGGTAGACGCGTATTCGGGTATAAGACAGTAAATTCGAGCGAAGATGCCGTATTTCGGGTTACTTGGTACTTTATTCGACATTAGACGAGGTGTTTCCCTTTCCATGGCACTTAATAAAGTAATCCAGTTCGGGAAGTGACGTTTCTTACCGACAAACTGAAAGGACCAAGCAAGAGCTTGGTCCTTTTGTGTACAATTTATTAAGCTGTCGGGCCGCCAAGTTCTTCGATTTCACTTGGAACGCTTTTGAATTTCTTGAAGTTTGCACGGAATTGTGCGGCAAGGTCTGTTGCTGCTTCTTTATAAGCGGCAGGATCTGCCCAAGTCTTGATTGGTTGAAGCACTTCATCAGGAACACCAGGAACATGAAGCGGGATATCCAAACCGAAGATATCATCTTTGATCGTTTCGATGTTCGCTAATTCACCTTCAAGCGCCGCTTGTACCATTGCACGGGTGTAAGCAAGTTTCATACGGCTTCCAGTTCCGTATGCACCGCCAGTCCATCCTGTGTTGACAAGGTATACCTTTGCATTGTGCTCGTCAATTTTATCACCAAGCATCTCAGCATAGCGTGTAGCTGGAAGCGGTAAGAATGGTGAACCGAAGCAAGTGGAGAATGTAGCTTCCGGTGAAGTTACGCCTCTTTCAGTACCAGCCAATTTACTAGTGTATCCGCTTAGGAAGTGGAACATTGCCTGTTCTTTGGAAAGCTTGCTGATTGGAGGCAGAACTCCTGAAGCATCAGCCGTTAAGAAAATGATTGTATTTGGATGTCCTGCAATACTTGGGTTCACGATGTTATCGATTGCTTGCATTTGGTAAGCAGCACGAGTGTTTTCAGTCAATGAACTGTCATCATAGTTCGCTTCACGCGTATCCGGATCAACAACAACATTTTCCAATACAGCACCAAAACGGATTGCATCGAAAATTTGCGGTTCTTTTTCACGTGAAAGGTTGATCGTTTTTGCATAGCAGCCGCCTTCGATGTTGAATACGCCGTTAGAAGACCAGCCGTGCTCGTCATCGCCAATCAATTTACGGCTAGTGTCTGCTGATAAAGTTGTTTTGCCCGTACCGGACAGTCCGAAGAATAAAGCGACGTCCCCTTCACGTCCTACGTTGGCAGAGCAATGCATTGGAAGGATTCCAGCCTCTGGAAGTAAGTAGTTCATGATCGAGAAGATCGATTTTTTCATTTCTCCTGCATATTCCGTTCCGCCGATCAGGATCGTACGGCGTTCAAAAGAAATGATGATGAACGTTTCGGATGTAGTTCCGTCCACTTCTGGGTCCGCTTTGAAGTTAGGTGCAGAAACGATCGTGAATTCAGCTTCGTGACCTCTCAGTTCCTCTTCGTTTGGACGGATGAACAAAGTATGGGCGAAAAGGTTATGCCAAGCATATTCATTAACAACACGGATGGGAAGACGTGATGATTCGTCTGCACCAGCGAAACCTTTAAAAACAAAAATCTCTTCTTTTGCTTTTAGGTAGTCAACTACTTTATTATATAGTTTATTGAACACATCTTCGGAAATCGGCCGGTTCACTGGGCCCCAATCGATTTTATCTTTAACTGATGCTTCTTCCACGATATATTTATCTTTAGGTGAACGACCGGTATATTTGCCAGTTTCAGCTTTTACCGCGCCGGTTGATGTTAAAACGCCTTCATTTCTGCTTAGTACTTTTTCGACCAATTGAGGAACTGATAGTTGAGTTTGCACATTGTTTCCTGTTAATAATTGGTGTAACTCATTAGAAACATCTACAGAATTCATATATGAGGTACCTTCCTTTGTTTGAGTTTTTAGATTATAATTAGTATAACACATTCATTTAATTAGTCTATACTATTTCTTTTAATTTGTGATTATTTTCAGCTGGCCGCATTAATCATTTTAATCCGGCAGGAACCGAGTCAGGATGATCGCATATACTTTCATGAGGAAAAATTTATTTAAATAGGAAGTAAGTAAACAATATATGTCTAAAGGGAAAGTCAGGATGTCGTTCCTTTTCGATATTCAATACTTTATTATTAATGGCAATTTACAACATTTCTATTCGTATATTGCGTTGTAAACCCCTCTAGGACGTTGTATCAACATGTTTTTTCAAATGAACGCCGTTCTGGGTGGAAATGTTCTTTTTAGAAAAGCATTGACAAATTCCAGCCAGATACGATAATATCTTAAATTGTACGGATTCTCTTATCCCGAGTTGGTGGAGGGACAGGCCCTTTGAAACCCAGCAACCTGCCATATTGAACTTGACTCCAAGATCGATCGCCGAAAATAAAGCGAAGGTCTTCAAGGAATAGTGGTGATGGTGCTAACCTGAGCAAGGTAAAAAACCCTTGAACGATAAGAGTGAAAGGATAGAAGACAGAATTTTAAACCTTTCCTCATTTGCCAGGGAAGGTTTTTGTGTTTTTTATAAGTAATTCTGTGTCTATAGTTGAAACTAATGAGGGAAACGAGTTCCGTAAAAATCAGGCTTATGCCTACAACATACTAACTTCCAAGGAGGAAATATGATGTCAAAGAAACGTCTATTTACTTCTGAATCTGTTACAGAGGGCCATCCGGACAAAATTTGTGATCAGATTTCAGATTCCATTTTAGATGCTATCCTAGCTAAGGATGCAAATGCACGTGTTGCGTGTGAAACTAGTGTAACTACAGGTCTTGTACTTGTTGCTGGTGAAATTACAACGTCCGCTTACGTGGATATCCCGCGTATCGTTCGTGATACGGTTAAAGGAATTGGCTACACACGTGCGAAATACGGTTTCGATGCTGAAACTTGTGCCGTTTTGAGTTCCATTGATGAGCAGTCTGCCGATATCGCAGCTGGTGTCGATAAAGCATTGGAAGCTCGTGAAGGAAACATGTCAGATGAAGAAATTGATGCAATCGGTGCAGGGGACCAAGGTCTTATGTTCGGATTCGCTTGTAATGAAACAGAAGAGCTTATGCCGCTTCCGATTTCATTGGCGCATAAACTTTCATTCCGCTTGACCCAAGTTCGTAAAGATGAAACTCTTGCTTACCTACGCCCTGATGGTAAAACACAGGTAACCGTGGAATATGATGAGAATAACCGTCCTGTACGTGTAGATACAATCGTCATCTCTACACAGCATGATGCAGAAGTTACGCTTGAACAAATTCAAGCCGATCTAAAAGAACATGTGATCAAAGCTGTCGTTCCAGCCGAGTTGATCGATGCAGATACTAAGTACTTCATCAACCCGACTGGCCGTTTCGTAATCGGCGGACCTCAAGGGGATGCTGGTCTTACTGGACGTAAAATCATCGTTGATACTTACGGCGGATACGCTCGTCACGGCGGCGGTGCATTCTCTGGTAAGGATGCTACTAAAGTTGACCGTTCTGCTGCATACGCTGCACGTTACGTTGCGAAAAACATCGTGGCAGCCGGCCTTGCCGATAAAGCGGAAGTTCAATTGGCATACGCAATTGGTGTGGCAGAGCCTGTATCGATCTCCATTGATACGTTCGGAACTGGTACAGTTAGCGAAGAAGTCCTTGTTGACCTAGTTCGCGCAAACTTCGACCTTCGTCCAGCTGGTATCATCAAAATGCTTGACCTTCGTCGCCCAATCTACAAACAAACAGCTGCATACGGACACTTCGGCCGTACAGATGTCGATCTTCCATGGGAACGCACGGACAAAGCAGAAACATTAAAAGCACAAGCGTAATTCATATAAAAAAAGGTGTCCCGTTATTACGGGGCACCTTTTTTATGGATTAACTTAGCCGTCTGCGGGAATAATTCAAGAAATCCCAAAGAAATTAAACTTTAAGGGCCAAACTCGTGAGCTAGAGCGATTTATTCGTAAGTTTGGAGCAATACTCGTGAATTAGAGCGATTTACTCGTGAATTTGGAGCAAATACTCGTGAATTTCAGCAATTTACTCGTGAATTTGGAGCAATACTCGTGAATTAAAGCGATTTACTCGTGAGTTGCGTTCACGTATTCGTAATTTTCAGTCAAGTGATCGTGCATTACTTTATTCGTTCCGCCGTTTTATAGTATTGGCCTTTTTCGGCGTATTCGCGTACGATGCGTTCCATATCCTGACGATCTTCTTCGTTGATTTCACGGATGACTTTAGCTGGACGTCCGAATGCCAACATGTTCGGTGGAATGAATTTGCCTTGGGGAACGAGACTGCCGGCACCTATGAAAGCCCCTTCGCCGATTTCGGCTTCATCAAGTACGATCGATCCCATGCCGATTAAAGCTCCTTTGCGGATTTTACAGCTATGTAATATGACCTGATGGCCAATGGTTACTTCATCCTCGATGATCAATGGATTATTTGGGCTTTGGTGCAGGACGCTGTTATCCTGTATACTGACTTTTTTTCCGATGATGGTTGGGGATACATCACCGCGAATGACGGAATTGAACCAGATTGATGTTTCGTCGCCAATTTTGACATCACCTGTGACGACAGCATTTTCAGCAATATAAGCGCTTTCAGCAATTTCAGGTTCTTTGCCTTTATACGGATAAATAATCATTTTCAATCATTTCCTTTCCGAAGTGAATGTTTTTATGTATTATTTTAATATACCGTATGCAAATACACTTGGCTATTTATAATAGCAATGTACAACTTGTTAGATTTCTTTTTTGTCGAAAATCACGAATATGGTTATAATTTATATATATTATTTCAACTATCATGGATCGTACACAACAAGTGAAAAGTGAAAGGGGGATTTCGAATGTGGAAATGGGAGACAGAAGGAGACGCAAAGGGCGTCATTGTCATCATTCATGGGGCAATGGAACATCACGGGCGTTATAAGTGGGTAACACAAATGTGGCTTTCGGCTGGATACCATGTCGTCATGGGCGACCTTCCTGGGCAGGGTATGACTACTCGCGCCTACCGGGGACATATCGATTCCTTTGATGAGTATTTGGACGAAGTGAAAAGCTGGATAGAAGAGGCTTATGAATATTCGTTGCCGGTCTTTTTACTTGGACACAGCATGGGCGGTTTGATTTCGATACGCCTTCTTCAGGAAGAGGAATGGGACATTGCAGGGGTGATTCTTTCTTCTCCTTGCTTGGGCCTCGTGACGAAGCCGCGGAAGTTCCTTACAATGCTCTCGCATGGTTTGAACATCGTTATGCCTCAGTTCAGGGTGGATTCCGGATTGACACCTGAAATGGCGACGAGAAGTGCGGAAATTCGTGAATCCGATAGAAACGATACCTTATATATCACAAAGGTTTCGGTTCGCTGGTATCGCGAGCTTGCACAGGCTATGAAGGATGCTTTTGAAGAGATTCCTGAATTTCAGGATGTTCCGCTTTTGGTGATGCAGGGCGGAGATGACCGAATCGTGAACAAGAAGGCGGTTCGTGAGTGGTTCAATTATAATTTGGCCAGTGAAAAGCAATATAAGGAATGGCCGAAGCTTTATCATGAAATCTTCAATGAACCGGAGCGTGATGATGTATTTCAATATGCGCTGAGTTTTGTTGAAAACCGTTTAAAAATATTAGGGTATGTCGTTTGATTCCGTACATACTTCAGGATAAATGAAAAACTGCCGAAGTTAGTGATCTGACCCAATAAAGTTAGACATATAATTTAAGCAGCTTCTAAGACCTGAGTTCGGTATTCTATCGGACTCAGGTCTTTTAATTTTACCTTCATTCGTTTGTGGTTATAGTAATGAATATAATCATCTAATTCCTTTTCAAAGTGCTCCATACTTTCAAACTCTTGGAGATAAAGCAATTCAGACTTTAACAAGCCAAAAAAGTTTTCAATGACTGCGTTATCTAAACAATTTCCCTTACGGGACATGCTTTGTATAATGCGGGAATCTTTTAAGGTTTTTTGATACTTCTTCATTTGATAATGCCACCCTTGATCCGAATGGAGGATGACCGTATCTTCTGGTTTTAGGTGTTTAATCGCCTCATCTAACATATCTCCAACAAGTTTATAAACAGGGCGTTTCATCACTTTGTAGGCAATAATTTCACCATTACATAAATCAAGGATAGGGGATAGGTAACGTTTCTCCCCAAATAAATGAAATTCCGTTACGTCTGTTACCCATTTTTGATTCATTTTCTCGGCTTGAAAATCACGTTGTAAAATATGGGGGGCAATTCGACCAACACGCCCCTTATACGAACGATACTTTTTCATACGGACTAAACATTTTACGCCCATTTCATTCATGAGGCGGTTGATGGTCTTTGGATTGTGAGAAAACCCATATTTTTTTAACTCTTTTGTGATACGACGATAACCGTAACGTCCTTTATGTTCATGATAGATAGACTGAATAGTGGCTTTTACCTTCGAATACTTATCTTCTCGATTCAAGCGTTTTTCCCAATAATAGTACGTGCTACGTGGAATATCAGCGACTTTAATTAAGGCCACAACCTCATAAATGGACTTTAGTTCATAAATTACTTGCGCTTTGATTTGGGTTGTAATTTTTCCTGCATTTGAACTAAAGTATTTAACTTTTTTAAATACGCATTCTCCATTTCTAGTTGTTTAATTCGTTCTTCAAGCTCTTTAACCGAACCTTCAATTTGTTTGGATGGATTGATATCTTTTTTCATGGATGGTCTCCCCTTTTTCTTAGAAATTAGGGCATCTAATCCATAGGCATTAACATTTATTCTCCACGTCCGAATTAGTGCTGGAGATGAAATATTAAACCTTGCGGCTGCGTCGTAAGAAGATATACCCGTTTCATTCATATAATTAAGTACATCCATTTTAAACTCCGTAGAATAACTTGTATAGGATTTCTTAAATCCATCGGCTCCTTGAATTTGGTATAAACGAACCCATCCTTGAATCACTTGATACGAAACTTCAAATATTTTTTGAAGATCCATATAGCTGTGCTTTCCTTCAAGGTAAAGTCGTGTAATGAATATTTTCTGTTCGGCAGAAAAATTAGCCATAAAAAACACCCCGTAAATGTTAGTTTGGTGTCTAACATTTACGGGGCAGTTCATAGTCTTCGGCAGTTTTTTTGGATCAGCCTGCGTTTTTAAGCAATTCGTTCGACTTGATGACCGGTGCCCAGAAAGTAACCGGGTACATAAATTGGTTCAAATGGGGAAGTTCCTTTTTGTTGGATAATGCAGTGGATAGGAGATAAATGGATTTGAAGGTCAAGTCATTGGCGAATAGGTCTAAAAGCGTCGCTTTCATATTCATGATCGCTTCATGGTTTTGGGTGGAAATCATTAAATCGAGCTGTGGCAGGAACTTATCAAAATGATGGTCAAATTGTTTGAGGCCCTCCATGGTTTTTTGTTCCTCTGTCAACGAGTTGAGCGAGCTGACAAAATCTCCGTATTGCTCGCTTGAATCCCTTTTGATTTTTTCAGTCAATATATCTGTCAGTAATGAAATAGGCAAATGTTCCATTTTCTGCACCCTCTTATCTATTTACTATCATTATAATCATTAAAGACGAAAAATTCAAAAAGTTAAGATTGGTAATTCTGCTGCCTGCGAGTTCGGATTGAAAAAACACCGTTCGAATAGAACGGTGCCAGATTTATCATCTCTTTTCAATCGCGACAATGAATGGCGGATTGTTTGCTTGGTTGATGAACCCGTATCTCAGGATATGGGCTTTCTGTTGAGGGAAGTTCTCTACATAATCCATCAATGCATCCCGTTCTGCCGATCCCCCTGGATGACCATGGTATATGACGAGGATGATGATGCCTTCAGGCGCCAGCAGTTCGAACAGCTGTTCAATGGCTGATATCGTTGTCTCGGCTTGGGTGATGATTGATTTGTCTCCGCCAGGTAGGTAGCCCAGGTTGAAGATGGCGCCTGTGACCTTTCCGGAATGTTCTTTCCTGATATATTTGCTTACATGTTCATGCCCATCGTGAATGAGGGTGCAGTGCTCTTGTAAATTCTCGGCGTTCAGTTTTGCCGTTGTGGTTTCGATTGCTTCTTTTTGAATATCAAAACTATAGACATGTCCGTCTTTACCTGTAAGTCCTGCAAGAAAGACGGTATCAAAGCCGTTGCCCATCGTGCCATCTATCGTTATATCCCCGGGGCGGACCGCTTTTTCCAGCAGAATCCTGGCGAAAGGCAAAATTCGATCTAGCTTCATGATTGTACCTCCATGTGATGATTTTTCCCCTGCCAGCTGTTGCGGCGTTTCAGTTCGGCGTCAATGGCATTCAGGACATCCCATTTATTGACGCTCCACATGGGACCGATCATCAAATCGATCGGACCGTCACCAGTAATGCGGTGAACGATCATTTCTGGAGGGATTATTTCCAGCTGGTCACATACAAGGCTGACATAATCGTCACGGTCAAGAAACTCGAGCAGGCCTTTTTCATATTGTTTGACCATCGGTGTCCCTTTTAATAGATGAAGTAAATGGATCTTTATCCCCTGCACATCGAGTTTGGCGACTTCACGGGCTGTTTCCATCATCATGCCGTAATCTTCCTGAGGCAGGCCATTGATGATATGGGAGCAGACGCGGATGCCATGTTTGCGCAGTTTATCGACGCCTTCTTTGTAGCAATCGAAGTCATGGGCGCGGTTGATCATCGCTGCGGTCTTTTCATGGACCGTCTGGAGACCGAGCTCGACCCAAAGGTAAGTGCGTTCGTTCAATTCCGCTAAATACTCGACTACATCATCTGGAAGGCAATCCGGGCGTGTCGCGATGGAGAGTCCGACGACACCTTCCTGGGTCAATACACTTTCATATTTCTCGCGAAGCTCTGCCACGGGTGCATGCGTATTCGTGAATGCTTGGAAATAGGCCATATATTTTCCATCTTTCCATTTATGGTGCATCCGTTCGCTGATTTTCTTAAACTGGACGTCCAAGGGTTCAACCCTGCTGCCAGCGAAGTCACCAGAGCCTGAGGCACTGCAGAAGGTACAGCCGCCATGTGCGACGGTGCCATCACGGTTCGGACAGTCAAAACCGCCATCCAGGGCAACTTTAAAGACCTTATGTCCAAAATGTTCTCTCAGGTGGTAATTCCATGTATGATATCGTTTGTTGTCCGTTGCATATATAAACGGGTTTGCTTGATTCAAATCAGCAACCTCCTAAATAAAATAAAGCGCAACATATATTATACAACATTCTCGCAGCTAGGTCTTTTTTTGAAAAATAAGCGTATACTGTATACTTGAAGGCTAAATATTTTGCCGCTATTTCCAGTTTATCTTTGAATGACTATATCCAATCGGGAGCTGATGGACATGACCGGTCAAGTTGAAGAAGCGATCAAACAAATGAAAAAGAAATTAGCCGAAAATAATCAGGTGATCGAAGTAAATGAAGATGGGTTCACATACAAAGCCACTTGCACCTTCAATTCACCTGCTTCGGATGAGCAAATTCATTCCTTTGAAAAGAAAACCGGACTGCTTCTGCCTGAGGATTATAAGGAGTTTTTAAAAATAACCAATGGATGCCGTCTGTTCGATAATGTGGAATCAGGCGGGGAAAACGATTTATACAGCTTGGATGATATTATTAATTACACATATGAAAATTCCTACGAGGGATGCTATAAAGTGGCCTGCATTTATCAAGATAATATTGTGATCGATGGGGAAGCCGTCGCCAAAGGCGATAAGGAGTATTTAATGGTAAAAGGCCATATCGATGATTTTGAAGAAGGCGAGAAGCTCCATATGGGCTTTGCCGAATGGATCGAGCAGTTCATTTCCCATCAAGGTGAGAAGTTTTGGGATAAGGGTTGATTGCTCAAAAAAAAATGATAATCCTCCCGTTATTTGCTCAAACTAAAAAAGATGATTCCGAATCATCCAAATGAGACGCGAAGGAGAGGGTTTGAAATGGCAACCAGACAATCCGTCGATCATTTTTTAGAGCAATGTGAAGGGGCTCTCCATTTTGCAGAGTTTGAATTTAACGAGGCCTCACGGCAGGAGCATTATGATGATGAACAATTTCAAAATTCGCAAAGGTATATCGAAGAGGCTTTGACGGATATGGAACGATTGTATGCCAGTTCGAATGATCAGCAACGGGAAATGCTTTCGCGGATGAAGCAGCAGTTGAACGAATTGAGGAATGAAATGATTTTACTGCGACATTAAATGGAAGCAGGGGAGCTATGAATGAATAGCTCCCTTTTTTGCACGAATTTTCCTGAATTCGCATATATAATGAAAAACCTGTCGATAATGTTTATGTACGGCTATTGCAATTATCGGTGAAATTGACTAGAATGAAATAAAATCAATATTCTCATAAAGACTATGATGAGGAATAGTAGCGGTTTAAACCAGTAAAGAGAGTTGACGGGTGGTGCAAGTCAACCTGGGACGGTCGCGAACTCGCCTTGGAGTCCCGGGTGTGAATTAATAAGTAATGCCTGGCGTTTTAATCCATGTTACGGATGTTTTAAGCTGGGCGGATTTTAGCTATCGCCAATGTGGGTGGTACCGCGGGAAGATATACATAATCCTCTCGTCCCTATTTTGGGATGAGGGGTTTTTTATTGTTTTTTAAACGGAAATTAGGAGGAAATCATATGAGTTTTGACCATAGAAGCATAGAAACGAAATGGCAAAAGTATTGGGAAGGCAATAAGACATTCAAAACGGGTGAAGATAGCGGCAAACGCAAATTCTACGCGCTGGATATGTTCCCATATCCTTCAGGGGCCGGTCTTCATGTGGGGCACCCGGAAGGTTATACGGCAAGCGACATCCTGGCACGGATGAAACGGGCACAGGGGTATAATGTATTGCATCCGATCGGGTGGGACGCCTTTGGACTTCCGGCAGAGCAATATGCGATCGATACGGGAAATGATCCAGCTGAATTCACGGAGCACAACATCAACACGTTCCGCCGCCAAATCAAAGCCCTTGGTTTTTCTTATGACTGGGATCGTGAAATAAACACGACAGATCCCGACTATTACAAATGGACGCAATGGATTTTCTTGAAATTATATGAAAAGGGCCTTGCCTATATTGATGAAGTGGCCGTTAACTGGTGTCCGGCACTTGGCACGGTATTGGCGAATGAAGAAGTCATCGATGGGAAAAGTGAGCGTGGAGGCCATCCTGTTGAGCGCCGCCCAATGAAACAGTGGATGCTTCGTATCACGGCGTATGCTGACCGTTTAATCGACGATCTGAATGATGTGGATTGGCCGGAAAACATCAAGGATATGCAGCGTAACTGGATTGGCCGTTCCGAGGGAGCGGAGGTTACATTCAATATCGATGGCTTTGATGAAACATTCACGGTGTTCACGACTCGTCCGGATACGTTATTCGGTGCAACATATGCCGTATTGGCACCTGAACATCCGTTTGTCGATAAAATTACGACAGCTGATCAAAGTGCGGCAGTTGAAGCCTATTTGGATGAAGTGAAACATAAAAGCGACTTGGAAAGAACAGACTTGGCAAAGGATAAATCAGGCGTGTTCACGGGGGCTTATGCGATTAACCCGGTAAATGGCGAAAAAATGCCGATCTGGATTGCCGATTATGTGTTGATCAGCTACGGAACAGGAGCAATCATGGCCGTTCCTGCCCATGATGAGCGAGATTATGAATTCGCAGTAAAGTTCGACTTGCCGATCAAGGAAGTCGTAGCTGGCGGAGACGTGACAAGTGAAGCATATACAGGCGATGGACTTCATGTGAATTCGGAATTCCTTGATGGGTTGAATAAGGAAGATGCCATTTCGACCATGATCAAATGGCTGGAAGAAAAAGAAATCGGCACGAAGAAAATAACATACCGCCTTCGCGACTGGTTATTCAGCCGTCAGCGTTACTGGGGTGAACCGATTCCAATCATCCATTGGGAAGACGGCACGATGTCTCCAGTGAAGGAAGAAGAACTTCCATTGATTTTACCGAAAACTACGGACATCAAGCCTTCGGGTACAGGCGAATCACCACTTGCGAACATATCGGAATGGGTGAATGTAACGGATGAAAACGGACGAAAAGGACGCCGTGAGACGAATACGATGCCACAGTGGGCAGGAAGCAGCTGGTACTTCCTTCGTTATATCGATCCGGATAACAAAGAAGCACTTGCCGATCCTGAAAAATTAAAAGAATGGATGCCGGTCGACATTTATATTGGCGGCGCTGAGCATGCGGTGCTTCACTTGCTTTACGCTCGTTTCTGGCATAAATTCCTGTATGATATCGGTGTCGTGCCAACGAAGGAACCGTTCCAGAACCTATTTAACCAAGGAATGATCCTTGGTGAGAATAATGAAAAAATGAGTAAATCCAAAGGGAACGTCGTGAATCCGGATGATATCGTGGAAAGCCATGGTGCCGATACACTTCGCATGTACGAAATGTTCATGGGGCCATTGGATGCTTCGATTGCCTGGTCCACAAACGGATTGGACGGTTCCCGCAGATTCCTTGACCGTATCTGGCGTTTATTAGTCAACGATGACGGGACGATCACAGATAAGATGACAGAGACGGATGACACGGGCAAGCTCGAAAAAGTCTATCATCAAACGGTTAAAAAAGTGACCGAGAACTATGAGGAATTGAAATTCAATACGGCGATTTCACAATTGATGGTATTCATTAATGATGCTTATAAAGCAGATTCGCTTCCTAAGGTGTATATCGAAGGATTCGTAAAACTGCTTGCACCAGTTGCACCGCATATCGCCGAGGAGCTTTGGTCTAAACTGGGCCATTCCGAGAGCATCACGTACGGAACATGGCCGGCTTTCGACGAAGCGAAGTTAGTGGATAACGAAGTCGAAATCGTCATCCAAATCAACGGAAAAGTCAAAGCGAAATTAATGGTGCCGACTGACACTACGAGAGAAAAACTGGAAGAAATCGCGATGGGTGATGATTCCATCAAAGAACAAATCGATGGGAAAACCATTCGTAAAGTGATTGCCGTACCAGGCAAATTAGTCAATATCGTCGCAAACTAAATAAAAATGATTGGAAGCTGTCCCGCATATGTTTACTGCGGGGACAGCTTTTTTTCGTGGCATTGGCTGATTATAGGAAAAAGGTCATGTTAGGATACTCACCGATTTAACTCTATTAGCGATCAATCTGCCAAATGGACATCTACTATCGTCATGAGAGGAAATCGGAACGTAAATAACTTGCCTAATTGGTTCATGCGAATCATTTTTCAGCTCTTTGGCCAAAGAAATCAAGCATTTGACATAAAAAAGGGAAAAAATTGGTTGATAAAATTTTACAGTGTGATAGTTTGGTATAGTACTATATTTTTTTAACCAATTATTGGAGGGAAAACCGTGAAATTTAAGAATGTGAGTCGAATTACGGCGTTTGCACTAATTTTTGCACTGATTTTCAGCTTGATGGTTCCACTGAATTCTCAAGCAGCAGCTGCAGCACCCATTGAAAATGTAAAAACGATTAAAAATGGGGACACTCTGGACGGAAAGTTTGAAAAACCGGATGTTCAATGGTACCAAATCAGTCCCACAACAGAAGAGGTACAAAAGTTCTCCCATATTGAGTTCGAAGTCAATTCGGACAAAATCTTGAATATCTCCGTATATCAAGATAAAGAAAAAGCAGAAAAAGATGAGAGCAATTATATTGTCTCTGCTTATCCTGATGAAAAAGCTGTAGTCGATTTCCCATATGCATGGGAAGGCACATATTATGTTAAAGTTGAATATTTCGGCGATACGGATGATGAGGGAAATCCCATTCCGGATGCGGAAAATGTAGCTGAATACTCCATCAATGCGCATTCAGTAACATTGCCTCCATCTGCCGGGGACGAAGGGGAGGAGCTTGAATCTTGCCCGGTTGAAGTGAGTGTAAACGATAAGAAAACGGGAGAATCCATGTTAAAAACACTCCGCGTGTTTAGAGATGAAGTTCTCACGAAGTCGTCTGAGGGACGTACCCTTTCCTCTTTATACTATAAAGCTTCGCCATTCCTGGCCCTTCACCTGGCTGGTAATAAAACGGCAAGGGAAGCCGTTTATAAACACTTAGTCGAGATTAAGCCGCTTATTGAGGATCTTAATGAAAATGGAGCAAGCAGTACGGCAGTCATTAGCAACAAGCAGCAAGAAGCGATCAAGGCCTTATTCAAAAAGTCGGCAGACGTTGCTCCGGCCGGATTGAAAAAGGATATGGACGCCATTGCAAAGAAAATCAATCTTGATAAGCTTGCAGGTGAGAGGATCGTTGATATCGCAAGCAAAGCGGGAGTCGAACTTCCTGCTTCGAAAAATGTAAAGAACAAATATATCGTCAAACTTAAACCTGGGAAGTCATTAAGCGCTGTCCAATCCAAGATAAGCGGAAAAGGATATGGAACATTATCGGCACCTAAGCAACAAGAGGTTCTGTATGATGATATGTATGTCGTCGCGTTAAAGAACCAAGCTAAAATGAGCACAGCAGCTCTATCCGGTATCGAAAAACTTCCAGAAGTGGAATATATCGAAGCGGTAAAAACGTACAAAGCACTTTCTTCCGACATTCAATCACCGTATCAATGGTCTTTGAATAACGCCGGCGGGGAAGAAGGCGTAAAGGGAGCGGACATCGATAACGAAAAACTGCAGAACCTTATCAAGAAACGCAATTTAAAAGATACGTTGGTAGCGGTTATCGACACAGGTGTCGATGATTCACTTGCGGATCTACAGAGTGTCGTTGAAATGGAGTCAGGTAAGAATTTCATCGATAAGAAAGAAAAAGCAATCGATGACAATGGACATGGTACACATGTATCCGGAATCATCGCTGCCAAAGCGGATAACGGTTATTCCATGCAAGGAATCAATCCGGCAGCTAAAATCATGCCTGTGAAGGTCTTGGACTCTTCAGGATTTGGAGACAATGAGAAAATTGCACTAGGCATTAAATATGCCGTGGATCATGGTGCAAAGGTCATAAACCTTAGCTTGGGCGGAGAATATAGCAGGACGATTGAATATGCCTTGAAACATGCCGCTGCCAAGAATGTAATGGTTGTCGTGGCAAGCGGTAATGATGGGATGGAAGGTCTTTCTTATCCTGCATCATCAAAATACGCCATATCCGTCGGTGCAACCAATGCCCTTGATTTAGTATCCGATTATTCCAATTATGGATCGAAGTTGGACATGGTCGCACCAGGGACAGCCATCCCAAGCCTTGTGCCTAACGGGAATGTTACTTACATGGATGGTACATCAATGGCAGCTCCCCATGTTGCGGCAGCCACAGCCTTATTATTATCCGGAAACCCTGGGTTGAAAGTGAATGAAGTAAGGGAAATCCTTCATGAGACATCGGAATATGTCGCTTTTGAAGAAGAAGATAATGTAGACCCTTATGAGGACTATGTACCGGAAGATGGCGAAATCATCATACCGGAAGAAGAACTTCCTGTCGGAAAAGATTTAGTCTCTGGATACGGAAGATTGAATGCGTACAGTGCACTTAGTACAGTGGACTTGAATGCTAAAGTCAATCTTGTGATGGATACGCAAACAAAACTGACTGGTTCAGCTAAAAAAGGGTCAGTGATCGAAGTGAAAAGCGGAAGCAAAACGCTCGGTAAAGGAACGGCGTCAGCCAACGGAACGTTCAGCGTTACGATTCCGGTCCAAAAAGCTGCGCAGCTGCTTACTGTGAATATCTCTGATTCTACCAAACTAGCAGTATCTTCAATCAAAGTATTCGTGAATAAGGGTGTAACCCCTAACAAGCCAACTGTCAAAGCTTTAAGTGACAAAGATACGTATGTAACGGGTCAATCGCAAGCGGACATGAAAATCTCGATCAAAAATAGTGCCAAAAAAGTGATTGGTTCAGGTAACACGGACAGCAAAGGGAATTTCAAAGTGAAAATCAGCAAGCAAAAGGCCGGAACTAAACTTTCAGTCACGGCTACAGACTTAGCGAAACGTGAAAGCAAGGCGGCAACCGTGACGGTTCTCGATAAAACAGCCCCGGATGCACCGAAAGTGAATGAAGTAAGCGATAAAGCTACTTCAGTAACTGGTAAAGCGGAAATCGGTTCAACCGTTACCGTGAAGCACAGCAATAAAAACATCGGAACGGCAAAAGCTGATAGTAAGGGGAACTTCTCCGTCAAAATCAGCAAGAAAAAAGCAGGGTCCGCATTATACGTCTCAGCAAAAGACAAAGCGGGCAATACAGGAAAAGCTGCAAAAGTAATCGTTAAAGATAAAACGGCTCCAGGAGCACCAAAGGTGAATGAAGTAAACGACAAAGCAACAAAAGTAACAGGTAAAGCGGAAATCGGTTCAACCGTTACCGTGAAACACAGCAATAAAAACATCGGAACGGCAAAAGCTGATAGTAAGGGGAACTTCTCCGTCAAAATCAGCAAGAAAAAAGCAGGGTCCGCATTATACGTCTCAGCAAAAGACAAAGCGGGCAATACTGGAAAAGCAACAAAAGTAACAGTGAAAAAATCTAAATAACAGTGAAGGCCGTTTAACTTACATGTTAAACGGCTTTTTTTTGTGAGAAAATGAATGAAAACACCGCTCGATGATATGCGGTGTTTTTGTCATGAGCGTGTCTTGTGCCTGTGCGTTGTCATAGCATGATATCAGATCTGGAGCTTCGTGTTTTAATTCTGAAACCTCATGTACTCGCCGTTCTTACATCATTAATCTGTTCAATAATAAATATCAGGAGGAAATATAATGAAAAAAGGAAGAGTAATAGCATAAGGTATTATTTTAGCTTGCTCAATTGGGTTAGGAACGCTTTCGGTTGAGGCTGGGAATGAGCGTTTGGGGTAACTTCCTGCTTAAATCCAAATCTCTTACTATGTGCTAAAAATGTTAACATTAACAGTTTAATGCATTATAAGAATCAAACTTTTATAAATGATTCCTTATTTTAAATGTATATACCTAGGGCGGGATTTTCGAGGGTCCATATATCCGCCGTTTATTTGATGTCCGAGAGAGCTTGCAATGACTACTGCTGCAAAGAGGAGGAGGATTTTCTTCAATTAAATATCTTCTTTCCGTTTTTTATTTTTAAAGATTACACCCAAATGCCTCTTTCTTCAACCCCCTTTTTATGGATGTCGAATTAATTGTGACAAACATTAAATGATCGTTTTTAACTAATGTATCAAAGATAAAGTAGATGATATTAAATTAGAAGTGAAAGACTTTAAATAATTCACTAATATAGATGAGAATAATAAGAGGATGTGAATTTATGGGAGTCAGCTCTTGGGGGACTCTCATATGCTTTTGGATCCGCTAATTCCACCACTTCGATATTGAATTGCTCTTAAAGCATGAGTTTTTATCTAGCTTGATGCAGAATATATGTAATTCGTCGGGCGGCTAATTGGGATTACTGTAAGGCTAGGGAGATGACTGAAAGGGGAGGTCTTGATGCGGTAAATAGGGCGGAATGAAAAAACAATGCAGGGGCATGTTCGATTTAACTTGCCCCTTTAATTTGTCAGCTCATTTAGTGAATTCACTTCTCAGGAGGTAGACCACATCGTATTCCTTCAACTCGTCCATATGTCCTTCCGTATTACCATAAAAACCAGTGGAAAGTGAACGTATGCCTTCATTTCCGCTTGAGTAACATATACTCGCCAATGCAAGCTTGTTTGTGCTGTTTATTATGAGCTTGCCAGCATTGCCCCATACGCTGGAATCCATTTCATCAATGGTTTCAGGATAAGTAAACGTATCCGTACCATCATGGTTTTGAATGCTGACATTGAACATCGATCGTTTTTGATCATCATCCGTTTTCGATGTCGTAAAGATGATTGTCCCATTCTTTTCAATCCCCGTTGTCATGCGTCCCATTTCAGGTTTGACAAGTTTGCCAAATTCATATTTTTCGACCCAGACGGACATTTCCTTGTATGTATCATCCACACTGAAATCGATAAGAAAGGAATGTTCACTTGAATTCTCCAGGATGGCTTTCTCCCTTGCTGTCAGCTCTGGAACTGAAAGGATATTCTCGGACTTTTGATCATCGGCCTTACAAGCAACTAAGGAAAATGAGAGCAGGGAAAGGATAATGGATAAAATGATTTTTTTCATGATTTTCACCCCTTGAATACTAATGACCTAATTAAATCCAATTCTCGTATATTATAACATTATAATGAAAAACGGAATCGGAATACGGCAAAAAAGGCAAGCAATCGGAATGCTTGCCTTTTTTCGTATTTAGAAAGGTTGGGAAAGAGCCTTATTGGCAACATCGACGTCATTTTGAAGCAATTGGTTCAAGTCGTAAGCAGGATAGAGATTTCTTTCATAAAGGTAGTTGAAAATCTTGGCATGGGTATCGATGGCTCCATTTAAATGTTTCTTAAATACCTTTCGAAGGGAAGGGGTGGCTGTTTCCGTAATCGCCATTGCGTAATTTTTGATAGATGATTTGGCAAAGCCCAGCAATTCCCCGGCAGCGGCGGCCGATGTTTCATCTCTTGATGCATCGTCATCCCTGCCCGTTTTAGGCGTCAACGGGTAAAATTGCAGCAGTTCCATGATGTTTTGGGTAAGGGTGTCGATCGTTTGCTTATATATCGTTTTTAGAATGGGGTCTTTTATTTTTGGATAAGCAATTTTAAATTTCATAAGGGCATTGGACTGGGCGGCGACCAACTCATGAAGCTCGAGTGTCTCATGCCAAGCAAGATGTGAATGGGTGGGTTGCATGTAAATTCCTCCTGAACGAATAATCTTCATACATTATTCGTTCAGTGGGCTATAGGTAAGTTGTCTAGTGAAATATTTATGGGAAGATCTGTCCCATCTTCAATTTCCATTAACAGTTTTGAAGGCCATGTTTTATTGATATTGTTCGAGAACAGAGAAGAACTTTTTGGCAAATTGGTAAAAAAGTTTTTCTGATGGAGCCAAGTCCCTGTTTTTAGGAGTGATGATGCCGACCGTCCGTTTGACTTCGGGCGTATCGATCGGGATCTTGACAGTGAGTCTTGGAATGACTTCATAAAAGGTACTGTCAGGGAGCAGACTGACTCCGATTCCGGCAGAAACGAGCCCTTTTATGGAATCCATGTCTTCACCTTCCGAGGCAATGTTCGGTGTGAAACCGGCTGCTTTGCACGCTTCTAGAGCGATAGTGTGAAAGATATATCCTTTTGGAAACAAGACGAAGGGATCATTTCTTAAATCACTAAGGCGCACACTCTTCCTATCAGCCAATGGGTGAGTGATTGGCAGTAAAGCGGATATGTTTTCCGTGAACAGGATATGACCCTCGATATCTGGATCGTTTGTCGGGATCGGTCCAAGGAAGGCTAATCCGATTTCGCGATTTTTGACAGCTTCCTTTAAAGAGGAATAAGATCCCTGTCTTAAGTGGAAGCCGATATTCGGCTGCTCATCTTTAAAAGCGGAAATGACTGTAGGCAGTAAATGGGTGGAGAGGCTGGTCGGGAACCCGATTTTAATGCTTCCGTGTTCAGGGTCCAAAAACTCCTCAATTTGATATTTGGCATATTCAATCGCCTGTATCGCCGTTTTGGCATGGATTAAGAAAATTTTACCAATAGGGGTTAACTGGATATTCCGGCCGACTTTCTCGAATAAAAGTACGCCAAGCTCATCTTCCAGTCTGGAGATTTGCCGGCTGATTGCTGATTGTGCGATATGCAGGTGCTCTGCGGCTTCTGAGACGTGTTCCCTCTCGGCGACTTCAACAAAATAACGTAATTGTCGTAGTTCCATTTATTCATCCTCCTGCCATTCATCTCAAATTGAGATGGATTCTACTAGAATTATATATTGTTTATATCGATTTGAAAACCTAGAATAAATGTAAGTGACATAACGGTGTAAGAATACGATGGGGGCGATTAATATGACATACAATCAAATACCAAAAGCACAAGGGCTCTACCATCCTGAATTTGAACATGATGCATGTGGGATCGGTTTATACGCTCATTTAAAAGGGCTTGCTACACATGACATCGTCAAACAAGGACTGAATATGCTGTGCCAATTAGATCATCGCGGCGGACAAGGCAGCGATCCTCTTACAGGAGATGGCGCAGGATTAATGGTACAGATTCCTGATGAATATTTCAGGCTGGCATGTCCGGAAATGAATTTGCCGGCAAAAGGACGCTATGGTGTAGGCATGCTCTTTTTCTCTAACAATGATGATGAACGGAATGAAATCGAAGCTCGTTTGAATGCATTTATCGAACAAGAGGGCCAAACGTTATTAGGCTGGAGAACGGTTCCTGTTGATGCAACGAAAATCGGGGAGGTCGGCAAGGAGACATGTCCGACGATCCGCCAAGTATTCATCGGGGCAGGCGTAGAGATTACCGATGATTTAGCTTTTGAGCGTAAATTGTTCGTTATCAGAAAACAAGCTGAAAACTGGGCCCGGGAACGCGGCAATCGTTTTTATTTTGCCAGCCTTTCAAGTGCTACGATCGTATACAAAGGATTGTTGACGCCAGAGCAGGTGGATGCTTTTTATCTTGATCTCCAACAGGAGTCTTTCGTTTCCGCTTTCGCTTTAGTGCATTCCCGCTTCAGTACGAATACTTTTCCTAGCTGGGAACGGGCACATCCAAACCGTTACCTGATCCATAATGGTGAAATCAATACGCTTAGAGGCAATGTGAATTGGATGAAGGCGCGTGAGCAGCAGTTTGTTTCGGAAGCATTCGGGGATGACCTGCAAAAGGTCCTGCCTATTCTGGATATAGACGGCAGTGATTCCTCGATTCTTGATAATGCACTTGAATTCTTCGTGCTTGCCGGGCGTAAACCGGCACATGCGGCGATGATGCTCATTCCTGAACCGTGGACGGAAAATCCGCATATGACGAAGGAAAAGAAAGCATTTTACGAATATCATAGCATGCTCATGGAGCCATGGGATGGACCGACGGCCATATCCTTTACGAATGGCAAGCAAATCGGTGCCATCCTTGATCGAAATGGTTTAAGGCCGGCAAGGTATTATGTAACAAAAGATGATTACATCATTTTCTCCTCTGAAGTCGGCGTGATCGATGTGGAGCCGGAGAATGTATTATATAAAGATCGTTTAAGTCCAGGCAGAATGCTTTTAATAGATTTAGAGGAAGGCCGTATTGTTTCCGATGAAGAGATCAAGTCGGAAATGGCCCAGGAAAATCCATACCAGCAATGGCTGGACGAACAGCTTGTTCAATTAAGTGACGAAGAACCTGTGCTCGAAGGGGAGCCTTTGAGTGATTTATTATTCAGGCAAAAAGCGTTCGGATACACGTATGAAGATGTCCAAAAGTATTTACTGCCGGTCATTAACGAAGGCAAAGATCCACTGGGCAGCATGGGCAATGACATTCCGTTAGCGGTCTTATCAGATCGCCCGCAATCGCTTTTCAACTATTTCAAGCAATCTTTTGCACAGGTAACCAATCCGCCGATCGATTCGCTGCGTGAACAGATCGTCACGTCAACGATGACATTTCTCGGTGCGGAAGGAGATTTGCTGAAGCCGGATGAAACGAACAGCCGCCGCATTCAATTGGATTCGCCTGTTTTGACGCCGGGTCAAATGCAGCAGTTGAAAGAAAATGCCTATCCTGAATTCAGGAGCAAAGTCATTCACACTTTATTTTCAGAAGATTTAGAGAGTGAACTCGATCGCATCTGCCGTGAAGCGGAACAAGCGATCGCTGATGGTGTCAGCCTTTTGATATTATCTGACAAGGATATGAGCAAAGAAAAAGCTGCGATTCCTTCCCTGCTGGCTGCGAGCGCCCTTCATCAAGAGCTGATCCGCCATGGTAACCGTACGAAGGTGAGCATTATCGTTGAATCGGGGGAAGCAAGGGAAGTCCATCATTATGCATCCCTAATCGGGTATGGAGTGGATGCGATTTACCCGTATCTTGCTTATGAAACATATAAGCAGGCGGTATTGGAAGGCAGTTTGGCCACCAGCTATGAAGAAACGGTAAGGAAATATGTCAGCTCTGTGACAGAAGGCATCGTAAAAGTGATGTCGAAAATGGGGATTTCAACGATTCAAAGTTATCGCGGCGCACAAATTTTCGAAGCGGTCGGAATCGGTGCTGATGTGATCGAACGCTATTTCAGCGGTACGGCATCGCAGCTTAGTGGAATCGATTTGGTAACGATCGCAGATGAAGCGTTGATTCGCCATAGGAAAGCTGCAGCCGATTCCCTTGATGAAACGCTTGAAAGCGGAAGTGATTTTCAATGGAGAAAAACAGGGGAACATCATGCTTTCAATCCTAAAACGATCCATACATTGCAATGGGCGTGCCGGAAAGGCGATTATAATTTATTTAAGCAATATTCAAACTTGGCGAATGAAGAGAGACTTGGGTTTTTACGGAATTTATTCTCGTTCGATCAAAAACGCCAAAGCATTTCAATAGATGAAGTGGAATCCGTGGAATCCATCGTCAGCCGATTCAAAACGGGCGCGATGTCATTCGGTTCATTGAGTCAGGAAGCGCATGAAACATTAGCGATCGCGATGAACCGTTTAGGCGGAAAAAGCAATAGCGGTGAAGGCGGGGAGCATCCTAGCCGTTACCAACTGGATGAAAACGGCGATAATCGCCGCAGCGGTATTAAACAAATTGCGTCCGGCCGTTTTGGAGTGAAAAGCCATTACCTTGTTAATGCCGATGAACTTCAAATCAAAATGGCGCAAGGTGCTAAGCCGGGTGAAGGCGGCCAGCTGCCCGGAAACAAAGTATATCCTTGGGTTGCAGAGGTCCGCGGTTCCACACCGGGTGTCGGCCTGATTTCACCGCCTCCGCATCACGATATCTATTCGATTGAAGATTTGGCACAGCTGATCCATGATTTGAAAAATGCGAACCGTGAGGCCAGGATCAGCGTCAAGCTTGTGTCAAAAGCAGGCGTAGGCACGATCGCAGCCGGCGTGGCCAAAGGAGCCGCAGATGTCATCGTTATCAGCGGGTATGATGGCGGTACGGGTGCATCACCAAAAACGAGTATCAAACATACGGGTCTTCCTTGGGAGCTGGGTCTTGCCGAAGCACACCAAACATTGATGCTGAATGGCCTGCGCAGCCGTGTTGTCCTTGAAACGGATGGGAAGTTAATGACGGGACGCGATGTGGTCATGGCAGCTATCCTTGGAGCGGAAGAATTCGGCTTTGCTACAGCACCGCTTGTGGTCCTAGGCTGTGTCATGATGCGTGCTTGCCATTTGGATACATGTCCTGTCGGGGTAGCTACCCAAAACCCTGAACTTCGCAGCAAATTCACTGGAGATGCGGATCATGTCGTGAATTTCATGCGCTTCATCGCTGAGGAAGTCCGGGAAACGATGGCTGAGCTTGGCTTTAGAACACTGGAAGAAATGGTCGGCCGCACTGATGTTTTACAAGTGAGCGAGCGGGCGCAAAACCATTGGAAAGCGAAGCATCTGGACTTGACGACACTTCTTTTCCAACCGGAGGGGATTCGTACGTATCAACTTCCGCAAAACCATAAAATAGAAGAATCTTTGGATATCCGTGAGATTTTACCTGTTGTGGAGCCTGCTTTAAATGACCAAACCCAGGTGGATGTCAGCTTCCCGATTACCAATGTGAACCGTGTGGTCGGAACGATCGTCGGCAGTGAAGTATCCAAACGCTACGGTGAGGAAGGGTTGCCTGAAGATACGATCACACTTCGTTTTACAGGATCGGCGGGCCAGAGCTTCGGTGCATTCATTCCAAAGGGGATGTCGATGTATTTGACTGGAGATGTGAATGACTATGTTGGGAAAGGCTTATCTGGCGGGAAGATCATTGTCACGGCACCTTCTGGCAATCAGATCGAGGCCGGGGACAATGTAATTGCCGGAAATATCGCCTTATATGGTGCAACAAGCGGCGAGGCCTACATTAATGGGCGTGCGGGAGAAAGATTTGCCGTACGGAACAGTGGAGTCAATGTCGTCGTTGAAGGAATTGGAGATCATGGCTGTGAGTATATGACTGGCGGACGCGTGGTCATTCTGGGCGACGTCGGCAAAAACTTTGCGGCAGGCATGTCAGGCGGCATCGCTTATGTACTTGCTGATGATGCAGAAGAATTCAAGGCATTATGCAATGGCGAAATGATAGAATTCGAGACGCTTGATGATATGGATGATGCCAACGAGGTAAAAGAAATGCTTTACAGCCACCTTCATTATACAGAAAGTGCCAAAGCATCGTATGTACTGGAGAACTGGGAGGGTTTCGCTAAGAAATTCGTAAAAGTCATTCCGAAAGATTACAAACGGATGATCAAAAGCATCAATGAGCAGAAGCTTGCAGGGCTATCGGATGAAGAAGCGATCATGAGTGCATTCCAAGCAAATGCCGTTCAAGATAAAAAAATCACTAAACAAGCTGTGATGCAGTAAGGAAGGGGAGAGAAAGATGGGAAAAGCAACAGGATTTATGGATTATCCGCGAGAAAAACCAAAAGACCGGAATCCTCTCACTCGTTTAAACGACTGGAGAGAGTATACAGCTCCTTTCTCTGATGAAAAGTTAAGTACACAGGGAGCGCGGTGTATGGACTGCGCCACCCCTTTCTGCCATATGGGCATGGAATTGAACCGAGTCACTACGGGCTGTCCGATTCATAACCTTATTCCGGAGTGGAATGATCTGGTGTACCGCGGCAGATGGAAAGAAGCATTGGACCGTTTATCGAAAACGAATAATTTCCCTGAATTCACCGGGCGCGTCTGCCCGGCTCCTTGTGAAGGGTCTTGTACGGTAGCGATAAGCGATCCTGCCGTTACCATCAAGAACATAGAACGGACCATCATCGATAAAGGATTTGAAAATGGCTGGATAACGCCTCGCATCCCTGAAAGCAGGACCGGCAAGAAAATTGCCATCATCGGTTCGGGCCCGGCAGGAATGGCGAGTGCCGACCAGTTGAATCAAGCAGGTCATTCGGTCACGGTTTATGAGCGCTCAGACCGTGCAGGCGGGCTGTTGACATACGGAATCCCGAACATGAAACTTGAAAAGGATATCGTTGCACGCCGAATCAAATTATTGACCCAGGAAGGTATCGATTTCATTACCAATACAGAAGTAGGCAAAGATATAACAGCCGAAGAACTGCAAGATCAGTATGATGCAGTCATCCTTTGTACAGGTGCCCAAAAGCAGCGTGACCTGGTAATTGAAGGACGCGGGGCATCAGGCATTCACCTTGCAATGGATTACTTGACTACATCGACTAAAAGCCTGTTGGACTCCAATTTTGAAGACGGCAAGTTCATAGACACAAAGGGGAAGGATGTCATCGTCATCGGCGGCGGGGATACAGGAGCTGACTGTGTCGCAACTGCCCTTCGCCAGGGATGTAAGAGCGTCGTACAATTCGGGAAGCATCCAATCCTTCCGACGGCCCGTACATCTGATAATATGTGGCCGGCCTACCCGAATGTCTTTTCCCTTGATTATGCGTATGAAGAAGCGGAAGCGAAATTCGGTGCAGATCCGCGTCAATATTCAATCCAAACAAAAAAAATCGTCGCCGATGAAAATGGCAACGTTAAAGAACTGCACACAATCTCCATGGAAAAAGTCAAAGGCGATGACGGAATGTACATTTTCAGGGAAGTTCCAGGAACTGAAAAAGTATGGCCTGCACAATTCGTTTTCATCGCAATCGGATTTGAAGGAACGGAAATGCCGCTATTAACTCAATTTGGCGTAGAAACAGTCAATCAAAAAATTGATGCCGTCTATGGCGAATACAGAACGAATGTCGAAGGGGTTTTCGCTGCCGGAGATGCAAGAAGAGGGCAAAGCCTCATCGTTTGGGCAATCAATGAAGGCCGAGAAGTGGCAAGAGAAGTGGACCGCTACTTAATGGGTGCAACCGTATTGCCTTAAACTCAAAAAAAAGAAGTGCCATTATGGCGCTTCTTTTTTTTCTGTGGTGGGAAATATGTACTCACGAGTAAATGCCCCGAATTCACGAGTAAAGCGCCAAAACTCACGAGTAAATGCCCGGAATTCACGAGTAAAAGCGCGGAAACTCACGAGTAAATGCCCCGAATTCACGAGTAAAACGTCAAAACTCACGAGTAAATGCCCGGAATTCAAGAGTGACACACCGAAACTCACCTCACGTATAAAGATACCGTATTGATGGTATACAAAATAGGCGAGCAGCATAAATACTGTTCGCCTAATTTACTTTCAGTCAGCTTCTATAGTCAGCTTCTTGAAGAACGCCAAGTGATGTGTGATTCAGTGCATGGACAGCCGCTATTATTTTCTCTGTCTCTACTTCATCTCCTATGGCTTTATGCAATTTTTCTATTAGCTGGGGTTTTGTTAATGGGTTCCCAGGACTTCCTTTAGGTGTATCGATTCGTTTCGATAGTACGTCCCCACTCGTTGTGGTCACGGTCACAATTGTAAATCTTCCCACTGGGAGTGCTGCTTTGGAAGGCTTGATCGTTGCATCCGTCTCCCTATTTACTTTTTGCAAGGATTTTCTCCATGAATGGGGAAGAGGTTTCGATTCAAAAGAAGCAAAGGTCAGGGGCTTGCCTGTAAGCGCGAGCCATACAATATACTCAATCGAAAATCTTCCTTCTTCACCGGTTGAAGGGCTATGGTGAATCAAAGCGGAATCACCATTTGGAGGAAAGCAAACACTCACCGATTCAATATCTTCTTCCGACAAATCGTACGTCTTATGTAAAAAGACAGCTGCATCAGCGCCATGTGCCGCAGCAGAACAAAAAGGGTACTGTTTAAACCATAATCCCGGTGTTACGATCCGCCATGTCTTTCCCCAATTTTCCGTCAAATCGGGAACTCCATTTTCTGCATATACCTCAAAGAATCCATTCTTATCATTCAAAAAGTCGGGGTTGCTATGTAATCCCATCCGAATCCAATCAGCGGAATCCACAGCATTTTTAGCAGCAATCCCTACATGGAGCGGCTTTATTACAGTGCCAAATTGGAGTCGTAAACCCGCCGATTGGGTAGCTGCAAGACTCATGGTTTCAGCTATTAAGCGTGGTGAGTATTCCCGTAAATACGCAACCGCACCAGCTGCAGCTATTACGCCAAGTGTAGCTGTATTATGCCAGCCTTTTGTATAATGATATGGGTTCATAGCTTCCCCGAACCGAGCCATGATTTCCACACCAACCACATAGGCAGCTAAAAAACGTTTTCCTGTCATTTCAGGTTCTCCAACTGCTAACAATGCAGACAAAATGACTGCGCTTGGATGACCTCGTACGTCTGAATGTACATCATCATAATCTAGTAAATGAGCTTGAAAGCCATTGAAGAGTGCGGCCTGGGATCTTGTTGCATGTATGTGGCTTCCAATCAAGTAACTCGTCCCATTTCCGCCTTCTTCCAAAATGATTTGCTTTAAAATCGTAATTTCCTTTTCGGATTTCGTTTGATAGGAAACAGCAAGATAATCAAGAAGTCCATCAATTGCAGCTTGTAATACTCCTTCATTTACCAACGGATTGGAATGATAAATCATTTCAGATAACCTTTCCGTGTTCATGCACTTCACTTCCTTTTTTGCCTGGCAGATCCTTCCGTTTCATCTCCCATCTGCCGTAAAAAACGCTGAGTTCGCGAATTAAGAGAATGCTCAATTACTTGTTCTGGGGTGCCTTGTTCGATAATATGTCCGTCTGCCATGAATATGACATGGTCAGCAACTTCCTTGGCAAATTGCATTTCGTGCGTCACGATCACCATTGTGGTATCCTCTTTCGCTAACTCCCGTATGACTTGTAAAACCTCATTAACCAATTCGGGATCTAGAGCGGAGGTAGGTTCATCAAATAAAATGGCATGTGGTTTCACAGCTAATGCTCTAGCGATGCTGACACGCTGCTGTTGCCCGCCGGATAAGGTAGCGGGGTATTGTTGGGCTTGTTTTTCCAAGCCAACCCGATTCAATAAATCAACGCCGATTTGAATGGCTTCCTCTTTTTTCATTTTTTTGCTGACAAGCAATGCTTCAATCACGTTTTTTAAGGCCGTTTTATTTTTAAAAAGGTTATAGTGTTGGAATACCATCGCTGTTTGCTGTCTTAATTGATAGGCGTCTTTCTCTTTATATTTTTGGGTATCCAATTTTACATCCTTGATTTCGATGGTGCCGCTGTTGGGCTTTTCCAACAAGTTCAGACAGCGTAATAACGTTGATTTTCCAGAACCTGAAGGGCCAATAATGGCGACAACTTCCCCGGTTCTTATTTCCAAGTTAATATCGTTCAATACTTGTTTATCATCAAAATATTTAGATAAGTTTCTTACTTTTATCATATGATCACCTTCTAAGTGGTTTGCTGAGCCAAATTTCCAGGTATTTTTGTATCCAAGAATAAAGAATAACCAATAGCCAGTAAATCAAGCCAACCACCAAATACGTCTCGAAAAAGCGCATGTTAGCGGATGCAATAATTTTTCCCTCTGCAAATAATTCCGTAATTCCTAATGTAAAGGCAAGGGACGTTTCTTTAATCAAAGATATAAATGTATTCCCTGTTGCGGGCAATGCATTTAAAGCAGCCTGTGGTAATATGATTCGCGAGTAAATCTGCACTCTTTTCATGCCTGTTGCAAGGCCCGCTTCCATCTGCCCTTTGTCCACGGAGTTCAAACCAGCTCGGAAAATTTCTGCTAAATAAGAGGATTCCTTCAAACTGAATCCAATGATTGCCGCCGTCATTGCTTCCATCGTTGACAACGACGGGAATAACTGTGGTAAACCGTAATAAATGATGAATAATTGTACCAATGTTGGCATTCCACGGAATAAAGAGATATATAAGCCTGCCAATTGGGTGATTCCAAAAATATTGCTATTTCTTATTAAGGCTACTACAAGTCCGATAATAATGGCTAAAGCCATCGAAATGATGGCTAAAACCAGAGTGATTGGAATAAATTTTGCGATTTGCAGGGAAATTTCCAACATATATTGTAAATCAAAATTCATAATGCTTTAAAACCTCCGCTATGCTTATTCGCCGGAATTCGTGGTGATGTCTTCACCAAAATATTTATTGGACAGCTTCGCTAATGTACCATCTTCTTTAAGTTTTTTGATTTCTGTCGTGAATTCATCATTTAATTTTTTGCCTTTTTCTGTTTTGGTAAATGGATACCCTACATTTTCATAGGCCACTGGATCGCCAACCAGTTTTAGCGGAAGATCATTTTTCTTTATCTCGGCAACCAGGATTGGGCGGGAATTGATATAGCCATCTACACGGTTGTTAATGGCATCTTGCATCGCACCATCCCGGGTTTCATAGGTTCGTATTTTGATTTCGCCATTTTTATCATATTTTTCTAGGTTTGTGACGTTATTAGACCCCAGCACACCGGAAACGGTCTTGCCTTTAAGATCAGCCAAACCTTTAATATCATCGTTTTTTGTGCTTGATACAATTTGTGCACCATAATAACTATACGGCTCTGTAAAATTAAATTGCTCTTCGCGTTCTGGTGTTATAGCAACGGCATTCGCAACGGTGTCCAGTTTACCTGATCCCAATTGCCCCATTATCCCACTGAAATCAGAAGTGACCCACTCTACCTTGTATCCTAAATTCTTGGCGATGAGTTCTGTAAGTTCTACGTCAAAACCTATTAATTTACCATCCTCTTGATAACCATTTGGATAGCTTTGGCCAGTGGACCCTACTTTAATTGTTTTTTGTTCGGAATCATTGGCCGCATTCTCTTGTTTTGAATTGCCACATGCTGCAAGTACTAATATGAAAAGTAATGCAAGTCCAAGGGAAAGAATTTTTTTCATCGTTATTTACCTCCTGTTATTAAATGGTTTGATTATGTTTTTCGGTCCAAGCTTGATATTGTCCAGGCTGCAAGATTTTCCTCAAATAAATTGTGAGATGGCCTTTGCCTAAATCTTTTTGCCCGATCTCTTCAAATCCACTTTTTTCGTACATTTCCTTTAGCCATGGATGATTATCCGCGGTTCCGAGCGTAACCGCAGGGGCTCGCAGTTGCTTCTTCAAAATTTCTTCTTCGAGCCATGACAGCACTTTTTTCCCTATTCCTTGACGCTTATACGCAGGGTTTGTAGCGAACCAGCCTATGTGTGGCAATACGAGCGGGCCAGGATTAGGGCCCCAAGGCAACCGGATCGATACGGTCGAAATAAATGTCCCGCTTTCCTCCAGGACATATGCCTTATTTTCGGATATATGCTTTATCGCTTCCTCCCTCGTGGCCGTTGCTGCAGAGAAGTGAATGTCCAACTCTCTTATACTCGCATAAGCATCCAATGTTAATTGGAGGAATTTATCCACATCTTCTACACGTACTTCACGAAATGTTTGACTCATCTTGCGCCTCCTATACTCTATCTAGTTAATTCCTCTTCGGGTGGGTGATTCCGTCTTTGAGAACTATCCGTCAGGTGTAAGTGTTTAAAGCTGGGAATATTGGTTGGCCGGTTTATCCAAGCCGAGATTCCCTCGTAATGTGTTGCTTTCATACTCAGTACGGAAAATTCCTTTCGATTGCAGTTCAGGGACAACAAGTTCTACAAAATCCGTTAAAGAATCAGGCAAGAGGGCTGGCATGATATTAAAGCCATCAGCCGCATTTCCATTCACCCAATCTTCAATCTTATCCGCAATCTGCGTTGGTGTTCCAATTGCGATATGATGTCCACGTGATCCTGCAACCCACTGATATGTCTGACGTAACGTCAAATTTTCATTGATCGCCCGTTTAACGATCAAATCATATTTACTTTGGATGCCGTCTACATGTTCTGGTAGCGTAATATCAGCGAACGGTGTATCCAAAGGGATGTTCGAAAAATCCACATTTCCAAAATATCTTCCCATAACAGCCAATCCTATTTCGGGAATGATCAGCTCCTGCAATGCCTCGTACTTTTCTTTGGCTTCCTTCTCGGTCTGTCCCACAATCGGGAACAACCCTGGCATGATGCTCAAGCTGTTTTTCCCCCGATTGAAAGCGGCCAATTGACCTTTTAATTCATGGTAAAATGAAACCGCGTCCTCCTTGTTCTCCTGGGCAGTAAAGACGATCTCTGCGTGCTTTGCTGCAAGCAATTGCCCAGGGCCAGAAGAGCCTGCTTGTACAATGACCGGATGCCCCTGGGGGGAGCGGGAAATATTTAATGGTCCTTTTACATTGAAAAACTCACCTTGGTGATTGATTTCATGAAACTTGCTTTCATCAATGAATTGGCCAGTTTCTTTATCGATGACCAATGTATCGTCTTCCCATGAGTCCCACAATTTCTTGGTAACTTCAACAAATTCAGTCGCCCTTTTATAACGGAGTCCATGTTCTAAATGTTCTGACTTATTGAAGTTTACTGCAGTGGAGGCAAGGGACGTTGTGACTACGTTCCAGCCAGCGCGGCCGGAGGTAATATGGTCTAAAGAAGCAAATTTCCTAGCAACATTAAAGGGTTCTTCGTAAGTGGTGGAGGCCGTTGAAACCAAACCAATATTGGAAGTCGCCGAGGCTAGATAAGATAACAAGGTCAATGGCTCGAATCGAGTCAGAATATTAGGATGCGAGTCCTTTGCAACTGACAAACTATCTGCCAAAAATAATAAGTCAAATAAACCTTTTTCGGCAGTCTGGGCCAACCCTTTAAAATAATCGATGCTCATATTACCTTTCGGATTGGCGTTAGGATGTCTCCAGGAAGCAACGTGATGTCCTGTTCCGGCCAAAAATACACCAAGCTTTACTGTTTTCTTTTTCATGTGTCAATTGCTCCTTTATGTCTTCACTTTTAAACGCAGGGGATTTATAATGGTAATATCCTTACTGGTTTACTATGAATTAATGCTGAAATAAAACCCGCTTCAGTTTAGAAGAGGGTTTCTTCCGACTATATATTTCCTTACTTGTTTTCTACTAAATTGAATCCTTTTTCGGGTTGATACGTTAATATAATATAGAAATTAAATCAAATGGTAGCATCTTATATAATAAATTGTCAATGTTAAATATTCGGAATATACACATTTATCATTTCCGGAAAACATTGTTATGGTGCTTATGACTCGACCTAAATTAGAGCTCAGTCTTTATACGTTAATCAAATAGCTTATTTGAAAGCTGTTTCAATTGATATTCCTTGGCTATTAGCTTTCGTTCTTTACTATTCGGATTTTTAAGGAGATGGACAACCGTTGACCATGAGCAATGTAGAATTGGAAAATTATTTATTGGAATTCAGACGCGATCTTCATATGACACCTGAATTATCAAACCAAGAATTTGAAACGACTAAAAAAATTAAAGAAGCGCTTCAAACTCAAGATATCAAGATACTTGATTTCCCATTGAAAACTGGTGTCGTAGCTGAGATAAAAGGGAGTAAGCCGGGACCTACGATAGCACTTCGCTCAGATATTGATGCTTTACCAATTTTAGAGCAATCTGAGGTGGATTTTCCTTCAAGGCACAGCGGCGTGATGCATGCATGTGGTCATGATTTTCACACTTCCGTCATTTTGGGGACTGCTTTTTTATTAAAAAAAGAAGAAAGAGATCTATCCGGAACGATTCGCTTGATTTTTCAGCCTGCGGAGGAAACGGGGCATGGTGCAAGTGCTTTAATGGAAACCGGTGTGCTGGATGATGTGGATGTGATTTTTGGCCTTCATAATGATCCGACATTGCAAGTTGGGGAGTTAGGGACAAAACATGGAGCTCTGACAGCGGGAGTCGATCGCTTTGAAGTGCATGTTAAAGCAACTGGTTCTCATGCGGCCAAACCGGAAGAGGGTAATGATCCGATTATCATAACAGGACATATTATCTCAACGTTGCAAACCATCATCAGCCGCAATGTGGCGCCAAAAGAGTCCGCGGTTTTGAGCATCACCCAAATTCATAGCGGCTCAACGTGGAACGTTATCCCGGATAGTGCATATATGGAAGGAACCGTCCGCACCTTCAGTAAAACTCAACGAGAGTTCATTCAGAAACGTATGAAACAGGTCCTGCACGGTATTAGTGAAACATTCAATGCAAATGTTGAATTATCATGGCATCCTGGCCCGCCATCAGTTGATAATACGCCTGAATGGGCAGATTTGGCGCTTCAGGTTGGAGACATAGCAGGTTACACGACAAAAACCTTGGAAGCTAGTTCAATAGGGGAAGACTTCGCTTTTTACCAAGAAAAAATTCCAGGTGCTTTCGTCATGATAGGGTCGGGCGGTCCTTATGACCTGCATCATCCTAAGTTTATAGTAGATGAAAAAGCACTTTTTCCAGCTGCTTCTTATTTCCGCTTATTGGCTTTAGAAGCGTTAAAAAAAATTCTTGAATGAAATATTAGAAGAGACGGAGGTCCAGTCATCAAAACTTATCCATTGAATGAGTCGGATCGTGATTTAATAGAAGCTGCAAGTGCAAAAATTAGAGATCTTTATGAGGAAAATAGGCATCATGTTGGCGCTGCATTAAAAACGAGTTCTGCTGCGTTAACGTATTGAAGCGTATATTGGCCGGGTTACTGTATGTGCAGAAGCCATTGGATCGGCAAGGCGATATCGGACGGGGAAAAGGGATTCGATACCATCGTGGCGGTTAAGCATCCCTATTCCGATGTGAAGAAAGAGCTTTTAAAGTGGTTAGCCCGAGTGGGATGTGTCGGGAATTAATCTCGGATTATGCAAAAGAGTGCTTTGTCATCCTGAATATTAATGGGGAAACGGTAAAGACGAAGGTCGGTGAATTAATGCCGTATAAATACACGAGGGATTCATGATAAATGCAACGGGAAAAACACGCTTAGGGGAATTCCTAAGCGTGTAAGTGTATTATTTCAAACAGATGGCAAGTATTGTTCACAGATGGTGATATCATCGTCTTCTAGAACATAAGGATGTGTTTCCAGTAAAATGGTTTTTAGGTATTCTGGCATCCTATCACCTTTGTACGCACAAATTAATGGAAATGACAGCAGATTTACAGCTTTATCTACTGTTCTCTCAAATTCCTCTATGATATGCAGGGGCTCTTCCAAGGTTGCCCATTCCACATGTGCCCATGATCGGAAAGAGATTTTATTTTCGACATAGGGCTGAACCGTTTTATTAAAGTATTCTTCGATTGCAGGAGGATGATAACTGCCGCTTGAGCAATAGAAATCGAAGTTGTTCACAAAGTGAAGGAGCTTCATTTGTTCTTTTGTTAACCGAGTGCTTAGTTCTTTATGGATAATGGGGTAAATACGGTCATTTTCAACAAGAATGACGTAATCCCCCGCCATGATGCCATCTTGGATATAACTTAAAACTTGTTTAATGTAATTTTCCATTTCATTATAGGAATATAGCACATGAACATTTTTTTGGTCTTCGAACAACTGATTCATTTTGCTTTTCAATATATCAATCCTTCTTTCATGTATCGTTTCCATTATACTAGAATTCCATAGCAGGACAAAATGAGAGTTTTTTAACAAGGGCAAAAAGCAATCCTTCTCCATTGAAGGATTGCTTTTCCGTTTTATTTCAGCCGTTCGATCAGGTCGGTCATTTTATCCAAAGTGGTTATGTTCTGGTTGCATTTCATGCTGTCCAGACAAATATAATTCCCTTTTTTAATAAATGTCCCTTGGACGGTTCCTTTTGTTTCAGACATGAACATCCCTACTTCTTCAAAGCGGCTGCATATGGCACAGATCCCTTTTTTGTTGGCAGGTTTAATGGTTCCATGCAATCCGGTGAGTTTATGATGATGGGGGGCAATGATGAATTTCTTTCCGGATCCGACATCATCCCATCCCAGGTATGAAATCTCTCTCAAATCGATGTTTTCCAACAAAGGGGTTTTTAATTTCTTTGCTTTAGGAAATAGTTTTTTTATCGTTTTTTCGGTTACTTCTTTAAATGGGATCACAAATGGCTTTACCTGTAGTAGAAAGGCTTCGGCTTGTGCGGGATCTTTGATGGTATCCACTGGATCCAGCAGTTGTTTTTGCTCTTCGCTCAAGTCACTGAATAAGCTTAGTACCCTTTCTTTGGCGACTGTTTTCAGGGTGTTGATCACATCCTTATCGTTGGCAGTCGCGTGTCCATTTATGAGAATTTGTGTTTGGGATTTTATGAAGTTATACTGCTCGCTCCTGATAAAAGGTTCCATTTTCTTCACTCCTGTTTCTTCAAGTGTTACCGTTTCTCTTTACTTTACATAAATTGCATCTGCTTTAAAAGGGGGGAAACGACTAAGAAACATACTCGGCATACAAATAGCACTGATATCATTATCAGTGCTACCCGTGTAATCTTTATTTAGAATATACGATTTTCTTGATGGTTTCCGCGGAGAGAAAATGTTCCTCGGCTAATTGATGGATGGAATGCCCGTCTTTGAAAGCATATTTTATAGAGGCATTTCGGTCATCGATCAATTCCCTTGATCCCGAACGGGTTCCCCATTTGTGATGGGCTTTTTCGGGTTTAGGGATATATATGGTTTCACCTTGCACATACTTTTGAATTTCAACGATCAGCTTTTCAGGTAAAACGGCCGTCGCTTTTACATACTTCATTTCTGCCAGCCCCTTATTCTTTATTAAGAATGAAATAAGGTGCAAAGCCGAATATTAGAAATGATAAGGCGGGCGATTAAATTTAGCTTAATTCAACCCCATGCAAAGTATCGCCTCCAATACTAGGCTTTGCATGAGACGCTGCAGAAGGTGGCATTAACATTCGTATTGCCATCTTTACACCTCCCCTTTGTGTTTCTGAAGAACACGTGTTGTTCTTATTATAAAATAGAATAGGGTGAGTTGCCAAACTTTTTCCAATGTTAAAGCTGAATCGGCGGGCTGATTGTTTGATAATGTTCTGAGTCCATGAAATAATTTGGAGGGAAACCAAACTAAACATTATGGGAGCTGACTTTATGAAAGTATTCGTAGTTGGGGCAAATGGGCAGATCGGTAAACATCTTGTAGATTTATTAAACGACAGCCCGGATCATAGTGTGCGGGCAATGGTTCGCAAAGAAGAACAAAGTGAGCATTTAAAGAAAAATGGAATTGAATCTGCAGTCGTCAGTTTAACTGGATCAGTGGATGAGATTGCGAATGCGGCAAAAGGCTGCGATGCCATCGTGTTCACAGCAGGGTCCGGAGGTAGCACCGGTGCTGATCAAACGCTGTTGATTGATCTGGATGGTGCAGTTAAAACGATTGAAGCAGCAGAAAACCTGGGAATCGACCGATTCATCATGGTGAGTGCTTTTCAGGCCAATAATCGCGAAAACTGGAATGAAGCCATCAAACCGTATTATGTGGCCAAGCACTATGCGGATAGGGCATTGTTACAAAGCGATTTAAATTATACGATCATTCGGCCTGGCGGTCTGGTTAATGAACCGGGAACGGGCAAAGTGACCGCCGCCGAGGAATTGGAAAGAGGATCGATTGCCCGTGAAGATGTGGCCCGTACGATCCTTGCTTCATTGACCGATGAAAATACCTATAAGCGTTCATTTGATTTAATCTCTGGCGATACTGCAATCGCGGAAGCCTTGAGGAAAATTTAACGTAAAACAGGGGCAGAGCCACTCAGTGGACTCTGCTTATTTAATTCCTTCGATATTCTTGATGACCTTCGCTGGATTTCCACCGACAACAACGCCTTCAGGAACATCCTTTGTTACGACTGCGCCTGAGGCGACAACGGAATGACTCCCTATTGTAACGCCAGGATTGATGATGGCCCTTCCTCCAATCCATACATGATCCCCTATCGTAACCGGTTTTCCGTATTCCACTCCAGAACTGCGTTCAAAGGGATCCAGCGGATGTGTAGCTGTATAGATATGCACTCCGGGAGCCAACATGCAGTCCCTGCCAATTTTCACTTCGCAAACATCCAAAATGACACAATCAAAATTAGCATAAAAGTTTTCCCCGACAGAAATATTGTATCCATAGTCACAACGGAAAGTGGGTTCAATATATACATTTAGCCCAGTGGAACCTAAAAGCCGTTTCAGCAGTGCGGTCCGTTCATCTCCTTCGCTTTCCGTTGTCTGATTGTATAACCGGGTCAACTTTCTGGCATTTTCCCTATCTCTGATTAATTCCGGATCAGCGGCGATGTAAGGTTTCCCGCTCACCATCTTTTCTTTTTCAGTATTCATGTATGCGCCTCCTGTTTCTTTTTTATATAGTTTGAAAAAAATATTTGAATATTAAAACATTTTTCCTGCAAAATAAATTGCAGTACTTTTTACTCAACTTTTCTGTTGGATCTAAATGCCTCTCTCGTTTTTTTTAAAAGAAGTTAGAAAAGAAAGATTTTTCCGAATAATGAATGAAATAGCTTTGACAAACGTTCCGCCGGATTTTATAGTAAGAGGAGTTATGGGTGATTCATAGTTTCATGAAGGTCCATTTTAACAGATCAGTAGAATGGTTCGAAGTTCATGTCATTTTTTTTCGGAAATTGTGGACAACTCTTTTCTTGGTTAAGATAATCACAAAACAATGGAGGGCTCTATATGTCACAGAAAGCACCGCTGTCTTTCGTCATTGTAACAGGATTAATGCTTTTTGCTTTATTTTTTGGTGCAGGAAACTTAATTTTCCCTGCCATGCTCGGTCAATCAGCGGGGACCAATTTATGGTCGGCCAGTTTAGGATTCATCATTACTGGTGTTGGACTGCCATTCATTACAATATTGGCCTTTGGTTTTTCAGGAAAAAATGATGTTCAATCGCTTGCAAGCAGGGCACACCCCTTATTCGGCATCATTTTCACCGTCGTTCTTTATTTATCTTTGGGACCGCTTTTCGCACTTCCCAGAACGGGGAGTGTATCATACGAAATAGGGATTAAACCTTTCCTATCTAATGATGTCGGTTTTTTACCATTGCTGATATTCACGATCATATACTTTGGGATTGCCTGTTTATTATCCATCAATCCATCAAAAATGCTCGATATCGTCGGAAAAATATTAACACCTTTATTATTGATTTTCATCGGGATTCTCATTGTGGTCGCAATTATTAACCCAATGGGTGAAATCCAGGCACCAGCGGCTGATTATTCAGATAATTCTTTCTTTAAGGGATTTAAAGAAGGATATTTGACCATGGATACGCTGGCCGGATTTGCATTTGGGATCATCGTCATCAATGCGATCAAAGATAGAGGGATAACATCAAGAAAAGAAGTGTTGGGCTTCTGTCTGAAAGCCGGCTTAATCGCTGCCAGCTTGTTGGTGATCGTTTATGCGTCTATAACTTATGTCGGGGCAACAAGTGTGGAAAACCTCGGTCAACTGGGTAATGGCGGAGACGTTTTGGCCCAAGCCTCGAACCATTTTTTCGGACCGGCTGGTGCCGTGTTGTTAGGGTTGATTGTGATCGCTGCTTGCCTGACTACAAGCATCGGTTTGATAACGGCTTGTGCTACGTATTTCAATAAAATACTGCCTGCCGTATCGTATAAATCATATGTCGTCATCTTCTCCGTTTTCAGTGCGGCCGTTGCCAATGTAGGTTTGACCAAGCTGATTTCCATTACAGTGCCTGTGTTAACTGCGCTTTATCCCGTGGCGATCGTTTTGATCGTTCTTACGTTCTTCCATTCCTTATTCAAAGGGAAATCGGAGGTATATTTAGGAAGCTTATTATTAACGGCCATCATCAGCATAATGGATGGAATAGTGGCATCAGGCATTAAACTGGATGCCGTTTCGGACCTTTTCACTCAATACCTTCCACTATATAGTGTAGGGGTGGGCTGGGTGATTCCTGCCATCATCGGCGGTGTATTGGGCTATATGGTATACCTATTGAAAGGTGAACCTAAGGAAGCCTATTAAGGGATATCAGAGTGAACCTCGAATAACGTTGATTTCCACTCCAGGCACTCGCTTTCCGCGGGCGGTCCGGGAGCCTCCTCGGCGCTCTTTGCGCCTGTGGGGTCTCCCTTGGCCGCGCTTTTCCGCAGGAGTCTCGTACCTTCCGTTCCAATCAACTGGATTGTCTTTAAAGAAAAAACTGTAGTTGGTTTCATCTTTAAGCTTGATTAAGACAGGGTTACACTTTCGGTTTTTATTGTTTTATGAACCCTATTGGATTGAAGAAATTTGCGACACTTCTGCCGAATATCTGGCTAGCCAAGACCCCACAGCCGCTTGCGGTGAGGAGGCTTGGCAGACAGTCGGCGGAAAGGGAGCGGATTTCAGAAATCAAGCTGAAACGTCTTTTACATAAAAAAGCTGCAGCGAACTAGTTCAATATGGTTTTTTATTGTTTTATGAACCCTTATTGGATTGAAGAAATTTGCGACACTCCTGCCGAATATCTGGCTAGCCAAGACCCCACAGCCGCTTGCGGTGAGGAGGCTTGGCAGACAGTCGGCGGAAAGGGAGCGGATTTCAGAAATCTGCTGGAACGTCTTTTTTAAAAAAACTGCAGATATACTAGTTCTATATGGTTTTTTATTGTTTTATGAAACTCTTATTGTATGGAAGAAAGCTGCGACACTCAGTTTGTTTTGATGAGTTTTGGTTAGAGTAAGGAACGGACTTCTGAAATGAAAAACTCACTTTACTCCGGGTTTATCTGCAGTCGGGGAGCTGTCTTGATGACAGCTCCTTTTCTTAGTGTTTGTTTTTAATGGGAAAGAGCCTTAAAATGTTCAGAAAGGGGTGTAGGAACATAATGATCAATCGATTACCAACAGAAATAGCAAATATATTACAAGCAAGCAAAAAGAATCCTGCTCAATTTGAGGAATTGATCAGGAGCGGCGGATATCTCCCTCCCGAGATGGAGTTGATGGTGGATGCCATCACGGCCTTGAGCATGGGGAAGAATATCCTTTTGAAGGGTCCGACAGGGGCTGGAAAGACAAAGTTTGCCGAGACTTTATCGAACTTATTCAATCAGCCGATGTTCAGTGTCAACTGCTCAGTCGACTTGGATGCAGAAAGCTTATTGGGCTTCAAGACGCTGGCTTACAAAGAGGAAAAACAAGTGATAGAATTCGTACCTGGACCAGTGACCAATTCGATGAATCACGGTCACTTCTTATATATAGATGAAATCAACATGGCAAAACCGGAGACTCTGCCGCTTATCAATGGTGTGCTTGATTACAGAAGGACGATAACGAATCCGTTCACGAATGAAGTGATAACGGCAAAAGAGGGCTTTAATGTGATTGCTGCAATCAATGAAGGGTATGTCGGGACAGTGCCGCTGAACGAAGCGCTAAAAAATAGGTTTGTCATCATTGAAGTTCCTTATATCGAAGGGGAGCAGTTAAAGCAATTGATAGAAACCAATACAAAGCTGAAGGACCCAAGAAGTATTGATTTGTTCGTTAAACTGTCGAGTGATTTGATAAATGCCGTGAATCAAGGGAAGGTGGCTGAAGATGCGGCGTCGATCAGGGCTTTGCTTGATGCTTGCGATCTGAGTGTGTTGATCCCGCCGAAACGGGCGATCCTTCGTTCCATTGTGGATAAGTTGGACGAGGAACGGGAGCGTGAGTTCGTGAAGAACTTGGCTGACACATTATTCTAACTAGGAGAATGCCTCATGAAGTATATCCGGTTCAATGATTCAATAATAGATACGGCACTTTTTTTACAGCTTCAGGATCTCTCGACTGTTTTATCCGGCATTCCTGAGCTGGAATTCGAATACAATTATGGCTCCTTCATTGACCTGATCGAGAATAAGGTCACTGCCAGCCACTTTTGGGAAAATGGCAATAAGGAAGTGAAGGAAGCAGGGCTGAAAACGGACGTGCTTCTTAGAACGATAGGCACGCTGCATCATACAACAATCCGGAGCATGAAGGAGTACCAGGACAGCATCGGGGAAAGTTCACTTCCGAAGTTTGCAGCCCAATTATTCGCTTTGCTGGAAGATTTGCGATTGGAAGAATTGGTGAAGAAAGAAAGACCAGGCACGAAAAAATGGTTTTCGGTAAGGGGGGCTTACCTTAAACAATATTTCGAAAGCCAATTGGCGACGAATGTCACAAGAAGTTTTGCACTGGATGAATTATATTGCCTCATATATTTATTACTTCAATCCGACAGGCCGGATCCGATTTTTCCGAGAGCCAACGAAAGGCAGCTGGAAGAACTGGAGAAACTGAAACCGTTCATCCATTCGGTCTTTGATGCCACTAAAACCAGTGATATCACGAGGATTTGCGAGCAAATCGTTTTCCGTGTGAACGATGGGTACGAAGATACGATGAATGAATATTTCATTTTCCCCATTGCAAGTGTGGAAAAGTATAAAGCAAATACCTTATTTGATGAACTGACTAGAAATGATGAACTGTTGAACGATGATACAGATGATGCAGACGAAGAAAAAAGTGAGTTCATTGATGAAAAATTTTCGACTTGGCATCGGGAGAACAAGAACGGCGAAAGTAATTCGACGTTTCTCCAATTTGAATTGGAGCAGGGAACGAAAACAAGCCTGATGGGCGGAGGTGCCCGGGAAGCGGAAGATGCCGACCAAGCACTGGCTTCGATCCAGGGTTCATCAGGGGAAAGTCAACAAAAGGAATACAATCAGCAAGAAACGCTGGAGAAGAAACAAACCAATATGGGCAAAAGCGGTGAACATCCATTTGGTGAAGAAAATAAAGACGTCGTTCAGGTAATCAAAGAAGCCGAAGTACCAACACTTATGGAAGAGAAACGCTACCGAGAGTTTGTTGCGGATATCGAACCGTTCAAGAGGAAACTCTCCAGCACCATTGAAAAGACGCTGGAAAATAAAAAGAACGCACCAAGAAAAGATTTGGTTTTTGGCCGTTTATCAAAGAAATTACTGCCGCTTGTATTTGAAGAAAATCCAAGGGTCTTTTATAAAAAGAACCAGGATTCCAATGAAATGGATGCGGTATTCACATTGCTTATCGATTGCTCGGCTTCCATGCACAACAAAATGGATGAAACGAAACGAGGGGTCGTCCTGTTTCATGAAGTGCTGAAGAAATTAAGGATCCCCCACTCGATCGTGGGTTTCTGGGAAGATGCCAATGAAGTGAGGGAAGGATATCAGCCAAACTACTTCCATGTGATCCAGTCCCATTCCGATTCTCTTTATCTAAACTCAGGAGCTAAAATCATGCAGCTTGAGCCAGAGGAAGACAACCGCGACGGATACAGTATCAGGGTTGCCACAATGGAATTGGAAAAAAGGCGCGAAAAAAACCGTTTCTTGCTCGTATTTTCCGATGGTGAGCCGGCGGCAAGCGATTATGATCAAAATGGAATTGTCGATACACACCTTGCTGTTTCGGAAGCCAGAAAAAAGGGCATCGAAGTCATCGGCCTGTTTTTAGCGGATGGAGGCATCGATGAGAGTGAAGAGATGACAATGAAAAACATCTATGGCAAAGAACGCCTGATGATTCCGAGTGTAGCTGAATTGCCAGAGCAATTTACACCGCTGTTAAAAAAATTGCTGCTGAAGACCATTTAAGAAACATATAGATAAAAACGCAGTAGGATTCAAGTTTTGGATCTTACTGTTTTTTTTTGGCTTTGTCAACTATTGGTGGAAACTTAAAATGAACGTCGAATGAGATTTCTTTTGTCGTGATTGGGGTAAACCATAGATGAGGAGTGATCATTTTGATGAATGTACTTTTTATGCTGCTTTATTTTATAATCATTGTTCTTGTAATTGAAATATCGGTCACCTTGATGAAATTAACTGGATTAAAAGGCACAGTGGCAAGATTTCAGGTTATTTCCATGCTGACGGGCACTGGTTTTACAACTGACGAGTCAAAATCCATTATCGATCATCCCGTTCGAAGGAAAATAAGCATGTTCTTAATTTTATTTGGTGCATTCTCGCTTGCTGTCATCATTTCATCGATCAGTACATTGCTTACAGATGATCTGCGTTTGATGGAGTTAAGCATCATTATTGGAATCCTGCTGGTTTTAACCATTTTAGTGAAGGTTCCATTTTTGAATAATAGATTATCGAATAAGATGAAAAGTGAAATGTACAATCATTATGAATTATGGGAACACCCGATAGAAGAGGTCTTATTTTTAGAAGATGAAGACGTGGTCATGGAAATCGATATTTATGAGGACTCGGAGTTCATCGATGTCAAAGCCTTTGATGTCATTTCAGATGGAGCCGACATCAATATTTTATTTATTGAAAGCGGAGAAGTTAAAATCAGAAAAGAGCTATATGAGTATAAAATCAAATTAGGGGATAATCTCTTTTTATATGGAAATAAAAAAGAGATAGAAGAAACATTCTCAAATGAAATCGAAGAGATGAAGAAGAAAAGTGCATCAGACTGAAAAGATCCCAGCCTATATTAAAGCTGGGATCTTTTGCTTCATTAGTGTTTTTTATTTGGTAATTTCTGGGCGGGATTCCCGTTGCCTTGACGGCGGAAATTGCCTTCTTCCTTTTTTTGCTGCTCTTGAATGCTTTCAACAAACTCCTTTGAACTTTTCATGGAATGTACCTCCTCCGTTATTTTCTTTTTTACTATAACCAGAAGAGGTGGAATTCATGAGTATGCAAAAAGGAACGGTGGTCATATATGGACGTAAAGTGGTAATTTTGTTCCACAAGTGAGTTGAAAAGAATATGGGTCAATCGTTTTAAATATCGCTATCTAATGTTAGAATACATTACATTAGAATATTTTGAATATTGACAAAAATAAAGCCGGTATCTATAATAATCAATAATAATATCCATGAATAAACGATTATTGGGGTTTTGCCTATGGAACGGACAATGACCGTCCGGGATTTATGTGCGTTGCATACTCATTTAGTGAACAATGATATTCAAATTCTTGAAAACCTATCAACGAATTTACCGTTGATAGCCGATTTGAATAAAGCGAATGTGTTTATTGATTGTCCGGTGCGTGAAGGGAAGCATGCCATTGTCGTTGCAGAGGCGTGCGGACACTCCGTGAAATCGGTTTACGATCATCCGGTTGTCGGTAAATTTGCTTATGAGGCATTCGAACCGGCCGTATTTTATGTATTGCGCACCGGAAAGGACATGTTCGTGAATCGGGCATTGACTCAAGAGGGAGCGATGGTCCAGCAAAGTGTCGTTCCAATCAAAGGTGAATGCAATCGGGTCATCGCCGTTTTGATCATGGAAAAGGTGATTCATGAAGAACTTGAATCTTTCAATCAGTTTGATAGGCAAGATCAACAAAATTCCTTAGTTCCTGAATTTATCGAGGAGTCCATTTTCCTGATTAATAACCAAAACCGACTTGTTTATACGAATCCTGCTGCCATTAATTTAGTATCGGAAATATGTTTGACGGACTGTGTTTTAGGTGAATCGATTTTCGATTATTTTCCTGGCTTTGCCGATGTTCTTGCTTCAAAAGAGGACATTTTGATGAAGGAAATGAACATTGGTAAAAAGATTATCCAACTAAAGAAGTTCCATTTGGGCAACAAGAATTCCAATGAAACGTTCATCATCATCCGGGACCTGACTGAACTGCGGGATAAAGAAAGGGAGCTAATCAGCAAGTCAGTAGCGATTCGTGAAATTCATCATCGGGTGAAGAATAATTTGCAGACAGTGGCCAGTTTACTTCGGCTGCAAATGAGGTTAGGAGCCCCTGAAGAAAGCAAGCCCCATTTATTGGTCAGTTTGAACCGGGTGTTAAGCATATCGTCGGTTTATGAAATCATTTTGGCAAGCAGTCAGGTTGATCATGTGGATCTGCTGGAGCTTATTAGAAAAATAGGCGATATGATCGTTCATACGGAGGGTCAAGTTCGCCAATGCGTAAGTATTGAATATAGGGGTGAGCTTCATTCGATTGATTCCGACATTGGCATTTCGGTCGCGCTGGTGGTGAATGAGCTCATTCATAATTGTGTGAAACATGCTTTCAAGGAAGGGACGGAAGGGAACATTACCGTATCCTTGCAAAAGGATGGTCCTGAATTGGAACTTCAAGTAAGAGATGATGGCATCGGATATTCACCTCCAGTGAAACCTTCTTTGGGGCTGGATATCATCCGTATGACGGTGGAAAATGATTTGGATGGGGAGTTTTCGATTCAGCGGATTAAAGAAGGTACCCTGGCTTCTGTAAGATTTCCATACAAGAGGTAGGTGGGAGAAGTGGACAAGAGGATTTTGGTCGTGGAGGATGAATCGATTGTTCTGCTTGATATAACGATCATGCTCAAGGATGCAGGCTTCGATGTGGTTGGACATGCCCGTAATGGCGAGAAGGCGATTGAATTGGCACATGCACTGCAGCCGGATCTCGTTTTGATGGATATCAAAATGCCGAAAATGAATGGGCTTAAGGCTAGCGATGTGATATCCAATACCTTTCAGATTCCTGTCCTGCTTTTAACAGCATTCAGCCAGCGTGAATATATCGATGAGGCGAAGCGAGCGAACATCGTCGGATATCTTGTAAAGCCAATTACGGAGGCGAATCTGATTCCGGCAGTGGAGATAGCTTTGCTGCAAGCAGCCAATACAAAGAAGTATCAGGAACGAAATGCTCAATTGGATGAAACGCTCACAAATCGCAAAGTCATTGAAAAGGCAAAAGGAATCATCATGAAAAGGAAGAATGTCACCGAAGAAATCGCTTACAATAAACTGAGAAGGCTTAGTATGGATAAGCAGCTTTCCATGGAGACGGTGGCACGTCGAATCATTGCAAATGATCAAAAACAAGTAAATAGATGAAGCAATGGCGCTTTGATGGACCAAATTGGTTGTAGGCAGGCATTTCTGCCAAAAAACCTAAGTTTGGGCTATAAGAGGCGTCTTTTTTATACCCTTTTTTTAAGTCGATAGGCCAAATCAAATCGGAATTCAGGGGGAATATGTATGGAGATGGTAGGTAAATTGGTTATTTATATCATTATGGTGTGTGCCGTTGTCGGTGCTATTGCATCGATTAAAGAAAGTGAGCAGGGCTTGGGGAAACAGTTCATGGAAGGTTTGCATACCGTTGGCCATATATTTATCCCGGCAGCTGGAATCATGGCCTCGATCCCTTATTTATCTTGGTTCATCAATACAGTATGCGGCCCGGTTTTCGCTGCGATCGGTGCAGATCCAGCCTTCGCCGCAACAACGATTTTGGCGACGGATATGGGGGGTTACCAATTAGCGGCCGAGCTGAAGGAATCCTATGAAGGCTGGATCATGGCGATGATTGTCGGCTTTATGTCCGGGGCAACGATTGTATTCTCGATTCCAATGGGGCTTGCGATGCTGGAAAAGCGTGATCATAAATACATGGCACTTGGTGTCATGTCAGGAATCCTGACGATTCCGATTGGCGCTTTTATCTCAAGCGTGCTAGTGGTGGCGACGAATTCAAAAATCCGCGAAGTGATTTCCACGAATGCGGATTCTACCTACGAATTCGCGTTGAGCTATTTGAAAATTGCCCTGAATCTTTCTCCGCTTCTTATTTTTGTGGTCTTGCTCGCGTTAGGTCTTTATTTCCTGCCGGATTTGATGATCAAAGGTTTCATGTGGTTTGGAAAAATATTGGACGCCGCGATTAAACTAGTGCTCGTGTTTTCGATCGTGGAAATTTTCACCGGATTGTTTTCCAAAGTATTTGGTGCTTGGGGCTTCCATCCGATCATGGCCGATAAGGCAGACCAGTTCCGTGCCCTGGAAACGGCGGGGTATATCGGGATCATGCTGGCAGGTGCATTTCCAATGATTTACCTGATTCAAAAATATGCAGGCAAGCCATTGGAAGCGATGGGCGGGAAAATTGGGTTGAGCAAAGCCGGGAGTGCAGGGATATTAGCCACGGTAGCCAATATATTGGCAATGTTCAAGCTTGTTAAAGAAATGCCGCCGAAGGATAAGGTCATAAACATATCCTTCGCTGTGTGTGCAGCCTTCCTATTGGGTGATCATTTATCATTCACAGCCAACTTTCAGCCTTCCTTAATATTACCGATCATTGTCGGAAAGCTATCTGCCGGAGCGATTGGAATCGGTCTTGCTTACTGGCTGTCCGTTCCGAAAGCTTTGGAATTAGAAGAAAAGGATCGAGCAGCAGGAATTATCGGCATAAATGAATATAAAACGAAAAACGAGGAAGAAAACAGCAATGAAATCCAAGTGGTGTAAAACTGGGGTGTGATTTTAGTGAATGAACAGGTGGAACGAATCATCAGTGCAGGAATTGATATTGGCACCAGTACGACGAAACTTGTTATCAGCGAGCTTTCGCTTAGGAATGTGGCGGGTGGCGGACAGGTGCCAAAAATTGAAATTACCGATAAGGAAATTCTGTATCGAAGTCCCATTTTCAGGACCCCGCTTGTATCCGAGACGGTAATTGACATACCTGCTGTTCAAAGAATGGTGGAAAGTGAATACCAAAAAGCAGGAATCACGATCGAAAACATACAAACAGGGGCTGTCATCATCACTGGGGAAACGGCAACCAAACAAAATGCAGAAGAAATGGTGTACCGGTTATCTAATGCGGCGGGTGAATTCCTTGTAGCGGCAGCCGGTCCGGATTTGGAAGGGATCATTGCCGCCAAGGGATCCGGCGCCTATCAACATTCCATCAAGACAAGAAAGACTGTAGCGAACATAGACATTGGCGGGGGGACCGCGAATATTGCCGTATACCGTTCAGGCATGCTTTGCGGAACCTGCACACTGCATATAGGAGGCCGTTTGGTGGAGTGGGAAGGAGCGAAGGTGAAGGTTGCTCCTTCAATAGGAAAATGGCTGAAATCAATAGGGCGCTCTCCTTTGAATGGTGAAGGGGCAATCATCGCAAATGAAATGGCGAAGGTGCTTTCGAGGTTTTTGGCTGGCTCCTTCACAAAAGAAGATGAACTTCTATTAGTTGGGAAGGAGCCATCTTGGACAGAACGAATAGACGTGTTGATGTTCTCGGGCGGTGTCAGTGATTGCATCTATCATGAAGAACGGGAGGACGAAAGCTTCCGGGATATCGGCATGATGCTTGCCGCCTCCATCAAGGAAAGTGAAGAATTGGCCGCATGGGAGTGGGAACAGCCAGTAGAAACGGTTCGGGCGACTGTACTTGGAGCAGGAGCACATACAACTGAAATCAGCGGAGCAACCATCGAAGTGAATGATTCTCATCTGCCAGTTCGTAATATTCCAGTCTATCGGGTCGATTTTCATGGCGGGCTTGATGATGTAACCGCGAAAATGACACAGGCTGTTCAGGATGCGATCACAATATACGACGCTTTGCAGGAGGGGCTGAATTTTGCCTTTTATTTAACGAATTTACCTTATCAATCATTTCGGGACATTCACCGGCTTGCAGTCGCTTTTACCGAGGCACTGAAGCAAAAACCGAATCGGCAGCAGCCTCTGATCATTGTCATGGATAGTGATTATGGAAAGGCACTTGGTCAAACCATTCTAGCGAACCAAGCGGATCTGCCGGTCATCTGCATTGATCAGACAGAAGTGGAACATGGTGACTATTTAGATATAGGAAAGCTGCTGCGGACAGGGGTCGTTCCGGTTGTAGTAAAAACGCTAACCTTCCACAGTTAGGAAAAGGAGGATCATACGATGAAATTATCCACTCAATACTTTGGGGAAATCCATCAATTCAAATCGTTGAAAGAAGTCCTGGCCAAAGCGAATGAAGAGAAATCAGGAGATAGGCTTGCGGGAATTGCAGCAGATTCCGTTCAAGAACGGATTGCGGCAAAAGCGGTGCTTAGCGAATTGACTTTGGCGGACATCAGGAACTATCCCCTGCTTTCCCCGGAAGAGGATGAGGTGTCGCGGATCATAGATGGTCTCATCAATGGAACCATCTATCAATCCGTGAAGAATTGGAGCGTTGCCGAACTGCGTGAATATATTTTGAGTGACGAAACGACAGGCGAGGACTTAAAGCGATTAAGCAGGGGATTGAATAGTGAAATGATTGCAGCGGCAGCCAAGTTGATGTCGAACCTCGACCTTATCCATGCAGCCAATAAAATCGAAGTGCTCACCAAGAATAATGGCACGATCGGATACAAAGGAACGCTTGCTTCGCGCCTTCAGCCTAACCACCCGACAGACAATGTGGATGGCATGCTGGCTTCTTTAAAAGAAGGCCTCTCCTATGGAATCGGGGATGCACTCATTGGAATCAACCCTGTCGATGATTCGGTCGAAAGCGTAAAGCGGCTGCTTCATGCTACACAGGATGTCATCCAGAAATGGAACATCCCGACCCAAAATTGTGTGCTTGCGCATGTGACCACGCAAATGAAGGCCGTTCAGCAGGGGGCGCCTGCTGATATGATCTTTCAAAGCATAGCCGGAACGGAAACGGCCAATCGCTCTTTTGGAATTGACGTACAATTGCTCGAAGAAGCTAATGAGATAGCGAAGGCCTATGGCACCGGCACAGGCCCGCAGCATCTTTATTTTGAAACGGGGCAAGGCTCCGAGTTATCGGCCGAAGCGCATTTCGGTATCGATCAGGTGACGCTTGAAGCCAGGAACTATGGATTTGCCCGTTATTTTGACCCGTACATTGTCAATACGGTCGTCGGTTTCATCGGACCTGAATATCTATATAACAGCAAGCAGGTCATCCGGGCAGGGTTAGAAGATCATTTCATGGGGAAAATGCATGGACTGCCGATGGGGGTGGATATATGCTATACGAATCATATGAAGGCGGATCAAAATGATATCGAGGACTTGGGTGTACTTTTAACGGCGGCTGGTGTGAATTTCATCATCGCTACTCCGATGGGTGATGACTGCATGTTAAATTATCAGTCTTTGAGTTATCACGATATAGCGACTTTGAGGCAAACGATGGATAAGCGGCCTGCCCCATTATATGAAGCTTGGCTGGAGAAGATGGGGATTATGGAGAACGGAAAATTAACGAAGCTTGCCGGTGATCCAACTATATTTAACCATTAGGAGTGGATGATATGGGAATGAATAATAAGGAAGATTTGGATGCCATGATAGCGAAAACCCCTGCGCGGATAGGGGTAGGCAGGTCAGGGACCCGGCCGAAAACGGATTCGTGGCTGAAATTCCGTTTTGACCATGCAGCGGCCGTCGATGCTGTATATGGTGAAGTCAGTGATATTATTTTGAAGCGCTTGGATTTATTCAAGGTGAAAACGAAGGCCGATGATAAGGAAGTCTATTTACGGCGTCCGGATTATGGCAGGAAGCTTTCGGATGAAGCAAAGAGGGTGATAGATGCCAAATGCATAAAGGCTCCAACGGTTCAAATCATCATTTCCGATGGCTTAAGTGCCAAGGCAATCGAAGAAAATGTCGAGGACGTCTATTTATCTTTCAAACAATCTTTGGCAGTGGCAGGTCTGGATACGGGTACACCATTTTATATTGAAAAGGGCCGGGTTGCCGTGATGGATGATATCGGTGAAATCCTTGGACCTGAGGTCATTGTCCTGTTGATCGGTGAACGGCCCGGTCTTGTCAGTGCTGAATCATTGAGCGCTTACATTTGCTATAAACCACGTTTGGGCACCATTGAAGCGGAGAGGATGGTCATTTCCAACATCCATAAAGGAGGGATCCCCCCTGTTGAAGCTGGAGCGCATCTTGGCACGGTCATTCAAAAAATCCTCAAATACCAAGCGAGCGGCATGTCCCTCGTGAAGAAGGAGCATGAAGAAGAAAAGCATGAAAAACTCGGTTGAACCCCTAGTGTCTAAAAAAGGAAGTTCGGATGGTCTCATTTGACGATCATTAAGAATAGGTCGTTGATTTCCTCTCCAGGCACTCGCTTTATATGTTTTTTTATTGTTTTATGAATCCGTTATTGGACGGAAGAAAAGTGCGACACTCCTGCCGAAAAGCTGGCTAGCCAAGACCCCACAGGCGCTTGAGCCGAGGAGGCTTGGCAGACAGTCGGCGGAAAGGGAGCGGATTTCTGGAATCGACTGAAATACTTTTAAAATAAAAAAACTGCAAGCACCCGCTTTATTTGCCTGCAGTCTGGGGGGAGCGGATCGCTCCCCTATTTACTTGTCCCTAAATTCCATAAACCAAACGGGTTGTAGAAGGGATGTTCTTCTTCATATCTAAAGTCTTGAAGGCCCGTCAAAATAAAGTCGGGTGCATCTTGCTGAATGCTAAAGGTTTCGCCATTCTTAAAGAGAGGCCGTTCACCTACATGGTAATAATTAAATGTGTTAAGCAGGGCAGCCGCCTCTTTCGGACTCATTGTGTTAAGTGTCACGGCATCCGGAAGACCAAAGGCTTTCATTCCGAAAGAACAATAATAGTCTTCCTCTCCGATGATCGTGACAAAATGGGCATATACCGAGAGAATATCCGGGCTATGATGAAGATGCAGCCAATCTTCCTTTGAATGGGCAATTCCCGCCGTTTCTATTTTCACTGCCATTCCGCCTGCCTTGAGGATCGCTGCCCCGGCATCGATCAAATCGATAACAGTTCCGGTATCGGATACATCGGCTATTATATAAACGGTAAAGGTATGGCCATTGATTTCCTCTAATGCATTCTCTGAAAAGGCGTCTTTACTGGCGTAAGAAAAGCTCTCTTTTAAAGTGGGTTCATAATCATGGATCTCCGCCTGAAACGTAATGTTCTTATCACTGTTATGAAAAACATTCCCGGCTAACAGATACCCCTCGCTTTGGGAAGCAACCGTTTGAATCAATTCTGTCCGGTCCTTCCATTTCCCGGGTATCCCGATGATGATTTGGTTGTCCTTCATGGATCATCTCTCCTTTCCAATCACTTCATACTATACCACTACTGATGTTTTCCATAGCATTTCATGAAAAATGGCGCAAAGTACCGATAAATGCCAGTGAGGGATGTGCAGGACTTTTTCAAAATTATACAATTGATGTATAATATAATCTAGTAAACGTATAGCCTATCTTCAAAGGAATTCCCCTTGTGGGTTTTCTCATAGGGCCGTATCTTAATTATCTATTCGTATATATCAATGATGAAAGAGAGTGTTTATAATGGGTCGTAAGTGGAATAACATTAAAGAAAAAAAAGCGTCAAAAGATGCTAATACTAGTCGGATTTATGCTAAGTTCGGACGGGAAATATATGTAGTGGCAAAACAAGGCGAACCAGATCCAGAATCCAATCAGGCATTAAGGGTCGTACTTGAGCGTGCTAAAACGTACAATGTTCCAAGAGCGATCATTGACCGTGCGATTGAAAAAGCTAAAGGCGGTTCGGAAGAAAACTATGACGAACTTCGTTATGAAGGATTCGGTCCAAATGGTTCAATGGTCATCGTGGATGCATTGACAAACAACGTGAACCGGACGGCATCCGATGTACGTGCCGCATTTGGGAAAAATGGCGGGAATATGGGTGTCAGCGGATCTGTTGCTTATATGTTCGATGCAACGGCTGTCATCGGGATTGAAGGTAAAACGGCTGATGATGTTCTTGAACTGTTAATGGAAGCGGATGTTGATGTACGTGACATCATTGAAGAAGAAGAAAGTGTCATCGTTTATGCCGAGCCTGAACAATTCCATGCTGTACAACAAGCATTCAAGGATGCAGGAATCAGCGATTTTACAGTGGCAGAGCTGACGATGCTTGCACAAAATGACCTAACCCTTCCGGAAGATGCACAAGCACAATTCGAAAAAATGATTGATGCATTGGAAGATCTGGAAGATGTTCAACAAGTTTATCATAATGTAGATCTTGGTGAATGATAAAATGAGCAGGCCTTTGCTATATGATCAAAGGCCTGCTTATTTCATTTGAAAGGAAAGAGCCTGTTCCGAATCACGAAACAGGCTCTTTCCTTTTATTATTCACTTATGGTGATTCCGGAAAGTTCACGGTCTTTCTTTACCTTTTCCAATTCTGAAATAGTGACAAGTTGATAATCTTGGTCATGCAGTTGTTTAATGATTTTTCCTGCAGCCTGGGCGCTAGTTTGATAGATATCATGCATTAATATGACTCTGCCATCTTTGGCTTTGCTCATCACTTTGTTTATGATTTTCTTTTCATTGCGTTCTTTCCAATCCTCTGGATCGACATCCCAAAGTGAGACTTTCATATCCTCCATGTATTCCCGCACATTATGGTTAATCGCTCCATATGGGGGACGGACGAGATTTGGCTCAGTACCTGTAGCTTTTTTTACAGCGTCTTGGGTCTTTTCGATTTGATCTTCGATTTTGTTCTTGCTTAAGCGCGTCAGCTGCGGATGATCCCATGAATGGTTGCCGATCTCATTTCCTTCCTGCAGCATTTTTTGCAGAACTTCCGGATAGTGCTGTACGCGGCTTCCAAGTACGAAAAACGTCGCGTGACCATCATATTTTTTCAGGACTTCCAGGATGGACATGGTATGACTTGGATGCGGCCCGTCATCGAACGTCAAGGCAATGACCTTTTTTGAAGGGTCGATCCATTCATTTTGCACGGGCAGTTTGGCGACGATATGTTTCGGCTGCCATTCCTTTACACGATCCTCATTCAAATCTTGACTTTGATATGAATCTAGCAAACTATCTTTAAAAAGATCCTTCTTGATGGCTATTGTATGGGTCTTAGTTGAATCATCAGTCTTAACGTAGAAAACGAGCGTATTTTTCAAGACTGAAAAAGAATTGAAGTTGGCTGCCTTCAGTTTGTTTTCCTTTTTAATGAGACTGTTTGAAATGCCTTCTTCTTCCTTCTGCGTTAACTCTTCAAAAACAATATCGGATAAAACGGATAAATAATCAGTATCCGTGGCAAAGATGTCTTCTATGGAGAGCTTTTGCTGAGATGGAATATCATAAGTGAAGATCTGGGTTCCAGACTGCTTCTTTCCTTCCACTTGCTCATATTTATCGAAGGAAATCGTAATGGTCTGTTTGCTAAAATGGAGGATCGTATAGGTGAGGTTAAGCTCGGAAGCTTTTCCGTCGGATGCTTTCCATTTCTTTTCATAATCCTTAATTTCTTTCTTTATGTAGGCTTCTAGCTGCTTGTCGATATTTTCTAAATGCAGAACTGGCCTGCTGGCTGAATACCCGCCTTTCGTATTATCTTTCACATACGTTTGAATATCGGCTTCTGGGTAATTTTTATCAGTTGTATAGGCCGAAACGGTTCTCTTCTTATCAAAAGCAAGGCTTTTAATGGCTAACCCCATCGTTCCTACAGCAGCTGTTAGACAAAATAGAAAAATAAAGACTTTTTTATAATTTAATTTCCTCATGATGCACTCCACCTCGATAATCATTCTACTATATAGAGGCGCCAAAAGCCTTAAAAGTTTGTAAAAAATTTCATTTTTTTATATTTATATATTTTCTTGCTCATTTTCAAACTTTTATGGCTGCACCAACGTCTATTCTTTGTACCTAGGATACGTAATTTAAATGTAAGGAGCTCTAACATGTAATGAAAAACCCAGAAATGAATCAATTAATCGCGGCCCGGATAACCGAAAGGCAAGAGAATTTGTACAGACTTGCTTTTTACTATGTCAAAAACCAAGAGGATGCCCTGGATATCGTGCAGGAATCAATCAGGAAAGCGCTAGCCTCCAGCAGCAAAATCAAAGACGCCGCTTCTATAGATAGTTGGTTATATAAGATCATCGTCCGAACAGCACTGGATGTTTTGCGGAAGAAGAAGAAACTGACAGTCGCCGATGATGAAACAATAGAATACTTGCGCCGCGGTGAGGAGGATCACTATCCTGACCTGGATTTGCAAATGGCCCTGGAAGGACTTTCAGTCAAGTACAAAACGGTAGTCGTCCTCCGTTTCTTTGAGGACCTGAAGCTGGACGAGATAGCGGAAGTGCTGGAATAAAATGTAAGCACGATTAAAACGAGATTATATAAAGCGCTGCAACTATTGCGGATCAACATGACTGAACGGGAGGAAACGAAAAGATGGAAAAAAAATTAAAAGATCTGCGGGAAGAATATCTTAAAATACCGATACCAAAGGAATTGGATGATGTCGTTCAAGCAGCCTTGAATGAAAAGCCAAGGAAAAAGCCGAGGGTTGGCAGGAATATCCTCGTGACAGCGGCTGCAGCGCTCCTGATCGTGACAGCTTCCGTAAACATCAGTCCGGCAGCGGCGAAAGCCATGAGTGATATACCGATAGTCGAGAAGGTCATCAAAGTGATTACCTTCGTCGAATGGAAAGAAGAAGCGAATAATTCTTCGGCAGTAATCAAAACGCCTGCAATATCCGGTCTCGAGAATAAACAGCTCGAAGATAGCTTGAATGAAAAATACTTATCGGAAAGCAAGCAGCTTTATAAGGAATTCACGGATTCCATGTCAAAACTGAAGGAAGGGGAAAAGGGCAATATCTCGGTGGAAAGCGGATATGTGATATTGACGGATAATGAAACGATAGTATCCGTACAGCGTTATACGGATACGATTTCTGCTTCCAGTTCTACAGAAAGTCAATTCGATACAGTCGACAAGAAAAACGAAGTGCTGTTAACGCTAAATAGCTTATTTAAAGATGATCGCTATCTTCAGGTGATCAGCGAAAACATCAAGGAACAGATGAAGCGGCAGATGGCTGAAGATCCGGAAAAGATATATTGGGTGGAAGATGATGATTTTACTGCTTTTAAAGGCATCGATGAAAACCAAAACTTTTATATAAACGAAGATGGCAAGCTAGTCATCGCCTTTAACAGCTATGTAGCTGCGCCGGGGTACATGGGGGCCGTCGAGTTCATCATCCCGACAAAGGTGCTGTCAGACCTTCTTGTTGGCGATCAATATATCCATTAAAACGGCCCTATTGTAATTCTATGATGGGCGGAAGGTTTTTAAAACGGCACAATATCCATTAAAAAAGACGAACAACGTTACTACTTACAGTAACCTTGGTTCGTCTCTTTTTTGTTCGAATTTCATCTGGTCCAGTTCCAGCCTCATTTTTTCCGTCTCCATAAGGAAGTTTTCATGTTTAAGTTTTTCAAGCTCCAGTTCAACTTGCAGCATCTTATGTTTGTTTTTTGACTGTTTTTCGAAATGGCTTGTCAGTATTCCGAGTATAGGGATGGAAAAAATCATTACCACGGTTATGATCCCGAACATTATGGTGCCTCCTCTTTTTTTATATCTATTATACGGTGAATATAACGGTTGTGGTGGGGTTATTTCAAAATTCATCATTTCCTTTTCTCGTTAAAAAGTACATGGCAACCAAAGTGATATCAAGCGTAATACCATGGATGAAGTTAGGGTAATATATCATTGATGGCCGCTTTCTATTAGATTATATGGACTGTTTTTTAGTGCGAAATCCGGACTTTTGCTTGTATGGTGGAAAGCTCACTTCTATTTATTTTGAAATTAATTATTTAAATATACTAAATATTTGTTTACAATAGTGAAATTTAAAGTTATTATACAATAATAAAAGGAGGGCTAGGTATGGCAACGATAAATAAACAGAAAATTGTGGATAGTGTACCTCAAAAAGGTTTTTTTGGAAACCCTAAAGGATTATTCACCCTTTTCTTTACTGAGTTCTGGGAGCGTTTTTCCTATTATGGCATGAAGGCCATTCTTGTTTACTATATGTATTACGAAGTTTCTAAAGGGGGATTAGGCCTTGATGAACCCACGGCCCTTGCCCTTGTATCCATCTATGGATCTTTAGTATATATGTCAGGTATAATTGGCGGCTGGCTCGCCGATAGGATTTTCGGGACTTCAAAAGCCGTATTTTACGGCGGTATCTTGATCATGCTCGGGCATATTGTCCTTGCTGTACCAGGCAGTCTTTCCATGTTCTTTGTTTCCATGGTACTCATTGTTCTGGGTACTGGTTTATTAAAACCGAATGTTTCCAGCATTGTCGGGGAAATTTACGCAGAAAATGATGAACGCCGGGATTCCGGTTTCAGTATATTCTATATGGGTATCAACATGGGTGCATTCCTTTCACCATTTGTTGTCGGTACAGTCGGTATGGACTACAGCTTCCATCTTGGTTTTGGACTTGCAGCAATTGGTATGTTGATTGGTCTCATTGTCTTTGTTACAACAAAGAAAAAGAACCTGGGCTTGGCTGGAACTCTTCCTGCTAACCCATTATCACAGGATGAAAAGAAAAAAGTATTTACTAAATTGGGGATAGCCGCACTTATCATAGCTGCCATCATCGGCATCACTGCTTCTGCAGGCATCTTAACGATTGAAACTTTTATTAATCTTGTAGGTATTCTAGGAATCGTAATTCCGACCCTTTATTTCATTTTCATGTATCGCAGCCCGAAAACGACTTCTGTTGAACGTTCACGCTTGATTGCCTATATTCCTTTGTTTATAGCAGCCGTCATGTTCTGGGCGATTCAAGAGCAAGGTGCAACAATATTGGCAAGCTATGCAGACAAACGGACACAGTTGAACTTTGCAGGATTGGAAATAAACCCGGCATGGTTCCAATCTTTGAACCCTTTGTTCATAATCACCCTTGCACCAGTATTCGCATGGTTATGGATTAAACTAGGAAAGCGTCAGCCGACCATTCCGCAAAAATTCTCGATAGGCCTACTGTTCGCCGGTTTATCATTCCTGGTGATCCTGCTTCCTGTTTATTTCAGTGGATCAGACGCATTAGTCAATCCGTTATGGCTTGTACTTAGCTATTTCCTTGTAGTGCTTGGAGAGCTTTGCTTATCGCCAGTCGGACTTTCAGCAACTACAAAATTGGCTCCGGCCGCATTCTCGGCACAAACGATGAGCCTGTGGTTCCTGGCCAGTGCAGCAGCACAAGCACTGAACGCACAAATCGTTAGATTCTACACACCTCAAACCGAAATGGCTTATTTTGGAGTGATCGGTGTTGCTTCAATAATCCTTGGACTGGCCCTGATGGCCTTATCACCAAAGATTCAAGGTTACATGAAAGGCATTCGCTAACACATTAAAAAAGATGACCTCCGAATTAACGGGGTCATCTTTTTTGTTTTTGTATTCGCAATTTTCCTGAATGAGTAGCATAGATCACTGGAATGGTTGCCAGGTAGCAATAAGCGAATATGAAAAAAAGAGCATCCTTTAATGAGGAGTGGATGACCAATGGCTCCGCATAAAAAAGTCATTTAAACATAATTATATATAACGATAGGTGTTTTATGGGTAGGAGGGAAGATATGGAGGGAAGGAAGTACAAGTATGAGCTACTATTGAGAAGCGCCAGGAAAGTCGGGTCCAAACCTAAAGGTACTGAAATGCCATCTTCACCTGTATGGAGTCCCGATCATATAAAATCAGCTAAGGATTGGATCGGCAGGAGCCCTATTCTGGAACCGTATATTAATACATATCTTGGACTTAAAAAATAACCCCGTGAGTCATCAGGGGTTATTTTTAATTTACATGTGATAATACTTTTTTTACTGACGGACTATTCGGTGTCAACTTGTTCGAATGATAAGTTGGAATAACGACCTCGTGAGGCTGTGACTTACCAACCTTACTTGCGGATTTAAATAGTTTGGATTTACTATATTTTCTTTTAGGTAAAGACATCGTTATCACCTCTTTCCTTTATTTTACTTAATTTCTTCCTCAGATTCAACATCTTCCTCTTCTTGAATAGCCAAAGATGTGTGATATCTTCGGTATAATTCATATGTTAATGAAGCTAAGCCTGATACTAAATGGCCGTCATATTCATCAAAAATGGTTCGATAGCTCTTTAGGACAATGACATAAGTAATTAAGCATTCTTCCTCAGTCAAAAGATTTTCCTCGACGTTAATTGTGTGGATCATAAAGTTTTTAAAGTGTATGTATCTATCATTCTCTTTATTGATAGGAAGCCCGATTCCTTTCACTTTTGCAGAGGGAAGAGATTTTTTAACAAGTTTAGGAGCTGAATAATTCTGTTTAAACTTGGTTTCCGTCACTATATCAAATTCAAAATGGGAGTCCCAATTATTTTTATAGTGATCTCTCATGTAAAAGAGCATTTCTTCAAGAAAGTCCTTATAGCTTGTATTATCCCTTTCAACTTCTAAAAACAATGATTTAAAATCCTCTTTTAACCAGTAAGAGAGAAGTCCGAATTTATCTTGTTGAATGGTCAAATTCTTAGCTACCTCGATGGCTTGGGATTCTCTTTCAACTTCGAGGGTCATGAATTTAAATCTTTTAACGCTCAATAGCGGGATTGGTATGAGTATAAAAAGGAATAGCAGGATTAAAAAGTAACCGACATGTTCAAATATGATTTTTGCTTTTGGTGATTCCGCTAATGGTTTTAAAACCAGTGATGTTACGGTGGGGTCCTTTTCAATGACTTTACTTTCCTTTACTTTTTCACTGTTACTTGATTGTTCCTGTTTCGACTCTTGAACATTACCAGCAGGTGCCTGAAAATAGCGAATAATTCCAGAGACGATAATTAGAATGAGCAGACTTATATAAGCAAAAGTATAAAAAGTCCTGATCCAGTCTTTTCTGGTAGGGGAATCATACGCTTTTTCTATGCCTGACAAAACGGCTCACCTCTTTCCTTTTACCCTGATTATAGCAGAAATACCCAAAAATATTAAAAATATCAAGGTTAAAATCTATAGGTTTGTAAAACTGAAAAAGAGGCTAATGAGATTTTAGCCGTGCAGACAATGGAAGGAAATCAGGATATGTACTCCGAATTTCCAAAGTGTTTTGTGAAGAAAGGAAAGAAACCGGATGAGCTCTGCTCTTCCGGTTCTTTGTGCATCAGTTTGCTGCTGGAATCAATCCTTTATGAATGGAGACTTCCTGAATGGCACGGTAGACGGTTTCGACCATGAAATCGAGTTCTTTTTCTGACATGGAAAGGATTGGCATCATCGTGATGACTGGACCAAGTTCCCGGATGATCAGGCCATTTTCCCGTGCTGTATGGATGATTCCGGAAACGACGTTTTCTTGGAGGGTGAACGTTTCTTTTGTTTCACGGTCTTTAACGATTTCCACTCCAATCATGAAGCCGCGCTGGCGGATATCGCCGACTATCGGAAGTTCGTATAGCGCTTGCAGTCTTTTTGATAGGTATTTTGATTTTTTCTGGATGTCTTTAATGAGATTGCGGCTTTCCATTAGCTCGATATTCTTCAGGGCCAGGGCACAGGCAAGCTGATTTCCTGTATAGGTGTGACCATGATAGAAGGTTTTATGTTCTTCCCGTTCCCCCAAGAAGGATTGAAAGATCTGCTCGTTCATGATGGTGGCGGCGAGTGGCATATATCCCCCAGTGATCCCTTTACCCATGCACATGATATCGGGGACGACGTCTTCCTGTTCGCAGGCAAACATCGTACCGGTGCGACCGAACCCTACAGCCACCTCGTCACAAATTAAGAGGATGTTGTACTTTTTGCATAATTGCCCGACCTCTTTCAAAAAGCCATGGGGATGGGTAATGATGCCTGCTGCTCCCTGCACGAGCGGCTCGATGATCAATCCTGCAATTTCCTCGGATTGTTTCTGCAGTAACTTCTCCAGTTCCTTCAAGCAATGGTTTTTCACTGCTTCTGGATCTCCATATTCAGTCATGTGATAGGCATATGGTGAAGGGGCTGAAATCCTTTGAAATAAGAGGGGCTTAAAGATTCTATGGAATAGATCCATTCCGCCCACACTCACGGCACCGACAGTATCGCCGTGGTATGCTTCGTCAAGGGAGACGAATTTGTTTTTATTCCGATGCTTGACGGGATCGATATTCTGCCAATATTGATAAGCGACTTTAAGGGCGATTTCCACAGCGGCTGATCCCGTGTCGGAGTAAAAGACTTTCGATAAAGAACCAGGAGTGATCTCTGCCAGTTTTTTCGCCAGTAAGATCGATGGTACATTCGCAGATCCGAGCAGCGTCGAGTGCGCGACTTTATTCACTTGCTCAATTAGGGCGCCGTTTAATTCCGGCTCGTTATGCCCGTGAACATTCACCCATAAAGAAGCATAGCCATCGAGGTAGCGTTTGCCATCCACATCAATCAGGTAGCTGCCTTCGCCGCGTTCGATGATAAGCGGTTTACTTTCCCGATACGTTTTCATTTGTGTGAACGGATGCCATACATATTCCTTATCCCATTGTTCTAAATCCTGACTGTTCATGCTTCGAACACCTCTTTCAGTTGTTGGGTATATTCTTGATCACCAAGCAAATCAAGGATGCAGATCCTCAAGTCTTTTCTAACATCGGCCAGTGTCGGGATGCAGGCGAGGCCATTCATCCCAGTCAGCTTTTCAATGGTTTCGATATTGTCTTGGTGAATCCGATCTTCTGCCTGGTAATGATTATACAAAATGGTTTTCACGTTTATATCATGGACTTGGGCATAAGAATGGGTCGTCACGACATCATGAATCGCCCCTAAACCGCTTGTGGATACGAAGAGGACAGGCATCCCGCAATCCCTTATGAAATCGGCCGTCATATAGAAACCTTCCGTTCGTTCAATAAGCGGCACAGCCAATCCTCCAGCGCCCTCGACTAATACGATGTCATACATTTCCTCAAGTTCATGAACCCTTTCCACGACTTTCTTCTCATCGATGAGACTGCCGGTTAATTTAATCGCCAAATGTGGGGAGGTTTCGGGTTCCAGTGTGTAAAACCCCGATTCCTTTACACCGAGTTCCTGCTCAAACCAAGATATATCCGGGTATGTATGATTTTCTTCATTGATACCAGTTTGAAATGGTTTGAATATCGTAACGCTTTTTCCCAATGTTTGAAGAGAAAGATAAAGTGCACTCGTGACGATGGTCTTTCCAATATCCGTGCCAGTTCCGGTTATAAAGTAGGCTTGGCCCATGGGTGATTCAGCTCCTTTACGTTTATATATCTTGCAATACGCGGACGTACTTGCTGAATGATGACAGCACATAGAATGCATAGCATTAAATCACCGGGTACAGGTAACAAAAAGCCGTAAAGAATCGTTTGGCTGATGGAAAGCGGCGTTTCCACAATCCACTTCATGGCACCATACAGCCAGATGCAGCCGAAAAGGTAAACGGTCAGCAAAGTGGCGGCATTAGCAAAGAATATGGAACGAATCGTGGAGAGGGAAAACCGGTTGATCAGCCATCCATTTACATAGGCTCCCAGTATATATCCGAGCAAATAGCCGAAAGTGGGTTTGAATATATAGCCGAATCCCCCGCCTTCAGCAAACACGGGCACCCCGATAAGTCCGATCAGGACGTAGCATAACTGACTGAGCATCCCAAGCCGGGGCCCCAACAATGCGCCTGCCAAATAGACTGCCAGAATTTGCAGCGTGAATGGTATGTAAGGGATAGGTATCTTAATAAAGGCGCCAATGGCAGTTAGCGCGGTAAAAAGGGCCACATAAGAAATCGTCCTTGCTTTCAAGTTTTTACCCCCCCTTTTTTTGAAAGTGTTGGCAGAATGCCCACTATTAGTTTGCCTGATTCCTATTTTATATGTCAACTAATTTGTTATTTGGTTAACATATAAAGTGCCAGTTTTCTTAGGATTTAAAGGACAACTAGGAAAATATTGAAAAAAGGCCATTGAATAATATTTTGTATGTATGTTATTATTCTAACGATATGTTAACTTGTTGTAATTTAGGTTAACAAATATTATCGCTCCATTGATACTGCTAAATGTTAATTGCCCATTGAGGCTGATGGTGCACATGCAACCGGTTGGTTGGAGGGGAAAGTGATTTAGGTAAACTCGCGGCTGGAGCAGCAGGTTGCAGGAAGCGGGTCTATTACTGGATATCTTCCGTTTTATGTGCGGAGAACCGGAACAGGATATGTTCTTTTTCAAGGAATGGCGATTCGGCACAAAATAAAAGAAAAGAGGGATAGGTTTGGAAACATTGGTAAGGGATTGGAAGATGTTAGCGGAGAACGTTATCAAAGGATATAAAGTGACGGAGGAAGAGGCATTATCCATCGTCCAAGCCCCAGACGAAGAGGTTTTGGAAATTCTGAATGCAGCCTATCTCATACGTAAACATCATTATGGGAAAAAGGTAAAATTGAATATGATCATCAATACGAAATCAGGATTATGTCCCGAAGATTGCGGCTACTGCTCGCAGTCGATCGTCTCGGAAGCCCCGATCGATAAATATGCTTGGCTGACTAAAGAAAAGATTGTCGAGGGAGCGCAAGAATCAATTCGCCGGAAAGCGGGTACTTATTGCATTGTCGCTTCTGGCCGTCGTCCGACCAACAGGGAAATCGATCATGTCATTGAAGCGGTAAAAGAAATCCGCGAAACGACGGATCTTAAAATCTGCTGCTGTTTAGGTTTCCTGAATGAGGAACATGCCGGTAAACTAGCGGAAGCAGGCGTTCATCGCTATAACCACAACTTGAATACATCACAGGAAAACTACAGTAAAATTACATCGACACATACATATGAAGACCGGGTAGATACAGTGGAAGCTGTGAAAGAAGCCGGAATGTCCCCATGCTCTGGAGCCATTTTCGGAATGGGTGAATCTGAGGCGGAAGCGGTGGAAGTCGCTCTATCCTTACGCAGCCTTGATGCAGATTCCATTCCTTGTAATTTTCTCAATGCAATTGACGGAACGCCGCTAGAGGGAACTTCCGAGCTGACCCCCACTAAATGCCTGAAATTGATTTCGATGATGAGATTCGTTAATCCTAGTAAAGAAATCCGCCTGGCCGGGGGCCGGGAGGTCAATCTCCGTTCCATGCAGCCCATGGCACTTTATGCTGCCAATTCCATCTTCGTCGGCGATTATTTAACGACAGCTGGTCAAGAACCCACAGCGGATTGGGGAATCATTGAAGACCTGGGATTTGAAATTGAAGAATGTGCCCTTTAATTGATAAAGAAGATTATTGAGAGAAACTAAAAAAAACACCCTTAGGGTGTTTTTTTAGTTTGTCGACTAAAGGGGGGGTCTGGTCCCACCCCGAACCATAATCTTAAACATAACTAGTTTATCCTTCAGAGTTTTTTACAGTAATCCTTAAAGGATGGAAGAAATTTGCGGGACTCCTGCCGAATAACTGGCTAGCCGAGACCCCACAGGCGCTTGCGGCGAGGAGGCTTGGCAGACAGTCGGCGGAAAGGGAGCGGATTTTTGAAATCAACTGGAATGTAATTTTAAGAAAAAACTGTAGGCTCGGCCATATCCCGAAGCAAGCTTAAGATAGGGGATCCTTCATGTTTTTACAGTAATCCTAAAAGGATGGAAGAAATTTGCGAGACTCCTGCCGAATAACTGGCTAGTCGAGACCCCACAGCCGTTTACCGGCGAGGAGGCTTTGCAGACAGTCGGCGGAAAGGGAGCGGATTTCTGGAATCAACTGGAACGTAATTTCAAGAAAAAACTGAAGGCTCGGACACATCCCGAAGCAAGCTTAAGATAGGGGATCTTCATAGTTTTTTACAGTAATCCTAAAAGGATGGAAGAAATTTGCGAGACTCCTGCCGAATAACTGGCTAGTCGAGACCCCACAGCCGTTTACCGGCGAGGAGGCTCGGCAGGCAGTCGGCGGAAAGGGGGCGGATTTCTGGAATCAACTGGAATGTAATTTCAAGAAAAAACTGAAGGCTCGGATACATCCCGAAGCAAGTTTAAAGATAGGGAATACTTCATGTTTTTACAGTAATCCTAAAAGGGTGCAAGAAATTTGCGAGACTCCTGCCGAATAACTGGCTAGCGGAGACCCCACAGGCGCTTGCGGCGAGGAGGCTTGGCAGGCAGTCGGCGGAAAGGGAGCGGATTTCTGAAATCAACTGGAATGTAGTTTCAAGAAAAAACTGAAGGCTCGGACACATCCCGAAGCAAGCTTAAGATAGGGGATTCTTCATAGTTTTTTACAGTAATCCTTAAAGGATGGAAGAAATTTGCGAGACTCCTGCCGAATAACTGGCTAGTCGAGACCCCACAGCCGTTTACCGGCGAGGAGGCTTGGCAGACAGTCGGCGGAAAGGGAGCGGATTTCTGGAATCAACTGGAACGGTTTTCAAAGAAAAAAACTGCAGACATTGCAGTAATAGAACTAATGTCCTTCAACCTTTACAAAAATAAAAAAATAATGATAAGTGAAAATAATGAAAAAAAAATGCTAAATTGTTAGTGAGGTTTTATAATGAATTACCTGAATACTATAACATTTGCTGCATTGTAGTAAATGATCATGATATAGGGAAAGGATCAGTATTGGTAATATCAATAATGAGAGGATAGTTTTGTGTGATGCATATATGGCTGATTAGTTTTATTATTTTATTATTGCTATTAATATTTTATACTATTATCCCAACGGTGCTAATTCGTGTATGCAGCTTGGGAATAACCAAAAAAATCAATTCGAATAATGGGATTGCGCTAACTTTCGATGATGGCCCAAACCCTGAATATACCATAAAATTACTTGATCTTTTAAAAGAATATGAGATAAAGGCCACATTTTTTGTTGTGGGCAGTAAAGTGAAAAGTAATCCTGGGATCATTAAAAGAATGCATGAAGAGGGACATACGATAGGTATCCATCATTTTCATCATGTTTCAAGTTGGGTCCTATCACCAATTCATCTGCGAAAACAGTTGGAAATGACTGAAAAGGCGATAACGGAATGCACGAATGAAAAGGTGATATTTTATAGACCGCCATGGGGCCATTTCAATATCTTCACCCCACTATTCAGTAGGAAATATAAAGTGATTATGTGGTCCGGCATCTTTGGGGATTGGAAAGTCGAACATTGCAAAAGTACTCTGCTTGATCAGCTTCAAAGCACTTCGACAGAAGGTTCCATCCTGTTGCTTCATGACTGTGGCGAAACCTTGGGTGCGGATAAAGAGGCACCAGGCTATATGATTGAAATGTTAAAAATTTACCTGCAGGAGAGTAAGGAAAAAGGAACACACTTTATTTCTTTAAAAGACTTATAACTAATTCTGGGGGTATTATGGATATAGATACGCTTATACATTTTATTGATTCATATGGATACCTGATCATTTTTCTTTTTTTATTCTTCGGCATCGTGGGCGTGCCTGCTCCAGAAGAATCACTTCTATTTCTAATTGGGGTGCTGGTTGTCCAAGGTAAGCTCTCTATGGGTTTAGCGATGCTGTGTGCAATTCTCGGCGCCTTTATCGGAATGCTTGCAGCTTATGCATGCGGAAAATATGTGGGGTATCCATTTATAAATAAATATGGAAGATTCATTGGGATTACGGCTGAACGCTGGGAGAAAGCAAAGAGAAACTATATGGATAATGTACGTAAAACGTTAGTGTTGGGATTTTATATTCCGGGGATGAGGCAAATAAGTCCATATTTTGCAGGAATCTCTTCTATACCCTTTCGGAAATACTTCCTCTTTTCCCTATTAGGCACTATACTATGGACCGTCCCTTTTATAGTGGCCGGTTATTATGTGGGGGATGCTTTTAATGTTAATCCCAAATATGTTCCATATTTAGGTGTTGTATTTTTAGTTATTTTTGTACTCTATGTTACTATCAAATACATTAAAAAGAGAAAACAAAGATCCAAAAGTTGAGTCGGCTCCTTATTAAAAAACGTCGGAAATAAAAAATCGATTTAAGGAATTTGTTCAACGATATTGTAAGAGAAAGATATCATGAACTATATATTTTGTATTTTCAGAATGATTTCTTAGGAGATGACACATATGAAGAAGATTTTGTTTTTACCTCTCTTTCGAATGCAGTCGGGACATCATCAAGTTGCAGAGGCATTGATGGATATGTTAAAAAAGCATTCGAATGGGATTACTTATAAAAAAATAGATTTAATCAGCTATACCAATACCTCTCTAGAAAAATTCATTGCAAATAGTTATCTGACATGGATCCGTTATGCGCCGGAAACCTATAATCTTGCCTACAAGAACCTGTTTTATGTTCACTCGCAAAAGGAAAGTGTATGTAAATGGTATCAGCAATTATTCATGAATAAGATGGAACGATTGATAGCGGAAGAAAATCCTGATTTAATTGTGTGTACACACGGTTTCCCTTCATATCTTTTGAGTCAGTTAAAGATGAAAGGGAAGTGCAGCACACCGGTAATAAACGTGTACACGGACTTTTTTATTAATAATGTGTGGGGAAGCGAAGGGATAGATGCCCACTTTCTTCCTAGTCAAGAAGTGAAAGAAAAGCTGATGAGTAAGCGCCAAATACCAAAACAAACGATGATGGTCACTGGCATTCCCGTGCACGAGGAAATCACAAAAAATGCCCGTGTCCAAAGAAACACAGAACGGCCAAAAATTTTGATATCCGGAGGAAATAGCGGTCTGGGAGGGATTTTGAACTTAGGTGATGAGTTAAAGAACTCAACCGACTTTGATTATTTAGTTCTTTGCGGAAATAACAACAAGCTTTATGAAGAAATCAATACATGGAACTTACCTCATATCAAACCATTGCCCTATATCTCATCAAGGTCTGAAATGAATAAGCTTTATGAAGAAGTTGACGCAATCGTTACAAAACCGGGCGGTGTCACGATCAGTGAATCATTGCGAAAAAGGCTTCCGATCTTTGTTCATTCCAGACTTCCGGGGCAGGAGGAAATCAATCTGCAGTATCTAAAACAGCAAGGCCTTGTATTTAAACTTAATCAGAAAACGCCATTTGAAAAACAATTGCTGAGTATATTGAAGGATCAGAAAAAAATGAAAAAATGGAACACATCCATAGAGTCCTATCATAAGGAAATAGAGTTGGAGAAACCCGAGGGAATAGTGGAGGTCATGAAATTGATCCTTGATCTTAATCAAAATGGTACGCCTTCCTATCTAGCCCGACAGCCCAAACTTCTTTATAGCTAAATGCATGGTGTTCCAGAATGGATACGGAAGGCTGCTGAATTAGCAGCCATCCTATAATGAAAGGTCGGAAGGAAGAGTGACTTTGAAAAAAACATACCTTATGATTTTTTTGATGATGATGCTTGTGATGGCGGGGGCAGGGTGTTCAAGTGATGAAACGGAAATGAAGCCGCAAGCCGGAGGAAAAGTGGAATTGACGGTTTCCGCAGCTGTAAGTTTACAAGATGCCTTGAATGATATAAAGAAGTCTTTTGAAAAAGAGAATGCAAATGTGGAAGTTCATTATAACTTTGGGGCCTCTGGAGCTCTTCAGCAACAGATATCTCAAGGCGCACCTGTTGACCTGTTTTTCTCAGCAGCAGAAGATAAGTTTGATAAATTAATAGAGGAAGATCTTATTGAAGAGAAGAATGGAATCGATTTAGTCGGCAATGACCTGGTGCTGGTGGTGCCAAAGGATTCCAAAAAGGAAATCGGATCACTGGAAGACCTCACAAAGGCCGATAAAATTTCGATTGGCACTCCAGAGTCTGTACCGGCAGGGCAATATGCGAAACAAACTTTGGAAAACATGAACCTTTTCAAAGAGATGGAAGATCGGTTGGTATATGCCAAGGATGTGCGGCAAGTGCTTACATATGTGGAAACGGGAAATGTGGACGCAGGCCTCGTTTATAAAACGGATGCGCTCAACTCATCAAAAGTTGAGGTCATTGCAGCAGCCCAGGGAGATTTACATGATCCGATCATATATCCCGTGGGAATGATCAATAACCTGGATCATGCCAAGGAAGCCAAGCTATTCTATGACTATCTCCAAACGGAAGCCTCCATGAAAATCTTTGAAAAATACGGATTTAAGAATTTGAAATAACCGCCAATCCGGTGGCTTACAGTTTAACTAGGACTTGTACAATGGACGTCGATTTTCACTACAGGTACTCGCTTTCCGCGGGCGGTCAGGGAGCCTCCTCGGCTTGCGCCTGCGGGGTCTCCCTAGACGCGCTTTTCCCGCAGGAGTCTCGCACCTTTCGTTCCAATCTTCAATTTGTTTTTAAACTTTAGGCGAAATCCTTTTGTCAACAGTTTAACTAGGACTTGTACAATGAACGTTGATTTCCACTACAGGCACTCGCTTTCCGCGGGCGGTCGGCCCTCGGCGCCCTGCGCCTGCGGGGTCTCCCCTCGACACGCTTTTCCCGTAGGAGTCTCGCACCTTTCGTTCCAATCTTCAATTTGTTTTTAAACTTTAGGCGAAATCCTTTTGTCCACAAACTCTAACCACCAATCTGGTGGTCTTTTTTTTATTCATCCGCAGTAATATTAGGTATATTTTCTTTTATATTAAAACCTCTTCTTGCCTTACACGTAAGAATAAGGACATGCATGTAATCGTTTTTAAATCGCTGCGTAATATGGACCTTGGGACAAAAGGAGGACAGCACATTACTGTCCTTTGGCTTGACTGCGAATGGTACCATTCTTTTTGAAAACGATGTAAAACAGTTTAATAGGCAGGTATCCTATAACCCCGCCGAGAGTATTCAGGATCAAATCATCGGTATCAAAACTTCCTAATTCAAATAAAAGCTGAAGAATCTCATAGGTGAAACTAAGACAGAATGTTGCAATCAAGATCGATTTGAGTTGGGAAAACCTTTTTGACAGTAAGGGAAGCATCAAGCCGAAAGGTACAAAGCCGATGATATTCCCCGCTATATTTTCAATCCGGATCGATGGGTTAACATCCGCTAAGAACAGGTAATGGGCAATGGTTTTAAAAGGGATGAAGTTATGGGACCCCCAATAGCGGCCATGGGAAAAACTTATATGACCATTCATTTCGGTTATCGAGAAGGTTTTAAATAAAATGAGCTTTGTAAGGATTAATAGATACAGAAACATAAATAACGATAATACTATTTCCACAAAAATTTTCATGATACAACTCCAATATTAAAGTGGGAAATATTTATCATTTTATCATAAATGGTATATGATGAGTTTAATGTAATAATTTACTATATTTTTTGTTCGAATTACCAAGGAGGGGTAAAACAGTGGAGGAAGCAATAATTGATTTTGTCATTTCGGTCATATTAATTATTGGTTTCACATACGGTCTCATTAGGCAATTTAGACATTGTGTCAGTATCAGGAAGGGAAATAAGTCGGAGTATGTACATTACAAGAGGGCATTGGTTGGAAACTATCTGGTTTGCCTATCCTATTCAGGGTTTCTTTTTTCTTATATTTTGAATTCATTATTGGCATCACGAATTATACAGGCTTCATTAGTTACAAGTGATAATACAAGTTTTTGCAGTTTCAGTTTTCTTGCCATTCTATTAATCGCCAAATTTGGGATTATTCCTAAGGAAAATGAACAAGTTGAATTACAAGAATACATAGTTGAGAAAGAGGAAATATGAAGAAAATTTCACTTATCATATTAATCGCATGTATTTCGATCACTTTTCTATTGAATGTTGCCATGCCTGAGTTTGCTGGCAAAATGAAGCATAATATAAGTTCCATGAATATCCTTTATTCATACAGTGTCACAAAAACATTCTCGGAACAAACCCATGATACGATCGAAATGGCATCCGTTCCTTCAGGGAAAACAGAGACCAGGGATGCCGATTTCCGAAGTGATGTCAAGCTTGAGGGCACGCCGCTGAATATTAAAAGTGTAGTGAAAGAGCACTTGAATAAACCCCAAGTGTATAAAACTAAAGAAAAGTTAACCGGGCCCGAAAAGGGGTTTTCATACCGGACATATCATCTTACCAAAAATTATGATAAAGGAAGATATACAGTCATCCGAACGAATAAAATAACGGGAAAAGAAAAGGTGTATGCCGGAACTTACTATGAGCCGAGCACGCAAGATCCCATCGTAAAATGGTCGCGTGATGAAAAATGATGGCGGTCATACGATTTCATGTAAAGTTGAGTGATTAAATGGAAAAAACAGTGAAAATCGAGGAATATAACCCTGATTGGGTCAGTGAATTCCATCAGGAAAAAGCGAGGATAATGGAGATTTTAAAGAACGATTCCCTTTGTGTTGAGCATATTGGAAGTACATCCTTCATGGGGTTGGGGGGAAAGATTAAAATGTGGCTTCCATACAAAAAGCGAAGTAAAACAAATGAAATGTAAGCGTTATCCAAAAAGCAACTGGGTTATTATCCCGGCTGCTTTTTTGTGATGCATGCACATTGGTGTTAAAATTAGGAAATGGTAAAACGGAATGTGTAAACGCGAATTCCTATCAAGGAGGCTTTCATGAGAAAGGTAGAGGTCGTACCATATAAGAAAGAATGGTCCAAGCTATTTCATGATGAATGCCAAAAATTAGAGGATATTTTCGGGCCAGAAATGATGAATGTATACCATATTGGCAGTACGGCCATCCCGGCCATCCATGCCAAGCCTGTAATAGATATTTTGGCAGTGGTGAAAGATGTGGAATGTGTCGCTGACTTTAATAAAGAGATGGAAGAGCTGGGGTATGATGCCAAGGGGGAGAACGGAATCGCTGGACGACGGTTTTTTCGAAAAGGCGGGGATGAGAGGACGCACCATATTCACATGTTCCAAAAAGGACATGAAGAAATTGCCCGACACCTCGCTTTTCGGGATTATTTGCTATCACACCCTGATGAAGCACAAGAGTATAGTAGGCTGAAGCAACGCTTGGCAGCGGAATTTCCAGATGATATTAAAGGATATGTAAACGGGAAAAATGATTTTATCAAAAAGGTCGATGAAAAAGCGAAACATTGGGCGAAGCGTGGTGGTCATCATGTTAATGAAGTGGATCAAATGCCAAGTGAATGAGGAAAACAAGCGTTCATTTTCAAAAGCACAAGAGAGATGGGGACAGATGCGCCATTGTGATGGCTTCATCGGTCAAATCGGAAGGTGGAATAGAAATGAACCCTGTGAAGCAGGCATTCTCTCCGTTTGGAAAGATCTCCATTGTTATCAACGTTTCATGCTGCATCAGCATGCGCCAAGAGTGACCAGGGGAGTACGTATACAAATATTTCTGTCGTATATTCGAAAGCATATCCAATATGGGAAGAACGGACATTACGGATTTTGTTGACAAGGGAAAATTACTTCGAGTGGCTGAATGTTCTGTTGAAAATGTTAAACAAGCCCGTTTTGAGCAGGTGCTAAAAGATGCAGGGAACAGGGGGATGATACCGGGCATGCTGTCAGGCGCATTCGGTAAAAGGCAAAACGGCAGATATCTGGCTGCATCATATGGGACAATGCATATTCACATCAACGGTATGCGGATAAGGAATTGCCTGCATTGATAAAAGAATCGGGAGTGAAAGATTCAACCCAGCGAATTTCAGTAAGTTTAATTGAATTGCATCCAAAGTGGATGTTCATTTAGAATCAAACATTATCAATCTATCAATTTGAATAATCTATGGCGTCTTGGATTGTTGCTTTCTTAATGGAATGGCACTAAATACATTTTTTACAGAAGGGGATAACAAATGAAACTAGATTATGATTCACAGTATATCAGGGGCATCTACCTCAATAGAGACCGCATATCTTCGTATGACCATTTCCCTCTTGATCTTCCGGTTATCAGGCACCTTCAGGAAGTGGCTTTTCATCCCAGTGTTACCTATGTCATCGGGGAAAATGGAATGGGGAAGTCCACCTTGCTTGAAGGTATTGCGATAGCGTATGGCTTCAATCCAGAAGGCGGAACGTTGAATTTCAATTTTTCCAATTATGATTCACATTCCAATTTGGACGAATACCTCCGTTTGAAAAAAGGCGTATACAAACCGAAGGATCATTTCTTCTTTAGGGCGGAAACCTTTTATAATTTAGCTACGAATATAGAGGAATTGGACAGGGAGTCATCGTTTGGGTCGAAAATCATCGATTCCTTCGGTGGAAAATCGCTACACCAGCAATCTCATGGGGAATCGTTTTTTTCTGCTTTTGTAGAACGATTTCAAGGCGATGGATTGTATATTCTCGATGAGCCTGAAGCTGCTTTATCCCCATTGAGACAAATATCGATGTTGGCCAGGATAAATGAGCTTGTTCAACAAGGATCCCAATTCATCATTTCCACCCATTCCCCGATCATCATGGCCTACCCGGATGCTAAAATCCTCCAAATTTCAGATGAGGGAATGAGTGAGGTGGCATTAGAGGAGTCCAATCACTATTTGTTAATGAAACAGTTTTTCGAGGATAAAGATCGGCTGCTTCATCATCTGTTTCAATGAGATTTTAGCATCTCCAACGAAAAACCCCGTCTGCACTGCGCATTCGGGGTTTTCATTTTTTTGGAATTGGTTGTTGACAGCTTAGGTGTATTACGGGTATAGTACATCTATAAGGTGTATGAACCACTTAGTACATACACGCATATCAGACTTTTTTAAATAAATAGGGGGTGGTTTTAATGAACGTAAATACCCGGGAACCGGTATATCTGCAAGTCGTTAGGCATTTCAAAGAACAAATAGCCATTGGTAATTTCGTGGCGGGGCAGGAAATTCCCTCACGAAGAGAACTGGCGGCTTCACTCAATATAAATCCCAATACCGCTCAAAAAGCGTATAAAGAAATGGAGGAACAGGGCTTGATTCATACAGAACGAAATTTCCCCAGTCAAATCACGACGAATGAAACGATTTTACAGGCTGTAAGGCAGGAATTGATTTTGGCGGCCGTTGATACATTTGTCGATGCGATTCGTCCGATTAATGTACCGGTTGATGAACTGCTTCGTGTGGTTAAAGAAAAATACTCGGAAGAAATAAGGGAGGAGGAAGAAAAATGATAGAAGTAAAAAAGATCTCCAAGAATTATGGACGGAAAAAGATCTTGGATGATGTTTCATTTACAGCCAATAAAGGAGAAGTCACTTGTCTGATCGGGATAAATGGTGTCGGTAAAACGACTACACTCAAAGCGATCATGGGATTGACGCCATATAAAGGTGAAATCCTGATCGATGATCAAAAGATGACAAAGGACAGTTATGAAAAAATCACCTTCATTCCGGACGCACCAACCATGCTTCCGCAAATGACCATTAAACAGGCCATGGTTTTCATGTCGGATTTCTATACGTCATGGAATCCGGAAAGAGCTAACCAGCTAATGGGGTTTTTCAAGCTTAAAGAGGAGAATCGCATTTCGGAATTGTCAAAAGGGAATACAGCTAAGCTCAACCTTATGCTTGGTTTGTCCCTTGACGTCGATTATGTACTGATGGACGAACCATTTTCGGGAATCGATATGTTTAGCCGCGAGCAAATTGCCGATGTCTTTGCGAGCCACCTGATTGAAGATAGAGGAGTCATCATCACGACCCATGAAATCGGTGATATTGAACATTTGATCGATAAGGTCATTTTATTGGATAACGGTTCGGTGCTTAAAGAGTTCAATACAGAAGAAATGCGGGAAGAGGAAGGGAAATCGGTAGTCGACGTAATGAGAGAGGTGTATCAATCATGATGCGATATATAAAACTAGTGAACTTTGAAATCAATCGTTTCAGTAAAATCTATCTTAGCTTATTGTTGATCACCTTGGTTTCGCAATTTGCCGGAGTGATCATCGTAACGAAGAGCCTTCTTAATGATGCCAGGGATATCATGAAAGAAGAAAGACTATCTGAAGCCGCTTATATTACCAATTATGGAGCCATTGATTTTAACCATATCGCCAATAGCCTCTTGTTTGTAGGACCGATAGCGCTGAGTGCGGTTGCCCTAATTTTTTACATTTTCCTTATTTGGTATCGTGATTGGTTTGGAAAGAATACGTTCATTTATCGTCTATTGATGTTACCGACATCGAGATTATCGATCTACCTTTCAAAAGCTACGTCCATCTTCCTGATGGTATTAGGGTTGATTGCTTTCCAAATCATCATTTTACCTATGGAAAATGCACTATTTAATTCGAATGTGCCGGAAGCGCTCTTGAATGAAATGTCAATTTCTACTATCACGATAGCCAATCCGATTTTGTCATTGATCATCCCAAGCACATTCACGCAATTCCTGCTTTCCTATGGCATCGGTCTTATGATCATGTCGATATTATTCACGGCGATCATGTTTGAAAGAAGTTTCCGCATAAAAGGAATCATAATGGGCTTGTTATATTGCGGAATCGCTGCTGTGTTATTTTTAGCCCCAGTTTTAATGGAAATCGGGAATTTCTATTTTTATCCTAATGAATTATTTGGCCTGCTGCTCGCATTAGGAATCATTTTGACAGGATTATCAGTTTGGCTTGGTGCTTGGTTATTAAAAAATCGCGTGACCGTATAACAACAACTTTAAAGGAGTGAGCAAGGTGAAACGTTATTTATGCAGCATCATTATTGGAATGGTTGTCATCTTAAGCATCGGGACCTATTATGTCAAAGTAGCTTCTTCCGCTTCCAGCCTTCCAAAGTATACGTTCAAGACACTGGAGGGCAGCGATAAAGAGCTTGAACCGGTTATCATAAATGCTACGCTTCAAAGCGACAGTACATTTTATGAACCATTAACAATTGAATCCAATACAACGACATATGCCAGCGAAAGGTCTTACTTGGAGAACTTAACTGGAAGACAAGATCATCTAATTGAAAGATTGGTAAAAGAACATCGTTCATTCATGCGTGGCAAGGATTCCATTAGTTCTTTATATGAAGACGATGATTTTCTTGCTTACGCTTGGGTGAATAGCAAATATACAAAGAGCGGGAATATGGATGCAGAGTTTGATATCGGTTTACTGGAGAAGAAGGACGAAGAGGAAACTTCATTCCAAATTGAACTTCCGAATCAAGAGAGAATCATGAATGCTGATGTCAGGGATGTGCAGTTGGTCCATTCAAAACTACAGGTTTTAACGATGAATGATGTGAATTCCAACAATGAGAAGCAGACAAAAGAGGTTCATCTGTATACGATCGATGTAGCCAATAAAAAAGTCTTGAGCGATAAAACCCTTGTATCTGAAACCTTTACTGACCCTAATCAAGTTGATTTTGAGATGCCAATCGATGTTGCCCCCTCACAGCCAAACAACATAGTATTCATTTCGGTAAATAAAGGGGTAAATCATGAGGATGGCTTTAAGGAAAAACTAAAGGAAAGCAAGCTTTTATCTTATAATTATGAAACGGAAAAATTAGAAACGGTTAAAAAAGGATCACTTAGCCTGGACATGGCTAGATCAGGATATGCAGACGGTAAAAACCTTTATGCAGTTGAAATGAAGTCAGGTAAATATCGCATTAAAACATTTGACCTCAGCAGTCAAACGTTAAGGAATGATACGGAGCTTGATATAGCTGCTAATGAGGAAGAACAATATACCGCTGCCTTTAAAAACGGGCGTGTGTACTTCCTATTAAATGGAATGAATCAAGAGGGCAAATCAAACAAGCCTGCCAAACTTCTGATTGCAGATCTAAAGACTGGAAAGACTTTATATAAAGGTGAAACAGTCATTAATAAAAAGAATAGCAAAAGTTATCAACTTTATTTCGATGACCTGGAAATAAAATAAGGATTTACTATAGCTAGAAGCTGTTAAATGAAAAGGGATATCCTCCAATAGGATATCCCTTTTTCATTTAAATGGAAGCCAAGTTCGTTCTGGCTGCACGTTCCTTCTTGCCGTGCAAGAAGTAGTAAAGGACAGAGGTTGCGATGACCACAACGCCAAGGATGACATAAAGTGTGCTGTAACCTGTTATCGGAATGATGAATCCCAGAATATAAGGGCCGAATCCAAGTCCTGCATCAAGCATGATAAAGAAGGTGGACGTTGCCATCCCCATTCGGTGAGGCGGTGTCAGTTTAACGGCAATCGCCTGCGAGCTTGATTGCATATTACCGAATCCGAGGCCAATGAGGAAACCAGCTGCCAGTAAAGTGAAACTATTGGTTGTCATACTTAGAAGCAGCAAGCCGACTCCGAAAATAATGAAAGCCGGATACATAATGAAGTTCGATCCTTTCCGGTCCATCAATGGTCCTGAGAAAGGCCGTGATATCAATACGGCTACTGCGTACACTACAAAGAAGAAGCTTGCCGTATTGACCAGATCGATTTCGATGGCATAGAAACTGATGAAAGAAAGGACACTGGAATAACAGAAAGCCAATAACAGAGTGATGATTGAAATGGGCAGTGCCTTAGGTTCAATGAAATTGGAAAGCTTGAATCCTTTGCTTTCCGTAACTTTTGCCGTCACTTTCAATGCCGGGACATACAGGAAGAATGCTGTAATCAGGGAGATCACACCTAAAGCCAGGCAGAAACTGAAAATGATTTGGAAGCTTGTATGTTGGGCCATAAACAGACCGATGAAAGGACCGATAGCCGTCGCAAGTGTTGCGCTCATGCTGTAATAGCCGATGCCTTCACCCTTTCGTGTCGGCGGAATGATCTGCGCGACGATTGTGCCTGTCGCAGTACTTGCCATCCCCATTGCCATCCCATGGATCAGGCGGTTAACAAGCAGGAAGCCGATTCCAAGGTCCACGAAATAAAGAATTGTTGTTAAAGTGAAAAAGATCAAACCTATGAATAACGTTTTCTTGCGGCCGATTGAATCAATGAAACGGCCAATGAACAGACGTCCGATCAACGTCCCGATAATAAAAATTCCCGAAATGAGTCCGGCTTCGCTTGTAGAAGCATCCAATTCATTAACAGCATAGATGGCAAGTGTCACCATCAGTAAATAAAAGATTAATGTTATGAAAAAATTGATGGACGAAACGATGACAAAGTCCTTCGTCCACAGTCTGGTTCTGGATTGATCCATGTTATTATCTCCTTACTTTATAATGTTATTTCTAATTTCGCCCATGATGCGTATGGCAGCGAGTTGTTCCTCTTCCGTGATCCCTTTCAAGATTTCCTGTTCATATTGATCGATTGTCACGCGGACTTCGCTGTAGACTTTTTTGCCAAGCTCCGTAAGCCGCATCCTTTTCTCGCGTTTATCTTTGCTTGGCACATGCTCGACATACCCCAGCTCTTCCAAGCGGGCAATGGTCCTCGTAATCGTGGGTTTCTCCACGCTTTGGTAATTGGCAAGCTCTACAAGCGTAGCCGAACCATAATTGTTCAAGTAATACAAAATGGACCATTGCGCCCTGTGTAAATCATGCTTGTTCAGCTGGATATTAAGATTATTTTCAAAAGGCCGGTACAGCAGCAATAATTGCTGAAAGAATTTTTGGAAAGTCTTTATGAGAAACACCTCTTATCAATATATAGTTATCATGAGTAATCGTTACCCTGAGTAACTATAATACCAAAATAAATCCATTCTGTCCACTCGGATTTGTGTTGTTATTTTGATAAAAAAATAAGGGAGAGAACGGCAGAAATCACGAGTAAAAGCACCAAATTCACGAGTAAAAGTCGAAAACTCACGAGTAAAATGCCAAAACTCACGAGTAAGGCGCCAATTCACGAGTAAAAGCACCAAATTCACGAGTAAAAGGCCCAAACTCACGAGTAAAAGCACCAAATTCACGAGTAAAAGGCCCAAACTCACGAGAAAGGCGCCAATTCACGAGTAAAAGTCGGAAACTCACGAGTAAAAGCACCCAATTCACGAGTAAAAGGCCCAATCTCACGAGAAAGGCGCCAATTCACGAGTAAAAGTCGGAAACTCACGAGTAAAACGCCCAAATTCACGAGTAAAATGCCTAAACTCACGAGTAAAAGCACCAAACTCACGAGAAAGGTGCCAATTCACGAGTAAACGCTCCAAAAAGTGATCATAAGAGGAGGATTACAGGTGTCAAAGGGATTTCTTCATCATATTGAGCTGTATGTTTCAAATTTAAAGAGGAGCATTGATTTTTGGGGCTGGTTTTTGGACGAGATGGGCTATGAGCCATTTCAGAAGTGGGAAAGCGGGAGGAGTTGGAGATTGGGTGAGGTGTACATTGTTTTTGTACAAGCGGAAACAAGGTTTCTTGACATTCCCTATCATAGGGGACGAGTGGGTCTTAACCATTTAGCCTTTCACGCCACTTCCCGGCAACAGGTTGATGAGATCACCAGAAAGTTAAGGGGCAGAGGAGTTACAATCCTTTATGCCGACAAGCATCCTTTTGCCGGCGGAAAGGATCATTATGCGGTATATTTCGAAGATCCAGATCCGATGAAGGTCGAACTCGCGGCCCCTTAACAATAGTTGGCATAGCTATAACCATTATTTCCATCTTTCCCATTCTCAGGTTCGGGCTCTGGGCCAAGTGAAAAGGCCTCGATCAATATGAATGCACCGAAAACCTGGGTCCAGCTGCCTAGTAAAAGAATTTGTTCTCCCATCCGTACTTTTTCATTTAAAATGAAAATATTTCCGACCGATTCCAAAAATGAACCGGCTGCAATGAGGCCATTTCCCTTGATCTCAAAAGGTGAAATGGCCTCATCAGTCAGCGTTGCACCGAATGTTTCAAAAGCGGCACCCAGGCCTTGGATTCCACTGCCGATTGCATCGGTTCTCGTGCCTTCCTTCTCTGAACCACTCAACTGCATATCTATTCCAACTACATTTGCGGTATTGCCAATGGCCTCAAGCCAATTGCCGAATATAAAGTAAGATTCCGAACGTTCGTTTTCCGGGTTCAGCATTTTTGAACGGCCGATCGCTTGCAGGGAATTTGCAACGGCTTCAATGCCATTCCCTTTGAGGATGAGATCTTTTCCGAGATTAGTGCTCGTTAAAGTTTGCCGGGTTTGCCCGATTGCACCAACAAGAGTGCCGATGCCAAGTAACCATGCTGCTGAAATAAGGAGGTCATCTCCATTTCCATGAGTGATCATATCTTAAACGCTCCTTATAAGTGGTTAGATTATATTATTCAGGAAACAGTGTTTGTTTACTTAATGCTTTATCACTTTGGGCTCAGGTTGTAAGTTACCCATTTATTGGTATAATGACAGCTGGAGGAGATGATATTGACTTTTAACAATTTTTTGCAAATGATTATCGCAGCACTTTTCTTTATGGTTTTTACCTTTTGTACCTGGTATGAAGGAAGCGAAATTCTGGATAGACCTTGGGAATGGAAGCATTCCACGCATTTCACACACATAAATGATGAACAGGCGATAGAGGCAGATGATATTTCGAATTTCGATCATTTCGTGTATGCCGCAAAATTCAAACCGTTATTTCCATTTCTTATGGTCCTAGCCGCATCGTACTTAATCATTCTTATGGGATATATCCTGTTCCAAAGAAGGATTAAAAAGATGGCCCTATTCTTATTGGGATTTGGAGTCATTTTTCTGTTTTCTAGCGGTTATGTATCCAATTCCCCAACTGTTGGAGGAAATATCTTTCAAGCATTTTTTCTGATAGGCGGAATGATAGCGATAATGGCTGCAGCTCTCTATTATTATCGGATGCCAAGAGGATTCAATACGCTCATGAAGTAAACAAGCTGCCGATGAGGCAGCTTTTTTTTGTGCAAATTGTTGACACAAAATAACGAAAAATAATAGTCATTTTCGCGAAATTCTTAGATTGAACTTCACTGTAATGTAGTTTATAGTTAAGTCGAAATTTAGTAGACCAGTTGTTATAATACCGGCGATGAACCCCTATCGATTGGATAAACCAGTGATTGAAGACTAAAGCGAAAAGGTGATAATATGTCAGGCAAAATCAAAATTGAACAGCCAAAGATCCCCCAAGACTTAACACAAGCGAACTTTCAGGAAATATATTATCAAGATGAGCCTTATCTTGAGTCCTGTATCATAACCAACTGCACGATCGATAGAGAAAAAATGGACAAAATCGTATTATCACAGGTTGTTTTTAAAAATGTGACATTCAGTGATGTATCATTCAGGAATATCGAGCTGACGGATGTCATCTTTGATCATTGCGATTTAACGAATGCCGATTTCATGGGCGGCTCGATTCATCGTGTGGAATTCAAAGAGTCCAAACTTTTAGGCATTAACCTTTCTGACGCAAGCTTAGGGAATGTCTTCTTTGAGAATTGCAACCTGAATTTAAGTGCCTTTGGTTATTCCAGTTTAAAGCAAGTGAGGTTCGATCATTGCTCATTGGAAAGTGCTGATTATTATGAGTGTAAATTCATTAAAGTGAAGTTCGAAACATGCAGATTAAATGAAGTGAACTTTTCCCGGACACCGCTCAAGGGAATTGATATTAGCAGTTCTGCATTTCAAAGGATTACCGTATCCCCGGAAGATTTAAAAGGATGCGAAGTTTCCCCGGACCAAGCGATAGTCTTTGCAGCCATGCTCGGACTGAAAATTAAAGAGTGAACCTTTCAATAAGGCTGAAGCGAGGGACCGCCGAATTTGGCGGTCTTTTTTGAGTTATTTTTGGTGAATATAGGCAGAGTGAATAAAATGATATGTATAGAAAAGTACGGAATCTTTGCACAAATGCAGTATTACTTTACAATATTTGTTAAGTGAAAGGGGGATTGAATGTTGATTATCAATAAGGTCACTTTGTATGGTCATGCCTGGAATGAAATGCGGAATTTTTATGTTGATGTGTTAGGATTTGAGTTACTATCGCAAACGGATGAAGGTTTTGAAATTAAGGCAGGGGAAAGTGTGCTTGAAATCAAAAAATATCATTACAAAGATAAGCCCTTTTACCATTTTGCCATGAACATTCCGACCAATTTATTTACTTCGGCAAAAGCATGGGCGAAATCAAAAGTGGAATTGACCAGGGAAGAGGATGATGACGAAGTTTATTTCAGCTTTTTAGACGCACGGTCTTTTTATTTTTTAGACCCTTCAGGCAACATTGTCGAGTTCATATCGAGATATTCCGTATCGCCCGAATCCGCGGCTGATTCTTTTTCGGCTCACAACGTCCTGTGCATCAGTGAAATAAACATTACGACAGATGAAGTCAGGGCTTTGGGAAATCGGTTGATCAGCAATGGTGTGCCTGTAAGGAATGGTGAAGCGATAAGAGAAGATGGATTGAATTTCATGGGTGAACATGAAGCAGGTTCGTTTTTACTTTTAGGTCCAAGGAAACGGCGTTGGATTTTCTCGGATAAAGAGTCGGAAACCTTTCCGCTTTCGCTAGTCATAAATCAGCATCTGGAAATTTCATTGGATGGCGAAGGATTTATGGAAATGAAAAAGGGGGAATGATGTAAATTTATATTTTGGCAATAAAGCAGAAGCAGGGCTGCCTGTCATTGACGTATTTCCAAACCAGCATTCATTCTGCCAGTCTTCTGCTTACAAATGTCGATTAGCTGTATATATTTATATTATTACTTAATAAATTCTCTAAAATTATCAATATAGAAAGCTACATAACCGCAATTTGGGCATACAGATACTTTAGGGTTTGCAGAAACACTATTGAAAAGTCCTTTCTTTTGGCTAATCTTAATTCCATTCATACCGCCTTGTACATTTACTTTGCAATCATCTATCATTTTAGTTTGGCACTGATTACAAATTCTTTTCATTAAAAAACACTCCTTTTTCATTTAAAAATTACTTAAGTAGGAATACCACAATTCGATTTATTTTAACATAAATTTCCAAAAGTCCTTTTGGCTTTTTGAATTACATAACCCAAGGAGCAAAGCCATGAAAAAAAGAAGTTTATTGATAGCGATGGGCGTGATCGTTTTTGGGATCATTGCCTCGATAGCATTGGTTTCTCAAACCAAAAAGAAAGAGGTCGCCGGTAAGAGGGCATTTCCCCAGCATACAGTCTATCAAGCGGGGACGATAAAACCTGACAATCCGTCACAGAAGGAAATGGATGCTGCCGTGACGACTTTTTATGAAACCTGGAAAGATAACTATCTTAAGCAGCCTGCCGATAAAAATGATGAATATTATATTTTTTACAATGATAAAGGATATGCAGAGCCCAAGAATGCAGTGACCGTTTCTGAAGCGCATGGTTATGGGATGATGATAACGGCAATCATGGCAGGCAGCGAGGACAAGAGGTACTTTGATGGGCTTTATCGTTTTTATAAGGCGCATGGAAGTGATCATGACCCTTCATTGATGGCGTGGCAGCAAGTAAAGGATAAATCGGGTAAAATCATCAATACGCCAGGGGATGCCGATTCAGCAACTGATGGCGATATGGATATCGCCTATTCATTATTATTGGCTCACCGCCAGTGGGGAAGTGAAGGGGAGATCGACTATCTTGCAAGTGCAAAGGACATCTTGGATGCGATCATGTCGAATGAAATAAATCGGTCGCAGTCCCTTGTTAAACTAGGGGACTGGGCGGAAGATGAAGATGACGTATACGGACAATCGACTCGTTCCTCTGACCTTCTTCTCAATCATTTTAAGACATTTGAGGCGGCGACTGGGAATGACGAATGGAAAGATGTAAGAGATAAGGCCTATAAGGTCATTCTATCTATTTATAAGGAGAAAAGCGGCAATACTGGCCTCATCCCGGACTTCATTGTACAATCCAAGGGAGAATATCAGCCGGCAGAAGCAGACTTTTTAGAAGGGGAGAATGACGGCAATTATAGCTGGAACAGCAGCAGGATCCCATGGCGCTATACGATCGATTACTTACTGACTGGTGATGAAAGAGCGCTGCCGCAATTAAAGAAGATGAATGATTGGATTAAAGCGGAAACGGATGGCAACCCTGAAAATATCCAATCCGGTTATACGCTAAGCGGAAAAGCCGTGGAAGAAGGGAATAGTACAAGCTTCGTCGCTCCATTCATGGTGGGTGCCATGGTGGATTCCTCCAATCAGCAATGGATTAACCGCTTATGGAACCGGACGATACAGGAACAAGATGATGATGACTATTTTGCCAATACGATAAAATTACAGACAATGATCGTGGCTTCGGGTAACTGGTGGGCGCCATGATTCAATGGAAGAAACCAATTAAAGATGAAAAGGAGTTTGATGAGGATGATGAAGGTCACACCTTTCTTGATGTTCGAAGGTAATGCGGAGGAAGCGATGAATTATTACACATCTTTAATCGAAGGATTGAAAATAAACAGCATTGTCCGGTATGGTGCAAATGAATCAGGTACAGAGGGAGTAGCATGCAGGCTACCTTTACCTTGAAGGATCAGGAATTCATGTGCATCGATAGCAATGTTAAGCATCAATTTACATTTACACCATCGTTTTCAATTTTCCTTACATGTGATAGTGAAGAGGAAATTGACAGGCTTTATTCGAGCTTAACTGATGGAGGACAAGTGATGATGCCATTGGGTGACTATTTCTTTAGTAAGAAGTTCGGCTGGGTATCCGATAAGTTTGGTGTTTCCTGGCAGCTTACTCTCCCAATATGAATGAAATGAAAAGGCCACTGGATAGTGGCTTTTTCATTTCATTGACCAAAGGGGGTCCGTAAGTGACACCCCGAACCATGAGGAGCGGACGGATCGAAAAAAGTGCGTTAACAACGAAAAAACATAAACAAGACCTGGTTATAACTATATGATTTCCACTCCAGGCACTCGCTTTCCGCGGGCGGTCTGGGAGCCTCCTCGGCGCTCTTTGCGCCTGCGGGGTCTCCCTTGGACACGTTTTTCCCGCAGGAGTCTCGCACCTTCCGTTCCAATCAACTGGAATGTTTTTTTAAGAAAGAACTGTAGGCTGGCCTCATCCTGAACCTTGATTATGTTTTTTAGTGTTTTATGAATCCACCCGCTAGATTGAAGAAATTTGCGACACTCCTGCCGAATAACTGGCTAGCCAAGACCCCACAGCCGCTTGCGGTGAGGAGGCTTGGCAGACAGTCGGCGGAAAGGGAGCGGATTTCTGAAATCAACTGAATATTTTTTCAGACTGTAGAGGCATCGATTCACATCGTCGAAAAGATTCCTGACAGTGAATTGATCATTTTTGAAAAAAGCTGCCACTATCTTTTCATTGATGAAAATAGGGAATTCATTTCGAGGATTTCTTCTTTCATTAAAGAGAGATTTGGACACAAAGAAAACGAGGCATCATATCCGGGCAAGAGTTAGATACTTTTAGGATAAACCGTTTGTGCTGTGAAGGAATTAATTATATATTAATCCTTGAGTACATTAATTCATGGATTAAAGTATGATGATAAGAAAAGCCCGGAGGAGACAATCATGAAAAATATCAATACTGAACAAGAATATCGTGAACAAATCAACCAAGAGGGACTGACGGTCGGGATTTTTACAACTACATGGTGCCCGGACTGCAAACGTTTAGACATGTTCATCGATGAGATCACTCAAGAACATCAAGACAAACAGTGGTTTACAATCGATCGTGACGAGTTCCCTGAGATTTCCGAAGAGCAAACGGTAATGGGAATTCCATCACTTTTAGTATTTAAAAATGGGGAAAAGGTTGCGCACCTGCACAGTGCAAATGCTAAAACTCCAGAAGCGGTCAATGAATTTTTAAAAGACCTATAAAAGAAAAGGTGAACCCCATGGTGCTGTAATGAGGGGTTCATCTTTTTTTTTAGAAATTTTTTCTGGAAATGACTTGATTTCTAAGGTGAAACGGGGTTTAATTATAGATACCGAATATCCATTATGGATATATAATATCCACATAGATGCTAAAAGAGGTGAAATGATTTGCAATTAACAAAAGGGGTCGAGCAAGCTATATGCATCATCGTTATACTCTCTACCCAGGATAAAAATGTCCCGCTTTCGTCAAATGAGATCAGCAGGCGATTAGAGGTGTCTCCTTCTTATTTGAAAAAAATCATAAGGAAATTGGTCGTAAAGCAGTTAATCACTTCTGTTCCTGGTAATAACGGCGGCCTTACTCTTGCCAAAAGTGTAGATAAGATTAAAAACCTTGAAATTATTGAGGCGATGGAAGGTCCCATTTCGATGTTTCCGGATACAGGACTTATAGAAAAAGCGTTTAAAGATGGAGAGTATGCAGAGAAGGGAATGGACGTCCTTCGTCGGATGTTTTCTCGGGCGGATCAACTTTTAATAGAGTTCTTTTCCAGCCAAACAGTGGCGGATTTGCTTAAAGAAAGCTTTAGCACCACGGACATACCGACCCTTAATTGGAATACCGCGTCATTGAGTGATGTACTGCGTGAAAAGAAAGGTGAAAAGAAGTGAATATGCTTAAACAAGAATGGAAGCTTTTCCTTACGAATCGAAAATTGGTCGGTGTCGCAATCGTTTTACTGTTCGTCCCGATTATTTATGGGGGGTTATTCCTTAGTTCCGCTTGGAATCCATACGGAAAAACAGGCAAATTGCCTGTTGCAGTCGTGAATAAGGATGTAAAGGCGGAATATGAGGGGAAAACCTTAACAGTCGGTAATGAGCTAGTCGAGCAATTAAAGGACAATGATGATTTAGAATGGCATTTCGTAACGGAAAAAGCGGCGAAAAAAGGGTTCGATGATGGTACATATTATATGGTCGTCACCATTCCGGAGGACTTTTCAAAAAATGCTTCTACCGTCATGGATGATGAGCCTAAAAAAATGAATCTGACGTATGATGTGAATCCTGGACGCAGTTTCGTTTCTGAAACGGTCGGGAAACAGGCAACGAATAATTTGAAAACGGAAATTGCCGAAAGTGTCACAAAAGAATATGCGGAAGCGATCTTCTCCCAACTGGATGAAATCGGAGAAGGATTCGGCGATGCGGCAGATGGGGCATCCAAGCTGGATGACGGTGCAAAAAAACTGCATGATGGAAACAAAGAAGTGACGGAAAATCTGAATAAGTTAGCTTCGAGCACATTAACTTTTAAAGATGGAGCGAATAAACTCCAAGTGGGCGTTGGCGAGTTTTTGGAAGGAGCCAACAAGCTTGAAAGTGGCGCGTCGGAATTGAATAAGGGTATTTCACAATATACCTCCGGTGTCGGTCAGTTGCAAAAGGGTGCGAACGAACTCGCATCAGGCACAGGGGAATTAACTAATAATAGTGAAGCACTTATAGAAGGTTCTTCCCAGCTTTCCACTGGGCTGGCCAAAGTGGTTCCAGGAGCGCAAACTTTGAATACTGGATTGGCACAAGCGCAAACAGGCAGTGCGAATTTGAATGATGGGTTGAATCAATTATCACAAAATGCAAGCCAGCTGACGGATCAATCGACAGGAATTCCAAAATTGGCAGCAGGTCAGCAGAGTTTAAATGATGGAATCAATAAACTGGCAGGAGGAAGCCAGGCGCTAAATGACGGGCTGAAAAAAATGGATGGTCAATTGCCCGGAGAAGAACAGCTGGATCAGCTTAAGCAAGGACTGACAAGCATTCAAAGCGGTGTAAATCAATTGCAAGAAGCGGTTCCAGCAGGAAGCAGCGCGTCCGGTACCGTATCCGGCATTACTGAAGACCTCAATAACAGTCAAGCGGCGTTAACGGAACTTCAATCAACGATTGCGAATAATGGTCAGAGCACGATCAGTGCCGTTCAAAACACGGAAGCCTTCAAAAACATGACCAGTGAACAGCAATCAGAAGTAATCGGAGCCATTCAAAATGAACTTCAAAGCCAAGCGGAGGCACAAAAACGAATTGCATCGGCTCTTGCAGCAAGTGTATCAGACTTATCAACGCAATTAACGGATAAGGTAATGCCTGTATTGAATGGATTAGGGCAGCTTCCGGAACAAGTGGCCCATTTAAATAATGCGGTGAATAAAGTCAATCCAAACGCCGTTTCAGCGTTAAACGGATATACGTCAATAAGGAACGCACTGGAAGAACAATTGATTCCTGGTGCGACCCAATTAAATGGCGGCTTGAATGAAGCTGTAGAAGGCAGCAATCAATTAACGGCGGCAACGCAAAGTTTAAATGAACGGACACCGGAATTAGTGAAGGGGATCAACCAGTTAGCACAAGGCGGTTCCTCGTTGAATAATGGCCTTTCAAAACTAACTGAGGGATCTGGTCAATTGGTTGATGGAGTTTCACAACTGCAAGCAGGTTCATCCTCCTTTGGGAGTGGTCTTGAGAAGTACGCATTTGGTGTTAGCCAAGTTGGAGAAGGGGCAAGCAAACTGGCTAATGGGGCCAATCAACTGGATGCCAACTCAGCGGCCTTGAACGAGGGCTCATCAGCACTTGTTAAAGGAACTGAACAATTGGCAGGCAATCTGCCTACTTTGAGCAATGGGGTCATCCAGCTTGCTGATGGCGCGGGTAAGATCAATGAAGGTTCATCAGCACTTGCTGAAGGTTCCGGTAAATTGGGTGAGGGAATCTCCTCACTTCAAGATGGAACGGTCGAGCTTTCGGAAAAACTCAGTGATGGTGCAAAAGAAATTAGTGAAAATAAAACAACCGATGATAACTACAGCATGATTGCTGAACCGACACAGGTCAAAGAACAAAAAAGCAGTGACGTGCCGAATTATGGTCATGCACTGGCTCCTTATGTCTTGTCTCTAGGGTTATTTGTTGGAGCCATTGCCTTCAATATGGGATTCCCGACAGGCTTGCCTTCTACTAGGCCAACATCAGGAGTGGCATGGTGGTTCAGTAAATTTACGGTCCTATTCATCCAAGCGACGCTTTCTGCATTAGTGTTGGATGCGATCATGATTTGGGGAATGGATTTACAGGTAGAGAACATGGGGCAATTCATTGGGGTTTCCATACTGACTTCCCTAACGTTCATGTTCATCGTTACCTTCTTGACCGTAGGATTTGGAAATCCAGGTCGTTTATTGGCGATGATATTCCTTGTATTACAGCTAGGTGCAAGCGGAGGAATGTTCCCTGTGGAACTGACAAATAACTTCTTCAGTCATGTTCACCCGTTCATTCCGATGACATACTCTGTCATGGGCTTCCGCCAGGCGATGAGTACGAGCCTTGGGGCGGATGCATTGACAGCAAGTATAGTGTTCCTTACTGGATGCATCATTGTCTTTAATCTGCTGCTATTGCTAACGATGGTCATCAAGAAGCGAAAAGCACATAATATTGAGATGAATGCATAAACAAAAACCCCCGGTGCAATGCGCCGGGGGTTTTCTCATTATGATGGTTCAGTCGTGTCCTTTTCTTTTTCGATGACTTTCAATCCATTTTCCCCTGAATTTTCAATCACATGTTTAAGGATGGATAATTTGTTATCCCAGAATTGATCGTAAAAAGAAAGCCACTGTTTCAATTCCGCTAAAGGTTCCGGCTGAAGCCGAAAGCGTTTCTCTCTTCCTACCTTCCGGCCACTGACCAATTCAGCTTCAGAAAGGATATGAAGATGCTTGGCAATTGCCGTACGGCTCATGGAAAAGTGAGAAGTGATTTCTGAAATGGGTAAATCCCCTTCAGCAAGCAATTGCAGGACCTTTCGGCGGGTTGGGTCGGCGATAGCCTGGAATACATCGTGTTTTTCTGATGCAGACACTTAGCCCTCAACAGCCTTTTTAAGACCTTGATTAACGATCTGTTCCCAGCCATGATTCATTCTATCGCGAATCACTGAGCTTTTTTCGTTCGGTTTCGTAAGAATCGTATCAGGCTCTTTCCAGCCGCCATGAATAAGGGTGAACTCCGTTTTGCCATCCACTTCTTTTAAAAGGAAGGAAATGAACCAACCGTCCGTATCCCAACTGAATGAAAGGCGATGAGGAGCATCTAACTCCGTTACCTTACAAGGAGATGGGCCAAAGGGTGATTGCACATGGAACTCATGTCCCACTTTCGGTTGAAAATCATTTGGCATGAACCATGAAGCTATGCCCTCTGCAGTGGAAACTGTATCCCAAACTTTTTGGATAGGTGCTTCAAGAATAACCGTCTTCTTGATATCCTGTAATGTATTTTCCATACTGATTCTCCTTTGTAAGTGAAAATATGAAACCAATTGGTTTTGCTTTGTTGATTATATAAAACCTTTTGGTTTCATGTCAATAATTTGTTTCAAGCGATTCCTTTTTATTCATTGCAGGAGGCTTAATTTCCCAACTCTTCGATTTGTTTTGCCAATCCCGTTATATTATCGATTGATTTCATTATCTCTGAATCTTCCAATGCCTTAGGATCAATTTGGCCCTTTTCAATATTATTCAGATATAATTCAATTCCATCTGACAGCTGTTGATTTGAGCTGACGATCTTCTCATGGATGCCTTCAGCGATTTGGGGTGGTTCAGTTGCATTGAATTCTTCAATCTCCGTTTTCATCAATTCCAGTTCTTTTTCAAGATTTGCTCTTGTTTCGGCATTCGTGATGGCATCCTGTGACATGGCGGGAACCTCATTGGCAAAATCCTGAACGGTATTTACATACTCCGTCGCATCATCTGCATACTCCAATGATGAATTGACTTCTTCTAAAGCTGAGCATCCGCTTAATGTAAGGATGGACAGCAGAGCAATGGTCATTATTTTTTTCATATGTGCCTCCAATGTGATTTTTTTATAGTAAGGATCAGATGGGCAGAAATCTTTTTTTATAAATTGCTGCAATGGAATTGAGTATGAAGCTGGGAATCTTCTTCGGAAAAAACGACTTCGAATAGAATAGGTGAAAAGCACTTTTCAAGTCGTGCCACTGATTACAGGATTTCACTTGCTTAAACCTTGCAACGTCAATGATCTTCACCTTTTTTTCAGAAGTGATGAAGATGTTCCGTAAGTGGATATCCGAAGGGTTCAATCCCTCTTTCCTTGCCAATTGCAGCGCATGGTCTATCTCCGCAATGTTTTCTTCCGTTATTGGGATCCCCAATGTTAAACATTCAAAAAGAGTGTTGCCTTCAATGTGATCTATAACCAGGTAATTTACCCCCGCATCATATAGGGTTGGATAGTATTCGATGGATTGGACGGTTTTGTATATTTCAGCTTCAACTTTAGCGGTGTGAGTATGATCCGGGAAAAAGACTTTTAGTGCTTTATTGGTGGAATGTATTCGGAAAACATATGCGCTTCGGCCTTTTCCGATCAGTGATAAAGATGGGTCGGCATCGAGCAATACATGCTTTTTATCATCGGAAATCTTAACGCTTTGAGCTAATTCATTATAGTTCTGCATACTTTTCACCTCTATTGTGCAATTTTTCGAATCAAAAAAGACGGTATAACCGATTATTGGTTATACCGTCTTAAATTAAAAGACCTCACCAAATAATCGGCAAGGTCTTGCAAACAACTAAAATCAGTTGCCAATAAAGCCGAGGATTCAATCCTGTACTGACGACTTTATTGTATAGCTACTCCCCTTAACAGAAGGATTCTTATAAGTTATATACAGTAATTATATAGGTCATTGCCTCGATCCGTCAAATATAAGGATCGTGTGCCTACCCTTTATATATATTCGATTTAGGCAGAAAGATGCTCGTCTCATTAGCATTAATTTGAGCGGCAAGTAATTATATCAATATACTTAATAGTCATCATTTGCCTGTCGCATAAGTTTCATTGCAAATGTTTCTATATAATTACTTAAATTTCTATTAGATTACCATTGTGTTACAATCACTTTTATCTCCCTATAGATCTAAAGGAATATGTTATATTTTAGACGAATAAGCATATTTACCTATATTATCATACTGATTTTAACCGATATTTAAATAAATGTTAAAAATATAATTCTTTAGTAGGGAGAATGGGATGAAGAAATTAATTATACCAACTTTCTGTTTTGCAGTGTTGTCCACAGTTGCTTTCGAAGAAAAAATATCTGCAGCTCCACTACATGCCGAACAGGCCAATATTGAGGACGTCATGTTTGTGCAGGTGAATTCCGGATCGCTCAATATGAGAAAAACCGGGGCGGAAGGTGCCAGCATAGTCGCAAAGCTGGCAAATGGCACACAGGTGACGGTGTATTCGGAATCCAAAGGCTGGGCGAAGATCAAGGCCAATGGAAAAGAAGGATATGTCAGTACCAAGTATTTATCGGCAACGAAGCCAGGGACTTTAACGAAAACAGCAGTAACCATTAAAACGGCAACTAAATATGTGAATGTGAGCACAGGTTCACTTAATATGCGAAAAAGCGGGAGTGATAGTGCCAGCATAGTCGCTAAGCTGACAAGGGGTATACAGGTGACGGTGTATTCGGAATCCAAAGGCTGGGCGAAGGTCAAGGCAAATGGAAAAGAAGGATATGTCAGTACCAAGTATCTATCGGCAACGAAGCCTGGAGCGGTAAAAAAGGCTGCGGCGACCGTTAAAACGACAACGAAATATGTGAATGTGAGCACAGGTTCACTTAATATGCGAAAAAGCGGGAGTGATAGTACCAGCATAGTCGCAAAGCTGACAAGAGGCACACAGGTAACGGTCTATTCGGAATCCAAAGGCTGGGCGAAAATCAAAGCCAATGGAAAGGATGGATATGTAAGCACGAAGTATCTATCGGCAACGAAGCCTGGAACAGTGACCAAAGCTGCGGCAACGGTTAAAACGACTGCGAAATATGTGAATGTGAGCACGGGATCACTCAATATGCGAAAAAGTGGAAAAGCTACCGCAAGCATAGTTGCCATCCTTTCAAAAGGGACGAAAGTGACGGTGTACTCGGAATCCAAAGGCTGGGCGAAAATCAAAGCCAATGGAAAGGATGGATATGTCAACACCAAATATCTGTCTGCTTCTAAGCCGGGATCGGGATCAACGGCAGCCACGCCTGAAAAAACGACGACGAAATATGTAAACGTAAGCTCTGGAACGCTCAATATGAGAAAAAGCGGATCGGAAAGCGCTAGCATAGTCGCAAAGCTGTCAAAAGGAACGAAAGTGACGGTGTATTCGGAATCCAATGGCTGGGCGAAAATCAAAGCCAATGGAAAGGACGGATATGTCAGCACGAAATATCTATCCACTACAAAGCCGGGCTCGGGATCAACGGCAGTCACGCCTGAAAAAACGACGACGAAATATGTAAACGTGAGCTCTGGAACGCTCAATATGAGAAAAAGCGGATCGGAAAGCGCTAGCATAGTCGCAAAGCTGTCAAAAGGAACGAAAGTGACGGTGTATTCGGAATCTAAAGGCTGGGCGAAGATCAAAGCCAATGGAAAAGACGGCCATGTCAGTACCAAATATCTATCGACAACAAAACCAGGAACGGGATCAACGGCAGTCACGCCTGAAAAAACGACGACGAAATATGTAAACGTAAGCTCTGGAACGCTCAATATGAGAAAAAGCGGGTCGGAAAGTGCGAGCATAGTCGCAAAGCTGTCAAAAGGAACGGAAGTGACGGTGTATTCGGAATCCAAAGGCTGGGCGAAAATCAAGGCAAATGGGAAGGATGGGTATGTCAGTACTGACTACCTCTCAACGGCAAAGCCTGGAACGGACTCCAAACCATCCATACCTGAAATAACGACAACCAAATATGTAAATGTCAGCTCGGGTTCACTGAATATGCGGAATAAGCCGTCGGATAGTGCTTCCGTCATTGTGAAATTGGCAAGGGGTGTAGAGGTAGAAGTCATCTCGGAATCAAATGGCTGGTCAAAAATTAAAGCGTATGGCGGAGAAGGTTATGTCAGTACGAAATATCTATCAGCAACGAAGCCAGGTTCTGTACCGGGACTGAATCCAGATGGAGAAGCAAACACATTAGTTAAATATGTAAATGTAAGTGATGGCTCGAGTCTAAATATGCGTTCAGCAGCATCGGCTTCCGCTTCAATTATAGCCAAGCTCGTAAATAATACGACCGTAACGGTATATTCAGAGTCTAATGGCTGGTCAAGAGTCACGGCCAATGGAAAAACCGGATATGTCAGTACGCAATATTTAACGGCCAAAGTACCGGAAGGTCCGGGAAGCTCGAATGGATCGATAATCAGGATCGATAAAGAGTATAATCTTACGATGGAAAAGATGGTTGAAATTCAAATGGCCGTAAACGGTCAGACGGATAAGAAGTATAAAACCTACATACGCGAAGATGGATTAACTTTAATCAATTCAACAAAAGGTACCGTTAAAGGAACCGGATGGCGTGTCAGGGGCGGAGCTGGATCGAATTATTGGGCAGTCGGACCTGTAAGCAATTATCAATCATTGACCATTAAATCAAAAGTAAGGGGCTCTGACGGATATTATTGGTATGAGGTGGACTATAACAAGACTTGGGTAAATGCCAGTCCGGAAGATATAGAATATAATCTTAACCCAAATAATTTCGTGAATGATCCAGTCCATTCATTCCAATTCGTCAAGCTCTCCCAAGTCACCAACATGAACGTTTCTGAAGTGAATGATAGAATCCTTTCAGGCAAAGGGATACTACAAGGCAAAGCGGCAACCTTCACTGCGGCAGGGGAAAAATACGGGGTCAATGAAATCTACCTGATTTCACATGCTTTGCTTGAGACCGGGAATGGCACTTCTCCATTAGCGACTGGCGTAAAGGTGAACGGGAAAACGGTCTATAATATGTATGGAGTCGGGGCGTTTGACGGAACGGCGCTAAGCAGCGGCGCTCAATACGCCTATAATGCGGGCTGGTTCACTCCCGAAGCGGCCATCATAGGCGGTGCTGAATTCATCGCCAAAGGATATATCTCTGTTGGACAGGACACGCTTTATAAAATGAGGTGGAATCCTACAGCTGCGGAGAAATATGGATATGCATCACACCAGTATGCAACTGATATTGGCTGGGCAACAAAACAAGTGAAACAGATTTATAATTTATATAGTTTATTAGATTCGTATAAATTGACGATTGAGGTTCCTAAGTATAAATAAGGAAATGGAAAAAAACACATGAGTCCGGCTCATGTGTTTTTTTGCTACTCAGTTTTATCCTTTTCCAGAATCCCCTTGACGACATCCTCGATCGTCACCGCTCCCAACGCCTTTTCCAAGGCAAGTTCAGCAACGGAAAAGATGGGTTCTATTGTATCTTGTATATTTCTTCCAACGGTGCATGCTGGATTAGGATTTTCGTGAATTCCAAATAATTCTTTATCGGAGACAATGTTGACAGCGTGATAAACATCGAGCAAAGTGATATCAGACAATTCCTTGGCCAATGTCGCTCCTGCGATACCCGGCCGAACGTTCACTAAACCTGCATTCTTCAGCATGCCAGTGATTTTTCTGATTAAGGCTGGGTTGGTGTTTACACTTTTTGCAATAAAATCGGAAGTGTTAACGCCTTCTTTGTTTATTTCTAAAAGAGATAATATATGGATTCCTACGGAAAAGCGGGTACTGATGGACATCTCTTTTTTCTCTCCTTTAAAATCTCTATTCCTATATAGTATAAATTATTTAACATGTAATTCAAGTGGTTACAAGTTATAATGGCCTGCAAGAATAATATTTATCCATTAACCGTCCTTGTCAAGTCACGCCGTTGCTGCAAAGGCAAAAATAAAAGGTATGTGTAATTGACAAACAAGCATGGTGAAACTTATATTATAACGTGTAAATGAATCAGTTACAGGTGAAAGGTTACAGGAAAGGGGGAACTGAAACCGGCCATCATGGCTGGATAAGGAATCGACACAACTACAAGTGATGGAGGTATATGATGGCTAATAAAAAAAAGGGTAATCAAAAACAATCTTCTGCATTCACGTTTTGGATCATCGGGTTAATCGCTGTAATCATTATTGGCTTTATATTTTTAGCAAATGGGAAAAAAGACGAAGATACAGCCGTTAATGAAATCGATTATAAATCACAACCATATTTGGGAGAAAAATCGGCTCCTGTCCAAATAGTGGAATTTGGGGACTATAAATGTCCGGTCTGTAAGACATTCGAGAAGCAATTCTTCCCTTCTATACAAAGTGAATTGATTGATACAGGAAAAGCGCAATTTTATTTCATGAATTATTCGTTCATTAACGTCGATTCAACCAGATCCGCTAAATTCGCGGAAAGTGTTTATCAGGAATTAGGCAATGAGACCTTTTGGGAATTTCATGAGCTTTTGTTCGATAAGCAGCCAGCTGACCTGAAATATGAAAAGGAAGATGTCTTTACGGACAAGTTCTTAGAAGATACATTGAAAGAAATCGCAAATGACAAAGATGTGAAAAAAGTCGTTACCTCGTTTAAAGCCAAAAAGTCCGAGGACCAATGGAACAAGGATATGGAGTTGGCCGACGAATTGGGCGTTACTGGAACACCTTCCTTATTTGTCAATGGCAAGAAGTTTGAAGGAAATACAATCGATGATTTAGTGAAAATGGTTGATGATGCAGCGAAGGAGAAATAGTGATGAACAAGCCTCTATTATTTTCTTGGATCCTGTCCATCATTGCCACTGCCGGAAGTCTCTACTTTAGTGAGGTTCTCCATTATGTACCCTGCACCTTTTGTTGGTACCAAAGGATCCTGATGTACCCGCTCGTCATCTTATTGGGCCGGGCCTTTTATGAACAGGACCTGAAAATCTATAGATACATCCTCCCATTATCGATTTTGGGCATGGCGGTGTCAGGGTATCACTATAGTCTGCAAAAAATTCCAGCACTACAGCATTTCGAAATGTGCCAAAGCGGTGTTCCCTGCTCAGGTGAGTATATAAATTGGCTGGGATTCATCACGATCCCGTTTTTGTCATTCATCGCCTTTACGCTCATCACAATCTGCATGGCACTGCTAATGAAAAAGAAAATCAGCATGTAATGAAGCGCACCATTCTAAAAGGAATGGTGCGTTTTTATTTATATCGGATGAAAATATCGACGAAAGTCATGATATATCATCAAAACTCGGACTATATCGACGAAAATCGGCAATATATCAGCGGAACCTGGATGAACTGCGGATATATCTCCGAAAATTGCAATATATCATCAAAACTCGGACTATATCGACGAAAAACAGCAATAATTCATCGAAACCTGGATTATATCCACGAAACTGCGGATATATCTCCGAAAATTGCAATATATCAGCGAAAATCGGACTATATCGACGAAAATCAGCAATATATCTCCGAAACTTCGGATATATCTCCGAAACTTCGGATATATCTCCGAAACATCTCTAAATAATAAAGTTGACAAATTGGTAACCTGTAACTTATATTATTACATGTAAGTAATTTAGTTACAATTAATTTTAAAAACAATATATAGGAGGAATGTAAAATGAAAATCGGTATTATTGGTGCGAGCGGAAAAGCTGGAAGTCTGATTTTAAAGGAAGCATTGACTAGGGGACATGAAGTTACGGCCATTGTCAGGGATGAAGCTAGAGTCCAAATTCAAGGAGCTTCCGTATTGGAAAAAGACATATTCGATCTGAAAGCAGAGGATATTATAGAATTCGATGTTGTAGTGAATGCATTTGGCGCTGCTCCGGGGAAAGAACACCTGCATGTGGACGCAGGAAAAATCTTGATTGAAGCAATGAAAGGCGCTCCACAAACGAAACTGATCGTTGTTGGCGGAGCTGGAAGCCTTTTTGTTGACGAAGCAAAAACGATTCGTGTCCTGGATACGCCTGAGTTTCCTAAAGAATACTTTGCAACAGCGTTTAATCAATCCAAGAACCTTGGAGATCTGCAAAACGCCACTGATATACAATGGACCTTCATCAGCCCTTCCGCCTTCTTTGATCCGCAAGGAAATAGAACAGGCAGGTATAAACTGGGTAAAGACAACCTTCTTGTAAACTCAAAGGGTGAAAGCTATGTAAGTTATGCCGATTTTGCCCTTGCAGTACTTGATGAAATTGAAAATCCGCAGCACATCAACCAGCGCTTTACCGTTGTTGCCGAAGCTGAATAATTTAGTGACGTCTCTCCTCTGGGGTGACGTCTTTTTTTTCGATAGTAACTTCTGAAATCGCCATACTCGCCAAGGAAGCCGATCAAAGAGCTGACGGTGGGCACCGATAGGGAAGAAGCCAAGCGGAAATTTGAAGCGGGTGAGATGATCAATAATTGATAAGTCTTTAGATCTATGAGTTGTAAGTAAGAAAATAAGGCCTTTTCCTTAAAATCGGGGAAAGGCCTTAAATATTTTGGTTGCGTTTACAAATGAAGGAATTTTTTCTGTTAATATATTTACAAAAAGAGAGTCTATGTTACTATAAAAAGGATGACTCAGAAAAAAATGGGTCGTTTTGTTGATTTATCCTAATATGAAGGAGTTACAAAGAATGAAAAAAGTTAAAAAGGCCATTATACCTGCAGCGGGATTGGGAACCAGATTCTTGCCCGCAACGAAGGCTATGCCTAAAGAAATGCTGCCAATAGTCGATAAACCAACTATACAATATATTATAGAAGAAGCCGTGAAAGCGGGAATTGAAGATATAATCATTGTCACAGGAAAGAATAAACGAGCGATAGAGGATCATTTTGATAATGCGTACGAACTAGAGAATAACTTAAGTGAAAAAGGGAAATTCGATTTATTGGAGAAGGTGCGATACCCATCCAATTTGGCTAATATCCATTACATTAGGCAAAAAGAACCGAGAGGCCTCGGACATGCTGTTTGGTGTGCACGTAACTTTATTGGTGATGAGCCATTTGCCGTCCTTTTAGGCGATGATATCGTGGAAAGCGATGTGCCCTCCCTGCGTCAATTGATCAACGAATATGATGCGACAGGTTCGTCCATCATTGGTGTGCAGCCGGTGAATGAGAACGAAACACATAGATATGGCATCATCGACCCGCTTACGCAAGATGGCAGGAGATACGAAGTGAACCGTTTCGTCGAAAAACCAAAACAAGGAACGGCACCATCCAACTTAGCCATAATGGGAAGATACATACTGACTCCGGAAATATTCGATTTCCTGGCCAAGCAGGAAACAGGGGCTGGCGGTGAAATCCAGTTAACGGATGCCATCCAAAAACTGAATGAAATCCAAAGTGTCTTCGCTTATGATTTTGAAGGGAAACGCTATGATGTCGGAGTTGTCGATGGCTTTGTGAAAACGACAATTGAATTTGCCCTGCAACGTCCCGATTTAAGAGACGACATTTTAAAAGTAATGGAAAATATCCTCGAAATGCACAAGGCAGTGGATAAGTGATCTTTTAAATTAATAGAGTAATTAGTTTAGAAAAAATCTCCAACTATTGATCATTCATAGTTGTTATTTTTGGTTACTGAAATGCAAACATAATTTTGAATGGTGAATATAAATCCATAAAAGGGGATGCCTATTTAGTGAATAAGAAGGTAATAAAAAGAAAAGTCGATTTCCTTAAACAGCCTATTGTTAATTTCCTATTAAAGGAAAATCATCAACGTGTAAATAGATATGCAAAGTATTATGAGAAATTAAGCATTCAAAAAAACACCATTCTATATGAGAGCCGTGATGGAAACAGTATGACCGACAGTCCATACGCGATGTTTAAATATATGCTGGAAAATCAGGACTATCAAGATTTTGTGCACATTTGGTCCATCCAGGATTTCAGTGTCCTCTCAGGTGTAATGGCGAAGTATAAGGATATGCCGAATGTTCAATTTGTTCAACGTAATTCAAAGGAATATTTAAAGTGGTTGGCAACAAGTGAGTATTTAATCAATAATTCCACATTCCAGTCTTTCTTCATCCCTAAAAGCGATCAGATTTACATCAATACCTGGCATGGAACGCCCCTTAAGAATATGGGCTTTGATATACCCGGTAATCCTTCGGTCTCTCAAAACGTGGTCAGGAACTTCTTGAGTGCAGATTTCATTTTGAGCCCTAATGCCCATACTACCAACATATTTACACATAGCTATAAGTTAAATGGATTGTATAAAGGTGAAATAATAGAAGAAGGATATCCGAGGATCGATTTGACGCTGAATACGAATCCGGAGGAGTATAAGGATTATTTAAGGACCCTGGGTTTGAAAATCAGTGATGCTAAGGAAAATATTTTATATGCCCCGACTTGGAAGGGGACGAACCTGGCCAAGGTGGATAATGATCTTCTTCAAATCATTGCTGATATTCATTATTTACAAAGTCAAATCGGTGAACAATATAACTTATTAATTAAGGTGCATCCATTTCTATATAAAGAAGCGGCCAAGCATTCGGAAATCAAGGATCGGCTAATACCAGACCATGTGGATACAAATGAATTGCTTGCTGCAGTCGATTTGCTTATCACGGATTATTCCAGCATTTTCTTTGATTACCTTGTTACCGATAAGCCCATTCTATTTTACACTTGGGATACGGACGTTTATGCAGAGCAAAGGGGACAATATCTCCAAAATGACGAACTTCCGGGACCCATGCTTTTTAACTCAAAAGAATTGGCGCTAGCCATTAAAGATATTAAAGATGTGAAATTGAGATATTCCGATAAATATAAAAAAATGCAGGAAAAGTTCACGAACCATGAAGATGGAAAAGTAACAGAGAGAATAGTCAAAAATATATTCAATAAGTCTACGAAACAACTAAACACAATTACCGGGCTGGATTCCGCAAAGGAAAAAATATTAATTTATCCGGGCGGTTTGAGGGATAACGGGATTACATCCTCTTTCCTTAACTTAATGAATAATATTGATTATGATAAATATGATGTCAGCTGTTTTACGGGCACTCCTCACTCATACGAGGTTTTGAAAAATATGGGCAAGGTTAATAAGAATGTGCGTTTTCTATTCAAACCTGGCTTGCCTGTTTATAACATATTGGAAGTCTATAAAGATAAATTCATCCATAACAGAGGGGAAAGAGGTTTCTTAGGGAAGAAGCTTTACCCGGAAAATGCCTATATTAGAGAGCATGCACGTTTATTCGGCAAAACAAAGTTTGATTTTGTTATCGATTTTAGCGGTTATAGCCATTATTGGGCTAAATATCTGCTTGCGGCGGATGCAAAAAAGAAAGTTTGTTATATGCATAATGATTTGCTTTCTGATAGTGAACGCATCATTAACGGAAAAAGACCGCACCGGATTAATCTAAGGGGGATTTTTTCGGTATACAATCGATTTGATAAACTGGTAAGCGTGTCTGAGGGAACGATGGAATTAAACCGAAAGAATCTATTGGAGTATGCAGACTTCGATAAATTTGATTATGTAATGAATTCCATCAACCCGGATAAAATCCTTCAAATCGAGTCAAATGAGCCTGAAGGTAGCGAAAATGATGAAAAGGCGATGATCACAGAAAACTTCAAAGCGAGGGCGATATTAAAGGATGTCAAGGATCATCCTGTTTGGAATACCCTTCCGGGAATTTCGAATGCCGCTCAATTTCCATTGGAAGAACGATTTGAAGGTGCTGAAATCGTGATTTCGAGGAAAACCCATGCTGATCAAAAGACCTTTTATAAATTCAGTCATGACAATCAAATAATAGGCTGGATTAGTGAAGAAGCTGTGGAGCTTCTGCCAGACAGCATCATTTATGAAAAAGAAGTGGATAAAATAGCAAGGTTAGTAAGACCTCGATCGAACTATATTTGGTCCCTGCCATATAAAGTTGAAGGAACGTATAAAGTTTCCGGCAGTCATGATTTTAAAGGGATCATTGTAAAAGTCGATAGGGAAGCAAAAACCCAGCATTCGATTTATAGCAGAATATCAGTAAAAGACAAGATCATAGGCTGGATAGATAATTCGGCTTTATCCGTGCTTGAACATTGTACAATCAATGAAGACATGAGCTATAATGACAAGCTGCAAATCATGATGAAAAGAAAATATATAATATCGAGAAACTATAAAAACAATAAAAAGTTCATCGATAAGATCGAGAATAGAACGCTGAAGGAAATAAACACCGGTAATCAGAAGTACGGTAAAATAACCAACCCGGAAGATCATACAATCTGGACGAAGGCATATCCGAACTACAAGGCTAAAAGAGTGAGCAAGGCAATCGATTTTGAAGGGCAAATCGTCAGAATCATCAAGTATAATAGAACCAACAAAGGCGGCTATTACCTTTTTGAGATAGACAATAAGATAATAGGCTGGCTAAATACTGGAGCATTTGAAATGATAGAAGAGCCAATGGTGTTAAAGGAACGGGAAGTGCGCGGCACTGCCGAAATTAAATTAGGCGATTATCATATATGGGATAAGCCTTATGGGCTGCAAGATGCCATGGTCTTGGAGAATGGGCCAACCTTTAATGGCCAGATCGTTGAATTCGATAAAGAAGCGGTTACTCAACTTGGTACGTATGCCCATATATCATTGGATGGGGTATCTATAGGCTGGATCGATAGACAGGCGTTAATCGTACAAGAGGTCCATGGGTTGGAAGTGAATGATCAATTCGTTCCATATCCTGATAAAAATGATTTTAACTTTGTCAATATGGGAAGGTTATCCCCTGAAAAAGGGCAAGATAATTTGATTCGTGCATTCGCAGGCTTTCATGGGAAACATAAAAATAGTAAACTGTATATTTTAGGACAAGGACCTTTAAAGGAAGATTTGCAGGCAATCATTGATGAGCTGGACTTAAATCATTCCATTCATCTTTTGGGTCAGCTTGAAAATCCATTTTCGTTCATGGAAAAATGTGACTGCTTCGTTCTTTCCTCACATTATGAAGGCCAGCCTATGGTATTATTGGAGGCAATGACCTTAGGAATGAAAATCATGGCTACTGATATAGTGGCTAACCGGACCGTTTTGGAAAACGGTAAATATGGTTTGCTTGTCGAAAATAGCATAGATGGACTGGAAAAGGGCTTATCTACCATCGTTAGTGATGATAATCCTGAACTAGCGAAGTTTGATTACACCCAATATAATGGATTGGCCATGGAAACCTTCAATAAATGCTTATAAAACGAGGGAGGTCCTTATAATTAGACCTCCCACTAATGACATATGCGAGATTTAAAGATTCATTCAAGCTTAAAGTAAAAGGGGTAATACTATATGATTTTGGTCGTTGGCGGTGCAGGGTATATTGGAAGCCATCTTGTAAAAGAGTTAGTGAAAACTGAAGAGGTTGTCATTCTGGATAATCTCTCAACTGGATTTCGTTCGCTGGTTGATTCGAAGGCCACCTTGGTGGAAGGGAATTTAGGGGACGAAGCGGTCTTGAATGAAATTTTCCTTAAGTATCCGATTAAAGCGGTCATGCACTTTGCCGCTAATAGCTTGGTCGGGGAGTCTGTTCAAGATCCTTATAAATACTATGATAATAATGTAGGTGCAACTCTTACATTATTGAATACCATGCTTAAGCATGATGTTAAGAATTTCATTTTTTCATCAACGGCAGCTACGTACGGGATACCAAATGTGGATATGATTGATGAAGATCAGCCAACGAATCCGATTAACCCATATGGCCGCTCTAAATTGATGGTGGAACAGATCTTAGGGGACTTTGCAAAGGCATATGGACTTCATTATGTCGTCTTGCGTTACTTCAATGCGGCCGGAGCACATGCGTCAGCAGAAATCGGTGAAAGCCATGATCCGGAAACACACCTGATTCCAATCATTTTACAGCATTTATTAGGTCAACGTGAGAAGATTTCCGTGTTTGGTACGGACTATGACACAGAAGATGGCACATGCATTCGTGATTATATCCATGTAACGGATCTAGCCCAAGCTCATATAATCGCGCTTCAAGCCCTATTAACCGGGAAGAAGGATACGGCCATCTACAACCTTGGGAATGGAAAAGGATTTTCGGTTAAGGATGTAATCGACACTTGCGAAAAAGTCACAGGAGTTAAACCGACAGTTGAGTATGCAGACCGTCGCCCTGGAGATCCAGCCCGCCTGGTTGCTTCGGCCGACAAGATATATGAAGAACTCGGTTGGAAGGCATCGATAAATTTGGAAGAAATCATTGAAAGTGCGTGGAAATGGCATCAATCTCAAATGAATTAATGGTCCCTTAGGGCTCGGTAGTCATTTCAGACTGTAGACAAACTCGAAGAAAAAAAACGAGTTTGCCTGCAGTTTTTTTATTTGAAGAATGTTCCAGCTGTTTTCAGAAATCCGCCCCCTTTCCGCCAACTGTTTCGGGTCTTGGCTAGCCAGTAATACGGCAGTTTTCATTCTAAGCTTGAAGAGCTTTCCGGATTGATTTTTTCAGGGCTTTTACAAAATTTTGACGTGTTTCTTCGGCTAATTCCAATAGGGAAAGGTACGGATTTAAATCTTCCAGCTCTACTAATAAAAGTTCACCTTGCTCATTCCGACAGGCATCTACTCGTTGGATGCCCCAATCAAGATTGTTCCAATCAATAAATCGTTTAGCAAAAGCCAGGTCTGCTTCAGTAGGGACATATTCTTTTAATTCCCATCTTTTCTCTTTATCAGGCGCATAAAGGGCGTATTGAAATTCCTTATCGATAAAATAAAAAGAGACTTCATACTCAAAGTTGATAAATGGCTGTACCAATGTGTTCTTTGATTTTGCATCCATTTTATCTCCCAATTCTTCTTTGGCGGCAAATTCCAAACCGATGGAATCCGCTCCATCTTTAGGCTTCACTATATACGCTTCCACATTGGGAAGTTTATGTAAAGATTCAAGTGTATCGATGGTCGGAATGACAGGGAATTGGGCATTCGTCAGTTCAATTAAGTATTCCTTCCCGTTCATATCAGCCTTTCCAACAAATGAGTTGTATGTTTTCAAATGGCCAGCAGCCACTCTATTACGGAATGCTAGATATTTGTCTTTAAAATTGGCTACTGGACCGGCATTTCGAAAGACGATCAAGTCAAAATCCTTTTCAAACGTTTCAATGTCTTCAGGATGGCAAAGCAGTAACTGAAAATCCTCCCTAAGCTTCGAGGTAAGGAACAAATCCTCCTCATAATAATTTCTTCCTTTTGCCTCATAGTATAAATCCGTTACGAATAATAGTGTATGCATGACTCCTGCACCCGCTTTCCCGATATTTTCATTGATTGGTTTACATACAAAAAATCCCGTCTCATTAAGAGACGAGATTTGAACTCGCGGCACCACTCTTGTTTAATAATTAAACACACATCCCATTTAACGGGGGGAAACCGGTAAAGCTTACTGAAGCTTCGGCTTTACTTCTCGGGGATGATATTCGGTCAGATTCTGGACACTGGCTTTCAGCAAAGCACCAGCTCTCTTTGGAACAGAATGATAACGTACTCCTTCCCTTCATGGAATTTTACATTTGATGAATTTGAGTAATTGTATAATAGTCAGAAAATAAAATCAATGGTTGTTTCACTTACTATAGGACGAAAAGGGAATATGGATAGAGATATAGAATTACTATTCAAGTGAAGCACCATCATTTATTAGGAGATGTTAGATTTGAAAACGGTAAGGGTTTTTCATTACGATGCGTTCAGCAGTAAACCGAATAAAGGAAATCCGGCAGGTGTGGTTTTAGATGCGGATGGACTGACCGAAAAGGAAATGCAGGATATAGCGATGAAGGTGGGGTTCAATGAAACCTCTTTTCCGATGGAATCCGATATTGCCGATCTTAGGATTCGTTATTTTACACCGGGACACGAAATGAATCTTTGCGGACACGCGACAATGGCTACTATCCATGCACTGAAGACCAGGGGATTATTGGATAAAGATGAGCTGATGATTGAAACAGGAGCGGGAATATTGCCAATCAAGATCCATGCGACGGCGGGGCCTGATATATATATTACGATGAAGCAGGCCGCGCCGCAGTTTGAAGCGTTTAACGGAGATAAAGCTGGCTTAGCCAGTTCCCTCGGCCTTGATATAGAAGATCTGGAAAGTGAATTACCTATTGTTTATGGAAGTACAGGTTTATGGACTTTACTGGTTCCGGTAAAGGAAAGAAGTTCATTTAAAAGGATGAAGGCCAACAATAGCCTGTTTCCGCAATTATTAAAGGAAATGCCAAGAGCTTCCGTTCATCCCTTTTGCCTGGAAGCGTACGATAATGATGCCCATATGCATGGCCGGCATTTTTCCTCGCCCTTTTCAGGTACGCTTGAAGACCCGGTTACAGGAACGGCTTCAGGTGTAATGGGCGCTTATTATGCAAAATACATAAAGGATGATCTTGATGATGAGGTGCATCTGTTAATCGAACAGGGACATGAAATCGGAAAGGATGGCAGAGTTCGCGTTACAGCTACCAAGAACGATGGCACATACGATATTGAAATCACCGGGAATGCTGTCTACGTTAAAGAATTTGAAGTGGAAGTCTAAAGACATAATGAGATACAAGCCTGAAAAAGTATATTGAAAAAAACCTGTGCTAAGACGTTACGTGTCTTAGCACGGCTTCGTGTAAATCAGAAACACGGGGTGGAAGCGCCAATCGCTGTCCTTTAGATGAGGGTCACGCCGCTAAGATCAACCTTTGCTCCATGTAAAAAGTTGTAAGTGAGTTTATCCATCGAAGCTCCTGTAAAGTCGATTTTCTTTAAATCGGACATCCGAAATTGAACATTGATGAGGGTGGCATCGCGGAATGATGCCTTTCTCAATGAAGAGCCTTCGAAAATGGTTTACTTGAAAGTTTCCCCATCGAATATAAGACCAGATAAATTACAGCTTTTAAAATGGGTTTTATTATAAATGCTGTTCTTGAAAGTTACGCCTTTTAAATTTGCACTTTTAAATAAGGTGCCAGTTAAATTGGCGTTTTCAAAGATGCAATGATCTAAGTTACTGTTTTTAAATGTGCTGTTCGTCAGGTCGGAATGGCTGAAGTCAGAACGGCTTAAATCGCAGAAATTAAACTTCCCATCATGGACCGAAACCGAGCGGAAGTCGGAATCCAATAAGCGTTGCCTGGAATAGTCCATGTTTATCGCCTGCTCAAGCACATTGTATTGCAGATTGAGTGATTCCATGAGCTCTGATACCTCCCCAATCGAATCCACAGTCAGTTTATACGCTTCCTGCTCGCTGGCACCATTCCTTCTATGGTCATTGTATTTTTCCAGTAAGTTTTGCAGCAGTTCTTCTTCCAATTCCGTTGCTGTTTTTGCACTTTTGTACGGAGCAAAAATGCTATGAACATGTGCATTCAGTTTTTCAATCACCTTTCATCTTCCCTTCTTAGAGAAGGCGCTCAAGTATTCGCTTGGCCTGCTCCCAGTCATTTTTATTTTGGATATATGTGTTTTCCCCGATTGGGGTGATTTTGTAATATTTCCTTCTTCCGCCTTGTGTGGCATCTCCCCAATAAGAGATGATGCATCCATCCTTTTCCAGTCGTTTTAGGCTGGAGTACATCGTCGCTTCCTTAATTTCATATTGCTCGTTGGAATTCGTATATATCAGTTTGCTGATTTCATAACCATATTTATCGCCACTTTGCAGGAGTTTCAGAATCATCGTATCTACATGTCCGCGAAGCAAGTCAGAGGATAGTTGTCGTTGAACCAAATCCTCACCTCCTTTGGTATATCTTATAGTATATTACTATGACAGTCAAGGTAGTTTGGTTACTATGGATCATACAGATTTGGAGGGTTTATGAAAAGAAACATGCCAATTTTCGTGAATCACTGCATCGCATACTTTTTAATTGTACTAATTTTCCATCCGCTTGGAAGGGATTTATGATGTTTCATGGAAGAAGTATGTAAGGGGGTGGGCATGTTGAATAATTCGTGGAATAAAGTGATTTATAAATTTTGGTCGCCCGTTTATGACAAAATCTTCAACTCTCATCTCTTTTTAGATGCCAGGAAAAGTATGTTTGAAGAGCTGGATTTTCATGATCATGCAAAGGTCCTGTTTGTGGGCGTAGGTACGGGGGCCGATTTGGAGTTGATCAAAAACCTTGACCTTGAGATAACGGCAATTGACCTATCAGCGGATATGTTAAAAAAAGCGATGGGGAAATTTGATGATGCATCGATCAAGTTCCTCGAGATGGATGCACAGCATATGGAATTCACTAATGAATCGTTTGACTATGTAGTGGGAAGTTTGGTTCTTTCCGTCGTACCTGATGCCAATGAATGTCTTCGGGAAATGATCAGGGTTGTAAAAGGCGAGGGGAAAATAATACTATTCGATAAGTTTATTTCTAAAGATGAAATTCTTTCAGTGCCCAAAAAGCTTCTGAGGCCGATCATTCAATTTTTAGGAACGGATATTGGCTTGAGGTTTGAAGACTTGTTCAGTGGACATGGGGATATTATGGAAATTGAAGAAGATCGGCCGATCATGCTGAATGGAATGTATAGAAAGATAATCATCAGTAAACGGTTATGAGGACATCAGGATACCAGATAGAGCTGAGTTTTGCTTTTTGGAAGCTAAACCGGATACGCTGTAAAGAGCATGTAATATTTGACATGCATGTATAAAACCCATGTCTTCACTAACATGGTTAATGAGCTGATCATCGGGTTATTGAGTAAGAACGGATCATACCATCAGAAGGCAGTTTACATGCATAATTGATACCTTTAAATTCCAGTGAATATTATATAAACAACAAGGTCCAATGGTGTCTGAACGTCATATGTAACGAATTTTTTATGCGGCTGTTACAGAGGCATCGGGCGAAATCAGTATAATTAAATCGTGGGATAAAATGGAAGAGGTGATGGTTTTGTCGGAGACGATTACAACCTATGAAGATCTATTGAACATGCTGGACTCATTATTGCGTGAACCAACTGGATTCTGGAATGGTTTTTATGAAGACCGCTCAAAAGGGATTCCCTTTTCGAAAATTTCCCTGATGAGAATTTGGTTTCATATTTTGATGGTGGGTTAATTGGGCCAGGGAAGGTTCTTGAGCTTGGATGCGGACCTGGCAGAAATGCCATTTACCTTGCTCAAAAGGGCTGTTCTGTTGATGCGGTGGACCTTTCGAAGGAAGCCGTTGAATGGGGAAAAGAATGGGCAGGAGATAAAAATGTCCAAGTGAACTTCATTCAAAGGAATATATTTGATTTGGATATTGCAAAAGGACAATATGACTTCGTAATATGATTCAGGTTGTTTTCACCATATTGCCCCACATCGAAGGATGAATTATTTGGAGATGGTGAAAAACGCGTTAAGGCCTAAGGGGTTGTATTCGATCACTTGTTTTGTCGAAGGCGGCATTTTGGGTGGTGCCGATATTTCAGATTGGGAAGTATATAGGCAAAGAAGCCTTAAAGGCGGTTTAGGTTTTACTGAAGAAAAACTCAGAATGATCTTCAAGGAATTCGAAGTGGTGGAAATACGGAAAATGAGGAAAATGGAACAATCGGATGAAACCTTTGGGGTGCAAGGTTTATGGACGGCTTTATTTATGAAATGAGAAGGAGAAATGGTTTTAAACCGAAGGATCTGGGATCAGGTCCTTTTTTGCGTGGAAATTGTTAACAAAAAATAAAAATGGTAAACTATAACAACACTATAAAGTTTTGGGAACGGGTATTTACCAGAATGATAGATGAAGGCTTTTGCTGATCTTTTTTTTTAAAACATGGTTTCAAAAACAGCTGGGAAGGTATATGGAAAGAGGGAGCCATCAGGCATCAGAGAGCATAAGGTTTTAAGTATGGAAGAGGTTGTCTTCTATGCTTGCTTTGTTGATAAATTAGATTTATCGATTGCTTTTTATAAAAACTAAATAGGAGGAGTTTATGCACGTAAATAAAGAATTATATGCCTTTTTATTGGGTGTGGCAGCACAATTGACTGAGGATTGGTACGCATCCTTGAATAAAAGTGATAGTACTGGTGTATATTGCTCAACCGATCCCAAAGTGATTAAAAAACTTAAGCAGCAAAATAATGAATTCCATTTACGTTTCTTTCAGGTTTTTGATACAGAGGAGAGGGAATTCTTTAAGCAGCTTGGTGATTGGATTGAAGCGATCGGTCAGGATGAGCAGCATTTAAACACACCCATCTATTTTATATTGAGGGAGTTTTTCCGTACGCAAGAGCAATACCTGGATTATATTGACCGGTTTGTGAAATTGCATGGAGATCAATATACACAGGAGGAAATAAACTCCTGGTATCGGATAGTGGTGAAGGTGTTCAGTGAAGTGATGGAGAGGTTTACGGAAGCGAATCATAGGTATGCCAATAAAATCATGAAAGCCCAACAGGCAACGATCGATGAATTGAGCACACCCATCATTTCCCTTAAAGATAACACGGCATTGCTTCCCCTGATAGGCGATATTGACACGACGAGGGGCATGTCCTTGCTTGAAAACACCTTACAAAAGTGCGCTGAAAAAAATGTCACCAGACTTTTCATTGACCTATCCGGCGTTCATTCAATAGATAGCGGATCCGCACACCAGCTGTCTCAATTGATTGAATCCTTGCATTTGATCGGAATTCAAACAACCCTTTCAGGACTTCGGCCGGAAATAGCCATGACTGCCGTTAAGCTTCAACTGCCTTTTGATAAAGTGACGATAAAGTCCACTCTTGCCCAAGCGATCAGTACGATAAAATAATACATACATACCCTGGGCTCGGGCATGTTCGTTATAAATTTCATCGAGAAGACCTCCATATGGCGGTCTTCTCGTATGTATTAGCCTTCAAAAGGAGCAAGAGCTGGAACCTGCCGGATTTTATTCAATATTGGCAAAGACGGCCAGATCTTCTTTATTGCCAACCACTAAAAGCATATCCTTTTCATGGATATCCTGATCCGGTGACGGTGCTATGATAATTTCTCCATTACTCACGATGGCAATGACGCTGATATTATATTTTGCCCGTAAATCAAGCTCCCTGAGGCTTTTTCCCTTCATGCTCATGGGGAGGATGATTTCCTCGATATTGTATTCTTTAGAAAGCTCGATATAGTTCAGCATGTTAGGGGAAAGGAGCTGGTTCGCGACCCGTTCCCCCATATCCCTCTCAGGATAGATGACCCAGTCGGCACCGACTTTTGTCAGCACCTGACCGTGATTTTTATTAAGTGCCTTGGCAATGACCTTTTTGATCCCAAGCTCTTTTAAAAGCAAGGTAGTTAAAATGCTCGATTGCATGTCATTTCCGATGGCTACGATGACACAATCGAAATTACGGATTCCGATTGCTTTCAATGTCTCTTCTTCGGTCGTATCCGCCATGATTGCATGGGTAACGTTCAGTTCCGCATTCTCGACTCTTTCCTCGTTCACATCAATACCCAAAACCTCTTGGCCTGCCGTATATAATCTATGGGCCACACTGGTTCCGAATCTGCCTAAACCTATCACGGCATATTGTCGTTTTCCCATCATTTACACTCCTTCATTCATTATTAACCAATCATGATTTTCCCTTTTGGACGTCGGAACGGATCTGGCTTGCGCCTCATGGCGATAGCAAAGGCCAAAGTCAAAGGGCCGACACGGCCTGCAAACATCGTGAAAATGATGAGCATCCGGCCAACCGGTGATAATTCCGGGGTCAAACCCATTGAAAGTCCCACGGTGGCGAATGCTGAAGTGGCTTCGAACAAAATCATCAAGAAATCAGTTCCGCTTTCAGTGATGGTCAGCAGAATGGAGATGATGGAAACCATGAATACACCAATGAACGTAACGGATAATGCTTTAAAAATCGTTTCACTCACGATGCGGTGACGGAACAAGACCACATCACCCTTACCTTTGATCTGTGACCAAACCGTTCCTACAAGCGTCGCCAATGTCGTCGTTTTAATCCCGCCGCCAGTCGATCCGGGTGATGCCCCAACGAACATCAAGAAAATGATGAGCAGTAATGTAGGCTGAGTTAAATCAGGGATATTCAGCGTGTTGGAGCCTGCCGTCCGTGGTGATACCGATTGAAATAAGGACGACAGCATTTTACCCATGAAAGATAAAGGCTGCAATGTCTTAGCGTTACCGAACTCGAATAAAAAGATTAAAATTGCACCTGTGATTGTAAGGATCAAGCTAGTCATCAGAACCACCTTCGTATGTACGGATAAACGATGGGTGTCACGATATTCGTATAGTTCATTCATCACGATAAAGCCTATCCCGCCAAACGTGATGAGGAAGGCGACGGTAAGGGTTACGAATGGATCCGATACATAAGGGGTCAAACTCCTGAATTCCCCCATTAAATCAAAGCCGGCATTATTGAAATTCGAGACGGAATGAAAAACCCCGTAATAGATCGCTTTGCCGGTTGGCATGTCAAAAGAAAAGCGAATCGATAAGATAAGGGCACCCACACCTTCAATGATGGACGTGAAAATTAACAGCCGTTTCACTAATCTGACTACACCCGCCATGGATAGATTATTTAAGGACTCCTGCAAGAGTAACCTGCCTTTTAAGGAAATCTTTTTGCCTAGAAGGAAAAAGAAAAACGTCGCAAATGACATGAATCCTAAGCCGCCTATCTGAATCAGTGTTAAGATAACCAACTCACCAAAAGTGGTGAAAGTCGATCCCGTATCCACTACGACCAGCCCTGTTACACATGTAGCGGAAGTCGAGGTGAATAAAGCATCCAGAAAAGAAAGGCCATGGCCATTTTCGGTGGAAACCGGCAGGGTCAATAAATAGGCCCCGATAAGTATCAGGATGGCAAAGCCGAGTACAAGTATTTTTGGCGGATCCAATAAATTTTTTGTCATTCTCAAATGATCATCCCTACTGTATGACTTTTAATCAACAATCTGCTTTTCGAATCTTTTTAAAGGCATAATAAAAAGACCTGCGAAATCATCGAATAGCTGTATTGCCACTAATAGCGAGCAAAAAAAAGCTTCCGAAATAGGCGGTCTTAAGACCTCCTTCGCTTTAGCCGACGAAGTTAGCTGACGGGTAGGATGGCGAAAGAGCTGATCTCATCCCTTCTGCAAGGCAGAATTAACCCCAAATGATTGGGTCCTCCGTACTCATTTACCATGAGTTTTGGCCGAAATGCATTAAATTGATAAACGTATTCTACTCCCATCATTTAGCAGTTGTAAACCCCTAAATCGTAAAAAAATATTTCTTTAATAAAACTGAAAATTTACGTTTTATTTACATTAAAAAAACGTATTGACAAATATTAGTTAGCACATTATGATAGGTTCGATTAATCCAATTATGATAACCGGCATCGATGTACTTTATTCAATAATTTCAAGCAGAACATGCTATTGCCAATCAAAATTTGTAATAGATATATTATGTTTCTTTTGTAAAAGATAAAGGGAAAAGCAGTACATTATTAGTTAAATTCAATACATTTTATTAAAAAGGCGGGCAATTATGGAGAAGACGTTCAATAGATATGTTATTAATGCTACAGGCAAGGGTGGCCAAACATATTTAACACAGTGCCAGGATAAAGATGCACTAAGGAAATGGATAGCCGATCATGAGGATCAAATCATCATGAATGAATTAAGGATAACAGATAAGAAAAAGAATCCGTTTTTAAAACTGTTTTCCCCAAGGTAAATCAACTGATTCCAACATTCATAGCGGTATTCAATTATTATAATCCCTGTGTTCTATCCAGGAACGGTGAGCGAAAAATCCATATCTTGTTTTGCTTTTAAACTCATTATATTTAATGAGTTTTTTTGCGTTATTTACAGTATTGAACCATCAATGTTAAAATTTAGTAATTACTAATGTGGACGTAGAGAAGAGAAAAGTAAAATGAAATGACCACTTTCCGAGAGCAGCCGAGGATTGTTGGGTATGTATGGGGGGCATCGCAAATTGGTCTCGTTCCTTGGGGACGAGGTTTTTTATGTATGGTCAAAGGGGGAGAAGCGATGACATTAAGAAATGCATTGGTATCCTGGAAATACCCTTCCATTCTTTTGTGCGGAATAGGTATCTCCAACTAAAATCGTTCATTGGATGAATGTGCGCAATTGGCTGATGAAGTTCAAGATTTTAAAATGGATTTTTGCCATTTCTTCCGCCGTTTGTTCCTCACAGTTCTCCAGCCACTCAGTAATCACCCCTAAAATCGCCGATGTCAGGAAGGCGTGCATATACATGCGGAATGCTTCATCTTTAGCTGCAGGATGCAGGCTGATCAAACGTTCCAACAGTACTTCACCGAAAACCCGTTTTATTTTTTTCGCAAAAGAAGGGTCTCCCTGATCACCAAGAATGGCCCTTAATGCGTGAGCATGTTCACTGATGAATTGAAAAATCGCTATGAAAGGCGGATAAAGTTGCTGTTGATTAAGAGCCAAAAAAGCCTCTTTAGGCAAAATGGCAGTAATGCGGGTTTGAAGTTCATGTAACAATTCCTGCTGTAAGTGATCCATCAATTCATATTTATCTGTGTAGTGCAAATAGAATGTGCCCCGATTAATATTGGCACGCTCTGCGATTTTCTTCACGGATACATGTGAGAACCCCTCTGCTTCAATAAGTGCTATAAAATGATGTTGTATCTGCTTTTTCGTCTTTTGTACCATATCCTCATGAATCGATGCCATGGAATGTCTCCTTCACTGAACATTTTTCCAAATGTGTTGATTGTATTAGACCGAATGCTACCTTAGAATGATGATACACTCAACACCGTGTCAATTAAAGAGGGAGGATGTGTGTGCAATGAAAAATGCGATTTCCATTGATGGAATTGCTAAGGGTTTTCAGCAGAAGAAGGTCATTCAGCCAATGAGCCTGAATATTGAAAAAAGCGGAATTTTTGGTTTGCTAGGTCCATCCGGATGCGGAAAGACGACCTTGATTAAAATGATTGTCGGATTAATTAAACCCGATGCGGGTAAAGTCACGGTTCTGGATCATGAAGTGCCAAATGAATCCCTGTTAATGGTTGTCGGCTATATGGCACAGTCCGATGCTTTATATACAGAATTGACGGGAGCTGAAAACCTCGAATTTTTTGCGAAGCTATACCGTTTTTCGAAAAAGGAACGAAGGGAACGCATTCAATATGCAGCTGAAATCGTACAGCTGACGAATGATTTGAACGTTCGGGTTGCCCATTATTCAGGGGGAATGAAACGCCGTCTTTCACTTGCGGTTGCACTCATCCAAAATCCGGAGATTCTCATATTGGATGAACCGACAGTAGGAATAGACCCTTTGCTGAAACAATCGATTTGGGAGGAACTTGAGCGTTTAAGGAATGAAGATGATAAGACGATCATCATCACGACGCATGTGATGGATGAAGCGGAACGATGCGATAAACTGGCGATGCTGCGTGAAGGTGAAATCATCGCGGCAGGAACCCCTGCAGCTTTAAAAACTCAATTTGCCGCGGAAACGCTTGATGAAGTTTTTTTAAGGATTGGAGGCGGCCTAAAATGAGAATTGCCTCTCTTGTTACTCGTATTACCCAGCAGATGCGCCGGGATCGAAGGACGCTCGCTTTATTTTTCCTGGCTCCATTGCTCATTTTAACGCTCATGTATTTTATTTTCGATACAGAGGCAAGTGATTTGAAAATCGTTGTTACAGGCAGTGATGAAACGATCGTTAAAGCATTGAAAAAAGCGGATTTTCAAGTGACAGCTGCTGAGGAATTCTCACAGGAAAAGATGATTGAAAAGGATACGGATGGCTGGCTGCATGTTGAAAATGGCAAAATGAAACTCACACTTTTGAACGACGAACCGACCCGGGCAAAGGCCGTTCAAATGCAAATGATGCAAGGCTTGCAAGGGAATGAAAAAAACACTCCTTCAATTGAGGAGAAATATGTTTACGGAGACGCCAACACAAAGGGTTTTGATACATTCAGTCCGATGCTCGTAAGCTTTTTCGTTTTCTTCTTTGTATTTTTAATAGCGGGGATTGCGCTTTTAAAGGAGCATACAAGTGGTACGTTGGAACGGCTGCTTGCCACCCCGATCAAAAGATACGAAATCGTAGCGGGCTATGTGATCGGATATGGCTTATTTGCTCTGATTCAAACCATAATTGTCGTGCTATATGCTGTCAATGTATTGGATATCGTCCTTGTTGGCTCCATTTGGCTCGTTTTACTGACGAATATACTGGTCGCGCTCGTTGCATTATCCCTTGGTACATTACTCTCGAGCTTTGCGACATCCGAATTCCAAATGGTACAATTCATTCCTTTGGTCATCGTGCCGCAAGTCTTCTTTACAGGGATTTTCCCTTTGGATGGCATGTCAGACTGGCTCCAAAAAATCGGCAAGGTCATGCCTCTCTATTACGCATCGGATGCCATGAATGGCATTATGTACAAAGGTTTCACGTTCAATGAGGTCTTACTGGATCTGCTCATTCTCCTTGCATTTGCAGCCGTATTTATCACCATCAATATTATTAGTTTAAAAAAGTACCGTGCACTTTAAAATGAACTTATCATTAAACAAAAAAAGCAGGATTCCCGAACATGGGGAACCGGCTTTTTTGTTTTACCGGAAAAAGGCCGAATTATCCTTCCCATCGGTTGATTTATTCGAAAAAGCCTCCCCCTCGACGGTTTTCTACTGACTGCAGTTTGTTGACGGGTTCTTAAAGTTGTCCTAGGATATAAGCATATGCAATGATTTGGAAAGAAATAGAAGCGGGGAGTTATATGTCTCTAAAATCGGTCATGCTTTCCCTTTTGCTGTCGCAAGCATTGTTTTTGTGCGGTTTGCCTTTTTTCCTTCAGCTCCGATTATATTTGAATCCTTTGGTAATCATCGTTGTCTGGTTTTGTATACTTCTTTTCGTTTCATTTGCGGTACTTTTTTTTCGAGGTGAAACGGTCCGAATTCCGCGCCCTTTGTGGCAGGCTGTATTGTTTGGCTACAGTTTATCATTATTGGTTTTACTGTTCTTTCGACCAGAAGGGCAGGTATATTCGTATAATTTAGTTCCTTTTTCTACGATTCTTTCATATTTATCGAACGATATGAACGGGCTTGTGTCATTTTATAACCTTAGCGCCAATGTGGGGCTGTTCATTCCATTCGGGCTGTATTTGTTGTCCAGAGAAGGGAAAGAGCCCTCCGATAAAAGGAAATTTCTTTATCCATTACTTTCGATTTCGGGCATCGATATCTGTCAGTTCGTTTTTCGACGCGGAAGTTTGGATGTCGATGACCTTATCCTGAATATGATTGGTGTTTATCTAGGGTACGTTCTGTATCCATTGTTCACGAGGGTGGCAGTGTTCCGTTCTGGAAAAGTAAAAGGATGAGAGGCAGTAAGAATATTTTAAAAGAAAGGATGTTTTTCATGTATAGCACTTTAGAAGAATTATCGAGCCATCCGGTGTTTCATTATTTTGCAGCGATTTCCAAAATCCCGAGAGGATCGGCTAATGAAAAAGCGATCAGTGACTATCTGGTTCACTTTGCTAAGGATAGGGACCTTGAGGTGATCCAGGATGAAGTGCTGAATGTCATCATCAAAAAGCCTGCCACAATTGGATATGAAAGTGCCCCTACCATCATTATCCAGGGGCATATGGATATGGTTTGCGAAAAGAACAAGGGTACGCTTCATGATTTCGAGAAAGATTCGCTTCAATTAAGGATTGTGGGAGACATGTTGTATGCGACGGATACAACATTGGGGGCTGATAATGGAATTGCTGTTGCGTATGCTTTGGCATTATTGGATGCAAATGATATTCCGCATCCCTCCCTTGAAATAATCATAACGACTGAAGAAGAAACGACAATGAACGGTGCACTTGCCGTGGATCCGGCTCACTTCAAGGGAAAAATGATGATCAATATCGATTCGGAGGAAGATGGAAAGCTGCTGGTCAGCTCTGCAGGAGGAATACGCGTGCGGCAGGTCCTGCCAATCGGATGGGAATCGGCTTCAATTGTTGATGCAGTATCTTATAACATCAGGATTAAAGGGTTGAAAGGCGGACACTCCGGTATGTCCATCCATAAGGAAAGAGGGAACTCCAATAAGCTTTTGGGCAGAGTATTACATGAATTAACGGCGGATTTCCCTTGCTACATACAGCAAATGAACGGGGGGCTGAAAGGGAATGCCATTCCTCGTGAAGCAGAGGCGACTGTACTGATTCATGCAGAAGATGTTCAGAAGATAATGGAGAGACTTCAACAATGGGAAAATACTTTTAAAAATGAACTGCAATCTTCCGACCCTGAGGTATTGATCAGGTTTGAAAAGATCGAAACGGTTTCTTCAAATGTTTTTTCCAAAGAGACGTTGACTAAAGCCATTTCCTCCTTACTGGTAATCCCGCATGGCGTTCAAGGAATGAGCATGGGAATAGAAGGATTAGTGGAAAGTTCGACGAATCTAGGGGTCGTTACAACAAATGAAGCGGAAATGATATTCGAAAGTGAAATCAGGAGTTCGGTCAAAAGCATCAAATATAATATGGTCACGCAAGCAAAGGCAATTGCCGACATGCTTGGGTGCGAGCTATTGGTTGACGCGGATTATCCGGAATGGCCCTATAATCCTGATTCTAAACTCAAGAAATTATTTGAAGAAACATACAAAGAAAAATATCATGAAGATATTGAAATCATCGCTGTGCATGCAGGGATCGAGTGTGGGGTATTCATAGATAAGATATCAGGGTTGGATACTGTCTCAATCGGACCGGATATATTTTCCGTACATACACCTGAAGAACACTTAAGCATCCCTTCGACCATAAACAACTGGGAATATTTTGTTTACACATTAAAGAGAATGAAGGATTTATAAACAACTGCATGGCTGGGGACAGTTGAAATTCAATAGATTTGGAGACATCCTATCGTTAATCGATTGGATGTCTCTTTTTTCATGGTTAGTAAAGCTGATCGTTGATTGGAACGTAGGGAACCCGCTTTCCGCGGGCGGTCTGCCCTCGTGGTCTCCCTTGGCCACGCTTTCCCCGCAAGAGTCTCGAACACCCGCTCCAATCAACTTTGTTTTATTTAGATAGAACCCTAATTGTTTACAAACTAGCTAATATTTGTTTGCCGACAGTCTTTTTTTTGTGGGTTTGTAAAATGGGGCGTTCATTGATTTCCACTCCAGGCACTCGCTTTCCGCGGGCGGTCCGCGAGCCTCCTCGGCTTGCGCCTGCAGGGTCTCCCAGCCACTCTTTTCCCGCAGGAGTCTCGTACCTTACGATCCAATCAACTTTGTGTTTTAAAAGAAAAAACTGCAGGCCGGTCTCATCACGAACCAAGTTTAAAACTAGTTTATCCTTTAAGTTTTTTTCCTGTAATCCTCATTGGATGGAAGAAATATGCGACACTCCTGCCGAAATACTGTCTAGCCGAGACCCCACAGGCGCTTACGCCGAGGAGGCTTGGCAGACAGTCGGCGGAAAGGGAGCGGATTTCTGGAATCAGCTGGAACGTTTTCTTGAAAAAACTGTAGGCTGGTCTATTCCGAACCAAGTTTAAGACTAGTTTATCCTTAAAGTTTTTTCCTGTAATCCTCATTGGATGGAAGAAATATGCGACACTCCTGCCGAAATACTGTCTAGCCGAGACCCCACAGGCGCTTACGCCGAGGAGGCTTGGCAGACAGTCGGCGGAAAGGGAACGGATTTCTGGAATCAGCTGGAATGTTTCTAGAACAAACTGTAGGCTGATCTTTTCCGAACCAAGTTTAAAACTAGTTTACCCTTTAAGTTTTTTTCCTGTAATCCTCATTGGATGGAAGAAATATGCGACACTCCTGCCGAAATACTGTTAGCCGAGACCCACAGGCGCTTACGCCGAGGAGGCTTGGCAGACAGTCGGCGGAAAGGGAGCGGATTTCTGGAATCAGCTGGAATGTTTTCTCGAAAAAACTTTAGGCTTCTCTTCGGATTTGTCAGCAGTCTGAAAGTAACAGAGGTTTCTTTACAATCGTTATAAAATAAACTATTGTAAAGAAAACCTATCATTCAGTCTAAGTTATTGTTCTAAATCATTATGTATAGAGGAAGGTATATGGAAATATGGTTGTAAAGTATAGAATGGTCGTAGAACAAATGGAGAAAGAAATATTAGATGGAAAATATACATTAAATACTAAGTTGCCTACTGAAGAAGAGTTGATGAAGAAGTTCGATGTCAGCAGGAACACCATTAGAAAAGCAATCAACATATTGGTTGAGCAGGGGTATATCTATCAAGTTCAAGGAAGCGGCATATTCCTTAGGGAATTTACCAGACCGGGCTGCATTTCGATGAGGGATATGGGCGGCTTAACCAAAGTGTTTCCAAATGATGAAATGAAAAGTAAAGTGTTGAAATTAGAATTAATAGAAGCCGATGAGGAATTGGCCAAACGAATGAAATGCAATGTAAAAACCAAAATCTATAACCTGAAAAGGGTTAGATACTTAAATGGTCAACCCATTGTAATAGAAGAGTCCTTTTTCAATAAAGATATCATTCCGATCATAAATAAAGAAATCGCAAATGGTTCCATTTATGAATATATAGTCGAGGATTTGAAATTGAATATCGGGTTTGCGGATAAAATCATTTCGTGTGAAAAACTTAATGACGATGATGCTGGGCTTTTGGACTTGCAGCCAGGTGATCCTACTTTAATCGTTGAAAGTACGGTCTTTTTAAAAGCGGGAGCCGTTTTTGATTTATCAATCGAGAAATATAATTACACTTCAGCGAAATTATTAACATTGACTTAAAAAGTGCAGGAAAATTCTTGAATAAGATTTTACGGTGTGAATGGGAGATATCGATTCACACCGTTTTTTCTTAAATTCATTTCTCTTTTTCCCCAACGATCCCATAAAACAAAATCCTCATAATATCCTCAGTCAAAGGCAGGATGCTTTGATAAACCTCTTTCCGTTGGATATATTCATTCATTGCTTTTATATAAAATAAAATCGCTTCATTAGATAAGTTCGGATCAACATATCCTTGTTCCTTCCCCTGGTTAAACAGATCGATAAAGCGGGGCAGGGCCTTTTCTGTATATATTTTTTCCATATAATTGACTCCGGAAGTATATTCCTTCATTAAATATTGATAAAAATCTTCATGAATTTGTTTGGCTGTTTCATTCTTCGTGAACATGAGCTGCTTTATTTTTTCAGGGAAGGCGATGTTGCTGGCCAGTATTTGTTCAAATTCATCCAATGCCTTATCTGTATAATAAACAAAAACCTCATGAATTAGATTATGTTTGCTTTCGAAGTAATTATATATCGTTACTTGAGATACATTTGCTTTTTTTGCTATTTCCCCAATCGAAATCTTTTGGACACCATACTCCATGAATAAAGCCAAGGCAGCCTCTAATATATTCAATTTTTTTTGTTCCCTGCGTCGTTGAAATCCGTCCATTTGTTTCACCTCAACCTTAGTTTAATTAAAAATATGTAATAGAACAATTAAATTAGTTCATAAACTATTGTCAGGAATTCTCATTTTGTATATTATGAACTAAATCAGTTAAAATATTTCATATTTTTTAATGAGAAAGAGGTGGATGAGGAATGTCAGTATTGAAATCAACGGATTTAACGAAAAAGTTTGGAAAGTTCACCGCTTTAAATGGTGTGAACATTGAAGTGAATAAAGGGGAGGTATTTGGATTCATCGGTCCCAATGGTGCTGGAAAATCAACAACGATCCGTGTGCTGCTCGGGATTTTAAAAGCGACGGATGGAGAAGCGAAGATTTTTGGCAAGGATGCATGGAAAGATGCCGTTGAAATTCATAAGAGAATCGCGTATGTTCCGGGAGATGTGAACCTATGGCCCAACTTAACAGGCGGGGAAGTCATTGATCTATTTGTTGAATTACGCGGGACGAACAATAAAAGCAGGCGCGAAGAACTAATAAAAAAATTCGATTTGGATCCTTCCAAGAAGTGTGGAACATATTCAAAGGGAAACAGGCAAAAGGTTGCTTTGATTGCTGCTTTCTCTTCTGATGCCGACCTTTATATATTGGATGAACCAACATCAGGTCTAGATCCATTGATGGAAAGGGTTTTCCAAGAATGTGTGATGAACGCGAAAATTGAAGGAAAAAGCATATTGCTTTCCAGTCACATTCTTTCTGAAGTGGAAAGGTTATGCGATAAAGTGGGCATCATTCGGCAAGGGCAAATAATTGAAACGGGAACATTGGATGAGTTACGTCATTTAACGAGAACAAGCTTGCTTGTCGAAACGAAGCAGCCAATTCCTGCTTTAGGGAATGTAAACGGTGTTCGGGATATCGTGACGAAAGACCATGCACTTTCATTCCAAGTGGATACAGATGAATTGGATAATGTCATGAAGTATATAAGCCAGTTTGGAATTGTTAAATTGGAAAGCGCGCCGCCTACATTGGAAGATTTATTCATGAGCCATTACGAAGGCGAAAGGAAGACTTCTGATTCTGGGGCGGGAGGTGCGTTATAATGGCGAACCAGTCTTATCATAATACAGGAAGGCTCTCCCGATTCATCGTCCGGCAAGATCGGATTCGGATCCCTGTTTGGATAATCTCCTTATCCGTCCTAACATTTATGGTTGCGATGGCATTCACCGATCTGTACCCGACTGGGCTAGAAAGGCAAACTATTGCAGAAACGATGAAGAACCCTGCAATGACCGCGATGGTGGGGAAAGGTTACGGCCTGGATGACTATACAAACGGAGCGATGATGGCGCATCAAATGTTACTATTAACCGCCATGGCCGTGGGGATAATGAGTATTTTACTTGTTACACGCCATACACGCGCAGATGAAGAGGACGGCCGTATCGAAATGATCCGTTCTTTGCCGGCTGGACGATTGGCTAATTTATATGCAACCATTTCCGTATCGATTGGAACGAATGCGTTAATCGCGATAATAATGGGTTTCGGGTTGTATGCTCTGGGAATAGAAAGCATGGATTTGGAAGGTTCCCTTATGTATGGAGCTACGTTAGGGGCAACCGGCATTTTCTTCTCGGCAATAACGGCATTATTTGCCCAGCTTACCGAGAGTGCTCGAGGTACGATGGGTTACTCCATCACTGTATTGCTTCTCTCCTATCTTATTCGGGCGATAGGGGATGTCAGCAATGAAACACTTTCCTGGTTTTCACCATTGGGTTGGGTTTTAAGTTCAGAAGTATATGTGAATAATTATTGGTGGCCAATCATCCTTACGATCGGTGCGGCAATCATTTTGGTTGCCTTATCTCTATATTTGAATGCCATCCGTGATTTGGAAGCTGGATTCATTCCGGCTAAGCCAGGCCGGAAATATGCTTCATCGTTTTTAAAAAGTCCGCTTGGTCTCGCGCTGAGGCTTCAGCGTACAGGATTGATCGCCTGGGCAGCCGGGATGTTCATTTTGGGAGCATCTTACGGTTCCGTTTTAGGTGATTTGGAATCCTTTTTTACAAAAAATGAAATGATGGCCGAACTATTGACGCCAGTTGAAGGCTATTCACTGACAGAACAATTCTTGACAATGTTGATGTCAGTCATCGCCATGATATGCACCATCCCGCCTTTAATGGCGATGTTAAAGCTAAAAGGGGAAGAAAAAAAGAATCATACTGAACATTTACTGAGCCGCGCTGTATCCCGTACAAGGCTTATGGGCAGCTATCTTATCATCTCTGTTATTGGCGGTTTTCTCATGCTTGCGCTTGCTGACATCGGTCTTTGGGCAGTCGGGAATTCCGTGATGGATGAAGGGGTTGCTTTCGGCACTATATTTAGTGCAGCGATGGTCTACCTGCCTGCAATGTGGATCATGATTGGTATCGCCGTGCTGTTAACTGGATTTGCACCAAAATTATCCGGCTTGACTTGGCTTTACTTGACCTACTCAATCTTAGTCGTTTATTTAGGGGGAATGCTTCAATTCCCGGAATGGATGGGAAAACTAACACCGTTCGGCCATATTCCGAAGCTTCCTGTTGAAGGTATGGACTTCATGGAAGTATCCATGCTTACAATCATAGCTATCTTATTACTGGCTGCAGGCTTCTTCGGATATAACAAACGGGATATCCGCGGTTAACGATTCAACTATGATTCTATTATTCCTGAAAAAAGCCTGATTCCTCGTTGTTTTAATGAGAAATCAGGCTTTTATTGGTTATCAGTCATGGGGAATCAATAATAGTACACCTAGCGCAATGATGATGAAGAATAAATAGCTTTCGAATTTCTTCGCTGGGATTCGCTTATTCATGAACATTCCGAGACCTGTCGCAAGTAATATAGCTGGAATGGAATAAGCGTAAAGAATAAGTGAATCGGCTGTCCATAGTCCGCCTAGCGCATGACCCGTCACGACCAGGATTCCGGATATCAGGAAATGGGCTTGCATTGTTCCGCGGAATCGATCTGGATCCCATTTTGCAAAGTTCCATAGACGACGACCGGCACCCCGTTAAAGTTATAGGCGCTGCCAAGGGCTCCCGACGCAAAACCGAACGGCCATACCTAGCCCTTCGAGTTAAGTAATGGTTTATCCACAGCCTGAAAAAGTCTTTGCTTTAGAAGAGAATATCCCCCATATGCAATCAAAAAAACACCCAGTGCAGAAGTAATGATCATAGAAGGTGCGTAATGGAGCAAAGCCAGGCCGGCTGGTATGCCGATGACCGTTGAAGCCGCCAGTCTGATTAAAACGGAGCGTTCGATATGCCGCCATCCGCTAACGACGGTTAGTGAAGCGACGGTAAGACCAGCCAATCCAATCAGGGAAACCGAAGTATTAAGCGGAATGTGAAGTAAGGCAAGCAGAGGCATGCTGACAATTGCTTCACCGAACCCGAACATCGTCCGCATCAAGGCGCCGATAAACACTGCCGCCACCACCAATATGATGCTGCTGATCGTCATTCGTTCACCTCCTAAAAGCACAGTATACCTTCTATTATTATACCATACCAATCCAGTTTTAGACCGAGGTAACCGCACTTAAAAACGGGTTATTTAAGACCCTTTACACTCTTTTTAAAGCGTTTGATTAACTATTTAATGGAGAGGTACACACCCCTTGTTTTTGTATCTCAAGAGTCAAAAATAAGGCTGGGAAAGCGGGGATATATCTTGAGGTGTTAATTTATTTTGATGTGAGGGTTTTATTAAGGGAGTTTTCATGTACCCACAAAAACACTAGGCTTTGCCCATTTCAACAACTGAGTTGGGGACAGTTTTTCCTTATGTACTTTCTTCTGCCAATACCTTTAAGTTATGACACTTTCCATTTAGATAAATCAAGTAATTATTTTCCTGCATAAGAAAAGGCTGAAGTGGAAATACATCAGCCTAAAAAACCCTATATATATTAGCAGTCATATTAAGGTATTTACGCACTCATTCTAGAAGAATACCCTTTAGCATTTACGAATCAATCTCAGGTCTTTTTTTCATTCAGTTAGTGAATTAATCATAAAAGATTAAATGCATATCACTGTTAGTCCTTGATTTCGCAAAAAATTCTGCTTCATTTCCTCCATCAACAAAGCTACCAATACCCCGGAAAATGCCACATTGGCCTCGATCTAAATATCTTACCCCTACATAATCATTATAACTGTCAGGATCATACTCCCATAATTCAACTTTTAACTTACCAGCCGGACCCACATAAGAATCCCGACAAATCTTATAATCACCACCAGTAGAGGCAAACACATCACTTTCAGCACCATTAGAAAAAAGAGATTGTTCTCCTAAGTAATCCCAGCCACTTGCAAATGTAGAAGAAGGGAACAACAACGCAGCGACCAATGCCACAGCACTCATTTTAAACATTTTCATGCTCATTCCTCCTCACCCGTTTTGACTTATTATTCTCCATATAATTCTAATCAATATTTTTTATATTATCATCTATCCAAAGATTCACTTTTTCATGAAGCGTTTTTGTAGTATCCACTACTTCATGCCCAACATATGGAATTAGAGAAAAAGTGAAATGTGCTCGTCATTCAGTTTTGAAATGTATTTCTGAGTCATCTTTAAACTTTTAAGCCTTCCCGGGTCAGGTAAACGAATTACCTCTGAATCCACCATTTGTGTAGAGACGTCTCGATTTCTAATACCAGCAATCAGCAGCATTGTTTCTGCTTAAACTAACACTGCAATCCATGGAATAGGCCAATGCTGAAATTCTTTCATGCTCATAAGCTTTGATCTTAAATGAATCCTTTCCTCCTGAATAATAGTTCTCGTCTGGATTACTTCGGCTACAAAATCCCCTCTAAAAATCGTATTATCATGCCTGCAGTCTCATTTAAAATACATGGACGCCCTCCATATATTCCCTGGAATTGATAGCTGCCATTATTATTTTTTTCCCTATATCCTTTACAGGCTTATGAACACAAAAAACATATTAGGGCTATCCAGGGAATAAAATGAAAGGGATATTTTAAAGGAAAGCGGGGCTGTGCATGTGAAAATCCATGTGGTGAATAGGGGGGATTCTTTGTGGGGAATTTCCCAGCAGTATGGTGTCAGTATCAACCGGATTGTTCGGATCAATGGCCTTGAAAATCCAGATAAGCTGGTGATTGGCCTAGCTCTTTTGATTCCTGAACCTTATCTTCAGTACAGGGTTCAGCAAGGGGATACTCTAAATAATATCGCAAATCAGTTTGGAATTACGGTACAGGAAATCATGCAATCGAATCGCATCACAAATCCTTCCGCTATCTATCCAGGGCAGAGACTAACCATCCCGGTTATTTATCATACCGTAAGGGAACGAGATACCCTTTATGATATAGCGAGACGTTATGGAACGACAGTTCAGGCCATTATGCAGATGAACAGGATTGCAGATCCGGCCAATATCCATATCGGACGGATAATAAGGATTCCCCAGAAACCAAAACCCATCATTGAAGTAAATGGTTTTACAAACGTTTACGGGCAAGCCGGTGCGGAGCAGGTACGTGAAGTAGCCCACGATTTGACCTACGTAAGTCCATTTGGTTATAGAATGAGGCAAGATGGCAGCTTAGAAGTCATAGATGACATCCCGACGATCCGGGCGGCACAGTCGACTGGCGTCATACCCATGATGTGCATAACGAATTTTTCCGCGACGGAAGCGGGAACTCAGCTTGCCCATACAATACTTTCCGATTTAAGTTTAGTGGAAACATTATTAACCAACGTCATAAAAACGATGAAAGATAAAGGATACCGTGGATTGAATATCGATTTTGAAAGTGTAAGACCAGAGGACCGTGATTTCTATAATCGCTTTCTCCAAAGAGCAGTGGAACGATTGCATCCAGAGGGTTACTTTGTGTCATCCTCCCTTGCCCCAAAAACTAGCGCCAATCAAAAGGGGCCATTAGTTGAGGCACATGATTATCCAGTTCACGGACGGCTGCTCGACTTCGTGGTGCTGATGACATATGAATGGGGTTACCGAAAGGGGCCGCCGCAGGCAATCTCTCCCATTAATGAAATAAAGCGTGTCCTTGACTATGCCGTAACGGTGATACCAACAAATAAAATCTTCATAGGGTTTCAAATTTATGCACGGGATTGGCTTATTCCTCATGAAGAGGGACAGGAAGCAGAGACTTTCGATATGCAGGAAGCCATCAGACGCGCCGTCCAATATAATGCAGAAATAAAATATGACGAGACAGCCCAATCCCCTTATTATAGGTACAAAGATGATCAGGGACGCACACATGAAGTTTGGTTTGAGGACGCACGCAGTGCCAAAGCCAAATTCGATCTGGTGAAGATTTACAGGTCAAGGGGTCTCAGTTATTGGGTACTTGGTTATCCGTTCCCCCAGAATTGGGAACTGCTTGGGGATACATTCATTGTACGGAAACTGTAGGGTGTTTTGCTACGGCAAGGTAGATCATATAATTGATATAGTGATGGGCAGCTTTTTTTATAAAGCTGTCTATTTTAGTGATTTCGAAATGCACTACAAGAATTACCGGTTTTTTATGACAACGTTTAAAATCGTCTGGAACCTGAGTAGATAAAGGGACTTAATCGAGGACGCCATATGGTGGTCCTTTTCATTTTAATGAGAACTCTTTAAAAAACCAAGGGAATGGTCATTCAAAAAAGGAAAAGGGCTCCTCATTGTGGAATTAGGAGACTAGAATATCACTTACCGGAGGCACATTTTATGGAATTAACCATCATTAATACGTTTACAGATCAACCTTTTAATGGAAACCCTGCTGCAGTCTGCCTTCTTACCGGGGAAAGTGACAGCGAGTGGATGCAGAGAATAGCTAAAGAGATTAATATGCCTGTTACCGCTTTTATTCAACCTCATAATGGTGAATGGAAGCTGCGATGGTTCACACCTTCCATTGAAATCCCGATTTGTGGACATGGGACGCTGGCAAGCTCTTTCTTTTTATGGGATAAAGGATACGTGCCAAGGAATCAGCCGATTGCCTATCAGACGAAAAGCGGGCTTCTCACTGCAAAATTTGTTGATGGGATGGTTCAGCTGGAATTTCCGTCATTAAGGGAGAAGGAGACCGCTGCCCCTGATTTACTAATAAAGGCTTTAGGTGTTGTGCCTGCGTATGTTGGGCAAAACAAATGGGATCTTCTAGTCGAAGTTCAATCAGAGGAAATCGTAAGGAATTTAAAGCCGGATATGGACTCCATTGCCCAATTGCCGGTTCGGGGCGTCATCGTGACGAGTCAATCCGGTAACAGTGAATATGATTTCGTTTCACGGTTCTTTTCCCCTGCGCAAGGACTTGACGAAGATCAAGTAACCGGCTCGGCCCATTGCTGTCTGGGACCATATTGGAAAAGAAAGCTGGACAAAAGTATTTTTATAGCCTATCAGGCATCGGAAAGAGGCGGACTGCTAAAGGTTGAAGTAACGAAAAACACAGTTAAACTTTCCGGACATGCCGTCACAATATTCGAAGGGAACTTAACCCTTTAATGCAGGGGGAAGATTTGAGTGGGTTCCATCAAAATTTTTAAAAAAGTTGGATTGGAGCTGGTTATCGAGACTCCTGCGGGAAAGGCGCTTCCAAGGGGGTTCCCACAGGCACAAAGGCGCCGGGGGCGGACCGCCCGCGGAAAGCGAGTGCCTGGAGGGAAATGAACGTTCGAAATTTACAAATCAGCAATCCTTCTTAATGAAGGTTTGTGCCCTTTACCTTTTTTTAGTGTGTAAGAATCGAAATGGCACTATACACTAATAACAAAGCCATGATTACATTAAACTGACTTCTATACTTTGATAAAAACGTTTGAAAAACAGAACCGAACATACTCCAGCAGAACGTACTCATAAAACCAACGAAAGCCAGAAATAATGAAAAGAATAGTAAGCTGAAATTTGAAGAGTGATAAGGTAGGATGAAGGTCGATATTGCCGTGATGCCATATAAGATTCCTTTTGGATTTATGAATTGTAAAAGCATGCCTGCTATAAAACTATTGTTCTTGTCATCGTTATCGTCCTTCGCTTTAGTTGAACTGGAAATGATTTTTATAGCCAGATACAGCATGTAAATTGCACCAAGGATCGTCATGATAAATTCAATCTTTGGTATGAAATTTTCAAGCAAAACATTAAAATAACTGCACAATAGCATGATTACAAAAAAACCGGCACCTACTCCGAAACAAAATTTAATCGTCTTTTTTAACCCGTACTTGTTCGCAAATAACATGGCCATGATGTTATTTGGACCCGGAGTGAAACTTGTAACAAAAACAAATAGCAAAAAAGATAGTAATGGCATGGTTGACTCCCCTTTGTATGCTATAATGACCAAAATTGACATTATAACGATTTCCTTTTTATTGTACAATGCCGACGTTATATTGTAAATAAGGAGCATTTTTATGGAAGAAATAAATTTTATTATTGCTAACAATTTAAAGGCCATCAGGGAAAGTAAGAAATTAAGTCTTGAAAAGGTTGCAGAATTGACTGGAGTAAGCAAAACGATGATTGGACAAATAGAAAGGGGAGGATCGAGCCCTACGATTACAACGATTTGGAAAATAGCCAATGGATTAAAGATTTCATTTTCTTCACTGATAAATAGTCCGCAGCCGGATACAAAAATTGTTTTAAAAAGTGAAATTCAATCATTATCTGAAGATAACGGCAAATATCGAGTTTATCCCCACTTTCCCTTTGAGGATGAGAAGCGCTTTGAAGTATATTCAGTCGAGATAGAAAAAGGTGGATTCCTAAGTTCCGATCCACATAGGGAAGGAACCGAAGAGTACATAACTGTTTTTGAAGGGGAAGTGACAGTACGTGTAAATAACGAAGAATATACGGTCAGGAATGGTGATTCTATCAGGTTCAAGGCTGACAGACCGCATGCCTACCATAATTCAGGGGATACAATAACTCGATTAAGCATGATCCTGTATTATCCAACTTAAAAAAGGGAGTAATGTAGTTCTGTTAATATATCTTAGCAAATCCCCTATGGATTGACTGTTGGTATGGTCTGCCTGTTGGGGATTTTCTGGTTTTCTTACAGAATCGGCTCTTTTTATTTAGTCTTCTTCAAGCCCAATTACTTAAAATACAATATTTTACAATGTCTATAAACTATATTTAACCTTCTCCTACTAATATAGAAATGTACCTTCTTATCCTCTGTAAGAAACCCTTGGAGGATTCGTCCATCATGCAGCAAGGCGTCTCTTGATTCTCGCAATACGCCAATTTCCTATAACCCACATTGATAGAAGAAATTTGCGACACTACTGCCGAATAACTGGCTAACCAAGACCCCGGAGACGCTTGCTTTGATATAGATTGGCAGCCAGTCGGCGGAAAAGGAGCGGATTTCCGAAAGGGGGTATGTGTAATGATTTACACTCCAGGCACTCGCTTTCCGCGGGCGGTCCGGGAGCCTCCTCGGCGCTCGCCTGCGGGGTCTCCATTGGCCCCGCTTTTCCCGCAGGAGTCTCACACCTTACGTTCCAATCAGCTGGAAACTTCTCTTTTTAGAAATATTTTAGGAAAACTGGATCTTCTTCTCCAATTCTTCTACAGTCTGGCGGTTCCGCCAATTTTCCGGCAAAAGGAGTTTTGAATTGCTCTCGCCCCGAACCATGATTTTAAAAGAAGACTAGAATATCCTTAATGTTTTTTTACTATAATCCTCATTGGATGGAAGAAATTTGCGACACTCCTGCCGAATAACTGGCTAACCAAGACCCCGGAGACGCCTGAGTCGAGGAGGCTTGGCAGCCAGTCGGCGGAAAGGGAGCGGATTTCTGAAATCAACTGGAATGTTCCTTGAAAAAACTGTAAGCAAACTGGCTTTCTTAGAATTTGTCTACTATTAGAGGTTCGGAATAGTATCATCCCGAACCAGGATTTTATAAGTAAACTAGTATCCTTAATGTTTTTTTTCAGTACCCCTCATTGGATGGAAGAAATTTGCGACACTCGTGCGGAATAACTGGCTAGCCGAGACCCCAGAGACGCTTGAGTCGAGGAGGCTTGGCAGCCAGTCGGCGGAAAGGGAGCGGGTTTCTGAAATCAGCTGAAATGAAAAAACCGCAGGCAAACTCGCTTTTCTTCGAATTTATGTACAGTCTGAGAGAGAGCTAAATCTCTCTCTTTTTTTTGGTTAATTTAGGCATAAAGACCAAGGGTGATACCGACTGAAACTGATGCTATTTTACTAGTAAAACGTTTTTTTGATATATCATCTATCTGTTGCTAGGTATTTTAGGGTGATTATAATGAAAATATTCTGTTAATATTCGGTGTGGTATTGTAAATTTGTTTTAAAATTGGATTATTTTGTTGTAATATAGGAGATACACGAATCTTTAGAGGGAAAAAGTAGGGTGGATTTGTGTATGGGTAAGTAAATTTGTCGGAATTCAGTTTTTGGAAAAGCGTATCAATTAAATGGATAAGTTAGCAGAATGTTATGCCAGTATAGAACTAATGGGGGGATTACGATAATGGGGAAAAAGAAAATCGTAAAAATTGCTTCAGCTACCATAATGGCTGCGACAACGATCGTAGCAGTAGCGCCGGCACCATCGGATGCTGCCACTAGCCTGAATAGTAAAATCAAAACGGCCAAGGCCGCCATCAAAAAACCATTCGATACCTATTTCTACACTTCTAAACTCGCTTCAGTGTCCACTATTGAAAAACAAATCAAGTCTGCAAAACAAGCAAAAAAAGACATCAACTCTACCATTAAAAAATCAATGTTAAGCAAAAAAGAAAAAGATGCCAAATACAAAGAAATCGAAGCTTATGATAAGTACATCACTCGTTCGGAAGGTTATGTAAAAGGCTATAAAGCGGCTGAGAAAGCAAAAGCTGCACATGGCAAATCGATTGGCACCCTTACGAATTCAATACTTGCCAAGAAATCCATTGATATCAGGAATCAATACGAAGCATTGGATAAAGCCGTGAAAAAGGCAGATAAGGATATTAAAGATACGGTTTACGGTGCGAAAATCGAAAAGCTCCTATACGATAAATTCACTAAAGCGACCAAAACAGCTTTGAACGGTGACCTGAAAGTTCCATACTACTATGAAAAAGCTGCTTACTGGGTGAAGAAAGGTGATTTGAAGACCGCGGATAAGCGCATGCAAACCGTTTCTGCGCAATTGAAGAAGGTCAGCAAAACATCCAAGCTCGGAAAAGGCATACACGCCTATGTTAAAGAAGTGAAAGGTAAGTATGATGATGCGATATATGCAGAAAAGAAAAAAGAAGTGGCAAAGCGGGTCAATGCCTATGTAGCTCTTGCCAATGGGGAACTTAAAACGAAAGAACAGATAAACGCGGCTAAAAAAGCGAAAGCAGCGATTCATTTAAATGGAATCAAGGAGTCGGATCGAAAGGAATTCCTTTCGAAAATGGCATTGGCGGATAAGAAAGTCGCTGCCGCTGAAGAAGCTTTGAAAAATCCTGCGAAAGCGATCACGCTTTCCTTGATGCATACGAATGACACGCATGCCCACTTGGATAATGTGGCCAAAAGGGTGACGGCTGTTAAGGAAGTGCGTAAGAATAAGCCGCAAGCTCTTTTAGTTGATGCAGGTGATGTATTCTCGGGAACTCTCTATTTTAATGAATTCAAAGGGCAAGCGGATCTTCGCTTCATGAATTTAATGAAATATGACGTCATGACATTCGGGAATCATGAGTTTGATTTGGGTTCCAGCGCCGAAGGTCATCAAGCTTTGGCTGACTTCATCAAAGGGGCAAAGTTCCCGTTTGTCAGTTCCAATGTGGACTTCTCCAAAGATGATAAGTTCAAGGGACTATTCTCGGACCTGATTTCAAGTAAGCCGGAGCAAGGGAAGATATACAATGGCATCATAAAACAAGTGGATGGCCAAAAGGTAGGGTTCTTCGGGCTTACAACTGAAGAGACGAAAGATATTTCAAGCCCAGGAAGTATAGAATTCGAAAATTATCTTGAAGAAGCCGAAAAGGCGGTCAAGGCGTTCAAAGGCATGGGGGTCAATAAGATCGTTGCCGTATCCCATATCGGTTACGATGACAATGCAGCCTATGACAATGATTTGACATTAGCTGCCAAGGTCAAGGGCATCGATGTGATCGTGGGCGGACATAGCCATACGCAGTTGGACGCCCCCGTTGTTGTCGACAAAGATGATAAAGGCAAAACGAAAGAGCCGACTGTCATCGTCCAAGGGTATCAATATAGCGACTATTTAGGAACGATCGATGTGGAATTCGATAAGCAAGGCAAGATTGTCGGACAAGCCGGTCAGCTGATTAAGCTTTCTCAAAAACAGGATGATGCCGAAGCGGCAAAAGTGCTCGAAACCTATTCCTCGAAGATTAAGGAACTGAAGGAAACGAAGACAGGTGCAACAGCTGTGAAGGCCTTGGAAACACCACGTGATGCAGGGGATGCAACCAAGCCGAGCGTCCGCAAAAATGAAACGGAACTGGGTAATTTAATTACGGATGGAATGCTTAGTAAAGCGAAGGAATTCAATAAGGATACGGCAATCGCATTCCAAAATGGCGGGGGAATCCGCGCTGGCATCGATCAAGGTGAAATCACTTTAGGGGAAATCCTCACCGTTTTGCCGTTTGGGAATACGTTAGCGACGATGAAGCTTACGGGTGCAGAAATCAATGAAGCATTAGAGCATAGTGTAAGCCTCGCCCCTAAGGAAAATGGCGGATTCCTGCATGTTTCCGGAATGAAATTCACCTACGACAGCTCGAAGGAAGCAGGCAATCGTGTGACAAAGGCAGAAGTCCTTGGACAAGATGGAACATATTCCGAATTGGATCCAGCGAAGGAATATGTCGTGGCGACCAATGCTTTTACAGCCAAGGGCGGAGATGGATTCACCGTTTTCAAGAAGGCTTATGAAGAAGGAAGAGTGACGGATATCGGACTCGCTGATTGGGAGAATTTACGTGATTATGTAAGCGGGCTGAAAACTGTCGATCCAAGCATCGAAGGACGCATCAAGGATGTGGCGGGAAGCCATACAGATCCGACCGTGGTATTGGCTAAAGACTTTGGCGGAACGGCTGATGCGCCAAAAACACATGAAGGCAATGTAGTTGTGGATATCGCGGATATTGCTTCATTGGAACATGCAGTGGTTAAAGGGAATCTTACATTAACGGGAACTCCTGCGGATGATTTTACTTTTTCAGAGGTTACAGTAGAGGGTGATTTGGATTTATCGGGACTTAACGGTAAGACCGTAAGCCTGAGCGGTGTCACGGTGAATGGCGAAACCATTCTTTAAGCGCGGTTTTCAAATGATTGCTGAGCCTATGGAAAAAGTTGGAGGGGTTGAGATCTTGAAGAAGAACGGGATAAGCAAGCTTTTCTTTGCCATACTGATCGTACTGTCAACGGTTCTGCCAAATGCAGCCGCAGCAAATGCCGAAGGGACAATATCGGTCGTGGAAGCGATTAATAATAACAGCGGAACGGCGACGGTGAAGGGATATATCGTCGGTACAGCTAAAAGCGGTACAAGCTATCAACAAACATCGCCTTTTACTGAAAGTACGAACATAGGCATTGCCGATAGTCCGGATGAAACGGATGTTAAGAAAATCATGCCTGTTCAGCTTCCGGCCGGAAGTATCCGAACGGCCTTGAATTTGGTCGAACATCCGGAATTACTTAAAGCGCAGGTGACGATTACGGGGAATTTGGAAAAGTACTTTTCAGTACCCGGCCTGAAATCCGCAACGGATTTCACGATCATCACTGATGGGGGAACAACTCCTGAACAGCCTGATGTGAAGGTTCTTGATTCCATTGCCGAGGCGCGCACGAATACGGAAGATGTCGTGCAGGTCGATGGGGTGGTCACGACAGGACTTGGTTATTGGGGAGGAAAAGGTTTTTATATCCAAGATGAAACGGCAGGGCTATATGTTTATGGTTCTTCGTGGCCTGCGGAAGTAAAGCAAGGGGATAACGTTAGATTAATCGGACAAGTATCCGCTTATAATAAGGAATTACAAATCCAACCAACTTCCCTTGAAGTCGTATCTTCTGATAATGAACTTCCTGAAATCCAAACGATTGATGCCTCAGGGGTCAATGAGGATACACAAGGTGAGCTGGTCACCATCGATAAGGCGACCATTACAGAATTGGCCCCATCGGGCACATACGGAACATTCGAATTCAAAGCGGAAGATATTGAAGGGAAATCCGTCATCGTTCGCCATGATAACCGGACCGGTTCGAGCTATGAAGATTTCGTGAAAAGCTTTAAAGCAGGGGATGTCATTTCCGTAACCGGAATCGGATCGAGGTTCAATGACACGTACCAGTTGAAGCCGCGTGGTATTGAAGATTATGAACTGGTGAACAAACCGGCCGTTTACACGGATATTTTCCCTGGTACGGTTAGTGAAAATACAAAGGTATCACTTGAATCTGGTTGGGAAGGAGCGAAAATCCATTATACGCTGGATGGATCCGCACCAACGTCTTCAAGTGCTGTGTACACAGAACCTATCATTTTAACGAAAGATACGGTCATCAAGGCAATCGCTGTCAATGACAAGACATCGGAAGTTTTCACATTTGCCTATACCGTTAACAAAACCACTGAAGTGAAGATTCGTGACATTCAGGGGATGAATCATTTTTCATCTTATGAAACTCAACTCGTCTCAGGTGTGGAAGGTGTCGTCACTTATGTAAAAGATGCGAATAACTTTTACATGCAAGATCCCAACCCGGATAAGGACTTAACGACTTCCGAGGGAATACTTGTGTATAACAAAGCGCATGGCCTAAAAGCGGGCGATCATGTCAAAGTGGCAGGTAAAGTCGCCGAATGGTATATCGAAGGATACGCTGAAATGAAAACGACGGATCTGCCAACAACTGAATTGACCAATACGACGATTGAAAGGCTTGGCACTGCATCGATGCCAGAACCGATCGTCATCGGAAAGGATGTCATTCCGCCGTCTGAGAACATTGATGATGATAGATTGACAGATTTTAATCCGGGTGAAGACGGTATTGATTTCTACGAGAGTCTGGAAGGAATGCTTGTAGAAGTATATAACCCGAAAGTGGTTGCTCCCCAAGACTATGGTGAATTGGTCGTGATCCCAGGGAATATGGAAACGACGACTGCAGTTGGAGGCGTCAAAATAACGGAAATGGATTTCAACCCTGAAAGAATTACCCTGGATATAAATGATGAATCATTTGCAGCCAAAACGGGTGATTTCTTTGAAGGCTCAATCACGGGTGTGATCAGCTATGGATATAGCAACTATAGGGTAGTGACGGATAAAGCCCAGCTGCCTGAGTTAAAGGATGGCGGTGCGGTCAGGGAAGTGACATCTTTAGAGAAGGATGCTGATGAGCTATCGATCGCTTCCTATAATATAGAGAATTTCTCCACTCAAACCGCTAATTCCAAAGTTGAAACGATCGCAACATCCATCATTACCAATCTTAAACAACCCGATATCATCGGGGTAACGGAAATGCAGGATAACGATGGGGCAACAGATAGCGGGACAACGGATTCTGCCCAAAGTGCCAAGAAGTTAACCGACAAAATAAAAGAGCTGGACGGACCGCAATATCAATACATTGATATCGCTCCGGAAGATAAACTTGATGGCGGTGCACCTGGCGGGAATATCCGTGTAGGCTTTTTATATAATGTCGACCGTGTCAAATTGGCTGAAGGAACGAAAGGGACGGCAACACAGTCCGTGGCTTTCAAAGATGGGAAACTCACCTTGAACCCTGGACGAATCGAGCCTGCCGATCCCGCCTTCAAATCAAGTAGAAAGCCTTTAGCGGCTCAATTCGAATTTAAAGGCGAAAGCGTAGTGGTGGTGGCCAATCATTTCAATTCCAAGGGCGGTGACCAGCCGTTGTTCGGCAAAAACCAGCCACCTGTCCTTTCAAGTGAAACGCAAAGGCTTCAAATTGCCTCGATCGTCAATTGGTTTGTCAGTGATATCAAGTCACAGGATGCCGAAGCGAATATCGTCTTGCTTGGAGACTTTAATGATTTTGAATTTTCGGCTCCGCTTAAAACATTGAAGGGCAAGGATTTAACCAATATGATCGAGAAAGTCCCTTTTGAAAAACGTTATTCTTACACATATCAAGGCAACTCACAAGTACTGGACCATATCCTGGTATCGAATAATATGGCCGCGGCCACAAAAGTTGATATTGTCCATATTAATTCATCCTTCATGGAAGTTCACGGAAGGGCTAGTGATCATGACCCTGTACTGATTTCAACCATTTTATCTGAATCAGGCGGAGTTGAAACTCCCGCTCCAGAAAAAACATATAATCTGACAAACGTTATAACAAAAAAACTTACGATTGCTTCACCTAGTGCTTTGATCGATATTGACGAAACATCCAGCATCGAAGAAGGTATCTGGTTAAAAGGTTCATATGCTGTACTCAAAGGCCTTGGGCTGAAGAATGCTGCTGTGACGATTAAACCGGATAAGGATGGTGCAATCATTGATTTTGGCGGCATGGCGGTGAAGGAAGTCATCATTGATAATGCCCATGTAAAAGAAATCAGAGGCGCTGAAAATGTTCAGAAATGGTCGGTAACAGAAGGTGTCGACACATCGAATATCAAATTTGTCGATTCCAAGGGGGAAGCAATTGCTTCCCCTTTCGACCCTAAAGAAAATCATGCGCCCGTCTTAACGAAAACACTGGAAAATCTCGAAGTGAAAGCCGGTTCAAAGGTCACCATCGATTTAAGTGAGCACTTCTCAGATCCTGATGGGGATAAGCTGACTTTTTCATCCACTATCGGTACAGTCACCGGCCAGACATTAACGCTTCCTGCAAATGAAGCTGGAACATACCTTGTCGCAGTCAAGGCCGAGGACCAGCTATCGGAAACGGTTGCCCGTTTCACGTTGACCGTATCGAATGATAAGCCGCTTGAAGCTTATTACGAAACGGCGGCAGGAAAAACGGGAACGGAATTGAAAGCGGTTCTGCACTCGATAATTAAGGGCCATACGATGTTATCTTATGATCAAGTGTGGAATGCCCTTAAAGAAACGGATGAAGATCCAGTGAACAAACAGAATGTCATCTTGCTTTACTCTGGAAAATCGATCTCGGAGAACGCGAATGGGGGCAATGCCGGACAATGGAACCGCGAACATGTTTGGGCAAAGTCCCACGGTGATTTTGGGACAAGCAAAGGTCCCGGGACAGACCTTCATCACCTCCGTCCCGCTGATGTGACAGTCAATGGAAAACGGGGCCACCTTGATTTCGACGAGGGGGGTCAAACATATAGTGGATGTGAATGTAAGTTTGATTCAGATTCATGGGAGCCGCCAGACCATGTTAAAGGCGATATAGCACGGATGCTACTTTACATGGCCGTCCGATATGAAGGAAACGGCGAGTTGGATCTTGAATTATCAGATACGGTCAATACGTATCCGAAGCCGCTTCATGGAAAGCTATCGACACTCTTGAAATGGAATGAGCTCGATCCAGTCGACGATTTCGAGAGCCATCGCAACGATGTCATTCAGGACTGGCAAAATAACCGCAATCCATTCATCGACCATCCTGAATGGGCATCCGAAATTTGGGGTGCCGCTGGATCCAGAGATGAAAAAAAGGCGAGTTAAATCGGAGATCGAAGGGAAAAGCAGCCTGATGGCTGCTTTCAGACTGTAGACAAACTCGATGAAATCGAGTTTGTCTATTTTTATGGCTTGTACAATTTGAACGTTGATTTCCACTCCAGGCACTCGCTTTCCGCGGGCGGTCCGGGAAGCCTCCTCGGCGCCTTTGCGCCTGTGGGGTCTCCCCTAGACACGTTTTCCCGCAGGAGTCACGAACACCCGCTACGGTCAGCTTAGTTATAAAATTAGATGCAAACCGTACTGATCGGTTGAAAGAATTGCTTTGGGTCAGCTGGTTTAGGAACATCCTTATTAAAAGTGGCCGCCAGGCTGCTTTTTTTGTTTTCTTCAAATTTAAAGGATAAAGGTTAATTATCTTAAAATACTGAATAATCAAATATTATTTCTAAGTTAAATAATAAAAAATATTGGTAGGTATGTTATGTAATATATGTTAATATGGGATATGCAATGAAAGGGTTTTCATTGCAGAAATGATAAAAATATTTTAATATAGTAATAATGCCGCTTTTTGATCTTCATTCACTTTAAAAGACGGTTAAAAAATTTATTGCCAGAAATGGGGCATTACACGATGAAATACAGATCTGCATTCGATATAATCGGTCCCGTCATGATTGGACCTTCAAGTTCACATACAGCAGGAGCTGCCAGAATTGGCAGAGTAGCACGGACATTATTTGGAAAGCAACCGAAGAAAGCGATTATTTCTTTATATGGTTCTTTTGCAAAAACATACAGGGGACACGGTACGGATGTTGCTGTCGTAGGCGGGATCTTGGATTTCGATACGGATGATGAACGAATCCCTGCCTCTTTAACGATAGCGGAAGAAGCCGGTATGGACGTTTCCTTTACAATCGAGGATACTGTGATGGATCATCCTAATACAGTCAAAATCAGATTGTTCGACGAGGATAAGGAATTGGAACTTGTCGGGATCTCGATTGGCGGCGGAACGATAGAAATAACGGAACTGAATACATTCAAGCTTAAATTGTCAGGGGAAAACCCAGCCATTTTAGTCGTGCATAACGATGTGTTTGGAATCATATCTTCCGTTTCGACCGTATTGGCGAATCATGAAATTAACATTGGTCATATGGAAGTCTCACGTAAAGAAAAAGGCCAAATGGCCCTCATGGTGATTGAAGTCGATCAGAAAATCCAGAGCGATGTCATGATGGAAATTGAAGGATTGGAAAACGTGTCGCAAGTCATAAGGATGGTTGAATGATCATCATTAAAAGTGCTGGCATAGATATGGAGGTAAAAACATGTTCCGAAATGTAGCAGAGTTGGTTGAACTTGCTGAAAGTAAAAATGTGAAAATCGCGGAAATCATGATTTTACAAGAAATGGAGTTCTCAGGCCTGTCGAGAGAACAGATCATCGAAAAGATGGACAGGAATTTGACAGTGATGGAACAAGCGGTGGAAAGAGGCCTGAAAGGTGTGCAATCCGTGACAGGCCTAACGGGCGGAGATGCCGTTCTTTTGCAAAATTATATCAAGTCGGGCAAGGCACTGGCAGGTAATTTATTATTGGATGCCGTCAGTAAAGCTGTTGCGACGAACGAAGTGAATGCAGCAATGGGGATGATTTGTGCCACTCCGACTGCAGGTTCTGCGGGAGTTGTGCCCGGTACATTATTTGCCGTGAAAGAAAAATTAAACCCGACCCGGGCAGAGATGATTGAATTTCTTTTCACTTCCGCTGCCTTCGGATTCGTGGTTGCAAACAATGCTTCCATTTCTGGAGCGGCTGGTGGCTGCCAAGCAGAAGTGGGCTCGGCAAGCGGAATGGCCGCAGCTGCGATAGTGGAACTGGCCGGCGGTACACCAAGCCAAGCGGCAGAAGCGATGGCGATCACTTTGAAGAATATGCTTGGATTGGTTTGCGACCCAGTGGCTGGATTGGTTGAAGTTCCTTGCGTGAAACGTAACGCAATGGGTGCATCCAACGCAATAACGGCAGCTGATATGGCACTTGCGGGCATTACGAGCCGCATTCCATGTGACGAAGTGATCGATGCCATGTATAAAATAGGATTGACCATGCCGGTTGCACTTCGTGAAACGGCAGAAGGCGGCCTGGCTGCGACTCCTACTGGGCGAAAATTGGCAAAGGAAATTTTCGGTTCATATAAATAAACATCCAATCCCATTAACAAGAGGTTTGTTAATGGGATTTTTAATTTGTCTTAAAAATAAATGAGGCTATTTTTGTGGATGAAAAAAGGAAATTAGAGGAAGACCGAGGGATTTGGCGTTTTTGGACACGGGGATGGAAACAGTCGTTAAAAAATCTGAATTATCAGTGAATATGGAGCCGTAGCAACTTTGTGAGTTATCCCTTTCAATGATAAGATGAGTACGAAATTCACTATGGGAAGGATTGATTCTTCATTAATTTTCTCGAACTAACGTACACGTCGGCAATGGAAAAAGCGATGTTTCAGGCTCATGGAATCGGCTATGCACAATATGCTCAAAAACTGGAGCAACGCATGATGGTTGAACAAGAACGGGAACAGGATTATTTACAGGGCAGGCGTATATCAGAGGAGATGAGAGCCAATCTTTTTTTGGGGAGCTAATTTCGATCTGCGATATCGATAACATAAACGGAAAAATCTGGAAAAGGAGCAATCGAAAAGATTGCTCTTTTTGTCCGGCCATAAAGGATATTTTTCCATTAAAAAGAAGGAAACAACACTTTTAAATAGAATGTACGTTCATGAAGAGGAGGATGGTCTTGTTGGAGAGAAGAGCATTGCTTGTATCAGCATTACCGGGTTATGATGAGGAAATTGGGCGGTGGCTATGGTGTTTAGAAGATGTTCGCCGTACGCTTATATCGGAATTGACTGGAATCAGCCAAAATATACTCGATTCGAAAATCGATGAAAGGCAAACGATTGGCTCGATGTTATATCACATCGCGCTGATAGAGGCAGATTGGTTATACGAAGAGGTCCTTGTTACGGAATGGGATTCGGAAATATCCGCGTTGTTTCCAGTAGGGTGCCGTGCTGAAGATGGCTCCCTAAATCATATTGAAGGACAAACATTGGACGAACATTTCTACCGACTCAATAAGGTGCGTGAGGTATTTCTTTCAAACTTCCGGACGATGGACCTGACGGATTGGCGTAAACCGAGGGTACTTGATCAATATGACGTCACACCTGAATGGGTCGTGTACCATTTGATTGAACATGAATCACATCATCGAGGTCAGATTTTCCAATTGCTGAAGAAATTACGGAATAAAAGTGAAATTAAAGAAATGTGATGTTTTTATCCCTGCTATCAACATGGTCTCACCCCGAACCATCCTTAGTGTTTTTTACCGTTATCCACAGGAATGTTTAATAAATAAAGAACCCGAAGACAAACTTGCTTTTCTTTCAGTCTGGAGCTGCCATTATGGCAGAAAAATTAGCCATAAAAAACACCCCGTAAATGTTAGTTTGGTGTCTAACATTTACGGGGCAGTTCAACTCGCTTATCTCGAGTTCGTCTACAGTTTATATGCCTGGACTGACTTTATATCATTTAATCTATTTGGTGATCATGACCAAATTTCGACTTTAAAACGCTGCTTGCATACCCGATGAATCCACCAACAATGGCAGGGACAATCCACCCAAGCCCAGCTTCATACATAGGAAGTATTGCAGTGAAGAAATCATTGATGAAAGTAATGTGTACACCTGCTCCATTTAATCCATCAAATAGACTGACGATGAATGTTAAAAGTAAGCTGCCTTGATAAACTTCAGGTCTTCCCTTAAATAAGGAATGAAGAAATGTTAGGAAGATCAAAACAATGGCTAATGGATAAATGGCTGTCATAACCGGTACTGAAATGGCAATTAACTCAGTTAGTCCAATATTGGCAATGATTGCACTGAAAATGGATAAACTTATGGCAATCGTTTTGTAAGGCAGACTTGGAAATAGTTTATGGAAGTACGTCGAGCAAGAGGTAATGAGTCCTACGCTCGTCGTAATACAAGCTACTGTGATCATTAATCCCAATAATAGCCCGCCATATGATCCAAAGTAGTAATCCGAGACTTTCGCCAAGATAATGCCTCCATTATCCAAGCGTCCAAGTTCCCCAACGCTTGAAGCACCCATATAAGAGAGAGCTGTATAAATGGTAGCAAGGATAACCGCCGCAATGGCAGTCGCTTTTCCACAAACGATCATGATTTGTTTTTTTGTTTTGGCACCTTTTTCTTTGATGGCATTAATGATGATGATGCCAAAAACAAAAGATGCAAGAGTATCCATGGTTAAATATCCTTCTCTGAACCCGTTGAAAAATGGTTGAACCATATAGTGCTCGGCAGGTGCTTCAAAATCTCCAATTGGATTAACGAAAGCGACTACCACCAGGATTCCAATGAACGTCAACTTGATGGGTGTCAAAACTTTCCCCACAATTTCGACAATTTTCGCGGGATTGAGCGAAAGAAGGCATGAAACTGTAAAAAAGATGATGGTGAAAATAAGTAAAGGCAATGGACCTGGATCTTCAGGTAAAAAAGGTTTTACACCGATCTCAAAAGAAACGTTCCCTGTTCTAGGCATGGCGAATAATGGACCAATGGCTAAATAAAGAATGGTTGTGAATACAATACCAAAGACTGGATGGACACGGCTTGCTAATGATTGTAAGTCATCTTTACCAGAAAAACCGAGTGCCAGCACACCAAGTAACGGTAATCCTACTCCTGTGACCAAAAACCCTGCATTAGCCGACCAGATATTCGTACCTGCCGATTGGCCAAGCATTGGCGGGAAAATTAAATTCCCTGCACCGAAGAAAAGGGCAAATAACATGAACCCAATCACTACTATAAATGAAGATGGAACCTTATTAGACAAAATAAACCCTCCGAGTAAACCAAAATTTGCTATTTTAGAAAATTATTAAATTTTCTAAAAATTATATAAACAGTAATACTAAGACCGTACAGTATTATAACTAAATTAAATTGATATTTCAATATATTTTTTGTTTTTTATTATTTACCTTGATTATCAGTGATCCGCCCTTATCTTATTTTGAACATCTAAAGGCTGCTCATACTCATGAAATTTGAAATATAAAGGAAATGAGTATGCGGAAAAACTGCTTTGCGCCTCGAAGCAGTTTGAGCTCACGATAAAGAGTGACGGTTTAGACGGTTGAATTATAATGGAATTTAGAGTGGAAAAAATAAGGAGGTGTTTAGAATGGTTGAAAAAATTCTGGGATTGTTCTTTGAAAAACGGAAACAAAACAAAAAGGATGTTTTATCACTAATTTTAATATTCATGCTTCCTATAATTAATTAATTTGGTTAAGTATATCTCGGATATGGACTTATCTTGGTTAGCTGGCATTGTATCAATTGCAATCATTATTCTTGCAGCATCGATATATTTTGAAGGAAAAAGAAACAGGGAAAATGATGGTTAAACTTCTGTTTTAGTTTGAGGGGACGTTAGGCTAATTGTAGTTGTTTAGGGAAAATCGCGTCGAGGAGGCTTGGCAGACAGTCGGCGGAAAGGGAGCGTATTTCCGGAATCACTGAACGTTTTTTTAGACAAATCGACTTGAAAAATAATTTGACTTTTTTAACAATTGTGTTTATATTTGGTTTAATACTAACTACCGTTAGTTAATATAGTGCGAAAAAGTAGGTGTTATATATAAAAAGTAATTCAATGAATCAAATGAATCATGATTTGTAAGCGATTACACATTGTATTTGTAAATCATATCAGAAGACTTTTAAAACCAGGAGATGATAATTATGAAATATCCACTTACACCAGATGTAAAGCCAGAGTTTTGTACAACAGGGACTTTTATGCGTTTACCTTCTCAAAAGCATGATGCAAAGCTGGCAATTGTAGGTATGCCTTTTGATACAGCAGCGTCTTTTCGGGTAGGAGCCAGGTTTGCTCCCCAAGCCATTCGCCAATCATCCATGACCCTGTTTCCCTATCATCCGATTCATGATGTATATCCTTTTGAACAAATGAACGCCATTGATATTGGCGATATCCCTGTTATTCCCCATAATATTCATCGAAGCTATGAGCTAATGAAGGAATCCATTCATGAATTGATGTCCAAAGGGGTCATACCGATTGGATTAGGGGGAGACCATTCTGTTACTTTAGCTAGTTTAAGAGCTGCGGCAAAGGTATATGGACCAGTAGCCATGATTCATTTTGATTCCCATACAGATACCTGGGATACATATTATGAGGAAAAATATTGGCACGGATCTCCTTTCATTCGTGCCCACGAAGAAGGTTTACTGCAGGAAGATAAAGTGTTTCAAATAGGAATCCGCGGCACGCTAAACCACTCTGGAGATTTACAGGCAAGCCTCGATTTAGGTTATCGCCTGATTACAACTGGTGAACTTTCCAATCGTGGATTTGAAGATGTTTTGAAAGAGATTAGAAAAACGATTGGTAACACCCCTTGTTTCTTGACATTTGATATAGATTTCGTTGATCCTTCTTTTGCCCCAGGAACAGGTACACCTGAAATTGGTGGTTTTAACAGCTATGATACATTAAAAATGATACGTTCCCTAACTGGATTTAACTTTATAGGATATGACGTTGTTGAAGTGCTGCCTTCATATGATCCAAGTCAAATCACTTCACTTTTAGCGGCAACACTTGTACATGAATTTGCCAGCCTGGCAGCATTAGGTGCGAAAGAAGATAATTAAATCACTTCAACTTAAAAACAGCCCATTTATTTAATAAAGGAGGCAGCTCTTTGCGATGAAAGGATTACCCGAGCTTAAGCGTTCACTGAATACAAGATATGTAATTGTATTTGGACTTTCCTTTATGGCGCCTGTGACAGTATTTAGCACATATGGCATCGCTATTGATCGTACCCATGGAATGATTCCGACAGCATACATAATCGCGTTAATTGTCATGCTATTCACTTCATATAGTTACGCAAAAATGGTTCAGGTATATCCCACTACCGGGTCAGCTTATACCTTTGTGCAGAAAGGAATTAATTCACACCTTGGTTTCCTGGTAGGATGGGTGATTTTATTGGATTATCTTTTCAGTCCTATGATCAGCGCTTTACTTTTTGGGATTATGGTGAATGCTTATTTCCCTGGTATTCCTATCGTTGCCGTTATCATTTCTTTTATCATTGCTGTGACAACGATTAATATTTTAGGAATTAAGGTCGCTGCAAATGTGAATACCTTTTTGGTGATATTTCAATTTCTTTTTATCATGATCTTCAGCCTGCTTTGCATAAATGGACTTTTATCAGGAAAAGGCACCGGAGAGTTGTTTTCTAAAGATCCTTTTTTTAGTCCAGACGTGAATATTAATAATCTGCTTTCGATTGTACCTTTATTATGTTTTAGTTTTCTTGGGTTTGATGCGGTTACTACACTTGCAGAAGAAACCAAAAATCCGAAAAAAACACTTCCTAAAGCTATTTATGCTACGACATTGATTGGAGGGTCATTATTTGTTGCAGCTACCTATTTTGCACAATCGATTTTCCCGAATTTCAATGCTTTTAAGAACCCTGATACAGCTATAGTCGATATCATGATTTATACCGGGGGTAATTTTCTGAATAGTTTGTTTGTTTCTGTTGTAGTGACATCCGCTACTGCCTCTGCGATAGCTTCAGGAGGCAGCGGAGCCCGGATTTTGTATGCAATGGGGAGAGATAATGTTCTGCCTAAGCGGATTTTCGGATATGTTTCCCCAAAATTTCAAACGCCCATATTCAATATCTTGATCATAGCTTGTATTGCAATGAGCGCCGTATTTTTGGATATCGCAACGGCTACTTCTTTCATTAATTTTGGGGCACTGTTTGCTTTTACTTTCGTTAATCTTGCAGTGCTTATCCATTATTTTGTGAGACAGAAGCAGAGATCTCCTAAGAGTATCATTTTATATTTCCTTCTTCCCTTAATAGGCACCGGCATAACTATATTGTTTATGACAAAGTTGGATATCCATTCATTAGTATTAGGAATCACATGGATGACAGTAGGGTTCATTTACTTATTGTACTTAACAAAAATGTTTAAGGAACGTCCTCCTGAACTGAATTTTGCAGAGCAAAAAGAAGAATTCGATGTGAAACTCGTGCAATGATCAGTTACTGTTTTATTATTTTGAATGAAAAGAGGTAAACTCCATGACTATTAAAAAAGCGGATATTGTCCTTTCCAGTGATGCTATTTTCACAGGGCTTACACATGAGCCAACGTCTGGGGCAATAGCTATCTTAGATGACAAAATTTTGAGTGTAGGATCAAAAGCAGAGATTGAACCTTTTATAGGAAGTGGTACAAAAGTATTTAACTATGGAAATCAATTGATTATGCCTGGATTTCATGATTTTCATCTCCACATTATGTTCAGTGCACTAAGTTTAACTAGTATTAATTTATTTGAAGCCAGGTCAGCTCAAGAAGTGGCTGCAAAAGTACTGGAGTTTTCTAAAGAATGTCCTGAGGAAGGATGGATTATCGGCATGCAATGGGATGCAGGTTATTGGCATGATAAACAAGAGCCCCATTATAGAATTCTTGACGCTGTCATTCCAGATCGTCCTGTCGTTCTTTTTCATGCTGAAGGTCATTATACATGGGTGAACAGTAAGGCAATGGAATTAGCAGGAGTTACTGAGGAAATACGTGATCCGGATTTTGGTCGCTATGAAAGAGATAAGAATGGTTTACTTACTGGAATTTTATATGAAGATGCACAGCAAATCGTTTTAAAAGAGGCATTACGGTTAACACAAAATAAAAAAGAAACGATATTAAAAGAGTTTTTACGATTGTTATCGCAATATGGAATTACTTCTGTAAACGATTTGTTTGCGCCCATAGATGACTTCCTTCAAGACTATGATCTTTTTGAGAAATTGGATAAGCAAGGAGAATTAACGACTAGATTTCATATCACTCCTGAATTGGATGGCAATTTGGACAAAGCTCAAATACTGAGAAATAAATATGTATCAAAGAAACTGCAATTCTCAGGATTAAAGCAATTCGTTGATGGAACAGTCACGGGCCATACCGCTTACTTCCTGAAACCTTACTCCGATCAATTGGATATTTGCGGTCACCCAGCTCTAGATCCAGAAGTATTGATCGATCGAGTTGTTAAAGCGGATGAACTCGGATTTAGAATCAGGTTTCACGCTATTGGAGATGCGGCAATTCGTTTAGCTTTAGACGCTTTTGAAGAAGCTGTACGCAAGAATGGAAAAAGAGACTCAAGGCATACAGTCGAGCATATTGAAGTAATTGATTCGGATGACATTGAACGTTTTTCAAAACTGGGGGTCATTGCCTCGATGCAGCCTGATCACATGGCTGCTTCATCAAGAGAGGTATATACTTCAATAATAGGTCCTGAAAGGGAAAAAAATGTGTTCCTGACGAAGTCGCTATTAAATACAGGTGCATCTTTAGCTTTAGGAACAGACTTTCCGGTTTCCATCTCATTAAATCCAATGCGGCAAATATATACTGCGATTACTAGAGTGGATAGTAGCGGAGATCCACAAAACACATGGCATCCTGAACAAAAACTCACTTTGGCAGAGGCATTGCAAGCATATACATATGGCTCAGCCCATGGATGTTTCAGGGAGCACGAGCTAGGTACATTAGAAGAGGGAAAACTTGCTGACCTTGTGGTTTTAGACAGAAATCTATTTGATATTCCAGAAAGTGAAGTGCTCGAAACTAAAGTGGAACTAACAATAAACGATGGGAAAGTTGTGTATAAAAGCGAAGAAACTTCTTTATCAAGCATATTCTAATTCTTATCTTTTAGAGAAAGAACCATGTTCCAAGGTGTTAAATATTTAGTTTAAAAAAGGAAATGAGTTTATAATGAAATTAACTGACGTTGGATAGTTTGGAGGCTCATTATGACAAAAAATGAAATAAAAAACATTTCCTTATCACTTTTTACCAAGTACGGATACGAGGGAACTGCTTTATCTGAAATTGCCAAGAGGGTAGGTATACAAAAACCCTCAATCTATAACCATTTCAAAAATAAGGATGACCTTTTCTTGTGTCTGTTTGAAGAAATCCTGGAAGAGCATATACACCAGGTCGAACAATTTGTCGAAGAGATAAATACACTCTCTTCTGAAGAAAAGCTAAAGCACATCCTTCTAGATACTTGTAACTATTATAAAAACCATGAAGATAAAGCAACATTTTTAAAGAGGGCAATGATTTTCCCGCCGGAGCATTTGAAGCACATTTTAAATGAAAGTTTCCTTAGATCTGAAGAATCATTTTCCGCTATCTTACATGCTATCTTTGTCGAAGGAATAGACAAAAAAGAAATACGCCAAGGGAAAATCGAGAACTTAATCATGTCCTATTTCTGTTTGATTGATGGGATATTCATGGAATTTTCTTATTATGGTAAAGAGAATATGGAACCTAGAATTCAAAATATATGGGAAAATTTTTGGTATGGACTAAGTGGATGATACGTTCAAAAAGTTCATACTCTAAAAACGATCAAATAGGAATACTTATCTGCTCATTCCGATTAAGTCTGTGAGGGGCTGTACAGTGATTCGTTGATTGGAACGTAGGGCACTCGCTTTCCGCGGGCGGTCCGGGAAGCCTCCTCGGCGCCTATGCGCCTGTGGGGTCTCCCCCTGGACACGCTTCTCCCGCAGGAGTCTCGCGCCTAAAATCGAAGTTTCTTCCAATACCCTGAAATTGGTAAAGTCCCATCAAACATATAAAAGATAACTTTACGATTACTAAAATGGTCAGTTTTTCTTTCTCAGTCAACAAAAGCTATGATAAACTGATATTATCAGAATTTTCCAAATAACGGAACGTTCATTGTTCCGTTAAAGGGCCAGTTTAATTGAACAAGGAATTGGCATGACAACTTGGTTAGTTATCTAAAACACGTCGCAAATGAATGTTGACCAAAGGGATTATCTATTAAAGGGATTAAATTGGAGGGAATGGAAAATGGATGTAAAGACCCTTTTATTACAACAATGGGCAAGCTGCTTAGATGAAGAAGACTGGTTTCCACCACTTGAAAAAGTGCTAGAGGATATTACTTTTGAACAGGCAATTTGGAAACCAGCTGATGGTGCAATGAATTCCATTTGGGAATTAGTTTGTCATTTACTTTTCTATGAAAAGAGATTTCTGATGCGGTTTCTTGGTGAAACAGAGAATGAACCACAGGCAGAAAATAATGACTCTACATTTCGACTACCAACTGAGACGTTAGAAAATTGGAAAGAAACAAAACAAGAATACTTTTATGTTCATCGCGAACTTGGAAAAGTACTAGCAAAATCAGAACACGAAGATTTGTATAGACAGGTCCCGGGAGAAGATAATTCATTAGTGCTTGAATTGAAGAGTTTAGCCATGCATGACGCATATCATATTGGGCAAATTGTATTCCTTAGTAAAATGCAAGGAGCTTGGCCAGAGAAACGCAGCTTTTAAAAAAGCTTCATTAGCTTTACAATGATTCGATTATAGGGAGTTTTAATGAATAAGAACGGGAACGTCCAAATCGGACGTTCCCGTATTTTATCCTACTTTTTATAGGGAAGAAGCCCTCATTGGATGGAAGAAATATGCGACACTCCTGCCGAATAACCGGCTAGCCGAGACCCCACAGACGCTTGCGTCGAGGAGGCTTGGCAGACAGTCGGCGGAAAGGGAACGGATTTCTGAAATCAGCTGGAACGTTTTTGAGGGGGAGTAAATCTGATCGTTGATTTCCACTCCAGGCACTCGCTTTCCGCGGGCGGTCCGCCCTCGGCAAGGCCTGAGGGGTCTCCCTTGGCCACGCTTTTCCCGCAGGAGTCTCGTACCTTACGTTCCAATCAACTGGAACGTTTTTTTAAATAAAAACTGCAGGCTGGTCTATTCCGAACCAAGTTTAGTTTATTCTTTAAATTTTTCTCCTGTACTCTTCATTGGATGGAAGAAATATGCGACACTCCGCCGAATAACCGGCTAGCCGAGACCCCACAGACGCTTGCGTCGAGGAGGCTTGGCAGACTGTCGGCGGAAAGGGAGCGGATTTCTGAAATCAACTCGAATTTGCCTGCAAGTAAACTCACAATTCCTTTGTCTTGATCCTTTTGATTAACTCTTCAAACCAAGATATTGTGTGATCTGTCCTGGTCGAAAAATAACCCTCTAAAAATTCACGAATATTCTCGTTGCCTTTAGGTTCTGGCTCGAAATTCCCAAGCTGCTCCCAAATAGCCTTGATGGACTTTACTTTTCTTTCTAATATATCTACTACTTTATCCCGGTCCACATACTTGATGTTGGCTAAACCGACAATCATATCCTTGATTTCATCCGCATTTTCAAATAATTTATAGATTTTTTTTGGTAGTTCTTCGCGACCCTTATCCGTAATCGCAAATACCTGTTTATCAGGCCGATGTTCTTCTTTTATCACTTCAACTGGCTCGACTAAACCTTGTTTCACCAATGATTCAAAATGGTAGTACAGTTTACTTTCCGTTAATCCGCCCAGGCGATCCAATGGAATAGGTTCTGAAAGCTGCTTTTTTAATTTATAAGGATAATTTTTATCCTCCATCAGTTTGCTCAATATAAAAATTTGAATAGACATTTTCTACGCTCCTTTAAGAAGTATTATCTCCTTATTGTAGCAAAACCTAAGCTGTGATTTCTGCCGCTTTCTTTTCAACTTCTGTTTCAGAAACTTGTATTGGCATCGGTTTGTGTAAAAACGCGACAATAGCCATGTTAATTAACATTGCAGCGGCACCTACCGCAGCCATTGACCAAATATACGGACTTGGACTGATGCTGCCAAATAGGTTTGCAAAGTATGCTTGCACCGAGTAATACATCGGTGAAATGTGGCTCATCCATTCATATGGTGCGTGCATCATATCACGTGTGATGGTGGCACCATTCGCTATTGTTTGCATTAATAAAATCGGTAAGTTTAAAATCATGCCGCCTTCACCAAATAAGAAGATTAAAATCGCGGTGAAATTAAAACATACCATATAGTTCAGTATTTGTTGACCTACTATACCGAAGAATAGGTCACCGCTTGGCTTGTCAATTAAATAGGCTACACCTACAGCGATGATTGATGAAACCACGGCAATCAATAATGCAGCCATTTGCACATAAGCGAATAACCGTGTTTTGCTTGCTTTTCCCCGGCTGGCTCTAAATGCACCTACTAATTGCATGGCCCCGATCATTGCCCCTACATAACCGGCCATTGTTAAGAACATCGGCAGCATATTATGATTCATGCCATCGGGTATTTCGTTGATTGTAACGACATTTCCTACATAGGATTTCTCAATCTTTTCCGCTAATTCAGCAGCTTGCTTTTCTGGTACATTAAAGTTCATCAATACGCCCTGAGCTGTTTGTTGCGAGAATTGTGTGCTTAACTGATTGTTAATTTCAGTTACGACAGAATTCATGGTAGAAGAAACGACTGTTGCCCCTGCCTCATTGATTGTAAAGTCGATGCTTGATGACGCTTCACCTTTTTGAATATTTTCAGAGAAAGTTTTTGGGATGTGTACGACTAATGCTAAATCATTGTGCTCCAAATCTTTTAAGGCTTGTTTATTTGATATATCCGTCTCGATTTCTTTAAAGGGTAAATTTTCTTGTAAATTTTTGGCGATCATTGCCCCATTTTTACCAGCATCATCATTGATGATGGCGATAGGTAATTTATCGACATTTCCTGGAATGGCTGTATACCCAGGCAAGAAGATGCCTAGCATGGCAACTGCATAGAAAATCCCCATAAAGATTGCTGCTGTTGCACCTCGTGTTTTTAAGAATGCAGTAAATTTCATATGTTGAATCCATCCTTTTGTTTTAAAGTATATTACTCAATTTCAAGTACTCAAGTTAGAGTAGTTTAAATGAAGTACTTAGAATTTTATTTTATTTTTTACATAAAGTCAATCGAAAAATTTTATGTTTCTTTATTCAAAAGAAAAACCCCCGACACTTTGTTGGGGGGAATTTGTTATTTAGATTCCTTCGGCAACCTTGTGTGCAAAAAAAATCCTTCTCTGACTAGCATATAGGATCTTGATTTCATTCCATTAAGACACCCATTTTCTCGTTGTTACTAAGCGAGTTTAATACAGCCTCGACAAAAGCCTCTACTGAAGGAGAGTGTCATTTTCACAAATGATGACATTAGTGCAGGCTGTTTTTCATACGATATATTTGGGGTGAAAAAATGCCAAGAGTAAATTATCGAAGTTCAGACGTGGATTTAATGGCAAGGATGATGAGAGCTGAAGCCGAAGGTGAAGGACTGCAAGGAATGTTGTATGTTGGAAATGTAATTGTTAATCGCCTTAAGGCAAATTGTTTAGACTTTAAAGAGTTAAGAACAATTCCACAAGTCATTTTTCATGTACAAGGAGGAAATTATTCTTTTGAAGCTGTTCAAAAAGGGAATGTATTTTATCAAAGAGCGAGAACTGCTGAAAAAAGATTAGCAAAACAGAATTTGGATTATTGGAGGCAACACCCAGGGAAATATGCACTTTGGTATTTTAATCCATATGCTCCATGCCCACCGACTTGGTACGATCAACCTTTTGCCGGTCAATTTAAAAATCATTGTTATTATGAACCAAAACCTGGAACATGTGAAAGTGTTTATACAGGAGGTTAGGCCGTTATTTCATTTCAAGGAGCTGATTAGCAGCTCCTTTTTTTTAGGCAATAATCGAGCACTCCAATAAGGTTTTTTTGGTAAAATAAAGGGGGAAATGAGTTGTTGTTTGGGGGATTTTTAGTGAAGTCTATAATATTTTATATTGTTGGGGGATTCATTCTCTATATAGTTATTGAAACAGCAGTGAGAAGAGGAATAAACCATTCAAATATTGGTCAATTTCTTGAAAAAAAGTATGGAATGAAGGAAGATAAAAAGTCTTTTCTTGATGATGATTTGGATAATGAAAATAAGACGGATTATTAAAACAAGGGAGGTTGCTGCGGCAACCTTTTTTTTAGAGGGGAAGTTAATGTACAATCTTTTTTTATAAAACAAATTCAACAAGACAACAATGATAGCTCCTTGTCGAATAGCACACTTATTCAGCATCTTTCCGAGGGCGACGAAATTCGGCGTAGTAGACCTTTCTTTTTTTGGGTTCGGATTCAATATTTTCGATGAATGCTGCTTTGGTTTTCTCCAGTAACAACCCCTTTAATTCCCGAAGCTTCATTGGTCCCACTCCTGGCATCTTATCAGGAATATGTACTTCGAAATCTCCCTGGCGTTTATTAAAGCGGATGCTAGCAAGCCCCGTTCTTTCGGCTTTCCCCAAGGTATATGCAAATTCAAATCGCTGCTGAATGAATGAAGATAACTCAGGCAGCCCTAAACCTTCATAGAGGGGAGGGAATTCATGATAAACGGGAGGTTCTATGAATGATATTGAAGAAATCTTCAAATGGATACTCCTCCTTTGGCGGAATAAAGACATACATACGTTGCCTATATTATTGTGCTCTGGGCCAATTTTTTAAACATCCATACAGCGGTCTTGCTTTCCTGTAACCAGGAACTGTCCAGCTTTTTATTAGGGCTCCTCAGCACTTTTCCTCTACTGCAATATCAGCATATAAAACACGATCGTTATAAATTCTTAAATTAATTGGGTGCAATAGCCATTAATTTTCAGTGTGCACGATGAGGAAAGGAACTTTTCATTTTGCATAGGAATCGAAATTATTTAATAAAAAAAGGCTCTTTTCGTAAAGATTGTTGTTTTTAAAACGAAACTATTTAAGGTTGATTGGAGCGGAAGTGCGAGACTCCTGCGGGAGCAGCGGGACAGGTGAGACCCCACAGGCGTTTACGCCGAGGAGGCTCACCGCCCGCCCCGCGGAAAGCGAGCACCTGGAGGGGAAATCAACCACAACTCACTACCTGGTAAATCGCAACAAAGTATGGGAAAACAGCCTAAAAAAAAAGCCAGGAAACCCTGCCTTTATGTCTAATTCGTTAAAGTTATTCCTTGTAAAACATGATCCCAAATGGCATTATCACTGGGATTACTGCGAGGAACATGTACAAAGCAAATCCCATCATGGGGCCAGTTCATATCTTTAACTCCTGTTAAACCACCATCTACTGGCTGCATGATCAACAGGGTAAACTTACCCGTTGTAAGTTGAGATAAAATAGATTGTAATTCGATAATATCTTCATAGTTCGCCGTTGACCACTCATATCTGATGAATAATGTATTTTTACTTTGCTGGATTTTTGTAAGGAAATTTTGGATGCGGTGATTCAGCTTATTTTTAAATGCTGGATATTGAACTGTCCAATCTTGATTTGGTATCTTCGGAAAATCATGGACGGAATCTATCTTATAGTGGCTATCATGAATAAAATGTGCTTTTGATGGTTGAGTACCCCCTGGTTCAAGAACAACATTTCCTTCATCAACAAAATGAGCGAGTATATCTTTCTCATGCATATTTTCTAACTCCATATATCCCTCAAATTTATTCTTTAATAATCTATTTACTTCAGGGAGGAAAGCAGATTGAACCCAATCCAAAGGAAATGAATTCCTTCTTAAATCATACCTCTTTGTATGGAGGGCAGGTCCGCACCAGCTGCCCAAACCAGCGATCAATTCATAAGATCCTTTTATCTCCGATAACTTCAAATAATCACTCCTCTGCTTTTTAATATTCTATAACAGAGCCAGTCTATTTGATTGGACAATTTATAAATGTGTGTAAATAAGATGTCAACTTAAATAAATAGGTTATAAGGTTTCTACGGAAGCCTTTTTTTCATTGTTGAACAATAGGAGTAAGATACCAAACTTTCCTTCTGCCGAAGGCTAATTTGTAAAGTATTGTACTTAAACTAAAGGGCACTTTATTTTTGAACACCTGGAACTGGTCGGCAATTCCTTTATTTATTGGATCAGCTATTTTAGAACAAATAATGGAAGGGAAATGGGAGCCTTTCTAAACAACACAGTTGCTGGTTGTCTAAATGTTTAGCCTTATGAGTTTTTTAAAAAAGATATGCATGTACGGGGTTCATTTAATAATTATTATATAAAACATAACAAAAAATCACGGTCCCTTTATACGGATATAAAACTCTAGAGTTATTCTTAATTTACATCTAGAGGGAGGGATCCGAAGTTGTCAAAATTTCAGGCGGCCATAACTTCTTTGTTCATCTTGGTATTTATCATCATTTTCGTAACTTATAAAATCACAGCATTCTCATCCAATCATTCCTCAACGAATCATTCCACATCCAACCGCTACATTCAACTACAATTATTAGGCGTTAATGATTTTCACGGCCAACTAAACAAATATCAAATGGTTTCAGGAAACATGGCAGGCGGTGCTGAATACTTGGCTGCCTATTTAAAAAAATATAAACAAGAAAACCCAAATACATTACTCGTTCATGCTGGCGATATGGTAGGAGGAAGCCCTCCAATCTCTTCTCAATTTCAAGACGAACCCACGATCGAATTTTTAAACCTCCTGCATTTTGATGTCGGGACACCTGGAAATCATGAATTGGACGAAGGCGTAAATGAAATGAAACGTCTTATTCATGGGGGATTCAATAAAAAAACAGGGTATTTTCAAGGTGCCAATACTGCTTACAGTTCTGCAAATATCATCGACAGAAAGTCGGGCATTCCCTTGTTACCACCGTATGTTATTAAACAAATGGACGGAATTGATATTGGATTCATCGGTGTGGTCACAAAAGAGACCAACATGTATGTGTCCCCTGAAAATCGAAAAGAAGTAGAAATTACGGATGAAGTTTCAGCTATTAACCGAACCGTAAAGCTTTTAAAGGAAAAAGGGATCAAAGTGATTATTGTACTGGCACATAATTCAGCTAAATCAGAAAAGGCAGGAGCAAATTCCACTGGAGCTTTAGTGGAGATGGCTCCAAAAATCGATGATGAGGTCGATGTCATTTTTGCGGGTCACAGCCATGAATATGCCAATACGGTTGCAGCCGGTAAACTGATCGTTCAAGCTTATTCTAATGGGAAAGCCTTTTCTCAAGTAAAGCTTGAAATTGATCCGCATTCTAAAATGATTGTTAAGAAACAAGCAAAGATCATTGCCACTTCACATCATCATATAAAACCGGATGAAGAAACGGTCGCCCTTCTAAATAAATATAGAAAAAGATTGGGGAGCAATTTTAATCAGGTAATAGGGGAAATGCCGGAAGAAATCAGACGAAATCAAGATGCAAACGGTGAATCGCCATTAGCGAAAATGATAGCAGAATCTGAGCGCGAAGCCATGGGGGTAGATATTGCTTTTGTCCATCAAGGCGAAATGCGGAAAAGTTTAAAAAAAGGGAAGATCACTGTAGAAGACCTTTATACAAACGTGCCTATGGGGCATAATGTCAGTAAGTTAATTTTAACGGGTGACCAGATAAAACTTGCTTTAGAGCAGCAGTGGACGAAAGATTATGAAAATAGGTTACAAACGGTTGGCTTAACGTATGATTGGGAAGCCAAAGCTCCAATTGGCAGCCGCGTCGTTGTGCTGAAAGACAAGAAGGGTCAAGAGATTCAGCCAAGCAACGAATATGAAGTAGCGGTTAGTAATTATTTAGCTTCAGGCGGTGATAACTTCACTGCATTTGAACAAGGCAGACTCGTAGAATCCGGTCCGCAAGTTGTCACTGCACTTATACGTCATATCCAACAGAAGTATCCCTCCCATTCATTGAAAGAATGAAGGGGAAACATAACGGGTGCGTTTCTGTATTAAGCAGGAACGCCTTTTCCCTAATGTAAGCAGGTTAGTCCAATTTGCCTTCATCTTAGGGGAAATATAGTAATGAACTAGAGGGGCAGTATAGTTGAAGAAGGAACTTGAAATGTAAATCTCGAATATCTAATGTAATCGGTAGATGAAAATTGGATGACAGACAGGAGTTAGATACGATGATAAAAGGTTTCGGAGGAATATTTTGGAGAACTAAGAATCTTGAATCTGTAAAAAAGTGGTACAGTGAAGTGCTGAAGCTTGAAATAGAAAATTGGAATGGGACTGTGATAAAACCGCAATTAGAAAATGAGACGATCTTTTCTTTCTTTACCGAGAATGACAGTTATTTTCCAACAGAACAACAAGTGATGTTAAATTTCGAAGTACATAATCTAAACGAGACTATTAAGCATCTTGAACATATTGGTGTCCCTCTTGCAAAGAAAAAAGAGATTAGTGAATTTGGAAAGTTCATTTGGATTGAAGATCCTGAAGGTCGACTGATCGAGCTCTGGGAGAAATAACGAGTTGTCATTCACTTGAAAGGAGTTCTACTAGATGACCGAACAGCTAATTGTAAGGGATGAGATACTTCATTGAAGCAAATTCTCAGAAAGTCTGGGAAGTGCTTACTAAACCCAAGTACGTTGCAGAATGGGATGAACTAGCAGAAAATTATCCTAATGAAGATATGACCGAGGGAAGTAAGGTGATTTGGGAGCTTCCTAATGGTGGGCAGTCAATCACTAAAATCATTAGAGCAGTTGTACAGAAAGAATTAAAAATCGCTTTGAACGTTTCAAATTGGGAAGTAAAGCCGAATGAAGGTGATGTCGCATATAATTATCAATTAAAAGAAAAAGGCGATAGTACTCTGCTAAAAATCGAGATTGGTGATTTCTCCCTGATTAAAGACGGAAAAATGTATTATGATGCATCTGTGGAATTTGCCTCTGATTCTAAACAAATAATTAAGAAGTTATCCGAAAATCTTGGCTGAATATTTATTATAATGATTGAGACACACCTGGATTTCCTTCATGAACACACGGGTGCTTTAATTCATAAGGAGTTGCTTCGGCAGCTCTTTTTCTTATGGAGCTAAAGGCAGAATAGTTCAACAAGGGTATGTGTATATATGGTAAAGTTATACAAGGAAAGCGGAAATTGGAGGAAATGAGATTGGGAGACTTAAATATTCTTTTATCTTTTGGTGCAGGGATACTATCTTTTATATCTCCTTGCTGTTTACCCTTATACCCGGCGTTTTTATCTTATATTACAGGATTATCGATAAGTGAATTAAAAGAAGATAATAAAAAATTAAACCGCAAACCAATGCTTCATACCTTATTTTTTTTGATCGGTTTTTCTATTATCTTTGTAATATTAGGGTTATCCACTTCTGTTATTTACGATCTATTTTATGAATATATTGATTTAATTAGACAAGTAGGGGCAATTTTGATAATTATTTTTGGTTTAATGATTGTTGGGGTTTTTCAACCTAAATTCTTGATGATGGACAGAAAAATAAATTTTAAAAATCGCCCATCTGGTTATATAGGTTCTATTTTAATTGGGATAGGATATGCTGCTGGTTGGACTCCTTGCATTGGTCCCATATTAGGTGCCATCGTAACCCTTGGTTTATCGACTGGACAAGGTTTATTATACATGATTGCTTATATTCTTGGGTTTTCCATACCTTTCTTAACAATGTCATTTTTTATAGGGAAATCAGGATGGATAAAAAAATATAACCACAAAATAACTCAATTTGGTGGCTATATAACAATTATTATGGGGATTGTCTTATTTTTTGATTGGATGACCAAGATTACAACTTTTTTAACAAATAATGTATTTGGTGGCTTTACGGGTTTCTAATGCTTATAGAACTAATGGGTGCTTTACTTCAATAAGGTGGGGTGCTAATGAATTACTTGTATACTTTTAATTACTTTTCGTGAAATAATATGTAAATGTGGAAATGATACTGAAAAAAATCGTATAACAAAAAAAGATAACATTTTAAGCCTTTTTTTATTGGTTATCCTCCATGCTTTTAGTTAAAAAAATTACATTTTCAGTAAAATTAAGTTGAGTTATAAGATAATGTTTACAAGGGGAAAAAATGAAAAATTCAAAGTTGGATTACAACCTGATTACACTTTTACTTTTACTATTTATAACAAGTTGTATAGCTATATTAAATGCTCAAGATTTTGGTCAATATGAAGGGAATTTTTTATTTAGACAAATAACCTGGTATATCGTGGGGATCGGGATAATTGCAGGAATTATGTATTTAGATTCTGAACAGATCTTTCGCTTGAATTGGTTTATATACTCATTTAGCATCATTCTATTAATCGCCTTAATTTTGGCACCTGAATCAATAGCTCGTGAAATAAATGGAGCCAAAAGCTGGTTTCAACTTCCGGGAATCGGATCACTGCAACCAGCTGAATTCACAAAAATATCTTTAATAATTTGTTTAAGTTTCTTAGTGCAAAAACATCATGAGAAATATCTAAATAAATCTTTAAAAACAGATTTGTTACTGTTAATTAAGATGGGAGCTGCTACAGCTCTTCCTATACTTTTAATTATGCTACAACCAGATTTAGGTACGTCTTTAGTATTAATATGTATTTTTACAGGGATTTTTATTATTTCGGGAATATCATGGAAAATTATCAGTGTTATTTTTATTATCATTTCCTTAATTTCTGGCATTCTTATATACTTAGTCTTTTTTAACCCTGAAATGCTTCAATCAATGGGTTTCGCAACCTATCAATTAGGAAGAATTTATGCTTGGATCGATCCAGAATCTTATGCATCAGGTGAAGGCTATAATCTGACCAAAGCATTATTAGCCATTGGTTCAGGAGGGGTATATGGTTATCTGGAAAAGGGTATATATGTTCCAGAAGCACATACGGATTTTATATTTAGCGTTATTTCTTCTAAATATGGTTTCTTTGGAGCTAGTATTTTAGTAACAATTTATTTTCTCCTTATTTCGAGTATAGTGAAGTTGGCTCTAGACGTAAAAAATAGTTTTGAATCTTACATATGCACCGGTGTTACTTCCATGATTTTTTTCCATGTTTTTGAGAATATCGGGATGAATATAGGCCTAGTACCCATAACAGGAATACCATTACCTTTTATAAGTTATGGAGGAAGCTCATTAATTGGTAATATGTTAGCGATGGGGTTAGTCTTTTCAATAAGCTATCGAAAAAAAACCTTTATGTTTGATTAAGATGGCTAAGTATTCCAGGATTAATTCTAGGTGTGTATTTATTAAGAAAGCTATTTATTAGACGGTAAAACCGTCTTTTTTTTATGATCTCAGTCTTTGTCAACTCAATAAAGTCTATGCAATTAATGGGTCAGGTTAGTTGAAGTAGGTATTTTATAATTGAAAATTGAATAATTAGTTACATATACAAAAAATATAAAAGTTTTAGACTTTGAGTTAAATAATATAATGGAGGAATTAAATTGAGCGAACTTAAACTAATTAATACTTACAAAAACGAGCTTCAAAATTACTCTTTGGAACAGCTAAGATATAAATCTGAAGAAACGGTTTGGTCTATTGGGCAAATGTATGACCATTTAATCCTTGTTGCCCATGAGTATCTAGATAATATGGATACATGTTTCACCTTAAATGATGAACAACCCCTTGGGAAAACGGAGTTTGGTAAGCATTTATATAAGATTGGAGGGTTTCCGCCAATTAAAATTAAATTACCGGATGAACTAAATACTCCACCTAATAATTCAGATAGCAAGGATGATCTTATCAGCAGAATGGATCAAGTAATTCTAAGGTTAAGCCAATGGTCATCGAAAGTCGATAATATAAACCCAAATTATAAAGTCGAGCATGGAGGGTTCGGATGGCTGAATGCAAGGGAATGGTATGATTTGGTTGGTATGCATTTTCGTCATCACTTGCGCCAAAAAGATGAGTTAGAACAAAGGCTTGTTAAGTGACGGGTGATTAAGGATAGGATTGTTTTGGCGAGCCTGTTTTCTTATTCAAATAACGGGTGCGTTAGCTCAAAATCGGAACTGTCTTTAAGACAGCTTTTTTTATGCAACTAACGGGGCAGGTTAGTTGCATAAGAAATAACCTACCATCCTTAGGTACGTCTTTATGTGCTTCACTGTTAATCATTTGGTAACAACTTTTGATTTGGATAGATCATCTTGTTCATTTAACCTGCTTCATCTATAGTAGATGGATATAAAAGGTGTAGAGGTGAAGAGATGTCATTGCGGCTATTACGGTATTTTATTTTTTTTCTTGGATTAACTTTTTTTGGATTAGGGAATGCGATTGCGGTGAATGTTCAATCCTTGGGGCTCCATCCTTGGGAGGTTTTAAACGTCGCCCTGTTCGAGAGGTTCGGTTTCACAATTGGAACGTGGAGTGTCATGTGTGGTTTAGTACTTGTGTTGATCGTCTTTGTCGTGGATAGGAAGTATATTAATATTGGTACCTTTCTAAATGCCTTGTCAATTGGCCCGATCATGGATTTCTTTTTGCATCTCAACATTCTTCCTCATGAAACGGAGCATTGGTGGTTGAATATACTCATATTGTTGACGGGTATCATCATAACCGGCATTGGCGGAGGAATTTATGTAGCTGCGGGAATTGGGGCAGGTCCCAGGGATGGTTTCATGCTTTCCGTTTCGGAAAAAACCGGGTTATCGGTCAGTTGGGCAAGAATCGTAGTCGAGAGCATCATCTTGATTATCGGTTTCATCCTTGGAGGTCCAGTGTTTATTATGACGTTTGCATATACCTTTATTCAAAGCCCGGTCTTTCAGTTTTCCATGAAGCTGATGCGTTCCTTTATCGTTAGTTTGGAGAAGAAGCGTAAGGGACAATTTGAGGTTCCGTTATAATGGGAAGGAGTATGTCCTTTATTCTCAGAGCTGTCTTTAAGGCAGCTTTTTCTTATGCAATTAAAGGGGCAGGTTAGTTTAAAAAGAGGTAATATAGTAATTCATTAGCAAGCTAAGTTGAAAGGATACGGAAGTGATTTATTTGATAGCTTTAAGGATTATTATTAACATTTTAGTAACAGCTTTATTGCTTTACATAACCGTTATTTTGTTGCCTGATTCATTGAACATAAATGAAACGGTTTCAAAATGTATTTTTATTATAATGTTATTTACGCTATTAACGATATCTAAAGAAAAAGGGTGGATTAAGCTCATTTCAATGTTTCTTGGTTTGGCAGTATTCATGTTATTCATTATTTTATTTGTACCATAAATATGAGCTCTCTTTTTCCATTTTCTTCTTCAATTAACGGGTGCTTGAGTTTAACAATTGGGTTGCTACGTAACTTTCTTATGGAACTATCGGGGCAGGTTAGTTGAATACGGTGTCTTTAATAAAAGAAGATCCTTCAAAAAATGAAGGATCTCCCCTAAATGTTATTACTCGATGCGAAGAGCTTGGATGTCTCGGCAGTCAACAAAAATGACAGTACCAGGTTCGTTCTCTTCGTCTCTGAATCGGGCACAACAAGTATTGTTGTCAAAGGCACGGAAGATAACATCTTCAAGAACTGTGCCTCCAGATAAAAACACGTCTACTTCTGTACCAGGACGCAAACGACGTAAAGTATTACATACACATCCATTGCATCTGTTTCTACGAGATGAACTGGATTCACGACTCGATGAATTTCGACTTGACATCATTACATCCCCCTTTCATTAGCTTGTCTTACTTTAATAACATATGAACGGGAAAGCATTCAGGGGTGGACAAAGTGATTGATTGTTTGGCACAATTTTGAGTTAATTAGGCTTTTTTTTGCTTCTTTGGCTATGAGGGACAGATATGATACGCTACCATGAAAATTAAACAATGAGGAAAAAGACCATATTAAATAAAAAGCAAGCTTCAATTTTTTACATTAGCTTAAGATCGGAACTGTCTTTAAGGCAATTTTTTCTTTATGCGACTATCGGGGCAGGTTAGTTTAAGTAGAAACTAGGTTATTCGCCCTTATTTTTACTCTAAAAAACACCTATACGTAAATTTTTTGTTATTATCTAGTTTTTTAAAGCTATCTATATATTAGGTATGCATTTAACAAATAATATCAAAAAAATAAAGGAATGAGAGAAATGTTGGATTTTTTGGACGATCTACCTAACTTACCTTATATATTTAAGGCATTGTTAATTTTTTTGGCTGCAATTATGCTTTTGCGTATCGCAGGAAAGAGATCTCTTGCAGAAACAACAGCTTCGGAAGCAGTGTTGAGGATTTCGATTGGTGCTGTACTAATCTAACCTTTAGCATTAAAAAATGAATGGGAAGCAATATATGCTGGAACTTTGCTTATTATAGGAATTGTAATATTAGCGAAAATACAAATATGGATACCAAAATCCAGAAAGTTTATTAATGGAGTACCATCAGTACTAATTAATGATGGACAGATAAAATTAGAAGAGCTAAAAAAAGCCAGACTAACGACAGATGAGCTACAAGGTTCACTTCGCCTAAAAAACATAGGCAATGTCGAAGATGTAGAATTGGCGATATTAGAGTCCAATGGTAAAATATCGACTACCCTAAAGCCAAACAAAGCACCTGCAACCAAAGAAGATATTCAAAAAATTATGGATATTTTAGCTCAAAATGGAGTTCGCTCCCAATCACAAAATCAGTCTCAAGAAAAAACACCGCCATTATTTCAAGAAGCATATGATGAGGGAGACATAGTGGACTATAAACCTCCGATACATTAAATGAAAATTTTTTAAGATCATTCAAAATGCATAAGCATTCCTCTTCAGCTAACGGGTCCATTCGTTCTATAAATGGCTGCCAATTGGCGGCTTTTTTTACAAAACAAAAAAGGAGCTATATAGCTCCTGGTAATTTCAGCCCTTGTTATAAATATCAAAAGGACGATGTCAACTTCCGTCATAATAAACATAGGCACAAATTGATCCCATTTCTCTTGCCAATCCGTTTGCTTCATTTCAAATTCAGTTACCCATCTGTTCGCCGCACTCAACATGAGCCCATATTCTAAATATTGCTATCAAGATAGTTTAAGGTGTTAGTGAGATAGTTTAATATAAATAGAGGATTAAAACCACAACTCGTAAAATAAGTTGATGATGGACTTTCTGTCTTAAAGATGTAAAATATAGGTTTTATTGAAGTTCATCTTATTTACAAAATGGAGCATAATGAAGGTTTAAGTGATAATACAATCAGGAGGAATTTTTCAATGGCTCTGTCCGAAATGAATAGTAATTTGTTTAGAATGATTAATAATCTAGGTAAACAATACACGGATTTAAATCCTTTCTTTGTATTCATCGCTGAGTACATGATTTTTTTCTTAGTATTGGCAGTCCTGATGTTTTTGTTTTCTCGAAGTAATAAAAATAGAATCATGGTAATCTGTGCATTTATTGCATTAGTTATCTCAGAAATATTGGCGAAAATAGCAGGGCAATTCCACTCGAATTACCAACCTTTTGCTGAGTTGCCCAACGTTAATAAGTTAGTTGAAAAAGCAGTCAATAATTCATTTCCAAGCGACCATACGATCATATTTTTTTCATTTTGCATAACCTTCTGGTTGTTCAAAAGGGGTTGGGGATTTTTATGGGGAATTTTGGCCGTTCTTGTAGGCATTTCGCGAATTTGGGTAGGTGTCCATTATCCAGCAGATGTTCTTGTCGGAGCCATCATTAGTATCGTTTCAGCGATGATCGTTTACAAAATTGTTCTTAAGTTAAGTCTGACCAAGAAATTTTTGAGAAATCAAGGGGTGGGCGAACAATCCATTCTATCTGCCCTATCCAAACAAAAGAAAGGTCAGTCAAAGGACTATTAAAAAAGGGTTAAATAATATACAAATTAGCGGACCGTATCGGTCATTGCTTCACTTGCATTTGTTGTTTTAAGTCTTGTTTCAAGAACCGAACGGAGCAGGACAAAAAATATGTATTTATCAAAAGCTGATTTACTTCTTGAAATGTAATAATGATTAAACAGTAAGTTTTAAACAACGGTTTTTCAAATAAAAGGTCGAAAGTATAACAAAAGGTTGCTAAGGCAGCCTTTTTCTTATGGCACAAAAGGGGCAGATTAGTTGAATTAAGGGAAAAAAAGAATGCAATAGTTTTCATTTTACCTAAAAGCTGTAAGTCATTATAACTAAGCATTTAAATTACATAAATAATGACATGACTGTAGGCTATTTTTCATACAATATTTTTGAGGTGGAAAAATGACAAGAGCAAAATACACAAGTTCAGACGTTGACTTAATGGCAAGGATGATGAGAGCAGAAGCCGAAGGTGAAGGGCAACAAGGAATGTTATATGTTGGAAATGTAATTGTGAATCGTCTTGTAGCTAATTGTTTAGACTTTAAAGGTTTAAGAACAATTCCACAAGTCATTTATCAAGTACAAGGAGGAAATTATTCTTTTGAAGCTGTTCAAAAAGGGAATGTATTTTATCAAAGAGCGAGAGGTATTGAAAGAAGATTAGCAGAACAGAATTTGAAGCACTGGAGACAGCATCCGGCTAGATATGCTCTTTGGTATTTTAATCCATATGCTCCATGCCCTCCAACATGGTATGATCAACCACATACTGGTCAATTTAAAGACCATTGTTTTTATGAACCAAAGCCTGGAACATGTGATAGTGTTTATAGAGGTTAAGCTTACTCTTTGAGTAAGCTTTTTTACATATATAAAATATTTATACAAAATAAAACTTTTAGTAATAGTGTTATCTAAAAAAGTAAGATTGTGAATTATTGTACCTAAGCTAATGGGTGCGTTAGCTGAAGATCGGAGCTGTCTTTAAGGCAGCTTTTTCTTTATGGAACTAACGGGGCAGGTTAGATTAGGTACATTTCTTCGCAAAAAAGGCTGCCAATTGGCGGCCTTTTGAAAATACGGTTCTTAGCATTATCATACATTCGCATTAAAATGAAAACTACCCAGTTTGTGTCCACCGTTTATTCGTACTGTGACACAATCGTTATGTATTTCTCGGGTTTATGTCTACCCTCAAACGGCATCGCTTCTGGAATAATTTCTTTAATGTAGCAAATTCTATTCATAACGTGTTGTTGGGGCCCCTTAGCAACAATTCTGGTGACCCGTGACAATTGGAATACTTGGCGTGTTTTAAATCCTAAAAAATCAGACCATACTATCTATAAGAGGTGAATTTACTTAAATGAATTTCCCTGAAATACATACAAACTTTTGGGACGCCGTGATAGCAATACCTGTTATAATGCTCCTAACTCAAATAATTAAAGTTTACTTTAATGTTTCAAAAAAAATTGTACCTTCCATAGCACTGGCACTTGGCCTGATGATTTCCATTTTCATTAGTCATAGGCACAGCTTAGTAGCAGGTATCTTTATGGGTTGGTTTTATGGTTATGCTGCGATTGGAAATTATGCTGCACTAAAAACGACCATAATAGCTTATAGAAATAAAGAATAAGACTACTTTCCCACAATAAGCTGTTTGAATAAAATGTCTTAAACTTAAATAAATGTCCATTTTCAGGCCATCCTTTTAAAGGATGGTTTTTAGCTTCGAAAATTGTTGCACAATTTATGCCAACTCCGCGAAAGGTTTTATAGAACTATCAGGGTAAGACAATTAGAATGGTAAATATGGTAAAACAATGTAATGGGTGGGGTGACGATATTGAAAAAGTATCTTGTGTTTTTAATTAGTTTCGTAATGATATATATGGTATTTCAAATAGGATCAGGTTTGATTCTTACTGCTTCTTATACTCCCGATTTTTCTTCGATAGAGAGTAATTTAAGTCAAGAAGTAGTGTTTGGTAAGACTTCAATTCCATTACTGGTAACATTGCTAACTGCTACATTAGCTTATTTTCTTTCTCAAAAGAAATTAGAATCTCAAAAAATTAAATAAATAACGTGTACGTTAGCTTAAGATTGGAGCTGTCTTTAAGGCAGCTTTTTCTTTATGGCACTAAAGGGGCTTTTTAGATAAACAAAGGTTTGGATTTTTATGGTAGTATTTTTAAGGAGGGGGAAGATTTTAATGAATAATCTAAACCAAAAATTTCTCTTATTTTTCAAGGTGGGACAACAACCACTAAAATAAGCCCGGGGGGTTAAAAAATATGAAACAATTGGGGACGCTATACTTTTTCTGTGGAAAAATGGGCGCAGGAAAATCAACTAAATCAAAACAATTGGCAATAGATAAACATGCGGTACTGTTGTCTGAGGATGAATGGCTTTCATCTCTTTATCCCGATCAGATCGCATCATTTGAGGACTATCTAAAATTCTCAGCGCAGCTCAAGCCGTTGGTGAAAAAGCATGTCCAAAACATATTAAGTGTCGGTACAGATGTAGTGATGGATTTTCCAGCTAACACTCAAAAACTGCGAAAGTGGTTTTTGGATATGGCGTCAGAGGCCAATGCAAACCATCAACTAATTTTCCTTAATCTAAATAACGAGCAATGCTTACGTCAAATTGCACAAAGGCGTAACGAACAACCCGAAAGAGCAGCTTTTGACACGGAAGCGGTGTTTATTCATGTTAATAAATTTTTTGAAGCACCAGAAGCATCCGAAGGTTTAAATATTTTAGAGTTTAGTGGAAAAGAATAACAAGGAGTTCAACACAGCGTTAAATGAGATGATTCGTGTGTAAAGAGTACCTTCTGTTCTTGGAGGTACTCTTTATGATATAAAATGAAATGTGAGTAAGTAAAGTTTTAATATATATATTAAAATCGATGTAACTTTGTGAAGTGGTACACTTCTCGTTACCCCGTTTAAAGTTACCCGTAATTTTAGCTAACAATAACTGTAGTTCTGTTATATTATTTTCAACTTCATTGCTTCTTTCTATTAGAGCCTCCCTATCCTTTAAAAATTTAATTTGTTTACCTTTGTGATAGATTACTACTGTTCTATTTTTCGTTATTCGATAAGTAAATGGTTCTTCACTTAATCTGTTTCGCTTGTCTACATCGCTCACTGCACCGTCTCCCTACTTATTTTAGTTCAAAGATTATATTCAAAAAAGGCAGTTGATTCTCCTGTTTTCTTTAAATATTTTTATTCACAGTCTGTGTCCAATCTGCGGTAAGTCTTATAGAACTAACGGGTGTTCGTTAATTAGTGAGCTGTGATGATCGGCCCTTTTCTTACAGGATAGTTTGAATAAGATATGAGTATTCAGCATAATTCTTATTTCAAAATAGATATATATCCGTTTCGGATTTATTCATTAATTCATATCCTATTAAGACTAGGGAGGAGATGAATAGATTGGCATCTAATGATGAATTGATTTGTCAAAAGTTTGCTAAGATTATCGGCGGCCAAGAAGGATTTGCGGGTGGCAAATGTGTGGCAACCATAAATCGAAATGAACTCAAAGTGAAAATTTTAGGGAAACGTTTTGGAGTAACTTCTTCTTTCTCATTTGAATCCAGAGATAATCATACTGGACGGGCATTGTGCCTAGGCAGGGTAGCACTCTTGCAAAAAGAAGTCGAGAATTTTGTTGCTTCCATTCTTAAACAAGGAATAATAGTTTCATCCATACACAATGAGTGGCTTTTCGATAAACCGAATTTGGTTTACGTTAATATCGAAGCTGTTGATGATCCATTAGTTTTTGCAAGGAAAGTCAGCAAAGCGTTAAGGAAATAACGGATTTCCCACCAATGATAAAACGGAGCTGTCATAAAAGCAGCTATAAACTGATCACGGTAAAAAACGAGTTTTGTTGAACGAATGGTGCGTTAGCTGCAGGCTGGAGCTGTCTTTAGGCAGCTTTTTCTTATGAAAGCATCGGGCAGATTAGTAGAAGGTATTTAATGATCAGCTAAAGAATAGTATTCGGTAAAGGTTAATTTTAATGATTAAACAAACTTAATATCAGGAGGGAAAAATGGTTGATAATAGTTATGAGAAACAACATTTGAAAAAACTCAGGATTTTTATTTATATCACGATAGCATTAATATTTTTAATGATATTTCTATTTATTAGCATTTTTCTTTTGTTTTTTTCTATGTCAGGCATTTTAGACTTTGTGTATTTTACACCCCAAATAGCCATTTTCTCATTCTTGATTTCTATTGTATTTTCTGTTTTAGCTATAAAAAATCACTTTGGTAAGATATTGTTAGCATTAAATATATTTCTCATGCTATTTATGATTTTTTATGGTCCATAACTAGATACCATTAAATGAGGACTGCACATTTTAGATATGACTAATATGCGTAGTCCTTTTTCTATTAATTGTGGAAAAATGTTTGTTTTTTGAAGGTGATTCTCTTATTTTGTTGTATTTTTACTAATTGATGGATTAATTAAAAATACAGCAAAAAACGGAGGGAAATCACATGTTTAACAATTGGAAAAAAACACTGATGGCTGGAGTGATCAGCTTATCCTTGCTAGGTACTGGGTATGTCAGTCATGACCTGATCTCCTCGCAAAACGTCTCGGCTGAACCGGCAGCTAATAATGCACCAGGGCATTTGAAAAAAGCGGAGTCTTCCCAGCTTGATGAAATTATCAAACGTGGATACATCCGGGTAGGAATGACGGGGGACTACAAACCATTTACCTATTTGAACCCGGAAACGAATGAGTATGAAGGCTTTGACGCGGACGCTGCCAAAGAGCTTGGCAAAGATCTTGGTGTAGAGGTGAAATTTGTCGCTACCACATGGCCTACGATGATGAAAGACCTGCAAGCGGACAAATTTGATATCGCTGTGGGCGGTGTGACCCGCAACACTGCCAGACAAAAAAGCGCTTATGTATCCCAAGGTTACCTTTCATTTGGTAAGGTGCCTTTGATTCGCAAGGAAGATAAAGACAAGTATCTGACCATTGAAGATATCAACAAGCCTTCTGTGCGCATTGGCGTAAATCCAGGCGGAACAAACGAAGAATTTGTCCGTCAGTATCTAAGCGATGCTAACATAACGGTTGTAGAAAACAACCTTGATATCCCACATCTTGTAGCAGAAGGTACGTATGATGTTATGATCACTGACACAGTAGAAGCAATGCTATATGCAAAAGCTGATTCAAGATTGCATGCGACTCAAACCGACAAGCCTTTCACAAACAGTGAAAAAGGTTATATGATCCCAAGAGGTGATTTCATTTATGCAAGCTACTTGGAAATGTGGATGGATGAAATGAAGCTCCAGGGTAAATTTGATGCCCTCTACAAAAAGTGGGTGGAATAGAATATTGAGGTGCTGCCCATTTATTGCAACACCTGTGTTAGTACCTTAAAAAAGGCCATCATTTGAAAACAAGCGTAACCCCGTTCAAAATTTGGGCGGGGTTACGCTTGTTCAATTTAACCATTATGGTAAATATAATACTTGGGTTGAATATAAAATCAATAATGTTAAATAACAAATTAATATTATTGATTTTTTTAGTTTAATAATTTAATTTATGTATTTATATTTTTAATTTATTGTTATATAATCGAATCAACTAAAAGGGAGGAATTGCATTCCATTATGGCTTATAAAGTAATCACAGAGTGTCCTGTCTGCAGTAAAACATTGAAAATTACAAAGTTGCAGTGCTCTCATTGCCACACTACGATTGAAAATGAGTTTGAATTATCTAAGCTGGCATCCTTATCAAAGGATCAGCTTCATTTTGTGGAAGTATTTTTAACATGCAGAGGGAATATCAAAGAAGTTGAAAAGGAGCTGGGGATTTCGTATCCCACGGTTCGAGGCAAGCTAACAGACATCATTTCATCCCTTGGATATGTGCAGAAGAAGAAAAATGAAGTAGACGAGAAAAAGGTTGTCACCATGTTGGAAAATGGCGAAATCACACCAGAAGAAGCCATTAAGCTCTTAAAAGAGGAATAGGGAGGAATTTATCATGAAAGAGGAAATAACAAGAGTGTTAACAATGGTTCAAGAAGGGAAAATTGACGCAGATAAGGGATCTGAACTGATTCAAATCTTAAAAGAGAAAGAAGAGACAGGTAATAAGCTTTTGGAAAAACCGACAAAATATTTAGATAAAACATTAAAAATTCGTGTTGTATCAGCCGAAAGTGATAACGTCACGGTCAACTTGCCTATAAAACTGGTCAAGGTAGTATTAATGGCTGGACACAGCATCGCAGCGAGTATTCCTCAATCGGAAAAATACGTTAAAGATGTAGACATAAGCCTTATCATGGAGGCAATCGAAAACGAATTAGATGGCCAAATTGTTGATATTAAATCGGCAAACGGGGATACCGTTTCAGTCATCATTGATTAGTGGGTTGTTTATGATGTATGTAAAAGTGAAAGCAAAAGACGTTCGGTTTACCATCCCAGTTCCTTATGCCATTTTAAATATTGTTATTTCCATTTTATCTTCAAAATTTCTTCAGCAAAATGTAAACAAATGGACAAAAGAACACTTCGAAAGAAAAAAACTGGACTTTACCTTTCCGCATATAGACAAAAATATGCTAAAGCCTATCGTCAAGGAACTGAAAAATTATAAAGGGATCGTGCTAGTTGATGTCAGAGCTAAGGACGGTACTGAGGTTAAGGTTAGACTATAATTTATTATAGAATACACCGACCACTGCCTGGCATTTTGAAGGGATATCCTAATTTCTCACAAAGTTATTTAATTTTAAAAGCTTAAACAAGCATAACCCCGTTCTATAGGACGGGGTTAAAAATATGTTGTTGCGCCCGATTGTTGACGGGCGCTTTTTTAATCGCGCATTGCTCCTGCCTCTCGGGAAGTCATTGCACCTTGTCCTTCGCTTACATCTTTTTGAATTTGTTGTTTTACTTTTTGTGCATCAGTTCCGGCAAATTCCGGTTTCATAATGGAGCCCGAGTTCCCTTTAGCTGGTTGATTCTGCTGCATACAATTCCTCCTCAATTTATGTTTAACACTCTTATTATTTACAAAAAGGTTCAAGAGTACTAATTGATTTTAAATGAAGTTCCCAAACTAACACCTTCAGCTCATCAGGTATGGTTTCTATATAAATGCTATAACAAAGTTGATTGGAGACAAAGGTGCGAGACTCCCGCGGAAAGCGAGTGCCTGTAGCGGAAATCCGCTGCAAATTGTACAAGCCATAAAAAAACGGGAGGCAAACTCGATTTCTTCAAATTTGTCTACAGTCTCAGCAATTCCTTAATTAGAAATGCTTTTCTTAATGAACTAACAGATGCTTTACTACATTATAAAGGAGCTGTCATCAGCCCCTTTTCGTATGCAGCTAAAGGGAATCAATAAGCGAGATTACAAAAGCAACAATGAGTTAGGTTGGTATATGTAGGTAAAAATAGAATAAATTTACTCTGAATGATAATTATGATTTAATCAGAATGTCAGTACGTTTTATAGATGACTTACTTAATATTAGATATACAAGGAAGGTGTTATTCTCAATGGAAATTAAATCGATTGTTTTACAGACTAAAAATTTAATGCAAATGAAAAATTTCTATATTGGAACGTTAGGTTTTTCTTTAATTAATGAAGATAAGAATAGCTTCCGAATGGGTATTGGCACAGGTGAAATGGAGTTTACAACAAAAGAAGTAAAAGGTGACCCCTATTATCACTTTGCTTTTAACATACCGGCTAACAAATTTAATGAGGCAAAATCGTGGGCAAAAGAAAGAGTGAGTTTACTTGTTGAAGTTGGGGAAGATGAAGTTAATTTTGCACATTTACCTGCCCATGCTCTTTATTTCTATGATCCTTCTGGTAATATAGTAGAATTTATTTCAAGATATGGAATTGCTGAAGATAGTATGGAGCCTTTTTCGGTTAAAAGCATTTTAAACATAAGTGAAATAGGTTTAATTGTAGAAGACACTATAAGTGTGAGCGAAAAATTAAAGGAAATTGGTGTGTACGAGCGCGACAATCATACAATAAGTAAAAATTCCCTTAATTTCATGGGTGAAAGAAGGAATGGAGTATTTATTATATTAGCCCAACCTGGGAGAAGGTGGATATTCTCCGATAAAACATCTGCCATATTTCCTCTTGAGATTACATTAAAAAATAACAATAAAATAATCATCAATTCCGATAATGAATTTCAGATATATTGAGACAGTGAGTGTATGGTTTTGATTCTTTGAGGGGGAAAGGCAATGATGAAAAAAGTTTGTATGATATTTATATTTGTTTCTGTACTTTTATTCGGGTGTAGCAATGAAAAAAAAGATCTGAAAGGAGACCCTGGGCTTGATAAATCCGAAAAGATAGAAGTATCGTCAGAAGAAAATCCAGAATTGGTTTTAAGCGTTATAGACAATCAAGATGAAGTAAATGAATTTGTTAATACACTTGAAATTAATAAATGGCGTATTGTAGATACGCCTTCAACTAAGGAGTATATTTATAAGATGTACCAAGAAGATACAGTCAAACTTGGAGAGCCAAATACAGATGAAAAGGGACTTAAACAAATTGCTACAATTATTACATATAAAGATAGCCCTTATATCGAACTTAGAACCAAGAAACTGCATTTGTATTTTAAAGTTCCAAAAGATGTAGCGGAATACCTATCTAATAAAGAGAACCAAAAACATTGACCATTCAACAATTTCGTCAACAGAATGTTATTTCAGCTTAATGAACCAGCTGGTAGTTTGTGAAGAATAGTACTAAATTAACGGGGCCGTTAGCTGAAGGTGGAGCTGTCTAAAAAGGCAGCTTTTTCTTATGGAGCTAAAGGGGCAGGCTAGTTCAACAGGGAAAAAAATAACCGTAGTAAAGGAAGCTGATTTTTTTAATGGAGATCCGGCTGCCATCTGTAGTTTCTTGCAGCTTAGTACAGCAAGCGCAGTTTATTATAAGTTTGATTCTTGTATAACCATCAATTGTAAGAGCATATTATTAAAAAATAAAACGTAGAGAGCTGCTCCTACAAAAAATCAAAAAAATATATTAAGAATGCTAAATGATTTTTATGGAGCTATCGTATTGATGAAAATTTCATTTACCACGTGTGGTTATACTTTCGTTAAATTATCCTAAAGAACAATTTTTGGACAAATTAGAACGAAAAAGGAAAGAACGAGGGTCGGTGCTATGGTTTCTTTTTTTAAACAAAAAGGACAAAGGGAAAAACCTGATAAGCAAGAAACGGACGTAAAAGGTCAATCTAAAAGTAAAATACCCCAATATATTGACAGCTATATAAAGGCCAATGTGGATATCGTGAAAGAAAAAACGGGAAATAGCCCAGATATCATTTTCCGAACGTTGAAGACGAGTCAAAATCCTGAGATTAAAGTGATCATTTTGTATGTACATGGTCTGATAGACAGTCAAAGCGTTACAGACTTTTTGATTGAATCCATCATGAAAAATCCTCAACTAAAAGAAAAGCTGCTTCCACATGAAGTGCTGGAGGTGATCTCTGAGGATGTGGTTTCACTTGGCGGTGTAGAAACCATCACAGAATGGGAAAAGTTATTTTTGTCATTATTATCAGGGGATAGCATCATTTTTGTTGACGGAATAAACATGGCATTGGTTGCAAGTACAAAAGGGGGGGAAAGGCGTTCCGTTCAGGAACCTAGCACAAATTCAGTGGTCCGCGGATCAAGAGAAGCATTTACGGAATCGAATGCGATAAATATAGCCTTGGTACGCCGCATCATTAAAAGTCCGGATTTATGGATAGAGCCGATGAAAATTGGGACGGTGACAAAGACGGATGTTTCCATCATGTATATAAATGGAATTGCCAAAGCAGGAATCGTCGAGGAGGTTAAAAAGCGCTTAAAAGGAATAAATATTGATAGCATTCTTGAATCCGGATATATTGAACAATTGATAGAAGACCAGGTCATGACCCCATTCCCCACTATTGACTATACAGAAAGACCTGATAAGGTCGCTGGCAATCTCCTTGAGGGAAGAGTAGCCATTTTTGTAAACGGAACACCTTTTGTCTTGCTGGTGCCTGCGTTATTTATTCAGTTCTTTCAATCTATCGAGGACTACTTTGCCCGATTTGATATAGCCTCATCTATACGTGTTTTACGTATTTTAATTTTTTTAATATCGCTAATTACCCCGTCTCTTTATGTGGCAGCTACAACGTTTCATCAGGAAATAATTCCGACTAAGTTGCTCGTCATTATTGCAGCACAACGGGAAACGGTCCCTTTTCCGGCAGTTATCGAAACATTCATGATGGAAGTTATATTCGAACTCTTACGAGAGGCAAGCATACGGATGCCCAAAGCGATTGGTTCAACTATGTCCATTGTTGGTGCTCTTGTAATTGGGCAGACTGCCGTTGAGGCTGGCATTGTATCACCGGCGATGGTCATCATCGTATCAATCACCGCCATTGCAAGTTTTGCGACCCCTTCCTATGCCATTACAATTTCGGCTCGCTTGCTGCGGTTCGTATTTATCATTTGCGCAGGCATAATGGGTTTATATGGTGTGATTCTCATCCTTTTTGTCGTCGTAGTTCATTTATGTAGCCTACGTTCATTCGGAGTTCCTTATATGTCACCACTTGCTCCACTTAACCCGGAAGGACTAGGAGATACATTCTTCAGGAGACCAATATGGGCGTTTAAAGACAGACCCAAATTTATAAGCTCCACTCATAATTTAAAAAGGGAAGGCAATAATCAAAGGCCGCTGCCTCCTACATCACGTGGAATCAAGACTTTTAACATGAAAAAAGGTGACGGCAATGAATCGTAAAAATAGATAGTTCTGTTCTTAATGATTCTGCCCGTATTCCTTATTGAATTCGGGTTGTTGTCCTTCACAGATCGTGTTAACTCTACATAAGCCTTAATGATCTCAGCTATGTCTGCTTTAGTATTAGCTGCGTGTGGTGAAGAAAAAGCACTATCTTGGAAAGGAGAATGGAAAAATTCAGGTGGAGATAAGAGTGTTTGTCGAAAATCCTTTACCTTAAAATAATTTTGAAATTCAAAATTCAAGAGTCCAAGGCAAATTGAGAGCAATGATTACGAATTTGATTATGGTGGCGGTTCTGACAACCTTACTATTATAGTCGAAAAAAATACGATGAAAGTCCATTCATCAGGCAAAGATACCATTTGCGAATATACTAAAGTCGATAAAATTAGAAATAAGTATGAAAATCCATGGGAGTAAAAATTGAAGATTGGATTATGTAACTATAGGGGCAGGTTGTTGGAGAAGGAACTATTTTGAACGATCTAGAAATAAAGACTATAAAGAAAATATATGAGGTGTTTGTATAGAAAAGATACCTGTTAAAACGATTAAGAAGATAGAAGAGGACATTGAAAAAAATGATTTAGGGAAAGCAAGGGATAGGCTACACGGTTTAATTTCGACCTATCCTAATGAGTTAGAACTGCGCAGAAAGCTTGGGGACATCTATTTTGCATTGAAATACCCTTCAATGGCAGGTCGTTACTGGTATTTAGAAAAGAATAAGACATCAGAGATGGTAAAAGCGTGCATTTTGTTCGAAAAATCTATGGGAAACGATCCTTTCAGAATAGCACGAGCTCTGAAATTTAAAGGTGATAGTGAAATTTTAATAGAACTGGAATTGGATCAGGTAATTTCACCTATACAAAATAAAGTGAAAGAGAGTCTGCTGGAACAACCTGACGATCGATTGAAAGATAATTTGGTTAGTTTGGGTTGCTTCTCAATAATCATATTAACAATTCTCTTTGCATTAATCGGAGTTTACGCTCTTTTCACCTGGATTTTTTGATCCGTAATCTTGCTTATAAAAGAGTTTTATAGTACTTGTTCTTTCCCTAACGGGTGCGTTACTTTTAAAATCTGGCTGCCATCGCTGGCAGTCTTTTTAGGGGCAGGTTAGTTGAGCAATAAAGATAAAAATCATTCTATATTGAATGTTTTTTATCTTTATCATAATTCGGTGATGTACTAGGGTGTGTTAATATGCGGTCTAGTACTTTTTCAGTAAATGGCATAAAGTAATTGAGTATTAGCCCGCCTAAACAAACGGTTAATAAAGTTCCAACGCCAATTGGTCCATTTGATATCATTGCCATTATCAAGAATGCAAGGTAAATGGCTGTTCTCGAAAAAAATATATTTGTTTTCGTTAATTCTTGTATGATTAATGTTAATCGGTCAACTGGAATCGGTGCAAAATTTGTGTGTAAATATGTTGCCGTTCCTAATCCTATAACAACCAAGCCGATTCCAAAACAAATAACTTTGCTGTACCATAGTTCAGGTGTTATCAAATTGTGCAATATAAAAAGCCACATATCAATCCCGATACCCGTTATAAATGCTGTTAACAACCCCAAAACTTCTGGTCTTTGCCTTTTTAAAAATGAATTAAAACATATCAAGATCAAAGCTATTATGATTTCCCAACTTCCCACAGTAAGCCCAGCATTTATGGATAGCCCCACCAAAAGTGCATCAAAAGGTGAAGTCCCAAGATCTGATTGTATAGTGAAAGAAATACCAAGGGTTAATATTAAAATTCCTAATACATAAAAAACATATTTCACTATACCGCCCCCCTTTTTTTTGTTGCAAACGCAACAAAATTACGTTAAATTAAATATAGGTCATTTTTATTGCATTTGCAACAAAATACGCGCTAAGGAGTTCATTATGAAGGAAATTCTTCGTGAAATTGGAATGATAGCAAGGGCATTAGATTCCATAAGCAATATCGAATTTAAAGAACATGACCTTACAAAAGGGCAGTATTTGTACCTTGTGCGAATATGTGAAAATCCAGGAATGATTCAGGAAAAGTTAGCTGAGATGATAAAAGTAGATCGAACAACAGCAGCTCGTGCTATAAAAAAACTTGAAATCAATGGCTTTATTGAAAAGAAAGAAGATAAACACAACAAAAAAATTAAAAAGCTCTTTCCAACGGAGAAAGGAAAAAGTATTTATCCTTTTATAAAAAGAGAAAATGATTATTCCAATACCGTTGCATTAGAGGGACTTTCGGAAAGAGAAGTAGAAACCATTTCCGATCTTCTTCAAAAAGTAAGAAAAAATGTAGAGAAAGACTGGGAATTTGTAAAAAAGGGAAACAAGAGAAATTATTGATTATATAAAGGAGCGGCATATTTAAATGACTACAAATATTAAAAAGTGTACCCTAGACGATTCACGCATTCTTCAAGAAATTAGTTATGAAACATTTAATGAGACATTTAAGCATCAGAATTCACCCGAAAATATGAATGCTTATTTGGAAAAGGCATTTAACTTAAACCAATTAGAAAAAGAATTAGCCAATGTTTCTTCGCAATTCTATTTTGTTTATTTTAATAATGAAGTCGCTGGATATTTAAAGGTCAATACCAATGATGCTCAGACTGAAGAAATGGGTGATGATTCACTTGAAGTCGAGCGGATTTATATAAAGAACAAATTTCAAAAACATGGGCTTGGTAAGTGTCTGCTAAATAAAGCAATGGACATGGCGATGGAACGTAATAAAAAGAAAATCTGGCTGGGCGTATGGGAAAAAAATGAAAATGCCATTGGTTTTTATAAGAAAATTGGGTTTGTTCAAACTGGAGCCCACTCTTTTTATATGGGGGATGAAGAACAAACGGACTTTATAATGACCAAAACACTCATATAACTTATCTTGAAAGTGCATCATTGATAAATAATGAAGGAAATCAGCCAAATACGAAACAAATGGCAGAAATGATGAAAAGAATTAAAAAAATCACATATAAGGCCATTTTATTTTGGATGGTACTGCACGAACGGTTAAAAACGGACTCATTATTCACTTTATTATTTACCCGAATTACATGACGGATTCATGCTACTGCCGGTTTTATTCGGAGTATATTTCTTCTTTGAAATCTCATACTAAAGATAAGAAGGAGGGGTATACATGGCAAAACGAACAAAGAAAAATGGTGCAGATCAAAAAAACAAACAAGGGTTTGATTCAAGCAAAACTGATTCTGAATTCTCTAAAGAATTCGGCAGTGCAAATGCCAATCAAGCACATAAAAATAAAGCAAAAAAAGAAAAAGCATCTAAAAATCAGGGTGAGTGGAAAGGCATGCATTGATGCCTGCTCGAGTACGCTTATCGTGCTTCAAACTTTTTACTTAACTTTATATAAAGGAGCTTATTTAGATGACTCAATCTAAGCGACAGCAAGAACGCCAATGGAAAGATCGTAAACAATCGCAGAATCCACATGGTAAGGTCCCTTCATTTGAACAATTAGCTGATGATACGGGCAAAAATGAATCTGAAACTAAATAAAACGGTTCTCTTTTCGTTACCTAAAAGGCCATAATCATCGATGATTATGGTCTTTTTAGATTTTTATTACGAGCTGGATTTTTAGAATGATTCGTATGTATCCCCTTAAGTAGATACTGTAAAAGACAAAGACTACATAAAATTGCGGAGTATTACAAAACCTTTCAGTAAGGAGTTTTTTGGAAGGGGGGAAAGATCAGATATATGTTTTCATTACGGGGAGATGCTCATAAAATTTATCTTCAATTAAAAAAAGCATCAAACAAAGACCGTTCTTTCAAAGGGATGAAGAAACTGATTGAAGTGGAAGAAATTCAAAATTTTTATAGTTCGATTGATAGCGATACGTTAAAAAAAGTTTATTATTGTATGATAAAAGAGAAAAACGGATCGGGGATCATTCCTATTATAATATCCTCTGGGCCTTGGCTTTTTCTTCTGTTTTCAAATCAATTGCAAGATTTCCTTTTTAAAGATGGGAGTTTGCTTTGGGTCGTCTTTAGTATAATATATATTTCCATTCTTTCCATAAGTGTGTTTCTTCACTTTCATGAAAGATCATGGTCTTTTGTTCATATTGAAATCATTCAAGAAATTTTACATGATCGAAAAGGGATAAGGGATAAGGCCTGACGTTCCCTCAATTTTTCGGATGATAGTTATCTACAAACTCAGCGATTCTTTAATAAGAATCGCTTTTCTTATTGAACTAATAGGATAGGTTACTTTAACAAAAGTCATGTAAAATATTATAAAAAAGCGTGTAGTAGAGGAGTCAGAAAATAATATGGAATGTTTTTGTGAACAAAAAGAAACATATGAGTTGAAAGTTGAAGGAGATGTTGGGGCGGATCCTATATGGTGCAATCAATGTGGTTGTAACTTGGATATAGGTCTAATTTCAAATACGTTAACAAATGAATTGATTGAATGGGTAAATAGGTATGGTGAATGGATTGATTGGGATGAAGATAAATTGCTTCCTAATGGGATTGAACTTGAAGAAGAACACAATAAACAAGGCTTAACTTTAACGGATAAAATTAAGAAAGAACTTGAAGGGAAATATAGAATTAAATTTTCACCTTCGGCAATGGCAAGAATGTATGCAAATAAAAATCATTAACCCTTATTCCACGGAGCTGTCTTTAAGGCAGCTTTTTCTTTATGCAACTAATGGTGGCAGGGGAGTTCATGAAGGACAAATGGAAGTTTATATCGAACTTAATGAAGTAAGAGCTTAATAAATGGTAAAAGAGGGATAACAATGACTGTTTCATTTAACCCCGTTTCCAAAGATGAAAAGCATATTCTTCAGAATTTATATTCCCTTTATTTACATGACCTTTCGGAGTTTACCGAGGGTTTAGACATATCAACAGATGGCTCATTTGAATTTGATTCATTTGAATTAATTTGGAAGGAGGAAGGATTAACCCCATACTTTTTGAAAAAATATAGAAGAAAAGGTGCTGCAATATCATTATTAAAGGAATTGTTTAAACAAAAAAAAGGTAGTTACTTTGTTGTTCAATTAGCCAATAATATCCCTGCTGTTATATTTTGGAGAAAGATTTTCAGTGAGCTAAATATAGATTTTGAAGAAAAAAAGCAAATTGTCGATAATGAAGAATGTTTGGTTCAATCCTTTCAAATTTAAACAGATAAACAACGGGTGCGTTGGCTGAAGATCGGAGCTGTCTTTTAGGCAGCTTTTTCTTATGGCAACTATCGGGGCAGTTTGGTTGAGTAAGGGCTCAGATGTTTTTTCTAATTGCTGTTTCTTGTTTATTTGGTATGAGTGCATGTGAAAGAGTTTGATCCATTAATTGTACAGTGGAAGAAAACAATCCTGAAGAAACTAAACGAATAAAGAAATGCTTGGCGGTACCCCTAGGTGAAAGTTAAAGGATAACATTGTGGTATGCAGCAAATGTGTTGGGGATTATTGGATAGTTATAATTCTTTACTAATCGTTCTAAAAAGGGTATTATTTAATCATGGTTTGAAATTCATGTGTTTATTTTAGAACGTTCATTCTATAATGGATTATGACGTTTGTTTTTGTTAGTATTGGTTCATGGATTTTTTAAAGGAGAAATAAAATGGCTAGAAGTAAAGAGTTTGACGAAAAAGCAGTATTAAGAAAAGCAATGGAGCTTTTCTGGGAACAGGGTTATGAAAAAACATCCATGCAAGATTTGGTGGATCATATGGGAATACACCGCAGGAGTATATATGATACATTTGGTGACAAGCGTTCATTGTTTTTAGCTTCCCTTAATCACTATGAAGAGCTCATCGTCAATGAGATGGAAAGGATAATTAGTAGCACTTCATCCATTAAACAGACGATACGTGATGTTTTTATTTTCGTACTGAATTCCATTGAACAATACCCAAAAGGTTGTCTATCAGTAAATGCAGCCATAGAATTATCTTTGCTGGACAAAGAAATTGGACGCATAGTTACAAAAATGTTTAACCGTACTGAAGATATGTTTAATAACCTTATAAAACGGGGCCAGACTAGTGGAGAGCTATCAAAAGAAATCGATTCTGATAACACATCTCGTTTCTTACACAACAATTTGGTAGGTATAAGAGTACTAATAAAAACTAATTACAATAAAAAAGAATTAGAAGGCATCATCACTCTAGCACTTTCAGTGTTGGACTAGCTTTCTTTTTTTTACCCTTTCTAGAACGTTCATTCTAAAAATAACATGAAACAAACCATCATATTGCATACTTATAAAACCGTTTTTAAATTTCTAAGGAGGAACACAATAATGACTAACTTTAAAATACCAACAGAATCACAATTTATTGAAGCAGATGGAGTTCGTTACGCATATAGAAAATTTGGTACACAAGATGGTATACCAGTAGTATTTCTTGTTCACTTTAGAGGAACGATGGAAAACTGGGATCCAAACATGCTTGAACCTATTGCAAATACACGCCCAGTAATCTTGTTTGACAATAAAGGGGTTGGTGAGACCGATGGACTAACGCCTACTACAATTGCGGATATGGCAAAAGATACAGCAACATTTATAAAAGCTCTTGGATTAGAACAAGTTGACATTCTTGGTTTTTCCATTGGTGGCATGGTTGCACAAGAGCTAGCTTTACAAGAGGGAGATTTAGTAAGAAAAATTATTATGGCAGGTACTTCGCCTGAATCTGGTATTAATCCAAATCCAGAAATTTTGGAAAGAATGAATCGTCACGGCGGAACGGAAGAAGATGGAATAAATGATTTTATGTTCTTTTTCTACGGACAAACCGAAACAAGTAAATCTGCAGGAATGGCTTCACTACAAAGAATTTTTAATCAGAAAAAAGTAAACAGTTCAGAACAAGTAAAAGAGGCACAATTACAAGCCATTGCAAAATGGGCTAAACAAAAATCCAATCATGATTATGAATGGTTACAAAACATCAAACACCCTGTACTTGTTACTAATGGTGTTAATGATGTGATGGTACCGACTAAAAACAGTTATATCTTAACAGAGAAATTACCCAAAGCACAGCTGATCATATATCCTGATTCTGGTCACGGGCACCTGTTTCAATTTCCAGAACTATTTGCAGAACACGTAAATTCATTCCTTGATTCTAATTCTTATTAAAAAGGAGTATTCATATGAGCAGATTATTTGAAACAGTTCGTATCGGAAACATTGACTTGAAAAATCGTATAGGAATGGCTCCGATGACTAGAAACAGAGCTTTACCAGATGGTACACCGAGCGATTTAATAGCAGAGTACTATGGTCAGCGTGCTTCAGTCGGTTTAATTATAAGCGAAGGAACCCAACCTTCAGATGATGGGCAAGGTTACACTAATACACCTGGAATTTATACAGAAAATCATATTAAAGGGTGGAAAAAAGTAACTTCTAAAGTTCATGGTGAAGGCGGTCATATTTTTGTTCAGCTTATGCATGTGGGACGTGTATCACACCCTGATAACACACCTCACCACCGCCAAGCAGTTGCACCGTCAGCTATTGCACCTGGTGTAGAAATCTTCACTGCAGAAGGAATGAAAGAAATTCCAACACCAAGAGAATTGAGTGAGCTTGAGATAAAAGATGTTATCAATGAGTTTCGTTTAGCAGCACGTTCAGCAATTGAAGCTGGTGCAGACGGAGTTGAAATTCACGGAGCGAATGGTTATCTGATCCAACAATTCCTTAGTGAAAACTCCAATCATCGTCAAGATGCATACGGTGGTACGATTGAGGGGCGTTCTCGATTCGCTATTGAAGTAGCTAAAGCAGTTGTTGATGAAATAGGAGCAGAAAGAACAGGCATCCGTTTTTCTCCTCAAGGAACACTGCAAGGCATTGATGAGGGGGAAAATAGCCTTGAGATGTATCGCTATTTAATAAGTGAATTAAATAAGCTTAACCTTGCATATCTGCATTTAATGCACTTCGGAAACGAGCAATTCCTAAAAGATGTGCGTCAACTTTGGGATCAATCACTTCTTGTTAACCGTCCAGGCCGTCCTCTAGATCAACTTTCGTCTGATGTAGATAATAATCTTGCAGATATTGTCACAGTAGGCACTTGGGTACTAGCTAATCCAGACTTTGCAGAACGGATTCAATCAGGTGTTCCCCTAAACGAACCTGATAAAAACACGCTCTATGCAGGGGGAAAAGAAGGTTATACAGATTATCCTTTCTTAAAATAATTTATTTAATATGAATATCCCATCCAGGGATATTCATAATCTTTTTTCTTAGGGTTCGTTATGAAAAGATACATGTGCGTTAAATAAAAATGTGGAGGATTATAATGAAAGCTTTAGCAATTGAAAACTACGGTAAAAATCCAAATTTTTTAGACTTCCCTATGCCCAAAATAAATAATGATGAGGTGTTAGTTGAGATATATGCGGCAAGTATAAATCCTCTTGATACAAAAATTCGAAAAGGTGAATTAAAATTATTATTGAAATACAAGATGCCGTTAATTTTAGGAAATGATTTTTCTGGAAAAATTGTTGAAGTAGGTACTAGTGTCACGAAGTTTAAAGTCGGTGATGAGGTATATGGTCGACCTAGAGCAAATAAAATGGGAACTTTTACTGAATATATCTCTGTTAACCAAGAAGATATTGCATTAAAACCTAAAAATTTAAGTTTTGAAGAAGCCGCCTCCATCCCTCTAATCGGATTGACATCCTACCAAGCTTTGCATGATATTCTGCGAATTGAAAAAGGACATAAAATATTAATACATGCAGGTTCAGGGGGAGTAGGAACATTTGCTATCCAACTTGCAAAACATATGGGTGCTTTTGTCGCAACTACAGCTAGTGATGGTACTGATTTGGTGAGATCTCTTGGCGCTGACGAAGTTATTAATTACAAGAAAGAAAAGTTCGAACATTCGATTCGTGACTACAACGCAGTTCTTGATACCATTGGGGGGGCGACATTAGAGAAATCATTTGTAACATTAAAAAAAGGAGGAAAGATTGTTTCTATATCTGGAATCCCGAATGGTCGCTTTGCTAAAGAAAACGGATTTAGTTCATTAAAAAAAACCTTATTTTCCATTGCAAGTTATAAACTTACGAAGCTAGAAAAAAAACATAATGTCCAATACACGTTTCTTTTTATGAAGCATAGTGGAGAGCAGTTAAAAATTTTAACAGAAATGTTAGAGTCAGAAGTAATTAAGCCTACACTTGATAAAGTTTTTATTTTCGAAGATGCCCAAAAAGCATTGGAGTATGCAGAGACGGGAAGAGCAAAAGGAAAAATAATACTTAAATTAAAATAATCAGTCTTATCTAACAAACCTTTCCTTAGGTAGAAAGTGTTTGTTTTTTTAACTTATCGAGGTTGCTTATATAACTAACGGGTGTTTACTTCTTTAACAGGAGCTGATCAGCAGCTCATTTTGTATGAAAACACAATAGTAAAAAAGCCATGCTAAAATAAACCCTCCATATTCTCATTTTTTTGATGGGGGTAAATGTACTATGTTGTTATTTAAGTTATGCAGTTTGTTGTTCAGATGGAGCGATTGTATAGCCTTTCTTTTTTAGGTATTCGATCATTTTTAATTCTTTGTTATTTTGTTTTTCTTCAAGGTAATTTGAGCCTAGTTCATGATAAGGTTCTCCTGTTTTTAAGATGTTGTAAGTAATCGTTAATAGTAAATGGGCAGATGCGATTCGTCCCTTCATTTTCCCCTGTCGTTTAGTAATCCTTTTTCGATGTGAAGCAATTCGATTATTTTGCCTTGATGTTGCTAATACACATTCTACGGCCATTGTTTTTAAAGCTTTATTTCCTTGTGTGGTTTTACTCGTTTTTTTTTTACCAGCACTTTCGTAATTTCCAGGACTCACACCAGCCCAAGAGGCAAGATGTTTAGCTGACTTAAATACGGACATATCAACACCCATCTCCGCAATAAAAGTGGCTGCGGCAGCTTTGTTCACACCAGGTATACCATCCAATAATTCTACTTCCTTACGATAGGGGGACAGGAGTTGATCGATTTGTTTTTCCAATTCTTCTATGGTTTGTTCTAAATAACCCATATGATCCCAATGGTAACGCAACATATCACGATGATGACGGCGAATACGACCATTAATTGCACTGGCAATGTCAGTTATACTTGCTTTTGTTCGCCAATCCACCATTTTTCGAAGACCATCGGTCTCTATTTTTTCACCATTTAGAATCGCTTCAAGGATACGACGTCCCGATAAACCAAAAATGTCTGATAGAACGGATGTTAGCTTGATATTAGCATCTTGAAGGATTTTGTGAATGCGATTCTGCTCTGATGTGCGATGATGAATCAATTTTTTTCGATAACGAGTAAGATCTCGTAAATCACGAATATCCTCTGGTGGGACAAAATTGTTTTCAATAAGTCCGCATCTTAGAAGCTTGGCAAGCCATTCGGCATCTTTCACATCAGTTTTACGCCCTGGAACATTTTTGACATGTCTGGCATTGGCAAGAACAAGGTGAAAAGAACCTTCGAGTATATTCCATATTGGTTTCCAGTAGACTCCGGTACTTTCCATCACAACATCGGATACCTGAAGGGTAGCGAGCCAATCACTTAAAGCCAAGAGTCCTGTTGTTGTAGTTGAAAAAGTTTCAATAGAGGTCTTTGGCTTTTTATCTAATGGACCAAATAATACACAGGCTACTACAGTTTCTTGGTGTACATCTAGGCCAGCACACCGTTCAATCATTGCTTCCATAGGAGAAATCACCTCAAAAAAGATTAACAATACATATGACAGGGGATTTGTTACAAAAATTTTTGTATACGTACTAGCAGTACACTAAATGGTTCTTCCATACTGTCACAACCAGTTTCTTATACAGGGTATCTTCCTTAAGATCCACCAAAAAAAGTTCAGCCTGGTTGTATTGTTATTTTCAATTATTGTCAAGGGGTTAATGGGTTAGACTCTATTTTGAATTTAGATTTTCGTAGTAGATGGTGGCGGCGGAGCGCCGCCATAGGAGTTTCTTATGCAACTAACGGGGCAGGTTGAATAAGACATGCTATAATTTCACTACTTTCCTTTTGATTCTCTAGTGAGAGGGGGATAAAAGAATAAGCGAGCAATCGTAAGAAATACTTAATTAACTGAGGGAGTTCTATAAGAAGAAGTAAAAAAAGTCGATTCCTTAACGTAGAGGAGATCGACTTTTTAAGTTGGAATTCTCTTTACTTATTTGGTTTTAACTTCCATAATTTATGTATGTAGTATATTCTTATCAATTTCCCTCATTACTTTAATTCATAGGAGCATTAACTTTAAAATTCCGGTAATGGATAAGCAAGTTAATAATTGTACTTAAAAATGGAGTGATACGATGAATAAGAAGTATGATGTCATCATTACTGGTGCTAGATGTGCCGGCTCTACCCTGGCAATCTATCTTGCTAAGTTAGGTTTCCATGTGTTGTTAGTGGACCGATCGACTTTTCCAAGGGACACATTATCAACCCATACCTTTTTCAATAATACTGTCGCTCTTCTTCGAGAAATAGGTGTCCTGGACAAGTTATTGGAAACAAAAGCACCACCGGTACGGGATATTAAATTTCAATTTGAGGATACCGTGATAGAAGGCCTCATCCCCGAGGTTTACGGAGAGGACAGTTGTTATTGTATTAGAAGAACTTATCTCGATCATATCCTACTTGAAAAAGCCAAATCTCAAATGAATGTAACCGTTTTAGAAGGATTTCGTGTGACGGATGTCATTCGTGATGACGAAACAGTAATAGGCGTGAAAGGTTTAGGCGGCAACAACGAGAAACAAGAATTTTTAGCTCGCCTGGTAGTCGGAGCAGACGGCCGTTCTTCTATTATTCGCAAGCTGGTAAAAAGTGAACTCAAAATAAGTATTCCGGCAACAGTCGGCATCTATTTCGGGTATTTCTCTGGATTTCGTCACGATAATGTCCCTAAATTTGAAGTATACAAGATAAAAGATAACACAGCCATTCTCTTTCCGACGAATGATGATTTATATGTTATTGTCGGCATTTTCCCATTAGAAAATAAGGAATTGATAGAACGGTTGAAATTAAATCCGGAGAGCTGTCTACGCAATTTCTTAACAGATAACTTTCCGAATACAACAATTGGGGCGCGCTTGAAAAATGCAGACCTAGTAGAACCGGTCAAAGGCATTCTAGGATATGATAATTACTGGTATAAAGGAATGGGAAAAGGATGGGCGTTGGTTGGGGATGCAGTTTGTTTTAAAGATCCTGGCATGGCGCAGGGTATCCATGATGCTATATGTGGAGCACGTTTATTATCCAATATTCTTTTAAAGTATAAGAGACAATCCAATCAATCAAATGAAATGTCTGAAGAATATCAAAAGGCAATAGAAGATGAGTTTATGGTTCGGTTTCACATGGGATGCCAAATTTCGAAGAATGAACGCATATCTGAACAACAGGATGCTGTCAACAAGCTAATCAGTTCCCATCCAGAGGCTATAGAGAAGTTTTTAGGGATTTACAATTACGCAAACGAGCCCGTTGTTTTAGAAAAAGAAATCGCACGAATTATGCAGTCGTGGGCTAGCAATGATTTTTAGAAATTAAGTGATTCAAGTACAAAAATAATATGACAAATAGGTGCATTGCAATCCATAAGGTACTTATTTTACTAACGGGTGCTTAATTGAAGAGCCGGCTGCCATCGGGCAGCTTCTTTTGTTTATGCAACTAACGGGGCAAGAAATTTCAATGATAAACCGAATTAATCCCACGGTATAATATGTAATGTAAATACATAAGAGCCAACAAGGGGGAGTTATTAATGTTTCAGTTTTTCTTATTGTTGGGATAGTAAGTATTGTTATTTCAGGTGTTTTTATCGGAGGATGGACCGATGGACGGATATTTAATGGCTCCAATTCATATGATGTATACCAGTGACCTGTGTCGGAATATTCTTAAAAGGAAGGTAAGGTGTGTAATGAAGGATCCTAATAAGATTTACAACACTGCGGTAGAGGCAACTTTGGAGGTGATTGGAGGAAAGTGGAAACCCGTAATTCTCTTTCATCTAACATTTGGAAAGAAACGTAACAATGAATTGAAAAGCTTAATACCCGCAATTACTCAAAAAATGTTAACGCAGCAACTTCGGGAGCTTGAAGAGGAAGGCGTCATCCTGCGCATTTCTTACAATCAGGTTCCACCAAAAGTCGAATATGAGTTAACAGACTACGGCTGGAGTCTAAAGGAGATCCTGCATCTGATGTGTAGGTGGGGGGATTCGCATATAGAGAGAAAGTACGGGGGAAGAGCTACCGTCCTAGCCAATCTACAGCTTGAAGACGTACATAACATATAAGGAGCCGACCTAATATACAAGGCCGGCTTTTTGTTTACGGGATAACTTTACGTTTGCGGAAGTCGTCGAAGATATTCATAAACATCGCTTCGGTATCGACGTATTCGTGAAAACCTAAGCGGCGGGCCTTAGTTCCGTCGGCGAAGAAATCGTAATCCCAAGAGAACACGAAATCACCGAATCGCCAGGAGGATACGTCTTGATAGGAGTGCCGAGCAAGCCCATGGTTCTTGACCATTTTGTTCCAGAGTTGCTCCTTGTCCGCCATGACAACGTCCAGTGACATCTGCAGCGGAGGCGCCGTCTCCAAGCCGAAGTAGTGAGCGATCTTCGGCCATAATTCATTCCAACGGAACAGATCGCCGTTAGTGATGTTAAATGCCTGATTAGCACAACGCTCTTCAGTCGCCGCCCATACTGTTGCCTTCGCGAGAAGCCCCGCATCTGTCATCTCCAAGAGGCTGTCATAGGCACCTGGTTTGCCCGGAAACCGTAGCGGAATTCCAAGCTCCTTCGAAATTGAGGCGTAGATCGCAATAACCATGGCGAGGTTCATCGGATTTCCAAGCGAGAAACCGCAGACTACAGAAGGACGGAGCGCCGACCAAGTCCAAGCCTTTCCTTTTTGCCTTTGTTCTAAGAAATCTTGCTGATCAATATTGAACTCGGGTGGCATATGGTTAGCGTCTGTCTCACGGGCAGGGGTCTTGAACGGGCCGAGATGTGCGCCGTATACTTTGTATCCCTGCATCAAACTGACATGTTTTAAACCCGGCGCGATTGGTTCTATCGTTTCTACGGTATTCACTAGCATGGCGAGGTTGGGAGGAACAAGTTCGGCCCAAGTTGGACGGTCCTGATAGGCGGCATAGAAGATGTGTGTTACCTCAGTTAAACTGTTTAGCTTCTCGCGGGTGTCGTCTATATTGAGTAGATCCGCAGCCACATACCGGACACGGCCGACAGACTCTCCGCCTCGACGCGATACGCCGATCACGTCCCAGTCAGGGAGAGTAATGAGGTGATCAATAAGGTTGCGTCCGATAACACCATTTGCACCTACGACCAAGGCGACTTTGCGTGTTGTTTGAGATTCATTATTTATAGTATTTCAGCTCCTTCTGTATTGTGCTTTGTTCACTGTTATTTTGCATCAAAAAACCACACTTGAGAAGTACGCACTTTGAAGTACCATAAGCACTTTTTTGTAATCCAGGAGTGCTTATAAGACATATATTTTGTATTAATAACATCAAAAAAGCCATCATTTTATAATAATGCTAATTTACTAAATTGTTATATGATCCTTTCACTTCTCTTATTCGTTCTTGCGCTAACGGGAAGGTTAGTAAAATAACTTAGAAGCCATTTTGCAGCTCTTTCATATTTTTCCATCTTCCGCAATCGGGCCATTTAATTGAAAAGCACGTTTTGAGATTGTGAAGAAATGTACTTAAACTAAAGGGGCAGGATAGTTCAATAAGAAATAGACTATTGGCTAATTATGGTATATAATTACACCAAAAGGAACATACGTTCTTTTTGGTGGAGTAGCTTTTGATGTGGAAAAATAAACTATGAAAATTATGATTGGAGTGTTAGTGGATGAAAATAAAAAAAGTTTATCTATATGTATTTAATACAATGTCAGACTGGGAATATGGATATTTAATTGCTGAACTAAATTCAGGAAGATATTTCAAAAAGGATTTAGCACCTTTAAAAGTAATTACAGTAGGAGCGAATAAAGAAATTATTACTACGATGGGGGGACTAAGTATAAAACCAGATATTTCTCTTGATGAATGTAACTTTGATAGTAAAGATCTTGTAATTCTACCTGGAGGGAATACTTGGGGAGAAGCTATTCATCAATCTATCTTGAAAAAAATTGGCGAGGCTTTAAAGCTTGGCACTATTGTTGCTGCTATTTGTGGTGCAACTGAGGGACTAGCGAATATGGGATATCTAGATTCTAGAAAGCATACAAGCAATAGCTTAGAGTATATTAAAATGGTCTGTCCTAATTATAAAGGAGAAAACTTTTATGAGATGGAACCTGTCGTAACTGGTGAAAATTTGGTTACTGCATCAGGAGTAGCTCCTTTGGAATTTGCGATGGAAGTACTGAAAAAATTAGATGTATTTGCACCAGATACATTACATTCGTGGTATAACCTAAATAAGACTCACAAACCTGAATACTTTTTCCAACTAATGAACTCAATAAATAAGTGAGTTTAAAAATCAACTTGGCAGTTTTATTTTACTTGAAATAATCTCCATACTTTGTGCGATGTCAAAGTATAGTTTTTGTACATAACTTAAAAACTTTAGAGAAGTTAATAGAGATTGTGAATGATTATACTTAAACTAACGGGTGCGTTAGCTGAAGATTGGAGCTGTCTTTAAGGCAGCTTTTTCTTATGGCACTAACGGGGCAGGTTAGTTCATTAAGCGTAGTGTTTTCGTACTGTGTAATAAATATATATGTGTTTTTTTCATCTTTTTAGGAAAGTTAGCGAATCCCAATATCTTTGTAATGAATGCGGCAACTGTTAAAATCATAGTTCCTTTAAAAAGAGTTTGTTTAGTCATCAATTATTCACCCTTTATCTTGTCCATATTTGAATATATGCAGGATAAAGGTAAACTAGCTTTCTATATTTTTCTTTTTGTAGAACTAACGAGTATTTTTGGAGATTTGAGCATAAAAAAACACTCATCTATAAAATGAGTGTCAGGAGGTCGAGGGTTAACATCGATATTCGGTGCTTTTTCTTACGACTAAGAGATCAGTGAATTATTTTACTTTAATGACTCCACATATGAATGAACCATTTCTGGGGTAACTAATTTACGAGTAGGTATTAGCCTTTGGTTTGCAAGAACATTGATTTGCATAGTGATTTGATTAATATGGTCTGTTGTAAAATCCTTTTCAGCCTTACATAATTCTATAGCTCCTTGAATATAATCTTCACGTTGTTGGTCTAATAGGGAAAATTTAGTAAAAAGTTGATTTTGTTTTTGAGCATGTAACGTAAGGGCTTTATGTACACTCATTGTCCTTCACTCCTATAATTTTTTCTATTTTTCTAATAGCTACTTCTATATTAACATCATCATTTTTTTAGCAATAGCAAAAACTATAAAAGATAAATCCAAAAGGTAGTTGTTTCACGCATCGGATGTGATTATGAATACGGACGAGTAAGTACCATTGATCAATCATTAGATTTACAGGAAGAGAAGTTAAAAGAATATGGCTGTGAGAAGATATTCATGGAGAAACAAAGTGGTGCTAAAAGTGATCGTGAGGAACTGATTAAGGCGTTAGACTTTTTAAGGGAAGGAGACAAGCTGGTTGTTTACAAAATAGACAGACTAGCTAGGAGTACATTTGATTTACAAAAGATTGCTAAGGAACTAGAGAACGGGGAATAGCTTTAGTATTCATCAAAGAACAGATTGATTTTAGTACACCATCTGGAAAGCTAATGTTTACTATGCTGGGGGCTGAGTTTGAACGTGATTTAATCAAAGATAGGACACTGAGGGACGTGAAAGGGCAAAAGCTAAAGGAACTCCATATGGGACACGTAAAGGAAAGGACGAGAAGGACGTTAAAAAGGCTTTGAAGCTGTTTCAGGAGAGAGAATCTAACGGATTAAGTGTAAATGAGATAGCTAAAATGACAGGCGTTCCACGTTCCACTATTTACGCTAAAGCGAAAGAGACGAGACTTTAATAGTGTTAGCCTTTTTCTTTATGCAACTAACGGGGCAGTTTAGTTCATTAAGCGATTTTGTAGAATAAAGTATAAACTCACAACACCTTTGAGTTGCAGAATACACTCAACAAATTCAAAAGCTATCAAAAAAAAGCAGCAGTTTAAATAAGCAGAAATCGTAAAGTGGTTTCTGTTTATTTTGTTAAACTTAGGTTTTTATTTGCATGTTATGTTTTTTCTAAAAATACTTTAACTTTTTGAAACTTTTTCTGAAGATATATTCCACTAATAGTTGAAAGGAGTTGAGAGAGATGGAGTTTGAGAATGATAAGATGGTTAAAAAAGCAATCAGGGGCAATAAAAAAGCTTTTGAACAACTCATAAAGCAGCACTATGAACGAATCTACCGGACTGCTTATCTTTATGTACATAACGAAGAGGATGCATTGGATGTCGTTCAAGAGACGACATATCAAGCTTATAAGAGTATTCACTCGTTAAAGCAACCAGATTACTTTATGACTTGGCTTACCAGGATCATTATCCGATGTGCTGGTCATATTCTCAAAAGAAGAAATAATATTGTGCCACTAACAGACGAAGTATTGTCTGATTTATCGGTAACCTATCATTCAGTTCATGACGAAGCAATAGATCTATTAAATGCGATCGGACAGTTAAAAGGGAATTATAGATCCGCCATTATTTTGTTTTACTACTATGATTATTCTATTAAAACCATTAGTGAAATCATGGAGATCCCCGAAGGGACTGTAAAAACTTATTTAAGCAGGGGGAAAGCCGAATTAAAAAAGTCCTATAAAGGTGAGGAGGGCAAATGCAATGGATAACAAAGAAGTAAAAAGTGCTATTGAAAAAATAGTTGTACCAAAAGAAAAAGTGTTTGGCGCTATTGATAAAGGCTTAAAAATGTCAGGGCAAGGTAGGAAAATAAAGAAAAAGAAAGTTCTTGCAGGTTCATCTGCTGCAGCTGCTCTTCTTGGAATCACGATTGCTTCTGGATTTGTTAATCCTACAATGAATAAAGTATTGGCTAATACCCCTTTAATAGGTGGGATTTTTCAAGAATTCAATGATTCAATGGGCGTTGAACTTGCGAATCAAGATGCAGTTACAGAATTAAATCAATCCTTAACTAAAAATGGAGTGAGTATAAAACTCACCAGCGCTTATTTTGATGGCAATGTGGTATCAATTACAGGATTTGTAGATGAAGATGTTGAAAAAGGGCATAACGAAAAAGGGGAAGTAAGCTTTGATATGAATTTTGAACACAACAAAGGGGATAATGACCCTTGGTTGAATGGAAAGTCGACAGACATTAGGAAGGTCAAGGGGGGATACAATTTCCAATGGAAAATGGAATATCCATATAAATCATTTAAGGAGAATTCTACTCTCCCCATAACTATTCATAATATTAACGGGATAAAAGGTGAATGGAATTTTGATATCCCAATTCAGCAAGAAAAAAACAGTACACTTGTTATTGATCAGGAGCAAGGATACCCGGATGATGAGGTCAAAATCCGTATTAAAGAGATCCTCACCGCAAGGGCGTCATCTTCGCTTATTTATGAGACGGTGGAAAAATACAAAGATGATGAAATTTATATACTAAAAGCAATTGATAATAAAGGAAAGGTATATAGGTTTGGAAACGGAACATCTCTAGAGGAGGCAGCACTAGAGGATGGATATCATAGTACTGCTCGAACAAAAATGACCAAGCTGAACTCAAATACTACTTCACTTACTTTTTATCCGCAGCTATCTGTTGCAGACCCAAAAGTACAACAGCTATTGGACAAAAAATCGTTTACGTTAAAAAGCAAACGGCTCAATTTAGGCCTTCAGGTAAATGATATAACTAAAAAGGGTAGTAAACTAGTAATCGATTATCAATTTACAGGGCTCTCCAAGGAATTGAGTAAACACCAGCTTGATTTATTTGAAAATAATTTGAAATATGAATTATTGTTGGTAGATAAGGAATATATAGGGGAAATAGATCCTGAAAATCCAGTACCACCTAAAAATCATAGCATTCGCATGAATAAAGTGAAAACTATCGATAAAAAGACAGCGCACTTCCAATCTACATTCGATTTAAATGGAGAAGAAAAAATCATGAACTTTAAACTGGAAAATACAATTTTGCAATTCGATTTTTCAAGCTTTATCCCAGCTAAGGAATTACAACCATTTACTGTTGTACTTCCAGTGGGGAATGAATAAACAATTAAAGTAGCTCATTTTAGGGACCATATAGTTGACGAGTGGAAATCTACTAGTGCATTGAATAATTAGTAATATCGGGGCGATGACTTATGTAAGTCACCGTCTTTTTTATTAGTTAGAAGTTTGTGAAATATTGTACTTAAACTAACGGGTGCGTTAGCTTAAGATCAGAGCTGTCTTTAAGGCAGCTCTTTCTTTATACAACTGATATGAACGAAACTGTCAATAAAATGTGGTGTGTTTTTATTGGTATAACACTTCTTCTTTTGGTAATTGCAGGATGTCAATCAAATAATATTGAGGAAGTAGAACTTATTTATCGTTTAAAGTTATTCCCCCATGGCAAAAATGTTTTAAAAAAGAGGTGATTTATTATAGCTACTATTAAAGTTAATGATAATGGTTCATTACGTGTATCAGGGAATGTAGAGCTAGTCGATGGTGAAGGGAATAAAATTGAAACAAAAGAAGCCTTTTCCCTATGCAGATGTGGACTTTCCGATAATAAACCTTTTTGTGACGGATCCCACAAAAGTAATTTCGAAAGCGTAGTTAGGGCAGAATAAAGCTAGTAGGGCAGAAGCTTTAGGGCACTCTTTTGGGAAATCGAACCCCAAAAAGCCGCCCGATTCATTTTTCTTTTACGAAAGAGTATGTTGTTGAACTATCGGGTGCGTAAGTTGAGAACCGGGGCTGCCATTTGGTGGCCTTTTTGCTTAATGAACTAAAGGGGCAGGTTAGTTCAATAAGGAAACCAGTAATGGTTAAAGCTCAAACCTTATTATCCAATCCAATTTTACCGGATTGTTGATTTTCGTCCATAATTAAATTACCGTTACTAAACCCCAAACTGTTTTAAATGATGGTCAAGATGCTTATAAATTCCATGTCCCCATTGCTCGGAAGAAAGTCTTCCGAAAAAAGGATGTGGGTGACTTGTACAAGCCTCTGGTCCATTCTTTTGGAAGGTTGTAATTTTTTCTTTCAATCTTTCTCTTTCTATTTCAAAATCTTTTTTATCGGTTATTAAAATGGTTGGAATAGTAGACATATTATGCGGTAGGGGCTTGTCATTATAAAACATGGTTTTTGCAAACCGACCTATTAATAGCCCTAACCAACCTCTTGGAGGCATAGAATAGCCCATAGCAATGTCTTGGAAGGATGAGCAATGAGCTAACATTTGTGCGACATCCATTTTTCCCCATGATGGTTTTGAATTTGCGCTTAAGTTGTCGATACGTTTTAAAATTTCTTCTGTAAACAAGACCTCAAAAATATTATTCATTAGAATAACTCCTCTAATTTTGTTGATTTAAAACAGTAATTGATTATTTAATGTATATTCAACGTCAACATTATTTTATCCTTCTAAGCTAAAGGGGGACTGTTTCAAGAGGGATTGAAGTCCTGTTGGTTGAGCTAATAGAGGGAGCATTCCTGTGATAATAGAAATGGCAAATGACAAGTTTTGTGAAGGAATGTACTTAAACAAACGGGTGCGTTAGTTCACTAAAAGAAAAAAGGAGAGTACATATTATAAATGGTTAATATGTGCTCTCCTTTATTTATTAAGGTTTTTATAATTTGGGTCTTGAAAATTGAAGTTCAGTTATAAAATCTCCATCCTCGAAGGGTTGCTCTGTTTTGTGCAATAGCATTGGAGAAATAAACAAATTTACCATCACAAAAAATTGTCACACTAAAAATCAATATTCTCTTAGGTAGATAATGTAAAATCCAAGGGGCGGTGTTTTTGATTCGAAGCACAAAGGACCATGTAACAATGGTGGTACCCCATAATAGTAATATAGCTTATTTCATTTAACTACTTAAAATTGTATTCTCTTCTTTGCATGCTTTAATGACTTCTAACCAATAATCCGGTTTTTGACCTTTAAACTTCTCTTTCAAATTGAATGTAGCTAATCTTTCTAATTTGTTTTTTGCTGCCTTAGACATGACTGAATTAAGATTAGAAGCTTCTAACATTTGGATAGAACCATCTAGTTCAATTGATCTTCTTAATGCATGAATAGACGTTCCCGTTACTAATCGATTCATGGTTTCTTTAAAGCTCTTGCTATCCATCGTTTCACTTATCGAATCTAAAACCAATTCTTCTATATTAAATTCATGGGCGGCCTCTAACAACTCTAGATAAAGGGCGGCTACTCCCTTCATATAAATACTACGGACTAGTTTTATAGCAGAAGCGTCGCCAGGATTCTCACTCACCTTAGTTATATCCATGCCGTATGGAGTCATTAATGCGATAAGCCGATCCACTCCGTTGCCACTTGCTGAAATAGGAACTTTATGTTTATAAACTGGTAAGGGCCCTAACATTGCTGCGTCGACAAAAAATGCATTCTTTTCTTGAATGTTTTTGTTAATATTTTGTTTTACTACAGGAGTCGAAGCCGATACATCAACGTAAATACAATCTTTCTTCAGATGAAGTTTTAACACTTCGCTAACCTCATAAGCTTTATCTGCTGGTACTGCTACCATGACTACATCAACTTCATTTAATACGCCCTCGGGATTAGAATGAAGCTCCACTTGCGCTTGTATAGCCCGTTCTTTTATTTGCGGACCGAAAGTAGGATGGTCTAACATGACATCATGAGCCAGGATCTTTTCTAAACCTTCTTGTTTTAATCCGACGGATAATTCAAAGGCTGCTTCTCCAAATCCAATAAAACCTAATTTCATTCTAAAGTTCTCCCTTCTTTTTATAGTCCATACGCTTTTATTTGTTCTCTCAACCAAGGAGGTTCAATGCTTCCTTCTGGTTTGCCTTGCTTGCGGGTTGTTTCATAAGCTGTAATGGTTTCTATGCGCGTTTTCTCATAATCTAGTTTTTTCTCTGCCTTAGAAAGAGCCACTTCAATCTTGTCTCTTGGAACCACAATAACACCATCATCATCACCAATGATCAAATCCCCTGGAATTACGGATACCCCTCCACAAGAAATAGGTTTATGAAGCTCACCAGGACCATCTTTAAGAGGACCGTTTGGAATAAATCCTTTTGCAAAAATAGGAAATTTTAATTCGCTAAGTGTTTCTTTATCACGAACTAATCCATCAATGATGACTCCTTCAAGTCCAATGGCTTTCGCAGCTCCTGCCATCAATTCTCCAAGGTAGGCGTTTGAAGTATGTCCTTTTCCATCCGCAACTAATACATAACCTTCTTTCCCATCATAGATAGCTTGATGAAGGAACAAATTATCTCCAGGTCTTAAGCTTACAGTTAGAGCAGTACCAACTACTTTCATACCTGGTGCTACAGGCTTTATTTTATAATCCATAGAACCTGTACATCCCATCGCATCTGATATAAGTGTAGTGTTAAGACGTTTTGCTCTTTCGATAATTTCTTCCGACAATAACGGTGCTAAGTTACTCAATGACATACACTCCTTTTACTTTTTTATGTTTCCATTAACTAAACAATTAGCTACTAAATGTAACTTGTTATCTTTGCTGTACAATCAACTAAGATAACGCTTTCAAAAATTACATAATTTTTAGTGTATTTCCTGTCTCTTCAACACTTTGTCACGTTATTTTTCTAAGTTTATTGACAAAAAAAGATTTGTAGGTCATTGGAAAATCCACTATTTTTCTTAACTTCAGTTTTAAAGTAATAAATATTACTAAAACTAGTTTGGGGGTAATATTTATTACTAATAACTTAAATGTATACTAACAGCGTTATTTATTAAAGTAAACCCTTTTTTTTATGACATTGAAAAGAAACTGAATTTTAAGAAGAAAAAGGGCTAAAGAACAAAGAAAGCGAATTAGATTGTTAACTTGAAAGGTTCAATCACCTTTATTAGCTCATTTATTCCGAAGTGCTAATAGAAATTAATTTTATTTACTACTTATGAAATAATCATGCATACGTTCTAGAAGTTTCAGGTAAGGAAATTATTAATACTCTTATTAAGGGACTCTTTTTTACATTAATAAATAAAAATGATAAAATTCAATTAAATATCGTAATAAATACTTTATTAGAATAAAAAAATATAAAATTTACACTATAATATGTTCAATTGGAGCGAATCTTATGGAAAACCCAATATTAAAATTAAAAAACAAGATATCAGAATTAACAGAAACACAACAAAGAGTTGCGGACTATATTATTAAAAATCCTGTGGATGTCGCTTTTTTAACCGTAGATCAGTTGGCTGGAATTGTAGGAACTAGTACTACCACCATTATGAGATTGACTTTTAGTCTGAATTATTCGGGATATACTGAATTTCAAAAAGGACTTCAGGAACTTTTACGTAATAGAGCAGCTCCTCAAATTAGATTAGAGGCAAATTTAAAAGATTTAAATGAAAGTGATTTGTGGATTCGCTCTGCAGAAAGTCAACTCAATAATATTCAATCTACAGTAGAGATGATTTCCACGGAGAGTTTAAATAAAACGGTGGAAATGATTGTGTCTGCAGATCGAATATTTTGTACCAGTGTGAGAAGTGGATTACCAGTGGCACAACATTTAACTTTTGGACTTAATCGTCTACTTGGAAACTGTGAATTGATTGTTGCTGATTTAAGCGATTGGGTTGATAAAGGAATTAATTTTACTTCGAAGGATTTAGTCATCGCAACCTCTTTTCCAAGATACGCTAGAAGAATTGTTGAATTCGCGATGGCAGCTAAAGACAATAACGCACAAATTATTTCTATTACTGATAGTTATTCTTCTCCTCTAGTTAAGTATTCAGATTTAGTCTTGCCATGTAATTCTAGTAGTATCGCTTTTCATAATTCACCAATAGCATCTATGCTTGTAGCAGATTATCTTGTAAGCGCCATAGCCATCAATTATCCTGAAAAAACCAAAAATCGTCTTGATGAAATTAATTCAATTCTTACCAAAATGAATTATCACTATAGTGATTAAATTTATAAGGTGATAGGAGCAAGGATTCAATTGAATCCTTGTTCCTATCACCTTTTTATTTCTTCTAAACCAGATATCCTACTCACCATCATCTACTTCCTGCTTGATAAAAAAAGGTTTACTTTTAATAAGCATCCATGATAGTATGCTTTTAATAGTTAAAAATATTACAACATAAACTATATAAGTAAAAAATATTACTACAAAAAGGACGTTAATTCTTAGAGATATAGTTAGTTTTCTCCAATTTCTGGTTTTTTTAAAATATTCACCAGTACATGTCTGAATATTTCAATAAAAGTAATTATTATAATATGCTGAATGACTATTGGAATCTAAGAATCACCGAATATTGCTTTATTTTTAAAATTAAAGGTTTTTGAAAACGTTATCTTTTTGAGTTTTTTTGTTTAAAGGTAATAAATGATCTTTATGTTACTTTAACTATTAGAAAAATTTCTTACATGTAATGAGCACTCTTTAATTAAAGTGGTGATTCATAAAAAAATTTAAAATGAAAAAGAGGTGTAATTAAGTGAATAATTTAAAACTGTAAAAATCAGATGAGACTATTAAAAGAGCAAGATACCAGCGTATTGGTAATATTATCTTAACGGATCAAATGATCAATTGGATGTATAATTACTAGTACTTCAAGATATGGTTCATAGCAACAATTATAGGGGAATTCAATAATGTCAATTTTGTAAACCCTTACAATGAAATGATGTTAATAGTCATTAAGCAGTGCTAACTTATACTATAGAAAATTTTCATATATGATTCGAAATAACGTATTCAACATGTATTCTAAAAATTCAGGGAAGATAAAGAGGGGGCATACTATGTTAACATTTCTGGGATTTGCCATGATTGTGGTATTTATGTATTTAATCATGAGTAAGCGCTTATCAGCGTTCAGTGCACTGACGGTTGTTCCAATCGTTTTTGCGCTAATTGCAGGGTTTACGGATTTAGGACCGATGATGTTAAAAGGTCTCGAGACTATAGCTCCTACTGCTATTATGATTATTTTTGCCATTCTTTATTTTGGTGTATTAATTGATACAGGATTATTTGATCCACTAGTATCAAGAATTTTAAAAATGGTAGGCGGTGACCCATTAAAAATTGTACTGGGCACTGCAATTTTATCATTGGTAGTTGCTTTAGATGGTGATGGTACTATTACCTACCTTATTGTAGTAACAGCTTTTCTTCCTTTATATAATAAACTGGGTATGAATAAACTCATTTTGGCCTGCATTCCTGCATTGGCGATGGGGGTTATGAACTTGTTACCGTGGGGGGGACCAGCTGCCCAAGCTACGGCGGCGGTAAAAGTGGATATAATAGACTTGCTTTTGCCAATCATTCCTTCTATGATTGCGGGTGTGTTATGGATTTTAGGAGTGGCTTACTTCTTGGGTCGACGTGAGCGTAAGAGATTAGGAGTTATCAATATTGAAGCTTTTAACGAAGAAGAAATTGCTGCTGCAGTTGAGGTAGGAATGGACTCATCAATAAAACGACCTAAATTATTTTGGTTTAACCTAGGCCTTACGATTTTAGTATTGGCAGCTTTACTTACGGGCTTCCTACCGTTGCCTGCGTTATTCATGCTCGGCTTTGCCATCGTTATGATTGTAAATTATCCAAACTTGCAGGACCAGAAGGATCGCTTACACGCACATGCAGGTAATATATTAACTGTTGTCTCCATGATATTTGCAGCAGGTGTATTTACTGGGATTATAGATGGTACTGGCATGGTTAGCGCGATGGCAGATACCCTAATAGCAGTTATTCCAGACTCTCTCGGACCAAAATTAACAGTCATTGTTGCCCTTATAAGCATGCCATTTACATTTTTCATGGCGAATGCTCCCTTTTATTTCGGGATTATTCCGATTATGGCAGAAACAGCTGCCAACTTCGGTATCCATCCGATGGAAGTTGGACAAGCTTCTTTATTAGGACAACCCTTGCACTTGTTAAGTCCACTCCAAGGTTCTATCTATATATTAATGGGGCTTCTTGGTATAGAAATAGGTGATCATATTCGCTTTACAGCCAAGTATGCGGTAGGTACAGCATTAGTTATGATAATTGTTGGTGTATTGTTCGGAGTACTATCCATTTAATTATATAAACATAATAAATTGCAGAGAGCTAGTATTTCAAAATAGCTCTCTCTTTTATTGGTCTAGAATTACTTATTATTGTAACTATTTTATTTCACGCTTATTTATAAAGTACTAAAGTTGATTTTACTTTTTAATAAACTTCTAATGCACCAGGCTTAAGCAGCGTACAAAAGCTTTTAAAAAAAGAAGTCCAAGAAGCTTAGTAGGCCTTGGTATAGCAATGGGTAATGGAGATGAATAATTCTTTTTTTTGCTGATCTTTACTAAAAAAACAGTGAATACGGTATAGCTTTTGCATAGAAAAAGTATGGGGTTAATTTAACTGAAAATGTATGTGAAATTTTGTACTTAAACTAACGGGTGCCTTAGCTGAAGATTGGAGCTGTCTTTAAGGCAGCTTTTTCTTATGGAACTATCGGGGCAGGATAGTTGAAGAGTACTGTTTGATCTTTATTCAACAATTGAGCCAGATTGTAATTTTTATATAGGCTAAAATAGAAACGCTTTTCTTATGAAAAATAATAAAGGGAATTAACTTTAATCAAGAGAATAAATAGAACTAGGTATTCAATTTATGACTATTTTTACATTCTTTTGGATTCAAAGAAAAAATTTAATAGGAGTGTGGAAAGCATGTTTCATGCAAAAGACGTATTATCCGATCAATTATTAGCTAATGCTAATGATCCTAGCTGGTACCTTCCATTTTCTGACTCTGTTAAAAACTTGTCAGAGGAAGAAGCGTTTTGGAAGCCTAATGAAAATTGTAATAGTATTGTTGAAATTGTGCAGCACCTGCTTTATTGGAATGAAACATGGCAAACCAGGTACCAAAAATCTCATGTCAATGCTGTGCTTTCCATAGGTGATAATAATAAAAGCTTTATCATTCCAGAAAATAAAAATTTTAATGACTTAAAAGAACGACTTTTAGAGGTGCTATTACAATGGCAAAATTTATTAACGGAAGAAAAAGTTGAAAGTGAAGTAAATGGCTTTCCTGAACCTGCGAAGTGGTGGGAAATACTTGGAAATGCATCAACTCATAACGCATATCACATTGGGCAAATCATTTATATTCGAAAACTGCAAAAGAGCTGGAAAGTGGATGTTGTCGAAGTATAGTCAAATCAATATTCATTAGTAAGGGCGCGATTCTTGAAGAAGTTTCGCTTTTCTTAATGAACTAACGGGTGCGTTAGCTGAAGATCGGAGCTGTCTTTAAGACAGCTTTTTTTATGGAACTAACGGGGCAGGTTAGTTTAATAAGCATCATCAAATTGGTAGGAGGAAAATATGAAAGAAATCCTTTGCAAGAAGGTAAAGTGATTTTTTTAAAGAATCGGATTTTTGGGATGATTGGTTAGCAAGATGCCATCAAAACAGCGACAAACAATTTTAATTTAAAAAATGTTTTTATCAGTAGTTATCACACCTCGCGAATAAGGAAGAATTATATATTGATAAAACAAAAGACCTTTCTACATGAGTAGAAAGGTTGGTTAAACAATCCGTAATTTAATTTTCTTTCGTTAATCGACTCATTCGGAATGGAGTAATGATGAGAACGATAATAAGGACAATTCCCATATAGCCAAAGATTGGATAGAGAGAGGAAACAAGTTTAGTGAAGCCAAAGAAGCTTGCTATAAATCCTATCAACAGTGATGAAATAACGATCACTTTAAATTTTGTGGTCTGCGGATTTGAAAAGCGTGTTCCAAATGAGTAGAACATGCTGACTGCCGTATTGAAAATCATAGCGAACAGAACGAGAGAGTACAAAATACCTAGGAGAGGTGAAATACTGTTGGCGATTCCCAGCATGGGCATATCCAAGTCCGATACAGTATTAATATTTGAGAAAATAGTAAGGTGACTTATTATAAGAAGTAGACCTAAAGCGATCCCTCCTGTAAGCCCTCCAATGGATGATATTCTTTCATCGGGTTCATTTCCACCCATAACAAGTGTCATGGAAGCCCCCATTGCAATGGTTATTGAAATATAGTTTATTGTAGATATAAGCCAATGTCCCGCAGCTGAATTTTGTTCCAGCGCATGTGGTTCAAGTGACGTAAACGATGAATTCATTGTAAACATACTATAAATGAATAGAAAAAGTACGACAAGAATCAGAAATGGTGTGACGGATGCAATTACCTTAATCACACGGTCGACTTTCAGCATAACTGTTATCATAACAAGAACAGTCATAAGAATGCTTCCTATAAAGGAAGGTAATCCGAACTGCTGCTCAAAGATCGAGCCTGACCCCGCAATCATGACAATTCCTATACCAAATAGGATGGCGTTCAGAACATAATCAATGATACAGCCGAGAAAGCGACCACAAATCTTATAAATTACTTCCTGATGCGAATCTGTTTGTGTACGACTGCCAAGCTTCATCAGAATCATTCCAAGGTATGCAAAAATAGCGACTGAAATGATAGCTCCAATTGTGCCCAAGTTCCCGAAGCTTACAAAATAAAGCATGGTTTCTTGTCCTGAGGCGAACCCTGCTCCGACTAGAATTCCGATAAAAGCGCTAGCGATCTTAAGGATTCTCTTCATGTTGTCCTCCGTTTTTCTTACGTTTATATTTTTTCTTAACTATTTGATAGGATTGTTATTTGATAACCACATCTTTTGATACATATAATTTCCTAAGGAGGCTCCATGGTGTATTTCTGGAGATGATTAACTTAGACACCGTCCTTTTATGGTACTGAAGTTCCCCAGTACTCTCGGGGGATTAGTCGATTTGCTGTACGCTACTGCCATCTCTTCATTCAGCTCTTTCGAACGTTTCGCAGCATGATGAATCGCCTGTGAAATGGCTCTGCCGCCATTATTTTTCCGTAAAGCATCAAGTCCGGATGCTGTCGTTCCATTTGGTGAAGTGACTTTCTCTCTGAGACTTGCCGGTGTCTCGTCGTTCACCATAATCATCTTGGCTGCGCCTAAAATCGTTTGGGCGACAATCTCACGGACCATTGCTTCATCCATCCCCTTTTTAACGCCAGCGTGTTCCATATGCTCCATTAAATAATAGAAGTAAGCAGGTCCGCTTCCTGCAATTCCTGTAAAAATATCCATATGATCTTCTTCAATTAAGAACACTTTTCCCATACAGCCTAACAGTTCTTTCACTGCTATCACGTTGTCCATCGCTGTATATCTTCCCGGACATAACGCGGTTGCCGACTCCCGGATCATGCTCGACGTATTTGGCATCAACCGCACAACCTGCTGTCCAAGCTGTAGATGATTTTCCATGAATTCAGTGGAAATGCCCGCTAAAACAGAAATTACAACTTGATCCACTCTTATTTTATCTTTGAGTGCATCAAGAGCATCTGCTGCTCCCTGGGGCTTCATTGCCAAAATGAAGAAATCAACTTCTTCATATGGTAATGCATCCTGATGGACCGCATGGACTCCATACACGTGATTCATTTCCTCGAGTCGTAATTGATTGCTGCGATTTGTCACATAAATTCTTTCTGCTGGTATGCTCCCAATCTGCACAATTCCTGAAATCATCGACTCTGCCATCGAACCGGCTCCTAAAAATGCAACAGTTTTATCTCTCAACATTATGCCCTCCTAAAAGTTCATTGTTCGTAATTCCGTTCGTATTTTTTAACCTTGTTATCGTAACATGCTGAGATTTAGATTCAAGGGAAGAGAGGACATTCACAAGGAAAAGGCCGAGATAGTGAAGGGAAGCGTTATCATTTGGGGCTTACATGCCAGTCAGGTCATTTAATCAAGGATAATCGGCTGTAATCGGGGTATTTGCGGATATATTAGGAAGAAAAACGTAATAAAATTATTGAACTATATGGAGCTGAGTTGAACAATCCAGGTAACTGCGGCACCTCTTTTTCCTATTCCAAAGTTATTTTGTGAAGGGTTGTACTTAAATTAACGGGTGTGTTAGCAAAAGATCGGAGCTGTCTTTAAAGGCAGCTTTTTCTTTATACAACAAACTAGTCAGGATAGTTTAGGAATAAATGATATAATTTGTAATATTGATTTAATTGAAAGGAGTTTGCTGCATATGCCAACCTGTCAGCAATGTGGCTATAAATGGGGTTGGATAGAGGCCTTTTTTAAAAGTTTACCTTTAAAAAGAAGTTAAGATGTTCATCCTGTGATTCATCCCAATACGTTCCAAGAAAACAAGAATGCTATTAAGCCTATTTATATTTATATCTTTATTGATTGTACCGTTAATATCATATGGTGTACCTAAAGGTTATGTCTTAGCTTTTGAAATAGCTGCGTATGCTTTAGTGATTATTTTGATGCCATTTATATATAAGCTAAGTAACAAGGACGAACAGATGTGGTAGTCATGCATTAACAAAAGATCGGAGCTGTCTTTAAGGCAGCTTTTTATTAATGCAACTATCAGGGCAGGGGAATGAATTTAAAGCAAAAGAACAGGGAGGAGTCAACATGAATCAGAATATTGGTACAGAAGAAGCGATTAAAAGGTGGGATAGTTTCGCGGATACATATTCTGCAAATCATACCGAGCAAGGAGACCTTCATAAAGAAGTTTTTTTAAATCCAACTTTATTATCACTTATGGAAACGGTAAGGAATAAAAACGTTTTAGATGCCGGGTGTGGTGAGGGGTATTTAAGTCGAATGTTAGCGAGGTCCGAAGCGAATGTAACGGCTGTGGATTATTCATCACGGATGATAGAAATTGCTAAAGAAAGAACCCGGAATGATTTGTTGATTGATTATAGGCAGGCTAATTGTGAGGACTTGAATTGTTTAGAGGACAAAAGTTTCGATTTAATAGTATCCAATATGGTCATTCAAGATCTTGCAGATTATGAAAAAGCATTTCAGGAAATGTATCGTCTATTAGTAGATGGAGGCTGTTTTATATTTTCGATTTTACATCCTTGTTTTGTTACTCCAGAAAGTGGTTGGGAAAAAACAAAGGGCGGTAAAAAACTGCATTGGAACGTAGATAAATATTTTTATGAAGGTGTGTATGAACAACGTTTAGGTGATAAAGAAAAAATGCTATTCTTTCATAGAACATTAACAAGTTATATAAACACTTTAATCAAAACAGGTTTTATTTTAGAAAGCATAATAGAACCTAAGCCATCAAAAGAGATGTTAGAAAAATATCCTTCATTTGAAGAAGATTTCAGATGTGCTGATTTTATAGTTTTTAAACTAAAAAAGTAAAGGTTATAAAAATATTATAAAATCAACTAGAGGAAGGTGTACATGGTGGGGGGAAATTACAGAATGATGAATGAGGTCTTAACAAATGTCCAGTAAAACATATCAAATGAACCAGAGTTATGCTGATTCTCAAGAAAAACAAAAAATGTTATACAAACGTACATTAATTATTATAAGTATTTCACAAATTTTTGGCGGTGCCGGGTTAGCGGCTGGAGTTACGGTGGGGGCACTTCTTGCACAACAAATGCTTGGCACAGATGCATTTGCTGGAGTTCCATCGGGTTTATTTACCTTAGGATCTGCCGGGGCTGCTTTAATTGTAGGGAGACTTTCTCAACGTTACGGTCGCCGTACAGGTCTAACTGCTGGTTTTTTGATAGGTGGGCTTGGAGCGATAGGAGTCATAACGGCAGCCATCATAAATAGCGTATTCCTTTTATTTGCTTCCCTGCTCATCTATGGTGCAGGAACTGCGACAAATTTACAAGCTCGTTACGCTGGTACGGACTTGGCTAACAATAAACAGCGAGCCACTGCCATCAGTATTACCATGGTGTTTACAACATTTGGTGCAGTTGCCGGTCCGAATTTAGTGAATGTAATGGGGGATTTTGCTCTTTCCATTGGCGTTCCTTCACTCGCTGGTCCTTTCATTTTATCAGCGGCAGCATTTATCTTGGCAGGTCTTGTCCTTTTCGTTTTACTTCGCCCGGACCCATTAGTTATAGCAAGAACAATAGAAGCGTCCAAACAAGAAAGTAATCGATTAGGATATTCGGCTGATACTGAACAAATGGTAAACAAAAGAGGAATTATTGTTGGTGCGGCAATTATGGTTCTTACTCAAATTGTAATGGTGGCCATTATGACCATGACGCCAGTTCATATGAGACATCATGGACATGACTTGGGTGAAATAGGTCTCGTTATAGGATTTCATATAGCTGCCATGTATCTTCCTTCACTGGTTACAGGTGTCCTTGTTGATAAGTTTGGCCGTACTGCCATGGCTATTGCCTCTGGAGCTACGCTGCTTCTGGCTGGTTTAATATCGGCGATTGCACCAGGCGATTCTATGATTCTCCTAGTTATTGCCCTTTCTTTACTTGGATTAGGATGGAATTTCGGTTTAATAAGTGGGACGGCTCTTATTGTTGATTCAACTGACACTTCGAATCGGGCTAAAACCCAAGGTACGGTGGATGTTTTAATTGCATTATCAGGAGCCTCTGGTGGAGCCTTATCTGGAATGATTGTGGCCGGCTCAAGTTATACAGCATTATCATTTATCGGAGGGTTATTATCTTTATTATTGATTCCAGTGGTTATCTGGTCGCGGGGAAGTGAAAAATAAAAAGAAGCCATATAATAAGTAAAAAAAGTCATTTCCTATCGTACAGGAAATGGCTTTTGAAGGTCATTTTGGAACGCTTGAAACGTTTCCCCCTTTTTTGCCATACAAAAAATCCCCTCCATCCTCGAAGGGGTGCTCTGTTTTGTGCAATAGCATTGGTGAAATGAACAAAGTTTACCACCTCATAATTATTGTAGCATTGATTGTTGAGCAATCTGTAGATTATAATAATAATAGGAATACTACAAATGTACTATAAATTCATAAGAACTAACGGGTTGGGGGAGAAATTATGATGAAAAAACTAGCAAAGGCATTAACCGTAGGAGTATTAGCTCTAGGATTACTGGCAGGAGTTGGAGCAAATAAAGGAGAAGCTGCAACAGTAACTAAGCCGATCGGTTCAACTTTCTATAAGAGCGCCTTAGTAGGTACTACCTATAAGGTTCAAGATTATAAAGGTAATACAATTAATGCAAAAACAACTAAAGCTGTAACGTTAACTCCATATGCAACAAATAAAAACTTTTCATATGCTACAGTAACATTTGTAGATTATGATAAAGTAGGAACAAAGTGGGTCAAGTATACAAAAACAGCCAAAGGATATTTCTTTACTCCTATTAAAAATGGTATAACTTACAATGAATATACGAATGTAAAAAAAGGAATGACTTATAATCAAACGGTATCTATCACAGGTGAATATATGAAATTAGATTCAACATATACATATGGCGGCATTACCCAAAAAGATTATACCTGGAGCCGTTACAGTGACACTAATGACACAGATTTTTATACGGTTTTTGAAAACAACAAGTTAACATACAAAAGCTATTCTGTAAGTGAATATTAATAACAAAAAAGCCCCTCTCGTGTGAGAAGGGCTTTTTATTTTTATTATTCCAAGTATAAAAATTGTTCTTTTTCATTTAGGTGAATTTTGATATTGTGAGAGGAGGGGTGAAGTTTTGGAAAATACAAGAAAATTGAACAAACAAGAAGCAATACCTTTGATATTGACTGTTGTTTAGTTATAGCTGCATTACTGGTTTTTTTATCGGCAGATCGATACCGAATATAGATTTAAGGATATCGACTTTTTTATTTTGATATTGGATTTTTAGTGGCTTTGATTTTGGGAACCAAGGCTAAGCAATTTGGTATAAGAGTATCAGCGTTTTATCAAAGCTTCCGGGACCATAAAGCAGGTTTTAGCCATAATAAATCCAAATGATTAATTTTAGGTGCTTTAGGAGCTGTCTTTAAGGCAGCTTTTTCTTAATGAACTAAAGGGGCAGGATTGTTGAAAAAGGAATTCAACCTATGTGTGTCTGAAAGGTAATATTTAACAATGTCTAGGCATTGCTCTAATAGTATTTTAACAATTAAATTATTTTCTAAATGGGGAGGGGCATTTTTGCAAACTTTTTTTAGATATAACTGGATGGTAAGAGAAGACTGGTATCGTTGGTGTGAAGAGTTAAGTGAAGAAGAACTTCTGCGGAACCGAACGGGTGGAATGGGAAGTATATTGCATACACTTTTCCATATTGTTAATGTCGAATGGAGCTGGATACGTCTCTTACAAGGTGAAACTGACTTTCAGGAGAGTTTCGATAGTTATAAAAGCTTGAACAAAGTTCGAAAATTGGACGCTGAATTTCATTTAGAAGTGGAAAACTTTGTGAACAACTGGGATGCTAGTATGGAAAATCAATTATTTTATGATACCTTGCAAGATGGAAGAATTGTGACGGATACTTGGGGTGAAATATTGCGACATACTATTACTCACGAAATTCACCATATAGGGCAATTATCAATTTGGGCAAGGGAATTAGGGAAAAAGCCTGTTTCTGCAAACCTTATAGGTCGGGGTCTTTCCTCTCATTCCATATAAATAATTCAAATAGATATTAATTTAGTCGGTTTCTATATATATTGAGTGAAATCCTTCAATTAGAAATCGCCTTTTCGATGTTCTGCTGCTGGTCAGTTTTGTTAAGCAAAATCAGTTTGTGAAAGAATTGTATTTAAAGTAACGGGTGCGTTAGCTGAAAAAGGCTGTCTTTAAGGCAGCTTTTTCTTAATGAACTAAAGGGGCAGGATAGTTCAACAAGAAGATTGCAAAAAAGACCGCCTATACTGGCGATCTTTCGAATCTACGTATTAAAAAACTAAGCAGCATCTTTTATCTCTCTTGTTTTGTTAGCAAATAGATTTTCTTTAAGAGTTGGCATAATCATACCATCTACCCCATATCTTCCTGCATTCATAGCAGAAACTAGGATAAACATTGACAATAAAACAAGTTGTGGGTTTGTACTTGTAGTACCACTAAACATATAAGAAAAGTTCATCGCCATTCCAAAAAACACTGCTGTTTTTGTAAAACAACCGATTAATAGACCTAGACCTACAAATAGTTCTCCCCAAGGAACTAAGAGGTTAAATACCTCTATATTAGGAATCGCTATATTTTTTAGAAATACCACCCACCATTCTTGAACTGCCGGATGTTCTCCTGTTGCGTTGGCCAACGCACCCTGTAAAAAGCCAGAAGCATCAAACTGTCCACTTGCTATTTTCCCCCAACCAGCCATAATCCACGTATATCCGATATATACACGTAATACAGCTAAGAGTATAGAAATGTTTTTGTTTTGTCTTAGAGCATCAATCATCATGTTTTTCCCCCAATAGTTCAAAATAAAAAGTACTAAGAAATATAATAACATAACTGAAAATGATTTTCATTATCATTTGTGTGAAGAATATGTAAAAAAAGGCCCAAACAACTATGGAATATGATTAAAAAAATAAATTCCCTAATATACCGAGTGGTGCAAATCGTTGATACATCAATGTTTATAGAGGGAGGATAGTTGAAGAAGGAATTAAAGAAACAAAAAGAGAATAGGTACTGTTAGTTAAAATGATTTTTATAGAAAGAAGGATTAATATGGCATATTGCAAAGTTCGCCAAGCAGAAATTTATTATGAAGATTTAGGGGAAGGAAAACCAATTTTAATGATACACGGTTATTCTCCGGACCATCGATTAATGAGTGGTTGTATGGAACCAATATTTACCAATAGGGAGGGGTGGCGACGTATTTATATCGACCTGCCTGGGATGGGATTAACAAAAGAATATAACGAAATAAGTAGTTCTGATGAAATGCTGGATGCTGTTTTAGAGTTTATTCAAGCTGTAATTCCTAACCAAGAGTACGTAATTGCTGGAGAATCTTACGGTGGCTATATAGCTAGGGGCATTATTGAAAAGCATCAAGAACAAATACTTGGTGCAGCATTTATATGTCCTCTTATTATTCCTCTTCCAGAAAATAGAACAGTTGAGATACATAAAATAATGAGAACGGATGAGAAGTTTATTGAAAATTTATCAACGGGTGAATTAGAGGATTTTAGAAATAACAACATTATACTTGATGAGTACACATGGTTAAGGTACAACAAAGAAATTCTAAGTGGTTGTAAAATTGGAGATGAAAGGTTTCTAAATAAGGTTAAGAATAAATATGGGTTTTCTTTTAAGATTGACCAGTCTGATTTTATTAAACCCAGTGTATTCCTGTTAGGAAGACAAGACTCTTCGGTTGGATATAAAGATGCTCTTGACATAGCAAACAAGTATCCGCGAGGAACATTTGCTGTATTGGATATGGCAGGTCACAATTTACAAATTGAACAACCACAACTTTTTAGCACTCTATTAAATGAATGGTTGGATAGAATTGAAGAGTTCCAAAACTAATATTTAACGCAGTAATTGAAGTTTGTGAAATAATAGTGCTTAAACTAAAGGTAGCTTTAGCATAGGATCGAAGGCGGCTATTTCTTATGGAACGGGGAGGTTAGTGAAATAACAATCCTTTGTAAATCTTATATTGTTATAATGGAAATAAAAGCTTAATTATAGGAGATAAAAATGTTTGATAAAATTAAGATTTGGGCGAGGAGTCTAAAACGACAAATTTTTATCCTTTACTTTGCTTGTAAAGATGAACGGGTGCCTTGGCATGCAAAGGTATTTACGGCTTGTGTTGTGGCTTATGCATTCAGTCCGATAGACATAATACCAGATTTTATACCCATTCTTGGCTACTTAGACGATGTAATTCTCGTTCCAATAGGGATAATGATTGCATTAAAGATGATACCAAAGAGTGTATTAACCGACTGTGAAGTTAAGGCAGAAGAAATGATGAAAAAGGGTAAGCCGAAGAATTGGATAGTCGGCTCACTAATAGTAATGATTTGGGTCTTCATTATAATATGGGCTATTATATATATTTATCGTTTAATGAACTAACGGGTGCTTTACTTCACTAGGATGCACAAGAAGACCACTTATAGGTGGTCTCTTTTATTTGATCAAAAATCAACATTAATCTTTAACAAAGCCATGGTTAAAAAGCGAACTTAATATAGTCAATGGAATCATTCTATTATAAAAAGTGATTTTCCCTCCATTAATTTGTGGTACAAGAATCGGATTCTCTGAAGTTGATGCATTGTCATCTTTTATTTTTTAAGGTTCTTAGACTTTCCATATCCCCATTTACTATCACATCAATATGAGCAGAAATGATATCAATATCTAAATCCCACCATTTAATTTCCAGCAGTTCGTTAATGATTTCTTTTGAGAAGCGGGTTTTAAGTTTCCTTTCGGGATTCCCTCCAAAGATGGTGTAAGGTTCCACATCTTTGGTAATAACCGATTTGGCGGCTACAATTGCACCATCCCCGATTTTTATTCCAGGCATGATGACAGTATCCATTCCTATCCAGACATCATTTCCAATTATGGTATCACCTTTAAACGGCAACTGATCTAACGTTGGCGTATACTTTTCCCATTCGTGTCCAAAAATGTTGAAGTTGCAGGGCCTACCTCCATTACCCCCTAATAAGCTAAGAAGGTTAAGCTTAAAGTTCTCCAGAACCACCCCGAATTTCAATTTTAATATGCGAAAAATTTGTCAATGACACCCCACGGAATCAGACTTTGTAAAAAAAATAAAATTTAAGGGACCCCTTGAATGTAGATTCGAAAAAGGTCGGGAATTTCGGGATTGACTCCAAATTTTGGAGGGTTATATCGCTCTCTTTTCAAATGAAACAAGTTGAAGAGCCATAATTAAGTAAAAAAAAGCACCTTGCTTACCTATTAAATAGGCTGTTCAAGGTGCTTGTATTATTTGTTTGAAAATTCCCTGAATAAGGTTATAATTAAAAGTGTTGGAGAACCTAGCCAACTAGACACCCTTAGAGAATTGCCTTGTCCGCTACTTTCTAAGGGTGGATATTAATATTCTGGCTCATGCTTGGTTGAATTTCGGGTATGGAATGATGGTGTGTAATGGATGGATTTGTTTTTCCATTCAGGATGGCATTTAACACAACCAGTGTTATTGTACCCATCACGACTCCGTTTCCACATATTAATTGGACTGTTTCCGGGAATTTATCGAATGCTTCCGGGACCCCCTTGACTGCCAGACCGACTCCTATCCCAAGTGCAATCGTCAATTGATTGGAAGGTTTGCTTAAATCCGCTTTGGCTATCATCCCCAAAGCTGCAGATAGAAGCATGCCGAACATTGGTATCATGGCCCCGCCCAGAACGGGTAAAGGGATCATTGTCGTAAGACCGGCAACCTTAGGCACAAAAGCTAGAAAGATTAGGATACAACCTGCCGTGACTACTACCGAGCGCTGAGTTACCTTTGTCAGCAAGACCAAGCCAACATTTTGTGAGAAGGTAGAATGGTTGAAAGAGTTGAAGATACCGCTTATGAAGCTCCCTATTCCTTCTGCACGAAGGCCCTTTTCCACATCTTTTTCGGTTATTTCCTTCCCGCATACTTCCCCGAGTGTCAAAAAGACGCCTATACTTTCCACAGCTATGATTAAAGATATGATTGTCATGGTGATAATAGATGAAAGGTCGAAGGTAGGTACCCCAAAATAAAAAGGAGTCACCATTGTAAACCAGCTGGCCTCTGTAAAGCCAGAGGTATCGACCATACCTAAAAAACCAGCCAATATAGTGCCGAGAATCATGGCGAAAAGAACTGAAACCGCTTTCAAGAAACCTTTGGTAAGTGTATTCAATAAAAGGAAACTCACTAGTGTAAAACAGGCTAGCATTAGATTCATAGGATCTCCAAAGGTGGGGGAACCGACTCCGCCCGCTGCATTTTTCATGGCAACTGGCATTAATGACACGCCTATGATTAAAATGACGGACCCTGCAACAATTGGTGGGAAATAGGGTATTAATTTACCGATTACTCCTGATAAAAGGGCAACAATTATTCCGGATACCATAACTGCCCCTAAAACCCCGGTTATACTATGGACCGATCCTATGGCTATTACTGGCTCGACCACGATAAAAGAAACAGCCATTAAAGCAGGTAATCTTATACCAAATCCTTTACCGCCAATAACTTGAAGCAAGGTGACTATCCCGCAGGCGAGTAAATCAAACGAGATCAGGTATATGATCTGTTCTTGTGTCAACCCGATTGCAGGACCGACGATTAGTGGAACAGCTACCGCTCCTCCATACATTACACAAACATGCTGTAAACCTAACAATAACGTGTTTAGTTTGCTCAATTTTTCCATGTTTGCCCCCTTTTAATTAGTCACGACTTTCCAATTATATGAATGTAACGAAATCGCCTCCTTGTGATTTTGTAAATACTTCCTTATGGATGGTTTTGCTGTTGCTTATTAAGAAACGCTATTTACAAAATCGGTGTATTTTTATATTATCACCGCCATAATGCTAAATCAAGACTATTTTTTGGAAAAATATGAATATTCATTCTAGTTCATTCTGTATATAATTAAGAAGAATAGGGGGAGAAATATGTATTTAACGATCGAAAAAGCTTTGAAACTTCCTGCCCTAAACCAAGTGGAAGTTATTGGAGGAAGTCAAGGGTTAACTCGGGTAATTAATTCAGTAAGTATAATGGATCATCCGGATATATCATGGATTAAACGAGGGGAACTCCTGCTGACAACCGGTTATGTGTTTAAGGATGACCTGAATGCTCAAATCAATCTTGTTAGGGAATTGTCGAAAAGAGGAAGTGCTGGATTAGCTATCAAGATTAAGCGGTTTCTTTCTACGATTCCTCCTGGAATGGTGGAAGAAGCGAACAAGTACAATTTCCCACTGCTGGAGATTCCTTATGAAATGCCTTTATCCGACTTATTATTCAGCTTTACATATGAACTTGTTAATAAGGAGAAAGTGAAAAACAATGGAAAAGGAAGTGTTGAAGTTTTTCATTCTCTTTTGAATGGGGAAAATAGGAGTTCATCTTTTATCCCCCAATTACAGGAATTTGGCTTTAATCCCGATAGGCCATATATTCTGCTCTTAATAAACGGAACGAAAGAAGAAGGGGATTCATTCTTTCCAATTGGCAGAATGTTGGAGAAATTAAGCGAAACGGAAAGGGAAGATTTCAAGTATTGGAATATCGACTTCGATGGTCAATTGATTATCCTGCAAGGGAAAGGGATGGTGACTGATGAACACCTGCTTATGCAGGCTCAAAGAATTGCCATCCTTTTAGAAGGTCTTATATCCAAAGATAATCCTGGCACTTCACTATCCATGGGGTTAAGCAAGGTGAAAAAAGAAATCTACAATATGAAAGAAGGGTTTATTGAAGCTAAAAAGGCCATTCAACTGGGCTCGAGGCTTAACCCGACTAATATCAATGATTACGCAAGCGTTGAAGTTGAAGATCTAATAAACCAAATCCCTAAGGATGCCATAACTCAATACGTGCTATCCATGATTCAGCCGCTTATTGTATATGATAGGGAAAATGAGGGGGAGTTATTAAAAACGCTGGAAACCTATCTATTTTCAAGAGGGAGAATAGAAGATGCGGCACGGGCTTTGTTTGTGCACCGAAATACTGTAAAGTTCCGTTTGTCTAGAATTGAAGACTTATTAGGCGTTGATTTAAAATCGAGGGATATTGCTTTTAAATTGCAGTTTAGTATAAAGGCTGCGAAGTTATTATTACATGACTAGGTAAAGGAAGCAATCGGGAATCAACTGTTACTGCCCATGAAAAACTGCCAGGGAATGAAGGATCCCTGGCAGTTTTTCATTTGTATGGGCCATTTCTTATCGATTATCCAGCAGGCGTTTGGCATATAGGGCAAGTTTTAAAGTGAACAGATCATCATTGCTTAATTCCATTCCTAATAGTTTTTTTATGCTTTTAATTCGAAAATGGATAGTGTTTCGGTGTACTCCCATTTTTCTGGCCGTTTCAGCAGGTCGAAGATTGCATTGCAAATATGCCTCCAAGGTTTTGATCAGATCAGACTGGGTTTCATCGTCATGGTCCTTAAGCGGTGCTAAATTACCTGTAACAATATCCATGAGCACATTTTTTGGAGCATACTGCAAAATTTTAAATGTTATTAATTCTTTGTAGCCGTAAATTTCCTTTCCTGGGTTCAATCGTTTTCCCAAATCAATAGATTGTAAAGCTTCCTGTAAGCTATTGGCCAGGTTATTAATACCTGTATGATAGTTACCGACTCCCAGTGTAAGTTCCATTGGCAGGTGTGTAGATAAAGTGGAGATAATCTGTTGGCTTATCTGGGTGACTTGTGAATAAAAGCGGGTGTTCCCTAGGGGGATGGTATCCAGATAAATGATAACTAGACTGCCCTTGATATTCCTTATGAGCTTATCGATTTTATATTGCTCGGTTAATGTTTCAATTGTCTTGATAAGCTGTTTATAAGTATTGGAATCATTCCTTTGATTCCATTGCAGCGTTAAAGGTAAAACCGTACATATGAAGCCCCCAGTAATTTGTTGGAAGCTGGATTTGTCCTCCGTCATTCCTAAAATCCCGTAACTTAAATTTTCGGCACCAACTCCGGAAATATCCCCCATGCTATAACTTTGCCCTTTTTGTTCATTCTGTCTCGTCACTATTTCACGAAGCAGGGGAGACATGATATCTGATAGCGAAAACTCAGGGGGGATTTTGAGAATAGGCAAATTGGCCATATTGGCAATGCTGATGGTGGTTTGCGGAATTTCTTCCAGTTTGATGAACAATCCTGAACAATTCATTTTTGCCAATTCGATTACGAATTGGTCTAATTGTTGCGGATTATCTTGAAATAAGTATCCGGTTGTTAGGATCAATTCATTTGGCTTCAACCAGGAAAGCACATCAGGAGCATCAAAGCTATTGATGGATTCTATTTCTCTATTAAGTCCCTGCATGCCAGCTGCCACTTGGCATTGTTTGATCTGTGGTAATTTTAATGCATCAATCATCGTTAAATGCATGATAGGTCCCCTTCGCTGTGCCTTTTTTCTCTAATTTAACTAATTTTTTGAATATTGGCAACTAGATCTAAGCCATTAAGATGGCCTGTTCTTTAAAAGGTGAGTGCGGTAAGCACAAAGGGGTTGGAAAAATATTAGCTTTTTCAGCTAATGACCTATAAATGAACGCACGTATATAATTCAATTAAGTTAAGAATGTTTTGAATTATAAAAAAATAATTGAAAGAAGGGAGGGCCCGTATTGATATCTGACCTTAATAGCATTAATGAGTTGAACAAGGCGGCATTCATCGAAAAGTTAGGTTGGGTATATGAACATTCTCCATGGATAGCAGAGCGTTCATGGGAGTACAAGCCATTCATTTCCGTAGAGGACCTAAAACAGAAAATGGAAGTAGTTGTGCAAAATGCCTCATTATCGGAACAGCTCCAATTAATCAAGTCTCACCCGGACTTAGCAGCCCGGATTGATATGGCTGAAGCATCAGTTAAAGAACAATCCGCAGCCGGTTTGAATTCGCTTTCTCCGGATGAATATGAAGAATTTCATGCGCTAAATAATCAGTATAAAGAAAAGTTTGGATTTCCGTTCATATTCGCTGTCCGTGGCAGCGATAAAACGGTGATAAAGGCAGAGATGAAAAGAAGGATTGGTTTGGATCAGGCAAATGAACTTAAGGAAGCCATCAAGCAAATCCACTTAATTGCCAGCCACAGGTTATCTGATTTTATAAAATAGGAGGAGGAATAATATGACAGCTCAAAATGAAAACAGAACGATGTATTACGGTAAAGGGGATGTATTTGTATACAGGACTTTTGTGCAGCCTCTTACAGGTTTGAGGAAAATACCGGAATCAAGTTTCACAGAAAGAGATAATACTATTTTCGGATTCAATTGCCAGATTTCTCTAAAAGGGGAAGCTTTTTTATCTTCTTTTACGGAAGGAGATAATAGCTTGGTGGTTGCAACGGATTCCATGAAAAACATCATTCATCGCCAGGCGGCCAATTATCAAGGAAATACGGCGGAAGGATTTTTAAAGTTCATATGTGAAGTTTTCCTTGATAAGTATAGCCACATAGATGCAGTGGAACTGACAGCAACTGAAGTTCCCTTCGATCATGTACTCGTTCCAAAAGGGGAAGGACATGAAAATAGTGATGTTGTCTATCGATGTTCCAGAAATGAAAGGGCTACCACTACAATCGAAGTCAAAAGGACACCTACCGGAAGCAAAATCGTTAAGCATTCAAGTGGAATAGTTGATGTCCATTTAATCAAGGTTAAAGGAAGCTCTTTTTATGGATTTATTCAAGATGAATACACCACATTGCCAGAAGCTCAGGATCGTCCACTATTTATCTACTTGGATTTCGATTGGGAATATAGCCGCTGGGAGGATGGCACTGGAGCGGATCCCGAAAAATATGTAGCAGCGGAACAAATTTGTGATATTGCAAACACAGTGTTCCATGAACTGAATAACCGTTCGATACAGCAGCTCATTTATCATATTGGCATTAGGATTCTGGAACGTTTCCCTCAGCTGGCGAATGTTCAATTTAAAACCAATAATCGTACCTGGGAAACCGTTGTGGAAACCATTCCGAATTCAGAAGGAAGTGTTTATCAGGAACCACGTCCTCCGTTTGGCTTCCAAGGCTTTGTCGTTACACAAGAGGACGTTAAACAAAAAAAGGCAGCTGATTCAACTGTAGGGGCTTCCCGATAATGGACAGTAAGCTGACCACACATGTTTTAGACCTCTCTAAAGGTCTGCCGGCAAAAGGGATGAAGATAGAACTTTGGGCCATAGCAGAACAGGGAGACCATTCTTTCATAAAAGAGGTCTGTACAAACAAAGATGGGCGAGTGGATGATCCGCTTCTTCAAGGAGATGATCTCAAACCAGGTGAGTATGAGCTTGTCTTTTATGTCGGGGAATATTTCAATGATGGTGCGAATGATCCAAATATAAGGCCATTTTTAAATAAGGTCCCACTTCGTTTTGGAATAGAAAGTAATGAAGAACATTATCATGTTCCTCTGCTTGTTGCTCCGGGAGGATATAGCACCTACCGAGGAAGCTAATAAATCAGTAAGAGAGTTGGAGGGTTCAATTTGGCACATGAGCGTACTGGTGCAGTGACTTTAGGCGGGAATCCAGTGACCTTGATTGGTCCTGAACTAAGAGTAGGGGATATGGCCCCTGACTTCACACTATTAACAAATGACCGCCGTAAAGTACATTTAACAGACTATAAAAATAAAACATGCATCATCACGACTGTTCCTTCGCTTGATACTGGTGTATGTGACTTACAAACAAGGCTCTTAAATGAAGAAGCAAGCAAAATGGGTGATGATGTAGCGGTGTTGGCTATCAGCGCAGACCTTCCCTTTGCTCAAGCAAGATGGTGCAAAGAAAGTAATGTCGAAGCTATAACCATTCTCTCCGATCACTTTGATTTGTCTTTTGGTACTGCATATGGAACGTATATGAAAGAACAACGATTGGAATGCAGGGCAGTATTTGTAATAAATCAAGAAGGAACCATTAAGTATGTGGAATATGTACCGGAAGTCACGGATCACGCAGATTATGAATCCGCATTGCAGGTAGCGAAAGAAGTGATAAATAAAGCTGGTGCAGCTAAATAAATATTTTCCCTCACGAAGGATAGTAAAAGTACATTCTATTATCCGCAAGGCCGTCCGATTTTCAAAAGCTGGACGGTCTTTTGTTGATACTGAATTAAATTAGTAGTTTTCCAGTGACTTATCCAGGTCTCTTTCTAATGTTAAAATATAATTACTAAAATTAAACACTAATTCCTTTTATTTGAATGATAATCATGCTATAATGAAAGTCCAATAGCTTTATATAATATGGAAGCGCTTCCTTATTCAAGGAAGTGCCCTTTTTATGTTTTCACTTACTTATTAACATAACCATGCTAGAAACACCTGAAATAGAAATAAGTATACGTGTAAACTCCTGAAACCCGTCATCTCAGCTCCTGCCACTTCAATTTCTTGATGATACAACAAACAGCCTCTGCAATGATATTTTCTACATCAGCAAATGGCAAAATCTATCGAGGGACTATTTCCTTTTTAAAACAACTCTTCTAGTCATATCCATCCCCACTTAAGAAAGATCAAATAAAAGTTAAAAAGCCCTTGCCTTCTTTTATTTCTTGTTGAAGGTGAGAGCCTTTCATTGTTCCCATATCAATTTATCAATGTAAGCATCTTTAGTACATGTATCATAATACTCTACAAAAATCCCTTCAGAACAAAACCTGAAGGGATTTTCATGTTCATATAACCTAGATTAGTAGAAGTTGAGGATTTTAAACTAATATCCTCATCAACAGATGAATATAATAATCGTGAATTTAGCATGTGGAAAATTTTTTTTTGAAAGGGGATTTTTCATTAGTTCGGAAAAACGAAGAAGATTATGTCAGGAATATGCAAGAATTTTAGGCGGAGACGGAATGATTACTCCAGAAGGAGTATGCTTGGTGCAAAAGTTTCGTAATATTAGATTCACAATACTTGATCGCAGAACGTAATCTCCACTAGTCAATCCGCAATTTTTTACGTTTGAAAATGTTGATAGTAGGGGGAATGCGTTAAATTTAGGGGAAACAGTTCTTTTACAAGAAGAAGTTAACCCGTTATTAACTGAACTTAGAAAAAGGGACCTTTTAGTTACTTCTCTTCATAATCACTGGTTATTTGAAGAACCTCGGGCAATGTATATGCACTTTGAATCGATTGAACCACCACTAGATTTTGCTAAAAAAGTTAGAGATGCATTTAGAGTATTAAAAGTATAGTCAGACTATAAGAGGCAAGCCTTACATCAGTGAGATTATCAATCCCACTGATGTTTTCTTTTTTGTATATCATGTCTTTTATTGTTCTTCGGAGCAGGCCGCATGGCCTCTTGTGCAGTTTCTAAGTTACCGGATTAGGGATATCAAAAGTACATATTAGAACATCATAACTAGCATGTCTGAGCCTTTTTAGCTTAATTTGAAGAATTTCCAAATTTTCAAAGGTATTCAATTTATTATGTCCTGAAATAATAAGAAAAAATGCAGGAGAGGTCAAATGAAAAACAATACATTATATCAAGTAATTATCGCTATTTTTATATTTGTCTTAATGGTCGATCAGTCGGTCTATGCCATGGAATGGGAAGATGAAGAAGGACCTATAAGTTTTAAAATTGAGATGTTACCTTGGGAGATTGTAAACAACATTATTCCTGATAAAACAAATTTCACCATAATCGATATTGAAACTGGTTTATCATTTAAGGTACAACGAAGAGCAGGAAGCCATCATGCCGATGTACAGCCATTAACCAAAGAAGATACTCAAATCATGAAGAAAATTTATAATAATAAATGGAGTTGGAATAGAAGAGCCATTATTGTATTAATCAATAATCAAATGATTGCTGCATCCATGCACGGAATGCCACATGGTGCTGGTGCTCTTCCAAATGGTTTTTCAGGTCATTTTTGTGTTCATTTCTCTGGAAGTATTACGCATCGTTTGAAAAACGAAGATCTTTCTCATAAATTAATGATATTGAAAGCGGCTGGTAAGCTTGATGATTATATACAAACGGTAAATCCTTATGAACTTATACGTATTTTTACCATTGCCATTAATCAAGGAAATCAGGAATTATTAGCAATGACCTTATCAAATCCGAGTCACCCTAACCGTGTCAATAAACTTGTTAAAGATATTACATATTTTGGTGTGATTGACCCTTTAAGACAACCGCCTGAACAGCTAAATGGTCTATTTCTCGTGGATGTACCCGTTCAAGTAGCTATTTATAAGAAGAAAGAAGGCAAAGAAAAAAAGGTTATGCATTTTATGATCCGCAAGGAGAGTTTGCCTGATCGTTGGTTTATTGATCAAGATGCAATTTATGAAGACTTGAGGTGAAAATTGTGAATGTTCAAGGAAACCAACCCAGGAGGTGCATTCAATGAGATTAACATGGATTGCCGGACTTTTGCTATTCGTTCAACCAGTGAATATTTCAGAAAGCTTATTGGTAACCCACCAAGGACAAACGATTGCCAGTGTCAACCATGCTGATATTACGATGCCCTACCTGGATGTTCCTATGTTGGACATGGATAAATACAATCAATTTGTCGAAAAAATAGACCGGCAAGTTTACCAAAAACCTGTAAATGCCACAATGGACAAGCAAGGTAATATTCTACCTGGGCGGGTAGGTTACAAGCTATACCATCAAGCCTTTAAAGAACAATTTCATTCCTTTTTGTACAGTAATAGATCATACAAACTAGAAGTACCTTTGCTTGCTATTCATCCAAAGGTTGACAGCGAAATGCTTGCGGAAATTCGTGAAAAAAAGATAGGTGAATATAGAACCTATTTTAATGTGAACAATAAAAATCGTTCAAATAATATCTCACTTGCTACAGAAGCCATTAATAATTATGTCGTGTTTCCAGGAGAGGTCTTTTCTTTTAACCAAGTTGTTGGCAAGAGGTCAGTGGAAAAAGGATATTTGCTCGCTCGGGTTATCGTTAAAGGAGAGTTTTCTGAAGGGATTGGCGGAGGGATTTGCCAGGTTTCATCCACCTTGTTTAATGCTATCGACAATGCAGGGTTGCAAACGGTTCAACGCTATTCCCATACAAGGAGCGTTCCGTATGTTCCATCTGGCCGCGATGCTACAGTAAGCTGGTATGGGCCTGATTTTAGTTTTAAAAACAAGTACAATCAACCGATCCTGATCCGGGCTACAATCCAAGGAGGAACGGTGAGTATCAAGGTTTACTCTTCAGATATGATCAATTATAAAATACGAAAGATTCCCGATGCTTCAAAGCAGATATCCAAAGAACAAATTATTCGTTCGTAAAAGTACACGTATACGAATGGGGGCACCTTAGGCAAATTTGGTTTATATTATAGAAGAAACTCGTAAAAACGGCCTTTGCTCATTGGAGCAAAGGCTTGTTTAGAGATGGGGGAGGAAACAGCTTTTTCTTTTTCGGGACAGATTACTTGAACAAGCCAATTCATGTCCATGCTACAATCATTACAAGCATGACCATAATATAAGTTGATGTTTGGGAGACCACTATGGGAAAAATAAAAATAGCTTTACTGCACCTATTGCCCATCGCTGGTGATGTGGAGCATAACCAAAAACTGATTGAACAAGCCATTCATAGTGCATCATATAAAAATGCCGAATGGATTATAACACCCGAACTATGTGTCAGCGGACTTCAATTCAATCATAAGGTTGGGACTGGATGGATTAACAAGCAACCTGATGCTTGGATGAATAATTTGGGCAGTAAACTAAAGAATTTGAAAAGCACTGTATTTTTGGGCTGCCCTGAAAAAGGCAGTGACGGAGAGTTGTATAATTCTGTGTTTGTCATAGATAAAAAAGGTCATTTAATAGGTAAACAGAGAAAAATCAGTGTTATTGATGATTGGTCAGCATCAGGGGAAGTATTGGAGCCAATAAAAACAGACAATGTTGAGGTTGGTATTATGATTTGTGCAGACGCATATAACAAAGATATTGCTTGCACCTTATCTGAAAAAGGAGCAGAAATATTACTTGCACCGTCTTCTTGGGGTCCCGGATTTCATGGTCCGGAGGGAGAATGGGAACAAAGGTCACTAGAAACAGGGCTGCCCGTAATAGTCTGTAATCGTACTGGCGAAGACGAAACGGTCCGTTTTTGGGATGCAGAAAGCATAATCATTAAAAATGGTGTACCCCTCCTGACTCATAAATCAAAACAATCAGCCATACTTACCTTTGAATGGGATTTACAAAGCATGGATTTACTATCGACTCATTTCGACATCGAGTACATATAATGAGAACTGCACCAACTCTTGTTGATAAAGGGTGAGCCAGTTTCTTATGGAACGATACATGAGGAGATAACAAATGGATGGTGGTACATCGCCACACGGTAACTCCATCGAAAAAAGCCTATCTCTTGTGAGGGTTTTTGATTTGTAAGAGGGAGATAAAACTAAACAAATGAAAATCCACTTTCAATAATCCTTGAAAAAAATCAAATTATTCACTTTTAGTTTGCAGGCCGAATTCCTCCGTTGAAGAATGCGGCCTTTTCAATAAATAATTGCAAGCAAATAACAACAATTCTAATCGGGTTTAATACCCTCGGTTCCGATCTACCATTCCACTTAATGGTTGTTCACTTGAAAATCGACTTAAATTTTCTATGAAAAAGCTGCTCACTTCGTTAATCGTACTTGGTCCTGACAGGTGGGAAGTGACAAACACATTCGGCATGGACCAGAAGGCATGTTCTTTTGGCAGCGGTTCTGTCTCAAAAACATCGAGGACCGCTCCCTGAAGATGTCCTTCCCGCATGACAGATAGTAAATCCCCTTCATCTATCAGTGCTCCGCGGCCGACGTTGATAAGGTAAGCGTTGGACTTCATAGCTAAAAGAAGGTCCTGGTTAATGATATGATAAGTGGAATCCGTTAAAGGAAGGGTCAGGACCAAATAATCCAGATCTTTTACAAATTCACCCCATTGATCTGGAGTAAAGTGGAGATCCACGAGTGTTGCTTGTTTTCCACTAAAGCTTAACCCATGCACATTCATATCAAATGCCCGGGCTTTACGTACAAGTTCAGCGCCAATCGATCCAAGTCCAGCCACCCCGATTGTTTTCCCCTTTAGAGTTTCAGAAATGAAAGGATCCCATCTCCGCTCCAATTGCGATTGTCTCATCCGAGGACCATCTTTCACTATGTCCAAGAGAAACGAAAATACATATTCAGAGATGTAAGCACCAAATTGGTCAATAATTCGAGTTATTGTAATGTTTTGAGGTATCGATTTGTCTGCAATCAAATCATTGACCCCGGCTCCCATTGATTGAAACCAGCGAACAGATGAGGCAACTGGTTTACATAGTAATTGCGTCGGGAAATTCCATCCCAAAATAACTTCAGTGCCGGGTAAATATTTTTCTGCTTCCTCCAAAGTTTTCGCTGTCTTTACCGATATAAACCCACGATTTCGGATATGATCAGCATAAGCATCGACCTCTGACTGAATGGGACTAAATACAAGAATGTTTGGTTTGTGTGTACCCGCCATTGGCTCTCTCCTTATTGATTCTTTATATATAGTATAAATTCTTTCTCCTGAGTCGTACATGGATAAAAAAACAGTGCATTTCTTTCGAGTATGCACTGCTTTTTAAAATTTCTCCAGAATCATTCGTTTTATTTATTTAATAAAATGGCTTCTGCGTTACTAGGCTGTAGAACTATTTGCAGTGCTCTTTCTTCTTCATCGTTTAAAGGGATCAATGGTAAGCGGACACCTCCAACATGTACCCCCCGCATATTTAATGCTGATTTTACTGGTCCCGGGCTTGGTGCAGCAAATAATGCTTTCATGATTGGAAGTAGTGTACGATGTGCAACGGCAGCGCCAAGGACATCACCATTTTTAAAGCTATTGATCATTTCTTGCATTTCATTACCAATTATGTGTGAAGAAACCGAAACAACGCCTGTTCCACCGATGGCTAAAACCGGTAATGTCAACCCATCATCGCCGCTGTACAAAGTAAAATCACTAGTTGTTTTGCTTATGATTTGTGCCATGGCATCCAAGTCACCACTTGCTTCTTTTACTGCCACGATATTGTTGATTTTTGAGAGGCTGACAATCGTCTCCACTGACATGTTTACAACACTTCGTCCTGGAATATTATAAAGCATTACCGGTAATGAAGTGGAATGGGCAATAGCGCTAAAGTGCTGAAATAGTCCTTCTTGAGAAGGCTTGTTATAGTAGGGGGTGACGAGCATGATTCCGTCGACTCCTGCTGCCTCTGCTTGCTTTGTTAAGCTGATGGAAGCTCTCGTGTTATTTGAGCCGGTTCCAGCTATGACTGGAACTCTTCCATCAACAACATCAACAACAAATTTGAATAAATCTATTTTCTCTTCTTGAGTTAAGGTAGGGGACTCTCCAGTTGTACCAGCTATTACTAATCCATCAGAACCATTAGCAATCAAATGGTTTACTAAAGTTCTCGTAGCATTAAAATCAACCTCTTCATTATGATTGAACGGGGTAACCATTGCGGTTAAAACTTGGCCAAAATTCATAACTTCACACCCTTTTGTATAGTTTTTAAAAATATTCAGAGGTGGTTAGGGCCATTCAGGAGTAAACGCAAAAAAGCAACAACGAGGATTCGCTGCTGCAGTAGAAACAATATTTACCAAAAAATGTTTCCGCGCATAAGATAGCCCTCCATATAGTTTCCTATATGACAGTCCTGTATTTATTCAATAGCAGAACCAGCTTCAAGAACATGAGATTCTTTCCGCTTCGGCAAATTCCCCTTTCCACAATAGTCATAGGATCTCATTCTCCTCAAAATGTGTACTAATGGTCTTTGCTCCTCTATCCTCACTTCAAAAAAATTTGAAGTAAGAAAATATTTAATTGATTGTAATATAACAGGGAATCCATTCTGTTGCAAGCCTAATTATGAAGTTTTTTAAGAATGCTAGAAATCTATGGGAATGGCTAGAGTATTGGGGTGGATTCATCTTTATTCGTTATAGGCTGAATAAATATTCAATGGACGAGGGAGTAGTAGACAATACAACTCCCTTTAATGATTCTTTTTCATTTATCCGATTAAAACTCACTAATAAATTTATTGAAAATTACAGTTGGCCGCTAATTTTAATCAGTAATTTCAACTAAGTATTCGTGCGTATAAAATCCTACCATTCGTTAATAATATCCATATCTTACAATCAAAGGAGTGGAGTCTGTTGAAAAGATATTCATTCTTTAAAAAGCAAGAAAATCATAAATCTACAGACTTCACTGATGTACTCGAACATCTGCAAAAGTCCAAGGACTTTACAAGCTTTACACTCAATTTTGAAAATGAAATATACTGTGTATCTTTTTTCGATACATTAATTGATAAAGATATAATGCATAGAGACCTCCTTCCTTTTTTACATACAAATTCTTCAACTCTGGAGGAGCTTGTACACAACTTGCCGATAGAGGGGCTTGTTTTTACAAAAAATCCTGCTGAACTACAAAGTCAGCTGTTAATGGGTTATATAGCAAATTTCCATCTGCAGTCTATGTATCTAATTAATCTAAAAATCCCTTGAACCACCACTAGATTTTGCTAAAGAAGTAAGACGCAATTAGAGCATTAAAAGTGAAGTCAATGGCAGCCTCCATTTTACGAACCAAATGGTTCGGTGGCACCAGTTTATCTAAAGTAATCATTTCAAGTTGATCTCGCTGAAATAGAATCAAGTTTAGAAAGCATCCTCATCACCTCAAGTTTTAATACTTCTATTTTAAAACAAAAATGACTCCAGGCAAAAGTGTTCTATCTAAAAGGTAAGACAAAGTTGATTGGAGCGGGTGTACGAGACTCCTGCTTAGAAAAGCGAGTCTAGGAGAGACCCCGCAGGCGAAAGCCGAGGGCCGACCGCCCGCGGAAAGCGAGTGCCCTACGTTCCCATCAACGTCCAAATTGTACAAGCCATAAAAATAGACAAACTCGATTTTCATCGAGTTTGTCTTCTGAGACAATTTATACCCTGCTTGGAATAGAGAAGAATATGAAGGAGTCATTCAGAACTTCCTGACCCCCATCTCCCTTAGGGGAGTTTTTAATTTTTTCCCAATCCTCTATAAAGCCTTAAGCATTAAACATCGGTTGCGTTGTAGCGGGACAAATCGTTTTAACGGAACAAATAGATGAAAGGCTAATAGTGAAATTACCCATTGCTCTGTCAGTAACTATAACTTGCCCGGTAACAGCATCAAAACTGCGTAACTCTACAAATATAGGTGTAAATGGTTCAGCGGTTGTAGTGAATCCAATGATTGAACCTATGATGGAAGTCCTTAAAAACTCACTTATTTGTTGTCGGGTCTGACATGCTTGTCCGATTGGCGAAAATCTTTTTTGTTTATGCCCTTTGTCCTTTGCTTTATCACAGCAGGATGACTTATCATGGCTGGATGAACTATGACCGCAGAATGGATTATGACGGCATAAAAAATCATTACTTAAATTCATAAATATCACTCCTTTTCTACTATATATATGAGATGAAACAAAACATGCTTGTACAAATTTACTAGAATCCCTGCCTTTATCGTATTCGCCCATGAATATTTCTACGTAATGTTTCGTGAATCGTAACTGTCTATAATGCAGTTACAAACAGGAATTGTTTTACGTGTTATAGAAAGTCATATTAGGGAGGGATACATGGATGTCAAACCTTGATAATGAAGAAATGCTAACAGGAGGGAATGTTTCTGAAGTTTATCGTTCAGGAGATACTGTGCGACGGGAATTAAAGCCTGATAGTCCCAAGATTCATAAGCTATTAAAGCACTTGGAGAATAAAGGTTTCAGTTATGCACCAAAGTTTTTAGGTATAGATGAAAAAAGAAGAGAAATATTATCATTTATTGAAGGAGAAGCTGGTAATTATCCTTTAAAGGAATACATGTGGTCAGATGATGTCTTAATGGAAATAGCGAAAATGCTCCGTCTTTATCATGATTCTGTTAGTGATTTTTCATTTGATGACAGCTGGCAACCGATAGATAACACCCCCCAACAACCTGAGGTGCTATGCCATAATGATTTTGCGATGTACAACATTATTTTTAACCGTAAAAAACCAATGGGTATTATTGATTTTGATGTTGCTGGACCCGGTCCAAGACTTTGGGACATAGCTTACACACTTTATACTTGCGTTCCTTTAAGCAGATTTCATCTTTCTGAAGCAGGTGAGAAAGTTTATTACCATTCATTACAGCATGGTACCCGTATAAAACAAAGAATCAGATTGTTTCTTGAATCTTACGGTGAGGGAATAGAAGCAGACTATTTGGAAATGGTATTGCTGCGGTTAGAAGGGTTATGTAAAACAATTACAAGAAAAGCTAGTGAAGGGGAGATTGCTTTTCAAAAGATGATAAAGGAAGGGCATCTTGAACATTATCAAAGTGATATTAACTTCATTCGGGAACATGGAAAGGATTGGATGTAAGGGTGGGTTATTGGTTTCAAACCTACAGCATAGACGAATAAAACCCCTGGCCGCCAAGGGGTTTTATTTTTGATGGGTATACTTACAATTTTGTCAGGTGAACTTCATATGTTTTAAGAAGAGTACCTAAATAAAGTCCAATCGTTTATAAACCTGATAAACAGAAATCACTACTTTCTTGAATAGGAGAGAAGGGATTATTTGTAAGTGAGTCGAAGTTAATAACATTAAGAAGAAAGAAAAGTTATAAAGAAAGTGGGAGATCTATTGGATTCAAAAGAGGTATTGAAGCGATTCGAACAGGTGGCTGCATACTATATTGAAGAGTTAAGTAAATATTCGCTGGATGAGTTTACGAGGAAGCCTTCTGAGGATGAATGGTCATTAGGACAAATGTACAATCATTTAATAAAGAGTACCCTTAGTCTCCATTTGAAAGCCATTGAGCAATGTGTTAATGGCACTACTTCCGATGGCGGTGAAAAAACAGAAATAGGCGAATCGATTTTCAATGAAGGGACGTTTCCTCCAATCAGGTTAAAAGGTCCGGATACACCGGATTTCACACCGCCAAATCCTGCAGGAAAAGAAGAAGTAAAGGAAGGACTGCTTCAAATCGTTGAGAAAATGCAAGAGATCGAGAGAAGGCTCTCTGACATTCCGGCCAGCCAGAAAGTTCAGCACCGGAGAATGGGATATTTAAATGCAAAGGAATATTTTCAGCTAATCGAAATGCACTTCCGTCACCACTTCCGGCAAAAAGAACGTATCGATCAGTTTCTTTTAAAAGTAAGTAAGTAGAGACGATAACCCCTTTGGCAGCCAAAGGGGTTTTTACCATTCATAAATAGTTGTGGCCCCCATAAGTAAGGAAGATTTAATAAAAAAGGGTTGCCCTAAAGGTAACCTTTTAAGTCAGTTACCTAGTTCGTTAGTTGATGATCGGAGCTGTCTTTAGAGCGCCGCCATAGGAGTTTCTTATGGAACTAAAGGGGCAGTTTAGTTGAAAAAGGAATATTAATTTTATTGGGTTATGGAAAGAACAAAATATAATAAAAAACTCGCCAAAAACTGAACGAGTTTTAAATACCTATTTTTATTGCTGGTTGAAAATAATAATGCGCTCAACATAAAACGATTATACGATAGGGTGTGGTTTGAGCAGGGATACTTCTTGTGGCAGGTCCATAGAAAACAATTAAATCTCGGTTCGCTGGATATCTTGAAAAGAGTTGCCCATTTGTTAATAATATTTGGGTATAGGGAGATAATTTTAATTGTAATTGTCCATCACTACTCACCAATTGGTTATTAAAATAATCAACTTTTACATTCTGATTTGGGTTATCTTTTACCATGACAAGCGCTTGATATTGTGGAGGGTAAATAAGAATAGCAGGTAAATCTCCATCATAATATCCTGTCACGCGATCTCCTACTATGACCATTTCATGGTCAACGAAGTAAGTTGAGGGGGAAACCACGAAATTTACTATTGAACCCAATTCATTTTCTATTGTAAATAATTTATAACAACCTTCTCTTTCACCATTTTGACCTGTAAAAAAATCACTAATCACCGTGACAGTTCCATGAAATGAATAAAAAGTTGTCATACAATACCTCCAAAATTAAAAGATAGGGGCGATCTTTTATTTTGAGACTATTCGAGATAAGGCTTTTTTAGGATTTTAGTATAATGTAGGGATAGGAGGACAGGTAACAGCATCTATAAGTCTTGGGTCAATACCGTAGAATTGCCAGAAAGCACCGTTCCATCTATATCCAGATACTTCTCCATATTCCACACGAGTAGGGTAAAACCAAAATTGTCTGCCATTTATAAGCCATACATAAGTGTTTTGATATAGACAGTCGACGATATAGGACACAGAAGGTTTTGGTGGAATGAATGTTGGAGGAGGGGATTGTGGACTCATTGTCCCCTGGCGTGGGAAATATCTCATGTGATTTCACTCCTTTTAGTTAGGTTCTCAACATTATATGTTGAGAAGAAGTAAAAGGATTATTTAACGCGAAAACTAAAGATTGTGAAGGAATGTACGTAAACTAACGGGTCCGTTAGTTGAACACTTGGGAACTCAAGTGTTTTTTATGCTAATTATATTGTTATTTAATCTGCTATTTAACTTGCCAATTCGTATGTTATTTACTTTGTTATTTGGCTTTTTTTCCACGTTATCTGAACTACTTACTAAAAAGCTAGGGTTCTGCCCAACAATTCCACGTTCCTATGAAGTTGTGAATAAATTATGCATTAATGATTAAAAAGTAATAACAGATGGAAGTTATTTGGCATAAAATCCCTATCCCCCATCTTAAAATTATTTCAGAGTTGAATACAAAATATCAAAATTGAAATTTAATTGTAAAATTTACCGCTGTCAAAGTAAAATTAACTGAATATTTATATTATTTTTTATATTGGCGCAGCAATTGCATATAAGAATATATCTACCATTTTAAGGAGGCTCAAATATGCAAGAAAATCTGAATAAAAAAACTGGAGATTCTGCGTCAGAACATTATGATAGTGATGCTGCACAACTGGCATCGCTTGGATATGAATCTGAATTTCGCCGCGACATGAGTCCGTGGGCAAACTTTTCGCTAGGGTTCACATATCTTTCACCTGTAGTAGGTGTGTACTCACTATTTGCATACGCACTTGCGCAAGGTGGCCCACCTATGATTTGGAGTTTTTTCATCGTTGGACTCGGACAATTACTAGTCGCACTTGTCTTCAGTGAGATTGTTGCGCAATACCCTGTTGCAGGAGGAGTTTATCCTTGGGCACGAAGACTATGGGGGCGCAAGTGGGCGTGGATGAATGGCTGGGTTTACTTAATGGCCTTGCTTGTGACGATTGCCAGTGTCGCGTACGGAGCTGGACCTTATCTAGCACAAGTTTTGGGTTTTGAAGTATCGGTGGACTCCGCGATTCTTTGTGCAGTAGTCCTTCTTGCACTATCGACTATCATCAATTTTCTTGGCACAAAGGTTCTCGCAGCTGCAGCAGTTATTGGTTTTGCTGCTGAACTTATCGGTGCGCTTGTAGTTGGATTTTGGTTGCTTATCACACAAAGGGTGCACGGTCTTGATGTGCTCTTTGATTCTTTTGGTGCTCAAGGTAGTCATAGCTACATGTATGCATTTGCAGCAGCTGGATTAATTGGAATTTTTCAATATTATGGGTTCGAAGCTTGTGGTGATGTTGCTGAAGAAGTACCGAATCCAGGTGTTCTTATCCCAAAGGCAATGCGTCGGACCATTTACATTGGCGGTGCTGCAGCAACTTTTGTTTGCCTGGCTTTAGTACTATCAGTTGCTGATATCCCAGCAGTTATCGCTGGTAAGGACGTAACGCCCGTTGATACCTTACTGAACGATGCATTTGGTGCTGTTGGCGCGAAGATTGTACTGGGTATTGTGTTGATTTCTTTCCTTTCATGTGTAATGAGTTTACAAGCGGCAGCAAGCAGACTTGCCTATTCGTATGGCCGTGATGACATGATTGTAGGAAGCAGATTATTAAAGAAATTTTCGGCTGCTCGTCACATTCCACCTTATGCGCTGCTTCTTGCCGCAATTGTCCCAGCCCTCATTGTGCTTGGATCAAAAGTGTCTACAGATGCGCTCACAAAGGTAATCAGTTTTGCGGCATTTGGCATTTATCTTGGATTCCAAATGGTTGTCTTTGCTGCACTTCGAGCTAGACTAAAAGGATGGAAGCCAAGTGGTAAGTATCAATTGGGCAAGTGGGGACTGCCAGTCAATATTGGTGCGCTTGTCTACGGAATCATCGCAATGATCAACATGTGTTGGCCAAGAACGCCAGATGCACCTTGGTATGATAACTATATCGTGCTCGTTTCAGGAGTTATAGTTGTAGGTATTGGTTTACTGTATATGATGATTCATCGTAGCTACGGACATAGTAATGTGCCGTATAATGTTGCGATACCGAAAAAATATATCTCTCATAAAAACAAGCGCAATGACATGTCAATGTAGGTTTGTTGCTAACTCATATTAGCCACTCTAAAGGGTTTTCCTTCTTCACTTTTTTTATTCGTAAAAATCTCTTAAACTTTGATTACCAGAAATTATATTTTCACTCGTTTTTTTTCACGCATCCCGTAAACTAGACTGGACACTCACATATTAAAACAGAAGGGTTCGAGATCTTTTAAAGATTCTCGAACCCTTCTGCTTATGTTCAATTATTCTATCAACGCAGACTTACATTTTACTAATTTTTTATTCATCCCCATCCGTCCTTCCATTGGCGAAAGTTAATGGACGTAATCGGTTTTTCTTTTCCAGCATTTCACTATACATATAATCGATTCCTTTGATCATTGCGTAGAAGGTTACAACAGGGATTATCAATGCAGTCGTAAAAGGTATCATTCCTTATCCCTCCTTTTATCCAATTCTTCATCATTCACGTTAATGGCATAACTTCTGCCTTCCTTCTTCAAATACCCTTCATTTACTAATTCCACCATCATGGCATGAACCTTATTATTCCCTAAACCTATCAATCTTGCTAACTCATTTACTCGGAGCTCACCAGTGTTTGCGATCCAGCGTTTCAGCTGGTCAATTGGTTCTTCTTCTTTGACCTCTTGAATTTCACCCTCCACAACAACCCCGTCAAACAGATGAATAAGCTTATCAAAGATATCCTCCTCCTCTTCCTTATTCAGTGTTAATACTGGGGCTTGGAATCGTTTAAACTCATTCTTACTCCTCAATCTTAGCGATACGGTCACAAAGTAACGGGTGCGTTAATTGAATAAGGAAAAGCAAAGACCACAAAAATTGTGGTCTTTTTTTTGCTCAAAAATCAACAATTTACTTTAACAGAGCCAAAATTTAAAATTGAAAATTTTACAATTACATTCTTTGGGTTGTTGTGGTAAATGAGGTCATTTTGAGGTCAGCATAAATAAAAAGTGATAGATTTCTATCCCTTTTGTTTCTACTTGTTTTAATGTTCAACATCTTATTAAATACTATATAAAACCCCTAAAAAATAACATTTATATGAATTACATATAACCGAAGCAGCCTTTTTTTTTTTGTTCTAACTGGCAGGTTGTGAAAGAAGGAATTCGCTTTCAAAACTAGAATTTAAATTAATAACTAATGGGATAGGAAGGAGATTCTTATGATAATAAAGGGTTTTGGAGGAATCCTTTGGAGGACTAAAATCTAGAGGATATAAAAAAATGGTACAGTAAAGTCCTAAAATTGAAATTGAAAATTGGAATGGTACCATTATTACACCACAATCAGGCAATGAAACTATCTTTTCCTTCTTTTCTGAAAATGACCGCTATTTTCCAACAGAACAACAAGTGATGTTAAACTTTCAAGTTGAAAATTTGGTTGACAGTATAAACATATAGAAAAAATGGGGGATTGAAGATCCAGAGGGAAGACGTATAGAGCTTTGGGAGAAGTATAAGGATATATAACGAGATTTGGTAAAATTAATTGAGGAGAAGGGTGCTTTAATCATCTTGGTTATTTGTTTCTTTTCTGGAAATATAGCACAAGTAATTGACCCTGGAATAACACCTTTTCGTGTATTGCTGATATGTGGAATCATTATATCTTTTTCTCAGTGAGAAAGGACTTTGGAGAAAATTAGCTTTAGGTCTTAATATATTTGTTTGTTTCGTTTACTTTATGGCTGTTGAATTAATGAGAATAATATTCCAGGAGAATGGATTTTAAATTGTTTATTCAACAAACAGGTGCGTACTTCATTACCAGGAGCTGGACAACAGCTCCTTTTTCTTATGGGGATGCCCTATAGTTCTCACATGTCACAGCAAAATTCTATATACTAAAATTAACGAGGAACCTTTAAATAGAAGTGTAATACGAGGAGGATCATATCATGCTTATTACGGAACGGCATCAATTAATTTTAAAGCTATTAAAAGAAAAGGGGAATGTTAAGATTCATGATCTAGTAGAATTAACAAATACTTCAGAATCTACTTTGCGTCGTGATCTAGATCAATTAGAAAAGCAGAACTACTTAAAACGTGTACATGGTGGAGCTTCACTTTTACATAGTAAACGAGACGAACCAAGTGTGTTTGAGAAAATAACGCAGAACCTTGAGGAAAAAGCTAAGATAGCAAAATATGCGGCAGAACTAATTTTGGACGGCGATTGTGTTTATCTTGATGCTGGAACAACAACGTATCAAATGATCAAACATTTAAGACAAAAAGATATCGTTGTCATTACAAACGGAATTGATCATTTAGATGCATTACTTGAAAATGAAATATGTACATATTTTATTGGTGGGTTTGTTAAAAAGATTACCAAAGCAACAGTTGGACGTTATGCATACGAAAGTATAAAAAAATACAGATTTGATAAGTGTTTCATGGGTGCGAACGCTATTCATTATAATTTTGGATTGACTACCCCAGATCCAGAAGAGGCGCAAATAAAAGAAAGAGCCATCCTTTTGTCACGTGAGGCCTTTGTATTAGCAGATCATACAAAATTTGGAGAAGTATCATTTTCTAAGTTTGCAGATTTAAACCAGACGAAAGTTATTACGAATGAAGAAGGTACAATAACGCTAGGAAAATATAAGGAGAAAACGGAGATAATTATTGTGAGGGACTAAAAACTAAATTTGTTATCGTTGAAGGAAAGCTGGTATTCAAAATGTCTGATTCAGACATTTTGAATACCAGCTTTTTTTTGAAGATTCTGAAATTATTTTATTGAAAATTTTCCTCCTTGTTTTATCAATATAATAAAGAATGCTTGATTTATTGTAATGTGGCCAATTAACAATGAGGGAAAATCTGCTCCATGTATTAAATATTCCATTTGAAACGTTTAATATTTTATGTTATCAATATACTTTTTGTAATAATTGGAACCGTTGACAATTACAAACAGCTCTAATATAATCAAAATCAATCAAAAACAACCAAAATCAATCAATTATAATTCTAATGTGTAAAGGGTAATTATATTGTTTTACAAAGGATGAAAGCGTTATCAATAAATAGTCAATGTGAAAAACTATCAAAATCAACCATATTTCCATTATTTCAATCAAAAATATTCATTTAAGGAGGTGATCTAGTTTAAGAGATTGAGAGCGTTAACAATTTCTCGTTCTGCAGCTAATTATTTTCATCTTCAAAAACTAGGGGGGACTAATATGGTGAAATATTTAAAAGTAATAGGAATGCTAGTTTTGGCGTTTGTAATTGCCGCGATGACGGCATGTAGTGGGGCTAGTGAATCATCAAATGGATCAACAGACGGTAACGAAGGACAAAAAGGTAACAAACAATTAACGATCGGTGTAGCGGTGGGTAGTTTAGCAAACCCTTTCTTCGTCTCCATGGCTAAAGGTGCTGAAGAAGCAGGAAAAGAATTAGGTGCTGAAGTTCTAGTTGAAAGCGCTGAATATGATTTAGCCAAACAAGCAGCTCAAATTGAAAACTTTATTACGAAAAAAGTAGATATCATTCTTTTAAATGCTGTTGATACAAAAGGAATTGCGGCAGCTGTTCAACAGGCCAAAGCGGCTGATATTCCAGTAGTTGCTGTAGATACCAATGCTGAAGGTGGTGTCGATGCCACTGTTACTTCAGACAACTATCAAGCTGGTAAACTGGCCGGAGAATATGTGATTGAAAAATTAGATGGAAAAGGAAAAATAGTCATTATTGATGGACCTCCTGTTTCGGCTGTATCTGATCGTATTAAAGGATTTGAAGATGCAATAAAGGATTCCAAAATTAAAGTTATTGCGAAGCAAAATGGAGAAGGGAATCGCGAAAAGGCATTAACGGTGATGGAAAGTATTTTACAAGCTAATTCATCAGGCTCTATTGACGCTGTATTTGCGATTAATGATCCAGAAGCAATTGGTGTTGAAATTGCTCAAGAGCAAGCGAATCGTAAAGATGAATTTTTCATTGTCGGAGTGGACGGTGCTCCTGAAGCTACAGAAGCAATGGCAAAGGAAGGAAGTACAATTGCCGCAACTTCAGCTCAATCACCTAGTAACATGATCAAAAAAGCTGTTGAAATCGGAATGAAAGTGAAAAATGATGAAAAAGTTGAGGAGCTTATTAAAGTTCCAGTTGAGATTGTAACTCAAGATACATTAGATTCTTACCAAGGTTGGTAAGAATCTTTCAATAAATAGGCTGATAAGGATTCCTCCTTTAATCAGCCTATTCAAATCAATATAAGGGGTGAGATAAAGGTATGGCTGTGAATGAAATGTCCCTTAAAAGCCAACAAAGTCTAAAAAAGCCAGTGTTGTATATGGAAGGTATTGGTAAGACGTTCTCGAGTGTAACCGTATTGAACAATGTGAGAATTGAACTTTATCCAGGTGAAGTACATGCATTAATGGGAGAGAATGGCGCTGGAAAGTCAACTTTCATGAAAATCCTCGCAGGCATTCATACACCTGATGACAATGGTGGGAAAATCTACTTGAAAGGTCAACCAATTTTATGGAAGGACCCTACTGATGCAAGGAACAAAGGAATTAGTGTTATTCATCAGGAGTTAAACCTTTCTCCTAATTTAACAATAAGTGAAAATATCTTAATGGGCTCCACCTTTCCTAGAAATGGTTTAGGAATGGTGAAATGGGATAAGGTCCATGAACGTGCCCAAGAGGTGTTAGATTCAATGGGGTCGAATCTAAATCCACGCCAATTGGTTTCGACCTTAAGTGTTGCTCAACAACAAATGGTTGAGATCGCCCGAGCATTATCCTTTAATGCAGAGGTACTCATAATGGATGAACCAACCGCCTCTTTAACAGATAAAGAAATAAAAAAGCTGTTTGAAATTATTGATGATTTGAAAAAGCAGGGAGTTGCCATTGTATATATCTCTCACAGAATGGAAGAAATCTTTAAAATTTCTAATAGGTTCACTGTATTACGTGACGGCGAATGGATTGCAAGTGGGCCGATTGAAGAGACAAATCCTGATCATCTCGTAAAGCTGATGGTAGGACGGGATTTAAAGGACTTGTTTAATCGGTCAAAAGCCTTTGGCACAAAAAATCCAAAGGAAGTTTCACCTGTACTTGAATTGAGAAATGTTTCTGATAACACAATTGTAAAGAATGTATCTTTAAAAATTTACCCAGGTGAAATTGTTGGTTTAGCGGGGCTTGTTGGTGCTGGCAGAACAGAATTGGTTAGGGCCATTTTCGGTTTGTCCGAGTTGAAAAGTGGCGAAATATTGGTTGATGGTCAATCTGTTAAAATCAAATCCGCAATAGATGCTATTGCTAATAGGATTGCACATGTACCTGAAAGCAGGAAAGAACAAGGGTTATTTTTATCAATGTCCGTAAAAGAGAACATCATAATGGCTGAATTGAAAAAACACGCTAAAGCAGGAATTGTTAGTTGGAAGCAAGCAAATGAAAGCGCTAACCAATATATTGAAGACTTAAATATAAAAATAGCTTCCCCAGAACAGCAAGTATCAAACTTAAGTGGTGGGAATCAACAAAAGGTAGTGATCGCTAGGTGGCTATCAATTGCACCAAAGGTATTACTACTGGATGAGCCAACACGAGGGGTTGATATAGGTGCCAAGACTGAAATCCACAAGATTGTTTCAAAGCTTGCAGATGAAGGATTGGCCGTTTTAATGATATCATCTGAACTTCCTGAAGTATTGGGGGTAAGTGATCGAATACTTGTCATGAGTGAAGGAAGGTTAACAGGCGAGCTTTCGAAGGAAGAAGCTACACAGGAAACTATTATGCGTTTAGCTACCATAGGGGGAAGAGAGAAATGAGAGGGAATACGCAAACTATTACACATTCACAACGCCTAAATATAGGAAATGTCCTTTATTCTTTATGGAATAGGCTTGGCATGATCATGATTTTATTAATATTGTGTGGAGTACTTTCATTTACAGCACCAAATTTTTTAGATACAGCCAATTTATTGAATGTATTAAAACAAGTTTCCATTATTGCTATTTTAGCTGCTGGGATGACAATCGTTATTTTAACTGGTGGTATTGATTTATCAGTTGGTGCAACAGTTGCTCTATCTGGCGTTATCTCAGTCATGGTCTCTTCTGCAGGAGTTAATCCTATAATTGCGATGTTATCAGGCGTACTAGTAGGGTATGCAGTAGGACTGATTAATGGGTTTCTTACAGCCAAAGCAAAGTTACCAGCATTTATCGTTACACTAGGCAGCTTCACATATGTTCGTGGACTCGCTTATGTCATTAGTGGCGGTTATCCAATTGTTTTACAAAACGAAACATTTAAATTCATCGGTGGTGGAAGTATTTTCGGAATCCCCACTCCTATTTATATCATGTCTTTAGTATATGTCGTGATGTTTTTTGTTCTTAAATATACGATGTTCGGTCGTCATATTTATGCGATTGGTGGCAATGAAGAGGCAGCTCGGTTAACTGGAATTAAGGTTGAAAAGTCTTTAATCAATGTGTATTCGATTAGTGGTTTACTAGCTGGTTTAGGAGGAGTCGTTTTAGCGGGAAGGTTGTTTTCTGGACAGCCAACTGCTGGTCAAATGTATGAGTTAGACGCAATTGCCGCTGTTATTCTAGGAGGAACAAGTTTAACAGGTGGAAAAGGGAAAATAATAGGAACAATTATTGGGGTTTTAATTATGGGGGTAATCAGTAATGGGTTAACTCTAATGGATGTCAACTATTATTGGCAGTTAGTTGTAAAAGGTGGAGTCATTGTAGCAGCCGTTTTATTAGATCGATTGCGCGGAAATAGTCCAGCATAACGATCATATGTCATTTTAGATTTTAAAAAAGGGATGTGAAATAAAAGTGAAGAGGATCATTAGTATTCTACTAATATGTTCAACTGTCACTTGTTTACCATTTAATCGTGCATATGCAGAAGACCCTGGGTATTATAATGAACCATACCGTAATCAATTTCATTTTTCTCCTGAAGCTAACTGGATGAATGACCCGAATGGTATGGTTTTTTATAAAGGTGAATATCATTTGTTTTATCAATATCATCCGTATGGAACGACATGGGGACCGATGCATTGGGGGCATGCTGTCAGTAAAGATCTTGTTAATTGGGAGCATTTGCCGATTGCTTTATCGCCGGATGAAAACGGTCAGATTTTCTCGGGGAGTGCTGTTATTGATTGGAACAATACAGCTGGCTTTGGAAAAGAAGCAATGGTTGCCATCTTTACGCATGCAGGGGATAAGCAAGTCCAAAGTATAGCGTATAGCCTAGATAAAGGAAGAACTTGGGGAAAGTATAAAGGGAATCCCGTAATGCCAGACCCTCCTATACAAGATTGGCGCGATCCTAAAGTATTTTGGCATGAAGAATCAAACCAATGGGTTATGTCGTTAGCGGCTAAGGATAAGATTATGTTTTATACCTCACCTAATTTAAAAGAGTGGGAGTATGCAAGTGAATTCGGCGAAGATGGTGGAATACAAGCAAATAGCTTAGACAGAACTTCTTATAGCATGTCATCCCAGACAGGTGAATCATTTAGCTATGAGGGAGATATTACCCTTAATGAAAAGAATGGGAGAGAAGGGGCAGGCGGTTTAGTTTTTCGGTCAGATAGGCGTGCAAAGAACGGCTATGTTGCGAGCTTAGATGCCAAAAACGATGTCATAACATTAAGTAAGAATGTAGATGGAACAAACGAGGAAATTGCGAGAAAACCTTTTACCCTCAAAACTTCAACTACCTACCATGTGAAGGTGGAAACAGATGGGGATCAAATTCAAGTCTCTGTTAACGATCAATCCGTTATAAAAAAAACAGATATAGAATTCGATTATGGATACTATGGATTGTCAGCGTGGAATTCAACGGCTGCCTTTCGAAATGTGGAGTTCAAGAATACATCTAACTTTGAAACCAATTTATCAAAATGGACAGATGTAAACGGCAGCTGGGAGAACACGATGGATGGAAAAAGTGGAACCTCTACGGAGGATGCTTTTGTAATGAGCGGTCAAACAGGGGATAACTTTTTTTATGAAGCAAACATTGAGATATCTGGGGAAAAAGGTGGCAATGGAGCTGGCTCGCTCGTTTTTCGTGCAGATCCTCATGCAAAGAACGGTTATATGGCGAATATCGATGCTTTAAACGATACAATAAAAATCATGAAAATCGAAAATGGAGACATATCCATTCTAGCTGAAAAAACAATAAATCTAGATACAGATAAAAGGTACCATTTAAAAGCAAGCACCCATGGAAAAAATATTAAAATTTCTTTAGATGGAAATCTCATTCATGATGTAAATGATTCAACTTTTTCATCAGGGAATTTTGGCTTAAATGTTTGGAATTCATCCACGTTATTCCAAGATGTTCAAGTTGGTAAAAACATCATGACAGATGAGAAGGAAATTATTAATCATGATTTTGAGACAGGTGATCTAACTGGGTGGAATACAATCGAAGGTAATGCTTTCACAAAAGATCATGTGACAAATGTACCATCATACTGGGGAGGGGATTTCGGCCACCAAGGAAACTACCACCTATGGGGGTTTACTGATCTTCAAAAGGGAGATGACGCAACAGGTGAACTGCACTCCTCATATTTTAAACTAGGTGGCTCTGGAGAAATCAACTTTCTGTTGGGCGGTGGTAATGATATCAACAACCGCTATGTTTCGTTAGTGAGAGCCTCTGATGATCAAGAATTAATTCGACAAGCCAATACCAAATTTAAAGAAGAAAAATATCAAAAATACGTTTGGGATGCGTCTAAATACATTGGAGAAGTGTTATATATTAAAGCTGCAGACAAAGCTACAGGTGGTTGGGGTCATATAAACATGGATGATGTTAATGTTTATAATGAAGGGGCCATGCCAAATGAAGTAGACCAAGTTGCCAAAGAGCCTGAGAAAGGCGATTCGAAAGAAAGCGGCATCCTTACAGACTGGTCTGCTGTTTCTGGAGAGTGGATACCTTCTACTCATGGTAGTAACGGAGGGATTTGGGAATGTCCTACTCTCATCGAATTACCAATTGATGGTGACCCTTCAAAAACAAAATGGGTACTACAGGTAAGCATTAATGATGGCGCTCCTGCAGGCGGGTCAGGTATGCAATATTTTGTAGGTACCTTTGACGGGAAAACGTTTAAAAATGAAAACCCTTCCAATCAAGTGTTATGGACTGACTACGGTGCAGATTATTATGCCGCAGTTGATTGGAGCGGAATTGAAGGGAAGAATGGCGAAAAATATTGGATTGGCTGGATGAGTAATTGGCTATATGCAAATCATACACCAACTTCGACTTGGAGAAGTTCAACGACATTGCCAAGAAAGATGGAGCTAACTCAGACAGAAGAAGGTTTACGTTTAAAACAAACACCAGTTTCTTTAAAAACCATTCGAGATAAGAGTGAAAAAATTTCATATAAAAATAAAGTCATATCTGGTGAAAGTAATCTCCTATCCAAACTATCAGAAGATACATTTGAAATGATAGCTGAGTTTGATGTAGATGATTTAAAAGCAACTGAATTCGGCTTTCAAGTTCGTAAAGGAGCAACTGAATATACGACTATTGGCTATGATGTTGCCACCAAACAATTATTCGTAGACCGTTCAAATTCAGGAAGCTTTGATTATGGGAACAATGTAGTCGGTAAGCATGACGGACCGTTAAATACATTAAATGGGACTGTGAAAATGCATATTTTCATTGACCGATCTGCTGTAGAAGTGTTTGGAAACAAAGGTGAAACGGTTATTTCTGATCAAATTTTCCCGGATCCATCAAGTAAAGGATTACAAATTTATAGCAAGGGTGGAGAAGTTACATTAAAGTCTTTGAAAATATACCCTTTAAAGAGTATATGGAAAAGATAAAGACTAAATTTCAATCCTATTAAAGATGGGTTGATAGTAAGAGTTTATGAAGGCTGTCGAAAATGATCGATAGCCTTTCATTTTACCTAAATCACAAGAATGGAGATGTAATGTAAATGAATAAAACAAACCGCGCAGTCATATGCGTTGGGGAGCTTTTGATCGATTTTTATTGTACAGATATTGATGTTAATTTAATGGAAGGTAATCATTTTCTAAAGAAAGCAGGGGGTGCACCAGCGAATGTCGCAGCTGCTATTTCAAAGCTAGGTGGGGAAGCGAGTCTTATTGGAAAAGTAGGAAATGACCCATTTGGATTATTTTTAATAGAAACGATAAAAGAGGTGGGGGTTGATACATCGATGATTGTTACTGATGATTTAGCACCAACTACTTTAGCATTTGTTTCTTTACAAGCAAATGGTGAAAGGGATTTTGTATTCAATAGAGGAGCGGATCGAAATTTAACAGAGGATAACTTATACCTAGATAGATTAAGTGGTGCAAAGATCATTCACTTTGGATCTGCAACTGCATTTCTGGAAAACCCTTTTAAAACAACTTATTTAAAGGCAATGGAATTTGCACAAAAAAGGGGGATATTTCTATCGTTTGACCCTAACTTCCGCCATGATTTATGGAAAAATAGAGTGGCTGAATTTATTAGTTTAGCCAGAAAGGGTATATCAATGGCTGACTTTGTAAAAGTAAGCGAAGTAGAGCTTGAACTAATCACGGGAAAAATGGATAAATATGATGGAATAGAAATGCTCCATCATTTAGGGGCAAAAATAGTGGCTGTTACCCTTGGGTGGGAAGGCACTCTTCTTTCAAATGGAAGTGGAATGAGTGTAATAAACAGTGTCGAAGTAAATTCAATTGACTCAACTGGTGCTGGTGATGCATTTGTCGGTGCAGCTTTATTTCAATTTGCAAACCTTGAGTCCTATGACACAATTCTTAGTGATTTTAGTAAACTTAAAGAAATCATTCTTTTTGCAAATAAAGTAGGTGCCGTCGTGTGTACGAAGGTAGGAGCGATTTCTTCTCTACCAAACGAAGAAGATATATATAAGGTTTAGTCTACATCGTATTGTTTCGGATTGTGAAAAAATTGCGGTAGGAGGTCTAGGTGCATCACGATTTTTAGAGGTATTCGAAGAGGAACTGATGCTCATGTGATTACAAAGCATATACAAGACTGAATCATTAGACAACATTCAATACCGAATCTATACGGAAAAGTCAAAACATATTCATTTACCGATAAGGTAAGTATGTAACTGCGTCTTTAATTAAATTCATCAATATAAAATGTGATGAGGAGGAATTGTTAGATAATAAAAGGTTAATTTAAATGGAGTGATATTTTCTTCAATTTACAAAGATTGTGAAGGAATGTACTTAAACTAACGGTGCTTTAGTTGAAGATCAGAGCTGTCTTTAAGGCAGCTCTTTTCTTTTCTTATGGCACTATCGGGGCAGGTTAGTTCAATTGCATGTTATGATGGAAAAAAGTAGATTTTTAGGAGGATTAAAATGATTACATGCTATCTGAAATATGTTATTGACCCTTATAAAGTAAAGGAATTCGAGGAATACGGTAAGATATGGATTCGATTAGTTAATAAATTAGGCGGTACACATCAAGGTTATTTTCTTCCACATGAGGGCGCTAATAACATTGCTTATGCCTTATTTACTTTCCCAAGTTTAGCAGCATATGAAGAGTACCGAGTAAAAATGGCATCAGATGCAGAGTGTCAGGAAGCTTATAAATTTGCAGAAGAAACTAAATGTATTTTAAGTTATGAGAGAAGCTTTATGCGCCCTGTATTCGAGTGAGTGAACAGATAAAAACTTATACATATCTTGTTAAGCTAACGGGTGCTTTACTTCATTTTTAGGAGCTGATCAGCAGCTCCTTTTCTTATGCAACTATCGGGGGAGGTTAGTTGCATAAGGCAAACATTTCAAAATTATATATTTGTGAAATTACAAATGTTAAAATATAGAAAAAATAGAGGTGGTTTAATGAGGATAAGAAAAGCTGTTTTAACGGATGCCAAAGGGATAGCTAAAGTACACGTTGATAATTGGAAAACTACATATGCAAATATCATTCCAGACGAATACTTAAATAATTTGATTTATGAAGGACGAGAGCAATTATGGAAAGAGAACATTCCTAATAGCGATGTATTTGTAGCAGAAAATGATGAAGGAAAAATTGTTGGTTTTTCATCTGGTGGTAAAGAAAGATCTAGTAAATACCCTGATTACACTGGTGAATTATATGCTATTTATATTTTAAAAGAATATCAAGGAAATGGGTTAGGGAAATTATTAGTTAAACCAATAGTTGAAGAACTACAACAAAAAAAACTTTATTCAATGATAGTTTTAGTGCTTGAAGATAATAGTTCTCGTCTTTTTTATGAGGCTCTTGGTGGTAAAAAAATAGACACCATTGAGGTTAACATTTCTGGGAAGAAACTCAATGAACTTGTATATGGATGGGATAATATTAGAACACTACTTTAAACTAAGATATTTAGATATTAAACTAAAAGGTAATAAGGGCTGCTGTTGATGTAGCCTTTTTCTTATGGCACTAACGGGGCAGGATAGTTGAAGATAAGCTGGCACTATTTTGTAATGTAAACGTCTAAATTTATGGAGGTGTATGATGAAAAAAATAATAAATTTTACTTCTCTTTTTGTCTTTATGGTGTTATTGGTCGGATGTATTGAAGAAAAAGGACAATTATCAAGAGTAGATGTCCAAAAAATTGATACAGAAGGAAAATACGAAGATGTCGTAATGATAACAGATAGAGAATCAATAGAGCTGCTAAGGCAGGCATTTGAACAAATCAAATGGGATGATAAAGTGGTTAAAATGGCTAGAAAACCAGACGTAGAAGCTACTTTATTTTACACTTTTGATGAAAATAAACCTGAAAGACTTTATGAATATGAAATTTGGTTTAATGTAAGTTCAGGTACAGCAACAATTATTAGCAATAATGAAAACGAAAGTTATGGAGAGTTAGATAAAGATAATGCACAAGCTCTAAAAAATAATTTTCTTAATTAACAGTAACAGGTGCGTTAGCTGAAGATCAGAGCTGCCTTTAAGGCAGCAGTTTTTTCTTTATGGCACTAACGGGGCAGGTTAGTGGTAGAAGAAGGTAATCAGGTGTTAAGTAGAGAAAAAGGTAGCAATAAATATAAAGTTAAATAACTGAGGCGAAAAGGATGGCTCATAATGGGATAGTTTTAGTAGTTAGTGTATCAATATTCAGAGATGATGAAGTCTTAATAATTTGAGAAAATAAACCAACTGCTATTGATAAGTGGAACTTTCCGAGTGGACGCATTGAATATGGTGAAGACATTCCCTATTCAGCTCGTAGGGAGGTAAAAGAGGAAACTGGCTTTGATGTAAAACTTAATGGTACAACGGGTGTATATAATTTTATCAGTAGTAGAAACAATCAAGTTATTCTATTTCATTTTACTGGTGAGGTTAATGGCGGTTCATTAAATCTTGAAGAAGATGAAATTTTAGACAGTAGATGGATTAAGGTGAATGACCTTGTGAAATTTGATAATGAAGAACTACGTGAACCAAGGGTACTAAAGCAAATAATAGATAAATTATTAAAAGAGAGGGTACATTCTATTAGTATTTATAATGAACAACTAGATAAATAATTTTTATTAAGCTAACAGGTTCTTTACTTCTTTATCAGGAGCTGATCAGTAGCTCCTTTCCTTATGGCACTAACGGGGCAGCATTCCTGTATTAACTGAAATACTAAAAAGTTTGTGAAGAAATCTACTTCAACTAACAGGGGCTTTAGTTCAAGAAGCTAAAGGCATAAAGGCAACAATTATTATCATTATTTTGTTCTTCCGCAATCGGGCGTTTTAATTGAACAAGCAGCTAAAAAGGATCTTCGTTTGAAGATCCTTTTTCAATGCCGATAATCAATGATTATGTTAAGGTTCATTTCAAAATCATCCCGATATATAATACAATATTTTAAGAAATATTTTTCAATTCCTCAGTTAAACGTAGAAATTCTTCTTTGTTTCGGTCCTGTAATGACTGGTCAATCTCTTTTCGGATTTGCTCTTTTCGGAAATTACGAAGGGCGTTGTTTAACACCATTTCAGCAAATTCAGAAACCTTGGCGCTTACTTCAGGTTGTGGTGTCGTATTAACCAAATTCCTTTCCATAGGAAACCAACTCCTTGACCTTTTTTTTATTATACCTAAAGTTTTCAGATTATTCAAATATTTAATTTGGTAGTTCCATAGTATCTATTGCCACTGAGTTTACATCTGAAAGTTTAAACTCAGTGAAACCTTCAGCTTTGTGACTTAAACAAGAATATTTTTAATGAATCTCAAAAACTTTTATTCTTTCAGTTTACTTAATCGTTAATCTATACCATTTCCTGATGCTACCCCTTATAGAACTAACGGGTGCTTTACTTCATCATTATCAGGAGCTGACCAGCAGCTCCTTGCAACTTAGGGGCAGTTTAGTTTAATAAGACTTTTAGAATCAAACTATCAGTTGAAACTTTTTTAGGAAAAATCTCGTATACAGATTTAGGAAAATGTTTTTTAGAAACAGGAGGAACAGGTTATGTTTATAGGGGATATTATTTTTCAAGTTATTGTTTTCGGAGGTATAGCATTAATTTTAGGTGTTTTAGGTTATTTATTTTTAAAGAGGACCAAGAAAAGCTAATTAAATTTCTAATTCAAGTAACGGGTGCGTTAGCTGAAGATCGGAGCTGTCTTTAAGGCAGCTTTTTCTTATGGAACTATAGGTGCAGTTTAGTTCAACAAGCCTTTTAATTAAGAAACATTTCCATTTCAAACTTATTTAGAGCAAGGTTATTTCTTGCTTTTTTATTTGTGTTAAAGTTGCTTTTTATTCAAAAAGGGTATTTTTTCATTGAAAAATAATACTTTTAGTGTAAAATTACACTAAAAAGGGGTATTTAGTATATATGGAAAAAGAAGAGTTCATCCATTTAATATCAGAAAAAATGAAACTTGTCCGAACTGAACAAGGTTTTTCTCAAGATAAGATGTCTGAAATTCTAGGGATTTCAAAAAAAACACTAGTTCAAATTGAAAAAAGAAGAACAGAAGCCAATTGGACCACCGTTGTTGCATTTTGTGCTTTGTTTAATCATAGCGAATTGTTGATATCATCGATAGGTGACAATCCAGTAGATTTTGTTCAGTTAATTGCTAGCAAAAATGGTGGTACGCCTAAAGAAAAAACAATGGGTGGTAAGATATGGTGGAAAGAGATCGAGTATAGAGGGGATTTTCGTTTGCAACAAAATTTGATTAGTAACCATTACCGTATATTGGATCAATATGATTATCGTTGGCATAGTTCTTTTAATAAAGAAGAGAGTTTAAGTCGTTTAAATGAATTACAGGAGGCGGGGACTATCGAGATAGATAAAGATACAGGGATGGATATATGAAGAATAAGATTTTAATAACAATATTGATAATCAGTATAGGGTTTAATTTGTTTTTCTTTGGCAGATGGTTTATTTTTGAACAAGCGTATGAACCGTCCGAAAGTGAACAGGTCATTTTAAGTGAAATGGTACTGAAAACAGTTGAGAGTAAAGAGTATAAAAAGTTAGCAGAAAAAGAGAATATTATCGCTATTGATGCAAACATGGATAAAAATAAAGGTGGAAAGTTCCCCTACTATTTTGGAGTAAGTGTCCGTACTGACATACAAACTTATCTGTTTGCTTGCAGTAATGAACAATGCTCAGAAATGGAAAGCGCAGGCACGACCTATTCTCGATATAAAGACGAAGATCCCCGAATTCCATTTGAAAAATAGAGAAAAGTCAAAATAACTGAAATAAAAGAAAGCCCCCTTCCTTACATAACAAGGATCGCAGGCTTTCTTCATTCTTATAGGTGTTTAATTTCCAAATCGACTTTTTTAATAGGATTACTTTTTAGGTTTTTTATTTAAAATAGTGCGCAGTTCATTGATATCATCATCAGATAGGGTATCTTCGTGAATGAATTGGACAAGCATGGATTTCATGGTCCCTCCATAGATACGTTTGATAAATGATTCGGTCTCGGCACGCTGGCATTCTTCCTGTGAATAAAGCGGGTAAAAGGTGTAAACCCTTTGATCTTTATTGACACCTACTACATCTTTTTGAACCAATCGATCGAGAAGGGTCCGTATGGTTTTCGGTTTCCAATCGGTACTTTCCTGTAAGGAATGTATGATGTCATTCGCTGTTTGAGGGGCTTTATCCCAAAGTACGTTCATGATTTCCCATTCTGATTCTGATATACTAGGAATGTTTTTCTCCATATTTCTCCCCTTCATTTTCATTATAGATTCCTAAATCTTTTAAAATTGATAAAGTGATTTCTCCCGCTTTGCTTCCGGATGAATCATCTTCATTTTGTATATTGGTAGCAAAGAAATAAGTGTTGTTCTTCGTCTCTACATACCCGATAAACCAACCATTGATGTTTTTTCCATTCACTGCTCCTGTGCCTGTTTTTCCTGATAGGCGAGCTTCTTCATTCTTTTCTAAGAGCAGTGCTTCCTTCACGGCTTGGATATGCCTTTCCTTATATCCAAATTGATTGTTATAAAAGGCTTGCAGCAGTTGGACTTGTTCGACAGGAGAAATTTTTAATGAGGATTCGTTCCAGAATTCACTAAATTCCCCGGATACATCGGAATTCCCATAGTTTATCTCTTGTAGATTGGATTGAATTGTTTCAAATCCTGTTCGACGATCTAATTCTTGGAAATACCAGTTTACAGATTTTTGTAAAGCAGATGAAACATCCTGATCCATATTCCAAGCTTCATAGGGTTGCTCCGTCCCATCCCATGAAAGTTTGGATTCTTCGGGTGATATCACATTTGATTCTAGAGCAAATAAGGCACTATAGATTTTGTATGTGGAATCAGGTGATACCCGCAAAGTGCTTTTTTCTTCATTATAAATGCGATATTGTTGTGCGTTATGATCATATAAAACAAAGCTTCCATCATACCCTTTAAAGAATAGCTGTAAATCCTCATAAACTACTCCGTCATTTTTAAAATAGTATCGGTCGTTTTCCGTCGCAAATGCGGAAACGATAGGTAATTGGATTGTCAAAATGATACTGGCCAACACATAAATGAAGACGCTTTTCCTTAATGATTTTTTTGCGGAATGCTTATAGGCAGAAATTTGTTCAATTCGTTTTTTGATTTGAAGCTTCGAACCGTTTAGTTGTGTCACCAACTGTAGATTACTTGACCGTTTTGATAGATCCAAAAAATTAATGATAGTATTTCCATATTCACTAATGGAATGATCATCCAGTACCTGTAAAACAGATGTATCACATGCGATTTCCCGATCCAATCTCATTTCTCTAAAAGCAAGCCAAACAAGGGGATTAAACCAATAAATGATTTGATAGAACAATATCACGTAATTTGTCAGCAAATCCTTGTTTTTATAGTGATTCAGTTCATGAAGAAAGATATACTCGTAATTTTTCAAGCTAAGCCAGTTTTCATGCTGAGAAGGTAAGACGATATATGTTTGAAAAAGCCCGAATATCATTGGAGATTGGACTCTATTCGAAATAACAATCTCTATTGGTTTTCTTATCTGCAGTCTTTTCTTGCATTCTTCGAAAAGCACGAGGACTTCTTGATTGGAAAACGGAGAAGAATCATTCTTAATCCTTCTGATTGTGAGCCATCCACGAACCATAGTAAAGGTAAATAAAAGCATCCCTGACAACCATAAAACCATCACTCCCCTATTAAGTAAGGACAGGTCCGGCCGATTGACCGATACAGAAAAGTCTTGTATGAGGTGTAGGCCCTGCATCATATCGGTCCCGGTTTTTTCCATATTAGAGCTGGGTGCATTAATTTGATTTATGTCCCCGCTGCTAAAGAGAGAACTAAAATTATATAAATCAGTAGGTATGAAAGGAAGTGCTAAAGCCATAAAAAGAAACATCCACAAATGATAGTGCCATTTTGCTGTTAATTGTCTTCCAAACCATTTTCGTATAAGGAGGATAACAGTAACGGAAAATGAAGACACCAATAGACCTATTATAAAGTAGGTTAAAAACATGTCCTTCAATACCACCTCTCTTGACTTTTAAATTTATAAAACAGGTTTATAGCAAATTTATAGTGGCTTGATGGTAAAAAAATAAAGAATTGACTTTCTTTGATTACATATGTAATACTATACTACAGATGTAATCAGACTACAAACGTAATCTGTTAAAACTCCTTGCATGAGGTTGTTTTTTCAATTCGTACATAAGAGTCTAATCAAATAATTAGGAGGTTTACATGATGAACAAAAGATGGTTTTATCAAATACTGGCACCAATAGGCTTGGTGCTTATGGTTGCAGGCTGCTCAGATGAGGAAAAACAGGTTGTACAACAGTCGGAAACAGAACAAACCGGGGGAACTAACCAAACATCGGAAAATAATACGGCAAAAGAAGCCACAATCAAGAAATTTGAACAACTTGAGAAGGAATATGATGCAAAGCTTGGGGTCTATGCCATTGATACAGGAACGAAAAAAACCGTGGAATTTCATGAGAACGAACGATTTGCGTTTACATCTACTCATAAGGCTCTGGCTGTAGGGGCACTTTTACACCAGAAATCAATAGAAGACCTTAATCAAAGAATTACCTATACAAGTGAGGATCTTGTTAATTATAATCCGATTACCGAAAAGCATGTTGATACGGGGATGACCCTTAAGGAGCTTGCTGATGCTTCGCTTCGATACAGTGACAATACTGCTGGAAACCTTATCCTTGAACAACTGGGGGGACCGGCTGGATTTAAAAAAGTACTGGAGGGAATTGGAGACAATGTTACCAACCCTGAGCGAATTGAGCCAGATTTAAATGTAGTTAATCCTGGTGAAACGCATGATACGAGTACACCAATAGCACTTGCTACTAGTCTTCAGGCTTTTACATTGGGAGATGCACTTCCAACTGAGAAACGTGAACTTTTAATAGATTGGATGAAGAGAAATACTACTGGAGATGCTTTAATTCGTGCTGGAGTGCCGAAAGGTTGGGTAGTGGCTGATAAGACTGGTGCAGGATCATATGGTACGCGAAATGATATTGCGATCATATGGCCATCAAAAGGAGATCCTATTGTTCTTGCTGTACTTTCAAGTCGTGATGAAAAAGAGGCTGATTATAACGACGAGCTTATTGCTGAGGCGACAGAAGAAGTAATTAAGGCCCTTAAAGTCAAAGGTAAATAGAAAATGATTGTGCTAAAAAAGGTTACGTTAAGTAGCCTTTTTTTAGTAGATTAATTCCTATAATGATCGTTATGGTGACCCTTCTTCAAAGCCATTAACGAAAGCCTTTCATCATCTGTATTGCTATGAAGACATAACGAAGCGACGCTTTTTTATAGAGCCAAAGGGGCAGGATGGTGGAGGGGAATAATGGTATGATATGGTATGTAGACTAAGGAGGTTGTTATATGAGTTATAAGAACACACTTATTACCATTTCAGAGGATTCAAAAGTTTCTTCAGCAAAGGTCCCTGTCATCAGAAACGAAAAACCGACCATTGCTTATATTGAGCATGATTTGATCAACAATAACCCCTATAAATTTACACAAGAAGACGTCCAATTCAAAACATATTTAATCAAAAATCAAATGGAAGCGGAAAATGCAGCTGAACTTCGAGAACAGTTCTTTTCAAAATCCAAGGCTTGTTTCAGGGCTTCTCCTTTAGTGAAAAATTATGGTTGGGGAATTCATTATAATAATCAAGGGAAAATTGCGATATATGATGTTAACAGTGAAATGTATAATCAGTTGCTTAAGCAAGATGACATTACAAAACTTAAAGGCATGCGCTCCAAAAGAAAATAGATGCAGGATTGTTCAAAACGTAGTGACTGGAACTGTAAAGCGATGAAGATGACGAAACTTAAAACATGTTTGAAGCTAAGAAGGTATAGTCATTTTTAATCATTTTAATAATCAGTTTATTCTGATATTATAAAAGGAATAAAATGGGAGGAGGGAATAACATAAAAAACTTATTTTCAATCTTAAGTATGTTTGTGTTAGTTCTGGTAGGTGGGATGGTATTAGGCAATTCTTCTGCACAAGCAAGTGTTCCTCAGTATTCTTTTCAAACAGAAGATGGAAAATGGGATGGTGAAGTTGGAAATCCTAACAGAGGTAGTGACTTACAGGTAGAACTGGTTTCCCCAATCTATTTAAAGACTTCTTCTGGAAGTAAGTTGTTGACTAATTATAGTAACATATGGTCCCGTCTCTGCAATGCCAGTACTGGAAAGTGCACAGGCTATCATAGCTTAGCTGGTGGAAAGACCTTATTCACAGATATGAGAATTGGTAAATTTTATGTAGATGTTAAAGATGGATACTCTTCTGGAAGAGTATCTGGAAAACTGCAAATTGTTTTCAAATAACATGTAATACTAGCTACCCACTCTTAATGGGTAGCTTTTTATCATGAAAAAAAATCGAGATCGGACTGGATAGGCTTTTGTGGATTGTTTGGTGGCAATATTACAAAAAGGTACACTTTAAACTGAGTGCACCTTTTTGTTTTATGAATTATATATTTCTCTGTTCATATTCACGATATCTTTATTTGCGAGGGGGAAGTTAGAAGCTGATAACTTCTCTATTACCTTATCCCGCAGGAATGGGGCTTTGTCTTTATTTGCTTTTTCCAATGCTTTTGTTAGTTCTTCTTTTGTTAGTTCTGTGCAGTATGCAGGAGTTCCTGGCTGTTGTCTCCACGAATTACTTAAAGAACCACTATCCACTGTGTCGAAGCCTAGCTGGTTTACTACGTCCATGATTATTTGTTTTTGTGATACGTCATTACCAGCAATCGCCATGGCAATGCGTCCACTAGTACCTTCGGGGGTTCCCTCATTTTCTAAAGTATGGGCTAACAAGTTGTTGAAAGCTTTGATGATAGGTTTACCTAATTGATTGGAAACCCAATCACTTTCAACCATCCCGTTCTCAATTTCTGCAATTTTTTTGTCTCTGCTAGGGTAATAATTTGAAGTATCTACGACGATTACTTCCTCCCCAACTTGCTCGATAATGTTCCGAATGCTTGGCAGTGCTGTTAAAGGGAGAGATATTATAAGAACTTCAATATTGGTCATTACATCTTCTATAAGGACAGGAGTTCCAGCAAGCTCTTTTCCTTCTAAATGTTCAATTCCTCGTGCATCTGCAATTTTTACATCATGTCCATTCTTAACTAATTTTTTAGAAATAATCGACCCGATTGTTCCAGCACCTATAATTCCAAATTTCATCATTTCTCCTCCTAAAGAATTTGTATATCAAAGAGTTGTTCTGCTTAAAGTTAACAATGATATTTTTATCTGAATCAATATCACCACTTTATCAATCCGTAAACATATCTCATTAGATATTAAAAATATTGTGCGTTTTTATTACATATACTAGAATATAACCAATTCTCATTTCTTTGAAGAAGGCAATAAAAATTGCCATAGTACATTTTTTTGTACTTAACAGTAGAAAGCAGGTGAATGGGTGTCTAGAATATGTAAGGATGGATTTGACAAAAAGTGTATAAAGGAACAGAGAGAAGTATATGGCATTGCCTATACCCAAAACATACTATCTGGACGTTGGAAATATCTCATTCTTTGGTTTATAAAGTCCAAAGAGCGCCGTTATAGTGAAATCAAAGCTTTTTTAGGGGATATTTCACAAGGCTCTCTTACAAAGCAACTTCGAGAACTAGAAACAGCTGGTTTAGTTAATCGCAAAATTTATCCAGAGGTTCCTCCTCGTGTTGAGTATTCATTATCCTCAAAAGGGGAAGAACTCATTCCTATTATTGATTTAATGGAAGAATTTGGGAAGAAGTTTGGGGAGCAGGTAGACTAACCAAAGCTAACACATCCATCGTTAACCCCAGAATTCAAAAACGAAATGGTATAAAGTAAAAGTTGCGGGAAGGGAAACGTTCTAACGCAGCTTTTTCTTTTACGATAAAAATTTGACTAAAAATAATCAAGAGCTGATCAGAAGCTCTTTTTCTTATGGCACTAACGGGGCAGGATATTGAAGAGTGCTCTTTGCCTTTCTTCAACAAGAAGGATATTTTCTGTTTTTCGAGAATTAGAATGTAAGAATACAGGATATTGCAAAATAACAGGAACAAAGGAGGTATGAAATATGAAGATCCACAGAATAGATCATGTAGGTGTAATCGTAAATGATCTCTCTGCTGCTAAAGAGTTTTTTCTCGATTTTGGACTTGAAGTGCAAGGGGAATGGGAAATGGAAGGAGATTTGATGGATCGGATGAGTGGGCTTAATGACGTTAAAGTAGCATGTGTAGGCTTGGGGAAGCCAGACGGTCAGGCATGGATAGAGCTAATTAAATTTTATACGCCGTCAGATGAAAAAGATAGTCAGCAGCCTTTTGCAAATACCCTGGGCATCCGGCATATTGCATTTGCTGTTGAAGATATTGAAGCTCTTGTTGCCAAATTGAAAAAGAAAGGTACGGAAATCTTTAGTGAGATACAACAATATGAAGATCGTTATAAGTTATGCTACTGTCGTGGACCAGAGGGAATTATTTTAGAGTTAGCGGAGCAAATCAAATAAATTATGGGCAATTAATGGGTGTTGGGCTTAAACCCTTGAACTGGAAATGTAGGGGATATACATTACTTTGTTTACTGGATATCACAAACCACCCTCAAAATAGGCGGCTTGTGATATTTGTCATTCTTGTTTTATAAATAAAGAACCTGCTGTATCAAAGTCATTGATGGTTACCCTCTGTTAATTTTCATGAACAGCAATTCTCCGTTTACTTAGGAAACTTTATAAATAATAACACCACTAATCCTGAGTTATATTAATAACAGCAATAATGCAACAATGCATATCGTTCCGATTGAAGCTAAAACATTAAGTATTTTATTTGCTTTTGTACTGAACAGCTTACAAAAAACAATATAAACTCCAACTCCCATAATTCCACCTAATGTATTTCCCATAAAGTCAGTTATATCACTAGCTCCTATAGCAAAGATGAATTGCAATCCTTCAAATAACAAACTAACTCCTACTATAACTGCAATCTTTTTCAAGAAAGACCAATTTGGTTTCAGCATACTGATATAAATTCCAAATGGGATAAATGCAAGTACATTGTAGAGTATTTCATTAAAATCTATTTGATTATTAACATTAGCTACAAAAGTGAACCGAAAAGAAGGGTTTTGAGTGGAATTATTATTTGGGATTTAATGCATATTATTGGAACCAATGCCCATTTCAAACGTAAGTAATGTAAAAGACTTAAGGTTGGGAGGCATAATATGAGGGAGCTTTATATAAAGCAGAAGGTATTCAGTCTTAGCGGGAAATTTACAGTAAAGGATCAGCAGGAGAAGGATATATATTACGTGGAGGGAAGTTTTATGCAAGTTCCAAAGACTTTCTCCATTATGAATACAGCAAGAGATGAGATAGCACTCATTACGAAAAAGGTGTTCAGCTTTTTACCAAAGTTTTTGGTCGAGGTGAATGGTCGAGAGGTATTAACAATAAAGAAGGAATTTTCCTTCTTAAAAGCACGATATACAATTGATGCGGCAGGCATTGAAGTACATGGCAATTGGTGGGATATGGAATTTAAAGTTTTACAGCATGGTAAAATCGTAGGTAAAGTGGGCAAGGAGTGGTTCACTTGGGGCGATAGCTACAAAGTACAAATAATAGATGAAGAGATGGAAACCATCATTATTGCACTCGTTGTTGCAATTGATTGTGTGAAGGCTGATCAAGCCGCTGCTTCCTCAACGGCATCGAATTAAAGTGGAAAAAACACGGCTTGATTCGATTCGGTGAACCGTATCATAAAAAAATGACAAGGCATATGGTATCAAGGTTTTATATTCGTTCTTCAGTAATCGGGCCCGATTCTTGATTAAGTTGCTTTTCTTATAGAACTAACAGGCTGAAGATCGGAGCTGTCTTTAAGGCAGCTCTTTCATTATGCAGCCAAAGTGGCAGGTTAGTAGCATAATGAAAATTAAAATTTTGAGGTAAAATTAGTTATCTATGTAGATTAGGGAGGAAATTGAATAAATGAGTAATTGGTTATTCATTCTTTATGCTGTAATTTTAGGAATAGTATCTACGTTTACTGGGGAAATAGTAACCTTTGTTATGTTGGGGGTTATTCTAATTGCATTGAATAATATAAATTCAACTCTAAAAAAGATTTATCTTCAAAATAATGAGAGAAGTAATAATGAAGATAGATAGAGTAAAAATAAATTGATTTAAACCTAACCGGTGCGTTAGTTCAATAACAAGGGTTGCTGCGGCAGCCTTTTTCTTATGCAAGTAAAGGGGCAGGTCAGTTGAACAACCCATAATAGTAATAAGTACCGGTTACACCCTTACCGTGGTGAAAACCGGTTATTTTTTACACATCTACTTAGCGTTTTGCTGGTGGTACCCTTAATGAACTGACAGGTGATGTTAGCACCATAAGAGGGCCAGGAAATGGTATAATTAAACATATCCTAAGGAGGTAGATTAAATTTAAGAAAATCCTTATGTTATTTGGAGTAACTTTCATAGGTCTTTTTTCTTTCCAATCTGATTTAGCAAATGCGCCAGTACCAGTAGATGAAGAAGTTATTCTTTTACCCGGAAATGACACATTGGTTGAAGATGACATTGAAACAGCCAAAAAACAAAGAGAAAAAGCGATGCAAGACATGGCAGATCACCCGGAATTGTTTCAATTTGCAGCTGAAATTGAATGAATAAATAAGGACTTCTTTATTGCAAAGGGGTTCTTTTTTTTGTTCACTTCTCTTGTTGAACTATAGAGCAGGATAGTTGGATTGCAAAGAAAAGATTCTTCATTAGTTGTATAGTGGGCATCATACTCAAGTATCTTCAAGCTCTGTTCTGCAATACGTCCCTTGAAGAAGCAAGTCATGGTTATCGAATTTTTAATAATCGTGAGGATGAATGTATAAAAGTCGTTTTAAAACCGTAATACTCTTCTCTTTCCAAACGGCTGTTTTCACATACTTTGTTGCTATTTACCAGGTAGTGAGTTGTGGTTGATTTCCCCTCCAGATGCTCGCTTTCCGCGGGGCGGGCGGTGAGGCCTCCTCGACGTAAACGCCTGTGGGGTCTCACCTGTCCCGCTGCTCCCGCAGGAGTCTCGCACTTCCGCTCCAATCAACCTTAAATGGTTTCGTTTTAAAAACATCAATCTTTACGAAAAGAGCCTTCCAAAGAGACTTCATACTGTGTATGGAAGTCTTTTTTGTAAAATTTTTTATGGATAGGCGAAAAGTGGAAGTCTGAGTCCTATCTTTGACATTGGCAGGAATCATTCATCATTAAGTATATCAATCCTTAACTAGGTGCAAATAAGGTAGGTTGCTGCTGCAACTCTTTTTCTTAAGGCATTAACGGGGCAGGTTGATTCAAGAGTATTGTTTGGTCTTTGTTCAACAATTGGACCATTTTGTGGAAAATCAGCAGAAACTTTTGAGGTCTTAATCAAAATAGCAATTAATCTATGGAAGTTGTAAAATAAAGGTAAGAATAGTTCTGGGGGGATTTATATCAATTATAATGCTATTAATCTTAGCGAGAAACTGTCCAAATTCAGTGAACACTGGTCGCCCAAAGTCATTGGTGAAATGAATGACTATCAGTTTAAGTTAGTTAAGATTCTGGGGGATTTTGTATGGCACGATCATAAAGACACCGATGAGGCATTCATCGTGATAGACGGCGAGATGTCCATCGCATTCCGCGATGGAGAGGTTAAACTTTCCAAAGGAGAAATGTATGTGATACCAAAAGGTGTGGAGCATAAGCCTTATGCTGAAAAGGAATGCCATATAATGCTGGTAGAGCCTAAAGGTGTAGTCAACACTGGTGAAACTAATTTTAAACTAACTGCTGAAAATAATATATGGATTTAAACTGATAATTTTCTAGTAACTATCTTTGGGTCAACATATAAAAGGAAGTTACATTTTTTCTGCAACGGGAGCGATTCTTTAATAGGAATCGCTTTTCTTAATGAACTAACGGGAGCGTTAGCAGAAGATCGGAGCTGTCTTTAAGTCAGCTTTTTCTTCTTGAACTATCGAGGCGGGATAGAAGAATTAACACAAGAAGGTCGTCAATGAAGACAATTTTCTTGTGTTAATTTTTTTTAGAATAAGGGATTTGCAATTGGAATATTATGTTAAAGTTAAAGCGGACAGAGCAGTTTTTAGGGTATTGATGGTGAGCGAAATGGGGGAAATGATTATCTTCGAGAAAAGTCCTATGATTCATTAAAACTAAAACAGTTTAAATGATAATTCTTAAGGGGTGTTTATTTATAGTTATAAATAGAAATAAACATGAGAGTTTAATTGGGAGCGCACTGTTCATTGTAGGGGTAGAGATTTACGAACTCACTGGTCAGGCTGCCGAGGTGAACTCATGACAGAAATGAAAAAGCAGCCAATTTCACATTTGATGAAGAAGCGTAGATTTTGGGGTTATGGTGCCGCTATAGCGGTAATGCCTTATCTGTTAATCAAAATAGCCTGGACGTTCGGTCTCTTCATGCCGACCGAACAAATGGGCGACCCAAGTTGGCGCACTGCAAACGCAGTAACAATGGTTCTAGCTGCAGTTGGTATCCTGTTAGCATTGGCGTTTAGCATGACATGGGGTGAGCGACTGCCCGCCTGGTTGGTTGCCTTGCCCGTCTGGGTAGGTACTGGTTTACTTATTCCTATGCTGTTGCTGGCACCTGTGCTTGGTCCTGCTGCTATGATACGCGATCAGAAGGCAGGTGCTGCTAACGTTTGGGTATATGAGCAGATCTTCGTAATGGTCTCACTGGTTGGAGTCGGCATCTGCCTACCTTTCGCCTTAGCTGGATACGCTAAAGCGCGTTGGCCAGAGGCATTTGCTGATCCAATCGACATTGAATTACTCCCGGGCAACAGCCAGAAAATGCATATCACCTTGGCTAGGCTTGTCGCGGCTGGCTGTATCCTGCTTGGATTTATTAAGCTATTCTGGGCGGTTGGCGGAACTATTGGCATCAACCCAGCCATGTTGGATAACCGAGATTTATGGTGGCACCTATTGTCGTTGAGTACCGGTGTGTGGGCCTTCGCGGGGGCGTGGGGTTTGTTGGTATTGACCACTCGCCGCGGGTCGAAGCGGTTCCTCCCTCCTATGGCAGCAGCATGGATCTCGTCGGGAATGCTGTTCTCTTATAACCTCTTTAACCGCTTGGCCGCCACTCGCCCCGATGCACAACCTGCTCTAGAGAACCCGCTTGCATATGCACTAACCACCGAGTTAGGTAGCGTCTTGGGAGTGATGATGGGAATAATCATCCTGATGGTACTGCACGACCGCCGGAGAGCAATGCGTAGTTTTAAAAGTAATTAACGTTCCTAATATTGATTTATATATTTATAAAAAGAAAATAAATTAAATGAAAAGGCCCCCAATTTTAGGGCCTTTTAAATGTGCGTTCCTTTACATTATCATAGATTAAAATCAAGAAAAAAAATTCCCTTGTTCAGCTAAAGTGTGCGTCGTACTAGAAAATGGTCACTGATAAGATCGCGATCTAGGTGAGCGAGCCAAAAAATGAAGGCATCCTCATAAGAGAAGAAGAAGAAGAAGTGTCAGAAAATAAATAATTCCCAATCAAAAAACCACACATCATGGTGTGGTTTTCATTTTTCTTCCTTTTATGCTTCTTTTACATCCATTCCCTTCATCATCGAACGGTCTTGGAGGCTTTCGGAACGCATGCTATATGCCACGAGCTTCTTCTTGTCCTGTTTTACGACATCCACATGGTCACCGTACACGAACACCAATAACCGAATATCCTTTTTGCCTTTTTTCGTATCGATGACCAATGGCTTAACACCGCTCTCTGGATGTAAAAACAAGGAATCGTTTCCGGGAAATATATGATTTTTCTTCAAAATCATCGCGTGGTTAACATCCTGAATCACTTGGTTCTTCTCTTCCCCTTCCAATTGTTTTCCGTCCATCGTGATCACGGTATTCTCGTCACTAAGTGTTGGATGCATCTTAAATTTATTCAAAAGCCAATTGACGACATCGGTTGGAAGGCAGGTAACAACTAGTTTAAATATCGTCATAATAATGGTCAAAATCAAAACGGGTCCTGTCATTTTTTCATCATCTCCGTATGTTATAAATGCCTCATGATAAGTAGCTGCCTCTATATTACCAAAAGAATGGCCATTTTTTCTTTCGAAAATATGTCCATTCTCGCAACGTTTTCCTTTTGGGGCGTGCGGTATAAACTAACGGACAGGGGGTTGCTTCCGCAGCTCCTTTCATATTGAAAAGGGAAGATTAGTGTATTCATAACGGGTGCCTTATTACAAGGGTTGCTGCGGCAGCCTTTTTTCTTATGGCACTAACGGGGCAAGATCGTTTAAGAACGAATGGGTTTTTAATGGTAAAATTAACCTGGTTATAGTGATTAAGTGGCTTACCTGCAGTATAGAAAATAAAATAGGAGTTGTTTTTATGTTTGACATTGCCTTGATTTTGTTTATAGCTTCAGCTGGGGGAGTTATTGCTATTATCGGATTCCTCGTTATATTAGTTCGAAGAATTTTAGAACCTAAGAAAGAACTTCAACAAAAAATTGATAAACTAGAAGAAGAGGTTCAAATATTAAAAAATCACAAATAAAAACTAGCTTTAATGAACTAACAGGTGACGTTAGCTGAAGGTCAGAACTGTCTTTAAGACAGCGCTTTTTAAAAATGTTTTAATGAGAGATAATTTGAGGGGGAATTTCAATGAGTAAAGCAATCATTTTTGATATGGATGGAACCTTATTTCAAACAAATTTAATTTTAGAACCTGCCCTAGAAGCAACATTTGAAGTACTACGAAAAGAAAATTTATGGGATAAAAAAACACCGATTGAACAATATAGGGGAATTATGGGTGTGCCACTACCGGTTGTATGGGAAACACTTTGCCCAAACCACTCACTAGAAATACGAGTAAAGAGCAATGAGATTTTTCATAAAAAGCTTATAGAACTAATCCAAGCACAAAAAGGTGCATTATATGCTGGTGTGGAAAGCACATTAAATGAGTTAAGTAAAAAGTATCCCTTATTTATTGCCAGCAATGGTCAGATAGAATATTTACAAACAATTGTAGAAACTTATAATTTGGATAGGTTTATTCAAGATACATATAGTATCCAACTAATTAAATCTGGGAATAAATCAGATTTAGTGCAAATGGTGAAAAATAAAAATCAAATTGGAAAAGGTTACGTTGTCGGAGACCGGTCTTCGGATATATCTGCTGCTAAGGATAATGAACTTATTGCCGTTGGTGTGAACTTTGACTTTGCCCAAGAAGATGAATTAAAACAAGCAGATTTTGTAGTGAATAACTTCAAAGAAATCTTAGAGTTAGTTTAAATTCTAAAAGGCCGCCAATTGGCGGCCTTTTGAAAAACGTTTCTTAGTATTATCATACTTTCATATTCAAGTGAAAAACTACCTTTAATGAACTAACGGGGGCAGGATAGCTCAACAAGGGTTTGTTTATTTTTATCTTTTTAAGAGAGATAATTTTATATATTGGAGGGAATTATGAGGGGAATTACTTTGTCTAATGGAAAAACAGTTGAAGTCGAATGTTTAAGTTGTGCTTTAACAAGTGGGGAAACAGAGCCGGATGGTGGTGTAATAGTCGAAACTGAATATTTTCATGCTCACCAAGACGTGGCATATCCCATTAAAGGTTTAGTAATTTTAGCCTCTAAGCGCCATATTAAGTGCTTTGACGAGTTAAATGACTTAGAAAAGGTTGATTACATAAACTTATTATCTAAGATTAGAAAAGCTCAAAGGGAAGTATTAGGGATAGAACATGTTTATTACTTTTATAATGAAGATACTACCCACCATTTTCATACTTGGATGGTTCCTCGATATGAATGGATGTACGATTTTGGACGTTCGGTAGAATCCGTTAGACCAGTTTTGCTCCATGCAAGAAACAAATTGAATAATGATGAAAATGTAAAAAGTGTAATTGATGGAATTAAGGCTTTAAAAAAAGAACTATACACTTAATCCTTCCTTGTCCCACTAACAGTTGCTTTACATCGATAAGAGAGTTGCTTTGGCAGCTCTTTTTCTTATGGCACTAACGGGGCAGGATTGAATAACGTTCAATTTATCAAAAGAAGGTTGTTATCTGATATTCAACACATTTTCTAGAAATAGGTACTGTGGTTATATCGTTTATTACTTCAATTTAAGCATTTTTTATAACGTTACGTCATAGTCTAAAGTAAGAATAGAAGGAGGTTTGTATATTTACGAAAAAAAAGATGGATCATTTTAGTTATTGTTTCTTTGGCTATATTCATACTATTGTACATAATCAGGTCTTTTCAAAGATGATGGTTCAATGAGTGGTTTCGTTACAAATGAAGGTAAGCAAGAATACATAAATTCTTATCATGAGGCAATGAGCTATTTACCACAACCTGTTGAGTCAAAAATGCTCAATACCGATTTTGGTAAAGTGAAGCTATACAAATTTCAAGAAGAGGAAACACCAGACAAAACACCGTTATTGTTACTTCCTGGAAAGGGGTCTGCTACACCAATGTGGGAAGCAAATCTCAATGACTTCTTTAAACACCGTCCGGTTTACACAATTGATTTAATAGGTGAGCCAGGGTTAAGTATAGAAACAAAACGTATCAAAACTAATATGGATCAAGCTATTTGGTTAAAACAAGTGCTGGAACAATTACCAGAAGAGGAAATCAACTTATTAGGATTGTCATTTGGTGGATGGAGTGCGGCAAATTTAGCAATTAAGCACCCAGAAAAAATTCAAACACTCATATTAGTAGAACCAGTTTATGTTTTTGGTCCTATTCCACTAAAAATGATTCTAGTTTCGATTCCAGCTTCCGTACCAGCAGTGCCAAAATCAATAAGGGAAAGAATGCTTAGTTATATCTCTGGTGGTGCTAAAATTGATGAAAGTGAGCCGGCTGCCAAATTGATTGAAACAGGAATGCGAACATTCAAAAGTAAATTGCCAATGCCAGAAAAGGTTAAAACTGAACATTTGAAGAAACTTAAGATGCCAGTGCTCGGAATTTTGGGTGGTCAATCGACTATGCATCATTCCGAAAAGTCGTTTCAAATCGGTTTAGAAACTTTAAGAAATCCATACAGTAATATGGTGTTATTTGAAGACGCCTCTCATGCTATCAATGGGGAGTACCCTGAAAAGTTGTTACAAACGATTGAAGACTTTCTAAAACAAATTGAATAAGGGGTAGGACCACGGTATTTAGTTCCAGGCATCTCATGATAATATAGTCATCGACACAAATGTGAATTGGTGATTATCGTGAGAACTTTGGTAGTTCATTAAGAATTACTAAAAATAATCAAACTATTTTATAAAAATTGTATCTGAATCATAAGGAAAGAATTCATTTATTCAATATTTTTTCACAAAATGGATTCTTGTTTTTACACTAATATGTGGTTTCAAGAGGGGATTTTGGTCAATCTTGATTTCAAAACTACACATAGACGACTTACTTGGAGAATTATAAATAGGGATAGTCCAATCACTATCCCTAACAATACATATGATTTCGATTAACGAGTTCTTCCGCCTAATTGTTGTTCAGCCATTTGCACTAAACGTTTTGTAATTTCTCCACCAACAGATCCGTTTGCACGAGATGTTGTATCAGCGCCAAGTGTAACACCGAATTCACTAGCGATTTCGTATTTCATTTGTTCTAGAGCTTGCTCTGCACCATTAACTACTAATTGATTATTGTTGTTATTTCTAGCCATGTTGTCAGCTCCTATGAATATAATGTGTTGCTGGTCATAGGTTTTGATATTGTTAAGAGTTATATACATAGATTTCAAAATAAATTAAGGCAATGATTAATTGAAATTAATACCATCTGTGGATTTAGAAGAGAGAGCAGAGGAAAACATTGAAGTCACCGGGTCGCAAGGAAGGGTTTCAAAAGCGATTATGAAAACAAATGATTTGCAACATCTTCGCTCAGGGTTAAGAGTCAAATGTGAAAAGGATGTAAATCCATCAGTAAGACGGACGTGCTAAAGCTTTGCGGTTTGGTTGCGTACATATATGGAATTTCCTACAAGGGTTGTTGTATATCTAAAAACGGATTATCAACTTAAAACGAGAGATACAAGAGAACTGGCAAGTGCTACTTTTTTTTTGCACCTTATGATAAAACTGTTGAACCATACATAAGAATTGCAACAGGTGATTATGAAGAATCAGTTTCAGAAAGAGGAAAAAATGATGCTTTATGGGCAATTTTAAGCAGCATGGCTCATGAGATAATCCATTATCAACAATGGCTAGAAGATAAGGAAATGGATGAGAAAGAAGCAGAAAACGGAAGCGAAGAATTATTAGATAGTTACTATCGATTTTTGTGATTTGATTTTCTTGTTGAACAAACAGATGCGTTAGCTGCAGATCGGAGCTGTCTATAAGGCAGCTTTTTCTTTATTCACTATCTGGGGAAAATAATTGAATAAAACTTAACAGTTCTTAGGAAACTAAAATGGGTGATGAAATGAAAAATTTCGCAGTAATGCTTTTGATAGCAATATTCTTAATAAGCTCTAATAAGCCAGTTTATTCTAAAACAATAAATGAAGCTGATACGGAACTTTGTGAAACACTTAAATATGCACTTATAAATAGTCTTAGACAACCAGTAGATAAAGCAATTGCTGAAATATATAAAAATGATAAAGATGCACCAAGTAATCTTACTTGGGCTTCGTATGACACAGAAATAATCAAAATTAAGCAACTGTACGGAGTTGGTGGAGGATATGAGATAACTCTAAAAGTCCACCCTTATTATGATGCTCATAATAGTTATGGAATAGATGAGGTTGTTGTAGATACAAGGGGTGAGTTAATAAATTATAAGCACATAAAAACATATCCTTGAACTTCAACTAACGGATGCGGTCTTCATTAAGAAGGATCGCTTTTTTGTATGAAAACACAATAGTAAAAAAGCCATGCTAAAATAAACCCTCCATATTCTCATTTTTTTGATGGGGGTAAATGTACTATGTTGTTATTTAAGTTATGCAGTTTGTTGTTCAGATGGAGCGATTGTATAGCCTTTCTTTTTTAGGTATTCGATCATTTTTAATTCTTTGTTATTTTGTTTTTCTTCAAGGTAATTTGAGCCTAGTTCATGATAAGGTTCTCCTGTTTTTAAGATGTTGTAAGTAATCGTTAATAGTAAATGGGCAGATGCGATTCGTCCCTTCATTTTCCCCTGTCGTTTAGTAATCCTTTTTCGATGTGAAGCAATTCGATTATTTTGCCTTGATGTTGCTAATACACATTCTACGGCCATTGTTTTTAAAGCTTTATTTCCTTGTGTGGTTTTACTCGTTTTTTTTTTACCAGCACTTTCGTAATTTCCAGGACTCACACCAGCCCAAGAGGCAAGATGTTTAGCTGACTTAAATACGGACATATCAACACCCATCTCCGCAATAAAAGTGGCTGCGGCAGCTTTGTTCACACCAGGTATACCATCCAATAATTCTACTTCCTTACGATAGGGGGACAGGAGTTGATCGATTTGTTTTTCCAATTCTTCTATGGTTTGTTCTAAATAACCCATATGATCCCAATGGTAACGCAACATATCACGATGATGACGGCGAATACGACCATTAATTGCACTGGCAATGTCAGTTATACTTGCTTTTGTTCGCCAATCCACCATTTTTCGAAGACCATCGGTCTCTATTTTTTCACCATTTAGAATCGCTTCAAGGATACGACGTCCCGATAAACCAAAAATGTCTGATAGAACGGATGTTAGCTTGATATTAGCATCTTGAAGGATTTTGTGAATGCGATTCTGCTCTGATGTGCGATGATGAATCAATTTTTTTCGATAACGAGTAAGATCTCGTAAATCACGAATATCCTCTGGTGGGACAAAATTGTTTTCAATAAGTCCGCATCTTAGAAGCTTGGCAAGCCATTCGGCATCTTTCACATCAGTTTTACGCCCTGGAACATTTTTGACATGTCTGGCATTGGCAAGAACAAGGTGAAAAGAACCTTCGAGTATATTCCATATTGGTTTCCAGTAGACTCCGGTACTTTCCATCACAACATCGGATACCTGAAGGGTAGCGAGCCAATCACTTAAAGCCAAGAGTCCTGTTGTTGTAGTTGAAAAAGTTTCAATAGAGGTCTTTGGCTTTTTATCTAATGGACCAAATAATACACAGGCTACTACAGTTTCTTGGTGTACATCTAGGCCAGCACACCGTTCAATCATTGCTTCCATAGGAGAAATCACCTCAAAAAAGATTAACAATACATATGACAGGGGATTTGTTACAAAAATTTTTGTATACGTACTAGCAGTACACTAAATGGTTCTTCCATACTGTCACAACCAGTTTCTTATACAGGGTATCTTCCTTAAGATCCACCAAAAAAAGTTCAGCCTGGTTGTATTGTTATTTTCAATTATTGTCAAGGGGTTAATGGGTTAGACTCTATTTTGAATTTAGATTTTCGTAGTAGATGGTGGCGGCGGAGCGCCGCCATAGGAGTTTCTTATGGAACTAACGGGGCAGGATAGTTCATCAAACATATTGTATTCGAACTATACAATAAATACTAAACAATGAGAATAGAAAAATGATATTTAAATCTAATTATTTGGTTTTATGGTAAAATTATGTAAAAGAAACGGAGCAATTCCATATAAAAAAAGAACATTGAAAATCAATATGAGAATGATGAGTATCAAGACGAAGACGAGGATAGTCATTTTAAGCAAAGTATAGCTGTGTGATTCATATGGAACAACAAGCAACCACCCATACAATATTAATAGAAAGAGAGGAATGCCTTATGAAAATACGTAGTCAATTTACATTTGCAAGTCTTGCCCTATTAATAACGGGAAGTTCCCTGCTATACACATCGCAACCCTCAATTGCAAAAGTAGAGCCTACTCAAAATGTATCTAGTTCGTTACAAACAAGCACTCAACGAGGTCATAATTCCGTCAAGCAAGCAATGCGGGATACATTGCAACTTGGATTCCCAGGGATACTTGCTAAAACTTCCGATGATGGAAAAACGTGGGGTCATGCCGCTGGGGTAGCGAATCTGAGCACCAAGAAACCAATGAAAACAGATTTTCGTTTTCGCATTGGCAGCGTGACGAAGACGTTCACGGCAACGGTTGTACTTCAATTAGCTGGAGAGAACCGCTTGAGTCTAGACGACTCCATCGAAAAATGGTTGCCTGGTGTCATTCAAGGAAACGGATATAATGATAAACTGATTACCATCCGGCAGATATTGAACCATACAAGTGGTATCGCTGAATACTCAAGGTCAAAAGACACTGATTTTATGGATACAAAAAAATCGTATGCGGCTGAAGAACTAGTGAAGATGGGGATTTCACTGCCCCCAGACTTTGACCCAGGAAAGGGCTGGTCCTATTCAAACACAGGATACGTATTACTGGGTATTCTTATTGAAAAAGTAACCGGAAACAGCTACGCGGAAGAGATTGAAAATCGGATTATTGAACCGCTTGAATTGTCGGAGACATTCCTACCTGGAAATTCAAGCGTTATTCCAGGCACCAAGCACGCTCGGGGATATTCCCAACCAGACGAAGCAAGTGAGATAAAAGACGTTACCTATTATAACCCAAGTGCAGGTAGCTCGGCTGGAGATATGATTTCTACTGCTGACGACTTAAATAAATTCTTCTCTTCCTTGCTTGGTGGCAAATTACTGAAGGAACAGCAACTAAAACAAATGCTTACTACAGTTCCTACAGGAAGAGCAGGAATTGATGGATATGGTCTTGGAATATTTGAAACCAAGCTTCCAAACGGTGTCTCGATATGGGGACACACAGGTGGCATTCTAGGGTTTTCTACTATTGCTGGAGGTACACTTGGAGGCAAGCATACGTTGGTCGTCAGTTTGAACAGTTTGGGTAGGGATAACAGTCCTAATCCTTTTAAAAATATTTTACTTGCTGAATTTAGCAAGTAGGCAAAAATAAAAATACACCTCATCAACCATAGTGGTAAGCTTTGTTATTGACCTAACGGTTGCGTTAACTGAAGATCAGAGCTGTCTTTAAGGCAGCTTTTTGTTATGGAACTATCGGGGGCGAGCTTAGTTGAAGAATAAATGCATAAATATTTAAATACAAGGGATTTTCAAAAGTTATTTTATTGGGTGTGCCAATTAAGATTGACTTAATTAATTTAGGGGAGATAATACATGGGAATAGAACTACAAAATTTTTTCTACCTTAAACAAAATTCAACCAAACAACATATAATAACAATATGTGGTACCCCATAAAGAAGATCGTGACTCAAACGTCACGATCCAACAAACAATTATAGAAGTAATTGAGTAATCCATCCTCGTCAGCAAAAACAGGGTGGATTATTCTTTTTGTATATATTGTTTGCTCATGTGAACATCACCTACCTACTTATTCTTGTATAAAGATGAGTTTATTAAGTTCCTTATCAATTACATAAGGTATTTACGGTAATTGTATTGTTTTGATATGCTCTAAATTCCGATAAACCGTTTCCCCTTCAGCTGTTATCAGCATCATTTTGTTATTTCGAACCTTTTGGAGTAAGCCTATTTTTTCAGTATGGTCTCCACCATCAATAATCACTAGTTGATTTTCCAATCTTTTCAACTGTTCATAAAAGGATCTGGATAAAGGAGTGGATATAGGCAGAAGGGGTAGATTTTCCTTGTTTAAAGAATACGGTATTGTATTAGGAGAATACGGAATTAGCCACTTAACATGATTCATCGAAATAAACATTGTTTTGTACACTGGGGAGTGAAAGACAAAATAGTCGTTCATAATGCTGGTTATATAACCATGAATGGATTTATTCCCTGTGACGTAAACTTTGACAAACAAACCTTTAGCAATAGTTAATACTTTACGAAACGAAATGGTATCAGCTTCAATTGGTTTTTCTGAAGGAGGGTTAAAAGAGGTATATTCTTCATCTAAACTGGCTTTTTTCCATCTTTGAACATGAACAAATGGAATGTAGAGGAATGAATTTGTCCTGCCATCGTTTAAAACAATGATGTCCAACCCAGCATCTATTAGGATTCCCTTGCGAAATTCTCCTCCGGAAATTTCCACCTCGATATATTTTCCCATTAAATCTTCAAAATCAGAAAGCATATTTATTCTCCTTTTTCCTCATATTGCTTTATCCTTAAAGTGCTCCACCAAAGAGCCAAGAAACCCAATAATATAAAACCACTAATGTGAATAATACAGTAGGCGGTATAACGACAGCTGTTACTTTTATATATTCCCACCATGTGATTCTTACTTTTCCACGCTTTACAATGTGCATCCACATCAGCGTAGCCAACGTTCCCATTGGAAGTAGTAAGGAACCCATGTCGCTGCCAATAACGTTTGCCAGATAGGCGATTTTCAAGGAGAGTAAATCTAGATTCATTTCCGTTAACGTTAGGGTTCCAATCATGAGTGCAGGGTGATTATTAAAAATATTTGAGAGTACTGATAGAAGTACACCCATCATCACACTTGCATTGAGCAGGCTTCCAGAAACCATTGGACGCATAAATTGAATCAACCAGTCTGTTAGACCGATATTATTTAGACCGTAAATAATCACATACATACTAAAAGCGAACACGATAATATACCACGGCGTTTTTTTCAGCATATCGGTTGGAGGTATTTTTAAATAAGCCCATCTCCATCCTAAAAGGACCAGAGAGCCAATTACAGCCATAAGAGAAACTGGAATGGAAAGAAACGAAGCTACAAATAGACTGACACGGACTGCAAATACAAACAGCAGGACGTTTCGCATAAACCTTGTACGTTCCTTCTCTGAACCATGTTTCATAGGACTTGGCTTAAGTGGATGGTAAGAAGGGTGTGACCGCCCAGTAATCTTAGTAGGAACGGTTTTCGGTAAGACTTTTTTGAAGCGAAGGAACAAGAGCCAAGCCAGCAGTAGTAAACCAAGCGTGGCAGGAACAAACATCATCGCCGTATGCATATACAAGCTCATATGCACGATTTTTAGAGCGATCAGATTGACAATGTTACTTACACCTATTGGAGCACTCGAAGCAGTCGCAATTAAGGCTCCAGACAGCAAATACGGAATTTTTTGATGGTTTTTTAAGCCCATGTTGTTTAATAACATGACTAGAATTGGGGTTGTAATTAAGATACTTCCATCGTTATTGAAAAAGAGTGTCATGAGAAAACATAAAAGATTGACATACCAGAATAATCTGATGCCAGACCCATTTGCTTTTTCCGCAAGCTTCTCTGCCACCCAGTTAAAGAATCCAAAACTCTCTAAGACAATCGCCATTACAATCGTTGCCATAATAGTTATCGCAGCACCGCTTATCGTTTCTGCAATTAAACCCAGGTCTGATAGAGAAACACTTCCACTGAGTATGACAATAATCGCACCTATCGTGGCAGGTATAGCTTCATTAATGCCTCTAGGCCTCCAAAGAATCAATCCGAGGGTAACCAAAAAAGATAAAACGGTTATCCAAACCATCGGTTGCATATTTTTCTCCTTCTTTCTAGCTAGTTTTCATGATGTTTTCATGAGACGACCTAACCCGTTTATTGAGCAAGTCCACTCTTGTCCCCCCCTTACATCTATCCCTCCTGTGATGTTGTACTGTATTTTATGTATCACGTTTAAGAAAGGCTTTAGGTTTGTACCCGTTTTTCCGAAAAATCCTCTAGAGTCTAAAAAACAACGATTCAAGTAATTACACATGTCAAGATAGAAGAACATGCCTAATTACAAGAATTAACCCTTATTATTAAATTGAAGCTGTTTACTCTTTGTTCAACAATTGGGCCAGATTGTTGAATAAATGACCATTAAAGAATTTGTATTTTTTTTATATATAACTCAAACATAAAGGAAGTGGAATTGAGCATTAAATTAAATTTTTATCATATTTATATATAATAATTAATGTTAAGATTTTGTATATATGGGGGAAAAAGGTTATGGTTAATTATATTTGTGAGACATGTGGAGTCCAATATGAAAGCTCTAAAAAAGTACCTAATCAATGTTTGATTTGCGGGGAAGAAAGACAATATGTTAGTCCTAAAGGGCAAACATGGACAACATTAGAAATGATGAAAAAAGATGGAATATTTAAAAATTCTATTAATCTTGACGAAGAGGGGTTATATAGCATAAATACTATTCCGAATTTTGGAATCGGACAAACTGCTTATCTAATAAAAGATAAGAATTTTAATTTATTATGGGACTGTATTACATATATTGATCAAGATACGATTACGCAAATTGAAGATTTAGGTGGAATTGATGCTATAGCGTTATCTCACCCTCACTATTTCTCTAGTCAAGTGGAATGGGCCGAAGCTTTTGACGCTCCGATTTATATTCATGAGGATGAAAAAGACTGGGTAACGAGGCCAAGCGAAAAAATCATTTTCTGGTCTGGAGAATCGCTTGAATTACAGCAAGGTGTCATACTTCAGAGAATTGGTGGACATTTTAAAGGCGGCACCGTTTTAGAATGGAAAAACGGATTCAGCCAGAACGGAATATTACTGACTGGGGATATCATTCGGATTGTTGCTGATCGCCAATGGGTAAGTTTTATGTATAGTTATCCAAACTTCATCCCAATGCCCAGTGTAACAGTAGAAAGAATCGCAAATCGGGTTAATGAATTTAAGTTTGGTCGGTTATATGACGCTTTTCACCGAGTAATTAAAGAAGAAGCCCATAACCAAGTTCAAAAATCTGCAACTAGGTACGTTAAAGCACTAAATGGAACGTTGTTTACTACATAAAGCCTGATCGTTTTTAAAATGTTTTATCAAAGGTCCTGTGTTGATGCACAGGATTTTTTTGTTCATCAATCAGCTGCATTCTTGAATAAGGTTCGCTTTCCTTAATGAACTAACAGGTGCGTTAGCTGATTAAGGAACACAAAAATGATCAATCTTATTAATAGTATAAGGGCATGTTTTGATTAATCTTTTTTCAAAACATGCCCTTTCTATTTATTCATTTATCAAGGTTGTTTGTATTAATTTGATCAAACTTTGTGGTGATCCCATGATCCATTCTTTTTTTTATTTTTACTCTGTATAAATTAATCGCTCCCAAAGCTACAGATATTCCGGCCAAATATAGAGCATGTTGATAACTGTTCAATAGATTAACGACTAAACCGAATAAAGAGGGTGCTATGACAATGAATAATTGATTTAATGTCAATGCTGAACTCACCGTTAAACCTATAAAACGTGAATCCGATTGCTCTGTGATACAAGCAATAAAAATGGAATACCAACCAATGGCTACAAAACCCAAAAGAAAACAAAATAATAGCATCAAGATTTCCATTTCAACAGTCAGGATGAGTGGCAGCATCACTGTAAGAATTACGGTAACAGCCATCACAATAAGCAATAATCTTTCCCTTTTACCTTCAAAGAATTGATCACTCGCCCATGCGATGACTACCCGTCCAACCATACCGCCTATTAAAACGACGCTTAAATATTTTCCTGCCTCTGTTAATGCATAGCCCCCTTCGTTATGCAAATAACTCATAAAATGCCCAATGATAATCATCTGTAATGACATCATTACAACACCCACTATATACATCGGATATAATTCTTTATTATTCTTGATGACACTCATTTTCTCCTTGAACCCGACCGAGGTTGATCCCGTTTTACCCGTTCTTTCTGGTTCGTTATATAATATTAGGAAAAGCAGCCCTCCCATTATTGCTACGATCCCTTGTACTATATGTACTGATGACAAATTGAAATGATAATATGTATAGGATAAAACTACAGAGGCTAGAGATCCTCCAAGCGGTATTCCCGTCTGTCTTATCCCTAGAGCCAGACCTCTATGTTCGTTTGGAAACCATTTTACGATGGCCGTGCTTCCACCGGTTTGAGCACTTCCGTACCATATACCGACCAACAATAATAAAAGCAGCAATACAATATAATCATTAACAAAAACTAGCGTTAAAGCTGAGAGGCCCAATAAAATGGTCCCCCACCCGATAATGTGTTTTTCCCCTTTTTTATCCATCAAGTAACCGAAAGCCAGCATTGAAAACATCGGACCAATATTGACCGCTGAAACAATGAAGCCTGTTTGAAGTGGTGTTAAATTCCATTCAATTTGATAAAATGCAGCGATGGGTCCCATGCCATATGTCACAAAGGTTGCTGCAGTTTGGGATAACGTGGCCACCAATACGATTAACCATTTATAATATGTATGCATTAAGAAATTCTCCCCCTATGCTTGATGTATCGTTCAATAATAATTCGGTGGGATAAATTCTTATTTTTAGCTTCTAGCATTATCTAGTCTCCCTTACTTATTAACTAACTAGAGTTTACTCTGACTGCCCAGAAGCGTAAAATGGAGGAAAATGATAGGGTTCATAAATTTTTTTTATAGGGTGTGCCAACTATATGAACATCAAAGAAATAGCATTGAAAATTGAAATATTAAACCGTCAAAATTTAAGTAAGTCTGCAGAAATCACGAACTATACTCAATCCGCCCTTACGGCTAAAGTGAAAAAAATAGAGTCGGAAATTGGAAAACTTGTTTTTAAACGCACGCCCCAAGGATTGAAAATCACTAGCGTAGGAATACAGTATAAAAACTATCTTCAACTTATTTCACAAGAGTACGAAGAATTTTTACAAAACATTGGTGCCATTCAAACTAACTCTAAAGTGGATTTTGGCACATCACATACAACCTTGAAAATCTATGGTGCCCATATCGCGAATACTTTGAATATGAAGAACGACATTCAAATGGATGTGGATTTCACCGTAGATTCCAGTAATGCCATAAACCAAAAAGTGCACAATTCTGAATTAGATTGTGCACTCATTAGTGAACCTATTAAGAAATATCCCGACTTAACTTATGACATCGTTGCATCCGAAACATTCGAGATCATTTCAAGTAAGGACCATATCATCAATTTTGATTGGAAAACACCTATTACATTGCTCGTATTGAGTATAGGTTGTATGTATACAAGAGCTGTGACCGAATGGCTTATGAATAATCAAATACCATATAAATTAAAGGAAATAAAATCAATCAGCAGTATCCAAGATTTTTTGCAAATCAGTAATACCATTGCAGTATTGAATACTAAGCTTATAGATTTATATAACTATACAAACATTCACTTTTACAAATTAAGCTTTAACAATGTCATTAATACCGTTTTCGTTTATAAGATGAACGACGGCGAACAGAACAATATCGTACAAGTCAAAAATATTCTGAAGACGATTGGTTAATTACAAAAAAGAGGTTTTATCTTTAGAGTTGCTTTTTGGCAGCTCTTTTTCTAGTGGTTTGTTCGTTTTTCTCTCCCCATAATTCAGTTCCTTCATAAAAATATACAGCTTCCCAATGTTCGCTTTCTCCTGTAAATTGATAATTATACTCAGTCATTTCCTCCGAATTAGTATCTTTTTTAGTGGTTTCCAAATTAGTGGTATCCGAATTAAAATCCTTGTTAATGCTTCATTCTAGCAAAGATAGCTATGAACTTGTATTAAAATATAAGGGGGCTTTGAAAGAGTTATCTTCCATGAAAAACCTGGAATATACTTATGAAACAACCACTTCAAGCGGAACTGAAACTGAGGCATACAAAGAACCACCTAGTGAAAAAGTATTTACAATTAGAGGTGGATCAGAAAATGGGGCAATAATAGGTGAAGGTGAAGTTATAAAAGTAAATGTAAAATGGGATGGTTCTGAAGAGTCATTTCAATTGCATAATAAGGCTAAGTGATTTTGTTGAACTAACGGGTGCATTTCCAGGAGCTGTTCAGCAGCTCCTTTTCTTATTCAACAAACGAGTTGTTTGATTGAGTGCCGGCTCATGTTATAATGAATAACTTACGAAAATTACTATTTTGAACGGATGCCTAGAAAAGCCTCCGCATAGCGATAAAATATGGAGGTGTAAGAGAATGAATAAACAATGGACGATTGGTCAAATTAAAGAATTTGTTGAGAAGAATTCGGAAAGTAAGTTGCTGACGACGGAATATCACGGTTTTTCTCAAAAGTTACTATTTAAATGTACATGTGGAAGCAACTTTGAAAAGACATTTAAGAAATTTAAAAATAATAACCAACGTAAATGTGATGTGTGTCAACCGCCTAAAGCGACTCGTTAACGTATGCAAAGAAACGAAGTGCTGAATTTCTATTAAAGAGAAGTTGGCACTTTTTCTTATGGCACTAACAAGGCAGGTTGGCTGAAAAGGGACGAATTACCAGTACAAAAGTTTTGATATTTTGAGATAATCAATAAGCAATAAGTCTTTAATAGACTGGATTTGTTTAGAAAATATTATACAAGTTTGGGTGTAAACATTTCATGGGGAATGTACTACTGGGGCTGCCAATCGGAATATGTATTGCAGCCTATATAAGGCAATGCACAGATAAAATTATAAAAAATGATAGGTTCCATAAAATACATAGTTAAATAATTTCTTATTGAACTAAAGGTCGGTTTAGTAGAAGATGGAGTCGCGACGAGAGCTCTTTTTTCCCGTAAAAGAACAGGCATGTTATAGTATAGTAGAACCGGATTTTATAATATCTGTGGTAATCTTAATCATCAAAGGAGTTTATTCATAATGCATGTGCTACAAAAAACACAAAAAATAGTTCGCTATCAGAATCAACAGGGCAATATACATTACGGTATTGTTGAGGATGACATGATATTACAACTGTCTAGCAGTTTTGCTGAACTTGTCAACAAGGAAATAAAGTATGACGGGGTCGAGCTGAAATATAGTGACGTGAAAATCTTGGAACCTGTAAAACCTTCGAAAGTGGTTAATTTCGGCTGGACATATGCAGGTCATGCGAAGGAAACGGGTGGAGAGGCAAACCTTGTTGAACCATTCCTATTTTTAAAGCCATTATCTTCGCTTATTGCAGACAAGGAGAATATTATCCTTCCTCCAAACGAGCTATCCAATCAAGTGGAACTTGAAGGGGAAGTGGCCCTTGTCATTGGAAAGCGCGGAAAAAACATTAAAGAAGAAGATGCGCTTGATTATGTATTCGGCTGCACGATATTTAATGACGTGACAGCAAGAGATCTTACAAAAAAAGATCCACAGTTTACGCGGGGCAAAGGATTTGATACATTCGGACCTTTGGGACCATGCATCGTTACCGGGGTAGATCCTACAAACTTAAGGATTGTGACCACTTTAAACGGCCGCGTCGTCCAAGACGGAAATACTAATGAAATGTCTCTAAGCATTCCATTTTTGATCAGCTGGCTTTCACAGGTAATGACACTTGAGCCCGGTGATATTTTGGCCACGGGTTCACCATCTGGCAGCTGCATGATCAAGTCGGGTGATGAAGTCGTTGTTGAAGTCGAGAATATCGGTCGGTTATGTAATGGTGTCCAGTAGGATTTGCTGGAATTCTTAATACGTTAAAAAAGATCAGAGCTGCCTTTAAGGCAGCTCTTTCTTTAATTAAGGACATAATGGATGATAATTTGTTGAGTATTTAAATGGATGAGGTACGATCAGTCTTTTCAGTGTAGTAATCATAAATGGTATGTAAATATTTTTTAGTTAACATGGCTTGTTATACGAATAAAATTTAATATGTTTTTACGCCTGAAGCATTCGTTGAAATCACTAATTCAATGTATTATCCCAACCAAACCAAAATAGAAATCTGTTATTAAACTACCATTAAAATAAACATCCCTCCCTCCAAAAAATGACAACGCCAAAGAAGAACCACGGGTGTTAATTGAATAACGAAAGAGCTGTCTTGATTGACAGCTCCTAACTTCAAAAATGTCGTGGGCGTAATGCGATTGGGCGATACCCTCCAAAAGAAAGACATCGCCAGGCTAAAAGGTTAAAACCACATTTACACAAAAATATTTATATCCCATGGTTCTCTTTTTGATGCTATCTTTTTTTCGGGCCTTTTTTCCCTTTGGGGCCCTTGCCATGTTTCCCATCACCGGTTCCCGCTGAATCTCCTCCATCATGAGGACCTGCATCGCCTTTAGGTTCCGAAAGCTTTTCGGTTTGCACTGACTCGGTGGAGGCTGTGCCATCTTTCGGTCCTTTTTTCCCTTTGGCGCCTTTGTCCTTTTGCACGTCACCAGTTCCCGCTGAATCTCCTCCATCATGAGGACCTTTATCGTCTTTAGGTTCAGAGAGCTCCTCGGTTTGCACTGACTCGGTGGAGGCTGTGCCATCTTTCGGTCCTTTTTTCCCTTTTTTCCCTTTGGCGCCTTTGTCCTTTTTCACGTCACCGGTTCCCGCTGAATCTCCTCCATCATGAGGAACTTTATCGCCTTTAGGTTCAGAGAGCTCCTCGGTTTGGACTGACTCGGTGGAGGCTGTGCCATCTTTCGGCCCTTTTTTCCCTTTTTTCCCTTTGGCGCCTTTGTCCTTTTTCACGTCACCGGTTCCCGCTGAATCTCCTCCATCATGAGGACCTTTATCACCTTTAAGTTCAGAGAGCTCCTGGGTTTGGACTGACTCGGTGGAGGCTGTGCCATCTTTCGGTCCTTTTTTCCCTTTGGCGCCTTTGTCCTTTTTCACGTCACCGGTTCCCGCTGAATCTCCTCCATCATGAGGACCTTTATCACCTTTAGGTTCAGAGAGCTCCTCGGTTTGCACTGACTCGGTGGAGGCTGTACTATCTTTCGGTCCTTTTTTCCCTTTGGCGCCTTTGTCCTTTTTCACGTCACCGGTTCCCGCTGAATCTCCTCCATCATGAGGACCTTTATCGCCTTTAGGTTCAGAGAGCTCCTCGGTTTGCACTGACTCGGTGGAGGCTGTGCCATCTTTCGGTCCTTTTTTCCCTTTTTTCCCTTTGGCGCCTTTGCCATGCTTCCCCTCACCGGCTCCCGCTGAGTCTCCTCCTTCATTTGGACCTTTATCGCCTTTAGGTTCTGAGAGCTCCTCGGTTTGTACTGACTCGGTGGAGGCTGTACTATCTTTCGGTCCTTTTTTTTCTTTGACGTTTTTTCCTTCTGTTACATCTTGAGTTGCAGGCACTGGCTGATCTTTTTTATTAGATTTTTTCTTCATTTTTTCACCATCTTATTAAATTTATTTTCTTGTTTAACTTATGAAAAAAATCCGAAACTTGATTAGACTCCAACACATTTATTTTTGCTAAGATTTTTGATCCTTATCTAAAAGAGTAATTTCAGTCGCGAAACTTCCTCATCCTATTTAGTAAACAACCATCTGTATTTTCATTTTCTCCTGTCACAAAATCCGTCATGTAATAGGTCAAATATTGAGCATAATGATTGTTTGTAGTTAACAATAACTCGTCCACATAATACACACCGTTAGGTATTTGGTCCAGCAAAAGGACGGTTAATGAAGCATAGATACCGCACGCCACCTGAAAATAAGTCGCATTGGTTTTATATTCTGAAAACACCACATCATTGCTTAATATATTGTACATATATCGCTCCTTGTCTTTAAACACAAGAAGCACCCCCACCAAGTCTTCCCCTTCCATTGGCGCCTCAAGCGGATCAAGAACCCTCATTTCATGGTTCCATAATTCATCAACGTCATCCAGATGGGAACGGATCAATTCAGTGGTATGTTTATTTACTTTATATAAAAAGCCACCTTCCAAATCATACAACTGACATAACGTATATACTTCTTCATGAGGCATCAAACAACCATAAAACTGGTTTCCGCCTAAATTCACTTTGAATTCAAGGTTATAAACTTGCTCGTATAAGAAGAGAGGTGTGTGGTGCTGAATAAACATCGGGTAGCTCATAATCGCTTCATCAAGGAAGCATTCTGGTGACCAGGTTGTGTAGATGACGTTCTTTTTTGCCAATTTCTTATCTTTAAAAAAAGAAGTGTCTTGTTCAATAATATAGCAGGCAATTGGGGATTCTTGGGCATATTTGTTGAGAAGCTCTATCGCCATCCATTGAACGACTCCTGGATTCATCCCGGAGCAAACGATAGCGGACGTATTGGTGAAACCTTTTTTGAATTTTTCAAAGTATCTAATTCTCTCAATCAAAGGGAATCCCGCATACAAATCTTCATTTTCGTCAATCATAGTGTTCTCCAAGGCAGAATTAACATATTTCACACCGAGCTCATTGCAGCATTTTAGCATCTCCACTGTGTCAGCATAGGAAAGATCAACCACAATATCTGTTTTTGTATTGTCCAGATGTTTTTTAAATGTCATCGTATCCATTAAATCAAATTCGTGTAGCAAAAGCTTATTGACTAAATTAGGGAAAAGATTATGGTAATACTCTAGTTCTTTTTGTTTCACATCGATTAAGTGTATTTTGTCATTAAAAATGGTATCGTAAATCGGGTCTTTTTTATCAAGTATCGATTTATTTAATATAGCGAGTAATGACTTTGCCACACCGCCAGCGCTTCCGACAATGGAGATCACTGTATTTTTGGCCTTCATATTCATATCTCGTCCAAATCCTTTTTTATATAACTTATGTAAAACCAATACGAAATGATATGGACAGGTTCCATAACACTCCAAAATGATTAGTAACCATTTTATGGAAATGGTACAAGCCATTTATCTTATTGAACATAAAATAGCTATACAAGCATGGTAGGAAACAGTTCCTCTCTATCATAAACTGTATAACTCCATACATTACCTATAAAGGAAGTGGAATAGTTGGATTCATATGGACAGCATTTCATTATAGATGCTAAGGAATGCAAGGCGGAAATTCTAAATGATGCGAAGTTGTTGGAAAAATTATTAACTAAATCGGTGTCTGATTTAGGAATGGAGATTTTAAATACTCATTTCCATTCATTTTTGCCTTACGGGGTAACGGGTGCCATCATTCTCTCAACTTCACATTTTTCGATTCATACATGGCCGGAACACCGTTATGCAGCTTTGGATTTATATACGTGCGGAAATCAGGAATTATGGCCAGTATTAGAAGAGCTTCTTATCGAAATGAAAGCGGGTTCCGCTTGTGTTTATGAACTTTCACGCGGACATGAATCAAAAAGTGAACCTGCCATTAAAGATCTTATTTTCACTTATGATGGCAGTAAAAAGAAAGATAGTGAAAGGATTGTAGAATTACGGGATGATCGCGGAAATGCTTATGATAGTATACAGTTAAAGGAACTTGTGGAAGGACAACATAATATTCTTTATCATGGTTCCAGTCAATTTCAAGATATTACTTTAGTTGAGGCCAATGACTTGCGGTTATATTTAGATCAAGAGTTACAATTTTCTTCATTGGATGAAAGACATTATCATGAAGCATTAGTATTCCCTGCGATGGAGATGGCTTCTGATCATGAACGAGTTCTCATATTAGGAGGTGGAGATGGACTTGCTTTACGGGAAGTTCTTAAATATCCCAACGTAAAACATGTCGATCTTGTTGATATTGATCCTCAGGTGATTGAACTTGCAAAGACAAATCCAAAATTAATAACTCAAAATAATCGTTCTCTATTGGACGAAAGGGTAAATATTCATTTTGAAGATGCAAAGAAATTTATTTTAAGGGAATTGCAGCCCTACAACGTAATAATTATTGATTTTCCAGATCCCGTTGACCCAGTCATTAGCTCATTATATACAATTGAATTGTTTAGTCAAACAGCAAAAATATTATCCAAACAAGGTGTGTTAGTTTGTCAGTCCAATTCACCGGAAGATACACCAACAGTATTTTGGAGTATTGGTAAAACTATTAATAAGGCCGGTCTTAATACACTTGAATACAATGTTATTGTTCCCTCTTTTGGCTTATGGGGATTTCATTTAGCAGCACATTTCAAGCTTCCAAGAAATATTCCGAGTATTTCTGTCCAACATCAAGCTCTGACTTCAGATATGTCGAATTTGTTCACTATTCCTTCATCAATTAAGGAGCAGCGGGGAAAAGCAGTTATGAATGGCATCAAAAATCTAAACTTACACAAGTTGTATAAAAATGAAATAGAAAAATGGTGACAAAACACCAGGTTTTTAGAGTCCATAAAAACACTTTTTAGTGCTGCTTAAAATGACTCCGGTTATGCGCCGGGGTCTTTTTTTTGTAATTCTCTGGGTACATTCGCAGCGATCCACTCTCTTTACCCTCTTGTATTCAATATACTTCAGCTATTTTAAAGGCGTCCTTGCTTCGAATAAAGTGCTTTTTTAACTATCCATTATTCTGGACATAGAGTTCATTCAGTATTTTCCGTCATGTAACCCCAGGAAATTCAAAAGGTTAGTGTATATACACATTTTTGATGGATTTCAGTGTTATGGATAGAAGTTGGACATTTACCACGACACAATGTCATTCCATGACACATATACATACAGGGTAAATGATTATATAGGAGGCGCAACATTATGAATAAGGAATGGTTAACTAATTTGGTTGGGAAAGTTCTAAAGGTAGATAGAGGAGGGCCTGAATCTCGGACAGGATTATTATTAGGGGTATATGATGACCACTTATCGATTTTAACTGAACAAGAAGGTGTTATCTACTATAAAACCGACCATATAAAAAGTATTACCGAGAATGTAAAGAAGGGGTTCCAATTTCAATTGGAAATTCCCGAAGATTTTACTTTTAAAACAGCTGCAACTTTTAAAGGCTTATTAGATGACCTTAGAAATCAATGGGTAAATATTAACCGAGGCGGTCCTGAGAAGCTTGAAGGCGTACTTCATGATATTAATGATGAATTTGTAACGTTAATACTAAACGAAGAAGTTATTCGCCTGTCAATGTTCCATATCCGCAGTATCAGTTACGGGGCAAGAGTAGAGAAACAAAAAGAAGATGAAAAATCGGATAAAAATAAAAATAATAAAGACGATGGAAAATCGGAAAAAAATAAAGATAATAAAGACGATGGAAAATCGGAAAAAAATAAAGATAATAAAGCTGAAGAAAAAGAAAAATAGTATATCCCATAAATGATGTGTCGCTTCTGAACAGAAGCGACCATCCAACTAATAAGGGGGGACTCATCAGATGAAAAAACAAAATTTTCAAGAGGCACTTCATTCACTGATAGGTTTTAATGTAAGTATCATTTCCGATGATAAAACCGTTCATGATGGGGTGGTACTGGATGTGAAAAGTGACTTTATTGTCATTCAAATGAATCCAGATAAACCATGTTATTTTAACTTAAATCAGGTGTATGCCTTATCAAAAAACACCAAAGAATTCCAGGCCCAAATACTTGACCAAGAACCAACACAAAAACAAAGTTTTACAGAATTAATAAATGAACTCAAAGGTAATTGGGTGACAGTAAAAAGGGATAATAATTTAACCTTTGATGGATTTTTAAGTACCGTAACTAATAATTATATCGTTTTAATAAATAAGGATAAGCAACTTTATGTCCAATTATCAAATATACTTTATATTTTCAAAGGGATAGATAATAAGGAATCATCTGAGAACAAACAGCAGGAAAATAAAGACGAAAAAACTGAAAGTAAACAGGCAGAAGGAGATCAAGCTAAGGAAAGTGATTCCAAGCTGATGGAAGACGCTGAAGTTAATTCCAAAGAGAAGGAAGAGCCGGTTGAAGAGAAACAAGAACAGGCCATTTTAACTATTGGAAAAGAAGAACAACCCTTATCAACTGAAATAAGTGCACTTCCGGAAGTTTTATCTGTCGTGAAAGAAGAGCCGGTTGAAGAGAAACAAGAACAGGCCATTTTAACTATTGGAAAAGAAGGACCAGCTTCACCAACTGAAAGAAGTACTCATGCAGAAGTTTTATCTGATGTAAGAGAAGAACCGACTGTTCAATCTTCAGTAAATGAAGTGAACAAAAATCAATCCAATGTAAAGAAAAGTACTAATAAATATAAGAAACAAAAATCCACTGAAAAAAAGAAAAAAAGTAAGAAGGAAAAAGCTTCAGAAACTAATCCTGAAATAAGTGCACACCCGGAAGTTTTATCTAACGTGAGAGAAGAACCCACCTTTCAATCTACAGTAAATGAAGTGAACAAAGATCAGTCCAATGTAATAAAAAAAAGTGCGGATAAAAATAAGAAACAAAAATCCCGTGAAAAAAAGAAAAAAGAAGGTAAGAAGGAAAACCCTTCAGTAACTAATAATAAAGATAGACATGACGAAATCCAAGAAAACCTGACTGAAGTATTCAGGGAATCAAACCCTCAAGAAATGAACGATCAATCCGCGAAGAAAAATGATTTAAAAGAAAAAAGAAAACTGATAGATAAGAAGTGTTACGAATTAATGAAGTCCACTGAAAAAATGAATACAGACAACGGAAATCAAAAAAACGAATATTATTCATTAACGAAATTTGCTGAAAGAATGCAGGGGAAATTGAAGGCAAAACGGTTAAAGCCTTAAGATACAATTCAAGGCTAATTGAAAGGAGGACATGGAATGATGATTTTGTTTTTTTCTGTTATTGGGGGAGTCTTCTATTCTTTTTTTGTAAAACCTCAAAATCAAACCACTCCTGATACCGTAAGAATTACACCATCCAAAAACAAGGCGGCGGAGGTAAATGCTTAGTTCACAAATTGTCTTGATGACAATAATTTTTACTTTAACAATTATTCTCATGTTATGGAGACCATTTGGGATTAACGAAACGATACCTACTACAATAGGTGCCTTGACTGTATTAGTTGCAGGCATTGTTCCTTGGATGGATGTTTTAAATATATTTGATATTATCAGGGGCGCTTCTTTAACCATATTATCCACCATTATGATGTCTATTGTACTTGAGAGCATTGGTTTTTTTAGGTGGATTGCTTTGAATATCATCATCCGGTCTAAGGGTTCAGGGGTTAGATTATACGTTTACACTAATCTCCTATGTTTTTTCATGACCATGTTTTTCAATAACGATGGAAGTATCCTTATCACAACACCTATCATTATTCACATTGTAACGTTACTAAAGATTAAACCTCACCAAAAAATCCCCTTTCTAATATCAGGAGCTCTAATTGCAACGGCAGCGAGTGCCCCAATAGCAGTAAGCAATATTTCCAATTTGATTGCACTAAAAATTGTAGGACTGAGCCTTAATAGTTATATCAATATGATGTTTGTTCCTTCAATGATAGGGATTTTAACCATCGGGTTATTACTTTATCTCTATTTTAAGAAGGACCTTCCAAGGAAAATTCCCAGTGTACCTGTAAAATGGGATAATACCTTTTCACGCTATGTACAAACTCATCCACTCGATGTAAAACAACAATCCGAAGATAATGATTGGAAATTGTTTAAAATGAGTTTTGCAATCGTCATTTTAACTCGGGCGAGCTTCTTCGCACTTACACCATTTGGGGTTCCCTTGGAATTGATCGGTATGGTGGGAGCGTTCCTTTTAATAATACTGAGATGGTATAAAACCAAAACTGGTCTTAGCGATATTGTAAAGAAAACACCGTGGCATGTTCTTTTATTTGCTTTCAATATGTACGTGCTGGTATATGGTTTGAAGAATGTTGGCTTGAATGATTATATCGTCAGCAATTTAAAACCCTTAATAATGGACAGCCCATTCAACGCTACCATGATCATGGGCATATTATTAACGATCCTATCCAATTTATTTAACAATCTTCCTGCAGTCATGATAGGGACTTTGTCGATAACAGAGATGGGATTGGATCCTCACCTTGTACAAATTGCTTATCTTGCTAACGTGATTGGAAGCGATATAGGTGCTTTGTTAACGCCTGTTGGAACGCTGGCTACATTAATTTGGATGTATATATTGAAGAAACACTCCATCAATATCTCCTGGGGAAAGTATCTTAGGGTTACCTTTTTGATAATCCCTATAGGGTTAATCGTAAGTTTAATCTCGCTGTATTTTTGGACCACTTGGTTATTAAAGTAGGAAGGAGGGGTGATTATGAATAAAATCTTACAAAATCTCAGAGGAAAAACAATTAAAATAGAAATTTCCGGAAAAAAAATCTTTTTCGGTACACTGGTTGATACTGGTATTGATGTAGTGGTCATCTTTAATGGACAGGACTTTGTGTATCTTCCAATAATTCATATTCAAAATTGCAAAGTAAATACTACGGAAAACGAGGAGATTTTCCTTCCTGTAGATTCACCTGGAATTGAATCTGAGGAAGAATTATCACTACGAAAAACTCTTTTATCCGCGAAAGGGATGTTCACGGAAGTATACGTGACTGGTAACCAGCCGTTACATGGTTATATAACAAGGGTGATGAATAATTACTTTGAATTCTATTCACCAGTTTACAAGACTATGTATATACCTTTAAATCATTTAAAGTGGATTATCCCATATACGGACAATCAAACTCCTTATGGTTTAAGTAACAAGGATCTTCCTGTACATCCATCAAAACATTCAATGGCAAGAACCTTTGACGTACAAATGGAAAAACTGATCGGTAGCTTAATTATTTTTAATATAGGAGAAAATTCCAATTTAATTGGACAAATTAATAAGTTAGAAGATAATTTTGTTGAACTTATTACGGCTAGGGAGGAACCTGTATATTTAAATCTTCATCATATTAAAACAGTTCACCTACCCTGAATGAAAGGCAGCAAATATGCTGCCTTTTGTTTTTTCTTCTCTAAAGTGTGAACAAGGTGAGAGAACTTTAAGAAAAACCCACATCTTACATATGAATATTTTTGTGAAAAATAGGTATTTTGAGAGTTGGAAACCATAATGCAGAGAGCAAAAGTTTAGGAATTTTTTAATGATTAACTTTCTGCATTTAGCTGTCGCTTTCTGAGAAAGAACACCTGAAGCCACCCCTTAAAATTCATATTGAAAAACTGATAGAGCCGCTCAAATGGTTGCGAATTTTTAAAAATTTCGAACTGTCATCTTGAAGAAGATGATAACTGAGAAGGGAGAAGGGAAAAATAAAAACGTTTTTCACGATCTGTCTTTAAGGTGTTTTTATCTTATTGAACTAATTTTCTGGAAGTAGAAAATATGCTTTGAATGAAGAACAAGAGGGGCGACCTGGCCTATTGTTTTTTTAAAAGCAGACGGTACAGCGGGAATCTTAGAGGTTTTCACTGTACCGTCTTTAATTAAGCGGTGTGAAAAATAAAAATCTTCAAGTTTTTTTGTGTATATGAGAGTTTTCTTTGGGATACGGCTGTATATAGAATCCATCCGTTTCTGACCATTCTCCATATAGGATATCCTCAATTTTTTTATAATTCCTCTTCTGAAGCCCTTCCAGAAGCCATTCTTTTGATTTTTATCACGGATCGAAGTTCTTCCTCTTTTATTTTGCCTTCTTCAATTACTAAGATAGAAGGTGCTTCATCCCTAGGATTGAGGTCAAACATATCTGGTGTGATGCTTCCCGCCTTAGAATGAAGCTTTACACTGATGTCCCCGCCAGGCTCAAGATATAAATCTCGCACTTCCCGGAGAGTGAACACCCCCTGTTTCCGCAGCATGGTTCGAACCTGTTCAATTTCCAGGTGATTTTTTTTCATTTGTTTTATATCCAATTCGCCATTACGAATAATCAAAGAAGGATGTCCTTTGAGCAATTTTTTCATGCGATTACTTTTTTGAGCGCAAATCTCAATGATATAAACGGAAATCCCCCAAAGGCAAATGGCAAATAGAATCTGCCAAATCGACACTTTTTCATCGTAAATGCCTTCTTCCAGAATGCCGCCTAATACTAAAGCGTAAATAAAATCAAAAGGGGTCACTTGAGACATTTCTTTTTTTCCAAGAAGTCTTGTCACTGCCAGGAGTCCACTTTATCACCTCACCTTTTTTCCCTTTCTCCCTTTTAACAATCATTTAAACCAAATTGCACCTGGTATTTATATCACACGGCAGAGTACCGTTTTCTGCAATTCTATTAAATAAGAATACCCAACATCAGAGGCGGTATTGTCTATTTAATAAAAGAAGACGGTACAGCGAGAATCTATAGAGATTTTCACCGTACCGCCTATTTTTAAATGAACATAAAGTTGTTAAAATGCCTATTCATTACCAATCATTTTTCAAAACAATTTTTCCTATCGCCTTGCCTGACTCCAAATACTCATGGGCTTTTGAGACTTCATCAAACGTAAACATGTTTTGATCCACAAGCGGGCGCAGCTTACCTTCCTCAACCACCTTGGCAACCTTCTTCAAAATCTCTCCATATTGCTTATGCATGTCCTTATTTAATATCTTCAACAACATAAAGGTAACATGGAGGGAAAGTCCCTTCGAATGCACTGGGGAGAGGTCATGAGTCGAACGGGCAGCAATGGCTGCCACCGTTCCATGTACCGCAGCCGCCTCAAAAGAGCGATCAAGGTTTTCTCCGCCTACCGTGTCAAACACAACGTCAAATCCTTTTCCGTCTGTATACTTTTGTACATAGTCGCGAACGCTTTCTTCTCGATAATTGATCGTTACATCTGCCCCAAGGCGCGTGCCAATCTCCAGCTTCTCTTGCGAAGAGGCAGTTGTATAGACTGTCGCGCCTTGCCATTTGGCTAGCTGAATGGCAATGTGGCCTACACCGCCGGTTGCTGCATGGATCAGTATATCTTGACCAGGGACTAGATGTGCCCGATTGAATAATGCTTCCCAAGCGGTAATGGCAACCAGTGGTAAAGCAGCGGCTTCTTCCATCGTCAAATTCTTCGGCGTGTGAGCAAGTAAATCAGCATCTGCAAGCATGAACTCTGCAAGTGCACCGCCAGTCCCTTTAAAACCACCTGCGCATCCAAACACTTCATCGCCAACTTTAAACTCAGTCACTCCTTCTCCCACTGCAGATACCAAACCTGCGACATCACCATGTAAAACGGCTGGAAACTCAGGGGCAACGGCTGGAACTGCACCAGCACGGACTTTCGTATCAATAGGATTTACACTTGAAGCCTTGACTTGAATAAGGACATGTCCAGGTTTTAATTCGGGTTTTGAAACCTCTTCAAGCTGAAATACGGATGGATCGCCAAAAGATTGAATGATTTGTGCTTTCACTTTAGTCACTCCTATTTATTTTTATGGGGAATTTCTCATTGCCTATGCCTATTAAGGATCTCAGGGAATAGGATGAAATGTAAGAATATTTAGTCTTTACTTGTAAAATCAATGATACTTTATCTACTATAAAATTAAAAGTTACGCACATTTTTTAAAGGGAATTTAAGAGAAGTCTCTTAAATCATTAAAATATAATATGATTAAGGGCTATCAAGGTATTTGGCGAAGTTTCAGTAATATGTGGAATTGTAATTTTATCGTATGAAAAGTTAATGAACTAACGGGGTATGTTAATTATTGAATGAATTCGTGAAAAAGGCTTTAATGATCAAAGGGGGAGAAGGATGGAAATTCGTTCAGTGAAAGGGTCAGATTACTATTCCATATCGCCACTAATCAATGAATGGTGGGGAGGAAGGCAAATGTCTGATATGCTACCGAAATTATTCTTTGATCATTTTACAAATACAAGTTTCATAGCCGAAAAGGAAGGGAGCATAGTCGGTTTCCTAATAGGGATTCTATCTCAATCTCAGCCTGATGAGGCATATATTCACTTTGTCGGAGTTCATCCTGAATACAGAAAAAATGATATCGGAAGACAGTTATATAATCAATTTTTCGATGTCGTTTATCAAAATGGCCGCAATGTTGTCCGTTGTGTAACGTCTCCAGTCAACAAATCTTCAATCGCCTATCATACCAAGATGGGATTTGAAATGGAAGAGGGAGATACATTCATTGATGGTGTTTCAGTCCACTCTGACTATGACGGACATAATCAAGATAGAGTTTTATTCGTGAAACAGTTAACAATGAACTAAGGTCGACCAGTAAAAATCCGGTCGACCTTTTTCTTATAGAATCCACTAAGGCAGGACTGGACTGTCAGCTAAAGCGGGTTTTATTCATTGCTAATCTTTTTGTGCATAAACGTTTTTTCTTCTGGATTTTCTTTATCCTCATTCAAGTTTCCTTTTTCTTTAAATATGGCAAACCCTGTCATTGCATAAATTATGGCAAGAATAGGCGTTAAGACGGCTTGATAAGCATAAGGGAAAAAATCCAAAGTCGAGACTCCTAATACCCCTGATAAATAAATGGCTGTTAGCGACCAAGGAACGAGATAGGAAAACATGGTTCCGCCATCTTCTAATGTTCTGGAAAGAACGGTTAGCGATACGTTATGTTTTTTATAAGCGGATTTAAACATTTGACCAGGCAATATAATGGACATATACTGACTTGCTGTAAGCATATCTGTAATCAATCCTGAGAATAAGGTTGTTAAAACAAGACTTCGTGCACTTTTGATCGCATTCTTAATGCTGTCCAGAATAGCACTTACAATACCTGTTCTTTGTAAAATCTCTCCAAAACCGAGAATTAAAATTGAGAGAGTAACAGTCGGCATCATGTTTGCTATACCGCCTCTATTAAGAAGGTTGTCGACTTGTTCCACCCCGGTTTGTATTTGGAATCCTTTAGATAATGCGGTGAAAATGGTGTTTATATCATAATTTGTTTGAATTAAAGCAGCAGCGATCACCCCGCTTAAGGCTGATATTAACAAGGCAATTAATGGAGGAACTTTCTTGGCAGCTAATAAAATCGTTAAAACCGGTACAAGCAGCAAAAAGGGACTGATCACAAAGTGTTTAGACAATGTATCTGTAATTAAATCTATTTTGGTCACATCCAAAGAATTATGGGAAAACCTCATTCCTTGAATTCCATACAAGATAGTACTGATGACCAGTATTGGGAGAACGGAATAAAGCATGGACCGAATATGGCTCGTGAGTTCAACACCCGTAACAGCGACCGCCAAGTTTGTAGTGTCGGCAAATGGCGAGATTTTATTTCCAAATATGGCCCCTGACACAACCATGCCTGCTGTTAATGCAGGTGGTATTCCCATTCCATAGCCGATGCCCATAAATGCGACTCCAAGTGTTCCGGCTGATGCATAAGCGCTGCCGATAAAAAAGGAAGTAACACATAATATCAGAAAACCTGATACTAAAAACACGGTAGGGGACAATAATTTTAGCCCATAAAAAATAATGGAGGGAACTATTCCCGAAACAATCCAGGAACCTATAACCATTCCTACACTCATTAAAATCAACACGACTAGCAATGATTTCTTACAGCCATCAACAAAATACTCTTGCAGATCCTTGCCTTTAAATCCCTGGGTTAATAGAACGAGAGAAATGGCGATGGTTGCGACAATAAATACTATATCAGTAGGCAGTTTCAAAATGCCGTTGCCGATTGATAAAACCGTTATTAATACAAGAATAGTAAGCAATGCCACCTTGAGTGTAACCTTTTTTTCAACTTCATTCATGGATTTTTCTCCCCCCTTAACACTTCTTTCTTTTTATATAGTCGATGGGCTAACTCAGTTTCATCGGTAATTTTGTAGTTGTGGCATTAGGTACAATATCGAGATCATCGCAATCCGTTAAACCCAATGCATCTTCCGGCAATGTAAATTCCCTGCCTTGAACAACACACGTTTCTTCATGTGTAAGAATTCCTTTATATACGGTTAAGCTTCTTCTTAAGTACCCGTCTTTCCTACACGCCTCCGCTACACCGTTGTTCGCGATGGATCGGATATGTGGCAACACGGATGCAGCATAGGCTTTAGAAGTAGTATGAGGTGCAGCTCCAGGTATATTATCCACTCCGTAATGAATGACACCATCTAACACATAAGTAGGGTTTGCATGTGTTGTCGGTTTATAGGTTTCAATTGCCCCGCCTACATCTGCACTGATGTCTACAATCACTGAACCTTTTTTCATGATTTTTAACATATCTCTAGTAATTAAATGGTCTTTTCTATGTTTTGGCCATTTTACACAATTGATGACTAAGTCTATATCCTGAAGGACTTTCTTAATGCTTTGTTGATTGGAGATCATTGTGTTTACATTTTTGGGGAAAATTTCTTGGCAATGCCTTAATGCACCTATATTAATATCCATAAGGGTAACGTCTGCACCTAAGGCGGAAACAATTTCCGTAGCTGCTTTTCCAACAATCCCAGCTCCAAGGACCAAGACATTCGCTCCAGATGCGCCGCCAACTCCGCATATAAGCTGTCCGTTTCCTCCATTTATACTAAGCAAATGATGAGCTCCCATTAAAGCACCTAATTTGCCTGCAACTTCACAATTCGGGGAACCGTATCTATGGGAATCTTCTGCCGTAAGTGCAATCACTTTTTTCTTAATTAATAAGTCCACTTCTTCTCTGTTTGAAGCCGGATGGAGGCAGGCGAAGATCATTTGATTTTCCCTTAACAGCTCATATTCTTCAGGTGAAATTTCTTTAACTTTCACAACAAAGTCAGCTTCCTTATATATTTCGTCCATGGTCAGTCTGATTTGTGCGCCTGCTTCAATATAATCTTCATCAGTGAAGCCAGCCTTCAAACCGGCTTCTGTCTCAATTAACACGCAATGCCCATCTCCAACTAACTCAGCAGTTTCTATTGGCGTAAAAACAACGCGATCTTCTCCGGCTTTGATTTCCTTTGGCATACCAATTTTCATAACTAAACCCCTTCTTCCTATTTTTTTATAGAGAGGAAATGCTTTTTGTTACATCTGTAAACTTAGCAAGAAGCATGCCAAGGGAACTCATCATTTTCCGCTGTTTTATGTAGGAAAATAAGAGTTTCCCGTTATGAAAATAGTGATTTCAAATATTGAAAATGATTAAATTGTTAATATTTAAGCGATAGATGTTATTTTTTGGGCACTTTCTACATCGTTTATTTATCAATTGTTAGCTTTTGGGCACTATTTCGTACAATCTGATCTTATTTTGCAGAGTCTGTCTTGGGATTTCGAGTAATTTAGCTGCTTGTGATACGTTGTTTTTTGTTTTATTGATCGCTTTTTCGATCATTATCTTTTCCAATCTGGCAACAGCATCTTTTAATGGTTCAATCTGAAACTCTTCTTCACTATGTTTAATGAAATTTTTCACACGGTCTTCAATATCTTTCATTTGAAGTGTATCTTCCCATTCATCTATTTGATTGATCGCAAATTCAACTATATGTTCCAACTCCCGAACATTCCCTGGCCAGTTGTACCTTAAGAGAAAATCATATACCTCTTTCGATACGTTGGTAATATTTTTGTGCAGAAGCACATTATATTTAGAGATGAAGAAATCCAATAAAGGCTTAATATCATTTATCCGTTCACGTAATGGCGGAATGTTGAGCGTCATTACACATAATCTGTAATATAAATCAAGCCGCATATCTTTATCCTTTACACAATCTTCAGGGCGTTTATTGGACGCGGTGATTATTCTTACATCAACTTTTCTAATATTTCTATCTCCCAATCTTCGAATATATCCGTCCTGCAGCACTCTCAATAACTTGGACTGGAGATGAATGGGCATTGAGTTGATCTCATCCAGGAAAATAGTTCCTCCTTCTGCGATTTCAAATAAACCTGGATTATTTTCCGCTCCTGTAAAACTTCCTTTTATTGTACCGAACAAAATACTTTCAATTAGTGCTTCCGGAATGGCAGCACAGTTTTGCGCAATGAAAGGCTTCTCTGCACGATTACTGGCATTATGCAGTGATTGGGCGAATAATTCTTTTCCTGTTCCTGTTTCACCATATATAAAGACGGGTGAGCTTCCTTTAGCAGTTTTTTCGGTTAAACGCTTTAAATTCTTCATTTGTTCATTATCTGTAATAATATCTTTTAGTGTAAATTTTGCCCGTTCCGGCCGAATGCTTTCCAGTAATCGTTTATCACCTCTAAACATTTCCGAATTTATCTCGATTGCATTATTTGAAATTGAATCTTCTTTACTTCTTTCTTTCGATAATTCAATTGCTCCGATAATTTTCCCATGGGCCCTGATTGGTAAAGAAATATTTGTGGTTTCAATTTTTCGTCCCATGAAATCAACAATTTCTTGCTTGCCTTTAAAAATTGGGCGGCCTGTTTTCAGTGAATTTAATAATGTACTCGATTTTTCATTTAACGAAGGAAATACAGTAAATAAGCTTTCTCCTAATATTTCCTCCCGTTCACGAATTTCAGAGTGAAATATAGGATTAAATTTGATTGTAAATAAGATTGTCCCTTTATTATCTATAATGGTAATGCCATCAATGTATTTCAGTTGATTTAAAACCTCGTAATTATCTAATCTGCTCATTGTATTCCCCTCCGTGATATTGTAGTTGACTAGTATTGTTGGTGATTTTCTTCTTCTTCTTAGGCACCTCTTCTTTTATGGTCCTATAGGGACAGGATAGTTCAACAAGGATAAGATATAATTTGGATTAATATACTAAATTTTAAGAAAAATAGAAAGGAAGCATGAAAATGACGGAAATGATACCACTGACATCGGAGAATTTGGAGCTATGCATCGAACTCTACATGAACGTTTTTAATCGTGAACCATGGAATGAAAGATGGACCTATGAAACGGCTAAAGAGAGACTTTCCGACTTATTGCATACACCTAAATTTCTTGGGTTTTTATTTCATATTGATCATAAACCAGTTGGTTTCATTGCTGGAAATAGTAAAGTGTCTGATCAAGGTTTAACGTATTATTTGGCAGAACTTTGTGTGAATAATCAAATGCAAGGCAAAGGGCATGGCTCAAAAATGCTTCGAGCTTTGGAAGCTGAACTGCAGAAGAGAGAGATTAAAAGTCTATATCTATTAACGGCCAATGACGGGCTTGCAGAAGCATTTTATCTGAAAAATGATTATGTTGTAAACGAAGATAGGGTGGTCATGAAGAAAAATTTTTTGAAAACTAGTCAAGGGACGTGATGGAATTGTCGAAATCTGTAAAGTTGTATCAATTAAGCCGAAAAGTACATAAATGGACTGGATTGGTTTTATCCATTTTTTTCATGTTCATTGCAGTCACGGGCCTCGTGCTTGTTTATATGATTCCACTCGGAGTGGCTGATGAGCTCAGGACGGGGAAAGAGGCAAGTCCAGATCAAGCGATACCCATGGAGAAAGTCGTGTCCATTGCTGTGTCTCAGGATCTACCAGGTGCGGATTCGGTTGAAGATATATTTAGAATTGAATATAGGCCAAGTGCAAATGTGTACCAGGTTCGCTTTAATAACGGTCAAGGTGTTCAAATGGATGTGAGTACGGGAAAAGTGTTATCCACAAATCCAGATTACTCGACGTTCCTCATTACCTTGCATGATGGAACCTTCTTTGGTGATTGGTATAGATACAGTATCCTCACACTGACGGGTTTATCCTTAATCCTGCTGTCATTTTCCGGGTATTACATGTTCGGGTATCCTCTCTATAAGCGTCTAATGGCGAATAAGAGGAAATCTTAATATGAGGTGGTAATGTGTCCATAAAAGGTTTGAATCACTTTTTATTTTCAGTTTCTGATTTAGACAGTTCCATAGAATTTTATCAAAAGGTTTTTGATGCGAAATTATTAGTTAAGGGTCGAACCACAGCCTATTTTGATTTGAATGGAATGTGGATTGCCCTGAATGAAGAAAAAGATATTCCCCGTAATGAAATAAGCCAATCATACACACATATCGCCTTTTCCATAGAAGAAGCCGACTTCATGAACATGTACGAGAAACTGATCGGATTGAATGTAAACATCCTGTCAGGACGTCCAAGAGATGAAAAAGATAAGAAATCCATTTATTTCACTGATCCAGATGGTCATAAGTTTGAGTTTCATACAGGGACTTTACAAAATAGAATAGATTACTACAAACAAGAAAAAGCCCATATGGAGTTTTTCGACTGATAAGTAAGCCATCTTCAAATGAAAAGGGGAATGTTCATGAAAACTATTGGCCTTATTGGCGGCATGAGCTGGGAGTCATCGTTGGAATATTATCGAATCATCAATGAAGAGGTAAAAGCCAAATTAGGAGGATTGCATTCAGCCAAATGCATTTTATATAGCGTGGACTTTGAGGAAATCGAACGCTGCCAAGCTGAAGGGGATTGGGAAAGCTCCGGCAAATTATTAGGCGATGCAGCTCTGTCTTTGGAAAAGGCAGGTGCCGAAATGATTCTAATTTGTACAAATACGATGCATAAAGTGATTGGATATATTGAAGGGAAAGTCAGTTTACCGATTTTGCACATTGCTGATTCAACGGCAAAACAAATTCAAAAGTCCAAAATCAGTACGGTTGGTTTACTTGGCACTAAATATACGATGGAGCAAGACTTTTATAAAACACGAATTGAGACTAATGGTATCAAGGTCCTGATACCAAATGAAGAGGATAGAAGAGTCATCAATAAAGTGATTTATGAAGAATTATGTTTAGGTGAAATTCAACAATCATCAAGGGTTTATTACAAAAAGGTTATCAAGGGGTTAGTTGATGATGGAGCGGAAGGAATAATACTAGGCTGCACAGAAATTGGATTACTAGTAAAACCCGAGGATTCCGAAGTGCCATTATTCGATACAGCTGTCATACATGCCATCGAATCCGTTAATATGGCATTGGAAAAATGAAGTGATCACATTGTGCTTTAAAAAGGAAGGTTGCTGCGGCGGCCTTTTTTTGTGGAGATGAGGGGAAGGGTAATTCAGGTAATAAAGAGCCAAATAAATGGAATTATGTGTTAATATTTTACTAGAAGATATGGGACTCGAATTTAAAGGGAGATAAAGGTGAGAAATGTAATATATATATGTATAACCATTTTAATTTGGATCTTATCAGGAACTTTTTTGTTCATCCATAGTAAGGGTCTGTTGAATGTTAGTCCTTGGGGGATGCACACTTTTGAAAATATAACGATACAAATAGCGGTTATTCTATTACCGGTTATTGGACTATTTTTGTCAATTCCTATTAAGAAGAGAGTCATAAAGTACGTAATGATTTTAGGGGTGTTTAATGAATATTTATTATCTCTCCATTCCATGTATCTTTGCTTGGATACATTACTTTCAGGTCATTTGATACAGTAAAACACTTTTGAATTTATATTTCAGTAAAGGAGACGATGGGATTTGCTTAAGATTGATACAGTTTTTTCATATGTTCTTCTCGGAGTAATAGTTTTTTATGCCTTGGAATGGTTAGCTGTTGGTTCAGGTTTCGGGGTACTTGTTGGCGGAAGTTTTGGTTTACTTTTATATATAGCTAATCATTTTAGTAAAAATCAAAAAACAATGGGCAATGCGGAAGAACCAGATGACAAGCAATAAATATTAATATCCTAGGCTAACGGGTGCTTTACATTAATAAAAGGGTTGCTGTGACAGCTCTTTTTTGTATGAAAACACAATAGTAAAAAAGCCATGCTAAAATAAACCCTCCATATTCTCATTTTTTTTGTATGAAAACACAATAGTAAAAAAGCCATGCTAAAATAAACCCTCCATATTCTCATTTTTTTGATGGGGGTAAATGTACTATGTCGTTATTTAACTGGTTATGCAGTTTGTTGTTCAGATGGAGCGATTGTATAGCCTTTCTTTTTTAGGTATTCGATCATTTTTAATTCTTTGTTATTTTGTTTTTCTTCAAGGTAATTTGAGCCTAGTTCATGATAAGGTTCTCCTGTTTTTAAGATGTTGTAAGTAATCGTTAATAGTAAATGGGCAGATGCGATTCGTCCCTTCATTTTCCCCTGTCGTTTAGTAATCCTTTTTCGATGTGAAGCAATTCGATTATTTTGCCTTGATGTTGCTAATACACATTCTACGGCCATTGTTTTTAAAGCTTTATTTCCTTGTGTGGTTTTACTCGTTTTTTTTTACCAGCACTTTCGTAATTTCCAGGACTCACACCAGCCCAAGAGGCAAGATGTTTAGCTGACTTAAATACGGACATATCAACACCCATCTCCGCAATAAAAGTGGCTGCGGCAGCTTTGTTCACACCAGGTATACCATCCAATAATTCTACTTCCTTACGATAGGGGGACAGGAGTTGATCGATTTGTTTTTCCAATTCTTCTATGGTTTGTTCTAAATAACCCATATGATCCCAATGGTAACGCAACATATCACGATGATGACGGCGAATACGACCATTAATTGCACTGGCAATGTCAGTTATACTTGCTTTTGTTCGCCAATCCACCATTTTTCGAAGACCATCGGTCTCTATTTTTTCACCATTTAGAATCGCTTCAAGGATACGACGTCCCGATAAACCAAAAATGTCTGATAGAACGGATGTTAGCTTGATATTAGCATCTTGAAGGATTTTGTGAATGCGATTCTGCTCTGATGTGCGATGATGAATCAATTTTTTTCGATAACGAGTAAGATCTCGTAAATCACGAATATCCTCTGGTGGGACAAAATTGTTTTCAATAAGTCCGCATCTTAGAAGCTTGGCAAGCCATTCGGCATCTTTCACATCAGTTTTACGCCCTGGAACATTTTTGACATGTCTGGCATTGGCAAGAACAAGGTGAAAAGAACCTTCGAGTATATTCCATATTGGTTTCCAGTAGACTCCGGTACTTTCCATCACAACATCGGATACCTGAAGGGTAGCGAGCCAATCACTTAAAGCCAAGAGTCCCGTTGTTGTAGTTGAAAAAGTTTCAATAGAGGTCTTTGGCTTTTTATCTAATGGACCAAATAATACACAGGCTACTACTGTTTCTTGGTGTACATCTAGGCCAGCACACCGTTCAATCATTGCTTCCATAGGAGAAATCACCTCAAAAAAGATTAACAATACATATGACAGGAGATTTGTTACAAAAATTTTTGTATACGTACTAGCAGTACACTAAATGGTTCTTCCATACTGTCACAACCAGTTTCTTATACAGGGTATCTTCCTTAAGATCCACCAAAAAAAGTTCAGCCTGGTTGTATTGTTATTTTCCATTATTGTCAAGGGGTTAATGGGTTAGACTCTATTTTGAATTTAGATTTTCGTAGTAGATGGTGGCGGCGGAGCGCCGCCATAGGAGTTTCTTATGGAACTAGCGGGGCGGGTTAGTTGAACAAGAGATTCCATAAAACCTCATTTTCTTATACAGCTCCTGGGCTTCTTTAGAAGCTTGTTTTTTATAAGTTACCTTCCTATATGAATAAAGGCAGCTTTCAGTTTTTTACTGAAAGCTGCCTTGTTAATATTTTATATCTACATTAGTCTAACTATCATAGCTCTTTGCTTGGACTTTTCCGAGACCAAACAACTACAGGAATAAGCACTAGTGACAGAATGGCTCCAGAAAGTGATAATGCTGCAAAACTAGAATGAGCGACTACCATTCCTGATACGCCCCCACCAGCAGCTCCTGACAGTGCAAATAGTACATCGACTGATCCTTGTGTTTTTGCACGTACAGATGGGTGCGTTGAATCTATAATGAGAGCAGTCCCGCTTATTAAACCAAAGTTCCAGCCCAAACCTAGCAGTACTAACGCAAGGGTAAGCAGTGGCATTGAACCTACGGGTGCAAAAGCTGCCACCAATCCTGAGGTTAGGAGTGTAGCACCAGAAGCAACAGCCATAGTAATACGGCCAAGCTTATCTACCAGTATACCTGTCAATGGTGAAGGAAGGTACATAGCTGCTATATGGAAACCTATAACTAATCCTACTTCTCCCAAACCATGACCATGATGTCCCATATGAATTGGTGTCATTGTCATAATGGCTGCCATGACAAATTGAGTCAAAATCATAATTAAAGCCCCTACAACAACACCCTTTTTGTTTATGGTAGCATTCTTTAAGTTTGTCCCTGTCTGTACGCTATCGCCTTTTTTCTTAGCATTCGCAATAGCTGTGGACACAACCAAAGGGTCTGGACGAAGTAAAATTAAGATAAATAATCCGGCAATAATAAAAGCAGCTGCTGACAAGATAAAGGGGCCAGCCAAGGTTGGAACACCAATTGAATCAGCAAATTCCCCCATTCTATTGACCAAGTTAGGACCAACAACAGCACCCAAGGTAGTGGAAACCATGGCCATGCTTGCAGCAGTTGCCCTTTGTTTATCTGTTGCAAGGTCTGTCCCTGCATATCGCGCTTGTAGATTAGACGCTGTACCAGCTCCATAAATAAAAAGAGAAATAAATAAAAGTGGGATGCTGTTGGTTAAGGCTGCAATTATAACACCAATAGCGCCTAACCCACCTGCAAGGAAACCACCTGCAAGTCCTGCTCTGCGGCCAAAACGTTGTGAAGACCGGCCTATAAGCAGGGCAGCTCCTGCAGAACCTATAGTAAATAGGGCAGTTGGAATTCCTGCCGCATTTTCAGTCCCTAGCATGTCTTGTGCAAGAAGCGCTCCTACTGTTATACCGGCTCCAAGTCCTGCTCCCCCAAAGATTTGTGAAAGAATCAAAATTCTTAATGTTTTTTTATAAAGGTGTATTTGTCTTTCTGGTGAATCAATATATTCTTGCAGCCATATAGGCTGGTGTGTTGAGGCATTTGTATCTTTTGCTGACATTGTCATGAACTTTACCTCCTAATGAAATATCCTTGTAGCTTTTCATGTTTGGATGTCATCCTTGGAACATTTCATATCGTCATTAGAAGAAGCTCATAATTAAATTTCGATAATTATGAGCTTCTTTTATTTCTTATTTTTAAATAGGAACGTGACACTATTTGTCGGTGTTCATATTAAAATTTGTAGGATTCACCATCTTCTGGTACTAACATTTTACTTGAGAATCCTTTTTCTTTACTAAAGCTTTTTAATTCTTCTCTAGATAGTGTCCAATGGTTAACAGCTTCCATATGAACAGAAATAACCTTAGCATTAGGAGCCGCCTTGTGTACTTCATAGATGTCTTCTTTTCCCATAATGAGAGAACCATATTCTATCAATTGATTATCTCCGCCATTGACAACAATTATATCTGGTTTATGGGTATCCAATTCTTCCTGTACACCTTCATACCAGACTGTATCACCAGCTACGTACAATGTTTTTTCACTTGGATGTTTAAAGACAACGCCACATACTTCCCCCATACGCTTTAATAGTTCTTCTCCTCTTCCATGCTCGCCTCTTGTTTTAACTAATTGGATGCCTTCAAAGACAGTGTCCTTTGTTAATACCTCTACATTGTGGAACCCGGTATTTTGGACTTCCTTTGCTTCTTCTTCATTTTGAACGAACATTTTAATATCTTTTCGTAATAGTCTTTGCGCTGCTTCGTCAAAATGGTCTAAATGTAAATGAGTCACAATGACTGCATCAACCCCACTAATAATATCGTCAGCAGAGGTTGGTAAACTCACTGAAGGATTGTTTTGATCTTGCCTAATCGTACCAGGGAAAGACGGGTACGCACCTTTCTCTGCTAACATAGGATCAATTAAAAACTTTTTATTTGCATATTCTACAACTATCGTTGCATTTCGAATTTGTGTAATCTTCATCTTTACAACTCCCTTTCTTTTCATGTGTTCCTTAACAGTGTTAAGTGTATAATATGAGCAGTATTCAAATACACAGATAAATTAAAGTGTTTTAGGCGTTTGACTTTATTTTTGAAAGGAGTTGACGTTCAGATGGATCAAACAGATAAGCGAATTATAGAGGAGTTATGTAGCAATAGCCGGATTACGATGAAAGAATTAGGGGAGAGAGTTTACTTAACAGGACCGGCAGCCGCAGCTAGAGTGGAGAAATTAGAGGACAATGGGGTTATTGAGGGTTATAGCATTAAAGTGAATCAAGCGAAATTAGGGTGCTTTACGTATGCCTTTATCAATATCTATATAGAGGGTACACATCATCAACCTTATCTCTCATTTATCCAAACAAAGGAGGGATATGTCATCAATAATTATAAAATCAGTGGAGATAGCTGTTATCTTTTGGAGTGAAGGTTTCCAAGTAATGAAGCGTTAAATCAATTTTTATTAGAGTTAAACAAATATGCAAACTATAAATTATCGATCGTTATAAGTAAATAGGGCATGAATAAACATGGATATTTGTGAATAGTCACATTTAAACTATAGGGGGCTTGAATTGAGGCTACGAAGGCAGCAGGGACACCTCTTTTTCTTATTCACAAGTTAGTATATGAAGAACTGTACTTAAACTAATGGGTGGTTTAGCTGAAGATCGGAGCTGTCTTTAAGGCAGCTTTTTTGTATGAAAACACAATAGTAAAAAAGCCATGCTAAAATAAACCCTCCATATTCTCATTTTTTTGATGGGGGTAAATGTACTATGTCGTTATTTAACTGGTTATGCAGTTTGTTGTTCAGATGGAGCGATTGTATAGCCTTTCTTTTTTAGGTATTCGATCATTTTTAATTCTTTGTTATTTTGTTTTTCTTCAAGGTAATTTGAGCCTAGTTCATGATAAGGTTCTCCTGTTTTTAAGATGTTGTAAGTAATTGTTAATAGTAAATGGGCAGATGCGATTCGTCCCTTCATTTTCCCCTGTCGTTTAGTAATCCTTTTTCGATGTGAAGCAATTCGATTATTTTGCCTTGATGTTGCTAATACACATTCTACGGCCATTGTTTTTAAAGCTTTATTTCCTTGTGTGGTTTTACTCGTTTTTTTTTACCAGCACTTTCGTAATTTCCAGGACTCACACCAGCCCAAGAGGCAAGATGTTTAGCTGACTTAAATACGGACATATCAACACCCATCTCCGCAATAAAAGTGGCTGCGGCAGCTTTGTTCACACCAGGTATACCATCCAATAATTCTACTTCCTTACGATAGGGGGACAGGAGTTGATCGATTTGTTTTTCCAATTCTTCTATGGTTTGTTCTAAATAACCCATATGATCCCAATGGTAACGCAACATATCACGATGATGACGGCGAATACGACCATTAATTGCACTGGCAATGTCAGTTATACTTGCTTTTGTTCGCCAATCCACCATTTTTCGAAGACCATCGGTCTCTATTTTTTCACCATTTAGAATCGCTTCAAGGATACGACGTCCCGATAAACCAAAAATGTCTGATAGAACGGATGTTAGCTTGATATTAGCATCTTGAAGGATTTTGTGAATGCGATTCTGCTCTGATGTGCGATGATGAATCAATTTTTTTCGATAACGAGTAAGATCTCGTAAATCACGAATATCCTCTGGTGGGACAAAATTGTTTTCAATAAGTCCGCATCTTAGAAGCTTGGCAAGCCATTCGGCATCTTTCACATCAGTTTTACGCCCTGGAACATTTTTGACATGTCTGGCATTGGCAAGAACAAGGTGAAAAGAACCTTCGAGTATATTCCATATTGGTTTCCAGTAGACTCCGGTACTTTCCATCACAACATCGGATACCTGAAGGGTAGCGAGCCAATCACTTAAAGCCAAGAGTCCTGTTGTTGTAGTGGAAAAAGTTTCAATAGAGGTCTTTGGCTTTTTATTTAATGGACCAAATAATACACAGGCTACTACTGTTTCTTGGTGTACATCTAGGCCAGCACACCGTTCAATCATTGCTTCCATAGGAGAAATCACCTCAAAAAAGATTAACAATACATATGACAGGAGATTTGTTACAAAAATTTTTGTATACGTACTAGCAGTACACTAAATGGTTCTTCCATACTGTCACAACCAGTTTCTTATACAGGGTATCTTCCTTAAGATCCACCAAAAAAAGTTCAGCCTGGTTGTATTGTTATTTTCCATTATTGTCAAGGGGTTAATGGGTTAGACTCTATTTTGAGTTTAGATTTTCGTAGTAGATGGTGGCGGCGAGGAGCGCCGCCATAGGAGTTTCTTATGGAACTATAGGACAGGTTAGTTGAAGAAGAAAACGAATTGATTGGTGTTGAATTAAATGCCTAACTATATTTTTTATACAAAGATGTAACTGCTAGGCAGGAAAAATATTTAGACAGTTGGTCAAAATATATTGAATAAGGAAAAAGAGTCGGCAAAGCGACCCTCCTCTAAGATTCTCCGTATTTAACATATTAAGTATTTATTCAACGCTTGTTGTAAAGTTCCTAATGTTTGTGCTTTTTCATTTAATCTCATTCCTAAGCGTATCATATTGCTAGCCACTTCAGCTCTTAACCCGGTAATCACAGTGGTACATCCCATTAATGAAGTGCCGTCAATAATCCTCATTAAATGATCAATTACCTCAGTCTCCATTTCCATAATTCCAGATAAGTCCATTATCAATGTTTGAATACGTAATTTTCCAATCTCTATTAAAACTTTTTCCTCTAGAATATTCGTTCGGTAAAGATCAACCGCACCAATTAAAGGCAAAATACATATAGTGGGTGTTATTGGGATTATTGGCACAGAAAGATTTTCGACCAATTCTCTTTGAGCCATTATCAATGAATCTTTGTATTGAGAATATGTGATAAAAAAAACATTTAAAAACCTGTCTACTTGATTATTTATTTGTTTTTCTACCGAAAAAAAATCTTCATTTATAACGTGATTCGTTACCTCGTTATATCCTTGTAGGAACTTCCATAAAGTTCTTCGAATGGCTTGCACCCACTCTAATTTGAAAGTTAATGGTATTTCGTGTGTCGCCCAAGCTATACCTTCTTGTTTAGCAAATGATTGAAGCTCTTGTTCTTCACCCTCAATAATGTATCGAACCAGCTTACGGGCATTATTTATCAGGTCAATATTACCGACCATTAATATTTCTTCAATTTTGTCTTTCACATTAGATGCTTCGTTTAATAATGAATCTTCAAAATCCTCGTTATTTTCTTCGATGAATTTCATTAATTTATATATATCAAGTGACAAATCCATAATTTAATCTCCTTTTTTAAAATATGCCAAATCATATATACCCTATTATTATAATTACTAAACCCATTTACACAAAAAACTTCTAATTTAAAGGAAAATGGATGATATTTATGTAAATTAAAATTGTGAAGATACTAACGGGTGCTTTACTTCAATAAGGAAGGTTGCTGAGGCAGCCTTTTTCGTATGGCACTAACGGGGCAGGTTGTTCGATTAAAGAAATGTACATTGGCATATTTTCCTTACATTAGTAGAGAGTTTAGTTGAAGAAGAACTGAATAAATAAAAACAGCCAGGTTCTGGCTGTTTTTATTGTAAAAAATCCGAATGCTTGAAATAAAAACCAAAATTCAATCAGATTTATGGGATAACTTTATTAATTCCAGTTTTTCTCTATAAATTGAACTGCAGGATTTAAATTTGTTTTGTTAGCAATTGAAATGAGAGCTGGAACCACAGAAGGGTCCGTTTTGGAGAAATTAGGGATCCGTGGATTTAACCGAAAAAAACGATCTCCTAGAAGCTGAGAACTGACCATGGATTCATAGTAACCGGATCCACTAGCGACAATCTGAAGAAATGGCAGTAAGGGTTCATTGGGAGATCGGTCCAAAAGAACTCCCCAATTTGGGGGAAGGTTCTTCATATTTTCGGGACGTATGTTATCTGCACTTACCATCCCCCATCCCTTCGTATCTCTTCTTAATCGAGTCGGCTCTTCACCTGTTCCAATGGATAATACCGCAATTTGATCCAACGGCTGTTTGGCCTTCCCCACCGCAAATGCGATACTGGCTGTACTGGGGTTGGTTGCTACTGTATACCCATCCACGTAGTTTTGATAGGCTCGTTGCGTCGCGGGAGCACCACTGCTCCGTAGTATTACATCACTCGCTTTCTCATTTAAATAGGGAGAGCCAGGAAAGTTGTGGAATAACACAGGAGTCCAACGATTCAGCTCCGGTGAGAATAAATGAAATGCAGGTACAACAATTCGTCTTTTTAAGTCTTTGAGGAGAAGATCTGATGGGAAAAATGTTTGTACCGCTTTAATGAAACCAGAATATGGCAATTGTTGGTTGAAAACAGGTCCACCTGGTCGAGAAACGCTGAAAGCCGGCAGGATTTTATCCTTAAAAAACTGGAGTGTCTCCTTCGGCGATCTTTCACTTGCTAACGCAAGGGCAGTGAATGAACCGATTGAATTTCCCGAAAAAACATTGGTTCGACTAATTAATTTTGGGTTTTGCCGAGCCAGTCTGTTCAAAAGTTGTAAACTTAAAGCACCTAAAGTGCCGCCTCCATCAAAGGACATGATCCGATATTTTGTCAAAGCTATTTCTCCTTTCTAATGTGGTCACAAATATCATTCAGTATATGTTTATTTTTCAGGAGCCGGATTATGTAGCTAAACATCCAAGGAAAGACTTCACCGAGTATATAAAAAACTACGACGAGGATAGAGGAGACTACGTTTGAGTGGCAGTACGGGCAAGCCAAACAGAATTATTATGCACGACTTTGTTTGTAATGGGTGATGAGAAAGACAGAAAGTACAACAAAAAAACTTGAAAGAAAATAAAAAATCCATACCGGTAGGCTACGGCTGCCTGTTCCGTCCTCAAACAGGTTCTTTTGCAATCTGTGCACAAAAGGTTATTGATTATTATTAAATATCTTGCGACCCCTCCAGATGGAGATCGTTTTTTCCAACAACAGGATTGTGAAGGATTACACTTAAACTAAAGGGTGCTTTAGCTGAAGATCGGAGCTTTCTTTAAGGCAGCTTTTTCTTGAGGAACTAACGGGGCAGGTTAGTTGCATAAGAAGACATTTACGGTTCCTTTTGCTAATTATCTTGTGTAGAGCTAGTACAATCAAAGGTTATGAAATGTAGTAAATACAACCAGGAATACTTCTAAAAATGGGTAAATAACCATTCCCTTTTGAACAGAGACACATACACTATTTTTGAAACAATTTGAGGAGGAGTTATAAATAGAAAGAAATTTTTGAAGCTTTGCCTAGAGTATGGGATATGTTGTTAACCATCCATCTTGGAAAATAGAAGCTAATACCGATGGTTCTTATAACCCATTAAGTAAAATTTTGCACTTAAACGCACAATAAAAGCTGCTATTGGGGTTTAAGTTCTACTGAAGTGGAAAAAGATTAAATTCACTAGTAACGAATAATTTAATAAGAAAGGAGTTTGTAATATGGATAACCCACAACAAAGAAACAACCACAATTCATCTAAGCTTAGGAAACAACAAATATACTCGAAACCACATATCAACTTGGAACCGCAAAGAATAAAGAACTCATTAAGCTGCTTTGATAAACGATTACCACCGGAGCAATGCGATTTTTTTCCTTTTGATTGTGATTGTCCTCCGGGACCAGCGGGACCAGCGGGACAAGCGGGACCGGCAGGACCAGCGGGACCAGCAGGACCAGCGGGACCAGCAGGACCAGCTGGAGGACCAGCAGGACCAGCGGGACCAGCAGGACCTACAGGTGCAACAGGACCAACAGGGCCGCCAGGAATTCCAGGATCCACAGGAGCACAGGGGCCAGCTGGAATAGCAGGGCCAACAGGTGCAACAGGACCAACAGGGCCACAAGGAATTCAAGGAATTCCAGGGCCAGCAGGGGGATCAGGGGGACCACAGGGGCCACAAGGAATTCCAGGACCTGAAGGACCAACAGGGCCAACAGGACCACAAGGGGTTCCGGGGTTAACAGGGCCACAAGGAATTCCAGGACCTCCAGGACCAGCAGGAGCTACAGGTCCACAAGGAGCTACAGGACCAGCTGGGCCACAAGGAGCTACAGGACCAGCTGGATCAGTATTAGATTTTGCGGATTTTTATGCGTTGATGCCTGGTGATAATGCAACAACAGTTGGAGGCGGTCAAGATGTAGATTTTCCGCAAAATGGACCTACTAGTTCGGGTGGTATTGTCCGGGCTACTGTCGATTCATTTACTTTGTCTGCTATTGGCATTTATCAGGTCTTTTTTCAGGTGAGTGTGAGCGAACCGGGCCAACTGATTTTAACTCTCAATGGCATTGACCTACCCTATACGGTGGTCGGGCGAGCAACCGGTTCTTCTCAGATAGTAGGAATGGCTCTTGTGCAAACGTCAGTCATCAATTCAATACTGACTGTACGAAATCCTGCTGGAAATTCCCCGGCACTCACCATCACTCCTCTTGCTGGTGGAACAAGGGCTGTTTCAGCACACCTTGTTATCACGCGACTCCGCTAGATGGGGAAAATAGAATGACCTGCTCTATACCGAACCAAGGTGTAGACTGGTTTGGTAGTATCTTTCTCAATAATAACTCGTTAAATAAAGTTTAAGAAATCAAACCTCCCAATAATATGAAAAAGGAGCAAATCGGATTAGCCTGATTTATTAGAATCCCAACTGTTCTTATATTGAACTTACGGTTACGAAGTCCAAGAAGAAGGTTGCCAAATTTGGTCTTATTAATGTGCCAAATTAGAAAAATAGGATATTTAAGTTAAAGTAAAAACCACCCTTCTTCAACTAACAGGTGCGTTAGCTTAAGATCAGAGCTGTCTTTTAGGCAGCTTTTTCTTTATGGAACTAACGGGGCAGGTTAGTTTAACAAGGTTAATTCATAATATGTATAGAATATGTAGAGTGTAGGTTCATTTGAAGGAAATGAGGTGGCTATCATAAAGAAAATTCTTAGTTTATTGTTTTTGTTTGTATTGTTTATTGGTGCAGTTGCTTGTAACAAAGATGTGATCAAAGAAAACAGTGAAGAAAAGCCCCTAAAAGAGGAAAATATGGTCAAAGTAGAAGAGGCAGAAATACTATTTAATAACTATAGTAAAGAACTATATACTATTAAAGATCCATCCAATCCCCCAACTTTTGATGAAATCGCAGAAAAGATTAAATTATATTTAACAGAAGAACAATATAATGCTGAAATCGCTAACCGGAAATTTCAAATACCAGAATTGGTATCCAAACAAATTAATAAAAGTATAGAAGTACAAGATGTGAAACTTGAAGAACAAAGAAAAAATGCTGATGGCACAATAGATTACTTATATACAACAACATTAAAAGTTTACGACGAGAATTCATCTAAAATTTATGAAAAAGAAGGAGAATTAACCATATCCACTACAAATAATGAATTAAAAATCGATCGTGATTGGAGTAGAGGGGTGAAAATTGACGGTTTAGATGGTGGCCTATAAGAGCTTATAAATGAAGAGTCATATTATGCAAGTGTGCTCTCGTTTTATTTAATTAAAGCGCCCCGTTTGTTGAGGACTATAAAAAATTTAACGAAATTGGATTTTGCACTAAATCAATTCAATAAAGTAAGGAATGGAAAATATATTTCATTATGGGGTTGTTGCAGCACCTTTTCTATATAAACTCCACAACAATGAAATGTAAAAATTGGGAGCTAAGTATTTCGTATTCCTGAGGAAGGTGAACGCAGTTGATGCAATGTTGTTTTATACCTAAATGACTCTTTAACACAGAAAAAGTTTTAACCTCGTTTATGTTATAATTTCGATTTATACTATGACTATTAGATTGGTTGTTGAAGATGAAAAGGAAAAAAAACAAGAAAAACGAATCAAATACAATTAATATGACATTTGGAAAGAATTCTTATGTTAAGGACGATGAAACAGATTTTATATTTGCGTGGTTACATCCTATTATTTCGTGTAGGTTATGTATCAAGTATTTTATAAAATGGATAACGTCTGTGGATTCTTCTTTAGCACCTAATGTTCATCGTTACTACATTTTGTTCTTTACATTGATATTGAGGTCATTTTTGTGGATTTATATTGGGATGGGAATTGGAGTAATCTCAAATGATGAGTCAGATGGTATGAGGTTAGTGACAGAGATTCCAATGGCTTTCGGGATGTCATTTTTATGTATATTTGGACTATTGTTGGTTTTACGGATTGCCATTTCTTTCTTTGAACTGATCAGACTATTTAAAAAAGATAACTTAATTTTGTATGGTTTGGGAGTTACCGTTGTATATGGATTTATTGGCATGGTTATGTTGGGAAGTGCAATGAGGTAGTTTTATACAATGTTATTCTGCAGGTAACGGGTGCGTTTGCTGGAGATCGGAGCTGTCTTTTAGGCAGCTTTTTCTTACGGAACTAACGGAGCAGGATAATGAAAGAATTAATTTCCATTTTTTATACAAACGACAAGGTGTTAAATGGTATGATTGGAAAAGAATTTAATTTTTAGGGGGAAATATATTTTTGAAAGTGGTTAGAACTATTTTAGCGATAGTGGTTATTGTTCTATCAGGTTATAGTCTAATAACTCAAACCTTTGAGTTAATGCCCTATTATATGTTTATCCTTGGGGCATTTATTTTAGTGTCAGGATTTATCGAACTTCAAAAAGACAGAAAAGGATTTTAGGGATATATGAATATTGTTATCTCTTTATTTATTTTCATTTTTTACATACCGTATTTCTGATAGAACTAACAGGGGCGTTTGCTGAAGATCGGGGCTGTCTTTAAAGGCAGCTTTTTCTTATGGAACCATAGGGGCAGGATAGTTCCTTGATCATCATGAGCTTAGAGCATGATTTTTACCTTATTTCTAAGACAACTGATAACCATCAGTTCTATAAAAACAAAAAGATCTCTAATCTAAACTTTTAGAGATTTTTTTTACGCAAAAACACAACTTTTATTTAGTTAGTACGTCTAAGTATTGAAAATTTAAGAAAAGGAGGGGTGGAGACTTGTCGGAGAACAGAAAATTAGAAATTGCAGATTGGTACGACCAACATAGTAAATCCATTTTAAGCTTTATTTTATTGATGGTTAAGGATTATCAACAAGCAGAGGATTTGACCCACGATACCTTTGTAAAAGCGTACTTATATCATAATTCATTTAAACAGCATTCCAGTGAAAGAACATGGCTATTCAGTATCGCTCACAACTTAACGGTTGATTTTTTAAGAAAACGTAAACCCAGCAGGTTCTTTAAAGAAGTATTTCTTTTTCAAAAGGACAATACCTCATTACCTGAAGAAATGATTCGAATAAAAGAGGAATCATCTGAACTATATAAAGCGTTAGGGGAAATCAAAGATACATATCGAAAGGTGATCGTTTTAAGAAAAATCAAAGGTTTTTCGATTGAGGATACAGCAAAGATATTGAGTTGGACTGAGAGTAAAGTTAAATCAACTCTTTTTAGAGCTATTCCAGCCTTAAAAAAACAACTAATAAAGGAGGGGTATTTGGATGAAAAAACAATATGAAGATACTGATTTAGATATCTCCTTAAAGAAGTTAAATGCCGATCTACTGTGGAAAACCAAACAAAAACAAGAACTGAAAAAACGAATCATTTCTGATATTGAAAAGTTGGAGTCCCAAGAGAGAAATAAGAATCCTATCCTACCAACTCGTATCAGAAAAGTAAGTCTGATTCGGAAGTTAGCATACTCTAGTATCGCGCTGATTATATTATTTGGTTTATTTATAAGTTCTGCATTTGTTTCACCAGCAATGGCAAAAGTCGCATCCAAAATTCCTTACTTAGGACAAATTTTTGAAAATAAGAATAATATAGTTCTACTCATATCCGAGGAACTAAGAGCAAAAGGTTACAAAAAGACTGGAGTAGGAGTCTCATTTCCGAAAAAGGAAATCGAAATTGCAATTCAGGGTTCAGAAAAGTATTTTAATGACGTTAAAAGTGATGTAGATGATATTACAAAAGATATACTAAAATCTAAGGGTTATGATGCCTATACAGTTAAAGTAAGTAGATATACGGAACGTGTTGATGTTCCTCATAGCGAGGAAGATAAGAAACAGTTAGAAATTCTACTCTCACTTGACAAAGCCAGTGAAAAATATAAGTTGTTAGGAATAGGAATACTTGCTCAAAAAATAGTAGAAGTTGAAATACCTGATACCGAAAAAAGAACAGATGAGATAGAACAATATGTTCAGAATATAATTCAGCTTAAAACAAATGATCAATACACCGTAAAATTTAAAAAAGTAAACATGAAGAAAAGAGAGCAAGAAGGAAGATGGTCGGATATCCTTGACACTGTGAGTGAAGATTTATTAGGGAAAAAGGATTACAACGTTAGAATGGTAGGGTATTCCGTTCATCCAGAACCAGAAATCCAAATGTTTATCACTTTATCCCGTTCAGACGAAAATGCGAAAGCTTTTGCACAACAACTTGAAAAAATTATTGACGATTTTCTACAATCCGAACAGATGAAATCAAGAGTTAAAAACGATCCTTACCACATTACAATATTTGATAAAGACGACAAGATAATAAATTAATTGGATAAAGGTAGGACGATATTGAAATAAAGGTATCGTCTTTATCTTTTATCTAGTTTAAACTGTCCAGTTCATTTTGTTCGATATTCTCAAGTGTATCAGCTGACTTTTAAACTTCAACAATCGGGTGCTTTTCTTTAATAAGAAGGCGTCTTTTTGTATTGCAGCAGATTCTGGAACAACACATTTTAGGGATTGGATTCTGTTGAAGTTTAGAAGAGATTGTGAAGGTTTCTACTTAAACTATAGGGTGCGTTAGCTAAAGATCGGAGCTGTCTTTAAGGCGGCTTTTTATTATGGAACTATCGGGGCATGTTAGTTGAAGTAGGAATTCCATTTTCCACACAAATGAAAAGGTGTTAAATGGTATGATTTAATAAAAAATTGTACCGAACTTGATTTTTAGGGGGAAATATATTCTTGAAAATAGTTAGAATTATCTTAGCAATAATTGTTCTTGGTTTATCAGCCTATCAGCTAATAACTGAAACCTTTGTAATGCCGTATTTAATGTTGATCGTGGGGGCATTTATGTTGGTAACAGGACTAGTCGAACTTCAAAAAGATAGAAAAGGAGGATTTTGGGGGTGCGTAGTTGTCTCATTATTTCTTTTCTTTGTTTCAATACAGGGTTTCTTAATGAACTAACGGGTGCGTTAGCTGAAGATCGGAGCTGTCTTTAAGGCAGCTTTTTCTTATGGCACTATCGGGGCAGATTAGTTTAACAAGGAAAAAGTTCATTTATTGTTATAATCATAAAAAAATAGGGGATTGTTTAGTTGGATTGCCAGCCAAAGAATAGGAGTGGTTTGAATTTATGGCAATATCAAAGAAAAGATTCTTCATTATTTGTATAGTGGGTATCATACTCAAGTATCTTGCAAGCTCTGGTCTGCAATACTTCAGGGGACAAACGATAAATTGGTTAGGGAATGTAGCATACGCATTCTATTTCGTAGCATTTCTTTCACTTTTACTTTGGTTATTTGGAGATTCTGGTAAGAAAAAAGCTGATCATTAATACAGTGATTGGCTCAGGCTGTTGAGAAACCCTCGACAGCCTTTAATGAACTAATAGGTGTTATTGTTTAATGAAAAATCTAATAATCTAGTATAATAGTTATTCTTTTGACTATATTGTCTATTAATATGGTATAGATTGGAGAGTAACAGGTATGATCTTAACTGATGTATGGGGTTTATATAAGGCAGATAAGCAAATCCATTTATCGAGAATAACGGGATAGTATATCCATCAGTTCTTGCTTGGCTGTTTCTACACTTTCTTTTTGGAAATGTTTGTATTGCACTCGGATCTTGGATTCATCCATTCCTGCTGCACTTTCCAAAAACCCAGAAAGTCCTCTTGCTTTTCTATCCACTTCGATGAATAAATCTACGGATTGAGCGTCCGCGACGAATCCGATTTCAACCTCATCAAGGCTTCTTTGGAATGGACCGCCCTTTGGCTTGTATTCGAATTCCTGAAAGACACCCGTTTTGCTACGTTTGAAGGGTACATTTTTCACTTTGTTCAAGTAAAACCCTAATGATTCGATTGCTTTTAGGAAGCTACTGACTGTTTCATTTCCAAATACGTTTATATAATCGTTATCTTTAGGGTCCAATGCGAACGTCACATCCATTTCCGTCTTCATCCACACAGACACGTCCCCTATCGTGATTGGCGTTTCGTACGGAAGTTGCAAGGAAAACGGAATCACCTTTTCTTCGCCTTTTTCAATGACGAATGCATCCGAAACCTTTATTTTGTAAAGGGTAACATCATCTAAATACTTACGGTCATCCTGTTCCCTCAAAACCTGTGTCATCACATGGATGTACAGCCCATTGATTTCCTGTTGGGTGTTTCCGCCAAGGACAAACACGTTCCCTTTTACCGTTTCTCCTTGTTTGTATGAATCTTTTTCTAATTTTGTGTCCACTTTCGCCGCACCGATTCCGATGCTTGCTTTCATTTTATCAAAAAATGACATGTCATAATTCCCCCTTTGTAAGTCTATAAATAGCATAGCATAATAGGTTCATGGGCGCCTCTAGGAGGGGTTCAAAGTTTAATGGGCCATGAAAAAGTGAAACCACAAAAATTTAAGCATATATAACACACTTATAGGCGTTTGTATTAGAGTTCACCCGCATGACTTAAGTGGCTATCTTAAAGCTTGGAAAGAATGGAGAGTGTATCTTCCTTCTATTTAAATTTATAATGGTAAAATGTCAAAAAGGGCTATGATGACCATTGCAAAATCATAAGATTGGACTCCAGAAGATCGTCATTAGTGGCGATCTTTTTCTTTTCACCTATTTGAACGCGCACTGTAACCAAATTAATAGTAATAATATTTTATGAATTAGAAAAAGATAGGGTAAGGGAAGGAGGGATTGCGAATGTCAGTGAAAAAGTGGGTAACAGGATTGGTCGTTATGCTTGCAACGGTTGTAGTTGTGACAACTCTAGGATCATTCGGCGTATCTGCCGAATCCCGTGTTGTAGCTCAGCCTGCGGTGAAATCGATTGTGGTCGAGTTGAACGATGATTTCTTTAATCCGGAAGCCATCACTATTCCGAATGGAACAGCCACAACATTGATTTTGAAAAACAAAGGTAAGAAAGAGCACACCTTCACAGTGGAAAAGCTCGGAATAGACGCAGAGGTTCAGGCAGGTAAAGAAAAAACCATTACCGTGCAACCGAAACAGCCGGGTACATATGAACTGATATGCCGGTACCATTTCCAGGAAGGAATGGTTGGGAAAGTGATCGTCGAATAAAAGGCAGGGCCAATATGGCCTTGTTTTTTTATTAGGCAAAGGAAAATCCTTTTTCATTTAAGGATAGGGGTGGTGGTTCATTAATAATGGTTCCACCTCTAATGAATGGCAAATATAATGTAGGGTAACGTATAAACCATTTAGAATGAGGTGGAAATGTGTATTTTTTTAAACCTATTTCTGATGAGGTTCGTTTATCTCAAATCATATTCAATAAACATAAAAAAACGATGAAGCTCATTTTAGTGTCCATTTTTGCTTGCATTGCTGCCATACTTCAGGCTGCTGGTGGCTTTTTACCAGGTATCGGATACTTTATAAGTCCCCTAGCCACTGCACCCATTCTGTTAGGTTCCATGTTTTCCATTCCATTTGGAGTGGTGACCTACCTTTTGACAATTATGTTGTTATTCATCCTACAGCCAACTGAACTCATTGTATTTCCTTTTACAACAGGATTGTTGGGACTTGGCATAGGGGCATCTTTTTCTTTTTTGAGGAAGAGATTAAGTGTTATTGCTGCTGGTGCCATTCTTTTAATGTCAGGAATTATGAGTCTACTATTTATTTTTCACTTTCCGGTTTTAGGTCCAGCCGTGCCTGTTTCCTTTTCAATTCTGATAACTGGTTTTTTATTAGCTTTCATTTATAGCTGGTTTTGGGTTGAAGTTGCTTTGATGATTTATAAAAGATTAAAAACGATTATAGTTTAGTGGTCTCCATCACTCGTTTTTAATTTCAATTCATTCATGATTAAGTAGAATTTTAGCTAGGGTTCAACGATTTCAAAAATCGTACCTTGGTTAAAATCAGTCACTTTCATAGAGCCATAAACCCCTAAATATAGTCTGGTTTGATCCAGGTTCGTTCCCAAATTAACATAATAAGCTGATTGAGACCCAAAATCATAATCGGTCTGTATCACACTAAATTCATTTTGTTCACCATTTGGTCTTACGGTGGTATAAGCTAAAGCCCCTCTTACCTGAGGTTGAGATTCTATCCGGGCAAGATCGGTAAACACAACGCTTCCTGTCAAAGCAGGGATTCTTTCCCCCATATAGGCTTGCACCCCTGTAAGTGCAGTTCCTCCAAACTTATCGGGTCTGGAATCTTCATGAAAATAACTAGTCAAAGGCTGAAGACGGCTCCCTGAAAGCGCAGCTGCTTCATTGTAATAAGCAATGGTTTTCTCATCCAATGCCGGATTATCCGTGCACCTTCTGATAATCGATGCAGGAAAAGCACCTTCCCAGCCTCGCCAGCCCAAGTTAATGAACCCTTCTTTGTCAGGTTCAGAATTCATGAAAGGAGCTTGAACAAGCTCAGTAACCGGTATTGGTTTATACTGAACGAATGAAAAAATCGACTCGACCAAATTCTGGCCGACATTTCCCGCATATTTAATATACTGATTATAAAACCTTTGAAATGAAATGCCTGGTATATTGCGCACCCCTTTGGCCATTACCATGAGCGTTTCCTGAATAGTTGTGGGAAGTTCATTAAAACGTGTGACAATGGGTGGATTATTGTAGGAGATATTCTTATCTACATCCATTTCAATTATCTTACCGGCGATTTCCAGATCGTCCTGGCTTAAGTTAAATGGATCATAGCCTGATCCACCATCCCCGGTTGTTAATACAAGTTTTCCTGTTTCAGGTGAAAAGTTTAAACTATTGACCCCATTATGATTTAAAAATGGCCGTCTTAAGTTAAGTAAAGTCCGTCGTTTTTGGGGTTGACCATTCGCTTGTAAAATCCATTCTTCAATTGTATCAATATGGTCATATTTAGTTTCTCTTTTCATCCACCTTAGGTTTAATGTTTTGGGATCACACGGGTCAGGCTTAAAAGATTCAGAAAGAGCACCTGGTCCTTGTGTTCCGGCCACTGAATAATGAAGATAAAACAGACCGTTATAATAAAATTCGGGATGAAACGCCAGCCCCAGCAATCCCCGTTCATCATATCCGCCACCAGAAGCACCTAGTTTTAGGATTCGCGGGCGAATATCTAAAAAAGTCCTTATCTCTCTGTTTCCTATGTAAAAGATCTCTCCTACCTGGGTTGCAATAAATAATCTTTCAATGGAGTCACCCGGAAGTATAGTCGTTTTCAAAACAGTAGGTAAATTTATCTTACTTACAATGGGCCGTAAACCAACCTTCACTTTTATCAATTGATTTTGCCCCCCTTCTTATTGTTTTCTTTAATTAGAATATGATTAGAACTGTCCATTAGTACCAATTTAGGCAGGGGGAAACTGATAAGGCAATGCACCACTTTCCGCAGGAGCGTAAGGAATCTGATGGAGTGCGTTGCGTGACGGGGCGGATTAAGGTGAAAAACCAAAACCAATACTTAAATTGTCTGCAATTATGGGAAATGAATGTGTGTTGGGGTTATACATGATGGGGCCTGATGATGGAAATAATAGATCAACATATGTATTTGTAGCTTTCGTCCATCAGGAATAGGTGCCATTGACAAGCAACTATACAGTTGCTTATACTTGTTGACATGCAACCATATAGTTGCTTATAATCGATGTATGTGGGATAAAGACGCTATATTCAAAGCACTCGGCGATTCGACTCGGCGGCTGATATTGGACGAACTATCTGAACGCAACGAGCTGACGTTGTATGAACTTACGGTACGTCTCATTACAAAGCACGACCTTGCCATTTCGCGACAGGCAATCGCTAAACATCTAGCTGCATTGGAAGATGCAGGACTCGTAAAATCAAAACGAAAGGGAAAATATCGAGTACTAATGTTCAACAACGAACCACTTAAAGACTTGCTGAAAGGATGGATAGAGTAATTTTATAAAATCGGAACAGGCTTCTGAAGAATGTGTGGGTTTTTCGGCTTGGAACCAGATTGTTTGCAGAGCACCAGCGTGGTAAATATTAAAGGAGGCAAAAGATTATGAAAATCATTGTTACCAGTTTATTCGTACAAGACCAAGACAAGGCACTGGAATTTTATTCAGAAAAGCTGGGATTTGTAAAAAAGCATGACATTCCCATGGGGAAATTCAGGTGGATTACGCTTGTTTCTCCCGATGCTCATGACGGTACCGAGCTTTTACTCGAACCGAATGAGCATCCTGCCGCAAAGGAATATCAAAAGAAGATAGTAGCCGAAGGCATCCCAGCAACAATGTTTGGCGTTGCAGATATTCATAATGAGTACAAACGGCTATTGGAAAACGGCGTGAAGTTTACGATGGAGCCGACAAAAATGGGAGAAAGCACTATAGCGGTCTTCGATGATACATGTGGCAACCTTATTCAGATAGTGCAGCAGTAATTTTATGTGAGATAGTTTTATTGTAATGTTTTTAAGTTGGAGGAAGTGTGTTCATCTTTAAGTTTACCCTGTCCTAGGACAGGGTTTTATATTTTGGGAGTGTAAAAATGACATTGTTGTCATTCTCCAATAGAAATGTAACATTTAAAAAAGTTTATAAATCGAAAAAATAACCCCGAAAGATCGGGGTTATTTTTTATTTACTTGACGTCCACTTTTTTTTGAGCTCTGTGAACTTGTGTTTCCAATTTGAAATTCATTACCTAGTTCAACATCATTTCTTTTATCCTGTTTCTCGATTTGCTTTCTCGTTTGATCCTTGTTTTGCATCCCTTGTTTAGACAATACGTATCCATCTCGCTTTCAATATTATTGTTTTTAATATGCGCAAGTATAAGGAAAATACGTATTATTATTTAAAAAATAATTCTTTTAATAACTTACTAATAGTTCTTATTATATTAGGTGTTTTTTCGTTCTTCTTCGGTGTCTAACTTGAAGGGAGTTGCAGTGAATTTAGCTGCTAATCGGCAGCTTCTTTTATCAAAAAAGAAGAAATTAGTTTAAGTCTGTTAATTATTGTACTTAAACTAAAGGGTGCTTTAGCGCCATAGAGGGCCGCAATTGGCGGCCAGAAAAAGCCACAACAGATCCAGTAAAAACGCTTTTTAAAAAAGGGCTGGGCCTTATGAGTGATCTGATTGAGTTTGGTAAATCGTTAAACAAAAACCTCCAATTATAGCCAATTAAGTAGAGGCTAGCGCGACGACCAAAAAAGGATTAATCTCCCATGAGTGCTACCCATAAAGGGCGCGACAGTCGGTGGTACACCGTGGTCGTCAGAGTCAGACTAACGGATGGGCTCAAAGGTACCATAGTTCAACGACCTTCTTCGCCAGCCATTAAACATAATTGACCCCGAACCCCATTTTCATTCTCTGTGGTGCAGCACCGATTTTGTGCTGCATGGATGGCTAACGGGGCAGGATCGTTAAAGAAAGTAATTTCTGTAAGTTGATTTTAGTCTGGGAATATTTGATAATGTAGGGGTATAAATTCGTTTACAAAAGGATGACTGTCATGAAAAAAGCAGAGGAAATAGCCTCCTAAATCAAATAAAACACTTTAGGAGGCGTTGTATATGAAATTCAATATGATTAATCGTGAAAATTGGGTTCGAAAAGAGTACTTTGAACACTATTTACAACAACAAACAACATTCAGTATAACGAATGAAATGAATATTACTGTTCTTATGGAAAACTTAAAGAAGAAAAATTATAAGTTATATCCCGCGTTTATTTTCATGGTTACAAAAATAGTTAATTCCCATCGAGAATTTAGAACAAGCTTTAACCAAGAAGGGAATTTAGGTTATTGGTCAGAAGTTTTGCCTTCTTATACAATTTTCGATAAGAAGACATACACATTTTCTAGCATCTGGTCACCAAATGCAAGTAGGTTTTCTGAATTCCATTCCCAGTATGAAAAAGATGTAGAAGAATACAATGGTACGGGTAGTTTATTTCCAAAGACCCCAATACCAGATAATCATATTCCGATATCCATGATCCCTTGGAGTTCTTTTACAGCATTTAATTTAAATATTAATAATGGCGGCGATTTTCTCTTACCCATTATAACCGGGGGGAAATATTCGCAAATAAAAGATGAATGGTTCTTGCCTGTTTCGTTGCAAATTCATCATGCAGTTTGTGATGGGTATCATGCAAGTGTTTTTATGAATGACTTCCAGAGGTTTGCTGATGAAAGTGCAGACTGGCTCTAGTTGTTCATTGGGAAAATAAAAAAGGGGAACTGTGAAAGCAGTTCCTTTTTTTATAGAATTAAAAAAAGGTTTGTGTACCGTTAGCTCAATAAGTAGATGTTTTTTGGTTTGGTATTATATGGATATAATAATGACTTACATAATTAAAGGGAGATGATTCAATGTCATTTAATATTTTGATACCAATTATTATAATGGGTCTCATAATTCTTTGCGGTTTTGGAATTTTCAAGATTGCCAAACTCATAAAAAGGTGAGGCTAACCGGCTGCCATTACTTATGAAAATAAAGGGCAGGATAATTCCATTGGAAAATGTTTTTTTACTTGGACTAGAAATTGTAATTAAGCGATAAAACAAAAAATCCCTGCAATTAAGCAGGGGATGAATTTTAACTGGTGAGTTGTGTTAATTAGAATATGGCCTCACGCATTTTATGTGTTTCCGTTTTTTATATTTCGGGCAAATAGCCTTTTTTGTTATGGATATATTTTTCCCAATTGTTGTTTGGGTTACAGATTCTGATTAAGATTCTTTCCTTGTACTTTTAAATAAGCTACTTCTTTATATTTTCTAATGCTCTATATGCATTTGCTTCTCCTGAACCAAATAAAGCATCTTGTCCTTTCTTTCCATAGTCAAGAGTGGTTTGCTTAATGCGAGCCGTTACTTGGGCTGGTTTATACTCCGGATGAGCTGCCTTAATAACCCCTGCAATTCCAGCTACTTGAGGTGTGGCCATGGAAGTACCAGCATTAAACTCATATGAAGTACCTAAATAGGTAGGCCAAGTACTAAGGATTAAGTTACTTGGATCAGCCGCCGCAGGGTCATTGGTTTCTGCATATTCAGGCCCGAAATCCCCTCCGGGAGCTGCCACGTCAATGGCACTGTTTCCATAATTAGAGTAGAAAGCAAGCTGTTGAGTTGACCATTTTGTGGAGGCAGACACATTAATGACTCCTGGCAGCTGTGCCGGTACCACGGTTGCAGGCCCTTTCACGCTCATACCATATGGTTCATACAATTTATTTAAAAATTCGTTAACTTCCTTCTTATCATCTAAATTTAAACTTTCATTACCACTGCCGGCCACTACAGTTACTCCATTCTTTACTGCATATTGAATGGCTCTCTTCCAAAGTAACGTTTCAGCGATTGATTTATAACTTTCTCCCTCAATTGTCATTTTGTTATTATTATAGAAACGTAGAGACATATTAATAACATCTACCTTGTCATTTGTTGCTGCAATGATTCCATCTATAATCCAAGTTGGTAATCCAAGGGCTTGCTCTGAGTATAATGCGCGATAGGATCTGATTCCTAAATCCGGCCCTACACCCTTTACTTTACCATTTGCGCCAATGATCCCGGCAACGTGAGTGCCATGCCCATTGCGGTCTTTAATATCAGTGGGATCACCTGTTTCAGATTCATCCATTCCAGCAGGAACAAGATTACGTCCGCCTAATATATTATTCTTTAAGTCAGGATGAGACTCATCAATTCCGGTATCTATCACTCCCACCACTGCTTTATGAGTCATGCTTCCATCTTTATTTTTATATCCGCCTGTTTCTAAATCATATGATTTCCCGTCGTTGGTCACCCTTTGTATATCCCATTGGGAGTCCCAATAACTCTCAGAATTTTGCTGGCTGATGATACTGGATCCATAGTTATAAGGGCTGACTGCTGTTTTGTCTAAGGTTAGGGGAATTTCTCTGTTAGCAGCTTCTATTGAAGAATGAGCTTTTAGGTTTTTAAGAAAAGAAGGCTCGTCCGATTGAGCTTCTATTCCGCCAACCTCGGGAAGGATTTTGGTTATTTTACCACCGGCTTTCCGAATTACCTCTTGATAATTCTCTGGTAAACCACCTTTAAAGGCTATTGCGTATGAGTCATTCAGCTCTTGATTTTGACTCTTTGCTTGGGCAGGAACATCACCAACGGAAAGTATCCCTGCTCCTACAGCAATCGAAAGTACCGTATGTAGAATTCTCTTTTTCATATGTCTCCTCCTATATAATGGAAAATATTAACCATTTACTATCTTAATATACAACAACTAAAATTCCAAGTTTTTCTAATGAATCTATTATTGAAATTGGCAGCTCTTTTTATTTATGAAATGATCGGGGCAGTTAGTTGAAGAAGGGAATGGTTTTTTTGTTTGGAATATGTATAGTGGGAACTGTGAAAGGTGTAAAAACCCTGTGTCGCCAAAAGGTTTATATATCAATGCAATTCCAGTATCAATCAATATATGAGGAGGTTTCAAATGGATAAAAGAGTTCAATTTGACTTTGAAATCAAGTTTACTAATGGCGGTGGGCTTCAAGGGCAGGAATTCCGCCTTGATATTGATGGAGATGGCATCACTGACCAAGAGTTAGCCAAGTATATTGTAGAGGATATGAGGTTACTAATGGTTGGAGAAGTTAAGATATTTAATAAAAAGATCATTAATGAAAAACATAAACGAAAACCGTTTGATGAGAACTCTGGAAAGTAACCTGCTTCTTCAGCTAACAAGTGCGTTTGTGAAGATTGGAGCTGTCAATAAGTCAGCTTTTTCTTATGGAGAAGGGGCAGGATCGTTCAAGAAGGTATTGGTAAATCAGTGACGAAAATATAAAGAGCTTAGTAAGAATTGCTTCTGATGAAAAACATGAAAAGTCTAGCTGCCAATAACTTTAGGGGGGAATACTGAAACAAACATTACTGATAATCGATGCTCAACAGGAATTAATAGAAGGTAATAAGGAAGAACAAGGAGTCTTTGAAAAAGAAAAAATCGTTACTAACATTAATACTGTCATTGAAAAAGCGATAAATGAAGATATCCCTGTTGTTTTTATAAGAGATTTAGATGTTTCACATGGGAAGGACCTGGATTCCAGATACACAGGGATATTAAGGTACCATCAACTGCTATCATATTTGATAAAGCTGCCACAAACTCGGTTTATGGCACTCCATTACACGAACGTTTAAGTAATAACAATGTAGACCATATTGTACTTGTCTACTCGAGAAGATAAGGAAGGGCCGAGCAGATTAAGGAGGACGGTTACTAGTCGTTAGTTATTCTGCGAAGAAGCAAACAATTCCGTATGATGGAAATTATTTGAAGGGAGAAGTGGTGAATAACATGTTCCTTTGAATTGTTCAATCGGTCCTCCATCGCTTGAAGAATTTCATCTTTGTTTATTCCACGAACAGTTAAAATAAAGGGAAAATCAAATCGATGGACATACTCTTTATTCATATCCAGCAAAAGCTCATATTCTGCTTCTGATAGCTGACTCTATCCAGCAGTTTTTAGTTCACTCTGGGAAAATGAACTCATCGTTTTTCGTGTTCCTAAATGGGGGCGGGCCTGAATTAAGTTCAACTTTTCTTCCTCACTCGCATTTTGGACAACGCTGACCATCCTCTCATAAAGCGACTCACAGGAACTAAAAGGACGAAACTCCCCTGCCCTTTGGGCTACCCAAGGAGAGTGTTCAAATATGTCCTTTAACTTTTCCACAAACTCAGACAATGGAATTTCATTTAATGCATTCAAAGTTGCATGTATCATAACCCCTTTATCTTTTTTTCATTAAACATGTGCTTCGTTAGCTTCCTCATGCTGGAGGGATGCTGGAGCTAGAACAGTACGGAAATTAAAAAATAGGTTCATAAAGATAGCAGTTAGGCTTCCGGTAATCACTCCATCGCTAACGATGATTCGAAGGGATGGAGGCAATTGACTAAATAACTCAGGTACGACGGTTGATCCTAGTCCTAACGAAATTGAGCAAGCAATAATAAGTGCATTATGTTGATTGTTGTAATCTACTGAACCTAGCATTTTAATTCCTGAAGACACGACCATACCAAACAACACAACCGTAGCACCGCCAAGTACGGGGGCAGGAATAATTGTAGCAAGGGCCGCAATTTTAGGAATTAAACCAAGAAATACTAGGATACTACCTGCTGCAACCACAACGTTCGTTGATTTGTTTTGAGATAGTTGAACTAACCCTATATTTTGCGCAAAGGTGTTGTAGGGAAAGGCATTAAAGATTCCTCCTAAGGTGATAGCCAAGCCTTCTGCTCGATATCCTCGAGTGAGATCATCTTGTGTAACAGGACGATCACAAATTTCCCCTAAGGCAAAAAATACACCTGTTGATTCAACTACAATGACTAATCCTACAATTAACATCGTCAGTGTCGGAGCGATCTCGAAGGATGGGGCACCGAAATAGAACGGTTGAGGAATACGGAACCATGAAGCTTCTAAAACCTCATGGAAATCTACTTTCCCCATCATCGCAGCTAGAGCTGTACCTGCGACAATCCCTAAGAGCACGGAAAGAGAGCGGACATACCCTTTAAAGAAACGGTTGATAATAAGAATAATAGCGATGACACCCAAGGACAACATCAAGTTATCTAAGCTACCGAAGTCCGGATTCCCTGCTCCGCCAGCCATATTTCTAATTCCCGATGGAATTAACGATAGTCCAATGATCACGACGACAGTTCCCGTGACAACAAGTGGAAAGAACTTTACGAGTTTTCCAAGATAGCGAGCAAATAAAAAAATGAAGAGTCCTGCTACTATAATGGATCCGTAAATGGCAGGAATACCATATTGTGATCCGATAGCGATCATCGGCGACAGGGCAACAAACGAAGCACCCAATACAACGGGTAAACCAATTCCAAAATATTTGTTTTTCCACGCTTGCAGTAAGGTAGCGATACCGCAGGTTAATAAGTCAATGGCGACCAAGTAAGCCAATTGCTCCGGAGTAAGGTTTAATGCCCTCCCAACAAGCAATGGAACAAGAATCGCCCCAGCATACATCGCCATGACGTGCTGGAATCCTAACGAGAATACTTTTGAATTCACCTTTATTCCCCCTTAATTTGCTTTATAAAAAAAGCCGCAGAAATAGAAGGGGTCTCCTCCTATATCTACGGCTCCTAAACCACGTATAACGAAATTTAAGCTCCTGAATCCTTGAAACAAGTCCGTGAAGAAAAAATGATAAATCAAAATTTCTCCAATAATAAGGTTGGTTAGATACCAAGCGATTGTTCTAGGTAAATCACCGTACAAGCATGCTCACTTGTAAAATCGTAATCCTTAAATATGGTCTTGACCTTCATTCCAAATCGCTTCTCAAAGTTTTCTTTTAATCGAATTTTATATTCCATGGCTAAAGCCCCATCGACGGATAAGGTCAGCTCAGAATACCTTTCACTTAATACTGAGATTAAAGGCGAGCGCTTCGTCTGCGCAAAAATGACAATGCGATTATCCTGGATGTCAATTGTTTGCTTACTAACTCCCGCACTATAAATTTCTTGGTTGATGTCATTATATAACTGCGACAGCTGCTTTTTAAAAGAAGAATTCATCCATACTCACCTGCTGCTTGTAGTTCTTGAATTAATCATATAAATATTATTGCCCTTTGTCACTATTAATGTAAGGAAATCTAACATACTATTTTACATTTGCTTACCAGTCCATAGCAGCTCCATCCGTCTTGGGATCAACACCTCCCGAAAAAAGAAGCCTTGATCTTCGATAAGAATGGCATTAACATGACCATAATCTCATTCAACTCCTCCAATACTTAAACCTGGATTTACTAAATGCCTGTTGGGGGTTCATGCTTTAATCTAGCATTTTCGTGATAATCAGAGCTTATGGAAACAATGGAAGTTGCCAAGAACGAGAGTAAGAAAACTCAAAGGACTCGGTGTCCCATTTGGAAAAGCATATGAATGGGGAAAATACCAGAAAGGGCTATTGGCGCCTCTGCTTTTGGCACTGTAGGCCTTTCGCTTGGCATTACACCGGATTTGAGTGCTACCGGGAAGGTCGTAATCATGACTTTAATGTTTATAGGGAAAATCGGGATTTTTACCTTCTTATTCAGTATGGAGGGCAAACCATTAAAACATGCGTATCACTATCCCAAAGAGCGCATCATTATAGGATAAATAAGGTACTGCTGCAAATGTTGTTGTCTTTTTCCTGATTGAAGAAAAATTCAAGCTGAGGGGCATCGTACCCAATTATGTACATTGCTTTAATTTTTCGCTAAAATAAAGGGTATAATGAATGCTTATATAGTTTATTGATGATTAAAGATAATGAGGTAGAAAAAAATGATTGCAAAAACAGAAGATGATTTTAATGGTTTGAAGGAAATTGGCAAAATTATTGCCTCCATTAGAGATGAATTGGTACAAAGAACAATTCCGGGCATAACGACCAAAGAACTTGATGATATAGCCGGGGAACGTTTAGAAAAAGCGGGTGCAGTTTCAGCTCCAAAAGGTGAATATGATTTTCCTGGCTATACTTGCATCAGCCTAAATGATGAAGTGGCACATGGCATTCCGGGTGATCGGGTTATTCGTGAAGGGGATATAGTAAATATAGATGTATCTGCTTCAAAGAACGGTTATTTCGCAGATACAGGAATCTCATTTGTAGTAGGCGAAGGAGAAGAAGTATTAACGAAATTATGCGACGTCGCCAAAAAGGCATTTGAGGCGGGTCTTAAGAAAGCAAAACCCGGTTCCAAAAAAAGCAGAATCGGAAAAGCGGTGTTCGAAACAGCGAGACAGCATGGATTCACGGTTATCAAAAACCTTACAGGACATGGTGTTGGACGTAGAATACACGAAGCACCTGACCATATTTGTAATTATTATGATCCATGGGATAATGAAATATTAAAGGAAGGGATGGTTATCGCATTCGAACCATTCATCTCAACCTTTGAAGAAGAAGTATTCCAAAAAGAAGACGGTTGGACCTATGCTACTGAAAAAAGCTTTGTAGCTCAAGTGGAACATACGATTATCCTTACTAAAAATGGACCGATCATTGTCACGCTTTAATTCAAGCATAGTCGGAAAAAGTCGCGTAGTTCGTCTGAAGTTATATAAACTCGTAACAGTTTAAAAGAAATGTTTCTCGCATCTAAAGGAGTTGCTTTTGCAGCTCCTTTTCTTATCGAACTAAAGGGGCAGGTTAAGCAAAGTTTCTTCAAACTGTTTCTCTAACAGATAATTTATTCACCTTGTAATCGTTACTTCATATACTGGAAGCAGATAGGACAACTCTCTCCTGTCCTATTTATTCCCATCCGGTTCATTTGAAGTAACTATTCTTAGCGGCGAATAGTTACTTTTTTTAGTTACAAAGAATCTTCGCCAAACAAGTCAATTAGCTGATTTCTCTACCCGTTTTTTTTATTAAGGATCATCCACTCCACTATGACAAAGTTGAGAACGAGCCCTGCCCAAATGTTTACATTCAATACTTCCTCGATCATCTTATCTCTTCCTTCTGGAAGCATAAATCCATTAAAAGTGTAATAAGTAATGAGAAGGACGGGGACTAGTACACGTGTACTGACTGCTACTAGAGTTATTCCAAAACTACGCATCATCCATATTCGGTGTGCATGAAAATGCCCTTTAGCAGCTGTACGGTAACCCTTCCAACATGTGAATAACCACAGAATGGCCAGAGTAAGAAAAGCTGCTGCTTTTGTGAAACTTTCTATATAGAAGACAACGGCAAGAGCAAGAATTCCACTAATAAAAACACTGACAACATAAATCCTCCCCACATAGCGATGAACCTTTGGGTTTTTCAAACGAATACGATCCATAAACTGAAGAAAACCTGTTATTAAGGCAATAAAGGCGCAACCAATATGTGTAACCAGTATAGAATATTGTGTTGTCGAAGTAATATCTACACGGCTGTTAGCAGGATTTAAAGTTAGATAGGGGATCATGAAAGGAATCATAATCCCAACCGAGACTATAACTAAAATCCACCAACCCTTTTTTTGCATCATACCTTTTTTAACTCCTTTATTATGTTTGTACGTGACAAGCAGAATTTTAGGTGGTTTTAGAGTCATTCGATAATTTTTTCCCTAATGGTGTCAGAATGCCATCAATGGTGAAGGAGTTCTTTTCACGCAAATAATTTTCCAGTTCAGCTTCACCCTTTTTCATGTTGGACCGATTCAATGTTTCACGTTCATTGGAGTAGGTCATGAAGGGGACACTATATCCGCAAGAGGTTTGGACTTTATGAATTTTGGCTAAAATGATTTGTCTTGCACCAGGCATCATTTCAAAATGACCTATCATCCGATCCCATTCATCTGTTTCAGGCAGAATCACCCTGCCTGAACCATATAAGCGCAAGATCATCGGCGGACCTTCAAATGCACAAAACATAAAGGTAATCCGGGCATTTTCATTAATATGTCCGCTTGTTTCGTTACCACTCCCGGTTAGATCCAAATACGCAATTTCGGTAGATGATAGGATGCGAAGGGTATCATACCCTTTTGGAGAAAGGTTTACATGCCCCGCCGCATCCAAAGGTGCCGTTGCAATAAAAAACAAATGCTGTTTCTTTATGAAGTTTTGATGCTCAGCTAACATTTCCGGAAAATACTTTGCCATCATTATTCCCTCCAAAGAAATCCATTTTAAAATATAAGTTCTCTATTAATGAGTGGATTACCTTTTTCAGCTATACTACCCTGATGAAAAAAGCGACAGCTACATACAGCGCTCATTTTCCCTTTAAGAATCCGGCTGACCTTTATGAACGATATTAATTTTAGATTACAAGGGTGATTAAGAATTTGAGATTTTCCAGTATTGTACTATGATAAATTTATATTGTTTGAATTTGGAAGGGTATGGGATAGTGTCCATACTCTTACAGAATCATTTAAGGAGTGGTAGAATGGCACGTGTTTTATTTCTTAATGCTGGATCAGAAGGACATATCAATCCAACTATTGGAGTTGTGCAAGAGCTTATTTCGCGTGGAGAAGAGGTAGTGTACTTTACGATAGAGTCTTTTCGGGAACGTATAGAGAGGACGGGAGCTACTGTACGAACAATTGACGGTGAAAAATTTATAAAAGCTTTTCTCTCAGGGGGAAGAAATTATTTACTCGAAAGAATCAACGGTCTTTTACATACGATAGATATCGTCATACCTAGCGTGCTCGAACAGATCAAAGGAGAGCATTTCGATTACATCATCCATGACTCCATGTTTGGCTGTGGACGTATGCTTGCCCAAATCCTTAAGCTTCCCGCAATCAATTCTTGTACTTCTTTTGCGCAGACAAAAGCATCATTCGATAAAATGCTGGAACAGCTTTCTAAAGAAATCACTCCAGAAATAGGTAAACCTATACAAGATGAATTTCAAAGACTGACGGCAATGGTGAAGGAAAAATATGATGTGGAGATCCATTCTGCTTACGAAGTTTTTTGTAATCCTGCACCACTTTCAATCGTTTATACAACTAGGGAGTTTCAACCTTTTAAAGAAGCATTCGACCAAACTTACAAATTTGTAGGTCCGTCCATTTCTTCACGAATAAAGCAGGATAACTTTGACCTTGCTGATATCAAAGGAAAAAGTCCCCTTTACATTTCGCTTGGGACGGTTTTTAACCGGTCTCTTGATTTTTATAAGCTTTGTTTTGAAGCATTTGGAAATAGCGATCACACGGTGGTCATGTCGGTCGGTCAACAAACCCCGCTAATTGAATTAGGAGAGATCCCCAAAAACTTCATTGTGAAAAAATACGTTCCACAAACGGACGTGCTAAAATACACTAAATTATTTATCACACATGGCGGAATGAATAGTACCAATGAGGGTCTCTACTATGGAGTTCCGCTAATTGTCATCCCGCAAAGCGCGGATCAGCCGATGATTGCAGGGCAAGTTGCCAATATCGGAGCCGGTATTACATTACAAATGCAAAGCTTGACTGCAAATCAGCTGCGTGAGGCCGCAGATCATGTGTTAAACGACCCAACCTTCCATAAAACTGTTTCAAAATTAAAAGAATCCTTTCAAAGATCGGGTGGATATCACCAAGCTGTTGATGAGATTTTTGAATTTAAAAGACAATACGATATTTAAAAATGTATGATCGGCAGCATTTTCTTAGCGGGTATGGAAATTCTTTTTCTTATGGCACTTGGAATGAAGAACGGTGACCTAAAAAGGTATTGTCCTTTTTACATAGAAAAATAAAATGGGGGACATATATGGAAATTTGTTTAATTGGTGGCGGAAATCACACGAATAATGAATTACGTGAAGTGTTCCTAGAACTTTCAAAAAAGATTAAACCTGAAGCGAAGATTTTAATAATCCCTTTTGCAACCGACAATTCCAGGTATGAAAGTTGGATGGCAAGTATTACACAAGCCTTTTCAATCATGGAGAATGTAAGTATTGAATTATTAAATGAAGACCTTTCAGGCAAAGAAATGAAAAACTCTATAATGGAACATGATATTCTCTATTTTATAGGTGGAAAGCCAGAAAGGTTAATCCATGTAATTGAAGAAAAGGGACTTACCGCAATTATCAAAAACTTTCAAGGTTTAATCATTGGATATAGTGCGGGTTCATTAGCTTTCGGCCATGATTGCATAATCATAAAAGATAAAGACTATCGAGAAACGATAGTGATCAAGGGCTTAGGATTAGTGGGGTTTAGCGTTGAGGTCCATTACGAGGATAATATAGATGGAGAATTATTTCCCCTATCAAATGAACGAAAGATATATGCAATACCAAATGGAAGTGCAGTTTTCTCCAAGAACGGGGAACTATATAAAGGTATAAATGATATCTATTCCTTTCAAAATATGAAAAAGGAAATAGTGAATTCCAAAGTCTTATAAAACGGGCAGGTGCTTTATCCCAATTGGAGCAAGGTCGCAGGAAGTTAAGGATAGAGAAAAGGAGACTGCAATGAAAGTAAATTTAATGATCTTCTTTACATCAATAAAAGAACAAGAAAAGAATAGGTTAATGATGAAAACATTTGAATCTGATATTCGTCCTGTTACAGGGGATATAATCGATGATCCCGGATTCGATCCACGATTTCATAATGGATATGAGGTTGTAAAGGTTACGATAAATTATGCTTCGGATGAATGTTTGGTATCCCTGCACCCGCTTGCGATCGAAATCGAGGAAATCAGGATGGAAACTTATTTGGAGAAACTGGAAGCACACGGTTGGCGTGCTGTCTCAAAAGAAGAATTGAAAAGTATATAAAAATGATATAAGGAGGGAGTATGAAAATGGAAAAATACTCGACAACCACTTTAAAGATGATTAGAAATTTTGATGTAATGCCTGAAAGGGTATTTGTTGCATGGGTGGATCCCGGGATGATGAGAAAATGGCTTTTTACATTGGAGGGGACAAATAAAGTGGCACAAAATGATCCGCAAGTGGGAGGAACTTGGGAGATTATTGATCATCGCGATGGAAAAGATTATCGGGCGATAGGGGAGTACCTTGAAATGGACCGTCCCAATAAATTAGTGTTCACTTTTAAAATGCCGCAATTCAGTGAAGCGGCAGATACAATTACAGTTGAGCTGAAAGAACTTCAAAAGGGCTGTGAAATGACATTTTCACAAAACATCACCGTTCCTCATGAAGAAAATTGGACACAATCCGATATCGAAAAAGCACTCGGAGAGTATCACGATGGATCTGAACACGGCTGGAATTTAATGTTTATGGGACTGAAAGAATTGGTTGAAACTGGACAAGTCAGCTATAAAGGCTAATAGTCGTTGGCCACAGTTTTTAGACAATAGGAAATCGGAATCGCATCCCGAACCCTGAAGGTTGGAATGGATTGAAGGAATCAGCTGGAACGTTTTCGAAACTCAATTAACGAGTTTGTGCTAATAGCCGTTTGCCAATGAAAAGCTCTCCAAATTAACTGGAGGGCTTTTCGGAATGTAGTTTGATATATTGACAATCCCCTTTTGATTGGTAATATTTACTTTATTATTACATATGTGATTTTTAATAGAAGGCGGTTTAATTATGGATGGGAAAAGCAGTTACGACGAGTTTCATAAACTGATAGAAAGTGGGCAATATCGCAAATTGGTCATGTTATTATGACTAACTTTATGTACATATTTTGTTTATTAGTATGGGGTCTTAATTTTATTGCCGTTAAGATTCAAGGTACACCTGTGAGTTTAGAATTATCTTTAACCTATCGTTTAGGTTTGACGGCCATCCTATTTTTCATTTTATTGTGCATGCTTAGACCTAAAGGAAAACCTAAGAAAAAGGATGTTCCATTCATTATTGTGTTTGGAATTTGTAATTTTGCTTTAAGCTATTTATGCCTTTATTACGCCACTATCTTAAGTTCAGCAGCAATGGTTACGTTAATATTTTCATTGAAAGTCATTTTAACGCCCATTGCCCTTCGTTTTTTTTTGAAGGAACCATTGCATTCACGTATCTTAATTGGCGGGATAATTGGTGTGCTGGCTGTTTGTATTGTTATTTATCCGAGTTTACATGATATTCATGGGTTCAATGATATAAAGGGCATCATGATGGCTGTTCTTGGTACCATCCTCACTGCATTGGGCGATGCAAGCTCTGCTAGAAATGCCAGGGAGAAAGTGAACCCAATCTATGCCAATGTACTTGGATTTGCAGCAGGTGGAATTCTTTTGGCGGCCATTGTGTTCATCCAAGGACAAGCAGTCACTATACCGACATCCATTACATATTTATCTGCTTTGTTCTATTTAACTATATTTGCTTCCTTTGGAGCTTGGCTATTCTACCTCAAGCTTGTAGAAAAGATAGGCGGGGCGAAAAGTGGATACATGGTTGCCCTTTTTCCGGCGATTGGAGGTATAGCTTCAGTGATGATTGGTGAATCAGATCCAACCATTTTCTTGGGAGCCGGCTGTCTTTTCAGTTGTTTAGGTGCGGCGATTGCATTAGGTTTTGGCATGAATATTGGTAAAAGTAATTTGAAAGAAGAAATGTAATTCGATTTACAGAGAGGGATGGGACAATGGAAAGTAAATGGCCAACTGAAATGAAAGTAGCGCAGATCCGGGTTGCACGTCCTACTGATCAACTAAAAAAGGTAGTAAACTTCTATTGTGAAGGATTAGGATTGAAAAAAATCGGTTCTTTCGAAGGGCACGAGGGATATGACGGCATCATGATCGGGCTTCCGGATTCCAGCTATCATCTGGAGTTTACCCAACATAAGGATGGCAGTCCTTGTCCTGCCCCATCAAAAGATAATCTGCTTGTCTTTTATATTCCTGAACGTAAAACCATTGAGGAAATCACGAATAGGTTGAAAGGTATGGGCTATGAACCGGTTTCTCCGGAAAATCCATATTGGGAAAAATCAGGTGTTACCGTTGAAGATCCGGATGGTTGGAGAATTGTATTGATGAATTCGCCCGGCATAGGAAATTAAATTTCACACAGAAAACGATCGAAAAGCACCATGCTTTTCGGTCGTTTTGGTGTTATGAGGACATCGTGATCCCGCCATTGATATGAATGCACTGTCCTGTTATATAAGCACCTTCATCAGATGCCAGCAGCACATAGGCGCCAGCATGATCTGCCGGCTGCCTAGGACGGCCAAGCGGTGCCTCTGTACCGAACTCGGCAACGGATTGTTCGTCGAACGTCGCCGGGATCAGCGGAGTCCAAGCATTCAGCTTTTTTTTGTGCCATTTTATGGGGAAAGCGTGAAACTCACGAGTAAAACGCTGAAATTCACGAGTAAATCGGCTAAACTCACGAGTAAATGGCTAAAATTCACGAGTAAAACGCTAAAACTCACGAGTAAACGCCGATTCGACAAATAAAAGCGTGAAAAATTCACGAGTATATGCCCCAATTCACGCATAATAGCCCGAAACTTACTGGAAATGCTCCAAAACTGGTTTGTTTCAATACAATTGGCTGTATAAAGGTGTAAAGGAGATTGAAGAAGGCAATGATTTTCCTTTCGTAAGCAGCTATTGGTTTTGGCGGATTTTGTTTATCGTAATCAGTTTATTCATCATTTTTACGACTGTAAATTCATTCTTTCGCTAAAAAACCCTAATTTTTGTAATGATTTATTTAGCCTTGGACATACTTAATGAAGATATCAATAAGTAATATTTAATTAAGGAGGAATCCCAATGGCTAATGAAAATATCCAAATGAAAATGGAACATATTTGGCAGGATACATGTGGATCATGGGAAAACTGTACGGAAGCCACAATTCAGTCATTTTTGGCAGAATCTGAAGAAAGCAATATTGACCCGCAATATTGCATGAGCTGGGTGGAACAACATAAAGCCCAAATACCTGAATGGGATGCCGTTTCAAAAGTATCGCTTGACTGGGTCAATCAACATACCTCAACGGGTTCACCCATTTCAATCAAGGATGATGATTGAAAGGATATATTCTTTCTGCTTATGAATGGTTCGAACTCTACTATGGTTAAGAGGTGAAGATAGTTGCTAAATAATGAGGAACAAAACGGTAAATCAAATCGTCGGGATCCAGAATACAGAGTTAATGAGTGGGATGAAATGAATGGTGAAGAAGATAAATTTGTACAATCAGCCATCCAAGAGGAATTCAATAATCCGGTAATCGAAGAAACAATCTTGAAGTTCAATAAAATAGCGAATGAAGAAGAAAAGGAAACTTGATTTTGGACGCCCCTATAGGGCGTTTTTTTTTTTGAGAAGGCTCTTTTCGTAAAGGTTGTTGTTTTTAAAACGAAACTATCTAAGGTTGATTGGAGCGGAAGTGCGAGACTCCTGCGGGAGCGGCGGGACAGGTGAGCCCCCACAGGCGTATACGCCGAGGGGGCTCACCGCCCGCACCAAGGAAAGCGAGCATCTGGAGGGGAAATCAACCACACCTCACTACTTGGTAAATAGCAACAGAGTATGTGAAAACAGCCTTTGAGAAAGACGAAGGAGCCGTTAATAAATGATTATGCAAAAGAACATATCTTTACTTTTTAAATTTATAAAATACAAATAAAGGGAAATGGTATCTTAGTATCGTATAAAGCATAGTATAAATCGTTTTTATTAATAATGTTGGCAATAGGAGTGAAGATCATGGAAGCAGCGGTAGAACGAATTTTTTCTAATGAATTGGTGAAATTGGCGGGGGATTTTTTTCAAGTGAATGCTGGGAATCCGGTTAAACTTGGAGATGCAGAGAACTACGTATTTGAGGTTTACAGGGATGGAACGCCATATATCTTAAGAATGACCCATCAATCACATCGTACAAAAGATCAAGTGCTTGCGGAGCTAAAGTGGATTGAGCATTTACAGAATAATGGGAGTGAAATTCCTAAAGTTCTCTTTTCGAAAGAAAAGAATTTAGTTGAAATTGTAAAGGGCTCGGATGGTACGGAATTTTATTGTTGCCTGTTTGAAAAAGCTCCTGGTGTTAGGATGAAAGTCACTGATGAAAATTTCGATGGACCTTTATTTTTTGAATGGGGAAGAACCATTGGCCAAATGCATAAACAAACAAAAAGTTATAAGCCTGAAGCGAAATATAAACGGCTGGATTGGTATGAAGAGGAATTATTGAATGTCCAGCTCTATCAATCCGATGTACCGGAGCAAGTGATACGCCAACAAGAAATAATCAACAAGCATTTAAATGCCCTTTCCGTTCATCAAGATAATTTTGGCTTGATTCATTCTGACATACATAACGGCAATTTCCATTATCATGAGGGGAGGATTCATGTTTTTGACTTTGATGACTGTTCATATCACTGGTTTGCCAGCGATTTGGCGATCCCTCTGTACTATCTGATGTGGAGTTTGGAACGTGAAGGGATAAAAGGGCTCGATGAATATGCTGCCAAGTTCATGAGGGAATTCATAAAAGGGTATGAGACGGAAAATATCCTGGCACCTGTAGAATACGAAACGATTCCTCTATTTTTAAAGCTAAGGGATTTAACGTTATATAACTTTTTTCATAAAAAGTATGATTTGAAGAATGCGGATCGTTCATTATCCAACACCGTTCAAAAAATTGAACAAAGAATCATGGAAGGCCGGACTATTGTTCACTTCGATCCGAACATGGTTCATTAAGAGGGATTGGTATGCCAGGAATGAAAAATAATCGGCTTGCATATATGATCCGGACTGGTGTATTGGAAGATGCGGAAGCGGTTTTGGATGTACAGAATTCCGTTATTTCCGAAGGCGAGTATTTTATTGCCGTATCGGAGGAGTTCAATAAAACACCTGAACAGCAACGAGATTGGATACGAAGGTTATTGGAAAATGAACGGGAAACCATCATCGTGGCCGAAATGAGCGATGAAGTGGTTGGATGGATAGCCTTTCAAACGGAAACTAGGAAGAGAATGTTCCACAAGGGCTCATTTGGGGTGATGATCAGAAAAAATTTCAGAGGGATGGGAATCGGAAAAGAGCTTATTGAGGCGTTATTGGATTGGGCAGAAGCCAATCCGTTGATTGAAAAGGTGAGTTTGGGGGTTTTTTCAACGAATCATCGGGCAATATCATTGTATAAACGGCTGGGGTTTGTAGAAGAAGGCTGTAAAATCAAAGAATTCAAGATGAGCGAAAGTGAATACGTTGATGACATTATCATGTACAAATTGGTTTAAACAGACCGAAAGAGCATGAATGGATTCCATACATGCTCTTTGCGGTTTGGTTATGTATCTATTTTTATAGTAAATCGATATTTATGTCATGCATTATCTAATGACTCTTACCTTCACTTGCTTTCTTCCCCACGTTAGAGCATCCGCTTCTTTTGCGATGAATACATCGATTCTGTTTCCTTTGATCGCACCGCCCGTGTCTGCAGCGATGGCTTGTCCGTAGCCTTCGACTTCCACGATGGAGCCTAGCGGAATCACGTTCGGATCGACTGCTATCAGTTTGGCATCATCATATTTTTCTAAATCGACACCCATTCTTGTATTGCCTGAACATCCTTCGCAGCTTGCTGTATAAGCTGTACTTGTGACCGTCAGTTCTTTAACGGCTGAGCTTGCTAAACTGGCTCTTTCTTCTAATTTACTGAAGGTCCGTGCACCGGCTATACCGTCAGCGGATAATCCCTTTTGCTTTTGAAAGTTCATGACTGCTTGTTTTGTACCTGATCCATAAATGCCGTCGACCGTTGATGAGTAAACATCCCAGGCTTTCAATAGCCTTTGCAGTTCAGCTACAGGTCTTCCCATATCCCCGCTTTTTAGTACCTGTATTTTCTGATTCGTTTGTGTTCCTGATATTCCATCGACTTTCAGCCCTGATTTTTCCTGAAACTTCTTTACGGATTCCTTTGTAATCGGGCCGTAGTAACCTGTTGCTTCATGATAGGGAAAAACCCCTTTTGTCAGTAATAATTCTTGTAATTCTTTAACATCACTATTACTCATTCCAAATGAAAGTGTGCGATCCAAAGCAGCGGCTTCGCCTTTAGTTGGCATGCAAACTCCTAGAATGAATACAGAAGCCGTTAGGATCGTTAATAAAATTTTCTTCATGTTTATCCTCCTCGTTGTTTCCTGCAATTAAACCATTCGTTAAACTATCACTCTTTTAGGCGCAGTTAAGGAAAAACACCGCGAAGGCACTAAGTAATTGTTAAAACATGTAACAAAAAGAAAAGAAATGAGGCGGACATCGGGTTACCATATCCTTATCAATTGTCGAATTATGGGAAAAAATCAAGTTTCATATGAAACTAACGGAACCGTTTGGTTGAACAGGGGCATTCATTCATGTACGTTTAAGTTAATATAAATTCTATTGTAAGGATAAAGGAGGGAATCATATGATTAAGGCAGTTATTTTCGACTTTGATGGCTTAATTTTAGACACGGAAACGGTTTGGTATGAGGCCTATAAAGAAACGATGGCTTTTTATGAATCTGATTTGCCTCTCGAACATTTTGTTACATGTATCGGAACCGATAATACTGAACTAAATCAGTACTTCAAAGATCAGCTGGGGGAAAGGTATAATATTGAAGAAATTGAATCCAGAGCAAAAAGCCTCCATGAAGTAAAGATGAAAACAGCACAGGCACGTGAAGGTGTGAAGGATTATCTAGAAGAAGCAAAAAGAAATGGATATACAATCGCCCTCGCTTCAAGCTCGACAAAAGAATGGGTCACTCATCATTTAGGGGAACTCGGGCTGTTACACTATTTTGAAGTTATGATCACAGGGGATGATGTTGATAAAGTTAAGCCAGCGCCCGATTTGTATGTAAAGGCAATTGAAGTCCTAGGCATTCAGCCTGCAGAAGCCGTAGCATTTGAAGATTCGTTAAATGGGCTTCAAGCGGCCCTGACTGCTGGGTTAAAGTGTGTAATCGTACCAAATCCCGTGACGGGCGCTTTAGCTTTGGAAAATCATCATTTACGCCTCCGATCCATGGCGGATAAGAGCTTGTCTGACGTTATCAAGCATATTGAGCAATAACAGTTCAACGGCAATTATAGTAAGATGAATGAATGAAACCGCGCCGAAGATGGCAGAGTCTTCGGTTTTTCTGGTTTTAATGCATGTTATATATTGGTGTGGGGGATGAGTTTATGGGATTGCAAACAAATGACGAAGGAGTCCGCCTGCGGGAGGTCAAGAAGAGTGATCTTCCTATCTTTTTCGAGCAGCAATTGGATCCTGCCGCAAACTATATGGCTGCTTTCACATCTAAGGATCCATCGGACAAGGCGGCTTTTTTGATACACTGGAAGAACATCTTATCGAACCGGGATATTCAAAAAATGACCATACTCTGCAATGGGGGTGTGGCAGGCAGCATTCTCAAGTTTGAACAGTTTGGTAACCCGGAAGTGAGTTATTGGATCGGGAAACAATTTTGGGGTAAAGGGATCGCTACATGTGCACTGCTCCATTTTTTGCCGAAAATAAAAGTCCGCCCTGTTTATGCCCGTGCAGCCAAGGATAACCTTGCATCCATCCGGGTGCTGGAAAAATGCGGATTTGAAAGAGACGATGAGGACAAAGGATATTCCCATGCAAGAGGCAAAGAGGTTGAAGAATTCATTTTGAAACTTGAAAGTTAAGATAATAATAACAATATCGTTTAGCCTATGAGGAAACGGGTGACATTCAATGGGATATAAGATTTTTTCCATCATTTTTATTTTATGCGGTCTTTTTATAATGTGGTTCGCCATATTTGGCAAAAAGAAAGAAATCAAAGAGTTCGGCTCCGGAATACCCACAAATTTCATCGATGTAATTTTAATGATGATATATAAGCTCTTACCTTCCATTATTAGAAAAATCCTTCTATTTGCATTGGGTCTGGCCATTTCTATCGGATTTACCTATATATTGTATAAATTATAATGAATTTTCCTTATCAGATAAAATAATCCTGAAACTTTCTCCTTACGTAATCGTATAAAATGGTAACGATATATAGGAGTTGTTGCTATTTCGAAGAAAAAAAGTGAAGGCAGTGTTTAGGATAATGGGGGCGGGAAGTTGACGCCGGCGGAGGCATTGGTTCAATATACCTAATTAGAAGAATATCAGTATAGTAATAATATGCATAATATGGTAATGTTGAATTTGTGTGATTTTGGAAATTCATAAAAAAGGAAGGTATTATATGTCTGAATCGGTTCTTAAGGTTCAATCCTTAACTAAAAAAATTGGAAAAGCAACCATCGTAGACAATGTTAGCTTTGAAATAAAAAGCAATGAAATATTTGGTTTACTAGGTCCGAATGGTGCTGGGAAGACCACGATCATCCGTATGATCACAGGTCTCATCAATCGTACGGGCGGTACGGTCATGATCAATGGCAGTGACCTCGATCATGATTTCGAAGGTGCGATGCATGAATTGGGGGCCATTGTTGAAAATCCGGAGTTCTATAAATATATGACAGGCAGAAAGAATATCCTGCATTATGCCCGGATGTCATCCAATGACATATCCAATGAGAGAATAGAAGAGGTCATTAAGCTTGTCAAACTGGATCATGCCATCGATAAGAAGGTTAAAACCTATTCATTGGGAATGCGCCAGCGCCTTGGCGTGGCACAGGCCATTTTACATAAACCGTCGTTATTGATTTTTGATGAACCGACGAATGGCTTGGATCCGCAAGGGATTCGCGAGTTTCGTGATTATTTGAAAGTACTGGCAAGTGAAGGCGTCGGGATATTGATTTCATCACATTTACTATCGGAAATGCAATTGATGTGTGATAGTTTTGCCGTTATCGAAAAGGGAAAACTGATCCATACGAAAGAACATATTGTTGATGAAAAAACTGAAACGATCAATGAAGTGTCATTCACCGTCAGTGATGGGAAGCTAGCTAAAAAAATCCTTCAAGAACAGTTTGCGGATATCACGATCCTAAAAAATGGTGCGAAGAAAATCTCCGTATCGGCCACCAGAGAACAAACAGCCCATATAAACAGGAGTTTTAATGCAAATGATCTGGATGTCTTTGAAATAGGCATAACCAGAAAATCGCTGGAAGATAAATTCTTCGAAATCACTGAGCAGGAAATGAGGGAGTCTGTATGATGTCCTTAGTAAAAAATGAATGGATGAAAATCTTTTCAAAAGTATCAACTTATATATTCATCGCTTTTCTATTATTGGCAGCATTAGGGGCTGCGGTCATCGATTATAAACTAAGTCCTGACGAAACGAATAAAGATTGGAAGCAAGAGATAAACGCCGATATCCAAGAACAGGAAAAGGCTTTGGGAGCTAAGGAAATCAGTGAAGAAGAAAAAGCCGCCATCATGGAAGAAATTACTTACAACAAGCAACTGTTGGCTGATAATATAAACCCTGACTTAAACACGAATTGGACCTATATGGCTGAATGGACTACATCATTAACATCATTTGTCACTTTATTCGTCGTTATTGTTTGCAGCTCGCTCGTTTCCTCGGAATTTTCCGATGGGACCATTAAACAACTGTTGATCAGGCCTTATAAACGTTGGAAGATCCTTCTTTCCAAATATATTACTTCCTTGTTATTTGCAGCGTTATTACTTGCGAGCCTGCTTATATTCAGTTATCTAATCGGAATCATATTCTTTGGCAATGGTTCGTATTCAGACAAGATCATGGATCCTGCATCTTTCGAATTCAGTCCGGTGGTAGTCGGCGAATATTTCGTGGACATGATCGTTTACTGGATACCAGGATTCCTGGTCATCACGACCATCGCTTTCATGTTAAGCACATTATTTAAAAACCAAGCACTTGCAGTAGGTATATCCATTTTCATCCTATTTGCCTCTTCGACATTAAATATGGTCATTCAATCATTCATTGGAAAATACGAGTGGTTAAAATTCGTCCTATTCCCCCATCTCGATTTAAGGGGCTATATTTCCGGAACGATAGACATGTTCGATGGAGCTACACTTGGATTCTCGATGGGTGTACTGGGAATCTATTATCTTATCTTTTTAGCGCTAACTTTCTTCTTCTTCCAGAAAAAAGATATCACTAATTAAATAGAGCGAAAAACCGAAATCAGTGGCTGATTTCGGTTTTTCTTATGTAAAAGGAATGTTGCTGCTTTGAATCTGGCATAAAGTGAAACCTTTATCCAAAATTATCCGTATAAGATAATATGAGGATATTCAGTTAGGCTTAGGGGTGGAAAATGAATAAAAACAAGGTTCTATTAATTGGACTTATAGGATTTTCTTTATTTCTAATGGGCATGGTGATATCACAATGGACAGTTGCTGGCGTAGTGATCGGGATAGGCGGAGGGTTCGTAATGGGGATCAGTTCCTACCAGTTTGCTAGTCAGTAGCTCCATGTACATATGAACAATACACTGGTTAATTGCGGACTTCGCGGAAATAATCTGATAGAGATGGAGCAGGTTTAAAGATGGGGAAAATGCATTATAAACGAAAGTTAGTCATTGTTTTTATAATTATTGGAATAGCGTTAGGGTTCTATGTGTACTCGGCATTCTCTCAAAAATTGACAAAATCAACAGATTTGTCTGATGAATCTATCGGGGGATTTAAAGTGTTTGATAACATATCGAGTCCGGAATTCATCAGGGAATATGAAGAACCCATCGATCAGGATAATAATAAGGCTTATGATTATTATTATTGGAAGGGCGGGTTGAAAACGGCCTCTATCAATACAGACGAGGATAAAGGGAAAATCATGCGGTTGATCATTTCAAGTACGGACGACGCCCAATTTGAAAACTCCCTTCAAACAAGCAAAGGCATTAAATTAGGAAGTAAGAAAGCGGACGTCCTTTCGAAGTACGGAGAACATTATTATAAAAGTTATGAACAGGGAGCCGATATTATCGGATACATTGACCATAAACGAAATATTACCTTGGAATTCTGGTGTGTACCAGGTGGAAGGGTCGCCGAAATACGATTGGATGATGCAGATGTCATTTAATGATTTCACCAGCGTCCCCGATTATCGGTTTTAGCTGTTTAAGTGAATAAGAAAGCGATGCGATAAAATAATATGATCGGATAAAAAATTTCATCTATCATTACATCATTTATCCGATCATATTTGTTGGGGTATATGCATTATTTGCTATTTTTAAGCTTGATGATACCCCCGTTCCTATAAGTGATGCTATGCATATGATTTTAATCTATTATTTTGCAATTAGTGTGTATAATGCCTTGCCTACCATAAAATCTAACCGTAATAAAAAAGGCAGCCAATAAAAACAGTACTCAATGGAATTTACATATTTTTGCATGAATTCCGAAACCATTTATCCACGTTATCCGTATATGTAATTATGAACGGTGCCGGGAAGCTCCGGTATTTATGAGCATTTATCATTTTAATAAATTTGGGAGATGAAGGATCATGAGCGAAAAGGGTTGTATGAAATGCGGAAGCAATGATGCTGCTAAGAAGGATGTAGCCATGACAGGAACAGGCTTGTCAAAAATGTTCGATGTCCAAAATAATCAATTTACGGTTGTGTATTGCAAGCAGTGCGGTTATTCGGAGTTTTATAATAGGCAATCATCTGCAGGCAGTAATCTGCTGGATCTATTCTTTGGATGATCATCGGCACGACAAGAATCCCCATTCATTAAAAGAGGATTCTTGTTTTTTTTCATACTGCCCATTACCCGATGAAGTGATTTTGAACGACTTTTGTAAATTCCTTGGCGACGGGTGAAAGGTGTTTAGCTGATTTCATGACCAATCCGATCTCCCGGGAAAGTTCCGGGTTCAAGGGCAGGCTTTTGATGCGTTCGGGTTTTTCCGGTAAGGCCAGGTCTGGCATAATCGTGATGCCTAATTTTCCTGCTACCATTGAGAGCACCGTTTGATTGTCTTTAATGTCGTATGAAATGTTTGGTTTTATCCTAGCTTCCAGGAATCTTTCTTCTATGAGTGTTTCACAGCCAGATCTCAGCATGATGAATGGTTGATCAACGAAGTCTTCCAGGTTCAATGAGATTTTCCCTGAAAGCGGATGGTCTTCGTACACGACAGCTGATAGAGGATCTGTTAGCAGAGGGATGAATTCCACGTTCTTTACTGGTTTTGCTGCAAAGCCGATGTCCACTGTTCCTTCTTCGATCCATGTTAAGATTTCCTCATATCCACCTTCATGAATCAGCAAATCGATATTAGGGTATTTTTCTTTAAAGATGGAGAATAGCTTTGGTATGAATCTGGCAGTGAAGCTTGGAAAACTGCCAATCGTTATTTTACCGATTTCCATTCCATTCACAGCTGCAATCTTTTGTTCGATATGTGCAAGGTTGGCAGCAATGGCCCGCATATGTGGAATGACTTGTTCTCCCGCAGTCGTGAGTGTTATACCTTTTCGGTCACGCTTCAATAGAGTCACACCAAGTTCCGTTTCAAGTGCTGTAATGTTATGGCTCACGCCTGATTGAGTCAGTCCGATCCGGTCTCCCGCTTTCGTAAAACTTCCGTGTTCAACAACATGTAAAAAGACTTCCAGTTGAAAAAAATTCAAATGCCCCACACCCTTCTTTTATGAATTATACATGAGAAACTCTAATCCTAGTAATGAAAAACATTCATTTTACTTATGATGTGGTCGAGAATACAATAACATTACAAATTAAAATACGAATGGGTGATGGGAAAATGATGAAACGGAAATACGGGCAAATTTTTTCACCGTACACGCTTTCTAATGGAACGGTTCTTAAAAACAGGATTGTAGTTGCGCCGATGACCACTTATTCAGGTCAAGAGGATGGCTTGGTTTCTGACGAGGAATTAGCCTACTATAAAAGAAGGGCGGATGGACCTGCCATGTTCATTACTGCTGCTGCCGCCATTTCCCCTGTTGCGACAAGCTTTCCCCGGCAAATGAAAGTATATGATGAACAAAGCCTCACTGGACTCACTGAGCTTTCAAAAACCATCAAATCCAAAGGTGCAAAAGCCATTCTCCAGCTTCATCATGGCGGAAGCGAGAGCCTTCCAAGCTGTACAGGCGGAGAAAAAATGGTTAGTCCGAGCGGAATCATTGCAAGCGTTTATAAAGGAATGGGCGAAGAGTACATTCCAAGGTCAATGAGCCACACTGAGATTCTATCCACTATTCAAGACTTTGGAAGAGCCACCCGCCATGCCATTCGTTCAGGATTCGACGGTGTGGAAATCCATGGAGCGAATGGCTATCTCCTGCAGCAGTTTTTCTCCCCCCACTCTAACAGACGGAGAGATCATTGGGGAGGGAGTTTGAAGAATAGAATGCATTTTCCACTTGCCGTCATCGCGGAGGTGAAGCGGATCCGTGATCTTTATGCAGACAAGGAATTCGTTATTGGGTATCGCTTCTCCCCCGAAGAACCGGAAGAAGGAGGTTTGAAAATGGATGATACAGCCGCATTGGTAGATGAATTGGCAACTCAGGGGCTTTCCTATTTACATCTTTCTGTTAAAAATGTCTGGTCCATGCCTAGAAGCGGATTGAACAGGGGATTGACAAGGACCGAAATTCTCCGCGATGTCATTGCTGGCAGGACCAGTTTCATATCACTTGGATCGATTCATACTCCAGAGGAAGCAAATGCTGTGCTTGAGAAAAATATACCGCTTTTCGCTTTAGGAAGGGAATTGCTGATGGAACCGGACTGGGCCGCCAAAATAAAGGAAGGCAGGGAAGACGAGATCATGACAGCCTTGCCGCGCGATAGCAGGTGTGCATTAATGATTCCGGATCAAATGTGGGCGAATATCATTACTCGTGACGGCATGCCCGAGAAATGATAGTATAAATGTAAAAAATGGAAATTTCATGAGGGGAAATTAAATGAATAAAATAGCACTTCTTCAACTGTCTCTAGCCATGACAATCTTTGGTTCTGTCGGTTTCTTTTCGGAACTATCAGGACTTCCTGCATTGGAACTGGTTTTTGTTCGCTGCATTTGTGCTGCCGTTTTCTTATGTGCAGCCTGGATGATTACCGGACATTTCAAGAACGAAATATGGAATGGCAGGGAGGTAATGCTCATCATTTTCTGCGCGGTGGCCAACTTGTTAAACTGGATATTCCTCTTTAAATCTTTTGAGCTGATATCGGTGACAATCGCCATTTCGCTTTATCATTTAGCGCCGATCCTTGTACTCATTATAGGGAGCCTCATTTTTAGGGAGAAAATGAATGTATTCTCCATCTTGGCCATTTCCCTTTGCTTCATTGGCACATTACTCATTATGGGAACAGATGGATTTCGATCATCATCCCCTGAATGGGAGGGCATCATGTATGGGATCATTGCTGCCTTTTTCTATGCGGCAACCATGCTTTTAGGAAAGAGCATTACAAAGACCAGTGTATATGCGACCACATTTCTGCAAATGTTCATTGGATTTCTATTACTGATTCCTTTTGTCGATTATTCCGTATATACAACGTTAAAATCTTCCGAATGGTTTTATACGGTGCTTACCGGCATCATCCATACAGGCGTCGTGTATTTGCTGTTTTTTAATAGTATTCGCCATTTGCCTACAAATGTAGTTTCTTTCATGATTTTTGTCGATCCGGCAGTTGCCATCCTTTTGGATATTCTGCTTTCAGGATTTAAACCGGACGGGATTCAAATTCTGGGTATTTCCTTGATATTTATTGGGGTGGTCTATTCACTTAAAACGACTGGACCGACTGAAAATGATGTCATGCAAAAAAGGCCGCACACAATGTGAGGCCTTTTTCCTTTATGCATGTACCTATTGATTAAATTGATAGACATCCCAAATGTCAGGAGTTTCTGATCCAATGTACCAAGCAGCTGCACCGCCTAGATGATTTTGTTTAACCAGGTCCATACGGAGCTTCATCGATTTTTTATCTTCTATCCAAATTTGATGTTTTTTCCCTTTGGAAGTGTACACCACGTAATTTTGTTGCGTCTGTTTATCCCATACCTTTTTAAGTTTTTGAGTTGAAATGATTTTGTTGACCTCAGCCATGGTACGGTCATGACTTTTCACTTTTTTGGTCGACAAATCGGTCACCCATTCTCTCGTATAAAATGGTACAGCCAATATGATCTTATGAGCAGGAACTTCTTTCATTAAAAGCTTGGTTCCTTCTTTGATCCACGGTAACGAGGAAACGGACCCGGCTACTGGGCTCCCTCCCCAATGCTCGTCATAACCCATTATGATTATATAGTCCGCTACTTTGCCAAGTGCTTTCCTATCTAGGCTTTTTGACCAATAAGGGTCTTCATTTTCTCGGGTGACATCCACAGACACTTTAATTCCATGCGGTTTTAGTGCCTTTTTCAGTTCGCCTATGAAAAGTACAAAGTGCTTCTTATTTTTTGGATCGATGTTTTCGAAATCTACATTTATTCCATCACTTTTCGTTTTAACAAGTGAATCGCGTAAAGCTGAAACTAATTTCTGGCGTTTTTTTGTATTGCCTAGTACAGAACCAGTTAATACAGGGTCAAATTTATTCCCGATAAGCTGCCAAACTTGTTTTCCTTGTTTATGTGCAGCTTGGATGTATTTTGTATCTACAGAAACGGAAACGTAATTACCGGTATCAGTCAGCGTATAAGAACGGGGAGATACTACATTCAAATTGGGGTGTTTAAGTTGCTGGGTATAGCTTTCTTTCGATCCGTTATGCTTCCAGCCCATGACGATACGATTTTGCACCTTATTTTGAAGCTGGGATTTCTTTATCCAGCCCTTTTTTCCGCCAAGCAATTGAATCTGGTAGTAATAATCAGGAACCTTCAATTTTTGGCCCACTTTAAGGGTAACCGTACGTAAGTTATTTAATTTCGTCAAATCATTTGTTGTTACCTTGTATTTAGTAGAAATCTTCCACAATGTATCGCCTGATACAACCTTATGGATCTTATATTTCTGGGGAATCTTCAGGCTTTGGCCAACAGTTATTTCGGAAGAAGTTAATTTATTTACTTTTTGCAGCTCACTTACTGAAACACCATATTGATTTGCTATTTTCCATAGTGTGTTTCCAGACTTCACTTTATGAATGATGGGCCCCGCGGAATCCCCAACGGAAGAAGAAATGATGGGAAACTCTTCGCCCTTCTTTAATGTCTTTAATAGAGTGGAACCTAATTTAGGAGAACTAAAAACTTTTGTATTGTCCACTTTAACAAAACCTATGGATTGGGTTTTACTTGATGAATGACCACTGGTTGGAAAGAGACACATACAAAGAAGGCTTAACATAATAAAACATCCAAAGAATTTTTTCACAATGATTTTATTCCCCTTTGTAAAATTTAACTTTACTAGTTTACTATGGAGAATAGCCATATAAATAGAGGTACATTGTGGAAAGGCATTTCTAACCATCGTGTGGGACGAATTATTCCGTAAGAAGGACAAGTGATTTGTAAGTAGAAGGGGAGGGTTTATATGTCAAATTTTGCATTACAGTTTTATGATTACAACATATGGGCAAATACTCAGATTTTCAACCGTTTAAAAGAGCTTCCAAAGGATGTATACCATCAAGAAGTTCAAAGTGTGTTTTCATCAATATCGAGTGTGATGGCCCATGTTTATCTTTCCGATCTGGGGTGGGCGGAGGTTTTTTCCGGTAAAAGCATGAAACATGCATTGGAGCTGGCTGAACAACGGAAGGAACAAATGGAGTCAAAGGAATTGGAGGAAATGGAGGCCATGTTTATTGAGTTGTCCGAGCGGTACAAATCGCTGCTTGGCCAAAAAGAAAATTTAGATAAGCCTCTAATGATTGAGAATCCAGCTGGAGGACAAATGAATACAAGTGCAGCAAAACTGGTACCGCATGTCGTGAATCATGGAACCTATCATCGCGGCAATATCACGGCCATGCTGCGCCAAATGGGTTATGCCTCAACTTCGACGGATTATGGTCTTTATTTATTTTTAAAAGGAGAGTAACGGGTCTTCATTTGCTTACTGATGGGACTGTAAGCATTGACAGTCCTGTTCTTAAAGTAAGGCCGCCTGTTATTTTGAAGATAAAGAAATCCTATATATGTGTACAGGTTAACCGGTTCTTCCTGGTTGGCCTTTTTTTACGTTTGTCACTGGAATTGACTTGTACATGACATTTGTCATCTTCTAGTCATGACACCTGGTACTAATAAAATCAGGTTGGATTCTTTATACTATGGATAACGACAAAAAAAAGGAAGTGCAATTGAAATATGACCTTGCAAAATACGAAATCCTTGAAAAAACAAATTGCTCCTTTTGAACAATCAACGACAAAGCAAAGTATATGGCAGATCATCAATACCTTGGGGCCGTTCATCATTTTATGGTACCTAGCATATATAAGTCTTTCCGTTTCTTATTGGTTAGCTTTAATCCCAGCTGTGTTTGCTGCAGGATTCTTGACGAGAATATTCATCATTTTTCATGATTGTACGCATCATTCATTTTTCAAAGACCGCCGTGCGAATAGAATCGTCGGTACGATCATGGGTGTTTTGACTTTATTCCCGTTTGATCAATGGGGACATGAGCATTCTGTGCATCACGCAACAAGCGGTAATTTGGATAAGCGGGGTACAGGTGATATTTGGACCCTTACGGTAGATGAGTATTTGGCTGCACCGTTTAAACTTCGTTTTGCTTATCGTTTTTATCGTAATCCATTGGTCATGTTTGGTTTGGGGCCGATTTATGTTTTCCTTCTTAAAAATAGATTTAACCGTAAAGGTGCTAGAAAGAAGGAAAAAAATAATACGTATTTGACGAATGTATTAATCGTCGTTTTTGCGGCATTGCTTTGCCTGGCAGTAGGCTGGCAGTCGTTCCTTCTGGTACAAGGTTCCATTTTCATGATTTCCGGTTCAATCGGCATTTGGCTGTTTTACGTCCAGCACACATTCGAGGACTCTTATTTTGAAGAAAACGAAGAGTGGGAATATGTATTGGCAGCAGTGGAGGGAAGTTCTTTTTATAAGCTTCCAAAACTGATGCAGTTCCTTACTGGCAATATCGGTTACCATCATGTTCACCATTTAAGTCCAAGGGTGCCTAACTATAAATTGGAAATGGCGCATAATAATACGCAGCCTTTAGAGAACGTTCCGACGATCACTCTTGCGACAAGCTTGCGCTCACTCCGTTTCCGTTTATGGGATGAGGAATCCAAGAATTTCGTCGGTTTCAAGGACATAAAATATTTAACGAAAAAAAGTGTTCCCACTCAAGTGAAATCTGAACTGTAACGTTCATGTATCATTCCAGACTCCCTTAATAATCCTCGGATTTGGGGAGTCTTTGTTTCATATAAGGAACTCGATAAAGGAGAGAACTTAAAAATGATTCGAATTGTCATTGCAGAAAATCAGCAAATGCTATTAGAGGCAATAAGTTCTCTACTCAATCTTGAAGAAGATATAGAAATTGTCGGGCAAGCCAGTAACGGAGAAGAAGCGATGGCTCTTGTACACCAATTACGGCCTGATGTGTGTATCATGGATATGGAGATGCCTGTAATGAGCGGACTTGAGGCAGCGGAAGCATTAAGGTCATTTGAATGCAAAGTGGTCATTTTAACGACATTTCGAAGGACTGGTTATTTTCAACTCGCATTAAAGGCTGATGTAAGTGGTTATTTATTGAAGGATAACCCGGGTGAAGAGTTAGTCTGCTCGATTCGCAGCATAATGGATGGCAAGCGAATATACTCCCCAGAGCTTATTGATGGGCCTTCCAGCCATAATGGCCGGGAAATGGGAGTGTTAGGGCTGTTAGCCGATGGTCCATCCAATATTGAGCCGTCCAATCAAAGCGGCACAATTGGGACAGTACGGAAGTATTTTACGACGATCAAGGATAAAATGAAGTTACCGGCTGGTTAGGATTTGTTTCTTAAATTCTGTTGACACGTTTTTTTAAATTGTGTACGATGGATTAAATTATAATATTGAAAATTCTGTGATGAAGAGAGTAGTTCATTTTGAAATGGAAAGCGAGTTAGGGATGGTGGGAGCCTAATGCAGGTCGGATGAATGAAGCGCACTTTGGAGAAATTTCTTGAACCGTTCAGTAGGGAATATCGGGGAGTCACCTCGTTGACAATGGAAAGTGGCCGCAATTTGTGGCAACTAGAGTGGTACCACGGGAATTCATGCTCTCGTCTCTTATTTAGAGGCGGGGGCTTTTTTGTTTAGGAGGGAAAATGACGATGAATAAACCAATTGCAGAATTGATTTCAACTGCTTTGAACAATGAAATGCCAGCAAGTGAAATAGAAAAATTAATGGAAAAGCCGAAATTGATGGAGTTAGGTGATGTCGCCTTTCCGTGCTTTACTCTTGCGAAAAAATTCAAAAAATCGCCTCAGGTGATTGCGTCGGAAATAGCCCAACAATTAAACAGTACGTTGATTCAAGAAGTGAACGTAGTGGGAGGTTATCTGAATATCTTCGTCAATCAACAGATGGTGACGGAAAACGTGCTGCAAACGATATTAAGGGAAAAGGATCAATATGGTTCGATGCAGACTGGACAGGGAAATGTCGTGATTGATTATTCCTCCCCGAATATTGCCAAGCCTTTTTCCATGGGGCACTTACGCTCTACGGTCATAGGGAATGCACTGGCCAACATTGCCGAAAAAAACGGCTACAATGCCGTGCGTATAAATCATTTAGGAGATTGGGGCACGCAATTCGGTAAGTTGATTGTCGCGTATAAGCTGTGGGGGAACAAAGAGGCAATCGAAGCTTCGCCGATTCAGGAATTATTGAAAATCTATGTGAAGTTCCATGAAAGAGCAGAAACCGATGAATCATTGAATGAACAAGCACGCGCAAGCTTCAAGTCGCTTGAAGACGGGGACGAGGAAGCACTGGCATTGTGGAAATGGTTCAGGGATGCGTCTTTAAAAGAATTCGAGACGATTTATGATTTATTGGGCATCCGTTTTGATTCCTATGCCGGCGAAGCATTTTACAATGATAAAATGGATGCGGTTGTCGGGGAACTAAAAGAAAAAGGCCTGCTTGCCCTTTCAGAAGGTGCCTATGTCGTGCAATTGGAAGATATGCCGCCTTGTTTGATTACGAAAACCGATGGTGCGACACTTTATGCCACACGTGATTTAGCTGCGGCCATGTATCGTAAAAAACAGTATGAGGCAAAGAAAACATTTTATGTGGTCGGAAATGAACAATCCCTGCACTTTAAACAACTCTTTAACGTCATTGAAAAAATGGGGTATGAGTGGTCAAAAGACTTACAGCACGTAGCATTTGGCATGATGCTAAAAGACGGTAAGAAAATGTCGACCCGTAAAGGGAAAGTCGTGCTGCTTGCGGATGTATTGGCAGAGGCGATCGAAACTGCAAAGCGCAATATTGAAGAAAAAAATCAAGCGCTTGAACAGAAAGAACTGGTTGCAAGACAAGTCGGTGTCGGAGCGGTAATCTTTAATGATTTAAAAAATAACCGCATGAACGATATTGATTTTTCATTAGAGCAAATGATGAATTTTGATGGAGAAACGGGCCCCTATGTACAGTACACATATGCGCGAATTTCCTCCTTGCTTGAAAAAGGTGATTTTAAAGAGCAGGCGATCCAATATGAAGCTTTAGGCGAATATGCGTGGCCAGTCATCCAGCTGCTGGAGCAATACCCGATCGTTGTCCAAAAATCATTTGAACAAGCCGATCCATCACAAATCGCGAAATTCAGCTTGCATGTATCGCGTGCATTCAATAAGTATTATGCACATTCGAAAATCTTAGTGGAAGATGAATGGAAACAAATGAAGCTCTCATTCGCTTTTTCCGTTGCGATCGTTTTGAAGGATGCGCTAAGTTTATTGGGCATTTCAACGCCGAATAAAATGTAATCCATGTCTATAAAAGGAGCCATTTTGTTTCAAAATGGCTCCATAATTTATCAGATATATCCTTGCATGAACGTAAGCTCTTTTATTTTAGAAGAAAAGTATCTGTCTTGGGCTGTCCTTTTTTCTCCCATGTAATATGCAGCTTGTACACATGCTCTTTTTTTGGAGGATCACCCAAATAAAAATCCGTTGATAACGGATTTAATTTTGTAACAGAGCCATCTTCACTTTTTCCTTCTGTAAATCCCTTATGTTCCACTACTATTTTTCCATTATCAGTAAAGCTTACTTTTTTTATCTTGACCTTGCCACCAGACTTTTGTTGAAGATGTCCAATCCATCCGCCAACTGTTTCATCAGAGTTTTTCTTTTAATTTGCTTTCCACATACCATTATCAGATGTGCCTCCAATTGCAATACTGGAATAATTCCAATAACCTCCGATAGCAACACCCATACCTATAACTACAACAAGTAACCATTTTGAATATTTATTTTTCATCAAAAAAAGCCTTCCCCTCTCTGTAACTGTTTATATTATACAGTTTAATTAATATATTTCAGTATAGGGAAATGAAGGAGTGCGGTGAAAAAAGCAGGCTGTTAGCTTAGCTACGCATTTTCAGTGGAAGAAAAAGAATTTGAATAAAATGGATTGACATTCATTGGTAATGTGTTAATATTTATAAAAATGGAACCGGTTCCAAAATTCGCGAATGGATGAATGTAATGGTTAAACAAGAAAACGCAAAGGTTACAATTTATGATGTTGCTAGAGAAGCAGGTGTTTCAAAGACCTCTGTTTCCCGGTATTTAGGGGGTAGATTTGATGAACTCTCTGACAAGACCCGTAAGAAAATCGAGCTGGCGATCACCAAAATGGAGTACCGCCCAAACACGATGGCAAGAGGGCTCAAAAGCAATAAGAGTTATTTGATTGGAATCATCGTGGCGGACATCAACAATCCATATACGACGGCCATCCTTCGGGGGGCTGAGGATATATGCAGCCAGAATGGATATAATCTTATGATTTGCAATTCGGATAATAACCCAGAGAAGGAAAGAGGCTATTTTGATATGCTTTTATCCCATCGCATCGACGGGCTTATCATTCATACGACTGGCGGTAATCACGACATGCTAAAACAGATGCAAGAGCAAAAGACCCCGATCATCCTTTTGGATCGGAAGGTGCCAGATCTTGAAATCGATACGGTAGGATTGGATAATTTTCAGGCTACTTCACAAGCTGTCAATTATTTGGTTGGCCAAAATTATGAACGAATTGCATTTTTCAGCGAACCTGCCAGCAATGTCAGTACCAGGCATGAGCGGCGGCTATCCTTTCAGCAAACGTTGATGAGCCACAGCCATCCGAGTTCAGGTGATGTTTATGAGGTCAATGTCGATGATTTAAAAGATGTCGAGTCCAAGCTCCAGCATTTTTTAGATGACTCAAAAGGCGTATCAAGAGCTATATTGACGGCAAATAGTGTCGTGCTATTAAAATTAATTCTACTTTTACAAGAAAAGAAACTGTCGGTCCCGGAAGATTTAGCAATGATGGGATTTGATAATCCGGATTGGAGCACCATCGTTTATTCGGGCATTACAACGATTGAACAGCCCACATACCAAATCGGGGTCGCTGCTATGGAAATGATCCTGCGCCGCATTGATGGACAGGCTTCCCCAGCGCAGACAATGGCGTATCAAGCGAAATTGAATATAAGGAAAACGACTCCATTTATACAAAAATCATAAGTCTTCTAAACTTGAAGACTTTATTAACTCACAAAATGGTACCGATACCATTTTGGGGTCAGGAGGATTAATATGAAAGTCTTTGTATGCATGAATTCAATACCGGCCGAAAAGCTTCAAGCGCTCGGACATCTTGAAATCATAAAACTGGTAGCAGCCGCAGGAGCTGATGGAATCGAAATCAGAAAAGAATTATTGACGCCGGATGATTCTCTGGAAGAATTGGGTGCCTTATGCAGGGAGCTTAACTTGGACATTTATTATTCCGCTCCTGAATTCCTGATCGGCTCGAACCATCAAATGAATGAAATAGGTTTTAAACGCTTGGCAAGGGAAGCGGATGAATTGGGAGCGGAATTGCTGAAGATGCCTCTAGGAAACTACGATTTTTTTGAAACAGATATGTTTCGAATGAATGAAGCCTTGGTGGAAAATCTGCAAAACCGTGAAATGAAAATCACCATCGAGAATGATCAGACGCTTGGCGGTGGAAACGTAAACCGGATCGCTCATTTCCTGAGTTGCTCCGAAAAGTTCGATATCCCGATAAGATTGACATTTGATACGGGCAATTGGCTGTATACAGAAGAAGTTCCAATGGAAGCTGCGAAAGGTTTAGCGGGATATGTGGACTATATTCATTTAAAGCAAGTGAAACGCGAGAAAGAGGGTTGGGTGACTGAGCCGGTATCGATGCCGCTGCTGCCTGAGGTAATGGAGTTATTGGAAAAGTTTAATGGCGCTTGTCCGGTAGCGATTGAATTCCCGGTAACATTGGAAAATGCAGCGACTTATATTTCACTTATGAAAATGGAACAGGAGGTCAGCCATGAACGAGCTTAAGGTACTGACGATGGGAGAGGCAATGGCGATGTTCATCGCTGAGGATTCGGGCAGCCTTGATGATTGCATGCGTTATAAGCGTTATGTGGCAGGGGCCGAAACCAATGTAGCGATTGGCCTGTCAAGGTTAGGGATTAAAACTGCATGGATGAGCAAGGTGGGCGATGATTCGTTCGGGCGCATGATTATGAAAACGCTCACAAATGAGGGGGTGGATGTCTCCCATGTTTTGATGGATCCATTCAATCCAACTGGGTTCCAGTTAAAATCCAAAGTCGAACAAGGAGATCCGGTCGTTGAATACTTTAGGAAGAATTCAAGCGCCAGTAAGATTTCCCTGGAGGACTTTCCCCTGGAGAAACTCCCTTCAACTCAGCACCTGCATTTAACGGGGATACCTCCTGCCATTTCCGGCAGTTTCAGAGATCTGTCATGGCAAGTCTTGAAACATCTGAAACAAAAGGGTGTAACCGTTTCATTCGATCCAAATCTGCGTCCATCACTCTGGCCGAATGAAAGGGAGATGATCAGCATCGTCAATATGTTTGCGGAGGAGGCGGATTGGCTGCTTCCCGGAATTCAGGAAGGTGAAATTCTTACAGGATACAGCAACAAAGAGGATATCGCCAGTTACTACCTCGAACTCGGTGTTAAGCTTGTGGTGATTAAACTCGGGGAAGAAGGAGCCTACTTTGCAACCCAAGATGAAAGGAAGGAGGTACCGGGTTTTACCGTAGCGGAAGTCGTGGATACCGTAGGGGCAGGAGACGGGTTTGCTGTCGGGGTAATCAGCGCTTTACTGGAAGGGGCATCGAATGAAGAAGCAGTTTTACGCGGAAATGCAATAGGGGCCAAGGCCGTGATGTCTTCCGGAGATCACGAAGGCCTTCCTGATATGGAAGAGCTAGAACACTTTATGAAAAAAGGAGTGCTTCAATCATGTCTCAATTACAAGTAGCTTCGAGAAAAAGGTGGATGAGATTGATCCCCTTAGTGTTCATCACATACAGTCTCGCTTATCTCGACCGTGCCAACTATGGGTTTGGCGTAGCGGGAGGAATGGGGGAAGACCTTAATATCACAGCCGGGGTATCCTCCTTTCTGGCCGCGCTGTTTTTCCTTGGTTATTTCTTCTTTCAAATTCCAGGTGCACATTACGCAGAAAAGAAAAGTGCCAAAATCCTGATTTTTTGGAGCTTGATTCTCTGGGGAGGACTGGCGACCTTGACGGGGATGGCGACAAGTGTGGCATGGCTCTATCCGATTCGCTTCTTGCTTGGTGTTGTTGAAAGCGCTGTTATGCCCGCGATGCTCGTCTTCTTAAGCCACTGGTTTCTAAAAGAAGAACGCTCCCGGGCCAACACCTTTTTGATTCTGGGGAATCCAGTTACTGTATTGTGGATGTCGATACTTTCCGGCTACCTATTGAAGGCATTCGACTGGAGATGGCTGTTCATCATTGAAGGACTTCCGGCTGTCCTGTGGGCGTTTATCTGGTATAAGGTCGTCAATGACCGTCCCAAAGATGCCAAGTGGCTTACAGATCAGGAAAAGCAAGATATGGAAGCGACCCTCCAGAAAGAACAGGCTGCATTAAAACCTGTGAAAAATTATAGGGAAGCTTTTAAGTCAAAGCAGGTCATCGTCCTCAGTATCCAATACTTCATGTGGAGCATCGGGGTTTATGGGTTCGTCATGTGGCTGCCGTCCATTATTAAACAAGCGTCGAGCATGGATATAGTGGCAACGGGCTGGCTTTCAGCCGGACCTTATTTGTTAGCGGTCATTTCGATGCTGGCACTATCCTATTTTTCGGATAAAACATTGAATCGAAAAACGTTCGTTTGGACATCGCTGCTTGTGGGGGCAATCGCATTCTTCGGGTCTTTCATGCTCGGCACATCGAATTTCTGGCTTTCATATGCCCTGTTGGTTATTGCAGGCGGTGCGATGTATGCGCCATATGGACCGTTCTTTGCCATCATTCCTGAAATTCTCCCAAGGAATGTGGCAGGCGGAGCAATGGCCCTGATTAATAGCATGGGAGCGCTTGGCTCATTTGTAGGTGCTTATTTCGTCGGATATTTAAACGGATTGACCGGCGGGCCTGGAGCATCCTATATTTTCATGGCGGGATCTTTATTGATTTCAGCGTTACTCACATTGATGGTTAAAAAGCCTGCGGTTACGTCAGTCAAGCAAATGAAGGTGGCTTCGTCATGAAAATACAGCTGGCGTTGGATCGCATGAATATGGAGGAAGCCATTGAAATGGCACGAAGCGTGGAAGCGTCGATTGATTGGATTGAGGTGGGGACTTCCCTGATTAAAGAGTTCGGAGTGAGTAGCATCAAAGAAATGAAAAATCACTTTCCGGATAAAAAAATCGTTGCCGACATGAAGACGATGGACAATGCGGCTTATGAAATGGATCTTTGTTTTCAACGTGGGGCTGATATAGCTACGGTAATGGGGGCTGCATCGGATGTAACCATCCAAAAGTGCCTGGAAAAAGCGCGTGAATACAAGGGACAGATCATGATTGATTTATTGAATGTATCAGATACCCGGCTTGAGCAATTACGGATTTACTGTCAGGCGATATTCTGTGAGCATGTAAGCAAGGACAGCCAGGAGAATTCAGGTCATGCCATGATCAATATGAGAAATCATGCTGGGTCCATGAGGGCTGCAGCAGGAGGGATCACTCTTTCGTCCTTGCCTGTAATGGTCAGGAAGGGGCTGGATGTCATCATCATTGGCTCGGCGATTACAAAAGCAAAGAATCCAGCAGAAGCTGCCCGTCTATTTAAGGAAACGGTGAATGGAAAGAAAGGTGTGAAGGAAGTTTGAAGAAGGAAATTGGGGTTATTTTAGAAGAAATGAACGGTGTATTTCACAAAATGGACGAAGGGGTAACGGATGTGCTCCTAAAAAATTTACGGACCGACACCAGGATCTTCATCGTTGGTGAAGGCAGATCGGGCTTCATGGCCAAAGCCTTTGCGATGAGATTGATGCACCTTGGCTTAAACGTCTATGCAGTCGGGGAAACGATTACCCCTTCTATTTCGAAAGGCGATCTGATCATAGCCATTAGCGGGAGCGGCTCGACCAAAAGTGTGATATCAGTTGCAGCAAAAGGCAGGGAAGTGGGATGCAAGGTGTTTTCGATCACGACGAATGACCAATCGGAATTGGCGAATGTCTCTCATGAGGTCTTGGTGATACCGGCAGCAACGAAAAATCGCTTGGAACATGAAACGAAAAGCGTCCAGCCTTTAAGTTCTTTGTTTGATCAATGTGTACATGTTTTATGTGATGCAGTATGCTTGGACTATTCATTAACCGAGTCCATCAGCCACGAGCTTACTTATTCCAAACATAGTAATGTAGAGTGAAATATGGCGGGACCCTTTCAGCGGGTGCCCGCCTTTTTTGATATGAAAAATGCCCTTACTCCCAAACGGGAATAAAGGGCATGCACCGTGAACATGTCACGGTGATCATGAATTAATAAGCCAGGCTGAATAGGGCTTTGATGTGTGATAGGTAACGAACATTACTTGCTTCTTTCATCAATGTAGCCGGAAGGCCTTTAAGGGACGTGTTATTGGCCCCAACGGTTGCCACTGCATCCTTACGGCCAAGGCTCGCAAGTGTACCTGAGTTTACAGGTGAGAATTCTTCAAGTTTCTTGCCTTCAAATGCTGCATATAGGTTGTATCCAACAAGCTCACCCATTTGCCAAGCATTTTGTGCAGTAGGAGCATATGGACGGCCGCCTTCTGGAGGGAAAGCAACGGCACTGTCGCCGACAACGAATACGTCTTTATGGGATTTGGATTGCAAATACTCATTGACGGTTGCTTTGCCGCGATCCACTTCAAGGCCTGATTCGCCTACGATAGGAAGAGCCGCAACTCCGCCTGTCCAAACAAGCGTATTGGCCGTTATCGTTTGTCCGTCTTTCAATTCGATTTGATTTCCTTTAACACCCGTTACAGGCAGACCTGTCAGGAATTCAACGCCGCGTGCTTCCAAGCTTGTCATGGCACGTTCGATTAAGTGATCAGGCAGTACCGGAAGGATTTTTGGCCCAGCTTCCACAAGCTTGATTTTCAAGTCCTTGAAGTCCACTCCGAACTTTTTGGCGATTTTAGGGAAATGATCCACGATTTCACCGATTAACTCAACGCCCGTCAATCCGCCGCCGCCAATCACGATGGTTGCGTCCGCTTCATTATTCGTTTGAGAATATTCGCGGATGCGATCTTCGATATGTTTGTAAATCTTGTTAGCATCATTTACGGATTTCAAGACCATGCTGTTTTCCTCAAGTCCCGGAATGCCGAAGAATCCTGTTTGGCTTCCCAAAGCAACAACCAGGGCATCATAAGATAATGTGGAACCATTGGCAAGTTTCACTTCTTTATTATCGACCGAGAATGACTCCACTTTGGAAATGACAAGGTCGATATCTTTTCCTTTGAAAAGCTTTTCCAAAGGAATGGAAACGGCTTGTTCAGAAATGGATCCGCCTGCAAGACGGTGCAATTCAGTGATGATTTGGTGCGTTGGAAATTGGTTCACCACTGTAACCTGCACTTCATCCTTTTTGTAATATTCACGTACGGATAAGGCAGATAGTAATCCTGCGTAACCTGCACCTAAGATGACGATTTGTTTTGACATAGTTAATCCCCCGTCCTTACTGATTGAAAGTTATCAAATTATTTTTGGTTTTTACGTTCTGCAGAGACTTCAAGAAATGCTTGGGCGAAACGGAAAAGCTTTTGTGCTTCCGGATCTTTCATCATCCTTAACAAACCAAAAAGACCGATCACATCATTATTCGCTTCTGCACGATCCTTAGCCTCGATGGCATTAGCAGCAAGCCCTTTCACTGAATGGACCACAGGTGTCGCGATCTCCGAAATGGCGCTGACCGTATCATTTTTCAACACATCATCAGTCGCAACCGATTGAGCGAAATCATAAGACTTTGTTAAAATATTCACTAACTCAGTTAGCTTTGGTAACTGCTCGACTAAAGTGTTCAATGATTCCTGAACCTCAGGCTTTAATAATTGGTCCAGTACATCTAATTGTTTTTGGCGGGCATTAAGTTGTTCAGTTTGTGATTGGGTAATCGTTTCTGACATATCCAATTCTCCTTTGCAATAAGCATTTTGTTGATGTAATTAGAAAAACTTGTAAAATATTACACAATGTGAGACGAGAAAAAATACTAACAAAAATGTAATAAAAGCTAAACTATAGTATATCCCTTTAGTGGCTTGAAAACAGCTGATTTTTTAAAAAAGATTCATAAAATCATCTTTTCCTGCTTATTTGAAGTACAGATATTAATGAAAGTTACCTGTTTTTACCTAAAGTGTACTGTAAGAGGGTGTCTGCCATCGACGCCTGTCGTACATATTTCCATCTTGATTTGCCATCCTAAATGATGGAGGTGAAAAAATGTGACTGATCCAGAATCTAAACTTACAGAAGAGAATAATGATAAGAAGCTTCATAAACTGGTTGGCAGTATGGAATATACTAAAACGCAACTAATGGAAGGTATGAATGGAATTTCTGAAGTTTACCTCAAAAACAGCGAGGAAGGCACATCGGAAACACCTGATAAATAATATTGTTGTGTAAGCATACTTAAATAGCAGGAACAACAGGCTTGAGGAAAACATACAAAGCGTGGAAGATAAATTCGCCAATGGCGAGCTGGATAGTCTCGATGTCATTCGCCGGTATGGTGTCATCATCGATTATGCAACGAATAAAGCCTTGCCGGAATCAACAAAACAGTACCGTGCATCCATGAAAACCCGTTCATTGGCTTATTGGAAATAACGTGAAACAGGTTCCGAATTCACTCGGAACCCCAGACTGCAGATCAACTCGAAAAAAAAACGAGTTTGCCTGCAGTTTTTTTTCAGTTGATTTCAGAAAACCCCTCCCTTTCCGCCGACTGTCTGCCAAGCCTCCTCACCGCAAGCGGCTGCGAGGTCTCGGCTAGCCAGTTATTCGGCAGGAGTGTCGCAAATTTCTTCAATCTTTTAAGGGGTTCATCCGTATAAAATAGTAAAAAACATAACCAAAGGTTTCTTTTAAAATCATGGTCTGGAATTAGACCATTCCGTACCTCTTTTTGCCGCTGCTTTCATGGTCCGTTGTACTTCATAATTGCTTTGATATCTTCCATGTTTCAAGTTTTCATCCTTCTAAAAAGACTGTAGGAGAAAGAGTTCGGAAAACGTATTTAAATAATGTTCTTGAACCAACTGACCTAAAGTATTACCTTCGACTCCAAGTATGATTTCCATCTGTATTTTGTAACAAAGTGCGACTCCCCGACCGCCCGCGGATAAGCGAGTTTCTTGAGCGGAAATCAACATCCCAATAGTGACATTCTTAATGGAAGCCCATCAATTCCTTCACATGTTCACAATTATCTTTGGAAGTGAGCATTTCCAAGAGCGTAAAGGCAACATCGAATGCTGTGGATGGATTGTAGGATGTAATGATATTGTCCGTGACGACAATCGGTTCGTTCACGACAATCGCCCCAAAATCTTTTAGCTGCCCCTGTCTCTTACTGGTTGGGTGGTTGTATGTTGTGGCTTTTCTTCCATTCAATATCCCGCTTTTTCCTAGTGGGAGGGAACCTACACAAATGGTTGCGATGATTTTGTTTTTATTATGAAAATGCTTGATCACATTAAGAAACCTCTGATCATAGGCATCCTCATAGAAACCGGCTTCTTCAAAGCCTCCTGGAATGGCCAGAGCATCGTAGTCATCAAGGTTCACTTGATCGAGGGTCAGTTCGGGCTGCACGATGAAATTCCAGGTGCATTTCAATCGTTCGTGAAGTCCCACCGTAACCAGGTCAGTGGTGCCATCGCCCTCTAATTTATTCCACCCCAATACATCTGTAAACACACTTGCTTCAACCGCTTCGAATCCATTGGATAGCAGCATCAATACTTTTTTCATAACAGCATCCCCCTTATTTATATTTGAATTAATTATATAAAAAGCAAATTCCTTTATACATGTGATTAATTACGTATTCATCACATTTCTTTTTATTTTATAATGTATTTGAAAGGATTCTGTTAATTATAAAAAGTGGGGGCGATTGAGATGGATCGAACGGATAAAAAAATACTTTCCTTGCTTGAGAATAATGGGCGCATGTCCATGAAAGAACTGGCGCAAGAAGTGTCCTTAACGGCACCAGCAACGAAAGAACGTGTGAATAAATTAGAGGAAAGCGGAGTGATAAAGGGGTATAAAACGGAAATATCACTTGAAAAACTTGATAGGAGCATTACGGCATTCATATTATTCGAAACGGATAGATGCAAAGATTTTTATCAATTTAGCTTGAGCCATCCGGAAGTTCTGGAATGCCACCGGTTAGCCGGTCAATACAGTTATCTTATTAAAATAAGTACATATTCGATGGAAACGCTGGAAGACTTCGTCGATGAAGCCATTAAATATGGGAAGTCTTCCACCCATCTGATCTTTTCTTCCGCATCGAAAAATGTTTTTTCGGGAGAGGAGATTTAACCAGCTTCAACACCTTCTCTTTAATATATGAGCGATTAGCAGGAAAAAACTCCACACATATAGAAAGTAAATAGTAACAAAAATCACAGTTGGATGTTCAAAAAGGGAGTGGAGAAGAGTGAGTTTTGTTTATGATGAAGATAAAATAATGGAATTCCTTTTGCAGAATAAAAGTGAGTTTGAAGAATATCTTTTATCAGCAGCGGTCAATGTCAGGGATAAAATCGAAGAAATCCTTCTGATTGGAAATGTCGACCTTTTGAATAATGCACATAAGCTCGTCCGTTATATAGTGGAGCAGAATGAAACGGATTTGATTGCCTTTGCCGAACAAGAGGGAGTTACGTGGGCAACCCACTCCTTGACGCTTTCATTCAAGCTGGAATGGATTCAGGCCCTCCGCAGAACGCTTTGGACCTTTTTTTATAAGTTCGAACAAGAAAAGAAAGCGTTTATTGAGGATTCCAAGGTCTTTTTTGATTTAGAAAAAATAGTGAATGAAAAGGTTGATGAATTTCTTAAATCCTTTTTCGTCAGTTACTCCGATTACAAAGACAAATTGATTCTCGCTCAGCAAAACTTGGTGGAAAATCTATCCGTCCCGATCATTCCCATCACTTCCACCACCTGTGTCCTTCCGTTAATTGGGACAATCGATTATTCACGGATACAGATAATCGAAGAGAAGGTATTGATGGAGATAGGTAAACTTCGGATACAAACCTTGATCTTGGATTTGTCTGGTATCATCGAAATCGAAGTTGAAATGATCACTGATTTGATGAAAATCCTTGATGGAACGGCAATGATGGGGTGTAAAGCTGTGGTGACTGGATTACGCCCAGAGGTTGTTACGAAAATGATCCGTTCAGGGATTCAGCTCGATAATAAAGCAGAAACAAAGGGTACGCTGCAGCAGGCCTTGAAGGACTATCTTGTAGTCACCTAAATCGTGAAGTGGGAGTCGCCATGTTTTGGTGACTTTTTTTTGTAGGTAATTTGGAATATTAAGGAAGATTATTTGCGATTTTATTCTACCAAAATAAGTAAATGGAATGGGGGAAGGATGCTCCGGACAGAACCGAATCTTGGTACCGGAAATTCGCCCCCTTTCCGCCGACTGACTATTATAGGCAGGAGTGTCGCGAATTTCTTCAGGTGCAACCTTCCAAAGAAGTTGGCTTCACTTCAGCAAGGAATAGACATATGTATCATGAGGGATCCCGTTTTGGTACATATAACTCCTTAATACTCCTTCCTGGATGAAACCCAGCTTAAGCAAGAGCTCACTTGATGGTTGATTTTCCAAAAAAACGACCGCGCCGATACGGGTTAAATCAAGGTCGTTGAAACCGTAGGCGATAGCTTCCTTAAGCGCTTCTGACGCAAATCCTTTACGCCAATGTGCTGGATGGATTTCATAACCGATTTCCGCCCGCCTGTATTTGGGACTGTGGGCATGAAAACCGATGGTGCCAATCAATTCCCGTGTATCTTTTCTTTCAATTCCCCATCGAACGGCTCGTTTTTCATGATAGTTTTTCGCAAAGGCTGCTACAATATCCTTGGCTTGTTCGACATTTTCCAATGAATCCTGTCCATAAAAGCGGGTGACTTCATCTTTTGATAAGCATTGGAAAAGAGCTTCCGCATCACTTTCACGAATTTCCCGTAAGCGTAACCTTTCTGTGTTCAATACAGGAAACATTTTTTTTCCTCCTCATAAATCAGTTTTCTATCTATTCGGTCTCGATAAAGGTTTTTCCTTTATTATGAAGTGCTTATTTTGCCGGTATTATCGGTGGTAATCGGACAAGCTAACATTAGTTCAATTTTAAAAAAACATTGGATAAAGGGGAGATAGATCATGGGAAAAAAACATCGCAACCGCATCGCTTCACCAAAAAAGAATAACCATATACCGAAAGCGGATATCATTGCAGAACATGAAGCACACGGTAAGGAATATTCTGCAAATAAACGAAAGAACGGTCCTGGTTCCAATACAGATTGAGTAAACGTAGTGACCGCTCCTGCCTTTAATGGCTGGGCGGTCTTTTGTGTTTCTTGCCATCGAAGGGTCCATCCTATATCTTAAAGAATGAAGATACATTGAAGGGAGTTAGGATGATGAAAGCACTTGTCTTTGATGATTTCGGCGGGCCGGAAGTTCTGTCTGTAAGGGAAATTGCAGAACCTGAACGTTCAAAATCAGCCGTGATCGTTCGAATGAAAGCAATTGGATTGAATTTTGCTGATGTATATAGAAGAAAAGGGAATTATCATTTGGTGGGTGATCCCCCATTCATTCTAGGGTATGAAGGGGCAGGGGTCATCGAATATGCCGGGGAAGATGTCCATCATGTGAAAGCAGGAGATCGTGTCGGGTTCGCTGATGTTCCCCATGCCAATGCGGAGCTGGTTTCAGTTCCAGCTGATAAGCTGTTGCCTCTGCCTGAGGGCATTACCTTCGAAACGGCCGCTTCCGTTTTACTTCAAGGATTGACTGCCCAATATTTAACGCATGACAGCCATCGAGTTAAAGAAGGGGAAACCATTCTGGTCCATGCCGCTGCAGGCGGAGTCGGTCAATTACTGACACAGATGATCAAGATGAAGGGCGGTCAGGTCATTGGGTTGACCTCATCAAATGATAAAGCGGCTGTTGCCAAACAAATGGGTGCGGATCATGTTTTCCTTTACGGATCGGACTGGGTGGAGTCCATTAAGGATGTTACCGGCGGTAAAGGCGTTGATGTCGTTTATGAATCAGTGGGCCAAACTTTGATGGATAGTTTCCGTGCGACCAAGACTGGAGGAGCTGTCGTATTCTTTGGGATGGCAGGCGGTGATCCCGAGAAAATCGATCCCAGGATGTTAATGGATACATCCAAGGCATTAATAGGCGGAGACCTTTGGAACGTCCTGACTACCCATGAAGAACGGACAAGAAGAACAGCAGAGCTGTTCCAATGGATTCTGTCAGGGGAAATCCACATCAAAGAACCGACTCTTTTTTCGTTAGAAAATGGGGCGGATGCACATCGACTTCTTGAAAGCAGGAAAAGTTCGGGGAAACTATTATTAATACCATAACAAATCATGAGGGCTTTCCATTCTAAATGGGGGCCTGTTTGTCTGCCGAGATTCAACCCCTTATTCATACTGATGATTAAAACCTTTTTCAGTTCCTTTATATAAACCCATACTTAGACCCTTGGAATAACTCCATAATAAATGCCCCTGCCATTACAAGTGTTATGGCCTGCCGTCAAAACAACTTGCTTCCCAAGTCCCCTTATCCACAAAAGCCATATGCAATACACGAGTCCAGAGGAGAAATCCACAGTGCGCCAATCACCAAACCACAATCGTCATTCTGCAATTCACAGTCGGCATTTGTTACAAGCAAAAAAAAGAGAACGGATCCGTTCTCTTGGAAAACATACTATTTTAAGACGAAATGGAGAGAACATCGAGACGCTCCTTTTGGATCGCGAAATAGGATTGGAGGGTTTCCTTTTTCTTTGTGAGTGGGAAGTTCCGGACGTCCGGGGCCACTGCATGATTGCCGAATTGGAGAAGCAAGGTCAGAAGCCTGTCCAACTGGCCATATGTATCGTTTCTAATGCGGGCCATATATTCGGCCGCGACCTGTTTATCTTCGGTATTTTTCCCTTTTCCCTCCGCCCGGAATTCATCTGTCACTGTCTTTACACGGGAAATGAGCCATGTTTCGCACCAGTCGTTCAGCACATGGCGGATGAAGTCCGCTTGATGGTATTTACGGAGAATGGGCTCGATATGTTCAGCCATTTCCAAATCATTCACTTCCCGGCGGAGAGCTTTCTCGGAGATGTTTCTATGAAAATGGTCGCGTTCAAGCAGGCTTTTGATGGATTCTGCCTGGTGGGCATACTTGACCATCTGTTCCAATGCTTCATTGTACATGATTTTGCTTAAATAAGCAGAGGCTTGTTTTGGGGCTAGAAGCAACTGCTTATTGGCAGGTAGGGCCTGGCCAAATTTCTTAAGGGAATGAGAATAGATGAAACGGGCTAACTTCTGCAGTTCCTTTTGGATATCATGGGAGATGTTCGTCGCTTCTTGCAGAAATGAACGGAAAATATATTTGCCGACCCGTTCCAATTCCCTGCATACAGAATCATTGATATGCCCAAGGTAGCCAGAGTTAAAAATCGTTCTCCGCAACAATGTCCGTTCCGCCCTATTTTCCTTATACTCATCCAAGACGCCTTCGGTAAAGGTGAATACCAGAATTTCTTTTTTTGAAAAAGCCCTGCTCGCAAAAGAAATCTTTACGATATGGCCTAAAGCGTCATGGATTGCAGCGACTGCATCCAATAAGCGCTGCCTTGTGAATGGCGAGCGGGAATCAGGAACGATTTCATCATAATCGAACAGTACTTCTTCAGACTTCAAAACGGACATTCGGGAAGGCACCCATAAGCAGCAGCCTTTTTCCATGAATCGTTAGGGCTTTGAAAGCAGCACTATAAAAGAAACGGTACTTTTTGCAATAACGGTCCGTCTTCCTGTTATAGCCTAGATTACTTGCAGGACCAAGGTTAAACTTGTACAAAACATCTTCACCTAGATAAACAGGCACAAACACTTTTTTTAGTGATCCTTGTGGTGCGGTGAATTTATGGATGATCTGCCTTAAGTACTTTTCTGTCGTTCCGACTCCCCGGGCCATCATATGAAGCGGGCTCTGAATGACCCCATCCCAATCACTGTGGAGCAAGGCGTACAAACACGTATCGAATTCAGTGGAGGATACATTTCTTAATAAGTATCGGTATGTTTCTTCATAAATCATAAGGCTTCGCCCCCTTTGGCATCGATTCTTTTCTAGAGTCTATATAAACATTGAATCGGAAAAAGTAGCATCGGTGGAGCAAATAGTTTTGACGTAATTTCGCTAGATTTAAAAAATAGTAAATTAGTTGCACAAAAGTGGTAAAATGGGTAAATAGGAACATACATGACAAGGAGAGATTTTTCAAACCATGATACTTTCACTACTCGGTTTCATCTTAAAAGGAATTTTAATGAAAATACCATTTGCCATATTGGGACTTTCCTTGATTCCGCAGAGATGGACGAATGCCATCACCAAAAAAGATATACCTTTTTTCATAGAACAAGTGCTGAGACTTTTAGTTTCTGCTGCGATATTGTTTTTCGTTATCGATATCATGCTGCTGGATCTTACTGCCGCTGCATTCTTTTCGTGTTTTGCCATTATTCTCGGGCTCATTCTCATCATCGATTCAAGCATGTATATGTACAGGGCCACTGAATCTTCAAGCACCCGACGGAATCGGAGGGGAAATGAAGCGGCAAAGCAGCCAAAAACACCTTGGAACGTACATTTCAACAGTTTGATGGGTGTCGTGTTGATTGCCGCATGGGTCATCATGCTGTTCTACCCGCTCACTTTTGCCGCAGATCTGCATGGATTGGCGAAGGTCAATAAGAAAAAAGAGCTGGAAGAAGTTCAAGATATAAAAACCATGCCGCTCGTTACAGTGAAAATGGCTGACGCAAAAGGCGATGCGGCGATTAATAAAATAGAAAATGCATCATATTTCACTGAAGGCGAATACCGTCTGACCAATATCAATGATGAATTGGCTTATACATCACCCATTGAAATGGACGGTTTTTTAAAAGCCGGGAAAGCGGAATACACGCCAGGTTATAATCTGATTTCCGCCGTATCGACGGATAAAGGGGCAAGTACTGTCAAAGGGAAGATGCTGTATGCTCCCTCACAGTACCTTGATCATGATTTGGAAAGGACCATCCGCAAGGCATATCCGAATAAAATCATCCATGATTCATATTTGGAACCGAATGAAGATGGAAAGCCCTTCTTCGTAGCTTCAGTCGGACATTATTTGAAATACCGCAGCGGTCCCGTGGTGGACGGGGTGGTATTGGTGAATCCGGAAACGGGGGACACGAAATACTATCCAAAAGGAAAAGAACCTAAATGGGTAGATCGGACATTCACATTGGAAACAGCCCTGGAATATTGGACTTACTGGGGAAAATATATTCACGGGTGGAAAAACCAGTCCCTGATTGGGCCGAAGAAAGATGTCCTGATTCCTAATGAGGATAATATGCAGGTTACGTTTAACGAAAAAGGCGAATTGATTTATGTAGTGGACTTTACCCGGGCTAAATCAAAAGGCAACTCCAAAACCCTTGTAGGTTATGGTGTTTTCAATGCCAAAACCGGTGAAATGACGTACTACAAAGGCGTCACGTCCGTTCTGACCGGAAAGGAAGCAAAATCCAACGCGAATGCGAGTGAGTTTTTGTCCAAATATCCAGGCTGGAAAGCCACTAATGGAATTTTCTATACGATCTACGGTGCTCCCACATATGTGATTCCGGTTACAAAGGGCAGCAAGTTCCAAGGTGTGGCGATCGTTTATGCCAATAGCGATAATCCCCAAGTGGTCTTTGGGAAAACGAAAGACGAAGCTTTCCGCAATTATAAAAAACTGATTGCCTCTTTAGGGAAAGTAAGCGGTGTGACGCCTCAAAAAGGATTTGAGATGAAAGAAATAAAGGGGAAGGTAATGAGGATCAATGATGCCAATCTCTCGAATGGATACGTATTCCATTTAATCGTCGAAGGCAATGCCAAGAGGTTCTCGGTGGACCCAGGTGTCAATGCGCTATCTGATGTTGTGTTGACTAATGTAGGAGACCGGGTTGTGCTGAAGGTGATGGATATGGAAGAAGACATCGTTCCAGTCGATGAATTCACTAATCTGGATTTGCCAAAGAAATGATAATGGACCGTGGACATATACACTTTCCATATCCAATATAAGCATGAAAAAAAGCATTGTTATCCACAATGCTTTTTTCATGTTTTCGAATGATTGTCATGATAAGTCCGATAAATTGAATGAATGGATGGATTCCATATAATATCCCTTTTGAATGACGGCCTTTATTGCAAAGTGCCCATTTAATCGTTTCCGGACGCGGTACAGCAGTGAAGCGATTTCCTCTGCCGTCACAATTTGCTCGGGATCCCCGACTCGCTCTGGCCAGACTTGCTGGACAATTTCTTCCTTTGAAATAAGGTTGTCCAAATTTTCATATAGCAGCTTAAAGCAATTGAATTCCTTGGTCGGCATTTTAATGGGTGCTTCTTCATTGATGATCACGGTCTGAAGGTGCTCATTGATAGCGACGGTTTGCAGGAATTCGGCGGGGTTCACCGGCGTGAAATCCATTGTTAAATCGTTGTCGATGGAGATTATGAATTCAATCAATCCATTGACCAACGTAATCGAATCCCCCGGTTCAATGTGACAGGGATTGCCCGGTACGAGCGGCATCTGGTTCACGGAGGTGCCGTGTTTGCTTGCCAAATCCTCAATGAGGAGCTGCCCTTCCTCCATATAAATCCGGCAATGTTCCCTGGAAACAAAGTCATTGTAAAGCCTGAAATCAGCTTTGGAGTGCTGGCTTGCCCGGCCGATCAGCAGGCTTTTCCCTTCATATACATAGGCGAATTCCTCGGTTTGGCCTTTGTGCATGGTCCTCAATACAACCTTGAAAGTTTTATAGATCATTCACTTCATACCCCTTAAAAAATCTGAAAATTTAAATTATTTTCATGAATTTATCATTTTGGCTACATGGCTGTTTAGTGGGTTCAATTTTATAATTATAAATTATCAGTCGCTTACTTACTAACGAAAAATGAAAAAAATCCAAATTAGGCACACAGCCATTATAACAAAGAGGAACGAAGGATGAAGAAGAAACTCTATTTTTGCTGATGTTCGCTTTGACTGTGGGAGAAGTGGTTCCTCAAAGCCGGCCAGGCAGCACCGGAAGAAGTTTGCGATGAAAATGTACCTTACGCTTGTGGAAAAGGAGTTGACCAAAGGTGAGTATGTGGAGAGATAGGATAAATGCCTTCAGCATCCTGCTGATGATCATCAGTATGATCGTATATATTATTTTTCCCCAGCCCTTTACCCTCATTCTGTACTGTATATTTGGCATTGCCTTTATCAGCCTGACTTTACTGAATTAAGCATATCCTTGAATGGGTGGAGGATGGTACCAATAAGAAGAGAAGAAACAAGCCTGCCGAATCAATGGCAGGCTTGTTTGATGCATAATGTTTCATAATGGAATTAACTATTGGCATCTTAGGAAAAGAAGCAGGGACCTAAAGGGTGCGTACTTGAGTTTATAGGCAAATGGAACAAAATTGATTGGAACGGAAGGCGCGAGACTTCTGCGGGATAAGCGCGTCTAGGGAAGGCCCCGCAGGAGTAAAGCGAGTGCCTCGGGTGGAATGATTTTCATCGGGTTTGTCTACAGTCTGAAGCAGGAACCCATTAAGGGTACCTGCTTTTTTTCATTCTAAGGAACCGCAATCGGTTTATCAAATCCCGGGAGGTTATGGATTTAACACGACTTTAAAAGAGCCATTTTTATGCAAAAAAGGTATAATTAATTGTTAGAAGCAGACATTAAAAAATGGACTGCAACTTAGTTTTATCGCGTGTTTTAACTGAATCTTGAGCGAAATATCTTTTATAAAAAAGTCAAAATAAGAAAAGGAGAAACCATGACTAATGAAACAGGATGGAATTTAGACAATAGCTATGCACGTCTACCGGAAAAGTTTTTCACGAGCACGAACCCGACTCCTGTACGTTCACCGGAGTTGATCATTCTCAATGAGGGTTTGGCGGATTCTCTTGGTTTGGACGTGAAGTCTCTGCAAAGTGAAGATGGTGTGGCGGTGTTTGCCGGAAACGAGATCCCGCAAGGTGCTTCGCCTCTTGCCCAAGCATATGCTGGGCATCAATTCGGTCATTTTAACATGTTAGGGGACGGCCGGGCGATATTGCTTGGCGAGCAGGTGTTGCCAGAAGGCGGGAGGGTCGATATCCAGCTGAAGGGTCCAGGAAGAACGCCATATTCCCGCGGGGGCGATGGCCGGGCTGCACTTGGACCGATGCTGCGCGAATACATCATCAGCGAGGCGATGCACGGGCTCGGCATTCCTACCACCCGAAGTCTGGCAGTGGTGACGACCGGTGAAACGGTGATCCGTGAAACAGGGCTGCCCGGTGCCATCATGACCCGTGTAGCTTCGAGTCATCTTCGTGTCGGAACTTTTCAATTCGCTGCAAAATGGGGCACGATCGAGGAACTACGGACACTTGCCGATTATGCCATTGAGCGTCATTTTCCAGACATTGAAGCAGATGAAAGCCGTTATCTTTCGCTGCTGCAGGAAGTGGTCAAGCGTCAGGCTGAGCTCATTGCCCGATGGCAGCTGGTCGGCTTCATTCATGGAGTGATGAACACCGACAACATGACGATCAGCGGGGAAACCATCGATTATGGCCCTTGCGCCTTCATGGATGCCTATGACCCTGCAACCGTATTCAGTTCAATTGATAGGCAAGGGCGCTATGCCTATGGTAACCAGCCGGTAATTGGGGGTTGGAATCTTGCACGGTTCGCTGAATCCCTATTGCCGCTGTTGCATGATGACGAGAATCAGGCCGTTACACTGGCCCAAGAAAAGATTTCCGTTTTTAATGATCTGTATCACTCCAATTGGTTAGCGGGAATGAGGGCGAAACTGGGGATATTCAACGAAGAGACTCAGGATGAGGCCCTTGTTAATGGCATCCTCAGTATGATGAAGAAGCATGGTGCCGACTATACTAATATTTTTCGTGCTCTGACCTTTGATAAAATGGAGGATACGGTCCTTTTCGGGACACCGGAATTCGCCCAGTGGCAGGAGCTTTGGCAGGCGAGACTAGGGAGGCAGAAGGAATCGAAAGAGTCTTCGAATCAGTTGATGCAGAACAGCAATCCTGCAGTGATTCCGCGGAACCACCGGGTGGAAGAGGCGTTGGAGGCGGCAGTGGAACAAGAGGACTACAGCGTGATGGAACGGCTGTTGGATGTTCTTGCAAATCCTTATGCACACTGCGAAAAACAGGCAGAATACGCCGCACTGCCTGAGTCAACAAAACCTTACCGGACTTTTTGCGGTACCTGATCATAAAACATGCATGGAGATAATGTAAGAGCTCCCGCGATTGAAGACGATTCTTCGTCAACTTCAATTGCGGGGGCCCTTTTTGTGTTCATCAGTAAAAAAGTTTTGTTTGAAGAATGTCCATGGCACGGTCAATCTCCGCTAAATCTTCCTTTGATGCATGTTGCAGCCGGCTTTGAAAACGGGATTCCACGATTGCAAAAGCCTCTTTCATCATCATTTCCCCTTCTTTGGAGAGTCGGATGTATTGTTTCCGTCTATCTTCCGAATCACTTATTTTTTCAATTAAATTCTTTTCGCTTAATTTTTTCAGTTCACGGCTCGTGTTAGGCATGGAGATATGATGACAGTCACTGATTTCACTTGGTGTGACAGGCTGACTGACGGTTATATATTCAAGAATTTTATATTGTACCGGCGTGATGGAATCGGATTTGGCGTTTTGTGTCAATTCATGTGTCACTTGATGTACGGAAGTTGTAAATGTGACCATTTTTTCAAAAAGAGCTTTTTTGTCCATAACTTTCACCTCTTACTGAGAAGATATCAAAAATATTATCAAAATACAATTATCATTTGACAATAAAAAAGATGGTGTTATATGATTGTTATCAAATGATAAGTAAATAGGGGGTACGTCATGAACATGCTGGTCATCTACACATATCCAAATCATAAAAGCCTAAGCCATGCTTTTTTAGAAAAAGTCGTCAAAGGAAGTAAGGAGAACCCGAACATAAAGGGGCTGCAGGTCTTGGATTTATATGAAGAGGGCTTCAATCCGCTCTTGGAGTTCAATGAGCATAAACGAAGGCGTGATATGTATCGTGATCCTCAGTTTGAAAAATATAGAAATCAAATTATTTGGGCCGACAAGATTGTCTTTGTCTATCCGATCTGGTGGGGGAGGCCACCGGCCATGCTGATGGGATACATCGATCAATTATTTTCTGCGAATTTTGCCTACAGGGATAAAAAGGGCTTGTTCCCGGAAGGCCTTCTGAAAGGAAAGTCGGTCGTATGTGTGTCCACGATGAAGGGACCTGCAAAGTATCCGCTTCTCTGGTTGAATGATGCGCATAAAATATTGATGAAAAGAGCACTATTCAATTTTGTCGGGATCAAGAAAGTGAAGTTTTTCGAATTCGGTAATATGGAAAGCCCAAAGGGGAAACAAACGCAAAAGCTAGAAAAGGTTTATCGGTATTTCAGGAAGGTGGCTAGCTAAGTTTTTACGAGATTAAAGAAGAACCCCATTCATGCATAATGAATGGGGGGTGGCCGTATTCATGGTTTTGTTTTCACGATCCTCCATTTGTTCTTGATGAGGGTTAGGATCGTACAAATCAACAGGATCGTCAATGAAGCCAATCCGCTGAACCATATGCTTTGGAATTCACTTACATGAGGCTGGATGATGTATGAAGCCACAATCGCCAGGACCGCGCTTATCGGTATGTAATCAGCGACTTTTCCTTTACTGAATACGATAACCAGGATTGGAGCCAGCAATGCTGAATATATATTGCCTGAATAAAATAAGAGCTCCAATAGGTTTGGGGAATAGAAGAGTGTAGCAACGAAAACCAATCCTCCAATACAGATCGAAAGCAGGCAGGCCATCCTTATTTTTTGCTGGTCGCTTTTTTCTGTTTGTAATGGTTCAAGTATATTGGCTACGATCAGGCTTACCAATGAATGCAGGCAGGCACCGAATGTTGAGGTGATTGCACTGATGGCGCAGAGCACAAAAAGGATGAAAAAGAATGGTGTCGTTATTTTATTTGCCAATCCAGCCAGAATCGAGTGTATATCAGTGAAGCCGCCCGTAAAGATTACCATGATGAACAGGGATGAAAAGGAGAGCGGGAATATGATCCATATAAGGCCGGATAAAGAGAATGTCAATCGAACCTTTTTCATTTCTATCATGAATAATCGCTGCCACGAAGTCAGGTCAAAGAAAAACTGGCCGAACCCGACAAGAAGTCCTGCAAAAAGAAAACTCCATAGATCATACTTATTGATTACGAGCATGTATGGATGGTATAAACGAATCCCATCATAAACAGGCTGAATCCCTTCCTTGACGAAAAAGTATAAAGGAATCAAGATAACTGCGGCAAACATGGATATGACCTGAAAAGCGGCGAATCCATGAATGAGCTTTAACCCGCCCAATCCAGCATAAAGGACACAGAAGGCGAAAAAAAAGAACAGCCCGACATAGAGGGGCGTATCGAAAAGAAACTGACATAGGGTGGACGCGGCCATTCCCTGAATGAATAAAATGTGTAAGCTGGTTATGACCAGGATCACGATCAATATCCAATATCCGAGGGGATGGAGCCGGGCTTTTAAATAGTCCCCGATGGTCAAGCCCTCGGGGAAATCCTGCCGGACCCTCTTCCCGATGAAGCTGAACATGAACAGGGCGATCGCTCCCATCAGGGCGTATCCGATTCCCCCGAAAACTCCATACTTCACCATCGATTCAGGGGAGGATAATATTGTGGTGCCTGTCACCCAGCGTGCCAGGAGGGAGATGATCCCCAAGCCCATCCCGATTTGAATGGGGCCTTGTACGTATTCTTGAAATGTACGTGATCGCAATGTTCATTTTCCTTTCTCGCGGAACTCCTTGGGCGTGATTCCCTCTATCTTCCGGAATAAAGTGCTGAAATAATGCTGGCTATTGAAACCCGATTTTTCAGCGACGTCTGATATGCTCCAGCTGGTGTTATTGGTCAAGGCCCTTTTTGCGGCCTTTATTCTATAATGGATTAAATATTCCGAAAACGAAGTGCCGACTTCTTCATGGAATTTCCTGCTTAAATAAGTCGGATTGGTATGCACTTCACGGGCGATGTCCGAAAGGGAGAGTTTTTCGGCATAGTTTTCATGAATGAATGAAAGCGAATGGTGAATAAGTGTTGAATAGTTATGGGAAGATTCCCTTTTGTCATACTTGGCAAGGACTTTATGCAAATCGCTTTCTATTACAGGTTTCGTTAAATAATCAACCACGCCTATCCTGATGGATTGCTGGGCATAATCGAAACTTTGATGCGCGGTCACCATGATGATTTCGACTTCTTTGTTCAGCGCCCTTAGGTCTTCACCAAATTCAAGACCCGATCTCCCCGGCAGATTAATATCCAGGAAAGCGAGGTTGATTTTATGATTTTGGTTGAGGGTCAGTGCCTGACAAGCATCAGCAGCTTTGTGAAATTTCCAAAAAGGGTATATGGACTGAATCATATATTCCATTTGTTCAAGGACCAATGGTTCGTCATCAACTAATAATACATTCATTCCTCCGCCTCCTCCATTTTCCTATCAAAAACCAGCGGCCATGATACCTCTACCTTTGTTCCCGATTCATTGGAAGCTATATGCAATTGTGCACGGTCATTGAAATACAAATATAAACGTTTTTGGATATTATCGAGGCCATGGCCGCCATCGTCCGTAACGGAAGATTCATTTCCCATCAATCCATTGTCCGCCACTTCCAGATACACCATCTGCGATTCCAGATAGAACCGGATATGCAGCAGGGCTTCACCCACTTTTTTTTCCAACCCGTGTTTAAATGAATTCTCCACCAAGGTCTGGAGAATGAAAGGGGGGACCAGTGCGGTTGATAACGGTTCCGGGCACTCCATATCAATCTTGAGCCGATCACCGAAGCGAAGGGTCTGGATGTCGAGATAATGCTGGGTATACTGGATTTCCTGAGAAAGGGGGATCAATGGTTCCGATGCTTTATACTTGAATTTCAGGAATTGCGAAAAAGCCTCTAAGGCCCGTATCAATTCTGCCGTCCTGTTCAGGCGGGCCAAGCCCAGAATGACATTCAGTGTATTAAACAAGAAGTGCGGCTGGATCTGCTGGTTCAATTTATTATATTGTGCTTCTTGCAGTGCTTGCTCCAGGCGGATCTCCTTGTTTTTATTTTCAAGAAGATCGATCCTTTTCTCGAATATGAATAGAAATAAAAGAGCGATAGCTCCCATGATGGGAGCTAAAATGAAGAGCATGATAATTAACGTGAATCCCTCGTAACTTAGCATGGAGAACCTCTGCTTGTTATATTTTTAAATAACTTGAATGATTCTGTTTATTAGTATCATACTAAAGACCCCTCCGGAAATCTACAGCTTAAGACACAATGTGACAAGCCACTTGATGGTTTTGTGCCGATCGTTTCAGTTCGGGCAGCTGTGTTTTGCAGATATCCTGTACAAACGGGCACCGTGTATGGAAGCGGCAGCCGTTTGGCGGGTCGATGGGTGACGGGACATCACCCGTCAATAGGATCCGTTCCCTTTCATGTACAGGATTCGGTACTGGGATGGCCGATAGCAATGCCCTTGTATATGGATGCTGCGGCTGTTCGAAAATGGACTTTTTATCGGCTATTTCGACTATTTTTCCGAGATACATGACCATGACCCGATCCGAGATATGTCTGACCACACCTAAATCATGCGAAATGAAAAGAAAGGTAAGGTCGAATTGGCGCTGCAAGGATTTTAATAAATTCAGCACTTGCGCTTGAATGGAGACATCCAGTGCAGATACAGCTTCGTCACATATGATCAATTTGGGGTCCACGGCCAGAGCCCGCGCAATCCCGATCCGCTGTCTCTGGCCGCCGCTGAATTCATGCGGGTATCTTTCCATGGATTCAGGTCTCAGCCCGACATGTCCCAATAATTCTTCAATCCGGCTCTTCCGGTTTTCTTTAGGGACTACATTTTGAATCGCCAAAGCTTCCCCGAGAATTTTGCCGATCGTCTGTCTTGGGTTGAGGGAGGCAAAGGGGTCTTGAAAAATAACCTGCAGATCCTTCCTGGTACGCCGCATTTCTTTTTTGCCTAAACTCAGTAAATCCCTATCCTGAAAGTGAATGCTCCCGCTCGTCGGTTCATCCAATCGAAGGATGGCCCTTCCGGTAGTCGATTTCCCGCAGCCGGATTCGCCGACGATGCTTAAGGTTTCACCCTGTTTGATATCGAAGGTAATGTCATCAACGGCTTTTACATGATTGATGGTCCTTCCGAAAAATCCACCCTTGATCGGAAAATATTGCTTCAATTGATCCACTTTAAGCAGAACCTTTTTCTCTGCAGCTTGTACACCCATCATTAAATCCCCACCTTCTCTTGAGCTTCATATGCCTTCTCCCATTGGGGGGTGAACATCCAGCAGCTGACCTCCGTGCTTGGGCCGATGGCCTGGAGATCCGGTACGGCTTGTTCACAAATGCTCTTCGCATGTGCACAGCGGGGAGCGAAGCTGCATCCCTTGGGCATGTTGTAAGGGCTTGGAACGGTCCCGGGAATTGTGGTCAGTTCTTCCTGGTCCATGTCCAGACGGGGAAGGGAGTTCAATAAACCAATGGTGTAAGGATGTTTAGGGTTCGTGAATATTTCCTTGGCCAAGGTGTATTCAACGATTTTCCCTGCGTACATGACAGCGACCCGATCACAGGTTTCGTATACGACACCCAAATCATGTGTAATCAAAATGACAGCCGTCCCGAAATCCTTTTGCAGCGTCTTGATCAGTTCGAGGATTTGGGCTTGGATCGTCACATCCAGTGCTGTTGTAGGTTCATCGGCTATTAAAACCTCAGGGTGGCAGGCAAGTGCCATGGCAATCATGACCCTTTGCCTCATTCCGCCGCTTAGCTCATGCGGCTCCTGTTTTGCCCTCTTTTCAGGTGAAGGGATCCCGACGAGCCGAAGCATGTCGACGGCTTTATCCCATGCTTCCTTTTTTCCCAGCTTTTGATGGAGCCGGATCGCTTCCGCAATTTGCTCGCCCGCTGAATATACGGGATTCAATGACGTCATCGGCTCCTGAAAAATCATCGAAATTTCATTCCCGCGTATGGACCGCATCTGTTTTTCAGACTTTGTAAGCAGATCCTCCCCTTTAAAAAGGATGCTGCCGCCGGCAATCTTGCCGGGTGGCGATGGAATGAGCCTTAACAATGAGAGCGATGTTATGCTTTTCCCGCTTCCCGACTCCCCGACGATTCCAAGCGTTTCCCCTTTATTGAGGGAGAAACTGATCCCATTGACTGCTTTACTCGTTCCTTCATCAGTGAAAAAGTGGGTCTGCAGATTTTTTACCTCCAGTATTTTATCAGCATCCTGATTCATCATCATCATACCTCCTTAGTTCAAGTCTATTCTTTTGTTAAAGTACCGATAGAGGACATCCACTGCCAAGTTCATGAATACGAAGATGACGGAAGCGATGAGGACCCCGCCTTGGACCATCGGCAAATCCCTCGTCCTGATTGCATCGACTATCAATCTTCCAAGTCCATTGATGGCAAAAACGGACTCTGTCAATACCGTGCCGCCAAGGAGTGCACCGAACTGGAGGCCAACGACGGTAATGACGGGGATGAGTGCATTTTTCAGGCCGTGTTTATAAATGATGATATATTCTTTCAATCCTTTGGCTCTCGCGGTCCGGATGTAGTCCTGGCGAACGACTTCAAGCATGCTCGACCTGGTCATCCTGGCAACGATGGCCGCTCCGCCGGCCCCAAGGGTTATGGCAGGGAGAATCATGTGGCTGAAGGTTCCCCAACCTGAAACCGGAAACAAATGAAGGTTCACGGAAAAGAAGTAGATAAGCATGAGACCCAGCCAAAAACTAGGTAACGAGATTCCCAATAAAGCAACGATCATGATGGAAATGTCAGCTGCCGAGTATTGCTTGGTGGCCGAGATGATTCCTGCGATCATTCCAAGCACAACGGTTATGAATATGCTGGCAAGTGCCAGTTCAAGGGTGATGGGCAAGCGGACCATGATTTCGTCCAAAACTGGGCGGCTGCTTCGGAGTGATTCCCCAAAGTCACCTTGAACGGCATGAAGGACATAGTCAACATACTGATAGAGGATTGGACGATCCAAGCCAAGCTCATGCCGCAGCGATTCAATCGTTTCTTTAGTCGCTCCTTCACCTGCAAGCAGTGTTGCCGGATCTCCCGGGACCATTTGCATGATGAGGAAAACAACAAGACTTACTCCCAGTAATACCGGTATCGTTTGAAGTACCCGCCGGATAATGAATACGAACATTTTCTCTCCTCCTTATTTTTTCATTCTTGGATCCAGGGCATCTCTAAGTCCGTCCCCGAAGATGTTGAAACCAAGTACCAGTGTTGATATCGCTATCCCCGGAAACAAAGCGATGTGGGGGGCACTGAACAAATAATCCCGTCCGCTGCTCAGCATCGCTCCCCATTCTGGTGAGGGCGGCTGGGCTCCCAGTCCCAGGAACGACAATCCGGCTGCCGACAGAATGGCCGTTGCCAGACGTAATGTAGCTTGTACGATGACGGGTGATAGAATATTCGGAAAAATATGCTTGCATATGATCGTGAAGTCAGTCGCTCCCAATGCACGAATGGCATCGATATATTCCAGCTTCCTGACTGACAGTGTGGAACCGCGTACAATCCGGGCAAACATCGGTATCGAAAAGACGCCGACCGCCACCATAACATTGATCAAGCTCGGACCAAGGGCACTAATGATGGCAAGAGCAAGCAGTATTCCCGGGAAAGCCAGCAGCACATCGACAATCCTCATAATGACGGTATCGATCCATTTCCCGTAATAACCAGCTGCTAACCCGAGGAGTATGCCAATGAACGCCCCGAAGAAAACAGAGACAAACCCAACCGTTAATGAAAGCCGTGTTCCATATAACAATCTGCTTAAAATATCCCTTCCCTTATCATCCGTACCCATCCAATGTTCGGCTGATGGAGTCTGGAGTTTGTTGACCAAATCAATTTCATAGGGATCCTGCGGTGAGATCAAAGGGGCAAAGATAGCCAATAAAATATAAAAAAGTACGATGTACCCGCCTACCAATGCCAATTTATTTCGCTTGAATTTTTTATAAAAGGCTTTCCAGTGTCTTAGTTTCGGAGATTTTCTTTCTTTTACATTCAATTCGGTATTATTGATGACGACCTCTGGCTTCATTGGATTTCCTCCTTTTCTTTCATTCAATTTATTCAAAAAAAGGATTGAAGTAAATATGATGCGGAAAAGCAGTAAAGATAATTAAAAAAAGAGTAAAGATTCTGAAAATATAAAATTCGGTTTTTTTTTATAATTTACAGTAAGCCCGATGTACTCATAGCTGTAAGTTACTTGGAGAAACAAAGGCAGGTTAAAAAGGGAGGAAATAGAATGAGAAAAGGTATGATTGGGTTGCTTTTTGCTTCTTTATTGGGCATCTCATCCGTTTTATCAGGGTGTGCAACAGAAGAAACCGGCAGTAAGGAAACAGTAGAAAAAGCGAAAGAAGGAGGTACGCTGATCGTCGCGCGCTTATCTGACGCGACCACACTTGACCCCCATTTCATAACAGACATTCCATCTGCAAACGTCGTTTATGAAAAGGTTTATCAAACATTGGTCGTTCCTGACAAGAACATGGATCCTAAACCGCTGCTCGCAAAAGAGTGGAAACAACTGGATGATGTCACTTGGGAGTTTAAATTGCAGGAGGGAGTCAAATTCCATGATGGAGCTCCATTCAATGCCGAAGCGGTGAAAACCAATTTCGACAGGATACTGGATCCGGCAACAGCTTCTCCGCAGGCTGGTAAGTTGGAAATGATCAAGGAAATTAAAGTGATTGACGAAACGACTGTACAATTCAAGCTGAAATATCCTTATGCTCCGCTGTTATCGATTTTAGTCAGTAATGAAGGAAGCATCATCAGCCCTAAAGCGATTAAGGAAAATAGTGACAAACTCGGGCAAAACCCGGTTGGGACAGGTCCATTCGTTTTTAAATCGTGGAAGCCTGGTGAAGAAATCGCCCTTTCGAAAAACCAGGACTATTGGGGGGATAAGCCTAAGATTGATGGGGTGGTATTCAAGGTGGTCCCTGAAGATGCCACGAGGATTGCGATGATTGAAACGGGTGAAGCGCATGTGACCGATCAAGTGCCAGTGACGGAGATTGATAGGATCGAAGCGTCGGGCACGATGGATTTATATCGCACGGAGGGACTTGCCGTTGAATACTTAAGCTTCAATGTTAAGAAAAAGCCCTTTGATGATGTAAGGGTCCGTAAGGCGGTCGCTCATGCCATCGAGGTCGATTCCATCATCAAAGGGGTTTATAACGACGTTGGCACGAGGGCAAATTCAACAATGAGCCCAAAGGTGTTTGGTTATGATCCGAATATAAAAGGCTATGACTATGATATTAATGAATCGAAGAAGCTCTTGACTGAAGCGGGGGTCAAGGATGGTTTGGAGTTTACCCTGACGACGAGTGACCGTAAGGAAAGGATCAATATGGCCGAGGTGATTCAATCCCAGTTAAAAGGAATTGGAATTAAGGTCAAGATTCAAGTCCTTGAGTATGGGGCTTACATTGATGCGACAGCCAAGGGCGAGCACCAGGTATCGATAGGCGGCTGGGGCAATGCTACCGGGGATGGAGATTATAATCAATTCAATCTTTTCAATAGTAAATCCCAAGGTGCTGCGGGAAATAGTTCATTCTATAGCAATCCGGAAGTGGATAAATTGATTGAAAATGCACGTAAAGAATCGGATGGCGATAAACGTAAGGAACTATATTCGAAGGCACAGGCAATTGAAAGAGAAGAAGTTCCATATGTTCCTATCCGTAACTATGAACACTTGGCCGTATATGGCGGGACAGTTAAAGGGCTTTGGCTGAATCCGGCAAATTATTTAATGCTTGATAACGTAACCGTGAAGTAGGAATTCATCACAAAAGGAAGGCAGCATAAGGATGTTATGCTGTCTTCTCAATTAGGAGGGGAAAGTATGATAGATTTACTGCTAATCCATGGGACCGTCATTACCATGGATCAAAACAGGAGAATTCTGCTAGATGGCGCCGTCGCCATACATCAAGGAAGGATTTTAGCTGTAGATGCGACCGAAAAACTTAAATGGAAGTATGAGGCAGTAAAAGTCATCGATTGCAGCCATCAGTGCATATTGCCCGGATTGATAGATGTTCATGGGCATGGGGGACATTCCATGTTCAAAACGATTGCCATGGAGAATATTGATTTTTGGATGCCGATCATGACGAATACGTACAAGCATTTTGTAACGGATGAGTTTTGGTATTACGAAGGAAAGCTATCCGCCCTTGAGAGATTAAAGGCAGGCGTGACGACTGGGGTGAGCGTGTTAGGCTCCATGCCGCGGTCCGATGAACCGATTTTCGCCATCAATCATGCAAAAGCATACGCCGAAGTGGGAATCAGGGAAGTGGTATGCACGGGTCCTTGCAATCCTCCATGGCCCCATTCATTCAGCCGATGGATCGACGGAAAGAGAGTGGTAAAGGAAGTTACCTATGAAGAAGTATTACAGGGGGCGGAAGCGGTAATCGAGGCGCTGAACCATGCAAATGAGGACCGCACGAGAGCCTTCATTACACCATTTGTCATCGTTACATCAGTGGATCCCTCCAATCCGACATCTCCTGACAGGCTTTATGGGCTTACTGATCATGACCTGTATCAAGCGAAGAAAATAAGGGAGATTGCCAGGAAATATAACACACGCATTCACTCAGATGCCTTTGGCGGGATGATCCATTTAGCGATACAGGATAAAGAAAATGCTCTATTGGGTCCGGATGTCCATTTACAGCACTGTCGGGGCATTTCCTTCGATGAGGCAAGAATACTGGCAGAAACAGGTACCAACGTCAGTACATCACCTGGATTTGGCCAGGTTCATGCCCGTACCCCGATAACTGAATTATTGGAGATGGGTGCAACTGTGGCAATCTCCACGGATGGGACGTCCCCTTCGACAAGTTTCGATATGTTTCAGGCAATGAGGAAAACACAGTTCGTTCACCAGGCCGCCCTTAGGGACTACTATTATTTACCGCCAGGCAAGCTGTTGGAAATGATCACGATAGATGCTGCGAAATGTATTGGCTGGGATGATGAAATAGGCTCCCTCGAGATCGGGAAAAAAGCGGATGTCATTACGGTCAATCTTCATCAGCCTCACCTGACCCCTGAATTCATGCATGTTCACCGGCTTGTATTTCAAGCTGTGGCGAATGATGTGGAGCATGTCATCGTGGATGGGAAATTGATCATGGAAGGCAGGAATGTACGGACGGTCCATGAAAGTACAGTGCTTGATGAAGCAAATGAGGAGGCCTTTTCAACGATAAAGCGTGCAGGGCTCGAAAAGTATATGCAGCCGACTAAATATTTCTGGGGCCATGCCAGGGCCTATGTAGATGAAAAGCGATATGACGAACGCGAAGACGCTGCCGCGATGGTGAAAGGGGAATAAGATGAAAACCAAACTTAAAGGAAGATATGTAATCGGGTATGATGGGTGCGATCATGTCATTTTGGAAAACGCGGAGATCGTTTATGAAAAAGACACGATTTTGTATGTCGGAAAAAATTATCCAGAAGAAGTGGACGAGGTAATGGATGCCGGTAATGCGATTATCAGTCCCGGGTTAATAGATTTAAATGCATTAGGGGACATTGACCATGATATTTTACATTTTGAAGCCGGTGCCGACAGACAGAAAAACCTTCTTTGGTCGGAGAATTATATAAAAAGCGGACATCCTGAATTAATGACCAAGGAAGAAGAAGCGTTTAAATCACTATATGCTTATTCACAGCTCATACTGCATGGCGTGACGACGGCGATGCCCATTACTTCCGTCTTTTATAAAAGGTGGGCTGAAACCTATGATGAATTGGCAGCTGCCGCAGAACATGCCGCTTGCTTGGGATTAAGGATTTACCTTGGCCCGAGTTTCCAATCAGGAATGAGAACCGTCCAGCCTGACGGGAAAATCAAACTGCAATGGGATGAAAAAGCCGGTGAAGCGGGGTTACGGAAAGCGGTTGAGTTTGTGGAAAAGTTCGATGGAGCCCATGAAGGCATGGTCAGGGGGATGCTTGCTCCAGAACGGATTGAGTCTCAAACGGCCGATCAATTAAAACAGATTAAATATTACAGCGAAAAATTGAATGTACCCATAAAGCTTCATGCTGCACAAGGAAGCTTTGAATTCAACACCATCTGGGAAGCCCATCATGTTACACCGATCAGATATTTGTACGACCTTGGCTTTCTCGGTCCAAGAACAGGGATCCCGCACGCCCATTTTATTTCAGGATACAGCAAAGCGAAATATGGCGAGGGTGATGACTTGGCGCTGCTTGCGGAAACGAATACAACGGTGATCCATTGCCCGCTGATCATCGGGAGGCATGGGGAAGCGTTAGAATCTTTTGCCAAATATAAACGGGCTGGGATCAATATAGCCCTTGGAACGGACACATTCCCTCCTGATATGTTCCAGAACGTCAGGACAGGCAGCATGCTCTCACGGCTGGCGGCAGGAGAAACGGAAGGCTCTGTCTATGCCGATTTCTTCCGGTCAGCCACACTTGATGCGGCCGCTTTTCTTGGCAGGAACGATCTAGGACGCATCGCCGCGGGGGCCAAGGCGGATATCATCGCGATTGACCTGGACGGTTTCCATATGGGGGTAATCGATGATCCGATTCGAACCATGTTCGCAAGCGGATCCGGGAGGGACGTTAAATTATCGATCATCAATGGAAAGGTGGTCATGAAGGATCAAATAATCCCCGACCTTGATTTAACGGAAATCAAATATAAAGGGCAGCTATATTTCAATAAGATGAGAAGAGGCTATATGGAAAGGGATTATCAGGAGCTTCCCGAGAAAGAATTGTTTAAGCCATCATTCAAGGTCGTGGAATCGATAAGCGATACAGAAGCCATTTGTAAAAACAAGTAAAGAAAATGAAAAACATAGTAAAGATATTCGAAAAAAATAGTCAGAATATTTCCTATAATTAGATAAATGTTCGAAAAATGAAATTGGGAGGTAGAAGACCATGGGGGTAAAACGTGGGGCAGAAAAGCTTTTTCTAGTCATGATCATGGCTATCATCATTACAGGCTGTTCTTCTAACAATGACGTAAGCACAACAGAAAGTGATCCGAACAGAGCATCAAACGAAGGGGGTACATTGGTCATTGCCCGCCTATCCGACGCTGAGAACTTGGATCAGCAGTTCATGTCCACGATTAACGCCGCTAGTGTCACTCACCATAAAATCTATGAAGGTCTTGTACAGCGGGATGAGAATAGTGAGATACAGCCAATGCTAGCAGAAAAATGGAAGCAAATAAATGACACGACCTGGGAATTCAAGCTTAGGGAAGATGTAAAGTTTCATGATGGCACACCATTTAATGCAGATGCGGTAAAGAAGACGTTTGATCGACTATTGGATCCGGCGGTCGCTTCTCCCAGAGCGGTAGTATTCGATATGGTGAAAGAGGTGAAACCGGTTGATGAATTTACCGTGCAATTCATCCTGAAGGAGCCTTTTTCCCCTCTCCTTTCCATATTGGCGAATCACGAGGGCGGAATCATCAGTCCGAAAACGATTGAAAAGTACGGCAAAAAGATTATCCAGGAACCGAATGGAACCGGTCCTTTCGCTTTTGATTCATGGTCCCCAGGCCAGGAAATCACATTGACGAAAAACGACAGCTATTGGGGAGACGAGCCAAAAGTGGACAAGGTCATCTTCAAGGTCGTCCCGGAAGACTCTACGAGGATATCGATGATAGAAACCGGTGAAGCACATATCGCCGAGCCGCTTCCTGTATCGGTCATGGACCAGGTGGAATCATCACCGGCAATGGATGTTTACCGCAGTGAAGGGTATGGTACCGAATATTTAGGGTTCAATGTCAATAATGAGCCGTTCAATGATGAAAGGGTCCGTAAAGCCATTGCCCATGCCATTGAGATGGACTCGATTATCAAGGGTGTCTTCAATAATGTGGGAGTAAAGGCGAACTCCTTGATGGGCTCTAAAGTATTCGGGTACAACGAAGATCTTGAAGCCTATGATTACAACTTAAAGGAAGCAAAGAAACTGATGGCAGAAGCAGGATATTCAAAAGGCTTGGATGCGACCATCCTGACAATGGACAGTAAAGAAAGAGTCAACTTGGCTGAGGTCCTGCAATCCCAACTGAAAGGGATCGGGATTAATTTGAAAGTGCAGGTCATGGAGTACGGTTCATTCGTGGAACAAGTGAATAAAGGACAATCGGAAATGTTCATCATCAGTTGGAGAAACGCGACCGGGGATGCTGATTATAATCAATATAACCTTTTTCATACGGGATCACAGGGAGCGGCAGGTAACACATTCTTTTACAGCAATCAAAAGGTTGATCGTTTAATAGATGCCGCCAGGAAGGAAAAAGAAGAAGGGAAACGCAAAGAACTATACGCAGAGGCACAGGAAATCGAAATGGCTGACACCCCGTACATTCCTGTAAGGGTCATAGAAAATGTTGCTGCAGTAGCCAAAGAAGTAAAAGGATTTTCAATCAGCCCTTCAGGCTACCTGGAGATAAATGACGTAACGATCAAGTGAGCAGTGTGTAGAGGAAAGGTGTTAGGAGTCTGAGGAATGATTCTTTCTTGTAATCCTCATTGGAAGGGATTTGCGACACTCCTGCGGGAAAAGCGCGTCCAAGGGAGACCCCACAGGCGCAAAGACGCCGAGGGCGGACCGCCCGCGGAAAGCGAGTGCCTGAAGTGAAAATCAACGTCTATAAAAGAAAGGGAGCGGATATCTTCAATCAATTGAACTTTTTAAAAAACTGCAGGCAAACTGAGTTTTTCATCGAGTTGTCTTCAGTCTGAAAGGGTTCATCCATTAGGGTGAGCCTTTTTCTTTGGCACAATAAGTAAAAATAACATAAAAACGAGTAAAAATACTGAAATTATTTGTTGATCTTTAAAACTATAATGAAAGTGATGCATAGTCAATCTGGAATGAAAGGGTGAGTGTAATGTCTCAATCGTATTGGTTAACGAATGTCCGCTTGGAAAATGGTTTTACTTATAATGAAAATGAAACGATCACCGGCACTGAAACCGGCAATTACCACATCAAGATTGAAAGTGGGAAAATTTCTTCCATTTTATCGGCGAAGGAATCGATAACGGATCAGGATCCGCAGCATGATGTTTACGGTCTCCTGATGGTTCCCTCGTTTAAGGAAATGCATATCCACATTGATAAAACGTACTATGGCGGTCCGTGGAAGGCTTGCATGCCTGCCATTAATGGCGTGAAAACCCGGATAGAGGAAGAGCAGGTCTTGCTGCCCGAATTATTGCCTACCGCTAAAGTAAGAGCAGAGAAAATGCTCGATTTATTATTGAACTTCGGATCTACCCATATACGCACACATTGCAACATCGACCCCGTCATCGGACTGAAGAACTTGGAAGCGACCATTCAGGCACTGGAAGGCTATAAGGATAAATTGACATATGAAATCGTCGCATTCCCACAGCATGGACTTTTACGCAGCGATTCCGTTCGGTTAATAAGGGAGGCCATGAAGAATGGGGCGAATCTGGTAGGAGGCGTAGACCCCGCCACCATTGATGAAAACATAGAGCGGTCACTTGAAACGATCATGGATATCGCGGTTGAATCCAATTCCGATATCGATGTCCATTTACATGATCCGGATCACCTTGGTCTCTTCACCATGCAGCGACTTGCTTCAATGACGGAAGACGCAGGCTGGCAAGGAAGGGTCACGGTTAGCCACGCCAGCGGGTTGGCAGATCTTTCAGTCCCGGAGGCTACGGGCATAGCCGAAAGGTTTTCGGAAACAGGAATATCGATTACATCCACAGTGCCCATCTTCAGAACGATCCCCATCCCCCTGCTTCATGAAAAAGGGGTGAAAGTGGAATTGGGTAATGACAGCATCACTGATCATTGGACACCCTTTGGCATCGGGGACAATCTGGAAAAGGCCGGTCGCCTTGCCGAGAGGTTTCGCATGATTGATGAACGTTCCTTGGCGAAAAGCCTGCAATTCATAACAGGAGGGAAGACCCCATTAAACCAAGACGGGGTCAAGGCATGGCCTAATGTCGGGGATGAGGCGAATATCGTTTTGCTTGAAGCCAGCTGTTCAGCGGAAGCGGTGGCTAGAAGGGCGAAGCGTGCTGCTGTCATCTTCAGGGGCAATGTTGTTAGCGGATCCATTTCATCTTTTGAGACGACAGGTGTTTAATCTTTTAATAAAGAGAGTGATTGGATGAATGAAGCATACTGGCTTACAAACGTTACGCTTGATAGTGGATTTGTTTTTGAGAATGAACGAATTGATCGGACGAAAACAGCTACATACAACATGTATATAAAAAATGGGATCATAGAGGACATGCAATTGGCTTCAACTATGCCTTTGAAAACGGATGGTCCTGTTCACGACGCGAGAAAGCTGCTTGCACTTCCTCCTTTTAAAGAGATGCATAACCATCTCGACAAGACGTATTTAGGACTGCCATGGAAATCATGCACTCCGGTTCCGAACTTAATCGAACGCTTAAAATTAGAAGCAAAAGAGCTTGCAGAACTGGCTGAAACTGGACAGCTCCGGGCTGAACGGATGCTTCAACTATTATTAAGCGGCGGGGCAACGCATGTAAGGACGCATGTAAATATCGATCCATACATTGGTATGAAGAACTTGGAAGAGATTCAACGTGCCCTATATCGTTTCAAAGGGAAAATGACATACGAGATCGTGGCTTTCCCGCAGCACGGACTGCTAAGAACGAATTCAAAAGGGTTGATGAGACAAGCAATGAAAGAAGGGGCGTCCTTGGTGGGCGGCCTGGATCCTGGCGGGGTGGATAATAATATAGAAGCTTCCCTGTATGAAATGGTCGATTTGGCTGTTGAATTTGATGCAGATATTGATATTCGTATACATGATCCCGGTCACCTTGGTTTATATACGATCAAGAAACTGGCTTCTTTGATCGATGAAGCAGGATGGAAAAACAGAGCGGCCATCAGTCATGCTTTTGCACTTGGTGATGTTTCAATAGGAGAATCGAATGAACTGGCCAGTGAATTATCAAACCTGGGGATAGCGATCATGTCTACAGTTCCGATCAACCGGGTCATGCCCCCGATTGATTCACTGCATGAGAAAGGTGTCCATGTTGCTCTCGGTTGCGATGGCTTTTACGACTCCTGGTCCCCATTCGGTACTGGGGATATGCTGGAAAAGGCAGGCCGATTGGCTGAGAGGTACAACTGGAAGGACGAGTATGCATTGTCTCAATCGCTCCAATTCATTACGGGCGGAGTCAAGACATTGGACGATGAAGGAAATCGTTTATGGCCGAAAGCGGGAAATGACGCAACTATGGTTTTTGTGGATGCATCATGTGCTGCCGAAGCAGTTGCCAGGAGATCGACGCGGGCTGCGGTCATGGTCGATGGAAACCTGGTTTATGGCGGACTTGATCGCGAATTTGCCTTGAAGTCGAATTGAAGATATGGTTCAAGAAGGGAGAAGATCATGAATAGAATCTATTGGTTAAAGAATGTTCGTTTGGAATGTGGTTATCGGAAAGAGAATGAAAGAGTTACAGGAACGATCACCGGGTTATTTCATCTGTTGATGGAGGATGGCAGGATCACGAAGATTGTCAAAGATGGGGAAGCCATACGTGATGATTTACCAGTGGAAGATGCAAAAGGATTGCTGGCGCTTCCATCCTTCATTGAAAAGCATGTCCATCTTGATAAGACGCTGATGGGGGATGTTTGGAGAGCGTGCACTCCTTCTTCAAGTGTCATTGAACGCTTTGAAAATGAGAAGAGGGTTCTGCCTTCCATTGCAACAAGTACATGTAAACGTGCAGAATCTTTACTGGAAATCCTGTTAGCTTCCGGCTCTGCACATATTCGGACTCATGTTGATATCTATCCGGAAGCGGGCTTGCAAAACTTAGAGCAAGTTCAGCAGGCGCTTGCTGGCTATTCCAATCGACTCAGTTCAGAAATCGTCGCATTTGCGCAGCACGGTTTGCTGCGGTCCGGCTCTGTCAAGCTTGTCAGGGAGGCATTGCGAAACGGAGCAGGAATCGTCGGGGCGGTGGATCCGGCCACAGTCGATAACAATATTGAAGCATCGCTCGTGCAATTGATGGATTTAGCAGTGGAAGCTAATGCTGATGTGGACTTGCATTTACATGATCCCGGCCATCTGGGCACGTTCACCATGAAACGTTTGGCAGCTCTGACCAAGCAAGCGGGCTGGGAAGGAAGGGTGGCATTAAGCCATGCGTTCGGAATCGGGGACGTATCCAGGGAAGAAGCCTATGAACTGGCTGACATTCTTAGGGAGGCGGGGATTTCCATCGTCACCAGTGTCCCGATCAACAGGCAGATGCCCCCTGTTGATTTATTGCATGAAAGAGGGGTTGAAGTATCAGTAGGAAATGATAATATCTTTGATGTATGGTCACCTCTTGGGAATGGTGACATTTTGGAGAGGGCAGGAAGGCTCGCAGAACGTTTCAAATGGATTGATGAAGTCTCGCTTTCCCGGACACTCGGATATATAACTGGCGGAAAAACCCCATTGGATGATAAGGGTAACCAGGCATGGCCGAAAGTTGGGGATGCCGGAAGTCTGGTGTTAATTGACGCAAGCTGTTCTGCAGAGGCAGTTGCCAGGCGTTCGGAACGTAAAGCGGTCATTTACAAGGGGAACTTGGTTTCCGGTTCACTATATAAACAAAAGCAGTCCATTGAACGGTAGGGCTGAACCAAAAAAGGATTTCTGGATATTTCCGGATTTCCTTTTTCGTTTTTGGCGGCTTCCGTGTACTTTTATTTACATATGTTATATGCTGTGGAAGTGATTTTTTTTGGCTATATGAATTACCCCCCCAGTCTTTATCATTATTATATTTTAAAACGCTCTGCTTGCCTGCCTTGCATCCTTTATCCAAGCAAACAAATTAGCGGGGAGCCGCAGTCTTTGTTACTATTAATGGGAACGTTATCATTTCTCATGCATCTGCAAAGGTCATATGACATAAATCATGTGTCCAGCAATGCAGAAGCGGACCATCCGGGACCGCGTCTATTAACATGGTGCTGTCCTTTCGCCATTTTCAAGGGAAGGACAAGTGAAATTCACCATGAGTTTGAAAAGTATCATGTTCAAAGGAGATGGAATCTATGAAAAGTTGGAGATCTTCTGTGACTCTATTTTCTTCTTTTCAATGGTTGTTTTTTATTTTTGCAAATACGGTAGTTGTGCCCATATCGATTGGCGCAGCTTTTGATCTTCCCCCCAATGTTACGGAAATGACCATGAGAAGCTCGCTCATTTTCACGGGGATCGCTTGCGTGTTTCAGGGGTGGAAGGGGCATAAGTATCCGCTTATGGAAGGTCACTCCGGTCTATTGTGGGGAGTGATGCTTAATTTAGGTTTATCTGCACCATCCATAGGGCTCGGTTATGCTGAGATAGGAGGGGGCATAGCTACTGGCCTCATTGCTGCGGGTGTCGTGACCCTCATTATTTCTGCCTTCAACCTGATATCTCATGTCCAGAAGATTTTCACTCCCATGGTCATGACGGTTTATTTATTCCTTTTGACGTTCCAGCTCATTTTTGTCTTCTTTAAGGGGATGCTGGGGATTACGGAGAATGGCGAAATCAACATCCCGGTCAGTTTCCTATCAGTGGGGATTGTACTTCTAGTCAGTATATTAAAAATAAAAGGACCAAGGACAATAAGCAATTTCTCCATATTGATCGGGATTATAGTGGGATGGATTTTTTACGAGCTGCTATTTCCGGTGGCCGGGGGAGAAATGGGATCGACGGGTGCCGCTTTTTCATTTTTCCCATTAGGTGCTCCAAACCTTCAATTCGGGATCATAGCGATTTCCTTTTTTGCAGGATTGCTGAATTTGTGCAACACGTTCGCTTCCATTCAGGCTGCATCGGAATTAATCGGTGATGAAGCTGAACATAAGCAGTATCGAAATTCTTTATTCATGACTGGCGGATTTACCATTTTCGCTCCGCTGCTTGGCCTTGTTCCGTATACACCTTTTACTTCATCGATTGGATTTTTGCAGAGCACCCAAATCTATGAGCGGAAGCCCTTCTTGCTTGGAGGCATGTTATTGACCATAATCGGGCTCATTCCCCCTTTCATCTCTTTCCTGGCCACGATGCCGATAACAGTCGGGAATGCAGTATTGTTCGTTGCGTACCTTCAGCTGTTCGGTACGGCTTTCAACAGCGTCAAGGGTCAGAATTTCACTTCAGACACGATATTCAGGCTTGCCGTGCCAGTATTGATTGGCGTGAGTTTGATGAATGTCCTGCCTACTGCATTTTCGAACCTGCCCGCGCTATTACAGCCCTTTTTGACGAATGGGCTCATAATGGGAGTATTGATATCAATCGTGCTGGAAAAATCGGTCAACTGGACTCGTTATGAACAACTGCATAACTAATGGGACTTTGATTGAAAAGGCTATACATAAAGGGAAACGACAATGCTAATTGAAGAGGCGATCAAGAAAACCGGAAGGGTATTACCCTTCCGGTTTTCTGTTTTTTCATGGGTCTTTTAATGTGAAATGGGCCTTTTAATCAGTAGCAATACCCACTCCCTTTACATATTTTGTTGGAGGGAATACTTGACGTGGTGTTAATTCCCTGACCATTTCGTTCTGGCTTCCCTTTCTAATCTAAGCTCTACCTTATAAATAATAAACGGAGGTTATATAAAATGTATGAATTTCAAAATCAATTGCAAAACCTGAATGTAGATGATTTCCAGGTGACTCAGCCAGTTCCTTGGGAACAAAACCAGTACAATTTGGATGATTCGTCTCGGCAATTCATTGGTGTGGGCGGTTGCTTTGGTTGTTTTGGCTGTTTCTTGTGCTTCGGTTGCTTTGGTTGCGGCGGTCGCTGTGGACGCTGTGGACGCTGTGGTGGATGCGGACGTTGCGGAGGGTGCGCCGGTCGTTGCGGACGTTGCGGCGGTTAAGGTTTCAGGTCTTCTAAAGAAAAGTCCCTGCGGTGCAGCAGGGACTTTTCTTTATGGCATTAGACATAAGAGACAAATTGTCGTACATAGGATGATAGTGAATTGATGAAGCAGAACTTAGAATGCTTCGGGTTAGGAGGAGCGGAATGGTGAATTTGACCCCTTCTATGCGTTTGAAAGTGAAAAGGGATACGTTTTTTCTTCCGGAACCAAACAGAGGAGTGTATTTCAGGAATAACATAAGTTCGTTCCGTATGGAAGGCAGCTCGATCGTCCAGTGGATTGAAAAGTTATTGCCGATGTTCAACGGGAACCATACATTAAGCGAGTTGACGGATGGATTGCCTGACCCATACCGGAAGCGGGTGATGGAAATCGCCGAGGTTTTGTACGGGAATGGGTTTGTTCGGGATGTAAGCCAGGACAGTCCCCATCAATTAAGGGAACAAGTTCTTGAAAGGTATGCTTCGCAAATCGAATTCCTGGAAAGCTGCGGCGATTCGGGGGCTCACCGTTTTGAAACTTATCGAAAGCAAAAGGCGTTGGCTATAGGCTCTGGCCCCTTGTTCCTTTCATTGGTGTCCTCCCTGATCGAATCCGGATTGCCTGCTTTCCATATCTTCATTACGGACACGGTACCGACCAATAGAAAAAGATTGAACGAGATCGTGGCACATGCCCGTAAGACAGACGACGAGGTTGCCATAGAGGAGGTCATGCTTGAAAAGGGAAATGAGATTGAATGGCGGGAGATCGTGCGGCCTTTTGACTCGATCTTATATGTGTCACAGGAGGGTGATATAGAGGAATTAAGAGAACTTCATTCGGTTTGCAGGCAAGGGGAAAAGATCCTGTTTCCTGCGTTGATCATCAATCAAGCAGGCATGGCTGGACCGCTCGTCCATCCGGATTCCAAGGGGTGCTGGGAGTCAGCGTGGCATCGTTTACATCAAGCTGAGCTGGAAAAGAATCAGGCATCATCTTCTTTTTCCGCCACAGCCGGAGCGATGTTAGCCAATATAATGGTATTCGAATGGTTTAAAGACGCTGCGGGACTTACGACAGCAGAACAAGCCAATCAATTTTATCTGTTGGATATGGATACATTGGAGGGAAAATGGCATCCGTTCATTCCCCACCCTGGCGTGACGGGTAAAGGGACTGCTGCATGGGTTGAAGATTTTGAACGGCGGCTTGAACAGAATTCGGACCCGGTTGAACCGGGGAAAGTATTTATGTATTTCACCCGGTTGACATCCGCGGAATCCGGTATCTTTCATCGTTGGGATGAGGGGGATTTAAAACAGCTGCCGCTGGCTCAATGCCGCGTTCAGGTCGTGGATCCGCTATCATCCGGTCCGGCCGGACTCCTGCCCGAAATCATCCGTTCAGATCTGACGCATGAGGAAGCGAGGAGGGAAACCGGTCTTGCAGGAGTTGAAGCATATGCATCCAGAACGCTCAGCCAGCTCGTTGCGACTCTTCCTCCGGTTCAGGGAGTAGATGAAATAAAGGAATCGATCGGTGTCGGAGCAGGGGAAACATTTGCTGAATGTGTCTGCCGTGGACTGCAAAGCAGTTTGGATACAGAGTTTTTAAATGAGCGATTCAACCAAGAGAAACTTGTGACGGTGCAATTGGCTCAAGTGGAAGATGAGCGCTGCAGGTATTATCTACAAGCGTTGACCCGGCTGCAGGGAGATCCGATCATCGCCTTGGGTGAGGGAGTGTCAGGCTTCCCGGTAGTTTGGGCAGGAACGAGCGATGGCTGGTCCGGCGCTGTCGGTTTGAATGTAACGATCGCATTACGGAACGCATTGCAAAAGGCCGTCATGAAAGTCCAAAACCAGACCGTTTGCTTAACAGCTCCAGGTTTAGTGGCATCACCTGTTCTTGAAGAAGAAAAGGTGGATCTTGTGATTCCTTCATGCGGGGTGAAAGGGAATTCCGAACTGGTACAGTCCGCCATTCAAGTTTTGAAGAAGAACAGTAAGCGAATTCACGTTTTCGAAATGGATCTGGAACCTTTCTTGAAGGAAGAAATTGCAGGTGTGTTCGGGGTGTTTTTGCGAGAGGAGGAATCAGGGTGAAAACTGACGTATTGGTTGTCGGGGAAGGAGTGTTGGCCGACCATGTTCATGGGGACCTGTCCGGCCAATATCAGGTGAATCGCCAAATCGATTTCGAGGCAGGAATCCCGCAAACCACGGCGATGGTCCTTCTGCTGCAAGATGCTTGGAATCCCGCTGTCCATATTAAGGCGGAAGAGGTGATAAGGCAAGCGGGCATTCCATGGCTGAGGGGGTTCGTATCATTTGGAGAGGGAGTGGTAGGGCCGTTGGTGCACCCTGGTGTTCCTGGCTGTACACAGTGTGCGGACCAAAGGCATCTCATGGCCGGGCGTGATCGAAAAGAAATGTGGGGAATCCGCCAACAGCTGGAGGAAAATGGGGGGATGGAGCGTGATCCGGCGGCATCCCGCACTGGGCTTTTACAGATGGCCCACTTGATTTGTGCAGAGGTAAGGAAGGTGATGAAAGGAGAACGCGCCCGTTCGGAAGGGCATGTATCATTAATCAGCCTGAAAACGCTGAATGGTTCTTGGCATTCCTTTTTACCAGATCCATTGTGTCCGGTTTGCTCAACATTACCTGATGACTCGAAAGAGCGTGCAAGAATTTCGTTGCAGCCAAGTCCGAAAATCAGTCCCGACAGTTACCGAACCCGTTCAATGGATGAGCTGAATGAAGTGCTGGCCAAGGATTACTTGGACCACCGCACAGGATTCCTGAATAATAAAATGATAGACCTTGTGCCGCCATTTGCCGATGTAAGTGTTAATTTGCCTTTATTCATAGGCGATGAGGGGGCGGCTGGCCGGACTCTCTCATATGCGGTCAGTGAGATGACGGCCATATTGGAGGGATTGGAAAGGTATTGCGGAATGGAGCCCCGAGGTAAACGGACAGTCATACATGACAGCTACAACAACCTGAAAGATTCTGCGCTCGACCCCACCAGGATCGGGGTGCACTCGAGGGAAAATTACGCACAGCATGATTTCCCGTTTCAACCGTTTAATCCCGACCGCTCGATAGATTGGGTATGGGGCCACTCATTCTTGCAAGAGAGGCCGATCTTGGTCCCGGAATTGCTTTCCTATTACAGCTTGGGCTGCGGTCATGGATTTGTCTATGAAACTTCCAATGGCTGTGCTTTAGGGGGAAGTTTGGAGGAGGCCATTTTCTACGGCATCATGGAAGTGGTCGAACGTGATTCGTTCCTGCTGACCTGGTATGCGCAGCTGCCACTCACACGCCTTGACCCTTATTCTGCAAATGACAAAGAACTTGAGCTGATGATTGACAGGGCAAGGGCGGCAGCGGGATATGACATCCATTTGTTTAATGCGACAATGGAACATGGTATACCGAGCGTATGGGCGCTGGCGAAAAACAGGAAACAAAAAGGATTGAATATCATCTGTGCGGCAGGGGCCCATCTCGACCCAGTCCGGGCTGTGAAAAGCGCAGTCTTCGAGTTGGCCGGCATGATGCTGACACTTGACGATAAATTGGAAGAGAACCGGGATGAGGTTGAGAAAATGCTGCAGAATTCCTCACTGGTACGGAAAATGGATGATCATGGCATGCTGTACGGTTTACCGCAAGCCGAAGAGCGACTGCAGTTTCTGCTGGATGATGACCGCCCGATGCGAACCTTCGCTGAAGAATATGGGGAAAAGGTGAACCATCCGGACTTGACGGAAGATTTGCAGGAAATCCTTCAGCAGTTTCGCCGATTGCAACTCGAGGTGATTGTGGTGGATCAGACGACACCGGAGATTGCACGGAATGGATTACATTGCGTGAAAGTCCTGATCCCGGGGATGCTGCCGATGACATTTGGCCATCATCTTACCCGCATAACGGGGCTTGAGAGAATACTGAGGGTTCCGATGGAACTTGGATATGCTGAACGGCCGCTTGATTTCGAACAGCTCAATCCGCATCCGCATCCTTTTCCATAAGCGGTGACGTAGGAGGTTGGAGGATGAGTCTAGAGGCATTTTTGCACAATTTACATTTTGATATCGAAAAGGCAAGTCCGCCGGATTGGGAAGTGGATTGGGATGATGCACCGCTAACGTATAAGCTTTACCGTGACTTGCCTGTTTTTCCGCTATCACTGGAGGTGCCGCTGACGCTTGAGGGGGAAAGCGGTCCTACAAAGCAGGACCTCGAAGGAATCGGTCACTTCCTCTGGTATGCCTATGGCCTGACCCAAGTCAGTCAGGTACCGAGATCCTCGGAATCTGAGGACCTCATGCAGTCATTCCGGCGTTTTCCGCCATCAGGGGGAGCTTTGTATCCAAGCGAATTGTACGTATACTTGAAGATCGAGGGATTACCTGCTGGCGTATACCATTATGATGCGGCACACCACCGGCTGGTTTTGCTGCGGGAAGGGAATTTCGATTCATATGTAACAAAGGCTCTTGGTGGAACCATTGATATGTCCGCTTGCTTTGGCACGGTTTTCGTATCGACGATGTTTTGGAAAAACTTCTACAAATATAATAACTTTTCATACCGTCTGCAAGGTCTTGATGCAGGGGTGCTTCTTGGACAGTTGCTCGAAGTGGCGAAACGCTTTGGAATCGCTGCCGGGGTGTGCTTCCAATTCCTTGATCGGGCCATCAATCATCTGCTCGGGCTTTCGGAGGACGAAGAGAGCACGTATGCGGCGATCCCCTTATCATCAGAGCCTTCTTGGAGATTTAGGGAAGAAAGGAGTATGGACCGACCTGTCACTTCGACGGAATTATTGCTGGAATTGAAGAGAATTCAGCCTGAGCACTATGTTCGGTCGCAAAGGATCAAGGAATTTCCGATGCTGACCAAAATGAATGAAGCATCCATGATCGAATCCACCCAATCATTCCGGCGGATCCATCCAAAGAATGGGGCGGAATCAGAAGGGAAAATTATAGCCCTTCCTATCGTAAAACGGTTGTCCTATGACTTGGCATCAGTTTGCCGGAAGCGCTTCTCACCTGAAATGGACTTTGTGCTCGGGAAAGTCAGTCAATCGCAACTGGCCGCTCTCCTGCAGGAGGCAACCGCTTCGTTCTCCTATCGAAATGACTTGGATGGAACATACGGAAACAACGGAAATCGCGTTTCCCTCTATGCTTGTTTATATAATGTGGAAGACATACAAGATGGTGCCTACCATTATGACAGCACCACACATTCATTACGGCAGATACAACCAGGAGATCATCGGCTCCTATTGCAATACGGAATGTCCCTCGATATCATGAATTTTCAGCAAGTGCCGATCTGCATACATGTAGTTGGTGAGCGGGACCATTCCAAAACGCAACTTGGATATAGAGGATACCGCATCCAGCAAATGGAGGCGGGGATGCTCGTTCAGAAATTACTGCTGGCATCGTCAGCCCTTGGAATGAATGGGCACCCGCTGCTCGGCTTTGATGTGAATATGTGTGATGAGCTTTATAAGATAGACGGTCCGCAAAGGAAAACGAGCCTGATTCAAATCCCTATCGGACACTTTCTGAATCGCCCTTGGCTGAAGGGGAGTCTGCATAGTTGAAGAAGATGAAATGAAAGTCTCCATTTCATTTAAGGAATGGAGGCTTTCATTTTTATATTGCAGTATGGCAGAGTGCAATAATCTCTGCTGAAGATTATACTGAATGAATAAGTAGATAAAGTTATTAATGCAGTACGCTTTTAACTAAACATTTTAAAGGATGTAGCTTATGGAATGGAAAATGGACAGAAAATCCAAGAAGCCTTTATATAAACAAATAGCCGCTTACATCGAGAGTGGCATTGCTGATGGAACGTTCCTATTGGATAAGCCGTTACCGTCTGAACGCTTCCTGGCAAGTGAACTGGGAGTTAACAGAAGCACAGTTGTTGCGGCTTATGATGAATTGGAAGCAAATGGGCTGGTTGAACGAAAAAAAGGAAGCGGAACGATGATCAGCAAAGATATCTGGGGAATTACCCGAAAACGTATCCCTAGCTGGAATAGATATATCGAAGCGGGTTCTTTTTTGCCCAATATGCCAGTAACCCAAAAAATACGTAAAGAGACGGAAGGGCATAACCTTATTAACTTAGCTAGCGGGGAGCTTTCAGAAGACTTATTTCCAGTCCAATCCTTACGTGAGATCATTTCCAATAGATCCTTCATTGGTAGCTTAGGTTATGATCACCCTCAAGGCAATGCGGTTTTAAGGGAAACGATAGCCAATCATGTTAAACAGTATAGGAGAATTGACACGGATCCATCTTCTATACTCATTACTTCTGGTGCACAGCAAGCCCTGCATCTGGTGGTCCAATGCTTGTTAAAGCCAGGGGATGCCGTTGTATTGGAAGATCCATCATATAGTTACAACCTTCCCATCTTTCAATCCGCAGGGCTAAGAACCTTTCCTTTGCCGGTTGATAAAGATGGCATCAACCCAGAGGATTTACTGGAACTCCATAAAAAACATCGGATCAGGATGATTTTTTTGAACCCTATATTTCAAAACCCTACAGGAACTGTCCTTCATATCAACCGCCGTAAAAGGATTCTTGAGCTTTCATCCGAATATGGAATACCGGTCATAGAAGACGATCCTTATAGTTTAACGTCCTTTGCAGGGGAAGAAATTTCCACTCTTAAATCGATGGACAACAACGGAAATGTTTTATACATAAGCTCTTTGTCAAAAATTGTTGCTTCCGGTTTAAGAATTGGGTGGATTATTGGACCGAAGTCAGTCATAGATAGACTATCGGATGCTAAGCAGCAGGTTGACTTCGGTCATGGCTCATTCACTCAATGGATAGCGAATGATTTTTTGGATTCAGATTATTTTCCTGCCCATCTTGCCGGCTTAAGGGGGCAACTGGAAAAAAGAAGGGATGCAATGGTTTCGAGTCTTCAACAATTCCTGCAAAAGGAAGTAGATTATCATTCGCCAAATGGCGGAATTCATTTGTGGTGTAAGCTGAAAGTGCCATTGAACGAAATAAAGTTACTGGAGGAATCCATCAAAAGAGGAGTCATATATGTTCCGGGTTCAACGCTAGGTACAAATAAGGAATACGTACGCTTTACATTTGGAAGGGAAAATGAGGATTCCATTCACGAAGGCATCAAAAGGTTTGCAGAGGCGGTAAAAAGTTTATAATCATATGATTCCAGACTGTAGACAAACTTGATGAAAACTCAAGTTTGCCTGCAGTTTTTTTATTAAAAAATTTCCGTTAATTTCAGAAATCCGCTCCCTTTCCGCCGACTGTCTGCCCAGCCTCCTCGACGCAAGCGTCTGTGGGGTCTCGGCTAGCCAGTAATTCGGCAGGAGTGTCGCAAATTTCTTCCATCCAATAAGTGTTACAGGAAAAAAACATGAAGGGTAAATCCTGAGATATTCCGAAATCTCCTTTTGTAAACAAACTCGAAGAAAATCAGTTTCATACGTTCTTATCTAAATAAATATCCAGCTGATTTCAGAAATCCGCTCCCTTTCCGCCGACTGTCTGCCAAGCCTCCTCGACGCAAGCGTCTGTGGGGTCTCGGCTAGCCAGTAATTCGGCAGGAGTGTCGCAAATTTCTTCCATCCATTAAGGAGTACAGGAGAAAAAACATGAAGGATAAGCTAGTCTTAAAGAGTGTTTGGAATAAGACGAGCCAACAGTTTCTTATTTTAAAACACAAAGTTGATTGGAACGGAAGGTACGAGACTCCTGCGGGAAAAGCGAGTCGAAGGGAGACCCCGTAGGCGAGCGCCGAGGGCGGACCGCCCGCGGAAAGCAAGTGCCTGGAGTGGAAATCAATATCTACTTTGTACAAGCCATATAAAAAGGGTAGGCAACGCCAGTATTATCGAGTTTATCTACAGTATGTAAGGTGCATCATGGCACATTCCTGTTATCGACAAAAAAGGTTTCATCTGAATGTTAAAACAAAGTTGATTGGAACGGAAGGTACGAGACTCCTGGGGGAAAAGCGCGTCGAAGGGAGACCCCGCAGGCGCTTGCGCTGAGGGCGGACCGCCCGCGGAAAGCGAGTGCCTGAAGTGGAAATCAACAAGTGGATGGTGGAAATTTTACTGAATTGGATGGTCCTAAAAATGGTTGTTCTTTTATTATAGAGGGGAAGGGTTTTACTAATATATTTACTCAGTAAACACAAAGAGCGATCTACCTGTCATTTTGACATGCAAATTAGGTGCGATTTTCATGTAGTTACACTGCGAAATAGGATGAGAAGCGGAAGGATTTTAAATGGTTCAAGGAAATAGAAAATAATATTGGGAGGCGTTGATTCATGACGGTGAGTGTAATAGCAGTGGTGGTCATTTGTTTAGTTGCCCTGGTCGGCACCCTTTCATTAACGGGGAAAAGTGATAGTGATTATTCTGCAGCAACGAGAGGGAATTTATTGAACCTTAGTTATATTTATATCGGTCTCGCCCTAATATTAACTGTGGGCATCATCTACTTCGTAATAAGATCAGCCTAAGATACCGTGAATGATTATATAATAGCCTATCAAAATGAATGGAAATGTGAATTTGTTCACAAATGTTTCGGAAATATGAACGAAAAGAATCTGATCGATACCTGGAAACAATACCTTTGTAAGCTGAGTGAACAATCCTTTCGACATAATTATGGATGAAAAATATATAGATGAATCATTAAATAATAGAGTAGCGGAGATGATCAAATATGACATGGCCAGTATTGATTTTGACAATTATCTTAAGTTTGCTTAAATTATTAGTTACATGTCTTCCAACCGATGCCGTGAATTGGATTATGAGTAAATTTAAAATACATTCTGAAATTAGTGACGCGGATGCAATCGTGACCTTTGATGGAAAGCGTTTGGAAGGTGAAGATAAAGTTCAAGTGCTTCATTATTTTAACGAAGCTAAGTTTTTGAAAAAAAATCATATATTTCCCGGGAACGAGAAATTGTTTTTACATCCAGAGAACAGCGGGACTCCCATTATAATGGATGTAAAAAGAGGAAAAAACGATGTTAGATTATATGTGTACATGTACAACGACCATGTGGACGTAGTCAAACAGTACAAGAATAAAGTAGTGGCGTATAGTCTTCTTTCCGAGAGCCTCCAAGAACGTTCCATGCCAGTAATAAGGAATTTAGTTTAAAAGGAATAAAAGTGAACTGCACCCCAATTGGAGATGCAGTTTTTTTATGAAGAATAACGACAAGGACTATTGCACAAGGTTCAGCTAAGCAAGCAAACTGATAACTTTCAGATGCCGAAAGTCAGTCGGTCTCGGTTAATACCTTTAAAGTCTTTTCCCTGATGCTTATCCGGTTTTTATAATCTTTAGCTACCAACTCTGTATATAATAAATCAAAAAGTAAAAGGAGCGGAAGCAATGGAGAGATGTTTTGTCCCATATGCATGCTGTTTTTGCTTGTGACCAATAGTGTTAGGTCGCCAAGCTGGGAGAGTGCGGAATTCTTATCTCCAGTAAAGACCAAGATGCATGCGCCTTGCTTCTTTGCGATTTTAACTGCAGAAATCACTTCTTTCGTCGTTCCGGAAATGGAAATGCCGATGACAACACTATTCTCGTTACTTAAAGCTGCATCCATCATGGACTGATGGGGGTCTGTAATGGCTTCGACAGTTAAGCCGATACGAAAGAACTTGGACTTGAACTCCTGGGCCGCTATACCAGAACTCCCTATTCCATATACATGAATCTTATTTGCCTTTGTAAGGAAAGAGACAGCTTTTTGGATATTGTCATATGTCGTTATATGAAAGGTATTATCAATGATACCTAAGTGATCTTGATACAGTTTAGCGAAATAATCCACCTGCTTGATGTTCTTCATGTTTTTCGGCGTATTTCGGAGATCGACGAACCTTTTTAACTCATGCCTGAACTCATTAAACCCAGAAAAGGCTAATTTCTGGCAGAAACGCGTAATGGTTGCAGGTGAAATATGGAGCTTTTTAGCTATTTGACTGATCGTTAACTGACTTACTTCTTCAGGGCGCTGCAGAATATAATGGGCCAATTCTTCCTCTGTTTTGGTGAACTTGTCCATGCTGCACTCTATGCCGTATATGAGGTTTTCTGCTAGGTATTCCATTTGATCACCCATTTCGGATTTCTTATCTGTATTTATAGTTTAATGTATCCAGCAGGGACGTCAATAACCGGAGGAACGGAAACAGGAATATGAAAAAGAAAAGACCCAAACTGTTGTTGCCAGTCTGGGTCTTTTCATTACCATGTGTCATTTTCTATTCTTGGATGGCGTCCACGAATCTTTTGGTGATTTGCTGCGGCCTGGTAATGGCACCGCCCACCACTACTGCATGGACGTTCATATCCAATACAGAGCGGGCGATTTCTGGTGTGATGACATTTCCTTCCGCGATCACTTTCGCTTTTTTCACTGCTTTTACAATCTCTTTGAGCACAGCATAGTCATCCTGATATATTTTCTCTCCGAGAGTTTCGTTCGTATAGCCGTATAAAGTGGGCGCCACAATATCGAATCCTAAATCGTCAGCGTATTTGGCTTCCTCAATGGTGGATACATCCGCCATTAGCAGGACATCCGGATATTTTGCCCTTATTTCACCATAAAACTGCTTTAACGTTTTACCGTCCGGCCTTACCCGGGCTGTAGCATCCGTCGCAATGATTTCCGCTTTGGTTTCCATCAATGCATCGATTTCGGCCATGGTGGGAGTGATATAGACATCGTTTTGTCCATACACCTGTTTAATGATCCCTATGACTGGAAGGTCCACATTTTTCTTGATTTCCATTATGTCAGCTACAGAGTTTGCGCGAATGCACTTCGCACCGCCTTCTTTGGCAGCAATGGCCATGCGTCCCATAATAAAAGAGCTGTGCAGCGGCTCATTCTCCAATGCTTGACATGATACAATTAAGCCCTTGTGAATTTTATCCAGCACCTGTTGCATGTTTAACACGTCCTTCTCGTTGTCTATATTCTCAATGTCCCAAGAATTCTTCCACTTCATTTTTGATGATCGTCACTTGGGGACCGTAAACTATTTGAATGCCGTTTCCTTTTTTTACGACACCTTTTGAACCGGTTTGTTTTATGACGTCTTCTTTCACCAATGTTTCATCCTTTACCGTGACACGGAGACGGGTTGCACAGCAATCGACGATCTCGATATTTTCCTGTCCGCCCAATCCGTTAACGATGGTCTGGGTTCTCTCTGATGCCGTTACTTGTGTAACAGCGGCCTGTTCATCATCTTCACGGCCAACCACTTTCAAATTCTTCTTCCTGATCAAGAATTTAAAAGTGAAGTAGTATAGGAAAAACCACGGAATTCCGACGAAAAGTACATAAATCCAGTTTGTTTTACTGATGCCCTGGAGTATCCCGAATAAAGTAAAATCAATGAATCCTCCAGAAAAGGTTTGACCGATCGTGATATTGAATATATCTGCCATCATGAAGGCAAGTCCGTCAAACAAGGCATGAAAAACATAAAGGATCGGTGCGACAAATAAGAAACTGAATTCAAGCGGTTCGGTGATGCCTGTTAAGAAAGAGGTCAAGGCAGCTGAAAGCAGCAAACCGGCCACGACTTTCTTATTTTTAGGTTTAGCGCAATGGTAAATGGCCAATGCCGCGCCAGGCAGACCAAACATCATCGTGATGAACCGTCCCGACATGAAGCGGGAAACACCCTCATAATACTTGACGGTAGTTGGGTCGGCCAATTGTGCAAAAAAGATGTTCTGGGTCCCGCTGACAAGCTGCCCTTTAATTTCCATCGTTCCGCCTAAAGCTGTTTGCCAGAAGGGAAGGTAGAAAATATGGTGCAGCCCTAACGGCCCGAGCATCCGTAATATGAATCCGTAAAAGAAAGTCCCGATCGTACCTGTGCTCGTTACCAGCGCACCTAATTGGTTTATGAAAAGTTGGAAATAAGGCCATACGATAAAAAGCACGGCTCCAACCAAGATGGATGCGAAGGAAACGATGATGGGAATGAAACGGGAACCCCCGAAAAATCCTAACACTTGCGGAAGCTGAATTTTATTATATTTATTGTGCAAAAGTGCGGCAACGATCCCTACTACGATACCGCCAAACACACCGGTCTCCAGTGTTTGGATCCCGACGGCCATTCCTTGTCCGGCACCTGCCAAATTCTCTTTGGCAAGTTCCCCGGTTATTTGAAGCAGTGCATTGATTGAACTGTTCATGACGAAATAGCCGATCATGGCTGCCAATGCAGCGGTCCCTTTATCCGAACGTGCCAGGCCTACTGCAACACCTACGGCAAAAATAACCGGCAAGTTGCCGAATACGATGCTTCCTGCAGAACTCATGATCGTGAAAATGGCCTGCAGCCAAGCAAAGTCTAAAAATGGATATGCTTCAACTGTATTTGGATTGGAAAGAGCACCGCCAATTCCCAGTAATAAACCGGCCGCTGGCAAAACGGCAATCGGGAGCATAAAAGATTTACCGAATTGTTGCGCTTTCTCGAATGCTTTCTTCATAAAAATTCCTCCCTCATTTAACGAGCCTTTGATACTCTTTATTTTTTATCGCTCTATACTAGCTATATTAAATCCCTTTGAGAGCGTTTTCAATGCGATGCAAGGTTATATCAACTGTTTTCAATCTTGTGCTTATTTCTCTGAAAAAGTTTTCAATAATAGAAGGTGCTGGATTGGATAAAAAGTTATATGAATATATTGAAATCTTTATTGCTTATTTTTATAATTCGTGTATTGGTGAGTAAACGTACTATTTAATAAGAAAAAACATTTTTTTTGTGCAAAATCCGAATATTATCTTGTGCAATCAAAAAAAAGTATATATAATTACCTCAAACGATAGTTTGGCAGGTGATAGTCATCTTACCGATAAACGCTAACGAAACGAAGAAATTGCTTTCTCATATGTATAATGAGGTATCGAAGGAATTGTTCGGCTTTGGTACGACGCTGCTGAAGGTTACTGTTGAGCAGAATGTGATTACATTTCAGGCCAAACATCGACGTGCCCCGCGCTCTGAAGCTTTAGAAGGGGAAGTTCCCAGCCTGAAGCAGGAGGTTGACTTCCATATGTCCCTGCTTTATAAAAAGAAACTGAAACAAAAGCTGGAAACGCAAACGAATTGGGATATCGAAGCTGTCCTGAGGGATTATGACTCAGCGACTCAGCTGGCATTCACCAATATAGTATTGAAGGAAAAAATTATTTAATCATATAAGTGGATTTCCCTTCGGATTTATCTGGAGGGGACGCCGCTAGAGAACCAAATGATAAGTTTTATCTTTGTTTACAAAGAAAAGACAATCTTGGGTAGAATTTCAATTCTATTTAAGATTGTCTTTTTTTACATGTAAATCAGTAAAAAGGAAATTTTAAACAATATGAACTTGGAGGTTTGGATGATGAAAAAAATATTGATGATGTTATCACTGTTCACATTAGTTTTAGCTGCATGTTCTTCAAAGGACAATGGAAAGGAAAAACCAGCTAAATTGGTCGTTTCCACTTGGGGATTCGCCGATGATTTCTTCCGTCCTGAAGTCTATGAGCCATTTGAAAAGAAGCATAATGTCGAGATTGTCGTTGATTCAGGAAATAATGCAGATCGATTGAACAAAGTGCGCCAAGCGAATAGCGATGTGGATGTTATCTATTTATCCGACTACTATGCACAGCAGGGCATCGATGAAGGGTTATTTGAGAAAGTTGACCATAGCAAAATTCCGAATATTGATCATATCTACGACAAAGCAAAAGCGCCGAATGGTGCTGAGTATGGACCAGCCTATACCATTGCACAATTTGGGATTGCCTATAATCCCGATGAATTGAGTAAACCGATCACCTCTTGGAAGGATCTTTGGAGCAAGGATATGGCAGGGAAGATCACGATCCCATCCATCACTTCGACAACTGGACCGATGTTTTTGGATGCCGCTTCAAAAGCTAGCGGAAGTGAAGAGTTCAATGAGGATAAAGCGTTCGATCAAATGAAAAAAATCATGCCGAATGCGGTGAAGGAATATGGGCAAACATCAGAGTTCGTCAACATGTTCTCGCAAGGGGAAATCGCTGCAGGCCCGATCATGGAAATGTATTTTGGCGATTTACAGGAAGCCGTTCCCAATGCTAAGTTCATTTCCCCTCAAGAAGGCGGCTACGCAGTAATGAATACGGTGAATATTGTTAAAGCCAGCGATCAAAAAGAATTGGCCGGCGAATTCATGAATTACATCTTAAGCAAGGAAGTTCAGGAAAAATCAGCGAAAGCGAAAGTGGATTCTCCTGTCAATACGGAAGTCAAGCTCTCTAAAACGGAAGCGAAAGGCTTAACCTATGGAGATGACGTCATTGACAGCTTGCGTGTATTGGACATGAAGTTTGTTAATGAAAACTCGAAACAATGGATCGATCGCTGGAATCGTGAGCTTACACACTAAGAAAGAAACGAGGTGTGCTTGATGAAGAAAAAAATGATTCTTGATGTGGATACTGGAATAGATGATGCGATCGGGATCATTCTTGCTGTTAAAAGCCGTCAATTCGACATATTGGCGGTCACAACGGTGAACGGGAATGTATCCCTTGATACGGCAACATTGAATACATGCAAAATATTGGATTTATTGAATGAACAGGACATTTCAGTCATAAAGGGGGCAGATAGCCCAATTATCAGGAGCCCCTTTTTTGAACACCGGATCCATGGCGAAGACGGGATTGGCGGAGCTTTGAAGGATGTGCCAGTCAAAAAGCGGCCTGATGATGGATTTGCTTCTGATTTCATCATCAATTCCATTTTGAATTTTCCTGGTGAAGTGACGCTTGTCATGACGGGACCTCTTACGAATTTGGCATTGGCGGTGAAAAAATGTCCGCAAATCACAAAGCTCGTTAAAGAAGTCATTTTCATGGGCGGAGTGATCAAAGGGGTTGGCAATGTCACGCCGACCTCTGAATATAACACGTATGTCGATCCTGAAGCAGCCAAAATCGTATTACAGGCGGGATTCGCATCCATCACGCAAGTTGGTCTTGATGTCACGAGAAAGGTTCTATTGGGTGAAGAGCATATCCAATTGATTCAAAATCATGAACTTGCTGACTATATAAGGCAAAGTACATCAGATTACCGGAAAAGGTATTTTGAACGTAACGGCATATGGGCATGTGCAATGCATGATCCATTAGCTGTAGCCATTGCGTTGCAAGAAGATCTTGTCACCAGAGAAGAATATTATGTGGATGTTGAAACAAAAAGCGAGCTTTGTGACGGACAGATGGTTTGCGACTTTCAAAATAGGCTGATGAAGCAGCCGAATGCACAAGTTTGTCTGGACGTCGATGCGGAAGCGTTTTTCGACCTGTTCATTCGCATAATCAATTCATAAATAATACGAACAGGGGGTTCCGAGGTGAAGAAACGCTATCTATACCTGTTGCTGTTACCAGGCGTTCTATTTTTAACGATTTTCATGATCATTCCGATCCTAATGACGATTGGCACGACCTTTTTTCATGAAGGCGGCGGTTTTTCCGTACAAGGATATCTCGATTTTTTCCAAGACCGATACTTTATTGAAATTCTGCTGACGACACTTAGGGTGAGTCTGTTCACGACAATCATTTGCATACTATTGGGATTTCCAGCAGCTTATTATATTTCAAAACTGAAACAACGAAAAAAAGCCATCATGCTTTTGCTGACGATTTTCCCGCTATTAACAAGCCCTGTTGTCCGCTCATTCAGCTGGATGGTGATCATCGGTAAAAACGGTGTCGTGAATAAATTGCTGATGGGCATGGGCTTGATTGAGAAGCCGCTTGATATATTGTACACGCCCACTGCCATCATCATCGGATTGGTCCATTTATTCCTGCCATTGATCATCGTGACGCTGGTGGGTGTGATGGAGAACATCGAGACGGACTTATTAAAAGCGGCGGAGAGCCTTGGAGCATCAAGATTGGCCGTATTCTCAAAAGTGATCATTCCGCTTTCGGTTCCAGGTTTGGTCATTGGCAGCATCCTTGTTTTCGTAGGAAGCTTCACGGCTTATACTACGCCTGCTTTATTAGGCGGGAAACAGCGTGTCATTTCGACCTTTCTTTATCAAAACGCGATTACATTGAACGAATGGCAAGTGGCATCGATAGTCGCTACGATAATGATTGCCGTGACCGTCCTTATCATATCGATCATGAATGGTTTGGCAAAAAAATTAAATCCAAAGGGGTAGAGGTGTATGCAGGAAAAAAATCGAGGATTGGCCCTGTTTACATTCCTGGTGTTCCTTTTTTTACTAGGGCCTTTGCTTATCATATCCGTTACGTCATTTGAAGGCGGAAATATTTTGAAGTTCCCGCCAGAAGAGTTTTCTTTCAGATGGTACGAAAATATTTTTAATGTGGACATGTTTTTGGTCGCTTTTAAAACGTCCATCCTTGTTTCACTGGGTGGCAACCTTTTGGCACTGTTACTGGGAGTGCCGGCTGCCTATGCATTAAGCCGGTTTGATTTCAAAGGGAAAAGCGTGATAAATGCCTTTTTCGTTTCTCCGATATTAATACCGGGAATTGTGCTGGGCTTTGCGTTTTTACGTTACATTGTGGGGACTTATCAGCTTCCGATATATGCGGCCCTGTTTGTGGGACATACTGTTATCATGCTGCCTTTCATCATCCGTGTGATTTCTTCAAGCTTATCAAACTTTGACTTTTCCATTGAAGAAGCGGCCGAGAGTCTCGGAGCGAGTAAATTGGGCACATTCTTTACAGTCGTCCTCCCGAATATAAAATCAGGAATTCTGGCGGCAGTCATGATCGCCTTCTTGGAATCCTTCAATAATGTAGACATTTCAGTTTATATGACAGGCCCTGGCGTAAGTACGTTTCCAATTCAGATGCTGACGTATGTGGAGAACTACTTCGATCCCACCATTTCGGCCATTTCCGTATTGCTCATGTTCATAACCGCTTTCTTCATGTTTATAGTGGAACGGCTTATGGGATTGTCTTATTTCACAAAACGATAAAGGAGGTAATGATGGGTGGCTTTATTCACTTTACAAGATATATCTGTAGCCTATAACAAACAGAATATATTAAAGGATTTCAATCTTGAGATTGAAAAAGGGAAACTGGTATCCCTTCTTGGCCCGAGCGGCTGTGGGAAAACGACGACCCTGCGTTTAATTGCCGGGTTTTTACAAGCGAATGAAGGGAAGTTTTTATTCAAGGAAAAGGACTATACGAAAGTGCCCGTCAACAAGCGGAATTTTGGTTTTGTGTTCCAAAACTATGCATTATTTCCGCATTTGTCGATATTCGATAATATTGCATTCGGTCTCCGTCTGAGAAAAAATTCAAAAAGTGAAATCGAAAAAAAAGTAATGAATGTACTCGAGATCGTTAATTTGAAAGGTTTTGAAAAACGATATCCCCAAGAGCTTTCCGGAGGGCAAAAGCAGCGGGTCGCGATTGCCAGGGCGCTGGTGATTGAGCCGGACATCCTCTTATTTGACGAGCCATTGAGTAATCTTGATGCCAACTTAAGGGTGAATATGAGAGTCGAGATTCGCCGTATCCAACAAGAGCTGGGGATTACAACGGTATATGTTTCCCATGACCAGGAAGAATGCTTTTCGATATCCGACCAGGTGGCGATCATGAATAAAGGGATCATCGAACAGCTTAGTGACCCTGCGACCATTTACAAATTTCCTGAAACGAAATTTGTCGCGGACTTCATCGGCTTCAAGAACTTCATTGACTTCGATAAGCGCACAGATCATGACGGTAAAATCGAACTGAACAAATCTGGATACTCATTTGTGCTGCACAAAGATCCGCAGATGAGCAATTCAACGGGAAAAATAGGCGCCATCAGGCCGGACGATCTGTTGATCAGGGAAAAAGATAACACAGGAGCTGTTCAGGAAAATAGTTTACCTGGCCGAGTCAAGGTAAGTACGTATCTTGGAAGAAGCTATCAATATGTAGTTGAAACTCCAATAGGGGATTTCACTGTGAACAAGGAAATGGCGGAATCCTACCGGACGGGTCAGGAAATCATCCTTGAAATTCCGAGAAACCAGATGGTGCTTGTTGACTAGCTTAGGGGGGAAGTTATGCGAATGGATATGCTTATAAGGGATATCAACGTGTTTAACAGCTATTTTAAAAGATTCATTAAAGGGAATGCAGCCATCAATGATGGAAAGTTCTATTATATTGGAGAACGTGAATTGGATGCCTTCGAGCCGGATCGAATCGTCGATGGACAGGGGAAGTATATGGTTCCAGGTCTGATCGATATCCATCTCCACATTGAAAGTACGATGGTGACGCCTGCGACTTTTTCCTACGGGTTAATCAAAAATGGCGTGACGACGATCGTGCCGGAACCGCATGAAATGGCCAATGTTTTCGGTATTTCCGGTGTGAAGGAAATGATCAAAGCAAGTCAAGATTGCGTAGCGGATATGTTTTATGCCATCCCGAGTTCCGTTCCTGCGACATCGATGGAAACAACAGGCGGTTCGATCGAAATAGATGATATTGACGAATTGATGCAAACCGAGGATATAATATGTCTCGGCGAGATCATGAATTACTATGAGGTCATAACCGACCCGGATTGCAAAACGAATAAGATCTTGTCCCATATCCGTTCTCGTTATCCAGATTTGATCATAGAAGGGCACGTTCCAAAGCTGCTCGACTTGGACTTGCAAAAGATTATTAATGCCGGAGTGAATTCAGATCATACACACCAGACCGTGGAAGGGATGGATGCGAGGATCGCTGCCGGCATGTTCATTGAGATTCAAGAGAAATCAATGACTGAAGAAGTGATAGATTACTTGAAGGAAAATCAGGTGGATGAACATTTCTGCTTTGTCACCGATGATGTCATGACCGACTCTTTCCAAAACAGAGGACATCTGAACGTCCTTTTAAAGAAAGCCGTTCAAATGGGGATGACTCCGGAAAAAGCCATTTATGCATGCACCTATACACCTGCACAGCGGATGCGGATGCATGACCGCGGCGCCATTGCACCTGGGAAAACAGCAGACTTCCTGCTGCTATCGGACTTGGAAACATTTGAAATTGAACAAGTATACAAAAAAGGTGAGCTAGTTTATGAATCTGCACGGCCATATGTCCAAGAAATGAAGGAAGAACAATTTCCTGAGCATTTCTATCAAAGTGTGAAGCTTGCGGAACTTACCGAAAACGATTTTAACATCACGATCCCGGAGGGTCTTGAAAGCAGCAAGTGCCGGATCATAAACGTGCAGAACGGTTCTACTTTCACTTCTGAAACCCATGATCGTATCGAAGGGAAGAATGGTCAATTAAGCTGGGAAGAAAGTCCTTATGGTTTAATCGCCACATTCGAACGATACGGGAAAAACGGTAATCGGGCGCACGGGTTGATCACCGGCGATGTATTGAAGCGTGGAGCTGTCGCCACAACCTACTCGCATGATAACCATAATCTTCTGGTGATAGGCCATAATAAGCAGGATATGATGATTGCCGCTAACGAAGTGATAAGGAAGCAAGGCGGTGTCTGCTGCGTCCACGATGGCAAGGTCCTATCGATGATTCCTCTTCCGGTTGGAGGGATTCTTTCCGAAGAGCCGATGGACATCGTATCAAAGCAAGTTCAGCACCTGACAGATGCACTTAAGTCGTTAGGCTACGAACATTATAATGTCATCATGTCATTAAGCACCTTATCGCTTCCTGTCAGCCCGGCTCTAAAAATAACCGACCATGGATTGATCAACGTGAACGAAGGGAAAACAGTCCCTCTCATGATGAGTGATGAAGCTTAAACCGAAAAGGGGATTATCCAATGGATAATCCCCTTTCTTAATGCATCAAATGTTAGCTGGATTTGTTTATTTTCATATAATTACCATTATAGGAAAATATGATAAAATAGAGGAACAACTGAGGATAGAGTGGTAGGTCACGCTTTGCTTTTCCATCTAATGATAGATTGGAAAGGAGGTGACCGCTTGATTCATTTCTTATTGAACTTGATTACAGATATGGGTAAAGAGATATTTGTTGCTGTAGCAACCAGTCTTATCCTGTCTATGTTCGCCAAGAAACGGAAAAAGAACCACTCATCCTCCCAAGATGGCAATGGTTCTTCTTCTGACGATTAATTAAGTTAGTTGTGACCAACCACTCTTGCTAGTTGTCAGCCTCATGTTAGCGCATGAGGCTGTTTTTAGTTTATGTCAATATAAGGATAACATACCCCGATTTTAAAGTAAATATTCAGACAATGAAAAGGGGAGTACCATGGGCTTGGCTGCATTTTTTTCTTGAATCTTTTAATGAAACTTTGGAAAACCGCAAAAAACGAATTGACTCTTTCTTACTTATATGGTATGTTAATTCCAATCTAAGAAAAGGTGTGGTGTTTTATGTCGGGAGTAGGTATCAACTAATTTAGTTGAATAAGGTATTTAATCACTGATTTGTCAGTGGATTACGTATGCCTTTTTTCACAGTGCAATTCTGCATTGTGAATACCTACCTTAAGACTGCTTCCTTTTCCATAATTCGTGTAACATGCAGGTGTTACGGCGAAAAGCATGGTGGGATTTGTCCTATCATGCTTTTTTGTGTACGCAGGTCTATTCGAGCTGCCCTATTTGTTATCGATTTCAGGTACTTATCCATGGATAAGGCCGATGCCCGCAGGAGCTTTCTACTCAAATGGCTTGTTCATTTGTAAAGGTAGGGGGACCATTGCGGGCATTTTTTGGATTCGGGAATTTTTTAATCACTCACTCATTCAAGGAGGATCATTAGATGAATACAATGACTTATGAAAAATTACAATATATCCAACTCAAGGAAATGGTTAAAAACCATTGCGTAAGCGGTTTAGGGAAAGTGTTATTGGATCGGCTTAAGCCGAGCGGCAACTTGAAGGTCGTTAAAAGTCGTTTGAACGAGACCACGGAGGCAAGGAACTTACTGAATGCGGAAAGCCATATTCCCTTAAAGGGCATTTCACATATTGGCCTCCATATCGACAAACTGGAAAAAGGAATGATTTTGGAGCCGTCAGAGTTAGTGGCGATAGCAGACTTCTTAAGGGGCTGCAGGAATATTAAGAAATTCATGACCGATAAAGAGTTCTTTGCACCGACACTGCATTCCTACGCCCGCTCCATGACTGAATTCAGGAGCATTGAAGAAGAAATCCAATTCACCATAAAGGGAAATGCTGTCGTTTCCGAAGCAAGCAAGGACCTGAAACGGATCAGGAACCAAATCATCAAGACAGAAAGTAAAATAGAGGAACGGCTGAATAAGTTCTTGAAGAGCGGAGCCAATAAAGAGTTCATTCAGGAATTTTTCATCAGTAAAAAGGATGATCGCTACACCATCCCGATCAAAGCCTCCTATAAAAATCAAGTGGCCGGAACAATCGTGGAAGTATCGGCAAAAGGGGCTACCGTGTTCATTGAACCTGCCTCTGTTACGAAATTGAATGCAGAATTGGCCAGCTTAAAGGCGGAGGAATCGATGGAAGAGTATCAACTTTTGGCCACATTATCCGGAACGGTTTTCGAACAGCTGAAACCGATCAAGATAAACATCGAGTTGATCAGTCAATATGACATGATCTTCGCAAAAGCCAAGTTCAGTAAAAGCATGGACGCCATCGAACCGAAAATCAATGATCACGGGTATATTAAATTAACGGGCTGTAAGCATCCGCTATTGCCGCAAGACAGCGTACCTTTGGATTTTGAAATCGGTAAGGACTATCGCAGCTTGATTATTACAGGCCCAAATGCCGGGGGTAAAACTGTCGTACTGAAAACGATCGGAATCCTTACATTGGCTGTCATGTCAGGACTGCATGTTGCCGGGAAGGAGGGGACGGAGCTTGCCGTCTTTGACCAGGTATTCGTCGATATTGGTGATAATCAAAGCATGGAAAATGCACTGAGCACGTTTTCATCGCATATGAAAAACATCTCGGAAATCATGGGGGCAATAACCAATAACTCCTTGCTGCTGTTCGATGAAATCGGGAGCGGAACGGAACCGAATGAAGGAGCCGCATTGGCAATTAGCATCCTTGAGGAATTTTATCAAAGGGGGTGCATAACCGTTGCGACGACCCATTATGGCGAAATCAAACGCTACTCGGAAATACACAGTGATTTCATGAATGCCGCCATGCAATTCAACAGCGAAACACTTGAGCCAAAATACAAACTGTTGATCGGTCAATCCGGGGAAAGCAATGCCCTTTGGATAGCCAAAAAAATGAATGTCCGTGAAAAGGTTCTGCAAAAGGCAAAGCTCTATATCGAAAATAAAGACTACGACTTGGAGCGTGTCCAGGAAAGTAAAATCAAAAAAGCGAAGCCAGCGGCCGTTCCTAAAGAATCATCTTATGAATATGAAGTCGGCGACAAAGTGAAGGTAAGCGAACTGAATGGGCACGCGATCGTTTATAAGAAAAAGGACTCCTTCAATAATGTCGTCGTACTTTTCGAAGATACCTTCAAGGAAGTTCATGCCAATAAGCTCGAGCTTGAAATAAAGGCCGTCGATTTATATCCTGAAGGCTATGATCTCGATTCTTTATTTGTCAGCTACAAAGAAAGGAAATTGAACCATGACTTAGAGCGGGGATCGAAAAAGGCGCTAAAGAACGTAGCAGCGGATATCCGGAAGAAGCTTGGTGAATAGTACGATCATCAAAATGCAAAAAAGCCTCTCTAAATGAGAGGCTTTTTTGCGTTGTATTGCCAAAAGTCCACTTTATTGAATTCTTTTCCTTCTTTCATTATACAGATTGATCAATTCTGCATTTTGCTCATTCATCTTTTTCACATTCTTATTAATCGTTGCCAATTCCCAAAGAACAGCCAATCCAAGGATTAGCATAAGCGTTAGTAAATCCATTGTTGCCCTCCTATTGATGTTGTGTACCCTTAATTAAATGATTCTTTTCACTTGGATTCATTTTCTCAACCCGGAAAGGCAAGTTCTTTCTTTGAAAATAATTGTTTTGAATCAAAGCATATATCACTAAAAAAGATCCGAGTAATTCGTAGGATGATAGTGATCCTCCTTGGATGAAAACGATGGCCAACGTGGTGATTGGAACTAAATTGATAAATAGGATTCCATTGATCGGCGTTAAAAGTTTAATGCCTAAATTCCAGCTTAAAAGGGCTATGGCACCAGGGAAAATAATCATGAAAATCATCTCGCCATAAATGGATTGCATAACCTCTGCCGTAGGGATGGACAGGCCCATTGCCGTTGCGAGGAATGTTATGATGGCTGATACGGCTGTTCCTAAAATGCACGTTAAAGTCGAATAGCGGAGTGTTGACCATCCGTTAAAATGGTTGCCGCCCATCGTATAAATAACCCACCCTATAACCCCGATAAGAATGAAAAGGATAGGGATGACACTATCTTTCAATAAAAATATGAATGATAAGCTGCCATTGGTAATGACAAGAATGGCCCCTATCAAGGCAAGGAACATGCTGGCGATTGTATACTTCATGGGTCTGGCACTTTTGAAAACCCACAGAATTAAAATTGAAATCATGGGCATTAATGATTCCATGATGGAAGCAACAATCACCCCGTTATGCCCCAGTAAGTCTTGACCTGCGAAAATGAGAAAGTTGTAGACAGTGAACGCCATCGTCCCAAAAAACAATAATTTCTTTCCTTGCCCTTCCAGGCTAAAAGACTTCTTACCCTCTTTCATTAAAAGCAATATCCCTAAAATGATGCTAACAGCTAAATATCGCAAAAAAGCGAAATAAAAAGGATCAATATACATTAAGGCCCTTTCTGCAACTGGAAACATCGCTCCCCAAGAAATGCTGGCAGTCAAACATAAAAGTGCACCGATTAAAACTTGATTTTTTTTCATAAAAGCTTCCCCTCAAAAATAATGATTGATTTAATTCCTATACACACCTTATGATAAAGTCATTATCATGTAAAATGACTTAAAATGAATATAATCATCATTATTAATGATAGTTGAGAAAGGGGGGCACTTTTATGGAAATGAGGGATTTGCAAATATTCCAGTGCGTCGCTAAATATGGCAGCGTAAGTAAGGCGGCTGTTGAGTTGAATTACGTCCAATCCAATGTAACGGCGAGGATTAAGCATTTAGAGCAGGAGTTACGGACGCCTTTATTCAATAGGCATAAACGTGGCATGTCACTAACTGCGGAGGCCAGAAAGATGCTGGAGTATGTAAACAAAATTTTGCTTGATGTAGAAGAACTCAAGCAAGTATTCCTGGATAGTGAAACACCTACAGGGATATTGAACATAGGTACAGTTGAAACGGTCAGCGATCTTCCCAAGATTCTAGCCTCCTATCATAAACAGTATCCAAATGTCGATTTATCCATAAAGGCGGGGTTAACGGAAGACTTAATCAAAGATGTCATTGAACACAGGCTGGATGGCGCTTTTGTTACAGGACCGATCAAACATCCGCTCATTCAGCCATACGATGTCTGTACAGAAAAACTTGTATTAGTTACAAGAAATGAAACATTTAACCTTGAAGAAATCATAACAGAACCATTTTTAGTATTCAGTCAGGGGTGTGGCTATCGCTCCAAATTGGAACAATGGCTGAGGGAAGAAGAGGTGATGCCCAAAAGGATCATGGAGTTCAATGTATTGGAAACGATCCTAACCAGCGTAACACTCGGCCTTGGCATTACCCTCGTACCACAATCGGCGGTAAATCACCTAACAGCCAATGAAAAAGTCCACGTGCATCCAATTCCGGAAGAATACCGCAATATCTCGACAGTCTTCATTCACCGTAAAGATGCTTATATGACAAACTCCATGAAAAGCTTTCTGCACACGATTGAAGCTCATCATGAAGACCGGTTCAAGCAAAATCCAGAAACAGCTCCTGAGGTGATATGAAGGGTGAGCAGCAAATCGCTTTGCATAGAATGATAGAGGATTGCTGAATAGGCTGCGAAACTATTCATAAAAAGTAAAACATAAAAAACATGGCGAAACTGGGACAGCGATATAGCATGGTATGGCATTTATTATTGTTTCGGCTCCTTATGCTTGTCGTTTATTAATCATGTTACTTCTAGAAAGTATTTTGGGAATTATTTAGACAAAAAGCCGACGATTTCGTTGGCTTTTTGTCTGTAGGATCCTTTCAATTATCATACATTCATGTAACCTTCTTAAACTAAACTGGTAGTTTAGCTACAGAAAAATTGTATTACTTTTCATCAATTGGGAAAAAATATAAATAAGAACTAGAAGGAGGGAACAGAGATGGAAGTAAATATGAGTGTTGAAGAAGTCGTGAATCAAATTTCTGACTTAGTAGAAAAAGAAGGGAAGCTACCTCGAAAGAAAGAGGTAAAGAAGTCAGATCCGGAGTTAATGAAGAATGCATTGTATTATTTTCCCAATTGGGATACTGCAGTAGAACATAGCATTGGATCTTAACCAAAACATATATTTTTCAATTAGTACATATAAGGCAAGGGAAGTGAAGGCCGCCAATTGGCGGCCTTTTGAACGTGCGATTCTTTACATTATCATACATTCAAGCACTCCTACTCAAACTATCTATTGAATAGTTTAGTTAAATAAAGATATAGACGCATCAAAGTGAATCAATCTCATATTTTCTTTTTCGGAACGAGTGGAGTATCGATCTTTTTTAGTCGATAAAGTCTGATATTTCAATGAAGCGCAGTGTAACTCTTTTCCATATGGGACCGTATAATAATTTGTTAAAACACAAGAAAAGAGGGTTCCAATGAAAAAGATATTGTTGATTTTGGCAGCCGTTTTTTGGGTAACAGGACTTAGTGCTTGTAAAGGAGTCCAGGAGGGAAATAAGGAATCTCCGCCAATTTCAGAAAAGCAAAATGATAATCCTAAGCAAACCGACGGGCAAGATGAAGATTCTTCAGGTGAATCGGTTGAAGAGCCGACAAAAGATCTGCCAAATACGAAAACTGATACGATCATATTAGAAGGTATGGAAGAACCATTCCAATTCACGCTTCATCATAGTCAGGCATTGGGATTCTCAACCTACATCGTGGATGATATGGTCGTTGAAGAGGCTAGTTCTGGTGAAGGAGATGCAATGATTGTTTTTGCAAATTTTGCAGGCAAGAGAAATGAGGATGCCAAAGTTCAGATTTTTTCCAGTGAGGGTGCGAATGCGACAATAGAAGAAAAGAAGGAGTTTGCGAGGGAAGTTGTGATAAGCAACGGCTTTGAGATAAAACAGCGATCTGACCCTAACCGATTTGATTGGTCTGAGGTGGAATTTGACATTAGTCAGAATGGCAGTAATTACTCCATATTGGGTACAGTGTCCGTTTTTCAACATGGCGACCGTGTTTACTATGCGATCGTTCAATACCCGGAAGATTATGAAGAAGGCTTCATACCGCGGGTTGTAAAAATGTTTGATGATATCGTATGGTATGAAGCAACTTGATCAATGAGTATCCGAAATTGGGTACACCATTTTAACAGAGAGTGGTAATATATTTGTCCGGTAAGGAATCCTGTTGAAAGGTAGGGAGCTAGTTTGGTCTACAGTCTGAGAGCAGCTCTTTTGCTGCTCTTTTTAAGTTGTTTGAATTATAGGATGGAATGCTGAAGGATTAATGATTGGGTTAGAGAATAATTAGTGATAGGTTTTCGAAAAACGAAATTGATAGAAAATAGGTGAAGCAGGTGGAGTTGGATACATTATATAAGACATATCGACCTTTTCTTTTTTCCATCGCATACCGGATGCTCGGATCGGTTACAGATGCAGAAGATATCGTTCATGATTTATTCCTGCAGCTTAAGCTTGATACCGACGAAATTAAGGACATGAAAGCATATCTTGCGAAAATGACGACAAATCGCTGTCTGAATTTTTTAAAATCGGCCCGTAAGAGAAGAGAGGTTTACACAGGTCCTTGGCTGCCAGAACCTCGGATAAACGAAACAGATCAGCCTCTAGATAAGGTCGTAACGGATGAAACGGTTGCATATGCCTTCCTCGTTTTGCTGGAACAGCTTTCACCTGTTGAAAGAGCGGTTTTCGTGCTTAGGGAAGCATTCACTTACAGCTATGAAGATATCGCCGAGATGCTGGAAAAGAATGAAGTGAACTGCAGAAAGATCTACAGCCGGGCTAAGCGGAAATTACAGAATGATAGGCCCGTCCATCCGGAGGATACGAAACATGTCGATCTTTTGGCAAAAAAATTCATAAAAGCATCTGCGACAGGAAACTTTGAGGAGTTTTTGGATCTTCTTACAGAAGATGTTGTCCTTGTTACTGACGGCGGAGGAAAAGTGCTTTCTGCATTAAACCCAATTGTAACCAGACAGCGCGTATCCGCCTTTCTTAAAGGCGTTTCCGCTAAAGGAGGCTTCATAGGAGAACTTCTTCCGGTGATGGTCAATGGCCAGGAGGGAATTTTGCAAATGAAAGAAGGAAAGCCTATCAAAGTCATCTGCTTTGAATTAGATCCAAAACAAAAAAATATCCGCAAAATCTTCATTGTTACCAATCCTGATAAATTAAATCATATTCCTGATATAGATTGAGGGGTCTTTTTTTGAATGTCACAAATCAAACCTCTATTTTGTCTTATAAGTGGAACCTAAAAAGATTTAATGGAGGAGATAGACATGGAACAACGGATTAACTACATGAAGACAAATCGTGAAGTGGTCAAATTAATGATGGGTTTGGAGGAGTACAAGAAAACAACGGATATCGATAGCGCATTAATCGAATTGATTAAAATTCGCGCTTCCCAAATCAATGGCTGTGCGTACTGCTTGGATATGCATACAAAGGATGCCCGGGCAATGGGTGAAACGGAACAAAGAATTTACTGTTTGAGTGCTTGGCGTGAAACACCATTCTATTCTGATTCGGAAAGGGCAGCGCTGGAATTGACGGAAGCGGTCACGGCCATTTCCGCAAACGGTGTACCCGATGAACTGTATGAGAGGGTCCGCCTGCATTTTGATGAAAAACAATATATCGATCTCGTTACCATAATCATCACCATCAACGGCTGGAACCGATTGGCCATTTCAGCCCAAAACATACCAGGGCACTATAAGCCTGTAATGGAAAAATAATGTCGTTATCAAACCCCCTTGTATGATTACAAGGGGGTTTAATTGTAAAATCGTGGCTTTTAAATTATTTTTCTTTTTTATAAAAGCGTTCACCCGTGACAGGATTATAATACACCCTTGTTTTTTCTCCTGTCACGGGGTCTATATTTATTTCATCTGTCGATTGAAATCCATCAGGAACTTTTACACCGTGATTGCGTTTAAACCGTTTATCATAGATAAAGTATCCAAGTAAAATGCATAAGATAGCTATAATAATTTGTAATATATAGTACCCTATGATGAATTTCATTATATTTTCTCCACAATGACGGCAGTTCCATATGCAACGATTTCGCTCATATTCGTACCGATTTCCCCAGAATCATATCTCATCATTATAATTGCGTTTGCACCCATTTCATTGGCATTTTTTATCATACGGTCCATAGCTTCTTTTCTTGAATCTTCAAGCATCGCTGTATATTGCTTGATCTCTCCGCCTACCAGGGACTTTAACCCTGCCATGATATCGCCGCCAATCCCTCTGCTTCTTACAATTAGACCGAAGGCAGGCCCTTTTACCTCTACAATTTTGTATCCTTCAATTTTTTCTGTGGTAACTACCAACACATTAATCGCCTCCGACTTATTTACTTTATTATGAAATTTTCCTGAACTGAAAGCATAAACAAATGAGCTTATATATTATATGTAGTTCCTTTTTTATCAAGCGCAATAATCATTCCTTTAAATTTTAACATAATATAAGCTTTACCCCTCTTAACAATGGATAACATATTTCGGGTAAGCATAAAAAATCCCATTTCGCAGAAAAGAAATGGGATTAAATTCATCAGTGTTTTTACTGCTGTTTTTTGATTGTTATATATGTGTAGATTTATAATGCTCATTGCATACCTTCAAAATGAATTTCGCTTTTTAGTTCTAAAAGTACTTTAAATTCCGGTTTTCCATCTTCACTTCATGAAGAATTTCATGCAATTTATTTTCATAATGCAAGCTGATTAATTGTGATCTGGAGGCCACGTCTAATTCTTCAAACAGTTTATTTATATGGTTACGAACTGTAGAAACGCTAATATGCAGATTATCAGCTATTTCTTTATCTTTGAGACCTTGCGTTATATTCTGGATGATTCGCAAATCAACATTATGCGGTTCCCTGGTGAATAAAGACGATCTATCTGTTTTTATTATTTCTTCAATTAATAATTTCTCACGGTAGACATGTAACTCGTAGGAGATTTGATTAGCGAGCATTTCAGTAATCATTTTGAAATTTTCACTATCATCCGTTGTGAATATACCTACATAGCCTTGCAATTCCTTATTTTTAATTTCATGGAACGGGGAAGATATAACACTAAAATCCTTTCCGGAAATTTGATTTTTCGTTTTTACAGTAGTATTTTGCAATGAACTTAAAATAAATGCATTATTTTCAACAGATTCTTCTATAACCAATTTACATAAATCCTTATTTTCCTCATTACTTTTAGCGTATAAAACATTTAGCTCTTTATCAAAGATAAATATAGTAGTTTCAAAATTAAATTCGAAATTCTTAATGCTATTCAATACTTTTTTACTGATATAAATGATTTGATTTCTCAATTCCATATTCATACCTCATACTCGTTCCTAAAATGATATAACCTGTTTACTTTCCTCGTTTAACAATAAACTGTTTTTGGGCGTGTAGGGTTCCAAAAATGACGATTGCTATTTCAGAAATGATATCGATCATAACCTTCCAATCAGGTAGAGCAGAAGTAAGCGTGACAAAAGCTTTAAGGAATTCATGACAAGTTATTACATTTAAATGGATATATTTCCATCCAAGGTGAAAACATAACCGTAACGTTCATATGTCTGCCCGGGTGTTGAAGCAGCAATGAGTTGAATGAACTTGCCATCGTTACTGCCTTGAGGATGAAACAGAAGGTGGATATGCATTCGGAAGTGAATGTAACCGTTAAAGGATTCGCCATTTAGGCACCATAACAGAATCCTTTCAAAAAGAAGCCGAGGAGTAAAGATCTATGTGGGCAATCATTGGAACCGTGTTTACTGGAGCAATTATTTCATATTTTGAAATACCTCAACTTTTTAAAAATAAATGCTGGAGGGAAATCTCCGTCTTTATTCTATTGCTTTTAGTTGGCATGACGTTGAGTATTTTATTAATTAAAGATGTTACCATTCCTAATCCCTTAGACTGGATAACAAAATTATATAATCCCTTCACATCTTTCATGGAACGGATTCTGTCTTAGGGGGTATTTATTGATTATGCTTGAGAAAGGCAAAATTAGCTCAGGAGAATTTCTTATATTGGTCATCATTTTTACAATAGGAGGTTCGATACTCAATGTACCTGCTCTGCTTGTCCATTTAGCAAAGCAGGATGCCTGGATTTCCTATATAATAACTACTCTCGTCAGTTTGTGTTTTGTTTTCTTATATAATAAATTAGCCTCGATTTATCCTTCTAAGACTTATGTCGAAGTTAATGAAAAAATATTGGGGAAATGGGTTGGGAAAGTTTCGGCACTGCTCTTTCTTTTTTATATTTTGTACCTTTTGTCCGCTTTATTGTATGAAATTGGAAGTTTTTCAACGACGCAAATTTTGGTTGGAACACCTATTGAAATGATTATGATTCTTTTTTTATTGACATGCATAATCGGTGTACGATTAGGATTGGAAGTCATCAGTCGAACTGCATTAATCTTTTTTCCTTGGATTGTCTTTATGCTTTTCATGTTATTTTTACTTCTTATCCCTGAAATCAAAGTAGAACATATTCAACCTATTTTTGAAGAAGGCATGAAACCAATTATTAAGGGCTCCTATCACACTTTAGCGCTCCCTTATGTACAGCTCATTTTCTTTTTAATGATCATGCCCTATGTAAATGAAAAGGATGAAATGAAAAAGAACTTTTATCGAGGAACATTATTAGGAGGCTTCGTTCTATTCTTAGTGATCATTTTCTCTATCCTCGTATTGGGCATTGATATAACTGCAATTCAAAACCATCCTTCTTATAGATTGGGAAAAAGGATGAGTCTTGGTGGATTTTTGGAGCGTATTGAAGTCACTGTAGCCTTCATTTGGATTCTCTCCGTATATTTCAAGCTAACGATTTGTTATTATGGACTGTCTCTCGGGTTAGCTCAAGTGCTGGGATTAAAAAATCACAAACTTCTTCATTTTCCATTAGCATTTTTAATTTTTGCCTTCTCCATCATTACACATCCAAATACAGTACATAGTCAAAACTTTACTGTAAAAGCATGGACGCCCTTTTCCTTAACCATTTGTTTTCTTCTCCCGGTGTTATTGTTAGTGATCGGAATAGTGAGAAAAAAGCGTTCTGATTCAAAGGCGGCCAAAGGATGTTAATAAATGATCCAATTACTGCCTTTGGTCCCTGATGTCCGATTCCTTGAAAAACGACTCGGATAAAATGATTTCTTTCTATTGAAAAAGCCTTGGTATTTATAGGCTTTTTTTAGATTGAATCATATTCTAGCTTTTTCTCCGTTCTTGGAATCGTAAAAACAAAATTCGACAAGGATTTCATGGCTGGTGTAAGATGAATGAAAAAGCCAGAAAAGGGATGAATGCTTTGGTTGATTTATTACCGTCGCTGTTTGAAAAAGTGGGGATCATCGTGATTGCTGCCTTCCTGCTTTCTTATATGAAACCCTTTCGGCAAATGATAGGCCATGAACATGAAATGTCGAAGAAAATCATGCTTATCGCACTTTTTGGAACATTCGGGATCATAAGTAACTATACAGGAATCGAAATCGGAAACCATGCCATGCCGGATGGTGATTGGCATGCTGAGATTGATCCCGATAACGCGATTGCCAACACAAGAATTATGGGAGTGGCTATCGGCGGTCTGCTGGGAGGACCTTTTGTTGGGTTGGGAGTAGGTTTGATTGCGGGGCTTCACCGTTATTTTCTCGGGGGCTTTACGGCGGGGGCTTGTGCGGTCGCTGCAATTTTGGCTGGGGTTTTATCGGGTCTTTTGGGGAAAAGGCGGCGAAAGCATGGGACAATCACCCCTTGGTTTGCCCTGCCCATTTGCATGGCATTGGAAGCGATCCAAATGGGTATCATCCTGGTGACGGCCAAACCCTTTGAAAGGGCGTGGGAGCTCGTACTAGTAATCGGGATTCCCATGATCATCATCAATGGATTCGGGACTTTACTTTTCATGCTCATCATTCAGTCGATCACAAGGGACGAAGACCGGACTCGGGCCGTACAAACCAATCTTGCGTTCCTGATTGCGGATCAGACTTTGCCCTTTTTCCGGCAAGGCCTGAATCAAACTTCATGCAAGAGAATAGCCCAAATCATCTTGGGGCTGACTGAAGCCGATGCCGTGGCCATTACCAATGAACATAGCGTGCTTGCCCATGTTGGAGCTGCGTCAGATCACCATGTCCCTAAGGTGGGGATAGCGACAGGCTTAACGAAGCAAGCCCTTGAACAAGGGAAAATCATCGTGGCCAAAACAAAAAAGGACATTTATTGCTTTCATGATCAATGTCCATTGCAAGCGGCCGTAGTCCTGCCGTTACAGGTCCAACAGAAAACGGTCGGGACTTTGAAGATGTATTTCAAGCATCCGGATAAATTAAGCCAAGTGGAACAAGAGTTAGCTGAAGGATTGGCCAAACTATTCTCCACTCAATTGGAACTGGCAAAAGCGGAAATGCAAACGAAATTATTGAAAGATGCTGAAATTAAGGCCTTGCAGGCACAGGTCCATCCTCATTTTTTATTCAATGCAATCAATACGATATCCGTTCTATGCCGGACGGATGTCGAGAAGGCAAGAAGTTTATTGCAGGAGCTCAGTGCCTTCTTTCGCTCTAATTTACAAGGGGCCCGCCAAATACTGGTGCCGCTGGAAAAGGAATTAGAGCATGTTAACGCATATTTATCACTGGAGCAGGCGCGTTTTCCAGATAAATATCATATCGATTATCGCATTGAGCCAAGGCTTAAGGAAGTTCTCATCCCTCCATTCACATTGCAGCCACTTGTTGAGAATGCGGTACACCATGCATTTCCACATGTGAAAAACAAAGGTCAAATCATCATCCGCGCATACTTTAAAGACGATGCGATGCACATTGTTGTCGAGGATGACGGAAAAGGGATCCCGGGCGGGAGAATAGATGAATTGGGCAAGCATGCTGTAGAATCGGCTAAGGGAACAGGAACGGCCCTTCATAATATTAGTGAACGGCTGGAAGGGATCTATAAAGGTCAGGCCAGCCTCTCGATCGAAAGTGAAGCGGGACACGGAACCAAAGTGAACATATCAATACCACTCAACGAGAAAGGAGTATGGCAACGATGATGAAAGCATTTATCGTAGAGGATGAACCACTGGCTAGAGATGAATTGAAATATCTATTGAAGAGAAGCAGGCAAGTTGAAGTCGTGGGTGAGGCCGAGGGGATAGAAGATGCCATGAGGGATATCTCCCGCCTTAAACCTGAACTTGTCTTTTTGGACATTGAGCTTGCAGATGGCAATGGTTTGCAGTTGGCTAAGCAACTGGCGGAACTTGACCCCGCACCTTCGCTCATTTTTGCGACCGCTTATGATGAGTTTGCCCTCCAAGCCTTCGAGTTATATGCATTTGATTATTTATTAAAGCCCTTTAATGAAAAAAGGATACGTCAAACATTGGATAAGCTCATGAAGCAGCGTCAAATCGGGAAAGACGAATCCGGAACAGCAGCTCCCGCCAGCCGAATGGCGGTGGAACAGACAGGTAAATTGGCTGTAGAGATAGATGATCGGATCGTTTTGATCGACCGAGATCATATTTTGTTCATAGGTCTCGTGGAAGGAAAGACGGTCATTAAAACCGGGAAAAATGAATATAAAATCGGCGACCCTCTCATCGTGCTTGAAAAGAAGCTCGATAAGCCCTCATTTTTACGGGTGCATCGCAGTTTTATCGTGAATGTCATCCATATATCCGAAATACAGCCTTGGTTCAACTCGACTTATAATCTCATTATGAGTGACGGATCAAACATCCCGGTAAGCCGGACGTATGTGAAGGAGCTAAAGCAGCTGATCGGTTTTTAAAAATTTTCATAATTCTGCATTTTACCTTCATCATAATGCAGTCCATCCCTCGATATTTGCATTATAACTTGAAAACCCATTGAATTCGCTTTCATTGTGATATCATTTTTTTACGATGTAAGTAATAGAGGGGGTTTAAATATGAATGCGGTTACAATTGTCATAGGCTCCATTTGTATATTAATGATTGCCTACCGTTTATACGGGACATTCATAGCACTCAAAGTATTAAAACTTGATGATTCCAAGCCGACACCGGCCCATAAATTAGAAGATGGAAAAGATTATGTTCCAACAAATAAATGGGTGGCATTCGGCCACCATTTTGCAGCCATTGCAGCGGCTGGTCCTTTGGTGGGACCCATCCTTGCTGCACAATTCGGGTATTTGCCAAGTTTATTATGGCTTCTGATCGGGGCTGTAATCGGCGGAGCCGTCCATGATGCCGTCGTGCTTTTCGCGTCGATGCGTAAAGACGGCAAATCCCTTTCGGAAGTTGCGAAAGAAGAACTTGGACCTGTAGCAGGCTTCTGTACAGGACTCGCGATGCTTTTTATCATTACGATCACAATGGCAGGACTTTCAATGGTCGTTCTGCATGCTTTGGAAAATAATCCATGGGGGACGTTTGCAGTCGGGATCACCATTCCCATCGCCATGGGAGTAGGGCTTTACCATAAAAAAACCGGCAATCTGAAAGGTGCGACCATCGTCGGTTTTGCGCTTATCATGGCCGCGATTTTACTTGGTCCGAACATTCAAGGAACGGCACTTGGTGACTTATTGACACTTGAGGCGAGCACACTTGCCATCATTTTGCCGATCTATGCTTTCTTCGCTGCCGCATTGCCTGTTTGGCTGCTGCTGGCACCTCGTGATTACCTGAGTACATTTATGAAAATCGGTGTATTTGCCGCATTGATTATCGGCGTTTTCGTAGTGAATCCAGAAATCCAGTTTCCTGCGTTTACCGAATTCATTAATGGCGGGGGCCCGATTGTAGCCGGTCCTGTTTGGCCATTCATTTCAATCACCATCGCCTGTGGCGCGATTTCAGGATTCCATGCATTTGTCGGATCCGGTACAACTCCAAAAATGTTAAACCGTTGGAGTGATATCAAATCCGTTGGTTTCGGAGCGATGCTTGTGGAATGTGTCGTTGCCATCATGGCATTGATTGCTGCGGTTTCACTGCAGCCAGGAGATTATTTTGCGATTAACTCCTCACCTGAAGTATTTCAAACATTAGGTATGGAAACCGTACATCTTGACGAACTCAGTGAAGAAATCGGCATTAATCTGGAGGGACGGACAGGCGGGGCAGTTACACTTGCTGTCGGCATGACCTATATTTTCACCGAAATCCCCTTCTTTGACAAACTGGCTTCATTTTTCTTCCAATTCGTCATCATGTTCGAGGCGGTGTTCATATTGACTGCCATCGATTCAGGGACACGTGTTGCCCGTTACTTAATCCAGGACTTCTTCGGGGAGTTCTATAAACCATTAAAACGAGTCGACTGGCTGCCGGGGAACATCTTCGCCAGCGCATTAGCCTGCTTTATCTGGGGATACCTGCTTTACTCTGGGGACATCGGTTCGATCTGGGCACTCTTTGGCGTATCCAACCAGCTCATGGCTTCGATTGGACTCATCATCGGTGCGACCGTCGTACTGAAAATCGCAGACAAACGCTGGTATATCTGGACATGCCTCGTACCCCTTGCCTACTTATATGTAACAGTCAATGTCGCAGGGTACTGGATGGTGAAAAACGTATACCTGAACCCGGACTCTGCAGGATTCAGCATCCTGAACGGAATATTATCGATCACCATGTTAATCCTGGGCTTGATCATCCTGGTTGCCGCCTTGAAAAAATGGCGGGAGCTTTGGAAAATCCCTCAAGCAGAACTATTGAAAAGATCAGCATAAGCATACAAAAATCCGGGCGGAAACTGCCCGGATTTTTGTACGTCATGACGCCCGCAATTAAAATTAAGACCCCAAAACCTGAAAAAGGAAAGTATCAATCACCACAACTTTGTTAATGATAGCAAATGAGGAGGTGTGATAAGATGGCAAAAGATGTTCTATGTGAAGTGAATAATTGTAAATATTGGGATTCTGGAAACAAATGCAGTGCAGATGCTATTTATGTTGTCAGCCATAAAGGGAACCAAGCATCAAATAGCAAAGAAACGGATTGCAAAACATTTGATCCAGAAATTTAAAACATCGGGGGTAACCATCAACTGGTTACCCTCTTTCATTTTATTATTGATAATAAAAATCATTTTCATTCAAGAATATAGAAATTCATTTTATTTTTCTTCATGAAAAGGATATTTGGGTGACAATATCGTGAGTTTGAGCGATTTATTCGTGATTTTGGCAGATATAAACTGAGTTTGATCGATATAGTTGAATGTTTGATCGATAAAATCAAAAATTTGATCGATATCCACGAGAATTCGTGCGATAACACCGTGAATTCGCCGTTTACTCGTGAGTTTAGGCAGTTTACTTGTGAGTTTAGGCAGTTTACTTGTGAGTTTAGGCAGTTTACTTGTGAATTTAGGCAGTTTACTTGTGAATTTAGGCAGTTTACTCGTGAGTTTGAGCCGTTTACTCGTGAATTTGCACTATTTACTCGTGAGTTTGATTGATTACTTTTGAAAGGGTCAGCCCGTCACCGATTGGGATTAGCATGGATTCCAGTTGAGGATGTTTGGCCACGGTTTCATTGAATGCCTTCATAAAGGCAGTGTGACGTTTAGGTTCAGCATCCGGATCTGCGACACTGCCCCTTGCAAGTACGTTATCCATGACGATTAAAGCGCCTGGCTCTGCCAGTTTAATGCAATATTGCAGGTAATTTTCATAATTGTCCTTATCAGCATCTATAAAGAAGAAATCAAATTTCTTGTTATCATGAGCGAGTTTTTCAAGGCTTAGCAGGGCTTCTCCGGTCATATAGGATACTTGATCGCCAAAGCCAGCTTTGGATAGATTGCGATAAGCTAACTTTGCGTATTCCTCCTGTAACTCAAGGGAGGTTAATTTACCTTCGCTGCCGAATCCCCTGGCAAGGCAAATCCCGCTATAGCCTCCAAGAGCGCCTATTTCCAACACATTTTTAGCTCCTGAAATGGATATAAGCATGGTAAGAAGTTTTCCAGATGAGGGAGATACCGAAATGGACGGCATTCCGTTTTCTTGTATGGACGCAATGACTTCTTCCAAAAGATCATCTTCAGTATAAAATAATGAATCGATATAACTGTTAATTTGTTTCATTCATTTCCATTCCTTTCTCATTGGAAGTTTCCTTTTCTTCACTGCCCTTTTCGGCTGTTTCTTCATTTTCTTGTATTTCAAAAATTGAATGAATTCGTTGATTAACATATCAATCGCTTTTAATTCACCGACTAAGATTTTATGTAGTCGTTAGTTTAGCATAGATGATAAAGAACAGTGTTAATTCGGCTATTATCACAATATTCGGTACACCGACAAACAAATTAAAAATAAAAAAGACGGCTAAAATCCCTAAAAATAACCCTAAATGATATATTTGCAACCGCTGGTGCTTATGTCTATATTGGTGGAAAACAAACGTTGCTGACATGAAATAGAGCAATACGGAACCAAAAACAAAATAGAGGATAAATGAATAATGGACCTCATGTAAAAACAATAACCTGATGGCTGCTGCAATCATGCTTATAGACATTAAAATAAACAGATGACCGTAAATGATGATTTGGCCGGAAGATTGTACAGACTTGTCGACTTTCTTGTCCATATTATCGAAATATTGCCACCACATGGCTATTATCAGGGCAAATGAAATGATGGAAAAGGCTATCGAATCCCAATTTCCTTGTTTAGGTTGAATGACCGCAAGCGTGCTTACAAGAGCTTCCCCAAAGAGAATGATGGTAAATAGGCCAAAGCGCTCCAACAGGTGGGCCGTATTTGTAGGAAACTTTTCCAAGCACTTTCTTCCAAGGATCGGGACAATGATATCGACCAGGATGCCCAAATACAACACAGCATACCGAAGCCAAGAATCAAAAAGGACGGACAATATTGAAATGGCGATTCCAATCCAAAAATACCTTCCCAAAAAGAGTGCTGCCTTTTTTCGAAATCCCTCTTCTATCCGCTGTACAACGAGATATTGGATAGCAGTAACGGCTCTTAAACCAATATAACCAATTAAAAAAGAAAGGTAATAAGGATCAAAATCTGCAGATAAGCTTGATGTCATGATCAGGACAAAAAACATTTGCAATATCAAAAATAGCCGTTGATGAAATACATCCTTTCCAAACCGGTTAATAAATATGGTTTGCCCTACCCAAGCCCACCAGATAGGAATAAAAATCAGCACGAACTTTAATAAATACTCTGGATGAATATATCCATCTTCAACATGCAGTAAAACATGAGTTGCGCCCGCAACGGCCGCCACAAATAACAAATCATAAAAGAGCTCTAACCATGTAACTTTCTTTTCTTCCATTTCTGTACTCCTCCCAACGCCTTATAGGTTATAGTATGTTGGAAACATTCAGAAAATGGAAGGGGTCCAATATAACTTTGGGGGAAGATATGAAGTTCTTTTTTTAAAAATATTAAGTTAAGCAAAATTTAGTACATACAAGCTTGTAATTAGGAATAACGTCACTTTTTTACTTTTGGTATATTGTGGTGCCGCATGAGATAAACAGGGAGGGAAGTAGATGACCCGAACCATCGGTCTTATTTGCGGCAGTTTACGGGAAAATCCTTATAATCGAATCATTGCTCAATCATTGATAGATATGGCTGATTCGCATCATTTAAATCCGCCATCCAGGACGTCGACGTATTTATCGTAAGTCCTGAGTACGGTTCTGGAATGCTGGGCATCAAGACCTCCTGAGTCCGCCGTTCTTACCAAAAAACCAGTTGGCCTTGGCAGACAGTCGGCGGAAAGGGAGCGGATTTCTGAAATAAAGTTTTGTAAAATATGAACGTTGATTTCCCTTTCATTTTGATTAGATGATGCCCTTTAAAACGCTCATTCCACCCCCTCAACTTTCATCCCCGAATCCCCTTTATACCTTGTCCTCATGACCTCACTTGCCTCCAAACTGCATATGTACAAACCTTCCAAATATAGCCTGTATTGAAAACTGATTACATGCAGTATTGTGCACAAATGTTTAAAGAGTATATTATTGTGCAGTAACCATGACAACATTCGGACTGAGAAACGCTACATTTTTAATAAGAAGTGAGATATCGTAGAAGCAGGGAGAGGGATTGAGAATGTTTTTAGATGAAAGAAGCGCCAATTTACTAAAACTATTACAGCATTCGCCCATTTCAAAAATGAAAGAACTTGAAGCCCAAACAGGTCTGACGAGAAGGCAGATTCAATATGGATTGAGCAAAGCGAATGACTGGCTCCAATTTCATGGATATCAACCGATTCAATATAATCGTGAAATGGGCTACTCCTTTTCTGAAACAATCAGGGATGAAGAATTGAATGTAAAACTGACAAAACGCAATTATATATTTTCAGAGACAGATAGGGAAAAGGTTTTTTACCTCATGATCCTGTTAAGCCAAGAAGAATTATCCGTCTATCATTTCCAGACGATCACCGGGGTTTCGCGAAATACGGTGCTGAAGGATTTAAAAAGACTTAAAGAGAAAAACAGGGACATATCGCTCAAGATCCAGTATTCCAAACAAGATGGCTACGTGGTGATTGGGGACAGCCGAACAAAGAGATATATCATTGAACGTCTCGTGCATGATGTACTGAACAGTCCCAATAGTGAATGGATCATGGAGTGCATATGGGGAAATCATGAAAAGCAAATCGGCTCGATCCGGTTGCAGCTTGAAAGGGCCGAACGTAAATTGGGCATCACCTTTACGGATGAACGGCTTCATGAACTGAGCTATTTATTTCTATGTACAGATCAGCTCATAGGAAAAGGGGAAGAGTTACAGGCCGACCAGAGCTGGGCGCCGTTTGTTGCGACGGAAGAATACAAACTGGTCGAGGAGATGACCGGGACGGATGCCTTTCAATCAGTATGGAGCGAAACGGAAAACTTATATGCAGCCTTACATTTATTGAGCATGAATCGAACGAAGGATATTTCCCCTCTTAAGGATGATGAAGTCATTCAACACCTTTTGCAGGAAATCGTGGAAGAGTTCGAGAGGCTGGCATTTGTTCACCTGAAAGACAAAGAGCAGCTATGCCAACAATTATACGTTCATTTTAAACCGGCATATTATCGCCTGCGGTATGGTCTCCCGCAAATGAATCCGATGACGGGACGGGTGCAGAAGGTCTATCCCGAACTGCATCATTTGACAAAAAGATCCCTGTGGGTGTTGGAGAAAGAGGTTGGCTATCCAGTATCGGAAGAAGAAGTTGCCTATTTCACGATTTATTTTGGCGGATGGCTGCGCAGGCAAGGAACCACATTGGATGATCGAAAACGGGCGATTGTCGTATGCCCGAATGGTATCGGCATCAGCAATATCCTCATTTATACATTGAGGGAGTTATTTCCTGATATTTTGTTCCTGGATGTTTTGTCCGTTAGAAATGCGGCTGAATACCCGCTGTCGTACGATCTTGTTTTCTCGACAGTGCATATGAGAACAAAAGCGGCATTATTCGTTGTACCGCCGATTTTGGAAATGCAGGACAAACATACATTGCGCCAGCAGGTCATGCAGGAATTGTATGGATATACGACGGAAAGTGTGGATGTTGCAGCTTTATTAAAGATCATTTCCAAGTATGCAACCATCCATGAACAGGATCAGCTTGAAAAGGCTTTGAAATCGAATGTGTATACCCATACACCAAAAATAACCCAATTTTCTTTAAAGGAGGCGGAGAAGCCCGTGTTAGAAGAACTGCTCAATATGCAAACGATCCAATTACAGCAGCAAGTTTCCGATTGGAAAGAAGCGATTCAAGTCGCGGCCAAGCCTCTCGTGGACTTAGGTACCGTCGAAGAACGATATGTGGATGCCATGATCGAGGCCATAGAAACGAATGGACCATATGTAGTGATAACGCCTGGAGTGGCGATTCCCCATGCACGCCCGGAGCAGGGGGTCAGGTCTTTATCCATGAGTTTGCTGAAATTGGACGAAGCCGTGGACTTTGCTCCGGATAAACCGGTCCGCCTGATTATCATTTTGGCGGCCGTAGATAACGATTCGCATCTGCGGGCATTGATCCAGCTCACTCAATTATTGAATGATCCGGCCAATATAGAAGAAATAGTAAGCACTTCAGATAAATCGGTCCTTATGGAGTACGTTCATAAATATTCGAAGGAGGAAGCGGAATGAAAATCATGGTAGTATGCGGAAACGGATTGGGAAGCAGCTTCATCATGGAGATGAATGTGAAGAAAGCATTGACGGAAATGGGGAAGACGGCCGAGGTGGATCATACGGATCTGGCATCCGCAAAAACGGTTCAAGCTGACATTTTCCTGGGGGCAGCGGATATTGTCGGCCAGCTGGATGATGGAGCCCGGACGATCGTCACACTGGAGAACATGATGAGCATCCCTGAAATCAAATCTAAATTGGAAATGCATGTAGGATAAAAAAAGGAGAGATTGATATGAAGAAAATCATGGTAGTATGCGGAAATGGATTGGGAAGCAGCTTCATCATGGAGATGAATGTGAAGAAAGCATTGACGGAAATGGGGAAGACTGCCGAGGTGGACCATACGGATCTGGCATCCGCAAAAACGGTTCAGGCTGATATTTTCCTGGGAGCGGCGGATATTGTCGGTCAGCTGGATGATGGAACCCGGACGATCGTCACACTGGAAAACATGATGAGCATTCCTGAAATCACATCGAAATTAACTTCACATCTATAAGAAGAAAACATAAAGAAGAGGGGGAGAGGCAATGCTGGAACTTATCATGAATGACATCTTGGGTACACCTTCCATACTTGTGGGGCTGTTTGCCCTCATTGGACTGCTGTTACAGCGGAAATCCAGTGCGGATGTCGTATCCGGAACGCTAAAAACCGTCATGGGCTTCATTATCATTGGAGCGGGAGCGGCAGTGCTCATTGGCGCCCTTGATATATTCAGTAAAATGTTCGATCATGCATTCAACGTACAAGGCGTCATACCGAATAACGAAGCCATTGTCGCAGCCGCCCAAAGTGATTTTGGGACTTCGACTGCACTTATCATGGTATTTGGGATGGTTGTCAATGTTTTGCTTGCTCGTTTCACGCCATTTAAATATATATTTTTAACGGGACACCATACCTTATTCATGGCTTGTTTACTTGCAGTCACCCTATCCGTCGGCGGGCTCAGCGGATTTCCGCTTATCTTGGTCGGCTCCATCTTATTAGGAGTATGCATGGTGTTGTTCCCAGCCCTCCTTCAGCCATACGTACGGAAGATTACCGGCAGCGATGATTTTGCCATCGGCCATTTTGGGACTATCGGATATTTCGTATCCGCGAATGTGGGAAAATGGTTTGGAAATAAGGAAAAAACGACAGAGCAAATCAAGGTTCCCAAGTCTTTAGGATTCCTGAGGGACACATCGGTCGCTGTATCGCTTACGATGACGATGTTCTTCGTGATCGTCGCATTGTTTGCCGGGCAGAACTATATTGAAACGGAATTATCCGGCGGTTCGAACTTCATCGTATTCTCTTTCATCCAGGCGATAACATTTGCTGCGGGAGTCTACATCATCCTTGCAGGAGTACGGATGTTAATTGCTGAAATCGTCCCTGCATTCAAAGGAATTGCCGATAAAGTGGCGCCGAATACAAAACCTGCATTGGACTGTCCGACCATCTTTCCATTCGCTCCAAATGCAGTGATCATCGGGTTTCTATTCAGTTTCCTGGCTGGACTACTATCCATGTTCCTCCTTCCGGCACTTGGATTGAAAGTAATCGTTCCTGGGCTCGTACCGCATTTCTTCACCGGAGCTGCAGCAGGTGTTTTCGGAAATGCCACGGGAGGCAGACGCGGAGCGATGCTTGGATCGTTTGCAAACGGACTCATCATCAGTTTCCTGCCGGCAATACTCCTGGTCTTCTTGGGGGATGTAGGGTTTGAAGGCACCACATTTGGTGATTCGGACTTCGGTGTGGTAGGTCTCTTGATCCTGAGTGTCATGAAACTTTTAGGATTATCCTAAACTGTTATACTGATAAGGTACAGAAATAAAAATATATGAATGAAACCAACAGCCTAAGATCTTATAGATAATGGGCTGTTGGCATTTTATCATCATTCTGATTTTTGAGGTGATTGGCATGGCCAACAAGGCAATTGTGCTTGATTTGGATGGCACGACATTGAACGAAAGAAATACTGTGAATGAGACGCTGGAACAATACATAGGCGTACTTAGGGAAAGCGGTAAGCTGATTTTCATTGCAACAGGAAGAACGCTGGAAGAGGTGAGGGACGTTTTGCCGGCCGGCATGGAGGCCGACGGAATGGTGACCGCCAATGGAATGTCCGTATTCATCGGAAAGGAACAGATTGTCGAACACGCCCTGTCGACGGAACTTGTCGAAGAATTGGTCGCCAAAGCAGGAGCGGAAGAGATTTTTTACGAAGTTCATCCGAACGAAGGAACACGGATGGCATTACTTAAAGATAAAGACTATATGGTTAAACAAGGTTTGATACCAAAACCTGGGACAGTCGATGAAAATGAATGGCTATCAAGACAGGATGCAGTCGAAGACAAAATAAGATGGTCAGAACAACTGGATATAAAGAGCGTCGCCAAAATCTACTTTTTCAGCAATGAAATGAATACGATTCGAAAATGGAAAGCGGAGTTGGGGAAAATCAAGCAGTACAATGCCTTTACCACAGCTTCCTCCACCCATCATAATGTAGAAGTGACCGTGGAAGGCATCACAAAAGCAACAGGCGTTCAACTGCTGCTGAAACATTTTCAGCTAGCACCCGAAGAGATCCTGGCAGTAGGCGATGGCGAAAATGACCTCCCGCTATTTAAACTCGCCGGACATTGCGTTGCCATGAAAAACGCCACTGACCTTGTCAAAGAACAAGCCGATGAAGTGACGGAGTATTCATATCGAGAAGATGGACTGTATCGCTTTTTAAAGGCAAAGTTTCACTAAAATATTCTGGAAGGCAAAAGAAGATCCAATCTTGCTTATGAAATTTGAACGTGGATTGGAACGTAGGGCACTCGCTTTCCGCAGGAGTCAGGTACCTTCCGTTCCAATCAACTGGATTGTTTTTTTAGTCTGGTCTCATCCCGAACCATGATTTTAAAACAAAACTAGATTATCCCTAATGGTTTTTTATTGTTTTATGGAACCCTCAAAGGATTGAAGAAATTTGCGACACTCCTGCCGAATAACTGGCTAGCCGAGACCCCACAGGCGCTTGCGTCGAGGAGTCTTGGCAGACAGTCGGCGGAAAGGGAGCGGATTTCTGAAATCAACACCGAACGTTTTTAGGTCCCGTCCTAATTGGCATCTTGATTGAAGTGTTTTCAAGATCCACAGGTTACCTGATCATGGGGGCATTATCAATTGCTTCAACCATTCTTATCAAAACCTCCATAAAACGCTCAAAAAAAGAAGCTTCCAAAGAAGAATTTCCTCTTGAAGAGATGCTGATTAATAGAAAATAATTTCCGAAACAGGAAAGAGCAGACCTTAGCGGGTTTGCTCTTTTTTTACTTTTTTTAAAGTTCAACTTCACGTTATCAATAAAATGCATGCAGGTTGTCTTAATGGCCATAATGATTTTTATTCACAAAATTTCATTAATATTGACGGTATCAATCTATGACTTTATCATAACAGCAGGATAATGATAATCATTTTCAATTATGATTAACTCGTGAAGAAGGTATAGATGACGGGAAGGGTGCAAAATATGAGGGAATTTAGAAAAGTAAGAACGTTTGGGGGAGGAGCATTCATCCTGTTAATTGCGATTATGGTGATGTTATCAGGATGTAATAATTCCCAAAAAACAACAGAAGCAGAGAAGACTTCTGCCAAAACAAGTAATCAAGAAACACGGACGATTAAGCATGAAATGGGAGAAACGGAAATGAAAAATACTCCTAAAAAAATCGTTACGCTTGAGTTATCTTTCGTTGATTCTTTAAATGCCCTAGGGATAAAACCTATCGGGATTTCAGATGACAACAAAAAAGATATGATTACAAAACTTGTAGGTCAAGAAATGGATTATACTTCTGTAGGGACACGTGAGCAGCCTAATTTAGAGGTGATCAGTTCTTTACAGCCGGATTTAATCATTGCAGATGCTGAGCGGCATAAAGGGATTTATAAAGATTTGCAGAAGATTGCTCCTACCATCGTCTTAAAAAGCCGGGAATCTACCTATCAAGAAAACCTGGATTCTTTTAAAACGATTGCAAAGGCAGTGAATAAGGAAGATGCTGCAGAAAAAAGATTGAGCGAGCATGAAAAAACGATTAAGGAACTTAAAGCAAAACTTACTGTTGATTCAAATATGACGGTTTTACCTGCAGTTGTACGAGATACTTCATTCCAAGCCCATACTTCATCTTCTTATGATGGAGAATTGCTTGAGCGCATGGGATTGAAAAATGCCATTCAGCAGAAACAGCCACATGCCGAGATGAACCTTGAGCAGCTTGTCGAGATCGATCCGGATGTGTTGCTTTTAGCGAACAATGAGGGTAAGTTACTTACTGATGAGTGGAAAGACAATCCACTTTGGAAAGACTTGAAAGCTGTAAAAAACGGACAAGTGTATAGTGTTGATCGAGACTTATGGACGAGATACCGCGGTGTTGTATCAGCGGAGGCCATTGCTAAAGACACTTTAAACATGCTTGGAGAAGAATAGACGAACAAAAGCGAAGTAAGAGATCCCATTCTTACTTCGCTTTCCATTAGGTTTAAATTTTGTCAGGAAGTGTGTTGTATAGAAAATGGAAACTGTAGGTAGAAGTAAACTGAAAGTATTATGTACGGCTATAGCTGGGATCGTTTTGTTAATTTTAGGCATCCTGACGAGTATTTCTGTGGGAGCGTCCGATATTGATGCATCAATGGTTTTGAAGTCCTTTTTTGAGGCCGACTCGTCCAAGGAACAGACTATTATAAGGACTCTTCGATTACCACGAGCTTTAGTTGGAGCATTGGTCGGTGCCAATTTAGCGGTAGCGGGTGCTCTCATGCAGGCTATTACCCGGAATTCATTAGCTTCTCCACAAGTGTTTGGTGTTAATGCCGGTGCCTCATTTTTTATTGTGTCAGCTTTTGTTTTCTTTCCTAACCTTTCTTCCGTGTCTCTAGTTTGCGTTGCATTCATTGGTGCAGCAGTGGGAGGGATGGCAGTCTATTCTTTTGCTTCGGGAGGAGGAATGACCCAAGTGAAGCTGGCATTGGCTGGAATGGCTGTTCACTTTTTTTTATCTTCTTTAACGCAAGGCATGATCATCTTTAATGAACAAGCGAAAGATGTGCTCTATTGGTTAGTCGGGTCAATTAATGGAAAAACATGGGCCCACGTGAACATGATTCTTCCTTGGTCTATCTTCGGGCTGCTTGTTGCTGCCATGTTCTCTCGATCTGTTTCCATCCTTGTCTTAGGAGAAAATATGGCGCAGGGACTTGGGCAGCGCGTGAACCGAATCCGTATTTTAGCAGGAATATTGGTGATCATTTTGGCAGGGTCTTCGGTTGCCGTCGCAGGACCGGTAGGCTTTGTAGGTTTGATCATTCCTCATATCGTCAGGAGACTGGTGGGCGGGGATTATCGAAGGATCATCCCTTTTTCTGCATTATTCGGCGCTTTACTCTTAGTGTACGCAGATATTCTAGCACGTTTCATCGCTTATCCTTTTGAGTCGCCGGTAGGCATCGTAACCGCTATGATCGGTGCGCCATTCTTCCTTTATTTAGCGAAGAGAGGGAGGAATATTAAGCAATGAAACTAAAACGGACATTTGGGTTGAAATCAACTTTGCCCCCTTATGCTATTATCCTGTTGCTGACGGTTACCGTGCTGATTTTAGCAATGGTGAGCCTGGGCTTAGGGGCCATTTATATTTCACCTTTAGAAATTCTCCAAAATTTCCTTGGAAATGGCATGCAAAGTCAGACATTCATTCTGCACAACTATCGCATACCGCGCATTCTGATTGCCGTGATAGTGGGGGCCGGATTGGCAACGGCCGGAGCCATTCTGCAAGGAGTCCTTCGAAATCCGCTGGCTTCTCCAGATGTGATTGGGGTAACAAAAGGGGCAGGATTGGCAGCAGTTATCGTCATTGTTTTATTTCCGCAATCGCCCATTATCATACTGCCTCTTTCAGCATTTATCGGAGCGGCGGTCATGGCTGCCATTTTGATGATATTTGTTTATAAAAAAGGAGCTCAACCAAATACGATAGCTTTGGTCGGAATCGCTTTAGGGGCAATATGTCAAGCTGGCATAGAGTATTTCATGGTCAAGTTCCCGGATGATGTAAACACGACACTGCTGTGGTTGACTGGCAGTCTATGGGGAAGAGGATGGGATCAAGTATTCATTTTGCTACCATGTCTTATGCTTGTACCGGTATTGATTGCATTAACTTCAAAAATGGATGTACTGAGCCTTGGAGACGATATGGCCACAGGTCTCGGTGAAAGGTCAAAATTACTGCGTTATATATTGTTAAGCGTTTCAGTCATATTGATCGGAGTCTGTGTAGCTGCGGTTGGTTCAATCGGGTTCATTGGTTTGATCGCTCCCCATATTGCAAGGAGAGTGGTAGGGTCAAAATTCAAGGTTTTACTTCCCGCTTCAGCTCTTTTTGGTTCTATCTTTCTACTTGTTGCCGATAGCCTGGGAAGAGGATTGTTCCCTCCAATAGAAATCCCCGCCGGTATTATCACTGCGGTGATTGGTGTACCATATTTTTTATATCTATTGCGCCGTGAAAGAAAAATAACATAAGGAAGGCTGAATATCATGACAACATTATCAGCAGAGCATCTTTCGCTCTCTTATGGGGCAACTCAAATCATTGATAATATCGATTTGGAAATTCCTGAAGGTAAGATCAGTATAATCATTGGTTCCAATGGTTGTGGCAAATCTACGATTCTGCGGTCCCTAGCTAGATTATTGATGCCGCAGCAAGGCACGATCTATTTAGATGGAAAGTCCATTCATCAGCAATCTTCCAAAGAAGTGGCCAAGAAATTGGCCATCTTACCCCAAGCTCCGGAAGCTCCGGAAGATATAACCGTTAAAGAACTATGCTATTATGGCAGGCATCCGCACAAAGGCTTATTTTCCAGACAAACCCCAGAAGATCATAGGATTGTCGAACGTGCCTTATCAGCAACAAAAATGACGGAGTTCGCTGATCGGACATTGGATGCCTTATCTGGAGGACAAAGGCAAAGAGCGTGGATTTCGATGGCCTTGGTACAAGAAACCGACCTTTTACTGTTAGATGAACCGACAACCTATCTGGATTTAGCGCACCAAATTGAAATATTGGAATTACTGCGCGATTTAAACGAAACGTATGGACGCACGATTGTCATGGTTCTGCATGATTTGAATCAAGCGGCACAGTATGCCGATCATCTGATTAGCATCAAGCAGGGAAAAATCTATAAAGAGGGACCGCCTGAAACGGTATTCACAAAAGAGATGATCAAGGACGTTTTCAGACTGGAATGCTGCATTATTGAAAACCCTGTTGATCAAACGCCTCTATGCATTCCCATAGGTTTATCTCAGGATTAGAAAAACTATTTCTAATAAAGTTAGAGATGCATTTAGAGTCTATCGAAGGCAAAAAAACATCAGGGGGATTTCCCATCCCCCTGATGTTTTTTTGTTCTTATTTATTTCCTGGGGCAGGTTGATCGACCCCTGTAATTCTATGTCTATGCCCATCATCTTCCGTTGTATAGAAATCATAGTAATGAACATGCATTCCATTTCCAACCGGAATGGGCGGTCCCGAATATGCCTTATAATAATGGGAATGTCCATCCTCAAATAACACATATCCTTCAGTATAATGAATATGTCCTCCCTCTTGTGATGAAATTGGCGGGGATGTTACATCTAAACATTGATGGACATGGCCGTCCGCTATGGAAGTATAATCAACAGATCCATGATTGTGATGTGGTACAAACCCAGATACAAAATCATTTTTTCCTACCTTATTCAATCTCTTCACCCCTTGTACTAATAAAAAAACTTTTATAAAACATATGCTTGGAACAACAAGAAGATTCTTAACGACAAATTTATGAAGGAGGGATTAAAACGTGGAAAACCAGAATCATAATATAATAATTCCACAGTTAAATGTTAAAATGGAAAGACTTATATATTAAAGGAGACTATTATTTTGGAAGCCAAATGTATTAAATTCTATGAGTTTGGGAATCCGCAAACGGTTTTAAAGGTTGAAAATAAATGTATTCAAAGACCTTTCGAGGGGGAAGTCCTCGTCCGGATGATCACACGTCCCATTAATCCGTCTGACTTGCTGCCCATTCGCGGCGCCTATTCCCACCGAATCCCCTTGCCTTCCATACCTGGTTATGAAGGGGTCGGCATTGTTGAAGAAGTGGGTCCAGCAGTTTCGAAAGAGCTGATAGGCAAGCGTGTTCTGCCCTTGCGCGGTGAAGGGACCTGGCAGGATTTTGTTAAAACATCAGCGGAGCTGGCCATCGTCATTCCGGATTCGATTGAAGAGCATATAGCAGCGCAATTATATATAAATCCGGTAACCGCATGGCTAATCTGTACAGAAGTATTAACTTTGAAACCGGATGATGTATTACTCGTAAATGCTTGCGGATCTTCCATTGGCCGTATACTCGCCCAGTTATCCAAGATTCTTGGATTTAAGCTGATTGCTGTAACGAGAAACGATAAGTATACGGAAGAACTGCTTAAACTTGGTGCTTCATATGTGATCGATACATCCCGATCATCATTGCATGATACTGTGATTGAAATGACGAATGGGCGCGGCGCGAAAGCGGCCATAGATTCAGTGGGCGGCATCGATGGTTCAGAACTGGCTTTTTGTGTACGGCCTAATGGCATCTTATTGACGATTGGCCTTTTATCAGGACAGCCTGTGAATTGGGCGGAAATTTCACGAAGGACAAAAGTGGATGTTAAAATGTTTCATCTTCGGCATTGGAATCAGCAGGCTTCCGTTCGAACTTGGCAGGAAACATTTAACCTTTTGATGGGGTTCATTGCTGATGAAAAGTTGAAGATCATGATGCCCGATTCCCACTACAGCCTTCAAGATGTTAAGGAAGCGATTATTGTCACGAGCAATAAAGGGAAGATATTTTTAAGCAGCTGATTTCACAAAGGATAACCACTTAATTGAAGCATTTATCTTGGTGCTCTTCCAATAGGTTCCTAAGGTAAAGTGAAATGGCCCCTGATAATATGGAATTACTTGATTACCTGTAAGGTGCTAGTTTAGAATGCGGAATAGGACATGTTGATACTGATACGACTTTGGAGGAAATACTTATGAAAACAATATATGTGAATGCTACATTTTTTACGATGGACAAGGAAAACCAAATCATTGAAAACGGCATGATGATTGTACAAGATCATACCATATCCTACATCGGCCAGCATGATGAACAGCAATTGGCAGATGCAGATCATGTGGTCAACCTTGGCGGGAAATGGATCATGCCAGGCCTTGTGAATGCCCATTCGCATATTGTAATGACCCTTTTACGCGGTATCGGGGACGATATGCTGCTGAAGCCATGGCTTGAAACGAAAATATGGCCGATCGAAAGCCAGTTTACAACGGAAATCGCCACTGTAAGTTCACAGCTAGGCATTATGGAAATGATGAAATCAGGAACCACGACATTTTCGGATATGTTCAATCCTAATGGAATAGATGCCGGTGCCGTCATGGAGACGATAGGCGAAACAGGAATGCGTGGAGCCTTTTCCTATACAATTTTCAGCTTGGGTACCGAAAAAGATCAAAAAGCGAACCTCATGGGGGCTGAGCAGTTTTCAAAAAACTATAAAGCATTTGCCGATGGCCGCCTGACTACCATGGTCGCACCACATAGCCCATATGCCTGCACGCCTGAAGCGATCATGGAAAGTGCACGAATTGCGAAAGAGAATGATTTGATGGTGCACATCCACGTATCGGAAACGGACTTTGAAATCCTCGACATCGAAAAACGTTACGGATCCCGTCCAGTCGAGCACCTCCGCCGTCTAGGCCTGTTCGATCAGCCCACCGTCATGGCACATGGTGTGGTCCTTAATGATGAAGAGCGGGCGATCCTAAAACAGCATGATGTTCGCGTTGCCCATAATCCAATCAGTAACCTGAAGCTCGGATCTGGGATAGCAGATGTCGTCAGCCTTCTTGATGCAGGCATTAAAGTGGGAGTGGCAACGGATGGCGTTGCCTCCAATAACAACTTCGATATGTTCGAAGAAATGAGGACAGCCGCATTACTGCAAAAAGGAATGTATAAGGATGCCACAAAATTCCCTGCCCAAACAGCACTCGCCATGGCCACAAGAATGGGCGCCGAAGCGATAGGCATGGGTCACACAGGATCACTGGAAGCTGGTAAAAAAGCGGATTTCATCACCATTTACCCATATAACAAAGAACACCTGCAGCCACTGAGTGAAGCCTATTCGCACCTTCTCTATGCAGCACGCGGAAATGACGTATGTGATGTATACATTGATGGAAAAGTGGTAGTGAAAGATGGCCGCTGCTTAACGATCGATGAAGAAAAAGTAATCGCCGAAACCAATCGTCTGCAAGGAACCCTATCACGATAACACTGATGGGAAAACAACCGGATGCACAGAAGAAAGGAGCTGTTATTGCAGCTCCTTTTTTTATGGACTCGATGATTCATTTTGAGGAACTTATTATTATGTTTTAGTAAGGAATAGTTCGCATCGGATGGCAGTCAAAAAGGAATTACCGCTAGTATTGTGGATTGAACTACCCGCCACTAATCGACCTTATGGTCTGATTGAAGTGGGGGATTCCTAAGAACATTAGCCTATAGGCCAATTTTTAATTAGGCTAACCCCGTCGTTCCGACGGTTAGAAGCCTTATGGCTTCGTTCATTAGATTAAGTCCTGCGTTAATATCTCGATCGTGGTGAGTAAAACAAGAAGGACAATCCCATTCACGAAGTTTCAGATGTTTAACGTCTTTATTTTGGTACCCGCAGCTAGAACACAATTGGCTAGAAGCAAACGTTTTTGATACGGTCACGATTTGTTTACCATACCATCTTGCTTTGTATTCCAACATTTTTTTGAATTGGTACCAAGATACTTCACTAATCGCTTTAGCTAGTTTGTGATCTTTCATCATATTGGACACTTGCAAGTTTTCCATTCCAATAACATCGTGGTTTTTGATGATTTCGGTAGAGACTTTATGTAAGTAATCCATTCGGGCATTTGAAATTTTTTCGTGTAGGATGGCCACTTTTCGTTTTTGTTTTTGATAGTTTTTAGCTTCAGACAATGGGTTATTTCGATTCAAAGCTATTTCTTGTCGCCTTGAAAGAATCCGTTGTGCTTTGGCCAATTTTTTTTCGACCGTCCGGAAGAATTTTGGGTTTTGATAGACCGTACCATCTGAAAGAATTGCAAAGTTCTTCAAACCAACATCTACACCGCACGAACGATTCGTTTTAGGATGTACTTGTACATCGGTTTCGGCTAAAACGGAAATGAAGTATTTACCTGAAGGGTTCCGCCTGATTGTGGCATTGATGATTCGCCCTTCGACTTCGCGGCTTTTAGCAAAACGAACTAAACCGAGTTTGGGCAATTTGATTTGGTTTCCAATCATTCCGATATTTCCATTCGTATGTTTAGTCGTGTAGGACTGGACCGGATTCTTTTTTGATTTGAAGCGTGGAGACTTGTTTTGCTTTTTATAATATCGACTATAGGAATCTGCTAAATTTTCCACCGATTTCTGTAAGGCAATACTGTCTACTTCTTTCAGGAAAGAATATTCTTTCTTTAAAGCTGGAAGTTCTTTGATTGTTGCGTATTTATTCACAAAAGATCCTTTCCATTTATTAAAAGGTAATTGGCCGTTCTGCTTCATTTCTTCACAGATATACCAGTAAGCATCTTTCTCATTTTGTTTGCCTAAAAAGAAGTTATAGACAAAACGAGAGCAGCCAAATGTTTTATTGATGAGAACTAATTGTTCTTTCGTTGGATAGATTCGAAATTTATAAGCTTTGTTTACGACCATTGGTTTCACCCCCTTATTGTTATTATCAACCAGAGAACGTACGTTTGTCAAAAGGATACTTTGGTTTAGGCCAACCGCCATTCATCTCCCCCTTACCGCTGGGCTCTCGCCCTTCACACGCTTGAAGAGGGAGTCTTCTGGCGGGAAATGATAAAATTGTTCTTAGCACTTAGAAATCCGTCGTGAGTCCAGTTTCTTTGAAATATATAAACAAAGTAAGCAAGTTAAAAATATTAATAAGAAAATAGGGATGGCAAAAACGGTTAAAAACGAAAATATGAAAAAAATGCCGCTTACCGCAAATATGAGCCAACTGCTAATCAGCAAGCAGCTGGATAAAAAATCTTTAACCGCATGGATCATGTTTCACCAATGGTTGAAAAAGGAGGACAAGATGAATGGACAGGGAATCTTCATTATTAAAAGAGCATTTGTATCAGCTGGAGGAGAAATTGTTAAAATCTGAAGTTCGTACATCTCCAGAAGAGCTTTCATCCTTATTGAAAGATGATTTCTTTGAGTTCGGCAGTTCGGGTAACATATGGTCAAAAAGCGATTTTATGGGACAAGAGGGAGCCGGAGCGGTGAACATGACACTAAGTCAATTTGAGATGCATCCATTGTCTGATGATACCGTGCTAACTACATACCGGATTTTTGATGAAGATGAGCTGGAACATACCTTAAGAAGTTCAATCTGGAAATGTGCGAATGGAAAATGGCAGATGTTTTTTCATCAAGGCACAAAAACAAAAGGGCCCCTTTAAGACTTTTATTTATGAAAAAGAAAGTTTTCCCTGCTTGAAAACTATTTTACTAAAATGATAGGGGTGGATGAAGTTGATCTTTCGTACCATTGATACGGACAAAGATAAAGATACTATCATTAAATTCCGGAAAGATTCCTTTATTGTAAGTTTTGGAACTGATGCGGGTTTTGGAGATGAATATGCCTATCTGCAACGAATGGAAGAAAGGGTCCGCAAATTTCCGGATGGACAGGTGATCATTGAAAAGGACCAAGAACCGATTGGACAAATGGAACTTCAAATTCGGGAGTACGAAGGAACTGAAATTGGCTATGTGAATCTATTTTATCTTATTCCCGAATACCGCAGGAAAGGCCTTGGCAAGGAATTGGTTCGCTACGCAGAAAACTTTTTCAGGCAATTTAATGTAACCGAATATCACTTAAGGGTTTCTCCGGATAATCAAAGGGCGATTTCTTTATATACGAATTCAGGCATGGTGAAGATAAGGGAAGAAAATGAAAAATACCCTGTATGGAGAATGAGCAAATCATTATAAGTAGAAATATAAAATATATTGATATAATAAAAAAAGTATCGATTCACTATACTATGAAACTATTTATCGCGATGAAAAATATAGTTGACTTTAGCGAAATTAGAATATATAGTGAAGGACATAATTAAATATAACGTTAATTCTTATCAAGAGATGTGGAGGGACTTGGCCCTATGATACCTCGGCAGCGGGTTTTTACTTTTGTAAAAATACTGTGCTAATTCCAACGGACGAAAGTTTGAAAGATAAGAAGGAGCTTTTCTTAGATAATTAATTTAAGAGTTTACTCTTTTTTATGTCTAAAAGAGGCCTCTTCTGTCTGATGACGGAAGAGGCCTCTTTTGTTTATTCAAATGTATATGGTTATTTTGAGAATGGGTGCAAATACTCGAGAGTTTCGTGCACTCACTCGTGAATTTCGAGCAATAATCGTGAGTTTGGTGTAATTACTCGTGAGTTTGGTGGGTTTACTCGTGAATTTCGCAGACTTACTCGTGAGTTTGGTGGATTTACTCGTGAATTTCGCAGACTTACTCGTGAGTTTGGTGGATTTACTCGTGAGTTTCGCAGATTTACTCGTGAGTTTGGCGCAATTACTCGTGAATTTTGCAGTTTTACTCGTGAATTTCGAAAATGTAACCCTATCATTATGAAACGTTGCAAAGCTCTTCTCTCTGGATAAGGAATTCGTACAAATAAACAGCATGGGGGGAGATTGGATGATTGAGTTTCAGGATGTTAAGAAGGTTTATCAAACAAAGAAACAGACTGTCGAGGCTTTGAAGGGCATTGATTTGACAGTGGAAAAGGGGGATATATTCGGGGTAGTCGGTTATAGCGGGGCCGGAAAGAGTACGTTGATCAGGTTGGTCAATTTGCTTGAACATCCTTCAGATGGTTCGGTGATTGTTGGGGGCAAGGATTTAACCAAATTGAACGCGAAGGAATTGCGGGCAGAAAAGAAAAAAATCGGGATGATCTTTCAGCATTTCAATTTGCTAAACTCAAAGACTGTTTTTGATAATATCGCCATGCCGCTGGTTTTATCGGGAACTCCGGCTAAGGAAATCAAAAAACGTGTAGGCGAGCTATTGGAGTTCGTTGGCTTATCAAGCAAAGCAAAGAGTTATCCGGAACAATTATCCGGCGGGCAAAAGCAGCGAATCGGCATTGCGAGGGCGTTGGCTACGAATCCATCGATCTTATTGTGTGATGAAGCTACGTCGGCATTGGATCCACAAACAACGAGTGCAGTTCTGCAGCTCTTAAAGAAAATTAATAAAGAATACAATATTACCATTCTGCTAATCACTCATGAGATGTCTGTCATTCGGGAAATTTGCAATAAGGTAGCGGTCATGGAGGGCGGCTGCGTCGTTGAACAAGGTTCGGTTTTCGAAGTTTTTGCCAAGCCGCAAACGGATATTGCAAAAAACTTCGTGAGAACGGTCATACATGACGAAATTCCACAAAGTTTCTTAAAAAGCATAGGATCGCATATCCCGATTATTTGGAAAATTAATTTTATTGGGACTACTTCGGGTACTCCTTTACTTTCAACGATCTCGAAGAAATATGATGTTCATTTAAGTGTCTTATCAGCCAATATTTCTGAAATCCAGGAAACGCCTTTCGGGAATTTGATCATCGAAGTGACAGGGAGCAAAAATGAGGTCGACAAGGCTTATCAATATATTAAAGATGAGGGGATTCTCGTCCAGGAGGTGCAAGTATAAATGGGTAATACGCTTTGGGGTATGGAAATAACGGCAGAGCAGCTGTCGACAGCTTTCGGTGACACACTTTATATGGTAGCCATCTCATTGATATTTTCCGGATTGATCGGGCTTCCGCTCGGTATCCTGCTTGTCATTACAAGAAAGGGTCACATCCTGGAGAATAAATGGATTTTTAATGTATTGAACCCGATCATCAATATCCTGCGGTCCGTTCCTTTCATCATCTTGCTTGTAGCACTCATTCCGCTTACAAGAATGATTGTCGGCAGTGCGATTGGAACGAATGCGGCCATTGTTCCGCTAATCTTTTACGCGGCTCCTTATATTGCCCGGCTTGTGGAAAACTCGCTGTTGGAAGTGGACAAAGGGATCATTGAGGCGGCTCAGGCGATGGGGGCGACGACATGGCAAATCATATACCGCTTTTTGATTCCCGAGGGACTTAGTTCGTTGATCCTTACATTTACAACAGCGACAATCGGCCTTGTTGGATCTACTGCGATGGCAGGTGCTGTCGGTGCAGGCGGGGTCGGGGATCTAGCCTTGGCTTACGGTTACCAAAGGTTCGATACGATGACGATGATCGTCACAGTGGCGGCGCTCGTGATCATCGTTCAATTATTGCAATCCACCGGGAACTTTGTTTCAAGAAAAATAAGAAGAAGATAAAACGAACAGGAGGCAGGAAAAATGAAAAAAATCTTATTAACGATCATGGTATTGGCATTGGCCATCGTGGCTGCAGCATGCGGGAACGATGAGGGTGCATCAGGGAGTTCGGATGATGTGAAAACTGTGAAAGTCGGTGTCAGTAGCGGGGATACGAGAACATGGGAATACATTGTCGATTTGGCGAAAGAGGAAGGACTTAATATCGAACTGGTCACTTTCAATGATTATATCCAACCGAACCTTGCGTTAAGCGAAGGTGAAATTGATGCCAATTCATTCCAAACAGTCGCCTATTTCGATGAATTCGTTCAAGATCAAAATCTGAAATTGGAGGCCATCGGGTCGACTGTCATTGCACCTATGGGCCTTTATTCGAAAAAACATAAAAGTCTCAAAGATCTTCCGGATGGTGCTACGATAGCCGTTCCGAATGAAGCAACAAACTTTGGCCGTGCACTGCTCCTGCTTCAGGAAGCTGGATTGATTACATTGAAAGAAGAATTCAATGGATCGGGATCTTTGGAAATCATTAAGGAAAATCCGAAAAACTTGAAAATCCAACCTGTTGCTGCCGGCAATACACCGCGTCTATTGGATGATGCCGATGCTTCAGCCATCAATAATAACTTTGCCGTCGAAGCAGGCCTTACATTAAAAGATTCTTTATTCCATGAAAGTAAAACGGCGAAACCATATATTAATATCATTGCAGTTAAAAAGGGAAATGCCGATCGTCCTGAGCTGCAAAAATTAGTGGAGCTTTATCAATCGAAAGAAGTGGAAGCGTTCATTGAAAAAACGTTTAAAGGAAACACCATTCCTGCCTATGTTTCTGTAGATGAATTAGTGAATTATCAAGACGCTTGGACAAAACCAGCTAATGAAAAGTAATGGATGCATTCAAGAAAAAGGGGAGATTAAGAGCATGGCGAGAGAATCAGTGCTGAAGCAGCATAAGCAGATCATTGAAGATCATATCGACCTTCATTCCGAATTATATATCGAAACGAGCCAAGCCATTCATGCCAAACCTGAAATTGGGAATCAAGAGTTCTTCGCTTCGGATACATTAACCGGAATACTTCAAAATGAAGGATTTGAAGTGACCCGCAATATTGCCGGGCATGAAACAGGATTCATCGCCAAAAAAATCTCTTCAAAGAAAGGACCTACAATTGCCTTTTTAGCCGAGTATGATGCATTGCCGGGTTTAGGCCATGCTTGCGGCCATAATATCATCGGAACAACGAGTGTTGCGGCAGGCATTTCCCTGGCTCAAGTGCTGGAGGAAACGGGCGGAGAGGTGATCGTTTTCGGAACACCGGCTGAAGAGGGTGGGCCGAATGGAAGTGCAAAAGGAAGCTTTGTGAAGCACGGTCTATTTGATGGGGTGGATGCGGCCATCCTTATCCATCCTGCAGGAAAAACGGGTGTAACAAGTCCGTTTTTGGCTGTCGACCCCCTTGATTTTCATTTTTACGGGAAGTCAGCCCATGCAGCAGCTGCACCTGAAGAAGGCGTGAATGCACTTGACGGTGTGATTCAGCTGTTCAATGGCATTAATGCTTTGCGTCAGCAGCTCCCGGCCGAGGTCAAAATTCACGGAATCATCACCAATGGCGGGGAAGCACCTAACATCATTCCTGAATATGCTTCCGCCAGATTTTACATTAGAGCAACAACATGGAAACTTTGCCAAGAAGTATCCAATAAAATACGTGCAGTTGCTGAAGGGGCAGCACTTGCCACAGGAAGCACGGTTAAAGTGGAACGTTTCCAAAATGAAGTACTCGATTTTGTCATCAATCCAGTTCTGGATGAACTGCTAAAAGAAGAACTGACTCAATTAGGGGAAGCGGTGGCTCCTCGAAAAGAGAGTGGCTTTGGCTCGACGGATGCAGGTAATGTAAGCCATGCAGTGCCGACAGCACATCCTTATATAAAAATTGGACATGATGAGTTGATTGCCCATACGAATGAATTCCGCGACTGTGCCAAATCTCCTGCTGGAGACAAAGCCATCTTGACCGGAGCAAAAGCTCTAGCACTTACAGGGTATAAATTGCTTTCGGATAAAGACCTGTTGGATCAAGTGAAAGCGGCATTTCATGAAGCGAAGCAAAAATAAATAAGATGAAGGAAAAAAATAGTTGACTACGGAGCATGTAGTTAGTATTATAATAATACCAAGTAATTGAATAGGAATTATAGGTTAATTGACCGGAAAACCGGAGACTTTTCTTTCATGTAAAGAGGTGTCTCCGGTTTTTTGTCAATACGCATTAAAAAGGAGGATTTATCATGGGGATATTATTGCGTAAAGCCATTGAGAAAAAAAGGAATTTCCTGATCAATAAGTTGATTAACAAGGGAGTTTATAAAAAGAATGACATCCATCTATTTGAATTGACCTTAACCGATTTAGAGAATGAATATATTAAAATAAGTAAAATCGAAGAGAAGGAATCCGATCATTCCCCCTGTCTAGGGATACATTTCATATAATATCAGAATAAAAGGAGAGGGTGAAATGAGGAAGGGTGTGGAAGAAAGGCGGAAGGAATTAATCTATAAACTTATGATCCATACTGTAAATAAAACGGTGGAACAGCTTATGAAGTTAACCTTGAAAGAATTGGAAACAGAATATAAAAAGGTTCAAAATGACTGTCACCCCCATAGTGATGCGGGTTCCATACATTGGATCCATACAAAACGGCTGTAGGGTGAATGTGGAACCTTAATTCACCATAAAAAATTCCAGCATTTTGCTAACGGCTGTTTGTGCTGATTCTGCATGATATTTTGAATGGTAAGGGTCGCTGAATCCGTGTCCCCCCATGAATTTATGAACTTCGACATCCTTAATTTCTAAGGCTGAAATTAACTCGTCGACATTAAATGATGGCTCTTCTAGTGGGAAAAATAGCAGTGCAGGGCATCGTGGCGCCAATTCTGCATAATTCCTAATACGCGAACCGTAGTAACCAACAATTCCATCGACACACTCTTCCTCACTGCACAGCCAAGCTACAGTTGCCCCTGCACTGAATCCAAGAATGAAAATCTTTTGGTATGCATCTTTTATATCCGATACTATATCCTTTATCTTATATAAAGCACCCGTGAAACCTACGTTCTCCATAAAATGCCGATAAGCAGCATCCTCTTCGGAATAATCAAATGGCCTCTCACGTTCTAACAAATCCGGACAGATCACATCAAAACCCTGTTTTGATAATAACTCACAAAAATCCTGCATATGTCGGTTCAGGCCATATATTTCGTGAATGACAATGATGACAGTATCGGACTTTTTCTGTATGTTCAGCATGTATAACCTCCTAAAACTGTGTAAAAATTAAAAACTAGATAGATAAAAGCCAACCAATTCTTTTCATCCTTAACTATTACAAATCATAAGTACATTACCATCAGGATCTTGAAAGTTAAAATAAGCAAAGTCTCCAATACGCTCTATTTCTTTAACAATACGTATGTTATTACCCTTAATGAATTTATAGGCTTCGTCTATATCCTTTACGTAGAAATTAAACAATACATTGTTGGATGGTTCGAATCTAAAATCAGGATCTAATGTATGGTCATCTAACGTTAATCCAGTTTCATATGTTATAGGAATATTGTAAACCGGCGATTCTACAGAATCACTATTATGAGGAATGCCGAGGAGATTACTATACCATCCAACTGATTTTTTTAAATCTTTAACATGAATGAAAACATTGTTAACTTTAGGGTAAATAGGAGAATTTATAGATAAAGAAAAGGTTGTTTAAGACAGCCCTTATCGTTAGCTATTCCAAATGCGTAGTACTATTTGAAAATCTTATAAGTTTGTATGGATGATCAGTATACTCAAGAAGATGTATTCCTGTATTATCAGAATTGAACCACACATCATTAATTGTGGGTGGTAATTGAAGAAAGCTTTCAATTATTTTAGTAATCATCCCTCCGTGGGATATAATGGCAATTCGTTTATAATTAGCACTGTTCTCTCTAATATAAGCGAGTACATTTTGAGCTCGTAATCTAAAATCTAAATTAGTCTCCCTATCCTGCATCTCTCGTAAATCTTCCAGAAGTGTTACTGGACATTTGATAGTATTTGATAAAGTTTCGGCAGTTTTACTAGCACGAAGCAAGGTGCTTGACCATATAAGTTCTGGTGGAAACTCAACGGATACCCGTCTGCACATTTTTTCTACTTGTTTAACTCCCTTAACAGTTAGTGGTAAGTCAGTAGTCCCTTTGTAATTTTCTTCTAGAAAATCGTCTTCTGACTCACCATGCCGAATTAATAATATCTGCAAGATATCACCTCAATTTTGTTTGTTTATCCCAATTTATAATTCTACTCAACTTTAATAAAACCTTTAAAAGAATAAAAATTGAGCTATTAGTTATATCTTTAAACTCTACATTAATGTTATAAGATCGTATCATGCCCTTTTTCACACGTTTATATGATTGTGGTGCTGTTAACAAGTAAGCTTCAGCACTCCTGAAGATAAGTTAACCCTTGAAATAGCAAAACAACCGCGTGACAAAATTGTAAGACGGCAGCTTAAACTGTTAGGAAGAACGATGGCGATATATTTCCTTTCTCTTTAATATGTAAGAAAAAGAGGAAGGTTGGGTATGAAATGGACTTTTTTGAGGTGAATACCAATGTATTCAGAATGATCAATGATTTAGGGAAACAGTACGATTATTTAAACCCTTCTGCCATTTTCATTGCCGAGTACATGGTATTTTTATTAGCTTTGGCAGTCATCGTAATATGGTTCACTCGAAATGAACAGAGTAGGATGATGGTTGTTTGTGGGATGATTACGTTTGTAATGGCTGAAATGATGGGAAAAATGGCAGGGAGATTACATTCGAATAATCAGCCATTTGCCGAATTGGCCAATGTTAATCAGTTAATTGAAAAAGCAGTGGATAATTCATTTCCAAGCGACCATACGATCTTGTTTTTCTCGTTTTGTGTATCGTTTTGGCTTTTCAAAAGAGGATGGTGGTTATTATGGATCATGCTGGCTTTCCTTGTTGGCATTTCCCGTATTTGGGTAGGTGTCCACTTTCCGGCGGATGTGCTGGCAGGAGCAATACTGAGCACCATTTCAGGATTGGCGGTATACCTTATTGTTCCTAAAATAAGCTTGATTCATAAATTATTAGGGGGATATAAGAGGTATGAAGAAATGGTTCTATCCCCGTTAACTAAATCGAAGGAAAAAAAATCAAAGGATTTGTAAGCGAAAACAGGGTTGCTAAGGCAGCCTTTTTTAATACAAAAATATCCATATCATGAATCTGATGGTAAAATTAAGTGAAAGCAATCCAGCGCAATGGGGGACTTAATATTGATTGATATCCAAGAAATCAAAGACATTATCAGGCATCGCTATCCATTTCTTTTAGTTGATAGAGTTTTGGAACTGGAAGAAGGAAAGAGGGCGGTGGCCATTAAAAACGTCACGGCAAATGAAGAGTTTTTTTCTGGTCACTTTCCCGATTACCCAGTGATGCCAGGTGTGTTGATCGTAGAGGCATTAGCACAGGTAAGTGCTGTTGTCATGCTTACAAAAGAAGAAAATAAAGGGCGGATTGGGCTTTTGGCCGGGATCGATGGATGCCGTTTTAAAAGGCAAGTAAAACCAGGGGACCAATTACGTTTAGAAGTGGAGATTACTCGCTTGAAAGGTCCTATCGGTAAAGGTACAGGAAGGGCTACTGTCGAGGGGGAAACTGTATGCGAGACAGAGCTCATTTTTGCTTTTGGTGATTGATGATGATACCGATAAAAAAAGCTTACGGGTATGTGACAAGAGTCAATAATGGAGAAAAACAGGTATTGGTTTTTCAACATCCCATTAAGGAAGCGGGTATACAGATACCCAAGGGAACGGTGAAGCCTCAAGAAGATGCTTACCAAGCAGTCATTAGGGAAATGAAAGAAGAAGCAGGTCTGGAACATTTTCATGTGGAGAAATTAATAACAGAAGATTTTTGGGAGAACGTCGATGGTGCCATACATAATAGATATTTTTATCAAATAAGTGTATCGAATGTTCCTGATGAATGGGACCATCAGCCGACGGGTGGAGGAGATGAAGCGGGGCTGACATTTCATTTCTTCTGGATTTCATCCGAACATGAAGTGCAACTTATCAAAGGGCATGGAGATTATTTAAACCGGATATTTACCTAACCTGCAGTTTATCACAGCCGGCCAAGATCATTATTGATCTTGGCCGGCTGTTTTTTTATGATCAGGTTTGTTTCTCGGTAATGAAAGTTTTGACGGTTGGCGGTTCATATGTAATGAATTGATCAAGAAGTCCATTAGGTTCCACATCTACCAGCGCCATGGAACGGAACTTTTCATGAAGGAACTGTTCGTCGGCCATATGGTTGAATAAAGCGACCAAGGGATCATAATAGTGATTGATATTTAAGAGTCCGCAAGGTTTTTGATGAAGACCAAGCTGAGCCCAAGTGAAAATCTCAAAGAATTCTTCCAATGTTCCAGGCCCGCCTGGCAAAGCCATGAACCCATCTGCAAGCTCAGCCATTTTTGCTTTTCTTTCATGCATGGATTCCACGACGATCAGCTCGGTTAAGTTCTTATGTGCTATTTCCTTTTTTTCTAGGAAATCCGGCATTACGCCAATTACATTTCCGCCTGCTTCCAAGACGGAATCTGCAACTGCACCCATGATTCCTACACTTGATCCTCCATAAACTAGGGTAATCTTACGTTTTGCCAGTTCCGCACCCAGTTTTTTAGCCTCTTCTACATAGACAGCAGATGCACCTTTGCTTGATCCACAAAATACAGCTAGACTTTTCAAAATATCACATCTCCCATTTAGTAATCTTGCTTTCTTATCATACAAAATTAAAGGGGATTTGTTAAACTTGAATGATAAAAAAGAAGGGTGGATGGATATGGACGTCACTGAATTTCAACAATGGGTAAAAGAATATTATGAAGCACGGGGATGGTCAGAATTGGACATTTTCATTCGCATTGGCTTTTTGGCAGAAGAAACTGGAGAGGTTGCACGAGCCATTCGCTCCCTTGAGATCGGCAGGGATAGACCTGATGAAGTGATTGGTTCTTTTGAAGAGAACATACAGGAACTAACCGAAGAATTGGGAGATGTGTTAGGAAACTTGATTGTGATTGCGAACAAATACAATATCCCCTTGGAGAAAGTGTTCAATGCCCATAAAAAGAAACTATCTGAACGCTATAATCAAGCATAAGTTTTTTTTTGTGTGAACAAAAAGTTTGCCTATATAATTTTAGTAAACCTGTGAAAGAGCTGTGACTATCAGCTCTTTTTCTTATGGGGCAAACGATAGTTCATCATCCCATTTTATTCCTGGAAAAGAAATAATTTCAGACTTTTATCCCCCTCCATTAATAAAGAATTCACAAAATATGGGTAGTATGCGCGATTGAGATTGGATTTTATTGGGTATACACTTGGATTAAAGGAATGAACGTTCATTCCGCATCTTTTGAAAAAAGGGGGGATCATTATGATCACGGCAGCAAATAAACGAGACAGTATAGTAAAAAGCGCTTTAGTGCTTTTCGCAGAACGGGGATATGATGCGACGACGATTCCGATGATTGCTGCATCGGCCGGAGTTGGAGCGGGTACCATTTATCGTTATTTCGAGAATAAGGAAGTGCTGGGCAACAAGATCTTTCAAGAGTACTTGGATATTTTCACTGAAACGGTCAAGAATGGATTTCCTCATGATGATTCAATTCGCACGCAGTTTCACCATATTTTTAAAACGATGGTTCACTTTACAACCGAGCAGGACCAAGCTCTTTATTTTATTAAAATCCATAGTGGAGCCCATTTTTTAAATGAAGATAGTCATGCCAGCTTTCAAGGGCTATTGAATATATTCAAAAACTTCTTTGATTCAGGAAAAGAGAAAAAAGAAATTAAGGAGCTTCCTTCTTCAGCTTTGATTGCCATCATTTACGGAGCTTTTCTTGAGCTTGAGCGACTTGTTCGCATCGGGGAGTTAGAACCTGACCCAAAACTTTTGGCAGATGTAGAAGAAAGCTTTTGGGATGCAGTGCGATTGCACGTTTGAGACACTTTCAATATAAACGGAATGAATGTTCATTCCGCAATCTAACTATCGTAAAGAGGTGCTAATAAAATGGAAAATACAACTCAGTTTCCACAGCCAAAGACATATGGCCCCCTAGGCAGCCTGCCTATCATTGATAAGGATAAGCCGCTTCAGTCTTTCATGAAGCTGGCACGAGAACTTGGGCCGATTTTTCAGTTTCAATTTCCGGGTCGAATCACTACATTCGTCTCCAGTGCTGCCCTCGCTAAAGAAATATGTGATGAAACAAGATTTGATAAGAAAGTCGGTCCAGCCCTGCAGAAAGTGAGGGCGTTTGGCGGTGATGGTCTCTTCACAAGTGAAACGAAGGAACCGAATTGGAAAAAGGCCCATAACATCCTGCTGCCCAGCTTTAGCCAGCAGGCAATGAGGGGCTATCATGCTAAAATGGTGGATCTTGCTACCCAGCTCATTCAAAAATGGGCTCGCCTGAATCCGGCTGATGAGATAGATGTTCCTGAGGATATGACACGATTGACCTTGGATACGATCGGACTATGCGGGTTCAATTACCGCTTTAACAGTTTTTATCGGGAGACCACCCATCCATTCGTCAACAGTATGGTGCGTGCGCTGGATGAAGCGATGAGCCAAACGCAGCGGCTTGGCATCCAAGATAAACTGATGATCAAATCTAAAAAACAATTCAGGGAAGACATTCAATATATGTTCTCTCTAGTGGATGAATTGATTGCCGAACGAAAACAAAATGGCGATCACGGAGAAGATGACCTTCTTTCCCATATGTTGAAAGGAGTCGATCCTGAAACGGGTGCATCACTGGATGATGAAAATATTCGTTTCCAAATCATTACCTTTTTAATAGCTGGGCATGAAACGACGAGCGGTCTTCTATCGTTCGCCATCTATTTCCTCATGAATAACAGAGACAAGTTAAAAAAAGCGCAGCAGGAAGTCGATGAAGTGCTGGGTGATGATGTTCCTGATTACAAACAGGTGAAAAAGCTGAAATATGTCCGGATGGTGCTGAATGAAACGCTTCGTCTGTGGCCGACAGCTCCGTCGTTTTCTGTTTATGCAAAAGATGATACCATGCTGGATGGAAAATACAATGTGAAGAAAGATGATGTGTTCTCGCTGCTCATTCCCGAGCTTCACCGTGATCCATCCGTTTGGGGTGATGACGTTGAATCGTTCATTCCTGAGCGGTTCGAGGATTTGGATTCCATCCCTTATCATGCGTATAAACCGTTTGGAAACGGGCAGCGCGCCTGTATCGGACAGCAGTTTGCCCTTCATGAAGCGACACTGGTACTTGGCATGGTTTTACAGCACTTTGACCTGATCGATCATGAAGAATATCAATTGGAAGTTAAAGAAACATTGACTCTTAAACCGGACGGATTGACCATGCGCGTTTTACCGAGGAAGAAGGCGTTATCGTTTACCGTTGCTTCTTCAGAACCAAAGTCTCCGGAAAAAGGTGCCGCGGTATCTCCAACCGAATCAGTACATGGAACACCATTACTCGTCCTGTATGGATCAAACATGGGAACAGCGGAAGGGATTGCTCGCGACCTTGCCGAAACAGGGAAGCGGCAAGGCTTCCATGCCGAAGTTGCCCCTTTAAATGATTATACCGATCGGCTTCCAAAAGAGGGAGCTGTTCTCATAGTCACGGCATCCTATAATGGAAATCCCCCTGATAATGCAGGTGACTTCGTTTCATGGCTGAAGGAAAGCCATGGTGAAACATTGGATGGTGTTCACTATGCGGTCTTCGGCTGCGGGGACCGGAATTGGGCCAATACGTACCAACGCATTCCAAACCTCATTGATGAGCGGCTGGAACAAAAAGGAGCAGTGCGGCTGTCAGAAACAGGCTATGGGGATGCAAGCGATGACTTTGAAGGGGATTACGAGAAATGGTCAGAAGCCCTTTGGCCTAATCTTGCCGAAACCCTGAACATTGAAGTGAATAAGAATGATCGGGAAGTCAGCTCGATTACGATGAACTTCGTAAGTGATGTGAGCGGCACACCGCTTGCCCGCACCCATCATGCGTTTACATCCATTGTAAAAAGGAATACTGAATTACAACATGAAGATAGCGGAAGAAGTACACGGCATATAGAATTAACGCTCCCAGAGGGAATACATTATCAGGAAGGCGATCATCTTGGGGTGCTTCCGCAAAATCCAGCGGAACTTGTCGAGCGAGTGCTCAATCGATTTAACCTAAACGGCCAAGATTACGTGAATCTGACTGGGGATTCCGGAAAAGCTGCCCATCTTCCTACAGGAAAACCGGTAAAACTGGAAGAGTTACTATCAAACCATGTGGAGTTCCAAGAACCCGCCACCCGGTCTCAAATACGGGCGCTTGCCACTCATACGGTATGTCCTCCACATGTAAAAGAACTTGAAGATCTTCTATTGGATAATACCTATAAACAAGAAATCCTGAACAAGCGCATAACCATGCTTGACCTAATCGAAAAGTATCTTGCATGTGAAATCCCGTTTGAACGTTTCCTGGCTTTACTGCCACCTTTAAAAGCAAGATACTACTCCATCTCAAGCTCACCACTCCACAACGAAGGAGAAGCAAGCATCACCGTAAGCGTCGTCCGTGGAGAAGCTTTGAGCGGCAACGGGGAATACAAAGGAATTGCATCGAATTATTTGGCAGAACGCTCCCAAGGAGACAAAATAGCCTGCTTTATCAATACGCCGCAATCCAACTTCCAGCTGCCAAAGCAAACAGGAAAACCAATCATCATGATCGGCCCTGGAACAGGCATTGCACCATTCAGGGGATTCATACAATCACGTCGCGCTTTAAAAGAAAAAGGTGAAACGCTAGGGACGGCCCACCTCTACTTTGGATGCCGTAATCCGGAACACGATTTCCTCTATCAAGAAGAACTCGTCCAAGCCGAACGAGAGGGCCTTGTAACACTGCACACCGCTTACTCCAGATGTCCCGGTCAAGAAAAAACATATGTCCAGAACCGATTGGCGGAAAACGCCCATGACATCCTTCCTTTATTAAAAGAAGAAGGAGGACACCTATACATCTGCGGAGACGGAAGCAAAATGGCGCCAGATGTTGAAAGAACCATAATTGACAGCTATATGCATATCTATCAAACTCAGAGAGAAGAAGCCACAGAATGGCTGCAATCATTAGAGGAGAATGGCAGATATGCGAAAGATGTTTGGGCAGGAGCATAAATAAGAAAAGCAGCGATCCTTAAAGGAATCGCTGCTTTCTTTATGAAAATACGAACTCACGAGTAAATCGCTCAAATTCACGAGTAAATAGCGGAAATTCACGAGTAAAACAGCGAAACTCACGAGTAAATAGCGGAAACTCACGAGTAAATCGCGGGAACTCACGAGTAAAACAGCGAAACTCACGAGTAAAGCCCGAAATCACGAGTAAAACAGCAAAAATCACGAGTAAATAGCGGAAACTCACGAGTAAATCACTCGAATTCACGAGTAAAACGCTCAAATTCACGAGTAAAACAGCGAAACTAATTAAAAAAGTGCAAATACCTGAGTAAACAGCAGAAATCTCGAATATATCGCTCAAACTTTCGAATATATCGCTCAAACTTTCGAATATATCGCCCAAAATCTTGAATATATCGCCCAAACTCACAAATATATCAATCAAACTCTTGAATATATCGCTCAAACCTCGAATGATGACGGAGAGCGTTTACGGATTCTATATTCATTGTTAGAATTTGAGAATGTGTTAATACTTTGGAGGCAGTGGAAGTGAGGGATGTTTGGTCAAGATCCTTCTTACTATATTTGTGTTAAGTATTTTTTGCTTTACTCTGATTAACCAGCTTAGCCATGATGCGGCAAGAACTAACGATAAAGGGGTTCTTTTTAAAATGTTTAAGTATACTGTTTGTTTTGTAAAGAAGAATAATGAACTTCTTATGCTTAACCGGGAGAAAGCTCCAATTATGGGTGTCTGGAATGGGGTGGGTGGGAAAATCGAGAAAGGTGAAACACCTGATATGGGTGCGCAGCGTGAGGTATTTGAGGAAACGGGGATAGAGGTTGAGTCCTTTTTTTCAAAAGGAACCGTAACCTGGGAGACTCCAGAAGGTGAATTGGATGGAATATATGTATATTTGTATATGGCGGATAAGGATTTAATTTATGAAACACCGAAAAAAACGCGGGAAGGCATTCTTGATTGGAAATCCATTGATTGGATACTTCATCCGCTTAATCTCGGAATTGCTGAGATGGTTTCACAGTACTTGCCGGTTTTATTGAAAAAAGAAGGAAACTATACATTCACTTACAAAAATGGTCAAATGCATAGATCTTGAACGAATCTCGTACCCTTTTGAAACTTGAATCCTTAAAGGCGAAATTCATCAGAATTATAGTTGCTTTATATGCCTATAAGCTAATTACTACGGCACCCTTGCAATTAAAGGGGAGGGTTAAAATAAAAAGTTGAAGAATAAATATATAGAATGAACGGGAGGTGTATGGGAGGAAAATGAAGATAATGGAACTGCCAATTGAATTTGAATTTAGTGGACAAAAAAATCATATTAATCCTAGCTTGATTATTTCAAAGGATGAACTAACCTTGGTCGATACAGGGTATCCAAATTTTTTACCTTTCATTGAAAATGAATTTTTAAAAAATGGTTATGACATGAAGAAGTTAAAGAATATTATCATTACTCATTATGATATTGATCATATAGGCTCCTTATATGATTTCAAGGAAAAGTATTCCCACATTAACCTGATCGCAAGTGAAGTGGAGTCAAAATATATTAGTGGTGAAATGAAGTCAGAGAGATTGGTTCAGGCCGAAGAAATGCTAGAAAATATGCCAATTCAAGAAATCGAATTCGGGAAATGGTTTATCCAACAATTAAAGAATTTAAAGCATGTTTCAATTGATGAAAAGGTACATGATGGTGATTGGATTTTGGATAACGAATGTAGAGTAGTAGCAACACCGGGACATACTTCAGGTCATATTTCATTATATTTTCCACGTTTAAAAAGTGTAATAGCAGGTGATGCAGCTGTTATAGAGAATCATGAATTGCTCATTGCTAATCCGCATTTTTGTTTAAATGTCGAGAAAGCAGAACAGTCTTTAAGAAAGATTAAGGATCTAAAAGCTGAAAACTACTACTGTTATCATGGCGGGACATTCACTTTATAAATGGGTCCTTGCTTAACCTCTTTTTGTCGATATACTCGATAATTGGGTCTGTCTGCAATTATTAAAAAACGTTCGGAGTTGATTTCAGAAATCCGCTCCCTTTCCGCCGACTGTCTGCCAAGCCCCTCACCGCAAGCGGCTGTGGGGTTTCGGCTAGCCAGTTATTCGGCAGGGGTGTTGCAAATTTCTTCAATCTAATAAGGTTTCATACCATATCGAAAAGTGAAAATTAATGAAGGATAAACGGGTCTTCATTTGAATGGTCCGGGGTGAGACCATTCCGGAGATTTGTAGACTAACTCGATAATAATCAAGTTGTCAAAACTTGAACATTTATTTCCACTCTAGGCATTCGCTTTCGGCGGGTGCTCGCCCTCGGCACTTTTGCGCCTGGGGATTTCCTTAATACTCGATTTTCTCGCAGGAGTCTCGATCGATCTATTCAACTAGAATGTTTTTTTACTAGACTTAAATCAGCCTAAATACTGCTTTAATATTTCTAATCCTATTTTTAACTCATCGAATGAGTTTGTGGAAGAAAGGGCGATACGCAAATACATATCAGGGGTGGTCTGCCCGCTTTGAAAACGATTGGAATGAAAAACCCGAATGCCGCGCCTTTTCAAATCGGTTTCCAGCTGTAACGCATCGTTATGCCCTTTAATTGGAAGCCAACGATATAGACTGAGAGGATGTCCGACATCCTTTCTTAAGGGGAAATATTCCGAATAAATATCATTTGCAGTCTGTGCAAGCCGTTTCTTATGAGAAACAATTTCATGAGCCTTTCCTGATAGGATTAGCTCTGTGATAACCTCTGCATCAAAAGAAGAGGTCTTTACATTTATGTTGAAAATGGCCTGGGAAATTTTCTCGCGTAATGTTTCTCCATAAACCATATAGGCAACTCTTAATCCGGAACATATGGACTTAGAGGTGCCGCAAATATAAACGCTCTGTTCCGGAAGCAAATGGAACATCGGCTGCCGGTAGTCGGAGATAATGCCTGCCGTCAGGAATGCATGAATATCATCCTCAATCAAAATTAAACGATGCTTTCGGATGACCGCTGCCAATTCTTGCTTTCGAATATCCGACATCATGATTGTGGTCGGATTGTTGCAGGAGGGCATCAGAAATATCCCGTCAATATTTGTTTGACAGCATTGCTTTTCAAGTTCATCTGGCAGCATTCCAAACTGGTCCCCGTGAATGGGCACTAACTTAATATGAAACATCTTTGCCAGCTCGATAAAGTTTGAATAGGTATATAAGTCGGTTGCAATTCTATTACCAGGCTCAAACAAAGCAGCGAGAGCAACAGCCAATGCATTTTGGGCACCGGAAACGATTGCTATATGCTCTTGATCCGCGTGAATGCCGAAAGATTCCATCCAGTTTAGAGCTGCTGTTTTTTGATGTGGAATCCCAGTCGGATCGTTGTAATTGAGCAGCTGCTCCAAATAACTTTTGTTCACGGTTTTTTGTAAAGTTTCTGAAACGATATCATTGGTTTGCTCAAAAGATGCCACAAAACCAAGATCGATGCTGTTTGCCGTTTTATCCGCGGAAATGGTGATGGAACGAGTGGCATTGGGTGCCACAAAGGTTCCGCTTCCCGTAACGGCATATATCAATCCCTTTACCTCGCACATTTTATAGGAACGGGTAATCGTAGTGAAATTTAAGTCAAGAAAATCTGCCAATTCTCGTTGAGGGGGCAACTTGGTTCCGGGTGCTAAAAAGCCATTTGTTATATCTTGTTCAAGTAATGATGCGAGAGATTTATAAAAAGGCCGCTTTAATGCGTTCTTATCAGGTTTCCAGGACATTGGATAATTGTCAAATGAATTTACTGGCATATTTCACCTCTCCTAGACTTATTCCATACAATCATATCATTTTTTGTATGGAATTCTAATATTGAAACGGTCGGCTTTAAAAGAATATAAGGTGATTAACCTATCAGACTCCCCCATTTTGATGAAATGGGGGAATTTTATTTTAATTGTAATCCATACAATTAACTTGTTTTTTGTACGGATTTTGTATGTTAAGTTTAAATAAATTTAGCCATCAGGATGTGATTTATATGAAAAAACGAACTCAACTGATACCAGCATTTCGTGCGGCTTTTCCGTACACAGTGCCCATTTTGGCAGGCTTTTTATTTTTAGGCATCGCTTATGGGATCTTTATGAATTCATTAGGGTTCAGCGCGATTTACCCGATATTGATGAGTCTAACGATATTTGCAGGATCGATGGAGTTTATTGCAGCCAATTTATTGCTTGTCGCGTTCAATCCGATTAACGCCCTTTTTCTAACCTTAATGGTGAATGCACGGCATTTGTTTTATGGCATATCCATGCTTGATAAATATAGGGGGACCGGTAAGAAAAAGCTGTATCTGATTTTTGGGCTTTGCGATGAGTCTTTTTCCATCAATTGTACCGTTGATGTACCGAAGGATGTGGATAAGGGCTGGTTCATGTTTTTCGTGACAATGCTCAACCATTGCTATTGGGTGATAGGAGCAGCGATTGGCGGCATCTTTGGCTCTTTTGTCAAATTCAATACAGAAGGACTCGATTTTGTTATGACGGCTCTCTTTGTCGTGATTTTCATTGAACAATGGATGAAAGAGAAAAACCATCATAGTGCTCTTGCTGGGCTTGGCCTGTCGGCTGTCTGCCTAATTATATTTGGCGGAAGCAACTTCATTATCCCTGCCATGTTTGCCATTTTGGGGTTACTTTCCTTACTTAGAAAGCCGTTAGAGAAAGTTGAGGTGAGAACCATATGACAATGACTTTAACTCAGCAAATCATTACAATTGCGATGGTAGTTTTAGGTACAATGCTTACAAGGTTTCTGCCGTTCATCGTTTTCCCATCAGGTAAACCCACACCGAAGTATGTACAGTATCTCGGTAAAATGCTGCCATCCGCAGTAATTGGGCTTTTAATCATTTATTGTTTAAAGGATGTAAGCCTGCAATCCGGAAGTCATGGCATCCCTGAATTTATTGGGGTGGCGGTAGTTGCCCTGCTTCACATTTGGAAGAAAATGATGCTCCTCTCGATAGCGGGGGGAACGATTGTCTACATGATGCTGATTCAATTGGTTTTTTAAAGAGATAATGATCAGCACAGCCAACTCCCATCACAATTACTGATATCAATGGAATTGGAAGGGGCAGGTATAGTGGCCCGTGCAACGGAAGTCAAACGAAACCATCGGACAGGATTTTATCGGATAGACGTCCTGTATGAGCAAAACCTGTTCGCAGCCATGGAGGCAGTGTCATACCGAAAAGATCATTATTTTATAGAACTTGATGAACAAAATTAAGCACTCATAGTTTACGAGCAGAGCTGTCTTTAAGGCAGCTTTTTCTTATGGCATTTTAGGGCAGTGCAGTTTACATGCATTTCTTTATAAGTTATTGAAACATTAATCAATCCTCTTTCCAGCAATCCTGAAATGGGTCGGTTATTCTGAATCGCTGAAAAGGCTAGGCAGTGGGCATGCCTAGCTTCGGACTGTAGCGATATTAATTAAGATGGCCTACATTTTTTTGAGGGAGTGTAAAATATGAACGTTGATTGGAACGTAGGGCACTCGCTTTCCGCGGGCGGTCCGCCCTCGGCTTGCGCCTGCGGGGTCTCCCTTGGACGCGCTTTTCCCGCAGGAGTCCCGAACACCCGCTCCATTCAACTTTGTTTAAAAATTCAGATGGATCCCCTTTTATCTCCAAGCAGGCTAGGCAGTGGGCACATACTCAGGAAAGTTGTTGTGCAGGAGTAAACTTGTAGTTTCTTAGGAAAATCATTACCGAACTTAATAACAATGATAGTAAACCCACGAATACCACGTATTGTGTACCCAGCTCTGATATGAATAATCCACCTGCTGCAGCTCCAATTGTCGTTCCCAAGTTAACCGCTGTTAAAAATAGTCCATTAGCGAAATCAGGAGATTCGGAGGCTGAAGACATGATCCAGTATTGATTGATATTACCCCCTATACCAGCTAAAATCCCCCAAATTAATGTAAGGATAGCCATAGGTATGGTGAACTGTCCAAATAAGAATAATATGATGTAAACTGCTCCCAATGCAAAAGGGAAAATCACTACAGTTTTGTTCGCATTTTTAGTAAGCAGCTTCCCTGCCGCGATGTTTCCAATAATATTGGCACCACCGTAAATGAGTAACATTAAACTGATTGTGTTCGAAGACATATTCGTAACAGTTTTCAGATACTCAGTAAGATAGCTATAAACTCCAAATATGGCTGAGTTCAATAAAATGACAGCAACAATGGAAAGCCAAGTAATCGATTTTTTTAATACGGATAATTGCGCTCCGTAAGAAAGTTTTTCCTCAACAGGCATGGATGGTACAAAAATCAATGTAGAAAGAAATACAATCGCATTAACAATCGCAAAGAATGCCATCGCCATTTCAATCGAAACGGCATTCGCAATAAAACTTACGATGGGTACACCGACTACCATTCCAGCGGATACTCCGATAAAAACTTTAGAAACAGCTTTTGGGGCTTCTTCCTTGCTGACGGAGTCTGCCGCTACGGTGAAAGCCAATGAACAGTAAATCGGATGAAAAAAGGCTGGAACTATACGGGCAACTAATGCAAGGGTAAAGTTAGTTGTAAATATGGATACGATGTTCCCCAAAACGAAAACACCTAGCACAAGCAGCATGACCTTCTTCCGGTTCATCCCCGTAAATAATAACGGCAAAGTTGGACCGGATACAGCTACAGCAAGGGCAAAAAGACTCACAAGCAATCCTGCTTTTGAGATGCTGACATGAAAGTGATCGGCAATGGAAGGCAAGATGCCAATTACCCCCATTTCAGTATTGATGATTCCGAAAACACCGATGGTTAATATAAAGATAAGTAAGTTATTTGGTTTAGTCATAAAATAGATTTCCTACTTTCAGGAAAGTGTCATTTTCTAGTAGCGATAAGGAGTCATCTTACATTTATCAATTAGGTCAACTTTTTCAATTGTAACGGTAAAATCACTGTTGATGTCTACTCCAGATTCAATTTTCCCTAGTTTAATAAGACATATCCAAAGGCCTTATAAAATGTCCGAATTCCATGCATTGCGTATGGAATTCAGACAAAAAAATGTGAATCCCGACAAGATTTACAGGACTCACACAGTGGTTTCACTCAAAGTAACATTGGCACGAAAAGCTCGCTGCGATTCATACAGGCCTTATTTCTTCTTCAGATTTTCTTTGAAGAAGGAATCGAGCTTATCAAATGGGATTAAATTCACCCGGTCGTACAGATCCACATGACCTGCGCCCGGAACAATGTAGAGTTCCTTCGGTTCGGCAGCCAGCTTGTAGGCGTCTTCGCTGAACTCTCTGGAATGAGCGTTTTCACCCGTGATGAAAAGCATCGGGCGAGGGGAAATCGTCTCAATGTCTTCGAATGGGTAAAAGTTCATGAACTTGACGTTACTGGTCAGAGTAGGGTGTGTCGTCTGTTCCGGCGTTGTGCCCTTGGGAGTGAATTCACCTCTTGGAGTGCGGTAGAAGTCATAAAACTCGCGTTCAATCGCCGTTGAGTTTTCATTCAGTTCATGTACTGTCCCACTGGTGTATTTGGTTTTACCGCCTGTGAACTCCACATAGCGTTGCTCCGCTGCCTCTTCGAGAATCTTCTTTCTCTGCTCAAGAGTCTGCGAGTGTTTAAGCCCGTTACGGTTGGCGGCCCCCATGTCGTACATACTGACTGTCGCAACGGCTTTCATGCGCGGATCGATCTTGGCTGCGCTGATGGCAAAGCTCCCGCTGCCACAAATCCCGAGAACACCAATCCGATCTTTGTCAACAAACGGCCGGGTGCCTAGGAAATCCACCGCAGCACTGAAATCCTCGGCATAGATATCCGGAGAAACCGCGTTGCGGGGCTGACCCTCACTCTCTCCCCAGAAAGACAAATCCAAGGACAAAGTAACAAATCCCCGTTCAGCCATTTTAGCGGCATACAAATTCGCACTTTGTTCTTTTACTGCGCCCATAGGATGCCCGACAATGATCGCGGGATTTTTGGTGTTCTTCTTCAAACCTTTGGGTATGAAAAGGTTCCCTGCGACATTCATGTTGTATTGGTTTTTAAACGTAACCTTCTTGATGGTTACCTTGTTGCTTTTGTAAAAGTTGTCTGCCCCATTCGTCATGTCTGACGTGTATGCAGCGCCAACGCCGGTCTTGGGTGCAATGATGGTCACGGATAAAAGCAAGCCCAGTGCTATCAATGTGAGTACACGCCTGATAATCGTTTTTTTTTCATTTTTAAAACAACACCCTTTCTTATTTTTGTTTTGAAAAAAATTCTTTGGTGACTATCATGGTGTACTTTGCCCTCGTTCAAAAAGAAAGCATCATTGATTGATTAATTAACATCTGTTTATAATTATTAAATAGAAACAGAATGCTCTCAATGGTTAAATGAATGCAATTCGTTGATTACACAACAAATCAATAAAAATTGTTGATTATTTTTAGGAAAGTTTGGTGACCAAACCATGCCGAAAGTAGACAGAAGAATAACCAAAAGCCAAGAAGCCATTAAAAAGGCTCTCATTGAACTGATGTCCGAAAAAAGTTTTGATGACATTACCATTCAGGATATTGCAGACAGAGCAAATGTTAATCGAGGAACCATCTATCTACATTACTTAGATAAATTTGATCTATTAGATAAAATCATGGAAGAACATATAAACAACATGAGTAATTTTTGTGAATCGGCAACTGAAATGGATTATATAGAATCGACTGTACACTGTATGGAATATTTTAAGAGCAATTATTTATTCTTTTCGACGATGTTAGCGAGTGAAGGAGCTCCATATTTTCGCAGTCAGTTCCTTAAGTTCAATATCGAAGAGTTCAAGAAAGATGTGGACATAACAAAAGGGAAAAATGCCGATCAAAATGAAGATGTAATTGTTCAATTTGTTGCAAACGCATACGTAGGGGTAGTGGAATGGTGGTTAAAGAATGGAATGCCTTATCCACCTCGTGTCATGGCAGAAAAAGTGGGGGATTTGTTAGAGAGGATTGTATAACTAGCTAATGAGAAACTTACCTGGGATAGTGGTCTCTTGACGCAAAGGGGTGTCTTTAAGGCATCTCTTTTTTATGGAACAAAAGGGATAGATGGGTGTAGAAGGACTATTACAGGATAGTGGAATTATAATAAATGGAATATATTTTTAACTGTAGTCCAAGGTTCCTTAAAAGTTGCTTGATTTTAAATCAATTGCATAGTAAGGAGAATTTTAGTATGAAAATAAAATGGTTTGGACATTCTGCCTTTTTACTAACATCCGAAAGAGGAACCAGGATTCTTATTGATCCATATTATCGCTTCATCCGTTACCGTATGCCAAGCGTTGAACCAGATATAGTCGCCGTTACCCATAATCATTTCGATCACAATAAATTTCAAGCTGCAACAGGTGATTACTTGCTTGTAAATGAGCCGAAGGAATACATCCGCGAAGATGTAAGAATTAGAGGATTTAAGACATTTCACGACAAGGTAAATGGCGAGAAGAGAGGTCCCAATATTTTATATCGTTTCCAAATGGACGATCTGACCATCTGTCACTGCGGAGATTTAGGGCATCTATTATCAGAAGAACAAGTAAATGAAATTGGAAAAGTGGATGTTCTCATCATTCCTGTAGGAGGTACAGTCACGATTAATGCCTTAGAGGCCACTCAAGTAATGCGTCAATTGAAATCTACTATTACGATTCCCATGCATTATAGAACAAAGTCATTGTCGGTTGTTGGCTTGATGTTTTCAAAGGTAGATAAGTTTCTTCAGATTTCCGGAAAGCGGACAACCGAAGTTAAGACATTGGATATTTCCAAAGAAAATTTGCCGGAATATGCTGGTGTCGTTACCATGCTCTATGAATGAATATAAGGCTGCGATGTGGATCACAATGATTGCGATGTCTAAAAAATGTTGCGAATGATAAGAGATCCTGTTAATAACGAAAGGGCAGGTTAGTTCAAGAACAAAAAGGGAAGATACTAATCAATGAATTGAATCAATTAAGCTTCCTCTTTACGTTATAAGGAGATAGAATATAAATAAAAAGGTGATGACAATAAAAAAAGTAAAAAGTATCCTATTCTTTCTTCTTGGGGCCATATCTCTTTTGATTGGTATCGCAGGGACTGTTTTACCAGTTCTGCCAGGCGGTCCGTTTTACTTATTTGCTGCCTTTTGCTTTGCTAAAAGCTCCAAGTCGATTGAAAACTGGTTCAAGAGCACCTCATTATATGAAAAATACGTTGAAGCATTCCTTCAAAAAAAAGGCATGACCCGAAGAGAGAAAATAAGAATCAATTTAATTGCCGATTTCTTCATCGTGATTTCTGTATTTTATGTGGACATCCTATTGGTGAAAATCTTATTGGTCGTACTCGCCCTCTACAAACATTATTATTTCATTAAAAAAATTAAGACAATTGACCGAAACGGTACGAAACAAGGATCTTTTTGAACCATCAAATAACGGGTCCTAACTGCAATAAGAGAGTTGCTTCGGCAGCTCTTTTTCTTATGGTTCTAAAGAAGTAGGATATTTCAATAATAAAAAAATACATATATATAAATTTGGTAAAGAAGGGTGGGGAATCATGAAAAAATATTTAGGGGTTATATCGTTTGCTTTAATGAGAATGGTATTCCAGGGTAATGGATTATAAAAGTTTATTCAACAAACAGGTACATAAGTTGAGAACCAAAGCACCGAATGGTGGTTTTTTTGCAAATAATGGGTGCGTTAGCTGAAGGTTAGAGCGCCTTTAAGGCAGCTTTTTCTTATGGGATTATCGCGGCAGGTTAGTTAAACAAGCTATGATGAACCAACTGAATACTTAATGGAAAAAGGAATTTTTGACGGTTGTGTGAACAGGTAGGATTAGCAACTAGACATAAAGAATACCTATTTATAAAAGGGGGCTTCTTTAATGGAAAAAGAAAAATTACTAGCTGTGAAATGTTCGTGCTGCAAAAAAGAATTAGACGCAATAGACCTGGTCATCATAAATGAATCACTTCAGCTGACGCATATTCAATGCCCTTATAAAGGAGAAAAAGCAATTATTGATGTAGGATATTTTAATGATGTATTCCGGCAATACCTGCTCTGTACTCATGAAAAAGCCCCTATAAGTAGGGGGATGTAAAGTCCAGGGCTTTGCATTTTCTATAAAGAGCTATGTCGATCAGTTCTTATGGAACAAAAGGGGCAGGATTTTTCTTCTGGTGTACCGCCAAAAAGGTCGGGCAAATACTGTCCGACCTTTCAACTATACTCCACGACATAGATAATGGGATATTAATAATTCGAAACTATAAATATCATTCCTCAATATGTATGTAGATTAGTTTTACTTTGCAAATAAGTGGTTGCCTATTTTAATGACTGTTTCCCTTGTGAAAATCCATTCATCTGTTGCCGACATCGGATTATAATAATAAACAGAACCATGAGTAGGATCCCAACCTTGTAATGCATCAATAACAGCTCGATAAGAATGGCTATTTGGGGTCAAATAATATTGCCCATCATGTACAGCTGTAAAAGCATTTGTCTGGAAAATAACATCGTAAGTATTTTTAGGAAAACCTGACGCTGACATTCGGTTCAAAATTACTGCAGCGACAGCTACTTTTCCTTCATAAGTTTCTCCTCGAGCTTCTCCATGAACAACCCTGGCCATCATTTCAATACTATTTAATTTTTGTTGTGTTTGGTTTCCAAAAACTCCATCTGGCAATATTCCAGAATCTAGTTGAAGTTGTTTCACCGCATGATCAGTAATTGAACCATAATACCCTGTTGGTTGCCTGTTAAAGTAACCCATTTCCTTTAAATTTTCTTGTAAGTCATAAACTGCTTGTCCTTGACTTCCATTGTGTAAAACTTCTTGAGCAAAGGTTGAATTGGGTATAAGAAACATGAAACAAATAAAAATAACAAACGACATTTTTTTTACATTTACCATCAAGTAATACCACCCTTCGATTCATTTTCCTACTATTCTACCTTATCATACAAGAAAAATAGATTTATATTACATTATTACTATTTTAAACCAAAATTTTAGGGGGTCTTCAGACAAATTCATCTGTTTTCTGGGTACCGTCTATCGCCATCAAGCTTAGTAAAAGGATTATACCCAAAACGAAAAATTAAGCTATATGCTGCTGAAGATAGCTTTTTTCGTTTTGGGGCGTAAAGAAATTTTAACTTGATAGGGATGCGACAAGACCCCTTATGGAACTATCGAGGCAGGATAGTTCAACAAAACATCGAGAATTATAAAGTTTACAAGTGGAACCCTGCGTAACACACACGTACTTAGACGGTGCTGACAAATGGCAGTCTGTTATAGGATAATGAGGATATATATTTGATGGGCAAAATATTAGGGGGAAACTCCATATAGAAGGATGTGCTTAACGATGAATGTAGAAATGGTCATGCAGGAGCTTGAAGCCCTAGGCAAGGAACGAACTAAAAAAATGTACATATCCAATGGTGCGCATGAGCCGCTTTTTGGCGTGGCGACAGGCGCCATGAAACCAATTGTAAGGAAAATTAAAATAAATCAGGATTTAGCTGAAGAGCTTTATTCGACAGGCAACTATGATGCCATGTACTTTGCAGGCATCATTGCAGACCCAAAAGCCATGACTGAGTCTGATTATGGTCGTTGGATGGATGCTGCCTATTTTTATATGCTGTCCGATTATGTAGTGGCTGTAACTTTATCGGAGGCAGATATTGCACAAGAAGTATCCGATAAATGGATTGCAAGCGGTGAAGAGCTGAGAATGTCAGCGGGCTGGAGTTGCTACTGTTGGCTTTTGGGGAATCGAAAAGACGTTGAATTTTCAGAAAGCAAAATTTCCGATATGCTGGACCTTGTGAAGAATACGATTCACGAATCGCCAGAACGAACGAAATCCGCTATGAATAATTTTCTATCCACCGTGGGGATTTCCTATTTGCCGCTCCATGAAAAGGCAGTCGAGACCGCAAAGGCAATAGGGAACGTAGAAGTCAAACGGGACAAGAAAAAAAACAGTTTTCTAAATGCATACGAAAGTATTCAAAAAGAAGTCGGTAGAGGAAGGCTTGGTTTTAAACGCAAGCATGTAAGATGTTAAGATTGGTTTTGCAAAATGGAAGTGTAATCCAAGAAAATCAATGTGTAAAGCACTATTATTTAAACGTAATTTCTTTATCCTTAGAGGATAATAAGTATATTCTTCACGATAATTTTAATGGTTACATCAAAATATCCTTCATCAACTAACGTGTGTTTTTTTTTCAATAAGGGAGTTGCTTCGGGTCTGAGTTTGTAGACAAAAGGGGTTTTATCTAAATTTCAAAACAAAGTTGATTGGAGCGGGTGTGCGAGACTCCTGCGGGAAAAGCGCGTCATGGGGAGACCCCACAGGCGCAAAAGCGCCGAGGAGGCTCCCGGACCGCCCGCGGAAAGCGAGTGCCTTACGTTCCAATCGACGTTCTAGGTTTTATAAACCTAAATAAGAATTGAGATGAACTTGTTCTTCATCGAGTTTGTCTACAGTCTGGGAGTTGCTTAGGCAGCCTTTTTCTTTGTTGATGAACCAATACACACTAAATGTGGGGTGAATGATACTTGAAGTCATTTCAACTAAACGAAAAAACAAGATCCTTTTTAGCGGAATATCAATTATTTGAAGATGATTTGATACAACAAGTGCAGTTGCAGCACCGTTTGGAATTAGTGGCGGCATTTGGGATCCAAAAAGGAATGCGTGTATTGGAAATAGGTTGTGGTCAAGGGGATACAACCGTGGCAATAGCAGATGCAGTAGGGGAAAGCGGATCTGTTGTCGCAATAGATATTGCCAGTCCCGATTACGGAGCACCGTTAACATTAGGTCAAGCAACAGAACGCATAAAGAAATCTTCATTAGGAGAACGGATTGACTTCCATTTTGAAATGGACTTTGATTTTTTTGAATCACCCATCCCATTTGATGTAGCTGTATTATCCCATTGTTCATGGTATTTCAAGCAACCAGAGGATTTATTGAAATACTTTAAAAAGATTCGCGGATTGGCAAAACAATTATGTTTTGCCGAATGGGACCTCGACTTCACCTGCCTTTCTCAACGTTCCCACTTTTGTGCAGTTTCCATTCTTGCACTGCATTCAAACTTCGTAAAGAGTGAAGGAAATATCCAAAACTTATTTCATAAAACTCAAATACTCCAGCTGCTCCAGCAAGCAAATTTTGAAGTGGTAAAACAACTTACAGTGGATGCAACATTTTTGCAGGACGGTCAATGGGAAAAAGATTATGCCAATAGTATCCGTGCAGAATTTATTAAAGTCCCTAACATGATACAAACGTTAATAACTGGTTATTATGAACTGATGAACACTTCGAATGGTAAGGAGAAATCATTTAATAGCTTCGTTGTTTGTGCAAAGTAATAACTGTACTCAAATGAATTCAAGATCCAGGGCAGCCTAATGGGTTGCTTTTTTTGCTTACTAAAAACGGGGCATCATGACCGACATCCACCTCCTGAAAGGTTGAACGAAGGAATGTAGTAGCACCGACTCAGAAAGACATGTGAGGGGTGATCTCCATGAGATATGTGGGTCTCTCACTCGATGTTTTAGATAATGGGGGGAATGGCCGTGTAACCCTCCGAAGAAAGTAGTTTCTAGTGAATTAGCTCAACTTTTTTCGGAATGGTTTATGGTTTCGTTTGGTCGACTTGATATTTTAGCTTGATGTGCATGAGGTAGAAGCATTACGAGGGACATTACTCTTAGCAAATTTAGAAATTAATAAAGCGAATTTTCCCTAACCTAAAGGGGCTGGCCAGCATTTTTCCATCCGAAAATGGCACAAGCATAGGAAGAGGACAAAAAAGGATGTTTTGCCTTGGAGTGGGTCTTAAGTCTGGAATTGGACAACAGAAAAAAGCACCTGGAACGGGCCATATGTAGTGGGTTGTTCACGCCTTACTCAGTGAACGAACTCCTTTAGAGTGTTGTATTGTGAATTTTCAAAAAAATGATATTGCAAAATGGAAACAATTCAAATAAAATCTATTTTAAGGTAAATACTTTTTTATTACCTTAAAATAGATTTGCAATTGAGCTAATCTATGTGGGTTAAGCTAAAGTGTCCTAGCTGTTTTATGGATTTTGTAACCATTAGGTAAATTTAGCTTCTCAAATGAACGTAAAAATTTGAAAGGAGTTAATTATTTTAGGTACAGTACTAAGCTATCTATGTTGGCGAATAATAATATACCCCATTAAGAGAGAGGGAATTTCATGAATCAAGAACGATATTTGAAAAAGAAAATGGGCTTTTGGTCACTTACTGCATTATCTCTTGGAGGAATTATTGGATCAAGTTGGCTTTTTGGACCATGGAATACGGCAAAAATGGCTGGACCAGCTGCTATTATGTCTTGGATTATTGCTGCATTCGTCATTACTCTTATAGCACTTGTTTATGCTGAATTAGCAAGGGTCAGACCAGAAACAGGTGGTTTAGGTCGTTATCCCCTTTATTCCCATGGAAAATTGCTTGCTACAGTGACTAGTTATTCGATTTGGCTTGGCTACTGCGCCACTGCACCTGTTGAATCATCGGGAGTTATTCAATACGCTAACGAGTTTTGGCCAGGCCTATATGATATATCTAAGGAGCAACTAACGACAACAGGAATTCTAGCATCGACTGTTTTAATGGTATTTTTTGTTGTGGTGAACTATTTTGGCGTGAAATTATTTGCGGTCACGAATACCATTATCACCACGATTAAATTTATAGTCCCTGTCCTAACCATCATTGCTTTTTTTATGACAGGTTTTCATGAAGAGAATTATACAAGTCATGGGTTTGCCCCTAATGGCTATGGCGCAGGATTAAGCGCAATCTTAACTAGTGGTATATTTTTTGCCTATACAGGATTCGGAAATGTGGTAATGATGAGTGGCGAGGTGGTAAACCCAAGACGGAATATTCCACTTGCTCTTATCACATCGCTGTCAGTCTCGGCAATTTTATATGTTTTACTTCAAATCGTTTTTATAGGAGCCGTACCGCCCGAAATGCTAGCTAATGGTTGGAGTGGAATTAAATTTGACTCTCCATTTGCTAATTTAGCACTGATGGCGAATATGGTTTGGCTTTCTTGGACCATTACAGCGGACGCAATGATTTCCCCAACTGGATCAGCACTTGCTTATACAGCAGGAACTTCAAGACATGTTTTTGGAATGGCGAAGAGTGGATTCCTCCCTTCTTATTTCGGAACCATTAATAAAAGATTTGGAGTTCCAACACGTGCACTTACTCTTAATTTCCTAATCGGGTTGCTTTTCTTGTTTCCTTTAAAGAGTTGGACTGCGATAGTTGCAATTGTTGGAGCAATTGGTATTTTCAAATACGCTTCAGCATGTGTCACAGTAATGGTGTTTCGTAAGGTTGGATTGACAAAAGACAACGGTATCCCAGGCATGAATTTTATTGCTCCTTTAGCCTTTATATTTGCCACTCTACTTATTTATTGGACAAATTGGAGTAGGGTTCAACTTGCAATTTGGGGATTGGCAATTGGAATTGTTGGGTATTTGATTACTCATTTTATCAATAAACATAAATCGGTAGAAATCCTAGGTGGGATCTATCTTGTTATTTATATTCTGATGCTCGTTGGGATATCATCAATCGGAAATTTTGGTGGTAAGGGTATTATTCCAGAGCCATTTATGTCTTACATCGTGGCAATAATAGGATTCGTTTTTTACTATTTTGCTGTTTATAACGGTGTTTGGTACATGCGAAAAAAGGGGAACGTCCAAGAATTGCAAGATATGGATAACACAGATATTTAAAATCAATTTCATTTTACAAAAGGAGAAATGGTTATGAAGCTTTGGGGTGGACGTTTTAGAAAAGAAGAAAATAAATTAATGGAGGACTTTAATAGTTCTCTTCATGTTGATATGAGACTTTATTCTGAAGATATTAAAGGGAGTATTGCACATGTGAATATGCTTGTGAAATGTGAATTGCTTACCAAGGAAGAAGGAGAAAGCATTATAAAGTCTCTTCTTTCTATATTGGAAGATATCGAGAGCGGAACATTAGAGATCGAAGGCGATTTTGAAGATATTCATAGTTTTGTTGAAACAAAACTAACAGAACGAATAGGTGAAACAGCAAAAAAACTCCATACAGCAAGAAGCCGAAATGATCAAGTTGCTTTAGATATCAGGCTTTACGCAAAAAATAAGGCGTTAGAAGTGATTGAGTATATTGAAGAGCTTCAAAATAACCTGGAAGAAAAGGCAAAAGCAAACAATGTGATTATGCCAGGATACACCCATCTACAGCGAGCTCAAGTAGTAACTCTTAAGCACCATTTAATGGCCTACTTTAATATGCTGGATAGGGACAGAAAAAGAGTTCTTAATGCAATTGAAATTATGAACGAAAGTCCACTGGGGTGTGGAGCATTGGCAGGGACGACTCATAATATAGACCGAGAAATGACAGCGGCGGAGTTGGGTTTTTCAAAACCTGTAAACAATTTCCTCGATGGTGTTAGTGATAGAGATTACCTTTTAGAATTAATGTCTAGTTTTTCGATCATCATGATGCATTTAAGCAGATTAAGTGAAGAACTGATTTTATGGAGTAGTCAAGAGTTTAAATTTATTAGTATTGATGATGCATATTCTACAGGTAGTAGTATAATGCCTCAAAAGAAAAATCCTGATGCAGCAGAGCTTATAAGGGGGAAAACAGGACGAGTTTATGGTTCTCTTACTTCGCTTTTAACGACGATGAAAGGGTTACCATTGGCTTATAATAAAGATATGCAGGAAGATAAAGAACCATTTTTTGATGCATTGGATACAGTATTGTCTTGTCTGGAAATTATGTCCAATATAATTTCTACCATGAAGGTGAATACTGAAAATATGAAAAATGCTGTAAAATATGGCTTTCTCAATGCAACAGAAGTCGCTGATTATTTAGTCAGCAAAGGGGTTGCGTTCAGAGATGCCCACAGTATTGTTGGTTCTATTGTCATTTATTGTGAAGATCATAATAAATCAATAGAAGAGTTGACTCCGGAAGAATTGAAGAGCTTAAATCCATTAATTGAAGGGGACTTATATGACTTTATTGATTATCAAAATATATTAAATAAAGGCATTAAGGTGAATTTATTAAAATAATCTAATTTTCTCCAATTGAAGAGCTATAGCATAGAAGATAAGTACGATCTATGCTAATAGCTCTTTATATTTTTAAAAAAACATAATCAAACTCCCCTTTAAATCATGAGATACAATGTTTTGTGATAAATGTTTTTCCAATAGAAGAAGGATTAAACTTTAATTTCCTCCATTTTAAAGATAAGATTAAAGTAATTAAGTTTTTGAACTAAGGAGAAAAATATGTATAAAATTGGGGTAGTTGGTCCTAATTCATCAGTTGAGCGCATTATTAATTTAGGTAAAGAATATGAGTCGATCATGGAATTTAAAGCCTACCCATATGAGGATTTCAGAGAAACTGAAAAAATAGTTTTGGAATACAACAAAAATGTGGATGTCTGGTTTTTTTCAGGCCAAATTTCATATATGGTTGCAAAAAATACTGTGGGAATAGGGGAAAACCTATTATATATCGATCATACTGAATCAGGCATCTATAAAAGTCTTTTGCATATGGGATATTTTCAAAAGGAGTTTTTGAGTAAAGTAAGTATTGACGAAATAACTACAACCCATTTAGAGCAGGCGTTAAAACAAATTGATATTACTCCAAAAGAAATGTATATAAAAAACTTCAATATCGATTCAAGCACGGAAGAATTAATCGCATTCCATCTTGATTTATGGAAAGCTGGAAAAACGGAAGGTGCACTAACTTGTTTCGAGGCTGTATATCTAAATTTAAAAGAAGCAGGTGTACCAACCTATCGAATATCTACAACTGATATGGAAATTCGCCAATCATTAAGAATTCTTGCAGAAAAATCGAGAACTTTTTACTTTAGAGATACCCAAATTGGTGTTCAAATTATTGAAATTGAACATTTTGATAAAATATTTGAGAAAGCTAAAAGCTCGTATCATCTGCAATTTTTAGAGATAAAATTAAAAGAAACTCTTCTTAAATTTTGCGAACAATTGGAGGGGTCATTAGTTGAGAAGGGAAACGGCCGCTACTTTATCTTTAGTACACGGGGTACAATCGAATCCAAAATAAAAGATTTAAAAGATACTGTCTTTCTGTTGTCAAATGAATCCAATGCTACTGTAACTGTAGGTATTGGATATGGGCAAACACTTCACTCAGCAGAAATAAACGCTCAACGTGCCATCCAACTTTCAAAAGAAAAGTCAGACAAGGGCATCGTCATTGTACAAGAGGACGGAACAATGATTGAGTCTGTAGGTGAAGAGGAAGAATTACGTTTTTCATACCGGATAGATGACAAGAATTTTATGGAAAAACTAAAAAAAGCTAAAATAAGTGTGAAAAATTATAATAAATTGTATGCTTTAGTCAACAGAATGAAATTGAAAGATTTTACAATAAAAGATTTAACAACACATCTCTATTGGGATGAAAGCAATGCACGGCGCATTGTAGTAAGTTTATGTGAAGTTAACTTAGCAGAAATCATTGGTGAGGAATCTTATTCTTCTCGAGGAAGACCGAGTAAAATTTATCGTTTAAAATAAGACCCATTTTCGGGTGTTTTTAGACTTTCAGCTTTTATCCCTGCTGGCAGTATTAAACTAGATCTTAAAAACTTCTATGAAGTAAACGAAATACTAGATAGCTCGACTATTTAAAGGCATCCATTACAGGTGCCTGATTTTTTTTATTTACGCTAATATGGGGGTTAAAGAGGACATTTTGATTAATCTTTATTTCAAAGCTACAGCAGTTAAAACATTTCATTAACTTCCCATGATTCGACTATTTGATGCGCCATCCTTGGATCATATCCTTTACCCATCAGATAGGCAATAGCTGCAATTTCCATCATTGCATGAGGGACAGATGTTTTTTGAGCTTCGTTTAAACCATACTGTACCCAAGGGCCAACCTGTGACAATGTTTCTTGTTTGAGATGGTGCGGGTTAGTGTAAGAAGGATACACAATATTACATCCTTTCAAAAATATAGATAAATATCACAATCCTATTTTATGCACCTTAACTTATCCCGTGTTCGATATTCTCTAATTTTATAGATAAAAGTTATGGATCAAAGGATGTTCTTCTTCAACAATGGGTGGAGGATAGTTTAAGTGGAAAATTTCACAAGTGTTTCTAACTAAAGTATTGTAACTTCCTCGAAAAGAAACAATCAACCTAAAAGTGAATTTTTTGAAATTGGTTAAACTAGCGGTATCGATTAAACATTCAAAGATTTATGAAAAATGTTGACAAAGTCCACTAATCAGAATAAAGTATTAGTGGATAAAGTCCACTAAAAGGAAGTGAATCATGAATATAAATAAAAATACCATGGCTGATATCCGGCAATTCAATCGATTTTATACAAATATACTTGGTGTGTTGGATAAGCATATATTGGATACCGGATATTCTTTCACTGAGGCACGGGTCATTATGGAAATCGGTTTGATGGAGCAGTGTATAGCAAACAACTTAGTTGATAAACTGGAAATTGATCGCAGCTATATGAGCAGAATAATTAACAAGTTAAGAAAAGATGGACTGGTTATGAAGGAACACTCGACCTTGGATAACAGAACGATTCTGATTCGGTTGACTCCAGAGGGGATGACTCTTTTTAACCAGCTTAATGAAAGATCTGATGAACAATTAGTGAGATTATTCCAAGGATTATCACAAAATGAAATTAAAGAAATCCATGCTTCTATGATGTTCATTCAGAAGAAATTGGATGGTTTGGGGAGATTAAAGGATGATACGTTTTGAAAATGATTATACAGAAGGTGCCCATAAGCGAATTCTGAACCGATTAATAGAAACCAATGAAGAACAAACACCCGGATATGGAGTGGATGAACACTGTGAAAAAGCGAGAGCTTACATTCGAAAAGAGTGTGATGCCGCGAATGCGGATGTACACTTTTTAGTGGGAGGAACACAGACGAATACAACTATCATCGCTTCAATTTTGCGGCCGCATCAAGGGGCGATTGCTGCAATCACCGGGCATATCGCGGTACATGAAACAGGCGCAATTGAAGCAACTGGCCATAAAGTGCTTACTTTGCCGAGTGATGATGGAAAAATTCAACCTGAACAGGTGAAAGAATTATATGATGCCCACTGGAATGATGTTACCCATGAGCATATGGTACAGCCAGGCTTGGTTTACATTTCCAACCCTACAGAAAATGGAACGACTTATAGTAAAACCGAATTGGAAGCATTAAGTGAAGTTTGCCGGGAATGCGGTTTGCCATTGGTATTGGATGGCGCCAGATTAGGGTATGGCTTGGCTTCGCAGGACAGCGATTTAACCTTGGCTGATGTTGCAAGGCTATGTGATGTGTTCTATATAGGGGGAACGAAGGTTGGGGCAATGTTTGGTGAAGCGGCAGTCATCATGAATGATGCCCTGAAAAAGGACTTCCGCTATTTCATCAAGCAAAGGGGAGGAATGCTCGCTAAAGGGAGACTATTGGGGATCCAGTTTGAAACCTTATTTGAAGACGGCCTATACTATGAAATTTCTAAACATGCCGTGGAAATGTCAATGATGATTCGGGAAGCATTTGTTGAAAATGGATTTTCATTACGATATGATTCCACATCAAATCAGCAGTTTCCCATCTTGCCGGAAGATGTAATGCAGGAATTAGGTAAAAAGTATTCATTCTCCTTCTGGGAAAAAGTCGATGCTACACACAGTGCTGTGAGATTTTGTACCAGTTGGGCTACGAAAAAAGAACATGTTGACATGCTCGTAGAGGATATCAAGGCAATAAAAGGAGAAAAAAATGGCCACGATCGAGTTATATTTAGAGAATAGTTATCTAAAAGAATGTTCGGCAAATATTATTTCAATACAAGACCGGTTTGTTGTGTTCGATCAAACCATTTTTTATCCAGGCGGCGGTGGGCAGCCCTGTGACCGGGGAATCATAAAACAAGGTGATGAAACTTATAAAATATTAACAGTAAAAAAAGTAGATGGTGAAATCATTCATGAATTGGAACGGCCATTAAAGGACATTAATCAAACGGCAAAGATGCAGATTGACTGGACTTGGCGGTATCAGAATATGCAGTATCACACATTATTGCATGTCATTTCAGGTTATTTTTATCAACATTACAATGCTTTAGCTACAAGCAGTCAAATTGAAAAAGAACATGCGAGATTAGAGCTGTCTTTTTCTCCTGACATAATGGAAGAAATACCATTCGATCAATTGGAACAATCGATAAAGAAGATACTGGCACAACCCCATAATGTTTACACGAAAACAATTAGCAGAGCTGAAGCAGAGCAAAAAGTAGGGGTTATTAAAACGGTCATTAACTTACTTCCAGCTTCTCTTAACGAAATTCGAATCGTTCAAATAAATGATATTGATGAGCAAGGATGTGGCGGAACCCACGTCAGCAACACGAATGAAATTAAAGACTTTTCCATTATGAAAATTCAACAAAAAGGTCCCACGAAAAAAAGGATTAAAATTCAATTTTTGGAATAAGTTCTGCTAATGAAAAGTATGGACTCCATATCCTTTGAAGTCGCCAATTATTTTTAGTTGGTGGGAGTTTATCGAACCTAAATATAAATCCAAAAAAAATCATTTTGACAGGAACAGATTGAAATAAGGTACAAAGTAAATAGGGCTTTTAACATGAGAGTTGTTCTGGCAGCTCTTTTTTTTTGGAGTTAACTGGGCAAATAGCGACTTTAATTTTTAAAATTTACATGCAATAATTGGGACATTCGTTAAAATAACTAAAAAGTAAACGAGGGGGAGTCTGATGGAGAGGATTAATTATTCTATTGTTGATGTGTTTTCAAATGGAAAATATACAGGAAACCAACTCGCGGTTTTTAAAAACGCTGGGAATATTCCGGATAAAGAAATGCAACAGATAGCCAAAGAAATTAATTTTTCCGAAACTACCTTTATCTTGTCTGATTCAAAAAATGATGGCGGTTATGATGTCCGGATATTTACACCTAATGAAGAGGTTCCATTTGCTGGACATCCGACTATAGGAACTGCATATATCATTCAAAACGAAGTATTAGAAGCACCATTGGATAACATTATTTTAAACTTTAAAGGTGGACAGATAACAGTATCATTCAATAATCAAGAAGAGCTTCTATGGATGAAACAAAATCAACCAACTTTTGGCCGGATTTTAGATACAGATAAAATTTCTGAAGTTTTAAATATACATAAAGAAAACATAGATGATAGATTCCCCATTCAAGAAGTTTCGACGGGACTTCCAGTGCTTGTTGTCCCATTAAAATCATTGGAAGCCGTTAAAAAAGTAAAGATAAATAGAGAAAAATATTTTGAGTTAATTGAACATATGGATGCAAAAGCCATTATGGTTTTTTCTCCGGAAACATATGATTCGAAAAATGATTTGAATGTTCGCGACTTTGCGGACTATTATGGTATTCCCGAAGATGCAGCCACTGGCAGTTCTAATGGATGTTTAGCTGCTTACTTAGTTAAATACGGGTATTTTGAAAGAAGTGAAATAGACATTCGCGTAGAACAAGGATACGAAATCGAAAGACCTTCTTTATTGTTTTTAAAAGCAAGTGATGATAATGGGGAAATCGACGTTCATGTTGGAGGTAAAGTAGTGAAAATTGCTCAAGGTGAATGGTTTCTTTAATAACCTGACCTTTTCAACTGACAAATGCTTTACTTCAAAACAGGGAAGGTTGCTGAGGCAGCCTTTTTCTTATTGAACGAACAGGCATACTTACCGATAATCCAATCGATTTAATTTGAAAATGAATGACAATTAATGGGGAGTGTCCCACACAAAAGGAGGTCTTCCAAATGAATAAAGAATCAGTACTGATCGTGGAAGACGAAGAAAAGATCTTAAGACTGCTTGAATTGGAGCTTGAAATCGAAGGCTATCAAGTTGGAAAGGCAATGGACGGCAAAGAGGCCCTTGAAGCATATCAATCAAGAAAGTGGGATTTGATCTTATTGGATGTGATGCTTCCGGGCATAAGCGGGATCGAGCTGCTTCGGAAAATTCGAACGAAGAATAATATCACTCCTGTCATCCTGTTAACGGCAAAAGGCTCGGTTGAAGATAAAGTTTCCGGTCTTGATCTCGGCGCGAATGACTATATCACCAAACCTTTCCAAATTGAGGAATTGCTTGCCCGAATTCGTGCGGTTTTAAGAATGCGGCCTGCTGCACCTTCAATGGAAGCTGAAATCGGTGGATGGCTAAATACTGCCGATTTAAAAGTGAATGTCAAAACACGCGAGGTCATTAGAGGTGATAGCCATATTGAACTAACGCCAAAGGAGTATGATTTACTTCTATATTTACTGAAGAATAAGCGTCAGGTGCTAAGCCGTGATCAAATTCTGGGAGCGGTTTGGGGGTATGATTTCCAGGGAGAAACAAACGTGGTGGATGTGTATATCCGATATGTTCGCAAAAAGCTCGAACATGGCTTTGAAACGCCGCTCATTCATACCGTAAGAGGCGTTGGCTACGTCATGAAGGAAGCAAAATGAGACTTCGCAAGAAAATCAACTTATATACTGCGGTGTTATTCATTTTCCTGCTGCTTTTGATGAATGTTTCCATTTATTTTGTTTTCAGTAATCTGATGATGGTGAATGAAATGAACCGTGCGAAAGCGGAGACAGGGAAAATTGCCTTTGATGTTAGTGAAAATGTTAATAATATATCTCCAAATGATTTACTTCGAGCCTATCTGCCTATAGATGGCATGATTGGTATCGTAATCGAAGGTCAACGAAAAGGAACAGCTGTTACATCCAATTCTGAAAAACAATTAAGCAATCGAAATAGCAGTTTTTACCCCGGTGAGAAGAGCGAGATCATCACTTATCAGCAGAAAAAGTATGTATTCGTTTCAAACCCGATCGTTTGGGGGGATGGAAGTGTAGTTAATCTTCAAATCACCAAAAGCATGTCAGCAACCGAAGAAATGCTCGCTGTTCTGCGCATCGTATTAATCGCTGTAACCATCATTGCCATGATACCAGTTCTGATATCAAGCACTATTCTTAGTAACTTCATCGCCCGTCCGATTCGATCGATGATCGATACGATGAAGGAAATTCAAACTAGCGGCCAATTTAAGCGGCTTAGCCTAGAAGAAAAATCAAAGGATGAGCTTGTGGAAATGGGAAAAACGTTTAATCACATGATCGATTTACTACAGGCCAACTTCGAAAAGCAGGAGCAATTCGTATCGAATGCTTCACATGAATTAAAAACACCGCTAACTGTCATCGAAAGCTATGCAAGCCTTTTGAAGAGAAAAGGGTTGGAGCGTCCTGATTTGTTTGATGAATCCATAGAGGCCATTCATTCTGAAGCCATTAGAATGAGAGAGATGACAGAGCAAATGCTCCTGCTTGCAAAGCATCAGGAAAAATGGAATATAGAGAAGGAAAACGTCAATCTGACCGATATCATGGCAGAGTTAGCGAAAGTATATAAGAATGCGTACAATCGGACAGTGGAGATTTATAGTGGCGATGCAATTGAAGCAGTAACGGATGTTCAAAAGTTAAAACAGCTTTTGTTTATTTTTTTAGACAATGCCAGAAAGTATAGTGACGAGCTAATCTCCGTCTACATAGGACAAACAAGTAATGAAGCATATATCCGCATCGAAGACAGAGGGGATGGAATTCCAAAGGCTGAATTGCCAAAAGTGTTCGATCGTTTTTATCGTGTGGATAAAGCTAGAAACAGAAAGCAAGGCGGATCTGGATTGGGGCTTTCCGTGGCAAAGGAAATTGCTGATGCAATAGATGTGCGGATTGAAATGGACAGTCTCGAAGGCAGGGGAACGATTGTTACTCTTTTATTTAATTAAGCCAGAATGATGTTGGATGGGGGATACGATGAAGATTAGAAAAGTGCTGATAACAGCCGGATCGGCTCTCGTTTTTGGTCTGCTATCATTCGTCGGATTTCAATGGTGGGCTCCATCATTATCCGCGGAAAGTTTGACGAAAGAAGAAGTGAACCAGACAGCAAAGGATAAATTTCCTGGAACCATTATGAAGACAACGAAAAGTGAAGGTGAAGAATATCAGATTGAAATGCAGCTTGAAACCGGGGTCTATCAAATTAGGATGGATGCGAAAAGTGGGGAAGTCCGTTCTATAAAAAAAGAAACCATTGGTCATACAGCTGAAGCGACTACGGAAAAAGCACACCAAAAGCTACTGACCCAAAACGAAATAAAGACGCGTATTTCCTCACAAGGTGACCTGGAACAAATTGATTTTGTACAGGAGAAAGACAACTCCTTTTATAAAGCAGTGGTAAATAAGAATAACGAAAAAATCACCTTGATACTCGATCCATATACAGGAGCTATAATTGACTCGACACTGGTAGCAGATAGTATCATTACAGAAAGCGAAGCAATTGCGATTGCCGAAAAACATGTAAAAGGAACAGGTGATGATACAGAATTTTATCAACCTCTAGATCAGACACCTTATTATTTGGTCGAAGTTGAATTGGAGGACGATCGAGACGCAGTCGTTCAAGTGGACGGCTACACGAAGGAAGTAAAAACAATCACGTGGGAAGATGACGAAGAGAACGATAATGATGGCCCTGAATAAAATAGTGGCTCATAAGGGTTTACTAATCTAGACGTAAATTGAATAAAGCAAAAAAAAGGGTGATGCTATTAGCTGTCTAATATGCATCACCCTTTTTGGCTTTGGTGAGTAAGGAAAATGCAAAAAAAAAGAGAAGGAACTGTAATAATTCTCACCAATTTCTAATCCTTCTATCATTTAACTCTAATTAACTATCTCTAACATGGAATAAAGCACCAAATGATAAAACAGAGCCAAAGAAGCGAGTGGATGAAAGGCATCTGGATTATTGTACATAAAACATTCCATCATATTTCTACACCTTAACAAAGTTTTGCAAAGAGAAAGGAGAATCAGTAATGTCAGTTATTTCTAGCATTCTGGATTACAACAAGACGTTTGTCGATCAAAACAAATATGAAAGGTTTGAAACGACAAAGTATCCAGATAAAAAGATCGTCATCATAACGTGCATGGATACCCGGCTGTTGGAATTGCTTCCAAAGGCGATGGGGTTAAGAAATGGAGATGCGAAAATCATTAAAAACGCCGGAGCCATTGTTTCTCATCCATTTGGCAGCATTATGCGCAGTATCCTTGTCGCCATTTATGAGCTGAAAGTGGAGGAAGTGTGTGTGATCGGACATCACGGATGCGGTATGGTGGGGCTTCAATCCTCTTCACTGCTTGATGCCGCAAAGGAGAAGAAAATCAGCCAGGAGCAAATTGATATCCTTACAAACTCTGGTATTGATTTATCAAAGTGGCTGACAGGCTTTCAATGCGTTGAGGAGAGTGTAAGGAATAGTGTCCATTTGATCAAAAACCATCCATTATTACCGGATTCCATTGCCGTCCACGGTATGGTCATCCATCCCGAAACGGGTAAACTGGATCGAATCATAGATGGATATAGCAATATTGTCAGCAAGGAAGAAATGCATATTCAATAAAAGAAGGAGCGATAAAATGATGGGTTCTAGCAGGTTTGAAGGATATAACTTAGGCCATTTTCAGAAAGACCTGGTTGCCGGGGTGGTAGTTGGGATAGTAGCGATTCCTTTAGCGATGGCTTTTGCCATTGCTTCCGGAGTAAGGCCGGAATACGGACTGTACACATCGATTATTGCAGGAATCATGGTCTCCCTTTTTGGCGGATCGAAATATCAAATTGCAGGCCCGACTGGAGCCTTTGTCCCGGTCTTGTTAGGGGTGGTCATGCAGTACGGATATGAAAAACTGTTAATCGCCGGTTTCCTGGCAGGTATCATGATTTTTCTTTTAGGTGTCTTCAAACTGGGAAGATTCATCAAGTTTATTCCGCGTCCAGTTACCATCGGCTTTACAGCTGGAATTGCCGTGATCATCTTCTCGGGGCAGATTGCCAATTTCTTTGGACTCAGTAACTTAAAAAAAGAAGAGGTCTTTCTTTTAAATATGAAAGAAATCTTAGTGAACTTCAATACAGTGAATATCTATAGTGTACTGGTAGCTAGCATAAGTCTGACTCTCGTCATATTAACTCCAAAATATTTACCGAAAATCCCTGGAGCATTGCTGGGATTGATTGTATCAACTCTTGTCGCCAGCTTATTCTTTCCAGGTCAGGTAGCGACCATAGGATCGGCATATGGCGCCATTCCTAATGCATTGCCCCATTTTCAGTTTCCCCATATCACTGGCGGTCTGGTGATTGAACTCCTTCCGGCTGCTTTGGTCATCGCCATGCTTGGAGGTATTGAATCACTCTTATCCGCTGTAGTGGCAGACGGCATGACCAACAGTAAACATAACAGCAATAAAGAGCTGATGGGACAAGGATTGACCAATATGATTGCGCCTTTATTTGGAGGCATTCCGGCTACAGGTGCCATCGCCCGTACTGCGACGAATATTAAAAACGGTGCAGTCTCCCCCATATCAGGCGTGATTCATGGGTTGGTGGTATTGCTGGTGTTAGTCAGTTTGGCGCCTTATGCTTCGGCCATTCCTTTGGCCAGCATGGCCCCGATTCTTATGTTTGTCGCATGGAACATGAGCGAACGCAAAGAATTTTCGCATATTTTAAAAGCCAAAACCATGGACTCGGTCGTATTGCTCGTTACCTTCGTGTTAACCGTAGTGATTGACCTGACAACAGGCGTCGGGATCGGATTACTATTAGCCATTCTATCGTTCGTTAAACTGATGAGCGGTACATTGAAATTATCAAAGGTATTACCAGATCCAGCTGATAAACTAGTTAAACCAGAAATGGTGCAACAAGGTTCAAGCTGCCCGCAGATTAACATTTATACGATAGAAGGACCTTTATTCTTTGGCACAATCGAAAGGCTGCAAGAAGAAATCGAGGAAATAATGCGATCAAAACCAAAAGTCCTGCTATTAAGAATGAGCAATGTGTCCTTTATCGATACATCGGGGGAAGCACTGCTAACCGACATCGTGAAGCAATTCAAGTTTCATAACCTACAAGTGCTGATTTCAGGAATTCAACAGGAACCTAAAGAAATGCTGAGAAAAACCGGATTTATTGAACTGGTTGGTGAGCAACAGTTCTTTTCCAGTACGGGAGATGCCATCAATAAAGCTTTATCCAAACTGGATGAGAACCGTTGTAAAGGGTGTAAACAGTTTTCATTTGCTGAATGTACCTCACTCTCACAGCAAGTTCAAAAGCCTGCGTTATTAAAACAAAGCAGAAAACGGGAGATAGGGTTAACTTGATTTCCGTCAAGAAGAAAAGGCATCTGCTTTTGGCGGATGCCTTTCTATTCAACTTCTTTTATTTCTGCTGCAAGATTTCGACTTATTGAAATCATTAACACATCGAGCTTGTTCGCTCAGGGTTTTATCCTGACTATTTAATTGTATGCCACTAAAAACCTGATCCCAAATCGCCTCATCCCAAACTTGGTTAGGTACTTCTAAAACACAAACATTTTCTATGTTCCATGCTAAATCAGAAATACTTGTTGCATCATCCGAGGGGATTAGTATTAATACAGTAAATTCCTTTTCTTTTAACATGTCCTTCATTACTTGTTGAAACAAAGTGGCTTGCTCATATTTTGTTGACCATCTTACAAATAGGATTGAATCGCTATCTTTGATCGTTTCAATGAATCTTGCTATTCTTTTATCTAAGTTCTCTTTGAAATCAGGATATGTTTCAAACCATTCTTTATCAGGCAGGATGGGGAAATCGTGAACTGAAGTGACTTTATAATGGTTATCTCTTACAAAATAGGTATTTACAGCATTTATATCTATGTCATCGTCAAAATAAGTACCGGAACCATCTACTAAAGTCAAATTCTTCAATTCCATATATTCCTTGAACTGATTACTATATAGCCTGGCCACTTCTGCAAATGACTCGGTAAAGACCCAGTCAAGAGGCAAAGAAAATCTTCTTAAGCCAAGTCTTCTTAGGTTCAAAGCGGGAGTGCAAGCACTGCCTGAAGGAATGATTACATCATAAGATTTCTTGATTTCCGTTAATTTCACTATTAATCCCCCTTTCTATAACTATCTATACTATATTAGATGATAATTTTCTTTTTACTGATTGGACAAACCAAAAAAAGGCTTTATATCAGGCAATGCCAACATGAATATTTATAAATAGGTTCAGCGATCTTTTTTAGACAAAGCAAAACGCATGCCCTAATTAAGAGCATGCGTGAACGTTTATTCTTCTATGATATCCAACTCTTTCAAGGCTTCAAGCGTAATCGTTTTGGCTTTGCTTCCGCTGCCGTCCATGTTCGTTGCGAAGGCCCATTCCCCTTTGTCCGTTTCGATGTACCCCACATACCAGCCCAATCCCATATCAGAAAGGCGTGTACCGGTTTTTCCGTGGAGGACATATGAGTCCGCTTCTTCATTGATCATGATTCTCTTTACGGTTCTCATATGCTGCTTATCGATAGGCAGCTTTTCCTCTACAAGCTTTTCCATGAATTGGACTTGTTCCCGGGCAGAAATCTTTATGCTGCTATCCAGCCAGAACTGATCGATCCCGCCGGAGATATCACGATTGCCGTAATCGAGCAGGTTCACATACTGCTGCATGTTTTCCGCCCCGATATCGCGGGCCATTGCTTGATAATACCAAATCACGGAATGCCTCATGGCTGAAGCAAGCGTATGATCTCTGTTCCAATCTTCAAATTCCCTGATTACGCCATCCCAGCGCTTCACTTCATATTCATCGCTCACCGCTTTTGTCTGTAAACCGATTAATGCATTCGCCACTTTGAATGTCGATTCTGGTGTGTAGCGTACTTTACTTCTCTGTTTATTATAGATAAATACCTTATCATTTTTTAAGTTTTGAAGTACCATCGTGCCTTCCGCACCATCGAAGGAATCCCCGATATCCAGTTCTTTCACCTTTTGATCGTTAGCACTTGCATGAATTGTGCCCATGGAACCAGTGACTAGCAGGACAAGAATGAAACATAACGTTTTGATTTTCATTACACACTCTCCTTTAAGGCATGGATTGATCGATCATCAAATAATTTCCATAAAATAGGTTGATAGCTAAAGTATACCTATTCCTGATGAAAAACGAAACCTTATTCTTGGACTCTATCTAGATAGTATCGATTAAGGAGGAATGCAGCGAGTAGCTAATGAATATATAAAGCAAACGATGGAATGGGAGGAATCTATCATGGAGGTTAACCAAAGAAAAATAAATAGTAATGAAAAAGAAATTACATACACACATATTGAAACCGGAAGTCCGGCCATTTGTTTTATGTTTTCAGGTGCAGGGTACACGTATGAGAAGCCGCTATTCTATTATTCGACGATGATCATGCTTCAAAATCAGTATGATGTCGTGCATATTCATTACGCCTACGACCAGGATATATTCAAGCATCCATTGGTGGATATCACAAAAGTGATCGTTAATGATATCAATCCGGTCATTACGGAAGTGCTTCAAAATCATGAATATCAAGGAACTGTGTTTCTAGGCAAATCACTTGGCACCATCCCCATCATCAACGGAATCATGAAAAGTGAGCGGTTTACGAATGCCAAAATGATTTTGCTGACGCCTCTATTGAAGTTCGATTCGATTTTTGATGGGTTATTGAGCTGCAATCATTCAGCACATATAGTTATAGGTGAAAAAGATCATCATTATATTCCAGATAAAATTCAAGCGATTGAAAATAAACCGAACATAAGCATGAATAAAATCCCTCATGCAAATCATTCCTTGGATATTGAACCTTTCGATACTTCAAGGACGATCATCGTGCTGGAAGGTGTAATGAATAGAATGGAAGAGTTTTTAAAAAATATAGGTTAGCGAAATACAAAGGGATTCAATCCAGGAGTTAGCAGGTGAAGAATGTTATAATAAGAGTATTGTAGTTTGGAGTTCTGAAAGGAGAAATGATGGTGGGAACCAATACATTTCATTCAATTGATGAATATATCATACAATTTCCCGAGGAAGTTCAGGAGATATTAAAAACGTTAAGAAAAGTCATAAAGGATGCAGCACCGGATGCAGAAGAGAAGATAAGCTATCAAATGCCTACCTTTGTTTTATATGGAAATCTGGTACATTTCGCTGCCTATAAAAAACATATAGGATTCTATCCAACTCCAAGCGCGATCTCTGCGTTTGAATCTGCCTTATCTGAATATAAATGTTCAAAAGGGGCCGTTCAGTTTCCACTAAGCAAGCCAATTCCTTATGAATTAATAACCGAGATGGTTATATTTAGAGTGGAAGCGAACAAAAGGAAAAAAGCAGAAGGCAAATCTCAAAAGAAAAAATAGCATCGATCATTATCAGAATTCACAAAATGCTTAATATATGAGAGTATGAACTGCAAGGATTTTAGGACCGAAAGAGAAAGGTGGAAATAATATGTTCAAAAAATTATTCAGTAAAAAAGAAAGTGTGGAACAACTGCTTGCTCCTATAAACGGACAAGTAATAAAAATAGAAGATGTTCCGGATCCGGTGTTTTCCGGGAAAATGATGGGGGACGGAATAGCGATTCTTCCTGAGGAAGGGTTGGTCGTATCTCCAATCGATGCAGAAGTGATCCAGGTTTTTCATACTAAACATGCTCTAGGCCTCCGTACGAAGAATGGCATAGAATTGTTGATTCATATTGGCTTGGAAACAGTTAACCTTAAAGGCGAGGGATTTGAAGTCCATGTCGTAGAAGGGCAAAGGGTAAAAGCAGGAGACAAGCTTGTGACATTTGATATCGATTTTCTAAAATCCAACGCTCCAAGCATCGTTACTCCGATCGTTGTCACGAATGGCGAGCTGGTTGAAAAACTGGAAAAAACAAATAATACCCAAGCAACTATTAACGATACGGAGATCATGAGTGTTTATTTGAAATGAAAAGAAAGATTCCATGCTCATTTCTCCTTTTAGGCTGCAAGCAGGAAAATCGAAAATTGCAGCGAATAGTAGGTGAGTGAACAAATAAAATCAAGCGAGGGTGAATTGGATGGGAATTCAAGCAGAAAAGATTTTTGTAAACTTGCCTGTTAAAGATTTGGATGCCTCAATAGAATTTTTCACAAAGGTCGGTTTTGAGTTTAACGAGCAAATGACCAATGAAAATGCGACATGCATGGTTATAAGTGAGTCCATATATGTCATGTTGTTAGTGGAAGAATACTTTAAAACGTTTACCAAGAAGGAAATCCCTGATTCTGCTGCGAGTAAGGAAACCATCGTCGCCCTGTCCGTTAAAAGCAAGGAAGAAGTCGATGAGATCGTGAATAGGGCACTGGATGTTGGCGGAAAGCCTTTCAATGAAGCCATTGATCATGGTTTCATGTACGGTTGGAGTTTTCTGGATATCGACGGCCATTCTTGGGAAGTATTTTACATGGACGAAAGCGGATTTAATCAAGAATAAAAAGCAAGGCACAATCCTTCACGAAGGACTGTGCCTTTTTTAGCAATATTAGCTGAATTTCATTCATAACATACGGGGCTAATGTCCTTCCACTCATAAACCAATAGATTCAATTCAGCACCAGCTATTTTGATTTTTTCAGTTTTAAGCAATTCAGCACCGAATGCTTCATAGAAGTATCGAGATTTATTATCTTCAAGCACCTCTACGAAAATTGTCTTGAATCCCAGTTCTTCGAATTTAAAGAATAATTCTTTGATGAGTTTCTTACCTATCCCCATTCTTTGTGAATTTTCGAGGATATATATCGCAGTTAAATCGCCCGAATCCTCAACTTGATTCGTCTCCCTTTTCCCTCCGCATATAAATCCTACTATTTTTCCTTCGTTATTTTCTGCGACATAAACATGATTGCCATTACTAGTTATATTCTTTATCCATATGTCTTTCCTTTTCTCATAAGAAAGTTTATCTAAAAAATCACTCGGCATTATATCTTTATAAGTGGTCCGCCAGCAATCCACATGGACTTTCGCTATCCCTTCCGCATCAGCCAACGTCGCCTCTCTTATTAGCATAGTGGTTCCTCCTTTTTTTTTAAGTTTGCTATACTTCTTATTTTTTACTACTATTATCCAATTAGAAACTAATCGGCCCAGGATATTCCAATAATTAACTTTGTATGTTACTATTTCCTATAGTTTGCTTAATGTGGGAGAAGGAATGAGATGAAACAGATTTTCCGTAGTAAAATATTTTATTTAATAAGCTTCTTGATTATCTTGGGGGTTGTGCTGGTTTTTAATAATGACGAAGAACCGACTGAGAAATTAACTGACGATGAATTTTTTACAAATTTAGCGGATAGAAAAGTGACATTTATAGAGGTGGAGCAGCGAAAAAGTGTGATAGAAATAAGCGGTCGGCTGGCAGGGTATGAAAAGGATCAATACTTTGTCGCGTCTGTCCCAAATAGTGAAACTTCGCTAGATAGAATGAATAATGCTGCAGAGGAAAATGATATAGAAAAAATGGAGTTTACACCATACATAGAGGTAAGCGGATGGGTCACCCTGTTTACAACGACCGTTCCTTTCATGATCATTTCCTTCCTGTTTTTAGTCTTATTACTATTTAGAGTTATAATAAAAAGATAGTTTTCGACGATATATTCCCATTTTCGGAGATAAAACTGCAAGTTTCGTCGATATTTCTAGTGAGTTATGGCTTCTGCAAAAAAAGAGATAAACCTTTAAAATGGTATTGAAGATTGCTGAATAGTTTGATAGAATAAAATAAATGAAAAAGACTATGTGCAACTGGCGAAACACGGATAACCGTGAGGGAACACATAGTGTCGTAGCCGTTCGCCTGGGCAGAGGTAAGGGATTTTATCCCTTGCCTCTTTCTGTATATTAACAGATAGTAAAGGTTTAAAGTCAATATTTTGAAATTTCAAAAATATCACAATCAAAGAGGAGCTAACAAAATGAGCACAATACTTTTAGAAAAAGTCAAAACGATCAAAGCGTTAAATAATATTGCCGAAAGCGGGCTGAATGTATTCAATAAAGGCGATTTTAAGGTCGATAATGACAGTGAAAACCCTGATGCGATCGTTCTTCGCAGCTTTAACATGCATACTATGGAATTCGGCGATCAGTTAAAAGCAATCGCAAGGGCAGGGGCTGGAGTCAATAATATTCCGGTCGACAAATGCACTGAGCAAGGAATTGTCGTTTTCAATACACCTGGGGCTAACGCAAACGCTGTAAAAGAAATGGTGCTGACGACATTGATGGCTTCATCTCGTAACCTTTTTGCCGGTGTGGCTTGGACAAAGACGCTTGAAGGCGAAGGGGAACAAATTCCGAAGCTTGTCGAAGCAGGAAAGAAACAATTCGTTGGTAAAGAAATCAAGGGAAAAACTCTTGGCGTAATCGGTTTAGGAGCAATCGGTGCACTTGTAGCGAATGACGCGCTTGATTTGGACATGGATGTCATTGGCTTTGACCCGTTCATCTCTGTTGATACAGCTTGGAACTTATCCCGAAATGTACAGCGCGCCATGACAATTGAAGAATTGTTTGCAGAATCTGATTATATTACAGTACACGTTCCATTAACTGACGACACAAAAGGAATGTTTAACCAAGAAACATTCAGCATCATGAAGCCGGGCGTACATATCTTGAATTTCTCACGCGGTGAGCTAGTGAATGAAAATGATATGCAAGCTGCACTTGAAAGCGGAAAAGTAGGCAAGTTCATTACTGATTTCCCGAATGAAAACGTGTTGAAAATGAAAAATGTCGTTCCAATTCCGCATCTTGGTGCCTCTACGCTAGAATCAGAGGAAAACTGTGCCATCATGGCAGCTCGTCAGTTGAAGAACTTTTTAGAAACAGGGAACATCAAGAACTCTGTGAATTTCCCGAATACTTCCCTTCCTTTTACAGGAAACCGTCGTGTGGCAACTTTCCACGAAAACGTTCCGAACATGGTTGGGCAAATCACGCTGGCTGTATCAAGCTTTAATTTGAACATCGCTGACATGGTTAACAGAAGCCGTGGGGGATATGCATATACGATCATCGACATTGATGGTGAAGTAAACGGCGATATCATTCCTGCCTTGGAAGATCAAATCAAACAAATCGAGGGCATCGTTACAACTCGTATCATCTAATTGGAACCAAAATAAAGCTGATAAATATGAAAGCCTCAATTCCTTTAAGGAGTTGAGGCTTTTTTAGGCTTTATTAATGATTTTGGAATAAATATTGGGGTGGTTATACTAAACTGGCTCATGTGTTAACAACCTAGGGATTACAACGGACTCAGCCTGTGGGCAGCTCGATACATTCAGTTGAAGTCCAAACATCTTCCACACGCATTGCTTAGCATCGAAATTCTCAAAATCCGTCCTGCTTTCCTTCTGTGTTATCTTCATAATGTACAAAAAACATCAAGTAGATTGCGAATAGGAGATGCAAATAAAGTGGAACATCTTTATCATTTTGAATGACCACAAATATGTACATTCCATATAGCAAAATGGGAATGCTTAAAAGGATTCTGTGCTTAGTCACATGTCATCCCCCCATTATCCTCCAATATCAATACATGAGCCACTTGAAAACCCTTTTCTTCTAGAAAATCTGCTAATTTCATAGCTTCATCCTCCTAATTAACTAAATATTCCGTCACTTCTATTAATACAATAGTATGAAGTACAGAGAAAATGCTGTCAATCTATATTCCATCTGTACTCATTTTAAGTTAACGGATTCATAAGTTATCAGCCAAAATAACCATCTCATATATAGGCAAAACGGTACCGAAACGGGGAAGCAATGCGATCAACTGAACTCAGGGAAGCAACGTGCTGCGACCCTGAACAATGGAATCACTTGTATGCCTCCTTGCCTACGTTCACTTCAGCGCATCTAAATAAAAGAATCGCCCCTAATCCAGAGACGTTAAACACCCTTTCTACAAAAAAAGGATGACCCTATATTGTTCTTCCCAAAAAATTCTGGTGCTGATGAAGGAAATCAGATGTTAAAAAAGCTCCTACAGGAGGCAACCCGGTATACGCATTACCGCTAACAGGAAATTGATTCTGAGCTATATCTGTAGTGGCAATCCACGATCCAGACTCACCTGCTTGCAGAGAGGGAGGCTTCATTAGAAAACGTCCTTGAAGAATGAAATGCCGAATTCTGCTCTGTTGATCATCAATTATGGTTAAGTTGCCAGAGAATGTGGCATAAGGTGAATCAAATGCGATTTGTTTGGTGTTTTCATTCCAAAATCCATTAATCGGAATGGGTCTGCCGCGAAAATTAACCGTACCAACCACCCTATTATCTATTTTAAGGGAGGGCATAGCATTGGTAACTTCACAGGGAACTGCTTCGGTTAGCTTTCCATTCCCATCTGTATGGGGTATCCACTCTCCAATAGCTGGTCGTTTATGTTCCGAGGAAGATTCCTTGTTTAAAGCAGTATATGCAGCACGAGCAGAATAATTTAATAAAGAAAGGTGAAGTACTGTAAATGCATTCTCTCAGATTCATAACAAATCCGAATTTCAATTGAAACCGGATTTGTTATGAATCTTTTAATGATGATGTTCATGACTTTCTGCTTGTTTTTGGATTCCTTTTTGCAAGAATTCCAATTCACTTTCAGACAGTTTTCCAACGATGAATTGTTTTTGAGGCATAATGATTGAATCATCGTTACTAGCATGTACTTTTATATAATATAGGCCATCACTATCAAAGTTTTTACTTAAAGTATAAGTACCGTTTCCCTCTTCCTCAGCCTGTTCCATACTATATTTGAGCGAGCCATCTTGTTTCCATATCTCAAAATGAACAAAATCTGCGTTTTCAACCATTTGACCACCTTGAGTAAGCACAGCCTTTATGGTCTCCTGTGTATGAGCTGAAAAGGATGCTGGTATAATTATTTCGGCTTCAAGAGGTGTTTCTTCTTTGTATAGATCAGTGACATCCTTTTCAAGGGAACATGCACATAGCAATATGCTGAAAATAAAGATGAAAGAAATGCATATATTTTTTTTCACGGCAAAAGCCACCCTTTACATTTTGAATTAGGCATTCAAAAACTTTTTGACTGCAGATATTCTTTTAATGATCAACCAGTCGATTAGCCAAACAACAATAAGGGACAAACCAACCAATGGAAACAAAATTCCAAGCCCTATTAACAGAAATAGAAAGAGTTTCATGTTCTTTATTTGAGGAGCTTTTGGTGCACCTAAGCTTTTTTTCGGCTTTCGCTTCCACCATAAATAAAAACCGCTACATGCAACAAGCATGATTCCTAAACAAATAAGAAGGCTGATGATTTGATTAATCAAACCAAATTGAGTCCCTTTGTGCAAGGTAATTCCCCAAGCAACTATTTTCCCTATTAAACCGTAATGGTCATAACGATAATCAGCTAGAACTGCACCGGAATATTGGTCAATATGAATGGTCGCTTCATCTTGGGCTTTCGGTGGAAAAGCTGACAATGTATAAACGCCATCTGTCTGTTGTGGAATATTAATGCTATAACTTGGATGCATACCTTCACGATTGGCTATCGTAACTACATCATCAATGGAAAGTGGGAGAAAACCTTGGATATCTGAGAGTGGTACATCTAAATTTTCTGCTGCCCAGGGAACATCTGCAATGTCTTTTGTCTTAATTGAGGAAGTTGGAGCACTTCCTGTCCATATGGAAGGAGGGTACCCAGATCCGGAGTTGGTAGCTAACAATTGAAAATTATTTCCCCAAAAACCTGACCAAGGCAATCCTGTCATGATTAAAAATAACATGCCTGCAGTTATCCAAAAGGCAGGTACTGCATGTAAATCTCTTCTGAAAATATGTTTCCCTTTATTTAGTCCTGGAAAAAGAACACCAGAAAGGCTTTGCTTCTTTTTGGGATACCATAAATAAAGACCAGAGACAATTAACACAACTGCCCAACACGCAGCTAACTCTACAATTCTATCTCCTAAGGTGCCAGCCATCAGTTCACCATGAATTTCCTCGATTTTATCCATGATTCTGTCTTCATCATTTAACTCTCCAATAGATTTACCAGTATACGGGTCCATGAAAATCGTAAGAGACTCTTTATTAGAAGTGATGCTTACTTCGCTCGAACGAGATGCATTTTCTCCGGGATGATATTTTGTCACCACCGCATCAGGGTAAAGTTCCTTCACATTCTCAATCTGCTGGGATGCCGGCAATCTATCTCCTAGCGGTGTAACCCCTTGGTAGTCTTGATAAAGAACTTGTTCAATCTGCGGCTTAAATAAATAGATTGAGCCGGTAACTGCCAGAATAATAAGTAAGGGTGCAAAAATTATTCCAGCGTAAAAATGCCATCTCCATACTGTTCTATACAGAGAGGTGTTTGGTTGTTTAGTTTCCATTTATACAGAACCTCCGAGTCGTATTCACTATATAGATGATAAAAGAAAATTGTGAGAAAAATATGAAATTTATAAAAAAAGGAAGTTTGTATTTGTTAAAGAGTAATTAAGTATATCAACTAAAAAGAACAACTGTAACTAAGGAGTGAACTTCCTGAGAAAGAGTTAGCAAGCAGTGGGGGGGAATGGAGGGAAATGAGGTACTTGCGGCGAAAGTAGTCTATAGAAATGTGTTGAAGATAGGATGAGCAGCAAATGTGAACGGATCAGATGAACAGGCTATTGAGCATGAAGAACGGTTTGAGAAACGAAATGATAATAGATCGTAAAAAACATGAAGGAGTGACGCATATGCATAAAAAAGGCTGTTCCAAATTGAAGTGTCAGTGTTTCATCGTACCTAACTATATCTTAGAGAACATGGCACAAAATGAAGTGGAAGAAGCACGGATCAGTTTAGCGAAAAGCCGTCAAATGCGCAGGCGCAGAATATTGAAAGAATACGATATTGACGGTGTTGTCGCACTGACGGATGCAGGATCTGAACGTCAAGGTGAATCTGCCCGTCATGTTTACGATTGCAAGGGAGGAACGAAACTCCGGGAGAATGAGGCTAGGAAAGAAGGAGACCGATCAAGTGCAGATCCCATTGTTAACGCTGCATATGATTATAGCGGAGTTGTGCGTGATTATTTCAAGGATGTTTTGCACCGTAATTCAATTGATAACCAAGGTCTTGATCTCATTCTGAACGTTCATTATGGCAATAAATTCACGAATGCTTATTGGGACGGAGATGAAATGGTGTTTGGTGACGGCGATGGGGTCATCTTTAGCAATTTTGCCAATTCACTCGATGTAATTGGGCATGAATTGACACATGGGGTTACGCAGTTCACAAGTGGATTGGAGTATGAAGGTCAGTCCGGGGCATTGAACGAACATCTTTCAGATGTATTTGGAGTTGCCATAAAACAATTTCACTTAAAGCAAACTGCAGGAGATGCCGATTGGCTGATCGGTGCTGATATAATGGGACCGACACTGAAAGGGCAGGCACTCCGTTCGATGAAGGCACCAGGTACGGCATTTGACAATAAGTTAATGGGTAAGGATATTCAGCCTGATCATATGAAGAACTTCTATAAGGGAGAACGCGATAATCATGGTGTCCATATCAATAGCGGCATACCAAACAAGGCCTTTTATCTAGTATCGATGGAAATTGGAACGGACAAAGCGGCCTTGATTTGGTTCAATGCGATGCAGAATTTATTTGCGACGGCGAATTTCAATCAATTCGTGCAAATCGTCATCAAGGCAGCGCAAAAACTTGTTGATAGCGGTGATGTTACGAAAACAGCCATCAAGACAATTGAAAATGCTTTTAAAGCGGTTGGACTGCCTGAGTAGAAATATTCCATGAATAGGAGGCTTCATCTACCATGCATATCAAATTTAGCTGCATAGGGGGATTTGCCAACCTCGACTTGAATTTCGAAATAGATACGGATGAATTGCCGAAAGAGAAGTATGAGGAATTGCAGAACTTAATGAAACATGCTGACCTTCATAATGCTACCCAAAGTAAAATGGTAAAAACGCAAGGGTTCGACTCGTTTTCGTACAAGCTGGATATAGCCGTTGAAAAGAAGAAGCAGTCTTTCTCATTCACAGACACAACAGCTCCAGAGGAAGTCCGGCCCTTATTGGATTATTTACGGAATTTAGCAATTGAACTAAAGCTGGCAGAATAACCACGTCAAAAAAGTCTATCATTCAGATAGACTTTTTTTGACGAGTCGTAAAACTTCACAAAAATGTCATTTCGTTTCACTTTTATCTGGATTTTGGCTGTTTGTTCTCTAAATGGACACAAAATAGCGATCCGCAGTAGCAAATTTGAAACGGAAATTAGATAGTATAGCCCTTTGATGAGATTTTGTAAAGAGTTAGCCAATCAAACAGGTAAAGCAGTCACAAAAGGGAACCAATTTTGAAAGAGGTCATACAAGAGCGATTTTACAAAAAAAGCATAAAATAGGATAATGGTCGCAGAGAGGTGAAGTGAATGACATATCAAGAAATGAAAGTGACGATAGCCGGAAACAGCCTTACTCAATTCGGGAAAAGAATATTAATCTCGCAGATTCAATTCTCGACATTGGAGGCGATATTCGAAGTCGATGAGGCGGTTCAAAGAAAGCTTGATCTTAATCGAAGGACTGAAATCAGGGAGTTCATCATCGATTCTGTATCGGAAGGGGACTTTTACTTTTCCCCATTCATCTTCTCGAGCAGGGGAGCGATCCAAGAAGTGCCCGTGGGCGGGGAACTGCCACCAGGAAGTAAAATATACATACTTGACGGGCAGCATAGGACCTATGCCCTCATTTCAGCCATCAGTCATCTAAGGGCACGGAAGGAAACGGAAGAAGAAATCGGAAACTTTCCCGAAGCGGCAAAGCTCCAAAACCAAATTGATAAGTTGAAAACCTATCCGGTCACGATTCAAATCTATTTAAATCTGGAAACGCATGAAGAAAGACAGCTATTCAATGATATTAATACGAAGCGAAAAGAGCCGCATAACGGCTTGGTGATGAAGTATGACCAGCGCGATGAATATGCAGAACTAACACGGAACATTGCCAGGATATTAGAAAGTAAGCTGGAGATAGAGGCCACCCTTTCGAGGATCACCGTGAGATGTACGGCGCTGACTACGCTGACGATCATGAGGCGCTGCCTTATTGCTTTATTTGAAGGAAACGTCACCGCGAAAACGGGTAAAGCCAATTATGGTGATATGACCAAAGCCGAAATCATCAACACCGCGACCGCGTTTTTCGAGTCATGGCTGGAAATCTTTCCGAAGAAGATGACAGACCGGACTACATTCACATCAGGGTATTCCGGCATTCAAATAGCCCTTGCCCAAACGATCCACCAACTCCGAAAACATCATGAAATCCCCTATGAAGAAGCAATAAATCATATGCTGCATTTGAAGAAAGCCTGTACTTGGAAGCATGATGATACCCTTTATTCACACATTTACGACCCCTTGAAAAAAAGAGTCAAAAACCATTCGACTACAAACGCCATCCAGAAAACGGCTCTCGCGTTCAAACGAAAAATAGAACAAGAAGGAGGATGGCTAAATGATTCTAGGTGAATTGGACCGGAAAAGAAGGACGATGGTTTCCTGCTCCATCATCGAGCTGGTCCATATGTATCGCAACGGTCAGATTGCCACGAGGGAAATCAACCAGCTGCGGGTCCGATCAATCAAAAACTATCTTTTGGACAATGCGTTAACGAAAAATATCTACCTGCCGCCACTTGTTGCCAGCAGCAGGGAAGGAGCAGCCCCTAATGGAAATCCTATCGAACTTTCGATCATTGACGGAACACAACGAATAGCGGCTTTCGCGCAATTGGAGGACAGTATCCTTAAAGCGTTAAAGAAGGGTGAAGAAAAGGTGAAACTAGCATACGAACTGGATTCACTCATGAAGGACAGCTCGATTGCGATCCAAGTATTTGAAGGGCTAACAAGAGCGGAAGAATCCCAGCTCTACCTGGATCTCAATCTAAAAGGCAAGAAAGTGGCCCTTTCCAAACGGATATCATTCGACTCGCGAAACAACCTCAACGTCATTACCAATCAGGTGCTCCATACCCATCAATCGCTAAAAACAGCCGGTGTCGAACTTGAAAAGCGTTCCATCAATCGTCCAGCCAATAAAAACCTCTTATCGCTATCGCAATTGAGGCAGGTCATCGGCATCTTCATGACTGGGAAGGCACACGTAAACATCGAAGAGAAAGTATCACAAAGTCCGCTATCGAACAGTGAATACATCACACTCATTCATCTCTATCTTAATGAACTATTCGACATATACCCGGCAGGACAGATGGGTGATTACACAAAATGCATGCTTGCCAGTTACCCGCTTTTCATTGCCGTTGCCCTTTATGTCAATGACAAAATGGAAAACCAGCCAATCGAACAAAGACAACAGCTGATTGCCACGAGAATGTCAAAATTGAAAGAGGTGGACTGGAGCCCTGGAAATCCCATTTGGAAAGAGTTTAACGGAACATACAAAGGGCGGCCGCCATTATTTCACCTAAGCAAAGATAAAAACAATATCGAAGAGCTAGTACGCTGGCTGTATAGCTGTTGAGGAGGTGAGGGGAAATGTGATAATGAAAAAGTGAAAAACCCCTAGGTGAGGACGTCCGGTCAGACAATCACCTAAGGGCTTGCGAGCAGGAGTATACCTGCCTCTATGTCCAGTATACTCCATAAAAAGGAATAGTGAAATGGGGAGTGAATGGAATGATGATACGAAAAAACTATTTATTGAATATGGAAACGGTAGGAATGATGGAGCGATACGACGCCAATGGTGTCGAGATGACTACGGTAGTGGAGGGAGATAGCACTTTCCATGTTAGGCAACCGCGCCAGGAAATCCTGAATAATACGTTAAACCACTTTGGATTGGATCTGGATGGCGGACTAGCAGCAGCCAAATCCGTACTGGGCGGTAAATACAGACTGCCCGTCTGCATAAATGCCCAACTGGGGATGGTCTGGTTCTCCTCCCGCTCATTCCGGAAAAGAGGAGGAGTCTGGTTTTCCTACATCCACATTCGTGACTTAGAGGAAATGAACGAAAAGGAAACACTGGTCCACACAAACTACGGTCATTGCTTACCAGTAAACTTAAGCAAAAATCAGCTCGCCTTCAAAAGGGATCAAGCAGCCTATCTGCATACGACCTTCCATGAACGCTCATTGGGTAAAAAGACCTTTTATTACGAACCGGGAAGCGGAATCACCTTTTGCAAAGAACCTGGGGAGGTCCATTACAGGGTGAAGGGAAAGGAATAATATAATCTATGGGACCGCTGAATTGGCGGTCTTTTCTTAGGAATGGATTAAGTAAGAGCGGGTATTATTTAAATCCAGAAAAATAGTTATTGTAAAAAATGGAATGATACATTATGATTAGTAAAAAGTTAATATTTAGGTAAGGAAGTACGTATTTTGAAACGAATATTTGCTATTTTACTATCTTTTGGACTAGTTTTAGGTCTCTCGTTTGGCGCAAATGACGTTGCCAGTGCCAAAACAAAGGTGAAGACTTATAAAAACTGTACAGCATTGAATAAAGACTACAAAGGAGGCGTAGCCCGTACATCCTCCGTTAAAAATAAAGGAGGAAAAACGAAATACAAGCCTCACGTTTCAAAGGCGCTTTATGATGCCAATAAAAAAAGCGATCGCGACAAAGACTTTATCGCTTGTGAAAAGTAAGGATTATTCAAAGAGACCTTTTATAGGAAGGTCTCTTTGAATTTTTGTAGATAAAACGTGTTCCATATTGATTGGAGCGGGTGTGAGAGGCTCCTGCGGAAAGCAAGTGCCTGGAGAGGAAAGTTCATTTTTGTACAAAACTAAAAAAATGGAAGCTAAAGCCTAAACAGGTTTTTAGCTTTTTTCTCGTGGGTTATCTTTCAAACCGTCCAAAATGTGTATTTTCCCGATTTATAAGTGCATCCCCAAGATTGATTCTGCTCATAAGTCTTTCATGGTCAGAAGGAAAACGTTCTTTAACATTTGCGACACCCTCTGTTGTTGGGATATTACCATTAGGCATAGGACGTTCTTCTCTTTGAAACCCAGGGTTCAAACTATCATTATTAGGGTCTCTGCGAGCATCAAGGTTCCCGGCAGTATTATTTGGATCATTGTTATTATCTTGTGGCATATATTTCACTCCTTCGCTTATATTATCCGCTGATGGCATGAATCTATTCGCACGCTGTACTTTATCCTTTATTTATCCTGTTTTCCTCAATTTGCAGCAACGCCAATTTCTCTTGAATGATCAACAAGTACGAAGGGTCTTTTTTATGCTTTAAAAAAACTTCTAAATATTATGATTGACTTACATTTTAATTTGTCTTACAATTTCAATGTAAATAGTCGAAAGATTCAATCAAATGGAAGGAGAACTTACTTAAGAGCTAATTCACTTCAACATGAAGCATGACAACATACTGCGCGTTAACTTTATGTCAATTCCGGAAATGACGTAAAGTTCTGTCATAATTTCAATATCTGAATGTCTAGAGTTATCTAAGTATTATTGCTTTAGAAAAAATGAAAGCGAATACATACTCTTTGGAATGGAGTGAATAACTTGAAAAATCAATCAAATCTTGCTGAATCCACTGTGATTGCTCCGGAGGTCGAAAGTAAGAAAACAAATTTCTTCACGAAGTTTAAAACCGCTTATGGTCCAGGAATTCTTGCCGTGTTAACGTGGCTTGGCGCCGGGGATCTGGTGACTTCTTCTGTTGCTGGTGCAGATTATGGATATAGTTTAATGTGGATTTTAGCTCTGTCATTAATTCTTCGTTTTCTTATCGTTAATGTTATTGCCCGGTTCCAGCTTTGTAACACAGAGGGTTTAACCATTCTTGAAGGCTATGGACGTATCCACCCAATTTTCGGTTATTTCATGTTTGGTTATGCATTAATCATGGGCCACCTGTTTAATGCCTATATGATTAAGGGAGCGGGAGAGGTATTATCGACACTCTTCCATGTCAATCAGCCGTTCTTAGCTTCAATGGTAGTTGTAGGATTAGTGTTTATGCTTATTGGCAGGAATATTTATAATAGAATTGAAAGTGTAATGAAAGTGCTTTTGGCATTATTGACCATTGCCTTCTTGTTCCTGGCCATTCAAGCTACACCGGATGTGGGGCAAATCATTAAAGGAACGGTTGGTTTTAGCATTCCAAGTGATACTGGCGTTCATGGAGCATTATTGGTGGCGATTTCAATTATCGGTGCAGTGGCAGGATCGATTTCGAACTTTGTACATCCATATTTCATGAAGGAAAAGGGCTGGACGAAGCCGAGTCATGTCAAGGTTCAAAGAAATGACTTACTGTTTGCCATCGGAGTTTGCATCGTGATTAATTTAGCCATTTGGGTGGTTGGGGCAGAAATTTTAAAACCGAATGGAATTCATGTGGAAACGATTGATGACTTGGCAATGGCATTACAAATGTCGTTAGGACAATTTGGCTGGTACATTTTTTATCTTGGGGTATTTGGAGTATTGTTCGCGAGTATAGTAGGGAAATCAACTGGTTTTCCAAGATTGATAGTAGATGCCTTTTACGTAATAAATAAAAACCGACGCGAAAAATACAATGGTAAATATGAAAAAGATCCAATGTTTAAATGGATTATGATTTTTGTATTAGTTACGCCGCTTATTTGGTCCATTCCCGGCATGCCTGGTTTCATTGCATTGACAATTGGCGTAAATGCAATAAATATAATCGGCTTTCCGGTAATCGCAATTGGCATGCTCGTGCTTTCAAATAAAAAAAGCTTGATGGGAAAATATAAAAACAATTGGTTCGAAAATATTATTCTAACGTTAGCTTCCGTTTTAGCGATTTGGTCCGCCGTTCAATTAGCTACTACCTTTTTTTGAAATAATGGTAGATTATAGATAGAGGCGTTAAACAAAAAGGTTATGTCAGAATTCGAACCCGATGGGGTCCTACTTTATTGGAAGTGAGGTATCAATGATGAAACCGAAAGTAATCGTCTATAAGAAAGTGGATCAAAAGGTGTTGGATTATATTCAAGAGACTTGTGATGTCGTTTATTTTGAGGGTCTTGATTCACAAAACTATCCTGAATTTCTTCAGGAGCTGAAGAACGCACAAGGTATATTAGGTTCAGGATTAAAAGTGGATAAAACTTTACTGGATCAAGCACCGCAATTAAAAATCGTCTGTAATTCATCGGTTGGTTACGACAATTTGGATGTAACCGAGTTGTCCAATCGAGGAATCATGGCTACGAACACTCCCGAGGTATTGAACGAGACAGTCGCCGATACGATCATGGGTTTGATGCTCTCCACAGCGAGAAGAATGCCTGAGTTGGATCAAATGGTAAAGTCAGGGCAATGGACATCGAATATTGGAGAAAAATCGTTTGGGTTGGACGTCCATCATAAAGTATTAGGCATTATCGGGATGGGAGGAATCGGATCTGCCGTTTCAAAAAGGGCCCGTTTTGGGTTCGATATGAACATCTTATATCACAATAGATCCAGAAACGAAGACGCGGAACAAAAGTATGGAGCTACATACAGTTCTCTGGAAGATCTGTTAAAGCAATCTGATTTTGTCTGCTTAATGACACCGCTGACTCCTCAAACCGAAAAGATGATGGGGGAAAAAGAATTCAAGCTCATGAAAGAGTCCGCCATCTTCATCAATTGTTCAAGAGGGAAAACAGTGGATGAAGAAGCGTTGATCGATGCGCTAAAGACCGGAGAAATTCACGCGGCAGGACTGGATGTCTTTGTACAGGAGCCCGTCCAGGAAGACAACCCGCTGCTTTCCATGAAGAATGTCGTCACTCTGCCTCATATCGGTTCCGCAACATATGAAACCCGCCTGAAAATGGCGATGCTGGCCGCAACAAACCTTGTCGCCGGATTACAGGGAGAAACTCCGCCTACGTTGATTAAAGCTGGCGTAAAGGTGAAGTGATCTTTTATAAATTAAGCTGGATAGCCTTAATTGGGGCTATCCATTTTTTTGTTTCGGATTATTATTATTACTCATCCTGCAAAACAAAAAGCCCTCCCATAAAGGAGGGCTTTTATATCAATTCCCCAGACTTTTGTTATTCATCAACCACATCTGCCATTTCATCAAAATCGGAAACTACGATCTATCAAACGGTTCAGCACAAGAAATACCTGGGTTTGTCATCGCGTAAGACTAACTTGTAATCGGAGACTGCACGCAATGTTTGGATACATATATGCATGCACTGGTACTTGTTTTGATCCCTAGAAGTCTTTCTTAATACGATCGTCATGATTTAGATTGTTGACACCGTATTTCCTCCTCTATAAGTTTATGCTACGTCTGATTGTTTAATTGAATCAACGTAATGGTTTGCTTTATCCTGGTCAAATTCCCCTTCCCATTTCGACATGACAATCGCCGCCAATGAGTTCCCTATGACATTAACCGCTGATCTTCCCATATCCAAAATTCGGTCGATACCGGCAATGAACGCAACACCTTCCACCGGCAGTCCCATAGAACCAAGTGTTGTTAAAACAACAACAAATGAGGCACCCGGAACGCCAGCCATTCCTTTTGACGTTAACATCAATACGAGTAACAAAGTGATCTGTTCTGTAATGGATAAATCTATACCATACATTTGTGCCACGAAAAGTGAAGCAAGTGCTTGATAAATCGATGAGCCGTCTAGATTAAACGTATAGCCTGTTGGAATAACAAAAGAAGTAATGGATTTCGGGCAGCCAAACTTCTCCATTTTGTCCATAAGCCTTGGTAATACCGACTCTGAACTTGCTGTTGTAAATGCCAAAATCAATTCATCCTTTAACACTTTCAGGATAACAAAAATGCTTGTCCCCGACATTTTCGCTATAATTCCAAGAATGGCGAATACAAAGAATACCATCGTCACATAAACAGCCATTACTAGGTTACCTAAAGGAATTAATGTTGCGATACCGAATTTTGCAACGGTTACACCAATCAGTGCAAACACACCAAAGGGGGCAAATTTCATGACTAGATTCGTCACCCAAAACATTACTTCCAACACACCTTCAAAGAATCCAAGAATAGGCTTTCCTTTTTCTCCTATCGCAGCCACACCTAAGCCGAATAAAACAGAAAAGAAGATAATCGGTAATAAATCCGCTTGAGCCATTGATTCAAATACATTTGAAGGAACAATATGAGAAATTGTTTCTCCAAAGCCACTGCTGCCAGCGGTATTTGTCGTTTCTTCATATTTTGAAATATCACTTTTTTCAAGATTGCTTGTATCTAAGCCAGACCCTGGGTGGAACAAGTTTGCCGCCAGTAATCCAATAACAATGGCAATTGTGGTGACAATCTCAAAATAAAGAAGAGTCTTCCCGCCTAATTTTCCCAGTTTCTTTATATCGCCGACTCCCGCTATGGAGACGACTAGTGCAGCCATGACGATCGGGATGACAATCATTTTAATTAAATGAATGAAAATATCGCCGATAGGCACCAAAATGGCCATGACTGTTTCATTACCATGGAATAAAGCACCGACAACGATACCTAGTACAAGTGCAACAAAAATTTGAGTAGCTAAGCCAAACCTTTTCATTTGAATTCCTCCTTCGATAGTCGTTCTGTTGTTAGCGCTTTCATTTTTTAGATTATTTCAAGTTTATGATCATCCTACTGGAACCTACTGAATCCTACGGATACTTACAAGGGCCATAAAAAATAATAATTTCAGTCAAACCCTTCTCACTTTTTTCCCTTTTCATGTGTTATGTTTTTAATATAATGACTGGGGAGGGACCGTATTGAAAAAGAGTATAAGGATATTGCTATTGATTATGATTGCGGTGCCTCTTGCGGGCGAATTCAAGTTTTACCCCTTCGATGATACATTCAGAGTCAGTTTGGGAACCCCCGTCTTCTTCTTGTTTTTACTATGGGGGAGGAGCATCCACCCGATTATTGCAGGCATAGTGACGGGAGTGAGTGTGTTTTTTTTGCGTTTTTCACTGGCTGTCGGGATACGGGACATATCCGTTGAGGATGCGATCTATCTTCATGTTCCCGCCTTTTTTTACTACTTCATTTACGCGTTGGCCTTTCATAAAACGAAATTGAACGAACGGCACGATCAGCCGTTTATGATCGGGCTTTTAGGGGTATTGATCGAGCTTTCTGCAAGTGTATCGGAGATGACGATCCGATCCATCCTGGCGAATCAGGGCACACCCTTGTTAGCCATTGACCAACTTGTTTTAATCGCCTTTATTCGAAGCTTTTTCGTTCTCGGCTTTTTTAATATAGTAAAGCTGAGAGAAGCGAAATCCGCAGAAGCGGAGCAACGCATCCAAAAGGAACAAATGCTGCTTTTCATTTCAAGTTTGTATGAGGAATCGGTTCAACTGAAGAAAACGATGCAAAATGCGGAAGAAATCACCCGAACTTGTTATGACTTTTACCGTCGGATAAAAACAAGGGGGACTAATGGAAGCGATGCGCAAACTGCGTTGCAGATTGCCGGTCTCGTACATGAGATCAAAAAAGATAACCAGAGGATTTATGCGGGGCTTTCGAAACTTATGTCATCCAAAAACCTGCAGGAATATATGAAAATCGAAGACCTTGGTAACATCATGATCGTGTCCAATAGACGATATGCAGAGTCCCTTGGCAAAGTTATTACATTTACCTTGCATATAGATGATGACCATCCCCACTATCATGTATATATGGTATTATCATTAATAAATAATTTATTGGCCAATGCAGTGGAAGCCATTGAAGAAGAAGGATACGTATCACTGCATGTGAAAAGGAAAGATCAATTCGTGGAGTTTTGCATCTGTGATAATGGCCCCGGCATTGCGCCAAAGCAGAAGGAAATCATTTTTACAGCAGGTTATACAAAGAAATTCGATGCGGCGGGAAACCCTTCAACGGGAATTGGCTTATCGTATGTGAAACAAACAGTTGAAAAATTTGGAGGACATATCAGGCTAATGGATACCTATAAAGAAACCGTATTCATCGTAGGAATTCCGATTGATGCTATTATGGAGAAAGGGCTAACGAGATGAATTATTTCATTATAGATGACGATCCTGCCATTCGAGGAATGTTGACAGAGATAATTGAAGACGAAGATTTAGGCAAAGTGGTGGGAGAAGCAGAAGACGGAGCTTTAGTGAATAATGGCTTGTTGTTTTTAAAAAAAGCAGACGTTGTCTTAATTGATTTGCTCATGCCATTAAGGGATGGAATTGAAACAATCAGGTCTCTTGCTGATGGATTTCAAGGAAGATTTGTGATGATTTCGCAAGTGGAAACGAAAGAAATGATTGGTGAGGCGTATAGATTAGGAGCGGAATACTACATTACAAAACCGCTGAACCAAGTTGAAATTTCATGCATATTAAACAAAGTGAACGAGCGAATACTGGTGGATCAATCGATCCAGGGCATTCAAAAGTCGTTGAACGTGTTTACGGACCGCCCGAAGTCTTCTAAAACCTTTCATACAAAAAATATCATGGAAGCCGGACGGGCCTTAATTTCTGATTTAGGTATGATTGGCGAAGGGGGAAGCGAGGATTTATTAAACATTTTAGGATTCCTCCAAAATGAAAAGCAAAGACTCGGTCCTGCCTACTCGTTTCCATATTTAAAGGAGATTTTTGCTGGGATTGCTGCTGAAAAGCTGGGAGATCAAGCGAAAGAAGCCGAAATCCAGAAAGAAATGAAAGCTTCCGAGCAGCGTGTCCGTCGCGCTCTTAACCAGGCACTCATCCATATCGCTTCATTAGGATTGACGGATTATATGAATCCAAAATTCGAAGCCTATTCATCCACATTTTTTGATTTCTCGGAAGTCCGAAAAAAAATGCTGGAGCTAGAAGACAAAAGCAAAAAAGTAAGCAGTCAGAGCCGGAATAATATGAAAAAATTTATCCAAGTGCTGTTTATGGAAGCAAGGCAGATGATGAAATAATAAACCAGTAACACAAGCGGAATAGATTGAAAATTCCCAAAAACATTTTCTTATTTTTCGTTGGAAGAAGCATAAAGGCAAATCCGTTTATATGGATTTGTCTTTATCGCTATTTCCTCCGTATTTTTTTATGGCTCTTTTCGTAAAGATTGTTGTTTTTAAACGAAACTATTTAAGGTTGATTGGAGCGGAAGTGCGAGACTCCTGCGGGAGCAGCGGGAGAGGTGAGACCCCACAGGCGTTTACGCCGAGGAGGCTCACCGCCCGCCCCGCGGAAAGCGAGCATCTTGAGGGGAAATCAACCACAACCCACTACCTGGTAAATAGCAACAAAGTATGTGAAAACAGCCTTTTCTATAAACAGTATTGTTTCAAATCTATAGAAAAAGGATAAAGAAGTTCATTCGTTTTCTATTCGTTGATTAATTCCATCGCTCTAACTTTGGGATGCCTCTAGTGAAAAACTTAGCAATAAATTTAGGCATATTCATATTTTCCATCATATGATTTTGAACAACTTTTTGCATTTCTATCGCAGTAATGTTTTGAGTGAATTCACCATTTATATAACAATGACTGCAATATTTAGTACTTATCCTACCATCTTTTTCAGTTCCACCACCTAATTCATCTTTAGATAGCGGCATTCCACAACTCTGACATGCTTTATAATTTTTCATGATAATTTCTCCTACAAAAAGTTTTATCCTAAACATTATCTAACAAACAAAGTTAAGTCAAGACAATATGAATCACATCTCATCGAAACGAATCAAACGTTGATGTGGGTGTTGCCGTTCTTATGAAAGGCGAGACTGGCGAAGCTTTAGGCCTTCAATAATCATAAAAATAACCAGCCAAGCTATTGCTCAACTGGTTACTGGCTTTACATGTTAAATTAAAGTTTAAAATGACGATTCATTATGGCAACTGTTGTGCAAAATACATTGATATCATTCGGAATTTATGATAAATTAGTATAGAAACACATTTAAATAAACACTAAACAGTTTACCCCTTACTATAAGTATAAGGTAAAACTCACCTCTAGTCAACCCCTAATTTCTCATTTTTTAAAGGAGTGTCCGTTATGAACAATGAAATTCGGCAGGAGCAAGAACGTTTGAATGAGGTGATAGAAACAATCACGAAACAAATCAGCAAAATAGAAGGAGAAACTTCAAAGCGTAAAAAAGAAGTTGTTAATATCCGTAAACACTTTTGGGATGACCTCAAGGTTAATATCGATACTTTCGATGATTACCTCGAGACCATCATTGGCTTAAGGCAGCAGGCCCAAGACTTGTCACAAAGCGAAGGCGCACATAGATATGCCTTCAAGAGGCTGTCAACACTACGCCGCATGCAGGAAGTGCCTTACTTCGGCCGGATTGATATCACTGAAGAAGGGTCTCCCCTTACGGAACAAATTTATATTGGGACTTCAACTCTTACTGATGCAACAGGAGAAAACTTCATTATCTACGATTGGAGGGCCCCGGTTTCGAGTGTTTATTATGACTATCCTCCCGGTCCTGTAGAATACTCCACTCCCGGAGGCGTAATTCGGGGGATGCTGGAGAACAAGTGGCAATACACCATCAAGGGCGGCGTTATCGAATCAATGTTCGATACGAGTCTCACCATTGGGGATGAGATCCTGCAGCAGGTACTGGGCAAGGGAACGGATAAGCATATGCACAGTATCGTGTCCACCATTCAACGTGAGCAAAATAGGATCATCCGGAACGATCGCGGACGTCTGCTCATTGTTCAAGGTGCAGCTGGCAGCGGGAAGACATCAGCTGCCCTTCAACGGATTGCTTACTTGCTCTACAAGAACCGTGAAAGGCTGAAAGCCGATCAAATCATTTTATTCTCTCCTAACTCCATGTTTAATAACTACGTATCCAATGTGTTGCCCGAACTTGGCGAAGAGAATATGCAGCAGGTAACATTCCAGGAATATCTGGATCATCGTCTGACTGACTCGTTTCAAGTTGAGGATCCTTATGAGCAACTGGAATATTTGCTTACTGCAGCGGATGATCCTTCCTATAGCACCAGGACAGTGAGTATCCAATTTAAGGCATCCATTCGCTTCTTTGAAATCATCAAGACCTATAGACAATCACTGGAGCAATCCGGAATGATCTTTAGAGGGGTGAAGTTCCGAGGGGAAACGCTCGTCTCCGCCAAACAAATTTCGGAAAGATTTTATAACACAGACACCACATTAAAATTTCACAATAGGATTGAAAAGCTGAAAGAGTGGTTATGTGAGCTACTTGATGAAAGGGAAAAGTTTGAGTTGAAACAACCTTGGGTCGAGGAGGAAATTGAGTATCTTAGCAAAGAAGACTACCAAAAGGTATACACCTATTTAGAGAAAAAACGCGGCCATGATGAAGATTCCTTTGACGATTATGAGATAGAAAATAAAATGCTTGCGCGTATGATTGTTCGAAAGAAATTGAAGACGTTACGCAAACGGATAAAAGCACTTCATTTTATCAATATTAAGGGCATATACAAGCAACTTTTTGACGAACAAATACGGATCGAACTGTGGAATGAGGGTGAAACACCTGCCGAAAGGGAAATTTGCTTATCAACCCAAAAAATGCTGGACGAAGGTAAACTGTATTATGAAGACGCGACTCCATTTTTGCTGCTGAAAGAGTTAATTCAAGGATTCCAGTCGAATACTTCTATAAAATATGTGCTTGTAGACGAAGCACAGGATTATTCTCCATTTCAATTCGAGTTCTTGAAACGATTGTTTCCTAATGCCAGGGTGACCGTGCTCGGTGACTTTAACCAGGCAATATTCGCTCATGCCAGCGAACGGGTGGATTTCCAGACTCTTACCAGTTTATACGGGATAAGTGAAACCGAGAGCATTACCTTAGATCAAAGCTACAGATCCACAAAGCAGATTATAGAATTCACACGTGAACTAATTCCAGAAGGCCATCGAATTAAGGCATTCAATCGTGAAGGCGAGAAGCCGGTACTCACTCAAGTGTCCAGCCGTGATGAATTGCACTGTAAGATTATGTCTAAAGTCAAAGACTTTCAAAGCCGTGAGTACAATACAATCGCAATAATCTGTAAATCTGCTGCCGAAAGTGCCGCCGCATACGATGCCCTTAATGCCCACGGTGAAATTAAACTCGTACAGAAAGGCACAAATGAATATGAACAGGGTGTAGTAGTTATACCGGCTTATTTAGCCAAAGGCATCGAATTCGATGCAGTCATCATTTATGATGCATCCATGCAAACATATGGTGATGAGAGCCTGCGTAGATTGTTCTACACCGCATGCACCAGGGCTATGCATGACTTGAAAATTTATACGGTTGGCGAACCCAGTCCCTTCTTGAAAAACAGTGCAGCGGAGAGTTCACTTCTGACCTCCAAATAACAAAGAATGGAGTCATTATTAGTGCTTCCTTTTTTCTCCTTTCATTTTATTGCTCTTTTATCGAAATACTATAAAAGAAAAGCTTTAGAAAAGGAGGAGATGGATTGACTAACGAGAAAGAACAGGTGGAAACGGGAGGAAGCCAGGTGACTGGTGAATCAACGACTCAAACAGTTAATGATGGCCATTATCATTATCCAGGGCCCGTGGAAGAAGGCTATAGCGGAAATACAGGAAGAGCCGTACAGCCTGCCGGGAAAAAAGATCCTGATGTTCCTCATAACAAAGACACATTTAATTACACCCGTAATGTAAAGTAAATCCGTCCAACATCATATACTTGGAGGTGAAAGAAATGAGTAAAAAGACAGGAAGAGGTCGCATCGCACCAAGTGTTAACCCGCAGGGACATGGAAAAGATGTGGAATTCTCCACCGAGCCTAAAAGCGATCTTGAAAACAAGGCAAAAAAGTCCAATACAAAATAAACGTATTGGATAAAAATGCGGTCATATTTTATAAGGAAAGCCCTTCTCTTAGTCGAGAGGGGCTTTTATAATCTAAAAGAAGGTTTTAATCATCTTAAAAATCTAATCCTTGCTCCTCGTTTTTTGTCGATGAATCATACGTCCTTGAAGCAGCGGGATGTGAAAGAATAAAAGGATGGGGTTACCGTTAAAAAAATACCAAATACATATACCGCTGTGCTAATATGAAAGACTGAGCTTAAAAAAATGAGAGGAGTTACAAATGAAAATAAATCGATTAATAGCGAACAATATAAGCCATTTAGATTCGTCACTGCCAGACGACCAATCATTAGGAATTGCTGGTTTATCAGGTTCCGGGAAGACGACTTTTTGTCAAACCATTGGCGAAGAATCCAAGAAGCGTCTCGTTTCCTTATTGCCGAAGTCTGAATATCAGTATTTATTCCCTAATATTATGGAAACCAACTTCAGTGCCATCAAGATGGAGGAAATGCCTCTGGTCCTTTTTCTCGGCAAATCATCCATTTCAGCTAATCCCCGTTCGACCATTGGCACACATACTGGTGTGTTTAAAGAGATACGTGTTTGTCTTGCAGAAAAATTCAATCTTTCTCCGGAAGTTTTTTCATTTAATAATGCCTTAGGCTGGTGCCCCACTTGTAAAGGACGCGGTACGACGAAAAACGTCGAATGTCCAAAGTGTGAGGGGAAGCGCTACAATCAAGAAGTCGAGCAATATACCATTGAATTATTAGACCGCCCGCATACTATATCCGATATCAACAACTTAAGCATCGAAATGATCCTTTCACTCGCAGAGACCTTACATATAAGTGAAGCTAAACAGCATATTCTCCAAAATATTATCAATATGAATATTGGTTATTTAGGCTTGAACCGTATTATGGGGACAGTGTCAGGAGGGGAATTAACCCGGCTTTATTTGGCCGAATTCATGGCAACAAGTGAAAATACCGTGATCATCATCGATGAAATCTCCGTCGGTCTTGATCATCAAACCCTTTTGAAAATTTTGGAGCAGATTAAGCAATTAGGTTATAAAAATCAAATTTGGCTCATTGATCACTCCGACACAGTGTTGGATAGCACGGATGATCAATTGTTCTTTGGACCCGGCAGCGGAAAATATGGCGGGAAAATCGTTGAGGAATCACCGCGGCCCAAACCAATCAGCTGGAAGCGAAATGAAGCAGCGCCAACGGAATACTATCAATTTCAGGATCTTTACTGCCGTAATATTCAAATGGAAGAAATCCGGATTCCCAAGAATAGACTCGTTACCTTTACGGGTGAGTCCGGCTGCGGTAAATCTACACTAGTCAATGAATGCATCTCCAAAGATTTTCAGAAGCGGTATCCAAAGGATAAGCTGGTCATGGTCGGGCAGGACCGAAATAAATCGATCACCAGCCGGTCGACCGTTGCGACGTTTCTTGATATTAAAAAGAAGCTAACCAAATACAGTGATGAAATTGATGATATTTTTCAGCGTTCGATCGAAGATATCATCGATGAACTCCCAAAAGAAGACATCGCACATAAACGTTTGAGCTTATTGATCAAACTTGGGCTTGGTTATTTGACGTTAGAGAGAAAAACACAAACACTATCGACGGGTGAATTTCAATGTGTCCACTTAGTTTCCGAGCTGTTTGCGAAGACAAGGAACCCGCACACGCTGTTCATTTTTGACGAGCCTTCAAAAGGGTTATCGCAAAATATTTTAAACCAATTCATTGACAGTGTCAGGGTCATTTTGGAGGATGAATCCGTCTCCATCATCATGATTGAACATAATGCCTATATGCTGGAAAGCTCGGATTATATCGTGGATTTTGGCAAAAGACAGCTAACACCTGTCCAGCATCTTGACGTTGTCAGTCATGATGATTATTACAGTCACAAAAACAGTGACGAACGGGTGGAGCGTTTGCATATCTCTTCGACGATCCGGTCAAAAACTGGTATCGATTATTTACAGGAAAATCATCTGGACTATTTCAAAAACGCAGAGAACGTTTATAAGGGCGGCATTTTAAAAAGCCTATCACCAATCGCTCGCGTGATTTATGGGGAGTACGAGTCCGATACGATTGCACCTGTGATCGCCATTGATCTTGAACGGCACTTGTACAGTCAATATACGTTTCTTTATGAATTGGGCGGAATGATCAACCATATAGTGGCTGCACATCCGACCAATAAGGATACAAGAAGCTTCGATTTCTATTCTGCAGAAAATCATTGTCCAAGCTGTTCGGGACGCCGGTTCATTGAAAAATTCGATTTCGATGTAGTCATACAAGACAAAAACGTGCCATTCTGGGATGGTTTATTACATCCGGACGTGATGGAAGTATTAAAATATTATCAGCATTCCAAACTGCAATTCCTGTTTGATGAGATCAAGAATGAACTAGGTCACGACATTAGTAAAAGCTATAATGAGATGACAGATGCCGAAAAGCATACCTTCTTATATGGGTATTGGGAAAAGTCCTTTTACGATAAAGCAGGCAAGGCATCGCGAATTTGGGAAGGGTTCAATTTCATCATTGGGCGTTATATCTTCGTATCGAAATCAATCATTAAAGAGCAGATGAAAGAAACAAAAGAGATGATCGACTGTCCAGTCTGTCAAGGAACGGTTCTCAAACATCATAAAAAGCTGATGTTTGGTGATACGGACATTCGCGAGATCATCCAACAGCCAATTGATCAAGTCATCAAAATTGTAGAAAAGCTGCCGGAACTGGAAAAACTAAAAGCGATTGTGGGCGGCGATATCGCACTCACTGATGATGTCTCATTCCTTCCACGTGAAACAAAAGCCGCGTTGAAAATGCTCGAACTCGAACTAGCAAGCTTTGTCGGCTATGAAGTGGTTTTACAAAATACCCAACCATTCTGGGACAGCATCAAAGGCAATATCGAAGCAATCAGCAGCAAAAATCAGATTACCATCTGTGACTTTGCCAATATTAACGAAACAAGAGAAACCATTATTGATAAATACTTCACCAATGGCAAATACAAAAAACTAACCTATGTCTATGAAGCATTCGGCTACAAAAAAATCGTTACCCAAATCAATAAAATTAAAGCAAGTCATAAATGCCCATTCTGTAATGGCAAGAAAGTCATTTCAGAAGACAACATCCATGACGGTGTGTATAAATTAACGATCCCTTGTGTGAGCTGTCATGCCAGTGGCATCGATGATGAAGGGCGCAAAGAAATCGTCGAAAGCATCGACGTCCAGACCTGGCTGACAGGGAAAGTGAAGGATGTCGTGGCCGAAAGTGAACGTACCGAGGCCGTGGCCGATATCCCCATTTTCGCCCGGATACGTGAATTGAACAAACGAGACATGATGGCGGTTTATCAATGCCTTGACCAGAAAAAATAAAGTAAAAAGTCCGCCGAAAATGGCGGACTTTTATTTTGGGGACTTAAGGGGTTTAGAATCCGAATAGTGAGGTGAAGGTCGAAAAAAATTCGTGAGCGGTCGAATACTATGTGGTTCAGGACGATAAACTGCGTCAATGGCCCAAGACAGTGCAGACAGTCGACGAAAAGTGATTTAAAACAAAGTTGATAGGAGTGGGTGTGCGAAACTCCTGCGGGAAAAGCGTGTCCAAGGGAGATCCCGCAGGTGCAAAAGCGCCGAGGGCGAACCGCCCCGGAAAGCAAGTGCCTGGAGGGAGATCGGCGTTCCATGTTTTATAAACCCTCATAAAACTGTAGACGGAAGGGGTTTTATCTAAATTTCAAAACGGAGTTGATTGGAACGGAAGGTACGAGACTCCTGCGGGAAAAGCGCGTCTAGGGGAGACCCCGCAGGCGAAAGCCGAGGAGGCTCCCCCGACCGCCCGCGGAAAGCGAGTGCCTGGAGTGGAAATCAACAATCAAATTTTAAAAACCTTATACAAACTAAAAGTCCGCCATTTACGGCGGACTTTTTTATTATTTTGCAGAATGATCTTCTTGATAAACGGGAAGTGTTATTGAAATCGTTGTTCCCTTATTCAAAGCGCTAGTTAAATGAAGTGTACCATTCATCGTTTGGATGGTCTTGACAGCCACCATAGATCCCAACCCAGTCCCTTTTTCTTTGGAACTGTAATAAGGCTCACCAAAACGATTTATTTGTTCCTTGTTCATTCCCACTCCATTGTCACTGATTTCGATAATGATATCGAAATTATTTACATAAGAAACAATATTAAGTTCCCCGCCGTTTGGCATTGCCTCTATACCATTCTTGATGAGGTTTAGGAAGCATTGCTTGAAATGTTGAATATTCCCCCGGGTGATGCCTGGAGCCAACTGATTAGATATAGTAACTAAATTCATGTTAGCCAATGGTTTGATCATTTCAATTACATATCCTATTTCACGGTTAATTAAAATATTTTCCACTTTCTCAAGTGCAGGTTTTGCAAATGCTAAGTATTCACTGATAATGGATTCTGCACTATTAAGCTCTCTAACTACATGTTGTATATATTGTTCTCTTACTTCCTGAGTCAGATCAGGAGCCTTTAGCAGTTGAACAAATCCTTTCACAACCGTTAAAGGATTTCTAACTTCATGTGAAATGCTGGCTGCAAGCTGACTGACTACCTCCATTTTTTCAAGCCTTACCATTTGTGTCCGGATTATAATGGCATCTTTTAAAATTTCTATGATATATAAAGCCAAAACGATAATGAAAGGAGGGAGGATAATAAAGTAAAATACATACGCCTCCGTTATTCGAAAATAATCAGACATAACGATTGAAATGAAGCTCGTTAGTATTCCAAGAAACAAAATTAATAGTATCGAGCTATTAAGCTTATTTTTTCGATTGAAATTTTTGAATTTGGAAGAAAATAAAGCCGTTATAATAAAGATTACGATATATACAGTTAACGTAAGTAAATTGAAACCATAAAAAGCAAACCTAAAAGTTAATATGATGACTAACAGTGCAGCCCCTACAGGCCAACCACCATAAAGGGTCCCTATTATAAAAGGGATTTGCCTGAGATCATGGACACAATATTCATCGATATAAATAGGAAACTTCATACATAAAATAATAGGAATGCTCATGCATGCAGTAATAAGGGTCTTGCCATACTGACTTAACCTTTTGCCATGATCTAATAAAATGTAATAAATCAAAATGCTTACTAAGATATAAAAAAGATTATCTAATATGTTTTGATTAATATAAATAAAATTCATAGGATTCTCCTGAAAAAGTAACCGTTTGGTTTATTATACAAGAATAACACCAAAAAAGAGAATCTTAATAAGTAATTTATTTACAGAATGACATTTAAATTCAAAAAAAAGTTGGTTAATGTATCTATTTAATTAGAATTATTTAACGATTCATCCGTTCGAATTTGGTTATTACATAATAAAGGAAATATAATAGAGGCAGAGGTGATTTTCATTGAAAAAATGGACAAAAGAAATAGAAATAAATGCCCCAATTGAACAGGTATGGAAGTTTCTTGATGGTTCTGTAGAAAATTTGCAAAAAATCATGCCTCAAGTAGTTGAACAAAAGCCGGTTAAAATAACGGAAGAAGTGGTTGGAAGTGTATATCGCCAAAAATATCGAGAAGGAAAACGAACAGAAGAGTATGATATAGAAACATTGGAATATTTGAATGAAACTAATGAGAAAAAGCTAAAAGTAGGCTTCATACTTGCTAAAATGTTTGAAATTACAGCTTTTTATGAACTAAATAAAATCAATGACAATAGAACTTCCTTTACATATACAGTCACCAGTCGCCCGTTAAAGTGGTTTTTGAAATTACTTTTAGTATTTGCCACCGATAAAGTGGTCGTGGAATTTTTAGATCGTGTCAAAAAGGTAGCTGAAGCAGAAACAAGTAGTTAATGAATTAATTAAGTCAATCTTCCGTATTATAGGGGGCATACAACTTGCCTATGTTGGAGGGTGTGCTTTGATCGTTTCATTCCACTGCAGGCACTCGCTTTCCGCGGGCGGTCCGGGAGCCTCCTCGGCGCTTTGCGCCTGCGGGGTCTCCCTTGGACACGTATTCCCGCAGGAGTCTCGTACCTTCCGTTTCAATCAACTTGTTTTAAACTTTTGATAGAACCCCTTTTGTCTACAGTCTTTTGAGGTATGTAAATATTAGATTTCCACTGCAGGCACTCGCTTTCCGCGGGCGGTCCGCCCTCGGCGCTTTGCGCCTGCGGGGTCTCCCTTGGACGCGTATTCCCGCAGGAGTCTCGCACACCCGCTCCAATCAACTCTGCGTGAAAACTAAGTCGACACAGCAACACAAATCAAAAATAATCCACCTTTTTTCAAGGTGGATTCAAACTGAAATACAAGCCACATGGCACTATATGATGCCAATAAAAAAAGCGACCGTGATAAAGGCTTGATCGCTTGTGAAAGATATGGATTATTCAAAAGGCCCTTCCGAAAGAAGGGTCTCTTTATTTAAAGATGAAATGTTACTGCAAGCTTGAACGTAGCTTTTTTCGGGTTGTTATTGCATTCAGCGTTAGAAAAATGTATGGACTTCTGTTATACCTCAATCTCCATCCCGATGTTCCGTTCTTTCGATTGGCTGTAAACACCTTTTGCCACAGCGAGGTCAAAGTAAGCGGCACCGACTGATTTAAAGAAGGTAATTTCCTCTTCATTTTCCCTGCCTGTTTTGGTCCGCATGACAAGTTCATAAAGCTCCCCGTGTATATCATTAAACGACCAATTTCCCTGATTGGCTGCAGAAATGAGTTCTCCTGCTTCAGCCTTCACACCCGCCAAATCGTCGACGATAATTTTAGCAGCGCGTGAAACGGTGGTATTATCCACTTCTTTCATATCCGGTAAGTAAGACCCGACCCCGTTAATGTGTGTGCCCGGCTTTACATCCTGCCCATTAAATACTGGCTCGTTCGAGCGGGTTGCACAGCAAATGATATCTGCTTGACGAACAGCTGCTGAAACATCTTCGCAAACATCAATAGGAACGGTTACTCCGAATGTCCGCAGCTTTTCACTGAATTTCTGCGCTTTCTCTGGTGTGCGATTTACTAATAAAATACGCTCAATGTCCCTTACGGCCAACACCCCGATTGCTTGTTCAAATCCCATAGCTCCTGTTCCGATGATCGTGAGAACCCGGGCGTCTTTACGAGCAAGAAAGTCTGTGGCAATGCCGCTCAATGCCCCTGTTCTGAGACGTGTTAAATAGGAGGCATTCAACAATGCTAGGTGTTCGCCATTTTCTGCATCTGACAGCAAGATGACTCCTTGTGTGGTTGCCATCCTCCTTGAAGGATTCTTTGGAAAAATCGTAACGACTTTGACTGCCGAAACCTCTTCAGATAAATCAGCGCTTGGCATGTAAAGGGCCGATGCCTCGTGTTGAGGGAAAGCAAGCACTGTGCGATGAGGGTTATCTATTTGTTGAGCACCATGTGCACGCAATACGGCCTTTATATCCGCTATTGCGTCTTTCATTCCATATGATTGTTGAATTTCCTTCTCGCTTATTACCAACATTCAATTGTCCTCCTTGAAGTAAAAGAACCATAGATTACATGGCACTAGTATTATGTGTTTCGTCTAATTTCTGATTGCTGCGATCCTTAACTGCCCAAATCGCTGCTAGTGACAGGACAGATGCAAAAATAATATAAAGGGCGACAGGAACATAGGAGTTATTAAACCTATCAAGTAAAGCCGTTGCAACTAGCGGCGCTGTTCCTCCTGCCAGAGCTGCTCCGATTTGATAGCCAAGCGTGATGCCGGTATAACGGATCTTTGCATCGAAAATTTCCGAGAACATCGTACCAAGAACTGCTGTGATGGGAGCCCAAATAACTCCTAAACCTATCACTGTTGCAACGATCAATAGCAGTACCGATTTTTGCTGCAGCAACCAGAAGTATGGGAATGCAAACAGGGCCATCCCAATCGTTCCGCCTATAAACAGCTTTTTGCGGCCAATCTTATCAGATAAATTCCCCATGATTGGTATTAAAATCGTCGTTATAATTGTCGCAATCATGACTGCAGTTAATGTAGCTGTCCGGGAGAAGCCGAGATTTGCAGTGGCATATGATACGACAAACGTGCTGAAAATATAAAATGGAGCTGTTTCTACCACTTTGGCTCCGACGGCGATAAGCACTTCACGCCAATAATTCTTAAGAGTTTCCACTATCGGCAGCTTTGGAACTTCTCCCGATTCCTTCACTTTTTTGAAAGACGGTGTTTCATCAATTCCTTTACGAATCCATAGGCCAAAAAATACTAGCAGAGCACTAAAAATGAATGGGATACGCCATCCCCAAGTCATAAATGCGTTTTCAGGCAGCAGTGTCATAATGGATAGGGCAACGGTACCAAGCAGCATTCCTATCGTAACACCCATTTGAGGAATGGCTCCGAACAAGCCCCGTTTCTCAGCGGGAGCATATTCAACGGCCAATAAAAGCGCTCCTCCCCATTCACCGCCAATTCCCAGACCTTGTACTAAGCGCAGCGTGATCAATAAAATCGGCGCCCAAATCCCAACGGCTTGATACGTAGGAAGAAGCCCCATCCCAAAGGTTGCGACACCCATTAAACTAAGTGTTAAAACAAGGGTTTTCTTTCTCCCGATACGATCGCCAATATGGCTGAAAATCACTCCGCCAAAGGGGCGGATGAAGAATGCTAACGCAAAGGATGCATAGGAAAGCAACAGCCCTATTGTCGGATCCTCATTTACGAAGAATAGCTGGTTAAACACGAGAGCTGAAACGGTCCCATATAAAAAATAGTCAAACCACTCAATCGAACTTCCGACTAAACTCGCAATTAAAATTCGCCGCATTTGTTTCTTCTCCATCTTGAGTCACCCCATTAAAATTGAAGTGTCACTTCAATTTATTATTTCCTTTATTGTAAATAATTTATAATTTTCTGTCAATTATTTTATTAATGACGGAACATTCATCAAAATTTGTACTGTATAATGAAGCTAGATACTATGTAAAAAAAGGGGGCATCTCTATGCCTTTTGATTCAATCGGGGAAAAAATGAAATCATTGAGGAAAGAGCGAAAACTAACATTAAAGAGCCTTGCTGAACAAACAGGCGTTTCGATCAGCTTTTTATCACAAGTAGAACGGGGTAAATCAAGCGTCACATTAGAGTCATTAAAAAAAATCGCTGATACTTTGGATGTCAGCCCAAGTTTCTTTTTTTCTGAGGACCGTTCCCAAGAAAATTCAGATTATAATCATGAACAATTTCACTATCAGAATTTATCCAGCGGCATTCGTGATGCTGTTTTTTCGCCTATTCTTGTCACCTTAAAGCCAGGAGAAAATAAAGGAAGCGCCTTTTCTCATAGCGGACATGAATTCTTATTCATTATCGAAGGGAAGTTAACAGTGGAAATAGAGGGAGAAAGAATGGAACTCCATGAACAGCAGTCTTTCATGTTCGATGCTCGAAAAGCCCATTACTGGTTTAACTTCTCGGATCAAAATGTCCGGTTTTTGGTTGTGTCGTCGAAATAACGTTTGAATAAAAGTATATCCAGTTAACGAAACATGTCGTACAAAAGGATAGATGTAAACAGGGATTCCTCACTGTTCATCTATCCTTTCTAACTGTTAATTTGTGTCTTTGCATTAGGTCCTCATTAGTTGATAGAATGATTTATCAGCTCTGTTTCTTTGATGAAACTATTAATGAGGAGCGCTATACATACCTTTCAACAAATAGAAAGTGGGATTTTATGATTAACCTGGATCAAGTGAGTAAAAATTTTTCACAATTTCAGGCTATTAAGTCTGTTACTTTAACAATACCTAAAGGTGAAATTCATGGAATAATCGGAGCAAGCGGAGCAGGGAAATCAACGTTGCTGCGGCTAATGAATTTGTTGGAGACCCCAGATGCGGGCGAAGTGGAGGTAAACGGCCAAAGCTTGACAACATTGAACAATAAAGCACTTCGAGGGGCACGGAAGTCGATTGGCATGATCTTTCAGCATTTTAATCTTGTGGCAAATAAAACGGTTTATGACAATGTGGCAGCCTCTTTAGAGCTGGCAAATTATCCAAAGAAGGAACGTCGGAGCCGTGTGGTAGAGTGTCTCCAATTTGTCGGATTGGAGGGTGAGATGGAGAGATATCCTGCACAATTAAGCGGGGGACAAAAGCAGCGTGTTGCCATTGCAAGGGCATTGGCAAATAACCCTCAAGTGTTGTTATGTGATGAACCGACCTCTTCCCTTGATCCAAATACAACCGCTGAAATATTAGACGTGCTACAAAACATCAACAAACGCTTCGGTGTGACGATCGTCATTGTTAGTCATGAGCTGGATGTCATTAAAAGTATATGCAATCGTGTATCGATCATGGCAGAGGGAGAGATTTATGACACGGTCTTAATCGAACCAACCGGGATTCAAAAAAAGGATAATCGTCCAGAATACTTTATCGAACAATTAGCAGAGAATGGTGGGCGAGGTCATGCCTGAGATTATAGTTCAATATGAGGCAGAAATTTGGCAGTCAATTGGAGAAACCATTACGATGGTTGGTGTGTCCATTTTAGCTGCTATTTTGATAGGATTGCCTGTCGGGACCTTGCTATTTCTTTCTAGGAAGGGTCATTTGCTTGAAAATCCGTGGGCTTTCTCGATTTTAAATTTACTTGTGAATATTATCCGTTCATTCCCGTTTTTATTATTGGTTGTTTTTTTAATCCCGTTTACAAGACTCATAATCGGTACAGCCATTGGTACAGCAGCTGCTTGCGTTCCATTAGCCATCATCGCCATTGCCCATTATTCGCGATTGGTCGAGCAATCTTTATTGGACGTGCCAAAGGGTGTGATCGAGGCAGCTATTTCGATGGGGGCTTCCGTTAAGGATGTCATATTTAAATTTCTTTACGTAGAGGCTCGTTCAGGGCTTGTCCTCGGACTAACAACATCGATCATCAGCTTTATTTCCTATTCAACGATCATGGGAGTGGTCGGAGGCGGCGGTATCGGCGACTTTGCCATCAGGTATGGCTACCAGCAGTTTAAGACGGAGCTAATGATTTATATGATTATCATTATGATTATTCTAGTACAGCTTATCCAATTCATTGGAACAGCTGTAGCCAGAATGATTGATAAAAGATAAATAATGGAGGGAAACATCATGAAAAAAATACTCTTTCTCATGGCAGCAATTATGTTGTTTTTAGTAGGATGTGGAAAGACGAATGAAGTAAAAGAGAAAGAAAATACGCAGAATCAGGAAAAGGAAGAGGTTACATTGAAAGTGGCCTCACTCATTCCCCCAATGACGGAAATCCTTGAGCTTGTTAAACCAAAGCTGGCAGAGGAGGGCATTAACCTGGAAATGGTCGTATTAAGTGATAATGTGCAGCCTAACACCGCACTAGCGGCAAAAGAAGTGGATGTGAACTTCTTCCAACACGTTCCATATATGGAGGAATTCAACCGAAACAAAAATGCCGAGCTAGTACCAGTGAAACCCATTTATTTTGCCAATTATGGTGTGTATTCCAAAGAATACGACTCAATGGATAAATTGCCAGAGGGTGCCGTTATTGCCATTGCAAATGATGTGTCGAATATCGACCGCTCATTGGCCTTGCTGGCACAGCATAAAGTAATCACTTTAAAGGAAAAAAAGGGTCCATACTATACAATGTCTGATATCACTGAGAACCCGAAAAACTATAAGTTTAAAGAAGTCGATTTATTAATGCTAGCGAGAACGTATGATGAAGCAGATGCAATCGTAATAACACCTGCTTACGCTGCACCGCTTGGTTTGACACCAAAAAATGACGCCCTTCTCACAGAAGGTGTTGAAAATGACTTTGCGATTACATTAGTGGCACGCAAGGATAACGTGGATTCCGAGCCAGTCCAAAAGTTGGCCAAGGCCATGACAAGCCCGGAGGTACGCAAATTTTTAGAAGAGAAATATAGTGAAACGGCCATACCGGCCTTTTAATTTTGATACAAAGAAAGGGCTATTCCTTCAACAGGAATAGCCCTTATTTACGTTTCAGTTTAACTTTGCCAATTTTGCGGCTCCTGGAAAATTACAAAGCATAAAGAAATATTCTATTATCCTACCTTCTTTATACTATAAATCCGTTTAATAAAAAGTCCCTTCATTTCTTGAATAAATATAGAAACTCTTCTAAAATATATTTAGTCCATAATTTTACAGTGAATAAAAATATTACATAGAAATGAATAAGAAAAGAAGTTGAAAGGACTTTCCATTATGTCGATGATTTACGAATCTCAAACACTAGTTTCTGCCATGCAAACGCGTGTCGGACAATATAAGGACCTGAAAGAACAGCTCACGGAATTAAAAAAAGGATTTGAGAGTATCGTTCATTTGGATGATGAGCTGCAGGGGCAAGGTGCAGAGGCCATTAAAGGGTTTTACAAAGCACAGATCGATGTCGTGGATTCTTGGCTGCGCCTCATCAATCGGCATGTAGCCTTTTTAAGTGGAATTCAAGGAGATACAATCGAAGCGAACCTTAGTGAAACCGTGGTTACTGTTCCTTTTTTAGAGGAAGAGCTGACAAATGCCACTCGAAATTCCAAGGAAATGGTCACAGCCCAGAAAAATGATTTGAAAAAAATATTGGCTGGAATTGATGATATCATTCAGTTAGAGCCTTTTTCCGATGATGCGTTCTTTGAAAATATCGAGAAAGCTGAAACGAAACGGACCCAAACGATAGACAAAGTAAACGAAATCGATCATAAGTGGACGACTGAATATGCAAATTCCGAAGCGGACCAAGCAGCAGTGGCAGCACTCATGGAGCAATTGAAAATATCCAGTACAAGGGGAGGAGTAGTATCCCCTCTCTATTTTAATGCAGCAGCTTATAAAAATAGTGAAGCCTATAAAAACCTGGAAGTAAGGAAAAAAGAAACCGCGCAATATCTCAAGGTTAAGAAAGAAGAAGCGGAGAATCGCCGGATCAAAGACCTGAAGGCCCAACTCGATCATGTAACAGATCCAGATGAGTTCCTCAAAATCGCCAAGCAGATCGGGTATGAAAACTTAGCGCCCACCCAGCAGCAATATGTCATGCAGCTAGAAGCATCCAAGCAAACGGCAGACATTGCAAAAGGAATCGGCGTAGGCCTTTATGATGTAGGTAAAGACTTCGTGACCGGAGTTTGGGACTTTGTCACAGATCCTGGAGAAACGGTTGAAGGCGTGGCAAATTCAATCATGCACCCGATAAAAACCTATAAATATATATCCAAATCCATCTCCGACTCATATGAACGGGATATGGTAAATGGAGATGCCTATTCTAGGTCTCATTGGGTATCCTATGCCCTCGGAACAGTCGTCACATCTGTGGTCGGAACAAAAGGCGCAGGAGCCGTAACGAAGACTGGGGTAGCCACAACAAAAGCCGCTGCAGTAAAAGGTGCAACAAAGGCAAAAGAACTGGCCACTATCCCTAACCTATTGCCATACAATCCTAAAAACCAACTGTCGTTGGCAGGTGGAGTACCTTATAATGTGGTTAATGGTGTTGGGTTGAGAGATCAGTTAATTTCAATGGCGAAAGTGGAGTCTGAAGTTAGTGGTAAGAGTACGGGTAAAGTTCTAGACTCTGTACCAACAGTAAGAAATGGGCAATTTAAAAACTGGTTTAATTCCTTAACTATGGAAGAATTTGATAAAGTATGGGGAGACCCTAAGCTAAGAGAGTCAATTAAAGACCGGTTGCGCCACCCTGGTGGGTTGCACGAATGGCACTTGGTTTCCCGTGCTGATACATTTAAATACTGGGGGGTAACTGCCGATCAAATTGTAGAAATGAGAACACTGATAAGTGAAACGAAGTTTGTTAATCCAACCGGAAAACATGGTGGAAAAGGCTCTACAAAAGCACATAATGAGCTATTAAAAATAATTGATACATCTGAAGACTATGATATGTTTAAAAGGCGCCTGCAAAATTGGGCAGATTATCGTTTTGAGGGTGGTTCTGATGCACTGCCAAGTGGATTGAAACCAAATAGGAGGTAGCTTATGCAAAAAGAAGGATTTGTATCATTTTGGGTAGGGAATATTAACTCATCAGAGGAATTAGACAATTTACTTGAAATTTCTTATACAGAGGATGGGGATTTTATTCCATCAATGTTTGCTCAAAGCTTTGGAATCGATAGATATGACGACGCTGTTAGAGAAGCGGATTTTTATGATGAAGCTGATAACTCGCTTAGTCGATTATTGGAAGGATTCTCTTACGATGATGACATTATTCCTAAATTTTCTTCATTGTGTGGCGCACAGTTGCCAAGACAGTATAATGTTGTAATTCTTCTATACAACTTTAAATATGAGGGGATTAAAAAGAATACTACAATTAATAATAGTAATTTAGAGTTTTTAGGTGCAGTAGAATACTTGTAATTTAGTTGAAAAACCTTGATTGGCTTAAGCTACTCAAGGTTTTTTTTGTCTATATAGTTCAAAGTTTAAAATAAAAGAGGTTGCCTCGATTCTTTAACTTAAAAGAGATCGACTTTTTAGGTTGTAATTCTATTAGCTAAATTAATTACTGAAATGGGTGATATTTTTGTCTATTAAGAAATCAATGGGCCAATACTTCAGAAGGAGAAAAGAGCTTGCGGATGACGGAATGGACTTTTTATTTAAGACTCCAGTTACTGAAGATATTAATTCAATAATTTATGAAGGTGAAGTTGACGAAGAAGATTATATTACATGGAAACCTGTAGAAAAAACTACTTCACATGACTTAAAGGAGTTAGAAGAGAAATTAGGGGTGGGATTCCATAAATCAATTATTGAATATTTTAATTCGTACTGGTTTGCTGATTTAGACGGATTTTTAAATGATTCCTATATCAAATTAGAGGCGGTTTTGCCAAACATCGAATTTGATTCATTACGAGGGACCTTAGAGGGGTATAAGAGCAATCATAACAATAGACTAGAAAATATCCCTTTAGGTATCGAGGGGAATGGTTTGTTAGTGGTAATTGATAATGAGAACGGTAAAGTAAAGTTAGAGGATTTCGAAAGGAATTCATTTGAGGTTATATCAGAAAGTATTGAAGCATTAATTTCTAAACTAAGAATAAAAAGATAGTCGGAAATAAAGGAGAAACTAAATGGATAAAACTCAAATTTCGAAAGACATTAGAGGTGCGATAAAAAGTGGCCAATTGGATACGGTAAGAGATTTACTCGAGAAAGAACCAGAAATGTTAACATGGATGACGCCCTTTGGTACTTGGTTACATATAGCAGCAGCTCATGGACATTTAGAAATAATAGAATATCTTATTAATGCCGGGATAGATACTAATGCGCAGGGCGGAACTTTTTCTACAAATGCCCTTGAAAGAGCAGCTACCAAAGGGCATTTAGATATTGCCGAATATCTCATTACCCAGAATGTCGAGATTGATACTAGTGAACCAGATAGAAATCCTCTGTTTGCTGCAATATATGGTGGTCATTTTGAGATCGTTAAATTGTTAGTTGAGAAAAATATAGATATCTCCATAAAATACTCTGGTGACAACATGAAAGATATGGATGCTTATGCATTTGCCATTGAAAGAGGGCAAACAGAAATTGCTGACTATTTAAAGGGAAAAATGGATCTGATGGGGACTTCAAGTTAGTTTATGAAAAATTAATGAAAGCCAAAGGGTTTAGTAGTCAAAACCAGGCGAAAAACTGGCTGAGAGAAAAGGGTTTAACGCCCCACCATGCAGATGACATTACAATACAGTTAATACCTACAAAGTTACATAAAAATATACCACACATTGGTTCTGCATCAGATTTAAGAGGAGGGTTTTGAATTGAGTAATAATTATATAGATCAAATAGAAAATAAATTAAACACCTTAAATATTAAGAAACAAGAAGTCTTTTCTTTAAGTTCAAGAGAAAATCAGATAAAGAAAATAGAGACAATGTATGATATTAACATTCCAAAAGATTATAGGGAGTTTCTTCTTAACTATGATGAAACTTTTTTTGAAAATGAGGTAACTTATAAACCGATTGAGACATCACCTTGGACATCTAAGGAGGGTACTCAAGTATTTGAAGGTTTTTATGGATTATCTAGTGAAAATAATTTATTCTACCAAATCGAAGGTTATTTAAATCGGATGCCAGATTGTATGATTCCAATTGGGGAAAGCCCGGGAGGAAATTTAATTTGCATAGGAGTAAAGGAAAGCTTTATGGGTAAAGTTTACTTCTGGGACCATGAAAATGAACGTGAAGCTAAAATAATGGTAGGAATAGAAGTTGCTTCAGATGATATTAACTCATATTGGGAAAATATACATCTAGTTTCGGAAACATTCTTAGGTTTTTTAAGTGGATTAGAATTAATTAATGAAACTGAGAATATAGATGTTGATGATGTAGAGCTGTGGCTAGATGATGATTTATTAGATGATTAAATTGTTTTAAGCAATTGCGGTTAGCCTTAATTGGTTAACCGTATTATTATGATTACCATTTTAAATGGATAACATTTTCAAACAATATATTGGAAAGGACATTTTAAATTCAATATTAGTAGGTGATTTTAGTGAAATATTTAGCTTTACAAGAATTTATTAAGCAGTATGGCGAAGATGATGATTTTACAGGTGGAGTAAGTGAAGATCAAGTTAAAGAAACTGAAAATAAATTACAGGTCCCACTTCCGGAAAGTTACAAATGGTTTTTAAGAAACTATGGTTCAGGAGGAATTTTTGGTGTAGATATAATAGGGTATGATTTAGTAGGTCCATCAGTAGTAGATGCCACTAAAGATTATCAAAAGCAGTATAAATTAATTGACGGGATAGTGGTTATAGAAAGTGTTGATGAATTTGCTTACTGTCTCGATACTAATAAAATGCAAAATGGAGAATGCCCAGTGATTCTTTGGGATAACCAAGAAGGATATGGTTTTACCGCAGCTGATAATTTCCTAGACTATTTGATCGAAAGTCTTAAAGAGGCAAAAGAAAACTGGGATGAAGATGAAGAAGATTGGTAAAAGCTGAGGGTAATAGTTATATTGCTTTGTTATAAAGTATGAAATATTTTTATATAAGAAGAAGTGGATAGAGCCTTTTGAAAAAGGGGCTATCCATTTTTTTTGTTCAATGAAGGCCGAAAGAAGAAAAAGCTTATAAATATTTGTGATTGATCCAACTAGTTCAATCTTCTTCTTTCCCTACTACATGCCCTCGCATCCTTTATGCATCTGGTTATCTCATGAGAATTTATTATTTAGTAAGATGTATTTCTTATGTTTATTAGAATATTACTAAAGCTTTTTTCTATAGTGTTAATAATTGAAAGATAAGTTTTTTAATTAAATTCTTTAAAAGTAGGAAATATAGTATGATTAAAAATAACTACTTAATATGAATATATGCTGAGGTGATTAAATGGACAGAGCCTATACAGCTGATTATCAATTAATTACAGCGTTACAGGCAATTAAAGGACGATTATATTTTTGCCCTAGATGTAATGGGGCTCTTCATTTTTATCCGGGAACGAAGAATACCCCTCATTTTCGCCATGGCAAGGGGGTTCCCGAAGAAGTAAAAGCTGCCTGCGAATTATATTCTCAGAGTCTTGGTGAATACACTATGTATGATCAAGAGCTTGCAGCACGCCAAAGAGTTCGACTTGTATTAAAAAAGCAAGATGAGGAATACATATTTCAATTAAAGTTCCCATTGATTAATCAATTAAATGTAAATATGCAACGTCATAATATGTACTATACATATCATTGTGAACAGATTTCAGAATTCCAGTTAAATACTGTTCGTTTATTACCAGCTCGCCCAGCTTGTGAGCAAGACGTTCCTTTGCTTGCTAGATATACATTTAAATGTACAAATGAGCGATATGAAAAAATGTTGGGGCTTCATATTAGTGGCATGTTTGAGCCATTTAGTGATGGTCCCCTTATTTTTAAAGATATACAAGGTCAATTTAATAGCATACCTTATCGTAAAATTACATTATCTGGTCGTTTTTTTGTAGTATCAGCAACTCCGTTAATATATATTCATTCAGAGCTAGAGGTGGTAAGCCGAATACGATATGAGCAATTTTATATCTATGAATTAATTATGCCAATAGAGTTCTCTGATGATTTACAGACATGGTTTACGAGAATTCTTTACTATACACTTTTGGCCGCTACATGTCATTTAGATATTCTTCCTCCAGTTTCTTTCAAAAAAATAGGTACAATTGTAGAAATAAATAGTCATAAAAGTTTCTGGCTGGTAACCAATATTGGCATGAGGCATATGGAACAGAGAGTAATTTTGGTACATCCGAATAATCGGCGTCAAGTATTAAAAGTACCAAAAAACCAGATTGTGGAACTAAATATATCAGATTCAGGGGATTATTTGCTATATGTTGATCAAGAAGTTTCAGAGATTCTAACATTACGTTACACCCCGATATTAGAGCATACTCGTAACTTCAAAGGGCAAGCAATAATTGATAATAAAGATGCGTTATTTACAATTCGTGAATTACACGAAGAAAAAATAGAATTCGAGACAGATTTATCTGTATTGGTACACACTGAAACGGATATCAATTATGAAATAAAACATGGTGGCAAAAATACCTTTAAAGCACCTATTCGTATAGATTTTCCTACATTATGGAGTGTAAATGTTCAACAACCCGTATCTTTAACAAATAGGATAGCATTTGAAAATATTCTTAGCTTATATGAAAAGCACTATCTGTATCCAAAAGTTATTTGTTTAGTAGAAGAGATTCGGTTACTAGAATCAATTGTAATGAATAGTGCCTTTGTGTATAAAGATAGGATTCTTTACTATATTCGGCGCTTTAGTATACGTGCTCCTAAACCAATTGTAGAAATAATAAAGGAGATGAAAGATATTCAATGATTGCTTTACTTAAAATTTATAAACGAAACATTACTCAAAAAGATGGAAATACAAGTGAAATTGCAGGTGCACAACCATATGCTATTTACAATGATGGAAATTTACAAGAGTTAGATGAAAGTGATTTACTCTCTATTTTCCCTAATTCAGGTAAGATTTTCGTTCCAGAACATTACCAACCACCGCAGAAAGAAGTTTTCCGCTTTCATGAGCTTATTGAATCTAACACATTTGATGTCTCTAGACCTACCTCGTGTAAATATTTCTTAGGAAAAGAAGTATTTAATCTTAAATTTTTTGAAGTCATTGATCTTGATGAAACTATTGCAAACGATAGGCATCAAATAGTGGATCTATTAAACAAAGGAATATCGATCCCATTTGTTGTTTCTAACCACGTTATCTTTAGAACTGCAGATGACTATTTAGTAGGTCCTCTTCAAATGGAATTTATCAATGGTGTATACCGTTGTAAAGAACAAGATTTTATTCAGTACTACCAACAAGAAGTTGTTATTACTGCGATTCTTGATAAGAACCAAGAACGTCTTTTTTGTATGAACCAACTAGACTCAGAAAATTTAGTAGGCTGGATTGATGTGGCAAATGAACAGCGTGTAATTAGTGATGCCCTAAAACAGCTAAAGGATAATGCCGATTTAGCCGAATTGTCTCGAAAAATGATTGCTCGATTAAAAGAATGGTACGATTCAGATAAAGCAAAGGGTCCACACTTACAAGAACGTTTACAAAGAGCTATTCACATTATGCAAGGTCATACGTTAAATCAAGAAGAAATCACTTTATTTACAGAATTAGTTTTAGAGTTAGATGTAACAAAAACAATTATAGAACAACGTGTCCAGCAAGGATTTGAAGATAAATATGAGAACTTTTTAAAAGAAAATGCAAAGCTTGTAAAAGAAAATAATGTAAGGAAGCAAGAATTAGATAACATAAAAAGTGCTTATATTAATGAATTCAAAGCTTTAGAAACAATAAAATACCAGTATTCTGAAATTAAAAACACAATGCACGATAAAATAAAACACTTAAAAAGTAATTTTGCAAGTGTGTATGCAGAACAAATGGCTCTATCGAATCTTCCAACTCAACCAATGGCAGCTATTTCGGTTCCTAATAGTGCACAACTTGGTTTTGCTCAATTTCAATCTATTTTAGGAAAATCTTTATCGAGTGTCAGCGATTTTAGTAATCTACTTAATGGTAACCTTTCTATTTTTAAAGGTAATGATGAAAAAGGGACATTATCTGCAACTATATTATCTGCAATTATACTGCGCGAGCCTATTATTATATTTGGTGCCAGTAGCTTTGAATTAGCTAAATGTATTGCTAAAACAATTGCCTGCGAGCAAATGGTAACTGTAATTCCTGAAATTGAAACATTCAGTTTAAATCAATTAAATCAGCAGTACACCCAATTTACGAGAAACGAAGCGGTAAAAGCACTTGTTATTCATAATCCACATACAACTGCAGCATTATATAGCTTACCAGTATACTTTAAACAGAATAAATGGGTGGATGAGGTGATGCCAGATTTAACAATTATCACAATTGATTCCTTAGATGAAGCCCTACCATTTATAGAGAAAATGCCTTATGCACCTCTAATTAATTCGATGGATTATATGTCTCGTTTTATGAATAGACGTAACTTTAGAGCGCTTCAATCTGGACAATTAATGCTTGAACAAATTGAAGGATCTGTTGTGGAAGAAGATTCAATATCTATTCGTAGAGAATTTAGAGAATGGATTGAAGATTATAAAGACAGGGATGTAGAAATTCCTTATCAATTGGTTGAATGGTTAAATCAATTAAGTTCATTCGTTTCTGACGATGAAATATTCGAATGGTGTTATACAGTATTTAAAAATGCTATTAATATCCGTCAAAATGATGACGTAGTAGGAGTAGAAGTTAAATGATTAATGAATACATTACAGTGCAACGAACCATTAATCATTACAGTTACTATGTGAAGCAATTGATTATTGGTCTTTGTGAGGAGTTTCAAACAAATAAAGTCCATTCTCACAGATTAATGCCTGTTCTCCAAAGATTATTTAATAAAGAAACTAACATATTTCTCTCTTTTTTTAAAGATGAGAAAAGATCTGTTCCCATGCAGTTTCTTCAATTCCTTTCTCAACAAGGAGAAATCATTCATGTGGGTAATAGCTATTATACATTGTTCCCTGAGAGGACTGTTCAACTACATGACGGTCAGTATATAGCGATAAGTTCTTTAAAGGCTCCTATACAGAAAAGGAGTCTAGGAATAGGGCAGCTGACTTCTAAATCATTAGCTATTTCTCTTACGTATGATGATTATATGTATCGTCCAACATTTGAAAAATTATTAAACGTATACACTAACAAGCTATCAAATCATCACGACATTGACCCTAACGAAATGGTGTACTTTACTGAAAAAGGTTCATTTAAAACATCTTCCATCAAAAATATGCAGGAAGGTGAATTTTATATTCTTTACTTTGATCGAGTAATTGGAAGCAAAATCAAACCTGAGAAGTATTTCGCCCAATGGAAAAAAGGAGAATGGTATGTCACTCAGATACCTAGTTCTATGCTCACTCGATTCCGATACGCGCTACGTTTTCTCAAAAATGCAACCTCGACATATCAAATGATTAAACATAATAACGGCTATATTGAGATTAAGCTACCTTTTTCACTTCCTAGAGAAGAAAATATACTATTACGCCTAATTGCAACGCCAAATGAAAATAAATGGCCTAAAAGCTACCTTACTACAGAAGATCAAATCAATAATGTGCGTGCTATTTTGGCATATTGCAAATTAAAAGAAGGAGTGTTAAAGGATGGAGTACACAATTAATTTTGTAACTAAGCGTTTACATCGAAAATTAGTGGAGTATATTGAAACACAATATCCAATCAGTGAACCATCTCTTCAAAGAAAGCGTACAGAATTACTGTATAAGCCAGGTATTCTTTCTACAGAACCTTATATTGAATCAACACCTGTCTATGAGCCTGGGAACTTTTTTGAAAATATGGATATCCCAGAATCTGCTCAAAAGTTAATGACCAAATTAGCAGCTTTACAACCATCTGTCGGTGTGTTTCCGCGACCGTATCTACATCAACAACAAGCTATGGAAGCTTTTTTACAGCATCATAATGACTTAATTGTTTCAACAGGTACAGGTTCCGGGAAAACCGAATCCTTTTTACATCCGATATTAAATACACTATATGAGGAAGCTAGCGAAAGACCTCAGCATTTCAAAAAAAGAGCTGTACGAGCGTTAATTCTTTATCCCATGAACGCATTAGTTAGTGACCAAATGACTCGTTTACGGCGTTTATTTGGTGATGAACGAGTGAAACAAATTTTTAATGATGCTGATGCTGCAAGCAGAAATGTTCAATTTGGGATGTACACATCTAGAACACCATATGCTGGCGCACATTCTGCGACTAAAGATCGTTATCAGTTAAATGACATTTTAAATTACTATACGAAACTAGAAGAAACAATGCCTGATAAAGTAGAGCAAATGAAAGAAAGAGGTAAATGGCCTGCAAAGGATTTACAATCATTCAAGAACTCTAAAAAAAATAATCGAGATCGTTATCGAGGACTTCCTTCAGATGCAGAGCTATTTTCACGTCACGAAATGCAAGATACACCACCAGATATACTTGTCACGAACTATTCAATGCTAGAATATATGCTCATGCGTCCTATTGAACGTTCTATTTGGGAACAAACAAAGGAATGGTTAGCTGAAAGTGCAGACAACCACTTTATACTAATTCTAGACGAAGCGCATATGTATCGTGGTACTGGCGGTGCTGAAGTAGCGTTACTGATTCGTCGTCTCCAATCCCGCTTAGGAATTGAACGTGATCGTATGAAGTGCATACTAACATCCGCTAGTTTAGGAAAAGAAGACGATGTAGACGGTCCTATTAAATTTGCAGAACAACTAACTGGAAAACCTTCAAAACGTCGATTCAAACCTATCAAAGGAACGAAAGAGATACGTCCTCCAGCTCGAACTGTAACGATAGCAGAAGTACAAAATTTAGCTAATATGAATAGCGAATCTTTTATAAAATATAAAACAAATTATGATGACAACTTACAAGAGATGAAAGTATTTTTTGAATCTATGGAATGGCCACAACCACCTTCTGAACAAAAGGATTTTCCTCGATATTTATATGAGCAATTAGATGGATTTGGTCCCTTAGAAAAAGTGATTGCTCAAATTAGTGGACAAGCAACTTCATTAAAGGAAATTGTAGCGATTGTTTGTCCAGATAATGAGCAAGGACTAGCTGAAAAAGCAATGAGTAACCTTTTATTATTAGCAAATGCTGCGAATAAAGATGGACGTGTATTACTTCCTGCTCGTGTACATATCTTTTTCCGTGGGTTATCTGGTATCTATACGTGTATAGATCCAAAATGTAAAAGCTGTCATGAAAATGGGCTACTAGGAAAGATTTATGATGATTATCGCTTAACTTGCGATTGTGGTGCCCGCGTTTATGAAGTAGTAACACATCGCTACTGTGGATCTACTTTTATTAAAGGATATATTCTAGAAAATACAGATTATCCAACTTATCTTTGGAATGAAAGTGGTCATGGTATTGTTGGAGAAAAACTAACAGAGATTCATTTATTAGTTGAGCAACCACATCCTGAAGCTTTAGAAAGGAAAAGGATCGCTCCATTATGGTTGCATATAGAAACAGGCTTTATTAGTGATGAACCACCGAATTCTATGGAAGGATTTATTCAAGTGTATGAGTCTGTTGAAAAAGTTTCAAAGCGGAAACATAACAAATATTATTCAAATGCTCGTTCGTTTGAAAAATGTCCTTGCTGTTTAAAAAGTGCAAAGTTTAATATACGAGATTTACGCATTAAAGGGGAACAGCCTTTTGCTAACTTAATTCGAGAACAATTTAATATACAACCACCAATGGAAGGAAAAGCAACAAACATAAACGAAGGGCGTAAAGTTCTTATCTTTTCGGATGGTCGTCAAAAGGCCGCGCGTCTTGCACGGGATATTCCAAACGAAGTAGAAAAGGATTCTGTTCGTCAATTAATTTTAAAAGCTGCATATGAACTTGAAAAACAAGGTATACGTGCAACAATTGGTCGCGAATTATACCCTACTGTTCTTCATTTCATCTATGAAAATCGTTTACTTCTGTTTTCACAGTTACAACGAAAAGACTTAATGAAGGATGTAAAAAGCTATGTCAAAGATTTTTATGAGAGAAAATTATCAGATGTAGAATTTGATGAGATTTCCATGTCTATTCGAGAAGAATTTAAGTTACGCATGTTAGAAATCATTTCTTCTCCAGGTTATTCAATTTATGATACAACTACCGGAATTGTCGTACCAGCGAATATGAGACGATTATATCGTGATGAGCAGGTACAAGATTGGATTAGCAAAGAGGATTTAGAGAAGGTCGCAATACTGTTTATTAAGGAATTGCTAGATAATATAGCCATTGATATTAGCCTTGATGTTTTTGATAGACGTGAATTACTAGGAGTGTATCGTGATGATTCAGAATGGGGCAAAACAAGCCATTCTATTTCAAAGCAACTTAAAGTGATTATAGCTGCTTATGTTGGTGAAGAGAATTCTGAGGTACTTATTCAACATTTATTTGATCAGCTTTGTAGAAGTCAGTTAGATAAATATTACTTAGATTTGGAAAGATTAAAAATTATAGACGGAATTAATTACACTTGGTATAAGTGTACTTCGTGTAAACAAATCAATGCAGTTATTCCACATAATAATTGTCCTAGTTGTAATGCCGATACAATTGAAGAATTGCCATCAGATAGTGAAATATTAAAAGCAGAAAAAGGTTATTGGCGTACAACGATTGCAGAAGTTTTAAAAGGCGAAAAAATTACAAATGTTTCTGTTGAAGAACACACAGCACAGTTATCTCAAAAGGATTCAAGTATTGCGTTAGCTACAACAGAGCAATATGAGATGGCCTTTCAAGATATCGTGCTTGATGAAAGCTTAGGAATTGTTGATATTTTAAGTTGTACAACGACGATGGAAGTGGGTATTGATATTGGCTCTTTAACAGCTGTTGGAATGCGTAATATCCCGCCACAGCGTGAAAATTACCAGCAAAGAGCCGGGCGTGCAGGGCGTCGTGGTTCATCATTATCGACAGTTATAACGTATGCACAAGATGGTCCACACGATCACTATTACTTCAATAATCCCAAGTTAATTATTAGTGGAGATACACGAAAGGCGCTAATTTATATTAATAATAAAAAGATTATTAAGCGCCATTTAAACGCTTTACTTATTCAGACTTATTTCCATAACCACGCGCAAGATGGAGAACTAGCAACTAGTAATATTTCTGAATCACTAGGTACTACTAAGGACTTCTTTAAAGGAATTTCTCAATTTAATTTAGATAGTTTTGAGGATTGGTTAGTAAAACAGGTAAAAAAACAATTCAAAAATTACCCTGAGATTTTTGCTATTATTCCTGAAGAAGCTATAAAAAATGAGGGGGACAAATGGTCACTAATTAAAGAAGCTGCTGACAATATTGGGCAAGATTTAGTTGATGCTTTCTGTGTGATTGAAAAAGAACTAATGGAGTATGAAGGATTGATCGATGAAGATGATCAATATACAGAGCAGCATCCAGATGAATTGCTATTAAACTTTTTATTTAATCATGGTTTCTTACCGACCTATGCGTTTCCTAAAGATTTAACAAGTCTTTATATTCAAGGTCGTGATAAGAAAAACAAATTAATTATGGAACAAAGACCCCAACTAGAATTAAACCGTGCTTTAGGTGAATATGCACCAGGACGACAAATAGTAGTAAACAAGAAGACTTATCGTATTGGTGGTATTTATAATCCATTTTCTAAAAATCCTGAAGCACCTGCTCAAGACCTGAATTTACATGGGGAACATGTAGCCCTATGTGTGAAATGTAATTATACAGAAATTGCAAGTAAATCTACTGAGAAATGTCCTAACTGTAAAGAGAAACTCAAATCAATGCCATACATTCGTCCTACGGGCTTCTCACCAGAAAAGGGTAAAGAGGTACCAAAAGGTGATTTAACACAAGAATACAGCTTTGCGAGTACGCCACAGTTACCTGTACCGAATGAAAAAGTTAAGTTTGATTTCAAAACTTTAAATAATTTTGGTTTTATTAAATACGAACACAGAGAAGATGAAGAACTTATTGTGATGAATAGAGGTACTGATGGTGAAAGTGGCTTCTTCATGTGCGAGGATTGCGGATTCATCAAGCCTGTCATTGAAAATGATGATTTATTTAAAGGGCACTATAAACCATTCCAACGTCATGGGATGATTGAGAAAAAATGTTCGGGTCACTTACATCAAATTTATCTGGGTAATAAGTTTACATCAGATTTATTTTTAATCCGTTTAAATATGGACAATCATATTGACTTCAATGCTAACAAACAATGGTTACATGATGCTTTATTAACGTTAGGAGAAGGCCTAGTATTAGCGGCTAGCAGGGTACTAGATATTGATGCTCAGGAATTGACAGTAGGTTACAGGATTGTTCATAATGAACAGGGCGAAAGCTATGCTGATTTATACTTATTTGACACATTATCTGGTGGTGCAGGTTATTCCTATGTAGCAGGAATGCGGATTGAAGAAATTATTAATGAGACATTTAATGTACTAAGCCAATGTATAAATGCTTGTGAATCATCTTGTTACAAGTGCTTACGCAATTATCAAAATCAATTGAAACATGAACATTTGAATCGTCCACTTGGCTTGGAACTTTTAACATATTTAGTTAAAGGAGAACATACAAAATATACGTGCGAAGAACAAATTCAGTATTTAAAACCTGTTAAAGCTGCTTACGATTTGCATCATGGTGAGAATTACTCACATATAATAGAAGTAAATGGGAATGTTTTTATTAAGCTTATCGATGGAAACTTGATTGGTTTAAAAAATAACATTGAGAAAAAGTTAGCGAATAATAACATTCGTTATTATTCACCATACGAGATTAAATTTGATTTACCAAATGTATACGAACTTCTTTAAAGTTAATGTGTTTGAGAAGTTTCATGTACAATAATTAATCCCAGCAAATTTGTTTTTAAGATACATTTGCTGGGATATTTATTAATTATAAATTTAATCATAAATTTAATCATTTTAAGCTAAAAAATCATTTGCTTCTTTTTTTGATTGAAATTAACGGACAAAGTAGTTTTTTTAGGTATGAATAGAAGGTAGTTTACTTGTCTTGGAAAAATATTTCCAATGATTCGTCGTTTTTTCAACTCTATAATTTCAGCCTTATTATTAAAAACGCCGCCAAACACTATCTTTGTTTTATTCCATAGTTTTCAAATAAATTAATTAAAACATCGCTTCCAGCCAGATTATTAGCTTGAAGCATATTTACTCCATTGATTTGTTGAACTAACATATTTTCATGAGGATCTAATAGAGTATATTCTTTTCGGTATTACCTTTTTAAGCAGTTATTATTAACCAAGATGAGAGTCTAGCTATAAAGCACTGAAGGATTACAACCGTGGTAGAATGGCAGACATATAAAAACTTAAAGATAAAGTAAATGGGGTTTTACATAGATTAGAAGCAGATGTATCAGATACATTCCGTGAATTTTATTATTATTATGCTGGACCTTTTGGGAAGAGTATGTACCTTTTGAGTTACTAGATATCGTAGATGAAGAGAATAATATTGAATCATATACATTTACTTCCCGAAAAAAGTATGGCTTTCCGAACAAGTATTTAGTTTTAAGGAAATGTCAGCAAATGCTGAATTAGTGCTTGATACTGTAACGGATAAAGTCTATACGGTGAACTTTGAGGGCGGAGATGAGTTACTTTTAAAAGGAGAATTAAAAGAAAACGTGGCCCACATTTTATGAATTTTTGAAAGCATATTTTAACTGCTAGTAGAAGAAGTTCTGGCGATTCATCTAATTGGACATGCCTTAGGTTTATGTGGAAATTAATTGGGAATAGAAAATTATAAGGAAACGTAGTTTCTGAAATTTGTATAAAAGGATGTGCTTTTAAATGAAAAATGATATACGTATTAAATCAGAAACTCCAATAATAGGAGCAGACCATACTATGTTAGAATTTTGGCAATGGGGCTTTTCAAATATATTAACAAACAACCTAAGGGGAATTTTTGCTGAGTTTATAATTGGAACGGCTCTTGGCTGTTTAAATCAATTACGAGTTGAATGGGACGCATTTGATTTAGTCTATAAAGGCATGAAAATTGAGGTGAAATCTTCTGCATATATCCAAGCATGGCATAAGGAAAAATATTCAAACATCAGTTTTAGTATTGGGGCAAAAAAAGAATATGATTATGAAACAAATAAATATAGCCCTACCATAAAACGGAATGCAGATATATATGTCTTTTGTTTACTTAAAGAAAAAAATTTAGAATTAATTGAACCATTAAATATGACACAATGGGAATTTTATGTTGCATTAACTAAAGACTTAGATATACATTTTCCTCATCAAAAAACAATATCTTTAAATTCACTAAAAAAAATAGCTCAACCAAGTCCATATGAAGAATTAAAAAAGACAATAGATGGTGTTTTGTAGGGATATTTACTTTTATGGGGATTTAGTAGTAAAAGTTGATTTTTAGGATAGGAGAAACCTTTTACTTTTTTTAGGGCTAGTTTTGGGCTAGAGCAAATGATATGGCTGGCACCAAAACAAATGTGAAAACATATAAAAAATGTATGTTTTTGAAGTAAGTTTATTAAAGAGGTGTAAGCCCCATTTTTCAAAGGTATTAAATGCTAACAATAGAAAAGTCATTTATCATTAGTCTTGAATCATGTTCTAATGCTTGACAGAAATTATTACACCAAGCACAACTTTGGGCCATTGCTTAATTTTTTAGTACCATTCCATCCTTAATTTAAAGAATTTTAATTTGATGATTTGCATTACTTATCAGAATGAAAACTGGAACAACTTAAAATTCCGGAAAATTTTCAATGACAATAGTGTCCTGTGTGCTATAAAAAAAGAAACTATAAAGATATAGTTTCATCAGACTGAAAACTTAGAGGTTACGACCTAAAAGGGAGAGCTCTTAGTGCTCTTTATGGAATTTATTAGATAACATAATTTCTCCTTTAAATCTGTGGTCTTTAGTTGTTTTTTTTATATGGAATGATTCAGGAGCTTCTAAACCTATAATTAGTAATGGAACACTTAACTGGTTCATTAGAGGTTTCAAATGATCTATGTACTTTTCATAATAACCTATTGCCCCATCAAAGTTGCCTGCACTTTTCATGTTCTGAGTTGCTACTATTATAATACCCAGTTTAGTTTGAATTGCTTTTCTAACATGATTCAATTCGGAAGCTAAAACTGGTTTTAAAAGGTTCCAAGCTGTTGCTGACCCGTGATTAAATGCAACTTCTATGGATATTGTTTTTTTAGCAAAATCCAAGCGCCAATAGTCACTTTTCTTATCATCATAGTAAGGGTCCTGAAAAATAGGACTTTCAACTGCCCAATTTAATTCTTTGAACTCTTCTTTTAATAATTTGTTGATTGTAGTAGATAAACTTTTATTCTTTGTCTGATAATGTGTTTGATATGTATTGATTAACATTTCATCTGTAATTTTTGTAAGCGCATGTCGTATCTCTTGCCATGATTCTAGAAATTCAATTTCATTTTCTAATATTGTTATTGCATTACGGTGAGAAAAATACTTATATTGCATTGTTAACTCCTTGTATTAAGGTGATTTATTATCTCCGCTACATACCCATTATTCAACCAAAAACATTGTTTCGTTATGTTTTGCCCATTAGGCAAAACAACTTTATCCTTACCATCTTTTCCTTTTGGACGTATATGTGCTACTCCATTAAAAGTACTCTTAGGTAAATCATTGGTTTCAACGATTTGATTTCCTCGTTTTTTAAATTCAATATGTAGTCCCTGTTGTATACGCCTGTTTACTTCTTCCCATATTTGTTTGATTTCTTGATCAATTGTCGGTAAGGGCATATTCCATAGTTTAATTCCTTTGAAGTACAATTTCCGGTCAGGATTTTGTTTTTTTGTTTCAGTAAATTCAAAGACTACAAAAAGAAACTTCGTTGATGTGAATTTTTCCCGTATCAAGCTTTCTTCCCATGATTCACTTGTCCATTGATGAAAATCTATATTTTCGAATGACATACTTTGTTCAGGCTTTCCGTTAGGCTCGAGGCGTACAGTCTTGAATTGAATGTTTGCTTTTGCAAACTCCTCAATATTGTCCAAACGAGTTCCTTTTATTCCAAGCAGTGAACTGACTAAGGAAGGGACGAAAGATTTTGAACCATTGTTGTATGTAACATTCAATCTTGTGGCTATTTCTTTGTCAGTTAAGCCGATATAGGGAGCAAACTTGTCATTTAATAAACTTTCCAGGGATTTTTCTTGTAAGTCGCTTTGTTTTGCAAATGACACGAGTTCTTCATTATTAACATATTTGCGAAGCAAGGCTGTCATATATGATTGTTTAAGGGAGAAAGCCCTTTGCATGGCCGGAATGTTTGACTTCGGTTGTGTACGTAAAGAGTTTTTGCTGGCTCCTTTTGTACAAGCACCTAAATAGTTGGTGTCACCTTCAGAAATTTCATGGGCCTTGCCGTTTCGGATTTTCTCTACAATCGTTTCCCAGTCCTGTTTAATGATCTCCAAATCTGCAGCCGGATAAGATAATAGGATATTCTTATATATGTAAAAATCCTTAGGTTCATAGTTAGGTAGCCATTCATAAAACATCAGTAAAATTTTTTCGTTTTTTTTCCAAAAACTCGAGGTCTCGAATGTGGTATTAACTTCATCCATGTAATTGATTATATTTAAAACCAATCGTTCCTTTGCAGAGATGGATTTGTTTTTATTCTGCTTGAAAGGGGTGACTTTCAACTCGATACCCAATTCTTCAAAATCCGGTCTTGCATCGGAATTGATTTTATAGCCAAAGAAACTTTCTTCGATTACTTGTCCAAGTCCCCCTTTTGATTTAGTGTTCGTGAGCCGACCTTTTAAATCAATTTCCCCAAAGGTTTTACCTATGGCTTCTTGTGCCTTGGTCATTAACTCTTCGACTGTTCTATATTCCATAAAATAACAAGCTCCTTTCTTGAGTGTTCTGTTAAAATGGAATTTTAAAATCTTTTACAATTCACGCATTACACTTTAAAATGATAGAGTTAGGGTATATAATATTATACCGCTATATTCAAAATTCAGGTATATGAATTAACTTATTTTGGATAAATGAATTTATTTTATATTTTTAATGGATAGTTCTTGATCTCACTAGGGATTATTATTATAATAGGTATAAAAGCCGAAAGGATGTTCGGTCATGATAAATGCAATTGAATTATTTGCGGGGGTCGGTGGGTTCCGGCTGGGCCTTGAGGCGGCAAAAGGATTTGATGTGGTTTGGGGTAACCAATGGGAACCTTCAAAAAAATCACAGGATGCTTTTAACTGTTATGCTAGACAGTTCGATAGAGGAATACACTCCAATGAAGATATTTCTACGGTAGATGAAAAGATATTTGTAAATCAAGGGATTGAACTAATTGTAGGCGGTTTTCCTTGTCAAGATTACTCCGTTGCCCGAAGTCTTTCCGGTGAAAAGGGAATTCAAGGGAAGAAGGGTGTCCTGTTCTGGGAAATCATGAGGCTTGCAGAAGGAATCAGGCCGAAGTATATCTTGCTGGAAAATGTGGACCGATTATTGAAGTCTCCATCAAAACAGCGTGGAAGGGACTTCTCCATCATGCTGGCAAGCTTCAGGGATTTGAATTACTCAGTCGAATGGAGAGTGGTCAATGCTGCCGAGTATGGACAAGCACAGAGGAGGCGACGGGTCTTCATTTTTGCCATCAGGAACGATACGCCGTATGTCAAAAGTAGGGCCAAGGAAGATGATGCGGTAATGTTGCATGAACGAGGTTTCTTCGCGAATGCATTTCCTGTCAAATGGGAAATTTCGAAAAAGCATAAACCAAATTCGTTCACTATGGAAGAAGGTATTCTCGAAATTTCAGATGAGTTCACGATGACATACCTGAATTCAGGAATTATGAGAGATGGCGCTGTATATACAGAGGAATTGCTCCCAATCGAGGAGCGGCCAAGGCTATTAGGTGAAATCTTGCAATCTGGTGTGGACGAAAAGTATTATCTTAGCACAGATGCAATCGAGAAATTCCGTTACCTTAAGGGCCCGAAAAAGATTGAGAGGACGGCTGCTAACGGACATAAATATGTATTCTCAGAGGGTGGGATGGCTTTCCCTGAATCGTTGGACAAGCCAGGTCGTACGATGCTGACAAGTGAAGGTACTGTGAATCGGAGCAGCCATGTGGTGGAAGATCCCGAAACGAAAAGGCTTCGCATCCTGACCCCGGTGGAGTGTGAACGATTGAATGGGTTCCCAGATCATTGGACGGAGGGAATGTCCGAGCGGATGAGGTACTTCTGTATGGGAAATGCCTTGGTGGTTGGACTGATTGAAAGAATGGCCAAGCGAATTCTCGAAATCGAAGAAGAAGATGCAGCAGCTATTAAAGTGAATCCACAACAACTGAGTTTATTTTAAATTTAGAATGGTCCCTGTCAAAATTGTCAGGGACCATTTTTATTGTGCCACATCTTTCTTGGCATTATCGATGAAAGCGGTAATTTTTTCGATGGTATTATCAAATTCCTTTCTTACCTCATGCTCCCAGATTCGTAAGATATTCCAATTTTCTTCGTTATAATATTGGGTGATTTCTAAATCGCGTTCCTGGTTTCTCTCAAGCTTCTTCACCCAGAAATCTATATTGCTCTTCGGCATTTTTCCATGTATCGGGCAGAAGTGCCAAAAGCACGAATCGATGAATATGACCACCTTGTACTTTTTGATGGCGATGTCTGGTGTCCCCATCATACTTCTTACATTCCTCCTGAATCTATATCCCCTGTGCCATAGTTCATGTGAAACGAACGTTTCCAGCTTTGAAACGGCTTTAATGGATGACATGATTTTACTCCGGGTTTCATTCGTCTCCGGTAATCGTGCTTTATTTGCCATTTGAAGAATCCCCTTTCAGCAAAGAAGTGTTGTCCTTTACTTTATTAGTACCTATCCTTCCGATTTATAAACATTCATATTTGCAATGGTGCTATGGGTATAATGAAATAGAATAAAGTTCGTTATTATTATCTTTTGGATATAATTTTGAAGGGCTGACAAGTAAATTCTGAACATGTACCATGTTATTGTGGGTACTTTTATAACAAGTATTGTAATTTCCTTAATATACGTCTTTAAAGTTGTTTAACAGAATTTATAAAATATAGTTGAGAGCAAGGGGGAGCTAATGAATATCAATAATAGCATTTTTGAAGTTTTTGATAGGGAAGATTTTATTTATAGGGTAAAAGAAGAAAGTTCTACAAAAGTAAAAAGGGAATATACATCCGCTTGGAATGAGTGGAAAGCTATTGTTGGGAATTCTGTATCTGATTCAGGTTGCCCGGATTTGGTGGTAGAGAATACTGAAAAATGGCAAAACAGTGGCAACCTATCCAAAAGATTCTGGTCAAGGATAAAGGACGAACAACTATTGGAGCATCCATCATGTATTGCAGCCATGATTAGTAAAACCAACCTTAGAGTTTATCTTGAATGGCATGCCTATAAAAATGGAAACCTTGTTGAACTGAGAAAACAACATAATGATTGGATATTGTCGGTTGAGGAATGGATAAAAGAGAAAGGCATCAATCCTTCAGAGTACAGAGTTTGGACAAATAAGGAGACAGATGAAGGTTATTTAGAATATAAGACTCTTGAAGAGTTTATAAATAATAAAATCATAAAAGAGAGTTTATTGGAAGCTTTAGCTAGTGGGCAGGACTGGATTCGAGTAGGTAAGGTATTTGATAAGGCTGATGTACTAAAGTGTGCGGATTTCTCTAAGAAAATGGGTAATACAATTAAAGAGTTGGAATGGATTTATAAGAAGGTAACGGGAAAGTCAGAAGAACGTGACAAAAGATATTGGCTATTCAATGTTTCCTATATAAGCCATTCTGAAGTCTGGAAAGAATCAAAAAAGTTAAATGTTGCAGCGATGCAATATGAAAAGGGTAAAGAGGATTTGTCTTCCATCACTCGAAACTTAAATGTAATAAACCAAATTTCCATAGGAGATTATATTATAGCCTATACTGGTGCTAAAGGATTTTTAGGGTTTGGTAAGGTGAATAAAAAATTTTATGAAGAAGAAGAAGCGAAAAAGTTTATCAATGTAGGTGGGGGGAATTGGAGACAGAGGGTTGGGGTTGATTGGATTGAGGCTCTTGATTCTCCTATTCAATACGAAGGACGTGATTTCAAAAGGAACCTTGATATTAAAGGGAGTAATCAAGTTATGGGGTCTTCGACAATCTTTGAAATATCAAATACTGGTTTTAATTATGTTAAAGAGTTGATTGAAAGTGGTACTAAAGATGAAGTGAAGGAAAGCTTCTATACTTTTTTATCTAACAAAGAACTAATCAACCACATCCATTCTTACATTACAGCAAAAGGTTTTTCCTACACTTTAGAAGAAGTAATGAACTTATTTTTATCTCTGAAAACAAAGCCATTTGTTATCCTTTCCGGTATTTCTGGTACAGGGAAGACGAAGATTGTTCAGTGGTTTGCGGAGAGCGTGGGGGCTACAGAGGATAATGGGCAATTTACGTTGATTCCGATTCGTCCGGATTGGAATGATGGTTCGGATTTACTTGGGTATGTGGATATTAAGGGAGACTTTAAGCCAGGTCCGTTTACGACTGTGATTGAAAAAGCGGAACAGAATCCGGATGATCCTTATTTTGTATTGTTGGATGAGATGAATTTAGCACGGGTGGAGCATTATTTTAGCGATGTGTTGAGCGTGATGGAGAGCCGTAAGTGGGAGGATGGGAAGATGGTTACGTCTGCTCTTCTTTCTGCGGAAATGGCTAAGCGGGATATTAGACTGCCAGTGAACCTTTATGTTATTGGGACGGTCAATATGGATGAAACGACACATCCTTTTAGTAAAAAGGTGCTCGACCGGGCTAATACGATTGAGTTCAACCGGGTGGAGCTATCGAATCTTGCATTTTTGGAAGAGCAGGTGGAAGTGGAACCAAAATTGGTTCAGGATCATATGTTCAGGTCGAAATATTTGCACTTGAAGGATCTTTATTTGGGGAATCAGGAGCTTGTTAAAAAGGTTACCGCAGAATTGGAAGATATCAATAAATCGTTGCTGCTTACCAATGCCCATATCGGTTATCGTGTTCGGGATGAGATCTGTTTTTATCTTGCTTATAACGAAGACAGTGAATTGATGAGTTTTGAGAATGCATTTGATCATTGTATTTTACAAAAGATCCTGCCGCGCATTTCAGGTAGTGATACCCGGGTACAAAGGTTATTAGAGGGTTTATATCGTTTGTTTACTACAAAAGAATATATTGATGATGAGGAAAGTAATGAAATCAGTATACGTACGGCGAGATATCCGAAAAGTACCGGTAAGGTAGTAGAGATGCTTAGGAGGTTACAAGATGGCTTTACATCCTTCTGGATCTCCTGATGATGTCGACTTGGTCAAAATAGAGGCAGAGGCATTTTCATTGGTGATTAAGGGAAAGCCGTATCATCACCGGTATGAGGGGTTAAAGCAGTATCGAAAGATGGATTATCATGATGTCATGCAATTTTCTGTTTCAGGAGAAGACGTTCAAAGTGTTGAAGTCTATGATATCGAAACAGGAAAGTTAACTGATTCCCAGCAGATGCGGCCAATTTTCTTTGAAAATGGAACATATCAAGTTCTTATCATTTCAAAACAAAATCAGGAACTGGACTTTTATCATGAACATCCTATATTACGCCAGGCAATATCTCGAATGGAATTGAGTGGAATGTCGCTTTTAACAGGGAATCTTCAATTTCAAAATGAGGTAGGGTATACGACTTTTGAAGTTCGTTCAGGTGCACAAACGTTAGTGGAAGTCACACTTGAAATATTTCCGGTTAAATTGGATTATCAGAAAGATTATCGACAGCTGCTTGAGGAAGTGAATGATGAGATTTACAACTTGGCTTTTCACTTTATCCGGAAAACGTATTTAGGGGCAAGCATCAAGCTTGAGGGCAAGCCAAGCAGGGCTGAATTCTATCGTTTGATGACGAAGCATTTTAAGCAGTTTATTCAGGCTGTAAATCGAATCGAGAGGCAGCCGCATCATATATTAGAAACATCATATGTAAAAGCGCGCGGTGATCAGCTCAGCAAGACTGATTCTAATACACGGAAGTATTTGCAAAAACGCAGTCAATCTTTTATGGAAGTGGAGAATGGAATTAGAATTCATGGGAAAACGATGATGCCTCGTGAAGGGGTTAAGCCTAAAAAAGAGCTTCGTTACGATACGATGGAAAATCGTTATGTAAAATGGATGATGGAAAGACTGATTCATAAGTTTGATGATTTGTTAGGCGCTTTAATGAATAAGAATAAGCGCTGGAAGGAAGTACCTGATACGGAACTTCTGTTACGGCTGAATCAAATGAAACAGCAGCTTGAGTCAAGGAAGAACAATGTCTTTTGGCGCTCGATTGGCAGGCTAGATCGATCGGTGATGAGCTTGGTACTGCAAATGGCACCAGGTTATCGAGATGCTTTTCAAATTTATTTAACGGTCTCAAAAGGGCTTATGCTGCAAGGGAAGCTCTATCAAATGTCTGTAAAGGATGTTGCTACTTTATATGAATACTGGACTTTTTTAAAGCTAGGACAAATTTTGAGCAGTAAATATACCCTGTTGAGTCAGGATATTGTCAGTGTAAACCGTGATGGGCTGTTTGTGAATTTAGAGGCGAACCGAACTGCTAAACGAGTCTTTGAGCACCCAGTAACTAAGGAAAGGATTGAACTAATCTATCAAAAATATGAGAAAGATTTACCGACCATTCCTCAAAAGCCTGACTCGATGTTGACGATTGAGAAAAAAGGCAAGAATCACCGCTATAATTATGTATTTGATGCCAAATACCGAATTGATTATGCACAACCTGAAAGCTATTATCAATCCCGTTATAAAACGCCGGGACCGGTGGAAGACGATATTAATACGATGCACCGCTATAGGGATTCGCTCGTTTCCATGAGTAATGGTCCATATGAGCGGACAGCCTTTGGAGCGTATGTGTTATTTCCTTGGTCAAATGAGCAAAGTTATGAAGACCATCATTTTTATAAAAGTATAGATCAAGTCAATATTGGCGGGTTGCCATTTTTGCCAAACGCTACCGATATGGTCGAGCGATTCCTAGAGTGCCTCATTGAAAAAAGTCCTGAGGAAATTCAGCGTGAAGGGATATTACCTAGGGGAACGAAAGAGGAATGGGAATCAACATTAGAAGAAAAAGTACTTGTCGGGACGGTTTCGAACGAAGCAATTTATCGAGACTTTATTCAGCAGGGCTACTATCAGATTTCTGTTAATAGCCTAAAAAAGGGCTGGCAAGAAGCAAAATATGTCGCACTTTATATGACTTCAGGGCTTGGGGAGAACGGTGTTAGAGAGTATGGAGAAATCAAGCGAATTGCTACTGAAGGAGATTCTGTCCGTTTCTTTGTGGAGGTTTGGAAAAATACAAAGCAGGTTATCCGTCCTGTAAAATATGGCATAGCAACGTATATGATGACAACTCTTTCTTTACTAAACGAGGCGAAAGAGCTGCCAGAGCTGTACATGAAAAACAAACAGGAAACCACACTTTGGAGGATGCTCAGAAGGATTTCTGATCAGATAGAGATTAACCTGGATAACAAGGTTTTAGATGAAGCCTTAGGAGTAGGGACTTTCTCGTTTAAAGGAATCGAAATCAGGTTGGACAAAGAGAAACAAACCTTATCCGTTAGAAATGATAGTCAGGAACGAGTATTGGGTACAGATTTTCTAATACACCAACCGTCTAAAGTATTTAGAGAAGTGCTTGGTTTGCTTTGAACCACTATACTTTTGTATGGTGGTTTTTTATGTTTTCGAACATTAGTCAATTTAATGATGGAGGTTGATAACTAATGAGTAAACCGTTAAAACCTGAGCAATACGTGGCATTCAATTACTTGCTCACCGAAAAATGACAGCCTTACGTTAGATGAAGTTGCCGATTCAATTGCAGTTACACGTCAAAGGTTATATAGAGGGTGTCAGAACATCGAATTTAAAGATGAATCAAACGTTAGAATTACCGAAATACGATGTCACGAATACCGGAAGTAGTCGACGTTATGATCGATCTAGGCGGCTGTCTTAAAAAATAAATCGTCTAAAGCGGCTAAAATGGTGCTGCAGTCGGTCGAATTATTAACTGACCGATTAAAAGTCGACGATAGAACGAAGTATCATAAAACTCCTGAGACTAGCATAGATGAGATGAAAGAGGAAATCGAGAGTATGAGACAACCACGATAAATTCAATAGAAACCTTTTCTGTGAAGCTCTTACGTATATTGCGTAAGGCTTCAACTACATAATATCATTTTACTTGCTCTAGGGTTGGTCTAAAATGATATATTGTACTAATATATGGTAAAATGGTTGCGTTAGAAGTGTGCCCAAAATGAAGTGGAATTCAAACATAGACTGTTAAGGATAACTACTAAGGGACTTTCTGAAAGTGAACCTACAACTTTTTCTAGTTGTCTTGGTTTTTGCACCAGAACCATACTATTTAAGTGTTTGGCAAGATGGGAGAGATGAAAATGGCAATGTACGTTTTTAAAGATGCTGCTAGAGAACATAAACTACTGGCAAGAGACGCACTAAGACAGGATAAAAGTATACGCTTTTATTGTCCTAATAAGGACTGCGATGCTCATATGTATGTACGTAATCTTGATGGAGTATCGAAAGCATATTTTGCAGCAATTAAATCACATACCCATGTAAAGGGATGTCCATATAGAACAAGTAGATTTCAACATGATTTATATGATGAAAATGGATTTGATTTTGAAAATGCATTGTTTTCGTTAACTATGCCAAGTAAACCACAGTCCAAAAGTGAGATTCCGGGAGAGCATGGAACAGGAGAAGTTGCACCAAAACCAATACATACAATTCGTCAGATTTATTCTATGTGTAAATCATATGATAGTTCAGACTTATATAACGGAAAAATAATTGGTCAAATGTTGTTAGATGAAAGAAGTGCTTATATGTATCCCAAGGGCGTATTTGGTTGGAGATTAATTGAATTAAAGTATAGGTATTATAGTTCCGACAGAAATGAAATTGCCCTTGTTTGTCTGCCAAACGGGAAAGAGTATACCTTTATTGTAAAGTTTGGTGATGAAAGACTGTTTAAAGAAATTAGAAAGAGCGTTTATGAGAATAGAAATCATTTAATTATTGTGGCAGGAGAATGGAATTCTTCGGGGAAATATAACACTTTTTTTACTGAAATTAAAAGTAAAAAGCAGTTGACAATTGTAAAATGACTTTCATACAGATTACAGAAAAGTCATTTTTTTGCCCTTTTTCAACCTCCTAAAATTACATTATCCTTTTTACTTATTTAAATGCTTAGTATTTTTATGAGCGGGGGAAGTATTAGCGTACTAAAGTCATTTTGATGTATCATTTTAGGGATGTTTTTGACACTGCTCCTCAAAGTTATGGTCACATCTTGGTTGATAGAGCTATAAGATGGTCGTTCTGCTAGCGATGCTAGAGCGTGGAGAGTATAGTTGGTTCAAGTCAATCACCTCTGAGGAAGCAGCACCATTCTTTCATAGCTACTTAACAGAAACAGAGTATCGAAAACAAATCGACTTTGCTGATAAATCATCTAAAAAGCTATGGCATTACGATAAAGATGGGGTTAGCAAGTTGATTGCAACTATGCCTATGGCTAAGTGGAGTGGCAGCTCTAAAGGGTTAATTTCTTACGAAGACGATATTTTTAAGCTGAACTTTAATGTCAGACCAGAAGACCAGAGGGTTTTGTTTGATATGACCAAGGATATTTGTGAATATCGACTTCATTATCACTTTGAGCGGAAGGCTAAATAAAAAGAAACCATCCTCAAAAAGAGACATTCCCAAAAGGAATGTCTCTAACTCCTTATTGTTGGTCTTAATAATTGGTGTAGTAAACCGTATTCCTAGCATAAAAAGGTACTGCAGTTTAATGGCCATCTCCAAACTTAGTCTATATTTTTATTTTTTTCGGGTTGTAAGCCAAGGACTTTCAGCAGTTAGGAAACTAAAATGAAAAACATCTATTAAAAAAAGATCTGAAATTTCATTCGCATTAATATGGGAGCTTATTTTTGTGGTTTCCAAGGGGAATGTGGTTGCAGGCAGAATGAGGGGACAAGCAACTATTTTTTTTGAAGGAGGTTCCTTAATTTATTAATTGCTAGTTTGTGGTTTTTAGAAACTGCCTGCTGCGAAACGTTCATTATTACTGCTATTTCTTTAAATGCCAAATTATCAACATATTTTAACTTTAGTGTTTTCTTTTGAGTATTGGTTAATTGAGAAAGAGCGTTGGCGATTTCCTTATCTGAGGTAATATCTTCGATGGTTTCAGCATCTTCATTATAAATCTTTTCATATCCTTCTTCTTTAACTTCAATCGTGTTTAATAAGGGGATAGACTCATCATTTTCAGCATTTAGAATGATAGGAAAATTTTTATTTTGATCGTTAATACTTATATCGTATTTAACTGCTGTAAAATGTATAGTTTTGGATATGAGCGATACAAAACGAATATAGAATAAATGTTTTTTGAATTCTTCATCTAATTTATTCTTATTTTTGATTGAAGGAGTACATATGGCTTTTTTATACAGTGCATAATTTTTTTCTTCTTTTAAAAAGGATTTTATAATCTTACTATTTATAAACTTCTTATTGTTATCTTCAAACTCGAAAAGTTGATTGCTGCAACAATCAGATTTAATCATTATCATCACCTCCTTTTTGTGGATAATACTGTTCTATTTTATTAGAGATTTTTGATGTCCGTTGAACTAAATCAATCAGAAAATCTCTGTCTTCATTGGAGAGTGAGTTGTCATCTAAACATTTTGTGATAAATGTTTGTGTATTTCTTACTTTGCAAAAACACTTGAAAATATTAGGATTCATTTCCTCTCACCTCGAATATTATTTCCTAATTCCACAATAGCTTTTTCAAGCTTTTCCAACTTTTTTTCGAACCTAATAAAAAGATATAAGGCAACAAAGATTGGAAATCCGAAATTACCAATTATATTAACAAGGGTCGTGTAAGTTTCCATTTAAGATCCCCTCCATTTTATTTCTTTTTGTGATATTTAGTTTGAAACTCAAAAAATCCTGGAGTTTTATCAACGTCGTATCTATTAATGATTTTAATAATCAAAATAACTAATTCTTGAGTTAAATCTTCTCTTTCTTGTTGTTTTGTTTGAAATAATGATTTTAGAATCTTGGGTTGAAATAAAAAGATAACCGGCTCTAAATTATGAGGTTTAGACTTAGCTTCACTCACCAATTCATATAAATCTTTATTCATTTTATATCCTCCTTAACATCTATAACATTGTTTGTTATTTAGTTAAATAATACTTTAATTGGTTATTTGCTCCTATTTTATAGAAAGAAATAATTGGAGCATATGTTTGTTAATGTTCCTTTTTTAACCTAAGGATAATAGGATAGTTAACAGCTCAAATGGGTAGTAATCGGGATTTGAAAATATAACTATCCACATTTCAATTGTTTCCTGCAGTACAACCAGAATATTAGGATTTCCCCCTTCTCTTCTTAAAGTCCGAAAGTCACAAATAAAACAACCATTTTAGTGATTTCTTAATTTAGTTTTTTAGTATTTTAAAATAGAAAAAGAGACTGTCTAAACTAGACAGTCTCTGAAAATTATTTTGGACATTCTTTTGGTCTTGCGGCACCTGGAACACACATTCTGCAGGTCCATGCAGCACCTACAACTGCAACTGCACATACTGCACATACAATACAAGAAAGTGGATTTAGACAGGTACAGCACGCACCAAGACAACTTCCATATATTATTAAACAACTATTCCAAGTAGAACATCCTAATTGTTTGTTCATACATGCTGCCCATGATAGAGAACAAGAACCTGCCTGGATTGTTACGATTTCTCCATTTTCATGAACAAATAATCTTTCATTACCAATTAAAATAACTGGTTTCATATTACTTTCATCAATAGATAGCATACCAACTAAATTTTCCTTTTGGTATAAAGGAATAGAAAACATACTTAGGGAGTCTGAAAGTACTTTACCTTCTTTATCTTCTAAATACTTGGTGTTCTGAATTACATACTCTTCATCATTGTTTAGAGTATAACCATCTTTAGTAATGTGCTTTGATAGTTTGTTAAATTCCTCATTTGAATTAGCAAGTTTACGAAGATCTGCTAATAGCTTATCATCTGTCGTTTTAGTTGCAACGTTATAAAGGTAGGACCCATTTACTTCGGTGTAATGTACTTCACCATCTAATCCTTCGTGTGTTTTCACAGGAATAGTAAATTGCTTACCAATCGTACTTTCCATTTTTGCAACTTTGCCTTCATTTAACACAGAATAATCAATTTCGTTTGCCTGCAACTTACCAAAGTCAGCTGCTAGATTAAATTGGGATGTTACTTTTTCCTGGATTTTCTCTTTAAACGATTGTTTTTCTAGCGCATTTAAAGATAATGGTTTAATGATTGTCATTTAAAATCCTCCTTATAATTTTTTACCTTACAATTCTATAAGGGAGGATTTACTAACTTTTTTACAACCTATATGAAGTTTTATTTGGATTAGTGTACAAAGCGTTGCACAATTTGAGAAATCATAAAAACCAACAAACTTGAAATAATAGCTCCGACCAAAATATTATAGCCTGAAATGAAATCATTATAGAATCCAATTGTTCCTACCAATAAAAAAATCAGAATAAAAACATATGATATAGAGAGAGAAACTAAAATTTTACGAAAAACACGTTGATCTGCAACAACGTAACTATCGTTCCACTTATCGTTTTTTTTCTTGACTAAGAAATTAATTACTTGATAACCCATAACAAGAGAAGCTATCCCCCACATAATCCAGAAATTACTTCCTGTTTCATCTACAAAAATTGAATAACATGAATATCCAAAGCCTAAGAATAAGCACATATAACCAACTAAAAGCATCCACTTTTTCAAACGCATAAAGATCCCTCCTGAATTTAATCTGTTTTTTCTTCTAAAAAGAATAATTTATCGATTGGTTCATTTAATACAGCAGAGAGCATTAAAACAATTCCTATTGAGGGTTCGTATTTTTGTTTTTCCAAAGCAACGATGGTTTGTCTGTGTACACCTATTCGATCCGAAAGTTCTTCTTGAGTAAAATCATGTAATCTTCGATAATATCTCACGTTGTTTTTTACTTTTCCTCTTTTCAAATTCTACACCTCTTATGTATAGTATTATATACAAAATGGATTGAAAATAATACATTTTAAAGAATAAAAAGGAATTGAATTGGAGATAAAGAGAAAAAAATAGAGTATATAATAGTTGGTTTAAAGTGTTAGACAAGAAGATAAAAATAATAAGCAGGTCGTGTCAGACCTATATCATCAAAAGAAAGAGACATCCCCCAAGGAATGTCTCTCCCCTCCTATAAACTAATCACACTCATCATCCCTTCATGCGTAGCTTCCTCAATAGTCCGCGGTCCAAGACAATCCCCAATCTGTTTCACAATGGGCGCATGGCCTTTCATTTCTTCGAATAGTTCTGTGTTGGGAATGCGGCCAAGGGAGAGGACGATGGAGTCCCAGTTGGTTAGTTCTTGTTTTTGTTGTGTGAATAGGTTCCGGATGATGACGTGATTTTCTTTGATTGCCCCGATGTCGTAATGGGGTAGGAGTGTGACGTTTAGGTTGTATAGTTTTTTTAGGTATTCGTTCCTGAGATATTGGTGGACGGTTTCGCCGATGTGCAGTCTGGATGATATGAGTGTTACTTGGTGGCCTTTTTCGGCTAGATAGATGGCTGCTTCCATGCCGGGCCAGTCGCCGCCGAAGTCAAATACGAGTACGTTGTCCCCCACTTTTTTGGTTGAGTTGAAGAGGTCATCACTCATGATGATTCGTGGGTCATCGATTCCTTCGATGGCTGGTGTATAGGGCCGTGAGCCTGTTGCACAGATGATGGCGTCCGGGTTTGATTCGGATATTTCCTGGGCGGTGGCCGTTTTGCCTAATTGCACATTTATATTGCTTCTCATTAGTTTCCGAGAATAGTTATCGAGCATCGATTCTGCGAGTTCATGCCTCATTGGGGCTTTGCGCATGGTGCGAAGCAGGCCGCCGATTGATTTGCTTTGATCGATCAGTGTAACGGAATGACCTAGGTAGTCCGCGGTTATGGCTGCCTGTAATCCGCCAGGTCCTGCGCCGATCACGAGGACATTTTGTTTGTTTCTCGTTTTCTTTAATTCTGGTAAAATCCATGCTTCTTTACCTGTTGTCGGGTTTTGGACACAGCCAATCGGCAGTCCTTTATGATAGTGACCGATACAGGCTTGTAAACAGCCTACGCATGCATCGATTGCCTGCAGGTCGCCATCTTTTGCCTTGTTGGGCATGTCTGGGTCGACGATTAAGGCCCTGGTCATTCCGACGACATCGGCTTTTCCGGTGGATACGATCTGTTCCGCTTCAACGGGGTCGACGATTCGATTGCCGACAAAGACCGGTACGGCTCCTGCCATCCTGATTTTGAATCCATGTGGAGATAGGTATGCGTGCTTTATCGGTGATGGCGGCACGATATGGGTTGATCCCTCAAAGGTACTTGAATCTCCGGCAGTGACATTAATGAAATCCAATCGGACTTTTTCTGCAAGATATTCGACGATTTGCACGGAATCCTTCATTGTTGTCCCGTCCATCGTCAGTTCATCTGAGCTCATGCGAATGCCGACGGTAAAGTCTTCCCCGACTCTTTCCCATACCTTCTCCAATATTTCCACGATGAATCGCATCCGATTTTCAAAAGACCCGCCATAGTGATCCGTACGCTTATTTGTATGCACTGACCAAAACTGGGCAGGAAGATATCCGTGTGAACAGCAAATTTCCACTCCATCAAGTCCGCCTTCCTTTGCCAGCTGTGCTGAATGGGCGAACCCTTCAATCACTCCGTCAATATCCTCCAAGCTCATTGGTTTTGGCATCACACCGAAGCGCAGGCTGGGAACGGCCGATGGCGCCCATGCCGCATTTCGGTAGTCGCTCGATACGACTTCCCGTCCGCCATGGAATAGCTGCGAGAAAACCTTCGTTCCATACATATGAAGCGTTTCGGAAAGCTCTTTGTAGGCATCGACAATTCTCCGGTCATAGCCTGCGATCGTTTTGGACGTAAGCATGCCGGATGGATGTACCGATGCCGCTTCAAGGATGATCAATCCGACGCCCCCTTTAGCACGGGCTTCATGATAGGCAACCATATCCGAAGTGGGGATTCCGTCCGTGACATGATTTGTTTGATGTGCTGTACTTAAGATCCGGTTTTTTAATTCAGTAGAACCGATCGTTAATTGGGTAAACAGATTCTTGAATTGAGCCATATCCATGACCACTCCCTAATGTTAGATAGAATGAGAGTATAGAGGGCAACCGCCTCTACCTATCTCTATACAGGTTCAATATGCAATAACCATGCCGTTTGGGGGAATGTGGTTTCATATTCGTTATTTTACTTGGATAAAAAGGGTATGGCTCATGAGTATCGTATTTTATATATAGATAAGTGAACCTTTTTTGGAAAGTGGTGATTCATAAAAGGTTCAGTTCTGAATTTGTTGATTTAGAGACATTCGTCGCTTATGAAAATGATACTTATTTCTTTTTTGTATCAAAAAGTGTAACAAAATCGGTTCGAAATCAAAATATGGGGTGATGTGATGGAAGTAAAAAAGGAATCACTAATTGTATTTTCCGATATTTCTATTTTGGATGTGAAAGCATTATTGAAAATTAATTCTTCGCCTTTTATTGTCATGAAAAATCACTTGGAGATCCTCGGCATATTGGAGGAAGGTTTCTTTTTGAAGAGATTGGATAGCGATGGTCAAAATCAGGAAATCACGGCTTATCTTAATTCATCGTTTGTCGTCGTTGATGATTTAGATAAGCTTAGTGAAGAGGATATGAGCACCTATGATTTTGTGATTCGACATGGCGATAACCAATATAGCTGCTATCCGATCTCCGAAGTCAGGGAAATGCTGCTTAAAAAGAAGATGAAGAGCTTAATCAGTCTAAATGAATCACTAAAGAAAGAGCTGGAGGTGACAAGAAAGAAGGTAAAGGAGCTCACGCAAATCCTGCATTCCAGCTATGATGAAATTTTCGTGACGGATGCGAATGGGGATACGTTATTCGTGAGTGAGGCGTGCAAGAAGCTTACAGGGCTGCCGCCGGAGGCCTTTATTAATAAGAACATTAATGAGTTGGTTGAAAAGGGATTGATCGTCAACTCGGTTACATTAAAAACGATGAAAACGAAAGCAATCCATTCGGCGGAGCAAACCTATCCGCATGGATTGACGGTATTCAGCACAGCGAAGCCGATTTTTGATGAGGAGGGGAACTTATATAGAATTGTTTCGAACTCCAGGGATATCACCGAATTGGTTGAGATGAAGAGTCAATTGAACAGAGTGAACCTTAGGAACCAGCGGGCCCAGCATGAAAATTCGAGAACCGTTTCGTTCAATAACTTCATTACAAATTCGGATAAGATGGTAAAGGTTTTTGAGTTAGCTGAAAAAGTCGCTCCGATGGATTCCTCGATCTTCATCCATGGAGAAACCGGAGTCGGAAAAGGGGTTTTAGCAAGGGTCATTCATGATCTCAGCAGCAGAAAGGATAAGAATTTCATTCAAGTGAATTGCGGCGCGATTCCATCGGCTTTAATTGAGTCCGAGCTATTTGGCTACGAAAGCGGTGCATTTACGGGAGCTAATAAGCACGGGAAAAAGGGGCTTGTTGAGAGTGCTGATGGCGGCACGTTGTTTCTTGATGAAATCGGGGAAATGCCGCTCGACATCCAAGTGAAAATCCTGCATTTGGTCCAGGACAGAACATTCATGAAGGTGGGAGGAACGAAGGAGAAAAAGGTAAATATTCGCATCATCTCCGCCACGAATAAAGACTTGAAGCAAATGATCAAGAATAATCAATTTCGTGAAGATCTATACTATCGGCTGCATGTCGTTCCAATGGAAATACCGCAGCTGCGTGAGCGGAAGGAAGATATCTTATTATTAACCGATTATTTTCTGAAGAAGTTCAATGAAAAATACGGTCAATCCATCACGATAGATGATCATTCCAAGTTAATTCTGCAGCTGCAGGATTACCCGGGCAATGTTCGGGAGTTGGAAAATGTAATTGAACAAATCGTCGTGACGGCTAGAAAGCCTATCGTAACGATAGAGGATTTGCCTTCCGATTTAACCTACAAAGATACGGCACTGGTCAATTTAACAGGAATCATTCCATTGAAAAAAGCGTTAGAGGAAACGGAAAAGCAATTATTGTCACAGGCCCTTTCCACCTATAAATCAACCAGAAAAATGGCCAAGGCCCTGGAGGTCAGCCAAACGACGATCATGCGCAAACTGGGCAAATACCAATTTAGCTATCAGGACGATTAATAATAAATTAACCTCTTTAAAATCTGAATATTCAAAAACTTGGTATGGATATTGCATATTTAATGATTGATTATTTTTATTTTGATAAGGGGGTCAAGAAATGGGTGAGCTGATTTTCTCTTTAAGCTATGGAGGTTCCTTAATTGTCATGGGGTGGATCACGAAGGTTTTCCTAGTAAGAATGAAAAGAAATCAAGAAGAAATAAAGGCAAAAGATCCGATTGAAAAGGTGGGGATGTAAGTGGCCTTTCTCCTTGGTATTATCATATCCTTTTGTGTATACGTCTCGATCGGCATCTTTTTATTCAGGAAAGTGAAAAGCTCAGAGGAATACTATGTTTCTGGACGAAGCGGAAACACATTGATGATTACGGGTACGCTTGTTGCCTCTTTCCTAAGTACGGTATCTTTCATGGGAGAAGCGGGATTTTCCTATGAAGGGTATCCGATCCTGCTGCTTATCCTCGTTATTTTTAATGCAAGCGGCTATATATTCGGAGTGTTCCTTTTTGGCAGGTATTTAAGAAGAAGCAAATCATTGACCGTTCCTGAATTTTTTGGTAACCGCTTTCATTCTAAGAAGGTAAGGCTGGCGGCTGCGATCACGACGATTCTCGGAATCGCTGCATACTTGGTTGCCGTTACTCAAGGGGCAGCCGTTTTATTGGCCGAGGTTTCTGGTGTTTCCTATCCAATGGCTCTGGTGATCATGTGGGTCGTGTATTCATCCTTCACCATTCTCTCAGGAGCGAAGGGGGTCATGGTCAATGATACGGTGATGTTCTTTTTATTCTCGATCGCAACATATCTTAGTTTTCCTTATATCATCAAATCCGCAGGCGGGTTTCCTGATGCCGTTACGAAAGCGGCAAACCTGGCTGAACGACCTGATTTATTAAGCTGGCATGGCATTACCGGACCTGCAGCAACGATGGGCACTCCTTGGGAAGCATTGGCCTGGGCCGTCATCATGGGCTTGGTCTGGGGCATTGTCATTGCCGTGAGTCCATGGCAAAGCAGCCGATATTTAATGGCCAGAAATGAACACGTAGCCATCCGGGCCGGCGTTTGGGCAACGATATCCATTTTGACCGTCTATTTGTTTCTCCATATCAGCATATCGACAATCACCACCATTAAAGCGGATATCGCCCCGACGGAAAAGGTATTCATTTGGGCAGCGATGAATATTGTCCCGACATGGCTTGGAGTCATCATCGTCAGCGGCATCATGGCTGCGGCCTTATCATCCTGTTCGAGCTTCCTTCAGATTATAGGAAGCAGCATAACACGGGATATCATGGAACAATCACGGAAAAAGGAATACACAGATCATCATCTATTACGGGCCAGCCGCATATCCATGGTCGTGATCAGCTTGATCATTCTATTGATTGGCTTGTTCCAGCCGCCTGCCGTCATGTGGATTGGCTACTTTGCGGCTACACTATTTGCGGCATCATGGGGACCGATTGCCATATCAAGCGTATTCTCAAAGAAGGTAACGAAAGAAGGCGCCTTTTGGAGCATCGTATTCGGCTTCGTTGGCGTGATACTCGGAGAAAGTCTCGGCATGTTCGGAATCAGCCTTCCCGTTTACCTCAATCCTGTCATCATTGGTTTAATTTTAAGCATAGGTGCACTTATCATTGGCTCCAAGTATGGAACGATCACCATCGAAGAAAGGGAGTTTCAGGCAAATATCCTTCAAACCCCGATTGAAATAGACGAGCAAAAAGAAATGAACATCACCCGCAGATACCCAGCCTATTTAATGATCAGCGGCGTCATGATCATCATGGTTACACTGGTGTTTTATTATTGGCCGATCAATATGAATTGAATGAGATGGCAGGGGGAACCCCCTGTCATTTTTTCTGTAACTAGCTAAATTTCAAACTATGTATCACTATGACTATTTTCCCTCACCTTCTAAAGAAGAGTTTGAACATAACGATATCGCAGGTGATATTTCTCAAACAAACAAAAACGACAATAAACAAACAGTGATACTTGAAATCGAATCGAAATAATATTCAAAAAGAGCGACTGCATTAATTAGCAATCGCTATTTTATTTTTTTACCTAGTTCTATAGTAGTTTTCAGCTGTGTATATAGGCCAGCTCCAAAACACTTCACCTTGTGAAATAATGTAGCGGTCTAAAAAGATTTCAAAATTAAGATTTAGAGATGTAAGTTCTGTAAACTCCAAAATATTAAGGTAATTTGGATTCCCAACCTTTAGTTTTTCTGTATCTAATATTAGATAACAATCACCCAATAAATGCCCAATAGGAAGCCCAAGTCCCTCCATTAATTCAAGTTCTTGAGCTTCCTTTACTTCATCTAAACTAAATAAATGGAGGCCGCCCCCTATGTTAATATCGTCTTCTGCGATCAATTCATATATTCTTGCCCCATTATGGAGTGTTAAGAAGGCCTTATAGTCTTCAGGAAGCTTGATGTTATTTTCCCTTTCAAACATTTCAATTTCAGTTGTTTGTATTGGAGCATTAAAAGAACAAGAAACGCTACCAACTTCACCTTCCTCTGATATTGTCTTCATTTGTTCGTTGTTATCCAACAATTTTTTAAGTCCAGATAGGGTGTTATGTACAAAATGACTCAATTCACTAATCCCCTCCATTATTAATTAATATGAAGCCCGCCAGAGTTACTGTTTGTTGATGGAGTCATCTTGGCAATGGAAATAAATTAGACATCGAATTTGTTCCGCCACAGTTTAATGGCGATTCATGATGTATATCATTTCGATGTGGAACATGCTTTATTGAAACAGAAATCAAAAGTAAAATCATTCAATGGTTTCAGTAGTTGTTTTTCCTTCAGTTGGAGCGTATTTATAGAATGTCATGCCTACTGACCCAAGAAGAATGGTGGCTACTAGAACACCAGTACCCACATGATGATTTTCTTTTTCATATTTTTCACTCCTTAGATGTATCTTTTCTTGCTCTTGCCTACTTAATTATTAATAATATCATGCAAAATTTAATTGTAAAATAATTACTTTTTAGGGAGCGGTTTTTTAAAATCAAAACAAAAAAGAACAGCCGACGTCAGGCTGCCCTCTTCAGTCTCCACATTATCTTCATGATACGTACCTACCAATCTCTGATAAAAAACCTCCAGAGTTATTAATCATCCATTAAGGATGGATCGTAACCGGTGTCCCGATTGGAACAATCCTTGATAATTCCTCCACGTCCCGATTATGCATGCGAATACAGCCTTTTGAGACGGCTTTACCAATTGAGCTGGGATCGTTCGTTCCATGAATGCCGTAATGCTCCTTGGATAGACTCATCCACATTGTACCGAATGGGCCTCCGGGGTTGGGGGCTTTATTAATGATGATGAATTTTCCTACCGGTGTACCGAACAGCATTCTTCCAACGGCGATCGGGTATTGCTTTTGCAATACTCCATTTTTTAGCAGCCTTAGCTTACGATTGTTAACGGACACATCGATCTGAAATGGAATGGTATCAGGAGGAGGAAAACCAGGGATCATAATGGGTTGGCCAGGATAAATGACATTAGGGTTTATGGTCGGGTTAGCAGCGATGATTTCAGATAGTGGTGTACGATAGTCCCTGGATATCTGTGTCAGTGTTTCACCTGGTTTAACTGTATGAATCAGTCTGAACACCTCCATAGGTCATATTTGTCATGTTCCATTCTATGTGATTTTTCAAAAGTGTTTCATAACTCGTTGTAAGCTGTTATCTGTTTTTAATAAAACTTATTTGTTAAGTAACTAAGCCGAAAAGAAACCGAAATGTTCTTTTGATAAAATAAGTTTTTAGCGAGATGGATTTTTTGTTAGTTAAAGAGGGGGAATAAGGGTGGAGGAACATGTGAAAAAGGCTTTAATCGAATGGAATGAAGAAATCAGTGATGTATTAAATGGGATAGAAAAAGAGTATGAAGAAGTTAAGCGTGACCTTCAGGTTTATTCCTATAAATTCAATATTACTAAACAAGTTGTGCAATCCACTATAAATGATGAAATAATTCGAAACATCCGCGAGCTCTATCATAAACCTTTTGAACAAAAATTGAACGAATTGAAAGAGTCGATAAAAGAGCTGGAAGAAAAGAGAAAGGTTTTTCAAATGTTTGTCGATAAAATCGAAAAGGTTAGTGAAAGAGAAGAAGGAAAACCGCAAATATCAGTCATATAAGGCAGAGAAGGGCAGGATACTCATAAGTACTCTACTATTCTATACCCAAAAACTAGGCAGCGAATATACCTGCTTTTTTTTGCTGGAATAGCCAAAAGCGTCCCTTGTTTACCCCAACATCAACCCGGGTACACTATCCTATAAAAAGGAAATGGGGGAATTCTATGTGGAATGCGGTCTTTTGGGGAGGGGTATCGGGTTCTGCCGTCCTGCTTGGCGCACTTGCCGCCATCCTCATTCCGATAAAGAAAAACATCATTGGCTATATTATGGCCTTTGGTACGGGTGTATTGATTGGTGCCGCGGCATATGAGCTGCTTGCTGATTCGGTGAGTGATGGAGGAATCTGGGCGACGGGGATCGGATTCATAGCAGGGGCCGCCGTGTTTACTGCCTTGGATTTTCTTATTTCCAAAAAAGGTGCGGATAAAAGGAAACGCTCCAATAATAGCTCTTCGAAGGAAGCGGGCCTAGCCATTTTCATCGGGACGGTGATGGATGCCATACCGGAGTCGATCATGATTGGCGCAAGCTTAATAAGCGGCGGCTCGGTAAGCTGGCTATTGGTCATTGCCATCTTCATCAGTAATATTCCGGAGGGGCTCTCAAGTACGACAGGTCTGCTCAAAAGTGATTACTCCAAGAAGAAAATCATGCTGCTGTGGTTTTCCGTCCTGATCATTTCGGCACTTTCCTCGATGTCGGGCTATCTATTCCTCGATCATGCCCCGGACTATGTCCTGGCAGCGATGGCAGCCTTTGCGGGAGGGGGAATCATCGCCATGATCGCCTCAACGATGATGCCTGAAGCATATGAAGACGGAGGGCCGATCACGGGCATATTCACGGCTGCGGGCCTGCTTATCTCTTTAGTTCTGGATTCGATGTAAGATTGTCCCCTTGGAAGGAAGGGGGGCAATTTTTTTGTGAATTCTATCATAGAAGGAAATGTACAAGGAATCTATCTCGAAAAAGAATTGTTGGTGTTAAAATATCATTTCAAATCATACACTCTTCATATAGATTTTAGACATTGAGGAGCTGTTGGAAATGAACTTCGAGATGCAAATAGCGAATATGTTAGCTGATAATTTAAATGGTTTCATTACATTCGTCCGGGAAAATCATGAAAATGAAAATAATTGCTTTTGTTTAAATAAAGATAAATTGTATCAATTGAAGCTTCTTGTTGAGGAATTTAAGTTTCAAGTATTGGCCGATGAACTTAAACGGATCAACCGATTTACCTGGGATGAAAACTATACGCACTTATTAGTTGATAGATTCAGAAAAGGGATGGCAATCATTGAAGAGTACGTTGAAAATAACTATAGCGATTTATTCATTTTCACCGCTAGACTTTACACGTTGAATAGCCTCAGCTTAACCTTTTGCAAGGAGGAAGAATCAATAGTCAGCTAATTAGGGCACCCGCGAAAAAAAGAAGAGCACATATTATGTGCTCTTCTTTTTTTTCATTATAGGGATAGTTGACCAAAAAGATTCTAATTCTATATGCTCCGAGCCCGATCTTATTTGCTTGGCATCGAAGAGATATATTTTTTGACCACTTCATACACATATTCTTGATTGGCTGCTGCTGTATTAGGGTTATATTTACCGCCATTCACTTTATTATTGGATAGCACTCGTATACCTAGGAAGGGCACATCGTAAGCTTTGGCGATTTGTGCTGCCGAAGCTCCTTCCATTTCTTCAACAGATGTACCATATTTCGTATGGAACCACTTAATTCGATCCACTTCATTATTCCAAACGTCTGCAGAACCGATAGTACCATCGACAACCTTACCTTTTGTGTAAGTATCTTTAACTGCATGAGCAGCTGCAAGTAAATCCTTATCTCCTTCGTAGAAGCGTGGTTTTTCAGCATTAGGATCTTCTCCTGCACTTCCTTCAGAAGCCATTAGGTCCATTGGTTTCCAAACGGTTGGATCGATTCCTTCGTTTTCAGTTTTATCTGCCGTTTTTAATGAACCTAGGTTTACCGTTCTTTTTCCTAAAACAATATCAAAAACGTCTAAGCTTGGATCATGTCCGCCTGATGTCCCTTGATTGATGATGGCAATAGGGTTATATCTTTCAATGGCCAATGCTGTAGCGGCAGCCGTATTTTCCATCCCTTTACCTGTTTTTGCAACGATTACAGGATAATTGTCTAAAGTCCCAATGTAAAATACAAAATCCCCTGATTTTTCTTCTTTAACATTTTTTAACCTTTTCGCGAAATTTTCAGCTTCGATTGGCATTGGACCTTGAATCATGATCGGCCTTTGTGTCTTTTTCTCGACCGTTTCATTTTTGGAAGTGGAACTGCAAGCTGCAATCACCGACACGAAAAGTAAAGTAATGATTCCTAATAGAGTGTACTTTTTTAACATGTTTTTTCTCTCCTTAAAAACAAATTATCCAATTGTTTGAAACACTCGCAGTTGTGGTCAAAGAAAAAGGTCCAGAACGGCAGAATGAATGCTGCCTTCTAGACCTACGATAGCCAAAGTATAGATAATCAAGCAAAAATGAAGCGATTGCTAAATCATTAGCTGCTCAAAAAGCGGGCGGCCGAATACTTTAACTCGTAGTCTAGTTCTTTAACTGGGAACCAGGTAGAAACGCTCAGACCATATTTCCGAGCATATACGAGTAATGATATGTATGATTATTACTTTGCTAATATAACAAACAAATGAAAGATAATCAACATAAAAGTGAACATTAAAATATAAATATAATTTAATGTTCGTGTTTAAGGGGGTCTAATTCGATAATAACGTTGATTTCCACTCCAGGCACTCGCTTTCCGCGGGCGGTCGTGGAGCCTCCTCGGCTTGCGCCTGAGGGGTCTCCCCTAGACGCGCTTTTCCCGCAGGAGTCTCGTACCTTACGTTCCAATCACTGGAACTTCTTTTTTAAGAAATATTGTAGGGTCTGGCGGTCCATCAACTTTCCGGTAAAAGGAGTTCCGAATTGCTCTCGCCCAGAACCAAAATTTTAAAGGTAAACTAGATTACTCTTCATAGTTTTTTTCAGTATTCCTTAAAGGGTTGAAGAGATTTGCGACACACTTGCCGAATAACGGTTAGCCAAGACCCCACAGGCGCATGCTTGGCAGACAGTCGGTGGAAAGGGAACGGGTTTCTGCAATAATCTGAAATGTTATCTTGGAAAAACTGTAGGCTAGTCTCATCCCGAATTATGTTTATGACTAGATTATCCTTTAAGTTTTTTTCTGTAATCCCTTAAAGGATGGAAGAGATTTGCGACACACCTGCCGAATAACTGGCTAGCCAAGACCCCACAGGCGCATGCGCCGAGGAGGCTTGGCAGACAGTCGGCGGAAAGGGAGCGGATCTCTGAAATCAACTGGAATGTTTTCTTGAAAAAACTGTAGGCTAGTCTCAATTATGTTTAGACTAGTTTATCCTTCATGTTTTCTTCTTGTAATCCTCAATGGATGGAAGAAATTTGCGACACTCCTGCCGAAAAACTGGCTTGCCGAGACCCCACAGACGCTTGCGTCGAGGAGGCTTGGCAGACAGTCGGCGGAAAGGGAGCGGATTTCTGATTTGTCAGGGGCTATCATGATCAACCAAAGTTATCACGACATTTCCCTTTTTATGTCCTAGCTCTACGTATTTATGAGCTTCGGGAATCTGTTCCAGCGGGTAGCGTTTATCAATGACCGATTTTAATTTTCCAGTTTCGATGAGCTCTTTGAGAAATAGTAAATCTTCCGTACGTTCCTTTGCTATTCCCTGTCCTTCAACGGACACGTATCGCCCGTTCAGGGTTAGTGCTTTTTTGCATGTGGCTTTCGAACTTTTCCCGACTGCATCAAAGATGATATCATATTGCTCTTGTCTTTCCGAAAAATCCTCTTCCGTATAATCAATTACTTTATCGGCACCCAATGATTTCACCAATTCAAAATTAGCGGCACTGCATACTCCGGTAACTTCTGTTCCAAAGTATTTGGCCAGCTGTACCGCGGAAGTGCCCACCGAACCGGATGCGCCATAGATGAGGACTTTTTGTCCGTCCTGGATATTGGCTTTTCTGAAAAAATGCAGAGCTGTCGTTCCACCAAAAGAAACGGCGGCAGCTTCTTCATAGGTCATATTGGCAGGCTTCATTGCGATTGGGCCGTCTTCAGGTAAGCATGTGTATTCGGCATGGGCCCCGAAATTCATTCCAGTCATGGCAAAAATCTGGTCGCCTTTTTTGAATTTTGTTACATTCCTCCCCGTGTCTTCTATCTCCCCGGACAACTCCACTCCGAGTATCGGTTTTCGCGGTTTTCTAAGGCCCAGGAACATTCGCATCGGCAGCCATAATAAGAAAGGGCTATTGAAACTCCGGACTCTTACGTCCCCAGAAGCCACTGTTGCCGCGTGAACCTTTACCAGTATTTCGTTGTCCTTTGGGGTTGGCTTTACTACCTCTTTGAGTTCCAGTACATCGGGTGAACCGTATTTCGTGCATACCATTGCTTTCATCGCAAGTCTCCTTAGTTTTTGATACAATCTTTTAATACTATGATAGAAGCTGTAATATAAAACTACATGTAAGAGAAACGGAAAAAACTTTAGAATGAATGCTTAAAAGCAGCAGGTATTTGTCCAGTATCGGTCAGGGGCAGTAACGCTGATCAACAAGGGGAATTCTATAAAAGAAGGAGATTAAAGAATGACCATTAATGAAAGACCAAGAAGAATTATTTTAGATTTAGCAGTTACATTAGATGGATTTATTGAAGGGCCGAAAGGAGAAATCGACTGGTGCATTATGGACTCTGATATGGGGTTCATTGATTTCTTGAATCAAATTGATGCTATTTTTTATGGAAGAAAAAGCTATGATTTATGGGGGCAATATACGCCAGAAAATGAGGGATCCGATACTGAAAAAGAAATGTGGAATATCGTTCATGGCAAACAAAAATTCATGTTTTCTAAAACGAAAAAAAGCACGGATAATAACGTAACGACAATAAATGATGATATTGTTGAAGAAGTAAATAAAATAAAGAATACGCCTGGTAAAGACATCTGGCTTTATGGCGGGTCAAGTCTTATTACATCTTTTATAAGATTGGGGCTGGTTGATGAATTCAGGTTATCTGTTCACCCTGTTATTTTAGGGGAAGGAAAACCTTTGTTTATTGACATAAAGGAGAGATTGAACCTAACACTGGTTAATACAAAAAGCTTTTCCTCTGGCGTTGTCCAACTTTGCTATCATCTTAATGAAGAGTAATTGTTAAGCATGATGAAATATACTTGTAAAATGATGAATTCACGAGTAAAACGTTGAAATTCACGAGTAAAACCCAAAAACTCACGAGTAAATGCTTAGAATTCACGAGTAAATCCCCAAAACTTACGAGTAAAGCCATAAATAGGTATCCATACTTGATGTATGGGTCCCTTTTTTTATACATAATGCAATTTATAAATTATAAAATGTAATATATATGTTGCAAAAAGTAAAATGAATCATATAATAAGGGGAAGCGATGGAATTAAATGGAGGTCGATTAAAGATGAATCTATTTAAACGAACGAAAAAGATCACGGATGAGCGGATTGAGAATGTAAGAAATAAAATTTATAAAGAAATGTACTATGTCATTTTGGTCATTTGCCTGGCGAGTGCACTTTTCAAATTATATAAATATGGTGCAGGCAGCGGGGAGTTATATCTGGAATTCGCGATCCTTGTTGGAGGGGGGCTGTATTACTTAGCTCGTTCGATTTTCTTAGGTGTATTCTGGGATGAGGTGGAGATGCATGACCGCAACAGCAAAACACCGATGAGCAAGAAGACGGTTCTTGGGGCAGTTGCTTTAGCACTTATCATCGCTATATTCATGGGCGTGAATAGTGCTGTATCCTATGCCGATGGCAGTTCCCAGGGCGTATGGTATTTTATATTGGTATCGTTTGTATCCGTCATGATCTATTTGCCGATTTTACTTCTGTTTTTTGGCGGTATATACTTGCTGGCGAAGAAAATCGGAATGAAAAATAGCTAAGATAATAAGAAATAGTAGGTGCTGTCCCTTGAAAAATATAAAACTGAAGCTTGCGAGAGTAGAAAAGGACTTGTCACAAGAAGAACTGGCTAAGATTGTCGGCGTATCCAGGCAAACGATAGGATTGATTGAATCCGGAAAGTATAACCCCTCATTAAGTTTATGTGTCGGAATTTGTAAAGCATTATCCCGTACATTGGATGATTTGTTTTGGGAGGAAGACTAATTGGGTATCCATTGACTTGGATATCTTTTTTTTCAGGAATTTATCATCAAAAAATGGGGGAAGGTATAGCATGTAAGCAAAAATCTAACATTCGAGAGGGATGGTTTGATGGATCGTACGATTGGTTACTTACGTGAGATATTGTCTAACTATACGGACCAATATCCTGAAGCGCAGGAAATATATAATAAAATCAAAAGCGGACACTTTCATTCGGAAGAAGAACTCGTCAATAAGCTATCCGGTAAAGAGGCCAGTCTCCTTAACCATATTCTTCCTCAGGAAATCAAGCATGCAAAGGAAGCGAGTGATTCGGAACGGGTCACGCAATTATCAGAGGTATATGAACTGATTATTATATGATGAAACCTTGTCCATGATGATCATGGACAAGGTTTTGTTGGTTTTATTCCATTTCACTAAGTGAATCCATATGACTGGCTATCATGGCGATGATCGTGCTTGCTTCTTCCTTGCTGAAAATGAAATTCGTTTCATCCTTTATCAGGTCATCATCCGCTGTCCGAATCCGATTGATCCGTTTCAGCACACCATCACCCGTCTCCTGAATGATACCGAACTGGTAGGTGACCTCCACTTCATTATCCTGGATATAGGCAGTCACTTCAGGCGTTTCCCAATCTACATCGATTTCGTATATATCGGAATTTTCGCCGTCAGGATCATACAAATCATCATTATCATCATCCATATCCATTTCATATGCATAATCGTAATCATCCTCATCCTCATCTTCTTCCAAATAGTTATGGAAGCTCTCATGGACAGCATCGATGATATCTTCAATATCCGAAAGAATGACCTTGCTGATCTGCCCTAAATCCGGATCGAACGATTCCATATAAAATTCTTCATTATACGGATCAAAAAACAGCGAGGAAAAATAATCCCGCTCATCGTCTTCCAGCTCAGTATAAAACTCGATGCGTGGATGCTTAGACCCGCGCTCCACGATCATACTGCCATTGCGATCGTATTTCTCACAAATTGATTTAAGATGATCCTGCAATTCCCCGCTTACTCTGTCAAACCATTCTAATGACATCAACATCCACTTCCTTTCGAGATTATTATTTCCCAGAAAAGCCGAACATGACATGCCATTTAAAGGCAGCTGCAATTTAACTTCGCATCAGGAATGTAAGTTATAAAAAAAGAATGTAAAGGGAAAATAAGATAAAAGCAAAAACGTTAGATTTCCCTATACCTTTCAATGATAAAGTCAATAAAATACCTGCTGGCGATTGGCAATACCCTTTTATCCTTATACGCCAAAGTAATGGTTCGGATAATAGAAGGAGAGATGCTTTTCGTTACAATATTATAGGGACATTTATGTAAGAGCAGTTTCGGTAAAATCGAAATGCCAAGCCCTTGTTCAATCATGGACATAATCGCATAAGGATCATATACCCGGTATTGTGTATCAGGTTCAAAATCGTACTGTTTAAAAATCATTAATGGTTCATGTATCACTCCCTCATCCAACAGAATATAAGGATCTTTTAGCAATTCCTCCAAGGAGACTACTGTGGATGATGTTAAAGGGTGATTTACTGGCATCACAGCCACCATCTCATCTTCTTGCAAGGGAATCGTAGTTAATTCCGAAACATTTGAATTCACAAAGCCAAAGTCTACGCTGCCTTCTTTAATCCAGTTTGAGATTTCCGTATAATTTCCTTGATGTAATTCGAAATGTACAGTTGGATAAAGTTCCTTAAAATCCTTGATCAATCCTGGTATCCAATGACATGTAACACTGGAAAAGGTACCAATACGAATAAGGCCGCTTTGCAGTCCCTCCATCTCTTTATGCTTTTCAGTCAGTTCCCTATGTGAATTGCAAATCTTCCTGATATAAGGCAAAAATTCCTCGCCATCTGGTGTCAGTGTAATACCCTTTCGAGAACGTAAGATAAGAGTGGTGGAAAGCTCTTCCTCTAATGAATGGACCATCTGGCTAATGGCGGACTGCGTATAGCCAAGTTCTTCAGCCGCTTTTGTAAAACTGCCTGTTTCTATGGTTTTGATAAAAGCATAATACGAATTCAACCGAACTTACCCCTTTGCATTAGTAATTCTAATAGAACTATTATAAAAATTGGTTTTACTAATGTAAATGGAAGAAATAAAATATAGTTGGAATCTAAAATTAAATCATGGAGTTGAAGCAGAAAAATAATGAAGATTAACGTTAAATACAGAAATATTATTTATGCATGTTTAATGGCTTTTTGTATGTCCTTTTTTATTTCATTCATATTAGTCTCAATAAATAGGGGGTATGATCATCAATTCTTATCTGCATGGTTAAAAACTTGGTCACAGGCTTTTATTTGTGCTTTCTTTGGAGCTTACTTTTTTCCGAGAGTCATACAACAAATAATGAGAAGAATTAATTTTGTAGAAAAACCGCTCATGATTGAGAAGGATTTATTAGTGAGAGAAGAAGACAATGGATGATGCCAGTAGATAATTAAAAGGATTTCCTGATTTTAGTGCTGCCCAAATGATGGGGAGCCTTTTTTGCGTTTCCCTGCAAAATTTCAAGATCATGCTACTTTCATCCTGTAAAAGTTTATATAGAGTGTGAAAGGGGGTGAATGGCATGGCAAAACAGATTCCAGTTTCAAGTACGTTGCGGATCGATTTTGAGACGGGGTTAAATGAAAAAGGGGCTCTCGTTTTCAAGCGGAGGACCTTTTCGAACATCAAGGTCGAGGCGACGGCGGATCAGTTGTTTTCGACGGCTGTTGCAATCACAAGTGTGCAGAATTATCCAATGGGTGAAGTGACCAGGGTCGATATGTATTCATTGATTGGCTAAACGGTATTTGGAAAGATGCCGGAAGCGGGGGAGGTGATTGGAAATGGCTAAAGTACTGGAATTGATTTTCGTTACGGAGGAAGGAAAGTCAGCGACGATTTCCGTTGATAATCCGAAGGAGCCGGTCGAAGTGAATACGGTTAAACTGGCAATGGAAAAAATCATTGCGGGGAACGTGTTCGTCACATCTTCAGGGGATTTCGTCGATTTGAAAGCGGCACGCCTTGTCGAGCGGAATGTCGAGGAAGTGGAACTCATCTAAGAACGGTTTTGTAGGTCACCCTGGAAGAGAGGTGGAAAAAGTGGATCAAATCCTGCCGTTTGTCAGTGATATTGGGTTCCCGATCATTGTTACCCTTTATTTGCTTCATAGGATTGAAACGAAATTGGATACTTTGAATGAAACCCTTGTGGAGCTGCCAGAACGCCTGCGAGAAGGGATTCCGAAGTCAGGTTAAGGATAAGCGGGGAGCCTCGTGGGTGATATCATCCATGAGGCTTTTCCTTTTAAAATGGAAAAGTTTTAATAGATTCTAGTTTTATATCAAAACTATCGGGTATACATAAAACTGTAGCTAGTTCATCAAAAATCCAAATAATAAGGAGGAGTTTTAATGGCTAACAACAATGAAAAAATGAGCAGGGAAGAAGCTGGCCGCAAAGGCGGGGAAGCTACAGCAAAAAATCATGATAAGGAATTTTTCCAAGAGATTGGTCAAAAAGGCGGAGAGGCCACTTCCGAAAATCATGATAAGGAATTCTATCAGGAAATCGGCAAAAAAGGCGGAGAGGCTAGAGCCGATCAACGTGATTCCAATTGAAAAATGATCACACTTAATGGCGGGGAAAAAAGCCGCCGCTAAAAAAAACGATCTGAAGTTTATAGCTGAATCTAGTTTTATGGCTGTTCAAGCGGGTACATGACATATGTAGCTAGTACATGGAAAATCCAAATAATAAGGAGGAATTTTTAATGGCTAACAACAATGAGAAAATGAGTCGCGAAGAAGCAGGACGTAAAGGTGGAGAAACAACAGCGAAAAATCATGATAAGGAATTCTATCAAGAGATTGGCCAAAAAGGCGGAGAAGCGACATCCGAAAATCATGATAAGGAATTCTATCAAGAGATTGGCCAAAAAGGCGGAGAAGCAACCTCCGAAAATCATGATAAAGAATTCTATCAAGAGATTGGCCAAAAAGGCGGAGAAGCGACATCCGAAAATCATGATAAGGAATTCTATCAAGAGATTGGTAAAAAAGGCGGAGAAGCGACATCCGACAGCCATGGCAAGGAATTCTATCAGGAAATCGGCGAAAAAGGCGGAGAGGCACGGGGCAATCAAAGTGATGATTCCGATGATGGAAAAATGAGCCGTGAAGAAGCAGGACGCAAAGGCGGGGAAAAAAGCCGCCGTTAAAATATAATCCAGTGAAACTTATACATGACCGAGGGAGTAAACATTCCCCCGGTTTTTTTATGCCAGCACAGCACATCGCAAAGTGTGCTCAGGGATTAAAGTGGGTAAAGAATAACACCTAGAAAAAGAAGAGGTGATGAAGAAGTTGATTGCCCATTATTCATTTCCCCGTTTAAAAGTAGGCGGTGTTACATTCACTGCACGGCATTCATTGCTTGCTCTTGGTCTTGCGGGAATTGCTTATCTGGTTTCCAATAAGAGGAAGCATCAAGCGGTATTCAAAACGGCTTCATTGATGTGCAAAATTGAACGGAAAGAGGATTCCATCAAGCTTATTTGGCCTGATGAAGGTGGTTACTATCGGGTATTCAGGGGGCGAGAGCTGATTTACAGCGGCTCGGAGCCGAAAATGGCAGATCGGGACCTGACTCCAGGAACCATCTATACGTACACGATAGATAGCTTGAATGAAAAAGAACAGGCAGTGAACAGGATGAAAATACAGACATCAACGACCGCCGAAAATAAAAAAGAGGATAATATCCTTTTGGATTTGGTATTCACCACAATTGTCGCAAAAGGCCAAGCCAGCCTGGAATGGGAGCCCATCAAGGGAATAAAAGAATATACGATTTATCGAAACGGCGTGGATATTGGGAAAGTGAGCGGATGTTCCTTCAATGATCGGAGTATTAGTGAAAATCAGGAATACACATATACCATTAAAGCGAAGCGGCCCCTTCCGCGCTCGGAGCAGGAGTCCTTTGCCGTGAAATCCCTTGTAGCTAGTATTGTCGGAACCGTAAAAAAAGGTTCATCCCAAGCAAAGGCGGCGATCGAGGAAATAACGAATACTAAAAAAATAGGACCTGTAAAACAGCTTTTACAGTCAGTTGAAAACGATGTGGATGGTAAAAGGAAAAGAAATTGGCAGCTGCGCTATTCCACTTTTTTACCGGAAGAGTGGCTGAAAAACCCCAATCTGGCCTCAAAGGTTCCCTATTTTAAAGGAGACAACCGCGGGTTTGATCCTGAATCATCCCGTTTCCGGACCAGGGTCGATGTGTTCATTCACGAAAAGGAAAGGGAAGCCGAGATTGAATTTTCCAAAGCGGTCGGGAAAAGTGAGGCCTACAACCATGATGGGGATTTCCTTGAGGAGGGAGTGGCCTCGGATGAAGGTGTTATAGTGAAGCGCGTAGTATCCAATCATGAGAAAACGACAATTCAGCTGACACACTCTGTAGGCAATCCGATCATCATTTCACCTGCCGTGGATTATAAAGTGATCGGCACCTTTTACCGAAATGGTGAAATCAATATCGCCGGCTATCATGATCAGGCCCCGCATCACGAAGTCTACCTAAAGGAGGCAGATGACCAAAACTGGAAACCGCTGCACCTAGCGGAAAACAAAGGGCTCGAAATGATGGCGCACCCTACGGCCAATCATTTATGGAGATACTCCACATTCACACAATGAAAAGGACGAAAAGCCAAGAGCGCTTATCGTCCTTTTTTTTGTTGAGGACCAATGCCAATCCAACCACTACATTTTTTTATAAAAACCGCTTTCGAACACTTGGCGACGGCAGCATACAGCTTTCTTCTTTCTTTCCGAACCATTTGTAACGGTTCTTGGCAATGAAATCATAAACGAAGTTCCCGATGAAGCTTGGGACAATGATGAAACCGTAAAGCAATTTCCATGCCCCTTGTAAGCCGCGGCAAATCCTCAGGGCTGCAGACGATTTATAGTAGGCCTTATCCTTTTCGATCAGCACCATGCTATCTATATCTGCAGGAACATCATACTTCTTCAGCAACTCTTGTCCTGCCTCACTTTGAAGAGAAGCGTAATGAAAAAGCCCCTGCGGATCCCGCTTGATAATGAACTGGACACTCGAATCGCAAAAGTTGCATTCACCATCAAACAAAATGACCGGATTCATGAACATTCCTCCTATAGAGAGACGTTATCATACTCATGCTTATATAATACACTACCCGTTTTGAAAAGACGAAAACGTCTGGAACTGCCTGGAGTTTTGATGATGGAAGAGATTGTTCGTTCCGGCAAGTCACTAACGGGTACGTAAGCCAATTGGCGGGTGGATTTTGACTGTTATCAAACTGTTATTTTCCATTAACTAAACTGTAAACAAGCTGTGATATGGTAGATACTCCAATGAAGTTCCAAGCCGGCAATCCTATAGTAGAGGAACGCCGGCTTTTTCATTCAAACCATAAATGAGGATTAGAAAATATAACTGGCAGTTTCTTTATAGGAGGTAAGATTTCATGAAACGTGATCCGTATTTTGATAATGCGAAAGCTGTCTTAATCGTACTAGTTGTTTTGGGGCACACATTAGCTAGAATGGTGGAAGAAAACCAATGGATTTTAACTATTTATCTGTTTGTTTTTTCATTCCATATGCCAGCTTTTATTTTAGTATCCGGTTATTTTTCCAGGAAGATAAAAAGTAAAAAGGACCTCTGGGGGCTCATTAAGAAAATATTAATTCCCTATGTAATATTCCAGGTGATATATACCTTCTATTATCGGAAGGTATTTGATGAACCAATAGACTTCACAATATTGACTCCAAGATGGGCTTTGTGGTTCTTAATAAGCTTATTCTGCTGGAATATATTATTGTTTATATTTTCCTCCAGGAAATATGGAATCGCCCTTTCAATCATTGTCTCTCTAATAATCGGTTACTTTGGTGAAGTGAATGAATGGTTAAGTTTATCGAGAACCTTCTTTTTCTTTCCTTTCTTTTTAATTGGTCATTTTTTAGAAAAAAATCATTTTGAATGGGTTAAAAAGAAAAGTAATGCCCTGATCGGCTGGGCTGTACTAGGGTTGATCTTTATTGGAATTTATTTCTATGGGGAAATGACTTGGAGGGAATGGTTTTATGGCCGCTTAGGTTATCAAGAATTAATGGAAGGCTCCATTGCCCTCGGTTTTATATATAAGTTACTCGTATATTTAATTATGGGAGCAGCAACTTACTGTTTTTTATGTATAGTTCCTAAAAAACAAACGTTTTTTACTGAAATAGGATCCATTACATTAGGTATTTATCTTTTTCATATGTTTTTCCTGGAATATGTTTACAATTCATTTATTTATGATTGGATCAAAGAAAGTGGCCAATACTATGTTTTATTAGTCATACCTGTAACCATAATATTTATATTATCAAGAAAACCGATAGTAAAAGTGGAATGCGCGTTAATAGGAATGAAAATGAAAACATAACAGAATTTTAACACTGTAGACAAACTCGATGAAAACAAGTTTGCTCAATTTTCATTTAGGTTTATAAAATCTGGAACGTCGATTGGAACGTAGGGTACTCGCTTTCCGCGGGCGGTCGGGGAGCCTCCTCGGCGCTTTGCGCCTGTGGGGTCTCCCCTCGACGCGCTTTTCCCGCAGGAGTCTCGCACCTTTCGTTCCAATCGACTTTGTGTTGAAATTTAGATAAGCCCCTTTTGTCTTCAGTTTTTATAAGGGTTTATTAAACCTGGAACGTCGATTGGAACGTAGGGTACTCGCTTTCCGCGGGCGGTCAGGGAGCCTCCTCGGCGCGCCTGCGGGGTCTCCCTTGCCACGCTTTTCCCGCAGGAGTCTCGCACCTTTCGTTCCAATCAACTTTGTGTTTTAAAAGAAAAAACTGCTGGCTCGTCTTATTCCAAACCCTATTTAAGACAAGGTTATCCTTCATGTTTTTTTCCTGTAATCCTTAATGGATGGAAGAAATATGCGACACTCCTGCCGAAAAACTGGCTAGCCGAGACCCCGGAGACGCTTGCGTCGAGGAGGCTTGGCAGACAGTCGGCGGAAAGGGAGCGGATTTCTGAAATCAACTGGAATTTTTAAAAGAAAAAACTGCAGTCAATCTCGCTTTTCTTAGAGTTTCTCTACAGGCAGAGCCCTTCCGTTTGAAGGGTTTTTTCATGAAAAGAAATTTCCAGGTATTTAGTGAGCTGCTAAAAAATCCGTTTAATGGGGATTAAATGGAGGCTCCACTAAAAGGGTTACAAGCCTTTTAAAGTTATTTCAGGAAAGAAAATGAAGGTGATTACCCGAAATGTTTCCAAAATTATTAAGGGGTAATTACTTTTGTATTTCACTTTCAATAAAACAACTTTAAACATTCAGATTTATTTTATTATAACTATATAAGATTTAACTATCATCAAAGGAGCGGCATATGAAAAAGTTTTTAATCATCTTCATTTTGGCTATAATCCCTTTCGCCTCTACGAAGGTAAGTGCAGAATCTGACTTACCTCTCAATAGTGAAGCCGGGATCATTATTGACGCGAAAAGTGGAAAAGTATTATACGGAAAAAACATGGATAAACGTATGTATCCAGCCAGTCTAACGAAAGTGGCAACAGCGATATATGCTATAGAACACGGGGATAAGAACGAACTGGTGACTGTTAGCAAAAAAGCGGCGAAGGCAGACGGGTCTTCGGTATTTATTGAACCTGGGGAGGAAATAGAGCTTTCCAAATTAATTGCAGGCATGCTAATCAACTCCGGAAATGATGCAGCCATCGCAATTGCCGAGCATATGTCTGGCAGTGAAAAATTGTTCATGGAAGATTTGAATGAGTTTTTAAGAAAAGAAGTAAACGTCACCGATACTCATTTTACGAACCCCCATGGATTGTTTGACAAAGACCATGTAACTACGGCCAGTGACCTTGCGAAAATTACCCAATATGCAATGAAAAATGAAACATTCCGTGAGTATTTTGGGAAGAAGGAGTTACCATGGGAAGTGGAAACATGGGACACAACTCTGATTACCCATCATAAAATGTTAAAAGGCGAACTCCCCTATAAGGGAATAACCGGCGGGAAAACCGGTTTCGTAAGTCAATCCGGCTACACCCTGATTTCTACTGCCACTAGAGGAGAACAGGAATTGATTGCTGTCACTCTAAAAGCTCCTTCTGACAAAGTTGCCTACTCTGATACCAAGCTTTTATTCAACTATGGCTTTGAAAACTTTAAATCAGGAAAAATAGATAAAAAAAGCAAACTTTATTCAGCGGATTACTCTAATTCCTACACGCTGAACGAAGACATATACTATACTCATTTAATCAGTGATCAACCTAGTCTAAAAACGAGTAATGATGGAGTGCTTTCAATCATGAACCAAGAAGGGGAAGCAATCGACTCCTTTGACCTTAAAACGGTCGCTGATGTTAGGAACACAGTATTGCCTGCCCCGATTAAACAAGAAACAATCAATGATAATCTAATAAAATTTTCTGTCCCATCTCTAGGTTTGGGAGGGTTTTAGAGCCTGTTACTATACATACCCCAGTATATAAAAAATAAAAGTGTGCCCTTATCATTCATGACTGATAGGTGCACTCTTTTATTTTTATTGATGATCCGAGGACAGGACTATACTAATCGGACAGCAAAAGGCTACCTGAATTGGAAATGGAGTATATGACCATAATAGTATTAAAAAACTATTAGGGATGATTTCATGATGTATATCTATAATGATTATGGAGGTACACATACCACGTCTTTGGCTGCCGCCTATCATTTAAAACAATTACCTCAATCGGAAAGAAAACTAACATCGGAAGAAATATTAAATGTGAAATATTTTAATAAATTAACGAAGAAGGAATTTGGAAAGCTGATTTTTCGCGGGGTCGATGAAGATGGCAATTCCGTTTATACAATGGGACATAAAAGAGAGAAACTCGTTGTTCCGGCATTAAAAGAATTGACTTTACAACTGGAAGAGAAATTTCACTTTAACGAAAAAATTGTATTCTCCAATACATCCCCAACTGTCCCTATTGCCATGTCTATAGGGGGATATTTATCAAGAGCATTAAAAATTGATTTCATAGGTGTGCCATTATTAATTATAGGCACCAAACAATGCTGTGATAATATTTTTCGCTTGGTTGAAAACACGAAACAAATAGGAAAAGCAGCGAATGGGGAAAAAGTGATTATAATAGAAAATGAAAAATATAAGTAATCCTATTAAAAATTTACTTAGCCCATCAAAATTCGTTTTTGAAAGTGCAGGCTGTCAACTTTATAGGGATACAAGTCAACAATTGATGTTGGCTTTTTTTGTTACGCTTCTGGATGGATACATGCTATACAAGAGGTGGTGCTTGCACTTAATCGAACAATAAACCACCACCCGGAAGTGGAGGTTTATTAATGAATCGAGGAAATTACTGTTCTTGCAGGCTGGTTACAGAAACACTTTGTTTTTTATTTGGATCATCAAGGGGATGGATTGTAGCTGTTCCATTTTGTTCATCCACGTGCTCAATGTAGATACTTTCCTCATTATAGGTTACAGTAACCATATTTGGTGAAGAAGCAATTTCTTCTGCTCGTTGTGCGTTCATATTAGCCACCTCCTTTAAATTTGCAACATGTTTAATATTTGTTCCGATTTACTTAGATATACTAGTTGTAATTAAAATTCTTCCAAGAATCCCTTACTTAACGAACTGGTGGGTGAGCTATTTGTATGGCAGTTTTTAAATATTTCGATAACGCAGGATAGTTCAAGATAAAATCAGTTGATATAATTACAGAAAATTAAAAAAGTATAGGGGGATGTAAAATGAATAATGAAGGATTTTCGATTTCTACTAATAAAAAGTATTTAGATGTAGATGTAATACATGATTTTTTGAATCATGAAGCTTACTGGTCAAAGGGGATAACTAAGGAAACAGTAATAAAGTCAATTGAAAATACGACCTTATGTTTTGGGGTTTATAAGGGTGAAATAGGAAATGAAGGTTGTGATCAAGTTGGGTTTGCAAGGGTAATAACCGATTTAGCAACCCATGCGTATCTTTGCGATGTGTTTATATTACCTGACTATCGTAAATTAGGATTATCAAAATGGTTAATGGACGTTATCACCGACCATTCCGAACTAAAAAAGGTTCGCAGGTTTATGTTAGCAACGAATGATGCACATTCATTATATGAAAAATTTGGTTTTAATGAGATTGATAAACCAGAGCTATTTATGCAAAAAGTCGGTAAAACCCCATTTCAACAATAAGTACTTTTAACACAAAGGGATTAGACCCTGCATAATCGTGCACAGAATGTCGGATGTTTCATTTCAACTCCTGCTATTCTGTTGATATAAGGGAGGTCATTGAATGGATTCGCTCAAAAATATGAATGGTGCCATTAAATTCATTGAAGAAAATCTTACGAACGAAATTGACTTTAAAGAAGTTGCAAGGCTCGCTTATTGCTCGGAATATCATTTTAAAAGGATGTTTTCCTTCCTTGCCGGTATTTCACTATCCGAGTATATCCGCCGAAGACGACTTACACTTGCAGCGTTTGAGCTTAAAAATAGCAACATAAAGGTCATTGATATTGCGATAAAGTACGGGTACAGTTCACCAGACTCGTTTGCAAGGGCGTTTCAGCATTTGCATGGTATCACGCCATCAGAAGCGAGAAGTAATGGCCATTCACTTAAAGCCTATCCACCGATGTCCTTCCAATTATCCATTAAAGGAGGCAGTGAAATGAACTATCGAATTGAAGAAAAAGAGGCATTTCACATAATTGGAATTAAAAAAAGGGTTCCAATCATTTTTAACGGGGTCAATCCAGAGATTGCATCTATGTGGAAAAGTTTAGACGAGAAAACGATAAATGAACTTAAAAACCTATCGAATGTCGAGCCATTAGGGCTGCTTAGTGCATCCGCGAACTTTTCCGAAGGCCGGTTGGAGGAAAAAGGGGAGCTTGATCATTATATCGGCGCAGCTACAACGAGGGAATGTCCAGATAACTTAACACAGCTGAATGTTGATGCGTCTACATGGGCGGTATTCGAAGCAGTCGGCCCCTTTCCTGAAACACTGCAAAATGTTTGGGGACGCATTTATTCAGAATGGTTTCCATCCTCTAACTATGAACAAAGAGAAGGGCCGGAAATCCTTTGGAATGAAAATAAAGACATAACCTCACCAACATTTAGAAGTGAAATATGGATCCCCGTTATGAAAAAGTAAGTTTACCAGGCGAAGAATTTATCGGAAGAGCTGTCTTATGGCAGCTTTTTCTTATGGAGCAAACAGAGAAGGATAAGGGAATAAGAGCTGGGTATAATTTGCTTTAACGAGCTATAATGGTGGATAGAAAGTGCTAATATAAGGAGATTGGAAAATGCCTGTAATTGAGTATCAACAATTTATTAAAGCACCAGTTGAATTATGTTTTGACCTAGCGAGGAGTGTGGATATCCATACCAAAACGACAGCTAACACAAAGGAAATGGCTGTTGATGGTGTGACAGAAGGGCTATTAGAGGAGGGAGATGCTGTTACTTGGGAAGCCATTCACTTTGGTATTAAACAAAGGCTGGAAGCCAAAGTGACACTAATGGAAAAACCAAATAAGTTTGTAGATATTATGGTGAAGGGTGCCTTCCATTCCTTCGTACACACACATCAGTTTAAAGAAGAACCAGGCGGAACTATAATGATGGATACATTTCAATATAAGTCACCGTTCGGTCCAATTGGAGTATTAGCTGATAAGTTGTTTTTAGAGAAGTATATGAGGGCATTTATCGTTTCTCGTGCAAAGGCACTGAAAAAGATTGCCGAGAATAGGTAATAACCTTGTTTAAGACTATACTCTGCTATCATGGGTTGCTGCGGCAGCCTTTTTATGTTCCCCTAGTATTAGGAGGAACTAATTCACTGATTAAGAATGAAGGAGTTGATGAATAATGAAATGATTCCCTGATGATGAAGATGGACAAGTGTTATAAATGCTTTATAGAACTAATGGGTGCTTAGCTGAAGTTCGGAGCTGTCTTTATAACCGGCACCCTAAAGATTAGCGAATGGCTCGGCTCAGCGGTACAACCGTGTTAGGCCCGCGGATACAACCGACCGTTAATTATAATTACGGATCAAATCGTTTGCTGCGATTAGATCTTTTCTTTTGTTTTTATAAGAATAACATAAACAGAACAAATGTTCCAGAGTTAATGTGTAAAATTATTACTTTTTTTCAAAAATAAATATTATAAAGGATATAGTTGATTCTCTTGAAGATGAACGGGCAGGATAGTTGAAGCAGCAAGCGAATCATAAATCATATTTTCCAAGGTGGCGCAAAATGAGACTGACGATGGGTATGTATTTGTTTCGGAAATGTGATAAAGGGCAACAGAATGAGTACTCAAAACATGTGAGGTTGACATGACTCATCTTTTGGGAACAAAAAAAGTACTTTGATAATTAAGGTATCAAAGTACTTTTCATTTAACAAACTACCAATTCCATGACATATGACACCCAAAGTCAACATGGCATTTATTCTGCTTACAACAATGATCGTAATGCTCATTATCGCAGCGTTTTTTCTTCTTACAATCGTAATGCTCATTATCGCAGCGTTTTTTCTTCTTACAATCGTAATGCTCATTATCGCAGCGTTTTTTCTTCTTACAATCGCAATGCTCATTATCGCAGCGTTTTTTCTTCTTACAATCGCAATGCTCATTATCGCAGCGTTTTTTCTTCTTACAATCGCAATGCTCATTATCGCAGCGTTTTTTCTTCTTACAATCGCAATGCTCATTATCGCAGCGTTTTTTCTTCTTACAATCGCAATGCTCATTATCGCAGCGTTTTTTCTTCTTACAATCGCAATGCTCATCATCGCAGCGTTTTTTCTTTTTACAATCGCAATGCTCATCATCGCAGCGTTTTTTCTTCTTACAATCGCAATGCTCATCATCACAGCGTTTTTTCTTCTTACAGCAATCGTGCTTCTCATTGTCGCAGCATTTCTCCTGTTTCCAACAATGATCGTGATGCTCATTGTCGCAGCATTTTTCCTGCTTCCAACAATGATCGTGATGCTCATTGTCGTAGCATTTCTCCTGCTTCCAACAATGATCATGATGCTCATTATCACAGCATTTTTTCTTCCAACAATGATCGTGTTGCTCATTATCGTAGTGTTTCTTCTTACAACAATCCTCGTGATAAGACATGGAAATGTCACTCCTTTCTATTTTTAAAAGATTAATAAAGGCAAAGCCTTCTCTATTTAGAGAGGGCTTTGCTAGTCAAGATTAAAAACTAATCAAACCGTCATTACGCAGAAGGAAGAGTACCAAGAGTACTAGTTGTTGGAGTAGTTGGCGTTTCACAACGACGTTCATTTACGTCGCAAATACCACCATGTGGATCCACAATAACTTGTCGAGTCACTGTAATTGTAGTGCGTAGTATAACCTTGACTAAAATAGCATTGAGAGTAACAAGTCCCGCTCCGGCTCCCGTAGTGCCGATGACTGGAACTCCTGGTTGAGCAAAGCTACCTTCTACTTCAAATGGGGATTCTATTACTGTATCCTGAGGGCAGGCACCTGGAAAATCTGTATGCTCCTGGAATGGTAAATTCGTTGTAAGTGTGGCTGTTGCAGGAATGGTTGATCCTGGTGGCGTAAATGTTACCACAATAGTTACAGGAAGAAGCCCGATGTTAACTACTTTGTCCCTAAGGATTCTAGTGTTACGGACAACACCAGCTAGGTTCGGTGTAACAACTACATTAAGAATAGTGGATCCAGCTGGTATTGCTGCAGTAAACGCGGTAAAAGGAAATGTTGCTTCTGCAACCTTTTGTACCGCTTTTGAGCCTACAACTGAATTAACTAGGACACAGTCGCTGTTTAATGGTGCAGCGAGTTGGCGAGCTGGAGCTCTAAAATTGCAATTGCAAGCTGAAGCGTCTTGAGACTTACAAACGTTACATGATTTTTTGAATTTGGAATCATGACCAAATCTTGAATCATTGCCCATACCCCAGTCGCTGTCGGAACAGGCAGAGCCCCAGTTGCTGTGCATTGGATTTTGTTTACTGAAATTTCCCATAAAATCTCAATCCTTTCTTGTAACTATTTTTTTTTTCGAAAATGAAATGGAGTGTAGTATCGAACCGTACTAAAGCACTGCCAAAAGCATTTTCGTTGTAGTTACAAAATATAGTATTAATAAAATAAGGTAATTGCTTGGACAGGTTGCTTATATTTGCGGACAAGACGTAAATATTTATCGGGCTTACACTTATATAATTTGGCATTAGAGGAAGTATGGAACGCGAGTAAAGAAATGGACGAATATAAAGGGAAGCAAAAAGCTAAGTGATGCCAGCGAAAATATAGATAAACCCAAAAAGGACTTCTTTGCTCGCTTTTTACAAAAAGTGAACAAAGAAGTCCTAGGCTCTTTTTAAGGCGTCTGAAATTTCGTTTTTAAATTCATGTGGTTTATAGAGGGGGAATTATTACTTTTATATATTGTTATTTCTTTTGAATACTAAGTGCCAGGGAAGCAAGACAGCCGAGGTATTTTCGGACTGTGCACGTATGCTATAATTATCCAAAAAAGGAGAAATCTTTATGACAGCGTTAATTATATCAATATATATAACTATTACACTTGTATCGCTCTTTACCTTCGCTGGGCCTTATTCGCCATTGGTGGGACTTGCAGTCGGTATCCCTATACATATCCTAATAGTACTTACACAAATATATAAAGAAATAAAAGTGATATCTAAAAAACTATAGTAATAGTTTTTTGTCGACTCTATGTCCTGTTTATTAGATATAAGAAAAGAAGAAAGAAGTGGGGTTCTTTGGGTATCAATATAGGTGATTTAGTATATCAACTATTTTGTTGCTTGGTATGATCTTTGCGGTTTACTTTATTGTTCGTTCTCTTCTTGCAAGGTCAAACAAATCCAATAGTATAGAACAAAAACTTGATAGAGTAATTGAGCTGCTTGAAAAGGATAAAAGAGAGTAATTTCTTTTTATCCTTTTTTTCATTTTTTTGTTTTCTGGTTAAGTCAATAAGAAACCGAATATAACTTAGTTGCTGAATTTATCTCAATGAATTTTCCATAATCGTTTCTGGTTATCTGGAGTGGAATTTTAATTATTATTGTCGCAGATATATTCCGATTTTCGCAGATATAACTGGAATTTCGGAGATATATTCCGATTTTCGCACATATAACTGGAGTTTCGCAGATATATTCCTATTTTCGAAGATATAATTGGTTTTCCGGTGTAGTTGAAACAAGTATGATTGTTAACAGAACAGCCATGGAAAAAACAAGAATATAAGAATTTCCTTTTATCATAAATACCTCGGACCTTTTTACCTTCATTGTACAATAAGCTTGAATTAGTGGGAATTGGATGTCGCAAACAATCATTAATTTCAATGAGTAAATAAGGTGTTAGGCGGATCTGTATGAAATTTCCAAACAGTGAAAATAGGCGCTGATAAACTGTTGATTTTAGGTCGTGCGGGTGGTTGAAAAAAGTTTTTGGTGATTTTTGTGTCATTATCCTATTTAGAACATAAGTTGAATTAACCCATTTAATTTTTTCCTCCTAAAACAAATAAGGAGATGTTTCTATTGTCAAATTGTGGTCATGATTCAAATTGCGGTTGCGGTAACGATGTTGGTGGATTTGGTGGCGGTTTCGCTTTTATAGTCGTATTGTTTATCCTCTTAATCATCGTTGGAGCAGCTTGTTTCGGCGGCGGAGATAGAGGTAACGATTGTTGTTATCCCGTTCAAGGATATGGCGGTTTCTGCTAACAAATGCATAAAGAAAAGCCGACCTTTATTGGTCGGCTTCCTTTATGAAACTTATTTTAATTATCGCGAAGTAAGCTTTATGACTGATTCGATAATCATATCCCAGTCGTCACTATGAATTTCATGCCCTGATCCATCAAGAGTCACTAATTCAGCTTTAGGGATGGCTTTCGCAAGAGCAAGTCCGTGCTCGTATGGCAAGGCTGGATCTTCTGTGCCGTGGATGATGAGGACAGGTACGGAAATCTCACCCATTCGATCGAAATATTCATCTCCTCCAGCAAGCATGGCATGATTGAATCTGCTCGGTAGCTGCTTGGCACGGTCTGCTTCTCTTTTTGCCAGTTTATGCATTCTTTCCTGCTCATAGGGTTTGGAACCGGCTAAAGTTTTCCATCCATCCGCAAGATAAGCGATGACCGTCTCCCGATTTGACCAATCAATTGAAGTACTTTTTGCATGATGATCCAATATGCTCTGATCCATTGGAGGCAGTTTTTCCATTACAGTCCCGAACACGCTTGAAGCAATTAGCGTAAGCGTATTTACGCGTTCCGGATATCTTAAGGCAAGAATCTGTCCGATCATACCGCCTAGGGACATCCCAACGATAGAAGCACGTTCTATGGAATAAGCGTCCAGGACACCCGCGGCATCGTCAGCCAAATCCGTTATTGTATAGTTGGAGGTACCGGGTTCATAAACGGTAGACCGTCCCAAATCCCGATGGTCGTAGCGAATCACAAATCTCCCCGAATCGGCAAGGCGTAGACAGAAATCATCATCCCACCAATCTAATGAAGACATCGCTCCCATGATCAAAAGCAAGGCAGGGTCCTTAGGGTTTCCAAAACTTTCAGTACATATATCGACTTTATTAATTTTCAGTATCTGTTCACTCATGTTTTTTACCTCCGTATTAAATATTATCCAATAGCCGTTACGATGGCGCAGATCAATATATACTTTCCGGAGCATGATGATTGGCCTGCGCTTTTCATTATCGCAGTCTAACCCACTTAATAATCATGACGCGGCCTCCTTTTAATAGTTGTAAAATGGGAGGTATCCCTATATTACTTTAACATGGGGGATATCTTCTCGTCACCAAATTTTCCCACATTCCCATACAGAAAACCCCGAATAAAGAGCACTTTTATGGTGCCATTTATTCGGGGTTTTTAACATGCATTTTATTGAGCGGTATATCCGCCATCTAATACGACTGCCTGGCCTGTGATGCCCCGAGCTTTGTCGCTTGCAAGGAAAATGGCGTAGTCGGCAATTTCACTTACATCGAGTAAGCGGTTTTGTGGGACAAGTGGATAGATGACCTCTTCCAAAACGCTTTCTAACGGTACCTGTCTTGTTTTTGCCAGGTCCTCCAATTGACCTCGGACGAGAGGCGTGTCTACGTATCCTGGGCAAAGGGCATTGACGGTTATGCCAAAAGAGGCGCTTTCCAGGGCAGCGACTTTCGTCAAGCCGATTACACCGTGTTTGGCACTATTGTATGCGGCTTTGTTGGCGAATCCAATCAGGCCGTTAATGGAAGAGATGTTGATGATTCTGCCGAAGCCTTGTTCTTTCATGATTGGCAAAACGTTCTTAATTGAAATGAATGGCGCGGTCAGCATGATTTTGATCATCAGTTCGAATTTTTCAGTTGGAAACTCTTCAATTGGTGCAACATGCTGAAGGCCGGCGTTATTGATGAAAATATCGATTCGTCCATATTTGTCTTTAGCTTGTTTGATTAGTTGGATAATATCCTCTTCACTTGTTACGTCAGCTTTTAAGCCGATAACCTCCAAGCCGTTGTTCCTTAGTTCCAGAGCAGCTTTTTCAACTGTGTTTTGATCAAGGTCGGACAAAACGACCTTTGCTCCATTTTCAGCAAATATCTTTCCGATCTCAAAGCCGATTCCTCTAGCAGATCCGGTAATTATCGCCACTTTATCTTTAACCATATTACATTCCTCCAATAAAAAATGTAATGGTCCAAGTCTGTCATTTTATGTCGTGAACAGGGAAGTATTCCGTAGAGTAAGTATATAAAGGGAAGGGTATAAAAATATGGTTTAGGTTAATGAGTAAGAGTCTATCATGATTTTCAAGATAAAAAAAGAATTTTATTTCCCCTTATCATTGGCATGGATATTGCATATATAAAAAGGTGAGTAAATAAAGGTAATTGAAACGGAAAGGGGAAGCTGGATGATTAAAAAAATAGCCATTATCGGTTCAGGTGTAATGGGTAGTGGGATCGCTCAGTCTTTTGCAGTTAGCGGGTATTTCGTCACCATTAACAATATAAAGGAAGAGCTGCTATACCATGCCCAAAATCGAATTTCTGAGAATCTATCATTGCTCATCGAGGAAGGGGCTTTGACTGATCGGGAAAAGCAAGGTGCTTTAGCGAATATTACATACAGCGTGGACTTGGAAGGTGCAGTAAGGGATGCTGATTTTATCATTGAGGCGATTCCGGAAGTCATCGAGCTGAAATTAAATCTATATCAGCAACTGGAGGAAATAATCAAACCGGATGCCATTGTTGCTTCAAATACATCGACCTTTCCGATTTCCCAATTGATGGAGAAGGCCTCGTTTGCGGAGCGAATGGTCATCACGCATTTCTTTAATCCTGGCCATTTGGTTCCATTGGTTGAAATTGTTCAGCATGACGAAACGAAGCCGGAAATCGTCAAGACAACCATGGATTTAATGCGTAAAATCGGCAAGTCTCCGATTCTCTTGAAAAAAGAAATAGCAGGGTTCATTGCCAATCGTCTCCAGACTGCCTTGATGCGTGAAGCCTTTTATCTATTAAAAGAGGGCGTTGCCGATGCCGAGGATATCGATACGGCGATAACGGCTGGACCAGGTTTTCGCTGGGCATTTACCGGGCCGATCGAGATTGCCGATTTTGGCGGACTTGATACATGGCAGCGTGTTTTCGATAATGTTTCACCGGTATTGGACCAGAGTAAGGAAGCTCCTGATTTGATTCGTGATTTGGTGGCTGAGGGAAAGCTTGGGACGAAGTCGGGAGAAGGCATTTTTACGTATGAAGAATCTACCGTTTCTCAAAAAATCAATGAGAGGGACCGTAATTTTATTAAACTGGGAAAATTAAAAATGGAGAAGGAGGAAGTATTATGAGAGAAGTGGTGATTGTAGGGGCAGCAAGAACACCGGTTGGTGCGTTTGGAGGCAGTCTTGCCAATGTTTCGGCGGTTGACTTGGGAGTCGTGGCAGCTAAGGAAGCGATTAAGCGGGCAAATATTTCGGCTGACATGATCGATGAGGTATTGGTTGGGAATATTCTATCTGCTGGATTAGGGCAAAATGTGGCACGTCAGGTTGCGATTCATGCAGGGATTCCGGAAACAACGCCGGCCATGGCCATTAATAAACTTTGCGGATCTGGCCTCCGTACGGTCATAATGGGAGCGCAATTCATTGCCCTTGGTGATGCGGATGTGATTCTTGCCGGGGGGATTGAAAGCATGAGCAATGCTCCATATTTACTTCCCAATTATCGTTTTGGACAGAAAATGGGTAATGCTGAAGCAGTCGATTCCATGACATATGACGCCTTAACGGATGTATTTAATCAATATCATATGGGCGTGACTGCAGAGAATATCGCCGAGCAGTGGGGGATCAGCCGTGAAAAGCAGGACGAATTTGCTTTAGATAGCCAACTGAAGGCTGAAAAGGCACAGCTTGAGGGACGATTTGCAGATGAAATCGTACCTGTTGAATATAAACGCAGAGGAAAGACAATCTTGGTGGACCAAGATGAACACCCGCGTCATGGGCTGACGATCGACCAGCTAGCGAAGCTGCGTCCTGCTTTTAAGGAAAATGGAACGGTTACGGCAGGAAATGCCTCTGGAATCAATGATGGGGGTGCGATGTTAGTCCTGATGTCTAAAGAAAAAGCGGACGAGCTGGGACTGGAAGCATTAGCAACAATTAAGTCATATGCAAACGCTGCGCTTGATCCGAAAATCATGGGATACGGTCCGGTTCCTGCGACAAGGAAAGCTTTGGCAAAAGCGGGATTGACAATAGATGAAATTGATTTGATGGAAGTGAATGAAGCCTTTGCGGCCCAATCACTCGCCGTGCTTAAAGACCTTGAACTGAAGCCGGAGAAAGTGAATGTAAATGGCGGTGCGATAGCTCTGGGTCATCCCGTAGGTGCTTCCGGTGCCCGCATTTTAGTGACTTTATTGTATGAAATGAAGCGCAGGGATGTAAAGACCGGACTTGCCACATTATGTATCGGTGGCGGACAGGGAACTGCGCTGATTGTGGAACGGTAAAGACTTGGCCTCATTTTCCTATGATATAATGGAGGAAACTTCGGACGGGTTAAGGAGAATAGGAATGGCCAGCGATAATGAAACGATTCAATTGGAATTAGTGAAAGCGATATTGGAAGAATTGCCTTTTGGTGTTTTGGTTACGAAAAACGAAACAGAAATCGTTCTCTGCAATCGCGTATTATCCGAGGCTTTTGCTGAGAATGAATTTGATCTGCAAATGAATTTGATTATTGAAAAAAGTCTTGTACCAGCTGTAAATACTCCGATCCGTTTGAATGATAATAATGGAATTGTCAGAAAAGCCATCATTCAAATGGGGGATGAGGAGTATCAGATTTATCTCCTGTTATTTACAAATAATAAAAGTGATTTTCTTAATATCGATAATCATGAAGAACTTCTGTTTAAGGATATTATCGAATTTGCCTATGACGGCTTGGTGATGGTCGATACGGAAGGGTATGTCCAAATGCTGAGCCATGCTTATGCGGATTTTCTTGGGGTCGATCAGGAAAGCTCCATAGGGAAACATGTAACGGAGGTCATTGAAAACACCCGTATGCATGTGGTCGCCAAAACTGGCAAGCAAGAGGTCGCTGAATTACAAAAAATTAAAGATAATTATATAATTGCGACCCGTTCCCCGATAAGGAAACAAGGCAAGTTAATAGGGGCGGTCGGGAAGATTCTTTTTAAGAATGTCGGGCAATTCACCGCTCTTTCCAAGCGGATAAATTCTCTTGAAGTAGAGCTGAAAAAGTACAAAGGCGATTTTCGCGAGAGAAATAAGGCCTCATATACGTTTGATCATTTGATGGGAAGAAGCCCAGCTTTCATGGAAGTGAAAGGTCAGGCCAAAATTGCCGCTAAAAGCGACTCGAATGTATTGATTTTGGGTGAAAGCGGAACAGGTAAGGAGCTGTTTGCCCATTCCATTCATAATGACAGCAGACGGGCCATGGGTGTGTTTGTCAAAGTGAACTGTGCCGCCATCCCGGCGGAACTGCTGGAGTCAGAGCTATTTGGCTATGAAGAGGGATCCTTCACTGGCGCAAAAAAAGGCGGAAAAGCGGGTAAGTTCGAAGCGGCTGAAGGCGGTACGATTTTTCTGGATGAAATCGGTGAGCTGCCACTGCATATGCAGGTGAAGCTGCTCCGTGTTTTACAAGAGAAAGAGATTGAGAGGGTCGGTTCGACGGGAAGTATTCCGATCGATGTGCGGGTAATCGCTGCAACGAACCGTAACCTGGAGGAAATGGTCTCGAAAGGGGAGTTCCGGCTTGATATGTATTACCGATTGAAGGTCCTGCAAATCCATGTTCCTTCCTTAAGGGAGCGACCGGAGGACATTGAAATACTGGTAAATCATCTTGTTGAAAAGTACCAGAATCTCATGAAGAAACGCGTAAGAGGGATGAGCGATCAAGCATTGCGCCTGCTTCGTCTTTATAAATGGCCGGGGAATATTCGTGAGTTGGAGAATATCATTGAACGCGCAATGAATATAGTTGAAGAAGGGGAAATGATACGTTCCAAGCATCTCCCTAAAGAAATAACGGGTCATAAAGAAGCCGTCTCGATCCGCACCTTGGCTGAAGTAATGGATGAAACCGAACGGGCGGCGATCGTTTCCTGTTTGGAAATGACTTCCGGCAATAAATCAGAAACGGCAAAGAGACTCGGAGTGAGCCGAACAACACTGTATGAAAAAATGAATAAATATGGTTTATGATTGAAAAAAGGACCCTTTTGCCAAAGGGTTCAGACTGCAGGCAAATTCGAAATAAAACGTTTGCCTGCAGTTTTTTTATTTTTAAAACGTGCAAGGTGCTTTCAGAAGTCCGCTCCCTTTCCGCCAGATGTAAGCGAATGCCTGAATCCCCCTCCCCAAGCTTTTACTAGCAAATATTTGCGTGTGTTAGGAAATCCGTACATAAAACGAAAGGGAATTTAAGAGTTGTAAGAAAAGTCTTACACTTTTTTGGAGTTTATCTTTGTATGTACTGAAACCTTTACAGTTTTAAGTGAATTTAGGTAAGGAAATGTTTGAAAAAGCTTTAAAAGATGAGATTTTTCCTTGTATTTAAGTTGGCACAATAATTGCATAATTACTTTAGTGAATGGCCCATCTGTCATTTTATATTGTGTTTCCACGTAAAATGAAAAGGGATTATTGAAAGCGTTCTCAATGTTTAGGGGATATTTAGGGGGATCATTCAGCTTGACTTGGGGAAGGCAGGCTTGAATGGTAAAAGCGGAAAAATTAAAAATATGGAATTTAGGAGATTACTAGTTCTATTTAAGGGCTTCCGAATTATTTGGGGGCAAGGGAGAAAAGGGGGAATTGAATTGGTGATTCAAATTTTAGCCATTGTGGTGGCGCTGGGACTTTTAATCTTTTTAGCCTACCGGGGCTATCCGGTCATTATCATAGCGCCAATTGTTACTTTATTGGCGGTCATTTTATCCGGCGGACATTTGCTGCCGAGTTATACAGAGACATATATGACGTTTGCGGCTAACTATATAAAAGCGTTCTTTCCAATATTTTTATTAGGGGCCGTATTCGGAAAAGTCATGGAGATGAGCGGTGCAGCTGCATCCATCGCCAAGACGATCGTAAAATCACTAGGCTCCAAGCAGGCCATTCTTGCTGTAGTGCTGGCGTGCTCGGCGCTGACATATGGCGGGGTTTCATTGTTTGTAGTGGCATTCGCCGTTTATCCATTTGCAGCGGCAATTTTTAAAGAAGCAGACATTCCAAAAAGATTATTGCCGGGAACGATTGCACTAGGCGCCTTCACATATACGATGGATGCCCTTCCTGGAACACCTCAGATTCAAAATATCATTCCAACGAATTATTTCGGAACAGATACGTATGCAGCTCCAATCATGGGGATTATTGGCGCGATCATGGTATTCACTGGAGGAATGATCTGGTTAGAGCGTCGCCGTAAACAAGCGGTGGCAAATGGTGAAGGCTACGGGGAAGGACATATCAATGAGCCAGAAAGTGCAGAACAACAAAACCTGCCTAACTTTTGGCTGTCCATCGTACCGCTCATCCTTGTCGTAGCGTTTAATTTTGCTTTCAGCCGCAGTGCCATTTCGGTTAAGCATTGGTATGATGCTTCGATGTTGAAGGAAACTTTCAACATTGCCGATGTAAGCACAGTCACTTCATCCTGGTCTTTGATTGTTGCATTGACAATCGGCATCATTGCAGCGATGCTTCTGAATGTTGGACGCATCAAGGTCAAATTGGCAAGTGGATTAACAGCTGCGGCAATGGGATCATTGCTTGCCATATTCAATACTGCATCTGAAGTTGGCTTTGGGAATGTGGTGAAAACACTTCCTGGATTCTCGGTCATTCAAAACTGGGTGTTCAATGCAAGTGGTAATCCGCTTGTATCCGAAGCTATTGCCGTCAATGTGCTGGCAGGGATTACCGGATCCGCATCAGGTGGACTTTCGATTGCGCTAGAAGTGATGGGAAGTCACTATTTGCAGGTGGCCCAAAGTGTCGGAATCACCCCGGAAATGCTTCATCGAATAGCATCCATGGCATCTGGCGGAATGGATACGCTCCCGCATAATGGTGCCGTCATTACCTTGCTTGCCATTACTGGACTGACACATCGTCAATCTTACAAGGATATTTTTGCGATTACGATTTTGAAAACAGTGACCGTGTTCATCATAGCTTTTGCAACATCACTGTTTATTTAATAGAATAGTATTAAGAATGGAGATGATGGAAAATGAGTAAATTATTAACATCTTTTGATAGCGCTATTCAACAAATCGAGGATGGAGCAACCATTATCGTAGGCGGGTTCGGATTAAGCGGAATACCAGAGAAACTAATCATTGCTTTGCGTAACAAAGGTGTAAAGGATTTGACGATTGTCAGCAACAATTGCGGTGTCGATGACTGGGGTCTGGGTCTATTGCTTGAAAATAAACAAATCAAAAAAATGATCGCTTCTTATGTTGGGGAAAATAAATTATTTGAACAGCAATTTTTAAGTGGCGAGCTGGAGGTCGAACTAGTTCCCCAAGGAACGCTGGCCGAGCGTTTAAGAGCGGGCGGAGCGGGAATTCCTGCCTTTTATACAGCTACAGGAGTAGGGACGGAAGTCGCAAAAGGTAAAGAACATAAAGAGTTTGATGGCCGCACATACATTATGGAAAAAGGAATAGTCGGGGATTTTGCCTTTGTAAAAGCCTGGAAAGCAGATCATTTCGGTAATCTTGTATATCGGAAAACGGCAAGGAATTTTAACCCTGTCGTTGCCACCGCAGGGAAAGTCACACTTGTCGAAGTGGAGGAGCTTGTGGGCACAGGGGAGCTCGATCCAGATGAAATTCATACTTCAGGGGTTTATGTACAAAAAGTGCTTGTAGGAAATGACTATGAAAAACGAATTGAAAGACTTACAACTGCTAACGCATAAAAAGGAGGAGTATCGAATGACTAGACAACTAATTTTAGAACGGGCCGTTAAAGAAATCAAAGATGGGATGTGTGTGAATTTAGGGATTGGAATGCCGACCTTGATTGCCAACATGATTCCAAATGACTTTAATGTCATGCTTCAATCGGAAAATGGCTTACTCGGAATCGGGCCTTATCCCCATAAGGATGAAGTTGATCCGGATTTGATCAATGCAGGAAAAGAAACGGTAACGGCAAAAGCGGGGGCATCATTTTTTGATAGCGCTGAATCATTCGCGATGATTCGCGGCGGCCACATCGACCTAGCCATTTTAGGCGGGATGGAAGTTTCCGAGAATGGGGACTTGGCAAACTGGATGATTCCAGGGAAGATGGTAAAAGGAATGGGAGGAGCGATGGACCTCGTCCAAGGCGCAAAACGAATTGTCGTCATCATGGACCATGTGAACAAACACGGGGAATCCAAAGTGAAAAAAAGCTGTACATTGCCATTGACGGGAGAAAAAGTCGTCCATTGCCTGATTACCGAACTGGCCGTTTTTCAATTTACAGACGCTGGCATGGAATTGATTGAATTGCAAAATGGGGTAACACTTGATGAAGTGAAAAGTAAAACAGAGGCTGACTTTACAATAAGCCCATCTATTGAAATCAAAGCGTAAGGTTAAGAGATTAATAAAATAATACATGATTAGACGGCTTTCATTCGCAAACGGGCGAACGGAAGCCGTCTAATTTTTTTTTTTTGGAAATTCCCATTCTATAATGAAGAAACGACAAGCCTTTTCACTTAGTTATCAATACTTGGCAGACAGTCGGCAGAAAGGGAGCGGATTTCTAAAGGAGGGTATGTGTAATGGATTTCCACTCCAGGCACTCGCTTTCCGCGGGCGGTCGGGGAGCCTCCTCGGCTTTCGCCTGCGGGGTCTCCCTTGGCCACGCTTTCCCGCAGGAGTCTCATACCTTCTGTTCCATCAATTTAGTTTTAATAGATAGAACTCCATGTTGCCTATATTTTTTTGTTTGTGAAACTCGAACGTTGATTTCCACTCCAGGCACTCGCTTTCCGCGGGCGGTCGGGGAGCCTCCTCGGCTTGGGCCTGCGGGGTCTCCCCTAGACACGCTTTTCCCGCAGGAGTCTCGTACCTTCCGTTCCAATCAACTTGTGTTTTAAAAGAAAAAACTGCTGGCTCGTCTTATTCCAAACCCTATTTAAGACAAGGTTATTCTTTATATTTTTTCCTGTCATCCTTAATGAATGGAAGAAATATGCGACACTCCTGCCGAAAAACTGGCTAGCCGAGACCCCGGAAACGCTTGCGTCGAGGAGGCTTGGCAGGCAGTCGGCGGAAAGGGAGCGGATTTCTGAACTCAATTGGAACGTTTGTTAAGAAGAAACTGTAGGCTACTCTGAACTGCCCCGTAAATGTTAGACACCAAACTAACATTTACATGGTGTTTTTATGACTAATTTTTCTGCCGAAAAACTGGCTAGCCGAGGCCCCGCAGCTGTTTACCGTCGAGGAGGCTTGGCAGGCAGTCGGCGGAAAAGGAGCAGATAAATAACATATCACTTCTATTCTCTATTAAATGAGAACAAACTTTACCAACTCTGCTACTTTTCCGTTAAAAAGTCTTATATAAACTTTGATGGGAACTTAAAAGGAGGGATGACAGTGAAAGTAGCATTACAGACATTATTGGAGCGGTCAGTGAAAAAGATGGGCAAAGGGATGAATCCTATTGTGAAGGCAGTAGCATTGGAAATGATTGAACGTGCTTATAATGAAGGGATTTATGTACAGATTAGTGCGGGTTATCGTTCTTTGGAAGAACAAGCTTCGCTTTACGGTCAAGGACGGGTTTATATTTACAATGGAAAAAACTATAGTAATCTAGCTAAGCCTAATGTGACAAACGCTAAGCCTGGGCAATCCTATCATAATTTTGGACTGGCTATTGATTTCTTCATTGTGAGTGATGATGGCAAGAAAGCGATATGGACAGTGAACTCAAAATGGCAGCGTGTGGCTGCCATAGGTAAAGAATTAGGATTTATCTGGGGCGGGGATTGGAGTTCATTCAAGGATTACCCCCACTTGGAGATGACAGGCGGGTTATCCTATAAACAGTTACAAGCAGGAAAAAAACCTCATATTACTTCTCCAAAGACCAGCAAAGGAGATGGACATATAATTTCCATACAAAAAACGATAAATAGCCGATATAAAACGTCTATTGCCGTAGATGGCGTTTATGGTCCCAAAACCCGATCGGCCCTTATAAAAGGTTTACAAGCGGAACTGAATAAGCAATTCAATAAAAAGCTTGTTGTCGATGGAAAATGGGGGCCTAAAACGAAGAATGCCACCGTCACAATAAAAAAAGGGGCTAGCTGCAATATCACATGGATTCTACAAGCAGCGTTATATATGAAAGGATTTAACCCCGGTACTCTTGACGGAGAATTCGGGGAAAAAACCGAGGCGGCATTATCCAAATACCAGAAAGCAAGCAGGATTTTCGCTGATAAGCTTGCAAGTAAAGTAACATGGAATGAATTGTTTGCTTGATGGAAAATCCATGCCGTTAGCAGAAAGTAAAGCTGTGCAAGAGCGCATCAACTACCTTTTCCTCATTACTTATACTTCCACTCAAATAGTAATGATGGATTGCAAAGTTCTTAATATTCCTTTGGAGTACGTACCTGTCGCTATTTTAGTATGAGCTTCCTTTGCTTCTTGAGTTGCATTCCCAACAAGGTAACCATGTTTAACACTTTTTAACATGAGCAAATCATTGCCGCTATCCCCGAAAGCAAAGGCATGCTCCCGATTCAGCCCGAATTTGTCTAGCATAAAACGGACAATCTCATTTTTTCCAGTGCCTAATGGAATGAAGTCTATATCATAACTATCTTCAGGATCGCCGGCAAGGGGATTGCAACGATTGATATTTACCCCTATCCCATACTCTTTGGCCACCCTCTGGATGGTAGCTAAATTCTTCTTGTCGACGGATTCCTGTTGTATTTGATAATAATAATTTCTTTTGTAGCGTGAACTTCCCATTTGAGTCTGAGGAATCAATGGTATATTGCCGTTAAGTAGAACATTATAAATTTCATCGACTTTCCCCTTATTAAATTCTTCGATATTAATCTGCGAATGCCAATCCGGATCACTTTCCAAAAAGTTATTCTCCGAGAAATAAGTGATTTCGGTTCCTAAGTCACTGGCAATAAAATGCGGGAAAAACCTGAATCCACCTTGTTCCATTTTATGTAATATTGATTCGATACCACTCCCAGTGACCCAGCCAAAGACAAGTTCTTCATCCATGCTTTTTGCTTCTAAGTAATTTTCAAGCTCATATACATCTTCCTGTCTCTCGTGACTCATGGAGTGAGGATAATAGGTCTCATCGAAATCACAGAATACAATGTATTTTGGGTCTTCAACCTTTGGCAATAACTGAAACCCGCCCTTTTTATTCAATAACATAACAATCCCTCCAAATATAACTTTTTAAAAATACAACTCAGAATAATTTTGTTAATATATTAGGAACGGGTTTAATCATAACTTCTGAAATCGATAACATGTCAACCACATATTACAAGGATGGGATTAAATGACGAGCATTAGCGAGATAGCCAAGATATGTAATGTCTCTAAAACAACAGTATCCAGAGTCTTAAATAATCATCCATATGTATCGAAAGAAAAAAGGGAACAAATCTTAAAGGTCATGGAAGAGCTTGATTATGCACCAAGTTCACTAGCCCGGAATTTTAGGACAAATAAAACCCAAACCATTGCAATATCAGTCCCAAGTTTCGACCATCCATTCTTTGCCCAATTGGTTAAAGGAGTATCTCTAGCAGCATTGGAAAATGATTATAAAGTTCTTATTTTTCAAACCTTTTATGATGCGAAAAATGAATTGGATGTTATGGGGAAATTAAAGAATAGAGAAGTAGATGGGGTTATTTTAGGAGCGTTAGAAAATGAATGGAATGTAATCAAGCCTTATTTGAAATACGGCCCGATTTTACTGTGTAATGAATACCATCATTCCGCTTCTATACCGATTATTGGATATGACGAATTCGAAGCGACATACAAAGCGGTTAATCATTTAATAGAAAAAGGCCATAGGAAAATAGGTTTTTGTTACGATACTTCTTATAGTCAGGCTCAGGGTCAAAGAAAAGAAGGATTTATAAAAGCGTTAGCGGATAATAATTTACTACATAATGACGACTGGATATTTGGACATGGATTTAATATTGAAGATGGGTTCCGTATTTGTGATGAAATAGTAAAATTAAAAGAAAAACCTACTGCCTTATTTACTGGAAATGACCAGGTAGCAGCAGGAATTATTAAAAAGGCAACTGTGTTGGGCTACAAAATACCGGAATGCCTAGCCATAGTTGGTTATGATAATCAATCTATTTGCCAAGTCACAACCCCCACCATAACCACAATCGATATACCGATTATGGAACTGGGACAACGCACTGTAATAGAATTGATAAAATATTTAAATGAAGATTTGAAATTAAAGCGCGACATTATTAAATTGCCTACAGAACTTAAAATCAGAGAATCAACCTAACCTTCATAGTGATATAAAAGCTCCTTATTCAGTACATTATCCTTTCAGACAAATACTAAAGAAATTCTAAGGGATGTAATCTGCCCTACCCCGGGAATAATCTGACCAACCCCCAGAATAATTCGACTTTCCCGGGAAATAATTCCCCTAAACCTAACATAATTCGACTTACCACGGAATGATCCTTCCTATACACAAATTCGCTATTCATCTATGAAATTCAATCAAGTTCCAGGCACCAATCATTGCAACGCATAAAGCTTCCTGGCGGGTATTCGAATTCACATTCGGAGATGAGGTTGAAGCCGAGCTTGCGGCAAATTGCGTTAGATGCAGGATTAGTGATCGAAGGGAATGCGTGAATGTATTTGTAATTTCGTTCGGCTTTGATTTTCTCCATCAGTGCCTTCACGGCATGAGATGCGATTCCTTTTCCTTGAAAGGAAGGGAGGACGCTCCAACCGATTTCGTAAACGAATTCATCGTTCCACACTTTTTGCCAGTAGCCAACGGAACCGGCTGCCTTTGCCTCTGGAAACGGGATGATGCTAAACATGCTTCCCTTATCACCAATCTGTAGATACCGCTGATGACGCTTCAGGATTTGTTCAATACTTTCTGGTCCGCCAAGGTGTTCCATCATTTCTGGGGCATTTAGTTGAAATAGTAATGGAAGGTCTTTATCTTCCCACGGTTTAATTTCCAATCTAGTTTCCGAAATCCGACTCACCCCTAAATATTATATTTTCTCTTATAATCTTCTTGGCTTAATGCGAGATTCCTTTATTTGACCTTATTATTCTATTGCCTTTGTGCTGAAGTTTGATTTTAATAAGAATAAAGAGATGAATGTTTCCCATTAAATGCTATAATTTACAGGTGATTCTATCAAATGGCAGAGAACGGAGATGAAGAAATGAAATCTTCAGTAAATCAGTTTTCCACTCAATTTGAATGGATATTGAATGTGATCAATGTGGGTGTCCATATTGTGAATAAAGATGGGGATACGGTCTTTTACAATGAAATGATGGCGCATATTGACGGGCTGGATCGGGAGCAGGTGCTGGGGGAGAATATTTTTCAGCTTTATCCTTCATTGACAGATGAATCCAGTACGCTGAATGTGGCCTTGGAAAAAGGCAATGAAACGATTGAGTCCATTCAAACATATGTCAATTTAAAGGAGAAAAAAATAACGTCGATCAATAGTACGTATCCTTTGTATGAGGATGGTGAAATTATTGGGGCAGTGGAAATCGCAAAGGATATTACGAAGGTCATGAATATGTATGACCAAATTGTCGATTTGCGTTCCCAGCTGGCGGAGACGCATAGGAAAAATAAGTTTTCTGAAGGGACGGCGACCTATCATTTTAGTGATTTGATTGGCAATAGTCCTGCTTTTAAGCAAGCGATTTCCTTGGCGAAAAAAGCGGCCCGTACACATTCCCCAGTCATGATTTATGGACCAACAGGGACAGGGAAGGAACTGGTCGCGCAAAGTATACATAATGTAAGTGCTCAGCGAAATCAGCCTTTCATCGCGCAAAACTGTGCGGCCGTTCCAAAGGAATTGATGGAGGGGCTGCTGTTCGGCACGACGAAAGGGGCTTTTACCGGAGCGATGGATCGCATGGGCATTTTTGAGCAGGCAAATGGCGGTACTCTTTTCCTTGATGAGCTGAATAGTCTCGACCTCGGTCTGCAGGCAAAATTGCTGCGGGTGCTTCAAGAAGGTGAAGTGCGCCGTGTTGGAGGTTCGAAGGAGCAAAAGATTAATGTGAAAATCATTGCTGCGATGAACATTTCTCCGGAAGAGGCGTTGGAGCGGGGAATCATTCGTTCGGATTTGTTTTTTCGCCTCAATGTCGTAACGGTCCAGATGCCTTCTCTTTCCGAGCGTAAAACGGATATTCCGGAAATCGTCAATCACTTCATTCAAAAATTCAACAAATCATTTTTTACGGAAGTGCGCGGAATCAGTCAAAAGGCGATGCAGCGGCTTCTTCAATATTCATGGCCCGGGAACATTCGTGAACTGGGACATGCCATCGAGTTAACCTTTAACGTAATGGACGCTGGGGAAGATATGATTGATGAACATCATCTTCCTGCTTATCTTTTCCCTTCAGGAAATTATGCTGCAGCAAATGCGCAGAGCCAGCCTTCCCCATTGAAAAACAGGATTGATTTACCTGTCGTTCTTGAAGAAATGGAAAGGGAAATGATCATCAATATGTTCGAGAAATATAACGGGAATATCAGCAAAACGGCAGAAGCCCTCAATATTAAAAGGCAGGGACTGCAATATAAGCTAAACAAGTACGGCATTGAAAAAGTTTATACGGCAGGGTCGAAGGAATCGAAATAAATTGAGGTTTTTGAAAACGCTGTCACTTCCTTAATGATAATGTACCTTGAAGAGGGCTCTCGTGTGTCGAGGCCCTCTTTTTTTTAATTTTCTGCCTAGTGCAAAGAATCTGGCTGCAAAAAATTATGCATAATGAAAAATATCTTGCGATTTTAAGCTCGTTTTACCCCCATTTGCTTATGATTTCCTTGTTATCAATGTTGGCATCATTCTTGCGAGAGTATATAGATAAGTTCTTACAATAAGGGGGCATTATTAATGAATTTGATGGGAATGGATGTAAAACATAAAGAATACCTAGGTGGACGCAGGCATTATAATGATATCGAATTGTGGAAGGATGTAACGGAAGAGCAGTGGAATGATTGGATCTGGCAATTGACCAATACAATTAAAACACTGGATGATCTGAAAAAGGTCGTCAACTTGACACCGGATGAAGAGGAAGGAGTCCGGATTTCGACTCAAACGATTCCGTTGAACATTACGCCTTATTATGCTTCATTGATGAATCCCGATGATCCTCGCTGTCCGATTCGTTTACAGTCGGTACCGCTTTCGGCAGAAATGAACAAGACTAGATATGATTTGGAGGATCCGCTGCATGAGGATGAGGATTCCCCTGTTCCAGGATTGACGCATCGTTATCCGGATCGCGTTCTATTCCTTGTAACGAACCAATGCTCCATGTACTGCAGATATTGTACACGACGCCGTTTTTCAGGTCAGGTTGGCATGGGTGTTCCCAAGAAACAGCTTGACGGGGCGATTGAATATATCCGGAACACTCCGGAAGTGAGGGACGTCCTGATCTCTGGCGGTGACGGCCTGTTGATCAATGATAAGATCCTTGAATACGTATTGAGTAACCTGCGCGCCATCCCGCATGTGGAAATCATCCGGATCGGCACACGTGCACCGGTCGTTTTCCCGCAGAGGATTACGGAAAATTTATGTAATATTCTGAAAAAATACCATCCGGTTTGGTTGAATACGCATTTCAATCATTCACTTGAACTGACGGATGAAGCGAAAAAAGCATGTGATATGCTCTCGATGGCAGGTGTGCCGCTTGGTAATCAGGCAGTCATCCTCGCTGGTATCAACGATAGTGTCCATATCATGAAAAAGCTTATGCATGACTGTGTTAAAGCAAGGGTAAGACCTTATTACATTTATCAATGTGATCTATCTGAAGGGATTGGCCATTTCCGGGCGCCGGTTTCAAAAGGACTGGAAATCATTGAAGCGCTGCGCGGCCATACATCAGGATATGCAGTGCCAACCTTTGTGGTGGATGCTCCTGGCGGCGGCGGAAAGATTGCCTTGACCCCGAATTACCTTCTTTCGCAAAGTCCGGATAAAGTCGTTTTACGGAACTTTGAAGGAGTAATCACTAGCTATCCGGAGCCGAAGAACTATGTTGCCGGCAGTGCGGATGCTTACTTTGATGAAGTGTATGGTACTGCGGATAGGAAAGAAGCCGTCGGGATTTCCGCGCTCATGACGGATGAGAAATTCAACTTGGTGCCAGAGGGCCTTCGTCGTCTTGACAAGAGAAAAGCGTATGAAAGCACTGATGAACATGCTTCCTTGAAGGATCGCCGTGATAAACGGGATGAAATGAAGGAAAAATTAAGATTGGCCCAAGAAAAAAAGTTGGCCGCTAGCGGCTCGGTGAAATCTGATGGCAAGGAGGAATGAAGATGGACTGCTTATGGTGCAATACCCCAAACGTAGAAGAAAGTGAAAAGAAGGATTGTTACTGGATCATGCCTGACGGGAAACGCTCAATAAAAGTCCTTCAAGTTCCGGCCATAAACTGTCCTGAATGCGGAATCTATGTGTCTGATTCAATGAATCAAAAGGTGGATGAAGCCTTATCCATATATGATGTGAGTGAATATCCTGATGAGTTTACGTATGAACAGCTTCTTCAGGCACCTGTCAAAAAATTATTCAATTGGAAATAGAATGCCGGGAGAAGCGGATGTTAGGCATCTCTTCTCCCGAATTCTTTAAATAAGGGGGATACATGATGCCTGTTCAAAAGCTGCCTTTTTTCACCCAAATGGAGACCGGGGATTGTTATACGATGGAGCTCTATCATGATCATGCCAATCAGCGCTTGCGCATGGATGATTATCGGGGAAATATCAAAAAAGCGATCGATCGGGCCCTTGCCATCGCAAAGGAGCAGGGCTTTACAAAAGTGATACTTAAAGCAAGGAATGAAGATTTATCAGCGGCGTTGGGTCAGGGATTCATGCTGGAAGGAATATTGAGCAAGTATTTCAAAGGGAATGATGCCTATTGCATGGCCTTCTATTTAACGGATGAAAGGCGGACTAGCGACTTTTGGGTCAAGGAAGATATGGTCATCCAAGATGTAACCAAGGTTTCTAGACCGATTGAATCCCAGCAAATACCTGATGGTTATATCCTCCGGTCTGCTGCGGAGAAAGATGCACAAGAGCTGGCGAAGCTATATGGTGCCATTTTTGAAACCTATCCTACACCGATGAATGATGAACGGTATATCAAGAAAGTGATGAAGGAAGGGACGATCTTTAGTGTTATCGAATATGAAGGAACCATCGTGAGTGCTGCATCCGCTGAAGTGAATGAGATGTATCATAATGCTGAAATAACGGACTGTGCAACAATTCCCCAGCATCGGAAGCATGGTTTCATGAAGGTGCTCATCTCCGCATTGGAACAAGAATTGTTCAGGAAAAACATTTATTGCTCATATTCATTGGCCCGATCATTGTCAATGGGCATGAACGCCGTCTTTCATCAGCTGGGTTATGAATATGGAGGCAGATTAACGAAGAATTGCAATATTTGGGATAAGTATGAGGACATGAATATTTGGGGTAAAGATTTATCCCTCAAGTAGGAGGATTTTTCTATGGCTAAATACACATGGGTTGATAAAGAAACGTGCATTGCGTGCGGGGCGTGCGGTTCAACAGGTCCTGAGATTTATGACTATGACGATCAAGGGATCGCTTTCGTCATCTTGGACGATAATCAGGGGATTGCCGAGGTTCCTGAAATCCTGCATGATGACATGCAAGATGCTATGGAAGGCTGCCCTACAGAATCCATCCTGATTCAGGATGAGCCTTTTAGTCTTTTAAGAACGTAATAGATTAATAGATAATGTGTACGAACGTTAAAAGGAGAGATGACATGACACGCAATTATTTGATTAAGCCTACTTTAGATCATGACTATCCCACTATCTCTCATGGGAATGGAATTTATCTTTATGATATAGATGGAAATCAGTATATAGATGGATCATCAGGAGCGGTCACAGCAAGTATTGGCCATGGCGTATTGGATGTTGTCGAGGCAATGACAGAGCAGGCCCGCAAAGTTTCTTTTGCATATAGGTCTCATTTTACGAGTGAAGCCGCAGAGGCATTGGCCAAAAAGCTAAGTGAGTTGGCTCCAGGGGATTTGAATTGGTCATTTTTCGTGAATAGTGGATCGGAAGCGACCGAAACGGCGATGAAGATCGCGATTCAACATTGGCAAGAAAAAGGGTTTGAGCGAAAAAACCGCATCGTCTCCAGGTGGACGAGTTATCACGGGATCACGATGGGCGCTTTATCGATGTCCGGCCATGTACCAAGAAGAAAGCGTTTTGTGCCGCTATTGGAGGATTTCCCTAGCATTTCGGCTCCATACTGTTATCGCTGTCCTTATAATAATGAAACTTCCGGATGCAAGCTTCAGTGTGCAAATGAACTGGAGACAGCCATTCAAAGGGTCGGCTCCGAGAATATCGCCGCCTTCATCGCAGAACCAATAATCGGAGCATCCGCTGGTGCTGTAACACCGCCGGATGGCTACTATCAAAGGATTAAGGAAATCTGCGAAACCTATGACATTCTTTTTATTGCCGATGAGGTAATGACGGGAATCGGACGGACAGGAAAAATGTTCGCGATGGAACACTGGGGAGTCACTCCGGATATCATCGCATTGGGTAAAGGAATGAGCGCAGGCTATACTCCAATGGCAGCCACAATGGTTACTGACCGTGTCATGGAGCCCATTTTAAAAGGCTCGAAATCAATCATGGCTGGACACACATATAGTGCAAACCCTCTATCTGCTGCCGTTTCATTGGAAGTGCTTTCCTACATTGAGGGAAATGACCTGGTTCAGGCAGCGGAAAAGAAAGGTCAATATCTGTTTAAGAAGCTACAAGGATTGGCTGAGAAATTCAACATCATCGGTGATGTCAGAGGAAAAGGGCTGCTCCTTGGGCTTGAGTTTGTCTCCGATCGGATTTCAAAAACTCCATTCGACTTGCAAATCGGCCTGACTACAAGGCTTGTCAATAAGGCTTTTGCGAAGGGGTTGTTAATCTATCCTGCTGCAGGTGCGATTGAAGGAATCGCTGGCGATGCGGTTATTTTATCTCCGCCATTAATCATTACGAATGAAGAAATCGACCGCCTCGTCATGATACTGGAAGCTTCCCTCGATGAGTTGCAGCAAGAATTGCACGCGGAAGGTTTGATTGAGGACATGCAGGCTATTTAGGAGGAACGGTATGAAGCAGGTCATTACGAAGAAAAACAAAATTGTGACCATGGAAGAAGCGCTGGAGCATATTTCCGATGGATGCACACTCATGTATGGCGGATTTGGCGGAGTGGGGACGCCTCCGACACTTGTACAGGGTATCCTTGACAAGGGCGTTAAGGAATTGACGTTGATTGGCAATGATACTGGATTCCCTGATATCGGCATTGGCCGGCTTGTGACCGCTGAAAGGGCAAAGAAAGTGATCGCCTCGCATATTGGATCCAATCCTAATGCCGGCAAGCTCATGACTGAAGGAAGGCTGCAAGTCGAATTTTCACCGCAGGGTACATTAGCCGAACGGATTCGTGCCGGCGGTGTAGGCTTAGGCGGGATTTTTGTCGATGTCGGGATTGGTACGATAGCCGAAGAAGGCAAGGACAAGATTGTGATAGAAGGAAAAGAATATTTGGTGGAAACCGCTTTGACGGCTGAGGTCAGCATCGTCCATGCCAAAAAGGCCGATTCACTTGGGAATTTAATGTATGACAAGACTGCATGTAATTTCAATCCGCTGGTAGCGATGGCAGGGGCCTTCACGATTGCGGAAGTGGAGGAAATCGTTCCTGCAGGCGAATTGGATCCGGAATGTATTGCCACACCAGGCATTTATGTAGATATGGTGATTCCGACAAAAGGGGTGAATTGGAAATGGGCATGGCAGTAGATGTACGAAATCGCATCGCGAAACGCGCCGCCAAGGAAATCCATGACGGGTTGATCGTCAATTTAGGCATCGGCATCCCAACCTTGGTGGCAGATCATATTCCTCAAGATATCCATGTGCTGTTCCATGCGGAAAATGGGGTTCTCGGTACAGGTCCAAGTCCTGATCCCGGAAAAGAAGATCCTGCCCTCTGTAATGCGGGAGGTTTCCCGATCACCACTGTAATGGGAGCTTCTTACTTTGACAGTGCAACGGCATTTGGGATGATCAGGAAAGGATACATCGACATCACTATCCTTGGGGCCCTGGAAGTCAGTGAAAAAGGGGATTTGGCGAATTGGATCGTCCCAGGAAAGCGGGTGCCGGGTATGGGCGGGGCAATGGAGCTTGCCCAGAAAGCCAAAAAGGTGATCGTCCTGATGAATCACGTGAATAAGCAGGGTGAATCTAAGATCTTGAAGACATGTACGCTGCCATTGACGGCTAGAAAGAGTGTGGATTTAATCATTACGGATATGGCTGTCATGGAAGTTACTGAAGAGGGATTGGTGCTAATGGAAGTCATGGCGCCATATACAGTGGATGATGTGCTAAGGAATACAGAGGCATCTTTGAAAATCCATGCTGCCGTCAACACCATTGAATAGGTAAGAGGAGGAAAAAAGCTTGAATGAGGTTGTCATCGTTGCTGGGGCACGAACTGCAGTTGGAACTTTTGGAAAATCACTCAGGAATGTTAAAGCCACCGAATTGGGCCGTCAAGTATTGGAAGGTTTAATGGAGAATTCCGGTTTGGGTAAAGAAAAGGTAAATGAAGTGATTTTCGGACACGGCTATGTCCACGGAGGCGGACTTAACTCGGCACGAATTTCGTCGCAGCTGGCATGTTTCCCGCACAGTGTTCCAGGACACGTTGTAATCAAAGCATGTGGATCAGGTTTAAAGGCCATTACCAACGCCGCTTTAACTATCGCTGCTGGTCAAGAAGACGTCATCATTGCCGGCGGAGTGGAGAGCATGAGCAATGTGCCTTATATCGTGAAAAATAGATGGGGCGGTAAATTTGGAAACGTAACGATGGAGGATGCTCTGCTGGCAGATGGATTAATATGTTCCTTGGGAAATGAACATATGGGAATAACTGCCGAGCGCTTGGCTGAAAAATACGGTATCCGTCGTGAAGAACAGGATCAATTTGCTTATCAAAGCCACAAGAAGGCTTGGAAAGCTATAGTAGAGGGTCGCTTTGATAGAGAAATTATTTCGCTTAAAATCAAGGATCGAAAAGGACTTCAAATCTTCAACCATGACGAAGGGGTACGCGAGGACATTCATCTAGATCAACTAGCCAGTCTTCCAGCAGTATTCAAAAATGAAGGAACCATTACGGCAGGAAATGCCTGTCCTATGAATGATGGGGCTGCAGCTATACTTTTAATGTCCAAGCAGCAAGCAGAAGAAAAGGGATTAAAACCGCTCTTGAAAATAAAGTCTTTCGCCAGTGCAGGAGTTGAACCTGGAGTTATGGGGATTGGACCAGTACCCGCTACTCGAAAGGCATTGGAAAAAGCAGGTCTATCTTTACGGGATATCGGACTGATTGAACTTAATGAAGCCTTTGCTGCCCAAGCACTTGCAGTGATCAAGGAGTTAGATTTGAATCCGGATATTGTCAATGTCAATGGGGGGGCAATTGCACTTGGTCACCCTGTAGGAGCAACAGGTGCAAAATTGACAGTCACACTGATGCATGAAATGTTGCGTTCACAAGTTAAGTACGGAATGGTAACGTTGTGTATGGCAGGAGGAATGGGTCTTTCAGTAATCTATGAGAATATGTGTGATTAAGGAGGATAAACGTGCCGGATATACAAAAACGGATAAACCAATGGATCAAGGATCATCGGGAAGAAGGAACGAACCTATTGCAAAAAATGGTACAAGCCCCGAGTACACAAGGGAATGAAGCGGGGGCACAGGCTATCGTCGCCCAAAAGCTGAAGGAAATGGGTTTGCAGATTGATAGTTGGGAACCAGACGGCAGCGAGCTGAAAAAGCATTCTTATTTCTATTCACCGCGCAGTGAATTTTCCAACAGCCCCAATGTGGTGGGTATCATGAAAGGGACTGGAGGCGGACGTTCCATCATCTTGAACGGACACATCGATGTCGTTCCGGACGGAGACCGCGATCAGTGGGACGACGACCCATATAGCGGAGCGATTAAGAATGGAAGGATGTTTGGACGCGGCGTAACCGATATGAAGGGTGGAAATGTTTCGCTGATCCTGGCGATGCAGGCTTTGAAGGAAAATGGCATCCAATTAAAAGGAGATGTCATTTTTCAAAGTGTGATTGAAGAAGAAAGCGGCGGTGCCGGAACATTAGCGGCTGTCCTGAGGGGATATAAAGCCGATGCCGCCCTGATCCCTGAACCGACGAATATGAGGATCTTCCCGAAACAGCAGGGTTCGATGTGGTTCCGAATCCATGTTAAAGGCAGGTCAGCCCATGGCGGAACAAGGTATGAAGGCGTAAGTGCGATTGAAAAAAGCATGACCGTCATCAATCATATTCGTGCCTTGGAAGAAAAGCGAAATGCACTTATCAGTGATCCGCTTTATCAGAACACGCCCATTCCGATTCCAATCAATCTAGGCGTCATTGAAGGCGGTAATTGGCCGTCATCCGTTCCCGACCTTGTGAAAGTCGAAGGAAGGATGGGTGTTGCGCCGGAGGAAACGATGGAGCAGGCGAAAGACGAAATGGCGGCCTGGTTGCTGCAACTCGGGGAAGCGGACCAATGGTTCAAGGAAAACCCGCCCGTATTGGAATGGTTCGGGGCACGCTGGGTTCCAGGGGCAATTGATGTAGAGCATGAACTGATGAATGCACTTGTTCATCAATATCGGCAGGTTGCCGGACAGGACCCGGTCATTGAAGCCTCCCCTTGGGGAACGGACGGGGGATTGCTGACACATGTCGGTGAAACGCCAGCAATCGTTTTCGGACCGGGAGTAACCGAGGTTGCCCACTATCCAAATGAATACATCCTGCTCGACAACGTGTTCTCCACAGCCGAAATCATTGCGCTCACTCTAATTCAATGGTGTGGAATGGAGACTGAGCAGGATGGGGTCACCCAATCCGGGAAGAGAGAGACTATACCGGGAAATGGCAATTGAACTGGACGGCATCCCAGCAAGTGAAGCGAACGATTAAGTCTTTGACAAAGCGGTTGTTAAAAAACTCTTTTATTCTTGAACTTTTAACTTTAAAAGAAAATGAGGTAGGAACCTTATGGACATGAATCTCATTGATAATGAAGAACCGACAGTTAAAAGGAATCCCATTGATAATGAAGAACCGACAGTTAAAAGGCAACTGAAAGCAAGACATATGACCATGATTGCCATTGGCGGTTCAATAGGAACCGGATTATTCCTGGCGAGCGGGGCAACCATCCAGAGCGCAGGGCCCGGCGGTGCCCTCGCTGCCTATGCCTGCATTGGGATCATGGTTTATTTCCTGATGACGAGCTTAGGGGAAATGGCGACATATATGCCTGTGTCGGGATCCTTTTCCACCTATGCCACACGCTTTGTTGATCCCGCATTCGGCTTTGCACTTGGCTGGAATTACTGGTTTAACTGGGCAGTCACCCTTGCCGTGGAAATAGCTGCAGCAGCCATCATCATGAAATTCTGGCTCCCTGATGTACCCAGCCTGATTTGGAGTGCCTTATTTCTTGGAATCGTCTTCACCCTCAACGCCCTATCCATTAAAAGCTATGGTGAATCTGAATATTGGTTTGCACTAATAAAAGTCATTGCCATCATTTGCTTCATCATTATTGGTTTATTGACCATATTGGGGATTTTTGGCGGAAAGGTGATCGGATTTGAAAACTTCACCATGGATGAGGCACCATTCAAGGGAGGATTTTTATCGATCATCTCAATCTTTCTAATCGCGGGATTTTCTTTTCAAGGCACAGAACTGGTTGGTATTGCTGCCGGGGAAAGTGAAGAACCCGAAAAAAATGTTCCGAATGCAATCCGCCAAGTATTTTGGCGCATCCTATTATTTTACATCGGGGCCATCCTGATACTTGGTCTCTTAATACCGTATACGAGTCCAAGCTTGTTGAACGGAGATGTCGAAAATATTTCTGTAAGCCCTTTCACGCTTGTTTTTGAACGGGCAGGGCTGGCATTCGCTGCATCCGTCATGAATGCGGTCGTGTTAACCTCCTTACTATCCGCCGGGAACTCGGGGCTATATGCATCAACGCGGATGTTATGGTCGATGGCAAAAGATCATCAAGCTCCCAAATTCCTGGCCAAAGTCAACCGCAGGGGGATCCCGATGAATGCCTTGATCATGACATCCATAATTGGGGGATTCGCCTTCTTGACCTCCATTTTCGGGGACCATGTATTTACATGGCTATTGAATGCATCCGGGCTGACTGGCTTCATCGCCTGGATTGGAATCGCCATAAGCCATTATCGCTTTAGACGAGCCTATGTTGCACAGGGTGGTGACCTGAACGAACTCAAATATAAAGCAAAATGGTTTCCATTCGGTCCGATTCTTTCATTCACCCTGTGCATACTCGTCATAGCAGGACAGAACTATGGAGCATTCCTAAGCGGCAGCATCGACTGGTATGGAGTCGCCGTCTCCTATATCGGATTACCGATATTCCTGGGAGTCTGGCTAGGATACAAGATTTATCACAAGACCAAATTAATAGCATTAAAAGATTGTCAATTCGATAAATCAGATGTGGCTTGATACCAATGGAAAAAACCTGAGCTTCCCTTTGGAGACTCAGGTTTTTTTATGAAGATTTGTATCGAAATCGAGTTATATCTGCGAAAAACGGAATATATTTGCGGAAATTGAATTATATCAACGAAAATCGAATTATATCAACGAAAATCGAATTATATCTGCGAAAAACAGAATATATCTGCGAAACGGCCATTATCTCATCTCAAATGATTTTTTTATAGCTGAATAATTGGGGAAGTGGTGCAATATTATTCTATGTACGATTATACTGTGGATGAAAGGAAACTGATGATGAAAGAGGCTTTTCGCGGTTCTGGAATTGGAGTCACTTTCATGGCGGTCTTCGGAACACTGTGGGCGGGTACTGGTGTAATGGGATTGCAGGGGTGGGGGTTTCCATACGTGGAACTCGCAGCCATATTCGTGGGAATCATCATGGTTATCGTTGGCATTTCATTAATACATGCTTCACAAAAAATGTCCAATCAAGTTTCAGATGATGGGGCAAGACGTCTTAAGCGTATCGGATTTTTGTTTAATATGGTCTTCATTGCCGAAGGTTTGCTGATTGGGATTGCCATTGCCATCTGTAACTTGATCAATCAGACCGATCTTATACCGGGAGTCATCGCCATTATTGTAGGGATTCATTTTTTACCATTGGCGTCACTTTTCCAAATCAAGGTTTATTATGCAACAGGTGTGCTTCTCTGTTTATTGGCGCTTATTACATGGCTGATTGTGCCAGACACCGTCATGGTTGGGGAGCACCAAATCCTTGCACCGTTATCATTGCTCGGCCTTGGATGCGCACTAATACTCTGGGCCACTGGACTTACGCTATGGCTAGGAATAAAGAATTCAAGCCGAACGATAACCGATGAAGAATGAATTAATAAAAAAACCCGTCATGGTGAACGGGTTTTTTCATTTAATTTTTCATCCAGGTCAAGAGCCTGACAATTTGAAATGGTTCATTCCAAACGATAATGAAACTTAAAAGAAAGAATGCAGCCACAGCCAAAAATTTTGACATTCCTCTTTCATTTTTATATATGGCCCCTAAGCTGCATAACAAACCAATTAGCAACGCACCGAATCCTGAAATCATAAGCAGCTCGGAGGCTTTTGAAAAAGCTAGGGAACAGGAAAATGAAAGGATACCAATCACTGCAAATACGATTGACCAATTGCTTAAACGTTTCATAGAGACTCCTTTTTTACTAATTATACCAATTTGGTGTCAGTAATGAAATGAAAAAAATTAAGGTTGTCACTTATGGGAATATATTGTAATATATATAACAATATAAAATTTTAGAAGCATTGATAAGGACATGAATCATTTTTACGGTCTGCAGAGAGGGAAGGGCAGCTGCGAACTTCCTGGCTTAGGAAACTGATTTACCGCCTTTGAGCTATATCGGTGAACAAGAGTAACTGATATCGTCTAAGCTGCGTTACAGCTCCAGAGCCATGAGTATTTTTTGCTTATGGGAAATTGGGTGGAATCACGGGTAAACGCACTCGTCCCTTACATAGGGATGGGTGCGTTTTTTATAATTATTGCCATGATAAGGACATGAATCATTTTTACGGTCTGCAGAGAGGGGAGGATAGCTGCGAACTTCCTGGCTTAGGAAACTGATTTACCGCCTTTGAGCTATATCGGTGAACAAAAGTAACAGATATCGTTTAAGCTGCGTTATAAGCTCCAGAGCCATGAGTGATTTATGCTTATGGGAAATTGGGTGGAACCACGGGTAAGCGCACTCGTCCCTTGCATAGGGATGAGTGCGTTTTTTTCTATATAAAAATATGGCGATGATAAGGACATGAATCATTTTTACGGCCTGCAGAGAGGGAAGGGCAGCTGCGAACTTCCTGGCTTAGGAAACTGATTTACCGCCTTTGAGCTATATCGGTGAACAAAAAGTAACTGATATCGTCTAAGCTGCGTTACAAGCTCCAGAGCCATGAGTGTTTTTTGCTTATGGGAAATTGGGTGGAACCACGGGTAAACGCACTCGTCCCTTGCATAGGGATGTGTGCGTTTTTTTATTATTAAAAAGGGGTGTTTATGTGATGGATGAAAAAATGATTAAAGTACAATTCCCGGATGGGCAGCAAAAGGAGTATCCGCAAGGGATCACAGTGGAAAGTGTGGCAGGCTCAATCAGCCCAAGTTTAAGGAAAAAGGCAGTAGCTGGAAAACTGGATAAGCAATTGGTTGATTTAAGTCACAAGCTTATTCAGGATGGTGAACTGTCGATCTTGACTCTCGATTCGGATGAAGGATTACACGTATTGCGACATACATCTGCGCATGTTTTGGCACAGGCTGTGAAAAGATTATACAAAAATGTGGAATTAGGGATGGGACCAGTCGTGGAAGACGGTTTTTACTATGATTTTAAGTTAGATCATCCTTTGAGCTCAGAAGATCTGCAGGCCATTGAAAAAGAGATGGAACATATCATAAGTGAAAATCTGGAAATTAAAAGGATAGAAGTGACTTATGAAGAAGCTGTGAAGTTATTCGAGGGCAGAGGGGAGTCTTTCAAGTTGGATATAGCAAAGAACATCCCCAATGGTGAAAAATTAACGCTCTATCAACAGGGGGAATTCATCGATCTTTGCAGAGGGCCGCACCTTCCATCCACATCATTTGTAAAATCATTCAGATTGACTCGTGTATCTGGTGCCTATTGGCGGGGAGACAATCAAAATGAAGTTCTCCAAAGGGTGTATGGCGTGGCTTTTCGAAAGAATAAGGATTTACAGGATCATTTTAAATTCCTTGAAGAAGCGGCCAAACGCGACCACCGTAAATTAGGGAAGCAGTTGGAATTATTCATGTTTTCGGAGGAAGCCCCTGGAATGCCATTTTATTTACCGAAAGGACAAATCGTTAGAAATGAATTGGAGAAGTTCTCGCGGGAGCTTCAGACTGAAGCTGATTATGACGAAGTTCGGACTCCTTTCATGATGAACCAGCGGTTATGGGAACAGTCGGGCCACTGGGATCATTATCACGAGAATATGTACTTCACTGAGGTGGATCAAACAAAATTCGCGATGAAGCCAATGAACTGTCCGGGTCATATGCTTATTTTCAAAAACAGTCTTTATTCTTACAGGGATTTACCCATCCGGATGGCCGAATTCGGTCAAGTCCACCGTCATGAATATAGCGGTGCATTGAACGGGATGCTGCGTGTCCGTACATTTTGTCAGGATGATGCCCACATCTATGTACGGCAGGATCAAATCGAAAGTGAAATAAAACAAGTGTTTCATCTGATCGATAAGGTGTATCGCACTTTCGGATTCGAGTATTCCGTTGAGCTCTCGACTCGTCCGGAGGATTCAATGGGCGATGATTCCCTTTGGGAAGCTTCTGAAACAGCCCTGAAAAATGTTCTGGAAAGCATCGGGATACAATATCAAGTAAATGAAGGAGACGGGGCATTTTATGGACCGAAAATTGATTTTCATATTAAAGATGCATTAAAACGAAGCCACCAATGTGCAACAATCCAACTTGATTTTCAAATGCCCGACAAATTTGATCTGACTTACATCGATGAAAATAATGAAAAAGTTCGTCCGGTGGTCATTCATCGTGCCATCTTTGGATCGATCGATCGTTTTTTCGGAATCCTGATAGAACACTTTGCCGGTGCTTTTCCGGTATGGCTCGCCCCGGTGCAAGTACAGATCATCCCAGTCTCACAAGTTCATCTGGATTATTGTTTACAGGTTCAAAATGCACTGAAGAATCAAGGCATAAGAGTGAAAATCGATGATCGGAATGAAAAGCTGGGGTATAAAGTCAGGGAAGCACAGCTGGGGAAAATCCCATATATGCTGGTCCTTGGAGATAAAGAAGAAAAAGAAAATGAAGTAAATGTCCGGAAATATGGGGAACAAGAATTTGAAAATGTCACAATAGAAACGTTCATCAAGAAAATGGTCCAGCAAATAAAAGAACGCAGCATCTAACAAGAAAGCAGCTTAAATTGGAACTCACGAGTAAAAGGCCGAAATTCACGAGTAAAAGCGAGAAACTCACGAGTAAAAGGCCAGAATTCACGAGTAAAAGCGAGAAACTCACGAGTAAATGGAATAAAAAAGACAGCCGAATAAATCGGCTGTTTCTTTTTATCTACAAATCCATACCCAGCCAACACTAGGAATGAACTGCTGAAAACAGTTACCCCCAGGGCCGCCATGACCGCCGCCTTGTCCGCCGCCATGACCGCCATCATGACCGCCGCCTTGTCCGCCACCATGTCCGCCGCCTTGTCCACCGCCTTGTCCACCGCCATGACCTTCGACAGGCATGTTAATCCTAGGTATTGTAATCCAACTATATCTGTATGATGTACCTCATTTGGTATGCCGCCTTCGAGTATCTGTACCATTCCAGTAGTATTATTTATCCCCATTAAAATAAAGGTGTGCGGGGTGTTACCCCAAAATCCTCTGAAGCAATGACCTTGCCGGCCTGCGTTTAAATGGCTCTGGATAGTGGCTACTGGAACCAGTGTTTGTACTGGCAGTCTGTCATCATAATAAGGCAAATTAGCATAAGAATCATCGTAATAATATGGAGCAGTATAATATGGAACATTATAATGGTAGTAGCCGTAATTATACATTCAAGAAATCCTCCCTTTGTGTTTACCCTTTCAGGCTATGAACAATGAGGGGACAAAGAAGGACATTAAAATAGGCGGCCTAATTTATCTATTTAATGCGAACTCACGAGTAAATACTTATGTAAATAAAACCTTTGCTGCCTGGATGGCAAAGTATATGCCGATTCCTATAAGGGATATCCCCGAAATGATCGAGATGCCCATTAGAATGGGTTTGGATAAAAAGCGTCTGAAGGTGCTGGCGATGATGGCCATTGCGAAATCCCAGATTAAGAGGCCGATAAGGATTCCTGAGCTGTATAAAAGTAAATGATCCATATCATATTTTGAAGCGGAGTTTGCGAGAATGGATCCGTAAATTCCCAGCCAAAACAAAATGGATAAAGGATTCGAAAGGGACATGATGAATCCTGTCAGGAATGAAGAGAAAAGGGAATCTTTCGCTTTTCGTGCATTCACTTCAATCTTACCTGCACTTAGCAGACTTTCGATTCCGGTATAGGTCAGGACGAAAAATCCAAAAAGCCATAAAAATGTCTTCATGAAGGAGTTGTCCAAAAAGTGGACGACACCGAAAAAGACGAGGGCTATAAAAACAAAATCCGCTAAAATGGCACCCCAGCCAAATACCCAGGCATGCCAAAAACCCTTCTTGATTCCTTTGTCCAATTGAGCAGCGTTTATGGGACCGATAGGAGCCGCCAGTGATAAACCTAATAATACAAAGCTGAAAAAAACACCCAATTCATCACCTCATCGTTTATACATCTTCGCTTATTTGAATGTATTCAAACATTTGGACTTGTACCACCTTTTTAGTTCTATTTCTTGAGTTTAGTCCGCCTTGTCTGACCTGGTATTTTTGTAACAACACAGAAAACTCCTTCATAATGTAATTTAGTCAAATGGAAAGACGCCTATTTTAGTGCATGCGCTATTCAAAGCGGAATTGGAGGAGTATTATGCCTGAATTATCAATGCCGAATAAATACAAAACAATACTTGATATCATGCATACTGATATTGCAATAAATGAAATGAAGGATCATTTTGAAGAAGGACTTTCAAATGAGTTAAACCTTATTAAAGTATCAGCCCCTTTCGTTTTACATGAAGGTAATGGTATCAATGACAATTTAAATGGTGTGGAGCGGATTCTTACCTTTGATGCTCTGGATATTAAGGATAAACAAATAGAAGTGGTTCAATCTTTGGCAAAGTGGAAAAGAATCACTCTTTCTAGGTATGGTTTGGCTTGTGATGAAGGCATTTACACGAATATGAATGCAATAAGACGTGATGAAAAACTGGATCATTTACACTCGATATTTGTGGATCAATGGGACTGGGAGAAAGTCATAACGAAAGAACAACGTAACGTGGATACATTAATATCCGAAGTGAAAAAAATATATAGTGCCATTAAATCGACCGAACGTTATATGTTTGAATTCCATCATCTGCTTAAGCCTGTGTTACCTGAGGACATTCACTTCATTACGACCCAGGAGTTGGAGGATTTATACCCGGATCTTACTCCGAAGGAAAGAGAGAACGTGGCAGCGAAGAAATATGGTGCAATCTTCATTATGAAAATTGGCGGAGCTTTACAATCGGGGGAAAAGCATGATGGACGTTCACCGGATTATGATGATTGGGATCTAAATGGAGATATCGTTTTATGGAACCCACTCTTGGAATGTGCTTTTGAGGTTTCTTCAATGGGCATTCGAGTAGATGAAAGGTCATTGTTAAAACAATTAAGATTATCCAAAAACGAGAATCGTAAGGTACTCGATTATCATAAGGCCGTATTGGAAGGAAAGCTTCCGTATTCAATAGGCGGGGGAATAGGGCAATCCAGATTATGCATGTTTTTGTTGAAGAAAGCACATATTGGCGAGGTTCAGGTTTCGGTATGGAATGACCAAATAATAGAGGAATGTGAAAAAAGGAATATTATTCTTTTATAAAGACGAAAGCGGGAAACCCATTTTTAAACAGAATGGTTAGACTGTAGGCAAATGGAGTTCTATCCAAATTTGTACAAGCAAAAAAAAGATAGACCATTCTTAAACAGAATGGTTTTTTTGTTTTAAAGGGAATAGGGGTAATTTTGGGAGAAGCGCAACTGAATAAATGTTTCTGCACTATAACATAATAATTTAAGACATCTAATATATGATGGCAAAACAAATTGGTTTCACAAATAGTTACCTTTTATGCAATAAGTTGCTTTTATAATGGATGAGGAGTGTAAGTATGGAAGTTCATGAGAAGCAAAATAAAGATGTAAGCGTGTGGTGCTTGATTAGTATGGCATCGATTCCATTGGTTATGACACTTGGAAATTCAATGCTTATCCCGGTTTTGCCCATTTTCGAGGAAAAGGTGGGGATATCCTCATTTCAATCAAGTATGGTGATAACAAGCTATTCCGTTGCATCCATCTTTTTAATTCCCATTGCTGGTTATTTATCAGATCGATTCGGACGGAAAATGGTCATTCTGCCAAGCTTGATCCTAGCCCTTATCGGTGGTTTGATAGCTGGTTATGCGTCATGGAAAATGGAAAATCCCTATACATGGATCATCATTGGGAGGGTATTGCAAGGGATTGGGGCGTCTGGGGCTTCACCCATCATATTGCCTTTGGTGGGGGATTTATACAAAGATGATGATGAAAAAACGAGTTCTTGTTTGGGAATCATAGAAACCTCGAATACGTTTGGGAAAGTGCTTAGTCCAATATTGGGTTCCCTGTTTGCTGCATTTATCTGGTTTTTACCATTCTTCTCGATTTCATTCTTCAGTTTAATATCTATTGTTTTGGTCTTTTTCTTTATAAAGGTACCAAAGGAGAAGGATGAGCCGAAGAAATTCAAGGATTTCTGGCATGATACGAAAAAAATATTCAAAAAGGAAGGAAAATGGTTATATACGGTTTTCCTCATTGGTGTCTTTGTCATGTTGGTTTTGTTCGGTGTTCTTTTCTTTTTGTCTGATAATCTGGAAAAAATCCATGATTTGCATGGTATCAAAAAAGGTTTAGTGATAGCGATCCCGCTATTTTTTCTTTGCGTATCTTCTTATGTTGCAGGGAAAAAAATCAAGGGGGAATTACCAATCATGAAAAAGATCATCATGATCAGTTTAGCTGTCCTTTCAATCAGCCTTGTATTTGTCGGTTTTACTAAAAACAGGGTCGTCCTTCTATTGATAATAACAAGCCTGGTGGGCATAGCAATTGGTGCTTTATTGCCGACACTCGACGCAATCATCACTCAAAATATAGAAAAGGAACAGCGGGGGACGATAACCTCCTTCTACATGTCATCAAGGTTCATCGGCGTTGCGGCAGGCCCTCCGGTCATGTCCCTTGTCATGAAAAATCATATCAATATGACCTATATCATTTCTGGGATCATCGGTATAGGCATCGTATTGATTGTTATGAAATTCATTAGTTCAGACAAAAAAGAAGCTGCTGCCTAATCGGCTTCAATACATCTCCAAAAAGCCGGGCTTTCCACGGCTTTTTTTGTGAATCGGGAAATTTTTTTGGCATGTGGTTATAGGCAGAGGGTTGTCACATAAAATGTACAAGTCATGAACTAGCTCGAAGGAGTGATGCTTTTTGAGTGTACATTTACTGCTAAGTTACTTTTTCTTAGGACTTACCCTTGCAGCACCGATCGGCCCGGTGAACTCCGCTCGTATCGATAAAGGAATCAAGAACGGGTTTTGGCACGCGTGGATCGTTGGGGCAGGGTCGATGATCGCAGATGCCTTGTTCATGATTTTAGTATATGTAGGAATGGTGCGGTTTTTAGAAATCCCGATCGTCCAGATATTTCTTTGGCTTTTTGGCGGATTTGTGCTTATTTATTCCGGGATCGAAAGTATATTACGGGTTAATACGATATTATTAAATGAATACAGGAATAGAGATTCTTTAATTTCCTGTTTTTTGACTGGGTTCATCATGTCCGTGACCAGTCCATTGTCCATTTTATTTTGGTTGGGGATATATGGATCTGTTTTAGCTAAAACGGCTTCAAGTTATGGGACATCCCAACTTTTCATTTATAGCGGGATGATCTTTCTTGGTCTTACTTGCTGGGATTTTTTTGTAGCGGCATTAACGAATGGATTTCGCAGGTTTTTAAATGAAAAAAGCTTAATGGCCATTTCGATCATCTCTGGATTATCATTGGTCGGCTTTGGGGTTTATTTTGCTTACCAAGGAATTGCTGCCATCCTATCATAAAGCAGAATGCATTAGATTATTACATAAGGTATTTGAAAACTTCTTTCTTGCATAATTCATTGTGGCATTATCAACACTATGAATGATGGAAGGGGGTAATGTTATGACAACAAAAGCCAATTGCAGTTCAGCGAAAGGAAAGGCTGTCCAAGATTCCAATGCTTCGGGTGAACAACAGGGCGACATGAAATGGTGGCAGCTTTCATTGGTCGGCGTAGGCTGTACGATCGGGACAGGGTATTTCCTCGGATCGACCATAGGGATTAAAACGACTGGGCCATCCATTGTATTTTCATTTGTATTGGCTGCACTGGGTACCTATATCGTTTATAATCTGCTTGCCAAGATGACGGCTGCCGACCCTCAAGAAGGTTCTTTTTGTTATTATGCCAATAAAGCATTTGGACGTTGGGCAGGCTTTAGCTGTGGCTGGAATTATTGGTCCTCCAATATATTGATCATGGGAAGCCAGCTTACTGCGCTTTCGCTATTATCTCAATTTTGGTTCCCGAAAGTGCCGCTTTGGCTATTTGCATCCGGTTTTGCCATTGTTTCAATTGTGGTGGTATTGCTGGGAACAAAAGGGTTCGACGGGGTGGAAAACATCCTTGCTGTAATTAAGACAGCAGCTATCGTAATGTTTATCATCATTGCAATATGTGCCGTTTGCGGCTGGTTCGGTCTTGCTGGAGCGAAACCGCCATCATTTCCGAATACGTTCAATGAATTATTCCCAATAGGGTTAAAGGGGTTTTGGACATCCCTTATCTATGCCTTTTATGCGTTTGGCGGCATTGAGGTCATTGGATTGATGGCGATGCAGCTTAAAAAGAAAGAAGATGCACCAAAGGCAGGGACGATCATGCTCTTGGTCCTTACCATTATATATGTGGTTTCATTGGGATTAGCCGTATCCATGATTTCATTAGGGGCATTCAGTGAAAAAGAAAGCCCATTCGTTTCGGCATTGGACAGTTATCACCTGACATTTTTCCCGCACGTTTTTAATGGTGCGATCATCATTGCCGGTTTCTCGACGATGACCGCTTCACTATTCGGTGTAACCAATTTATTGGTAACGCTATCCAATGATGGGAATGCACCCACATTATTCATGCAAAAGATCAAGAAATTCAAAGATCTTCCGCTGCCGTCACTGGGGCTTGGAGCCTTAGGTCTTTTAGGATCAATCATCACTGCCTTGCTCCTGCCAGGAAAGATTTATGAATACATTACAACATCTGCTGGTATATTGCTTTTGTATAACTGGGCATTCATCATTCTTTCTTCATTCAAAATCTTGGAAAATAAGATGTGGAGTAAGATTACGGCGGTTTTCGGACTGCTTTTAATTTTAGCGGCAGTAAGTGGAACACTGCTTGAAAAAGAGATACGTCCAGGATTTTTCATCAGCCTTTTATTCATCGTGATCATCGGTCTTGCAGCCCTTTTCATGAAGTTCAAGGTATGGAATAAGAACAAGGCAATGGCCGCAAAAGCGAGTAAATCAGGACTCGATTAAAAAAGGAACTCGACTAATTCAAAGTCGAGTTCCTTTCAATTTGGCGCTAAATTTCAATGATAATTGGAAGGATCATTGGTTTTTTCTTAGTTTGATTAAAGAGATATTGCCCCAGTTCCTTCTTAATGGTTTGTTTAATGATGTTCCACCGGTATATTTTTTCACTTTGTAAGTCGTTGACCGTTTTCGTGACAATACGATTTACATTTTTTAGGAGGTCCTCGGAATTTTGAACATATACAAATCCCCGGGAAATGGTATCGGGTCCTGATACTATTTTTCTTTCTGTCTTGCTTAGTGTTATGACGATGACGAGCATTCCATCTTCGGAAAGCTGCTTGCGGTCCCGCAGAACGATCTCTCCAACATCCCCGACGCCAACACCATCGACAAAGGTATTGCCGGCAGCCACCTTTCTTGTTTGACGGGCAACGGAGTTTTCAATATCCACCACATCACCATTATTGATGATGAAAGTATGGTCCTTCTCCACCCCGACAGACTCAGCTAACAATCGATGCTGGTGCAGCATCCGATACTCACCGTGAATCGGGATGAAATACTTAGGTTTCATCAGGGTAAGCATGAGTTTTAACTCTTCCTGATAAGCATGTCCGGATACATGCATGCCCGTTACAGTCCCAGAACCGTAAATGACTTTCGCGCCCAGTTGAAACAGGTTGTCGATGATACGTGAAACATCCCGTTCATTTCCGGGTATTGGTGTGGAGGCAAGAATCACTGTATCATCAGGCAATATGCTCATATCCCGATAATTCGAACTGGAAAGGCGGGAAAGGGCGGCAAACGGCTCTCCTTGACTTCCTGTACATAAAACCGCGACCCTTTCCGGAGCATAACTATCGACTTCTTGTGGTTGGATAAGCATCCCATCAGGAACCTCGAGATAGCCGCGTTCAATGGCAACGGTTACGACGTTCACCATGCTTCGTCCAATCAGGGCTAGTTTCCGGTTTGTCTTCTGTGCAGCGTTCACAACTTGTTGGACACGATTGACATTTGAAGCGAATGTCGAAAGGATGACTTTCTGTTTTGCCTGCATGAAGGCCTCTTCAATATGGCTGCCAACCAGATGCTCCGAGGGACTGGAGCCGGGACGCTCTGCGTTCGTGCTTTCCGATAGTAGAACGAGGACACCTTCACTCCCGATTTTGGCCATTTTATGAATATCGGGATACTGATCATTCATCGGAGTCAAGTCAAACTTGAAGTCCCCAGTATGAACGACCGTGCCTTCCGGCGTATGCATGGTGACTCCGAGGCAATCGGGAATACTATGATTCGTTTTGAAAAAGTCCAGAACCATTTCCCCGAATTCCAGCTTTGAATCCGAATCGATCTGGATTAATTCCGTATCACCCAAAAGGTTATGTTCTTTTAACTTCAATTCAATCAAACCAAGTGTTAAACGTGTGGCATAAATGGGCACATTCAATTTTTTCAAGAAATAAGGGATACCGCCGATATGATCTTCATGCCCATGAGTCACAATCAAAGCGCGGATCTTCTCCTTATTCTCCTGAAGAAAGGAAATATCAGGAATGATCAAATCGACTCCTAATAAACTTTCATCAGGAAACTTTGCACCACAATCAATAATGACGATATCGTTAGAATATTGAATCACATACATGTTTTTACCGATTTCATTCACTCCGCCCAGAGCCAATATGGACAAAGCATTTTCTTTCACACTCAAGTAGATAGACCTCCCTTTATTATGATAAGGATAGTGTTTCCTGAGGTAGCTTTTATAAAACCAACTCTTTTTTTAAATCAGGCTAATTCAAAAAGCCATAAAAAAAACACCTGCCGCTTTCGGTAGGTGTGTATCTTCAATCTTCATCGGCTCAAGCAAGAATGGATGCTTTCTTCAAAAGTCTCCAATGCTTGGATCTGTGAAGCATATCCGGTTTTCAGAGTGGCCAGCAGACTTTCTATCAGGAATTCTCGCGGTTTATCTGACTGCATCAGCTCATCTTGGATGAAGTCGACCAATTCAATGGCTCTTCTTCGATCTTCATCGCAAGGAATAGCTTTGTTTATCGCTTTTTTCAATTCCGTGGTGGAATGAAGCAAATCATTATGGCAAGCATCAAGCTGGTTTGTGAAATTTGGAAACCATGTATCCATTAATTCCGGATCAATGATCTGTTCCCCGCTTTCAGCCACTTCATTGACTAAATGGACAATGCGATTCATGCAATAGCGGATAATTTGTATATCCGGTGTACCGGCGGGATTAGCACGGTAACTAAAATGATTCATGTGGGTCATCATCGAATGAAAGATAATGACGCTATCTAAAAGATAGGGTTTTTTACTTTCACCGAAGATATCGATAAAACGGTTATACATCCAGCGTAAGCTCAACAATAGCGTCTTATTGATGAATTGCTTTAATTCTTCATCATTGGAAACACGGACTTCTTCGATCAGGATAAGCAATTTGCTTTGCTTGTTCACCATCAATTGCAGTTCGAGCTGCCGGATGAAAATTTCAATATCGGCGGAATCTTGACCAATCAACAGTTTTTCCCGTTCATGGCGAATCTTTGTATAAAATGAGCGGAAAATAGCTATAAATAATTCACCCTTCGAAGGGAAATAATTATAAAATGTACCTTTTGATATACCGCTGCCGTCTAAAATGTCCTGAATGGACGTCGCTTGGTAGCCTTTGTCAATAAACAGCTTATGAGCCGTATCGATGACATTCTGCCTTCGATTGTTCATTATATCACCTGATTTTCATTATACTGCTTGTATAAAATTAATCGTACTCTATTTTTCATCACAGCACAAACCCTTATTTAAACCAGTAAATTTTTATTGCAAAAAATGAACTAGGGGTATATTATTGATTTTGTGAGTTTTTAATATACCGCTCGTCTAATTAAATGAACCAATAGTTTGAATGGAGGAATAGATAAAAAGTGAGTACTGCACAAATAAATGAGAAAAAAGGTTCGTATGGCATTTTGGCCATACTGATGGTCGGTGCGTTCATAGCGATACTGAATTCAACCCTTTTAAATATTGCACTGCCATCAATCCAAATAGACCTGGGAATCGAGACTTCCACAGTCCAATGGCTGACAACAGGCTACATGCTCGTGAACGGAATCATGATTCCGACAACTGCCTTTTTAATAAAAAAATATTCGGTGCGTAATCTGTTCCTGACAGCCATGCTCCTATTCTCAATCGGGACGATCGTGGCAGGTGTAGCGCATGTATTCCCGCTATTATTGAGCGCACGTATGGTTCAGGCTGCAGGTTCGGCAATCATGATGCCATTATTAATGAACGTACTTTTAACTTCTTTCCCTGTTGAAAAACGGGGCTCGGCAATGGGACTATTCGGTTTGGTCATGATGTTTGCCCCTGCAATCGGGCCGACGCTTTCAGGCTGGATCATCGAACATTATGATTGGAGAATGCTATTCCATTTCATTACTCCGCTAGCTTTACTAGTGCTTCTTTTCGGCTTCTTTAAACTTAAAGACCACAAGGAAAAAGTCGATATCTCAATTGATAAAATATCGGTCATCCTTTCAAGCTTAGGCTTCGGCGGTTTGCTTTACGGATTCAGTTCGGCAGGCAGCAAGGGGTGGGATAGCCTTGAAGTATACGGAACACTGATTGTCGGTGCCATCTCCCTGATCCTTTTCATAACACGCCAGCTTAAAATGGAAACACCAATGCTTGAGTTCAATATCTTCAAGCACCCGATGTTCGCTTTATCCGCAACGATCTCAATCGTACTGAACATGGCGATGTTCTCGGGGATGATCTTAATTCCGATGTATACACAAACAGTACGTGGCATTTCACCATTCGATTCTGGATTATTGATGCTTCCAGGTGCGTTATTAATGGCCCTCATGTCACCGGTCACCGGTAAGCTTTTCGATAAGTTCGGTGCCCGCATCCTTGCTTCAATCGGTTTGCTTATCACTGTGGTAACTACGTATTTGCTAAGTAAATTATCAATGGAAACCACGTATACAGAAATTGTAATCCTGTTTTCCGTTCGTTCCTTCGGAATGTCAATGTCCATGATGCCGATCATGACAAATGGTTTGAACGCGCTGCCAGCCCGCATGAACCCGCACGGTACAGCCATGAATAACACACTGAACCAAATTTCCGGGGCGATCGGTACGGCATTGCTCGTTACGGTCATGTCTAACCGTGCAGCTTCTACTGCCGAAGATTTAATGACGAAAGCGATGAGCAAATTAACGAGCCAGCCCTCCGCTGAGATGATGGGCCAAATGAAAGCCCAAATCGGGATGCAGGCAATGCTGGATGGAATTAACTTCTCCTTCTTTGTATCTACCTTCATTGCCGGTGTGGCGCTGATTCTGGCATTATTCATTAAGCGTGCTTGGCCGGCTGAAGAAAAACCAGCTGTGAAAAAAGATCAAACCGCTTAAATGAAACAATAAAAGGCCCTATGCCACCTGAATCGTTCAGGCAGCATGGGGCTTTTTCTATTCTGCTTTTCACGTTAAGGCCCGTAGCGGAATGTAATTCAGGCTGCTGCGGAATGAAGCCAAAGGATGAATAAATGGATGAAGGCAGGAATAGAAGGTGTGAAGGCAGAAATGAACAGATGCAGGATGAATAAATGGGTGAAGGCATAAACGTATAATTTACTTATAGTCAACATAGTATTTTAGAGGTTTTTTTAAAAATAGATCGGGGTTCAAAATGGCGAATCCGATCCTGGGAGTGAACGGAGATGGAAATTAGGGTTAATCAAATTGAGTTGAATGGACTCACGTTTCAATATCGGGAGTGCGGGGATGTTTCTGCTCCACCGCTTGTTGTTCTTCATGCACTGGGAAAAAGTTCGGAATCATGGGATGAAGCGGCTGCCGCATTAGGAGAAAGTTATCGTGTTTTAGCTTTAGATCAACGGGGCCACGGTGGGAGTGCGAGAACGAATACATATACTTTTGAATCGATGCGTGATGATTTGCTTCTTTTTGCAGATGCGCTTGATTTGGGAAGGTTTTCGCTAATGGGGCATTCCATGGGGGGGACGGTTTCCTATCTTTTCTCGCAAACCTTTCCTTCGAGGATAGAAAGGTTGATTGTCGAAGATACGCCGCCTCCTTTCTCGGGTAAACCAATGGAGGTTCCTTCCAGGCCTTCTGTCCCACTGCCGTTTGATTGGCAGGTAGTGCCTTCGATTCTACAGCAGCTTAATGAACCCGATCCAGAATGGTGGGCACGCCTCACCGATATTATGATGCCGACGCTTGTTATAGGGGGCGGGGCCAGCCATATTCCCCAAAACAAATTGCAGGAGGTTTCCGAGCTTATCCCGAATTGCGAATTGGTGACGATAGAGGATGCCGGACACTTTGTCCATGAAGATGATTTACCAGCTTTCTTGTCTGTCGTAAAAAGTTTTCTTTCCAAAGGGCAGGCGATTTAAAGCAGAAATAAGAGGGTTGCTGGTGCAGCCCTCTTATTTCTGCTTTAAATGGTTTATTTTAAAGACGGCATTCACCGATTTATTATTAAGGATTTCCAGCAGCTGTTCAGCCATATAGTCAGCGCTATATTTAAAGCCAGTGTTGACCCATTCGATGATCATGCCCAATATCGCATATGCCTGGTAACTGGAGGCAAGTTCTTTATTGATCTTAGGGTTCGGCCGGTAATCTTCCAGGTCCTCCACTGGAAGTTTCTTCAACTCATTACAAATCCGTTCCAGTAATGTAGGCCATGCATTTGACTTTAGGATGAGGGTATAAATGTTTGCATGGTTAGCTACATGTTCAAATATTTTGATGACCGAAGCCGTTAGTTCATTGATGGTGAAAGTTTCGGCGTTCTTATAAGGTTCCCGGTAAGATATGATCAAATCGGCAATCACATCCTCCATGACCTCTTCAAGCAGTTCCTCTTTGTACTGATAGTGTTTATAAAATGTACCCCGATTAAGGTCGGCGAGTTCTACAATATCAGTAATCGATATCTCCCTGAAATCCTTACTTTGCATTAAAGAAATGAGGGATTCTTTCAAAGCCATTTTGGATTTCCTGATCCTTCTATCAATCCCAGTATTATTATCAGTCATTTTCTTCATCCTTTGTTCGTTATTGTGCTTTTAATAAACATAGTTCCTACTTTCTGTTCATTATTCAACATTGAGGACAGCATTTGCTGATTGTATAAGCCTACTGAAACTAATTATACTATAAAGGAAGGTAGATAATGAACATCTGTACAATAAGTAACGCTTCACTAGAATGAATGGGGGAGTTCAAATGAAATTACAAGACAAAGTTGCCGTTGTGACAGGAGCAGCATCAGGCATGGGGAAACAAATTGCCATAGATTATGCTCGAGAAGGAGCTAAAGTCGTCGTATCGGATTTAAATCTTGATGGTGCGAATGATACGGTGGAAGAAATAAAAGCGAATGGCGGAGTGGCCTTTGCCATTAAAACGAACGTAGCGGTGGAGGAAGATATTCAACATTTGATCGATACCACGGTCAGTACGTATGGAACGGTGGATATTTTGGTGAATAACGCGGGTATCATGGATGGCATGGAACCTGCTGGGGACATTGAAGATTCTAGATGGGATTGGACTTTTGCCATTAACACGACAAGCGTCATGCGTTCGACTAGAAAGGTGATGCCGATTTTTTTAGAAAAACAAAAAGGGGTCATCATCAATATTGCTTCTGCTGGCGGTTTGTACGGTGCCCGGGCTGGTGCTGCTTACACTGCCTCTAAACATGCAGTCGTTGGTTTCACGAAAAACACGGGCTACATGTATGCCAATAAAGGGATTCGCTGCAATGCTATAGCACCAGGCGGAGTAGAAACCAATATTGGTTCCAGCATGACGAATATCAATGAGTTTGGCTTCTCTCGCCAACAACTGGGTATGGCGATCAATCCACGAAACGGCAAACCTGAGGAAATCGCTAAAGTGGCATTATTCCTTGCTTCAGACGATTCCAGTTTTGTTAATGGTACTGTCATTACGGCAGATGCTGGTTGGAGTGCATATTAAGCCATGAATTAAAAAGAATCCATGCATTCCTGCCAGTAAGCAGGGATGCATGTTTTTTTGAGTGGAGCTTTGGCAGGGTATTTGGGTGGGGATTGTGGTTATCCGGAAATTTCCATAATGAAGGTTTTGACTTCATTGGGTGATTTCAATCGAAAGTGGATTAGTGGGGGCTGGATAGTTCCGCTGCTATCCAGTTTTTCTCAAAAAGAATTATGCTATCAATGGATTTAAAAGATAAGTTGAACTCTGAAATCTCGGAAGCAAAATAGGTTCCCTGAAAAAATCCACTTTCCTTATGAAATAGAATCATTGAGTGATCCATTAGTTTGCTGCGGTACCTCGCAAACAATATATTAATGTTCGTGAGAATATTGAAGGACTTTCTGACGGACGTAATCAAGATGCTTGTACATTTGGCTGAATGCTTCATGTGGATCATGTGCTGCAAGTGCAGCATAGATGGCTTTATGATACTTCACAGTCAGTTCCCGTTCCCTGAATTGAATCAAGCTATTTATTTTATTATGAGTGATCAATAAGGAATCGATCATGCCTTCAATGATGGGATTGTTCGCACTTAAAGCGATGATCTTATGGAATTCTTTATCGGCCTCTCCATAATCGTTGTCTTCACTATTGGCAATCGTGTCAATCGTAACCTGCAGTTTCTCCAGTTGCTCGTCTGTGATCTTTTCGGCAGCCATTGTTACTAATCCCAACTCCAAAGCCATTCGCGCTTCGATGATCGCTGGTAAATTATCCGTAGCCAGCGCAAGCATGACAGAGAATGGATGTGTACCGATTTTATCGTTAAAAAAGGTTCCTTCACGCGTTTTCCGTGTAATGACCCCTAGTGTATCAAGGGCACTGAGCGCCTCACGTAAAACAGGCCGGCTTACTTCAAGTTCTTTCATAAGCTCCATTTCAGGAGGCAGTTTGTCGCCCGCTTTCATTTGTCCAGTGACGAGCAGATGCACAATTTGATCCACGACTTGTTGTGAAAGAGTGTTGCGATGTACCGATTGTACGCCTAATTTCTTTGACGATTCTTCCATTGTGTAACCCCTTTTCTGTTAAATCCTATATGTATTCCTACTGTAAGACTAATTATATAATATAATACACTTATTTGCATGTAGACCTATGTCCAAAAAAAGTAAAATGCGCCGCTCTAAAGAGAGAGACGCACGCATTGTTGGAAAAAAATCATCTGACAAGGCAAGGTGATTTCGGATTGAACTTCCATCCGGAAACCAAGTATTGCATAGCCATTGAATCATCACGGGCACCAAGTCCTTTTTGTTTATAAAGCTGATGTGCCTTCTCGATTTGTTCCATATCCACTTCAATTCCAAGTCCGGGTTTGGAAGGGACATCGACCATTCCGCCGACAATTTTAAAAGGTTCTTTCGTCAAACGCTGCCCATCCTGCCAAATCCAGTGGGTATCGATCGCAGTGATTTTTCCAGGTGCGGCTGCAGCAACGTGTGTAAACATGGCAAGTGAAATGTCAAAGTGATTATTCGAGTGTGATCCCCAAGTCAAGCCCCAGTCGTTACACATTTGAGCGACACGGACGGACCCTTGCATCGTCCAAAAATGCGGATCGGCAAGAGGAATGTCCACGGATTGAAGTTGAATGGAGTGCCCCATTTGCCTCCAGTCCGTTGCAATCATATTCGTAGCGGTTGGGAGGCCCGTTGCACGCCTGAATTCCGTCATGATTTCCCGGGCAGAAAAACCATTCTCCGCTCCGCATGGATCTTCCGCATAAGCCAAAACATGATGTTGATCGCGGCAAAGTTTAATCGCATCCTCAAGCAGCCAGCCACCATTTGGGTCAAGGGTGATCCTGGCTTCAGGGAAGCGTTCAGCAAGCGCCGTCACCGCTTCGATTTCTTCTTCCCCGCGCAAAACCCCGCCTTTCAATTTAAAATCATTGAATCCATAGCGAGAGTGGGCGGCTTCTGCCAAGCGGACGATCGATTCGGGTGTCAGCGCTTCCTCATGACGGAGGCGAATCCAGTCATCTTCCGCTTCCGGTTCGCTTAAATAACCAAGATCTGTTTTATTGCGGTCGCCTACATAAAATAAGTAGCCCAGCATTTCCACTTTATCACGCTGCTGTCCTTCGCCGAGAAGGGCTGCGACTGGAACACCTAAATGTTGGCCAACTAAATCAAGAAGTGCCGCTTCCAATGCTGTTACGGCATGAATGGCAATACGAAGATCGAACGTCTGAAGGCCGCGTCCCCCAGCATCCCGGTCCGCAAACTGCTTGCGGATGGCATTTAGAATGTTGTTGTATGTCCCGATGGACTGGCCCACAACCAATTCTTTAGCATCTTCGAGTGTCTGGCGGATTTTTTCGCCTCCAGGAACTTCACCTACACCCGTATTACCCGCATTGTCTTTTAGAATGACGATGTTTCGGGTGAAATAAGGAGCATGGGCACCACTCAAGTTCAAAAGCATGCCGTCATGGCCCGCAACTGGAATGACGCTCATTTCTGAAATTACCGGTGTGCCGATTTTTATATGATCCTTTAGTAATTGATTGTTCATGATTTTTCCCCCTATATCAGAATATTTAGTTGATTATGATTTTAACTTTACACGTTTAATTTCACCAACTAGGAATAAATAACTTAAAATCGCGACAAGAGCATTGGCACATACGAAGACTAGCGCACCATTAAACGACCCTGTCGTGGCAATGATATATCCGATGATAATCGGTGTTGTAATGCCGGCAATGTTTCCGAATGTGTTGAAAAGCCCGCCGCTGACACCTGACATTTCCTTTGGTGAGGTATCGGCCACTACCGCCCAGCCGAGTGCCCCGAATCCTTTACCGAAAAACGCAAGGGCCATAACGAAAATGACAACCCATTCCGTATCTACATAGTTTGCTGCCACCAAGCTCATCGATAGAATCATCCCAACAACAATTGGCACCTTTCGGGCGACAGTCAATGAGAATCCCTTCCGTAACAAGAAATCAGAGAATGTCCCTCCGAGAATGCCGCCAAAAAATCCGCAAATGGCCGGAAGGGAAGCGACGAATCCAACTTCAAGAATGGTCATGCCCCTTTCTTGTACTAGGTACACAGGAAACCATGTCAGGAAAAAGTACGTTAATGTCGTAATGCAATATTGTCCGAGATAAACACCTAACAGCATGCGATTTGATAATAGCTGCTTAATATGATTCCAGTTGACACCTTTCTGTTCCTCCTTATTTGTACTGGTTTGATCCATATTGATCAAGGCGCCGCCAGCTTCGATATATTCAAGCTCAGCTTTGTTGATGCGAGGATGTTCCTTTGGGCCATAAATCGTTTTCAGCCAGATGAAAGAAACGATGATTCCTAAAGCACCCATAAAGAAGAAGACGTATTCCCAACCGAATTTATACGTAATGTAACCCATGATCGGTGCAAAGAGAACGGTTGCAAAATACTGGGCCGAATTGAAAGTGGCAGCCGCGGTTCCGCGTTCATGGCTTGGGAACCAGGTGGCAACGATGCGGCTGTTGGCCGGAAAGGAAGGGGCTTCTGCCAGTCCAACTAAGAAACGCAGTCCGAACAATACCATGACAGCCGTTCCCGCAGAACCGAAAAAACCGAGAAACCCCTGTAAAAGCGTAAAGGTGGACCATAACGTGATACTCCAAAAATAAACTTTTTTCGAGCCAAAACGGTCTAAAAGCCATCCGCCTGGAATTTGTCCAGCTACATAAGACCAAGCGAAAGCGGAGAAAACATAGCCCATCATGACTGAATCGAGACCAAGCTGACCAGACATGTCCGTACCCGCAATGGATAGCGTCGCACGATCCGCATAATTCAGGGCTGTAACTAAAAAGAGCATAAAGACAATGAACCATCGTGTGCGTGTTTTTTTCTGGGCACTTGGCAGTTTAGGAGATGGTTGAAAAACTTTTTCTTCAGCGTTCATATACTCACTTCCTTAATCGTATTTTATTATATTTTCTAATTGATACCGCTTACAATGTTAACCGTTTCCTCCTTCGTGAAAATTCTTAATATTTAGTTTTGTCCAATGGTAAGACAAATAAAATTGTTTGTCAATGGCTTTTTTTCTTAAAAGATTTTCATTTTAGCTCCTTCATTATCGTGTTTTTTTGTATATATTAGAAGCGAAATTATCGAGGGATAAAGTAGCGCTTCATTTTTCAGAAAATAAAAAAAATACGATTGACCAGATGGTGTATTTGTCTTACAATAAAACAATAATACACAAGGGGGGAATAAAAAATGAATAAGATCCGCAAGGCACCTAAAGGAATACTCGGATTTCCCGTGGCACCATTCACAACGAGTAATAAGCTTGATGAACAAGCACTCGCCCAAAATATCCAATTTTTATTAGATGAGGGACTAGAAGCTATTTTCGTGGCATGTGCAGCAGCGGAATATCCATCATTAAGTAAAGAGGAATATGAAGCGATGGTTGAGGTAGCCGTATCCGTCACCGCTGGAAAAGTACCTGTATACACAGGGGTAGGCGGGAATATCCAAACTTCCCTCGAACTTGCCAGAATATCTGCGGATAAAGGGGCAGATGGTTATTTAATATTACCTCCATATCTCGTTACTGGAGAACAGGCAGGTCTGTCGGCTTATTTCAAAGCCATCGCAAAGAGTACAGACTTGAATTCCATCGTATATCAGCGTGATAATGTGGCATTTTCACTTTCAACTTTGGAAGCGCTTGCTGAGGTCCCGCAGGTAGTCGGCGTCAAAGACGGTCTGGGCAATATGGAGTTGAATGGACTCCTTACACAAACCTTCGGAAAACGTTTCGGCTGGCTGAACGGAATGCCGCTTGCGGAAGTTACCATGTCGGCCTACGTTCCACTTGGCTTTGATTCCTATTCATCGGCGATATCCAATTACATCCCGCATATCTCACGAAAGTTCTATAATGGCATCCTGAGCGGAGATCAAGAAACGGTCAATGAAATTTACCAGCAGGTCATCATGCCGATCAACAACATTCGCCGTCAGCGAAAAGGGTATGCCGTTTCTCTCATTAAAGCAGGTATGGAGATTATGGGAATGCCGGTTGGGCAAACAGTCAGATTACCGATTCTTCCGGTGGAAAAAGAACATTATGCAGAAATGCAAACGATATTAGAGAATGCTTTAGATCGTTTTCCAAAAGAAACACCAATTCAATCAATCTAATAAGGGTGGGGATTATATATGATAACTACAGTTCAAACAAAAACGTATCTTAACTATATTAATGGTGAATGGGTTGCTTCCATTTCAAATGAAGTTGAAAAAAGTTTAAACCCGGCAGATAAACAGGCAATTGTCGGTTATGTACAAAAATCCACCAAAGAAGACTTGGACCTGGCAGTGGAAGCAGCGAAAAAGGCGAAAGATAAATGGCGCAAACTAGCTGGTTCAGAGCGCGGGGAGTATCTGTATAAAGCAGCGCAAATTCTTGAAAAGCGGATTGATGAAATCGCAGAATGTGCAACACGGGAAATGGGCAAGACATTTGCTGAAACAAAAGGGGAAACGGCACGCGGTATTGCGATCCTGAAATACTATGCAGGAGAAGGAATGCGTAAGGTGGGGGATGTCATTCCATCCACCGACAGTTCTGCGCTTATGTTCACGACGCGCGTTCCGCTTGGTGTTGTCGGCGTCATTACACCTTGGAATTTCCCGATCGCCATCCCAATCTGGAAGATGGCTCCTGCCCTCGTATATGGGAATACGATTGTGGTGAAGCCAGCCACCGAGACGGCCATCACCTGTGCGAAAATCATGGAGTGTTTTGAAGAAGCCGGTTTCCCGGCGGGCGTTGTCAATATGGTTACAGGGCCGGGCAGTGTCATCGGGCAGGGCATCGCCGATCACGAAGATATAAACGGGATTACCTTTACCGGCTCAAACGGAGTCGGAAAAAGGATTGGACAAGCGGCGTTAGCACGCGGCGCGAAATACCAGCTTGAAATGGGCGGGAAAAACCCGGTGATCGTTGCAGCGGATGCGGATCTTAACCTGGCTGTAGAAGCAGTCATTACAGGTGCGTTCCGTTCAACGGGGCAAAAATGTACCGCGACAAGCCGTGTCATCGTTGCAGCTGAAGTATATGAAGAGTTCAAGCAGCTGCTGGTGAAAGAAACGAAAGGCATTTCCATCGGGGATGGATTGGACAGCGGGACATGGATGGGACCATGTGCCAGCGAAAGTCAATTGAATACGGTTCTTTCCTATATCGAAAAAGGAGTGGAAGAAGGTGCTGCACTTCTAATTGGCGGGAAGCGTGCTGAAGAAGGCCCTCAGGCGAATGGCTTTTATGTAGAACCTACGATTTTTGATAATTGCACGTCAGATATGACAATTGTACAGGAAGAAATTTTTGGTCCGGTGATCGCCTTATTGAAAGCTGATTCAGTTGAAGAAGCCCTGCAACTTGCGAACAGCGTGGAATATGGCCTTAGTGCTTCGATTTTCACAGCCAATATCAAACATCTGCTTTCATTTGTTAATGATATGGAAGCGGGATTGATCAGGGTCAACGCCGAGAGCGCAGGCGTTGAATTACAGGCGCCATTTGGCGGCATGAAAAACTCCAGCTCCCACTCCAGGGAACAAGGAGAAGCAGCAAAAGAGTTTTTTACTTCCATTAAAACGGTGTTTGTCAAATAAGGGAAAAAAACAGTATTTCTGAAAATTACCGGCACGTGTATGTTTAGTGATGTCTGTTTGCTTTTTTAGAATGAAGGAGTGGTGAAGTGGATACGAAAACGCAACTGACGGAGGTACCGCTTTATATTAAGGTGAATGGGATTGACAATGTCGCCATCGTGGTTAATACGGGAGGCTTGGATCAAGGAACCGTATTCCCTTGTGGGCTTGAATTGAAAGAAAGAGTGCCACAAGGCCACAAAGTGGCTTTAATGGACATAGTCGAAAATGAAGCCATCATACGCTATGGGGAAGTTATCGGTTATGCGGCAAAATCAATCAGTAAGGGATGTTGGATTGACGAATCACTGGTGATACTTCCGTCTTCTCCGGATTTAAAGGAATTGCCGGTAGCAAATGATATTCCGAAAACTTTACCCCCGCTTGAAGGGTATACATTCCAAGGGTTCCGCAATGAAGATGGCAGTGTTGGAACCAAGAACATATTGGGCATTACAACAAGCGTCCAATGTGTAGTGGGCGTGCTGGATTTCGTCGTGAACCGGATAAAAAAAGAGCTACTCCCGAAGTATCCCAATGTTGATGATGTTTTCGCCATAAATCACAACTATGGATGCGGAGTCGCTATCAATGCACCGGAAGCGGTCATTCCCATTCGCACGATACAGAACCTTGCGAAACACCCGAATTTCGGCGGGGAAGCCTTGGTAGTTGGACTGGGGTGTGAAAAACTGTCTCCAATGAGAATAAATCCAAGCGGGGACGATTCAGATATCATTTCACTTCAGGATCAGCAGGGATTTGCGGGGATGGTCCAATCCATTATGGAAATGGCCGAGGAACGTTTAATCAAGTTGAACCGCCGGCAGCGGGAAACATTTCCGGTTTCCGAATTAGTCATCGGCACCCAGTGCGGAGGAAGTGATGCATTCTCTGGTGTCACAGCTAACCCTGCCGTAGGATATGCCACAGATCTGTTAGTCAGGGCAGGGGCAACCGTTCTATTTTCTGAAGTCACAGAAGTACGGGATGCGATTCATCTATTAACGCCTCGTGCAGTGAATGAAGAAGTGGGGAGAGCTTTAATAAAGGAAATGGATTGGTATGATAACTACCTTGCTTTAGGTGATGCCGACCGAAGTGCCAATCCGTCGCCAGGAAACAAAAAGGGCGGGTTGGCCAATGTAGTGGAAAAATCATTAGGCTCCATTGCCAAATCCGGAGGCAGCCCCATTTCAGGCGTACTGGCTCCTGGTGAAAAAGCAACGGAAAAAGGGCTGATTTTTGCTGCTACACCAGCTAGTGACTTTGTTTGCGGAACGCTTCAGCTAGCTTCCGGCATGCACCTTCAAGTTTTTTCAACTGGAAGAGGCACACCTTATAATCTCGCAATGGCTTCCGTCATCAAAGTATCTACACGAAATACATTGACCGAGCAATGGAAAGATCTGATCGATATAAATGCTGGAACGATCGCTACTGGTGAAGCAACCATAGAGGAAGTCGGGTGGGAAATATTTCACCTTATTCTGGAAGTGGCCAGCGGTAAAAAGAAAACCTGGGCAGAACATTGGGGCCTGCATAATGATTTGGCACTGTTCAATCCTGCGCCAATTACCTAATAGTGAATGAATTGAAGGACTTCCTTTTATAGGGGGTCCTTTTTTTGATGGTCCAATTTTTACAGTTGCATTATTTTTCCTCCAGAAAAGAGGACCGCCGGACTATTGGCAGAAGTTATTAATGAAGGAATGATTTACATCAGGGTGATACGGAAGTACATTATGAGGAGGGATACCATGGTCACATTCAGGAAAGCGACGGCAAATGACTTAAGTGAAATCGTACGGATGCTTGCGGATGATGCATTGGGGAGGGAGAGGGAGCGATATGAAAATCCGCTTCCTGAAAGCTATCTAAACGCATTTGATTCCATTGATGCAGATGAAAATAATGAATTGATCGTTGCATGCCTTGGTGAGGAAATCGTTGGAGTGCAGCAAATCACTTTCACACCTTATATTACCCATCAAGGCGGCTGGAGAGCTACGATCGAAGGAGTTCGGACGGCATCTACAGAACGGGGGAAAGGCATTGGAAGCAAGTTGATTCAATATGCGATTGACCGTGCAAAGAAGCGGGGCTGCCATATCATTCAGCTCACGACTGATAAAAAGCGGGAAGAAGCGCTGCGATTTTATGAACGGTTAGGATTCAAAGCCACTCATGAAGGCATGAAAATGAAGCTTTAATTCACGGTCTTTTGTCCCCATTTTTTGTGCACAACAATTCGTCTGGCATTATATGTTAAAATTATGCATGAGATATTAATAGATGTATATAGGCTTTAAAAACTGATGAAAGGGGTGAGCTCGATGGAAAACGAAGCTTGTATTCAGAAGAGGTACGGTGTAATTAGTTTTACTTCATTCATCATTGGAATCATTTGCTTTTTTACTGTTTTTATTACACCTATCAGAATAGGAAATATCGAAAACTTGACTGGTGGTTATATCACATTTTTCCTTACGGTTGCCGGCATCGTCCTCTCTGTCATGGGAATTTTGAAGAAAACGGAGAAAAACATGATTTCCATCATCTCATTGGTTTTCTCCTCATCATTCTTTATTTTTTGGGTAATCATCATCACTTTGTTGTTAACGGGTGAAATGGAATGGCCACGCAGAATAATAAGATAAAGGGATTGAATCAAGATGGTGGATATAGTTCTGACTAAAAGGGGATTATTCAATGATAAGAGGTTTATATGAAGCACATTTACCGGTTAGTAATTTGAATCGTTCCATTGAATTCTATGTAGGGCTAGGTTTGCAGTTGGATCATAAAGTTGAAGACAATCTGGCTTTTCTATGGATTGAGAAGGATAAAAGTTGGTTGGGGCTTTGGGAAACGGAAAAAGTGGAGGTTGATTATCATCCCTCCCTACGGCATATCGCTTTTCAAGTATCATTGGAAGATCTAAAGAGCTCAGTCGCATGGCTAAAAGATAGAGGCTATGCGCCAAGAGAGGCTTTTGGATTTCTACCAGTTGAACCTTTCGTGATGCCTCATGGGGAATATGCCCACGCTAAAATTCACTTTAATGATCCAGATGGAAACAGTTTGGAGTTTATTAGTAAACTGGAGAATTCAAAAATAATCAAGAATCGTATGTATTTAAGTGAATGGGAGCAGATAAATGAATGCAGAAGTGAAAATAACAAATGACAGATGAACGGAAATTTTAAGAATAATAATCATTCAAATATGCTTTATGTCAAAACAGAATGGAGAATAATAGAATGAATGTCAAAGCGGAATTATATTGGAATGAATATTGGCAAGGGAAAGATGAAAAACCCCAGTCTGTCAGTGCATGGCAATTCGGGGCCGATCCCGATCATTTGGCTCAGTTAGTGATGGATGGGATAAAAACGGCTACATGCTCTGGGTATGTTTTTTACGGAGAGGAAAATGAACCATTACCATCCGTGGGTGATTACAGCATTATCTTAAGCAGTGAGGATTTGCCCTTAGCCATCATACAAACAGTGAAAGTCGAAGTATTGCCCATGAATGAAGTGAGTGAAGAGTTTGCGATTTCAGAAGGGGAAGGAGATCGTACCTATACTTACTGGTGGGATGCTCATGAGAAATTTTTTAAAGAAGAACTGGACAAAATCGGCCACACCTTTAAAGAAGATATGCTGCTGGTGTGTGAGCGTTTTGAGTTGATACATGTAAAGTGAGTGTGGACGGATTGGTCGGAGAGAGCAATAAGTGTTTTTGTTCAATGATTTGCTATAATAGATCATTGGATTAAAAACCTTATAGAAAGATAGGTATTTGCATGAAAAAGAAACTGATATTCATTGGCTTGGTAATCCTGGTTGTTTTCCTGCTGATGCTTGGTACGTATAAATTAATGAATTCGAGAACCTATCAGGTGTTCGGTGGATTAACGGATAATGTCGAGACGAATGAAAAAGTGGTCGCTTTAACTTTTGATGATGGCCCATCGAAGAATGTAAATGAGATTCTGCCGTTGTTGGCTAAATATGATGTGAAAGCTACATTCTTCCTGATCGGTAACGAAATCGAAAAGTACCCGGAGGAAGCTAGGAAAATAGCGGAAGCGGGACATCAGATTGGGAATCATACATATTCGCACAGGCGGATGGTGTTCAAATCGCCTTCTTATATAAAGGAGGAAATCGAGAAAACGGATAAATTGATTCAGAACGCCGGATATAAGGGTGAAATTGATGTCCGGCCTCCAAACGGGAAAAAAATCATAGGTTTGCCTTATTATTTAAATAAAAATGATAGAGAGACCATTACCTGGGATCTGGAACCAGATAGCTATTACACTACCGCTTCTGACAAAGTGAAGTATGTGAAGGAAAATATAAAACCAGGTTCGATCATCCTGATGCATCCGATGTATGATGATACGGGTAAAGAGCTTCAAGCAATTGAAGGGATCTTACGAGAGTTAACGAACGAAGGGTATACGTTTGTGACGGTCAATGAACTTCAGGAAATGTAGTTTTTGGTCCAGAGGATTTTCGAAGAATCGGGTTGCTGCGGCAGCCCTTTTTTATTTGATATAAAGAATAGTACAAAACATGGGCTGCATATTGTTTCTTAACGGAAGGTTGTTGTTAGGGCTTGGATTCGCATGAATTTTTCCTTAGTGGAAATAAAGCTATTAAAATGGGGCTGGTTACTTGTATCGGAATAAAAACACCGCTCTGATCATGATTTTGTGTTTCCTGTTATTCCTATTTCTTGTGGTGCTCATTTTTCGCCACATTACGGTATACTTCGTGTATAGCTCGGGCATCGGCCCGTTATTACTTATCGGGATAATGGTTTTGGCTATCGTTATGCTTTTTATCAGAGGGTATAAATAATCGCGTTTCTTCATTTTTTAGGTTTGTGCATTTTGAACGTTGATTGGAACGTAGGGCACTCGCTTTCCGCGGGCGGTCCGCCCTCGGCGCCTTTGCGCCTGCGGGGTCTCCCCTGAACACGTTTTCCTGCAGGAGTCTCATACCTTACGTTCCAATCAACTTTGTTTTGAAATTTAGAAACCCCTTTTGTCTAAAAACTAGAGGCTGCTGTGCAGCCTTTTTTTATGTGGAAAAAGTTCTCCGCATCGATAGACATAAAAAAATATAAAAATCAATAAAAAATTAACACTCCAACATTAGTAATATATGGTAAGATTTGAAATGGAATTATTTTCTTCTAAATTTTATTCAGGGGTGATTAGTGCGTGGAGTTTTTTACTAAGTGGTCGTTTAAGAACAAGGCTGCCGTTTCATTGGTAACCATATTTATTTTGATGATAGGAGTTGTCAGTTATTTTAAACTGCCGATGGAATTTTTACCATCTGCTGATAATCCACAAGTTACGATTATCACAATGGGGCAGGGCACCGATTCGAAAACGATGGAAGCACAAGTTACAGATCCGATTGAAAGGGCAGTTACGGGCGTTAAAGGAAAGAATTCCATATACTCTACCACTGGAGATGGTTTTTCTAAAGTAGATCTATTCTTTGAAGCCGGATCGGATATGAAACAAGCGAAACTGGATGTTCAGGAAGCTTTAGGCAGTGTGGCATTGCCGCAAAGCATGGCAAAGCCTACTGTTACACAGTTAAATACGTCAATGATTCCCATTTCATTTGTATCAGTTACTTTTAAGGATGGGTTAACAGCTGAAAATATAGACTTTGCCAAGAAAGAATTGGAGCCTTTGTATAAAGATATTAAAGGGGTTTCGGATGTACAGACATTCGGTGTTTCGCAATCCATTCTTTCAGTCAAAGTGGATAATGAAGAATTGGCTAAAAAGAAAGTCTCCATTCAAGATGTCATGAGCGTCCTTAACGGTCAGAATGCAGCTCTGGCCGTAGGCGAAAAAGTGATTGATGGGAAGGCAAGTAACATCAAGGTGATCGGTGATTTAACAAGTATAGAAAAATTAGAAGCGCTGAAGGTCACTCCTAATGTCGCACTTGGACAGATAGCAAAAGTTGAAGAAGCGAATGATGGCAACCTCATTAGTCGTTTTAATGGAAAGGAAAGCATTGATTTAAGCATTATCAAGGACAGTCAATCAAATGCTGTCACAATCAGTAAAGAGGTTGAAAAAGTAGCGAAAGAAATTAATGAAAAGTATAGTGACCAGAAATCGACCATTTATTTATCTACAGCTGATATGGTGGAGACGTCCGTTCAGACGATGGTAAAAGAAGTTCTGCTGGGTGCGCTATTCGCTACGATTGTAATCATGGTCTTTTTACGGAATGTACGATCTACATTCATTACAATCGTATCCATACCGCTATCTCTTGGCTTTACGTTATTTTTGCTGTCATTGTCGGGAGTGACGCTGAATATTTTGACGCTGGGCGGTGTCGCTGTAGCGATCGGGCGCTTGGTGGACGATAGTATTGTCGTTATTGAAAACATTTTCCGGAAAATGCAGCAGGAGAAGATTTCAGTCGAATTGGTGATGGATGCAACGAAAGAGGTGGGAGTGGCAATCACAGCTTCAACCCTTACGACTGTAGCCGTTTTCTTGCCGGTTGCTTTATTGAATGGAGGGCTTCAGGAGTTTCTTCTTCCTTTTGCTTTGACTGTCACTTATTCTTTGCTGGCTTCATTAATTGTGGCATTGACGGTTGTTCCGTTAATGAGCGCAGGATTGCTGAAAAGGACGGAGCTGCCAAAACATCGACCGGCCAAGCGTTTTACGAAGCTGGTTACTTGGTCACTAAACCATAAATGGGTTGTCCTGATTGTTGCGATGCTGTTGTTTGTCGGTTCCATTGGTACATATTTTGCCATGCCAAAAGGGGCGATTGATAATTCTTCAGCAGATTATGTCTCCGTGACATTAACTTATCCAAATGATCAGCCCTATGAGAAAGTAAAGGAAAAAGCGATTGAACTCGAAGAAACGATGCAGGGTATGAATGAAGTGGATAATATTTTCATGCAATTAGGAAACTCTCCCGAGACAGCACAATATGGCGAAGTCGCATCACCTACTGAAGCGATTTTCGGCATCCTGGTAAAGGATAAAGCAAATGTAGATGCAATCCTGAAAAAAATGGAAAAGGAACAAGAAAACTATCCTGATGCGAAGCTTACGGCCCAAGCCTCTTCCTTTATGATGGGAGCATCAAAGACGAACATTACGATAGATGTGATCGGCAGTAATGCAGAAGATTTGGAACGGACGGCCAATAATGTCAAAGAAAGAATTCAGGACATTAAAGGAATCGAAGAGGTTACAACGAACCAGGATGAAAAGAAAACCATTTATTCATTCACGGTAGATCCGGCTAAAGGCAATACAGAACAAATCGGCCAACAATTAGGTATCATGCTTAATAAAACGCCTATCGGCCATATAACTTTACAGGATAAGCAAACACCTGTCGTCCTTGAACCAATCTTGGATCCTAAAAAACCAGAGGATTTAAAAAGCATTCCGATCATGACAGACGGGGGTCTAGCCCCAGTGTCAAAAGTTGCTTCTTTAAAGAGCGAAGAGAGCGCAACAACGCAGTTCCATAAAGATGGAGAAACATATCTCCAATTAACGGCAACGGTCGATCCGGCTAAGCTGTCCGATATTGCAAGTAAAATAAATCTCGAGATATTTGGAGATAAAGAGAACAAAGGCCTTAGTATTCCGGGTGATGTAGAGATTTTAGTCGGCGGAGCCAGTGCTCAGCAGACAGATGATTTTTCCGATTTATTCCTTACGATGTTAATATCGATCGGCATTGTCTTTTTAATCATGGTTATAACCTTTAAATCGATCAAAGCACCGATTGCCATTCTATTTTCCTTGCCATTCGCTGCCATTGGAGCGGTATTAGGATTGGTTATCAGTCGAATTCCAGTTGATATTACAGCACTGCTGGGTGCTCTCATGTTAATAGGAATTGTTGTGACAAACGCGATTGTGCTTCTGGATCGAGTCAAACAAAACGAAGAAAAAATGATCATCCGTGATGCGATCGTCGAAGCGACAGCCACAAGATTCCGTCCAATCATAATGACGGCTGTAGCAACGATTTGTGCCATGCTGCCGCTTTTATATAAAAAGGCGGAAACAGGAAGCTTGGTTTCACAAAGCTTGGCGATCGTTGTCATTGGCGGGCTAGCTGTTTCCACACTGCTCACACTGATCGTCATTCCATGTATATACGAATTGCTGTACTATAAAAAATCGAAAAAACAGAGAAGGAAAAAGAGAGAACCTGTTAACGAACAAATCGAGATGTAAGGAAGTTTTAATAAAAAAGTTTGTAGAGAAAAGCAACATTTTCTTTACAAACTTTTTTTATTTAAAATAATGGTTGACTTTCCTCTAACCTGTAACTAAAATGATTACAGCAGGTGGTGAACAATCGCAGGAAGCAATCGACTGTACAGTTACTGAATGCCATGTAATTATATTGATTTTTTTTGCTCTGAATTGTAACTATTTTGGTTACAAGTTTAACTGATATTGAAAAGTGAGGGAATATATGATGACAGTGAAAATTAAAGCATATTCTGATTTTATTTGTCCATTTTGTTTTTTAGGTAAAGGGCCTTTGGACGAAATCGTGAAGGAAAAGGATGTAGAAGTGGAATGGATGCCATTTGAATTGCGTCCGAGTCCATATACGAAAATTGATCCATGGAAGGAACCCGATAAGTTGAATTCATGGGATTCTTACATTCTTCCTGTTGCGAAAAAGCTGGGGGTTGATATGCGTTTACCCCGTGTCTCCCCGCATCCATATACACATTTGGCATTCGAAGGCTGCCATTTTGCAAAGGAGCACGGAAAAGGGAACGAATTCCACAACAGAGTATTTACCGCGTTTTTTCAAGAGGAACAAAATATTGAAGATATTGAAGTATTGACAAAATTAGCGGGTGAAGTTGAGCTTCCTATAGATGCCTTTAGAGAAGCGTTAGTGTCCCGAAAGTATCGGGAAGTGCACCAGCAAGCACTCAAACATGCTTATGAAGAAGCAGATATCAGGGCTGTCCCGACGTTTATTATTGGTGATGAAGTCATTCAAGGACTAGCCAGCAAAGAAAGGCTAGCGCAAGTCATTGAGAAGGAAGAAGCAAAAAATAAACGGAATGAATTTGATGGCTTGCAATGTGATGGTAGGGGGAATTGCTAAACTGGCTAGCCGAGACCCCGGAGACGCTTGCGTCGAGGAGGCTTGGCAGACAGTCGGCGGAAAGGGAGCGGATTTCTGAAATCAACTGGCATGTCTGTTAGAAAAAAACTACATGTAAAACTCTATAGTCTGAACCGAAATCCTTTTGTTGATTTCGGTTTTTTCTTTTGGTTCTGTTATTGAACGATGTTGATTATACTCAACAAAAGAAGGAGGTATTAACGGGTTGGTTGCCGAATAAAAATCCTTTAGGTAAAACTTAGGGGGAGTGCAAATTGAAAAATGTAATAGATGGAATCAATCATTGGATTGGTTTTATACCAGAAGAGTTCAACCGGATGACAGAAAAAGAATTAAATCATCGACCAATGCCACACAAATGGTCCAAAAAAGAGATTTTAGGACATCTATGCGATTCTGCATTGAACAATATGAACAGGTTCATCAAGATTCAGTACGAAGTACAGCCATATGTTATACAACCATATAATCAAGACCAATGGGTATTAGTCCAGAATTATCAAGAGCGACCATTGGATGAGATCGTTAACCTTTTTTGTACTTTAAATAAGCAAATCATTCATATAATAACGAATACACCAAATGATAGATTATCTAATCTTTGTGATATAGGAAATAATCAACTAAAATCAATGGAGTGGTTAATAAAAGACTATCTCGAACATATGGAACATCATATTAACAATCAAATCCTAATAAAAAAAGAGTGATCTATATAGGTCACTCTTTTTTTTCAATTGTTCACTTTTCGCAACAGCTTGTCTTGAAGTTTGGACAAGGTGAACAATACGATGATAGAGCCGATCAGGTTAACGCCATATCCCATTGGGTGTCCCGAATATCACTAACATGTTTTTATTAGTAATTGTTTTGGTAATAAACTAATTGAATTTTTAGGGTTCGTTAGAACAAGATATAAGAGTTCAGGAAATGAACAAAAATATATAATATAAGGTGATGTAAATGAGAGCAAACATGGATAAAATTTTACCAGTTGTTGCTTCGGTTGGAGTAGGTATTGCCACTTATCAAATGTTGAGCGGCAAAGGCGGGAAAATGAAAAATATGGTGCCGCTTGCCACCAACTTGATGGGAATGGGGACTGGGATGCCAGGGCAGAATCAACAACAGCCAGAAAATCAATAAAAACAAAATCACCTCTTATAGAGGATGATTTCAGACTGTAGACAAAACTCGATGAAAATCGAGTATGTCTACAGTTTTTTTTGCGGTACAATTTGAACGTTGATTTCCGATCCAGGCGCTCGCTTTCCGCGGGCGGTCAGGGAGCCTCCTCGGCTTACGCCTGCGGGGTCTCCCTAGACGCGCTTTTCCCGCAGGAGTCTCGCACCTTCCTCTCCAATCAACTATGTTATAACGTTTAGTTAGAAACTATACCTGAGGAGTTGAAGGTGTTGGTTTGGGAACATCATCATGTGATGAAAGATATGTTTTCCGAACCCCTTTAGTATACAAACCGAATAGGGTGATATTCTTCAGACTGTAGACAAAACTGAACTGCCCCGTAAATGTTAGACACCAAACTAACATTTACGGGGTGTTTTTTATGGCTAATTTTTCTGCCGAACAGAAAATATTCATTACACGACTTTACCTTGAAGGAAAGCACAGCTATATGGATCTTCAAAAAATATTTGAAGTTTCGTATCAAGTGATTCAAGGATGGGTTCGTTTATACCAAATTCAAGGAGCCGATGGATTTAAGAAATCCTATACAAGTTATTCTACGGAGTTTAAAATGGATGTACTTAATTATATGAATGAAACGGGTATATCTTCTTACGACGCAGCCGCAAGGTTTAATATTTCATCTCCAGCACTAATTCGGACGTGGAGAATAAATGTTAATGCCTATGGATTAGATGCCCTAATTTCTAAGAAAAAGGGGAGACCATCCATGAAAAAAGATATCAATCCATCCAAACAAATTGAAGGTTCGGTTAAAGAGCTTGAAGAACGAATTAAACAACTAGAAATGGAGAATGCGTATTTAAAAAAGTTAAATACTTTAGTTCAAATGCAGGAAAAATTACAACCCAAATCAAAGCGCAAGTAATTTATGAACTAAAGTCCATTTATGAGGTTGTGGCCTTAATTAAAGTCGCTGATATTCCACGTAGCACGTACTATTATTGGGAAAAACGCTTGAATCGAGAAGATAAGTATTCGAAGGTAAAAGCCACTATTCAGTCTATCTATCATGAACATAAAGGACGTTACGGTTATCGTCGTATCACAAAAGAGTTAAAAAAATATGGGTTTTCTCACAATCCAAAGACCATCAACCGCCTCATGAATGAAATGGGCGTAAAATGTTTAGTCCGTATGAAAAAGTATCGTTCGTATAAGGGGCGTGTTGGTCGAATTGCCCCCCATATTTTACAACGTGATTTTCAAGCCGAGAAAATGAATCAAAAATGGGTAACAGACGTAACGGAATTTCATTTATTTGGGGAGAAACGTTACCTATCCCCTATCCTTGATTTATGTAATGGTGAAATTATTGCCTACAAAGTGATGAAACGCCCTGTTTATAAACTTGTTGGAGATATGTTAGATGAGGCGATTAAACACCTAAAACCAGAAGATACGGTCATCCTCCATTCGGATCAAGGGTGGCATTATCAAATGAAGAAGTATCAAAAAACCTTAAAAGATTCCCGCATTATACAAAGCATGTCCCGTAAGGGAAATTGTTTAGATAACGCAGTCATTGAAAACTTTTTTGGCTTGTTAAAGTCTGAATTGCTTTATCTCCAAGAGTTTGAAAGTATGGAGCACTTTGAAAAGGAATTAGATGATTATATTCATTACTATAACCACAAACGAATGAAGGTAAAATTAAAAGACCTGAGTCCGATAGAATACCGAACTCAGGTCTTAGAAGCTGCTTAAATTATATGTCTAACTTTATTGGGTCAGATCAAACTCGATGAAAATCGAGTATGTCTACAGTTTTTTTTGCAGTACAATTTGAACGTTGATTTCCGATCCAGGCGCTCGCTTTCCGCGGGCGGTCAGGGAGCCTCCTCGGCTTGCGCCTGCGGGGTCTCCCTAAACGCGCTTTTCCCGCAGGAGTCTCGCACCTTCCTCTCCAATCAACTATGTTATAACGTTTAGTTAGAAACTATACCTGAGGAGTTGAAGGTGTTGGTTTGGGAACATCATCATGTGATGAAAGATATGTTTTCCAAACCCCTTTTGTATACAAACTGAATGGGGTGATATTCTTCGGACTGTAGACAAAACTCGATGAAATCGAGTATGTCTACAGTTTTTTTTGCGGTACAATTTGAACGTTGATTTCCGATCCAGGCGCTCGCTTTCCGCGGGCGGTCAGGGAGCCTCCTCGGCTTGCGCCTGCGGGGTCTCCCTAGACGCGCTTTTCCCGCAGGAGTCTCGCAAACCCGCCCAATTAACGTTGTTTGAAGTTATAGGTAAACCCCCTTTTGTTTTTATTCAAGAAACGGGACTTCCATCATATACTGGCTTTTGGAAATGCCACGATGAATCGTATTTACCATTTTTTATAATTAAAGTAATAAAACACCAATAAAATAACTCCTTGCGTTATAATGAATGGGCTCCAAGGGAAGTGTCAGAAACCTGCAGGAGTGATCATTTGAATGGAGGTAATATGTGTTGAAGAAAAAACTATTGGTCATGATTCCAACAGTTGCCTTTATGTTGGCCCCTTTAGGAATGGGGACTTCAAATACCGAAGCGGCATCAAAGGGAAGTCAAATCCAGAAAATCGAAACGAAGGCGGAAACACGCCCGACCCTCAAGAAAGGCTCCCGTTCAAGTTATGTAAGAGACTTACAGCAAAGCCTTAAAGATGTTAAATATCATGTAGGTGTTGATGGGATTTTCGGTACCCAAACACAAAATGTGGTAAGGGAGTTTCAAGTGGATCATAACTTAGCTTCAGATGGTATCGTCGGACCGAAGACATGGGCTGCTTTAGATGAAAATAAGGTGGAAAGAAGACAGTTCACGGAGAAAGACGCGATCGCGTTAGGGAAGAAGAAGCTTGGCAGCAACATCGTATTCAGCGGTGATGGCAGATTGCTGAAAGATGGCAAGGGAAAATCATATTACAACTTTAAAGCAGCTAATAAAGATTGGATCGATCAAGGCGGCTCAGGAACGATTGGGTGGTTCCACATTTATAAAGATGGCCGTGTAGTGGAACAATAAAGGAATACATGCTACATGCAAAAATGGTTCTCACTTTAAGTGGGATTTTTTTTATGTAAAGCATCAAGAAGACTAAATGCATCTATTTTTGGCTATAAATAACAAGTAAATACAGATATAATAGTAAATGGACAGCAATTGGTATAGTGGGCAGCGGTCACTCCTTTTCAGAAAGGGGGTGTCGCTGGTGATTTCTATTATGGACGGACTGATGCTAATGATTTCATTTGCCTCTTTAATCGTCGCAGTAATCGCGGTTACATTAAAAAAGTAACCCCCTCCATACCATCCGGCCAGATGTATGTAGGAAAAGGGTTACTTTCATGATCGAGTAGCAACTGACTTACCACAGAAAGCCGCTGCTCTTTATGCAGTTTGCTGTTCATTGAGACGCTGGTTTAACCAGTGTCTTTTTTTATATTTATTATTATATCCTCATTTTCCCTATACATTCAACTAAAAAACCTGGATGTAATCTTGAATAAAAGTAAAATCAATTAGATTTTCGTTAAATTCTTGCCGTTTTCCAGTTTGAATGATTTCATCCCTTTATAAGAAACAATCGCAGGAATCATACAAAGCAAGGCCATCGGTAAACAATAAAGAAGATAGAGATGCCCTCCGTTATCGAGCAAGGGAATGAAGGCTAATGCAACAAAAAGTAAAGTGAAAAAAATGATCGTGAAAATCCCGAAAGATTGATGATAGAATGCATGTATTTCCCTTCTTCGTTCATCCTGGTTGGGCAAGGTCTTAACTGCTTTGTGCGTTCGAAGGAATAGGTACAAGGAGAACATTAGAAATAAAGCGGAAAATGGCAAAGCGATCGCAAATAATGAAACGTCAAGAATGGAAAGATAAAAGCTGGATAAAAAGAAAACCTCTGATACCCCTAATGCAAAACAATAATTGAAGATACTTATTCTATCAGGTTGTTTAAGCATGAAATCCCTCCTTCTATATCATATTATGCAACTGCTTTCATGTTCACCACTTTGTCACATTTAAAAGGGAGAAAATTCTTCCAATTCCACTCATCGCCGCTTGCTGCCCCGTCGTGTGTATCAAAACTGCCGATGTTGAATAGAGTCTTTGCATTTTACGAATAGTAATAAAATATCGCTTAAAGGGGGGAGTGCTCAATGACTGTAAAAACGGCAATTAAGGGATTATTGCTTGTTCTTCTATTATATTTCCTTTATGTAGTTGTAACGGCTGTTGTTCTTTTCCCCAAAGCAGAAAAAGAAGAAGACAGGCCGATTAAACAGGTAAGTGAATATATGGGGGAGAAGGAAGCTACCGTGGATCGTGTCCTGCTTTTCGAAGACGGTTATGAGTCTGGACTCGCAAGAATGCGAATGATCCAGGAAGCAAAGCATTCAATCGATATCGCCTACTATGCTTTTGGAAAAGGTGAATCAACCGAGCTTTTTCTTGGAGCCTTGATCGATGCGGCTGACCGTGGTGTCAAAGTCCGAATCCTTCTGGATGGAATAGCTCATGGGCTTAGAGGTCAATTAAGCAGTGCCCGTTATGCATTGGCTTCACATGAAAACATTGACTTAAGATATTACGAAACCTTTAAGCCATTTAAGCCGTGGACCTGGCATAATCGCCTTCATGACAAGATCATCACGGTAGATGGAAAGCTAGGCATCATCGGAGGGAGGAATATTGCCGATAAGTACTTAGCAAGCAAGCCGCCGAGGAATTTTGTCTATGACAGGGATGTACTCATTTTCAATGCTAAAGAGGAGAAAGATAGTGTAATCGTTGAAATGAAGGACTATTTGAATGAATTATGGACCCATCCGTTTACGAGCGATGTTTTTTCGGACCTCTCAAAAAGGCAAACGGAAAAAGGAAAAAGCGAAAGAAATGCATTAGCGAAAAAATACAGCAAAGCTTTGCGCACCGAAACCGATTTCGTGAAACCAGTCGTCGATTGGAGCAAGGCTACAACACCTACTAAAAAAGTGTCCTTCATTCATAATCCGATCGAACGGTTCAACAAATACCCTATAGTGTGGAGATCTTTATTGGGTATTGCTGCGAACGCCAAGCAATCGGTATACATCCAAAGCCCCTATATTGTCCCTGCGGATGCCTTGAAGGAATATGTACCGATGCAATTGGAATCAAAGGCTGATTGGACCATACTTACCAACTCGGCTGCCTCAACCCCGAACATGATCGCTTTTTCCGGTTACTTGGCTTTTAGGGATCGCGTCGTTGAGACGGGGGCAAGGGTTTATGAATATTCAAAGCCTTATTCTTTGCATGGTAAATCGATTGTCTATGATCAACGATTAAGTGCAGTGGGTTCCTACAATTTGGATTCTCGATCTGCCTTTTTAAATACAGAATCGATGGTGGTCATCGATAGTGAAAGATTTGCATCACAGTTAATAGGAGCCATCGATTCAAAGATCAAAAATAGTACACTCATTGCGGACAATAAAAAATATATACAACCGCCGGAAGATCAAAAAAGGGAAGAGTCTTTTTTTAAGGCCACCTTTTTAAATGCCCTATCGAAAATTACGGTATATTTCAATAGGTTCATTTGAAACAAAAAGACAGCAATCTCAGTGATTGTTGTCTTTTTATCCTTTTGCGGAGATTATCTTATGAATACATATGTAATTTGCTATACTTGAGCAAGCTAACTACAACAATTAAGGAGAACGGAAATATGCAAACATTACAGCACCTATCGAAACATATTGCCTACCTGCCGCCAGTTCAGGAAACGGATCGCCCGGTTCTTGCCGCCGTGACGGGAAACAAGAAAACGCTCATCATCGATGCCGGTAACTCTGTCAGGCATGCACAGCTTTTTGAGGACGAATTGCACCGGAATGATATAAGCGGGAATCTCCTCGTGCTTACCCATTCCCACTGGGACCATGTATTCGGATTGGAGAATATCGGGATTCCGGTGATTTGTCAGGAAAAAACATACACGAGCATTAAAGATATGCAGCAGCTTTCATGGGAAGATCAGGCCCTTGATCAACGGGTCGAAGAAGGGACGGAGATTGCCTTTTGTGCCGATGCAATCAAATTGGAACATGGGACGAATAGAGAGATTTCCCTTCCCCTGCCCGATATCATCTTTGAAAAAACGATGACGATCGATCTCGGCAATATAACCTGTGTCATCGAACATGTCGGCGGCGACCATGCCAATGATTCCTGCATCATTTATATACAGGAGGAAAAGACCTTATTTCTGGGAGACTGCCTGTATGCCAATCTTTATGCGGAAAAATGGAATTATACGGCTGAACAGGCTTTGCTGCTTCTTAAGAAAATAGAAGCCTATGATGCCGAAACCTATATACTTTCGCATCATGATCAGCCTCGCACGAAACTGGAGATGGAGGCGGAGCTTAAGCTAATGAAAGAATGTGCCAGAGCGGTGGTCGAACATCGGGGAAACCGGGCTTTAATGGAGCAGGAATTGGCTAAAGAATTAAAGCGGGGTTTAACTGAGGACGAGCTCGAAACGATTGGATTTTTCGTGAATGGGTATGTTGAGTGACTGAACTCTAAAGTAGGGTATGAGCTCGGCATTATTGAGCTCATACCCAGGCCGATAAAAAAGAGATAATAAACGTTATTAGTGCTGAAAGGGTGAGAACTGATAGGAAGCCTGATATGATTTTCCCTGCTTTTGCTCCTCTATTATCAGGATATATATGACCAATAATAAAGGAGGGGATGAAAAATATAGCCGAATAGAACACAGTATAATGAATACCTGAATCTCCATTTGACCAGGAGCTAAGTCCGATAGTATGTAAAATATGATCTCCCATGCAAGATTTATCGCCAAATTCAAACGTAAACAATATTCCCAATAAACATAGCACGAAAGAAAGTGAACCTAATCCGATATCTTTTGTTTTCTTAACTTCAATGGTTGCCATGTTCTTTTTCCTCCTTGCATTAAAAACCAAATTATGGTTTTTTGTAACATAACTCAGCAAGTACTTAAATCCCCTACACCTGTACCAGAACCCCGATATATTAAAACTGCACCTCCAATGTCTAACAATTAGGGTGCAGTTCAAATTAATTATGAGCTTTTTCTAGAGCTAGCTTTATCCCGAAACCAATCAAGACTGTCCCGGTTATCCCCTCGAATATCGCTTGGGTTCTAGGCTTTTTCATAAAAGCACTGATCTGGTTCAGCAGATAGATATAAAATACAAACCACAACGCAGTTAAAACGGTATACGTCATGCCCATGATCAGGAACGGTAAAAACGTATCATTCCCCGGATTCACGAACTGAGGCAGAAACGTTAAAAAGAAGACGGCCACTTTAGGGTTCAGCAGATTGGTAAGGAACCCTTGCTTAAAGCATGACTGGTTTTCGTACTTACTTTTGATTGTCGTTTCCGCCGCTGCGGCCACTTGCTTATTCCTCAATCCCCATAGTGTCTTGAAGCCTAGATATACCAAGTAAACGGCACCGACATATTTGAAGATGGAAAATAATAAAGCGGATTTCACAATGATTGCTGAAAGTCCGAACACGGCAGCAGATGTATGAATGAGCAGGGCACAGCATGTGCCGAACATCGTTTTAAAACCTCCCGAAGTCCCCACGGTAACGGTGTTCCTTGTGGCTATTGCTGTATCTGGACCAGGTAAGATGATGAGAAGGATGCACATAATGATGAACAGATAAAAGTTTTCCATATTCGGACCTCCACTCTTAGTGTTGAATTCTGAAAATTATAACATAGATGCACGTGATTTAGGGAGATAAATTTGATAGTAAATGATTACAAAAAAAACAAGCCAAATCAGTTTTTGATCTGGCTCGTTTTTTGAAAACATTTTGTTTAGGGCTTTTTCAACACAGCACGTACCGGACTTCCATCTGCTTCAACCAAAGGAAGAGGGAGGGCTGCCAACTCATAATTACCCGGTTCGATACCGTCTAATACAAGTCCTTCCAAAATGTGAATGCCATGATCGGCAAGTTCATGGTGGGCAGACAGCTCTTTACTATCCAGTGGATCTACTGATGGTAAATCAAGTCCAATTAGACGGACGCCGTGTTCTGAAAGATATGCCGCTAATTCTGGTTGGATATGTGGAATGGTTTGTGGAAACACACTTCGATCCTTCCATGCATCCGTGCGAATTAACAGACGGGTAACGCCTTGTAGATCTATATGGGATAATTCGTTGACTCCGATGCTTGTCTTGTTTGGTAAATGGATAACTCGGGCATTTCCCATATATAAGTCGAGATCCAAATCAATCACTCTTTTTCCATCATCATCAAAATGAAAAGGTGCATCAATATGGGTACCGGTATGGATACTCATATTGATTTGACCAACATTGACAGATCCACTTTCTTCTTTACTCCAATTGACTTTATAAGAGAAAGGTGTATCTCCAGGCCAGACTGCAACGTTATCATCCAGACGTTGTGAAATATCAATCCATGTCCCCATGCATTTACCTCCGTCTCTACTGGCTGTTTATTGAATATCTTATAGCTTCGTTCTTAGACTCCATAGCTCTGGGAAAAAGTGTTGATCCAGTGCTCTCTTTAAATACGTTACACCTGATGATCCGCCCGTTCCTTGTTTATTACCAATGATCCTTTCCACTGTGGTCATATGATTAAAACGCCATAATTGCTGTTGGTGGCCGATGTCCACTAACTTCTCGCCCAGCTCATATAAGTCCCAATATTGCTCAACATCGCGGTAAACTGTCAGCCATGCCTCTTCTACACTGGCATTGGGTTCATATCTTTGGGACCAATCCCTGCTGAGGGCTTCTTGATCAATAGGTAATCCGCGTGCCACAAGAGCATTGATCGCCGCGTCATATATACTTGGCTCATGTAGGGCCTGCTGCATTTGCTCGTATAAATCCGTTTGGTGCTGATAGACGGTTAGCGTATGGACGTTCTTGTTTCCTAATGCAAATTCAATCAAACGATTCTGGTAAGATTGGAATCCGGAAGATTGTCCCAGTTTATCCCTGAACTCCATGTATTCAGCCGGTGTTAAAGTTGAAAGGACATTCCATGACTGGATCAATTGCTGCTGAATCCTCGAAACGCGAGACAGCATTTTAAACGAGGGTTCCAACTTGTTTTGGCGGATGGACTCTGTTGCTGCTGTCAATTCATGTAAAATGAGCTTCATCCATAGCTCACTCGCTTGATGGATAACGATAAATAGCATTTCATCATGATGATCGGAGCATCTATGCTGACTGGTTAAAATCTTATCAAGGTGGAGGTAATCTCCATAGGACATCGATTTTTGAAAGTCGGTTTGAATTTCTTTCTCTAAACCCGTTATTGTTTGTTCATTTTTATCTGTATTCTTCATTCCGCAATCTCCTCACTTTTCGCAAAAAACTATTTATTCCGCCATTCTATTCTATCTTCTTTTCCAGAGATTCTTCCATTACATTATGGTTAATATTTCTTCCTTTTGAAATAAAATAAGCAACAGCTAAAAAAAGTAACCAAGGAATCCCGAATTGAAGCATGATTTTGAAATCCGTAAACCATGACGTAATCATCAAACTGAATAGAAGAACGGCTCCTAGTATCGTTAAATAGGGGAAACCGATCATCCTAACAGGTAATTTGCGTCCGCCGGTTTTCTCCCATTTCACCCTGAAAAACAAATGGGAAATGAAGATCATGAGCCATGTGAACATGGCACCGAACATGGAAATCCCCATCATGAAAGCATAGGATGAACCAGGAAGTAACGCATGAACGCCTGCAGCGATGAAAATCCCCGTTGAAGAGACAGCAAGGGCTTTCGTAGGAACACCGCTTTTGTTTAACTTTCCTAAAAAAGCAGGTGCATGTTTTCCGCGTGCCAATGAAAACATCATCCGTGTTGAAGCATAGAGCTGAGCGTTCATGGCAGATATGGCAGCCGTTAGAATAATAAAGTTCATGATCCCGGATGCACCTGGAATGTTCAGGATTTCCATCACTTTTACGAATGGGCTTACCTCGATCCCGGCCGTTTTCCAAGGAACGATCATCAGCATGATGCCGATTGTCAGCACATAGAAAGTGGATAAACGGAACACAGTCGCTTTTAATGCTTTTGGGACGGCGGCATCCGGATCTTTTGCCTCCCCTGATGTAACCGCTATCAATTCAGTTCCAAGAAAGCTGAATAAAGAAATAAATACGGCTATCCACATCCCCTTCAAACCAAATGGGAAAAAACCGCCTTCATTCACGAAGTTTTCCGGTCCTATATGCGGCTGTTCGGATGAACCGAACAGTACATAGGCTCCAAGTAGGATAAAACCAACAATGGCACTTATTTTAATAAAGGAGAACCAATACTCAAATGTCGCGAATGTATTCACGCTGGTAGCATTTACATAAATCAGGACACCTGCAAACAACAAAATCCATACGATTCCCGGCACGTTCGGAAACCAATAATTCATATATACGCTGACTGCACTTACTTCAACCCCAACAGCCAAAACATTGCCAATCCAATAGGAATAGCGGACAAGATAGCCTGCCATTGGACTCATGTACTTTTCCGCAATGGCCCCAAAAGATCCGGAAGTAGGGTGGGCAACCGTCATTTCGGCTAAACAGCCCATCAATAGTAAGACAATGAACGCCCCAAGAGCATAGCTGAGCAATACACTTGGCCCTGCCGCTTGAATCGCAAGTCCGCTGCCAAGAAATAGCCCCGTCCCGATGGCACAGCCCATCGCGATCATGGAGAGCTGACTTGTTTTCAGCTCTCGCTTTAATCCTTTTTCTGGCTCATCTTTAAAGTTCAATTGAGTATTGTTTTTCTCCATAGTTCATCTCCTTTTTATCAAAAAGATTTTATCCTGCCCCAATTAATCAACCATTTGAGGGATGAGCCCCATCTGGCGGAACTCCGGGTTATGCGACCACTTCACGCTCATTCTTGTATTTTTCATATTGTTTTTCTGACATGATTTTCTTGAGTATTTGTACAACTTCCCAAACTTCCGCATAAGAAGTATAGAGTGCAACCGGGGCGAGGCGAATGATGTTAGGTGCACGGAAATCGGGAATGACACCGTTCTCTTTCAATGCCTTGCATATCCGTGCAGCTTCTTTATGCTCAAGGCTTACATGACCTCCGCGGCGGATGTCTTCTCTGGGAGTTCCAATGAAAAATCCCATGTCTTCCAATTCGAATTCGACTAAATCCATTAAATATTGATTGATTTTCAGGGATTTTTCACGAATATTTTCAATTCCAGCTTCTATGAAAATGTCCAAAGACCCAATCAAAGGTGCACAGCTTAACACATGCGGCGTGCCAATTTGATACGCTCCTGCTGATTCAGCTGGTGTTAAAGTATGTTCCATATCGAATTGTTTATCTTTTTTGGAGCCAAACCATCCAGCCAATCCAGGCATCGTCCCAAAATGTTTTCGATTTACATATAAACCGCCAACACCGCCAGGACCGCCATTTAAATGTTTATAATTACACCAATACGCAAAATCCACATCCCATTCGCTGAATGAATGCGGGATTGCACCGATGGAATGACATCCGTCAAATCCGATTACAATGCCTCTTTTATGAGCTTCATCAGTCAACCGTTTCATATCCAGTATTTGACCGCTGCGATACAGGACCGTTGGCAAGATGATCAAAGCGATGTCATCGGTCATTGCTTTGATGATGTCATCTTCTTCAAGAAATCGGCCATCACGGCTTTTCACGCGGATGAGATCGGTTTCCGGATCGTATCCATGTGTACGCAGCTGACTTTGAAGAGCATAAATATCAGTCGGGAAGGTTAATTCATCAGCCAAAATCTTTCTGCGCATTCCTTCAGGCTTATAAAAAGTAGCGACTAGCTGATGCAGATTTACAGTTGTGGAGCCGGTTACAATAACTTCCTCGGGAGAAGCTCCGACCAATTGGGACATCTTCGCGCCCAATTTCTCAGCCATGAAAAACCATGGGTGATTCCCTTGCGTCCATCCATCAATCCCATGCTCTTTCCAATCTTCCAAAGACTCCAGAAGAGTGCGTTCAGCCCTTTTCGAAAGAAGCCCCAATGAGTTTCCATCCATATAGATGGAATCCGGCTTTAAATAAAACTCTTCTCGAAAACCTTTAAGCGTATCATTCTCATCCATTTGTTTAGCGTGATCCAATGTATATTCAGAAACCATAATCATCCTCCTATATTAGTTTTTTTAAATTCTAGGAGAATCGTACCAAAGAATATGACACAGTGTCAATAAGTTAATTCAGAAAATTAAAAACATTCAAGCTGACATTCCAACAAATGTTTTTAATTTTATGGAAATCCTTTATGCTAGAAGATAAAGGGAGGAATAAGCATGGAGAATAGCAAAACAGGGGATAAACGGCATTTACGCTCGATCATGACACGACAAAAGCTATTGGAAGCTGCAAAGGAAATATTTCTTGAAGAAGGTTATCAAGCTGCGCTTATTTCCCAAATGATCAAAAGAGCAAACATCGGATACGGGACAGCCTATGTTCATTTTAAAGGGAAAGAGGATCTGTTAATTGTATTAATGGAAAATGTAATGGAGCAATTCTATGAAATTGCCGAGACCTCTTTCTTTCCAAAATCAAAAGACGAAGCAAAACATATCATCAACAGACAAGCTAATGCATTTTTGAAAATGGCAGAAGCTGAACGTAACATGATGCAGGTCTTCGAACAGGCCATTGGCATATCAACCATTATTTCAGATAAATGGAAAGCGATCCGCATGAAGTTCATTCAGCGAATCTCAAAAGATGTGGCCTATGCACAGCAAAATGGACTGGCTAGAGCTGAACTAAACCATGAGCTGGTCGCAAGAGGATGGTTTTTCACAAACGAAATGTATCTATGGGAAATCGTGCGAAACGAACATCAAAGTTCAGTAGAAGAAATCGCTCAAACCATCACCGCAGTCTACGTCGAAGGCTTATATGTGTAATGATGGTGGCAGCTAACCAATCTTCCGATTATATACAATCGGAAGATTTTTTTATTTTCAAAACTCACGAGTAAAGTGCCCAAATTCAGGAGTAAATGCAAATTTACGAGAAAAACAGCAAAACTCACGAGTAAATAGCGCAAATTCACGAGTAAACTGTCCAAACCCACGAGTAAATAGCGGAAACTCGGGAGTATATCCTCAAACTCTGGTATATATCGCTCAAATTCACCTATATATCGCTCATACTTACAAGTAAGGTGCAAATTCCCGAGTAAACCGCCAAAATACCCTCCTCATTAGCATCGGACTTATAGCGTCTACGCCTTAAGTCTTACTAGAAAATATAGCTAAGGCTCATTATACGAACTTGTAAAAGTCGATAAGATATAAACATAGAAAGGAGGACGAAAACAATGAAGAAATTTGGTTTATTTATTGTAGGACTGATCGCACTTTTCCTGTTGCTGGCGAACGTTGGTCCACTGATCAGCCTGGCGATTTGCTTGGCGATCCTATACTTTGGGTTCAAGCAGTTCATGAAGTCCGAATCGACAGGGGCGAAGATTGCGTGGGGATCAGTCTCCATTATCGTGCTGATCGTTTCTATTTCCCATATCCCGGCAATATTGGGACTGGTGGCAGCTTATGTTCTTTACCTGGTTTATAAAAAATGGAATGAAAATGATGAAAGTGCTTCATCGAAAGAAAGTGACCCATTCTCAAATTTTGAAAGAGAGTGGAAAGAGTTGAATAAGAACTAATAGAAGGGATGTAATTGGAATGGGTAATTTATTTTCAAGAATGAAACAAACGATTTCGGCTGATTTTCACGATCTGTTGGATAAAAAGGAGCAAAAAAATCCAATTGGGATGTTAAATCAATATTTGCGTCAATGTGAGCAGGAGACGGAAAAGGTCGGTAAGTTGCTTGAACGTCAGTATCTTCTGAAAGAAGAGTTTACGCGTGAATATAATCAAGCGCAAAATCTGGCTGAAAAACGTAAGCATCAGGCTGAGATTGCCAAGCAGTCGGGAGAGACCGATTTGATGGAGTTTGCTGTAAAGGAAAGCCTGCACTATGAAGAGCGGGCGCAAAGTTTGAAAGAGGCGCATAAAAGTGCAGAGGTTCAGTTGGCTGAGCTGGAGCGGAAATATGAAGAAATGAAACATAAGCTGAAGGATATGCATCTAAAGCGGTTGGAACTGATGGGCAGGGAAAATATTGCCCGGGCAAACAACCGGATCAATCGGGTTTTGGACGGAGGCAGTTCCGAAGCCAAACCGGTAGCGATGTTTGAAGAAATGGAGCATTATATCGATCGCATCGAGCACCAGGTCCATACAGATTATAATCGGCATACGATCGATGCCAGGATTGTTCAGCTTGAAAAAGAATTGGAACAGAAAGAAGCGTAAAGTTTTTTTAAGGCATCGCTGTCATCCCCTCGCCTTTTGGAATGGAGGGCGGGGGAAAACAGGCTGTCAGAACGTGACAATTTCATGGTATTCTTAAAAGGCACGGGTTTCTGTGCCTTTTAAGAATATCATGATCATATACAGGGGAGGCGAACCGATGTTGAACAAGATGAAGACGGACTATATGGGATGGATACTTCTCATCGGAGTCGTCCTGATTTTTTTAGAGATTGCATTTACGGGTGGAGGTCTCCTTTTTTCCCTCGCTTTTTCAATAGGATGCATCTATTTAGGCAGGAAATTCACAAAACGGACAATCGGGAAAATCCTATTTTTTATAGGGCTGATTTCGCTTATCATCAATGTCTTGAATATGTTCGTCTTTAAATTTTTCCTAATGGCGATCCTCATTTATCTTTTGTTTTTATATTATCAGTCCAAAAAGAATCCTGACTGGGTCAGTCCCATTATAACCAATGATGATTCGGACGAAGAAAAGATCAATAAGGAACGACTGCTGAAAACCGATTATCTATTTAAAAATAAGTTGTTTGGTCATCAACAAACGACCGAACATGTATATGAATGGAATTCCGTGAATGTTCAGGGCGGGGTCGGTGATACGGTTATCGATTTAAGCAAAACGATTTTACCGAAAGGCGATGCTGTCATTTCGATCAGGAATATCATTGGCAATATCACCGTCCTTGTACCGTATGGCATCGAAATCAGGGTCCATCATTCTGTCATTGCGGGCAGGGCGCGGATTTTTGAAAATAAACCTGAATCCAGGGTCTTTAATCAAATTTATTCCTACCAAACGGAAGGGTTCAATGAAACGGATCACAAGGTTCATATCATCACTTCAATCTTAGTTGGCGATTTAGAGGTGAAGCGGATATGAGCATAATGACACGGCAGATATTGACTGCCCTTGGTGTTGCTTTCGTTCTCTCCCTTGCTTTGCCGGCGATGGTTTTCTTCATCTTTCCTTTATCCGATTGGAGTGTATTGTGGGAGAAAGTGGTCATGGGACTACCCTTCGTCATATTTTTGCCAAGCCTGGTCATGACGGTAGGGCTGATTTATGGAGTCGTTTCGGGGATGTTTTGGAAGAGACAGCTTGAAAGGGTGGATGAAGGTCTGCATTTCCTTGAACAGGGCCGCTTACCCTCGCAACAGGAAACGTATCCAATTCAAGAGATGGCTAAAATGGAGGAACGGATGCAACTGATCTATAAGCAAGTCAATGAGCAGACTAAATTATCGCAAAAAATGGCGAATGAAAAGGCAATTGATCAGGAGAAACAGATCCAGGAAATCGTTTCCCAGGAACGAAACCGTTTAGCGCGGGAGCTGCATGATTCGGTGAGCCAGCAATTGTTTGCCGCTTCGATGTTCATGTCGGCCATCACCGAATCACAATCCGATATGGAAAAAACGGAAATGAAACAATTCAAGGTAGTGGAAGAAATGATCCATCAATCCCAGCTTGAGATGAGGGCGCTATTGCTTCACTTGAGGCCTGTTGCATTAAAGGGAAAATCTTTACATGAAGGAATGAAGGAGCTTCTTTTGGAATTGGCCCAAAAAGTGACGATGGATATAAATTGGAAGATGGAGCCTGTCACTCTGGATAAGGGGATTGAGGACCATCTGTTTCGGATTTTACAAGAATCGATATCCAATACGCTGAGACATGCAAAAGCGAATTCACTTGAAGTGTTATTGATCGTCCGTGATGGAATGATCATTTTACGATTAACGGATGACGGCATCGGTTTTAACGTCGAGGAGTCGAAAACGGGATCTTATGGTCTGCAAAACATGCATGAACGGGCTGTTGAATTAGGCGGGACGATGCAAATTGTAAGTGTTCCGAATAAAGGAACGAAACTTGAAGTGAAAATCCCATTATTAAATGCTGGAGGTGATCATGATGATTAAAGTATTATTTGTCGATGACCATGAAATGGTAAGGATAGGGGTATCGGCTTATTTATCCGCACAATCGGATATCGAAGTGATCGGGGAAGCGGACAATGGTTTGAAAGCAGTAGAACTGGCAATGGAATTGCGTCCGGATGTAATTTTGATGGATTTGGTGATGCCGGAAATGGACGGCATAGAAGCGACGAAACGAATTATTGAAAAATGGCCAGAAGCGAAAATCATCATTGTGACAAGCTTCCTGGATGATGAAAAAGTGTACCCGGCATTGGAAGCCGGAGCGACGAGCTATATGCTGAAAACATCAAAGGCCAGCGAGATTGCGAGAGCTGTCCGTTCCACTTTCCAGGGTCAAAGCGTACTTGAACCTGAAGTGACGGGAAAAATGATGGAAAAGCTGCGTCGCCCTAAAATCACCCAGCTTCATGATCAATTGACAAACCGTGAAATGGAAATTTTACTGCTGATGACACAAGGGAAAACGAATCAGGAAATTGCCGATGAACTATACATAGCCCTGAAAACCGCCAAAGTGCATGTCAGCAATATATTAAGCAAGCTTGCCGTGCAGGACCGCACGCAAGCAGTGATCTACGCATTTAAGCATTCGCTCGTTCAAGAAGAAGAGTAAAGAGCGTCTATTTACCAATAGAGGAAAGCTTGTTATATTTAGGGAAATATCCCATCCTGTAAAGTTCATTCAAGGTTGCTGATCGCAGCCTTTTTTACGGATTACAGGAAAAAGCAGGTGAAATGATGTTAAGAGTGATTTTAGAATTATTTCGTATAATCACCATTATTTTCGTTATTGGAATGATTATGGGGCTCATCATTCATTCAATCTATGCGATTTTTGGAATAACCGTAGAGAATACCAGGGGCGGATGGATCGTTGGTATGGCAATTTTTCCATTACTTTATGTACTCTATAAAAACCGGCTTCAATTTTCAGGTTTCTATAAAAATGGCAAACAAGTAAAACTCTCAAACAGGACAACTGCTATACTGCTTTGCTCCTCTGTGTTAATGTTGACGGTTGCCCCTTTATTTCGCTAACGGAATGTAAAAAGAGCATGTTTTAATCAAAACATGCTCTTTTTTACATTCCGTTTTTTAGATTATACAGCTTCCTCTGCGGTATTGAGCCTCGTTCCGTATATCCGATAAAGAACCAAAGCGAATACCATTCCTACAAAGGAGATGGAGGAAATGAACAAGTAAAGGGTCTTCCCGCCATATGCTCCATATATGGCTCCGCCTATATAAGAAGCAATGATTCCCGAAACCCCGAAGAACAGCAGCGCCAGTACGGTCTGGCCTGTGGCACGCCATTCCACTGGAACAATCCGGTATAGATATTGGATGGCCGCCGAGTAGAAAATCGGGAAAGTCAATAGCTGCATGATTTGCAAATAAGCTAATAGCTGTGGATCGGTAATCCACGCAGAGACGAAATAACGGATAAAGAAAAATGCTGCTGAAAACGAAATGATGATGATTTCCTTACCTTTGCGCAGCCACCAAAAGCTTAGGGCGAATACAACGATTTCACTTCCCGCCGCCAAGAACCAGGTCAAGCCTACAAGCTTGGCATTTCCTCCAAGTTCCCGGATATATACTCCAAGGAAGGTATCGTTCATCCTTGCTGGAACAGCACAGATAAAGACCAATAACAGAAAGAGAAGCGTCTCTTTATTGCTGAAAAAATGCTTAAGGCTGCTTAAGGTGACAGGTTTCCCAGAAACGGGAGCATCAGGCATCATCCAGCTGACAATGAAGCTGATCAAACCTATTCCTGCAAAAAGGAACGCAAGGCTGTTCGCTCCGAAATATGACATAACATAGCCGGTGATCAGCGATATGACAGCATAACCTAATGCACCATATGTCCGGATGGAGCCGTAGCTGATCCCAGATTTCTCTGCCATCGTAAAATTGAGGCTTTCCGTCAGGGGATCGATCGGCATCAAAAAGAAATATAGCAGCATGGCAAACAGGATGAGCTGGAGATAACTGCTTGAATCATAGAGGAAATAACCGATTACGCTCGAGAAAAAGATGAGTAACAACAGGACTTTTCGTATAGTCCTTGTTTTGTCGCTGATCATTCCCCATAAAGGCTGGGTAATGAGGGTGACAAAACCTCCTGTACCGATGATGAATCCGATTTGGGCTGGACGCAAACCTTGATCAGCCAGATAGACTGGGAGAAACGGAATGAAAATGGCAAGCAGTCCAAAATATAAAAAGTTAAAACTCTTTAATAATCGTATTGCTTTCATAAAAAATATGATACCTCACGTGTTCTATAGAGTGGATTGATTTCAGACCATGTTATTGTATCATTGATGACAGAATTTGAAAAAATAGTTTTAAATAGATTTGGTTTCGAGGGTAAATCTCACTTTTAAAATATGGATGTAAATGATAGAATTAACACTTATTGTTAATTGAAGAGGGTGTTAATTCATGGACCAGGACACAAAAGTGATTCAAGAGTTGCAGCAATTGAAGCAAAAAGTCGGTCATCTTGAAGACTTATTAACGCAGCAACAGAATAAAAAGGAAAAAGCAGGTCCATTTCGAATCTTCCTGGACGCAGTAGGCTCACTGCTATTTGGATTAATTGTTGTAGGACCGGTTATAGTGATTGTCGTTGGGGTTCTGATGGTGGCAGCTTCATGGTTAGGGAAGGAGTTTTAAACGTTTAGGAGAGTCTGGGCTTTTGTGAATTTATTGATTTGATTAGGTGACTAGTGAAGTAAGCCCTCAATAGAAGGAAAGTGAGATTTATTTTTATACAGAACCTGCTAAAAAATTCCTAAGAACATTTGTTGAATGTACGAAAAAACTACTGGTAAATTGAGGGTATCCATAAAGGGCACTCTTTGTATTTAGGAAGCCTAGCAAATATGCTTTAACCATCATGGGTTCTTCTTTTCATCTTTTAAGACTATCTACCACTTGATTCTGCAGCCGCAGGATGTTCCTTAAGTGCTATTGAATTTGTATATTATTTGTCCGCCAGTATCCTATAATTGGATCAAGGGCTTTCACGAACTCCCCTAATTGTTTCTTTGAAAATATTATCCTAAGAAAGTTATTGACAAATTTACCTTGAGTCCGTATAGTATGGGATATTATTAAAAATATTCAGATATAATTTTAAAACGCAATGAACAGGAGTAGTAAAAGCTCATTATTCGGTGAAGAGAGCTGCGGGTTGGTGCAACGCAGTCCAATGATACTTTGAACTTGCCTGGGAGTGGTAAAGCGAAAGATAGGAATGATTCCATTCTTTTGTTTTAACGATTGACCTTCGTTACAAGGTTTGTAAAGCAGGGTTCTTTAAAGAGCCAATAAGAGTGGTACCGCGGTAAGCTTAAGGCATATCGTCTCTTTCTTCATTTGATTATGAAGGAAGAGACGATATGCTTTTTTTGATTTTGGGGAGGTAAGGATATGGAAACGGACAAACGGAATTTACAGAGGACAATGACTTCAAGGCATATTACGATGATGGCATTAGGCGGTGCCATCGGGGCAGGTTTATTTAAAGGAAGCAGTTCAGCCATTGATATGGCAGGCCCTTCCGTAATCATTGCGTACTTGATAGGAGGAATCATCCTATTATTCATCATGCAAGGTTTAGCTGAAATGGCGGTCCGCAACAGCGGTGCACGAACATTCAGGGATTTGGTCCAATCGATCTTAGGAAAATATCCTGCCTATTTCCTGGATTGGATTTATTGGAAAATGTGGGTGTTGAATATCGCGGCCGAATCAGTGGTTGCGGCGATTTTCCTTCAATATTGGCTGCCCGGATATCCAATCTGGATATTGGCATTAGCTGTTTCGGTTTTGGTTACTGCGGTTAACTTGCTGTCGGTGAAGGTTTTTGCTGAAACGGAGTACTGGCTTGCTTTAATTAAGATTACGGTCATCATTGTGTTCATCATGGCTGGATTATTGTTGCTGCTCGTTACTTTTGGTGATCATACCGCGGTCGGTTTTTCTAACTTGACCGAACATGGCGGTTTCTTTCCGAATGGATCGACAGGTTTGATCACGGCGATGCTGGTGGTAATCTATTCATATGGCGGTACGGAAATCATCGGGGTCACATTAGCTGAAACGAAAAATCCTGAAAAAGTGGTTCCAAAGGCCGTTCGCAGTACATTGGTCAGGATCATTTCTTTCTATATCATTCCTTTTTTCATCATCGTTAGCTTAATTCCTTGGAACCAAGTAAACGGGGTGAAGGAAAGTCCGTTTGTAATGGTCTTTCAAATGATCGGGATTCCAGGTGCCGACCATATCATGAATGCCGTTGTTCTATTAGCGATCATATCATCGATGAACTCCGGGTTGTATGGTTCATCCCGCGTTCTGTATACACAAGCCGTGGATGGTCGCGTTCCGAAAATCTTTTCCCGTTTATCCAAGAGGAAAGTACCTGTTCCCGCAATCTTAATGTGTACTTCCGCTTTATATGGCGGTGTATTGATTTCCTTATTTGCTGGAAGCAAGACCTTCGATTTCCTAATGGGTTCGCTGGGATATACCGTATTATTCATCTGGTTGATCATTGCTTTCGCCCATTTGAAATCACGTAAACAACAGTCCGGAAAGACAAGTGCCTATATGGTAAAATGGTTCCCGTATACGACTTGGGCTGCGATCATCGCTTTAATAACGATCCTGATCGGAATCATTTTCACGACATCCATAGTCGTTACGATCATTACTCTTTGCATCTACATCTTCATTTCCTTAACGTATGTATGGAAAAAACGCCATAACAAAATCTAGAGATGGCGGAGTGATCACTTTTGCCTTCCCGCATATAAGTTTCATATCAAGCCGTGGTATATGCCATGGCTTTCGTTATGTATTCTTAGTCGGATTAAAAGTAAGAGATATCCATTTTACTAGTTCATGGGATTCATTAACTTTAGCGATTAAAGAGTTAATCCATTGAAAAATGTAGTATAATAATCTTTGGAAAAAAACTAATATATTGAAAGCCGGAGCGAGCTATGAAAAACAATTCCATACTATCCTTTCACCCGTTATATTATTTATTACTTTTGATGATTACTAGTTCCATCTATTCAATCATCAATCAATCTTCAGGTCATGCTGTCGATGTTACGACTATAATAGATAGGGAGATTCCCTTTATTAAAGAATTTGCCGTTCCTTATTTACTTTGGTATCCGTATATTTATGGATTGCTGATTTACTATTGCTTTGTTGACCGAAAGCACTATTTCGTCGGACTAGGCAGTTTGATATCGGGGAAGCTTCTCTGTTTTCTTGTATATTGCCTTTGGCAAACGACAGTTCCGCGTCCAGAAGTCGTGGGCAACGATATCTTTGCCCAGTTAATGCGGCTCATCTATAGTCATGATCAACCTGTCAACTGCCTTCCCAGTATTCATGTACTGACCACATTCATCATGATGATCGTCGCCCATAAGCGGAAAGAAGAGCACAAATGGGAGTATGCCAGTGTCACTGCATTCGGAACACTGATCATCCTCTCCACGCTATTTACGAAACAGCATGCTGTATTGGATGCACTCGCAGGAATCCTCCTAGCATGCGGTGTATATGCAGCCGTCCAGTATACCTTCCATGCGCTACCTGGTTTTCAGGCCAACCATTACGCAGCGAGGCAAATTAAAAAGTGACCACAGGAAAAAGCCACTGTAAGAATATTCACTCCCATGAGTTGATATGTTACAGTGGCTTTTTGTTTTTTTATTGAAAAAATTGGGCATTTATGTAAATTATATATGGTATTATGTTTTTAATCGAATGGAAACAGTGGAGGGAGGAAAAGAATGCCTCATCATCTTGATCGAATGGCTGAAGAATTGGTTAAAGCAAAGTTGGAAAATTATTGGCCGGGTTTTGAACTTGTTGCCTATGCCATATATGACAAGAGTAATGTTTATCTATTCAATCATCCTAAATTCAGTAACAATCCAAAATGTACATATCATATTTTAAAGTGGGATACCGAGTTTGCTGCTGACACAATCATTATGTATGAAGAATATCCCACTGCAATTGTTAATATGGATCACTATAAGGAATATGAAGGTTTGTTTTCAATAGCGGTTCATGAATTGTTTCACGGCTATCAATATATAAAGGATGAAAAACGGTTTCCCGATGAAATGCTGGGAATCACATATCCGTTGTCAAAAGAAAATGTGGAATTAAGAAATCAGGAACGAACAAATCTTTATTGTGCAATGTTGGAAAATGACCAAATTAACAAGAAACAATACCTTAATGCCTTCATTGCCCTAAGGGAAAAAAGAGCAGCCAAGATTGAAGAGTACCTGACATATGAAAATTTGATTGAAACCATCGAGGGACCTGCGTGGTATGTCGAATTGAAGGCTTACTCGGAGAAAAGCCCGCTTGATTACGATTCAGTTTTAAAAAAGTATGCACAACAGCTAATAAACAAGTATGAATCCACTTCTAGTATTAGAAGTAGTTGTTATAGCTCCGGGTTGTGTATGTGTTTGTTACTGGAGGAGCTTTCACCAGGCTGGATGGAAAGTTTTTTTGATAGAGAAGATACATTATATGACCTATTAAAACAGCATAAAGGTGATGATATGGAAGATTCAATGGCTGATGTGAAGATAAGTCCTGAAACAGAGGAAGTCGTTAATTTTGCCCTGGAAAAGAGGATGAAAGCATTTGAAGAGTTTAATGAACAAGCAGGCATTCATTTATATATTGAAGGGAACATGACTGCTAAATCCTTTGACCCGATGAATATCATCCCATTAGAAGATAGACTGTTACATAAGAGCTTTATAAAAGTAAGAATGAACAATGAAGATTTTCTTATTCAACAACCGGTAATTGCCCATGTTGATCATGGAATTCAAAACATAAATAAATTACATCTGATAGTAGGGAATGAACCCTCTGAAACCAATGATTCGCTAACCATTGATGGCGTTGGAGAAATAAAGGGAAGTTATAAGAAACAAGAAAATATCTGGCATGTACTTATTTAAAATGAATTTTATCTTAACTGGGTTTCAAGCATCTTTTTGTACCAAGAATTTTGGTTGAATTGTGTGTACAGCCTATGTAAAAAAGCATCGAACCTCCCATGACAGGAAGTCCGATGCTTTTTCTTTTACATTTCAGCTTCAATTTTCAAAGATGATTCTTCGCTGAACTGTTCTTTATCCAGGTCGCCCGTTATTTTACTAGTCAGAATACCGGAAGTCATGCTTCCGCTGACATTCACGGCCGTTCTTCCCATATCGATCAATGGCTCGACGGAAATCAACAGGCCGGCCAAGGCGATTGGCAGGTTCATTGCAGATAATACAAGGATGGCAGCGAATGTTGCTCCTCCGCCTACACCTGCAACCCCGAAAGAGCTAATGGCCACGATGGCAATCAACATAGCGATAAAGGAAGGGTCTAGCGGGTTGATCCCAACCGTTGGAGCGATCATGACCGCTAACATGGCCGGATAGATTCCGGCACAGCCGTTTTGACCGATCGACAAGCCGAAGGATCCGGCAAAGTTGGCAATACCTTCGGACACCCCTAGTTGTTTCTGTGTTTGGATGTTCAATGGCAGAGCGCCAGCACTTGTTCTTGAAGTGAAAGCAAACGATAATACTGGGAAAGCTTTTCTCAAATATACGATTGGATTCAATCCTGCAAGCATCAGCAATAGCAAATGGATAAGGAACATGACAATCAGGGCCACATATGAGGCACCTACGAATTTCCCTAATTTCAGGATGGCATCCAAATCACTCGTAGCTACCGTCTTCGTCATGATCGCCAAGATTCCGTAAGGTGTTAAACGCAGGATCAATGTTACTACGCGCATGATGATGCTGTGCAATGTATCTACTATTTTAGCAAAAAATTCAGCATGTTCAGGCTGTTTCCGTTTGACCCCTAAATAGGCAATCCCAAGAAATGCAGCAAAAATTACAACGGAAATGGTTGATGTCGGACGTGCACCGGTTAAATCAAGGAACGGATTGGACGGAATCAATTCAAGAATTTGCTGCGGCATCGTTTTATCCTGAATCGTACCGTATGTTTCCGATATTTGATCCCCGCGGCTTAACTCCGCTTCCCCTTGCTCAATTTGAACGGCTTCCAAATTGAATACAGTTGCCGAGGTGATCCCGACAGCAGCTGCAATCGCAGTCGTTCCAAGCAGGATTCCGATGATCAGGACACTGATCTTTCCAATATTGCTAGTCAGTTTCAATCTTGTGAATGCGGATAAAATTGAAATGAAGACAAGCGGCATAACGATCATTTGCAGGAACTTGACATAGCCGGAACCTACAATGTTAAACCAATCGACCGATTTAACGATCGCATCCGACTGAGGTTCATAGAAATACTGCAAAAGAAGTCCGAATACAATTCCTAAACCAAGTCCAGTAAAGACCCTTTTTGTAAAGGAAATATGCTTCTTATTCATGTAAAATAAAACGCCTAAAAGAACGAGCATTATGGCAAGATTTAAAAACACATAACCAATCATATATATTCCTCCTAATTCCGATTAACCAAATGAGAATAATGAATATCTGAAGCCTATGATACATCATCCGCTGATTTTTTACCAGAAGAAAATAATTTATTTTTGACTTTTCAAGTAATTCATGTATGTATCCATATTCATGGACTGAATAAGAAGTCACAAAAAAGAGATATACATGAACCTTTTCCACTCTGGAATCTAGGATTCAGTATACCTCTTGTAGGTAAAATTGTTATTTCTTCAAATCAATCACGATATCATCAAATACAAACTCTTTTGGAGCACTACTCGGTTTTGTTGGGAAAGATGACACCTTTTCTTCACCATCTTCCGTTATGGTGACTTCTCCGTGGTTCTCTGAAGAGAAATTACGTAATGTTACATGTGGTGTCGCAATCAGTCTTGTAGCATTTGAATCGATTTTTTGAAATGTTTTGCTGAAGTTCAAATTATAAGAATCGATACCGCTTCCTCCGTTACCTTGACCAGCATACACATTTCCTAAGTCATCTTTAATGGACAACTCCACATAGGCTTCATCCCATTTGTTTTTGACTGAGTCGGACACTTCTTGATGATAATCTACCACAAAGGACATTGGCGAGATCGATAGTTTTTCGACGGATACTTTTACACCATGTTGATTCACACTTTTATTGATGACCTTCTCGTTACTTTCAATTGCCTTTAGAGAGAAGGCAAAGTCCCAATTTCCTTTTATCTCTTTATCCATGTCGGTAATACTAATGCTGTTTATATTCCAGTCTATATTTACCTTATCTACTTTAAGATCTTCTAAGTTAGTAACCGTTAATAAGCCTACATATTTTTTATCAGCTACTTTTGAAATTCCATCCGATCCTCCTTGGGCTTTCATTTCTTTTATATTCGGGCTGGGAACATAGAATGATCCGTCACCCAAATCTTCTTCGCTTTCAATAGTATAAGTGATGGTTACCGTTTTTCCGTCATAAATGGCGTCATTTATCGTGAAAGTAAGGCCATTGCTTTCTTCGGTAAAGCCAATTTCGTTAGAGTAGGACTTATAATCACTATAAAGACCCTTTCCATTATTCTTGATACCATCGGAGAGACCTGTGTTTTCATTACTAAAGTAGCTGAAAATATCTCCCATCAAAGGAATGCTTTTAGCAGAAGCCGTGAACGATAAACCAATCGTTGCGGTGGATAACCCGAATATAATAGAAGCAGCCAGAACATTCTTTTGCCAGCGTTTCATTTTTTTCTTCTTGCTTATTGATTTTTTTAGGGTTCTTTTGACTTTAGCTTTTTCTAGTTCGGTGACTTTCATTTCCTTAAATTCAGTTTCGTCTATGTCTATATCATTTAATAATTCATAAATATCCTTCATACGACACTGCCTCCTAACTTAAGATTCGTAGCTTTTTGACTTAGCTTCTTTTTTCCCCTATAAATTCGATTATCGATTGATGCTTTGGTCAATCCGAGTTTTATCGATATATCCTCATTTTTTAAACCAAGAAAGTACTTCATGATGAAAATATCCCGATCTACAGGCTCTAAAAGATCGATTAACTGAAGCAGTTCATTTCTGTCTTCCGATATAATCAATTCATCTTCTGCTGATTTTTCTGAATCTATCTCGGTATAACTTGACGTATACTCCATTTTCTTCACGGTTTTTCGGTAGTAATCAATCGCCTTAAACTTAGCGATCGCACAAATCCATTTTCTGAAATCCGTTGTATCCCCATGGAACTTTTTCGAATGGTTCCAGATTGAGAGAAAAATATCATTGATGCATTCTTCCATGACACCGTCGTTCCTAAGAGGAGAGAGAACCTTATATGTGACCCCCTTGATTAGTGGCAAATAGGTATCCACTATGAATTCCAATGCGTCTTCTTCTTGGCGTTGCAACCGCTCGATAAAATTTTTATCAGTAGACTTCATGACATGATTCCCCTTGTTTTTTTGTAAAAGCTTTTACACTTAATACAACGTGTGTAAAAAGATTTATTCTCAATAATTTTGGATTTTTATCGAAGGTAGTAGGTATGATGGGTCCATTCGCACTTGGAATGATATGGTATTGAGGGTATCAAATTTTGTCAGTATGCGACAGTGTTATTGATATAAACGGTTTGTTTGTACCATCGAATGATTAAAAATAGAATCTTTAGCAAAGGTACTGGATGCTGCCAAAAAAAATGTTGAATGAAAGAATATTCTATATCTATTTATCAGGAAGGATAAGCCCTTTGTTTTCTTGAATGATATATGCCTAGCGTTTTTTTTGAAAGGGTGGAAGAATGATGGATATATACATTGACAGGCTTAATGAACGGGATGCACAAGAGTTATTTGCATTTGAATGCAATAATAGAAGGTTTTTCGAACAAACGGTACCAGGACGGGGTGATGATTATTATAGCTTTGGAACGTTTGGAATCAGGCATAAGGAATTATTAAAAGAACAAGAAGAGGCCATCTCCTCTTTTTATTTGATTAAGGATGGTTCAGGCATAATCGTCGGCAGGATTAATCTTGTGGATATCGACCCCATCAAGGGTACGGCTCATATCGGTTATAGAATCGGTGAAGCGTTTACGCAAAAAGGGATTGCGAATGAAGCTTTAAAGCTTTTGATGAAGCTGGCGCCGGATTTGAATGTGATGCAAATACATGCCAAAACGACAAGTGACAATATCGCCTCCCAAAAGGTTTTGGTGAAAAACGGTTTTGAACGGATTTCGATTAATGAGGAAATTGGTGCGGATTCGGGTCAAAAGCTAACATTCTTCCATTATAGTAGGAACCTTTAAATCCATTTCCTTCTATATAATAGAACGCATTCCATTTTTTAAATTGTGAAAAGAGGGGGAGGTAGCGGCTGTCACAGAAAGGACCTTCCCTTTAAACTAACTGAGGATAGACCGCTTGATGGTCGCAAAGGACTTAAGAGTAAGTAATTGCGAGATATTTTCCCGGCAAAAGAGTTCGTTTACTTAAAAGAAGAAAGGAGAATCTAATATGATAGAAGGTTTATATGAAGCCCATTTACCAGTCAAGAACCTGGACATCTCCATGGATTTTTATAAGAAAATAGGCTTGAAGCTAGCTTGGAGGGATGAAGATACTGCCTTCTTTTGGATCGAGGAAAACAAAAGCTGGGTCGGCTTATGGGAAGGGAAGGAATATCAAACTCCATACCACCCTTCACTAAGGCATATCGCCTTTCGGGTAACTTATGATAATATGAAAAATGCATTAACTTGGCTCAAATCCTTGCAAATTGAAGTCGTCCCTTTTGGAAAAAGGACAACGATTGAACCATTTGTTCGGCCGAACCAAGGAAACGCTTCCGTCTATTTCAATGATCCCGATGGCAATAGTCTCGAACTTATGTGTTCGATAAAAGTCCCTGATGCATATAAGCATATGACCGAAAAGCTTTCGCTTGAAAAATGGGAAGAACTATTAACCAGGTGAACTTTGTAAAGGAAAAGTTTCCGCCCAGTCTCCATCATTAATTTTCTATACAAGTATGAGTAATCAATATGGAAAGGCTAAGGGCACTTGCTTCCCTCTAATGATTAATTTCAGATTTCTTGTTTATTTGTATTTTGTTAATATATAGATTAATTGGGTTTTTTGATAAAATGAAAATAATATACTGTATGAAACTTTGATTTTAAAAAAGGCAGAGCCAGTGTTTTATAGAAGGAAGTGTAAGAATGCAATTAACGAATAACGATAGTATCCATAATCAATTACGTGCAGACTGTGAGAATTGTTTTGGTTTGTGCTGTGTAGCCCTGCCATATGCAAAGTCTGCTGATTTTGCATTTGATAAAGATGGAGGTACACCATGTTCAAACCTTCAATCCGATTATCGTTGCGGCATCCATGAAAATCTCAGAGCAAAAGGGTATAAAGGCTGCACGGTATATGAATGCTTCGGTGCCGGTCAAAAGGTATCCCAGCTTACCTATGATGGAAACGACTGGAGGGACAACCCCGCATCAGCAAAGGGAATGTTCGAAGTTTTTCCAATTATGCAACAACTGCATGAAATGCTTTGCTACTTAAATGAAGCACTTAATTTAGAAGATGCGCAACCTCTTCACCGGGAATTGCAGGCCGCTTTTGAAGACACGGAATACCTCACTAAACAAAGTTCAAAGTCTATCATGGACCTGAATGTACCAGCTCATAGAACGATCGTTAACGATTTACTCCTGCGCACAAGTGAAATGGTACGTGCAAAGGTTTCAATTAAGAAAAATAAGAAAAAGCCGAACAAAATAGGTAGGGGAAGTGACCTTATCGGTGCAAAATTGAGAGGTGCAGACCTTAGTGGAGCGAACTTAAGAGGGGCTTTGCTTATTGCATCCGACCTCAGGGAAGCCGACATGAGAGTGACGGACCTGATCGGTGCAGACTTTAGGGATGCCGATTTAAGCGGTGCCGATCTCACCGGCAGTTTCTTCATCACACAAGCACAGGTTAACTCGGCTAAAGGCGACACGAAGACAAAATTACCGCACTCATTAAGGATTCCCGATCATTGGAGGTAGAAGGATGTTTCATTCATGAGTAAAGCCCAAATTCACGAGTAAAAGTGCCAAAATCACGAGTAAAAGCGTAAAACTCGCGAGTAAAAGCGTAAAACTCACGAGTAAAAGCGTGAAACTCACGAGTAAAGCCCAAATTCACGAGTAAAAGTGCCAAAATCACGAGTAAAAGCGTAAAACTCACGAGTAAAAGCGCGAAACTCGCGAGTAAATGCGTAAAACTTACGAGTAATGGGAAATTTACTACATAGTGCATGAACATCAATAGCGGACAAGTAAATTAGATTTGGCTTTAATCCGAAGCTTTTACAAAGAGAGAACTCTCCAACAGCGATTCTTCATTAGGAAGGATCGTCTTTTACATTTGGGCAGGAAATGTTCATTTTTCCTTTGACTCTGACGTTGCGTGATACCTTAATGTAATTGATATCGAAAGGAGGTAAGAAGCAGTGGCAATGAAAGTGAAGGAGCTAGCCGATTTGGTTGGCATTAGTGTGCGGACACTGCATTATTATGATGAAATCGGGTTATTATCGCCGGAGGAAATAACCGATGCAGGTTATCGCCTTTATTCGAATGGTAATCTTGAGATGTTGCAGCAAATCCTGTTTTTCAGGGAACTTGGCATGCCATTAAAGGAAATAAAACAAATGGTAAACAGCTCTTCGTTTGATAAACAAGATGCGTTAAAGCAACATCAAAAAATGTTACTGGAGAAACGCAGTCAGCTCGATAAATTAATTAAGACGGTCGAAAAATCGATTAAGCATATGAAAGGGGAAATTCAGATGACGAACAAAGAGAAATTTGAAGGATTTGACTTCAGTCAGAATCCATATGAAGAAGAGGCTCGCAAGCTTTGGGGGGATAAAGCTGTCGATGAGTCGAAGGCTAAAGTGGCGGGCATGTCCAAAGATGCACAGAAAGTTGTTTCGGAGATCTATTTAAAACTTGCGGAAATCCGAGATGCTTCGCCTAAGTCGGAGGAGGCACAAGAGGCCATTAAAGAATGGTATGATTGTTTGAACAATAACTTCGGCACATACACGCTGGATGCTTTCAAAGGGTTGGGTCAAATGTACGTGGACGATCAACGCTTCACCAAAAATATCGATCAATACGGTGAAGGATTGGCAAAATTCATGTGTGATGCGATGGGGCATTTTGCGGATGCTAACAAAAATTAAATCTCAGGATTGAGAAATTCCAAAAAAAGAAGGTTGCTCCGGCAACCTTCTTTTTTTGGAGCTGGATATGGCAATATCCAACCCCTATGGTCTATACCCATATGAAAAATTGAATATGAATATGGAAAGTAAAAAAACGGCCAATGCTGGAATGAAACTAATTAGCACCCATCCCTTCGCTTCCTTACTTTTCACACTTGTGAACCATTTAAAATAAATGTACAGGAGAATGATTAAAAAGGACCATGAATAATAACCAGTCATCGTGTCAACCCAGGCTGAATTTTTATCCCAGTAGGCGTCAGGCACAGGAGTGATATTTTCATACCGTTCATCAATTTTATTTTTTGTGGTAATGAAGATATAGGAAATGATAGAGTAATAAACGACAATGGCGGCTTTTACCAACCAGGGTATGAATCTATTGGAAAGGACGATTATAAAGATGATGGCCAGAAACACGAATAATTCGATATATAGCTCCAAATAAAAACACCTCCATTTTATATAGTATAAGATTATGTAAAAATTCCCATTATATTATGGTAGACTGCGAGGTATTGGTTAAAATGGAACTTTGGAAAGTCAGTCAAAAGGTTTCGGAGCTAAGCGATTTGATTCCTTATTATTTTTTTAGTCTAGTTTCTTCCTGTCTGTCGCTTTCCACGGTGTTGGTTGTATTCAGCCTGGATACCTGGGGGGTGATTGGTATTATCGTGATTTCTTTTTATGTCGTTATCCCTTATTTATTATTTGCTGTTCCGGTACAGGTCCTTTTCAATAAACATCCTAAAAAATTCAGTGTAATCTATTTTTGCCTTTATATTTTTTTCTCTTTGCCGGCCGTATTCATTTATAGTTCGGTGCTTAATTTTGACTTCAGCATGGATATTTTGACTACAAAGAATTACTATGCAATCAGCCTTTTAGCGGCACTGTTTTTTTGGTTTTGGGATTCGGTCTTTTTACAAAAAAAGCTCTGCATCATAAAAAGGGACCTTCAGACAAACAAAAGGGACCGGTTAAATGGTCCCTTCCAACATTATTTCTTTAGCAAGTTTACGATTTCTTTAGCTTTTTCTAATGTAACTCCTTCGATGATACTGTTGTTTTTTCGAACAGCCGTACCGAAATGATAGTGACCGGTATGCAGTTCGGAATGGATAGAAAGGATATTATCCTTATTCAATCCGCTTCCAACCAGTATGGCTATGTCGCCGCAGACTCTTTTCATTTGTTGAATCGTTTTCATGCGGCTAGGGAAATCCCCATGCCCGCCTGAGGTCAATATCGTAGTGATTTCTGGATATTTTGCTAGCATTTCAGCTGAAATGACAGGGTCGTGCGTATCATCGATGGCTCGGTGGAATGTAATCTCCAAACCTTCACATACGGTCAATAGTTCTTCCAGGTATGGTCGATTGATTTCATTTTTTTCATTTAATGCACCTAATACGACCCCGTTCGCTCCTAGTGATCGAATGATTTGGATATCTTTTTTCATGATTTCCAAATCCTTTTGCGTATAGCAAAAAGATTGGCTATGAGGTCTTACCATCACGTTGACTGGTATCTTCACTGAATTGACGACAGCTTCTATCAGGGCGTGGCTTGGAGTTAATCCACCCTCGGCTAAAGAACTGACAAGCTCGATTCGGTCTGCTCCCGATTCTTCGATTATAAGGGCATCTTCTATCGTTGTGGCAATGAATTCAATGTACATTGGATTTTCCTTTCCTGCATGCAAGTGTTATATGAATATTAAATCCATTAAAAATCGCAAAGTCAATTCATTAATAGTTTTCCTCAAATGGAATATCTTTATTTCTCAAATTTATGAAACGAAATGAACATTCAAACGTATAAAAAAAGAATACATTCAATGGTATATTTGTTCGGCGGGGTAATTAAATGAAAATATCATGACGGAGGTTATTTAATTGGATAAAGAAAGTAAGGAAATAAAGAAATCGAGATTTTACAAAGTAGGGATGGGGTTCCTAATCATTTCCCTTCTCACTTGGATCATTCCTGTCGCGGCTCCTTTTACGCCATTTTCGACTGCGGTTAAGGCTGGGGTCATAACAGGTGCGATTGTCTTTGCGGAAGTGATGTTTTGGGCAGGTGCGCTTTTGGTCGGGAAAGAAGTGGCCGCTAAATATAAAGGCTATTTAAACCCGAAAAATTGGAGAAAAGAAAAAGGCTGAAGCTGTTTTTTATAAAAAAGGGCTGGGAGTGAAGCTCAAATGGAAACTGAGTTGTTGAAAGTTTTCGATTCCAATCGCATTCAAACCGGTGTGGCTTCGCGAGAGGAAGTACATAGATTGGGACATTGGCATGAGGTTTTCCATTGCTGGTTCGCAAGTTCGGAAGCGGGCGTGGATTACCTATATTTTCAGCATCGTTGTGCGATGAAAAAAGATTATCCGAATCTATGGGATATTACGGCAGCCGGACATTTACTGGCACATGAAACGGTATACGACGGAGTAAGGGAGATTAAAGAAGAGCTAGGCATTGACGTTTCCTTTGACGAGTTGGTTCCATTAGGGATTATTGAATACCATCAAACGAAAGAAGGTTTCATCGACAAAGAACTGGCAAACGTCTTTCTATATGAACGTGCACATAGCTTCGATGATTTCACCCTGCAGCCAGAAGAGGTTTCCGGGATGGTGAAGGTTGTGCTGACTGACTTCGAAGAGCTTTGGACCGAAGCGAAGGATAAAGTGAATATTAAGGGATTTGAAATGAATCACGAAGGCCGCAGGATGATGATCGATCGATTTGTTGGACGGAATGAGTTCGTTCCGCATGATCGTTCCTATTATGATAACATCATTAGATTGATCAGAGAAAACCTCGCTAATTGAATTTAAAGCCCTGACAAAACGATTCGAGTTTTGTCGGGGCTTTTCTTTTTTCTTGAAAAAAACATTAAGTATATCGACCTGTTTCTTTCCCGATCAACGGCAGCCTATTGGCTCGTTTTGTCCCAGCTTGATACTCATAAGTTCTTAGTTACCTTATTTTGCCCTGAATGGCTCATAGGGATAATGACTTTGTCTCTGTGATGATTCAGCTGATAAAGCAAGACATACCATACTGTAATGATGATGCCAGGCTGCATCGTAAAGGCGGGGATGTAGTTTTTCATGAACTAGGGAATTTATCACTTGTAAGAATATTACAAAATTGTAAGATGAACAGTGTACAAATTTTGTTAAGGGGATGAGTGAAATAATGAAAAAAATGGTTTTATGCATTTCATTTTTTGTAGCTTCTTTAGTCCTTTTTGGCTCCCTTGATTCTTTTGCGAACAAAGCTTCAGCCGAAACACACACCTATGATGGAAAAAGTCCTTACTATAATAGTTGTGCGAATAGCGCTGTCACGAAGAAGTCGGTGAAAATTTATGCCAATGGCGGTTCTGCCAATTTGGAGTTGAAATTCAGCACTGTCTGTAAAACCGCCTGGGCGAAGATCACTCTAAGCAGACCGGCTAAAGCAGATGGTGAGGCAACGGCATTGGTTGTCCGCAATACTGATAATAAACAATTCAGCTGTGCATCCCCTGGAGGAAATGGTGAAATAAATAAAGGTCAAACGTCATGCTATACACCGATGGTATATGATTTAGATCCGCGTAAAGCAAAAGCGGTAGCCTTTTGGCCATATACAGCAGGTGAAACCGACTGGTATTAATGAAAAAAGAAAAACCTTCATCTATATTTTTGCAAAGAAAGGATGAATGAATTGAATAAAAAGCTTAAAATGTTAGGTTTAACCATGGTGATGACACTGTCGCTGTTTATTGTCGACTTTGGATTTGGAAAAAATCAAGCACTGGCCGAAACACACACCTATGATGGAAAAAGTCCATACTATAATAGTTGTGCAAATTCGGCGGTAACGAAGGATAAAAAATGGATTGATTCCAATTCATACGTAGAATTGAAATACAGCACTGTGTGTAAAACCGCCTGGGCAAAAGTGACCGTAACACGCCCCGCCGTATACAATCATGAAGCGGATGCCAGAATCGTCCGTAGTACTGATGGTAAGGCCTATACATGCTCAAGTTCCGGGGGCAATGGTGTTGTGAATATCGGTCAGACCTCATGCTATACACCAATGGTATATGATTATGACCCGCGCAAAGCACAGGCCCAAGGGATCCATGCGATTCCAAATAGTGATGCCTATAATAAAGCGGTGACAATTTGGTACTAAAAACAAAAAGCGCAAAAAAGCATCCTTATAGCCGGATGCTTTTTTTGCGGTCAGATTGTGCTTCCAATTCAAGTAGATATCGTTTCATCTCCGTACCTCCACGGTAGCCGGTAATGGCCCCGTTTTTTCCGATAACCCGGTGACATGGTACCGTGATCAGAATTGGGTTGGCGCCAATGGCCGTACCAACCGCACGAACAGCTGCAGGTCTTTGGATGATTTGGGCAATATCGGAATAGGAACAGGTTTGTCCATAGGGTATTTGATTCAGCGCTGCCCAAATTTCTTGTTGAAAGGGCGTGCCTTTTATATCTGCAGGAAGGGAGAAAGTCTGCCTGGTTCCTTCGAAATATTCTTGTAGTTCTTTTAGATAGGGATTTAATGCTTTTTCATTTTCAACAAGGTTCGCATTTGGAAAGCGTTTTTGCATCATGGACTTCAGTTCTTCATACGTTTGACCGGGAGAGCCTACATAGCAAAGCCCTTTTTCCGTCCTGGCCACATATAATTGCCACTTATCATAATGCAATATGGCCCATTCAATGGTTTGTTTTTTATCATTCTTCATTTTCTTCACGCTCCAAAGCTTGAGTTTTGAGATAAGCATTTCTATATCCTGAAGGGGTATTCCCCATTTTCCTTTTGAATAACGTCATGAAATAGGGTGTACTGGAGAACCCGGCAGCGAAGCCTATTTCAGTTATCGGCAGTTCGGAGGTTTCCAGCAGCCTCGCCGCTTTTTCAAGGCGAAGCCGCTGAATGTATTCAGTGGGCGATATTCCCTTCACTCGCTTGAATGTTCGTTGTAAATGATACGGGCTGCCATGGGAAATATCCGCCAATTTGTTCAAAGTGAGGGGTTCGCTGTAATGGGTGTCGATCCATTCGGCTATTTGTTCAACCCATTCTTCTGTCGGCACATTCAGTCCTTCCGGTTTACAACGTTTACAAGGCCGAAACTCCTCTTCCAAAGCCATCATGGCATTTTTGAAGATCTTCACGTTTTCCTTATTAGGCACCCTTGATTTACAGGAGGGCCTGCAAAAGATGCCTGTCGTAATTACCCCGTATAAAAAATGATCATCATATGCTGCATCACAATTTATAATAGCTTTCCAATATTCATTCGGGAAATCTGCTTTTTTCGGATTCACTACATTCACCTCTCCATTTAGTATACAAGAAAGGGTTGATATACAAACATTTTGATAATATAAAAGCAAGATAACGTAATTGTTCAATAAATTTTGTTAAAATTAGGGAGTTAAATGAAAGAGCAAGATAACGTATCGGTTTGTCATTAGAATAAAGCTAAAGGAGGGAGCAGGATGAAAAAGACATTATCAAATGATGAAGGCATGATGGAATTGAGGATTCATGCACCAAAAGAGTTTCGTTTTTCGGAAAATCTTAAATATTTATCAAGATCCTCCAATGAATGTCTGTTCGATATTGTTGATCAAAAAATTTATCGAGCACTTGTTGTCGAAAACGAGACGCTTTTAGTAGAAATCAGTGCGATGAATGAAACGGAGCTGACCGTCCGTTTCCCAGGACGAACAGTACCGATGGAAAATCAGGTAAAGGATGCTGTTTGCCAATACGTTCGTCACTGGTTCGATCTTGAGACAAACCTGCTTCCTTTTTATGAGCTGGCCCAAAAGGACCCTTTATTGCAAAAGCCGGTAAGCCAATTCTTCGGCTTGAGAAATATGGGCATCCCTGATTTATTTGAAGCGATTGCCTGGGGAATACTTGGTCAGCAGATTAACTTGACTTATGCGTATACCTTGAAACGGAGGCTTGTGGAGGGATTTGGTGAATATGTTGAATTCGAAGGAAAGCAATATTGGCTGTTTCCGACACCTGATGCAATCGCGAAATTGACCGTCGAAGATTTTGCCGATTTGAGGATGACGGTAAAGAAGTGTGAATATTTAATAGGTGTTGCTCAACTGATTGCAGAAGGGGAACTTACTAAAGAAAAGCTGTTGAATGCAAAGGATGTAAAAGAGGCTGAAAAAATGCTGACCAACATACGGGGAATCGGTCCGTGGACAGCGAACTATGTATTGATGCGCTGTTTGCGTTTTTCAGCAGCCTTTCCCATCGATGACGTCGGGCTGCATAATTCCATGAAACTGCTCATGCAAACAGAAACAAAACCAACGAAAGCGGAAATCCTGAAACTATCGGAAGCGTGGGCTGATTGGGAATCCTATGCAACCTTCTATTTATGGAGATTGCTATATTGAATAAGTAACGTCGATATATCCCTATATTCGGAGATAAAACAATAAATTACGTCGATATATCTCCATTCGGAGATAAACAGTAGAATTCGTTGATATATCTCCATATTCGGAGATAAAACTGCAAATAACGTCGATAAAACTCCATATTCGGAGATAAAACAATAAATTTCGTCGATATATCTCTATTCGGAGATAAACAGTAGAATTCGTTGATATATCTCCATATTCGGAGATAAAACAATAAATTTCGTCGATATATCCCTATATTCGGAGATAAAACTGCAAGTAACGTCGATAAAACTCCATATTCGGAGATAAAACAATAAATTTCGACGAAATTACGTCGATTTCAGCATTTGCGATAGATCCGGGTGCGATTTCGTTTTGTCTGTTTTTATATAACTAAACAATGGTGCGCGTTTCTGGTATTACCCCCTCTTCGTCGGTCCGCGTTCTGTTGCCGGCTTCATGTGGAATGGCAGGTTCTGGACGTTTTTGGCATTGAGACAAGACAAATCAATTCATTTAGCTGTTTTTGAAAAAATGCTCAAAGGAAATGTTTCCTTTGAGCATTTTATGTTTCTGATTGTTTTGCTTTCAAGACAGAACCAGCATTGTCCAAAGATAAGCATCATGAAGATTACAAGGTGGAAAACAACTGCTCCTTGAACTTCGCACCATCATCGGCGTGTCCATTTTTCTTAAATAGGGCACGGGGAAATAAACGGCCAACAATGTTCAATATTTAATAGAAATGGTAAAATCATTATGCTCCTATAAAAATTAGTGAATGAAAATGAAAATAGAGGATGCTGTTGAATATGAGGAAAGTATCGCTGGAAACCAAGATTCTCGGGTTAGTCTTATCGTTGAGCCTGTTTTTGATCCTGTTATTGACGACTACTTTTTCCTATATGGAAGGAAGGCAAATAGCGAAGGATAAAGGTCAATTGGCGTTGGAGCTTTCAAAGACGATTAGCTTCATGCCTACCGTTACAGAGGCTTTTGAGACGGATGATCCCGCTGGCATCATCCAGCCGATTGCCGAAAAGATCCGCAGGGAAACAGGTGCTGAGTTCATTGTTGTGGGGAATGCAGAGGGAATTCGCTATTCCCATCCGCTGGCTTCCGAAATTGGGAAGCGGATGGAAGGCGGGGATAATAGCAGGGCCATTCAGGAAGGCGAATATTATGTCTCCGAAGCGGCAGGATCACTCGGTCTTTCCATTCGGGGGAAGTCACCGGTATTCAATGAGGATGGAAAAATAATTGGAATCGTCTCCGTCGGTTTTTTGGTGGACGATGTCCGCGCCCAAATTTTCAAGGATTTGTCCAAGGAGATGATTGTATCTTTAGTGGCCATCATGATCTCGATCATTGGCAGTTACATGCTGGCAAGGAGCATACGTAAAGATACCCTGGGGCTGGAACCATTTGAAATCGCCAATTTATATAAAGAAAAAAATGCAGTGCTTCAATCGGTGAAAGAAGGGATTCTGGCCATTGACCAAAATGGGCTGATTACCTCGATGAATCAGCCGGCAAAAAAATTGCTGGATATTAAAGAGTCCGTTCGTCATTTGAACGTCGATGGCCTTTTTCCTTCGAAATATTTATTCGAGGTGCTAAAGTCTGGTGAACCGCAAGTGGATAAGGAGATTTCATGGGAAGACAAATCCGTTATCGTCAATTGTACGCCGATTTTCGATAGTGAAGGGGTAAGCGGTGTTGTCGCTTCGTTCCGTGATCGAACGGAAATTGAGGAAATGGTCAACACACTATCGGAAGTGAAGATGCATTCAGAGGATTTAAGGGCACAAACCCATGAATTCACCAATAAACTATACGTCCTTTCAGGTTTGATACAATTAGGGGAATACGATGAAGCAATCGATATGATTCAAAGCGAAACATCCGAATTGCATTCCCTGAACCGTGTCGTGTTCGAACAGATAAAGGATACAAAGGTACAAGCCCTGTTACTTGGCAAGATCGGGAAAGCATCGGAGAAGAAGATCATCTTCGAAATAGATGCACAAAGTTACCTGGAGAAACTGCCGGATCATATAAAACTGTCACAACTAACATTGATTCTAGGAAACATTATCGATAATGCACTAGAAGCGGTTTCAAGCATGGAGGAGCCGCTCGTGAAATTTTTCGCCACAGATATCGGAAATGATATGGTATTTGAAGTGAGTGATAACGGAAAAGGAATACCTGAGGATGCCATCGCCCATATTTTCGATAGGGGTTTCACTTCGAAAAACAGCGGAAGTCCGAGTGGTTATGGACTTTCGAATGCTGATCATGTCGTAAAAGAGCTGGGCGGAATCATCGAAGTTCAAAGCGAAGGTGGGAACACCATATTCACCGTATATCTCCCTAAAGAACAGCGAGGAGGGAAAGAATGCTGAAGATAAGAGCAGTCATTGCAGAGGATGATTTTCGTGTAGCGGATATCCATGAAAAATTCTTGAAAAACTTTGATGAAATAGAAGTGGTCGGAAAAGCTGTCAATGCCAAAAAAACGCTTCGGATTTTGGAACAAAAAAGCCCGGATTTGCTTTTGCTTGATGTTTATATGCCAGATCAGCTTGGTACAGACCTCCTTCCGGACATACGGAAAAAATTCCCGAATGTGGATATCATCATGATAACCGCGGCAACGGATAAAGAACAGCTGGAAAAGGCGCTTCACTATGGTGTTGAGAATTATTTAATTAAACCAGTGGAGATGAAGCGTTTCAACCAAGTTATCGAAGAGTATCTGAAGAAAGTCCATCTGATGAAATCCAAACAAGAGATAGACCAGGATTTTGTGGATCTCATTTTGAAAAAGGGTTCATCCGTTTCGGAATCGAACGATGGGCAGGCCCTGCCGAAAGGGGTAGACGAAATCACTTTGGCGAAGGTAATCGAGGTACTCGAAGGAAGCGATATCGGTTTGTCGGCTGAGCAAGTGAGCGGACAGATCGGTGCTTCCAGGACAACCGCGAGACGCTACCTGGAATACTTGATATCCGTTAAGAAATGTAAAGCGGAAGTCGTATATGGGGTAGTGGGGAGACCTGAGCGAAGATATTATAAAACTCAATAGAATTAAGTGAGAGACACCTTCAAGATTGAAGGTGTCTTTTTTAGGCTGTTTTCCCATACTTTGTTGCTATTTACCAGGTAGTGAGTTTTGGTTGATTTCCCCTCCAGGTGCTCGCTTTCCTTGGTGCGGGCGGTGAGCCTCCTCGGCGTAAACGACTGTTGGGTTCTCACCTGTCCCGCTGCTCCCGCAGGAGTCTCGCACTTCCGCTCCAATCAACCTTAAATAGTTTCGTTTTAAAAACAACAATCTTTACGAAAAGTGCCTTTTTTTATGATGCATCGTTTGAAGGATTATGAAAAAAGCAATATATGTCAAAAAACCGATATGTTAATCTGTTATCCTTTTTTTAAGGAGGTTTGGAAATGAGATATAGCCCCATCATCCAAAAAACGATTGAATATATAGAGAATAGCTTACAAGACGAATTATCCTTGGAGAACATCGCAAGGTTCGCAGGTTTTTCGAAGTTTCATTATCATCGTATTTTTCACAAGGAGGTTGGTGTGACCGTATCGGAATATATTCGATATCGAAGAATTGCCAATGCAGCTAACATGCTGCTTTATACCGATGAAAAAATAATCGATATTGCTTTATATTACCGCTTTGAAACACAGGAATCCTTTACTCGTTCATTCAAGAAATATTATGACCTGCCGCCAGGGCAATATCGGAAACTCGTAAGTAAACTAACCTTGCAAAAGGAGGAAATGACGATGAAAAACGAACAATTATTAAAAGGCTGGAATTTAAGCGGGAGTCATCCATTCAATTATCAAATGGGAATTGACCGGGAGACATTCCATAAAGGCCAGGCATCAGGATTCCTGAAATCCGTCACTGCCGAATCCAAGGAGGAATTTGCTACGATGATGCAGCAATTCAAGGCGGAAAATTACCTTGGTAAAAGAATGAAACTGTCGGGTTTTTTAAAATCAAAAGGTGTTGATGGATTTTGTGGTTTATGGATGAGGGTGGATAATGCGCTCCAGGATGTTTTGCAATTCGACAATATGGGGAATCGGCCCATCGTCAACAATACGGAATGGAACCATTATTATATTGTCCTGGATGTGCCCGAAAACAGTGCCATCATTTCATTCGGGGTCCTTCTTTCAGGGCGCGGCCAAGTATGGATCGATGAACTGGAATTCGAGGAAGTCAGTATCGATACACCAACGACCAATATAGATTACGGCTGTGACCTTTTGGACGGACCGGAAAATTTATCATTTGAAGAATAAATGCGCGGAACATTTGCTTGAATATTCGCTTATTTCCTTAGAGAACACGCCATTCAACCAGGGGAATGGCGTTCGGTTCCTCCTCGAAAAATCGGTTCCGTGAACACAATGAACACAATTAACAAAATAGTTTTAAAACACAATAAATTGAGAACGCTTACAAATGAAGCGGTTTCATATACACTTTATCTTATTAGAAGATAGGAGTGATAGATATGCTCGCTTTATTAGGATACTTGATGATAGTAGTGTTTATGATTTTAATTATGACAGGGCGACTTTCAGCCATGATAGCTTTGATTGCAGTACCAAGTGCCTTTGCACTTATTGGCGGGTTTGGCGGTAAAATGGGTGAGATGGCGCTGGAAGGGATCAAAGACGTTGCGCCAACGGGAATCATGATTTTATTTGCGATCCTTTTCTTTGGCATTTTGATTGATGCTGGGGTTTTTGACCCGATCATCAATACGATCCTTAAGGTTGTAAAAGGAGATCCGGTGAAAATTGCCATCGGCACGGCAGTCCTGGCCTTGCTGATTTCCTTGGATGGAGATGGTACGACTACTTATATGATAACGATTTCTGCCATGCTTCCTTTATATAAACGGATTGGAATGAGACCGCTAGTATTGGCCGGCATTGCCGTTTCGTCATCTGGAGTCATGAACCTTCTTCCTTGGGGAGGCCCTACAGCACGGGTGATGACCGCTTTAAAACTTGAAATGTCCGATGTGTTCACACCCGTCATTCCAGCGATGATTGGCGGAGTCCTATTCGTCCTTTTCATGGCATACTGCCTGGGTAAAAAAGAAAGAAAGAGAATCGGGATCATTGAGGTCGATTATCATGCTGTGGCACAGCACGCGGCTGCAACGGAAGATGCTTATCTAAAACGGCCTAAATTGATCATATTCAATTACGCATTGACTCTTACACTGCTGGTTGCGCTGATCATGGAACTTATGCCTTCAGCGGTTCTGTTCATGGTAGGTTTCGCGATTGCCATTACGGTTAACTATCCGAAACTCAGTGATCAGAAAGAACGTGTAGCAAACTATGCGGACAATGCTTTATCCGTCATTTCGATGATTTTTGCAGCAGGTGTTTTCACTGGAATCCTTGCCGGCACGGAGATGGTCGATGCCATGGCAAACTCTTTGATTCAGCATATTCCAGATCAAATGGGCGCACATTTTGCTGTCATCACAGCCATCATCTCAGCACCTTTTACGTTCTTCATGTCTAATGACGCATTTTATTATGGGGTGCTCCCATTACTTGCTAAAGCGGGAGCTGCTTATGGAATTGACCCTGCCCTGATCGGCAGAGCTTCACTATTGGGGCTTCCTGTCCATCTATTAAGCCCGCTTGTTCCATCTACTTATCTATTGGTTGGAATGGTAGGGGAAGATTTCGGTGCCTTGCAGCGCACTTTCCTGAAATGGGCATGCGGATCGACGCTTGTCATGATAGTGGTTTGTGTCCTATTGGGAATCATCCCGCTATAAAGCTTTAAAGAGTCCCGTTCGTCACGATGCGAACGGGACTCTTTTCTGTCTGCATCAAGCGCTGAATAAAACTGGAAAAGTGAGATACATTATGTTTGTCTTCTCTTTCGCGACAAAGTTAGCTTTTTCTTTTATTGAATGAGGGATGTACGTACCTTAAGATTAAAGGAAACTATATTAATAAGAAGGGAAGAGAGCAAAAATGGCTCACTTTAATATAAAAGTTGCAGTTCAAAAGTTCGGTAACTTTCTAAGTTCAATGGTCATGCCGAATATATCAGCTTTCATAGCATGGGGGCTAATCACTGCCCTATTCATCCCATCTGGTTTCCTGCCAAATGAAAGCCTTGCCAAAATGGTTACACCGATGGTTACGTTTTTATTGCCGCTTTTAATTGGGTATACGGGCGGTAAGCTAATCCATGATCACCGCGGCGGCGTAGTCGGTGCCATTGCGACAATGGGCGTCATCGTCGGATCTGACATCCCGATGTTCCTTGGAGCCATGATAATGGGACCGTTCGGCGGTTATGTCATCAAGAAATTCGATCAATTGATTGAAGGGAAAATAAAAGCCGGTTTTGAAATGCTTGTTAATAATTTTTCGGCGGGGATTATTGGCGGCTTATTGTCCATTCTATCCTTCTTGGCCATCGGGCCTGCTGTTGACGTATTTACAGGCTGGCTTGTAGCAGGAGTCGATTGGCTTGTCGGTACAGGTTTACTTCCGTTGACAAGTATCCTGATCGAGCCTGCCAAGGTCTTGTTCTTGAACAATGCCATCAATCATGGTGTACTATCACCAATTGGTGTAGAGCAAGTCAAACAAACAGGGGCTTCCATCCTGTTCCTTCTGGAATCGAATCCAGGACCAGGTATCGGCGTACTCCTTGCTTATTGCTTTTTTGGAAAGGGAACGGCGAAGAAATCGGCGCCAGGAGCTGCCATCATTCATTTCTTCGGCGGGATCCATGAAATTTATTTCCCTTATATTCTAATGAAGCCGATGTTATTCTTAGCGGTCATTCTTGGAGGCATGAGTGGAGTTTTCACTTTGGTCCTACTGGGCGGAGGATTGTTCGCTCCAGCATCCCCAGGCAGCATACTTGCCATTACAGCGGTAACTCCGCATAATGCAGGTGCATATATTGCTAACTTTGCAGGGGTCATCGTAGCCGCCCTTGTTTCATTCATCGTCGGTGCATTCATCCTGAAAACAGGAAAGCAATCTGAAGAGAATATTGAAGATGCCGCGAAAAAAATGCAAGAAATGAAAGGCAAGAAAAGCTCTGTTGCCGATGTATTCGCTTCAGAGCCGGGAACGATGCCAACAAACGTCAGCAAAATAATTTTTGCCTGTGATGCCGGAATGGGATCAAGTGCGATGGGGGCTTCGCTGCTTCGCAAGAAGGTGAAGGAAGCCGGATTGAATATCACTGTTACAAATACGGCGATCTCAAACATTCCTGCTGATGCACAAATCGTCATTACACAGGAGGAGTTAACTCCAAGGGCACAGAATAAAGTGCCGAATGCCTATCATGTATCCGTCGATAATTTCCTATCAAGCCCTGAATACGATTCATTGCTTGCACGGCTTCAGGATGACGGTACCGATGAGCTGCATGAAATCGTCGAAGATGCTGAAGAGAAGGTTCCCGGTGTTCGTGAACATTCAATCGAACCTGGCATCGACGAGGATGAGCCGGAAGGTAATGAATTGCTTCGTGAAGAAAATGTCTTCCTTAATCAACAATTCGCCAATAAGGAAGAAGCGATCCGCTTTGCGGGAAGAGCTTTGGTCGATGCAGGTTACGTTAAGGAAAGCTATATTGAAGCGATGATTGCCCGTGATGAATTGACTTCAACCTATATGGGGAACGATGTAGCCATTCCGCACGGAACCGAGGAAGCTAAGAAAGATGTCCTTAAATCCGGATTTACCGTTTTACAAATTCCTGATGGTGTCGACTTTGACGGCCAAAAGGCAAGATTGATATTCGGCATTGCCGGCAAGGACGGGACACATCTTGAAATTCTATCTGGCATTGCAGTTACATGCTCTGACATGGAGAATATTGAAAAGATGGTTAAAGCCACATCAGCCAGGGAATTGATGGATATTATAAATGTAGAAAATAATTAAATACTCTTAACCAAGAATAGAAAAGCGTTATACGCTTTTCTATTCAGTATTTTCTCGTGTTACTCCACCAGAAATGAGTTGGTAGCATGTATATTACTTCAAGGGAAAAATCAATCATAGAATTGATCATAAAAACTTCAGGAAAACATACAGCCTTATCCATTGCGACACAATTGAATGTTAGTGTCCGGACGGTTCAACGCGATTTGAAGTCCATAGAAAAAATCCTGCAATCATTCGAGTTGCATTTAACACGCAATACACATGAGGGACTGTCCATCGACGGGAAGAATGAACAAGTCTTTCGGCTTGTACAGCACCTGATGGGCAATCATCCGATCGATCAAACGCCACAAGAAAGAAAGCTGCATCTTCTTTTAGCTTTACTGCAGGAAGAATCATATAAAACTCAAGTTCTTGCGGGGGATCTCGGAATAAGCATTACGACTCTTACAACCTATTTGGACGAACTGACCGAATGGTTAAAGAATTTTAATATCGTGATTACCAGAAAAAGGGGAGTCGGAATAGAGCTTGCCGGCACCGAAGAAAATAAACGGAAAGCCCAGGCAGCCTATTTCTTGCACTTCTTTAATGAAGAGCTGATTGAAAGTTTATTTTTGCTGCAAGAAGGGAAATTTCCAGAAGCGAAAATCCTCGACTATTTCGATCCCGAGTATCTTCTGGCTATCGACGGGGTGCTGAACTCAACTTTTAACAGTGCCCACTCCCGATTGGCGGATAGCGGGTATATAGGGTTAATTGTACATATTTATGTAACCCTGCAAAGGAATGAAAGCCAATATTTTTTGGAGAAGGATTTCAATAAAATAAGCGAACTTTCCGATGAGACTAATCTCATGAATAAAATAGGCAAGGAACTCAGCGCCATGCTGGAAGTCTCTTTTACCATCGATGATATAAGTTACCTTGCAGCCATCCTTAAAGGCTCCAAGCTTCATGCGGCGGATGCCGTTCCCTATGACAGTGTATTGCTTGGCCAGCTGATAAGAAACCTGATAAAAGATGTTTCGGCACAACTGCAAATCGATTTGACCAAGGATTTCCCATTGTATCAGGGGCTCCTTGCCCATATGGAACCATCGCTTTTCCGGATCAAACAGGAAATGGGATTGTACAACCCCTTAACCGAAGATATTAAGCGAAAGTATCCGGTTCTCTTTTTGGCAGTGAAGACCAGTCTGGAAAAGGGATTCAAAGAAATAAAAGAATTTCCTGAAGATGAAATAGCCTTCATCGTCCTTCATTTCGGATCTGCACTAGTGCTGCGGGAGGAAGAAATATCAATAAGGGCACTCATAGTCTGCCCGACAGGTATCGGTACGTCGAAGATGCTTGCAAGCCGGATCAAAAAGGAAATCATCGAAATCGAGACTGTAGAAATCAAGACCATTAAAGACATCCAGCAGCAGAGCAGCCTGAAAAACTATGATGTGATCATTTCTACCGTCCGGCTTCCGTATATCGATAGTGATTATATCCTTGTATCCCCTCTTTTGAGTGAAGAGAATATTTTGAACATCAGGAATTATTTAAGGAAGAATATCGAAAACTTCACGAAGAATAAGCGTTATGGCATTCAGTCAGCCGATAAGGATACCGTGACCAAAAAAGAGGATGGCGAACTGAAAGAATTGCTGCAGGAATTGAAAGATGCCCAGCAGAGCATCGAGTCGATCATGGATAATTTCCGGTTTTATCGGCTGCCGCATCGGAAAGGACATCCAGAAATCATCGAAGAAATGGTGAGGATGGCTGAAACGGAAGAACTGCTGATGGGTGCGGATGATGTGGTCGGATCCTTGAAGGAACGGGAAAAAAAGGGCGGTTTAGGCATTCCGGGCACGGGGATGGGCCTTTTCCATACGAGACATAAGAATGTAAAAGAACTGATATTCCAGGTGGCTCACCTGGAGGAATATCGTCTCGTCAAAGGTATGGACGGCAATGACGTCCATATGAAAAATTTACTGCTGATGCTGGCACCTGAAGAATTGAGTGTGAAGCAGCAGGAAATCGTCAGCTTAATAAGTTCAAGCTTAATTGAAAGCAATGAATCCATCATGATTTTTTCATCTTCGGACGAAGAAATGATTAGAAGAAGGCTGGAAGCCATATTTTTGGATTATTTATATACTAACTTGATAAAGGGATGATTGTAATGAAACAAGCAGTACATTTCGGTGCAGGAAACATTGGAAGAGGATTTATCGGAGCACTTTTTTCACAATCTGGATATCATGTGACATTTGTAGATATAGCTGATCAAATCATCGATCAGTTAAATGATAAAAAGCAATATCAAGTCAAACTGGCCACTGATCAACAAGAATCAGTCACTGTGAAAAATGTTTCGGGTTTAAACAGTTTAAAGCAGGAAGAGGAAGTCATTAAAGCAATTTCCGAAGCAACCTACCTCACCACTGCTATTGGTCCCAATATTTTGCCTCATATCGCTCCTTTAATTGCAAAAGGATTGGCATCAAGAGTGAAGGAAACCGATGAAAAACTATATGTGATCGCTTGCGAAAACCAAATATCGGCAACAGACCTTTTAGAAGGCTACATTCTGGAAAACCTGGATCAAGCCACAAAGGAAAAACTAGCCGATAAAGTCTACTTCTTTAACTCAGCAGTCGATCGCATCGTTCCTATCCAAAATAACGAAGGATCACTCGATGTTTTGGTGGAACCTTATTATGAATGGGTCGTTGAAACGAAGGAAAGCATACCTGCCGTTGAAGGGATGACCATTGTAAAAGAACTCGCCCCATTCATTGAGAGAAAACTGTTTACCGTTAATACAGGACATGCCGTCATTGCTTACCTCGGTTATCTTAAAAATAAAAAATCAACGATTGACCAGTCATTGGAAGACGCAGGCATTGTGGAGCAAGTTAAGAAAACCCTAGGGGAAACGGGTGCCTATTTAATAAAGCAATACGGTTTGGATGCAGGTGAGCATCAGCAGTATATCGAAAAAATCATTAATCGTTTTAAAAACTCCTACCTGAATGACTCGGTGAATAGAGTCGGACGTTCACCGCTGCGTAAACTCGGGCCAAACGACCGTCTCGTGCGCCCTGCCGTAGAAGCAAAGAAAGCCGGACTTTCCTATACTAATCTGGCGAAAGCGATAGCGGCCGCTTTACTCTTTGATTTTAACGAAGATGAAGAAGCCCTTAAACTGCAAACGATGATCAAAGAACACGGTGTAGCTTCAGCACTTAAGGAAGTTAGCGGATTGGACGAAAATAGCGAAATCACCGAAGAAGTCATCAACCACTACAACAACTTAAAATAAAAGCCGAAGAACTCCTGAAATCCTTTTTCAGGAGTTTTTTACTTAATCAAAAAGCCAATCATCGAAGGAACTGGCATCCGATAATAAAACTCAAAAAAACCTTGTAAACAGTAATCATTACGTTTTATAATGGAAGACAATCAAGACAAGAGAGAGTGTTTTAAAGGATAAATCGTAATCATTTTGATTTATTAGACGGAAAGCACTGAAAGAATGGATTGAAAAAGGAGGATTCGTGCAATAAATAGAGAATTTGGTGCGCTTTTTAATAATTTGGTCCTATTGCAAGAGATTTAGAGCTGTTATTTAAGGGTTTAGAGCAAATACTCACGACTTTGAAGCAAATACTCGTGAATTTGGAGGATTTACTCGTGAGTTTAGAGCAAATACTCGTGAATTTGGAGCAAATACTCGTGAGTTTAGCACAAATACTCGTGAATGGATGTTTTCTCTCGAGGAGGATTACATAGTTTGATTTCGGATAAGCATTCGGCGATGTGTTACGTCGTTTGATGATGGTAAAGCCGCAACCTAAATCGTAATCAATACGATTTTAAAACAGTCAATAAAAATAGTTGAGGTAATGGAGGAAATATATCGTGTTCAGAAAATGTAAATTGATTTTTATTGTATGTTTATCAGTCTTTCTTTTGGCTGCTTGTTCCACCGAGTCTGCGAAGGATCAAGCGGGAGGGAAGAAGGAAGTGAACTTGCTTTTTAATTTTGCGACTAGCTCGCTTGATCCGAATGTTGATACTAGTTATGTGTCGCTTAGGGCTGGCATCACTGAGACATTGGTGCATCTCAATGATAAGGATTTGACCATCGAACCTTGGCTGGCGAAGAGCTGGGATAGCAAGGATGGTCAATTATGGAATTTTGAGTTAAGGGAGGGTGTGACGTTTCAGAATGGAAAGCCGATGGATGGCAAAGCGGTGAAGGCTTCCTTGGAGAGGGCGATGAAAGATAGTCCGGCGATCAAGAATGCTTTGCGGATTGAGTCGATTGAAGCGGACGGGAATGCGCTGACCATTAAGACGGTGGTTCCTTTTCCTGAGTTTCCTTCTGAATTGGTTCATCCAAATACATCGATTATTGATGTGAAGGAAAGTGACTATATAAACAAGCCGATAGGAACCGGGCCATTTGCCGTTTCGAAATTCATACCAGGTACGGCTGTTGATTTAATCCGATATGAGTCTTACTGGGATGGAGCCGCAAAGCTTGAGAGAGCCAGGTTTTCGTTTAATGAAGATGCCAATGCACGGTCTCTTGCCCTTGAATCGGGAGACGCTGATATTGTTTTCCGTCCGGAAGTGGAAAGCTTGGAAAATTTAGAGGCGAAAGATGGTGTGAAGGTTGAATCGACATCGACTTTCCGCGTACATCAAATGACGATGAATTTGGAACGTAAAGCATTGCAGGACATACACGTCCGGAAGGCGGTTGATGCCTTGATCGATCGTCCATCCATTGCGGAAACGATTTTACATGGTCATGCTGAAGTGGCGACGGGGCCATTCCCATCCACTTTCTCTTTTGCCCCGGATTATCCGAAAAAAGCGAATGGAATGGAAGCCGCTAAGGCGTTTCTTGATCAGGCGGGATATAAGAAAGTGGATGGTGTCATGCAAAAAGACGGTAAACCGTTAACGTTTACACTGCTTACATACAGTTCACGTGCCGACCTGCCGTTAATTGCCCAAGTTTTTCAATCGGATGCCGGTCAGGTGGGGATTGATGTGAATATCAAGCAAATAGAAATCCCTGAAGAGTATATGGCTGCCAATCGCGATTGGGATTTAACGACCTACAGCAATTTAACGGCTCCGAGAGGGGATGCCGGTTATTATTTAAATGCTACTTATCATCCAAAGGGGGCCTTGAACTTCAGTGGGGCTGATGATGATCGCCTGACGTCCCTGATTGATGAGCTGAACGTGACGGTCGGGCAGGAGGAGCGCTCGGATTTAGCTGAGGAGATTGCGATGTATGTGGATGAACAGGTGTATAATTCATTCATTTTACATCCGAATACACTTGTTGCTTATGATGCCGATAAAGTTAAAAACTGGATCACTTCGAGAAGCGAATACTACATGCTGACGAATGAATTGGATGTGAAGTGAATGTTTCGCATCTTAGTCCGCCGATTCATTGAGGTAGCGATTTTTGTTCTTGTGATTACATTCATTTCTTTCCTTTTTGTTCGGCTTGCTCCTGGCGACCCGGTTCTCTCGATACTTCAAGTGGATGATGTATCGGTCACAAACGAGCAAGTCAATGAGCTTCGTGAAGAATTAGGGTTCAATGATCCGCTGTTCGTGCAGTATGGCAATTGGTTTGCGGACTTTATCCGATTGGATTTCGGGCATTCCTATCTGACGAATCAGCCTGTGATGGAAATGATCATGAGCGGGCTGCCTGCAACACTTGAGCTGGCGGTTGGTGCATTGCTTGTCATGCTTGGTATAGCGATTCCGTTAGGTTCGCTTGCTGCCTTGTACAGGGGGAGCTGGATCGATCAATTCAGCCGGGCTGTTTCTTTATTGGGGGCAGCCATTCCTAGCTTTTGGCTGGGGCTGCTCTTGATAGATTTATTTGCGGTACGATGGGGAGCCCTTCCAACGATGGGCAGGGACGGGTTTCGTTCTTTGATTCTGCCGTCGGTCACGCTGGGGCTGGCCATCACAAGTGTGTACGTCCGTTTGCTGCGTTCGAGCTTGATAGATTCCCTCAGTCATGATTTCATCAGGGCTGCCCGATCTAGGGGGATTTCAGAGATGCGGATATTCTTTGCCCATGCATTTCGTTATAGCTTGCCCCCGGTCATTACCGTATTCGGTGTCAGCCTTGGCAGCCTAATCGGCGGTGTAGTCGTGATCGAAGTGATTTTTGCCTATCCGGGCATAGGTAAGATGGTCGTGGACTCGATTCGGTCGCGGGATTATCCAGTCATCCAAGGGTACCTGCTGGTCATGGCCATCATTGTATTCATGGTTAATAGTGCCGTGGATTTATCTTATCGCTATTTAAATCCGGAGCTAAGACTGAATGAAAGGAAGCATGGAAAATGGAGTTAGTTATCAAAGGAAAATCCAAAAGGCGCTGGAGAATGACCGTCCTATTTACGGTGATGGCGACAATCCTTGCCGTTGCGGCTTACACCTTTCTTATTGTGAAACATGATCCGGCACTGGTCAATCTGGAAGAAAGGCTATGGCCGGCGAGCATGGAACATCCGTTAGGGACGGATCATCTAGGGCGTGATGTATTGACGCGCCTTCTGCTTGGTGCACAGCTGACGGTTGGCTACGGCCTCTTATCTTTGTTTGCCGCAGTTATCATCGGCGTCCCGTTCGGGATGATTGCCGGTTTTAAAGGAGGTCTGATCGATCGGGTCTTCATGCGCATTGCCGACGCGTTTCTCGCCTTCCCAGATACGATCGTTGCCATTGTTCTTAGCGGTTTATTAGGACCGGGAATCGAAAATCTCCTGTTGGCGATCGTTCTGGTGAAATGGGTGAATTATGCCCGGCTTGTGCGAAGTACGGTGATCACCGAACGTCAGAAGGAATATGTCACAGTTGCTAAAATCAATGGATTAAGTTCATTTGGGATCATGCGGAAGCATCTATTTCCGCACCTTATCGGGAATGTGCTTGTCCTTTCTAGCCTCGATTTAGGAAAAATCATTTTGCTCATATCTTCCTTATCATATATCGGGCTCGGTGCGCAGCCGCCGGCACCGGAGTGGGGAGCCATGCTGAATGATGCCCGTCCATACTTTCAATCCAATATGTTGCTGATGATTTACCCAGGGCTCGCCATCGTATTTGTCGTCCTTCTAACCAACATGCTCGGTGATTATTTGCGCGATGCATTCGATGTGAAAAAGGAGGTGGGATCATGAGCATTTTATCCGTGAGGCAGCTGCATATCATGGGAAAGCAAAATCATATCGTCAAGAATCTTTCATTAGATGTGCAGGAGGGTGAGTGGTTCGCACTTGTCGGACAAAGCGGGAGCGGCAAAAGCATGACGGCCATGGCAATATGTCAGCTGCTTGCACCCAATCTTCAAGCGAAGGGGGAAATATGGTATGGGGAAAAGAATTTATTAACCCTATCTTCCTCAGAAATCAGGAAGGTTCGCGGAAAGCGCCTGGCCTATATTTTTCAAGATTACCAGGGTTCATTCACCCCGTTCCTTACCATCGGTCAGCATTTCGACGAATATCAGCGAACACATTTGAACCTTTCCAAAAAGGCAAGGAGGCAGCAAGCGGTCAATGCGCTCATATCGGTGGGACTGAATGAAGATATCTACGGCAGATACGCTTTTCAATTAAGCGGCGGTCAGCTTCAACGCGTATCCATTTCAATAGCCCTGCTGCTTGAACCTGATATCTTGATAGCGGATGAACCGACCACAGCCTTAGACAGTGTATCTTCCTTTAAGGTTTTACAGCTGTTATCAAAGCTCCAAAAAGAAACCGGATGTGCAATCTTGTTCATTACGCATGATTTACGTCATGTCAGGAAGTATGCGGACCGCATTGCAGTCATGAAAGACGGGGCCATCATAGAGACCGGTGATAAAAATCAGGTATTGAATCATCCGCAGCATGCTTATACGAATGAACTGATTCAATCATCGCCATCATTGAGGAGAATTCCATTTAAGCTTGAAGGAGTGTCAGGATGAGTTTATTAGACGTGCGAAATGTCCATAAAAGCTATGATAACGGAGTGGAAATACTAAGGAACGTGAATTTCAGCATGGAAAGGAAGGAATGCCTCGGGTTAGTGGGGGAGAGCGGCTGCGGAAAAAGCACACTGGCAAGACTCATCCTTCAGATTGAATCTTTTGACAAGGGCAGCATCCTATTTGAAGGAACCGAGCTGCAAAACAAAAGCGAACGCAGTTTAAAACCGTATCGCAAGAACATCCAGGCTGTTTTGCAAAATCCTGTATCGGCTTTGAATCCAAAACTAAGGATAAAGGATTCACTAATGGATCCATATCTTCAATTTGGCAGCCAGGTCAATTTGAAATATTTTACGTATACAAGTGAAGCGAACTTTATCGGACAGCTCCTGGAAACGGTGGAGCTTCCAAGGAGTTTTGCTGAACGTTACCCGCATGAGCTAAGCGGCGGACAAAAGCAGCGGTTGACCATTGCGCGTGCAATCAGCATCGAACCGGCCCTCATTATATTGGATGAACCGGCTTCAAGCCTGGACGTGCTGTCCCAAGCGGCGGTGCTGAAATTGTTAGGCGGGCTGCGGGAGACTTTGGACACTTCCTACCTTTTTATTTCTCATGATCTATCGGCTGTACAGGAGATGAGCCAACGGATCATGGTGATGAAAGGGGGTGTTATTGTGGATTCTTTCGAGAAAGAACGGCTTTTTTGCAGCGATCGCCATTCATACACAAAAGAACTGATTTCGATGTTTGAATAATGAAGTTGTGTTTATTTGAGTTTTAAATCGCAATGATTTCGATTAAGTTTAATGCTTAAGGAGGAAGTAAGGTGGCATGTTAGGAATTCGGGAGAACGATTGCGGATTCTTTCATCATCAATTCAACCATTTATTACACATTTAAATAGTGGCACCATATAACGAGTTGCTTTCGGCAATTCGTTTTTTTAGGTAAAAAAATGAATTCCAATAAACTTACTTGACATTATAAGCTTATGAAAATATAATTACTTACATAAAGTAACCAACAAAAAGGAGAATTCATACATGAATAAAAATGATGCAGGTCAAGTTTTTTTAAGGGTGATTTTAGGTCTTACTTTTTTCATTCACGGCGTTTCAAAGTTTCAAGGGGGCATAGGAAATACGGCGGGATTTTTCGATAGCCTTGGCATTCCTGGCTTCATGGCATACATCGTTGCAGGAATCGAATTGATTGGAGGACTTGCGGTTATACTGGGTTTGGGAACACGAATCGTATCCGTCCTATTTGCGGTCATTATGGCGGGGGCGATTTTCACGGCTAAATTACCTGCCGGTTTTCTTGGAAACGGGCAAGCGGCGGGTTACGAACTGGACTTGGCACTGCTTGCCATGTCTGTCTATCTAGCGTGTGCAAACCGCACGGTTCTTTCTTTGGATTATGTGATTTTCAATAAAAAAGGGAAGTGACAATATGGATAAAAATTTTCATCAAAAACCAATTACATTTGTTGGCGAAGTGAGTATTAATGTTTTGGATTTGAATAAGGCCATTCTGTTTTATCAAGAAATCATCGGTCTTCAAGTATTGAAGAAAACCGACCGGAAAGCTGTTTTGACGACAGACGGAAAAACCCCGTTGCTGACACTTGAGCAGCCTGCGGATGTGATTCCGAAAGAAGGGCGGACGACGGGCTTGTATCACTTTGCCCTTTTACTGCCAAGCCGTGCTGACTTATCGACTTTTTTACGCCATTTACTTCAAACGAAATATCCATTTGGAGCGGCGGATCATGAAGTGAGTGAAGCGTTGTACATTACCGATCCGGATGGAAATGGCATCGAAGTATACTCTGACCGGCCATCAGCTGATTGGAGATGGGCAGGCGGGGAGGTCGAAATGGGCACGGATCCGTTGGATGGGAATGACCTGCTGAAAGAAAGCGATGGTGAGTGGAGCAAACTGCCTGCAGGTACCTTGATGGGGCATATACATCTGCATGTAGCGGATTTACGTAAAACGGAGGAGTTTTACATGCAAGGTCTTGGGTTTAGCGTCGTGAATCGATATGGAGGAGCGCTCTTTACTTCAACCGGCGGATATCATCATCACATCGGATTGAACACATGGAATGGCGTTGGTGCCCCTGCCCCGAAGGAAAATAGTGTGGGGCTAAACTGGTATACACTCGTTTATGCAGATGAAGAAGCGAGAAACAAAGTAACGGAGCAACTGGAAGGAATCGGGGCTGTCGTCACGGAAAAAGAAGGGTTTTTCACTGTAACAGATCCATCAGGCAATGAGATTCATTTAGTCGTCTAAACGATAAGAATAATATAGAAAGCAATGGTGAGAGGATAATGGGATTCTTAAGCAGATTATTTGGAAATAAAGAAGCCGCGGCAGAAGAGAATGGGAAAATGACAAAAGTGTTATTCGTGAAAGTGAACGATCGTCCAGCAGATCAGGCAATCAGCTCGAAAATGTATGATACATTCTTACAAACATATAAAGAGACACACCGTACAGATGAAGTGACAGAGCTGGATTTATTTAATGAAGAGCTTCCTTACTATGGAAATACGGCGATTACCGGACTATATAAACGCAACCAAGGTCTTGAACTGACAGCTGAAGAGGAATATGCCGCCAAACTGGTTGACCAATATTTAAATCAATTCATGGCCATGGATAAAGTGGTATTCGCTTTCCCTCTATGGAACTCAACGGTTCCTGCACCGTTAATCACCTATCTTTCTTATTTGGCACAAGCAGGAATAATGTTCAATTATACGGCGGAAGGTCCTGTCGGGTATGCTGGAGATAAAAAAGTCATGCTATTGAATGCCCGCGGTTCTGATTATGCATTAGAAGGAATGGCTTCCGCTGAAATGGCCGTGAGTTTAGTGAAAAATATCATTGGGCTATGGGGAATCAACAATCCGGAAACCGTGGTCATTGAAGGCCATAATCAGTATCCGGATCGGTCACAAAAAATCATCGCGGATGGTTTGGAAAACGTTGCAAAAGCGGCTGAAGCATTCTGATTGCAAAGTGAATAGCAGGCAAAGAAAGGCCTCCATAGCAATGGGGGCCTTTAGACTGTAGACAAATTCGTGGAAACGACTTTGCCTGCTGTTTTTTATTTGAAAAACATTTCAGCTGATTTCAGAAACCCGCTCCCCTTCCGCCGATAAACTGAAGGCCCTCCATATCAATGGGGGCCTCCTTTGTGCAGGGATGATGTTATTATTTGACCTGATACTTTTTCAAACGGTATTGAAGGCTTTGGCGGCTAATATTCAGGGCCTTGGCTGCTTGGGAGATATTCATGCCATGTTCCTTCAATATCTTCTCCAAGTATTGCTTTTCAGTATTGGCGATATAATCATCAAGAGATAAGGTCGAATCCTGTAAATCTCCATTTGCATGAGTCTCTTTTCTTCCGGGCTGAATGTCTTCCAAATGGGCTTTCTTCCTAAATAGAGCCGGAAGGTGGGTGATGGCAATCTTTGTATCGCCAGGCTCCATTAAATTCATGGCCCCCTCAATGATATGTTCGAGTTCCCTTACGTTCCCGGGCCAGTCGTAATCATAAAAAAGCGAGTAGACTTCTTCGCTGATCCCTTCTATATTCAATTCGAACAGCGCATTGAATTTCTCGATGAAGGATTGCGCCAGCAAAGGAATATCCTCTTTCCGTTCACGAAGAGGCGGGATGAATAACGAAACGACACTTAATCGGTAGTATAAATCCTTTCGTAAATGGTCATTTGAAATGGCATCTATCGGATCTTCATTTATCGTTGCAATGACCCTAACGTCAATTTGTTTATCCTTAGTATCCCCAACGCGGCGAATCGTCCTTTCTTGAAGGGCCCGTAATAATTTCGCTTGCATGTTCGGATTTAATGAGTTGATTTCATCTAGCAGGATGGTACCGCCCTGTGCCTGTTCGAATAATCCAGGCCGTTCGATCGATCCGGTGAAGGCGCCTTTCTTTGTGCCGAAGAGTATTCCTTCAATTAGACTGTCTGGCAGGGCAGCACAGTTTTGGCTGATGAAAGGTTGTGTCGAACGGCTGCTGCCATTATGGATGCTTTGGGCGAAGAGCTCTTTTCCGGTGCCCGTTTCCCCAACGATGAGGATGGAGGATGCCGTCCTGGTCGAGCGCTTGCACTTTTCTATCACTTCCAGGAAATTTTCACTCGTTCCGATGATGCTGTCAAAGGTATATTTAGTATCGCCCTTATTCAATATATTATCTTTAATGATTCTTTCCAGATTCGTTATATCCTTTGCCACTTCAATGGCCCCGATGATATTTTGCTTTTGATCCAAAATCGGAAAAGTATTATTGATTGTTGTTATTTCCTGACCAAGATTATTGAAGTAGGTCTGCTTCGAGTTCTCGGTTGTCTTCCCCGAATGAAGAGCCCTTATTAATGTACTCTCCGTTTCTTCCTTGAATTTAAAGATTTCGTGAATCTTCTTCCCTAACACTTCTTCTGAATCCATTCCTTCGATTTCTGCCATTTTCTTGTTATATACAATCGTCCGCCCTTTTATATCGATTATATGTATCCCTGTATCGATTACATCCACAAGCGAATAAAGGATGGATTGGAAACCATCTATTTTAATGATTTGATCTAAATTCATGAATGCCTCCCGTTTTTCTTCTTTTCTTAGAGCTATTGTAGAGGAATTGAAGCAAAGGCGCAAATAAAATTTGCACAGCAAGATTATTTTGCATTGAAGTGCAAAAATATTTTGCGGAAAAAGTGCGAAAATGCTGTTTTTTATGGTTTTTCTAGTTGGCATGAAATTTGCATTAATAAAAAGTGTAAGGTTTAAGCGACAAAAATAGGGATTAGAGCAAAAAATAATGGCATACTATGTCAATTTTGCCCTTAAAGTGCTGAATTTCATTGCATTTTTCAAGAAAAAACATTATTTTTTCGAAAAAACGAAAAGTTGGCACGGAACTTGCTTGTTTAATTAAGGGAGAAGTAAAAACATAAACTTAGGGAGATGAGACATAATGGTCCAAACATATAAACACGAACCATTTACTAATTTTAAAATCGAAGAAAACAATAAAGCTTTTCAAGCGGCATTGAATGATGTAGCTAATGATCTAGGGAAGAAATATCCGCTGATCATTAATGGTGAAAGAGTGTTTACTGATGAAGTCATTACCTCTGTAAACCCAGCAAATAAAGAAGAAGTTATCGGAACCGTATCCAAAGCGAATAAAGATCTTGCAGAGCAAGCGATGCAAGCGGCAGATCAGACATTCCAAACTTGGAGAAAAACGAAAGCGGAAGTGCGCGCAAACATTTTATTCAGGGCTGCAGCAATCGTTCGCAGAAGAAAACATTATTTCTCGGCTCTATTGGTTAAAGAAGCAGGGAAGCCTTGGAATGAGGCGGATGCAGATACAGCGGAAGCGATCGACTTCATGGAATACTATGCACGTCAAATGCTGAAGCTTAAAGACGGCATGCCAGTGGAAAGCCGTCCGATTGAACACAATGCTTTCAATTATATTCCGCTTGGTGTGGGTGTCATCATCTCACCTTGGAACTTCCCGTTTGCGATCATGGCAGGCATGACGACGGCTGCTCTTGTTTCAGGTAATACGGTCTTATTGAAACCGGCCAGTACAACACCGGTCATTGCAGCTAAATTCATCGAAGTGCTGGAAGAAGCGGGCATGCCTGCAGGAGTTGTGAACTTCATTCCAGGAAGCGGTGCCGAAGTGGGCGATTATTTGGTAGATCATCCTCGTACACGTTTCATCAGCTTTACCGGATCTCGTGATGTCGGTATCCGTATTTATGAGCGTGCGGCAAAAGTACATGAAGGCCAAATCTGGTTAAAACGTGTCATCGCTGAAATGGGCGGTAAAGATACGATCGTTGTTGATAAAGAGGCTGATCTGGAATTGGCGGCACAATCAATCGTCGCTTCTGCATTCGGATTCTCCGGTCAAAAATGTTCTGCTTGTTCACGTGCTGTCATAGTGGAAGATGTATATGACCAAGTCTTGAATCGTGCCATTGAATTAACGAAAGAAAAAACGATCGGGGAACCAACAGATCTAAACAACTTCATGGGTCCGGTCATCGATCAAGCAGCTTTCGATAAAGTCATGAGCTACGTTGAAATCGGTAAAGAAGAAGGGAAAATTGTTACAGGGGGAGAAGGAGACAATTCAAAAGGTTTCTTCATCCAGCCAACTATCATTGCCGATGTGGATGAGAACGCACGTGTCATGAAAGAAGAGATCTTCGGACCGGTTGTTGCATTCTGTAAGGCAAAAGATTTCAATCATGCAATCGAGATTGCCAATAACACGGATTATGGATTAACGGGTGCAGTCATCTCTAACAACATTGAACATATTGAACAAGCGCGTGAGGATTTCCACGTAGGTAACTTGTACTTCAATCGCGGCTGTACTGGTGCCATTGTAGGATACCAGCCATTTGGCGGATTCAATATGTCAGGTACAGATTCAAAAGCGGGCGGTCCTGATTATTTAGTTCTTCATCTTCAAGGTAAAACAACATCTGAAACGCTATAAATTTTAGGGGGAATCAACATGACAACTTTAACGGAAAAATTAATCGAGCAAACTGAACAATATGGTGCAAACAATTATAATCCACTTCCAATCGTCATTTCGAAGGCAGAAGGAGTTTGGGTGGAAGATCCTGAAGGCAACAAATATATGGATATGCTTAGTGCCTATTCAGCAGTGAACCAAGGCCACAGGCATCCGAAAATCATCGACGAATTAAAAAAACAAGCGGATCGCGTAACATTGACATCCCGTGCATTCCATAGTGATAAATTAGGACCATGGTATGAAATGGTTTCACGCATTACGCAAAAAGACATGGCTCTGCCTATGAATACAGGTGCTGAAGCCGTTGAAACAGCCATCAAAGCTGTTAGACGCTGGGGCTATGATGTTAAGGGAATCGCAGAAAACCAAGCTGAAATCATTGCTTGTATCGGGAACTTCCATGGCCGTACGATGGCAGCCGTGTCCTTGTCATCCGATGATGAATATAGAAGGGGCTTTGGACCGATGCTGCCAGGGATCAAGCTTATCCCTTACGGCGATCTTGATGCATTGAAAGAAGCGATTACACCGCAAACGGCTGGATTTTTAATCGAACCGATTCAAGGTGAAGCGGGAATCATCATTCCGCCACAAGGATTCTTAAAAGAAGCTTACGACTTATGTAAAGAAAATAATGTCCTATTCGTTTCTGATGAAATTCAGTCAGGACTTGGACGTTCAGGAAAAATGTTCGCCTCTGACTGGGATGGAGTAGTTCCTGATATGTACATTTTAGGTAAAGCGCTTGGCGGCGGGGTTTTCCCAATCTCTTGCGTAGCTGCGAACCGTGAAATCCTTGGCGTATTCAATCCTGGTTCCCATGGTTCTACATTCGGCGGCAATCCATTGGCATGTGCGGTTTCCATCGCTTCATTGGAAGTCCTTGAAGAAGAGAAGCTTGCGGAACGTTCATTGGAGCTTGGGCAATACTTTATGGATCGTTTAAAAGAAATCAAGAATCCAATGATTAAAGATATCCGCGGCCGAGGCTTATTCATCGGAGTCGAATTAACAGAAGCGGCACGACCTTATTGTGAGCAGCTTAAAGAAGAAAAACTGCTATGTAAAGAAACACATGATACAGTTATCCGTTTTGCTCCGCCATTAGTGATTACTAAAGAAGACTTGGATTGGGCAATCGAACGCATTAAAAAAGTTTTATCCTAATATACCTATGAGGTGAATTCCATTGAGTACAACAATCAAAGAAGAAAAAGAAACTGCCAGCTTGCTTGATTCAACACAGGTCGTAATCAAGGAGGCGCTAAATAAGCTTGGCTATTCTGAAGAAGTGTTCGAGCTTTTGAAGGAACCTCTACGGATGCTTACCGTCCGGATTCCAATTAAGATGGATGACAATTCGACGAAGATTTTCACTGGATACCGTGCCCAGCACAACGATGCTGTCGGTCCGACGAAAGGCGGAATCCGTTTTCACCCTGAAGTCGATGAGGAAGAAGTCAAGGCACTTTCAATGTGGATGAGTTTGAAATGCGGAATCGTGAATCTGCCATATGGCGGAGGAAAAGGCGGCATCATCTGTGATCCGCGCCAAATGTCAATCGGTGAATTGGAAAGGCTTAGCCGTGGATACGTTCGGGCAATCAGCCAAATAGTGGGGCCGACTAAAGATATCCCGGCCCCGGATGTTTATACGAATTCACAAATCATGGCATGGATGATGGACGAGTACAGTAGAATAAGAGAACACGATTCTCCTGGTTTCATTACAGGTAAGCCACTGGTACTGGGCGGTTCACACGGCAGGGAAAAGGCGACTGCACAAGGTGTCACCATCTGTATCGAGGAAGCGGCAAAGCGTAAGGGCATAGAATTGAAAGGTGCACGCATCATCGTCCAAGGGTTTGGGAATGCAGGAAGCTTTTTGGCCAAATTCATGCATGATGCAGGTGCGAAAGTGATTGGCATATCGGACGCATATGGTGCCATCTATAAACCTGAGGGTCTGGATATCGATTACTTACTTGATAAAAGGGATAGCTTTGGAACGGTAACGACACTATTCGATCATACAATCACCAACCAGGAGCTTCTGGAACAAGATTGTGATATTTTAGTGCCTGCTGCCATTTCCAATCAAATCACCAAAGAAAATGCACATCTTATCAAAGCCCAAATTGTCGTCGAGGCCGCGAATGGACCTACCACATTGGAGGCAACCAAGATCTTGACGGAACGCAATGTGCTTCTCGTACCTGATGTATTGGCAAGTTCAGGCGGTGTGACAGTTTCTTACTTCGAATGGGTTCAAAATAATCAAGGTTATTATTGGGAAGATGAAGAGGTCCAAACCAAATTAAAAGCGTTATTGGTCAACTCATTTAATCAAATATATGAAATGTCCGAGACGAGAAAAGTGGATATGAGGCTGGCAGCGTATATGGTGGGTGTCAGAAAAATGGCAGAAGCCTCGATATTCCGCGGCTGGGTATAAGCTATAGTCTAATAATGGGGAGTGGAGGAGTGATTCCGTGTTAAAACCGATTCATACCATCGAGTGTGCTCAAGATGGGACCGTCGAACAAGTTTACGTTCAAAAGGATTCCTATGTTTATGAATGGGAAAGGCTCTTTTTAGTGAAGACGGAAGATGGGAAATTGATTGATGTTTCAATAGGTGCCAGTGGTCACATTACTGAAATTAATGTTTCGGCAGGGGATCCTATTAATAGAAAGCTTCCTTTAGCTTTGCTCCAAGACGATTTTGTTATAACTGGCTCTGATTGATTATAGGAAAGAGGGTGTTCCAAAGGCGGAAGCGATTTCTGCTTTGGGATGCTCTTTTTTTTGTTGAGATCATTTATAAGGCGGTGACAAAGCCAGGAAAAAGTTTGAAAAGGAAACACGATGAGGGCTCGATCGTGGTGAGAAGAACATGAAGGACAATCCACTTACGAAGATTCATCCCACACTTCAATCAGATCGTAAGGTCGATAAGTGGTGGGTAGTTCAACCATGCTGTTCGAAAGATTTTGGAATAGATTAAATGAGTGGCCCGGTCTACTTGGGAAAAGGAAAAAAGAACTAGATTAACATAAGGACTTTTAACCAAGATAAATACATGCTCCTTCGCTGACCATACGTCATAACAGGGTATGGTTCCGCGAAGGTATTTTTGATTTGGAAGGGCATATTGTCTTATTCCCGTTCATAAACTTTTACAAGCCAGTACCAAGGCAAGAGAGGAGTGGATCATGGTTGCTCGAAACCGGTTGACTCTATCCGTGTGTGCTTTCTAGGAATTTAAGCCCACGGCTAGAAGCTAGTATGTTAAACTACAAATTGAGATTTTGACATCAAATAAGTGGCGTTTTTTCTGAATCCATCCAAATTCACAATAAAAAATTCAGAATTCCGCCGTTTAAAAGAGGGGAGTTAATCAGAGTATGAGAATCTCAGAATTAAAGAGGAAAGCCCTTCAGTCGTTGGGAGGTAAATGGGGAGTAACTGTTTCGCTTATGTTGCTGTTATTCTTGATCAACCTCATTTTTCCTTTAATTGTCGAAGTGATCGGAAGCGGTGGGTTTTCAGAATGGCTCATGCAGGAAGACACACCGTTATGGTCCGATATCTTCAGCATGGTCTTTTCCATTGCCTTAATCCCGCTTACCATTTCAACCACTTGGTTCTACCTGAATTTAGTTAGGGAAGGGAATCCTGGCATTCCAGAAGTGTTCGCTATCTATAAAGATGGAAAAACCTCTTTCAAGCTTATTGGGGCATCCATCTTACAGGCAATTTTCATTTTTTTATGGTCATTATTATTAATCATTCCGGGTATCATCAAGGCCATCTCTTATTCGCAGCAGTTTTTCTTATTGAAGGATCATCCTGAATACACGGTGCTTGAAGCCATTACAGAGAGCAAAAAAAGAATGAAGGGCTTGAAATGGAAGTATTTCCTTATGCACCTGAGCTTCATCGGGTGGGGCATCCTTTGCATGTTCACATTGGGAATTGGTTTACTATGGTTGATTCCTTATGCAGGAACGACAACGGCTGCATTCTATGAAGAATTGATTGTGCCTCAAGAGGATATTGACGATGATCAACAAATAGAGGGATAAAAGACTAACCGATAGCATATGGCTATCGTTCAGACTGTAGACAAACTCGATTTTAATCGAGTTGATCTGACCCAATAAAGTTAGACATATAATTTAAGCAGCTTCTAAGACCTGAGTTCGGTATTCTATCGGACTCAGGTCTTTTAATTTTACCTTCATTCGTTTGTGGTTATAGTAATGAATATAATCATCTAATTCCTTTTCAAAGTGCTCCATACTTTCAAACTCTTGGAGATAAAGCAATTCAGACTTTAACAAGCCAAAAAAGTTTTCAATGACTGCGTTATCTAAACAATTTCCCTTACGGGACATGCTTTGTATAATGCGGGAATCTTTTAAGGTTTTTTGATACTTCTTCATTTGATAATGCCACCCTTGATCCGAATGGAGGATGACCGTATCTTCTGGTTTTAGGTGTTTAATCGCCTCATCTAACATATCTCCAACAAGTTTATAAACAGGGCGTTTCATCACTTTGTAGGCAATAATTTCACCATTACATAAATCAAGGATAGGGGATAGGTAACGTTTCTCCCCAAATAAATGAAATTCCGTTACGTCTGTTACCCATTTTTGATTCATTTTCTCGGCTTGAAAATCACGTTGTAAAATATGGGGGGCAATTCGACCAACACGCCCCTTATACGAACGATACTTTTTCATACGGACTAAACATTTTACGCCCATTTCATTCATGAGGCGGTTGATGGTCTTTGGATTGTGAGAAAACCCATATTTTTTTAACTCTTTTGTGATACGACGATAACCGTAACGTCCTTTATGTTCATGATAGATAGACTGAATAGTGGCTTTTACCTTCGAATACTTATCTTCTCGATTCAAGCGTTTTTCCCAATAATAGTACGTGCTACGTGGAATATCAGCGACTTTAATTAAGGCCACAACCTCATAAATGGACTTTAGTTCATAAATTACTTGCGCTTTGATTTGGGTTGTAATTTTTCCTGCATTTGAACTAAAGTATTTAACTTTTTTAAATACGCATTCTCCATTTCTAGTTGTTTAATTCGTTCTTCAAGCTCTTTAACCGAACCTTCAATTTGTTTGGATGGATTGATATCTTTTTTCATGGATGGTCTCCCCTTTTTCTTAGAAATTAGGGCATCTAATCCATAGGCATTAACATTTATTCTCCACGTCCGAATTAGTGCTGGAGATGAAATATTAAACCTTGCGGCTGCGTCGTAAGAAGATATACCCGTTTCATTCATATAATTAAGTACATCCATTTTAAACTCCGTAGAATAACTTGTATAGGATTTCTTAAATCCATCGGCTCCTTGAATTTGGTATAAACGAACCCATCCTTGAATCACTTGATACGAAACTTCAAATATTTTTTGAAGATCCATATAGCTGTGCTTTCCTTCAAGGTAAAGTCGTGTAATGAATATTTTCTGTTCGGCAGAAAAATTAGCCATAAAAAACACCCCGTAAATGTTAGTTTGGTGTCTAACATTTACGGGGCAGTTCAAGTTTGTCTACGGTTTTTTTATGGCATGTACAATTTGGACGTTGATTTCCGCTCCAGGCACTCGCTTTCCGCGGCGGTCCGCGAGACTCCTGCGGGGTCTCTGTAGACGCGCTTTTCCCGCAGGAGTCTCGCACCTTCCCCTCCAATCAGCTTTTTTATAAAAATTAGTTAGAAACTATACCTGATGAGTTGAAGGTGTTGGTTTGGGAACATCATTTGATCAAAGTCACGTTTTCCGAACCCCTTTTGTCTACAAACAGCAATCGGTAGCAAAAGGCTATCGGTTTTTTATTCCCGATTCTCCTTAAAAAGGTTAAATTGTTCATTTTGCCTGGTGTATAATAGAATATTGAGAATGCCATTTAGGGGGATTACATAGTGAGTGGGTATAATATTGCGGATCTGGTATACCAATTGTTTTGCCTTTTATTTCTAATCCTGATCATCGTTGGGACCGTATCCCTTTTCCGTTCCATCAAGCACCGTAAAACCAGACTGGATATCATGGAAAAGAAAATGGATGATTTGCATGAACTGATTAAAAGGGGAAAAAATTGACGGCGGCATCGTGCAGGCGTTCAAGTTGCAGGTAAACTCGAAGAAAAGCGAGTTTGCCTGCAGTTTTTTTATTTAAACAGCTTGATTTCAGAAATAATATTTAATCCTATATAAAAGTGTGAAAAAGTCTAGCCTTATTTTAAATCATGGTTATCACCTGTGATAGCTTGATGGGCATTCGGCAGGAAACCATTCCGAACCCTATGTTGCCTGTAGTTTTTATTAATTGAAAAACGTTCCAAGAAACGTGATCCACAAACTCCGGCAATTATAAAATAATCTATACTGAAATAACTTAGTGGAAAGCACTGTCTCCAAATTTGAAAAAAGAGGATTGGATTTCAGCATCAATTGAGAGACATAAAAAAGTAGAAAAAGAAAGGGAATTGTCAAAAATAAGCAGTTTTACATAGGGGTGTCGGGATTGTGGGGCAAATTTCATGCAAGGCCGCTGGTATGGAAGATGCATGGTTTGTTGCGGTCTTTTACCCTATAATGGAATAGATGTGTATTTAAGGATTTGGTGAAAAAGTCTATCAGGAATGCTCGACCCTATAACAAATCGACGGAGTTGGAGAATGCTTAACATTCTGTTCTTTTGTTAGGTAACTTTTAAGAAGTGGGAGGAGTCGGTATCATGAAAGAAGTTATTGCAGTAAAAGAAATTACTAGGTTTAAAACAAGGACGGAGGAATTTAGCCCGTACGCTTGGTGTAAAAGGATGTTAGAAAATGACCCTGTGAGTTATCACGAAGGAACGGATACGTGGAATGTCTTTAAATATGAAGATGTGAAGCGGGTTCTCAGTGATTATAAACATTTTTCAAGTGTACGGAAACGGACCACCATATCGGTTGGAACGGATAGTGAGGAAGGTTCTGTGCCTGATAAAATCAAAATCACTGAAGCGGATCCACCTGATCATAGAAAACGCCGTTCACTGCTGGCAGCAGCATTCACACCTAGAAGTCTTCAAAACTGGGAACCTCGCATTCAGGAAATTGCAGATGAATTGATTGGACAAATGGATGAGGAAACGGAAATCGATATTGTGGCATCATTGGCGAGTCCCCTTCCGATCATTGTCATGGCCGATTTGATGGGCGTTCCCTCGAAAGATCGTTTATTGTTTAAGAAATGGGTAGATACCTTATTTCTTCCTTTTGATAGAGAAAAACAAGAAGAAGTAGATAAATTGAAGCAAGTGGCAGCAAAAGAATACTATCAGTATTTGTATCCGATTGTTGTGCAAAAACGTTTGAACCCGGCGGATGATATCATCTCAGATTTATTGAAGTCAGAAGTGGATGGGGAAATGTTTACGGATGATGAGGTCGTCCGGACGACCATGCTGATTTTAGGTGCAGGAGTCGAGACAACCAGTCATTTATTGGCCAATAGCTTTTATTCGCTGCTATATGATGACAAAGAAGTTTATCAAGAGTTACATGAAAACCTGGATTTAGTTCCGCAGGCGGTCGAAGAAATGCTCCGTTTCCGATTCAATCTTATTAAATTGGATCGCACTGTAAAGGAAGATAACGATCTATTGGGAGTGGAATTGAAAGAAGGGGATAATGTGGTTGTTTGGATGAGTGCAGCTAATATGGACGAAGAGATGTTTGAAGACCCCTTCACACTTAATATCCACCGCCCTAATAATAAGAAACATCTCACATTCGGTAATGGTCCTCATTTCTGCCTCGGTGCGCCGCTTGCCAGGCTGGAAGCGAAGATTGCGCTTACTGCATTCCTGAAGAAATTCAAGCATATTGAAGCGGTCCCATCGTTCCAGTTAGAAGAGAATCTTACCGATTCAGCGACAGGGCAAACTTTGACCTCACTACCGCTTAAGGCAAGCCGCATGTAAAAAACGAAAAACCTTGTGCCTAACCTGCATAAGGTTTTTTTTCTTTTTGCATGTTGAATGGTATGCGTTAAATATGTTCCTGCCGCTCCTTGAAACGTTCGAGAGGATATCTTATAGTAACCTGAAGTTGAGGTGACAATGACGAATAGAGTAGTATGATAAAGTAGAAAATTTTGTGTCCAGGCATGTTCCCCGAATTAGGTTGGCGGGCGATGAAGCAATTACACCCACCATGCAATGAAGAAGATATGATAAAATAGAAATTTCCAGATGAAACAGTTTTAATAAGTGAAAGGATGTTATCATGAAATTAAAGCAGCAATTAACCGTTGCCTTTATAATAAGTGTACTTTCTTTAATCGGGTTCAGTTTCATGGCATTTACCATAAGTGCAAATGAATACCTGAAATTTGATGAAGATGTGATTTCCTTGGTGCAGGGATGGGAGTCCCCTCTGCTGACGGACATCATGAAGTTCTTTACTTACATAGGTTCAACCGCTTCACTGATCATCCTTTCCTTGGTCATTTTGTTTTTCTTATATAGGGTTTTGAAGCATCGTTTGGAACTAGTCTTATTCACTGCAGTCATCGTGGGTTCACCTCTTCTCAATTTGATGGTTAAGCTATTCTTTCAACGCGCCCGCCCCGATTTACATCGACTCATCGATATAGGGGGATACAGTTTCCCGAGTGGACATGCCATGAATGCATTTTCTTTATACGGTATTCTTACATTTCTGCTATGGCGTCATATTACGGCTAGGTGGGCAAGGATTCTCTTGATTCTTTTCAGCATGATGATGATCCTCTCGATAGGTATTAGCCGAATATACTTGGGGGTCCATTATCCTAGTGATATCATTGCCGGGTATTTGGCGGGCGGTTGTTGGATTGCGATTTCCATCTGGTTTTTCCAAAGGTATCAAGACCGGCGGAAGAACAAAGATCGTTAATAAAGGGAGCAAGGTTATTGCAAGATAAGCAGCCGGCAGGTAACAAGCCAGCTGTTGATTCAAGAAAGTTAGGAGCGTATTAAATGGAAAACTGGATTACGGAATTCATGAATGATTTTGGGTATATGGGAATCTTTCTATTAATAGCATTGGAGAATATTTTCCCGCCGATCCCGTCTGAGGTCATTCTTACTTTTGGCGGTTACATGACGACTAAAGCGGATATGACGATTATCGGTGTCGTTATCGCTTCGACCCTAGGGTCTGTGGCAGGGGCAGTCGTCCTTTATGGAATTGGTTTACTTCTTGATGTGAAGGTCATTGAAAGGTTCGTGGAAAGATGGGGCCATATTCTTCGGTTAACTGTATCGGACGTCCATAAGGCGAATTCATGGTTTGACAAATACGGGTCATGGACCGTGTTTTTCTGCAGGCTGGTTCCGCTGATCAGAAGTTTGATCTCGATTCCAGCAGGGATGTCCCATATGAGCTTTTGGCTCTTCCTGATTTACACAACATCCGGAACATTAATTTGGAACATCATCTTGGTGAATATCGGGGCAGCTGTTGGCTCTTCGTGGGAAGATATTGTAGGGTACATGGACATTTATTCAAACATCGTATATGCGATACTGGCCTTGCTATTGATCGCTTTCGTTGTTTTGATTTTTAGAAGGAATAAAGGCAAAGTATAATCTCAGTTTAGTTGATTGGGCCGGTATCATCGGCATACATTCCCTAACCGAATATGACCATTAAAGGCTGTCATTGCGACAGCCTTTTTCTTATTGGAGGAAGAAAACTGAACCCAGAATAAAGGGGGAGTGCTTTGGACAAAATGAGTGAAACGAAAAAGGAATGAGGTTCGGTGCTATGGCTTCTTTTTTCAAACAAAAGAGACAAGTGAAGCAACGTGAAAAGAAAAAGGAAGATGAAAGTCAATCCAAAAGCAAAACGCCTGATTATATTGAAAGTTCCCTTTCTGCCAATCTGGAAATCGTGAAGCAAAAGACGGGAAAAAGTCCCGACATTATTATCCGAACGTTGAAAATCGGGCAAAACCCGGAGATAAAAACAACTATTTTGTATGTGCAGGGTCTGATTGATAATCCTAGCGTTACGGACTTTATAATTGAATCAATCATGAAAAATCCCCACCTGTCAAAAAACATACTTCCACTGGAAGCAATGGAAATTATCTCTGAGGACGTGGTTTCCCTCGGTGGCGTAGAAAAGGTCACGGACTGGGAAAAGCTATTTTTGACATTATTATCAGGGGACAGCATCATTTTTGTTGATGGAGTAAACGTCGCCCTGGTTGCCAGTACAAGAGGAGGAGAGAAGCGCTCGATTCAGGAGCCAAGCACGCATTTGACTGTCCGGGGATCAAGGGAAGGGTTTACGGAATCGAATGGAACGAACATCGCCATGTTACGCCGGATCATCAATACCCCGGATTTATGGATAGAGTCGATGAAAATAGGCACGGTGACAAAAACGGACGTTTCCATCATGTATATAAATGGAATTGTCAAGGAAGGGATTGTCGAGGAGGTCAAGAAGCGCTTAAATCGAATTAACATCGATAGCATTCTTGAATCAGGATATATTGAACAATTGATAGAAGACCAGGTCATGACCCCATTCCCAACCCTAAACCATACAGAAAGACCGGATATGGTTGCGGGAAATCTTCTGGAAGGAAGAGTGGCGATATTCGTTAATGGAACGCCTTTCGTCTTGGTGGCCCCGGCAATATTCGTACAGTTTTTTCAATCTGTCGAAGACTACTATAATCGCTTCGACATTGCTTCAGCCACACGTTTTTTACGGATCATCGTTTTCATCATCTCGATAGTCGGGCCGGCTGTCTATGTTGCAGCCACGACTTTTCATCAGGAAATGATTCCAACGAAGTTGCTGGTCATTGTAGCGGCCCAAAGGGAAACGGTTCCTTTGCCTGCCGTCGTTGAAGCGGTTCTTATGGAAATGACCTTTGAAATATTACGGGAAGCAAGTCTTCGGATGCCAAAGGCTGTAGGTTCGACGATGTCCATTGTCGGGGCACTGGTCATTGGGCAGGCGGCCGTCCAGGCTGGTATCGTATCGCCGGCAATGGTCATCATCGTCTCGATCACGGCGATTGCCAGTTTCGCAACCCCTTCTTATTCCATAGCGATTTCTGCCCGCATTGTGCGGTTCGGATTCATCGTTTGTGCCGGCACTTTAGGTTTTTATGGGATGATTTTAGCCTTTATCATTCTCATCGTCCATTTATGCAGCCTGCGTTCACTTGGAGTTCCTTATATGACACCGCTCGCTCCTCTGAATCCTGAAGGGCTGGGCGACACATTCTTCAGAAGACCTATGTGGGCATTCAAGGAAAGGCCTAAATTTTTAACCAACGAAAATAATCTGATAAGGGAAGGCGAGAATCAAAGACCATTGCCTCCTGAATCGCGCGGAATGAAAACTTCTAACGGGAAAAAAGGTGAAGGCAATGAATCGTAAAAGATTAGTTCCGCTCTTGATGATGTTAATCGCCACCACATTCACCACAGGCTGTTGGGATAAAACAGAGTTAAACGAAATGGCCATCGTCTCGGCGGTCGGACTCGATAGAAATAAAGAAGGAAAGTTAGTGGGAACGTTCCAAATCATCAATCCAAGCAATGTAGCGGGAGCTCTTCAGGGCGGCGGCGGGACAAATCCACCGATATCCATTTATAGGGCCACAGGAAATAATGTGCTTGACCTGGATAGCATCGCTTCAACGAAAATCTCCAGAGATATGTATTTTGCTCATGCCAACCTGGTTGTCATCGGTGAGGAACTAGCAAAAGAGGAGGGCCTCAACGATATTTTCGATGCGTTTGAGCGCTCACCGGAATTCAGGGCAACTACGAGGATCGTGATTGCCCGGGGTGTGAAAGCAAGGGATATTGTAGAAACGTTAACTGCAATCGATAAGGTATCTGCTGAAAAAGTCATTAGGACGATTGAAACCACTGAAAAAACCCAGGGGAAAAGTATTAGCATCAATCTCCAAGAGGTGATCAAGAATCTGCTTAGTACCGGAAAAGAACCGATAATAAGCGGTTTTACCGTGAAAGGAAACACGGGTAAGGAAAATAAAATGGAGAATACTATGTCCTCGGATATTGAGGCAAACCCTACTGCAGCAGGGATAGGTGTTTTTAAAGATGGAAAATTGATTGACTGGCTGGATGGTGATAAGGCAATAGGATCAATGTGGGTATTGGATAGGATCGAAAATACCTATTTAAACCTTGATTGGGAGGGTAAAAAAGACGCAGTTACCTATTCAGTCATTCGCCAAAAAACCAACGTCGGGGTAAAATTGGTAAACGGCAAACCGAAAATATCGATAAAGGTCCGTGCAGAGGGAGATGTCCGGGAGGTGAATGTTCCTTTGAATCTAACCGATATGCATGTTCTGATAGATATTGAAAAGAAGTTAGCGAAAGAATTGAAGAAGGAGATGGAAGGTGCGATCGTTCGGGCACAAAAAAATAAATCCGATATTTTTGGCTTTGGGGAGCTCATGCACGAATCCCATCCGAAAGAATGGAAGAAACTAGAGAAAAACTGGGACGACGATACTTTTCCTAAACTGGAAGTTGATGTGCAGGTAGAAACTTTCATTCGCCGTACCGGATTACGTAATAAGCCATTTCTTTCAAATTTAAAAAAGAAAGATCAATAATGGAAAGGAAGTGGCATTCTCATGGAAAAGGCAAAAATCAGCGGTTACCAGCTGTTCGTCCTTATTTTCATGTTTGAAATGGGCAGTGCACTTTTGGTTCCGCTTGCAGGTGAAGCCAAGCAAGCTGCTTGGCTAGTCATCCTTATTGCGATGATAGGCGGATTTTTATTATTTTTCGTTTATTATGGCCTTTTTCAATACTACCCTGAGCAGCTTTTAACAGAGTTTGTAAAACATATATTGGGGAATTTTCTAGGCAGGATCGTAGCTTTTCTATACATCCTTTATTTGATCTATCTTGCTGCAAGGTGTCTTAGGGATTTCGGAGATACACTGCTTACTTTTGCCTATCCTCATATTCCGTTATTTGTTGCTAACGCAGCATTCATTTTAGTCGTGGTGTATACGGTCCGTAAAGGGATAGAAGTATTGGCGAGGACGGGGGAACTATTCTTTGTCTTGGAGAATTTACTTTTAATGACCTTCTTTCTTCTGATTATTGCTTCAGGCATGATCCATTTAAACAACTTAAAACCCATTTTTGAAATGGGCGGGACAGAGATGGTGAAAATGGGCTTCACTAAAACCGTATTTTTTCCATTTGGCGAGATCATAGTGTTTTTAATGATTTTTCCTTATTTGAACGAACCTCAGCGACTGAAAAAAATTGGGATAGGGAGCTTGGCGACAAGCGGTATTTTTCTCGCGGTAATAATGGCTGTGAATGTTGCTGTACTTGGTGTGGACCTTACGACACGTTCGCAATACCCTCTTCTTACCCTCATACAGTCCATAGAGGTCGCTGGCTTTCTTGAACGTCTCGATGTGTACTTCTTGTTTTTGTTGTTGCTTGGCGGGTTCATCAAGATAAGTGTATTAACTTATGTAGCGGTAACGGGTACGGCGAATGTTTTCAATGTTAAACAGCCCTCCAGACTTGCATACCCTGTTGGCATCGTCATTTTATTGATTTCGATCATTATGTCAAGCAGCTATACGGAACATATCTATGAAGGGCTAGATGTCGTACCAAATTACATCCATCTGCCATTTCAGGTAATCATCCCGTTAGTTCTCTTGATCATTGCCTTTTTTAAGAATCGGAAAAAAAGGAAAGGCCAGCACCAAAATAAGTTCCAAGGCGGAGTTGATCAAAAATGAAATTCTTCGGTATTACGCTTTTGCTTCTGACCCCTTTAGTGGTCATATCTTTAGGTATGGATATTCTATTGGGATTTGATCTGGATAATTCAATCAAGCATGCCTTTAACCCATTTTTGGTGAAGGACCCCGCTGAACTTATCCTTTTTTTCATTCTTCTTGCATTCCTTGTATTCAGCTTCTTTTATCGAAAAAAAAAGAAAAAGAACCAGGTCAAAGGACAACAATGATGTTGCAATTCCCGTTGCTGAAATAGAGATGAACTCCGAATGGGGGAGTTTGTCTTTTTGCTTTTTTATAACCTTGTAAACCCATTTCATAGTATGATGATAAAATGAGCTTATTTAACAGCGGAATGTAAAATCATTCAACCAAAAAACCCCGGGAGGAGGACGGCAATTTGGATATCAAATTGAATCGAAAAATCATAAAAGACATGTGCGGGGCCGTCTCCTTTAAAAGAGGGGAAGCTTTTCATCGTGCTAATAAAGTGACATTTGAAAGCTATCATCATGATGGTTGTGAAGCATCGGTTAGAGGCAAGGAAGACTTCCATGTCACGATTGAAGTGGATGCAGTCGGCGGATTTCAGACGAAATGCAGCTGTCCTGCGCTAGCTTCCTTCCATAGGGATTGCCAGCATATTGCAGCCGTCCTGCTGTCGGTTTACGACCATAAGCGAGATGGAACGATACCTGAAGGGATACGTGCAACCGGTCCTGATGCTACAGCCCATAAGGAGTTGTCAGAGGGCTTGCTTAGCCTTTTCAATAATCAGCCTGTACGCAAAAGCGGTCATCAGCGCCATTTTGAAAATAGAATGATGCTTGAAGCGGAGTTTACGTGTAATCCAGTATGGATGGGAATGGACCAATATATGTTAGGACTGGAAATGAAAATCGGTTCTCTCAATGTGTCGAATGTCCGGGATTTCCTGAAGCGAGTTAAAGCAGGAAAGCCTGCCCAAGTGTCCCCTTCATTTATATATGACCCGGTGCTGCATTGTTTTCAGAATGAAAATGATTTAGTGCTTCAGGAGCTCATTACAGTGATATCGGATGAAAAAGTCTATGTGGACGCCCTGACGGATAAATCCGAATATACATTGGACCATCACTTATTACTTCTGCCTCCATCTTCTTTTCGAAGGCTTGTCCCCATCCTTGAAGCGGCGCCAATGGTGAAGCTTGCCTATGGCGGCCTTACATTCAATGGCTTTCGTGTAACAAACGGACCGCTTCCTTTACAGTTTGACTTTACTGAAAGCGAGGACAAAGGTTATCAACTGAATATTAAAAGGCTGCACGAGATGATCGTCATGAATGCATACACATTGGTCCTTTTTGAGGGGAAATTGGTTCAGCTCGAAAATGAGGATTTCAAACGCCTTTCAGAGTTAAAGCAAATGATGGAGGATTCGGGGATGAATCAAATTCCAATCCATCATGACCAGCTGGAATTATTCCTGGACAAGGTGGTACCAGGCTTGAAAAGACTCGGTGAAGTCCATATAGCAAGATCCATCACCGAATTGTTTTTGAAGACACCGCTGGTTGCAAAGCTATACTTGGACCGAGTGAAAAACAGGCTGCTTGCCGGGCTGGAATTCCATTATGAAAATATCGTGATCAACCCTTTGGAAAAACAGGAATCCAAGGTTATGAGGGATGTTGAGAAAGAGGCGGAGATAATAAAGCTGATGGAGGATAGCCAGTTTGCCAAGACGGACGGAGGCTATTTCTTGCATAACGAAGAATTGGAGTATGAGTTCTTGTACCATATCGTTCCTAAACTCCAGAAGCTGGTGCAAATCTATGCCACTACCGCTGTAAGGAACCGAATTTCCCGTGGAAATGCTGCACCGCGCATTAGGGTGAAAATTAAAAAAGAGCGTACTAATTGGCTCGAATTCAAATTTGAAATGGATGATATCCCAGATAAACAAATACGTGAGGTCTTAGCCGCGCTTGAAGAAAAAAGGAAATACTATCGTTTAAGGAATGGATCGCTGCTTTCCCTTGAAACAAGGGAATACGAGGAAATCAATCGTTTTCTGAATGCACTGCCCGTACAGGATGAAGACCTGGAAAGCACACTGAACATGCCCCTCATAAAAGGGCTCCAGCTCCTAGACTCCGTTAATGACAGCCAGACATTCACGATGGAAGAGTCATTCCGGCAGTTTTTGGATAACATCAGGAATCCCGGCGCCTTGGAGTTCACGGTGCCAAAGAGTCTGGACCCGATTTTGCGCGAGTATCAAAAAAACGGCTACAAATGGATGAAAATCCTTGCACAATACGGTTTTGGCGGGATTCTTGCTGATGATATGGGTCTGGGAAAAACACTGCAAAGCATCACGTTCATTTTATCCGAGCTACCTGACATCCGTAAGAAAAGGGTTCCTGTGCTTATTGTCTGCCCATCATCATTGACTTACAATTGGCTGAGTGAATTCACTAAATTCGCTCCTGATATACAAGCCGTCGTCGTGGATGGAGACAAGACGGAAAGGTCGAAGCTGCTTAAAGAAATGAAGGACATGGATGTAGTGATCACTTCTTATCCATTGCTTCGGAAAGACATCAATTCGTTTGAAAAAGAGGACTTCCATACGGTGTTTTTCGATGAGGCACAGGCCTTCAAGAACCCGGTGACACAAACGGCACGAGCGGCCAAGAAGATAAAAGCGGCACATCGCTTCGCTTTGACTGGTACGCCCATCGAGAATTCACTGGAAGAGCTCTGGTCCCTTTTCCACGTCGTATTCCCTGAACTATTCATGGGGTTAAAGGAGTATAGCAACCTCTCAAGGAAGCAGATTTCCCGCAGGATCCGTCCATTTTTGCTTCGGAGAATGAAAGAGGACGTACTAGGGGAATTACCGGAGAAAATCGAGTCGCTGGAATCGATGGAACTGCTTCCCAATCAGAAGAAACTGTACGGGGCTTATCTGGCCAAGCTGCGGCATGATACGCTGAAACACCTGGACAAGGACACCCTCCGCAAAAATCGGATCAGGATCCTTGCTGGCTTGACCCGGCTTCGGCAAATATGCTGTCACCCCGCCTTGTTTGTGGACGGATATAAAGGCAGTTCAGCAAAATATGAGCAGCTGATGCGAATTGTCGAAGATTCTAAGCATTCTGGAAGACGGGTGCTGATTTTCTCGCAATTTACAAAAATGCTTACAATCATCGGCAGGGATTTGGCCATGGAAGGACAACCCTTTTTCTACCTGGATGGACAAACCCCATCAAAGGAACGTGTGGAAATCTGCAATCGGTTTAATGCAGGAGAACGGGATATATTCCTCATTTCGTTGAAAGCTGGCGGTACGGGTCTCAATCTGACGGGTGCAGATACAGTCATACTATATGACCTTTGGTGGAATCCGGCAGTTGAAGAACAAGCCGCGGACCGTGCCCATCGAATGGGGCAGAAAAATGAGGTTCAAGTCATCAAGCTTATTGCCCGTGGGACAATCGAAGAAAAAATGAATGAACTCCAAGAGAAAAAGAGACATCTTATTGAAGAAATCATCGACCCTGGAGACAAGTCGTCTTCTGCACTTACAGAAGAGGATATCAGGGAAATCCTGATGATATAAGGGTTTAGCCGAAGGTAATAAATAAATAGTTCAGTTATGGAGCATTCCTTTGTAAAGAGGAATGCTTTTTTATTTTTAAGGCGTAAAGATTGTTGTTTTTAAAACGAAACTATTTAAGGTTGATCCCACAGGCGTTTACGCCGAGGATGCTCACCTCCCGCACCAAGGAAAGCGAGCATCTGGAGGGGAAATCAACCACAACTCACTACCTGGTAAATAGCAATAAAGTATGTGAAAACAGCCATTTTTAAAAAGAATAGGATATTTCATTAACAATAATAATATAATAAAAAACAACAATGTTTTATTGTTAATCGATAAAACGTATGTTAAATTAAATGGACAATAAATAAGTGAGGTGCTTTTTATGAAACTAGGAACAACACTCTTTTTAAAGATGGCTGTTATTCTTATTGGAATTCCAGTTCTTGCTTTGTGCATCTTCTTGGTGCCTGGGATAGCGAATTTTGCAGCAGAATTATATCCGGATATGGCTTATTTGAAATATCTCGTTTTAATCGATTTGTATGCATCGGCGATACCTTTTTACTTTGCCCTATATCAAGCCTTTAAACTTTTAAGCTATATTGACAAGAACAAAGCTTTCTCGGAATTATCTGTAAGAGCTTTAAAGATTATAAAAAATTGTGCAATCACAATAAGTGGCTTGTATGTGGCAGGCATGCCGCTCTTTTATCTCATCGCGGAAATGGACGACGCCCCAGGTATCATAGTAATCGGAATGGTCGTCATTTTTGCTTCAATGGTGATTGCAGTCTTTGCTGCTGTTCTTCAAAGGCTTTTACAAGAAGCCATCGATATAAAATCAGAAAATGACTTAATAGTCTGAGGTGATTAACTTGGCAATTATAATCAATATTGATGTGATGTTGGCTAAAAGGAAAATGAGTGTTACAGAACTTTCCGAGAGGGTTGGAATAACGATGGCTAATCTTTCCATATTGAAAAATAGCAAGGCAAAAGCGATTCGATTAACAACCTTAGATGCGATTTGTAAGGCTTTAGAATGTCAACCCGGGGATATTTTAGAATACCGAAATGATGAAGGCACTCAAGATTAGGATTTATAAAGGGGAGTTACTCATGAATGTAGATAAAAAAATGGAGGCACCAATCATGAGGGCACTAAAACAACTCGTTCGTTTTGGTTGGGAGCAGGCCCTATCATGCTTGTTTCCTGCCGTTATTTTTGCCTCTTTGGCTATTACAAAATTCATCCCGCTTCCCTTTCTGCCGCGGTATGACTGGCTGCTCATCATCTGCCTTATCATGCAGTGGTGGATGCTGCGTTCCGGGCTTGAAACACGGGATGAACTAAAGGTCATCACCTTGTTCCACCTTATTGGTCTTGCCCTTGAACTTTTCAAGGTACATATGGGCTCCTGGACTTATCCAGAGGAAGGATATTTCAAGATTTTTGGAGTGCCTCTTTATAGCGGATTCATGTACGCTAGTGTAGCGAGTTATCTTTGCCAGGCGTGGAGGAGGTTAAAGGTTGAACTGATCAAGTGGCCGCCGTTTTTTGTCGTTGTATCCCTTGCGCTTGCGATTTATTTGAATTTTTTCACCCATCATTATTGGATGGATGTTCGTTGGTGGCTATCTGGACTTGTCATCATCGTCTTTTGGCGAGCATGGGTCACATACGAAGTTGGTGGAACCCGTTATCGTATGCCAATCGCATTTTCTTTTGTGCTCATCGGATTTTTCATATGGATAGCCGAAAATATCGCAACGTTCTTTGGAGCTTGGGAATATCCTAACCAAACCGATGCATGGAGTCTCGTACATCTAGGGAAGGTAAGCTCATGGCTCTTACTGGTGATTGTCAGCTTTCTTATAGTAGCGACGCTAAAACAGGTTAAGGGGAAAGATTCCGCTGTGATGGATGAGGGTCAATTTTTATAAGATGAATTATTCAAGTTAGATAAAAATAAATATAGACGACACATTGTGTCGTCTTTGATTTTTTCTATGCTTTTATGTCATTCCTATGAAACAAGTTTTAATCCCACTGCTGCGCCAAGGACCATGGCTATAAAAACGACCCTGCGCCAATCTTTGGATTCCCCGTATAAGAGCATCCCGATTATCGCTCCGCCTGATGCACCGATTCCTGTCCAGATAGCGTAAGCCGTTCCCATCGGCAAGGTTTTCATGGCATAAGCAAGAAACAGGAAACTTGCTCCAAATCCGATGAATAACAGCAGTAAGGATTGCCAATTTCTGTCCTTGTGCAATTTATTGATCATCGCAACCCCAAACATCTCAAAAAGCCCCGCTAAGATTAAAGAGACCCAAGCCATTATGATTCATCCCCTTTCTCAGCCTTATCATCCGTCACTAGCTTCAAGCCGATCACCCCTGATAATAAGAGGAGGATCAATAGTGTTTTGCTCAGCTTGAAGGATTCTCCAAAGAAAAGGATTTCGGATAAAACGGTCCCGGCAGTCCCCATACCGACAAAAACGGCATATACCGTTCCGACAGGAAGCTTCCTGCCAGCCATTATCATCAAGTAAAAACTGATGATGATCGAAATGACCGTTCCAGTCCAAGTCCAAAAGTCATCTGCATGTTTTAAGCCAATCACCCAAAATACTTCAAAAAAAGCTGCAATGAATACTTTAATCCAGTTTGTGCTCATGTAATAACGCACCTCCGATTTTATTCTTTACCAAAAAAACAAAAAAAGCCCAAGAGATAACTGTTAAAACAGTTTCTCCCAGGCTTTTATCCTTCCGTGACACAGCATGCTGTGAGTTTTCTCTCGGACCAGACCAGCAATGAGACGCACTGCGGAACCCTAGAAAACCTTTGACATATACAATTACCTTTCATTATACATACTTTTTGAACTTACTCAAGGTAAAAGTTTTGCCAAATTCCAGGCCGATTTTTTCCTAATATCCGCATATGTCCCGTAACGTTTGCAGCTTTCATCTGAATACAGCGAGGCCATTTCGAACTTTCCGGACTATATTCAAATTTGAAAAAAGCCAGTTTGCCTATAGTTTTTTTATTTGGGTGAGTTGTGGTTGATTTCCCCTCCAGATGCTCGCTTTCCGCGGGGCGGGCGGTGAGCCTCCTCGGCGTAAACGCCTGTGGGGTCTCACCTGTCCCGCTGCTCCCGCAGGAGTCTCGCACTTCCGCTCCAATCAACCTTAAATAGTTTCGTTTTAAAAACAACAATCTTTACGAAAAGATAGCAACAAAGTATGTGAAAACAGCCTTTTATTTAAATAACGCAACGTAAGGTACGAGACACCTGGGGGCGAGTATTAGCGGATTGCTTTGCAATATGATGAAAAAAAGTGGATATGTCCCTCAGCCGGCATTTTCAGGGACGGAAGCAATATTGTACGTGGAGAAAAAGAAATGGGATATGGTGTTGTTGGATTTAATGCTGCCAGGAATGGACGGGGAGGAAGTTCTTCGTAAAATTAGGGAGCATCATCATTTCCCTATTTTGATTATATCTGCAAAAGGAGAACAGCAAACGAAAATAAATGGATTGCGCGCTGGGGCAGATGATTTCATTACGAAGCCATTTGATATTGAAGAAGTAATGGCAAGAATAGATGCTCATATCTTTGAAAGGTTTTATACAGGTGATACTGCAAGAAATAAAAAAGGAACGGACTAGGGTTATCCATTGCGCAAAGTTTAATGAAAAAAATGAATGGTGAGCTTTTTGCCACTCTGAAAAATCATCAATTCATCATGACCTGTCAATGGAATAAAAGAACGTAGTCTGCTTCAGTTTTCAGCTCAAAAAAGCCCTGAAATCTTATCCGGGGCTTTTTTGGCTTGCTATTTAGGCATTCACTGTCCGTTTAGGGGATGGACCTTCTTTTTTATGTGATACATAGCTATGCAGGATCATTCCCATGATGACGACAAAGATGCCGAACCACGATAACGGAGAAGGAATCGGTAAAGATAGGAATAGTAATTCGCCAGCCAGGGCAAAAAGGACCTCCATCGATTGTGTTGCTTCAACTGAAGCTAATTTCTGCATATTTCCGCGTACCAAATCGGTCGCCATGAAAAAAAGGACCGTGGCGATGACTCCAGAAAATAGTGCCACCAAAAGGGATTGGAAACTCTGCATCTTCGTCGGCGCACCTACTGTAAAGAAACCGTACAAGGAAAGCAAAAGCCAGAATGGAAGACTCGCCAAAGTCATTCCCAAAACCCGCTGATAAGCATCCAGACGCCCTTCGGATACTTCCATCATTTTGCGATTTCCCAAAGGGTAGGCAAACGAGGCGATGACGATCGGGATCACTCCCAGCCAAAGATCGGCCATTGAAATGTGTTTGGTATGTTCCAGCTGCATCAGGATGATCCCAAGCAGAATGATCATGGACATGAGGAGGCCTTTCACAGAAACCCTTCCTCTTTGCCTTTCGATCCCATCTTTCGTTTGGACATTTTCAAAAAACAGCGGCGCAAGCAGCGCACCCGAAATGATCGTGATTTGCCAGGTTCCGGCGATCAGCCAGCCAGGTGAGTAGGCGGACGCAAAGCATAAAGGAGCATAAAATAACCCAAATCCGACAAAACTCCAAAGCAGCCAAGGACCCGGCTTTTCTCTCATCACTTGTAAAAGGGGACGCAGGTTTTTTCTGCTCCATACGATACACAACAGAAAGGGCACCATGAAGAAATAACGCAGCGAAGCACTCCAAATCCAACTTCCGCCAGACAGCTCCATGGCCTGATTCAAAACAAACGTAAATGCAAAAAAGAAAGCAGAACAAATACCTAATATAATCGGACGCAATTGACTCACCTCAATCTGTTTTATGAGTCAGTAAGACTCTGGAAGGATGGCAATCGTTTCGGCTTTCTGAAAAAAATTCAGATATATCCACTGTTTCAAAAGCGGAATGAATTTTCGGAATATTATAAGCGATCAATTTAAATTTTCCTTCAAAAGCAAAAGAAAATCAACAGGATTCTTTTAAGCTAGTGAAATTCATTCTTTGTGATTCGACATGAAATGAAAAGAAAGCTTTTTGGAATTAAATGAAGGCGTTTCCACTTGCGAATTTAAATTAGAAATATATGCCAAAGTAAGAAGCGGTAAACGTTGTCCTGACGCGTGTTATGAAGGAATTGCTTATATTTTATATAAAAATCATATAGAGGCAGATAGTATAAGAAGATACGAGAATTGACGAATATGGTAGGTAGTGGTATCTTAATAGAAGTGCAAATAATGTCGAATGGTGACGAAATATATAAATGCAACATTCGCAAGAAAGTTAGTGGGGTAAATTAAATGAAATCTACAGGTATTGTACGTAAAGTTGACGAATTAGGGCGGGTAGTCATTCCAATTGAACTGCGCCGAACATTAGGAATTAATGAGAAAGACGCTCTGGAGATTTATGTAGAACAAGAGCGCATCATCCTTCAAAAATATAAACCAAACATGACTTGTCAGGTAACAGGTGAAGTTTCCGATGACAATATGAAACTTGCTGACGGTAAATTAATACTTAGCCCAGAAGGTGCCGAACTTCTAATTAAAGAAATTCAAGCCAGCATGGAAACTGCTAAATAATTAATGTACTAGATAAATAGCATCCAAGTGTAGGGAGGTTTTCCCTACACTTTTTTTAATTAAATGGTGAAATAATAAAAATGGTTCGATTCACGGGCGAAACCAATCTTTTCATAAAGTCTCTGTGCTTTCACATTATCCTGGCCAGTCTCCAGTGAAACCCCTTTAGCACCTGTTTCACGTGCAAAACCGATGGCCGCGTTCAATAACTCCTCGCCAAATCCCTTTTTACGGGCGGACTCCTTCACGAATAAATCATTCAATATCCATGACCGCATCATACTCACAGACGAAAAAGAAGGATACAATTGTACAAAACCAATTGGATTTCCTTCATCAAACGCCATAAAAACCACAGACTCCCCTTTTGTCAGCCTTTCCCTTAAAAACTCCCTTGCACAACCAGGATCAGAGGTTTGCTCATAAAACACCCTGTATAAATCAAAAAGTTCCGTCAGTGATTCCAGCTCATGTAATGTAGCCTTCTGTATGCTCATAAATGGCCCCCTAAATGTTAGAATACTCTAAATTTACCATTTAACCATGCTATCCGCCAAATTCCGGACCGCATTTTCCAGCCCCCTAAATCAGGATGGAGCTCAAAAAGGCACCATCCTGATTTTTTCGGCTATAAACCCAAGGTGAGCAGCAAACTTATGAGATATCAGCGTTTACTCGTGAGTTTAGTCGATTTACTCGTGAGTTTGGAGCAAATACTCGTGAAAATGGAACAAATACTCGTGAATTAAGCCGATTTACTCGTGAATTCAACATTATCCAATAATATTTGGTACTATAAATTCCAAACCGAATCCTCAAATCTTCATTATTCCAGTGGTTTAGCTTCTAAGCCACCTGTGTTAAGGATATGTACCTTTACGTTTATATCATGTATTGAATCCTTATCTAAATAATCCTTAGGCTCTTTTAAATGATTCTTTTGCCAGTATTTTATCTCTTTGATATAAAGGGTTTTGCCTAGGTTTAAAGGGTCTGCGTTCTTTTGGAGCCCTGTTTTAAACGTTGATAGGATTTCCTTTTTTATTTGGCTTTCGAATTTACGTTTTATTTTGTCGATATCGATTTGGGTATCAAGCCCCAGTATTTTGCCGGAAACGTCAATTTCAATATCGAATTTGTACTTGCCATCCTTTAGAACAGGTTTCACTTTATGAGCCGGATGGGAAAAAGAGGCATAGATATCTTGCTTATTCATTGTGATGTTCACTGGAGTTTTGTTGGTCCTTTTAGTGAGCCAGCGTAAACCGCTCAGTTCCTTTTCAGAGAACCAGGGCTGGGACACTTTATAGTAAATGATAAATGCACCATCCATATAGAGGCTTTTTCGCTTTTTATCTTTTTCCTTCCAAACTTTATCGTTCCAGGAAATGGAGGGTAATATGGTGGTAGATGCTTTTTCCCGCTGGTCAGAGTAATACCTTTGGACTGTAATGGGTTGGATGAATGATATAATCCGGTATACATCATCCGGAAAATATAATGTCGTGTATAAAGGTGATAAATTAAAAAAGCCGTTAATGGAGAAAAGCTCATCCATGGAATTTTTTGTGGCAAAGATATTGGATGAGTATCTGAGTAATTGGTTTCTGTATATATAATCCACTATTTCTGTGCTTTGCCGGTTCAAAACATTTTCACTTATTACAAATGTGGATACATGCCCTAAATAGAGAGACTGTTGAGTATTGCTCATTAGTTTATTAATGGCGATCGAAATCGACGGTCCTTTTTGTTTCCCTACATATACGGGAGGGGCTTGCGTCGGCTTTGCCTCCGTTTTAGCTACCGCAGCAAAGTCTACAAGTTGCGTATAAACTATGTATTCCCCATCTTGGAAATCTATCCCGATTGCTGTTATATAATGAAAGTCCTGGATCGTTTTTTCATCCCAACAGCCTGAAAGTAATAGGATTAAATGTAGGGTCAACCAAATTTTACAGATGCGGAACATGCCTTACTGCCCCTTTCTCGTCTTATCATCAGCTGCCAAAGATCGTTTACTGATGGAATTCCATGGCCTCTTTATGAATGAATCCAGTATTTTTGGGATCCTTAGCGGGTTCATTCCGCCAATATATGGAACCCCGAATGAATCAAGCCTGGATAGTAATGTGACAATGGAAAGGAAACCGATTATCAAGCCATAGATTCCATAAATGCAGCTTAGTAACAGCACAAACATTCGCAGAACGGTAACGGCACCTGTTAAAGACTGGTTTACAAGTGTATAAGATGCAACAGAGGTTACGGCAGTGACCACAAGCATGGTTTGTGATGTCAGTCCTGCCCTTATCGCTGCATCACCGACAATTAGTCCTCCTACAACGGCAACTGTCTGCCCAACCGCTTTAGGTAACCTGACTCCGGATTCACGGAATAATTCAAATAAAATGAGCATGAGAATGAATTCCATCGTGGCAGATAAGGGAAGTCCCAGCCTTGAAAGGGTTATGGTGGCTAGTAACGGGAACGGCACCTGTTCAATATTGAAAGCGGAAATCGATATCCAAAACCCCGGCAATAAAACGGTAATGCCAAGCCCCATAAAGCGAAGAAGTCGCTCAAGGCTTACAAATAGATAAGGAAGATTCGAATCTTCTGCTGTTTTTATTTGCAATAGTAAGGTAGAAGGGGCCACGATTACCGTTGGCATACCGTCCACGATTAGAATGAATCTTCCTTGATTGAGTGCTTCGACTACAAAATCGGGGCGACTCGTATAATGAGTGAGTGGAAATATACTAAATTTACTGTTAGTGATCAATTCCTCCAATTGTTGGCTGCTCACCAAAATATCGATATCAAGGGAGTCGATTTTCGATCTTACATTTTTAACAAGTTCTTTATCGATGATGTCATCCATGTACATTAGTGCGACTTTCGTTTGACTGCGCCTGCCAACGATAAACTCTTCATAGGCAAGCGATTTGGTTTTTAGCCGCTTTCTGATTAAAGCTGTATTCATGGATAAATCTTCGACAAATCCATCTCTTGGCCCCCTTACCGAGACCTCGAAGGAGGACTCCTCAGGCTGCCGGTTCGGCACGTTGGACAATTCGATTGAAAATAACTCTTGGACTGAGGGTATGAATAATAAGGCATGCCCGGAGAAAATCAGCTGCTGGACGTTATTGAATTCACTATCGATGGTTACTTTCCTGAGGTCTATCAAGGGTTTTAGCTTGTTGATTGATTCTTCGGCATCGATGTTCTCATCCAATTCCATCATTTTGTTTAACTTTTCCAAAATTCCTTCGTTCAGTAAACTTATGTCGGCCATACCCGAGCAGTAAAAAATAAGGACAGTAATGGGTCTTTCGGTTTCTCCGATATAAATCAGTTCAAACTTGATATCTGAGCTTGAACTGAATAACTCCCGAAATGTTTCCTCCCTTAATTCTAAGAGGGGTGGCTCATTTTTGGATCGTTTCATTCGCATGTCGTTTCCCCTCCTTAGATCTGATGAAAGTGCCGATAAACAAAAAGGCGGACAACAGTAACAGGAAATAAAAAGCGCCAGGATAGTAGAATGTCTGGCTTATATGCAAGAACTTGAAATTACTGAATGGTACGATGGAGATGACGACCATCAGAAAACCTACAGCGAAAAGAATTCCAAGCTTCATATTATTAGTTTTTCCTTTAAAGACTTCCATTATTAAGAATAACGCCATTGAAACACGGATATAGGCACCAGCAAGCCATTGGTAAATGGAAAAGAAGTCTGTATGTTCAATATATTTACCAATTGTCAGCAAACGCCATTGTTCATAGGCGGGGTACCTCATGACTTCGGCTAAGCTCGGCCCGAATTCAGCGAGTGCTGCTGTTAATGGGCCAAGAAGTAAAAACACTAGTCCAAGGCATAAGAATACTAATACCTTTATCTTGAGCTTATCCGAAAGTTTCTCTTGAAAAAAAGCGATTAAAATCAGTTCGGCAAGGCCATAACCAGAATATTGAAGGGTTTTTATGCCATGAAAATAGCCATTCTCGAAAAGGGGGAGGAGGTGGCTATAGTCTTTTGTCGGTATATTTCCGGTCGCAACGAAAATGCCAAGAATGACGACTATTGGCAATAATACAGACGAACAAATGGCGATGGAGCGCATACCAGAATGGGCAAGAAAAATGCATAGCAGCGTAAACGGAATGATAATCACTAAACTTGGGGTTTCAAAAAGAAAGCTTGTCGTGATCCAATCAATCGTTTCCTTTGTAGTGGCCAAAACAAGACTGATCAGATAAATTACGATAAAGAATAAAGCGATATTTTTAATATGTTTTCCAAATCTATTTTCAAGCCAATCCGTCAGGGACTGATTATCCATATTCTTGATTATTCTCGATAATATATAGGCCCAAATCGGGATCAATCCAATAGTTAGGATAGAAAAAAACCAAGCATCCCTTCCGCCGGTGGATAGGAGGAAAGGGATCAAAATAACGTGATTAAGAAGGCCGATTGATAAAAAGAAGATGCTAAGGGTTTGTATCGAACTGATTTTCTTCAAGGTGATCCTATCCCCATTTCCATTGTTTAAAGATGGATTGATGCACATGCCATTCATTTGTTTATGGTTGCTAAATATGGAAATAGTATTCGTGCTAATGTTGTGGGATAAATTTCCTGATGTTTAGTGATTAGTAGTAGAGCAAGGCAAAGTATGCCGGAAAAAGGATTTGTCTTAATCGATAAAGAATATATATAGATGCTGTTTTTATTGAACATCAAGGGGGAATGAAGATGGATTTAAGATACCCGGTCGGGAAGTTTCAGTTTGACGGGGAAATTACTTGTGGTATAGCCGAGGGGTGGCTCAAAGAGATTGAAGCTTTGCCTCGGATGCTGCGTGAAGCGGTAGGTAACATGGATGATGAACAGCTTGATACGGCTTATCGGCCTGGAGGATGGACGGTCCGCCAGGTGGTGCATCATGTTGCCGATAGTCATATGAATGCGTATATTCGCTTCAAATTGGCCCTTACGGAAGAAAGTCCTGTCATTAAACCGTACGAGGAGGGGCAATGGGCTGAGCTGCCTGATTATGATTTGCCGATTGAAGTATCTCTATCACTGCTCGAAAGTATACATATCCGAATGTGTAAACTTTTATCGGACCTTCATGCTGATGACCTGAGCCGGACCTTCATCCATCCTGATTCAGGAAAGGTGACTGTCGGTGAAAATATAGGCATTTATGCTTGGCACGGACGACATCATCTGGCTCATATTACTTCTTTATCAAAGCGCCAGGGATGGTGAATATATTATATCTTCTAAAAGGTTGTGATTACTTTGAATGCCGATGTGAAAATCGAACAATTAACATCAATTGGATACCATCTTAATGAACTTTCCGACCTTTTGGTTCAGGTGGTGGATGATGGTGCGTCCATCGGTTTTTTACCACCCATGAAACAGTCTGAGGCCGTTGATTACTGGGGTAGTGCCATGAATCGTGATGTGATTCTGTTGGTCGCTAAGTTACAGGGTAAGATTGTCGGGAGTGTACAGTTACATTTATGTTCAAAGCAAAATGGCGGCCATCGAGCGGAAATCGCAAAATTAATGACACATACTGGTTATAGAAGAAATGGCATAGGACGATCACTCATGCTAGAGGCTGAGAAGAAGGCCAAGCAGGAAGGGCGGACATTATTGGTCCTTGATACGAGGGAAGGAGATCCTTCAAATCTCCTGTATATCTCATTGGGATATATTCAGGCAGGCAGGATTCCTGATTATGCGAAATCTGCAAAAGGTGAATTCCAACCGACCATTTTTTATTATAAAAATAATCTCGGGTAACGAATTGAGTGGGGGAATCCAAGTGCAAGCTGTAATCGAAAAAGAAGGTAATGGGATTATCGCAAGATTCGATCGCCTGCTCAATCATCCGGTTGAAGAGGTATGGGGTGCTTTAACGGAGAATGATAAGGTGGAAAAGTGGATGTCCAACCTGGAAATGAAGGACCTCCGAAAAGATGGGACGATAAAATTCAATTTCAATGATGGGTCAGGGAAATCTTTTGATATGAAGATCAGGGACTTCCGGGAATCTGCCGTTTTAGATTTTGAATGGGGGGACGGCTGGGTTCGTTTCGAGGTATCCCCTGAAAAGGATGGATGCTCATTAGTATTGAAAGAATCCATCACGCCAGTTAATGATCATACATCAAAAGATTTGGCAGGCTGGCATATTTGCCTTGAAATGTTTAGTGATTTACTTGATGGACACCATCAGGACTTCCCGATGGATGAATGGGAAAAATGGCATAAGGAATATATGGCCGCCGTCAAACGAATGGATGGATAATGGATGTGTGACATGCAGCAGGATATATAAGGAAACGGAACGATGAATTTCGGCCAAAGCCGAAGTGATGTGCCTCCGAGTAATGGGGAAAGGAACGACATGTCAGGCTGAAGGGTTTTTCCGCATGCCGGATATTTATTCTTGTAGAAAGATGATACATGAAAGTCATAAGGGAGGAAAAGGTGGGTTTTTTTGGAAATTTATTTAATTGGATGGTAGTTATCGGAATGATTCTGCTTATAGGACGATTGATTACGATGCTGTTCTTATTTCTGGAAATTTCCATTTACGACCTTTTTTAAGGACTACAGTCTCATTTCGATCATCATTTTAATAATAGGTGCAATTGGTCAGCAATTCACCAAGACGGGTAGAAAGTAAAATGAGTTATCACCTTTCCTTCATGAAAAGAATCAGCTTCGAATTCACTAGACCGAGATATTCTAATGTCGGTCTAGTTTTTTATTTAAAAAATGTTCCAGTTGATATCAGAAATCCGCTCCCTTTCCGCCGACTGCCTGCCAAGCCTCCTCGACGCAAGCATCTGCGGTGTCTCGTCTAGCCAGTTATTCGGCAGGAGTGTCGCAAATTTCTTCAATCGATTAAGGATATAGGAAAAAAACATGAAGAATAAACTAGTTTACTTTTAAAATCTTGGTTCGGGCGAGAGCAATTCGAAACTTCCTTTTCCGAAAAATTGATGGAACCGCCGGACTGTAGACGAATTGGAGTAGAAGAGCCAGTTTCCCTACAATGTTTCTTAAAAAAGAAGTTCCAGTTGATTGGAACGTAAGGTACGAGACTCCTGCGGGAAAAGCGTGGCCAAGGGAAGACCCCGCAGGCGAGCGCCGAGTAGGCTCACGGACCGCCCGCGGAAAGCGAGTGCCTGGAGTGGAAATCATTACACATACCCCTTTTCGGAAATCGCTCCCTTACCGCCGACTGCCTGCCAAGCCTTCACAGCATGCACTAGTGGGGTCCCGGCCCTTGTAAAGCGAGTGTCTGGAGGCAACGTTTCACATTTTACAATGGGCATTGTTTTTCGGGTCACGAATGCCATATCGAAAATATCGGAACAAACCAATTTATTATCTTTGAATGCATCTTTAGAAGCTGCAAGGGCAGGTGAGTCCGGCAAAGGTTCTGCTGTCGTGGCGAATGAAGTAAGGAGCTTGGCTGATGGTTCAAAAGAAGCTACAAAAAACATTCAAGCAATCATCCAAAGCATTCTGTCAGATACAGAGGAATTGCTAAAAAACGACCAATGAAACGAACCAAAGCAAGGATCAGAAAAATGCCGTGAGCACGGTAAGTGAAGCCATGAAAGAGCTGGAAGATTCCGTAGGGAAAATATCCAATTCGATTCAGGAGCAAGCTGCTTCTTCCAATGAACTTGCTCAATATACACAGCAGCTTACACAGTTAATAAATAATTTGGAGCAGACGCTAGGGGAATTCCAGATAGAGAAGTAGGGAATAACAAGTGTTGCAAAAAGGGAGGCCATTACAGTGGTTTCCTTTTTTGTTAGATTGCCATTACATCATTCTAAAGAGGTGAATCGCCGGGACATCTCTTTATGGTGGACATATTCAATGGAAGTACAAAAGTACAATTTAGAGGATCGGGTCAAGTATCCATGCTTTTTTTACAAAGGGGAATAATATATAGGAATCGGACAAGTCGGCACGGATATTAAAAGCTTGCACAAATTTATATGCGATAGATTCATAGTAAAGAGAGGGAAATGCCATTTAGCGTTCCCTTTATTTACTTCTGCTAGATGATGGGTGATACCAATGGATTTGGGTTCCTGATCAAAAACCCGTCGCCTTCGTTATCACTTCCGTTTGTTATCATGCAAAACCTCAAATACGTTTCTCCTCCAAAACTATATCTTCCATTTTTATCTAAGTGTTCACTCCTATATCGTCATCCTCAACATAATAGGGCAAGCCGTATATAAACGACTTTATCATGACCGGGATTTCTCTAATCTACCTTTATCCATACTGCCAAGATAAACAAAATCCTTTAGGAATTCTTCGATTTCCAACTTTTATCGATGAGGTATAGGAATAAAGGTTTGCTTTTATGGTGTTCAATTGAATCTGACTGTTTGTTTTTAGGGAAAGTAGACTGAAAGTTTCATTTATTTTACCGATAATATAATTACCGTAGATATTAAGGTTCATCTGATTAAGTGGATGATAGGATATAAGGTTCATATGATGGGATTTACTTGAACATTATAAATATAAAAATATTTCAGCGTATAAAGGAAGGTTAAAATGTTTAATGGAAAAATAAGCTGTATGATACTGACATTGGTATTCATGGTTAGTTTCATTTTCTTACCTGGTTTAAAGGCCGAGGCTGCAGATCCTGTGCATACTGTAAGCTCTGGCGAAACGGTGGAATCGATTGCCAAGACATATGATATATCGGCAGAGCAATTGATGAAGACGAATGGTTTACCGGATGATAAGTTATTTGCGGGCCAAAAGTTGACGATCATTCAAACGGCGTATATCCCTTCCATCTATCAATGGTCGGAGAGAGGGAAAAAAATTGCGAAATATGCGAGATCTTTCATAGGGTTTAAAAAGACAGCTGGAGAGGAGACGCCTGAAAAAGGGTTCGATTCGAGCGGATTGATCCATTGGGTGCTTTCCCGGCAAAATGTGCCGGTCGACCGTTTGACAGTAGATGGTTTTTATAAGCAAGGGATGGATACAGTCACTCCGAAAACTGGTGATATAATATTCTTTCTGGAAAAAGACAGCTTAAAAGTCGTGACTGCGGGTATTTATGTCGGCGAAAACCAATTTGTCAATTCTGGATATGGTGCAGAAACGGTTCAGGTGAGATCCACCACAGAAGATTACTTTGCAAAATACCAAGTGGCGTACAAAACATACACGCCTAAAGGAGAGCATATCGTCCAAATGGGAGAAACGCTTAATAGTATATCAGAGCATTACAGCATTTCCATGAGTGCAATCAAAAGCCGCAACGCTTTAAATACCGATGAGTTGATGCAGGGGCAGTACCTTCAACTATACAGCAACCCGCTATTTCCGTTTTATGTAAACCAGGAGGCTGCATACGATAAAGCATATGATGTCATCAAGTATGCATACACTTTACGCGGATTCACCTATGTTTTCGGGGGAGAAGATCCAATAACCGGAATGGATTGCAGCGGCTTCATTTATTGGGTCATGAAGGAGCAGGGCCTTTCTGTAAAACGAGATTCCGCAGAGGATTACTTCTCATTGGTGCCCAAAATCGATAATCCGAAGGCCGGGGATTTAGTATTTTTTAGGGACACGGGAACAAGGGTGGGTGTGACTCATGTAGGAATTTATCTGGGTGATGGCCGTTTTCTCAATTCAACGGAAAACACCGGCGTTCATATCTCCAACCTTTCGTCAGGTTATTTTGCCGAGAAATTCGAAAGCTTCGGTCAAGCCGAAAGCCTCATCGACTAAGAAGGTCATTCAACCTGTTTATATTCAAGAGTGGCTTTTTCAATGGCAGTAACGAACCGTTTAAGAAGATTACAGTGATTGACCCTGTTCTTACTGGTAAAGTCATCACCTTTGAAAAAGCTTTTTCTCAGCTTTGTGGAAAGTTCCAATTGTACGCCTGCGCCCGTTTTGGATGTGTTGGTGATGTTGTTTCCATTCATGCCTGAAAGGTGCTGCGGTGCATGATCAGTTTGAAATCCAGCTTTGTTGAGGCATTGCTGAATAAGGTTCTTATATGGTTCGTTCCTTCCGCCAATGTAAACCAGCCCATTATGTACGTCGTAGTGGCCATGGATCGAAAGGGTGGTCTGAGCGTTCGCTGCCATTGAAACGCCGCTCGGTTCATTGAATAAGCGGGATGGTATATGGAGGACCTGGTTGCCCCTTGGCTTTAGGCCTTCGAATAGGTAGGTGCTTGCACCAAGTCTCTCTCCAAGTGCGGCTGCAACTTCACTCGTACCTGGTTCAATATTCCCGCCATGGATGGCTAGAACTGCAATATCAGGATTCCTGTGATGAACGATGATGCGGTAATCAAGGTATTCTTGTTCATTTTCCTGCAATTCAAAAAAATCGCTATAGCTATTTTCAATCATGGTAATCCTCCGTATCTGTAATGTATCTAATCTTCCATACCCATTGACTGCAAAAATAAAGGCTCTTTTCGTAAAGATTGTTGTTTTTAAAACGAAACTATCTAAGGTTGATTGGAGCGGAAGTGCGAGACTCCTGCGGGAGCGGCGGGACAGGTGAGACCCCACAGGCGTTTACGCCGAGGAGGCTCACCGCCCGCACCAAGGAAAGCGAGCATCTGGAGGGGAAATCAACCACACCTCACTACTTGGAAAATAGCAACAAAGTATGTGAAAACAGCCAAAATAAAAAAAGCGGGGATGCCCCGGCTTTTTCATTTTTCGACTGTCGTATATAGTTCTATTTTCTTTTGCTCGTCGGGTGTTAATGTTTCTGTCCGTTTAAACGTATTCATTGTCACAAGCAGGGCTGCTACAAGAAGGACAGGTATTACCCAGCTTGTTATTTTTTTTACGATATTCATATTCAAAATCCCCTTATACAACGCTAAAATTTATATGATATTTAGAAAAGGAGGGGCTGAATTGCCTGTTTATTGCTGAGCTTTCCAGCTTCCGTTTCTTCTTTTATCTCCAGCTCCGGATATTTGTCCATTTTTCTCGTTTTTAACGAGTCCTTGAACCCCGCCATAATACATGGGGGAAATCTTCTGAATGACTTCGTATCCGGAATCTTCCAAGTCGGATACAGTTTCATCCGAAAGCCTGGATTCTGTATAAATCTTCTTTCCATCAAAGACGAACCGATTACGATCGACGATATCCTGCAATGAGCCTTCATTTTCTGTATAAGAATAAAGAACCTGCATCAATACTTGCGGAATCCTATCACCGCCTGGTGAGCCGATCCCGATCGATTCCCGCCCAGGTTTCTTGAGAATGGTCGGAGCGGTGAAAGTTCTTGACCGTTTATATGCCTTTTGTGAGTTCAAGCCGGACCTGAAATTTTTCAGTTGATCGTTAAGGAAAAATCCATTTGTATAATCCCCAGATCCGAAAAAGTTACTGAGCGTATTCGTTGTGGAAACGACAGTGCCGTTTTTGTCCATTACCACAAAGTGTGTCGTACTTTCATGTTCTTCGGAACCATTCGATTCTTTATTTTCCCATTTTTCACTTTTGATCTTATTTTTAAGACTATCCAAGTGAATGGGGGAGAGCAATTTTTCCGCCTTGGAGTGACTTATTCCATCTCCAACATTGACGGCCCGATCTTGATAAGCAGTATCCGTAATGCCCGCCAAGACTTTCATATAAGCTGATTTGCTTGAAGAATCACCTAGGTTCATTTCCTCGGCTAGCTTTAACATTTCAAGAACGGTAATTCCTGAAAAGGGCGGAGGTGCGGTAAAAACATCATAACCGGCAAATGTTCCTTGGACCGGTTTCCGTTCTTTCACCTCATAGCGCTTTAAATCCATCAAGTCGATATCTGATTCCCTTTTAATATCCCGCGCAATTTCGCCTTTATAAAAACCATCAGGACCTTCATGCTGGATCTCCTTCAGTGTTTCAGCAAGTCTTTCCTGGACAAGGGTTTTGCCTGGTTCAATGGCATCACCATCAGGATAAAAAAGTGAAGTCGCATCGGAAGATATCCTTGGCTGAGCCGCTTCTAAGCGTGATGATAACGATTCGTTGACTTCAAATCCTTCTTCAGCCAAATCTATAGCCGGCTGAAGAAGGTCTGCCATTGGTACGCTCCCATACTTATCACTGATGACCTGCATGCCGGCCACTAAGCCAGGAATCCCTGTATCGTGTCTTGAACTTGGGTCTTCTGGAGAGGATTCACGATAATCGATAAATTCGGGTTCGCCGGATTCCGGGGCAATCAGCATACCGCCGCCGCCGCCCACGCCAGATCCATAAGGTTCGACTACACCTAATACATACGATACCGCAATGGCGGCATCAGCCGCATTTCCGCCGTTTTCCAATATATCCATCCCGACATCTATTGCGATTGGATTTGAAGAACTGACCCCATATGATTGTTCCGTTTTACTCTTTATCGGATCATTCGTGTCAGAAATAGGGGGTGTCTTCGAACATCCAGCAATATATATGAGCAAGCTTAGGGATATGAGCACTTTTCCCGTCATACGGTTAATCATCGGTTGTTCCCCCTTTTCGTTGAGATTCTAAGTTGTGTGTCTTCATTCTTCAAATAGTAGTGATAAAGCGTTCCTTACTGAATGGGTTGTATTCCCGGTTGTTTAGCTTGTACGGCCTTTTTCTCTTGTGCTGCTTTTTTCTCTAGTGCAGCTTTCTTTTCCATTGCTGCCTTTTCCTCTTGTTCACGCTGTGCCTTATGATCGATTACCTTCTTGTGATCCAAGGTAATCTCGATGCGATCCTCTTTTTTAGACCACTGGACTTTTTCACTCGTTTCCTTCGTCAACTGTCGGTAAACACGTGATTTGTCAATGGAAGAGGTAGCTGGCCTTGGTGTTGCTTCTTCAATTTGCAGCGGTACGACATCGATTGTAGCTTTTCCGTCATTCGCTAAATGGTATTGAACCATGGCTGAATCCTTTGTGCGTGTCCAGCCTTGATCGAATATGAAATTTCCTAGACTATAGAAAATGATTCCATCTTTATAAACATCGAACGATTGAAGCACGTGGGGGTGATGGCCGATGATGATGTCAGCGCCCGCATCGATGATAGCTTTAGCCAAGTCTTTTTGTCGATCGGTTGTTGATGTTGAATACTCTTGTCCCCAGTGCATATTCACCACAACCAAGTCTGCGTTGCCTTGCTTGGCATCCCTTGCTTTGCCGATCATTTCAAATAATAAATCGGGATTGGAGTTCAATAGTCCGGCTTTATTACTTTTTGATACGGCATCCTTACCGTAAACGTCTGTGAAGCCAAGTGTTGCGACACGAACGCCATTAACATCCGCATAGTCGATGCTGTTTTTTGCTTCCGCAGTGTTCGATCCAACACCGACATAGTGCATATCCGCACTTTTGAATTCATCAATCGTGTCAAGGAGTCCTTGTTCTTCATAGTCCATCATATGGTTATTTGCCAATGACACCACAGAGAAGCCAGCATCTTTAACGGCCGCCACACCGCTAGTATTGGAGTTTAACCGGATGGGCGTATCGGCTCCCTTGTAGTTAGATACTTCTTCTTTTAAAGCGGTATGTTCATAATTCCCACTGACATAATCCGAATTGGCAAAATAGGGTTTCATATACCGGAAGAGGTATTCATACCCGTGCTTTTCCGTCACTTCTTCAACATAACGTCCCATCATCACATCACCGACCATTGTCATCGTCAATGGTTGATCGGATTTTGTTGCGACTGTTTTCACTTCCTCAGCCCGTCCCATCCAAGTGGTAATGACTAAAGCGATTAGTAATATAGGTAGTATGATTCCAGTGTATTTAAGATTCTTTTTCTTCGTGCGTTTAATAAAGATAAGTGTTTTTTCTTTTGCATTTAAAGTCCGTTTCATTTTTTGCACCTCAGAATAGGTAGTACACGTTCATTAAACCGAATGTTATGCCGGATAATAAAAGCGTGCTGCCAAGTGTCAATGGCATTCCTTGTCTTTGTATGGTATTCGCTATCAATCCAGGTACGATTATACCGATTCCCCGAAACTCGAATATTTCAAAGGGCATGACGGGGTAGACTAAGTCCAATAGGAGTTTCAAGCAAATCCCGGTCACCATCATGGCGGCGAATTTTCTTCTTCCATATAAAATCACCCATCTTGAAAGGCCATGGGTGACGATTAAATAAGTTACGACACTAATGATCAAAATGGTCAGCATGATTTCCCATTGATCAAATACTAATGCCAAATAACCTGGCACGATAAGTCCTGCGGGTACGACACCCGTCTTTTCTGAAAATATAAGGCTAAGCGTTACTCCCAGTACTAGGGCTACATATAAATCCGATCCAAACATTAAGGTTCCTCCTACTTAACTTGCTTTTTGCTTTGTTTTAGATTTCATGAATGCTTCAATTAATGGTTCCGCTGCACCGTGAATATTCCCGACACCGTAGACGATGCGATTTTTCATCAATGGGCGGAGACGGGCCACGATTTCTTCAGTTGACCAGTTTTCTAAATCCCAATATTCTTTAGTATCCAATTTACCTTGCTCGAATACCTTCGTGATTGGTGATGTAGTTTCTCCAATGGCAATGACGATTTCGGATTTTATGTACGGCAATACATCTCTAGCAAACTGCTCGGTACGGTCCACACGGTCTGCACGGCAGTTCATGATGACGATAGGAGGTTCTGTGCTGTATCCGAACGTATTGACACGTTCCCATATGTTCAGCGTCGATGCCGCGTCGTTTGCAGCAAAGCCATTGACAAAGAAAGTTGGCTGGATGCGATCTCCGAATTTGGTGATCCGCATGGCCCCTGGATCTGGATGTGCATTCAGCATGCCGCGGAAAGCCGTTTTTTCATCAATTCCCAAAGCTTCCGCAACGGCCAAGGCCAGTGATGCGTTATCCGGAAATACCATATAGTCGAATTCGCGTAAGAAATCTTCGGAAATTCTTGAATTATCTGCAACGATCACTTTTGTGTTGCGTTCTTTGGCGATTTGTTTGAAAAAGTCCAAATATTCACTTTCAATGGTTATTAAGTGACCATTATGGGGAATGGTAGCAGTGAAGGCTTCAGCAACCTCATCCATAGTCGGTCCCATGACATCCATATGGTCTTCCAATACATTCACGATGACCCCGATGTTTGCCTGGATCATTTTGTTTTGGAAGATTAGTTGATAGTCAGGCTGTACGGCCATGCACTCACAAACCAGTGCTTCCGTGCCTAAGTCGGCAACTTCTTTAACTACACGCCGTTGTTCTCCTATGTTGGGTCCTTCCGGGCGGCGTACAATCGGTTTTTCCTTGTCGGTAAACCAATAGATCATTCTTGCTGATGTTCCGGTTGTTTTACCTACTGTTTTGTATTTTGCTTCCTGGATCACACCTGTAATTAGACGCGTTACAGTCGATTTCCCTCGAATCCCATTCACATTCACACGTACCGGGATGGAGTCGAGACGCTTCTGATGGCGTTTTTGTTCAAAAATGCCATAGCCAAGCAAAAAGATCGCACAAATAAATATTGGTGCCATTTTTTTTTAACCTCTCTTTTTTTCAAATATTTGAATTACTGAATACACACTACATGATTTTAAACTTAATAGGCAAGAGCCAATTATTCTATCGTAATATAGTTATCAATAGCTTTTTCAAATATATGTATATTAGTGTGTAATAGTATCTAATGGGATGAATTATTTTATGAGTACAAAGATATGGCTGGAAATCGAGGGAATCGAGGTTTCATTTACACTAAATTATGGAAAGTTTAATAAAGCCCCATTTCAGTCAGAATAAACATGGTTTTATGAGCATTTGAACCTAATTCATAATGGCTATATTTGAATAATATTTTTTTAAAAAAGTGAGGTTTATTACAGTTTGTTAATTGTTTATACCCATTGTTTGACATAAAGGTTACAATTTTTATGGATTTGTCATTCAATGTGAAATATTGCATCTAACGACTCAATTAGTTGAACTCTTTTGAATATGGACAAAGATGAGTAAAAGAACACATCTCTTTTTTTTAGTATTTTCCTCGGGAATACCCATGGGTCTATAATTGACCTTTTACCTAAAAAATGAAATGAACTAAAGTTAACCCATTTCTTTTAAAAAATACCTAGTTTCTTCTATAGATATAGTGTTAATATATGAATGAAAAATAAAAAAAGCCCAGAAGCATATCTGGGCTTTCGGCTTATATATTGTAAATGAATGGAATGGTTACGGATCTCCGTTAATCATGGATGGATTTACCTTTTGTGGGTCTTGAGTTACAGCATGGGTAGCTGATAATGGAAGGAATCCAGGTTAACTTGATTTCTTTCTTTCAGAAATCTCAAGGGTGGAGTCCTTTTTACCGCCATCAATCACATAAAATCTAGGAGCTAATCTCCTTTTTTTACGTTGATTGTCAGGATTCATCTTCATATAATTTTCGTATTCTTTGCGAAAGAATTCTTTGGTTTCCCGTTGCAATGCTTTTCTTTCGTTAAAATCTGCGATGAATTTGAAAAAACGTTTCATATGAATTCCTCCTTATGGGGTTAAAAGGTCTTAGTTTAATAGTAACATATCGTTGGTGAAGTTTAACCTTTTTTTGCAATTTTGGAGTGGAAATTATGTTTTTGTGTGAATAAAGTTGTGAATGGTTTGATTCGAGAAAAAGCATGTAATGGATCCTTGCTGAGTAAGTGACCGTGCATGGTATTGAAAGGGAATGTCGGGATTTGCAGAAAGCGGGTATTGGAAGCAATGATTATTTGAGTTAAAATATTCCTTATATTCATTATACACTAAATATTCTGAAAACAAAGGAAAATATTCACTTCCAGCCGCTTTTGATAGATTTGCTTTTTTAATGGTTCATTATTGTGTATAGTTATATATTCCCCGAATTTATGAAAATGAAACTTCCCTTATGTGGGAGGGAAAAAAGCAATTTCCCGCATACGGGCTTTAATGCTTTTCAAATTATTGGACCCCTTTATCGATATTTTATTCACTCTTTTTTATCGGATTTTTAATGTGATTTTTAAGTAATGAAAAGTTAACCAAATTTGCCATCAGGTCTAATGTTCACTTTATATAAACATCTTGATTTCTTATCATTTTCAAGTTACTATTGACTTGGAAAAATATAATATTCCGCATTAAGGCGGAAGAGGTTCTAGCTACCCTCTCAAAAAAACTAAGGAGAAACAGTGCTCTATTCTTAGGGTGCTGTTTTTTTCCGTAAAAAGGAGTTTTATAGAAATGAAGAAGAAAGAAAAGGCAGTGGTTGTGTTTAGCGGAGGGCAGGACAGTACGACGTGCCTGTTTTGGGCATTGGAGAGATTTGAAGAAGTGGAAGCGGTGACGTTCGATTATAATCAGCGGCATAGCTTGGAAATCGAATGCGCTCAAAACATTGCCAAGGAATTGGGCGTGAACCATCATATCCTTGACATGTCGCTGCTGAACCAATTGGCACCGAATGCATTGACGAGAAGTGATATCGCAGTGGCGGACGGAGAAGAAGGGGAGCTGCCGTCGACGTTCGTGCCAGGGAGGAATTTGCTGTTCCTTTCGTTTGCCGGAGTGCTGGCGAGTCAGATTGGCGCTAAACATATTGTCACAGGAGTCTGTGAAACGGATTTCAGCGGATATCCTGACTGCCGCGATGTATTCATTAAATCGTTGAATGTGACCTTGAACTTATCGATGGACCAGTCATTCGTGATTGATACGCCGCTAATGTGGCTTAATAAAGAGGAAACATGGGAGCTTGCTGACCAGCTTGGCGCGTTCGACTTTGTCCGCGAAAAGACCCTGACTTGCTATAACGGAATCATCTCCAATGGCTGTGGAGATTGTCCGGCATGCAATCTGCGGAAAAAAGGACTGGATGACTATGTAAGCAGACGGAAGGTGCTTTCATGATGTACGGTTTTAAGATAGTGGATAAACTCCAAAAAATAGATGAAGATATTCAGCGCAGCCAATTGAAGTATACAAACAAGAGGGTTCTCGTAAGTAAGGAATTCACCTTTGACGCGGCGCACCACCTGCATGACTATGAAGGGAAATGCAAGAACCTTCATGGCCACACGTATAAAGTCATTTTCGGATTGAGCGGGTATACGGATTCACGCGGGTTGATGATAGATTTTGGTGACATCAAGGATATCTGGAAAAATGAAATCGAAATCCACCTGGATCATCGTTATTTGAATGAAACCCTGCCGCTCATGAATACAACAGCTGAAAATATGGTTGTCTGGATTTATGAAAAAATGGCCGAAGCCCTTTCATTAAAAGAATATGAGGGTGCTAGAGTCGAATTTGTTCGACTGTACGAAACGCCGACAAGCTATGCCGAAGCCAGACGGGAGTGGATGGAAAGTGAGTAAACTCCCGGTAATGGAAATCTTCGGGCCGACCATCCAAGGAGAGGGAATGGTCATTGGTCAAAAAACCATGTTCGTTCGGACGGCCGGCTGCGATTATTCATGTTCCTGGTGTGATTCCGCTTTTACTTGGGATGGCACAGGTAAGGAAGATACCGTTCAGATGACTGCCGATGAAATATGGGATGAGCTGAAGCGAATTGGGGGTTCCGGTTTTTCCTTCGTGACGATATCTGGGGGAAACCCGGCCCTGCTGAAAAACCTAAACGGCTTGATAGCGATCTTACATGAAAATAAAATGAAAATAGGGGTCGAAACACAAGGGAGCCGATGGCAGGATTGGTTTCTCGATATTGATGAACTGACTATCTCACCTAAGCCGCCGAGCTCTGGAATGGACACGGACTTTACCGTGCTTGACCAAATCATCTCGAATCTTGCCAATCGAAACCCAGAAAACCATGTTTCATTGAAGATCGTCGTCTTTAACGAGGAAGATTATCAATATGCCAAACATGTACATGGGCGTTACCCGGATATTCCTTTTTATCTGCAGGTCGGCAATGACGACAGCAGGACGGCGGATGATCGTCAATTGATCAGCGGCCTATTGAAGAAGTACGAAGAGTTAATTGATAAAGTGATAGCGGATGATGAATTGAATGATGTGAAAGTCCTGCCCCAGCTGCATACCTATATATGGGGTAACAAGCGGGGTGTGTAAAGTAAAGGCAGTGTGATGTTTAATCACACTGCCTTTTAAGCTTATTACAACCTTTGCATGTGTGTAGCTTTGAAGGATGATGTGTATTTAAGGCCATATCCGAATAAGCGATCCATTCCAATATGTGCGGTCCAAATTAAACCAATCATCACCCATGCATCCGACTTTAGGAATATGGCTAACAAAATCATGAGGATGGACAAGATATAAGTATGGAATGCGTTATAAACCTTTGCTCCAATCCGGTCATTGATCAAATAGGCCAGCATGGAAACATCAGGGGACAAAATCAACAAAAGGAAAATCCACCAGCTGAATTCATATAACGAATAGAAGTAAATCACCGCTAAAAGGACCATAAGTCCTTCAATATGAAGGAATTTCTTCACCATTTCATAACCTCCAAAGTTTAATTGACCATTGGTCAATAATGTTCGAAAAAATTATATGATGTTCTTGGTGATATTTTTTACATGAAAATAGGCTAAACCTTTTACATCTTGATAAGATAGTTCAGAATTAATGTAAAAAGTTATGAATCCGTGAAGAGAAAGAAAAATCGACCAAATGGACGCAGGATTCAGTTTGTTGTCCGTTAGATCCGTCAAGGACTCGATTAGCTTTTCGTATGTTTTATTAGAATCGAATTGGAGTAACTGCTGAATTTCTTTTTCCTTCGATAAAAACATGATGGAATAATGATTCTGTTGGGTTAAACCGAACTCCAAGAAGCACAATAAAATCTTTTCCATTTTTACGGAAGGGTCATTTTCTGACAGGATGATATCATCGATTGAAGAATTTAAAACGGAAAAATCCGTTTTCACCAAACTATAAAATATTTCCGCCTTGTTTTTAAAATGATAATAAATGGCTCCATGGCTGCAATCCAATGATTTAGCCAATTGCCTCATCGAGACATTCGAATACCCTAACGCTGCAAAAAGGTTTCTAGCTTCATTCAACACCATGTCCCTGGATAATTCTTGACCTGCCGATTTCCTTGGCGACATCTTATCACCTCCTTATTAATTGACCGCTGGTTAATTAGGATGAAAGCTCACGGATTTTTAAATGTCAATTATTAGGTTGAACTATATAGTACTGTTTTTAAGTGGGATTATGCCATTTGTTTCACCAGTGTTGCAAAGGATAAACCCCCAGTTTATTGAGGGTTTATGCAATTTATTAAAAAACTAATGATGCTCTCAAAGTAGTGACGCCATTTTCTAAATAACCCTTTAAACAGGTTAATGTATATACCCAACCTTCTTTTTGTCCGATCATTTTGTTTATTATTTCAGGGTCATCTTCACTCAATCCTGATTCGTTCACTTCAATGATCGTACTCGTTTTATCCAACTCTTTTAGTGTAATGGCAACAATCGTTTCTTGATCATTTCCGCCCCATGCAAACACGATTTTCCTATTTTCCTCTACTTCCAATACATGAATGACCACTTCAGCATCGTATTCGTTGTATCTCAATGTAGGCGTCCGGCCTTTTTCCCATCTTTCCGAACTCGATGAGAACCAGAAATTCCCGATTTTTTCAGGATTCACTATGGCTTCAAACACTTCATTCGTTGGCTTGACGATCTTGAATTTCGTGATTATTTGAGTATCCATAACTAACCCAACTCTCTTTCGATGTGTTTTTATAGTTTCCGTTTTTTAATTATCCCAGTCTACTGATATGGGCGGCAGGGTCCGTCCAGTTTCAAGCAAGCTCTTCAGGTTACTTAAAAGGGCTGGCCATCCATTATTCAAGCCTTCAAAGGTATTGTCATCATAGACGAAATCTGTCTCCAATAGCTCCTCATGCCTAAGCGTTAACTTCACAGTCGAATCGTCCATTTTCTGTAATTCAAAAGTGACCCGTGTGGGCTGCTCGCGAGGTGTTTCGTCTCCTGCCATGATCCATGTAAACGAGAGCAGGTGCAACGGCTCGCATTTAAGTACATGCCCATGATCAGTAATCCGCCCATCATCCAGCAAATATTGAACGGCCGACCCTTCTTGCCAGTCAGACTGTACTTGTAATCCGAAGTGGTATTTCTCCGTGACTTCACCACTCGTCAAGGCTTCCCAAAGCTTCTCTGGTGTGGTTGCGATATAAATAGGATAGACAAACGTAGTTTTTTTCATCATTCTTTTTCTCCTCGCCAAATAAAGTACATGACTCTATCTTTGATTTTCGGCTTTTGTATACAGCCGGTCAAGCAGTTTTATGCGACAGAAATCGGCAAAAGGGGGAAACAGGGACATTGAAATAAATGGCTAAATCAATCGGTAACCGCGAAAACATACTAAAATCGACGGTATGGAAACTTCTTGATTTCCAACCGCTTTCAAGCTACGATGAATAAGGAAAATGATAATCCGCCCGGGCGGAAGAGGTTCTAGCTACCCTCTCAAAAAAACTAAGGAGAACAGGGCTCTTTCTTAGGGTGCTGTTTTTTCTGTATAAGGAGAATCAAGAAATGTTAAGAATTTTATTGTATTTAGTATCCATCATCACGGCGAATGTGGTTACAGCAGCTTTTGCGCCATTACATTTTGGCATGTTCATCATCCCGATGGGGACATTGCTCATCGGGGGAACCTTCATCTTCCGAGATCTGGTCCAGAATAAATTCGGCCGCACAAAGACCTATATATGTATCGTCACTGCACTTATTTTATCTGCATGTGTATCATTTTTATTAGGAGATACGTTACTGATTGTGTTTGCTTCCGCTTTATCCTTCGTGGTCGCAGAAACAGCGGATACGGAAATTTATACCCGTTTAAAGCTCCCGATGAGTTGGAGGGTGTTTTACAGCGGGATCGTTGGAGGATTTTTCGATTCGGTGATATTTGTCGTGATTGGCCTAAGTCCTCTGGGTGCCAATATATTGCCATGGGAAGCGGTACCCGCTGCGGTCATCGGCCAAATCATCGTTAAAACGATCATTCAGTCCATTGGTGCCATATTGTTGGGACGAATCAACGTAGAACTGGAGAAACGTGTAGTCTCCAGTTAAATGCTAGGAGGGATGCACTTGATGGATGGAACCAAAAAAGAAGAAGAAAAATGCTATTGCCTCGAGGCCTTTCGTGAAAAATATGGCCCGCATGTACAAGGGGAATGCATGAAGCTCTCCTGCGCCAATTATCGCAAGCATAAAGGAATAGACAAAAAAAGGACCTGATTAGGTCCTTTTTTTGCGTGATTGAAGTGACTCACGAGTAAACAGTGCGAATTCACGAGTAAAAGTACGAAACTCACGAGTAAACAGTCCAAACTCACGAGTAAAAGTGCGAAACTCACGAGTAAAAGTGCGAAACTCACGAGTAAAAGTGCGAAACTCACGAGTAAACAGCGAATTCACGAGTAAAAGTACGAAATTCACGAGTAAACGTGCGAAACTCACGAGTAAACGTGCGAAATTCACGAGTAAAAGTGCAAAATTCACGAGTAAACAGTCCAAATTCACGAGTAAAAGTGCGAAACTCACGAGTAAACAGCGAATTCACGAGTAAAAGTACGAAATTCACGAGTAAAAGTGCGAAACTCACGAGTAAACAGTCCGAATTCACGAGTAAACAGCGCAAACTAAGTGTGCAGTGCGAAATTCCCGAGTAAACGTGCGAAAACTAAGTGTTCCGCATGAATTCGCGAGTAAAACAGCAAAAAAGCTCCCTGGGCCGTTCCATTAAGTGCAGGAAGCTTTTTATTTGGTTTAGAATTGCTGTGAGCTTTTTCGAACTAATTTTTCCAGGAAGAAAAAGCATTCGCGTTTCCGCTCAAGTTCGGTTTGTCCATTTTCGGTGACATGATAATATTTCCTGCGGCCTGATTCGGACTCTTTCCAATGTCCTTTTATGAATTCTTTTTTTTCTAATCGTTTAAGGGCAGGGTAGAGGGTGCCTTCACTTATTTCATAGTTGCCCTTGCTCATTTGCTTCAGGATTTTCGTTATTTCATAGCCGTAAAGCTTTTTTTGCGATAGAAGTGAAAGCAAAAGGAGGTCAATGCTTCCCTTCATTAATTCTTTATCCATATAAAATCTCCTCCTTTTCATTTTTAAAGTGTAATACGTTGTACATCGTATCACAAGGTGCATTTTACTTTTCTTAAAAAAAATGGTTAAATGACGATTGCTAAATAAATTTAATCATAGTAAAATGTGCTTCGGAACGGATGAGTTGTGAAGAGTGTGGTAAGGATACTATATATATGATTTAATTGTTTTAATGAAAATACGGAATAGGATAGAAGAATCACTACTCAAGGGGTATTAATTGATTTTTTTTCGAAAATCATTTAGATTCTATTTATCAACAAGAGCAAAGAAAGAAGGTCCTAGATAGATGAAAGTGAAAGCACCTGAGTCATTCACATATATAGGTGGAAAGAGAGCAGTTCTTCTGCTTCACGGGTTTACCGGAAGTACAGGAGATATGAAAAAATTAGGGAAGTACTTAAATGATCTCGACTATACTTGCCACGGACCTCTTTATAGTGGGCACGGAGTATCAGCCGAGGAACTTGCTAAAACTGGTCCAAAGGAATGGTGGGGAGATGTAGTTAATGGCTATAATTTCCTAAAAGAAGAAGGCTATGAGGAAATTGCAGTTGTAGGAATTTCTTTAGGGGGAGTGTTCTCATTAAAAGTGGGAATTGAATTGCCTGTAAAAGGGGTAGTTTCAATGTGCGCTCCGACGCAAGGAAAAAGTATCGATCGACAAAAGAACCGCTTGCTCAATTATGCACAGGCGTATAAGAAGTTTGAGGGCAAAGATGCAGACCAAATTGCTGCGGAAGTGAAGCTGCTTGAAGAAGAGCCAATGCCTCAACTAAAAGATGTGTTGAACATTATAAATGAGACAGGTGAAAATTTAGATTTAATCACATCACCAACTCTTGTTCTGCAAGGGCGTTTGGATGATCCCGACTATACGGAGAGTGCTACAGCGATTTTCAATGAAGTCGATACACAGCATAAACACTTGATTTGGTATGAAAAGTCTGGCCATATTATCACATTGGGCAAGGAACGTGAACAGGTGTATGAAGATGTGTATAAGTTCTTGAATACACTGAATTGGTCGGAGTAATAAGCGATATATTTGATCCCCTTTAAGTTGAACGTGTAAAAAGCTTACAGTCGTAAGTAGGCTTTACACTATACTTGAGGGGATTTTATTTTGGCTGCAAATCTATTTGTAGAAAAAGACCTTTAAGGTATCGTTATTATCAAGAGTTGCCAATAAAATATCGTTCACGTCGGCATTATATGTTATTTTGATCCTGTTTTTCAGCCATGCTTCTTCTTTACCGCCCCGGTTCAATTCTTTAGAATCAATCTTTCCCTCTTTAATAATCGTTTTAGGAAAAGTGAAGGCGTTTGTTTCCAGGTGCATATCTGCTGGGGTTACTGCTTCATATTGGGGATCTAAAAACAATGAAATGGTACCGTCCGGTTCCCATAGCGCGAGGGATACTTTTTGAATATCTTCGACTTTTTCCTTTCTTAATTCCGATAATAAAACATCGATGGAGATTCTGGCCCTTGCTAAGCTTTTGTAAATGATTTGTCCATTTTCGATAAGCGGAAAGGGGTCCGAGTCAAAAAACCTTCGGAGTTTTCCCCACTTAAGGCCTGCAAACACACTAATTATATATAAAATGACAAATACACTGGTTGTTATCATTGAGCCCTTCAAACCTAACTGTTCATCAGATAAAGGGTGGGCAAGAATGTTTCCAATAATTAAAGCCATTATGAAATCAAGTAATCTTAACTGCGAAATGGACCGTTGCCCCATCAATTTAACCGAAAGAAGCAAGAAGAAGAAGGAAATGATGGCTCTTAAAATCCACTGGATTGCAGTAAGAGTTTCCTGGCTACTAAAAAAATCCACAAAAATTCACGTCCTTATTTCCAATAAAGGAGAAGTAATGGGCCTCTTTAGAGTGGGCCGTTTATAGTTTTAGTCGGCTCCTTCATAAGTATTACCCACATTGGCCCTTCGGAGACTTTATAGACTGTTTTCGAAAAATTTATATTAATATAACAACTTTAAAACGTATTGTAATTAAAAATAAACTGATTTAAAATGATATCTTTCCTGAGAAATTTATTTAAAAAATATCCTTGTATAATATCAGTGACAATGGTCTGATAGTTTCTACCTGGCAGCCGTAATGCCGGACTACAAGGAAGTATGAAAATAGAAGAGATGAACAGGTTAATGTTGGTTCGCTTGAAAAAAGCTGGTTCCTAAAAAACATGCTTCGATGAAAGCTCTTACTTTTTCACACTTTCTTGCTGCGGCTGAAGGTGTAAAAAGGTGAGGGCTTTTTATATAAAAAAAACGAATGGGAAATGATATAGCTAAAGGGGATGAAAGCATGTATTTCTTATTGAATATACTAGGTGTTTTAGTTGTTATGGGCATCGTTTACCTTTGTTCACCTAATAAAAGGAACGTTAAGTGGAAAGCCATTCTTACCTTGCTGGTTCTTGAATTGCTTATCACTTGGTTCATGTTATCGACAAAAATAGGGGCATGGGTCATCAATCTGATCGCTTCATTCTTCACCTGGTTGATTGGATGTGCGAATGAAGGGATTTCTTTTGTCTTTCCTTCGCTTATGGCAAATGAACAAGTGGATTTCTTTTTCAGCGCATTGATGCCGATTATCTTCATTATCACGTTTTTTGATGTTTTATCGTATTTCGGTATACTTACGTGGATCATTGATAAAGTGGGATGGCTCATTTCAAAAGTATCCGGTTTGCCGAAACTTGAGAGTTTCTTTTCGATTCAAATGATGTTCCTCGGAAATACCGAGGCACTGGCCGTAATCCGCCTTCAACTTAGTGCGATTAAGGATCAGCGTCTTTTGACATTTGGAATCATGAGCATGAGCAGCATCAGCGGTTCAATCATTGGAGCCTACCTGTCCATGGTACCGGCAACCTATGTTTTTGTAGCGATACCTTTGAACTGCTTAAATGCCTTACTGATAGCTAATATGCTGAATCCCGTCGATGTCAGTAAAGAAGAAGACGTCGTTTATGTACCTTCTAAAGAGGAACGTAAAGATTTCTTTTCCACCATTTCCAACAGTATGTTGGTTGGGGCCAAAATGGTCTTCGTCATCATGGCAATGGTTATCGGCTATGTGGCGTTGACGGCTAGCGTAAACGGCATTTTCGGCTTCTTCGTGGATGGATTGACCATTCAAAAGATTTTCTCTGTCATTTTTAGTCCATTTGCATTCCTGCTAGGATTAACTGGACATGATGCCATGTATGTCGCTCAATTGATGGGAATCAAGCTTGCCACGAATGAGTTCGTTGCCTTGCTCGATTTAAAGGATAAAGTCAGTACACTGCCTCCGCATACAGTAGCCGTGGCTGTCACTTATTTGACGTCATTTGCCAACTTCAGTACAGTGGGCATGATCTACGGAACATTCAATTCCATCCTCAATGATGAGAAATCGAACATTATCGGAAGGAATGTTTGGAAGCTGTTGGTTAGCGGGATGGCTGTTTCCCTGTTAAGTGCCATGGTCGTTGGATTATTCGTTTGGTGATTTAAAACGGGCATCTGAAAAAAGCTGTGCAGGATTTTCCATGCACAGCTTTTTCTTATTTCGTCAAATAGTTCTCTGTATAATATGGTTTATTTTCCTCATCGAAGGCAACTCCGACACCGAGGGATTCAAAATCTTTCTGTAATTTGTTTTCCCTGTGTCCAATGGAATTCATTAGGCCTTCATGGGCAAAGATACTGCTATTCTGACCGGCAGCCAGGTTTTCCCCCGCCATTCGGAAATTGATTTTGTCATCTTTCATCCGGTCAAAAGGGGATTCCCCTTCAAGGTTTGTATGGTTGAAGTATTGATTCACGGCCATATCTGCACTATGATCCTGGGCGGTGACCTTCACTCGTTTATCCCATGTTAGCACGGAGAGATCATGATTGACCCGTGATGCATTGGTCAAATCGAATAATTGATATTCAAAGCCCTTCTTTAATTCGGGGCCGGCTTCTGCAAAATAGCCGCTCTTTTGCTTTTCGAGTTTTGCGTCGATGATTTGGATTGCCGTGACTGTATTTTTCTCATGTTTGTCATAAAAAATGGTCACATAGCTATTATCCATTTCGAACATATCGTATTCGCCGCCGTCACTTCGAATCTGGTAATAGACGTTTCCTTTAAGCAGTTTTGTTACTGGCTCCGCCATTTTCCCCGTCACGGTTTCTTTGGGTGTACCGCGTTTAATACCTTCCTTTGAGGAAATCAAATCTTGGTTCGTATATAAACCAACAACTTTATTGTTGTTATCGTAGGCAACCATGAAGAAGTTTTGATAATTTTCGTGATAGGCAAACCAGTCCACGCCATATTCATTCCGCGTATTCCGCTTAGCTTTACCAGCCATTTTTTCTACATCATCCTTCGTGTCGCCAATTTCGATATTACGGACTGAAAAGGATGCATCAGCAGGTGCTTCCAGTGCCGGTTTTTTCACTTTTTCCGTTTCCTGAGATTCTTTTTCAGAAGCGTTATCCAATGTTTCCGTCAGCGAGCCAATCAGGCTGCTGACTCCAGTACTCAGTTTTTCCAAGGCTGTCGTAACCTCGGGCCCGTTTATAAATGAACGAACATCTGATGCAAAGGCACTAACCCCCGCTTTGAATCCAGATTCCTGAATATCTTTACCATATCCATACCATAATCCAGAGAGTAGGAGTATGAGGACCACAATATTAAACAATTTACGCAAATCGTTCACTCCTGCTCTATCCAGGATATAGAATCCCGATTAATGAAAGACCGTCTGCAGCATACTTAAAACAGGTGGGACACCTAACAAAAATAGTGAACACATAATGAGTGTTTGCGAGACCATTTTTGGAAGCTTTTCCTTCCCTTTTCCCGAATACCAGCCACTGAACTGAAGTTTATTTCTATACCAGACGAATAATAAAAGCAGTATCGCAATCGAGCCTAGCCAGCCATACTGAGTCACTCTCATGTTTATATATATGCCGTTTACAATGCTCGAAATGATTGTTCCGGCTATCCCGAATATTAATATGATGCGTAACAATTCTAATAAGACTTTCATATGTCACTCCTTGGTTTCCCTATTATACTTCGTCGATTACAAAATAAAAAATTTAAATGTTTGGCTTTACATATTATACCAAAAAAGAGGGGATAAAACAGGTAGCTCTTTCGAAGGTAAAGTTTTCATTATTAGTTAGGCTGTTTTCACATACTTTGTTGCGATTTACCAGGTAGTGAGTTGTGGTTGATTTCCCCTCCAGATGCTCGCTTTCCTTGGTGCGGGCGGTGAGCCTCCTCGGCGTAAACGCCTGTGGGGTCTCACCTGTCCCGCTGCTCCCGCAGGAGTCTCGCACTTCCGCTCCAATCAACCTTAAATAGTTTCGTTTTAAAAACAATAATCTTTACGAAAAGAGCCATTAGTTAAGTCTTTATAAACAAAAAAAGATTAGCCATTGCGCTAATCTTTTTCATTTGGGATTACTTTAATTGATCATTCAAGACACTTTCCTCGAGAACGGAAAACTTATCACCATACACCTTTGTTATGTGGTTTTCCCCCCATGTACATAGTGCGGATAGGATACTTTCCAGGCTTTTTCCATACTCACTAAGTTCATATTCCACTTTTGGAGGGACTTGATTGTAAACGATCCGGTTGATGACTTCGTCCTTTTCCAACTCCCTCAACTGTTGGGTCAACATTTTTTGGGTGATGTTCGGCATAAGGCGCTTCAATTCACTAGTCCGCTTTTTCCCGTGGGTCAGATGGCAGAGGATCACGCATTTCCATTTTCCGCCCATTACTTCAAGTGTCGCTTCTACGGATATATTGTATTTCTTTTTTTGCATGATTTGCATACTCTCCTTACATTATAGGTACTAAAAGGTGCCTATATCACTTTAAAGTACGTACTGTTTTTTATTTGTATTATATCTCATAATAACATTTGCACACCGAATTCCACTGTACCATTTATAAAAAAAGTTGCTCAGGCAATTTCAATGATAGTACAAAATGACAAGAAGGAGAAGAGGATATGATTTCAAATAAAAATAGAAGTACATGGGCATTGCTGGCTTTAGCGATCAGTGCCTTTGCGATTGGAACAACTGAGTTCATCAGCGTGGGATTATTACCACTCATTTCTAAGGATTTACACATTACAGTGACGACGGCGGGACTGACGGTGTCCTTATACGCTTTGGGGGTCATGTTCGGGGCACCTATCCTGACATCACTAACATCGAATATGTCGCGTAAAACTTTATTGCTTTGGATAATGGTCGTGTTCATTATCGGAAATGCATTAGCGGCTTCTGCGACCACGGTCGGTGTATTATTGATCGCGCGTGTCATTTCAGCGCTTGCACATGGTATCTTCATGTCAATCGGCGCTACGATTGCCGCTGATTTGGTCCCTGAAAACCGCAGGGCGAGTGCCATCGCCATCATGTTTACAGGTCTGACGGTGGCAACGGTGACCGGAGTTCCTTTTGGAACCTTCATCGGTCAGCAATTCGGCTGGAGATTCGCTTTCATCATCATTGTGGCAATCGGCTTGATCGCTTTCATCGGAAACGGCATTCTAGTCCCATCGGATTTAAGAAAAGCGGCACGGACCACTTTCCGTGACCAAATCAAATTGGTGACGAATGGGCGTTTGCTGCTAGTATTCATCATTACGGCGTTAGGGTATGGCGGTACATTCGTTGTCTTCACGTACCTGTCGCCATTACTTCAGGAAGTGACAGGGTTTAAAGAAGGAACTGTGGCCTTGATTTTGTTAATATATGGAGTAGCCATAGCAATAGGAAATACCCTTGGCGGGAAATTCGCCAATCGCAATCCTATTAATGCCCTATTCTATATGTTTCTTATTCAGGCCATTGTACTTGTGGTGTTGACTTTCACGGCACCGTTCAAGGTAGCTGGTTTAATTACGATCATTTTAATGGGATTGTTTGCATTCATGAATGTTCCGGGGCTTCAAGTGTATGTCGTCATGTTAGCGGAGCGTTTCGTGCCGAGTGCAGTGGACGTGGCGTCAGCCATCAATATTGCCGCCTTCAATGCGGGTATCGCCATTGGTGCCTACTTAGGAGGGGTGATAACGGATTCGATCGGATTGATCCATACAGCGTGGATAGGTGGAGTCATGGTGTTTGCAGCAGTGATTTTAACAGCTTGGAGCCGGGCCCTGGAAAGTAAAGACCGTACCAAGGGAACGGACAAAATAGCATAGGATTAAAAAAGTGATGCATCTTAGAAAAAGTATGCTATGCGTATAGGGTATCAATGAAAAGTATCATTGCATCCCTTCAGCGAATGATGGAAGGTTCCCTGAAGGGATGTAATGATACTGATACTTAAAGCGCATTACAATCTATAAAAACAATCATTTGGAGGTAGAGTATTATGGTGAAAAACTTACAAGATACAACTACATTGCATAACGGCGTCAAAATGCCTTGGTTCGGATTGGGCGTATTTAAGGTGGAAGAAGGACCGGAGCTGGTAAATGCAGTTAAAGTGGCCATTAAACATGGTTATCGCAGCATCGATACGGCTGCCATTTATGAAAATGAAGAAGGGGTCGGACAAGGGATTCGTGAGGGCTTAAAAGAAGCTGGAATCTCAAGGGAAGACTTATTCGTAACATCCAAAGTCTGGAATGCCGATTTAGGCTATGAATCGACAATTGCAGCTTACGAAAAAAGCTTACAGAAACTTGGCTTGGAGTACCTGGATTTATATCTTATCCATTGGCCAGTGGAAGGAAAATATAAAGAAGCTTGGAGAGCGTTGGAAACTCTATATAAAGAAGGAAAAGTGAAAGCGATCGGTGTGAGCAATTTCCAGATTCACCACCTAAAAGATTTGATGGAAGATGCAGAAGTGAAGCCGATGGTCAATCAAGTGGAATGCCATCCGCGTTTAACTCAAAAAGAAGTTCAGGCATTCTGTAAGGAACAAGGAATACAACTTGAAGCATGGTCTCCTTTGATGCAAGGTGAACTTCTTGATAATGAAGTTTTGCAAGCTATTGCAACCAAGCATGGCAAATCTGTTGCACAAGTCATTTTACGCTGGGATTTACAAAATGGGATTGTAACGATTCCGAAATCAACTAAAGAACATCGTATTGTCGAAAACTCAACTGTATTCGATTTCGAATTGACCGAAGAGGAAATGAACCAAATTGATGGATTGAATCAGAATCACCGTGTTGGTCCAGATCCTGATAATTTCGACTTTTAATTAGTAGGAAGGAGAGGGACGAGATATCCTTCTGAGTTTATAGACTAAAGAGGACATATCTTTTAACACAAAGTTGATTGGAATGTAAGGTGCGAGACTCCTGCGGGAAAAGCGAGTCAAAGGGAGACCCCGCAGGCGCTTGCGCCGAGGAGGCTCCCGGACCGCCCGCGGAAAGCGAGTGCCTGGAGTGAAAATCAACATTCATATTACACTCCCTTAAAAAAAATGTAGGCAATCTTAATTATTCCAGTTTGTCCACAGTCAGGGAACGGGATATCCGTCTTTCTCTTTTTTTATGAATTTCGCACCGGAATTTACACTGAAAGCTTGGGGAATCCGATTAGTTGACACAGTATTACTGGGATGATATAAATGCATGTGCATGCATTATATAAAAAGGAGATGAAGAATGATGAATGATTTATTTTCACCTTATCGCATAAAAGAACTTGAACTTAAAAATAGGATCGTCATGCCGCCGATGTGCCAATACTCCGTCGAAGCGGAAGATGGTATACCAACGAACTGGCACCAGCAACATTATGTAAGCAGGGCAGTTGGCGGCACGGGGTTAATCATAGTGGAAATGACTGATGTGGAGCCTGATGGGCGCATTTCGAATCGCGATCTTGGATTATGGTCCGACGATCAAATTGGGGCTTTCTCCAACATCGTTAAGGAAGTTCATCAATACGGTGCAAAAATCGGGATACAAATTGCCCATGCAGGCCGTAAAGCGGAGGATGCGGAACCGCCGGTGGCACCTTCAGCCATTGCGTTTGATGAAACGTATAAAACACCAAGGGCTTTAGAAACGGAAGAAGTGAAGGAAATGGTCGATAAATTCCGGGCATCGGCCAGAAGGGCAGTTCAAGCAGGATTTGACGTAATCGAATTACATGGTGCACACGGGTATTTAATCCACCAATTCACATCACCGCTTACGAATAAACGTGATGACGAATATGGAAGGGACCTGACTAAATTCGGAGTGGAAGTCATTAAAGCAGTGAAAAGCGAAATGCCTGCCGACATGCCTTTAATCATGCGCATTTCTGCAAAAGAATACGTTGAAGGCGGATATGGTATTGAGGAAAGCATTGCATTTTCACAAGTCTTTAAAGAAGCAGGCGTCGATATGTTCCATGTAAGCTCTGGAGGAGAAGGCCCGATTGGAGCAGACGGAAGACCTGGTACCCATGCCAGCTATCAAACTCCGTTGGCCAGGGAAATCAAAAAAGCTTTGGATATTCCGGTGATTGCAGTAGGTCGTTTAGATGATCCGATTCTAGCAAATTCAATCATTGGCAATGAAGAAGCAGATTTGGTCGCTGTCGGCAGAGGAATGCTGCGAAACCCTTATTGGGCACTTGAAGCATCTAAAGCTTTGAATATAAAAACGGAGATCCCTAAACAATATCAACTTGGATTCAAGCATTGATACGGATTTTTAAAACGCCGCGAATATTATATTCGCTGGCGTTTTTTTCATTCAGTGCATGAGGGAATTTGCATATGCGAATCCATTACGTGATGTTTGACTGGAAATTTTGCTATAATGAAAAAGATAAATCAAACGATAATTCGAGGTGCTAATTATGGAAGAAATCAAAATCATTACAACGGAAGAAGTGGAAGCTAAGCTTGAGGCAGGAGAAGCGATGGAACTTGTCGATGTTCGTGAAGACGAAGAAGTGCAAGAGGGAATGATCGAAGGCGCGAAACATATTCGCATGAATGATATCCCGGCGAACCTTGACTATTTTGATAAAGAAAAAGAATATATCTTTATCTGCCGTTCAGGACGCCGCAGTGAAAATGTATGCCATTATCTTCAGGAACAAGGATATAAAGTGGCAAACATGGTTGGCGGAATGCTTGAATGGGACGGCGAAGTCATCGTTAAGTGAAGCTCTTCAAAATGGCCTGTTACTTTCGTAAGCGTAAATCCAGGAATGTGACGGCTTATTTGAATGAAGAAAGAAAAAAGATCATGGTTTGTTCACAATGCCGTGAATATGCGGAAAGACGTGCATATTTGAAGTCGTGAAAAAAAGAGTCCTTTCATCATGAAAGGACTCTTTTTTCTATATGAACCTCACTTACGGGGATGCAAACGTTTTATGTTAAAATTAGGGTGCTGAAGTCAGAAAATATAGAAAAAGGAGAGTTGGAGAATGAATGTTCATAAAATTGCGGTCATTGCGGGTGACGGAATTGGCCCTGAGGTGATTAATGAGGGTGTAAAGGTCCTTAAAGAAGTGGCGGCAATTGCCGGTGATTTTTCTTTCCAGTTCACCTATTTTCCATGGGGCTGTGAATATTACCTTGAGCACGGCAAAATGCTGCCTGACGATGGACTGGAACAACTGATGAAGTTTGACGCCGTGTATCTGGGGGCTGTCGGTTATCCTGGTGTCCCGGACCATATTTCCTTACGTGAACTTCTGCTGAAGATCAGAAAGGGATTTGACCAATATGTGAATGTTCGACCCGTTAAATTGCTTCAAGGTGCACCCTGTCCATTAAAAGACGTGACCCGTGACCAAATCGATATGATTGTCATCCGTGAAAACAGTGAAGGGGAATATTCCGGTGCAGGTGATTGGCTTTTTAAAGGCAAGCCGGAAGAAGTCGTCCTGCAGACGGGGGTCTTTTCACGAAAGGGAACCGAGAGGATCATCCGTTATGCTTATGAACTGGCGCGCAAGACAGGAAGGACGCTAACGAGCATAAGCAAGGCGAACGCATTGAATTATTCAATGGTTTTTTGGGATCAGGTTTTTGAAGAAATTGGAAAGGAGTATCCGGAAGTAGAAACGAATTCCTATCTGGTCGATGCGGCAAGCATGTATTTTGTCAAACAGCCCGAACGGTTTCAAATCGTTGTCACCTCCAATTTGTTCGGTGACATCATAACGGATTTAGGTGCTGCCATTGCAGGCGGGATGGGACTGGCGGCCGGTGCCAATTTAAACCCGGAACGGATTTATCCTTCGATGTTCGAACCGATTCATGGTTCAGCCCCGGATATAGCACATCAAGGCATCGCCAATCCACTTGCGGCCATATGGTCTGCCAGTCAGATTCTCGATTTCTTTGGACATGAGGTTTGGGGTGCGAAAGTGTTGGACGTGATTGAACAGGCGATGGTCGATAAAAAGGTGCTGACTCCTGATATGGGCGGGGCAGCTTCTACAGAGGAAGTCGGGGATGAAGTGGTTAAAATATTATCCGCTTCACTAAAAAATCAAGTATAAAAATCAAGTGAAAAGGGCATCCTGCACAATAACTATCATTATAGTAAAAGGGCGGGGAGAGCCGATGATACAAGTGAAATTATTTGATTATGAGCATGAAAAGGACCTAGAGGATGAAATGAACTTTTTCCTGGAAGACATTCGTGATAATCAAATCGTCGATATCAAATACAATGTCGCCACTACAGGTGAAGAGGAAGAGGAACAGATCTACTGTTTCAGTGCGATGATCATTTATAAAAAAAAATAAAGGCCGGCTGGCCCGATAATCAATAATGGACTACCTATTGCTTGCTGACGGGCAATCAAAGGTAGTCTTTTTCCGTCTGGACTTCCTCGGAAGGGGGCATGTTCGTTGTGGAAATTAGGACGATGTCGCTTCCCCGCCATTGACATGAAGTGTTTGTCCTGTCACAAAACGGGAATCATCAGAGGCGAGATAGACAAAGGTGGGAGCCAGTTCAAATGGCTGGCCTTGACGCTCCATCGGATTATCGACTTGTGTCACTTCGTCTGCCGAGAAACTTGCCGGGATGAGGGGTGTCCAAAACCTTCCGGGCGCAATGGCGTTCACACGGATGCCTTGATCGACAAGACTGTTTGCCAAGGCACGGGTAAAACCAATGTTGGCCCCTTTAGTCGCCGTATAATCAATTAATTGCTTATTCCCATTAAACGTCACGACAGAAGATGTATTAATGATGGAGGACCCTGCTTTTAAATGGGGAAGGGCAGCACGCGTCGTGTAGAAGTGGGAATAGATATTCACTTTAAAGGTATCATCGAATTGCTCATCCGTAATATCAAGCAAGCTTAATTGCTGAAATTGAATGCCCACGTGGTTACAAAGAATATCGAGCTTTCCAAATGTTTCGATGGTGTCTTCCACGATATCGATGCATTGCTGCTTATCCCTTAAGTCCCCAGGCAGCAGTAAGCAACGTTGCCCAAGCTCTTCAATTCTCGTTTTAGTCCGATTGGCATCCTCATGTTCATCCAAATAAGCGATGGAAACATCTGCCCCTTCTTTAGCAAAAGCAATGGCAGCCGCAGCGCCAATCCCACTGTCTCCGCCGGTTATCAATGCGACTTTACCTGTTAATTTCCCGCTGCCCCTATAATTGGGGTTTTCGATGATGGGCCTGGGCACCATTAATTTTTCTACACCGGGTTGGCGAAATTGGCGTTGCTCCGGAACAGTGATGGGTACGTCTTGATAACGGGTGATCTTCCCATAATTCGGATGCATGGGATAGCTTTTACCGGATGATTTCTTTTTATTATCTTCTGCCATGAGGGGTCCTCCTAATAAAGAATTTAGTCGGATTACTTTATGATGATCAGGCATATGCCGTGCATGAAGAACATGTATCGGGACGGGCTCGTTGCCGTGCGGCTCGAATATGCTGAAGGGGAGAAAAAAGTTTTTGGAGGCCTCTATATGCCATATTATTATAGCGAAGAAGTGAAGTGGTTATTGGTCGAACAATCGGATGAAAAGGTGGAGTTGTTATATGACTCCAACCCAAATACCTTTGAATTGCCGCTTATTGGACCAAGACCGCCATATTATTATAACCCGCGCTATGTGCCGTACTATCCCGTGATTTAAGAGTGAACATCAAAAGGGACAATGCATGAAGTACCGATCCGGATTGGGCTGCCTAGGTCTTTTTAAGAGTGGACTGAAAGCAGCCATAATTCGACTCGACTAAATTCCAGATCTTAACATGACATTAGGGAAAACTGATTATATTCTTCTATGAATTTTACAAACACGGAGATAATGGGTAAAGTTATACATAATACATAGTACGGACTGGTGTATTAAAGGAGAGATTCATTTTGGATAATAAAATGAAACAATTAATAGAAAATATACAGCAGTCGGATGGTGGCCATATTTTATACTGTTTTGATGAATTGGAGTCATACATTGAAAATGAGGCAACTTTCATCATTACCGGTGTTCAACAGGGAGATCATATCCTGGTCGTCGAAAACGACCGCATCTTTCCTTTCGTGTACAAGAAATTGCAGATTCATTTAAATGAGGAGCAATTGGAGCAAGTGCATCTTATGAATAATTTTGATTTTTATTGTTTTCATGGAGACTTCCATCCTTCGACGATGGTTGATTATTTCTTGGAAAATATCGATGTATACACTAAACGCAATCAGCACATCCGGACTTGGGGCCATGTTGAATGGGGCCATGACGATCAAGTCAGCTTTGCGATAGGCGAATATGAAAAAGGGATCGACAAATTGATCAAGGAAAGAGGATTGATTTCTGTATGTGCATACGATGACTGTAGAGTGCCTGCCGAGCTTAAAACAAACTTGATCAAACATCATGGAGTCCTGATTACCGATGAAAAAATCACGATATTAGCAAACGGATAGAATAAAGGGGCGAGGTATTTGGAAAGTTTTACTGAACGGGTCATTCATATCATACAACGAATCCCCTCCGGTAAAGTGATGACATATGGTCAAATTGGACAGCTCGCCGGAAGTCCGCGCGGTGCAAGGCAGGTCGTTAGGATCCTTCATTCTAGCAGTAAAAAACATGACCTTCCATGGCACCGTGTTATCAATGCCAAAGGTGAAATCGGCATAAAAGCGGAGGGCGCTGCAGAACACCAGAAGGCGATGCTCGAGAGTGAAGGCATCACGTTCACGGGCCGGAATACCATTGACCTCGAAGCATATCGCTATCATCCAGAAATATTTTAAACGTATAGCCGGACTAGTAGTGGCGGGCGCGGTTTGGTCGAAAAAGTACAGTGAAGGCCAAAACAAGAGCAGCTACACCAGAATCAAAGCCTAACGAACACGATGTATAGGCTTGCGAAATCGCAGTAAAATAGGCTGATCCAAGCGGATCAGCCTATTTTACGGATTATGAACGGGCAGACATGGCAGCATTCATGCCGGCAAGCCTGCCGGTTACTAATGCCGATGTGATATTGTAACCGCCTGTGTATCCGTGTATATCCAGAATTTCACCGCAGAAATACAGTCCGTCCATTAGTTTGGATGCCATTTCTTTTGGATGTATTTCCTTGACGGATACGCCGCCGCCCGTTACGAAGGCTTTTTCTAGCGGCTGGGTGCCGTGCACCCCGAATTGGAAGTCCTTGCATAATTCTGCAAAGCGGCGGATTTTTTCATTTGATATCGTCGCCCCTTGCTCTTGAAGGTCGATGCCGCTTCGCTCAAGCAGGAAGTGAAGGTATCGTTCAGGAACTAAACCTTTTAAGGTGTTTTTAATGGCTTTTTTCGGTTCGGCTTTTATTTCCTTCATGATGTCTTGAAAAACCTCTTCCTTGTTTCGGTCCGGAAGGGCATCGAGTTTCATGGTCACTTCCGACAGGTTCCATTTCTTCATCGCTTTCACGACGAATTGGCTGCATCTTAGAACAGCTGGACCGGAGACGCCAAAATGGGTGAAGAGCATATCCATTCTATGCGTAATCAGGGCCTTTCCCTTTGGGTTAAGGACACTCAATGAAACATCGCGAAGTGCGAGCCCTTGAAGTGTTCGATCTTTAATGAATGTTTCATGGCTAAGTACGGGAACTTCAGTCGGGAACAATTCGGTAATCGTATGCCCTGCCTTTTTAGCCCATGCGTAGCCGTCTCCGGTTGAACCGGTGTGGGGAACTGATTTCCCGCCGACTGCAATCACGACTGCATCCGTGTCAATGGTCTGGCCATCTTTTAACCGGACACCGCTGGTTTTTCCATGTTCATAGAGAACTTCCGCAACTGGAGAGTTCTTGTAGATCGTTACTTTTAAATTCGACAGGCGCGTCAGAAGGGCATCCACGACGCTTTGCGCTTTATCATTGACAGGAAACATCCGGCCATGGTCCTCTTCTTTTAGAGCGACGCCCAATTTTTCAAAGAATTGAATAATGTCCTCATTATTGAACTCTGAGAAAGCACTGTATAGAAATCGCCCGTTTCCAGGGATATGCTGAATGATTTCATCGATTGAGAGCCTGTTCGTCACGTTGCAGCGTCCCCCGCCCGAGATTGCAAGTTTCCTTCCAAGCTTCTCGCCTTTATCCACTAACAATACATGGGCACCTTTTTCCCCGGCTGCTATTGCTGCCATCAATCCGGAAGGACCGCCGCCAATTACCACTACATCATATTTCAAATTGATCACCACTTTATCATTTTCAGTCCCTTCATTATATAGCAAGAGCCCGTCAGATTGCGAATGTAGAAAAAAAGGAATTATTTGTTTGTGTATTATCTTCGAAAACGATAAACTTGAATGTAGTTTTCTATAGAAAAAATACTTTAATATGATAAGATAAAGAGCGTGTGAAACGTAACTGACAGAGGCAGGAAGGGATTAGATGTCATCTAAGTTTTTAAAAGGGGCTTTTATATTAACGCTGGGAGCAATCATTTCCAAGATTCTTGGTTTATTTTATGTCATCCCATTTGAACATATGGTTGGGAATAAAGGGGCTACCCTCTATCAATATGGGTACGTTCCATATACCATTTTCATTAGCTTTGCAACGGCAGGCATGCCGCTTGCAGTATCTAAATTCATCTCGAAGTATAATGCGCTCGAGGAATACGCAGTCGGTGAGAAGTTATTTAAATCGAGCCTGAAATTAATGGTAATCACCGGTTTTCTCGCTTTTTTGATTCTCTATACGATGGCCCCGCTGTTTACTGGAGTCTTTGGGGTCAAGCCGGAAGATGCTGCGGATGTCACGGAGATCATTAGGGCAGTCAGCTTCGCCTTGATTTTTGTACCGTTCATGAGCATCATCCGCGGCTTCTTTCAAGGGCATGAAGCGATGGAACCAACGGCCATTTCCCAGGTTGTCGAACAAATTGTCCGCATCGTGTTCCTTCTGGCCGGTGTGTATGTTGTTTTGAATGTCCTTGACGGAGAGTTAGTGAGAGCCATCCAAATAGCTACCTTCGCGGCGACGGTCGGGGCTGTCGGCGGTTTAGTGGTGTTATTTTGGTATTGGAAAAAACAAAAACCATATTTGGACAGCTTGATGAAGAAAGACAGGGGAACGATGGAAATTTCCCTGAAGGAGATTTATAAAGAAATATTCCTTTCGTCGATTCCTTTCATATTCGTCGGAATCGCGATGCCAATGTTTCAGCTGGCTGACTTATTGTCTTTCAATAAGGCGATGTCGTCGATCGGGCTGCAGCATGTTGCTGAGGATGCACTAGGGGTGTTGAATGTGTATGCCCAGAAGCTTGTCTTGATTCCGATGACGCTTGCAACCGGGTTTTCGATGGCGCTTCTTCCTTCGGTGACGAAGGCATATGTAAGCGAGGATTCAAACGAGTTCAACCGCCAGCTGAACCAAGCCTTTCAAATTTTGCTGTTCATTACGATTCCAGCAGTCGTTGGCATGTCTGTGCTGGCCGATCCGATCTATAGTGCCTTTTACAGCCATGATCCACTTGGAATCAGTGTCCTGAAGGCATATGCGCCCGTTTCCATCTTGTTTGCACTTTTTTCCGTTTCGGCAGCTGTATTACAAGGGATCAATCAGCAAAAATATACAGTGCTCAGCCTGCTTGTGGGCTTTTTAATCAAATTGAGCTTGAATATCCCATTGATCAAGTTGTTTGAAACGGAAGGATCCGTTTACGCTACAGCATTCGGCTACTTGGCTGCCGTGCTGCTGAATTTGTATGTCATTACCTACTTTACTGGATATCGTTACAGCCTTACCATCAGGAGATCTGTTTTAATATCAGTTTTTTCAATAATAATGGGACTGGCTGCCTGGGGCATGAACATTTTACTATCGCTATGGCTTACAACGGAAGGGCGCTTCCAGGCGATTTTGATCGTGGCCGTTTGTGCAATTTTTGGAGCGCTCGTTTATGCGGCTCTTTCCTTGAAAAGCAAACTTGCCCATCGTTTGTTCGGTGCCCGGATCGATCGGTTAAAAGCTAAATTAGGATTGTAAGCTGGAAGTTTGATGTGTAAAAAAAAGGGTATTGAATGGTGAATCCCCGATTAAAATATATTGGCCTTGCCTGTCATTAAAGTGGGCAAGGCTTTTTACTGAAAAAGGCTTTAGGAGGAAACGATGAGAATAGATAAGATTTTATCCAATATTGGTTATGGCAGCAGGAAAGAAGTGAAAAAGCTCCTGAAATCCGGCGCCGTCAAGGTTAATGAAAGGCTGATTAAGGATCCGAAGGAACAAGTGGACCCTGATACGGAAAACGTGACGGTTCATGGTGAACGGGTTGAATACAGGGAATTCATTTATTTAATGATGAATAAACCGCCGGGCGTATTGTCGGCAACGGAAGATAACTACCAAGAAACGGTCATCGACATCTTGGAGCCGGAAGATTCGGTATTCGAGCCATTTCCTGTAGGCCGTCTTGATAAGGACACAGAAGGTTTATTGCTGATCACGAATGACGGAAAGCTTGCCCACCAACTGCTTTCCCCAAAGAAACATGTCCCTAAAACATATTTTGCGGTCATTGATGGCGAAGTAACGGAACGGGATATCGAGGCATTCCGCAACGGAGTGACCTTGGATGATGGATACGAAACAAAACCAGGAGAATTGAACATTTTAAAATCAGGCCTGACATCGGATATCGAGCTAACGATCATGGAAGGGAAGTTTCATCAGGTGAAGCGGATGTTTGAGGCCGTTGGCAAACGTGTCGTCTACCTAAAGCGTCTTTCCATGGGGAGTTTACAGCTTGATGAGGAACTCGAGCTTGGTGAATACCGTGAGTTGACGGCGGAGGAGCTTGAACAGTTAAAGGTGGGCCAACCGGCTGAATGATAGCTGGACACAAAAAATGAGGCGGATAATATTGTCCGCCTCAAAGTATTTTACATATCGATCTTGTTCGGGTGGTCGTTCTTTTTACGATGACATCTTCACCTTTTTACTTGTTGTCGTCCAAAGGCCTCGGCTTGGGCTTTGAACAAGGTCATTGTATGCTAAGACATTTAAATCGCGCTGCACAGTTCGAGGAGTGATGCCAAATTCTTCTACAAGCTCTTGAGTAGAAACCGTACCGTTATTGCTAATGAACATATAAACGGATTTAATACGGGTTAACATGCGATTTGTTGAAGGTTTCAAAAAATCACTCCTTATTCTTTTCATTGTTATTTTGAACAAATGAAAACAACCGATATGTCGGACAGCATTCCAGCTGTCACTATGTACTTGCTATACCCACCCTATAACTCCTCGGAAACATTAGAAAAAATAAGATGTCATTAGCTTCATTCTACCCCTTTGCAAAAGCAAATTCTAGGAAAAGATACTAATTGACTAAATATTACATTTATTATATCAAATTTTAACAAAATTATTCTCATTGCCTATACAAATTTAATAAAGAGCTGTTCCATTTGTTCATGCTCATATTTTGCCAATAAAGAATGCTTACTATGCACACAATACAAACGTTGACTTTTAAAGCATATGCATGTTATTTTACTTAAAACGATCTTTAAATCGTAATTATTACGCTTTATGCATTGATGGAGGAATTGCTTGATGGCTTGCCGTTACGATGTCATAATGAGGTATCGGGCAGTATAGAATTTTCATACATATCCAAGAGGATTTAAATATAAACCAATTCGAGGTAGAGCCATATGAACGATAGATTAATGGAGTTTTTATTGCGGGACGAAGTAACCAGACTTTCTGGCGTCAAAAAACAAGTGTATGAATTCATCGTGAACGAAGAAGATTATCTTGCATCGAAGGCGGACACGGTCGATCAATTCATGAGATTGCTGGTAAAGCATTCCCCGCCCAGGCTCGCAGCCCGTCATTTCAATATGCCCTATGGGGAAATCATCCGTTTCATGAATGAAATAGAAGATGAACTGAATGAGAGATTAGAGGAAAGATGCAAGAAAGTGAAGTGGATGGACTACACGGAAAAGGACCAGCAGGCATTTGAGGAATATCATAGGAAGTTATATCTCTTCGTAAATTAATCAATTGGATCATGAAAATGCCCCGGAATGAACGGGCAGTTCAGACTGTAGTCAAACTCGCATTCAGTGCGAGAAGGTGCAGCAACTTTCATCCCTTGAGTAGGGATGAAGGATGGCTGCACTTTTTCACTTTTGGACTGGTTATTACCTCTATTCTCTTTATTCTTTTACAATGGGAGGATAGACTTACGACATCAATCTTTTCATTAGATAACCATTCGATAGATTAATACAGTAATGACCTGTAGTTCTCATACCGACAATAGTTTGTGTCTAAACCGTTTTTCATCTTGGCTGATTTCACATACTTTGTTGCTATTTACCAGGTAGTGAGTTGTGGTTGATTTCCCCTCCAGATGCTCGCTTTCCGCGGGGCGGGCGGTGAGCCTCCTCGGCGTAAACGCCTGTGGGGTCTCACCTATCCCGCTGCTCCCGCAGGAGTCTCGCACTTCCGCTCCAATCAACCTTAAATAGTTTCGTTTTAAAAACAACAATCTTTACGAAAAGAGCCTTCATCTTTTTTATAAACAGCGTGACTTTATTTTAAATCTACACTATAATTTTCTTCGATTTTCAATACTGGCGGCTGTTTTTTAAGTCCTTTTGTCAATACAAGTAAATAAATGAAGCCTATTATTAACCAACTTACTCCAAGTACTTTTGAGTGCGCATCAAGATTCACAAGAAGTAAAATATCAAGAGCAGCTCCAATAATAGGAACAAATAAATATAAGACAGTTCCTTTTACCGAACGTTCTCTATTTCTAATATAATAATGAGCAATTACGGAAATATTAACACAAGTGTACGCTAGAAAAGCCCCGAAATTAATAAATGATGCTACAAGATCTAAACTTAAAAATAAAGCAAGCAAAGAGACAAAACTAATGATCAGTATATTATTTACGGGTGTTTTATATCTCGGATGCAGGCTGCCAAAGAACTTTTTAGGAAACTGTCCATCTCGCCCCATCGTATAGAGGACTCGTGATGCACTTGCCTGGGACGACATGGCACTACCCAATACAGCTAATGCATAAAGCGCAAGATATACTGAGTACATCGTCTTTCCACCAACAAGTTTAATAATTTCGTAGGCAGCTGAATCAGGATTATTAAATGTGTTATACTCTGGCCATACAAGATACGAGAAATATGAAACACTTGTAAAAATTAAACCACCACCAAGAGTAATTAAAATAACAGCTCGGGGAATTGTTTTCTTAGGGTTCACTGTCTCTTCCGCAAACGCTGTAACTGATTCAAACCCAAGGAAACAAAAGCATAATAATGCTGCTCCAGCTATTGTATAAGAAAAGGGTTCTTTCGAATTATGGAATGGCTCAAGAGATAAAAGAGTTGCCGTGCTTTCTCCCATAAGAATTTCCTTAATAGAAAAACCTATAAAGATAACGATAAAAAGAAAAGCAAAAATCGTTATGAATGCGTTTACATTTGTGGCAATCTTCAATCCTTTAATATTAATAAAAGTGACGAGGATGAGCATACCTAAAATCCAGATGTAACTTGGGATTGTTGGAAAGGCTGCCGAGAAAAAAATACCAAATACTAAATAATTCACCATGGGCATAAATAAATAATCCATTAAGATCACCCATCCGACAAGAAATCCAACAGAGGGATTGAGCGATTTTTGCGTATAAACATATGCAGAACCTGAAGATGGAAACGCAATTGCCATTTTCCCATAACTGTAGGCAGTAAACATCATTACCACTAGAGCAACTATCATTGCTCCCGGAACCGTGCCATGGGAAATATTGGACGCAATACCATACGTAGTAAAAGCTGTGGTTAACCCCATAAATGAAAAACCAAACAATACAACTGGAATGAGTGTCAGTGTTCTATCCGTTTTACTTAAATTTGACATGTAAAATACTCTCCTCTTATACCTGATTTAACTTTTTACAAGAAATAGGATCAATATTATTACATCTTTTTTTTATAGGTGGTTTCTAGAAATCATAAAAAAGTCAGAAAGATGCTAGGGAGCCTACTTTGAATTATCCATGAATTTGTTGTCTTGTTTCCCCATTCCTCGTAAGGAATTCCGTCTGAAGAATAACAAAGATAATTCCTGCAAAAATCTTCTCGCCGGCATCTTTACTGACTCCTGAAATTTCTTTAGTAGCGACTTGTTCAACACTGATTTCTAATCAATCTTAATGAAACGTAGAATATGAGATGACTCTATGGCCGCTTTATTATTTTGACAATAGTAACTCCGTTTTTATATCTGTATAAGGCATGTTATGATTGATCCCAACTTCGTGATGAACAATTTCACCGTTCAAAGTGCTGATACAATTTCTTACTATTACATCATTTTCTACAACCTCTTTCAAACCATTATTCGCAATGTTCATAATATATGGGCCGGTTGTCATCAGCATCATGTTTGTCGAGGTTTGTGGACATAGAGCCGGCATATTCGGGACACAGTAATGTAGGACTTCTTGTTCGTAGTAAACTGGATCCTCTAAAGTCGTATAACGTGAGGTTTCAATTATACCCGTTCCTGCAATATCAATAATAATAGAATTAGGTTTCATCTTACTGACCATCCCTCGTGTAATGAGAGGCTCGGTTACCCCTGGCATCGGATAAATTGTATTAATTAAAACATCACTTTGAATAAGTTCTTCAAACATCATATCTTTATCCCAACCCAAAATGTCCACCTGTGGCAACTGATTGTTCAAATAATCAATGCGTTTCATTGATGCTTCCATGATTGTTACATTCAATCCAAGACCCACAGCAACTTGAGCAGTATTGAGTCCAGCATTGCCACCACCAAGTATGAGTACATTGCTCGACGGTAAACCGGCCAGTTTCCGGAGAAGTATACCTTTTCCGCCATAACCATATTGAGCATATTTGACTGCTTCAAGCATTGCTAATGTTCCTGCAATTTCACTCATTGGTTTAATCGTAGGTCTTGTCCCGTCAGGTAAAACGATTAATTCCATTGATAATGAAATTGCTTTTTTATCTAGTAATGCCTGTGTCATTTCATGATTTACATCTTCCGCCAAATGAAACCATGCCATTATCATTTGATCTTCTTTAAGAAGGCCGTATTCATAGGGTTGAAGTTCCTTCACTTTAACAACAAATTCTGCCTTCTCATAAATTTCGTCAATCGTGTTTACTATTTTTGCTCCAGCCAAAACATATTTCTCATCACAAAAACCACTAGCTTCACCTGCCATGCTTTGTATTAGTACTTCATGACCGTAAGCTGTTAATTTTTTTACCCATGTTGGATTTAATCCTACTCTAGTCTCTGCAGTTTTTAATTCTTTAGGAACTCCTACTATCATTGTTCATTCTCCTTTTTAATTGCATTTAATTTATTGAACATTCTAAAATCTTACAGGGAAATGATAACCCTTTCATTAGACACGAGGTTAAATTTATATTAGTTTTTTTTTAACAAAGCACTTTTGGCCATTTTGTACTTTTATGAATATAGCATTGGGGAAAATTTTTTTTCCATTGTTATCTATTGGTCATTTTAAGTTTTCAGTACTGCACACATATAACTGATGAAATATGGTGTGAATTATGAAAGATTATCAGGTAGATTAAGGTCTTTCATCAAAGTACGTAAAAGAACGCATTACTTGGGGTTAAACAGAGATAGGGTACCATATTTTATGGGCTTAGACTTTCTAGTATAGTTATAATAAGATGATACAGCTAACCATTATAAAATGAGGAGGTACATATGCTTACAGTACAAGATGTTCTTAAGCGCTCACTCTTTTCAAAGACGGAGGTAGTTGCGGGGGCAAACGGGTTGCACCGTCAAGTCAAATGGACACATGTCCTTGAAATTCCGTTTTTTGATGATACCATCTTTCAGGGAGGGGAACTGATACTCTCCACCGGATTTGGGTTTGAATGGAGAGACTCCTCTAATACTTCATTTTTGTTAAATCTTATTGAACGCAACGCTTCATGTTTATGTATAGAACTTGGACACCACTTCGAAAAGGTCCCTAAAGAAATGATCGAGATGGCAAATGAGTATAACTTTCCAATTATTATTTTCAAAGAATTCATAAATTTCGTCGAAATAGCACAGGATCTACATTCGTTTATCATTAATGCTCATCATGAGAAGTTGGTTACATTAGATTCGATTTCAAGAAAGTTCCATTCATTGTCACTCACTACTCATGGGTTATCAAATATTTTAAAATTGTTGCAACAGAAGACAGAAGCACCAATAATCTATCTGCCTATAGAAGGAACACCTTTTTCGATTCCAGGATTGAAAAATGAATTTATGGAAAAACTGCTTCACACGATTTATGAGGATAAAGAACACTGGCATGACCGAATTACAAATGATTCGCCCGTTGAATGGAAGGCATTAAACCATACCATTCTTCTCCAACCGATCGGAGCAATGGATCAAATCTGGGCGTACCTTGTTATGGTTTTAGAACGTGAATCGGATGAATTTGATTTCCTGATCCTTGATCGTGCTTCTCTAGCAATCTCACAAGACTTATTGCGCAAACATTATTTGGATGAAAAACGATTACGTTTAGAATCTACATGGCTAAATGATTTACTTAATAGACGCATCAATAATGAGGAACAGGCAAGAGGATTTATTTCTTTAAAATCGAAGCGCGCTTCTATACATTATCGAATGGCAATAGTTGATATCGAAGATGTTTTTCATCCGTCTTCATTAGGTTTATCGGATGAAGAAAATGAATCCGCTATTTATCATTATTCTTTAAAAATTCGGTCTGGGTTCGCAAAATATTCTTTTACACCCTATATCACATCAGTAAGAAATCAGATTATTGTATTAGCTATTGATCTTGGAACTGCCGATTCTTCTAAGGCACGCTTCTTGAAAGTGATCAATGCGTTGCTATATGTTAAAGAAGGTGAATCTTGCCAAATCCGTATAGGCGTTGGGCGACAATACCAGTTACTTTTGGATGCTCATACTGGTTATCGAGAAGCGCAGTTAGCTTTAAATTATCGTACGTTTTCGACAAGTGCCTTTTACGAAGACCTTGGCATCTTTCGATTGATACAATTAATTCAGCATGATCAAGATACAGCACATTTTATTGAAGACTATCTCTCTCCTTTAATATCCTATGATAAGGAATATGGAACGGAATTGCTTCTGACTTTAGCAAAATACTTTGAGCTTGATCGCTCAAAGAAGCTTACTGCTCAAAAATTACATGTTGTAAGACAAACACTCTATCATCGGCTGGAAAAGATAAAAAAGATTCTTGATTTTGATTTTGATAATCCTGAGCACAGATTAAACGTTGAAATGGCTTTGAAAGCATATCAACTCATAAAGCAAGTGGGAGTACCTACGAAGTAGTTATCAACCGCCAACCATATTACACTACAGAAATAAATCTAATACGCAATTTTGAGATAACGGCTGCTGTGATATGTTTAAACGCATAAAGATACTTACATGTAGGAGTATTTCGTAGCAGTCATAATAATGTAAAGACAGAGGATAAAAATAATTTAGGAATAATATTCATCAATGTCCCACCAGAACTTCATTTTCTACCTGATTTTTCATTCTAATGGTAATACTCTATTTACCATCCATGAGTACTTAATGAATGGTAAGTTTTCGTGATTGGAAATAAAAAACTCTGTTGATTTTTAAAATGAACAGAGTTTTTTAATAAATCCATATTGTAAAAAGTGAGAAAAGAGTGTACGATTAAATGAGAATGATAATCAATCACACTTGGTTGCCGGGGAGTGGACGTAGATGGAACAGCTGGATTTATTTGATGTAACGGTTATTGGGGGAGGGCCAGCAGGCCTTTACTCCACTTTTTATAGCGGACTTAGAGAAATGAAAGTTAAACTGATTGAATACCAGCCACGGCTGGGCGGGAAAATTCATGTCTATCCAGAGAAGATGATTTGGGATGTTGGAGGTCTGACACCGACTACTGGGGAAAAATTAATTGAGCAGCTAGTGGAGCAAGGTTTAACATTCAATCCAACAGTCGTCCTGAATGAGAAAGTGGAATCAATCACACGTAATGAAGAAGGCATCTTCGTTTTACATACGGCTTCAGGTCAAGTGCACTTTTCCAAGACGATCATTGTCGCGGTTGGGGGCGGAATCCTGAATCCACAAAAGTTGGAAATAGACGGGGCAGAAAGGTTTGAAGTCTCCAATTTAAACTATACAGTCAAGTCTTTCAATCGTTTCAAGGATAAGACGGTGATCATTTCAGGCGGCGGGAATTCTGCCATAGACTGGGCAAATGAATTAGAGCCCATCGCCAAAAAGGTATATCTGACATACAGGAAAGATAGTTTAGCAGGACATGAATCACAAGCAAGACAATTGATGGAAAGCTCTGCTGTTTGTTTCTTGAATACGACGATTACAAAATTGGTCGCCTGCGATGATCATCAATCAATTGAACATGTTGAACTGACGAATCACGCAACGGGAGAAGTTTCTTACTTGCCGATCGATGAAGTCATCATCAATCATGGTTATGAGCGTGATACATCGCTGCTTCAAAATAGTAAAGTCGATATTGCCATTGCCGACAACTATTATATTGAAGGTACTCCTGCAAGTGAATCCTCGATGGATGGAATATACGCAGCCGGTGATATCCTTAAGCATGAAGGTAAATTGAACCTGATAGCAGGCACTTTTCAAGATGCTGCAAATGCCGTAAACAAGGCAAAGCAATTTATCCAGCCTGATGCTCACGGTGTGGGGATGGTTTCTTCCCATAATGAAATCTTTAAAAAGCGCAACAGGGAATTGATCAAGGAAATGATGAAACCGGCTGGGGTACTTTAAAGGGAGCGGATTTCTGAAAGCAGCTGGAACTTCATTGAGGGTTTGTACAATTTGAACGTTGATTTCTACTCCAGGCACTCGCTTTCCGCGGGGGTCCGCCCTCGGCGCTCTTTGCGCCTGCGGGATCTCCCTTGGACACGCTTTTCCCGCAGGAGTCTCGTACCCACCGTTCCAATCAACTGGAATGTTTTTTTAGAAAAATTTTAGGCGAACTGCCTTTTCTCCGGATTTTTCTACAGTTTAAAAGCTCCAAGGCATCATTGGCCCTGGAGCTTTTAGTATCTTCGAAATTATAGAGATTCTTTAATGACCTTCTTGTAATGAAATACGGATAGGATTCCGAAGATCGAATACAATGCCGTGTATAATGCCATGACGATGATCATCGGTGTCCAAACTTCGGTCCCGAACAAGAACCAACCTGATTGGACTGCGAAATAACTGTGAAGCAGTCCGACGACTAAAGGAATACCGAAATTGAAAACTTGTTTTGCTTGGATTCCTCTTAGTAAGTCACCACGCGTGAATCCTAGTTTTCTTAAAATCGTATAATTGGATTTTTCCCCTTCACTTTCATCCATTTGCTTGAAATACAGGATGCAGCCGGAGGTAATGAGGAAGGTTAATCCCAAGAAGCCGACGATGAACATGATAAGGCCCATATTCTGCTTCTGGGTGTTGAACATTTCCAATTGGGAATCATTCACATGTTCTTCTTTGAAACTCATCCTTTTGAATAGATCATTCGCTTTTTCAAGTTCAGCTTCATCCTTCACATCAATGCCGATATTAACGGATGATACTTTTTGGATTTTCGGGTCGATATCCTTTTTCAAACGGTCGAATATCGTTTGGTCTACAATCGCAACGGGCAATCCGCCACTCGTGAAGTAATAGGACAGGAAGGTATCATCATTCAAACCTATATATGTTTGCGGAATTACTTCATTCTTGCCCTTCAGTTCAATCTTTCCGGAATCCTTCAAGGATATGACCTTCTCCATCATACTACTGTATCCGCTGAAAAGGGTCTCATCTTCAGCAAGGTTGATTCCTTTAACCGATTCATCACTGATGACGGGAACGGTCATGATGTCCGAATCGAAGTTCACTCCTTCGAGGCTCGTTTCCATTATTTCCTTTACATTGACATCCACCTGAATGACGTCAATCACCTTTGCGTCATAATCAATTTTACTGTCTGATAAAGCCTCTTTGAATTTATCCGCATCTCCCATATCCGTCATCGAAAAATCGGTAGGGATACTGCTTTGTGCCATTTTCTCCGCTGAGTAGTAGGAGATATAGCTTAATGATAATAAACCGATTGCCAAAGCGGAAACGGTCGTGATGATCGTCAATAATATCGCATTTGATTTCATCCGGAACATAATGGATGAAAGGGACAATACTTCATTGATGTTCAAATAGCCATTTTTCTTTTTACGGACGATATTAAAGATGAAGCTTACGGATCCTTTATAGAATAGGTAGGTACCGATGATGACGGTTGCCAGAATGACGATCATGGCCATGAAAAGCTCGGTCATCTGTGTAAATGCTCCATCGAATAATTTGGATGAAATGACATAGCCAGCAATGATCAGGGCGATCCCGAATATCCCGATGATCATTTCGACCATAGAAACTTTTTTCACTTTTCCTTCCGTCATGGAAGTCACTCTAAATAATGATAGAATGGTTTGCTTTTTAATGAAGGCATAATTCATCAACATGATTAAAAGATAGATGGCGCTAAAAACGAGCAAGGTTTGCACTAGCGGCTGAAAAGAAAAGTTAAGAGTCGCGATTGCCTGGACACCCATTATTTTAAATAGGATCATGATGATCAATTTTGAAGCGGCAAACCCTACAAAGATTCCCAGGAATACGGAACAGAAATACAGGATCAGGTTTTCCACACTCAGGATACGGAATATCCTGTTCTTCGTCATGCCTATCAATTGGAATAAGCCAATTTCTTTACTGCGTCTTTTAATAAAAATGCTATTGGCATATAAAAGGAATATGGAAACTATTGCAACAAGCAGGATCGATGCTGCCTTGATGGAGGCGGCCCCTTTCACCGTACCCTCCGCTTCATCCAGCGCTGGGTCATATTGCAAGGTGACGAAAGCAAAGTACAGGGAAGCGCTGAAGACCAGGGCAAACACATACAGATAATAGTTCTTCAGATTCTTCTTCAAATTTCGCAAGATGAGTTGATTAATGCTCATTTTGAACCCCTCCCAATACACCTTGTGTTTTCATGATGTCCTTGAAGAAGGTTTGTCTGGATTGTTCACCTTTATTCAATTGGGTATAGATTTGTCCGTCTTTAATGAAAATGACTCGGCTGCAATAACTGGCGGCCACGGGATCATGGGTTACCATGATGATGGTCGCTTTGTGCTTTTTATTCATTTCGCTCAGTTTGTTCAGTAAATCGGAAGCTGATTTGGAGTCAAGCGCCCCAGTCGGTTCATCCGCAAAAATGATGCTTGGATCATGGATGAAAGCCCGCGCTGCAGACGTACGCTGTTTTTGACCACCGGAAATTTCATTTGGGTATTTATCCTTCACTTCATATATGCCCAGTTCCTTCGCCACGCTATCAAACTTTTGTGCCGCTTCATTATTGGGCGTTTTTGTAATGGATAAGGGCAAGAGGATATTTTCTTTGACAGTCAATGTGTCCAATAGGTTATATTCCTGGAAAATGAAGCCCAAGTGGTTCTTACGGAATTCGGCCAAATTCTTTTCTTTCATCCCTGAAATCTCTTTACCATCGATCGTAATGGTGCCGTTGCTGATTTTATCGATCGAGGAAAGGACATTCAGCAAAGTCGTTTTTCCTGAACCGGAAGCACCCATGATACTTACGAATTCACCTTTTTGTATGCTTATATCAAGACCCTTTAATACTTCTTGTTTATTGAATTTATTACCATAGCTTTTATGGATTTTTTTCGCTTCTAATATATTCATTTGGATACACTCCTTTTTTTCTATATCCTCATTATAAAAGGCCATGTATTTCTTTTCCTTCGTTTGGACGAACAAAGAATAAAAGCATGTGACATTTTTGTCACATGCTTGTGATATTCACGAAATCATTTCTTTTTGGGAAGGTCAAGGTAACGGTCGTCCCGGTTCCAAGCTCTGATTTCACATCAATGGAGATGAATAGGGACTCGGCCGCATTCTTGGTTAAATATAGACCCATGCCGGTTGCCGCACTGTCACGATGATTTGTCGTGGATGTAAATCCTTTATCAAATATGCGGGATAAATCCTTTGGGTCAATGCCCCGTCCGGAATCCTGCACTTCCAGAATCGTTTGTCCGGCTCGCACATGGCTATATATCATGATATCTGCGTTTTCACTATATTTAATGGAGTTGGTCAAGAGCTGCCTCATGATGAAGGACAGCCACTTGGCATCACTAAGCACTTCGGTTACATCCAATTGGATGTCGAAGCCGATTCCTTTTTGAATGCACCATGACCGCAGCGTTTTAATCTCATCAAAGATTATTGTTTCCAAATCGGTTTTCTCTATATACAAATCATTTTCGATGAAAGGCATGCGCCTTTGATGGAGCTGCTGATCAAGAAGAAGATGAATGCGCAGCCACTCATAGGTCAAGTGTGATTTCAGCAATCCATCATCCAAGCGGTCAATCATTAAATGCATCGCCGTCAATGGTGTCTTCACTTCATGAATCCAAGATAATAATTCATCTTTCTCCTGCTCTAAAGTCATTTGACCGATTGCTGCGGATTTCTTCAATAATTCGGTTTGGTTAAAGATGCTGTTTTCTATGATTTTTTCGAAAGGGCTCTCTGGTTCGGCAATATTCGTTATATCCAGGTTGTCTTCCCGTGCTTCTAAACTTTTATAAAAGTAGGTTTCCTTTTTATAGCGGAAAATCAAAAACATACTGAACATGAGCAATGATAAAAAAACAATATACAGTATGGGCCTTAACGGAATGGCCGAATCAAGATAGGCGACAAAGATAATGAATAGATGAAGAAGTATGTAGAATGTGATCCAGCTGAACCTTTCCACGAGATATTTTCCGATCATGCATTTGCCACTTCCACGGCGATATAGCCCTGTCCGACCTTCGTTTCGATAAAATGCCCTAAATCCAGTTCATCCAGCCTCTTTCGTAAACGGTTCACATTCACTGTAAGGGTGTTATCGCTTATGAAACGTTTGTCATCCCATAAGCTGTTGATCAATTCCTCGCGGCTTACGATCTTGTTTTTCTGTTCAATTAGCTTTTTCAAGATGAAAATTTCATTTTTCGTCAATTCGATTGTGCCCGTCTCGGCCGAAACCGTGTTCTTTTCGTAATCCACGGTGGCGCCGCACCACGTTTTCAATTCGATCTTTTCCGTATTGTAATTATAGACACGGCGAAGGGTGGCCTGTATCTTCGCGATGAGTACATCGAAATGAAAAGGCTTCTGGATAAAATCATCAGCTCCAAGCTGCATGGACATCACCATGTCCGTAGGATGATCACGTGATGATAAAAAGATGATGGGAACATTGGAATGGGCCCGGATCATTCTGCACCAATGAAATCCGTCAAACTTCGGCAACTGGATATCAATGATGACTAAATCAGGTTTTATGTCCGTGAATTCCTGAACCACTTTACTAAAATCGCCGATTCCGTAAATATCATAAGACCATTGCGCCAATCTATCTTTAATTTCATTGAATAACGTTGTATCATCTTCTATCAATAGAAGTTTAAACAAGGGGTTCACCGCACTTTCCAGCTTTTTCTTAAAAGTATATAGTAAAACCTTTATAGGTTCTAGAGGAAGGGAGGGACAAGGGAGGTAATAAACTACTGGTTGTGTGTAAACCATTATTATATTAAAATTGGCATAATGAATGGAGGAAGTGAATTTATGCCTGATTTTCCTAATTGCCCTGCATGTGATTCAGAATATACATACGAAGACGGCAGTCTTTTAGTTTGCCCGGAATGCGCCCATGAATGGACAGTGGAAGCGGAAACGGAAAATGGTGATCAAAAGAAGGTTATCAAAGATGCTAATGGAAATGCCTTGAACGACGGTGATACCGTTACGGTAATCAAGGACCTTAAAGTGAAAGGGAGCTCATCCGTCTTAAAAATGGGCACAAAAGTCAAAAGCATCCGTCTAGTTGATGGAGATCATGATATTGATTGTAAGATAGATGGTTTTGGTGCAATGAAATTAAAATCCCAATTTGTTAAAAAGGTGTAATGATAAAAAACGACCTAATCCATTGATTAGGCCGTTTTTTTAGATTACTTCTTAATAAACTTTGTCACCGTTAAAGATTGAATTCTTAACGACCACATAATCCACATTCCGGATGGCTTCCAACTTGGTACCGCCTGCATATGAAATGGATGACTGAAGATCTTGTTCCATTTCCTTCAACGTATCTTCCAAAGATCCTTTGTGCTCGACAAACATCTTTTTGCCTTCAACGTTTTTCTTTTCACCTTTTTGGAATTCCGAAGCTGAACCAAAGTATTCTTTAAAGGCCTTTCCATCTTTCTCGATCGTTTGACCAGGAGATTCTTCATGTCCGGCAAATAGTGAACCGATCATGACCATTGAAGCTCCAAATCTAACTGATTTGGCAATATCACCGTTCGTGCGAATGCCGCCGTCAGCGATGATTGGCTTGCTTGCCGCTTTTGCACACCAGCGAAGTGCAGCTAATTGCCAGCCGCCCGTTCCAAATCCGGTCTTGATTTTAGTGATGCATACTTTCCCTGGTCCAATGCCCACCTTTGTAGCATCCGCACCGGCATGTTCCAATTCACGTACGGCTTCAGGAGTTCCCACATTTCCTGCAATGACAAAACTTTCAGGTAAATGTTTTTTAATATGCTGTATCATTTTTATCACGGCATTGGAATGTCCGTGCGCTATATCTATCGTAATGTATTCAGGCACAATGTTGTCATTCGATAATTGTTCGATGAATCCGTATTCTTCTTCTTTAACGCCGACACTGATGGAAGCAATCAATTCTTTTGAATGCATGTCTTTAATGAAAGTCAGTCGTTTTTCTGGCTCAAAACGATGCATTACATAAAAGTAACCGTTTTCAGCCAAGTAAATGGCAATCTTTTCATCAATGATCGTTTGCATATTTGCAGGTACTACAGGTAACTTGAATGTATGTTTACCTAAAGTAACGGATGTATCACACTCAGAACGGCTATTTACTACACATTTTGCAGGAATTAATTGAATATCTTCATAATCAAACACGTTTTCCATGTTATGCACCTCTATATACGAATATTTTTGTCTTTTTTAATAAAAATTGTTCGCCCATTAGGTAATGTACATCATTTTTGACAGTAAGTCAAAAATTTTATTGGTTTTGTACTGATTTTATTTCAACTTAATGGGAAATCCGTAACAGGGTAAGGAGCTGAAAAGGACGAATGAACATGTTACTTTGGAACGTTGATTTCCACTTCAGGCACTCGCTTTCCGCGGGCGGGAGCCTCCTCGGCGCGCCTGCGGGGTCTCCCATGCCGCGCTTTTCCCGCAGGAGTCTCGTACCTTCCGTTCCAATCAACTTTGTTTTTATTTAGATAGAACCCTTTTGTCTACAAATTGCGTTTGTAAAATGGGAACGTTGATTTCCCCTCCAGGCACTCGCTTTCCGCGGGCGGGCTGGAGCCTCCTCGGCACGCCTGCGGGGTCTCCCATGTCACGCTTTTCCCGCAGGAGTCTCGTACCTTCCGTTCCAATCACCTTTGTTTTTATTTAGATAGAACCCTTTTGTCTACAAATTGCGTTTGTAAAATGGGAACGTTGATTTCCACTCCAGGCACTCGCTTTCCGCGGGCGGGCGGGAGCCTCCTCGGCACGCCTGCGGGGTCTCCCATGCCACGCTTTTCCCGCAGGAGTCTCGTGCCTTACGTTCCAATCAACTTTGTGTTATTGAAAAAACTGCAGGCTGGTCTATTCCGAACCAAGTTTTAGACTTGTTTATCCTTTAAGTTTTTCACCTGTACTCCTTAATGGATGGAAGAAATATGCGCCACTCCTGCCGAATAACTGGCTAGCCAAGACACCAAAGGCGCTTGCTTTGATGAGGCTTGGCAGACGGTCGGCGGAAAGGGATGCGGATTTCTGAAATCAAAAGGAATGTTTTCTAGAAAAAACTGCAGGCTGGTCTATTCCGAACAAGTTTTAGACTAGTTTATCCTTTAAGTTTTTCACCTGTACTCCTTAATGGATGGAAGAAATATGCGCCACTCCTGCCGAATAACTGGCTAGCCGAGACCCCACAGGCGTTTGCTTTGATGTGGCTTGGCAGCCAGTCGGCGGAAAGGGAGCGGGTTTCTGAAATCAAGTGGAATTTTTTAAAGAAAAAACTGCAGGTTCGTCTTATTCCGAACCCTATTTAAGACTAGTTTATCTTTCATGTTTTTTCTTGTACTCCTTAATGGATGGAAGAAATATGCGACACTCCTGCCGAAAAACTGGCTAGCCGAGACCCCACAGACGCTTGCTTTGATGTGGCTTGACAGACATTCGGCGGAAAGGGAGCGGGTTTCTGAAATCAACTGGAACTTTTTAAAGAAAAAACTGCAGGTTCGTCTTATCCCGAACCCTATTTAAGACTAGTTTATCTTTCATATTTTTCCCTGTACTCCTTAATGGATGGAAGAAAATTGCGCCACTCCTGCCGAATAACTGGCTAGCCGAGACCCCACAGGCGCTTGCTTTGATGAGGCTTGGCAGCCAGTCGGCGGAAAGGGAGCGGGTTTCTGAAATCAACTGGAAATTTTTTTGTCTGCTGCTTGAAATACTTAAGTATTTTCACCAATCAGGACGACTTTTACACCTTTACGTTTTTTTACATCATCTTAACGTTGACCGACATGGCACTAAGTTAAAATGAAAATGGGTAACGAATAAGAATGGGGGATTGGCATGAAGGTTGAATTACATTGTCATACGAACGTTTCAGATGGTTCCAGTTCTTTTGAAGAACTATTGGAGGTTGCAAAAAGGGAGAGCATTGGCCATTTAGCGATTACGAATCACGATACAACAATGAGATTGCAAGAGATGGCGGAACGGGGTAAGGAAATAGGTATTGAAATCATCCCTGGTATCGAAGTTTCCGGTTATGACTTTGCAAGAGGAAGGCGTGTACATATTTTGGGCTATTTTGTCGAGCCTGGTCATAAGGCCCTTGAGGATTTATGTAATCCACTGATTGAAAAGAGGAATGCAGCTTCTGAAAAAATGGTGGAACGGCTGATTCATGCAGGATATCGAATAACTTGGGATCAGGTATCTAAATTCAGGGGAGGAACCGGTGTTTATAAACAGCATATTATGCTGGCGCTTCGGGAATCGGGGTATACGGATTCTATCTATGGAGATTTGTATAGGAAAATCTTCAGCCGTGGCCAAAATGGGGAAGAGCCGGGCATTGCCTTTATTCCTATGGAGTATGTGGATGCCATACTGGCTGTGAAGGCGATTCGTGCTGCCGGAGGCGTCCCGGTCCTTGCTCACCCTGGACAATACGGGAGCTTCGAAATTATCCCTGATCTTGTAAAAGCAGGGCTTGAAGGGATTGAAGTTCTTCACCCGCATCATGGTCATGCTGAAGAGGAAAGAGCGATTTCATATGCAGATCAATATAATCTCATTAAAACAGGAGGTTCCGATTTTCATGGGGATTATGGGGAGAAGCCGATTCGGCTTGGCAGTATGAGCCCTGGAACGGAATGTGTGAATGCTTTGAAATTAAGGAAAAAAAGCATGGCCATTAATGATGTGATATTGAAAAATATCGATCTATGAAACCAGGAATTTGCTGTGAAAGCGGCATGCTTACATGCTGGATTGGGAATTTGAAAGACTGAACATGCAGGGTCTTGTATGGAAAAAGATCGATAAAATAAGTGCTTCCTTGCGTTCTGGTAATTTTTACAAGAAAATCATGATAGCTTCATATTTTCTCATTACACTGACAGTAACAAGGAAATTATATGTAAAGGGGGATTTTTGTTGGCGGAAAATAAGGTCTTTAAAATTGGCAGGCTTAGGTTAATAGACGATTTCCCGATTCTTCATACATCTTTTATAACAAAATCAACTTTTCCTGAAATAGAAAAGGACGGTCCGGATATAACCTCCATGTTTCAATATTATCGGCAGCACGGCTTTGTAGAGTTCGGATCCAGCACGTGCACGCTGAATGAGATTTTTCCCACTCTTTTCGAACGGGATATTTTGCAGTGTTCAAGTTTGATTCCACTTTTGCAAGTGGAATCATTATGCCAGGATAAGCGGAGTAATCAAGTCCTTGAGCATACGGTCATAATCTATCGGAGCGATTGTTTCACATATGTTATATAAAAACTTCCATTCCAGATATCGATCGAATTCACTAGTAAATGCTCTGAATTCACAAGTAAAAGTACGAAATTCACGAGTAAATGCCCGAATTCACGAGTAAAGGTACAGAACTCACGAGTAAATGCTCCGAATTCACGAGTAAAGCACGAAATTTGAATAGTGCAGGCCCGGCTTTAACAAATTTCATACAAAGATTTACTCTTTCTTAACGTACGTTCACTTGGCAACAACAAGATACATTGAAGATGTTAGCTTGAAACTAAAACATATTTTATCCTGATCGTCGCAATCTGTCTTGAAATCTTCGCAACACAAATCAAAAGGAAACTAAAAGTATCATCTTGATACTAGAATGCTGGCTAGGGAAATATGGGCTCTGCCAATCTATCCAATTGGTGCAGCTCCCGACAGTCACGATCGTTTCATAGCATGCATGAAAAAAGACCACAAAATGACGTGGTCTCTTTGTTTGAAAAGTCTCCTACTGATTATTTAATTTGTCATGAAAGGCTTATATAAGGGCGGTCTTTATTTCTTGAATCTGTTTGATATGCCTTTGTTCATGTAAGGATAATAACTCAATCCATTGATCCAATGAGAGGTCCCCGAACAGGGGATGTTTGGCTTTCTTTCTATTTAACAGGATATCTGAATCCATATCATAAAGAACCTGTAATAATCGATCCCTTGATTCTGCCAGCAAATCCATGAGGCTCGATAATTGAAATGGGGCTGAAGAGGGTGAAATGGCCTCAGGGGATGAGAATTTCCTTGTTCTATCAGTAACGAAGTAAATGTTTTTTTGAATGATATTATTAAAATCCCTTTCCCGAATGCCATTTGCTATAACTTCTGTAAAAACCTGTTCCGTAAGATATAAATGATGGCAAATTTGGGCGATGTTCCATACTTCAGGCACAGGCTTATGGTGGAGCGTTTTTTCATCCAACTCCGTAATTTCCTCAATTAACTGTTTTCTTGATTCAAATAGCAAATCATACTCGATATAATTCATGAGAACTCCCCTTTTGTGACACCCACATATGAAAGCATCACTGAATTTTTTGAAATAGGAAAAAAAGGGATATCTGATTGCATAAAGAATGCATAAAAACTACGGGAAAAACACCTGATTTAAAGTGGATTCATGATGATTGAAGGAGTGCGACACTATGTTTTGAAGCATGGTTTCTATTTAATGAAGAGTGTTAAAAGATATCTCTTATAGTACAACGAAAAGACATTTTTCATTGGTATTCATAATTTTGGGAAGAAATGCAAATCTGGAGTCAAGTCTATATTTCCAGGGACTGCATTTTTTCTGGAGCTTTGATACCCTATCATGCCTATGCAAAAAAGTTGAGTTTATGCCTACTTAGAATATTGCGCCTAGGGCCTCCGCTAATGAACCGAAAAATGAAGCTGGCATTCAAAGGGAAAAGAATCTATAGATGCTGGACATTGGAAATTATTATATCTGAATTATAGCACAGTTAATATTTTCCTAGAAATGATTATATGAAAAGATACGGAAGGTTTCCACATCGAATTTTGGATTTTTATACTATCTAGAGAAAAGTTGCTAACGCAATGGGAAGCTTATAAACTGAAGGTAGAAAAAATCAACCAGGGCTGGATGGTGAATGCAATGGCTAAAACAATAGTTGAAAAACTGAATTTACATAAATATGAACGGGTGGCAGTCCTGAATCAGCCAGCCGGGGCGGATTATTTAGCAGAGCTGCCGGATTACGATACAAAGCTTAATGAAAGTGCCTATGATCTTATATTTGCCTTTGTATTGGATATGGATTCTTTAAAGAGAATCGTGGATAAGGTGATCGATAAAAATCATTTAAGTAAAAACGGCTATATTTTTTTGGCTTACCCCAAGAAGGGGAATAAAGAATATGCTACATATATTCATCGTGATGATCTGATGCAGGGCCTTGGTGCGGATGATGAAGGGTATGTTGGCTCGAGTGACCTGAAGTTTGCGCGTATGGTTGGGTTGGATGATGTCTTTACGGTAGTCGGACTTAAAGAAGACTCAAAAAATAGAAACCGTCCCTCTGCCAAAGCAAGCCAATCGGTAGATGATTATATCGGCATGATTTCTGAAATTGAGAAAGATTTGCAGGATTCCCCTGATTTGCTTGCGTTCTATCAATCACTTACGCCAGGGTATCGCAAGGATTGGGCCCGTTATGTGTATAGTGCAAAACAAGAGGCGACACAAGTGAAACGGCGCCAGGAAATGAAAACGATTTTAGGAGAAGGTTATAAGAGCAGGGATCTATATCGAAGGAATAAATGAGGGTGGTGAAGTCTTCCATTCTCTTTTTTCTTGTTCTTTTCACCCTATCAAAAGCATATACTAGACCGAATCCAAACTTAAATCGTAATAATTATGATTTGCGAGGTGGTTAAATATGCTTTTGAAACGCTACGCGGGAAATTTGCTGTTATTGATTCTGCTGTTTTTGCTGCTGGCATTCTTTTTTCTAGGCGATGTGTTCGTTCCCAAAGCAATTGATTTCTCGGACTACCCGATGCTTCACTCAGTGCTCGTCGTGTTTTTGGGATTGTTTTTAGAATCGATTCCTTTCCTGTTCCTGGGGGCCATTGCTTCATCATTCATCCAGTTGTTCATCAGTGAAGAAATCATTCAGCGGATGATACCCAAAAGACCCCTGACGGCCATTTTTGCCGCGATAGCCGCGGCGCTGATCATTCCGGTTTGCGAATGTGCAATCATCCCGGTCGTCCGGAGATTGATTCAAAAGGGTGTCCCGGTCCATGCAGGTGTGGTCTTGCTCGTAACAGCCCCAATATTGAATGTCATCGTGTTCGGCTCAACTTATTATGCGTTCCAAAATAATCCGTCCATTCTATATGGAAGAATCATTCTTTGTGTCCTGACGGCCATAATCGCAGGCTTATTCATTCATATATTCAGCACTAAAGATGTGGTGAAAGAGGACAAGCTGGAACTGGTGCAAGGGCATGTACATGATAGTCAGTCCAGTAAATGGACAAGCTTCATTGATCATACTTCGCAGGAGTTTTTTATGGTCGGCCGATACTTTATCATCGGAGCCTTGTTTGCCAGTGTATTTCAGGTGTTCATGGATCGGTCCGTAATGGCCGATATTGGTCAGGCGCCAATAATAGGCACGGCGTTGATGATGGGAATTGCGTTTGTGCTTTCACTCTGTTCATCGGCTGATGCCTTCGTTGCGGCCTCCTTTTCCCATAGTTTTCTGCCAGGCTCCATACTGGGATTCCTTGTATTTGGCCCCATGCTGGATCTGAAAAATGTTTTGATCATGATGTCTTGTTTTAAACGGAGCTTCGTCGTCACGTATGTCCTGCTTATTTTCGCAGTCGTCTTCAGCCTCTGCCTGATTGCAGGAGGATTGATCAGTAAGGGGGGCTTCTGATGAAACGTTTTTTTATCCAAAGACTTGAAGGATTGCTGCTGCTGGGATTGGGTCTCATGATCTTTAAATTGTATGTTTCAGGATATTTAACGAAATTGATCGCACCCAAAATGGTTCCATATGCATTGGCGGCACTTTTCGCTTTTTTAGTGATCAGCCTTCTCCGAATGAAAAAACAAAAACAAAGTGAACAACATTGTGATTGCGGATCGAATGGGGAGTCTTCGGTCCTGAAATATGGTTTGTTCTTCCTTCCGATTCTTCTGGGCTTCATCCTGACCGATTTTACTTTAAGCGGGGAAGCGCTGGCGAAAAGGGGGATGGCAAAGCAGCAGGCACAGATGGTAAGTTCATATGATTCCGGGAAACATGCGAATGGGGAGAAAATCTCCGTAACCGATGATAATTATTTTGAAGTGCTGGATGATTTGCTGAACAACCTCGATACGATCAAAGGGAAGGAGATAGAGATTTCGGGGTTCATATACCGTGAGGATACATTCACGAAAAAACAAATGGCCATCTCCCGCCTCTCCATGTCCTGCTGTGTGGTCGATGCGACGTTATATGGATATATGGTCAACGGGAACGTGGAAGGAATGAAGACGAATGATTGGTATACGATTACAGGGACATTAAAAAAAGGAAGCTATAAAGGGGAACCCGTACCGGTGATCGATTTAAAAGGATCGAAGAAAATAAAGGCACCGGAAGAAGCTTATTTATATGAAAATGTACAAATCATTCAGTAGTATTGAAAAACCCGGCAAATGGATGTTTTGCCGGGTTTTGGTGCCGAAAGGATATATTATTTTGCCGAACCCGGAAACGGCTGGAAAATCGTGCGCTGCGGGCGGAAAATCGAGAAATGGCGCCATTTGTTCGGGAGCACGTAACATAGTATAATGGCCTTACCATGGATAAGAGTGTAAGGGGGGATAATTTTGTCTTCAAGTAATCGAAACAATCAAATTGGTCCGCCGCGCTTTGCCATTGCCATTCACTCTTTGGTTTGGCTCGCGCAAAGCGAAAAGCTCCTGACAAGTTCGGCAATCGCCTTAAAGGTGAAGTCACACGCCACTTTTTTAAGAAGGGTGATGGCACAGCTTGCAGCTGAGGGGATCGTCGAAACAAAGGAAGGAAGGGAAGGCGGTTATAGTCTGAAGGTGCCTGCCTCTCAGCTTACTTTGGCGGATGTGTATCAAGCGGTACGGCCGGAATGTCTTGTTTGTATGGAAACGAGCGAATGCGGAGAGGTCGGGAAGCAGCTGGATACGGCTTTGGAGGAAATCATGAACGAAGCCGAAAAGGAAACATTGCGCCTGCTAAAGGGCTATACATTGGAAGAATTCATGAAAAAAGTCGACTTCACCAATTTTGAAAATGAGTGTCTGGGCTAATATCCTTGCAAGAGGATACCCAGGATTATATAATGTGCTTAATGCGATTGCATTTAAAACGAGGAGGTATTTACATGAAGGTGGAAATTTGGTCGGATTATCAATGTCCGTTCTGTTATATAGGTAAGCGTCGGTTCGAAGAGGCGTTAAAGCAGTTTGAAAATAAAGATCAGGTAGAGGTCTCATTTCGCAGTTTTGAGTTGAACCCAGAGGCTGAGCGGGATATCAATATGACTCAAAATGAAATGCTGGCCAAGAAATACGGCATGTCTCAAGCGCAGGTGGAAGCGAACAGCCAAAACCTGACTCAACAGGCTAAAGAATTGGGTCTCGATTATCACTTGGACAAAGTGGTCTTAACGAATTCGTTCGATGCCCACCGCTTGATGCACTTTGCTGAATCAAAAGGTAAAGAGAAAGAAATGAATGAACGCCTATTTAAAGCTTACTTTACGGAAGGCAAACATATTGGCGATCACGCTACATTGGCAAGTTTGGCAGAAGAGGTTGGCATTGAAAAGTCCGAGACGGAGTCCATGCTGGCAGGAACGGCATTCACGGCAGAGGTTAGGGGAAATGAGCAAGAAGGAAGCCTGCTTGGCATTACAGGCGTCCCATTCTTCGTCATTAATCGCAAATATGGAATCTCCGGCGCCCAGCCAACGGAAGCATTCCTCGATACGCTAAAAAAAGTATGGGCTGAGGAAAATCCGCTTACGATCGTGAATGATCCAGCAACAGGCGACGCTTGTACGGACGGTTCTTGTAACGTAAAGGAAAAATAGAAGATGAAGAAGGAGACCCCAAACTGGGGTCTCCTTTTTTTACTTAAAAAGGAAATGTCATGTATGGCAAAGAATATAGTGTACAGGATGGCTTTTCCAAAAAAAGTCCGAAATGAAAGGGAGTTAAAGGATGTATATAATGATTGGAATACTAGTCCTCGTGATTGCGTGTATAGTAATTGTCAAACTAATTTCCTATAAATATTGGACATGTATTTATACAGCATTCGGGAATGAGAATTATTATAAGGCGGTTGCGAAATTGGAAAGGGAAGGGATACCCTTCAAAACGAAAACGCCTATGAACTTAGGCACTGAAAACTTTCAGAATCGCCATGAAACCACTCAATATGATGTTTTTGTAAAAAAAGAACTGGAGCATATTGCCCAAAGGGCGATAAATAAGAATTAACAAAAGGTTAAATCGTGAAAATCGCTGTCCTGATGTGGCAGCTTTATTTTTGGCTAGAAAAGGTAGCATGAGGAATTTGAAGCAGGCTATGTTTTGCTTTTTTGGAAACTCACGAGTAAAAGCCCAAAACTTACGAGTATTTGCTCTAAACTTACGAGTAAAAGCCCAAAACTCACGAGTATTTGCTCCAAACTTACGAGTAAAAGCCCAAAACTCACGAGTATTTGCTCCAAAATCATGAGGGCGGGACTTATGAAAAGCAAAATGCTGCTAATTCCTCTTTCCACTGAATTTATATAAGCTAAAAGAAAGAAAAAGCGTTGTTTTTGATATGGAATTCGTTTTTTATAGTTTCATAGACTGAAAATTTGTATAATGGGTGAGATGGATTTAATTGAATGTACATATAGGAGGGACATGGATGAGTAAGCTTAATGGCAGGACCGTTGCTTTATTGGGGGCGCGGAAGACGGAAGAACTTAGTAAAATCGTTCAAAATCTTGGGGGAGTCCCGCTTGTTCGCCCGGCACAGGGGACGGTTTTCCTTGATGATTCCCATTTGGAAGAGGATGTCACCCGTTTGATGGCAGGGGAGTTCGATTGGATCATTCTCACGACGGGAGTGGGGACGGAATTATTATATAAAACGGCAGTGAAGATGGAAGCGGGAGAGCGTTTCATAGAGGCTTTGCAGTCTATGAAAATTGCAGCTAGGGGCTATAAAACGGTTAATATGCTGAAAAAGCTTGGCCTGCAGCCATTAATCCGTGATGATGATGGCAGTACGGCAGGGCTTGTTCGCAATCTGGAAGGCCATCTGCCTGGAGGTGTAAAGGTCGCTTTGCAGCTTCACGGCGATCCGGCGCCTCTTTTGATGAATTGGCTGGATGAACAAAAAGTGGAACATAAAGAAATCCTGCCATATGAACATATAGCGCCTGAAAAAGAAACGATGCAGCAGCTGATCCAAGAAATCCTTGAAGGCAAAATCGATTCGGTTGTGTTCACGAGTGCACCCCAGCCGCGAAATTTAATGAGATTTGTCCGTGAACAAGGCGTGGAGGATAAGATAGTCGGCCTGTTCGCATCAGAAGTAATTGCTCTTGCGGTCGGAAAGGTAACGGCGCAGGTGGTGATCGATGAAGGGATTGAGCGGGTCATATATCCTGAAGATCAACGGATGGGCAGTGCAATGGTGGAGCTGGTGAAATATTATCAAGGAATGGCAAGCAGATAGGGGTGAGTGCGGCATGACCAAGGGCAAGGTTTATTTTGTTGGTGCAGGTCCGGGTGATGAAGGCCTGATTACCGTAAAAGGCCAAAAAGAGATTGAAAAAGCGGATGTCATTTTATATGATAGATTGCTGAATCCCAAGCTGTTGGAGGCTGCCGCCTTCGATTGTGAATTGATATATTGTGGCAAGACACCTTATACTACTGGCATCAGCCAAGGGGAAATCAATGAGCTGCTTGTTTCCAAAGCACTGGAAGGGCATCGGGTCGTCCGTTTGAAAGGCGGTGATCCTGCCGTTTTTGGAAGAGTCGGGGAGGAAGCGGAATCGTTGAAAGATAAGGGAATCCCATTCGAAGTCATTCCGGGGGTTACGTCCAGCATTGCTGCATCCATGTACGCAGGAGTTCCCGTCACACATCGGGATTACGGACGTTCCTTTGCGATGGTGACGGGCCATGACCAAACAAAGAAGGATATAGATTGGAATGGGCTTGTGAGTATAGATACGGTTGCCTTTTATATGGGTGTGGCCAACCTTCCGTCTATCCGCAAAAATTTGATCAATCATGGAAAGCCGGGGAATACACCGGCACTCGTCATTCAATGGGGCACTTATGGAAGACAGGAAAGTGTCGAGGGGACCTTGGATGATATCGTCGAACGGGTAAGTGAAAGGTCGCTTGGCAATCCTGCAATCACCTTGGTCGGGGATATCATTTCACTAAGGGGAAAACTGCAATGGTTCGAAAGGAAGCCGCTTTATGGACAACGGTTTTTAGTGGCCCGGACTGGGACGGCAAAGAGTGCCTTGGCGGAAGCCCTGTATGAACTTGGCGGCGAAGTCATCGAGTTTCCTAAATGGAATGCGGAAAAAGTGAAAATAGAAGAAAGTCAGCTGCTCGCTTTTCTTTCATATGATCGAATTCTCTTCACTTCGCCTGAAAGTGTCCATGGATTCTTGGATTCACTCACTGAACAAGCTATTGATTTCCGCCGGATTTCTTCTAAACTATATGTGTTATCAAGGAAATCGAAAAAGGCTTTGCAGCAACGGGGTCTGACGGCCGAGCTCAAATCCGGGATGCCGGAAGCCGGAACACTGTTAGTTGTTGGAGATCGAAAAAGGGATCTTAGAGATCCGGCACATGGGGACGGAGACTATATTCAATCAATCGCTAAATTTGTCGATGAAAGATTCCTTGAAATCTTTCCGAGAATGCTTGATGGGAAAGCTGTAGAAACGGTATTATTTTCAAACCGGCATTCAGTCGATATGCTGATGCAATATGGGGACAAGGCAAACGTGGATGTTGAAGCGCTGCTAAAACAAGCCTCCATCGGGGTGATCGGGGAAAGTACCGGCAATAGACTTCAAGTCTATGGATTTACATCTGATATGATGCCGAAAGAACCGTCTGTCGAACAATTGGTGGATTTGATCGTGAATAGGAATGTTTTTTAGGCTCTGATAAAAACAGAGTCTATTTCCTTTGCGGGGCTTCGTTATTCACCTTCTATTAATATTGTTGGCGTTCAGTGTTAGGGCCAATCGTGTTATCATTTAATTACGGAACATCACGGAGTACGAAAAGCCCTTACTTACTGCTTTTATTGGCCGGTTCATTCAAAGACAGAAGGTGACTTCATGTTTAATATTGGCGATGTTTTATGACAATTATTCTACCTTGCCCTACTTGTTCTGTTATTCGTTATGGTTGTGAAGGCGGTCCGTTCTTTATAAAACATATGACAAAAATGAATAACCTGGATAATAAAAGAGATGAATTACATGAACGATTGAAAAAGAAGGATGAATGAAGGCAAGGCAGGGGGGGGGTTAAAGGATTTGGACGAATTCACCACATTTACACTCAATTTTGAGGAGTAAGGAATAAAAGTCTTTTATTCCTTCACAGATTGGGTATTATATATACGTGACTTTTCCAGGGAGGCGAAGTAAATGAAACGGACATGGGAATACGCATTAAGTATCATAGGCGTGAGTATCGCCGCGATTTTTTTAATCGTGACGATCATAGCGGCCGTCTATCTCAACAGTATCGATTTGAAAGAAATGGTGGACAACTCATTAATGACAGATTCTCAGGAGTTTTCCTCATCTGAGATAGATATGTCAGTCAAATTTTTCATGGGCTTATTATGGGCTGGGATCATATCTCTGTTCATTGCCTTGGCAGGCGGTTTGATCGCTATCTTTCTATTAAAGGGCGGCAAGGCGAAGGGAGCCGGAATCTTATTGATCATTACGGGCATTCTGACGATTTTTCATGTTTGGCCGCTTATCTTCTTCATCATACCGGGTATCATGTGCCTTGTAAGGAAGCCGAGGGAAACGGTGGAAGTGATCGAATGATCCGGCAGCATACATAGTTTTGTGATTTGAAAACAAAGGAGCTTTCCCGTTAATGCGGGTAAGCTCCTTTTATACTGTAAGGATATTTTAGGGGGGAATACCTTATTATACCTGCAATCACCAGTCTATCATGTTACTATTATTATAGATTTAAATATAAATAGACTGGAGTTCGATCGATGAAGATACCCTTAATGAAGGTTGGGGCACTGACCTGTTTAACACTCGGTTTGTTCAATGGACACGCTTTTGCGGAGTCTGGAATAACCAATGCGTGTTCATCATTCGGTGAGATTCAACCCAATGAAAATCCTTCCCATAAGCAGATCAACTGCTTACTGACGAATGCGGCAATAGAGGCTGAAATCCCCCCTGAAGTGGTAAAAGCGGTGGCTACGCAGGAAAACGGGGATTGGAGGCAATTTAATGAGGACGGTAAACCGATTATATCCGGCGATGGCGGTATCGGTCTAATGCAGCTTACCAATAAAAGTGGGTATGAGCAGAAAAAGCTGGAAAATGATATAGTCTACAATATCGGGGTAGGCGTCGAGGTCCTGAGTGGTATGTATTCAAGAAGGGATTTACCCAAGATCAAAGGTGCAGGGCGCAGGGTCATCGAAAATTGGTATTTCCCTGTCATGGCTTACAATGGGACAAAACCGGTGAACAGTCCTCTTTACCAGGAAAACGGGAAAATAAATGTGAATGCGTACCAAGAGGAAGTTTTTGCTGAGATAGAAAACCAAAGTTATTTGAATGATACAAAACTGGCAAAATATCCATTCAAAACTTCTGACTTTCAATATGATCGGGACAGCACGGAAAATATCATCTTTACAAATCTTGTATACACACTGACAGAGCAAACACATGACTCTGTTTATTGGTTCAAGGCTGGAGACAAAGTGGTGACGACATCAAGCGCGAATATCAGGAAAGAAATAAGCACTACGGCAGGTGCAGTATCTGTTCCACCAAATACAAGCTTGATCATCACAGGGAATTTTAACTATCACGAATCTAAAGGAAATAAATTTGTTTTTTACCCCGTACAAACGGAAGACGGGAAGATTAAGGGGTATGTTTCATCGGCTTACCTATCCAATAGGCTATCGATTGTCGCACCTATCTAGGATACGAATAACCTGTGATTTCAGGGACTGCCGGTAAATCAATTCCATTCAACTCAACTTTCAATCCTAAAACCGGCGTAAAGGCGAAGGATAATAAAGATGGTGACTTAACGAATGTCATCCGAGTTGAAGGTAAGGTCGATACCAAGAAAGTGGGCACCTATAATTTGACTTATACGGTAGCTGACAAAGCTGGGAATGTTTCCAAGGTCACAAGGAAAATAACCGTTTATGATCAAGTCAAGCCTGTGATTTCAGGTACCGGGAACAAAACCATCAAACTTAATTCTTCATTCAATCCAAAAACAAACGTGAGTGCGAAGGATAATGCCGATGGAAATTTGACTAGTAAAATCAAAGTGACGGGTACAGTCAATACGAAGAAAAAGGGGACCTATATATTGAAGTATACGGTCACAGATTCATCGAAAAATGCGGCGACAGTCACAAGGAAGATCACGATAGATGGCACCAAGCCAGTCATCACGGGAGCCAATAGTAAAACCGTTGGCTATTATTCGACATTCAGCCCTGAATCGGGCGTATCTGCGAAAGATAACCTGGATGGCAACATGACGAGTAAAATAAAGGTGACAGGTACGGTGAATACAAAGAAAAAAGGTACGTATACATTAAAGTATACAATCACTGATTCATCGAAAAATACTGCAACAGTCACAAGAAAGATCACGGTAGACAGCACAAAGCCTGTCATTTCCGGTGCTAAGAGCAAAACCATTGCCTATAACTCGACATTCAATCCTAAATCAGGTGTATCCGCAAAAGATAATCTTGATGGAAGCTTAACAAGTAAGATCAAAATAACAGGGACTGTGAATACGAAGAAAAAAGGCACCTATACATTGACTTACACAGTTACGGATAAATCGAAGAACAAGGCGGAAGTAAAAAGGGAAATCACCGTTAAATAGAAGGCCAAAAAGGATTCCCTGAATAGGGAAATCCTTTCAGAATGTAGACAAACTCGATGAAAATCGAGTTTGTCTACATTTTTTTTTGGCTTGTACAAATTTGGACGTTGATTTCCACTTCAGGCACTCGCTTTCCGCGGGCGGTCCGGGAGCCTCCTCGGCGCACTTGCGCCTGTGGGGTCTCCCTTAGACTCGCTATTCCCGCAGGAGTCTCGCACCTTCCGTTCCAATCAACTATGTTTAATATTTCAGATAGGGCTCCTTTTGCCTACAGTCTTTTTTGTTTTAATATAGAACTATTAAAACTTGAGGTGATGAGGATGTTTTCGAAACATCATTCTAATCAGCGATATCAACTTGAAATGATTACTTTAGATCAACTCGTGCCGGCGAATCATTTGTTCGTAAAATGGAGGCTTCCATGGACTTCACTTTCATTATTTTTTGATGCCTGAATATGTTTGGCTGAAAGATTGGCCTATATAATAGTAGAAAGTGTCCCCAAGGGTGGAGTGGGTATTGATAAAAATGTTATAATTGTAAAAACATGTAATGATTAGTGATCTGAAGGGGGATTGTTTATGGGCAAAGAACACGGGCATGTGAACTGGATGGATCAGATTTTCAAGGAATATGAAAGAGAAGGCGGGCTGAAGAATAATCCTGGCTTTGGTAAACCGCTTCCGGAGTCTGCGCTGTCGGGAAATATATATGACAACTTCTTGACGAAGGCCAAGGATGCCGGCTTCCTTCCGCTTTGGATAAAATGGCAAAAAGAAATTCGCGAAGAGCTAGCCGAATTGGTTCGATTGAAAAAAATGAATGGAACTGAATCCGAATTAATGAAACGAATGGGTGAAATAAATGAGAAAGTCCGTACATATTATGCGATTTGTCCAACTAAAATGCAGCGCAGGGAAATAGAGTTGGAAAGTATGGAAATCCAGCGTGGAAAATGGAAGTAAATGACAATGTGTAAAATGTGGGTATTTCTATGACGTGATCATGAAAGGATTATGTTATAATGGCATGAATAAAAAACAGAGAGAGGGACTTCGATTGGAAAAAAGAAAAGAAGTTTTTTCATGGATAAAAGCGATATTGATTGCAGTCATTCTAGCTTTTTTAATTCGAACGTATATTTTTGCACCGATTGTCGTGGACGGTGAGTCAATGATGCCGACTCTGCAAGACCACGAAAGAATTGTTCTTACCAAGTTTGGAACGAATATCGATAATATAGACCGGTTTGATATTGTCGTTTTTCATGCAACGGTAGATAAAGATTATATAAAAAGGGTTATCGGTCTGCCAGGTGACCATATTGAATATAAAGACGATACGCTTTATATTAATGGGAAAGCTTATGAAGAACCATACTTGGACAAATATAAGAATCAGATGCCATCAGGAGTGCCGCTGACTGAATCCTTCAAGCTCGAAGATATTACAGGCAGCATGACAGTGCCGGAAGGCCAGTTGTTCCTTATGGGGGACAATCGCCAAAATAGTTTGGATAGCCGTGAAATTGGCACGATTTCCGTCGATGAAATCGTGGGCAAGGCGAATCTAGTGTATTGGCCGATCAATGAAATAAAGATTGTGAAATAAGAAGAAGCGGACTCGGGTATCGAGTCCGCTTTTATTGTTGCCGATTTTCATCCTTAATGAGGAAACTTCCATACAGGTATTTCAACAAAAAACGTGTCCATTCTTCTTTTTTTTCTATTTTTTTTTTGAAAATCAACTCATTTGGGTTAAATTAGGTTATCCTATTAAAAAGAAGTAATCACGTTACCCAGGCCCGCATAAGAAAATGGATTACTTTAATAAAGGGTGCTGAGATGGAGTACTTTAGATGGATATAGTAAAAGATTTAATATCAAACTATGGTTATTTTGCGATATATGGATTGTTGGCGATTGGGATTATTGGCTTGCCGGTACCTGATGAGTTCATGATGACTTTTGTCGGCTATTTGTCATCCATTTCCGTTTTGAATGTCCAGGGAGCTTTCCTTGTCAGTTTCCTTGGCTCGATATCCGGGATGCTTGTCAGTTATTTCATCGGAAAAAAGGTGGGGAAGCCTTTTTTGAGGAAGCATGGTAAGTGGATCAAAATGACCCCCGCGAGGTTGGAAAGATTGGAGAAATGGTTCAATAAATACGGTCCATGGACGATTATCATCGCCTATTTCATTCCAGGAGTCCGTCACTTCGCCAGTTACATTTCCGGTATGAATGGAATGGGGAAACGAAAGTATTTTATCTTTGCAGGAGCAGGGGCATTCAGCTGGTGTTTGGTATTTACGACTTTTGGCTATTTCATCGGTGTGTTAACTTAACTCATTACAACTTACAAAATTTCTTTATTGAATCAGAAAATCCCGTTTCTGAGTATTAGAAGCGGGATTTTCCATTTCTGCTTTAATTATTGAGCGGAGTATCCGCCGTCGATGACAAGCTCGGCACCAGTTACGTATGAAGCTTCATCGGATGCTAGATAAAGCACGGCATTTGCAATATCCGCCGGCTGACCCAAACGTTGTAATGGAGTGGCCTTGATCATTTGGTTCACTAACTCTTTTGATTCTTCTAATTTTTGAGTCATCGGTGTTTCGATGATACCAGGGAATACGGCATTGACACGGACGCCCATGCGGCCATATTGCGTTGCGGCAGCCTTGGAAATAGCACGGACGGCACCTTTTGAAGCTGAATAAGAGTTTAAGCCCATTCCGATTTGAGCTGTAAAGGAAGAAATATTCACAACTGCGCCTTTACCTTCTTTAGCCATGTGAGGAACAACGTGTTTCATTCCAAGGAATGGTCCAAATCCATTGATGCCTAACATTAGCTGCCAATCGGCCAATGTCGTATCGTTAATGCCTTTTTCCGTTGAGATACCGGCATTGTTTACCAAAATGTCGATTTGGCCAAATTTAGCGATAACTTCATCCGTCACCTTTTTCCAGCTTTCGTCTGAAGATACATCAAGTACAGTACCATGGACGTTATCGAGTTCATTCACGGCAGCTACAGCTTTTTCATTGATATCGGCAGCAATGACTTGTGCTCCTTCTTTTGTGAATAGGTCTACCATTTCCCTGCCCATACCAGATGCTCCGCCAGTGATAATGGCTACTTTATCAGTCAATCTTCCCATCATGATCACTCCTAATTAGTTGTCATAACGAAGAATATATATTCAAGCATAGTTCAAAAGGTATATTATCAACGAGCAATACTAAAAACTCCTTCAAGAATCCGTCAAGTATTTTATTTTCCGGCTTGGGAAATGCCTTTTTCTTGCTGGATAAAAATGTACTTCCCATAACCCCTGCGGGTTGAAAGCGATATCAATCTTTCAATCTTCAAATTTTGATAAGTAAATGATCCAGATTTAAAATGGGTTTTACCCGTTCTATTTGAAACGTTCCACAAGTAATCTTGTAGTGGCATCTCATGCATGTTGGGGAGCACCATATGTACAATTCTAGTGATTAAAATTAAATACTGCAATATTTTTGTACTTTGAATACAATTTTTTATAACGACATTCCAATCCTAACTTTTCAGAACTTTTATGTACATAGGAGGTCATCATTTTATGAATAACAGAGTATACCTTTCCTTGGCCATCCCGCTTACGATTTCTACAATGAGTACGCCCTTGCTCGGTGCAGTCGATACGGCTGTGGTTGGAAAGTTGAGTGATCCCGCTTATATTGGCGGGGTGGCTGTCGGAACCATAATTTTTAATACGATGTATTGGCTTTTTGGTTTTCTTCGGGTCAGTACATCTGCTTTCGCTGCACAAGCGGAAGGGGCAAGGGATGAAAAGCAAACCCTGATGGCCTTGATTCGGCCTTTTTTCATTGCAGCGATCATCGGTCTGCTTTTTATCGTGATCCAAAAGCCCATTTTGAATGTATCGTTAGGCGCAATCGGTCCGGAATCGGATGTTTCCGCCTTTGCCACAGATTATTTCGGCATCAGGATATGGGGCGCGCCATTTGCTCTATTGAATTATGTCATCTTAGGCTGGTTAATGGGGAAATCGAGGATAAAAACGTCTTTGTTCATTCAAGTTTTCATGAACGTGATGAATATAATCTTATGCCTCGTTTTCGTTAATGTTTTTTCATGGTCTGTATCAGGGGTTGCTGCCGCTACACTGATATCAGAGATTTCCGCTTTTTTACTGGGCTTGTGGGTCATCCGGAAAGCGGTTAACGTACCGGATTCTTTTTCAATCCGGGAGGGGTTCGATCGGGCTTCCCTGAAAAAAATGATGGTGGTCAACAGGGATTTATTCATCAGGACCATTTGCCTGATCACGGTTTTCAATCTTTTTACGGCCAAGGGAGCGACTTTCGGGACAGAGACCCTGGCGGCCAATGCCGTACTCATTCAAATCCATTATCTGATGGCCTATTGCTTTGATGGCTTCGCGAACGCGTCAAGTCTTCTGGTCGGGAAGGCGATTGGTTCGAGAGATATAAACCTTTATAAAAAAACACTCTCACTCTCGGCGCGGTGGGGCTTGTATGCCTCGTTCATACTTGCCGCATCTTACTATCTTTTCAGCGATGAGGTCATTCTCTTATTCACGGACATTCCCGGCGTCATCAAATTGGCCCATGAATATGGACTTTGGATAGTCCTATTCCCATTCAGTGCCTTTATCGGACTCATTTTTTATGGAGTGTTTACCGGTGCGACTGAAGCCGTTCCAGTAAGGAACTCGATGCTTCTGGCACTGATGGCTTTTTTAATAGTCCAATTCGCAGCAGTAAGCAATCATGGCAATCATGGTTTATGGCTTGCATTCCTGGCTTTCAGTTTAGGACGTTCTTTGTTTTTAGCATTATATATCCCAAGACTGAACAGAAAAGTAACAGAGTTAATGAATGACGATAGTCTAATGAAATCATCCTCTTTTTAATAAAAGAGGGTGTTTTTTTATTTTTGTAAGGATTTTATCGGTAGTTTGATGTTAGCAATAATGCGGGAATACGAAGAATAGGTAGCAAGGCTTGGCGAATGTGGTAGTAAAAGTGATAAAATGAAAAATATATATAAAAGAGGAGTTGTCATATTTTGAGTGAATTGAATTGGCGAGAAGAAGTTGAAAAACGGAAAATGGATTTATTGCTGGACACACAAAACTTATTGAAAATAAAAAGTGTACTTGATGAAGAACATCCGACAGAGGAGGCCCCACTCGGTAAAGGGGTGAAGGAAGCGCTTGATTTCATGCTTCAATTAGGCGAAAAAGACGGTTTTACTGTGAAAAATGTCGATAATGTCGCTGGGCATATCGAAATGGGGGAAGGCGAGGAGTTAATCGGGATATTATGCCATGTCGACGTGGTACCTGAGGGAGATGGCTGGAGTTCGGATCCGTTTGGCGCTGAAATCCGCAATGGCCGCATATATGCCCGTGGGGCAATCGATGATAAAGGGCCGACGATGGCTGCCTATCATGCGATGAAGCTGGTCCGGGAGCTAGGAGAACCTTTGAACAAACGTGTGAGGATGATCATTGGAACCGATGAAGAATCGAACTGGCGCTGCGTTGACCGGTACTTTGAAGTGGAGGAAATGCCTTCGATCGGCTTCGCACCAGATGCTGACTTCCCGATCATCAGTGCGGAAAAAGGAATCTGGGATTTCTCGGTTATCCATCCTGCCGATGCAGGAAATGGCACGAACTCAGACGTGAATGTCATCGAGTTTTCTTCAGGTCGAAGGACGAATATGGTACCGGATTTTGCGACGGCTATCGTGGAAACGGACAAACCTGCTGAAGTGGCGGCAAACTATCAGGATTATTTGCAAAAGTACTCATTGGGGGGCCAAGCCGTTCCGCAAAAAAATCAAGTGCTGCTTGAAATGAATGGTGTCTCGGCACACGCGATGGAACCGAACAACGGAAAAAATGCAGGTCTGCATTTAGCCGTATTTTTAGCTGATCTCACTCTTGATCCGCATGCGAAAGCCTACTTCACTTTCATCAAGGATCGTTTGTTCGAAGATTCCCGCGGAAATAATTTAGGTGTGGCTTATTCGGATGAGCAAACAGGAGAATTGACGATCAATGCCGGCGTTTTCAATTATTCTAAACAAGGCGACAGCTCGATCGGTTTCAGCATGCGTTATCCGGTCACGTTTGAGTGGGAACGGCAAAAGGCGGCGCTGGAAGAAAGGCTTGCGGCATATAATTTGAAAGTGAAGACCAATTCGCATTCAACTCCCCATTATGTGGACAGTGAAAGCTTCTTGATCAAGACGTTGCAGGAAGTGTATGAAGCGGAGACAGGTGATAAAGCCGAGCTTCTTTCGATTGGCGGCGGAACATATGCCCGTTCATTGAAAGAAGGCGTTGCATTTGGCCCGCTTTTCCCTGGCAGCGAAGACATTGCGCATCAGAAAGATGAATATATTGATATTGAGGATATGCTTAAGGCTACGTCCATTTATGCACGTGCCATTCATGAATTGGCTAAATAAGAGGCAAAGAGGGAGAAAGACATGGGAAAAATCATTTTTAACGGCGACCTTAAAAGCAGGTCCGAAGTAAAGGTAGATATAGAAGACAGGGGATATCAATTCGGTGATGGCGTCTATGAAGTCATCCGGGTTTATAATGGCGAATTATTTACGGAGGATATGCATCTGAACCGACTGATGGACAGTGCGAAGTTGATTCAGATGAAAGTTCCCTTTGCCATAGCGGAAATCAAAACCCGCATGAAAGAGCTGATCGCTGAAAATCAACTGAAGGACGGTATCGTCTATATGCAGCTGACAAGGGGAGTATCTGCGCGTACACACTCTTTTCCAACTGCAGAGGTGGAACCGGTCTTTGTCGCCTATACAAAGGAAATGCCTTATACAGGCAAAATGAAGCCAGGGGTCAATGCTGTTACCACCGAAGATATACGCTGGCTGCGCTGTAATATCAAGAGTTTAAATCTACTGGGAAATATAATTGCTAAACAGCAAGCGGTGGAAGCCGGCTGTGATGAAGCGATCCAGCATCGTGATGGTACGGTGACGGAGGGTAGTTCGTCAAATGTATCAATCGTGGTGGATGGGCAACTTAAAACGCATCCGGCCACAAACTTGATCCTGAATGGAATTACCCGTCAGGTGATGCTGAAGCTTTGCGCTGATCATGGGATTCCCTATGTCGAAGAAGCCTTTACGGTCGAGGACATGATGGCAGCCGATGAAGTTCTTTATACAAGCACTAGCGTCGAAGTGACACCAATTATAAATATCGATGGCCAATCGATTGCAGCCGGGGAACCCGGTCCGATAACTCAAAGACTGCAGAAACTGTTTTCCGAGGAAATCGAGAAGCAATGCGGTTCCATTAAATAGAGTAACGCCCCTTTGCCACTAATGGCAAAGGGGTTTTTTATCTGTTAGCCGGAAGCGAGATGGCCTTCCCCGAATCCCCGATCACGTTAATTACATCGATATGCAATCCTCCCTTTTTGACATTTTCAAGAACCAGGAATATACTTGCTAATAACCTAAAAAGTTTACCTGTCGCAACAATTTAAGTTGCGTATAAAAAGGAGTTGACATAGATATGTCCGATGTGTTGCATCAATCTTCTTCGAGAGGAATAAAAAAACTGCTTCCCTATCTAGGGCCTGCCTTCATAGCAGCTGTTGCCTATATTGATCCAGGGAATTATGCGACCAATATTACAGCCGGATCTAAATATGGCTATACGTTATTATGGGTTATCTTCGCCTCCAATTTAATGGCTGTGCTAATCCAATCTCTATCAGCTAAGTTGGGGATAGCCACTGGAAAGAACCTTCCGGAGCTATGCAGGGAAAAATTTTCGAAAAAAACATCTTTCTTATTATGGATTCAGGCTGAAGCCGTTATAATGGCAACCGACCTGGCTGAATTCATAGGAGCCGCACTTGGGATTTATTTATTATTTGACTTACCGTTAATCACATCGGCAATCATTGCAGCGATTGGTTCCTTTGCCATTCTGGAAATCCAGCGCAGGGGTTATCGAACATTCGAAGCCCTGATTACGGTCATGATATTTGTCGTTGTGATAGCTTTTGGCGCTCAAGTTTTTTATGCAAAACCTGACACGTCGGCCGTTGTTTTAGGACTATTCACTCCAAAATTCGAGGGAGTGGACAGCATTTTACTATCGGCCGGTATGCTTGGAGCCACCGTTATGCCACATGCGATATACCTTCATTCCTCTTTGACTCAAAGAAGGATAGTCGGAGTGAACGATATGGAAAGAAAAAGGATTTATCGTTTTGAGCTAATTGACATTGTCATCGCCATGTTGATTGCAGGTGCGATCAATGCCGCCATGGTCATCGTTTCAGCTGCCCTATTTCATAAGAATGGAGCACTAGTGGAGGACTTGGATGTTGCCTATCAACAATTCGGGGCCATGCTTGGACCATCAGTCGCGATGTTCTTCGGAATAGGATTATTATTTGCCGGTTTATCGAGCTCATCCGTTGGTGTAATGACAGGTGATGTTGTCATGCAAGGGTTCATTAAAAGACATATTCCGATTTATTTAAGAAGGGTCATTACTACCGTCCCGCCCCTGCTCATAATATTATGGGGAGTGAATCCATCCAAAGCGCTTGTGATGAGCCAAATTGTACTCTCGTTTGGCATCGCGTTTGCCTTAGTGCCATTGATCATGTTTACAAGCAATAAAAAAATCATGGGCAGCCTGGTCAACCATAAAATCACCTCGAGCATCGCTTGGCTTATAGCTGTACTTATCATTGGACTGAACTTGTTCCTGCTTTACGAAACACTGTTCAGCTAATATGGGAATGGCAGGGAAGGACCGATTTTTGGTCCTTTAGATTGAAACTCGATAATAATTGAGTCAGGTTTTTAAAATTTGACCGTTGATTTCCCCTCCAGGCACTCGCTTTCCGCGGGCGGTCCGGGAGTCTCCTCGGTGCCTATGCACCTGCGGGGTCTCCCTTGGACGCGCTTTCCCCGCAGGAGTCTCGAGCACCCGCTCCAATCAACTTTGGATAGTACTTCTTTTGCCTCCAGTATTCAGGACCGATTTTTGGTCCTTTTTTGCTGTTTTTTTCGTTAATCTACCCAGCCTGAAAAATACATTCCGGACCTGCGCATGATCCGTCAGGGGCTTTGTTCATAGGATGGTAGATTAGGGATATTCCTGTGGAGGGAGTATGTATTAGGAAGCCCAGGAAAAGGTATAGGCAATGGGAATTATGGTAAAATTAAAGGGAAAACAGGAAGGAATGGAAATGAACATGAATACTCATTTTTTCTTTGCTTTAGTATTGCCTGATGATATTAAGGCCTATTTAAATGCTGTTACGGAACAACTAAAGCCAGACTTTCCATTTAAGAAATGGCTGCATCCAGCCGATTATCATATTACGATGGCATTTTTGGGCAATGCTCCCGATACATTGAAAGAAGATGCTTTGGGGCGTGTGGGAAGCGAGCTTGCCAATGAGGCCTCATTCGGCTTGGAACTGGGCGATATCGGCGGTTTCGGCAAGAGTGATAGTCCAAGGATTCTATGGGCAGGCGTCAAGCAGCAAGAAAGGCTTTTTGCCATTCAAAGGAAAGTCTATAATTCCTGTATCGAGGCGGGTTTTGAACTTGATAAAAAGCCGTTTAAGCCTCATATTACACTGGCAAGAAAATTCGAGGGGGATAATCCCTTTTCGCTGGAGGGCGTTCGCCAGATGGCGAATGTGCAGGATAAGCATTTTGAAGCAGACCAGGTTGCGTTATATCAAACACATCTTGGAGCTTCCCCTTCATACGAGAAGGTTTTCACGATAAACCTCCAAAAATAGAGAGATGGGTGGTGGTCGCATGCCACAGCTCATAAAGATGCAAGATTATATTTCCCGGTATGAGCAGGATATTTATCGTTATCCTACACAATTTGCGCGGTTGAAAAAACAGCAATGGGATAAATTGAAGGCTGCTTATAATGCGGGCGAGCTAGATCGGTTGTATAGTGAACATACTGAAAGTGAAACACAGGTCAAATTTGATCCTCCTCAGGAAGATTCGAAGCGCCTGTTTAAAAGGGTGAAAGGCATATTCCTCCGGACAGGTAAACAGGAGTCAGGGGCGGAAGAACTGCCGATGCCGAACCGGATTGAAGATCCTAATGTTTTTTCATTAAGATTTCCGTTCCGGCCGGCCAGTCTCGATGAATTAAAGCAAAATTTTTTAAATCAATTGCTTCGTTTTCAAATGAAATGGGGGAGTTCGACGCTTCGTGAAAAGTCATTTGTGGACCAATCATTCTTTTTGGATGAGAGGCTCCGCTTTTTTCTGCAGCGTTTTCCGGATACGTTTCTCGTATTATATAAACCTATCTTTCTTTTGAAAAATGCGCCTGTTGAGGTCGAAGTCATTTTATTGACCCCAGTTGATGCATGGTGCATCACGTTTCTGGAAGCGGAAGAAGACGCTGCTTTCATCGGGTCAAGTGAACGATTCTGGGTCCGCAGGCATCATAAGCATCCTGATAAAAAGGTGCTCAATCCTTTGCTTGGTGCAAATCGGATGACGAACATCGTCTCCCAGTTATTTGAGCTATATGGAGTGAACATGCCGATTAAAAAGGTGATTTTATCCCGGAATGGATATGTCGATTATCCCGAAGCCCCTTATGATATTACGATATTGGATAAACGGACCTTCCCGGAATGGTTCGAAAGGATGCGGGCCATATCGTCTCCGCTCAAGGCACAGCAGTTAAAAGGGGCACAGGCTTTGCTTGAACATTGCCAAACTACACCCAGCCTGCGACCTGAATGGGAAGCGGAGTATAACCAAACGGATGGAAATCAGCATGCCGCACCTTAAAGAAACGGTGTATTTCATTGTCAATCCAATGGCAGGAAATGGAGAGAGTTTGAAGGTTTGGAAAAAAGCCGAGAAAATACTGCAATCAAAAGCTGTTCCCCATGAGGTGTTTTTTACACGGGAAAAAGGGCATGCGCTAAGAATGACGAAGGAGATCCTATCAGGGACGAAGCAGGATACCCGGATGATCGCTGTCGGGGGTGATGGCACGATCAATGAAATGATAAATGGCGCCATTGGTTTCCCTCACGCTATCATCGGCTCCCTTGCGGCTGGATCCGGCAATGATTATGTAAGGGGCATTCAAAAAACCGAGAGTGTGGAAGAAGCACTTTCTTTATTTCAGGATAATGCCTTTAGTGCCATTGATATTGGACAGTTCGAGACGAATGGCAAGATGGGGTATTTCGTGAACAGCCTGGGAATGGGCATTGATGCTGAAATTTCCGATGAAGCGGACCGTTCCCCTCTGAAAAAATGGTTTAATTTTATCAGAGCGGGTAAATTAATTTATCTGTTCATTTTTATAAAAAAGATAGTGACTTACAAGCCCGGCTGCATGGAATTGATCATTGATGGTGACCGGCATTTTTTGAAAAAGGTTTGGTTCATCGTTATTGCGAACCAGTCCTATTTTGGCGGCGGGATGAAAATTTCACCGATGTCGAAGGTGGATGATGGCAGTTTGAACGTGATTGCGGTCCATGATATTCCTTTGTTGAAATTATTGACCGTCTTCATCACCGTTTTATGGGGCGGTCACCTGAACATTAAAAATGTTGATTCTTTTTCCGGTAAAAAGATAAAAATGAAGAATGAAGGGTCAGTGAAAATCCAGTCTGATGGGGAAATTGTTGGTAGGAACGAAGTAGCTGCAGTGGTTCTGAAAGAGAAAATGCGCGTCATGTTACAGGCTGATAACCGATACAAAAATATGAAATGATTTATTTGTTTTTGTTTTATGCGTATAATCGTTTTATAGTACTTGACGAAGAAACCGTTTTTCAACTAAAATTTAATTTATGGCTATTGTTTAATTGCTCAATAGCTATTTTTTTATTTCTCTAAAATGAGGATGTTTTTAATTGCGGGTATCATCCCGATGCAAGTATATATGCAGCTTCGCCAGCAGGCGGATTTTTTATAAAACATGGACTCAAAGTAGTGGTAATACATACACTAGGTGAACGTACCCACATTTGTATGATTAAGCGAGGAAATCGAAGGTGAACCAGTTGGAACATTTATTAGGTCAGGAGTGGGATATATCCCCTGCTGGAGGAGCTACGGGAGAAGCCTTTATTGCCGAGAAAGAGGGGCAGAAGCTCTTCCTTAAACGAAATTCATCGCCATTTTTAGCTGTTCTTTCAGCTGAGGGCATTGTTCCAAAGTTAATGTGGACAAAACGCCTGGAAAATGGGGATGTAATTACGGCCCAGCATTGGATGGAAGGCAGGGAGCTATCTCAGCAGGAAATGAACAATATAAGAGTCGCAAAGCTGCTTCAAAAAATTCATCAATCCGATCCTTTGTTAAGCATGCTCAAAAGGCTTGGGAAATCCCCTTTACGACCTGAAAGTATACTTACAGACATAGAAACCGGGTTATCTTCGGATGTTACGGACATTCCGATTATCAAACAGGCCATCCATTTTTTACAGAACAATCTCCTGTTGATTGAATGCGACGAAAAAGTCGTCTGTCATTGTGATGTGAACCACAATAATTGGCTCATGACAGAAACGGACGGATTGTTCCTGATTGATTGGGACGGAGCGGTCATAGGCGATCCGGCCATTGACCTCGGCATACTCCTTTATTCATATGTCCCGAGGGAAGAATGGAATCAATGGCTTGCCCGTTACGGCAAGAAGCTTGACGCAGGCCTGGAGATGAGGATGAAATGGCACACGGTTTCACAACTTGTGCTTTCCATCCAATGGCATCATCGCAGGAAGCGGTACGGGGAAAGAAATGAATTACTGCAAAAACTGGAAGCTTTATTGATGGTCAGCTGATCAGAATTGATCTATATCATCCACCCACTGGGACAGGTCGTTCTGGTGGGTTGAAATATGTGCATCTAAATCGGCGGTACCGATGCCCGTCTGACTGTATTCGTAAATCTCCGTCAGTATCGTTTTCACATTGCTGTCAATTTCCATATTGATCATTAAGGATTTGACGAGCCTTTCAACCTGTTCACATTCAGAAACGGATCCGCAGCAGTCTGTTTGATGGTTGGTCAATATATCTTTCAATAGTGACATTTGGTGTTCATGGGAAAGCGGCATATAATGCCTCTCCTTTCTTAAACATGGATTCAAGGGATTCCCAGGTGGTGCCCGCCTGCCCTTCACTTATTTATGGTGTGTTTTGCTGAAAGTTTTATACATGAAAACTACAGTGACTGTCGCCTGGATGGCCGGCAGTTTTTTTATTTGACCAGTGGGTGTTTCCTGAAAAAATCAACTTGCAGGAATCCATACACTCGTGTTATGGTTTGAACGATTATATTATAAATAGGGGTGTCATCATGCGTTTAAGAAATAAACCTTGGGCTGAAGACCGTTTGAATGATTTTCCACAATATGTAATTCAGCAGCCAGTGAGCCATAAAGGTAAATGGCATGAAGTTTTCGGAAACGATAATCCGTTATATATTGAAGTGGGTACGGGAAAAGGCCGTTTCATCACAGAAATGGCAAAGGCCCATCCTGATGTGAATTTCATTGGAATTGAAGTATATGGAAGCGTCATTGTCGCTGCATTGGACTTGCTGATTGAAGCGGATGTTCCAAATTTAAAGCTGTTGAATGTTGACGCAGCGAACTTAGGGGACTATTTTGCAAAAGGTGACGTGGATCGCGTCTACTTGAATTTCTCTGATCCATGGCCGAAATCACGTCATGCAAAACGTCGGTTAACATATAAGACCTTCCTCGAAGTATATGAAGGCATCCTGCCAGACAAAGGCGAGATTCACTTCAAGACGGATAATCAAGGGTTATTCGAATCTTCCTTGAAAAGTATTTCCGAATACGGCATGCTCTTGAAATTTGTAAGCCTTGATTTGCATAACAGCAGTTTTGAAGGCAACATCATGACTGAATATGAAGAAAAGTTCTCGAGTAAAGGCAATCGGATATACCGATTGGAAGCAATGTTCCAATAATCAACGATCAGAAACCAGGTGCACAGCATCTGGTTTTTTTGTTTGTTTATGATTCACGGGGATGACTTGATTGTTATCAATTTCAATATATGGAAGCGGGTGTTAAACTAAAGGCAGAGGAGGGGTAAAATGGAAACGATGCAAATAGGGGAAATAAAATTAACATGGTTGAATGGCGGTGTGACACACTTGGATGGCGGTGCGATGTTCGGTGTTGTACCGAAACCGCTTTGGTCCAAGAAGTATCCCGTTAACCAAAATAACCAAATCGAGTTACGTACGGATCCGATTTTGGTCCAGGCTAATGGATTGAATATGCTTATAGATTCCGGCATTGGCAATGGAAAGATGAATGACAAGCAGAAACGGAATTTTGGGGTGACGGAGGAATCCAATCTTGTCGAAGATCTTGGCAGACTTGGGATTCAGCCAAATGATATCGATTACATTTTAATGACCCATCTACATTTCGATCATGCCTGCGGGTTGACGAAACGTGAAGGTGAAACGTGGGTGCCTGTTTTCGAGCGTGCAGAAATCATCACGACCAAAACGGAATGGGCGGAAATGAAAAACCCGAATATTCGTTCAAAAAGTACATATTGGTCAGAAAACTGGGAGGCTGTCGCTTCTCTTGTACGTCCTTTTGAAGGGGAACAGGAAATTGCGGCCGGCATTAAAATGATCCATACCGGGGGGCATAGTGATGGACATGCGATCATCATCATAGAAGATGGCGGGGATAGATTGATCCACATGGCAGATATCATGCCGACGCACGCGCATGCGAATGTCCTCTGGGTCCTCGCTTATGATGATTATCCCATGACTTCCATCGAGGCAAAGGAAAAGTGGATGAAATCCGGACTGGAAAATGGGTCCTGGTATAGCTTTTACCATGATGCCCAATACTGTGCCATCAAATGGGATGCAACGGGTAAGGAGATACTAGCCGAATTGAAACGGAAGCGTTAAAAGGAAAGCGAAAGGAGGACGTCATCTGACGGCCCTCCTTTTTTTGTTTCAATCATTTTGAGCATTAAGCTCCAATATCGTTCCTGTCGAAGCATCTGCAACAAATTCGAATTGCTCGCGTTTCCCTTCTGTATTTCTGGTGATCCCGCCTTTGTACACTTCATAGTCCAAATCGTTTTTTGTATAGTTCTCCGGCTTCATCAAGATCCATGAGCCATATATATTTCCGTCCTTTTTGACTGTTTCCTTCACTTGGGCCAAGACTTTATCGGGAGAAGGTTTACTTGATTGATCCAATAATTGTTTTGCTGCATAGCCAGCAGCAAACCCGGCAGCAGTACCTAGTAAAAACGTTTTCCAATTCATTGATTTCTCCTCCATTGCATTTTATAAAATCACTTCTTCTAGTATACAGAAGAACGCTTTATTTGACTAATAATTTGAAATTTTACCCATAAACTGATAAATTAGAACTTTCTAGTGTAACATGATGCTAAGTTTTGTAAAATAGAAAGAAACAATACATAGTTAGGGGTAGAAAAATGAATCATGAGACTTTGGAGCTTTTTAAAACATTGACGGAATTACCGGGAGCCTCGGGAAATGAACATGCAGTTCGGAGTTTCATGAAGAGTGAGTTGCAAAAGTATTCGGACGAAATCGTCCAAGATCGCCTCGGCGGAATATTTGGCGTGAAAAGAGGCAATGAGGATGGGCCGACCGTCCTGGTTGCCGGGCACATGGATGAAGTGGGATTCATGGTCACATCTGTAACAGAAAATGGAATGATTCGCTTTCAGACCCTAGGAGGCTGGTGGAGCCAAGTGCTTTTGGCCCAAAGAGTCGAGATCATAACCGATAACGGTCCGGTCATTGGTGTCATCGGTTCGATTCCGCCCCATTTGCTTGATGAGTCGCAACGCTCAAAACCAATGGATATCAAAAATATGCTGATTGATATTGGGGCGGATGATAAGGAAGATGTGAAGAGAATCGGTATTAAGCCCGGTCAGCAGATTGTACCGATTTGTCCATTCACGCCGATGGCCAATGAGAAGAAAATCCTCGCAAAAGCGTGGGATAATCGTTATGGCTGCGGACTTGCGATTGAATTGTTAAAAGATTTAAAAGGTGAAACGCTGCCGAATGTCTTATATTCCGGGGCAACCGTCCAGGAGGAAGTGGGATTACGGGGTGCGCAAACTGCAGCACATATGATCAAACCGGATCTTTTCTTTGCTTTGGATGCAAGTCCGGCGAACGATATGTCCGGCAGTAAAAGTGAATTTGGCCAGTTGGGAAAAGGGGCACTGCTCCGCATTTTTGATCGTTCGATGGTTACGCATCGCGGCATGAGGGAATTCATCCTTGATACGGCCGAATCGAATGAGATTCCGTATCAATATTTCGTTTCTCAGGGCGGCACGGATGCAGGGCAAGTCCATATTGCAAACGAAGGCATTCCAAGCGGGGTGATCGGCATTTGTTCCCGCTATATTCATACACATGCATCCATGATTCATATTGATGATTATGCCGCTGCCCGTGAACTGATAGGGAAATTGGTTCGTTCCTGTGATAAAACGACATTCGAAACCTTGATAAAAAACGCTTGATGGAGGAAGCTGAAATGGAAAGGGATGCAGTCATGAATCCTTTTCCATCAGCTTTTTTTACATAGAAGGAAGGTAATTATATTGAAAATAGCAGTAGGCAGTAAGAATCCGGCGAAAGTAAGTGCCGTGCTTGGTGTATATGAAGATGCTGAAATCATTTCGCTTCAAGTGGAGAGCGGGGTTCCGGAACAGCCTTTTTCAGATGAGGAAACGATGGAGGGGGCCATGACACGTGCCCGGAATTGCTTGATTCACAGTGATGCCGATATGGGTATTGGACTTGAAGGCGGTGTCGTGAAAATGGGACAAGCCCTGTTTCTGTGTAATTGGGGTGCAATGGCCACGAGGGGCGGTGAGGTTTTTGTAGCTGCCGGAGCGAGAATCCCGGTTCCGGGAATCGTTGCCGGGAAGGTGCTGGACGGTGAAGAGTTGGGCCCGGTGATGGACGCCTTCACAAAGCAAGAGAATATTAGCAAAAAGGAAGGGGCGATCGGCGTATTTACAAATGAGCGAATCACGAGGGGAGAAATGTTCCTTCATATCATGAGGATGCTAGCCGGTCAACACGAATATAAGCTGAAAATGAGAAAGCACGATTTATGAATCACTGTCATGGAAAGGCGTCTTCGAATGGAAACGAACACTGCCAAAACTGAGCAGAATAAGACAGGGTTTTATTGAGCGGTCTTGGTACTATAGTGACAAGGGGTGAGCGAATATGGGGTGGGCAGAGTCAATCCAAAAGGCCATCGACTATATCGAAGAGCACTTATTGGAGGACCTTACGATCGAGAGCATTTCCAGGCAGGCGAATGCTTCGGCTTTTCATTTTCAACGGACCTTCACCATTTTAACGGATATTTCCATTGGTGAATATATCCGGCGCCGAAGACTGACTTTAGCTGCCCAGGAGATATCATCCACAAATGGCAAGGTCATTGATTTAGCCTACAAGTACGGCTATGACACCCCCGAGGCATTCTCAAAAGCTTTTCGAAGGCAGCATGGGGTATCTCCAAGCGAAGCGCGAAAGTATATGGGGAAGCTGAAATTCTATGAACGCCTGATGATACAGGTCATTCTGAAAGGGGCAAAACCGATGAAATACAATATCCTTGAAAGGGATTCCTTTCAATTGATAGGAATCAAGCAAGAGTTTTCCTTGGTTAATGAAGAGAATTTGATTGGGATTCCAAAGTTGTGGGAGAAAGTCAATTCGAATGGAACAGGAGATAGGTTAGCGAAGTTGAACAATGGCCAAATAAATGGTTTGCTTGGTGTATGTGTCGATAAGCGTAATGTGGAAAAAAGTGAAACGATGGATTATTGGATAGGTGCAGAGTATGCCGGGAAAGTGCCTGAAGAGTTTTCGACCCTTACGATACCGGCTTCCAAGTGGGTTGTATTTGAAGTTCACGGACCTATGCCTGATAGCATGCAACAAGCTTGGAAGCGGATTTTTTCCGAATGGTTCCCTACGAGCGGTCATGAACATGCCGGAACTCCTGAATTGGAAGTATACGACAATGCGGATGCTTCAAACCCTGACTATTACTCCGAAATTTGGATTCCGATTAAAAAGGGATAGTATTCAACCATCAAAATCATTCGTTATTCGCTTGCAGGGGGTTAGGCATCTAATTTGTCCCTGCAAGCTTTTTTATTTGTAAATAGAATGATCAGCCCTTCATTTTTGTGCTGGTTAAGGGCAGGGAGATTTACAGCCCGTCTTCAAAAATATAGGAAAGCACCTTCATGGCTTGGTTCACGGATTCGACCGTGACACTCGCCTTTTCCGATAATTCCTTTAAGGCATGGTGATGGGTTTCCGGGCGAATCAAAATAAGCGGTTTCCCCAGGGAAATGGCGGTGCTTGCATCCATGGCAGTATTCCACTGCTTATATTTCTCGCCAAACAGAGCGACGACAAGATCGGCTTTTTTCATCAAAAGACCTGTCCGCAAATTATTGATTTGGGAAGCGGCTGCATCCTTCAGGATAGGATTCGGCTGTTCACCGAGGACATCTTCACCGATATTATCGGAGCGTTCATGATTTTCCATCGGGCCGACGAATTCTAATGGAAGCTTCAGTGCAGCGGCCTTATCTCTCAACTCACTTCTCCAATTTGAATGGATTTCCCCAGCAAGATAAACGGTTAACTTCATTGTTTTCCTCCTCGATATTAAAATTGCTTTCATTGTACCATGTTTTTTAGAAAATGGATGAATTCCATAAATAAGGATAATATTATCCATAAGATAGTAAAAGAGACGGCTGGAGGAATGACGATGGCTATATCGAATAAGAATTTCCTTGTTATCCTGTTGATAAGCAGTTTGATCGTAGGCTGCTCAGGGATCGAGAGACAAACCGAAAAGGCAATGAAGGCTGCTGAAGTGGCTTTTCGTGACGATGAAAAACAGCCCAATCAAGAGGCAGGGCTAATTCAGGTCCATCTGCCCAAGGATTTTAAAGTAGTGGAAGAACATGATAATAACTTGATTTTACAAAAAGGTGATCAGATATATATATTATTTGTCAATCCAAATGAAAAAGAAGACAGTTCCGTGTTATATTTGGCGATTAAGGAACAAGAGGATCAATTTGAAGTGCTGCATTCTTTTCAAACTGATGATAAATTCGGCTTTATTTCAATTAAAGAAATACCGAAAGAAAAGTATGAGCTTGCAGTGGGGATCGGCGGGGTGAAACTGACAACGGAAACGGATAAAGACCAATTAAAAACCGATGCAAAACAAATGATGGAAATCGTTTCATCCGTGCCCCAGAGATAAGCTGGCCCCTGCCTTTCAACCGATCCGTATTAATGGTTGATTCGGGGAGAGTCTGGTATGATGGGATTATAAAAATTAAGGTGTCATTTAGAGCAGGAGGAATATTCAAATGGAAAAGTTACAAACCGTCGAGCAATATGATGCATTGAAAAATGAAGGCAAACATATCTTTCTTTTTTCCGCTACATGGTGTGGAGATTGCCGTGTAATCGAACCGATAATGCCGGAGATAGAAACGAAATTTCCTGATTTTACATTCATTTATGTGGACCGTGATGAATTCATCGATGTGTGTGCGGCTAATGATGTATTCGGTATACCAAGTTTCATCGCCTATGATAATGGTAAAGAGCTAGGCAGATTCGTGAGCAAGGATCGCAAAACGCAAGAACAAATTGAGGAATTCATTCAATCACTATAATCAAAATCCCCTTCTCGCTGGGGATTTTTCAATGAAGAGGAGGGTCAGTCATGAAAATGGACAGCACGAAGCTGAAAAATATTTTGAAGGAACGTTTAAAAGATGAGGGTCGGACATTCAAATTCGATAGCAAGCAAGATACGTTACGGGTGGAAAATGTGAAGACCGGGAAAGGGATCACCATCGAGTTGCCTCCTGTACTTGCTAACTATGAAAACGTACAGGAAAAGGCCATCGATGAAATTATTTATTACGTGGAAGAGGCCCTGAATGTGATGGGGGGAGAACACAGCATGGAAGGCAAGGAGAAATTCATTTTCCCAGTCATCCGCTCGACCTCCTTTCCAATGGAATCGGAAGACGGAAATCCGTTTTTATTCGATGAGCATACAGCTGAAACCCGGATTTTTTATGCCCTTGATTTAGGTAAAACCTACCGTCTTATAGATGAAAAGATGATTCAACGGGAAAACTGGCAGGGTGACAGGATCCGAGAAATTGCCCTTTTTAATGCCCGTTCGCTCTCCACTGAAATGAAGTCGGATATCGTTGCAGGTAATGCATTTTATTTTTTGAACACGAATGATGGATATGATGCCAGCAGGATCCTGAATGAATCATGGCTTCGGGAAATGAAGGACAAGGTCGAGGGAACCATGGCTGTGGCCATTCCCCATCAGGATGTCATCATCATTGCCGATGTGAAGAATGATACGGGCTATGATATTCTGGCGCAAATGGCGATGAGCTTCTTTGCCAGCGGTCATGTTCCGATTACGGCTCTATCATTCCTTTACGAAGAAAATGAGTTGGAGCCCATCTTCATTATGGGTAAAAACAAAAAGCGTGAACAATAATATAGGGAATCACAAAAGGACCGTGTCAGCATCTGGCAGCGGTCCTTTTAAAGTTTGATAGAGTTTATAACTCTCTTGTAGTTGATATTTATTTTTTAATCGGTGATAATATAATTGAAATATTTTGAAAATATGGATAAAACATTCAATGTTCAGTGCGAACTTACATATGTGCCCGATTATCCTCCGCTATACAATGACCCTGAACTGACTGAATTCGTGAAAAATAGCCTGGAAAGCATGAATGACAAAGAAATTAAGAAGGTAGTCGGATTTCCGGTTTTTTCAGGTTCAGAAGATTTTTCGTATTATGCAGAAAAGATACCAGGCTGCTTCTTTTACATTGGCTGTAAACCGAAAGGGGTGGAGAAGGCATATTTCAATCACCATCCTAAATTCGACATTGATGAAGATGCCCTTTTGATCGGTTCCAAATCAGTGGCCCAGGTTGTTTGCCGTTTTTATGAATGGAACTAGTCCTTTGGTCTTCGTTTGCAAAAAAAACGGAGAAACCCACAAAACACCGTTCGGTATTAACGAACGGTGTTTTATGGGTTGCGACAGGCAATAGGATTCTGCCGGAGGTTTCATGAAGGATGATGCAATGAATTGGCCAGTCTGTTTTCAAGTCAGCATGAAAACTTAATCTCTTTGTAAACGCGATTTAACAGCTGTGTTTTATTTAAATAGTAGACTAGAGGCTAATGTTATTTGGTGATGATAGGTTTAAACCCATTGCAGAAGGGGTTTAATAGGGTAGGAGTTCTGCGAAATACGTTAAGGTAGCAAGAATGCAATAAAAAAGTAGAAACTAATCCTAATTTAGCTTAAATTTTCTCGATATTTTTAAAATAACTGGTAGAATTAGTTACATAACTACAGATGTAGAAAGAGTGATAGTTTTGAAATGGCTAAATAAGATGAAAAAATGGTTCCAAGCAGAGGAAATTATTGAAATCGAAGAGATTATTATAGATGAACCGCTTGATGAAGAGACATTGAGGAAAATGGATTTTTCGAAGCTTACGAAGTCAAAGAAAGAAGAAATAAAGGTTTACAATCAAAAAGTGGAAAAAATGTCCCAGACTCCAGACCCGGATACGAAAATCCTGTTTCAATATCCAAAAGGCCAGTTCAAGTTTCCGCTCATTCCAGACCGGGAGCAGAATAAAAGAAAACCTAGGGAAAGAAATAGGGAAGACAACGAACCCAAACAGGGGAAGAATGTGACTAAAGAAACAACGAGAAGGCCTGTAAGGGATCCTGAACCAAAACGGAGAAGCTTTGACCGGGAGGAAAATTCAAAAATAGTCCCGTCAAATACTCCATTCCGCCCAACGGAAATCCCATCACCCATTTACGGGTTCCGTCGTCCGGAAAAAAAAATAGTCCCTTCTGAAGAAATAGTCGAATATGAATTGGAAAGCAAAATGCCCATCTTTAAAAAAGAAGAACCCGCTATCGAGATTCCGGTATCGATCCCTGAAATCTCAAAAGATGCGTCACATGAGGAAATGACGGCAGAACCCGCCGTTCTTATACCGGAACAAGCGGAAAAAAAAAGGGAAGATACGGAGATACCCGCTTTCTTTCGTAGAAATTCCATTGAGTCATTGCCAGAAGAAACGGTAAGCGAGCCTAACATAATTGAGCCTGAGGTAGAAAAAGAGGCTATTGAACAGGACCAAGTTGATTTTGGACGCGAAGTCGCCGTATCCATCATGGAACAGGCGGACGACACACGGCCTGAAGCGATATCCGTTCATGGGGGGGCTGCTGTACAATCAAATCAACCATCCGTAAGTCAAGGAACAATGCCTGAAAGTGACTCATCTGAGGCAATACCTGAAGTGCAGCCTAAAAGTCCGAAAAAACATATTCCATTTAATGTGATGATGCTTAAGCAAGATCGGGAAAAAAATGGCTTCATGAATAAAATGATGCCGGAAAAAAAAAGCCTTAATCCGGAAAGGGCAGTAGTCTCACCTGATAAACGAGCAATGGATGATGCTGCCCAATCGGAGGAGGGACAAGCGGAACCATCCGCCATTCCCGAACGGAAACCGGAGGCAGGCAGAGTTATGCCGAAAGAGGAGACCCGGGACATTGCACCTGCCTTTATGGACACCGAAACCGCCGGCGAGCCTGAAAATACAGTTGAATCTATTATTGGTTCCGACCCTAAGCCCCTTCTAGTACAGGAATCCCCCATTTCTGGAGATGGGTATCAAGAGGCAGTTTTAACAGAGACAGCGGAAAGTGGCCAGGGCAATGGCCTTGAAGTTTTTGGTTCCGTGGAAGCGGATGATAATCCATACTATGTGTTTCCGAATATCGAATTGCTGACACCTCCCACTTATGCTGTGCATGATGATGAGTGGCTCGGGGAACAGACTGTATTACTTGATCAGACATTGAAAAATTTCAATGTCCGTGCAAAGGTCGTCAATGTCACCCAAGGACCGGCAGTCACTCGTTTCGAGGTGCATCCGGAGCCGGGAGTGAAGGTGAATAAAGTGACGAACCTGATGGATGACATCAAATTAAGCCTTGCTGCCCAGGATATGAGGATGGAAGCGCCCATTCCGGGTAAACATACAATCGGCATCGAGATTCCGAACAGGAAAAGCAAACCGGTATTTTTGCGTGAGGTTTTGGAAAGTACTGAGTTTCAAGAGCATGAATCACCGCTCGCCGTGGCTTTAGGCCTCGATATATCCGGTCAGCCGATCATCACGGATTTGAGAAAGATGCCGCATGGTTTGATAGCCGGGCAAACGGGATCGGGGAAAAGTGTCTGTATCAACACCATGCTGGTCAGCTTGCTGTATAAAGCGACGCCGCAGGAGCTTAAATTACTGTTGATCGATCCGAAAATGGTCGAGCTCGCCCCATATAACCGGATCCCGCATTTGGTCAGTCCAGTCATAACCGATGTAAAAGCCGCTACGGCTGCGTTGAAATGGGCTGTAGAGGAGATGGAACGGCGTTATGAATTGTTTGTACATGCCGGTGTACGTGATATCACCCGCTTTAATGAACAAGCGGAAAAAGCCGGTCAATATTCAAGCAAGCTGCCGTATATCCTGGTGATCATCGATGAGCTTGCGGATCTAATGATGATGTCCCCGGCTGATGTAGAGGAAGCGATTTGCCGGATTGCTCAAAAGGCCCGTGCCTGCGGCATCCATTTGATTGTAGCCACTCAAAGACCTTCAGTCGATGTCATAACTGGATTGATCAAGGCAAATATCCCGACAAGGATCGCTTTTTCGGTTTCTTCACAAGTGGACTCCCGTACAATCATCGATAGCGGCGGTGCAGAAAAACTTTTGGGAAGAGGAGATATGTTATTCGCTGAAAACGGCTCTTCAAAAACGGTGCGCCTGCAAGGGACTTTCGTGAGTGATGAAGAGATTGATCAAGTGGTCAACCATGTTAAACGGGAGCAGCAGCCGAAATACCTGTTTGAACAGGAAGACTTGCTGAACAGGGCCCAGGTCACGGAAGAAGCGGATGAACTGTTTTTCGAGGCATGTGAATTTGTCGTGAGCCAGCAGGCAGCATCTGCATCGAGCGTCCAACGGCGTTTCCGTGTCGGATATAACCGTGCATCGCGTCTAATAGAAATGATGGAGCAACAGGGGGTCGTTTCCGAATCCAGGGGCTCAAGGCCCAGGGATGTATTGATTACGCAAGAAGAGCTGGAATTTTTACATGTTAATTAAGAGAACCTAATAAAAGGAAATTGTATATAATGTGAAAGGGTGAAAACCCTTTTTTATCACCTTAATTGAGGGAAAAGCCAATGATTTGATAAATTGGCATCCCCCTGACATGGATGAATGAATAAAAAAGTGATATAATAGTTTTTTGTTGATGAATGATTGAAAATAAAAGTTCGAAAACCTATGAAGAAATTGCGTTACTAACAAGTCTCGTAATGGAAAAACAAATAAAAGATGACGTCATATACTGTCATACAGGTAGACGATTGGTGGAGGTTCGCTTTATGACTGCTTACCATTTTGTGGGAATTAAAGGGTCGGGTATGAGTGCTCTTGCACAAATACTGCATGATATGAATATTGAAGTGCAGGGTTCCGATTACGAAAAAGAATTTTTTACACAATTGGCATTAGAAAAAGCCGGGATTAAAATCCTTCCTTTCAACGAGGAAAATATTCAACCTGGAATGACCATCATTGCAGGAAATGCGTTTCCGGATAGTCATCCGGAAATATTGAAGGCAAAAGAACTTGATTTGCCGATTATCCGTTATCACCGTTTCCTAGGTGATTTCATGAAAAACTTCATCAGCGTGGCGGTTACGGGAGCGCATGGTAAAACATCGACGACCGGCTTACTTGCCCATGTAATGGGGGGCGCTAAACCGACATCCTTCCTGATTGGGGATGGAACGGGTAAAGGAATCGTGAATTCTGATTACTTCGTATTCGAAGCATGTGAATATCGCCGTCATTTCCTTTCCTATTATCCGGATTATGCAATCATGACGAATATCGATTTTGATCATCCAGATTATTACGCTAATGTCGAAGACGTGTTCGAGGCTTTCCAAACGATGGCCCTTCAAGTCAACAAAGGCATCATTGCGTGCGGGGATGATGAGCATTTACCACATATTCAGGCGAAAGTACCGGTTATTTTTTACGGATTTGCAGAAGGAAATGATTTTCAAGCGAAAAATGTTTTCGTCACTCCGGATGGCACGACTTTTGATGTGCATGTAAGGAACAATTACTATGATACATTCACTATTCCTACTTTTGGAAAGCATAATGTGTTGAATGCACTTGGTGTCATTGCACTTTGTAAATATGAAAACTTGGATACGGAAGCTGTGAAAGCCCAATTGCGGACTTTTGGCGGAGTTAAACGCCGGTTCTCCGAAAAGGAAATCGGAAGTCAGATCATCATTGATGATTATGCACACCATCCGACCGAGATCTCTGCAACTGTGGACTCGGCGCGTCAGAAATATCCAGAGCGTGAAGTTGTTGCTGTATTCCAGCCGCATACTTTCTCGAGAACGCAGGCATTCCTGGATGAATTCGCCGACAGCTTGAATTTGGCCGACAAAGTATACTTATGTGAAATTTTTGGATCTGCTCGTGAACATCAAGGAAAGTTATCGATTGAAGACCTTCAAGATAAGATTCCAGGTGCCGAACTGATTACGGAGAACACAACATCTATATTGCAAAACCATGATAACAGTGTCGTGTTATTCATGGGTGCGGGGGACATTCAAAAATTCCAAGCAGCCTATGAGCATTCACTGCAGGTAAAATAAAAAAAAACGACCATCCGTTGTAGCGGATCGGTCGTTTTTTTATTGGGTTATTTTAAATTTTCCGGATTTAAATTTTCCAGTTCCGGTAAAACGAAGCGTCCGTCCTTACGTATCAAGACGTCATCAAAATGGATTTCCCCGCCGCCATATTCAGGCCGCTGGATATTGACCAGGTCCCAGTGAATGTCTGAATGGTTTCCGTTAAAGGCATCATCATAGCATTGTCCTGGAGTGAAATGAAAACTTCCATCAATTTTTTCATCAAAGAGGATATCTTGCATCGGGTGTAGAATATAAGGATTTACACCAATTGCAAATTCACCGACATATCGTGCGCCTTCATCAGTATCAAAAATTTTGTTGATGCGTTCCGTATCATTCGCAACCGCTTCAACGATTTTTCCATCCTTGAATGTCAACTTCACGTTTTCAAAAGTAAAACCCTGATATGGGGAAGGAGTATTATACGAAATCACTCCATTGATGGAATCTTTAACTGGAGCCGTATATACTTCACCGTCAGGAATGTTCAGCTCACCCGCACATTTGATGGCTTTAATGTCTTTGATGGAGAAGGTTAGATCCGTACCGGGCCCAGTTAAGCGGACCTTATCCGTTTTATCCATCAATTCAACAAGGTTGTCCATTGCTGCGCTCATTTTGCCATAGTCGAGGTTGCAGACTTCGAAATAAAAGTCTTCGAATGCTTCTGTGCTCATTTTGGCCAATTGGGCCATGGAATTTGTCGGGTAGCGAAGTACGACCCATTTTGTTTTTGGCACGCGGATATTTCTATGTACTTTACCGACTGTCTGTCCATGAATCGCCATCTTCTCTGAAGGGACATCGGATTGTTCATTGATATTATCCCCGGCACGAAGCCCGATATAAGCATCCATCTGCTTCATTACGTTGGCTTCAAACTCACCCATCATCTTGTACTGTTCTTCTTTGGCACCCATCAGCAAGGCACGATCCACTTGGTGATCCTTTAACAGGACGAATGGGTAACCACCTGCTGCATAGGCTTCATTCACAAGTGCGTTAACAAGTTCACGCTGCAATCCAAAGTTTTCGATCAAGATTTTTTCACCTTTTTGAAGCTTCACGGAATAATTGATTAAGTTTTTGGCCAATGTACCAATTCTGGGATCTTTCATAAAAAATACCTCCATTGTTTAAATTCGACTTATCTTTTCTATCATACCCGATTTCCTGTCATAAGTGTCACCCATGAATTTCACGGAGGAACTGGATGCAGACAACAATATTTCCAGATTAGGGTTTGATAGGGTATATTGAAAAAATAAATAAGTTTATAATGATAGGGAAGGGGTAATTAATATCTAACAGCTATTAAATAAGTCGATTTTTTTCGGAGGTGTTCCAATGGAGATTATTTTATACGTAAGTGCTGCTGTTGCAGCGATAGCTTTTTTGGTACTCGTTATTTTTCTAACGAAGGTACTGACATCACTTCAAACTACCCTGGACAGTGTGGCCCGGACGCTGACAGGACTAGAGAGCCAAATGCAGGGCATAACGCTCGAAACTACTCAGTTATTACATAAAACGAATACGTTGGCTGAAGATTTGCAGCAAAAGTCAGAAAACCTGAACACGGTGGTGGATGCGGTGAAGGATGTAGGTACATCCATCTCCAGCTTTAATTCTTCCATCCAAAAGGTTTCTCATAAAGTGCAGGCTGAGATTGATAATAATCAAGAAAGAATCTCACAAATTGTACAATGGAGCAATGTAGCCATGGAGATCAGGGACAAATGGAAGTCCAGAAGCAAACAGGCAGCCCCGACCCCGACTGAAAGGGCAGAGTTAGAAAGGGAAGCGCTGGAGACAGATAACTTACCTAAAAAAAGGTTTTTACGTTCTAGATCATAAAATCTAGTTAAATAAAAATGAATCGAAAATTGAAAGGGGAATGTATTATGACTCAAAAAGAATTTCCGACAAAGGACTATCAGAAATCATATGAGGACGAACGCGACTCGATCAATTCTAAGGACTTTATGATTGGCGCCTTGATCGGCGGGATGATCGGAGCGGCTACTGCTTTGTTCATGGCTCCGAAAACAGGCAAGGAATTAAGGAATGACTTCAACGAACAAGCTAGAAACATTTCCGAGAAAACAGAAAGATTAAGACAAACGGCGATGGAAAAAGGTACAGTCCTTGCTGATACTGCAAAGGAAAAAACAAACTCCGTCACGGAAATCGTTTCCAATAAATCTTCGAATATCGTCAACAAAGTGAAGAGCCTGAAAACAGGAAAAGAAAACGGCGACGCTGCTGATGATACAACCAATTCAAGCAATAAGGATATTGATGTAACCGGAACTACAGATGCTCCTATCGTATCCGTCGAAACGAACTTTGCTAACAGCAATGATTCGGAAAATAATCCTGCAGATCCTACAAGCGGAAACAAGAATGCGGCAAAATTAAAACTTGATGAAGCGAAAAAGGCATTCGATGAAACGGAAAGTAAACTAAAGAATTAAACTCCCTGGATTCCTTTAATGGGAATGAAGAGTCATTAAGGGACGAAGAATAAGGCGGTGAAGTGCTTCGATGGCTTCATCGCCTTTTTGATGGTAAAATTTATATGACAAGGAAAGGAGACTGCTATATGGTCATGAGCAAAATCGAAACAGAAGAACAATTCAATGAGCTTCTAAAAGAGGATACATTCCTGCTTTTCAAGCATAGCGTAACATGCCCTGTAAGTGCTGAAGCATTTGAACAATATGAGAGGTACATCTTAGGGAACGAACAGCTTAAAACGGCCTATTTGGCCGTCCAGGAAGCTCGTCCACTAACCAATTATGTGGCAGAAACTTTTGATGTCAAACATCAATCACCTCAGGCCATCCTTTTTAAAGGTGGAAAACCTGTCTGGAATGAATCTCATTGGCGGATTACATATGATTCATTGAGCAAGGCCATTACAGAATGAATGGAAGGCCGGATCCCTTTGGTAAGGGGTCCGGCCTTTTATTATTCCATTGATTGGCGGGCCTAAGGATGTTAATCCTGGGGAAACCTTTTCTAGGAAGGCCCTTCCGTAAAGACTCTTTAAACATTTCTCGGCTTCGGACGAGTGGCAGAAAATTTAAACTTTTCTATGTTCTTGTGAAAAATGATCAATTAAATGATAGCTTTCCTGTTCTATTTCCAATATAATTCCTACAACGGATTGTGTTTCAATATTCTGTGTAATCGTTTTTCTGGCATGAGCGGCACCTAGTTTTAAGTATTTATAACTTTAATGCTTAAAAGCGTTTAATTATTAAAGAAAAATATAGTGACATTTATGGACACTTCATTTATAATTGATTTAATCATACATGAAATATTCTAAATTTTTCATTGATAAAACAATCGGGGTGGATGTTCGAGGATCCGGATGGGATTTTTTTAGTTTGAATCCGCTGAACCGATTTCTATTTTAAAAAACGAAGGGATGGATTTGTAATGAGCAACAAAGAGCTTGATGGACTTCGTAATCAACTGGATGATGTGAACCTTCAGTTATTACATCTTATTAATCAACGTGCTGAACTTGTACAGGAAATTGGTCGCGTTAAAGAAAAACAAGGTGTAAACCGTTACGATCCGGTCCGTGAAAGAACAATGCTGGATCTTATCGAAGCCAATAATCAAGGACCGCTTGATCTTGGTTCGATTAAACATATTTTCAAAGAAATCTTTAAATTGGGCTTGGAGCTGCAAAAGGATGATCAGAAGAAGACGCTTCTTGTATCAAGAAAACAAAAAGCTGAAGACACGATCATCGACATCAAGGGTGAATTGGTAGGTAACGGGATCCCTAGCTTCGTTTTCGGACCATGTGCCGTTGAATCTTATGAGCAGACAGCTGCGGTGGCGGAAGTCATTAAAGCTAAAGGTTTGAAATTGATGCGCGGCGGTGCCTTTAAGCCACGTACATCTCCATATGACTTCCAAGGGCTTGGTTTGGAAGGTTTACAAATACTTAAACGCGTTGCTGATGAATACGGCTTGGCTGTCATCAGTGAAATCGTGAGTGCCAATGATATTGAAGCGGCGATCGATCATATCGATGTCATCCAAATCGGGGCGCGGAACATGCAGAATTTCGACTTGCTAAAAGCGGCAGGTGCAGTAAATAAACCAGTTCTGTTAAAACGCGGATTGGCTGCAACGATTGAAGAGTTCATTCATGCAGCGGAATACATCATGTCGCAGGGCAATGGAAACATCATCCTTTGTGAACGCGGTATCCGCACTTACGAAAAAGCAACAAGAAATACACTTGATATCTCTGCTGTACCGATCTTAAAACAAGAAACACATTTACCGGTCATGGTTGATGTAACGCATTCAACTGGACGTCGCGATCTATTGCTTCCTACGGCTAAAGCGGCTCTGGCAATCGGTGCTGACGGTGTTATGGCTGAAGTGCATCCGGATCCTTCCGTTGCCCTATCGGATTCTGCACAGCAAATGGACTTCAAACAATTTGATGAATTCTACGATGAAATTAAACGCTTGAACTGGGTAACTGTTTAAGCTAAGAATGTCTTGAATTGATCTACTTACGGCCCTTACCAACTTGGCAAGGGCTTTTTTTAATGGTAAAATACTAGTTTTTACAGAAAAACCTTCGAAATAAGCACTATTGGATTGCAGGAAAGATTCGACTATCGTATGATAAATAACAAGAATGAGAACTGTTCGGAAGATTGAGTCATACATAAAGTGATATCTATGTGAATTTTATACTTGAATAGGGTATTGAATATTTGACTGAGAAGAGAGTAGGACTGTTTTTTTGTTAGGCAGATCGTTCCTAAAATAATCTTCCTTATAGAGAAAAACGCATAAAAGATTTTTTTCCGAAATAATTCGGGTCTTTTATGGGGAAAATGAAAGAAATGGAGGAATGGATGAATGAATAATATAACCATTTATGATGTGGCACGTGAGGCGAATGTTTCCATGGCCACCGTTTCCCGCGTAGTTAACGGGAATCCAAATGTAAAGCCTGCAACAAGGAAGAAAGTTTCCGATGTGATTGAAAAGTTAGGGTACCGACCGAATGCAGTGGCAAGGGGACTTGCCTCAAAGAAAACGACTACTGTCGGGGTCATCATCCCGGATATCTCGAGCATCTTTTTTGCCGAATTGGCACGGGGCATAGAAGATATAGCGACCATGTATAAATACAATATCATTCTAAGCAGTTCTGATGAGAATATAGATAAGGAATTCCATTTGCTGAATACGATGCTTGGAAAACAAGTGGATGGCATCGTATTCATGGGCGGCAACATTTCTGATGAGCATGTCAAAGAGTTTACGAATTCACCGGTTCCGATCGTTCTGGCAGGTTCGGTAGATGAAAGCGGGCAAGTTCCATCTGTTAATATTGATTATGAGGCGGCGGCATTTGACGCAGTGACCTTCTTTGCTAATAAAGGCCACAAGCATATCGCTTTTGTAAGCGGAAACCCTTCCGCGCTGATTAATGAAATGAAACTGACTGGATATAAACGAGGATTGAAAGAAGCTGGTCTTTCATTTGATGAAAGGTATATTGTTGAAGGTGATTATACATATGATTCAGGAATTGAATCTTTTGAAAAGTACCTGGAAGTTGAAGACAGGCCGACGGCATTCATCGCCGGTGCTGATGAAATGGCGCTTGGTATTGTCCATGCCGCACAGGACAAAGGGTATAATGTGCCGGAAGACTTTGAAGTGATCAGCTTCGATAATACGAGATTGACATTGATGGTGCGTCCGCAAATCACGACGATCGTTCAACCTTTATATGATATTGGTGCGGTTGCGATGAGGCTTCTTACAAAGTTGATGAATAAAGAACAAGTGGAGGAAGGTCTTGAAAAGGTGATCCTGCCGCATCGGATTGAAAACCGTCAATCAACGAAATAAACTGGTTTGGAGAGTGTCCCGAGGGCACTCTCTTTTTGTTTCTCAAATGATGACCGAACAAAAAAGATCGTTTTTCAACGATCTTTTGGTTAACTTTGTTCATTGCTTTTCGATGTTTGCTTGGAAGACCTGATGGGATAAAGGACCTTTTCAAGCGTCAGGGCATTCTTCTCGGTAATTTCAGGCTTTCTCGGAATGGGTTCGTATATATCTTCCATGTCATCCCATTCAGCCGGTAGGGGAACAGGGGACTCAGGCTGCCAGCTATCGAGCCATTCCTTTGATAGGGGACCTGAAATATCATTATCCGTCATTTCAAGCCAGACCCTTGCCCATGCCCTCGGTACGACGCGCCATATATCATATCCGCCGCCTCCTACTGCAATCCACCGTCCTTCGCAATACTTATGGGCCATTTCATGGGCCAACTTTGGTATTTCCCTAAAAATCTTCATGGTGGCAGATAAATGGGTGAGCGGATCGTAATAATGGGAATCGGCTCCGTTTTGCGTTAATATGACATCCGGTTTGAAGTATTCAATGACTTCTTTAAAGGAAGCCTTATAGCATTCGAGCCAGGATTCATCTTCAGTGAACGCATCGACCGGGATGTTGAATGAATAGCCGTAGCCTTTTCCCTGGCCCCGCTCGTTAATCGTGCCGGTGCCGGGAAATAAATAGCGCCCCGTTTCATGAATGGATAAGGTGCATACATCGGGATCATCATAAAATGACCATTGGACTCCGTCACCATGATGTGCATCGGTATCGACATACAAGACACGCGCACCATATTTCTTTTGCAGGTATTTAATTGCGACCGAACTATCATTGTAAATGCAAAAGCCCGAGGCTTTCCCGCGGAAACCGTGATGCAGGCCACCGCCAAGATTAAGTGCGTGCAGGGACTGACCGGTCATGACGGCATCCACAGCCGTCAAGGTACCGCCTACAAGCAAGGCGCTTGCTTCGTGCATATTGGGGAAGATAGGGGTATCCTCTGTTCCCAGTCCATAATTTACTGCCTTTTCAGGGGGGAGCTTTCCCTGGCCCGCTAATCTGACAGCGTTTACATAATGGTGATCATGGATCAGTTCCAATTCTGCATCTGTAGCCATTCTGGGCTTGATAATTTGATCATCATTGATGGCATGGTGTTTTTTTAATAAATCAAGCGTGAGTTTAAGGCGTTTTTGATTGAATGGATGCTCATCGTTGAATTTGTAGGTAAGGAGTTCATCCGAATAGACGAAAAGGGGTGTATCATTCATGTGAAATCCCCGGTAGACTAGGCCATAAAACGGTATAGCCTTCTTTCTTCAAATCCTCCACCACCATAAATGGATTCATCGTCTGTACACGAATTACAAGAATTTTATAATCGGTTCCATTTTTTTCAGGATAAACAAGGGTGCTCAGGATATTCGTATTGCGCCTTTTGAAAATATGGGCAATATCATGAAGGGAACCTGCTTTATCCGGGATTCTGATTTCGATTTGGGAACCGGGCTGATTGACTCCTGTCAACTCAACGTATGAATGAAGTAAATCAGTACCGGTTATGATGCCCACTAACTTCCTGCCCTTTACGATTGGAAGGCAGCTGATATTGTTATCACAAAAAACAGCCCCGATTTCTTCCACGAAATCAAGCGGGTGCCCTGTGATTATTTCCGTTTTCATGATGCTTGATAATGGTTTTTGTAAATCATTTTTGTATTCTTCGGTACGGAAAATAGAAGGGGCAGCATCCCGAATATCACGGTCGCTGACTAATCCCACAAGTTGAAAGCTGTCATCGACAATGGGTATATGGCGAATTCGTTTCTCCCTAATGATCAAGACAGCGCTATGGATGGTATCCGTTGGAGTGAGGGTGATGATATCCTCATTCATTATTGTTTCAACAATCATTTTCCTTCCTCCTCTTCCTCTCCTCTTTAATACATAAACCGATTCATAAAACGCAATTGGTCGAACTTCTGGATGGATTCCGACGGGACTCTTTTGCCAATTCGGGCCATCAGGCAGTTGGCCGGGTGGGAACTGATTTCAGGATCATCTGTTGCAAAGTAGACCAAGCCACCCGCACTCATCATTTTTTCCATGACCTTGCGATAGTCCCAAATATTCAGCCCTGTCCCTTTCAAATCCCAATGCCAATAGTATTCAGTGGTGATGATGATGAAGTCTTCAACTGAATCGTCTTCCATTGAAAGGCGGATCAGGTTCTTCCCGACCGAGGCACCCCGGTATTTAGGGATGACCTCGATTGCACCAAGCTCAATCAGGTCCTCCATCTCGATTTCCGACCAGCGCTCCAAGGGATCGGGATATAAGTAAGTTACATACCCCACGATTGTTTCATTTTCACGGGCGATGAAGATCCTGCCCTCAGGCAAGTCTGCTATCTCTATTAACGCTTTATGCTGCAAAGCAGGGGGGCGAAAGGCGACCAAGTCTTCATGAAACTCATAAGCGGACATTTTTTCTCCGCTTAACGGTCCCTCGATGATGAGCGTTCCGCTTAATGTCTGCAGTTCCTTAGTGTAAAAGGTCTTACTATATTCCATTCTTTCACCACCCTTGTTATATAGTAATCTTACACTCTCGCATTCCGAAGCATCGCTTTTAAACCGAATGGAAAGCTTACATAAATTATACATGAAAACAAGGGACATAATTCAGAAAGTTCAAGGCGCTTTTGTTACAGTGCTCCTTCTTTCCCGGCTATCATATGGATGCACCTTGACCATGACCATATACCAGTAACTTTCAACATTCACCAAGAAGGGATTTCCCTAATATGGAAGCGCCCAATATTTTAAAAATTGAGATAATTCGATTCTTATACTATAATAAAAATATAGAGCCGAATGAAGGGGGAGTTTGTCGTATGAATGTGAAAGCGTTACCAGTAGTGGAAGGTAATTTTAATTTAAAGAATTATGATGAAAAATACAATAAGTTTGACTGGTCTGAGACGGAAAAGGAATTCTCCTGGTCTGAAACCGGTAAAGTGAATCTTGCGTATGAAGCCATTGACCGCCATGTCGAAACATACAAAAAGAATAAAGTGGCCCTTTATTACAAAGACGATAAAAGAAATGAAAAGTATACATTCAAGGAAATGAAAGATTATACGAACCAAGCGGCCAATGTATTCAAGAACATTGCCAATGTGGAAAAAGGTGATCGTGTTTTCATTTTCATGCCTCGCTCCCCGGAGCTGTATTTTGCATTGTTGGGTGCGATTAAAACGGGGGCGGTCGTAGGGCCGTTGTTCGAAGCCTTCATGGAAGGCGCCATAAGGGATCGTCTTGAAGATAGTGAGGCAAGTGTGATTGTGACGACACCTGAACTTTTGCCGCGCGTGCCAGTGGATGAATTACCCCATTTGAAGCATATTTTCCTGGTGGGGGAAAATATAAAAGAAGAAGGAAAGTACCATCACTTCAATAAGAAATTAAAAGAAGCCGACAAAAAATTCGACATTGAATGGGTCGATCGGAATGACGGTCTGATTCTTCACTATACCTCCGGTTCCACAGGAAAACCAAAAGGGGTGCTTCATGTTCATAATGCGATGATCCAGCATTATCAAACGGCAAGATGGGTCCTTGATTTGCAGGATGAGGATGTGTATTGGTGCACAGCGGATCCTGGTTGGGTGACAGGGACGTCTTACGGGATTTTTGGACCTTGGCTGACAGGGACCTCGAATGTCATTGTAGGCGGGCGTTTCAAGCCTGAATCCTGGTACAAGACCTTGGAGGACTTTGGTGTCACGGTATGGTATAGTGCACCGACTGCCTTCAGGATGCTGATGGGCGCGGGTGACGAGATCGTTAAGCGGTTCGATTTAAGCAATCTCCGACATATTTTAAGTGTCGGTGAACCGTTGAACCCGGAAGTGGTGCGCTGGGGAATGAAGGTATTCAATCACCGGATCCATGATACATGGTGGATGACGGAGACCGGGGCTCAGGTCATCTGCAATTATCCTTGCCTGGAAATCAAACCGGGTTCGATGGGTAAACCGATTCCTGGCGTGAAAGCGGCAATAGTGGATGATCAAGGCAACGAGCTTCCGCCGCATAGAATGGGGAACCTTGCCATCAAGAAAGGCTGGCCTTCGATGATGAAGACCGTCTGGAAGAATGAAGCGAAATATGAATCTTACTTTATGCCAGGTGATTGGTATGTTTCCGGAGATTCCGCATACATGGATGAAGATGGTTATTTCTGGTTCCAAGGCCGTGTTGATGATGTCATCATGACGGCAGGGGAGAGGGTCGGACCTTTCGAAGTGGAAAGCAAGTTGGTCGAGCATCCAGCTGTAGCTGAAGCGGGGGTCATCGGTAAGCCGGATCCGGTCCGGGGGGAGATTATCAAAGCGTTTATCGCCCTTCGTGACGGATACGATGCGAACGATGAGTTGATTGAGGATATTCGTACATTTGTGAAGCATGGTTTAGCAGCACATGCAGCACCTCGTGAAATTGAATTCAGGGATAAACTTCCTAAAACAAGAAGCGGTAAAATCATGCGCCGTGTCTTGAAAGCTTGGGAACTTGATTTGCCAACCGGTGATTTATCATCGATGGAGGATTGAGAAACTGAGTCATACTGATCATTGAAAATGAAAAAGGCATCCATTGTCACTTTCATGGATGCCTTTTGGGGAGATTATAAGGAAACAGGCTGTCGGGGTTACCCGACAGCCTATTTTAGTTCAAGAGTGTCATTCTTCCTCATCTTCCGCTTTATCCGTTTCTTGCTCTTGATCATTGACTGTGCCTTGATCTTTGTCGTTCCCTTGAATTTCTTTATCTGTATTCTCTTTGTTTTGATCTTTGTCTTGAACTGGATCTTTTTCTTTATCCGTTTCCGTTTCTTTTTCTGGTTGTATATCTTTTTCCGGTTGTTTATCTGTATTTTTGTCTGGACCGTTCTCTTGTTTTGAGTCTGTTTTTTTAACTTCGTTAACTATTTTATCTTTTCCGCGATCATCTTTATTTTTCGTGGAATCCTCTTTGGAACTTGTCTTTTTAGCGCCGCTTTCAACATGTTGGGAAGGGGCTGATTCTTTACCGACAATGTCGACGGCCGTTACGTAATAAGATCCGCCAGAGCCGACTTTGTAAACAAGATTCTCCCCAGCATTGATGCTCGCCACTTTTTTGCCGTCTTTATAGACACGATAACCGACGACATCTCCTTCATGATGCAAGCCCCATGTAATCTTACCGTTGCTTATGGTTATGGAGAGGGGATCAGGCGCTTTGCCATTATCATTCAACTTCGCTTTCGTCCCGACGACACCACCTGATTTTTCGCTTCCAGGAATCACGGAACCCGGGTCATCCACATATTTCAATCCGATGTCTCCAAATGACTCCGGATTCAGCATGAACCCGCCACTTGTGAATTCGCCAGGTGTTTGCGGAAGGGCCGCGTATCGTTTGCTGCCGACTGATACATATTGTCCATCTATGAAACTATTATCCGCCCTTGATGGAGCATATTTGGCGATGAATAAATCCGATTTGACAAGTCCTGCCTTTTGACACGAACTTGACGGAAGCAGTCCTGAAACGCCACAGAAGGAACGGCTGACGATCCCGCCCGGCATTTCAAAGCGCTTATCGGGGTCGACGAGTTTCGGTTCGACCTTGTATGCGGCATTGATCAAATCTGCCCAATAATACATATTACGTTTATTATATTCTAGACCATTATACGTTCCTTGCAAGGATTTAGGTGTGTCATAACCCAACCATGTTCCGAATGATACATTAGGGTTGGTGGCGACGAACCAAGCGTCCTGATAGTTTTGTGAAGTCCCGGTTTTACCAGCCCAATCACTTGAGAAAGCAAGGCGGTTCCTGACCGAAGCGGCCGTCCCGCTGTTTACGACATCACGCATCATATCAAGCGTCAAGTAAGCGGCTTGTGGTGAAAAAACATTCACTGGTTTCGCTTTATGTTCATAGATGACCTCGCCATCTTTCGATACGATTTTATCAATCATATAGGCATCTATGAAGTCTCCTGAATTGGCAAATGTGCCGAACGCATTGACGTTTTCTTCAACGGTTACACCATTTGTCATCGCTCCTAGTGACATGGCAGGATTAGAGTAATCCCCTTCTGTTAAGGTTGAAAATCCCATTTTTTCCAAATAGGAAGCCGGCCTGTTGTTGATTATTTTCATGTAAAAGAGCGCTGCCGGGATATTATAGGAATTCTTCAGTGCCTCACGCGCTGTCGTTACTCCCGTATAGCTTCCGCCGCCATAGTTTCCTGGACGCCACATTTTTCCTGCTGGAATGGATATGGGTACGTTGGCCGATACGCTTCCAGGTGAGATCTTTCCTAACTCGATTCCCGGGCCATATACGAGCAGCGGCTTCATCGTTGATCCGTTCGATCGCAGTGATGCGGTTGCATGGTTCGTCTGTTCCCGCTTGAAATCACGGCCACCTACGAAACTGATGATTTTTCCTGTTTTATTTTCGATTAGAATGGCCCCGGCTTCAACGGGCTCACCCGCTTTATCGTATCCGTAATTCGGATAGTTTTTCGTTACTTCCTGCATTTTGTCATAAATCTTTTTATTGACTGTCGTATATACCTTATAGCCATTTTGCCGCAGCTTACGGTCGGCAAGTGCTAGATATTGAGCTTTTAAATCATCATTCTCTAAATCTTTCTCTTCATATCCATCTTCTTTTGCCAGACTGACAGAGAGGATTTTAATGGAGCGTTTTTCGATTTCATTGGTGAGCCATGGATATTTCTCGGATGGCATCTCCGTTTTACCGATAAAGTCTTTTGTTATGTCGTATGTTCTCGCTTTATCATATTCTTCTTTTGTTATGTATCCGTTACTATACATCCGCTTTAAAACGGTTTTCATCCGGTTGATGCCGGGTTCTTGATTTTCTTTCAGTTTTCCTTGCTGAGTATATGGTGTATAACCGAAAGGGCTTTGCGGCAATCCAGCAATAAAAGCGGATTGGGGCAGAGTCAGATCTTTGGCCTCCACGCCAAAAATACCTTCAGCAGCCGACTCGACTCCAGCGATGTTCCGACCGGAAGAATTTCGACCCAACGTGGAGACGTTTAGGTAGGTTTCCAAAATCTCTTCCTTTTCAAAGAACTTTTCGACCCGGAGCGCAAGAAGGATTTCTTTTGCCTTCCGGTCAAATGATACTTCGTTGGTCAGGATCTGGTTTTTAATGAGCTGCTGTGTTAATGTACTTCCTCCCGATTGGACGGTTGCATTCGAAAATTCCTGGTAAATCGCACGCAGGATGGCTTTCGGGACAACCCCGTCATGCTCATAAAAATACTCATCTTCTGTAGCGATGACTGCATTTTTAAGATGCTTGGAAACTTTATCGATGGACACTTCCTCACGCTCAAGGTCACTCTTAAGCTTGCCCAAGTATACTTCATCTGCAAAGTATACTTCAGAGGTCTCTTCATAATTGTAAATGTCTTTTTTCAAATCTTCTTTTGAGCGTACTGGCTCATCATTGACGAGGGCAGCGAAATAGCCGGCTCCGACGCCGCCGGCGAATGAGAATCCTAGGATCCCGACAATAATGAGGATCAGTGTTAAATTCCAAATGACTTGGTATGTAACCCGCGCGTTCTTATGTGTTTTTTCACTTTGGAAAAAACGGGTCAGCTGCTTCCAGACTGTTTGAAATCTATCTTTTTGATTATTATTCATCGTATCATACCCCCTGAAATCACATATATTATAGCATACAACCGGTAGGGGAAAGGGCATCTTTCTTATTTTTCTATAATCTGTAGGGTGAAGTTGACAAGGATTCTTATGTATGATAAAAGTTTATTAACAACAATAAAATGATTAAATGATCGCGATGATAGGACCCAGTAGTCAGACTATCCCTGTTTCAGAGAGCCGGTGGTTAGTGGAAATCGGTACAAATGGTATGATGAATTACTTCCTGGAGCATTTGCTGTGAAATGATTAGTAGCAGGAAACGGCTGACGACCGTTATTCGTCTTGAGCGGAGGGCGTATTATGTCCTCAAGTTGGGTGGTACCGCGAATTCATTCGTCCCTTCATATTTATGAAGGGGCGTTTTTGTGTGCTTTTTGCGGGTTTTTTCTAAGATGGAGGAGGAATATTTAATGGAATTGCTTAAAGACCTCGAGTGGAGAGGAATTATTTATCAACAAACGGATGAAGAAGGTTTTAAGAACCTTTTGGAAAAAGAGAAAATTTCTTTATACTGTGGTGTCGATCCAACTGCGGATAGCATGCACATCGGTCATCTATTGCCATTCTTGACATTGCGCCGTTTCCAGCAGCACGGTCATCGTCCCCTTGTGCTGGTAGGCGGTGCGACAGGACTCATCGGTGATCCTAGCGGTAAAAAAGAGGAACGTCAGCTGCAAACGCTGGAAAAAGTGCTTTATAATGCAGACTGCATAAAAGGGCAGCTATCCCACATCTTTGAATTCGACGGTGAAAATGGTGCGGTCATGGTCAATAACTATGACTGGATAGGCAAAATCGATATGGTTACGTTCCTGCGTGATTACGGGAAATACATCGGCATTAACTACATGCTGGCAAAAGATACAGTTGCTTCCCGCTTGGATACGGGAATTTCCTTCACTGAATTTGCGTACACGATTTTACAAGGAATTGATTTCGGTCATTTATACAGCAATTACGACTGTAAATTGCAAATAGGCGGCAGTGATCAATGGGGCAACATTACGACCGGCCTTGAAATGATCAGGAAATCCAATGATGAGAATGCCAAAGCATTCGGTATGACGATCCCGCTCGTAACGAAAGCGGATGGAACGAAATTCGGTAAAACGGAAGGCGGAGCGATATGGCTTGACCCGGAAAAAACGACTCCTTATGAATTTTACCAATTCTGGATCAATACAGCAGATGCAGATGTCGTGAAATACCTTAAATTCTTCACATTCCTATCTCGTGAGGTGATTGAAGAGTTAGAGCAATCCGTACAAAACGAACCGCATTTGCGTAAAGCGCAAAAAGCTTTAGGGGAAGAAATGACCCGTTTGATTCATGGTCAGGAAGCTCTTGACCAAGCGATCAAAATCTCTGCCGCCCTATTCAGCGGTGAGGTGAAGAATTTAAGTGCAGCGGAAATCAAATTGGGCTTTAAAGATGTCCCTAGCTTCGAACGTGAAAGCAAGGAAGATATCGGTTTGGTCGATTTAATCGTTGAAGCGAAAATTTCGCCATCAAAGCGTCAAGCCCGTGAAGATATTCAGAACGGGGCAATCTCCATAAATGGGGAGAAAGTGACCGATCTGCAATATGTAGTGACGGAAGCTGCCAAGATTGAAGGGGAGTTCATCCTCGTTCGTCGCGGCAAGAAGAAATACACATTAGTGAAATGATTGTCCAAAGCCCGGCTGAATCCCAGCCGGGCTTTGTTCTGCAAAGGTGTTTAGGCGCAAAAAAAAAACCCATCCAAGGATGGGTTTTTTGAAGTTATTAACGAGAGTAGAACTCAACGATAAGAGCTTCGTTAATTTCAGCAGGCAATTCAGAACGTTCTGGTAAACGAGTGAAAGTACCTTCTAATTTCTCAGCATCGAAAGTAAGGAAATCAGGAACGAAGTTAGTTGCTTCAACTGATTCTTTGATGATTGAGAAGTTGCGTGATTTTTCACGAACTGAGATTGTTTGTCCAAGAGACACTTTGTAAGATGGAATGTCTACGCGGCTTCCGTCTACAGTGATGTGACCGTGGTTAACAAGTTGACGTGCTTGACGACGTGTACGAGCTAAACCAAGACGGTAAACTAGGTTGTCAAGACGTGATTCAAGAAGAATCATGAAGTTTTCACCATGTACACCTTTAAGTTTGCCAGCGCGGTCGAACATTGTGCGGAATTGACGCTCAGTGATTCCGTACATGTGACGAAGTTTTTGTTTCTCTTGTAGTTGCATTCCGTATTCAGAAATTTTTCTACGTTGGTTAGGACCATGTTGTCCTGGAGCATAAGGGCGTTTTTCTAATTCTTTACCAGTACCTGTTAGGGAAATTCCTAAACGACGGGATAGTTTCCAGCTTGGGCCAGTATAACGAGCCATAGGATGACTCCTCCTTTAAATGTTTTTATTTTGGTAAAATAAAAACCGTGTGAATGTACGATCATGACCATTTTGTTTTCATGTACCTTCGCCCTAGCAGCAGAGGGTTACGAGATACACCTCTGGATTGAGGAACAAAATGAGAACATAAAGGCTATCACATAGGCTGCAATATTTTACACAAAGAGTATTGTATAATATTCTGCTCAATGAGTCAAGGACAGTTGTGATAATTATAGAATAGAGAATGGCGGCAGGAAAAATACAATTTTATCATGAGATAATGAATACAACAATTATGGATGGTTTCCGGGATTACTTGGAAGCCCTTGCCAAAAGGGCCGGTGGGAAGTTATATATTGAGAAGGGTTCAGGAAAGGGTTTTTACCTGGGTACTGAAATGGAAAAGGGAGCAGGCATGGGTTGCCGCTCCCTTTAATTTTTATAGATGATTGGAAAGGATCTCAGCGAACTTCTCTAGTCCTTGCTGATCCATTTCGTCAAAACGGTCCGTTATCGGGCTGTCGATATCGAGGACACCAAGTAATTTGCCATCCTTCATGAGCGGGATGACAATTTCAGATCTTGATGCCGCATCGCAGGCGATATGTCCAGGGAATTGGTGGACATCCTCAATGCGCAGGGTTTTTTCAGTTGCCGCTGAAGTCCCGCATACGCCCTTGCCCATTGGAATGCGGACACAGGCCGGAAGCCCCTGGAAGGGTCCCAGAATTAATTGGTCTTCTTCATATAAATAAAAGCCAACCCAGTTAATCTCATCGAGAAACTGATTAAGTAAAGCTGCCGCATTGCTTAAATTGGCTATCCTGTTCGTTTCATCTTCGATTAAGGCAAGTAGTTGTTTTTGGACAAGTTCATAGTTTTTTTCTTTTTTTCCTTGATACATTTCGACATTAAACAAAAGCGTTCACCTGTCTTCCTCATATTTTTACAGCACTTTCTAATCATGATGCTCCATTGTTGGGAAATTGTCGAGAACTTACTAAAGGATTCAGGCTCTTTCGTGAAGAAGTAGTCCATAAGACTTGTCTCAAAGAAAGCGAGGGATTGCCTGAATGAATCGCCAGACGCCAACGAAACAAGCCATTGTGGATGCTGCATTGCATCTATTTCATTTAAAAGGCTATCATGCTACATCCATACGGGATATTGCGAATAAAGCGAAAGTGAACGCTGCCAATATTGCCTACTATTTCAAGAATAAGCAGGGGTTGCTGGAATTCTGTTTCACTTCCTATTTAGAAGAATATATCCTGGTCCTTGAGACGAACATGACGCTGCTTGAACTTAAAGGCCCGCAGCATTGCTTGATGAACCTTGTAAAGGATATTCTCGCTTTCCAGAGGGAAAACTTCCTTGCTGCAAGGTTCATATATGGGGAATCTTCACTCGATTCCAATTTAAACCGTGAAATTCATTCGACTTATTTTACAAAGGAAAAGTCTTATTTTCAATATATATTGGAACAAGGAATCAAGAGCAGGAGTTTCCAGCAGGTCTCCGTTCCCATGTATATGCTGCAGTTGAAGGGATTATTGACGGCCCCTGTCCTGCATACCCATTATGCGATGGATGTGCTTCATGTATTCCCGCAGGAAGCGTATTACACGAATATTTATGCCAATGAAGTCGGGCGTTTTCTGCAAGATACCCTTTTCATTGCCGAAGACCTGCAGCCGCTGTTAGCTGGCCGGGGCTGAGGTGTAAACATGAGTTACCCATTATACCCTGCAATCAGTGCCTGATGGCCCTGACCCAAATCTTTAGCCTGATGGGCATCGGAACCATAAATGAGCGGAATGCCGAGTTCTAAAGCACGCTTTGCAAATCGTTCAGGAGGGTAGGGTTCACCGCATAGCGGCTTTACAAGCCCAGCTCCATTATAATCCAGTTCATACCTTTGATCCTTGATCATTTCGAGAACCTTGTAAACCCGCTCGTCAAAACTTGCTGCCGGTGGATATCGATGCTGGAATTTATGGACAAGCGTAATGTGCCCGATCCGTTTTGGTTTATAAATGCCTAAATCAGTTTCTATTGATTTTTCCAGTGTATCGTAATATTTGGCATAAACCGATTCCACTGATCCTAGTTCATTGGCAATCTCAGCAAACCCATTTTCGCTGAAATCGATGCAATGCCAGCTGTTTTGATGCTTGATGAAGTGAACGGAAAGTATACTATCATCAAGGAATTCTCCGATTTCGTCGAGGAATTCTTTTGTTTCTTTTTCATACCCCTCTATAAAGTCAACCTCCAGACCTGTTTTGATCAGGATTTTGTCTTTATGGCGTTCTTTCAGTACGCGGAGCTCTTGAAAGTAATCCAGGAGCAGGGCAGCGTCCATCCCGCTGTCTTTTTCAGGCGTAGGATCTTGAAAATTTCGTGGCAATGGAGCATGTTCCGTAAATGTGATTTCCTTTAATCCTAGCTCGATTCCCCGCGTAATATATTCATCGAATTTATCCGTAGAGCCGTGAGGGCAAAACGGAGTGTGCACATGACCGTCAGCTTTCATGGTCCTTCCCTCCCAAAAAACAGGTATTTGTAGCAATTTTCTACAAAAAAATCATTTTTCTCGTCAAAAATTATTGCTAACATGGTATCATAAAAGCATTAAATTTAACATTTTTACAATTCATATATAAATAGCAAGACTGTAAGGACTAGAACAGGGGGCTTACCATGGATTACATAATTGGGGTAATTGTATTAATTTTGATTTTCATCATTTGGGGTTATTTTTTCAAAAAGAGATATTTTAAAGAAATCGATCGACTGGAATCCTGGAAAATAAGCATCACGCACCGCCCCGTGCTGGAAGAGCTTTCTAAAGTCAAACAATTGAACATGACAGGTGAAACAGAGGAAATGTTCGAAAACTGGCGCATTGAATGGGATGCCATCATTACGGATCATATGCCCGAAGTCGAAGAGCTTTTATTCGATGCCGAGGAATTCGTCGATAAATACCGTTTCAGCCGATCAAAAGAGATACAGCGCAAAATTACAGTCAAGCTGAATGAAATAGAGGAAATGATCAAAAAGATCCTATACGAACTGAATGAACTCGTAGGCAGTGAGGAAAAGAATCGATTGGAAATTGAGGATATCAAAGATTCTTACCGTCAATTGAAGAAATCCCTGCTTGCACACAGGCATAATTATGGGAAAGCGGCTGATAAGCTGGAAAGCTCCTTGGATGAAGTGTTGCAGATCCTTCAGAAATATGAAGAAGAGACCGTGAACGGCAATTATTTGAATGCGAGGGAGCTTGTTCTCACCATTAAGGACAAATTGGCGGTTCTGTCAGTTAAAATGGAAATGCTCCCAAAATTATTGGTTGATAGCCAATCCGAGCTGCATTCCCAGCTTAATGAATTGAAGGATGGTTATGAGGAGATGTCGGGACAGGGGTACCTGTTGAGCCATATCCAATTCGAGCAGGAGATATCACGGCTTGAGGAAGAACTGGATCTATATAAAACACAATTGGAAAATGCCGAAACGGAAGCAGTGGAAAAAGGCATTAAAGAAATGCGCGAAAGCATCGAGGTTCTTTATGACCTTTTGGAAAAAGAAGTACTTTCAAAACAGTATATCTTGAAAAATGATGAAATTCTCAGGAAAACGATTAGTGACCTTGAATATGAAAACGATAAACTTAAAGTTGAAACCATACATGTTCAACACACGTATCATCTGACGGAAAATGAGCTCGATGCCCAACGGAAAATGGAAAAGCAGATTGCCCAGATTTCAAAACGCCATCAATTGCTCGTCTTGAAAATGGAGGATAATGTGATGGCAAGCTCGCTTATCAGCGAAGAGATGCAGGGGCTTGCAGTACAGTTGAAGGAATTACAGGAAAATCAGAAAGACTTTACCGTTAAATTACAGGCTTTACGAAAAGATGAAATGGATGCCAGGGATTCACTGGCAGAATTGAAGCGCAAAATGGTCGATACTGGACGTTTAATTTCAAAAAGCAATATTCCAGGTCTTCCAGAAGAGTATAAAGTGGTGCTTCAGGATGCCAAAGAAAGCATGGATGACGTTCAGGGTAAACTTGAAGAAAAGCCGCTTGAGATGGCCGCTGTTTATATTTATTTGGAAAAAGCGGTTCAACAGGTGGATAAGGTCCACGAAAAAGCCCAAGAATTGATCGAGCATATGTATTTGGCCGAAAAGGTGATCCAATTCGGAAATCGTTACCGAAGCAGCCACGATATGGTAGCCGAGAGTCTAAGGGAAGCCGAAGCGAAATTCCGAAGCTATGAATATCAAGCAGCATTGGAAACGGCAGCCACTGCCATAGAAAAGGTCGACCCAGGCAGTTTACAAAAAATCGGTGCGAACATAGAAGAAGTCCTTTCCTGAAAACCCGCCATGGCGGGTTTTTTTCTTTTTGTAGATTAGGTGGGAAGTTAAATCATTCTCTGGAATAAAAAGAAGCGGGTATCCTATCATTCTTGGATCAGTGTTTTACATTCTCTTTCAAATTCAATTATGTTAATATTAGAAGTTGCAACAGCAACATTGAAACTTATATTTAGAAGAGTGACCATCATAGATATAAAAACATGGAAGGTGAACCCATGATTTATTTTGACAATAGTGCAACAACAAAACCATATCCCGAAGTAATCGAATCATTCATGAAGGTTACTTCGGACTATTTCGGGAACCCCTCTTCGCTTCATGGGCTTGGGGTGCAATCCGAAAAACTGCTTTCCGCTGCCAGAAAGCAGATTGCTGATTTATTAAAGGTGAAGAGTTCGGAAATATATTTCACTTCCGGCGGAACGGAAGGAAATAATCTAGCCATTAAAGGGGCAGCCCACGCTCAGGGAAATCGCGGCAAACACATAATCACGACAGCGATTGAACATCCTTCTGTAGAAGACGCATGCCAATCATTGACGAGAATGGGATATGAGATCACATATCTTCCCGTTAACGAATTTGGACAAATTAATATAACCGATCTTAAGGATGCATTGAGGGATGATACCATTTTGGTTTCCGTCATGCATGTTAATAATGAAGTTGGCTCGATACAGCCGATTGCTGAAGTGGGCAAATTGTTAAAACAATACCCAAACGTGCTCTTTCATGTCGATAATGTACAGGGAGCAGGTAAGGTTTCGTTATCATTGCGTGAAGCCAATGTGGATTTATGTACAATTTCCGGCCACAAGGTTCACGGTTTGAAGGGGACGGGCATCCTGTATGTTCGTGAAGGCGTTCGGGTCGACCCGCTTTTCCATGGTGGCAATCAGGAAACGAAAATCAGGAGCGGCACTGAAAATGTTGCGGGAATCGTCGCCCTTTCGAAGGCTTTGCGTATTAGTATGAACAATCAATTGCTGTATCATGATAAGCTTCAGCAAATCAAAACTTATTTATATAAAGGTTTGAAGGAAATGGACGGGGTGTTGGTTAACAGTCCCGAAGAGGGCGCACCCCATATTGTGAATTTTTCCGTTCCGGGACTTAAATCCGAGGTATTGCTGCATGCACTGGAATCGGAAGGAATATATGTTTCGACGACTAGTGCCTGTTCTTCGAAAAAAAGGACGGTAAGCAAAACGGTGGACGCGATGTACCATCATTCAGCTCGTTCCGAAAGCGTCATCCGTATCAGCACTACCTATGGCAATGAAATGGAAGAAGCAAAGCAAGTTCTGGCGGCGATACAGAAAATAGTCGCTAATTTAGAAAAAATAATGAGGGTTGCTAAATGAAATTTGATCATATAATTATCCGTTATGGAGAAATCTCCACTAAAAAAAGAAACCGTAAAGGCTTTGTAGACAAAATGAAGGCACATATCCGCTGGAGTTTAAAAGATATAGAAGGCGTAGTGCTGACAGCCAACCGGGAGCGGATGTACGTTCTCCTGAACGGTGCTGACCATGTGCCGGTCATTGACCGATTGAAAGGCATTTTTGGTATACAGTCATTAAGCCCTGCAATAAAAATAGAGCGTGATCTGGAAGTGATGAAAACGGCAGCATTGTATTACCTTAATCATACCCTTGAAGAGGTAAACACGTTCAAAATCACGACAAAACGCGCCGATAAGGATTTTCCATATAATACCGATGAAATTAACAGGGCAATCGGCGGGCATTTGCTCCGAAATACAGAAGATTTAAAAGTCGATGTAAAGAACCCAGATTTGAACCTGCTGGTGGAAGTGAGACGCGAAGCCGTGTATTTGACAGGTGAAATCATCCAGGGTGCAGGCGGTCTTCCATTCGGTTCAAGCGGGAAGGCGATGCTGATGCTTTCAGGCGGGATTGATAGCCCTGTTGCAGGCTTCCTTTCGATGAAACGGGGATTGGACGTGGAGGCGATCCATTTTTACAGCCCGCCGTTCACAAGCGAGCGTTCACGTCAAAAGGTCATTGATTTGGCAGGTAAGCTGGCAGAAATAAATGGAAGCATGAAAGTGCATATCGTTCCATTTACGGAAATCCAATTATTGATTCAAAAACAAATCCCGGAAAACTACTCAATGACTACAACCCGTCGTTTAATGATGCGGGTCGCCGATCGCATCCGTGAAAAGGAAGAAGCCATGGCACTTATAACCGGTGAAAGCCTTGGGCAGGTTGCAAGCCAGACGATGAGCAGCATGTTTGCCATCAATGAGGTGACGAATACACCGATCCTGCGTCCGCTGATTACCATGGATAAGACAGAAATCATCAAAATAGCAAGAGAACTCGATACTTTTGAAATATCCAATCTGCCGTACGAGGATTGCTGTACGGTCTTTACGCCGGCAAGCCCAAAAACGAAACCGAAACGTGAAAAAGTCAATTACTATGAAAGCTTCGTCGACTTTGAATCCTTGATTGAAAAAGCGGTCTCCGAAACAGAAATATTAACGGTTAAACCGGGTCAGACTTTCGATAAGGAAGAAGCGATGGAAGACTTATTCTAGTATCCTTTAATTACCAATAAAAATGTGCGAATGAAGCCATGTGTTTTAACACACTCTATAATCACAAGGAGGTGAAACACACATGGCAAACAACAACAGCTCAAACGAATTATTGGTACCTGGAGTTGAACAAGCTCTACAACAAATGAAATATGAAATCGCTACAGAATTCGGCGTACAACTTGGTGCCGACACAACATCTCGCGCTAACGGTTCAGTTGGTGGAGAAATCACAAAACGCCTTGTTCAAATGGCTGAACAACAATTAGGCGGAGGTTTCAACAGATAATTTCATAAATATGGCTACAGAGAGCGGGTTTTAACACCCGCTCTCTTTACGTTTGCGGAATTAATTTCGTGGACGCCGATTTAATAAATTCCTTAGTTTTACTACATATTTTTTACTGTTTTATATAATATGAAACATTATTGGAATGAAGGAAAGTGCGACATTCCTGCTAGCCGAGACCCCACCGAAAGGGAGTATGTGTAATGATTTCCACTCCAGGCACTCGCTTTCCGCGGGCGGTCCGTGAGCCTCCTCGGCGCTCGCCTGCGGGGTCTCCTTGGCCGCGCTTTTCCCGCAGGAGTCTCGTACCTTGCGTTCCAATCACTGGAACTTCTTTTTTAAGAAATATTGTAGGGAAACTGGCTCCTCATCTCCAATTCGTCTTTAGTCTGGCAGTTCCATCAATTTCCCGGCAAAAGGAGTTCCGAATTGCTCTCGCCCCGACCAAAATTTTAAAGGTAGACTAGATTACTCTTCATAGTTTTTTTCAGTATTCCTTAAAGGGTTGAAGAGATTTGCGACACTCCTGCCGAATAACTGGTTAGCCAAGACCCCACAGGCGCATGCTTTGATGAGGCTTGGCAGACAGCCAGTGGAAGGGGAACGGGTTTCTGAAAGTGGGTATGTGTAATGATTTCCACTCCAGGCACTCGCTTTCCGCGGGCGGTCCGTGAGCCTCCTCTCGGCGCTCGCCTGCGGGGTCTCCCTTGGCCACGCTTTTCCCGCAGGAGTCTCGTACCTTACGTTCCAATCACTGGAACTTCTTTTTCAAGAAATATTGTAGGGAAACTGGCTCCTCATCTCCAATTCGTCTTTAGTCTGGCAGTTCCATCAATTTCCCGGCAAAAGGAGTTCCGAATTGCTCTCGCCCCGAACCAAAATTTTAAAGGTAGACTAGATTACTCTTCATAGTTTTTTTCAGTATTCCTTAAAGGGTTGAAGAGATGTGCGACACTCCTGCCGAATAACTGGCTAGCCGAGACCCCACAGACGCTTGCTTTGATGAGGCTTGGCAGACAGTCGGCGGAAAGGGAGCGGATCTCTGAAATCAACTGGAATGTTTTCTTGAAAAAACTGCAGGCTGCTCACATCCCGAATATGTTTAAGACTAGTTTATCTTTTAAGTTTTTTTCAGTAATCCTTATTGGAATGAAGAGATGCGACACTCCTGCCGAATAACTGGGTAGCCGAGACCCCACAGGCGTATGCTTTGATGAGGCTTGGCAGACAGTCGGCGGAGAGGGATAGGGTTTCGAAAATCAGCGGAATTTTTAAAAAGAAAAACTGCAGGCAAACTCACTTTAGGAATTGTCTACAGGCTTAAGGGAGCGGATTCCTACACCCGCTCTCTTTTTTAATTTGTAAAAATAAATAGAAATTTTAGAGAAGTATCTTGTATAATGAGTAGGTACTAAGAGTTCATAATTGGAGGGGAAGAATATGAAGCGTGAAGACTTATTGGCTCCGGAACATTACAACTTAGTGAGTGAAATGGAACGTTATGCAAAAGATCCAGGTAAAGTTGCCGTACTTTGGGAGAACGAAACCGGAGATAAAAAACAACTTACATATGAGAATTTATTAAAAAGTGCAAATAAAATTGGAAATGCCTTCAAGAAAAAAGGACTGGGTAAAGGTGATACGGTCCTCATCATAATCCCCCGTTTGGTGGAAGCTTATCAAGTGTATTTAGCAGCATTGAAAATTGGCATGATTGTCATTCCTTGTTCTGAAATGCTTCGTGCGAAGGACTTGCAGTACCGAGTCAACCATGGTGATGTCAAAGGAATCATCAGTTATCATGAATATACTGACGAATTGAATGAAATAGAAGGAGCGGAAAGCCTCCTGAAGTTTTCAATCGGAAAACGAATCGAAAATTGGCTGGATTTGAATGAGCTCGCCGATGAGGAATCCGATCAGCTGACCATGGCTGACACGAAGAGTGAGGATATGGCATTCTTATCGTATACTTCCGGAACGACAGGAAATCCAAAAGGGGTCGTCCATACACATGGCTGGGCTTATGCCCATTTGAAAACGTCCGCTGCAAACTGGCTAGGAATCAGCGAAACGGATGTCGTTTGGGCAACTGCAGGCCCAGGGTGGCAAAAGTGGATCTGGAGTCCTTTCCTGGCGGTTCTGGGGACAGGAGCGACAGGCCTTGCCTATCATGGAAAGTTCGAGGCGAAAAAATATCTTCAGCTGCTTCAGGACTACAAAGTGAATGCATTATGCTGTACACCAACCGAGTATCGATTGATTGCAAAGGTGGATAACCTTGATGATTATGATTTATCCCATCTTCATAGTGCCGTATCAGCAGGAGAGCCTTTAAATCAAAAAGTGTTCGAGGTCTTTAAGAACCATTTCCAGATTGAAGTGCGTGATGGGTATGGACAGACCGAAAATACCTTGTTGGTTGGTGTAACGAAAGGCATGGAAATTAAATTGGGCTCCATGGGCAAACCGACTCCGGGCAACCATGTGGAAATCATCGATGACTCCGGTAAACCTTGTTCGCCTGGCGTAGTGGGGGATATTGCCGTACATGTCGATACACCTGCTCTTTTTAAAGAATATTTTAAAGATCCCGAGCGGACATCTCAGCAATTCCGCGGGGACTATTATATCACCGGCGATCAAGCGAAAAAGGATGAGGATGGTTATTTCTGGTTTGAGGGTCGTTCTGATGATATCATCATCAGTTCGGGATATACGATCGGACCGTTTGAAGTGGAAGATGCACTCGTTAAGCATCCATATGTTAAAGAGTGTGCCGTAATAGCAAGTCCTGATGAAATAAGGGGAAATGTGGTCAAGGCGTATGTCGTCTTGATGGATGATATCGATCCGAACAGCCAGGACTTGATCAAGACGCTTCAATCGCACGTGAAAGAATTGACTGCTCCATATAAATATCCAAGGAAAATCGAATTTTTAGAAGAGCTTCCCAAAACGACATCAGGTAAAATCAAACGGGTGGATTTACGGAAAAGGGAAGAAGCACTCCTTAACAATTGATCGAAATGCATGAACGTCAGCCTTCAAGGCTGGCGTTTTTTTATTGACAGGGACTTGGGTAAAAGCATAAATATGGGAATTCGTGTTATGAGATGGTACACTTACTGCATATCTGCACAGTAACAATCATTTAATAAGGAGTGTAAAGCCGGAATGGGAACGTTATGGTTCAATGGGTCAATTTATACGATGGTTAAAGAAAATGATAAAGTGGAGGCAGTCTTCACTGATAAGGGGTTAATTGTTGATACCGGCAGCCTGGACCATTTGAAAAATGAACATGCCGGCAATATTTCCAGGGAAATCGACTTAAAAGGACAAACGATGCTGCCGGGATTAGTGGATAGTCACCTTCATTTGGTCGGACATGGTGAAAGACTGCTTCGTCTAGACCTCTCTTTGATGGATAGCAGGGAGTCGATCATGAAATCCTTGAAGGAAAAGTGCTTAAAGACCCCGGCCGGAAAGTGGATCGTTGCCGAAGGGTGGAATGAAAATGAATGGCCGAGGCCTGAATTAATATTACGGGATGAGCTTGACGCGATATCGGCAGATCATCCCATCGTATTGAAAAGGGTCTGCCGTCATGCCTTGGTGGTCAATTCCCGGGCCCTTTTGGAAGCGGATATTAAAGAAGATATAAAAGAACCTTCAGGCGGGGTGATCTGCCGTTATCCTGACGGACGTTTAAATGGATTATTTAAAGAAAGCCAGGCGCAGAACCTTATTTTAGACAGCCTTCCCGGCATTGATCAAGAGTATATCGAAAACGCGCTCACAGAGGCCATAGAAGACGCATATAAGCTAGGTTTGACTGGCGGTCATACCGAGGACCTCCATTACTACAATGGCTTCATGCCGACATATCAGGCGTTTAAATCGGTAATCGAGGACCGGGAAATGGCCTTTCGCGCCAACTTGCTCGTCCATCACGAAGCGTTAGAAGAAATGCTGGCAGCAGGCGGCGGCTATCAGAAAGGTACGCGATATATCAAATTCGACAGCATGAAGATCTTTACCGACGGCTCCTTAGGCGGACGCACAGCCCTGTTGAGCGAACCTTATGTAGATCAAAAGAATACGAATGGAGTCGCGATATTCACTGAAAACGAGCTTCAGGAATGGGTGAAAAAAGCAAGGGCTGCCGGAATGCCGATTGCTGTCCATGCGATTGGCGATCTCGCTTTTGAATACGTATTGAATGCAATTGAAGCCCTCCCCCCGAAAAAGGGACAGAGGGACCGGCTCATCCATGCGCAGATTGTACGGCCGGAGCTTTTGGAGCGGGCGGCAAAGCTGCCGGTAATCTTTGATATTCAACCGGGGTTCGTTCCGTCCGATTTTCCGTGGGTGGAAGAAAAGGTACCAGCCGATCTATTGGAATCCTCCTATGCCTGGAGAACCTATTTGAACTTGGGCATCATTTGTGCGGGAGGGTCGGATGCACCCATTGAACCATTAAATCCGATTTTGGGCATTCATGCCGCTGTCACAAGGATGAAAATCAACAGTGAGGACCGTACCGTATATGGTTTGTCTGAAAGGCTTTCCGTTTTCGAGGCTTTCGCATTGTATACCAAAGGGAGTGCTGCAGCAATCGGCCAGGAAAAACGCCGCGGTGTGATCAATAAAGGGTACGATGCCGATTTTACCGTGTTTAATCTGGATGTCTTTGCTGTTGCACCGGATGATCTCCTGAAAGCTGAGGCGGTCATGACGGTCATCGATGACAAAATCATGTATGATAAAAATTAACAGTTGCAAAAAAAGAAATGGAAATACAAAATTGTTAGATGGAATTAGATAAAGGAATGTAAATGGAAAGAAGGCTTGTTATGAAAGTGGATCAACAAAAAGAAGGGGCGATTTATGCAGCCCTTTCTTACATGATGTGGGGAGTTGTGCCGGTTTACTGGAAGTTCCTTCAGGGAGTCGGTGCAATAGAAATTTTAGCTCAGAGGGTATTATGGTCTTTCGTGTTCATGCTGGTTTTATTGATGTTCATGAAAAAATGGCAGGCGTTTCTAGATTATGTCAAAAACATAATGGGCAATCCGAAACTCTTTACGGCATTACTAACGGCGTCACTGCTTGTTACAGCTAATTGGGGAGTGTTCATATGGGCCGTTAACTCAGGACGAATCCTCGACACGAGCCTTGGATATTATATCAATCCGCTCGTCAGTGTACTATTGGGAGTGATAGTCTTAAAAGAAAAATTGAGCGGGGCCCAAATCATTTCATTCCTGCTTGCAGGAATCGGAGTCTTGATACTTGGCATTCATTTCGGCACGATCCCGTGGATCTCTCTTGTTTTGGCCATGACCTTTGGATTATACGGTCTGGCAAAAAAAATGATCAAGGCCGAATCGGCAATCGGGCTGACGCTCGAAACGATGATGGTAACGCCTCTGGCCCTAGGTTACCTGATTTACTTGATGAACAGGTCGGAAATGCAATTCTTTACAGACGGGAGCACAAGCTTGCTGTTGGTGGGCGGCGGGATTGCCACGGCATTGCCTCTTTTATATTTTGCAAAAGGGGCCGAGAAGATCCCGTTATCGATGCTTGGCATTTTTCAGTATATCGCTCCGACCTTATCTTTATTGATCGGGGTATTCGTCTATCATGAAAGTTTCACCAAAGCACATCTTTTAGCCTTTTTGTTCATATGGTCAGCCTTGGCTGTTTATACACTATCCATAACGAAATGGGGGCAGGCAAGTGCCCGCAGGTTCAAAGGCAAAGGGAATATTGGTGCTTGAATAGAAAAAAATGCTTGGGGAATTTTCTGCCCAAGCATTTTTTTATGTCGACATTCAATAAAACGGATTTATGGCATAGGCGAAATGCCAGGGTCATGAAAGGTATATCTTCGAACCTATTTCAGAAACAATACAATTGGAAAGGCTGGCAGGACTGTTATCGGGCTTGGCACGGGGGTTATTTAGTTGGAATTGTCTATAGAAGGAACTATCCAGGGAAATGATATGCGTTGTCAGAAATGCTGATATGGTGGCGAATGGCTTTCTATTGCTATTTAATTCATCGATGATTCCCTGTGCAGTGGTAATCCCGATCCCGTGGCCATAAAAGAGGTTATTCCCTAATAATATGGCATTTTCACCTTGCCATTCAGGGGTTGCCAAGTCGTGATCAGGGTTTTTGAAGTAAACGCAATCACCTGGTAAATAATCCCTTCCTTGATGAATAATGAGAGCCATATTCTGTGGAGGGCGAAAGTCATATAAAAATAGGTCTGAAAAAAGATGGTCGAAATTCCTAGGGCCGATCAAATCCAAAATCGCCTTTAAAAAAGTGACGACCATTGCTGTACCGCATTCGAAGGCATAAAGCCCTCCATTCATGAAAATGTCAACGAGCGCAGCATGAGGGAGAATCCCTGGCTGGAGGGTAAAGGTGCCATCCTTTGAAAGGTGCCAATAACGTTGATTGGATTGAGACTCCTCAAGTGTGGAAAAATCCGGACCGCTTTTATCCAACGCAATAGCTGCCTCTATGACTCGGTTCCTCAGCTGTATCTCGAAATTAAAATCCCCAAAGTTCCGGTATTCAAAAACGTTAGAATCTTCCGCCAAGCATTGAAGAGTTTCAAGCGATTTGGCAGAGGCTGTACCTGGTTGGATTTGACTGACATCTAACCATTTGTGATTAATCTTTATCATGACATATCCACCTTTTGCTTATGAAATTAAGGGTTTAATAAAACAAGTAAACAAAAATGTCTACATGTAATGCTCATTATATGAATGCTTGAAAAGAAATGACTATTTGCAAGTATCCTGAAGTGCCAGGAATACATTTCCAATTAGAGAGAAGAAGCAAATTAGTATTCCTTTTTCCCTATGAATTGATATAATGAGAGAGAAAAGTTCATATGTGCGAGAAATGTAGGGGGGCCAGTACTGCTGGCTGAGATTGCATCCATTAGATGCTGACTCTTTGAACCTGATCTGGGTGATGCCAGCGGAGGGAACATATTATGACTGATTTTCTGTTTTGTATGTTAACGTCCGAATTCATCTTCGGGCGTTTTTTGCTTTTTTATCCAGTATTTGAATAGCCCTGGAGCCCTATTATGGTTCCGGCATATGAATCTTATAAGATGTGTAGGAGGATAATGACTTGAATAAATTCTTACCACTGTTAACTTCGTTCTTCCTTTTAGCTGGATGCGGAGCAGGCGGAACTAATGAAAAAGAAGAAGCATCTAAAAATGAAAAATTAAAGAAGGTATCGGTCGTGCTCGATTGGACACCGAATACAAACCATACAGGATTGTATGTAGCCAAGGAAAAAGGTTATTTTAAAGAACAAGGTCTTGATGTGGAAATTATCATGCCAGGTGAAGCTGGAGCTGATAAGCTTGTCGCTTCAGGGAAATCTGAATTTGGCGTGAGCTATCAAGAGGGCATAACGCAGGCCCGCGTACAGGGTGTGCCGATTGTTTCGGTAGCTGCCGTCATCCAGCATAATACTTCGGGATTCGCTTCCCCTGAGGCTAAGGACATTACGACTCCCAAGGATTTTGAAGGGAAAACGTATGGTGGCTGGGGATCTCCGGTTGAAAAGGCCATTATTGATTCACTCATGAAAAAGGAAAATGCGGATGTAAATAAAGTGGACATAGTCAATACAGGAGACATGGATTTTTTCACTTCGGTTAAAAGGGATATAGATTTTGCCTGGATTTATTATGGTTGGACAGGCATTGAGGCTGAGTTGCGAAATGAAAAGCTTAATATGGTGTACTTAACCGAATACTCTGATAAGCTTGATTACTATACGCCTGTTTTGACTACAAATGAAAAGATGATAAAAGAAGATCCCAAGACTGTTAAAGCATTCGTCCATGCAGCTTCGAAAGGGTACCGGTATGCGATTAAGAATCCTGATGATGCAGCAGATATGTTAATTGAGTCTGCACCGGATCTTGATCCAAAACTAGTGAAGAAAAGCCAGGAGTGGCTTGCAGCCAAGTATCAGGATGATGCTCCGCGATGGGGTGAACAAAAGCTTAAAATTTGGAAGAATTACAGTGAGTGGATGACTGAAAATAAGCTTCTTGAAGGTGATTTCGATCCTGAAAAGGCATTTACCAATGAATTTTTACCAAAATAGGAGGAAATACAATGGCCAATTCATTAATTAGTATACAAATTATTCCTAAAGGGGAAAATGTCATCCCTATGGTCGATGAAGCAATCAAGATCATTGAAGAATCAGGTGTCAAGTATGAGGTTCACCCGCTTGAAACGACAATGGAGGGGGAGCTTTCCGAGCTTTTTGCCGTGATAGAAAAAATGAATGTAAGAATGATTGAAATAGGATCGCCGAATGTCATTTCCCAAGTGAAAATATTATATCAGCCAAGCGGGATTACGATGGATACGTTAACGGAGAAATATCGGGCATGATCGGAAGGGGAATTTGGAAGAAGGGGGCTCCCTTCTTTCTTTTATTATTGTTGCTGATAGTATGGGAGTCAGTGACAGTCTTATTGAAAGTTGAAGAATGGCTGCTTCCCGCTCCATCGGCCATTTTCATTGAAGGAATTGAGTCGTCCCGCAATCTTTACGGACACCTTATATCCACAACCGAGCTTGCGTTGTCAGGTTTTTTTATTGGAAGCTGCATCGGCTTATTGATCGCGGCAATCCTGCACCTATTTCCAGGTGTGAAGGAAGCGGTTTATCCTCTGCTCATACTATCACAAAATATACCTATCATTGTTTTGGCGCCGCTTTTGGTGATCTGGTTTGGCTTTGGCATGCTGCCTAAGTTAATCGTGATTTCACTTGTATGTTTTTTTCCGGTTGCGGTCGCATCATTGGACGGTTTTCGCCAGACACCATACGAGCTTAAGCATTATTTCAAGATGATGGGAGCGGGGAAAAACCAGTTATTTTGGAAGCTGGAACTTCCTCACTCGATCCCGTTCATTTTCTCCGGCCTGAAAATTTCGGCTACCTATAGTGTAATGGGTGCGGTTATTTCGGAATGGCTTGGGGCAAAATCGGGGATTGGTGTTTATATGACTCTCGCTTCTTCAGCGTTCAGGACAGATCGGGTGTTTGTAGCCATTTTCATCATTATGGGAATGAGCCTGATTTTTTTTGGAATCATCACTTTCCTGGAGAAATACTTGGTTTCTTGGAAGAGAAAGGAGGGCGAAAAGGGTGAAGCTGGAAATTAAAGACGTATCCTATTCTTTCGATGGTAAGCAGAATATATTGGAGAATATGAATTTCCAAGTGAATGATGGGGAATTCGTTACGATCCTTGGGCCATCGGGAAGCGGTAAAAGTACATTGTTCCACTTGATCGGCGGGATTTTGAAGCCTGATCATGGCATCATTTCATTGGATGGTAAAAAGATAAATGGCTTAAAGGGACATATCAGCTATATGCCTCAGCAGCCTTCCCTTTTACCTTGGAGAACGGTATTGGAAAATGTTTTGCTTGGAAGTGAACTTGCTGGGACCAGAGATAAAGAAAAGGCAAAAAACCTTTTGATGAAAGCTGGTTTAGAAGAATACGATAAAGCATATCCCCATGAATTATCTGGAGGCATGAAGCAAAGGGCGGCATTCATTCGGAGTATCTTAAGTCCACAGGACTTGATGTGCCTGGACGAACCCTTTTCTGCCTTGGATGAACTGACTAGATTGCAAATGCAACAATGGCTGTTGTCTGTTTGGGAAGAAAATCGGAGGTCGGTGCTTTTTGTCACTCACAGCATAGATGAAGCGGTTTTCCTATCAGATAGAATTTATGTGTTATCAGCAAAACCGGCTGCTGTCATCAAAGAAGTGAAAGTTCCATTTTCAAGGCCAAGAAGAGAAGAACAGCTTCTTAGTGATGAATTTATTCATTTGAAGAGAGAATTATATGCAGCACTCAAGCCAACTTTCACTACTTAAGTAAGGAGGCGATACCATTTGAGAATCATCGACAGCCATATCCATTTGGATAAGTATGATATTGTTAAGCGGAAGCAAATCCAAAAAGACATGGAAAAGGTTCAGTTGGAATCCTTGCTGACTGTTTCCATGAATTTGGCTTCTTCGATTAACAATTATCAGCTTTCACTTAAAGATTCACGAATTAAGCCTGCCTTTGGTTTTCATCCAGAGCAGCCCCTCCCGAGTGATGAAGAAGTGTATGAATTATTGAGCTGGATACGGGAACATCGTCACGATATGGTTGCCATAGGCGAGGTTGGGCTGCCCTATTACTTAAGGCAGGAAAACCCCAATATTGATAACACAGCATATATAGTGATACTGGAGAGGTTCCTGACCTTAGCTAAAGAGATTGAAAAGCCGGTTATCCTTCATGCCGTCCATGACGATGCACCTATCGTTTGTGACCTTTTGGATAAGCATCAAATTACAAGGGCACACTTTCATTGGTTTAAAGGCGATATCCGGACAGTTGAAAGAATGGCCGAAAAGGGCTACCGCATTTCGATTACACCTGATGTTTGTTATGAGAGGGAAATACAGGAATTAGTTTCGGCCTATCCACTTAAGCTGATGATGATAGAAACGGATGGACCATGGCCGTTTGAAGGGGTTTTCAATGGGGAATGGACCCATCCCGGCATGATGCATGAAAGTGTGCGTCAAATTGCTTCGATTAAAGGATTGCCGATTGAGGATGTCTATGAAGCCCTTTATCAAAATACGAAAGATTTTTATCATATATAAAGGTACCGGTTATTATATCCGGTACCTTTTTTCGTTTGGCTCTTTTCGTAAAGATTGTTGTTTTTAAAACGAAACTATTTAAGGTTGATTGGAGAGGAAGTGCGAGACTCCTGCGGGAGCAGCGGGACAGGTGAGACCCCACAGGCGTTTACGCCGAGGAGGCTCACCGCCCGCACCAAGGAAAGCGAGCCTCTGGAGGGGAAATCAACCACAACTCACTACCTGGTAAATAGCAACAAATTATGTGAAAACAGCCTTTCGTTTAAAGAAAGGTCCTTTTAACCTTTTCCCAAAAGGAATTGTCTTTTAGCTTAACGGTCTTGATGACCTTACCGCTTAACCGGACCTTTACCTTTTCGACATGATTGATGCTTAACGCTTCATTGTCCATTCCGACGATCGGATAGCTTGGTCCGTTTTGTTCAAGGTGGACGGTCAACGTCTTAGCACCGCTTAAGATGAATGAGGAGCCTAGGGTCCGATAGGTATTATTATTGACGGAAGCAAGCTCGCTCACTTGGAAGCAAGGGAGAAGGGGATCGACAACGGCCCCATTGACCGATTTATTATAGGCGGTGCTTCCGGTCGGAGTCGCAATGATGATCCCGTCCCCGCGAAAAGTTTCAAAATGGAGTTGATCAATGAAAATATCCATGATGAACGTTTTGGTGATCGAAGAGCGGATACTGAGTTCATTAAGGGCATAGAAGGAGGGCTGATCGTCCAATTGGATAGAGATGGTTGGATATTTACGCACCTCGATTTGCTCCCTTGTCATGGCTTCAATCATTTTATCACTGTCTTCCAAGTGGAAATCGCAATACATATTCAAGTTACCTGTCGTGGAAATGCCCGCATATAAACAGTCATCCCTGAACCCGGTTTTACGGGCTGCCTGCAGGAATGTGCCGTCATCACCGATGCTTACGATGATGTTCGCTTTTGTGAAATCCTGGATGACTTCATACGAATGTTGCTCCGCCAAGTCTGATAAGTATTCAACCTTGCTGAGCATCTCTTCATTCGGTGCATGAAAAAAATAAATATTCCTTCGAGTATCCATCGTATCCCCCCTAGTATGTATGGTGATGAAAGGGCTTTCTAAACCCTGTTTATAATAAATGAAATTTGTGCAAAATGGACCAATGCATTTCCAATTTGAGGATTATTTGCTACAATTTTATATGTCTTAGTTTATCATGGAATGAAACATTTTTGGTATTAGTTCGTATGGTAAGAAGGATACATATATTTAAGGGGGAAAACAGATGAATGGAAAGCGTTGGGCTGCACTTGGAATCGCAGCCGTTTTATTTTTTGTATCTATTGCTGTAGGGGCGGCCACTACTCTATTTACAGCGGATACGGAAAATATCATTGATGAATTATTTGCTTCCGAAAGTGCATTTTACGAGGAAGTCATAGAAGGCGATGATTACACTAATGTTATTGCCGTATTTGATGTAGAGGGCACGATTCAAGATACAGGAGAAGCCTCATTACTTAGTTCAGCAACATATAATCACCGTGCCTTCATGGATAAGCTGAAGATGGCAGAGGAAAATGATGATATCAAAGGGATTATCCTTCGAGTGAATTCTCCAGGCGGCGGTGTCGTCGAAAGTGCAGAGATTCATGAAAAGATCCTTGATATCAAGAAAGTGAAAAAACCTGTTTATGTATCAATGGGGTCTATGGCTGCTTCAGGCGGATATTATATTTCTGCACCAGCCGACAAGATTTATGCCAGCCCAGAAACGATGACGGGTTCACTTGGAGTCATCATGCATGGGTATAATTACGAGAAGCTGGCCAAGAAGTATGGTGTCGAGTTCGAAACCATCAAAAGCGGACCACACAAAGATATTATGAGTCCAACCCGGGAAATGACTGGGGAAGAACGTGAAATACTGCAGAATATGATTAATAATTCTTATGATCAATTTGTAAAAGTCATTGCTGACGGACGCGGAATGACAGAGAAGGAAGTAAGGGAAATTGCTGATGGACGCATTTATGATGGACGTCAGGCTAAAGAAAATCATCTAATCGATGATTTCGGCCATTTGGATGATGTAATTGCCGCAATGAAAACGGATATCGGTAAAAAGGATGCTCAAGTTATCCGTTATACAGATGAGGCAGGTTTCGGTTCATTATTCAGTATGGGTGCGCAAAAAATGTTGGGAAATGATGTGGAAACGGCAGTCTTGACAAAAATCCTTTCCTCTTCAAATTCTCCACGCTTAATGTATTTGTATGCGGAATAGGGGGGCTGAAGGATGACGGAAAGAAATGAAAACAATGAACAAATCGCTTCATCCAATCTAATGGCAGATCAAGAGGTTCCCGTTCAGCAGGAATTTACATCAGCCAAAAAGGCTGTGGGTGATGATGAAGTCAAAAAAGTGCATTTTGCTGGTTTTTGGATGAGGTTTTGGGCCTATTTAGCCGATCTATTGGTTATCGGAAGCTTGAACCGGATTTTGATTCATCCCATCTTTAAATTTTATGAAGGGACAGATGACCTCTGGTTCTCCGCAGAGGGCTTCTTAACGGGGATCGTATTTTTCTTATACTTTGTATTGATGACCAAATTCTTGAATCAAACCCTTGGCAAGATGATTTTTGGACTGAAAGTGGTTGCCTTGAAGGAAGAGAAAAAAACCATTTCATGGAGCACGATATTGTTCAGGGAGCTGATTGGCCGCTATATTTCAAAAGTAACCTGGATTGGATATCTCTTGGCAGGCCTATTACCGAAGAAACAGGCTTTGCATGATGTCTTTGCAGACACGGGCGTTGTGTTGATCAGAAGATGATTTCTTCCATTCATAAATCTGTAAGAGCGTGATTTTCGCTTTTGCAGGTTTATTTTTTTTTGTATATGCCGATAATGATAGGCTGAAGGGGTGTAGGTGCATGAAGTGGCTTTTGATGATTATGGGTATCCTCATTTTGGTGCTGCTTATTGTTATTTTTACTAAAGTAAGAGTGTCCATCGACTACAAGCGTGTCCAAGCGAATGACCTAATACATATTAAATTATCAGCTTGGTATGGGCTTTTTCACTATACATTCAAGGTTCCGGTCATAAAAATGGAAGATGACTCGGGAACTGCAGTAGTAAAGAAAGAGCAAGAAATGAACGGAAAAACAAATAAGGAAGAAAAGAAAAAAATCACAGCCGAAGATTTGCGGGACGGATTCGCAGACATTCTGGAAACGCTTCAGCATATAATCGGATTCCATAAGATCGTCCGTAAATTCGCTGGGAAAATCCAAGTCAAAAAATTCACCTGGCATAGTAAGGTCGGTACTAAAAACGCTGCACACACCGGTGTTTTAACTGGTGCATGCTGGGCACTTAAAGGTTCAATCATCGGTTTGCTGACAACCTATTTCAACTTTCGGATCATGCCCTCCTATTCCATTACACCCGACTTTCAGAGATGGCAGGCAAATACGTCGATTTCCTGCATATTACAATTCAGAATCGGGCAGGCTATGGTGACTGGAATAAAACTGCTTCGTTATTGGAAAGGCGGAAAGCCGCATTTCAAGTCGAGTAAATTAGCGAAGCTATCAGGTGATTCCAATAAACAATCGTTCTAGAGTGGAGGGAATTTAAATGTCAGATCATCCGATCCAAGGTTTAATGAAAGAAGCGATGGAAAATCTTAAAGAAATGGTCGATGTGAACACGATCATTGGGGATCCGGTAGAAACTCCGGATGGAAGTGTCATTTTAACTGTATCCAAAGTGGGGTTTGGTTTTGCAGCCGGTGGCAGCGAATTTGTGATGGATGGAAACCATCAAGGACAGCAAGGCGGTTCCAAGCAGCCTTTTGGCGGCGGTAGCGGCGGTGGGGTCTCCATAACACCAATTGCCTTTTTGATTGTCGGTTCCCATGGAGTGAAAATGATTCATCTCGATGAAGGGACGCACCTTCTAGAAAAAATGATGGATTTAGCTCCTCAAGTCGTCGATAAGATTCAGTCCATGCTATCCAAGAAAGACAATTATCAAAAGCAAGGCAATAATCAAAACCAAGGAAATAATCAATACCAAGGCGGCAGTCAACCAGCTGTAAACAGGTACCAAGAACCTAAACAGGATATAGACTTCTAATTGCGACTCGGCATCCGCCGAGTTTTTCTTTTTGCTGCATTCTTCCTTTGCACCGAAAAAAGCTCGGATGGCGAACTTGTGCATGCATCATTCACATTTCCTGATTCAATTAATTGCAAAATTCCGGCAAAACAAATATTATTATGCTTGTACATATAGCAGAAAAGGGAGGAATTATTAATGGCTTCAGTTACATTTAAGAACAACCCGATCACTTTAGTGGGACAAGAACTAAAAGTTGGGGACAAAGCACCTGATTTTACAGTATTGGCTAATGACTTATCACCGGTTACTTTAAACGACTCCAAAGGTTCTGTCCGCATTATCAGCGTTGTTCCATCCGTGGATACAGGCGTATGTGATGCACAGACACGTAAATTCAACGAAGAAGCGGCAAAATTGGATAATGTGAAAGTACTGACGATCAGTAACGACCTTCCTTTCGCGCAAAAACGCTGGTGTGCTGCCAGCGGCTTGGACAATGTTCAAGTTCTTTCCGATCACCGTGACCTTTCATTCGGTGAAGCATATGGTGTCGTCATGCAAGAACTTCGTCTATTGGCTCGCTCTGTATTCGTTGTGAACAGCTCTGATGAAATCACATATGTAGAATATGTGAGTGAAGGTACGAACCATCCAAATTACGAAGGTGCAATCGAAGCGGCGAAAGCGGCAAAATAAGATGCGAATTTAAGAAACCGGGCACAATGTGCCCGGTTTTTTGTTATAATGTTGATTTTCTTGTTGATAAAAACCATGACGTTGAAGTGGACAGGTCCTTTTTAGGATTTAATGTTCATTGGAAAGTTGTGTCGATCGATACATTTCATTTCAATTGAAGGGTATCATTTATTATATCTGGATTCAGTTAAGGCTCGAATGTCGGACCATTTTGTGGTAAAACAACCTTGCCAGACCATTCCTGACCATTAGGTGTTCCAACTCTTATGTCAATTTCATTAGGCCACGATGGCATTTGTCTTGGTCCTGGGAAAAACCCCGCTTGTTGCCCTGCTCGAAATCCTTCTCGATATCCTTGTCGATACCCCTGACGAAATCCTTGACGAAAACCTTGTTGAAACCCCTGCTGTTGCCTGTTAAATTCATCTGCTGACTGAATATCATGTTGCTGATTTACCGGATTAACCTGCCCATGATAGTTTTGATATTGATTATCCATATATAATCACCACCTCATGCATGGTATTCTGTTTGGGCCTTCATTGAGCCTATCCAAGTAATAAAAAATTACAGGGCAACAAAACAACCCGTTTTAGACAAAAGGTTTTCTATCTGAATTTCAAAACACAGTTGATTGGAACGTAAGGTACGAGACTCCTGCGGGAAAAGCGTGTCCAGGGAGACCCCGCAGGCGCAAGCCGAGGAGGCTCCCCGACCGCCCGCGGAAAGCGAGTGTCTGGAGCGGAATCAAGTCCCCCAATAACATTTCATGGTGACCAGTCCTAGCCACTTTGTTAGACAAAAGATTTCTATCTAAATTTCAAAACAAAGTTGCTTGGAACGTAAGGAACGAGACTCCTGCGGGAAAAGCGTGTCTAGGGTAGACCCCGCAGGCGCAAGCCGAGGGCAGACCGCCCGCGGAAAGCGAGTGCCTGGAGCGGAATCAAGTCCCCCAATAACATTTCATGGTTCGGGTTGTGACAATCCAAGCCACTTTTTTAGACAAAAGGTTTTCTATCTAAATTTCAAAACAAAGTTGAATGGAACGTAAGGAACGAGACTCCTGCTGGGAAAAGCGTGTCTAGGGTAGACCCCGCAGGCGCAAGCCGAGGAGGCTTCCCGACCGCCCGCGGAAAGCGAGTGCCTGAAGTGGAAATCAACGTCCGAATTTTACACCTTGTATTTAATAATTTCAAAAAAGAAAACGGTACGTTAAATAATCGAAGAATGATGAGCAGGACGTACGGCTTGTATCTCTTTCTTCTTACCTTTAAAATAGGGACAGAAGCAAACAGGAGGAATTAATAAGTGAAGTCTACCCCAGTTGAACAATTATTTTATGAATTTGATGAAACAGCTCAAATATTGCAAAGTGAACTATCATGTACGTATCTGGACGCCTTGGGCGAAACGGGCGAGAATTTCTTCCAAGGGAAAGTCCTGCAGGATGAAATCAGTGAAGTATCGAAGAAAAGGTTAGCGAAGCATTATGCAGATTTTTCACCAGAGAAATATGAGAAGGAAGCAATCCGTAAAGCGTATCAGCTTGCCATTTTAAAAGGCATGCAGCAGAGCGTTCAGCCGAATCATCATATGACTCCTGATGCAGTCGGCATGTTCGTCAGCTATTTAGTCGGTAAATTCACCAAGGACCAAAAAGAGATAGTCATGCTCGATCCAGCCATTGGGACGGGGAACTTACTATTTGCGATCATGAATCAGCTTACTGATAAGAACATCGCTTCATATGGTGTCGAGATTGATGAAACCTTGATCAGGCTTGCTTATGCTGGTGCCAACCTGCAAGAACATCCACTGGAATTTTTCAATCAGGACAGCTTGGAGCCACTTTTCATCGATCCTTCAGATGTTGTGGTCAGTGATTTGCCGATTGGTTATTACCCGAATGATGTGCGTGCAGCTGAATATGAATTGAAGGCCGACAAGGGACATTCGTATGCACATCATTTGTTTATTGAACAAGGTGTTAAACACGCGAAGGATGGCGGACACCTATTCTTCATTGTCCCGAATAACCTGTTCGTCTCGGAGGAAGCTCCGAAACTCAATGATTTCCTGAAGAAGCATACACATATCCAAGGGATGGTGCAACTGCCGCTTTCCATGTTCAAGAATGAATCGGCTGCCAAAAGCATCCTGATCCTTCAAAAGAAAAAAGAGGGGATCGAAGCTCCGAAGAAGGCATTGCTTGTACAACTTCCGAAGTTGTCGGATTTCGAAGCGACAAGGTCTGTCATGCAACAGATGGATGATTGGTTTAAAGAGGAAAAATAATCAATGAAAGCTGATGCCGCAGGCATTGGCTTTCATTTTTTTTTGAAGGAATGATTATTGCAATTCTTCGTTATCATTTGGTTGAAATCGCATGCCATGATAAGATTGTACTATACACTGCACGTTTCATTGAGATGAACATGGAAGAACTAACTTAGAGTAAAGGAGCAGGAGCGATGTCAAAAGTCATGGCTATTAATGCGGGCAGCTCTTCATTGAAGTTTCAGCTTTTTGAGATGCCTAGTGAAAAAGTAATTACAAAAGGTATTGTAGAAAGAATCGGCTTGAAAAATTCCGCCTTCACTTTAAGCGTCGAAGGCGAAAATGTTTCTGAAACGGTGGATATACCCAATCATGAAGTGGCTGTAGGGCTTTTATTGAAAAAGCTCATTGACCATCGCATCATTGACTCCTTTGAAGAGATAGATGGCGTAGGGCATCGGGTGGTGCATGGCGGCGAGGTATTCAGTGACTCGGTCTTGATCACGGAGGATGTAATAGAGGAAATCGAAAAGCTTTCCGAGTTGGCGCCCCTTCATAATCCAGCCAATATCACCGGAATCCAAGCCTTCAGGCGAATACTTGATGATGTGCCAGCGGTTGCGGTATTCGATACGGCCTTCCATCAAACGATGGCAGCAGGTTCCTATTTGTACAGCTTACCTCTTGAATATTATGAAAAGTACGGAATAAGGAAGTATGGGTTTCATGGTACTTCACATAAATATGTATCGCAGCGGGCTGCCGAAATGATTGGCCGCCCTATTGAACAGCTTCGATTGATATCCTGCCATTTAGGGAATGGTGCAAGCATTACGGCCATAAAGGGAGGCAAATCGATTGATACATCAATGGGGTTTACTCCCTTGGCCGGTGTTACCATGGGAACGCGGTCAGGGAACATCGACCCTGCACTGATTCCTTATATCATGGAGAAGACGGGAAAAACTGCAGATGAAGTGCTGGATGTCCTGAATAAGGAAAGCGGCATGCTAGCCCTTTCCGGATTTTCCAGCGACCTGCGCGATATTCAAGTTGAAGCGGATAAAGGAAATGAGCGGGCTGAACTCGCACTTAAAGTATTTGCAGATCGGATTCACAAGTACATTGGCTCCTATTCAGCTAAAATGGGAGGTGTGGACGGCATCATTTTTACAGCGGGCATCGGTGAAAACAGTCAAAAGATTAGAGGGCGTATCTTGGAGGGACTTGAGTTCATGGGGGTATATTGGGATAAGGATCTCAATCATACCAAGGGCAAGGAAGCGTTCATCAATACACCTTATTCACCTGTCAAAGTCATGGTCATCCCAACCAATGAAGAAATCATGATTGTCAGGGATACCGTGAAAATAGCTTTGAAAGAAACCTGGAAAGCATGACTTCCTGTTTTTTATAATGATCTCCTTATCTCTTTGGTAAGGGGGTCTTTCCAGTGAATGAAGTTTATCAATTTTCATCAGCGGAATTCGACTTCTTGTTGATATTATGTATTGGCAATCCATATCCTTGAACGCCGGATCGCCCTCATCCATTCTGAGAAATGCTTCTTTCTATGGTATACTTAAGGGAGAATCCACCAATTCTGTACATAGGAGGCTTGATGCATGGAATTCACGAACCGGGAAATGAAAGTTTGGAATGAAATTAGTGAATGGCAGGAAAAACTCTATCAATATGAGCCAACGGATCTTGCTGCATTGTATGATAAATGGTTGGAGCAGGGGTTTGCCCTGCTACCGGAAAACGTCCAACAACAGTTTTTTGAAAAGCTTGATACTTGGCTTTTTCATTTGCATGCCATGGTTCAGAGCTCACAAGTTCAAATAGATGCAAGAGAGCGGATTTTAGCATCTGCGCGCGTGTTTAATGAAGAAATCGAAACGTTGAGTGATTTGAATCACTTATCGATCGACCAGTTGAATTACATAGCCAATCAGCATATCGCTAAGCATCGCTTATATTCTTTTGCACAAGGCGGGATGAGCGGATCAGGAGGCCTGCTTTTGCTGGGGAGCGATATTCCGGCCATGACCGTCATCAATGTCAGGATCGTACAGCTGATTGCGATGTCTTATGGTGTCGAGGTGAATACACCGTTTGAAATGATGCTTGCCCTTAAGGTATTCAATGCAGGAGCGATGCCAAAGAGGCTCCAAGGAATAGCCTGGGAAGAATTGATTCGTGAGGTACAGACAGCAGAAGATGACTATTTTTATTTAGGAATCGAAGAATTGACAAACCCTACATGGATGGAACAGCCGCTCAAGCAGCTGTTGAAAGCATTATCCATTGCCGTTTTCCGCAAAAAACTGGTTCGGGGCATACCGTTCATCAGCATGGCCATCGGGGCTGGATCCAATTATCAAATGACCCGGAATGTCAGTGAATTTGCCCAGAAGTTCTATCAATATCGTTATTTACTGGAAAAGAAGGCTGATGGAGAATGAGTGTCAAGAATCATAAAAAGGCCGTCACGGAGGCAGTTCGCTGCATGGTGATAACCGTCAGCGATACGCGCGATGAAGAAACGGATAAAAGCGGGGCACTGATGAAGGAATTATTGAAATCGAGTGGTCATGAAGTGACGGAATATGTAATCGTTAAGGATGAGCGGAAGGCGATTCAGGATGCGGTCACTTCTGGCAGTCAAAGCGGCATGGTTGATGTCATATTAACAAATGGGGGCACTGGCATCGCCAAAAGGGATGTAACGATCGAGGCGGTCAAAGAATTGATGACCAAGGAAATACCCGGTTTTGGCGAGATTTTCCGTATGCTCAGCTATCAAGAGGATATCGGGGCGGCTGCCATTCTATCCAGGGCAATTGCCGGAGTCGTGAACAACAAAGCGGTTTTTTCCACCCCAGGTTCATCAGGGGCGGTTCGGCTTGCAATGAATAAATTGATTCTTCCGGAATTGGGACATGTCGTCGGTGAACTTCGCAAGGATTTATAAGAGGGATGCAAAAAAAGCCACAGTTTTAAACTGTGGCTTTTTTTGCATGGAATAGGCCTTAATTATGCATCTTTTCCGTCACGGCTTGATTGGCACGATACCAAAGCCATAAATCATTGATGATGGAAGCAAGTTCCGCAATTTCGGAATTGAGCTGGCATGATTTGGCGAAATTACTCTCATCGGAGAGCCGAAACTGCTTTCGGTTTATCGTGGATTCCAGTTCCTTGATGCGGTCCGGAATGCTTCCCCTGATATTCTCCCAATGTACGAGTATTTGCTGCTGCTCGCCTTTTGTATATTCATCCCACTCCAGATTCAAATCAGGAATGGAGATGCCGAGCCTTTCATCATAGATAAATAGTTCTCTCATATGCCCTCCGCTTTTCGATTTATCATACTCCTAGTTTACTATATTCTCGCGGAAGCATCCAATGTGTAAATTCCCTGAAAATAATAGGGGATTATTTAGCGAAATCTTTAAAATACCCCTTGTATTTCATTAATAAAGATGATAAAGTACTAATCATAGAATGAATAAAAATAACAAACGATGAATTTTTATTCACACGAAAGGACGATGGAAATGGAAAATCAAAAAGTTGTTTTAGCATATTCCGGAGGTTTGGATACTTCCGTTGCAATTAAATGGTTACAAGATCAAGGGTACGAAGTTGTGGCATGCTGCTTGGATGTCGGAGAAGGAAAAGATTTGGACTTCATTAAGGAAAAAGCGATCACTGTTGGTGCGGTAAGTTCATATGTCATTGATGCGAAGGACGAATTCGCTGATGAATTCGCATTGACGGCTCTTCAGGCACATACTTTGTATGAAGGGAAATATCCATTGGTATCAGCTTTATCACGTCCGCTGATCGCGAAGAAATTAGTGGAAGTGGCTGAAGCGGAAAACGCGGTTGCCGTTGCGCACGGTTGTACGGGAAAAGGAAATGACCAAGTGCGTTTCGAAGTATCAATCTCCGCATTGAACCCTAATTTGCAAGTTCTTGCACCTGTTCGTGACTGGAAATGGTCTCGTGAAGAGGAGATTGAATATGCAGCGAAAAATGGCATTCCCGTTCCGATTGGCATGGCGAGCCCGTTCTCGATTGACCAAAACCTTTGGGGAAGAAGTAACGAATGCGGAATCCTGGAAGATCCTTGGGCAGCTCCGCCGGAAGAGGCCTATGATTTGACTACAAGCCTTGAATGTACGCCAGATACTGCAGATATCATTGAAATTGGTTTTGAACAAGGTGTGCCGGTTACATTGAATGATAAAAACTATAAATTGGCTGACCTGATCGTCGAGTTGAATCAAATTGCCGGCAAACACGGAGTTGGACGTATCGATCACGTTGAAAATAGATTAGTAGGGATCAAATCACGTGAAGTCTATGAAGCTCCTGGTGCGATGACATTGATAGCTGCACACAAAGAACTTGAAGATATCACGCTTGTTAAAGAACTGGCTCACTTCAAACCGGTGATCGAGAAGAAAATGACTGAATTGATTTATGAGGGACTTTGGTTCTCTCCGCTTCAAAAAGCTTTGGCTGCATTCCTGAAAGAAACACAAGTGAATGTAACGGGTACGGTACGTGTGAAACTATTCAAAGGTCATGCGATTGTTGAAGGAAGAAAATCCGAGTACTCCCTATATGACGAAAAATTGGCTACCTATACAAAAGCGGACGAATTCGATCATGATGCAGCAGTTGGATTCATTAAGCTATGGGGACTTCCAACGAAAGTGAACAGCATGGTCAATAGCAAGAAGGTGACCGTGTGAGCAGCAAGCTTTGGGGAGGAAGATTTACGAAATCTGCCGAAGAATGGGTAGATGAGTTCGGAGCTTCCATTTCCTTTGACCAGGAACTTGTCCTTGAAGATATTCAAGGCAGTTTAGCTCATGTAACCATGTTAAAGCAATGCAGCATTTTACCTGAAGAAGATGCGGATCAGATCATTGCGGGTCTGAAAAGTTTACAGGGAAAAGCTGAGAAGGGTGAATTGACTTTTAAGGTTGAGATGGAAGATATCCACCTCAACCTGGAAAGTATGCTAATAAGCGAAATCGGTCCAGTTGGCGGAAAGCTTCATACAGGAAGAAGCCGTAATGACCAAGTTGCAACCGACCTTCATCTGTATATGCGGAACCAAACGAAAGTGATTCTGGAACTCATCAATGATTTGCAAATAGCGATTTTGGGACAATCCAAGAAAAATGTGGAAACACTGATTCCAGGTTATACACATTTACAGCGTGCACAGCCCATTTCGTTTGCCCACCATTTAATGGCCTATTTTTGGATGCTTGAGCGTGACAAGCAGCGCTTCACCGAGAGTTTCAAAAGAATCAACATTTCTCCATTGGGTGCTGGGGCATTAGCTGGGACGACTTTTCCGATTGACCGTGCCCTCAGTGCGGAGCTATTGGGGTTTGAGGGAATATACGAAAACAGCCTTGATGCGGTAAGTGATCGTGATTTTGCCATTGAATTCATGAGCAACAGCGCGACAATGATGATGCATTTATCCCGTTTCAGCGAAGAAATCATTCTCTGGTCAAGCCAGGAATTCCAATTCATTGAATTGGATGATGCGTTTTCCACTGGAAGCAGCATCATGCCGCAAAAGAAAAACCCTGATATGGCGGAATTGATCCGTGGTAAAACAGGACGGGTTTATGGGAACCTAACGGGGTTATTGACTGTTTTGAAAGGACTGCCGCTTGCTTATAACAAAGATATGCAAGAAGATAAAGAAGGCGTTTTTGATACGGTTAAGACCATTGTTGGTTCACTTAAAATATTTGCCGGCATGATTTCAACGATGAAAGTGAAAACGGACGTAATGGAAAAAGCAACAAAAAATGACTTCTCGAATGCGACGGAATTAGCTGATTACCTGGCTTCAAAGGGAATGCCTTTCCGTGAGGCGCACGAAGTGGTCGGGAAGCTTGTATTGTTCTGTGTCCAGAATGGCTGCTATTTAGTCGACCTGACCATTGAACAATTCCAGGAAGCTTCCGAGTTGTTTGATCAGGATATTTATGATGCATTAAATCCTTATGAGGCAGTTAAACTCCGTAACAGTGCGGGCGGTACAGGTTTTGCCCAAGTCCTGCTGGCGATTGAAAAAGCGGAAAAACTGGTTAGTGAATAACAGGAAAAAGCTCGTTCACCAATTTGGCGAACGAGCTTTTTATCATTTTCTCTTATTGATTCGTACGCACGACCATTACATCACAGTTAGAATGGCGAACGATGCCTTCCGACACGCTGCCGATAAGGAAACGTTCGACTGCATTAAGGCCTGTTGCACCGCAGACAATTAAATCGATCGAATGCTTTTTCGCTAAATCCCTTGGAATTTGAACTTTAGGAGAACCATAGGCAACTTCTGTTTGGACCTTTGTAATCCCGGAGGCAATGGCTTCCGTTTTATACCTGTCCAAGAGCTCATTGGCAAAGGTTTCAGAGTGATCACGGATAGTCATATCATAAGCTTCGACAGTAGGGAAATTCCTTGTATCCACGATGTGTGTGAGCACAAGGGTAGCGTCACTGAGTTTTGCTAAGTAGATGGCCTTTTTTAAGGCCCACTCTGCTTCTTCCGAGCCGTCCACTGCTACAAGAATATTTTTATAATCTATACTATTCAAGTGAATCTCCTCCTTCTATTTCATTCCTATTATACAATGATTTACCTTATGGATCTGATTTCAATTGTAACAAATTAGCGAATGTTTATGCCAATAATCTGGAAATTATATGATTCCAACCTTATTATGATGTGATGAATCATTGCATGACGAATATCTATTCTTTTTACCTTATTTGTTTATTAATGGTAACCTCTAATGTGAGAGGGGAGTTTTTTTCTTTGAGTGTTTCAAAAATAGTAAACTATGCATTATATTTATACGTGCTTTTGTATGCTTTAATCTATTACATTTTTATTTCTTACATCAATTTTGTACATGCTACGATCAGTTTAATGAGTATATCAGCACTGCTGCTTCCATTTATTCTATTACTATTTTTTCAAAGGATTTCATGGAAATATACCAATAAGCATAATAAAAGGAAATTCAAAATTAGATTTATAGTCATATCAAGCCTTGGCTTTGCCCTTCTGGTTTTTTGTGTGGTTATGTTAGGGGTAAATGAATCTGAATCAAGGTTCACCACTGAAAGATGGTTAAATGATGTTGAAGGGAGAGTCTACCTGGTAGATGACTTAATCAATGAACATGAATTGATAGGCATGACAAAAGATGAAGTGTTCACGCTTTTAGGGTCTCCAACAGAAATGGAATACTTTAAAGAGGAAGATAATGTTGTTTATTATCTCGGTGACGAGAGGGGAATCATAAGAATAGATAATGAATGGCTGGTCATTTGGTTTGACGGCAGTGATAAAGCAATGAAGTATGAACTGCGGACCGATTAGTTGATATGTTGAATAAATACCCCCGTCTTAAATGAAGGCGGGGGTATTCGGATTTCGTTATATTAAATGGTTCATGCATTATCACTTTATGATTTGCAGGCTCTTCGGGAATTTGGTCAAAATCTCACAGCCGGCATCGGTGATCAATAGATCATCTTCAATCCTGACACCTGCAACATTTGGAACATATATGCCAGGTTCGATGGTATAAACCATTCCGGATTGAAGTTCGAGTGAATTCGTTTCAGTCAAGGATGGAAACTCATGGACACTGATCCCAAGTCCGTGGCCGAGCCTGTGCGGGAAAAATTCACCGTATCCTTTATCCCTGATGATGTTTCTGGCCGTCAAGTCTATCTCGGAACAGGATACACCAGGTTTACTGGCTGCAACGGCAGCTTCTTGTGCTCTACGTACAGTTTCATATATTTCTGCCTGTTTATCATTGATATCTCCGTAAGCAACCGTTCTAGTAATGTCAGAGCAGTACCCTTCATGAACGACGCCAAGGTCAAAGAGGACAAGGTCGCCGCGCTGAACCTTCGTATTCCCAGGTGTGCCATGCGGGGAAGCGCCATTTTTACCAGTCAGGACCATGGTGGAGAAAGACATTTGGCTCACTCCGGCCTTTTTCAATTCGTATTCAATCGCTGCAAGGATTTCCATTTCCGTTTTACCTTCATGAATTTCGCTGACACCCACTTCAACCGCAAAGTCGGCAAGGCGGCATGCTTCACGGATTTTGACCATTTCATCTTCCGATTTGATCATTCGCATCTTTTGAAGTTTTTCTTCTGCGGAAACAAGCTTCGGTGCTCCGAAGTGTTGTTGGACCTTTTCATAACGTTCCACATTCATATGCTCTTTTTCAATGGCCATTGTATGAATGGTTAAACCGCGATCCTTGACTGCCTGCTTAACTTTTTCCCAAGGGTTTTCAATGTCGGTGTAACCGATGATATCTCCATCCCATCCAGCTTGTTTAGCATCCGGAACTTCCATCTGCGGGCAGACAAGGAAAGGTTCGGCATTTGCAAAAATGGCAAGTGCCAGCAGTCTTTCATGAGGATCACTAAAAAACCCGCTCAAATAGAAGATGCTCTCTGTAGATGTAAGTAAAGCGGCTTCAGCCTCATTCGCCTGTAGCCAAGTTTGTAGTTCTTTCAAACGTTCATTCATGACGGTACCTCCATTAATAAGATATAATTACCTTAGCAATATTTAAAAGTATAGTAAATGGGAAAGGCCTAAGAAAGCTACATAAAAAAATTGTTGGTATGGGAAGGGAGCATCAAAAATGAAAGTATCTTTTCATGGACATGCAGTTGTAAAAGTCGAAACGAATGGTAAAACGATTTTAATCGATCCATTCATTACTGGAAACGAATTGACCGATTTGAAGGTGGAAGATGTGAAACCGGATGTGATCATCTTAACACATGGCCATAATGACCACGTCGGTGATACGGTTGAATTGGCCAAAAGGCATGATGCGCTTGTAATCGGCATTGCAGAGATTGCCGATTACCTGGGTGATCAAGGGGTCAGGACCCACGGGATGAGCATCGGCGGAGCTTTCGAGTTCGACTTTGGAAAAGTGAAACTGACGCCAGCTTTCCATGGAACGGGATTCAATAATGGAGAGGGGCAAATCATTTATTTAGGAATGCCTGCTGGAATATTGCTTACGATAGAAGGGAAAACGATCTATCATGCAGGGGATACAGCGGTATTTTCCGATATGAAACTGATCGGGGAACGACATCCGATTGACTTGGCATTCTTGCCTATCGGCGACAATTACACCATGGGCCCGGAAGATGCAGCACTTGCAGCGAAATTCCTTCAAGCCAAACAAGTCGTGCCGATTCATTACAATACTTTCCCTGTCATCAAACAGGATCCTGAAAAATTCCTCGACCTGCTTGAAGAGGAAAATGGACTGATCATGGAAGCCGGGGATGAAATAGACTTTTAAAAGGAGCGGGAGCCTGCAGGGGCTTCCGTCAGACTATAGATAGGCTCGATGATAATGGAGTGTGTCGACAGTTTTTTTTTAGGTTTGTAAAATTTGACCGTTTCTTTCCACTGCAGGCACTCGCTTTCCGCGGGCGGTCCGGGAGACTCCTGCGGGGTCTTCCTGGACTCGCATTCCCGCAGGAGTCTTGCACACCCGCTCCAATCAACTCTGCATTAATACTAAGAGAGAAACCCAATTGCCCTCAGTTTTGGAAGGTTTGTAAGTTGACTGTTTCTTTCTCCATTAAGACTTAACAATTTATATTCGCCTTTACTAAAGAAATTTTGTTTTTATTAGAAAAGGAGAACTTTAGGAAAATAAGTCAAGTTCATTATTTTACATTTACACTTCCGTATATCTCATATAGAGATAGCGTCCAGTTTCCAAAATCTAATGCATGGGAAAGTCGTGGTTGTTGGTGCGTTTGTCTGCACCGCTGTGGACCAAGTGAAGATTGGTGTTTTACCAATACTACTGCTTCCTGTTTTCCTTGCAAACTACCTCGTACAGTGAGTTCTTTTCTAAACTTCATTTTTATTTCTGATACTTCTTTATTATCTGTCTGTTTAGAATCATTTTCCTCTCATTGACTGCCACTTTAGTACCTGCTTCGGAACATCCATCTATAGTTAGGGAGCTCAAAGCAACTATTATTGAATGGATATGTTTAACAAAACTCCTCCTTATGTATATCGAGTAAATTCACTCCTCTTTTATGAAAAAAGAAGCCATACAAAGTGAATCTATCTGAAAGTAAACTCTCGCTCAGCAGCCAAGTCTTTTTTCCTTTCGCAGGCATAAAATGAATAGATGAAAAAAAAGGGGGGATTGGATGAAACAGAGGTTATTACTGTGTTTGCTTTTATGCGGTGTGATGCTGTATTATGCCGTGCCGCGCTTGTCGTTGGAAAGTGGCGGTCTGGAGGGGCTGTTTGCCGGCTCCTGGCTGTTGTTTGCATTATTGGCGGTAGCTGGAAACTTGACGGGCATACTATATTCTCCTAAGAAACAAAAGGTAAAGCGCCAGCCGGAATACAAAAGGTTGCGCCAATACTAGTAGTTGTTTGATAAACTGGGCTCTTTGACCTTATAATGGGTAATAGGAATACCGTGAAAAGGGTGAAGCGCTTGGCTACAAAGCATGAACAAATATTGAAACATATCGATGGGCTCCCTGTCGGCGAGAAGATTTCCGTCCGTCAAATTGCGAAAGCATTGAATGTTAGTGAAGGTACGGCATACCGGGCAATTAAAGAGGCGGAGAACCAGGGCTACGTGAGCTCGATTGAGCGGGTAGGCACGATCCGCATTGAGAAAAAGAAAAAAGAGAATATTGAAAAGCTCACGTTTGCAGAGGTAGTCAATATTGTTGACGGACAAGTTCTTGGAGGGAAAACGGGACTTCATAAGACATTAAATAAATTCGTCATCGGGGCGATGAAGCTGGATGCCATGATGAGATATACAGGCGCAGGAAACCTGCTGATCGTCGGGAACCGTACACAGGCCCATGAGCACGCGTTAAAAGCGGGTGCAGCGGTGCTGATCACCGGGGGATTCGATACCGAAGAGCCCGTTAAAAGGTTAGCCGATGAATTGGAGATGCCAGTCATCTCAACGAGTTACGATACATTTACCGTCGCAACGATGATCAATCGGGCGATTTATGACCAATTGATCAAAAAGGAAATCTTGCTGGTGGAGGATATTTTGACACCCGTACAGGAAACGACCTTTTTGACCGTGGGTGACCGGGTTCAGACCTGGCATGAACTGAATCAGGAATCGGGGCATAGCCGTTTCCCTGTTGTCGATGACAATATGAAGGTTCAAGGAATGGTCACATCAAAAGATATCATCGGACAGGAAGAGATGACGCTCATCGATAAGGTGATGACGAAAAACCCGATGACCGTAGGCGATAAAATGAGTGTGGCATCTTCTGCACATATGATGGTTTGGGAAGGGATCGAGTTAATCCCGGTCGTGAATGACAGTCATATCCTAAAGGGTATCGTGAGCAGGCAGGATGTGCTGAAGGCATTGCAAATGAGTCAAAGGCAGCCTCAGGTCGGCGAAACGATCGACGATACGATCACCAGCCAGCTTGTGATGACTTCGAATCGCGGCAAGGGCGAGGAAGTGTATAACTATGGAGTCACCCCGCAGATGACCAATTACCTTGGTACCATTTCAAGCGGTGTGTTCACGACATTGGTCACCGACTCGGCAAATCGAGCACTTAGAAGCTATAAGCGCGGTGACTTGGTCGTGGAAAACATGACGATCTACTTCATCAAGCCAGTCCAGATCGACAGTACGCTTGAAATCCATCCGCGTGTCCTTGATGTAGGACGTAAATTCGGAAAAGTCGATGTCGAGGTGTTTAACCAAGGCAAACTTGTCGGCAAGGCGATGTTGACTTGTCAATTGCTGGACCGATCATGAAAAAATAAAAAGGATAATCGAAATTCGATTATCCTTTTTGATTTGCAGCTTCTTCGATTGCATGCGGCAAATAAAATTTATACATTTTATAGCCGCCCCAAATACTGAATAAGCCAACGAAGATGAAAACGGCGGCAATGATATAAGTGATGGTCGTGTGGAATAGAAAAAGCTGATTGATTCCGAATAGTGCGACAAACGCACCGAGGGCAATGGAAGACTTCCCTGAAATCCACTTTTTCTCCATCGGCATTCTGGTTCGGACCGATTTGATTTTATAAAACAGATAGACCCCTAGTGAAAGAACGATCAAGGTGACAAGAATAGGCATCGTTTGAAATTCCCCCAATTTAACATATGTACCTTTTTATTGTAGCGGGAAATGAAAGAGAATGCCACAGTAAACAAGATGAGACTTCCTATTTCCGCAATTTTTTGATTAAATGAAATATATCATCTTTATAAGGCTCGATAATACATATGTTAAGGGGAGATCAATATGAAAGCTGAAATATTAGCAGATATAAAGCGTTATGATACTATCATTCTCCATCGTCATGTCCGTCCAGATCCGGACGCTTATGGTTCACAGGGGGGATTGGCGGAAATCCTGAAAGCATCTTTCCCCGAAAAGCGAATTTATACGGTCGGGAAAGAGGAACCGTCATTGAATTATTTAAGAAGGCTCGATGTGATTTCGGATGAAACATATCAAGGTGCCTTGGTCATCGTTTGTGATACCGCAAATACGGACCGGATTTGTGATGCACGTTATACGACGGGGGATAAACTGATTAAGATCGATCATCATCCTAATGAAGATCCATATGGGGATATGCGTTGGGTCGATACATCGGCAAGTTCCACAAGTGAAATGATTTACGAGTTTTACCAGTTTGGTAAAGAGCAGGGCTTGAAGATGAGTGATGAAGCGGCACGCCTTCTTTATGCAGGCATTGTTGGCGATACAGGTCGTTTCCTATTCCAAAGCACGACTGAAAAGACATTTGCCTATGCCAGTGAATTGATTCACTATTCGTTCTCCCGCCCGCAGTTATATCAGGAGATGTATGACGTCGAGGAAAGCATAGTCCGGTTGAATGGATATGTGCTACAGCATTTTGAAATCCTTCCATATGGAACGGGGAAAATGATCATCACGAAAGATATACTTGAAAAATTCAATGCTTCCACATCTGAGGCATCGCAGCTCGTTTCCTCGCTAGGTTCGATTAAAAATGTTAAGTCATGGGTCTTTTTCATTGAAGAAGATCAAGAAATCAGGGTTCGTTTCCGTTCTAAAGGACCGGTCATCAATACGATTGCCCGTAAATATAACGGCGGAGGCCACCCGTTTGCAGCAGGGGCTTCGATCTATTCTTGGGATGAAGTGGATAATATCCTTGCCGACATGGAAGAGTTGAATAAAGCGGAATGATAAAACTTAAAGACCAAATCACAAATGATTTGGTCTTTTAAATTCGGTGGATATTCACCCATCCTTAAGAAGTAGTCCTTTTTAGTTTGATTTCAATATTCATTTTTGTATAAAACATGATTTCAACGACTTCAAGTCGATAGCGCTTTTTATTGATGGTCATGATCTTATTTTCTATCGATTTTTTCAACAGCACCTTACCGTCATAGACACTGGCGACATCTTTGGCGAGAAGAGAGGATAGGTCGTCCTCAATCACATCCTCCGCTTCTGCAATACTCAACTGATCCAGACTGTATTTTTCATTCGTGATCGTTACTTCCACTTCCTGAATCGTCAGGATTTCCTCGTTTTTCTCGTTCAATTTTTTATAATCCTGCTCCCAAATTGCGATTTTCCCGTTTAAATCCTTGATTTCTTCTCTTTGTTCGTGAAGGGACCGGATCTGCTTCTCCTGCTGGACGCCATGCATATAAAAGAATATCCCCCAGCTGATCAATCCGCCAAGTGCGGCCCCGGCAAAAAAACGCTGCCAGGTGGGAGTCCGGTGATAGGGAGGTATCCTCATGGTGAAATATGCTCCTGCGTGAACCAGTTGATGATCAGTGCTCCTGTCTGTGCCCCTCCAAGTGCAGAGAGTATCAATAGGACCTGCTTGACTATATCCTTCGTTTCCCCGTGGAAAATACCGCGTTCAAAATTATAGACCATATCAAAAGTTCCCCCGATCGCAGCGACAATCGCCCAAATACGAAGGCTGTCCGACAGCCGGAATACAGTCGTCATCGGGGCTTGTCCAGTAAAAAACGCGGCGAGGCCCCCGATTATCGAGCCGCCAAGCAATACGCCAAGCGATATGAAAAAGCTGTTGAGGAAGGCTGGAACAAAGGCTTCATTCATATATCATCATCCTTTTTTTCTTGATATTCTTCTATTCCATTTATATGGGATGTTCAGAGGTATTATGATAGTCGCCGGAAATCAGGAGGTTAAATTGCATTGGTAATGAGAACATATTTTCTTTTTTTGAAATAAACACTATAATGAAAAGAAACATGCCTTACAAAGGTGGGAGAAAAAAACGTGTATACTCATCTCCATATTCAGAGCGGATACAGCCTGCTGACAAGTACGGTGAAGATCACTGAACTTGTGGCCAAAGCGAAAGCGGATGGCTGTACAAGTCTTGCCTTAACCGATCGAAATGTTATGTACGGTTCGGTCTATTTTTATAAAGAATGCAAGAAGCAGGGCATAAAGCCGATCATCGGCATACTTGCGGATGTCCTTGATGAACGGGAATCGCCACATGGACTTCTTTTATTGGCAAAGAGTCTGCAAGGATATCAAAACCTGCTTAAAATAAGCAGTGCCATAAAAACGAAATCCCCGTCAGGCATTCCAATGAATTGGCTTAAAGCCTATTCCGGGGGCTTGATTGCAGTCACACCAGGTGCAGAGGGGCAGATAGAAACGCTATTGAGAGAAGAAAACCCTGAAGAAGCCAAACAGGCAGCAGGGCGATTTCTGCAAATTTTTGGTCATGATAACTTTTATGTATCCATACAGAGACTGTCGATTGCGGATGAGGAAAAAAGTAACGAAGCCATAAGTCAGTTGGCGAGAGATTTAGAGATCAAGATTGTCGCGACGAATCCAGTTTATTATTTGAACGAAAGCGATGCACTCGCTCATGAAGTCTTATTGGCAATCGGAAATGGCGACAAGCTGGCGGATGAGACGCATACGGTTCTTGAATCCGATCAATTTTATTTGAAAAGCCGGTCTCAGATGGCAGAACTATTCCATGACAGACCGGATGCACTCGAAAATACACTGCATATTGCCGCGCAATGCAATCTGGAAATTCCATTTCATCGTTCACTTCTTCCTAAGTACCCTACTGAAGATGGAGCCACAGCCGAGGAAATGCTCGAAGCCATCTGCTTCCAAGGGCTGAAGAAAAGAGTGCCGGAGCCATCCATTCAATATGAAGAGCGACTAAGATATGAATTGGATATCATCACCAAGATGAAATTCAGCGATTACTTTTTAATCGTTTGGGACTTCATGAAATTCGCTAAGGACCACCAAATCCTGACTGGTCCAGGAAGGGGGTCGGCCGCAGGATCGATGGTCGCTTATGTGCTGTCGATCACGGATGTCGATCCAATCGAACATTCCTTGCTGTTCGAGCGTTTCCTGAATCCGGAACGTGTCTCGATGCCGGATATCGACATTGACTTTCCGGATAACCGCCGTGAAGAAGTGATTGCCTATGTCGCGAAGAAATACGGGGAACTTCATGTAGCACAGATCATTACATTCGGGACATTGGCTGCAAAGGCTGCGTTAAGGGATACAGGACGTGTTTTCGGCCTGAATTCAAAGGAACAGGAAGCGGTATCGAAAATGATTCCAGGCCGTCTGGGCATCACGCTTCCCGAGGCTTTCAAGGAATCGAAAAGGCTTAGGGATTTCGTTAATGAGAGTGACCTGAATCAAAAACTATTTCAAACCGCGTTATTGCTTGAAGGGCTGCCTCGCCATGCTTCGACACATGCCGCCGGCGTCGTCATCAGTGACCAGGCACTGACCGGGCATATCCCGATTCAGGGAGGGCATGACGGCATCCACCTGACTCAATATCCAATGGACCTTCTCGAAGAACTGGGACTTCTTAAAATGGATTTTCTTGGACTCCGCAATTTAACGCTAATCGATAATATTTTAAATAACATTAAAAAAGGAACAGGGAAAAAGCTCGACTTGTCCCATATTCCGATGGATGATCCCGAGACGCTGGCCACTTTAGGCAGAGGCGAAACAACCGGGGTGTTCCAATTTGAATCGGATGGCATCCGAAAGGTTTTGATCAAGCTGAAACCGAACCGATTCGAGGATATCGTTGCGGTCAATGCCCTATATCGTCCAGGTCCGATGGAAAATATACCGCTGTTCATCGAGCGAAAACATGGACTTGCTTCGATTGATTACCTTCACGAGGATTTGAAGGATATCCTCGAGCCTACATATGGGGTCATCGTATATCAAGAACAAATCATGCAAATCGCCTCCCGTTTAGCCGGGTTTTCATTAGGGGAGGCTGACCTGCTCCGACGTGCCGTTTCGAAGAAGAAGAAGGATGTTCTGGATCGAGAGCGGCAGCATTTCGTGAGCGGCGCATTGAAACAAGGATACTCCGAAAAAACGGCAGATGAGATTTATTCCTTGATTGTCCGCTTCGCTAACTATGGATTCAACCGAAGTCATGCGGTGGCGTATAGCTTCATCGCTTATCAGCTGGGTTACTTGAAAACCCACTATCCGGAATATTTCATGGCAGCACTTTTGACATCGGTTGTCGGGAATGATGAAAAGATTTCGCAATATATCCGAGAAGCAAAAAAGAAAGGGATAGCGGTTCTGCCTCCCTCGATTAACCGGAGCGGTTACCCGTTTTTACCGGAAAAGGAAGGGATCCGTTATAGCCTTGGAGCCATAAAAGGGATAGGCGGGACGGTCCTAAAAGATATCTTCGCTGCAAGGCGTCAGAAGAAGTTCGCAGATTTATTCGATTTCTGTTTGCGCGTTTCGGGGAAAATCGTAAATAGAAAAGTGTTGGAGGCGCTTGTCCATTCAGGTGCATTTGATGAATTCGGTGAAGACCGGGCAACATTGTTGGCGAGCTTGGACGTAGCGATCAATCATACGGAATTGGTTAATCCGGATGATGACCTATTCGATATGTTTTCGGATGGCGAGTTTTCACTCAAACCGAAATACCACCGGGTCGATCCTATCCCAATCGAGGACAAACTCTCGTTGGAAAAAAGCGCATTGGGGCTTTATCTATCGAATCATCCTGTGACAAGCTACAGAGAACTTTTTCAGCACTTCGGCTGTTTGACTATAGATGAAGCTATTAATAAAAAGGAATCGAAAGTCTTACTTGGCGCTTACATTACGTCGGTTAAAACCATAAGGACAAAAAAGGGCGATGTGATGGCTTTCTTGAGCGTCAGTGATGAAGAGGGGGATATTGAAGCGGTCGTATTTCCAAATGTTTATAAAAACCACTCTGCCGACTTGAATCATGGACAACTCGTTATGCTGCAAGGGACATTGGAAGAGCGGGATGGAAAAACACAGCTGCTGATCCGGAGCGTATACCCGCTTGAAAAAGTGAAGCAGATGAAAGAGGAAAAAAACGGAACGATATTCCTGAAAATTGAGGCTGGCAAGCAAACGAAGGATACACTGCAAAAAATAAAAAAAAATTTAATGCAGCATAGCGGTGAAACCAAGGTCATGCTTTTTTACGAGAGGGAAAACCGCTATGTACAGCTATCTTATTGGGATTGGGTCAATCCTACAGATAGACTGATGCAGGCATTATTTGACTTGGTGGGAAAAGGGAATGTGGTTTACAAGAAAGAATAACTGTTTTACAACTTTAATAGTTATGTTATATTGAAAACAGGCCGCTGTGGTCTGACCACTAGATTTCAGCATAATTTCAGCATATAAGATAATGGGTTACCCAATTTGTTTTAGGAGTGAAACTATGACATTAAGAGAAGAAGCATTACATATGCACCGCTTGAATCAAGGAAAATTAGAAACAGTTTCGAAAGTGCCGGTTAGGAACGCAGTAGATTTAAGCCTGGCTTATTCTCCTGGTGTCGCAGAACCGTGTAAAGATATTTACGATAAGCCGGAAACCGTTTATGACTATACAATGAAGGGGAATACGGTTGCCGTCATTTCTGATGGAACGGCTGTTTTGGGACTTGGAAACATCGGTCCGGAAGCTGCTATGCCGGTCATGGAAGGAAAAGCCGTTTTATTTAAAAGTTTCGCCGGAGTGGACGCTTTCCCGATTTGTTTAAAAACGACGGATGTGGACAAAATTGTAGAGACCGTTAAATTACTCGAACCGACTTTCGGTGGAGTGAACTTAGAAGACATAGCCGCACCAAATTGTTTTGAAATTGAAGAACGACTCAAAAAAGAAATGAATATTCCTGTTTTCCATGATGATCAGCACGGTACAGCCATTGTTACTGTTGCCGGTCTTGTGAACGCGTTACGACTGGTGAATAAATCAATGTCAGAAATTAAAGTGGTAGCGAATGGCGCAGGCGCTGCGGGCATTGCCATCATTAAATTGCTTTATAGCTATGGAGTTCGCGACATCATCATGTGTGATACGAAGGGTGCCATTTATGAGGGCCGTTCGACAGGTATGAATGATACAAAAGAACAAGTGGCGAAAGTGACCAATCGAAATAAGGTTTCAGGGCCTTTGGAATCTGTCATTGAAAACGCTGATGTATTTATAGGAGTTTCTGCCGCAGGTGCATTGACAAAAGAAATGGTTTCTTCGATGAATCGGGATGCAATCATTTTCGCGATGGCTAATCCAGATCCGGAAATCATGCCGGAAGATGCAAAAGCAGCGGGTGCCAAGGTTGTTGGAACTGGCCGTTCGGATTTCCCGAATCAGGTCAATAACGTCCTTGCTTTCCCAGGGATTTTCCGTGGGGCCTTGGATGTACGTGCGACTCATATCAATGAAAAAATGAAGGTTGCTGCAGTAAAAGCCATTGCTGGATTAATTCAGGAGCATGAGTTGAACGAGGACTACGTGATCCCTGCTCCATTTGATGCGAGGGTGGCACCTGCCGTTGCGGCTGCTGTTGCCAAGGCAGCGATGGAAACCGGAGTAGCTAGAATCAATGTAGATCCAGAGGAAATTAAAGAAAAAACAAAGAAATTAGCGATCATTGGAAAAAGTGAGGAATAATTAATTTGGCAGGTCGTACTTCTTCATCCAAAATTTATCTCGATGTCGTTGAGAGCCTACGTAGCATGATTGAAGCGGACAGCCTCCTGCCGGGAGATAAAATCCCATCAGAACGGGAGTTATCGGATCGTTTTAATGTTGGGCGTTCCTCTGTCCGTGAAGCATTGCGTGCCTTAGAGCTATTAGGCTTAATAGAAACAAGGCGTGGTGAAGGGACGTTTATTAGGGATTTCCAGGAGCATAAGCTAGTCGAGCTTCTGGGAACCTTTTTTTTGCAAGATAAAAAAGTACAAGAAGATTTGTCTGAGACGAAAAGGCTGATTGAAATAGACTGTTTGCGGATCGTCGCCTTTTTCGCTACGGCTGAGGACATCAAAAGATTAATGGCCTGGGTCAAAGCGGATATGTTTCATGATGATGATTTCTTTTTAAGAATTGCCATTTTGAATCGCAATCGATTGCTGGAAAGAATTTGGCGCATTGTCAACAGCTATGCTAGAACATCAGAGATGGTACAGGGTAATGTGAAAAAAGAAGACTATCTGGCACTTCTTACATATTTGCTCGAACGTGATGAAGAAAAAGCCATCGAAACGTATCTTATTAGAATTAGAAATATGTCGAAGGGCGAATGACACCTTTTTACACGATACTAATTTTATTTCTGATATAGTTTGTACCAAGTATCATAAAATAGATAATTGGTGGTAAAGGGAGGATTAAGCTTGCTTAAAGAGCTATTTGCGAAGTCTAAGAAGAAATATGCAACGGTTCCTTTAGATCGGGAGAAACAAGATGTACCAGAAGGAATCATGACAAAGTGCACCGGCTGTAAAAAAATCATGTATACAAAAGAATTGGTGAAAAACAAGAAAGTCTGTCTGCATTGCGGGTACCATCATCCGATGTCTTCCCATGAGCGCATCGAATTTTTATTCGACGCAGGCACTTTTAATGAATTTGATAAAGAAATGATTTCCGTTAACCCGCTTGATTTTCCGGATTACTTAGAAAAGCTGGAAAAAGATAGAAAGAAAGCCAAGATTAATGAGGCGGTTGTCACAGGAGTCGGAAGCATCAATGGCTACCAAGTTTCAACTGCCATCATGGATTCGAATTTCCGGATGGGAAGCATGGGATCCGTTGTTGGCGAAAAAATTACCCGTGCCATTGAACGTGCTGGTGAATTGAAGATTCCGTTCATCATATTTACGGCATCAGGCGGCGCCCGGATGCAGGAGGGTGTTTTGAGCTTGATGCAGATGGCAAAGACAAGTGCAGCACTCAAGATATTCAGCAATGAAGGCGGACTGATCATATCAATGATGACCCATCCTACCACAGGCGGGGTTTCGGCAAGTTTCGCGTCACTTGGCGATATTAATCTAGCCGAACCTGGAGCACTTATTGGTTTTGCGGGACGAAGAATCATTGAGCAGACGATTCGTGAAGAGCTTCCTGAAGATTTCCAAACGGCTGAATTCTTGTTGAAGCACGGTCAATTGGATGCGGTCGTCAAACGTACGGAAATGAAGGAAACCTTGACGACGATCCTTAAAATCCATGCCCCGGGCGGTGAGTGGTTATGATTTACGAATTAGAGTTCGAGCGTCCCATTACGGACCTGAGAAATAAAATTAAAGAGCTAAAAGCAATCTCGAAGGATGCTGATGTAGACCTTACAGCAGAAATCGAGACATTGGAAAAGCGTTTAGAGAAGCTGGAAGTGGATATCTACAACCATCTTAAACCGTGGGATCGTGTTCAGATTGCCCGGCATCCAGCCCGTCCGACGACGCTTGATTACATTCCGCTGTTATTCAATGACTTCATCGAGTTTCATGGAGATCGTTATTATGGGGATGATGAAGCGATTGTTTCTGGAATCGCAGAATTCAATGGACTTGCCGTGACTGTCATCGGTCATCAACGCGGGAAGGATACGAAGGAAAACATCCGTCGTAACTTCGGCATGCCCCATCCTGAAGGCTATCGAAAAGCTTTGCGTCTGATGAAACAGGCTGAAAAATTCAACAGGCCGATTATTTGTTTCATTGATACGAAGGGAGCTTTCCCTGGTAAAGCTGCTGAAGAGCGCGGGCAAAGTGAAGCCATTGCGAAAAACCTTTTCGAAATGGCAGGGCTGAAGGTGCCGGTCATCAGTATTGTCATTGGTGAAGGCGGAAGCGGCGGTGCATTGGCGCTTGGCGTCGGAGACCGAATTTTCATGCTTGAGAACTCAACATATTCCGTGATTTCCCCTGAAGGGGCTGCAGCCTTGCTGTGGAAGGATGCCTCTCAGGCTAAGAGGGCTGCGGAAACGATGAAAATCACGGCTCCCGACTTAAACCGCTTAGGAGTCATCGATGAGATCATTCCTGAAGTGAGGGGCGGCGCCCATCGGGATTCGAATTTACAGGCAGAAGCCATCAAGGAAATCCTGAAACGTTCATTCAATGAACTGTTGCCATTGAATAGTGATGATCTAATCAACCAGCGTTATATGAAATTCAAGAAAATCGGTGAATATGAATTTGCAAAACAACAACCTGAGGGCGAACCTAAGGAAGTGGAACAGCATTCATAAACACATTTTGGAAAAGGAAAAACGTGCTGCCTGGGGCAACACGTTTTTTCATCCTTTCATTCGTGCATATGTATTCATTACCGAAACGAGTAAAGAATATGGTTTGTGTGTAGAATGTAAAGTTTCACACCATTTTACTTCAATTTCTGAAGAGAATCGGTTAGGCTTATAACATCAAGTATGCATAAGTGAAACAGTTACTGCTTATTGAAGCTTGAAAAAGGGTACAATGATATAGCGAAGCTTAAAATTGATTAGTGCTGTAGAGAGGTGACATTTATGAAAAGAATAGGTGTATTGACAAGTGGAGGAGATTCTCCAGGAATGAATGCGGCAGTCCGAGCAGTTGTCCGGAAAGCAATTTTTCATGAAATGGAGGTCTTCGGTATTTATCATGGCTATCAGGGTCTGATAAATGGCAATATAAAAAAGCTTGAACTTGGGTCGGTCGGGGATATCATTCATAGAGGCGGCACGATGTTACATACGGCTCGCTGTCCGGAATTTAAGACGGAGGAAGGCCAGCTTAAAGCGATTGAACAATTGAATAAACATGGTATCGAGGGCATTGTCATAATTGGTGGCGATGGTTCTTACCGCGGGGCGAGAGCTTTAACGGAAAGGGGTTTCCCTTGTATCGGGGTTCCTGGAACGATTGATAATGACATACCGGGCACGGACTTTACGATTGGTTTCGATACGGCCCTGAATACAGTCATCGATGCTATCGATAAAATTCGGGATACGGCCACTTCTCATGAGAGGACTTATGTGGTTGAAGTGATGGGAAGAGATGCCGGCGATATTGCGCTTTGGGCTGGATTGGCTGGCGGAGCTGAAACGATTCTTTGTCCTGAATATGAATATGAAATAGATGATTTAATTGGAAAGCTGAACCGCGGACATGACCGAGGGAAAAAGCACAGTATCATCATTGTAGCCGAAGGTGTTGGAAGTGCCGTTGATATCTCCAGGAGTATTGAGGCGAAAGCAGGAATTGAAACTCGTGTAACGGTCCTGGGCCATGTTCAGCGCGGGGGATCTCCCTCTGCAAATGACCGGGTATTGGCAAGCCGTCTTGGGGCAAGAGCCGTTGAATTGCTTCTAGAAGGAAAAGGGGGCAGGGCAGTCGGGATCGAACAAAATCAACTTGTTGATTATGATATCATCGAAGCTCTTGCTAAACCGCATACAATTGACAAGAAAATGTATGAATTATCCGCTGAGCTATCCATTTAATCATTTTTGTTGACCGATAGGAATCGCTTTTTAGTAATGGGTATTTAAAAGAAGACATAAAACACTGCGCCCCCTGTCTTCATGTAGTGGACAGGCGGCGAGTAGTTTTCCTTAAAGGAGGATGACACTATGCGTAAAACCAAGATTGTTTGTACGATTGGCCCCGCAAGTGAAAGTATAGAAAAGCTGGTTCAATTAATAGAGGCGGGAATGAATGTAGCACGGCTTAACTTTTCTCATGGAAATCATGAAGAACACGCAGCTAGAATCCGCAATATAAGAGAAGCGAGCGAAAAAACGGGTAAACAGGTTGCCATCCTGTTGGACACAAAAGGACCTGAAATACGGACAAATAATATGGAAAATGATTCTATGGAGCTTATAGCCGGCAACGAAGTCATTATTTCCATGAATGAAGTCCTGGGAACACCTGAAAAATTCTCCATTACCTATGAAGGGCTTCTGCATGATGTTCACCCAGGATCTAAAATCCTTTTGGATGATGGATTGATCGGGCTTGAAGTGTTGAAGATTGATGAGGTCAGAAAAGAAATCCATACGAAAATCTTGAATAGCGGTACACTTAAGAACAAAAAAGGCGTCAATGTTCCAGGAGTTTCGGTTAACCTGCCTGGCATAACGGAGAAAGACGAACAGGATATCCTTTTTGGGATCGAACAGGGTATCGATTTCATTGCTGCCTCATTTGTACGCAGGGCTTCCGACGTGCTTGAAGTAAGTGAATTATTGCAGCAAAATGGTGCGGAACATATTCAAATCATCCCTAAAATCGAAAATCAAGAGGGCGTGGACCGTCTTGATGAGATCTTGGAAGTTTCAGATGGCTTGATGGTGGCACGTGGAGACTTGGGAGTGGAAATTCCTGCAGAAGAAGTGCCATTAGTCCAAAAACAAATGATCAAAAAATGTAATAATGCCGGGAAACCAGTCATAACGGCTACACAAATGCTCGATTCGATGCAGCGTAATCCAAGGCCGACCCGTGCAGAAGCAAGTGACGTGGCCAATGCCATATTTGATGGAACGGATGCCATCATGCTTTCTGGCGAAACAGCTGCTGGAACCTATCCTGTCGAAGCGGTGCAAACGATGCATAACATTGCTTCGCGTGCTGAAACTGCCCTTGATTATCGGGATATATTATCAGTCAGAAGCAAAGTGAACCGTCATAATGTCACGGATGCCATTGGTCAATCCGTTGCCCACACCGCGCTTAATCTTAATGCAGGGGCAATCATCACCCCTACAGAAAGCGGTCATACGGCAAGGATGATTTCCAAATATCGCCCTAAAGCACCGATCATTGCGGTTACATCCAATGATCATGTTACAAGAGGGCTTGCATTGGTTTGGGGAGTCTATCCGCAGATTGGTCCAAAAGCAACGACTACCGATGAAATGCTTCAAACCGCAATAGATGAAAGCCTGCATTCCGGCTTAGTTTCCCATGGGGATTTAGTCGTCATTACAGCCGGTGTGCCTGTAGGTGAAACAGGTACGACTAACTTGATGAAAATTCATGTGTTAGGAGAGGTTCTTTTGAAGGCTCAAGGAATCGGCAGGAAATCGGCTAAAGGTGAAGTGGTTATCGCTAAGAATGCCAAGGAAGCTTTGGAAAAAGTGAAGGAAGGCTCTGTATTGGTTACGATCGGTTCTGACCGCGAAATGATGCCGGCAATTGAAAAGTGTGCGGCATTGATTACGGAAGAAGGCGGTTTGACAAGCCATGCAGCTGTTGTGGGAGTCACATTGGGCATACCGGTAATCGTTGGGGCGGAGGACGCGACCAAGGTTTTCACGGATGGTCAAAGAATAACGGTCGATGCAGGTCGTGGAGTCATTTATGATGGACATGCAAACGTTCTGTAAAACGAAATTTTGGCTGATTCCTTGCCAATGAGGTAAGATGGATGTACCGCACCAGAAATGGGCTGTGCAGGAGGAATGAAGATGAAATACTTTTTAATGTTTATCATTGCGATGCCGGTCGTTGAAATTATTGTCCTTTTGCTGTCAGGTAATCTGATTGGTTTTTGGCCAACGCTGTTCCTGATTGTAGCCACAGGTTTGATCGGAGCTTATTTGGCTAAACGGCAAGGGATGGAGACGTGGAAAAAGGCACAGGAACAGATTCGTTACGGAATGATGCCAGGAAATGAAATCATTGATGGAATCTGTATCTTTATCGGAGCTGCACTGTTGCTGTCCCCTGGGCTCATCTCGGATATCATGGGATTGATCCTTGTGTTTCCGCCAACCCGGAATCTCCTCAAACCGATTGTTATCCGGTTTATCATGAACAGGATGAATAAAGGGAAAGTTACCATCATTCGGCATAAATAATATAAGGCTGTCTAAAGGCGTAAGCTTTTAGGCAGCCTTTTTGGTCTTTGAAAAAGGTCCGCAACAACATCCCGGTTTTTTATGGGGTGCTTTTTTGCTTTACAAATGGCTCCCTGTTTCACCATTGAATGATGATATCCACGAGAATGAAATGTGTATCATAACAGGATTGTTAAATGATTAACTCTTGGAAACATTGGTAAATAAGGCTTTTCCATGCTAAAAAATCTTTTTTTAGATTTTTTAGAAAAAACTGGTGACAAATTTATACAACGTGTTATATAATACAAACAGGAAATAAAACATCTGTATTATAACATAAAAAGAGTTGGAAAGGGTGTGGAGAGGCAACATGATTACGGAAGCAAAAGGCTTACAGATTACAGGCAACATTAAGCCAGGATATGAACAAATACTTACAGCGGAAGCTCTTCAATTCATCGAAAGAATGGAACGGCATTTCAGTGGAAGAAGGGCAGAACTTCTAGAACGGCGGAAAAGCGTTCAGGAAGAACTGAATCAAGGCATGCTTCCTGATTTCCTTGAAGAAACGAAGCATATTCGTGAAAGTGATTGGACGATTGCGCCCCTCCCGAATGATTTGCAGGATCGCAGGGTTGAAATCACTGGACCTGTTGATCGTAAAATGATCATAAATGCCATGAACTCAGGTGCCAATGTATTCATGGCGGACTTTGAAGATGCCAATTCACCCACTTGGGAGAATTGCATCGATGGCCAATTGAATCTGCGCGATGCAATCCGCGGAACCATTTCATTTAAAAATCCAAATGGCAAAGTGTATGAATTAAATGAAAGAACAGCTGTGCTAAAGGTAAGGCCACGCGGCTGGCATTTGGAGGAAAAACATGTCCTTTTGGATGGACAGCCTATATCAGCCAGCATTTTTGACTTTGGACTGTACTTTTACCACAACGCAAAAGCATTGATCGAAAAACAAAGCGGTCCATACTTTTACTTACCGAAAATGGAAAGCCATCTCGAAGCAAGATTATGGAATGAAATATTCGTATATGCACAGAACGATTTGAGAATCCCTCAAGGAACCATCAAGGCAACGGTCTTGATAGAAACAATTCTTGCTGCATTCGAAATGGACGAAATTCTGTACGAGCTGAAAGAACATTCGGCAGGCCTGAACTGTGGCCGCTGGGATTATATCTTTAGTTTCCTGAAAAAATTCCGTAACTCGGATGATGTCATTTTCCCAGATCGGCAGCAGGTCACGATGACCGTCCCGAACATGAGGGCGTATTCCTTACTGGCGATCAAAACATGTCACAGCCGTAATGCTCCTGCAATTGGCGGGATGGCCGCACAAATTCCCGTTAAAAATGACCCGGTTAAGAACGATGAGGCTTTTGCGAAAGTTAAGGCAGATAAAGAACGCGAAGCAAGAGACGGTCATGATGGAACATGGGTTGCCCACCCAGGTATGGTAAGCACGGCAAAAGAGGTTTTTGACCTGCTCGTCCCAAAACCGAATCAAATTTTCCGGAAACGGGAAGATGTCCATGTAACGGCACAGGAGTTGCTGGCTGTACCGGAAGGAACGATCACAGAGGCAGGCTTAAGGACGAATATTAATGTAGGCATCCAATATATCGCCTCATGGTTAAGCGGCAGAGGTGCGGCACCTATCAATAACTTAATGGAAGATGCTGCAACCGCTGAAATTTCAAGGGCTCAAGTCTGGCAATGGATCCGTCATCCAAAAGGCATTCTCGAAGATGGCAGGAAAATAACCGAGGAATTATTCCATCAAATCAAAGAAGAAGAATTGGCGGTCATTAAATCGGAAGTAGGGGAAGAAACTTTCAAATCAGGAAAGTTTGAAGAGTCTACTAAACTATTTGAACAATTGATTGAAGCGGATGACTTTGCAGATTTCTTAACTAACGCGGCATACGGAAAATTATCTTAATATTCAAAAAAATATGATATGATTTTAGGAGGAAATAATGATGATGAATGAGAGAGCGCAAAAATTACAACAAAGCTGGGAAAATGACTCACGGTGGACTGGTATTAAACGTCCTTATACGGCCGAGGAAGTCATTAAACTGAGAGGTTCCATCGATATTGAACAAACATTGGCACGCCGCGGTTCCGAAAAACTATGGAATCTATTAAAAACAGAGGATTTCATCAATGCATTAGGAGCATTGACCGGTAACCAAGCCATGCAGCAGGTGAAAGCTGGTTTAAAAGCAATCTACTTAAGCGGCTGGCAAGTGGCGGCAGATGCTAACATCGCAGGGCAAATGTACCCTGACCAAAGTTTATATCCAGCCAATTCCGTGCCGCAAGTCGTTAAACGCATTAATCAGACACTTCAGCGTGCAGACCAAATCAGCTTTGCTGAAGGGAAAAATGATATCGATTGGTTCGCTCCAATCGTGGCGGATGCTGAAGCAGGTTTTGGCGGTTCCCTTAACGTCTTTGAATTAATGAAAGGCATGATCGAAGCTGGAGCGGCTGGCGTTCACTTCGAAGACCAGCTTTCTTCCGAGAAAAAATGCGGTCACCTAGGCGGTAAAGTCCTTCTTCCTACCCAAACGGCAGTACGTAATTTAGTTTCCGCCCGATTGGCAGCAGATGTAATGGGTACACCGACCATCTTGATTGCCCGTACGGATGCTGATGCTGCAGATTTGATCACGGATGATATTGATCCGGTCGATGCACCATTCATCACTGGTGAAAGGACTCCAGAAGGATTCTACCGCACGAATGCAGGTCTTGACCAAGCAATTGCAAGAGGCCTTGCTTATGCGCCATATGCCGACCTTATCTGGTGTGAGACTTCTGAACCTAATCTAGCGGATGCTCGCCGCTTTGCCGAGGCCATCCATGCAGAGTTCCCAGGTAAATTGCTTGCTTACAATTGTTCCCCATCATTTAACTGGAAAGCGAAATTAAGTGATGAAGAGATTGCCAATTATCAAGTGGAATTGGGTAAATTGGGTTATAAATTCCAATTCGTTACACTTGCAGGCTTCCATTCATTGAATCATAGCATGTTCAACCTTGCTCTTGGTTATAAAGAACGCGGCATGGCTGCATACTCTGAGCTTCAACAAGCGGAATTCGCTAGTGAGCCGGATGGCTATACAGCAACACGCCATCAGCGTGAAGTGGGAACGGGTTACTTTGATGAAGTGGCACAAGTCGTTTCTGGTGGAACATCATCCACAACAGCACTTGCAGGTTCTACTGAAACAGAACAATTCGAGACGTCGAAATAATTCTAGTTTAAAACCAAAAATCCGCCTTGTACCCGAGGCGGATTTTTAAGTGGAAAAGAGTGAATGCTAATGGATGTCTGGATTACCTTAAGTGGTTTTCTTTGTATCCCCGATGATGAAAGTCCATATGGCCTTGAAGACATTGGCACGCTGAAGTGTATTGAATATGACAAGTACGACAGGGCCTGCAATCAAACCTAGGAAACCGATCAATTTGAATCCGATGAACAAGGCGATGAGAGTGGCAAGCGGATCCAAACCAATACTGGATGAAAGTACTTTTGGCTCTATTAGCTGACGCTGGACAACGACGATTATGTAAAGGACGGACAAACCGATTGCGAGACTTGTATTCCCGGCAATGAATTCAAAGATGATCCAAGGAATGAAAATCGTACCTGTCCCCAAATAGGGAATGATATCGACCAGTCCGCATATCAGGGCAATGGTAATTGAATAATTCACCCCTAAAATGAGAAATCCGATTAAAATCGTGACAGTCGTCAATGAAACAAGAGTGAATTGTGCCCGGATGAACCCGAATAAAGCCCGTTTTAAATCCCTGAATAAACGCTTTGCTCCCGCAAAAATCTTATCAGGCAACACTTTTCCGGTCATGCGGCCGAAGGTATCCCAATCTTTGCTGATGAAGAATGTGCCAAGCAAAGTAAAAAGGAGTGCCGTTGCTGTAGTTGGAAACCATCCGATGATTGTGGGGATGTTCTTCAAGAAGGCTTGAATGAAGCCGCTTACTCCCGTCGTGATGGATTCACCGATATTTTGGATATTCTTGAGGATTGTGTCTTGCTGTTCGGTATCCAAATTATTGAACATGGCAGCTATTTGATTATATAAAGGAATGACGGAGGTAGCGATGTATGTTTCTATATAATCCACGATGGTTTCAATGTGTTTCGGGATGACTCCGGCAAGGTAATTGGTCCCTGAAATGATCTCGGTGACCAGTAAGGTGATAAGACCCGCAAATAAAAGGAAAATGAGTAAAAGGGAAACGAATACAGCCAACCCCCGTGGCAGCCGCCCTTTCCTTTCGAAAAAAATGACCAGGGGATTCATCAAGAAAGCGATGATCATGGCAATGATGAATGGATATGTATATTTAGATAAATAAAACAAGGCAATTCCACCTAATATTATCCCTCCGACGACCAGTAAAGAACGAATGAAACGATACATATATACCGGATTCAAGTCATATCCTCCTTCAACCATTAAGTTTGTATTATAATTGTAACGATGATGGAAAAGAAAGGAAAGATTCTTTCATCTTTCGTTTTGAATTTTTTCTGCAGATGCATCGTTCCTTAAATCATTTTTCTCTCATGAACAAGGGAGTTTGTTATGTTAAAATAACAAAAAACAGAAGGAAGAAGGTGAAGGGATAATGATCAACGGTCCTGTCGTATTTTTAATTCTGCTTGCTGCAATCGGTTGGTTTGGGAAAAATACCTCACTGATCATGGCCGCGGGTTTTCTTTTAAGCATGAAACTGATTGGCCTTGACGCTAAAGTGTTTCCATACCTGGAAGCGAAAGGAATCAACCTGGGTGTCACGATCATCACGATCTCCGTACTCATTCCCATAGCAAACGGGGCGATTGGTTTCAAGGAACTAGGAGACGCGATAAAATCCCCTTATGCCTGGATTGCACTTGCATCCGGTATAGCCGTTGCACTCATAGCAAAAAATGGGATTACACTGCTGTCGCATGATCCGCACATTACCACCGCTCTTGTATTTGGGACGATTCTTGCGGTCGCCTTATTCAAAGGTGTGGCTGTCGGACCGTTAATCGGGGCAGGAATTGCTTATTTAAGCATGCAGATCTTTAATTTTTTTAAATGAAGCGAGAGGCTAAGGGGAGAAAAGCCCGTCAGTACTGGAAATATAAATTTTCTATTTAATGTTTCGTTTATTCTGCTTTGGGACATTTTTTTTGAAAAAAACGATTTTAAACGCATGAATAAAGCAAGAGAATATGGAGCTAATTTTTCTAATAAAATAATAATTTTTTCACATTTTAAGTGCTTTTCATTCCCAAAAAAGTGTTTATTGTTTATAATAATCATGTAACTGCTCTGATTTATTAAAATTGGGATTCAGAATATCATTGATATTTTTGAGGAATCTTAAAAAAAGATGTAGTTATTGAGCAAGCGCTCACTAGGAATAGCTACAAGCATTATTTTTAGAATTTCTTATTAAAGATTATCGTACATTTTACTATTGTTGGGGTCATATTCTGTGAACGCTTCCAATACAAGATGTATGTCTTCTGCTAAAAAATAGATGGTTGTTTACAATAGCTAATTTCTTGGAAGCGCTACATTTATACGCTAATAGCAAGGGCATAGGGGAATATCTAGGAAAAGGAGAGATTTAGTATGACAGCAACAAAAGGTCTTGAAGGTGTGGTAGCAACAACTTCATCAGTAAGCTCCATTATCGATGACACATTAACGTATGTAGGTTATGACATCGATGATTTGGCTACGAACGCAACATTCGAGGAAGTAATCTATCTTTTATGGCACGGAGCTCTTCCGAACAAAAGCCAACTAGAAGAATTAACTAAACAACTTGCTGAAAATGCTGAAATTCCAGCTGAAGTGGTTAATCACTTCAAAACATACCCAATTGATAAAGTACATCCAATGGGAGCTCTTCGCACCGCAGTATCCCTTCTTGGTCTTTATGATGAAGAAGCAGATGTAATGAGTGACGAAGCTAACTATCGTAAAGCAATCCGCATCCAAGCAAAAATCCCTACATTGGTAACAACTTTCGCTCGCGTCCGTCAAGGGAAAGAAGCTGTTGCTCCACGTACAGATTTAAGCTTTGCTGCTAACTTCTTATATATGTTAAGCGGTAATGAACCAACGGCAATAGAAGAAGAAGCATTCAACAAAGCATTGGTTCTTCATGCTGACCATGAATTAAACGCTTCTACATTCACTGCACGCGTTTGTGTGGCTACATTAGCTGATATCTATTCTGGTGTAACTGCTGCCATCGGCGCTTTAAAAGGCCCACTTCACGGCGGAGCTAACGAACAAGTCATGAAAATGCTTACGGAAATTGGTTCAGTTGATAACGTTGAGCCATATATCAACGAAAAATTAGCCAATAAAGAAAAAATCATGGGCTTTGGCCACCGTGTATACCGTAAAGGTGATCCTCGTGCTAAACACCTTAAAGAAATGTCACAAAAACTGACTGAACTTACTGGGCAACCTCAATATTATGATATGTCCATCAAAATTCATGAAATCGTAACCGGTCAAAAGAATCTTCCGCCGAACGTGGATTTCTATTCTGCTTCCGTATACCACAGTTTAGGCATCGAGCATGACCTATTTACACCAATCTTTGCTGTAAGCCGTGCTTCAGGCTGGATCGCTCATATCCTTGAGCAATATTCAAACAACCGCCTTATCCGTCCGCGTGCAGAGTATGTTGGACCAGGTATGCAAAAATATGTACCGATTGAAAACCGCTAATTAAAAGTTTTTTCGAAAATCATTTTTTATTTCATCGAATTTGTAGTAAATTAATAGATGTGAGTAAAAAAGGTTAGTGGTTCTGCTTTATTTAATGGCAGGCCATCTAACCTTTGAATTTGAATCGGAGGTAAGAGACATGACACAAAGCCAAAAAATCACAGTTACTAACGGTGTTCTTAACGTACCAAACAACCCAATCGTTCCTTATATTGAGGGAGACGGAATCGGTCCTGATATCTGGGCTGCAGCATCCCGCGTTTTAGACGCAGCAGTTGAAAAAGCTTACAATGGCGAAAAGAAAATCGAATGGAAAGAAGTTTTAGCTGGACAAAAAGCATTTGACCAAACGGGCGAATGGCTTCCACAAGAAACTCTTGATGTCATTAACGAATATCTAATCGCTATTAAAGGACCTCTTACAACTCCAATCGGTGGCGGTATCCGCTCATTGAACGTTGCATTGCGTCAAGTATTGGACTTATTCGTATGTCTTCGTCCAGTACGTTACTTTGATGGTGTACCTTCACCAGTTAAACGTCCAGAAGACACTGACATGGTCATCTTCCGTGAAAACACTGAAGACATCTATGCTGGTATCGAATATGCAAAAGGTTCTGACGAAGCTAAGAAATTAATCGAATTCCTTCAAAATGAATTCGGTGTTCAAAAAATTCGTTTCCCTGAAACTTCAGGTATCGGAATTAAACCGATTTCTGAAGAAGGTACAAAACGTCTTGTTCGCGCTGCACTTAACTATGCGATCAAAGAAGGCCGTAAATCATTAACGCTTGTTCATAAAGGTAACATCATGAAATTCACTGAAGGTGCATTCAAAACTTGGGGTTATGAAGTTGCTGAACAAGAATTCGCCGATAAAGTGTTCACATGGAACCAATATGACAAAATTAAAGATGCTGAAGGCACTGAAGCTGCTAACAAAGCACAATCTGCTGCTGAAGCTGAAGGCAAAATCATCGTTAAAGATTCCATTGCCGATATCTTCTTACAACAAATCCTGACTCGTCCTAAAGAGTTTGATGTTGTTGCAACAATGAACTTGAACGGAGATTACATTTCTGATGCATTAGCTGCACAAGTTGGCGGAATCGGTATCGCTCCAGGAGCAAACATCAACTACGAAACTGGACATGCCATCTTCGAAGCAACTCACGGAACGGCTCCTAAATATGCTGGTCTTGATAAAGTTAACCCATCTTCAGTTCTTCTTTCAGGCGTTCTTTTACTTGAGCACCTTGGTTGGAACGAAGCTGCAAACAGCATCACTAAATCAGTGGAACAAACAATCGCTTCTAAAGTTGTTACATACGACTTTGCCCGCCTAATGGATGGTGCAACGGAAGTTAAATGTTCTGAGTTCGCTGACGAGCTTATCAAAAACCTTAAATAATTCATTATATGCTTTCTGGAAAAGTGCCTGAACGGGCTGCTTTTCCAGGAGGCTTATATATATTTTCAGAGGATGTTAAAAGTATTCCAAAAGTATTTATATATTTTAAGGAGGAAATAACATGTCTAAACGTAAAAAAATCACAGTTGTAGGTGCTGGATTCACTGGTGCTACAGCAGCATTCCTGGCAGCTCAAAAAGAGCTTGGTGATATCGTTTTAGTTGATATTCCGCAAGCTGAAAACCCTACAAAAGGTAAAGCCCTTGATATGGCGGAAGCAGGACCTGTTCTAGGTTTCGATGCTAACATCATCGGTACATCCGACTATGTAGAAACTGCTGATTCCGACGTGGTGATCATCACTGCCGGAATTGCCCGTAAGCCCGGCATGAGCCGTGACGACTTAGTTCAAACTAACCAAAAAGTTATGAAATCAGTAACTAAAGAAGTCGTTAAATATTCCCCTAATACAACAATCATCGTTTTGACTAACCCTGTAGATGCAATGACTTATACTGTATACAAAGAATCCGGTTTCCCTAAAGAACGCGTTATCGGACAATCAGGTGTTCTTGATACAGCTCGTTTCCGCACTTTCGTGGCTCAAGAATTAAACTTATCCGTTAAAGATGTAACTGGATTCGTACTTGGCGGACACGGAGACGATATGGTTCCTCTAGTGCGTTACTCTTATGCAGGCGGAATACCTTTGGAAAAATTGATCCCTCAAGATCGTTTAGAAGCAATAGTGGCTCGTACCCGCACTGGCGGCGGGGAAATCGTAAACCTTCTAGGAAACGGAAGCGCCTATTATGCACCGGCTGCATCCCTGGTGGAAATGGCTGAAGCGATCCTTAAAGATCAACGTCGCGTTCTTCCGTCAATCGCCTACCTCGAAGGTGAATACGGATTTGAAGGCATCTACCTTGGCGTGCCGACTGTACTTGGTGCAAACGGCATTGAACAAATCATCGAACTTGATTTGACTGAAGGCGAAAAAGCGGCACTTTCAAAATCTGTTGAATCAGTTAAAGCAGTCATGCAAATCCTTCAATAAAAGATCATAATCGGACTGCCCGGATAATTGGAAGAAAAGGCCAAGGCGCCTTATTCCGACTCCGGGCAGTTTTTTAATCCGTTCAAAAGAACACTGGAACGTATAATCCACCTGCTGAAGATAGGAATAACTTTATTTCCGTTTTTTTTATGTGTAAATTTCATATAATATTCTTTATAATGGAATTGGATGAGTAGACCAAGAAATTGGTCTTTTGGGTAATACATAATTCAGGAGGATCTAATGTCAAAGAAAATTCTCGTAGTCGATGATGAGCAATCAATAGTTACCTTACTTCAGTACAATTTAGAACAATCAGGTTATACGGTGATCACAGCTTTGGATGGAGAACAAGGGCTGGAGGCTGCCGTGGATATACGACCCGATTTAGTGGTATTGGATTTGATGCTGCCTAAAATGGACGGGCTTGAAGTATGTAAGCAGCTTCGCCAGCAAAAAATCAATATACCGATCTTGATGCTGACAGCTAAGGACGATGAATTTGACAAGGTGCTGGGACTGGAACTGGGGGCGGATGATTACTTGACCAAGCCATTTAGTCCCAGGGAGGTAGTGGCCCGGATTAAAGCCATTTTAAGAAGATCCCAGTTGCAATCGAACGGAAGTGAATCAAGTCAGGATCAAGAAGAGGGTCTCCTGAAATTAGGGGAATTGAAAGTGTTCCCGGAACGATACGAAGCATTCTTTGATGAACAGCAATTAGAATTGACTCCAAAGGAATTTGAATTACTTTTATATTTGGCGAAGAATAAAGGAAGAGTGCTGACCAGGGATCAACTTCTCAGTGCGGTATGGAATTATGATTTCGCGGGAGATTCACGGATCGTCGATGTCCATATAAGCCATCTTCGTGAAAAAATAGAGAAAGATACAAAAAAACCACTCTATATTAAAACGATAAGGGGCTTGGGGTATAAGCTTGAGGAGCCTAAAAAAGAATGACGACCTATCGTAAAAAGCTCTTATATACCCTCATCACATTGGTGATGGTCGTCCTGATGGCCGTGGGCTTTTTATTAGGGCACTTGTTCAAAAGTTATTATATTAAAACGTTCAATGAGCGTATACAGAACGAAACATTTTTCATTTCTACATATATTAAGGAGCATGGCGGGATCGAGTCCTTTTTGGAAAAAGGGAAGACGGCAAAACTGACACCCCTTTTAGATTCTAATTTAACCATTCTTTCCACGAGTGGGGAAATATTATACGATTCGACATCATCCAATGAAATACTTAAAAGCCATGCCAATGTCCTTCGCAAAATAACTTTGGAAAAAGGGCTTAAGAATGGGGAAGGGTATGAAGTGGTCGAAGGCGAATCGGACCTCCATTATTATTGGAAGACGGTTGAAAAGGACGGCGAGATCGAAGGCTTTGTCGTCCATAGCAATGAAATAGAGGCCATCCATCAAGTGAATAAACAAATGTGGCAAATATTGATCATTTGTTTAGGGGTTGCCTTGATCATCATCCTGATGCTTGCGAGTAAAATCACTTCATATTATACCCGTCCGATCGAAGAGGCGACGATGGCAGCCATTGAACTGGCAAAAGGGAATTACGGAACCCGGACATTCGGGAGGCATTCCGATGAAACGGGAATGCTGACAACTTCCTTGAACATATTGGCGAGGAATCTTCAGGAAACAGAGATAGCGAGGGAAATGAATCAGGATCGTTTGGAAACTCTTGTTGAGAATATCGGTAGCGGGGTCTTGCTGATAGACAGTAAAGGGTATACGACCTTGATCAACCGGGAATTCAAGAAAAGCTTCCGTGTGAACGCCGCCACGTTTTTGTTTCAGGAATATTATTCGGTCATTAAAGACCAGGAAGTGATAGCCATCATCGAAGAAATCTTTCGAACGGAAAAAACGATAAAACGGCAGGTGAAGATACCGCTTGCCATAGAACGAAAGCATTTTGAGATTTACGGCGCTCCAATAATCGGGAATCATGACGAATGGAAGGGGATCCTCCTCATTTTCCATGATATCACCGAATTGAAAAGGCTCGAGCAGATGCGGAAGGATTTCGTGGCCAATGTGTCCCATGAATTGAGGACTCCGATCACTTCCATTAAAGGCTTCTCTGAAACATTGTTAGATGGAGCCTTAAAAGATGAAAAGACCTTAAAGCACTTTTTATCGATTATCTTGAAAGAAAGTGACCGGCTGCAAGAACTCATTCAGGAGCTGCTGAATTTATCCAAAATGGAGCAGCAGGAATTCGTTTTAAACGCAGGGGTCGTGGATATTACGAAAGTGCTTGGCGAAATACAAGAGATGCTTATAGGCAAGCTGAGGGAAAAAGAAGTATCCCTTGAAATTAAAACATCCCCGGAACCAGTTTTCATTGAAGGGGAATCTGACAGGATCAAACAGGTTTTCATCAATTTGATTACGAACGCATTGACCTATACACCAAATGGCGGCAGGGTCACCGTTGACATCATTGAAAATGAACAGACCGTCGATATTACAGTTCAAGACAACGGGATCGGCATCGAAGAAAAAGAACTGCCAAGGATCTTTGAACGGTTCTACCGGATCGATAAGGCGAGGAGCCGCGATTCAGGAGGAACGGGCATTGGACTGGCAATCGTCAAGCATATAATAGAAGTCCATAAAGGTAAAATCAACGTGGAAAGCACACCTGGAACAGGGACGACTTTTACAGTCACTTTAAATAAAAGCTTAAAAGGGAAAATGTAGCGGGCATTTTATTTACATGTCCTTTACAATTCCTTAAAACGGACTTCATAATGCAGGGGTACAATGGTTGTACAACCCCTCATCCAAGGAGTTAAACATTGACAGAGACATAGTCTCTGTTTGATTATTTTGTAGTTCAACCAAAATTTTAAAACAAGATGATTGGAACAGGTAGACAAAACTCCTGTAGGAATAGCGTCTAAGTTGCAATCAACGTTCAAATCGTACAAACCTTACACCTTAGGCAGAGACATGGTCTCTGTCTTTTAATTTTGGCTATATTCCCCGGATACCATTCATCTATCCTATTTTTCTGGGAAAATATTTGATTTTTATGAAACTTTAGGCCCTTTCTTGCGTAAATAAGATATAACTGCAAAGAAGGGGTGATACATATCGTTAGCTTAAAAAGGATATATACAATTACAGGACTTGTCTTTCTTATTTTAATTTTGGGTGTAGTGGCGATATCGACCTGGTACACGGTTGATGAATCCGATCAAGCTGTCATAATGACGTTTGGTAAAGTGGAGGAGACGATAACGGAACCAGGACTTCACTTTAAACTGCCTTGGCCGATTCAATCGGTCGAGAAATTATCCAAAGAAACATTCAGTCTTAAATTTGGATATAAGGAAGAGGATGGAGAGGTGAAGGATTACCCGAGTGAGACCAAAATGATTACGGGTGATGAAAATATTGTGCTGGCAGACCTAGTTGTTCAGTGGAAAATCACCGACCCTCCAAAATATCTATACAATGCAGAAGATCCAGAAAAAATATTATACGATACGACTTCAGCTGCATTACGGAGCATAATCGGCAGCACGAAAATCGATGATGCCCTTACATCTGGTAAAGCGCAAATCGAAGCGGATGTACGCGATTTATTGTCACAGCTAATGGAGAAGTATGATGTTGGGATTTCCATATCTGCGGTTAAACTCCAGGACGTGGAGTTACCGAATGAAGAAGTGCGGAAAGCATTTACCAATGTAACGGATGCCCGTGAAACGGCGAATACGAAAATTAACGAAGCGGATAAATATGAAAATAAGCGTATGAATGAAGCGGAAGGGGAAAAAGATGCCATCATTTCACAGGCCAATGGGGATAAAGCTGCCCGTACGGAAGCTGCCCGCGGGGATGTAGCGGTCTTTGAAAAATTACTCAGTGAGTATAAAGGCAATAAGGGGATTACGAAGGACCGTCTAATTATTGAGACCCTTGAGGAAGTATTGCCGAATGCTGAGATTTATATTATGAATGATGATGGAAACACAATGAAGTACTTGCCGCTTCGCTCGCTTGAAAAGGAGGAAACGAAAAAAACTCCTGCCACTGATGAAGCCGCCATACCTGAAGAAGAAACGAAAAAAGGGAATGCATCGGAAGAAAAAGCGACAGGGGAAGGGGGCACTAAACAATGAGTGGAAAAATAATAGATTTCTCTGAGTTGAAAAAAGGGGATTTTCATTGGAGGGGCTATGTGAGAATCGGCATTTTCCTGATTATTTTCATCGCGCTGCTGCTAATCATCTTCACCAATGTCTATATCGTCAAAGAGGGCGAATACAAGGTCGTCCGCCAATTCGGTGAGGTGGTAAGGATCGATAAGACTCCGGGATTGAAGGCGAAGGTGCCATTCATTCAGAGTATCATGACCTTACCGAAGTATCAGATGACTTCCGATGTTTCCGAAGCGGAAATCAATACGAAAGATAAAAAACGGATGCTGATCGATAACTATGCAGTTTGGAGAATAGAAGATCCGAAGAAATTGATTACAAATGCAAGGACACTTGAGAATGCCGAAACGAAAATGGAAGAGTTCATCTATTCGGCAGTTCGTTCAGAGCTGGGCCAGCTGAATTATGATGAAATCATCAATGATGAGAAGTCATCCAGGGGAAGTTTAAACGACCGCATAACCGAAAAAGTCAACGATTTGCTGCAAAAGGACAGTTATGGAATCAGCTTGACGGATGTCCGGATCAAGCGGACTGACCTGCCTTCCGAAAACGAAGCATCCGTCTTCAAGAGGATGATTTCCGAGCGGGAATCGAAAGCGCAAGAATACCTGTCCAAAGGTGATGCGAAGAAAAACCGTATCATTGCGGATACCGATCGGAAAGTGAAGGAACTGCTTTCTACTGCGGAGGCTGATGCAGAAGTGATCAGGGCAGAAGGGGAAGGGGAAGCAGCGAAAATCTATAATAAATCGTTTTCCAAAGACCCCGAATTCTATAAACTATACCGGACTCTTGAATCCTACAAGAAAACGATTGGAGATCAAACGGTCATCGTTCTGCCTTCTGATTCCCCTTATGCCAGCTTGTTGATGGGAAATACTAAATAACCTTGATGCCGTCATTTTTCTTTCCGCTTCTACTCATGGTAGAATAGAGAAGGAAAATGAACGGCTTTTTGCGTTTTTATATAGAAGCTATAACTACATAAACCTGTATGACTGGAGGAAGACGGATTTGGATAAAAAGCTAGTGCTCATAGATGGAAACAGCATTGCATACCGTGCGTTTTTTGCGCTTCCGCTCTTGAATAATGATAAGGGGGTCCATACGAATTCCGTGTACGGATTCACCATGATGCTCAACCGCATTCTTGAAGAAGAAAAGCCAACGCACATACTTGTGGCATTCGATGCGGGTAAAACGACATTCAGGCATGCATCATTTAAAGAATATAAGGGGGGGCGCCAAAAAACGCCGCCAGAATTATCCGAGCAATTCCCTTTCATTCGGGAGCTGCTTGATTGTTTTCAAATAAAAAGGTATGAACTGGAGAACTACGAAGCCGATGATATTATCGGTACGCTGTCTTTACAAGCGGAAAAAGATGGTTTTGAAGTGAAGGTCATTTCCGGTGATAAGGACTTAACGCAATTATCCTCCCCTAGTACGACAGTTTCCATCACGAAAAAGGGGATTACTGAAATTGAGGAATACACTCCAAAGCATATACATGAAAAATACGGTCTATCCCCTTTGCAAATCATTGATTTAAAAGGGCTGATGGGAGATGCCTCCGACAATATCCCCGGTATTCCGGGTGTTGGTGAAAAGACTGCCCTTAAATTATTGCATCAATTTGAAACGGTTGAAAACCTTCTGCAGTCGATTGATGAGGTAAGCGGACAAAAATTGAAAGAGAAAATTGAAGAACATAAAGACCTGGCCTTATTAAGCAAAGAGCTGGCTACGATAACGAGGGAAGCGCCGCTTGAAGTTTCCGTTAACGAGACCGAGTATACTGGCATGGATCAGGATCGGGTCATCTCATTCTATAAGGAGCTTGGTTTTTCGACTTTACTCGATAAATTGGATGTAACGGAAAGCGCACCGCTTGAACAGGAGAAGATAGAGGTACACACTGCTGAAATGACAGAAGGAATGTTTGCAGATGAAAGTGCCTTGTATGTTGAAATTTTAGAAGATAATTATCATCGAGCCGACATAATAGGGATTGCCATCAGTAATGAACAAGGTCATTTTTACTTCAATGGAGAGGATGCTCTGAGTTCCGATGCATTTAAATCCTGGGCAGAGGATGAAACAAAAAAGAAAACGGTTTTCGATGCGAAGCGTACGGTCGTGGCACTGCGTCATCGGGGAGTCGAAATAAAAGGCATCGATTTTGATGTGTTTTTGGCATCCTATATCCTTGATCCGGCAGAGTCAGTGGACGAAGTCGCAGAAATCACGAAAACCCAAGGTACTATCCGGCTTGAAACAGATGATGTTTTTTATGGAAAAGGTGCAAAACGCAAAATACCTGAGGAAGCGGAATTGAGGGAGCATATCGCCAGAAAATCGAAGGCGATCTTTTCTCTGAAAGAACCGATGATAGATAAGCTGCAAGAGTTCGAGCAGTATCACCTATTTACGGAACTGGAGCTGCCCTTGTCGATCATCCTGGCAAATATGGAATGGCAGGGAATCAAGGTGGACATAGGCCGACTGAAAAACATGGGACAGGAATTAGCCATTCGCTTAAGAAATATCGAAGCGCGAATTTTCGAATTGGCTGGAGAGGCGTTCAATATCAATTCACCTAAACAGCTTGGGGCCATCCTGTTTGAAAAGTTGGAGCTTCCGGTCATGAAGAAAACCAAAACAGGTTATTCGACTTCAGCCGATGTGCTGGAAAAACTGGAGAGCAAGCATGATATCGTTAAGGAAATACTGCTGTATCGCCAGCTTGGTAAGCTGCAATCCACTTACATTGAAGGATTGCTTAAAGTGGTCAATGGCAAAACGGACAAGGTGCACACCCGGTTCAACCAAGCATTGACCCAGACCGGCCGGTTAAGTTCTACAGATCCCAATCTCCAGAATATCCCGATCAGACTGGAAGAAGGAAGGAAAATCAGGCAGGCCTTCATTCCTTCCGAAAAGGATTGGATCATTTTTGCTGCCGACTACTCCCAGATCGAATTACGTGTCCTGGCGCATATCGCCAATGACAGCGGATTGGTGGAAGCATTCCAGGCCGGGATGGACATCCATACAAGGACAGCCATGGACGTATTCCATGTATCGGCAGATCAAGTCACCTCGAACATGAGGCGCCATGCCAAAGCGGTCAACTTCGGAATCGTTTATGGTATAAGTGATTACGGACTATCGCAAAGTCTTGGAATCACGAGAAAAGAAGCTGGAGAGTTCATCGAGAAGTATTTACGAAGCTTTCCAGGTGTTCAGGAATATATGGAAGAAAGCATACATGAGGCCCGTCAAAAAGGATATAGCACGACTCTGATGCAAAGAAGGCGATATATACCTGAGATAACAAGCAGGAATTTCAACATCAGGAGTTTTGCAGAACGGACAGCGATGAACACGCCGATTCAAGGCAGTGCCGCTGATATCATCAAGCTTGCCATGATCAACATGAATAAACGCCTGAAAAAGGAGGGGCTCAAAACGAGAATGCTTCTACAGGTTCATGATGAATTGATTTTTGAAACCCCTCCTGAGGAACTCGAAATCCTTAAAGTGATCGTTCCGGAGGAAATGGAAAATGCCATTGAATTGAACGTGCCCCTTAAAGTGGATTATGCTTTCGGGCCAACATGGTTTGATGCCAAATAATAAAAGATAGGTGATTGCAATGCCAGAACTTCCAGAAGTGGAAACAGTCAGAAGAACGTTAGAGCAGCTCGTACTCGGAAAAGAGATCAAGGAAGTGTCCGTTTTCTGGCCAAAGATCATTAAAGCGCCTGAGCCTGTCGAACAGTTTCAGGATGCCTTAAGGGGGCAGACGATTTCTGCAATAGGCCGTCGGGGCAAGTTCCTCATTTTCACCTTGGATGATTATTCGCTGGTTTCGCATTTAAGAATGGAAGGGAAATACGGCGTTCATCCAAAAGAAGAGCCGTATGATAAGCATACCCATGTGATCTTCACTTTCACTGATGGCAGTGAACTTCGGTACAGGGATGTCCGGAAATTCGGAACGATGCATCTATTTGCCAAAGGGGAAGAATTTGAACAGTTGCCCCTGTTACACTTAGGGCCTGAACCGTTATCCGAAGATTTTACTGTCGAAGGTCTTCGTGCGAAGTTGGCAAGAACCAACAGGAAAATCAAGCCCGTTCTCCTTGATCAAACCGTTGTCGTCGGGATTGGGAATATATATGTGGACGAGTCGTTATTCCGTTCCGGTATCCATCCGGAGAGAATGGCATCTTCACTCTCGTTGCAGGAAATCGAAACGTTGCATGCTGAAATCATTGCGACGTTAGGTGAAGCTGTGGAAAAAGGCGGAAGCACGATTCGTTCATACATTAATTCCCAAGGGCAAATCGGCATGTTTCAGTTGGAACTGAATGTTTATGGAAGAAAAGGCGAGAACTGCAAAACATGCGGCACGCCACTTGAAAAACTGGTTGTTGCAGGACGCGGCACACATATTTGCCCGTCATGCCAGCCGCTAAAATAGGTCATGTTTATTCAAACACATCGGATGGGCTCCTTCCATATACTAGGGTAGCAACGAGTAGGGAAGGAGTAATATTCCGATGTGGCTACAAATTATTTTTCTCGCTTTTGCAGTTAGTATTGACGGATTTGGCGTCGGTTTGACATTCGGTATGCGGAAGATGAAAATCCCCTTAAGGTCAATAGCGGTCATCTCATTTTGTTCTGCATTGAGTTTAGGTATAGCGATGGTCATCGGACAATTCATCAGTCAGCTCATATCTATCGGGGCGGCTGAAAAAACAGGCGGCATCATCCTCATTTTTCTTGGTGCCTGGATGGTATACCAGTATTTTAAGCCTGAAAAGGATTTGAAAGATGATAGATATCATGAAAAGATCATCTTTAATTTTGAAATTAAATCACTTGGGGTAGTCATTAATATTTTACAAAAACCATTGAATGCCGATTTTGATAAATCAGGTACGATAACAGGCGTTGAAGCGCTTGTTCTGGGGTTTGCACTTTCGCTGGATGCGTTCGGGGCCGGAGTTGGAGCGGCTATGATCGGGATTTCACCGATCATCCTCGCAGGGTGCATCGCTGTTATGAGTTCGATTTTCATTTGGAGCGGAATTCAAAGCGGAAAATTGCTTTCAAATAATAAAGTTGTTCAGCATTTGACCTTTCTCCCAGGTGTATTATTGATCATCATCGGTTTATTCAAGTTATGATAAGGTAAAAAGGGGGAGCTTATGGGACAAATCATCGGAATCACCGGAGGCATTGCCAGTGGGAAAAGCACCGTCAGCCTCTATTTACAGGAACTCGGATTCACGATTGTCGATGCAGATCTGGCTTCCCGTGCTGTCGTTGAGCCAGGTGAAGAAGCCTATCACCAAGTTGTGAAAGCATTTGGAGAAGATATCTTATTGACGGATGGGAATATAGATCGCGTAAAGCTTGGGTCGATCATATTTAATGATCAAGAAAAGAGATTGCTGTTGAATGGCATCGTGCATCCTGCCGTCAGGAATTGGATGCGGCTGAAAACGGAAGCGGCACTATCATCAGGAGAAGAAACGGTGTTCATGGATATTCCACTCCTATTCGAAAGCAAGCTGACATTCATGGTGGATAAGACGCTTTTGATCTATGTGGATGAGCAAGTACAATTGAAGCGATTAATGAATAGGAATGGTCTTTCGGAGGCGGAGGCACTTGCCAGGATCAATTCGCAAATGCCCTTGGCCGATAAAAAGGCCTTAGCGGATGCTGTCATCGATAATAATGGTGACATTAATGAAACGAAGCGGCAAGTGAAGGCCATACTTAGCGAATGGTATGTCATATAATCATGATAAAAAGAAGAAACCGCCCGGTTTCTTCTTTTTATGTTGAAAAAATAAAACAATCCGCATTTTTATTAGCACAATTCCTCTGAATTATGTTATACTAATTACATGTGAAAGGTAATAAGTATAACACTAATATTTCTGGAGGGTCCGAACAATGAATTCAAGAATAGCGATTAACGGATTTGGGAGAATTGGAAGAATGGTTTTCCGAAAAGCCATATTAGACGAGAGTTTGGACATTGTTGCCATAAATGCAAGCTATCCAGCTGAAACTTTAGCACACTTACTAAAATATGATACGATACATGGTAAATTCGACGGTATCATTATAGCTGAAGATGATTCACTAGTAGTGAATGGCCGCCAAGTAAAACTAATAAATAACCGCGATCCAAAGCTATTGCCTTGGAAAGAGATGAACATAGATATTGTAATTGAAGCCACTGGCAAATTCAATGATCGTTCTAAAGCGGCTCTTCATTTAGACGCAGGAGCAAAAAGAGTAATATTATCAGCCCCGGGTAAAAATGAAGACGTTACCATTGTAATGGGAGTGAATCAGGAGGTGCTGGAAATTGACAAGCATTTCGTCATATCCAATGCATCTTGTACAACGAACTGCCTTGGACCTGTTGCAAAAGTGCTTGATGAAAAATTCGGCATAAACAACGGTTTAATGACAACGATACATTCTTATACAAATGATCAAAATAATATCGATAACCCGCACAAAGACTTGAGACGTGCCCGTGCCGCTGCGGAAAGCATGATTCCTACGACTACAGGAGCAGCAAAAGCCATCTCACTAGTGTTGCCGCAATTAAAAGGCAAGCTTCATGGAATGGCGATACGCGTACCGACACCAAACGTATCTTTAGTCGATCTTGTTGTGGATTTAAACCGTGATGTCACGATTGAAGAAGTGAACCAAGCCTTCATCGATGCTTCAGAAAATGAACTCAAAGGAATCATGGAATTCACGATGGAACCTTTAGTTTCCAGTGATTTCAAAACGAATCCACACTCTGCAATCATCGATGGATTGACAACGATGATGATCGGTGACAGGAAAGTGAAGGTCCTTGCTTGGTATGATAATGAGTGGGGTTACTCCAACCGTGTAGTGGACCTTGTAAAATTGGTTGGCTCCGAGTTGAAAAAAATGTCCGAAGTCGAATTATCAGTAAAATAAAATGTAAAAACCCGAGCCTGCTAAAATTTTTTAGCAGGCTATTTTTCATGCAGTGATCCATCAAATCCCGGCTGGTATGGCACTGAATAAACAAAAGACGGAATTTACTCCACATTGGAACCTACGCTATATCCCCATTACATATAAAGTTTATCTTTCCAAAAATTCAATTTGGAGTTGCAAAAAAAATTCAAACCATATATACTATGAATCGTGAACTTCTTCAAAACGGTTTGCATGATGGCTACTTAAAGGGTTAGGACCTCTTTGGACTAACTTTCCCCCGTGGTAGTTATCAGAACTTATTTTTAAATCATGGTAAGGGGGAAGCTTAATATGGAAACAGCTTACACTATGGAAACAATGGGTAGACATGTCATTTCTGAACTTTGGGGTTGTGACTTTGAAAAACTGAACAATATCGATTTAATTGAAAAGATTTTTGTTGACGCTGCTTTGAAATCAGGTGCAGAGGTACGAGAAGTTGCCTTTCACAAATTTGCTCCACAAGGAGTCAGCGGGGTTGTCATCATTTCTGAATCACACTTAACGATTCACAGTTTTCCAGAACACGGCTATGCGAGCATTGATGTCTATACATGCGGTAACTTGGATCCGAATATTGCGGCAGATTATATTGCAGAAGCTTTGAATGCGCAAACACGTGAAAACATAGAATTACCACGTGGATTAGGTCCTGTACAAATGAAAAAAGCCAATATAAGTGCCCTATAAAAAAATGTATACACAGAGATGCCATGGGTGCATCTCTTTTTTAATGCAATGAATCGGCAGTCTGATTCACTTTATTGGAGAGGATTGCCTTGTAGCACAATGCCCTTGGCAACGGTGCTTCAACGGCAGAACAAAAAGTGCCTGCTGCCGGAAGTTACACTTTTTACTTGTACTGTCCGTTCCTTTTAATATAAGATTAAGATAGAGAAGTAATTCCTTGGGGAACATTTAGATAGGGGAGTCCTACATAAAATACGGAGCTGATAATGATGAAATGCCCATCATGTCAATATAACGGAACAAGAGTGCTCGATTCCAGGCCAGTCGATGAAAGTAAATCGATTCGACGACGCCGTGAATGTGAGGCATGTGGTTTTCGATTCACGACATTTGAAAAGGTGGAGGAAACACCGCTTATTGTAGTGAAAAAGGGCGGGACACGTGAAGAGTTCAGTCGTGATAAAATCCTGCGTGGCTTAATCAGGGCTTGCGAAAAACGTCCGGTTCCCTTGAAAGAACTAGAGCAAATTACCAGTTATGTAGAAAAAGAACTACGCAACCAGGGCATATCGGAAGTGAAAAGCGACAGTGTCGGCGAAATGGTAATGGACAAGCTGGCAGAAGTCGATGAGGTTGCCTATGTAAGGTTCGCATCCGTCTATCGACAATTTAAAGATATCAATGTCTTTATTGATGAACTGAAAGATTTAATAAATAAAGAAAGAAAGTAGAGCTGAAGATTCACTTTGGCTCTTTTTTCACTACATCTTTTGAAAGGTTTGAATGGAGATGTCAATGCATTGGCAAGAATTGCTCCCAGCTGATTCATATTTGGTCTCATCTGCGGGGCTGCTTCATGATTATGATCGGAAAATACTTACCCGACTATATCAACCTCTTATTGGACCTATCTGCATTAGCCTATATATGACGTTATGGAGTGAGTTGGAGGAAAACAGGCTATGGTCGGAAACCTCCTCGCATTATCAATTAATGAATACCATCGGCCTTAAGTTAGGTGATATTTACGAAGCACGCCTTTTACTTGAAGGAATCGGCCTGTTGAATGTATATAAGAAATCGAAAAATGAAACGAAGGAATTCATTTATGAGTTAAACCCGCCGCTTTCACCCCAGCAGTTTTTCACGGATGGAATGCTGAATATTTACTTATACAAAAAAATCGGTAAAGCTCAATTCAACCGGTTAAAGAGGTTCTTTTGTGATGACCATATCTTAACCGATCAATATGAAGGTGTGACTAAATCTTTTGCGGAAGTATTTTCATCAGACCATCTGGACTCTTTATATGTAACGGATGAAGCGAAAAACGAATGGAAACCGGTGCCTGAACAGCAATACATCGATCGGGCGGAAGGCGTTGAGCCATCGGGGTTTGATGACTTATTCGATTTTGACCTTTTATTTGCCGGGATGAAATCCTCGATCGTGCCGAAAAAGGCTTTTACTCCTAAAATAAAAAGTACGATTGCCAAACTCGCTTTTTTATATGGCATTGATCCGCTGGAAATGCAAAAACTAGTAATGGATGCCGTTTCATTGGATGATGAGATTGATGAGGAATTGCTTAGAAAGGCGGCAAGGGACTGGTACCAGATCGAACGGCAGGCCGATATGCCTTCCCTTGTCAATCGGGTGCAGCCAATTCGTGAACGGACACAAAAAGAAGAACCGAAAACAAAGGAACAAGAGTTAATCCGTCATTTGGAGACGATTTCCCCGAGGGAGCGGCTGATGCAATTGTCTGGCGGTGCAGAGCCGTCAAGCGGTGATTTGAAAGTGGTTGAGGGCGTGATGATCAACCAAAAGCTGAATCCGGGTGTCGTCAATGTCTTGATTGAATATGTCATGCTCAAAACGGATATGAAGTTCACGAAGGGTTATGTGGAAAAGCTGGCAGGCCATTGGGCAAGGCTAAAGGTCTCAACAGTCGTCGAGGCGATGGAACTGGCCAAAAATGAACATAGGAAATATCAGGACTGGGCTCAAGGAAGCAGGAATGCTGCGAAGGGCAGCCGGAAAAAGGCGATACGGGAAGAAGTGGTTCCTGAGTGGCTTGAGAAAAAAGAAGAAGCACAGCAGGAGCAGAATGAGGATCAGCCTGAATTGGATGCCCAAAAACGCGAACTTCTGGAGAAATGGAAGCTGTGGAAAGCGGGAGGTGAAATGAACGATGGAAAAGATTAATAGGTCCCTTAATAAATTGGCCAATACAAATCAATTTCAACAGCGTTATGAAAAGCTGAAACAGGAGATTTTTGAAAACGAACAAGTGCGGTTATTCATGAATGCCAACAGCTCGACGGTCACGAAGGAAATGATTGATAAAAACTTGGGGAAGCTTTATGAGTTCACTTCACAGAGCAATAAGTGTGATAAATGTCCGAGCTTGGATGGCTGCATCAATATGATGCAAGGGTATTATCCTAAATTGGTGGTGCAAGGAAAAGCCCTGAACCTGCATTATGAAGTCTGCCCGAGGAAATTGGCAGAGGATGAAAAGCGGAAACGGGAAAAGCTGATCCGCAGCCTGTATGTACCGAAGGATATTTTAAAGGCCAGCATTGAAGATTTTACCCAAACGGATAATGAAAACAAACGCTTGTCTGTCCTAAGTAAAGCGATGTCGTTCATTATGGAATATGAGCCGGGTAAAAGGCAAAAAGGCTTGTATATATATGGGAAATTCGGTGTTGGGAAAACGTACTTATTAGGTGCTATCGCCAATGAACTTGCAAAAAGGCAAATTTCCTCCCTTATAGTCTATGTACCTGACTATTTGAGGGAACTTAAGGGATCGATAGGTGATAATACGGTCAATGAAAAAATTGAAATGGTGAAAACGGCACCTATCCTCATGCTTGATGATATTGGAGCGGAATCCATGACGAGCTGGGGACGCGATGAGGTTTTTGGTCCGATTTTGCAATTTAGGATGCTGGAAAACCTGCCGACATTTTTCACTTCGAATTTTGATATGAATGGCCTGGAGAACCACCTGACCTTTTCACAGCGCGGTGAGAAAGAAGAAGTGAAGGCGGCCCGGGTACTGGAAAGAATTCAATATTTAGCCGAGCCGGTCAAGCTTGATGGCGTGAATCGGAGAAGATGAAGAAAAGTGGTCTCTTAATGGAGGTCACTTTTTTCTTCTTACAAGGCCCATCCTACTTCTAAACACGTCCCCATCCCCATATACATGAAAAAAGAAGCAAGGGGGAAGGGGGGATGTCGTAGTGCAAATTTTGTTTCAAAACGATTCAGAGGCAATGAAATTACTGAATTTCGTTTCTGTCCATCCACTGGGGGCAGAATTTCAAGCATATATTCGATTTATTCCGCAACAAGGCATGCACGTGGATATAACGGAATCTTCAGGTGATGAATGGCTAATTCTGCTTCGTGATGCATTCCATTCTTTTTTATTGGAAGAAAAGACGCTTCCTGTTCTGGAGCAAATTATAGTCGGTAAATTTTTTTATAGGGAACGGGAAGAAATTGAAGCCATCATTGAAATTGCATCATCCATCATCGAGGCGGAAAGAGCCAGGAATCAAGATGGAGCATTCAGTACAGAGAAACGATTGATTGAGGAAGGACTTCAAAGCATCTTGGCTGGAAAGGTATCTTTTTCATTCGATTCTTTTACGACCTTCCGTTTAAAATCGTTTCAGCACACTTTGGAAAAGTATGTCGTCAAGGCGATTGATGAATATAAGCTGGAACAGGACTATCAAAATTTCATTGCTACGCTCCGTGATTGCCTTCAAGGGCAGGAGACGAAATTAAGAAAGCTTCACCTTGTCAACCGGGACGGTTTTCACTTCTATGATCAGAAATTCAGCAAACTCGACCGTCCAAAAATCAATAGTATGATTGACAGGAGGCTTCTTGCCAAAAGCTCACTTTTTCTCGATACGGTGATACTTGCCCCGCTTTTATCGATTGCTCCTGAAAACTTGTGCATCTATACCGATGACAAGGAAGAGGGGCTCATCCAGACCATTTCAAGGATTTTCGAAGAACGGGCGACTATCTTGCCACTTTCATCATTTTCTATGCAGTTGAATGAACTTTCGTGGAAAAAAGAAAATTAACCTTGATTTTCAACGTATAACAAATTATAATTTCCTACATACTATTAAAAAACTAAAAGTTATGATGAGGACAAGGGTATTCTAGTCGCCGATTATCAGAGAGGGAAGCCAACAGGCTGTAAGCTTCCTATTCGCATGGAACACTTACCACCTTTAAACTTCGGCTCGGAAAGCAGGCATTCTGCGAATATGAGCTGACGGGAAGCTGCCGTTACCAAGTTACAAGTGCCATTTTGCCGTGAAAAGCAAGCTGGAACGAGGGTGGAACCGCGGGTTAATGATATTTATTACTAAGCTCGTCCCTGTTTTATACAGGGGCGGGCTTTTTTGTGTTGTAATGGAATCAAAAACCTGTAATTTGTTCGAACAAATAAGAAGGAGTGAAACTGAATGTCAGAACTACTGAAAATATCTTTTCCTGACGGAGCGGTCAAGGAGTTTGCTAAAGGCACAACAACTGAAGACATCGCTGCATCCATCAGTCCTGGTTTAAGGAAAAAATCCATTGCCGGAAAATTCAATGGTGAATTATATGATTTAAAACGTCCGATTGAACAAGATGGTACAATCGAAATCGTCACACAGGACGCAGCGGATGCTCTTGAAGTATTGCGTCACAGTACAGCGCACTTGATGGCACAAGCGATCAAACGTTTGTTCAAAAACGCTAAATTCGGCGTAGGGCCAGTCATTGAAGGCGGCTTTTACTATGATATGGATCTAGAGGAATCATTGACTCCCGAAGACCTTCCATTGATTGAAAAAGAAATGAAGAAAATCGTCAACGAAAACTTGGCAATCTCCCGCATCGAAGTGAGTCGTGATGAAGCGATTTCCCGTTTTAAAGAAATCGGCGACGAGTATAAATTGGAGTTGATCGATGCGATTCCTGCCGATCAGCAGGTAACACTTTATGAGCAAGGGGAATTCTTTGACCTTTGTCGTGGAATTCATGTTCCATCAACTGGGAAAATCAAAGAATTCAAGCTATTGAGCATCGCTGGAGCATACTGGAGAGGCGATAGCAAAAACAAAATGCTTCAACGCATTTACGGTACGGCTTTCTATAAAAAAGAAGATTTGGCCGAACACCTGCGTCTCCTTGAAGAAGCCAAGGAACGTGACCATCGTAAAATCGGCAAAGAATTGAACTTGTTCATGAGCTCACAGAAAGTGGGGCAAGGGCTGCCGATGTGGTTGCCAAAAGGCGCGACAATTCGCCGTACAATCGAAAGATATATCGTGGATAAGGAAGAACGTTTAGGCTATGACCATGTCTACACACCTGTAATGGGAAGCGTGGACCTTTATAAAACATCCGGACACTGGGATCATTACCAGGACGGCATGTTCCCGGTCATGGAGATGGAAAACGAACAGCTTGTCCTGCGTCCGATGAACTGTCCGCATCACATGATGGTCTATAAAAACAGCATCCACAGCTACCGCGAACTGCCAATCCGGATTGCCGAGCTAGGCTTGATGCACCGCTATGAAATGTCAGGTGCCCTTTCAGGCCTTCAGCGTGTACGTGGGATGACATTGAATGATGCGCACATTTTCGTTCGCCCCGACCAAATCAAAGAAGAGTTCAAGCGTGTTGTGAACCTTGTTCTGGAAGTTTATAAAGATTTCGATATCAAGGATTATTCATTCCGTCTGTCTTATCGCGATCCTCAGGATACAGAAAAATACTTCGATGATGATGACATGTGGGAAAAAGCGCAAAGCATGTTAAAAGGCGCCATGGATGAGCTTGGTCTTGATTACTTTGAAGCGGAAGGTGAAGCGGCATTCTACGGTCCTAAGCTTGATGTTCAGGTGCGTACTGCCTTAGGGAAAGATGAAACGCTTTCCACTGTTCAGCTTGATTTCTTGCTTCCTGAACGATTTGACCTTAATTACGTCGGTGAGGACGGCAAGCAGCACCGTCCGGTTGTTATCCACCGCGGCGTCGTTTCCACAATGGAACGTTTTGTCGCTTACTTGATTGAAGAATACAAGGGGGCATTCCCTACTTGGCTTGCACCTATCCAAGCACAGGTGATCCCGGTTTCACCTGAAGTGCACTTGGATTATGCGAAAGAAGTACAGGAAAAACTTAAAGCGCAAGGCATTCGTGTCGACCTGGATACACGTGACGAGAAAATCGGTTACAAAATCCGTGAAGCGCAAATGCAAAAAATCCCGTATATGCTGGTCGTTGGAGACAATGAAGCCAAAGAAGGCAGCGTGAATGTACGTAAATACGGTGAACAAAAATCCGAAACGATCGCATTTGAAGATTTCGTTTCAGCGATTAAGGCGGAAGTGAGCCGTTAATAGCAAAAAGAGGGGCACATATAGTTGTGTCCCTCTTTTTAATCATGGCATGATAAAATGAAACCATCATGTGAAAATATGTACAGCAATGAAAAGGAGGGGCAGCATGAAAAAGAAATTTACTTATCTATTCGGACCGACATTCCTTGTCATCATCATCTTATTGTTATTGGATGATTATCGACAATATGCCATCGTCCCGGTCCTGCTTTTTTGGATAGTCCTATTTTCTTGGGACACCATTGAGAAAAAGAAAAAGGCGAAAGAAGACTCTTAACATGTGATGGCTTCGGCCAGTATGGACTGTAACTAAAGGGGGAATGGGGATAAATGGAGATTAGAAGGGCTTCAAGGAAAGACGCGGGTAACTTGGCTGCTCTGTTCAATCATGTAGAAGATTCCGGGTATATGCTGTTTAACCCTGGGGAAAGAAAAGCTACGGCGAAACAAATGGAAAAGCAATTGGAGCAAATCGAAAAAAATCCCCCTTCCATTGTCCTCGTTTCCGCTAGCGGCAATGAGTTGACTGGTTACCTAATCTTATTGGGCAATCAAATGGGCCGAACGAGCCATTCCGCCAAAATCGTCATCGGCATCCATGAACAGGTTAGAGGAAAAGGTATCGGTACGAAGCTATTTCAGAAAATGGAGGAGCATGCATGGACAAACGAAATACGGCGCCTGGAATTGTCCGTTATTGCAAACAACGCCCCTGCGCTTTCCTTGTATCATAAGATGGGGTTCGAAAAGGAAGGAATAAAACGGGAATCACTGTTTTTTGATGGAAAGTATCATGATGAATATTTTTTGTCCAAATTACTTTAAAAAACGTATTGTCAAATAACTGAATGTCTGATAATATTAATTTTGTTGTGAAAAACGAATAAAATTTAGCATTTGACAAGTCATCAGTGTTTATGATATATTTCTAAAGTGAATTGAATACGTGTTTGATGAAAAGAAGAAGCACCCGCTTCTCACCTGGTTGACGCAAACAATGCAGTTAACAGGTCATGATTTGATTATTTGGATCTTTCTGAATGAGTCTATCAAGTGTGGGTGCAACATGCATCCACACTTTTTTATTATGATTATATCCTGTAAGCGAGTTGTGAGCGTGACCGAATTTATTCAAATATTCGTATTCGCCAATATCTTTGGAGGTGGCTAACTATTAGTAAAGACGCGATGGTAAACGAGGGCATCCGAGCCCGTGAAGTTCGTCTTATTGACCAAAACGGAGAACAACTTGGAATTAAAACGAAATTCGAAGCATTGGAAATTGCCGCTCGTGTAAATCTTGATCTAGTTTTAGTTGCTGCAAATGCAAAGCCTCCGGTAGCCCGGATCATGGACTACGGAAAACACCGCTTCGAGCAGCAAAAGAAAGACAAGGAAGCACGTAAAAATCAAAAAGTCATCAGTCTGAAAGAGGTTCGTTTGAGCCCGACGATTGAAGAGCATGATTTCAATACGAAGCTTCGCAACGGTATTAAATTCCTTGAAAAAGGCGATAAAGTAAAAGCTTCTATCCGATTCAAAGGACGTGCCATTACGCATAAGGAAATTGGTCAACGTGTACTCGTTCGTTTTTCTGAAGCATGTAAAGAAGTGGCTACAATCGAGCAACACCCAAAAATGGACGGGCGCAGCATGTTCATTATCTTAGCACCGAAAAACGAAAAGTAATTGTAAAGTAATTTGTAATGAGGAGGAATACCTTATGCCTAAAATGAAAACTCACCGCGGATCTGCTAAACGTTTCAAAAAGACTGGATCCGGCAAACTTAAGCGTTCTAACGCTTACACAAGCCATTTATTTGCTAACAAATCTACTAAGCAAAAGCGTAAGCTTCGCAAAGCTAGCCTTGTAAGCAAAGGTGACTTCAAACGTATTCGTCATATGCTAGACAACATTAAATAAGTTCGATTTATCGAGTTAAATAGGAGGGAAATAACATGCCACGTGTAAAAGGCGGTACTGTTACTCGCAAACGTCGTAAAAAGGTAATAAAATTAGCTAAAGGTTACTATGGCGCGAAACATATTCTTTTCAAAGTAGCTAACCAACAAGTAATGAAGTCAGGAAACTATGCTTTCCGTGACCGTCGTCAAAAGAAACGTGATTTCCGCAAACTTTGGATCACTCGTATCAACGCTGCAGCACGCATCAACGGTCTTTCTTACAGCCGTTTAATGCATGGCCTAAAGCTTGCTGGTATCGAAGTGAACCGCAAAATGCTTGCTGATCTTGCTGTTGCTGACGAACAAGCTTTTGCTCAATTAGCAACTGCTGCTAAACAACAATTAGACAAATAAGTCTGACTGATACCGCCACTCTCTTTTCAAGAGGGTGGCTTTTTACATATTTAAAGGAGGGAATGGGAATGCAAGGAGTATGGTTCATTGCTGCTTATATGATCATCACGAACATCATCGGTTTTGCCTTAATGGGAATCGACAAAAGGAAAGCGCGTAATGGGGAGTACCGGATCAGCGAAAAGACACTTTGGTTTTGGGCTGTCATAGGAGGAGGGACTGGGTCCTTTTTGGGGATGAAGCAATTCCGCCATAAGACGAAGCATGCCGCTTTTAAGTGGGGTCTGCCTATATTGATGATTCTGCAGATAGGCTTATTGATTAAGGTATTCATTCAATTGTAATAAGTAGCCCGTATAGTGTATATGCTTGTAGAAGCAGCAAAGAGTAGCTGGAGGGAGAGCATGAATGATAAACTGACACTTGTGATGAGCTACGTTCAATCTGGAAGCGTGTTTGCACCGTTGATTTTTATCACTTTTCATTTATTAAGGCAATTTTTATTCATTCCCGTCATTGTGGTTTGCATGTCTGGAGGAGTATTATTCGGGGCAGCTTTTGGAACCATCTATTCGGTAATCGGTTTGACGCTTTCCAGCATGGCCTTTTATTTCGTGATAGGCAAATTTCCGAAAACAAAGGAAAGGCTGCTGCGGCTTAAGAATAAGCTGTTTGGTAACCGAAAACTGAACAGCCGGCAAATTGCAGTACTCAGGCTAATACCATTCATACACTTTTATTTATTGTCGCTTTGTTTATTGGAATCCAATAAAGGGCTGAAAAATTATTTTTACCTATCCTTCATGACCAATCTTCCTGTAGCATTCGTATACACTGTTTTTGGCCACTATATTGCAGATTTCAGTCCCACGCTGATCGTCATCATTTTATTATCCTTAACCTTATTGATCTATTTATTGAGAGAGAAGCAGACGGTCGTCCCCTGGAAGGAATTTTTTCGTTCAGATGATTAATATAGAGCCTTGAGTCCATTTTCCTCAAGGCTCTTCATTATGCGTGATTTTTTCAATTTTGTAAGAACTCCTTGACCGGGCTCTTCCAATCAATAACGGCATCCGGGTATTGTTTTTTTATGGCTGCCTCGATTTTCAAGAAATCATTTCGCTTCAAGCCTTTCAGTCCTGCCACTTTTTTAGGCCAAATGAAGATGGAGATGACCTCGAAGGAGCGTTCTGTCGTCCCTAAATACTTTTCCCCTTCAAACATCACCCCGTTGTACGTCAATAAAAAATTCTTTCGTATATTGGCTGTATCGTCGAGCAGAAAGAATTTTTTCTGTTCATGTGCCAGCTCTAATTTTCTTTTCGGATTAAATAGGTATTTAATGACTGTATAGATTAAGAAAATGATGAGAGCCAAAAGAATGAACCGCATGATCAATACCATGGAGATACCTCCTTAAACAGAGTGATTCCCTTTCATTTACGTATGGGTTTTTAATAAGTTTCATTTATTTGATATAATTTAGGGGAAGACGAAGGAAAGAAGTGATGAAAATGAACATAAGTAAATTAATGGAAATGCAGGCGGCTTTGGATGAGCATATACAATCCAAGCATGATTTGGGTGCGGAAGACTTGGTGGAACGGAAGATACTTGCTCTTTTAGTGGAGCTTGGAGAGCTTGCCAATGAAACAAGATGTTTTAAATTCTGGAGTCTTAAAGGACCCTCTGATAAAGAAACGATTTTGGCTGAATATGTGGATGGCATTCATTTCATTTTGTCACTCGGGATCGAACGGGGTTTTGTACCGGAAGTTCCATCTGCCCTAAAGATGCATCAGGAAGATTTGACAGTTCAATTTACTGCCATTTACGGCTACATCAGTGAATTTCGCACACAGTTGACAGATTCATCTTACCAAAAGGTTTTTACTGCGTATTTACATTTAGGGGAGTTGCTCGGATTTTCGGCAGCGGATGTGGAAAAAGCATATGTAAGCAAAAATGAAGTCAATTACGAAAGGCAAAAGCAAGGCTACTGATTGTTTATGAAATCGTTTGTCTGTATAATTATTCTTGTAATGTAAGTTATAAGGAGGTAAGGGAATGACTCAATTGGATGAAACGTTAAAGATGCTTGCTGACTTAACGGATGCTAAAGGCATTGCAGGAAATGAAAGTGAAGTAAGAAAAGTGATGACCGAATACATAACACCATTTGCGGATGAAATATCGACAGATGGGCTGGGAAGTTTGATCGCCAAGAAAACGGGAGATGAAAACGGACCGAAAATCGTCGTTACCGGGCATATGGACGAAGTCGGTTTCATGATCACCCAAATTGATGATAAGGGATTTTTGCGTTTTCAGCCGGTAGGGGGCTGGTGGTCACAGGTAATGCTGGCCCAGCGCGTGACGATCGTTACGGGTAAAGGTGATATAACGGGCATTATCGGTTCCAAGCCGCCACATATCCTGTCAGCGGAAGCGCGGAAGAAGCCGATTGATATTAAGGATATGTTCATTGATATTGGTGCATCCAGCAAAGAAGAGGTTAAGGAATGGGGCGTCAAGCCGGGGGATATGGTTGTGCCATATTTTGAATTCACGGTTATGAATAATGAAAAGATGCTGCTCGCCAAAGCCTGGGACAATCGAATTGGCTGTGCAATCGCCATTGATGTGCTTAAACAGCTGAAAGACAGCGACCATCCTAACGTAGTTTATGGAATTGGCGCAGTGCAAGAAGAGGTCGGCCTGCGTGGCTCCAAAACATCCACATTCAAAATTCAGCCGGATATCGGTTTTGCCGTCGATGTCGGCATTGCTGGTGATACACCGGGGGTTTCCGAAAAAGAAGCGATGAGCAAGATGGGGGAAGGCCCGCAAATCGTCATCTATGATTCATCGATGGTGGCACATAAGGGATTACGCGATTTCGTCACCGACACGGCTGATGAAATGAATATTCCTTATCAATATGAATCGATTCCTGGCGGCGGGACGGATGCCGGCTCCATCCATTTAACGGCAAATGGTGTTCCCGCCCTGGCGATCACGATTGCCACACGCTACATTCATTCACACGCAGCAATGCTTCACAGGGATGATTATGAGAATGCAGTTAAGCTCATTGTCGAAGTGATTAAACGCCTCGATCGCGAAGCGGTTGATCGGATCATTTACGAGTAATATGGTAAGTTAAAAATGGAGAGGCCTAATATAGGTCCTCTCCATTTTCTTTTTCTTATTTCTACTTGTCTTCGACAATTATATAGACGGCTTTGATGGGTCCATGGACGCCGACGACAAGGTCCATTTCAATATCAGCCGAATTGCTCGGCCCTGTTATGAAATTGATGCAGGAAGGAACGACTTCGCCCCGGGTAACTTTTGAACGGATGGCCGCAGCAGCCTGGGTCATTCGCGGAACGATGGTGCTTTTTGGAATGATGGAAACATGGCAGGAAGGAAGGAAGCTGATGGAACGGCCGTGATCCTTGTCGCTGAACAAGACGACGGTCGCTGATTCTGCTAGTGTCATCTCACTGAATGTGATTCCGATGTTTGCACTTTCTGCTTTTTCGATATTCTCATTCCCGGCTTGGTGATCCCATATATGGACATCATTTTCCTTTAAGATGCCCTCTAACCCATACTCGGTAAATCGATCGTCCTTAGGGATGATTACGGGTCCGTTTCCAAGTTCCTCGATCACCTTTGTTAAGCAATTCACCACTTGCTTGGAGTCGGTAAGGTGAAATTGAGTATGCACCCGTTTACATTGCTCCTTCAATTCCGCGACAAGATCATTTTGTGTCGCATGTTTCAAAACTTCTTTTTGGGGGGCGTGCTTCCATTCCGGAACGGAGATGCCTTCCGTAATAGGAGCCCTTCCCAGGTTTTTGGCTATATTGTTTAAAAATGCCCCTTCATTATGGATGGTTCCATTCATGATGGTTTCCCTCCTTTTTCCCGATTTTTGAACCAGTCCCGAAAGCTCTCTTTCCCTGGAGCAGGGAACTCGCGGCTTTCTGTCCAAGTTTTGAGCGGTCCCGGGCCTTTCGAGATGATATCCCCCGTTTTAAAAGGTGACATCGCTGATGGGGCCATTTTGGAGCCGAATTTATAAAGCAAAGGCGATGCCGCACCAATCCCAAAGGCCTTCATGGCCATCTTTTCTGAAAACGGCGCCATTTTTTCCTTTTCAACGATGACTTCACGATGCTTCCTCAGTAAATCATGGAGAGGAATCTTTACCGGACAGGCATCTGTACAGGCTGCACAAAGAGTGGAGGCATACGGCAGTTCCTTGAAATCATCATATCCTCCGAGTAAGGGTGAAAGCACAGCGCCGATTGGTCCGGGGTAAATTGAACCATATGAATGACCGCCAACCTGGCGATAGACCGGGCAGACATTTATACAGGCAGCACAGCGAATGCATTGAAGAACGGATTGAAACTCAGTTCCTAAGATGGAGGAGCGTCCATTATCCACGATCACAAGGTGAAACTCCTCGGGTCCGTCTACATCACCTTCATCACGCGGACCGGTAAGTGCGGTGATGTAACTGGTCAATCTTTGGCCGACAGCGCTTCTTGTCAATAAGCTGACAAGGACTTCGAATTCATCGAATGTAGGTACAAGCCGTTCCATTCCCATCACGGTGATTTGCGTTTTTGGGAGGGCAGTGACCAAATCGGCATTTCCTTCATTCGTCACCAATCCGATCGAGCCTGTTTCCGCAATCGCAAAATTACAGCCGGTAATGCCTACATCGGCGCTTAGGAAATCTTTCCGCAGAATGCCCCGCACATGGGCGGTAAGCTCTTCCGGTTTTTCGGTTTGCGTATAGGCAAGCTTTTCTTTAAAAACATCCCTGATCTGTTCTTTATTTTTATGGAGCGCAGGTGCGACGATATGGGAAGGGGGATCATGATCATCCACTTGTAAAATGTATTCTCCAAGGTCCGTTTCAACGACATCGAGGCCAACTGCCTCAAGAGTTGCATTCAAATTGATCTCTTCCGTAACCATCGATTTGGATTTAACGACCTTTTTGGCATTCTTTTTTACAATGACATCCTTAATGTAGCCGCTTGCTTGTTCAGCGGTTTCAGCGAAGAAGACATGACCGCCCCTTTTCGAAACGTTTTCGGCAAGCTGGTGCAAATAGAAATCAAGGTTACTGAGCACATGCTGCCGAATTTCTTCCCCAAGGGAACGCCAATCCTCCCAGCTTCCCAATTCATCAACGGCAGTCAGCCGCCGTCCGTGTAATCGTTCTTGGGCACTGGATACGGCCAATCGCATAAAGTCATTATGTATTCCTTCATCCACCCGGTCTTTAAATTTGGCAGAGCTGGTTTTCATAGCCATAAGTTTTTCCCTCCTCGCTTTCTTTAAATGCTATTCAGGACTTCCGCAATGTGAAGGACCTTCACCGGTTGCCCCTTCCTTTGGATCCGTCCGCCGATATTCATCAAACATCCTGCATCCCCGCCGATTAAAAAGTCGGCACCGGTTTCTTCAATATTGCATACCTTCTCCTCGACCATTTGTCCGGAAATGTCACCCATCTTAACCGAAAAGGTCCCCCCGAACCCGCAGCAGTTTTGGGCATCCGGAAGTGGTGTCATTTCCAGCCCCCTGACATGGCTTAATAAAATGGCAGGTGCTTCCTTCACCTTAAGCAGCCGTGTCATATGGCATGAAGTATGATAAGTGGCCTTTCCCTTGAGGGTAGCCCCGACGTCGGTCACTTTTAAGACATCCACGATGAATTGGGACAATTCATATGTTTTAGCCGCTAATGATGCCGCTTTCTTTTCCCATACGGCATCACCTTTGAAAAGTACCGGATATTCCTTGAACATCGCTGCACAGGAACCGGAAGGGGTTACGACGTATTCAGCATCCGCGAACGTTTTAATCATCTTTTTCATGGCTTCCTTCGATTCCTTCGTATACCCGCTATTATATGCCGGCTGTCCGCAGCATATCTGGGACTCCGGGAAATCGATCTCACAGCCTAATCTCTCGAGTAGCTCCACTGTCGCTTTGCCGACATTGGATTGAAACAAATCCACTAAACATGTTGCAAAGAGAGTAACTTTCAATCTGAATTCCTCCTTTTTCAAAATAGGTTAACAGGTCATCTGATGACTAGAAAATAGAAAAAGGAAATGGCTAAGAGAAGATACCAATTTCCAAGATTTTTTAAATGAAGTAATCGTTTTCAAAATAATATATCAATTTAATCCTTTTTTGTATAGGGTATTTTTGAAATTTAAAGGAATGTCAATGATTCTTTTGCTGATTTTTTTGGATGACCCGGTCCAGCGATTCCTCGACGCTTTGAAGATGAAACAGCATGGCACTGCGGGCTCCGTCCTCATCCTGTGCCACGATTGCATCATATATCCTGACATGCTGCTGGTAAAGCTGCTTGAGTGTCATCTCTTCGGAATAAAGCGCAGCCCGACGGATATCACGCATCTTTTCCGTCATTAATTCTGAAACATGATTCATCAATGTAATCAGCAGCTCATTTTGTGATGCATTTGCCACGGCAACATGGAAGGAGATATCCGCTTTATCACTAAGTTCTTCATCATCCGAGACCTTTTCCATATTAAAAAGCATGTCCTTGAGTTCGATAAGGTTTTCTTCCGTTCTCTTCTTCGCTGCCACTTCCGCCGTACCGGACTCAAGGATTTTCCGGACTTCCAGTAAATGCTTGATATTGTCTTGATCCATCAAAAGGGCGGCAGACAAGGGGTGGTTCATGATGGCGGGGTCGAAGGTTTTGACGAATGTTCCTTCACCTTGTTTTATTTCAATAAGACCCATTGAACTCAATGCACTTAATGCTTCGCGGATGGCCGGGCGCCCGACTTGGAAATTTTCCGCAAGCTGCTGAATGGAATCCAATTGTTCACCTGGTTTCAGGCTGCCTGACCGAATCATTTCATAAAGTTCATCGCTGACTTCTTCATAAATTTTTTTCGGCTTTATTTTTTTATATACCAAGTAGTAGCACCTCTATTTTCTATGAGTTTCTCTAGTTAATATTATATAACACAAATGATCTTTGACACTTCCAGAAGAGTTAAAAAATCAACAAAAAATAAAAAAAATCTTGCTTTTATATTTTCAATCATTTAATTTAAATGAGTACTCATCAAGTCATCAGATGACTTTGAATATTTGAATATGTAAGGGGTTTCAATTAGCGTTTGATTTCTGAATTTTTTAAAAAATCAATAGTAAAAGGAGTCGAAATGAATGACATGGACACAAAACTTTACGCCGATCACCGATAATTTAGTTTTATCATCTCTTGCCGCACTCATTCCAATTCTTTACTTTTTCTGGGCGCTTACCATCAAACGCATGAAAGGTTACATGGCAGGTATAACGACGTTGCTTGTAGCTCTTGCAGTGGCTGTATTGATATATGGGATGCCTGCAGGAAAAGCAGTGATGTCCGCTTCACAAGGAGGCGTATATGGGCTGCTCCCAATCGGATGGATAATCATCACTTCCGTATTTTTGTACAAGATGACTGTTAAAAGCGGGCAATTCAATATCATTCGTTCTTCTGTGCTTTCGCTTACGGAAGACCGGCGCCTCCAGGCATTATTGGTGGCATTTTCTTTCGGGGCCTTTTTAGAAGGTGCTGCGGGATTTGGAGCACCGGTCGCCATTTCAGCCGCGCTTTTAGTCGGTCTCGGCTTTAATCCGCTATATGCAGCCGGGATTTGTTTGATCGCGAATACCGCTCCGGTAGCGTTCGGGGCCGTTGGAATACCGATCATCGCCATGGAAGGCCCTACTGGCATAGCCGCCATGGAGATTTCCAAAATGGTCGGCCGCCAATTGCCATTCCTTTCTGCTTTCATTCCGCTTTATCTCATTTTAATCATGACTGGGTGGAAAAGGTCGCTTGAGGTTTTGCCGGCAATTTTGGTTTCCGGAATTTCCTTTGCCATCACACAATACTTAAGTTCGAATTTTCTTGGGCCCGAATTACCCGACATCCTATCCGCGTTAGTGTCACTGTTTGCATTGGCAATTTTCCTTAAATTCTGGAAACCTAAGACGATCTTTCGATTTGCATCAGAGGAAACGGCAGCTGCTGTCGAACCATTATATACAGCCGAAGCGGAAACAAAATACACGAAATGGCAGATATTCCATGCTTGGTCACCATTCCTTCTGTTAACGCTTTTCATCACAATATGGGGGATGAACCCAATAAAGCCGGCACTATCCGGACATTATGAAGGCAACAATGTGCTGCTTGGCGGAATCAATGAAATCGGGAAACTATTAACCTTCCAAATCGAAGTTCCAGGTCTGCATAATGAGATAATCGGAAGTAATGGATTGCCGATTGCGGCTTTCTATAAAATAGAACTGCTCGGAGCAGCCGGGACGGCCATTTTACTTGCTGCCATCGTAACGAAGTTCATCGCACACATGTCTTCAAAAGACTTTTATGGCACCCTTGTTGAAGCGATGAAAGAGTTGGCCAAACCAATCTTGATGATTTCTACCGTGGTTGCTTTTGCTTATGTGACGAATGCTTCAGGCATGTCGACAACATTAGGGATGACCCTGGCAAAATCGGGTGATTTATTTCCGTTCTTCGCACCTGTTCTCGGCTGGCTAGGTGTGTTCATTACCGGATCGGATACATCAGCCAACCTCTTATTTGGCAGTCTGCAGAAAGTGACTGCGCTTAAAGTGGGGATGGAACCGGTTCTGGCTCTGGCGGCGAACTCTTCTGGAGGGGTCACCGGAAAGATGATTTCCCCCCAATCGATAGCGATAGCTTGTGCTGCCGTAGGATTAGCGGGCAGGGAATCGGAATTATTGAGATTCACGCTTAAACATAGCTTATTTTTATTGCTGCTTGTTTGTGTGATTACCTTCTTGCAAAATGGCGTCCTTTCCTGGATGATTCCATAAGTAGAATGAGGCTCCCTTTTCATCGGGGAGCCTCGAAATATTTTCAAGTCCATTCAAAAAAGGAGGACATATCATGCAATTGGCAGCTGTTGCAGGAAAATTGGTGCATGAGGTTCGAAAACTGATTGATGAGGAGATCATCATTATTGATCATGCTGGCATGATTATCGCCAGCACCGATGGCAGCCGTATTGGATCTTTTCATGAAGGAGCCATCCACGCTTTCAACAATCGTGAGAAATTGATCATCAATAAACAGGATGAACGAAGTTGGAAAGGAGTGAAGGCAGGGATAAACCTGCCTATTTTCTTTAATCAGGAAGCCGTTTGTGTCATTGGAATTACAGGTGACCCCAAACATGTTTCCCCTTATGCGGAACTATTAAAAAAGATGACGGAGATGTTCATTCAGGAAAGCTATCATATTGAACAAGCAGAATCCCAATCACGTCTGATGGAATTCTTTGTATTTGAATGGCATCAGCTGCAGACGTTCAATGAGCACTTCCTTCAGAAGGCCAAGTTACTTGGGGTCGATGTTCATGCGGACCGGATCATCACCCTTGGTGAATTCAAGACTGAGGAAATCATTGAACCTCATGTATGGAGAACGCTTCAGATATTCATAAGACAGCAGCATCCCAATGACATCGCAGTACGTTGGGGGAGGAACCGATTCGTCATTCTTTCAATGGCCGATTTCATCGGTTCAAAAAACCAGCAATATATGAAACTAAGTAAACTGCAAAAAAAGCTGGAAGAGAGTTCGGGTTATAAAGTGTGTGCAGGAGTTAGTTCGCGTGCATCAGGATCCGCTTTCAGGCCAGCGTTTTTTAAAGCGGAACGTTCCTTGAAAATCGCGTCTTCTTCATCAGGTATCATATTTGACGAGGACTTGAAACTTGAGGTCCTGCTTGATGAAGTTACCGCTGAAACTAGACAGGAATATTTATCCCGGACGATTCAGGAGTTGCTACCTAATGAGGAGCTGCTTAAAACCCTTTCCATGTATTTTGCATGTGATCTATCTTTAAAAGAGACGGCTAGAGCCCTGCATATCCATATCAATACCCTCCATTACAGGCTCAAGCGCATTGAGGATTTGACCCGGCTGAACCCTAGGAAGCCAGCCGATTTAGTCATGATGTATCTAGCTTTAAGTGTATTGGATAAACATACAAATTAATTCTATGAAAAGCTCAAAACTTTATATGTTCATACATAGAAGGCCGAGTGTTTTTTTTCTTATACTTACATCATATAAAAAATCTAAATTTCCTATGTTTATATGAGGAGGATGTACATGTTAACAAAGCAGGTTAAGCAGCTACTTCTTGCCATCGTCGGTCAGGAGAATTACGATGACTCGAAAGTGGAATGTCTAGTCTATTCATATGATGCAACGCCTGGATTTCAAGCGTTGCCGGATGCTGTCATCAAACCGGGCAGCACAGCTGAAGTCGCAGCCATCATCAAAGTTTGCAACAAATACAATGTTCCGATCGTTCCGCGCGGGTCTGGGACGAATTTAAGCGGAGGCACATGCCCGACAGAGGGAGGGCTTGTCCTTTTATTCAATCGAATGAATTCATTACTTGAAATAGATGAGGAGAACTTAACGGCGACCGTACAGCCTGGGCTCATCACTTTGGACTTGATTTCAGCAGTTGAAGAGAAGGGATTGTTTTATCCGCCGGATCCAAGTTCGATGAAAATCTCCACGATTGGCGGCAACATTAATGAGAATTCTGGTGGACTGCGAGGCTTAAAGTATGGAGTCACCCGTGATTATGTCATCGGGCTTGAAGTGGTCCTTCCGAATGGGGACATCATTCGAACAGGGGGCAAGCTTGCCAAAGATGTAGCCGGATATGATTTAACCAAACTTTTTGTCGGATCGGAAGGGACCTTGGGCATCGTTACGGAAGCGACCTTAAAGCTGATTCCAATGCCGGAAACGACTAAGACGATGCTTGCCTTATATCAAGATCTGGATGCTGCAGCCCAGTCAGTGGCCAAGATCATTTCAAATAAGATCATTCCTGTGACATTGGAATTTCTGGATCGGCCGACGTTGATCGTTGTTGAAGACTTTGCGAAAATCGGTTTGCCTACCAATGTGGAAGCCGTCCTGCTGATTGAACAGGATGGACCGCCTGAAGTGGTGGAACGTGATATGAAAAGGATGGCCGATATCTGTCTAGAGGAAAAGGCGGTTTCCGTGGAAATTGCCGAAACGGAATCTGACGCTGTCGCCTTGAAAACGGCAAGACGGACGGCACTTTCCGCATTGGCACGCCTCAAGCCGACGACCATTTTGGAAGATGCCACCGTTCCTCGCTCGGAAATTGCCAAAATGGTTAGAGCGATTAATGAGATCGCTGACAAGCATAACGTGGACATTTGCACGTTCGGTCATGCTGGGGACGGGAACCTGCATCCGACATGCATTACCGACGCTCGTGATCATGAGGAAATGGAGAGAGTGGAGCTCGCTTTTGCCGACATTTTTGCCGCGGCTATCGACCTTGGCGGGACGATTACCGGTGAACATGGTGTAGGAGCGATGAAGGCCCCGTATCTTGAATGGAAGCTGAAGAAAGAAGGGATTGATGCCATGAGGGCGATTAAACAGGCTTTCGATCCCAATAACATCATGAATCCCGGCAAAGTATTTGCCAAGGAAACCAGGAAAAGGGTGGTGGTTTCTTCATGACGACAGTTCAGGAAAGGGAAACCATTGCCATTCAATTCGCGGAAAAAATGAATGAAGATGAATTGTTGAATTGTATGCGCTGCGGTTTTTGCTTACCCCATTGCCCGACATACATAGAATCGGGGCTGAAGGAATCCCACTCACCAAGGGGCCGGATTGCACTTATGAAAGCGGTGGCGGATGGTGTGATTGAGCCAGATAGGGATGTAGAACGTTCGTTGAGTCTTTGCCTCGGCTGCAGGGCTTGTGAACCTGTGTGCCCTTCAGGTGTGAAATACGGACACCTTCTTGAAGAAGCAAGGGATATCATCCATCAGAATAAAAAACACAGCTTCCCTGTAAAAACGATCCGCAAGGCCGTTTTTAGTGGACTATTCCCGCACCAGGAGCGAATGCAGACCATGACAAGTTTGCTTGGCTTCTATCAGAAATCAGGCCTGCAATACATGGCCCGTAAAACGGGAGTCCTCAACATGCTCCCGGATAATTTGGCAGCCATGGAAAAAGTGCTCCCGAAAGTCCCGAAAAAAGCAGAAATGAAAAATAGGCCAACCGAGCTGCCTGCAATCGGAACGCCGCTCAAAAAGGTGGCTTTCTTTTCCGGCTGCTTGATGGATACGATGTTTTTGGAAACGAACAAGGCCACACTAAAGCTTCTTCAGCTGGCCGGATGTGAAATCGTGATACCGAAATCCCAGGCCTGTTGCGGTGCGCTGCATGGTCACAGTGGTGAAAAAGCAGGTGCAAAGCAACTGGCCAAGCGTAATATTGAAGCCTTTAAAATGGAGGAAGTTGATTATATCATTACGAATGCCGGTGGCTGCGGCGCTTTTCTCATAGATTATGATCATCTGCTCCAAGATGAACCGGAATGGCATGACCGTGCAATCTCATTTAAAAATAAGTTGAAAGATATCAGCCAGATCCTTGTTGATTTGCGTTTTCAGGAAAAAGTTCGCCTGAAACTTCTAGCTCAATCCGTAACTTTCCAGGATTCCTGTCACTTACGGAATGTGATGAACACCTCCTCGGCTCCGCGAATTCTCCTTCAATCAATAGAAGGAATCGATTTCAGGGAAATGAAGGATGCCGATCGCTGCTGCGGCTCAGCTGGGATATATAATATTGTTGAATCAGAGATGTCCATGAACATTCTCGACTCTAAAATGGAGCACACGAAATCGACACAGGCCGATATTGTTGTCACGGCAAACCCTGGCTGCCTGTTGCAAATGCAATTGGGGATCGAGCGGGAAAACTTGGGGGAATGCACAAAAGCGGTGCATATTGCGGACCTGCTAATAAAGGCTGTGGCGTTATAATAGAAGAAAAAAGATCACAAGCATTATTTGAAAAAACGAAATGGCATGATTTGGTTAAACATTACATTTTTATAAAGGGGGAAACCCTTGTAAAGCTTGGATTTCAATTAAAAATGCGTTCTGTGCTGAGAACGAATTGTAAATGATATAACAAAAATGAAATATGGATTCCTCGTTTACTTAGGAACATGGCGGGTATTGTTTATATATAGCATCCACTAAACGAAACAACAAAACCTAAGGAGGAATGTAAAATGAATAAAACAGTATATGGAGTATATGAATCAAATGCAGAAGTGATCCAAGCAATTAATGCACTTAAGGCAAAGGGTTTTGAAGGGGACGATATTACGGTCGTCGCAGATAAGGAAGAAACATTGGATTTCACGAACCATCAACGGGAAACGGATGTTCACACAATGACGAATGTTCCTAACGACGAATCGTTTATGGACAAGGTGGCACGTTTCTTCATGCCGGAAGATACGGCAGACCTTTCAACAAGATTGGCTAATGCAGGACTTTCGAATAGCGATGCGGCTGAACATGTCTTTGATGTAGAAAATGGAAAAGTCCTGGTTCTGGTTGAAGAAGGTGAAGGCCATCTTGGAACGGCAAGAGATAAATTCACGACCGGAACAATGGACACTGCCGGTACAAGGCTTGATACTAACTCCACCAACCCATTATATAATGGCACGGAAAAAACTGATGCATTAAATAAAGAAGATGTTTATGGAGTCAACGGACAAGGCCGTGAATTGCCAGAAGATGAAAGGACACTTACACTTCGGGAAGAACAGCTGAACATTGACAAAGAAAGAGTTCAGACAGGAGAAGTCGTCATTAATAAAGAAGTCAATGAACAGCATAAAACGATCAATGTCCCTGTTGAACACGAAGAAGTGACAGTTGAGCATAGATCGGTTTCAGGACGTGAAGCGAATCGAGAAACCGGAACCATTGAAGATGGGGAAACATTACGAATCCCGGTTGTTGAAGAAAAACTGGAAGTTTCGAAAAAACCGGTTGTCACCGATGAAATTGTCATCAAGAAACATGCTGTACAAGAAACGGAACAAGTTCAGGATACTCTTAAAAAGGAAGATATCCAGCTTGATAGTACAGATGAATCGATCGTGAATGAGAAAAAGGCAACTGAACGTAGAACCGACCGCTTCTAAGAGTGAAGGAAATGGCCTGCAGTTTTAAAACTGCAGGTTTCCTTTTGGTTTTTAGACCGATTAAAGGTCCGAGCTTAGGGAAGGCAAACCTTTTTGTTTAATTGGCACCCATCAGGGTATAAATACACATAAGAAGAAATATCGGAAAGGAGGAGGAATATGCATGGGAAAAACGTTATATGGTGTTTTTAATACGGAAAGAGAAATGATCCAGGCTATACAATCCCTCAAGGAAAAGGGGGTTCATGAAGGGGAAATAACGGTAATGGCTGATAAGAAAGAAGATTTGGATTTCGTTAATGAAAAGCATGATCCGGATGTCGAAGTCGTTACTAACTCTAACGAGGAATCCTTCATTGATAAAATGAAACACTTTTTCCTGAACGAGGGTTCCGAAGATATAAGGAACCGTCTAGGTGAGCTAGGGCTTGCCGATAGTGAAGCAACTGCTTATATAAATGAAGTGGAGGCTGGAAAATTCCTCATTCTTTTAGATGAATCGGAAACCGTAACAGCACGTGAGAACATAACTTCCAATCTAATCGAGGATACGGACGCACCTGCAGAGAATCCGCTTAAAACAGGGGTGGTGAACAATCCGGACCCGAACCTTTTTCCGGAAACAACCGCGAATGCCTATCAAACAAGCGAAATGGAAGCACAGCCAGGAAGAAGCCAAGAGCTTCACGGAAATTCCGCCAATATCTATGAAAATGAAGAGCTGGATATGAAGCGAGCTCAAGAAAGGGAAATCTGGGGGAATTCCACAGAAAAATTCAAGAAGCAAAAACCAGGGATTCATGAAGGAACACTGGCAAGCGACCCGTTTGCAGACGATGCTGACAAAAACCTGGACGCTCAAGGATCACTGGATCGGACCACGGGACCGACAGCCAGCGGACAGCAAGAGGAAGGCTTACAAGATGAATACATCAAAAATCGAATCAATACCGACAATCTGTAATACCGCAACAAGAGCAGCCTGCATAAGGCTGTTTTCGTTTGTTTACTTAAATTGAAGAAATTTGCGACACTCCTGCCGAAATCACTGTCTAGCTGAGACACGCAGCCGTTTGCCTTGGCTTGTGAGACAGTCGACGGAAAGGGAGTGGAACGTTTTTTAATAGGACCGCAAGCAACCTCGATTTTCTTAGAGTTTGCTACAGGCTGTTATTTTTAAAAAAACCTTTAGGCAGAGGGTTCCCTTGTTCGTCTCCATAGACTATTTGCTTGTTTATTGATAAAGCTGCAAGGTATAATGACAAAGGAATTTTATTTTAAGTAGAGTAACAAGGAGGGGGAGAAACATGGAAAAAAACGTATATGGTGTTTTTGACTCTAATCCGGAACTACTTGCTGCAATTTCAGACTTAAAAGCAAAAGGCGTAACTGGCACCCAAATGACAGTGGCAGCTGATATAAAAAATAATGTGCAGCTTGGAAATGAACATACGGATATACTGATCATCGCCAATCAGGATAAGGAGGATACTCTTTTTTTGAAAATCTTCCATTACTTCACAGATGAAGGATCTGGAGATTTACGCAGCTTTTTCACGAAATACGGCTACTCTTTTGCGGAGACAAAAGCGATGCTTGAAGAAGTGAAAGCAAAGAAATTCATCTTGCTGCTTGATGAAGAAGTCTCCATCGAAGAACTGAAGGCTGGCGAGGCGAGATTAAAAAAATAACAGCCTTTGAAGGCTGTTATTTTTTTAATCCTGCTTCGAGGGCAGTGATCATTTCCTGTTTTTCCTGCTCGGAAGAATTTTGCCAGATGACCTCGAATAATACTCCCAATCCAGGAAGCATTTTTTCCTCGCCATTTTGTATGGCATCGACAATCGTGTCTTCCAGCTGCTCTTGCGTATTTCCAGATACATTTTGGATGATCGCATTACGTAAGTTTAAATTCATAATTATTCCTCCTCTAACACATAATGACTGACATTAATAGCATTTCACAAACTCGCATGCAATATGTATGTGAATTGCGTTATAATAGGAAAATCAGTGTGAAGTTAAAGGAGCGTTTACCCTTGAAATATATCGAATCCGTAAAAAACCCGCAAGTTAAGCAATGGAAAAAACTTTTGACGAAAAAAGAACGAGATAAAACAGGTAAATATTTAGTCGAGGGTTTTCACCTAGTTGAAGAAGCCTTAAAAGAGGAAATCGTCTTGGAAGTGATCATCAATGAAGAAACTGAAATGCCTGCCCATTTTAAGGTGGAAGGCACAGAACTCATTTATGTGAAAAATGATATTATGAAGGCGATTTGCGATACCGAAGCACCGCAGGGAATTGCTGCGGTTTGTGAACAGAAATCAACGAGCATGGCGTCCATCAATCCGGAGAAATTATTGTTGATCGATGCCGTCCAAGATCCAGGGAATATTGGAACGATGATCAGGACAGCGGATGCAGCGGGAATCGATGCGGTCATTCTTGGGGAAGGGTGTGCTGACTTGTATAATCCCAAAGTGGTCCGTTCGACGCAAGGGAGCCTCTTCCATATGCCTGTCATTAAAGGGAACCTATCCGAAATCATCGATGAGCTTAAGCAAAGCGGCACACCGGTTTATGGCACGGCATTAGAAGGGGCATCGCCATTTGAAGAAGTGGAAAAGTCTTCCCGATTTGCCCTGCTGGTCGGTAATGAAGGTCAAGGGGTATCGAAGGAATTACTGGAGAAAACGACTAAAAACCTCTATATTCCCATCTACGGAAAAAGTGAATCTTTGAATGTGGGGATCGCTGCCGGGATTTTAATGTACCATTTACGAAAATCGATTTGAAACGGCCGAAGAATTATAATATAATAAAACAGAATTTTATAATGAAAACAACGATGACAAAGAGTAGTAGCTTAAAGTTAACCATATCCAGGGAGAAAATGCCTTGACTGAAAGCATTTTTATGGCACTGCTTAAGTGAATTCACCTTTCGAGTTGGCATTGGGAAGACAGAATGTCCGAAAAATGTTCCGGTGAAGAGCCGTTATTTTTAATGAAGTGAGTGCAGAAGTTTTTTTGTTTATGCACTAATAAGGGTGGTACCGCGATACATAAACCTCGTCCCTTTAGGGATCGGGGTTTTTTTGTGTTCATTTTTACAAAAGGAAAATAAAGGAGGAAGACATGATGCAGGAACGTTTACTAGAACTGCAGGAAGAAGCGTTGCAAAAAGTTGCCGCCGCTTCCGAATTAAAAGAACTGAATGAAGTCCGTGTTGCTTATTTAGGGAAAAAAGGGCCAATCACTGAGGTATTGCGCGGCATGGGTAAATTATCTGCCGAAGAGCGCCCGAAAATCGGGGCACTAGCCAATGAAGTACGTGAAGCGATTGCAACAAAGATCGAGGAGAAACAAAAAGCGCTTGAAACCGCGGCAGTCAATGCAAAGCTAGCAACTGAAACGATTGACGTCACACTTCCAGGACGTCCGGTAAACAAGGGGAATCTTCACCCATTAACACGAATCGTGGAAGAAATCGAAGACTTATTCATCGGGATGGGTTATACGGTTGCGGAAGGTCCTGAAGTCGAGAGCGACTACTACAACTTCGAGGCACTTAACTTGCCAAAAAGCCATCCGGCACGTGATATGCAGGACTCCTTCTATATCACGGATGAAATCCTGATGCGGACGCACACTTCACCGGTTCAAGCCAGAACGATGGAAAAACATAAAGGTCAAGGCCCTGTTAAAATCATTTGCCCAGGAAAAGTATATCGCCGGGATAACGATGATGCGACACACTCCCATCAATTCCAGCAAATTGAAGGCTTGGTCATCGATGAGAACATCAGCATGAGCGACCTGAAAGGAACGCTAGACGTATTTGCGAAAAAAGTATTCGGGCAAGACCGCGAAATCCGTCTTCGTCCAAGTTTCTTCCCATTTACTGAGCCTTCCGTCGAAGTGGATATTTCTTGTAAAATCTGCAGCGGTAAAGGCTGCAGCGTATGTAAAAAAACAGGCTGGATCGAAGTGCTTGGCGCTGGGATCGTTCATCCGAACGTCCTTGAGATGGCTGGCTTCGATTCCAAGAAATACTCTGGATTCGCATTTGGAATGGGCGTGGAACGGATTGCCATGTTGAAGTACGGTGTGGACGATATCCGTCATTTCTATACGAATGATGTTCGATTCTTAAAACAATTCAACCATCACGAAGCATAAATTTTTATTTTAAAAAGGAGGACCTACCATGTTTGTGTCATATAAATGGTTACAAGATTATGTTGACCTTTCAGGCATCAATGCGACGGAGCTTGCTGACAAAATCACGAAAAGCGGCATTGAGGTTGAAGGGGTGGAAAAGAAAAGTGAAGGGCTAAAAGGGGTTGTCATCGGGCATGTCTTAGAACGTGAACAACATCCAAATGCGGATAAATTGAATAAATGCCAAGTTGATATCGGGGCCGAAAATCCCGTTCAGATCATCTGTGGGGCACCGAATGTCGATAAAGGCCAAAAAGTCGCAGTCGCTACTGTTGGCGCAGTCCTTCCAGGTAATTTCAAAATCAAGAAAGCGAAACTTCGCGGAGAAGAATCGCACGGAATGATTTGCTCGCTTCAAGAATTGGGCTTCGAATCCAAGCTTGTTTCCAAGGATTATGCTACAGGAATCTTCGTCTTCCCTAATGATGTGGAAGTAGGGAAAGATGCATTGGAGGAACTTGGTTTAAGTGATGAAGTGCTTGAACTTGGGCTGACACCAAACCGCTCCGACGCGCTAAGCATGCTTGGTGTTGCATACGAAGTGGGAGCCATTCTAGGCCGGGAAGTGAAATGGCCGGTAGTCGAGAAAGAAGAGGCAGCTGAAAAAGCAACTGATTATATCAGTGTCAAAGTGGAAGCGAAAGAAGATAACCCGATATACATGGCTAAAATCATCAAGGATGTTAAGATCGGACCCTCACCGCTTTGGATGCAGACTAGGTTGATGTCTGCAGGTATCCGACCTCATAATAATGTGGTGGATATCACGAACTACATTTTACTTGAATACGGCCAACCGCTCCATGCCTTTGATTATGACCGCTTTGGTTCAAAGGAAATCGTCATCCGCAGAGCGAAGGATGCTGAAAAAATCGTAACATTGGATGAAGCGGAACGCACTTTGACACCTGACCATTTAGTGATCACGAATGGCAGTGAGCCTGTTGCGATTGCTGGTGTGATGGGCGGAGCGGATTCCGAAGTCAAAAATGATACGACGAACATCATTATTGAAAGTGCATATTTTGCTGGTACAGTAGTTCGCAAAGCTTCAAAGGACCATGGATTACGCAGTGAAGCTAGTGCCCGCTTTGAAAAAGGCGTCGACCCGGCACGTGTTCGTGAAGCAGGGGAACGTGCTGCACAATTGATTGCACAATATGCAGGCGGAACAGTCTTACAAGGAGCAGCAGAAGTTGACGAATTGTCAATGGAACCTGCGGTCATTAGCATTACGCTTGAAAAAATCAACACACTCCTTGGAACAAGCATGACCTTATCAGTTGTGGAATCAATCTTCAAACGTCTGCAATTCGGCGTGGAACTTGACAATGAAACATTCACGATCACTGTCCCGACGCGCCGTGGTGATATTACGATTGAAGCCGATTTAGTCGAAGAGGCTGCACGTTTATATGGATATGATAACATCCCCGTTACACTGCCGATCGGTTCTGCTAATCCAGGACAATTGACAGACTATCAAATTAAACGGCGGAAGGCACGCCGTACACTTGAAGGCGCAGGCCTTTATCAAGCAGTGACCTATTCACTGACAAGCCAGGAAAAAGCGTCCCAATTCGCATTGGAAGCAAGAGAATCCATTCGATTGGCAATGCCAATAAGTGAAGAAAGAAGCCAGCTGCGTTTAAGCATCGTGCCTCAATTGCTGGAAGTCGTGAAATATAACAATGCCCGCCAAATTGATTCACTGGCACTGTATGAAATCGGTTCGGTATTCTTTAAGCGTGACGAACAAGAACTGCCTGAAGAAAAAGAACATGTTGCTGGAGCAATCACCGGCCTATGGGAGTCACATCTATGGCAGGGTGAAAAGAAACCAGTGGATTTCTTTGTAGCCAAAGGCGTGATCGAAGCATTATTCGACACACTTGGATTAGCTGATCAAATCAGTTACCGCCAAGCGGAAATCAACGATATGCATCCAGGACGGACAGCGGAAGTACTATTGAATGGTGAAGTAATTGGATTTATCGGCCAAGTGCACCCAACTGTCCAAAAAGACTTGGATATTAAAGAAACATACATTTTCGAACTTTCCTTAAAAGCATTGGCCGAAGCAGAAGTCGCGCCGATAGCGTACCAAACGATTCCGCGCTATCCATCAACCACACGCGATATCGCGCTCGTTGTGGATCAAGCCACGAAAGCCGGGGACATTCAGGATATTATTGAAGAAGCCGGCGGCAAACTGCTGAAAGAAGTAAGCATCTTCGACTTATACGAAGGTGAAAGAATGGAGGAAGGCAAGAAATCCATTGCCTACTCACTGAAATACTACGACCCGGAACGTACCCTGACGGACGAGGACATTACAAAAGCACATGATAAAGTGCTTGAAGCCGTTAAAGAAAAAGCCGGCGCAGAGCTAAGAGGATAAAACCAAAAAGACAGCTCCCTGAATCATGGGGAGCTGTCCTTTTTATTTCACGAGTAAAAGGTGAACTTACGAGTAAATGGAGCGAATTCACGAGTAAATGGCGTGAATTCACGAGTAAACCGAGCAAACTCACGAGTAAATGGCGTAAACTCACGAGTAAAAGGTGAATTCACGAGTAAATGGAGCAAATTCACGAGTAAATGGAGTAAACTCACGAGTAAATGGAGCAAATTCACGAGTAAATGGAGCAAACTCACGAGTAAATGGCGTAAACTCACGAGTAAACCGAGCAAATTCACGAGTAAATAGTGAATTCACGAGTAAATGGAGCAAACTCACGAGTAAATGGAGCAAACTCACGAGTAAAAGGTGTAAACTCACGAGTAAATGGAGCAAATTCACGAGTAAATGGCGAAAACTCACGAGTAAATGGTGAATTCACGAGTAAACCGAGCAAACTCATGAGTAAACCGCGCATTTTCACGAGAAAAAGGCGGCTGTTCAGGAAGATCAGCCGCTTTCTTCTATTTATGATATTTCTGTTGATAGAGTCGCTTCGCTTTTTCTGTGTTGGCAAAATGGGTTTTCGTGAATTCGTGTAATGAATCGATTCCCTTTTCGTGAATCAATCTTGCGGCCGCTTCATCTACTGCAAATCCGGCACCTTTAGGGATTTTGAATCCGGCTTTTTCACTCAGCAAGTCAAAGCGTTTGACGAATGCATATCGGGCCAGGATGGATGCGGCTGCCACTCCAAGGTGAATGCCTTCCGCTTTTGTGCATAGATAGGTAGCATTAGCTTGGAATAGTTCTTGGCCTTTTAGGTAATTGAAAAATACCTCTGGTTGAGCGAATTGATCAATAAGGACGGCTTCCGCTTGTTCTGGCTGGATTTTTTGCATGAGGTTCTTGATTGCTTGGTTATGGAGGAGTGCCTTCATTTTTCCTTGTGACATTCCCTTTGCCTGCAGCGCATTATATTTCGGGTTGTCGCATGTGAGCAGGCTGAAGGGCACTACATCCTTAATCTGTTTGGCAATGTCGATGATCTGTGGGTCTTTCAGATTTTTGGAATCCTGGACACCTAGCTCCTTTAATAGAGCGAGTTGCTCCTTCTTGGCATATACGGCTACGACGGTCATCGGCCCGAAATAGTCTCCTGTTCCGACCTCGTCTGAACCAATCACTGACATGGTTCCGATATTTGCTGGCGGCGAATATCGATGGACGTTGACCGATGCAGAGGATGCCGTTTTTTTCTTTGGAGCCGCAGCAGTGGTACCTTTTTGCCATTTTACCGCTTCTATTTCGGCATTCTTACCTTGAAAAAGGACCTTCCCCGATTTATAGGCCGTCACCGTACATAGCGGCGGTTTGGCGGAAAAGATGCTCCCTGGCGGCTGCTTGGCGGCCAAGGATGAAGAATAATGGGACTTCATCGCCTTTATTTGTTCAGGACTGATAAGTAAAACAACATGGGACATAATGGGTTAGCTCCTAACTTCATTTTGTTTATTAGGTAATCTTCTTCCTAAATTCGATATCGTATGACAAATTATTGAAATTTTAATGCGAGAAATGACGATGTACTCTCTTTCATGACGAAAAACTTCATGATATGATAGAATTAGGATTGTTTAGATTGGGGGCATCATTTTGTCAGACGATAAACGAAATAAAACAACAGTTGATATATACGGACAGCCATATACAATCGTCGGCACAGAAAGCGCAAGTCATATGCGCCTGGTCGCTTCGATGGTTGACGAAAAAATGAGAGAGATCAGGATGAAAAATCCACACTTGGATACAAGCAAGCTAGCGGTGCTAACGGCCGTGAATACCATCCATGAATATATTAAATTAAAAGATGAACTAGACCAGCTTCAACTGGAATTAAAGAGAGAGAAGGACTGAGTACATGCTTGATTTAGCAATTCTGGCCATTCTTTTAATCGGTTTATTAATCGGTTTAAAGCGTGGCTTCATTTTACAAACGGTTCATATGACTGGGTTCATTGTAGCCTTCATCGTCGCCTATGTATTTTACGGAGATCTTGCTCCCAATTTGAAATTATGGATTCCGTTCCCAACGATGGGTGATTCCTCGACCCTTAATATGTTTTTCAATACAGTCGGGCTTGATACGGCGTATTACAATGCAATTGCCTTTGCAATCATTTTCTTTGCTGCCAAGATTCTTTGGCAAATGATAGGATCCATGCTCAATTTCATTACCCATCTACCGATATTAAAGCAGCTGAATCGCTGGGGCGGAGGGATATTGGGTTTTCTCGAAGTCTATCTTATCATGTTTATTATATTATATATAGCTGCCATGCTGCCAATGGATTCCATCCAGAAACCATTAACTGGCTCATTTCTGGCAGAATCGATCGTGAAACATACGCCGTTCCTTTCCGAGCAAGTGAAGGAACTATGGTTTCATGATGTAAAACAATCTTAATGTCAGTATAAGAGGGCCTGCCTCCCGTGTTCAAAGTCCTGGATTCCTATACTTTGAACACGGGGGAGGCCCCTTTTTATGTAGCGGCATGTAGCTTCATTCTATTTGATTCGAAGGTTAAGAACCTGACTGCTTGTACTTTACCTCCAAGAAAGGTATCTTTAAGAAAGTGAACATGGGACACCCTACTAATTTTTTCGGCGGTGAATTAAATGACAATTAATAAAAAAGATATCATTAAACTATTAGAAAAAATTGCAATATATATGGAACTAAAAGGAGAGAACCCGTTTAAGGTTTCAGCTTTCCGAAAGGCAGCGGGCGCCTTGGAAACGGATGACCGGAGCCTGACGGAGATCGAAGATTTTACCGCTTTGAATGGAATCGGGAAAGGAACGGCATCCGTCATCGAAGAGTATATAAATGAAGGGAAATCGACTGTACTTGAAGAGCTTCAGGAGCAGGTGCCAAAAGGATTGATTCCGCTTCTGCAGCTTCAAGGTTTGGGCGGTAAGAAAATTGCCAAGCTTCATAAAGAGCTGCATGTCAAAGATGTGAATGATCTTAAAATCGCCTGTGAGGAAGGCAGGGTCGCGGCGCTTGCCGGTTTCGGCAAAAAAACGGAAGAGAAGATCCTGTCTGCAATTGCCGAGGCGGGTTCAAGGCCAGATCGGCTGCCCCTAGCCTTCATGAGACCGATTGCGGCTGATATTGAAACGGCCCTTGCTAACATGGATTACATCATCCGTTCTTCTAGGGCGGGCAGCATCCGGCGTATGAGGGAAACAATCAAGGACCTCGATTTCATCATTTCGACAGATCATCCCGAAGAGGTGAAGAATCAACTGCTTGCAATAAAAGGGATAAAACAGGTGATTGCGGCCGGTGATACAAAAGTATCGATCGTGCTTGATTATGAATATGACATTTCTGTCGATTTCCGAATCGTTAAGGATAAGGAATTCATCACGACACTTCATCATTTTACAGGTTCGAAGGATCACAATGTGCGGATGCGTCAGCTTGCTAAAGATCGCGGAGAGAAAATCAGCGAATATGGGGTGGAAGTGACTGAAACAGGTGAAGTATTGCCGTTTGAAACGGAAGAACAATTTTATAATCATTTTGGCCTTCCTTTCATTCCCCCAGAACTGCGTGAAGACGGAACGGAAGTGGAGCATTATGATGCTAATGAACCTCTCATATCTTTAGAGGCCATTAAAGGTGATCTGCATATGCATACGACATGGAGTGATGGTGCTCATACGATTGAAGAAATGATTGAAGCATGCCGTGCAAAAGGGTATCGATATATGGCCATCACCGATCATTCGCAATATCTGAAAGTGGCGAACGGCTTGACCGCTGAACGTTTACGTGAACAAAAACGGATCATCCATGAACTTAATGAAAAATATACTGACTTTACCGTTCTTTCCGGGATAGAGATGGATATACTTCCTGATGGGACACTTGATTATGACGATGAGCTGCTTGCAGAGATGGATTTGGTCATTGCATCGATTCACTCAAGCTTTTCACAGCCTCGGGAAACGATCATGGAGCGCTTAAAAACGGCTCTGAATAATCCGCATGTAGATATCATTGCACATCCAACGGGAAGGATCATCGGCAGACGAACCGGATATGATGTGGATATAGAAATGCTGATCGAACTGGCCAGTGAAACGAATACGGCCTTGGAATTGAATGCGAATCCGAACCGATTGGATTTGGCACCTCCGCATCTGCGCAAGGCTCAGGAAGCAGGCGTTCCGATTGTGATCAATACGGATGCCCACAGCATCGACATGCTTGAACATATGCCGGTGGGGGTCTCGTCAGCCAAAAAGGGCTGGATTAAGGAATCTACGGTTCTTAATGTAAAGGATACGGATGGCTTATTGGCGTTTTTAAAGAGAAATGATTAACTATTTGCCCATAAATAAGGAGGAGCTTTAACTCCATGCATAATAAAGCTTTAAAGACATTGGAATTTCATAAAATAAAAGAACAATTAATCTCACACGCATCCTCATCCATAGGAAAAGAAAAGGCGGAGCAATTGATGCCTTCCACGGATTTTGAAGAAGTGTCGAGATGGCAGGAAGAAACAGATGAGGCTGCCAAAATCGTAAGGTTGAAAGGTAACTTGCCATTGGGCGGAATTTTCGATATCCGTCCGCATGCAAAAAGGGCACAGATTGGCGGTATGCTCTCACCGATGGAATTGATGGAACTTGCGAGTACGATTCGTGCCGGCAGGATCTTAAGCCGTTTCTTCGAAGAACTGGCAGAGCAGGAGATTGATGTTCCGCTTTTAGCCGAATATATCGATTCCCTACATCCATTGATTGATTTGCAGCAGGAAATTACGTATGCAGTAAGCGAACATGGCGAAGTGATGGATTCTGCCAGCGACAAGCTTCGTACCCTAAGAAACCAAATTCGGACGAATGAAAGTCGCGTAAGGGAAAAACTGGAAAGTATGATCCGTTCTTCCAATGCATCAACCATGTTATCCGATGCCATCATCACCATCCGGAATGATCGATTCGTCATCCCGGTAAAACAGGAATACCGCAGTGTGTATGGAGGGATCATTCATGATCAATCATCATCAGGGCAGACGTTGTTCATTGAACCTCAAGCAATCGTTCAGCTGAATAATGTCCTGCAGGAAACCCGAGTGAAGGAAACGCAGGAAATAGAACGGATATTGGTCGAACTATCGGAAAAAGTCGGTGCGTTCACCCCTGAATTGCTTCATAATGTCAAAGTGCTGGCACAAATCGATTTCCTTGTCGCCAAGGCAAAATATGCAAAAGCGATAAAAGGTTCCAAGCCGATTCTGAATAATGAGGGACGCGTGAAATTATTCAAAGCGAAACACCCGCTCATTCCGAATGATGTCGTCGTGGCCAATGATATTTTTCTTGGTGATGAATTTACGACAATCGTCATCACCGGTCCGAATACAGGTGGTAAGACGGTTACCCTGAAAACGATTGGCCTCTGTACGTTAATGGCCCAGTCCGGTCTGCAGATTCCTGCGCTGGATGGTTCCGAAACGGCTGTGTTTTCCTCTGTTTATGCCGATATAGGCGATGAACAGTCGATTGAACAAAGCTTAAGTACATTTTCTTCGCATATGGTCAATATTGTCGATATCCTTAAGCATGTCGATTATGACAGTCTTGTTTTATTCGATGAGCTTGGAGCGGGAACTGACCCACAGGAAGGTGCAGCTTTGGCCATTTCCATTTTGGATGAAGTGTATAAGCGCGGAGCACGTGTGATTGCAACGACACATTACCCGGAATTAAAAGCGTATGGATATGATCGGGAAGGCGTCATTAATGCAAGCGTCGAATTTAATGTGGAAACCTTGAGTCCCACCTATAAACTTTTAATTGGTGTACCAGGGCGGAGTAATGCGTTTGAAATTTCCAAGCGCCTTGGTTTGGAAGAAAACGTGATCAGCAACGCCCGCGGCCATATCGGTGAGGATACGAATAAAGTTGAAAATATGATAGCGTCCCTTGAAGACAGCCGCAAGAAGGCTGAAGAAGAGGAATTGGAAGCCAAGAATCACCTGAAACAGGCGGAAATTCTTCATAAAGACCTTCAAAAGCAGATTGATGAGTACCATCAAGAACGGGATGCGATGGTTGAAAAGGCAGCAAAAGAGGCAGCGGCAATCGTTGAAAATGCACAAAGGGAAGCGGAAGCGATCATTGCCGACTTACGTAAACTGCGACTTGAAAAGCATGCCGATGTTAAAGAGCATGAACTGATCGATGCAAAAAAACGGCTTGAAGAAGCAGCGCCTAAAGTGAAAAAAACAACAAATAAAGCTGCGAGGCCGCTGGATAAAAGCTTGAAACCTGGAGATGAAGTAAAGGTCGTAAGCTTTGGTCAAAAAGGTCACTTGATTGAGAAGGTCTCAAATAATGAATGGCAGGTTCAGATCGGCATCATGAAAATGAAAGTGAAGGAGTCTGACCTGGAATTCATCAAGAGCACAAAAGTAAAAGAAACAAAGCCGCTTACCACGATCAAAGGCCGCGATTATCACGTTAGCGTCGAACTTGACCTTCGTGGAGAACGCTTTGAAAATGCCATATCAAGAGTGGAAAAATACGTTGATGATGCTCTTTTGGCCGGTTATTCGAGTGTCTCCATCATTCATGGTAAAGGGACGGGTGCTCTTCGGTCCGGGGTCCAGGAATACTTGAAAAATCACCGCTCTGTCAAAAGGATTCGCTTCGGCGAAGCCGGTGAAGGCGGAACAGGTGTTACGGTGGTGGAATTTAAATAAAGGAAAGCGGTCATTCCGGCAGTTCAGCCAAGCCGGGTGGCTAGTTACCATTCGGGAGTTGGACCATGGAGAATATGTGGGAAAATGAATATGTATATATAGCTGCTCGTTACAGTGTCGTTATTCTGTGCATGATTGTTTTTTTAGCCATTTTTGAACTTGTCACAAAGTACAAGAACTGGGAGGAGATCAAACAGGGAAACCTTTCTGTCGCGTTGGCAACAGGTGGTAAAATTTTTGGGATCGCCTATGTATTCCAACAGTCCATTCTCCATCAGAATTCGCTTCTTACCATGATTGGCTGGGGCGTCTACGGTTTTGTCCTGCTGCTGATCGGTTATTTCATTTTTGAATTTATGACTCCTGGATTTAAAATAGATGAAGAAATACAAAAAGATAATCGGGCAGTTGGATTCCTATCGATGATCATATCAATCGCATTATCTTTTGTCATCGGCGCCGGAATTTCTTAATGCCCTTCATGAGAGGGAGTAAGCTGTGGAGAAACTTGCAAAAGTCTTAATTGTTTGTTGCGGAATCTTTTTTCTGTTTGGAATCATTTATATGACATTGTTCAACTGAAGCGGCCAGTGTGCCGCTTCTTTTATTTGGTTCTATTAAAAAAAATGGGGGGCCATGTATAATAATAATGGTCAAATAGACTTTTGAAGAGGAGGAGGAATATGGATCAGTCCAAATGGATACAGAAGATTGAAGAATTATCGCTGAATGCTTTACCCGCCATGCAAACGCAAATCTATGATGGATGGGTTATCCGATTTGCGGATGGATATACGAAAAGGGCGAATTCCATCACCCCCATCTATCCATCGAATGAAAATGTGAAAAAGAAAATTTCGAATTGTGAACAATTATATTTTGCAAGGAATGATAAGGCCGTGTACAAAGTGACTCCACAGGCAAACCCTATCAACTTGGATCGTGTGCTGGAAGAGTCTGGGTATGCCCTTGAAGGAACAACAAGTGTCCAGGTATTGAATTTGGCAGATACAGAGTCACCGAATGAAACCAATGTCATAAAGTATGATCATTTACATGATGAATGGTTTCACGGTTTCTGCCTGCTAAGTAATATTGATGATCATGATCAAACCATCCTGAAAAAGATGTTAGGGAATATCATTCCAAAAACATGCTTTATGTTGTTGACTGATGAAGGTGGAACCGTTACAGCAAGTGGACTGGGTGTATTGGAAGACGAATACATAGGCCTGTACAATATCATTACCCATGAAAACTTTCGAAACCAAGGCAATGGTGCAATTCTCGTTCGTAATCTATTGAATTGGGGTAAAGAAAATGGAGCAAAAAATGCTTATCTTCAGGTGATAGAAACGAACGCACCTGCTTTAAGCTTATACGGAAAATTGGGGTTTGAAGAAAAATATAAGTATTGGTATAGAATTAAAACTAAGGAGTAGAACCACACCTTTCAGTAGACGACAAAAGAGGATCGGAATGCTCTCCCCGATCTGTGATCTTAAAGAAAATTTGAATATCCTTTATGTTTTTTTCTTGAGGGGTTGTGAAATTGAGCGTTGATTTCCACTTCAGGCACTCGCTTTCCGCGGGCGGTCGGGGAGCCTCCTCGGCTTGCGCCTGCGGGGTCTCCCCTAGACACGCTTTTCCCGCAGGAGTCTCGTACCTTACGTTCCAATCAACTTTGTTTTATTTAGATAGAACCCATTTGTTCAAAACTAGATAATAATTGTTTGCCGACAGTTTTTTCTGGGTTTGTAAAATGGGAACGTTGATTTCCACTCCAGGCACTCGCTTTCCGCGGGCGGTCGGGGAGCCTCCTCGGCTTGCGCCTGCGGGGTCTCCCCTAGACACGCTTTTCCCGCAGGAGTCTCGTACCTTCCGTTCCAATCACTGGAACTTTTTTTAAAGAAAAAAATGAGGGTAAAAGGGTTGTCTACATTCTGAAAGGAGTATAGCCACTCCTTTTTTTGTTTCCCTTTTTATATGTCCTATTCCAACATTCCCTGTAATTGGAATAGGACATATATACTATCCAGCCTTTCATCGTAAGGTCTTTATACTCTGAAATTCGGCAATTGTAAGAAAATCCCGATTGTATTATAATGATTAAGAGTATTGAGAATATTCAGAAGGAGGGGGCAAATGAGCAATAAGCCATGGCAAGCTATTTATCCGGAACAGATACCCGCTGTTTTGTCGTACGAAGATAAACCTCTTTATTCTTTTTTGAAGGAATCAGCCGAGGAATTCCCTGATAAAGTATCGATTCATTTCCAGGGAAAAGAATTAACTTTCCGGGAAGTGCATGAATCTGCTTTAAAGTTTGCAGCCTATTTAAAAAGTATCGGACTTCAAAAAGGCGAACGCGTTGCCGTCATGCTACCTAACTGCCCTCAGGGTGTCATAAGCTTTTTTGGGATATTGATGGCCGGAGGAGTCGTGGTTCAAACGAACCCAACCTATACTGAACGTGAATTAGAATATCAAATGAAAGATTCCGGAGCGAAAATGATTTTAGTGATGGATATTTTATTTCCCCGTGTTTCTGCAGTGGCATCAAGAACGGATATAGAACATATAATTGTAACCGCTATCAAGGAATATTTACCTTTCCCGAAAAATCTTATCTATCCTTTTATTCAAAAAAAGCAATACGGCATTGTCATCAATGTGGAGCATGAAGGGAATCATCATTTATTTTCCGAAATCATGAAACGAAAGATCACTGAAGAAGTCGACACTGTGCCGATCGATGTCAATGATGACCTTGCCCTTTTGCAATATACAGGTGGGACAACTGGCTTTCCCAAAGGGGTCATGCTTACTCATAAGAACTTGCTGGCAAATACGAAAATGTGCAATGCATGGCTTTACAAAAATAAGCGCGGTGAGGAAAGGATCCTTGCGATTCTGCCTTTCTTCCATGTGTACGGTATGACTACGGTCTTGGTTCTTTCCGTCATGGAAGGGAACACCATGATCATCATGCCGAAGTTTGATGTCGAAGCGACGCTTAAAACCATCCAAAAACAGAAACCGACCATGTTTCCAGGAGCGCCAACGATGTATATCGGCCTCTTGAACCATCCGGATATCGCTAAATATGATCTTTCTTCCATCAATGCCTGTATTAGCGGTTCTGCATCTTTGCCCTTAGAGGTTCAAGAGCAGTTTGAGAAAATTACCGGCGGGAAGCTAGTTGAAGGCTATGGACTTTCAGAAACCTCACCTGTGACACATGCTAATTTCATTTGGGATCAGCCGCGTGTAAAAGGAAGCGTTGGACTGCCGTGGCCGGACACTGACTCGGCGATTCTGTCCCTGGAATCCAATGAAGAGCTTCCTCCGAATGAAATAGGCGAGATTGCCATAAAAGGACCACAGGTAATGAAAGGCTATTGGAACCGTCCGGATGAAACGGAAAAAACCTTTAAAAATGGCTGGCTGCTTACTGGCGATCTGGGTTATATGGATGAGCAGGGGTTCTTTTATGTCGTCGAGAGGAAAAAGGATACAATCATTGCAGGTGGTTTCAATATATATCCACGTGAGGTGGAAGAGGTGCTATATGAGCATGAGGCCATACAGGAAGTAGTTGTGGCAGGCATCCCTGACCCTTATCGAGGAGAGACCGTCAAGGCCTATGTCGTCCTGAAAAAAAATGCCAGGGTCACTGAAGAGGAATTGAATGAATTTGCCAGAAAGAACCTGGCTTCGTATAAGGTGCCGCGAAGCTATGAATTCAGGGATGAACTTCCTAAAACGACGATAGGGAAGATCCTGAGAAGAGTCCTTATCGAGGAAGAAAAGAAAAAAATATCCGAGGAAAGAAAAGAAGCTTAAACAAGCACCCCCTTTTAACGGAGCAACGGAAGAGGGCTCCGTTTTGCAGAACAGCTGGACAAGCTATGGATGGTGGCTGTACAATGAACAGAAGTGAAATGTCAGGAGCCTTATATAAGGTTTTGCTTGACAGTAAAGGGTCATCATTTTATGATAGAAATATGAATGATGGTTCATTCATTTTTCTGAAAGGGGACATCCAGTGAAAAGCAACAGACCAAAGTATAATCAAATTATTGATGCGGCCGTTATTGTCATTGCCCAAAACGGTTACTATCAAGCCCAAGTATCCAAAATCGCCAAACAGGCAGGCGTAGCGGATGGCACCATTTATCTTTATTTTAAAAATAAAGAAGATATCTTAATATCATTATTCCATGAAAAGATGGGGTATTTTGTGGAACAGATCGAAGAAGAGATAAAAGGAAAGACCACTGCTTCGGAAAAACTGCATGTTCTCATCCAAAAACATTTTCAAAACCTTTCAGAAGACGTGAATTTAGCAATTGTCACTCAGTTGGAATTAAGACAGTCGAATAAAGAATTGCGCCTTAGGATCAATGATGTGTTAAGAGGGTATTTAAATTTAATCGATCAGATCATTATAGAAGGAAAAGAGAACGGCGAATTCCTGCCTGATTTAAATAATTTACTTGCTAGGCAGATGATTTTTGGAACGATTGATGAAACTGTGACGACTTGGGTCATGAATGAGCAAAAGTATTCGCTTCCTGACCTTGCACCAGACGTTCACCGCCTGCTGATTGGCGGCTGTGGCCTGAAAAGTTAACGATTTAAATAGAGGATGGCTAGCCATCCTCGAAAGAATCGGTTAATTCAACTTCCAGCTTTAACTGGAAGTGATACATAGAGAATTATCAAAAAAGTTTGACTATCATGCCTGGAGGGATTGATATGGAATATCTTAAGCTTTCTGTCGAAAATCATGTGGCTTTTATAACGATTGATCATGCACCAGCAAATGCACTTTCTTCGGCTATCATCGGAGAGCTTTCACAGGCATTCGATCAAATTGGGAAAGACGAAGCCGTACGGGTTGTCCTTCTTCATGGTGAAGGAAGATTCTTCTCTGCAGGAGCGGACATTAAAGAGTTTACGGAAGTGAAAAACGGGAAAGCTTTCGAGAAGCTGACCAAGAATGGTCAATCTGTATTTGAGAAAATCGAATCTTTTCCAAAACCGGTCATTGCAGCCATCCATGGAGCGGCGCTTGGCGGAGGATTGGAGCTGGCTATGGCCTGCCACATCCGCTTGGTCACCGAAAGGGCTAAACTTGGTTTGCCTGAGCTGCAGTTGGGCTTAATCCCCGGATTTGCTGGGACCCAACGTCTTCCTCGTTACGTAGGCATGGCAAAGGCAGCTGAAATGCTGTTTACAAGTGAACCGATTTCAGGCACCGAAGCTGTGCAATGCGGATTGGCGAATCATGCCTTCACGGATGAAGAACTGATTCCAAAAGCTAAGGATCTAGCCAATAAAATTGCCAAGAAGAGCCCACTGGCATTAAAGGCGGCCATTGAGTTATTGAATTATTCCAAGCATGATTCCTACCATAAAGGTGTGGAAAGGGAAGCTGCCCTCTTTGGTCAGGCTTTCGATACTGCCGATGCACAAGAAGGAATCGCCGCTTTCATTGAAAAAAGGGAAGCTGTATTCAAAGGGAAATGATGTTTCGGTTTAAATAACTATTTTTATATATCATGCAGGATTATGGTGAAATCTGTAGAACATTACTATATATCAATAAAATTCATAATCTTCAAAACTCAAATTATTCGGGAGGTATTATCGTGAACATTTATGTACTGCTGAAAAGAACATTTGATACAGAAGAAAAAATTACACTATCCAACGGGAAAATCAATGAGGATGGGGCAGAATTCATCATTAATCCATACGATGAGTATGCAGTTGAAGAAGCAATCCAGGTGCGTGATGCACAAGGCGGCGAAGTAACGGTTATTTCTGTCGGAACAGAAGAGGCTGAAAAGCAATTACGCACAGCGTTGGCAATGGGTGCTGACAAAGCTGTATTGATAAATATAGAAGACGACATAGAAAATGGCGACCAATTCACGACTGCCAAAATTATTGGCGAATACTTAAAAGATAAAAATGCAGATCTAATCATTGCAGGGAACGTTGCAATCGATGGCGGCTCTGGTCAAGTGGGACCACGCGTTGCCGAAATTTTGGGAATTCCTTATATTACAACCATTACTAAATTGGACATAGAAAATGGAAATGTAAGCGTTATCCGTGATGTCGAAGGGGACTCTGAAACGATCGAAGCCTCTCTTCCATTATTGGTGACAGCGCAACAAGGGCTAAATGAGCCACGTTATCCTTCATTGCCAGGAATCATGAAGGCAAAGAAAAAACCGTTTGAAGAATTGGAATTGGATGACCTGGATTTGGAAGAGGACGATGTTGAGGCCAAAACAAAAACGATTGAAATTTACCTTCCTGCTAAAAAAGAAGCTGGAAAAGTTTTGGACGGGGAAATCAGTGCTCAAGTTACCGAGCTTGTTCAATTATTACGCAGTGAAGCAAAAGTGATTTAATCGATACGGTACATCTCCAAACAACAACACACGACAAAAAGAAAAATAGAGCACAGGAGGTTTTTATAAATGGCTAGAAAGTTTCTTGTATTGGGCGAAGTTCGTGATGGTTCACTAAGAAATGTATCATTTGAAGCTATCGGTGCGGCTAAGCTTGCAGCGGATGGCGGGGAAATTGTTGGTGTTTTAGTTGGTGACAGTGTTCAGAATTTCGGTAATGAAATGATCCAGTATGGTGCAGACCGGGTTATTGCAGTCGAAAATGATCAATTGAAACAATATACTTCAGATGGATATGCGCAAAGCTTGCTTGCCGTCATCGAGCAGGAAAAGCCGGAAGGAATTTTCTTTGGGCATACAGCCTTAGGAAAAGACCTTGCACCTAAATTGGCTGGAAAACTTGAATCAGGATTGATTTCCGACGTTACATCCATTGAAGAAGAAGGCGGAAATATAGTTTTCACCCGCCCGATATATTCTGGTAAAGCATTTGAAAAGAAAATTGTTACAGCTGGCGTGATTTTCGCGACAATCCGTCCGAACAATATCGAACCATTAGCGAAAGATGAGTCCCGCTCTGGTGATGTTTCTACATTAAGTGTGGATATTAAGGACTTACGGACAATCATTAAGGATGTTGTTAGAAAAGCCAGTGAAGGGGTGGACCTTTCAGAAGCGAAAGTAATCATCGCGGGTGGCCGTGGCGTGAAAAGTGAAGATGGTTTTGAACCATTAAAGGAACTGGCACAGGTTCTTGGCGGAGCGGTAGGAGCTTCCCGGGGAGCATGTGATGCAGACTATTGCGATTACTCATTACAAATCGGGCAAACGGGTAAAGTCGTAACACCTGACCTTTATATCGCCTGCGGAATTTCCGGTGCGATCCAGCATTTAGCGGGAATGTCCAACTCCAAGGTTATCGTTGCCATCAATAAAGACCCAGAAGCTAACATATTCAATGTGGCTGATTATGGAATTGTCGGAGATCTTTTCGAAGTCGTTCCATTACTTACGGAAGAATTCAAAAAACTTAAAGTTAACGCGTAATAGAAATAATACAGATGAGGGGCAAGACATTCGGCATAAGCCGATACATGTCTTGCCCCTTTGTTTGCGCTAATGGGGAGGGTTTGTTGCCTGCATAGTTACTTTTTTTTTGGACATCCTACCACTGAAGCAAAATATTAGCATCGATTTGAGCAACAGTGGTATACTGTTTTTAGTTATTTGAGTAAATTTGAGGAGGAAATATATATGGCTATTGTAAATGCAACTGACCAAACTTTCACAACAGATACTAGCGAAGGTGTCGTTCTTGTAGACTTTTGGGCTCCATGGTGTGGACCTTGTAAAATGATCGCTCCTGTTCTTCAAGAGCTTGATACTGAAATTGGCGATACAGCAAAAATCGTAAAAGTGGATGTAGATGAAAACCAAGAAACAGCTGGAAAATTCGGTGTGATGAGCATCCCGACATTAATCGTCCTTAAAGACGGTGAAGTGGTCGATAAGGTTGTTGGTTTCCAACCTAAAGAAGCACTTGCTGAACTTATTGCAAAACACGCGTAATAGTAAGATAGCGAAAAAAGCTTCAAGTCTGCGGACTTGAAGCTTTTTTCGCTATCTTGATATATAATGATTGTAAAAAAGGGAGAACAGGAGGCTGAATGCATGAATCAACAAATAAAGAATAAACTTGCCCTTCTTCCCGATCAACCTGGTTGTTATTTAATGAAAGATCGTCAGGGAACGATTATATATGTAGGCAAAGCGAAAGTGTTGAAGAATCGTGTCCGCTCTTATTTTACGGGATCTCACGACGGTAAAACATTTCGACTCGTGAACGAGATTGAGGATTTCGAATACATTGTCACCTCTTCCAATATCGAGGCTCTTATTTTAGAGTTGAACTTAATCAAAAAACATGACCCAAAATATAATGTCATGCTAAAGGATGATAAGACGTATCCTTTCATCAAGCTGACTGCGGAACGCCACCCGCGTCTAATCATTACGCGAAAAGTCAAAAAAGACAAAGGGAAATATTTCGGTCCTTATCCGAATGCATTTGCAGCTAACGAAACGAAAAAATTGCTCGACCGCATCTATCCCCTAAGAAAATGCAATACGTTACCGGATCGCGTTTGTCTCTACTATCACCTTGGTCAGTGCCTGGCCCCATGTGTATATGAAGTAGAGGAACAGGAATATAAAAAAATGGTCGATGATATCAACCGGTTCTTGAACGGCGGGCATACTGAAATAAAAAAAGAACTGACTGAAAAAATGCTGGAGGCATCGGAAGAACTCGATTTCGAGAGGGCCAAGGAGTTCCGTGACAAGATTGCCCACATCGATATTACGATGGAGAAGCAGAAAATGATGACGACCGATTTCATCGACAGGGATGTATTTGGCTTTGCCTATGATAAAGGCTGGATGTGCGTTCAGGTATTTTTTGTCCGGCAGGGTAAATTGATAGAAAGGGATGTTTCGCTTTTTCCGGTCTACGATGAACCCGAACAGGAACTTCTTACATTCCTCGGTCAGTTTTACGAGATTACGAACCATTTTAAACCAAAGGAAATCTTGCTGCCTGAATCTGTGGATGCCGAAATGGCCGAAGGGCTGCTTGGTGTCAAAACGATTCACCCGAAACGGGGAGCGAAAAAAGACATGCTTAAATTGGCGAATAAAAATGCCTCCATCGCCCTTCAGGAAAAATTCTCTTTGATTGAGAGGGATGAAGAAAGAACGATCAATGCGGTGGAAAACCTCGGGAAACAACTGGGTATCTACACCCCGCATCGAATTGAAGCTTTCGATAACTCCAATATCCAGGGAAGTGACCCCGTTTCCGCTTTAGTCGTGTTCATTGATGGGAAGCCGGAAAAAAGAGAGTACCGAAAATATAAGATCAAGACGGTCCAGGGACCTGATGATTATGAATCGATGCGTGAAGTGGTCAGAAGAAGGTATTCACGAGTATTGAAAGAAGGGCTGCCGCTTCCGGACTTGATCATCATTGATGGCGGAAAGGGACATGTCGAAGCGGTACGGGATATTCTGGAAAATGAATTAGGCTTGGATATTCCACTTTCAGGCCTCATTAAGGATGAAAAGCATAGGACCTCGCAATTGATGATCGGAAATCCGCTTGAACTTGTACCTCTTGATTCAAGGAGCCAGGAATTTTACCTATTGCAAAGAATTCAGGATGAAGTGCATCGGTTCGCGATTACGTTTCATCGCCAGCTACGCGGGAAAAATTCGGTTCACTCCCAGCTTGATGATATTCCAGGAGTCGGGGAAAAGCGAAGGAAGCAATTATTAAGGCATTTTGGATCATTGAAGAAAATCAAAGAGGCGACGGCCGAGGAAATCATGGAAGCTGGCATGCCAAAAGGGGTAGCCGAGGGAATCGTTAGAAAATTACAAGAATAATCTTGCTACCGATAAATCTCTATGCTATGATTAAAAGGAATTTTTAACTAGACAACTTAAAAGTGCTGATAGAGGTGCGGAATTCAAGAGTAAAAACCTGGAGAAGTATGAGCTTCCATGAAAGGTTTTGAAAGGGGACGCCGCCGAAGGAAGACAAGACTCATACCTTGTCCTCCTGGTCCGACATTTAATAAATGGCGGATTGTCAGGGTTTATACCCTGGAGAGCTATCTCACTGTGATTACAGTATTAAGATATGTGACCACAGCAATGAGATATTTCTCATTGCTTTTTTTATTGCCTAAAAAGTAGAGAGGGTGCATGAGGATGGCATTAATCGTTCAAAAATTCGGCGGAACATCCGTCGGTAGCGTAGAAAAAATCAAAAATGTTGCCAATCGGGTAATCGAGGAAGCGGAGAAAGGAAATGAGGTTGTCGTCGTTGTTTCAGCTATGGGGAAAACAACGGACCAATTGGTTTCCATGGCGCGTGATATTTCCGGATCCCCAAGCAAGAGGGAAATGGATATGCTATTGACGACTGGGGAACAGGTAACGATTTCCCTGTTAACGATGGCATTGATTGAAGAAGGACATGAAGCCATTTCGTATACCGGCTGGCAGGCTGGCATGCAAACGGAATCCGTTCATGGGAATGCCCGGATTTTAAACATCGATGCCACAAGGATCCAAGCCCAGCTTCAGGAGAAGAAAATAGTGGTCGTAGCCGGTTTCCAGGGTAACGATGCAAATGGGGAAATCACTACCTTAGGGCGAGGCGGTTCCGATACGACGGCAGTTGCCATCGCAGCAGCGCTTAATGCGGATAGATGCGATATTTATACAGATGTAACGGGTGTTTTCACAACGGACCCACGCTACATAAAAGGCGCGCGAAAACTCCAATCCATTTCTTACGATGAAATGCTGGAACTTGCCAACCTGGGGGCGGGCGTCCTTCACCCAAGGGCTGTCGAATATGCAAAAAATTATCAAATTCCGCTTGAAGTCCGTTCAAGCATGGAGAGAGAATCAGGTACGATCATAGAGGAGGAAGCAACTATGGAAGAAAACTTAATTGTACGCGGCATTGCTTTTGAAGACAGTATTACGAGGGTCACAATATATGGTTTGCCCCAATCACTTGGTGCATTATCCACGATCTTCACGACGCTTGCGAAAAACCGGATCAATGTGGACATCATCATTCAAAGCATGACTGCCGAGGATACGACGAATCTATCTTTTTCCACAAAAAGTGAAGATACGGAAGCGGCCTTGATCGTTCTGGAAAATAATAAAGAACAATTGGGATTCGACCGGGTCGAAACGGAGAGCGGATTGGCCAAAGTGTCCATCGTCGGTTCTGGTATGGTATCCAATCCGGGAGTGGCTGCCGAAATGTTTGAAGTGATGGCCAATACAGGCATCCAGGTGAAAATGGTCAGCACATCGGAAATTAAAGTTTCGACCGTCGTCAATGAAAAGGAAATGGTGAAGGCTGTTGAATCCCTTCATGAAGCATTTAAACTTGGTCAGCATGCAAATGTGCTAGCTTAAGTGTCAGGAGTCCAATAAAAAACAGACTTCCGGTAAAAAGGGTAAGTCTGTTTTCAGGGCTCATTAGATTGGATCTCTGGGATCCCATTGGATGGTGAATATCACTTTTTTTGCGCGGCGTTTGATTTCTTCCGTTGATTCGCTGAGGAATTTTTTTTGCAGTGAAAACTGCTCGGCAAGGAAACCGGCTTCAAGCTGGAAGTGACAATCAGGGTGTAAATCCAGGCGGCGGCTGATTATTTCACCCGTGAGGGATAATTCCATCTGGTGTTTCGTATACTTCAAGATTTCCAGATTGCCCCATCCAGCGCTTTGGAAAAATTCAATCACTTCCTGATCGCCCTTCAATGGGAATTTTCTTGCTAATTGTTTACCTGCCCAATAGAGGATTTGATTAGAGTCTTTTCCGAGAATATCGTTCAATAGAACTTCTCTGATTAATTCGTACCCGAAAGCTGGAACTTTGAATTCTTCAGTTTGAATTTCTTCCGTTTGAATCTCTTCTTCTATCGCAGCAGCAATATTTTTTTTCATAGTTTATCGCCTCTTTCTGTAAATCTATTATAAACGTATTTCTTTTGCAAATTATACTGTTTTTTATTTATTTAAATATCAATTGGAAAAAAATGAGAAATTATACCGAGATATTAATAGTTAAATTAGAAATTTATTCAAAATATCATCTTGACAAACAAAAAATACCCAAGATAATCCAATAAAATCTATTCTGAAAAAGAGATTTCTTGTATCCGTTTTCTTGACGCACATAGAAGTCAGGAGTAAAATGGACATGTCACATAATTGTAAAGGAAGTATAGAGGAGTTTTTTGACTCTATACTGTATTTTCACGCGGAGATAAAAGGTAGCCACCAGTTTATCTTTGCATGATTTTTCACAAATTAAGGGGGGGCACTTAGTGGCAAAAAATCGTGAGTTTGGGAATCGCAGGCTTCATTCACTTCTAGGAGTAATTCCAATTGGTCTATTCCTAATTTTTCATTTATCTGTAAACTTTATGGCAACAAAAGGAGAAGAGACTTTTAATGGGGCAGTTCATTTAATTGAGTTTACGCCCGTGAAGATTTTGGTAGAATGGGTCGTCATCTATCTACCGCTCATTTTCCATGCTGTGTACGGAATCTATATTGCCTTTACAGCAAAAAACAATTTAGGCAGATTTAGTTTCTTCCGTAACTGGATGTTCATGCTACAACGCCTAACTGGAATCATAACGTTGATTTTCCTTGTTTGGCATATATGGGCAACTAGAATCCAAGCAGCTATGGGTGCTGAAGTTAACTTTGACATGATGGCAGAGATTTTCTCTAGTCCATTCATGATTGTGTTCTATATTGTTGGTATTATCTCGGCAATCTTCCACTTTGCTAATGGATTATGGTCATTTGCTGTGAGCTGGGGTCTTACAGTTTCACCAAGATCGCAAAGAATCATGACTTACTTTACATTGATCGTTTTCGTTCTTCTTTCTTATATCGGAATCAGCGCAATTTTCGCATTCGTATAAGAAGATAGAGTTCATTTATAAGAATTAGGAAAAACATAGCTTGGCTAATGGAAATAAGGGAGTGACAGAATTGGGTAAAGGTAAAATAGTTATCGTTGGTGGAGGTCTAGCTGGATTAATGGCTACGATCAAAGCAGCAGAGCTGGGACAACAGGTTGATTTATTTTCTTTAGTGCCTGTTAAACGCTCTCACTCAGTTTGTGCCCAAGGCGGAATCAACGGGGCAGTAAATACAAAAGGTGAAGGGGATTCTCCATATATCCACTTCGACGATACAGTTTATGGCGGAGATTTCTTGGCTAACCAACCGCCGGTTAAAGCGATGTGCGAAGCAGCACCATCAATCATTCATATGTTTGACCGTATGGGTGTTATGTTCAACCGTACTCCGGAAGGTCTTCTTGATTTCCGTCGTTTCGGTGGTACTCAACATAGCCGTACAGCATTCGCTGGTGCAACAACTGGACAGCAATTACTTTACGCATTGGACGAGCAGGTTCGCCGTTATGAAGTTGAAGGCCTTGTAACGAAATATGAAGGCTGGGAATTCCTTGGAGCTGTTATCGATGATGAGCAAACAGCACGCGGTATCGTAGCACAAAACCTGACTTCAATGGAAATCAAATCATTCCCTGGAGACGCAGTCATCATGGCGAGCGGCGGCCCTGGAATCATTTTCGGTAAATCAACGAACTCAATGATCAATACAGGTTCAGCAGCTTCCATCGTTTATCAGCAAGGTGTTAATTATGCTAATGGTGAGTTCATTCAAATTCACCCGACAGCAATCCCTGGCGATGACAAACTTCGTCTAATGAGTGAATCCGCTCGTGGTGAAGGTGGACGTATCTGGACATATAAAGACGGGAAACCTTGGTATTTCCTTGAAGAAAAATACCCTGCTTATGGTAATCTGGTACCTCGTGATATCGCGACTCGTGAAATCTTCGACGTATGTATGAACATGAAGCTTGGCATTAATGGTGAAAACATGGTTTACCTGGATCTATCACATAAAGATCCTAAATTACTTGATATTAAACTTGGCGGAATCATTGAAATCTACGAGAAATTCATGGGTGAAGATCCTCGTAAAGTTCCAATGAAAATTTTCCCTGCCGTTCACTATTCCATGGGCGGACTTTGGGTTGATTATGACCAAATGACTAACATCAAAGGTTTATTCGCTGCAGGTGAGTGCGATTATTCACAACATGGCGGTAACCGTCTTGGTGCCAACTCACTTCTTTCTGCAATCTATGGTGGTTCAGTCGCTGGACCGAATGCCGTTAAATATATTGAAGGCCTTGCTAAAACTTCAGAATCCATTCCTTCTTCATTGTATGAAGGGTACGAAAAACAAGAACAAGAGAAATGGAATGAAGTCATGTCTCTTGATGGTAATGAAAATGCGTACATCCTTCACAAAGAACTTGGTGAGTGGATGACACAGCATGTTACTGTAGTTCGTTACAATGACAAGCTGAAAGAAACGGATAACAAGATTCTTGAGCTGATGGAACGCTACAAGAAAATTAACATCAATGACACGGCAAAATGGAGTAACCAAGGAGCTGCATTCACTAGACAGCTGCAAAACATGATGCAATTGGCCCGTGTAATCACAATTGGTGCGTTAAACCGTGATGAAAGCCGCGGAGCGCATTACAAACCTGATTTCCCAGAACGTAATGATGAGGAATTCATGAAAACTACTATGGCAACATTCAAAGGCTTGGATCAAGCACCTGAATTCCATTATGAAGATATTGATGTATCACTGATCGCACCGCGTAAACGTGACTACACTACGAAACACTAAAGAGGGGGAGCAAAAAAATGGTTGAAACTAAATCTGAGACTAAAACAGTCCGTTTTATAATCACTCGTCAAGATACACCGGATTCAGCTCCTTATGATGAGGAATTCGAATTAGCGTACCGTCCGAATATGAACGTAATTTCCGCTCTAATGGAAATTCGTCGTAATCCAGTAACGGTACAAGGCAAGCACACTACAGCAATCGCATGGGACATGAACTGTCTTGAAGAGGTATGTGGTGCTTGTTCAATGGTTATCAATGGTAAACCAAGACAATCATGTACAGCTCTTATCGATCAATTGGAGCAGCCGGTTCGTCTAGCACCAATGCGTACATTCCCTGTTGTTCGTGACCTGCAAGTCGATCGCAGCCGTATGTTCGACTCATTGAAAAAGGTAAAAGCATGGATTCCAATCGATGGAACGTACAACCTTGGACCAGGACCGCGTATGCCAGAAAAGAAACGTCAATGGGCTTACGAGTTATCTAAATGTATGACTTGCGGTGTATGTTTGGAAGCTTGTCCGAACGTAAACAGCAATTCAGACTTCATTGGGCCACAACCATTATCACAAGTTCGTTTATTCAATGCACATCCAACTGGTGCAATGAACAAAGCTGAACGTTTAAATACGATCATGGGTGATGGAGGACTTGCAAACTGCGGTAACTCACAAAACTGCGTGCAGTCTTGCCCTAAAGGCATTCCATTAACGACTTCGATTGCTGCGTTGAACCGTGATACTACGATCCAACAATTCCGTAACTTCTTCGGCAGTGATGAAGTTTAATCATGAACATGAAAGAACCTGTATCTTATGATATGGGTTCTTTTTTCATTGTTTTACATACACAGACTTGGTTGGGAATCGAGAGAATCATAAACGATTGATAACTGGGGTTGAAGTGTAAATCCGGCACCAGGCCAACTGTGAAGGATTTGTGAAGTGAGCTTGATAATTTACCCTGCTTTCAATAGAAAATCCTTTTCATTATCGTTGTTTTCTTATAAAATGAGTGAATAGTCATTCAATTCAGAAAGGGTGTGCACAAGTTGGGCAAAATATCATATATCGATAATATAACGGAGTGGATCAATGATTTTTCTTTTAAACATGAGATTAAGATCCGCTTTTCGGAAACTGATATGTTTGGGCACTTGAATAACACGATTCCTTTTACTTATTTTGAGGAAGCTCGGATTGAGTATTTCAACAGTATGGGGTTCATGAAGGATTGGACCTCGGCTGAATGCGGTGAGATGCCGGTTGTTGCCAATTTACAGTGTGATTACCTTAAGCAGATGTTTTTCAATGATCAATTGACAATCCATGTGAAAGCTGACCATATCGGAAATTCTTCAGTGGACCTACACTATATGGGGACTAAACAAGATGGTTCAATTTGTTTAACGGGCAGGGGGACGATTGTACAAGTGTCCAAGGCCACTGGGAAGCCGGTACCTTGGACGGAAGACATGAAGCGTTCGATGCTGTATACTGTGCTGGAACATTCCTAAAAATATTTCCATTTAGACAAGTAAAAGAGTCACTCCATTGCCCCAGCCGACATACTATATCTTGACTAAATAGACACCCACTCCGGGTTTTATGCTGGTGAAGGCAAGGAGGGTAACATTACTTGAAGGAGAACGAATTCACTCATAAGCCATTACTCACCAAAAGAGAAAAAGAAGTATTTGAGTTACTAGTACAAGACAAAACAACAAAAGAAATCGCAGGTGAATTGTTTATTAGCGAAAAAACAGTTCGAAACCATATTTCGAATGCGATGCAGAAGCTTGGAGTTAAAGGACGTTCGCAGGCAGTCATAGAACTCCTTCGTATGGGAGAACTTAAGCTTTAATGTGTTAACTCTTAATACGTAAGCCTTATAAATAATTTCTCTCCCGTTCATTGGCAGCATATAAGGAAGGGCAAAACAATTTGGTTGTTTTGACTTCTTTGGATGCTGCTTATTTTTATGGTGGGGTTTCATTATGATTCCAGTCAATCAATCTTGAAAATCATTTCACTTTCATCCAAAATGGTAGTATGATAAGTTTCATGAAGTGGGGAGCTGTGTTTATGGATGAAGAGAAGCAGGCGGCATATGTAGCCGATATCGAGAAGGAATTGCGCTATGTATCGTCATGGCTTAAGCAAAGGGGAAGAGAAATTCTCCATGATTATAAAATTACCATTCCTCAATTCGTGGCTTTGCAATGGCTTTTTGAATCAGGGGACATGACGATTGGCGAATTGTCCACGAAGATGTTTCTCGCTTTCAGTACAACGACGGACCTGATTGACCGCATGGAGAAACATCAGCTTGTCCAGCGTGTCAGGGATGAAAAGGATCGGCGTGTGGTTCGAATTCACCTTCTTGAAGAAGGCGAACGGATAATCGAAGAAGTGATTAATAAACGGAGGCAGTACTTGAGTGGCGTGTTAGTCAATTTTAACGAATCTGACATCATGTCCCTCAAAGGGATTCTAGTAAAACTACATCAAGAAATGAAAGAAAAATGAGGCGAGTTTTTTGAAACAACCGATAGGCATCATTGATTCAGGAGTAGGCGGCTTGACAGTAGCTAAAGAAGTCATGCGTCAGCTTCCAAATGAAAATATAATTTACTTAGGTGATACAGCAAGATGCCCATATGGGCCGAGGACAAAAAAAGATGTCCAAACCTTCACATGGCAAATGACGAGATTTTTGATGAAGAAGGATATAAAAATGCTGATCATCGCTTGCAATACAGCGACTGCAGCTGTATTGGATGAAATCAGGGCTATACTTCCGATTCCTGTGTTGGGTGTCATACACCCAGGGGCAAGGGCGGCATTGAAAGTTTCTGATTCCTTGCATATTGGAGTTATCGGTACGGAAGGCACGGTAAAAAGCAAAGCTTATGACGATGCACTTGCTTCCATCAATTCCGATGTGAAAGTAGATAGTTTAGCATGCCCGAAATTTGTCCCAATCGTAGAAAGCGGGGAGTTTCAAGGGGGAATCGTCAATCGGGTCGTGGCACAAACCTTGAACCCGTTGAAGAAAACGAAAATCGATACACTGATCCTTGGCTGTACCCATTATCCACTGCTGGGGCCTGTAATCTCTTCCTATATGGGGGATGAAGTACAAGTCATTTCCTCTGGAGAAGAGACGGCCCGGGAGGCAAGTGTCATTTTGGATTACTATAAATTAATCAATAAAAGCAAGCTCCGTCCAGTTCATCGCTTTTATACAACCGGTTCAAGAGATATGTTTGGTTCCATCGCGTCGAGCTGGCTCGGTATTCATGCCAATACCATCGAAACAATTAAAATCGATCACTTATAAGACTTCCATTTGGAAGTTTCAGACTGCAGACAAACTTAATGAAAATGGAGTTTGTCTGCTGTTTTTTTATGGTTTGTACATGTGGCCGTTGATTGGAACGTGAGGGACTGCTTTCCCTGCAGGTGCATGAAAGGATCCTATCCAGCATTCAGATTATACTTGGGGATGGGAGTTGATTGTTCCATTCAGGAAGTCTCCCAAATCCTGATGAAGCTGAAAAAGATGCATCAATACGGGCAAATTGCCCAGCTCCATTATCGGAGGGAAAATAATTGGTCTATTTTCCCCTAGGGCTCGTATAAATAGGAGTACAAACTGTCCTAGGAGTGATTTTATGTCCAATAAATCAAAAGTAACAATGGCTGTGACCATTCTGGCATCTTCTTTTTGGCTTTCAGGCTGCGGATTATTTGGCGGTGAAGAGAAAAAGGAAATTGATCCCCCGAAGGATGTTTCATTAGTCGAGGATGAATCTTCATTAAAAGAAACAGAAACGAATGGAGAGGAAAAGCCAGCGACTGAGGGAGAAGAAGGCGCTGTAGAATCGAAAACGGTGAAGACGGAGTTATATTTAATTGATAAAAGCGGGTATGTGGTTCCACAGACATTGGAACTTCCTAAATCGGAAGCTGTCGCTAAACAAGCCCTTGATTACCTTGTCAATAACGGACCAGTCACGGATAAACTTCCAAATGGGTTCAGGGCCGTCATTCCTGCCGATACCCAAATAAGCGTGAACATTAAAGACGGGGTGGCTGTGGCGGACTTTTCGCCGGAATTCAAAAACTATCAGAAAGAGGATGAACTTAAAATCCTTCAAGCCATCACATGGACCCTGACACAATTCGACTCGGTCGATAAAATCCAAATGAGAATCAATGGGGAAGATATTTCCGAAATGCCGGTCAATGGTACACCGATAGATGAAAATATCTCAAGGTCTTCAGGAATCAATATCGATACGAGTGATGTAGTCGACATTTCCAATACCAAGGCACTCACCGTTTATTATGTAGGCGGTGATGAGGAGTACACTTATTATGTTCCCGTGACGCGCAGAATCAGCGAAACGGTGACTGATAATGTAACAGCAGTCATTCAGGAATTAACGAAGAGTCCTTCGGGTTCTAGCCTGCAAACAGGGTTCATGAGTGATGTAGCTTTACTTGACGAGCCAAAAGTGGCAGAAGGTAAGGTCAGCCTGAATTTTAACGAAAATATCCTTGGAAGCTTTAAAGAGAAAAAGGTATCACAAGAGGTCCTTGATGCCTTGGTCCTTTCCTTGACGGAACAGAAAGGAATTGAAAGCGTTGAAGTGCAAGTGCAGGGCAGCGCAGATGTTCTTAATGAAGAAGGTAAGAAATTATCCGAACCAGTCGTCCGTCCAGAGAAAGTCAACACAGGCAGTTTTTAAATATATGTAGAAATAAAACAATGAGGCAGCTCGCAGCTGCCTCTTATTTTTTTTGCCTCCGCCATTGAATGACCACGCTGTTAAAGAGTGAAAGCTAATATCGCCCCAAGGCAATTTCCCGTGTTGTGGGAAAGTTTTTACATAAATAAATTTTAAAAAGGGGAAATTACTTTTAATCATGTAATGGATGGGGGGATATTATGGATCAAAAGGTCATTCAGGCTTTACACATCTATGTTTTAATCATCATGAATACAGGATTCATGGTGCATGTCCTGCTCCTCCCCAATATCTTATCTGCATCTCAACGCGACGGATGGATAAGTGTCATAATAAGTGTTGTTCCATGTATCGTTTGGACACTATTTATTTTTTATATTTATAAAAAACTAGATAAAGAAGATATAATCTCTTTTCTGAAAAAATGGTCTACACCTTTTGTTACATATATTTTCACGATAGCATTTGCCTTGTACTTTATAATTAACGCCTTCATAACCGTCAAATTTACATTGATTTGGGCAAAAGCTAATTATACTCATGACATTCCAAACATCGTAGTCGTCAGCCTATTCACTTTTATTTGTATTTTTGCAAGTTATAAAGGAATACGCACCATAAGTACTTTGGCTCTCCTATTTCTTCCGGTCGTCACTATTTTGGGGATATTTGTGGGGCTGGGGAACACGAGTAATAAGAATTACGAATTATTGTTCCCGATATTTGAAAGCGGGTATCGCCATACACTAAATGGAATGCTGTATACGAGTGCAGGATATTTAGAAATCATCGTTTTTTTATTTTTAACTCCTTACTTGAAAAACAAGCTAAAAGCCAAGTGGCTTTTACTGGTTGGTATTATCCTCATCATGCTGACGTTAGGCCCCCTCATGGGAGCGATGGCGGAATTTGGTTCTGTGGAAGCGGTGAAAATGAGGAATCCGGCATACGAACAGTGGAAGTTGCTAAGATTTGGCTATTATATTACTCGACTTGATTTCCTTTCCATTTTCCAATGGCTTTCAGGTGCCATGATCCGAATAAGTTTATGTTTATTTATAGGCTATAAGTTAATCTCGAATTCAAAACATCAGAAGTGGATACTGCTTACACTATATTTGTTAATTGTTATTGGAACGCTAATCCATTGGGATGCTACTTCATTTTTTAATCTTTTATACAAATATTTCTTTCCGATAAGCAGTCTGTTTCTTTTTAGTGCTGCAATTATACTGTTATTTATTATTTTTAAAAAGGGAAAAGGAAAAGGTGAAACATTATGAAGAAGGGAAATTTGAATGGTACTCCTTCTTACATTGACCAAATCCGAAAATGGTTCGAACATTCTTCCGATGTTGTTTTAAGAACAAAAACTTTTGATAATGAAGGTCGTTATTTGTTGGGATTTTTATATGCGCCAAACTTAGTGGATATGCCATTCATCAATGAAGTGATTCTGCCTACAATATCTAAAGCGGTTCAAGAAAATGGCGAATTAACAATTGATCAATTAAGCAATATCATGGAGATCAGTACGCTTAAAAAGGGCTCCGATTTAAAAGATGGAGTAGAAAGCATTCTTTTTTCAGGAGACCTGATCATTATTAATGAATCTTCCAACGAAATTTACCATACCCCATTAGCCAATTCCCCTAAGCGCAGTCCGGAAGAATCCAATATAGAATCTTCCATTCGGGGACCTAGGGATGGATTCGTTGAGAATATAGCGGATAACATGTCTTTAATTCGCCAGAGGTTAAAAACGGCATCACTTAAATGTATAGAATATACAATCGGGAAAAGAAGTAAAACTAAAATATTGCTGCTATATATTGATGACATTATCAATCCCTCGATTCTTTTGGATGTTAAAAAACGATTGGATTCATTAAAGGCTGATATCATAGTCAGCAGTTACCAAGTTGAAGAACTCTTATATGATACTCAATTTTCCATTTTTCCCTTAATGGAGTATATCGGTCGACCGGACTATGTTGTTGAATCCTTGAATCAAGGGCGCTTTGCCATCCTGGTAGACGGGAATCCCACAAGCTTGATCGGACCAACGAGTATTAATCAGTTACTTTATGCTGCCGATGACGCACATGCAAGCTTTTTTTACATTAGTTTTATGCGCATCATTCGTGTAGTCTCATTATTTGTAACGGTTACGTTACCGGGATTTTTTATAGCGTTGGTTACCTATCAATTCGATCAAATTCCCTTTTCGCTTCTTGCGACGATTTCAATCACGAGACAGGGATTACCCATACCTGCTTCTTTGGAGGCATTCGTAATGATCATATTGTTTGAACTATTTAAAGAAGCCGGTCTTCGCCTGCCAAAAGCTGTTGGTCCGACGGTTTCTGTATTGGGTGGATTGATTATAGGTGATGCAGCGATTCGGGCAGGGCTGACTTCACCCTCCATGCTCGTAATAATAGCTGTTACAGTTCTCTCAAGCTATACCCTAATCAATCAGAATATCGCTGGGAATATCGTTCTCATAAGGTTATTCATATTTGCATGTTCAGCATTTCTAGGCTTGTTTGGATTCTTCATGGGAATATTTCTTATCTTGATTGTTGTGGTTTCCTTGGAAAGTTTCGGACAGCCTTTTGTGAATCCATTTTCCAAACCAAATAAATCGGACATGTTAAAAGTCTTATTCAAGCTTCCGTATGGGATGTTAAGGCAGCGGAATCAAGCTCTACAATCCAGTGATAATGAATCGCAAAAGGAGTCGGACAAATGAGAAAGCTAATTGCAGTCATGGTAATTGGCTGTCAACTTTTATTGACGACAGGCTGCTGGGGAATGAAGGAAATTCAAGCTCAAACATATGGATCCGCTCTAGGGATCGATTATAAAGAGGGTGAATTCATCTTATACTTTCAAGCATTGAATTTTGCGGATATAGCAAAACAAGAGGGGGCCACAGCATTACAAGAAAAAACTGGTGTTGTCATTGGGAAAGGTAAAGGGGAAAGTATCGAAGAAGCATTTACTGAATTGGAACAAAATGCAGCATTGCCACTTTATATCGGGCATGTTAACTCCTTCATTTTAAGTGAGGATGTAATCAATAAGAAAATGAAGGATTTCATTGAATATGTAGGGAAAGAGCCCTTATTGCGATACAATTCATGGCTGTTTGTTACAAACGAGGATATTAAAAAGGTGTTTAACGGTGATAGTTTCTTTAATCTTCCTAACTTATTCACGATCATTCAAAGGCCAGAGACCGTTATTAATGAAAACTATTTCATTTCCCCGTTAAAATTCAGTGAACTGGTTTCGAAATATTATCAACCGGTTGGTTCCATTTTAATTCCCTCTATGGTAATAAATGAGCATCATTACACAGACAGGGGGAAAGAAAAAAAGATACCAACGTTGAATGGCGGCTATGTTTTATCAAAACAACAGTATAAAGGGTTTGTAAGTAAACAAGATTTGACTGGTATGAAATGGGTTGAAAATAAGGCGACAGTCATGTTTTTTTCCCTGAATAAACAAAAGGTTAGTGTTGAAATCATGGACCCCAAAACAAACATCAAAGTATTGGAACAACAAAAGAAACCCTTATATGATTTAGAAGTTAAAGCAAATGGGATATTGAAACAGAATTTAGACAACTTGGATATGGAAAAAATCGAAAAAAAGGTAGAAATAAAAATTAAGCAAGATATTTTGAAGACATTGGAGACGGGGGAAAAAATCAATACAGACCTTTTTAACATAAGTGAAAAGGCATACAGATACCATGTCAATAAGTGGGATAATAAAATTATTAATTCCTTTGATAAGACTTCAATAAATAACATAAAAGTTAATATCCATATTGAACATAGTGAAAATTACAAACGTTAGTTTATAAGTTTCAGGTTATTGCAGGTGAGGGAGTTGTGTTAGACTTAACTTATCTGGAAAATTCAGCGGCTGTTTTTGATCATGATAGGCAGAGTTGAATCCGTCCGTTGGCACTGGAGAAGAAGCGGCTTTTACATATTTACGAATGACAGCAAATTCTTTCTCAGCCCCAAAGAGCTCCCGTGCCGATAAAATGAAAAAGGGTGAAATGAAAAATGAAGACAGTAATCATTGCAACGAAAAATAAAGGGAAAGCCAAGGAGTTCGAAAGCTTATTTTCCGCTAAAGGTTATGAAGTCAAAACACTTCTCGATGTACCGGATGCCCCGGATGTGGAGGAAACAGGCACGACCTTTGAAGAAAATGCGATCCTGAAGGCAGAGGCCATTGCCCATCAGCTAGGCCACTTTGTCATTGCTGATGACTCCGGATTGATTGTAGATGCATTGGAGGGCCGTCCAGGCGTTTATTCTGCCCGCTATGCTGGAGAGGCCAAGAGTGATGAAGCAAACACGGAAAAAGTCCTCCGCGAACTGGAAGGCGTGCCAAAAGAGGCTAGGACGGCGAGATTTTATTGTGCCTTGGCACTAGCGTCACCCAACCAGGAAACGATTACGGTATCGGGAACGATGGAAGGCTTAATCACGGAACAGCCCTCAGGAACGAATGGATTTGGTTATGATCCCATCTTTTTTGTAGAGGAACAGGGCAAAACAAACGCTGAATTGACAAAAGAGGAAAAAAACCAAATCAGCCACCGTGCCAACGCGTTGAGGGCTCTAGATGAAAAACTTGATCTATTTCTAAAAAGGGAAGAAGGAATGTGACGATGAAAGTGCTAATAATGAGTGACAGTCATGGCTTAACTCATGAAATCAGCATGATTGCCGAGCGTCATAAACAAGAGGTCGCCGCCATGATCCATTGCGGTGATTCAGAGTTGGAAAGAAATGATCCTCACATGGCGGAGTTTTTGGCCGTTGGCGGGAATTGCGACTATGATTCGGCATATCCGGATGATATTGTGGAGAATATCTCAGGCAAGCGTTTCTTCGTTACGCATGGACACCTCTATAACATAAATATGACCTTGATGAACCTATCTTATAAAAGTGAGGAGACAGGGGCGGATATTATTTGCTTTGGTCACTCCCATGCTCCAGGTTCAGAGTGGATTGACGGCAAGCTCTTCATCAACCCGGGAAGCATACGGCAGCCGCGGGGACGAAAAGAGAAAACCTATGCCATTTTGGAGATTGGAAATGACCAACTTGAAATCATCTATTATGACCTTGAAGGAAAAATCGTTGAGGATTTAAGAAATGCTTATCAAATGGAATGACTTCATGTATAATGAACAGGAAGCGTTTTTCCCCGCTTCCTGGTTCTTAAAAAAGAAAAAAACTTTTTTTGAAAAACCGTTGACTTCCTTTTGATATCCTACTATAATAAGAAGTGTCCTAAGGGAACAGTTAAGGTAATACATAAGTTTTACCGCAACTTATATCATAAACGTCTCAGTAGCTCAGCTGGATAGAGCAACGCCCTTCTAAGGCGTCGGTCGGGAGTTCGAATCTCTCCTGGGACACTAACTTAAAAAGCCAAAACCTTCTAAAGGTTTTGGCTTTTTACTTTTTTGGGTGTTTAAGCTAACGAGGGTCATTTTGATTTGCATCCTTTTAACCATGAAATTTTTTATTTATTTTTATCGCAGGTGGATGACCATTTATGTCGAACTTGTAATAAATAAGGAGATGTTTAAATGAATAAAGATAGATTATTCAAGTTCATTCAAACTTCCACTCGGGGCAATTTCTTCTCAGTCGAAATAACCGAAGATGGAACAGAAGTGGTCCAATTAGCCAAGGAGTTGGAAAAAGAAGGAAGAATCAAGTTAAGGGAATGTAAACGAAAAGAAAAAGGTGTTTATCTGGAAGGAATACTTAAGTTTGTGCCTAGCTAATACTTAATGAGCTCTGCGAAGGATTTTTATTAGGAATTTCATAAAACATCCTTCGCCGACAAAATGGGAATGGGAGACCGAACAGTGAGGTGAGGGTTAAAAAAATTCATGAACGGTCGAATATTGTGTGGTTTAGGTCGATAAACTGCCCCGGTCTTTATGGTCTTAACTGTAATCCTCACTGGATTTAAGAAATTTGCACTGCGCTACTGCCGGATTACTGGCAGCCGAGACACCAAAAGTGCTTGCTTTAATGCGACTTGGCAGACAGTCGGCGGAAAGGGAGCGAATTTCTGAAATCAACTCCAACTTTCTCAAATAAAAAACTGTAGGCAAAAAGATTTCTATCTGAATTTTTAAACATAGTTGACTGTGTTGGGTGTGCGAGACTCCTGCGGGAATAGCAGTGCCTGGGGCTACGTTCAATTTGTACAAGCTAAAAGAACTGTAGGTAAAATCGACTTACATCGAATTTTGTCAGCAGCTGAGGCATCCATACTTGGATGTCTTTTTTTCGATATCAAATTCTATTTAAGGTTTGGAGATTTTCACGGTTTTTGATTATTGCCGTATTCAATTCTTCGACGGGTGAACTTTTTTCATCGGCTTCACTCAGCTGCATCGATTGTTTTTGTATATGTGATTCAATCGTGAGACCTTGAATTGTTCGGATACATGTTGTAATGCCATGTGCAAATCGGTGTTATGGATCGATGGGATCGCCTCATTTTCCTCTTTCGATAAGATATCCTCCTCTAAAGCTTATTCGCGTTTATAAAGCATATTATTGGGGAAATTCCGCTTATTACTCATGATGCCATAGCGGCATAGTGCCATGGGATCCGTAAAATGGAAGGTGAAATCCCTTGTCAGCTTTATGTTATGATGCCCCTCTGACTAAGAAGGCCATAATTTGCAGGAGTTATAAAAAACAGAAAAAACATTGACATAATACTAACAAATCAATATTATGTTTATTATATTATAAACTTTATAGGGAAGTGTTTGTTTAATGAAGGACGCGGAAATGTTTTGGAGCGCATCTCAGGATGAGCTTAAACAAGGGTACATCGAAGGTGAGAATCAATATGTTTGTTTGCTGTGTGGAAATGCAGTTGAAAAGGGGATCGTATACCCGAAAGATGGAGTTCTTTATGAAGCGAAGAGGTATATGCGCATTCATATTGAACATGCACACAGCTCGGTTTTTGAATACTTGATTGATCTCGATAAAAAACTTACAGGTCTCACCGACCATCAAAACCGTCTCCTTCGCCTTTTTTACCAAGGGAAAAATGATGCTGAGGTTCAGGAGGAAATGGGAATTGGCAGTCCTTCCACGATTCGGAACCATCGCTTTGTGTTGAAAGAGAAAGAGCGTCAGGCTAAGTTGTTTTTAGCCCTGATGGAACTTTTGAAAGATAAAGATGAACACGCGCCGGCATTTATCCCGCTTCATCAAAAAGCAAGGATGGTCGATGATCGTTATAACGTTACTGAGGATGAAAAGGTGACTGTACTGAAAAAATACTTCCCTAAAGGCAGTCAGGATGCATTAAAGTCTTTTCCGCCAAAGGAAAAACAAAGGCTGATCATTCTCCAAGAAATTATGAACCGTTTTGAAAATGAGCGGAAATACGAAGAAAAGGAAATCAATCAAATATTGGGTGCGATTTATCATGATCATGTTCTTTTGAGAAGATACTTAATAGAATATGGATTCTTGGATAGAAAGCCTGATGGGAGCCAATATTGGCTGAAGAAATGATGACTGGAGGCAAGAAAGATGGATCGTAAAAAAGAATTGAAGCAATTATATAAAGAAACAAAGGTTGAAGCAGGGATATACCAAATCAGAAATACGGTAAATAATAAAGTCTTTATCGGAAGCACCAGGAATTTAAAGACGTTGAAGGGGAAACAATTTGAATTGGAAGTCGGGACAAACACCAATAAAGTGCTGCAAAGTGAGTGGAACCAATATGGGAAAGATGCATTTTCTTTTGAGGTACTGGAGGTATTGAAGCCAAAAGAAACAGGGTTTTTTGATGCTAAACGGGAATTGAAAAAACTTGAAGAAAAGTGGATGGAAAAAATACAGCCTTACGAAGAACGGGGATACAATAGAATGAAACCCGCTGACTTATAAGTGGCCTTTAGGGATTCTCCTTGATTACCGGCTCCCGATTTACCTTTGATGCATTTCATTCTTATTTCTTTATGAAAAACAAGGTATTATGGAAGCGGATGGTAATATATTTAAGTGTTTATGATTAGGGGGTGCTGAGATGGAAAATGGAGATGGATATCTACGGGCGAAAAAAAGGGTTGAAAACCTTAAGGCATTCTACATTCATATAATGGTGTATGTATTGGTGAACGTCATGTTGATTTTGATTAACCTTTTGACGGATCCCGGTTATTGGTGGTTCCTTTATCCCCTCGGTGGGTGGGGGATTGGTGTTCTGATACATGGAATTACCATTCTTGCACAAGGAAACTTCGGGTCTGAGTGGGAAGAAAGAAAAATAAAAGAATATATGGAAAAGGATAAAAAGAACGGCTGAATTTGGGCGTGTTCAAAACAGGGGGTCATTTGTGGCTCTTTTTTTGTGGGAAAAATAATCGGTGGATCTCACTTGTTGTAAGTTTTTAAATGGTTTAAGCTAGTAATGAGGGACCTATCTATGAAAAAGGGGGAAACCCGTGGAGGACCTTCACTAAATAATAATTAATCTTAGGAGTTGCGAATGAAAAAAATAGGATGGACCATAACGGGAATAGGGGCAATCATGGCGCTGGGGGCCTTGCTTTATCCTTTGAATGTTATTGAAAAAACTCTCTGTATATATTTATTGCTCGGCGGTGCAGGGCTAATGTTTGCCGGGTCAATGTTCAGGGCCTTTTCGCTCCTGAAAAGATGACTGATTTTACCATTTGATAAAAACGCTCGATTAAGGTGATGACATGGAGAAAAACCAATTGAAATATGCCCAGCAGCATCTGGCTAATGAACGCACCTTCTTGGCATGGATAAGAACGGTGATTGCAATAGTGGGAGTTGGCTTTCTTGCGACAAGCCTGCATTTTACGATTGGTGTGCATCGGGATGCCCGGATTGACTTGATCAGCATCGTGCTGGGGATGTTTGCGTGTGCATTGGGACTTGTGATTACCGTTCTGGCGACAATCGGTTATCTTCAGAAGAAACGGCAAATCAATGAAGGGACGTTCCAGTCTTCAAGTGCGCACGTAATTCTAATCGCTGTTTTTATGGTCATATTGTTATCGATGATCATTTTATATTTTGTTTTCATTTAAAACTGTCCTAACCTGATTAGGGCAGTTTTTTCAGTTTCTGCTATTATATACTTATTCTCACATCGTTACGGAAAGATTTCTTCCATTAATTTAATGCCATCAAAAAACGAAAGCTTGAAAAACACTGTATTTCAGGTTATGAAAGAATCATTCAGACTTAGACTAATTCGAAGAAAACGAGTTTGTTGTAATGTTATGGCGGTTACAATTTGGGCGTGGATTTCCGATCCAGGCACTCGCTTTCCGCGGGCGGCCTAGGTGAGCCTGCGGAGTCTCGCACCTTCCTCAACAATCAACTTCGTTATGAAAATCAGATAGAAATGATACTATAGGAGTTAAAGGTATTGGGTACTTTAGGTCCGTTGGTTTCGTGAGCATCATTTGATGAAAGATACGTTTTTGAACCCCTTCTGTAGACAAATTGAAATAGTTAAACATGGTGAAATTTGAAACCGGAAGGGTATATATGCGTAGGGAAAAGATCGATCAAGTTTTGTCTTTTGCCTTCCTTTTAAAATATAAACCATCATCGGTTTGTAAATAAACTTCACATGGGTAATTCCTAACTTTATAATCCTTGAAAGTACTTTCTTTATTCAATTTCAATCACGTTTTAAATATTTGTTTAATTTCCTTTTTGTGAGATATGATAAAGAGGAATGAAAAGGAGGTCATCGTGATGGTGGACATCAAAAAAGGTGAAAGTTCTTTTTTTGTCGAAGAATCTGGTGAGAAACTAGCGGAAATTACATTCTTTAAATCAGGTGATGATGAGATCACGGTCGATCATACCGTTGTTTCTGACAAGCTTCGCGGGCAAAAGGTAGGAAATGCCCTTGTTGAAAAGATCATAGGATTCGCAAGGGAGGAAAACCTGAAAATTGTTCCGGTATGTTCGTTCGTTCAAAAACAATTTGAAAAAAATGCAGAATACGAGGATGTATTGGCTAAATGAACCGGAGGGCTGACTTAGGGGATGATTAATATCTCCTATGTTCAGCCTTTTTTCATTTTTTAGATAATCTTTACACCCCCAATAAAATAATGGTAAAGCCTTTCCTCCTGCAGTTATGTTCGCATTTAATATAGGGGAGGTGCTAGGATGGCCATCAAATTACAAACACTATTGAATCACGCAAAGGAAAACATGGGAAGCGGTATGAACCCGGTCGTGAACGAGAAGATACTCGAAGTGGTGAAATTAGCTTATGAAGCGGGGATATTTGTTCAAATAACGGCGGGTTATCGAAGTTTCCGGGAACAACATGAACTGTATGAACGAGGCAGAACGAATAAATCCAAGCCAATTGTGACTTATGCCAGAGGGGGCAATCCTTGCATAACTATGGCCTTGCAGTCGATTTTGTCATATTTAGTGATGACGGCAAGCGGGCACTGTGGACAGAGGGCGAGAAGTGGACAAGGGTGGCAGCCATAGTAAAATCCCGGGGATTTGTTTGGGGAGGGGATTTTGAATTGTTCCGTGATTTTCCTCACCTTGGAATCTCGGTTTATCAACGAGAGATCTTCAAAAGGGATGGCGGCCTTATCTTATATCAAGAGTGGCGTCCGCAATCAGTGAAAATGAGGCTGAAAGGGAAAATGGATGATTCTTTTTTTAGGGATCCGATACTTGTGACTGCCATCATGTGGATGATGCGTGACATGAATCATTTAATTGGGGATATCCGGTGTTTTTAAAAATTAAAAATTGAAAAAACTTTTTTTATAAAATGTGGCCATGATAGGTATGTAAGCGGATACAACAAATCTTTCAATTTAGAATTATCAAAAAATTTCAAAAAACCTGTTGACTACTACCTGAAATACACGTAAGATAATCACAAATACAAGACATCAAACATAAGCGTTTCGAAAAATATGAATAATGCGAAAAGCATTGAAGAGGATAAGTAGTCTTTTAAAAAGGCAGTCACAGAGAGCCGGGTAGCTGAGAGCCGGTATTGTCCCGAAAGATGAACTCACCTTGGAGTTTCAGCTTGAACGTCTGACTAGTAGAGCTGAACGGGTGCGTACCAGTACCCGTTACCAAAACAGAGAATAGTGTAGTCTATTCAAAGTGCGCATGGAGTTTCATGCGAAAAAGGGTGGTACCGTGGAGTGGCTTATCAAGCCTTTTCACCCCTTTAACTTGCCGAGTGCAAGTACATTTGGGGTGAAAAGGCTTTTTTGTATGCTTAAAAAGCTGAAAATTCTGAATTTTAAGAAAAAAATCAATTAGGAAAGCGAAGGAGGTTTTTTACGAAATGACACAAAAGTCAGTTGTTGCTGATCGGAAAAGTGGAAAGACACATTATAGTGGTGCCGAATTTCTGCTGGAAGCATTGAAAAAGGAAAATGTTGATGTCATCTTTGGTTATCCAGGAGGTTCTGTATTGCCGATTTATGACAAACTTTACAGTTCAGAACTTTTTCATATTTTGACAAGGCACGAACAAGGTGCGATTCATGCAGCGGAAGGATACGCCAGGATTACCGGCAAGCCGGGGGTGGTCATCGTCACATCCGGTCCAGGGGCAACGAACATCGTCACTGGTTTGGCCGATGCAATGATCGACTCTTTACCGCTAGTTGTAATTTCAGGTCAGGTAGCTACCAGTGTAATCGGCTCGGATGCTTTCCAGGAAGCGGATGTACTGGGGATTACTACCCCGATCACAAAACATAACTATCAGGTAAGGAAGCCGGAAGACCTTCCGCGCATCATAAAAGAAGCGTTTTATATCGCTTCCAGCGGCCGGCCCGGTCCAGTATTGATCGATATACCTAAGGACATGGCCATTTTGGAAGGTGTATCGACGGATGAGGAGCCAGAAATGAATCTCCCTGGCTATCAGCCGACGACCAAGCCGAATTACTTACAGATCAGAAAGCTTGTTGAAGCCGTAAGCGGGGCGAAAAGACCGGTCATTCTTGCAGGGGCAGGTGTCCTGCATGCAAAGGCCTCCCATCTATTAAAGGAATATGTCGAGCAGCAAGGCATCCCCGTTGTCCACACTTTATTAGGTCTTGGGGGCTTTCCGGCGGAACATCCACTCTTTATCGGTATGGGTGGTATGCATGGCTGCTATGCAGCAAACATGGCGTTAGCGAAATGTGATCTATTAATCAATATCGGTGCAAGGTTCGATGATCGATTGACTGGGAATCTAGCGAAATTCGCACAGCACGCAACGGTTGCCCATATCGATATTGATCCAGCCGAAATCGGTAAAAATGTTCCGACAAAAATTCCAGTTGTCGGAAGTGCTAAAGAAGCACTCTCGGAATTGATTGCGCAAAATGGCAAGAAATCGGAAATTGATGAATGGACAACACAGCTTACTGCATGGAATGAAGAGTTCCCATTGCGCTATACCCATGAAGAAGGCGTATTGAAACCTCAGCGGGTCATCCAGATGCTTCATGAAAAAACGAATGGGGAGGCCATTGTTACGACCGATGTTGGACAGCATCAAATGTGGGCAGCACAGTACTATCCATTTAACAAACCGAATTCATGGGTCACTTCCGGTGGATTGGGGACGATGGGCTTTGGCTTACCTTCGGCTCTCGGAGCGCAGCTGGCGAATCCGAAAGCGACGGTGCTTTCCATATCGGGGGATGGTGGATTCCAGATGTGCCTGCAGGAACTCTCGGTCATTGCCGAAATGAATCTGCCAATCAAAATCATCATCGTCAATAACGGTGCACTAGGGATGGTAAGACAGTGGCAGGAACTCTTTCATGATAACCGTTTTTCACACAGTATTTTTCAATCGCATCCGGATTTCGTGAAATTGGCCGATGCCTATGGAATTCCGGGATATAAGGTGACGACGGAGGAAGAAGCAAGCAACTGCCTGGATGTAGCGTTAAAGACTGATGGTCCAGTGTTGATTGATTTCCGGGTAAAACAAAACGAAAATGTCTTTCCGATGGTAGCACAAGGAAAAGGGCTAGATGAAATGGAAGGAGTTTAATCAATGAAGGGAATTCTTAGCCTCACCGTGAACAACCGGCCAGGCGTCCTTAATCGGATTACGAACCTGTTCACGAAAAGAAATTATAACATTGAAAGCATGACTGTCGGACCTTCCGAACAGGATGGCATTTCAAGGATGACCTTTGTGGTCGATGTCGATGACGAAACTGTCATTGAACAGATCACCAAGCAGCTGAATAAGCAGATCGATGTTTTGAAAGTATATGATATTACGAATCAATCGATTGTGGCGAGGGAACTTGCACTCATTAAAATATTGGTGACTACACAAACCCGAGCCGAGATTTATTCAGTCATCGAACCCTTCCGAGCTTCAGTTATTGATGTCAGTAAAGATAGCGTGACCGTCCAAATCACAGGGGAATCGGATAAAATCGAAGCTTTCATTGAACTGATCAAGCCATATGGCATCAAGGAATTGGCAAGGACAGGGACTGCCGCCATCCCGCGTGGAATGCAAATTGCACACGCTAAGAGTGCGACAATCGTATAAAACAAAAACAAAAACAAAAACAAAAACAAAAACAATGATGAAAAGGGAGATGTAATTATTATGGCAAAAGTATATTATAACGCAGAAGCAAACGAGAATTTCTTCAACAATAAAAAGGTAGCGGTAATCGGATATGGTTCACAAGGACACGCACACGCTCAAAACTTACGTGACAGCGGTGTAGATGTAATCATCGGAATCAGGAAAGGTAAATCCTTCGATAAAGCGGTGGAAGACGGCTTTAATGTTTACACAGTGAAGGAAGCAGCTGAACAGGCAGACGTGATCATGAACCTATTACCGGATGAAACTCAGCCGAAAGTATACCAAGAAGAAATCAAACCGGTATTGCGTGCAGGTCAAGCGTTAATGTTCGCACACGGATTCAACGTACATTTCAATCAAATCGTTCCTCCGGCAGACGTAGATGTTTTATTAGTCGCTCCTAAAGGTCCGGGACATCTTGTTCGCCGTACATATGAACAAGGGGCAGGGGTGCCAGCATTGTTCGCCATCTATCAAAATGTTACGGGTGAAGCAAGAGAATTGGCACTTGCGTACGCTCGGGGAATCGGTTCTTTAAGAGCTGGCGGTTTGGAAACCACTTTCCAGGAAGAAACGGAAACGGATCTATTTGGAGAGCAAGCTGTACTTTGCGGCGGATTGACTGCCCTTGTGAAAGCTGGATTCGAAACCTTGACAGAAGCAGGATATCAACCGGAAGTAGCATATTTCGAGTGTTTGCATGAACTTAAGTTAATCATCGACCTTATGTATGAAGGCGGTATGGAAAACATGCGCTATTCCATCTCTGACACAGCTCAATGGGGAGATTTCGTTTCTGGACCACGCGTTGTGACGGAAACTACGAAAGAGGCAATGAAAGCGATCTTGAAAGACATCCAAGACGGTGAGTTCGCTAAAGGATGGATCTTGGAAAACCAAGCGAATCGTCCAGTCTTCAATGCGATCAATAATCGTGAAAACCAACATCAAATCGAAGTGGTTGGCCGTGAATTAAGAAAAATGATGCCATTCGTAAAACCTCAACAAAAAGAGAAAGAAGTGGTAGCTGTTGCGAAAAATTAATATATTTGAAACCACACTTCGTGATGGGGAGCAATCCGCCGGTGTAAATTTGAATTTTACCGAAAAACTTGAAATTGCTTATCAGCTTGAAAGATTGGGTGTTGATATAATCGAAGCCGGTTTTCCGGCAGCATCCAAAGGGGATTTCAACTCCGTACAGGAAATCGCGCGCAAAATCAAAAACAGCTCTGTCACAGGGCTGGCGCGTGCTGTAAAAGGAGATATCGATGCAGCTTGGGATTCATTAAGGGGCGGCGCAGAACCAAGATTGCATACGTTCATCGCCACTTCGCCCATTCATCGTGAATATAAGTTGAAAATGTCTAAGCAGCAAGTGATTGAAAGGTCGGTTGAAATGGTTAAGTACGGAGCAGCGCGTTTTCCGATCGTACAATGGTCTGCAGAAGATGCAAGCCGCACGGAACTTGACTATTTGGCTGAAATCGTTGAAGCGGTCATTCAGGCTGGTGCCAAGGTCATTAACATCCCGGATACAGTAGGGTATGCAGCTCCAATCGAATATGGCAACATTTTCAGATACCTTCGTGAACATGTTCCTTCTATTGAAAAAGTTAGTTTATCTGCACACTGTCATGACGATCTTGGAATGGCGACGGCCAATTCATTGGCTGCCATCGAAGGCGGGGCTACGCAAGTCGAAGGCACAATCAACGGAATTGGTGAACGTGCCGGAAACGTGGCACTTGAAGAAGTGGCCATGGCACTCTACATCCGTAAAGATTTTTATCAAGCGGAAACGGGTCTTGTATTGAATGAAATTAAAAGGACCAGTGATTTGGTCAGCCGCCTTACGGGAATGCAAGTTCCTGCTAATAAAGCCATTATTGGTGCCAATGCTTACGCACATGAATCAGGCATTCACCAGGATGGCGTGTTAAAAGAAAAAACGACATATGAAATCATATCACCTGAACTCGTCGGGGTTTCGTCCAATTCACTCGTTTTAGGAAAGCATTCAGGACGCCATGCCTTCAAAGAAAGATTACAAGAGTTGAATTTTACGGTGACGGATGAGGAAATGAACTCATTATTCGTCCAGTTCAAGGAATTGGCCGATAATAAAAAGACCATGACGGATGAAGATATCGTTGCGCTGGTGCTTGAAGAGAAAGCGACGGATATCAGTTTCTATGACATGATTTCCTTACAGATTTCACATGGCACCCATCAGACGGCGACTGCAACGGTCACACTAAAAAAAGGCGATAATGAAGAGATTCAGGAAGCGGCTACAGGTGCAGGAAGTGTAGAAGCCCTATACAACACGCTTGAAAGATGTTTGGGCAAAGAGATCAACTTGCTGGACTATCGTATTCAATCGGTGGGGGGCGGAATGGATGCCCTCGCACAGGTTTTTGTGAAAATTGATTATAACGGTGTGGAAACAAGCGGCAGGGGTCTTGATCAGGACGTCTTGGAAGCATCCGCCAAAGCGTATTTGAACGCTGTTAACCGTGTGATCATCATGAAGGAACTGGAAGAAAAAGCAGTATTACAATAGGAAGGGGAGATTTCGATGAAAAGGAATATTGCGGTGCTTCAAGGAGATGGCATCGGGAAAGAAGTAACAAGAGGCGCTGTAGAAATCCTCGAAGCCGTTGCCCAAAGATATGGACACGATTTTGAATTTCAATATGGTGAGATTGGCGGAGGGGCCATCGATAGCACAGGTTCACCCCTGCCGGATGAAACAGTGGAGATTTGTAAAAACAGCGATGCGGTATTATTAGGGGCAGTTGGAGGACCTAAGTGGGATGACCAGCCTGCGCACCTAAGACCGGAACGAGGTTTGTTGAAAATCCGAAAAGATTTGAATCTTTATGCTAACATCCGTCCAATCAGCTATTATTCCAGCTTGTCGGAATCTTCTCCTCTTAAGAAGGAATTCATTGAAGATGTGGATTTCGTGATTGTCAGGGAACTAACTGGCGGCCTTTATTTCGGAAAGCCAAGTGAGCGCGTTGAAAAAGAAGGGAAAGAAGCGGTCGTCGATACACTTTTCTATCAGAAAAGCGAAATGAAGCGCATCATCGAACTTGCTTTTTCATTAGCATCGGAGCGCAAGAAAAAAGTAACTTCCGTGGATAAAGCGAATGTTCTTGAATCCAGCAGGATGTGGCGTGAGACGGCTGAAGAAATTGCCAAGGACTATCCGGATGTAATCCTTGAACATATGCTTGTTGATAATGCAGCCATGCAATTGATCAAAAACCCGAAACAATTTGATATTATCGTGACGGAGAATATGTTCGGCGATATTTTAAGCGATGAAGCGTCGGTATTGACTGGCTCGCTTGGAATGCTTCCTTCCGCCTCCATATCTACTAATGGTCCTAATCTATATGAACCGATTCATGGCTCTGCCCCGGATATCGCAGGCAAAAACCTGGCTAATCCGATTGGGACGATTTTATCGGCGGCTTCCATGCTGCGTCTATCCTTTGGTTTGGAAGATGAGGCGAAAGCAGTTGAACAGGCGGTGGAAACGGTCCTTGAATATGGCTTGAGAACAGGCGATATCGCAAATGGCCAACCGACAATTACGTCTACCTCTGAGATGATTGCAGAAATAAAAGCAAACCTTTTAGACCAGGAAGCCATTTCCAACATCATGGGAGCTTATGCATAAACTTCTTTCACGGCCTAACATTAGGCCGTGTTTTTTAAAAAAAATACAAGATTGATCGAGGTGGGATAGTGATGGGTAAGTCGATAATAGAGAAAATATGGGATCGCCATATTGTAAATGAAGAGGAGAATAAACCGGATTTAATTTATATAGACCTACAATATATTCATGAAGTGACCTCTCCGCAAGCATTTGAAGGATTGAGATTAAAAGGACGGAAAGTCAGGAGACCCGATCGTACTTTCGCGACAATGGATCATAATGTGCCAACCGTTAATCGCTATTTCATCGAGGATGATATTGCAAGGAAACAACTAGAGGCGCTTGAGCAAAACTGTAAGGAGTTCGGTATCCGCCTTGCTGATTTAGACAGTCCGGATCAAGGTATCGTTCACGTTATCGGGCCTGAATTAGGGCTTACACAGCCAGGGATGACGATTGTCTGCGGAGACAGTCATACTTCCACGCATGGTGCGTTTGGCTCGATTGCATTTGGAATCGGTACGAGTGAGGTCGAGCATGTTTTGGCCACACAAACCCTATGGCAAACAAAACCCAAAACATTGAAGCTTGAGGTCAATGGCAAGCTTGGTCATGGCGTGATGGCGAAAGATGTCATTTTATATGTAATTTCCAAATTCGGCGTCGATTTCGGTACGGGACATATCATTGAGTATTGCGGGGAAGTTTTCCGGGATATGTCAATGGAAGAAAGAATGACGGTCTGCAATATGTCGATTGAAGGCGGGGCAAGAGCAGGGCTGGTAGCTCCTGATGAAACAACGTTCTCTTATTTGAAAGGCCGAAAATATTTGCCGAAAGGAGAAGAGTTCGAGCAATGTGTTCAGGACTGGAAGTCACTTTCCAGTGATGAGGATGCTGTTTATGACCAAGAAATCATTCTTGATGGCAGCCTGATTTCACCAATGGTCAGCTGGGGGACAAATCCTGGAATGGCTAGTGGCGTGGACGGAAAAGTACCTACCCTCGCAGAGGATATCATGGATCCTAAGGAACTGAATCGAGCCATTGAGTATATGGGCCTTGAGGAAGGGATGCCGATCACGGAAATTCCCGTACAACATGTATTCATAGGATCGTGTACCAATTCACGCATTGAGGACTTACGGCAAGCCGCAGGAATGATCGATGGCCAAACTGTTCAAAAAGGGGTTCGGGCGATGGTCGTTCCCGGTTCACAAAGCGTCAAAAGGCAAGCGGAAGATGAAGGGTTGGATGAAATTTTCAAATCTGCTGGCTTCGAATGGCGCGAATCGGGCTGCAGCATGTGCCTGAGCATGAACCCTGACGTGGTTCCGGCCGGCGAGCATTGTGCCTCCACAAGCAATCGGAACTTCGAAGGCAGGCAAGGAGCTGGGGCAAGAACACACCTGGTTAGTCCGGCTATGGCTGCCGCGGCCGCCATTCATGGGAAATTTGTCGATATTAGGAATTTGAAAAGAACTGAACAAGTCCAATAAGAATACGAATTAACCGGAGGTGCAGAAAATGGAACCCATTACTATATATAAAGGAAGAGCGGCGGCACTTGACCGTAAAAACGTGGATACGGACCAAATCATTCCAAAGCAATTTTTAAAAAGGATTGAGCGAAGCGGATTTGGCGAATTTTTATTCTATAACTGGCGTTTTGATGAAACCGGGAAGAAACGTCCTGATTTTGAATTGAATCAGCCCCATAATCAAAACACGTCCATATTAATAGCAGGTGAAAATTTTGGCTGCGGTTCGTCCCGTGAGCATGCCCCTTGGTCTTTGAAAGACTACGGGTTCGATATCATCATCGCTCCGTCTTATGCTGATATCTTTAAAAGTAATTGCATGAAAAATGGCATGGTCCCCATCGCTTTGACCCAGCCTGAAGTAAACTATTTAATGGAGAGAGTGTCAGCACCTGATTATGAGCTGACTATCGACCTTCCCAATCAGACATTGAAAGATGGTCAAGGGTTTGAAACGAGCTTTGAAATTCATCCATATTGGAAGGAAATGCTCGTCAAAGGCTGGGATGAAATTTCGATAACGCTTCAATATGATAAAGAGATTTCTGCCTATGAATCTCAAAAAAAGGCTGTATCGAGTATTTAATAGAAAAAAGTCATTTCCCGTTATCCTTTCTTATTTGAAAGGATACGGGATTTTTTTTATCGGGAAAGAAGGTATCCGCCCATATAAATTTTTGTGTTTCCAGCTATTACATGCTAAACTGTTTCTCAAAAAGCGAACGGTGAGGCGGAAAATAGGATGGATGATGAGAACAACCAAAAGAAGGCCGGAGAAACAAAGATTATCGCCTTTCCAAATCTCGGTGAGAGGCTGATTGTAAAAGGACTGGATGAGCTTGGTAACAGGAACTTTAAAGCGGCTGCACAGCTTTTCAGCCAAGCCAGGGAGTATGAGCCCGAAAATGATGAAGTTTGCATGGGACTGGTGGTCTCACTAGTTGAACTTGAGTATTACCAGGAGGCAAAAGAGTTGTGTATAGAGATGCTGAATAAAGGCATCGGCGACTATTTTCAACTGATCAATATTTATTTGATGGTACTGCTGCAATTAGGCGAGCATCAGGAAATGGTCACGACGATCGAACTGTTATTTGAAGAAAACCAAATTCCCTTTGATAAAGAGGAACATTTCGAAAAGATGCTTCAGTTCAGTAAAAGGGCCATTGAGGATAAAAAAGAAGAGAAAGAAAGGCAAAATCAACAGCTTTCAGAGGAAATGCAGGAGGATGAACTTTTTGAAGGGAAAACGGATAATGAAATGCTTATGGTCATTTCAAAACTCACGAATATCAATATTCGACCATTTATCCCTCAAATCGAAGAATTTCTCCAAAAAGATGAGGGACATCCTTTTTTCAAAACGATGCTCCTTAACATCCTTATCGACCAGGAGTATAACGAGGAAATGACGGTGAGGAAATTCAATCAATCGAAGTCGGTCATCCCAAGGGAATTGAAAAGATTGAAGGAGACGGACTTCTATAAGATGGTGACCGGACTGGCCGAAGAGGAAATCAGTCAGGATAATCCGAGCTTATATGAAATGGTCCATAGTTTGATTGAACGTCATTCTTTTTTATTGTTTCCTTTTGAACCAGGACCTGAAAGCTTGCCTGCATGGGCAGCTGCCTACCATGCCTTGGCGGAAGAGTACATGACCGGGGAAGTTTCCGTGAGGGACTTAGCGGATCTTTACCAGGCAGATGAGGAAAGCGTTGCGGATATTCTTTCCTATATAAAAGAAATTGAAGAAATTTCTTATCCTATTATTTAAGCTATTGCTGTTGTAACAGATTAATCCTGTGGTATAATGTAGTGGTTGTAATGTATAATTCGTCTAATTTTGACGATTTCCCCATTATTTTGGGGGTATATTTGAAGGATGACTTGTTAACACTTGCAAAGCATAATCATCCAATGCTTATTATTGAAGTATATAGATTTTTGGAGGGAAACACATGTCTGTAAAATGGGAAAAACAAGAAGGTAATCAAGGCGTACTAACAATTGAAGTTGACGCTGCAAAAGTAAACGAAGGTTTAGACGCAGCTTTCAAAAAAGTAGTGAAACAAGTAAATGTACCTGGCTTCCGTAAAGGTAAAATGCCACGTCAAATGTTCGAAAAAAAATTCGGCGTAGAATCACTTTACCAAGATGCGCTTGATATCATTCTTCCAGATGCTTACGCAAATGCTGTCGAAGAAGCTGGAATTCAGCCTGTAGATCGTCCAGAAATCGACATCGAGAAAATGGAAAAAGGCGAAAACCTGATCTTCACTGCAACTGTAACAGTTAAGCCTGAAGTTAAATTGGGAGATTACAAAGGTGTTGAAGTTGAAAAATTCAATACTGAAGTAACTGACGAAGATGTTGAAAACGAATTGAAAACTTTACAAGAGCGTCAAGCTGAACTTGTCGTTAAAGAAGAAGGACAAGTCGCTGAAGGCGATACGGTTGTTCTTGACTTTGAAGGATTCGTTGACGGTGAAGCATTCGAAGGCGGAGCTTCAGAAAACCATTCATTGGAAATCGGTTCAAACTCTTTCATTCCAGGATTCGAAGAGCAACTTGTCGGTCTTGAAACTGGCGCTGAAAAAGATATCGAAGTTACATTCCCTGAAGAATACCATGCTGCTGAACTTGCAGGTAAACCAGCAGTATTCAAAGTGAAAATTCACGAAATCAAAACAAAACAACTTCCTGAGTTGGATGATGAGTTCGCGAAAGATGTCGACGACGAAGTGGAAACTTTGGCTGAACTTAAAGAAAAAACAAAACATAAATTAGAGCATGACAAAAAACATGAAGAAGAAAACTTCATCCAAAACACTGTAATTGGTAAAGCTGTTGAAGGTGCAGAAATCGACGTTCCTGAAGCAATGATTTCAAACGAAGTTGACCGCATGATGAATGAGTTCTCTCAACGCATCCAATCTCAAGGTCTTAATTTGGAACTTTACTACCAATTCTCAGGTCAAGACGAAGAAGCTTTAAAAGCGCAAATGAAAGAAGAAGCTGAAGGACAAGTTCGTACGAGCCTTACTCTTGAAGCAATCGCAGAAGTTGAAAAACTTGAAGCGACTGACGAAGATGTAGAAGCTGAACTTGCACAAATGGCTACTATGTACAATATGGAAGTTGACGCGATCAAACAAGCTCTTGGAAACTTAGAAGGAATCAAAGGCGATCTTAAAATTAAGAAAGCAATTGACTTCTTGGTAGAAAACAGCAAAACAGTTGACGCAAAATAATTTTTATAAATAAGTAGATTTAAATATTTCCTTTAAAAAAACAAGGCGCGAGTAATCGTGCCTTGTTTTATACATATTGAGAATTAGTGTAAATTTTAAATATCGGTTAATTCCTGATTGATTTTTTTTGGATTTCGGTGTAGATTAGTTCTAATACCGCATATACATATTTATACAGCAAATCCTGCTTTTAAAAATCCGAAGTTTTGGGCATGCTGGTAAAGGGCAAATACATATTGATTGATTATTGTACTTATTTAACAACTCGGACCGTGAGCATTTTTGTTACTAAACTTCCAAGAACATGATAAAATGCAAAACATACTATGGATTTTGGAATGTTTAAGCAGATGTGTGCCTAGTTTTTTTTCTTTACGATTAGGTACCGCTATGTAATAGAGTTGGAAGAGTATTTAAAGGGGTGAACGTACATGTTTAAATTTAATGATGAAAAAGGACAGTTAAAATGTTCTTTTTGCGGTAAAACACAAGAACAAGTCCGTAAACTGGTTGCTGGTCCAGGTGTCTATATTTGTGACGAGTGTATAGAACTTTGTACGGAGATCGTCGAGGAAGAGCTGGGAACTGATGAAGAAGTAGAATTCAGAGATGTTCCTAAACCTATGGAAATCCGCGAAATTCTTGACGAATATGTGATTGGACAAGAACAGGCAAAGAAATCTTTGGCTGTAGCTGTTTATAACCATTATAAACGTATCAATTCCAATAGCAAAGTCGACGATGTTGAGCTTTCTAAAAGTAACATCGCCCTAATCGGACCGACGGGAAGCGGGAAAACCCTTCTTGCGCAAACATTGGCACGTTTACTCAATGTTCCTTTTGCCATTGCTGATGCCACTTCCTTGACGGAAGCTGGATATGTTGGGGAAGATGTTGAAAACATCCTTCTCAAATTAATCCAAGCAGCTGATTATGATGTGGAAAAAGCGGAAAAAGGCATCATTTATATTGATGAAATCGATAAAGTTGCCCGTAAATCGGAAAATCCTTCCATTACACGTGACGTGTCTGGTGAAGGTGTGCAACAAGCTTTATTGAAAATTCTTGAAGGAACGGTTGCAAGCGTTCCGCCTCAAGGTGGACGTAAACATCCACATCAGGAATTCATCCAAATCGATACGACCAATATTTTGTTCATCTGCGGCGGTGCCTTTGACGGCATCGAACCGATCATCAAACGCCGTCTTGGGCAAAAAGTCATTGGTTTTGGCTCTGACGTGAAAAAGGATGATGTTGCAGAAAAAGAATTGCTTTCCAAAGTCCTTCCTGAAGACTTGCTTCGTTTCGGATTAATTCCGGAATTCATCGGACGTCTTCCGGTAATTGCGACTCTTGAGCAATTGGATGAAGCGGCTTTGATTGAGATTCTTACACAGCCGAAAAATGCCCTTGTTAAACAATATCAAAAATTACTTGAGCTTGACGATGTTGAATTGGAATTCGAACAAGAAGCGCTAAGTGAAATTGCTAAAAAGGCAATTGAACGCAAAACTGGTGCACGTGGTCTGCGCTCCATCATCGAAGGCATCATCCTTGAAGTGATGTTCGATCTGCCTTCACGTGATGATGTTGCAAAATGTGTAATTACAGGCAGCACGATTTCGAAAAATGAATCTCCAAAGCTCGTCCTTAAAGACGGTACAACCATAAAAGGACAAGAAAAGAAAACATCTGCTTGATTAATAAGGAAAAGAAAGACTGCCAGTTAATGCTGGCAGTCTTTTTGTTTTTGGCTCTTTTCGTAAAGATTGTTGTTTTTAAAACGAAACTATTTTAGGTTGATTGGAACGGAAGGTACGAGACTCCTGCGGGAGCAGCGGGACAGGTGAGACGCCACAGGCGTTTACGACGAGGAGGCTCACCGCCCGCACCAAGGAAAGCGAGCACCTGGAGGGGAAATCAACCACACTGCACTACTTCGTAAATAGCAACAAAGTATGCGAAAACAGCCTTGTTTTTAAACCAAAGTTGATTGTAACGGAAGGTACGAGACTCCTGCGGGAATACGCGTCCGAGGGAGATCCCGCAGGCGCAGACCACCCGCGGAAAGCGAGTGCCTGCAGTGGAAATCAACGTTAAAACCTCAAAACAGTAGGGTAAAACCAGATAATTTCGAGTTGTTTACAGTCTGAGACTGCCAGTTCATCCTGGCAGTCTTTTTCTTTTCCCTTTTTTCTAAATTGTTGTATTTAGGATAAAAACGCCAATTTTTCAACACGAATTTCTTGGATAATTTCGCCCTTCCAAAGGAGATACTAACAGAAATGACAAACTAGGAGAGTGCAGGAGGGAATAAGATGAATTGGACAGGATTGGCGTTGTTTATCCAGCTGTTTTTTGGGATTATTATTGGATTGTATTTTTTGAACTTATTGAAAGGCCAGCGGACACAAAAAGTTTCCATTGACCGTGATTCACGTAAGGAGATGGACCAATTACGGAAGATGAGATCGATTTCGTTAACAGAACCATTGGCAGAAAAGGTTAGACCAAGCACATTTAATGAAATCATCGGTCAAGAAGATGGGATTAAATCTTTAAAAGCTGCTTTATGTGGGCCGAATCCCCAGCATGTGATAATTTACGGTCCTCCGGGGGTGGGGAAAACGGCTGCTGCCAGACTTGTTTTGGAAGAGGCGAAGAAAAATGGCAAGTCCCCTTTTAAGAACTCTGCCGTTTTTGTTGAATTGGACGCCACCACAGCCAGGTTCGATGAACGAGGGATTGCCGATCCGCTCATCGGTTCTGTGCACGATCCAATCTACCAAGGAGCCGGGGCAATGGGACAGGCAGGAATTCCGCAGCCAAAGCAGGGTGCAGTCAGCAATGCACATGGAGGCGTACTATTCATAGATGAAATAGGGGAGCTTCATCCGATACAGATGAATAAACTTTTAAAGGTATTGGAAGATCGTAAGGTTTTTCTGGAAAGTGCCTATTATCAAGAGGAAAATCAAAATATTCCCACTCACATCCATGATATTTTTAAAAATGGACTGCCGGCTGACTTTCGGTTGATTGGTGCCACAACAAGAACGCCAAATGAAATCGCGCCTGCGATACGTTCAAGATGCATAGAAGTGTTTTTCCGTGAACTGGACCGGGAAGAAATAATCGCCGTGGCCAAGAATGCCTCAGATAAAGTGGGGATCACCATCAGTGATAAAGGCTTGGAATCGATTTCGGATTATGCCCGAAATGGCAGGGAAGCTGTCAACATGATTCAGACTCTTGCAGGAATCTCAATTAATGAAAACAGGACTTTCATCAGGGAAGAAGATATAGATTGGATGGCCCATAGCAGCCAGCTGACCCAAAGAATGGACAGGAAAATAGAAGCGAAATCCAAAATAGGCCTTGTCAACGGCCTTGCAGTCTATGGTCCAAACAGCGGGGCATTGCTGGAAATAGAGGTTACGGTAATGGCTGCATCTGATGAAAAAGGTTCGATAAACATTACCGGTATCGTTGAGGAAGAAAGTATCGGCGGCGGGAGTGGCAAATCGGTTCGACGCAAGAGCATGGCGAAAGGTTCGATTGAAAATGTCATTACGGTATTACGCTCGATGGGAGTGCCTGCCAATCAATTCGATATCCATGTGAACTTTCCGGGCGGAAGTCCAGTGGATGGCCCTTCTGCAGGGATTGCAATGGCCACAGGCATATACTCGGCCATATATAAAATCCCTGTTGACCACACTGTGGCGATGACTGGGGAAATAAGCATTCATGCTGGCGTTAAACCGATCGGCGGTGTCATTCCGAAAATCAAGGCGGCTAAACTTGCCGGGGCAAAAAAGGTAATCATCCCAGCCGAAAACATGCAGCCGCTTCTATCTGAAATCAAGGATATAGAGATCATTCCTGTTTCGAATGTGAAAGAAGTGCTGGATCAGGCACTGAAGAAAGAATTGATGTCGGAACAAATCCTCACAACCTTGGACCTATCAAAAAAAGAAAGTGTATAAAGGATATGCCCCGGCTAAAAATAGAACCGGGGCATTTTAAGGACAAAATTGGCGTTCCCGGCCACCCTGCCGTAAAAAATAAACACGCATTCAGGCGTGCTTTTTTATCTAATATTGGAGATAATAATAGCAGTCGAAACGTGTTAAGGTAAACGAATAGACACTTCTATATAAATAGGATAGAATTGTTAAAAGGTTGAGAACATGGGTAAATAGTTTACAACGACGATACTAATTAGATGGAGGTGTCAGGAAATGACTGATAAAGAAATCATCGTCCCCCTCCTGCCGCTTAGAGGACTGCTTGTATATCCAACGATGGTACTTCATTTAGATGTAGGCCGAGATAAATCGGTACAAGCCCTTGAGAAAGCAATGGTGGAAGACCATCTTATATTTTTGACGACACAACAAGATGTTTCGTTGGACGAACCAGGTGAAGAAGATTTATTTACAATGGGAACTTTAACAAAGGTAAAACAGATGTTGAAGCTTCCGAATGGTACAATCCGGGTGTTGGTGGAAGGGTTGAACCGCGCAGAAGTCATGGAATTTTACGATTATGAGACACATTATGGTGCCAAGATTAAAATATATGAAGACAGTGATGAAAAGGATGCTGAACATCAAGCATTAATGCGCACACTACTGGATTATTTTGAACAATACATAAAAATGTCCAAGAAAATAACCGGTGAAACGTTTTCGTCCACTTCGGATATTGAAGAGCCTGGGCGATTAGCGGATATAATCGCTTCCCATTTGCCTTTGAAATTGAAGGAGAAGCAAGAAGTGCTTGAGACCATTGATATGAAAGAGCGTCTTAGCCGTGTAATCGAGATCATCAATAACGAAAAAGAAGTTCTTTTTCTCGAGAAAAAGATCGGCCAGCGTGTTAAACGATCGATGGAACGGACTCAAAAGGAATATTATTTACGAGAGCAAATGAAAGCGATCCAAAAGGAATTGGGCGATAAAGAAGGAAAAACAGGGGAAATTGAAGTCCTGAACGAAAAGATAGAAGAAGCGGATATGCCTGAGCATATCAAAGAAACGGCATTAAAGGAATTGGACCGTTATGAAAAAGTTCCTTCGAGCTCAGCTGAAAGCTCTGTGATCCGCAATTATATCGAATGGCTGATCTCTCTTCCTTGGACCAAAGCGACCAAAGATGACTTGAATATTCATAAAGCCGAAAAAGTCCTGAACCAGGACCACCATGGTTTGGAAAAGGTGAAGGAGCGTGTGCTTGAGTATTTGGCCGTACAGCAATTGACCAAATCATTGAAGGGACCGATCCTTTGCTTGGTGGGACCGCCAGGAGTCGGGAAAACGAGCTTGGCTAAATCGATCGCTTCATCCCTGAATAGGAATTTCGTCCGTATATCTTTAGGTGGGGTGCGCGATGAATCAGAAATCCGCGGACATCGCCGCACATATGTAGGGGCAATGCCGGGACGGATCATTCAAGGCATGAAAAAAGCTGGAACGATAAATCCGGTCTTTTTACTGGACGAAGTGGATAAGATGTCCAATGACTTTAGGGGAGATCCATCTGCAGCGATGCTTGAGGTGCTCGATCCAGAGCAAAATCATAATTTCAGTGATCATTATATTGAAGAAACCTACGATCTTTCCAAAGTCATGTTCGTCGCAACGGCAAATAATCTGGGGTCGATTCCTGGTCCGCTTCGTGATCGTATGGAAATCATTTCGATTGCAGGTTATACTGAGATAGAGAAACTTCATATAGCCAAGGATCACTTGCTGCCTAGACAGCTTGAAAACCATGGTTTATTGAAGACACAATTGCAAGTCCGTGAGGAAGCACTTACAAAAATCATCCGTTACTATACTCGGGAAGCCGGTGTTCGGAGTCTGGAACGACAGCTTGCAGGCATCTGTCGGAAGACTGCAAAAATCATCGTGTCCGGAGATAAAAAGCGGGTCGTCATCGCTGAAAAGAATGTCGAGGAGTTTTTAGGGAAAACCATGTTCCATTATGGACAGGCGGAGGTCGAGAACCAAGTTGGTGTAGCTAATGGTTTAGCATACACGTCGGTAGGTGGCGATACGCTGCAAATCGAGGTTTCCTTATCACCAGGTAAAGGGAAGCTGATCCTGACAGGAAAGCTTGGCGATGTAATGAAAGAGTCAGCCCAGGCTGCTTTCAGTTATGTCCGTTCAAAAACCGAGAAACTTCAGATTGATGCGAACTTCCATGAAAAATATGATATTCATATTCATGTCCCCGAAGGTGCGGTTCCAAAAGATGGCCCTTCTGCAGGCATCACGATTGCAACAGCGTTAATATCGGCCCTTACAAATAGGCCGATCAGAAAAGAGGTAGGCATGACAGGCGAAATTACATTACGCGGACGGGTTCTTCCGATCGGCGGGCTTAAAGAAAAATCTTTAGCGGCCCATCGCGCAGGACTTACGAAAATCATCATCCCGCAAAATAACGAAAAGGATATTGATGATATCCCGGAAAGTGTCCGTAAAGCATTAACATTTGTTCCAGTTTCACACGTCGATGAAGTCCTTGAGCATGCATTGGTAGGTGTGAACGAATGAAAGTAACAAGTTCAGATATTGTCATCAGTGCTGTGAAGCCTGAACAATATCCCAATACTCCAATACCGGAATTTGCCTTGGCAGGCCGTTCCAACGTTGGGAAGTCCAGTTTCATCAACAAAATGATCAATCGAAAAAACTTGGCGCGCACATCCTCTAAACCGGGTAAGACGCAGACCTTGAATTTTTATATCATAAATGAAGCACTCCATTTTGTGGATGTACCGGGTTATGGTTATGCAAAAGTATCCAAGACGGAGCGTGATGCTTGGGGGAAGATGATCGAAACGTACTTCACTTCCCGTGACCAGCTCCGCGCTGCGCTTCTGATCGTCGATTTGCGTCATCCGCCGACAAAGGATGATATCGCAATGTATGAATTCCTGAAGCATTATGACCTGCCCCGGATCGTCATTGCCACCAAAGCGGATAAAATTCCAAAAGGCAAATGGCAGAAACACTTGAAAATCACGCGCCAAACGTTAAATATGGAAAAAGAAGATGAATTGCTTCTATTCTCTGGTGAAACAGGCGAAGGTAAGGAACAAGCATGGGGCGTCCTTAAGAAATATATGTAAAAGAAAAGGGTATTCCGCATCTGGAATACCCTTTTTCATTATGTAATCGAAAATCTTCACTTTTTTCGAACCAAAAAATAAATGCCGATCGCCATCAAGGCAAAGGGCCAAAACCTTTCGATGTTCGCGGTGGTTGTTTCAACAATCCCGAAAGACGTTGTGATTTTATCGTAGAATAAGAATGTGATCGAGACGATGAATATGACCATCCCGTGAAACATTCCAGAATTTGTTTTACGTGCCCGGAGAATAAATCCCAGTGAGATGATTAAAATAAAGATACCTATATCATCCGGCCAAATCTCCAGGTTCTCGGCGATGTGGAAGTGGGCACCGAACCCAAGTAAGATGACGCCTGGCAGGATGGACTCATATTCATTACCGCTATATGCCTGAATCAGGAAGGCGGCACCGACAATACATAATAAAGTGGGCCAGCTGAAAAAGCCCGGAAAGATTTCGATTTGGGAATGTTCAAGAAAAAAATAGAGCCCGAAACCGATTAAAACGATTCCTGGGAAAATACGTTGCGTTTTCATTTTATCCTCCTATGCAATTCGATTACTTGAAGTTTTTTGCCATTTTTGATATGGTACTTTTGTACACAATGTCGAAATATGTATGTAACTTTACAAATCCCGCTTAGACACCTTTTGTAGCATTGAGGCGTTTTGGCTGTCTTTTCATGGTAGCATATGTTTTCATAAACTGTTCATATTATTTGCGTGAATCCATTTTAGTACATGGTATAATTAATTTACATGAAAAATTTTGGGGGTGCAAAACAAAAGGATGCATATTCTAGCGGTTGGTATAAATTACAAAACTGCCCCTGTAGAAATTCGGGAAAAACTATCGTTTAACGAAGCCGAACTTGCCGAGGCAATGAAAGCTCTTAAAAATAAAAAAAGCATCTTGGAAAATATTATTATTTCAACATGTAACAGGACGGAAATCTATGCGGTCGGGGACCAGCTCCATACAAGCAGGTATTATATCAAGGAATTTCTTTCGGAATGGTTTAAAATCGATAAAGAAGAATTTTCTAAATATCTGTTCATTTATGAAGGCGATGGGGCTGTCGAGCATTTATTTTCAGTTACCTGCGGTTTGAATTCCATGATACTGGGAGAAACTCAGATTTTGGGACAAGTACGTTCAAGCTATTTGTTAGGGCAGAAGGAAGATACGATCGGTACCGTTTTTAACCATCTCTTCAAGCAAGCCCTTACATTAGCTAAAAAAGCTCATTCGGAAACCGAAATCAATACCAATGCCGTTTCCGTCAGCTATGCGGCAGTCGAGCTTGCAAAAAAAATCTTTGGAGGCCTGAATGGCAAGAATGTCTTGATTCTTGGGGCCGGTAAGATGGGTGAGCTGGCCATTCAAAATCTGCATAGCAATGGCGCCGACAGTATTACGGTCATTAACCGCACCTTTCAGAAAGCGGTCGACCTGGCTGAGAGATTCAATGGTACGGCCAAACAGCTGCAAGAGCTTCAATGCGCTTTAGTGGATACCGATATCCTGATTACTTCCACTGGTGCAAAAGATCTTCTTGTAACAAAAGAAATGATGTCATTCGTCAATAAGCTTCGTAAGGGCCGTCCTATTTTCATGGTCGATATCGCAGTGCCGCGTGACCTCGATCCAACATTGGCCGAGCTGGAAAATGTCTTCTTGTATGACATTGACGATCTGGAAGGGATCGTGCAAGCCAATATCGAAGAACGTAAAAAAGCTGCCGAGAAAATAGAAATGATGATCGAATCAGAAATCGTGGACTTCAACCAGTGGATTAATTTACTTGGTGTGGTTCCCGTCATTTCTTCTTTACGGGAAAAATCCCTATCGATACAAAAGGAAACGATGGAAAGCATCGAAAGAAAGCTTCCGCATTTGAGCGAACGTGACAAAAAAGTCCTGAACAAGCATACGAAAAGCATCATCAACCAAATGCTGAAAGATCCGATACTTTATGCAAAAGAGCTGGCAGATGAGCCGAATGCAAAAGAGCAATTAAATAATTTCGTGAAAATCTTCCATTTAGAGGAATTGATTGAAGACCAGCTGGTTGGGGATGAAAAAGAACGGAACAGCTCCAAGTCATCCCTATTGAATCCAGTTCCTGTCCAGTAATGAGGTAGATATGGAATTACTAATGACAAGATTGCATGAAGCCACTGTTTTGCTGTATGCCATCAGTATGCTTTTATACTTTATTGATTTCCTTAATAATAACCAGAAGGCGAACAGGGTCGCCTTCTGGTTGCTTTCTATTGTTTGGGTGCTGCAAACAATTTTTTTGTTTCTGTATGTGTTGAAAACGGGAAGGTTCCCGGTATTGACGATTTTTGAAGGCTTATATTTTTATGCATGGGTCCTCATATCGCTATCATTGATCATTAACCGATTGCTAAGAGTCGATTTTACGGTCTTTTTTACGAATGTATTAGGTTTCATGGTTATGGCCATCCATACCTTTGCACCTGTTCAGATAGAATCTCAAGTGCTTGCACAGCGCCTGGTTTCAGAGCTATTGCTCATACATATCACTTTTGCGATCCTATCATATGGGGCATTCACGCTTTCTTTCGTTTTTTCAGTTTTATACTTAATTCAATATGATTTATTGAAACGGAAGAAGTGGGGAAAACGCCTGCTTCGACTCGGCGATTTAACAAAGCTCGAGCATATGTCCTATGTCCTCGCAGTTATAGGTGTTCCATTATTGGTGGTCTCCCTCATCCTCGGGATTCAATGGGCTTATATAAAAGTCCCTGGGGTATCCTGGCTGGACATGAAGATCATCGGCTCATTTATTTTGCTTATTGCTTACAGTGTGTTTTTATACTTGAAGATTCGGAAACAAATGTATGGAAGGACGCTAGCCTTTCTGAATATTGGATCTTTCATGATTGTGTTAATTAACTTTTTCCTTTTCGGAAGCCTTTCAACATTCCATTTTTGGAATACATAGGAGGAAACTATGAGAAAAATAATTGTCGGTTCAAGACGTAGTAAATTAGCGATCACCCAAACGAACTGGGTGATCGATCAACTTAAAGGACTTGGGGTCCCATACGAGTTCGAGGTGAAGGAAATTGTCACAAAGGGTGACCAAATCCTTGATGTAACACTTTCCAAGGTCGGCGGAAAGGGCTTATTCGTTAAAGAAATCGAACAAGCGATGCTGGATAAAGAAATTGATATGGCCGTACATAGTATGAAGGATATGCCGGCAGTGCTGCCTCAAGGTTTGACGATCGGCTGCATACCACCGAGGGAGGATCATCGGGATGCCTTGATTTCAAAGAACCATGAAACCCTTTCCGAACTGAAGCCCGGTTCCATCATAGGTACAAGCAGCTTGCGGCGTGGCGCACAAATTTTGGCTAGAAGGCCGGACCTTGAAATTAAATGGATTCGCGGAAATATCGATACCCGTCTGAATAAGCTGAAAACGGAAGATTATGATGCTATCATTTTAGCGGCAGCCGGACTATCAAGAATGGGTTGGGAGCAGGACATCGTAACGGAATTTTTAGATGAAGATATTTGCATTCCGGCAGTTGGACAAGGAGCTCTTTCCATTGAATGCCGTGAAGACGACAAAGAACTGCTGGCGGAACTTGCGAAATTGACCTGTGAAAAAACGAAAAGGACGGTTGAAGCGGAACGTGCCTTTTTGGATAAAATGGAAGGCGGATGCCAGGTGCCGATTGCTGGATTTGCGGTGGCAAAAGATAATGGGTCCGTTTCCTTGACGGCTTTGGTCGCTGCCCCGGATGGAAAGGTGATATATAAAGAAATGGTTGAAGGTGCTGATCCAGAGGCGGTTGGGCATGCTGCTGCCAAACAGATTAGCGAAATGGGCGGTAAAGAATTGATCGATCGCGTAAAAGAAGAGCTTGATCAGTAATGAACCCAGTTCAACCTCTTAAGGATTATCAGGTATTGATCACCAGAGGGAAAGGACAGGCAGATGGTTTAAAAGAGTCGATCGAAAAAAATGGCGGAACGCCGCTTCTTGTGCCATTGCTTGAGTTCACCCTTCCAGATCATATGGAAGATGTGCATCAGCGGTTTGAAGAGTTGCTTACATATGACTGGATCATTCTGACCAGTCAAAATGGGGTGGATTTCTTCTTTAAGCTTCTTGGAAACCAGCCTTTGAAGCTTCCGAAAATAGCCGTAATCGGCTCCAAAACAGAAGCTGCCCTGAAACGGCATGGTTATAAGGCGGATTTCGTTCCAGCTCAGTTTGTTGCCGAAGGGTTCGTGGCGGAGTTCAATACCCTGCTAGATCCGGGTGCCCGAGTGTTGCTGGCAAAAGGAAATCTCGCAAGGGCGGTTATAGCGGAGGCGATCAATGAAGCTGGAGCAATCTGTGATGAAGTGATAATTTATCATACAGTGCTTCCTCGAAGCAGTGAAAAAAAACTGGTGCAGCTTATAAAGAACCATGAAATCGACATCATGACCTTTACGAGTTCATCGACGGTCAATCATTTTTTACAGATCATGAAAAGCCATGAATTGGATACATACATAGACCGGATCATCATCGCCTGCATCGGGCCGATTGCCGCTAAAACGGCTGAAAAACATGGGCTATCCGTCGATGTCTGTCCAGATGTTTATACGACGGATGCCATGGTTGCGGAGTTAATACGCTTTATCTTGAAAAGAAATAAACAGGGAGGAACTTTCAAATGAAAAACATTCCATTCAATCGCCACCGCCGCTTGCGTGCAAGTGCTGGCATGAGGGCTTTAGTCCGTGAAACACAATTGCATAAAGAGGATTTGATTTATCCGATCTTCGTAATCGATGGGAAAAATGTGAAAAATGAAATCAACTCCATGCCAGGTATCTATCAGCTATCCATGGATAATCTGGGTGCCGAAATGGATGAAGTCGTGAGTCTGGGCATTAAATCAGTCATTTTATTCGGTGTCCCTTTTGATCATGATAAAGACGAACAGGGAACAGGGGCATTTCATCACAACGGACTTGTGCAAGAAGCAACCCGCTTTATTAAAAAACAATATCCTGAAGTTATTGTCATAGCGGATACCTGCCTTTGCGAGTATACAAGCCATGGCCATTGTGGGGTCGTTGAAGGGGAAAAAATCCTTAATGACGCTTCTCTTGACCTTCTTGCCAAAACGGCAATCAGCCAGGCTGAGGCCGGCGCAGACATCATTGCGCCTTCCAATATGATGGACGGTTTCGTTGCGGCCATCCGTGCAGGTCTGGATGAAGCGGGTTATGAAGATATTCCGATCATGTCCTATGCGGTGAAATATGCTTCGGCTTTTTACGGCCCATTCCGTGATGCCGCGAATGGTGCGCCGCAATTTGGCGACAGGAAAACTTACCAAATGGATCCCGCCAATCGCCTTGAAGCGTTTCGTGAAGCTGAAAGCGATGTTGCTGAAGGTGCGGACTTCCTAATCGTGAAACCGGCCCTTTCCTACATGGACATCATCAGGGACGTTAAGAATAACTTTAATCTTCCGATCGTTTCCTATAATGTCAGCGGTGAATATTCAATGGTCAAAGCTGCTGCCCAAAACGGCTGGATTGATGAAAAAGCGATAGTGATGGAAATGCTGACAGGCTTGAAACGCGCAGGTTCCGACTTGATCATCACGTATTTTTCAAAAGAGGTAGCACGCTGGATTAACGAAGATAATCAATGATAAACAAATATAACCTGTAATGGAAAAAGGGGATTGAATCATGCGGTCATATGAAAAATCGAAAAAAGCTTTTGCCGAAGCAAAAAATTTGATGCCAGGCGGCGTGAACAGCCCGGTACGTGCCTTCAAATCTGTGGACATGGATCCCATTTTCATGGAGCGTGGAAAAGGCTCGAAAATGTATGATATCGATGGAAATGAATATATCGACTATGTTCTTTCATGGGGACCGCTCATCCTGGGTCACACGAATGACCGTGTCGTGGAATCATTGAAAAAAGTAGCGGAGTCAGGTACAAGCTTTGGAACCTCTACACTGATTGAGAATGAACTGGCCAAGCTGGTCATGGAACGGGTGCCTTCGATTGAAATGATCCGGATGGTATCATCAGGAACCGAAGCGACGATGAGTGCGCTAAGGCTGGCACGAGGCATTACAGGCCGTGATAAAATCCTGAAATTCGAAGGTTCCTATCATGGCCATGGCGATTCATTGCTGATCAAAGCGGGTTCCGGCGTTGCAACATTAGGTTTACCGGATAGCCCTGGTGTACCGGAAGGCATTGCAAAAAATACGATTACCGTAGCATATAATGATCTTGCTGCAACCAAATATGCGTTTGAACAATTTGGCGAAGACATCGCCTGTATCATCGTAGAACCTGTTGCAGGGAATATGGGTGTGGTTCCGCCACAACCTGGTTTCCTCGAAGGCTTACGTGAAGTGACGACCCAATACGGGGCTTTATTGATCTTTGACGAAGTCATGACAGGGTTCCGTGTCGGCTATAATTGTGCACAAGGCTATTTTGGCATCGTACCTGACCTGACTTGCCTTGGGAAAGTAATTGGCGGCGGCTTGCCTGTCGGAGCATTCGGAGGCAAGCGCGAATTCATGGAACAAATTGCCCCGAGTGGGACAATCTATCAAGCGGGAACATTGTCCGGTAATCCTCTTGCCATGACGGCCGGCCTTGAAACGCTGAGCCAATTGACTCCAGAATCTTATGTTGAGTTCACTCGAAAAGGGGATATGCTCGAAAAAAGAATTGGAGCGGCAGCGGATAAGTACGGTGTTCCCCATACATTCAACCGTGCCGGCTCCATGATTGGACTTTTCTTTACTAATGAGGATGTCGTAAACTATGATACAGCAAAAACATCCGATTTAGAGTTCTTTGCTTCCTACTATAGGGAAATGGCGAATCAAGGCATCTACTTGCCGCCGTCACAGTTTGAAGGGTTATTCCTTTCCACTGCACATAGTGATGAAGATATCGAAAAAACCATTGCTGCGGCAGAACAGGCTTTTGCCAAATTAAAAAAATGATTCAAGGCTTCAGGAGCTACCGCGATAATCGATAATGATAAATTTGAACTGGCTGCCATTTTTCCAAAAACTTTTGGAGAAATGCAGCCAGTTTTTTTGAATTCAATCCGTATGTGTAAGAACCGAATTTAACGTTCACGGCCGAATTAATTGGAGGTAGGTCGAAATAATTGGTAGAAAGCAGAATTAATAGGCTGTTGGGAATTAATATGGCGGTATGCCGAGCGGGTTTTTCAAGCTGATTGTTATTCCCGCTTGATTTAGCCTGAAAATTGAACCTCTTTCTTTTAATTCAGGGAATATCTAAGGAGAGCTGCAAATGAATTAAGGAATAAACAGCTTCCTCCCTTCATAGATTGATATTGGTATAGGTACCGTTTCATGAAGCTGAAAGGAGGAGTTGTCTTGTCGCAAGAAAATGAATCGTATTTACGATTTTCTTTAGAGGAATCCGTTTGGTTCCAGAAGGGACAGGAAGTGGCTGAGCTATACTCTATTTCCCTTGATCCAAATGTGTCGATTCAAGAAAGTGATCAATATGTTTTTATACGAGGCTCGTTGGATTTAAGCGGTGAATACAAAGACTCGCAAAATGGTGAAGAAGAGGAGTTTTCGCAGACCTTTTTGCCAAAAGCGGTTCAAAAGGTCGAGAGGCATCCCAATGGACTTAATGAGTTCACACACCGTTTTCCGGTTGATATAACGATTCCGAATAATCGGATTGCCTCTTTGGATGAGGTTGATGTCTCGATTCAAAGCTTTGATTATGCCATGCCAGAGCATAACTGCTTGAAATTGCAGGCGGACCTTTTGATAACCGGAATCTATAATGATTCATATGTGGAAGAACGGTTTGATACTGAGCAGGAAGTTGGGGAAACGGAGGATCAGGAAGAAACGGATGGGGAAAATGAGTCATATATTCCTTATGCAGCCGCAGTGCCGCCAATCCCGGATTTTCAGCCCGTTTTCCGTGATGAGGAGGAAGAAGAGTTATACGCGCCTTTTTCTGCAGAGTCAAAACGGGTTTCTGAAGCAAATGAAGAAGAAGAAGAGGAACCGATTTATTTAAGCGATCAGCATAATGCTCCCGTTTTTGAAATTCCTGTTTCACCATATCCTGAAGAGGAGGAATGGGAAACGGAAGTGCATAGACAGGAAGAAGCTGAAGCTGTAGAGGAAGAAGTAATTGGTGATCCGCCTGACTCCCCGGAAAAGGTACCTTCCATGGGAGAGGCAAAATTGGAGGAAGAACCAAGCAGGCAGGATTCCTTGGAGATTCCTAGAGTGACATTTATAGAAGATGTAGAAGAAGAGCCAAGTCAAGCAACCAATCATGAAAGTAGCCCAGTTTTAAATGTAGAAACCGAGGATGTCATCCGGCAGGAAGACGATGCCGTTACAGCGGGTCCTATCCTTAATGAGAATGTTAAGGTGGAGCAGGAAGAGGAATCCAATTCGTCCATAAGCGATCTATTCAAAAAGAGGGAAAGACCTGCGCCTCCGGCTAAGGAGGGTAAGAGTTTCAAAGGCAGGAAACAAGCAGCGGAACGTGATGAAAAAGAAACGGCCGATCATGATGAAAAGCAGCTTTCCATCATGGATTTATTCGGACGGAAACAAGAAGAAGAACTGGTAAGGATGAAGGTTTGCATTGTTCAGCAAGGGGAAACGCTTGATGACTTGGCTCAACGATATGATGTTACGGTTCAATCGATCCTTTTCAGCAATGAATTGGAGTCGAATCAGAACGTCCATGAAGGGCAAGTCATTTATATACCGAAGGCGGTTGCGTATAAGAATTGACCGGGACAGAGAGCAGGGCATATGCTCTGCTCCTGTTTTTTAAATGCTAGAGGAAGCGGATTGTTTAGTTTTTTTAGAGAAAGTGAGTGAGTCTCGTGAGGGAAAACGAGAATCAGCAGCCTGCCAATCGGGATCGGGACACGGAGACCGTATTGAAGGAATATGCCATGTATGTACAATATATTGAGGACTTCGGGCGTGTAAAAAAAGTATACAGTGATCGCGGTACATTTGCCTTGAAATCCATGTCACCGCATAACGGCATTGATTTTATCAAAAATGTTCAAAAACTGTACCATCGCGGCTATAATCGAATCGTTCCCATTTATCAAACGATGGATCAGCGTTACGCCGTTCTTCATAATGGACGTTTGTATTACCTGATGCCCTGGCTCAATGATGAAAGGGACGGGGAGCGCGATGAAAAGCATAAGCAATTGTTCAGGGAGCTTGCTCGGATGCATACACTTTCCGTTAAGGAAATACAAGTGGATATTGAGGAACGGGAAGCACATTATGAGCGGACGCTTGATGCCTGGAATAACGAAAAGGAATTTATAGAAGAGTATATTGTCAGCTGTGAAAAGAAGTGGTATATGTCTCCATTCGAACTGACGGTTTGTTCTTTCTACACTGATATTTCACAGGCGCTGAAGTACTCGATCAAGAAGTTTGAAACCTGGTATGAAAAAACGAAGGATAGTGAAAAGGTTCGAACCGTGGTAACGCACGGAAAGGTTTCTTTGAAGCATTTCGTTTATGATGAGCGGGGATATGGCTACTTCATCAATTTTGAGAATTCGAATACGGCTCCGCCGCATTTCGATTTACTGCCATTTCTCGTTAAATCGGCCAGGACCTATCCTGTCCAATGCGATGACTGTGTTGACTGGCTATATAACTATTTTCGTTATTTTCCGTTAAAAGAAGAAGAGTTATTGCTCATGCAAAGTTATCTGGCATTCCCTGGATCAGCTTTGGAATTAGTGAAGGGTTATTCCGATGGCAGGGGCCATCGTTCAGAGCTTGATAATGTCACGCAACTTCAGCGGCAATTTTGGCTATTGAAAAATATTGAATATATGGTGATGAGAATCGAAGAAATCGAACAGAAGAAAAAGGCGGCTGCCGAGGCTGCCAAAGAAGAACAATCACCCCCAAGCTAAATATACATGATTGGATCATCTCCAGTCATGTATATTTTTTTGCTGTAAGGGAATAATTAAATCCATTCGAAATACAAAGACATGGCCAGGAAAATAAACGCGATAAGCAGGAGCATATCGAAAAAAGTCGGGAAAATCAGCGTACGTAATCCTTGGAATACGATAAAGGGGACGATGAACTGCTGGCAGACACCGCGGAATTTTTTCACCCAAGGCGGTAAAGTATAGGGAGTATATCTTCGCTTCATATTATTACCTTCCTTTTTAGGACTTCTTATATTCTATGGGTGGGCAGTGAAAAAGGTGAAACAGCCGTCACATTCACTGTTTCTGGAGGATAAAATAAAGAAAAATGAACATGAATGCATCAAATGGGATGATTCCTGAGTAAGTAAGCGAAAAGATGATTGACTGGAGCCCCATGTTTTTTGTACTATATACTATATGCATTCAATGTTTTTACATATGAATATAAATCAATGCAAAGACCGGAAATAGTAAGATGAAATGCACTTTTCAGAGAGGAAACCAAATTGGTGCGAGGTTTCCAGGCAGCAGCATCCGAAGTCGTCCGCGAGCAGTCTTCGTGAACTTCTTAGTAGCGAAGGCCGGTGAAGAGCCGTTATCCGATTTGAGAGCCGAAAGGGATTTTTTTCTTTTTCGGAAAAAAGGTGGCACCGCGAACAACTTCCTTCGTCCTTTTGAGATGATGGAAGTTTTTTTTATGCCCAAAAGGAGGAAATGATATGGAAGAGAACCAAATTTCAATGCCGACTAAATATGATCCGCAGACGATAGAGAAAGGCCGCTACAAATGGTGGCTTGATGGAAAGTTTTTCGAAACGACGGGTGACGATAAAAAAGAACCATACACGATTGTCATCCCGCCGCCTAACGTTACAGGTAAGCTGCATCTTGGCCACGCTTGGGATACGACACTTCAAGATATATTGACACGCATGAAAAGGATGCAAGGCTATGATGTTTTATGGTTACCAGGAATGGACCATGCCGGTATTGCCACTCAAGCGAAAGTAGAACAGAAACTTCGTGCGGATGGCGTGAGCCGTTATGACCTTGGGCGTGAAAAATTCGTGGAAGAGACATGGAAATGGAAAGAGGAATATGCGAGCCATATCCGTGAACAATGGTCAAAGCTAGGTCTTGGACTTGATTATAACCGGGAACGCTTCACCCTGGATGAAGGTCTTTCAAAAGCAGTGCGCGAAGTGTTCGTTTCGCTTTATAACAAGGGCTTGATTTATCGCGGCGAATACATCATCAACTGGGATCCATCAACGAAAACGGCGTTATCCGATATCGAGGTCATTTACAAAGATGTGCAGGGCGCATTTTACCATATGAAATATCCATTGGTTGACGGATCGGGTGAAATTGAAATTGCCACCACCCGTCCAGAAACGATGCTTGGCGATACTGCTGTTGCTGTACACCCTGAAGATGACCGTTATAAACACTTGATCGGCAAAAAGGTCCGCTTGCCAATTACAGGCAGGGAAATCCCGATTGTCGGTGATGATTATGTCGATATGGAATTCGGTTCAGGCGCGGTCAAAATTACTCCTGCTCATGATCCGAATGACTTCGAAATCGGGAACCGTCACGACTTGGAGCGCATCCTTGTCATGCATGAAGATGGCTCGATGAATGAAAAGGCCGGTAAATATGAAGGCATGGACCGTTTTGAATGCCGTAAGCAAATCGTCAAGGACCTTCAGGAAGAAGGAGTACTCTTCAAAATCGAAGATCACCTTCACTCAGTAGGCCATTCAGAGAGAAGCGGTGCTGTTGTTGAACCATATCTTTCGACGCAATGGTTCGTTAAGATGCAGCCGCTGGCTGATGCATCCGTTGAGCTTCAAAAAGGAAGCGATGAGGAAAAAGTTCATTTCGTACCGGACCGTTTCGAGAAAACGTACCTGCATTGGATGGAAAATATCCGCGACTGGTGCATTTCCCGTCAGCTTTGGTGGGGTCACCGCATTCCCGCCTGGTACCATAAAGAAACAGGTGAAGTGTATGTAGGTCATGAAGAGCCGGCGGACGCTGAAAACTGGGAACAAGATACAGATGTCCTTGATACATGGTTCAGCTCGGCATTATGGCCATTCTCGACTATGGGCTGGCCTGACAAGGACAGTGTCGATTTCCAACGTTACTATCCAACCGGGGCACTTGTAACAGGCTATGATATCATTTTCTTCTGGGTATCGCGGATGATTTTCCAAGCTCTTGAGTTCACAGGTGAACGACCATTTGAAGATGTGCTGATCCACGGTCTGGTTCGTGACGAACAGGGGCGCAAGATGAGTAAATCGCTAGGCAATGGTGTCGATCCGATGGATGTCATTGATCAATACGGTGCCGATTCCCTGCGTTACTTCTTATCTACGGGCAGCTCGCCAGGCCAGGACCTTCGTTATAGTACGGAAAAAGTCGAAGCAGTTTGGAATTTCTCCAATAAGATTTGGAACGCATCCCGTTTTGCTTTGATGAACATGAATGGCATGACGTATGAAGAAATCGATTTAAGCGGTGAGAAGTCTGTAGCCGATAAATGGATCTTGACGCGTTTGAATGAAACGATTTCCAACGTAACCAGACTTGCGGACCGTTATGAGTTTGGTGAAGTGGGCCGTGTGCTATACAACTTCATTTGGGATGACTTCTGTGACTGGTATATTGAAATGGCGAAACTTCCGCTATATGGAGAAGACGAAGCGGCTAAGAAAACGACGCGCTCGATCTTGGCGTATGTACTGGATAACACAATGAGATTGTTACACCCGTTCATGCCATTCATTACCGAAGAAATCTGGCAGAACCTACCGCATCAAGGTGAGTCCATCACTGTTGCCGCTTGGCCGGAAGTGAATGAAGAGTTGACAGATACAGCTGCAGCCGAGGAAATGAAGCTGCTTGTTGAAATCATCCGCTCCGTCCGTAATATCCGTGCTGAGGTGAACACACCGTTAAGCAAAAAAATCAATTTGATTTTAAAAGCGAAAGATGAGGCCATCTTAGCGACATTACAGAAAAACAGCAGCTATATCGAGCGTTTCTGTAATCCTGAACAATTGACGATCGGAATCGAAGTCGAAGAGCCTGCTCAAGCCATGACAGCTGTCGTAACTGGCGTAGAACTAATCCTTCCGCTTACAGGACTGATCAATATTGACGAAGAAGTGAAACGTCTTGAAAAAGAACTCGACAAACTTAATAAAGAAGTTGAGCGTGTACAGAAAAAATTAGGCAACGAGGGCTTCGTTAAAAAGGCGCCGGCAAGCGTCATCGAAGAAGAACGTGCCAAGGAAAAAGACTATAGCGAAAAACGCGACTCCGTAATCCACAGGATCAGCGAACTGAAACAACTGTAAAACAAAAGGATGAACCAGCTTGAAGCCGGTTCATCCTTTTTCTGTTTACATGCTATTTAAGAAGAGGATATGCTTTCTTTTATGAATGTAAGGTACTCCCATACGATATTCATATCACTTAGTGCACTTAATGTCCGGCTCCCGACGACATCCTCAATCTCGTTCAGCATGAGGCTGCCATCTTCGGCAAATATGAAATCGATACCGACCAGGCCGAAATCAAATGAACCCATTACTCTTTCAACAAGGGCTAATTCAGATGCAGTCAGCTCATATAGCGAAGCCGATCCGCCCAGCGTATAATTTGCCTTGAAACTGGAAGCGGATTCCCTGAGTACAGCACCCTTCAATTTATTACCAACCACAAAAACGCGGATATCCCTACCGAATAAGCCAGGTTTTTGAACTATCCAATTCCCATCATTCAGCTGGGCAAGATCATCGGCATGCTCGATTAGAAATACTTGTTTCCCGCCGCGGCCGCTTGTTTCTTTAGCAATGAAAGGGAGCTCCATGTCATCGGCACTCGGCCTTCCGTTACAATATACGGTATCGGCCATTGGAATCCCCAGCGAGGACAAATATTGATGCGTCTTTGCTTTGTCATTCGCGATTTCCGATACGAAGGAGGAGTTAAAGCAAGCAATCCCCAATTGCTCAAGTTGCTTAGTGAAAAAAGGATCGATGGTCCGGACGATGGCAAAGTCCGGCAATGAAATTGGCTGCATCTCATGTTCCACATACAACTTGTTGAAACGATGTCCGATCCTAAGGTCTTCCCGAAAGTGAAAGTGTAAATCAAGATCAAGCTTACTGGATTCGTCAAGCATCCAATCTATGTATCCTTTATTTTTCAAGGCATCCTCACGGTTATAAATCAACCAGCCTGCTTGTTTTTTCATCAGATGCACTTCCTTTTCCTAATTCTTTCAAGATATAATCGAACATGCTATCGGCGATGTTGATGCCTGTACATTCAAAAATATTCAGTAAATGCGAATTCGAATTCACTTCGCACAAAAGCGGACCTTCTTCACCAAACAGCAAATCGACGCCAGCGAAGTCGGCACCCAGAATTTGCGCACATCGAATGGCAAGTTGTGCTTCTTCACTGGTGGGGATATATGGTGCAGCCTGCCCCCCGGCAGTCATATTAGCTCGGAAGTCCTGCTCGGAATGACGTTGCATCGCTGCTATGACTTGATTGCCCACGACATTCACGCGAATATCCCGACCTTTACTGTGCTCGATGAATTCCTGGATGATAAATGGTTTGTGGCCAAGATCACGAACCGTCTTCAGTAACTCATCCTCTGATTGGATTAAATATACTTGTTCCCCAAAAGAACCGTATGCTTCCTTAACGATAAGAGGATAACCGAGTTCATTGCCGATTTGGATAAAAGCATCCATATTGACCCTTTCAATCCCTTCGTACGTAAAAGGGGGAAATATGGTCTTCGGCATCGGTATGTCATGCCCTGTTAAGGCTTGATGTGTTTTTGCTTTGCTGTCGCATATATCGATTGCTGCACTGCTGTTATATACGGGGATGCCGAGCAATTCCAAATGGCGCGCCAAATGAATGTCTTTATCCATGAACAGAACAAAATCCGGCAGCTTATCAAAGTTTCCTTTAAGCAGCGGCACTCCTTTTTCGATTATGGGCATGAGATCTGAATTGCGGATAAGGGTTGCCGTGATATCTTTCCTTTCAGCCGCCTCTTTAATGAACAAAGCTAAACTGGAAAACTTATCATGCTGTAAATAGCCGTTGACGACAATCCAGCAGTGGGAATCTGAAGTTTTCATGGTAAAACACTACCTTTCATCTAGGTTAATCGTACATATATTGATAAAATAATCTTAACGCATAAGAGCGGTATAAAGAAAGAGGAGGCTCCACGATAATGGTTACAACCATGAAAGAAATCAATCAATTTTTTGAACGGCGCCAAGTTCGATTGGGCATGAATTTTGGCCTGTCACGGATGGAAACATTGTTAACTGAATTAGGCGACCCGCACAAGGAGCTAAAGTATATTCACATTGCGGGGTCCAACGGGAAAGGATCGACACTGCAATATATTAAAGAAATTCTGCTTGCCCAAGGGATTCGGGTCGCTTCCTTCACTTCTCCTTATTTAATCCGGATGAATGAACAGCTGAAGGTGAATGAGGATGAAATCAGTGATCAGGAATTCATCGATGTCTTCCGGAAGCTTTGGCCGATCATCCATGAGATGGACAGCAAGGGGAATGGTCCCACCCAGTTCGAAATTTTGACTGCAATGGCATTCTCTTATTTTAGCAAAAAGGAAGTCGATTTAGTTTTGATGGAAACCGGTTTGGGAGGCAGGCTTGATACAACGAATGTCATCCAGCCGTTTCTTTCGATCATTACCTCGATCTCTTTGGAACATACGAACATCCTGGGTAACACACTTGGGGAAATTGCTTTTGAGAAGGCAGGCATCATAAAAAGCGGAGCGCCGGTCATCAGCGGAGTCACAGCCGGGGAACCAGCAAAAGTAATTGAAGAAAAAGCGTCAGCTTTAGGCGTACCTTATTACCAATTGGGCAAAGACTTTCGTGTTTGCAATATGAAGCGAAGTGAACGTGGGCAAAGTTTCTCATTTGCGCTTGCCGATAGGTCGATCGAAAATGTGGAAATGCGGATGCTGGGCCGTCATCAAATGGAGAATGCGGCACTGGCCATTGCTGCTGTCACAGTAGGGATGGAAAATATCGATGAAAAAAGCATCCTTAAAGGAATAGGGGCAGCGAAATGGGATGGACGCTTTGAAAAAATATCGGATGAGCCGTTGGTGATCATTGATGGTGCACATAATCCTGCCGGCATCGACGTACTGAAGGAAACGCTAAAAGTGCATTACCCCGACTATAAGTACCGATTCGTATTCAGCTCATTTAAAGATAAAAACTATTCCGAGATGCTTCATGGACTGGAAACGGGGGCAATGGAAATCATCATTACCGAATTCGACCATGAACGGGCGGCGGATGCGAAAACGCTTTATGAAAAATGCATTCATCCAAATAAAAGTATAAATAAGGATTGGCAGGCGGCGATAACGGAAGGCAGAAGGAAAACGGGGGATAAAGAGATTCTTGTCATTACAGGGTCCCTTCATTTCCTTTCACTTGTGAGGGAGTTCCTCATCAGAGAAGATGCCTAAAGGATGTGCATTACCGCAATGAGGCACTTTATAATGGAAACCAAAGCCTAAGAACCAACGGTAAGCCATATTTGTTTCAACTTCTTCAATTGCATTATGCATTGAACGAATACCGAGGGTAAATCGAATGAAAGTCAGTTTGGCTAATATAACTGGATCAATACTTGGGCTTCCTATCTCTGAATATATATCTTTCACCAAATCATAAATGAAAGTGAAGTCAATGGCAGCCTCAATTTTACGAACCAAATGATTCGCCAGCACCAGTTGATCTAAAGTAATCATTTCAAGTTGGTCTCGCTGAATAGAATAATGTTTCGAAAGCATCCTCATCACCTCAGGTTTTAATAGTTTATTTTAAAACAAAATAGACTATAGGCAAAAGGAGTTCCATCTGAAATTTTAAACATAGTTGATTGGAGCGGGTGTGCGAGACTCCTGCGGGAATAGCGAGTCCAAGGGTGACTCCACAGTCGCAAGTGCGCCGAGGGCGGACCGCCCGCGGAAAGCGAGTGCCTACGTTCCAATCAACGTTCCCATTTTACAAACCAAAAAAAAGACTGACGGCAAACAAATATTATCTAGTTTGTAAACAAAAGGGTTCTATCTAAATATAAAACATAGTTGATTGGCACGTAAGGTACGAGACTCCTGCGGGGAAAGCGTGGCAGGGGAGACCCCGCAGGCGCAAAGGCGCCGAGGAGGCTCCCGGACCGCCCGCGGAAAGCGAGTGCCTGGAGTGGAAATTAACGTTCAAATTGCACAAACCCCTAAAAAACCAAACTCAATTTTCATCGAGTTTGTCTACAGTCTGAGAAAAGGATCTTTTCAAAGGTCCTTTTCTCTTGTTAAAGAGCCTCTTGAAAAGAAAAAACTCCAATAGAGTGATTGATAACAAATCACCCAGTTTATTTGTTAAAATATGATTATATATTGCATTCCATATGAATGTTGAATAGTAGGATCTGCTTAATAAAATGACGGGAGGGATGAGCATGAAGAACCCAATGGTTCATTACATAGCGGAAGGGACTTTTATATCAGGGTTTCAAAGAAAGGCAATCGAATCCTCATGCACGTTGTATAAATGATGGCTATCCATATCTATCTCTTCGTATTGGGCTTGATTTTAGGCTCATTCTTTAACGTTGTCGGTTTAAGTGTTCCAGCTGGTCATTCATTCGCGAATCGTCGTTCCGCCTGCCCTTCTTGCGGGCGTACATTGACATTCTTCGAGTTGATACCGGTTATTTCTTATATGTTGCAAGTCGGTAAATGCCGGGGCTGTAAAGCAAGGATATCCCCCCTTTATCCGGCCGTGGAAATGCTGACCGGTGTTTTGTTTGCCTCTGCTCCGATATTCCTTGGCTGGTCGGGCGAACTTTTGGTTGGCTGGATATTGATTTCATTATTTATGATCATCTTCGTGACTGATGTCGCCTATATGCTCATACCCGATAAAATACTGCTTTTCTTTATAGTGATTTTTATTGTTTTAAGAGTCTCATTTCCACTGACGCCCTGGTGGGATTCAATTGTCGGGGCAGCGGTTGGCTTTAGCCTGCTGTTATCAATCGCGGTTGTGAGTAAGGGTGGCATGGGTGGCGGTGATATCAAGCTGTTTGCAGTGATTGGCTTCGTATTGGGAATGAAGATGGTGCTGTTATCGTTGCTTTTTGCGTGCTTTTATGGGGCATTGCTTGGCATCATCGGGTTGCTGACCGGAATCTTAAAAAAGAAAACCCTTATTCCTTTCGGACCGTATATCGTTTTGGGGACATTGACTGCTTATTTTTGGGGCGATTCGCTATTACATTGGTATGTAACATTTTTAAGATGAGCTTAAAGGACCATCCTGATCAAGAGGAATTTGTCAAAAATCACCTGAACAATAGCCCAGTAGGGAACCATCCCCATTTGACGGCAAGAGATTATGAAATGATGGAGGGATGTATGTAATTCGTGAGAGGTGATATGGAATGGTTCATGAAGCAATAGTACCAGTACACGGAATTCCTTTTTTGTTACCCATATATGAATAGGGAAATTTGACGAAACCTATTAATGACAAGACGACAAAAGTCTTGTTATTTTTTTTTCCCTCTATGATAGGATGAAAAAAATGATCTGGAGGGGAGGAAAAAAATTGGGCAAGCCGGAACAAAGCAAGGGTGTAACGATTAAAATAAATGGCGAAGAAAAAGTATTTGGCGATAAAAAAATTGAAAGTCAAGAGGCGGCGAGTAAGGAGCAGGAGCAGGAACAAACTGATGAGAGTTTCGAATGGATACTCCCTGAGGATTCAAATGAAGGCAAGATCGTATTGGTACCCACACCGCCAAAGAAGAAAATGCCGAAGCTCATCGGCTTTGGTACCGGGTCACTGAAAAGCTCGGATAAAAGACCGATCAAGACATTCATGATTGCAGTCATTTGTGCTGTGTTTTTTGGGTCGATTCTTGGCTTGATCGCCGTTAAAACGATAACAAAGGAAAAAGCCGAAGTATCTTCGGTCGAGACCCCGATTCCAACCGAAGCCACAGTTGAAGATAAAAAAGCGGCAGTGACCGAACCGGGAAACCAGCTGAAGACATTCCTTGTACAGGGAGGAGTATTCAGCAGCGAGGATGCGGCAAGGCAAATTCAAAAGAAAATCATTGAAAAGCAGGTTCCTGCTGAAATCTTCAAATTGGAAGAAAGCTATTATCTATTTCTGGGATCGGCAGAGAGTCTAGCTGCAAGTAAAGAATTGGCCTTGTTCTTAAAGTCATATGATGTGGATGTATATTGGAAGGAAATCAATTTTGAAGCGGCCGGGACAAGCCAAGAAGATGAAAAAACCCTCGACAAGATGAAGGCAGTATATGCTTCGTTGGCAGAAACATCCGCAACAAAGCTTCGCGGAAAGGCAGGGACGGTAAACGGGGAAACCCTGAAAAAAAACATGGATGAACTGAAGGCGGGGAAATTATCGCCGGCGTTTTCAAAGATGAACGATGACCTGACTGCTGCGGCAAAGTCGATTGATGAATATGAGACTTCCAAAAATGAAGAAAAGCTATTCCAGGCTCAAGAAAGTCTTCTGAATTTTTTATTGAATTACCAAAAGTAAAGAAAAAAGGGGGGGCTGCCTAATGGGACAAGCCTCCCAATATGAAACCATCTGTGACACCCTTTTTTATTTTCCGGGAAATACTTACAGGGATTTGTCGATTCCTAGTAAACAATAATTGTGGATTGCACCATTATTTGATAGGATAGATATGTATCTCCCTATGTAAAGAAAGGTGACTTTTATATTATGCAGCCATTGATTTTAGCTTCCTCATCACCACGTCGTAAAGAACTTCTTCAATTTCTTCAAATCCCCTTTGAAAGCATGAATTCCAATGTTGATGAAAGTATTGATGAAAACATGTGTCCTGATGCAGCGGTGAAAGAACTGGCATCCCGTAAAGCGGAAGCCATCGCAGCAAAATTTCAGGAAAGCTGGGTAATCGGCTCGGATACCGTTGTTGTCCTTGATGGTAAGATTTTGGGTAAGCCGGTAAGCAGGGCGGATGGAAAAAGAATGCTGGAAATGTTATCAGGACGGACACATGAAGTATACACAGGTGTCGCCATCCTGTTCGGAAAGCATCGCAGAGTATTCGCAGAAAAAACGGAAGTGACATTTTGGGAGCTGCCAGAAGCTGAAATCGAACGATATCTGGATAGCGGGGAACCTTTTGACAAAGCTGGCGGCTATGGGATTCAAGGATACGGATCTCTTCTTGTCAAACAAATCAAAGGGGACTATTTCTCAGTCGTCGGGCTTCCGGTCTCAAGACTGGCCCGGGAACTTAAAGCGATGCAGGAAGAGTTAGGATAATCAGATTTCCCCTGGCATCTTCCCTTTTCTAAGGAAGGGTTGATCTTTTGAGCGAAAAAATGTTAATACGGGATTACCCGAAAGAAGAGAGGCCGCGCGAAAGGTTTCTCCAGGATGGGCCGCAAAGTCTTTCCAATCAGGAATTGCTTGCTTTGCTATTGAGGACGGGATCAAGGGAAGAATCAGTTCTGCAACTATCCGGCAGGCTCATCAATTCCTTCAAGGGCCTGCGCCTGCTAAAAGAAGCCTCAGTGGAAGAACTGACCGTGATTAAAGGGATTGGTGAAGCAAAAGCGATACAAATCCTGGCCTCTGTCGAACTTGGCAGGAGAATTAACAATTTGAATGACCAAGACCGTTATGTGATTCGATCTCCTGAAGATGGAGCTAATTATTGCATGGAGGAAATGCGGTTTTTATCACAGGAACATTTCGTCTGTCTCTATTTAAATACGAAAAATCAAGTGCTACAAAAAACTACGATATTCATCGGGAGCCTCAATGCCTCGATCGTGCATCCGCGCGAGGTATTTAAAGAGGCTTTCAAAAGGTCAGCTGCCTCTATCATTTGTCTTCATAACCACCCCTCCGGAGACCCCTCTCCCAGCAGAGAAGATATTGAAGTGACGAAAAGGTTAGTCGAATGTGGTAAAATAATCGGCATTGAAGTATTGGACCATATCATTATCGGGGAACATAAATATGTTAGCTTGAAGGAAAAAGGTTATTTATGACACTATCAAATTTTTTGACGATACGATATAATATTGTTTATGATTTTTAAAAGAGGAAACTTTTTCAAAACTCTTATTGTCAAAAAACGACAAATTATTATTTGAACTTATAAAAAGGCATTTTTGTTTACGAAAGGGAGATACCAGAATGTTTGGAATTGGAGCAAGAGATATAGGGATTGATTTAGGAACGGCGAATACGCTTGTCTATGTGAAGGGAAAAGGCATCGCAGTACGTGAACCATCGGTTGTAGCGGTGCAAACAGATACAAAGCAAATCGTTGCAGTCGGAAACGATGCGAAAAACATGATCGGCCGTACACCTGGTAACGTGGTTGCCCTGCGCCCGATGAAGGATGGAGTAATTGCCGATTATGAAACGACGGCTACCATGATGAAGTACTATATGAAGGAAGCTCAAAAGAAGGGCGTATTCGGCAACAAGCCATATGTCATGATTTGTGTGCCTTCTGGAATTACGGCAGTTGAGCAGCGTGCAGTCATCGATGCAGCAAGACAAGCTGGAGCCCGTGACGCATATCCTATCGAAGAACCGTTTGCAGCAGCGATCGGTGCGGACCTTCCCGTTTGGGAGCCTACAGGCAGCATGGTCGTCGATATCGGCGGAGGGACGACGGAAGTGGCCATCATTTCCCTTGGCGGAATCGTTACAAGCCAATCGATCCGTATTGCCGGTGACGAAATGGATGATGCCATAATCGTCTACATCCGTAAGAACTACAACTTGATGATCGGTGAGCGTACTGCTGAAGCGATCAAAATGGAAATTGGTTCTGCTGGAGACACGGAAGGCGTCGAAAACATGGAAATTCGCGGCCGTGACCTATTGACCGGATTACCAAAAACGATCGAAATTACAGCTGAGGAAATATCCAAAGCATTAAGCGACACTGTTTCTGCAATTGTGGATTCCGTGAAAAACACTTTAGAGAAAACACCACCTGAATTAGCCGCTGACATCATGGACAGAGGCATTGTACTGACAGGCGGGGGTGCTTTGCTGCGCAATTTGGATAAAGTCATCAGTGAAGAAACGCAAATGCCGGTGATCATCGCTGAAAATCCTCTGGATTGTGTTGCGATCGGAACGGGAAAAGCGCTGGACCACATTCATTTATTCAAGACTAAATCAAGAGATTCGCGATAAGCATTACTTCTCAAATAGGGCCGGCTCAACAAAAGGTGCAATTTTGAGCCGGTTTTCTTATGTTTTGCTGTTTCATTAAATCCATAGTGTAATTTAAAAAAACCATAGAGTAAATTTTAGATAGAGGTGTAATCACCATGCCACAGTTTTTTAATAAAAAGCTCCTTCTCTTGCTCGTTAGTATTATCGTTCTCGTGGCATTGATCGGTTTTTCATTAAGGGAGAGAGAAGAGTTGACCTGGCCGGAGCAATTCCTGAAAGATACGACAGGCTGGGTCGGAAATGTGTTTAATAAGCCAGTATCGGGTATAACAGGTTTTGTAGGGGGCTTAAAAGACCTTCAACATACATACGATGAAAACAAAAAATTGAAAGCCCGCTTGGATGAATATGTATTATTGAAAACCCAAGTCCAAGATTTAAAGGAAGAAAATGAAGAACTTCGTGACAACCTCAAAAAAGAAGATGACCTGCGGAAGTATTCGCCCACTCAGGCGACGGTCATCGGCCGTAATCCCGACCGCTGGCATGAAATGCTGACGATCAATAAAGGGAAGCGTAATGGGGTAGAAAAAAACATGGCTGTCATCACTTCCAATGGGTTAGTCGGTAAGGTGAAATCGGCGACGGATTTCACGGCCTCGGTTCAACTTTTAAGTTCAATCGATAAAGCCAACCGTGTCTCAGCCATCGTTCAGGGTGATGATAAAGCATATGGCTTGATTGAAGGGTTCGATGATAAGAAGAACCTTTTGCTGATGAAACGGATTCCTTACGATAAAAAGATCAAGAAAAATTCATTGGTCATCACATCCGGTTATGGAGGAATCTTTCCGAAAGGTCTGCTGATCGGGAAAGTTGTCGATGTCAAAGTGGATCAATATGGATTGAACCAGACTGCATATATCGAACCTTCGACGGATTTTTATGATATTAATAATGTCATGGTCGTTCAGCGTGAAGTGGACGGTGTAACGAAAGAAAGTGAAGGGGAGGATGAAGCTGAGTGAGATATTTCATCCTTTCTTTCATAGCCTTGGTTTTTTTTGTTTTTGAAAGCATCTTCGCCCAGATGTTCGCTGGAGATGCATTCGGGGCCGATAAAATCGTCGTGCCCCATTTCATGATGATATTCGTTTTTTTCCTGACCATGTACGGGTCCAGGAAAATGGGTATGCTTTATGGGGCGATTCTTGGGTTGACTTATGATGTCGTATATACGGAAATCCTTGGAATTTACATGTTCCTGCTGCCTTTTCTTGCCTATCTGATATCGAAAAGCATGAAAATCCTGCAAAATAATATTTTGGTTGCCTGCCTTACTGCGCTTTTATTCACGGCAGTTTTAGAGGTTGTCATCTTTCAGATGAATATCATCCTATCATTTGCAGATATGGGATTTGGTGAATTTGCGGAACGGAGATTGATTCCGACATTATTATTGAATCTCGCATTCATTATCATCAGTTGCTATCCTTTAAAAAGAATGATTGAAATGCTTGATTTGCAAGGAGAAACGGAATAACGTTCCTGTGTCTTTAAGAAGCAGGTGGGAAATGTATTTTCTCTTTTCCGTGTACGTAGAAAAAGGAAATTTGTTTTCCTATGTCGAATTATATTTCATTGAGGTGAAACAAACGTCATGAATAAAAGAATTCAGCAAAATGTCATGATTAAGGGAACAAAAGACGGGTTTATGCTTCATCTCGATGATTCTTGCTCATTTTCCGAATTATTGAAAGAGTTAGAAGTGAAGCTTTCGGCAAACTATCAGTTTCAAGAAAATGACCCGTCCATTTCCGTAAAAGTACATACAGGGAACCGCTATCTTGATGAACAACAAGAAGAAAAGATTAAAGAGGTCATCCATAAAAAGAAGAAGCTTTTCGTGGTTGAGATGATTTCGAATGTCCTGACGAAGGATGAAGCGAAACGATGGAAAGAAGAAAACCAAGTGACGACAGTGACAAAGGTGATAAGGTCGGGACAGGTTTTTGAAGTTCCCGGTGACTTACTGTTAATTGGGGATGTCAATCCCGACGGAACGGTTCGTGCGGGTGGCAACATATATATCATGGGACAGCTAAAGGGAATAGCCCATGCCGGATATAAAGGGAATAATGAGGCCATCATAGCTGCCTCTGTCATGAAGCCTGCCCAGCTGCGCATTGCCGGACAAGTGAACTTATCTCCCGATCAATATTCAAAATGGGGACATGACTTGGAATGTGCCTTCATGGATGAAGAAGAAAATATCATTATAGAAAAACTGCAAGTTTTAAAGAAATATAGACCTAATTTAAATAGATTAGAAGGGGGTCTCTAATCGTGGGAGAGGCAATAGTTATAACATCCGGTAAGGGTGGTGTCGGGAAAACGACCACCTCCGCCAATTTAGGAACATCTTTAGCTCTTCTAGGCAAGAAGGTTTGCTTGATTGATACGGATATTGGTCTTCGGAATCTGGATGTGATCATGGGATTGGAGAATCGCATCATCTATGATTTGGTCGATGTGGTCGAAGGGCGCTGCAAGATTCACCAGGCGCTCATTAAGGATAAACATTTCGAGGATTTGCTTTATTTGCTTCCAGCTCCGCAAAATAGTGATAAAACAGTGGTGAATGAAGAGCAGATGAGGAAACTCATAAGCGATATGAAGCCTGACTATGATTATGTCATCATTGATTGCCCTGCAGGCATCGAACAGGGGTTCAGGAATGCCATAGCTGGGGCAGACAAGGCGATTATCGTTACGACGGCAGAGAGACCGGCTGTAAGGGATGCTGACCGTATTATTGGCCTGCTTGAAAAAGAAGAGCATATTGAACCGCCTCAATTGATCATCAACCGGATTCGCGGCCATTTGCTTCATGAGGATGAAGAAATGGATATCGATGGAGTTGCCGATTTTCTTAAGATTGATTTGATCGGCGTCATTCCTGATGATGACCAGGTCATTGTGGCAGCGAATAAAAAGGAACCCATTGCATACAATCCGGACAATCGAGTCTCGCTTGCCTATCGGAACATTGCCAGAAGGATCCTTGGTGAATCTGTGCCCTTGACTCCAATTGGCAGCGAACCAAAGGGCTTCATGTCCAAGTTGAAAAAATTCTTTAGCGTGCGGTAAATCTATATTCCTTTGTCAAGAAGCGGGGAGCATTTGATGCCCTCGCTTTTTTTTTTGGACGGAACTTCAGGAAAATAAAAAAGGCAAGCCGTATCCCGGCTTGCCTGTTCTATATGCTAAAATGCAGCGGGTTATCCGCGTCTTCCGCCTCTGCCGCCGCGTTTTGATTCAGTGCTGCGTTTAAGAGTCGATAAATTTTCTTCGCTAGTCTTTAAAAAGCGCACCATTTTATCTTCGAAATTTTCCTTTGGTTGGAAATTACCTTTTGAACGAAAATCTTTAGAACGGCTATCCCCTTGGCGTGGTGGGCGTTTGGTATAAGAAGAGGTTTGCCCTTCGGGTCTATCTATAGCCTTTTTGATGGACAAGGCAGTTTTTCCGTCTTTCTCACTAATCACTTTTACTTCAATTTGGTCGCCTACTTTAAGATGGTCATTTACGTCTTTTACATAGCTATCTGCTACCTCACTGATATGCACAAGACCTGTTGAGCCTCCTGGTAATTCTACGAATGCTCCAAAATTAGTGATACCTGTTACTTTACCTTGTACTTTGCTGCCTATTTCGATTGACATAAAAAATTGTTCCCCCTCAATAATGTTAAAACCACTTTATTATAACAAATTTCAGGGAACAATATCAATCTCAATTATTAGATTTTCTGAATCGATACAGAAATCACCTTGGAAATTCATTGGTTTCTTGATGATTTTTCATTGGAAAAAATTTTTCAGGATGTGCAGAAAGAATATCTTTTCTCCGTCATAGTCTGGACAAGTTGCTCATACGTTGTAATATAGCGCTTTGACATGAGCAGGGAGGGGAATCTGGAATGGATGATCGCAGGAAAGATATACGAAATCGTATTGCCAAGAGACGCAAGTTTAATGATAAGCCGGCAGGAAGCAGCAGTTGGACGGAAATCAACAATGAGGAACCATATGGGATTGATTCATATAACGGGTATTCCGAGAAAGATCATCCGCTCTTCAAGAAAGAATATTTTTTCTTTAAAATCCTTGCCAGTGTATGCCTGTTCCTGATAGTTGCGGTGATGTTCAAACACCCTTCTGTGCGGCTGGACCCTGCCAGAAGTTTTGTCACGGAGAACATGAACAAGGAATTTCAGTTCGCTTCAATCTCCAATTGGTACGAAAGTGCGTTTGGTAAACCAATCGCTTTTTTACCGAATGAAGCCAATACGGAAACTGTTGATTCGAATGAGGAATATGCAATGCCAGCTTCTGCGAAGATTACCCAAAACTTCGAGACGAACGGTGAGGGAATCATATTGGAAACGAGCAAAGGCTCAAAGGTCGAGGCCGTTAATGAAGGGGTCGTCATTTTTGCCGGTGAAAAGGAGGGGATCGGAAAGACGGTAGTCATTCAGCATGCCAATAAAACTGAATCTTGGTATGGGCAGCTGAAAGAAATTGATGTGAAATTGTATGAGTTCGTTAAAAAGGGAAATGAAGTCGGACAGGTTACACTAAGTGAGGATGGATCTAAGGGCAGATTTTATTTAGCGATAAAAGAAAATGATGCTTTCGTCGATCCTAAAAAGGTGATTTCCTTTGAGTGAATATGCGAAGTTACTGTTTAAAATCAGGGTGCACCCGACACTGTGGTTTGTCATTGGCATCGCCATCCTCACAGCCCATTTCGTTGAAATGATGATGCTGCTGCTCATCGTCTTCATTCATGAAATGGGGCATGCTGTCTGTGCCCAGCACTTCAAATGGCGGATAAAGTCAATCCAGCTGCTTCCTTTTGGCGGGGCAGTCGAGACTGAGGAGTATGGAAATAAGAGTTTGAAGGAGGATTTGGCGGTGGTGCTTGCCGGTCCGCTTCAACATGTTTGGCTCATTGGCGCAGCTTTTTTGCTCTATTTCTTCACTATTATCCCATATGAGCTGTACCAGCCCTTTTTGTATATGAACCTCATGCTGCTGATTTTTAATCTACTGCCAATTTGGCCCTTGGACGGGGGACGCTTGCTATTCATCGGTATTTCCCTATACTGCACCTTTTTGGAAGCGCAAAAGCATACCCTACACTTTTCTGCAGTATTCGCTGTCCTGGCTTTTTTGACCTGGATCATACTGGATCCGCTCAATTTGAACATCTGGCTCATCATCTTTTTCATAAGTCTCTCACTCGTCATGGAATGGCGGCAGAGGTATTACGCGTTCATCCGCTTTCTTTTGCAGCGCCATTACGGGCATACGAATGATTTGGCGAAACTGAAGCCGATATCGGTGGATTCACAAGAACCGATTTATAAAGTGCTGGAACTGTTTCAACGCGGCTGTAAACACCCCGTCATCATCATGAAAAACGGGAAAGAGAGCGGCTCGTTGGATGAAACGGAAATCCTTCATGCCTATTTTTCGGAGAAAATGACGAACGGGAAAATCGGCGACCTATTATATTCTTATTAAATATGTTATCCTTTCTTCAAATTGAGGAGAGGATTTTTTTTGATGAAAAAAATGATCGCGAACCTAGCTTCACGCGAAAAAAGAGTGGCCGTCCTTGAGAATGGTGTTTTACGTAAACTTGAAATCATGCCGCCTCAAAAGCGCAGTACGGTCGGTAATATTTATCTTGGGAAGGTGACGAAGGTGCTGCCGGGAATGGATGCCGCCTTCATTGATTATGGTGCAGAGAAGAATGGTTTTTTACACCGTGACGAGATTCCCTCCTTCCAGCTTACAAAAAAAAGTGATGGGAAAGCACCCATCGGTCAATTTGTCCGTCAGGGAGAAAAGCTGCTAGTTCAGGTGACCCGGGATGAAACGGGAACAAAAGGAGCTAAATTGACGGGGCTGATCGAGTTTTCAACGGAGTCCCTCGTTTACATACATGGAATAGATTATGTTGGTGTTTCAAAGAAATTCAAAAACGACGATCTTCAGAAGCAATGGCGGGAAACGGCCATGCAGCATAAAAATCCTGATGAGGGACTGATTGTCCGCACCTCGATGGAGAACGAAAGTGAATCGGTCTTCCTTGACAGGTTAACTGGATTGCGGGAGCTCCATAAAGGGCTTGAAGTCAAGGCTGCGTCGCTGAAAGCCCCGTCCCTTCTCTATGAAAGGGACGCATACCTTGATATGATCATTTCCGAAATGTCGGGAACGGCGAACGGGGAACTTGCCATCGATGACTTCGAGGCCTATCGCGAGTTGAAAAAATGGATACAGGAAAACCGTAAGGAGTGGGAAATATCCCATGTAGCGGGTACCAGGAATATTTTTTCCGAATGGAATGTGGAAGCGCAAGTTGAGAAAATGGCCAAGAAAATCGTTTGGCTTGATAATGGCGGATATTTAATTTTTGAAGAAACGGAAGCTTTCACCGTAATCGATGTCAATTCAGGTAAGTTCACCGGCAAGGTGGAGAAGGAAGCAACATTGTTTGCGGTCAATCAGGCTGCGGCGAAAGAGGTCGCACGTCAACTGAGATTGAGGAATATCAGCGGAATCATCCTGATAGATTTCATTAATATGGACCAGTCCCGGCATAAGCAGGAAATCATCGAAATCGTCAAAAAGGAAGCGGTGAGGGATGAAAAGCGAATCCAGGTCATCGGTTTTACGGAACTGGGCATTTTACAAATGACGAGAAAGCGAACCTCCCCGTCTTTAAGTGAAATGACGACGGTGCCTTGCCCTGTGTGCAGCGGAAGCGGTAAAATCGAGAGCCCGGAAACGGTGGCCTTCCGGTTGGAACGTGAACTGCTGGAACACAGGAAGACGGATGATGAAGCGGTATGGGTGGAGGTCAGTAAAGCGGTGGCGGACGTGCTGCTTGGTGAAAAGGAATCATATCGGCCGGCATTGGAGGAATTGATCGCTAAAAAGATATTCCTGTCTTTTATCCCAGGTTTGACGAATGCCTATTCCATCAAGCGATTCGGAAGCATTCAGGAAATCGGGCGGGCTTTCGAGTGAAGAGCGGGAATTGTTATAAATATATTGACAGCCTTTCCTGTTTCATGGTAGGATTTTAATGTTATGTTTGTAGCACCCGTGCTACAACCGCTCAACATCAGGTTTTAAGCTTTTGCCTTTTTGGTAAAACGCCTGTGATTGGCGAGTCTGAGACATTTAAGGAGGTGCAAGTATGTACGCAATTATCGAAACTGGCGGTAAACAAATTAAAGTAGCAGCTGGCGAAGCGGTTTACATTGAAAAATTAAACGCAGAAGCAGGCGAAACTGTTACATTTGACAAAGTTTTATTCGTAGGTGGCGAAGACGTGAAAGTCGGTGCTCCACTAGTTGAAGGCGCTACTGTAACAGGTACTGTCGAAAAACAAGGTAAGCAAAAGAAAATCACTGTTTTCAAATACAAAGCGAAGAAAAACAATCGTAAAAAACAAGGTCATCGTCAACCATACACTAAAGTTGTTATCGAAGCAATCAACGCGTAAGGGCTGATTCTAGATGATCAAAGTTGTATTTGATGCTCCGCAGGAACGGATTGCTTCGTTCACCTTAAGCGGACATGCTAATTTTGCTAAAAAAGGTTCTGATATCGTTTGTGCAGGTGTATCGGCTGTTTCCTTCGGGGCAGTCAATGCCATCATGTCCTTAACGGACGTAGAGCCTGAGATTGAGCAAGGGCGAGAAGGCGGCTATCTTCGCTGCGCCATTCCGGGGAATCTTTCGCCGGAATCGGAAGAGAAGGTTCAGCTGCTTTTGAACGGAATGCTCATATCGCTGCAAACCATCGAACGTGATTATGGTAAATACATGAAAATTATCCTCAACCAATAGGAGGTGGAACAAATGTTAAGATTAGATCTTCAGTTCTTCGCTTCGAAAAAAGGAGTAGGTTCTACAAAGAACGGACGTGACTCAATCTCCAAGCGTCTTGGCGCTAAACGTGCAGATGGTCAATTCGTATCTGGTGGTTCTATCCTTTACCGTCAACGCGGAACAAAAATCTATCCTGGTGAGAACGTAGGCCGTGGTGGAGACGATACTCTATACGCTAAAGTAGACGGTGTTGTTAAATTCGAACGTTTCGGACGTGACCGTAAAAAAGTAAGCGTATATCCAGTTGCACAAGAAGCATAATTGGCATCTTTGAACAGAGGCTGACTCAAAAGGGTCTGATTCCTTCTACAAGACACTATATACCGCGTCATTATTAATAATGGTATGCTATATAGTGATGAAGGGGTCCGGCCCTTTATTTATACTATAGGAACGAACCAGCATTTTGCAGGAGACTTTAGTCATTAGTATAAGGAAACAACCTCTGACTTACAAAAGGCTCGCCAATAGGCGGGCTTTCTTAAACTTTCAGGGGGTAAATCCAAGATTATTCATCCATCCTATTTGGTTAAACCAAATAGACACTCCAATTCAACTATAATATCTCCAATTGGTGCATAAATAAGGCCCATTCTCTTTTTTAGTTCAAATGGCTCTACCATCGTCCAAAGAACTCAGGGTGTGCGGCTGTATTTTTTGGACGGGGGCTTTCATGTGAAGGCATGTGAATCGAGCTTCATTTCCTGTTTGTTGTTTTTTTGATATACTGTACAAATGGAAGTATTCAACATGATAGAGCTGAAAAAAGTTTCTTTATCATAATTGAAGGTGTTAATAATGGATAAAAATTGGACGACTATTGAAACTCTGCGTCAAACCAGGCATGACTGGCTGAATAAAATTCAAATCATCAAAGGGAATCTGGAGTTGAACAGAATTGATCGTGTCAAGGGCATCATTGATGAAATCATTGTTGAAACCCAGAATGAAGCACGACTTTCCAGTTTGAATTTGCCTAAGTTCACCGAGATGCTGTTGACGTCGAATTGGAATAATGGATCATTTTATTGCGAATATGAAATCATTGATGTTTTTGAAGGCTCAGCCGAGATGGACGGGCTGATGTATCGCTGGACAAACGATTTCTTCAAGATTCTGGATAAAAACCTGGATCCGTTTTTTGAAAATATACTGGCTGTTTCTATGTGTAAAAAAGAAGTGAGTGATATGCACTGTACATTTCATATGCAAGGCAGGTTCATTGATCAATCCCCAGTGATCGAGTTTTTGGAGAGTTCATTAACGGCCGAGCAATCAATTGAAATTCTTGAATGTAATGAGGATGAAATATTTTTTAAGATGGATATTAACTTTTAGAGAAGTATACAGCAAGAATTGACTTGCAGAAAACAAGGAAGTGATAGCATGTTTGTCGATCAAACGAAAGTCTATGTAAAAGGCGGAGACGGTGGTAACGGGATAGTTGCTTATCGTCGTGAGAAATTCATACCTAAAGGCGGACCGGCTGGCGGAGATGGCGGTAATGGGGCCAATGTCGTATTTGAAGTGGAAGAGGGCTTGCGTACATTAATGGATTTCCGTTACCAACGTCACTTTAAGGCACCTCGCGGAGAACATGGCATGTCCAAAAACATGCATGGTGCAGCTGCAAAAGATATGGTCATCAAGGTTCCACCTGGCACCGTTGTCATCGATGATAAAACGAAGGAAGTCATTGCTGATTTAGTTGAGCATGGACAACGCGCCGTTATCGCCAAAGGTGGCCGCGGAGGCCGGGGAAATTCCCGTTTTGCCACGCCTGCCAATCCTGCACCTGAAATCGCGGAGAATGGCGAACCCGGCCAAGAACGCGATATCGTCATGGAATTGAAACTGTTGGCTGATGTCGGTTTGGTTGGTTTCCCAAGTGTAGGGAAATCCACTTTGCTTTCTGTCGTATCCGCAGCAAGGCCTAAAATTGCCGAATATCATTTTACAACGATCGTACCTAACCTCGGAATGGTGGAAACGGAAGATCACCGCAGCTTCGTCATGGCCGATTTACCTGGTCTGATCGAAGGCGCTTCAGAAGGAGTGGGACTTGGACATCAATTCCTGCGCCATATTGAAAGAACGAGGGTAATCGTTCATGTAATCGATATGTCGGGTCTTGAAGGCCGGGATCCATATGAAGACTACCAAACAATCAATAAAGAATTGGAAGAGTATAACCTGCGCTTGACTGAACGTCCGCAAATCATTGTAGCAAGTAAAATGGATATGCCGGACTCAGAAGATAACTTAGCTGCTTTCAAAGAAAAGCTGGAAGAAGACTATCCTGTCTTCCCGATTTCTGCCGTGACGCGTGAAGGGATCCGTGAGCTTCTTTATGCAATCGCTGATAAAATCGAAGAGACCCCTGAGTTCCCTCTTGAACATGAAGAAGAGAATACTGGAATCCACCGGGTTCTATATAAACATACATCACAGTCGGATGAATTTAACATTGAACGCGAACCCGATGGCAGCTTTGCCGTATCAGGATTCAAGATCGAGCGTCTATTCAAAATGACTGACTTCACCCGTGAAGAGTCCATACGTCGTTTCGCCAGACAGCTTCGTTCATTCGGAGTCGACGAAGGCCTTCGCCAAAAAGGTGCGACAAATGGCGATATCGTCCGTATCCTTGAATATGAATTTGAATTTGTTGATTGATTGGAGACCATGATGGCAGGCAAAAGGAGGCGTGCGGAGTTTGAATAAGTCCGATCAGAAATTTTTCCTCGTTCGAGAGGATGTCCTTCCCGAAGCGATGAAAAAAACGCTGGATGCAAAAGAAATGATTGAACGGGGAAAAGCGGAATCAGTTTGGGAAGCGGTACAGCGAGTGGACCTAAGCAGGAGTGCTTTTTACAAATACCGTGACACGGTTTTTCCGTTTCATACAGTTGTTAAGGAAAAGCTGATTACACTGTTCTTCTATCTTGAAGATCGTTCTGGTACTCTATCGGAGCTTTTACGGCTCGTCGCCTCATCCGGTTGCAACATCATGACCATCCACCAAACGATTCCTTTACAGGGACGTGCAAATGTCACCCTATCCCTGAATACGGGTGGGATGACGATGGATATTAATGAACTGCTCACTAAACTGCGTAAAATGGAGTTCGTCGAAAAAGTCGAAATCATTGGTAACGGCGCATGAAAACAGCCTGTACATGACACATGTACAGGCTGTCAGTTTGTAGACAAAAGGTTTCCTAAACCTTTTCCAACTGATACTGAACAAAAAAGTTTGCCTATTCGTTTCATGCGGTGCAGACCGTAGATAGTAGCTCCGCGAAATAATCCGGAAGCTTTCATTAAGATGCAATAGTAAATCTGTTCAAACAGGTCGGTATCTTTAAAGCGTGGCTCATAATTTGTGCGAACGTTGAGAAGTAAAGCATTTATCATGGAAACCGTAACCTAAAGGCCAATGGGCTCTCGTGATCATTTTTGATCTCGCTGAATAGACAAAGTTGATTGGAACGTAAGGTACGAGACTCCGAAAGCGAGTGCCTGGAGCGAAAATCAACGGTCAACGTTTAAAAACATAAATTAGCCTGAAGACAAACTCATTTATTATCGGGTTTGTCTTCAGGCTGTTTTCATTTGTAAGAGGAAATTAACGATTAACTATTGTAAAAAATCAGAAAATGGCATAACATAAACAATAGATTTTCCGTGAAAAGGAGTTTATAATATGACAGCGAAAATTGCATTTCTTGGACCAAAAGCAACGTTCACGGATTTAGCTGTATCGCGACTATTTCCTAATGATATAAAAATACCGATGAACACGATTCCGGACTGCCTTGATGCTGTTCGGGACGGGGAAGTGAATCACGCGCTCGTGCCGATCGAGAATGCTTTAGAGGGTTCGGTAAATATAACGATGGATTACTTAGTCCATGAAGTCACATTGCCGATGAAAGGCGAAGTAACGATTCCAATCCAACAGCATTATATGGTGCACCCGGATCATGCATATCCTGGTTTCAAACCTGACATGGTTTATTCGCATTCCCATGCCATCGCTCAATGCCGCAAATTCCTACATAATGAGCTAAGGGGCATTCCATATGAGTATGTCACATCCACTGCAGCCGCTGCGAAGATGGTGATGGAGAATCCCGATATCAATATTGCGGCGATTGCAAATGATATGGCTGCAGAGGAGTACGGTTTGACGATTGTCAAACAAAATATTCACGATTATGAACATAATCACACCAAGTTTATCGTCGTATCCAACAGTGAAGTCGACTATGAAGGGCATTTGACCGTTGAAGGGGATAAGAAAACGACCTTGATGATTCAGCTGCCTGCCGACCACTCAGGGCAGCTGCACCAAGTGCTTTCCGCTTTTTCCTGGAGGAAACTTAACCTTTCCAAGATTGAATCAAGACCCATGAAAACAGGATTAGGCAATTACTTCTTCATCATCGACATCGAAATGTCCCTTGACGATGTCCTGATCCCAGGAGCGATCTCTGAGCTCGAGGCCTTAGGATGTACGGTATCGATCATGGGAAGCTATACATGCTTTAAAGTCCAAACTGGTGTACCGCAACGATGAATGTTAAAAGCTGAGTACAATGAATAAGAAGGGTGCCCCGGGATTATTTCCGGGGCATTTTTTGTGTTCGTTAAGATTTGTATTTCCCTTGTGTACAAGTTCCTAAAATGGTGGGCTGTCATTTGATGAAATATATAGCAATAGGCAGGTTCATTGGATTTTGGGAAGATGGCGAAGTTTTTCATGATAAAAAGTGCCTATGATTCTGGATGGAAAACAAACACCGATTGTGCTGAAAGCAAATACAATAAGTAAATCTCGGTGGCCCATATGTGGAACTGGCAATACATATTTTGAAAACTAATTCAGTGGATGCACCTTTTTTATCAAAAAATACAGAGAGAGGGTGGTGATCAGCAGAGATGGATAATCAATTCAAAGAAACTTTCGGTTCTTGGATTCAAGCGATAGGAACTGTCATTTCTGCTATAGCGGGTACACCCTCACATGTCTTGGACGAAAAATATCGCACTAACTTGGATTTGATTGGAAATGAACTTCAAGCAACAGGAAATGCCTTATTGGCCGACGCGGAAGAAACCTGGTCACTGGATAAATTCGGGAATATAATACAGGCAATCGGAAATTCGACTGTTATCTTAGGCCTAGTCATTGATTTTGATGAAATAACGAAACAGGAATTAATCATCAAAGGCAATCTGATTCAAGCGTTGGGAGGAGGAACCGCTTTGGCGGGGGCATACGAAAATCCGGATGAACCGGAACAGGCCTTCAATGCTACGGGAAATTTGTTGCAGGCGATTGGGAATTCGATGCAAGCGATGGGTGGAATTGCCGAACTTAAAAATAGCATTCTAGAAAAAGACCAAGATAAGGATCAAGAACAAGATGAACAAGATAAGGAGCAGGAACAGCAAAAATATCAATATCCTAATTTGGAAGAGAAGCCATCTGATGGAGAATTAATCCAAGTGACGGGGGGCTGGGTACAGGCGGTCGGTTCCGTCATTAGCCTTATAGGGCAGTTGAGAAGTAACGAAGATGAAAACTCCGGGAATGGAAGCTCAAATGAAAGCAATTCCAATGATGAGTGAGCATGAGAGTCCATAAAAAAAAATCCTCAAAAGCCCTATCTTTTGAGGATTTTTCGTTCATTCAATCGACTAAAATGCCGGCATCCCTCAAAGCGCACTCCGCTTCGTCGAGCAGTTCTTCAGAAGATGCGCTCAGTGTATGGAGATGGATGCCGCTCGTTAGTTCCGATAAAAACGATGCATTCGTTGCCGTCACCCTTGAAAGGAATTGCTGTACCTCCTTACGGCTGCTGACCATGATGGAAGCGGTTAGGTCGCCGTATACGGGGTGCTCGATTTTGACATCTTTCACCGTGATGCCGATATCCACTAGTAAATATAGTTCTTCTTGGGTCCGGGAAGGATCGTGCTGGCAAGCAATGATCCTTTCCGGCTTCTGCGTGCTCCCCGATTGCAGGTACAGATAGCCTTGGCTTGTGGCAATGATAGGTTCATTCCGCGCTTTCAGGAGGGTTATGTCACCAACGATAACCTGCCGGCTTACATTCGTTATTTGCGAAAGCTCGCTGCCCGTTACAGGCTCCGTGCTTGTTTGCAATAAATGTAAGAGTTTCGTCCGTCTTTCTTCCCCAAGTAATTTCTTTCTTTCCATAAACACTCACCTCTTTAATTACAAACATTCTAACACAGATTGGAGGGGTTTATCGAATGGAAGCTATTCCTTCGATGCAGTCCGCCAACTTGTGAATGTCGTCGGCCGTCGTGTTTTTGCCAAAGGAAAAGCGGACGAATTGATGGGCTTCATCTTCGCTTTTTCCAATGGCCATCATCGTTTTTGAAGGATCCTGTTTACCGATTTGACAGGCGCTTCCCGTCGAAACGGCGAATCCTTTCTGGTTTAATTCCAGCATGATGTACTGTCCTTGCAATCCAGCGAAGGTCAGCGCCAATATGTGAGGCAATTGCTCGTATTTTGCTTCGATGATTTGAAAATCGATTTTCCTTTCCGTCAGCCGTTGAATCAATTGCGTCCTAAGTGCGGAAATCCGTTTTCGTTCATCTTCCATGATGTCGCCCAATTTCTTAGCAGCGGTCACGAAGGAAGCTATCCCAGGAACGTCCACTGTTCCTGGTCTGAAACCATATTCATGTGTGATATTCGGTACCGAAGCCTTCAACTGATGGATGGCCGGGAAAATGACGGCCCCAGTCCCTTTTGGACCATAAACTTTATGACTGGAAACGGATATTCCATCACATGAGGCGGCTATCTTGCCAAGCGGTAATTTAGCAAATGATTGGACGCAATCCACATGAAAAAAAGCCTGGTGTTTTCGAACGATTTCACTTATTTGCTCAATGGGTTGAATGACCCCGATTTCCGAATTCACATGTTGGACAATGACTAAGCATGTTCTCTCCGACATGGATTCCTGCAGATGTTCAATATCAACACGGCCATCTTTCAAATGCCGTAAATAAGTAACCTCGAAGCCATCTTGTTCAAGCTTTTCGACGAAATTGGCAAGAGATGCATGTTCAGTCCGGCTTACAATCAAGTGGTTCTGCCAGGATGGTTTCGAAGCGATGAAAGTATCTATCGCAAGCATGTTGCTTTCTGATCCGCCGCTCGTAAAGATGATTCCTTCCTTTTTTATGTTCAGCATTTCTGCGAGTTGCTGCCGTGACATATCCAATAAACGTGCCGCTTCAGAGCCAATATCATGCAAACTGCTCGCATTCCCGAAAAACTTCCGGGATGCTTGGCTGAATACGTCAAGAGCCTCCTCATCAATCGGAGTAGTAGCGGCGTAATCCAAATAAATCAAGAAATCACTTCCATCCTTTAAACTTAAAAAACTCTTGATAATAGTTTAATAATATGTAAATATAGTTGTCAAGACACCTGTCATAAACAGGAGGAATGAAATAATGGTAAAAGCGGATATCATCGTGATAGGCAGTGGGATTGCTGCCTTGAAAACGGCATTGGAAGCAAGTGAACATAAGCATGTGATACTCATCACAAAATCAAATATCCGTCATGGTAATTCTTATTTAGCCCAGGGCGGGATTGCTGCTGCAATATCTGATCGTGATCGAGTATCCTTTCATAAAAAAGATACGCTGGCGGCTGGTCAGCGATATAACAAGGTGAAGGCAGTGGAAAAACTCGTTGAAGAGGCACCTTCGGTTATAGCTGAACTTATTGCTTCGGGTATGCGATTTGACCAAGATGATGACGGAACTTTATTGCTCGGCATGGAGGGGGCCCACAGTGAACGAAGAATCCTCCATAGTCACGGGGATGCTACCGGAAAGTACATGATGGAACATCTTATAGGCTGCTTGAAAAAATCATCGGTTACTGTGATGGAGAATGTTGCTGCAGTGGAGTTGATCATCGGGAAAGATGATTCTTGCATAGGCGTCAAAACACTTGATAAGGCAGGGGAACTTGTTGCCTATCACGCGGAACGGACGGTTTTGGCAACAGGCGGCTGTGGTTCCCTATACCATTTCACTTCAAATTCACAAACGGTTTCAGGTGATGGGATCGCATTTGCATTCAAGGCGGGTGCAAAAGTGCGTGACATGGAATTCATCCAATTCCATCCGACCCTGCTTTTTGTGAATGGCAAAGTGAAAGGGCTGGTTTCAGAAGCGGTTCGCGGGGATGGTGCGAGATTAGTGACGGAAATGGGAAAACCAATCATGGAGGATGTCCATAGCTTGAAGGATCTAGCACCAAGGCATATTGTTGCACAGACGATTTTTTCTTATTTGCAGCGCGGTGAAAAGGTATTTTTGGATATTTCGATGATCAAGGATTTTAAAAATCGTTTTCCGACAGTGAGCTCATTATGTGAAAAAAGCGGGCTGGACCTTCAATTGGGGAAAATCCCGGTTGCACCTGGAAACCATTTTCTAATGGGAGGGATTGATGTGGATGAATCGGGGCAAACCTCTGTACCCTCTTTGTATGCAGTTGGTGAAGTGGCATGCACTGGTGTACATGGTGCAAACCGATTGGCAAGCAATTCCCTTCTCGAAGGATTGGTTTTTGGAAATACGCTTGGCCGTTTCCTTGCTAAAGTGCCGGCAAGGTCGATACCGCAAGAAAAAGAGCAGTCCAAGAGTTCCAGTCAAATTTCCTTCCTACCTGAACTCACGACATTGCAGGAAAAATTAATGAACGAAGCGGGAATCGTTCGAAATGAAGCGGGTTTAACTCGACTGAAGGATTATCTTGAGACATTTAATATCGAAAAATTGCTGCAAATGGAAGTGACGGCATTACCGATACAGGAAATAACGAAAATCAATGCCATCATCGTGGCGTGGCTGATTGCCGAATCCGCATTGACCAGAACCGAAAGCAGGGGCGGTCATTTCCGCAGTGACTATCCTAACGAAGATGACACCCAATGGCTTGAAAATTCGGTTATCCTTGCTTGCACGGATGTAAAAAACCGAGTGAAAGGGAGACGACTATATGAATATATTGAAGCTTAAGCAGATGCTGCAACAATTTTTAATGGAAGATATAGGGGAATGCGATGTAACGAGCGATACGATTTTTGACCAAGGTGAACAAGGTACTTTGACATTCATCGCAAAAGAAGGCGGCGTCTTCAGTGGAGGGGACGTCATCAAGACGGGATTTGCATTGCTGGATGATCAAATAGAGGTTTTCCTTTTTGTTCAAGATGGCGAAGTTTTCGAAGAAGGACAGCAGCTTGCAAAAATGACCGGCGATATGGCCTCCCTTTTAAAAGGGGAACGGGTCGTTTTGAATTTGGTGCAGCGTATGTCCGGAATTGCGACACAGGCCCATAAAGCTGCCATGATATTAGCGGGGACGAAGACGAGAGCTTGTGATACGAGGAAAACCACACCGGGCCTGCGGATGCTTGAAAAATATGCGGTCCGTTCCGGCGGGGCATTCAATCACCGATATGGTCTGTATGATGCAGTCATGATAAAGGACAACCATATTTCTTTCGCTGGGTCCATAACGAAAGCGGTTCAAACGGTCAAATCCAAACTGGGACATACCACTAAGGTGGAAGTGGAAACGGAATCACCACAGCAGGTGCTTGAAGCAGTGGAAGCCGGTGCAGATATCATCATGTTCGATAACCGGAGCCCCGAAGAAATCAAGCAACTGATCCAATTGGTTCCCGCCCACATCATTACTGAAGCTTCTGGAGGAATCCATTTAGACAATCTAGCCTCATATCGGGAAACAGGGGTAGATTATATTTCGTTGGGCAGCTTGACGCACAGTGTCAGGGCACTTGATATCAGCGCAAAGGTCAAAGAGCAGGAGGGGATATTGAAATGAACATATTGGAGATGGCTAAAACAGCAGGAAATACATTGCCTGAAAAGTATAAAACGATGACAAAGGTAGAGATGGAGAATCGGGTCCATGACATCAAGAAACGACTGGGGAACCGTCTTTATATCCCAGGTCATCATTATCAACGGGAGGAAGTCATTCAATTTTCGGATTCAACGGGGGATTCACTTCAATTGGCCCAGCTTTCCGCGCAAAATCGTGAAGCGGATTATATCGTGTTTTGCGGCGTGCATTTCATGGCTGAAACAGCGGATATTTTGACGGAAGAAGGGCAGACGGTTATCCTTCCTGATATGCGTGCAGGCTGCTCCATGGCGGATATGGCCGATATTGAACAAACGGAACGGGCGTGGACAAAGCTTCAGGATCTTTTTGGTGATACGATCCTTCCGCTAACTTATGTGAATTCAACTGCGGCCATCAAAGCTTTTGTAGGGAAAAATGGCGGGGCGACGGTGACGTCTTCCAATGCACAAGGGATGGTCTCGTGGGCCCTCTCGCAAAAAGAAAGAATCCTTTTTCTTCCTGATCAGCATCTTGGGAGGAATACCGCCTTTGACCTTGGAATCCCATTGAATGAAATGGCTGTCTGGGACCCGCATAAGGATGAATTGATCTATGAAGGGGAACTGGAAGATCTGAAGGTACTTCTTTGGAAAGGACATTGTTCAGTCCATGAAAATTTCACTACGGCGAATATTGAAACGCTTAGAGCGGAGCAGCCTGAAATGAATATCATCGTTCATCCCGAATGCCGCCGTGAGGTAGTCGCCCTGTCAGATTATGCGGGTTCGACATCGTACATCATAAATATGATTGAAAAAGCCGATCCAGGTAGTTCTTGGGCAATCGGCACGGAAATGAACCTTGTCAAGCGTCTTATCGCCAATAATCCTGACAAGAACATCATCTCATTAAATCCGAATATGTGTCCATGTCTTACAATGAACCGGATTGATCTGCCTCACCTGCTATGGGCGCTTGAATCCATTGAAGAAGGTATCATCATCAATCCGATAAAAGTGGAGAAGAACATTGCGGATAATGCCATCCTAGCATTAAACAGAATGCTGGAGCGCGTTTGAGTCAGTGCAAAAGACTTTGAATCATAAGAAATAGAGGGGTAAAACACCCGTTCGGTCAGTCGGCCTAATGAGGATTGAATGGTCTTATCCCGAATGCAATTTTATCATGGGATCATTGCCATGATTTTAAAACAAGACCGAGTAATCCACGTGTATTGTTACTGTTTTAACTGAAACTCACAGGTTTGCGACACTCCTGCCGAATAACTGGCTAGCCGAGACACTTGCGTCGAGGAGGCTTGGCAGACAGTCGGCGGAAAGGGAGCGGATTTCTGAAATCGAATATAATTTTCACCATAAAAAAGTAGACAAACTCGCTTTTCTTCGAATTTGTCTTCAGTCTAAAAAGGGGGATAAACTCCCCCTTTTTTCATGTTTTGAAACAAGTAGAACTCTTAAAGGTTATTCGCTTTAAAAGTATTGCCTTCATTCATATCACCGGATTTAAATCCTTTATTGAACCACCGTTTTCTCTGTTCGGATGTACCGTGCGTGAAGCTGTCTGGAACCACGTACCCCTGTGCCTTTTTTTGGATACGGTCATCTCCCACACCACTTGCTGCATTCAAGGCTTCCTCAAGATCGCCTTCTTCAAGCAAATTCTCTCCTTGGACATGATGTGCCCAAACTCCAGCCAAATAATCGGCCTGTAATTCAAGACGGACAGAATACCTATTATATTCAGTCTCGCTGACCTTTGACCGATCGGGCATTTCCTTTTCCGTTGTCCCTAAAAGTGTCTGAACATGATGTCCGACCTCGTGGGCAATGACATAGGCCATGGCGAAATCACCGGGTGCCTGGAATTCTTGCTTCAACTCTTGATAAAAGCTGAGATCAATATATAGTTTCATGTCACCAGGACAATAAAATGGCCCTACCGAAGAAGCTGCCATCCCGCATGCCGATTCGACACTGCCTGAATACATGACAAGGGTAGGTTCCCTATATTCCAGTCCATTTTTACGGAATTCTTTTGTCCAGACCTGTTCTGTTTCTGCAAGGACGACAGATACGAACTGCGTAAGCTCCTTCTCTTCATCCGTTTCTACATAAGAGCTGTCATTGTTCGGCTCAGTAGAATTCAAGCTGCCCAGCAAATCACTTGGATTACCGCCAAGGAGCGTCACGATCAAGACAATTACCAATCCGACCCCTCCGCCGATTCCTGCCATGCCTTTTCCGGTCATCCCTCTTTTGTCCTCGACATTCGAGCTGCCCTGTCTACCTTTCCATTTCATTATTATTCCCCCCAGGAATGTAAGATAAGTACCTGAAGACAAAGCCTTAGGCCATTTACTTTCTTATACCCGTATTTCCCTAAGTTTAGACAGAAGCTTGATTGAAGCATTTCAGAACATAACTAAAAAACCATTGCCTCCTGAATGCAATGGAATCTCCTTTTTTAAGATGTCATATCATTTATTTCTTCTCTAAAAAAGTAGCTTCCATGTCCCTAAATCATTGAACCAATCATAAAAGTCATTTTTCACGCATAAGTTTTCATGATAAAAATAATAGCATTTCACCCACTGCTTCATAGAATATATGGACATATGCACAGGAGGGGTTAACAGCGTGAAAATTCATATAGTCCAAAAAGGCGATACACTTTGGAAACTCGCCAAAAAATACGGCGTCAGTTTTGAAGAACTTAAAAAAGTTAACGCGCAATTGAGCAACCCGGACATGATGATGCCCGGAATGAAAATTAAAATTCCAGGGACATCCGGAGCTGTAATAAAAGAAACGGGTAAACCAAACGTGAATATTCAGCTAGGAATGAAAGAATCCCAAATTCAACCGTATCAGGCTCAGCCAGCACCTATGAAAGAGCAGCAAATCATGCAAAAACCGGCTGTAAAAGAACAGCCGAAATTTCAACAGCCCGTAAAAGAGCAGCCAAAATTTCAACAGCCTGTAAAAGAACAGCCGAAATTTCAACAACCTGTGAAAGAACAGCCAAAATTTCAACAGCCCGTTAAAGAGCAACCGAAATTTCAACAGCCTGTTAAAGAGCAACCAATCGTTCAAAAACCAAAAAAAGAGCAGCAAATCATTCAGCCAAAGCCTATCATTAAAGAAAAGCAAAAAGTTGTTCCAAAAGAAATGCCGGTGCCTATGCCGGTAATTCCGGAGATCGATGTCAATAATTATTATATGGTCAACATGACTAATATGAGTGTGCAAAAGCCTCCTGCACCACCGCCTTTACCAAAGAAAAAAGAAGAGCCTGCAGTCACTAAAAAGAAGAAGAAAAAGCCTGCTGTACAGTCAGCTCAGGATGAGCCGGTGGATGATTGTATTCCAGTAACGCCCATCTTGCCTGGAAGCGGCTATTGCATTCAACCGCCACCGTGGGCGCATATGCAAATGCAAGGCATGCAAGCCCCATACCAAGGCGTTCAAGGGTATCAGGCGGCTCCGGAAATGCATGGTTATCAGATGATGGAAGAGAGCTCTGATATTTGGGGAGAATCTCCTGACATGGAAATGATGGATCATGGATTTGTCCAAGGGGCGAGCATGAATGCACCAAGCCAGCAATATTATCCATATCAAGCCTCCGCACCGGTTCCGCACCATTATTATGGAGGGATGAATCAACAACCTCAAGCGGGTTCATATATGCAACAAGATTATGAGTCACCAGGCGAATCATCTTCCTACAATCAAAACTTCCCTCAGTTTTCACAGACTGCCGGTGAGGAAGAGGAAGATTGCGGCTGTAATAAGGGGCTACTTGGAACTTATGGCCCGGAAGTGAAGGGACAGTATCAAGGGAACCAAGGGATGGATGCCAATGCACTTCACCATCCGGATTATAACCAATATCAATCCGTTCAATCACAGCAACAGGCCCCATACAAAGGGATGTCACCTAACGAGTCTCAGATGGGAATGGATATGCAATATCAATTTGATGATGAGTCAGTAGAATCGGAAGGATTCATGATGATGGGCGGCCAAAACGGAGGTCAGCCACAAGGCATGATGATGGGCGGCCAAAACGGAGGTCAGCCAGGCATGATGATGGGCGGCCAAAACGGAGGTCAGCCAGGCATGTTGATGGGCGGTCAAAACGGAGGCCAGCCGGACATGATGATGGGCGGCCAAAACGGAGGCCAGCCAGGCATGATGATGGGCGGCCAAAACGGAGGTCAGCCACCAGGCATGATGATGGGCGGCCAAAACGGAGGTCAGCCAGGCATGATGATGGGCGGCCAAAACGGAGGTCAGCCAGGCATGATGATGGGCGGCCAAAACGGAGGCCAGCCACCAGGCATGATGATGGGCGGCCAAAACGGAGGTCAGCCACAAGGCATGATGATGGGCGGTCAAAACGGAGGTCAGCCACCAGGCATGATGATGGGCGGCCAAAATGGAGGTCAGCCACCAGGCATGATGATGGGCGGCCAAAACGGAGGCCAGCCACCAGGCATGATGATGGGCGGCCAAAACGGAGGTCAGCCACCAGGCATGATGATGGGCGGCCAAAACGGAGGCCAGCCACAAGGCATGATGATGGGCGGCCAAAATGGAGGTCAGCCACCGGGCATGATGATGGGCGGCCAAAACGGAGGCCAGCCACCAGGCATGATGATGGGCGGCCAAAACGGAGGTCAGCCACCAGGTATGATGATGGGCGGTCAAAACGGAGGCCAGCCCGGCATAAAGGAGATGCAAATAGGAGGTCCTCCAGGGATGATGGGCAGCCAAAACGGAGGCCAGCCACCAGGCATGATGATGGGCGGCCAAAATGGAGGTCAGCCACCAGGCATGATGATGGGCGGCCAAAATGGAGGTCAGCCACCAGGCATGATGATGGGCGGCCAAAACGGAGGTCAGCCACCAGGCATGATGATGGGCGGCCAAAACGGAGGTCAACCAGGAATGATGCCGGGACAATTTGGCGGTCAGCCGGACATGATGCGCGGACAGCTTGGGGGGCAACCTGAAGCTATGTTACCTGGACAAATGGGAGGCCAGCCAGGCCAATTCGGGGGCGTGCGTGCACCTGAAACATTTGGGATACCGACATATGTAGATGAAAGCGATGACTACTAATCATCAAGGAGACAGTGTTTTTAACACTCGTCTCCTCTCTTATTTAAATCGTAAGCCAAAGAATGTCCACCATATCCAAAGCAGTGTCTATTTAATAACTTTTGAAAAAGGTCATTCAATGATCCTTAAAGGGTTTGACAGTTTTGAAAAATGGGATCGACAAAGAGAATTGACTTCTTTATTAAAACAAAAGGGATTTCATCAAACGTATTATATTCATCAGAATTTAATGCCCTTTCAATTTAAAGGGAAGTGGTATGGCAGTATGGACTATTTTCCGCCGAACAAGAAAAAATTCAGGTTTTCCAATGATAAGGACCGCTTAGAAGGCATTCATTTACTGGAAAGCTTCCATGATGTGTCGGAAAATCTCTCCATTAACGCGCCTGTGTTCAATCAATCAAAAAAGTGGAAAGAACGCTTATCACTATTTAAAAAGAACTTTTCTTATGTTCGCCAATATGTTTCCGAAGATATTATCAAGGAATGGATTAGATGGGGGGAATGGTCGCTAGAGGGGTTTGATAAATATCAGTCTTCATGGGATAAGGAAAAGAAAGTCATCATTCATGGTGATTGTGCCCACCATAATTTCTTGCGGAGAGCGGACGGCACTTTGACTTTAATCGATTTTGACTTAATGGCAAATGCCCCGAGGTGCATTGATTATTTACAGTACGCAAATCGAATTTCGCCACATCTGGAAGACGCGGCCAACGAGCTGTGGGAAGTGCCGCAATTGCAAAGGTATCAGTCAGACCTGGCCTTTTTATATGCTTTAACTTACCCTACCGATATCTTCCGTGAATGGAATCGTCTTAATAAAAGTTCTTCCCAGCTTCATTCGGTCTGGAAAATGACAGTGGAAGGTTTTTCGGAGCGGATGGAGATGAATGAAAAATTGGCGAAAAGGATTTCTTCCCTTAATAGGAATTAAAACGGGTTTTTGGCCGTATCTTACAGAGTACATTTCCCGTTCGACACCCATGCTAATTATGAGCGGAATATAGCTCATTCTATTGCAATGGGAGGGTTATTGGTGCAGAAAATAAAATGGGCACAGCCGCTTTATACGGTATTGGCCGCCGTCAGTTTGGTTGGATGTGCTAATAATGATACAGCGGAAAATGAAAATATCACGAATGATACAGGGTACCATGAAAAAGATGCATTGGTGCGAAACATCAATTATGAGAATATGGCGGATGGTTTATACAATAAAGATGATGCATACAGTAAGAGTGACCGTAACTACCATGGACATGAAAGTAAGCCGCTAAAGGCAAAATCATCTTATTATAATTCTTATGAAGGCTCTTTAGCCGACAGAGTAAATGGTGTCGCCAATAAAGTGGAGCCGGTTAGCGATGCCAGGACAATCATCATGCAAGATGAAATGCTGGTAGCCTTGCGGCTGGATGACTACAGCCAAGCAAATGATGTTAAACAAAGAATCAAGAAGGAGATCGGACCGCTTACCAATGGCCGTACCCTATATGTAACCACCGATGAAGGTGTCTATTTCAGGACGATGACACTTGATAACAATCTTCGGGATGGAGATACGAGGGAAATGATCATTTTGGATGCCAATGACATGTTCGATAACCTTAACATCCACGAAAATCACTTAAAATAATTTGTGGGCTGACCCGACTTGGAGTCAGCTCTTTTTGATTTTTTTCTGGTTAATAATCCTTATTTGGGTCAAACTACATAAAAAGTAAACGCCTTAAGAGGTGAGTATATTGTTTAATCAACTTAGAATCCAATTTTTCATGGCACTTTTCATATTGCCATTTTGCTTAACCGTTTTTGCGGAAGAAACCGTTCAAAAGGAAAATGATCCAATTGAAAGGAAGGTCATTCTTCAGCGTATGTATTTGGATGGCGAGTTAAGTGAAGAGAAATTGACAGAAACAATTTGGTCGATGGAGGACTTTTGGGCAAAATATGAAGGATGGCAAGTAGTCGATCAAAATGAAGAGCAAATTGTCATGAAGAAAATTGAGAATGACATATCTCCGCTGTTAAAAGCGAATGGTTACCTTGGGATGAGGGAAGATGGTACATTATCCATTTTTATCGGAAGACCTGAGCACGCCAAGATCATTCATACATTCTACCAAATAGACGTTGGTAAACTTGAAGCATACAAGCAGGAGGAACTGCAAAAAGGGATTCCGATCATGAATAAAGACCAATATAAACAGCTCATTAAAGAATATGAGCCATATTCGTTAAACTAGGGTGGGATGATATCCCACCCTTCAGACTGTAGACTAACAATGATGGAGAGTTGTCTACAGTTTTTTTGGTGTTTATCATTACGGTAGATTTCAACTGCGGGAACTCGCTTTCCGCGGGCGGTCCACCCTTTGTGTTTTTGCGCCTGTCGGGTCTCCCTTGGACGCTAGTCTTGCACGCCTGTTTCAATCAACTTTGTTTTAAGCAGTGAGGTGACACCTGGAATTCCCCGTGAATAGACTTTGCCGATTATGAAATAACTTTTAATGAACAACACCCCCTTTTTATGATAAAATGAGAGGTACAGCAAAATCAGGGAGAGAATTAATTTGTATGATTATATAAAAGGCAAGGTCGATTATATTGGACCTGAATACATAGTTGTGGAAAATGGGGGGATCGGATATCAAGTGATGACGCCGAATCCTTTTATTTTTTCCGCTCAATACCAGAAAGAAATCCAAGTTTTCCTGTATCATTATGTTCGTGAGGATATGGTGGCATTATACGGATTTCAGACTCGTCAAGAAAAGGCGTTATTCACAAAATTATTGAATGTAACCGGAATCGGGCCGAAGGGTGCCCTAGCCATATTGGCATCAGGCCAGGTTGATCAGGTGGTACAGGCGATCGAAAATGAAGATGAATCATTTTTGGTGAAATTCCCGGGAGTCGGAAAGAAAACGGCACGGCAAATGATTCTCGACTTAAAAGGGAAACTGGAGAACATTATACCTGATGCGTTTCCAAGCTTGTTTAACGAAGGTGTCACGGCTGCAATCAGTCCAAATGGTTATACGGAGGAATTGGATGAAGCAATTCTTGCATTGAAGGCTCTTGGTTATTCTGAAAAGGAAGTCCAAAAGGTAGCCAAGAAATTGCAGGCTGAAGATATGACGACCGAGCAATATATTAAGAAAGCATTGCAAATGATGTTAAGATAAGGAGTGGCGCAATGGAGGAGAGAATATTCAATCAGGAAGCCGATCTGAACGAACTGTCCTTTGAACAAAGCCTGCGGCCGCAAAACTTAAAGCAATATATCGGACAGGATAAAGTGAAAGCGAATTTGAGTGTATACATCGAGGCGGCAAGGATGCGTGAAGAAACGCTCGATCATGTACTTTTATATGGACCGCCTGGTCTTGGCAAGACGACGCTTGCCGTCATCATCGCCAACGAAATGGGTGTGAATATCCGCACGACTTCCGGTCCCGCCATTGAGCGTCCGGGAGATCTGGCGGCCATTTTGAGTGCACTTGAACCAGGTGATGTATTGTTCATTGATGAGATTCACCGTCTCCCTCGTGTCGTTGAGGAAGTGTTATATCCGGCTATGGAGGACTTCTGTCTGGATATTGTAGTCGGTAAGGGACCGGAAGCCCGTTCGATCCGGATTGACTTGCCGCCGTTCACCCTTGTAGGGGCCACGACACGGGCAGGCTCGCTGTCTGCACCGCTCAGGGACCGTTTTGGCGTATTGAGCCGTCTTGAATATTATACCGAAAACCATTTGACTGATATCATCATCCGTACAGCAAGAATCATGGATACGGAAATGGACGATCAAGCAGCGGCAGAGCTTGCAAGAAGGTCAAGGGGCACACCAAGAATAGCCAATCGGCTTTTACGGAGGGTCAGGGATTTCGCCCAGGTACGCGGTGATGGGACGATAACGGCGGAGCTTGCCGATTATGCGCTTGAATTAATGCAGGTCGACCGTTTAGGACTCGATCATATTGACCATAAATTACTTAAAGGGATCATTGAAAAATTCCGTGGCGGGCCCGTGGGCCTGGAAACGATTGCGGCAACAATTGGCGAAGAGGCACATACGATCGAAGATGTGTATGAACCATATCTGCTGCAAGTCGGTTTTCTTCAGCGCACCCCAAGAGGCCGGATGGCAACACAGCTTGTTTATGAGCATTTCGGCATGGAGATGCCTAAATGATGAATATACCAAAGATGGTCATGATTCTGGGTGTGATTATTTTCGTGATTGGTTTTGCGATGAAATATATCCATCTCGGCAGGCTGCCGGGAGATATTTTTCTGAAAAAGGGGAATACGACTTTTTACTTTCCTATCGTTACATCAATCATCGTCAGTGTTGTGTTGTCCGCGATTTTTTATTTGATCGGCCGTTTTAAATAATGATTACAGCTTGATAGACACGTAAGGAAGTGGAACAGATGAAATTGGATATGTTTGATTTTCATTTACCGGAGGAACTGATTGCCCAAGTTCCTTTGGAGGATAGGGAAGCAAGTAGATTGATGGTACTGGACAAAGAAACCGGTAAGCTCCAGCATGATGTATTCAGCCATATCACGGAATATATCAAACCGGGAGATTGCCTGGTGTTGAATGATACAAAAGTGCTTCCGGCCCGACTATACGGCAGTAAAGAAGGGACAGGGGCAAAGATCGAAGTATTGCTGCTTAAGCAAGAGCATGATGATGTCTGGGAAACGCTTGTGAAGCCGGCCAAACGGATTAAGGAAGGCTCGACGATCGTTTTCGGTGATGGTAAGCTGAGTGCCGTCTGTACAGGTGTACTCGAGCATGGCGGCCGTATCCTTGAATTTAAATATGATGGCATATTTTATGAAATACTGGAGAAGCTGGGCGAAATGCCGTTACCTCCATACATCAAGGAACAACTTGATGATCAGGACCGCTATCAAACCGTTTATGCGCGGGAAAGGGGGTCTGCAGCGGCACCTACCGCTGGCCTGCATTTTACGGAGGATTTGCTTGAGAAACTTAAAGGGATGGGTGTCCACATCGCCTTCATCACGCTGCATGTCGGGCTTGGTACATTCCGTCCGGTAAGTGTCGACGATATTGACAGCCATGAAATGCATTCGGAATTTTATCAAATGACGGAAGGCACTGCCAGATTACTGAATGACGTGAAGGAAAAAGGCGGGAAAATCATTACGGTCGGCACTACGTCAACAAGGACATTGGAAACGATTGCGTCCCGTAATGATGGGGTTTTCAAGGAAGAGAATGGCTGGACGAGCATCTTCATTTATCCTGGTTATGAGTTCAAAGGGATCGATGCGATGATAACGAACTTCCATTTGCCTAAATCGACTTTAATCATGCTTATTTCTGCACTTGCAGGCAGGGAGCATGTCCTTCATGCCTATGAAACGGCTGTGGAAGAAAAATACAGGTTCTTTAGCTTTGGAGATGCAATGTTAATTAAGTAATATAAGAGTGAGAAGCTCTTGAAGGGAGTTATTGCGTTGACTGCAATACGATATGAGTTAATCAAAACATGTAAACAGACAGGGGCACGGCTAGGACGGGTCCATACACCGCATGGTTCTTTTGAAACGCCGGCATTTATGCCGGTTGGAACGATGGCTACTGTCAAAACGATGTCCCCGGAAGATTTGAAACAAATGGGGGCAGGCATCATCCTGAGCAATACGTACCACCTATGGCTGCGTCCAGGGCATGAAATCATCAAGGAAGCTGGCGGATTGCATAAGTTCATGAACTGGGATCGGGCGATTTTGACCGACTCAGGCGGCTTTCAAGTCTTCAGTTTAAGCGAGTTCCGCAAAATTGAAGAAGAAGGTGTGCATTTCAGGAACCATCTGAATGGCGATAAATTATTTTTATCTCCGGAAAAAGCGATGGAAATACAAAATGCGCTTGGCTCCGATATCATGATGGCATTTGATGAATGTCCGCCATTCCCGGCTACTGAAGAGTATATGAAGAAATCGGTTGAACGGACATCGCGCTGGGCGGAACGCTGTTTGAATGCACATGAGCGTCCAAATGACCAAGGGCTGTTCGGAATCGTTCAAGGCGGGGAGTTTGAAAATCTTCGCAAACAAAGTGCAAAAGACCTTGTCTCCCTTGACTTCCCGGGTTATGCTATTGGAGGACTATCCGTAGGGGAACCGAAGGATATCATGAACCGCGTCCTTGAGTTTACAACTCCGCTGCTGCCATCTGATAAACCGCGCTATCTTATGGGGGTCGGTTCACCGGACTCATTGATCGATGGTGCACTCCGCGGTGTTGATATGTTTGACTGTGTACTGCCAACGCGAATCGCGCGTAATGGTACGCTCATGACGAGCAATGGGCGGCTGGTTGTGAAAAATGCGAAGTATGCACGCGATTTCGGTCCAATCGATGAAAATTGCGATTGCCATGTTTGCAAGAACTATAGCCGGGCATATATCCGCCACTTGATTAAATGTGAAGAAACCTTTGGAATTCGCCTTACGACTTACCATAATCTTCATTTTCTGTTAAACTTGATGGAACAGGTCAGACAAGCTATTCGAGAAGATCGTCTTGGAGACTTTAGGGAAGAGTTTTTTGAGCAGTATGGTTTCAATGAACCAAATGCGAGAAACTTCTAATTCCATAAATATTTTAATGAACGAAAGGAGTGAATATACTTAAATGGGTTCTTTAACACAAATACTTCCGTTGATTTTAATGTTCGTATTGTTCTATTTCTTATTGATCCGTCCGCAGCAAAAACGCCAAAAGGCTACGCAAAGCATGCAAAGCAGTTTGAAAAAAGGTGATAAAGTTGCTACTATCGGCGGCATGCACGGAACAATCGATGCAATCGATGAACAGCAAATCGTCATTAAATCACCAGACGGTACAAAACTGACTTTTGACCGTGCAGCAATCCGTGAAATTACGGAAAGCGCACCGAATAAAGAAGCATCCCTATAAAACAAACGAAAACCGGGCCATGTGCCCGGTTTTTTGCTGTCTTTTTTTAATCGGAGCGTGAGTCGGAACTCATGTTGACCCCAAGAACGCCACCCATCATGGCCGTAATCACAAAACAGCCATAGTATATCCATTGCTTGATGGTGAAAAGGGCATCGTGACCTAAATATTGAAAAAGGAACACGACCAACAGATAAAGTAGCCCAGTGCTTCCGCCCAGGAATAGTCCTTGCTTTTTCCCTTTGCCTCCTGATATGAATCCACCAATGAACAGCGATAAAAAGGACACGATCATGACCACGTATGTCAGGGATGATTCCGTCAATGAAGTAAAGCGAAGAAGGATGGAAACGATTAAACTAGCAATCATCGCTATGGCAAAGATGGAGCCTACGCCATAAATTACGGCGACACTCATTTTTTTAGTTTCGATGGGTATTCCTCCTTTTTAAAAGGCTGATACGTATAGCCTGTTTATGTGTTTGTACAAGCATATTCCCGATATCGAACCTTTAGACCAGGTTTAAGAAGCTTCACGTAAAATTAGAAAAGATTATGGAGTAATTTTTCAATTCCCAAGCCATGCTATGGATGAAGGAAGTGTTGTTGAAGTGGATATCTATCTAGGGATTATATTTCGAACGACGGTAATCTATCTGGTCATCTGGTTCCTTTTTCGAATGATGGGTAAGCGGGAAGTTGGGGAACTGAGCGTTCTTGATTTAGTGGTATCCATCATGATAGGGGACATTGCTGTGCTATCCTTTGAAGATTTGGAAAAACCGTTTATCCGACAGACTATCCCGATGTTTGTTCTCGCGTTCCTCCAAATCACATTGGCATTTGCCTCATTGAAAAGTGTCAAATTACGCAATCTCATGGACGGTAAGCCGCAGATCATCATTAATCAGGGGAAAATAGATGAAAAAGCGATGCGCAAACAACGATATAATTTTGATGACTTATTGACGCAACTTCGTGAACAAGGAATTATTGATATAAACGAAGTGCAATTTGCCATCCTTGAAACTTCAGGAAAGCTCTCAGTGATTAAAAAAAGCGACGAAGAAGGAGTGGAAAATCAGGTACCATTCCCGCTGATTGTCGACGGAGAGATACAGGAAGAAAATCTTGATAAAATTGGGAAAAACCATGTTTGGCTTCTGAATCAGTTAAAAGAACATGGAGAAACGAAGGTTAAAGAGATTTCGATTTGCGGGTACATAGATGGCCAAATTTACATCGATAAAAATGAAACGAAGAAATGAACCGAAGCCTTTGAATGCTTCGGTTCATTTTATTTCCAAGCCAATTTTGACAAAAAGCCGCCCACTACAGGAATCCTGATCAGATCGGCCTTTTTTATGCTGCCGGTCATGAGCAGGGAAAATGTGAACAGCAGGATAACCACGGTTACGGAAAGCAAAAGCCGTATGCCGATAGGCTGTGAGGAGAGCGGGAATTGATAAAGATAATAACCGCCCCATCCTGAAATTAAAGCAAGTACCAGAGCTGACATATAGCTTCGGAAATGAAGCGTGAAAGGGACGACCTTCAGCACGGTTGAAAAATGCAGGAAAGTAACGAGCATCGTACCGACAGCTATCCCGATTGCGGCTCCCATGATCCCGAAACTTTCCTTTGAAGCCAGAAGCCAGATCACACCAATTTTAAGGATGTTCCCAGCCAGGCTGTTGAACATTGCAGCCTTTGCAAGGTCCAGTGCTTGCAGCATGGATTGCAGCGGATATTGAAAGTAATAAAGGATGAAAAAAGGTGCCAGGAATTTAATGAAAACGGCAGCATGCGAAGATCCATACATGACTTGCAAGATCGGTTCGGCAAAGATGAACAGAATGACGATAGCTAAACAGCCTGTGATGAAGGTGATTTTCAGGGCTTGTTGAAGCCTGTGTTCAACGAGTAAAAAGTTTCCGGTCGTACGGGCTTCGCTCACTGCCGGGACAAGTGCCGTCGCCAATGATGATGTAACGAAGGAAGGAAGCATGAGTAAAGGCAGAGCATATCCAGTCAACTCCCCGTATTGACTGGTGGCTGCGGCAGCGGTGACTCCGGCAAGTGCCAAACTCTGGGCGACCACTATCGGTTCGAAAAACCACGATACCGATCCAATCATCCTGCTTCCGGTGGTAGGAAGGGCAATCCCCATCAATTCGGTGAACGTTCCTTTTCCGGATTTGACATTATTGAAGAAACCCTTTCTGAACTTAAAATGTTTCTTTATTTTAAAGCTGGTCAATAAGTAAATGAGAGAGACGAGCTCACCGATAATCGATGCAAGCATTGCCCCGGCTGCCGCATATTCGATTCCATATGGCAAAAAGGCCTTGGTCAGGACGGCTATGAAAGTGATTCGGGCCACCTGTTCGATAACTTGTGAGAAAGCGAAGGGCTTCATATTTTGCTTGCCTTGGAAATAACCGCGCAGTACGGATGAAATGGCAATGATCGGTACGATTGGGGCAATCGCCATGAGCGGCCATAACGTCCGTTCGTCCGTGAATAGGTATTCTGATAGAACCGGTGCGAAAAGCAGCATCGCAGGAGTGAAAATCATCGATAGAGTAAAGGTGCAGGCCAAAGAGACGACAAGGATTTTCTTGATTTTCCGTTCATCACCCCTGGCATTGGCTTCGGCCACGTATTTCGAAATGGCGATTGGCAGGCCCAACTGGGTTATGTTCACGACGAGAAAGAGTGTCGGTAAAGCCATCATATATAAACCAACGCCTTCTTCGCCGATGAAGCGGGCGATGACAATACGGTTAATGAAACCAAGAACCCTTGTAATCAGGCTTGCGATTAATAAAATCAGCGTCCCTTTTAAAAATTTGGACATTGAACTCCCTCCCTGCCTTCTCAAAAAAGCGGTTATGCTATACAATTATCTATATGCTTGTACTTGGACAAAGCATGACAAAAGTGTTTGTTTGCGTTCTAACAAATGATAAGAAACCCTTCTAAGAAACTGCGCATTCATTTGAGAATCATTTTACTGGAGGCAAAGTGATGGCAAAAAAGAATCATCCCTATCAAAGGTATTATCTAAAGGTGCGTCCATTCTTGAAGAGTAAGCGTGAGGAATTCCAAATGGTCGGATTGAATGCCGTAACAGAGGAAGACATTTGGGGAACCTTAACCAAAAATAAATGGAAGCGCCCGCAGGAAAACATTCACCTTCATGAACTTGTCGCAGATATCGTGACATTTTCGAGCAACCAGTTCATGACCTTCCAAATGGTCGAAGCTTATAAATCACCAAACCTATTCGAGCCGCTTTCCGAAGAGGAACTGAAGGAGCTTTTGAAAGAATAACGCAAAGATATACTTAAATTGACAGCTGTTTGTATATGACTCATAATAGATATGGTTATGCTTTTTTGGAAAAAGTATGGAAAGTTGTGTCTTTTTTCTCAAGAAGCATAGGGTATGCAGTTATCATTTAAACAACAAATGACGGTTTTATTAACTTCAGGAACAGGCGTATTATAGAAAGGGGCCTACTACATAATGGTAAAAAGAAGCAGGATCGTTGCGTTTTTTCTAATCGCACTTTTGATTTTCGCAGCGATGGGGACAACTTCAAAAGGAATCCTAAAGGATATCAAGCTGGGTCTTGATCTTCAAGGCGGGTTTGAAGTGTTATATGAAGTAAAACCGCTGTCAGGGGAAAAGATAACCCCGGACGTTTTACGGGCTACAGTAAGCTCACTTGAACGGCGTGTCAATGTTTTGGGCGTTAGCGAACCTAACATTCAAATTGAAGGGAAAGACCGGATCCGCGTTCAATTGGCTGGAGTCAAAGACCAAAACAACGCTCGCGAAATCCTCTCGACACAAGCTAAATTATCTTTCCGTGACTATAACGATAAGGAAATGATGACCGGTGCCGACCTTAAAGAAGGCGGCGCGAAACAAACGTTCCAAGATAATAAACCGGTTGTCGAAGTCACATTGAAAGACGTAAATAAATTTAAGGACATCACTCAAAAAATATCCTCGATGCCAAGTCCGACTAATGTACTTGCAATCTGGCTGGATTTTGAGGAAGGAAAAGATTCCATTAAGGATACAGCCTCACAGGACAATATGATATCCGCTCCGGCTGTCAGTGAAGTTTTCAATACGAAGAAGGTGTATATTACCGGTCAATTCACGGTGGAAGAAGCGAAAGAGCTTGCAGCCCTTCTTAATGCCGGTGCTTTGCCTGTAGATTTAAAAGAAAAGTATTCGACTTCTGTAGGTGCCCAGTTTGGTGCAGGTGCACTGCATGATACTATTTTTGCAGGAATCATCGGAATTGCACTTGTTTTTATCTTCATGCTTGTGTATTACCGCTTCCCGGGATTCATTGCAGTCGTCACTTTAAGCATATACCTTTTCTTGACGCTTTTAGTGTTTGATTGGATGAATGCGGTCCTTACGCTGCCTGGTATTGCAGCATTGGTACTCGGGGTCGGGATGGCCGTCGACGCCAATATCATAACCTATGAGCGAATCAGGGATGAAATGAAACTTGGCAGGTCGGTTAAAGCGGCTTATAAAGAAGGTACCAAGAATTCACTTGCTACAATCACGGATGCCAACTTAACGACCCTGCTGGCTGCGGCTGTTCTGTTCTATTATGGAACAAGCTCGGTTAAAGGGTTTGCCACCACTTTGATCATTTCGATTTTAATGAGTTTCATTACAGCCGTCTATGGTACACGCCTCTTCATGAGCCTGTGGGTGAATAGCGGGTTCCTGGACAAACGTGCATCGTGGTTTGGCGTGAAGAAGAAATACATTCACGATTTAAAAGAGAAAATGGATTTAATGTCATTGCCAACACGCTTTGATAAAATCGATTTCGTGAAACATCGGAAAGTTTTTTATGGCATTTCAATCGGTGTCACCATTATCGGGATCATTTTCCTGCTCGTCTTCAGATTGAATCTTGGGATTGATTTCACGAGCGGAACCCGAATCGAGATCGCTTCCAAAGATGTCTTGACGACTCAGCAAGTCAAAACCGAAATGCAAAAGGTCGGTATCGACGAGGATGATATCAAGGATGTCAGGCTCGCTGGACAAGACAATAAAAATGCTGTCGTTCGGACAGTCGGTGTCCTAAATAAACAAGAGATTGCTGAATTGAAGGACCATTTCAAGAAAGATTACGGAGCGGAACCGAATGTCAGTACCGTATCACCGACCGTAGGAAAAGAGCTTGCTAAAAATGCCATGTATGCGTTAGCGATCGCATCAATCGGAATCATATTGTATGTATCGATACGATTTGAATGGCGAATGGCCGTACCCGCCGTGGTCGCGCTCATACATGATGCCTTCTTCATCATCACGATTTTCAGCTTGCTCCGGCTCGAAGTGGATATCACCTTCATTGCTGCGGTTCTGACGATCGTCGGTTATTCGATCAATGATACGATCGTAACCTTTGACCGTATTCGTGAAAACCTGCGCTTCAGCCGTAAAATCAAAACCGCCGAAGAACTTGAGAACATTGTGAACATCAGTATCAGGCAAACTTTGACGAGATCCATTAACACGGTTCTGACCGTTCTCATCACGGTCATCGCGTTGATGATCTTCGGCAGTGAAGCTATCCGTAACTTCTCGATTGCCCTGTTTATCGGTTTAATTTGCGGCGTGTATTCATCGCTATTGATCGCTTCCCAATTCTGGCTTGATTTGAAAATCAGGGAATTGAAGAAGAAAGGTCCGCTGAATACAGCGAAAGAAAAGAAACAAAGTCTTGAAGGACAAGTTTAATAGGTGAGAGGGGGCTGGCATGATGCCAGCCTTCTTTTTGTTGAACTAGCTTATTGAATAGGGAATTACAGCCAATTATGAGTTTAAAATAAAATTGAAACTGGTATATTCGTTTTGTATAATGAGTAGGTTGAGGGGTGAATAAATGTTAAAGCCAAAAACCCGGTGGAACTTGCGAACTGCCGATGAAAACAAAGTTGCTGTACTAGCTGAAGAGCTTCATATCACACCTTTGGTTGCAGCCCTGCTTGTGAATCGAGGCCTGGATACGATTGAAAGTGCCCGATCGTTTTTATTTGTAAAAAATCAAACTTTTCATGACCCATTTTTATTGAAGGATATGGATAAAGCAGTATATAGAATAAAAGAAGCGATTCAAAATGGAGAAAAAATACGTATATTCGGTGATTATGATGCGGACGGCGTGACATCGACCACAGTGATGATGACCGCGCTGACGAGATTGGGGGCCGATGTTGATTTTTATATCCCGAATCGGTTTACAGAAGGATATGGTCCGAATCCAATGGCATTCCGCCTTGCAGCCGAGCAAGGTGTGAAGGTATTAATAACCGTCGATACCGGAATTTCCGCAGTCGCTGAAGCGAAGCTTGCCGCCGAACTAGGCATGGATTATATTTTGACCGATCACCATGAACCTGGACCGCAGCTGCCTGAGGCATTGGCGATCATCCATCCTAAACTTGAGGACAGTACCTATCCATTTAAAGACCTTGCCGGAGTAGGGGTCGCATTTAAGCTTGCACACGCCTTGCTTGGGGAATTGCCTGAGGATTTGCTTGAAATAGCGGCAATCGGCACGATAGCGGATTTAGTGCCTTTACAAGGGGAAAACCGCGTCATTGCTGCGAAAGGCATCGAGCAGTTACGATTGACTCGCCGCCCGGGACTTGTTGCGTTAATGAAAGTGGCGAATGTTCAGCAGGAAGCATTGAATGAAGAATCGATCGGCTTTGCAATGGCACCGAGGATCAATGCTGTCGGCCGCCTTGGAGATGCCGATCCCGCTGTTGATTTATTGATGTCCGCAAGTCTCGAAGAAGCAATGGAACTTGCTAATGAAATCAATGATATCAATAAAGAGCGGCAGGAAATGGTTGCAGCAATGGCTGAGGAAGCGATTGCTGAAGTCGAGGAAAACTTCCCGCCGGAGTCCAATGGCGTGCTCATCATCGGCAGGGAAGGCTGGAATGCCGGAGTTGTGGGGATTGTGGCCTCTAAACTTGTTGAACGCTTTTACCGGCCGACGATTGTATTGAGCTATGATCGGGATAAGGGATTAGCTAAAGGTTCTGCTCGGAGCATCGTTGGTTTCGATCTTTTTCAAAGTCTTTCCCAATGCCGTGAAATGCTGCCTCATTTCGGCGGACATCCTATGGCAGCTGGAATGACGTTGAAAATAGAAGATGTTCAGGAGCTTAGGGACCGCATGAACTTGATTGCGAAGGAAGAACTGAATGAAGAAGACTTCACACCGATTACAAACTTGGACGGTGCTACGACTTTAGCTGAAGTTTCCATTCAAACGATTCAGGAAATGAGCTTGCTTGCACCATTTGGGGTTACGAATCCCAAGCCGAAGATTTTGATAGATTCCGTACAACTTTCAAGTGTCCGTAAAATTGGTGCCAACCAAAATCACTTGAAGGTTCAGCTGGAAGATGGTGAAAAACACAAACTTGACGGTGTGGGCTTCGGTCTCGGTCATTTTGTCGATGAAATAGCTCCGCACGCTGAAGTTTCGGTGATTGGAGAGCTCTCCATCAATGAGTGGAATAATATGAAAAAGCCCCAGATCTTTGTCCAGGATGTCTCGGTGGACCATTGGCAGTTATTCGATTACCGCGGCAAGGGACAAGCAGAGAAGTGGCTTGCCGACATTCCTGCACAAAACCGGAAGATCGTCATTTTCTCGGAAGATATTTATAGCAGATATCCATTTTTGCAAAACCATCCAGACCTCGTTTATATCGAGAATGAACTGGATGCTGAGCAGCTCGACTGCTTCGAAGGGCATTTGGTACTCATGGACATGCCGCCGTCCAGGGAATATTTGAAACGGGCGGTTGCCAAAAAGAACCCTTCCCGTATCTACGCTCACTTTTCCCATGAACAGGACCATTTCTTAAGTACGATGCCGACAAGGGATCATTTTAAATGGTTTTATGCCTTCCTTGCCAAGAAGGGTCCGCTTGATGTGAAAAGATATGGTGATGACCTGGCCAAATATCGCGGCTGGTCAAGAGATACAGTGGAATTCATTTCTAAGGTGTTTTTTGAGCTTGATTTTGTTACAATAGAGAATGGGTTAATTATGCTCACAACCAATGCGAAAAAACGCGATCTCAGTGAATCTGAATCGTATACAAGAAAGAAAGAGCAATTTGAGCTTGAACAAGAGCTTGTTTATTCTTCCTATCAGCAATTATTCGATTGGTTCAATCATTATTTAGTTCATGAGGCAACAGACCTTGAGGAGGAAACAAAGCAATGGATTTAAAGCAATATGTAACAATTGTGCAAGACTGGCCAAAACCGGGTATCGTCTTTAAAGATATTACAACATTAATGGATAACGGCGCAGCTTATAAATACGCAACAGACCAAATCGTCGAGTATGCTCGCGATAAAAATATCGACTTGGTGGTCGGGCCGGAAGCACGCGGATTCATTATCGGATGTCCAGTCGCATACTCATTGGAAGTGGGCTTTGCGCCAGTGAGAAAAGAAGGAAAACTTCCACGTGAAACGATAAAAGTCGAATATGGTTTAGAATACGGCAAGGATGTATTGACAATCCATAAAGATGCCATTAAACCGGGACAGCGTGTCCTGATTACCGACGATTTGCTTGCTACCGGGGGAACAATCGAAGCGACGATCAAGTTGGTTGAACAGCTTGGCGGAATTGTAGCAGGGATTGCCTTCCTTATTGAATTGACTGACTTGGATGGAAAAGATAAATTAGACGGCTATGATGTCTTGACATTAATGAGCTTTTAATAAAGGAGAGCACTCTGACCAGGGTGCTCTCTTTCTGTTTTTCCCATTTTAGCTGGATTTTGTCGAATTTCCAGTGAAAAAATGCACTATTCTTAATAAAATACACGTTTAACTCTTTACATCCTTGCCTTTTTTTTCGATAATAGTAATAATAAAGAGTTTTTCTGCTAATAAGTTTATTTGCACTTTTATCCGTTTAAGCGGATTTATTTTTTTTCGCAAAAATTGTCACGTTTTGCAGAATAAAGGGAAGTGCTACCAATCATACTCAATCCGGATCATATCCGGTGGCAGTTAAAGTGGGGTTAAGGTGATTAAATGGCTAATGATCAAATATTGACTGCCGAGCAGGTTGTAGAACGGGCCAGCTTATATCTTCAGCCGGAAGAAGCTGAATTTATTCATAGAGCGTTTAAGTATGCAGAGTATGCTCACCGAGAACAATTCCGTAAATCGGGAGAGCCGTATATTATTCATCCGATTCAAGTGGCGGGCATTCTGGCTGATCTTGAAATGGACCCTGCAACCATTGCGGCAGGTTTTTTACATGATGTTGTTGAAGACACGGAGATCACTTTGAAGGATATTGAAGAAAATTTCAGTCCTGAAGTCGCCATGCTTGTGGATGGCGTGACCAAGTTAGGGAAAATCAAATACAAATCACAGCAGGAGCAACAGGCGGAAAACCATCGGAAAATGTTCGTGGCGATGGCCCAGGATATACGGGTCATCTTGATCAAGCTTGCGGACAGACTGCATAATATGCGGACATTGAAGCATCTGCCGCAGGAAAAGCAGAGAAGGATATCGAACGAGACGCTGGAAATCTTCGCACCGCTTGCCCATCGTCTTGGGATCAGCACGATTAAATGGGAACTGGAAGATACTGCACTAAGGTATTTGAATCCTCAGCAGTATTACCGAATCGTCAACCTGATGAAGAAAAAGCGTGCAGAACGTGAAAACTATCTGGAAGAAGTCATTGATGAAGTGCGTAAAAACGTTGAGGAAGTCAACATTAAGGCTGACCTATCCGGCAGGCCGAAACACATATATAGCATTTATCGCAAAATGGCTTTGCAGAATAAACAGTTCAGCGAAATTTATGACTTGCTTGCCGTTCGGATCGTCGTCAATAGCATAAAAGATTGCTATGCCGTTTTAGGGATCATCCATACATGCTGGAAACCGATGCCTGGCCGATTCAAAGACTATATCGCGATGCCGAAGCCGAATATGTATCAATCGCTCCATACGACGGTGATCGGACCGAAAGGCGATCCGCTGGAAGTGCAGATCCGTACTTCCGATATGCATCGCATTGCCGAGTTCGGGGTTGCTGCGCACTGGGCTTATAAAGAGGGAAAAGATGTCGGTGAACAGCCTTCACTGGAAGAAAAATTGACATGGTTCCGGGAAATTCTTGAATTCCAGGATGATGCGACTAATGCCGAGGAATTCATGGAATCCCTTAAAATAGATCTTTTTTCTGATATGGTATTCATTTTCACTCCAAAAGGCGATGTCATCGAACTGCCATCAGGATCCAACCCGATTGATTTCGCTTACCGGATTCATTCGGAAATCGGAAACAAAACGATTGGTGCCAAAGTGAACGGGAAAATGGTACCGCTGGATTATAAACTGAAAACTGGCGATATCATAGAAATCTTAACATCGAAGCATTCATATGGTCCAAGTCAGGATTGGCTTAAACTGACGCAAACATCTCAAGCGAAAAATAAGATCCGCCAATTTTTCAAGAAGCAGCGCCGGGAAGAAAATATCGAAAAAGGCAAAGAGCTTGTTGAAAAGGAAATCAAGGATATGGAGTTCGACCTGAAGGAAATCCTGGCTGCCGAGAATATCAGGCGTGTTGCGGATAAATTCAACTTCCTGAATGAAGAGGATATGTATGCAGCAGTTGGATATAACGGAATAACAGCCCTTCAGGTAGCTAACCGCCTTACCGAAAAATGGCGTAAGCAGAAAATGGTCGAGCAAGAAGCGGATATTTCTGAAGCGGTAGCCGATCTGAAAACCTTCTCCAATACATCTAAAAAACGTGACTCGGGCGTACAGGTACCAGGGATTGATAACCTGCTTATCCGCTTATCACGTTGTTGCAACCCAGTACCAGGGGACGAAATCGTTGGTTATATAACCAAAGGCCGTGGAGTTTCAGTTCATAGGCAAGATTGCCCGAACCTGGATAGCGGGGATGCCGATCATCGCCTTGTACCGGTTGAATGGGAAAGTACGATTAACGAACGCAAGGAATACATCGTGGAAATTGAAATCAGCGGCTATGACCGTCGCGGCTTATTGAATGAAGTCCTTCAAGCCGTCAATGAAACCAAGACCAACATTTCAGCGGTCTCGGGTAAATCCGACAGGAATAAGGTGGCGACCATTCACATGTCGATTTATATTCATAACATTGCCCATTTGCAAAAGGTTGTCGACCGTATTAAACAAATTTCAGATGTTTATTCCGTTAGAAGGATCATGAACTAAGGAGTTTTTATTGCCATGCGTGTTGTTTTACAACGTTCCAAAGCGGCAAAAGTAGTTGTCGCAGACCAAATAATCGGACAAATCGACAGCGGCCTCGTCCTATTGGTTGGTGTCACCCATGGAGATACGATCGATGACGCCGCCTATTTGGCCGAAAAGATTGTCAATCTTAGAATATTTGAAGATGAAAATGAAAAGATGAACCACTCACTATTGGATGTGGGAGGTTCGATTTTATCCGTTTCACAATTCACCTTATACGGCGATTGCCGTAAAGGCCGTCGACCGAACTTCATGGACGCCGCCCGTCCTGAAGAGGCGAATGAATTATATGAAGCATTTAACGAGGAGCTCCGCAAAAAAGGCGTCCATACGGAAACAGGTCAATTTGGTGCCATGATGGATGTTCAGCTTACTAATGACGGTCCCGTCACATTAATACTCGAAAGCAAAAAGTGACCTGCTGCGGCAGGTTTTTTTTATGCAGAAAAGCCAGCTTCTTATACGAAGCTGGCTTTTCTGGTCCTTATTTAAAATACCGCGCCAAGCCATTATAGATGGCCGATGTGATTTTTTCTTGATACTCATTCGATGTTAATGTCAATTCTTCCACTGGATTACTTAAATAACCTAGTTCAATGAGTGTAGCTACCCGTTTATTTTCACGGGTCACATGATAATCCCCGTATCGTGATCCGCGATTGGGCACCTGCATGGTGGAACCGATTGAATTGGCCAGTGTCGCCGCCAACGCACGCTGGTAGTCATGATAGTAATATGTGGTTATCCCGCTGGTGATCTGGTCCTTGGTGCTATCATAATGGAGGCTGATGAAAGCATCCGCATTATGTATATGAGAAGTGCTGACCCGGGAAGGGAGTGGAACATAGGTATTTCCGCTCCTGGTCAGGATCACTTTTGCTCCTGCCGCCTGAAGTTTGTCCCGCAGTAATTCTGCCGTTCGAATCGTCAGGTTTTTCTCAAGTGTTCCACCGACCCCGATTGTACCGCTATCCCTGCCGCCATGTCCGGGATCGATTACAATCGTTTTATCCTTTAGGTATTTCTCGACGCCTGGTCGTTGGATCTGCTCGGCATTCCCTTCGATCGTCACGATCCATCCGGCCACATAAGCTGTTTTGCCGCCCTTTAGTTTAATGGAATACCAATCGCCTTTCATACCTGATGCCGTGAACGTTTCACCTGCATTGACCTGCTTTACAATCCCCGAGTTGCCATCCGGCTCATTTCTAAGGATCGTACCATCATGAATGATGGTAATCTTGTTTCCTTTTACATCAACCTTTTTTTCCTTCGCCGTTTGCTCAACATTCTCTTTTTCCAGGTACCAACTCACTACCCAGCCCTTTTTTGAACCAGTGAGCTGGATCTGTGTCATATTTTCCTTTGTTTGGAGCACAGCGTAAGTCTCATCCTTGTTCACCGAACCGATGACCTTGCTTGAGAGCGAGGCTTCATTCCTTACATTTAAACCCGTGGCGGTCACCCTTGCAGTAGCGCCTGCCGTGTCCTTTTTCATATCATCATGATTTTCGCTTACTTGTATGTAGGGTTCAGCTACCCAACCGCGGGTTCCTTGGAAATCAATTTCCGCCCATTCATTTTCAACCCTGTACACGGTCACTGACGTATTTTTATTAAGCTTTCCGAGAGCGGCACTGCTTGTTGACGGTTCCGAACGGACATTGAGCCGGTCCACCAAAGTTACTCCGGTTTTTACGGATTGATTCGTTCCTTTTTCCCTAGTTGAATCTTTCTTTGCTGCTTTTTCTGATGCGGAGGGAAGCGTTATGTAGTCAGCAGAGACCCAGCCTTCGATATCCGCCGTTTTGACATTTATCCAATTCTCATTCTTTTCAATGATGTCAACAAAAGTTCCTTTACTCAAGGACCCAACCGTTTGAAATGTAGTGCCGGGGCCTGTTCGGACACGGACGGAGCTGCCTGATATCGTCCCTTGTCCGGATTCCTTTTTGACTTGATTGGTATCAGACCCTGTTTGTCTCTCCACTAACCAATTGGCAACCCAGCCCGTTTTGCCGGTGCCAATCCGGATTTCAATCCAGTCGCCATCTTCATTCAGAATGGGATACGATTCCCCTTTTGACAGTTTTTTTACGATAGGGAAACTGAGACCTGCACCTTCACGGACATTGACCACTTGGGTCGTCACGATATTTTCCCCATCATCTTTTCCAAAAGCGTGATGGACGGGGAAAATCGCTGAGAATATCAGCATCAGTGTCAGGCCGAATAAACCCGATTTCTTCTTCATAAGTTGTCTCTCCCTTTAAATGTCTATATGTATGTATTCTCGTTCAATGAAAATTTCCCTCTTTCCCTGTGCAAAAAACATTTTTTTTAGGAAAGAATAGAGCTTAAATAACTGTAGGAGGGAAACCACATGAAATTCAGCGAAAAAGATCAAACGAGCTTAAGCGGAGGCAACCAAGTACTGGGTGTCGATTTTCACGATTTCATCCAAAAGGAACAAAGCGCAAACCTTGTTGAATTGGCATCCGAATTCGGGGTCAATGTCCGGACGATCAAAAATTTGAAAAAACGTTTGAACCAGTAAAAAGCGATAAATATTCCTCAGTCTGCCTTGACATTTGATGTTAACGTCCGTATGATTATAAAATATCAGACTTATTACTGCAATAACCAATGATGGAGAAGAGTAATTAAGAAACACATGAAAAGAGAGGAAATGCCGAGGCTGAAAGCATTCCACATGATGACTTAATGAAAGAACCCTCCGTAGGCTTCACTCCGAACGGATTTACTTAATAGGAGATGGACGTAAAACAGGCGTTAACTGTTTTTGAGCGGGGGCACTTTTTTGTGTGCTTCAACTAGGGTGGCACCACGGGATATCCAAACTCTCGTCCCTTGTAACATTTACGTTACAAGGGGCGGGAGTTTTTTGTTTGGAAAAAATCAGTATAGCGTGCCGAATAAGAAAGGGCGCTTTGCTTTAAAGGAGGAAACACATATGTCTATTCAGATTCCTAGAGGTACCCAGGATTTATTGCCTGGCCAAACGGAAATTTGGCAGTATATCGAGAACACAGCGCGTGATATTTGTCACCGTTACCAATATAAAGAAATCCGCACACCGATTTTTGAGCACACGGAATTATTTTTACGCGGTGTTGGGGATACAACCGATATCGTTCAAAAAGAGATGTATTCATTTCAAGATCGCGGTGAAAGGAACTTAACCCTTCGTCCGGAAGGCACTGCATCGGTTGTACGGTCATATATCGAGAACAAAATGTTCGGGTGGGCCAATCAACCGGTCAAGCTTTATTATATCGGGCCGATGTTCCGTTACGAACGTCCGCAAGCAGGTCGATTCCGCCAGTTCGTTCAATTCGGCATCGAAGCTTTAGGAAGTAAGGATCCCGGAATCGATGCAGAGGTTCTGTCACTTGCGATGAACCTGTACAAGGAACTTGGTTTGAAAAAGCTGAAGCTAGTCATCAACAGCCTTGGTGATAAGGAAAGCCGGACAGCGCATCGCAATGCGTTAATCAAACATTTCGAACCACGCATCGGCGAGTTTTGCGGCGATTGTCAAAACCGCCTCGAAAAAAATCCATTGCGTATCCTGGATTGCAAAAAGGATCACGATCACGAATTGATGAACACGGCTCCTTCCATCATTGAATATTTAAATGATGAATCCCGTACTTATTTCGAAAAGGTGAAACAGCACTTAACCGATTTGGAAATCGATTTCGTCGAAGATCCGACTCTAGTGAGGGGCTTGGATTACTATAATCATACCGCATTTGAAATCATGAGTGATGCAGAAGGCTTTGGCGCCATCACTACACTTTGCGGCGGCGGCCGTTATAACGGGCTGGCTGAAGAACTTGGCGGACCGGAAACACCAGGAATCGGCTTTGCACTTAGCATTGAACGGCTGATTGCTGCCCTCCAAGCAGAAAACATCGAGCTTCCGATCAAAAAGGGAATTGACTGCTATCTTGTCTCACTAGGTGAAACAGCCAAGGATTATACCGTCAAACTTGCCCATCAATTGCGGAATGCCGGTTTTACCGTCGAAAAAGACTATCAAGATCGTAAAGTGAAAGCACAATTCAAATCAGCCGACCGCCTCGAAGCAAGATATGTGGCGACACTTGGGGATGATGAATTGGCAAATAATAAAATCAATGTAAAGTTCATGGAAACCGGTGAACAAGTCCAAATGGATCTTGCAACATTCGTTGAACAATTCAAAAAGCTACAGGCTTAAGGGGGAAATACCATGTTTGGCAGAACATACTTCAATGGTGAAGTGTCAGAAGCAGCTATTGGTGAAAAAGTAACATTAAAAGGATGGGTACAAAAACGCCGGGATTTGGGCGGTGTCATCTTTATCGATCTACGTGACAGAAGCGGAGTCGTCCAAGTCGTTTTCAATCCGGACATTTCGGCAGACGCGCTTGCCACAGCCGAAAAAATCCGTAATGAATACGTCCTTGATATCCAAGGGACCGTCATCAAACGTGACGAAGCCAACTTCAACCCGAACGTAACAACAGGGACCGTCGAAGTTCAAGCCGAAAACGTTACAATTTTAAACGAAGCAAAGACCCCTCCATTCATCATTGATGAAAGAACGGATGTATCAGAAGACATCCGCTTGAAATATCGTTATCTGGACCTGCGTCGTCCGGCGATGTTCGAAACATTGAAAATGCGCAACAAAACAACAAAAGCGATCCGTGATTACTTGGACGGTGAAGGCTTCCTTGATATCGAAACACCTATCTTAACAAAAAGTACACCTGAAGGAGCACGTGATTATTTAGTGCCTAGCCGCGTACACGAAGGGGAGTTCTATGCACTTCCGCAATCACCGCAAATCTTCAAGCAGCTTTTGATGGTATCCGGTTTCGAACGTTATTATCAAATTGCCCGCTGTTTCCGTGATGAAGACTTACGTGCTGACAGACAGCCTGAATTCACGCAAATCGATATTGAAACAAGCTTCATGAGCCAAGAAGATATCATTAACACGGCAGAAAACATGATGGCTAAAGTGATGAAAGACGTAAAAGGATTGGACGTAACACTGCCATTCCCTCGAATGACTTACAACGAAGCGATGAGCCGTTACGGTTCCGACAAACCGGATACACGTTTCGGAATGGAACTTAAAGATGTTTCCGAAATCGTCAAAGACAGTGATTTCAAAGTGTTCACCGGTGCTGTTGCAAGCGGAGGACAAGTTAAGGCGATCGTCGTTAAGGACGGAAATGCGGATTATTCCCGTAAAGACATTGATGGCTTGGCTGAATTTGCAGCGATTTATGGCGCTAAAGGCCTTGCATGGCTAAAAGTTGAAGAAGACGGTGTAAAAGGGCCAATCGCCAAATTCTTCGCAGAAAATCAAGAGCAATTAGTATCTGCATTGGAAGCTGAAGTGGGCGATTTAATCCTATTCGTGGCGGATAAGAAAGGCATAGTCGCAGATGCACTTGGAGCACTTCGCATCAAGCTTGGTAAAGAAAGAGGCTTGATCGATCAAAGCAAATTCAACTTCCTATGGGTGACGGACTGGCCATTACTTGAATATGACGAAGAAGAAGGACGCTACTATGCAGCACACCATCCATTCACAATGCCATTCCGTGAAGACATGGACAAACTGGAATCAGACCCAGCAAGCGTCCGTGCACAAGCATATGACCTTGTCTTGAACGGCTACGAACTTGGCGGTGGATCACTGCGGATATTCGAACGCGACGTTCAGGAAAAAATGTTCAAAGTTCTTGGATTCTCCGAAGAAGAAGCAAACGCACAATTCGGCTTCCTAATGGATGCATTCGAATACGGAACGCCACCACACGGCGGAATCGCCCTTGGACTGGACCGCATGGTCATGCTGCTTGCAGGCCGCACGAACCTTCGCGACACCATCGCGTTCCCGAAAACAGCAAGCGCAAGCGACCTGCTCGTTGACGCACCGAGTACCGTAAGTGACAAGCAATTGGCTGAACTTAACCTAAGGCTTGCTGCACTTAAAAAATAATTCATTTGGGAAAAATATGAAAAAATACCTATGTGTTTTTCCTTGAAATAGAGTTAAGCATTATGCTATGATGTTTTCAACAAGTAAGAGTCCTGATGTGTTCGTTCTTTAACCTATAAGTTTTGACCGAACACTTATAGTTACCGGGAGCACTAGTTTCCTGGCCGCGTAAAAGCCTCCCTCGAAGAGGACTTACAAACGCGAGGAACCGAGCACCCACCTGCGGAGAGCGGGTTCAAAACAAAGGCGTAAACGGCACAATTGGGACTCTTACACCTTACAAAGCAACTCATGTTAAATAACATGGGTTTTTTTGTGCATTAAAATAGTTAACTCACGAGTAAATGCCGCAAATTCATGAGTATATGGTGCAAACTCACGAGTAAATGGCGTAAATTCACGAGTAAACGGCGCAAACTCACGAGTAAACAGCGGAAATTCACGAGTAAACGGTGCAAACTCACGAGTAAACAGCGGAAATTCACGAGTAAATGGCGGAAATTCACGAGTAAACGGCGCAAACTCACGAGTAAATGGTGCAAACTCACGAGTAAATGGCGAACTCACGAGTAAATAGCGGAAATTCACGAGTAAACAGCGGAAATTCACGAGTAAACGGCGCAAACTCACGAGTAAACAGCGGAAATTCACGAGTAAACGGCGCAAACTCACGAGTAAACAGCGGAAACTCACGAGTAAATAGCGGAAATTCACGAGTAAGCTACAAATCTCATAAATTAAAAAGAGTAAACTTACGGTAAAACGTCTGATTTCAGTTCCTAGCAGGAAAAAAGGGCATTAATAAAGAAGCTTAAGAAGAAGGAGTTGATGTATGGATGTTAAAACCGTGTGAGATGCCTATGAAAATGCTCAAATTGGAGGCATTAAGCAGGAGGCTATCATCAAATCATCCAAAACAGGAAAGAATAAAGAACGATTTCCGGAAAATTCGTACAGGATTTAACGGGGAGCGGAGTATTGGAAAGGAGTTGAAGAATCTCCCGAAAGAATATCGAGTATTTCATGATTTGAGGTTAGACCACGATGGGAGCCGTTATTTTCAAATGGATTTCCTAATAATCACCAGGAATTACTGTATCATCATTGAAGTGAAAAACTTTGCGGGAACGCTCTATTTTGACCGCACCTATCCCCAATTGATTCGTTCAAAAGATGGACAGGAACAGGCATATCTGGATCCGCTAATCCAGGTCGACGTACAAAAATCCCGATTAAATGATTGGCTTACTTTTCACAAATTCCCCTCGCTGCCGATTGAAACGTTAATTGCCAACGCAAACTCGAATACGATCATCAGGACTACCCCAGGTTTTACCCCCATTTTCAAAAAAATCACGGGAAAAGAAACCCTCATCACCAAAATCAATACCCTTGAAAAAAAGTATCCTTCTGAGCAATTAACCCAAAGGCAGAGCACTAGACTTTCGAATACGATTCTGCAAAAAAACACTCCACTTAATCCTGATATACTCAATTTATATCAAATCGATGAGCAAGATCTGCTAAAAAGCGTTCAATGTCCTGAATGCGCTGCTTTCCATATGCACTATCACTGGGGCAAATGGTCATGCAGTCAATGTTCCTACGCCTCCAAAGATGCCCACATTCAAGCTCTTCGCGATTTTGCTCTCCTCATAAAAACAAATATAACAAATAAACAAGCACGGCTCTTTTTACAAATAGATTCAATTGATATTATGCAGCGGATGCTGTCTTCACTGGAATTGCCTTATTCGGGGCAGTTTAAAAATAGAGCTTATAAACTTAATGGATTAATTCACGAGTAAATGGCGAACTCACGAGTAAACAGTGGAAATTCACGAGTAAAAGAGCCAAATTCACGAGTAAATGGTGCAAATTCACGAGTAAATGCCGCAAACTCACGAGTAAACGATCCTGACTCACGAATAAAGACCCCATACTCAAAGAAAACTACCAAAAACCAGCGAATAATCTTCAAATATTCCCATTTAAGTAACACTCCGCAATATAGAGTCGTAAATTATAGTAAGGTTGAGCAATAGTCAGCTAAGGATAGAAAGTAGTGAGGGCTTTGAAAGATTTATTGTATGCAAAGAGGATGGAAATGCTTCAATTAGTGGAGCGGCTAGTGAATATAGATAGTGGTTCTCATACAAAAAAGGGTATTGATGAAATTGGTTCGATTTTGAAAACGAAATTTGAAAGTCTGGATTTTATTGTGGATACCGTTGAGCAGCAGAATTATGGCAATCAGCTGGTCATCCAGCATCGTGATGCGCATCAACCGCATATTCTGGTCGTTGCCCATATGGATACGGTTTTTCCGGAGGGCACAGCGCAAAAACGTCCTTTTAAAGTGAAGGGAAATCGGGCATACGGTCCTGGTGTGGCGGATATGAAGTCTAGTTTGGTTGAGCTTTTTTATGCGATTCTTTGCCTGAAACAGACGGGGCAGACAGGCTATAAGCATGTCCAGATCATTCTTAATAGTGATGAGGAGATCGGGTCTCCGTCATCCGCTTCACTCATATCGGAAAAAGCGGCCAATAAGAAGTTTGCGTTAATTCTTGAACCGGCAAGGACGGACGGTTCGCTTGTCACGGCAAGAAGGGGCTGCGGTCAGTTTAAAGTGGATATTGCGGGGGTGGCCGCCCATTCAGGGATCGAGCCGGAAAAGGGACGAAGTGCAATTGAAGAATTGGCCCATAAGATCATCGCCTTACATCGATTGAATGATCAGCAGAAAGGAATCAGCGTGAATGTCGGCAAAATTGAAGGGGGCTCCGCTGTCAATATGATCGCTTCCCATGCGGCTGCCTTTGTGGATGTGCGGATTTCGGAAAAAAGGCAGGAAGCCATCATCCTCAAGCAACTGAAAAAAATCTGTGCCGAAACCTATATTCCAGGAACGAAAACGACATTAAGCGGGAAAATGGACCGCTCTCCCATGGAAAAGAATGAGAAAACGAACTTGCTTTTAGAGACGATCCGCCAGGCTGGGAAGGAAATCGGCATCGAAATCACGGATACGGCCACGGGTGGAGGTTCGGATGCTTCCATCACTTCTGATTTGGGAATCGCGACAGTGGATGGACTCGGGCCCATTGGAGGGAATGCACATAGTGAAGAGGAGTATTTGGAAATCCCAAGCCTTACGGAAAGGACACTCCTATTGGCAACCGTCATTCAAAAATTATCAAAAATGACCTAGCACACTAATTCCGATTAGACTGCTCATATTTCGCTTGTCATTAATGATGTTTATGATATATTGTTAATTGGGAAGCTAAATAAGAACAGAATTTATTGGAGTTGAATATATATGCTGCATCAGTTTTCACGAAATGAATTGGCAATTGGCAAGGAAGGAATCGATATACTGAAAAATACGACCGTTGCAGTCCTCGGTGTTGGAGGCGTCGGTTCATTTTCAGCCGAAGCATTGGCACGTTCCGGGGTAGGCCGTATTATTCTTGTGGATAAAGACGATGTCGACATCACAAATGTAAACAGGCAGATTCATGCTCTATTATCAACAGTCGGTCAACCGAAAGCGGAATTGATGAAAAATCGCATTCAAGATATCAATCCCGATTGCGAAGTGATCGCTCTTAAAATGTTCTATACAGAAGAGACGTTTGAAGAATTCTTCAGTTATGGCTTGGACTATGTGATTGATGCATCGGATACGGTCATTTACAAGATCCATGTGATGAAGGAGTGCCTCAAACGGAATATCAAGGTGATTTCAAGCATGGGGGCAGCTAATAAGATGGACCCGACGCGTTTTCAAATTGCCGATATCTCCAAAACGCATACCGATCCGCTTGCCAAGGTCATTCGTACTAGATTGCGTAAAGAGGGCATAACAAAGGGAATTCCCGTTGTCTTTTCCGACGAGAGCCCTATTGTCATTCGGGAGGATGTGCGGAAAGAGGTCGGCAATGATGAGGCAAAAATCCGTAAAGCCCAAATGCCTCCGTCTTCGAATGCTTTCGTACCATCCGTTGCGGGCTTAATTGCAGCAAGTTGGGTGATCAATGATATATTGAAAGACATTGAAGTTCGCCGTGTAAATGATTGATAAAAATCAACTGACTCTATAAAGGGTCAGTTTTTTTGTGGCGAATAGTAGATATTCCTTTAAATAACTTTTTTATCCATATCATATAGACGGGGTCGAAAGAATGAGATACACTATATTTTCAGAATATTATTTTTATTCAGATATTCTATTTGTTTAAAAGAACATATTAAAACAAGGGGGTTTCAAATGAAGAAGAAAAAGCTAGCAGGAGTGTTTCTATCACTTTCTTTGGTTGCAGGGGCGCTGGCAGGCTGCAGCGGCGACTCGAAAACCAGCAGTTCAGGCGGGGGTTCATCAAAATCGGGTGACACCATTAAAATTGGGGCCAACCTTGAATTGTCAGGAGGTACGGCATCATTCGGCCAATCGGCTGCCGATGGTTTGAAACTGGCCATCGATGAGATTAATAAAGAGGGCATCAATGGTAAAAAATTGGAAATCGTGAAGGTTGATAATAAATCAGATGCAGCAGAAGCTACAAGCGGTTCGATCAAGTTAGTCAGCCAGGACAAGGTAGTGGCTGTAGTCGGATCTGCGACAAGCACGAATACATTGGCACAGGTTCAAGTCGCACAGGATAATAAAGTTCCTCTACTCACACCAACTGCAACAAATCCCGACATTACCAACAAAGCTGGAAAATTAAATGATTATGTGTTCAGAACTTGCTTTATCGATCCATTCCAAGGTACGGTGGCAGCCAATTTCGCATCTGACGAAATTGGAGCAAAGACGGCTGCGATCTATGTGGATAGCGCAAGTGATTATTCTAAAGGATTGGCCGCAGCTTTTAAAGAAGCATTCACTGCCAAGGGCGGTAAAATCGTGGCGGAAGAAGCTTATGTAACGAAAGATACTGATTTCCGTTCTACATTGACACGTATCAAATCGGCAAAACCTGAGTTCGTTTTTCTTCCTGGTTATTATGAGGAAGTCGGATTGATTCTAAAACAGGCACGTGAAGACGGCATAGACCTTCCATTCATGGGCGGGGACGGCTGGGATTCCCCGAAGGTCGTTGAAATTGCCGGAGCGGAAGCTTTAAAAAATACTTATATCACGAATCACTATTCCCCAGAAGATGAAGATGCAAAAATCCAGGATTTCGTTGCAGCCTTCAAAAAGGAATACGATAAAACACCGGATGCCTTTGCTGCACTTGGCTATGACACTGGGTACTACCTGGCAGACGCCATCAAGAGATCTGGAGATGCTTCCCCTGAAAAAATCAGACAAGCGTTGGAAGATGTAAAAGATCTTAAATTAGTTTCCGGAACGCTGAACCTTGATGAAAATCATGATCCGATCAAATCGGCGACCATCCTGGAATATGTGGATGGCAAACAAACATTCAAGACAAAAATCAATCCATAATACCTTACGTGGATAGGGGGCAAGTCCCCCCTATTCTATATTCACTTAAAAAACACCTTAACGGGGAGAGTGCAATATGGAACTGATTCAGCAATTGGTAAATGGCATTTCACTCGGAAGCATTTATGCTTTGATCGCGCTTGGTTATACGATGGTGTATGGAATCGTCAAACTCATAAACTTCGCTCATGGAGACGTATTCATGGTCGGTTCATTTGTGGGCTTTTACGCCATTACCGTAATGGACTTATCCTTCATACCGGCTTTATTGATTTCAATGGCTACATGTGCCATCTTTGGCGTTTTAATTGAACGCATTGCTTATAAACCCCTTCGTAATGCAACACGGATTGCGGCCTTGATAACGGCCATCGGTGTTTCCCTTCTGATAGAAAATGGGCTGATTTACATCCGGGGCGCCCAGCCGGAAGCCTATCCAAATAATGTCCTTCCGATGGATAAACTCGATATATTCGGAGTTTCCATCAGCAGTCAATCGATATTGATCTTATCCGTATCCATCATTTTAATGATTATCCTGCAATTCGTTGTCCATAAAACCAAAATCGGCAAAGCGATGCGTGCCGTTTCATTCGATTCCGAGGCGGCCAAGCTGATGGGAATCAATGTGAACAATACGATTTCAGCTACGTTCGCCATAGGTTCGGCCCTGGCAGGGGCGGCTGGTGTCATTTTTGGCATTTACTATATTAAAATCGAACCGTTGATGGGTGTCCTTCCTGGCCTCAAAGCATTTGTTGCAGCTGTCCTGGGCGGCATCGGCATCATTCCGGGAGCGATGGTCGGCGGTCTGCTGCTTGGAGTGATCGAGGCTTTGGTCAGTGCCGCCGGTTACTCATTATGGCGCGATGGTGTGGCTTTCGTCGTACTTATCTTGATTTTGATTTTCTTGCCGCAGGGACTATTCGGTAAAAATAAAAGAGAAAAAGTGTAGGGGAGACATGGCGATGACTACTTTAAAGAATTCAAAGGGTTTTTGGCTCTCGATCGTGCTCGCACTTATTTTTTTCGGAATCATGCAGTACACCATTTCAAACGGTATCCTCAATCCATTTTATATCAACACGCTCATGTTCATCGGCATCAATATCATGCTGGCGACGAGCCTTCATTTAATCATTGGAATAACCGGGCAGTTCTCGATCGGGCATGCAGGTTTTTTAGCGGTTGGGGCCTATGCTTCGGCAGTCATGACAATGAAGCTGGAACTTCCTTTCATCATAGCTGTATTGACTGGGGGCGTCATCGCCGCTGTTGCGGGTATGGTGATCGGGATACCCAGCTTGCGCCTGAAGGGGGATTACCTGGCGATAGCCACCCTTGGTTTTGGGGAAATTGTCCGGATCGTCCTTTTGAATATTGAATATGTAGGCGGTGCAAGCGGGATGCAGGTATCCCACCTGACTACATGGCCATGGGTTTTTGCCTGTGTCATGATCACCGTCTTAGTCATCAGGAATTTCACCAATTCGACTCACGGGCGTGCATGCATATCCGTAAGGGAAGATGAAACGGCGGCTGATGCGATGGGAATCAATACGACCTATTATAAAGTGGCGGCCTTCGTCATCGGAGCTTTTTTTGCCGGAATTGCCGGATCGCTCTATGCCCATAATTTTTATATTATCCAGCCATCGAATTTCGGTTTCCTGAAATCCTTCGATATACTGATTTTCGTCGTACTTGGCGGTCTTGGAAGTCTTTCAGGTTCGGTTTTGGCCGCCATTTTACTGACGATCGTGACGACATTCCTTCAGGATTACCCGGAAACGAGGATGATCATCTACAGTCTTGTCCTGATCCTGATGATGATTTTCCGCCCGCAGGGGTTAATGGGAACAAAAGAAATCACATCATTGTTCACACATAAAAAAACGAAAGGGGGCCCAAAGGATGGAAGCCACAATACCGTTGCTTAAGGTAGATTCGGTAGGTATCCGCTTTGGCGGATTGAAAGCGGTGTCCGATGTGAATGTGGAATTATTTCCAGGGGAACTTGTAGGCCTGATCGGGCCGAATGGAGCTGGGAAAACGACCTTCTTCAATTTATTGACGGGTGTGTATGTCCCTACAGAAGGAACGATCGCCTTGAACGGGGAAAATCTAAATAAGCAGCAGCCTTATAAAATTACCCGAAAAGGGATTTCGAGGACCTTTCAAAACATTCGTCTCTTCAGTGAGTTATCCGTGATCGATAATGTGAAGGTTGCTTACCACTCGCTTGCCAAGCATAGAATTCCAAGCTCCATATTCCGGTTGCCCGGACATTTTTCAGGGGAAAAGGAAATGGATGAAAAGGCGCTCGAATTTTTGCGGATTTTCAACCTTGACCATTTTAAGGATGAAAAAGCGAAGAATCTTCCATACGGACAGCAAAGGCGGCTGGAAATCGCCCGTGCCCTTGCCGCCAATCCGAAACTTCTTTTACTGGATGAACCGGCAGCCGGGATGAACCCCCATGAAACGAAAGAATTAATGAACCTCATTGCTTTTATCCGGAAGCAATTCAACCTTACCGTTTTGCTAATCGAACATGATATGTCACTGGTCATGGGTGTATGCGAACGGATTTATGTCCTTGATCATGGACAGCTCATCGCTCACGGAAAGCCGGATGAAATCCGCAACAATCCAAAGGTTATCGAGGCATATCTAGGGGAGGAGGTTTCCTGATGCTGAAAATAGAGGACATCAATGTTTATTACGGCAATATCCAAGCGCTAAAAGGGGTTTCCATGGAGATAAATGAAGGGGAAATCGTGACTTTGATCGGGGCGAACGGAGCGGGAAAAAGCACGCTGCTCAAAACGATTTCCGGTCTGTTAAAACCAAAGCAAGGAAAAGTTCTGTTCGAAGGCGATCCGATTGGGGGAAAAGCTGCACAGGCCATCGTGAAACTGGGCATATCCCATGTGCCTGAAGGACGACGTGTCTTCGCCAACATGACGGTGGCCGAAAACCTGGAGCTTGGAGCTTATTTGCGAAAAGACAAGGATGGCATCCATAAGGATATGGAAAAGGTATACGAGCTATTTCCAAGGCTGCTGGAAAGAATCAAACAGCAGGCTGGCACGCTTTCAGGCGGCGAACAGCAGATGCTTGCAATGGGCAGGGCCTTAATGGCGAAACCGCGATTATTACTGCTCGATGAACCTTCGATGGGCCTTGCACCGCTTTTGGTGAAGCAAATATTCAACATCATCCAGGAAATCAGTGAGTCCGGCACAACGATCCTTTTGGTCGAGCAAAACGCCAACCTCGCCTTATCCATTGCAGATCGGGCGTATGTCGTTGAAACGGGCCGAATCGTCCTGTCGGGCAATGCCGAGGAACTAACATCAAGTGAAGAAATAAAAATGGCCTATTTAGGAGGCCACTAAAACCGCCGTTTGGCGGTTTTTTTGTTTGTTGATCGGGTTATGCAAAATATGCAAAAAGATAAAAAAGCACAGGGTTTCATGCATGATTTTATACATCCAATATAGTATTATTCAATTTTGATATAGGAATTAAGACTAAAAAAACACGAAAAAACTGGGTTTAATTCCCTATCAATATACTTGTATTTTGGTAAAAATGTAATTAATAGGATGATAAAAATTAGAGAATGAATAAAATTTTTTGATCTGTAAGTAAGGAATTTATAATATCAATATAATTTAATTATCCGTTTTTTCTGATTATATCGCCTATTGTCGCAATATTTAAAATATATAAAGATAAAAATGATAGAGCACTACCTGTGAAAAATATCCTAATTACCGAAATCTTCTCGCAATTATTGTATAGACGGAATGAAAATTATGCGGTAAACTATTTTTCGAAATATTAATTTAATTTGAAACATTTCATCTAATCAATTTTTTTCTGAAGGATCATGAATAAATATTCATGCATCAGAGCTTGATTACAAAATGGGGGGATTATTTATGAAAAAGAAAAAATTAGCAAGTGCATTCCTTTCTCTATCACTTGCTGCAGGAGTGCTAGCGGGTTGTTCCGGCTCTGGTTCATCTGAAAAATCAAGCGGGGATGGAGATACGATCAAAATCGGTGTCAACCTTGAATTATCAGGCGGTGTAGCTTCATATGGACAATCGATTGCAGAAGGTCTGGAGCTTGCAACTGCAGAAATCAATAAAGAAGGCATTGACGGTAAAAAAATCAAACTAATTAAAGTCGATAATAAATCTGAAGCGTCCGAAGCGACAAGCGGGGCGATCAAGCTGACATCGCAAGATCAGGTTGCAGCGATCGTGGGCGCAGCAACAAGCACGAACTCGATTGCACAAGTACAGATTGCCCAAGATAATAAAGTACCGGTCATCTCACCTTCTGGTACAAGCCCTGAAATCACTTTCAGCAAGGATAAATTGAACGATTACGTTTTCAGGACAAGCTTCATCGATCCGTTCCAAGGGACGGTAGCTGCAAACTTTGCCGCTAAAGAAATCAAAGCCAAAAGTGCAGCCATCTATATTGACAGCTCAAGTGATTATTCAAAAGGGTTAGCCGCAGCCTTTAAAGAACAATTCGAAAAGAATGGCGGAAAAGTTGTTGCTGAGGAAGCTTACATTGCGAAGGATACTGATTTCCGTTCCACATTGACTCGTTTGAAATCGGCAAAACCTGATTTCATTTTCCTTCCTGGTTACTATGAGGAAGCTGGTCTGATCGTGAAGCAGGCACGGGAAACTGGACTTGACGTTCCATTCATGGGCGGCGACGGCTGGGATTCTCCTAAGCTAGTTGAAATTGCCGGTGCAAAAGCTCTAAATAATACGTTCATCACGAACCACTATTCTTCAGGTGATCCTGATAAGAAAATTCAGAATTTTGTGTCAGCATTTAAAGCGAAATACAAAGATAAGTCCCCGGATGCATTCAATGCCCTAGGATATGACACAGGATACTTCCTTGCAGACGCGATTAAACGTGCTGGTTCAGCGGATTCGGAAAAAATCAAAGAAGCGCTGGAAAAAACGGCTGACCTTAAGCTTGTTACGGGTACATTCACATTGGATGAAAAACATAATCCAATCAAATCTGCCACCATCCTTGAATTTAAAGAAGGAAAACAAGTATTCAACACAAAAATCAATCCTTAATTTCGGAGAACAACTCCAACCCTTTCGCCGGCCCTTCCTTAATAAGAAGGTGCTGGCGAATTCTCATTTTTCAAGCATGCCAGGGTGCTGAACATCCCCTTAGCGGAATGAAAAGAGTCTGGACTAATCACTCATAAAATTAGATTTTCAAGGAGAGTCGAACATGGAATTGATACAACAGTTAATTAACGGGGTTTCATTAGGAAGTATTTATGCCCTTATCGCTCTCGGATATACGATGGTTTACGGGATTGTTAAATTGATAAACTTCGCACATGGCGATGTATTCATGGTCGGCTCATTCGTTGGGTTTTACTCAATAACGGTCCTGGATCTGTCATTCGTGCCCGCCCTATTAATCTCGATGACGGTCTGTGCTCTGTTTGGAGTATTGATCGAACGTATCGCGTACAAGCCATTGCGTAACGCAACACGTATCGCGGCACTTATCACTGCCATCGGTGTTTCCCTTTTGATCGAATACGGATTCATCTACGTCCGCGGTGCACAGCCGGAAGCTTATCCGAATGATGTATTGCCGACAGACAAGTTCAATATTTTTGGAGTTTCCATCAATAGTCAATCGATTTTGATTTTTGGAGTGGCTGTAGTCTTGATGATCATCCTTCAAATCATCGTTCATAAATCGAAAATTGGAAAAGCGATGCGTGCCGTTTCCTACGATGCGGATGCAGCTAAGCTGATGGGTATAAATGTCGATAACACGATTTCTGCCACCTTTGCAATCGGTTCCGCATTGGCTGGGGCAGCGGGCGTCATTTTCGGTATTTACTATATTAAGATCGAGCCGCTCATGGGTGTGCTTCCGGGATTGAAGGCATTCGTTGCCGCCGTACTTGGAGGGATCGGGATTATACCGGGCGCGATGGTCGGTGGCCTATTGCTAGGTGTCATCGAAGCTTTGGTCAGTGCCGCCGGTTACTCATTATGGCGTGATGCTGTAGCCTTCGTCGTACTGATTCTTATCTTGATTTTCATGCCACAAGGCTTATTCGGTAAAAACAAAAAAGAAAAAGTATAGGGGAGACAAAGCAATGACTACAATTAAGCGAGCAAAAGGTTTTTGGCTCTCGATTTCACTATCATTGATCTTTTTCGCCGTAGTTCAAGTGTTAATCGGCGGCGGATCGCTAAATCCTTTTTATCAAAATACGCTCATGTTCATCGGGATCAACATCATTCTGGCGGCGAGCCTGCACTTGATCATCGGGATAACCGGGCAGTTCTCCATCGGGCATGCCGGATTCCTGGCAGTCGGTGCCTATGCTTCAGCCGTCATGACGATGAAGCTGGAAATGCCATTTTATGCAGCATTGATAGTCGGCGGTTTGGCGTCAGCGCTGGCAGGATTGATCATCGGAATTCCTAGCTTACGCTTAAAAGGTGACTATCTAGCGATTGCGACCCTTGGTTTTGGGGAAATCGTCCGGATCATGCTTTTGAATATCGATTATGTCGGCGGGGCGAGCGGCATGCAGGTTTCCCATTTGACCACTTGGCCGTGGGTATTCGCTTCCGTCATCGTAACGATCATCGTCATCAGAAACTTTACTAGCTCGACCCACGGAAGAGCCTGCATATCGATCCGCGAGGACGAAACGGCTGCCGATTCTATGGGAATCAACACGACTTATTATAAAGTTGTCGCCTTTGCCATCGGTGCTTTTTTTGCCGGTATCGCTGGGGGGCTTTACGCTCATAACTTCTATATCATCCAGCCATCGAACTTTGGATTCCTGAAATCATTCGATATTTTGATCCTTGTCGTACTTGGCGGTCTTGGAAGTCTTTCCGGTGCCGTATTGGCAGCGATATTACTGACGGTAGTCACGACTTTCCTGCAGGATTATCCGGAAACACGAATGATCATCTACAGTCTTGTGCTTATCGTGATGATGCTCTATCGCCCGCAAGGTTTAATGGGTACCAAAGAAATAACATCCATGTTCAAACGTAAAGGAGGAAGCAGCCATGAAAAAAATAAAAACACCGCTGCTTAAAGTCGATTCGGTCGGCATCCAGTTCGGAGGGCTTAAAGCCGTTTCTGATGTTAACGTCGAATTATATCCAGGAGAACTAATTGGCTTGATCGGGCCGAACGGCGCTGGAAAAACCACTTTCTTTAACTTGCTGACAGGAGTTTACGTCCCGACGGAGGGCACCATTTCTTTGGAAGGTGAGAACTTAAGAAAACTGCCTCCATATAAAATTACGCAAAAAGGGATCAGCCGGACATTCCAGAACATTCGCTTATTCAGCGAACTATCGGTGATCGACAATGTAAAAGTGGCCTATCATTCGCTTTCGAAGCATGGCATCTTAAGTTCGATCTTCCGCATGCCGATCCATTTTAAAGGCGAAAAGGAAATGGATGAAAAAGCGATTGAGTTCCTGAAGATCTTCAACCTTGATCAATATAAGGATGAAAAGGCAAAGAACCTGCCATATGGTAAACAAAGACGTTTGGAGATCGCCCGTGCCCTTGCCGCCAACCCGAAACTGCTTTTGCTCGATGAACCGGCAGCGGGGATGAACCCCCAGGAAACGCACGAACTCATGAACCTGATTGCCCTCATCCGTGAGAAATTCGATTTGACCGTATTATTGATAGAACATGATATGCCGCTCGTCATGGGTGTTTGCGAACGCATATATGTACTCGATCACGGACAACTGATCGCTCAAGGAAAGCCAGAGGAAATCCGTAACAATCCAAAAGTCATCGAGGCCTATCTGGGCGAGGAGGTTTCATAATGTTAAAAATCGAGGACATCAACGTCTATTACGGAAACATTCAAGCCTTGAAAGGAATCTCGCTTTCTATTAACGAAGGCGAAATCGTAACCCTGATCGGGGCGAACGGAGCCGGGAAAAGCACGTTGCTGAAGAGCATTTCCGGCCTATTAAAACCAAAACAAGGGAAGATCATATACGAAGGGGATTCCATCGGAGGGAAGGCAGCGCAATCCATCGTGAAAATGGGCATTTCCCATGTCCCTGAAGGCCGGCGGGTCTTTGCTAACATGACCGTCGAAGAAAACCTTCAGCTTGGTGCTTATCTACGCAAGGATAAGGCAGGCATCAAGCAGGACATGGAGAAAGTCTATGAATTGTTCCCGCGTTTGCTGGAGCGCCTGAAACAGCAATCCGGAACCCTTTCCGGCGGGGAACAGCAAATGCTCGCGATGGGCAGGGCACTCATGGCCAAGCCCCGGCTTCTGTTACTGGACGAGCCATCGATGGGACTTGCTCCATTATTGGTGAAGCAAATCTTTCATATCATTGAAGAAATCAACAAAACAGGTACGACGATTCTGCTGGTCGAACAAAATGCCAACTTAGCACTATCCATCGCGGACAGAGCCTATGTTGTCGAAACCGGCCGAATCGTCCTATCAGGCAAATCAGAGGAACTGACCGCAAGCGAAGAAATCAAGAATGCCTATTTAGGCGGACATTAAACCTGTTACAGACTGCAGACGAACTCGAGGAAAAAGCGAGTTTGGCTGCAGTTTTTTTATTTTAAAAAGGTACCAGTTGATTTCAGAAATCCGCTCCCTTTCCGCCGACTGTCTGCCAAGCCTCCTCGCCTAGCGGCTGCGGTGTCTCGGCTAGCCAGTAATTCGGCAGGAGTGTCGCAAATTTCTTCCATCCAAGGATTACAGTAAAAAAACATGAAGAATAATTTCGTCTTGTTTTAAAATCATGGTTTAGCATTAGACCAATCGGAACTCCCAGACTGACTGGAGATATATTCGAGGAAAAGCGAGTTTTTGTTTTTTAAAAAAAAGGTACCAGTTGATTTCAGAAATCCGCTCCCTTTCCGCCGACTGTCTGCCAAGCCTCCTCGCCTAGCGGCTGCGGTGTCTTGGCTAGCCAGTAATTCGGCAGGAGTGTCGCAAATTTCTTCCATCCAATAAGGATTACAGTAAAAAAACATGAAGAATAATCTAGTCTTGTTTTAAAATCATGGTTTAGCATTAGACCAATCGGAACTCCCAGACTGACTGGAGATATATTCGAGGAAAAGCGAGTTTGGCTGCAGTTTTTTTGTTTGTAGAACGCGGCCGTTGATTTCCACTCCAGGCACTCGCTTTCCGCGGGCGGGCCGTGAGCCTCCTCGACGCTTCGCGCCTGCGGGGTCTCCCTTGGACTCGCTTTTTCCGCAGGAGTCTCGAACACCCGCTCCAATCAACTTTGTTTTAATACTTAGATAGACCTCATTGTTGCCTGAAGTTATTTTGTTTATAAAACTCGAACCGTTGATTTCCGCTCCAGGCATTCGCTTTCCGCGGGCGGTCCGTAAGCCTCCTCGGCGCTTTTGCGCCTGCGGGTTCTCCCTTAAGTATGATTCCCCCTATATAACAAAGAAGGAACCTATCATATTTCATGATAGGTTCCTTCTTTAAATGCAATAACATTATCTTTAGAATCGTTTCCGTTTTCATAAAGGTCTTACAAAGTCGAATTTTTTGTATTATTTTAGCTGGATGTTGGTTTCTCATCAGCATCCAATTTTTTCAATCTCTACTGCTGTTTGTTAGGTAGTGCATGATAGCCAAAAGCTAAATCCAGCAAAGCACTTGCTTCTTGACGCAGTAACAAATCCTTCGGACGGAAGGTAATGGATCCGTCGGCATTGATGGAAGTATCAGGGTCTAGAATTCCTTGGGAGGCAAGTGCCTGAATCGATTGAATTGCCCAGTCATCCGGAGCATCAAGTAATTTAACTTTAATAGCTTTGTCAGGTTGAATCGGTTTCATGTCATGAATTTGCTTTAAGTTTTGAATCATGGTTGCTGCGACCTGTCGGGTAATCGGAGTTGCACGGTCATACCCTGGAATTCCTTTCATAACTTTTTCCCTTGCCACCTTGGAGTCGTCTGGAAAACCGTTCCATCCATAAGCAAGTAACAACGTATCCGCAAACTCTCCTTGTGTCATGATGTCCATCGGTTTGAATAGATTACCTGTTTTAGCACCCATAATATTTAGAGCATGAAGATTATCAATGTGACTTCTATAGTTACTCTTTTGTGGAACGTCATCAAAAGGTGGTTTGTTGTTAAATCTCTGGGCATCTGCTACAAAATCAAGGCTTTTAGGAGAGTTGTAGTGAAAATATGCGATTTCTCCAGCTGAATTCTTTTTGAAAGCAACTTTGCTGCCTTCCGAATCTTCAAATAACAACGGATGAATCATTTTGAGAACTTGTTTTCCAAATCCACTCTCCATGACCAAGTTCCCATTTTCATAAGTAAAATGAGTGCGAAGTGCAGCGAAACGCGTATTTTGAAATAAGCCGAAGTATTTATGAGCTTCTTTTTCCTCTAACGGGAGATAACTTGTTTTTCCTTCATTCTTCTTAGCAGGGAAATAGTGATCCATGAGAGTTTCATATATGTCTACACTCATCATTGAATCATTATTGTAAGACATGAAGAATGCTGTTTTTTGTTCAGGCACTAAAATCAGCAGTGATTGATGTCCAGGCATGCTTCCCCCTTTTATTACAACATGTTGACCGTTAGCAAATTCATTAAAAGGCGTTTCAAATCCAATTGTCGCAACAGGAATCGTCTTATCATCAAAAACTTGATAGGCATGCATCATATCCATGCTTTTTTTACTTACAATTTCCTTGTCTTTAAACTTTCCTTTCTGTAGTTGCATAATCATGTATTTTGACATGTCTTCCGCAGTAGATAAAATGCCTCCTTGTGGTGTATCCCTTAAACCGCTCCCACTTGCTGGAATCGGATCGCCAGTGGGACCATAAGGTGTAGCCATTTTTTCGAGAAGATCAGGCGTAAAGCTCATGCTTGTAGATTTCATATCTAATGGTTTGAAAATATTCTTTTCCATATATTTCGAGAAAGGGGTGTTGGTAGCATTCTCCACTGCAAACCCTGCGAGCGCAAATCCGACGTTGTCATACGTATAAACTTCTCCTGGTGGCCGTACCACAGTTGGCATTTGTTTAGAGAAAAATTCTTTCATCGGTATACTATTATTATTATTAATATATTCAGGTCCAGTTATGTTTGTAAGATCGGGAAAATCCACCCCGCTGGTATAAGTGAGCATATCAAACAGGGTAAGAGGCTTCCCAGTTTGATTAGGCATTTTTAATCCACCAAAATATTTTTGTACGTCTTGATCTAGTTTAAGCTTTCCTTTATCGACTTGCTGCATCACAGCCAAAGCAGTAAAAGTTTTCGTGACTGAACCGATTTGAAAGACCGTGTCCTTAGTGACGGGGATTTTCTTTTCTTTATCGGCATATCCATACCCTTTATTGACAACGACCTTTCCATCATGAACGACGACAAAACTAGAACCGTTCACATTGAACTTCTTCATTTTTTCTTCAAATAACGGATCAGCAAAAGATTCTATTTCTTTTTTATTATTAGGTCCTTTCTTCATTTGGATATTAGTCGTGGATGCCGATGGTTTTGATTTTCCTGCTTCTAACGATTGTTGGGAACACGCAGAAATCATGGTTGAAGAAGTAAGAAGAATGGCAACGATCCCCAGTTTGTTAATTGCTTTTTTCATTTTTGTACGCTCCTTTATTTGATTGAAATTTTTTGTTAGCACAACGAGTTAGCGGCTCGTTAGCGTATGAACAAAGTGTAGCAAGCGGCGAGTCATAGTCGATAGTGAGCTTTTGTCATATTTATAAAGAACAACAAAAATTGAGTGGGAAACGGCTGTATTAATAGCTATGTCATAGAAACCATGACATTTTGACACTACCGTATGTGACAGAAAAACACATAGAATCAAAGAGCAGTTTTTAACGCATTAACAATAAATGAGGAGGGGAGATTTTCATTGTGCTTGATAAAAATATGAAGAGGCGTGAAAGGGGAAACAGGTATGACCTATTTATGAAAAACAAACCAGTAACAAGGGTGGGGACACACAGGCGGCGTTCCAAGGTTTTCTACTCTTGCTGGTGGCACACTTGGAGGCAAGCATGCTTCTTCCGGGTTTGTGTATGCTTGAATTATACTGCTTTATAGCGTTTTTTTTGTTGTGCAAATAAGTTAATTCAACTAGATAAAAAGGTTAGTAAAACCGAATCGGACGGTATACAATCTAGTTAGGAATAATAGTAGAATTGGTTCATGATCTAACCTCATCGATAGCTATTCTTAATCATATTTTTTGGAGTGATTGTATGCACAAGCTTATTCAGGCCATATTGCCGGTATTATTACTATTTATGATTCTGCCAATCTACCAGCCAGATGCTGCATCTGCGGAAGAGACGCCGCAATCTGATGGTGTCATCGTTAAGTATAAAGAGACGAGCGATGAGCCGATCAACGAGTTGATAGAAAAGGTGGAGGTTCCTAAAGGGGAATCAACCGATAACCTGATCGAGGAACTTGAAGAACAGAAGGATGTGGAATATGCAGAACCAAACTATCTGTTCAAGAAGATGGAAAGTCCGAACGATCCAGCCTACATAGACCAGTGGCACCATAAAAAGCTTGGTACGGGTGCAGCGTGGACAAAATCAATGGGATCGAAGGAACTGATCGTGGCCATCATTGACGACGGCATCGATCGCAACCACGAAGATTTAAAAGGGAGGATCGTCAATGCATATGATACGATACGGAATCGGAAGCATATCGTCCCAAAAGGGGCGCATGGAACGCATATCGCTGGCATCATTGCCGGTTCTGCGAACAACGGCATAGGCGGAACGGGTGTTGCCCCGAACGTTAAACTAATGCCGATCAACGTCTTTGATGGAGAGTATGCCGATACGGCCGATATCATTGACGCGATACATTATGCCGTTCAGCAAAAGGCAAATATCATCAATATGAGTTTAGGCGACACCAGTTATTCGGAGTCCTTGAACAAGGCCGTCCAGGAAGCCTATAAAAAAGGCGTACTGATCGTCGCGGCTGCCGGGAATGAAGGGGATATGGGCAAAAATGTACAGCGTGTGTACCCAGCTGCATTCAGCCACGTCATTTCCGTTGCTGCCACTAACTCAAGTGACAAGCGTCCCAGTTATTCCAACTACCATTCAACAGTCGATATTGCGGCCCCTGGAGATGACATCCTTTCAACCTTGCCAAATGGTAAATACGGCTGGATGAGCGGAACATCGATGGCGACGCCAATGGTGGCGGGTGTAGCGGCATTGATTTGGTCCCACGAGCCCAAGCTCAACAAAACGGAGGTTGAATACCGTCTCTATGATTCAGCCGTGGACCTAGGTACAAAAGGGAAAGACATTTACTATGGAAACGGGCGGGTCAATGCCAAAAAAGCATTGGAAATGAAGACGCTGACCAAACCGTCCGTGACTGCGATATCCGATAAGGACACCAAGATCAATGGGAAAATCCCGGCTGATTTCAAAACGGGGACAGTCTCCATTTATACCGATAAAAAACAACTCGCCACAGTGAAAATCAACGGCGAAAAAACGTTTACAGCGACCATCGCAAAACAAACAGCCGGCATGACCATCTCTACTAGGCTCATCGATAAAACGGGAAATAAAAGTATACCCGTTTCATTTAAAGTGGCAGATAAAACGGCTCCTGCAAGACCGTCCGTAAATACGGTAGGTGACAATACTGTAAAAGTAACCGGCAAAGCGGAAGCTAGCTCTTCCGTCACCGTCAAAACCGGCAAAACGGTTCTAGGCAAAGCAAATTCCAACAGCGCAGGGAATTTCACCGTAACGATATCAAAAAAACAAAAAGCCGGAAAAGTCCTATCCGTTACAGCAACCGATAAAGCAGGCAATATAAGCTCGATCAAAACCGTGACCGTCGCAGACAAAACAGCACCAAGTAAACCGACGGTCAACACAGTCACGACAAAAACGACCATAGTAACCGGAAAGGCAGAAGCCAACTCCACAGTGTACATCAGAGCATCAAAAAAAGTGATCGGCTCTGCAACAGCAACGACCAAAGGTACATTCTCGGTTAGAATCCCTAAGCAAAAAGCCGGAAAGAACCTATATATTCATGCCAAAGACAAAGCGAAAAACGTAAGCGAATCAAGAAAAGTAACAGTTAAAAAGTGATAGAAAAACAGGAATTAGCCCCCAATAATCTGATTGGGGGCTGTTCTTGTTTTGAAGGGGGGAAACGAAACCGTTTTGGGCAAAAAATAAGCGATAGCCAAAACAAGATAAGCAGTCGAGGAAAATGAATGTAATGAAGGTGACGTTCCAGCTTCGCAGAAATTCAATAAATCAGATCTCATCTAAATTGCCATCATCATTTAAAAAGAAAAATACAAATAAGGTGCTGCCATTACGTAGCACCTCTGCTTTTAAAAATATTATATTAGCTATACAAATTCCAAACCATTTATTCTTTCTTTGATTGTAACCAGGCTAAAAAGTCATCCCTGAAAACCCTTTTGGACCTTTTTAAACGAATCAAAGGAAAATCGGGATTTCCCATGTATTCATCAGCTGTTCTTTCACTAACATTTAAATAAGCTGCCAAATGCTCTACAGTTAATAATTCTGGCAGTTGTGAAGTCTCATCCGTTTCGTTCGTTATTATTTCTTCCCTTCTTTCATGATTTGCGTAATTTATATGCCCTTCTCCCACGCAAACTGCTACTTTCTTAGAACACTTGGGACACGTCAGCGTATCAATTCTATCTTCCATTACAGAAAAACGAGATACTACGCCAAATAGTGTTGAACAACTTTCACATAAATAAGTATATACACCTTCCACTTTCAAATGTATCACTCCTTAGACTTATCATTTGTTAAACTAACAAATTTTATAAGGAGCTAAGTATGATATGTGGTAGGCTTAAACGCTTGGTCTATATTCCCTATATAATATCACGGAGAAATGCTTGAATCATTGGAAGATAAACGGGCTAATCCTTGCTTTAATGTAAAGTGCACACATGCAATTAATAATAATCATATTTTCACTCATATTCCAAGGGAATTAAAATCACATTTATGTCCAATTATTAAAACAATGTTACTAATTGTAAAAAGTGTGTTAAAATATATTTTATGTTTAAAAAGACCCTTGTTTTTTTATAAAGTTGTAACAATAAGTACATCGTACTAGAGGCTGATGATGCTTAATAAGGAACGGTAAAAAATCGCATTATCATGATAGTTAAATACTCTAAAAATTTTGCCGTTTATATTATCTACTCAAATTTCTCACATTGAAAACTTAAACTCTACAGAACTTTATCAAGGCTCTAGCTATAGGGTAACATTTGTGACGAAGTAAACGAACTCGATTTTGCTGTTCATTGGAGCAGTTGTTCGAGCTACTTTAAGATGCCTTGAAGTACGAATAAATAAACACTGAAACTAATGAAAAGTTGAGTTACCTATCTCAAATTCGAGATATTTTTCCATTTTTTTAGAAAAAACTCTTGTATAAAATACTGAGGATATTTTGAAATCTAAAACAAGATTCATATACAACCATATTCGAGTTTATATAACGGTTGAACAACATATGGTTCTTTTCCAAGCAAAAGATAAAAAAACATTACGATTTTACTTATAGACAAGAGAGGGAGAACCAAAAGATGAGAGTTAAAAAAGCTATTATTCCAGCTGCAGGTCTCGGAACAAGATTTTTACCTGCAACCAAAGCCATTCCAAAAGAGATGTTGCCAATTGTAGATAAGCCTACCATTCAATATGTAGTGGAAGAGGCAATAGCATCTGGAATTGAAGATATCATTATTGTAACTGGTAAAGGAAAGCGGTCTATAGAAGATCATTTTGATTACGCTGTCGAATTGGAACAGAATCTTTTAGAAAAAGGGAAAAATGACTTGCTTGAAAAGGTACAAGCGTCTTCCAAGGTAAATATTCATTATATAAGACAAAAAGAACCACGTGGTCTTGGTCATGCAGTATGGTGTGCTCGTAAATTTATTGGAAATGAACCATTTGCAGTCCTACTAGGAGATGACATTGTCCAGGCTGAAACACCTTGTTTGGAACAACTCATAAATGAGTATGAAAGAACTTCTTCATCTGTAATTGGTGTACAAACAGTACCTGAAAATCAGACACATCGTTATGGAATTGTTGACCCTCTAATGAAAGAAGGTAATTGTTACCAAGTTCTTAACTTTGTAGAAAAGCCTTCTCCAGGTACAGCACCATCTAACTTAGCAATCATGGGACGATATATATTAACACCTGAAATCTTCATGTTATTAGAACAACAAGAGGTTGGAGCTGGTGGAGAAATCCAGTTAACCGATGCAATACAACAATTAAACCAAATCCAAAGTGTTTTCGCTTACGATTTCGAAGGTACAAGATATGATGTTGGAGAGAAATTAGGATTTATTCAAACTACCATAGAATTTGCATTGCAAAATGAAGAGTTAAAGAAAGAACTTCTTGGATATATAAAAGGCGTTTTAGAAAAAGAAGAGCTGTTACAGGTTAACTAATTTAATTTATATTTCTCTGTCCGCACGGAGACTTTCTAGAGGTATCAGGCTAGTTACTACTGGCTTTTTCTTCGTGTGGGAATTAGAGAAAAAACGTAAAGAGTAAAGTGAAACAGTAACCTATCATCAAGGAGAGAGCATTTTGGCAATTAAGAATCGCGACGATTATAACATTTATCTAGAATCTGATTTAGTAGCAAGAAAGTTGAAAAAGTGGAAGTACAGCTATAAAGTAATGCATCCAGAACTTTATTTCCAACGTCTGCTTAGGAAATCAGAGTATTTAAAGACTAAGAAATTAAACAGTTCATTTTCCATGTGGAGATATAACAGGTCATTGAGAAAACTTAAAAAGGTAGGATCTATGCTAGGGATATCAATACATCCAGTGTCCTTCGGTCCAGGGTTAAAGATACCTCACAGTGGTTCTGTAATTGTTAATAAGAAGGCTCGAATCGGTAAGAATTGTGAAATTCATTCTGGAGTTAACATTGGAGCTCATAAAGGTCAGGTTCCTAAAATCGGAAATAATGTGTACATAGGACCTGGCGCCAAGATATTTGGGGGTATCAAAATCGGCAACAATGTTGCAATTGGTGCTAATTCAGTAGTAACCAAAGACGTACCTGATAATGTCACCGTTGTAGGTATTCCAGCTAAAATAATTTCTAGAAATACAGAAACTCAAGTTTTAAAAGCATATGACAAAGTGAAAAAGAAATACATGAATAAAAAATAAAATTTTTGCTGTCTCTTCATATGAGCCAATGTTAATCAAATCAGAAAATTCAATCAACATCAGTGCTTCCCTTTACAATTAGAGCTAATCTTACAAAAGATAATAAGTGTATGGCTATGGGGAAAATAAGGAGGAGTAGGAGTATCAAAATGCGTGAGAGAAAAGAAAATGAACTGGCATTTAATAATGTCACCTGGGATGGGGTAAATCTACAAATTACTTTTGCTAAAGAAATTTTAGATAAAATAGATACATTTCAACTTCAAATTCAAAGTCGGTATAGTAATAAGAAAAGAATTGTATCTTACAAGCGTAAAGCGTTATTAAAGGAGCACATAATTATAATTCCTTTAAAGGAACTTGAAGGGTTAGACAAGGGACGTTGGGACTTCTTTGCTGAAGTTGAAAGCAATAAAGATGTTCGTAAGAAGAGAATAGGCCTATATGCTGCACGTGCAGCATCTGAATTAATACGCTATTTAAAGCCCATTATTAATAATGGAACACAGGCTTTTATTCCTTATCTAACAGAAAAAAATGGTTTATCTATCCACAGCGCTAATATGCTGCAACTGGAAGACATTAGTTATAATGTTATACGTCTTTCTAAACAAGTATTGAGTGTAAAAGAAACAGATACAAAAGTATTCCTCAACTTTTCTGAGACTTTAAATAATAACATAAACGATACGAGACTTGTTATGAAAAGCGGGGACAGTGTTTTTGTTCTTCCCATGAATATAGATACTGATGGAAAAACTCTTATAGTCAGTAAAAAAGACCTTCATTCGGTTTCACTAAAAGGAAAATGGAACTTATATTTACAAATGACCAAAGGCCATATACTAGAACGCTATGGTATAAATGTTCAAGTGAAATACCAAGATGATGAAATGAAGTTTCTTGTAAGAAAACAAGTAAAACAAATGTCCACGATTATTCAACATATTAAAGGGCAAGTGGATGCAGAAAATCTAAGGGTTGAGGATGGATATATAACATTTGATATATCGTCAAAAGAATTGAAGCATGCAAATAAGGTTGAATTTTATCTAAAGAAAAGACAAGAGCCTGAAATAATAACACTTGATGTAAAAAGGACCGTATCCGGGGGGAAAGAACAAATCATCATTCCGGCTTCACAGTTGAAAGAAAAGATTGCTGTTATAAGCCGTTGGGATTTGTATATGGAACTCTCCCATGATCACGTGAAAGTAAACAGACGGATAGGAAACTACAACGTTATGCCTTTGTCAGAGAAAGATAAGCGTGCAGGGTATTTAATGCTAAATGAAGCCGTAGGTATATCACCATATCTGACAAAAGATAACGAGTTCTCATTATATTTTTGTACTGAAGAACAGTATATGAATTCAAAGTATCCTGCAAAAACAAAACTTCATGAAGTATCTATGAATAAGGAAGGATTACTACAACTTACTGCCTCTATTCATGTAAAAGAAACAAATGATTTTGTAGTAGACCATGTAACACTAAGGTTACGACAGGATAAGAGCCAGGTAATTGAGGTCCCATGTGCTAAAGAGGTGTCACAGGACAAGAATAGTAGAAAGGTCAAAGCAGAATTAAATATTAGTCAGTTAGAATTAGAGCAATTTTATTGGGATTTTTTCATTACAATTACTCTAGGTAATGGTGATAAACGCCATGTACGTCTTAACAATGATAATTATTTAATTAGTAAAAAATTGAAACATGGTATGTTTCGATATACGATAAATACCCCGGATGAATATATGATTTATCCCTATATTACTATGAATGATTGTCTGAGTTTAACCTATCGACAAATAGGTGAATTTGAGTCTTTCAAGCATAAGATTAATGAGTATATGGCCTATTTCCTATACATTCTTTTGGGTTGGTACTTTGCATGGAAGCCAATTTGGCTTATTCATGAAAAATATTCCGAAACGGCTCAAGATAATAGTTTCTATTTCTTCAAATATTGTTATGAAAATCATTATAATAAAAAGATATACTATGTGATTAAAAAGGGATCAGCAGATGAAAAAAATTTAGCCCCCTATAAAAAGCGCATCGTTTATTTTATGAGTGTCAAACACCTCCTCCTATTACTTGGATCAAAGCTAATTGTATCTTCGGAGACAAAAGGTCACGGGTATGCATGGAGGGTTTCCCAAGGAGCTATCCGGGAATTTTTAAATGAGAAGAAATATGTGTTTTTACAACATGGAGTACTAGGTTTGAAAAGAGTCGATAATACATTTAAAGCAAATTCATCCAACGGTGCAGACCTATTTGTAGTATCCTCTGATTTTGAAAAAGAAATCGTAAAAAGCTATTTTGGATACAATGAAGAAAACGTCATTGTTACAGGCCTGTCAAGATGGGATGCATTAGAGGATAAATCGCTTCAAAATACAAAAAAAGAGATTTTCTTAATGCCTACATGGAGAAATTGGCTTGAAGAGGTAGAGGATGATAAATTTGTTTTATCTGATTATTATCATGAATATAACAGTTTAATACAATCAGAAAAGCTCTCCCAATTATTAAAGGAAAATGATATCACATTAAACTTCTATGTCCATCCAAAATTTATGCCGTACGTTGCAAATTTCACTAGTTCTCATGAGCATATTAATGTTATACAATTTGGCGAGGCAAAAATTAATGATTTAATTATGCGCTCAAGTTTATTGATTACAGATTACTCTAGCGTAGCTTGGGAGACATATTATCAAAAGAAACCCGTTCTATTCTTTCATTTTGATTTGGATAAGTATATAGAGAATCAGGGTAGCTACATGGATTTAAGAAATGATGTTTTTGGAGAGGTTGCTTATAACTCTTCAGAGTTAGTTGATAAATTAAGAGTTTATATAAACAATGGGTTTAAAGAAAAAGAAGAATTCAGTTCAATTAGAAACAATTATTTTAAACATGTTGATCACGATAACAGCTCAAGGATTTATAAGTATATCAGTGAACGTGAAAAATCACTTGTTAAATCGGATGGAATTCTAAAAGTCTTGAAAAGAAGTTACCTTCTTAAATATGTTTGGAGAAAGTACAAGCAAAATCCAATTGTTGGCCGGATTGGCATGAGCATGTTAAATATATTAAGGTGAAAACTTGAAATGCCGTTAGTTTTAAATTTTAACGGTAAAAATAAAAGCCCCTAGGAGTTGAACTAGGGGCTTTTATCTATGGATTAGGCATCGGCTAATCAGCTGCAGTATTTGTTTCTAATGATTTTGAGGGTGATTTAATAAAGGAATTTGAAGAAGCATTCACATTCTTTCTAAATTCTATAGTTTTCCCATAAAGAACTATTGGGGAACCTAATGTATCTACGAATTCATTATTGTGTATTTCAAACTTAGCAATCACTAATGCCCCTTTTGAGCTTTTATCCTTTCCATTCTTCGAATAGTAATAGTTACCTAGACTATCAATCTGAATTCCTTGTGCACATTCTATGAATTGATTTTCTTTTATAAGAATGTCTTTCCAATTATGTCCCCGTATAGCTGCATATGTCATTTTTTCAAAGGTATTGTCTATAATTTGAATGTTTGTGTATGGTCTATTGTGGGACGCTGAATGACTGCCTACGCCAACCCCCCACGGATTCATATTTCTTACGTGCGAATTCCCAAAATAGTTATGTTCTATCCTAACGTTTTTAGTTACAGTAAAGTCTACACTCCCAAATCGTCGAAATGCTTTATCAGATATCATCCCATCAATCTGAATGGCTTCTGTGTAATCATCATTACTCGAACGAGATCCTAAAAACTTACTATTTCGTATGAGAACATTTTTATTACCTGCTAAATCTATTGCATGGCCACCTACTATGTTCTTTAACACGGTATCCCGGATAAGGATATTATGACCATGGGCAAAACCAAACACAGAAGGAGTTCGTAGTTTTATATCCGCTCCCCCGGCGTCCCAAATCCCGCCATCTATAATAATGTTGGAATTTCCATTATAACCATGGTAGGTAGCTTTAAAATCTCCATTCAACAACATAATGTCATTATTTGAGTCAGCTTTTTGCAGAATTGTTTTAGTTGGGGTTTTAAGCCATGTATTACTATAAATGTGTAATGATTTTTTCAGTGTGTATTTTCCTTTAGGCAATATTACTTTAATAGGTGTATCCGAATCTCTTGCAGTGTTCAATGCTTTTTGAATCTGGTTACTTGCATCACTTCCGTGTGGGATTGATACTGGGATTGTTTTATAATCTTTTTGCAAAAGGTGCAATATCTCCTCCGTAAAAGGTTTCTGAATTGTAGATTGCTCGATTGTCTTTCCTGAAGACCTATCCGGGGTGGGAGGTGAAAAAGGATTCCATAATTTGAACAGCATTACGGAGCCTACAATAATAACTAAGATGACTGATATTTTCTTCAATTTTTTCAACCTTCATTCTTTGGGTTTGCACCGGAAATTCCTTGCATCATGCAGTCTTGGAGAGGTATGGTTTATTGGCTTTCACTAATGGAATAAAATTTATTGAGTAATTTGCTTACACCAGCTTTACGATCCTTACGAAAATTTCTTATGACGCTGAAGTTAGGCGTAATTCATCTCTTTCTATATGTAAACCACGTGAATTCATTTTTCCTCATTAGAGAAGAACTCTTTTTGTGTGTATTGAGTTGCCATGGCAGAAAGCGATCAGGATATAGTAAATTGAATATCATTGGAATCCAATAGGTGTTTTACGGTCCAACCAGCTTTTTTATGTAAAAATTTTTTCTATATTAGAAGGAGATATGACAGACACGCCATGCTAATCAACAGAAATATATAAAGTTTTGAGACGTTGGCTTCTCGTGAGTGTATACGGTATCGTTTTATTTCCAAATTGGATAGAGTTCTTCGACCATCTTTCCTTCGTTGGTCTATTATAACATCATCCTAGTATTAAACACTTCCTAACTATTAGGAAAATGTATAGGCTTGGTGAAAGTGAAACGCTTACATTAATATAAGTGTGAGGAGGAAATACTAATGAAAAAACGTTACACTAAGTTATTGGAATATTTAGAACAATCTAACGATGACTTTGTAAGTGGAAGCGAACTTGCTAATCTATTTAATGTAACGACAAGAACAATTAGAAATGACATTAGGGAAATAAATGAAACATTTTTAGATAAAGTAATAATTACTGGTAGTACTCAAAAAGGATATAAATTAGTTGGGGATTTATCAAATATTCAGCAAAATGAAGATGATTACGAAGAGCGAGCTTTTCATATTATAAAAACACTTTTATCTGAAACTGGTTTTATAACTTATGATGATCTGGCAAAAAAACTTTATTTTTCTACTCAAACAATTAGGAAAGACGTACAAAGATTATTTCAAATAATCCAAGCCGAAAAATGGAACATTGAGGTTGAAGCAATTATCTTCCAAGGAGTAAGGCTTAAGGGAAGTGAAGTAGAAAAACGACTATTACTAAAAAAATTAGTAACAACAAATTGTTTAAAGAGAATGTCGCTTGATGAAGCGCTGCAATACTATTTTGGTGATTGGTTTAGTCAGTCCTCCATTCATTTAGTATATTCTTGTATTGAAGAAGAAGTCACTAAGTATAATTTGTTACTAAGCTCTGAAGAACTATTCGCAATATGTGTGAACATAATGATTAGTTTAAAACGAGTAGGCCTTCATCAAAAAATTGCTGAAAAAGACATGAGGTTAGATAATACGTGCTTTGAAGAATTAAAAATAGCAAAGTTAATCCTTAGTCGTTTAGCTAAGGAAATGAATGTACCGTTTGACGAATATGAATATCAGTATTTATGCTACCTTTTAATTTCTTTGCAAATATTACCAAAGGAAAATGAAGTAACTGTGCATGAACACCCAGATGAAATAGAGGAAAAAGTAAAAGCGGTTATAAAAAATGTTGGAGATCGATATGGCTTTTCAAGTCGAAAGAATGAAAAGTTATTTAATCGCCTATTGGTACATATTACAAAGTCATTATATCCATTAAAATATTACTTTCCTTTAGAGAATCCATTTATTTCTCAAATTAAGACGGAATATATGAATGCTTATAATATTGCAGTGGTTTTAGCGAAAGAATTACAATTTTGCTTAAATATAAAGATACCAGAAAATGAAATCGGTTACTTGACACTTCATATTATGAATATTATTGAAAATTCCCAAGAAACAAGGAAAAGAATTGCAATTATTTATGGGAAAAATCCGTTAGTAGGTAAGCTAATAGAAAGAAAAATAAATTTATACTTCCCAAATATTAAAATTGATGGTTTATTTGCAAATCATGAAATCCATTTAATTCCTGAAGAGATAGAAACTATAGTAACTACTAGTGTAATCCTTGAGGAGCAACACAAAAATTTGAAAAATTGTATTCGTGTTAGTGAAATGATTACAAATGAAGATATGAAGACTATTTCTAGTCAATTAAATCGTGGCTTACTAAAGTACTATTTATCTCCGAATGATATTTATTTCTTAGATGAAGAGAATCAACTAGATTTATTAAAAACCCTTACGCAGTTTGGAGATATTCAACATCTGTTTACAAGCATTAATGAGAGAGAAAAGATGTCGAGTACTAATATTGGTAACTTAGTGGCCATGCCTCATCCATTTGATTGTGGAAATAACAAAAAATTACGAGTGTTAGTAGCAATAAATAAACAAAAAATTTTGTGGGGAGATAAAATGGCTCAAATTATCTTTCTATTTATCCCTCCAAAAAATCAAAAGGTAAATAATACAAAGTTTTTTGAAGAGATTCATGATGTGTTTAAGCAAACAAACATGACAGAAAAATTATTAAATGTAACCAATTATGATGAGTTTTTGGAAGTTTGGTCTTCCAAATAATATTAGGAGGAATAGAAATGTTAATGAATATGAAAGATTTACTTTTAGTAGCTTATGAGAATAAATTTGCAGTTGGATCATTTAATGTAGCAAATAGCGAATTTGTCAAAGTTGTAATAAGTGCTGCAGAGGAGCAAAAATCTCCTGCCATACTTCAAATTCACCCGAATGAATTAAATTTGGTGACTGATGAATTTGTGGCCTATGTACGAGAAGCTGCGTCAAAGTCTAAAGTTCCTTTTGTTATTCATTTAGACCACGGGGCAACAATCGAAGATATTACTCGATCTATTAGAAATGGCTATACGTCAGTAATGATGGATGCGTCACATTTACCATTTGAAGAAAATATGGCATTAACAAAAAAAGCAGTAGAACTTGCTCATATGGTAGGTGTGTCTGTAGAGGGGGAACTAGGTACTATTGGAAGTAATGAGGGTAGTTCAGAAGGCGGAGCAGATGAGATTTTATATACGAATCCCGATGAAGCGGCCATCTTTGTTGAAACAACAGGAATTGATACGCTTGCTGTTGCTGTAGGAACTTCACATGGCTTATACCCAGAAACGAAAGATCACTCTATTAAAATTGATCGATTAAAGAAGATTCATGAAAAAGTAAACATTCCTTTAGTTCTCCACGGTGGATCAGACAACCCAGATGAAGAAATAAGACAAGCAGTGAAACATGGTATTGCCAAAATCAATTTATCAACAGATATGAAGAGAGCGTTTTATAACCAATTAAGAGCTACGCTTGATGAAAATCCAAATGCTTACGAACCAGATATATTAATGCCTGAAGCAACCAAGGCAGCTATTGAATTAGTAAAGAAGAAAATGGATCTATTTGGTTCAACTGGAAAAGCATCACTCTATAAATTAGGAGAAATTTAAGAGGAGGGATAAATATGATAACTTCTAGTGTCCTAAGGCCAGAAAACATAATATTAGATTTAGTTGCTGAAACGAAAGAGGACTTAATTAATGAGCTTGCAGAAAAATTAAATACAAACGGCCACTTACATGATCTTGAACAATTTAAACAGGATATCTGGGCACGAGAAGATCAGGTTCCAACAGAAGTGGGGTTTGGTATTGCTATTCCACATGCAAAATCTGCTGGAGTTAAATCGCCCGCTATTATTATGGGAAGATCTTTAAGTGGAATTAAGTATAGTTCTGAGAAATGCAATTTATTTTTCATGATAGCAGCCAGCAAGGATTCTTCAACTGAGCACTTAAAGACTTTATCTAAAATCTCCACTTTTCTAATGGATGAAACCTTTAGAGCTAAGCTCATTCTTGCCAAAGATAGTCATGAAGTTGTCCAGCTATTTGCTAATGCTGAAGAAAAAATGGTACAAGTAGATGCGAATGATAAGAAGTATTTTGGTAAGAAATTGGTCGGGGTAACTGGATGCCCTACTGGAATAGCACATACATTTATGGCTGCAGAAGCATTAAAAAATGCAGCTGAGGAGCTTGGCGTTCAAATAAAAGTTCAAACCAATGGATCGACGGGAATACAGAACAGATTAACTCAAGAAGATATTGATGAAGCAGATGGCATAATTGTTGCTGCAGATGTTAAAGTGGACATGGATGTCTTCGGTGATTGTAAGGTCATTAAAACGTCTGTTAAAAATGGGATACATCATGCTAAGGATTTAATTGAAGATGCTATTTCTGGAAAAGGTACGGTTTTAAATCAGGGGAACAATAAGTTAAAGGAAGCAAAAGAAAAAACACGATTAAAACAACCTAAAATATACAGCCATATAATGAATGGGGTATCTTTTATGATTCCATTTGTTGTTGCTGGCGGTATATTAATCGCAATCTCCTTTATGTTTGGCATTCATGCTTCAGACCCGACTAGTTCAGAATATAATGCATTCGCTGCTTTTCTAGGTACAGCAGGTGGCAGTGCAGCCTTTGCACTAATGGTTCCAGTACTAGCAGGATATATTGCGTATAGTATTGCAGATCGTCCAGGTTTAGCACCAGGTATGATTGGTGGTATGATGGCAACACTTGGTGGTTCAGGATTTTTAGGTGGTATGATTGCCGGTTTTATTGCTGGCTATACAATCTTAGGATTGAAAAAATTATTAAAGGGCATTCCAGATTCATTACAAAGTCTTTCACCGGTACTTATACTTCCTTTATTGGCTACGTTTGTAACAGCCTTTATTATGCACTTTGTAATAAATAATCCGATGGCGTGGATTAATGAGTCGTTACAAGGTTGGTTAAATGGTTTAACTGGTTCGAATGCAGTTTTATTAGGAGCGCTTTTGGCAGGAATGATGGCATCTGATATGGGCGGCCCTATCAATAAAACAGCATCAGCATTTGGCTTAGCTATGTTTGCAAATCATATTTACGAACCATCTGCTGCACTAATGGTTGGAGGGATGGTCCCTCCATTAGGGATTGCATTAGCAACAACACTATTTAAAAATAAATTCTCACTTGAAGAACGCAACGCAGGAAAAGCCGCTTATATTATGGGGGCATCTTTTATTACTGAGGCAGCCATTCCGTTTGCTGCAAGTGATCCATTAAGAATAATTCCAGCAAATATTGTTGGTTCAGCAATTGGGGGAGGGATTTGTATGGCATTAGGAATTTCTTTACAGGCTCCTCATGGCGGAATCTTTGTAATTCCTATCGCTGCAAACAGTCCTTTGTTATACATTGTATGTATTTTAATTGGTTCAATTATTACAGCTTGTATAATTGGAGTATTAAAAAAACCTGTTTACAGAATACAAGATAATACTAGTAAGGAGTCAGGAAATAAAACAGTAGCAATTGAAATTAAAGCAGTATAATTTATACGAGTGAAAATGACATTGGTACTGTACAAGCTAAGGAAGAGTCTTTGCACAAAACTAATGAAAGAATCCCTTGAAAATTCCCAAGGGATTCTTTCATTAGATATGAATATCGTTTATGTAATTAAATAAGCTAAGGCTGGCTCTGAATCACGAGTTCACCCGAGTGCAATCTTGCATTTTGACCAAGGCTTCCCATACACCCTTCCGCTATTTCAAAACAAAGTGAAGGAACTTGGGCTAAGCAATCCATGACCAGCAAGGAAAACTGTTTGGATAATGCGTCGATGGAAAGTCTTTTTGGAACTATTAAGATTTAGCAGAATATAAAACATGTATTAGTATCTCCCTTGATAATTAAAATATCCTTTTAGGCGAGGGGCAAACGGCACCTTTTTGGACATAAAAAAAGAAGCAATAGCCAATATTGCTTCTTTGATTACATATATCGACTTCATGAAATTCATTAAATCTCACCCTCTTCAAGCCTCCTATTATACTCAACTTTACTGATCAATCCCTTTGCATTACAGGTAAGACAATCTGTATAAATATCGTAGGCACCTGTACCTGCACAAACATGGCATTTAACATGAGTTTCCGGTATATCCTTATGCATGAATGAAAAAACTTTTCCAATATACTGCAGAATAATCATTCCCAAAACTCCTTTTTTTTCTATCATACAACGAAAAAGAGAGAAGGAAACAAGGAATACAATAACATTACTTAAAACAAATAAAACCATAACATAGTTTACATGGGGTTAAAAAATATACTGATGCTAATGCGATAAACTGTTCTACAAACACTTCTGTTTTCAGGAAAAAAGAACATCCATAAAGGTGTCCTTTAATGTGTAATTACTTCATTCTTCTTAAAATCCATAGGTAAGCCACTATTGAAATCCCCACAGAGACTGCTGCCATTTAATAAGGTTGGACACATGCTTATCTTGGGAATTTAACCAATTTATCAGATTTAGAGTACGAAGATTGGGACATCAAAGAGGATACTTAACGGTTTAAGCTTTGATGGTGATATACTTGTTTACCCTTACGGAAGTAATAGTAAAAGGACATTAAAGGTGACGAGAAAGCACTTGATTTTGGACATTGGCGGTTACAGTAAGTTTAATCAAATGCCCCCTACCAACTTCTGAGCTATCTCGATATTGTATAATCGACCACGATACTGGCAATATAGAAAAACACAAGACTGTTTTAGACAAAGCTCCACCTAATGCTTGTTTGGTTTTTTATGGTCATGTTGTTACCGATCAAACCAGTCATCAAAATAGACACCTAGCATTCACTTATCCGATATATTAAAAAGCCTATAATCTTACTTGTTTATAATTCTCTCTAGAACCAGATTATCACACTCCCTAAAACACTCGACATTAATAGGATTTTATTCTTAATAAGAACGCGCGACCAAAATTGTGTTTATTAATGGTTTAATTGTCTCAGAAGGTTTTACCCGGAGTAGAAATAGGAGAGGGTTGTGTCATTGATGCTAGTGCTGTGGTTTCAAAAAGCATGCCTCCATATACAGTTGTGGCTGGAAATCCAGCCACCGCAGTAAAGAATCTATTAGACTAGGCAATTAAGAAATGGCTAGATGATGTACGATAAGCAGCAAATTACCAAGATCATTCTATTATTAGATATTGAGGGCTGATAAGATCAGTCCTCTTTTTATTTTAATTTTCACTTATTAGGAAAATTGTCCACTCCCCTTCTTTATTACTAGCATAGTTTATTGATAACTAAGTATGAAAGTAGGGTTTATTTTGAGTGAGAAAATAAATCAAGAATTAGGTAGGGAACGCTCAGAATCTATGGAACATATTGCGCAATATAACCCCGTCCAATTTGGAGCAAATAAATTAGGACTTGATTACAGTGATAACGCCATCACCTTGATAAATACAAGATTACAAGATGGGGATAAAATCATTTTTCCTAAAGGGTATTATAAATTCCAGAATCCAGTAATTATTGACAAAGATGTTGAAATTGACTTTAGCCATTCTACGATTGACGTTTCCGGTCAGGATGGATTTATTTTTAAAGGGACACTTAAAACTACAAAAACCGTTACAGATAACTATGTGGAAACTAAGAGTAAAAATTCTTTAATATTAAATGATGTAACCAATATCGTGGTTGGTGATTTAATTAACGTGATTTCCACTGAATTATATAATAATTCACGAACTTACTACTATAAAGGCGGAAATGCAATTGTTACAAAGATAACAGGGAATACGGTATATTTTAACCTTGTGTTCCCATTCGATATGGCAGCTGATTCTATAACAGTGAAAATATATAATCCGATTAAAGTTCAAGTTAAAAACATTGGTATGTTACGGAATACAAACGTACTTGATAACACTCTTTACGGGTTGAGGATTGAGTATGGTGTTGGTTGCAAGATATCTAACGTGAAAACCGATAATTTTAAAATTAATATTGATATATACCGTTGTGTCGATAGTGTACTTAATTATATTACGACTGGTCACGCCGAAGATGAAGGTAAAAGTTATGATGGGTACGGTGTGTGTTTGGAAAGTTCTACGAATATAACTTGCAATTATATTACAACTAATAGTGGACAACATGGTCTAACCACAGGTGGGCGTGAAGTTTTATATAATATTACGATAAACAACTCAACACTCAAAGCTGAAGTTTGGAATGTAGGTTTAGGAGTACATGGAAATACGTATAATTTAAAAGTGAATGATTCTGTTATATTCGGATTTGCAATTTCAGGAAATATCGAAATGAATAACTGCACAGTACCTTCAAGTGAAGTTATTGGACATAAAAACTCCTTAGATGTTGTTGAAGATTCTCGATATGCTAATTACACATTCAATCGTTGCGCAATGACAGAGTGGGTAGAAGTAAGGGAAAGATATCAGGTTTATGCACCTGCGAAATATAAAATAGGTAACATCATTTTTAATGATTGCCCTAAAATTTGGTTTTACCCTAGAGTGAAAGTGGATAGCGGGGCTTTAGGGAAGATAGGGCACTATGAGTTAGTTGAATTCAATCGGTGCAAAGGATTTAGATGTCACACCTACGACAGGATAAACAGGCTAAATGTGATAAATAGTGAACCATATGGTCTGGATAGTCCATCTATTCAGCAAATTGACTATTTAACAACCTATGAAAGAATAGACGAGATAAACATTGAAAAAACAAAACTAGGCAATAGATACGACGAATTATCGTTACGTAACGTAGGGAAACTTATTCTTAATTCCATCTCTTATAACGATGTAAGAACAGGTAATAATAACGGCAGACTTTCTCTACAAAATATAAGTGACGTAATTTTTAGAGATTGCGATATGTCAAAAGCGGAATACGGAATCCAGTACGCAAATTCAGGAATCGTCAATGTCGGAAATATTACGGTTTATAGCAGTAAAATGAAATTCAGCACAACTTTAAACCGTGACAACACAATAAAAGGTGTAACGAGATTTACCGCCTATGACATGATCGATGTAGGGACTACAGAAATTATGGATATTTTGACTGCGACAGACGGAAAAAAATACAAACGTACAATTGATACGACTGGAACACAAATATTGACTGCGTTCGTGTAATAGTCGGAACAAACTGCTCGTTAACACTACTTCACTAACACCGATTCCCGGTTCTGATATATATTAACTCAAGAAAAAAGAGAACATTTAAAAACAAACTCAAACATGAAAAATCCTCTCGCCCCTTTAAATGATTGTTTGTCATTCATCTGTAAGGGGTAATTTCTTTTTAGGGGGTACAAATGATACCCATAACTCAATTAGTTTATCTGTAACTGATATAGAAGCTGCTATTAAATGGTATGATCAGGTGGACTTTTCCGGCCTTTTTTTTCGTCATCGTAACGGTGAACTTCCTGAGATATTGGACTTTACTTTACCAAGCAAAATGCTGCCCACTTTGTAATGTAGAGCTTGCCTCTGCTTTGCCAGTTACTTTGTTGTATTGTCACCGACTGTATGTATAATTGGTTTCGTAGGTGCTGTTTTATCTTATACATCACTCGACTTTGATACGTACTAAATCTCATTAAGATTATTTTTGCTCAAAATAATCCAGCATTACTGCTGGATTATTCAAAGTTCCAATCACATTACCAAATTCAATACGTCAAGAAATCTACTATCTGAATTATAGTTAAAGGTAACCGTTATATCTTCATGAATGTGATAGGTTAAACAAAAAAAACTCTCCGTTATCTGGAAATCTTATAATAAAATTTAGTTTAACTACCATACTAGCAGTAACATCGCCGCTTCTTGAAAAGGGTAGAAGGAATGAAGACGGCTTAATGTCCTCTTTGATCATAGATTTTGCCAGCGAACATCAAAAAAAAGCATCAAACCTATTTGTTTTAGCGGGAGCAGAAGGTTATCTACTATCTTATAAAAATAGTCGAAGTCATGATCCAAGCCACTATACTTAATACACCGCAAAATAACAATTGTTGAAACGTTAAAACATCTTCTAGGAAAAGTCCAAATTAAAGCCATCACCAAATTTCTCGATATAGTGAGGTATCCCATTCCCTCACCACGGCGCTTTGCTGGGATAAGATCGTAGGCAATCGTTACCTGGTGCGGTGGTCGCATATCCCCAGCCAATCCATTGGACAACTCGCATTGCACATAGAAGGAAAACGCTCATCATATATCCAAACGATCCAATCGTTACAGCCAAAAAGGCAAAACAAAACATCTTCCTTTTGTTTCTAAATCCTGTCCAGCAAAGGGGGACAATAAGAGCGGAAAATAGAAACATGACAGCTAATTACGCAATATACTGTTTATTTCCGCCAAGCTCTTTATGGTAAAATGTCGGATGTTAGGGAGAAATGTAAGAGTTCATATCTTTAATGTGGAATTTTTATTAAGTACCTTTTATTTACCATTTATAAAAGTATATTATATGGGGAAATGAGAGATTAAAGATGGTAGATATACAGTGACTGTAATGGAGAAGGAAGAATATGATTCTCTAAATAGTAGGAAGAAACCTATGGTAGTTAAACTAAATTCTGAACAACTAGATGATTTTATTAAAACATAGATACCTGAGAGTATTTTAGTTAAACCTATCACATTCATGATGATTAGATGGTCACCTTTAATTATAATTCGGATGGAGAGTTCTAGAAGTATGAATTTGGTTAAGTGATTGGTTGGAGTATCCAGCAGAAATACTCGATTTTTTTGATTCTGAATATAGGAATATTAATGAGATTAGTTGATTATCAAAGTCGAGCGATGTCGGAAAAAAATGGAAAATTATCCTTTATTGCTGCATTTACAATAGTTATAATTAATAAGAGATAACGAACAGAAATAGTAAAAAATATTAATGTTAGATAATAGTAATAGTACTTGTTAGCACATTCTATTTAAGACTTCTATGTCAGTCCATAAAGTTCAAAAATTGGAGGTAAAGATGAAGAAATATGGTTTATTTTTCATTGCTGGAATTTGTTTAGTAGTATTGGTTTTTGGTCATCTTCATTGGAAAAACATGAGTCAGGCAGCAGGTATAGAGGGGAAAAAAGCTGAAGAAAGATTAAAAGAAAAGGAAAAAGAAAAGAGGGAAGCTTTAATACAGAGTTTAAAACCAGAAAATAATAAACAGCAGTCACTAATAGATTACCTACATTATAAGTCGCTTACACAAGATAAGGTTATTGTATCCCTAGTGGGAAGTAATGGTACTACAGGAACCGGTGCTAGTAATTCTTCTAATAGTTGGGCAGGACGCTTAGAGAAGAGTCTACGTTCTGAAAGGGATGAATTAGAAAAATTAGGTTTTATCAATCATGGCCAAGAGGGGTATTCTACAAAAGATTTGTTAGAAGGTAATAAAATTGATGCGGTCATTAATGATAATCCTGATCTGATTATTTTTGAAAACCCCCTGATTAACAATCAATATCAATCGATTAGTGTGGAACAGACGGAAAAAGATTTAAAAAACATTATGTCAAAGTTGCAAAAAGAGCTACCGAATGCAAAGATTCTAATCATATCACCGAATCCAGTGGCTAATAGTAAAACAGAGAATAGCTTAGATTTAAATTATTTGGATTATATAAAAGCTTCTGAAAGGGTTATTAAAAAAAATAAATGGACTTATATTAATAGCATGAATGGGATTGAAAAAAAACTAAAAGAAGATAATATGAGATTGGCTGATATATTAACAAATGATAATCTCCATCCCAATGATCAAGGGCATTACATATGGTTCGATGTGTTGTACGAATATTTAAAGGGGGATTAGTGTCACAAATATGATTGTATATCCATTATAAAATTAAGAAATACGGATTTAGGAGAATAAGCTAATAACTCATATTCCATTAGTAAACAAAAAACGAAGAAGTGGGAGAAAAGTGGTTATAATCACTTTTCCCTCTCTGGAATTAGTTTAAATGATGAATGCATAGTGGGTTATTATATGTTAATTAATGAAACAAGAAAAAGGGATATGTTATCATTAATTCTCAAGAGCAGTACATTTCCTTTCTTTGATAAATTCCCGCATTTCCTCTTTCGATATACCTGCCTTCATAACATCCTGCATGATTTCCACCCACTCTTCATCCATGACATTGTCTGCTTGTTCATTCAACAACAGAGCATCCACTTTAATACAAAGAATTCTAGCGATTTTTTCCAAAACTAAAATAGTAGGGTTTGTTTGAAGGTTTCTTTCCAGTGAGCTTATATAGGATTTGGCAACGCCGGATTTTGAGGAGAGTTCACTAATTGACATTTTCCTTTCTTCCCTAAGCGACTTAACTCGGTAACCTATCATTGTGACCACACCTAACCATTAAAATAAAAATTATAAATGATGTTTAAACTATACTTTCAGTTTACACATATTCCTTTTGTTTTTAATGATAACTAGGCACTAAAATACTTGACATAATTATATGTATAAACGGATTTTTCTGTTTTGGTAGGCATTTAGTTAGGCACGTTTCTAGAAAATATTGTTAAAAAACAAATAAAGAAACAAATTATGGGAATGAGTGAATAATTAGGTTTAATAAAATTTCAGGTGAAAATATTCTGGAAAATGAGTTGTTTAGGTGTGATAAATGCAATATTTCAAAAATGACAATTATTTCATTTGTATTACCGTTTTCTTTTTTATAAAATTACTTTGGTATTTGAAAACTATTCATTCATTGTAAGTTTTATGAAAATTTCCTTGAAAATACATAATAATAGGTAATATTATGGTATAATGCAATAGGTCATTTTTAACATAACAGGAGGATAAAATGGAAGAAACTATTAGTATTAATGATATTTTTAAAACATTAAAGAAACGTTGGAAGCTAATCATGCTGCTGACATTAATTGCCGCTTTGATTAGTGGAACGATTTCTTATTTTTTATTAACACCCGTTTATCAATCTTCAACACAGATCCTGGTTAACCAAAAACAATCGGAGAACCAATTGGACTCGACTCAAATAAAGTCTAATATTGACATGATCAATACATATAGTGTGATCATAAAAAGCCCCGCCATTTTGGAGAAGGTAATTGATGAGCTAGAACTAGATCAAAGTGTAGATCAACTTAGTCAAAAAATTACGATCAACAGTCAAGAAAATTCGCAAGTCTTCTCATTAACAGTTCAAGATAGTAATCCGGCCAAAGCAGTTAAGATTGCCAACACGGTTTCTTCAATTTTTCAGAAGGAAATCAAGGATATCATGAACGTTGATAATGTTACCGTACTTGCCAAGGCAGAAGTTAAGGAGAACCCTACACCTGTAAAACCTAATCCACTATTGAATATCGCAATTGCGATCGTAGTTGGATTGATGGCTGGAATAGGCTTGGCATTTCTACTGGAGTATATGGACAATACAATCAAGGACGAGGATGATATTGAGAGACTCCTAGAATTACCCATCCTTGGATCTATTCAAAAAATATCGCAACATAAATAAAGAACAATTCAGTGACATTAAGAAAGGAAGTGGGATTTTTGAGAAGTAAAGATGAAAAACAAGTGAATTTAATTGCGCAGACTAATCCTAAATCGCCTATTACTGAACAATATCGATTAATTAGAACAAACATACAATTCTCTTCAGTAGATAAAGAAATCAAAACGATTGTGGTTACTTCATCGGAGCCTAATGATGGGAAATCGACTACAGCTGCCAACCTAGCGATTGTGCTTGCTCAAGAAGAGAAAAAAGTATTACTTGTGGATGCAGACTTAAGGAAACCATCGATACATTATGCTTTTAACCTTAGTAATATACATGGACTTACTAGCGTATTGACAAAGAAAATGGACTTAAGAAAAACTATCTTGAATTCAAATGTTTCAAACTTAGACATTTTAACAAGTGGGCCGATACCACCTAACCCTTCGGAATTATTAAATTCCAAAGCGATAGAAACAGCGATTGATGAATTAAAAGAAATGTATGATTATATCATTTTTGATACACCACCGGTTCTGGTAGTGCCGGATTCACAGATTGTAGCCAATAAATGTGATGGCGTGATTATGGTAGTGGCGAGCGGCAAGACAAATAAACAAAGTGCAGTAAAAGCAAAGGAGCTTTTAGAAAAAGCTAATACATCCTTGCTTGGAGTCGTTTTAAATGGTGTTGAAGAGGATAACAGCAATTATTATTATTATCAATCTTAAAAAATTAAAACATTTTTCGACAAAATAACACCCTGTTTGATGGTAGTTTTATATGCTACTATTAATCAGGGTAATAGTTCCTATTTTTGAAATTTTAGGTCTTTTTACCTATTTGTTTTTTAAAGGAAGTGTATGAAATTTGATCGACATACATTGTCACATTCTCCCAGGGGTAGATGATGGATCTGCGGACATAAAGGAAAGCTTGAATATGGCAAGAAAAGCGGCAGAAGCAGGAATCACCCATATTTTTGCCACGCCACATCACTTAAATGAGAAATATGTAAATATTAAAAGTGACATCATTGACCGTGCAGTTAGGTTAAATGAGAGTTTTCAACTAGAAAATATTCCACTTACCATTCATCTCGGGCAAGAAGTAAGAATACACCGTGACATATTTATTTCACTTGAAAAGGAAGAAATCCTAACCTTAGACGATAACGGAAGGTATTTGCTACTAGAGCTTCCGTCGGGAAGCGTCCCTACATACACCCAAGAAGTGATTTACGAGCTGCAGCTAAAAGGAATAAAACCTATTATCGTACACCCGGAAAGAAATAAGGAATTGATCGAGAATCATAAACTATTATTTGAGTTGGTTCAAGAGGGTGCCTTAACTCAACTGACCTCTGGTAGTATTATCGGTCAATTTGGAAAAAATGTTAGATCATTTTCAAAAAAAATAATCGAACATAATCTGGCTCATTTTATTGCGACAGATGCTCATAATATAGGATCTAGAGGGTTCACGTTACAACAAGCCTATGAAGCAATCACAAAAACATACGGAATACAACGTACATTTTATTTTAAAGAAAACGCTGAACAGTTATTAAAGGACCAATGCCCTGCTATTGAAAAACCAGTACCATTCAAAAAGAAAATTTTAGGAATTTTTTAAAAAGATTGATAATTAGGGTGTTTACAAACATTAAAAAATTTTGTCTTCATGTTAAGTTCTACGTTATATAGTTATTGGTATGAACATTATAGATTGATAAATTACCTCCATTTTGGTTAGTGTCTGTTCAAACGACACATAGCCTTTATAAGGCCATAAAAAAAGCAAAAAAGAACTAACAGCATATTTCATTTTATATAAAAAATGAAAATATGTGAAATAGAATACAGCATTAAAACTTTATATAAAAAAAGAGTAGATCAAACAATATTAAAGGGGGAAATGTGGTTGGCCTACCGAAAACGATTAACACTTCTGGCCCTATTAGACTCATTAATAGTATTATCGGCCATTTATGTAAGTTATTTATTCTTGTATCCCTATTTGGAAATATTTAAATTACCAACGCTCTTAGTCACATCAGTCTCTCTATTAATCAGCCATCATTTTTTTGCTTCTATTTATAAACTGTATAAAAAGGCCTGGGAATATGCGAGTATTGGAGAGTTATTGTCCATCGTTAAAGCCGTAAGCCTATCGGTTATCACAGTTATCGCCATCCAGTTAATCGTTTTTCAAGATGTTTACGTAAGAGCCATGGCATTGACCTGGATGATGCATGTCATCCTAATTGGCGGTTCCCGCTTTTCGTGGAGAATGCTGCGTGACCGTTTGATAAATAATCAAAAGGAAACCAGAAACACATTGGTAATCGGTGCGGGATCTGCAGGAACTATGGTTGTACGTCAACTTCTTAATAATCATGATACGGAACTTAAACCAGTAGCATTCATAGATGATGATCCAAAAAAAGATAAGCTAGACATATTAGGAATACCCGTTGTCGGCAACTCAAAACATATCCCCGAAATGGTTGAAAAATATCATATAGATAATATTGTCATTGCGATCCCGTCATTAAGTAAGAAAGAATTGAAGGTCATTTTTGATGAATGTGTGAAAACAAATGCAAAAACACAAATCATGCCGATGCTTGAAGATATTATGTTAGGGAAAGTAGCTGTTAATCAGTTTAAAGAAGTGGAAGTGGAAGATCTTTTAGGAAGAGAACCTGTTGAATTAGATATTAATAGTATTTCTGAATATGTAACTGGTAAGACCATATTAGTAACTGGAGCTGGAGGATCTATTGGTTCGGAGATTTGCCGTCAGATATGCAGATTCTCTCCGGGAACTCTTATAATACTAGGGCATGGTGAGAATAGTATTTATCAAATTGACATGGAACTGAAAAAGCTATATGCCAATCAAATTGAAATCATACCTGTCATCGCAGATATTCAAGATCGAGAGAGAATTTTTGAAGTGATGGAAACCTACCGACCTGATGTTGTTTACCATGCGGCTGCACACAAACATGTTCCACTAATGGAATATAATCCTCGAGAGGCAATTAAGAATAACGTTTTTGGTACAAAAAATGTTGCAGAGGCGGCAGATACTTTTGGTGTGGGTGCCTTTGTAATGATTTCTTCTGATAAAGCCGTTAACCCAACAAACGTCATGGGTTCGACCAAGCGGATTGCTGAAATGATCATCCAGCAGTTAGCAAAAAATAGCTCAACCAAATTTGTTGCGGTTCGCTTCGGAAATGTTTTAGGCAGCAGAGGAAGTGTCATTCCTTTATTTAAAAAACAAATTCAAGCCGGTGGACCAGTAACGGTCACCCATCCAGATATGACCAGGTATTTTATGACCATACCTGAAGCGTCTAGATTAGTCATTCAGGCAAGTTCTTTGGCTCGAGGCGGAGAAATATTCGTTCTTGATATGGGTGAACCTGTTAAGATTGTTGAATTAGCAACAAACCTTATCCAGTTATCAGGTTACTCCATAGATGAAATTGGAATCGAATTTTCTGGAATCCGTCCTGGTGAGAAAATGTATGAAGAGCTATTAGGGGAGAAAGAGGTTCATAGTGAAGCTGTGTTTCCTAAAATCTTTATAGGAAAAGCTGTATTGGAACAGGAAGAGGAAATACAGTACCTTCTTAGCGCACACGATACTCTATCCTCGACAGAACTTAAAGAATTTGTAATGAATTTAGCAAATCGAAGAAAGAATAAAGCTTTCTCGGTAGTTAAATAACCATTAGGAGGACTAAAAAGTGAAAAAAATCACAAAAGCAATCATTCCTGCAGCAGGATTGGGCACTCGTTTTTTGCCTGCAACAAAAGCAATGCCAAAAGAGATGCTGCCAATCGTTGATAAACCAACGATTCAGTACATAGTGGAGGAAGCTGTTGCATCAGGAATAGAGGATATAATAATCGTAACGGGAAAAGGGAAACGTGCAATTGAAGATCATTTTGATTACGCGCCTGAACTTGAACAAAATCTAATGGAAAAAGGAAAAGTAGAGTTGCTCAATAAGGTACAATATTCTTCTAAACTTGCTAATATCCATTACATTAGACAAAAGGAACCAAAAGGATTAGGTCACGCTGTATGGTGTGCACGTAAATTCATTGGGGACGAGCCATTTGCCGTACTTTTAGGTGATGATATTATTCAGAGTGAAACTCCTTGCCTAAAGCAGTTAATTAATCAGTTTGAGGAAACAAACAATTCAATTATCGGAGTTCAAACTGTACCTAAGGAAGAAACAAACCGTTATGGGATAATAGACCCTGCTTTTCAAGAGGGTCGACTATATCAAGTTGAAAACTTTGTAGAAAAACCAGCCTTAGGCACAGCTCCTTCCAATTTGGCAATAATGGGAAGATATATTCTTACTCCTGAAATCTTCAGTATGCTTGATCAGCAAGAAGCTGGTGCAGGCGGGGAAATTCAGTTAACAGATGCGATTCAACAATTAAACCAGACTCAGCAAGTTTTTGCTTATGATTTTGAAGGAAAACGATATGATGTTGGGGAGAAGTTAGGGTTTGTGAAAACGACGATAGAGTTTGCACTTCAGAATGAAGAAATCAAGGATGATTTAGTTGAGTTTTTAGAACAAACGGTTAAGGATATGTCCTCGGAAAAGATTAATGCATAGGAATATTCATGTTTTTCGTGAAATATGATTCATATAGTTTTACCCAAGGAAGATTTAACAGGTGAAACATCAAGTGATATCTATACCCATCTTCCTTGGATACTCTTAAAACCTATATGAATAGTGGCTAGATGAAGAAAGAACTTGTTGGAAAATATCTACATAAAAAGTGACTTATTGTAGGAAGGAAGTTTTAGAGAATGAAGGATCGATTATTCCTATCATCACCACATATGAGTGATGAAGGATATGAAATAGAATATATAAAGGAAGCTTTTGATACGAACTGGATTGCTCCTCTTGGGGAAAACGTGGATCAATTTGAAATAGAATTGGCACATAAGGTAGGAAGTAAAGATGCTGCAGCACTATCTTCAGGTACAGCCGCAATCCATCTAGCTCTAAAAGCAGCAGGAGTTGGAGAAGGGGATATTGTGTTTTGTCCGACACTGACATTCTCGGCAACTGCCAACCCGATAATCTATCAAAATGCGATTCCTGTTTTTATAGATAGTGATAACGAGACTTGGAATATGTGTCCTAAAGCTTTGGAACAAGCTTTTGATAAATATCCTAATGTGAAAGCCGTAATTGTAGTGCATCTTTATGGACTTTCTGCAAATATGGATAAGATTATGGAGATTTGCAATAAGCGTAAGGTAGCAGTAATAGAAGATGCTGCTGAAAGCTTAGGTACTTATTATAAAGGAAGACACACTGGAACCTTTGGTGATTATGGCATTTTCTCTTTTAATGGGAATAAGATTATTACAACTTCTGGTGGTGGGATGCTAGTTTCTGATAATAAAGAACGTATTGCAAAGGCAAGGTTTTGGGCCACTCAGAGTAGAGACCAAGCAAAGCACTATCAACATAGTGAATTAGGATTTAATTACCGGATGAGCAATGTAGTTGCTGGGATTGGCAGAGGGCAGCTTAAAGTATTAGATCAGAGAGTTGAGAAGAAGAATTATATCCTTGATTTTTATAAAAGAGAACTGAGTGCACTTGACGGTGTAGAGTTCATGCCTAGTAATGAGTGGGATAAACCGAATTATTGGTTAAGTTCTATGACTTTGAATGGTAATGTTAGACCGATTGATATTATGGAGGCTCTTGAAAAAGAAAATATAGAGTCAAGACCGGTTTGGAAACCAATGCATCTGCAACCGTTTTTTGAGAAGTATGACTTCGTTGGAACGGGTGTATCAGAGAAATTGTTTGAGGATGGTATTTGCTTGCCTTCTGATACAAAGTTAACTGATGAGGATTTAGCAAGAGTTGTTGAAATTATTAAAGGGTTGTGGGAAAGGTAATGAAACCTTCTAAGCATAGTATTTATAGAAGATTTGTAAAAAGAGCGATGGATTTCATGCTATCTTTGCTAGCTATTTTAATCCTTAGTCCTATCTTATTGATAGTTGCTTTTCTTGTAAGAGTAAAGTTGGGTAGCCCAGTGTTATTTAAACAAAAAAGACCAGGGATGAATGAGAAGATTTTTTTGATGACTAAGTTTAGAACAATGACGGATGAGAGAGATGAAAATGGTGAGCTACTTCCTGATAGTGTTAGGTTGACGAAGTTTGGAAGGTTCTTACGATCAACATCCCTTGATGAACTTCCCGAACTTTTTAATATTCTTAAGGGTGATATGTCGATTATAGGACCACGGCCTTTGTTGGTTAAGTACTTAAAATATTATACAGAAGAAGAGAGAATAAGGCATAGCGTAAGGCCTGGTCTTTCAGGCCTAGCACAGGTAAATGGAAGAAATACTTTGGATTGGGATAGTAGATTGGCTACTGATGTAGAGTATGTAAAAAAAATAAGCTTCATATTAGATGTGAAAATTATATTACAAACACTTCTAAAAGCGTTTAAAAGAGAGGGAGTAACTGTAGTAGATGAGTCATCATTAAAGGATTTAAATATCGAAAGGGGACAATCCTTTGATAATTAAAGAATTATGTTGTGAAGATTTACTAACATATTATACAAATGTATTAGAACTATTGGTAGATACTTATACGATAAATTTTCAACTTACATCAGAACAGGCTAAACCAATCTGTTTAAATAAGATCGAGTTATTAATGGATTATATTAATCAGGGTAGTGCAATAGTTATTGCTGCAATCGATGAAAACGAGTTAATAGGATTTACGTGGCTATATAAACATGATTTCTTTGATGAACAGAGATTACATGTTAATCAGATAGCGGTAAACACAAAACTAAGAGGAAAAGGAATAGGGAAACAATTATTTCAGGAGTCTGAAAAAAAAGCTTTGAAAGAAGGTATAAAAACTATTGATCTAATTGTTTCTGAGAGTAATTCAAGGGCTTTGGATTTATATGAAAAATTGGGATTTGAGACCGAGAGAAGATACATGAAAAAGAAATTGTAGGTGGTAAAATGTTAACGGTTATTACTATAGACCAACCTGAAAAGTGGGATAGTATTGTAAAAGGCTTTAAAGGTTATGATGTGTATTATCTTTCCGATTATACCAAAGCATTCAGTATTCACGGAGATGGTGAGCCGATGCTTTTCTATTATGAAAATCAAGATATTAAAGCCATGAATGTTGTAATGAAAAGGGATATATCAATAGATAAAAGATTCACTTTGAAGATACCTCCAAATACTTTTTACGATATAGCTACACCCTATGGATATGGAGGATTTTTAATAGAAGGTAATGTAACAGAAGATAGCATGAGGGCTCTTGATTATGAATATAGTTCCATATGTAAAAGTGAGGGTATTATAAGTGAATTTGTTCGTTTTCATCCGTATCTTAATAATGGAGAAGATTTAAAAGATATTTATGAAATATCTACACTTGGAAAAACTATTACAATGAATTTATATTCAAAAGACCAGATCTGGAGCAACATAACTAGTAAAAATAGAAATGTGATTAGAAAAGCTAAGAAGTCAGGAATTGAAATCTACTGGGGTCGGAATCCTAAATTGTTTGATGAATTTATAAGTTTATATAATAAAACAATGGACAAGGACAATGCAAAAGAGTATTACTACTTTAAGAAAGATTTTTATAATAGTGTCCTTTTTGATTTGAAATATAATTCATTGATGTTTTATGCAGTGTATCAAAAGAAGATAATTGCAATGTCTATGATTCTATATTCTAATCTGCAAATGCATTATCACTTGTCAGCATCAGACAGAGAGTACCAAAAGTTTGCACCCACAAACTTATTGTTATTTGAAGCTGCGTGTTGGGGCAGTGTAAATGGTTATAAAACTTTTCATTTAGGTGGAGGACTGGGAAGTAAAGAGGATAGTTTATATAAATTTAAAAAGGCATTTAATGAGAATTCTGATACTGAATTTACTATTGGTAGAAAAATTTTCAATCAAGAAAAATATGACAAATTGGTGTCGATCCGAGAAAATGAAAGTGATTTTGATAAGGATGAATTATTTTTTCCGATGTATAGAGGCTAATATATCCGTTAAGGGGTTCTCTTTCTCATCAATCAGTGAAGGGTTAATATAAAACTCAATAGATGAAATTTTTTAGGGAAACCCGATTAGGAGCAGACGAATGAAAAAGAATATTTGGATATTGAATCATTACGCAAAAAATATGCAAAAAGATAAAGGTGGCAGGCATTACTGGCTTGCAGAAAATTTGATTTTAAAGGGCTATGAAGTTACTATTTTTGCAGCGACAACCAGTCATAATACAACAGAAAATATACATACAGGGGATGAAAAATTTGTTATAGAGGCAAATCAAAAGATGCCATTTGTATTTGTCAAAGCATCAAGTTACAAAGGCAATGGTAAACAGAGAATCTTAAATATGTTAACTTTCTATAAAAATTTATTTCCCACAGCAAAACAATACGGTCAAATTAGTGGTAAACCTGACGTGATTTTAGCATCGAGTGTTCACCCTCTGACCTTAGTCGCTGGAATTAAAATAGCTAAGAAATTTGGCATACCTTGCATCTGTGAGGTAAGAGATTTATGGCCAGAAAGTATCGTGGCATACGGTGTTTTAAAAAGAAATAGTATTTTAGCAAAAATATTATATCTAGGTGAAAAATGGATTTATAAAAAAGCTGATTCTATTATTATGACTTGGGAAGGAGGCAAAGATTATATTATCGACCAAGGATGGGATCATCAAATTGATTTAGAAAAGGTCAAACATATAAGTAATGGAGTAGTTATTGATTCATTTGATAAAAACAGTGAAGAATATCAGATACCTGATTCAGACTTAGATAATAAAAAATATAAAAATGTTGTTTATGCTGGTTCTATACGGAAGGTTAACAATCTAGGAATGCTGTTAGATGCAGCAAAGATTGTTCAAACTAAAGGAAGAGAGGATATAAGGTTTTTAATTTATGGAGCAGGTGATGAAAGGGAAAAATTAAAAAAGAGGTGCGAAGAAGAAAATATCATTAATGTAATTTTTAAAGGTAGTGTTGAAAAGAAATATGTACCCTCAATTCTTAAAAAGGCTTATATAAATATACTTCATAACTCAAGTACTTCTCTTGATAAATATGGTCAAAGCCAGAATAAGTTTTTTGAGTATTTAGCTGCAGGGAAATGTATTGTACAAACTTATAAAACTGGATATAGCATTTGTGAAAGATATGAATGTGGAATTAGTGCTCATATACAAAATGCAGAAGAAATTGCTAGAGTTGTTATTGAAGCTAGTAGTGATGATAAAAAACACCAAATAATGGGCGAAAATGCTCGCTTAGCTGCTTATGAATTTGATTTTGGGAAATTGACAGAAAAATTGATTGATGTAATCGAGAATGTATAATTGAAGGAGCGAGTTTATCTAATGAGTCTATACGAAAGAATAGTAAATAGAGAAGAAAAAATATCCGTAATTGGTTTAGGATACGTTGGTCTTCCGTTAGCCATAGAGTTTGCAAAAAAGTTTGATGTTGTAGGGTTTGATGTGAGTATGAGAAAACTAGATAAATATTTATCAGGTATTGATGTAACCGATGAAGTTGGGGACGAAGCTGTAAAAAATACCACTATGGTATTTACAAATGGAGAGGTTAAATTAAGAGATTGTAAACTCCATATAGTGGCAGTACCTACTCCAATTAATAGTGATAAAACACCTGATTTGTCTCCAATAATTGGTGCAAGTAAGACTGTAGGAAGAAACCTTACCAAAGGATCGATAGTTGTATATGAATCTACAGTATACCCTGGAACTACTGAAGAAGTTTGTATCCCTATACTTGAAGAAGAATCGGGTTTGAAATTTGGCATAGATTTTAAAGTAGGTTATTCCCCTGAACGGATTAATCCGGGAGATAAAATTAACACATTAACAAAAATCATTAAAGTAGTATCTGGATCTGACGAAGATGCTCTTGAAATTATATCTAAAGTTTATGAGTCAGTTATTGAAGCTGGGGTCCATAAAGCGGAATCAATAAAGGTTGCAGAGGCATCAAAGGTTATTGAAAACTCTCAAAGAGATATTAATATTGCATTTATGAATGAACTATCAATGGTGTTTAATAGGATGGGGATAGATACGAATGCTGTTTTAGAAGCTGCAGGGACAAAGTGGAACTTTCTTAAATTTACGCCAGGTTTAGTTGGTGGACACTGTATTGGGGTAGACCCATATTATTTTACTTATAAAGCAGAGCAACTAGGATATCATTCTCAGATCATTCTTTCAGGTAGAAAAATTAATGATGATATGGGGATATATGTTGCACAAAATATCATTAAAAATCTAATTAAAGCTGAACAACCTATAAAAGGATCAAAGGTGGCACTATTAGGAATAACATTTAAAGAGAATTGTTCTGATGTTAGAAATACAAAGATAATTGATATTATTAAAGAACTTGAAGAGTTTGGAGTAGAGGTTATAGTACATGATCCAATAGCAGATAAAGAAGATGTATGGAGAGCTTATAGAATAAATTTAGCAGAAAAAGAAGAATTAAAGAATTTAAACTGTGTAGCACTAGCTGTTAATCATGATGAATTTAAAGAAAACTATGGCTTAGATTTCTTAGATAATGTTTATGTAGAAAATAAAAAGGTTTTGGTTGATATTAAAGGATTGATGAATAGAAAAGAATGTGAATTAAGAGGGTATGTTTATTGGAGTTTATAGATAGTAACTTTGTTTTAGGAAGATGGTTGGATGAGAATATTACACATTTGTAGTTATTATATAGGTAATAAGTTATATATGAATTTAATAAAACAGTTATCATTTAAGGGAATAAACCAGGAAGTGTTTATTCCTGTAAAAGATAAAAATTACATTGGGAAAAATCAGTTACCTCAGGGATATAATACAGTTAATTATTGTTATAGAAATATCTTAAAAAAGTATGATAGGTTTCTTTTATACAATAAAGTTAATAAGCAAATGAAAGAAATAGAAAAATCTCTATTAATTAATCGAGAAATTGATTTTGTTCACGCACATACTCTATTTAGTGATGGAGGAACAGCATATAAACTTTATAAAAAGTATGGAATTAACTATATTGTAAACGTAAGAAACACTGATATTAATGTTTTTTATAAATACGGTTTACATTTAAGACCTTTTATACAAAAAGTATTATTAAATGCTCGTGCTGTTGTTTTTATTTCACATGCATATAAAGAAAAAATGCTTACTTTATTGCCATCTAATGTTGTTTCAAAAATCCAGAGTAAATGTTATGTAATTCCTAATGGAATAGATGATCATTGGCATGAAAATGCAGTTACAAAAAGTAAAAAGGGAAATTTAAATGATATAAATTTATTGTTTATTGGTTCAATTGATAAAAATAAAAATTTGTCAACAGTTATTTCTGCTTGCAGTAAACTTCAAAAAGAAGGATATAAAGTTTCCTTAAATGTGATTGGTAGCGGGCCGCTTGAAGATGAGTGCAGACAACTAAATAAAAAATTAGGAATAGAAAAAGATATAATATTTCATGGCTATTTACAGAGTAAAGAACATATCTCATCAATAATGGATAAATGTGATATTTTTGTAATGCCATCATTTATAGAAACATTTGGGTTGGTTTATATTGAGGCAATGTCTAGTGGGTTACCTGTAATATATTCAAAAGGTCAAGGTATAGATGGTTTTTTTAATGAAGGTGAAGTTGGTTTTTCTGTTGACCCTAATAATCATGAATCGATAGTAGAATCCATAGAAAAGATAATGATGCGATATAATGAAATATCAGTTAATTGTTATAAAAATTCACGTGAATTTAACTGGGATGATATTTCAAAGAAGTATCTGGACTTTTACACATACTAGCATTTTGTGAATTATTCCTTATTATTAATTTGCTGAAGTAAATAAGTTTAAGGATTTACTTATTTGTCCTATTTAAGGTGTTTTTAAGAAGCAGTAACCAATTCAAGTTTTAGACTTTTTTAGACCGGATTAAGGTAAAATTGACCTGAGTTACAACAAAACTAACATTTTAAGTATGTATGTAATTAATGAGTAAAGATGATATACCTTGAAAATTTTATGTAAGAGTAATTGAGATTATATGTTTTATAGAAGACCTTGATGTTCCAACACACTCCATAGATTTCTTCTAGCATTTGTTTAGTAAGTGTATAATGCGCGGAGAACTTTCAACCATTGACTCTTGTCATTGTAATTTTTCACCAAAAAAATCGACTTTGATTCCAGTTGCTGTAGTGGTTTGAATGGAGTGTGAATTTCCTATATTGTGTCAATGATTTCGAGATATCTATACAAAATGAAAGCTGTTTAAAGATGAAGTAGAGCTTCATATAGATTACTTTTATCCAGTTCTTAATGTGAGAGAATTATTGTCAGCAATTGTATATAGTTATATGGAGAAAGATTATGAAATATTATAATTGAAGAATATACAAGAATTTATTAAAAACTTTTGGAGATTGAGCTATGGAAAAAAAAATTAAGAGTTTGTGTATAATAACTGCTGGATATCCTTCAGAGGATAATCCTGTGTATACCTTTGTTGATCAACTTGTATGTGAATTTGCAGATAATGAAATTGATTGTGTCGTTATTTCTCCCTCAAGTATTTCTAAACGTATAGTGAGAAACCTTAACAAAACCTCTAGAGTAAGTATAAGAGAAACCAAAAAAGGTAATAAAATAAGAGTATATCGACCTAGGTTTTTGTCTTTCTCACATAAATTCCTTAACCTAAATACAGCACTATTCACTTATATAAACTTTAAAAGATGTGTGATGAAAGAAATAAGAAAACAAAAAATAACACCTGATGGTATATATGGACATTTTATTTTACCATCAGGAATGTGTGCTGCCGAAATAGGTGAAAAATTATGTGTTCCTTCATTTTTAGCTTATGGTGAGAGTTCTCCTGAGAATTTTAAGTATGTTAAAAAAAATACTATTAAAAAAAATTTATCAAAGCTGAATGGTGTTATTTCCGTATCTAGTGAGAATAAGAGAGAATTGCTTGATTTAAATCTAATTAAAAAATCAGATGACATAGCAGTCTTTCCTAATGGAATTGATAATAAAAAGTTTTACCAAATAGATAGAAATGCCGCGAGGGAAAAGCTAAATATGCCCAAAGATGCTTTTATTATAGCTTTTGTTGGTAGTTTTATAGAAAGAAAAGGAGTTAATTTACTTTCGAAAGCTTTAAATGATTTAGATGATATATACTCTATATTTATTGGTAATGGACATAATGAACCTAATTGTAAAAATATTTTATTTAAAGGAAAAGTCCCTAATGAAAATCTATATCTTTATTTGAATGCTGCAGATGTTTTTGTATTACCTACACAGGCCGAAGGTTGCTGTAATGCGATAATTGAAGCTATGGCATGCGGGTTGCCAATTATTTCTTCTGACCAACCATTTAATGATGATATCCTTAATAATGAAAACTCAATTAGATTAGATGTTAAAGATGAGGAAGCAATAAAAAAAGCAATTATTTCATTAAAAGATAATCAAGAATTACGCAAAAAGATGTCTGAGGCCTCTCTTGTCAAAGCATCAGATTTAAATATTAAGCAAAGAGCAAAAAATATTATTGAATATATGGAATCTACAAAATAAATGTTAGTACTTGTAATGAAATTAAGTATTCAAAATTCTTATAAATTATTACTATTGTTTCTTATTACCAGCAGAGGAGTATTATCATGGTAAAGGCTAAACACTCAAATGAAAAAAAAATAAATAGATCAATTATTATAAAGTGTTCAGCAATTGCAGTATTAATCCTTTTGGGGATAAATATTCCTTATTTAAATGTTGTTGCCTTGCTATTAGCATGTTTGTTTATTTTTTTTGGATCAGTAACTGAAATCCTTGGTATATTGTTATTTACATTGTCTTTTTCTCCTATATTTAAACTACAACCTGGAGGAATTACTTTTTTTAATTTTTTAATTTTAGCAGCAATACTTAAATTATTGTTTAATAACCGAAGTCTAAAATTCTCATACAAAGAATTAATAATAATAATTGTATTTACATGTTATGCCCTTACTTTTGGCGGTATGGATGCAATGGTGAGAGCGATAAATTTGGTTATGTATTTTGTATTAATGCTACTTGTTTTCAAACAAAATAAAATAATAGAATTGCGAAGTATATTGTTGTTTTTTTCAGTAGGTATTATCCTGGCATCAGTAACCGGTCTGTTCAGCGATTATATTCCCGGGCTTTCATCTTTTATGAATCAAACGAAATTAAAACTCGAACCAGGAGAATATGTTATAAGATTCAGTGGAATTCAATCAAACCCCAATTTTTTCACCATGGACATAAGTATAGCTTTAGCTGGGTGGTTTGGGTTGGTTGTGAGCGGACGTGCAAAACCATTTGATTATATATTAATTATTATGTTATCTGTCTTTGGAATAATGTCTCTCAGTAAGTCGTTCTTGGTGATTTATTTAGTATTGTTGTTATTGGTGTTAATAATATTTGCAAAGCAAAGCATTAGAGGTTTAATTAAGGGAGTATTTATTGTCGCAATAGTTATTGTCGGGATATATATTTTTGTGGATAAGGAATATATTAACGCATTCTTAAGCAGATTGTTAGAAGATAATAGTTCTAATGCGTCCCTATCTAGTGTTACTACTGGACGTTATGATATATGGATGAGCTATATAGGTTATATATTTTCTGATATTAAGGTTCTTTTGTTTGGAGAGGGAATCGGCGCAGAGTACTATGCGTCTAAAGCATCTCATAATTATTTTATTGAAACTATTTATTATCTTGGTGCTATAGGGTCAATTATATATCTTATATGTATTATTAATGTTTTTCCTAAACGTAATTTATCAGTTAAACGAAGTTTAGTAAATTATTTACCAGTTATAATGCTAATGGTAAGAGGAACAGCTATAAATTTAATATTTAGAGAAAATCTGTTTTTTTATTTTATTATTATAGCAGTAATTTTAAATACAAATTTAAATATTAAAGATAGATTAAAATTTGTTTCAAAAAAAAACAATTCTTGAATTAATATCGATAAAGTGGAGTTAGTATAGTTTAATGGTCAAAAGTCCTTACAATAATTATTGAGAGATATGTACGTCGTGGAACGTAAGAATTCATGTGAAAAATCTAATAGTAATTTCAAGAAGACTATTGTAGATCTATATCATTCAGGTAATTCGGAGAATTAAGCGGCGACTATGGCCTATCAGAGACGATTAATAATCCTAAGCAGGACATAACTGGATTTTATCTTGTGACCATATTTGATTGATTTTATAAATAACATATATTAGGGAATACGAAGTTTAAGATAGATATGAACGATTTTCTTTAATATATGATTAATTAAAAAGGAAGTTTATCTTAATAATTTCCAAGAGTAAAAGATACTTCAACCTCATAATTGAGTACTATTAGTATAAATTTCTTAAGGGAGAAAATTGTATGAAAGAAAAGGAATTTAAACTAAAAGTAGCAAAGGCAACTAAATGGTCAACTATAACAGAAATATCTGCTAAATTAGTTGCTCCTGTTTCTAATATGATTTTAGCTAGGATACTTGCACCTGAAGCTTTTGGTGTAGTAGCAACTGTTACAATGATTATTAGTTTTGTTGAGATGTTTACTGATGCAGGATTCCAGAAATATCTTGTACAGCATGAATTTAAGGATGAAGATGAAAAGTATAAAAGTGCTAATGTAGCATTTTGGACCAACTTTAGTATATCAATTTTTTTATTTGGAATTATAGCTTACTTTTCTGAATCAATTTCAGTATTAGTTGGAAGTCCAGGTTTAGGAAATCTGATTACGATAGCATGTGTTCAGTTGCCAATTACAGCATTTTCTAGTATTCAAATGGCATTATATAAGAGAGAATTTGACTTTGCAACTCTTTTTTTTGTTCGAATGATATCAATTTTAATTCCATTAGTATTAACAATCCCTTTAGCTTTATTAGGTCTTAGTTATTGGGCCCTAATAATTGGTTCAATATTTACGTATCTTTCTAATGCAATTATCTTGACAATTAAGTCTACATGGAAACCCGAATTTTATTTTGATATTGGTGTTTTAAAAAAAATGCTAGATTTTAGTATTTGGTCTTTAATAGAGGCAATATCAATTTGGTTTACAGTTTGGATTGATGCATTTATTATTGGATTTTATCTAAATCAATATTTTCTAGGACTATTTAAGACATCCACAACAATGGTAAATTCAATTATGGGCCTTATAACTGCATCTATTATACCTGTTTTTTTTGTAACACTGTCTCGCTTGCAAAATGACAATATTAGTTTTAAACAGATGTTTTATAAATTTCAGAGAACAGCTTCGATTTTTATATTTCCTTTTGGGATTGGAATATTTCTCTATAGTGATTTAGTTACAACTATATTATTAGGTAATCAGTGGGAAGAAGCTAGTGTGTTAATTGGTATTTGGGCATTAACAAGTGCAGTAAAGATAGTTTTTTGTAATTTTTCGAGTGAAGTATATAGAGCAAAGGGGAGACCTAAATTATCATTTTTAGCTCAAATTTTATATTTAGTTGTCTTGGTTCCAACTATAATTGTTAGTGCTAAAATAGGATTTTTGACATTAATATATGCTAGGTCATTAATTCAGTTTTATTTTGTATTAATTCATTTTATACTAATGAAATTTGCCATGGGATTTCCTATAGTAAAAACATTAAAGAACCTAATTCCTACAGCAATTTCAGTTATGATAATGGGTATTTTTGGTGTGACAATTCAAAGATTAAATGATGGAATAATTTGGAGTATTATTACAATTATTTTATGTGCCTTTTTTTACTTTATCGTTCTATGTCTTTTCCCAATTATACGGAGGGATATGAAAGATTTAAAGAATAGGATTAGATCAAGTAATATTTGAAAATTAGGTAATTAAATAGATGTGTTACGTATCCTAGTATACGCATTTGGTGTTTATACTCTAAAGAATTGTCGAGTTTTATTGAAATAGAAATTTATATTTTAACTGCCCTTTACTTGCATTCAGTGCTAAACTATATTATTTCATATAATATAAGTCGGAATGTTCGGTTTTTAAATGATAGTTTTAAATTTATAACTTTGGTTTAATTTATACAAATACAAGAAGCAAAGGAAGTCGTAACTATGTACAAAATAGCAGTAGCAGGAACAGGGTATGTTGGCTTAGTAGCAGGTGTAGGTTTTGCTGAAGTTGGGCATCAAGTGACCTGTGTTGATATTGATGAAAAAAAAGTGAACATCATGAAGTCTGGTGTTTCTCCTATCTATGAAGCCGATTTGGAAGAATTGATGCAGAAGAATTATGCTGCCGGAAGAATTGATTATACAACTGATTATAAATCTGCCTACAAGGATGCTGATGCGATCTTTATAGGTGTGGGGACTCCAGAGCAACCGGACGGTTCTGCGAATCTTTCATATATCGCAACTGTTGCAAAGCAAATTGCTGAATCGGTAGAAAAAGACTGTCTTGTTGTTGTAAAATCAACAGTTCCAATTGGAACGAATGATAAAGTGGAGCAGTTTATTCAAGACTTTTTAGTTAATGATGTAAAAGTAGAAGTTGTATCGAACCCAGAATTCTTGGCACAAGGTTCTGCTGTCCATGATACGCTACATGCCGAACGGATTATTATCGGAACAGAAAGTAAATGGGCTGAAGAACGGATGCAGAATATTTATGAGCCATTTCATTTACCTGTAGTTTCAGTTAACAGAAGATCAGCAGAAATGATTAAGTATGCCTCCAATGATTTTCTTGCCCTTAAAATCTCTTATATGAATGATATTGCCAATCTTTGTGAACTTGTCGGTGCGGATGTTCAAGATGTTGCTAGAGGAATGAGCTTCGATAATCGTATTGGAAGCAAGTTTTTAAATGCAGGAATTGGTTATGGCGGTTCATGTTTTCCAAAGGATACTAAAGCATTGGAGTATCTGGCAAGACAAAACGGTTATGAGCTTAAAACAGTTAAAGCTGCCATTGATGTGAACAAAAACCAAAAGACGATGCTATATAAAAAAGCTAGTAAAAGACTCATTACTTTTAACGGTCTTAAAGTAGCGGTACTAGGGTTGACTTTTAAACCTGGTACTGACGATTTAAGAGAAGCAGCATCTCTTGAGAATGTTCCTTTATTATTAGAGCAAGGTGCTGATATTTATGCGTATGATCCTGTTGGTGCAGAGAACTTTGCTAGAGTGCATCCAGAAGGGAAGACTGATAAAGGCAGTATTACTTATGTTTCAAATATTAAACATGCTTTAGAAGGGGCAAATGTCTGCTTTATCTTTACTGAATGGGGAGAAGTGAAAGCAGTAACGCCTGAGATGTATAAGAAGTTAATGAGAACACCTTTGGTATATGATGGAAGGAATATATATCGTGTTGAAGAGATGCAAGAAGCAGGGGTAGAATATCATTCTATCGGAAGAAAACCTACAACTAGAGAAGGTAAAAAGGAGGCGGAAAACCGTGGATTACAAATCCCAAGATCTTAATAAAACATATCTTATCACAGGGGCAGCAGGTTTCATTGGATTTTTCTTATCTAGGAAACTACTGGAACAGGGCTGTAGAGTAATCGGTGTTGATAATATAAATGATTATTATGACGTGAATCTTAAATATACTCGTTTGGGGCAACTGGAACCTTATGATAAATTTACCTTTATTAAAGGGGATATTTCAGATAAGAACATGATCACAAGTATCTTTGAAGAGCACAAGCCTAATATTGTGATAAATCTAGCTGCTCAAGCCGGAGTGCGATACTCAATAGAGAATCCAGATGTATATATTCAAAGCAATATCATAGGTTTTTACAATATCCTCGAAGCATGCAGACACAATCCAGTAGATCACCTTGTATATGCATCATCAAGCTCTGTTTATGGAGCCAATAAAAAGGTTCCATTTGAAGAAACAGATTTTGTAGACAACCCTGTATCGCTTTATGCATCTACTAAGAAATCCAATGAATTGATGGCTCATACATACAGTCATTTATATAATATTCCTACTACAGGTCTTCGTTTCTTTACTGTTTATGGCCCTATGGGACGACCGGATATGGCCTATTTTGGATTTACTGATAAGTATTTTGCTAGTGAGCCAATTAAGATTTTTAATAATGGTGATTTTGAAAATGACTTATATAGGGATTTCACCTACATTGATGACATTGTGGAAGGGATTGAGCGTCTTCTTTCCAATCCTTCAGTTGGAGATAATAAGGTTCCTCACAAAGTATTTAACATTGGAAACAACAATCCTGAAAAATTGATGGTATTCATTGAAACTTTGGAGAAATGTTTGAGTAATGCTCTAGGTAGAGAAGTACAATTTGAAAAGGTTTTCGAGTCGATCAAGCCAGGAGATGTACCTGCCACTTATGCCTCAACTGAATTATTGCAGAAGGCTGTGGGTTTTAAACCAGAGACTTCGATAGCAGAAGGCTTACAGAATTTCGCAAATTGGTATGTGGAGTATTATAGGTTATAAGTAAAACGACTATAAGAAGCTTAGTATTGTTAGAGTGAGGTGGCGTATGGACTGAATGAAAAATATCTTTGAATTTTGTTGCCTGTCACTACTAGAAATTTCTCGAAAGATTAATAGAGACAGAGAGTCATTGAAAAAATGCTCTTTGTCTTTTTTGTATTTTGCTTTCATAATATGAAGCCGTGTTTAACTGGATATTATATTGTAAGAGTGTAGATTGTTAATTTAAAAGTAAGGAAATTCTTACTGTAGAAAGGGGGATATTTTTAAAACACTCTTGTTTTAAGAGAATCTGAAGCCAGACAGGAGAGCTCTATGATAAAACCACTTAAAAGTGATGCAAAATTAGATTATCAAAAACATTACTATTTACCTAATTTATTAGTGCAATAATAATTCTAAAAGTGTATAATATGTTTTAATATGGAAAAAAGCAGTATAGAAAATCATTAAAGCTGTTTATATTAAATACTTCTCTCATTGAATACGCCTAAATGGGTTTTGAAAAAGGGTCAAAAAACATTGCAGAGTGAAGTTATAATTCATTTAGTAATTTCTTTTTTTATTTTTGTACAGAATCCTTAAGCTTAATAATTTGTTGTAAATCTCTAGTCATACCTAAAATCAGTTTACTTTATCCATTGACCAATTAGTTTATTATATCTATATCTTTTAAAAAAGTTATATATATCGTCCATTCAAAATTGCTTTATACACTATTAGCAAATTATTCAACATATTGAAACTCTTACGCTTCAAATCCTACCCTTTACTGGGAAACCACTAACTTTAATGCCAATTTAATTTTTTGATAATTCATTTTTTTTATTATTCTCTATCATATAGGACAGATTATTTTTTGTGCCAAGGGATTTCTTGACAATCTTAAAAACAAAGGATGAGTTGTTCTTTATATAGGCTATGTGGCAGTCTTTTTATATATTATGTTTAAGATGGTACAACTAAGTAAGGAGGATGGGGTTATGGGGGAAATTCAGAATATTGACTTGTCTTATATACCAAAGGAATTAAGGTTATTACTTCAAATTATTAATATGAAAAATAAAGAAGGTACAGATCCAATAAATAATAAAAATTTTATAGATATTGATTGGGAGTTATTCTTGCAGTTGGCAATGCACCATCGAATTTATCCACTAGTTTATTCAAAGTTAAATAAGATAGATGTAGAATTAATTCCCTTATATGTTATTCAAGCCTTGTCTCAAGAGTACAAAGAAAATACGTTTCAAATGCTTCATTTAAGTGGGGAAATGGAACGATTAAGTAAATTATTTACTGAAAATAATATTCGTCTCCTTTTTTTAAAAGGTCCGGCAATTGCCGCTGACATTTATGGGGATATTTCCTTGAGAACTTCTAAAGACTTAGATATTCTTATTCCTATAACTGATTTAAAAAAGGCTGAATTGCTTTTATTTAATTGTGGATATGAAAAAGAGGGAGTTTCATCCACTTCAACAATAAGGAAATGGGGGAGTCACCACGTATCATATTATCATTCTCAAAAGAAAATCCAGATTGAAATTCATTGGAGACTCTATCGTCCCCCTGCAAAAGAGCCAAGCTTTGATGAATTGTGGAAAAGGAAAAGGGTTAGTTTTCTAACAAGTTATCCCGTTTATTTTTTTGGTGAGGATGATTTGTTTTTATATCTTGTTACTCATGGTGCCAAACATGGGTGGTTTCGTCTTCGATGGCTAGCTGATGTTGATCAAATCATTAGAAAAAGAAATTTTACAAAAGGAGATTACTCATTACTAAAAAAATACCAACATTCTTACTTAATAGGACAAGCACTTATATTATCTTCTCAACTATTTGAAACTCCAATTCATGAAGGAATCCTACCATTAATAAAAGAAAAACGTTCAAGAAAACTAGCAAAATTGGCTGGATTTTATATTGTTGAAATGGGTCATATGTATATTAACCAGTCGTCAAAGGAAGCTTTAGCTAATTACAATAAGCATCACCCATTTTCACTAAAGTCGAGTCTCAAGAAGTTGTTCATTGTTAACTTTTATCAATATTCTGTAAAGACTAATATTCACAAACTTATTTTTGTTATGAAATTATTAAATCCAACTTCTGGGGATGTAAAAACATTGAGGTTACCTAAATCCCTTTATTTTTTATATTTTCCGTTGCGCCCCTTTTTAATATTCTGGAGAAAGACAAGGAAGTCCTGATTAAGATAACTCTATAGTGTTAGATTGCAAAAAGGTAAGAATTCTGCTTTCTAGCATTATGGGGTTATTTTTTCTAGACATGTATACGGGCTGTTGTTGGCTGAGGTTTGGAAAGATAAGGTTATTATAAAATTTTTTCCTGATTAATGCATGATCATAAAAAGTGTTTGAGAAAAAGAGGGATTTCAAAAATATGATGTTGTAGTGTTTGATAGTTGGAATAGTAGATTAATGCTATCAACACTGGTTTACTTTTGGTTTATAGGTAGACTCATCAATTATTATGAGGATATGATTTGGTATAGGACCGGAAAATCCTTGCTAAGTTAGAAAGTTTTCGTCCTACTTATTACGTACTATTATAGATTTAAATATGGAAAAATATTATTGACATAGGCTTAAATAGATGGTAATTTTAGCTTATGTAATTCGTTATAAAGAACAAATTGTTCGTAAAAAAGGTTAAAATGACAGGTGTATTTCTTAAAAAGGACAAACCAGGGGAAATATGAATACAAAAACAATTAATAAGTATAAAAGTAACTAGTATTAATATTTGATTCTTTAGTTTTTTAAATCGTGGATTTAAAAATGGAATTTATTAAAGGAAGATACAGATAATACATGGTTTATTAAGAAAGGATGAAAATAAATGCCACTTTTACATATGAAAGAAATATGGACACCCTTAAAATTAGTTGGGGTGAAATTTTATAAATCAGATGATAGAAGTGTTTTCATCAAAGTTTTTAACCATCATCGAAGGAAGCTAATGTAATTTTCATTACATAACAAAACAACAGGGGGAAAAGATGAGTGCTATAGCCGGTATTTATCATTTTAATGAAGAACCTATAAATCTTCAACAATGCCATATTATGATGACGGCTTTACAAAAGTACCCTGCTGATTCAATCCAAATGTGGCATTCGGAAAAGGTTTTTCTCGGTTGTCATGCTCAATGGATCACGCCTGAATCTGTTGGAGAGCAGCTTCCGCTTTATGATTTTGAAAGGCGATGTACCATTAATGCTGATGCCATTATTGATAATCGTGATGAGTTATTCCAGAGGTTACAAGTTAAACTATCCAATCAAAAGGGCATGACAGATAGTGAACTGATTCTTCTTTCCTATTATAAGTGGGGTGAAGATGCCCCAAAGTTCTTGGTAGGGGACTTTGCTTTTGTCATTTGGGATGAAAAGAAACATAAGCTGTTTGGTGCAAGGGATTTTTCAGGAAGCAGAACCCTTTATTATCATCAAAACTCTCAGAAATTTGCCTTTTGCACGACTATGGATCCGCTTTTATCATTACCTTTTATTGAAAAAAAGTTGAATGAGCAGTGGCTTGCTGAGTATTTGGCTGTATCAGGAATGATTGATGCAGTAGATTCATCATTAACGCCGTATACAACGATAAATCAAATACCACCATCCCATAGCTTAACAATAGAGAATAATAGGGTTACTTTAAAACGATATTCCTATTTAACTCAGAGTGATAAGTTAAAACTTAAATCTAATGAAGATTACATCGAAGCATTCCAAAGTGTCTTCCAGGAAGCAGTTACATCTAGATTAAGGGCACATCGGAAGGTTGGCGCCCAGTTGAGTGGTGGGTTGGATTCCGGAGCTGTTGTTGGCTTTGCTGTGAATCAATTGCAGCGGGAAAGCACTGCATTACATACATATAGTTATATTCCTCCCGAAGATTTTAAAGATTTTACTCCTAAATACTTATTGGCTGACGAACGCCCTTTCATCAAATCGACGGTGGGACATGTTGGCGGCATTATTGATAATTATTGTGACTTTAAGGGCAAAGACTCCTATTCTGAAATGGAAGACTTCCTTGACATCATGGAAATGCCATATAAGTTTTTTGAAAATTCTTTCTGGTTGAAAGGAATGTTTGAAGAAGCTCATGAGGATGACATTGGTGTTTTGCTGAATGGAGATAGAGGGAACTTTTCAATTTCCTGGGGATTCCCCTTAGAGTATTACTCCCTCCTATTAAAAAGATTAAAGTGGGTTCGCCTTTATCAAGAGTTGGAACAATATAGGAGAAATGTTGGCGGATCTAGATTGAGAAGGGCGAAAACTATTGCAAGAATCGGCTTTCCAATCATTGATCGGCTCTTTCCGGAAGGTGCTCCATATAAAATCCCTTCCTTAATCAATCCAGGATTTGCAGAAGAAATAGGCGTATATGACAAATTTAAAGAATTCGGCATGGATGAAACAGGCTGGTATTCAAATTCTGATATTTTTAATGAAAGAAAAAAGCACTTTGAGGATATCTTTCAGTGGAATGCAGGGAATACGCTTTCCACAAAGCTCTCCTTAAGATACAAGATGTGGAAGCGAGATCCGACCAATGATATCCGTGTCATTCGCTTTTGTTTATCACTCCCGGAAGATCAATATGTACAGAATGGGATGGATCGTGCCCTGATTAGAAATGCAACAGTGAATGTCTTACCCGATAAGGTACGGCTAAACCAACGGTACAGAGGTGTCCAAGGTGCTGATTGGGTTCACAGAATGCTGCCTAAATGGGGTGAATTCATAGAGGAGATTGAGCAGCTGAGCACAGATGATAATGCTCTGGAATTCCTGGATGGTCAAGCAATCAAGAATGCTTTAGGAACGATTAGAAAAGGAACGAGTCCCGAACTTGCTACAAATCCTGACCATAAATTCCTAATGCGGAGTTTAATCGTGTATCGATTTTTAAGACGATTCAATTAAAAGGAGGTGAATACTATGAAAAAGGAATGGAAAAAACCAGAATTGGAAGTTCTTGATGTTAATCAAACAATGCTTGGAACAGATGGTGATTACACAGATGCTGCATTTCCAGCAGGCACACCTAAAGGTGATATAACTTTTAGTTAAGCTTTTTACGCTACCAAGTCTGTTAGGATTCCCCTAAGCCCCTATTTATCCAGATAATAGGGGTATGACTTATACATTAGAACTAGTCTAATTAAGAGACGTTATTTATGTGCGGGGGTATTTATATGATCGGTATCAAAACAAGAACTGTATATGAAGCGTATGGTTTAACTGTTACAAGTGATATAGCTTTACCTGAATTGCTTCCTATAAATATAGAGGATGATAAAGCAGATATTTTTATCAAAAAAGCTGATCTCCATGCTTTATGGTCTGAGCATTCAGTTCCTGATGATGATTTTGTCATTAAGAAAGACTGGATCATGTTTTATATTTCCAAGACGGCCATTTTTTTGATTCAAAGCGGAAATAGAATAGAATTTTGTCCAATTGATTCAGCACAAGAGGATGAGATTCGTCTTTATATCCTCGGAACATGCATGGGAGCCATTTTGATGCAAAGAAAAATCCTTCCTATACACGGGAGTGCGGTAGCCATAGATGGAAAGGCATATGCAATCGTTGGTGATTCTGGCGCTGGGAAATCCACTCTTGCTTCAGCTTTTTTAAAAAGGGGCTATAAGCTCATGAGTGATGATGTTATACCAGTAACGCTAAATAATGAAAATATACCAATTGTAACACCCTCATACCCACAACAAAAATTATGGCTGGAAAGCTTAAATCATTTTGAAATGGATTCAAATCACTATCAGCCACTCATTGTTAGAGAAGATAAATTCGCTGTTCCTGTTCAAGATCAGTTTATTACCGAACAACTCCCGCTTGCTGGTGTATTTGAATTGATCAAGGGAGAGAATGACGAGATAGATATTAATCCTATACCATCTCTTCAAAGATTTTATAAATTGTATCATCATACATACCGTAATTTTTTTATCCAAAGATCTGGATTGATGGACTGGCATTTTAATACTTCAGCCAAAATGATTAAGAAAATTGAGTTTTTTCAATTACGTAGACCAACGAATCGCTTCACGGCGCCAGACTTATCGGAAATTATTTTAAAGGTATTAAAAAGGGAGGAAAGAGTTCATGATTACTAATCAACTTGATACGAAATATAGCCAAAGTCCAGGAAACATAGTAAGTGACATGGATGGGGAAAAAGTGATGTTAAGCGTTGCTAACGGTAAATATTATAATTTAGGTGAACTGGGCGGGGAAATATGGGAGTTAATGAAGGAGCCTATCACGATTCAAGAGTTAGTTACAACATTACAGTCACAATACAATGTCGACCAAACCGATTGTCAGTCACATGTCACTGACTTTTTAAGTCAATTGTTAGAACAAGGCTTAGTTAGCATCCATTCCTAGTATCATGAATCTTAGTCTAGGAGGCTAAACAATGAATATCGCAAAGAAAGCTCAGACTTTTCTTCGATTAAATTTCAAGACAAAGCTGCTGTATATCGAGGCCTTTTTACATTTAGGCAGGGCCCGTTATCTTAAAAGCATTTCCTTTTCAAAAGTTGCCCCAACACTTGGTGAACAGATGAAAGAGTCATCATATGAATTGATTGCAGCGGATAAAGAGATTTTAGCAAATGTTTCACGGGCTATAAATATTATGAGCCGCTACACCATATGGGAAAGCCAGTGTCTTGTAAAGGCAATGGCGGCTATGAAGATGCTGGAAAAACGAAAGATTGATAGCACTCTTTATTTAGGTACAGCCAAAGATGAGAATGGAGGGCTCATTGCACATGCTTGGCTTCGCAGTGGACCTTTTTATATAACGGGAGCTGAAGTGATGGATAGGTTCACTGTTGTTTCTAAGTTCTCTAAAAAGAACGAAAATGGAGTCCTGAAAGAACAAGAGTCTGGTTAATCTGATAACATTCTATTTCAACCAAATAAACCCTCCAAGGTTTATCCAGGAGTCCACGTGTCACCACCCCACCCATACTATCTTCAATGTGAATAATAGTCTTAGAAAAGTGGATACCTAATACCTTTCCTTCCATTTTCGCGCTTTATTATCAGTATCATGGAGGAAACGGTCAAATATGGCCTGCAAATGGAGGATATGGTTATGAAGCATCTTTTACTTTTTACGAAACAAATACATGATTATTCGGGGAAAATATTATATATCAATCTTATTTGTATGATTTTAGTAAGCTTTTTAGAAGGGGTAGGAATTTTCTTATTGATCCCATTGATTGGGTTGACCGGTGTAATGAATATAAAAACGGATGACGTTCCTTTCTTAAGCTGGGTTAATGGATTATTCACAGGAATTCCGGAAACGGTCAGTCTTTTATTAATACTTGGTGTTTATGTGATATTAATGGTTGGACAAAGTGTATTTAAGCGGAATCAAACAATCTTGGGAGTCAAAATCCAACAAGGTTTTGTTAGAAAGTTAAGGGATGATGCGTATGGCAGTCTGCTGCAGGTCAATTGGGGATTTTACTTAAAAAAGAGGAAATCCGATATTATCAACATCATGACAAACGAAACCTTCAATGTAAGTGCAGGAATTAATTTATTTTTACAGTTTATATCTTCTCTTATTTTTACTTTGATTCAAATCGGAATAGCTTTCTATTTATCTGTTCCAATGACGAGTTTTATCATAGCCTTTGGGGGCATCCTTATTTTTTCGTCACGGAAATTTGTGAAAAAGTCTCAGTCTATTGGAAAGGAAACCTTCCAGTTAACACAAACATATTTAGCAGGTATGACTGATCATCTTAACGGAATGAAAGATATCAAAAGTAATTCACTAGAGGACTCTCATTTGAGTTGGTTTCTATCTTTGAGTGAGAGAATGGAAAGAAACAGAATCAAGTTAACGACCTTAAATACGACGTCACAGATGATCTTCAAAATTGTATCCTCAGTCTTAATTGCCATTTTTGTGTTTTTTTCGATAAAGATGTTCATGGCCCAGCCAGCCCAACTAATGCTGATCATGGTTATTTTTTCAAGGTTGTGGCCAAGGTTTACTAGCATTCAATCAAATTTAGAGCAAATAGGATCTACGCTTCCATCTTTTAAAGCATTGTCGGATTTACAAAACGAATGTAGAGAAGCAAGAGAGTTATATGAATCTGATTATAAAAATATCATGCCTATTGAAATTAAAAGAGGATTGGATTGCCGTGATGTTTATTTTAGTTATGATCAAAATGAGAGCACTTATGCCCTTAAAAATATAAGCATACACATCCCCTCTAACCGTATGACGGCTATTGTCGGCCGATCGGGTGCCGGAAAAAGCACCTTAATAGATATATTAATGGGATTGAATCACCCAAATAGGGGGGAAGTCAGAATAGATGATATTCCCCTTACTAATGACCGACTATTATCGCTGCGGAGGTCCATAAGTTATATCCCGCAAGATCCATTTCTCTTTAATGCAACAATAAGGGAAAATTTGCTGATCATTGATCCTGAGGCAAGTGATGAATCCATATGGGAGTCTTTGGAGTTCGCGGCAGCTGCTGATTTTGTCAGTAAGCTTCCACAAGGTTTGGATACACTCATCGGCGATCGGGGTGTCCGACTATCAGGAGGAGAAAGGCAGCGTCTAGTGTTAGCCAGAGCGATTTTACGCAAACCGGCCATCCTGGTATTGGATGAAGCGACGAGTGCTTTGGATACGGAGAACGAAGCAAAGATTCAATCCGCTATTGAAAGATTAAAAGGAAAAATGACCATCATCGTCATAGCTCACCGATTAACGACGATTCGCAATGCCGATCAAGTGCTGGTCATGGATCAGGGGGAAATCATTCAGGTCGGTGAATATAACCAGTTAGCGAATGAAAAAAGAGGGATGTTTAGCAATTTATTAGGTATCCAAATGGAATCAAGTGTGTAAATATTTTACTGGAGTTAAAGTCAGGTTACAGCCATATTAAGGTTTGTAATGCTGGCTTTTTTCGTGGGAAAAATAAATTAAAACTAAATCACTTAGTCCTCGTATTTTTAAAAAAATATTTTTGTAGAATAGTAAATTCGAGCTTATTTATGCTATTATAATTCTATTATTAATAAAAGAGTTGTAAAGAAAGCGTATTATAGCAGTGTTTTCTGGTTATGATGTCATTTTTTGATGAAAGATGTTGAAAAATGACATAAAAAAACGAATAGTATTAAGAGCTATTATTACGTTTTTAAGTATAATTAACATTAATATAGTTTTAATCAGCACCATGGAAACAGGGATTCAAGAGATTTATTAATCTTGGTTAATAATTAATGTGAAATATTCTTGAGAAAGGCAAACCTATTGAAAAGTAGGGACGCAAAATTACAGGTCTAAGGCTTAATGCTAAGATGGCTGTGTTACCACAAGTTGGGTGGGATTTATCATGGAAGTTAACAATGAACGGGAAGAATGGATTTATCTAATTTTGGAGGCCAAAAGTCTAGGATTATCTATTGAAGAAGTGCGAGAGTTCATAAAAGGAAAGAACAAAGCAGACATCAGGGGATAATAAAAATACTTAGGGAAGGCTGTTAATCAGTCTTCTTTTTTTGTTTTCATTAACGAAAAAGGTATCCAGAATAAAGAAAATGGCGATAATAATAAAATGAAACCTTATTGAGGGGGATTTTTATTATGAATGTACCTATTGCCTTTTTGAAGGGATTAATGTGGGGAACTTTATTCAGTGTTCCTTTATGGTTGGCATTTTGCGGTTGGATAAAAATAATCATGAATTTTGTAAAGTAAGCGCTTAAAATTTAGATTATTAAAATGAAATCTAGGCAGGATTTAACAGGATGATCATAGAAATTAGTTAGTGTACATAATGCTTTAGTCTTATCGTGCTGTAATTTTGAGAAATATAGCCTATAAAAAATAGTCAATAATACTTAAGGATTTTTGGTTATGTGCCGATACTAGATTATAGAGATTAAGCAAAGGGACTTCGCAAAAGGCGATGTCAGATAGCTGCCATCAAGATATAAGGAGACTATTTGATGACAAAAAACAAATTCATTACGTTCGAGGAAGTTTATGAAAAGAAACAAAGAAGCAAGAAAATTTTTATTGGGACTTATATTACAATTATTTTAGTTTTGATTTCATTAATGACTTATTTTATGGGACAAGTATAGTGCGGGGTGTCGAAGGGGCTGAGCAATCGGTCCTTTTTTGTTTTCCTTTAACACATAAATAATTTAATTTTACTAGTAATCCTTTCTACTAATGTTTAGTAATTGTTAATTTTCTGTGAATTATATATTGATAAACTAGTTTCCGCTTGCCAATTCCTACTATATATGTGATTATCAAATAAATGAGCTAGATTCCTTATTTTTGAAAAAAATATTAGGACAACAGTATGGAATCGTGGCTCAATTATATATTGGAGTGGAAATTTCTAATGGATTTTTTTGATATTTTAAAAGACACTTTTGCCAAGGGCGAGTCTGGACAAGATGTTACTGTGAATGAACTTGTGGAGGAGATTAAGGAGAAATTAAGCGGGATCATTGAACAACCTGATAGTATATGATTTGTAGATAATTGGTCTTGGGCTTATTGGTGTTGGGTATTGAAAACTAACCGGTGGTCGTTCCCTTTATGGCAGGGATGGTCATCCTGGTCACGATTGGCGGTTTACTAGATGAAGAAGCCGCTAATAAATCTGAAGAACTCATAGGGCTACATATTATGAAGGAGCATGTCCATAACATGCTTCTTTTTTGTCGTTTATGAAAGTAAACCTATGAAGGCGAGGAGTAAATGTAAGATTCTAATAGGCTTTTTTAATGAGTATTCTTCTGGTTAGGAGCTTGTATCATTTTTCATTGGCCGAGTGGTTGAAAAAGCGTTTCAAAGCTGCGATTTAATCGTGCAGATTATGTGCAATAGCGGGAGCATGTATTTTTACAAATATGGCTGTGCAGATGTTTCAGTATGATAATGTAGGTCGATATTTAAGAAAGTGAAAAACTAGTGTCTGGATTAGGTTGGGAGGCAGCATAAATTGGCCTATGAAATACCAGAGCTACACTGGTCTTCAAATCTCGCTATAGGGTGTTTATTTTGGAACAAAATTGGTATGTTGTAAAGGAAAAAGGCGAATGGTGTTTGTATGGGTTACCAGTTTAAATAGATTCCTCTCCTTTTTCAGGCTCAAGTTCGTTTTATTGAAAAGGGAGAGGCGCTGCTCTCATGTAATGGCGAAAAGATCCACTTCTCATGAAACATATTTCATTCTTGAACGGTCACTGATGGCTTTCAGAATAAACATTTTGTCCTGTTTGCTTAGCATAGCCCAGCTGCCTGCTTTGATTTTCATTTAAATCCACTCCTTTTGTTTAGGGTCATTTATTATAGTTGATGAATGATGAATGATGATTGATGGAATTCCGGGTCCAAAGAATAATTGTGTCAAGTGATGAAAGGGGCAAGGGGAAGATGGAATTATCAGCTCATATTAGATTATACCGTCTTTTCATGCCTAATAAACAACAAAAATTCCAACAAATCTCTACATTTGGTGTTCGTTTTTTGTCAGAATATTGGACGGGGAAAATGAAAAAGCTGTCAGGATGCGGTCCGGACAGCTCTTCTCATTTTTTCTTATTTGATGGATAATTGTTCTTTTAATTCGGATTGAACCTTTTCTTTTTCTTCATCCGACACAATATAATAGTAGATTCCGTCGATTTTCGTTCCGTTTCCATTTATGGAGGATTGGGTAATGCTTTTGCTAGCGTCCCTGTAGTTCTTTTGGATGTCCATCATGTCATCAAACGTCAAATTAGTCTGGATATTATTACCGAGTGCAGCGAAGACTTCATCGTATTTCGTCAATGATGAAAGGCTAGCGCCTTCCTTGATGACAGCCTCGATGATGGCACGTTGTCTGGATTGACGGCCGAAATCTCCACTCGGATCATCATGTCTCATTCTTGAATAGGCAAGGGCTTCTTTCCCGTTAAGGGTATGCGTACCTTTTGCAAAATGAATGCCATCGGATGTGAAGTCCAAATCGTTTTGAACGGTCACGCCGCCGACTGCGTCAACGATATCCTTAAAGCCTTCCATATTGATCTTCATATAATAGTCAATTGGGATATCCAGGAAGTTTTCAACGGTATCCATGGACATTTTCGCGCCGCCGAAGGCAAATGCATGGTTGATTTTATCCTGTGTCCCATGACCGACGATCTCGGTCCGTGTATCACGCGGAATGCTTAGCATCTTGACTGATTTCTTTTGTGGATTGACTGTCAAGACGATCATTGTATCTGAACGGCCTTTGTCGCCATCACGTTCATCGACACCAAGCATGAGCATCGAGAATGGCTCCTGATCTGACAGTGCAAGGTCTTTCGTTCGTTTATCCGTGGTACGGTCTATTGGTGTATGCATCGTGTCAACGGTTTTAGTCAGTGAATTCCATACGGAGTAGGCAAAGGCTCCCCCGGCTAGTATAAAAAGTAGGACAATTATCCCGACTACCTTCAGCCATGTCCGTTTCTTTTTCTTCTTTTTTTCATGTCTCATAGTTTACTTCCTTCCTCTTTTTGTAACCACTTCATCTATTATATTTAATTTCATAGTAAAAGAATAGTATATTTTACTATTTTATAATACCTTTGACATATTTTGGTGTTTAAATCGTGATTACCCATCTACAAGACTTGTAACCTCTAAAAATCCGCATACTAATAGGTCAAATTGCACAACCGACAACCAGAGAAGTATAGATTTCCCGATCAGTCACTTCGCCATTTATTATGTTCACTTTGATTTTATGATTTACGGCGGGAAGGTGCAATTGTGGATTCACAATCCCAGTCTGCAGCGACGTAGCTTTGGAAGTGAAATTATTGTCAAGTGTGCTGTTTCAGGTGATTTCCATTTTATTGGCCTTCTCTTTTGTTTTTGTGGCTCTTAAGGTTCCGACTAGTTATTTTCAGCCAGACTCTCAGGTGGAAATTATTTTGGAATTAGTAGGCTTGTTACAGATAAGCGGGGGTATGACGGTGGGATGTTGTTTTTATGAGGTGTTTACCATACACTTGCAGAGAATCAACTTATCAAAAATATTCGATGGCTATTAGTGTCTCTACTGTTTATAGGAATGGTTTTGTTTAAAAATTGGGTTGAACATACAATGGTATATCAGAAACTGGATAAAATTTGGGCTGTACCGACTTTTAGCAATACGTCGTTTAGCTTGTCTCAAGTAGGATAGAAGGTGTGGGGAATATTTACTTTTTGACAGGCGGGTTGGATGTTATTGGATTAATAATATTGTTCCTCGCTTCATATTGGCTGCTGGACCGAAAGATTAAGGTGTAAAGGATGCCAGAGGATTTTCAGGCTTCAAAACCGATTTTTTTACAGGTTGTTGATCGAATTTATTATTCAATTGTACGGAGTGAGATAAAAGGCGGCGAAAAGCTGCCTTTTCCGTTAGTTCCAATAATATTGTATATATTTTCAATAAAGGAACGTGTTGTTAATAATTTAATTATAACTACAAAAGGATTGTAATTACTTTCTGTATTACTAGTGGTACTTAACTTATAGAGGGAGGCATGGTTATAACAAAGTCATGGTGATAATAAATAATAATGAAAAAGAAAAAATACATCTGCAGATCGTTTTAATGAGTCAAGCATCCTTTGTGCAAGTAAGTTATAGTATTTGTCCACTATACCATTGTCAGCATAAGAAAAATAGACGGCCTGGGGCCGTCCGTGAGTGTGTACCTCGCAGTATGTTCCGATGAATTAATCTTCTTTTTCCTCGAATTTATTTATTAATCCGCCACTGTTGGAGTACGTTGTAGTAATATCTAAATAAAATAATTTGTATTAGAATTATTATCCATTTTTCAACGACAAAACTCCCATTACTAAGTTATAATTGGAATGCAACATTTAGGATAATATTCAGGAGGGCTTTTTTTGAGATTACATTATTTTGATAACGGCAAAGCGTTAGCAAGTATACTTGGTTTTTTCTATCATGTTGGGTTAGTGTTTTCAATACCTTGGAACATTAATTCAGATCCAGAGGATTTTAATGACGGTATTCATTTATTAACCCAAATTTTAAGTTTGTTTAGAATGCCTTTGTTTATGTTTATTGCTGGATATTTTGCAATTTATTCAGTTAAGAAATATAGCATTCATTCTTTTTCAAAAAATAAACTACTTAGGCTCGGTGTACCACTTCTGGCCACATTATACACCTTTGTTTTTATACAGTTCCTATACACAGATGTCTTATTCAAAGGATCATCCACCTTCGTAGATGTTGTACATAAAATAACCCCTTGGAGCGATACATTCTCCTTAGCTCATTTGTGGTTCTTATATTTAGTTATGATTTATAGTTTCCTGTTGTATTTTATCGATAAATTTATAACAAAAAATAGTGACTGTTTTAGAAGTATGAAAGAAAGACTGGCGAACCTTAAATATCTCTCTAATGACATTTTGTTCATACTTTTTTCGTTTAGTTCAAGTTTATTTTTTATGGTTATTACAAAAGTATCCCCTGTAAGTCATGATTTATTGCCATTTAGTAACTTCGGAACGTTTTTACCTTATTTTATTATGGGGACGTTAACTTATATCTTTTGGGACAAATACAGTAACCTGTTCTTCAATTTCACTAAAAAGAGAGTAGTTGCAAGTATAATCGTTGCAATATTAGCCTTTATACCCACGTATTTAACTCAAAATAGTGAAAATTTACTTGTTACTGTTGTAGGACTGGTTTTTACAACAATAGCAAAATACTACTCATTATTATTAACAATGCACATATTATACAAATTTTTAAATAAAACAAATAAGTTACTTAGGTATTTATCTGATTCTTCTTATTCTATTTATCTGCTTCACCAACCTGTAATTGTTGTAATTTCATATTATTATTTAGAATATCTAGATACCTCTAGCTATATTTCATATTTGTGCATTCTAGCCGCTTCTATTTTTGTTGCTTACCTTATAGATTTCGTTTTAATAAGAAAAACGAAAATAGGGAAGTTCCTCTTCACAGGTGTTAAAATTCAACGAATTCAACACTCTGAAAGGACTGAGGAACGTAAGATCATTTGAATTTTAAACATTATTAACGGAGACATTTTATAATTAATGTCTCCGTTAATTTTTTTTACAAATTGCCTACTTTGCAACCCATCCGGTGTTTCCTGTGCCTGTTTTAACATAAAGCGTAGTAGTAGTGCCGCCGTCTGTCCGGGTGTATATATCTCCAATACTACCCTCAACAACCGATTCAGGTGATCCGATCCCAGCATAAATTTTGACACTTCCTAACGACCCACCTATTATGTGTAAAGGCGGAGGGCTAGAAGCTGTAACTAGCGCTGCAAAAGCATGGAAACTATTACCAAAGTGTATTAATGTGCTCACTTTCCCGTAAATAAGATAAATCAAATTGGTTCCTGATGTTGTAATACCTTGAATGGTTGCAGTAATAACTCCGCCCTTAAGTACAGTTCCGTGAGTAGTGCCTGTTTGCTGATTATCTCTATATACTCCCCCTGAAATAACAAGTCGTGTTATAGTTGTTGAATCAAAATACAAATGAGCACTTCTCGGCATAATAGACTGGCAATTATATAACTGTAAGGAGTCAAGGTTATTTAAACAACGAGCTAAACAACTTACATCTTTTTGACGGCAGTTCACCAGAATCATGTTCTTAACAGCCGGACTTTCTACATAAATCATATATATTGCACTACTTAAAGGATCTATACCAGTTGCTTTAATATCAGTAACTTCGAGGGTATCTGGTACATTTGTTGCAGAAGCATAAACTGCCACCCCCCATTCCTGCACATCGATATCAGAGAAATTCCAGTTTGTAACATTAGAACGTATCGATACCCCCCACTTAGATTTAATATTCTTGATGGATAAATTTTTTACTGGTTGATTTGTTTCTACAGCCCATTCATACCCCTCAAGGTACAAACCATCCACAGCTAACGTATCAACTGAAGCACCCGGTGATTTGGATACTACCACAAATTCGGCACCCGCAATTGAAGCCCGTCCTGAGCAATTTTTAATATAATTATATCTAGCATTAGCTTTAATCCCTATAAGTGAATTATCTATTTTACAATTGAAGAAATAAACGCTTCCAGTTGAACCGTGTGCATCTAATACGGCATTTCCGGTTATATCTGTATTTCCTGAAGCTTTTACTTCAACTGTCGATTCCCACGCTACCCCACCAAGTTCAGTGCCACCATGTGCTATACAATGCCTACAATAATTTAGGGTTCCTTTAATTTGAGAATACATAGTAGCGTTATTCACACTCACTCCATATGAGGTGAAAGCAGAAGGACTTTCTGTATGGCTTGCGTCATTTACTACGACATCAGCAACTGGGGCATAACAATCATTTAAAAATAACCCACCATACCCACACCTCTCAAAAGAGCATTGAACATTAGGTCTGTATGCATAAGTTATTGACATCCCCCTATCCTCATCAACTGATGTTGCGGTGTTTTTAATTTTCACACCGTTTGAAATGGAAAATGTAGTCGGATTTACCTTTGCGATTCTCGCGTTATTAGCTAAGGTATAACTGTCAAACATCAAGTCTGAAAACTTAATTTGCTTACCAGTTACCGATTGGACAATATGCATCTCACCTTGTTTCCGGTCTGGCTCTGCTTGAGAGAAAATCCCGTCACTTATTATTTTCACTAAGTCGCCGGGGGACAAACTCGGTGCTAATGTCGAAGATACGGTTTGATCCCCCCGATTAACGTCAGCAGTTAATGGTAGGTAATTACCGATAGAACCTAATACATTAACAACAGTTTTTCCTCCACCTTGAAGGATTACGTTGTTCCCTTTAACAATTAAGCCGGAGAAATCAAGTGTGTTTGCTCCAATACTAAATGTCCTATTGCTACCTAGATTTAGTATCTTGGATTTACTATTAACAGCCCTTAATCTAGCATCATTCAAAGAGGTGTAATCAAAAACATTTCCTTTTATATATGTTTCATTGTTTGTCAGAGTTTCTGACAACTGTTCATTTATATTTCCAATTTTAACTGAGATGTTTGTCCCATCTCGATCTAGAACCATCCTTGCATCCGTTTTTGATAAATTCAAATTCTCACCTTCTTTTTTGATTGTATATCCAAAAAAGGAAACTAGTATCCAAAGTAAAAAGTTTACTAAGAAGTTTCTTCGTTCCAAATTAATCACCTCTCATTAACTATACTCTAATTCTAGATTCCAGATAAAGCCAAGAAACTACTTATCTATAAATTGCAACAACCTTAATCCAGCAGATATCTCATTGGCGTTACATAACAATGTAAAACTGGTTGCTGTCTTCAAGAAAGTTTACATCTGGTAATTGAGGTACAACACCTACATACACAGATATTTGACCCGGTGAGTAAATGTGTATGTGTTGCCCTTCTGAAGCAATCCAAGAGATGCTTCTATGCGGGTCCCGATAAAACTTCAACTTGTTTCGTAGTATCCGCCAACTGTGCAGTAAGGGGAGGTGACCTTCTTCGCACTTTCATAATATGAAGCTTACACCCGAAAGATGAATGACCGTATGGGCATTCATTTTAAAGTGGTAAAAGTCTGCGATTGGAAAGCATAGATGATTACATCAACCTGTTTCCCTAAGCTTACAATCAAATTATTTGCGCTTTCGTTCGATACTTGTAATGTTTCTCGTTTAATATTTCCTTATTTTAACCTCTAGTTGTGATTTAACTGCCATTATAAAATCCACTTAAAATTCAAATAAAAAAGGTAGAGCCGCAAAGCCCTCACCTTAATAGGTTTCACTAAACAATTGCTGATTTGTAACGAAGAATTGCCTTCCAAACGTAACGCTGTGAATACTGATTTCCATGCTACTATGCTATATAGGTTCATTGGGTTAGATATACCCGCGCTGTCACCATCAGAGTTTTTCGCGATGATATCAGGCTTAGATGATCCTTCAATACCAGGTATAAAAAGCACCTTCACCGATATCGTTTGAACAGTATACGTCAATTGCAGCAGCACAAGCACCAGTGAAGACAGGAGCTTTGTTCGATTCTAAGAAGTAGATTCAGTTCATTTGACCAGTGATACCTGCTGCCACATTGTCACGTACAAATTGGTCCAGAAATATACCTGCATGATCAACCTTACTCAAACTGAATGTGGGTCTTGCGAAACCGGATTATGGCTTCTTATGTATGGCGAGATCATCTCTAAGGAAAGTGTCGAGGGTCTTCGAGAATCTAGTGGGAAATCAGTGATCGGTTGGCTAAAGGGACATCATAGCTAATATGAAGGAATAATAAAGTAGCTTCGGAAAAGAGTCCGTGGTTACTTTTTTTGTTTGGAATGAGAAAAACTATGAATCTAATGAATTGGACCAGTCAAAATGGATGGAGAGTGTTCCTTCAAAATGGGTGATAAGCAAAGTCCCTCCAAGAAAGAAGGCGCATATATATGATACGGATATCCTTAAAGAATAAATAAGTCTTGGAGGCTAAGCACTAATGGAATTTTCAACTGAAAGTTCATCATACGAAAGTGATTCAACGGAAAGCTCATCATACGAAAGTGATTCAACGGAAAGCTCATCATACGAAAGTGATTCAACTGAAAGTTCATCATACGAATGTGATTCAGCGGAAAGCTCATCATACGAATGTGATTCAGCGGAAAGCTCATCATACGAATGTGATTCAGCAGAAAGCTCATCGTACGAGAGTGTGCTCATCAGACGAGGGTGATTTAACGGAAAGCCAATCAGATGATGAAAGTAGTTCAACTGAAAGCTAATCAGATTTAACAACTAGTTAAATTAGAACGGAGATTTACTTAAAAATGGGTGATAAGCAAAGTCCCTATTAGAAAGTAGGAACATATATATGCAGTACGGATATCCCTAGAGGATAAATAAATTTTGGAGGTTAAAGAATAAATGGAATATACAACGGAAAGTTCCTCGTATGAAAGTGATTCACCGGAAAGCTCATCGTACGAAAGTGATTCACCGGAAAGCTCATCGTACGAAAGTGATTCACCGGAAAGCTCATCGTACGAAAGTGATTCACCGGAAAGTTCATCAGATGAAAGCAGTTCAACGGAAAGCTCATCAGATGAAAGCAGTTCAACGGAAAGCTCATCAGATGAAAGCAGTTCAACGGAAAGTTCAACAGATGAAAGCAGTTCAAATGAAATCCTTTCCGGGGCCACAGAAGAGGAAACTGAAAATTCAGCTGAGGGTGAGGGAAATGGCACTCCTCGTCGTGTGAATGTATTTAAGAAAATGTGGCTGGAAAATATGATTAAAGCATCGAAGGGTATCTATAAAGACGAAGATTGACCATACAGGTACAGCAACCAAAGAGTTGTTGTGCCTTCTTTTGTAAAAGGACATGCCGCTAGACTCATAATTGACGCTAGGATTGTAATCCATTTACTAGATACGGGAAAAATTGGCCAAGCAAGGCAATTCAAAGGGAATTTAGCTTAAGCGGTTTCTTAAGAAAGGACCTAGCCGGAGTGTTTGGCTGACAATTGTACATATTGCCTATGGATGATTAAAACACAATGGTTTACTGGGGTTTTTTGCGGGATAATGGTCAATATATTGAACTGGAACTCTTTGGAAAGATTCATGCAGTTTGGATTTTAATAGAAGTGGAATGTGGCTGTACACTTTTCTGTTTACAAACCAAAAAACTGGTCCGTGCTCAATTTAGTTTGCGTCCGTTAGATTAGTGGGATGATCAGTGCGGGATGATGAATGAACAATGGGGAGGCAGTTTTGTCAACATCATAATAAAAAAACTCCGGATTTGAAGTGATCCGGAGTTATTTCTTTTTCTCGATATTTTCATAGACCGAGGCAAGTGCTTGTTCAAATTTCCCGCTCTTTTTCGGTTTGTAATATTTTTTGCTGCGCAGTTTGTCCGGTAAGTATTGCTGTTTCACCCAGCCATTTTCGTAGTCATGCGGATAAAGGTAGTCGATGCCGCGGCCGAGTTCTGTGGCCCCTTTGTAATGGGCATCCTTAAGATGATCTGGTACATCGCCGCTATGGCCGCTGCGAATGTCTGATAGGGCTGCATCGATTGCGACAATGGCCGTGTTCGATTTAGGTGATAGGCATAACTCGATCACTGAGTTGGCAAGTGGGATCCGGGCTTCTGGGAAACCGAGTCGTTCAGCGGCTTCGACTGCAGCGAGGGCCCTGGGGCCAGCCTGGGGATTGGCAAGAGCTATGTCTTCGTAAGCGATGACTACCAAACGGCGGGCGATGCTTACAAGATCGCCGGCTTCGACTAAGCGACCCAAATAATGAAGGGCGGCATTCACATCACTGCCGCGAATTGATTTTTGGAAAGCGGACAGGACATCATAATGGGCATCTCCATCCTTGTCATGCGAGAAGCTTTTTTTCTGCATGCATTCCTCGGCAATTTGCAGATCTATATGAATGGTTCCGGACTCATCGGGTTCTGTGGAAATGACGGCGAGCTCAAGTGCGTTAAGGGCACTGCGGACATCTCCATTCGAAGCAGTCGCGAAATGGGTAAGGGCATCATAGCTGACCTCGGTTTCATATGCACCAAGTCCCCGCTCTTCATCATGAAGTGCCCGTTCCAGCGCTTTGGTTATATCCTCGGTTACCAATGATTTGAGCTCGAAAATCTGGCACCGGCTTCTGATGGCCGGGTTGATGGCATGATAGGGATTGCTGGTCGTTGCACCGATAAGGGTGATCATCCCGTTTTCAAGATAAGGCAATAGGAAATCCTGCTTCGCCTTATCGAGCCGATGAACCTCATCAAGCAGCAGAATCACTTTACCGGACATTTTAGCTTCGGCTGCAACGATTTCCATATCCTTTTTATTATTGGTCACTGCGTTCAGCGTCCGGAACGCAAACTTCGTGCTTCCGGCAATCGCACTTGCGATCGATGTCTTGCCAATTCCCGGGGGACCATACAGGATCATGGAAGAAAGCTGCTTGGCTTTGACCATCCTTGCGATAATTTTTCCTTCACCGACCAGATGCTCCTGCCCGATGATCTCATCAATCGATCGAGGCCGCATCCGGAAAGCAAGCGGTTTTATATTCATTGCGCACCTCTCCTTTTTATATAAGGTATCACAACTGATGGGGGAAATGCGCTGATTATGCTATAAAAAGAGGGTGATTTCCTATTATGGCAGTCTCGAATAATTCGATCATCCCCTCGAACGGTTTACATTTCATTCTTTATTTCCACTTATCCTACCTCTCCAATTAGGATAATTTGACAAAGGAAGGGCGGGTGAATGCAATTCCGGCGGGAATATGCTATAATTTCAAAAGAATTTAGAAACGGATAAATAATTTGAGGTGTATATGTATGAAGATATCTACTAAAGGCCGTTATGGTTTGACGATCATGATCGAGCTTGCTAAACATTATGGAGAAGGCCCAAAGAGTTTGAAATCGATTGCCCAGACGCATAATTTGTCGGAGCATTATTTGGAGCAGTTGATTGCGCCGCTTCGTAATGCGGGATTGGTGAAGAGTGTCCGCGGTGCGTATGGCGGGTATGTCCTGTCTAAAGATCCTCAGGAGATTACTTCAGGTGATGTCATTCGTGTATTGGAAGGGCCGATTACGCCTGTTGAGGGAATCGAGGATGAAGAGCCGGTGAAGCGTCAGCTTTGGATCAGGATTCGCGATGCCGTGAAGGATGTATTGGATAATACGACGCTTATGGATTTGGCGAGCTACAAGGATACGGGTGAAATCGATTCTTATATGTACTATATTTAAATGATCAGCAATGCGCCTATTATGTAGGCGCTTGCGTTTTTTAATGGAGGCGACAAAAAAGTGGACAGAATATATTTAGATCATGCTGCGACTTCACCGATGCATCCGAATGTGATCGATGTGATGATGAGGGTCATGAGCAATGATTTCGGAAATCCGTCGAGCATTCATGCTTTCGGACGGGAGGCGCGGCATGTTTTGGATGAGGCGCGTTCGAGTATTGCAGCGAGCATCGGTGCTGGGCGGAATGAAATCATTTTCACCAGCGGCGGAACCGAGGCTGATAATACGGCGATCATTGGTGTTGCGAATGCTTATAAAGAACAAGGGAAGCACATCATTACGACGGAGATTGAGCATCATGCGGTCTTGCATACTTGCCAATACCTTGAGAAGTCTGGCTTTGAGGTCACATATTTACCTGTGAATGAGGCGGGGCTTATTTCAATTGCCGATTTAAAGGCGGCATTGAGGGACGACACGATTTTGGTTTCGGTCATGTTCGGCAATAATGAGGTGGGTACGATCCAGCCGATTGCTGAAATAGGGCAGGTGCTCAAGGGTCATCAAGCCATTTTCCATACGGATGCGGTCCAGGCATATGGTTTGATCTCTATCGACGTTCGTGAGCTGGGTGTGGATTTGCTTAGTGTATCCGCGCATAAAATCAACGGTCCCAAGGGAATTGGCTTTCTTTACATTCGTGAAGGGTTGAAGCTGAATCCGCATTTATATGGCGGGGAGCAAGAACGCAAGCGCCGTGCTGGTACGGAGAGTGTACCGGCAATTGCCGGTTTTTCAGAAGCTGTTTCAATTGCACAGAGCACGATGGAAAAGAAAAAGGAGCAATACAAGCGATTCAAAGACGTATTGCTTGCCGTCTTTGATGAGGCGGATGTACAATATGAAATTAACGGATCCATGGAACAGTCGCTGCCGCATTTGCTGAATGTTAGTTTTCCGGGTACGAATGTGGAATCGATGCTCGTAAATATGGACTTGGCAGGTGTTGCTGTATCGAGCGGATCCGCTTGTACTGCCGGGTCAATCGATCCGTCGCATGTGCTTGTGGCGATGTTCGGGAAAGATTCGGAGCGGACGAAGAATTCGATCCGTTTCAGCTTCGGTCTGAACAACACGGAAGAGGAAGTAAGGCAGGCGGCAGAAACCACCGTTAAAATCGTTAATAGATTAGTGAGAAGATAATTCTTACTTTAAAATAAATGAGGTGACAGAATGAGAAAAGCACCACAGGACACCCGCGTCGTCGTGGGTATGTCAGGAGGCGTGGATTCTTCTGTGTCAGCCCTGCTATTGAAGAATCAAGGCTATGATGTGGTCGGGATTTTCATGAAGAACTGGGATGATACAGATGAAAACGGAGTCTGTACGGCAACCGAAGATTACAATGATGTAATTGCCGTTTGTAATCAAATCGGCATCCCTTATTATGCGGTCAATTTCGAGAAGCAGTATTGGGATAAAGTTTTCACTTATTTCCTGGATGAGTATAAAGCGGGCCGTACCCCGAATCCGGATGTAATGTGCAATAAGGAAATCAAGTTCAAGGCTTTTCTTGAACATGCGGTAAGCCTTGGTGCCGACTATGTGGCTACAGGTCATTACGCACAGGTTGAATACCGGGATGGCGAATACAAAATGCTGCGCGGTGTCGATAATAATAAAGATCAAACGTACTTCTTGAACCAGCTTACTCAAGAACAGTTGGAAAAAGTCATGTTTCCGCTTGGACATATTGATAAGAAGGAAGTCCGTGAAATTGCGAAAGAAGCGGGTCTTGCCACGGCAACGAAAAAAGATTCTACAGGAATCTGTTTTATCGGTGAACGCAATTTCAAAGAGTTTTTAAGCAATTACCTCCCAGCTCAGCCGGGTGATATGGTCACGATGGATGGCAAGGTAATGGGCAAGCATGACGGATTGATGTATTACACGATCGGTCAGCGTCACGGTCTGGGAATTGGCGGCAGCGGCGATCCTTGGTTTGTTGCGGGAAAAGACTTGAAGCGCAATGTATTGTATGTGTGTCAAGGCTTTGATAATGATGTGCTGTATTCCAATTCCCTTCGTGCAGTCAATGTCAGCTGGGTAGCGGAACATGCGCCTGCCGATGAATTCACATGCACGGCAAAATTCAGGTACCGTCAGGACGATAGCGGTGTTAAGGTGAAGGTCTTGGACAATGGTGATGTCGAAGTCATCTTTGACGAGCCAGTCCGTGCGATCACACCTGGACAAGCAGTCGTCTTCTATGATGGTGAAGTGTGCCTTGGCGGCGGTACGATTGATGAAGTATTTAAAAAAGGTGAAAAACTGACTTACGTAGGGTAAAATAATCATGTCCCCAGCTGTGTTTGCGGTTGGGGACTTCTTTTGGATTGCGGGTGACCGCCTGAATTCGACCACTGGCTTATGCTATACTTTTTAATATAAAAATGGAGTGTGAATGGATATGGATAAGAATCAACAAGGTATTGAATTTATGCAGCAAGGGAAATACGAAGAAGCGGCGAAAGTTTTTAATGAGGCGATCGAGGAAAATCCGAATGAGCCTGTTGCTTACATAAACTTTGGGAATGTATTGACTGCCGTGGGTGAAACGGATAAAGCGGTCAAGTTTTACAAAAAGGCGATCGAGCTGGATGAAAATGCAGCAGCGGCGTACTATTCATTAGGAAACTTATATTATGAATCCGATTCTAAATTGGTCGAAGCGAAGGATATGTTTGAAAAGGCCATCCGTCTAGGCTTGGATAACAGCGATGCTTACTTCATGCTTGGATTGACATTGATGGCATTGGATCAACCGAAATTGGCGATGCCTTATCTGCAGAGAACGGTGGAGCTGAGCCCTGAGGATGTTGATGCAAGATTCCAATATGCGTTATGTCTTGCTAATGCGGAATTGTATGATGAATTGATCAATCAACTGAATAAAGTTGTGGAACAGGATCCGGGCCATGCGGATGCTTATTATAATTTAGGTGTTGCGTTTGCAGGGTATCGTGAGGATGCGAAAGCCGCGATGGTTTATTTTGATAAGGCTTTGGAAGCACAGCCTGACCATATGCTTGCTGCGCACGGTAAGAAACTGATGGAAGAAATGAATGCTGAGTAAATAAAAAGCATATGCATGGAAAGGTGGGGAGAAGAGTTGAGCCAGCAAGATTCGTTGGATTTGTTTTCAGAAGAGAAAAAGTTCATGAAAGGCAGTCATTTAGTGACGATCTTTCATAATGAAGAAAATATGTACTCGGTTGTGAGAATTCGTGTGCATGAAACGAATCTGGATTATGAAGAGAAGGAAGCGGTCGTAACAGGTTATTTTCCAAGGATGCATGAGGATGAGATCTATATTTTTTATGGGGCCATGAAGGAACATCCGCGTTTTGGCCTTCAATTCCATGTAGAGCATTTTCGCAAGGATCTGCCTCAATCCAAGGAAGGCATCGTCAGTTATTTATCAGGTGACCTTTTCAAGGGCATTGGGAAAAAAACAGCCGAAAGCATTGTTGAGACACTGGGTGATAAGGCCATTTCAAAAATTCTGGCTCAGCCTTCGCTGCTTGATGATATCCCGAAGCTATCAGGGGAAAAGGCAAAAGGCCTCTATGATACATTAGTCGAGCATCAAGGTCTGGAGCAGGTGATGATCGCCTTGAATCAATATGGCTTCGGTCCGCAGCTGTCGATGAAAATTTATCAAATGTATAAGCAGGATACGATCACGATGGTTCAGGGGAATCCGTATAAGCTCGTAGAGGATATTGAAGGGATTGGGTTTGGACGGGCGGATGAGCTTGGGCATCAGCTGGGCATTTCCGGCAGCCACCCCGACCGAATCAAGGCTGCGTGCTTGTATACGCTTGAATCCCAATGCCTCCAGGACGGAAATATATACATAGAAGCCGAGCAGCTTTTGGAAGCGGTCAAACGGCTGCTGGAGGAAAATAAACGGGATCGTATTGAGTTCACCAACATTTCCTCGGAAATAATCGAATTGACGCAAGAGGGGAAAATCGTTGTCGAGGATCAACGAATTTATCCGCCTTCGCTATTCTATTCGGAAAAGGGAATCGTGATGAACATTAAGCGGCTGCTTGCTCAAACCGAGTATGAGGACCAGTTCCCCGAATCGGAGTTCTTGCTGGCACTTGGGGAGCTGGAAGAGCGGCTGGATGTTTCCTATGCCCCGGCCCAAAAGGAAGCGATCCAGACAGCCTTGCAATCGCCGATGTTAATCTTGACTGGGGGACCTGGTACCGGTAAGACAACAGTCATCAAAGGCATCGTTGAGCTATATGCAGAGCTGCATGGTGTATCCATGGACATTAACGATTATAAAAAAGAAGGAAGCGATCCCTTTCCATTTGTACTTGCGGCTCCTACTGGCCGTGCAGCGAAACGCATGGCCGAGTCGACGGGGCTCCCCGCAGTCACGATCCACCGTTTGCTGGGGTGGAACGGAAGTGAAGGCTTTTCCCATGATGAGGATAATCAGCTGGATGGCCGTATCGTGATCATCGATGAGGTTTCGATGGTGGATACGTGGCTGGCCCATCAATTATTTAAAGCTCTGCCGGAAAATGTCCAGGTGATTTTGGTTGGTGATGAAGATCAGCTGCCATCTGTTGGACCTGGGCAGGTTTTAAAGGATTTGCTTGCATCGAATTGTGTACCGACTGTCAGTCTCGAACATATATATCGTCAAGCTGATGGGTCATCGATCATTGAATTGGCCCATGAAATCAAAAAAGGAAGGCTTCCGGATGATGTCACGAAACAGCAGGAAGATCGATCGTTCATTCGCTGCCAAACCAATCAAATCCCCCAAGTGATCGAGAAAGTGGTTGCCAATGCCAGGACGAAAGGCTTCACGGCCAAAGATATCCAGGTGCTGGCTCCCATGTATAGAGGGCCTGCCGGAATTGATGCACTGAATAAAATGCTTCAGGAAGTGTTCAATAGCAATGCGAATGAAAAGCGGCGGGAAATAAAATTCGGCGATGTGATATACAGAACCGGAGATAAGGTGCTTCAACTGGTGAACCAGCCAGAGGAGGGTGTCTTTAATGGCGATATGGGGGAAATCGTGTCCATATTGTTCGCTAAAGAAAATACCGATTCTGTCGATAAAGTGATCATATCGTTCGAAGGCATCGAAGTGACTTACACGAAGCAGGATTTGAACCAGATCACACATGCCTATTGCTGCTCCATCCATAAGTCGCAGGGAAGCGAATTCCCCATCGTCATTTTACCTGTAGTGAAAAGTTATTACCGGATGCTCCGCCGTAATTTATTGTATACGGCGATTACCCGCAGTAAAAATTTCTTGATCCTATGTGGTGAAGAAGATGCATTCCGTTTAGGGATCGAACGTAATGATGAGATGCGCCGGAAAACGACTTTGCGTGAAAAGCTGAGGGAGATCTTGAGTGAAGAAGAAATGCCGGTTGAAAAGGGAGAGGTGCATCAAGAGGCAAGTTATCTTGATATTCTTATGCATGCTGACCCGATGATCGGGATGGAGAATGTCACGCCATATGATTTTATGTAGGTACTTTTTGATTGATTTTGTTTAAAATTCATGGTTTTGGTGGAACTAATAAGGATATAACTTATATGTAAGCAGGGGGGATTTGATGAAAAAGGGTTGGATAATCGGGATAGTCGTTGTCGTTTTACTGGTCATTTATGGCGCATCTTCGTACAACGGACTTGTTAGTGCCAGTGAAGACGTCGATAATAAATGGTCACAGGTGGATAACCAATTAAAACGAAGAGCGGATTTGATTCCGAATCTTGTTGAAACGGTGAAGGGTTATGCCTCGCATGAAACGGAAGCCATTAAAGCGGTGAGTGATGCACGCTCGAAGCTGGCAGGTGCCAATTCGACCGAAGATGCAATTGAAGCCGATCAAGAATTGAGCGGGGCCTTGAGCCGTCTTTTGGTTGTTGTCGAGAACTATCCGGACTTAAAGGCCAATGAGAACTTTAAGGGCCTCATGGATAGTTTGGAAGGCACGGAAAATCGGCTTACGGTAGCACGAAAAGATTATAATGATGAAGTTACCAACTATAATAAGATGATTAAACGCTTTCCGAAGAATATGATGGCAGGAGCGTTCGGGTTCGATGCCAAACCATATTTTGAAGTGACCGATCAAGAAAAAGAAACGCCAAAGGTTGATTTCGGGAGCGATAAATAATGAAAAAACTCGCTGTGTTTGCGCTATTCTTCATTCTCACGTTCAGTTTAGCAAACGTGGCCGCAGCACAACCTAACATTCCTGAACCAGTTGGGGATATATATGTTCAGGACTTCGCTGGAGTCCTGGATGATCAGGAAAAATCGGAACTCATCGAACTTGGGAAACGATTGGATGATGCCACAAAAGCACAAATTTCCATTTTGACGGTTGATTCGATGGAAGGATCCGAGATCGAGGAGTACTCGGTCGAGGCATTAAGATCATTCAAGCTTGGTGATGCAGAGCTGAACAATGGAGTCCTCATCGTGCTGGCCATGGAAGAACAGAAAATCCGTATTGAAGTGGGGTACGGTTTGGAAGGGGCCATCACCGATATAAAATCTGGACAGATTTTGGATGATGTGGCTATCCCCGCGCTGAAAAAGGGTAAATATGATGTTGCCCTGACGGAGACCTATAAGGCTGTATATAATGACGTCACGAAAGAATACAACCTAGGTGACGAGTTTTATCAAGATCTCTCCGTTCAGCCCGAGTCAGAAACCTTTCAGCCATCAGGTTTACAGATTTTCCTCATTATCATCGTCGTCATCATCATATTCATCCTCGATGCCAAGTTCTTTAAAGGGTTTTTCCTTCAAACGCTAATCAATATCCTTTTGATATTCATAAGTCGCGGCGGCGGCGGCCGTGGAGGCGGAAGCGGCGGTCCACGGGGCGGCGGCGGAGGAAGTTCCGGCGGCGGAGGTGCCAGCAGGGGCTGGTAAAGCAGTGGATCTGACCGGGAAACCGGTCTTTTTTTTAGGCTCATTTCGTAAAGATTGTTGTTTTTAAAACGAAACTATTTAAGGTTGATTGGAGCGAAAGTGCGAGACTCCTGCGGGAGCAGCGGGACAGGTGAGACCCCACAGGCGTTTACGCCGAGGAGGCTCACCGCCCGCCCCGCGGAAAGCGAGCATCTGGAGGGGAAATCAACCACAACTCACTACCTGGTAAATAGCAACAAAGTATGTGAAAACAGCCTTTTTTTATGTATGGCCCCTGTGTCGGACCAACAATGGAAAACCTTTCAGCACATCTATTTTCAGTAGTAAAGAGATAATAAAAATGTTCGGAAAGGCGGGATGACCTTGCGGACGTTTTCTTTATTGAAAGGAATGCCGGTTTTCACAATCAAAGGAGAAAGAATCGGTACGGTCCACGATTTATCAATTTCCGAAATGGGACAGGTAACGGGCTTGGTCGTTCATCAGCAAGCATTGTTCAAAAGAGCTTTTCATTTGAAACTTGACGAGATTTCTTCATTCGGACCAGATGGGATCGTCATCAGCCACCAAGATTCAACCTTAAGGAAAGTGCCTGCGGATTCCATTTGCCTTTCGAAGGACGAAGTATTGGGACGCATGCTGTTTTCAGAAATGGGCGAAGAACTTGGTTTACTGCAGGATGTATATTTCAAGGAAAAAATGGGCACGATTATAGCGTATGAAACAACGGATGGGTTTTTCTCGGAGTCGACAGTGATAGAATCAAAACAGCCGCCTGCATTAGGGAAGGATACCATCATTGTTTCAGTTTATGAACAGTGAGGTGTCCATTTTGGAAATTAAATGTCCGAATTGCCGCAGTAAAGATGTTGGGAAGATTGGCGTAAATCAATATTATTGTTGGAATTGCTTTATTGAAATGACTCTGTCCGAAGGGCTCATCAATACGCACCAAGTCGAGGAAGATGGAAGTTTAAGCTCATTGGACGATTTGTTTGAGGAAAATGACCGCCGCTTCGGTATGTAAATAACGGAAGAGGTGTTTGCAATGGCTAGACGTTCACGCAATACTCTAATGAATATGGGTTCGGACTTGATGAACTCGAAGATGATCAAACGGAACATGAAGAAAATACGCAAAAGATTAAAGTCATTATTATAGCAGGAATGGGTGTCCTGATAATGAGGGCACTCTTTTTTATGTATGAAAACCTTCCGCCTTTCGAAGAATAAATGAGCGGGGGGTGTTTATTGTGAGTATTCGGCTAAAGTGGTTTTATCGCCTGGGTTTTTTATTGCTCTTATTTTTCGTCATCTATATTTTTATGAAACTTAAGCCCATGTGGGGACCTGCCGTTACTGTATGTGTGACGGTGCTGCTGCCCTTTTTGGTCGGTGCGTTCATCAGTTACTTGCTGCACCCTGTAGTGGAATATTTGAATGAGAAAGGGATGCGTCGCTGGCTTTCGATCACGATCATCTATTTGTTGTTTTTCGGGGGGATCGGTTTTGCCGTTTATAAAGGGATTCCAGTGATCGTCAGCCAGGTTCGCGAGCTGTCGGAAAGCGTGCCGGAACTGGTTGAACAGTACCGGGGCAGGATTGATAAACTCAATCATCAAACGGCGGCCTGGCCGTTCGGAATTCATGAAAGATTCGAAGAGGGTGTCACCCTTTTCGAAGGCTGGCTGAAGCGTATACCTGAAAAGGCGATGGAGTATGCAATGAAGATGATTGATTTCATCGTCCTGATTGCGTTGATTCCCTTCATTGCTTTTTATATCCTGAAAGATTTCACCGTTTTAAAAAAAATGGCATGGTATATGACCCCGAAAAAATGGCGCAATCAGGGTCGGGCATTCGTTCGTGATGTCGATGCATCGCTTGGCGGCTATATCCGCGGACAAATCATCGTCTGTGTCGTGATCGGCTTGATTTCCTCGCTGCTCTTCTGGATAGCCGGAATGAAATATCCGCTTCTTTTGGGGGCGATAATCGGAATAACGAATGTGATTCCGTATTTCGGACCGATTATTGGGGCCATTCCTGCTGTGGTCATCGCCGCGACAATGTCAGTGAAAATGGTGTTGATCATCGCGGTCATCGTGCTTGTCCTTCAATTTCTCGAAGGAAATATCCTGTCTCCGCTAATAGTCGGTAAAAGCCTTCATATGCATCCGCTGTTCATCATGCTTGCATTATTGGCCGGAGGCGAAATAGGCGGTATTGTCGGCATGGTCCTTTCGATTCCAATCTTGGCTGTGTTGAAAGTTTTTGTACTTCATGCCCGCGTTCACTTTAGAAAGAAGCCGCCCCTTATTGACAAATAAAAGTCTTGTGAATATAATCCATAACATAAGATAATTCGTTGAAGGATGAAGTATGCTGAAGTCCATCTAAAGAGAGGGGTCCCCCAGGCTGAAAGGGACTGCCAGGTGAAGAGCAGCAGAAAGCTAGTCCTGAGAGCAGCTAATACCTGCCGTCACGCCGCGTTAAGGCTTTTATGAAGGTGATGGACCTGGGATGAATTCCTGCGTCCATAATCAGGGTGGTACCGCGAGTCAACTCTCGTCCCTGTTTTTGGGATGGGGGTTTTTTGTGTGCTCAAAATTACATAATTTTTAAAAGGAGGATATATATATGAAGTATTTAACTGGTGCTCAAATCCGCCAAATGTATTTAGACTTTTTTAGTGAAAAAGGACATAACATCGAACCAAGTGCGTCATTGGTTCCTCATGAAGATCCATCATTGCTTTGGATCAATTCCGGGGTGGCGACTTTAAAGAAATATTTTGATGGACGGGTGATTCCTGAAAATCCAAGGATTACGAATGCTCAAAAGGCGATCCGTACAAACGATATTGAAAACGTGGGAAAAACGGCACGTCATCATACGTTTTTCGAAATGCTCGGAAACTTCTCCATTGGTGAATATTTCAAAGAAGAAGCCATTACATGGGCATGGGAATTTTTGACCGATGAAAAATGGATTGGGTTCGACAAAGATAAATTGGCTGTGACGATCCATCCTGAAGATGATGAAGCATTCGAACTTTGGAATAAGAAAATCGGTGTTCCTGCTGAAAGGATCATTCGCCTGGAAGAAAACTTCTGGGATATCGGGGAAGGTCCAAGCGGTCCGAATACGGAGATTTTTTATGATCGCGGACCAGCATATGGCGATGATCCGAATGATCCGGAACTATATCCAGGCGGGGAAAATGAACGTCATCTGGAAGTATGGAATCTTGTTTTTTCTCAATTCAACCATAATCCGGACGGTTCTTATACACCGCTTCCAAAGAAAAATATCGATACAGGGATGGGCCTTGAACGTATGGCTTCCGTCGTTCAAGATGTGGCGACGAACTATGATACAGATTTATTCATGCCAATCATCCGCGCAGTCGAAGAGATATCCGATGTGAAATATGGTGTTGATTCAGAAAAAGATGTGGCATTCAAAGTTATTGCAGACCATATTCGTACGGTAGCCTTTGCAGTAGGTGACGGGGCTCTTCCATCCAACGAAGGCCGTGGTTATGTATTGCGCCGTTTACTTCGCAGAGCGGTTCGATATGCTAAGCAAATCAACATCAACCGACCATTCATGTTCGAGCTTGTGACGGTCGTCGGTGAAATCATGAAAGACTTCTATCCTGAAGTCCTCAAGAATAAAGAATTCATTGCAAAAGTAATCAAGAATGAAGAAGAACGATTCCATGAAACCCTGAATGATGGACTGTCCATCCTTTCTGAGGTCATTAAAAAGGAAAAGGAAAAAGGCAATACGACCATTCCGGGCAGCGATGCATTCCGTTTATATGACACATATGGCTTCCCGATTGAGTTAACGGAAGAATATGCTGAAGAAGAAGGCATGGCGGTCGATCAAGCTGGATTTGAAAAAGAGATGGATGCACAGCGTGAACGTGCCCGTTCAGCGCGTCAAGATGTTGATTCCATGCAAATCCAAGGCGGGGTATTGGGCGATATTAAAGTTGAAAGTGAATTTGTCGGATATGATCAAGTTGCTGTCGAAGCCAAAGTTGCTGCCATCATTAAAAATGGCGAGCTTGTAACCGAGGCACAAGAAGGAGAAGAAGTTCAAGTGATATTGGACAAGACTCCTTTCTACGCGGAAAGCGGCGGACAAATAGCCGATATAGGAACGATGGCCAGTGAATCGGTGAAGGTTGATGTCCTTGATGTCCAAAAAGCTCCTAATGGCCAAAATCTGCACCGTGTAGCAGTTACTGCCGGTACGTTAACAGCAGATTCCCATATCGTTGCTGCGGTAAATCAAGAAAATCGCATCCATATCACGAAAAACCATACAGCGACGCACCTTTTGCATCAGGCGTTGAAAGATGTGCTTGGTACACATGTCAACCAAGCGGGTTCACTCGTACAGGCTGAGCGCCTTCGCTTCGATTTCTCTCATTTTGGCCAGATAACGGCGGAAGAGATTGAACAAATCGAAACGATTGTAAATGAAAAGATTTGGCAAAGCTTACAAGTGAATACGGATTATAAAAACATCGAAGAAGCCAAGGCTATGGGCGCAATGGCCTTGTTCGGCGAAAAATACGGCAAGATTGTACGTGTCGTTCAAATAGGCGATTACAGCTTGGAACTTTGCGGCGGTGTCCACGTTCCGAATACAGCGGTGATCGGCTTGTTCAAAATCGTTTCCGAAAGCGGCATCGGTGCAGGAACTCGCCGTATAGAAGCGGTAACGGGTGCCGGGGCGTACAAATTGATGACCGATCAAATCGGAGTCTTGAAGGACGCGGCTGCTAAATTGAAAACGAACTTGAAAGACGTACCATCAAGAATTGAAACGGTACTGGCTGAAGTGAAGGATCTTCATCGCGAGAATGAAAGCCTTACTGCAAAATTAAGTAATATTGAAGCAAGCAGCCTTGTTTCTAACGTAAAAGACGTAAATGGTGTTCAAGTATTGGTGGCGAAGGTTCAAGCTACTGACATGAATAATCTGCGTGCCATGGCGGATGATTTGAAACAAAAGCTCGATTCTGTCATTATCGTATTAGGTTCGGCCCAAGGTGATAAAGTCAATTTGATTGCCGGGGTGACCAAGGATTACATCGACCGCGGTTTCCATGCTGGTAAATTGGTCAAAGAAGTTGCTTCCCGTTGCGGCGGTGGAGGTGGCGGACGTCCAGATATGGCCCAAGCCGGCGGAAAAGACCCTGAAAAATTGGATGCAGCACTTAATTTTGTTGAAGAATGGGTCTTATCGATTTCATAATCAATGGAAAGTGTTGTACAATGTAGGTAATAGTGGATTTGGACGCTGAGGAGAGGTGCATGTTAATGAGTTCCTTTGATAAAACGATGAAATTTAATTTTCCCGAAGAACCATTCGAAAGAGATGTACAAGAAGTATTGTCTCAAGTGTATGTTGCACTTCAGGAAAAAGGTTATAACCCGATAAACCAGATTGTCGGTTATCTATTATCTGGTGACCCGGCCTACATCCCGCGCCATATGGATGCTCGAAACATTATTCGTAAGCTTGAACGCGATGAAATCATCGAAGAATTGGTTAAATCGTATCTTAAGAACCATCGAGAGGAATACTAATGCGCACAATGGGACTTGATTTAGGTTCAAAAACCATCGGCGTCGCCCTGAGCGACGCGATGGGCTGGACTGCACAAGGATTGGAAACGATCAAAATTAACGAAGCTGGAAATGACTTCGGCTTTAAACGCCTCAATGAAATAATAAAAGAGCATGATGTTTCTAAAATTGTCCTCGGTTTACCTAAGAACATGAATGGGACTGTTGGACCGCGAGGCGAAATCAGCCAAGATTTCGCTAAACGATTAGAAAACAAATTCAAGCTGCCGGTGTTTCTCTGGGATGAACGGTTGACAACTATGGCGGCTGAACGTGTCCTTCTTGAGGCGGACGTGAGCCGAAGCAAACGCAAGAAAGTCATTGATAAAATGGCAGCTGTCATGATTCTGCAAGGATTCTTGGACAGACAAACAAATTCAATATGAGGTGAATACAAATGGAACACGGCGAAAACAACATTACAGTAGTAGATGAAAACGGAAACGAGCAGCTTTGCGAAATCCTTTTCACATTCGACTCAGATAAATTCAACAAATCTTATGTACTTTACTATCCGATGTCTGCAGAAGATGAAGAGGAAGAAATTGAAATCCACGCTTCATCATTCGTACCGAGCGAAGATAATAAAGATGGTGAACTTACACCGATCGAAACAGAAGAAGAGTGGGATCTTGTCGAAGAAATGTTAAATACATTCCTTGACCAAGAAGAAGCGGAAGAAGAATAAAAGAAAAAAACCGGCCCCTAAAGGTCGGTTTTTTTTTGCTCTTTTCGTAAAGATTGTTGCTTTTAAAACGAAACTATTTTAGGTTGATTGGAGCGGAAGTGCGAGACTCCTGCGGGAGCAGCGGGACAGGTGAGACCCCACAGGCGTTTACGCCGAGGAGGCTCACCGCCCGCACCAAGGAAAGCGAGCACCTGGAGGGGAAATCAACCACACTGCACTACTTCGTAAATAGCATCAAAGTATGAAAATAGCCTTTTTTTTGAAAGGAACTTCATCTAAAATTTAATAACAAAATTGATGGGGGCGGGTGTGCGAGACCTCTGCGGGAAAAGCGTGTCTAAGGAGACCCCGCAGGCGGAAGCAAGGGAGGCTCCCGAGACCGCCCGTGGAAAGCGAGTACCTGGAGTGGAAATTTCAGTCTAACACCAATAACATTTTATGGTCGGGTTGTGACATTCCGAGCCAAAAGGGTTACAATCTGAATTTTTTATAAAATTTTATTGGAACGGAAGGTGCGAGACTCCTGCGGGAAAAGCGTGTCTAAGGAGCCCCCGCAGGCGAAAGCCGAGGAGGCTCCCGAGACCGCCCGCGGAAAGCGAGTACCTGGAGTGGAAATCACGTTCAAATTGTACAAACCCATAATAAACTGTGGACATGAAGATCGTTTTTTCATTTTTGTACCAGTAACCCCTTATCTTTTCTTTGCGAATAAAAGCATAAAAGTAGCGAACGGACCCAAAAATAATGATAGCAAGAACCAATTCAGCGCCGTTCTATTTTTTCCTTGAGCAAGTCCGGCGTTTATGAGTGCCAATGTCCCCCAACCTACAAAATAATACTGATCCAACTCCTTCACACCTTTCCTTTTCCTCAAATCATTATGGCATTCCTATATGAATATTCCTGCTATTTCTTGAAATGCCTAATACATGCAGGGAACAAATTTTTAAGCTGAGTAAATAATTAAAACAAAGTTGATTGGAGAGTAAAGTGCGGGACTAATGCGGGAAAAGCGCGTCTAGGGGAGACCCCGCATGCGGACGCCGAGGGCGGACAGACCGCGGAAAGCGAGAACCTGAAGTGGAAAGTAAGTCCACCACCAAATAACATTTCATTGTTCAGCTGTGACATTCCGAGCCACTTTTTTAGACAAAAGGGTTACAAACTGAATTTTTACAAAGTTGATTGGAACGGAAGGGGCGAGACTCCTGCGGGAATACGTGTCCAAGGGAGACCCCAAAGGCGCAAAAGCGCAGAGGGCGGACCGCCCGCGGAAAGCGAGTCCCTGGAGCGTAAATCAACGTCTAAATTGTACAAGTCATAAAAAGACTGTGGGCAAAAGGATTCGGAAACATATCTTTCATCAAATGATGTTCCCGAACCAACTGACCCCAAGCAGCACCATCAACTCCTCGAGTATGGTTTCTAAGTTAATAAATAGTTGATTGGGGAGTAAGGTAGGGGGTCTCTGTGGGAAAAACGCGTCAAAGGAAATGCCTGGAGAGGAAATCAAGATACCCTCAAAAAAACTTTAGACAAAGATATCACTATTTTCCTATTAAATAATACCTGTATATTGACAAAACTAGTGCATTTTTGCCATAAATAGAGTATTGATGAATGTAGTTTTGCAAAAAACATGTAATTATTTGTTGATTTTAGTATAATGTTCGAAGCAAAGATTAATTAGAGAAAAGCATCATCTAGAAACCATTCTGTAGTTGGTGTGAGTTTGCAGGGGGAATGAACATGGATGAAAAAGATAAAAATCTATCTAAAAAGGAACATATCCGAATGAAATTGTTAGAACAGCAAGGAGAAGCCAAGCTGGTTCGTAAAATCATCATGATTACGATCGCTTCGCTTATTTTACTAATCGGGATAGTTGGTCTTGTGGGCTTTTTATATATCAACTCAGCCATGAAACCAGTCGATCCGGATGATGACACCATCAAGAAAGTGAAAATCCCGATCGGTTCATCCGTTAACGGAATTTCAACTCTGCTTGAAGAGCAGGGAATAATCAAGGACGCACGCGTATTCAAATATTATATTAAATTCCGCAATGAATCCGGTTTTCAGGCAGGGGAGTATAAATTATCACCTTCGATGCCGATTGAAGATATTGTCACAAGCATCAAAACCGGAAAACTCATGAAGGAAGCGGCAATGAAGATAACGATTCCTGAAGGGAAGCAGCTAATCCAAATTGCCGATATCATCGCGGGGAAGACGGGTGAAGATCCGAAAAAGGTCTTCAAGAAATTGAATGATAAGAAGTTCGTTAATTCCATGCAAGAGCAATTTCCGCAGCTATTGACCTCGGAAATTGAAAATGAAAAGGTTTTATATCCGCTGGAAGGGTACCTTTTCCCAGCTACTTATGACTTTTATGAAGAAAAGCCGACCCTGGAGTCGATCGTCATCGAGATGCTGAAGAAAACCGAAGAGACTTTGCAGGCTTACGAGGGCCAAATGGACAAGAACGATTATTCCGTACACGAGATGCTGACCTTCGCTTCGCTTGTCGAAGAAGAGGCGACGGCACAAGTCGATCGCGGAAAGATAGCTTCCGTCTTTTACAATCGTATTAAGGAAGATATGCCGCTTCAAACGGATCCGACCGTTTTGTATGCGAAGGGTTCACATAAGAGCAGGGTGTATTATAAAGACCTTGAGGTGAAATCCCCTTATAATACGTATAAGAACAAGGGGCTTCCGCCAGGGCCGATTGCAAATGCCGGAACGACATCGATCGATGCGGTATTGAAACCTGAGAAAACGGATTACCTGTACTTTTTGGCAACACCTGAAGGGGAAGTCCTTTACTCCAAGACCTTGGATGACCACAATAACAAAAAGGCAGAGCATATTTCCAATAAATAAATAAAAAAATGCAAGGACACCGAGGGGGGAGAGATATTACTTTCCCCTTGTTTTTATGATAGAATAGTACAAGTGAATTTTTGATCCGATTCTTATCGGTGACGTAACTCGGCGAATGCCGGGTTTTATTTTGAAAGATAAGGAAATGTAGATCGTCAAGCATACTTGTTTCAGCTCCTTGTGAAGAAATTGTTTAATCAATTTTTTCATATTACTGACCAAGCGCTTTTGTTTTCCTTATAAATGGAGGAAACGTTTTGAACGGAAAAATAGAACAATATCTTCATTCCTTAATTCCGGAGCGTACGGGTTTGCTTAAGGAGTTGGAAGATTTTGCGATGGAAAATAATGTGCCGATCATGGAGCCCGAAGGAATTGAAGTGTTGCTTCAGATTTTAAGGCTTCATCAGCCAAAAGCGATATTGGAAGTAGGTTCGGCAATTGGCTATTCGGCCATAAGGATGGCTGAGACCCTTCCGGAAGCTCAAATCGTCACACTTGAACGGAATGAAGCCCGCATTGAGCAGGCAAAGGCTAACTTCATGAAGGCAGGACTGTCGGAAAGGATCACCCTCATTGAAGGGGATGCCCTTGAAGCGGGACCGAAAGTGATGGAGCATGGCCCGTTCGATATCATCTTCGTTGATGCAGCTAAAGGGCAGTACAAGCGATTCTTTGAACTGTTTGAACCATTCCTTGCTGATGCTGGCATCATCATTACTGACAATGTTTTATTCAAAGGCTTGGTTGCCGAAAACATTGAAGAAATGGAAATGACGAGAAGAAAGCGAGCTCTTATCAAAAAAATCAGAGACTTTAACATCTGGTTACATGACCATCCCCATTTCGATACTGTAATTTTGCCGATTGGTGATGGTGTGGCCATTAGTAAACATAGAGGTGACAAAAATGAAAAAGCCTGAATTACTCGTGACTCCGACAAGTGTCGATCATATAACAGAACTCATCGATGCTGGCGCTGATGCCTTTGTCATTGGCGAACAACGTTATGCACTAAGGCTGGCAGGGGAGTTCAATCGTGAAGATGTAGAGAAGGCAATTGAACTTGCACATGCTGCTGGCAAGAAAGTGTACGTATCCATGAACGCCATTTTTCATAATGAAAAAGTGGACGAGCTTGAAGGGTATGTTACATTCCTCAAAGAGGCTGGTGCCGACCGGATCATTTTCGGTGATCCCGCAGTCTTGATGGCTGTCCGTGCCGTGGCACCTGATATGCCCCTGCACTGGAATACGGAGATGACGGTAACGAACTGGTACACATGTAATTACTGGGGAAAACGCGGTGCTGTCCGTGCCGTTGCTGCCCGTGAAATAAGTCTGGACGAGATCGTGGAAATGAAGGAAAATGCCGAAGTGGAGATTGAAGTGCAAGTGCATGGCATGACATGCATGTTCCAATCGAAGCGAACGCTCCTAGGTAATTACTTTGAATACCAAGGCAAGGCATTGGAAGTGGAAAATCGGAAGGAACAAAGAAATATGTTCTTGCATGATAAGGAACGCGAAAATAAATACCCGATTTATGAAGATGAAAATGGTACACATATCATGAGTCCGAATGATATGTGCATGATTGATGAACTTCAGGAATTGATTGAAGCGGAAATTGATTCACTGAAAATCGAAGGGTTACTGCAAACTCCGGAATATGTCATTGAAATGACAAGGTTATATCGGGAAGCGATTGACGTATGTGCTGAAGACCCTGACCGCTATGATGATATCAAATCGGAACTTTTTGAAAAAGTCAAAGCGGTTCAGCCGGATAACCGTGAGTTGGATACTGGGTTCTTCTTTAAAGAATCGGTTTATTAAAGAAAAGGGTAAGAGAAAGAGGAGGAATAGCCTTGAATGCTATTGCTGATAAAATTTCCAAGATCGTTGATGGAAAGAGAGTCATTGTAAAAAAACCGGAATTGCTGGCTCCGGCCGGCAACCTGGAAAAATTAAAAATTGCCGTTCATTACGGCGCGGATGCCGTGTTCATTGGCGGTCAGGAATATGGCCTTCGTTCCAATGCCGGTAACTTCACGTTTGAGGAAATGAAGGAAGGCGTCGAATTCGCTAATAAGTATGGTGCCAAAGTATATGTAACTACAAATATCTTCGCACATAATGAAAATATCGATGGTCTTGATGAATATCTGGAAGGTCTTCAGGAGGCAGGGGTCCATGGTATCATCGTCGCCGACCCATTAATCATCGAAACCTGTAAAAGGGTCGCTCCGAAAGTCGAGATCCATTTAAGCACACAGCAATCGCTATCGAACTGGAAGGCTGTTCAGTATTGGAAAGAGGAAGGCTTGGAGCGTGTTGTTTTGGCACGAGAGACGAGTGCTGATGAAATCCGTGAAATGAAGGAAAAGGTCGATATCGAAATCGAGGCTTTCGTTCATGGGGCCATGTGCATTGCCTATTCTGGACGCTGCACCCTTTCGAACCATATGACGGCGCGTGATTCGAACCGCGGCGGCTGCTGTCAGTCTTGCCGTTGGGATTATGATTTATATGAGTTGGATCAAGATGGGGAAAAGGCTTTATTCGATAAAGAAGATGCTCCATTCGCAATGAGTCCAAAAGACTTGAAGCTGATTGAATCACTGCCTGGCATGATTGAAATTGGCATAGACAGCTTAAAAGTCGAAGGAAGAATGAAATCGATTCATTATATTGCAACGGTTGTCAGCGTGTATCGTAAAGTGATTGATGCGTATTGTGCCGATCCCGACAATTTCAAGATTAAACAAGAATGGCTGGAAGAGCTTGATAAGTGTGCGAACCGTGAGACGGCATCATCGTTCATGGAAGGGGAAATTCCTGGGTATAAACAGCAAATGTTCGGGAATCATACCGTAAAGACTCGCTTCGACTTCGCAGGATTGGTGCTTGATTACAACGAGGAAACTAAAATCGTCACCATGCAGCAACGTAATTTCTTCAAGCCTGGGGATGAAGTGGAGTTTTTTGGACCGGAAATCGAAAACTTCACTCAAAAAATCGGTACGATCTGGGATGAGTCAGGTAAGGAGCTGGAGGCAGCCCGCCATCCGCTTCAAATTGTCCGCATTCAAGTAGATAATAGAGTTTATGTGAACAATATGATGCGGAAGGAGAATTGATATGACAAGAAAGAAACCAGTGGTCATCGGAGTTACCGGAGGGTCGGGATCAGGTAAAACAAGTGTTACCCGTTCCATTTTTGAATTCTTCCAAGGACATTCCATCTTGATGATCGAACAAGATTATTATTATAAAGATCAAAGTCATCTGCCTTTTGAAGAGCGCCTGAAAACGAACTATGATCATCCGCTTGCATTTGATAATGATTTGTTAATCGATCACATTAACGCATTGCTGCGCTATGAAACGATAGAAAAACCGGTTTATGATTATTCGATCCATACGCGCTCGGAAGAAGTCATCACAGTTGAGCCACAGGATGTCATCATCCTTGAAGGGATTCTTGTACTGGAGGATGAGCGCCTGCGGGACCTGATGGATATGAAGCTATATGTCGATACGGACGCAGACCTGCGGATCCTTCGCCGGATGACCCGTGATATTAAAGAACGCGGCCGTTCCATAGATTCCGTCATCGAACAATACATCAGTGTCGTCCGTCCGATGCATAATCAGTTCATAGAACCGACGAAGCGTTATGCCGACATCATCATACCAGAAGGCGGCCAAAACCATGTGGCGATTGACCTTATGGTGACAAAAATTCAAACAATCCTTGAACAAAAGTCTTTTTTGTAATAACATAGCATAAATAATGATAGGTGCCATTTTCCTCCGTTTATTTAAAAATCCCATTTATTTATTGGGAAAGACTGGACAAATGTTGGAAAACGCAATACTCTATTCTTGATACAGAACGAACCGGCTGCTCACCGCAGTCGGTTTATATACTAAGGAACGGATTGTTTCTTAGTATCGAAGCGCGACTTTTTAAGTCGCGCAATTATATATTTTGACTCGATTTAGGGTTAAGCACGATATAGTACATAAACTTGTCACAGCGAATGCTTGCTGTAAAGAATTAGAAGGAGTGAAGGGTTTTGGCAATTGAAAAAGAATATCCAATGACTAAAGAAGGTAAGTTAAAGCTTGAACAGGAACTGGAACAGTTAAAAACGGTTAAACGTAAAGAAGTGGTGGAAAGAATCAAAATCGCCCGCAGTTTTGGCGACCTTTCCGAGAACTCAGAATACGATTCCGCAAAAGAAGAGCAGGCTTTCGTTGAAGGACGTATTACAACGATCGAAAACATGATCCGCAATGCAAAAATCATTGAAGGCAATGATTCGAATACAGATACAGTTTCACTTGGAAAATCGGTAACCTTCGTGGAACTTCCAAATGGTGACGAAGAAACATATTCCATCGTAGGAAGCGTTGAAGCGGACCCATTCGAAGGAAAAATCTCCAATGATTCCCCGATCGCGAAAAGCCTGATAGGAAAAAGGGTCGGCGACAAGGTATCGATCATGACACCTGGCGGCGAAATGAGCGTCAAGATTGTATCCATCGACTAAATAAAATGCAAAAGGGATGTCCATCGGGGCATCCTTTTTTTATGCTGTTTTCACATACTTTGTTGCTATTTACCAGTAGTGAGTTGTGGTTGATTTCCCCTCAAGATGCTCGCTTTCCTTGGTGCGGGCGGTGAGCCTCCTCGGCGTAAACGCCTGTGGGGTCTCACCTGTCCCGCTGCTCCCGCAGGAGTCTCGCACTTCCGCTCCAATCAACCTTAAATAGTTTCGTTTAAAAACAACAATCTTTACGAAAAGAGCCTTATGGAAAAGTGCCGCGTTAAATTTGTTCATAATTGTTTAAAAATTCGCACCTCGTCAACAATGGTTATCGAGGTGTATTTTATGAAAAAGAAACGAATGAGGTTGCTGGCACTTTTTTTGACCACTTTCATGCTGATGCTCATAGGCAGGCTTGCCTACATCCAACTTGTATCGACAGAATCTTTTTCAAAGCATGATGTGAACCTGTTGGAAGCAAGCGTGAATCAGCGTTCACAAATATTAAAGATTGATGATGGACGAGGAAAGTTCTATGACAGAAATGGTGAACCACTGGCACATGAAGAAATCCCGACGCTCGTCCTTTTTCCCTTTCTAAAAAAAATGACATGGCCCATAGATGAAGTGGCCTCGATAATAGGGAAATCGGAAGCGGAGTTAAAAAGGGCGATAGAAGAAGCGGATGAACCATTCGTATTTGGCGGGGATGAACCGATAGAGTTGACGTCCAGCCAATCGAAGGCAATCAATGAATTGAAGATTCCCGGGGTCTTTGCCGTGAATGAGAAATTATATCATGATCGAATGCCTGCAGCACAATTGATCGGAACGACGAATATATCTGATGCGGAAAAGAAAAAACGTTATCCGGACATGAATTTATCTCCTGAAACGAAAATAGGCAATACGGGACTGCAAAGGACCTTTGATGAGTTCTTGCTTTCCGCTGGGGAATCGAAGCTCGTTTTTCACGTGGACGCCAGCGGAGGACCGATGTTCGGTGTCGATGTTAAATATGTGGAACCAGCAAATCCGCTTTACCCGGTGAAGGTCATGACGACGATCGATAAAGAAATTCAAGAGAAAGCGGAGAAGCTCGTCGATGAACGCGGGATAAAAAAAGGTGGTCTCGTCCTGATCGATATCGAAAAAAGTGAAATCGTCGCCATGGTATCACGTCCGGCGCTTAATATAAAAGATCCAAATGGCGAAGGGGCCGTCAATATGATGCTGACTCAAAAAACGCCGGGTTCCGTCTTTAAAACGGTCACGGCAGCAGCGGCCATCGATTATGAAGCGGCCAGTCCCACCAGGACATTTAACTGTAATTTGACGATAGACGGCAAAACGGATAAACAGAGGGAACTGGGCGTACTTAATTTTGAAAATAGCTTTGCTCAAAGCTGTAATAGGACGTTTGCCGAATTGTCACAGGAAATAGCGGAGAAGGATCCGGACTTTTTGGACAAATATGCAAAAATGTTAGGGCTGGTTGGTGAAACGGGCTGGCAAGGGGACGTATATCACACGGAAGTCACTCAGCTGCATCATGAACAAACAGGAAAGGTCTGGCATGATGACGATTTAAAAAAAGATCCCAAAATGGTTGCCAAAACGGCAATTGGCCAGCAGGATGTCCAAACGACGCCGCTCGCGATCGCGAATATGATGGCAACGATTGCCCGCGGCGGTAAGAAGGAACAGGTCAAAGCCGTTTCCAAGGTCGAATTTAACAATAGTACGACCGTAGTCGATTTTCCCAATCAAAGCATTGGCGGCGAGAAACTGTCACCCTATACAGCGATGAAGATGCAGCATCTTCTTAGGAAGGTCGTGACGGAAGAGAAAGGGACGGGCGCTTCCTTGAGAGATTTGCCTGTGGAGGTCGCCGGCAAGTCCGGGACAGCTCAGACCAATATCGAAAAAGGGGAGCTCAATAAATGGTTTGCAGGCTACTTTCCATATAAAGATCCCAAATATGCTCTTGTTACCGTAAGTTTTGAAACGAAGGAAAACAGTTCCAGCATGACGCCTCTTTTTTCAGATATTGTAAAAGTCCTGTACTCGAAGGACCAGGACATTAGCGAGAATTGACGAAAAGTGTAGGAAACCCTTCCCTTCTATCTCTGGCTAAATCATGTTAAAATGAGGCAGTAAGAAATGGTAAGGGGAGGAATGGACCTTGGGCTCACGTTTCAATCAGAGAGATCAAAAAAGAAAAGTAAATAAAATATATAATATTGCAATCACCATCGTTTCCATTTTAATCGTCATTGTCGCAGTCTCGATTTTCTTAAGTGATGATGGCACCGAAACAAAAAAAGCCACGACTGAACCAAAGCAAGTCGCCGAGACAGAAAAAGGGAAAGTAGTGGACAAACCTGCTGGCAAAGAGGAAGAAATGGATTCAGAGAAGGAAGACGCAGTAGGTGATAGTGAAGCTACAGAAGAGGATGCCGAAAAAGAAGATAGTAAAGCAACAGAGGAAGATGCAGAAGAGAAGGCTGAAGATGATGCAGATTCAGAAAAAGCAGGAGATGCCCAACTTGTGGAAGTGGAAGGCAGCGGCGATGGCAATGTTGCGTCTACATATACAAGTGAGAGTTGGAAACCAGTAGGAACGGAGCAATCCGGGGAGCACACTACCAGCTTCGAAAAGGGCTCGGTCGATTGGAATGAAATGAGTAAAGCGATAGCAAGCGGAGCTGGAATCGATGAAGGCAGCATGAAGCTATGGTGGCTGCAAAACGGCGGTTCGCCGACCACGGCAATCGGTACGGTTTCTGAAGGGGACAACCCTAAAACCTTCCGGGTTTATATTGAATGGGTGGACGGATCAGGTTGGAAACCTGTAAAAGTCGAAGAGCTGAAGACAAACGATAAAAGATAATGTTCAGAAAAAATGTATAAACGAAAAACCCCCGAAAGGAATTCCGCTTTTCGGGGGTTTTTCATGGTGATCATTTTTTAGCTTTAAAGTGGACGACTGCACTATAAAAACGTCTGCCTTCTTCACTTACATACATTTGGTGTGACACGGATTCCACCTGAAGCATGATCGCTTTATTGATTTCAATTTGTGATTGGATTTTTTCTTCAAGATTCTTGATGCTTTCTGCCTCGAAAAATTCTATTTTATCTTCGAATAAGTTTAAGTCGAGTTGAAAACTCATGACTGTTCCCCTCCAACATTCAGATACTGTTAGTTTAACACCATTTTGTCCGAATCTGAACCTAATGAATTTGCCTAAAAACAAGAACTGTTTCTCTGTTTATTTCATAGTATGCTTATAGGTTTTATTATCTTATAATAAAAGGTGATTAAAAATGGGCAGAGAATTTATCGATTTATTTGAAGAATGGTCGAAATCGTATGATGATACGGTTGGTGGACACGATATTGAGTATCAAGAGGTTTTTAAACATTATGATGGCATATTGGACAGCGTCACCAATCGGGCTTTTGGTCATGTGCTGGAGTTCGGGGTGGGTACCGGGAATTTAACGGAAAGACTTTTGAAGAAGGGCCTAAAGGTATCGGGAATAGAACCTTCTCCTGCGATGAGGGAAATAGCGGTAAGCAAGCTGAGCGGAAAAACAGAAATTGTAGATGGTGATTTTATCGATTTTCCGAAGCCGGAACAGGTTGATTCGATCGTGAGTACGTACGCGTTTCATCATTTAACCGATGAAGAAAAAGAAAAAGCGATAGCCAACTATGGAAAGTTACTGAATACTGGTGGTAAAATAGTGTTTGCTGATACAATGTATCAATCAAAGGAAGCTCATGAACGAGCGATTCAAGATGCAAGGCAGGCAGGCTTTCATAATTTGGCGAACGATTTGCAAACGGAATATTATACTACGATTCCTTTTTTGGAAAAAGTGCTTGAAGCAAATGGATATAAAGTGAACTTCGAGCGCTGCAATCAATTCGTCTGGATCATGGAGGCGGAAAAATTATAGGAAGAGGTTTTTACTAATGAAGGTAGCCATAATCGGAGCAATGGAAGAAGAAGTTACGATTTTACGTGATAAATTGGAAGGGTTGGAGCAGGTGACCATTGCCGGTTCCGAGTTCAATACAGGCACACTGAATGGTATCGAGGTCATTTTACTTAAATCGGGTATCGGTAAAGTGAATGCGGCAATGTCCACTGCAATCCTGTTAGAAAAATTCAAACCGGATGCGGTCATCAATACTGGCTCTGCCGGCGGTTATCATCCAGATCTGAATGTAGGGGATGTGGTCATATCCAAGGAAGTGCGGCACCATGATGTCGATGTGACGATTTTTGGATATGAATACGGTCAAGTACCTCAGCTGCCTGCAGCTTTCACACCGGATGAAAAGCTTTTTGCAATCGCAGAAGAAGCAGCAAAAGAAATCGAGGATATACAAGTGGCGAAAGGGTTGATCGTGACGGGGGATTCTTTCATGAATGATCCTGACAGGGTTGAATTCGTCAGAGGGAAATTCTCTGATTTATACGCGGTGGAAATGGAAGCGGCAGCCATTGCACAGGTAGCCTTCCAATTCAAAACACCGTTTGTCATCATTCGTTCCCTTTCGGATATCGCAGGTAAGGAGTCCAATATTTCCTTTGATAAATTCCTGGAAACTGCGGCTCTTCATTCAGCGGCACTGATTTTGAAAATGGTTGAAAAAATGAAATGAATGGTAAGTGATCAGCGGAAGCTTTTCTGCTGATCATTCTTTATTGCATAATCCTCATTAAATTGGTAGGATAACTAAGAAAGGATGTCCGAATATGAAAGTCTTTAAAAATATTCATGAGCTGATAGGGGAAACACCGATGATGGAAATCACCCATTTCCCGCTTCCGGATGAAGTCCGTATCTTTGCCAAACTGGAATACTTCAATCCGGGAGGCAGTGTGAAGGATCGGCTTGGTCAAGAACTGTTAGCCAAAGCGCTGCAGACAGGGAAGGTGAAAAAGGGCGGGACGATCATCGAACCGACTGCCGGGAATACCGGGATTGGCTTGGCGTTGGCTGCGATAAACAGTGGGGTGGACGTGATATTTTGCGTTCCGGAGAAATTCAGTACCGAGAAACAGGAATTGATGCGTGCCCTTGGAGCGAATGTGATCCAAACCCCGACAGAGGAAGGGATGACAGGAGCAATCGCCAAGGCTAAGGAGCTGCTGGCTGAAATTCCGGGATCATATTGTCCCCAGCAGTTCGCCAACCCTTCCAATCCTGATGCCTATTATAAAACGCTGGGACCTGAAATATGGGAACAGATGGAAGGCGATGTGGATGTGTTTGTTGCCGGTGCCGGGACGGGCGGGACATTCATGGGAACATCGCGATATTTGAAAGAAAAGAACGCTGCTGTCAAAACGGTCATTGTCGAACCAGAAGGATCGATTTTAAACGGCGGAAAAGCAGGTCCCCACAAAACAGAGGGGATCGGGATGGAATTTCTACCCGCCTATATGGATGAAACGTATTTTGACCAAATCCATACGATAAGCGATCGTGACGCTTTCGATATGGTGAAGGAATTGGCGATTAAAGAAGGCCTACTTGTCGGCAGTTCTTCCGGTGCGGCATTTGCAGCGGCCATGAAAGAAGCGGCCAAGGCTTCCCCGGGGGCGAATATCGTCGTCATATTTCCGGATTCAAGTGAACGATACTTAAGCAAAAAAATTTATCAGGGAGGAATGTAAAATGAGAAAAAAAACACAATTGATCCATGGCGGCATTTTTGGTGATGAACAAACAGGAGCGGTTTCGGTGCCGATTTATCAAGTGAGCACCTATAAACAGGATGGTCCGGGGAATCATCGGGGCTATGAATATTCCCGTACAGGCAACCCGACCCGCCATGCCCTCGAAGAATTGATCAAGGATCTCGAGGAAGGAAAAAGAGGTTTCGCCTTCGGATCAGGAATGGCAGCGATGACTGCGGTTATGATGCTGTTCAGTCATGGTGATCATGTATTGATGACAGATGATGTTTATGGAGGTTCTTTCCGGGTCATCACTAAAGTGCTTAACCGCTTTGGGGTGGAAGCTACGTTCATCAATACGAGTGATATACACTCGATCGAAAAAGAGATAAAGGACAATACGAAAGCACTGTTCATTGAAACTCCGACGAATCCATTATTGAAAATCACCGATTTGGAAGAAGTATCAAAAATAGCAAAAGAAAACGGCATCCTCACCATTGTGGACAATACCTTCAGTACGCCTTACTGGCAAAATCCGCTTTCACTTGGAGCCGATATCGTGCTTCATAGCGCAACGAAGTATCTGGGGGGACACAGCGATGTTGTAGCGGGTCTTGTCGTGGTGAATGATGAAAAGATTGGCAATGACCTTCATTTCATCCAAAACTCCACAGGAGGCGTGCTGGGGCCCCAGGATTCATGGTTGCTGATGCGAGGAATTAAAACGCTGGGAATCAGGATGGAAGAACATGAAAAAAACACATCTCAAATCGTTCGTTTCCTATCCGGGCATGAAGGCGTTTCGAAAATCTATTACCCAGGTCTTGAAAACCACCCAAATCATGATATTGCCAAAAAACAATCGCGTGGATTCGGCGGTATGGTTTCATTTGATGTCGGCAGTGCGGAAAAGGCCGAGTCCGTTTTGAACAAAGTGAGATACTTTACACTTGCGGAAAGTCTGGGGGCAGTGGAGAGCTTGATTTCGATTCCGGCTTTGATGACACATGCTTCCATTCCGGCTGAGCGTCGTGCAGAACTTGGGATAACGGATGGGTTGATTCGTATTTCAGTAGGTCTGGAAGATGTTGAAGACTTATTGGAAGACTTGGAACAAGCGCTGCAAGGATAATCGTTTAGGGCCCCGAAATTCATAGCTGACTGCCATTATTTACACCCTGTCATTTGGAATAAATATGGTAGAATGAGATATCGATATCTTATTAGCTTGAAAGAAGGTGGAATGGCATGAAAAACCGCAAAAAACAAACAGCGGCAATGCTGCGTTCGAAAATGGTCGATTTTAAACAATTTGCGATCACTTTGTTATGTGTGGGTTCGTTCTTCTATATAGGAACCATCCTTCCCACTGGCGACAAAGCGATGATTGACACATATGTCTATATGGGAACGACAATCATGTTCCTGGGCATATCCATAGTATTTTTCTCATTATCAAAAAAATATAAGAAGATCTTGGCCGAAATGGATGACCAGGACACTTTACAACAATAGAAGCAAACCTTAGTTTAGACAAAGGGGTTTTATCTAAATTTCAAAACAAAGGCGATTGGAACGGTGCGAGACTCCTGCGGGAAAAGCGCCGAGGGCGGACCGCCCACGGAAAGCGAGTGCCTGACGAGGAAATCGACGTTCGAGATTTTACAAACCCTCATTAAATCTGTAGACAAACTCGAGTTTGTCTACGGTCTGTCCTGATTCTTTTAAAGAATCAGGTTTTTTTATTTTTCAATTGTTGTAGCCCATTAAGGGGCAGATTTATCATACGACTTACCTCCTTAAGGCAATAATGACTATTGAAAATGGGTAAAAAGATCGAAATTTTCAAAAAAATAGGCAAAAGCCGTTTACAATTTTCGAATTTGTGGATATACTTACCAAGTAATAAAAAATATTCCAAAGGAGGTCGAAGAAAATGACATTGTATCTACATGGAGTCGTCGCAATCAGCCGGTCCGTTTCAAATGACAATCACATAACATTCGACCTGTGCCAAGCGGAATATTTCTAAAGCAATTTGGCTTTATTAATCATTCAGACATAGCGGCCGCAGGGAGAAGTGTTTTATCCTGCGGTCTTTTTATATTTTCTAAAAAAGCCCGCAGGAGGACGTAACTTTCTGCGGCCTTTTTATGCCTTTTTGTTGGGCCGCTCCCTTAAAGGAGGTGATATTATGACACTGAATATGCTTTTTTTCACAATCACGATTAAAATGAAAAAAATGACTGCCGAGGAATGTTTGCAACAGGAGAGAATCCACAAGATTCGAGAAGAACATCTAGATAAAGCGTTGAAGCATCGTCCTTTTTTCTAAAAACATATGAGGTAGGTATTCCGTTCAAAAAAAATAAAAGAAAGGTGGAGGTTAATATGTTGAACTTGTTTTACGTAAAAGGAGAGAAGCGTTGCTATTGGCAGGAGAAGGATACCGGCTAACGTATTTGCCGGTGCATGGCCAGCATTGTCATGGTTTGTATGTATAAGAACAGCGGAAGCATTGGAAACGTGATGAATTGAAGAGATGTTGATCAAGATGGTCATGACGCTGATCAACTTTGAACGCCAACGTTAGATATGAATAGGTAAAATGGGAAAACTCGGCCTGATGGCCGAGTTTTTTTCTTTGCCTGAATCAGCAGCACGGACCTGACCCACCATAACCAAATCCACATCCCGGCAACCACCAAAACCCGAAAATGAGCAATAAAATCAGGAGGACAATAAACAGGCCATAACCAAAGCCGTAACCGGACCCTGAATAACAAGGCGCAGGAGCCGGATAACCATAGCTGCATCCGTATGGTCCATAGTTATATCCCATCGCAAAAACCCCCTTTCCCTAAAAAATTCCCTATCATTATATGAACATTTGCCTTCGTTCGTTTGGGAATTCATCCAGGCTGGTTTGAACTTTTAACACTTTCACGATTTCTTTTAGCGGGACAGGCACGAACAAGCCCACTGTTGCATAGGTATGAATAGGGAAGCCAAAGAAACGGGGGATGAAGCCAATGCCCGGAATACTTACAGTTGTCGGTTATATTATCAAAGAATTTTACTTATTCGTTTCCTATGTGAAAAACAATGCTTTTCCCCAGCCCTTGTCATCTCAGGATGAAAAGAAATATCTGAAGCTTATGAGTGAGGGGGACGGTGATGCCCGTAACATCCTGATCGAGCATAATCTCAGGCTTGTTGCCCATATCGTCAAGAAATTCGAGAATACGGGCGAAGATACAGAGGATTTGATTTCGATTGGGACAATTGGTTTGATAAAGGCCATTGAGAGTTATTCGGATGGGAAGGGTACGAAGCTGGCCACATATGCGGCGCGATGCATTGAGAATGAGATCTTGATGCATTTACGAGCGACAAAGAAAACAAAGAAAGATATTTCCCTGCATGATCCGATCGGTCAGGATAAAGAAGGAAATGAAATCAGTTTAATCGATGTACTGAAATCGGAATCGGAAGATGTCATCGATACGATTCAGCTCAATATGGAAATTGAAAAAGTGAAAAAGTATATTGATATTTTGGATGAACGCGAAAAGGAAGTCATCGTAGGCAGGTTTGGACTGGATTTGAAAAAGGAGAAAACCCAGAGGGAAATCGCTAAAGAGCTTGGCATTTCCCGCAGTTATGTATCAAGGATCGAAAAACGTGCTTTGATGAAGATGTTCCATGAATTTTACAGGGCAGAAAAAGAGAAGGAAAAGAAAGCTAAAGGATAGGAATGGTAAACAAAGAGAGTGCGGGGAAATTCCCCGCACTCTTTTTTTAATATTTATTTCTGATCAAATCTGTAAATGCATGATAAATCTCGATTCCCTGAAAAAGGAACAGACGTGAAGCGGTTAAAGAAAAGACCCCTACCATAATTAGTCGAAACCACATATGAATCACTCCTCCATTTTATTTTTTATAAAATGTCAGAGCGTGAGGCTACGTAATTCGCCTGATAAAAAACGGGACTGAGATATCGCCGTCGAAGATTCGACGGAAAATAAAGAAAGCCCAAAATGGTAAATTCGAAAATGAGTATTACGATAAGTGACTGCCATGAACTAAAGGACGGCACGAAAGGCTGTTTCTTGTCGGCCTTATCCCAATGGTGAACATCGGTATGTTCTTCAATGGTTAGCTGCTGTGCATGATGGTGGAACTGTATGGGCAGTGTCCAAAGGAGCAGGATGATGGCAGACATGTGAATAAAGAATTTCATATGAATCAACCACCCCTTTCCCAAGATTATATTCATCATAACATGCTTTTAATCTGGGATATAGAAAAATGTTCTGAAAAATACTGAAAATTCCTTTTAATTAGAAAAATATTGAATGAACCTCTATAATGGGGTTAGTGATAAAAAGGGGGCAATTTAGTATGGGATATTCTATGACATGGGATTTGGATATCTTTTTTAAAGGGGGAAGCTCTTCTAAGGAGTTCCTGATTTTTTTAGATGAATTCAACGAAGAGGTAAAAGAATTAGACAGGCTTGTAAGCAATATCAATCCGGTAGGAAATGATGAATTCAGTTTAATCCAGGCATTTGATCTTTTTAAAAATACAAATATGAAATCTTCGCAGGCAGGTGCTTTCATTGGATGCCTGGAAGCTCAAAATGCGCAGGATAAGAAGGCTGGTCAGCTGCGGATCAAACAAATGAAGATAGTCGCTTCACTAAAAATGGTGTTAAGCAAGCTGGATGAAAAGTTGATGCAGCTTGATGATGCATTTTTCATGAAAATCCTCGAAAAAGAACCATTGAATGAATTGAAATTCGTATTGAATGAACGTCGGGAAAAGGCAAAGGAAAAGCTTTCCGTGAAGGAAGAATCATTAATCACCCAATTGGCCATGGACGGTTTTGAAGGTTGGAGCCAAATGTATGATACGATCGTCGGGTCAATGACCATCCTTTATAAGGGTGAAAAGCTTTCTGTAGGCCAAGCGGCGAATAAATTTTCTGATCCTGATGAAAGGACCCGGAAAGAATTATTTACAGCGTGGGAACAGGCTTGGGAGGAAAAAAGTGACCTGTTTGCCCGGACTTTGAACCACTTGGCTGGCTTCCGTCTCAGTGTGAATGAAAAAAGGGGCTGGGATGATATTTTGAAAGAGCCTCTTGAAATAGGAAGGATGAAAAAAGAAACCCTCGAAAGCATGTGGAATGTAATTGCTGATCAAAAAGAGCCGCTTGTGAGATTTTTAAAAAGGAAAGCGGAGTTACTGGATTTGGATAAATTAAGTTGGGCGGATTTGGATGCACCGCTCGCTGTTACGGCAGAATCCAAAGTAATGGATTATCAAGAAGGTGCAGACTTCATCATCCAGCAATTCGCTAAATTCGGCTCTCAATTAGCGAACTTCACCCAAAAAGCTTTTGAAGACAGCTGGATTGAAGCTGAGGACAGACCAGGTAAGAGACCAGGCGGTTTTTGCACCGGCTTTCCATTGAATAAGCAGTCAAGAATTTTCATGACGTATTCGGGCACACCGTCCAATGTATCGACATTGGCTCATGAATTGGGACATGCATTCCATTCTTATGCGATGAGGGATATCCATCCATTGAATCGGTCATATGCAATGAATGTGGCGGAAACCGCTTCCACTTTTGCTGAAATGGTCGTAGCGGATGCAGCTGTTAAGGAAGCAGCCAGTGAGGAAGAAAAGCTGGTGCTTTTAGAAGATAAAATTCAGCGTTCCGTGGCATTATTGATGAATATCCATGCCCGCTACTTATTCGAAACTAGGTTTTATGACGAGAGGAAGCAAGGATATGTCAGTGCCGAACGGTTGAATGAACTGATGGTCGATGCACAAAAAGAAGCTTATGGCGATGCTTTAAGTGATTATAATCCAACTTTCTGGGCTTCAAAGCTCCATTTTTATATTACAGGTGTACCATTTTATAATTTTCCGTATACATTCGGTTACTTATTCTCATTAGGCATATACGCGAATGCTCTGAAAGAACCTGAAGGATTCGAAGAAAAATATATCGCTCTATTAAAGGATACCGGTTCCATGAAGGTCGAGGATTTGGCGGAGAAACATTTAGGCGTCGATTTAAAGACCCGGGATTTTTGGGAGGAAGCAGTCAATGCCTGCATGGAGGATGTAGAAGAATTCATGCGTTTGACCGACCCATTAGTCCGAAAAGCATAAGATGGGTTTAGGTGGAATAGGAACAAAAGAAAGCGGATGTCCGGTTTAGGACATCCGCTTTTCTTATTAAACTTTCTTCAGTTTAAATGGACTGACCATGAGTAATGATAATATAATCATGAGGGATAAGAAAAAGACCGGATGGAAATACGGAATGGCTAAATAACTTAAAGTGGCGATGCAGCCCGCAACCGTAATGGGCACTCCTGTAAAATATCCATTGCTTTCACTTATATTGAAGCGGGCGAGACGAAACGCGCCACAGCCAATATAGAAAACCGTGAAGAGTGTGCCAGGTGCTCCGAATTCTATCAATATTCCTTGGTATAATAATAGAGCCGGTGCGACGCCAAAGGATATGATGTCACACATGGAATCAAGTTGCTTACCCAATTCCGATTCAATGTTGAATTTCCGTGCAACCATACCGTCAAAGCGATCTGCAAGGGCAGCCAGGAAGATTAAAAGCAAGCTTAAATTCAATTGACCGTGCATCACGGCAATTATCGCAAATCCACCAAGGGATAAATTAATTAAGGTAAGTATATTTGCTGTTTGTGCTTTCACTTTTTTAATGGTTTGATCTAGGGCGTGTAATAAAAACATCTTTTCACTCCTTTCAAGTGAAACAAATTAAAACAAAATATAGTAAACATAAGTATTTATTATATAATAATATTTTATTTAATACAATTTATGCAAGAGGATTTTAGAATAATTTTACAATTTTACAATTTGGAGTGGTTATATTTTGTTTCAGTCTTTGTATCGCGTTCTTATTGAACTGACGAATGGTCAGTATTCATCAGGTTTATTAAAACACTTTAGCCAATCTCGTTGGAGCAGGCCCTTAATTTTACTTTATGTAAAAACATTCAAGCTTAATACACAGGAATTTGGTAAGGAGTTAAAAGCATATACCAATTTGCACGAGCTATTTACAAGGCAGTTAAAGGCTGACGCGAGGCCAATTACGGCAGTTCCATCTGCTGTAGCTAGTCCCGTGGACGGTGTACTTGAGGACTCAGGGGAGATACACGCTGATAAAAAGATCGTCGTTAAGGGAAAGGTATATTCAATGGAGGAAATGCTCGGGGATGAGCTTTTATTGGAAAAGTACTTAGGCGGCAAATATCTCGTGTTATACTTAAGCCCGAGTCATTACCATAGGATCCATGCGCCTATCAAGGGTTCCGTGGTCAAGCGATGGACGCTTGGAAGGAAATCATACCCCGTTAATAAATGGGGGATGAAATATGGAAAAGAGCCTTTATCAAAAAATTACCGGACAATAACTGAACTACAAAATGAGGCGGGAAATCTGGCAATGGTGAAAGTCGGGGCCATGTTCATAAATTCGATCGTCATTACTGATGATTCGGATCAATTGGAAAAAGGGCAGGAGTTTTCTTATTTCAGCTTTGGGTCCACAGTTGTGCTTCTTTTTGAAAAAGGAAGTTTTGAACTTGAAGGAAACAAATCCATTCCCGCAGATGTCCGTGTAGGTGAAACAATCGGATTCATGAGAGCGGTCTAACTGTAAATATAAAATAAGAGGCTGACATTTGATGTCAGCCTATGTATTTCATATTAAAATATGGACCGGATTTTATGTGTTAGGGACCTTCGATGAATTTCCGTTTCTATGAGGCGGATGAAATCGGTACTCAACTTTAAATTCTGTGCTTTAAAATAGGATTCAAGCAACAGGTCATCAGATAGTTTTTGCATCAGAACGCCACTTAAGGGCTGCTCACCTCCAGTAGGGATTGCGAGGAATAATTTGGTGTTTACCTGCATATATTGATAAGTCTTCCTTGATGTACCCCTACTGTATCAGAAATAAACTTGGAGAACAATCGTTCTGTTATCCACAGATGAAAGTGGATAACCTGTGGTTAAGTTGTTTGCAAAGTGAACGAAATGGTGCCCATCAGTATGGAAAATGTTAGTAAAGTTATCCACAGGTTGAATAAATGAAATTTTTGTCGAAATCTTTTATGAATAATTAGTTCTTTGGTTCTGGTCTGCCTGCAAATTTCCCATTATTTAAAGAAATATGACTTTCCATATCAGAAAACATACATTATGATGTTTCTTTACCGTCAGCCATTCTTTCCTAATTTTTTTTGAAAGTGGGCTGAAAATTCGATATGATGGAAACGGTAAATTTTAATGAAAATATAGAGGTGCCAATATGCTTAAATTATTTTTGCCGAGTGAACATGTTAAAAGCATTTTTAATATAGATCCTCAAGAATTGAAAAAAAGAGGGATTAAGGGCGTCATTACCGATTTGGATAATACTCTCGTTGAATGGGACAGGCCGACTGCTACCCCCGATTTAATCAAATGGTTCGACAATATGCGGGATCATGGGATTTTAGTGACGATTGTGTCCAATAATAATGAAAATCGGGTTCGGGCTTTTTCCGATCCGCTTCACATTCCGTTTATCTTCCAGGCCAGAAAACCGATGGCAAGGGCTTTCCATAAAGCCCGTAAGACAATGGGGTTGAAATTAGAAGAAACGGTGGTAATCGGCGATCAGTTATTGACGGATGTATTGGGAGGGAACAGAGGCGGGTTTCATACGATCTTAGTGGTCCCTGTCGCACAAACCGACGAATTCAGAACAAGGATCAATCGTTATTTTGAAAGAAAGATCATGGCGTTTTTTAAACGAAAAGGAATGATAGAATGGGAGGATCACAATTGAACAATCATCAAGAATTAGTGTGCATCGGCTGCGGTGTGAAGGTCCAGACTGAAGATCCGAAGGAGTTGGGCTTTGCCCCTAAATCGGCTCTGGAAAAAGAGAGCATCGTTTGTCAGCGCTGCTTTAAATTGAAACATTATAACGAAGTTCAGGATGTATCCTTAACAGACGATGACTTCTTGAAAATCTTGAATAAAGTAGGCGAAACCGACTCTTTAATCGTCAAAATCGTCGATATTTTTGATTTCAATGGAAGCTGGCTGCCTGGCCTTCATCGATTTGTAGGAAGAAATGATGTTCTTTTGATCGGAAATAAGGTCGATTTATTGCCTAAATCGGTAAAACCGAACAAGTTGATCAATTGGATGAAGCAATCGTCCAAGGAATTGGGTCTTAACCCGATCGATGTCCTGCTTGTCAGTGCGGAAAAAGGAAAGCACATACTTGAAGCGGCGGATGCGATCGAGCGGTATCGCAGAGGAAAAGATGTCTATGTGGTGGGCTGTACGAATGTAGGAAAATCGACTTTCATCAACCGTCTTATAAAAGAAGTGAGCGGTGAAAGTGATATCATCACGACTTCCCACTTCCCTGGGACTACCTTGGATATGATTGAAATTCCTTTGGATGATGAACAAGCATTGATCGATACACCTGGAATCATTAATCATCATCAAATGGCTCACTATGTGGACAAACGGGACTTCAAGGTGATTATGCCGAAAAAGGAAATCAAGCCGAGAGTGTACCAACTGAATGAAGGGCAGACGCTATTTTTCGGAGGGTTGGCCAGGTTGGACTATGTCTCAGGCGGAAGGCGTTCATTGACTTGCTACCTTTCGAACGAATTGAATATTCACCGTACGAAACTGGAAAATGCCGATGAATTGTATAAAAACCATGCAGGGGAATTACTGACTCCCCCAAGGCCGGAACAAATCGAGGAATTTCCGAAGCTGATTCCACATGAATTTTCCTTGAAAGATGGTAAAATGGATATTGTGTTTTCTGGTCTTGGCTGGGTGACAGTCAATGAGCAAGGGGCGAAAATCGTTGCACATGTTCCAAAGGGCGTCAATGTGATCGTTCGCAAATCATTAATCTAAATATAGGGGTCGTCTAGTCTATGAAAAAGATATATGGGGTAATGGGAGATCCAATTGCACATTCGATGTCACCGGACATTCATAATGATGCATTTGAAAAAGAAAATATAGAAGCGGTTTATCACCATTTTCATGTGACGAAAGAAGGTTTGAACGATGCCGTGAAAGGCATGAAAGCCCTTGGTATAGAAGGGTTTAACATCACGATCCCTCATAAGACTTCAATCATCCCTTTCCTTGATGAAGTGGATGAACTGGCCCTGGCAATCGGGGCTGTAAATACGGTTGTTAACAAAAATGGTCGGTTTATAGGGTATAATACAGACGGAAAAGGATTTTTTAAATCTTTATGCGATGAAATATCAGGTGACATCAAGGCTAAAAAAACGTTAGTGATCGGAGCAGGCGGTGCTGCGCGTGCGATTTATTTTACCCTCGTGAAAGAAGGGGTAAAGCAAGTAGATATTGCAAACCGGACAAAGGAAAGAGCAGCCCAGCTTGTTTCTGATTGCCCTTATGATAAAGTATCGAAGGCACTCTCGATTATCGAAGCGGAAGAAAGCTTATCACAATATGATTTAATCATCCAAACGACTTCTTCTGGAATGAGTCCTGAACTGGATCATTCGCCATTAAAGGTCGACCAGCTTAAAACCGGTGCAATTGTCAGTGATATCATCTATAACCCTCTAAAAACCAAGCTGCTGCGTGAAGCTGAGGAAAAAGGGGCGGAAACGCAAAATGGTCTGGGAATGTTCATCAACCAGGCCGCACTTGCCTTTGAGATATGGACAGGCATTATGCCGGATACAGCAAGAATGACAGATATTGTCTTGAACAAACTAGGAGGTAACACATGTTAACAGGAAAACAAAAAAGATTTTTACGATCAAAGGCCCATCACCTCAATCCAATTTTTCAAGTTGGTAAAGGCGGAGTCAATGATAATCTCATCAAGCAAATTGGTGAGGCGCTTGAAGTACGTGAATTGATCAAGGTCAGCATCCTGCAAAACTGTGAAGAGGACCGCAATGATGTGGGGCTTACTTTATCAAAAGGTGCACGGGCTGAATTGGTTCAGATTATCGGCAACACAATTGTGCTATATAAAGAATCAAAAGAAAACAAACAACTTAAATTACCTTAAGGAACCTATCTATGAAAAAAATTGGAATTCTTGGCGGTACATTCAATCCTCCGCATATCGGGCATTTAATTATAGCCAATGAAGTGCTGGATGCCCTTGAGCTAGATGAAATCAGGTTCATGCCAAATCACGTTCCTCCACATAAGGAAAAATCGGAGGAAGTAACCGATATGGACAGGCTGGCCATGTTGGAAAACGCGATAGCCGGAAACCCATCTTTTTATATTGAGGGTATTGAAATAGAAAGAAAAGGCACATCTTATACGTATGACACGATAAAATTGCTTAAAGAACTTGAGCCAGCCAATGAGTTCTATTTCATAATTGGCGCAGATATGATTGAGTACTTACCGAATTGGCATCGTATCGACGAGCTGGTGCATATGGTCAATTTCGTCGGGGTAAAGCGCCCTGGATATAATGAGAATACCTTATACCCGATCACGATGGTGAAAGTCCCGCAGATGTTCATTTCGTCTTCCATGATACGAAGGAAGTTAAGAACAGGGAAAACCGTGAAGTATTTAATAGCAGATCCAGTGGTGAAGTATATTAAAGGGAATGGTTTATATGAATCGTGAGAAAGCATTGGCGCTGGTCAAAGAACAAATCACCGAGCGCAGGTACATTCATACCTTGGGTGTGGTCGAGTCAGCGATTGAACTTGCTGAACGATATGGTGCCGACGTCAAAAAAGCGGAACTTGCAGCCATTTTCCATGATTATGCAAAATTTCGTCCTAAAGAAGAAATGGAGCAAATAATAATCGCTGAAAAAATGGACCCGGCGTTACTTGAATATAATATGGAGCTGTGGCACGCTCCTGTCGGGGCTTATCTGGTGAATAAGGAAGCAGGCATTCAGGACGCTGAAATCTTGGATGCGATTGCCTATCACACGTCTGGCAGGGTTGGCATGAGCCTTTTGGATAAAGTCGTATACCTTGCTGATTATATCGAGCCGGGGCGTTCTTTTCCCGGTGTCGACGAAGTCAGGCAGACAGCAAAGCAAAATTTGGATCATGCTGTCATCCAGGCTTTAAGGAATACAGTTGTTTTTTTAATGAAAAGAAATCAGGCAATTTACCCTGACACATTTAAGACATATAATGATTTGATCATGAATTTGAAGGAGAAGATGTAATGACTGAACGTGAACTTCTTGTAATTGCAGCAAAAGCGGCGGATGATAAAAGAGCAGAGGATATCGTGGCATTGAACATGCAAGGTATTTCCCTTGTAGCGGATTACTTTTTGATCTGCCACGGTAATTCTGAAAAACAAGTACAAGCAATAGCTCGTGAAATGAAGAGCAAAGCTGATGAATCAGGAATCAATGTAAAGCGTCTTGAAGGTTTTGACGAGGCGAAATGGGTGCTTGTGGATCTTGGCGATGTAGTGGCCCACATTTTCCATAAAGATGAAAGAAACTACTATAACCTTGAACGTCTATGGGGAGATGCACCTTTTGAAGATCTAGAGAGTGAACTGACTTCATGACTTACGAACGCTTTGCCTATGTATACGATGAATTGATGAAGGACGCACCTTATGAAAAATGGCTGATGATCCTTACGGCGAAGCTGGAACAGTATGGAATTGGTGGAAGGAAAGTCCTGGATTTGGCATGTGGAACCGGGGAAATGACCGTTGAATTGGCGCAGCACGGATTCGAAGTCACCGGCGTGGATTTATCTGATGAAATGCTTCTTGTAGCTAATGAAAAAGCGGTTAAGCTTGGATTATCGATTCCGCTTTTCCAGCAGAATATGGCAGAACTCGAAGGACTTGGCCAATTTGATTGTGTCACGATTTTTTGTGATTCGCTGAACTACCTTCGTGACGAAGAGGATATCGTCAAGACGTTCAGCCGGGTTCATGAGCATTTGAAGGATGGCGGATTATTCATGTTTGATATCCATTCCCTATATAAAATGGAAGAAATCTTTAGTGATCATACGTTTGCTGTCAATGGTGAAGAAGTATCCTATATATGGGATTGCTTCCCGGGTGAAGAACCTTACAGTGTGGAACATGATTTAAGTTTTTTCGTAAGGGATGATGAAAGCGGTCTTTATGACCGTTTTGATGAGTTGCATTATCAACGGACCTATCCGGTTGAACAATATAAAAAGTGGCTGGAGCAAGCAGGTTTCACGGTTTCAGAAATTCTGGCGGATCTTGAAGAAGCACCGCTTGTAACGGAAACCGAAAGAATCTTGTTTGTAGCCAGTAAATGATAAAGAGGTCAAGATCTCCGTTCGTACTAGGACGATAGGAGGTCTGACCTCTTCTTTTTTTTACTTTTAGAAGGAATTGAGATTTTGATTACGAATATTAATAAGGATGGCCGAACTGTTTTTCAACTTCGTGAAGATCCTCTGCAAACTTTTCATGTGTCGCTTGAAAAAGATGATGGAACATTTCCCCGGTTTCAGCTTCTAAAACCTTGATCCCCTCACCTGTTATTCCACCTTTTACACAAACCTTTTCCTGTAAGGTCGGCAATGTATAAACCCCTTTACCGAGCAATTCCCCTAAGCCGACCAGCATATTCTCAGTCAAAGTCGTAGCCGTTTCTTTATCTATCTTCGTCGTTTGGCAAGCCGCGTCAATGAAAGCTTGAGCTAAATAGCTGAAGAAGGCAGGGCCGCAGCTGACAATATCGGAAGCTACCCGGGTGATATCATTTTCAATGATGACCGGTGCCGATATGGCGGAGGCCAAATCAAATAAAGCTGACACTTTCTCCTTACTGCAGCTCTCGCTGAAACTCAGTAACGATACGCCTGAACCCACACGGTTCGTTATACTCGGGATAAAGCGGGCACAGGGTGCATTCACTGCCGATTCGAGCTGGGAGACGGAAAGCGGGCTTGTGATGGAAATAACCAGCTGATCCCTTTTTATATGCTGTTTGATGCCTTGTAATAGGCTGTTAATTTGCAATGGTTTTACACAGAGAAAGATAAAGTCCGCTTGTTCGACGATTTCGGCTGCGCTTTCCGCAACCTTTATACCCGGATGTTTCTCTTTCAGCACCAATGCTTTGGAAAGTGTGCGATTTGTAATGATTAGATCTGCCGGATTCAATATTTTTGCCTCCAGCCATGCCTCGATTAAAATGGTACCCATATTTCCGGTTCCGATAACACCGATTTTCTTCAATTCCGATCAACTCCTCTCACTTAAAGCGATTGATTCTCCTAAAAACACTATGTATTTTTAATCTGTCCTATGACAATGTATCGTGCGAAATCCAATAAGGAGGTAAAGAAATGGAAGGGATTTTAAAAAGGAAAATGACGATGATTACCGTTGCTGTGGCGTTTGTGGCAGGGGGCATTTACTTTTTTTCTCAACAAGGGGAGGATCCGGCTGATACGGAAGATATATTTTCGATTACTGCAAAAGAAGCTGAAATGGAACAAAGTGTAAATGAATCTGCTGCCGAGCCTGAGATCATTAAAGTGGATGTTAAAGGAGCGGTCAAGTCCCCGGGCATCTTTACTGCACAGGCAGGTGATCGGGTGATTGATTTGATTTCGGCTGCGGGCAGTTTTACGGAAAAGGCTGACACGGATAAAGTGAATTTTGCCCAAATCATCGAAGATCAAATGGTCATTTATGTTCCGGAAATAGGTGAAGAAGACAAAGGGGACTTGGAGAATATACAAGTCGGGACGTCTGGTGATGCCATCACTAAGGGTACGTCAGGAGGGCTGGTGAACTTGAATACTGCTACACAGGAAGATTTGCAAACCTTGACGGGAATTGGACCATCCAAAGCGAATGCGATCCTGGAATACAGGGAGACGATAGGGAAATTCAAGGAGGTCGATGAATTGAAGCAGGTTACGGGAATCGGCGATAAAACGTTTGAAAGGTTACGGGATTCCATTTCGGTGAAATGAATGCTACACAAATGGACAGGAAGAGGGTAAAATTGAAGAAAATCATTCTAGGGGTAAGGGGATACAACATGAACAGAATTAGTTGGGATCAATATTTCATGGCACAAAGCCATTTATTAGCTTTAAGAAGCACATGTACACGCCTCACTGTAGGGGCGACCATCGTCAGGGACAATCGAATCATTGCTGGGGGATATAATGGGTCCATTGCGGGAGGGACGCATTGTATTGATGACGGCTGTTATGTAATTGATAACCATTGTGTCAGAACGATACATGCAGAAATGAATGCACTTTTACAATGTGCGAAATTTGGGGTGCCGACTGATCAGGCGGAAATATATGTGACGCATTTTCCGTGTCTTCAGTGCTGTAAATCACTCATCCAAGCTGGCATAAAGGCCGTTTATTATGCCGAGGATTACAAAAATCATCCATATGCCCTCGAATTATTCAAACAGGCGGGTGTCAAGACCGAGAAGGTTGAAGCAAAAGGGGCCATCGATGTGAATGGAAAACAAAAAAAGGACTTTGTATTCTCATTGCTAGCTCAACTTGAACAAAACGGTCTGGGAAAAGAAGATTTATTGGAACTGGAAAAGCAGGCCAATCAGATATTCGAAAATTAAATAGGACGGGGGGCAGGCATGGCCAGACATCTTATCTTACTGGCCGTTTCAGCTACATTTGGTGTTACGGCCCATTCTCTTTTAAATGTAAGGCTGCTGATCATTATCCTAATTTTTCTCTGTTTCCTTTATTTTTCGGTGGGCTTAAGTGTGAAGGCCCTTAGTTTTCATTTGGTGATCATGGGGATATTTTTAGGGGCCGCCTCCTTCTCCGATCACCGAAACAAAACTGCCTATCATGGAACGGAAAGCCAATTTATCATCACATTTACCGACCAACCGAATATAGATGGAAATTCATTAAAAGGATTCATTGGCAGTGAGAAAGGCGAACGGCTATTGCTTCGTTATAAAATCACGACCGAATTGGAACAGGAAAAGCTTAGTCAGTTTCTGCGAATCGGTTTATCTTGTCCGGCTGAAGGGACATTGCAAATTCCCGAGAAAAACAGGAATGAAAACAGTTTCGATTACCAGCGTTATCTTTTCCGCCAAGGCACCCATTGGATATTCAAAGCGGATTCCATTTCATTTCAAGAATGCAAAGAAGGTGGAAACTCGATTCTGCTTTCGATTCGTAATTTGCGCCTGAAGGGGATTGCATATATTAGAGAACACTTTCCTGAAGAGTCGAGCGGTTTTGTCACAGCGCTCATATTCGGTGACCAGAGATATATAGATGAAGGGGACCTTACTAATTATCAGCGGTTGGGGTTGGTTCATTTACTGGCGATTTCCGGCCTTCATGTCAGTTTTTTAACGGGGGTGTTATTTTACATCGGCATCAGGGTCGGGATTACACGGGAAAGAATGATGATGGCCATCTTACTCTTCCTTCCGGTTTACATGTTACTTTCAGGTGCCAGTCCATCAGTGGTGCGATCCTGTTCAATGGCTATGCTTTTCTTTCTACTCCTGCTATTCAAGAAGCGGATTTCAGCGGGTGCCGCAATTGGTTCGACTTATTTGGCACTTTTGTTTTTTCGGCCTAATATGCTCTATGATATAGGTTTTCAGCTTTCATTCGCGGTCACATTCTCCATTATCATGTCTACAAGCATCTTCTTGCAATACCCGAAGAAATCGATGCAGCTATTCATCCTCAGTTCCATCTGCCAACTGGCAGCCCTTCCGATTTTGCTTTTTCACTTTTTTGAAGTATCTTTACTTGGAGTGTTTCTGAACGTATTGTATGTTCCGCTTTATTCCATCATATTGCTGCCATTTTCACTGATTTCCCTCCTCATTCATTTATTACTGCCTTCCTTTGGTCAACCTCTCATATCATTATTGAATTTCACCTTCGTACTCTGCAATAAAGCCGCAGATGCAGCATCAGGATTGCCGCTCGCTTCCATACCGTTTGGAAAGCCGCCTTTCCTCATGATGTTACTACTTGTTATTTTCCTTATAGGGTTATGCCTGTCTTGGGAAGTATCCTTTGAAAAAAGTAAAATCTGGTGCGGAATGATAATCGTCCTTTTACTTTTGCAATATAACTTACAAAGGTTCTCGCCTTTCGGTGAAGTGCAAATAATCGACGTAGGACAAGGTGACTCCATTTTCATTTCCCTGCCTTTCAATCGCGGTAATTATTTAATTGATACGGGCGGGCAAATTACATTTCCAATCGATGCATGGGCGATAAAGCGAAAGAAGTTCAACACGGCGGATGATATCATTATTCCATTATTGAAAAGTAAAGGAATCCACCAATTGGACAAATTGATTTTAACCCATCCGGATGCAGATCATATGGGAAGTGCAAAAGAATTAATAGATAATTTTAAAGTTGCGGAGATCATCATTGGAGGCTGGAGTGAAGAGCAATATAGGGATATGGATCTTGTAGCCGTGGCGAGAGAGAAAAAAGTGAAAATGACCGTCCTGAAAAGGGGGGACCAATGGGTGGCGGGCGGAGTGCGGTTTGCTGTGCTAAGTCCATTTAAGCAAGAGGAAGATAAGAATGATTCATCCATCGTTCTATTCACGGAGCTTGGCGGAGTGTCATGGTTATTGACCGGCGATATGGGAGAAGAAGGGGAGAGGGAACTTTTGAGAACATTTCCGCAGTTGCAGGCGGATATCTTGAAGGTCGGTCACCATGGCAGTAAAACGTCTTCTTCCGCGCCCTTCCTTGAACAGCTGCAGCCGAAAGCGGCGCTTATTTCAGTTGGAAAAGATAACCGCTACGGGCACCCTCATGGAGACGTAATTGGGAATTTGGAGGGGAATGGCATAAAAGTGTTCAGGACGGACGAGGATGGTTCTATTATTTACAAGTATTACAAAAGCAGTGGAACCTTTCTGAAGACTCTCCCATAGTATATAGAAAATCAAAAAGAAAGGGACTGCAGCAGCAGCCCCCATCAGGAAAAATAAGTGCATGTAATGAATGAAATCAGGATCCGACAGCTTTAATGACGACAGCTATGGTGAACATGGCAGCGAAAAATACAAAAGAACCGATGAATCCTATAGCGGAATCAGCGACGTCATCTGTCTTTGATTGAACATTCTTTTCGAATTCGTTCATTATTTACCCCTCCTATTTCTGCTAATAGTATAAAACATTACCAAAAAAAAATCTACAGGCTTCATTCCTTCATTTCCTTTACTGACAAGAGTTGTCACAAATAGTTTGGGATTTTGAGGTCAAAATAAAAGTACAAACAAAGCAAGCGAAAACGAAAAGCTCATTTGTTCTACATGAATACTCTACCCGCTTTCAAGGGAGATTACCCGGGCCTTTCTTGAAAGTGTTCATATAGATCCGGAATTAGCCCTTTTAAGGGCTAGTTCCCTTTATAGCTTGTCAAATGGTCCATCCACCTATACCATTAGAGAAGAATACATAGTAAAGAGGCGGATTCTATTGGTATTAGACGTTTGGAAAAGTATAAAAAAAGGGCAATTCGCGCCAGTATACTTGTTATATGGGACGGAAGCCTATCTAATTAATGAAACGAAGCAGCTATTGATCGACAATGTCCTTCATGAAGATGAGATGGATTTTAACTTTTCTCAATTTGATTTAGAAGAGACGCCTGTTGAAACTGCGCTTGAAGATGTCGAAACCCTCCCGTTTATCGGGGAAAGGCGCCTTGTCTTCATGCAAAACCCATTTTTTTTGACAGCTGAAAAAACGAAGTCAAGAGTTGAGCATAATGTGAAAAGACTGGAAGCGTATTTGGCTGACCCGGTTCCATATTCTATTGTCGTATTGACCGCACCTTATGAGAAACTGGATGAACGGAAAAAAATCACCAAGGAACTGAAGCGTAAGGCGGTTCTCGTTGAAGCGAAGAAGCTTGGTGATCATGAGTTAAAGGGATGGGTGAAGGAGAGGGTCGAAGCTTCTTCGGTCCGAATAGATGAGCAGGCTACAGAGCTTTTACTTGAACTTACAGGAACGAATCTGATGATGCTGACGAATGAACTGGATAAAATGGTGCTTTATACGGAAGCTGAGAAGCACATTACAGTCGAGGTAGTGGAAAAGCTGGTCGCAAAATCCCTTGAACAGAATATCTTCACACTTGTTGATCATGTGTTACAGAGAAAAATGGAGAGTGCCATGACGATACTGCACGATCTTCTCAGGCAGAATGAAGAGCCGATCAAGATCTTGAGTGTCATGGCAGGTCAGGTCAGGCTCATGTATCAAGTGAAGGAGCTTTCCCGTCAGGGCTATAGCCAGCAAAAAATTGCGGGTCAACTGAAGGTGCACCCTTACAGGGTAAAGCTGGCACTTGAAAAGACGGGGAAATTCCAGGAACGCGAGTTGTTGAGCATCATGAACGACTTAGCGGAAGCGGATTATAAAATGAAGACCGGCCAAGCAGATAAGGCAATCACGCTTGAGCTGCTGCTTTTAAAAATTAGATGATAAAAAAGGTGGCAGATTTCCTGTCACCTTTTTTATGCAAAAAACGGCACAAAAAAAACGATCCGATTGGATCGTTTAATTTTTTGTCATTATGCGTTAAGAGCGTTAAGTCTTTTCGCTAAACGAGATTTTTTACGGGCTGCCGCATTTTTATGGATTAATCCTTTAGATGCAGCTTTGTCTAATTTCACAGCAGCTGTTAAAAGAGCTTCTTTAGCAGCTTCAACGTTTTCACCAGCTAATGCAACTTCAGCGTTTTTCACTGTAGTACGCATAGTTGATCTAACAGTAATGTTATGAACGCGTTTTTTGTCGTTGATTTTTACACGTTTAATAGCAGATTTAATGTTTGGCATTCCGTTCACCTCCTACAAAGAAATCGAGATTATATGAACTCGACTTTTCAAATCCATATCAAATAGCACAAGTGATATTCTATCAGACTGCTCATAAATATGCAATACTTCAGATTGAGAATCGAAAAGGAATTATAATTTCAGTAATAAATTCATCTCGTCATCATTCATTGTACCAAAAAAATGAATAATAAAAAAGCAAAAACGACAGAATGTTTAAGAGAGACTATTGAAAATACTAGATTAGATACAATTCAAACATCAGGAGGCCGTTATGGAAAATAAATTGGACCTTAGTGAATACGGAATTCGGACAGATTTGGCGATTGAAGCAAAGGAAATTGCCCTTGAACATAAAGGTGTAGTAGAGGAAGTGGATGTTTCCCGCATCGAAGGGGTCATTATTAAGGAAAAAGATGTGGATGATTTGAAGGTATCCTTAGTTGAGGTCACGGCTGAGGGAGAAAAAGAAATCGGTAAGAAACAGGGCAGTTATTTGACCATCGAAGTGCAGGGAATCCGCCAGCAGGATACGGAAACGCAGCAACGGGTGGAAAAGGTGTTCGCCAACGAACTGGCTTACTTCTTGAAACGGAATAAAATCACAAAAGAAAGCAGTTGTTTGGTTGTCGGTCTTGGTAATTGGAATGTTACCCCCGATGCCTTGGGGCCTGCAGTCGTTGAGAACCTTGTGGTCACAAGACATTTGTTCGAATTGCAGCCAGAGTCCGTCAAGGAAGGCTATCGGCCGGTCAGTGCCATTTCCCCTGGGGTGATGGGGATTACCGGAATCGAGACGAGTGACATCATAAAAGGCGTCATCGAAAAAAGTAATCCTGATTTCCTTATCGTCGTTGACGCATTGGCTGCCCGTTCGATCGAACGGGTGAACTCTACGATTCAAATTACGGATACAGGCATCCATCCAGGGTCTGGTGTGGGAAATAAACGAAAAGAATTGAGCCAGGATACACTGGGAGTTCCTGTTATAGCAATAGGAATACCTACTGTCGTGGATGCCGTATCCATTGCCAGCGATACGATAGATTATATTTTGAAGCACTTTGGCAAGGAACTGAATGAAGGGGACAGGCCATCACGTTCGTTGGCACCAGCTGGATTCAGTTTTGGGAAGCGCACAAAGCTGACCGAAGAGGATATGCCAGGTGAAAAGGAGCGCCAAACCTTCTTGGGAATGATAGGTGTCCTCCCTGATGAAGAGAAACGGAAGTTGATTTATGAGGTACTGTCACCGCTTGGTCAAAATTTGATGGTTACACCAAAAGAAGTCGATGTTTTCATCGAGGATATGGCCAATTTGATAGCCAATGGTTTAAATGCAGCCTTGCATCATTCAATAAATCAAGATAATGCCGGCTATTACACCCGTTAAATCACTTTCAGTGCCCAAAAATGGTGTTCTACCCTTTCTAGCAAAGTCATAGGTATTAATAGACAAGCTATAGAGAGGGTGGAAAGATGAAAAGAAGAAATTCCCCAGGAATCATAACAGCCATTCACGGATCAACAATAATAAAAACTTTTCTAGGTATTCTCGCCTTGCTTCTTTTTGTTTTTTCAGTCAGTGGGGTCATGACTTCCCTAAGACCGGAGTATCGGATATCTTCTAACTCCGTACATACTGTAGCCAATCAATTCTCGGGAAAAATGCTGTTTTCGATGCTGGCCAACGAAAATCATTATCTTTTTAATGCCCTGCCGGAAGGTAAGCAGGAATCGATCATCACGAATCAATTGATAAAAGTCTCGACCAACATTTCACTTGAGGACCCGCGAAGTTTACTGGGAAGGGAGCTTCCTGGCTTTTCGATTTTTGATAATGAGATCCTCGTTGCTGGGGAAGGAACGAATTATACGAATATGCCGTATGAATCTTCACCGCCAGTGGATGTCCTGAATGAAGAAAGGGATGCATCCCTTCAAAACCTGGATGAGATTAAAGAACCGGATAAAGGAGTGACCAATCAGCCGAATCAAACGACCAATGGCCGGAAAGTGGTCGAGATATACCATAGCCATAACCGGGAGTCATATCTTCCATATTTAAAAGGGGTGACAGACCCCGATCTAGCCTACCATTCTAAAATCAATATTACGAAACTCGGGGAACGGATGGTTGAAGATTTGGCTGATAAGGGGATCGGCTCCTCGCTCGATAAAACGGATATCATGGGAAATCTGAATAATAAAGGATTGAATTATGCCAAATCGTATCAAGAATCACGAAAATCGGTCCAGACGGCATTGGCCAATAACAAAGATTTAGAATACCTGATTGATATCCACCGCGATTCAAAGCGGAAGAAACATACGACAATTACAATCAGAGGTAAAGAGTATGCCAAGATCGCCTTCGTGATCGGGGGGAATAACCCGAACTATGAAAAAAATGCCGCGCTTGCCAATAAGCTTCATAAAGCATTGGAGAAAAAATACCCAGGTATTTCCCGAGGGGTTATGAAACAGGGCGGATCTAGCCATAATGGTATATATAATCAGGATTTATCAGGCAATGCCATGCTTATTGAAGTTGGCGGTGTTGATAATACTTTCGAGGAAATGTACTTGACCGTTGATGCCTTTACCGAGGTTTTCAGTGAATTTTACTGGGATGCCAAAGCAGTGGATAACCCGACCGGGGATTCGGAAGCGAGGTAATTTGAAAGGAGTTCTCTTATCATGGTTCGATTTTGGTTGAAATGTACAGGGATTGTGCTCGTATTATTTTTAGGTGTTCTAATCGGGATGCAGCAAGCGAACGACGGGATGAAAAAAATGAAGGGGTATGAAGATCCCTCTTTGAATAGTGCATTCATCATTAACCAATCGGACCAAGGGGAGATGGAAGCGGATATCCTTGGCGAAAAAGTGACGAGTCATGATTTGGAGACGAAAAAAGAAAAGCTTGAAGAAATGAAAGCTTTCAACTTTTTCTCATCGATCGGCAAAACGCTTGGAGAAACCATATCAGGTGCCTTTCAAGCCCTTATTGATATGATTTAGGCAGGAAATAAGTTGATTGTGCCCTGCAAAAGGCTGCATCCGAATCCGGGATGCAGCCTTTTTTTATGCTTTGTCCTGCAATGATGCTTCTTTTGTAACTATTCTGTTGAATCTTGCATTTTCTATTGATATAATAAAAAATAGTGTATTGTGTCGACTAGTGGGAGTGAACGTCATGAATAGAGAAGAAAAATTAAAAAGACAATCAAAAATTCGTAACTTTTCCATCATCGCTCATATCGATCATGGTAAATCTACATTGGCGGATCGTATCATTGAAAAAACGAACGCCATGACTCAGCGTGAAATGAAGAGTCAGCTGTTGGATTCCATGGATTTAGAGCGTGAGCGTGGAATTACGATTAAATTGAATGCGATTCAATTGAAATATAACGCGAAAGATGGAGAAGAATACATCTTCCATCTTATTGATACACCGGGACATGTCGATTTTACGTATGAAGTGTCACGAAGCCTTGCAGCTTGTGAAGGCGCTGTCCTTGTTGTCGATGCGGCACAGGGAATTGAGGCCCAAACGCTTGCAAATGTGTATTTAGCTTTGGACAACAACCTTGAAATCATTCCGGTCATCAATAAAATTGATTTGCCGAGTGCAGATCCGGAACGGGTGCGCGGAGAAATCGAGGAAGTGATCGGATTGGATGCTTCCGATGCAGTTTTGGCTTCGGCTAAAGCCGGAATCGGAATCGAGGAGATTTTGGAACAGGTAGTTGAATTGGTTCCAGCTCCGCAAGGTGATCCGGATGCTCCTTTCAAGGCGCTTATTTTCGATTCACTGTTTGATGCGTACCGCGGTGTAGTTGCCTATATCCGTGTTGTTGAGGGTTCCATTAAAGTGGGCGACAAAATCAAAATGATGTCCACTGGCAAGGAATTCGATGTTACCGAATTGGGTGTTTTCAACCCTAAAACACAGCTTTTGGATGAACTGAACGTCGGTGATGTAGGTTTCCTTACGGCATCCATTAAAAACGTTGGTGATACGACTGTCGGTGATACGATCACGAGTGCCGTGAATAGTGCGACAGAACCATTGCCGGGTTACAGGAAGATGAATCCGATGGTATATTGCGGTTTATACCCAATTGACGCATCGAAATTCAATGATTTACGCGATGCATTGGAGAAATTGGAATTGAACGATTCAGCGCTTCAGTTCGAAGCGGAATCATCGCAAGCATTGGGCTTCGGTTTCCGTTGCGGATTCCTTGGACTCCTTCATATGGAAATCATCCAGGAACGGATTGAACGTGAATTCAAAATCGATCTGATCACCACTGCACCGAGTGTTATTTATGATGTGGTGCAAACGGACGGAACGGTCCTGAAAGTGGATAACCCGTCCAATATGCCTGATGCTCAAAAGATCGAACGTGTCGAGGAGCCATATGTCAAAGCAACGATGATGGCACCGACGGAGTTTGTCGGGGCGATCATGGAAATCTGTCAAAATAAACGCGGTAACTTCATTGATATGGCATATATCGATGAGACTCGTGTGAGCATTCATTATGAAATTCCATTATCGGAAATCGTGTATGATTTCTTCGATCAATTGAAATCCAATACAAGAGGCTATGCTTCATTCGATTATGAGCTGATCGGCTACAAACCGTCCAAGCTTGTGAAGATGGATATTTTACTGAATGCTGAAACTGTCGATGCTTTAAGTTTCATCGTTCATAAGGACTTTGCTTATGAACGCGGTAAAGTCATTGTTGAAAAATTGAAGAAATTGATTCCAAGGCAACAATTCGAAGTGCCGATCCAAGCGGCGATCGGGCAAAAAATCATCGCCCGTTCTTCGATTAGTGCAATGCGCAAAAACGTATTGGCTAAATGTTACGGCGGCGATATTTCCCGTAAACGTAAGTTGCTCGAAAAACAGAAAGAAGGTAAAAAGCGGATGAAACAAGTAGGTTCCGTTGAAGTTCCGCAAGAAGCTTTCATGGCTGTTTTGAAAATGGATGATACGACACCCAAAAAATAAATAAAATAAACGATAGTTAGAAAAAAGAGGGTAGAGGAGATCTAGCCTCTTTTTCTATCGACTCATTCGATTAAAAGGTTGTGAACACAATGATCAAAAGCGCTTACCTCCATATACCATTTTGTGAACATATTTGTCACTATTGTGATTTCAATAAAGTATTTTTGCAGGGACAGCCGGTCGACGAATATTTACAGATGATGAAAAGGGAAATGGTGATGCAGCTTTCCAAATACCCGACTGCAGGGTTGGATACGGTTTTCGTCGGTGGAGGGACACCGACCTCACTGGATGAAAAGCAGCTTGCATTCTTATGTGAAGCAATCAATGAAACCCTGCCCTTTGATCCCAAGAAGGCTGAATATACCTTTGAAGCCAATCCCGGGGATCTTTCAAGGGAAAAACTCAAGATACTTTATGATTCAGGGGTCAATAGACTTAGCTTTGGAGTGCAAAGCTTCAATGATGAATTATTAAAACGAATTGGCCGGACTCACCGGGCTTCAGAAGTATATGAAACGATCCATTTGGCTCAAGAAGTTGGCTTTACGAATATAAGCATCGACTTGATTTATGGATTGCCGGGCCAAACGATGGAAGATTTCAAGGATACGCTGGATAAAGCGATCGCGCTTCAATTGCCGCACTACTCAAGCTACTCATTGATCGTTGAGCCGAAGACGGTTTTTTATAATCAGATGCGAAGAGGTAAATTAAACCTGCCGCCGCAGGAGCTCGAGGCTTCGATGTATGAGAGGCTGATGGAAGAGATGGAGAAGCATGGTCTGCATCAATATGAAATCAGTAATTTTGCCCGGGCTGGGTTTGAAAGCAGGCACAACCTGACATATTGGGATAATGTGGAGTATTATGGGATTGGTGCTGGTGCACATGGCTATACTGGAGGTAAAAGGGTGGCCAATCATGGGCCAGTGAAGAAATATATCACTCCATTGCTTTCGAACGAGCTGCCTGTGTTGGAAGAACATCCAGTACCGCTTCATGAACGGATGGAAGAGGAGATGTTTTTGGGTCTCCGGAAAACGCAAGGGGTTTCATTGGAAATCTTCAAGAATAAATTTTTTGTAGAAATGACGGAGATTTTCAGGAAACCGCTCGAAGAAGGATCGGCAAAGGGTTTGCTTAAGGTGGAAGGCGGGTTCGTGCGCTTGACTGAGCGGGGCAAACTGCTTGGAAATGAAGTGTTCCAAACATTTTTAGGCGTTATTGATTCCGACTGAAGGAAATCCATGTTATTTTAACGATGAATTAGCGGTTTTCATTGTTGACATCATAAGCTGCATTTGATAATTTATTAGTATATTAGCACTCGATGAGACAGAGTGCTAACAGAGGTGATCATACATGCTAACTGATCGTCAATTATTGATTCTACAAGTGATAATCGAGGATTTCATCCATTCTGCCCAGCCAGTCGGGTCACGAAGCTTGTCGAAGAAAGATGAAATCACGTTCAGCTCTGCCACAATTCGCAACGAAATGTCTGACCTTGAAGAAATGGGGTTTTTAGAAAAAACCCATACTTCTTCCGGTAGGATCCCTTCTGAAAAAGGGTATAGATATTATGTGGATCATTTACTTTCTCCTCAAGCTCCGAAAAAGAATGAAGTGAAGATTTTAAAATCCGTTTTTGTAGAACGAATTTATGAATTGGAAAAGATCGTTCAGAAGTCAGCGAAAATACTTTCGGAACTGACGAATTATACGGCGATTGTACTCGGACCAAAAGTGAATGAGCATAAGCTGAAAAAAATCCAGATCATTCCCTTAAGTCCTGAAACGGCAATAGCCATCATTATTACGGATACAGGTCATGTGGAAAATCGAATGATTTCCTTACCGCCTTCTTTTGATATAAATGAAATTGAAAAGATGGTGAATATATTGAATTCCCGTTTGGTCGATGTTCCGCTAGTTGATCTAAAGGATAAGATCTATAAGGAAGTGGCCGTTCTATTGAGCCGCCACATTCATAACTATGGATCGATGGTCTCGGTCCTTGCGGAGACCCTGACGGACACAAAGCCCGAAAAAATATTTTTCGGCGGGAAAACGAATATGCTGAGGCAGCCGGAGTTCCATGATATTGCGAAAGTAAGCACGCTTTTATCGATGATTGAGCAGGAACAGGGATTTTATGAACTAATTACTCAAAATCCATCGGGCATCCACGTCAAGATCGGCCGTGAAAATCAAAACACAGTGCTCGATGACTGCAGTTTGATTACGGCAACCTACTCAATCGGGCAGGAGCAAGTTGGCACATTGGCCATATTGGGTCCAACGAGAATGGAATATTCGAGAGTGATCAGTTTGCTTTCGTTTTTCTCGAAAGATTTAACGGCCCTGATGACAAAACTGTATCAAAAATAGTAGCAAAGGTAATATTGTTAAGGTGGCGGAGGAGTGTATTCCGCGGCCTGGCATATTACTTTAGCATAAATTGTATAACCCTTTTAGGGAGGTGAGATTGTGACAGAAAATAAAAACGAAGAACAAACATTGGAAAATGAAACAATCGAGGAAAGCGCTGCAGAAGCAGTTTTCGCTGAAGGAGAAATTCCAGCAGCGGAAGAAAACGATGGTCCTGTTGAAAAAGATGAACTTCAATTGGCTCAAGAAAAAATTGCCGAACTTGAGGCGAAAATCGAAGAAATGGATAACCGTTATCTTCGTCTGCAGGCCGATTTTGATAATTCAAGACGCCGTGCCAAGCTTGATATGGAGGCGGCTCAAAAATATAGAGTTCAAAGTATTGCTAGTGATTTAGTGGAGGCTCTTGATAATTTTGAAAGAGCAACAAAAATCGAAGCGGAAAATGAACAGACGAAATCCTTGCTATCCGGCATGGAAATGGTCTATAAAGCGATTACTGGTGCATTGGCTAAAGAAGGCATCGAACCGATCAGTTCGGTTGGCGAAGAGTTCGATCCGCGTTTGCATCAAGCGGTCATGCAAGTTCAAGATGAAAACTTCGGTTCGAACATCGTCGTCGAGGAATTCCAAAAAGGATACCTTCTTAAAGACCGTGTGATTCGACCTGCAATGGTAAAAGTGAACGAATAGGATTTTTACATATAAATAATTGGGAGGTAGTGAAACTATGAGCAAGATTATTGGTATTGACTTAGGTACAACAAACTCTTGTGTATCTGTACTTGAAGGCGGGGAACCAAAAGTAATCCCGAATCCGGAAGGAAACCGTACAACACCATCCGTAGTGGCATTCAAAAATGGAGAAAGGCAAGTTGGGGAAGTGGCAAAACGCCAAGCGATTACAAACCCTAACACGATCATTTCCATTAAACGCCATATGGGTACCAACCATAAAGAAGTAATTGAAGGAAAAGAATACTCACCTCAAGAAGTTTCTGCAATCATCCTTCAATACTTGAAATCATACGCTGAAGAGTATCTTGGCGAAAAAGTCACTAAAGCGGTTATCACTGTACCTGCTTACTTCAATGATGCAGAACGTCAAGCAACCAAGGATGCTGGTCAAATTGCCGGCCTTGAAGTGGAACGTATCATCAACGAACCGACAGCTGCAGCACTTGCATACGGTTTGGATAAAACGGAAGAAGATCAAACGATCCTTGTATTCGACCTTGGCGGCGGTACATTTGACGTATCGATCATGGAACTTGGAGACGGCGTTTTCGAAGTTAAGTCCACAGCAGGCGACAACCGTCTAGGTGGGGATGATTTCGACCAAGTCATCATCGATTACCTGGTTGAAGCATTCAAGAAAGAAAACGGAATCGACCTTTCAAAAGATAAAATGGCGGTTCAACGTTTGAAAGATGCAGCTGAAAAAGCGAAGAAAGATCTTTCCGGCGTAACGTCAACTCAAATTTCTTTACCGTTCATCACTGCTGGAGAAGCTGGCCCGCTTCACTTGGATGTAACGATGACTAGAGCTAAATTCGATGAGCTTTCCACAGGTCTTGTGGAACGTACGATGGGACCTACTCGTCAAGCATTGAAAGATGCCGGTCTTTCAGCATCTGAAATCGACAAAGTAATCCTTGTTGGTGGATCTACACGTATTCCTGCTGTCGTTGAAGCGATCAAAAAGGAAATCGGTCAAGAACCAAGCAAAGGTGTAAACCCTGATGAAGTGGTGGCTATGGGTGCTGCAATTCAAGGTGGCGTATTGACAGGTGATGTTAAAGACGTTGTCCTTCTTGATGTAACTCCACTTTCACTTGGAATTGAAACGATGGGCGGAGTATTCACGAAACTGATCGACCGTAATACTACGATTCCGACAAGTAAATCACAAGTATTCTCGACAGCGGCTGATAATCAAACGGCAGTTGATATCCATGTCCTTCAAGGTGAGCGTCCAATGTCAGCGGATAACAAAACTCTTGGTCGTTTCCAATTGAGTGACATTCCACCGGCACCGCGTGGAGTTCCGCAAGTTGAAGTGACATTCGATATCGATAAAAACGGTATCGTGAACGTTCGTGCAAAAGATCTTGGTACGAACAAAGAACAAGCAATCACCATCAAATCATCTTCAGGCCTTTCTGATGAAGAGATCGAACGCATGGTACGTGAAGCGGAAGAAAATGCCGATAGCGATAAACAACGCAAAGAAGAAGTTGAACTTCGTAACGAAGCAGATCAATTAGTTTTCCAAACGGAAAAAACGCTTAAAGATCTAGAAGGTAAAGTGGACGAAGCGGAAGTGACAAAAGCGAATGAAGCGAAGGATGAACTGAAAGCTGCAATCGAGAAAAATGAGCTTGAAGAAATCCGCGTGAAAAAAGATGCACTTAACGAAATCGTTCAAGCTTTGACAATGAAGCTTTATGAAGAAGCGGCAAAAGCTCAGCAAGCTGGCGAAGCGGGTGCTGGCGAGTCAGCTCAAGACGATAATGTCGTTGATGCTGAATACACTGAAGTAAACGAAGAAGAGAAAAAATAAAAAGTGCCCCAATCGGGACACTGATATATCGGGCAGTATTCTGCCCCATTGTAAAAAAGTCAAAGTCAGGTTATCTTGACTTTGGCTTTTTTTACAGTGAATGGAAACATTGTTGCAATCACTGATGGGGAATCGTGGGATTTTAGAGGAAAATGTGTGCAAATTGGGGCTGGCAATGCCATTTGCAAAAATGTGTTAAAGCCGTTTGTACTTTTCTAGTTGATTATTATCTTCGTTCAGTGATAATATTACCTTTATGTGAATCGAATCGGGAGTGGATTTTAGATATGAGTAAACGCGATTATTATGAGGTGTTAGGCCTTTCGAAAAGTGCTTCGAAGGATGAAATCAAAAAAGCGTATCGAAAGCTCTCCAAACAATATCACCCTGATATTAATAAAGCGGACGATGCTGCGGATAAATTCAAGGAAATCAAGGAAGCTTACGAAGTATTGAGTGACGAACAGAAAAAAGCCCATTATGACCAATTCGGACATACAGATCCCAATCAAGGCTTTGGCGGTCAGGACTTTGGCGGTTTCGGCGGTTTTGAAGATATTTTCAGTAGCTTCTTTGGTGGCGGCGGACGCAGGAGAGATCCTAATGCACCGCGTCAAGGAGCGGATTTACAGTATACGATGACGCTTTCGTTTGAAGAGGCTGCATTCGGAAAAGATACTGAGATCGAAATTCCGCGTGAAGAGGATTGCGGTACATGTAAAGGATCCGGTGCCAAACCAGGTACAAAGGTGGAAAACTGTTCACATTGTCATGGAACCGGTCAATTGAATGTTGAACAAAACACAGCTTTCGGAAGGATTGTGAACCGGAGAGCATGTCACCATTGTCAAGGAACAGGAAAAATCATTCCTAATAAATGTTCAACATGCGGCGGCGACGGAAAAGTCCAAAAACGTAAAAAAATCCAAGTCAAGGTGCCAGCAGGAATTGATGATGGCCAGCAGTTGCGCGTAACAGGCCAAGGCGAGCCTGGAATCAATGGCGGCCCCGCAGGAGACCTGTATGTAGTCTTCCATGTGCGCAGCCATGAATTCTTTGAACGGGATGGCGATGATATTTATTGTGAAATGCCGGTTACTTTTGCCCAGGCAGCATTAGGCGATGAAATAGAAGTTCCGACGCTGCATGGAAAAGTGAAGCTGAAGATTCCAGCAGGTACACAAACTAGCACTCGTTTCCGTTTAAAGGGCAAAGGAGTTCCGAATGTCAGAGGATATGGCCAAGGAGATCAGCATGTGGTCGTATTGGTTGTCACGCCTAAGAAATTAACGGAAAAACAAAAGGAATTGCTTCGTGAGTTCAGTGATATCAGCGGACAAGGTGTAGATGAACAAGATGATGGCTTTTTCTCAAAAGTGAAGCGGGCTTTCAAAGATAGGTGAATAAAAGTAAAAAGAACAAATTGGGAGTTGGTAGATTATGAAGTGGTCTGAATTTGCAATCCAAACAACGAATGAAGCGGTTGAACCTGTTTCGAATATTCTTCATGAGGCAGGTGCGAGCGGTGTTGTCATTGAGGATCCTCTAGAATTAGTCAAGGAACGTGAAAATGTTTTTGGCGAAATCTACCACTTAAACCCCGATGATTATCCGGATGAAGGTGTAGTCATTAAGGCTTATCTGCCCGTAAACAGCTTCCTTGGCGATACCATTGATGCTATTAAGGAATCAATCAATAATCTCCAACTTTTTGATATTGACCTTGGGAAAAATGTTGTTTCAATTAGTGAAGTGAATGAAGAAGAGTGGGCGACGGCTTGGAAAAAATATTATAACCCCGTCAAGATATCCGAACGTTTTACCATCGTGCCAACGTGGGAAGACTATACTCCGGTAAGCAGTGACGAATTGATCATTGAACTTGATCCAGGCATGGCCTTCGGAACGGGAACACACCCGACGACGGTCATGTGCATCCAAGCGCTGGAACGAACAGTAACGCCTGGTGATTTAGTCGTTGATGTAGGAACTGGTTCTGGTGTTCTAAGCATTGCAGCTGCATTATTGGATGCAAAGCGAATCCAGTCACTTGATTTGGATGAAGTGGCAGTACAGTCAGCCAAGCAAAACGTTGAACTAAATAACGTGCAGGATAAAGTGTCCGTGTCACAAGGCAACTTATTGGATGGAGTAAATGAACAAGCGGATATTGTCGTGGCTAATATTCTTGCCGAAGTGATCATGCGTTTTACGGATGATGTAGCGAAAGTCGTTAAACCTGGCGGATTTTTCATCGCTTCCGGAATCATTCAAACTAAGAAACAAGATGTGAAGGAAGCGATTATAGCATCTGGTTTCACCGTTGAGGAAACGATCTTGATGGAAGATTGGGTGGCAATAATCGCAAAAAGAAATGCTTAATTGGAAAAGTTACTCTGATTATCGGTTTTTTTGATAGTCAGAGTACCTTTTTTTAGCTTGAATCTTTGCACGGCTTGCATTCTGGATTCCCGACTGTTAGCCTGTGAGTTATTTAGACTAGACGAAGTAGGTGGCAGTGTGCAACGGTATTTTCTTAACGAAGCAGATATCAATGGAAACATGGTGACGATATCAGGTGATGATTTTCACCATATCGCCAGAGTGATGAGAATGGGACCAGGTGAGCGGATCATCACGGTGAAAGGTAATGGCATGACAGCAATCGCGGAAATTTCGGAAATTACTGATGATGCTGTAATAGGTACGGTAACTGAATGGAAGAATGAAGAAAAGGAACTTCCTGTAAGGGTAGTGATTGCGAGCGGTCTGCCTAAAGGGGATAAATTGGAATATATCGTTCAAAAGGGCACTGAACTGGGTGCCGTTGAATTTATCCCTTTTATTGCTGCTCGTTCGGTGGTAAAATGGGACCACAAAAAGGTAGGCAAGAAATTGGAGAGGCTCCAGAAGATTTCAAAAGAGGCGGCTGAGCAATCTCACCGCACGGTTATCCCTGCCATCAAGGAACCGATGACGGCAGATCAGCTAGCTGGGTATGCTTCCGGTTTCGATCATAAATTAATCGCTTTTGAAGAAGAGGCAAAACGGGGGGAAACTTCTGTACTCGCTTCTGTCTTGAAAGATATTACTGCTGGGCAATCCATCCTATTCGTTTTTGGGCCTGAAGGTGGTTTGGCAGATAAGGAAATTGAAAAACTGACTGATGCCGGTTTTATGGCTTGCGGTCTTGGACCAAGAATATTAAGAACTGAAACAGCACCTTTATATGCACTTTCCGCTGTTTCTTATCATGTAGAACTTTTGAGGTGATGAAAAATGGCAACGGTCGCTTTCCATACATTAGGCTGTAAAGTGAATCATTATGAAACAGAGGCTATATGGCAATTATTCAAAACTGGGGGATATGATCGTGTTGAGTTTGAAAATACATCAGATGTATATGTCATCAACACATGCACGGTGACAAACACTGGCGATAAGAAAAGCCGTCAGGTCATCCGTCGTGCCATTCGTAAGAATCCGAATGCCGTCATAGCGGTAACGGGATGTTACGCACAGACATCGCCGGCAGAAATCATGGCCATACCAGGTGTGGATATTGTTGTAGGAACACAAGACAGGGTTAAACTGCTTGATTACATTGAGCAATTCAAGGTTGAGCGTGAACCAATCAATGCCGTAGGTAATATCATGAAAAACCGTGTCTACGAAGAGTTGGATGTACCTGCTTTTACAGACCGTACACGCGCTTCACTGAAGATTCAGGAAGGCTGCAATAATTTCTGCACTTTCTGCATCATTCCTTGGGCACGTGGCTTGATGCGTTCCCGCGACCCAAAAGAAGTCGTTCACCAGGCTGAACAGCTTGTTGAGGCAGGCTATAAGGAGCTAGTCCTTACCGGAATCCATACGGGCGGCTACGGAGACGATTTGAAAGACTATAATTTGGCGATGCTGCTGCGTGACTTGGAGAAAGTCGATGGGCTGAAGCGTATCCGTATTTCATCCATTGAAGCCAGCCAAATTACAGATGAGATTATTGAAGTGCTGACGAATTCGAAAAAAGTGGTACGTCATTTGCATATACCAATCCAATCGGGTTCCGATACCGTTCTAAAACGGATGAGACGTAAATATACGATGGATTTCTTCGGTGATCGAATCGAAAAGCTGAAAATTGCACTTCCGGGCCTTGCTGTTACCTCTGATGTCATCGTAGGTTTCCCTGGTGAAACTGAAGAAGAATTCATGGAGACATATAACTTTATAGAAAAATATAAATTCTCCGAACTTCATGTTTTCCCTTATTCAAAACGGACAGGGACTCCGGCTGCCCGTATGGGAGATCAAGTGGATGAAGATATCAAAAATGAACGAGTCCACCGCCTTATTACGTTGTCGGATCAGTTGGCAAAAGAGTATGCCTCCCGATTCGAGGGGGAAGTTCTGGAAGTCATTCCTGAAACGAAGTTGGAAAATGGCTTTTATGAGGGCTACTCAGATAATTACATGAAAGTCGTCTTCCCGGCATCGGAAGAAATGGTCGGTGAAATCGTCAAAGTTAAAATCACAAAATCTGGCTATCCATTTAGTGAAGGTCAGTTCGTGACGGTCGTGAAGGATTTTCCTTTGCAACAAGCATCCAATATCTAAGACAGCGGTTAACCGCTGTCTTTTTTTATTATCCTTTTTTAGATGTGTTTTATTGGCGCTTTCGGGTAAAGACTATATATATCGTCAAAATGGATAAACTATGGTATCATGAGAGGTACGTACAACTAGGTATAGATTGTTTTTGAGGAGGATTTATTAATGTCACAAAATGTAGCAGGTTTAATTGACCACACGTTATTAAAAGCAGATGCAACCAAAGAGCAAATAAAGGTATTATGCGAAGAAGCGAGAGAGTATAACTTTGCTTCCGTATGCGTAAACCCGACTTGGGTGAAATATGCAAGTGAACTTTTGGAAGGTTCAGAAGTGAAAGTTTGTACGGTAATCGGCTTCCCTCTAGGTGCAACCACACCGGAAACCAAAGCTTTTGAAACGAAAGATGCCATCGCCAATGGTGCTCACGAAGTCGATATGGTGATCAACATCGGCGCATTGAAGGACAAGGATGATGAGTTGGTAGAGCGGGATATTCGTGCTGTGGTAGCGGCATCCACTGGTAAGGCTCTTTCAAAAGTGATTATTGAAACTTCTTTATTGACCGATGAAGAAAAAGTCCGTGCATGTGAATTGGCCGTAAAAGCCGGAACGGATTATGTGAAAACATCAACTGGTTTTTCGACCGGCGGAGCGACAGTTGAAGATATCGCGCTTATGAGAAAAACGGTTGGCCCGAATATCGGTGTCAAAGCTTCAGGCGGGGTCCGCAACACGAGCGATGCCCAGAATGTGATAGAAGCTGGTGCAACAAGAATTGGAGCGAGTGCAGGTGTCTCCATCGTGAAGGGCTTAACGGCTGATTCCGATTATTGATTTTGTAAGGACCGTATAATTCCCTAAAATAAAGCAGGCGGAGAAAAATGAATTATTTTTTCTCCGCCTGTTTTTTATTGATTCCAAAAATAATTCAACTGGCAATTTCTCTTGCCCGTATATTGGCCTATTTCTTCCATAAAAAAAGAGGACCTGTATCATTTATGGAACCCATACATTCAAAAATAAGTTTATTGTGGATTTACATAGATATAAGGAGGTATCAATTAGGGAGTAAACATGCTTATATTAAATTGGTTTTTCATTTTGAATGGTAAAATGCATGGTGAAATTTTACCATTCAATAACCGTTTTATTTATAATGGCAGTAACTGCTTTTATCTAACATCATTCTCTAATGAAAGTTTGCTGATTTTGATAGTAGCTGTTGTATTATTGAGTGGTTTGAGCTTATTGAACCATAAAACTAATTATAAAAGGTTAGCTGAAATCGATTACCATCCTTATTATCTATGCGTTTAGGTTAATCTTATTTATGGCTGTCCCATAGTCAGTTGCCAATGACTTTTGGACAGCTCTTATTTTTTTAAGTGTGGCCGATGCACCCAAAGAATGAGGTTGGAGAATCGCCGTGCGAATGGCAAGACGGCCAAAGAAGTCAAGATATTGAAAATGACACTGGCATGCGCGAGCTGTGTCCCTTTGTTTTCGGTGAAATAGGCAGCCGTACTTTCCAGGATGTCCACAAAAGGCAGGAATGCGGCAACCCCGATGATGTTCAGCCAAATATGTGCATAAGCTGTGAAGGCAGCTTGTCTGCCAGAACCGATGCTGGCCATGTATCCGGTGATGCAAGTGCCGATATTCGATCCGAGCATGATGATGATTGCCGAGGACACGGATAACTCCCCATTCATCAAAAAACTCATGGCTATCCCGATGGTTGCAGAACTGGAGTGAATGAGTGCCGTCAATAATAACCCGGCAATCAGGGCATAACTCATATGGCTCTCTATGTACTGGATAAGCGTTTGTATGGATGGATAGGCTGCAATCGGTGTCGAAAGCGTTTTAAAACCGCTCATCGCCGCGAAGATGGCCGAGATTCCGATCAGGGACATTCCTAGGCTTCTCGGGAATGCTTTTGGCATGAAGCAAAGGAAAGCGCCGCTTACGACACCGGGAATGATCCAGCGATCCAAAGAGAAAGTCATGAACTCTGCTGTAAAGGTGGATCCGATATTCGTTCCAAGAATGATCCCGATTGTTTGCGGGAATGTTAAGCTTCCTGCGGAAACGAGGCCGACCGTCATGACCATGACCGCCGAGCTGCTCTGCAGGATCCCGGTAAAGATGGTTCCGGCCAAGAAGCCTTTCCATGGCTTATCCGTCACCTTTGAGAGAAATGTTTTTAATGCTGCACCGGACATATTGAACAGTCCGATTCGTAAAACCGACATACCTGCCAGAAATATCGCTATGAATAAAATGAATAAAAATAGCTCATGCATGACTGTCACCTCATAGTAAGCTTATGGCCCATTAACGGGGGACATGCTATAAATTGGAATTTCATGCAAGTTGAATCATCGCTTAGTGAAAAATTATGATAATAACACGATTATATTCAAAATAAGTTTGATTTTATTGGTTGACCTGTTAAAGATGATATATTATAATTGTTTAGTACATGTATAACATGTTGACAACTTGAGTTAGTGTGTTGTTTTCGGAGGGAGGGAAAGAGATGTCTAAAACCGTCGTTCGTAAAAACGAATCGCTTGAAGATGCTCTTCGTCGTTTCAAACGTACTGTATCTAAAGCAGGATCGCTTCAGGAAGCTAGGAAGCGTGAATTTTATGAAAAACCAAGCGTAAAACGTAAGAAAAAGTCTGAAGCTGCAAGAAAACGTAAATTCTAAGAGAGGGTGGAAAGATGAGTCTTCTCGAGCGTTTAAATAATGATATGAAACAAGCGATGAAGAACAAGGAAAAGGACAAACTATCTGTTATTCGGATGCTGAAAGCTTCTATTCAAAACGAAGCCTTGAAGCAGAGACAAGATTTAACAGATGATGAAGAATTGACAGTGCTCTCTCGCGAATTAAAACAACGCAAAGACTCCCTCCAGGAGTTTGAAAACGCAGGTCGTTCAGATCTCGTGGATAAAGTCCGCACCGAACTAGTATACGTAGAGGCATATATGCCTCAGCAACTTTCAGAAGAAGACATTTCTAAAATCGTTAACGAAACGATTTTAGAAGTCAATGCAACATCCAAAGCAGATATGGGCCGAGTTATGGGAGCTTTAATGCCTAAAGTTAAAGGTAAAGCGGATGGTTCTCTAGTTAACAAATTAGTACAACAACATCTATCTTAAACTCTAAACTTAAAACTCGAAACCTAACCGCAGGCAAATTGCCTGTGGTTTTTGTGTATTTCATGAATTTTATGCGTATATTATTGAAACGAAGCCCAAGATAATTGTGGCACTTTTAATTTTATTTGCTTTTTTTTGAAACCTTTTTCATATACATACGTAATAACTAAAGAACAGGGTAAAGGGTTGCTTCAATTGCTCCTTATTCGAATTTTAGTTGCGGGCTGAATTTACTGGTAAGTTCCTGGATAATGGGACACTTACCGCGTTTAATACGGGAAAGGGGGCGTTCCGTTGAAAATTTGGCGTTATTTATCTGTTCTCCTATTTGGATTGCTGTTCACCATGTCTTCCTTTGGTGGAGCGACGGTATCTGCAAACGAGAAGATCGTTTACCATGTACCCATTGAAGAAACGGTGGAAAAGGGACTCTCTGCCTTTTTGGAACGAGCACTGACCACTGCTGAAGCAGCAGATGCAGATCTTGTCGTTTTCGAGGTGAATACCCCTGGAGGTGCTGTGGATGCAGCGGGGGAAATTGCAAAGTTACTGGCGGATTCACCAATAAAGACAGTTGCCTATGTCAATAACAGGGCTTTATCTGCAGGGGCATACATTTCTTTAAGTGCGGATGAGATCTATATGGTTCCGAGTGCCACCATGGGATCTGCAGCTGTGATTGATTCAACAGGGAACGCTGCAAGTAAGAAAGCGCAATCTTATTGGTTGGCTGCCATGAAGACCGCTGCTGAACAAAATGGACGTGATCCCATATACGCCCAGGCGATGGCGGATGTTGACATCGATCTACCCGAATATGGAGCGGAAAAAGGGAAGCTGCTGACATTTACAGCCGAACAGGCAAAAAAGGCTGGGTATAGTGAAGGCACCGTCTCTGGAAAAGCGGAGCTGTATAGTATACTTGGAGTTGAAGATGCTGATATTCGGACAATCGAAGAAAGCTTTCCTGAGAAACTAGCCCGCTTTTTGACCAACCCGATCGTCGTTCCCATTTTATTAACGATAGCGGGAATCGGGATTGTGATGGAATTGTTTTCACCCGGTTTTGGAATTCCGGGCGTAATTGGGTTCACCAGTCTTGTCTTATTCTTCTATGGTCATCTTGTCGCCGGTATCACCGGATACGAATCGTTAGCGATGTTCATCATCGGGGTCATTCTCGTACTAATTGAATTTTTTATCCCAGGGGGGATTATCGGGCTGCTCGGGTTTACAGCGGTAGTGGGGAGTCTATTCCTTGCGACAGGTGATCCGGTCCATATGACGATCTCCTTGCTAATTGCGGTCACCGTATCCATTTTGGTATTCATCCTACTTGTAAAGGTGTTTGGAAAACAGATGAAATTTTTCAGGAAAATGATATTAACCGATGCAACAAAAACGGAACAAGGATATGTCAGCAATCCGAATCGTTTGGATTTATTAGGTGCAGAAGGGAAGGCCCTAACAGATTTGAGGCCTTCAGGAACAGCTTTGGTCAAAGAAGAAAGAGTGGATGTCGTGACCGAAGGGAGCTTTATTTCCAAAGGTTCGACAATCATTATCGTTAAAGTTGAAGGGTCAAGGGTAGTCGTCCGGGAAATTCCGGATTCAAATTAAAATTAAAGGATACAGGAAGGATGAATCATTAAGTGATAACTTCAGGAACGGTATTTATTGTACTGGCAGTGATTGCTGCTATCATCGTATTGGCAGTGTTTTTCACATTCGTACCAGTCATGTTATGGATTTCCGCTTTAGCGGCAGGAGTCAAAATCAGTATATTTACATTAGTTGGGATGAGGCTTCGCCGTGTTATACCAAGCAGGGTCGTCAATCCCCTTATCAAGGCCCATAAGGCTGGAATCAATGTTTCGACGAATCAATTGGAGAGCCATTACCTTGCAGGCGGTAATGTCGATCGAGTGGTGAATGCATTAATTGCTGCAGAACGCGCCAATATCACGTTACCTTTCGAACGGGGTGCAGCCATTGACCTGGCCGGTCGTGATGTACTGCAAGCCGTTCAAATGAGCGTTAACCCGAAAGTGATCGAAACTCCATTCATCTCAGGTGTGGCGATGAATGGTATTGAAGTGAAAGCGAAGGCAAGGATCACGGTCCGGGCCAATATTGAACGCCTGGTCGGTGGTGCCGGTGAAGAGACGATCATTGCCCGTGTAGGGGAAGGGATCGTATCGACGATCGGTGCTTCGCAAATGCATACGGATGTACTGGAACATCCCGATTTGATTTCAAGAACGGTTTTATCGAAAGGGTTGGATTCGGGGACGGCATTCGAAATTCTTTCCATTGATATTGCTGAAGTGGATATCGGCAAAAATATCGGGGCCATATTACAGACGGACCAAGCCGAAGCGGATAAGAAAATAGCCCAGGCAAAGGCCGAAGAACGACGTGCGATGGCTGTTGCACTTGAACAGGAAATGGTTGCCCGTGTTCAGGAAATGAGAGCGAAGGTTGTTCAATCCGAAGCGGAAGTTCCGCTGGCCATGGCCGATGCACTGAAAAGCGGAAACCTTGGAGTGATGGATTATATGAATATCCAAAATATCACGGCCGATACGGATATGCGCGGTTCCATCAGTAAAATTTCCGAAAATCCAAAAGATAACAACAATAACCATAATAATAATTAGGTCAGGGAAGGAAGGTCTTTAAATGGGAGATTTTATTGATTTCTTTCTCAAGAACCCATTCCTTATCATTGTCTTGATCGGTATTTTAACGTCCATGTTAGGAAAGAAAAAACAGCCTCAAGATCCTAACACCCCTCCGAAAAAGAAATGGCAGGAGGTCATGCAGGAGCTTCAAGGTGAAATGCAGCAAGGGAATCAGCAGCAAAGACCTGCACCTGCTCCCGTAAGGAAAGTCGAACAGCAGGCAGCACAGGCTGCAGAAGTGATCGATGAGACGACGAACGAATCGAACAAAAGGATTGCGGAGCTTAGACGGCTACAGCAGAAGTACGATCAAGAGCGTTTGTATCAAAAAGCGAAGGCAGATCAACTCACTTCAACGATTGCTGATAATAACAGTCCGGTCTATCGCAAAGGACCGTCTTTTGGCAAAAAGCAGCTGATTGATGGCATCATCATGTCAGAAGTGCTGGGACCGCCAAGGGCGAAGAGAAGTCTTCAAAGGTCCAGAAGGTGATTCGGAGCCCCGGGCTTTTTTAGACCTTCATTAAATGAGCATGAAAAAATAGACTTTCATTCACTTATAATTTTGTGCTAGAACCCTCTTTCATTTCATACATTGAGATGAAAGGGGGTTCTTTTTTATGGCACGCAATTGGGGAAAAAAAGTGAAACAGCTTATGACCAAAACAATGGACCTTCCGCAAGATGTCATGATGGACCTGCCGCGAATTACAATGATCGGACAATTACATATTTATATTGAAAACCATCGTGGCTTATTGGCTTTTACAGACAGCGAAGTACGATTGATGCTGAAAAATGGGCAGTTGCTGATAAAGGGAAATGCCTTTGTCATAAAGACGATTTTGCCGGAAGAAATCATGCTCGAAGGCAAAATTGACAAGGTTTATTTTATCAATGAATGATCCCGGGAGGTCTCCATGAAAAACCAATGGACAAACTATTATACAGGCTATGTAAAGGTGAAGGCTTATGGAAAAGGTGCAGAACGGTTAATTAATATGCTGACGAGAAGGGGGCTTCATATCTGGGATGTGAAGCGTGTCGGAAGTGAAGCCCTGATTTTCCATATGGATATCAGGGATATCCCCAAACTACGTCAGGTCATGCGTAAGAGTGATTGTAAAGTAAAGTTCATGCAGGGAAAGGGTTTCCCTTTCCTGATGAAGAGAGTCATGAAAAACAGCGGGTTTTTAGCGGGGATGATCGCTTTCCTGCTATGTATATTTGTACTTTCCAATATGGTATGGGGCATCGAGGTTCAAGATGCCAAACCGGCAACCGAGCATGCCATCCGGAAAGAATTGGACAAGATGGGCGTGAAGATCGGTAAAGTGCAATTCTTTGTTGATGATGTGGATACGATTCAGCGTAAGCTGTCGGACCGGATCGGTGCATTGACATGGGTGGGGGTCGAGCTAAAGGGAACGACATATCATTTTCGGGTTGTGGAAAAACGGCAGCCCAAAGAGGTCGAGAAAACATCTCCACAGAATTTGGTAGCATCAAAAAAAGCGATCATCGCTGATATGTTCGTTGAAAAAGGACAATCTATTGTTAATGTGAATGATTATGTAGGAAAAGGACAACTTCTTGTTTCAGGATTGATTGGTAAAGAGGATAAACAGGAAATTGTATCCGCAAAGGGAGTAATAAAAGGGAAAACGTGGTATAAAGCTAAAGTGGAAGTTCCGTTAAAAACCAAGTTTTCTGTTTTTAACGGAGATGAAACGAGCAAGCACTTTTTGAAAATGGGGGGCTTTTCCCTTCCGGTATGGGGCTTCAAGGATCCGGGATATGAAAAACAGGAAAAGGAAACGACAGTGAGGCCTTTTCACTTTCTTCAATGGGAGCTGCCGATTTCTTATAAACAAGTGACCTTAAGGAGCAAGGAAGATATTGTACGAAGCTATACGGAGAAAGAAGCGGTGGAGGAAGGCCGGAAAATGGCCAAAGCGGAATTAAAAAAACATTTAGACGAGGAAGATGAAATCGTCGAAGAAAAAATTTTGCACGAAAGCATGGAGAATGGTAAAGTTAAATTGTCTATACATTACCAAGTTATTGAAGATATAGCGATTGGACAGCCAATCATTCAAGGAGACTAACGAATGGCAGATGATGTGAAAGTAATTAAGCTCGAAATCGAATCACCCAATGAAGCGATCGCGTTATTGGGCAATGGAGATTCAAATGTAAAAGTGCTCGAAGAGGAACTTGGCATTTCCGTCATAACCCGAGGTGAAGCGGTGAGTGTTGCCGGGGATATCGAGCGGGTAACGATGGGGGAGGAAATCCTCAAGGCATTATTGACTGTAGTCAGAAAAGGAATTGCAATCAGTTCCAGAGATGTGCTTTATGCAATTGAATTGGCAAGAAAAGGCACATTGGAGTATTTCGGTGAATTATATGATGAGGAAATCGCTAAAACGGCTAAGGGGAAATCCATTAAAGTCAAAACAATCGGGCAGAGATACTATATCCAGGCAATAAAGAAACAGGATCTTGTATTTGGAATTGGGCCTGCCGGAACCGGGAAGACCTATCTTGCTGTAGTGATGGCCATCAATGCTTTGAAAAATGGACATGTTAAACGGATCATCCTGACACGGCCTGCCGTCGAAGCAGGGGAGAGCCTAGGTTTCCTGCCTGGTGATCTGAAGGAAAAGGTAGATCCTTATCTAAGACCGCTGTATGACGCTCTCCATGACCTCCTGGGGATGGAACAGACGCAAAGGATGATAGAGCGCGGAACGATCGAAATAGCTCCCCTGGCTTATATGAGGGGTCGTACGCTTGAAGATGCCTTTGTCATATTGGATGAAGCCCAGAATACGACGGAAGCCCAAATGAAGATGTTCTTGACCAGGCTTGGTTTCGGATCGAAAATGGTCATTACGGGAGACCGGACCCAGATTGACCTTCCAAAAGGCATGAAGTCAGGTCTTGTCCGGGTAGAAGAGATATTGAAGAATGTTAAAGGCCTTTCCTTTGTTTATTTTGAACAAAGTGATGTAGTAAGGCATCCGCTTGTCGCTAAAATCATTACTGCTTACGAGCAGGCGAAGTCATAAGAAAAAATCCGCCATTTCAATCGGCGGATTTTTCGTGATGTGTCTAAATGACGAACTTTATGGTGGAAAAGTGGATATGAAATGACAGAACCTTTACATTTATCAATACGAAGGTGAAAATTCATATGAAAACTGTTATGATTTTACATATCTAGAATAATAAACATCATTTTTTTAGGAGGACCTTCCTTGAATCGTATCCAGAAATTTTTCACTCAAATAAAAGGGCTGTTGGTCCATCGTTTTTTTCAAGTGCTTTTGTTCATCATACTTGGTTTGTTTGCGTATGGTTTAATGTTCTCCAATGTGAAGCCGGAAAGGGTTCAGGTAGAGCTTTTTAAGCCTGCGGAACAAACGATCCGATCAACCAAGACTGTGGAAGATACCTATAAGACGGAACAGGAAAAAGAAGAGATTTCAAAACAGGTGGCGGATGTTTATTCTTTAAAAAAAGAATATGCCAAAAATAAAGTCGATCTGATTTCATCCATTTTCGATTCAGCGATTGAGGTGAATAAAGAAACGGACCCCGATGAAGATCATAAAGAAGATGAGGATAAAAAAGAGACCGTAAAGACGGATGCTCAAAAAGTTTCGATATTAAAAGAAAAATTGACTGATGAAGTGAATAAAAATATCGAGGAATCCGTTTTCCTAGCATTAGTGCAGGCGGATGAAGATGAGTTGAAAATAGCGAAGGATTCGACCATTACGGCAGTGAATAATGTGATGAGCTCCCGAATCGCTGCAAGTGACGTCGAAAATGCCAAGAAAAAGGTTGTAGAGGAATTGGGTTATATGAGCATTAGTGGCGATATGAAAAAAGCCTCCACTTCCCTTGCGCGTACGGCAATCATTCAGAATGTATTTTTCGATAAGGACAAAACCGAGGAACAGCGAAGGAAAGCGGTTGAAAGCGTGGAGCCGATCAGGATCCTTCAAGGCCAGATCATCGTTGAAGAAAATCAGTTAGTGGACAGGGATGTATATAGGCAGCTTGAACTGGCAGGCTTCTTAAATACGGAGTCCACCATTTACCCGTATATCGGCCTGCTGTTATTCATATTCCTGACTTTTGCGGCTTTTTATTATTATTTCTACTATTCCGTTTCCAAAAAGGATAACAAGTACAATCAGTTATTGATCTTCAGTCTTGTCTTTATCCTTTCAATGGCTACCATGAAAACGGTCAGCATTCTGGCAGACCTGAAAAACTCGAACTTGGAATACATTTTTCCGGGTGCCATGGCGGCGATGCTCATCAAGATATTATTGAATGATAGGTTAGCGGTAGCAATGATCATATTGTTAGGTTCGTATGGTACGATTATATTTAATGGTGATACACCTGGAAATCTGGATTTCTCGATGGGGCTTTATATCATTTTCGGGGGATTGACGGCAATCATCATCCTATCCAGGCCCAATTTCAAATCAAAGGTGCTGGTAGCGGGGCTGTTGTTGTCTTTAATCAATATGGCATTTGTTTTTTCGCTCATCTTTATTATGGACAGCCATTATACTAGAATGGAGTACTTGTATTATGCTTCTGCTGCCATAGGTTCTGGAGTGGGTGCAGCCGTTTTGACAATGGGCCTGTTACCGTTTTTCGAGGCTGGTTTCGGGATTTTATCATCGATTAAGCTTATCGAGCTCGCGAATCCCAATCATCCGTTATTGCGGAAGATCTTGATTGAGGCTCCGGGTACATATCATCATAGTGTAATGGTCGCCAATTTGGCGGAATCGGCTTGTGAAGCCATCGGCTCGAATGGCTTGCTGGCAAGGGTCGGCAGTTATTATCATGATATCGGTAAAACGAAGCGGCCGCACTTCTTCATCGAAAATCAGATGAGTGAAGAGAACCCGCATGATCGGCTGCAGCCGGAAACGAGCAGGGATGTCATCATTGCCCATGCCTTAGATGGCGGGGAGATGCTGCGCAGTCACAAATTCCCGAAAGAGATTGTGGATATTGCAGAGCAGCATCATGGAACCACATTATTGAAATTTTTCTACCATAAGGCAAAAAAACAGGATGAGTCCACACTCGAGGCGGCCTACCGATATCCCGGGCCGAGGGCGATAATGAAGGAAGTGGCCGTCATCGGCATAGCCGACAGTGTGGAAGCTGCAGTGAGGTCGATGAAGCACCCAACTCCGGAGAAGATTGAAGAGCTGGTAAGTTTCATCATTCAGGACAGGATTTCTGATGGACAATTTGATGAATGTGACATTACTATGAGAGAATTAAGTATCGTGAAGCATTCCTTATGTGAATCGCTGAATGGTATCTTCCACTCCAGGATTGAATATCCGGAGCCGGATAAATTAGGACAGAAGGTGAAAGAATGATTTTAGCTATCGATTTAATGGATGAAACGAATGAAGTAACGGAGGAAGCTCAGCAGCTTGTTGAAAGCATTCTTCAATTTGCGGCAAGAAAAGAAAACATTGAAAAAGACACCGAGCTGTCTGTTACATTTGTAGACAATGATAGGATTCGGGAAATCAATAAAGAATATCGTCATAAAGATTCAGCTACAGATGTCATTTCTTTTGCGCTTGAAGAAATGGGGGAAGATGAAGTGGAAATTGTCGGAGCGGAAATGCCCCGCATGTTAGGTGATATCATCATTTCCATTGAACGCACGAAAGAACAAGCTGAAGAATATGGTCATTCATTTGACCGGGAACTTGGATTTTTAGCACTGCATGGTTTTCTTCATTTATTGGGATTCGACCACATGAATGAAGAAGATGAAAAAGTGATGTTCACAAAACAAAAGGAGATCTTGGAAGAATATGGACTTTCAAGAGAAGGATAAAAAAAAGTATCCTTTATTAAAAAGTTTCTCTTTCGCCTGTCAGGGAATTTTGGAGGCTGTTCGGACTGAACGCAATATCAAGATCCATTTCGCGTTAACGGCAATCGTCGTATTCTTTGGTTGGCACTTCTCATTGAATGGGATGGAGTGGCTTTTCATTTTGGCGGCCATAGCCGGTACGATTACGTTGGAGCTCGTTAATTCCGCGATTGAAAGGGTAGTGGACCTGGTAACGGACCAAATCCATCCGCTTGCCAAGCAGGCAAAAGATATTGCAGCCGGAGCTGTATTCATATATGCTATATTTTCTATAATAGTTGGATTGATTATCTTTTTGCCTAAGGTTGGCCTGTAGGTTGCCGAAATGGCACTCAATTTGAAAGGAAGATGTGAATTGAATACAAAAGAATTGATTGAGGAAGCTAAAAAAGCAAGGGATAAAGCTTATGTGCCTTACTCCAAGTTTAAGGTGGGGGCAGCCCTTTTAACCGCTGATGGAAAGGTCTATCATGGTTGTAATATAGAAAATGCTGCATACAGCATGTGTAATTGCGCCGAAAGGACAGCTTTATTCAGCGCTTATGCCCATGACGATAAAAAATTCACCAAACTTGCAGTCGTGGCGGATACCGATGGTCCCGTCGCTCCATGCGGGGCATGCAGGCAGGTTATTTCAGAACTGTGCGAAAAGGATATGCCGGTCGTTTTGACCAACTTACATGGGGATATAAAAGAACTAACAGTACAGGAATTGCTTCCAGGAGCTTTTTCACCGGAGGATTTAAATGGATAAACTATTTGACGATACACAAGTAAAAGGTTACAAATCAGGTTTCATTTCAATAATTGGACGACCTAATGTTGGAAAAAGTACATTTCTGAATCGGGTCATCGGCCAGAAAATCGCCATTATGAGTGATAAACCGCAAACTACAAGAAATAAGGTCCAGGGTGTACTTACGCAAAACGATTCACAAATGATTTTCATCGATACACCCGGCATTCATAAACCAAAGCATAAGCTTGGCGACTTCATGATGAAAGTGGCAACGAATACATTGAAGGAAGTCGATTTGATTCTCTTCATGATCAATGCGACTGAAGGATACGGACGCGGTGACGAGTTCATCATCGAAAAACTTCAATCCGTAAAAACGCCTGTTTTCCTGGTCGTAAACAAAATCGATGCGATGCATCCAGATGATTTACTTCCGATCATTGAAAAATATCAACAGCTTTACCCTTTTGCGGCAGTCGTTCCGATTTCTGCGCTTGAAGGAAATAATGTGGATACACTGCTTGAACAAATCAAAGAGCATCTGCCTGAAGGTCCCCAGTTCTACCCAGCTGACCAAGTGACCGACCACCCGGAACGTTTTATCATTTCCGAATTGGTCCGCGAGAAGGTACTGCACCTGACACGGGAAGAAATTCCACATTCAGTGGCTGTTGTCATCGATTCAATTAAAAAGATGGACAATAGCGACACCATCAATGTCATGGCGACTATCGTTGTCGAACGGGATTCACAAAAGGGCATTGTCATCGGAAAGCAAGGGAAAATGCTTAAAGAAGTCGGCAGCCGTGCCAGGGTGGATATCGAAAACCTATTGGGCTCTAAAGTTTTCTTGGAACTGTGGGTGAAGGTACAGAAGGATTGGCGTAACAAAGCAAGCCAGCTTCGCGATTACGGCTTCAATGAAAGCGAGTATTAATTAACAAAATTTACGCGTCATGAAAGTTAGGAAAACGGTCAAGCTAATCATATGGTCGGATATTCATATTGCTAGTTAAAAATGAAAGGTGGGCTTTATATGTTGGATTTTACCTGGGAATTATTCACTGAAACAGGTAATGTGGACACCTATTTGCTGTTTAAGGAGATAGAAGTCGAGAGACAGGAAAGACACTTGGGATTGAATGATGAGCTAGCAGAAATTGATTTTCCTGTTTCATAGGTTAGCCTTGGCGAGCATGGGTGGTGTCTTGGTATGCTCCAAAAATGTGAGGGCATTGTCATAAGGCGAACTGCATATGGAGAAAATAACAAAATCATTACTATATATACCCGTGAGCTAGGGAAAATTGGCGTCATGGCGAGAGGGGCCAGTAAACCTAACAGCAGGCTTTCTGCCGTCACACAGCTTTTTTGCTCCGGGTATTTTCTTGTAACCACATCAACCGGACTCGGCAGTCTTCAGCAAGGCGAAATGGTCGATTCACTCCGTTTCATAAGGGAGGATCTTTTTGCCACCGCTTATGCTTCATATATTGTTGAATTGCTTGATAAAAGCGTCGAGGATAAGAAACCGAATCCATATTTGTATGAATTGCTTTCGCAAACCTTGCATTACATAAACGAGGAATATGACGCGGAGGTTTTGACATTCATTTTTGAAATGAAGATGCTGCCCGTCAATGGGATTAACCCAGTGCTGAATCAGTGTGCCGTATGTGGTGAAACGGAAGGGGAATTCTCCTTCTCGCTTCGGGAAGCGGGCTTTATTTGTCACCGCTGTCTGGGGAAAGACCCTTATCATTTTAAAATTTCACCTGCAGCCGTCAAATTGCTTCGGATTTTTTATTATTTAGATTTATCGAGGCTCGGAAACATTTCCGTCAAGCCTGAAACGAAAAAAGAACTGCGGAAGATCATCGATGCATATTATGAGGAATATTCCGGTCTGCTTTTGAAATCAAAAAAGTTCCTGAAACAGATTGATACGATGAAAGATATGTTTTAGGTTCTGACCTATTGACATTCCATGCTAGTTTGTATAAAATTCTAATCATCAAAATAAGAAGATTGCGTTGATGGAAAAGAGTATCTGTCATTCTCCATAAAAAGCGAACCCGGGACGGTGGAAGCCGGGATATGGATTTACAGGGAAGGGCGTTTCCGGAGCATGTTGCTTTGAAAAGAGGCCGTTTTGTAAACGGCAATTAGGGTGGAACCGCGGGTAAACTCTCGTCCCTATGCATTTCGCATAGGGACGGGAGTTTTTTGTTTGCCAAAATGTAATGGGTATCCGACCTATAATCTAAAAGCCGTTTAAATAACCTGGAGGTGTACGATGAATATTCAAAATATGATTTTAACGTTACAAAAGCATTGGTCTGAGCAAGGCTGCATATTGATGAATGCTTATGATGTCGAGAAAGGGGCAGGTACGATGAGCCCATACACGTTCCTGAGAGCCATTGGACCGGAGCCTTGGAGCGTGGCTTACGTAGAGCCTTCCCGCCGTCCTGCTGACGGTCGTTATGGTGAGAACCCTAATCGACTGTATCAGCATCATCAGTTCCAAGTGATCATGAAGCCGTCGCCTGACAATATCCAAGAGTTGTATTTGGATTCATTACGTGCTTTAGGGATAAATCCGCTCGAGCATGATATTCGCTTTGTGGAGGACAATTGGGAAAATCCATCCCTAGGGTGTGCCGGACTCGGTTGGGAAGTGTGGCTTGATGGAATGGAAATCACGCAATTTACATATTTCCAACAAGTGGGCGGCCTTGAGTGTAAACCGGTTTCCGTGGAAATTACATACGGGATCGAACGTCTCGCCTCTTACATTCAAGATAAGGAAAACGTATTTGACCTGGAATGGACAAATGGATTCACTGTTCGCGATATATTTGGTCAGCCGGAATACGAACATTCGAAATATACGTTCGAAACCTCCGACCTTGACATGCTGTTTCAGCTTTTCACGATGTATGAAAAGGAAGCGCATCGACAAATGGAAGAAGGACTTGTACATCCTGCATATGATTATGTTTTGAAATGTTCCCATACATTTAACCTTTTGGATGCCAAAGGTGCCATCTCGGTGACGGAAAGAACGGGTTATATTGCCCGGTGCCGTAACTTAGCGCGTAAGGTTGCAAAAACCTTCTATGAAGAGCGGGAAAAATTAGGCTTCCCGATCCTGAAAGTGAAAGGGGAGAATACAAATGAGCAAGCGTGATTTGTTATTGGAGATTGGATTGGAAGAGCTGCCTGCCCGTTTTGTGACAGCATCAATGAAACAGTTGTCAGATAAAGTACAGCGATGGCTTACGGAAAAAGCGATAGAATTCGGGTCGGTTGAAGCTTTTTCCACACCAAGACGTTTGGCCGTATTGGTGAAGGACGTGGAAGAATCCCAAAAGGATATCGAAGAAGAGGCAAAAGGTCCGGCCAAAAAAATCGCGTTGGACAGCGAAGGCAACTGGTCTAAAGCAGCATTGGGATTCGTCAGGGGTCAAGGCATGACTTCAGAGGACATATATTTTAAAGAACTCAAGGGTGTTGAATATGTCCATGTGAATAAATTCATAAAAGGACAGCAGACCGTTCAGCTTTTATCTGAGCTTGCTGAAATCATCAGCGGCATGACGTTCCCGAAAAATATGCGCTGGGCCAATCAGGAGCTCCGCTTCGTCCGTCCGATTAAATGGCTGATTGCCTTATTTGGCAATGAAATAGTGCCATTCAGCATTGCTGATGTGGAAACGGGCCGTGAAACAAAAGGACATCGTTTCTTAGGCAATAGCGCCATCATCGAGCAGCCGGAACGGTACGAAGATACGCTGACAGAACAATTTGTAATGGCAGATCCAGATAAACGCCGGCAAGTTATATTGGATCAGATTAAAGAGCTTGAGCAGGAGAAAGGCTGGATCATCCCTGTCGATGAAGATCTGCTTGAAGAGGTAAATAATTTGGTAGAGTATCCAACGGTGTTATTTGGACATTTTGAAGAAGAATTCCTTGAGCTTCCTGCTGAGGTACTTATCACATCAATGAAGGAACACCAACGTTATTTCCCTGTTAAAGATCAAGAAGGGAACCTGCTTGCTTACTTTGTAACCGTGCGCAACGGCGATGACCGCCATTTGGATAAGGTTTCTAAAGGTAATGAAAAAGTATTGCGTGCCCGCTTATCGGATGCAGCATTTTTCTATAAAGAAGATCAGAAAAAAGAGATTTCGGATGCTTTGAAAAAGCTTGACAGCATCGTTTATCATGAAGAAATCGGTACATTGGCCGAGAAAACTGCCCGGGTAACTGAAGTGACCGGTGCTCTTGCGGATGCTTTGAATTTAAAGGCGGAAAAAGAAATGGCGCTTCGTACAGCGGCAATTGCCAAGTTCGATTTGGTAAGTAATATGGTTTATGAATTCCCTGAATTGCAAGGGTATATGGGTGAAAAATATGCTCTCTTAAAAGGGGAGGCCAAAGAAGTGGCCGCGGCTATCAATGAACATTATATGCCAAGGCATGCGGATGATGCTGTACCGCCTTCAGTCATTGGCGCGGTTGTGAGTTTGGCTGAAAAAATTGATACATTGTCTTCGTTCTTCGCTATTGGCGTCATCCCGACAGGTTCCCAGGATCCTTACGCATTAAGAAGGCAGGCGAGCGGTGTCGTCCAAATTCTAGCTGAGAAGAAATGGAATATTTCATTAGAGGAGCTTATTGTTTTAGGTCTTAAAGGACCGGAATCAAAAGGTATCTTAAAACGTGATCTTGAAGAAGTTAAAGCGGATATGTTCACATTCTTTAAAGCACGTGTCAAACACATGCTTCAAGAACAGCAAATCCGTTACGATTTGATTGACGCAGTTTTGTTCAATGAGATCGGTTATATCCACTCAATCGTGGAACGTGCACATGTATTGGATGCGAAAAAAGAAGAAGCAGGCTTTAAGGAAAGCCTGGAAGCTTTAAGCCGGGTCATGAACATTGCCGTAAAATGTGACAATCAGGTGACAGTCGACCCTGCTGCCTTTGAAAATGATCAAGAAAATGCGTTATATGTAAAATATCAAAAAGTGGCAATGCGTTATATGGAATCTAAAGATGAGAATGAGCGGTTTGAAGAGCTTGTTTCGCTTCAATCGGAAATAGAGTCATATTTCGAGAATACAATGGTCATGGCAGAGGATGAAGCAATCCGCAACAACCGTTTATCCTTAATGAAGGAAATCAGTGATTTGGTTGCAGGTTTTGCTGCCATGAATAAAATCATCCTTACATGATCGAAAGGATGTATGGAATCGGAAACCCTTTGAATATGGGTTTCCGATTTCTTAAAAAGATAAATGATCAATAAATAGGACAAAAATGCCCTAATTAAATTATTTAGTATATAATTATTAAATGAATAACTTTTGTTACTTTACTCTGCGAAAGCAGTGGGGTGGTGATTATAATCCAATTGAATAAGCGTCAGGAACAAATTTTACAAATTGTAAAAGAAAACGGACCGATTACTGGAGAACATATTGCGGATAGATTGAACCTTACCAGGGCGACACTTCGCCCGGATTTAGCGATTTTAACGATGGCAGGTTTTCTTGATGCCCGGCCCAGAGTGGGGTATTTTTATACAGGCAGGTCAGGGACACAGCTTTTGACAGATAGCCTTAACCATCTTTATGTACGGGACTACCAATCGATACCTGTCGTCGTTGACGAGGGCATTTCCGTATACGATGCAATCGTCATGATGTTTTTAGAAGATGTCGGAACAATGTTCGTCGTCGATAAGCATGCATTGCTTGTTGGTGTCTTATCAAGGAAAGACTTATTGCGTGCGAGTATTGGGAAACAAGAGCTTAACTCCATTCCAGTCAATATCATCATGACTAGGATGCCCAATATTACAATGTGTTCAAAAGAAGACCTTTTGATTGATGTTGCAAAAAAACTGATTGATAAACAAATCGACTCATTACCGGTCGTCAAAGACACAGAAAAGGGCTATGAAGTAATTGGAAGGATTACAAAAACCAATATTACGAAAGCATTCGTAGCTTTGGCTGATGAAGGCTATTAGGGGGCTTGCAAAAGGAATGACGGAGAATATGAACGGTTCTATTATATATGTTGTATCGGATTCAGTAGGGGAAACAGCGGAATTGGTCACAAAAGCCGCTGCAAGCCAGTTCTCGGGATCTGCTTTTTCCATAAAGAGAATTCCGTATATTGAAGATGAACAAAACGTGGATGAAGTGATATCACTGGCTAAGTTGGATGGGGCGATCATTGCTTATACTCTGGTGAAGCCAGCAATTAGAGCGTATATGAAAGCACAGGTCGAGAAAGAAAACCTGGCTGCTTATGACATTTTAGGGCCGCTCATGGACATCCTTCAGGAAAGGGCCCCAAAAGGGCCGCTTAATGAACCTGGTCTGGTAAGAAAGCTGGATGATGACTATTTCAAGCGTGTGGAAGCCATTGAATTTGCTGTAAAATATGATGATGGACGTGACCCTCGCGGCATTTTACGTGCAGATATCGTCCTTGTGGGTGTTTCACGCACTTCCAAAACGCCATTATCACAATATTTAGCCCACAAACGCTATAAAGTGGCGAACGTACCTTTAGTGCCTGAAGTGGAACCGCCAGAAGAGCTGTTCCTGGTACCTCCTGAAAAATGCATTGGTTTAAAGATCAGCCCGGAAAAGCTGAACCATATTCGAAAAGAACGATTAAAGTCACTTGGGCTCAATGATCATGCCATTTACGCAAATGTGGAGCGCATAAAAGAAGAATTGACATACTTTGATAAAATCATATCAAGGCTGAATTGTCCTATCATTGATGTAACCAATAAAGCTGTTGAAGAAACAGCCAATTTAATCATCAATATCCTTCAAAACAAAAACCGTTGATCCTTAAATTAAGGCAAATCAAAATGTGAGCTAGACACTCTATGTGTCAGCTCACATTTTAATGCCAAGGTCAAATAAGGGATTAATAAGAATAAATTCAAAATAATTACATAAAATTCCTCTTAGTTTCCTCGTGCAAATCCATTGATTTGCATGAAAACACATTCGGGATTTAAATGTTGGCATCTTCTAATCAAATAGACTATAATAAAAAATTGTGAGAAAAAAGTAATCTTAAGGTTTAGACTTAATTAATAAGGAATAAACTAAAGGTTAATGAGATGTCAAGGTTTTTATCATAAAAATAATTCGACATGTTCCGTATAATTCAGGAAGGGCTGGTCTTTTTCAAGGCAAATGAGGTGCTTTCACTTGCATAAACAGGTATTCTTTGAAGGATAATGTTTGCTCTTTTAGAGGGAACGCTTTGAATCATGCTGGAAATTCACCATATCTTCATAAAGTTTAGGGGAGAAAAAGGATTATGCAGAAAGATGTAGAATTAGAAGGTATGAATAATAAACCTACGATACACGTCGATGCCGATGCATGCCCGGTGAAAGACGAAATCCTTCATTGTGCAAGTTTGCACGAAATTGAAGTCTGTTTTGTTGCATCATATAAAAATATGATGAATAACCCTGAAGGTAAATGGGTATATGTCGATGCAGACAAAGAAGCGGCAGATCTTTATATAATAAACTCAGTAAAAAAGGGTGATATTGTCGTTACTGCAGATATTGGTTTGGCTGGGACACTGCTTCCTAAAAACGTTTATGTCCTTTCGCCAAGGGGAAAAGAATACACGGAAGAGAATATTTTCATGCTTTTGGATATGCGTTATCAGTCGGCGAAACTCCGCAGGCAGGGTAAGCATACGAAAGGGCCGAAAGCATTCACAAAGGAAGATCGTGCATGTTTTACAAATAAACTTATGAAAACATTGTCGAACTTTGCAGGGAATTAGGAAACAGTATCGAATAAGAAACTATCACCAATATTGCAAGGTGGAAAAATGATAAATGGCCGTATAGAAGATGAGAAAATTAATCAAATTCGTGAAGCTGTTGACATTGTTGATTTAATTGGGGAGTATGTCCAGCTGAAGAAGCAGGGGCGCAATTACTTTGGCCTATGTCCTTTTCATGGTGAAAACTCTCCCTCGTTTTCCGTTTCAACGGAAAAACAAATCTTTCACTGTTTCGGTTGCGGGGCAGGCGGAAATATTTTTACCTTCTTAATGGATATAGAAGGCTACAGCTTTGTGGAATCTGCAAAAGTTTTAGCTGAAAAAGGAAATGTTCCTTTGGAAGTTGAAATCAATAAGGATTCCAAGCGTTCCAACATGCCGGCAGGCGCTCAGCAAATGGTTGAAGCCCATGACCTGCTGAGGAAGTTTTATCATCATCTCCTCGTTAATACGAAAGAGGGGCAGGATGCTCTCGAATATTTACTTAAACGAGGGTTTACTGAAGAGACGATAGAAAAGTTCCAAATTGGCTACTCCTTGGATTCATGGGACTTCGTGTCCAAGTTTCTTTTAAAACGCGGGTTTCCAGCGGAATACATGGAGCAGGCAGGGCTTATTATTTTCAGGGAAAAAGACGAGTCATATTTTGACCGTTTCAGAAATAGAGTCATGTTTCCAATTATGGATCATCAAGGAAATACGATTGCGTTTTCAGGAAGAGCAATGGGGGACGATGAGCCCAAATATTTGAATAGTCCTGAAACGCCAATCTTTAATAAAAGTAAAACTTTATATAATTTCCATCATGCAAGACCACACATACGAAAGAAAGAACAAGCAGTCATTTTTGAAGGCTTTGCCGATTGCATTTCAGCAGTTGGCGCAGGTGTGGAGAATGCGGTCGCTACAATGGGCACTGCCCTGACGGACCAACATATCCAGCTTTTAAAAAGAAATACTGACCAGATACTTATTTGCTACGATTCGGACTCAGCGGGATTGAACGCTGCCAATCGTGCAGTCAATATGCTACAGGACCATGAGTTTTCCGTGAAAGTCGCTCTCATGCCTGATAACCTGGACCCCGATGACTACATAAAGGAATTCGGTGAAAAAAGCTTTGTTTCTGAAGTAATAGGGGCCAGTTTAACCTACATGGCATTCAAAATGCATTATTTGCGTCGAGGGAAAAATGTAAATAATGAAGGAGATCGAATTCAATATATCGAAGAAGTCCTTAAAGAAATTTCGCGATTGCCCAATGCAGTGGAGAGGGATCATTATCTCCGGCAGCTATCCTCTGAATTTTCCCTTTCATTGGATGCGCTGGAACAGCAGCAGCGTCAGGTGTTCTTTACGGAACGCAAGAAGGGGACATTGCCGCAGCCAGCAGCCCAAAAGAAAATGGCCCTGCAATATGAGCATAAGTTAAAACCTGCTCACCATAATGCTGAAACGAAGTTGATTGCCCATATGCTGAAAAGCAGGGATATGACTTTCAAAATTCAGCAGTTGCTTGGGCAAACGGTCTTTCATGTAGATGAACATCAGGCAATCATCACCTATTTATATGCGTTCTATGAAGATGGACACGAACCGGATACAAGCTTTTTCCTTACTTATTTACCGGATCCAAACTTGAGAAGGATCGTTTCGGAAATAGAAATGATGTCAGTGAATGAGGAAGTTACAGATAAAGAACTGACCGATTGTATAAATCAAGTGTTGAAATATGAAAAGTTGTTAAAGATAAAAGAAAAACAAGTTGAAGAAAAAGATGCAGTTAGACGAAGTGATTATGTCACTGCTGCACAAATTGCCATGGAAATCATTAAATTGCGTAAAATGTTGTAGTCGTTTAGGTGTAAGTCCTGGAAGGAGGGGAACTAATGGCTGAAAAACCAGCACGTTCCAAACAAGTTGATAATGAATTTAGCCTTGAACAGGTGAAAGAAAAACTACTAGAGCTAGGTAAAAAACGAGGCTCTTTGACTTTAGAAAAAATCGCTGAAATGATTGGCGGTTTTGAGTTGGATTCCGATCAAATGGATGAGTTCTATGAGGTGTTAGCAGAAAACGGCGTCGAAATACTCACTGATGGTGAGGAAGACGAAGATGAAGATGATCCAGATGAGAAGAAACTTGCAAAAGAAGAAGAGTTTGACTTAAATGATTTAAGTGTTCCTCCTGGCGTGAAAATTAATGACCCAGTACGCATGTATTTAAAGGAAATTGGCCGGGTCGACCTTTTATCTGCAGAAGAGGAAATCTCTTTGGCGACGAGAATTGAAGATGGAGATGAAGAAGCGAAACGCCGTTTGGCAGAAGCTAATCTACGTCTTGTTGTCAGTATCGCCAAGCGTTATGTCGGACGCGGAATGCTTTTCCTTGATTTGATTCAGGAAGGTAATATGGGACTTATCAAAGCTGTGGAAAAATTTGATTACCGCAAGGGATTCAAATTCAGTACGTATGCAACATGGTGGATTCGCCAAGCGATAACCCGTGCCATTGCCGACCAAGCAAGAACGATCCGGATACCGGTGCATATGGTGGAAACCATCAATAAATTGATTCGTGTCCAAAGACAGCTTCTTCAGGATTTAGGACGTGAACCTTCACCGGAAGAAATTGCGGAGGATATGGACCTGACTCCCGAAAAAGTTCGTGAAATCTTGAAAATAGCTCAGGAGCCTGTTTCATTGGAAACGCCAATAGGTGAAGAAGACGATTCACATTTAGGTGATTTCATTGAAGATCAGGATGCGACTTCCCCATCGGAGCATGCAGCATATGAACTATTGAAAGAACAGCTTGAAGACGTATTGGATACTCTTACTGACCGTGAAGAGAACGTCTTGAGACTCCGCTTTGGACTTGATGATGGCCGTACCCGTACTCTTGAAGAGGTAGGTAAAGTGTTTGGGGTCACCCGCGAGCGTATCCGTCAAATCGAAGCGAAGGCGCTGCGTAAACTGAGACATCCAAGCCGAAGCAAACGATTGAAAGATTTCCTTGAATAGAATATATGCCCTTAACAGAGCCCTCTTTGAATGCCCAGCGTTCGGGAGCGGCTCTTTTTTTTCAATTCCGATGTAAAAATATCCTAATCAGAACAATGGTTATCTGTATTTCCGTATAAAGGAAAAAGATTTAAAAGCTTAGCCGTTAAAAAGAAGATCATCATGAGGATGTGAGATTCATGGATGAAATGAGAAAGAAAATCATCATTCAAGAAATAAACTCCTGGAAGGAAAGTCGTATGCTTCCGGAGCAATATTGTAATTACCTGCTTGCATTATACGGTCAAGGCGAAATTCCGCCATCAAAATCGAATGAAACCGCGAGCAAAAAAAAACGACATCTTTTTGGGTGTTGAATGGAACTTTTTTTGCATTTATTGTATTTTTGAATTATTTTACTGAAATAACCATAAGAATGCAAATGCTTATGACAACAATTTCAATACTTGTCTTTGGGCTGGCAGTCCGCCGCTTAAAAGGCAGGAAAATCATTTTTCAGATGGCGTTGATGGGGATGGTACTATCATTGCTTTTATTAACTGTCAGTTTGGCGGAATTCATGGCACCCGGCAAAGCGGGTATCCTTTATATTTTCTTATTCATTAATTGCGGACTCTGGATTTTATTGGGCTATAAGCTGAAGCTGCTCCATTTTTCCATAGCGGGAAGCCTTGGAGCACTGGTCACTCTTTACTTTTTAATAATATAATTCAAGGACACTCCAGCGGTTTTAAATAATGATTTTTGGGTATTATGAAACATATGTAAGAAAAAGTAAAATTGTTTGGAAATATACATAAGTTTTTGACAATTTTAAGAAATTATATAATATCTTCTATTTTTGGGCTTTTACTTGAAACTCTTTTCAAGTAAAATAATATATAGCTGTTTGTATATAATATTAAATATGGTAAGTTTAGGTTCTACATAGGGGAGGAAATACTATGAAGCGCAATCCAGTAATGCCTTTTATTATTATCATGGTTTTTGGTATTGGACTTATGTTTTTACTTTCGTTTAAAGGTTTGGGTGATGCCAAAGATCTTGCCAAGGAAAAAGAGGGCGGCGGAAAGACAGAAGAAACAGAAAGTGCCTCAGCATCACCTGAGGACATTTATAAGCAAAACTGTATCTCTTGTCATGGTGACGCCTATCAAGGCGGTGTCGGGCCTGCTCTAAAAGGAGTTGGCGATCGCCTTTCGGTGGACGAGGTTAAAAACGTAATCACTAATGGACGAGGTGCAATGCCATCAGGTTTAGTCGAAGAACAGAACATTGACGCCATGGCCAAATATATTCATGGACTGAAATAAGTCATGAAACTGACTCAAGAAATCGTTGGAAAGCGAACTTTTTGAGTCAGTTTTTCATTTTTCGGAGAAGGAAGATTCCAGATAGCAGTTTTTCTTTTGCCCATGTATAGAAAGAATCCTATTCCTCCTTTCTGTAATTTTTCGATTGAACTTGGTATAATCGAATGGGAAAGTAATTATAGCAAGACATTATTTGAATTAAGAGAGTTGATAAATATGAATCATGAAAAACTATCGATGAGATTAGAACGTGTTGCCATACATATACCAAAAGGAAGCATCCTGGCAGACATAGGATCAGACCATGCTTACTTGCCGTGCTATGCGGTGACTAACGGCTTGTGTGCCAGCGCCATAGCAGGTGAGGTTGTAGAAGGACCCTATCAGTCAGCACGCAAGCAAGTGGCAATGACGGGTCTTGGAGACAAGATAGAGGTCCGTAAAGGAGATGGGCTTGAAGTATTGAATCCCGATGAAGCGACATGCATTACGATTGCAGGCATGGGAGGGACTTTAATATCAAGTATATTGGAAAGCGGAAAAGCGAAACTCGGCAAGGCAGAAAGGCTAATCCTTCAGCCTAATGTCGGTGCAGCGAATGTTCGCAGCTGGCTGATCGAAAACGGCTGGGAGCTTTGCGGAGAGGAGATCCTTGAGGAAGATGGGAAGATCTATGAGATCTTAATTGCCAAAAAAGGAGACCCGCTCCGCCCTTATGGTGTAAACAAGCAAACGGGCCTCACTTTCGGTCCATTCTTAAGAGAGCAATTCAGTGATATTTTCATAAAAAAATGGCAGCTTGAGAAAAAACATTTGGAGAGAATCATTGAACAATTGGATGAAAGCGGAAGAAGCGGACTGGAAACGAAGCGCAATGAATTGAAATCCCAAATTTCGGTAATCGAGGAGGTGCTTAAAGGTTGAAGACAGTGAATGGTCACAAAATCATTGAGATGTTTGAACAATTCTCCCCAAAGCATTATGCAATGGAGGGAGATCCAATCGGGCTGCATGTCGGGCAGCTAAATAAGCCGGTTACTAAAGTGCTGATTGCCCTTGATGTGCTGGAAGAGGTTGTAGACGAAGCGATCGAACATGGCGTGGAATTGATCATTGCCCACCATCCGTTAATTTACCGACCATTGAAAAGGATCGATACAAACACAGCTGGAGGCCGCATCATCAAAAAGCTGATCAAACATGATATCGCTGTTTACGCTGCACATACCAATTTGGATGTTGCTAAGGGCGGAGTGAATGATTTACTTGCCGAAGCGCTTCAATTGCAGGACACAGAGGTATTGATTCCAACCTATGAGACAGCTCTTAAGAAATTGGTCGTATATGTTCCAAAGACCGACGAACAAAAGGTGAGGGAAGCCCTGGGCAAGGCGGGGGCCGGAGCGATCGGGAACTACAGCAATTGTTCGTTTTCGGGGGAAGGTACCGGACGCTTCTTGCCAGGTGAAGGCAGTGAACCGGTTATCGGCTCTGAAGGAAGGCTTGAAGAAGTAGCTGAAATGCGGATTGAAACGATATTCCCGGAAAATATCGAGAAGAAAGTACTAGCTGCGATGATTAAAGCCCATCCATATGAAGAGGTTGCTCACGATATATATAAGCTGGAGAATAAAGGGGAGTCACTTGGCTTAGGAAAGATTGGTGTACTTGCCGAAGAAATGACGCTTGAACAATTTTCCGAACATGTGAAACGGACACTCGATGTTGAAAAGGTGCGTGTCGTGGGAGATCTGCAAAGTCCGATAAAAAAAGTTGCCGTTTTGGGCGGAGACGGCAATAAATACTTTACGACAGCAAAATTCAAGGGTGCCGATGTTTACGTTACAGGTGATATGTATTACCATACAGCCCATGACGCGATGATGATTGGACTGAATATCGTCGATCCCGGCCACAATGTTGAAAAGGTGATGAAAAAAGGGGTGGCACGATTCCTTGAAAAAACGTGCCGTGAAAAGAACTTCGATGTGGAATTCATTCCATCCAGGCTGAATACAGACCCATTCCGCTTCATTTGATAACACGAAAAAGGCAGCCTTAGTGGCTGCCTTTGTATTTGTGCAATCATTTCTTCACTTTAATTTTAGGTAAAATTTTATGCAATGGCGTTTTCTTTTCGGTATTCCAAGTGGATTCATCATTTGCTTCATATTGTTCTAGAAATGCGATAACTTCCTTCGTGATCGGAGTTGGTGTAGAAGCCCCCGAAGTGACGGCAACCGTTTCTGCATCTTTTAGCCATTCAAGGTTCAGCTCGGAAATGTCAGCGATTCGATAAGCTCTCGTCCCGGCAATCTCTTGGGACACTTGTGCAAGACGGTTTGAATTATTACTCTTAGGATCTCCGACAACGATTAAAACATCAGCTTCGCCAGCTTGCTCGGCAACGGCTTCTTGGCGAACCTGTGTGGCTAAGCAAATTTCCTTATGGACTTCGGCATGTGGGAACTTTTCCTTGACCTTATCCATGATATCCAAAACATCCCATTGGCTCATCGTTGTTTGATTGGTGACGATGATCTTATCACTTTTCAAAGTCAAGGCTTCCACATCTTCATCCTTTTGAACCAGGTGAACGACATCGGGAGCAACTCCGACAGCACCCTCAGGTTCCGGATGGCCTTTTTTTCCAATATAAATGATTTGATAGCCTTCCGCTTGTTTTTCCCGAATTAAGTCATGTGTTGCGGTAACATCGGGACATGTTGCATCAAGCGTCACAAGCCCTTTTTTCTCAGCGATCTTCCTGATCTCAGGCGAAACTCCGTGAGCAGTAAAGATGACGGTTCCGCTGTCCACCTGTTCGATGATATCGTTGCGGTTGCTGCCGTCCAACGTGATGATGCCTTCTTCTTCAAACGCATCCGTCACATGTTTGTTATGCACGATCATTCCTAAAATGTAAATGGGACGTGGCAAGGTTTTATCTAAAGCCGCATTTCGGGCGATGACCATGGCATCGACAACGCCATAACAATAGCCGCGCGGGGAAATTTTAATCACTTTCATCTATGTGTCCTCCTTCAAGGCAAGAAACTCTCACTTTTTATACCTTTCTATTATATAAGACCATAGATGATATTACAAAACATCATATTTACATAAAATCAGTTATTGGTAATTTTTTTGTAGCCTTTAAATATAAAGCTTGGGACCTGAAGATCTCTTCCTTTTGGTTTCGGGACGAACTGGCGCAGTGGGGTTAGCTTCTATAGCTTTTTCTTTTTTCTTTGAAACCGTTTTTACCTCACTGTTTTCTTGTGCCCCAACCGCGGGCCCGCTTTCAACGGAAGCTCCGTCGTCCTTGGTCTCATCGGCTGATGATATGCTTCGGAAAACTTTCCACATGGAAGGCAGGTTTTTAATCACTGGACCGTATTGTTCCACCATAGGCGTGAATTGTTCCGCCGCTTGCAACACCTTTTGCGTGTTGGAAAGCATATTATTAAGGGAATCGGGGTTTTTTAATGTTTCTAAGATACCGCCTCCGCTGCTTCTTGAAGAACTTTGGTTAGTGGAACCCGCTGGCGCAAACAAATTCGGAGAAGCTGCTTTTTGTTTCGACTTACCGAGTATCTTTGACAATAACCCTTCTTTCTTTGCTGGCGGCATTTCCTGCCGCTGCTGTTGGTTGAATGGGCCGTGGAAACCTTGAGGTCCCTGTGGTACCTGCGGTCTGTTTGGAATCATCGGACGCTGCATCTGCTGATAAGGATGGGGGATTTGCGGTGACTGCCTGAATGGAGCAGGGGGCTGCTGCCTCCTTCGGCCATTGGGTGGCGGAAAAGCGGGTCCGGGTTGACGATTTCTATTTGGGAACATAGGTTTCACCTCCTAAGAATATTATATGCTGGTGTAATCTTCTATATAAATTATGCAACTCGACAAAAAAGGTTTGAGGAAAGAGTGACTGGGCAGTTGTGAAGTAACCGGAAAGAAGGTAAGATGGTAACGGTAGTCTTTTAGCTCCATGTCTGCGGGGGATACGCTATGACCAGGACAGGGGCTTTTCGTTTGCAAGAGTCCATTTTAAGAGAACTAACCTCAGCGCATGCGCTTTTGTGATTAGAATGGGGGTATATTGAAAAAGGTGGATGACCTGCCCGTTATGGGACAATCCCTATTTTCTTCACGAGCAACCCAGGCGCTTGCGCTTTTTGTGTAAAATTTATTATAATAACAGGACATGTCTTATGACTGACAGGATAAAGGGGTTTTTTGATGAAACAAAATCAATTTGAACGATTTAATTTGAAAAGCTACATTCTAGATGCGGTTCGTACTTTAGGGTTCGATAAGCCGACGGAAATTCAAGAGCGCGTGCTTCCGTCGCTTTTAAAGGGAAGTAGCTTAATTGGACAGTCGCAGACAGGTACAGGAAAGACACATTCCTATTTGCTGCCGATCATGAACAGGCTTGATGCTGGTAAAAATGAGGTTCAAGCGATTATTTCCGCACCAACCCGTGAGTTAGCGAACCAAATCTACAAAGAAGCTTTGAAAATTGCTGACCATTTCCCTGAGGATGAGCAGATTCAAGTCCGTTGTTTCATCGGTGGTACTGATAAACAGCGAATGATCGATAAATTGAAGACACAGCCGCAATTGGTAATTGGTACGCCGGGCCGGATCAAGGACTTGGTTGAAGCCCAGGCATTACAGGTGTATACAGCAAAAATGCTTGTAGTCGATGAAGCGGATCTTATGCTTGATATGGGATTCATAGAAGATGTCGATTTATTTGCATCACGTATGGCTGAAAAAATTCAAATGCTTGTCTTTTCGGCAACCATCCCAGAAAAATTGAAGCCGTTTTTGAATAAATATATGGAGAATCCAAAGTATGTTCAGGTGAATCCCAAGCAGGCGACCGCTTCGAAAATCGAACATGTTCTCGTACCGCTTCGCCACCGGAACAAAGAGCAGTTACTTCATGACATCATCGTTCGTTATAATCCATATTTGGCGATCATTTTCACGAACACAAAGAAAATGGCGGACCATGTGGCTAATTCCTTGATCGAAAAAGGGTTGAATGTCGGCCGAATTCATGGGGATTTAACGCCTCGTGAGCGTAAAAAAATGATGAAGCAAATCAATGAATTGGAGTATCAATTCATTGTTGCGACTGATCTGGCTTCCCGTGGAATCGATATTGAAGGTGTAAGTCATATCATTAACTATGAATTGCCTTCAGATTTGGATTTTTATATCCATAGGACGGGCAGGACGGCTCGTGCAGGATATTCAGGCATTGCCACTACCATTTACGATACTTCCGATGAAGATGCATTGAACCGCCTTGAAAAAATGGGCATCGAGTTCCGTGATACCGATATCCAAAACGGTGATTGGGTTGATATCGACGAGCGTAATAAACGGAAAAACCGTAAAAAACAAAAATCTGATATCGATGTTAAAGCGAGCAGGCACATTAAGAAGCCAACTAAAGTCAAGCCAGGATACAAGAAGAAAATTCAACGAGATGTGGAAAACTTTAAAAAACGCGAACGTCGTATACAGAGAAAGAAATAGGGGAGAAATCAGATGCTGAAGATTGGATCGCATGTTTCAATGAGCGGGAAAGGCATGCTTCTTGCTGCGAGTCAGGAAGCGGCTTCGTATGGCTCCAATACATTCATGATCTATACAGGGGCCCCTCAAAACACAAGACGTAAAAAAATCGAGGATTTAAATATCGAAGCCGGAAGATTGCATATGGAGGAAAATGGAATCAGTGATATCGTCGTCCATGCTCCGTATATCATTAATATAGGAAATACCACGAATCCAGCCACATACGAACTTGGAGTCAACTTCTTACGCAGTGAAATCGATCGGACCGAAGTGATTGGCGCAAGGCAGATCGTACTTCATCCAGGTGCGCATGTCGGTGCTGGAAGCGAACTGGGAATCAAGAGAATCATCGAAGGTTTGAATGAAGTGCTGACTGCCGATGATAAAGTTCAGATTGCCCTTGAAACGATGGCGGGTAAGGGTTCCGAATGTGGCAGGTCTTTCGAAGAGCTGGCGATGATCATTGATGGTGTGACCCATAATGAAAAATTATCGGTTTGCTTCGATACTTGCCATACTCACGATGCCGGATATAATATCATCGAGGATTTCGATGGAGTACTGAATGAATTTGATAAAGTGGTCGGTGTTGACCGAATCAAGGTTCTTCACATAAACGATAGCAAAAACGAACGCGGCACGCGTAAGGACCGCCATGAAAACATTGGTTTCGGCCATATTGGTTTTAAGGCTTTGAATGATATTGTCCACCATCCGCAATTAAGCTCTGTTCCTAAAATCCTGGAAACACCTTATGTAGGGGAAGACAAAAAAGACAAAAAGGCCCCATATAAATTCGAAATTGATATGTTCAAGAATAAACAATTTGAAGAAGATTTATTGGAAAAGATCAGATTCCAATAATCACAAATAGAAAGGGACGATTCATCGATATGAAGATGAATCGTCCTTTCATTTTGCATTTGGATTAAGTATGCTCAAATAAAGACTGTCGTCAGCAGGCTTGGAATCTTTAAAAATTGGATGTAAGGTTGTTGAAGAGGGATTCTATTTCCCTGGCCGTGCTTGCTCCGGCAACTTTTGTAATTTGACCAAGTACGTTCTGTCTTTGACGTATATCAAAAATGTTAATATTTTTACCGGCTAGAAGTGCAGTAATATCCTGTGCTTGTTTTTGAGTGAGTGAAACCTTATGCTGTTTAGCAAGGGAAAGCAGTTCATCTGGGCGTATACTGTTGATTTTATGATTGACCATCATTTCAAATAATTTCAAACGATCTCCTCCTTTGTTAAAACATATGAAGGAAGTGGATGTATGTGAACATGAAACTTTGTTTGATTACGAAATTGGTTCAGATAACATTTTTTTGTGATTCAAAGCATATCGGCACTTGTTCGGAGGACCGGATTCTTTACATCTGGACTTCTTTGATTTATACTAACGATTGTTAATCGTAATGATTCTTAAAAAATAGGTGATCTCTTTGGATAATGTAGTAAACCCCATAGTTAAATTTGAAGATATATCTTACAAATATACAAAAGATCTGGTGCTGGAACATGTTTCGCTTGAAATTCCCAGAGGGGCATTCCTAGCTATCGTCGGGCCGAATGGATCCGGTAAATCAACGCTTTTGAAATTGCTGCTTGGTGTGTTCAAGCTCCAAAAGGGGAAAATTGAAATATTCGGTGAAGACATTCGGCGCTTTAAAGATTGGCAAAAGGTCGGGTTCGTTTCCCAAAAGGCGAATTCCTTCAACTCAGGATTCCCTGCCACTGTATTTGAGGTGGTTCAGAGCGGTTTGACCAAAAAAATAGGCTTATTTAAGTTCGCTGGCAAAGAGGATAAGCAAAAGGTGAAGAAGGCTCTGGAATCAGTGGACATGCTGGAATATCAAAACCGCAATATCGGGGAATTGTCCGGAGGCCAGCAGCAGAGGGTATTCATTGCCCGTTCACTGGTCAGCGAGCCGGAATTGATGATATTGGATGAGCCCACTGTTGGCGTTGATTCAAAAAACGTCCACCAATTTTATGAAATGCTTGAGATGTTGAATAAAAAATTAGGAATAACCCTGATTTTAGTAACCCATGATGTTGGTACTGTGACCGATAAAGTCACACATGTCGCCTGCTTGAATAAAAAGCTTCATTTTCATGGGGATGCCTGTGAATATAATGAGTTGGATGAAGGTGAACTCTCGTCCATTTATGGACATGGAGTCCAATTTTTAAATCATGATCATTAATATGTTTTGGAGGATAGCCCAATGATATCGGGGATATTGCAATTTGAATTTTTGCAGAACGCATTCTTGACCGGAATCATCATCGGAGCGATTGCGCCATTAGTGGGCGTTTTTGTCGTGGTAAGGCGGATGTCGATGATTTCCGATGCGCTCAGTCATGTAGCGCTTGCTGGTATAGCGTTCAGTTTATTGCTGCAGAAGAGCTTTCTATCTTTAGCAGGATTGAATCCACTTTATATTGGAATGGCGTTTTCTGTAGGTGGTTCATTATTCATTGAAAAATTAAGAGGGGTGTACAAGCATTACCAAGAGCTTGCAATCCCGATCATTATGTCCGGCGGCATGGGTCTTAGTGTCATCTTCATATCCATTGCTGATGGTTTCAATACGGATTTATATGGTTATTTATTCGGCAGTGTCAGTGCCGTCAGCCGGGCGGACTTGTACGTCATTTTGGCAGTGGGGCTAGTCGTAGCCTTGATGCTCACTTTATTGTATAAAGAATTATTTCTGCTATCATTTGATGAAGAGCATGCCAAAGCGTCTGGAATCCCTTATAAAGCGATTCATTTTATTTTTATCGTCATGGTCGCATTGGTTATTGCCGCTTCCATGAAAATCATTGGCATATTACTTGTTTCTTCGCTCATGACGCTCCCGGTAGCAGCCAGTCTCCGCTTTGCCAAGGGCTTTAAGCAGATGATTGGTTATTCGGTATTATTCGGTGAAGTTTCCGTCATAGGCGGATTATTCTTATCATACAACCTTGACCTCGCTCCAGGCGGGACCATTGTAATAATAGCTGTACTAATTCTCATCTTGTCAATTTTGTTTGATAAGTGGAAAAATCGATAGATGGGGTGATGTATTTTGAACGTAACTACTGCCATGCAACTTTTAAAAGATAAAGGTTTTAAGCATACAGGAAAGAGGGAAGAAATGCTTCAGCTTTTCTCTTCCAGCGATAAATATTTAACGGCCAAAGATGTATTGGAGAATATGAAACAGGATTATCCAGGTTTAAGCTTCGATACGATTTACAGAAATCTTTCATTATTTGTCGAACTGGGCATCTTTGAAGCGACCGAGTTGGAAGGGGAAAAGCGTTTTCGTTTTACATGCGGTCATTCTTCCCACCATCACCACTTCATCTGTTTGAACTGTGGAAAAACGAAAGAAATTGAATTGTGCCCGATGCAGGAACTTCAGGAAAGCTTGAAGGACTACGATGTTTCGGGGCATAAATTTGAAATTTACGGACGCTGTCCTGCATGCAGCGTATCTTTGGAAGCATAAAAACCATTGACCTCAAGTCAATGGTTTTTTCTTGTCTCATTTTATAGTTGCCGGTTCCCCTGACATCCATTGATTCACCCAGACAGAGGCTTCTTGCCAATTGTTGACCCGAATCACCCTTTCAGGCACGGGATCTTGGTTGTAAGGGGTATTAAATAAAATCACGGGTATTTTACACTCTTCTGAAATCGCCACTGCATTATCGTGCTTGTCCTCCAAAAAGAGATCGACTTCGAATTTTTTGGCTGCAGCAATCTTATCGTGTGAACCTACAAGCTCTATATGATCATATAGGACTTGATTACTCGTGAACCAATTCTTCGTTACATCCAATAAACGGGAGCTCCTGGCACTGATGAAATAAAGGTTGGCTTGTTCTGTCCATTTTTCCAATACATCTTTCGCACCTTCAGCCAATAATGATTCGGAATAGATGAGCGGCTCGGTCTCGATGAACCATTTAGTGAAATCCTCTTTTGGAACATTCACGAAAGGCAATAAGTCATATTCGGTTATGTCTTCATATGCTAAATTCAGTTGAAATGCTTTATTTAAAAAGGGAACCATGGAATCAGGTCTTGTGACAGTCCCGTCTATATCGATGCCAAAACGTTTTTTCATGATGAATCTCTCCTCATTTTCAATACTTGTAATAGTGTAACATATCCCATCATAGCTTTGGTAAAAACCCGTATTTATTTCCAAGACATGAAACCATTTTCACGATGGGTTCCTGCGATTTTTACATACACTATAAATGCTTCACAAACGAAAGTGAGGGATGCACGAATGGAAAAAGATCAATACTCCAGTATTGACGATGAAATGCAATTGACGAAAGAGGGCAGTGAACCATCCTTTGTGGATGATCAGCATCATGAGCGGTATTATAATGAAGATAAACCTGAAGATGACAGACGATATGAGAGCGGTGAGACCATAACCAATATGGATAACCGTTATCAGGAAGAAACGTCTGCCGAGATTTCAACACCGCCTCAGCGAATCAGGTCATATAAAAATGATGAGAACGCAGAGGAGAATGGTTTGGGGAATGTGGCATCAAGAGGAAAAGCGATTGGTGTCATAGCATTGATCATCTCCATTTTATCGTTATTCATGATGCCTTTCATTTTAGGGATTGTGGGTATCATTGTAGGTATAGTGGCAAGAAGCCGGGGATCGAACCTGGGTACTTGGGCCATCGGCATAGGTGTTGTCTCCATCATCGTTGGCATATTTATCGCCCCGTTCTTTTAGCATCGTTAAACCCTTTGATGTCATTTACATCAAAGGGTTTTTCAAATGATAAAAAACAAAAAATCCCGATAATGAAAATTCGGGATTCTTTGTTTTATTTATTTAGTAATGCTGCTGCAGCAGCTTCGGCTCTTTGTTTTTCATAGTACTCTTCAGCGATTTTGTCAATTTCCTTTTTCAGTTCCTCGACCATCGTCTCCTCAGGCACTTTACGTACGATTTGACCTTTTCTAAACAGTAAACCTTCACCGCGGGCACCGGCTATGCCGATATCAGCCTCACGGGCTTCTCCAGGGCCGTTTACCGCACAACCAAGCACTGATACCTTGATTGGTGCTTTAACCGTCTGGATGTACTCCTCAACTTCATTGGCGATGGAAATCAAATCAATCTCGATTCGACCGCAAGTTGGGCAGGAAATTAAAGTGGCCATGTTAGAAGCAAGGCCGAATACTTTTAGGAGTTCCCTTGCCACCTTCACCTCTTCGACGGGATCGGCACTTAAGGAAACACGAATCGTGCTTCCGATACCCTGACTTAGGATGGCACCTAGTCCGGCGGCGCTTTTTACGGTTCCGGAGAACAGTGTACCTGATTCCGTGATCCCAAGATGTAAAGGATAATCGAATGCTTTTGAAGCTTTTTCATATGCCTCGATTGCTAAATTCACATCGGAAGCTTTCATCGAAACGATAATATCATGAAAATCCAGATCTTCTAGGATCTTGATATGGTGTAAAGCACTTTCCACCATTCCATCAGCAGTCGGGTAGCCATATTTCTCGAGGATTTTCTTCTCTAGAGAACCAGCATTGACACCGATGCGGATTGGTATTCCTTTGGCCTTCGCAGCTTTCACGACTGCTTCAACCTTTTCACGGCGTCCGATATTACCAGGGTTTATCCTGATTTTATCCGCTCCGCCTTCGATTGCCTTCAGAGCAAGTTTGTAATCGAAATGAATATCGACTACAAGAGGGATGTTTATCCGTTTTTTTATCTCAGAGATTGCGTCAGCTGCCCTTTCATCCGGACAGGCGACGCGTACGATTTGACATCCCGCCTCTTCAAGACGAAGGATTTCTGCAACCGTTGCTTCAACATCATGTGTTTTTGTTGTTGTCATGCTTTGTACTATAACTTCATTATTGCCGCCAATCGTTAAGTTTCCGACTTTAATTGGCCGCGTTTTGGTGCGATGTATGATTTCACTCAAGTGGAATTCTCTCCTTTAGGAAAAAATCAGTTTTGATTTTTAATTTGTTTCTCTGAAATATTGTATCAATGTACTTACCGCTTGACAAGGAAATAGGACGCATAATCTTTTTTCAATAAGTGACATTTCCTATTTAAGGGAGTTTTTGGTGTTTGGAAATCCCCTTAATTGTGTTTGTGAAGGCACTAATTCCCATATGAAAGTTATTTATAAACGGGAATTTTATAAGTTTTGCCAATCTGCATATTTTCGGGCTTCAATCCCTCATTCAAACTTTGAAAGTCAGAGATGATCGTTTCGATTGGGTGATTGGATTTGCCTTTTTCCTTTTCAACGATGGAGAGTAAGGTATCCCCGGGTTGCATGGTGATTTCTTTATAAGCGGCAGATGGTGCGGATGCAGGCTGGCTGGCAGGCACGGCCGGTTCGCCTGTAGAGGCAGGTGGATGGGAAGCCGGCAGGGTACCCGTAGTCAAATCAAAATATATAATAAATAAAGTGAAACAGAATGAGATAAAAAGCAGTAGCCGTTTCAATTTTCCATCCTCCCAAGCTTGTCTTTAATTTATCTATACTTGGAGGGGGCAAAAAATATGCCTAAAAATGGGCGATTTTTCAAATGGAATGTGAGAGTGGCCATTCAAATTGTCTATTTCAGTTGAGTAACATCCTTAATAGTTGAATGATTGCTGAGAAAGGAGCGAATTTCCTTTTGGGTCAGCCCACTCTTTTTTGCCTCCAATATGAGTAACAACCACTGTACATCAATATGACTCTCCTTCACGTCTATCCCTTCTTAAATCCTATTTCAATCATAAGTATAGTAATAACTGGGTGAGTATCTTGTCGAATTAAGTAGATATAAAAAATGATGACTGTAGTCATACAAGGGAATGGCAAGGATTGCCCGGTTTTGTGCAAAAGCAAAAAGATCCGGACCGAGGTGGGTCCGGATCTTATTTAACCTCAATTTCCCATCTTATTGGCTGATGTTTCTTTAATGGATAAATATAACATCATCAAGGTCACAAACCAGCTAATGATGGAAGCGAATGGTACAACTGCTTGAAAAGCATCCATGATGGTGAAGAAAATGGTGGCAAGAGTTATGCTGTATGCACTAATTCTCCAAAGATGCCTGTAGGAAAGTGGACGGCCAAGAGCGTTTTTGAAAAAAAGACCAAAAGCAGCAATGATTGTCACTTTAATGAAGATTCCGCTAGCAGTAAACAGGTATAATATGAGTAGAAGCAATGGAATGATGATCGGCAGCACAGATTCAACTGAATCAAGCCAAGTGGATATTTCCTGATTATTTCCCTCCAGAACTGAATAAGGAGAGGATTGCACATTGCCTCCGGATACGAAAACCAGGTCAGACTTCAAAAGTGCGACAGCCTCATCAGCTTCTGCAGCTACCTTTTCCGGGGTCAAGGCTCCCGTGCCATCCACAAAAATTTGATATCCGTTTTTATTCAGGCTAAATGGCTCATCTTCTTCAGTCGTCAACGTGCCATTTTTGATTTCAAATGCCGGTAAGTCTTCGGATACTGTTTCGTGCATGGCATCTATCCCGTCAACTATCATTGTACCGAAATAAAAAGCTGAAGGGAGAAAGGCGATGAGACTTATAAAGAAAACGTATAAAATCGTTTTCCCGATACCTTGGTTTTGAAAGGAAGCGATATCTTTAGGGGAAAATATGCTAACCCATAGTTGTTTGAATATGTTCAATGTTTTCAGCACCTATCTATATAAGATTCCTAACCAATTTTAACTATATGGGAAAAATAAAACAACCTGTATTCAGCTTCATTGGTTTCAAACAACAGTAATGAGGTAATTATGGAGAGATAAATCAAATTATAAATTAAATGAGAAAGGGGCTTTTGAGATATGGACACACTATTTTGGATAATAATCACCCTCATGTTCATAATGGGGTTTGTCGGTCTGATTTTTCCAATCATCCCAAGTGTTTTGTTCATTTTTGGCGGAATATTGTTATATGGACTTTTTTATTCTTTTGAACCTTTTGGATGGTTTTTCTGGACGGTCCAAATTTTATTCGTCATCCTTTTATTCGCAGCCGATTATATTGCCAACATGGTCGGGGTCAAAAAGTATGGCGGCACGAAAGCGGGAATATGGGGCAGTACGATTGGGCTCCTGGTCGGGCCATTCGTGATTCCATTCGTCGGAATTCTGATAGGTCCATTCATCGGGGCATTCCTGGCAGAGATCCTGGTACATAAACAAGACCCTGTTACTGCTTCCAAAATCGGCCTAGGTTCCGTTGTAGGCTTTATAAGCAGCGTAATCACAAAAGGCATCATTCAGCTTCTGATGATAGGATATTTTATATTCGTGGTATTCTCATAGGAAAAATAATCGAAAAATGAAAAATTGAGGCATATGGTTTGAAACGGTTACAAAAATTTGATACTCTATTGCTAGCGAGCTTTAGGTATCTTTCGAGAACTGAAGCCCTCAAAAAAACAGCTTACATAGGGAGGAATTTTATTATGGCTTTTGAACTTCCACAATTACCGTATGCATATGATGCATTAGAACCACACATCGACAAAGAAACAATGAACATTCACCACACTAAACATCACAACACATATGTGACAAACCTGAACAATGCGCTTGAAGGCAACCAAGAACTTCTAAGCAAAAGCGTAGAAGAAATCGTCGCTAACCTTGACGCAGTACCTGAAGCTGTTCGTACAGCTGTACGCAACAATGGTGGCGGACACGCTAACCACACTTTATTCTGGGAAATCCTTTCACCTAACGGCGGCGGACAACCAACTGGTGAATTAGCGGATGCCATCACTTCAAAATTCGGAAGCTTTGACAGCTTTAAAGAAGAGTTCGCTAAAGCGGCTACTACTCGTTTCGGATCTGGCTGGGCTTGGCTTGCAGTCAACAATGGCGAGTTGGAAGTAACAAGTACACCTAACCAAGACAATCCATTATCAGAAGGTAAAACACCGCTACTTGGATTGGACGTTTGGGAGCATGCTTACTACTTAAACTACCAAAACCGCCGTCCTGAATACATCAATTCTTTCTGGAATGTTGTAAACTGGGATGAAGTTGCAAAACGTTACAGCGCTGCAAAATAATTTGTAATTAAAAAAGACGGGATTCCTTTTGTAAAAAGGAATCCCGTCTTTTTTTGGTTTCTTTTATCCGAACCGGAATATTAAAGAAAAACAAATAAAGGCAACTCGTATTGCTTGTTTCGCCCAAAAGAAATGAAAGAAATTCACAAGTAAAAGCTCCGAATTTACGAGAACGCATAAATTCACGAGTAAAATCTTCAAATTCACGAGAACGCATAAATTCACGAGTAAAATCTTCAAATTCACGAGAACGCATAAATTCACGAGTAAAATCTTCAAATTCACGAGTAAAAGCCCAAAACTCACGAGTAAAAGCCCGAAATTCACGAGTAAAAGCCCAAAACTCACGAGTAAAAGCCCGAAATTCACGAGTAACACTCCATTTCCTGAGTAAAAGCTCAAAATTCACGAATAAAAGCATCGATTTACGAGTAAACACCCCAATTCATGAGTGAAAACTCGAAATACACGAGTAAAAGTCCGAATTCACGAGTGAACACCCCAAATTCATGAACATCCCCTTCGTCTCCCAATCGAAGAGTTTTCTTTATACTGTTCTTAATTTTATTTGAGAGAGCTTTTAAGGAAAACAGTATAAGGGCAACTACTTTTCTGTCATCGCCATCCTTGCTCGCCAGTCGAGAGTTTTCTTTATACTGTTCTTGATTTAAAGGGAAAAGCTTTTAAGGAAAACAGTATAAGGGCAACTACTTCTTTGTCATCGCCATCCTGGCTCGCCAGTCGAAGAGTTTTCTTTATACTGTTACTGTTCAAGTTCAGAATGAAAACAGTATAAGGGCAACTACTTCTCTGTCGTCGCCATCCTGGCTCGCCAATCGAAGAGTTTTCTTTATACTGTTCTTAATTTTATTTGAGAGAGCTTTTAAGGAAAACAGTATAAGGGCAACTACTTCTCTGTCATCGCCATCCTGGCTCGCCAGTCGAAGAGTTTTCTTTACACTGTTCTTGATTTTATTTGAAAGAGCTTTTAAGGAAAACAGTATAAGGGCAACTACTTCTTTGTCATCGCCATCCTGGCTCGCCAGTCGAAGAGTTTTCTTTATACTGTTCTTGATTTTATTTGAGAGAGCTTTTAAGGAAAACAGTATAAGGGCAACTACTTCTCTGTCGTCGCCATCCTGGCTCGCCAGTCGAAGAGTTTTCTTTATACTGTTACTGTTCAAGTACAGAAGGAAAACAGTATAAGGGCAACTACTTCTCTGTCATCGCCATCCTGGCTCGCCAATCGAAGAGTTTTCTTTATACTGTTCTTGATGTAAAGGGAAAAGATTTTAAGGAAAACAGTATAAGTGCAACTACTTCTCTGTCATCGCCATCCTGGCTCGCCAGTCGAAGAGTTCTCTTTATACTGTTACTGTTCAAGTACAGAAGGAAAACAGTATAAGGGCAACTACTTCTCTGTCATCGCCATCCTGGCTCGCCAATCGAAGAGTTTTCTTTATACTGTTCTTGATTTATAGGGAAAAGATTTTAAGGAAAACAGTATAAGGGCAACTACTTCTCTGTCGTCGCCATCCTGGCTCGCCAGTCGAAGAGTTTTCTTTATACTGTTCTTGATTTAAAGGGAAAAGATTTTAAGGAAAACAGTATAAGGGCAACTACTTCTCTGTCATCGCCATTCTGGCTCGCCAATCGAAGAGTTTTCTTTACACTGTTCTTGGTTTTATTTGAAAGAGCTTTTAAGGAAAACAGTATAAGGGCAACTACTTCTCTGTCATCGCCAATCGAAGAGTTTTCTTTACCTTTTTTTACATAAATTCTTTTGTTTTTTCAAACACTAGAGTGGAATTTAAAGGAGAGTTAAAACAATGGGTATTTTAGAGAGATGGTTGGGTGAAGCGGGCGGGAAGAAGGATTTGCACCTCCTTTTGTTTATTGGCGGGCTGTACAGCCTAAGTATTGCTTTATCCAATACATTCGTTAATGTGTACTTGTGGAAACAATCCGGTCAAATTGTTGATATTGCCGTATATAATCTAACCGTGGTGCTTTTTCAACCGCTTACCTTTGTCTTTGCTGGCAGGCTGGCGAAAAAAGTGGATCGAATCATTGTTTTGCGTCTGGGTGTTATCTTTTTGGCCCTATTTTATTTATCAGTCCTATTGGTCGGCACACGGGCAACGGATTTCCTTTGGTTGCTTGGTGGACTGTTAGGAATCGGTTATGGGTTTTATTGGCTTGCCTATAATGTCTTGACTTTTGAGATAACTGAACCGGATACAAGGGATTTCTTCAATGGTTTTTTAGGGATTTTATCATCCCTTGGGGGAATGGTCGGTCCGATTCTTTCAGGGTTCATCATTTCGAGGCTTGAAAAATTCACGGGATATTCCATTGTATTCGGATTGTCTTTGCTATTGTTTTCCGTTGCGGTGTTTCTTAGCTTTTCGTTAAAAAGACGTCCAGCACATGGCAGATACTGTTTCCTTCGGATATTGCAGGAACGGAAAAATAATCGGAATTGGCTATTGATCACACGTGCTCACTTTTTTCAAGGGATACGAGAGGGCACCTTCATGTTCATCATTTCGATTAACGTTTTCATTCAGACGGATAGTGAACTTGCCTTAGGGAGCTATGGTCTGTTAAATTCGGCCATTTCATTCGTTGCGTATTTTTTTGCTTCACGATATATAAAACAGCCGATGCGAAAAAAGGCCATTCTTATTGGAGGAATCCTGTTGTATGCAGGGGTCTTATTGATTGCATTTGATATCACATTCGGGAAGCTTCTTATTTATGGGGCAATTGTCGCTACCGCTTATCCTATTCTTTTGGTCCCTTATATATCGTTGACGTATGACATTATAGGCCGTGCTTGGAAGGCAGCGGAAATGAGGATTGAATATATCGTTGTCCGGGAACTGTTCGTTCATCTTGGAAGGATCGTATCGATATCAGGATTCATACTTTCCGTCATGTTATTCGACCTAAAGGAAGTACTGCCGATCTATCTGTTAATCGTCGGGGCAGGGCATACCGTGATATATTGGTTTATACGGAAAATCGATATCATTGACCAAGATTGAAAAAGAGGCCTTAGAGGCCTCTTTTCCAATATCAGGACTTACGGTTTTAGGATCTATGAGCCGTAAGTCACTTTTTATGTAAAGTTCGTTAGATGTTTAATATTTCTAGAACACTAAGGTAGAAAAAAAGACAAATGTTCTATAGAATGGTATAGGACCTATTATGACTATGTAAAAAGGATGTGTGGCTTAGTGTGAATAAAAAGAAAAAGAAAAAGACGCATGTGCCTTTCAGATTGAATATTCTTTTCTTTTTAGTGTTTGTTTTGTTTTCCGCTTTAATTTTACGCTTGGGTGTTGTACAGATTGTTTATGGTGATGATTACCGGCGTGAGATTGAAAGAACAGAGGAAGTGACCGTGAATAATTCGGTGCCCCGTGGGAAAATGTATGACCGTAATTTAAAACTGATGGTCGATAACCAACCACTGGATGCAATTACATATACACGAAAGCAAGGTACGAAACAAACAGAAATGGTGGAAACGGCTGAGAAACTCGCGAAGTTGATCGAAAAGGAAACAGACAAAGTGACTGAACGCGATAAAAAGGATTTTTGGATTTTGAAGAATCCGAAGCTGGCCGAAAAAAAGATTACCGATAAAGAGCGCAAAAAAGTGGAAGAGGGCGAGATGGAAGAAAGTGATTTGTATAAGCTTCAGCTTGATCGGATTACTGATGAAGAAACAAAGCTTTCGGAAAATGATCTGGAAGTCCTTGCCATCTACAGGGAATTTGCAAGCGGATATGCCCTTACCCCGCAAATTGTGAAAAACAAGAAAGTAACAAAAGAAGAGTTCGCCAAGGTGAGTGAAAACCTTGATTCGCTCCCAGGAGTCGATATATCTACAGATTGGGATCGTTTTTATACATATAATAAAACACTTAAATCTGTATTGGGTAAAGTTTCCTCATCTGAAGAAGGGTTACCTAGTGAAAGCCTGAACTACTACCTTGCACGTGATTACAGCCGGAATGACCGAGTAGGAAAGAGCTATATCGAGGCGCAATATGAAGATATCCTCCAAGGGCAGAAAGCGAAAGTAAGGAATGTGACCGATAAATCAGGAAATGTTGTCGATTCCGAAGTGATTACTGAAGGTTCGCGAGGAAAAGATCTTATATTGACAGTTGATATGGATTTACAGCTTGCAACAGAGGAAATCATTGAAAAGCAATTGATTGCCAAGAAAAAAATGGGCAACACTAAGTTCTTGGATAGAGCTTTTGTCGTTATGATGGATCCTAATACAGGGGAAATTTTAACGATGGCGGGCAAGAAATATGAGAAGGATTCAAAAACAGGGAAATCTTCCATAGAGGACTTTGCATTAGGGAATATTACGACTTCCTATACAATGGGCTCCTCAGTAAAAGGCGCAACTGTTTTGACTGGTTATCAGCAAGGAGCCATTCAGCCAGGTACATACTTTTATGATACGAAGCTGAAGATTAAGGGTACAAAGGAAAAAGGCTCATATAGTAACTTCGGGAACATTAATGATTTGACTGCCTTAAAAGTATCCTCGAACGTTTATATGTTCAGAACGGCAATTAATATTGCAGGTGCGCATTATGTGCCGAATGAGCCATTGAATATTAGTTCTAGCGCCTTTTCGACCATGCGGAATTCATTTGCCCAGTTTGGCTTGGGTGTCCGCACGGGGATTGATCTCCCGAATGAAATGAGTGGATTCAAAGGTTCGGAAACGTCACCAGGTAAGCTGCTTGACCTCGCTATCGGACAGTACGATACGTACACACCGATGCAGCTTGTGCAGTATGTTTCAGCCATTGCAAATGGTGGTAACCGCATGAAGCCGCATATGGTTAAGGAAATCCGTGATCCTGTTGATAATAATGAGGAATTGGGTCCTGTTGCCGAAGACGTTTCACCAACTGTCCTTAATCGTCTTGAGATGAAGGAAGAATGGATAGAACGTGTGCAGAGCGGTTTCGAGAAAGTTTCGATGGAACAAGGAGGAACAGCTTATACTTACTTTGGGAATAAGTCATATACGGTAGCGGCTAAAACCGGAACGGCGCAAGCGTTCTATGATGGTCCGAACCGAGCGGATTATAGCGAACCTCAAGATACGATGAATATCACGTTGGTTGGCTATGCCCCAGCCAAAAATCCTGAGGTCGCTTTTGCGGTCGTTGTTCCGTGGGCATACCAAGGACATTCAGGCCACAGCATGAGTAAAGAGATAGGTGAAGAAATCATGGATACTTATTTCGAACTGAAAAAAGAACGGGCTAAGAAGGAAAATACCGAAACCTCGACCGATTTGAAGGTGGAGAATGGTAAAGACGTTCAAAAGGACCAGGCTGAAGTTAGAAAAAGCCAGGAAAATGAATAATAAAAGGTTAAAAACACGTTTTTGGGTAAAACCGGAAACGTGTTTTTTTGCATTTTAAGAAAGAGATCAGCACTGTTCTTACATCTTTACAATAAGCACACAATTATTTACTGAATATTTACAAATGCTTTAAACGGAATTTACAGTCTGAAAGTATGATGTGAGAGTAGGACAAAATATTCATATAAAATTCTTAGGGGGATTTACAAATGAGACGTTTCAAATTTATGGCTATGACCGCAGTAATGGGTGGAGTAATCGCAGTGGCAGCTGGATGTGGATCTAATGATACTTCAAACAGCGGTAAAGGAAATGAAGCGGCTTCAAATCAACTCAAGGGCGAAGTTATTACGGATGGTTCTTCAACGGTCTTTCCGATCATGGAGGCAGTTGCAGAAGAATATATGGCTACACAGCCTGATGTGAAGGTTTCAGTGGGATCATCAGGAACAGGTGGGGGATTCAAGAAATTCATCGCTGGTGATACGGACCTAGCCAATGCATCCCGCCCAGTGAAAGAAGAAGAAAGTGCCTTACTTGATGAAAAGGGTGTTAAATATACAGAATTGAAACTGGCATTTGACGGTATTTCAATCGTCGCCAATAAAGATAATGATTTCATCGATTCACTAACAGTTGAAGAACTTCAAAAACTGTGGATTGATAATGGAAAGGTGAAGAAATGGTCTGATATACGCCCTGAATGGCCGAACGAAGAAATTAAATTCTACTCTCCGGGAACAGATTCGGGAACATATGATTATTTCAATGAAGTGATCCTTGAAGAAAAACCAATGGTGGAAAATGCTACGCTTTCAGAAGACGATAACGTTCTTGTACAAGGTGTAGAAGGCGATAAAAATGCGATTGGATTCTTCGGTTATGCCTACTACTCTGAAAATAAAGATAAGTTAAAGATCATTTCCATCGACAACGGCAAAGGTGCTGTAGAGCCAACGCATGAAACGATTAAAAGTGGGGAGTATGCACCATTGTCACGTCCACTTTACACATATGTAGCTAATAAGTCGGTAGCTGAAAAAGAACAAGTTGCAGATTATACTCAATTCGTCATTGAAAATGCAGGAGAGCTTTCAGAAGAAGTGGGTTATATCAGCCTGCCGGAAGAAGAGTACCAGAAAGATCTTGATAAATTAAAAGAATTGGAAAAATAAACGATATTACAGGCTATTGAAATCCCGCCTTGACTCGATTGAGGCGGGGGTAACAGCTTGTAAATCCAAATATTGCGTGTCTGAAATGGAGGATGCAAGTTGGAACTTAGAAAAACAGAAACCTATTCTGTACAGCAAATGATTCTGGAAAAGAAAAGTAAGAAAAAAATCAATTTGGAAAAAGTCATGCCTAAACTTTTGTTCCTTACGGCGGCAATTTCCGTTTTTACTACAATCGGGATCATCCTGACCCTTATATTTGAAACATTCATCTTTTTTGACAGAGTATCCATCGTCGAATTTTTTACGGAAGCTAAATGGCTGCCATTTGCATCTGCACCTTCCTATGGGATTATGCCCCTTATTGTTGGAACGTTGAAGATAACAGTCATAGCAGCGGTGGTTGCAGTTCCAGTAGGACTTGCAACAGCCATTTTCTTGAGTGAATATGCATCAGAGAAAACACGGAGAATCATCAAGCCGATTTTAGAAGTTTTAGCTGGGATTCCTACTATCGTTTATGGCTTTTTTGCCTTAACTTTTGTAACACCGGTTTTGCGGGATTTATTTCCTTCCCTTGACATGTTCAATGCCCTGAGTCCCGGAATCGTCGTAGGTATCATGATCATGCCGATGATAGCTTCTTTGTCGGAAGATGCCCTGGTATCAGTGCCGAAGTCGATTCGCGAAGGTGCGTATGCTTTAGGAGCAACGAAACTTGAAACGACAATTAAAGTGGTATTGCCAGCAGCCATTTCTGGAATTGTGGCATCCATCGTTCTTGCTTTATCCAGAGCGATCGGGGAAACCATGATTGTGAGTGTTGCCGGTGGCTCGACCCCAAATATGAGCATGGATGTCACTTCATCGATTCAAACGATGACCGCTTATATCGTTCAGGTCAGTTCGGGGGATGCAGGGTATGGGACAACGATTTACTACAGTATATATGCGGTTGGAATGACACTGTTCGTCTTTACGCTTGTCATGAATTTACTGGCGCAGTTCATCTCTCGCAAGTTCAGGGAGGAATATTAAGTCATGAAACTGATAAACAAAAGTCATGTTGCAAAAAAAATGCCTGCTAGGCTTGCTGTTAACACGATTTTTAAAGGATTATTCTTCTTGGCAACATTGGTTGGCCTCCTCGTATTGGCCATCTTATTTTATCGGATATTCACTCAAGGAATTGGTAGTCTGAATGGGGATTTCCTTCAGAATTTCGCTTCCAGGAAACCTGAAGAGGCTGGTATAAAGGCAGCGCTGATCGGTTCAATATGGTTGATGGTAGTGGTGGCCCCGGTTTCCCTGCTGCTTGGTGTTGGAACGGCCATTTATTTAGAGGAATATGCGAGGAAGAATTGGATCACCACTTTTATCAAAGTGAATATTTCCAATCTGGCAGGTGTCCCGTCAATTGTATTTGGACTACTGGGCTTAACGGTTTTCGTTCGTGCTCTTGCCTTGGACCGGTCCATATTGGCGGCGGGCCTGACCATGAGCCTACTCGTTCTCCCGGTCATCATAGTCGCTGCACAGGAGGCCATACGTGCCGTACCTCGTGATTTAAGGGAAGCTTCGTTTGGAATGGGTGCAACAAAGTGGCAAACCATTTTGAAAGTGGTCCTGCCTGCTGCGATACCTGGCATTTTAACTGGAGGAATACTTGCTTTGTCACGGGCAATCGGTGAAACGGCGCCATTGGTGGTGGTTGGCATACCAATGTTCATCGCCTTTTTACCTCAAACGGTCATGGATACATTTACAGTGCTGCCAATGCAAATCTATAATTGGACATCTCGTCCGCAGGAGGAATTCCAGCAGGTTGCTGCCGCGGGAATCATCGTTTTACTCATCCTGTTAATATTCATGAATTCAATAGCCGTTATAATTCGAAATAAATTCCAGAAAAGATACTGATAGGAGGAAGGAAGCATGAATATGACCTTAACGAGAGAAAAAGAGTCACCGGCTATCGAAATCGATAATGTCGGATCAGCTGCCTTGTCGGAAAAGGTGTATGAAACATCCAATCTTAATTTATGGTATGGAGAAAACCATGCTTTGAAAAATATTAATCTGGATATGCACCAAAATGAAGTGACGGCCATCATAGGGCCTTCAGGATGTGGGAAATCCACCTACATTAAAACATTGAACCGAATGATAGAACTAGTCCCGGATGTGAAAACGACAGGACAGATTAAATATAGGAACAGGAATATCCTTGATCAGTCCTATAAGGTGGAAGACTTAAGGACACAGGTGGGGATGGTCTTCCAAAAGCCTAATCCCTTTCCTAAATCCATTTATGAAAATGTTGTATATGGACCAAAGATCCATGGAATTAAAAATAAAAAAATTCTTGATGAGATTGTCGAAAAGAGTTTAAAAGGGGCAGCGATTTGGGATGAAGTGAAAGACCGTCTGCATGAAAATGCATATGGACTTTCAGGTGGACAGCAACAGCGTCTTTGTATTGCCAGATGTTTGGCAATCGAACCAGATGTCATTCTAATGGATGAACCTACTTCTGCCCTTGATCCGATATCCACGTTGAAAATAGAAGAATTGGTCCAGGAACTGAAAAAGGATTTCAGCATCATCATCGTTACCCATAACATGCAGCAGGCAGCACGTATCTCAGATAGAACAGCCTTCTTCTTAAATGGGGAAGTCATCGAATATTCTGATACAAATACCATCTTCTCTAATCCGAATGATAAAAGAACAGAAGATTACATTACCGGACGTTTCGGTTAAGAGAAAAGGAGATGCGATAATGATCGTTCGTGAAAATTTCGAGCTTCAATTGAAAGAGCTGCAAGAGAAAATCGTGATGTTGGCTAATTTAGCTTCAGGTGCCATATCAAAATCATATGCCGCACTGGAAAGCAATAATGTAGATGAGGCTCTTGAAGTTATTGATGATGATACAATAGCTGATTTACTGGAAGAGGAAATAAATGACTTTGCGATTTTACTGATTGCTAAGCAACAGCCGGTTGCGATTGATTTAAGGCGTATCATTGCTGCCATAAAAATTGCCTCGGATATTGAAAGGATGGCAGACTTTGGTGTGAATATCGCCAAATCGGCGATCCGGATCGGTGACCAGCCATTTATTCTGCCTTTAACACCATTAAAGCAGATGCATGATATTACATTAAAGATGATTCGACTTTCAATAGAAGCATTTGAGAAGGAAGATGTTGTTCTTTCAAGAGAAATCATTGAAATGGATGATGAGGTTGATCGATTTTATGGAGAAATGATTCGAAGTCTCCTACGCCTTTCAGATGAAAAAAACCTTCAGCAGGTTACGCAGCTTTCCCTAATTGCTCGATATTTGGAAAGGACAGCGGACCATACAACGAATATCGCAGAGAATATTTACTTCCTTGTAAGAGGGAGATATATCAGCAGGAATGAATGAACCTATCCTAATTGAAAAAAGAGAGGCTTTTTCTCGGACATAGTCCATTTAAAAGTCTCTCTTATTCATTAATGTGTCAATGTATTGGCCAATTGTCTATATGTCATATTATTCGTAACAACAAACTCGCCGATTTGTATTTTTTTCGAGAAATCCCGGTCATTCATGTAAGCTTCAAATTCAGCAGCATCATCGATGATTTTTTCCTTGGAAAGGAGATCGGCAATCTCGGATGTGGTCATATTCGTTTTCACTTTAATTGTATAGGTTGAAGCTTCCTTCTCCATTAAAACCTTATCCGGATCCTTCGGTTGGACGGTCTTTTTAGCTTCCTCGGTAGGAAGTGTAACGACGAATCCCTTCTTTACGAGCAATTCCTTAGCTTCCTCCGCAGTGGGAGTAGTGCCTTCGAACTTATCGGTTCCATAATAAAAGGCAGCAAAGATTGTTGTTGTAAAAATGATGCCGGCGGAAAGACCTTGCAGTCTTGCTTTATTCATGTTCATTCATCCCGCAATCTTTGCTGCTCAATCACTGAATTGGTTTGTTCCTTCGTTAACGAGGATTGTCTAGCGATCTGGTCCAAAGTGAGACCTTGACTATATAAAGATAGAACCTGGCTTTTTAGAATCTCATGTATGGGTTCGATACCATTGGAAGTGACAGTTGATTGATCCTTTACAGAGGGAACAGGGTCGTCCTGGATAACGAATTCCTCTTCAAGAATCTTCACCTTCTTCTTTAATTGGTAGATATCCTGCATATACGTTAGTGTCATCTGTTCCAAATCTTCTTCTAATTTGGCAACTTTATCTTTACCGAAGGCTCTTTTCGTAAAGATTGTTGTTTTTAAAACGAAACTATTTAAGGTTGATTGGAGCGGAAGTGCGAGACTCCTGCGGGAGCAGCGGGACAGGTGAGACCCCACAGGCGTTTACGCCGAGGAGGCTCACCGCCCGCCCCGCGGAAAGCGAGCATCTGGAGGGGAAATCAACCACAACTCACTACCTGGTAAATAGCAACAAAGTATGTGAAAACAGCCTTACCGAAAAAGGAAATGATGAGAAGGACGATAAGTGTTTCCATGTTTTCACCTTAGAAGATAATTTTCGACAATATACTTATAGTTTACGCATATTCGAAAAAAATTGGGGATTTTCATATTTTTATATTTTCGGAAGTAGGCAGTAAACTTCATTTATTGTCTGTTTTTTTCAAATATTGTCGAAAAGCGATGTGACCGTCGTTGATGGAAAAAAATTAGGCATGAAAATGGGAAAAAAACCTTTGAAAGATAACGTACATAAAATTCGACAAAATGTGTTTATTGTCCATCAGCCAATTCAGTGCTAACATAAAGATAGAATAAATCGAAAAAACGAAATATTTTGAATTATTAAAAATCAATGATCCTATAAGAAAATGGTGTGCAGAATTTAAAGTGGATAGTTTCACTGTCAGCGCCTAACGATAAGTAATATAAAGATAAAAGAAGGGGAAGGGATGATTATATGAATTCGCTATCCGCGTATATGCCACAGGATAACCAGGAATTATTTCGTAAGGGATTAAAGGCTGGATTATGGATGGATGAGAGTTTTGATTGGTATCCTGAGGAGGATATGATGAGTCATCCTAATGGAGAGATCCGGACACTTTCACAGACGTATACCCAAGGGCAGGTGACCTTTTCGAAGTTCACGATCAGGAATACCTCATTCGAGACCAAGCGGCCAAAAGTGTTTTTTCACTATGAAAACGCTTTCGAAAGGCAGGCGGTGGCTTTTTACAGCCCGAATGAACGGGCGATTTTACATGTAGCCCCTCAATCGATTGCCTTATTGGGGGGATTGGTGAAAGGGAAAAGCATCTCTCAATATTGCATCCAAGGTAAGGGAAGCCTTTATCAAGAAGGATGCTTCAAATCATTGAAAGAAGGTCTCCTGGCTTATTCACCGCTCGCCAAAGGGGAAGTTACCAGTGTGTTTACGCTAGAAACGGAAATCTTACCGAAAGAATGTGTGGAAGCTGTGGCTTGGGTCATTCATGCTGATACGAAAGAAGAAGCGAAAGTTATAAATAATCAACTCCTCCTGACGATGCAAAACGTAAACAATTAAGAATACGAAAAAGTAATGTTGAATTTCCCGAAAAACATACTAGCAATTCGCATTGAATAATGATATTATAGAAAAGTCCTATGTGAAAATGTCAATATGTTTGGAGGGAAATACACAATGCGCGTAAATATTACATTAGCTTGCACTGAATGTGGAGACCGTAACTATATTTCTAAAAAAAATAAACGTAACAATCCAGACCGTCTTGAGCTTAAAAAATACTGCTCAAGAGAAAAACGCAGCACGACTCACCGTGAAACAAAGTAAGCAACAGGATTTTTCCTGTTGTTTTTTTTATGCATTTTTTTAAGTCCCTCTTTTCTCTTTTTCCTTTAGTGAATATATTCACCAGAATGCACGAATGATTCGGCGATTTCCGACACCGTATTTTCGTAAATGGACAAATATTATGAGATAATGATAGAAGTAGAATAAAGGAGTCGGAAGAGATGAGAGAAAACAAGAATAAGCTCCGTCAAGAAGTTAGGTCCCGTTTAATGCAGCTGACTAAAGAGGAACATGAAGAACTATCCACCAGAATCGCTGAAAACTTATTTGCTTTGGAAGAATGGAAAAATGCTGATACCATTGGCATCACCATCTCCATTCCGCCTGAAGTCCCAACGGTACGGATCATCGAACAAGCATGGAGCGAAGGAAAAGTAGTGGCTGTACCAAAATGTGATCCCGAAAAAAAGACAATGGAATTCAAAAAAATTTCGTCCTTCAATCAGCTCGAGTCTGTTTATTACGGATTGCTGGAACCAGTGGCTGAAACAGCCAAGGCCAGCAAAGAGGAATTGGACGCATTGATCGTACCCGGACTTGCTTTTACCAAGGAAGGGTATCGCCTAGGCTTTGGAGGGGGTTATTATGACCGTTTCCTATCTAATTACCGAGGAGATACATTGGCCCTTACATACGAGCTCCAATTAATGGATGAACTCCCGATAGAGGTACATGATCTAGCGGTGGGCAAACTCATTACCCCATCCAAGGTTATACGCACGTACGCCCATTAAGAAGAAGTTCATTAATTATCACTTTTAGCTCATAAAAATCCTATCCTGTATCACACTATTGATAGGAGGGATTGTTATGCTTCGATTAATTATTCAAATCTTCTTGGTTGGTTTAGCTGTTTATGCTGGTTACAAAAACCGGTACCGCCTGATTAATGTTGCGCTGTCCAATGGCATACTGAGAAGATTTCTAGTGACTAAATCCTTGGATATGCCAATGTTCAGGGATAAAATGATGCAAAGCATGTTCACTCAGACCAAATGAGGATGCCGGCATCTTGAAAAGGGAACCTGACCGAGGGTTCCTTTTTTATTTTTAGGAGCGGGGAAACAGTCTCCTTTTTACTTTTTACATGATTTCGTCTATAGTTTTAATTAAAGAACAGGAATTTTAGAAGCTTAAGTTTCATTGGAAAGTGGGGAAGGCATTGGGATTTAAAGAGGATTATTTTTTTTGGGAAACCATAAGGGAGTTGTCTGCCCATTACGATTATCGAATGATCACAGTCACGGAAAACCATCAGGAGATTTGGCTTGAGAGCGATAAGAATAAGGAGTTTCCAGTCATAAGACTCATCCGCCATGATTTGGATTGGGCTAATTGGCTGAAACGCGATATCGAGCGAACATTGCAGAATGGGGAAAGAATCAGAAGGAAATTATACAAAAAGCCCATAAACATTTTAAGTATCTATGTTAGTAAATTCGCCCCGGTCGATGATCATGACTTTAGTTCACGTGTGGCCTCCTTTAAAAAGACGGATGTCAACACATTCCTTCTAACTTGTGAGAACTTTCATGATTCGTTGCAAAACCTTGAACATGTTTTGAAAAAACCACTTTCAATTCAAGTTCTTGAGGAAAATGAAATAGATGAGGAAAAGGTTCTTGAAGTAAAGAAGAACGCCATCTCCGAGTCAGTCAAAAAGGCTAAGGCCGAACAGAAGGTATTTCAAAATGCCAATAAGCCATTCTTTACATATATATTCATGGCGGTACAAATAGCAGTGTTCATCTTGATGGAGTTTAATGGGGGCAGCACCAATTCCAAGACTTTGATTGAGTTTGGCGCTAAATTTTCCCCTTATATCATCCAAGGGGAATGGTGGCGGTTCTTTACACCGATGATCGTCCATATTGGGTTCATTCATTTACTGATGAATACATTTTCGCTGTATTTGATTGGTGCTGAAGTTGAAAGGATTTACGGTAATGCCAGGTTTCTTTTCATCTATATATTCGCTGGTTTCGCTGGAACTCTAGGCAGCTTCATCATGACCCCGAACCTTTCCGCAGGAGCGAGCGGAGCCATTTTTGGCTGTTTTGGGGCACTTTTGTACTTTGGCATCGTCTATCCGAAATTATTCATGCGCTCGATGGGCTCATCGGTGATCGTGTTGATCATCATTAACTTAATATATGGTTTCAGCGTTTCGGGAATTGACAATGCAGGGCATATCGGAGGTTTGATCGGTGGGTTCTTGGCTGCTGGAGTGGTCCATCTGCCAAAATCCAAGAATATCCTTCGGCAGCTGGCTTTTCTGATCGGGACGGTAATACTGACCTATTCCCTGCTGCAATTTGGTTTCAATCATCAGGAAAGTGCAGCTATCGATGATAATACCATGGCAATGATGGCCCAAAAGTATATTGATGATGATGAAGAGGATAAGGCGGAAGAGATGCTATTCAAATATGTGGATTCAAATCCTGATGCACCGCTATCGCTCTTTATGCTCGGAAATTTATCTTTTGATAAAAAGGACATATACAAGGCAAAGGGTTATTATGAAAAAGCGATTGAAAGTAATCCGGATTTGCATGAAGCCCATTACAATCTTGCCTTGGTCTACATGAATCTCGAATCATTCGACCAAGCTAAAGAGCAAGCTGATAAGGCTATTGAGCTTGCCCCGGATAATAAGTCATACACTAAACTACTGGAAGAAATTGAAAAGCAACTATAACTCTTGACGCAGCATGATTGGAGTACCGTCTTTCAGGGTAAACAAGACAAGTATTTCCCTTTGATTCTTCGCCATAAGCAATAGGGGGATGGTGCTACCTTGTGGACTCACAGTGGAGCCATCCTCCTTTTTTACTCCCAACACATAATTTTTGTATAGTCCTTCCCATAGTTTTCCCACAATTTCTTCCCGTTTGAATTGGGGGAAGGCAGCAAGCCATTGATTTTTCTTTGAAGGCAGATCTGTTAAAGAAATGATTTTGTACTGATCAAGATTGACCTGAAAGGCTTGCCCGGCTTTCTCCAAACCATTTCGAACCGTTTGATCTGTCAAGCCGTCCAACGTGTTTTTCCACTGAATCTGTTCTTCTGAAAGGGGGCGGTGGAAAAATTGAAAAACCGGTGTCGTTACTGTATAGAGTTTATCTTTACTGAGCTGCTGGGCACTGGTGAAAATGGTGTCACTTGGATGAACCTCGGCATAATGAAACGTTACAGCTTCATAACGCCCACTCTCGGATTCTTTATATTTCGCTTTTTGAGAGAGTTCTTGTTTATTTTGGCGCCAATTTTTTAAAGCCCCTGCCAATTTTCCATTTTTGTATAAAAGCGATACATCCTGACGTAAGTAAGCAGGCTGGTCCAACGTAGAATCCACCCTCCAAGTGATGGTATAGGTGGAATCCCCGGTACCTTTAGGTGTCAGGTGGGTGGCAGCATGTTCAAAATGGAGCGAGGAATCGATGGGAAAAAAAATGATGGTTTCCTCTGTCCGTTTATGATTTGATAAATAAAGGATGACAAAAATGGTGGTTAAAACCAAAATGACGGTATACTTCAATTGTACTTTCATTTTTCCCCTCCGTTTTCACGCGTGATGAATGGTTTAAAAACATTAAGCTGTTAAATCAATCAAAGGAGTCCACATTCTTGATATTTCATCATATGAATACAGTTGGACATGTATGAGGGGGATGGGGAAATTATCAAAAGAGGAAATGGGCGCTTGTTACAGAGGTGCTGATTCGATATACTTTCCTAAAGAAAAGAGTAAAGAGGTTTACTATGAAAACATATTATGATCTTCAACAATACTTGAAAAGATTTGGTACATTTATCTATATTGGCGATCGCTTAGCCGAGCTTGAACTGATGGAGGCCGAAATAAGGGAACTCCACCGTATGCAGATGATGGATACGAAAGATTATCAAATGGCGATTCTTTTAATCAGGCAGCAATCGTCTCTTGAAAGGGAAAAACAGAAAAAAAATTGATAAAAAAGGTGAGAATGATGGAAAAGTGGCTGATGGGTGTGGATTTAGGCGGTACAACTACCAAACTGGCTTTAATCAATTTGTACGGAGAAATCATTCATAAATGGGAAATCAGCACGGACATCTCCGAAAAGGGAAAATACATTACGATTAACATAGCCAAAGCAATTGATGCGAAGCTCGTGGAACTTAATGAACCGAAGAGTAAGATAGTAGGGATAGGAATGGGTGCTCCCGGTCCCGTGAAATTTGTTAACGGTTCCATATATGAAGCCGTCAATCTTGGCTGGAAGGACTATCCTTTAAAAGATTTATTGGAGGTGGAGACAGCTCTTCCAGCTGTGATCGATAATGATGCCAATATGGCAGCTTTGGGAGAAATGTGGAAAGGTGCCGGTAATGGAGCCAAAGACCTCGTTTGTGTCACTCTGGGAACGGGTGTAGGAGGCGGAATCATCCATAATGGCCAAATCGTCCATGGTACCAGTGGAGCTGCTGGGGAAGTAGGCCATATAACGGTCGTAACGGACGGAGGGGCACCATGCAATTGCGGCAAGACTGGTTGTTTGGAAACGGTTGCTTCGGCAACGGGAATCGTCCGTATGGCTTTAGAAGCCTTAAATGCTGCCGATGAAAAGTCATTGCTTCAGCAGAAAGTAGAAGAGGGGAATACGGTTACTTCCAAACTGTTATTCCAATGCGCCGCAGAAGGTGATCCCTTGTCCAAAGCTGTGGTGGATAAGGTAGGCAATTACTTGGGGCTGGCACTATCACATGTTGGGAATGTCATGAATCCAGATAAAATCGTCATTGGCGGCGGCGTTTCACAAGCGGGAGACATTTTGCTTGATACTGTCCGTTCTGCATTCGGAAAGTATGCATTCAAACGGGTTAGTAAATCAACGAAAATCAGCCTGGCCACTCTAGGCAATGATGCAGGGGTAATAGGTGCAGCCTGGCTCATTAAAAGCCAAATGAATACGTGATTCCATGCTGCCCTCTGGCAATCTGGGGTTATAAGAAAAAAAGATGGAATATTTAAAGATAGTTCCCCCTTTTTGAGGGGGAGAACCATGACCCATTATTGAGGCGCTCTGGATCGCAGATCCAGCGCTTCTTCGATGAGGAGGGACCAGGATTGAAAAGGGTCTTCAAAAAACAGGGATATTCATTGTTTTGGGTCGTATTGATTTCACTTTGGCTTAAAACATATATCGCCTATAAAACAAGTTTTGAGATAGATATTGATAATTGGATCCAGGAGTTCATACTATTCATCAATCCTGTCAGTTTCCTTTTACTTACACTTGGCGTGAATCTATTTTTAAAAGAAAATAGACGGACTGCATACTTATTGATCATGAGTTTTTTCATCACCTTCGTCCTCTTTGCCAATCTTGTTTTTTTTCGCTTTTTCAATGATTTTTTAACCATTCCCGTTCTTTTTCAAACGAGCAATATGAACGACCTTGGAAGCAGTGTACATGAATTGATCAATCCGAGTGATCTATTGTATTTTGCCGATATTCTGTGCTTGATGCTTCTGCTGAAATACAAACCAAAAGCATTCCATGAAAGTCGTTACAATCCCCAGGACCGTAAATTCTATTTGTTAATGGCTTTAGGAGTGACATTTTTTAACTTAGCTTTAGCGGAAGCGGCGCGTCCTGAACTCCTGACAAGAACGTTTGACCGCGAAATCCTCGTTAAGAATATCGGTACGTACCATTATCACCTCTATGATGCAATATTACAGACGAAATCATCAGCTCAACGTGCACTTGCTGATGGCAGTGAATTGTCGGAAATTGAAAATTATGTCCGTGCCAATCAAAAAGAAGTTAATGATGAACTTTATGGTCTGGCAAAAGGCAAAAATGTGATTCTTATATCATTGGAATCCACTCAAAGCTTTGTCATCAATAAAACTGTCAACGGGGAAGAAATCACTCCTTTTCTGAACCAATTCATTAAAGATAGCTATTATTTCAATAACTTTTATCACCAAACCGGCCAGGGGAAAACATCCGATTCAGAATTCATTATTGAGAATTCCCTCTATCCTTTAGGTAGAGGTGCAGTATTTTTCACTCATGCCCAAAATGAATACAAAGCCACACCTGAAATCTTAACGGAAAAAGGGTACTATACGGCTTCCTTGCATGCCAATAATAAAAGCTTTTGGAATCGTGATATAATGTACGATTCTCTTGGGTACCAACGGTTTTATGATAGTGATGAATACAAAGTGTCTGAAGGGAATTCCATCAATTGGGGTTTGAATGATAAATCGTTCTTCAAGCAATCAATTTCTCACTTGAAGAGGATGCCTGAGCCTTTTTATGCCAAGTTCATAACGTTAACCAATCATTTTCCATTCACTTTGAATGAAGAAGACCGGACATTGGAACCTTACGATTCTAATTCCAAAACATTGAATCAGTATTTTCCGACCGTACGTTATACCGACGAATCCTTGAAACAGTTTATCGGCGATTTGAAACGTAATGGATTATATGAGGATTCCATCATTGTTCTATATGGAGACCATTATGGAATTTCTGAAAATCACAACTCTGCCATGAGCCAGTTCCTTGGGAAGGAAATTACTCCTTTCGAATCGATCCAGCTTCAGCGTGTCCCACTCATCATACATGTCCCCGGGCAGAAGGGAAAAACGATTTCCACCGTTGCAGGCCAAATTGATGTAAGGCCGACTCTCCTTCATTTATTGGGAATTGAAAATGATGATTATATTGAATTCGGCAAAGATCTATTTTCCGAAGAGAAATTAGAGTTCACCGTTCTTCGCGATAGCAGTTTCATCACGAAGGATTACCTCTATACGATGGATACCTGCTATGATAAAAACACCGGGGCGGCGACTGCAAAGGATTCATGTGAGAAGTATTTGGAAAAGGCAAAGCAGGAGCTTGATTACTCCGACAAAATCATTTACGGAGATTTACTCCGATTTTATGAGCAGCGTTGAAAAAGGAAACCTGGCGCAATCCAGGTTTCAGACTGTAGACAAACTTGAACTGCCCCGTAAATGTTAGACACCAAACTAACATTTACGGGGTGTTTTTTATGGCTAATTTTTCTACCGAACAGAAAATATTCATTACACGACTTTACCTTGAAGGTGAGCACAGCTATATGGATCTTCAAAAAATATTTGAAGTTTCGTATCAAATAATTCAAGGATGGGTTCGTTTATACCAAATTCAAGGAGCCGATGGATTTAAGAAATCCTATACAAGTTATTCTACGGAGTTTAAAATGGATGTACTTAATTATATGAATGAAACGGGTATATCTTCTTACGACGCAGCCGCAAGGTTTAATATTTCATCTCCAGCACTAATTCGGACGTGGAGAATAAATGTTAATGCCTATGGATTAGATGCCCTAATTTCTAAGAAAAAGGGGAGACCATCCATGAAAAAAGATATCAATCCATCCAAACAAATTGAAGGTTCGGTTAAAGAGCTTGAAGAACGAATTAAACAACTAGAAATGGAGAATGCGTATTTAAAAAAGTTAAATACTTTAGTTCAAATGCAGGAAAAATTACAACCCAAATCAAAGCGCAAGTAATTTATGAACTAAAGTCCATTTATGAGGTTGTGGCCTTAATTAAAGTCGCTGATATTCCACGTAGCACGTACTATTATTGGGAAAAACGCTTGAATCGAGAAGATAAGTATTCGAAGGTAAAAGCCACTATTCAGTCTATCTATCATGAACATAAAGGACGTTACGGTTATCGTCGTATCACAAAAGAGTTAAAAAAATATGGGTTTTCTCACAATCCAAAGACCATCAACCGCCTCATGAATGAAATGGGCGTAAAATGTTTAGTCCGTATGAAAAAGTATCGTTCGTATAAGGGGCGTGTTGGTCGAATTGCCCCCCATATTTTACAACGTGATTTTCAAGCCGAGAAAATGAATCAAAAATGGGTAACAGACGTAACGGAATTTCATTTATTTGGGGAGAAACGTTACCTATCCCCTATCCTTGATTTATGTAATGGTGAAATTATTGCCTACAAAGTGATGAAACGCCCTGTTTATAAACTTGTTGGAGATATGTTAGATGAGGCGATTAAACACCTGAAACCAGAAGATACGGTCATCCTCCATTCGGATCAAGGGTGGCATTATCAAATGAAGAAGTATCAAAAAACCTTAAAAGATTCCCGCATTATACAATGTCCCGTAAGGGAAATTGTTTAGATAACGCAGTCATTGAAAACTTTTTTGGCTTGTTAAAGTCTGAATTGCTTTATCTCCAAGAGTTTGAAAGTATGGAGCACTTTGAAAAGGAATTAGATGATTATATACATTACTATAACCACAAACGAATGAAGGTAAAATTAAAAGACCTGAGTCCGATAGAATACCGAACTCAGGTCTTAGAAGCTGCTTAAATTATATGTCTAACTTTATTGGGTCAGATCAACTCGATGAAAATCGAGTTTGTCTACAGTTTTTTTGCTTGTACAAATTTGGACGTTGATTTCCACTTCAGGCACTCGCTTTCCGCGGGCGGTCCGGGAGCCTCCTCGGCGCACCTTGCGCCTGTGGGGTCTCCCTTGGACTCGCTATTCCCGCAGGAGTCTCGCACCCTCCGTTCCAATCAACTATGTTTAAAAATCTTGATAGAACTTCTTTTGCCTACAGTCTTTTTTGTTTTAAAACGGAAACAAATATGGCTTAACGTTGGTTCTTAGGCTATGGTTTTCATGATAAAATACCTTCATTTCTCAACTTTGCGTTGGACCACTTTAAGGGGACTTAAAAAATTATCGATGCAAGTGATGCTTACTTTCGCTGCCATTAATTTAAAGAAGATGGCCACGTGGACATGGCAAGGTCCTACAATGGCATAACATAGTGGCTCTAAGAGCCCAAATCTCTTAACCTTTTGTCTACAACCTGAAACCTGGCGCAATCCAGGTTTTTTCGCTTTTTCAGGGAAATCAGTATCCCTTACAATTATGAAACAAGAGACTTCCTGAACATCTTTCTGTTTTTCCCTTCATAAAGATAAAACAATGAAAGGGGCGGAGGCTGAATGAAAGTTGTGAGCAGAAGCGGGGATGATTTGGCATATTACAGTCAATTGTTCCAAATTCCCCGGGTTTTGATTGAGGATGCCAATCCGGCCATTACTGGCGGAGTTTTGCCAAATGGCATCGAAGTACAGATACCTGGATACATTGTTCAGCAAGAGTCCCGGTTAGATATCGATTTTGCTGAAATCGCTTTACAATATCACCTGCCAATCGATGGGATAGTATTATTGAATCAAGATGGACAAAAGCCTTTTTCGGTACCCGTCCGGGTGATGAATCCCGTGATAGTCACCGACAAGCCCTACGAGTATCAATCACTTCTTGACGATCTTGATGTTCTATCTTGTCATTACCCCTTTATTAAGGTTGAATCAGTCGGAAAGAGTGTGCTGGGAAAAGAACTCCTTGAGGTAAGAATCGGTCAAGGTGAAAAGATCATACATTATAACGGTTCATTCCACGCTAATGAATGGATCACTACGGCTGTTTTGATGAAATGGCTGAATGATTTTCTGCTGGCAGTAACGAATGATCGTACACTTTGCGGAATGGACTGTATGCCGTACTACCGGAATATGTCCATTTCGATCGTTCCAATGGTGAATCCGGATGGAGTCGACCTTGTCCTAAAGGGGGAGGAGGCGGCAGAGGGGAAGGTTGATGTTTTAAAAATAAATAGTGGCAATCCTGCCTTTTATGCTTGGAAAGCCAATATCCGCGGTGTAGACCTGAATAACCAATATCCTGCTAACTGGGAGGTTGAAAAGCGCAGAAAGATTCCAAAATCCCCTGCCCCGAGGGATTTTCCAGGAGAAACCGCGTTATCAGAACCAGAAGCATTGGCCATGAAGGAGCTGGCAATAAGACGGAATTTTGAAAGAGTGCTTGCACTTCACACCCAGGGAAAAGAATTCTATTGGGGATATGAGGGACATGAACCTGAACAGGCAGCGAATGTTGCGAGAGAGTTTGAGGAGCGCAGCGGATATCGGGCCGTAAAATACGTTGACAGCCATGCTGGGTATAAAGATTGGTTCATTCAGGAATTCAAACGCGGTGGATTCACAATCGAACTGGGAAAGGGCATCAATCCGCTTCCGCTATCCCATTTGCCTGGTATATATGAAGATTCCGTCAAGATTTTGATGGCAGGACTATATATGTGATGCATTCCCCCTAAGGAATATACTTCCAAAAAAATATAAGATCATTATCCGCCACATTTTCTCTTTTTTACTTTATAATGAAAGAGAGTAAGGACTCGATTGGTTAATCCTTACTCTCTTTCTAATGTCTCGCTCACATATGCCAGGCGTTTTAGTTTTGAAGTGGGAGGTGTGTGGAGATTAAAGTATCCAAAGCAGCACTTTGTATGCGGCTTTCCATTTGTAAGATGTTGTGTTTCGTCCCATTATTTATCTCCACTATCCTTCTTATCTCGGCTTGTGAGCCTTCCAAGGACCTTAGTAAACCCGTAAATGATACGGAAAAAGAACACTCCCAATCTAACCAGGAAACTTCAGTAAGCAATTTAAAGGTCCCGACCGCAGAAACGGAAAAAATCGAAGCCATTTTTGGATGGCTGGATTCAAAAACCATTTTATATTCTGTGAAGCGGGATGGTAATGAATTATCCCAGTTGATGGCATGGAATTTGGAAACGAATGAAACTTCCGTTTTCTATCAGCCGGCTTTTGCGTTTTCTGAAGTATCGATCAGTCCGTCTGGTACGCATATTTTGTTGTCGTCCTTTACCTCTTCGGATAAAGCATCAATTACAATACTTGATAAAACGGGGAATCCACTGTATTCCGTGGCAATCCCAGCCTATGAATTAGCTTATGAGTGGAATTCATTTAAAGATGGCCGGTTGTTTGTATCGAGCTTTTATGAAGATTGGACATACAGCAGTTATGTATTGAATCCAGATGAACAAACTATGGAAACCCTGGACTTTCCACAGCCTTTTGCTCAATGGGCAAGTGAAAATGACTTGATGTTTTTGGATTGGGACAAAGAAGAACCTGCTTTGACGGCTCCCCTAGAAAGAAAAGCGCTGCATGGGGATGGGGCAGACAGCCTTATGCTCGATGTCATTCACTTTAAAAAAATCAAGCAATCGCTGATGACGATTCAAGTGGAGACAGAAAAACAAGATCGGGGTACATATGCATTTTATGATCCGACAAACAAGCCGATCCACTCTTTTTCCGTGCCACTATTGAAAAGCTTTTCAGATTGGGTCATTCCATCCTATGATTTCATTGAAAAAAACAAGGAATTCATAACGTTTATTCCTAATGAATCAAAAGATGCGGACCAATATGAGGGAAGGTTTACCTTAACTAAATTTAATTGGGAAAAAGGCACACAAGAAGAATTGATGAAGGACATGGAAAATGAACCATTAAGCTGTTCGCTTGATGGCAACTTCTGCTTATATGGATATCAATTTGAGAAAATCATTGATATGAAAACCCATCAAATACAAAGATTGTTCAAACAAACATGATAACCTAAAACAAAAGCTCGCCGGATGGCGAGCTTTTTTCTTCAATGGGCAACAGGAAAACCGCTGTTGATGACAGTCATGACAGTGAACCAGCCAAACACGACCGCACTGCCGGCTGCAAAAATGAATCCTAAGAAGTTTCTCTTTTTTAATGAGGTAAACACAGCTGCTACTCCTAATATAGCCACAAGTCCGAAAACAACCATTAATATCATGTCAAAACCCCCTTTTTTCGTAATGAATACCTAATCCCTAATAATATACCCAGAGAATAAGGCAACTACCAAAAATATGTAGAAAAGATTGCATTTGTTAATATCTTAATATTTTTTCAATTATTTGTCGAGGCTTAATAGGTGACACTTCTATGACATGAGAAAACTGAATTAACATTAGCAGCTTAATTAGTGTAAGATAAAGATAGAAAATCATATTGGAGTTGATGGAAATGAAATGGACACAAATTCCTCTAGGCCCGCTGCAAACGAATTGTTATGTAGTTTCCGATGGACAGGATTGCATCATTTTCGATCCGGGTGAAGAGCCACAGAAAATTATACAGTACATACAAACAAAAAATTTAAAGCCTTTAGCGATTTTATTGACACATGCACATTTTGACCATATCGGTGCTCTGGATGCTATTCGGGATCATTATGGAATCCCTGCATATATTCATGAAAAAGAGGCCAAGTGGCTACTTGATCCAGCATTGAATGGTTCTCAAAACTGGTTCCCTGAAAATCCAATGCGAATGAAGCCTGCCGATCACATCTTGGCAAATGAGCAAGAGCTTACGATTGGAGGATTCACTTTCGAAGTATTCGAAACCCCTGGACACTCACCAGGGAGCGTTTCGTATTATGTGAAGGACGAACGTCTCCTCTTTTCTGGGGACGTCTTGTTCCAAGGAAGCGTTGGCAGAACCGATTTAATAGGCGGAAGCGAGTCAGTGCTCTTAAATAGCATTGAAACGAAGCTGCTGACACTTTCTGATGATGCTATCGTTTTTCCAGGTCATGGCCCTGTCACGACGATTCTGGATGAAAAGAATACCAATCCCTTTTTGAGATAATTACTTATACAGGTGCCGCTGTGGCACCTGTTTTTTTAAGTTCTTAATTATGTAAAAATATTGAAATGGGTCAATTCCGGAACTATACTGAATATAAAAAAACAGGGTCTTCCCCAATGTGCATTTTTGAGCCTCCTATGAAATTCATTTAGTGGATGCACTGTTATAACTGCGAGATGAAAATTGAACATTTTGTGAACTTTATTTTTGTGTTCATGTATAAATGTCGTTAAAAAACTTATTTACTATGTTAGATGGAAAATCATGGAGACGGAGGCTATTGTGTTGAAAAATCATTTAAAGGAATTGATTGCAGGAAACCCGCAAAAAAGAATCTCCTATAATGACTATATGGATGCTGTTTTATATACGCCAAAAATAGGCTACTATGCACGCGCAAAAGAGAAGATTGGCCCAAGAGGTGATTTTTATACGTCCGGCAATGTTGGGGATGCATTTGGGAGATCACTGGCGAGATGGTTCGTATATTTGATAAAAAGATGCGGAGTTTCACCAAGAATCATCGAGGTCGGCGCAGGGGACGGTAAACTGGCGTATGACATCCTCGTTTACATAAAAGAAACGGAACCGCAGATATGGGACTCTTTAACTTATGTTCTTGTGGATGGCAGTCCATTTCATAGAATGATTCAGCACGAACGTTTAGGGATATTCAAACAGGCAGTTTCTGCTGCCAGTTTAGAAAAATGGACGAATGTAAATGGAATCGTCTTTTCAAACGAACTTTTCGACGCGTTGCCTGTGTATGTCATTGAAAAGTATAAGGGAGCCTTGGTAGAGGTATTCGTCACTGAAAAAGAAGGAGATTTAGTAGAAGAGAGAGAACCTTTGGACAACCCTGACATTCTTTCTTACCTTACTGAACGAAAAATCACCTTAAATGAAAAACAACGATACGAAGTTCCGCTAAACATGATCCGTGAATATGAGAAGATCGTTTCCTGTATCGAATCGGGTATTCTCCTTACAATTGATTATGGCTATACCGATAGGGAATGGAAGGAGCCAACTCATCTTCAAGGGAGCTTGAGGGGCTATTATCGCCATCAAATGATTAAAGATGCACTTATGTATCCTGGTGATATGGATCTGACGACACATATCCATTTTGACACATTAATCGAGATTGGAAAAAGAAAGGATCTTTCCAATCGAGGGCTTTTTCTTCAAAATGAATTCTTGCTTAAAGCAGGGATACTAGAGGAATTGAAGGACCATCAAGGAACTGATCCATTCTCGAAAACGGCAAAGCGTAATCGGGCAATCCGGGGGCTGATCGTTCCTGGGGGATTTAGTGAACATTTCAAAGTGTTGCTTCAATCGAAGAATTTAGCAGATGATGTAAGGATCTTTCCTGAATGGTGACAAGTAAAAACCCATGAATCCAAATTCATGGGTTATGTAATATTGCTTGTTCTTAATGAGCAGCACCCGGAGTCATCATAAATACGCTCCAGTAGGAAAATCCTGCAAAGAAAACGGTAAGATAGGCGCCGAAAACATAGATATACATGCGCTCGGATAATTTCAAATAACTTAAAAGTACAAAAAAGATCGTTTGTGCAAAGAAAAGCAAAGACGTTTGATGCATATGGCCAAGATAAAAGAAAATGGCCATAATTCCTGTCCAAAATCCACATACTCTGAACATGCGTTCCATCCGAATCCCTCCTTATGTCTAGTCGTGTACATTCTAAATAATTATAAATGAAATTGTAAGGTAATGTAAAGGATGCCTTTTGTTTCTATGTGAGAACCGAAGCCTGGTATGAGCATGCTGCACAATTGGACATCATATTTTCTATTTCCACAATAGTGACATTCTCAAACAAGGCTTCGAACATACCTTTTAAAAATGAATTATGCATGGAACAGATTGTTCCTGGCTCGACTTCAGTAACTTCCTTAAACGGGCAATTGAAGATACGGAAGGATATTTTATTTTCTTCTTCGCTTGCTTGTATTTCAGGAGATAACCCTGCAATGGTAGCCGCATTTTTAAGCATGTTGACTTTTTCCGCAAAAGCAAGCCGATCGATCGATGTCGAGTTCAGGGCAAGTTGCTGATTGATCAATTCCTCCCCAAATACTTTTCCCGTTGCATAAAGAGCCTGTTTTCCTTGTTCCCCTAATGTCATCATCGACTGGACGGCAATCTTTGCAAGCAGCTGATAGTTCCTATATGGAAAATGAAGCTGTATGACTTTGTCAGATAATCGATAAAGTCTGCTTGGGCGGCCGCCTTTCCCGGTCTTTCGGGAAATCGAGGTCAACATATCGATATCCTCAAGTTTTGACAAATGTAGACGGGCAACATTTGGATGGATGTTGAATGAATCGGCGATTTCCTGTACCGATACATCACCATGGTTGTTCACTATATGCTGATATATATAATATCTGGTGGGATCAGCTAACACGTTTGTTATTTTTAACGTTTGTTCCATTACACCCTCCTGCTATTCCATAGTTTACCTATGTCCATTATAATGCAGGCAGAAAAAAATGGAATAAGGGAAAGGGCAAACACTCTTTAGTTTAAAAAACGTTCACATTTAAAACGGTTTTATAAAGCAAATATGTATACATTAATTATACAAACGTTGTACAATAATTGTATAAACTATAAATGTATACAAAATGTGAACGGGGAGTGATTAGTATGGCACAGTTAACTTTCTTTTCGTATCCAAGCTGTACATCTTGCCGCAAAACAAAAAAATGGTTAAGCGCCAATCAAGTTTCCTTCGATGAGCGACATTTATTCAGAGAGACTCCAACTGTAGCAGAGTTAAAAAGAATTCTTGAATTGACATCGGAGGGACTTGATGAAGTCTTGGCGACAAGAAGTGAAGCTTACAAAGACTTACAAGTTAATATTGACGAAATGATGCTTTCTGATGTCATCCAATTATTAACAAAAGAACCGAAGTTATTAAGAAGGCCCATTCTCATAGACGGGGAAAAACTGGTGATTGGCCATAATGTAGATGCATTAAGAAATTTGGTTTCCCGGAGACTTGATTTGAAAATAAGCATGTGAGATGATTCTCGAAGTTTTTCGGGAATTTTTTTTATTCTGAAGCAGGAATTTGTTGTGGATTGTCGAATCAATACAACAAGAAACATAGGAGGTGATGAATGAATTGATATCGATTGAAAAGACTGCAGAAAAAATACTAACCCGTGCCATCGTGGAATCGGCATCGGATATCCACATTTTTTTTCGCGGAGAGGGGCCTCACATCCAATTCAGGATAGACAATAAGCTTGTTCCCCAGGAAACATTATCATTCTTTGAAGCTGAAAGGCTGATCGCCCATTTGAAGTTCCTTGCCTCGATGGATATAGGGGAGAAAAGGAGGCCCCAGAGTGGTGCCATCACCATCAATTTGGCTAACCAGGTGGTCGGACTCCGCCTTTCCACTTTACCCACTGCCCATCTCGAAAGTTTGGTCATCCGCTTAATACCCCAACAGAATATCCTTCCTCTAGAACAGTTATCCTTATTTCCAAACACCGTTCAAAAATTGATTGCACTCTTGAAGCATTCCCATGGCATGCTCATATTTACCGGCCCGACCGGCAGTGGGAAAACCACGACACTATATTCCCTGCTTCACCACGCCCATGAGATGATCAATCGAAATATCATTACACTTGAAGATCCCATTGAAAATGTATCCGAAAAGGTATTGCAAGTCCAAATCAATGAAAAGGCGGGCATTACGTATTCAGTCGGCCTAAAAGCTGTTCTGAGGCATGACCCGGACGTGATCATGGTTGGGGAAGTCCGGGATGCAGAAACTGCCAAAATCGCAGTCCGTGCCGCATTAACCGGTCATTTGATACTAACGACCATGCATACGAGGGACGCCCAGGGCGCCATCTCCAGATTACTGGAATTTGGTGTCAGCTTACTTGAGGTTGAACAGACTTTGATTGGCGTGACAGCGCAGCGGCTGGTTGAATTGCGATGTCTTCCGTGTAAAGGGGACTGTGCTTTAGCATGCAAAATGACTGCAAGGAATAAAAGGGCAAGTGTATATGAATTGCTATATGGAAAAAGCCTGGCTGAAGTTCTCCGGATAATGGGAGATGAAAAAGAAATGGCAACGGTCAGCTACCGCCAATTAAAGGATGAAATCGGAAAAGCGGTTGCGATGGGCTATGTGGGATCTCAGGAATATGAACGGCTGGTCTACCATGAAACCAAAAAGTAAATGGAAGGTAAAAGAGCAGGCGGTCTTTATTTCGAAGCTAGGTGAATTATTGAATCATGGTTATCCTTTGGCGGAAGCTTTACATTTTCTTGAGTTTCAGGAATCAAAGAAGAAAGCGGAAGACTTCACTCAGGCTATAGCCGATTTAAGGAACGGCTACCCGTTGCACATGGTGCTGACCCATCTTAATTTTCATCCGCAGCTTGTAAGTTATATATTTTATGGAGAACAATATGGCGACCTGGAACGGGCGTTGAAAGAAGGTGGGCGATATTGGAAGAAAAGAATCGAGGATATGGATAAAGTAAAAAAGTTAATGGTGTATCCCGTATTCTTAGTCTTTTTTGTAAGCATCGTTTTTTATATTCTTCAGAGTGTTCTCCTTCCCCAATTCCAGACCATCTATTTCACGATGGATGTCGATCAGCATATTCTCTTAAGATTAATGTCAGCCTCCACGTTCATTCTTCCAGCACTACCCTTCTTACTACTCGGATTGCTCCTATTCTTGTATGCACTCAAACGATTTTGGTTCAATGGATTATGCCCATTAAGGCAGCGAAGGATTTTGATGGGAATTCCGATATTCGGGAGGTTCATCAAATTATACGAAACTTATTTTTTTGCAAGCCAATTCAGTGGCTTGCTTTCCGGAGGACTATCGATTAACGATAGCATCAAATTATTCTCGATAAATCAACAGCAGCCTTTTTACCAAAAACTTTGCAATATCATCAAGGATGATCTGATCGAGGGCAGATCACTGGAAATGATTTTTCGGGAGCTCCCATATTTTGATGGGAATTTACCGGTCGTCGCTGCAAATGGTCAAAAATACGGCAGACTTGATGCCGAGTTACTTCATTACAGTCGTTTTATACTGGAGAAAATTGAAGAGAGAATGAATGCAATCTTGAAAATCATTCAGCCTCTAATGTTTTCACTGATAGGTCTTTTGATCGTGTCCATTTATTTGGCGGTTTTGCTGCCGATGTTCTCACTGCTCGAAGGTTTATAGGATTTCATTTTTGTATTCCGGAGGTGAAAATGCCCGAAGGTCATCTGGTATTCAGATGCTTTTAGGAGCATGATGATATGTTGAAGAAAGTGATGAATGAACGTGGTTTTACCCTAATAGAAATGCTTATTGTTTTACTGGTGATATCCATCCTTTTGATTATAACAATCCCCAATATCACGAAAAACCAATCCACAATCCAGTCTAAAGGATGTGAAGCTTTCGTTAAGATGGCCCAAGCACAGGTGCAGGCTTATGAAATCGATAATGCTAAACTGCCCGAAAGTATCGGTGAATTGGAAAGTCAAGGCTATCTCAAACAGACATCCTGCCCTAATGGGGATGAAATTAGTTTGGATAGTAAAGGAAAGATAACGGTCGTTGAGTAGGAGAGAAGTGAATATACGGCATTCCGATGGTGGGTATACACTATCTGAAACCCTTATTGTCCTCGCTATTTTTGTACTCCTAATTTCCATTGGTCCTAATCTATATCCCAGCTTCACTAAAGGAATGGAAAATAGGCTTTTTCTTTCACAATTTCATGAAGATCTTTTCTATGCTCAACAGTATGCCATCAGTCATAAGAGCTTGATTTACCTCCATATTGATAATACCGAAAAGATTTATACCGTTTCGTCTTATAAGGAGGGGATCGTTTTAGAGAGAAGCATACCAGAGGATATCCAGTTTTTAAGCGGCACTTTGGGGTTCAGCTTTCATTTTAATCAATATGGAAATGCATCCAAAGCCGGAACGATTATGATTGATACCTCAAAGGGAAAGTACAAGCTGGTCCTCAATATCGGTAAAGGGAGGTTCCGGATTGAGAAATTGTAAAGGGTATGTCTACCTTGAGCTGATGGCCGCATTTTCTATTTGTATATTTCTGGCCCTTGCCATTTTACCAATTCTTGAAGAGGTATTGACGCAGCGGAAAGATATTCCAGTAAGGACCGAAGCCCACCATTTATTATATGAAAGATTGACGGCGTTCATGGATGGGGAGATTCAAGCAGTTGGTCAGGAAATCATTTACAAAAAAAGAAGCTTTGAATTGTTTTGGAAGGACCATGGGGATTTCCCGGGAATGATTGAAGGGTGTGTACGCTATGAACATGAAACGGGTAATTGGGAATCCATTTGTGATGCTGCGAAAAAATGATGGCTTTACGATGATCGAATTGCTTTTTTCATTATTGATTTTAATGACGACGTCGCTTTTTGTTCTGCAGCTCTTCTCGATCATTCACACCCAGATGAGGTCCGTTGATAAATTGCATCCTAAGGAGTGGGAGGTCTTTACCATGCAAGTGAAGCAGGAGGTCCGGAGTTCCAAAGCACAAGATGTAATGGGAAATAAATTATATTTGCTTTCAGGTGAACAATTAGCATCGCTGGAACAATATGAAGATAAGGTCCGAAGACGAGTGGATGGTATGGGGCATGAGGTCATCTTGCAGAACATTTCGGAATTCCAGGTCAATAAGGATGGCAGTGTCATTGTTATAAATATAACGGATAAAGCAGGGACTACATTCAGTCGAAGATTTCATCCTTTCTTTAGGAATGATACGAAAATTGATGAATAATCAAAAAGGAGTCGTTTTCCCGATGGTCATGATTGTGGCGAGTGTTTTCATCATGTTCACGATACTAATGATCGACCAGTTTATCATTGATAAAAAGTTTTATAAAGAAGTGGAAGAGTCGCTTGTGGCCGACCATCTTGTCCATCTAGCCATCAAGGATGTGACGGCAGAGTGGGGCGAAGAGATTCCGAAAATCATCCAGGGGGAAATATCATATCCCAATGGTGTGGTGCGATATTCCTTAATGAAGCAAGAAGGTCCTTACGTCTATATCGAGTTTTCTTCCAAAACTAAAAATGATCGAGAGGGCAGGGTCATCATTCAATACGATAAAGAAGCGGGGGAAGTGAAAGAATGGTTGGAGAAGCAAGCTGTGTAATAGCAAAATCAACACCATTTTATTAGGGAACGCGACAGGTTTACGGTGAAGGGAGCAAGGAAAGGAATAAAAAAAGCGTAAACCGGACATACTTTGCGTAGGGTGATGATTTTATATGTCTACAAACGCTTATATTAAATATCTGACGCAGCAGCTTGTCGAGTATTTCAATCTGACGAAAAAAGAACGAAAAGAAAAACGCCTTCACAGAAAAGAGGATAAAAACCAGGGTATGTCACATTGGTTTGGCATTGTCCCTTTTGCTTTGTCGATGTTTATAAGGAAAACGATCAAAAAGTAAAACAGATGTCCTGAACTTGGACATCTGTTTTTTTGTTTTTTCCTTATCCCAACGCCCTATCTGAAAGGTAAAATAATCCTCCGTTGATGATGGATATTCTGATGTTGGGTTCATATTGTGCTTTTAGTGCTTCTTTTTCGGTATAATAGCTCTCACTTTTTTCGTCCATATCCTTGTAAAAATGCTCCAATAAATTCAAGTCATTCTGCCAGCGCAGCATTGCTTCCTCCGCCCAGGAATGGTCATCATCCTCGAAACTGGTTCTGATGTATGTATCAAGTCTTGCCAATCCACTCTTGGGCATGATCAGAGGTGAAAGCGTAAAGGAATAATCCGGTATTTTCGGGGTGACGTTAATCGGTAAAACCCGATGGTGAAACCCTTCCATTATTTCCCCCGAGATTAAATTCAGTCCGATTGACATGAAAGTATCTTTTTTGCGGTCGCATTGATAGGATATTTTCACATTCAGGGTCAGCCAAGGAAACAAAGGATTATTTCTGCCTTTTGATGGAGGCGTATTCTCAAAAAGTCTAGTATACCCTGCCAGCTTTTTGGTTGATTGAATAATCTGGTGAAGACGAGGGGAGCCAAAATGAATCATTTCTCCCTTTAAATCGGATGGAGCTTGTTCTGGATCGGTAATGAAAGTGATTTGTGCCGGGTTCGGAACACCTCCTGTTTTTTCTAGATAATGCCAATAAAAGGGTCTGTTCATTAATTCTTTATCCATCTCAATCGTCAATTGCACTGTAAGGTGGGTTGGTGCATTATCCAGTATTTCACAATCGTTGGCTTTAAAGAAAGTGATTAAAAAATCATGAATTTCCCGTTGCTGCATGAACCTCACCTTCCTTCATTGATTGAGCGAATTGGATCAACGATGAAAAATTATCCATCTTGATTTTCATTTCGCCTTCTGTTTTGGACTCGCCGACCACATCAATTAAATATTCTTCAATGTTGTTAATATCCAGTTTGGTTAAAATATCATCCAATTCACCGATTACTTTTTCAAATAAATTTATTTTTTCGTATAGTAACTTCAGTATATGTTCTTCAACTGTATTTTTCGTGGCAAAGTTATAAATCATCACATCTTCTTCCTGACCAAGGCGGTGAATCCGTCCAATTCTCTGTTCAAGCCTCATTGGGTTCCAGGGCAGGTCAAAATTAATCAAGTGATGGCAAAACTGAAGGTTTATCCCTTCCCCGCCAGCTTCTGTTGCGATTAATACCTGAATGTTCTTTTGGAATAATTCACGCATCCAGTCTTTCTTTCCGCGCTTAAAACCTCCTCGGAAAGGAACAGAAGAAATTCCATTCTGCTGTAGGTACCATTGGAGATATAGTTGAGTCGCCCTATATTCCGTAAAGATTATCACTTTGTCATCAATTTTCTTGATCAGTTCCAAAGCTTTTTCAGCCTTTGAGTTCTGGACCGTTTCATTCACTTTAGTAAATAAATCATCAAGCTTTGCCAAAAAATCAGGGGAAGGCTGATCGTATTTATCTCTCATATTCTTTAATGTATAAAAGACAGCCTCTCTGCTGCTGCATGCTTCCCTTTGGAGAGTGAGAGCCGAAAAGGCGCTTCCTTTTGATCCATCCGAAATTGGCTTGAATTTGGAAACAGCATCATATAATGCTTGTTCCGTTGGAGAAAATTCAATGGTGATGGTTTCCACATGCCGTTTTGTCCATTCAATGCCAGTATCGGCCCGCCGGTTTCGAATCATGACAGTGTTGACAAGTTCCTTTAGGTGTTCATCTTCAGTTATGTTCCGGCCTTTCCCTTTATACTTTTCCGAAAAGAGTGAGGCATTTCCCAAGTGGCCCGGTTTCAATAACGAAACGAGGTGGAATATCTCCTCGACTTTATTTTGAATCGGAGTGGCTGTCAGGAGTAAGCAAAATTTCTTTTTCAGATTTTGGACGAATTCATAGTTCTTCGTCTTATTATTTTTAAGTTTATGAGCTTCATCAATAATGATGAAGTCATATTCCTGAGTAAAGATGATATCTCGATGTGGAGCGCGTTTCGCTGTATCAATTGATGAAATGACTACATCACAGGAGTCCCAGACATAACTTTTTCTCTGAACGACTGCCGGAATATGAAACTTGGTATTCAATTCAAATGCCCATTGTGTGACAAGGGAAGCCGGAACAAGGATCAATACTTTTTTTACAAGGCCCCTAATCATATACTCTTTTAGGATCAAGCCTGCTTCAATTGTTTTTCCCAGCCCTACTTCATCAGCCAAAATGGCTTTTCCATTCATTTTTTCCACTACTTGCTTCGCCGCTTCCAATTGATGGGGAAGCGGGGTTAGCTGAGGAAGGTGCTTGGGCGCCTGTAAACCTTCAAAATCAGGGATGATAAGGTTTTCCTCCATTTGAACCGCCAACTTATAAAGCTCCCAATTTCCCCATGGACCGTCATTTTCCATCTTTTGCAGAAACTCGTCATTCCATTCAGAATTGAAGGATATATTGATTTTCATAGAAATAACTCCCTCTTAAATCATAATTTCCTTAATATAAGGTCAAAACCCGAACATTTCATATGTGAAGTAAGAAAAATATTTCTTTTTTAAAAAATATTGCAGAGATAAGTTTCTTAGGGTAGGATATAAGTATATTTAGAAAATTCCAATTTCCAAACGCTACAAAGAATGTTTGTACATCGATTTTGCAGTTCGCGTTTTCTTAGTATGGGCTATAGGCTCCTAGTTTATCCAAGATTACTGAAGGAGATCAGTCAAACGGTTTCTGAAGTTTTAGGAGAATTGGCAGAGAATGCATTCCATTTATGCTCAAAGGTTTTACCGATGCTTGGGGCTTATTGGCTTCCTTTCAATGGTAGACCATTTATATGCGGGTGAAGATAAGGGGAGAGACTACGGATGTAGCGCCGAAGGAGCAAACTTAGCAGTGAATCTCTCAGGCAAAAGAACTCTTATTGGACGCAACTCTGGAGAGCGCCGCCCGTTATGGGACGGCCACCAAAGGGGAAAACCTATTACATAGGTAAACTTTCAGGTTTCAGGACAGAGAAAAAGCTCAAACGGGCTTTCTCTGTCCTTTTTTGTGCTTTTTTCACATCATGAATCAGCTTGTATCTGATGTGTAATGACAAGAAGCTTTTGATAATGAAGCCAATTAATTTTTAAAAAAATCTGAAGGGGGTCATTTTTTGACCAATTTAAAAAGAACACCACTATTTGAGGTTTATCGTGAATACGGAGGTAAAACGATTGATTTTGGCGGCTGGGAACTTCCTGTCCAATTTTCGGGTATAAAGGATGAACATGAAGCCGTACGGACAAAAGCGGGGTTATTTGATGTTTCCCATATGGGGGAAGTCGATGTTAAGGGGCCTGGGAGCCTTTCCTTTTTACAGAAGATGCTGACAAATGATATATCAAAGCTGCAACAGGGCGGGGCCCAATATACCGCCATGTGTTATGAAAACGGAGGCACGGTTGATGATCTTATCGTGTATAAAAGGGCTGAGGAAGACTATCTGCTCGTGGTCAATGCAGCGAATACAGAAAAAGATTTCAATTGGCTGCAAGCTAATTTAACGGAAGATGCCCAAATTACGAATGTCTCAAGTGACTATACACAGCTGGCACTTCAAGGACCAGCTGCAGAGAAGATATTACAAAAACTATCGGGAAGTACTGACTTAAGTGAAATTGGATTTTTCAGGTTCAAGGATAATGTCATGATTAACGGTATCTCCACGCTGGTTTCCCGTACTGGATACACTGGTGAAGATGGTTTTGAAATATATAGCGACAGTAAAAATGGCCCTGCCCTTTGGAAGGCGATTATGGATGCCGGTAAGGAAGAGGGGGTTCAGCCGATTGGTTTAGGTGCTCGTGATACCCTGCGTTTTGAAGCGAAACTGCCGCTGTATGGGCAGGAGCTTTCAGCTGACATCACCCCGATAGAAGCCGGGATTGGTTTTGCAGTAAAAGTGGATAAGGAAGTTGATTTTTTCGGGAAAGCCGTTCTTGCTGAGCAAAAGGAGAAAGGGGCTCCCCGGAAGCTTGTGGGAATTGAAATGATTGACCGTGGCATTCCACGTCATGGGTATAAGGTATACAGCGGTGATGAAGTCATTGGCGTGGTCACGACTGGTACCCAATCGCCAACATTGAAGAAAAACGTTGGATTGGTACTTATCGATAAGGAATTTTCGGTGCTGGATGCGGAAGTCGAAGTGGAAATCCGTTCCAAACGTTTGAAAGCCGTTATAATACAAACACCTTTTTATAAAAAACCACGTAAATAGAGGGGAATGGTCATTAGATGAAACATCGTTATTTACCCATGACAGAGCAAGATAAACAAGAAATGCTGGAAGCGATAGGGGTATCCGCTGCTGAAGAACTTTTCAATGATATCCCTGAAAGCGTTCGTTTTCAAGGAGAATACGATATCAAGCCTGCTAAATCGGAACCTGCATTAATGAAAGAATTATCAAGGCTTGCTGCAAAGAATGCGGACCTTAAAAATTATGCTTCCTTCCTTGGTGCGGGTGTCTATGACCATTATGCGCCGGTCATCGTCGATCATGTTCTTTCCCGTTCTGAGTTTTATACGGCATATACACCGTATCAGCCTGAAATTTCACAGGGCGAGCTTCAAGCAATCTTTGAATATCAAACGATGATATGTGAATTGACGGGCATGGATGTGGCTAACTCCTCCATGTATGACGGCGGGACGGCGCTGGCTGAAGCAGCGATGCTTGCTTCAGGACAGACAAGGCGGAAGAGGATTCTCATTTCAGGAACCGTTCATCCTGAATCAAGAGAAGTTGTGAAGACATATGCAAAAGGGCAACGCGTGGAAGTGATCGAAATTCCTCATAAAGACGGTGTGACGGACTTAGCTGCTTTAAGGGAATTGGCGAATGATGACATTGCAGGAGTGATCGTGCAATACCCGAACTTTTTTGGCCGGATCGAGCCATTGAAAGAAATGGAAGAAATCATTCATGGCGTCAAGTCCATGTTTATCGTTTCCAGTAATCCGCTTGCATTGGGAGCTTTGACATCCCCTGGTGCACTCGGTGCAGATATCGTAACGGGGGATGCTCAGCCATTCGGCATTCCAGCGGCATTCGGTGGCCCTCATTGTGGATATTTTGCGGTTACTAATAAACTTGTACGGAAAGTTCCGGGCAGACTCGTCGGTCAAACGGTCGATGAGAATGGAAAAAGAGGGTTTGTCCTGACGCTTCAAGCTCGTGAACAGCACATTCGCCGTGACAAAGCCACATCCAACATTTGTTCCAATCAAGCTTTGAATGCCTTGGCCGCTTCTGTTGCAATGACCGCGCTTGGGAAAAAGGGTGTCAAAGAAATGGCCGTGCAAAATATTCAAAAAGCACATTATGCGAAAAAAGCAATTATGGCCAAAGGGGTGGAAGTGATATTCGACGGTCCTTCGTTTAATGAATTTGTCATTAAACTGCCTGCTCCGTTTTCAGAGGTCAATAAAAACCTTTTTGAAAAAGGGATGATCGGCGGCTTCGATTTAGGGACGGTTTATCCTGAATTGAAAGACCATATGCTGGTTGCGGTAACTGAACTAAGAACAAAAGAAGAAATTGATGCACTTGCGCAGGAATTGGGGGATCAACATGAATAATCAAGATCAATCACTCATTTTTGAAATCAGTACTTCCGGCCGGATCGGGTACAGTCTGCCAGAAATGGATGTTGCAACTATTCCGCTCGAAGAAATTCTTCCTGCCGACTACATCCGTGAAGAAGAGGCAAAGCTTCCTGAGGTGTCCGAACTGGATATCATGCGTCACTATACTGCACTTTCCAAACGGAATCATGGGGTGGATTCGGGTTTTTATCCGCTGGGTTCATGCACGATGAAATATAATCCGAAAATAAATGAAAATGTGGCACGTTTCAACGGTTTTGCCCATATCCATCCATATCAAGATCCCGCTACTGTACAAGGAGCATTGGGACTATTATTTGATTTGCAGGAACACTTAACGGAAATCACCGGGATGGACCAAGTGACATTACAGCCTGCAGCAGGTGCCCACGGTGAATGGACAGGATTGATGATGATTCGCGCTTTTCACGAAGCGAATGGCGATACAGAACGGACGAAAGTGATTGTACCTGATTCGGCCCATGGTACGAATCCTGCCTCTGCCACTGTTGCCGGACTAGAAACGATTACAGTGAAGTCCGATGAAAATGGGTTAGTCGACCTTGAAGATTTAAAACGTGTTGTCGGACCTGATACGGCGGCCTTGATGCTGACGAACCCCAATACATTGGGATTGTTTGAAGAAAATATTTTGGAAATGGCACAACTTGTCCATGACGCAGGTGGGAAGCTTTATTATGATGGAGCGAATCTGAATGCAGTCCTATCAAAAGCACGACCGGGTGACATGGGCTTTGATGTGGTTCATTTAAATCTCCATAAAACATTTACAGGCCCGCATGGAGGCGGCGGCCCGGGTTCTGGTCCTGTAGGTGTGAAGTCCGACTTGATTCCTTACTTGCCTAAACCTCTTATAGTCAAGCAAGGCGAGCAATTCGTCCTTGATTATGATCGTCCGCAATCCATTGGCAGGGTAAAACCTTATTATGGTAATTTCGGAATAAACGTGAGGGCATATACGTACATTCGTTCAATGGGTCCTGATGGCCTTAAAGCCGTCACAGAGAACGCGGTCATCAATGCCAATTATATGATGCGCAAGTTGGAACCTTATTTTGACTTACCATATAATCGTCATTGTAAGCATGAATTCGTATTAAGCGGACGCCGGCAAAAGAAATTGGGGGTAAGGACTCTCGATATAGCTAAAAGATTGCTGGATTTCGGGTATCATCCTCCAACCATTTACTTCCCGTTGAACGTGGAAGAAGGAATGATGATAGAACCGACTGAAACCGAGTCAAAAGAAACGCTGGATGCGTTCATCGATGCGATGATCCAGATTGCCAAGGAAGCGGAAGAAACTCCGGAAATCGTTCAGGAAGCTCCGCATACAACCGTTATAAAGCGGCTTGATGAAACTCTTGCTGCAAGAAAACCCATTTTGCGTTATCAAGCCTAGATTAGTAGCTTACACGAAAAAAATCCCTGCCTTCCGGCGGGGATTTTTCATGTTTATGTAAGATTCCATTAAAGTCCAACTGTTGACTTTCTTTTACTTGAGCTATGGAATTAAAAAGAGCCCATGCCGAGATGGGTCTTATTTCTTTGCTTTGATTTTCCCGGTCCACATCTTGAAACCGCCCTTTAAGTGAAAAAGTTCCCTGTAGCCCTTTTTGTATAGCATGGCTGCAGCTCTGCCGCTGATGATTTCGCTTTGAGCGTACAAATATACAGGCTTGTCCGGCCTAATTTCGACCAAGCGGGTTTTCATTTGAGTCATAGGGATGTTTCTTGCGCCTAAGATATGACCATTTTCGAAATCATTCGGTTCCCGCACATCAATTAGCTGCACTTTTCTGTAGTTGGCGATAAATTCGTCCTGTGTTAGTGTTTTAACGATTTTACGCTGGCGGTACCAATTAAAAAGTGAATACGCAATAACCACTCCGAGGATGATGAGCAGTGTATATAATATTTCCAAACATAAAAACTCCCTTCTACCTTAACGAATACAGACAATCTTTATTATATAATTGCTTTACCCAATAATCAAAAAGAATTTTCATCAAATTCTTCATGACTTGATAGCACTTTCTTTTTTAGAGTGTTAAAGTCTGTTAAACTACTACATGTGAGTTTTTTGTGGGGGATTGAAAAACGTCTATCGAAACGAGGGGTAAGGATGACTAAAGAAAAATGGGGTTTTATAGATTCGGGGTATTGTTCACCGGCTTTTAATATGGCGCTGGACGAAGCCCTGTTAAACTGGCAAAGCAAAGGGGAAATTCCGCCGATCATACGCTTTTACGGCTGGGATCCAGCGACATTGTCGATCGGTTATTTTCAAAAGGCAGAAGCGGAGATTGATCTGGAAGAGGTCAAAAGGCAGGGCCTTGGTTTTGTTCGCAGGCCGACAGGAGGACGAGCGGTACTGCACGAACATGAATTGACTTATAGTGTAATCGTTCCAGAATCCTATCCGGGAATGCCAACAACCGTTACTGAAGCTTATCGTGTCATTTCTGAAGGAATATTGATGGGGTTCAGGAATCTTGGATTGGATGCTTATTTTGCCGTGCCTCGAAGCGAACAGGAAAAAGCGGCTTTAAAATCGCCCAGGTCTTCCGTCTGCTTTGATGCACCTAGCTGGTATGAACTGGTCGTTGAGGGCAGGAAGGTCGCTGGCAGCGCTCAAACCAGGCAAAAAGGCGTCATCCTTCAGCACGGGTCCATTTTGCTTGAGCTTGATGATGATAAGCTCTTTAGCGTATTTAAATTCTCAAATGACAGGGTTAAAGAGAGAATGCAAAAAAACTTAAAAAACAAAGCTGTGGCCATGAATGACATTGCCGGGAGAAAGATAACCATCCCTGAAGCGAAAGAAGCTTTCGAAAAAGGTTTTGCCGAAGGACTTTCGGTCGATTTAGAGCCATATGTCCTCACCGAAAAGCAATTGCTGGAAGTGAAGGCAATTGCAGAAAGCAAATATGAAAGCGATGAATGGAATTTCATGAGATAGAGGAAGCATAATTAGAGTGGATAATAAAAAGTTTTTTCAGATTTGTTTGACCGAATAACACATCCCTTGCAGGGATAAGCCCTAAAAGGGATGGGGAAAAAGCAAGGTCCAAATTAATTGAAATCTGATGAAAAATTATTATAAATCGACATTTTCCTCCCTTTTGCTAACTATATTAATTGATTTAACGTTTGACAAAATTAAAAGTTATTCAAAACAAACACAATATATAGTAGTTGAAATATTTAATGCGACACTATATGTTGATTTTTGAGTTTCGCTATGATAAATTTAGGGTACTTGTTAAGCGAAACGGACATGTAAGGCTACATAAGGATTTTTGCGGCAGCAAGAACGGATCATGAAACATATAAAGGAGAGGGAATTATGTCGGTTGTAATAAAAGAAGCTTTAAAGGTTGATCTAGAAAGGTTGAATAAGGATATTTCTTTATTTCCCCAGGTTCACCCTGTAACTGCTGATATGAAAATGGCGCATAAGGGAGTGTCCCGTCTAGTCATGCTTGACCGCTATTCTTTTAAGGATACTGAAAAAATCACACTCTCGGCAGGCGATTTCGTCGTGTTGACGATTAAGGAAGATCCGAAATTCCCAGCAAGGGGTCTCGGTTACATCGTTGAAATTGATTGGGAAACCAAAAAAGCCAAGGTATTGGTGGATGAAGAATTCCGTGGCGTATTGGATAATCCGGAAGAAGTTGAGACGGGAATTGTAAACCGTCCGTTGGATATAATCGAAAAGCCTCTTGAAATATACTATGAACAAATTGCGAAACGTAATGCAACGGGATTGGCATCAGTGGAAACCACGGAAGAAAAAAGAACGGAATGGTTCAATAAATTCTATGAAGAATTAAAGAACCTTAATTTCGTCCCGGCAGGCCGAGTATTATACGGTGCAGGTTCCAATACGGATGTTACTTATTTCAACTGCTATGTAATGCCATTCGTACCGGATTCACGTGAAGGTATTTCAGAACATAGGAAACAAGTGATGGAAATCATGAGCCGCGGCGGCGGAGTGGGTACGAACGGATCGACACTGCGTCCAAGAAACACTCTGGCAAAAGGGGTGAATGGAAAATCCTCGGGTTCAGTGTCATGGCTTGACGATATTGCAAAACTGACGCATCTTGTTGAACAGGGCGGCAGCAGACGAGGCGCGCAAATGATCATGCTTGCTGATTGGCATCCCGATATTGCAGAGTTCATCATTTCCAAAATGCAAAATCCAAGGATTTTGCGTTACCTAGTGGAAAACACCAAAGATGAAGCCATCAAGAAATATGCCACGGATAAATTGAAATTCACGCCGCACACGGAACAGGAAACGGCTATGTATCAAGGGATCATCAATTATAAGGAGATTCCTGGCCAAGGCGGGTTCAGCGAGAAAATCATTAGGGATGCAGAGGAAAAGATCCGTACAGGCGGAACATACAGTGTCCATAATTCGGATTTCTTGACTGGAGCCAATATCTCCATTTGCCTGACCAAGGAATTTATGGAAGCGGCTGAACAAGATGCGGAATATGAATTGCGTTTTCCTGATGTTGAAAGCTATAATGCCGAAGAAATGGCCATTTACAATAAAGAATGGCATAATGTCGGCGATGTTCGCGAATGGGAGAAAATGGGTCATAAAGTCCGTGTTTACCGTAAAATCCGGGCTAAAGAGCTTTGGAACTTAATAAACATTTGTGCAACATATTCTGCTGAACCAGGTATTTTCTTTATCGATAATGCAAATGAAATGACGAATGCCAAAGCATACGGTCAACAGGTTGTAGCCACGAACCCTTGTGGAGAACAGCCATTGGCTCCATATTCAGTATGTAACCTTGCTGCTGTCAATCTGGCTGAAATGGCTGATAAAGAAAGCAAAACGGTTAATTTCGAGAAACTTAAGCAGACAGTTGAAGTCGGTGTGCGCATGCAGGACAATGTCATTGACGCAACTCCTTATTTCTTGGATGAAAACAAAAAACAGGCACTGGGCGAGCGACGGGTTGGACTAGGTGTAATGGGTCTGCATGACCTGTTGATCTACTGTGAAACGGAATATGGCTCTGAAGAAGGAAATATCCTGGTTGACAAGGTGTTTGAAACGATTGCGACCACAGCTTACAGGGCTTCGGTGGAACTTGCTAAAGAAAAAGGCAGTTTCCCGTTCCTGATCGGGTCAACGGACAAAGAAACCAATGAGCTTAGAACACGTTTCACACAAACCGGATTTATGGAAAAAATGCCGGAAGATATCAGGGAAAGTGTTGCTGCACATGGTATCCGTAACTCTCATTTATTGACAGTGGCTCCTACGGGAAGTACAGGAACGATGGTTGGGGTATCAACAGGTCTTGAACCATATTTCTCCTTCACGTATTTCCGCAGCGGCCGTCTTGGTAAATTCATTGAAGTTAAGGCTGACATTGTACAGGAATACTTGGATCGCCATCCAGAAGCCGATACAGAAGAGCTTCCAAAATGGTTCATTTCCGCTATGGAATTAGCTCCAGAAGCACATGCTGATGTTCAATGCATCATTCAACGCTGGATTGACAGCTCGATCAGCAAGACGGTCAATGCCCCAAAAGGATATACTGTCGAACAAGTTGAAAAGGTATATGAACGTCTATACAAAGGCGGAGCAAAAGGCGGAACGGTATATGTGGATGGCAGCCGTGACAGTCAGGTCCTTACGCTCAAAGCGGAAGAAAACCAAATGGACGAGCAGCTTGAAATGGATGAATTGACAAATGTGGAAGAAAAGAAAAAAGTTGTATTGGTCGATACGATAAATGAGCTGCGTTCGACGAATGTTACAATTGGTTCGGAAGTGGGTAACACTTGCCCCGTATGCCGTAAGGGTGAAGTTCAGGAAATGGGCGGATGCAATACGTGCACGAATTGCGGAGCGCAATTGAAATGCGGGCTATAAGCTGATGCAAAGGAAGTCGTTAAGTATGCTGCAAAGCTATCTTAACGGCTTTTTTTAGAGTCATTAATCCAGGGCAGTGATATATACCAATAGGTGAAGACCGAATAATCGTAAATTCGGTCTTCTTTTCACGTTCAATCAACCATTTTCATTTTGCTGCCCTATTTCCTTTTCGGCTAGATATTGGTTGCCATCTTTCAATACTGAAAATTCATCGACAGAGTCTCCCGGTATATTCCTTGGATTTGGAAATTTATTATCTGTTTGAACGGTGATCGTTTGTTTTCCCATTCCATTTGTCAAGAAGTCTCGTTTATTAGCCATATCGCATCTCCTTCATTTTGAATTTCCAAGTAAAAACAATCATGAGGATAAAAGAATAAAGAAAAACTATCCTTATCAATTAGATTGTGTAGTTCGATTGAAAGTATGAACAAATCGAAAAAAGAATGGAGATCGAAATGAAACCATTTATGCCACAGTTAGTATATATCGAGCCAAGGGCATTGGAATACCCGCTTGGCCGGGAATTGAAGAAGAAATTCGAAGATTTGAACATTGAAATCCGTGAGACCACATCGCATAACCAAATTAGGGATCTTCCTGGAGAAAATGATCTGCAAAAATATCGTGTCGCCAAATCGACACTCGTGATAGGAATCAGAAAAACATTGAAATTCGATTCTTCAAAGCCATCTGCTGAATATGCCATCCCTCTTGCTACAGGGTGCATGGGGCATTGTCACTATTGTTATTTACAGACGACACTCGGATCAAAGCCATATATTCGGACATATGTGAATCTTGACGAGATTTTCGAGGCAGCCGAAAAATATATAAATGAGAGAAAGCCTGAAATTACCCGTTTTGAGGCAGCCTGTACATCGGATATCGTCGGAATTGATCATTTGACACATTCATTAAAAAGGGCCATAGAGTATTTTGGGAAAAGTGAATATGGGGTTCTTAGGTTCGTCACTAAATTCCATCATGTCGATCATCTGTTGGATGCTGAACATAATGGAAAAACGAGATTTCGCTTCAGTATAAATTCACGTTATGTGATAAAAAATTTCGAACCCGGGACTTCGAGCTTCGAAGAAAGGATGGAAGCGGCACGTAAAGTGGCAGGTGCCGGATATCCCCTGGGTTTTATCGTAGCTCCAATATACCGTCATGAAGCATGGAAGGAGGGCTACCATGAATTATTCGAACGGTTGAGTGAGGCCTTAAAAGGGGTGGATATCCCTGACTTGACTTTCGAATTAATCCAGCATCGGTTCACTGGTCCAGCAAAAAAAGTGATTCAAAAAAACTATCCGAAAACAAAATTGGAACTGGACGAAACGAAGCGTAAATATAAATGGGGCCGATATGGAATTGGTAAATATGTTTATCAAAACGAGGAAGCGGCAGAACTGGAAACGACCATTCGTGGGTATATAGCGGAATTTTTCCCGAAAGCGGAAATTCAGTATTTTACCTGAATCAAGGCAATTTTCTTTTTGAAACTGTCATAAATCGCTCTAATCCTGCTTAGAAATGTAAAGACCGGATTAGGGGAGGGCAGCTATGATTATTGACGGCGTTTTTTCCGGAGGCGGGATTAAAGGCTATGGTTTAGTGGGAGCCCTGCAGGAATTAGAAGAAAAGGGATTTGAATTCCATCGAACAGCAGGGACGAGTGCAGGATCCATAATTGCAGCATTCGTAGCGGCTGGGTACACGGGAAAAGAAATGGAAAAGCTTTTTCTTGATATAGATTTAAGCGGCCTGCTGGATAAAAGGCGTGGTCTTTTGCCTATCCCATTTGCCAAATGGCTTCTTTTATACTGGAAACTGGGCCTTTATAAAGGCAACGCCTTGGAAACATGGGTCGCCGGTAAACTTGCCGAAAGGAATGTAGTTACCTTTAAGGATGTTCGGCCGAAATCACTCCGTATCATAACCTCTGACATTTCAAATGGGAAATTGGTCGTACTGCCTGATGATTTGCCTAATTATGGAATAGACCCAAGCGCTTTTCCAGTGGCAAAGGCAGTAAGAATGAGTTGCAGCATTCCGTATTTCTTTGAGCCAGTCAAACTTAATGTCGGAAAAAGCAAGTTCCTTTTTGTTGATGGAGGTGTGTTAAGCAATTTTCCAATGTGGTTATTCAATTCAGATCATGTTAGAAAGGAGAGACCGGTCATTGGCTTGCGGTTAAGCGTCGATGAGATATGGAAACCGCATGAGGTGGATAATGCGGTCGAATTGTTCTCCGCACTATTCAAAACGATGAAAGATGCCCATGATGCTAGGTATATTTCCAAGAAACACGTCCATAATATTGTATTCATCCCGATGAAGGGAATTTCTGCAATGGATTTTAATCTGAATGATGAAAAAAAGGGTGAATTGATCGATAAAGGCAGGCAATGTACGAAAGAATTCCTTAAAAAATGGACTTATTGATAATAAATAAAAAATCGGGCTCTTAAAAAGAAGCCCGATTTTTCTTTTTATTCTTTTTCCCTTCGATGACGGTTAAGTGACTATCCGTTTTCTTTCTCCATTTTATTTTCTTTGATGATTTTGCTGCAGAGAAGCTAGCCACATTATCTTTTTTCGAAGTTCGGTTTTTTAGCCTTTTTTTCGATTGGCGGGCAGCCTTTCGGAATGCTTGCTGCTCTTTCTTAACTGGTTTTCCCTTTGTTAATCCGGTATAAATCATATAAATAATCCCTGCGACAATGGCTATTATGAGAATGTTTCTAAAAAAGCCAATCGGGTCATTAAATAGTCGGCTCAATAGTCCGAGGACTCCGAGGGCGATGATTCCGTATATCATGAAAGATATGAAACGTTTCAACAAAGACACCTCCTTAAGAGCATCATAAGCATTTTTAGCTTATTTTAAACATTCTAATTGTGAAATATTTGAAAAAAATGAAGATCATTCATTTAGTTAGTATATGATTTTTCATCATCAAAATGTGTATAGATGTTTTACACAATTACATCCGAATCTAAACCTTTTTCGGTCTCTTTTTCCATCCTCAACAGTTCTTGGAAGGATGCCAATGCGACTTCGACTTGATCATCGGTAGGGGCTTTGGTTGTCAATAACTGAAGCCAAAGGCCGGGATAGCCAAGGTAACGCAGGATGGGAGTGTCCCTTACTTTGTTAGTCAACTGCAAGACTTCGAATGCTATGCCGAGCACGACGGGGATAAGCAAAATGCGATTGACGACACGAACCCATAGCGGATCTATTGGTACAAGAAGATAGACAAACATCCCTACAATGACAGTAAATAAAATAAAACTGCTGCCACAGCGATAATGAAGGCGGGAACTTGCCTGCACATTTGCAACCGTCAATTCTTTTCCGCTTTCAAAGCAATTGATCACCTTATGCTCTGCTCCGTGATACTGAAAGACCCGCTTGATCAATGGCGTCAAGGAAACTACATAAATATATACGAGCAGTAAGATCAGCTTGAACAAGCTTTCCACTAATACCTGAGCCGTATGGCCACTGAAAATGGGTTCTGTCAATTTTGCGAGGAAGACAGGAATCAAGGTGAAAAGCAATTTCCCAAATAGGAAGGAGATCACACCGATCACGGCAACACCTAGCCAAAGACTTAATTTAGAGGGGTCTTTCGTCTCTTTTTTCGTTTCGACCTGTTTTTCCCCGTCTTCTTCTTCTTCATACTGTTCAGTTGAAAAGTTAAGATGTTTCGAACCGGTGGCACTTGACTGAATCAGTGATACGATACCCCGTAGAAACGGTATTTTTTTTAAGCGGTTTACAACAGGTTTCGATTCACGCGGCAGATGATAATATACAATCGTCGAATCTTTGCGGCGTACCGCAGTGACTGTGTGATGTTTGCCACCGAACATGACGCCTTCCACTACAGCCTGCCCTCCATAAACGGGTTTTTGAACCTCAGACATTTCTACACCAACCTAATAGTTATTCACGTAGCTCTCTCATGGGTGCTAACATGTGTATTATCAAGCATCACAAGGGTTTAAGGCGGTCCTCCAAAATGGAATGGAAGCTTTTTCCCCTGCAATTGCTTTTTGAATGTTGAATCACAGGAAGGTATTATCCTGTGTACATTATAAATTTCAACAGAGGAAGGGGATTTTCCTCTGAAAAAAGCAGATTATTTATGATTTAATCATACAGAATTAATCACAAAACCTCTAGTGATTCTCCTCCCCAATAATAAAAAAAAATAGTTCTATTTAACAAAGGGCATACTACGTAGCGGAGGTGTTTGATATGTCTTCTAATGAAAATGGACAAATTCAACAGGAATATCAAAGCATGTTAATCTACAATGTACTTGCTGTCGGTTTTGTTGGGGGGGCTTTAGCCAGTTTTATCGGAATCCTAGCCCATTATGTTAACTTTATGGATTTTAGCCCAAAATTCATATTGACTTCGTGGTCAAATATGACCTGGATCGATCATTGGCTCGGTACGGTAATGACCATGATTTTATTCGGAATTCTATCCGTGGGGATCGCTTTTATATACTATAGTCTCTTTAAAAGGATGAAGAGTATTTTTCCGGGTATTTTTTTGGGGGTGGTCTGCTGGGCTTTACTTGTATTTGTCCTGAAACCGATGTTCATCGATTTGCCAACCTTTTATAAAATGTCAGCAAATACGGTTATAACAAGTGTATGCATTTTTATTATATACGGTCTTTTTGTAGGGTTTTCTATATCATATGATCATCAGGAATATATACGCCATAAAAACAAGGCCGAGAAGCAATCGGAAAGCTGATTGCTCTTGGTTGTAAAAAAGTAGTAAGACAATTTGGAATTATGATAGAATGTTCATGGAAAGCATTCTTTTAACATGAGCAGGTGTTTGATGATGACAAAAATCTTACTAATCAATGGTCCGAATTTAAATCGCTTGGGGAAGCGGGAACCTGCGCATTATGGATCCTCGACGCTTGCGGATGTGGAAGCGCAATTAATGCTGCAAGCACAAGGGTTAAATGTGGAATTAACCTCTTTTCAAACTAACCATGAAGGAGCGATTATCGACAAGCTCCATTGGTCAGAGGATCATGGGATCGACGGGATTATCATTAATCCTGGGGCTTTTACTCATTATAGTTATGCGATTCGTGATGCAATAGCCGGAATTGATGTTCCAGTGGTGGAAGTGCATATTTCGAACATACATGCCCGTGAAAGCTTTCGACATGAATCAGTGACCGCTGCGGTATCGGCGGGACAGATTGTCGGCTTGGGGATACACGGTTATGAATTGGCGTTGCAGGCGATCACAAAGATTGCAAAGGGGGAAATTAAATGAATAAACTAATGCACTTAAGAGCCTCGATGGAAAAGGTGGGCATTGATGGTTTTTTGATCACCAGTACATATAACCGCCGATACATGACCAACTTCACGGGAAGTGCAGGCGTTGTCCTCATTTCCCAAAAAGAAGCTAAATTCATCACTGATTTCAGATACGTGGAACAAGCGGGCAAGCAGGCACCGGACTATGAAGTCGTTCAACACAAAGGAACCATCATGGAAGAAGTCGGCAAGCAGGCTAAAGCGATGAATATCGGCAAGCTGGGTTTTGAGCAAGAGCACCTGACTTATGCTACATATAAAGCTTATGAAGCGGCCATTGATGGCCAACTTTTGCCGGTGTCTGGGGTTATTGAGAATTTACGCTTGATAAAGACTTCGTCAGAGATTAAGATATTAAAGGAAGCGGCTGCTATTGCTGATGCTGCGTTTACGCATATTCTGGATTTCCTGCGTCCAGGGATTACGGAACTGGATGTATCCAATGAACTTGAATTCTTTATGAGGAAACAAGGGGCAACTTCTTCTTCCTTCGATATTATAGTAGCATCCGGCATAAGGTCCGCACTTCCGCATGGAGTGGCTACTGATAAAATCATCGAAAAAGGCGATTTTGTCACATTGGATTACGGGGCATATTATAACGGGTATGTGTCTGACATCACTCGGACATTAGCGGTTGGCAAGCCAAGTGAAGAACTTATTAATATTTATGACATTGTTTTAGAAGCTCAACTGAGAGGAATGGCTGGGATCAAACCCGGTATGACTGGCAGGGAAGCGGATGCACTAACTCGAAATCTAATTGAAGAAAAGGGATATGGGCAGTATTTTGGACATTCGACCGGACATGGAATCGGCCTTGAAGTTCATGAAGGTCCAGCATTATCCTTTAGGTCTGATATCATTTTAGAACCTGGTATGGCTGTAACCGTTGAACCGGGTATTTATTTACCGGGCGTAGGCGGAGTGCGGATTGAAGATGATACAATCGTTACAATTGACGGTAACGAAGCACTTACTCATTCAACTAAAGAGTTAATCATTCTGTAAACATGTACATGTAGGAGGACAAATTTATGATTTCTGTAAACGATTTTCGCACGGGTGTTACGATTGAAGTAGACAATGGAATTTGGCAGGTTATCGAGTTCCAACACGTTAAACCTGGTAAAGGTGCAGCTTTTGTACGTTCTAAACTTCGGAACCTTCGTACGGGTTCAATCCAGGAGAAAACATTCCGTGCTGGTGAAAAAGTTGCTAAAGCACATATCGAAAACCGCAAGATGCAGTACCTTTATGCAAGTGGAGACAGCCATGTATTCATGGATAACGAAACGTATGACCAAATCGAGCTGCCGGCTTCAAGCATTGAACGTGAACTTAAGTTCCTAAAGGAAAATATGGAAGTACATATCATGACTTTCCAAGCGGAAACTCTTGGTGTCGAACTTCCAAACACAGTGGAACTAGAAGTGGCGGAGACTGAGCCTGGAATTAAAGGCGATACATCTTCAGGCGGCACGAAATCAGCCGTACTTGAGACAGGCCTTTCGGTTCAAGTGCCATTTTTCATCAACCAAGGTGACAAACTATTGATCAATACAAATGAAGGTTCTTACGTATCACGTGCATAAATGAAAGAATGCCGAGATTAATATCTCGGCCTCAAATTGCAGACAAAAAGGTTTCGGAATGGTTTCATTCCGAAACCTTTTTGATTTTTTATGGGATTGGACTTCATGATGACGCAGATGATCTGCTTCTTCCGTATATTCCTGCCAATATGGAGTGCCACCACTTTCTGAAGGTCCTTACTTTCTGTACAACACTGTGATAAAGATGAACGAGTCCTGCACAAATGCAATTGGATGATTTGTACACACGATAGTCCTCTTTAATCTCCATTTTACAAGCTGGCACCAGTTGGTCTAAAGTAATCATTCATGCTGATCGAATCATGATCATGTTTAAAAAGCATCCTCATCTCCTCAAGTTCCCAGTCTGGAAGGTCCGTATGGTCTCATCCCAAACCATGATTTTATAAGAAGACTTGGTTACCCTTCATGTTTTACTTTTTTATGGAGTGGAACCCTCACTGGATTGAAGAAATCTGCGGCACTCCTGCCGAATAACTGGCTAGCCGAGACTCCACAGGCGCTTGCGCCGAGGAGGCTTGGCAGACAGTCGGCGGAAAGGGGGCGGATTTCTGAAATCAACTGCAACTTTTATTATGAAAAAACTGTAGGCTAGTCTCATCCCGAATATTCTTAAGACTAGATTATCCTTCATGTTTTTTTCCTATATCCTTAATCGATTGAAGAAATTTGCGACACTCCTGCCGAATAACTGGCTAGCCGAGACCCCACAGGCGCTTGCGCCGAGGAGGCTTGGCAGACAGTCGGCGGAAAGGGGGCGGATTTCTGAAATCAACTGCAACTTTTATTATGAAAAAACTGTAGGCTAGTCTCATCCCGAATATTCTTAAGACTAGATTATCCTTCATGTTTTTTTCCTATATCCTTAATCGATTGAAGAAATTTGCGACACTCCTGCCGAATAACTGGCTAGCCGAGACCCCACAGGCGCTTGCGCCGAGGAGGCTTGGCAGACAGTCGGCGGAAAGGGAGCGGATTTCTGAAATCAACTAAGACTTAGACCGAGATTAATTTCTCGGTCTTTTTTAGATCCAGGAAGTTATAAAAAATCAATAAATGGTCCGTTTCTTTAATAGCCTGTCATCATTGCGTGCTTGTCGGCATATATTTTATTGAAAGTGGTGTATACAGGAGGATTGTCAAAATGGAAACGATTCTTTCTTTTTTACCGAAAAGTTTATACGAGCAACTCCGCGGTATGACACCGATGGTGATCGATAGGATGGAAGAACTGCGAATTCGGGTTGGCAGGCCGCTTGAGGTCATTGTAGGGGGGGAACCATACTTTTTTTCCTATGAAGTGACCCATTCGGATGCAGATCAATTATTGAATAATATAGGTCAATTTTCGTTATATACGCTTGAGGAAGAATTAAAGCGAGGATATATAACCATAGCGGGCGGACATCGGGTGGGGCTTGCTGGCAAGGTGATCCTGGAAAATGGTTCGGTCAAAGCGATCAGGGATATTTCCTCATTCAATATTCGGGTTGCACGTGAAAAAATAGGTGCAGCTGAACCTCTCACTTCATATTTATATGACGGGGAATGGCAGCATACCATGTTGATCGGTGCTCCGCAAACGGGAAAAACGACCATATTACGTGATATTGCAAGAATGATATCCAGTGGTAATGAAAAACTCGGCATTGCCCCTCAAAAGGTGGGGATAGTGGACGAGCGCTCAGAAATTGCCGGATGTGTGCATGGAGTGCCGCAGCTCGAATTCGGAACAAGGGTTGATGTGCTCGATGGATGTCCTAAAGCGGAAGGGATGATGATGATGATCCGTTCGATGTCCCCGGATGTATTGATCGTGGATGAAATAGGCAGGGAAGCGGATACGCAGGCTGTGCTGGAAGCCGTGAATGCAGGTATTAAACTCATGATAACCACGCATGGCCATACACTGGATGAAATCAAGAAGAGACCCATTATCGCTGAAATATTAAAGCAAAACATCTTTGAACGCTTTATTGAATTAAAAAGAAGTAAATCCGGTAGGAGGGGCTACAAAGTCCTTGATGCAGCAGGGGTTCCCATTTACTTGGGAGAAAGTGTGAACCCGCATGTTTAAGTTAATAGGAGCAGCGATAATTATTATAGCGACGACTTGGGCAGGTTTTGAAGCGGCGAAAAAATTAAGTATGAGGCCTCGTCAACTGAGACAGCTGAAAGTCGCCATGCAATCGCTTGAAGCTGAAATCATGTTCGGTCATACACCTTTGAAAGAAGCGGCTAGGAAACTTTCTAAACAGATGGCCAAACCTTTGTCCAGCTTTTTCGATACATTTGCAAATCGGCTCGAGTCAGGTGAAACCACCGTCAAAGAAGCATGGGATGATAGTTTGAAGAAAATATGGCAATCCCTTGCTTTAAAACAGGGAGAATTCGAGATTCTTTCACAGTTTGGGGAGACGCTTGGAAAAAGCGATAAATATCATCAGCAAAAGCAAATCATGCTAACAATGGCACATCTGGAACGGGAAGAAACCGATGCACTCGACCGCCAGGGGAAATATGAAAAAATGATGAAAAGTCTTGGTTTTTTATCAGGGCTATTATTGATCATCTTGCTGATGTAGGAATATGTGGGGGGAATGAAAATGGGCATTGACGTGGACATCATATTTAAAATAGCGGGTGTGGGGCTTGTAGTGGCATTTCTTCACACGATACTCGATCAGGTTGGGAAGAAGGAATATGCCCAGTGGGTGACACTTTTCGGATTTATCTATATTTTATTCATGGTTGCTTCTGTAGTAGAGGATTTATTTCAAAAAATTAAATCTGTATTTCTATTTCAGTAAGGGAGGGATTCGCGATTGAAATCATAAAAATCGTGGCCATTGCCCTAGTTGCCACCTTTTTGGCACTGATCGTCAAAGAGCAAAAACCAAATTTAGCATTTCTGCTTGTTGTTTTTGTAGGATGCTCCATTTTTCTTTTTTTAGCTGACAAGATATACGAAATCATTCTAATGTTAGAAAAAATTGCAGTTAATGCGAATGTAAATACCGTGTATCTAGAGACCATTTTAAAAATAATCGGAATTGCCTATATTGCAGAATTCGCTTCCCAAATTACAAAAGATGCAGGGCAAGGTTCGCTCGCTTCCAAAATAGAATTGAGCGGAAAAATCTTGATTCTTGCCATGGCGATTCCGATTTTGACCGTCATTATCGAAACGATTCTACAGATGCTCCCAAGTTAATGGATTACTCCTAGTCAATGAGGTGAATGTATGAAGCAGCGGATGCCTTACTTATCCATACTATTCGTTTTACTCTTTTTTTTGCATGCATCTATTGGACAAGCTGCCGAGAATCCAGAAAATGGTGAAGTTGATCAAGAGCCGATCATGCAGTCCGAACTGGTACAAGCCCAAATAGAAAGGCTGGGCGTCGATGAGCTCAAACAATATTGGGATGACATCGTTACGGAATATGGAGGATTCTTACCGGAAAGCCAGAAAGGGAGCTTCATGGATTTTGTAAGCGGCGATAAGAAATTTTCATTTGATGAATGGATAAAGGGAATCACAAAATTCATTTTTCATGAACTGCTCGTGAATGGAAAGCTGCTGGGGTCACTCATTTTATTAACCGTTTTCAGCATGTTCCTCCAGTCTTTGCAGAATGCGTTCGAGCAAAGCTCCGTAAGTAAGGTCGCTTATGCAATCGTTTATATGGTGCTGATCATTTTGGCACTTAACAGTTTTCATGTGGCGATTGAATATACAAAAGATACGATAGATTTGATGATTTCCTTTTTAATGGCGCTCATCCCTTTACTCTTGGCATTGATAGCTGCTTCAGGCGGACTTATATCGGCAGCCTTCTTTCATCCGGTATTGATGTTTTTGATGAATACAAGCGGCATCTTGATTCAGTTCGTCGTCCTTCCGTTATTATTCTTTGCAGCGATTTTAAGCATAGTTAGCACGTTGACCGAACATTACAAAGTGACACAGCTGGCACAACTTCTCCGTAATTTTGCCATCGGGATCCTTGGAGCATTCATGACCATATTCCTTGGTGTGATCTCCGTTCAGGGAGCATCCTCAGCTGTAGCTGACGGAGTGACGATCAGGACAGCCAAATTCGTGACAGGTAACTTTATACCGGTCATAGGGCGCATGTTTACCGATGCAACGGATACGGTCATTAGTGCCTCCGTCCTTTTGAAAAATACAGTGGGATTGTCAGGCGTCATCATTCTCTTGCTCATTACCACATTTCCCGCCATAAAAATCCTGATGATTTCTTTTGTCTATAAATTGGCAGCGAGTCTTTTGCAGCCGCTGGGCGGAGGACCTGTAATAAAATGCCTTGACATCATAAGTAAAAGCATGATTTATATTTTCGCCGCATTGGCCATTGTCTCACTCATGTTTTTTTTAAGTATCACGGTAATCATCGCCTCTGGAAACATTACCCTGATGGTTCGTTAGAAAGGAGGAGGACTTGGTGAGTTTTTTAGCTGGCTGGGTATCCAACATCATCATATTTGTACTGCTGGCTACTGTGATCGATATGCTTCTGCCGAATTCAGCTTTACAGAAGTATGCCAAAATGGTTATCGGGCTTTTACTGATTGCAATCATCATCACTCCTATATTGGGATTATTCAATAAGGATTTCGATGATATTCTCACTGCGGCCACTAGTGAATTTGAGGATCAGAAAAAAAAAGATTTAGGAAATTTGACAGAAATGAAGAAAAAAGAAATACAAGCTACCCAGGGTGCATATATTTTAAAACAAATGGCTGTTGACTTACAGGCAGAAGTGGAAGAGGAGCTGATGGCGGATTATAACATGAGGATTAGTTCAATTGATGTAGGGGTCAAGAATGAGGAAGAGCCGGGTGTTGATGATCTGCAGAACATAACCATCTCATTGGAAAAGGCAGAAGGGAAAGAAAACTCGGAGATAGAGGCAGTAGCGAAGGTTGATATCAATACAGATAGCCCATCCACTTCGAATGATGCCAATCTGGATGCTGTCAAAAGGTTTCTGGCAACAAGTTGGTCTGTTGATGAAGAGATCATTGAAATCGCCGGGGAAAGGAAGTGACTGAGTATTGAACAAAGACAAAGGTCCATTATCCTGGCTGCAAAAACTATTAAATAAAGACCCTGACCAAAAAGAGCCTAAGGAAAAAAAACCTTCCCTGTATGTCTATGCTCTAATCGTTGTCCTTTTGGGATCGGGAATCATGATGGCCGGGAATTTGTTAACCACCAACAAGACGGGACAAACATCTGAAGTGACGACTGTATTCAATAATGATAAACAGCAGGAAGAAGATGGGGATGTTGAAACATTCGGCCAGAAGAAATCAGAATTCAAGACTACAAAAGACTATGAAATATATCTACAGAATGAAATGAAGGAAGCGCTAGAATCCATCGCAGGCGTACAGGATGTGAAAGTCGTAATCTACGTCGATGCATCCGAGAAAAAAGTATATGAAAGAAATAAAGTCACCCAAAAACAAGTCACTGAAGAAACCGACCAGGAAGGCGGCAAAAGGACGGTCGAAGACACATCCGTTGATGAACAGCTAGTTTTGGTCAAGAGCGGTGAAAAAGAAGGACCGATCATTTCGGAAACGAAAAAACCTAGTGTACGAGGAGTCCTGGTAGTCGCAAAAGGGGCCGAAAACATTCAAATAAAGAAGTGGATCATCGAGGCTGTCACACGCTCACTTGATGTACCGAGTCACAGGGTTTCTGTCATGCCTAAAAAATAAGGGGGAAAATCTACATGTTATTAAAAAAACAAACCGTTTGGTTATTGACTATGCTAAGTCTGGTCGTTGTGCTTTCAGTCTATTATTTAACCGCTCCTGAAGAAAATGCCGCCGATATGACGGCAACAGAGCAAATGGAAAAGGAAGAAAATAAAACAGAGAACAAAGCAGAGACAAAAGGGGAAAACAAAAGTGAAAAAGAAACTTCCAAAAATACAGAAGGTTCCTCTGTAACCATTGCATCTGGAGATGAGTTCGAATCGTTAAGGATGCAGATTGAAGATGAACGGGCGAAGCTGAATGAAGAATTGACTGCAAAGATGGGCAACACAGAACTATCAGCTGAAGAAAGAGACGAGGCTTATGCAAAAATCGAACAATTAAGTGAAACGAAAGTGAAAGAAAATATCATCGAAAACTTAATTGTTGCCATGGATTACAATGCCGCACTGGTCCGGGTGGACGGAACGGATGTTAAGGTGAGTGTCAAGGCGGATAAACAAACGAAAACAGAGGCAAATAACATTATCCGCCTCGTAAGGAAAGAAGTGAGCGATGCACAAAATGTAGTGGTCGATTTCCAACCGGAAAAGTAAACACACATACAGAAAAAAGTGACTGATACAGAACAGTTCAACCTCATAAAAATTTGAAAGCCCCCTTAATAAAAAAATGGGAGGCTTTTTATTATGATTTTTTAAACTATCTCACAAACCTGGAAACTTTAGAGGAAAAGCTTTTTTATGTCGATTGGAATCAGGAACTCAAATAGAAATGGTGATAATGATCATCCGTAATATTCTAGAAAAGTAATTACAATGGATATTATGGCGGTTTTCCAGGAAAGAAATGCAAAATTAAAGAGCAAGCGTTAAGGTGCCCAAGTTGATATATATTCACAATATTATAATAAAGGTGTAAGATGGAAGTATGGATATTCGGTAACAATTAATCTATCATTGAATTTGTATAAGCTAATATTGTATGATGTTAGAAGCTGGTCATAAACTTTTCAATTTTCTTAGGGAAACAATATTTTGAGAAAGTGAAATATCTGTTATAATACAGATGGGGTTTGTAGTCAGTTTATTCGCATTCGCGTAAAGAAAGCGGCTACTTTGTGCAGTATTGGACAAAGTAGGATAAGCTAAGGGTAGGGTTACATAAAATATTATTGCCTCACAAACTCATATTAAATTAGACAAGGGGTGCCACAAAATGAAAGTGCAAGAAATTCGTGAAATTATTAAGTTAGTCGATCAATCAAATATCGGTGAATTCGTTTTCGAAAATGAAGGAACGAAAATTAAATTGAAAAAAACCGAAACGGGTACAGTATTACACCAAGCAGCAGTTGCTCCAGATGTTGTTCAAGCCAATGCAGCTGTAGAGGTCAAGCCCGCAGCGGCCCCTGCCCCTGAAGTACCGAAAGCTGTTGAACCTGCAAAACCGGCTGCAGCCGTCACTGAACAGGAAAATTTACATAAAATCACTTCCCCTATGGTAGGGACATTCTACCAATCTCCTGCACCGGATTCACCTGCATACGTAAAAGCAGGCGATAAAGTAACGGGGGATTCCATCGTCTGCATCGTGGAAGCCATGAAACTTTTCAATGAAATCGAAGCTGAAGTAAGCGGTGAAATCGTTGAAGTCCTTGTAAAAGAAGGTCAGCTTGTAGAATATGGTCAACCATTATTTTTAGTAAAGCCGGAATGAGGAGCTGTTTCTAAATGATCAAAAAGGTATTAATTGCCAATCGCGGGGAAATTGCTGTCCGTATCATCCGGGCATGCAAGGAGTTAGGAATCGAGACTGTTGCTGTCTATTCAGAAGCAGATAAAGAAGCATTACATGTTCAAATTGCTGATGAAGCATATTGCATCGGTCCTAAATTATCAAAAGACAGTTATTTAAATAAAACCAACATTATCAGCACTGCCAAGAAAACGGGATCCGATGCAATTCATCCGGGATATGGTTTCCTAGCTGAAAATGCCGACTTTGCCGAGCTATGCCGTGAATGCAATATCATTTTCATCGGTCCTAGCCCTGAAGCGATCAATAAAATGGGTACAAAGGACGTAGCAAGGGAAACCATGCGCAAAGCTGGTGTACCGATCGTGCCAGGTTCTAAAGGCATAATCAAAGATACGGATGAGGGTGTAGCACTAGCTAATGAAATGGGCTATCCAGTCATCATCAAAGCTACTGCAGGCGGAGGCGGTAAAGGTATCCGCGTCGCAAGGACGGAAGAAGATCTCATTAAGGGCATTAACATCACACAACAGGAAGCCGCGACGGCATTCGGGAATCCTGGCGTGTATATTGAAAAGTTCATCGAGGACTTCCGTCACGTTGAAATACAGGTCATGGCAGATAATCATGGCAACGCCATCCATTTAGGTGAGCGTGATTGTACGGTCCAACGACGTTTGCAAAAACTTGTTGAAGAAACCCCGTCACCGGCGTTGGATGGTGAAATACGTGCGGAAATGGGGCAGGCCGCTGTGACGGCTGCACTTGCCGTAAACTATTCAGGAGCCGGAACAGTAGAATTTATTTATGACTATGTGAATAGAAAATACTACTTTATGGAAATGAATACACGTATCCAGGTTGAACACCCAGTTACAGAAATGGTAACGGGCGTGGATTTGATTAAAGAACAGATTAAAGTTGCTTCAGGCAACAAACTATCGCTTTCGCAAGAGGATGTCACTTATAACGGATGGTCTATCGAATGCCGGATCAATGCCGAAAATCCAGAAAAGAATTTCATGCCTTCCGCAGGTAAGATTCAAATGTATTTACCTCCAGGCGGCTACGGAGTTCGTGTGGATTCTGCGGCATACCCTGGGTACTCGATACCGCCGTATTACGATTCCATGATCGCTAAATTGATTGTCCATGCACCGACTAGGGAAGAGGCAATCGAGAAGATGAAACGCGCCTTGGGTGAGTTTGTCATTGAAGGGATCAGTACCACAATTCCTTTCCATATTAAGTTACTTCAGCATGAACAATTTGTTTCCGGGGAATTTAATACCAAATTCCTTGAAATATATGATGTAATGAACTCATAATGTAAAGGAAGACAGGAGGTGCTTTTGAATGAGTGAAATGGAAGGCCAATTACTCGAAATGAATGATTATAATAGTGGGCTGGGCAAAGTTGAGATTGCGCCTGAGGTGATAGAGGTGATTGCGGGTATCGCTGCATCGGAAGTTGAAGGTGTTGCACATATGCGCGGGAATTTCGCTACGGGTGTTGTTGAAAAGCTTGGTAAAAAGAACCACGGTAAAGGTGTTAAAGTGGACTTAACGGGAGAATCCATCAAAGTCGAACTTTATTGTGTCATGAAGTTTGGTGTTTCAATTCCGAAAGTTGCTCAGGAAGTGCAAGATAACATTCGTGAAGCTTTGTTGAATATGACCGCTATCGACGCTGGCGAAGTGAACATTCATGTAGTGGGCATTGCGTTTGAAAACGCTAAACAAGAAGCGGATTACGAACAAGAAGTGTAAGTGGGCTTCATTCGATTCACACCAGCAAAAACCCGGCAAAAAGCCGGGTTTTTGTTTTTTTGAAAGTAAACTCCAAGATACCCGTTTTTGGAGCCTGCTTATAATATTAAATTTAAATGAACATAATAAGGCGGTGTCTGGAAATTTCCCTTTAATTCAAGGGTGATTTCTGTTAGAGTGTAAAAGGTGAAATATGAGCATGAAAGCTAGGCAAGAGCTTTTTGACACTTTCAAAAAGTATGGGACTGTGTTGGCCGTTTAAATGGAAAGTAATCTTGAGATGTAATCTTGAATCAAGATATTGAATATTTTGGCCTTTAATTTAGTGGGATTTAGCTTGTTTTTATAAAAAATATGGCGAGAATCTTAATATTTTTGAAAAAATGTTATTTAATGTTCGTTTGTTCTAGCATTTTCATATATAATAGTAGATGTAAAAGGAGTAAGATTATGAAAAGAAGAGAAGCCCGTGAAAAGTCCCTTCAAGCACTATATCAGATAGATATTGCCAACTCGAATGCAGAAGAAGCAATGGAAAGCGTACTGGATGGTGCTCCCACTGATAATTATTTCAAGAAATTAGTAATGGGGATAACGGAAAATCGTGAACAAATTGATGGAATGATCAGGGACAATTTAGAGAATTGGACGTTGGAAAGACTGGCGAACATTGATCGGAATTTACTGCGGATCGCGGTTTATGAAATGGTTCACAGTGAAGATGTTCCTGTAAGTGTTGCAATGAATGAAGCTATTGAAATTGCTAAGAAATTCGGTGATGATCAATCAAGCAGCTTTGTAAATGCCGTTTTATCCAAAGTGAAGGTGAAAAGCGGCAGCTAAAGCTGCAGCCTTGAACAAGGATTCTCTCAGCAATTTCTTTAGCAAAATTAACTTGGGAGGAATAAACACATGTCAGCTCAAATCATTAATGGTAAAGAAATTGCAGAGTCAGTTAGGCAGGAAATCAGTAAGGAAGTTCAACAGTTACGTGAAAAAAATGTCGTTCCGGGTTTAGCTGTAATCCTGGTGGGTGACAATCAAGCATCTCAAACTTATGTGCGCCATAAGCAAAAGGCCTGTGAGGACTTGGGTATGCATTCCGTACTAATTAAAAAGCCTGCGGATCTCTCTCAGGAGGAATTAATTCAGAGCATTGCTGAATTAAACCAGGATGACAGCATTCATGGTATATTGGTGCAGCTGCCCTTGCCTGGACATATTCAGGAAAAGGCGATTATTGAAGCGATTTCCCCTGAAAAGGATGTAGATGGATTCCACCCGATTAATATTGGGCGGATGATGACGGGACAAGATGCATTTTTACCTTGTACTCCGTACGGCGTCATGGTGATGCTTGAGTATATCGACTATGACCTTGAAGGTAAGCATGTTGTCATCGTAGGGAGAAGTAATATCGTCGGAAAACCAGCCGGACAATTGTTTTTAAACGCAAATGCAACCGTTACATACTGTCATTCACGGACAAAGGATCTTGCTTATTATACCAAGCAAGCCGATGTCGTTGTGGCAGCGGTCGGAAAGAGGGACACGATCACGAGTGACCATATTAAAGAAGGCGCAATCGTCATTGACGTCGGAATGAACAGGAATGATGAAGGGAAGCTTTGCGGTGATGTGGCGTTTGATGAAGTGAAAAATAAGGCTTCATACATTACACCTGTTCCTAAAGGCGTTGGTCCCATGACGATTACGATGCTTATGAAGAATACGGTCAAATCTGCTCAAAAAGCATTTGAATCAAACAAGCAAGCATTAAAAAGCTGAAAAAAACGTTAAATTATTTTAAAGAAGCGGACCTCTTGTTTTATAATAACGGGAGACCGCTTTTTTTCCATTCATGGATTTATGATAATCTATAGGTGAGTTTTCTTTATATCCGATTTCCATCGGAAGGAGACATTATATGAGCAACCAACAATATTTGAGTGTGTCGGCTTTAACGAAGTACATCAAAAGGAAGTTCGATGCCGACCCCCATTTGCAAAATGTATACATAAAAGGTGAAATTTCAAATTTTAAACAACATACAAGCGGACATATGTATTTTACTTTAAAGGATGAGAAGGCACGACTTCTCTCCGTCATGTTTGCCGCCAATAATAAAGGGATGAAATTCCTTCCTGAAAATGGCATGAAGGTACTTGTTAAGGGTGATATATCATTATATGAAGCTGGAGGACAGTATCAGCTTTATGTGAAAAGCATGGCCCCTGATGGTGTGGGGGATTTATATCTTGCTTATGAACAGCTGAAGAAAAAGCTGGAGGGAGCAGGCTTGTTTTTGGCCGAACACAAGAAGCCGATCCCGCAGTACCCTAAGTCTGTAGGGGTCATAACTTCACCGACCGGAGCTGCATTAAGAGATATTCTGATAACCATCAAGCGGAGATATCCGATCGCCAGGATCATCGTTTATCCAGCTCTTGTACAAGGGAATAATGCCGCTAAATCGATTGCCAAGGCAATTTCCATGGCGAACGCAAGGGCGGAAAGCGATGTTCTCATTGTCGGAAGGGGCGGCGGGTCGATCGAGGAACTATGGGCCTTTAATGAGGAGATAGTGGCTGAATCTATATATGATTCCGATATACCTGTAATTTCTGCTGTCGGTCACGAAACCGACTTTACGATTGCTGATTTTGTCGCCGATATGCGTGCTCCTACACCGACTGGTGCAGCAGAGTTAGCGGTTCCTCACTTGAATGAAATACTCGAACGCCTGATGAACCGCAAGAATCGATTGACCCGCTCCATTCAAGAAGCAGTGAATTTTGAACGAACCCGTTTGACCAGGATGGAGAGGTCTTATGCCTTCCGTTACCCACATAAAATGTACGAACAGAAGCTGGAACAACTAGACAAGACGATGGACAGGCTAGGGAGGACCAGCACGCGATATTTCATGAAAAAGAGAGATGAGCTGAATCAGCTGAACGATATTTTGAAAAAGCAGCATCCTGAACAAGCGGTGAAAAATGCGAAAGATGAACTGCAGCAGCATGCAAAGGTTTTACGGAGGGCCATGGAAGCCATCTATCGGCATAAATCTCAGCAGTTCGTCCATATTACAGCCACTTTATCTGCTCTCAGTCCACTAAAAATCATGGAACGGGGCTATGGATTGGTTTTTGCTGAGGATGAGACATTAGTAAAAAGTACACAGCAAGTATCAAAAGGGGATAAGATAGCGGTTTCGATAAAAGATGGAACTCTTGAATGTGAAATTAAAGAAATTAAGGAGCGGATTGAATCATGACAAAAAAACAGGAAGCTACATTTGAAGAAGCGATGGAGAATCTTGAAAAAATTGTAGAGCAGTTGGAAGAAGGCGATGTGCCCTTGGAAGAAGCCATTTTGATATATAAACAAGGGATGGATTTATCAAGGCTTTGCCATTCAAAGCTTAAGGCTGTTGAAGATCAGTTGACTCAAATTTTACGCGAAGATGGGGAACTTGAAAACTTTGCTGTACAGGAGGAAGAATGACATGGGTACGGCGTCCTTTGAAATGTTTTCAAATGAATATAAGGCAATTATAGAACGGGAAATCGTCGAATATGTCAATAAACTTAAAGCCCCGGCAGTAGTCAAAGAAGCCATGATCTATTCACTGCAGGCAGGGGGTAAACGGATTCGCCCATTATTGGTCTTTGCGGTTTTGGAGGCCTTTGGAAAAAGCTTGAGGATAGGGATTCCTGCAGCGGCTGCCATAGAAATGATTCATACATATTCTTTGATTCATGATGACCTTCCGGCAATGGATGATGATGATCTCCGCCGCGGAAAACCGACGAATCATAAAGTGTTCGGTGAAGCGGTGGCCATACTGGCAGGTGATGCACTTCTTACTTATAGCTTTCAATTGGTGACGGATATGACCAATCCCGAGGTCACGGCTGAAATGAAGCTGAACCTTGTAAGTGAAATTGCGAAGTCCGCCGGAGCCGAAGGAATGGTTGGGGGGCAAGTTGCCGATATGGAAGGTGAGAATAAACAGCTGACCCTTCAGGAATTGGAGTATATACATGAACATAAAACAGGGAAGTTATTGACTGCAAGCATCCTTTCCGGTGCTATATTAGCAGGGGCGAGTGAAGAACAGCAACTGCATTTACGTGACTTTGCATACCACCTGGGGCTAGCTTTTCAAATTCGCGATGATATTCTGGATATTGAAGGGTCAGTCGAGTTGATCGGCAAGCCGGTTGGCAGTGATGTGGGGAATCATAAAAGTACATATCCTTCTTTACTAACCCTTCAAGGGGCAAAGCAAAAGTTGGAACATCATATAGAACTTGCCCATGCCGCTTTAGGAAAAACAACCTTACAAACGGGTTTGTTGAATGAACTAACTGATTTAATTGCGAACCGTAATCATTGATTGTGGCTAAATTTGTTATCAATTGAGGTTTTGTGGTATACTCATTGTGCAAAAATATGTGAAAATCAAAATGAATTTTTTAATTGAGATACGTGATAAAATAGGTATAATAAGCCGCCGAAATCACCTGGGTGTTGGCGGCTATTTTTTAACTTAAAACCAATTTTTCGGTCAAGTCTTCCATAGCCCTCTTTCATGAGGCTTTGTTTATGCTAATCACCGAAAATGACAGAAAGTGAGTGGTCCTGTTTGGATCTTCTATCTATAAAAGACCCTTCTTTTTTGAAGAAGATGAATAATGAAGAACTTGTCGAGTTAAGTGTGGAAGTACGGAAATTCCTTGTGGAAAAATTATCGGTGACCGGTGGGCACATTGGTCCCAATTTAGGTGTCGTCGAGTTGACTATAGCCTTGCATAAAGAATTCAACAGTCCGAATGATAAAATTTTATGGGATGTCGGACATCAATCCTATGTCCATAAAATCCTGACTGGCAGAGCAGGAGAGTTCGACACCTTAAAGAAATATAAAGGTCTTTGCGGTTTTCCTAAAATGATTGAAAGCCCCCATGATGTTTGGGAAACCGGTCACAGTTCGACTTCCCTTTCAGCTGCAATGGGGATGGCGGCTGCCCGTGATATCAAAGGGGAAAACAGCTTTATTTTGCCTGTAATCGGAGACGGTGCCCTAACAGGGGGGATGGCGCTTGAAGCGTTGAATCATATCGGTGATGAAAAAAAGGACATGATCGTTATCCTGAATGATAATGAAATGTCCATAGCCCCCAATGTAGGTGCCTTACACACGATATTGGGAAGATTGCGGACAGCAGGTAAATATAACTGGGCAAAAGATGAATTGGAGCTGCTTTTGAAAAAAATTCCTGCAGTCGGTGGTAAACTTGCGGCTACAGCTGAACGTTTGAAGGATAGCATGAAATATTTATTGGTATCAGGAATCTTTTTCGAAGAACTCGGATTCACTTATCTTGGACCAGTAGATGGACATAATTATGAAGAATTGCTTGAGAATTTAAGATATGCCAAGAAAACGAAGGGACCGGTCCTGCTGCATGTCATCACGAAAAAAGGCAAGGGATATTCTCCTGCCGAGTTGGACACAACCGGGAACTGGCATGGGACTGGCCCATATAAGATCGAGACAGGTGATTTCGTGAAATCCCCTAGTAAGGGTCCTGCTTGGAGCGCTCTCGTAAGCGATACTGTCAGCAGGCTAGCCCGTGACGATGAGCGGATTGTCGCGATTACACCTGCAATGCCCGTAGGTTCGAAATTGGTGGGCTTCTCTCAAGAGTTCCCAGAGCGTTTTTATGATGTAGGGATTGCCGAGCAGCATGCTGCAACTTTTGCAGCCGGATTGGCAACGCAAAAAATGAAACCATTCCTGGCTATATATTCAACCTTCCTGCAAAGGGCTTATGACCAGGTGGTGCATGATATTTGCCGTCAAAATTTGAACGTATTCATAGGAATCGATCGTGCCGGATTGGTTGGTTCCGATGGTGAAACGCATCAAGGCGTTTTCGACATTGCTTTCTTGCGCCACGTACCGAATATGGTGCTGATGATGCCGAAAGATGAAAACGAAGGCCAGCATATGGTCAATACGGCCTTAAAATATAATGATGGTCCGATTGCCATGCGTTTCCCTCGTGGGAATGGTTGGGGAGTAGAGATGGATGCTGAATTACAGCAGATTCCGATCGGTTCGTGGGAAGTTCTTAAAGAAGGAACGGATGCTGCCATCTTAACTTTCGGCACAACGATTCCCATGGCTCTTGAAGCGGCAGAACTGCTCGAGAAAGAGGATTATTCAGTGAAGGTGGTCAATGCCCGGTTCATTAAGCCTTTGGATGAGAACATGCTAAGCAGTCTCCTTGGTGAAAAAATGCCAATCCTGACAATAGAAGAAGCGGTTCTTCAAGGTGGTTTTGGTAGTTCTGTTCTTGAATATGCTCATGATCAAGGATTTTATGGGGCAATTATAGATCGAATGGGGATACCTGATTATTTCATTGAACATGGAAGCGTCGATGAACTTCTTGAAGAAATCGGTCTGACGACTGATACAGCCATCAAAAAGATTAAAATGATAACACCCAAAAAAGAAAAAAGGGCCTGAAAATATGAAAGTGATGAAAGAAAGAGTGGATGTATTACTTGTAGAACAAGGCTTGGCCGATACACGTGAAAAAGCGAAGCGTATGGTTATGGCAGGCCTTGTCTACGCGAATGAAGAGAGATACGAAAAACCGGGGGAAAAAGTGCCGGTCGATCTAGAATTCACGATCAAAGGAAAAGTCATGCCTTACGTTTCAAGAGGCGGTCTTAAACTTGAGAAGGCATTAAGGGAATTCGATTTACAAGTGAATGGAAAAATACTGCTTGATATCGGATCATCAACTGGCGGGTTTACGGATTGTGCTTTGCAAAATGGCGCCATAATGTCTTATGCGCTTGATGTCGGCTATAATCAACTTGCCTGGAAGCTTAGGCAAGATGAGCGGGTAAAAGTAATGGAAAGAACCAATTTCCGTTATGTTACACCCGCCGATTTCGACGGGGAGATGCCAAACTTCGCAAGCATTGATGTTTCCTTCATCTCGCTTACGTTAATTTTACCGGTACTAAAGACCTTGCTCGTCCCGAATAGTGATGTCGTTGCCTTGGTTAAACCGCAATTCGAAGCCGGGAAGGATCAAGTGGGTAAAAAGGGGATTGTTCGTGATCCCAAAATCCATAAACAAGTGTTGGATAAGATCATTTCTTTTTCTTTAAAGGAAGGCTATGATATTAAGGATGCCTCCTTCTCACCGATTACCGGCGGTGATGGAAATATTGAATTCTTACTTCACTTACACTGGCAAGGGCCGAAGGAAGATGGAGCATTATTGCTTTCGAAAACGGTTGATGACATCGTTGGAGAGGCCCATGCCCAATTTAAAAAAGAATAGCTAGAACTTTGTATGGCTCCTTTGGCTGAATGGTTGGCTAAAGGAGCTTTTTGACTATGCATTGTCGTCATGGAATTGAATCATTTATGAGTGGATACATAAAATAGGTAAGTGCAAAAATTAGACTTGTATTCATTTTAGAGAAAAAAGTTGTACAATTGCATAAAAATCCGATAACATTAATATTGAAAGTGATACCATTACCATTAAATGAGCAACAGTTGAGAAGAGGTGCTTCTACTTATGAATAAAGGACAACGACATATAAAAATAAGGGACATTATAACGAATAATGATATCGAAACACAGGATGAGTTAGTTGAAGAATTGAAATTAGCTGGATACAATGTAACTCAAGCCACCGTTTCAAGGGATATTAAAGAGCTTCACCTTGTAAAAGTTCCTTTAACGGATGGAAGGTATAAATACAGTCTGCCGGCCGACCAACGTTTCAATCCACTTCAAAAATTAAAGAGAATCCTTGTCGATGCCTTTGTACGCATTGACTCAGCCAACAATTTGCTGGTTATGAAAATGCTCCCGGGTAATGCCCAGGCCATCTGTGCATTGATTGATAATTTAAATTGGCAAGAAATACTCGGGACGATCGGCGGCGACGATACATGTTTAATTATCTGCCGTTCCGAGGAAGATGCAAAGATCATTTCCGGCAAATTCTTGGACATGCTCTAATAATGTTGTGAGGTGATCTAGTTTGTTAACAGAACTATCGATTAGGAATTTTGCGATCATAGACAGCCTGTCCGTTTCATTTGAGAAAGGCTTGACGGTCTTGACAGGAGAAACAGGGGCAGGGAAGTCAATCATAATAGATGCCGTTCATCTCTTGGTTGGGGGACGTGGTTCTGCAGAGTTCATTCGGCATGGTGAGTCGAAGGCTGAAATAGAAGGATTATTCCAAATTGAAGATGAAAAACACCCGGTCTTTGCCAAAGCGGAAGAGTTTGGCCTGGATATGAATGATGGGATGGCGATACTTCGAAGGGATATCTCACAAAGCGGTAAAAGCGTTTGCAGGGTAAATGGGAAGCTGGTGACGATTTCCACTTTACGTGAGATAGGGCGAACATTGATAGACATCCATGGTCAGCATGAACATCAGGAATTAATGGATGAACGACTCCATCTTCCGCTGCTCGATCAATTCGGCGGTGAAAAAATCGCATCTGCACTCACTGAATACCAAAAGCTATATAAACGATATGAAACCGCTTCTAAACAATTGAATGGTTTGAGCCAAAATGAACAGCAAATGGTCCACCGCCTTGATTTGATCCAGTTTCAATTCGATGAAATCCAAAAAGCTGATTTGAAATTACGCGAAGATGAAGAATTGATGGAAGAACGGAAGAAAATTAATAATTTCGAAAAAATCCATGAAGCGCTGCAAACCAGTTATAATGCTTTAAATGGTGAGCAGCATGCAATTGATTGGCTTTCCGTAGCCATGAATAATTTGGAGGAAGCGGCAGGGCTTGATGAAGGTTTAAAGCACAGCTCTGAAACCGTTTCAAATAGCTACTTCCTGCTCGAAGAGGCTGTGTCAAACATCCGGGACCAATTGGACTCTTTGGATTATGATACAGAACGTGTGGAATTCATTGAAAGTCGACTTAATGAAATAAATCAATTAAAGCGTAAATACGGACGGACCATCGAGGAAATCCTGGAATATGGGGCCGCAATTGAAGAAGAAGTCGAAAAGCTGCAAAATAGGGAAACCCATATCGCGAAGCTTGAAAAGGAAATGAAATCCATCAAGGCAGATCTTATCGTCGAAGCAAAGAATCTGTCTGAACTTCGCCAGAAATTCGCTCAGCAGCTAACCAAAAAGATTCATCAGGAATTAAAGGATCTATATATGGAAAAAACAATTTTTGAACCTCATTTCCTTCAGACAGCCTATACTTTCGATGAATTGTCAGATAGGGGCATTAATCAGTCAGGGCTGGATTCAATGGAATTTTATATTTCCACCAATCCAGGTGAACCGTTAAAACCTCTTTCTAAAATCGCATCTGGTGGAGAACTGTCGAGGATCATGCTGGCTTTGAAAAGCATTTTCTCCAAGCATCAAGGCATAACATCCATTATATTTGATGAAGTGGATACAGGTGTGAGCGGACGGGTTGCACAATCCATTGCCGAAAAGATCTATAAAGTGGCAACTGGATCACAAGTATTGTGCATATCCCATTTGCCACAGGTGGCAGCCATGGCGGATACTCACCTTTTCATAGCGAAAAATGTCAGGGCTGGACGCACGCATACCTCGGTCAAGCCGCTAATGGAAACTGAAAAAATAAAAGAAATTGGCAGGATGATTTCGGGAGTAGAGATTACGGACTTGACGAAACAACATGCCAATGAATTAATCCAGCTGGCCAAAAGGCTGAAGATTACATCTTGATGGGCCTGTAAGAAGATTATTTAAACTTATCATAAGCATTCATTGTAAAGCTATCCAAAAACGGATAGCTTTTATTTTTTGCACCTGTTATAAATGACTGTCATGAGGGCTAAATTAAAGGTGTAGCCATAAAGTTTCAGAGAGCGAGGAGAGTGAATGGATTGAAATTTATATGGATAAACAGGATCATCGGTGGAATTCTCCTTGTTTCGCTATTAACATTAGGGTTATACCAGCCATCTCGTGAATATTTTTTAATTCCAAATCATCTTGTACTATTTGAAGGAAGTCAATATAGTATTTCCAAATCATTGCCTGTTTCTGCAAAAACTTCGGGATCCAGTGATGGAATTTCACTTCATGATGAACAAGCTTCGATTACGCTTGGTGCCGAGAAACCAGGTACGAATGAAGTGTTACTCGATGTAGCAGGCTTGCCTGCCAAAAAGGTCGACATCAGGGTGTTAAAAGACTTTAGGGTCATGCCTGGAGGCCAATCCATTGGAGTGAAGCTTAATACTCTTGGGGTGCTCGTAGTAGGTCATCATCTTATTGATACGGCGCAGGGGAAAAAATCACCGGGAGAAAAAGCGAAAATTGAAATCGGTGATATTATTACAGAAATCAATGGTCAGACGATAAAGAAGATGGGGGATGTAACCCCTTTTGTTCAGCAGGCAGGTGAAAAGGGTGAGGCGTTGAAAATTGTCATTAACCGTGATAATAAAGTGCTTCATAGTACCTTATTCCCGCTAAAAGATAAGAATGAAGGAACTTACAAATTGGGTTTGTATATCCGTGATTCGGCAGCTGGCATCGGAACGATGACGTTTTATCACCCGGATTCAAAAAAATATGGGGCGTTGGGACATGTCATATCCGATATGGATACAAAAAAGCCGATTGTTGTTAAGGACGGACAGATCGTTCAATCGACGGTCACTTCCATCGAAAAAGGAAGCAATGGTGATCCGGGAGAAAAATTGGCACGCTTTTCTTCCAATAAAGAAAAAATAGGAAATATCAATCGTAATAGTCCCTTTGGCATTTTTGGGAAATTAAATCAAGACTTTAAAAATGGAATTAACGACAAACCACTCCCCATCACCCTTTCCCATGAGGTAAAGGAAGGGCCAGCAAAAATCCTTACAGTGGTGAATGGTTCTGAAGTGGAGGAATTCGATGTCGAAATCGTCAGTTCCATCCCACAGAAGTTTCCTGCAATCAAAGGAATGGTCTTAAAAGTGACGGATAAAGAATTGCTTCAAAAAACGGGTGGGATCGTTCAAGGTATGAGCGGCAGTCCTATCATTCAAAATGGGAAATTAATCGGTGCAGTCACCCATGTATTCGTTAATGATCCTACAAGTGGGTATGGAGTCCATATCGAATGGATGTTAAACGAAGCCGGTATAAATATATACGACAAAGATAATTATGAAAAGGCAAGCTAAGAATCCGGGTATCCTTTTGGATGCCCCTTTTTAATGGAAAATTATGATTAGCATAGGTTTAGGTCGGAATTAATTTTGATTTCTTCAAAAAATAGAGGTTTTTTTGGAACGATGTGATAAAATGAAAACGATATGAAGATTTTTCGACAAACGGTTTATTCCAATAGCAAACGAAGTCGAAAACAAGAGATATCCGGAGAATAATATTGAATTCCTTATATTTTTTCAAAAATAAAAGGAATTTAGTTTCCATTGTCGAAAAGTTCAATTACAATAGAATTTAGTCATATAGAAAAAAAGACCAATTGTAGTTGAGGAGGAAATCAAGCGTGAAAAAAATTAAGGTGTGCGTTGTAGATGATAATAGAGAACTTGTTGGCCTTCTGGAAGAATACATTTCTGCACAGGAAGACATGGAAGTGATTGGGGTGGCACATAACGGTCAAGATTGCCTGGGTATGCTAGAAAGCGTTGATCCGGATATTTTGATCCTCGATATTATCATGCCTCATTTAGATGGGTTAGGTGTACTTGAGAAACTTCGTGAAGTAAAACGGGGTGCCATGCCTAATGTGATAATGCTTACTGCCTTTGGTCAAGAAGATGTTACGAAAAAAGCAGTTGATTTGGGTGCGTCTTATTTCATCCTGAAACCATTTGATATGGAAAATCTGGCCAATCACATCCGTCAGGTAAGCGGTAAAGGGCAGGCGGTTTTAAAAAATCATAGTCAATTTAGCTATCGTCCCCAAAATGAATCCAAACCGAAGAACCTTGATGCAAGCATCACAAGCATCATTCACGAGATTGGAGTGCCTGCACATATTAAGGGCTATTTGTATTTAAGGGAAGCCATATCCATGGTATATAATGATATAGAATTATTGGGTTCCATCACAAAAGTTTTATATCCGGATATCGCAAAAAAATACAATACTACGGCCAGCCGAGTTGAACGTGCTATCCGGCATGCGATTGAAGTGGCCTGGAGCCGTGGAAATATAGAATCCATATCATCTCTTTTCGGCTATACCGTAAGCATGACAAAGGCAAAACCTACAAATTCCGAATTCATTGCCATGGTTGCCGATAAGCTGCGCCTCGAACATAAAGCTTCTTGACAGGGGTAGGGTAATACCGGTTGTTAAGACTCAGGGTAACTATTGACCTTATAAAGGCTAGAGCCGCTAAATATAAATAGGAACTCTCCGTCTGGAGGTAAAGGACAGGAAGAAGTTGCTTCGTGATTTTTTCTAATCGGCAACTTCAAATCTTTTTACGCCGGTTAAAAAAATTAAACGCCTTTTATTTATTGGATTTTGCAGCAAATCCCATAAATAAAAGGCGTTTTTGTTTGGTTTAAAAAGCGGCACATAGTAAAAGGGAATGGAGTGATTTGAGGAAAGGAACCTTCTATGCAGAAAATAATCACCTGCGTTTTGATTGTAGAATTGATCTAGATGAAAATAATTTGCTGTTTCTGTTCATAAAATCGGTGTATAACAATTTTTGAGAGAGGCGGCGTTTCATCATGACCTTAATCTTTGCACATCGAGGCTCTGCAGGAACTCATCCGGAAAATACGATGTCGGCGTTCAAGGAAGCTGCCCGTGTCGGTGCGGACGGAATTGAAACGGATGTCCAGCTCTCGAAAGATGGAGAAGTGGTCATCATCCACGATGAAAAGCTCGATCGGACCACGAATGCCTCGGGGTATGTAAAAGACCGGACATTAAAGGAGTTGAAAACCCTTAATGCTTCCGCAACCCATAAGGGTAATTTTGGTGAAGAAAAGATCCCCACGCTTGAAGAACTGTTTATTTGGCTTAATGATAATCAGCTTTTTTGCAATATTGAATTGAAAAATACGGTTTTTCTGTATCCAGGCTTGGAAGAGAAAGTCATCCGGCTCATCCGTACCTACGAAATGGAGGAAAGGATAATCCTTTCTTCTTTCAATCATTACAGTTTGGTCAATTGTCATCGATTGGCACCAGAATTGGAAACGGCACCGCTATATAGGGATGGCCTATACATGCCGTGGATATATGCCAAGGCAATAGGCGGAAGTGCAATTCACCCAAATATCCGTGCTGCCCCTGATGCACTCATTCAATCATCGGTTAGTATGGGTGTTCCTGTAAGGCCCTATACCATTAATGAAGAAACCGAGATGAAGCGGTTATTCAAATTGGGGTGCAGCGGCATCATAACCGATTTCCCCAAAGCAGCGGTACGGATAAGAGAAGAATTGAAGTCAAGATAAAGAAAGAAGGTGCCATACAAGGCACCTTCTCAGACTATAGACAAACTCGATGAAAATCGAGTTTGTCTATTTGGACGTTGATTTCCACTCCAGGCACTCGCTTTCCGCGGGCGGTCGTGGAGCCTCCTCGGCTTTCGCCTGCGGGGTCTCCCCTAGACGCGCTTTTCCCGCAGGAGTCTCGTACCTTCCGTTCCAATCAACTTTGTCTTACCTTTTAGATGGAACAACTTTTGCATATTAATGACAGCTGCTAATAAAAAGTTAATAAGTGCTGAACACGTTTTCGTGGATTCCATACATGTGAAAGCCAGTGCGAATAAACGGAAATAAGAAAATCGTTCGTAAAGAAACACGAGCGTATCAAGGACGTCTTCAAGAAGAAATCAATCAAGATCGTGAAAACCATGGAAAAAAGCCTTTTCCACTAGATAAATTTGATAAAGAAGAGACCAAAGAGATTAAAGAAAGTACAACGGATTCTGAGAGTGGCTACTATGTGAAAGATGAACGAACAAAACAGTTTGCCTATTCATTCCACGCGGCCGCAGACCGCAACGGTTTTGTATTGGGAACGATTGTAACACCTGGAAATATACATGACAGTCAGATCTTAGAGCCACTAGTTGAACAAGTGATTGAGAAAGTTGGAAAAGCGGAAGCCGTTGCCGCAGATGCAGCTTATAAAACACCAGCGATTACAAGCTACCTATTTAACAAAGAAATCATACCGGCTTTACCTTATACACGTCCTCGCACCAAAGAAGGATTTTTCCGCAAACAGGACTATGTATCCGATGAACATTTTGATTGTTACCTTTGACCTTCGGGCGAAACTTTAAAGTACTCAACAACAAATAAAGAGGGCTATCGCGAGTACAAATCGCCAAAACAAATTTGTACAACATGCTCATTTTTATCTCGGTGTACAGAAAGCAAAGACTGTCAAAAAGTGGTGACAAGGCATATCTGGCAAACACGTGTGGAAGAAGCAGATCATCTGCGTCACCATCAAGATGTAAAACCTATATGTGCAAAACGTAAAGAAACGATTGAGCGTGTATTCGCAGATGCAAAAGAAAAGCATGGTATGCGTTGGACTACTTTAAGGGGACTTGATGCAGGCGATGCTTACTTTCGCTGCCATTAATTTAAAGAAGATGGCCAATTGGACATGGCGAGGTCCAAAAATGGCCTAACATGTGGGCTCGTAGAGCCCCAATCTCTTAACTTTAGGCGAAAATTTAAAGGGAATTTCAAAAGGGGTTCAGAATTTTTTAATTCCGACCCCCTTTTGTCTACAAACTGAGAAGGTGCCATACAAGGCACCTTCTTTTTGCGTTTAAAATTTATTGAACCTGCTCTGGACCTTATTTTGTTTTCGATCTCGATGTAGGACGAAGCCGGCGATAAAGGCTATTCCGCCTATCGTAATGAGCAGTCCTATTAAAAATTGCAGCCAAAGGAATGGATAGGGAGGCTGTAAAATACCGAATACCATGTCCCTCATTATTTTTATGCCATAGGCAGCAAAGGCACCGGGTATAAAAAGAATCAAAAAAGCGATTAAACGTTTCATGCAGTCAAATCCCTTCCGAAAATTCCATCTTTAAAAAATGATAAAGGATATAAATTATTTGTCAAGTAACGGGAATCTAGATAATGACTGGGAGTTGGCGGCTGTTTTTAATGGGGGCCGATATGGTAAAATGGTGTGGAGTATGAAAAAAATTGCAGGGAATGATCTATTTAAAGGGGTAATTATTTCTTAAGGGGGATGGCTGATGCAAAAGGTCATGATAGTAGGGGGAGGAGTGGGAGGGACGACCGTGTTGAAACTCCTATCGGAAAGTGAAGTATTCTCCATTGTTTGTATGGCTGATACGAATGAATCCGCTGAAGGGATGCTTGCTGCGAAGGAACGGAGGATTCCTACCGTGACTAATTGGAGCATGGGATTGAAGTGGGATTTGGACATCATATTTGATACGACCGGTGACCCGTCTGTCTATAAAAAGATAAAAAGGGACATGGGCGAACAAACGATTCTCATTCCTGGAAGTGTCGCCCTCATTATGACTAAGTTGTTTGAAGAGAAAAATCGTTTAATAAGTAAATTGGAGAATACCTCCGCAAAAATGGATTTGATCCTTAATACGACCAGTGAAGGGATGGTGGTGATTGACCATGAAGGATTCATCATCATGTTCAATGATAGTGCGGAACGTGCATCAGACACAAAGCGCGAGGATGTAATTGGGAGACAGATCAAAGATTTCATCCCATCAACAGGATTGCTGCGAGTGATGCAAACGAACCAAAAAGAAGTGAATCAGGAAATCACCCTTGGCAATGGGATGGAACTCATAACGACAAGGATACCTCTGGTGAATGCCGATAAGGAAATCATAGGGGCTTTTGCCGTGTTTAGGAATAAGATGGAAGCTGTGCAATTGGCGGAGCAGATCACTGATTTAAAAGAGATACAGACGATGCTCCAGGCAATCATTCAATCCAGTGATGAAGCCATATCTGTTGTGGATGATCAAGGAAGGGGGCTTTTGATCAATCCGGCATATACAAGAATCACTGGCTTAACAAAGACCCAAGTGATCGGTAAACCGGCTTCCATCGATATTTACGAAGGCGAAAGTATGCATATGAAAGTGCTTCAGACAAAAAAACCTGTTCGTGGTGTCAATATGCGTGTCGGCCCAAAACACAAGGAAGTGATCGTGAATGTTGCTCCAATCATCGTGGATGGGTGCCTGAAAGGAAGTGTTGGCGTCATTCATGATGTATCGGAAATTCAAGCCTTGACCCACGAACTTAATCGGGCAAGACAGATCATCCGGACATTGCAGGCCAAATATTCCTTTGATGATATAATTGGGGCTTCCGAAGAGATGAAGCTTCCCATTGAACAGGCGAAATTATCGGCTAGAACACCTGCTACTGTTTTATTAAGAGGGGAATCAGGGACGGGAAAAGAGTTATTTGCACATGCCATCCATAATGCGAGCGATAGGAAGTTCAATAAATTCGTTCGGGTAAATTGTGCTGCCATCTCGGAATCATTACTTGAAAGTGAACTATTCGGTTATGATGAAGGAGCCTTTACCGGGGCAAGCAGGGGCGGAAAGGTCGGTTTTTTTGAAGAGGCAAATCAAGGGAGTATCTTTTTGGACGAAATTGGTGAATTGCCAGCCAACATCCAAGCTAAATTACTGCGGGTTTTACAAGAAAAGGAAATTGTCAGGGTGGGGGGGACGAAGCCGATCCCCATCAATGTCCGGGTCATAGCTGCTACGAACATCAATCTTGAACAGGCGATCGCAAAAGGATCATTCAGGGAAGACTTATATTTCAGGCTGAACCGCATGCCTATTTTCATTGCTCCATTAAGAAAGAGAAAAGAAGATTTGAGAGAATTGGCGGAGCATTTGATTAATAAAATCAATCAGGAGTATGGACGGAGCATAGAGGGAATTACAGCAGCAGCTATACATAAGATGCAAATCTATAACTGGCCGGGAAATGTGAGGGAACTGGAAAATATCTTAGGACGGGCAATCATTTTCATGAAATTGAACGAGACAATCATTGATATCCATCATATTCCGGATTTTATCGAAGAGCTTCCATTAAATCAAGAGAAATTATTAATGAAGCCTTCCGGCTACGTATCGGGGAAACCGCTCTCGGAGATAATAGACCAGTATGAAGCCGAAATCATTGAGCAAGCGTTCCATACCCACAAGGGAAATAAAACACTTACGGCAAAAGCGCTGGGGATTTCAGTTAGAAATCTATATTATAAAATGGAAAAACTAAAACTGTGAAAAATTTTGCATGCAATTATTTGCACACTATGAAAAATAATGCATGGAATTTTCTGATTTATTTTAATTTAAGCGAGACTCCACTTCTGACATGAAATTTTTTTGAATTTGTTATAGGCTATAGTTGCCCGACATATTAACCAGCATGTCCTTTTTTTGGATAAAAAGATGTTGATTATGTATTTTATTGGCATGTTATTTGCATATTTAAAGGTGCATGGGTTTTTCAAGGGAACCATTCCCCATGGGGAAAATATCATGTGAGTAGCGGATTTTATTTAAAACGAACGTAGGAACAAGTAAGAATGAGGAGAAATTCATTAGTCTCATATCTGACATGTATTAAAACATCTAGGGAGGATTCCTTTATGGAAATTTTTAAATATCTTGAGAAGTATGATTACGAGCAACTGCTATTCTGTCAGGATAAACAATCGGGTTTGAAAGCGATTATTGCCATTCATGATACAACATTAGGGCCTGCGCTTGGAGGCACAAGGATGTGGACGTATGCATCTGAAGAAGATGCCATTGAAGATGCCTTAAGGCTTTCGAGAGGAATGACATATAAAAACGCCGCTGCCGGCTTGAATTTAGGCGGGGGGAAAACAGTCATCATCGGCGATCCGCGTAAGGATAAAAATGAAGAAATGTTCCGTGCATTCGGAAGGTATATCCAAGGGCTGAATGGCCGTTATATAACAGCTGAAGATGTAGGTACAACGGTTGAGGATATGGATCTCATTCATGAGGAGACGGATTTTGTCACAGGGATTTCCCCTGCATTCGGTTCTTCGGGTAACCCTTCCCCAGTAACGGCATATGGGGTATACCGCGGTATGAAGGCTGCTGCAAAAGAGGCATTCGGAACTGATTCCTTAGAAGGCAAAGTGATTGCAGTCCAAGGTGTCGGGAATGTTTCTTATAACTTATGCCGTCATCTTCATGAGGAGGGCGCCAAGCTCATCGTTACGGATATCAATAAAGAAAGCGTAGCCCGTGCGGTTGAATCCTTTGGGGCGACTGCAGTGAATCCAGATGAAATTTATGGAGTCGAATGTGATATTTATGCACCTTGTGCATTAGGGGCTGTCATAAATGATCAAACAATCAATCAAATCAGGGCGAAGGTCATTGCAGGTGCTGCGAATAATCAATTAAAGGAAACTGTTCATGGCGATCAAATTCATGAAAAAGGGATTATATATGCTCCTGATTATGTAATTAATGCAGGGGGAGTCATAAACGTGGCCGATGAGCTTTTAGGGTATAATCGGGAAAGAGCCCTTAAGAAAGTGGAAACGGTTTATGATACAATTGAAAGAGTCATCGAGATTGCAAAACGTGATCAAATCCCAACTTATAAAGCAGCGGATAGGATGGCAGAGGAGCGAATTGCTCGCATGAGGAATTCAAGGAGCCAATTCCTGCAAAATGAAAAACATATCCTGAATGGAAGAAAATGAATGTAATTTTACAAGATTAGATTCCTGTGTTTTTTTAAATAAACACAGGAATTTTCAACATGGATAACGTAATAAACATAGGGCAAGTAAAAATGGTGACAAATTGAATGTATTTGTGAGGAGGAGTGGTTTTGGCTGAAGAATTTGACCTCGTTATCCTCGGAGGAGGAACAGGCGGGTATGTGGCGGCAATAAGGGCTGCTCAATTAGGATTGAAAACGGCTGTCGTGGAGAAAGGCAAGCTCGGCGGAACGTGTTTACATAAAGGCTGTATCCCTTCGAAAGCACTTTTAAGGAGTGCGGAAGTTTATCAGACTGCAGTGAAAAGTGAGGAATTCGGTATTGTTACCGGGGATGTAAAGGTAGATTTCCTTAAAGTGCAGGAAAGAAAGACTAAAGTGGTCGATCAACTCTATAAAGGAGTTCAGCACTTGATGAAACAAGGAAAGATAACGGTTTATGAAGGGTTAGGGCGTATACTTGGTCCTTCTATATTTTCACCGATGCCTGGGACAATTTCCGTGGAAATGAATGATGGCAGTGAAAATGAAATGCTCATTCCCCAGAATGTCATCATTGCAACCGGTTCGCGTCCGAGGACACTGCCTGGTTTAGCGGTTGATGGGGAAATGGTGCTTACATCGGATGAAGCTCTAAAGCTTGAGAGCCTGCCAAAATCGATGATTATTGTAGGCGGTGGAGTTATCGGCATTGAATGGGCTTCGATGCTCAATGATTTTGGTGTGGAAGTGACAGTACTGGAATATGCAGATAGAATCATCCCGACAGAAGACAATGATATTTCCAGTGAAATGCTTCGTCTCCTAACGAAAAAAGGCGTCAAATTTGTTACAGGTGCCAAGGTATTGCCTGAAACCCTGAAAACGGGTGAGTCAGTATCCATTTCTGCTGAAGTCAAAGGTTCGGTAGAGGAATTCACAGCTGAAAAAATGCTGGTTTCCGTAGGAAGGTCAGCAAATGTTGAAGGGATTGGCCTTGAAAATACGGAGATTGTGAAAGAAAAAGGTTTTATTGAAACCAATGACTTCTTCCAAACGAAGGAATCACATATCTATGCGATCGGTGACTGTATCGGCGGTCTGCAATTGGCACACGTTGCCTCCCATGAAGGTATTACGGCCGTTGAACATATTGCAGGCAAAAAACCGGAACCGCTGGATTATTCGCTCATTTCTAAATGTGTGTATTCAAGCCCTGAGGCTGCAAGTGTCGGTTTGACGGAAGATCAGGCAAATAAGGAAGGCTATGACCTTAAAATAGGGAAATTCCCATTCCGTGCAGTCGGTAAGGCCCTTGTTTTTGGGGAAGCGGATGGTTTTGTCAAAATCATCGCCGATAAGAAAACGGATGATATACTGGGCGTTCATATGATCGGGCCACATGTTACGGATATGATTTCAGAAGCTGGACTTGCAAAAGTGCTTGATGCGACACCTTGGGAGATAGGCAAGACAATTCATCCGCACCCAAGTCTTTCCGAAGCAATCGGGGAGGCGGCCCTTGCTGTCGATGGACGTGCCATACATTCTTAAAGAATAAGGTCAGGAGGTTTTATGATGGTAGAAAAACGTCATGAACAATTAGGCTTAAATGAGGAAACGGTTTTAGATATGTACCGGACAATGCTTTTGTCCCGCAGAATTGATGAGCGCATGTGGCTTTTAAACCGATCCGGGAAAATTCCCTTCGTGATTTCCTGCCAGGGGCAAGAAGCTGCACAGGTTGGGGCAGCGTTTGCGCTTGATCGGCAAAAGGATTATGTACTGCCTTATTACCGGGATGTAGGTGTGGTGCTTACCTTCGGAATGACCGCAAAAGATTTGATGCTTTCAGGTTTCGCGAAAGAGGAAGATCCCAATTCCGGCGGGCGCCAAATGCCAGGTCATTTTGGTCAAAAGAAAAATAGGATCGTCACTGGTTCATCGCCTGTAACGACACAGGTCCCGCATGCAGTCGGAATTGCCCTTGCAGGGAAGATGGAAGGTAAGGATTTGGTGACTTTCGTAACGTTTGGGGAAGGTTCATCCAATCAGGGCGATTTTCATGAAGGGGCTAACTTTGCAGGTGTGCATAAGCTACCGGTCATTTTCATGTGTGAAAATAATAAATATGCGATTTCCGTTCCTATAGAGAAACAGCTATCGTGTGAAAATGTTTCCGACAGGGCGATTGGCTATGGGATGCCTGGAATAACGGTGGATGGCAATGATCCATTGGCCGTGTATGCTGCGGTGAAAGAAGCGGCTGACCGTGGACGAAGGGGAGAAGGCCCTACACTAGTGGAAACCGTCTCATACAGGCTCACACCACATTCAAGTGATGATGATGACCGAAGCTACCGGACGGCGGACGAAGTGGCCGAAGCCAAAACGAAGGATTCCATAATGACGTTTGGAGCCTATTTAAAAGAAGTGGGAATCATGGATGATGACCTTGAGAAACAAATGAATGATGAAGTAATGAAGATAGTCAACGAAGCAACCGATTATGCTGAAAGTGCTCCATATCCAAAGGCTGAAAGTGCTATGAATCATGTGTATGCACAAAAGTAAGGGGGTAATAGAATGCCAGTGATTTCTTATATAGATGCCGTGACAATGGCAATGAGGGAAGAGATGGAACGAGATTCCCGTGTATTCGTATTGGGAGAGGATGTAGGAAAAAAAGGTGGGGTCTTTAAAGCCACTAATGGTTTATACGACCAATTCGGTGAAGACAGGGTCATCGATACCCCGCTCGCAGAATCTGCAATCGCAGGAGTTGGAATTGGAGCCGCCATGTATGGGCTTCGGCCGATAGCCGAGATGCAATTCGCTGATTTCATCATGCCAGCCATTAACCAAATCGTTTCAGAGGCAGCCAAAATCAGATACCGTTCCAATAATGACTGGAGCTGTCCTATGGTAATCCGTGCTCCATATGGAGGGGGAATTCATGGAGCTCTTTATCATTCGCAATCGGTTGAAGCGATCTTTGCCAATCAGCCGGGCTTGAAAATTGTGATGCCTTCCACTCCGTATGATGTAAAGGGTTTGCTTAAAGCTGCCATTCGCGATGAAGACCCAGTGCTTTTCTTTGAACATAAACGTGCATACCGCTTGATCAAGGGTGAGGTGCCTACTGAAGATTATGTACTTCCAATCGGTAAGGCGGATGTGAAAAGGGAAGGGGAAGACATTACAGTCATCTCCTATGGCCTTTGTGTGCATTTTGCCCTTCAGGCAGCAGAAAAATTAGCTGCAGATGGAATTTCTGCACATGTTCTTGACTTGCGTACCGTGTACCCTTTGGATAAGGATGCCATCATAGAAGCAGCTTCTAAAACGGGGAAAGTATTACTGGTTACGGAAGATAATAAAGAAGGAAGCATCATGAGTGAGGTCGCAGCCATAATTGCCGAGCATTGCCTTTTTGATTTGGATGCCCCTGTAAAACGATTGGCCGGCCCGGATGTACCTGCCATGCCTTATGCGCCAACGATGGAAAAACATTTCATGGTGAATCCCGATAAAGTGGAAAAAGCAATGAGGGAATTGGCCGAGTATTAATGACTGTTAAGAAGGAGGAACGAATTATGGCTATGGAATTAATGAAGATGCCCCAACTAGGCGAAAGTGTCACAGAGGGAACCATCAGTAAATGGCTTGTGAAGCCTGGAGATCATGTCACGAAATACGACCCGCTAGCTGAAGTGATGACGGATAAAGTAAATGCTGAGGTTCCTTCTTCCTTCACCGGCATCATCAAGGAATTGAAAGCGGATGAGAATCAAACATTGGCAGTCGGAGAAGTCATTTGCTCGATTGAAGTTGAAACGGGAAAGACGGATAATGAAAATGCTGGGCAAATTTCTCATAATGAGGAAAAAGTTGATGCACCTGTTATAAGAGATGTACAGCAAGCGGCAGAACCATCAAGGAAAGCTCGCTATTCACCAGCTGTGTTAAAACTTTCCCAGGAGCATGGAATCGATCTATCAAAAGTTAAAGGAACGGGGAATGAGGGACGGATCACCCGTAAAGATTTACTGAAACTTGTTGAATCAGGGAATCTTCCTAAGGCGGATGAGCCTTCCGCAATTTCCGATGCGGCTCCTGAAGAGATCGCCCCTCAAGTCAATCGTCAAACAAGTCCTGTAACAAACGTGCCGACTGCGGCTGGTGACAAGGAAATACCGGTCACCGGCATCCGTAAGGCAATTGCGTCCAATATGTTGAAAAGTAAGCACGAAATTCCGCATGCTTGGACGATGGTGGAAGTTGACGCCAGCAATATGGTGAAGTTGCGTGATAATCTAAAATCCGATTTTAAACAAAAAGAAGGCTATAATTTAACGTACTTTGCCTTTTTCGTAAAAGCGGTTGCTCAAGCCCTTACGGAATTTCCAGAACTGAATTCGATGTGGGCCGGCGAAAAAATCGTACAAAAGAAAGAAATCAATATATCGATAGCCGTTGCAACTGAAGATGCCCTATTTGTTCCGGTCATTAAAAATGCAGATGAAAAATCAATCAAAGGTATAGCAAGGGAAATACAGGAACTTGCATCCAAAGTGAAGTCAGGTAAGTTAAAAGCAGAGGATATGCAAGGTGGTACGTTCACTGTTAATAACACTGGCTCATTCGGTTCTGTCCAGTCAATGGGAATCATCAATTATCCACAGGCAGCCATTTTACAGGTTGAAACGATTGTAAAACGTCCAGTGGTCATTAATGACATGATTGCAGTACGAGATATGGTGAATCTCTGTTTATCACTTGATCATCGTGTTTTGGACGGACTGGTATGCGGACGATTCCTCGCGAGGGTTAAAGAAATCATCGAAAAGATTTCCAAAGACAACACTCCCATATACTAAAATGAAGAAAAGGAAGGCCGGAAGGTCCTTCCTTTTTTTTTGCACTTCGCTTTTCCGTAGAAAAACATCGACAAAAATTTTATTTTTGCTATTATTTTATTAAGGGCTGTTCTAATACAGGTCAGGGGCTGTACTTGATGTGAAGAGGCAAAATAGGCTAGTGATTTCCCTAATAACAGGTTTGCTAATTTCTATTGTCTTAAATTTCAAGAAAATTATGGTAGAATGTTAGTATAATCCAGATCAAATTGACGGGAGGGTGGTTTTCTTATCCAAAACTGACTGAGCGTTCGTTCTACCAATGAAGGAAGAGGGCGTATGAGGATAAGAAAGCGATTACAGATGGAACTTAAAGATGTAAAAAACATAACCTTTCCTAAGCCTTCTTTTGAAGAGTGGAAAGAAGCTGCGGAAGTAAGTTTAAAAGGGAAAAGTGTAGAAAAGCTTAAAACGAATACATATGAGGGCATCGATTTATATCCACTCTATACAGAAAAGGCGGAATCAACGGAAAAAGTAGCTGAATTGCCAGGATTTTTCCCTTTCACCCGAGGAACGTCCCCAACGGGATATCATGACAAACCTTGGCTTGTCGTTCAACCTGTAAGCGGTATCACGGCTGAAGAAGCAAATGAAAAGATGAGGGCTTCATTCAAGCGCGGTCAAAATGTCGTGGCATACCCTGCACGATTGCTTTCCGGGGGAGCAAGGGCTGAAACATTGTTTAAGGAAATCCCATTAAAAGAAATGCCGGTTTTCATTGACCTTAAGGGGAAACAAAAAGAATTATTCCCTCAATTCAAAGCTGTTGCCGAAGCACAAAATACCCAATTGACAGGCGTCATTGCTGAAGATCCAATTGCAGAATGGCTCATTTGCGGTCAGCTGCCAGAAGATACGGATAACTATTTTGCAGACTGGCTGAAGACGATCCAGGATTATCAGAAGGTAGGCAGTGATTTAAAAACAGTTTTGATTAATACGGCAGTCTACCATAATGGAGGAGCCAATGCCGTACAAGAAATAGCTTACGGATTATCGGCAGCCGTCCAATATCTATTGGAAGGGCAAAAGCAGGGGCTTTCTATTGCTGCGGTTTCCGAAAAAATAGTATTCTCGTTTGCAATGGGTTCAAATTACTTCATGTCCATCGCTAAACTGAGGGCTGCCAGAAGGCTTTGGGCAGGTCTTGCAGAAGCTTTCGATACAGCATCGGACCATTTTAAAATGACGATACATGCCGTAACTTCCGAGTTGACGGAAACGCTATATGATCAGCACGTCAATATTCTTCGGACCACGAACCAAGCTTTTGCAGCAGCTATTGGAGGCATTCAATATCTTCAAATCCATCCATTTACACACGCAACCGGTGAAACCGATGAGTTTTCAGAAAGAATTGCCCGTAATACTCATTTGATTTTAAAAGAAGAAACAAATATTACAACAGTTGTCGATCCTGCTGGCGGTTCATGGTATGTTGAGCAACTAACGGATGAATTGGCTGAAAAGGCTTGGGCAAAATTCCTTGAAATCGATGCAGCTGGAGGGATTCTGGAGCTAATTAAACAAGGTACCCTTCAGAAAGAAATAGCTGAAGTTTACCAAGAAAGAGTTCAAAATGCGGCTTTCAGAAAAGAAAGTATCATCGGAACGAATGTATATCCGAATCCCGCTGATAAGATTAAAAACACCACAAAGGATAAACATGTGTCGTATATGAAAGTTGCGAAGCCGGTTGGCATTACCCCACTTGAATTGGAACGGGTATCCAGTCAGTTCGAACGGATAAGACTACGCAGTGAAAAGTTTAAAGGAATAAGCGGAATGGCTCCAACTATCGGTTTAATTAATTTGATAAATCTCAAATCCTATAAACCTCGTGCAGATTTCGTTCAAAGTCTTGCGGCAGCAGGTGGTATTGAAACAATCGGCAGTAAGGGATGTCAAACCGTTGAGGAAGCAATCGATTATGTAGCTGCGACCAAGCTCCCAATCTATTGTCTTTGCGGCAGTGATGGTGACTATTCGGAATTAGCGCCAGTCATCATCAAAGAAATTAAAAAGCAATTCCCTGAAATCACTATTTATAGTGCCGGCAAGCAGCAAGAAGAATTGGAGATTACACTAAGAGAAGCCGGGGTCAAAGATTTTATCCATGTTAAAATGAATGCAATATCCATTTTACTTGAATTATTGCAGAAGCTAGGGGTGAACTGAAATGAAAAAACCGAATTTTTCTGCTATAAATCCTGCTAAGTCCGAGATGAAAGGTACAGTGGAAGCATGGAAAAAGGAAGTCGAAAAGGCCGTTGGGAAAAACATTGAGGATCTTCTGTTTGAAACCAATGAACAAATAAAAATCAAACCGCTTTATGTTGAGGAAGATATTCGCGGCCTGGAGCATATGGAAAGTGTGCCAGGCATCGCTCCTTTTACAAGGGGTCCCTATCCTTCGATGTATGTCAATCGTCCTTGGACGGTACGGCAGTATGCAGGTTTTTCGACTGCTGAGGAATCCAATGCGTTTTACAGACGTAATCTGGCGATGGGGCAAAAAGGGCTCTCAGTTGCTTTTGATTTAGCTACACACCGCGGTTATGACTCCGATCATCCGCGCGTTGTCGGTGATGTGGGGAAGGCGGGAGTTGCCATTGATTCCATTCTTGACATGAAGATCCTGTTCGACGGCATTCCGCTTGATCAGATGTCCGTGTCAATGACAATGAACGGTGCAGTATTACCGATCCTTGCGTTTTATATCGTGACAGCTGAAGAACAAGGCGTAACACAGGATAAGCTTTCAGGCACGATTCAAAATGACATCTTAAAGGAATACATGGTTAGGAATACGTATATCTACCCGCCTGAAATGTCCATGAAAATCATAGCTGATATCTTTGAGTATACTTCCAAATATATGCCCAAGTTCAATTCCATTTCCATCTCCGGTTATCATCTGCAAGAAGCGGGGGCGCCGGCTGATATCGAACTTGCCTATACGTTGGCGGATGGGCTTGAGTATGCACGTACCGGAATGAAAGCAGGCATTGATATCGATAAATTTGCACCACGCCTGTCATTCTTCTGGGCTGTAGGAATGAACTATTTCATGGAAGTGGCGAAAATGCGGGCGGCTCGTTTCATTTGGTCAAAACTGATGAAACAATTCGAACCGAAAAATAATAAAGCGATGGCATTGAGGACTCATTCCCAAACCTCCGGCTGGAGCCTTTCTGAGCAGGATCCGTTTAACAATGTCGCAAGGACCCTTATTGAAGCGCATGCGGCTGCACTTGGACATACACAGTCGCTCCATACGAACGCATTGGATGAGGCCATTGCCCTGCCAACGGATTTCTCGGCACGTATTGCACGTAATACACAGCTCTATCTGCAGGAGGAAACCGGAATCACAAAAGTAATCGATCCATGGGCAGGTTCTTACTATGTAGAATCGCTCACTAATGAATTGATCGAACGGGCTTGGGCTCACATAGAGGAAATCGAAGGTCTGGGAGGAATGGCGAAGGCAATTGAAACCGGCCTTCCAAAAATGAGGATCGAGGAAGCCGCTGCAAAGCGTCAGGCTAAAATCGATTCTCAAGATGAAACGATCGTAGGCGTCAATAAGTATCGGTTGAAAAAAGAAGATCCGATTGAAATACTGGAGATTGACAATACAGCAGTTCGCGAAAGTCAGCTTAAGCGATTGAGCGAATTGAAGGCGAAACGTGATCAGGCAAAGGTGGATGAAGCTCTTAAAGCGCTTTCAATGGCGGCCAGAACTGGAGAGGGTAACCTTCTTGAACTGGCTGTGCAAGCAGCAAGAGTACGGGCTTCATTAGGTGAAATCTCCGATGCGATCGAAGAGGTGGCTGGACGTCACAAAGCAACGATCCGTTCTATCAGCGGCGTATACAGCTCGGCATACTCAAAAGAAGCGGAAATTGAGGAAGTCGTCCGCATGACGGAAGAATTCCTTGAAAATGAAGGAAGAAGACCGCGTTTGTTAATGGCTAAAATGGGCCAGGACGGTCATGATCGCGGAGCTAAAGTAGTCGGAACGGGGTTTGCGGATTTAGGCTATGATGTCGATATCGGTCCATTATTCCAAACACCGAAAGAAACCGCCATCCAGGCCGTGGAAAATGATGTGCACGTAGTCGGAATGAGTTCCCTAGCTGCCGGCCATAAAACATTGTTGCCGCAGCTTATGACGGAACTGAAGAACTTGGGACGAGAGGACATCATAGTGATCGTAGGCGGCGTCATCCCTGCACAGGATTATGATTATCTTATGGAAAATGGCGCTACAGCCATTTTTGGACCTGGGACGGTCATTCCTCAGGCAGCAAAGAAAGTGCTTCAGGAAATATACAATCGCCTCGGATATGAGGAAGTGGCCCAATAATGAGTGAAGACAAGAAGCCGGAGTGGGTCGATCTTAACAATAAGGAAGGTTTTGCTTCTTCATTAAAGCCAGGTGTGGAATTAGCAGCCAGCCAAAACAAACCTTCAAAAAGCAAATTCGTCAAAAAACATAATGTAAACATACCGGTCCATGAACTTAAAGAGGGAATCATAAAAGGGGACAGGGCCAAGCTAGCCAAAGGGATTACATTGGTTGAAAGCAATGCATCCCACCATTTGGATCATGCACAGGAATTATTGCAAGCCATCCTTCCTCATACAGGGAACTCAATGCGCATCGGGATTTCCGGAGTGCCCGGTGCCGGGAAAAGTACCTTCATCGAGACGTTCGGAACCTACTTATGTGACAGGGGCCATAAGGTTGCCGTTCTAGCCGTCGACCCAAGCTCTTCGGTCAATGGCGGAAGTATACTGGGCGATAAGACAAGGATGGAGGAACTGGCTAGAAACCCCCATGCCTTCATAAGACCTTCACCATCCGAAGGAACTCTGGGCGGGGTTCACCGCAAAACGAGGGAAACGATGTTGCTTTGTGAAGCGGCAGGATTTGATGTGATATTGATAGAAACTGTCGGGGTCGGTCAGAGTGAAGCTATAGTTCGAAGTATGGTCGACTTCTTCATGCTCCTTGTCCTAACGGGTGCCGGAGATGAATTGCAAGGGATGAAAAAAGGGATTCTGGAACTTGTGGACGGAATTGTTGTCAATAAGGCCGACGGCGAGAACCTCCCCCTGGCGATTAGGACGAAATCCGAATATAGCAGAATCTTGCACTTCCTTCAGCCAGCCACAAAGGGTTGGGCAGGAAAGGCATATACTTGTTCCGCCATAACCGGTAAAGGAATTCCTGAACTTTGGGATGTATTGAATGAATTTTCCCAAATGACCAAGGAATCGGGTGTTTTTCAAGAACGGAGAAGAATGCAATCTAGGGAATGGCTTTATTCATTGATCGATCACCAGCTTAAAACGATGTTTTATAAAAATGAAACCGTCAAGAGTCTTCTCCCTATGCTCGAGAATCAAGTGATGTCAGGGAATAAAACGGTCACTGCTGCTGTTAAGCAGGCCTTTCAATCTTTTGCAGAAACATTTAAGGCTAATGAAAAATAAATGGGATGGGGCAGGCATGGATCATCCCCCACGCCTGCCCCATCCTTTTGTAAGTCTTGTTGTTACACACATGATTCCCGCTCCCTTTTCGTTTTAAACATGTTCGGAACGGATTATGCGGTTTTAATAGGTAAATTTATTGAATCACGAAGAGGCAATTGTTATGATAGGATTGAAGAGAAAACTTGGAAGGAGCAAATGCCATGAATATGGATTTTAATTTTTTAATGAACGACGTAGTCAAACAGGCTCGCGATGAGATTAAGACTGCTGGATATACAGAACTGACCACTCCCGAAGAAGTAGAGGAAGTATTTGCACAAAAAGGAACGACACTTGTTATGGTAAACTCAGTTTGTGGCTGCGCTGGGGGAATAGCTAGACCTGCAGCTGCTCATGCAATCCATAATGATAAACGCCCAGATCAGCTTGTAACCGTTTTTGCTGGGCAAGATAAAGAGGCGACGGAAAAAGCCCGTGACTATTTCGAAGGATATCCGCCGTCATCCCCATCATTTGCACTGCTGAAGGATGGAAAAATCATCACCATGATAGAACGCCATGAAATTGAAGGGCACCACCCGATGTCTGTAGTAGAAAAATTACAAGACTACTTCGATCAATATTGCGAAGAAGTTTAATCCATATCGATAAACTAAAAACCCGCCCAATCGGCGGGTTTTAGTTTGTCAACAAAAAGAGATTCGGAATGATCTCATCCTGAACAGGATCTTCAAACAAGGCTAGATCATCATAGGTGGTTATTACTTTAAATCATAATTGGATTGCAGCGATTACGACAGCCCTCCCGGATAATTGGCTTTTATGCCCCTTTAGGTGCTTGCTTTAATGAGGCATTGGCAGACAGTCGGCGGAAAGGGAGCGGATTTCTGGAATCAACTGGAATGTAATTTTAAGAAAAAAAACTGAGGCTGGACATCCCGAACCAAATTAAAGAACACGTGATCCTTCATGTTTTTTTATAGTAATCCTAACTGGATGGAAGAAATGAGCGACACTCCTGCCGAGTAACTGGCTAGCCGAGACCCCACAGGCGCTTGCGCTGAGGAGGCTTGGCAGACAGTCGGCGGAAAGGGAGCGGATTTCTGGAATCAACTGGAATGTAATTTTAAGAAAAAAACCTGAGGCTGGACATCCCGAACCAAATTAAAGAACAGGTGATCCTTCATGTTTTTTTATAGTAATCCTTAAAGGATGGAAGAAATGAGCGACACTCCTGCCGAGTAACTGGCTAGCCGAGACCCCACAGGCGCTTGTGAGGAGGCATTGGCAGACAGTCGGCGGAAAGGGAGCGGATTTCTGGAATCAATAGAAATACTTTTTTTAGAAAAAAACTATATGAAAACTGGCTTTTGTTCGAATTTTGTCTACAGTCTGAACCCGCCCAATCGGTGGGTTTTTTTATTCATGAAATTGCATAAGTCAGGAACTTTTGGGAAAGAAGATAGATATGGAGGCGGATATATTACCTTTGATGAGAAAGCACGAAGCCCAGATGTTGAATTATGATAATATTCTGAAAAATGAATCTATTATTTACGTTATTGAATAATTATTAGAGTGTGTTAAAATACACATTAGTGTATGAATATTAGTTATTCGAAATTTAACTAACCTAATTTAATAACAAGAGAATTGAAAATATCATTTTGGAGGAATAATAATGAAGTTGAAAAAGCAGTTAGCATTGTTGCTTACTTCTATTTTATTAGTAGGTATTTTAGCGGCATGCGGAACATCAGAGAAAGAAGATAAGAACACAGCTGACAATGAAGACAAGAAGGTCCTGGTAATGGGAACATCTGCGGATTATCCGCCATTTGAATTTGTTGAAACATCTAAAAGTGATGAAATCCAAGGATTTGACATTGATATCGCTAAAGCAATCGGAAAAAAATTAGGTTATGAGGTCGAAGTGAAGGACATTGACTTTAATAGTCTTGTGCCTGCCCTGGAAAATAAATCGGTCGATTTCGTTATCTCCGGAATGACTCCAACAGAAAAACGTGAGCAATCAGTCGATTTCAGTGATATTTACTATACAGCTAAAAACATGATCATCACGACAAAGGACAGTAAAATCAAAACTGTTGAAGATTTAAAAGGGAAAACGGTAGGCGTACAGCTTGCATCCATTCAGGAGACATTGGCAAATGACTTGAATAAATCCCAAGATATCGGGATGAAAGTTGAAAAACGGAATCGTATTCCTGAGGTTGTTCAAGAAATGTCAACAGGACGTTTTGACGCCGTGATCATGGAAGATACTGTTGCAAAAGGCTACTTGAAAGATAATAAAGAATTGGTTGGCCATTTGATCAAGTCTGGTGATCAAGATGCCGGTTCGGCAATCGCTTTCCAAAAAGGAAGCAAGTTAACTGAAGAATTCAATGCCGAGTTGAAAAAAATGATGGAAAATGGTGAAATGGAAAAATTAATATTAAAATGGTTCGGTGGCAGTGAAACTGAATAAAACAGAGAGATGAAAAGCGTTCAGAATGCCTTCTGAACGTTTTTCCGCGCTTTATTGTTAATAAAATGAAGCAGGAGGAAGGCCCAAGATAACGGCCTTCATAAGAGAGGATGAATGGAGTGAATCTGGAATTTGAAAGGATTATGCCTTCCCTTCCATATATCCTGGAGGGAATGCCGACTACATTAAAGGTTGTAGCGGTAGCGGCAGTAATCGGATTTGTTTTGGGAATATTATTATCTATACTTAAAATCAGCAGAATCAAGCCATTGAATTGGATTGCTGACTTTTATACATCCATTTTTCGCGGTACCCCTTTGGTGCTGCAATTAATGCTGATTTATTTTGGTTCACCACAAATATTAGGGATTCAAATCGAAGCGTTCCAAGCAGCATTTTTAGCATTCGGGCTAAATTCAGCTGCATATATCTCTGAAATTATCAGGGGAGGCATTTTAGCGGTCGATAAAGGCCAACGAGAGGCTGCACTTGCACTTGGGGTTCCCTATTCAGGGATGATGCTTAATATTATCCTTCCGCAGGCCATCAAGAACATCCTGCCATCCCTTGTTAACGAATTGATTTCCTTAACGAAGGAATCAGCCGTTGTCACAATTATTGGATTAGGGGATATCATGCGCCGTGCTTATATTGTCGGCGGTGAGACATATAAATTCTTCGAGCCGATTTTATTTGCCGGTCTCATTTATTATGTGATGGTCATGATTCTCACCATCTTAGGCAAAGTGATTGAAAGGAGAATGAGACGCAGTGATTAAAATTGATGGACTCAAAAAAAATTATGGTAAGCTCGAGGTTTTAAAGGGAATCAGCACCGAGATAGGACAGGGTGAAGTGGTAGCGATCATCGGTCCATCCGGTTCGGGAAAATCAACTTTCTTGCGCTGCATCAATATGCTTGAAACTCCAACTGATGGTCAAATCAGGTTTAAAGATCAAATCATCACTGATAAAAAGACCAATATCATGAAAGTGCGTGAAAATGTCGGAATGGTATTTCAGCATTTTCATTTATTTCCACATAAAACCGTACTGGAGAATCTGATATATGCACCTATGAAGGTGAAAAAATTATCAAAGGCCGAGGCTGTAAAACAAGCTCGTGAGCTCTTGACTAAAGTCGGTTTGGCCGATAAAGAATCGACTTATCCGAATCGTCTGTCAGGCGGACAAAAACAAAGGGTCGCGATTGCACGGGCATTGGCAATGAACCCGGAAGTAATGCTTTTCGATGAGCCGACTTCAGCGCTTGACCCCGAGATGGTAAAAGAAGTGCTCGAGGTTATGAAGTCACTGGCACATACGGGGATGACCATGCTGATTGTAACGCATGAAATGGGTTTCGCCAAAGAAGTGGCCGATCGAGTACTATTCCTGGACGGGGGTCTGCTCGTTGAGGAAAGTGCTCCGGAAGATTTCTTTTCCAATCCGAAAAGCCAGCGTGCAAAAGACTTCTTGGAAAAAGTTTTATAAGCTAAAGCAAATAGTATATAATTGTGAAAAAAGGTAACGTTTAGTTACCTTTTTTATTTTTTTCCTATAATGTATTTTTGCGTGCATGTATTTAGAAAAATTGGAAATTTAACTCGCAAAGGACTGTAAAAATTTCTGATTTCCTGATAGTATTATAATAGATGGAGAAAGAGCCAGGTGATACATAACAATGTTTAAAATCGGATACAGGACGATTAAAACTGCTTTGGGGGCCACCCTGGCAATTATTATTGCACAAATGCTTAATCTCGAATATTTCTCTGCCGCGGGAATCATTGCGATCTTATGCATCCAAGTTACAAAAAAGAAGTCGGTGTATGCCTCCTGGCACCGGTTTTTAGCTTGTTTGATCGCAATGGCCTATGCATCCCTATTATTTCAGTTCATCGCATTCCATCCGCTGATAATAGGTTTGATTCTCTTGATTTTCATTCCAACGGCAGTTGCCTTGAAGATTAATGAGGGGATCGTGACGAGCAGCGTCATCATCATGCACCTATATGGGGCCGGTAACATCACTTTTTCCCTGCTGATCAATGAAACGATATTAATTGCAGTTGGAGTTGGAGTGGCACTTGTCATGAATCTGTACATGCCCAGTGTCGATGACAAACTGCTGGCCTATCAGGAAAGTATCGAAACGAACTTCAGTGCGATCTTGATGGGAATTGTCCGCTATTTGAGGGATAATGATCACACATGGGATGGTAAGGAAATCACCGAAACAGCCAACCTTCTTAATCAAGCCAAGAGCCTTGCCTTCAGGGACGTGGAAAATCATTTCTTAAGGGAAGAAGACCTGTATTACAATTATTTCAAAATGCGTGAAAAGCAATTTGAAATAATTGAACGAATTCTTCCCCTGGTCACGAATATTCCGTTGGTCGTCAAACAAAGCGGGATAGTGGCTGATTTTATAGAAGATTTGGCAGAAAACGTCCACCCACAAAATACGGCCATCCTTTATCTGAAGAAGCTTGAAGAAATGGAGATCCATTTTAGGGGAATGGCACTGCCGCATACACGTGAAGAGTTCGAATCCAGGGCTGCATTACTGCAGCTCATGAAGGAAATGGAGCGCTATTTATTGTTGAAGCATTCCTTCAAGGGATTACCCAAGCTGACCGGCAACCGAATGAAAAAGAGGCACTTGGCTTAAACTAAGCAAAAAAGTAAAGGAATGATACAAATGAAATGGATCCTTTCTTTGTTGCTTATGCTATCTTTGTGGCCGTTACAGGTACAGGCCCAGCCTCAATCGGTTAAGCCTGGCGATCCGTTTATCATCATCAATAAAGCCAACAATAAATTGGCGTTCATTGATGATAACGAGGTCAAGGAGATTCTGCCGGTCGGTACGGGAAAGAGTCAGGAACTGACACCTGAAGGGATCTTCACGGTCAAAGTAAAAGCGGTCAATCCATATTACCGGAAAAAGAATATTCCTGGCGGTGATCCCAGGAACCCTTTGGGGTCGCGGTGGATTGGATTCGATGCGCGAAATACCGATGGGAGGATATACGGCATACATGGTACGAATCAGCCATCATCGATTGGTGAATATATTTCAAATGGCTGTGTACGAATGCATAAATCCGATGTGGAGCGATTGTACGAAAAAGTCCCCATCGGCACTAAGGTGTTGATCACCCTATCGAACGAGGATTTCAAAACGCTGGCTAAGAAAAACGGAGCGATAAAATAAAGAGAGGGAAGCTTCATGCTCCCCTCCCCGGTGTCTATTACAAAAGAAATGCGATCCCTGATAATAAGCTCATTAATAACATTGAGATAAGCATTAAATACACGACGATCTTTCTGATTTTCCTGTTTCCCATATGCTCTCTCCCTTAATACAGTTTGATTGATTTTATTTTAACTTGAACATTTAGTAGAAACAAGTAAAAGTATAATGTTCATATTATTCCGAATCTTAAAAGGCTTTAATGCAAGATTAGTAGTATTTTAATGGAGTCATCCAATAATACATAGCATGGGGGTTTTTATGATGATTAAAAATATCGATCATATCGGTATTGCCGTCAAGTCACTAGATGAAGCCTTGCCGCTTTACACGGAAACGTTGAAGTTGAAACTTGAAGGAATCGAGACAGTGGAGAGCCAAGGAGTGAAAGTGGCCTTCATCCTGGCAGGCAATACCCGTTTGGAATTGTTGGAAGCGTTGTCACCTGTAAGCCCAATCGCTAAATTCATCGAAAAACGCGGTGAAGGGATTCATCATGTGGCACTAGGCGTCGATGACATCGAAGATAGAATAAAAGAAATCAAAGAAGCTGGATTGCGCATGATTGATGATTCATCAAGAAAGGGAGCGCACAATGCGGATGTTGCTTTCGTTCATCCAAAGTCTACCGCGGGAGTATTATATGAGCTTTGTGAACAAGCATTATCAAAGGAGGAGCAGAAATGACAGACATTTATGATACGATCAATGACCTATATGACAGACGCCGAAAAGTGGAAATGGGCGGCGGTGAAGAAAGAATCGATAAGCAGCATGAAAAGGGCAAACTTACGGCAAGGGAAAGAATTGAACTTCTAGTTGATCCAGGTACTTTCATCGAGCTTAATCCTTTCATCAAACATCGTAATACCAATTTCGGCATGGAAAAGGAAGAAGGGCCGGGAGAAGGGGTTGTCACCGGTTACGGAAAGGTCAACGGCCGCGACATTTATCTGTTTTCACAGGATTTCACTGTTTTTGGCGGTGCACTCGGTGAAATGCATGCCCTGAAAATTGCCAATGTTATGGATTTGGCAGCGAAAAATGGAGCCCCTTTCATCGGTTTAAACGATTCTGGTGGGGCGCGAATTCAAGAAGGCGTAGTTTCGCTAGACGGATATGGCCAAATATTTTACCGGAATTCCATATATTCAGGGGTCATTCCACAGATTTCGGTTATTATGGGACCTTGTGCAGGCGGAGCCGTATATTCCCCAGCCATTACCGACTTTGTCTTCATGGTTGAAAAAACGAGCCAAATGTTCATAACAGGTCCTAAAGTCATTGAAACGGTTACAGGCGAAAAGATTTCATCCGAAGGATTGGGCGGAGCGGCTGTACATAATACCATAAGCGGTAATGCCCATTTCAAAGGAGCATCTGAGGAGCAAGTTTTGGCAGACGTTAGACGTCTCTTGAGCTATCTTCCACAAAATAATGAAGAGAAGCCACCGGTTTTGGAAGCGGATGAGGGAGATGACTACCGGCCGGACTTAACAGATGTAGTCCCTTATGAAGGGATCCGGCCATATGATGTTCGGAAAGTATTGGAGCAGGTTGTCGATGAGGATTCCTTTATGGAAGTGCAAGAGGGCTTTGCGAAAAACATAGTGGTCGGCTTGGCGCGGATCAAAGGGAAATCAGTGGGGCTTGTCTGTAACCAGCCAAAGGTATTGGCAGGGGGACTTGATATAGATTCATCAGATAAAGCTGCCCGTTTTATTCGTTTTTGTGACTCGTTTAACATTCCGCTTATTACGTTTGAAGACGTTTCAGGGTTTTTCCCCGGCGTTAAACAAGAACATGGCGGAATCATTCGCCACGGTGCAAAGCTGCTATATGCTTATTCGGAAGCAACAGTACCTAAATTGACGATCATTCTGCGAAAAGCATACGGAGGAGCTTATGTGGCTCTTAATAGTAAATCCATCGGTGCGGATCTTACGTTTGCATGGCCGAATGCTGAAATCGCTGTAATGGGTTCTGCTGGAGCGGCAAATATCATTTTTGCGCGTGAAATTCAAAATAGCCAAGATCCGGAAGCGACACGAGCAGCTAAAATTGAAGAATACCGTGAGAAGTTCGCCAATCCATATGTCGCCGCAAGTCTTGGGATGGTGGATGATGTTATCGATCCCCGTGAAACCAGGATTAAGATCATTCAATCTCTTGATATGCTACGCAACAAAAAAGAAACTCGACCATGGAAAAAACACGGTAATATCCCGTTGTGATCAATCTTTGCAAGGAGCCCTAACGATCTGTTTTGGGCTCTTTTCCATACGGGGGAAGATATCATTTTGAAATAAGTCATCATTCACTTTTTAAAACAGTCTTAGGACCAGCATGCCACATTATTTGCCGGGGCGCCGCTTTTAGAAGTATAATTGAAGAGGAAAACTTTTTTGGAGGTTTTATTTTATGATTAATGAAGAACGTTTAGTTAATGAATTTATGGAATTGGTGCAGATCGATTCCGAAACGAAAAATGAAGCAGCCATCGCCAAAGTGCTGAAAGAAAAATTCGGGGCACTTGGTGTAGAAGTTTTTGAAGATGATACAACAGCAGTCACCGGTCATGGTGCAGGGAATTTAGTATGTACTTTAAAAGGAACGAAAGAAGGCGTAGATACCATTTATTTCACCTCCCATATGGATACGGTTGTACCGGGTAATGGAATCAAGCCTTCCATCAAAGATGGATACATAGTGTCAGACGGAACGACCATATTAGGGGCGGATGACAAAGCTGGATTAGCAGTCATGTTAGAAACGCTTAAAGTGTTGAAAGAACAGAATATCGAACATGGTACCATCGAATTCATCATTACAGTCGGTGAAGAATCTGGCTTGGTAGGGGCAAAGGCATTGGATCGCTCCCTTGTAACGGCTAAATTCGGTTTTGCACTTGATAGTGATGGAAAAGTGGGCAATGTGGTTGTTGCTGCACCTACTCAGGCGAAAGTGTCCGCAACCATTTTAGGCAAGACTGCTCACGCTGGTGTCGCTCCAGAGAAAGGCGTTTCGGCCATTACGATCGCTGCCAAAGCAATCTCTAGAATGCCATTAGGCAGAATCGACGAAGAAACGACAGCCAATATCGGACGTTTCCAGGGGGGACAGCAAACCAATATTGTTTGTGACCATGTTGAAATCCTTGCAGAAGCAAGATCCTTGATCCCTGAAAAAATGGAAATACAGGTAGCGAAAATGAAAGAGGCTTTCGAGACTGCAGCCATTGAAATGGGCGGACGCGCTGAAGTTGAAGTTACCGTCATGTATCCTGGTTTTAAATATGGTGCTGGTGACCATGTTGTCGAAATCGCAAGAAAGGCAGCAGAGAAAATCGGCCGTCCATGCGAGCTGGTTAAAAGCGGCGGTGGAAGCGATGCAAATGTCATTGCAGGCTTTGGCATCCCTACTGTCAATCTCGCAGTGGGCTATGAAGATATCCATACTACGAATGAAAGAATTCCAGTTGAGGAATTAACGAAGCTAGCTGAAATGGTCATCACTATCATCAAAGAAGTTTCAGGGGAATAATCACCCATAATAGGTCAAGATGTTCAAAGTATTGAAGGAATATATGTACAGTCATCAATGATATGATGGCTGTTTTTCTTGGAGTGGAAGCATCTTTCAGCGTGGTTACCAAAGATAAATAGGGATACTTTAATAGAAATGTTTTTTATTTTTACAAGGATGTGACGGTCAAACATGAAGGACATGTATCCCAAAAATGGCAGGGTCATTCTCCATGTAGACATGAATAGTTTCTATGCTTCAGTGGAAATGTCATATGATGTTTCATTGAAAGGCAAACCGCTTGCCATTGCAGGCAATGTTGAAGAGAGAAGGGGCATAATCGTCACCTGCAGCTATGAGGCGAGGAAGTTCGGGGTTAAAACGACCATGCCGATTTGGCAGGCGAAAAAATTATGTCCTCAATTAGTCATTCAGAAACCGAATTTCGAGCGCTATCGAAAGGCATCACTGGCTATTTTCGATGTTTTGAGGCAATATACAGAGATGGTTGAACCGGTTTCGATTGATGAGGGGTATCTGGATATCAGTGAATGCGCCGAATTGGGTTCGCCTTTAGATATAGCCAATAGCATTCAGGAAAGAATTTTTAATACGATGGATCTCCCTTGCAGTATCGGGATTGCCCCTAATAAATTTTTGGCCAAAACGGCTTCTGATATGAAGAAACCTATGGGGATCACCGTGTTAAGGAAACGGGACATTCCGGAAAAGCTCTGGCCCTTACAAGTGGGCGAAATGCATGGCATCGGGGATAAGACATCGGAAAAGCTTCAAACTATCGGGATCATGACGATCAGGGACCTTGCACACGCCAATGATAGTCAACTTAAACAGCTTCTTGGGATCAATGGCATCCGTTTGAAAGATAGGGCTAATGGAATTGACCCAAGGGTAGTGGATCCCGAAGCGATTTTTGAGCATAAGAGCATCGGAAATTCGACAACTCTTCCGCATGACTCCGCCAATCAAAAAGAATTGATCGGTGTATTGGAAAAGCTTTCCGGGAAAGTTGCCGTCCGCTTGAGAAATAAACGCCTCCTTGGTCAAAAAATAGGTGTGACGATCCGTTACAAAGACCGCCGGACAATTACGAGAAGCAGGACGGTTCCTAATCCAGTTTTTGAAAAAAAGGATATTTTGGATGAAGCTATCGATCTCTTCATGAAAAATTGGAATGGGGAAGGAATCAGGCTTCTTGGTGTCACAGCCTATGATGTCATCGAAAAAGAGTCGGCCTTCAAGCAACTGGATATTTTTTCCTTTCAAGAGGATGCAGAAAAAGAACCTCTGTATGATGCGATGGAACACTTGCAAAATAAGTACGGAGAAAATATTATTAAAAAGGGATTACCCTTGAAAAAACGTTCAATAGGAACAGACACTAGCTTCAGCAAAGATTTCTTTGAGCAATCCAGGAGGAATGATCCTTCTTTTGACAAAGAATAGCGTACAAGCTGTGTAAAGATAGAGAGAAGGGAAGATGAATCATGACAAAACAGCAGATTGGCGTTATCGGACTAGCCGTAATGGGCAAGAACCTTGCATTTAATATTGAAAGCAGGGGATATTCAATTTCCGTATATAATCGCTCAGGATCAAAAACGGACGAGATGATGAAGGAAGCGGAAGGCAAAAACGTAACAGCCGCTTATACGCTTGAAGAATTCGTCAATTCTTTGGAAACACCACGCAAAATTTTATTGATGGTTAAAGCCGGAGCGGCAACGGATGCAACAATCGAGCAATTAAAACCGTTGCTTGAAAAAGGTGATATCGTTATTGATGGAGGGAATACCTTCTTCAAGGACACTCAGCGCCGCAATGAGGAGTTAAGCAAGCTTGGCATCCATTTCATCGGTACAGGCGTGTCAGGTGGGGAAGAAGGAGCACTAACAGGTCCTTCCATCATGCCTGGAGGTCAAAAAGAAGCATATGAACTTGTTGCACCGATTTTGAAGGATATTTCAGCTAAGGTCGATGGTGATGCTTGCTGCACGTATATCGGACCGGATGGGGCAGGTCATTATGTTAAAATGGTACATAATGGTATTGAATACGGGGACATGCAATTGATTTCCGAATCTTATTTCCTTCTGAAAAATCTCCTTGGACTATCTGCTGAAGAATTCCATGAAGTCTTTACTGAATGGAATGAAGGGGAACTTGATAGCTATTTAATTGAAATTACTGCTGATATTTTCAAAAAATATGATGAAGAAACCGGCAAGCCGATGGTCGATGTCATTTTAGATAAAGCTGGCCAAAAAGGTACAGGTAAATGGACAAGTCAAAGTGCGCTTGATCTTGGTGTTCCGCTTCCAATCATTACGGAATCCGTGTTTGCCCGGTTTATTTCAGCAATCAAGGACGAGCGTGTCGAAGCGAGTAAAATCCTTCGCGGTCCAAAAAACGATTCATTTACAGGCGACAAAAAGGCTTTGATTGAAAGTATCCGAAAAGCACTTTATATGAGCAAAATCTGTTCATATGCACAAGGATTTGCACAAATGAAAGCAGCATCAGAAGAAAATGGCTGGAACTTGCAATATGGGGAAATCGCGATGATTTTCCGTGGCGGATGTATCATTCGTGCACAATTCCTCCAAAAAATCAAGGAAGCGTACGATCGTGAAGCGAACTTGAAAAATCTTCTTCTAGATCCTTACTTCCAAGGGATCGTCGAAAGTTACCAAGGAGCTTTACGTGAGGTAGTATCAACGGCTGTGATGAACGGAATCCCGGTTCCTTGCTTGTCATCGGCACTTGCCTATTTCGACAGCTATCGTACAGAAACACTGCCAGCTAACCTGATTCAAGCTCAGCGTGACTATTTTGGAGCTCATACTTACCAACGCATTGATAAAGAAGGAACGTTCCATACCGAATGGATGGAAAAATAAAAAGTTCAAGTCGGCTTGGAAGGAGATCCCCTTTAAGCCGGCTTTTTTGTTTCATCATGTAAAAAGGGGGCGCTTGGCGCCCCCTTTTATTACTATCTCCGATGCTCTACAAGATCAATGACCCCTAATACAACATGTGCCAAACCGAAACCAAAAATTGTATTAGCTACCATTTTGTTTGAACCCCGGGTCTGCTTCATTGCATAACCCGCAGCTGTCACGGCTGTGCCCAAGGCTGTTGGAATTAATCCTTCACGAATGTCCATCGTTTAATCCCTCCACATCGAAGTTAGCGGTACTGTCACTAAGCACCTTTTTTAGTTTATCCTCAGCAAAGGCTTACCATTCTTTATAGATAAGGGTAAAAATAGTAAAAACGAACTAGTTGTAAATAGTTCCAATTAATTTACCTTTTTTAGGGAAATCGTAGTATGATGTATGACATTCATTCCTGCTTTTTTTAGGTTTAAACACCTGTGGAAAAAGGAATATAAACATTGAAAGAGATGGGCGGACCTTAGGATACAGTAGGTAGGAAGAGAGAAGGAGCGGAGGACTTTATGTTCATCATCTGGTGGGCTGTAGCCATTTTTTTATTTTTCATTGCCTTAGAATCCGGTGTTTCATTTTGGCTTAATTCAGAAAAAGAGGAAGAAATGTCCAAGTCTAAGCAATTGTTTCATATTATCCGGAATAAATTGCTGAGAAAGAGTGTTTCATGAAAAAAAGGGATGCAGATTCAAATCTGCATCCCTTTATCATTTCAATTATTATTTTCGTTTTTCTTGACTTGCCACCAAATATGTCCATCTTCCGCCAGGAGTTCATCGGATGCAAGTGGACCTGTTGATCCCGCTTCATAGTTAGGGAAAGACTCGTCTTTAGTATTTTCCCATGCATTGGAAATGGTATCGACGAACTTCCATGAGAGGGCAACCTCGTCCCAGTGCGTAAAGTTTGTAGCATCCCCGCGCATGCTGTCAAACAATAGCTTTTCATATGCCTCGGGAGAATTGATGTGTTCGATCCCTTTGTTCGAGACGGTCAGCTTCATTGGCTTTGTATTGGATGTCGTCCCGGATTTTTTGACATTTAAGTACAATGTGATACCCTCGTCAGGCTGGATATTGATGACAAGAAGATTCGGATTCAGCGTTTCTTCCGTTTTATAATACAGATTCATTGGAATATCTTTGAATTGAACAACGATATTCGTTGATTTGACATCCATTCTCTTACCGGTACGGATATAAAAAGGAACACCGGCCCAACGGAAGTTATCAATCATCAATTTACCCGCAACATAGGTCTCTGTGTTGGATTCGGGATTTACATTATGTTCATTTCGGTAGGCCGGAAGCATTTGACCGTCTATCGTTCCTTCACCATACTGGCCACGAACGAAGTATTGGTTGACTTCGTCGACCTTCATTGGTCGAAGTGAACGCAATGCCCGTACTTTTTCGCTTCGAATCTCTTCAGTCGTCAAAGCGATCGGGGGTTCCATTGCAAGCAAGGCCACCATTTGCAGCAGGTGGTTTTGGACCATATCCCTTAGGGCACCGCTGGTTTCATAATAACGCCCGCGTTCTTCAACGCCGAGTGTTTCGCTTGAAGTAACCTGGATATTGGATATATATCTGTTATTCCATAGCGGCTCGAAAAGGGCATTGGAAAAACGGATGACCTCGATATTTTGTACCATTTCTTTACCTAAATAATGATCGATGCGGTAAATTTCATCTTCAGCGAATGCAGTCCGAATCTGCTCATTCAATTGTTGTGCTGTTTCAAAACTGTGTCCAAATGGCTTCTCGATGACCAGGCGTTTATATCCATCCGTGTCACTCAGGCCTTGAGCTTTAATCTGTTCGGCAATCGTTCCGAAAAACTCAGGTGCCATCGCCAAATAGAAGATCCTGTTTCCTTCTAATTGATATTGTCCATCTAATTGTTCGGCAATGTCTTTTAATTGCAAGTATGATTCCGAACTTGAGACGTCATGGGAGTGATAATGGAAATGGGAAATGAATTCATCGACCTTTTCTTCCGCATGTCCGAACGTAAGAATCGAGTCCTTGACACTTGTTTGGAACTCCTCGTTCGTCAATGGCCTCCTTGCCACACCGACGACCGCGAACTTATTGATTTTCTCTTTTTGAAATAGTCGATATATGGAAGGAAACAATTTCCTTTTCGCTAAATCTCCGGTAGCACCAAAAATCATGATCAATGCTGTGGGTTTATTGTTTTCTGTCATGTTAAAACCTCAACTTTCCGTTAAATCTGTCTATAAAGTTGGAATTCCCGTATGTGTACCAATTTCTAATTTTACGTTTAGCTTTCCCTCAAAGCAATCAATTTGCGCATTTTTTCTCAGATTTCATTAAAAGTTTAATTTGGTTTCGGTTTTAATGGGTCATAAATGAAAGAGCACCTTGGTTATGCTATAGTTAAGGCATAAAGTATTTGCAACGGAGGTAGTATGAGTGGATTTCGTTTTATTGGGTACAGGCGCTGGCGTTCCGGCCAAAGCGCGGAATGTGACATCGATCGCCCTTCAATTATTGGAAGAACGAGGGACTATTTGGTTATTCGATTGTGGGGAAGCAACACAGCATCAAATATTAAAAACGGCGGTCAAACCGCGAAAGGTTGAAAAGATCTTCATCACCCATTTACATGGTGACCACATCTTCGGACTGCCTGGTTTTTTAAGCAGCAGATCTTTTCAGGGCGGAGTGGATAAATTGACCGTATATGGTCCACAAGGGATAGATTCATTCATTAAGACGAGCTTACAGGTGAGTGGGACTCATTTAAAATATCCCTTGGAAATCATCGAAATAGAAGAAGGCACAGTGTTTGAGGACGAACAATTCACAGTGACGGCCAAGTCGCTTGATCATGGCATTTACAGCATCGGTTATCGGATTGTTGAAAAAGATCGTCCGGGTAGCCTGCTGGTAGACCGGCTGCGTTCCGAAGGTGTGAAGCCGGGGCCTCTTTTTAAAGCATTGAAAAATGGACAAACGGTCTGTCTCGATGATGGCCGTGTCATAAATGGGAAGGACTATATCAGTACTCCGAAAAAAGGCCGGATCATCACGATTCTTGGTGATACAAGAATGTGCAGCAATGCGCTCAGTCTTGCTGAATCGGCGGATTACCTTGTTCATGAAGCTACATTTTCAGCGGAAGAATCTGAAATGGCATCAGCCTATTATCATTCGACCACCGTTCAGGCTGCAGAAACGGCCTTGAAAGCGGGAGCTAAGCATCTAATCCTTACGCATATCAGCTCACGGTATACTCCAGAGGATGCTGAGAGGCTAAAAGAGGAAAGCAAAGCAATCTTTGCAAATACGATCATGGGTGAAGATCTGATGGCGATTAAAGTTCCTTTGTATTCAGAGGAATCGGACAGCTGAAATCAAAGCCAATGTTTGATATAATTAATCAATTGTTCATTGGATATTTAAAGGAGTGTAAATATGACTGACAAAAGTGACCTACATACTAAAGCAATGGAGTTTCTCCTAAAAACAAGCCGGACTTTTTTCATTCCAATCAGTTATCTTCCAAAGGGATTGCAAGAGGGTATTGGAGCTGCATACCTTTGCATGCGCGCCATCGATGAGATCGAGGACCACCCAAGTCTTCCAGCAGATAGTAAGGTTTCTTTGTTACAGGCCCTTAGTGAGCTGCCGGATGCGGATTTCAAGGAAGAGAATCTTCAAAAGTTATTTGAACCATATAAGGATGAACTGCCCGAGGTGACCCTGTTTCTTTCGGACTGGGTTGAATTTTGTCCACCCGGTGCAAAAGATAAAGTCTTGGAGTCTACAAAGGAAATGGCCGAAGGCATGGCAAAATGGGTTATTAAGGACTGGCAAATCCATAATGAAGAGGAACTCGATGATTACACTTATTATGTTGCAGGTTTAGTCGGGGTCATGCTGTCTGATATGTGGAACTGGTACGATGGAACCGAAACGGACCGTGAACTTGCCATCGCATTTGGCCGTGGACTCCAAACGGTCAATATCCTGCGTAACCGCGAGGAAGATGCAGAACGTGGTGTGAACTTTTATCCGGATGGCTGGGGTTTCGACGAGATGTTTGCCCATACGGAGCGTAATCTTGCATTAGCCGATGCGTACATTGAAGAGATTGAAACGAAGGACATCATCCAATTCTGTAAAATACCTTTGGAATTGGCAAAAGCTACATTGAAAGCCCTAAAAGAAGGTAAAGAAAAAATTGATCGGGCTACCGTTACCGAAATTGTCAGCCAGGTTGTCGAACATTGATTTTTCAAAAAGCTGCTGTGAAAGTTACCATACCTTTCACAGCAGCTTTTTTCATGTTTTACATGCAGAACTCAAAAAATTCTAAAAAGTTAAAAAATATATTGGAATAATTGGGACTAAACGATTATAATTTAGGAAATAAAAGCGAAAAAAGCTGGCGTCGTTAGAAAAACATTATTTTAAATAAGGAAAAAGCGGGGGGAAAATATGAAAAAGAAATTATATTCAACTGCAGCCATGACATTGGTCGCAGGTTTATTATTGGCTGGGTGTGGAAATGAAAAGGAAAAAGATGCGGCAAAGGATGAAAGCGGAAAGGATACCTTTAACATTGGGGTAACACAAATCGTTCAGCATGATTCCTTGGATCAAGCATATGAAGGCTTCCAGGCGGCATTGAAGGATAGTGACATCAATGCTAAATATGATCTTCAAATTGCTCAGGGTGACCAAAACAACAGCCAAACGATTGCCAATAACTTCGTTGGGGATAAAGTGGATCTGATATTTGCGAATTCGACTCCTAGTACTCTAAGTGCTTTAAATGCGACCAAGGATATTCCGATCGTCTTTACATCGGTTACCGATCCTGTAGCGGGGGAGCTTGTCACTTCTTTGGAAAAACCAGGCGGAAATGTGACGGGTACGACGGATTCCCATCCTGAAGCCATTGCAAAGTCAATGAAATTCCTAGCGGAAGAGCTTGGCGCCAAAACGATTGGAACGGTTTATAACACAGGGGAGCAAAATTCAGTCGTCCAAATAAAAAATGTGAAGGCGGAAGCGAAAAAAGCTGGATTGAAAGTTGTGGAAGCGTCCGTCTCGACTTCAGCGGATGTTAAACAGGCAACGGAATCATTAATCGGAAAAGCGGATGCTTTCTATATCATTACTGATAATACAGTTGTCTCTGCACTGGAATCGGTCATTTCCGTGGCAAATGATCAAGATATCCCCTTATTTGTCGGCGAGCTTGATTCCGTGAATGCTGGCGGTTTTGCAGCATATGGCTTCAGTTACTATGATATTGGTTATGAAGCGGGGCAAAAAGCGGTTGAAATCCTGAAGGATGGTAAAAAACCTGGAGATATCCCGGTTCAATATCCACAAAAACTGAAATTGGTCATCAATGAAAAAGCAGCAAAAGATATGGGTGTTGAAATAAAAGAAGAATGGAAAGCAGATGCTGAGTTTGTAAAATAAACTCTGCTTTTGTTCGGGGAAGGAAGAAAAAAATGTTCTCAGCCTTATTCAACTCTTTTGAGTCGGGAATGATTTATGCAATCATGGCACTTGGTGTCTATTTAACATTCAGGATTCTCGATTTCCCGGATATGACTGTGGAAGGCAGTTTTGTGACAGGGGCCTCTGTTGCCGCGATTATGATCGTTAACGGTTACTCGCCGATCGTAGCCACGTTGTGTGCCATGGTGGCAGGGTTCATCGCTGGGACGATAACGGGGTTCCTTCATACAAAAGGGAAAATCAATCCTCTCTTGGCAGGTATCTTAATGATGATTGCGCTCTATTCGATCAATTTGCGGATCATGGGTGCATCCAACATTCCGTTGCTTTCCCAAACAACCATTATCACGAATATCCAGGATGCCTGGGCTGGCACTGGGCTGGACAATTTGTTGAATGGTCTTTTATCATTCGTGGGTCTCGGTGACAGCCTGCCAAAAACGTGGGCCATATTAATCGTTATGCTGGTTGTGGCTGTAGTCATCCAAGCGGGAATGTCAGCGTTTTTAAAAACGGAAATTGGTCTTGCCTTACGGGCGACTGGTGATAATGAAGCAATGGTCAAGAGTTTTTCCTCCCATACCGGCAACATGAAGATCTTAGGACTTGCAATCGGAAATGCACTTGTGGCTTTTTCGGGATCCCTGGTTGCCCAATATAACGGTTTTAGCGATATAGGCATGGGGATTGGAATCATTGTCATCGGATTGGCATCCGTCATAATCGGTGAAGCTCTATTCGGGGCAAAAACGATTGCACGTGCTACGCTGGCTGTCATTGGAGGGGCGATCATTTACCGGATCGTCGTAACCTTGGCACTTCGCGTTGAATTCCTTGAAACGGGAGATGTTAAATTAATTACGGCACTTATTGTGGTCGGGGCACTTGTCATTCCAAAAATTTCCGATAAACAAAAGGAAAAAACCCGGAAGAAAAGGCGGCTTAAAGAAATACAGATACGTCATGATGGCACTTTACCGAAAGGGAGGGAAGAATATGCTTCGGTTAAATCAGATTTATAAAGTGTTCAATGAGGGAACACCAGATGAAAAGCTAGCCCTTGGAAATCTGGAACTGCAGATGACAAAAGGTGAATTTGTAACAGTCATCGGTAGTAATGGAGCAGGTAAATCGACTTTGATGAATATGATTTCCGGTAAGATTCTCCCTGATGCCGGTGAAGTCATCATCGATGGTGAAAACGTATCGGCCATTGAAGAACATGCCCGTGCAAAAATGATTGGACGCGTTTTTCAGGATCCCATGCTGGGTACGGCACCGCATATGACGATTGAAGAAAATATGGCAATTGCTTATGGCAGAACCAATAGAAGAGGTTTAGGCTTTGGGGTGACAAAAAAACGGAAAGAACTTTTTAAAGAATGTTTGGGCACCCTTCATTTAGGCTTGGAAAACCGGATGACTGCAAAAGTGGGATTATTGTCAGGAGGGGAGCGTCAGGCACTATCACTGCTGATGGCGACCTTCACCGATCCTAAAATCCTGCTTCTTGATGAACATACTGCAGCGCTTGATCCTTCGCGGGCAGAACTTGTTACAAACCTGACAAAGGAAATCGTCGAAAAGAACCAATTAACGACGTTGATGGTGACTCATAATATGCAGCAGGCAATCGATCTTGGAAATTCCCTGATCATGATGGATAAGGGACAGATCATTTTTGAAGCCAGAGGCGCTGCAAAGCAGAAGTTAACCGTCGAAAAACTGCTTAACGAATTCCAACGCATCAAAGGCGAAAAAATGATCAATGACCGTGCAGTGTTGATTTAAAATGATGAAAAGGCCCGACCCAGGTGAGTTTAATCTTGGGTCAGGGCCTTTTTATTTTGGGGTAATTAATAAGATCGGGTCCTATTTTTGAAGAGATGCTTTGCCTTACAAAAATGGTTATTCGTGGGGTGCTCATGAAAGATCTTGATAATAGATGTCAATCGCTGTCGGCTGTGCTCCATGATGAACTATCGTTCTTTCTGTTTCCGAAAATCATTTTTATGAATGGCCTTTTCTTCGTTTTTTTAGTGGCAGCAGCCTCTTCAGCCGCGAGGAAATAATCAAAGTGCTGGCCCGTTGGTGTTTCTAACGCTTCGATACGGGCTTCAAGCTTTTTAACGAGTTTGTGCATTTCTTCCATTTCACTTCTGTGCTGTAAAAGCTGATAGGATACAACATCGTCCGCTTTTGTTTTCAGGCCATTTTCCAGCCTGATGACCCGTTCAAGCAGTTGATCATGTTCTTTATTCGGTTCGGAGTGTTTTTGGAGGGTTGCTTTTCTAATCTTTTTCTCTGAGATGCTGACCTTTTGGAGAATGATGCCCTCGTTAAGCTGATCTTGGATTTTTCTCAATAATGCAATGTCTTCATCCGAAAACTGGTAGTGGCCAAGCTGATTCCGTTCTACTTCCATGTTCAATTGGGTGACCCAGCGTTGAATCGTACTATGGGAAACATTCAGTAACCGGGCAACTGCGCTTGTATTCATCGAGATTCCCCCTTTTGCTTGTTGAATTCGATAAGTATGGGGGAATTCCTTTACAGATGACAAAACATGTATTCATTCGGCAAAGAAAGTGGAATTCCTACGTAATTTGCATGAGGGGCAATCCAAGGTGGAATTCCCCGTTGAGCTGCTTTTTGCAAAGTGGTCTTTAAGAAGCATTTGCTATTGGTGTGGGTGCTGGTCAATCAAGCTAAAAAGGGAAAAGTGATCCAGATGTCGAATTTACCCTTAAAACATGGAAAAGGAGGACTAGCATGAACAGGATCAACATTATAACTTTAGGTGTCAGGGATATTGCTCAATCATTAAGGTTTTACCGGGACGGGTTGGGATTCCGTACATTGATTAAAGAGGACGATCCCGCAATCGTTTTTTTTAATAATGCCGGTACGAAACTTGCTTTGTATCCTTTAGAGGAGCTAGCAAAAGACATTAATGAGATGGAACCGCCTAAGAAAAATGGTTTCCCGGGTCTTACACTCGCTTATAATGCTAAATCAATTGAAGAAGTGGATGAAGTGATCAAAAGGGCTGAAAATGCTGGGGGAACAATCGAGAAATCACCTCAGCATGTTTTTTGGGGAGGATACAGCGGATATTTTTCAGATCCCGATGGTTACTATTGGGAGGTTGCGTATTCGAAGGACTGGAGTTTCGATGAAAATGATATGCTGATTATAAAGTAACGCTCACTTCAGAAGATTTACCCTTTATAAGGCGTATGGATCATAAAAAGGGCTGTTGCCTGCCACTGCTGCAGGAGTGGCCAGGCAACAGCCGATCATCATCATGAGGCTTACTGCGAAACTACATATTTGGCCAGTTCTTTACTTATTTGATTGCCCATTCGCTTCGATTGCTCTGTCGCTTCTTGTACACAGGCAATGAATGCATCTTCCACTTGGTGTGCTTGTAGTGCTTTCAGACCTGCTTCAGTCGTTCCGCCTGGTGAAGTTACTTCCTTTCTTAGTACGGCAGGCGTTTTAGGTGATTTCTGTAACATGTCGGCTGCGCCCATCAATGTCTGGAGAATCAATTGCTTAGCGGTTTCGGAATCGAGCCCTATTTTTTCCGCTGATTTTTCCAATGCCTCGACCAAGTAATAAATATAAGCAGGACCGCTGCCTGATAAGCCTGTTACCGCATCTAGCTGGGATTCTTCGACCACTGCCACCGTACCCACCGTTTCAAAAAGGGTAATCGCCGTTTGTAATTGCGAGTCTTCCGTATGACAGTTAGCCGCAAGGGCCGTTGCTGATTTTCCTACAGCTGCCGATGTATTAGGCATGGCACGGACGATCGAAAACCGCTTGTTGGCGATTCCTTCCAAGCTTGTTGTATGAACCCCGGCAACAACGGAAATGAACAGCATTTCTTCACGAATGTATTCTTTTATTGATTGCATCGTTTCTAAAATATCTTTCGGTTTCACCGCCAGTACGACAAGGTCCGCATCCTGTACTAATAACTGGAGTGATCGTGTTGCAGTTACACCATATTGGTCCTTTAAATAAACGAACCGATCATCATTTGATTTATTTGTTACAAAAATATTTTCTGGTTCAATTACCTGTTGGGTCACCAGCCCCGAAATGATTGCTTCTGCCATCGATCCAGCTCCGATAAACGCGATTTTTTTCATATTTCCCGCTCCTTTTTCTTTTGAATTTTCGGCCATTTTATGAAGGCTGTTTTCACATACTTTGTTGCTATTTACCAGGTAGTGAGTTGTGGTTGATTTCCCTTCAAGATGCTCGCTTTCTGCGGGGCGGGCGGTGAGCCTCCTCGGCGTAAACGCCTGTGGGGTCTCACCTGTCCCGCTGCTCCCGCAGGAGTCTCGCACTTCCGCTCCAATCAACCTTAAATAGTTTCGTTTAAAAATAACAATCTTTACGAAAAGAGCCTTTATGAAAAACAAAAAGACCCCTCATCCAATAAAGGACGAAAGGTCTAGCTTCCGTGGTACCACCTTTGTTCAACTTTTCCATAATAAATACAGAAAAGCTGCACTTGATTCCTCTAACGCGGGAATTACGTCAGGTTTTCCTGAAGGCTCATAAGGTAGGTTCAATAATGAGGGGGCGATGAAGCCTTTCAGCACATTCCGAGCTTCACTCTCTTTACGCCATCATAAATTTACTTGGCCTTAATCAATGCCACGCCGTCTTTAATTACTTGTGATTATGAAGGATATATCAGTACTCTGTCAATGATAATATATGCATGGACGATAAAAAGTAGACATGAATTATGTGAAAATAATGACAGTGATTTAAAATACATGTAAAATGTTAATTATACATGATAGCTATACTTAGAATCCTGGTTAGCGTATAGAAAGATTTATATAAATATAATTTTCTAAGGTGGAAAAGATTATGGCGAATTGGAATGGAGATATTGCGAAAATTGCTTTGCCCACGCCGTTTGCAGTGGGTGATGTGAATGTTTATGTCGTTAAAGGGGATGCTTTAACATTAATCGATACTGGTGTGAAAACCAAACGTTCAAAGGAAGCCTTGACTAACGGTCTTGGGGATTTAGGTCTGAAACTGACTGATATCGAACAAATCATTTTAACCCATCATCATCCCGATCATGCTGGTGCACTCGATTTCTTTGAAAAGGATATCCCGGTTTATGGACACAAAAATAATCAGCGCTGGCTGACTATCAGTGATGAATTCCTTGAAACCCATAATCGTTTTTTCCTTGATTATGCCAAAAAGTTCGGAGTGGCAGAAGAGCTGAAAAATAAACTGACCCATAACCGCGACGAAATCCGTTTCCTTAGTGAACGGAAGCTGCATGGATATTTAGCTGAGGGGGATGAGCTTCCTGGTCTTCCAGGCTGGAAAGTGATCGAGACTCCAGGGCATGCGCAAAGCCATTTATCTTTTTACCGGGAAAGTGACGGGGTCATGATCGCTGGCGATCACTTGCTTGCCAAGATTTCACCTAATCCATTAATGGAACCACCTTTACTCCCTGGAGGCATGAGGCCTCGTCCGTTACTGCAATATAATGCATCACTTCAAAAATTATTGGATTTCCCCATATCCACTGTTTACTCAGGACATGGATCTGAAGTGGCAGGAGATGAAGTTGCAGACTTGATTCAATATAGATTCGATCGGCAGCATAACCGTGCCATGCAGGTGAAAAGCATGCTCCAAGATAAGCCTTTATCTGTCTTTGAAGTGTGTCAGCAGTTATTTCCGAAAGTATACCTTCAGGAAGTGGGCCTCACACTTTCGGAAACGGTCGGTCAGCTGGACTATTTAGAAGACTTGGGTGAAGTCCAAACAGAAATCCAATCAGGGGTCATTCTGTATTCAATCGCTTAATGTTCGAAGGAGGCCGCTTTTTTTGAATAAGTTACAAGGTAAAGTTATTGTTATTACCGGTGCTTCCGGAGGGATTGGCAAGGAAGTTGCCATTCAAAGTGCAAAACAGGGAGGCCGTCTCGTCCTCTTGGCCAGAAGCATGGATAAATTACTGCTACTAAAGAATGAACTGATCACCCAATATGGGATTGATGCATATGCCTATAAGCTTGATGTTGCAGACACTGATCAGGTGACAAATGTTTTTAATGACATCCATGAGCAAATAGGTGAAGTGGATGTGTTGGTCAACAATGCTGGTTTCGGCACGTTTAAAGAAGCGCAGGATACGGAATTAAATGAAACGAAAGCAATGTTTGCTGTCAACGTCATTGGCTTAATGGCCTGCACAAAGCTGGTTCTGCCGTATATGAAGCAGAGAAAATCGGGGCATATCATCAATATCGCTTCACAGGCCGGTAAAATCGCCACTCCTAAATCAACATTGTACTCTTCTACCAAGTTCGCAGTTCTTGGCTATTCAAACGCACTTCGGCTCGAACTGATGGAAGATCATGTTTTTGTGACCACAGTCAATCCTGGCCCTATAGAAACGAATTTCTTTAACATTGCGGATGAATCAGGTACATACTTAAAGAACGTTGAAAAATTCATGCTTAAGCCTGGAGATGTCGCTGCTAAAATCGTAGCGGCGATGCTGACCAACAAGAGGGAAATCAATCTCCCTGGCTGGATGAATTTAGCTGGGAAATGGTATAACATGTTTCCGAAGATCACCGAAACATTAGGAAAAAAAGCATTTTTTAAAAAGTAGGCTAGTCTTTCGATCCCAGACGAAAAATGGTCCAATAATAGGTAAAGGGGAATGTCGATGACATTCCCCTTTTGAATTAAGCGAAGTTATCATATGAATGGGTAACTTTTTCATGGGGAATCCGTCTATTTCTATTAGGAGGGATTTTCATGAAGATGATTGTAAACCTTTATATATATTTATTCGTCGCCTTTATACTGGGCAGCTGTCAATCCCCCGATTGGAACATGGATGAATCCATTGATAAAGGGGAAGAAGGTTTCATTACGGATCTTGACGATAAGAGGATTTTGATTAAAGGGACGTACTATAAGGTGACCAATGATACATATATTCAAGATCAACATGGTAATGACCTCGATTATTCCGAACTGGAAATCGGGATGAAAGTGAAACCATGGCACCGGGGCGGGGTGAAGAAATCATTTCCTGGGAAAGCGGAAGCTGAATTGATTCTTGTTTTGACGGATGAAAACAGCTTAGCCGAACAAAGGGCGGTCATTGCTGCTCTCGATCATGTCAGCAAAGCGGAAAGTCAGCGATTCATGGTTCTCGAAGTCGTCCATTTACCCTCAGAGCATGTTTATAATATCGAAATGATGAATCGTTCCAACTTGGATTCTTCATTCATTGTGACAGTTGAGGATGTAACGGATGAAATATTATATATAAAATAAAACAGCCGGACTGAATCACTTTGAAATTCTGTCCGGCTGTTTGTCCTGGATTTTATAAAGTTTTCGCACCTAAATATTTTGGTTTCCAATAAGAATTATCCATATCCGTAATGGTTATTCCTTTAGAAGACGTAGCACTAATGAATTGGCCATTTCCGATATAGATCCCAACATGGGATACTCCTGTTCTTCCAGAAGAAGTATCAAAGAATACAAGATCACCTTTAGCTGGTGAAGATACTTTTAAACCTGTATTGGAATAGAGCAAGGATGTTGTACGCGGTAAGGTAATTCCTTGAGATTTCTGGAATACGTAATAGACGAAGCCTGAGCAGTCAAATCCAGTCGGTGTTGTTCCGCCCCATTTGTAGGGTTTGCCTATTAAGGTTTTTGCATAGCTGATCAAGCTAGTATTATTGACATTATAAACACCAAGCGCATTAAATGTGCCTCGGCCAGCAATTCCATCAACAGTCAACCCTTTGGCTTTTTGGAATTTTTTTACTGCAGATACAGAATAGGTGCCGTAATATGTAGTCAGTGAACCTGAATATGTGAAATAACCTTTGGTTTTTAATAGTTGTTGTAGTTGTTTGACATCACTATGTGTCATTCCGGGTCTGAGGGTTTGGTCTCCAATATTGGCAAAGGCTTGCAGTGGGGTTAGCATCATGGCAGATGCAACAGCAGCTGAAGCGATCCATTTCTTCATAATTTTCATTTCCTCTCTATCTATCTCTCTATTATTTCTTAACAATATTATCCTACAATACCATTATGACAAATAGACATAATTTTGGTTACAGTTTCATTACAAAAAATGAGCATTAAGACTGACTTCCAAGTAGACGAAAGTCTGTTGAAAAGGGTGGGGGAATTTTAAAAAACCGAGCATATGGACCTACTTAAAATTATTCAAGCTACCAATTAATCTTTTTCAAAAAAACAATTTGGATATTCAGTTTAAATTTGGTATTTTATCCATTTTTAGTATCTATTATATTTTTCAAGGAAATTACAATAAAAAGTAGAAATTTGTATGAAAACTTCCATTGAATAAGAACGTATATTCGGTTAAAGTTATGAATATAATAAAGCGAACGTATATTCTTGTTAGGGTGAAGAAATGATGGATTATGGGACGATGCCGAAACAATCAATTATGTGTATCGATATGAAAAGTTTTTATGCAAGCTGTTCAGCGGTCATGCTTGGTCTGGACCCGCTTGATTGTTATTTGGCGGTGGTTGGTGATTTGGAGAGGACAGGGAGCATTGTGCTCGCGGCTTCTCCAAAGATGAAGAAGGAATTTGGCATCAAGACAGGTTCGCGGATGTTTGAAATCCCGAATGACCCGAGGATTGTCGTCGTTGAACCTAAAATGGCGACTTATTTAAGGGTTTCGACGGAAATCACCCGCTTGTTCAACCGTTATGTGCCAAAAGAAGCGATTCACGTATATAGTGTGGACGAAAGTTTTGTGAAAGTCGATGGTGCTGCTTCTTTATGGGGAGATGCCCGCATGATAGCTGAAAAGATAAAAGATGAAATTGAACGGGAATTACAGCTCCCCTGTGCCATTGGAATTGGACCGAATATGCTCATGGCAAAACTTTGCCTTGATTTGGAAGCCAAACATAAAGGGATTGCGGAATGGAAGTATGAGGATGTGCCAAGCAAACTTTGGCCGATTTCTCCGCTTCGTGAAATGTGGGGGATCGGCAGGCGCGTAGAAAAAACCCTTCATGGAATGGGTATATTTACGGTTGGGCAGCTTGCCAATTATGATCTTGAATTACTTGAAGCGAAGTTTGGAATTATGGGCAATCAGCTTTACCACCATGCCTGGGGAATAGATTTATCCGATATGGGGGCAGCGATCATCGAAGGGCAGGTCAGCTTCGGCAAAAGTCAAATCCTGCTGCGGGATTATAAGGATGAGCATGAGGTAAAGCAGGTCATGCTGGAAATTTGCGAAGAAGTTGGAAGAAGGGCACGCACCCATCGTAAGGCAGGAAGAACGGTGAGCCTAGGCATTGGTTACAGCAAGGATGAGTTTGGCGGAGGTTTCCATCGTTCGCGTTCGATTAACGAACCGACCAACATCACGATGGAGTTATATAAAGTTTGCCTGGAGCTTTTCCATGAGAACTATAAGCAAAAAACGGTTCGAAGCATAGAGGTCAGACTCTCGAATATTGTGGATGATAATGAAATGCAGCTGACTTTATTTGATGCTTCGCGCTGGAAGAAGCGGGAATTGAGTTACACGGTTGATCGAATCCGCCACAAATATGGAGCCAAATCGTTATTGCGTGCCGTTTCGTATACAGAAGCAGGTACAGCCGTATACCGAAGCAAGCTGCTTGGTGGGCATAAGGCGTAAGGCTGACTTTGAAAGGAGGGAAAAGAAATGATTCGTGATCGCGGCCGTATCAAATGGACATCGATGATGTTGCCGGAACATGTGAAGATGCTCCGTGATTGGGCGGTGGAGGATGGCTATGAAACGAAGCGCATCCTGGATGAACAGCAACTGGAAGAAATGAATGCGGTAATGGGGGAAGCGATGGAGGAAAGAAAGGATGTCACGATTGCTCATTATGAAGGAAACCGGTATCAGCTGTTAATCGGCAGGATCCATTATTATAATGAGCTCACCCAAAAGCTTCATATCGTTGACCGGTTTGAGCAGGCTCACTATATCAGGCTTTCCGATATAGCGGATGTAAGGATAATGGAATGATGAGCGGAAGGGCTGTTCCCCAAGGGACAGCCTTTCATTTTCGAAACGGCATCATGTTGTTAGAACGGTCCATGAGGAAAGTGATTTCCGCGAGGGCAGATCTTGTATATGGAAGCAGGCAGTTTCTTTAACAGAAACGTTTTTATCGTTTATAATGGGGGAATGCAAAGACATCGGGAGGCAGCAATCATGTATATTGAATGGACGGAAACAGCGGCTGGGAAAATAGCCGGTAAGGTACAGGGACAAGAAGGATATTTACAGTTGAAATATGATACTGATGGCTGCGGCTGCGTGGTAAGTGGTGTGACGGCGCTATGGTGGGTCAACGAACCTGAAGAAGGTACCGAAAAAGTGGAAACGAACGGAATTCCGCTATATGTTGAGAAATCAAAAATGATTTTTCTTGATGAAGTCATGAAAATAGATTTTGTTCCGGAAGCGAACAGCTTTCAATTAAAAAGTCCGAATCAAATCTTAAATCCGAGGATGAGCTTTTTTAATAAAATCTAACTAAAGCAAAAGAGGGGATCGTGGACACCCTCTCTTTTCTTCTCAGACAAGTTTTTTTAGAAACTGATCGATTTGATCTTCGTATTCTTTTGGATTTTCATTATAAGATTGAGCGTGGGCCCCTTTTTTAGCGATGTACAGCTGTTTTGGGCCCTCTTTTGCTGCATATAATTCCGCTGTCATGGAAGCGGGAATGAAACTGTCATTTTCACTATGGATGAAGAGCACGGGTTTTAGGATATTTTTCATATAATCGATTGGGGACACTTCATTGGTCCAATATCCGTCACGGAGTTTGATGAACGTACGCCCGAGCGGAAATACGGTCCAAGAAGGAAATGGGACTTCATGCTTGAGCTTGTGTTTGATCTGATCCTCGAAGTTTGAAAATGGACAGTCGGCAATGTAAAAATCAGCACCATCTTCAAGCATTCCGGCATATAAAAGCAGGGTTACGGCCCCCATGGATTCTCCATGAATGCCAATATGAAGGTCGGGCCCTTTACGTCTTTTCAATTCATCGATTACGGCCTTCAGGTCGAATTTTTCATAATGTCCATAACTGCTCGTCTTGCCACCGGAATCCCCATGCCGGCGGTGGTCATAAATGATCGCATTGAAGCCCCGCTTAAGAAAAATGTTCATGTACTTAATCGAATTGACTTTGTTCTCCGTCACACCATGAGAAATGACCACCCACTTTTTGGTGTCATGGGGTTCGATAAACAAGCATTTCAAGGAATATCCGGATGGTGACGATACCCAAATTTCCGATTTAGGCAGATTATCAAAATCCTCCGTGATCAGGCGTTTAGCCATGATTTCACGATTTTGGATAAAATCATCTTCCTTCTTTTTCATATACATGATCCGATTGGAAAAATAAAGGCCGACGCCGATGATATACGCTAGGATTCCAGCCAGTGTAAACCACCATTTCTTCATGAAAGGACCTCCTCGAATGATTTTCTTTATTTTACCATGAGGGAAATGGGAAAACACTGTTTGAAAACCATGATGAGGAAAACGGCAGTCGTGATATAATTATTTCATAAATGGCCAGGAGGTTTTAAGGATGAAAAAGAAACAGCCGCGAAAACAAAGTCAAAGCAAAAACCAAGATAAAGATTCATCTTCATTGAAACTCGGTGATATGATCAATCAAGATATCATGTCCCAGCTTCGTCAAAAGCAAAAAGAACTTAATGAGGCTGAACAAGAGAAAAGGGAAGCGGAAGAAGAAAAAAAACGTGAAGAAAGAAAGCAGCGGGAAAAGAATAAATCATTCGAAGAACTATTGGGTGAAAGCAATCTGAACTGGAAGAACTATAAATAGAACAGGGAGCAGTTAAAATTTTAAAAGGGCTGGCTCCCTTTTTCTGTTCAGGAATTCCTTTATTTTATAAAGTATAACGATTATATTAAAGATAAGTTCGAAATGCTTTCATATCGGATGGACTACTATTAGCTGGTGATGGGATGCAAAATAAAATAGAAAAAGTGCTGGAAGACCAATTATGTTTCCTGCTTTATGCAAGTTCGCGGGAAATGACGAAGAAATATAAACCGTTGCTTGATAAACTTGAAGTGACATATCCTCAATATCTTGTTCTGCTTCTATTATGGGAACAGGATACACTTACAGTAAAAAAACTTGGGGAGCTCCTTGCCCTCGACTCAGGAACGCTTACCCCCATGTTGAAACGAATGGAGCAGAATGGCTTGATTGTCCGTGAACGTTCCACTGAAGATGAACGGTCTGTCATGATTAAGCTGACGGAAAAGGGACTTGGTTTACAGGCAGAGGCCTGTTTCATTCCCGATCGCATTTCGGCAATGTCGGGTGAGGATAAGAAGGTGGTCGAGGATTTAAAAGCTTCACTGCTCCAACTATTGAAAACTTTACAGCAATTTTAGCAAAGAAAAGACGCTTGGGGTTCCCCAAGCGTCTATTTGTCGGATTTAATCTACATCTATTTCAAAGGCGACGTCCACATTGCCGTTGATTGCTTTTGAATAAGGACACATTTGATGCGCTTTATGAACAAGGGTTTCGAATGTCTCCTTGTCGACCCCGGATCCCTTCACAGCCAAAGTTATAGCCAAGCTGTACTGATGCATCTCACCCATCAATAGACTGACGCTTGCGGTGACTTTTGAATCGAAAGAAACGCGTTCAATTTTACCAACTGATTGCAAAGCACTATCAAAACATGCAGCATATCCAGCTGCAAAAAGCTGTTCCGGATTAGATGCTTCAGGCATCTGTTTAGCCCTTGGTGTTCCAGGCATCGCAATATCAACCGTGAAGTTGCCGTCAGCAGAAATTGCCGTTCCTTCTCTTCCGCCATCGACTGTTACAGACGTTGTAAATAATGTTTTTGTCATCATTTTTTCTCCCTTATCTTTTTTTATTTTTGATTGTGCACAACTGAATTGTACAACATTAATTTTAGGATGTCCAATGATAAGTTTAAAACCGTTAAATGGGTTTTGGAAGGAATTAGAATGATCGGAAACTTGAAGTTGGGTAAAGAAGGCGAAAAAAAGATGGAACGGAAAAAGGCTGACTATCCCGTTGGTTAAACGGAGATAGAGCAGCCTAAAGGTTTGTCCTGACATTTCTTTTTTAATTCCGGTGACTTTCATATTTGTTCACTTTGGTCAACCGCTTCAGGATATCCAACTCGGTTGTGGACAGTGAAGGGCTGTTGGCAGCTTGGCAGTTATCACGTAGCTGCTGTACTGAGCTTGCTCCTGGAACAACGGTAGCTACGCTTTGATGGGACAATACATATTGAAGTGCCGTTTCATTCAACTTCCTATCGGAAAGTTTGTCCTTTATTTGCGGAAGCAAATCTTTAAGTTCGTGATAGCTATAGTCAAGGTATCCATCCTCATTTGCCTTTTCAAGCATTTTTTCACTGAGCAGCCCTTTGGCAAGGGGCCCACGGGCGATCACGCTGATCTGTTTGTTGGCTAAAAGGGACAGCCACTCTTCTGGGCGGCGGTCGAGCAGATTAAACTGCATCATCACGGAATCAAGCTCAGACTTTTCAGTGAATTCCTTGATGACATTCGGACGAATCGAGGAAATTCCATAATATCGGATATAGCCTTCTTTTTTTAAATCTTCAAATGCTTCTACCGTTTCTTCGATATTGTCTGAAAGGGTGCCGCCATGTAACTGATATAGGTCAATATAATCAGTCCCCAATCGCTTTAAGCTATCTTTTACTGCCGTTTTAATATGAGCGCCGGATGGATCCCAGCTCCAGGAATCTTTATTTTCATTCCAGCGGTTTCCGACCTTGGTGGCTATGTATACCTTATCGCGGACCGATTTTAAATTCTTTCCGACGATTTCTTCATTCATACCGAAATCATATAAATCGGCCGTATCGAAATAATTGATTCCTTCATTTAAAGCGGCCTGTATGATTTCGGATGCCTGATTTTCAACAGTCCCCAGTGACATGCATCCAAGCCCGATTTCAGAAACTAGCAAGTCAGAATTTCCTAGTCTGCGTTTTTTCATGTTATCCACTCCCTTTACATTCATTGTAAAGGAGAAATCCATTTCACTCAAAGAATTCACTTGATCCGTTTTAAAGGAGTGGGTGGCACCTGATCGTGAATGTCGGCAATCCAATCATTGACATAAACATATTGATTTTGTAATTGCTTTAGTTTTTGAATAATTTCCCAGCTCTTTCCGGATAAAGTAACGCTTTTTTCCAATACGTAAACTTTCATTAAATCGCCCTCCATCTCTATTATGGTAAAATGTATGAGGAATCATGCTGCAATTAGAACAGAGGAGTGGTCACGATGAAAAAATTTGAAGAAAAAACGCTGTCTTCGGAAAAAATCTTCACAGGAAAAGTAATCAGCCTGCAAGTGGATGATGTAGAGCTTCCTGATGGGAAAACGGGTAAACGTGAAATAATCAAGCATCCGGGAGCCGTTGCCGTCATAGCTCTCACGTCAGAAAATAAAATCATCATGGTTGAACAGTACCGTAAAGCGCTGGAAAGAAGCTTGGTGGAAATCCCTGCAGGGAAGCTTGAAAAAGGCGAAGAACCGGTTCTGTCGGCTAAACGGGAGCTGGAAGAGGAAACAGGTTATGAATGTGAAAAAATGGAGCACATCATATCCTTCTATACATCCCCAGGTTTCGCCGATGAATTGGTCCACCTGTATGTGGCCCACAATTTGAAAAAGAAAGAAAATGCGGCACCGCTGGATGAAGATGAATTTGTCGAAATGCTGGAACTCACGCTGGAGGAAGCTCAAACTTATATGGATGAAGGGAAGATCCAGGATGCTAAAACGGCATATGCAGTTCAGTATCTGCAGTTGAAAAAGGCGATGACATCATAAATGAAAGAGTTTTACGCTGACCTGCATATCCATATAGGCAGAACGAGAAGCGGAAGGGCCGTGAAAATAACAGGTGCTAAAACGTTAACCTTCAGCAATGTGCTGCAAGTGGCAAGTGAAAGGAAGGGCCTTGATCTAATCGGGATAATCGATTGTCATTCTCCTGAAATTATCGAAGAGATTGAAGCGGGGATTCTTGATGGCGAAATCACGGAAAAGACTGAAGGCGGACTTCAATACAAGAATACAACCATCATTCCGGGCTCGGAGATTGAAATTTATGATCAAAATTGTAATGGACCGATCCATGTTCTCGCCTATTTTCCCACTTTAAAAGCGATGAAGGAATTCTCCTCATGGATGAGCGGACATGTTAAAAATATCACCTTGAGCTCCCAAAGGATTTATTGTGATGGAAGAACGCTGCAAAAAATCGTGAAGTCACTGGGCGGCCTGTTTATCCCGGCACATGTTTTCACCCCATTTAAAAGCTTATATGGAAAAGGGGTGCGATCCAGTCTGACTGAAGTATTCGATCCGGAGCTAATTGATGCCATCGAGCTTGGTTTAAGTTCGGATACAGAAATGGTCAAGGATATCGAGGAGTTGGACTCCTATGTATTCGTAACAAATTCCGATGCGCATTCGCTTGGGAAAATCGCTCGTGAATATCAAAAAGTCCTGCTTGAAGAACCAAGTTTCAATGAGCTGGCAAAAGCCCTTAAAGAAACAGGGAATCGCAAGGTGACCGTTAATTATGGATTGAACCCCTTATTGGGAAAGTATCATCAAACCGTATGTTCAGGGTGCTTACATCAGGTATTGAGGGATAGTGAACAATGTCCTGAGTGTGGTAATAAATCCATTATTAAAGGGGTATCGGCCAGGATTGAAGAACTCTCCGTTTCCGGGATGGACAGAAGAGACGGAAAGGAAAGGCCGCCGTATATCCATCAAGTGCCACTCGACTTCATCCCGGGACTCGGACCTAAATCCATGGAAAAACTGCTGGTGGCATTTGGAACAGAGATGAATATCCTTCATGAAGTTACGCTTGAACAGCTAATGGAAATCGTTCCTGAAAAATTGGCGGTCTACATCGATTCTGCCAGAAAAGGGACGCTTTCTTTTGAAGTGGGGGGCGGAGGAAAGTACGGAAAGGTCAAAAAGGAATTAACCTGAAAAAAGTCCTGACAGATGAGATCTGTCAGGATTTTTTTAATTTGTTGTTTTTGCATAAATGGAGGTGTCCCGCACTTCCATGCCGTCTGCACTAAGGCAGTCATTACGCAAAATTCCTTCAAGGGTGAACCCCAGCTTCTCGGGAATCCGTTTGCTGGCAATATTATTAGGGTCACAGCGGATTTCGACCCGTTTTGCACCGTAATGGTAAAAGGCGAATTTAGTTAACTTTTCCACTGTCTCCGTTATGTAGCCCAGTTTACTGAATCTCGTATCAATCCAATAGCCAATTTCGAATTTAGGAATATCCCAGTTGATTCGGTGCAGACCAGTGGAGCCGATGAATTGATCGTCTTCTTTCCTATAAATATGGAGTCTGATATCCTCTTTTAAAATAAAGTCCGCAAAGGCCTTAAGGACGTTCTGTTCAGAAGTTTCCAAAGAAACATCTTGATGGGCAAACGGCAGCCACTGTTTCAATTCAGGTTTAGAATGGACAATGGCTTCGTAAAGGTCCAGGCCATCGCCAGGCTGACAAGGTCTTAGATATAATCGAGGGGTTTCAATTCTTTCGGGAAAATCCATTAATATAGCTTTCATATCCTGCCTCCATCTCATTAATGTGGAAAATTATAACATAAATTAGGTTCAATGTGTTCGGCTGAAGGGGAAAGTTTTCTTAGCATAAATGAAAGAGTGAAAACATAGATTCTAGTAAGCGGAGTTGGGAGGATGAAAGATGAAAAAAAAATCTGTCGTACAAAATGCCGTAATGAAACATATTAACGAACATTCCTCATTATATGTCTTTATCACTGTGCTTTTTTTGATGGGTGTCATTTTTGGGGCAATATTGGTGAATAGTTTGAGCTTTACCCAAAAGGAAGACTTGTTCTATTATTTATCGCAATTTTTCGGACAAGTATCCAAAGGTGAATTTGCATCTTCGCATGATATGTTCAGCCAAAGTATTATGCATAATATAAAATATATCGGGGTCATCTGGATTCTCGGAATATCGGTCATCGGTTTGCCTGTCATCCTGGTTTTGTTATTTATAAAAGGGATGGTCGTTGGATTCACGGTCGGCTTTTTAGTCAATCAAATGGGATGGAGCGGGTTCTTATTATCGTTTGTCGCTATTCTGCCCCAAAATATATTCATCGTCCCGATATTCATCGTAATAACCGTCCTTGCCGTTTCACTATCCATGAAAATGATCAGCCGGATTTTCCTTAAGCAGATTCGTGAGCCGCTGAAGCCGATAATTTCACGGTATATTTTCTCATTGGTTTTGTCAGGGTTATTCTTGATTACGGCTGCTGCATTTGAAGCGTACCTATCCCCTTCTTTAATGAAAAATGTCGTAAGTTTATTGGGTCATTGATGGATATATACCGTTCCCGCAAATTTTTTTATCATTAACAAGAAATCTATTTTGACAGTTTTCCCTCTTTTGATATAATGGATAAGATAGCGGCGCGGGAGGGAATATTAGGTATGGAAATAGAAAACAGAATTGATAGGATAAAAAAGCAGTTACACTCGTCCAGCTACAAATTAACGCCTCAGCGAGAAGCGACCGTCCGCGTTTTACTTGAGCATGAAGAGGATCATTTAAGCGCAGAAGACGTTTACCTCCTTGTCAAAGAAAAGTCGCCGGAAATTGGATTGGCAACAGTTTACCGTACGCTAGAGTTGCTGACTGAATTGAAAATAGTAGATAAAATTAACTTTGGAGACGGGGTTTCCCGTTATGATTTAAGACAAGAAGGAGCTGCGCATTTCCATCATCATCTTGTTTGTGTGGAATGTGGTGCGGTAGATGAAATCCAGGAAGACCTACTTGAAGACGTAGAAGACATTGTGGAACGCGACTGGAACTTCAAGATAAAAGACCATAGATTAACCTTTCATGGCATTTGTCATCGATGTCATGACAAAGAAGAAAATTAAGGTGAATGAAGACGGACCTTTTCCATTTAATGGAGAAGGTTTTCTGCATTTTAATAGCTGGTTTTCTCAAGTAAGAGCTGTTTTTGTTTTCTCTCCTTTCCGAAATACGTATAAAACTTGTCCTGTTGGGCATAGATTGATACAAAGGGTCGAATGGGAGGGGAAAGGATGAAAACATCATTATCGCTTATTTTGCACACGGCTAAAGTGATGATTCTCTTTGTTAGCTTCACTGTTCTTTTTTATATAGGAATGGTATGGTTAAATCAGGAATATCAAAGTTATCATCGTTATGATGAACCGAAAGGCATGGCTGTAAAAGTATCGAAGGCTGTTGATACGGGTGATGATGCATGGCTTGAACGCCTAATGTTGTTTTATTTAAACGGGGAGTAATGAATATGGAGAATCAAATTAGGGATTTCATTCATTTTTTAACCATTGAAAAAGGACTTGCCAAGAATACGCTCGTCTCGTATGAGCGTGACTTAAGATCATATTGGAGCTTTCTGAAAGATGTTGAAACCATTGAAGATTGGAATGATTCGCGGCGGGTGAACATCCTGCATTTTCTCGTGCAGTTAAAGGATCAAGGGAAGTCATCGAAGACGGTGGCGCGTCATATAGCTTCCATTCGGTCTTTTCATCAATTTCTTCTAAGGGAAAGAGTAACAAATCAGGATCCGTCCATACATATAGAAACGCCAAAACCGGAACGAAGCCTTCCAAAGGTATTAAGCATGGAAGAGGTTGAAGCACTATTGGAAGCCCCGAAGAAAATGGATGAATTCGGCTTACGCGATAAGGCAATGCTCGAACTGATGTATGCGACGGGTATGCGTGTCAGTGAGTTGATATCCATGGATGTGAGTGATGTCCATGCATCGATGGGTTTTGTCCGTTGTGTAGGGAAAGGAAATAAAGAGAGGATCATTCCGATTGGACAAACTGCATTGGGTGCGATTGAACATTATTTGGAAAGTTCCCGGGGGAAAATGGCCAGCCCCAAGCACAGGACAGATTCGCTTTTTTTGAATCATCATGGAAACAGGCTGACAAGGCAGGGATTTTGGAAGATTCTAAAAAAACTTGTAAAATCCGCACAAATTGAAAAAGAAATTACACCACATACACTGAGACATTCTTTCGCGACACATCTATTGATGAATGGGGCTGATTTACGTGCCGTCCAAGAAATGCTTGGTCATGCGGATATTTCGACAACTCAAATTTATACACATATTACGAACGTACGGATCAAGGATGTCTATTCAAAATTCCATCCGCGAGCTTAAAGGATTAATAGAATGATAGAAAGGTTGTGAATTTAACTGCAAGGCAGTTGAAGGAGCAGCCTTTTCTGTGTCGGCGAGACGGCTATAAGGGATGCTGATGATTCTAACGCACATCTTATGGCACTTTGTTTCATTCCGAAATATATTATTTGTCTCCATCATGGTAATCGTTTACAATGTAGAGAGGTCAGACTTCTGACGTTCTTGCGATTTCATTTAAATGAAGAGTAACTGAGCAGAATAAGGGTATTATAGAGAGTATAAAAAGTGATTTACTATTTTAGGAGGAATGACTCATGAAAGGGAATTCAGCATTTAAACGAATATTTGTAATAGTTATGGATTCAGTTGGGATTGGCGAAGCACCTGATGCAGATTTATTCGGCGATAAAGGTGCGGATACACTCGGCCATATCGCAGAAAAAATGAACGGATTGAACATGCCGACTCTCGCAAAATTGGGTTTAGGCAATATCCGTGAAATCAAGGGAATTGAAAAAGCTCAGCAACCTCTCGCATACTATACGAAAATGAAGGAAGCCTCTACAGGAAAAGATACGATGACTGGACATTGGGAAATCATGGGGTTGAATATATCGACTCCATTCCGTGTATTTCCAGATGGTTTCCCGGAATTATTAGTCAATGAACTCGAGGCGAAAATGGGTCGGGGAATTATTGGGAATGTCCCGGCGAGCGGCACGGAAATCATTGAGAGGCTTGGCGAGGAACATATGAAAACGGGTGCGCTGATTGTATATACATCAGCTGATTCCGTATTACAGATTGCTGCACATGAAGATATCGTCCCGATAGACGAATTATACAAGATTTGTGAAATTGCCCGTGAAGTGACAATGGCTGATGAGTTCAAGGTTGGACGCGTTATTGCCAGACCGTTCACTGGTGAACCAGGCAACTTCAAAAGAACGCCTAACCGTCATGATTATGCATTGAAACCGTTCGATCGGACAGTAATGGATGAATTGAAAGATTCTGGATATGATGTCCTTGCAATCGGGAAGATCTCGGATATCTTTGATGGGGAAGGTGTCACTGAATCATTAAGGACCGTATCCAATATGGATGGAATGGATAAATTAATCCAAACGGTAGAACAGGATTTCAAAGGGTTAAGTTTCCTTAATCTAGTCGACTTCGATGCTTTATACGGTCACCGCCGCGACCCAGAGGGATACGGAAAGGCATTGGAAGAATTCGATGCCCGTATGCCTGAAGTCCTTGATAAACTGAAAGAGGATGATTTATTGATCATCACTGCCGATCACGGGAATGATCCGGTCCATGAAGGAACTGATCACACACGTGAATATGTACCATTGTTAGTCTATTCCAAACGATTTACAGAAGGTGCCGAACTCCCGATAAGAGATACATTTGCAGATATTGGGGCGACGGTCGCTGCTAATTTTGATGTGAAAATGCCTGCCTTCGGAAAAAGTATATTGGGCGATCTAAATTTAGGGGAGAATAAATAGATGTTTAATAAAATAGAGACAGCTGCGTCATTCATAAAAAGTAAAATTGAAGGCTCTCCGGAGATAGGACTGATTCTTGGTTCCGGACTTGGAGTATTGGCGGATGAAATTGAAAATCCGATAACGATTCCTTACCACGAAATCCCGGAATTCCCAGTATCGACTGTTGAAGGACACGCTGGACAGCTTGTCATTGGACAATTAAGTGGCAAAAAGGTTGTCGCGATGCAAGGACGTTTCCACTTTTATGAGGGTTACTCCATGGAGAAGGTCACTTTCCCTGTCCGTGTAATGAAACTTCTTGGTGTTGAACAGTTAATCGTAACGAATGCTGCCGGAAGCGTTAATGAAAGCTATCAACCAGGTGACTTGATGCTCATTACGGATCATATTAATTTAATGGGGGCAAACCCATTGATTGGTCCTAATGAAGAGCGTTTCGGCCCTAGATTCCCTGATATGTCGGAAGCTTATAATAAAGACCTTCGGACGCAAGCAAAAAAAATAGCAGCTTCACTAGGATTGGATATTAAAGAAGGTGTCTATATCGGTAATACAGGACCGACCTATGAGACACCGGCAGAAGTGAAAATGGCAAGGATCCTTGGCGGGGATGCAGTTGGTATGTCGACAGTCCCGGAAGTTATCGTAGCAAGGCATAGCGGAATGAAGGTGCTCGGAATCTCATGCCTTACCAATATGGCCGCAGGCATTCTGGATCAGCCTTTGTCACATGAAGAGGTAATTGAAACGACTGAAAAAGTGAAAAGCAGTTTTCTTGAATTTGTTAAGCAAATCGTTAAAGACATATAAAACGAACCAAAAAAATACAAGTACACCTAAAGAAAATCGGTGTCTTTAAAAAGTGGGGATTCCAATATGAGAATGGTAGACTTAATCGAGAAAAAGCGTGATGGAAAGGCTCTTACTACAGAAGAAATACAGTTCATCATCAATGGGTTTACCGATGGATCGATTCCGGATTACCAAATGAGCGCTTGGTCAATGGCTGTTTATTTTAAAGGCATGAACGAGCAGGAACGTGCTGATCTAACCATGGCAATGGTCGAATCGGGAGATCAAATAGATTTATCGATGATTGAAGGAATTAAGGTCGATAAACATTCAACAGGCGGTGTGGGTGATACCACAACTCTAGTGCTTGGACCATTGGTTGCTGCTGTTGGTGTTCCAGTGGCAAAGATGTCAGGACGCGGTCTTGGCCATACAGGCGGGACGATCGATAAGTTGGAGTCTGTAAAAGGATTTCATGTCGAAATAGAAAATGACGAGTTCATCAGACTTGTCAATAAAAATAAGATAGCTGTCATTGGGCAAAGCGGTAACCTGACTCCGGCCGACAAAAAGTTATATGCATTGCGCGATGTTACGGGTACCGTTAACAGTATCGGTTTGATTGCTGGCTCGATCATGAGTAAGAAAATCGCCGCTGGTGCTGATGCAATCGTACTTGATGTTAAAACGGGAGCGGGCGCTTTCATGAAAACTCTCGAAGATTCCGAAGAATTGGCGCATGCAATGGTTAGCATCGGAAACAATGTGGGACGAAACACGATGGCTGTCATTTCCGATATGAGCCAACCGTTGGGTTACGCAATCGGAAATGCTTTAGAAGTGAAAGAAGCCATCGATACGCTTAAAGGAGAGGGACCAGAAGATTTAACGGAACTTTCTTTAACACTGGGAAGCCATATGGTATACCTTGCCAAAAAGGCAAACTCGCTGGAAGAAGCAAGAACCTTGCTGGAAAATGCGATCAAGGATGGTTCTGCACTTAACTCATTCAAGATTTTCCTGGAAGCGCAGGGAGGCGATGGTTCGGTTGTAGATCAGCCGGAAAAACTACCGCAGGCTGCTCATACTTTCGAGCTGGAAGCGAAAGAGGACGGATATGTATCGGAAATCATCGCTGATGAAGTAGGAACGGCAGCCATGCTGTTAGGCGCCGGGCGGGCGACAAAAGAATCAGAGATTGATTTGGCCGTCGGACTGGTACTTCGTAAAAAAATCGGGGAAACCGTGACAAAAGGTGAATCACTTGTGACGATTTACAGCAATTTTGAAGATGTTACAAAGGTGAAAGAAAAATTGTATGAAAGCATTGCGATTTCAAAAGAGAAAATAGAAAAACCTACATTGATCTATAAAGAGATCATGGAATAAACATTTCCCAAAAAAGGCCGCGCTTTTGAGCGGCCTTTTTACGTTTATCCCATTGAATTCTTAAAAGAGGATGCCCATGCGCATCCTCTTTTAATTTGGTTCACTTTGTTACCCTATATCCAGTATATGTTCAAAATTCATCTTTATTTGTATAAAAATGGGTTTAATGGAAAAAATAAAAAATATAAAGATTGGAGGGTATGGAGATGAAGCGGATTCTTTCTGTATTTTTAACCGTTTTGGTAGCATTGGGTTTTAACATCCCGCATACAAAAGCAGCTGAAGAAAAAGGAGTCGAATTGGCGGCAAATGCTAAATCCGCTATTTTGATTGAACGGGATACAGGTACTGTTCTCTATGATAAAAATGCAGACGATCGCCTTTCACCGGCAAGCATGACGAAAATCATGACGATGCTGCTGATCATGGAAGCGATCGATAAAGGCGAACTCAGCATGAAGGAGAAAATCAGGACTAGTGAGTATGCAGCGTCGATGGGCGGGTCCCAGATCTTCCTCGAGCCAGGTGAAGAAATGACCACGGAACAAATGCTTAAAGGCATCTCGATTGGTTCGGCGAATGATGCATCGGTGGCGATGGCTGAACGTCTAGCTGGATCGGAAGAAGAGTTTGTCAGGGAAATGAACAAAAAGGCGAAAGACCTCGGGTTGAAAAATACAAAGTTCCAAAACGCAACGGGACTTCCTGTTAAAGATCATTACAGTTCAGCACATGATATGTCGATCATGGCGAAGGAATTATTGAAATACGATACGATTACAAGGTTCACGGGTACATATGAAGATTATCTCCGTGAAAATACCGAAAAGAAATTTTGGCTTGTCAACACGAATAGGTTAGTGAAATTTTATCCTGGGGTCGATGGACTGAAAACAGGATTCACAAATGAAGCGAAATATTGTTTGACAGCGACTGCCAAAAAAGGGAATATGCGTGTCATTGCCGTCGTTTTCGGAGCCGTTTCTCCAAAGGAACGAAACGCTCAGGTTACCAAGATGTTAGATTATGCATTTTCACAATACATCACATACCCCATTTATAAACGCGGTGAGGTGTTAGGTGAAGCCAAGGTAAGTAAAGGGCAAAAGAAAACCGTGGTGGGCGTCACAAGTGAACCTATTTCAGTTTTGACAGCCAAAAACGGAACGGCCAAGGACTTTACAAAAAAAATCACGCTTGATAAAGATTTGGATGCCCCGATTAAAAAAGGTGATGAAATTGGTACGCTTGAATTGAAGAAAAACGGTAAGGTATATGTCGAATCTCCAATTGTTGCGAAGGAAACTGTTGATAATGCCAGCTGGTGGCAATTGTATAAACGGGCTTTCGGCATGTTTACCCATTCGAAATAGAATAAATTGTCGCATTGCCTGTTAATCGTACTAATTTAGGCGAAACTCCACTAGTTTTGCTAGTAAGGAGGAATCGGCAGGTGAAAAAGAGAATTTGACTCTTTATAAGACAGTGAAGGAGGCTGTATATAATGAGTCTTACGATTAATATGGAGGCGAAAAACCGCGTATTGTGCATTCGTCTCAAAGGTGATTTAGATCATCATACAGCAGAAAAATTGAAAAATCAGGCAGAGGCAGCCATTCAAAAGCATAATATCAAGCATATCATCCTCAACATGGAAGAATTGGATTTTATGGACAGTTCAGGGCTCGGGGTTATTTTGGGCCGTTATAAGCAGGTAAACAAAAAGCAAGGTGAAATGGTGGTCTGTGCAATTTCTCCAGCAGTAAAGCGGTTATTTGAGATGTCAGGGTTGTTTAAAATTGTTAAAATGGAACTATCCGAAAAAAACGCTTTGCAAAGACTGGGGGTTGCCTAATATGAAAAATAAAATGGAAACGAAATTTTCTGCACTTAGCCAAAATGAATCTTTTGCCAGGGTAACTGTTGCGGCATTCATTGCCCAATTGGACCCGACGATGGATGAATTGACAGAGATCAAGACTGTCGTGTCAGAAGCCGTTACGAATTCGATCATCCATGGGTATGAGAGTGACCCGGAAGGTTGGGTCTACATTTCAGTGGTCATCGAAGGCGATACTGTGGAATTGACCATCCGGGATGAAGGACTGGGCATTGAAGACGTCGAGGAGGCTAAACAGCCTTTATTTACGACAAAACCCGAACTTGAACGTTCCGGTATGGGATTCACCATCATGGAAAACTTCATGGATGAAATCAATATAATTTCCCATAAGGGCGAAGGCACGATCATTCGATTAAAAAAGCACTTAACTACAAGCAGAGCTTTGTGCAATTAAGGGAGACTTGCATATGGATGTGGAGGTTAAAAACGAGAAGAGCAAGAAAGGCCAGCCCCATTTAAAAGATGAGGAATTGCGGAATTTAATCCAACGCAGCCAGAGCGGTGACCAAGATGCAAGGAATCTGATTGTCAATAGCAATCTGAGGCTTGTATGGTCAGTAGTGCAAAGATTCCTCAATCGTGGTTACGAACCGGATGACCTTTATCAAATAGGCTGTATAGGTCTGTTGAAGTCCGTGGATAAATTTGACTTATCGTTTGAAGTGAAATTCTCAACGTATGCTGTGCCTATGATCATTGGTGAAATCCAACGTTTTATCCGTGATGACGGAACGGTTAAAGTAAGCCGGTCATTAAAGGAAATGGCGAATAAAATTCGCAGGGCCAAAGAGGAACTTTCAAAGACGTATGGCCGCGTTCCGACTGTCAATGAATTGGCGGAACATCTAGAGCTGTCGCCAGAGGAAATCATCATGGCCCAAGAAGCTAGCAGGAGCCCTTCATCGATCCATGAAACGGTTTACGAAAATGATGGAGATCCGATTACTCTTCTTGACCAGATTGCCGACCATAATGAAACATCCTGGTTCGATCAAATCGCTTTGAAAGAAGCCATACATGAATTGAATGAACGTGAAAGGCTGATTGTTTTCCTGAGGTATTATAAAGATCAGACGCAATCGGAAGTGGCGGCAAGGCTTGGTATTTCCCAAGTTCAGGTATCAAGGCTGGAGAAGAAGATTCTTCAGCAAATGAAAAACCACATGAATCAGTGATTCATGTGGTTTTTTTATTGAGCTGAAAATAAATACTGATTTTAGGAAAAAGTAAAAGTGATTTAAGATGAAACTAGGGATGGGGCCGAATTTTTAGTTGAATTTAGGGATAAAAACGAATATTATAGTAAAGGTCGCGTTTCTCATTCGTTTTTTTATCTTTCTTTCAATGAATAATGAACAGGAAAAACGTCGATGCAGTACAATATTAGGACACCTTGTCTTTTCGTGCAAACGGTTGTCGGTGATTCCTTTAGATCTGGAGGTCTAAAATATGTTTATGGAAAAGTTTTTCTCCCTGAAAGAAAATGGGACGGATGTCCGTACAGAAGTCATGGCGGGTGTTACGACATTTTTGACTATGGTTTATATCCTCATTGTGAATCCGGCTTTATTGTCTTCAATCGGAATTCCATTTGAACAAGTTTTCATGGCAACGGTCATATCAGCGGTGATTGGTACCCTAATCATGGGGCTCGTTGCAAAATACCCGATAGCGATAGCACCAGGGATGGGCTTGAATGCTTATTTTGCCAGCGTGGTGGGGGCACAGGGCCTTTCATACCAGACCGTATTCGGTACGGTTTTCATTGCTGGTTTGCTATTTCTATTAATTAGCGTGACTAGCTTGCGTAAAATGATAATTGATGCGATTCCTAACTCATTAAAATATGGCATTACATCCGGAATTGGTTTATTCATTGCGTTTATCGGATTGAAAAATGCTGGAATCATAGTGCCAAATGAATCAACGATGGTGACGCTTGGCGATTTACATCAGCCAGGAACCGTTTTAGCGTTAGCAGGCTTATTCATTACCTTGATTTTTATGGCCCGTAATATAAAAGGGGCCATTTTCATTGGCATGATCGTTACGGCAATCATTGCCTACTTTATCGGTTTGCTCGACTTCGATGGGGTCTTATCTGTACCTCCGACACCGGTATTTTTCGATATCGATATCGCTGGGGTCTTCACGAATTCTTTATATTCAATTGTCTTCGCCTTTTTACTTGTGACGATCTTCGATACGACAGGCACATTGATTGGCGTGACAGAACAGGCAGGACTAACGAAGGATGGGAAAATCCCTCGTGCCAAGAAAGCCTTTTTAGGTGATGCGATTGCGACTACAGTCGGCTCGATGTTTGGTACAAGCCCATCGACTGCCTATGTGGAATCGAGTACGGGAGTGGCTGCAGGCGGACGTACGGGATTGACCGCTACTGTCGTGGCCATCTTGTTTGCTGTATCGATTTTCTTTTCTCCATTGATATCGGCAATTTCTTCCGTTCAGGCAATCACAGCACCCGTTTTGATCATCGTGGGATGTTTCATGATGGAAGGTCTGGCTAAAGTCAATTGGAAAATTTTTGATGAGGCATTTCCGGCATTTGCGATCATTTTAACGATGCCGCTTACTTCAAGTATATCTACAGGGATTGCAATTGGGTTCATCACATATCCCCTAATGAAGGTATTCAGCGGAAAAGGAAAATCGGTACATCCGCTCATATATATTTTTGGGTTGATATTTTTGGTTCAGCTGATTTTCTTCCCCACTCATTAATAGTTGAATGTAAACCAAAAAGACATCTCTGACATTGCAGGTGTCTCAGTTTGTAGGCAAAAGGGGTTCGGAATTAAAAAATTCCAAACCCCTTTTAAAATTCCCTTTGAAATTTTGACCAAAGGTTAAGAGATTTGGGCTCTTCGAGTCACTATGTTACGGGATTTTAGGACCTTGCCATGTCCACGTGGCCATCTTCTTTAAATTAATGGCAGCGAAAGTAAGCATCGTTTGCATCAACAATTTTTTAAGTCCCCTTAAAGTTATCCAACGCATACAATGCTTTCTTTTGCATCTGCGAATACATGCTCAATCGTTTCTTTACGTTTCGCATATAAAGGTTTTACATCTTGATGATGACTGGATCAATGGAAGCCTCCATTTTACGAACCAAATGGTTCGCCGGCACCAGTTGATCTAAAGTGATCATTTCAAGTTGATCTCGTTGAAGATGATGTTTCGAAAGCATCCTCATCACCTCAAATTTTAATAGATCTATTTTAAAACAAAAAAGACTGTAGTCAAGAGGAGTTCAATCCAAATTTTTAAACATGTTGATTGGAGCGGGTGTGCGAGACTCCTGCGGGAATAGCGAGTCCAAGGGAGACCCCACAGGCGCAAATGCGCTGAGGGCGGACCGCCCGCGGAAAGCGATTGCCCTACGTTCCAATCAACGTCCAAGTTTGTACAAGCAAAAAAACTGTAGTCAAACTCGTTTTTAATCGAATTGATCTGACCCAATAAAGTTAGACATATAATTTAAGCAGCTTCTAAGACCTGAGTTCGGTATTCTATCGGACTCAGGTCTTTTAATTTTACCTTCATTCGTTTGTGGTTATAGTAATGTATATAATCATCTAATTCCTTTTCAAAGTGCTCCATACTTTCAAACTCTTGGAGATAAAGCAATTCAGACTTTAACAAGCCAAAAAAGTTTTCAATGACTGCGTTATCTAAACAATTTCCCTTACGGGACATTGTATAATGCGGGAATCTTTTAAGGTTTTTTGATACTTCTTCATTTGATAATGCCACCCTTGATCCGAATGGAGGATGACCGTATCTTCTGGTTTTAGGTGTTTAATCGCCTCATCTAACATATCTCCAACAAGTTTATAAACAGGGCGTTTCATCACTTTGTAGGCAATAATTTCACCATTACATAAATCAAGGATAGGGGATAGGTAACGTTTCTCCCCAAATAAATGAAATTCCGTTACGTCTGTTACCCATTTTTGATTCATTTTCTCGGCTTGAAAATCACGTTGTAAAATATGGGGGGCAATTCGACCAACACGCCCCTTATACGAACGATACTTTTTCATACGGACTAAACATTTTACGCCCATTTCATTCATGAGGCGGTTGATGGTCTTTGGATTGTGAGAAAACCCATATTTTTTTAACTCTTTTGTGATACGACGATAACCGTAACGTCCTTTATGTTCATGATAGATAGACTGAATAGTGGCTTTTACCTTCGAATACTTATCTTCTCGATTCAAGCGTTTTTCCCAATAATAGTACGTGCTACGTGGAATATCAGCGACTTTAATTAAGGCCACAACCTCATAAATGGACTTTAGTTCATAAATTACTTGCGCTTTGATTTGGGTTGTAATTTTTCCTGCATTTGAACTAAAGTATTTAACTTTTTTAAATACGCATTCTCCATTTCTAGTTGTTTAATTCGTTCTTCAAGCTCTTTAACCGAACCTTCAATTTGTTTGGATGGATTGATATCTTTTTTCATGGATGGTCTCCCCTTTTTCTTAGAAATTAGGGCATCTAATCCATAGGCATTAACATTTATTCTCCACGTCCGAATTAGTGCTGGAGATGAAATATTAAACCTTGCGGCTGCGTCGTAAGAAGATATACCCGTTTCATTCATATAATTAAGTACATCCATTTTAAACTCCGTAGAATAACTTGTATAGGATTTCTTAAATCCATCGGCTCCTTGAATTTGGTATAAACGAACCCATCCTTGAATCACTTGATACGAAACTTCAAATATTTTTTGAAGATCCATATAGCTGTGCTTTCCTTCAAGGTAAAGTCGTGTAATGAATATTTTCTGTTCGGCAGAAAAATTAGCCATAAAAAACACCCCGTAAATGTTAGTTTGGTGTCTAACATTTACGGGGCAGTTCAAATTTGTTTACAGTTTGAGACATGCTGTCATTGCAGCGTGTCTTTTTTTGGTTTCAAATTAGTAATATTTGGACATGGTTCACTTCCTGCATTTTCAAACTGCTTCCAATCCATACTACTAGCATAAGGAAATAAAAGGTCGGGATGTGATGATAATGGCAGTTGTATATATCAGGATGAGGAACCGTGTACAAGCAAAGGGAAATCAAACGGTGAGGATAAAAGATATTGCAAGGATAATCGGACCTGAAGAAGTGATTACCAAAATTGAAGAAATCATATTATTAACGGTCAAGAAGGAAGATAAGAATATTATTGTCATCGATTTAGCTCAAGTTATCATGTCCATCCGCAAGGTGGATCCGACTATTGAAGTGGAAACATTCGGCCCTTCCCAAACGATCATCGAAATCATCCTTTCGAAAAAGAAAATGTCATACCTGACATTCGCCTTGGTTTGGTTTTTGTTATTTGTCGGCGGCGGGATGACGATCATGAATTTTCATGTGGATGTCAGCATGGGGGAAGTGCATCAAAAAATCTTTACTATAATAACGGGAAAAGTGGAAGATAAGCCGTTATTGATCCAAATCCCATATAGCTTCGGCCTTGGTATGGGCATGATTCTATTTTTTAATCATTTCTTTAAAAAACGCTTCAATGAGGAACCTAGTCCGCTCGAGGTTGAAATGTTCAACTATCAGCAGGATTTGGACCGTTATGTAATCATGAATGAAAATAAGGAAAACGTGCGCCACCTTGATGACCGGTAAAATCATCTTCGGAATCTTTGTCGGTTTAGCCGGGGGGTTTGCAACAGGTGCCGGTTTTGTAGCGTTTTTAACTGTACTTGGGGTGATTCCAAGACTGACTCAGCTGACAAAAACAATGAAAATGATACATTACTATGAAGGAGCCATCATTGCCGGAGTTGTCGCAGGGACATGGTTAGGATTACAGGAAACGGAACTTTCACTTCCGCATTTTCTTTTAATTCCGATCGGTTTGGCTGACGGGATATTTAATGGGATGCTTGCGGCTGCCTTAACTGAAGTCCTGAATGTATTTCCAGTTCTTTCAAAACGAATCGGAATTCAAGAGAAGATCATTTATTTGTTAATGGCACTCGTATTGGGGAAAATAGCCGGATCATTATTCCAATGGATTTATTTTGTCGACTTATAAGTGTAAGAGGTAACTATTCCTGATGATGAAAGGTAGGCCCAAGATGGTGACCAAACGAAAAGTGATATTGATTACGGATGGAGATGAGTACGCAAAACGGGCTGTCGAGCATGTAGCCAAGGAAATAGGGGGAAGATGTATCTCCATGTCCCAAGGTAATCCATCACGATATACGGGCTTGGAGTTAGTTGAATTAATAAAAAAGGCGAAGTATGATCCTGTATTGGTCATGTTTGATGATAGCGGTTTTATAGGAGAAGGATCAGGCGAACAGGCAATGAAGGTAGTTGCCGGACACCCTGATATTGATGTCCTTGGCGTGATAGCGGTCGCTTCAAAGACTAGAAGGGAAGAGTGGACCAAGGTGGATATCTGTATTGACCGTGATGGTAATTTGACACCGAACGGGGTTGATAAATACGGCGCCGAGGAATTTGAGCTGGGCAAGATAACAGGAGATACGGTGTATTGCATCGATCAATTACATGTTCCCATAGTAGTTGGGATAGGAGATATCGGAAAAATGTCCCATCAGGACGATTTTAAAAGAGGAGCACCGATAACGAAGCTAGCGGTGGAAATCATATTGGAAAGGAGTGGTCATGGTGACTTCAGAAAAACCTCAAAACATGATGCCGATTCCGAGTAGGGTAGCGGAAGTTGACGCATACATGGAAGAGAAAGTAGGTCTAGGCGTCAGCTTTGACTTAGGAGTAAGAAAGATAAAGGTCTTAAGAAAAGATGTACATCTTTACTATATAAACGGGCTGACGGATACGGAGTACATCATTGATATCCTCGATTCTCTCATTCATAACAAAAATGCCGATATCGTGTCTACTAAAGTTTTTGATGTAGTCAAAGACTTGCTCGTACACCAATCCGTTCAGGAAATAAAGACGATGGATGAGCTTGTTGATCAGGTATTATCCGGTTTAATCGTCGTTGTTGTTGATGGTAAACCAATAGGGCTGGTCGTGGATGTCAGGAGTTATCCCGGGAGACAGCCGGTAGAACCCGATACCGAAAAAGTCGTCCGTGGATCAAGGGATGGTTTTGTCGAGAATATCATCATAAACACGGCGATAACCAGACGAAGAATCCGGGATGAAAGATTACGTTTCGAAATGCTGCATGTGGGGGAACGATCGAAATCGGATATATCCATCGGCTACATTAAAGATATTGCCGATCCGGATTTAATAGAAATCGTTCGAAAGGAATTGAATAATATTGAGGTTGATGGCATAACGATGTCTGATAAAACGATCGAAGAGTTCATCGTAAAGCAAAGGTATAACCCATACCCGCTTGTCAGATATACGGAACGGGCTGATGTGGCGGCAACGCATTTGCTTGAGGGCCATGTCCTTATTTATGTGGATACCTCACCGAGTGTCATCATTACCCCGTCCACCCTTTTCCATCACATGCAACACGCCGAAGAGTATCGGCAGGCGCCTGCCGTCGGGACCTTGGTGCGCTGGGTCCGTTTTCTCGGGATTTTCGTTTCGTTATTCTTGCTGCCGATATGGTTATTGTTCTGTTTAGAGCCTTCCCTCCTGCCGGAGAAGCTCGAGTTTATCGGGCCGAATGATAAAACACATATACCCATTGTGATCCAAATCTTCATTTCCGATATTGGGATAGAATTTTTAAGGATGGCAGCCGTTCATACCCCGACCCCGCTTTCCACGGCAATGGGCTTGGTTGCGGCAGTTTTGATAGGACAGATAGCGATAGATGTTGGCCTATTTGTTCCTGAAGTGGTTCTCTACGCTTCCGTAGCGACAATAGGTACATTTGTCACACCGAGTTTAGAACTAGGAGTTGCAAATAAAATTACCCGTTTAGCACTGATAGTCTTGGTCGCATTATTTAAAGTGCCTGGCTTAGTCATAGGCATCACACTCTATTTGATCATGCTCACTAGTATAAAAACATTAAATACACCTTATTTATGGCCGCTTCTCCCGTTTCAGCCGAAGGCCTTGTCACATATAATATTAAGAAGACCTTATCCTGGTACTATAGAACGTCCGAGCATTGTACATCCCCAAGATCTATATAGACAGCCGAGAAAATCTAAAGGTTGATGTTGTCGAAAAGTTGTGGTAATTTATTTTTATTCGGATAAAGCGATAAAGTTAGGCTTCACAAAGAGATAAAGCTACTATGACTCTTTGGAGTTTAAACCAATCTGTCTTTCCCTTCGAACTACTAAGCAGTCATAGAGAACAATATTTACATGGGATAATTGATTCGGATGAGGCTGGATCATATAGAGGATTCTTTACAGCAGGTTTTCTTTATTTGAGGCTGCCTCATTTCTTATTAATAGTTTTAAGTCAGGAAGGTGAGGCTATCATGCATTTGTACGGAACCGGCGGTGTCAATGAACGTGGACATCTGGAGATTGGCGGAGTGGACACGATCGAATTGATCGAACAATTTGGTACACCATTATATGTTTATGATGTAGAGCTAATTCGCGAACGGGCGAGGGGGTTCAAGAGAACTTTTGAGGAATTGGGGGTTACAGCACAAGTTGCTTACGCAAGTAAGGCCTTTTCTTCGATTGCCATGATCCAGTTGGCTGAGCAAGAGGGACTGTCTCTCGATGTTGTCTCTGCGGGGGAATTATATACGGCAATTAAGGCAAATTTCCCAACAGAACGGATTCACTTCCATGGAAATAACAAAAGTGAAGAAGAGCTACATATGGCTTTGGATCATGACATTGGCTGTATAGTAGTCGATAATTTTTCAGAGTTGACACTGTTGGAAGAAATTTGTACAAACCGTGAACAAAAGGTGAAAATCCTTCTTCGTGTAACACCGGGTATTGAAGCCCATACGCATGATTATATTTTGACAGGGCAAGAAGATTCGAAATTTGGTTTTGATCTTATTAACGGCCAGGCAGAAGCTGCCCTTCGACAAGCGCTTCATAGTGAGTTTCTGGAAGTTCTTGGATTACACTGCCATATCGGTTCCCAAATCTTTCAAACGACCGGTTTTCTTCTGGCAGCCCAAAAAATTATCGGCAAGCTGAGTGATTGGCACGGTTCGGTAGGGTTTCAACCACAGGTATTGAATCTCGGAGGGGGATTCGGGATTCGGTATACACAAGAGGACGACCCGCTACCGGCGTCTCAATATGTTGAGGAGATCGTTAGGGAAGTGCAGAACCTGATTGCTGATTCTGATTTAGTGATGCCTGAAATCTGGATCGAACCTGGCCGTTCATTGGTCGGAGACGCCGGTGCGACACTGTACAAGGTGGGTTCTGAAAAGGAAGTTCCTAATGTCCGTAAATATATTGCCGTAGATGGGGGCATGAGTGATAATATACGTCCCGCTCTTTACGAAGCTAAATATGATGCCATTCTTGCAAACCGGCCGCTCGACCCTGTGGAAGAGACAGTGTCCATTGCCGGAAAATGCTGTGAAAGCGGAGATATGTTGATTTGGGATTTACCATTGCCAAAAGCCGGCCGCGGTGATGTCTTGGCGGTATTTTGTACAGGGGCATATGGATATTCCATGTCGAATAATTACAATCGCATTCCGAGACCGGCTGTCGTCTTTGCCGAAAAGGGAGAAGCCCGGTTGGTCATCAAACGCGAAACTTACGAAGATCTTATCCATTTGGACTTGGCCCTTCATGAAGCGGCAGTCGTCAATAAAGAATAGAAAAAAGGATGGCATTGGCCATCCTTTCAGTTTGTAAATAAAGGGCTTTGGAAAACGTAACTTTGCTCAAATGATGTTCCCGAACCAAATAACCAATAGCAATACCTTCAAGACCTCAGGAATTAATTAGAACAGAAAGGGGACGAGACTCCTGCGGGAAAAGCGCGTCAAAGGGAGACCCCGCAGGCGCAATAGCGCCGAGGGCGGACCGCCCGCGGAAAGCGAGTGCCTTCAGTGGAACTCAACGCTCAAATTGTACAGGCATAAAAATAGACAAACTCGATTTTCATCGAGTTTGTCTACGTCTGAAAGGATGGCATTGGCCATCCTTTTTTTATTTGAATCAGCTGAAAAGTGATTTGATTGCGTCTATTAAACTACTGAACACTTCTTTCAATTTATCCAGAAATGATTGACCCTCTTCGGATTCAAGAAAATTGGAAAGTTTATCTTTAGCTGCAGTCAGCTGATCACCGACAGCGTTCCAATCAATATTCAATTCTTTTAGCTTATTGAATAAATCAATTAAACTTTGTACTTGATCTTCATTTAAGGCGATTCCAAGGTCTTTTGCTGAAGACTCGACAACCTCACGGACCTCTTCAGTATTGGCTGGTGGATTTGCAGCCATTTCCTCTTTGATTTTCGTAACAAGTGCAGAGGCTTCTTCCGTACCGATTTCGTCACCCAATTTTGCTGTTTTCACCATTTCCTCATTCGCTGCCTGTTTCACATCTTCAGGAATCTTCTTGTCGGCAGATATTTCATAGGCTTTAATGACTCCTGTCAAAGCCGCTGTACCGGAAACGGGTATAGGTGCGGTGACATAAACGGTAGCATCTTTTACTCCTGCAGTAGCCAGTGCATTGATATACATTTCATCGGAAACCCAGTTAATGTTTTTCGACTCAAGTTTAAGACCGGTACCTTTTTCCTCCAAAGTAATCGCAGAGGATGAAATCGCTTTTGTACCGATTAGACGGCTAGCGATATAGTCTCCTAAGTATTCGTGTTCCTCCGCATTTGTAACGGTTAAAACCTCAACATCATTTGGTGCTTTCATTTCTGATAAAATCATACTTTTTTGTTCATTTGTCAAATTCTCACCAAGTGTGACGATCATTTCACCAACAGCTGCATCTGCAAAAGCCTTATATGGCAATAATAGACATAATAAAATGGTTACAATGACCCATTTATTCATTTTTTTCATGATAATCCTCCTTAACTTTCCTGCTGAATTGGGAATCTTTCAATAAAAGGGCGGCACTTTAAATCAGATTCATAGTATTTGACGAAACAAAGGCTAAAAAAGATACATATATTCCTGAAAAAAATTTATAGCCAAATAGCTACGTTCATTTAAACGAAGAAGTTGGGGGTATCTTTGTCTTTTATACCTAAGATGGCACTCTATGAACCTAGATCACTTTACCAATGTAGTAAAATTGAAGCAAGATTGCAAGGATATTTGTCAGATTGTGTTAAGTTATAGTAGAATGAATTCGTTATTTAAATATTTGGACCATTCATAAAGGGAGTATGGGATGAGGAAAAGTAATAAGACTCTTTTACTTATGATGCTTATTATCGCTTTGATATGGGGAATCGTATACTGGCTGTTTATCGCTTAGCACATAGCCCATTGATAAATCAAGTGCTGAAAGTGATGTTGAAACGAACGGGATTTTTATGTATGATGTAAATGTTATATGTGAGGATTATTATTCAAAGCAAATTAATTGGAAACAGGAAGATAATAAAAACGTTATTTAGTAACGAGGGATATTATGTTGATTAAGTATAAGAAAAGTTATGAGAAGTTTGCCATGGGATTATTATCTTTCATGCCAAATGAAAAAGAGATAAAAACGCTTCGGAATACGATGAAGAATTATGAAACGGATGAAAACCTACAGCTGTTCTTATGGAAAGATGAAGAGATTACGGGCCTGATCGGTATAGAAGTCTCTCCAACCCACATTGAGATACAACATATATCTGTAAATCCATCCTTCCGGAAGCAAGGTATCGGTAAAACGATGGTCAGGGCCATCAAGGACCAATATCCTGACAAAGAATTAAAAGCAAATGAGTTTACGGAAAGCTTTCTTGACAGGTGTGAAGATTTCTGAATATGAAAGCTTGAATGGAGGATCGCCTTTAAGGGCGGTCCTCCATTCTTGTTTTTCGAAGGGATAGCTGTCGAGCCCTTTCTGAAATGACATCCGAACGGTCACGCATTAGGTGCTTATCAACTATCGATGTATTGGTCATGTCGCTATCCGCACCCCATATGGATCCTTCTTGCGAACACATGGATTGGCATTTTTCGATCAGTCTTTGATCCGATATTGGCAGATTGATGCTTTTATATGGCTTTTGTGATAACATTCGCTCATGTGTATCCTCGAGCAATTTGAACAGTCGTTCTGGATCGAGTCCCAACTTCAGGAGCTCGGCCTTTTTTAGGTGGAGATTTGCCAAGGCTTTAGACAGGGTCCTTGCAGCCCCTTTTTTGTTTCCCCTGCGATCATGATACAGGGCAACCGCAATCTGAATGAGCCCGACCCAATGAGAGTCACGCTCTTTTGGTGCGGTTTCCTTCCAATATTCTTCAAGGATTTCATGACATTCGAAGTAATCCCTCGTTCCATGGAAATGGACAAGGAAAGAAAGGTAGTCTTCCGCGTAAGTCAATAGGAGCACCCCTTTTGTTTGATGGAATCAACTAAGTATGGCAAAAAGCCATTTTCTTATAGCTTAACATCCGCTATGTATACTCACTAAGTTTAGCATAGAATTTTTTCCTGGAAAATAAAGAAAGCTGATTGCAAGGCAATCAGCTGATTCATCAGTCTCCCATTAACACCAAGAAGCACCGACGATAACTAATAAAATGAACAATACTACAATAAACGCGAATCCGCCGCCGTTTCCAAAACCACCTGCACCCATAATGAGTACCTCCTTTGTTCTGCTATTCTTACATTTCTAGGTTATGTTGGATTTCAGAATGTGATTGGGCACCGACCCATTTGACGGTAATCCCAAATAAAAACTTTTCTATGGACAGTAAATTATTATTTGGATAAAGGGCGGCAATCCACTATACTTGATTAGTAAAAGAAATAGGTCTATATCGGCCAATTAGATTTAAATGAGGTAATTTAATGGGTTATAACATAAAAATTGACGCTTTCGAAGGTCCGATGGATTTACTCCTGCATTTGATAAATCGCCTGGAAATAGACATCTACGATATTCCGATGGCTGATATTACAGATCAATACCTAGGTTACATCCATACGATGCAGCATCTGGAATTGGATGTGGCCAGCGAATATCTGGTGATGGCTGCAACACTGCTTGCCATCAAGAGTAAAATGCTGCTTCCAAAGCATGAAGATGAGCAAATGATTGATGAAGATGGGGAAATATTTGAGGAAGATCCACGGGATGAGCTTGTGGAAAAACTATTAGAATATAAAAAGTATAAAAATGCAGCCGAAGAATTTAAAGGGATGGAAGAAGAAAGAAGCTTGATGTTCACCAAACCCCCAAGTGATCTATCTGTTTATGTTAAAGAAGCGGAAAGTGATAAACAAGAGTTGAATATAAGTCTATATGATATGTTGGGGGCTCTGCAAAAATTGCTGAGAAGGCAAAAAATTCAAAAGCCGCTTTACACGAAAGTAACGAAACAAGAGATATCGATAGAGAAACGTATGGATGAAATCAAGATGGAGTTACAGTCCATTAAAGGGAAGAAAAGTTTTTTTGAACTGTTTTCGATCCCGGTCAAGGAGCATATCGTCATCACTTTCATGGCGGTGCTGGAACTGATGAAACTTAATGAAATCATCGTTGAACAAGAAGGTAATTTTTCTGAAATCATGATTGCTGCTAAGGAAGGTGTAGAACCAGTTGGAAGTTATTAATTGGAAAGGGATTCTTGAGGCATTATTGTTTGCTGCCGGAGATGAAGGGCTCTCTGTCAAACAAATTGCCTCGGTCCTGGAAATTACGGAATATCAAGCAACGGACATCGTTGGAAGTTTAAAGGAAGAATATGTATCGGATGTACGCGGGATTCAAGTGATCGAAATAGCGGGCGTTTATCAAATGACGACAAAAAAAGAGCACTCGGATTACTTGAAAAGACTAGTCGAAACATCAAGCACTCAAGGCTTATCCCAGGCGGCATTGGAAACACTCGCAATCATTGCTTATAAGCAGCCGATTACTAGAGCTGAAATTGATGAAATACGCGGAGTGAAAACGGAACGCCCCATTCATACACTTGTCACCAAAGTCTTAATTAAAGAGGTAGGACGTGCTGAAGGCTCGGGCCGGGCTTATTTATATGGGACAACAAAAGAGTTTTTGGATTACTTCGGCCTGAATTCCATAGATGAATTACCGCCTCTCGCCGATAATTCGGATGATAGCTTTGAAAGTGGTGAAGCCGATTTGTTTTTTGAAAAATTTCAGCAAACAATCGAATAACATTTTTCTTTGAATTGTGATAATATAGAAAAAAATGAATGCGGGGGGATTGCGGGTGCGAATTGTAGCATGCAATGGATTTGGGCTTGAAAAGGAAAAGTCAAATTCACCTGAGGACTTCTTTAATCGATCCGTTATACAATACATAAAGGATGGAGAAGAAAAGACGCTGAATGTACTGTATCTTCGCTATTTTGATGAGATGGTCACTCTTTGGACCCCATATCCCGCCAACCCCCTATTCAAAAGCCCTAACAGAGATATTTATATGGCTGACATCATCGCCATGGTCTGTCTACTCAAAGACCCGGGCCTGGTTAACCGAAAACGAATATATATAAATGCAGAAAAAGAGCTGGCTGGTTATTTCGAAAATATAGATTTTGAAAAATTGGAGAAAGTGTTTATATCTATTGACCAAGCTAAACCATATGATATAGAATCACATGTTGACTATTATATTCAATCTTAATCAATTTGAGGAGGGTTCACGGTTGGGGAATACATTGGTAAAATCTCAGCTTGAGGATGTAAAGGGCTTTTTGGAAACGACAGTGGCTCAACTGGAAGAATTTATAAATGAGACGACCTATTCTAAGCTGCAAGAAGAAAAAAGCGGGGATGAAGCCTATTATAAAGGAATCCTTTCAAGTTTAAGAAGAATGCTTGTAAGTTGTGAAGAGGGCTTGGAGGCTTGCCAAATCGTTCTGAAAAATGATGTTTTCAATAAAGCTGCAGCTGAAAAGACGCTTTATAGAGTTTATCATCAATGTATCGAAGAATACTTTTCCCCAAAATCAGATCGGTGGTTTGAGGACAGCAGATCTGCCTATACAGGAAAAAACTCGATTAAATTTCACCAAAGTGTACCTGACAGCATAATATCCATTCTGAAGGCCGTGGAAAGTGGATTCCAGACCATGCGTGAAGAATTGGAGTTTTATGAAACGGATTACCGGACGAAAATGTTGCAGTCAAGATAATGAAACAGCTAGGCTTAATAAGCCTAGCTGTTTTTTTTAGCTATAAATGGAATCTCCGCTTAATCGATACATAAAATACTTTGATGATTTATGTGTATGGGAATAGGGGGAGGTTGCAAGATGTCAGAGGTAAAAGATTATGCTAAAGAGGTAAGTGATTGGGTTGATGGAGTGATGGAATATCTTGAGAAGATCGATATCACCGATTCGCCGTTGCTGTCAAATATTGAACGTCTTTCCGGGTTGGCAAAGAATATGGATGAGGAAGAAATGGATTATGAGGATATGGTCCTGATTGAAGAAGAGATGGGTCGGGTCTACGAGGAAATTGAAGAACTCGCTAGAGAATTCAATATACAGGAAAGGCAATCAGTGCCGATTGGGAAGCATACGTTACCGCCGTTACCTTATGCCTATGAAGCGTTGGAACCGACGATCTCAAGGGAAATCATGTATCTGCACCATGATAAGCATCATCAAGCATATGTCGATGGTCTGAATAAAGCGGAATTGATGATGAAAAAAGCGAGAGAAACGAATGATTTTTCCTTGTTGAAACATTGGGAAAAGGAAGCAGCCTTTCATGGATCGGGCCATTATCTCCATACGCTGTTCTGGGAAGTGATGATTCCGGGAGGGGGCGGACAGCCAAGGGGGGATTTACTTAAACAGATTGAGAAGGATTTTGGAAGCTTTGCAGCTTTTAAAAGTCATTTTAGTGAGGCTGCCAAACAAGTAGAAGGTGTTGGCTGGGCGATATTAGTCTGGTCTCCGCGTGCGCGGCGGCTAGAAATACTTCAATCGGAATTGCACATGGTTTTGACCCAGTGGGATACGATCCCAATCCTTGTTCTTGATGTATGGGAACATGCTTATTACCTGCAATATAAAAATAATCGGGCAGGCTATGTGGACAAATGGTGGGACGTTGTAAACTGGCCGAAAATAGCCGTAAGGTTCACCGAAGCGAAAAAGCTTATTTGGAAAAAGCAATAACTGATAAAATATAGAAATGTCTTTGGAGAACCAATTACAACTAAACGGGCCGTCAAGGTTCGTTTTTTTTGATTGAAATTTCGAAACAAGAATTTTTTAGGGGGAATATGGGAAAGATATGAAGGAGACCTGAAAATTTTTATTAGAAAGCGACTTATGATTCTCATTTGGATATTATAATTAGATTGAAAAGGAGAGGAAATCATCTCACGAAATAATGAGCATGTGTCTTATTTGAAACCTAGAAATAATATTGGAAATGTGTTGAAAAAGCTAATTTGAAGTGCTATGGGATTTTAAAAATAATTAATTTATATTAATATAAAAACTGTGACCAATTTGTGAACTTAAAAATTATTAAGGTATATTTATTGACTAGTTTCTATTTAATAATTATTATAAACAGGAGCAGATAAAAAAATAGCTATTGGAGGAATTTATTATGTCATTGATCAATAAACAAGTTGAAGATTTTAAAGTACAAGCTTACCATGCAGGAGAATTCAAAGAAGTTACACTTGAAGATGTTAAAGGGAAATGGGCAGTATTCTTTTTCTACCCAGCTGACTTCTCTTTCGTATGTCCAACTGAATTAGCCGATCTTCAAGATAACTATGAAACATTCAAGGAAATTGGTTGTGAAGTTTACTCAGTTTCAACAGATACTCATTTCAGCCACAAAGGATGGGCTGATGCTACTGATACAATCGGTAAAATCCAATATCCAATGTTAGCTGACCCAGCAAACGTTTTATCCCGTCAATTCGGTGTATTGATTGAAGAAGATGGATTGGCTCTACGTGGAACTTTCATTGTAAATCCAGAAGGACAAATTAAAGCATACGAAGTCAATGATTTAGGAATTGGCCGTAATGCAGAAGAACTTGTAAGAAAAGTTCAAGCTGCACAATTCGTAGCGGAACATGGAGATAAAGTTTGCCCTGCAAAATGGACTCCAGGTGAAGATACTCTTGAACCAAGCCTAGACCTTGTAGGTAAACTTTAATTTTTAATGGGAGGGCCCATTTCTACAGGTAATGGACATACCCAGCATTGATTACGATTACTGGACAAATCGTCCGACATGATACAATGACAAAAGGCACTTACCTAAAATAAGTGCCTTTTGTTTTTCAAAATAATCAGTTTAGCACGTTATAATCATTCAGCAAGGAGCACAAAAGATGAAAAAAATATATGATTTATTAATTATTGGCGGCGGTCCTGCAGGCCTCTCAGCCGGTGTTTATGCAGGAAGAGCGAAGCTAAAGACGATAATTCTTGAAAAGGGCACTGGTGGCGGTCAAGCTGCAACTACATCGGAAATAGCCAATTATCCTGGTATCCGTCATATATCGGGTCCTAGGTTAGTTGAAGAAATGAAGCTTCAAAACGAAGACTTTGGCGTTGAGTTCGTCAAAGCTGATGTAACGGGTGTGGATTTCTCCGGAGAGGTGAAAGTCGTTAAAACCCTTGGCGGGGACTACCATGCACGCGCCGTCATCATTGCAACGGGTGCTTCTCCAAGAACATTAGGATTTCCAGGTGAAGAGGAATTCACTGGCCGCGGTGTAGCTTATTGTTCAACATGTGATGGTGAATTCTTTGAAGGGTTGGAAGTTTTCGTTATCGGGGCAGGATATGCAGCCGCTGAAGAAGCGATATTCCTGACACGTTTTGCTACAAAAGTCACAATCATCGCCCGTGAATCAAGCTTCTCGTGTGCCCCGTCCATTGTTGATAAAGTAATGGCAAATGATAAGATTGAAGTGAAATTCAATACGGAAATCCTTGGGGTTCATGGAGACGGGATGATTCAAAGAGCACGTTTCATCAATAACGTTACCAAAGAAGAATTTGAATATAAGGCGAAGGAAGAAGACAATACATTTGGCGTATTCGTTTTCATAGGTTACGAGCCGAAAACAGAGATATTCAAGGGCCATATCGAAATGGATGATGCTGGTTACATTTTAACCGATGATGATATGAAGACTAATGTGAATGGTGTCTATGCGGCGGGCGACCTAAGGCCAAAATCCTTGCGCCAGATTATCACAGCTGTATCCGATGGAGCGATTGCAGCAACGGATGCCGGCAAATATATTGAGGAAGAAAAAGATCGCCTGGGAATCAAGGATGAACCTGAAGTTGAAAAACCGGCGAAAAAAGAACAGGCAGCTGTCCCAGCAGGCAAGAGCGCTTTATTAAGTGATGCGTTACGTGGCCAATTAAAGGGAATCTTCGGTAAGATGGAGAGCGACGTTACTATGGTGTCCATTGTCGATGAAAGTTTGCCAAAATCAATAGAATTGCGAGACTTCCTGTTAGATGTTGCGGAATTAGGCGATAAGCTTCATCTTGAGTTATACAACAAAGGGGAAAATGCGGAAATCGAAGAAAAAATCAATGCGGATAAGTTCCCTGTCGTTGCCCTCTTAAATTCAAATGGTGTATACAGTGGCGTCAAATTCCACGGTGTACCAGGCGGCCATGAGTTGAATTCCTTCATTTTGGCCATCTATAACCTGGCTGGACCTGGTCAAGCATTGGATTCAGCCGTATTGAATTCAATCAAGGGAATCAGTAAAAAAGCGAACATTAAGGTCATGGTTTCATTGTCATGTCACTACTGTCCAGACGTTGTTGTGGGTGCACAGCGCATAGCGATTGAAAACCCTAACGTTGAAGCTGAAATGGTCGATATAAGCAATTTCCAGGAAATCAAGAAGAAATATAAAGTCATGAGCGTGCCGGCCATGATCATCAATGATGAACAAGTGGTATTCGGAGCTAAGAAAATTGATGAAATCGCTGCACTATTAGTATAATAGAACACTAAATCGATAGGAGTCCCTATCGATTTTTTTTTTTGGAAAACTTCCCTTGAAAACAGTGGATAACATCAGGGTTTAGATTCTTTTATTCATAACCCTTGTCCCTTTGCATAAACTTGTACAAAAACAAGTAAAGAGACGAGGGGGCACTCATGCGTTTTCTATATAAAGGGTTATCGAGTTTGTGTATCGTCATTCTCCTGTTGTCTTTTATGGCACCTGTACAAAGCGCCTATGCAAATGTATCCGTAAGTGCCCATAGCGCGATTTTAATGGATGAGGATAGCGGAAGGGTCATTTATCAAGTGAATGCTCATGAAAAGAATCGCATAGCAAGCATTACGAAAATAATGACGGCCATCTTGGCTATTGAATCGGGACAGATGGATGAGACAGTGAGGGTGAGCAGCAATGCCTTCGGGACGGAGGGATCTTCCCTTTACTTAAAAGTAGGAGAAAAAATTAAGCTCGAAGATTTGGTATATGGCTTGATGCTTCGTTCAGGTAATGATGCAGCAGTGGCAATCAGCGAAAAGGTTGGCGGAAGCCTGGATGGATTCGTCTGGATGATGAATCAAAAGGCGGAAGAAATAGGGATGAGGGATACCCATTTTTCAAATCCACATGGTTTGGATAATACGAAGAACCATTATTCAACCGCCTATGATATGGCCATTCTCACTCGTTATGCCATGCAAAATGAAACGTATGCGAAGATTGCCGGCACAAAGGAACACAGGGCACCTAATTCCACAGAACAATGGGATTATGTATGGAAGAACAAAAATCGCCTACTTACACAATTATATGAGTATTGCACAGGGGGGAAAACAGGGTATACGAAACTAGCAAAACGTACCTTGGTCACGACGGCAACAAAAAACGAGCATGACCTGATTGCTGTGACATTGAATGGTCCGGATGATTGGAATGATCATATTCATATGTACGAATCGGCCTTTAAGGATTATAAGCCAACAGAAATTTTACCCGCAGGCATGGTGGAAAACATGGAAAATAAAATATATAAAGGACATGTCTACATTAAAAATGATTTTTCATACCCACTGACAAACGAAGAGAGAGAATTGGTCAAAGTGAAAATGAAATTGTTGAAGCCCCAGAAGGCTTGGGATGATAAAAGGGAAATCCCGGAAGTTGTCGGCAGAGCATCCATCTATCTTGATGGGAAGAAAATAGGAACTCGGTCAATTTTTTATGGGGAAGCAAAAGAAAGCTTCAAGCAACAATCATTCCAATCTTCATGGGCTGAAGTATTTGAAGCGGTATTGGGAATCGGACGCAATGGTTAATTACATTTGGGTCGGGATGTTCGTGATCGGTATCGTCTTTGGCATGGTTAATGGAACGATGGATCAGGTGAATGAAGCTCTATTTGTCAGCGCAAAGGAAGCGGTCACCCTTTGCCTGGGACTGATGAGCATACTTGTCTTTTGGCTGGGTTTGATGAAAATTGCGGAGGAATCGGGGCTGTTAGATAAACTATCCAACTTGTTCAAGCCGTTCATGAGATGGCTATTCCCTGAAGTGCCTCCTAATCATCCCGCTATGGGGTATATACTTTCCAATATGATGGCAAACACATTCGGGTTGGGGAATGCAGCTACGCCTCTTGGTATAAAAGCCATGGAACAGCTTAAGAAACTAAATGGAGGAAAAGCAACGGTCAGCCGCTCGATGGTCACTTTTTTAGCAATCAATACCTCAAGCGTAACGTTGATTCCAACCACTGTCATTGCGATCCGCATGAACTACGATGCCCACTCCCCGACGGACATCGTATTTCCGACCATAATAGCAACGGCCATTTCTGCCGTTGGAGGAATCGCGATAGATCGATATTTTTATTACAGGAGAAAGAGGAACGGGAGGGAATAAGGATGTTGCACTGGATGACCACCATTTCAATTTGGATGATACCGGTTTTGATCCTCGGAATATTACTGTATGGCACATTGAAAAGAGTTCCCACCTATGAGACCTTCGTTGAGGGGGGGAAAGAAGGAATCAACATGTCCTTTTCCCTTATTCCTTTCCTGGTAGGGATGCTTGTGGCGATTTCAGTATTTAGGGCATCAGGGGCCTTGGATTTCATTGTACAATCACTAAACCCCTTGCTTTCCTTTCTTCATTTTCCGTCTGAGGTTTTACCCCTTGCGATTATTAGACCAATATCCGGAACAGCGGCTTTAGGAATCACCAGCGACCTGATATCGGTTTATGGACCGGATTCCTTTGTTGGCCGCTTGGCTGCCACGATTCAGGGAAGTACGGATACCACGTTCTATGTATTGACCGTTTATTTTGGAGCCGTCGGAATCAAAAAAATGGGTGATGCCCTTAAGGTCGGCCTTTTGGCAGACTTGATCGGAATCATAGCTGCCGTTATTATCGTCACACTGGTTTTCGGCATGAATTAAAAGGTAGGGAAATGGACAATTCCATTTCTTTTTTTTTTGTCTTTTTTCTTAAAAGCAGCCATCCATTATTAAGGTGTATTCAATCTTTCATCAAAAGAAACATTTTTTTGTATGGAAAAATAAGCTATGTTACACTCATTATGGAAACCAACCCATTTAACCGTCCCATTATTGGTGTAATAATAAAAGAAAAGCTCTTAATCGCGAAAAACCTTTTGTTTTTGCCTCTCAATATGTAATAATTGTATGATTGTGTATGTATAGACAATAACAAACGAATGATTATACTATGGGGTGAAGATAGATGGAACGATTACAAAAGGTGATAGCACATGCTGGACTGGCTTCCCGCCGTAAAGCAGAAGAGTTGATTTTAGAAGGTAAGGTAAAAGTGAACGGCAAAGTAGTGAAGGAATTAGGTGTGAAAGTGGGGCCTAATGATAAGGTTGAGGTTAATGAAGTCCCGCTTGAAAAAGAAGCTCCGGTTTATTTCCTATTCTATAAACCGCGCGGCGTCATTTCGGCCGTTTCTGATGATAAGAACAGAAAAGTCGTAACGGACTTTTTCCCTTACATCAATGAACGGATTTATCCAGTTGGCCGCTTGGATTACGATACTTCGGGCTTGTTGATTTTAACCAATGACGGGGAATTTGCAAACACGTTAATGCATCCGAAGCATGAAGTGGATAAAGTGTATGTGGCGAAAGTGAAAGGGATGCCTTTGCGTGAAAGCTTGAAAAAGCTGGATAAGGGAATCAAGTTGGAGGATGGCAAGACTGCTCCGGCCAAGACAAGGGTATTGTCTACCGACAAGAAAAAGGAAACGGCCATAGTTGAAATCACAATACATGAAGGCAGGAATAGGCAAGTTCGCCGGATGTTCGAAGCAATTGGCCATCCCGTCATTAAATTGAAGAGGGAGCAATATGGTTTCTTGACCTTGGATGGTTTAACTGCAGGGGATTCCCGGGAGCTGACTCCACATGAAGTTAAATTAATGCGGACTTTAGCAACGACCGAGCCTAAACAGCGGAGAATGTAAGCTAGTATTTTGCCTGTATTGATAGGTTGAAACCACTACCCCTACTCTTCCCCTGGAAGAAATGGGTGGTGGAAAACAACCTGTAAATACCTTTTCCTTCATGAATCGGGAAAGAATGTCACAAAACCTTCAGAAATGCAAATATAAAGGACATGGCGTTAAATGGTATAATGGTATGGTTAAATTTAGTGTGGCCTTAGGAGGATCTCTATGGATAAAAAGAAGCGACGCCTCATTAGCAGAACCATCATTCTCCTGCTATTAGGTGCAGCTTTAGTGTTTGCCCTTTATACGAACTTCACTAAAGATAAGAATGAAAGCCTGAGAAAAGGATCCGATGCACCCAATTTCGTCTTGACTGATATGGAAGGTAAAGAGCATAAACTTTCAGATTACAAGGGAAAAGGCGTTTTCCTGAACTTTTGGGGTACATATTGCAAGCCGTGTGAATATGAAATGCCTTATATGGAAAATCAGTATAAAAACTTTAAAGACCAGGGCGTTGAGATATTGGCCGTTAACGTCGGGGAATCTGACTATGCTGTCGATAATTTCATTACAAAGCATGACCTTACCTTTCCTGTCATGATCGATAAAGGTAGGGAAGTGGAAAATGCTTACCGCGTGGATATATTGCCTGTCTCCTTTTTGGTTGATAAAGAGGGGAAAGTGATAGATATCATTACCGGAGCTTTGACAGAAGAGAGCATCCAAAAGCATATGGAGAGAATTAAACCATAATATTGGGGAGTTTTTGACATGAAAGAAGTAAAATGCGATTGTGGTCATGTAAATCCGTTTGGCACAAAGATATGCGGGAAATGCGGAATGGTGCTTGGTAACGAAAAAGAGAATCAGCTTATTGATATGAGATATGAAGGAAGTGCCAGGCGTTCACAAACATATAAAAAAACGATCATCGATAAAATATGGAATTTCTTTTCTTCCGTTAAGGTCGGGGTGACGCTCATAGTCATTGCTTTGATCGCTTCAGCTATCGGGACGATTTTACCCCAGGAAATGTACATCCCTTCAACCGCGACGCCTGCAGAGCATTATGAACTGGAATATGGCTGGTTCGGAAGGGTGTATTATGAACTCGGGTTTCATAACTTGTATAGTTCATGGTGGTATTTGATTATCATAGGCATGCTGGGCATATCACTATTGATTGCCAGTATCGACCGGTTCTTTCCGTTATATCGATCGTTAAAAAAGCAAGGGGTCACACGTCATGACGGTTTCATGAAACGTCAGCGGATTTATGGGGTGACAAAGCTTGAAGACCACGATATTAACCTTGAAGAAGTAAAGGATAGACTAAAAAGGCAGCGTTATCATATACGAGAGGAAAACGGTCATATACTTGCCGAAAAAGGTCGTTTTTCACGTTGGGGACCCTATGTCAATCATATTGGACTTATCATTTTCTTAATTGGAGCATTATTGCGTTCCGTCCCTGGGATGTATATCGACAAAGTACTTTGGCTGCGTGAAGGCGAGAGGAAAGAAATCCCCGGTACAAATGGTGAATACTATCTTCAGAATAATGAATTTACCTTAGAGGTGTATGACAAAGAGAGTGAAGAAGATAAGCAGTACAGTGCTGCAATTGATAAAACCGGTACGATCGCTAAAACATATCAATCCGATGTTACGCTCTATGAGCGCAAGGGAGAAACCTTACCAGGGGAAAAAGTGGACCTTGATAAGCTTAAAGATTATAAAATCAAAGTCAATGAACCTCTGAAACATGATCATTATGCCCTTTACCAAGTAGACTATAAATTGGATGAGCTCAGTACGATGGCTTTTAATTTGATAAATAAAAAAACCGAAGAGAAATATGGAAGCTTAAAGGTTGATTTGAACAACCCGCAAAAGAAATACGAGTTGAAAGAAGGATATTCCGTTGACTTGATCAGTTACTTCCCTGATTTCGAGTTCGATGAAAAAGGCGAACCTAGAACGATATCGAAGATTCCGAATAATCCAGCATTTATCTTTAAGATGCATACTCCGGATAAGCCAGAGGGTGAAGTCAGTTTCGTAGCGATTAAGGAGACTGTGGAGCCTTTAGGGGAAAACACTTATAAAATGGCTTTTAATGGTGTGGAAACCCAAGATGTCACGGCTTTGACCGTCAGGAAGGATTTAACCCTTTGGATCTTATTCACGGGTGGTATCATCTTCATGATCGGCGTTGTCCAAGGGTCTTATTGGAATCATCGGCGTATATGGATCAAGAGGAAAGATGATGAGATACTTTTGGCCGGCCATACAAACAAAAACTGGCACGGCATTAAAAGAGATATAAAACAAGCGATAGAATCAACATCACTTTCCGAACCAATGGATCAACTTGAAGAGGAGAAATCTTCTAGTAAGGGGGAAGTTTTAAATGGCTGAATTAAGCAGTAACCTTTTATATGCAGCTTTCATTTTATATCTGATCGCTACCTTTTTATTCGGGGGATCGATCAAGGATAAACGCGGTGCGGAGGAAAAGAAACAAAACAAATGGGCAAAACTGGGCATTTTCGTCACCATTATCGGGTTTGCGGCGCAAATTGGGTATTTCTTCACTAGATGGATTGCTGCCGGGCATGCCCCGGTAAGTAACCTGTTTGAATTTACGACCTTTTTCGGAATGATGCTGGTCGGTGCTTTCATATTAATTTATTTTCTTTATAAAACACCTGCCCTTGGGCTATTCGCTTTACCGATAGCATTATTGATAATCGCTTATGCAAGTATGTTCCCTACAGAAATTTCGCCACTCATCCCTGCTTTGCAGAGTGATTGGCTCCATATTCATGTAACGACTGCAGCGGCAGGACAGTCAATCCTTGCCATAAGTTTCGTTACTGCCATCATTTATTTAATCAAGTTCGTTGATCAGACACAATCAAGCAAAAGAACGTTCTGGCTTGAAGTCATCATGTTCACATTAGTCTGCACCATCGGTTTCGTCATCATCACTTCTTCTTTTGCTGCCATGGATTATAAGGCGAATTTTGATTGGGTCGATAAAAAAGGTGCCGAAGTCAAACAGGAATTCAACCTGCCGGCATTGGTAGGGCCCAATGAAGGGAAACTCATCGAGACGGATCGATTTGAACCGCTGGTGGACATGCCTCCACTGATCAATGCCAAGAAACTGAATACTGTTCTTTGGTCATTCGGCATGGGACTCGTCCTGTATGGTTTAATAAGGTTGATTGCTCGCAAAAGAGTGGCAGCTTTGATTAAACCGATCGTTAAAAATGTGAATTTGAATTTATTGGACGAGATTAGTTATCGTTCGGTCCTTATCGGTTTTCCGATCTTTACACTCGGTGCCCTCATTTTTGCAATGATCTGGGCCCAAGTGGCCTGGACACGATTCTGGGGCTGGGATCCGAAAGAGGTCTGGGCATTGGTTACTTGGTTGTTTTATGCGGCTTTCTTGCATCTGCGGATGTCAAAGGGGTGGCAAGGGGAAAAATCGGCTTGGCTTGCCGTCATCGGTTTTGCCATCATCATGTTTAACCTGATTTTCGTCAATCTTGTTATTGCTGGTTTGCATTCATATGCTTGATTCTGTATTGTAATGTTTAGATGAAGGGGGTCTTTTGATAGAAACGTCGAGAGTTGGCTTATCGATTTTTCTAGAAAATGATCCCTTTTTCTGTCAATCCTATTCAATGGGAATATTTCGGTGAAATAGTAATTATCCATTCTTGATGGGCGGTCGGAGTCTTTTTTGTGACAAAATGGTGAAAGGTTCATGGAAGCCTTGTGAAATCGGCTCTTTATCGTACGATGTAAGGAAAAAGTATTAGTCATGGAAGTATTCATTTTGTAGAATATATGATAGGAGGCTGATTACATAATGTATAACGCTATTAAAATTCTCGTGGTGGATGATGAGGAAAGAATCCGCCGGCTGCTAAAGATGTATTTGGAAAGGGAAGAATACATAATCGATGAAGCTGAAAATGGAGATATGGCTTTAACAAAAGCCCTTGAAAATGATTATGATTTAATTTTATTGGATATTATGATGCCTGGGAAAGATGGAATCGAAGTTTGCCGTGAATTAAGGGAAAAGAAAACGACTCCAATTATCATGCTGACGGCTAAAGGGGAAGAAGTGAACCGTGTTCAAGGTTTCGAAGTGGGGACTGATGATTATATCGTAAAGCCGTTCAGTCCCCGTGAAGTCGTGTTAAGGGTTAAAGCTTTATTGCGTCGCTCTTCAAGCACAGGTTACATGCAGACGGAAACGACGGCAAAAGATGTGATCGTCTTCTCGCATCTAACAATAGATAATGATGCCCACCGTGTACTTGCTGATAACAAAGAGGTTTCATTAACACCGAAAGAATATGAATTGTTATATTTCTTGGCGAAATCCCCAGATAAGGTTTTTGACCGGGAGCAATTGTTAAAAGAAGTATGGCACTATGAATTCTTTGGAGATCTTCGAACTGTAGACACGCATGTTAAACGCTTGCGTGAAAAATTAAACCGCATATCCGAAAACGCAGCCAAGATGATTGTGACCGTTTGGGGTGTAGGTTACAAGTTCGAAGTCATTAATGACTGATGCTATGGGGCAGTGTTGTAGGGAAGCTATGGGCCACGATCCTATTGCTCGTGTCGTTTGTATTAATTGTTTTAACCGTTCTGCTGGTCGAATTCTTTGAGAATTTCCAAATTGAAAATATTGAAAATGATTTAACCAAAACGGCTGAACAAATCATTAAGGTGACCAATGAACATCAGGGATCCAGCAATGAGGTATTACAAATAGCTTCGGAATTAATAGGCAATGAAACGAAAATGATCATTCTTAATGATGACAAAATGGTATTCACATCCATCGGTGGAGATAATGAGTTTGAAATCACGCCGGAACTCATTAAAAAAGACCCCGAATTGCTCAAGGTTTTTACGGAAAGAAAGACTGTAAAAAAGGAAATGGCGCTATCGGATGATGCGGGAAACGAGGGCTTATCCGCAATCGTGGTAGGCATTCCGCTTGAATTGAATGGGGAACAGGATGAAGTGTTCCTATTTCAATCGTTGGAGTCCATGGAAGAAACCACAAAATCCACTACACAGTTCATTTTATTGGCAGCAGGCATCGCCATTATTTTGACAACGATTTTTGCTTTCTTTTTATCTACAAGAATCAATGCTCCATTGGTGAAGATGAGGGAAGCCGCCCTAGCGATTGCCCGGGGGAAATTTGATACAAAGGTTCCAATACTGACTCAAGATGAAATCGGTGAGCTGGCCATAGCGTTTAATCAGATGAGAAAGCAACTGAAATTCAACATGAATGCACTTAGTCAGGAAAAGGAACATCTCTCCAGCATTCTTAGCAGTATGGCAGATGGGGTCATCACCTTCAATAAAGACGGCACAATTCTTGAAACGAATCCGCCAGCGGAAAGGTTTCTGCAATCCTGGTATTTTGAAAAGGGCTATAACCGGGAAGATAATGTGAATGTCCCTTTGGTTTTGATGAATCTTTTTGATGAATCTGAGTCCTTCGATAAGGAACAAGTCGGTGAAATTACCTTGCAGGGCCGTAATTGGGGATTGATTGTCAGTCCGCTATATACAAATGGCGACAATATTCGGGGAGCGGTGGCCATCATAAGGGATATGAGTGATGAAAGACGTATGGACAAACTCAGGACTGATTTCATAGCGAATGTCTCCCATGAGTTAAGGACCCCGATTTCAATGTTGCAAGGATATAGTGAAGCGATTGTAGATGACATTGCGGGCAGTGAAGAGGAAAAGGTGGAAATGGCCCGCATCATCTATGATGAATCTTTAAGAATGGGACGTTTAGTCAATGATCTACTCGATCTAGCTAAATTGGAATCGGGTAAAATGAATCTAAGCTATGAATGTGTACCCGTTTCTCCATATTTAAAGAGGATTACAAGTAAGTTTTCTGGGCTGGCTAAAGAAAAAGGGATTACAATATCAGCCAGCCTGCAAGACAATCAGATTCAATGGCATTTCGATCCGGACCGTATTGAACAGGTTTTGACCAATTTAATTGATAATGCGATTCGTCATACTCCCCCAGGCGGTAACATTGATGTCATTCAGAGGACAAGTGATCGAAGGGGACTGATCATTGATGTGAGGGACTCTGGATCTGGAATTCCCGAAGAGGATCTGCCTTTTGTATTCGAGAGGTTTTATAAAGCGGATAAAGCAAGGACCCGCGGCCGTTCGGGTACCGGATTGGGTTTGGCAATCGTAAAAAATATAATCAATGCCCATGATGGCTACATTTCGGTAAACAGTTTACCTAATAAAGGGACGACATTCAGTATCATTTTGCCTCGAATTATGGAAAACGCTGAATGAATGACAGGTGGATCGCCAGATAATCTTGTTTCATAAAGTACTGCGAAGACAAAGGCAATTGGATGTCTATCCAACTTGTCTTTGTTTTTTTAGGACACAAAATAAGAAGTACCTGATATGTGGAAATTAACGGAATTTTATAATAAGATTAAAGCCGAAGTATGTAACTTTTGTTTAGGATTGACGACTATATTTATGAACGGATGTGGGGAAATGATGGATTCCGTTTTCCACGATCTTTATGAAAAATATCATCAGGAAATATATCAATTCATTTTTTATATGACTAAAAATCGAGAAACCGCCGAAGACCTTGTTCAGGAGGTCTATATCCGGGTGATGAAGGCCTATGAACGCTTCGAAGGAAAAAGCAGTGAAAAAACGTGGATGTATTCGATTGCCAGAAATGTGACGATTGATCACTTTCGGAAACAAAAAGGTTGGAAAGACAAAATCTTTCCTAATTTTGATTGGGATAGGCAATTGCTGAAAGATGAAAAGCCCATTCCGGAGGAAGTGGCTATCAAGAACGATGAAATCCAAGATATTTACCAATGCTTAAACCGGTGTACCACGAATCAAAGATCCGTGATCATTTTACGATATATTCAGGGATTGTCCATTACGGAAACTTCTGAAGTATTGAATTGGAGTGAAAGTAAGGTAAAAACGACCCAGCACCGAGCTTTGAAGGCCATTAAAAAGTTGATGGAAGATTTATCAGGAAAGGAGGGCCACCGCATTGAGGAGATCCCGTTGGAAAGAAAGCGAAATTGAAGACATGCTGCGCGAGCTTCCGACATTAAAAGATGACCGGACCAAGGCAGAGGTGTATGCGAGAATACATGATAAAAAGAAAAAGAAGAAGAAACACTGGATACCTCTGTTCGCGGGTGTTGCCTCCTTATTCTTAATGGTTGTTTTGGCATCATCGTTCATTATTGAAAAAAAAGGAACGACAAGTCGAGAAGACAGCGGCAGCAGTGGGAAATTATCTCTATCTGAAAGTAAGGAAATGGCAGATCTTGAACGGAAGGATTCAAGTAACCAAGAAAAGTCCTCAGAAGATAAACAGGAAGCTCAAGAGTTTTCGAGTAACCAAGCGAAAATCGAATCCAAAGACAAGTTTTCAGAAATGGAACCGCGAAAAGGGGAAAAGGAAAAAACATTTGAACAAGCGATCTACCAGGATGACCTTAAAAATGCCTCGATCATTACGATGGGTGTCCCGGATGATCAAATGAATTTCATCGTTCCCATTTCAATTAAACTTAAACATCATGATGAAAGTGATACACTGAATCAGTTAGTTAATCAAATGTCCGATATTGATGAAGCACAATATGGGCTATCTGACTATTTTCCACTTGATATAAAGATTAGCCAAGGAAACGATATAAACACTGCCCATATCGATTTTCCAGAAAAAAGCCGACTGTTGGCTGAAGATACACTTTTTCTCCATTCGATGGAAGAAACGCTTTCCTATAACAATATAAAGAAAATGACATTTTCTACAGAAGGTAAGCAAGGTGCCAGGTTTGCGCATGCGGGATATTTAAAGGAGGTGGATATACCTCATCAAAAAAAACGCACATACCTTCTTTATCAAAGGGATGAGTCCTCTCCAAGTTTCCTTGTTCCAAGCAATATGGGTTATCGGGACTTTGAGGAGGCGCTTCAAGCCGGAAAAGGGGAGGCGGACATCGAGGGAATTTCACCTGCAATCCCCCATGACCTGAAATGGGAAAGGATAAGCACTAATGGAGATCTTGTGACCATTCACCTATCAGATCAAGCCGTTATTGAAAATAGTGAGGAAACCCTTCAAGCTTTAGAAGCCATACTCTTCATAGCTAAGGATTTTGGTTTTGAAAAAGTGAAGTTTGAAAATGCTCCTATTGAAGAGGTGGGAAAGCTGAATTTAACTGAAGACATAATGGTGCCCGAAGCACCGAACCAAGTGAATTGAATGCATTAACAGAAAAAAGTGCCCGCGCTGCGGGCACTTTTTTCTTCTTATAATGAAATACGGGCCAAGAACGTAATTTCTTCTGTTTCCATTAAAAACTGTTTCATGTTGTCTTCTAATGGTAAATCGAAGCTCAAAACCATGATGGCTTCACCGCCAGCTTCTTTTCGGCCAACCTGCATGGTGGCGATATTCACTCCGTGATCACCCAGGACCTTACCTACGTTACCGATTACACCGGGTTTATCGGTATGCTGGATATAAAGTAAATTCGATTCTGGGTGAAAGTCAATTTTGAAACCATTCAAACTTACAATTCGAGAACCGTAATTTTCGATATAGGTCCCACTTATTGTTAATTCTCGGTTGTCACCTTTTACTTTAAGGCTGATCAAATTCGAGTAACCTAAAGAGTCCGTAGAGATTTTTTCACCAATGGTTATGCCACGCTCTTTTGCGATCAACAAGGCATTCACTTCATTGACTGATGCATCGACTCTTGATCTTAAAAAGCCGGAGATTAAACTTTTTGTAAGAATCGCGGTATCGAAATCCAAAGATTCTCCTGCATATGTAACGGAGATTTCCTGAATTCCTTCATTCATGCACTGGGAAGCAATCGATCCCATTTGCTGAACAAGTTGATGGAATGGCTGTACCTTTTCAAACACTTCTTTAGATATGGCTGGAAGGTTGATTGAACTTGAGACTGGATTTCCTTCGAAATAGGTCAAAACTTCTTGGGCAACCTGTACGGCGACATTCAATTGGGCTTCTTTCGTGGAAGCGCCTAGATGCGGTGTAGCAATGACGCTGTCCAGTTCCAGCAGTTTATGGCCAAGTGGAGGTTCTTCGACGAAAACGTCCAGTGCCGCCCCTGCAACATGCCCTTGAACTAACATTTCATATAAATCATCTTCGTCTAGAATTCCACCACGGGCGCAGTTCAGTACATAAACCCCTTTTTTACAGGTAAGCAGTTTTTCTTTATTAATTAATCCTCTAGTTTCATTCGTTAGTGGTGTATGAACAGTAATGATGTCTGCTTTAGGAAGCAATTCATCCAATGGCAGGGCCGTTACGGACATTTTCTTTGCACGATCTACAGTCAGGAACGGGTCATAGACAATGACATCCATGCCAAACACTTTAGCACGTTTGGCAATTTCCCCTCCGATGCGTCCAAAGCCAACTATGCCTAATGTTTTTCCACGAAGTTCAGTTCCCGTATAGGAGGAACGTTTCCACTCCCCATTTTTCAATGAAGCATAAGCTTGCGGAATGTGGCGCATTAATGAAGCCATCATCGCGAATGTATGTTCAGCTGTTGAAATGGTGTTGCCGTCAGGTGCATTAACCACGACAATCCCGCGTTTTGTCGCTGCGGGGATGTCTATGTTATCAACACCGACACCAGCGCGTGCTATAATTTTCAACTGCGGCATACGGTTCATTAAATCTTCCGAAACCTTTGTTGCACTTCTCACAAGAATTGCATCGATCTGATCAAGTTCGTTTGCAGCTTCCTCTACGGTCTTCTGAATGAGCTGAATATTGGATGCCTCTGAAAGCGGTCCAAGTCCTTCTGGTTTAATGGCGTCTGCTACTAAAATCCGATACACGTCTAAACACCTTCCTAAGGAAAAAGTTATCTTAAATTTCAGTTAATTTTACAATTGAAATGCTGATAATGTCAATTTGGCATATCTGAATGAAAGCGCTTAAACAAATGATTTTCAACTGATCATCCGTTTAAGGTGGCGATATAAATAGCTTCGCTCCTTTTGCGAAAAATTTTCGAATTGCCATATTGTAAATCCGCTGTTTGTTTTAAGCCGTTCACTGCGACAATCGATATTCATCCTACATGCATCAAATGAGAAAAAATGCTATCAAAAAAAAGGCATTTCAGATATAATGGGAAGTATAAAAAATTTTATAGGTCTATCTTCGGGGCGGGGCGCAATTCCCCACCGGCGGTGATGAAGGAATTTCTACTTCTAAGCCCGCGAGCCTTACAAGGCAGGATTTGGTGTAATTCCAAAGCCGACAGTATAGTCTGGATGGGAGAAGATGGAGGTTCCTTAGTGCGTTTCAACAGTTATTTGCTGAACGTTTGTTTGATGTAACCTTTAATTTATCCCTTTAATTCCATTGGAATTAAAGGGTTTTTATTGAACATCAACATATTTTGGAATCCTAACCTCTTTTTCAGGTAGATCGGAAAAGAAGGAGAGAGAACTATGAAAAAGAACAAAGTGAAAAAAATGGTCTCACTTGCCATGATGGGAAGCATTTCATATTTATTGATGCTTTTAAATTTCCCGTTTCCAGGATTCCCGCCTTTTCTCAATGTTGATTTTAGCGACATACCAGCACTGATGGCGGCATTGATTTTCGGTCCGATGGCTGGAATTCTAGTCGAGTTCATTAAAAACCTATTGGATTTAGTCATGACAGGGACCTTGACTGCTGTGCCTGTGGGGCATATCGCTAACTTTATAGCTGGAATACTGTTTGTCTTGCCGACTTATTATGTATTTCAGAAAATCAATTCAAAAAAAGGAATGACGTTCGCCTTACTTGCGGGAACAGTTTCCATGGCAGTATTCATGAGCGTATTAAACTATTTTGTCTTTTTACCGGCTTATACCTTCTTTATGGGATGGGATGCCATGTCGGCGCCCGAGTCGAGAAAGTTCGTTACGACGGCAATCTTGCCTTTCAACGTTATTAAAGGCGTGCTCATCACATCTGTATTCATGTTGCTGTTCATTAAATTACAGACATGGATCAATAAGCAAACATTATATAAAAATGCTTAACGGCATTGACGATAGATATGAAAAAACAACCGGATATCCATATCCGGTTGTTTTTTTTATGCCTGTTTTTTGGCCAAAAGAAAAAGCCATTCTCGATTGAAAATGGCTTGTACCTTTATTCGAATTTTAGTGCATCTCCGTCAAATGCCTCGTCAGCAACTTTGATGGAATCCGTTGGGCATCCTTCAAATGCATCCATCATGTCGTCTATAAGTACATCTGGAATTTCAACGATACCCTCGTTATCGTCAAGGGTAACAAATGCAATCCCTTCGTCATCATAATCATATATATCTGGTGCAGCTGCTCCGCAAGCTCCACAAGCTATGCATGTTTCTTTATCCACAATAGTAAATTTAGCCATGAATATAACCCCTCCTAAGTTGATTAACAACTGATAATCTTTTTATTTCAGATTATTATCTCTTTCCTATTGTAAGACCGAATGCCAAACTTTTCAATAGAAATTGTATTGATAATAACTATCATGTAGTTGAATGTCAACGAAAAACATCGAAAAAATTAACTTGGCCCTTTCCATGTTTCGTCATTTAGTCACATAATTTCCGTTGTATTCATCAATAATAACGGCGGTTTTTGCAGATTTTTGTTACAATGGGTTTATTGGTTAAATGAAACAAGGATGTGAGTCCCATGAATAATTATCTACAGGCCATCATTCTATATGCGATAAAAAAATTTCAAGGTGAGCGCTCCATTTATGCTATATACCATATGCTGCAGGGGAAGAAATCGTCACAAACCATCCAAGATGCCCATTTATTCGGGTTAACGGATATTTTTGGGACAATGCCTCGATTTACCCGTCAGCAATTAAATCAAAACATTGAACATTCACTTAAGCATGACTTAATTAATTTAACGGATAAACCGGATGCATATGAAATTAGTTTGCAAGGTGAACGAATGTTGGACGATTACTTTAAAAATAATCCTTTTCCGGAGTATTTAAATGGTTGGAAGTATCACAATATCACCCCTGTTTTCTGGGGAAGGTTAAATTTACTCATTCAAACCATATCCCATATTGTCCACAATGAAAGACGTTTTTATCCGATACAACGAAATCCCAAAATTCAATTCTTCGTAAAGGAATTTTTACATGCCAATCGTCAGGATCGAGCGTTGATTGCCCAACATTTATATGATGAACTGGTATCCCTTTTAGAAAATCAAAGTGATATGAAACGAGACATTTTCATTTTGAAATTGACCGGGATAAACAGGATTGGTCTAACGTTTGAACAGATTGCCAAAAGGAAAAATACGGAAGAAGAGTATGTTCGCTATACATTCCTTGACTCATTGCATCAAATGCTTGCAGAAATGGAAACGGGTGGTGATTACCCTCTCTTATCCTCATTAACCAATGATTGGAAAAGAAGTGGTAATCCTCATTTGACACAATCTACAAAGACTACTTTACGATACATCCAGGAAGGGAAAAACCTCGGTGAAATAGCTGAAATCCGCAGATTGAAAGTCAACACCATCGAAGATCACCTCGTAGAAATTGTTTTATCGGAAAAGGATTTTCCGATTTCCGATTATGTGACAATCGAGGATGAGAGGGAAATTGCTGAAGCGATTAAGGAACTTGGTACAAAAAAGCTTAAAGCTATCAAGCAGATGGTCGATAATAAACAAATAAGCTTTTTCCAAATAAGACTTGTACTTGCGAAAATAGGTGAGAGATGATGAACATAGAACGAGTCCTCAAAGAAAAATTCGGTTTTGATGAATTCCGTCCTGGACAGAAGGAAGTGGTTGAATCATTGATGTCCGGCCGTCATACATTAGCGATGCTCCCAACCGGGTCAGGTAAATCATTATGTTATCAGCTGCCTGCTTATCTGGTGAATAAGACTGTCATAATTGTCTCCCCGTTATTATCTTTAATGCAGGATCAAGCGGATCAGCTGAAGATGAGCGGCGAAAAAAGTGTATTGACCCTCAACTCTTTTTTGACGCTTAATCAAAAAAGGAAAGCCTTCGATCGGTTACATAGTTATCGATTTATCTTTTTATCTCCTGAAATGCTGAGCATCGATGGTGTGATAAAATCCTTGAAATCCATAGAAATAGGTTTGTTCGTCATAGACGAAGCACACTGCATTTCACAATGGGGTTACGATTTCCGTCCGGATTATTTGAATTTAGGAGAAGTGAGGCGTGAGCTGAATAATCCGTTGACGCTTGCCCTGACGGCAACTGCAACCGATGAGGTCCGGAGGGACATCGTTGTTAAACTTAACATTGGGCAGGCCGAGGAAATGGTTTCATCGGTTGATCGTGAAAATATTGCCATTATTATCGAGCGAATGTTCAGCTACGAAGAGAAGCTAGCCCGTGTGCTGGAGCTTGTCAGGAAATTTACCGGAAGCGGAATTATTTATTTTTCCTCTAAAAAAGTGGCGGAATCAGTCGCTGGTTTTTTACAGGATAACGGGATCGATAGTGTCAATTATTATCACGGTGGAATGGAGCAGGAACAAAGGATGCTCATTCAGCAGCAATTCATTTCCGGCCAGCTGAAAATCATATGCGCAACAAGTGCTTTTGGAATGGGTGTGAATAAATCGGATGTCAGATATGTTATCCATTATCATATCCCGTCCACGATGGAAGCATATCTTCAGGAGATTGGCAGGGCGGGGCGAGACCGGAAACAAAGTGTGGCTGTCTTATTATATAGCGAAGGGGATGAAGGGCTTCCCCTTCATTTGATGGAGCAACAGTTGCCTACGGATTCGCAAATCGATGGTGTATGTTCTTTCCTTAATGAATCACAAAAGAATTTGGCGAATTTGACCCCCTCAGAAAAAGAGCAGCTGTCGCAATCCTTTTCGTTAAACGAAATCCAGCTCCGTTTTTTTACCCAGTTTATTATGGGCAATAACCAGGATCAAGTGGCAGAGATGAAAGAGTATTGTAAGAAGAGGAAAATCAGGAATCAAGAAAAGCTGCATAAATTCCTTCACTGGATATATGCACAGGAATGTCGCCGTTCAGGGATACTGGACTATTTTGGAGAAAAGCATCGGGAAGCGAACCCCATCTGCTGTGATATCTGTGGGATGGATACCGAAAAAATGGCAGATGTTTGGCCGGAAGTAATGGTGGATCCGGCCAATTCCTTTTCCACTTGGAAAAAGGAATTGGCTTATATCTTACTAAAGAAGGAAAATGGCAATGAAAAATAAGCAAGCTGAATTAATTAAACAACTTACAGATAAACAGTTGCTATATAATTTGTTTCTTACACAAATTATTCTCTTAACGTTAGCGACCTTTTTAGGTATTATTTTATTTAGAGACCGTTCTGCTTTTTTCGACTTATTTATCTTTGATGACCTGAACATTTTGCTGATTGGTGTTCCTGCGGGAGTCATTGTCGTGTTAATTGACATATTGCTTATGAAAGTGACACCATCTTCCTATCACGATGATGGCGGCATTAATGAACGTATTTTCAGTAATTTGTCATACCCGATGATATTTGTCGTAGCTTTGGTGGTAGCGATAAGTGAAGAAGTATTATTCCGAGGAGTGTTGCAAACACATTTTGGGTTGCTACTTACGAGCCTCATTTTTGCAGCTGTTCATTATCGTTACCTTTTTAATTGGTTTTTATTTTTAAATGTATTGGTTTTGAGCTTCTTTATCGGTTTTCTATTTGAAATGACTAATAATATCATCGTGACGATAACGGCCCACTTTTTGATTGACTTTATCCTTGGTATTTTAATCAGGAACAAAAAGCAAAGAGGGTTTAGCAAGAAAGGGGGTGACTTGAATGAGCCGGGTGCAAAAGAATGAAAAAGAAAATGATCAGGCTGGTGAACTTCGTTCGCGAATTGAACGCCAGAAGGCTAAGTCATCATTGCCTAAACGGAGCAAAGTCCACCAGAATAAAAAGAAAAAAAGTAAAGTGAAGATTAAACTTCCAATGATACAATTATTAGCGTTATTTTTCATTTTGCTTCCAATTGGATTTTACAGCCTTTATACATATTTTCAGGAGAGGCCTTTACCTGTTACTAAAAGTGACCAAGTCGTCTTAAAAGAGGAAGATAAAGAATCGATTCCAACTACAGCAACGGCAGAGGACTTAAAGGAAAAAGAGTCGGCAAAGGCTGAAGCGGAGAAAGAAAAAGAAGAGGCTGAGGCTAAGGCCAAAGCGCAGCAGGAAGCTAAGGAAAAAGCCAAGGCACAGGAAGAAGCTGAAGAAAAGGCTAAAGTGCAGCGAGAAGCTGAGGCTAAAGCCAAAGCGCAGCAAGAAGCAGAGGAAAAGGCCAAAGTGCAGCAAGAAGCAGAGGAAAAGGCAAAGAAAGCAGCAGCAGAAAAGAAAAATGTACAAGCCGCTAAATCGGATAAAGAGGCATACAAAGTTGTTTTACATACTGTTCAAGGTGAAGAAACATTATTTCGCATTTCAATGAATTATTACAAATCACAGGAAGGGATTGCTCTGATCAGGGAGTGGAATGGGCTGAATGGCAATGAAATTTCCAGGGGTCAGGTTTTGAAAATTCCGATCAAGAAATAATGATGGCACCTTAAGAAAAAATTAAGTTTTTAAATCCTTCTATTTCAAAACAAAAAAGACTTTAGGCAAAAGGAGTTCTACCTTAATGTTAAAACAAAGTTGATTGGAGCGGGTGTTCGAGACTCCTGCGGGGAAAGCATGTCCAAGGGAGAACCCCGCAGGCGCAATGGCGCCGAGGGTGGGCCGCCTCGGAAAGCGAGTGCCTGAAGTGAAAATCAACATTCAAATTTTAAAAACCTAAAACGAGTTTGTCTCCAGTCTGACCCTGTCTTTATAGGCAGGGTATTTTTAATATTGTTCAACTTGGTTAAGTATGAAGGCCATCGTGACAGGTACATTATCATTTTTTCCTCTACTCTTTCATATCATGATTTGAAAGAGCAGAGGAGGAAATGCGATGGAATCGACAATCATTTTACTGGATGAGAAAACGGATCAAGCAACAAAACAAATGCTGCAAAATGTCGTGGATCGGAAGAAAAAATTCGAGGCACTTAAAAAGAAGCACCTTCAAAGCTTATGGGCAACCATGATTGTTGCTGTCCTTTTTATGATTTATCTTTATTTTTATATCGTTGTACCTTATTCTTATTCCTTTTTCAGTATGTTTAGTGTTTTCGTCGACCATTTTAGCCATTTCCTTTTTTTGGCGGCAGCGATTGGTCTATATGGATATATGGTTTTAATTAAAAAAAAGCTAGATAAAGCTGAAAAGGAGTTTCAACTGCTACGCTGTGAAATCATTAATAAAAGTAAGCAATTGTGGGAAAAAGAGGAAGAATGGAAAAATCGCCATAAGGTTTTTGAAATGATGAAGAAGAATTATGATATTAACCTATATCATGAAAATAAATGATGATCGCGTTAAATCATATTTAATTGCGGGTAATACCGTTTTATGGTTATATGAAAGTACGTTTGGATAAGGATGGAAAGAAGGTTTAACGATGATGTTATGGTTATCTGGATTATTTTTAATCATCATCCTGCTGTCATTTGCCATGATCTTTTACATGTGGCGTACGGCTATGCAAGATAGGGTGATTTCTCAAGACCTATTTTTCAAAGACTTTCCTGAAGGCTTTGGCGATGTGCGGATTTTTTTTATATCCGATCTTCATCGGCGTATCGTTGCGGATAAATTGATTGAGGAAACACGTGACAAGGCAGATTTGGTGATAATCGGCGGTGACATTAGGGAAAGCGGGGTTCCCTTAGAACGTGTGGAAAAAAATATATTGAAGTTAAAAGAACTTGGTCCCCTTTATTTTGTTTGGGGTAATAATGATTATGAAGGAGACTTCCATGAATTGGATGCGACTCTTTTGAAACATGGGGTGAAGATCCTTGATAATACAGCTGTTTCTTTTGAGTCTCAGAATGGAAGCAAAATCGCTCTTCTGGGCATTGATGATATATCGGAAGAACGTGATAGGCTTGACCTTGCCCTGTCGGATTGCGGGAATGAAGATTTCCGGATTTTGGTGAGCCATAATCCATTGGTCAAGAAACAGTTGAATCCGGAACACCATATTAGTCTTGTCCTGTCAGGTCACACCCATGGCGGGCAGATTCGCATATTCGGATTCGGGCCCTATCAGATCGGAAGCGTTAAAAAAGAGGGGGGCTGTATATATATGACGAGTAATGGCTATGGGACAAGCGCAGTGCCTTTAAGGCTTGAAGCTAAGCCTGAAACGCACCTCTTCACCCTGAAAAGGGGGACAGACACCGAAATAGGCGAAGCTGTGGAAAAAACCTATTAGGCTGCTTTTAAGCGAGTATACCGGGATTTTACAGACCTTGAAAAATCCACTATAATTTCATCAAATGATCGTACAGTTATTGGAGGCCTTGTAAAACCATGCAAGAAGGTAAATATAATATAAAGGCAGTTTCAAAGCTGCTGGACATTCAGTCGGGAACCCTTAGGGCTTGGGAAAGGCGCTATAAATTTATCGAACCTGTAAGGAATGAATCGGGGCACCGGCTGTATACTGAAAAACATCTGCAAATCCTTAAGTGGCTCATTACTAAAACAAAGCAAGGTTTTACAATAAGCCAAGCCGTTTCACTTCTCGAAAGTACAGGCACCCTAGCGCCTGGAGTTCCTGAAACGAACCGTAAGGATGAACAAGCGATTAAATTATCGGATGAATTAATCGAAGCTCTATTGAATTTCAATGAAAATAAAGCCCATATGCTGATAAGCCGGGCATTCAGTATGTATACAATCGAACAAACCATAGTGGATGTACTTGGTTCAATAATGGTTCAGATTGGGGATAAGTGGGAAAGGGGAGAAATTACTTCCGCTCATGAACACTTTGCGTCGAACATAATAAAATCCAGGATCAGTTCGGTTATGCATACAATTCCGACTAATGGTTTTCTTCCGAAAGCCCTTACCGTCTGCGCTCCCGGTGAAAAACATGAATTTGGACTATTAATCTTCACCATTTTTTTGAAGCGGAAAGGGTTTGAAACCATTTATTTAGGAGAAACCATTGCTGATAAGGACCTTTTCACCGTTCTAAACATCATTAAGCCCTCTTACCTATTCATGTCATGTTCACTGAAAGAGAATCTTGATGGAACATTTAAGCTGGTTGAAGCGTTAATAAAGGATTTTCCGGATTTGAAGGTGGGTCTTGGCGGTGCGGCTTTGAGCCTTATTTCTGAAGAAGACCGAACTTCCTTCAGCGGAGTCTTAATGGGGGACACGCAATCGAAATGGGAGGAGTGGCTGAAAGGTTAGCGACGGCCGTATTAGGAGAAATAATGGATATGCACTCTAAGACCAAGGCTTCATATGATGTATGAAGATGGTAACCAGGGGGCATTTTTTTATGAAGCTGGAGCGATTAACTAATAATAAAATCAAGATTTTTTTGACCCTTGATGATTTAATTGATAGAGGCATAACGAAAGAAGATATTTTAGGGAATTCCTTAAAGGTCCACAAGCTATTTCAGGATATGGTCGAAGAAGCGTGCGAAGAACTCAGCTTTAAAATGAGTGGCTCCATTGCAATCGAAATTTTCTCCTTGCCTGCACAAGGGTTGATAATCATTGTGACAAAGGAAGAAGAGGAACTATTGGCAGACGAAGAGGAATTTTTGGATTTACAGGTGAAAATTGATGATTTCCCCCATATTCTTTATGTTTTCGATGACTTTGAAGATATCGTCCAATTATCTCATAGATTATCTTTTCAAGGTTTGCTTAAAAGTACCCTTTATCATTTTGAGGGTAGATACTATTTACTTATCGAAAATGTTAAAGACACGACATATGACACGGTCATATCTCTAGCGGCTGAGTATGGCCATGCATCTACATTGACACTCAGCCGCATCAATGAATATGGAACATGTATCATCGAAAATGAAGCGATACATGTTTTGCTCAAACATTTTAGCTGATGTAAAACAAAGAAGACAAGGCAGCCGCATTACGGTAAAAAATGTGGTTTGCCTTTTTTTATGTCAACTTTCGGCCGAACAAGATATACGGTAAAAGAGTAAGAAAGCAGTTGATATGATAACGTTTTCATTTTTAGAATATTTCCAACTTTTAATTTCCCGTTTTTACTCTTGCATAAATGTAACGAAGGTGTATACTAGCACATGAAGAGGACTATTTGTACATTATAATATTATATATGGATGAGATATTCTAGGAGGTACTTTTAATGGAATCGGCAAAAGGCAATAGCCATGTAAATGAAGAAGAAAAACACGACGTACTGAGGTCAACCCAAACTGTAATACATAAAGCTTTGGATAAGTTGGGTTACCCGGAAGAAGTTTTTGAGCTGTTGAAGGAACCTTTGCGTTTATTGACGGTGAAGATACCGGTACGCATGGATGATGGATCGGTTAAAATTTTCACGGGTTACCGTGCGCAGCATAACGATGCTGTTGGGCCTACAAAAGGCGGTATCCGTTTTCACCCTAATGTAACGGAACGTGAAGTGAAGGCATTATCCATTTGGATGAGTTTGAAATGCGGCATCGTAGATTTGCCATACGGCGGGGGTAAAGGCGGTATCGTTTGTGATCCTCGTAATATGTCATTCCGTGAGCTTGAAAGACTGAGCCGGGGCTACGTTCGTGCAATTAGCCAAATAGTGGGGCCGACTAAGGATATCCCGGCACCTGATGTATTTACAAATTCCCAAATCATGGCTTGGATGATGGATGAATACAGCCGTATGGATGAATTCAACTCGCCAGGATTCATTACGGGTAAGCCGCTAGTGCTTGGTGGTTCTCATGGCCGTGAATCAGCCACTGCTAAAGGTGTAACGATCTGTATCAATGAAGCTGCCAAAAAACGCGGCATCGATATTAAAGGGGCACGGGTCGTCATTCAAGGTTTTGGTAACGCAGGTAGTTTCTTAGCTAAGTTCATGCATGACGCAGGTGCTAAAGTCATTGGTATTTCAGATGCATATGGTGCACTCCATGATCCGGAGGGATTGGATATCGATTATCTTCTCGATCGGAGAGATAGTTTCGGAACCGTAACGAAATTGTTTAAAAGCACAATTTCAAATAAAGAACTGCTTGAATTGGAATGTGATATTTTAGTTCCGGCTGCAATCGAAAACCAAATCACTGAAGAAAATGCTGCGGATATCAAAGCATCAATCGTTGTCGAGGCAGCTAACGGACCTACAACAATTGAAGCGACACAAATCCTGACGGATCGCGGAATCCTTCTTGTTCCTGATGTGCTTGCTTCTGCTGGCGGTGTAACGGTTTCTTACTTCGAATGGGTACAAAATAATCAAGGGTATTACTGGTCTGAAGAAGAAGTGGACGAAAAGCTGGAAAAAATCCTTATAAAATCTTTTAATAACATTTATGAACTTGCTCAATCAAGACGCGTTGATATGCGCCTAGCGGCTTATATGATCGGCGTAAGAAAAATGGCTGAAGCTTCTCGCTTCCGTGGTTGGATCTAAAAGGATTCAAATCGGTTTTAATATATAGTTAACATCATGTTCATTGCTTTATCATTGAAATGAATTGTAAAAACTCCTATCATGTATTGATAGGAGTTTTTATTTTTAGACGAACGTATCACATAGTGGATGGAAAGGCAGTGGAGAATAAAGATGAATGTTGAAGAAGTCATTATCATAGGTGGGGGCCCGTGTGGATTGGCTGCTGCGATCGCTCTTAAAGAAGTGGGAATACAGTCCCTGATCATTGAAAAAGGAAATGTGGTTGATTCCATTTACCGTTATCCGACACATCAAACATTTTTCAGTTCGAGTGAAAAACTGGAAATTGGTGATGTCGCTTTTATAATCGAAAACCGTAAACCGGTCCGCAATCAGGCGCTAGCCTATTATAGGGAGGTAGTCAAAAGGAAAGAATTGCGGGTCAATACATTCGAAAAAGTGGAAAAAGTGGAAAAAAGAGAAGATGGCAAGTTTTTAGTCAAGACATCGAAAGGGGACTATACAGCTCTGCATGTGATCATATCGACCGGATACTATGACCATCCTAACTATATGTGCATACCGGGCGAACAGCTCCCTAAAGTATTTCATTACTTCAAGGAGGGCCATCCCTACTTTAATTGTGATGTTGCAGTCATCGGTGGCAAAAACTCAAGTGTGGATGCAGCTTTGGAATTGGTCAAATCAGGAGCAAGGGTATCAGTCCTTTATAGAGGATCGGATTACTCTCCAAGTATCAAACCTTGGATTCTTCCGGAATTCGAATCATTAGTCCGCAATGGAACGATCAAGATGGAATTTAATGCGAATGTCGACAGGATAACGGAAGACAGCGTGATTTATCATGTAGGTGATGAGGAAAAAGTCATTAAAAATGATTTTGTATTTGCAATGACTGGTTACCATCCTGACCATTCCTTATTAGCTGCAATGGGCATAACTATTGATAAGGAGACTGGAAGGCCTGCATATAACGAGGAAACGATGGAAACGAACGTTAAAGGTCTTTATATTGCAGGAGTTCTGGCAGCCGGAAATAATGCGAACGAAATCTTCATCGAGAACGGCAGGTTTCATGGTGGATTGATTGCCTATCATTTGGCCGTTAAAGAAAAGTGAATGATATAAATGAGGAGCAGTGACCGTATGGAAAAAATATCGCTAATAACGACTGGTGGGACTATTGCCAGTAAAGAAACTGTGAATGGTATGCTGGCCTCTGGTGCATTGACTGGCCATGAGTTGGCATCACTTTGCGAATTGCCCAACGATATCGAGGTTAAGGTGGTTAATCTTTTCCAGATTTCAAGCATGTCCATGTCCTTTGAGAAAATGCAACAGCTTAATTTAGCCATTCAAAAGGAATTGGAGGATCCCGAAGTTACGGGAATCGTCGTGACACACGGTACGGATACACTTGAAGAAACGGCATATTTCCTTGATGTCACGAGTAAGGACCAACGTCCAATCGTATTAACCGGCTCCCAACGTTCTCCTCAAGAAGTGGGCACCGATGTATATTCCAATCTAAGGAATTCGATATTATGCGCTGCAAGTGATCTTATTAGGGATGTTGGGGTAGTGGTCGTTTTTAATGAGCGGATCTATTCAGCAAAGTATGTCAAAAAAGTTCATGCTTCCAATTTACAGGGATTCGAATCTTTTGGCTATGGATATTTGGGGATAATTGATAATGATGTCGTGAGCATCTATCAAAAACCTTTACATAGGGAGTGTTTTGATATTCAGAATCCCATCCCAAGGGTCGATATCATCAAGTGCCATACAGGAGCTGATGGCCTCTTTATTGATGCTGCGGTTGCAAACGGTGCGAAAGGCATCGTGCTCGAGGGTGTAGGAAGGGGACAAGTCACCCCTGTAATGGTAACCTCCATACAAGCTGCAATCGATAAAGGAATCACGATCATCATGACTACAAGTGCAGAAGAAGGAAAAGTGTACCCAGCTTATGATTATGAAGGCAGCGCATTTGATCTAAAACAACGCGGTGTGATTTTGGGCGCTGATTATGACAGCAAGAAGGCACGAATCAAGTTAGCTGTCATGCTGGCAAGCAAAAACCCTATAGATGAGACCTTCTTTAAGTACTGAAGGATTAAATAAAAAATGGAAGAGTTGATTCTTGGATTCAGTTTTTCTTCATTCCATGGTACGATTAAGGAAACGAAGATGAAAAGAGGGTCAGCTAATGCTGGTCATGTTGTCAGCGGCTATTGCGCCAGGATTGGCGCTACTGAGCTATTTCTATTTGAAAGATCAATATGAGACCGAACCGATATCGGTTGTGGTCAAAACATTTATATTCGGTGTTTTTCTTGTATTGCCGATTATGTTCATACAGTATGTGCTCGAAACCGAACATATCTTGAATACGGATTTAGCAAATGCTTTTTTATGGGCTGCACTGCTTGAGGAATTCTTCAAGTGGTTCATACTCATTTACGTTATTTATCAGCATGTGGCATTCGATGAGCCATATGATGGGATTGTTTACGGAGCTGCAGTCTCCCTTGGATTCGCCACAATGGAGAATATTTTGTACCTCCTGGCCAACGGGGTGGAACACGCTTTTCTCAGGGCCGTTCTCCCTGTATCCAGTCACGCTTTGTTCGGTGTGATCATGGGATATTATTTGGGCAAGGCGAAATTTTCGGCTTCGAATAATAGGGTCTATTTATTATTGGCATTGATCATACCAATTTCGTTACATGGGGTTTACGATTATATTTTGGTTTCCCAAAAATTTTGGGTGTACTTTATTATGCCATTCATGATTTATCTATGGTGGTTAGGCATGAAAAAAGTAAAGAAAGCACGTTTGTTGTCCGACTTTCACGCAGAAAAACTTTCACAGAATCACTACCTTAGCAAATGACGAATACTATCAAAAAACGGAGTGCTGGCATATTTTGCCCGCTCCGTTTTTTTTATGTTTGGAATAAAAAAGCCAGTAAAGAAGAAAATAGAATTACATTAATTCAAGAAAAAGAGGAGTGTTTTTGATGAAAGGAATTTCGTCAAAATGGAAATGGCTTTTGCTGTTTTCGTGTATAACTATATGTTTCGGAATTTACCCGGAAACAAGAACAAATGCCTTTTCGAGCCAAGTCATTCAAAAAGGTGCGGTTGGAGATGATGTAATTGAACTGCAGGCACGCCTGCAAAACATCGGTTACTATAACGGAAAGATTGATGGAGCCTATGGATGGGGCACTTATTGGGCACTTCGAAACTTTCAACAAGATTTCGGGCTGCCAATCGATGGTTTAGCAGGGACTACAACAAAACAGAAGTTAGCGAATGCGTCTAATTTCAATAAAGCATGGGTTCATGAGCAAATCAATAAAGGAAACGAGTTCACCTATTTTGGGGGGGTCCCCATTGAAAAACAGGTAAAAGCGAAAGGAAATGGAACTGGAGGGACCGCTACCGGAAAGGCCCCTTCCAAACCAACGACATCTGCCAATCTTCCAGGGGGGTATTCTCAAAACGATATACAGCTGATGGCCAATGCCGTTTATGGAGAGGCGCGAGGGGAGCCATATACAGGTCAGGTTGCCGTTGCAGCTGTAATCCTGAATAGGGTGGAAAGTGCCGCATTTCCTAATACCATTTCGGGAGTGATTTTTGAACCTGGGGCGTTTACGGCTGTTGCGGATGGACAGATTTGGCTTACACCGAACGAAAGGGCGAAAGAAGCCGTGGTGGATGCTATCAATGGGTGGGATCCAAGCGGTAATGCAGAATATTACTTTAATCCCGATACGGCAACAAGTAAATGGATCTGGTCAAGGGAACAAATTAAAAGAATCGGAAAACATATCTTTTGTAAGTAAAGAGGTGAAGGAAAATGATCAGGAATATAGTGATTGCCCTGCTTGTTGTAGTTGTTGCGGGAACTGCATTCTGGGGTTATCAAGAACATAAGGAAAAAAATGCTGTATTAATCAACGCGGAAAATACGTATCAGCGTGCCTTTCATGATTTAAGCTATCAAGTGGATTTATTGCACGATAAGGTCGGCAGTACTTTGGCCATGAATTCACGTTATTCATTAAGTCCGGCGTTAACAGATGTTTGGCGTATCACTTCCGAAGCCCAGAGTGATGTCGGGCAGTTGCCATTGACCTTGCTTCCTTTTAACAAGACAGAGGAATTTTTATCGAAAATTGCGGACTTCAGTTATAAAACAGCGGTACGGGACCTTGAAAAAGAACCATTGGATGATAAGGAATATGCGACACTGCAATCCTTGTACACACAGGCAGGCGACATCCAGGGCGAGTTAAGGAAAGTGCAGTATCTAGTCCTTAAAAACAATTTAAGATGGATGGATGTCGAGATGGCTCTTGCATCAGGGAAAGAAAATTCGGATAACACGATCATTGACGGATTAAAGACGGTAGAGAAAAAAGTATCTGGGTACGGGGAAACAAATGAGATGAACCCGACTTTTACTTCTGCACAACAGAGGGATGAAAACTTCAAAAATTTGCAAGGTGAAACCATTACGAAAGAAGAAGCAATCGCGACAGCAAAAAACTATGCACACTCAAAAAGCAAAAATTTGAAGGTGAATGTGGAGGAAAATGGAAAAGGTTCCGATTATGGATTTTATAGTGTGAGCATCCTCGATAAAGATTCAGATACTGAATTGAATATGGATTTGACAAAAAAAGGCGGTTACCCTATTTGGTATATCAATAATAGAGACGTGAACAAAACAAATATTGATTTGAATCAAGCCCATACAAAAGCCGAAGCCTTTTTAAAGGAACATGATTTCAGTTCACTTGAATTATTTGAAAGTGCTCAATACGATAATATCGCATTATTGAATTTCGTAACATCAGAAAATGGAGTCAAGATTTACCCGGATTCAGTCAAGGTCAAAATCGCATTGGATGATGGATCCGTTATAGGTTTTTCAGCTGATGAGTATTTAAAATCACATAAAACCAGGGACGTAGGGAATCCGAACATATCCGAGAAAGAAGCAAAGGACAAAATCAACAGCAACGTAAAAATAATGGAAGAAGGAAAGGCGTTAATCACCAATGATATTGGTGAAGAAGTTCTTTGTTATGAATTTCTCGGTACGATTAAAGACGATACCTACCGTATTTTCATTAATGCAGATACCGGTCAAGAAGAAAAGGTGGAAAAATTAAAGAATTCCGAACCGGTATATGAGAATTTAATTTAAAACAATCGCCAATCATAAGTTGTAGGGAAATGTGCTTAGTCACTTTCCCTTTTTCTTATGACGTAATAACTTCATGATTATTGGATTATATGGGCCGTAGAGGTATTATGTGGTTTCCTCCTATCGAAAAGGACGTGGACGACGATGTTTAAAATTGGTGATATATCAATACTCGAACCGAAATACGTACCACAGAAGGAAAAGTTCAAATGAATGTTTGTAGAAATGGGAACGTGTTGTTTCCATACGGACTTTCCCATCGATGTAGAGACTGGAAAAATTGCATTCCTTATGGATAGGACACAATTCAATGTCACATTTTCCAATGAAGCAGGCTGTTTATGTATTCGAGTCTGAAGTGCCTGGAAAAGTGAAAGGTAGAATACCCATGATGCAACTAATGCTGCCCGAAGCAGAAACGTTTGTTAAAATCCAGTGGAGGCAAATTCGTACTCCTGGATGCAACCTTGGATACGGCCATTCATCCAGAACATTCCGAGTCTATCCCTTTTCGCACATTAACGGAGGATATCAGCGCTGGCGGAGCTTCCATAAGGCTTTTAAGAGGCACTGCAATTCAATCGGTTTCGCAATTATACCTGTGGATGCCGCTTACGATGAAATCAGGTGAGTTTCATTATTTAAGGTTAAAAGCAAAGTCATTCGCGTAACGGAAAAGAGCATGGAAATATGCTGCTGCACGTCCAATTTCGTGAACCTTCAAAAAATGATATACAGACATTAATGAGGTTTATATTTGAAAAGCAGGTGGATTTAAAGAAAAAAGGTTTGCATGTTTAACTTGATTGAATGAAAAACAGCGATTCCATCCATACTGCTAATATAAACGGATGGAGGGTGCGGCGGCTTATATGAAAACATTTGAAAGACTATTAATTAAAGTGATCATCATCCAATTGGCCTGCTTATTTTTTTTCCAATTCCTTTTGAGCAGGGAGGAGCAAATCTTTGATTTGACCAAGCTCTCGAGGTATGAAGGTGTCACCAGCAATAATTATACGAAAATCATTGAAACATTCAATGGGCCCCATAAGTAAAAGCGGTGATACCCGCTTTTTTTTGTAAGAAGATTTTCAGTAAAACGATAACGTTTGATGGCTGTTGGGATCAAAAAAAGAACAAAGGTGATTTTGATCGTACACATCCCTTTTATTAATGATTTTCCCGCTAGTTGTGATAAAATGAAAAGGTAATAAATAATCAGCATGATTGTAGGATTCTTGGGAGGATTTATGAAAAAAAAATTATCAGTCGCAATCGATGGACCAGCTGCTGCTGGAAAAAGCACGGTTGCTAAAATTGTTGCAGAAAAGTTCAATTACATATATGTGGATACAGGGGCAATGTATAGGGCCATTACCTATAAGGCCCTTAATCAAAAGATTCTTCTTAATGATGAACAAGCATTATCAGAAGTTCTCATCAATACGGAAATCGAATTAAGACCAAGTGAAAATGGGCAGTTGGTTTTCTTGGATAACGAGGACGTGACAGCCCAAATCAGGAACAATGAAGTGACTGGTTCCGTTTCGGAAGTGGCCAAGCACCGGAGCATCCGGGAGGAATTGGTTCGCAGGCAGCAAATCTTAGGTGAAAATGGCGGTGTCGTCATGGATGGCAGGGACATCGGTACGCATGTGTTACCAAACGCCGAAGTAAAGGTATTTCTAATCGCTTCTGTGGATGAAAGGGCACAGCGGAGGCATCAGGAAAATATATTGAAAGGTTTTCCATCAGATATCGAAAAATTAAGGGAAGAAATCGCAACAAGGGACAAGCTGGACTCCGAACGCGAGGTATCGCCATTGAAAAAGGCAGCGGATGCTATCGAAATCGATACGACCTCATTATCGATTCAGGAAGTTGCAGAAAGTATCATGTCTTTAATAGAAGAGAGGAAAAGATGACATTGGATTTTTACACATTTGCCAAGAACATCGTAAAAGGCGTTTTAACGCCTTCGTTTAGGGTTAAAACACTCGGAAAGGAACATATCCCTAAAGAGGGCGGGGTATTGATCTGTGCCAATCACATTGATAATTTGGATCCGCCCGTAGTTGGCATGACATCTCCAAGAGATATTCATTTCATGGCGAAAGAAGAGTTGTTTCATGCACCTGTTTTAAAGGGTATATTACCAAGAGTAAATGCATTTCCCGTGAAACGTGGCAATAGCGATCGGGAATCCCTTAGGAAAGGCTTAAAGCTTTTGAAGGAGGGCAAGGCGATTGGTCTGTTTCCCGAGGGAACCAGAAGCAAAACTGGTCAATTGGGAGAAGGTTTGGCGGGGGCAGGATTTTTTGCGTTGCGGTCTGATGCCGTTATCATACCGTGTGCAATCATCGGCCCATATAAATTTTTACGTCCATTGAAGGTCGTTTACGGTCCTCCAATAAATTTTACCGAATATCGTGAACAGAAAATATCAGCCGATGAAGCCACCAAGATCATCATGGAGCATATTGGGAAATTGATTTCCGAGCATAAATAGTCCTTCATACTTGACAATTTTCTGATTTTGTTAGAATTTATAAAATAAGGGTATTGTTCCTTATTGCCGATGAAAAGGAATATAACTTTATTACTCTAAAAAAAACTGTTTTTATCTTTATTAGGAAAGTGTTTTTATTGAACCACTTTAAATAAAATATGTGGCCGATGAAGAGGAAATTTGCTGATCAGTCATGGGTTAAGGAGGAGTTAGTAATGACAGAAGATATGAACCAAGTAGAAGTGAACAATTACAAAGTTGGGGATCAAGTTAAAGCAACCGTTTCAAAGGTAGAAGAAAAACAGGTCATTGTCGATGTGGAAAACAGCAAGACTGATGGAATCATACCTATCAGTGAGCTTTCAAGCCTGCATGTCGAAAAGGCGTCAGATGCCGTTTCGGAAGGTGATGCATTGGAGCTGGAAGTCATTAAAGTCGAAGAAGAAGCTCTCATTCTATCAAAACGTAAAATTGACGCTCTTAAAGCATGGGATGACCTGGAATTGAAATTTGAAAATGGAGACGTATTTGAGGCTGAAGTTAAAGATGTCGTCAAAGGCGGGCTTGTCGTAGATCTAGGCGTACGTGGTTTTGTTCCAGCTTCTCTAGTAGAAGACTATTTCGTTGAAGACTTTTCTGATTACAAAAACAAAACTTTAACATTCAAGATCGTTGAACTTGAGAAAGACAAAAATCGCTTAATCCTCTCACATCGGGCAGTGGTCCAGGACCAAAAGGAAAAGCAAAAAGCAAACGTCTTGGATAAGATTGAAAGCGGGCAAGTGCTTGAGGGTGTGGTCCAAAGGATTACCGATTTTGGTGCGTTCGTGGATATTGGTGGCGTAGACGGCCTTGTCCACATTTCCCAGCTTTCCCATCAGCATGTCGACAAGGCATCCGATGTCGTGTCCGAAGGGGATAAGGTGCAGGTGAAAGTGCTATCCATCGATCGTGATAATGAAAGGATTTCACTTTCCATCAAGGATACCCTTCCTGGACCTTGGGCAGGAATTGCAGAAAAAGCTGCCAAAGGCTCTAAACTGGAAGGTATCGTCAAACGCCTTGTTTCTTTTGGTGCATTCGTGGAAATTTTTCCAGGCGTAGAAGGGCTTGTCCATATATCACAAATTTCACACAAGCATATTGCCACACCGCAAGAAGTACTTAAAGAAGGCCAGTCTGTCGAAGTGAAAGTGCTGGAAGTCAATGAAACGGATCAGCGTTTATCATTGAGCATCAAGGAACTTGAAGAACCTCAATCCAATTACAACACATCAGATTATGAGATGCCTGAAGAATCGAAGGGTTTTCAGTTAGGTGAAATGATCGGTGATCAATTGAAAAAACTAAAATAAGATAATAATGGTGATGGCCTTGGAGAGAAAACAACGAAAATTAGATCATATAGAATTTGCGCTTAAGACAGGACAGCAGCATCAAACCGGACTAGAAGATATTTCGTTTATTCACCAAAGCTTACCAGGTATTTCCTTGAATAATGTGAACCTCACAGCAGAAGTTGGCGAACTTGAATTAAGTTCGCCAATTTTTATAAATGCCATGACCGGAGGCGGAGGCCCTGAAACGGAAAAATTGAATGGTGACCTAGCCATTGCTGCAAGGGAAACGGGAATCGCCATGGCGGTAGGATCGCAAATGGCAGCCATCAAGGATCCTAGCCAGCAAGCTTCTTTCAAAGTTGTAAGGAAGGAAAATCCTGATGGTGTGTTGATTGGTAATCTCGGTGGTGAAGCAACAGTTGAACAGGCTAAGCGGGCAAGCGAAATGATCGGGGCCGATGCCCTTCAAATACATATTAACGTCATCCAAGAATTGACGATGCCTGAAGGGGACAGGGATTTTGCGGGTACCCTTTCGAGAATAGAAAAAATCAATGAAACGATCGGAATTCCTGTCATCGTAAAAGAAGTTGGATTTGGGATGAGTATGGAAACGGTACGGCAATTACATTCCGTAGGTGTTTCAATCATTGATGTAGGCGGGTTTGGCGGAACGAATTTTGCTAAAATCGAGAATGAAAGACGAGCAAAAATACTCGGATATTTTAATGAATGGGGCATACCGACAGCCGCTTCGATTGTCGAAGCAGTGAATGTTTCACCACAGCTTTCAGTCATTGGGTCGGGTGGCATTCAAAGCCCTTTGGAAATTACAAAAAGCCTGGCGCTAGGAGCGAAAGGTGTCGGATTGGCTGGACATTTCCTCAAGCTATATAAAGAGTTGGGCTTGGAGCATTTGATTAAAGAAATACATTACATACATGAAGATTTAAAGGTCATCATGACTGCACTCGGATGCGGTAATATCTCAGAGCTAAGAAAATCGAAATTAGTCATCAAAGGAAATACCTATCATTGGTTATCTCAAAGAGGCATTGATTGTTCCGCGTATGCTAAATGAATGACCACAAAAAGGAAGCATCTCATTGGATCGAATGGAGATGCTTCCTTTTTGTTCATGGATAGACTTAACTATTCCTTTTTCGTGCCTCTTCAGGGCTTTCCATTCTTGTTGCCCCTTTATGACCCAGTGATTGGTCCCTGTCGGACTCCACCCGTTTACTTTCTCTTAATTTCTTCTCTTGTCGATCTTTTCCCATGTTCACACCTCCTTTTTAAATGAATGGGGTAAGGTTTCCTCATTTAATGCCGTGCTTAACGTTTATACTTTGAATAAACAACCCATAATGTTCCTAAAAGGGGGGACGCTGCATGGATGGAATTATATTTTATTGGATTTCATGGATAGTTTGGGTCATTGTCATGTATTTTATTCCGAAAACGGTTCCCTTTCGTTTTGATTTTCTTTTTCATCTATTAGCCGTAATGGTATTAGCGGGCTATAAACTGGAGTCTCCGTTGGTTTCCGTGCATTTGAGCGGACCGTATCTTTTCTTTATTCTGTGTGTATATATTAGGAAGAAATCAATCATCAAGATGATGGAACTGATCAGCGGAAGTCTTATTATCACTCTCGCCTATGCGAGTTTTCAACTTTTTTCTTTACTTGATCCGATATGGCTCATAATGAAACCTTCTTATCTATTGTGTATTTTCCTGAATTATCTTATATTATTACTTTTTAAAAATTGGAAACATCGATTGTTCGTCCTTTTAATTGGGATGCTGCTGGGAGATATCATATATTCCGGATTACTTGCTTACCACTCTTTACCTTATGTGGCCCTTGCTTACGCATGGCATGATAATGCCGTGCTGGTATTGGGAGCAAACATACTGTGGAGAATGTTGGAACTGGTTGGCCAATACATTTATACAATTTCCCATTCGAGATTTTTATCAAAACAAGGAAAAGAGAATTTTAATCAATGAGTATGGAGAAAATTAGTATGGGGTATTATCTGTTTTATCAAAAGGCAGAAATATAAATGGAACCAATTGGAATTGGAAGGCTTTTATTCATACAATCATTGTTGATTGGCGAGAAATTTGTTACTATAGGATAGTTAGAGGTCTGTAGATAAATCGTAAAATGCTCTAAACAATTAAAAAGGAAGCCGTATGCCGAAGCTTTCTTCATTTTTTGGGGCTGTTTAGAATCAAGTTTTAGCATGCAGAGGGTTCAGCTTCATGTCACCTAAGGAACCGGGGCGTCAAGTGGACAAACCGCCCGTGAATACCTGATGAGTTTAACTGAACATCAGTGGGGATTATCCTTACTGATGAAAGATTCCTTTAAATGATGATGAATACAACCTTTTCCTTTAAAAGGAAATTATGAAAATCAATAATGCAAAGCAACCGTAATAAATGCATTCATGAATTTCGTGACTTTGACAGAGATATAGTAGCAGAAAGGGTGAATAGCAATGCCAAAACCGGTAATTGCGATAGTCGGTCGTCCGAACGTGGGAAAATCGACAATCTTTAATAGAATAGTTGGAGAACGGGTTTCGATTGTTGAAGACGTTCCAGGAGTGACCCGGGACAGGATTTATAGTTCGGGTGAATGGTTGACACATGATTTCAACATTATTGATACAGGTGGAATTGATATCGGTGACGAGCCGTTCCTAGAACAAATTCGCCAGCAGGCTGAAATTGCCATTGACGAAGCTGATGTGATAATTTTTATGACGAATGGTCGTGAAGGTGTAACGGCTGCTGATGAAGAGGTCGCAAAGATACTCTATAAATCAAGAAAGCCGGTTGTCCTTGCAGTAAATAAAGTCGATAACCCAGAAATGAAAGATCAAATTTATGATTTCTATGCGTTAGGTTTTGGCGATCCATTCCCGATCTCCGGGTCTCATGGACTTGGTCTTGGTGACCTTCTGGATGAAGCGGCTAAACATTTCCCTAAATTTGACGGCCCGGATTATGCTGATGATGTCATTAAATTCAGTTTGATTGGAAGACCGAACGTAGGTAAATCTTCTCTGGTCAATGCATTGTTAGGTGAAGAACGCGTCATTGTCAGTGATATTGAAGGTACGACTCGTGACGCGATTGACTCTCCGTATAAGTATAATGGCAAAGAGTATGTCATTATTGATACAGCAGGGATGCGGAAAAAAGGCAAGGTGTATGAAAGTACGGAAAAATATAGCGTACTTCGTGCATTAAGGGCAATTGAACGTTCAGACGTTGTTCTTGTAGTCCTGAACGCTGAAGAAGGAATTCGTGAGCAGGATAAGAAAATTGCGGGATATGCCCATGAAGCGGGTAGGGCGGTCATCATCGTCGTCAATAAGTGGGATGCCATCGAGAAAGATGAAAAAACGATGAAGGATTTTGAAGAAAAGATCCGTGCTCATTTCCTGTTCTTGGATTATGCGCCAATCATTTATCTTTCTGCCTTAACGAAAAAACGGACACATACCTTAATACCGGTCATTGATCAGGCTAGTGAGAATCATGCTATCCGGGTTCAGACAAATGTATTGAATGAAGTGGTAATGGATGCCGTGGCAATGAATCCGACACCGACTCATAATGGAAACCGTTTGAAAATTTACTATACGACACAGGTAGCCATCAAGCCGCCAACTTTCGTCGTATTCGTTAACGATCCGGAGTTATTGCATTTCTCATATGAGAGATTTTTAGAAAATCGAATTAGGGATGCCTTTGGTTTTGAAGGAACACCAATACGAATTTTTGGACGCCAGAGAAAATAGTAAAGGTGGTTATACCGTGGTAAAAGAAAAAGAAAGTATCGCAGTGATTGGAGCTGGGAGCTGGGGGACTGCTTTAGCGCTTGTAATCGCTGATAACCAGCATGAAGTGAGATTATGGGGACATAATCAGAAACAAATCGATGAAATCAATCAAAATCATACGAATGAAAAATACTTGCCTGGGATTGAATTGCCTTTGGGGATTAAAGGTTATTCTTCCATTAAGGAAGCATTGGCCGGGATTGAAATAATAATCTTGGCTGTTCCGACAAAAGCCTACCGGGAAGTGCTTGGCCAGATTGAAGAGGCTCATGATAAACCGTTGACAATCGTTCATGTGAGTAAGGGAATTGAACCTGATTCCCTGCTTCGTATATCGGAAATGATTGAAGAAGTCTCTTCGTCAGAATGGCTTAAGGATATAGTGGTTCTTTCAGGACCGAGCCATGCGGAAGAAGTCAGTTTACGTCACCCGACAACAGTTGCCGTTTCTTCAAAGAATATGAAAGCTGCCGAAAGGGTTCAGGACATCTTTATCAATAATAATTTCCGTGTATATACGAATCCGGACTTGATTGGTGTTGAAATCGGAGGGGCTTTAAAGAACATCATCGCTTTGGCTGCCGGCATCACGGATGGTTTAGGCTATGGGGATAATGCCAAGGCTGCATTAATGACTCGAGGGTTGGCTGAAATATCCCGTCTAGGGGTGGCCATGGGGGCTAACCCACTAACGTTTTCAGGTTTAGCTGGAATTGGCGACTTGATCGTCACTTGTACAAGCGTTCATTCCCGTAATTGGAGAGCTGGGAATATGCTTGGTAAAGGGCAAAAGCTTGAAGAAGTTTTGGAAAACATGGGTATGGTCGTTGAAGGTGTCAGAACCACTAAAGCAGCCTATCAACTAGCCCAAAAGTACGAAGTGAATATGCCGATCACCGAAGCCCTGTACGATGTTTTATTCAATGGGGAAGAAGTGAAAAAGGCAGTTGACCTTTTGATGAATCGTTCAAAAACGAATGAGATGGAAGAACTTTTTAACATATTGGACAGCAGGCAGCAGGATTAATCTCCAATCTGTTGATTTTCATAAAAGAATTTCATTAAATTAGGCATTTGATGATGCGCCTTGCCGTGTATCAGCATACAATGCAACGAAAGTAAACTAGTAATTTGACCTCGGCACGGGGGATTTAGTCAAATGAGCAGAAGATATCTAAATATCTTCTGCTTTTTTTATTGGCAAAAAATCTTCTGTTTATGAATAATTGAATAGATTATTCGAATTTGCATAAATCATTCTACATATTTCCTTGTTTTTTGTTAAAAATCGACCCTTTTTTTTGGTATGAAAATTGCGAAGTGTAATATGACCAACAATTTATAAGGGAGGCTAGAAAAGTTTGTCTTAACTTTTCTCGCATAAAAGGAAGGGGAATGATACATGCAAACAGGTAATCTGAAAAGGTCATTAAACTTGTGGCATATCGTATTGCTCGGTGTTGGATATATGACGCCGATGGTTGTTTTTGATACATTCGGGATAGTTTCCGAAAAAACCGGGGGGCATGTGCCGACCGCTTATATCATTGCTCTTTTGGCAATGTTGTTTACAGCAGCCAGTTATGGAAAAATGGTTAAAATATATCCGCAGGCAGGTTCATCCTATACGTACACACAAAAAACGATCAGTCCGCATTTAGGCTTCCTCGTCGGGTGGTCTTCGTTACTTGACTATTTATTTTTACCGATGGTGAACGGCATTTTGACAAAAATATACTTAACTGCTCTTTTTCCGGAAGTATACCCGTGGATATGGGTGGTGGCATTTGTCCTTTTAATGACAGTCATTAACTTATTCAATGTTAATTTTGCGGCCAACTTTAATAGCTTCCTTGTTTTTTTTCAAATGTTGGTCATCATCATTTTTGGGGCACTTGTCGTTAAAGGAGTCATGGGTGGAGAAGGGACTGGAGAGGTCTTGTCGGTTCATCCATTCATCGGGCCCCATATGGAAATCTCGTCGCTCATAACTGGTGCTACAATCCTTTGTTTTTCTTTTTTGGGATTTGACGCAGTCACTACTTTATCGGAAGAAACACCGAATCCATCCAAAACGGTCCCCCGGGCCATCTTTTTGACTGCCCTGATCGGAGGGGTTTTATTCGTGACGGCATCATTCTTTACACAGTTATTTTTCCCGGATGTTTCCCGTTTTAGCGATCCTGAAGCAGCTTCTCCGGAAATTGCCCTTTTCGTGGGCGGGAAGTTATTTCAGGCATTCTTTCTTGCAGGAACCTTATGCGGTACGCTTGCCTCCGGTCTTGCATCTCACGCTAGTGTTTCTAGGTTGCTATATGTCATGGGGCGTGACCAAATGATTCCGAAAAAACTATTTGGGTTTGTCCACCCCAAGTACAACACGCCATTTTTTAATGTCATTTTTGTCGGGTCGATATCACTGGTTGCCTTATTCCTTGATTTGGTTACGGCCACTTCCCTCATAAACTTTGGGGCATTAATCGCTTTTACCTTCGTGAATATTTGTGTAATCGTCCATTCGATAAGAAACAAAAGCTTCAGAACGATTAAAGGTTTTCTTTCAACTATTCTGTCCCCGGTTTTAGGCGCGGCTTCGGTCTTCATCCTTTGGCTTAATCTCGAGATGAGTTCCTTGATTTTAGGAATAGTCTGGGCGGTAATTGGGATTGGTTATCTTCTATATCGGACAAAATGGTTTACGGAATCCCCTCCGTTATTCCAATTTGAAAAAGCACAGTGAATTTATTCTACTGTTTCATTACACGAGGGAGGGTGTTATATGCCTGATGAGAAATGAAGAGGTCATTAATGCTATTGCTTGTTGTCTATTCCGTTCATGGCGTTAGCAACATGTATTCAGCGCTTAGGGTAAGAATATGTCGCTTAGTATGGTGCCCGGGAGCTTTCATGGTAATGCTTTTCCCGGCGTACGGTTATGTAATGTTGGCAAAGTCATTCTTTCGGCAGGTTCGGTATAGGTTTATATGTCCATTCATACATACGCCTGTTTTTGCAGGTTAGTCGACACTGGTGGATTAATTATTCATTTCAATTATATTGCTTTTAATAAATTTCCTTCTGTACTGACCTTTCCATAAGCATTGAATTTACTGATTATTGTGACGGATCCCGTGTCATGGTTGGGAAAGTGGGTGTTATTTATCTGGGAAATTATGTAGGGGGATGAATAAGGAATAGCGACGGGGGCAGAAGCATGGAAGCATATATGTTACCCCCCTTGGTTCCTTATAGTGTTGAAAACAGGGTATGAAGCCGTAATGACGGTATGGAGGGAGCTGTCCTATCTGTATAAAAAGCCCTAGCAGAGGACGGCCATCCATGAATTATAACAAACAGGAATAAGCAAAATTCAAACATGATTGGAATGTATAAGATAAGGTGGACGGTCCTTTATAAAATAAGTCTAAGCTGCATATCAGGTTTTTAGGTCAAAAGGGTCCGTTTAAGGACCCTTTTGTCGTGGGATGAGTAAAGGTAAATGCTGGATATGAGTAATGGTGCCTCTTATTTTTTATCTTGCAATTCGGAATTGTGATAAAATATAGGTTAGGTTACAAAAGGAGAGTGAAACTGTGTTATCTATTCCGGATGATAAAATTAGACCATTCATAACTATAACAATTGATCAGCCTACATTTTCAGACCAAAATATTCATGAGATACAGGAACCTTTCTTCTTTCTTATGAAGGAAAATCAAGTGTTTGCGTATATCCGCATGGATGACCTCCCGTTAAATGAAAAAATAACGACAGTCGATCAGCTTTTACAGTATGCTTTTTCGATTGATAATGTCTGTAAATTGCACCCTAACATTTCCTTGCCGCATTTGTTTCAAATTATCGGTGAGCCTATCGTACTGATAAAAACGGATGATGGCCTGCTAACCGGTTATGTAAAAAGGGAAGATGTATTAGCTGAATTATTCAAGCAGGACAGCAAACAAAATTTAGACCTGTTAAATGTTATATTAACCTCCATTCCTATGGGGATATTTGTGGCTGATAAAGAAAAGAATATCGTGAACTTCAATGAATCAGGCTTGAAGATGATAAAAAAACCTTCTGAACAAGTCCTTAATGAACCTGCTGCGAGCATCTTCAATAAGCAGCATATACATAGCGTGTTTGCCAGCGGGAGCAGTATTCTGAATCAGTTGGAGATTACTGATGTCATGAGTGTGCTTGTCGACTATAGCCCGATTCTGAACCATGAAAAAGAAGTCGAAGGCCTGATCATCATTGTTCAGGATTTACCGATGGTTGAGGAAATGGCCATGGAAATAGAATTGATAAAAAGCTCGAATAAAGATTTGAATGCCATTTTAGCGAATATCTATGATGAAATACTTGTAGTCAATCAAAAAGGAGAGCTGCTGCGCTATAGTGACAGCATCATCTCGGGATTCTGGGGGAAGGACTTAAAAGATTATATCGGGAAGAATCTCTTGCAATTAGAGGATGAAGGGATTTTTAATCCTTCGGTAACCCGGTTAGTCCTTGAACAAAAAAAGAAAGTATCGATTGTCCAAGATACGAAAATGAATAAGAAAGTCCTTTCCGTCGGCACCCCTGTGTTCAATGAAAAAGGGGAAATAGATCGAATAGTCATTGCATCAAGGGATATAACTGAAACGACACAATTGAAATCGGAATTAAATGAAATGAGGAAAGAACTGGACTCTTTCAAAAAACAGGATCAATTTTATAAAGAGTTGGTTTTTGCAAGTCCTAAAATGGAGCAGATAATCAGCCAAGTCAAGAAAATCGCCCATTTTTCATCTACTGTATTAATTAATGGGGAGTCGGGAGTAGGTAAAGAAGTGATAGCTGAAGCCATTCATAAAATGGGCAGGCGATCTAAAATGCCTTTCCTGAAGATAAATTGCGGGGCGATTCCGGAAAACCTTCTCGAAAGTGAATTGTTTGGTTATACGAAGGGTTCCTTTACAGGAGCGGATAAAAATGGGAAGGTAGGATACTTTCAGCAGGCCAATAAAGGTGTTTTATTCCTGGATGAAGTTGGTGACATGCCCATACATCTGCAAGTCAAGCTGCTGCGGGTACTCCAGGAACAGGAAGTGATTCCGATTGGCAGCACTACACCCATTTCCATTGATGTTCAAATTGTTGCGGCCACGAATAAGAGTCTGGAAAAAATGGTCGAGATGGGCACGTTCCGGGAAGATTTATTCTATCGGTTGAACGTCATACCCATACATGTGCCCCCATTAAGGGAAAGGCCGGAGGATATACCGCCGCTAGCCTTTCATTTCCTGCAAAAACTGAATGAAAGGTATCAGCGGAATTATCACTTTTCCCCTGATGCATTAAATATACTGGAAGTCTATACTTGGCCGGGAAACATTCGTGAGTTGCAGAACATGATTGAAAGGTTGGTTGTTTCTGCAGATGAAGAGATGATCGATGCTGACTTCATTCAAAGGTTCATACCTGTGGGCAGTGACTTTAAACAAACGAAACCCATCATTACGAGAATCCTTCCGCTGCAGGAAGCGCAGGATCATGTGGAAGAACAATTGATCATGCTTGCCATGAAACAGTATAAAACCACGACCAAAGCGGCTAAAGCGCTCGGGATAAGTCAATCGTCAGTGAGCAGGAAGTATCAAAAAGTATTAGCTGAACAACAAAGTAAGAAAATCGAAAATGATGCATTTTGATCAAAAGCCGTTGCCGAGTGATGAAAATCACTTGTCAACGGCTTTTATTTTTATGAAGGCATTTTCGAAGCTTTTCAATGATTTCCCAAACTTGATTATGCAAAGTGAAATAACGATATGCATATTTGCATAGTTTTAGAGTGGTTTTTTTAAAAAAATGCGATTTATTGGTTAATTAACTTGGCATGCTTCTTGCTTGATTAGTAAGTATAAGAAAAAAGGGAGGTAAGCATCAAAGTTTCATAAAACAAGCAAACTTAATTAACCCATCAACTAAAGCTATAAAAAAAGGAGATTATAAAATGTCAATTAACGTAGAAAGTAAAAACACTCAAGCTAACCAATCAGCAACTCAAGATTATATTAAAAAAGTTCTTCAATTAATCGAGCAGAAAGAAATTTCAAAAGAAGATGCACAGTGGGTAACAAGAGAAACGGTCGAGAATTTCCGTAACCATGTAAACCCTGGGTTTTTGGAATACCGGAAGACGGTCACTAAAGACACACAGTTCGCTTCGGTGGAGTGGTCTGATCAAGATTCCTGTTTTACGGATGTAAATGGAAAAAAATATATTGATTGTTTAGGTGGCTTTGGTATTTATAATGTTGGCCATCGTAACCCTAAAGTAGTAAAGGCAGTAACCGATCAATTGCAAAGACAAGCCCTTCATAGCCAGGACTTACTTGATCCATTACGTGCAATGCTTGCCAAGATCCTTGCCGAAATCACACCGGGAGATCTAAAATACTCATTCTTTACGAACAGCGGTACCGAGAGCGTGGAAGCTGCACTTAAGTTGGCTAAAATGTACAGTGACAAATACACGATCATTTCCACGACAAAATCATTTCATGGGAAAAGCCTTGGTTCCCTATCGGCAACGGCAAAGGGCATGTTCAGAAAACCGTTCATCCCGTTGGTTCCAGGTGTGCGCCATGTACCGTTCGGTGATGTGGATATGATGAGAAAAACGTTTGAAAGTTGTGCATTGGTCGGTGAAGATGTTGCTGCTGTACTGTTAGAGCCTATTCAAGGTGAAGGAGGGGTCATTCTGCCTCCGCAGGATTATTTAAAGCAGGTTCGGGCATTATGTGACGAATATGATGCGTTATTGATCTTGGATGAAGTGCAAACAGGAATGGGACGGACAGGTAAAATGTTCGCTTCTGAGCTATATGATGTTGTTCCGGACATTATTTGTTTAGCGAAAGCATTTGGTGGCGGTGTAATGCCTGCAGGCGCTGTTGTAGCCAATGAGAAAGTATTTAAAAGCTGGTTCGACAATCCATTCATGCATACTACGACATTTGGTGGAAATCCATTAGCTTGTGCTGCGGCCATCGCTACGATCGACGTACTTTTAGAAGAAAACTTACCGCAGCGTGCTGCGGAAGTTGGAGAATACTTCTTAAATGGGTTAAGGGAAGTGGCTGCTGAGCACAAAGATAAGGTGCTGGAAATCCGTGGCCAAGGATTAATGATCGGTATTGAGTTCCATAAAGATGAAGTGGGTTATGAATTCTCAAAAGCCCTTTTTGATAAAGGCATTTTGGTGGCAGGTACGCTTATTAATTCCAAAACAATCAGGATCGAGCCATCATTGACTATTAAGCTGGATGAAGTCGATACAGTAATTAAAGCGTTTAAAGAAGTCTTGCCAACTCTTCAATCTTAATTAAAAAAAGCAGAAAAACAGCCTTTGGCTGATTCAGACTGTAGATAAAAAGGTTTCGGAATGGTATCATTCCGAAACCTTTTTGAATTTGTAGCAGTTTTAGATAATGATGAACTCTCCAAGGTCATTATTTCCACCATTTCTCCCCTTCGTCAAGTCCAGGTGGCCATCTTCTTTACATGAATGGGAACCTCCATTCTACTAATCTGCAAGAGGTGTTCTAAGTAAACATTTCAAGCTGATCAAAGGTATCCTCACCACCTCGAGTATTCACCCTTAAATAAGGAGCTTATCTTCCTGTTAACACAAGGTTGACTGGAACGGAACGTACGAGACTCCTGCGGGAAAACGGGGCCAAGGGAGACCCCACAGGCGCTAATAGAGCCGAGGGCGGACCTTCCGGTAAAGCGAGTGCCCTACGTTCCAATCAACGGTCAAATTTTAAACACCTTAAAAAACTGTCGACAAACTCAATTATTATCGAGTTTGTTTATAAACTGAAACAGTCATTGCGCTGTTTTTTTGTTGCTTGGAGGAGGGAATAATTACATATTTCTCGTTTTATAACTGGATCTCAGAATTTTTTTTCACGAGAACGAGTAATGAAAACGGGAATTACACAGATTGGACAAGGATTTAATTCCTTTAACGTAATTTGGTATGTTATAATAATTTCTGGAAAAAGGAGTGATGAAGATATGACACCTGCTCTGCAAAAAATGTGGATATCCTTTATAGCTATGGGCTTTATGGTTATCTCTATATTTCTAATCTACTTAAGCCGCTATAAATTAAAAGGTTTTTGGAGAGTCTTGACAGCAATTATCGCATACATACTTATGATTCTGGCCGGCTTGATCATCCTTATCGTTGTTCTTAGCGGGCCAACCACTTGATAGGTGAGGAGAAATGATGAGAAATTTTTTCAAAATATTATGTTTATTATGCATCTCTGTATCATTATCCGGCTGCTTATATCCGGAGAAGCAAAAAATGCAAAACCAACTGCCTTATAAAGAACAAATACAATCCGTCCAAAGTGCAGTGGATCAATTTCAGAAGGATGAAGGCGGCATACTGCCGATAGTTACTAAAGATGCAGGGACACCGATTTATCAAAAATATGTCATAAAATTTTCTAAGATTTCGCCGAGGTATATGGCTGAACCGCCGGACAATGCCTTTGAATCAGGGGGTGTCTTTCAATACATCCTCGTTAATGTTGAAAAAGATCCGACTGTAAAGCTGTTGGATGTCAGGATGGCGCAGAAGATTCAGGATGTTTCCTTGAGATTGACTGCCTATCAGCAAAGCAACGGATACCCGCCGTTTAAGGAAAGGTTATCCGATAATGTCTTCACGCTTGATTATGAAAAGATGGGCCTGAAGGAAGCTCCGACGGTCACGAGTCCATTTTCACAAAAAGATTTATACCTTGTAGTCGATGGTCAAGGCAGCGTTTTTGTTGATTATACCCCGGATTTACTTGAGGCATTGAAGAAGAATGAGGGGAAAATCAAGCAAGGTGAAGATATCCGGGAACTGCTGGTGCGGAGTTCGGAGTTCGTCCCTGCCTATTCGTTACCATATACAATTGATGAAAAAACAAATACTCCAATATTTCTTACAAAATAGGCATAACCCTTCTTCTGCAAAATATATTGTAGGGGAAGGGTTATTTCTTTTATCTTTATTTCATCTTACTTTTAAAATAACAACCCTTATATAAAAATTTCTGGTGGAGGAAGGGATTGAACCAGGGAAATAAATGGAATAAATTTTTAGGACAACATCATAGATATATATTGTCCTAAATAAATGCAAATGGATAAACGAAATCCCAAAACTCTAATTCGGGAGGGGATACCTTGGAAAAGGTAGATATTTTTAAAGATATAGCTGAACGGACCGGTGGCGATATATACTTGGGGGTGGTCGGTGCCGTCAGGACTGGAAAATCCACATTTATTAAAAAATTCATGGAGCTAGTCGTCATTCCGAATATACCGTCTGAGGCGGACCGCGCCAGGGCACAGGATGAATTGCCACAAAGTGCTGCCGGAAAGACGATCATGACGACGGAACCCAAATTCGTACCGAACCAGGCAGCATCGATTCAAGTAGCTGAAGGTCTCGACGTGAACATCCGTTTAGTCGATTGTGTCGGTTATACAATACCCGGGGCAAAAGGGTATGAGGATGAAAATGGTCCCCGCATGATTCACACGCCTTGGTATGAAGAGCCGATTCCGTTCAATGAAGCTGCCGAGATCGGTACTCGTAAAGTAATTCAGGATCATTCCACATTAGGTGTGGTCGTTACGACGGATGGTTCGATAGGAGAAATCCCGCGAAGTGATTATTTAGAGGCCGAGGAAAGGGTCGTCGAAGAATTGAAGGAGGTTGGCAAGCCATTTATCATGATTGTCAATTCCGTTCAGCCTCACCACCCGAATACGGTAGCACTGAGGGAATCCTTGCAGGAAAAGTATGATATCCCCGTATTGGCCATGAGTGTCGAAGGAATGCGGGAATCGGATGTTTACAGCGTACTGCGCGAGGCCTTGTACGAATTTCCTGTTCTCGAGGTCAATGTTAATCTCCCGAGCTGGGTAATGGTTCTGCGCGAGGATCATTGGTTAAGGGAAAGTTACCAGGAAGCGGTTAAAGAGACAGTCAAGGACATTAAGCGCCTGAGGGATGTTGATCGTGTAGTCGGTCATTTCAATGAATTCGAGTTCATTGACCGTGCAGCGCTTGCAGGCATTGAGATGGGGCAGGGGGTTGCAGAAATAGACCTATACGCCCCGGATGAACTATATGATGATATTCTGAAGGAAATTGTCGGTGTGGAGATTCGGGGCAAGGATCATCTGTTATCATTGATGCAGGACTTTGCGTATGCGAAAGCAGAATATGATCAGGTGGCCGATGCGTTGAGAATGGTTAAACAAACAGGATATGGTGTCGCAGCCCCATCCCTTAACGATATGAGTCTTGATGAACCGGAAATCATCCGCCAGGGAGCCAGGTTCGGTGTCAGGCTAAAAGCTGTAGCTCCTTCCATCCATATGATCAAGGTCGATGTCGAATCCGAATTCTCGCCAATCATCGGTACGGAAAAGCAAAGTGAGGAATTAGTACGGTATCTGATGCAGGATTTCGAAGACAATCCACTTTCCATTTGGAACTCCGATATTTTTGGAAGAAGCCTAAGTTCCTACGTAAGGGAAGGCATACAGGTGAAATTAGCGATGATGCCAGACAATGCACGCTATAAATTAAAAGAAACACTTGAGAGGATTATTAATGAGGGCAGTGGCGGTTTGATTGCCATCATCTTATAGAAAACGTTTAAGGCCGGACCAACTCCATTTATGGATTGGTCTTTTTACATGGAAGAAACGGCAGGATCGAAAGAAAAATATCATTTATGAACGCTAATATTTGAATTAATCTGCTGTTCTTTAGTATAATCTTGAAAAAACCTTGTGGTTAAGCGATTTTCAGCAATATAATAAGTTTAATTTCTATAAAAAAGGGAAATGATGAATAGCGAAAGACAAAATTTATAATATATACAATTATTGATGAAAAGATTCCCATTATTTTTTGAATTCCCTTGCTAAGCTTATAGGATTTGTGATAATCTACATACAGAAAACGCGTTATAACAGCGATTTCAACCTATTTATAAATTTCTGAATGAATTATTTGGAAATTAAATCGGCTTGGTAATCCCTGATTGTCAGGGAATGAAAATTTTTTGACCGAAGCTAATATCAAATCACTATTATAGTGTTGTAATAATGATTTTTTATAAAGATTCCTTTTGGGAGGAGGTGAATGGCATGAACAAAACAGAATTAATTAATGAAGTTGTTACAGCAACTGAAATTTCTAAGAAAGACGCTACAAAAGCTGTTGATGCTGTTTTTGATACAATCTTAGAAGCTCTAAAAAACGGTGATAAAGTCCAATTGATCGGTTTTGGTAACTTTGAAGTTCGTGAACGTGCGGCTCGTAAAGGGCGTAACCCACAAACTGGTGACGAAATCGAAATTGCAGCTAGCAAAGTGCCAGCTTTCAAACCCGGTAAAGCGCTGAAAGATGCAGTGAAGTAATTCTACCATTACATACGGGTGCTTAACCGAAAAGGGCCGCGTGAAAACGCGGTCCTTTTTTTGCTTCTTAATTTCCATCTGTGATAATATAAAAGACAGTGAATATTTTAGATACGCTTCAGATGGTAAATCTGTCACAAGAAAATACCCATCCGAAACCGCTTCCGGCGAAACCGCCTTTAAAGGGCTTCAATCTTTGGGTAATCGGTCGCTTTATAATTGCAATTATGGATTTCCGGGTGCAACGCGCTTTGGTTTTTTTATCTGAATACATAATATTATTGATTTTTTAGGAGGTACAAAAAATGGCTAATGTTGATCATGCCAAATTAGAAGAAGCGGTTAAAATGCTTCTCGAGGCTGTAGGGGAAGACCCAACGAGGGAAGGACTGCTGGATACTCCTGCTCGTGTAGCCAGAATGTATGAAGAAATTTTTTCTGGACTTAATCAGGATCCAAAGGAATATTTCGATACTGTTTTTGGGGAGGACCATGAAGAACTCGTACTTGTAAAGGATATTCCGTTTTACTCGGTATGTGAACATCATTTAGTCCCTTTTTACGGGAAAGCCCATGTAGCATATATTCCGAAAAACGGAAAAGTGACTGGTTTAAGCAAATTGGCACGGGCCGTTGAGGCTGTATCGAAGCGTCCGCAGCTTCAAGAGCGCATCACTTCTACAGTTGCAGACTCGATAATGGAAAAGCTCGAGCCTCATGGTGTAATGGTTGTAGTAGAGGCTGAACATATGTGCATGACCATGCGAGGCGTGAAAAAACCCGGATCTAAAACAGTGACTTCAGCTGTAAGGGGAACGTTTGCGAAGGATCACCGTACTAGAGCTGAAGTACTGGCATTCATTAAAGACTAAGGATATGGGGGCAGGAAAAAATGAATGATAAAAAGATTCTGAATGATTTTGTCGTAATCAAAGCCATTGAGGATAGTGTGAATGTCATCGGGTTGACAAGGGGAACGGACACCAAGTTTCACCACTCCGAAAAACTGGACTCAGGAGAGGTGATGATCGCACAATTCACGGAGCATACCTCGGCAATTAAAATCAGGGGCCATGCAAAGGTCTATACTCCATTCGGAGAGATAGAAAGTGATTCCAAAAAGAATTCACCTGACAAATGATCGTTTCTCAATGCTTGGTTAATTATAAATCAATCACCTGATATCGCGTTTAACAAGCTGTAAATTTCCCGCATCCATTTTTTGAAGAGCAAAAGTCGATGATTTCCTTGTTTTTGGAAGTTTCATTTTATAAACGTTGACCATTTCATCTGATTGTTTTTATGGTATAATAATGTGTATTTTACACAGACAGAAACCAATATGTATGTATGAAAAAAATTATCTTTCGGGGATGCAAGGGTGATCTCAATTGTTAAACATAACGGACGACATAAGGCAATTAAAACGATTAATAGAAACGAAAGCTCAACATCCATATTTGTTGAAGTATATACAAAAGCCAAGCTTGGACGAAGATAAACTGATGTTGCTTTGGGGATTGTTTAACGATTTGGACGTTACAAGCGAAAAACGGAATCAATACATCATTTCAACCATGTTAGTGCAAATAGCTCTGGATACCCATGAAATCGTCTCAAATTCGGGTGAAGGAATCGAGTCGCCGGAGGTATTGAAAAATCGCCAATTACAAGTGCTTGCCGGTGATTACTATAGTGGCTTATATTATCAAGGGCTTGCCAGTATAGGTAATGTTGATATGATCCGTATCCTTTCAAGCGCGATAAAAAAAATAAATGATAATAAAATCATTCTATACCAACAAGGGTCGATTCAAGATGTACCAACGCTTTTAATGACGATAAAAGCGATCGAGGCTTCGCTGATTCAGAAACTTGCGGATTACTATAATGAGCCTGCCTGGATAGAGATATCGGAAGATCTGCTGCTTGTAAAACGGTTGCATGCCGAGAAGAGAAGTTATATGAAGTCGGGGGAATCAATAGTTTTTGATGCCCTAAGGGAAATGCCTTTTGATGACTCGATCGGTGGGGATGTTCCCATTTCGGAAAAGGAAGAACTGGTACGCACCCAATTCGACAAGTGCCTGAGGGATGCCAGGCAATCCGTAGAGCGCTCGATGCGGAAGCTGGCAAAGTTGGATGATGAACTACTGGAAAGAGTGAAGGCCATCTTGGAACAAACAGAGAGTATGGCAAATTCATATGTGAAAGAAGGGTGAATCATGGAGCAGTCTAAAGAGCAAAAAGTTCATCATGTCTTTGAAAAGATTTACGGAAATTATGACAAGATGAATTCCCTCATCAGCTTTAAACAGCATCTTAAATGGCGGAAGGCTACAATGGCCATCATGAATGTCCCAAAAGGCGCCCATGCACTGGATGTATGCTGTGGAACAGCGGACTGGACCATTGCCCTTGCTAATGAAGTAGGACCAGAAGGAAAGGTTGTTGGTCTGGATTTTAGTAAAAACATGCTGAAAATCGGCGAACAAAAGGTGAAGGAACTCAATCTGGATCAAGTTTCCCTAATGCATGGGAATGCAATGGAACTTCCTTTTGAGGATAATAGCTTTGACTATGTCACGATCGGTTTCGGGCTGCGGAATGTCCCTGATTACATGAAAGTGCTTAAAGAATTAAACCGTGTAGCGAAGCCAGGTGGTATGGTCGTTTGCCTGGATACGTCACAGCCAACGATGCTAGGCTTTAAACAGGGATATTATTTTTATTTCCGTTTCATCATGCCCATGTTCGGCAAATTATTCGCAAAAAGCTATAGTGAATACTCATGGCTGCAGGAATCGGCTCGAGATTTCCCAGGCATGAAAAAGCTTGAAAACATGTTTAAGCAGGCAGGAATGGAAAATGTCAGTTATAAAGCCCATTTCGGTGGGGTAGCAGCAACACATTTCGGGTACAAGCCTTCAAAATAAGCAGAATAGCAATGGACAAAGCTGGGTGGAATGTATGAAATTTAAAATGATGTATTCATTTTTGAATGCAGATTTGCAATTAATAGAAAAAGAGCTGGAAGCCGCAATTGAAGCGGATTCCACGGTTTTAAGGGAAGCTTCCCTGCATTTACTGCAATCCGGTGGAAAACGGATCCGTCCGGTATTCGTCCTATTGGGTGCGAAGTTTGGCAACTATGATATTCATGTCGTAAAGCATGTCGCAGCGACTCTGGAACTGATTCATACGGCTTCCCTTGTACATGATGATGTTGTGGATGATGCGGATTTACGCAGGGGGTCGGCTACCATCAAGTCGAAATGGGATAATCGTGTCGCCATGTACACAGGCGACTTCATTTTTGCTCGTGCACTGGAAATGATGGCGGTCATCGAGTCTCCGCTTGCGCATCAAATTCTCGCTGATACCATGGTTGAACTATGTCTTGGGGAAATTGAACAAATTAAAGATAAGTATAATTTCGAACAGAATTGGCGGATATATTTTAGACGGATCAAACGGAAAACGGCATTGCTCATTGCATCCAGCTGCCAGTTGGGAGCCATTTCAGCAGGTGTTGAAGAGGGAATTCACGAAAAGCTATTTAAATTCGGATATTATGTCGGTATGTCCTATCAAATCACCGATGATATATTGGATTTTACGGCGTCGGAAGAAGAGCTTGGTAAACCGGCCGGGAGTGATTTGATTCAAGGTAATATCACTTTACCCGTTTTGATCGCTATGGAGGATCCAAAGTTAAAAAAGCTTATCGAAACTGTTCGGGAAGATACGCCAAAAGATGAAATGTCCCATATAATCAATGCGATAAAAACTTCCGGTGCCATTGAACAGGCAGCGAGGATCAGTGATATGTATTTAGAAAAAGCTTTTACTGAGTTGAAGGGTCTTCCTGCCATTAAAGCTAGAAAAACTTTATCGGATATCGCGAAAAATATCGGAAAAAGAAAGTTTTGATAATGGGAGTTGCGAAACTCATCAAACAATGGTAATATTCTAAAAGTATTGCCTTATATAGGCAAATAACAATGATACATATTAGGAGTGACATTCATGGAAAGAACTTTTTTAATGGTAAAGCCTGACGGCGTTCAACGCAATTTAATCGGTGAAATCGTTTCCCGTTTCGAAAAGAAAGGCTTCCTTCTTGCAGGAGCAAAATTAATGGTCATTTCTCAAGAATTGGCTGAGCAACATTATGGCGAGCACAAAGAACGTCCTTTCTTTGGCGAATTAGTGGACTTCATTACTTCAGGTCCTGTCTTCGCAATGGTTTGGGAAGGTGAAAATGTAATCGCTACAGCACGTCAAATGATGGGTGCTACTAACCCTAAAGATGCAGCAGCAGCAACAATTCGTGGCGATTTTGCGGTAACTGTCGGCAAAAACATCATTCACGGATCTGATTCAGCTGAAAGCGCTGTACGTGAAATCGGTTTATTCTTCAAAGAAGAAGAACTTGTTGAGTATTCTAAACTTGTAAACGAGTGGGTTTATTAATTAGTACTCATCACTATATAGGAAGCGGGTTCCATCGTCATTATGCGATGGAACCCGTTTTTTTTTGCATTGCTTTTTTAGCTTACCGGCACGGTAAGGAATTATTGTAGTTTAAAGAAAATATGGCACTCTCCGATATATATAGGGAAGGACCACTTAAATAATTATGTGCAGGGGAGTCGTAGGAATGCCTCAAGAATATGAAGAGTTTATTTGCAATATCAAAACGCTGACAGGCATTGATTTGGCATTATATAAGGAAGGGCAAATGAAAAGGCGATTGACATCTCTATATGAAAAAAGAGGATATCATTCATTTCGTGAATACCATAAAGACATTCAAACCAATCCCGAAGTTTTAAATGAGTTTCTGGATAGAATGACAATCAATGTTTCCGAATTTTATCGAAATGCGAAAAGATGGAAGGTGTTGGAGCAGAAAATCCTTCCAGGTTTATTAGCAAGCAAAAAAAAGTTGAAGATTTGGAGTGCGGCCTGTTCAACTGGAGAGGAACCATACACACTTGCCATGATTTTATCCAATCTGGTTCCACTTAGCCAGATAGAGATATTGGCGACGGATCTGGATGAAAATGTGTTGGCGCGAGCGGAATTGGGGATGTATCCTGAACGTTCCTTAAATGAAGTGCCTGAAGAAATCAAAAGGAAATACTTTGAAAAAAAAGCAGAATTTTATCGCGTTGATGAAGAAATCAAGAGAAGGGTGACATTTAAAAAGCAAAACCTTCTCGCTGATCGTTTTGAACAGGGGTTCGATTTAATCATTTGCCGCAATGTGCTAATTTATTTCACGGAAGAAGCCAAAAATTTGTTATATGAAAAATTCAGTGCATCACTAAGAAGCGGCGGGGTTTTTTTTGTAGGAAGTACAGAGCAAATATTCACCCCTGGAAAATATCAATTTGAAACGATCGACACATTTTTTTATAAGAAACTCCTATGGCGGCGCTCCTCGCCGCCACCATCTACTACGAAAATCTAAACTCAAAATAGAGTCTAACCCATTAACCCCTTGACAATAATGGAAAATAACAATACAACCAGGCTGAACTTTTTTTGGTGGATCTTAAGGAAGATACCCTGTATAAGAAACTGGTTGTGACAGTATGGAAGAACCATTTAGTGTACTGCTAGTACGTATACAAAAATTTTTGTAACAAATCTCCTGTCATATGTATTGTTAATCTTTTTTGAGGTGATTTCTCCTATGGAAGCAATGATTGAACGGTGTGCTGGCCTAGATGTACACCAAGAAACAGTAGTAGCCTGTGTATTATTTGGTCCATTAAATAAAAAGCCAAAGACCTCTATTGAAACTTTTTCCACTACAACAACGGGACTCTTGGCTTTAAGTGATTGGCTCGCTACCCTTCAGGTATCCGATGTTGTGATGGAAAGTACCGGAGTCTACTGGAAACCAATATGGAATATACTCGAAGGTTCTTTTCACCTTGTTCTTGCCAATGCCAGACATGTCAAAAATGTTCCAGGGCGTAAAACTGATGTGAAAGATGCCGAATGGCTTGCCAAGCTTCTAAGATGCGGACTTATTGAAAACAATTTTGTCCCACCAGAGGATATTCGTGATTTACGAGATCTTACTCGTTATCGAAAAAAATTGATTCATCATCGCACATCAGAGCAGAATCGCATTCACAAAATCCTTCAAGATGCTAATATCAAGCTAACATCCGTTCTATCAGACATTTTTGGTTTATCGGGACGTCGTATCCTTGAAGCGATTCTAAATGGTGAAAAAATAGAGACCGATGGTCTTCGAAAAATGGTGGATTGGCGAACAAAAGCAAGTATAACTGACATTGCCAGTGCAATTAATGGTCGTATTCGCCGTCATCATCGTGATATGTTGCGTTACCATTGGGATCATATGGGTTATTTAGAACAAACCATAGAAGAATTGGAAAAACAAATCGATCAACTCCTGTCCCCCTATCGTAAGGAAGTAGAATTATTGGATGGTATACCTGGTGTGAACAAAGCTGCCGCAGCCACTTTTATTGCGGAGATGGGTGTTGATATGTCCGTATTTAAGTCAGCTAAACATCTTGCCTCTTGGGCTGGTGTGAGTCCTGGAAATTACGAAAGTGCTGGTAAAAAAAAACGAGTAAAACCACACAAGGAAATAAAGCTTTAAAAACAATGGCCGTAGAATGTGTATTAGCAACATCAAGGCAAAATAATCGAATTGCTTCACATCGAAAAAGGATTACTAAACGACAGGGGAAAATGAAGGGACGAATCGCATCTGCCCATTTACTATTAACAATTACTTACAACATCTTAAAAACAGGAGAACCTTATCATGAACTAGGCTCAAATTACCTTGAAGAAAAACAAAATAACAAAGAATTAAAAATGATCGAATACCTAAAAAAGAAAGGCTATACAATCGCTCCATCTGAACAACAAACTGCATAACCAGTTAAATAACGACATAGTACATTTACCCCCATCAAAAAAATGAGAATATGGAGGGTTTATTTTAGCATGGCTTTTTTACTATTGTGTTTTCATACAAAAAAGTAAATACTTTTTAAAAAAGGGACTGATTCTGCTCATGGGCGTTCAGTCCTTTTCGTTTGTCGAGTAATAGCAAATCCCAGTAGAACTCTGATTTGAAAGAAAAACTATATCGAAAATGTTTAAGTACTTGTAAAATAGAGTGAAAAGTGATTAAATTCAAACAATATGGTTTTTACGTTTTACATATACCCACATTTCATAAAATTGTGGTATATTGATACATATACACTTTAAAGTGCTAAAAGGGGGCTGGAAGATGAGATATTTAACAGCGGGAGAATCACATGGTCCGCAACTGACTACTATCATTGAAGGATTACCGGCAGGAATGCCGATTTCGAATGAGGATATCAATCAAGAATTGGGACGCCGGCAAAAAGGGCATGGACGTGGAAGAAGGATGCAGATCGAGAAAGATCAGGCTTTTATTTCTTCAGGAATCAGACATGGCTACACACTCGGTTCACCGGTTGCTTTGGTGGTCGAGAACGATGATTGGAAACATTGGACAAAGATTATGGGAAGTGAAGGGCTTTCAGAAGAGGAAGCTGAAGAAATTAAACGTAAAATCACCCGGCCTCGCCCTGGTCATGCCGACTTGAACGGCGGGATTAAATATGGGCACCGCGATTTGAGAAATGTTCTGGAACGATCTTCAGCCCGTGAAACGACAGTAAGGGTGGCGGCAGGTTCTGTCGCAAAAAAACTATTGTCTTTATTGGGGATAGAAGTGGCATCGCATGTTTTGGAAATTGGCGGAGTGAAGGCAGAACCGCCAAAATACGAAACGATCCAGCAATTGCAACAGGTAACAGAAGAATCTTCCGTTAGATGTTTCGACAAAAACGTAGAGCAGCAGATGAAGGATGCAATAGATGAAGCGAAACAAAAAGGAGATTCCATCGGCGGAATCGTCGAAGTCATTGTAGAAGGAATGCCGGTAGGAGTGGGAAGTTATGTGCATTATGACCGTAAGCTTGATGCAAAACTAGCCGCAGCTATAATGAGCATCAATGCATTTAAAGGGGTGGAAATAGGTCTAGGATTTGAAGCGGCCCATCTATTCGGCAGTGATGTCCATGATGAAATCGCATGGGATGAAGAACAGGGTTATTACCGGAAAACCAATCGCCTTGGAGGTTTTGAAGGCGGTATGACAACTGGAATGCCGATAGTTGTACGCGGTGTGATGAAGCCGATCCCCACTTTATATAAACCTTTGAAAAGTGTTGATATTGATACGAAGGAAGTGTTTGAAGCAAGTGTCGAGCGTTCCGATAGTTGTGCCGTTCCTGCAGCAGCAGTAGTTGCTGAGGCGGTAGTGGCATGGGAACTAGCAGCTGCCATCGTTGATCAATTCCCTTCAGATCGTTATGAGCAATTAGCAGAGTACATAAGATCATATCGGGAAGAAGTAAAGGGGTTTTAAATCATGGAATCCATCCAAATAAAAACGGCTTCCAAGCAATATCCGGTTTTAATTGGCAAGAAGGCAATCAATGAATTGCCCGAATTAATAACACATGAGCTGAATCATCTAAACAAGATTCTGATCATAACTGATGAGAAGGTGGCGGCACTTCATTTGCAGACTGTGAAGGACGCCCTGATCAAGACGGGAAAACCGGTCTTGCATCATGTAGTGCCAGAAGGGGAGCATGCCAAAACATTCGATGTGTTTTATGAATGCCAAAGCTTCTGCTTAACACAACAGATTAATCGCAAGTCATTGATTATTGCCCTTGGCGGCGGTGCAGTCGGTGACTTGGCTGGATTCGTTGCAGCTACATTTATGAGAGGGATTCCATTTATACAGGTTCCGACGACTTTGCTTGCCCACGACAGTGCAGTGGGCGGCAAGGTTGCCATCAATCACCCGCTAGGGAAAAATATGATTGGGGCCTTTCATCAGCCTGAAGCGGTCATTTATGATCTGGAATTTTTAAAGACTCTGCCACTTAAAGAATTAAGGTCAGGTTTTGCAGAAGTCATTAAACATTCCTTGATAGCAGATAATGAGCTTTATCTATGGTTAAAGTCGAATATTGTTGATTTGAATGATATAACGGATGAGCAATTCCTTACCATGATTACAAAAGGGATTGGCATTAAAGCTAAAATTGTCGAAGAGGATGAGAAGGAAAACGGCATTCGTGCCTTTTTGAATTTTGGTCATACGCTTGGACATGCAGTGGAAGGTTCAATGGGATACGGAAACTTTACGCATGGGGAATCGATTTTAATCGGGATGGTATATGCTCTTAAACTAAGCAGAAAGAAAGTGGATCTTGATTTTAAACTAGATGAGTTTATTGCCTGGGTTTCTTCTTTAGGTTATGAAATAACCATTCCAACCCGACTTGAACATGAAATGCTGCTAGAATTAATGAAAACAGACAAAAAATCGGTCAATGATGCAGCTACCTTTGTCCTGCTAAACGAAGTGGGGTCACCGCTATTAATGGATATAGCCGACTCTGAGCTGATAGAGGAAATGGCGGAGATGATTTAGAGTTCAGTAGAAGGGGGACTATGTGTGATAAGAGGAATAAGGGGTGCCACTACAGTAGAAAGTGACACAGAAATGGAAGTGATTTCAGCTGTCGAAAAGTTGATGGCCGAGATCATTCAGGTCAACGAAGTTGATCCCGATATGGTAGCTTCTGTATTTTTTTCTGCTACGGAAGAGATTCGTTCTGTCTTCCCTGCCAAAGCCTTGAGGAAATTCGAAGGCTGGACTTATGTACCGGTTACATGCATGAAAGAAATACCGGTGAGCAATTCCTTGCCATTTTGCATCCGGGTCATGATCCACGTAAATACGACAAAATCTCAAAAAGAGATACAGCATGTATACCAGGCAGGGGCTACGGTATTACGGCCAGATTTGACAAAGCAGATATAAGATGATTATAAATCTATTAATATGATATACTATTCTCACACTTTCTTACTTTAAAGTGATAAATATATAGAGGTGATTGACATGAAATGGAATGATGCGGTCCTTTCCTTGAAGTCTTATCAACCGGGAAAATCCACTGATGAAGTGAAAAAATTATACGGGCTGGAAAAAATCACGAAATTAGCTTCAAATGAAAATCCTTTTGGCTGTTCGGAAAAGGTCAAGGAATCCGTTAGGAATTCAACCCATTCGTTTGCCATCTATCCAGATGGATATGCAACGATGCTAAGGGAAGCTGTTGCGAAACATACAGGTGTGAAAGAAACACAGCTTATTTTTGGAAATGGATCTGATGAGAACATTCAAATCATCTCCAGGAGTCTATTGGGAGCTGGAAAGAATACGGTCATGGCAACAGGCACTTTTTCGCAGTATCGCCATAATGCCACACTAGAAGGAGCGGAAATAAGGGAAGTTCCTCATATTGACGGTGCTCATGATCTAGAAGGAATGCTTAAAGTAATAGATGATGAAACATCGGTTGTATGGCTTTGTACACCAAATAATCCAACAGGTAAATACATTTCGGAACAGGACTTATTATCGTTCATCGAAAAAGTGCCGGAAGATGTTCTTATCGTTTTGGATGAAGCTTATTGTGAATATGCAACGGCTGAGGATTACCCTAGAACGAATCAATGGATCAATAAATATAAAAATTTGATCATACTCCGGACTTTCTCAAAAATTTATGGACTTGCCAGTTTTAGGGTAGGGTACGGTTTGGCGGATGAGGATATCATCCAGAAACTAGATCCATCCCGGGAACCATTCAATGTGAACACATTTGCACAGAATATTGCTATCGTCGCTTTGGAAGATCAGGCCTTCATTGAAAAATGCAAGGAAGAAAATCAAAAAGGGCTAAAGCAGTACTATGAATTTTGCAATAAGGAAAATTTGGCTTATTACGCGTCACAAGGTAATTTCATCTTTATCCATTTTAAACAGGATGCCGATGTGGTATTTCAATATTTGCTTGAGCGCGGCTTCATCGCAAGGTCGGGGAAATCTTTCGGTTTTCCTAACAGCCTGAGGGTAACGATTGGTTCCACGGAAGAAAATGAAGGAATGATCCATGCTATTAAAGCTTTTTTGAATGAAGTTGAGGCACCTTCTGATTCGCTGCTTTAACGTTTCATCAAACCTAGAGGAGCATAAAAGATGCGGGGGAGAGAAGAGTGAAGGGTAAGGTTTTTGTAATAGGTTTAGGTCTAATAGGCGGATCACTGGCCATGGCTGTACGCCATGCACATCCTGAAGCCGTGATTGTTGGTATGGACCTAAGTGAAAAGAATATTCAACTATCGATGCTATTGGGGATCATTGATGATTCTGTATCATCTTTGGAAGCGGGAGCATGTGAAGCTGATTTGATTCTACTTGCTGTGCCTGTCAATGAAACCGTGAAGATTTTAGCTCAATTGGCTGATATGGATTTGAAAAGTGATGTCCTCATATCTGATGCTGGAAGTACGAAGGATACAGTCGTTAAGGCAGCGAAACCATTGATAGATAAAGGGGTGGCCTTCATCGGGGGGCACCCTATGGCTGGTTCCCATAAGAGCGGCGCTGCGGCAGCCAAATTACATTTATTTGAACATGCATTTTATTTGCTTACTCCCGGGGACACCATCAAAGAAGAAAAAGTTGAGCAGCTGAAAGGGTGGCTGCAGGGGACAAGAGCTAACTTTCTTATTGTTAGTCCTGCCACACACGATAAGCTGACTGGGGTCATTAGTCATTTTCCGCATATTGTCGCATCAGGGCTCGTTAAGCAGGCAGAAAATTACAGTAAGGAAAACAAGTTGATTTCAAGGCTCGCAGCTGGTGGGTTCCGGGATATTACCAGAATCGCCTCAAGCAGTCCGGAAATGTGGCGTGACATTTTGTTACATAACCGTGATGTGCTGCTTGAATTAATGAATGATTGGCTGAATGAAATGGAGCATATAAAAGGTCTGGTTGCGAATGAAGAAAGTGAAGAAATCCTTCGATTCTTTACCGATGCCAAGATTTTCAGGGATGATTTGCCGACACATGCGAAAGGCGCCATACCAGCGTTTTATGATTTATATATCGATATACCGGATTATGCCGGAATAATTTCTGAGATTACCGGATATTTGGCACAAGAAGGTATCAGCATTACAAACATAAGGATCATTGAAACCAGGGAAGAGATATACGGTGTGCTGGTCATCAGTTTCCAAACGGATGTTGATCGCATAAAAGCTGCGGAGTGTATTTCAAGACATACAGATTATGAAACGATCCTGGCATAATAATATAGGGAAGGATGGTTTTATGAATACTAAAAAATTACAAACAAAAATCCAAACATTGCGTGGTTCGATTGCCATACCTGGAGATAAGTCGATCTCCCATCGTTCGATAATGTTTGGAGCCCTTGCCGAAGGGGAAACGACAGTAACTAATTTTCTTCCGGGAGCTGATTGTTTAAGTACGATTTCCTGTTTTAAGCAGCTTGGAGTCCATATTGAACAAGATGGCCAGCACGTCAAAATTGAAGGCAAAGGTTTTAATGGATTAAAGGAACCTGAATCAGTACTGGATGTCGGAAATTCTGGTACCACGATCAGGTTAATGATGGGAATATTGGCAGGACAGGATTTTTCAGCCGTTTTGGCAGGTGACGAATCGATAGCCAAACGTCCAATGACCCGGGTAGTCAACCCTCTACGTCAGATGGGAGCAACCATTGATGGCCGAAAAGGAGCCGAATATACCCCCCTCGCCATAAGAGGAGGCAAATTACAAGGGTTTCGCTACGAATTGCCTGTAGCGAGTGCACAGGTGAAATCTGCGATAATCTTGGCCGGTTTACAGGCAGAAGGTGAAACGATCATTATCGAACCGGAAGAGACCCGTGATCATACAGAACGAATGATCCAGGAGTTTGGCGGTAAAATCGAAAAGGACGGCCATACGATTAAAGTAAGCGGAAATCAAGTCTTCAAAGGGACGGCCATCCATGTGCCGGGTGATATTTCTTCGGCAGCTTTCTTCATGGTGGCTGCAGCGATTACGGAAAATAGTGAAGTGGTATTAAAGAATGTGGGCCTTAATTCGACAAGGACTGGAATCATCGAAGTCATGAAATCGATGGGGGCTGATATCACGATAGAGAAGAAGACGAGCGAGGGAGAACCTGCAGGTGACATCACGGTCAGAAGCTCCCGATTAAAAGGAACGACCATCAGCGGTGATTTAATTCCCCGTCTCATCGATGAAATACCGGTAATTGCACTTCTGGCGACACAGGCAGAAGGGATAACGACGATCAAGGATGCAGCAGAATTAAAAGTGAAAGAGACGAATCGAATTGATACTGTTGCAAATGAGCTTTCCATCCTGGGGGCAGATATAACCCCGACAGCAGACGGATTGATCATCAAAGGCCGTAAAGCCCTGAATGGAGGTATGGTTACAAGCCATGGGGATCATCGTATCGGGATGATGCTTGCTGTAGCTGCTTTGATAACGGATGGGGAAGTGGAACTTGCCGACCCTGATGCCATCGATGTATCATACCCACAATTTTTTGGGCATTTGACGCAATTGATAAAGTAAATATAAAAAAAGTTTACATACCTTATTTGGTCTGTAAACTTTTTTTAAATGCTTAAAAGTGTTGAAAGCGCTAACATCAGGGGTGTTTTGTACCTGAATTGATCATGAAAATAATGAAAAAGGGGTTCAAGATCAAAAAGGAGATTTACCGTAGCATGGAGAATTAACTAGTAACCTTTTTTTAATGAGAATGGGAGGGGACTTCATCGATGGAATACAAGGCTGCAGTATGGTAAACTAATGAATACTGTTTACTATGCATCTCGCGATTACATGGTATTTTGTTCTTAATGGCAGAGTATATTACATTAGGGCGTGAGTGTGTATGACTAGGGACCAAGTCTATCATGCAAAAGGAAGGATTCAACAATGAACACAGTGGAACAAGTTATACAGCATTTAAAAAAAGGGGAATTAACAGAAGCTCTTAAACATATAAATCGAATTAAATCATCAGAGTCAGCAGAGGACATTTTATTGCTGGCCGAAGAAATGCTCCAGCTTGGCTTTGCGGAAGAGGCAAAGGATCTCTTTGAACATCTGCTGCAACTCTATCCCGATGAAGGAGAATTGATTGTTTCGTTGGCGGAAATCCTAATTGATATGGACCAGGAAGATGAAGCGATGCTGATGCTTGAAAAAGTAAGTGCAGATGATGAAGTATATCCAAGTGCTTTGCTTTTGGAAGCGGACCTTTATCAATTGCAGGGGATGGATGAGGTCAGCGAACGGAAATTACTGCAGGCTAAGGAAATGCTTCCAGATGAGATCATCATTGATTTTGCACTAGCTGAACTGTTCTTTCATCAAGGCAGGGATCAGGAAGCCATTGCAAATTACATAAAGGTTTTGGAACAGGAACAAGAAATCGCTGGTGTTAATGTCAATCAGAGGCTTGCTGAAGCATTAAGCAGCTCGGGCAAGTTCGAGGAGGCCCTTCCGCACTTTGAGAAGGCCTTGAAGGACGGACTTGAAATCAATACTCTATTTGAATATGCATTTACTGCTTTTCAGGCAGGTCTTTATGAGACAGCCGTACGAAAGTTTATTGAACTGAAAGAATTAGATCATGAATATCATTCACTATATTTGTACCTGGCAAAGAGTTATGAACATCTTGAAGATCTCGAAAATGCCTTGAAAACGGTCAAAGAAGGAATCAAGGCTGATGAATTCAATAAGGAACTTTACTTCTTCGGTGGTAAAATAGCCTTGAAAAGCGGGCTTGACGAAGAGGCTGAAAATCTATTTAAAGAAGCACTTGCCATTGATCCGGGATATCTGGAAGCTGCACTCACCCTTTTGAAATTGTATATGCACCAAGAAAGGTATGAAGATGTATTGGAGTGTATAGGTGAAGTAAGGCGATATGGAGAGGATGATCCTCAGTTTGATTGGATTGCTGCTGTATCTTATCAGCATACCGAACAATTTAAAGAGTCATTAACCAGCTATCATAAAGCATATAATTCATTCAAGAGCAATCAAGATTTCCTTGAAGATTATGGTTTCTTTTTAATTGAAGAAGGAGACAGAGCCACATCTAGAGAAGTATTTAATAAGCTGCTTGAGATGAATCCGGCGAATGATGAGTATGCAATGATCTTGGAGCGGCTAGGTGAAAGCACAGAGGAAATGTAGATAAGTGAAATAAAACTAAATCAAGACAGAGGAGGGAATTCATGGTGGCTGCCCCTGTTTCTGTGAATGAGAAGAAGGATTTTATTCGGTGGTTCTTAAATCATTATCAACTGAAACGAAGAGAATGCGTGTGGATATTGAATTACTTAATGAGTCATGATCAACTGATGAAAAAGGTTCATTTTGTAGAAAATGCACAATATTGCCCACGTGGACTGATCATGTCGACACATTGTGTGGATGAGGTCCCTTTCAGGTTCTATAAGTCCAATATCATGACGACCGATGCAGAGAAATCTTTTCATGATATCCGTTTAAATCGGGACGAAGACATTTATATTCAGCTTAATTTTAAATCGTCTTACTCTTCCTATCAATATGCAGCGGTACTCGAGCATAATCCCTTCATGCCGAAATCGACGGCATCGAATGAAAAAGATCAGCTGCTAGCTGAACAATTTTTAGAAAGAAGCATGTTGTATTTTCAAAGGGACCGTCTTCTTAAGGAAATCGATGAAGCACTTGATAAGCATGATGAACAAGCATTTAAGGATTTAACCGAACAATTGAATCAATTGAAAGTACTTGGATGAAATAAATTGACCTTTCCTTAAACAGGAAAGGTTTTTATTTTTTATAAAATATTGATAAAATCCACATTTTTGTAAAGACTATGGGTATATGGTAAAGATGTTATAAAAATAATGGTAAAATGATAAGGAGTTGATTCAAAAATCGGGAGTGAAGAAAAAACATGAAATGGACAGCAAAAGATCTTGACATGTATATGCAATCAAAAGAGTATGTGGATACCGTTTTGATTCCTTTGGTTCCCCTATCTTTTAAAGGGCAAATGAAGCAAACGGGCTCAATGAATGAATTTCTTACCATTTTAAGCTTGGAAATTGAAAAGCAGATGAAAGGTAGAATTCTTTTATTGCCGACATTTCATTATTTAAGCGATGAAATGGATAAGGTTGAACGGTTAAAGCGTTGGGCCAATGAAGTGAAAGAAAATAATTTCGAGCATGTTTTCTTTCTTACATCGGATTTCGAGTGGAAAAAAGAAGAGCGGGAATTAGAAAATAATTTAGTATGGATTCCTGCCATTCCCTTGGAGGGGCTTGAAATTGAACAAGCAAGGGAAATGATTAACCAGCAAGTTCTCCAAATCCTTGATATTTTCTCTTATAATTGGAAAAATGAAAAAAAGTAGGATTTTTCGCATTATTTGACACATAGTTGCCACCTTTTGGGTTTTACAAATATTGACCTTGGTAAATTATTGAGATATCATGGAAATGTCCTAGTTTTATAGTGTCGCTATTTATTGGTCCTTTGGGCTCTCAGTATAGTAATAGAGGGGGGGAAAACGCATGAGCAAGCATAATGTTTCACGACGTCAATTCCTTAATTACACACTTACTGGCGTTGGTGGATTTATGGCGGCCGGTATGTTGATGCCTATGGTTAGGTTTGCAATTGATCCTGTATTATCAGCTGATAAAGGCGGGGATTACGTTGCAACTAAGCAAAAGGTAGGTGAACTCACTACCGAACCAACCCGTGTCGACTTTAGTTTTAAACAGGTCGATGGGTGGTATGAGTCTGAAGAAACAAATACAGCTTGGGTTTACAAAACGGATGATGGTAAGATCGTTGCTTTATCTCCAATCTGTAAACATTTAGGCTGTACGGTAGGGTGGAATACGGATAAGACTAATCCGAATCAATTTTTCTGTCCTTGCCATTACGGCAGGTATACGAAAGATGGGGTGAATGTGAAAGGGACACCGCCAGTTTCACCATTGGATGTCTTTGACACGAAAGAAAAAGACGGAATACTTTATTTGGGTCAACTAAAACCGCACGGGGAGGCGTAAACATTGCTAACAAAGTTATATGACTGGGTGGACGAGCGTTTAGATATTACGCCGTTATGGCGGGATATTGCTGACCATGAGGTTCCTGAACATGTTAACCCCGCACATCATTTTTCTGCATTCGTATATTGTTTTGGTGGGTTAACTTTCTTTATTACGGTCATCCAAATCTTGTCAGGCATGTTCTTGACGATGTACTATGTCCCGGACATTAAAAACGCTTGGGAATCTGTTTATTATTTGCAAAATGAAGTTGCCTTCGGTCAAATTGTCCGTGGTATGCATCACTGGGGAGCAAGTCTAGTTATCGTTATGATGTTTTTACATACTCTTCGTGTCTTCTTCCAGGGAGCTTACAAAAAACCGCGTGAATTGAACTGGATGGTCGGCGTATTGATTTTCTTCATCATGCTGGCATTAGGCTTGACTGGTTATTTATTGCCATGGGATATGAAAGCGCTATTCGCAACGAAAGTTACGTTGACAATTGTCGAATCGGTACCGTTGATGGGACCGGCACTCAAGACATTGATAGCAGGAGATCCAACCATCGTTGGAGCACAGACATTGACACGATTCTTTGCAATTCATGTATTCTTCCTGCCAGCAGCATTATTTGCTTTACTAGCGGCTCATTTCCTGATGATCCGAAAACAAGGTATTTCAGGTCCGCTATAAAAGAATGGTGAACCAAAAACCAAAAAAACCTTTTCATAAAGGAGGGGAATTGTTCAATGCATCGTGGGAAAGGTATGAAATTCGTAGGTGACTCGCGTATCTCCGCGGACCGTAAACCGAATATTCCGAAAGATTATTCAGAATATCCTGGGAAAACTGAAGCATTTTGGCCTAATTTCCTTTTAAAAGAATGGATGGTAGGAGCTGTATTTCTTGTAGGCTACCTTTGCCTGACAATCGCACATCCGTCACCATTGGAAAGGATAGCAGATCCAACAGATACAGGGTATATTCCGCTGCCGGACTGGTATTTCCTATTCCTTTACCAATTACTTAAGTATACCTATGCTTCAGGTCCTTATAATGCTATCGGGTCCATGGTAATACCCGGCTTGGCTTTCGGAGCGTTGCTCTTGGCACCTTTTCTAGATCGTGGTCCAGAGCGGAGCCCGGCGAAACGTCCTTTTGCTGTAGGCTTCATGCTATTGGCAATGGCCGGCGTTTTCTATCTAACATGGGAGTCCGCAGCCCATCACGATTGGGAAGCTTCCAAGAAGCAAGGAGCCATCGTGGAAGGTGCAGACATTGATAAAGAGAGCGATGGGTATAAACTGATGGATTCCAATGGCTGTATTAGCTGTCACGGAGCAGAATTAACTGGTGGAGCAGGAGCGCCAAGCTTAATTGACACTGGATTGAAGCCAGAAGAAATTTCTAAAATCGCAGTCAAAGGCCAGGGTGCCATGCCAGCTGGCATGTTCAAAGGTACAGATGAAGAACTGAAAACATTAGCTGAATTTGTATCTGGTTTATCGACAAAGTAATATAGCCATAAACTTCAATTTCTTTCATAGGCTGCAAATAAAGCTGACGACTACGGTTGTCGGCTTTTTTATTGGTAAATTGAAGCGTATATGAGAGGAATTTGAAATGAATACTTGGTTTTCTGGTTGATGGCCTGTAAAATGAATATACTTGAGAATGTAAGTGAGGGTAAAAGAATGAATGTTATTTACAGTTTGCTTGCAAACCGGCAAATGCTCGCTTTGTTATTATTAATAAATATATTCGGTACTGCCTATGGATATTATTGGTATGGTAGTCAATTGGAAAACACTCCGGCGATTTTTTTGGCATTTGTACCGGACAGCCCGACAGCTAGCCTGTTTTTTGTATTTGTTTTATTGGGGTTCCTGTTAAGAAGGAATTTCGGACTTATGGAAGCGTTGGCGATCATAACACTATTCAAATATGGAATATGGGCGGTTGCAATGAATTTGATGACCTTCGTGACAACCGGTTCATTGCCATGGGAAGGTTATATGTTAATGGCTTCTCATTTGGGGATGGCGATACAAGGGGTATTATATGCACCATTTTATCGAATAAAACCTTGGCATTTGATAGTGGCAGGGATTTGGACCATACATAATGACATAATCGATTATGTTTTCGAAATGATGCCAATTTATCGTGATTTATTGGTATATATGAATTCGATAGGTTATTTCACTTTTTGGCTCAGTATACTATCCATTTTTGTCGGCTGGTACTTTGGATATAGAAAAAAGCGGACCACCCTATCCTTCATCCATTAAAAAGTTAACTCTAAATACAGCTTTGTAAAATCAGGGTTAACTTTTTTATGTTGAACGAGGTCTACTCATGTTTTTTCTTTCATATCGTTTTAGTAGAGATATGAGGAGGGACGAGTAGCATGTTGAAAAAATTCATATTAACCATTGCTGTTTTATTTGTCGTCTTACATTTCCCTGTCTATGCAGAATCCTCTTCAAGTTTGGAGCAATTAGATAACATTTCCGATAGAGCCTTGGAAATGACCAAGTTGAAGCGATATGGAGATTCGGAAAAGATGCTGACGTTTTTTTCTGACCGGTTTTTAAAAGAGACAGCGAAAGAGCAGATCCTTGACATGGACGAACTTCGAATTATCACAGTAGCTCATAATGAGGCGTTGATGACAATAAAGGATATGAACAAGGGAGATTCCGAAAAGGTTAATTCTGTTACAAAGTTCCGGCTTGTTGTTGATGCGGTCAAGTCCACCCATCAGCCTCTTTGGACAGAGATGGAGGATCAAATGATGAATTCTTTCCAGCAGACAAAGAATGCCGCGATCAATCAAGACACAATTACCTTCAATAGCCAATTGAACTTATTCCTATCACAATATGAAATGATATATCCAAGCTTGAAAGTCGACCTTTCTAAAGAAACGATGCAGCAACTGGACACGAGGATTCAATACATCAACCAATACCGTCCGGAGGTAATCAGTGATGGAGAAAGTCAGAAGGAACTGGATGCGTTGCAAAACGAACTAACTTCCATTTTTGATGATATGGGTGAAGATGATGCAGATCCTTCCCTTTGGTGGGTCATCATATCGACAGGCTCAATCATTATCATGACGCTTTCTTATGTAGGCTGGAGAAAATATAAAGGTGATAGGGAAAAACCAAGGAAAGAACATAATGATTAAATAGACAGGGGAAGAGAACACTATATTTGACACGGTTGCCTTCAATCCATAGAATTAAGAGTAATAATAGTTATAGGAGGATACCATGTATTTCATTTATTTGGCGATTATCATTTTAATCCCGATTTATGCACAAATGAAAGTGAAAAGCACATATAAAAAATATTCAAAGGTATCGGCCTCTTCCGGTATGAGCGGTGCTGAGACGGCGCGGGCCATTTTAGATCAAAATGGACTGTTCAATGTCAGGGTCGAAGAGACACCTGGAATGCTTTCGGACCATTATGACCCAAGGGATAAAACGGTGCGTTTATCATCGGATAACTATCACGGCCATTCAGTTGCCGGTGTAGCGGTAGCAGCCCATGAAGTTGGACATGCGATTCAAGATAAAGAAGCCTATGCATTCTTGCGTTTCCGTCATGCATTAGTACCGGTAGCTAATTTTGGCTCTAACATATCTTGGATTTTGATTTTAATCGGGATGTTAGCTTCAATTCCTCAGTTGCTATTGGCGGGTATCGCATTTATGGCAGCCGCTGTATTGTTCCAAGTGATTACCCTGCCGGTTGAATTCAATGCCTCTTCTAGGGCGATGGATCAACTCGTTTCCGCCGGGGTCATCCGGAACGATGAAGAACGGGAAACGAAAAAAGTATTAAGTGCCGCTGCGATGACTTATGTTGCTGCCGCTCTTGTAGCCGTACTGGAATTAGTTCGTCTTCTGCTTATGTATACAGGAATGAGGGAAGAAGATTAATGAGAAAAGGACACCATCTTGGGATGGGGTCCTTTTTTCATTTTTAAGAGTATTTGCTGCACATTGCTAATAAAATTCATTTGGACAGGGCAACATTCATAAGGGTTGCATTCAATCGGTATGTACAGTCAATGGATCACCTTTCAATGGGATTCTTGTTCTCATCAAGGGTAAAGCCCTCACCCAATACGTCATGAACTTCACTGACTGATACAAATGCATGAGGGTCCACAGAAGTTATGGCATTTTTTAAGCGGACTAACTCATTTTTCCCAACAACACAATAGAGGACTTCCCGGTCATTGCGTGTAAAGGACCCATAGCCCCTTAATACAGTTACGCCCCGCTCCATATCATTCATGATTTTTTCGGCAATTTCCTTGTTTTTATCACTAATGATCATTGCACCTCTAGCAGCATAGGCTCCTTCTTGCATAAAGTCGATTACTCGGGCACCTATGAAAACGGCAACGAGGGTATACATCGCTTGCCGGTAATCCAGGTAGGTAAGGATCGATAGGCCAATGACGACGGCATCAAAGATGAACATGGTCCGACCCATGCCAATACCTAAGTAACGATGGGCAAAACGGGCAATGATATCCACTCCGCCTGTTGTACCGCCGTAACGAAAAATGATGCCCAGCCCGACACCGACCGAGACCCCGGCAAACAATGCCACAAGCATCAAATCATTACCGAGATTGATTTCAAATTCGTATCTCTCGAAAACCCATAGCCAAACGGAGAGGCCAACCGTTCCGATAATCGTATAAAAGAAAGATGTGCGACCTAAATATTTCCACCCGATTAAAAATAAGGGAATATTCAAAATCAAATTAGAATAAGAAGGATTTATCCCGATAAGTTGATATATAATCAAGGTGAGGCCGGTGAATCCGCCCTCGGCCAAGTTGTTCTGCATGTTAAAATGCACAAGGCCAAAAGCGAATATTCCAGCCCCAAAAAGGATAAATATGATGTTTTTCAATTTTAAGCCCAAAAGCATGTCCCATACCTCCAAAGGTTTGCATAGCATCAATTTACTTATTATAACTAATTAACCAACTATGGGCAATTTTGATTCCAAACGTATCTGTTGTCATCTGTTTCACTTTTAGCTAACATGGAGAAGGTATGATGTTTGAAAACGAAAATCAAGAATGGGTGACTCATATGGAAAATCAAAAGACGATCCAACAAATGCAAGCGGAAGTCGACCGATACATAGGACAATTTAAAGAAGGATATTTCAGCCCTCTGGCCATGCTCGCCCGCATGTCTGAAGAACTTGGGGAATTGGCTAGGGAAGTCAATCATTACCATGGTGAAAAACCAAAGAAGGCGACAGAGGAAGAGAATACCATTGAAGCGGAATTGGGGGACATGCTTTTTGTGTTGATTTGTTTTGCCAATTCTTTAGGGATTGATCTTCAAAACTCGCATGATTTGGTCATGGAAAAATTCACAACCCGCGATAAAGATAGATGGACAAGAAAAGAAGAGGAAATGGAGGAGGAAGGTAAAGATGAGTAAAGTGAAAGTGATTGTAGCAGGTCCACGAGGCAGAATGGGAAATGAAGCGGTGAAGCTTGTACATAGGACAGAAGGGTTTGAATTGGCAGCTGTCATAGATCGCAAGCATAACGGGGAAAGCCTTTCCGCAATAGAAGGTTTTCACGGGATTGAAGCACCGGTTTTTTCTGATATAAATGAATGCTTTTCTTCTGTAGAGGCAGACGTATTGATCGATTTGACCACACCGGAAGTGGGCATGTTCCATACAGAAACGGCACTTAATCATGGCATCCGCCCTGTAGTGGGAACGACTGGTTTTACAAAAGAAGATTTAGCAAAGCTGGATTCATTGACAAAAGAAAAAGGCATTGGTTGCATCATCGCGCCAAACTTTGCAATTGGCGCCATTTTGATGATGAAGTTTTCCCAAATGGCCGCAAAGTATTTCCCGGATGTGGAAATCATAGAAATGCACCATGATCAAAAACTGGATGCACCTTCTGGAACTGCTTCCAAAACGGCAGACATGATTGCAGCGGTACGTGAAACAAAACAACAGGGGCACCCTAATGAAAAAGAAACCATCCAGGGGGCAAGAGGTGCAAATGTAGATGGCATGCATATCCACAGTGTCCGTCTACCGGGACTCGTTGCCCATCAACAGGTGCTTTTTGGAAGTGATGGAGAGCTATTGACGGTTAGGCATGATTCCTTTAATCGAGCTTCCTTCATGTCAGGAGTCAAACTTGCTGTTGATACCGTCATGAAATTGGATGTTCTTGTATACGGCTTGGAAAATATTATTGAATAGGGATCAGGAGGATTTATTATGAAAATTGCCTTAATTGCCCATGATATGAAAAAAGAAGATATCATTCAATTTGTGACAGCCTATAAAGATGTATTTGAGCAGCATGAATTATTTGCAACAGGTACGACTGGGAAACGAATCAAGGAAGAAGTATCACTGCCTGTCCATCGTTTTCATTCAGGACCTCTTGGCGGAGATCAGGAAATAGGTGCAATGATTGCACGCGGAGAAATGGACATGGTCCTATTTTTCCGCGATCCTTTGACATCACAGCCGCATGAACCTGATGTATCTGCGCTTATCCGCCTATCAGATGTATATGAAATTCCCTTGGCAACAAATATGGGCACTGCAGAAGTGCTCATACAAGGTTTAAAACATGGGTATATGGACTGGCTAAAACTACGGCAAAAACAAGGTGAGATAAATGATAAACAAAAGTAATATAGATATCCTGGCTTTCGGGGCACATGCTGATGATGTTGAAATCGGTATGGGTGGCACAATCGCTAAATATGTGCAACAAGGCAGGAAAATTGTCATTTGTGATTTGACAAAAGCTGAAATGTCGTCCAATGGAACCGTTCCACTGCGGCAAGAGGAAGCCGATAAGGCTGCTGAAATCCTTGGGGTGAAGAGGATTTCCCTTAATCTACCCGACAGGGGACTATACATGAAGGCGGAATACATAAACCAAATCATCACGGTCATTCGCCAATATAAACCTGCACTTGTATTTGCACCATTTTTGGAAGATCGCCATCCCGATCATGGTAACTGTGCCAAATTAGTCGAGGAAGCAGTTTTTTCGGCAGGAGTAAGAAAGTATATGGAAGAAGAAGGTCTGGGTTCCCATCGTATCCAAAATATGCACTATTATATGATCAATGGGTTTCACAAACCGGACTTCGTCGTGGATATCACGTCTACAATATCGAAAAAGCTGGATAGCCTTAGGGCATATGGGAGCCAATTCGAAAAAAGTCAGGTATCTGTAGAAACACCGTTAGTTAATGGCTATATCGAGACTGTAGAGGCACGGGAGCGGATGTTTGGCAAAGAAGTGGGTGTCGCCTTTGCGGAGGGATTCATGACAAAAAAACCGTTACTGATCGATGCCGACTTGTTAGGAGAATAATAATCTTATGAAATTAAAAATTGGAATTACCTGTTACCCGACAGTTGGGGGTTCTGGTGTCGTAGCAACTGAATTAGGTAAGATGCTTGCAGAAAAGGGACATGAAATACATTTCATTTCTTCAAGCATCCCTTTTCGCTTAAATAAGATGTACTGTAATATTTTTTATCACCAGGTTGAAGTGAACTCATATTCAGTCTTTCAATATCCGCCATATGACTTGGCGCTTGCGAGCAAGATGGCGGATGTCGTAAAACGGGAAAAATTAGATATCCTTCACGTTCACTATGCAATTCCACATGCTGTTTGTGCGATCCTTGCAAAACAGATGTCAGGTAATGAAGTAAAGATCGTAACGACACTGCATGGTACGGATATCACCGTTTTGGGCCAGGATCCCTCATTGACCAATTTGATTAAATTCGGCATAGAGCAATCAGATGTCGTTACAGGAGTATCTAATTCCCTTGTTCAGCAAACGCACGAATTAATCGCGCCGGATAAGGAAATCAAAACCGTTTATAATTTCATTGATGAAAGAGAGTACCATAAATCCGATTCAGATTACCTTAAGGATGAATACGGAATCAGGGAAGATGAAAAAGTGATCATACATGTTTCGAATTTCCGTTCGGTCAAGCGAGTGAAAGATGTCATCCAGGCGTTTTATTTAACTCAAAAGAAAATGCCTGCAAAGCTACTGCTCGTAGGAGATGGGCCGGAAGTGACAACCGTATTGAAATTGGCTAAAGATCTTGGAATCGATGATGCGGTCTTGTTCCTTGGTAAGCAGGATAACCTTGCGGAATTATATTCAATCAGTGATTTGATATTCCTGTTATCGGAAAAAGAGAGTTTCGGACTTGTGCTGCTCGAGGCGATGGCATGCGGAGTTCCTTGTATCGGGACGAATATCGGGGGAATACCTGAAGTCATCGTTGATGGGGAGACTGGTTATATTTGTGAATTGGGAGATGTCAAAATGGTTGCTGAAAAAGCGGTTGGACTTTTAAGCGACCCGAGTTTACATAAACGCTTTTCTGAAGCTGCGCTGGAAAGGGCCAATACTGATTTCCATAGTGATACGGTTATGTCAGAGTATGAAGCCATCTACATTCAAGCACTTGAAGGTAAATCCATGGAATAGGGAGGAGACGCTGATGGATCGGTTATTCTTGAAATCAGTACCCATTCTGGAATTGATTGAAGAAGCAGGATATGAGGCTTATTTCGTTGGCGGCTCTGTAAGGGATTATATCCTTGGCAGGACAATAAACGATGTGGACATCGCTACTTCCGCAACACCCCAGGAAATCAAAAGGATTTTTCCTAATACGGCTGATATCGGAATCGACCACGGTACAGTGCTTGTCATTACGGATATGGGTACATACGAAATTACGACGTTTAGAACGGAAAGCGGATATTCGGACTTTCGCAGGCCCGATGCCGTAAAGTTTGTCCGTTCTTTGACCGAAGATTTGCAAAGAAGAGATTTTACCATGAATGCAATAGCAATGGATAAGACCGGAAAGATCATCGATCCATTTAATGGTAAGCGTGATTTGGCACAAAAAAGGATTATCACAGTTGGTAACCCGCATGAAAGGTTTCATGAAGATGCATTGAGAATGATGCGTGCTTTAAGGTTCGTCAGTCAACTTGATTTTGAACTGGATCAAGAAACCTTTGATTCCCTTAAAGAGAACGCCCAGAACATCAGTGAAATCGCTGTCGAAAGAATCCTGGTTGAATTTGAGAAACTAGCGGCCGGCTCCAATAAGATAAAGGCTTTCTCACTCTTGCTGGAAAGCGGATTATATCAATACCTGCCTCTATTCTCAAGTAAAAAAGATCATCTGATGGACTTACTGAACCTGCCGCTTCATCAACTGAATGCGGCAGAGATATGGTCTATCATCATGATTCACACAAAGGATCAAGAAATCGAAGAGGCTTTGAGGGCATGGAAGCTGCCATTGAAAACGATAAGAAACGTTCAACGTACGATAAAGCTGGTGAAGAGTAAGGAACCATCAGCCATCGATGTATTTCAGGCAGGTCATGGCATAACGGTACAAGCTGCTAAAGTCAGAGCTGCACTGAATGCCGGGAATGTATCGGATGCTGAAGAGAATGCACACCAACGCTACAATGAACTTATTATAAAACAAATTTCGGATCTTGCCGTCACGGGGACGGATTTATTGATTTGGCATCAAGAGAAGCCAGGTCCATGGGTCAAGGAATACTTGGAAAAAATATTGAAAGCTGTCTTGAATGAAGAATTAAGAAATGATAAAGAAGAAATTAAGAGGTGGCTGGTGAAATGCAATCTGAGTTAAGAACAAAGCTGATGGAAGCCCTCTCAAAAGCGGATGGTGCGTTTATATCCGGTCAGGAAATTGCTGAATACATTGGCTGTTCGCGCACAGCGGTCTGGAAGCATATAGAAGATCTGCGCAGTGAAGGATATAATGTCGAAGCTGTTAGGAAAAAAGGCTACCGGATCCTATCGGCGCCGGAAAAAGTGTCCGAGAGCGAAATACAACTTGGCTTGGAAACAAAAACGATCGGCAAGATGATCCATTATCAGGAAACTGTTGAATCCACTCAAAAAATTGCGCATCAACTAGCAAATGAAGGCGTTCAGGAGGGAACCCTCGTCGTTGCCGAGGAGCAGTTATCCGGCAAAGGAAGGCTAATGAGATCTTGGCATTCCCCAAAATTCAGCGGGATATGGATGAGTCTGATCCTAAGACCAAAAATTCCGATTCATGAGGCGCCACAACTTACATTATTGGCCGCGGTCGCTGTAGCTCAGGCTATAGAGGATACCACTGATTTGAAGCCGCAGATAAAGTGGCCGAATGATATTTTGGTGAATCGCAAGAAAGTGGTGGGCATCCTGACGGAGATGCAGGCGGAGTCAGATAGAATCCATTCTGTCATTATCGGAATTGGAATGAATATCAATCAGCAATTGGAGGATTTTCCTGAAGAACTGCAGGAAAAAGCGTCCTCCCTACTCATAGAAAGTGGAGGGACGATTTCAAGGTCCAAGGTCATTCAACGAGCATTATTTCGTCTTGAAAATCTGTACGAACTCTATTTAGATCAAGGGTTCATGCCTATAAAGGATTTATGGGAGAGTTATGCGATCAGTCTTGGACAGGTAATCAAAGCCAGTACCGTTAATGACATGATTGTCGGAAAAGCATTGGGCATAACGGATTCAGGCGTTTTACTTCTCGAAGACGGAAAAGGTACCGTACATTCCATATATTCTGCTGATATTGAAATTCAGTAGATTTTTGTCAAATTCGTGAAAATTAAATAGAAAATTTCAAATTTGCTTGATATAATGCAAGTGGGCAGTATCTCATGTGAACTGCACCCCCATAAATACCAAATTATTTGAAAATCTGCCTTGATCCAGAGAACTGGACTGGGACGGAGGGATGAAACTTCTGATGAAACAAAGGGATTGACTAAAAAGCTAAGTGCTGTTTATTGATCGAATTGTGGCTTTTCATGCCATTTTTCGTAGCGAAACAGATACTTTTTTAGTCAGTCCTTTTTTTGCGCATGAATGTATAGACACCAGTTTTCGCTGATGTTTTCATCTCCTCCATTAAAAGGAGGAAACGTAATGAAATTGTCCGGAGATTTTTTGAAGATGAAACAAAATCAAGAGAAGATTGTCATGCTCACGGCTTATGATTACCCGTCAGCAAAGTTAGCCGAACAATCAGGTGTAGACATGATTTTAGTCGGTGATTCTTTAGGAATGGTCGTATTGGGGTATGACTCAACGATTCCAGTTACGGTGAATGACATGATCCATCATACAAAGGCAGTAAAACGCGGGGCACCAAATACATTTGTCGTGACGGATATGCCCTTTATGAGCTATCACCTATCTATGGATGAAACACTGAAGAATGCAGCCCGGATCATGCAGGAAGGTCATGCGGACGCCGTGAAGCTCGAGGGAGCGGATGATGTTGTTGAAAAAATATCAGCATTGACAAAGGCAGGCATCCCGGTTGTAGCCCATCTTGGCTTGACTCCTCAATCCGTCGGTGTTCTGGGCGGATATAAAGTGCAAGGAAAAGATGCAGAAAGTGCAGCACAACTCTTGGAAGATGCGAGAAAGTGTGAAGCTGCAGGGGCGATGCTAGTAGTTTTTGAATGTGTTCCATATCAAGTGGGGGAACTCGTCACACGGAACCTCGAAATTCCAACCATTGGAATTGGAGCAGGTGCAGAAACGGATGGTCAAGTCCTCGTTTACCATGATGTCATCAAGTATGGGGTAGACCGGCTAGCGAAATTCGTAAAAGTTTATGGAGATGCAAATGAACTGATTGGCCAATCGATTACAAGCTTTGTGAATGAAGTGAAATCTAAAGATTTTCCGTCGGAAGAACATACATTCACGATGAAGGAAGAGCAGCTTTCTGAACTTTACGGAGGAAAAAGATGAAAACTTTTACATCAGCAGCTGATTTGCAATTGGCACTTAGAGAGGAAAAAAACAATCACAAAAGCATTGGCTATGTAGCGACAATGGGGTTTTTGCATGAGGGGCATGCAACCCTTTTGGAAAAGGCCCGCAAAGAGAATGATATTGTGGTATTAAGTATTTTTGTAAATCCGATGCAGTTTGGACCGAATGAGGATTTTGAAACATATCCGCGGGATTTGGAACGGGATGAAAATGTCGCAGCCAATGGCGGAGTGGATTATCTCTTCTATCCAACAGTCCATGAAATGTACGGTGAAGAACCATCTGTGAAAGTTGTTGTCCAAAGCAGGACGGATGTTTTATGCGGGAGACAAAGGCCTGGACACTTTGATGGTGTAGCGACAGTCTTAACGAAATTCTTCAATATCATCCTTCCCGATAGAGCTTACTTTGGTAAGAAGGATGCCCAGCAAGTCGCCGTGATAGATGGACTGATCAAAGACTTCAATTTCCCTATCCAGCTTGTAGCTGTAGATACCGTACGCGAGGAAGATGGGTTAGCGAAGAGTTCGCGAAATGTGAACCTATCAGATCAAGAACGCATGGAGGCTAAAGAGCTGTACCAAAGTTTATTGAAGGCCAAAGAGGCGGTTGAATCAGGTGAAAGAAATGCAGCTACCGTCACGGCTCTAATTAGTGAACATATTACTGCCCAAACAAGTGGCGTGATTGACTATATTGAAGTCTATCAATACCCGGAACTTAAACCACTTGAATCACTGGCAGGAAACATCATCATTGCAATGGCTGTAAAGTTCAAGCATGCAAGACTAATTGATAATATCACCTTATATATAGAATAAATCATAAGATCAGGGGGAATTGAGATGTTTCGAACGATGATGAATGGAAAAATCCACCGTGCACGGGTAACTGAAGCTAATTTGAATTATGTAGGCAGCATTACGATTGATGAAGATATAATAGATGCGGTGGGGATTTTGCCTAATGAGAAAGTCGCCATCGTGAATAATAATAATGGTGCAAGGCTTGAAACGTATGTGATTGCGGGTGAACGGGGTAGCGGTGTCGTGTGTTTGAATGGAGCGGCAGCTAGACTGGTGCAGCCGGATGATATCGTGATAATCATTTCTTATGTGATGGTTTCTGAGGATAAACTGGGAGATCACAAACCAAAAGTTGCGATCATGGATGAATACAATAAAATCATTGATTTAATTTCAAACGAACCTGCAGCTACAATCATGTAAGCGGAGGGCCGGCACATGTGCATGAAACATGCATATAGGTGCCGGCCCTTTTCGTCTTTTGATGAACGGCTTGTTTCCTTTATTACGATTATTATGGTATAAAAAAGATAAGAGAATTCCATCAGGAAGTGGAGAAAGCGAAGTTTGAGGTGTACAATTCATGATGCAACGATATGTAGTGGTCGATTTGGAAACAACAGGGAATTCTCCGAAAAAAGGAGATAGGATTATTCAATTTGCTGGAGTGGTCATCGAAAATGACCAAATCGTGGATGAATACTCGACATTCATCCACCCTGGACAGGAAATTTCCTTGTTTATTGAAGAATTGACCGGAATAAGCAACGAGACGGTAAAAAATGCACCTGACTTTGAAGATGTTGCAGAAAATATTGCCCGGCTTATAGAAGGGGCTTGTTTTGTTGCCCATAATGTTTTATTTGATTTATCTTTTTTACAGGAAGAACTAGTGCGATGCGGGTTTGAGCCGTTTTATGGTTCCACCCTTGATACAGTGGAGTTAGCGAAAATATTAAAACCAACATCCGATGGATATAAGCTGCACCAGCTGGCTAAAGAAGAAAACCTAGATCATTCCAGGCCCCATCAAGCGGATAGTGATGCATATGCCACCGCTTTATTATTGTTGGAATTGAAAAAAAAGCTGATGAATCTTCCAGTCATGACACTTAAACAGTTGTATCGATTATCTTATTCCTTACAAAGTGAGGTTTCCGAATTAATAGATGCTTGCATTGCAAGCAAACTAGCTAAAGCAGAAGTCCATTCACCTGATCTAATTACTTATAGGGGCCTTGCCTTTAAAAAGGCTGAACATGAAGGTGATCATAAAGACACGGGGTCTAAATTTCCGCTCGACAATGAGGAAAAAGTAGCCATGCTCCAAAGTGCATTCCCTGCATTCGAAGCAAGAAGCGGACAACTTGATATGATGAACCTGATTCACAATTCTTTCGAAACCAGCCAGGATGCAATCATTGAAGCTGGAACCGGTATTGGTAAATCGATAGGTTATCTGCTTCCGGCCGTTTATTTTGCAAAAAAACATCAAAAACCTGTCGTCGTTTCGACGTATACGCTTCAGTTGCAGGACCAACTACTTCAAAACGAAGTTCCTAAGCTTAAGAAAATCCTTCCTTTTACCTTTCAAGCTGTTTTACTGAAGGGGAGAAGCAATTATTTGAGCTTGGCAAAGTTCGAAAGGGCTTTGCGTGAAAAGGAAGATAACTATGAAACGGCCCTAACGAAAATGCAGATATTGGTTTGGCTTACTGAGACCGTAACAGGTGATAAAGATGAATTGAACCTTACAAGCGGCGGTCAGCTATTTTGGAATAGGCTTCAAAGTGATGGTCTTACATACGCCGGTTTAAAACAGCCCTGGCTTGAATTGGATTTTTTTGAACGGGCAAAAAAAACAGCTGCAAAGGCGGATATCATCATTACTAACCATTCATTTTTAATGACGGATCTTCTTACGGAAGACGCCTTGATTCCCAAAAAAGGGTATTTGGTTCTCGATGAAGCACACCATTTGGAACAGGCTGCATCCAAACAGCTTGGGAGCAGGCTTAATTACATTTCGGTGAAGACGATTTTGAACAGACTAGGGACATCGGATCAAAAGCAATTATTATATAAATTGGACAGGATGCTTTTGAATAACGGACTGACGGACGGGAGATCTTCACATGAATTGGATCAAAAGCTTAGTGATTTTTCGTATGAATTCGAACAGCTTTTTTATTACCTTTCCAATCAGGCGGAAAAACTTTCACGTTCTGTAAGTCCAAAACGGCTTTCATTCAAAATAGATGACGGAAGATGGGGAAAAGCGATTCTTGTCGCTGAGCGGTTGGTAGATTTATTAGGATACATCATCACGGAGTTAGAGAAAAGATTGGCCCTTTTATTGAATAATGAGTCCCCATTAGGGAAAAATTCATTATTTCACTTAAATGATATCGAGGTGCTGCTTGGACATTTACAGGATACCAGGGACTCCTTGCATGAGTTTTTCATCAAGCCGCATGAAGAAAATATTTATTGGCTTGATTATACGAATGCAGCACCTCAGCATGGGGTGACTTTGACGGTTCAGCCGATTGCAGGCAGTAAACGGCTATGGGATTCCTATTTCGGGCGCCAAAAAAGTGTGGTCATGACATCGGCAACCCTTGTGGTGAAGGATTCTTTTAAGTATTTTAAGGAACAACTCGGATTAGAGAATGAGCCTATGCAAACAGCAAGTTTTCCATCACCCTTTCCTTATAAGAAACTCGTAAAGGTACTGGTTCCAAATGATCTACCAGATATCAATTATTTATCGGTGGAGGAATTCTCCGAAACCGCGGCAAACCATATTATTGCTGCCGCTCAGGCAGCGAAAGGGAGAATGATGGTATTATTCACCTCGCATGAAATGCTGCGCGCAACCTATCATTCGGTCAAAGATTGTGGTGTTCTGGATGAGTTCACCCTGTTTGCACAAGGGATTTCTGGCGGAAGCCGGATGAGGCTGCTCAGGAATTTCCAAAACTTCGAGAAAGCGGTCCTGTTTGGGACAACAAGCCTATGGGAGGGCGTCGATATCCCTGGCGAGGATTTATCTTGTTTAATCATTGTCAGGCTGCCTTTTTCGCCACCGGATGAACCAGTGACAGCTGCAAAATGCCACCTTCTCGAGAAGCAGGGGCGCAATCCATTCTCTGAGTATTCATTACCCGAAGCCCTATTAAGGTTCCGACAAGGTTTCGGCAGGCTTATACGCACTCCAGAAGATAAAGGGATTTTGGTTATACTTGATCGCCGCATCATCACTGCTAAATATGGAACTGAATTTCAAAAGGCGATTCCGAAAGTGGACTGGCACCAAGGCACTATTTCAGAAATGGCTGAAATGATAGAAGAGTGGATTTAAAGGATCTTGATAATTCATTAATTCAGGAATTTTTATAATTTTTAAAGAAAAATAACCACTGAACTGGTATAATGTGATAGGTGGTAAAGCCTTCAAATCCTATTCATACCAGTGGTTGTTGACAATTTATTAAAATGGAGGGGCATTTTCATGGAAAGTAAAATCGAAGTAATTTCAACAGTCAGGTTGCAACATTCTCCTGATCTGTATAAAATTGTGGATTCCTTGAACCGAACATTGAAAAAAGATGATTTGATGTTCGGTCTGGCATTGGATTCCCAAGATCAAGAAAAAGCGATATTTACAATTTATCGTACATAGAAAGAAGGAAAAGCAGCTTTGAAAAAATGGTTGATTATTGCTTCTATCCTAGTCCTTTGTTTTATCGGATTTGTCAGCGGGGCATATATTAAAGCGTTGCAGCCTAAAAAAGAGGCTGGTAATGAGGCTTTTAAAAAGGCAAAGGAAGAGGGCGGCCTTGTTACCATGGAAGAATTCTACCTTTATAATGGGCAGGATTCATACTCTGTCATCATTGGTAAGGGGGAAAAAGGGACTAAAAAAATAGTCTGGCTTCCTGAGGACAAGAAGAAAGAAATAGTAGTGGAAAACTATAAAGATGGTAAATCAAAAAAAGAAATCATGAACATTGTCAAAGAAAAGCTTAATCCCCAAAAAATCATTTCGGTTAAGCTAGGCATGGAAAAGAACGTCCCGCTTTGGGAAGTAACGTATCTTGATGAATCCGAGCGCTTTAATTATGACTATTATGATTTTAAAACTGGGGAATGGCTAAAGTATTATCGAAGCATTTAGAATGGAGGATTAATTTAAAATGAAATTAGCGAACCGTGTTCAGTCATTAACGCCATCAACAACATTGGCCATAACGGCAAAAGCAAAAGAACTTAAGGCCCAAGGTTTAGATATAATTGGTTTGGGTGCAGGTGAACCAGACTATAATACGCCCAAACATATCATAGATGCAGCACTTCTTTCCATGAATGAAGGTCAAACTAAATACACGCCATCCGCTGGTCTGCCGAAGTTAAAAGAAGCAATTGCGGCTAAATTGAAGCGTGATCAGGGCTTGGATTACAAACCGTCTGAAATCGCAGTTGGCTCAGGTGCAAAGCACTCGCTGTACACATTGTTTCAAGCTATCCTGGATGAAGAAGATGAAGTCATTGTTCCGATACCATATTGGGTGAGCTATCCTGAGCAAATCAAGCTTGCTGACGGTAAGCCGGTTTATATAGTCGGTACGGAAGAAAATCAATATAAAATCACGAAAGAACAATTAGAACAAGCAATTACCGATAAAACGAAAGCGGTTATCATCAACTCTCCAAGCAATCCAACGGGCATGCTTTATTCCAGGGAAGAATTGGCGGCTATCGGGGAAGTTTGCCTGGCTCATGATATCTTGATCGTTTCCGACGAAATTTACGAAAAATTGGTTTATGGAAATGCTAAACATACATCCATTGCAGAGATTTCACCTGAATTGAAAAAGCAAACGATCATCATCAATGGTGTTTCTAAATCGCACTCGATGACTGGCTGGAGAATAGGTTATGCAGCCGGTGATGAATCCATCATTAAAGCAATGGCGAACCTTGCTAGTCATAGCACATCCAACCCAACGACAACCGCTCAATATGGTGCGATTGCGGCTTATGAAGGTACACAGGAGCCTGTTGAGGAAATGCGTCAAGCATTTGAAAGCCGTTTGAATAAAATCTATGATAAATTGGTTGAAATTCCAGGCGTAAGCTGCATAAAACCACAAGGGGCATTTTATTTATTCCCGAACGTTAAACGTGCAGTTGAATTAACAGGGTATAGCAATGTCGAAGATTTTACGACTGCGTTGCTTGAAGAAGCTCAAGTGGCTGTTATTCCAGGTTCAGGGTTCGGTGCACCTGATAACATCAGACTCTCTTATGCAACTTCACTGGAGCTGCTGGAAGCAGCCGTTGAAAGAATACATTCATTCGTTAATTCAAAAATGGCCTAATTTATTAAAAACCTGCAGACTGAGTCTGCAGGTTTTTTAGTTGGATTATATTTCGATACGTGAAGAAGGCGGGACATTGCGTGGGCTGCCGGATTTTCTTGATACATTGTGTCTATTCATAGGCACAGGTCATTCATATATGCAAAACAAGCATGTGAAAAATCATATATGATTTTTAATGAAAATCGATTGCAATCATATATGATTTCATATATGATGAAAATATGGAAGAGAAAAGCAAAAACCCCAGCAAAAAGCAACTAGCTTATGAGCACCTTCGTAAATTAATTTTGGATGGAACATATGGTTCTGGACAGCGGATCATTATCGATCAAACGGCAAAAGAACTTAGTTTAAGTCCGATTCCTGTCAGGGAAGCAATCAGGCAACTGGAATCTGACGGCCTTATTCAATATAAGCCTTATAGTGGAGCGGTGGTTACAAGCATAAATGAGAGCGAATACATTGAAACTCTTTCTGTTTTATCTCTGCTTGAAGGATATGCAGCTGCACTCAGTTCTTTAACCATGAATGATCATGATTTTGAAAATCTAATTAATTTAAACAATGAAATGGAAAAAGCCCTCCATAACTTTGAATTAGAGCTGTTTGGTAAATTAAACGAATGTTTCCATGCGGAAATTTATGAAAAGTGCGGAAATTCCTTTTTAATAGAGGAAATTAAACAGGCACAACAAAGAATGAATAGAGTCAGAAAGTCCATGTTCACCATGGTGCCTCAACGCGCAGTCCAATCGATTCGCGAACATGAAAGCATCATAAAGCTCCTAAAGGAAAAAGCATCTTTTGAAGAAATTGAATCATTGGTGAGAAAGCATAAACTGAATGCGATAAGCACTTTTAAGCAGAGGGCGGAAACTAATCAAGATCAGGCACTTTGATGACCCAGGCTTTGTTTTATTATAGTCGATTGATTATTGATAAAAGCAAAGCCGATTTTTTCACTTAAATTATTCGGAATATTCAAATAATAAAAAGGTGGTAGAAAAAATGTACAAGGAAATCAAAAGTCGTTTAAGAGGATCCATCGCACCCGTAATCACTCCCTTTGATGACAAGATGGAAGTTGATGTAAAGGCAATTGAAAATCTAGTAAACTGGCATATTGAAAGCGGTTCCCATGGAATTTCGGTATGCGGGACTACAGGCGAGCCGAGCTCACTTACGATTGAGGAACGGGAATTAGTGATGGAAACGGCAATTAAAGCAGCAAAAGCCCGTGTTCCAGTTGCACCAGGTACCGGATCTGCCAATCAGAAAGAAACGTTGCATTTGACAAAAAGGGCACAGGAAATGGGCGCGGATGCTGCTTTAGTCATCGTACCTTATTACAATAAACCGAATCAACAGGCACTTTATAATCATTTTAAAACCGTAGCCAATGCTGTTGATATCCCGCTGATCGTTTATAACATTCCTGGAAGAACGGCGACGAATTTAGAAGTGAAGACATTGGCACGTCTTGCTGAAGATTGTGAAAATATTATTGGTGTAAAAGAATCTAATAAAGATTTCGAACATGTGAACCGTGTCTTATTGAATTGCGGAAGGGATTTTCTCTTATATTCTGGCATTGAATTATTATGCTATCCAATGTTGGCTATTGGAGGGGCAGGACATATAAGTGCTACTGCCAATATCACTCCTAAAGAAGTGGCGGACATTTATAACCTTTGGGTGGAGGGTGATGTAGATAAGGCGCTTGACCTCCATTACAAATTAATGCCATTGAATGATGTTTTGTTTAAAGAAACCAATCCAGGACCATTAAAAGCTGCGATGGGGATGATGGGGAAAATCAATCCGGCATTAAGGCCGCCTATGGGACCGCCTTCGGAACCATTGGAAAAAGAACTGCGTGAAACCCTTCAATCATACGGGTTGATTGACCAAAAAATCCAGTCATAAAGCTAGATTGGGAAGATTGCACAAATCCAAACGATTTTTGTCATCTTCCCGAATTAATTTTTAAAGGAGGATTTATCATGCAAACTTTTCCCGTGCAGGATGTGAAGCATTACGTCAATGGTCAATTTGTGGATGGTATCTCAGGAAAAACATTTGAAAATCTAAGCCCTTTTAATAATCAAGCAATCAATAATGTGGCAGAAGGCTTTAAAGAGGATATTGATCAAGCGGTCGCCGCCGCAAGAGCTGCATTCGATAATGGCCCATGGAGAACGATGAAAGTGGAAGAAAGATTGAAGTACATGAATAGGATTGCTGATCTAATTGAAGAAAATGCCGAAGAAATCTCCTTTTTGGAATCACTGGATACAGGGTTGCCGATTAGCCAGACAAAAAAACAAGCGGCAAGGGGAGCGGAGAATTTCCGTTTTTATTCTGAAATGGTGAAAAGCAGGCTGATAGGAGAGTCATATCAAGTGGATGACACTTTCATCAATTATACGATTCATAAACCGATAGGAGTGGCAGGATTAATCACTCCTTGGAATGCACCTTTCATGTTAGAAACCTGGAAGATCGCCCCGGCCCTGGCTACAGGTAATACATGTGTCCTTAAACCAGCGGAGTGGTCTCCATTGACTGCCAATAAATTAGCTCAAATCATTGATCAATCCGGTCTGCCAAAAGGCGTATTCAATATTGTTCACGGTTTTGGGGAGACAGCGGGGGCGTCCTTGGTTGCCCATCCTGAAGTCCAATTGATATCCTTTACCGGAGAAACGACAACCGGCGCTGAAATCATTAAAAATGGTGCAGATACAATGAAACGTTTTTCCATGGAACTCGGCGGTAAATCACCAGCAGTCATTTTTGAAGATGCCGATTTAGAAAAGGCCCTGGATTCAGTGGTATGGGGAATCTATTCGTTCAATGGGGAGCGCTGCACAGCCAATTCCAGATTATTTGTCCATGAATCGATAATAGACCAGTTCGTGGCAGAATTGAAGGAACGTGTTCATAATATCAAGATTGGAAACCCAATGGATCCAGACACGGAAATCGGACCGCTGATCCATCGTAACCATTTTAATAATGTCTCCCGATATCTGGATATAGCAAAAGATGAAGGGGCGGAAATTGTAAGCGGTGCCATACCAAGTGCTTTCAAGGAAGGGAATTATATTGCCCCGACGCTTCTTTTGAACTGTACAAATGATATGACGGTGGCACAAGAAGAGATTTTTGGCCCTGTCATGGCAGTCATTCCTTTCAAGACTGAAGAGGAAGTACTGAGAATGGCTAATGATGTAAAGTATGGGCTAGCTGCTTATGTATGGACCAATGATATGAAACGTGGACATAGGTTTGCTCAAGCTGTCGATAGTGGGATGGTCTGGGTGAATTCCCAAAACGTTAGGGATTTGCGGATTCCTTTTGGAGGGTCGAAATATAGTGGGGTAGGACGTGAAGGCGGCCATTATAGCTTTGAATTCTATACGGAAACACAAGTTATCCACGTGGCAATTGGAGAACATCACATTCCGAAATTTGGCGACGTAAAACAAAATGCCGTTTCTTCTGCTGAAAAATAATCCGGGTTTCATTAAAGAAGGGGAGAAATACTATGAATTTTTCTATTATTCGTGTTGCGAGAACGATACTTAATGTAACAGATTTAGATAAATCAAGAGCCTTTTATGTGGATGCTTTAGGTTTTATTGAAACGGAAAGAACGAATGACCACATATATTTACGTGGTTTAGAGGAAGCGCATCATCATTCGCTTATCTTGCAAAAGGCAGAAAAGCCAAGCGTTGAAGCAATAGGATACAAGGTTGAAAAAGAGGAAGACCTTGAAGGGTTGGAATCTTTCTTCCTATCCAAGGGAATGAAAATGAAGTGGATGCAGGAAGGAACACAGCATGCACTAGGCAAGTCACTGCGAGTTCAGGATATTTCAGGATTGCCAGTGGAGTTTTTTTACAAAATGGATAAAGCCGAGAGATTGCTGCAACGATATGATATGCATAGGGGTTCGAGGGTCCAAAGAATCGATCATGTGAATTGTTGTGTGCCAAATGTGCAAAAAGCCTCTGACTTTTATATGAAAGAATTAGGTTTTGCCTGCTCGGAAGATACTGTGGATGAGTCGGGCAAATTATGGGCAACGTGGCTACATAGAAAGCAAACGGTCCATGACCAGGCATTCATGAACGGTATCGGTCCAAGACTTCATCATGTAGGCTTCTTTCTGCCTGACCCGCTTGCACTTATCCATGCCTGTGATGTACTGGCATCTCTTGGATATGCACAGTCAATCGAACGCGGCCCGGGAAGGCATGGCCTATCCAATGCATTCTTCCTATATTTAAGAGATCCGGATGGTCACAGGATTGAATTATACAATGGGGATTACTTAACATCTGACCCGGATACCGAACCGATTCATTGGGATTTGAATGATCCAAGACGCCAGACATTCTGGGGAGCCCAAGCTCCGGATTCATGGTTTGATGAGGCATCTTCTGTGCTTGATATAATATCAGGAGAAGAAGTTCCTCTTAAAGAACCGATCCTGGCAAAAAGTAAGCCTGAATTCATCATCTAAAAAGAAGCGGGATTTAGGATGAAAGATGGGAAATTCAGCAAAAATACATGGACTCTCATAGTCTTTTCAATAGGGCGCCTGTGCAAATGGTGAAAAGTTGATGGAAGACTGCTGGATAAGGAATAGCCCATCAAATAATGGACGGATCCTCTCAAGTGAGTTGGCACTTACATTTCAATGATTCTCTTCCCTTGAAAGGAAAGAAGATTCATATCAAATGGAAAAGTGAATGTATCAAGAAGTCGAAACAGATGAAGGATAGGTGAGCCAAGACTATTGTGAAAGTGCAAACCTTTTAAAAGATATGGTCTGGGACAGGGCAGCAGTGGGAGCTTACTGCTGCCCTATTTGTAAGTTTCATCGGTTTCACAAAAGGAGTATGGAAAGCTTAGGGAATGGGCTTCAGACCCTCTTTGGGCAGATGAGGTTGTAGGTATTCTGGGATGGAGGGGGATCTGTGCCATTGAAGAATGCGGCTGACATTGGAGGAACACTACCAGGACCGTCCTTGTAAAAATAAATATCAGAAGAGGTGTGTAGAGATGGTTCGGCTGGAAAAAAACCTTGATGAATCGGAACAAACCAATCTAGTGGATTATGAAAAGATTGTTGCCTCGAAAGAGTTTCAGAATATGCTCTCCGACAAAAAGAAGTTCGTCATCCCTTTTACGATTTTCTTTATGGGATATTCCATGCTTTTGCCCTTCTTAGTTTTTTACACAGATATCCTGGATCACCCTTTCATCGGGGACATAACCTGGGCGTGGGCGTACGGTGTCTCCATTACGGTTATGTCTGTATGGGTTTGCAGTATATATGTAAGGAAATCTGAAAGAATCGATGAACAAATAAAAGAAATCATCGAGAAAGAAGGGCTTTGAAACATGAATTGGACAGTTATCATTCTCTTTGCGCTAATGTCGATAGGTACGCTTTTCATCACGTATTTCGCTTCCAAAAAAACTAAAACGGCAGGCTCCTTTTATACGGCTGGGGGCGGGTTGACCGCTAGGCAAAATGGACTTGCATTGGCCGGGGATTTTATGTCGGCTTCCACGTTTTTAGGGTTGATAGGGGCATTTTCCTTAACGGGATATGATGGATTTTTCCTGATGTATGGAGCACTTGTTTCATTTCTTGTCGTGTTATTCCTAGTGGCTGAGCCATTAAGGAACTTAGGGAAATACACATTGGCTGATATGGTGACTACAAGGTTTAAATATAAACAGGTCCGGGGAGTGACCGCTTTTAATACCCTGGTGATATCAGTCATGTACATGCTGGGGCAACTTGTTGCTGCAGGCGCTTTATTTAAATTGCTTTTGGACATCACGTATAATACCTCTGTCATCATCGTAGGTATTGTAATGCTGGTATTTGTTCTATTCGGGGGAATGACGGCGACGAGCTGGGTGCAGATCATTAAAGCCATCCTGCTGATAGGCGGAGTGTTTATATTATTCATGATCGTCATGTGGAAGTTGAATTTTAGCTTCATCGGAATTTTCACGGATATGAAAACAGCGACACCCATGGGTGCAGATTACCTGAAGGCAGGAATTAAGTATGCCAGTGGGTGGGATGCAGCATCCTTGTCACTGGGCCTGATTCTGGGAACGGCAGGTCTGCCTCACATTTTAATACGTTTTTTGACTGTCCCGAATGCACGAGTGGCAAGAAAGTCGGTTGTTTGGGTGATGTGGATTATGGGTGCATTTCATATCATGGTCATTTTTCTCGGATTCGGTGCTGCTAAGTTGGTCGGAACATCGAATATCATGGCCGCTAATCCAGCAGGTAACATGGCTGCACCTTTATTGGCCCAACTTGTGGGCGGGGACATCTTATTCGCATTTATTGCGGCCGTTTCCTTCGCAACGATACTCGCAGTAGTTGCAGGAATCGTTTTAACAGGTGCTACGGCATTTTCACATGATTTTTATAATGAAATATTAAAAGATGGAAAAGCGACGGAAAAACAGCAAATGACGATGGCTAGATGGGCTTCTATTGGTGTGACTGCACTTGCGATTGTTTTATCATTAGGTCTGCAGGAATTCAATGTAGCGTTTCTGGCATCTATCGCCTTTACATTGGCCGCCAGTTCGAATTTGCCAGTAATCCTTCTTACGATCTATTGGAAAAAATTCAATAAAACTGGAGCGATAGTCGGTATGATGACAGGTCTTTTTGGAACACTTTTGCTCGTGGCCCTCAGTCCAAATGTCTGGAACCCGGTCCCCGGAGCATCTATAATGACAGGTGACCCGATTTTCCCTTTGAATTCACCAGGAATCGTTTCCATTCCGCTTGGATTCATCGCCTGCTATTTAGGTGCCTTGATCGGTAATCGCAGGACCGGTCCGAAAACGGTTGCAAAAGACAATTATAATGAAATCCTGGTAAAGTCCAATACGGTCATGATGTTAAGGGGGTTTTGCGACATTAAATGATGTAAAGGCATGCCTATTAATAAAGCGCAGTCCAACGCAATTGTGAATGGATTTGAAAAAGCGGCCATCAAATGATAGGTTGCTTTTTTCTTTTCAAGGATAAAGAAATTCGAACAAATACAAGGATTACTACAAAGAGGTACAGGTGCACTAATATTCAGGGATAACTGGGCATTCCTTCAGAAAATGTTTCTAGGAATTTGACGGCTCCTTTGGAAAGATAGCGTTCTTCGAGCCAAATAAGGGCGGCTTCCGATTGTACTACACAATCTATCAATTCGACTATTTTTATCCCCTGGGTTGAAAACGATTTGGACGTGGTACGTGGCATGATGGTAGCGCCTACTCCTTCCTTCACTAAGGATAAGATCATGGCAGCATCAGGACATTCACATACAATCGTAGGGTCAAATCCATGTCTTAGGCATTCATCCACTATCAGTTCGTAAGTACCTTGACCGCTAACCCTATGCAGCAATAAGAGGGGATATTCCTTAATTTGTTTGAATTCGATCGAGTCTGGGATATCCCAATCTTTTGGGGTGACAAGCACAAAATCTTCCGGAGGAAGGTTAATCGATGAGAATTGCTTACCGTTAATAGGAAGCCTTACAATGGCCAACTCGATTTCCCTGTTTATTAAGCCTTCTGTCAAACGGAACGTATCACCTTCCATTAACTTGAAACGAATGTCAGGGTATTTAACCCTAAAGGTTCTCATCCTTTGCGGAATGTAAGAAAAGCAAGTTTTTACTGAACCTATGGAAAGAGTGCCCTTTACCCCTTTACTGACTTCCTTCACTTCCAGTAGTGATTCTTCGAACTGGATTAATAGAGCTTCAGCTTTTTTATAAAGGACCTTGCCAGTTTCAGTGAGTTCAAGTTTCTTTCCATTCCGATCGAAAAGTTTTTCACCGATTTCCATTTCCATTAATTTAAGTTGCTGGCTAAGGGGCGGTTGAGCCATATGTAATTTTTTTGCGGCTTTGGTTACTTGTTCTTCCTGAACGATCGTCACAAAATACTTTAACTGCCGGATGTCCATTATATACACCTCATACATATGATTTACATATACATATTGAATTTTTTAAGTATTATATATATATCATAACACATGGTATATTTTGTTATAAGAATTAATTCAATTTTTGGAATTTATTAAATTGTAAGCGCTTTATTAAATTAATACTAAAGGGGGATGTAAGCATGCCGGCTAAAACAGGTAAAGAATATATCGAGAGGGTAGACAAAGCAAAGGCGAATGTATGGATCAATGGAGAGCAAGTAAAAAATAAGATCAGTCAACACCCAGCTTTTAAAGGGGTCATGAAATCACAGGCCGAATTATATGATTTGCAGCATGATTCCGCGAAAACTGACATCATGACTTATATTTCACCAACTTCAAACGAAAGAGTAGGGACCTCATTCATGCAGCCGCGGACTAAGGAAGACCTTGAAAAAAGGAGGAAAATGATTCAAGAATGGGCAAGGCATAATAATGGAATGATGGGACGTTCCCCTGACTATATCAACAGTGGGATGATGGCGTACGGTACAGCAGCTGATATGTTCGGCACTCAGGATTCGACATTTGCTAAAAATATGAAAGATTATTATGAGCTCTGCAGGGAAAAGGATTTGTCGTTGACACATACCCTGATTCAACCCCAGGTTAATAGGGGAGTTAGTGCCGCAAAGCTTCCGGATCCTTACATCGCTGCACGGATTGCTGGCAAGAATTCAGAAGGGCTTATTATAAAGGGAGCTAGATTATTAGCTACACAAGGAGGAATAACGGATGAAATCATGGTATTCCCTTCAACATTGCTTAAACAATCGGAAGAAGAAAACCCTTATGCATTTGCATTCTCCATACCAAATAATACACCAGGGTTGAAATTCATCTGTCGTGAATCATTCGATTATGGCAAATCACATTTTGACCATCCTCTTGGTTCAAGATTTGAGGAAATGGATACGATTATCGTTTTTGATGATGTAGTCGTTCCTTGGAATCGGGTATTTGCATATGGGGATGTCGGCATTTGCAACCAGGCTTATAATGAAAGCAATGCGGTTGTTCATATGACCCATCAGGTGGTAGCGAAGAATATCGCCAAAACCGAGTTCATTCTGGGGATTCTGCAACTAATGGTGGAAACCATCAATATCGGGCAATACCAGCATGTTCAGGAAAAAATCTCGGAAGTCATCATAGCGCTTGAAACGGTAAAGGCTTTCATAACAGCTTCGGAGGCAAACGCGAAAGTGGATAAGTGGGGAATGATGACACCCGATTTCACACCGTTAAACATTGCCCGTAATTATTATCCGAAGATTTACCCTAGATTCAGTGAAATAATGCAGCTTCTTGGGGCTAGTGGCTTAATGGCGATACCAAATGAAGCCGATTTCAATTCGGAGCTTCGACCGGATTTGGATAAATATCTTCAAGCTGCGAATGGTGGAGCCTATGACAGGGTTAAATTGTATCGTCTCGCATGGGATGTATGCATGAGTTCATTTGGATCCAGGCAAACCCTGTACGAAAGATTCTTTTTTGGGGATCCGGTCCGTATGGCTAGCGCTTTATATAACGGCTATGATAAACAGGAATATGTGGACCGTGTCAAGGAGTTCTTGAACCGTACTGAAAACCTTGCAGAAATCAACTGAGCCCGGTAGCATTGGCAAAACATATTAATTTAAAGGCCTTTCCGATGATGTGGAAGGCCTTTAAATATGAAATATTGTTCATTTATTATATCGATTATGGATATTATTCTTTTTATATGTGCCAAAATCACTGAATTCCGTAAGTTCCATGGAGAGGGCAAGATATCTTTTTGAAAAGAGGGATGCCAAATGGGACTCCATCGTTTCGAAAAGGTGGTCACATACTTTCGTTTTATCACTGTCCTTGCGTCCAGCGCCAATTTTTAGTATGACATGAACAAAAGCATCATCCTCTGTACCATCGGCAACACGATAATGCTTCAATTCAATGGCCCGGGATCGAATCCCGCCAATGGGAAAGATGGAGGGATAGGATATCAGTACATCATTCACCTTTCTTAATAAGCCGTCAATCTGGATTTCATCTTTGATATTATCCGTATATTCAATAATTATATGAGGCATATGATCAGTCCCTTCCATTATTTGTGGATATTCAGATGAGGCCGATCCCCGATTTCAGTAAATACATCGTCCCCGACTATTGTGCTAACGAGTTTTCCGATACCTTCAATTTCAGTAATGATTTCATCGCCTACAGCAGTATCCGCCAAGCCTTCAGGTGTGCCTGTCAATATGATATCGTTTGGACTCAAAGTCATGAAGCTGCTGAAATATTCAATTAAATCAGCAATGCCGAAAATCATGTCTTTCGTGTTGCCTTGCTGAGTCAATTTTCCGTTGACGTAAGTTTTGATGGCAAGATTCGAAGGATCTGGAATATCTTCGGTATCGACGAGCCAGGGACCAATGGGGGTGCAGGTATCGCGATTTTTGACCTTTAAATTTGGCCGGTAGTAGTTTTCCAGATAATCCCGTATTGCATAATCATTTGCAATCGTATATCCACTTACATAATTAAAGGCTTCTTCCTTTTTTATGTTCTTCGCCTTTTTACCGATGACCACTGCCAGTTCACATTCATAATGCATATAAGCTGCATCAGCAGGCCGCCTTGTCTGTCCCCGGTGGCCGATGAATGTATTGGGACCTTTTAAGAATGCAAGGGGTTCTTCCGGGGCTTTAAAAGCTAGCTCCTTCGCATGGTCTGCATAATTCAAGCCAAGCGCGAAGACAGTCCGTGGTTCCACAGGGGGAAGCCAGACAACGTCCTGCTCATTGACAAGCCGGCCATCCGCCAATTGGAGCTGGCCATGATATTCACTTGCTGGATGTATGGCACCTGCATAGGCTACACGTGCTCTCTTCATAAAATCCCCTCCAGTGATAATTTTTCCTCGGAAATGATCGTATTTTCCAAATAACCGATTTCGTCTATTTCTATCCTGACTTGATCATTGGCTTTGGCCAGCGGTGCATTCTCAGGCACTCCAACTAGAAGGACGTCACCCGTACTCAAGGTCATGAAGTCCGTTACATCCTCAATAAGCCGGGGGATGGAGCGAATTAGATTTGAAGTTGAATTTTCTTGCCTTAGCTCTCCATTAATATATACACGAAGTCCTAAAGAATCGGGGTTGGAGATGGATTCCTTGGATACGACCCATGGACCGATCGGGCAAAATCCATCACGGGCTTTATGGCGGATAGCAGGACGGAAAACGCTTTCATGAGGAATGCTAATATCATTGGCGATCGTAAAACCTTCTATATAATCAGAGGCATGTTCTTTCTTGACTCTTGTCGCCGTTTTACTGATCACTATTCCAAGTGCGGCTCCGATTTCCAATTCAGGTATGCCGGTCGGAAGGGGAACCGGATTTGAATAAGAAGAAAACGTGTTTCTAGGTTTAATATAAAGGATCGGCCCTTTAGGAGGTTCATTATAAGGCGGATGGTCGATCTTTCCCTTCATTGCTTCCAATGATCCTTTATAGTTTAATAATGTTCCATATACCGTTCCGGAAATAGGGTTATCCAACTTGATTCGTGATACCTCATACTTAACACCGTTCATTAATATATAGCGGTTCGACAGTATTTCCACTTCTTCTGAGTAATCTGACTTTTGGAGTTTAACTCTTGCTTTTGCCATGGCACTCACCCCTTGATTTTTTAATTAATCATATATGATATCGTATATGATTTTTTGTTTAAGTTCAACATATTTAGATTATTCAGTATAATTAGACAAAAAATGTTAGAAAAAAGCTGGGTTTCAACAGAAAAATGCCTGGAACATTTAGTTAGTATGAAGCTAGGAGTTCAAATTGAAAGATTATGAATGGTAAAGAGTATTTGATTACCATTGGTTGATTGGATTCAATCCTATGTTCAATATTAGAAATGTTGGCCTATACATGTACCGAGATGATTTTACTGTAATAAGAGCATGGGCATTAGTGAAAAGTAATTTACCATGAAACAATCTGGCGAATACGCGACAAAAACATAATAAGAATGATATAAAAGGCATGGAACCTCCGCTTCAATTGATTTATTTGCTTGTAAGCAGGGCTATGGGTATAATAAGTAGAGTAAATTCATTAGTAAGTTAAGTTATTTTTGGAGGTAAATTCCGTGAAAATTACAATAAAAGATGCTAGCAAATTCGTCGATCAAGAAGTAACCATTGGAGGCTGGCTTGCCAGCAAACGTTCCAGTGGGAAAATTGCTTTCCTTCAAATACGTGATGGCTCTGGTTTTATTCAAGGGGTGGTCGTGAAAGCTGAAGTGGGAGAAGAGATTTTCGCTCGTGCGAAATCGGTTTCACAAGAATCATCCTTGTATGTAACTGGTGTCATTCAAAAGGATGAACGCTCGCCGTTCGGTTTTGAATTACAGGTGAAAGATATTGAAATCATTCATGAATCATTGGATTATCCCATTACACCTAAAGCGCATGGTCCTGAATTTTTAATGGATAACCGCCATTTGTGGCTGCGTTCAAAACGGCAGCATGCAGTCATGAAAATCCGGAACGAAATAATCCGTGCTACATATGAATTCTTTAATGAAGAAGGCTTCGTTAAAGTGGATCCCCCAATTTTAACGGGAAGCGCACCAGAGGGAACAAGTGAATTGTTCGCGACTAAATACTTTGATGAGGATGCATACCTTTCACAAAGTGGTCAACTCTATATGGAAGCGGCTGCCATGGCACTTGGGAAGGTATTTTCCTTTGGCCCAACCTTCAGGGCAGAAAAATCCAAAACAAGACGACACTTAATCGAGTTCTGGATGATTGAACCTGAAATGGCTTTCATCGAATTTAAAGAAAACCTGGAGGTACAGGAGAAATTCGTTTCTTCCATCATCCAATCCGTATTGAAAAACTGTGAGCTTGAGTTGAATACACTGGGCCGTGATACATCGAAGCTTGAACAAATCCAAGCTCCTTTCCCGCGCATTACATATGATGAAGCCATTAAGTTCCTTCATGAACAAGGATTTGATGATATTCAATGGGGGGATGATTTTGGAGCTCCGCATGAAACTGCGATAGCGGAAAGTTATGATAAGCCCGTTTTCATAACTCATTACCCAACCAAAATCAAGCCTTTCTATATGCAGCCAGATCCTGACAGGGAAGAAGTCGTTCTTTGTGCCGATTTGATCGCTCCGGAAGGATATGGAGAAATAATTGGCGGTTCAGAACGGATTCATGATCAGGGATTGCTTGAACAGAGAATCAATGAGCATGGCTTGAGCGAAGATGCTTACAAATGGTATATGGAATTAAGAAAATATGGCTCTGTGCCGCATTCAGGCTTCGGTTTGGGATTGGAACGCACCGTAGCATGGATCAGTGGAGTCGAGCATGTCCGTGAAACCATCCCGTTCCCACGTCTATTAAATCGATTATATCCTTGATTACGTTATGAAGCGGTTATCTTGCCAATTGGCAGATAACCGTTTTTTGTTAAAATTATAAACTTATTCGATGAGCCGTATTCATGTTATACTAAACCAGAGGTGTCCAAAAACATGAATAAAGAACATTTATATGCGTGGTTTAAGGAAGGAACGATAACGATTCCATCCTTTTTGTTGACTAACTATAGTGCAATGGGACTGAATGAACAAGAAATGGTCCTATTATTACAATTGCAAAGCTTCATCGATAAAGGTAATCATTTCCCTGCACCCTCCCAACTTTCTGACCGAATGACATTGCAGGAAACGGAATGTCTATTCATGATCCAGCGTTTGGTCCAAAGGGGATTTGTTGAAATGGTGGTTGAGGGGAGCCAAGAAATCGGACAGGAAAAATATTCGTTGTCTCCACTGTATGAAAAAATGATGGACTGTTTCTTGAAAACTTTGAAACAGGCAGAGTCTGCAGAAATCCAAAAAGCGGGGGAGAGCCTTTATACGATTTTTGAACAGGAGTTCGGCCGCCCTTTATCTCCCTTTGAATGTGAGACATTGGCAATGTGGATGGAGGATGACCATCAACCTGAAATCATTAAGTCAGCTCTGAGGGAGTCTGTCATTTCCGGAAAATTGAATTTCCGATACATTGATCGAATTTTATTCGAGTGGAAAAAGAATGGAATTAAAACCTTGGAACAGGCAAGGGAGCAAGGACAAAAATTTAGAGTTCATCAAAAGAGGGACCGAAAGACGGAAACTGCACAACCATTGAAAGATGTGCCTTTCTATAACTGGCTCGAGCAGTAATGTAAATTGAAGGAGAACCGATATGTTGAATAAAGCTCAAATTCGATATTGCCTGGATACGATGGGTGAAATGTTTCCAGATGCCCATTGTGAGCTGAATCACTCCAATCCATTTGAATTGGTGGTTGCTGTTGCCCTGTCAGCTCAGTGTACGGATGTATTAGTCAATAAAGTGACGAAGGATTTATTTCAGAAATATAAGACGCCTGAGGATTACATAAGCGTTCCGATTGAAGAGTTGGAAAATGACATTCGCTCAATCGGTTTGTTTCGTAACAAGGCTAAGAATATACAAAAGCTGTCGCGCATGCTGATCGAAGAATACGGTAAGGAAGTTCCGAGAGATCGTGATGAGCTTGTTAAATTGCCTGGCGTTGGCAGAAAGACGGCGAATGTAGTCGTTTCCGTTGCTTTTGATGTGCCGGCGATCGCTGTGGATACCCATGTAGAGCGTGTTTCCAAGCGCCTGGGATTATGCCGTTGGAAGGATAGTGTCCTCGACGTTGAAAAAACGCTGATGGCTAAGATACCAAAGGATGAGTGGTCCGTTACGCATCACCGCCTGATATTCTTTGGACGCTATCATTGCAAGGCCCAGTCACCAAGGTGTGAAACCTGCCCGCTTCTCGAATTATGCCGTGAAGGAAAAAAAAGAATGAAAAGGAAAGAAGCCAATTGACGCAGTCCATATCATTAAAAGTCCCTGAAGAATTGGCCCATCATTTGTTTTTTCCTGAAAAGGAAACCATCTTGGAAAAAGAACGATATGCAGGTTGGAGTGAAACGATTCCATTCGAGGCTTTCCCGTATGAGTTACTTTATTATAATAATGTAGAAGCCTATGCTCCCTGGACGAAGGGGGCAATGCATGTAAAGGAACTGCTGGAGAGTTGGAAGGGAATTGATTCGGAATGCAGATTGCTATATTCTGAGCGAAAAGCGGGACAGACCTTGGGACTCATGAAGCAGGGGATCGGTTTATTTTTAACCGCAGTCTTCTGGATGCATGGGCAGCCAGTGGCATTGAATGATATCCGGTGCCAAATACAATCCTTTAACAATATTCCGGTGAACATGGATGAAAGGCTTTCTTTCATCCTTGCCAGACCCGCTTTTTTTCATTCTTATAGACAGCTCAGTGAGTTGTTCCGAGAATTTGAAAAACAATATGTAAAGTTCATGATCAAAAATAAGAACAGCCAAAAAACGTCTAAGCCAAAAGCTTAGACGTTTTTTTAGGTCAATCTTCATATATATTTATTCGGTATCTTGGTTTGGATCTGGGTCCGGATTAGGATCGGGATCAGGGGTCTCGACTGGTTTTTCCTCTTCTACCGTTCCAGGGTCAGTGGTATCATCCCCGCCCTCGACATCCTCTCCATTATTGCCATTTCCGTCATCCGTGTTGTTGCCATTTCCATCACCATTACCATTATTACCATTGTTGCCATTGCCATTATTGTCGTTATTGCCATTATTACCGTTATTGCCATTATTGTCGTTATTATCTTTATTGCCGTTTTCGCCATTGTTATTTTTGTCTTCGTCTTGTTTATCCTCTTCGCCTTCAGCAGGAGTTTCTTGTTCCGGATTTTCACCTTCGGCAGGATCTTCAATCTTCTCGTCCTCAGTATCCTCAGGGACTACCGCTTCAGCAGGTATTTTGACAGATGTACTCGCAGGATCACTTTGTTGGTTATCCACTAGAGCTACCACTGAGAAAGTATATTTACTTCCAGGGGTTGGATTAGGAATCGTTAAACTAGTATCCTTCGATTTTTTCAATACGCTCTGTGCGCCGCCGTCAACGGACATCTTAACCTCGAATTGGGTATTCCCATTACCTTTAGGATATGACCATGATAGATTGATTTCATTGCTTTCCTGGTTGTAAGAAGCGTTAATGCCAGGTGAGTCGATTTTTTCATATTCTGTCGTCACTTGTGTAGGCTCGTGACCTTTAACATAATATTCATAAGTGATTTTACTGCTTGGTGTATATTCATTGGCTTTAACAGCTGGATTCGAACCTTTGATGACTCCAACCTTCACAACACTGTCAGGTTGATCAAAGTCTTTCGTTTCTTTTGATTGGGCCATATGTTCCATTAAATTCTTAAAGATGAATTTAGGGATCCTTTGAGATGATTCACCCAGATATTCCATTTTCTCACCAGATGCATTATCATAACCAGCCCAAACCGCGACTGTATAATTGGTAGTGTAACCTGCCATCCAGCTATCTTTTACACCCGAAGATGGGATGTTGTTCGCTGCACGCTGTTCAGGCGTGAAGTTGGTTGAACCTGTTTTACCGGCTACCGGGAGACTAGGGATATTGGCTAACCTTCCTGTTCCATAAGGTTCTTTCATGACGCTTTTCAACATGTCCGTCACGATGAAAGCTGTTGAATCTTTCATGACCGGCTTTGATTCCGTCTTGTTTTTGATGGTTGTTTTATCACGTAAAACAATCTTTTTCACACTATGCGGTTCATTATAGATACCATTGTTTCCGAATGAACTGTATGCACCGGCAAGTTCAAGTGTAGAAACATCCTTACCGCCGCCCAATGCTGCCGATTCGGTAATCTCCTTGTCGAAAGGAATCCCAAGATCAGTGGCAAAATCACGTGCCCGGTCCAATCCGACTGCTTGAAGCGTTTTTAAGGCAGGGATATTTAATGACCGTGCCAGTGCTTCCCGAGTCGTTACAGTGCCATAATGTCGTCCTGAAGCATTTTTAAGCGGTGTTCCATTACTGTAAGTGTATTCCTCATCCTTGATTTGGTGGTAGGTGGACCAATTTAAATATTCCACGGCAGGACCGTAATCCAGAATCGGCTTAATGGTCGAACCAGGTGATCGCTTGGCATCCGTTGCATAATTCCAGCCGCGTTTAACCGTCGTATTCCTGCCGCCGCCCACTGCTTTAATTTCACCAGTTTCTGTATCGAGTAATGTGACTCCGGCTTGGAGATCTTTACTTGGATAATTGATGATTTCATCACTGTTCAACATGTTATAAACATATTCTTGGGCATCTTTATCAATGGTCGTCTGGATTTCCAGACCATCGGTAAATACGTTATAGTCACCCATATCTCCGACTTCCTCAATTACCAAATCGATGAATGCATCGTATGCGGTCGTATCGATTTGGCTCTTATCGATTTCTTGAAGTCCTTCTGTTATATCGATGCTTTGTGCATTTTTCATTTCCGTTTCAGTGATATATCCATGTTTGTTCATTAAGTGCAGGACAATATCACGGCGTTCTTTCGCACGTTCAGGGTATTTATACGGGTCATACCTGCTTGGGCTTTGCGGTAATCCTACAAGCATGGCCGCTTCGTTCAATTTCAATTCGTTAAGATCTTTTCCATAATAAGTTTGTGATGCAGTTAAGATCCCGTTGGCACGGTTTGCAAAGAAAATCTTATTCACATACATTTCGAAAATTTCTTCTTTTGTATATTTTCTTTCAAGCTGTATGGATAGCCACATTTCCTGGACTTTCCTTTTAATGGTCTTATCAGGCGTTAAATAAGAACGCTTGATGACCTGCTGGGTCAATGTACTTGCACCCTCTGAGCCGAATCCGTTTTTGACGTTGGCTATGACGGCACTGCCCAGACGTAAGAAATCGACCCCGTGATGCTCATAAAAGCGGGAATCTTCCGTTGCCAGGAAAGCTTCTTCGACAAGATCGGGAATGTCTTCATAATTTACATAATCCCGGTTTTCCTTTCCGATTTCAGCAAGTAATTTACCATTTTCATCGAGAATCTTGGATGTGACCGGATCTTTTAAAAGCTTGTCGTCAAGTTCTGGAGCGTCGCTTATAAAATAAGCCATTGCAGCTCCTCCGGCAACCAGGCCTATTATTCCGAATGTAACAAGTATAAGGAAAATCCGCTTAAGCATATTGGTTGGTTTTTTAGGACTTTTATTCTGTCCCTTTTTTTGAGTCTGCCCCTGCTTTCGGCGTTCTTCTCTAGTATTATATTTTTCAGCCATTACAGCTAACCTGCCTTTCTAAAAAACTAAAAATTTTCTGAGATGAGCGAATCTACTACTTTAATATAGTCAATTCTCGGTTGAAAGCCAAGAGTAATCTTTCGTGAACTGCTTTCAACCTCTTGAAGAGTTATAGATTTGCGTCCGCCTTCTTTCATTCTCTTCCAATAAAAACTCAGTTGTTCGGAACTCATTAAATATATATCATCCATTGCGGAAAACCGGATGATGACAAACGCAATTCCGTCATGCTGAACGATATGCTTCATATGTTCAATTTGATGGTCATGAAAATTCTTCAGCGGGAACGAACTGCTGTTTTTCGTTTCCTTTGCCTCAAAATCAATGTACTTTCCTTTATAAACACCATTATAATCGGTGGTCGATGCTTGTTTGAAATAAGCTTCTTTAATGACTGCAGCACTTCTTTTCGGATAGTGGACATCGACAATTTGTATGGGTGTCGGTTTTTTATGGATGACGGCAATGCCGTGTGCTAAATAATACTGATTGGTTTCGTTCAAATCGTCTTCCAATGTTTTTCCCCGGTTGCTGTAACTGATTTTTTTTAGTGGACTTTTCTTTTCTTCCATAGCCTGCGGTACAAATCTTCGTCCGTTGGGATAATGAAATGCCACTTTTACCCCTCCTTTTTTTCACTTATCTATATTAGCAAAAAAAGAATCCAAAATGTGAATAAAAAGAATTGTTTCTTAGAACGATAGGATTTATGTACAACTATATGTCACAATTCATCGCTATAGAAAGGCTAGATGCGAATGTTAAAGACGGAAAAGCAGTTGCTCCGATCCATAAAAGCCCAAACTGCAAAAGGGAATAGGGATAATATATCAAGAACGAAAGCATATGAACAATTTTTTAGAATCCATCCAGAAATACAATGGTCTTTTTTAGCCGGTATGGTTTCCAGGAATGCAGGCTGGAATATGTGTGATCTTGAAGGGATTTGGTTTTCCAATTTACTTGGCCTTAAATACAGGCATCAATTATTCCTAACGTATGAAGAAGCCAACTGGAGAATATTCCAAGATGCATATCCGCAATTACTTCTCTATCATTATTCGACGAAATATGGACGTCCATTGTTTCACTTATGTCATTATTTTTTTATTACCAAATTCATGAAGAACGAATGGCATTCCTTTTGGAAATATGGAAATCGTGAAAAATTAGTCACTGCGCTTATCATAAATGAACAAAACATCATTGAAGAATCGGTTATTAAAAAGCAATCCTTCGTTTTTCATTCTCTGTTATTTTTCCTGCAGGATTGGATGCATTTTAGCACCGTTTTATTTCCTACTTGCAATGGAGAACTGTATGGATCGTCCGTTGCGCATTTTAGAAATATCGATAAAAGGATTGAATTGGGGAAAAGGTTGGCTGGACTTTTATTTTCTGAAGATTTATTTCCACTATTTTATGAATTTTCCTGCAGGACTGAACCAACGGGTGCCAGATATGATTATGAACAATATCGAAAAAAGCCTAGATACCATGAAACCCCGATGCTGAGAGGAGTATATCCATTGATTCATCATCAAGCAGGGGAGACAGAGCAATGGGATATGAAAAAAAAGGTTAAAAAAAAATGGTTCAAAGAACCCAAATGGGAAGAAGACCCGCATTTGACGGAATGGTATGATCATAAACAAAAGCAGCTGCACACGGCAGCAATAATCAAAAATTGGATTTTATAATAGGAAACAGGGAAGGCATCGATGAAGCCTTCCCTGTTTATCGTTCAGTATTTATTACTTACGTAGAGGGGCGGTTTTCTCCACTAAGTTTCGGGTTTCCCGTTCCTGCCTCTTTAGTGGGCGGCTTTTGTCGTTTTTCGTTTTTCTGCTGTCTGCTTTCATTCGACTGCATAAAATCACCTCCTGTCTGTATTCTTGTTTAAAACTCCATTCTTCATTCTGCCATTGTTGTCGAAGGGCATAATAAATTAAGTGAATTGCACTTTCTTTGCCGATTAGCTTCTAGTTTTGTCAGTCATGAAGGGCTTTCAGATAAAAAAAAGAATAGTACAGGTAAAGAATGGGAGGGATCAGCATGGTCAATAAAAGTGTCGCAACAGAAGAGATATTAAGGATGATAGCTGAGATCAGTACCAGCCTGGATCGTTTGGAAATTTCATATGGGGAAACTGTAAATACAGTGCGGTGTAAACTATGGGCGGAACAATATACATTAGTTAATGAAGCCCAGGAAGCCATTGAGAAAGCCGAGGATTATTGGGTGAATGCTGAAGGTGTGAACCACTCCTTTTCCATTGTTCCGGAAAAAACAATTATAAAACACAAGGTTTTCACTGAATTGCACGTATAATCCGCAGGAATTTCATTTTATGGAGAACTGGATTATACTAAGGGAAACAAATGTACGGAGGAATATATTGTGCAAAAAGAAAAACTGCAGCTGTTAACAGAACAATTGATTAAATATACGGACCAGGCAGATGATATTTATGAGGGTGTACGCCTGGAAGGAAAGGAAAAGGATTTCTTTTCGGAAGTAAAGCCGTTTGCAGATCAGGTCAGGACCGTATGCATCGAATGGGAAACCGGAATGAAGGAGTGGATGAAAGAAACCGAATTTAGGCATCTTTTCCCCGAGCAAATCGAACAAACCGCCCATAACCTTTCTGATGTGGCCGTTCAGGCATTTTTTCCTAAAACAAGTTATAAGCGATTTAAAAGCCATGTCCAGTCGATCGAATTCATCCTTAATAATGTAAAAACGGAAATCGATCGGATTTTATCATAAAAACACCTACACTTTATTCCTTCTTTTTTCATATATTATCAGAACCATGTAATGAAAAAGAGGAGGGCTTATTGTCATGATGAGATCCGGTTATAACCAAATCTCCCCAAATCAAGGACAGTTTCCTCAATCAATGGAAAATTGGGGAGGATACCAACAGCCAATGCCGTATCCTCCGCCAAATAATCATAATCTTGAACAACCATTTATGTATCCATATCATTACCAGGATACAGGGGGCTATATGACGCCATATCATGATCCTTATCAGCAGGCAGCGTATCACCCATTTCAACCAGTCCCGCAGCAGGCGATGCCCGTGGGAGCTTATCCGGGCAACAGTGTTATGCAGCCAATGGCACAAATGCAGCCAATGGCACAAATGCAGCCAATCCAGTCCAATCTTCAGCCGCAAGCTTTTAGTCCGTTCGCAAATCCGTTACAGCCAGCTAAAAGACCTCCGCAAAGTCAGCAGCAGGCTCATAATCCATATCCAAAGCAGCAGTTCATGCAAAAACCCCAGCCATCGGGTTTCAAATCGGTCATGAATCAATTCAAAACACAGGATGGCTCCATGGATATAACGAAGATGATGAACACAGCTGGACAAATGATGAATACAGTTTCCCAAGTATCTTCAATGGTCAAAGGAGTAGGGGGCTTCTTCAAAGCATAGATGGTGAATAAAGAAAAAAGCAGACTTACAAGTGACCAGCCACTTTTTTAAGTCTGCTTTTATTCATGCCTAATGGATTTCAATCCGATTCCCCCTGATTTTGGGTAGGTGAAGCGTGAGGATGCCATCGCGATGTCGAGCGGTCACATTTGCTTCATCAATCGGTTTTGGAAAGGAAATGGTTCTTGAAAAAGTACCGGCTGAAACTTCCTTTTGGAACAATCCTTGATTTTTATCCTTTCTATCTCCATGCTTTGCAGATATGGTTACGGAATGGGCCAGTACATCAATTGATATTTGGCTGCGTGGAATTCCGGGCAAGGTGGCAGTTAGGGTATATTCTGAATGCGTTTCATGAATATCAACCGGAAAGCTGCGTTCTTTCGCCGAGCCGAAGAAATCGTCAAGGGATTTCAGCATGCCTTTAGGTGGCCTTTCGGAAAACAGCCGATCCATTTTGTTAATGAAATGGGAAAAGGGTTCCATTCGATTCCGGTTATTATTTTTTTCAGAAGAGGTCATCACGGTGCTCCTTTCTAAAAAATTCCTTTGCCTATAAGCTATGTGAGGAATGAAGAAATGTGAATGGACTGTTGGGTTTCAGATTCAGGTCCATAGGGAATAACGGTACTGAATGATTAATAAAGGAAATGAGGGATTAATATGACAGATAGCAAGCTTTCCTACATAGATACCGGGAAAGGAAAGGAGACATTGTTGTTTATCCATGGATTTTGCGGAAGCCATGAATATTGGAGCGACATCATTGCTGGATTAAAGGAAGAATACCGGGTTATTGCCGTTGATTTACGGGGACATGGTGCAAGTGAGGAAATAGGGGAGTCTTTCTCGATTGAAGATATGGCAGCTGATATTGCGTCATTTTTGGAAGAACTGGAAATCGGACAGGTATATATGTTTGGTCATTCGCTTGGGGGATATATCACCTTGGCATTCGCAGAAAGGTTTCCTGGGAAATTGTCTGGTTTTTCATTGGTACATTCCACCGCTTTCCCGGATGATGAGACTGGAAAGGCGGGGCGCTTAAAATCAGTCGAGAAAATCGAAAGTGAGGGAATCCCTGCTTTCATTGATGGACTTATACCGAAGCTTTTCGCTCATTCCGATGATCCCAATATTGAACATACAAAGGAAATCGGATATAAAACAAGTGAAATTGGTGCGATAGGGTCTTTACATGCCATGAGGAACAGAATGGACAGAAATCATGTTCTCGAAGATACGAAGTTGCCTGTCCTTTTGGTTGCAGGTGAAAAGGATAAGGTGATTCCCGTTGAAAAAACCTTTTCTGTAAAAGGGAGCCATATCAATGAAGTAATACTTAAGGGCAGCGGCCATATGGGAATGTTGGAAGCTCCAGGCAGACTAATTGAAGAAATCATTCGCTTTGTCGAGAAGAATTAAGTGAAAATAATGACCGGGCTGGAAACGAGATGTTGACGTTTCCAGCTTTTTTTTTTGAATAGGAAATAGTTTCCCTTTTGCATAGAACGTTCATTCGGTAGAATAGGAGGATGAGGTGGTTAAATGAAACTGCGAAAAAATTTACTGGAAGTCATAAAGGATCTAAAAACAAATGAAGATTTTAAAGAAAATATAGTACATTGGCAAGTCATTGAAGCAAAGGAGGCAAAACATGTTCCCTTTCCCGAAGCAATGAATGATAAGATCAAGCATGCTCTTGAAAAACGGGGGATTAATGGGTTGTATACCCATCAGGCAACTGCATTTGATACTGCTGTCAGCGGCAATAGCCTTGTAGCGGTAACACCTACAGCTTCTGGTAAAACATTATGCTATAACTTGCCGGTCCTTCAAAAAATACTGGAAGATGAAAAAACCAGGGCGCTTTATATTTTTCCGACAAAAGCACTGAGCTATGATCAAAAAAGCGAATTGAATGAAATGATTCATGAAATGGATGCTGAAATAAATAGTTATACATACGATGGGGACACACCTTCAAATATCAGGCAAAAAATCCGCCAGGCCGGACATATCGTGATCACCAATCCTGATATGCTCCATTCAGGAATCCTGCCCCATCATACGAAATGGGTCTCTTTATTTGAAAATTTGAAGTATGTGGTCATCGATGAACTTCATATTTACCGCGGCGTTTTCGGAAGTCATACAGCCAACGTCATTAGAAGGTTAAAAAGGATTTGCAACTTTTATGGAAGCGACCCTGTATTCATCTGTACTTCCGCTACAATCAATAACCCAAAAGAGTTGGCAGAAGAGCTTACGGAAAAACAAATGGTCCTTATCGATAATAACGGAGCCCCGAGTGGGAAAAAGCATTTTGTGTTTTACAATCCCCCAATAGTCAATAAACCGCTGAACATACGCCGGAGTGCGGTTTTGGAAGTCAGGAAGCTGGCAAATGAATTTTTGAAAAATAAAATTCAAACCATCGTTTTTGCGCGAAGCAGGGTTCGTGTGGAAATTCTATTGACATATTTACAGGAGCTTGTATCAAAGCAATTGGGGCCAAAATCAATCAGGGGCTATCGCGGCGGATATCTGCCAACACAGCGTAGGGAAATTGAACAAGGCCTTAGGGATGGTTCCATTTATGGAGTGGTGTCCACAAATGCACTTGAGTTGGGTGTCGATATCGGCCAGCTTCAGGTTTGCATAATGACTGGTTACCCTGGATCCATATCGAGTGCCTGGCAACAGGCGGGACGGGCAGGAAGGAGACATGGTGAAGCATTGATCATCATGGTTGGCAGTTCCAGTGCCCTTGATCAATATATCGTACAGCATCCCGATTATTTCTTTACCAGAAATCCAGAAACGGCAAGAATCAATCCGGATAATCTTTTGATCCTGGTTGATCATGTAAAATGTGCAGCATATGAGCTGCCATTTAAAAAAGGCGATACATTTGGGAAAACAGAGATTATGGACGTTCTTGAATTCCTTACAGAAGAAAGGGTCTTACACTTGAATGGGGACAAATGGCATTGGATGAATGATGCTTTTCCCGCAAGCAATATCAGCCTGCGTTCAGCGGCACAGGAAAATGTCGTGATCATCGACCAAACGAATGCACCGGTTAATCGGGTCATCGGGGAAATGGATACGTTCAGTGCAATGACCCTTCTCCACGATGAAGCCATTTATTTGCACCAGGGAATTCAATTTCAGGTGGAAGAACTTGATTGGGATGAAAAGAAAGCTTATGTACGAGAAGTCAATGTGGACTATTATACGGATGCTAACCTTGCTGTCCAGTTGTCTGTATTGGAAGTCGATAAACAGCGATCTTTCGCTTCCACATCAGCTGCTTTTGGTGATGTCGCAATCCGGGCAATGCCTACGATCTTCAAGAAAATCAAATTCGAAACTCATGAAAATATTGGTTCAGGACCAATCAGTCTTCCGGAGATGGAGCTGCATACGAGTTCGGCCATGCTTTCCATGGATTCTGATATATTCAATTGGGACGAAAATCGAATAGAACAAGGAATGATAGGAGCCTCCCATGCACTGAATTACATGATTCCGCTATATGTTATGTGCGATCCGCATGATATCCATGTGTATCCGCAGGTTAAGGCAGCGCATAATGAAAAACCGACCATTTTCATCTATGATAGTTATCCGGGTGGCATAGGGTTAAGTGATAAAGTATATGAAAACTCTGAAGTCATCCTGATGGAAACAATATCAATGATCGAGAATTGCACTTGTGAAAGCGGCTGTCCTTCCTGTATTGGAACGGAATCCGCAACGAAAACAGCCAAGAGTGATGCCAAACAATTATTAGGTCAATTTTGTAAGCAAAAACATTAATAGATTACAGGGATCCGTGAAAAGAGGTGTAATTTCATGTCTTTAAAAAATAAACTAAACCGTATGAAAACCCATATGAACCTAGAGAAACATACTTCTCCTATAGAAGTAATTGACCAGAAAGAGAATGAAGAAATTCCTTACTTGGAAAAGTGGCTGGAGAACGATACCGTTTCCTTTCATTTCGATGGTGACTATTGTTTCATTAGGGAAGTCCGCTACCCTATAAATCACAAACACGGCTTATATGCATTTTCCGAGCTGAAAAAGGTCGTAAAGGAGTGGAATCAAGCTTCATTGGAGCATCCACTCTCCGCCAAGGGCGTTAAAAGTGAAGATCTGTTTTTCTTCGATACGGAAACGACAGGGCTTGGAGGCGGAGCGGGCAATACCATTTTTTTACTTGGCTATGCGTATTTAGAAGGTGAAGAAGTTGTCGTGAAGCAACATATCCTTCCGCAGCCAGGAAGTGAAATCCCGCTTTATCAAAGCTTTCTGGAAAACATCAATTACGAAACCCTTGTCACATATAATGGTAAATCCTTTGATTGGCCTCAGCTAAAAACAAGACATACCTTGATAAAAGAACATGTACCAAAACTACCGGAGTTCGGACATTTTGATTTGTATCATGCTTCAAGGCGCCTTTGGAGAAACAAATTGGAGCGAGTGAAATTATCTGCGGTCGAAACAGATATTCTAGGTGTACATAGAGAGGATGATATTCCTGGATATTTGGCGCCCATGATTTATTTTGATTTTGTTGAGAGGAAGAATCCGGAAATTCTGTTTGGGATCATGAAGCATAATGAATGGGATATCTTATCACTGATCACATTGTATATTCATTTGTCCCGAAAAATCCTCCAAATCGATGGATATACGGAAGAGTCCATGGAGATTGCACGATGGCTCGATTATTTGGGAAAAAAAGAGGAATCAGTTGAGACATATCAAAAAATATTGGAAGCGGGAAGTGAGGAAGATCGGATAATGGCTGGTCATGCCTTAGCTTTCCAGAAAAAGAAGCTAAAACAATTCAATGAAGCTTTGGAGATTTGGAAGGAAGTTGCCTTAAAAGGGAATGTGCAAATAAGGATACAGGCGCAGATTGAATGTGCAAAATTATACGAACATCAATTTAAGGAAGTCGGTCATGCTCTAAAATGTTCAATAATCGCCCATCAAGAGATGGTAAGAGAAGGGATCACTCAGGAAAAAAAACAATTGGAATTGGAAAAGAGGATTCGGCGGCTCGAAAAGAAAGAAGGTTCAAAGGATATTTCTGTATAAAATAAAGGAATGAGAATGGTCTTTTAGTGCAAAAGGATGAAAATAAAAAATATGTATTCAATTATTGTAGCCTTCAACTATTGTGTGTAAAATGGAAAGAGTTGAGGGTGAAATTCCAAGCGTTCATTTCATACCTTTACATCAAATAAAATTAAGGTGAAAGCGGAGCGGAGAAATGTATAAAACGACTTTATTTCTATTTTTTGTTGTCCTTTGTTTAACGATTGTTTTATTTACTTCATTAAAAGACAGTCTCTATTCCTTTTTGTAGAAAATCACCCTCCATATTTGAAGAGATAGCATTCATATAATAGTGTACTTATCGACAGCCATACATCGTTTTATACTTATTCTGTATAATTAGGTCATTTCATCAGTACACGTATCCCCTTTTTTTCATAGTCTGTAATGGTAAGACTAAACTTATCATGATGAAAGGGGACGTATTATAAATGTATTTTCGTAATTGTGGAGGAAATAAACCCAATGTAATGGGAATATCCAACAATGTAATGGGAGCATACGGGAACGCACCTGGAGTAATGGGCGCATCAACCGGTAAATACCCCAACAACGTAATGGGCGCATCAACCGGTAAAAACCCCAATAATGTAATGGGGGCGTCAACCGGTAAAAACTCTAACGTAATGGGAGCCTATAGTCCATCGGCTGTGTCTCCAGCGCAATATGGTCCAACACAAACATCTCCATCTCAAGTTGCCCCAGCGCAAGTTTCTCCAACACAGCAATATGTCAATACGAATGTATCGAACACAGTGATTCCTGTCGTTCATCCATCACATACTACAAATGTCAATAAACATGTGAACACGTTTAAGCATTATTTCCCGCATACTCAATCCGTGGTGAACGAGTGCTATAATCAACACTTGATTTGTGGAATGCCGCCGCAAAACCCATGCTGTCCGCCTAAGCATTTCGGATACTAAAAAATAAGGGCTTATCAAGCCCTTGTTTTCTTATATAATCATGTTAAAAGGGAGATTGACTATGCAATGAAGGTTTTGTATATGACCGGCTACAAAGCTTTTGAATTCGGGATATTTAAAAATGATCATGAAGCCGTAAAATATATAAAGAAAGCGATGAAACAGCGTCTCCTGCCATTGGTGGAAGATGGGCTGGAATGGGTGATCATCTCAGGTCAGTTGGGTACGGAATTATGGGCTGCCGAAGTGGTTTTCGAATTACAGGAAGAATTTCAACAGCTTAAATTAGGTGTGCTTACTCCTTTCCTGAAACAGGAAGAGTCATGGAATGAAACGAATCAAGAGTTTTACCGATCCACATTGGCCCGTGCCGATTTTGTTGAATCGATTTTCAACAAACCATATGAAGGGCCCGAACAGCTTAAAATCAAAAATAGGTATATGGTCCATAAAAGCGATGCCATGCTCATCATTTTCGAAGCCGAAAAAGAGGGATCAGCCCGATATCCTTATTTCGAAGCGTTGAAAAAAGCTGAAACACAGCCATACCCCATCTTTCAGATAAACTTTGATGATTTGCAATCGGCTGCGGAAGAAGCGAGCTGGTCCGAAGAATGAGAGAAAATAATTATGGATTAAAAGTTGTTTCTAAAGCATAATCATATTATTATGAAATTTAGATACAGTTTTAATGGGAATACATACCGTTCACTGAAACAGTAAGATACAAAAAGGTGTTTCGTTGACAAACCCAAGCAGATTTGAAAAAATAATAAAAAGTCGATTGTATTGGCGAAAGTATTGAGGTGAAGTCTTATGCTATCCGATAAGATAAAATTAACGGCTAAAGATATTCTTGAAAAAGATTTTAAAACAGCCATGCGCGGGTATAAACCTGAAGATGTGGATCAATTCCTGGATCTGATCATTAAAGATTATGAAGTGTTCCATCAGGAAATTGAAGATCTTAAACAAGAAAATCTTAAATTGAAAAAACAAGCCGACGAGAGTACAAAACGTCCAAATCAACCTGCTCCAAGTGCTACCCCGGGAACCACTAACTTTGACATCCTTAAACGGTTATCCAACTTGGAAAAGCACGTTTTTGGTAACAAGCTTTTTGATTGAGGTTTTGCATTGTAAAAGTAAAAATTATTGTGGTATTGTGTTTTCGTGAATAATGGAGTATAATCAATTATGTTATGTTAACGTTTGGGTAATTGCTGCTGCATTTATGCAGTAGAGGAAAGTCCATGCTCGCACGGACTGCGATGTCCGTAGTGTTCGTGCCTGGCGAAAAAATAAGCTTGGGCAGCAATCTTGGATTGCTGACGGCTGGGAAAATGCCTAAGTCCTTTTGGATATGGCATGAATACCTATAAAAGTGCCACAGTGACGTAGCCTTTACAGAAATGTAAAGGGTGGAACGAGGTAAACCCCACGAGCGAGAAACCCAAATTAATGGTAGGGGCGCTTTCTTCCTTGGAAATGAACGAGGAGAAGGACAGAAGCACATGCTTCTGTAGATAGATGATTACCGCCGAAGTACGAGACGCGAGTCGCTTGCAGTACTGAGGAACAAAACATGGCTTACAAAACGTTATCATATTACACCAAAAGCACAACTCTCCTTTTAAAAGGAGAGTTTTTGTTTATGGAGATTGCCCTAAAAAAGATTGGGCATTTCCTTTTATTTTTCGTTTTTTGAAACTCCGCTGTGTTAAACTTAGAACTTGGCAAGTTTTTCATACCATTCGAAAAGTGTCCAGCGTAAAGAAAATGGCTTGAATGAAGTCTTCGGAAACGTTGTTAAAAATAGTGTTGGAATGTTAAGCATTCCTTGATTCTGGGTATCCTATTTATAAAGGTTCCTTAATTCTTCTGTTAGCTGAAGGCGGATAATGGATGGGAACCATACATAATTGGTTTGGCTGATTTCAATCATATAATTGCAGCGATTGTCTTAAGGTGCAGTGATAATAGTGTAAAGCTTTAATTTCACGGTAATCCATAGACGTTCCCGCTATATGGATCATGATAGAAGCTAGGCCAACAATGAAGAATTCTAACGACAAGATAAATGGTAGTGGACCTTTTAAATAAGGTTTACATGTAAAAAATCAATGCCTGCTTCTAAAATACATAAATGAAGAAGTTCGTGAAAAGGTGCCATTGATTTGGATTAATGGAAAGAAGGTGCAGAAATAATGAAACAATTCGATATTATCGCAACATCAGCAATGGGATTGGAATCAATTGTTGCCAAGGAGGTTCGGGATCTTGGTTACGATTGTCAAGTCGAAAATGGTAAAATCACGTATAAAGGGGATCAATCCGCCATTGCCCGCTCTAATTTATGGCTGCGTACTGCCGATAGGGTGAAAATTAAAGTCGCGGAATTTAAAGCATATTCATTTGATGAGTTGTTTGAAAAAACAAAGGCATTGAATTGGGAAGATTACTTATCGGCCGATGTCGAGTTCCCCGTGAGTGGAAAATCCGTTAAGTCAAAGCTATACAGTGTCCCTGATTGTCAGGCAATTGTCAAAAAGGCAATTGTTGATAGATTGAAAAGTAAATACAAGCAAGTGTCTTGGTTTGCCGAGACTGGTCCTTTGTTTAAAATTGAAGTATCTATTTTAAAAGATGTTGTGACACTTACCATGGACACTTCAGGTGCAGGTCTGCATAAACGGGGATATCGAACCGGGCAGGGGGAGGCACCTCTTAAAGAAACATTGGCGGCTGCGTTAATCATGCTGACCAATTGGAAAGCGGATAAACCTTTCATTGATCCATTTTGTGGATCTGGAACGATTCCCATCGAGGCGGCCTTAATTGGTCAGAACATAGCGCCTGGGTTTAATAGGGAATTCGTATCTGAAACTTGGTCATGGATGGACAGCAAGGTTTGGGATGAAGCACGGATCGAGGCTGAAGATTTAGCCGATTATGATCAGTACTTGGACATAACCGGTTGTGATATTGACCATCGAATGGTCGATATAGCAAAAGCTAATAGTTTTGAAGCCGGTCTTGGTGATCTGGTTGAATTTAAACAAATGCAGGTGAGGGATATCTCAACCAGGAAAGAGTATGGTGTCATTGTCGGGAACCCGCCTTATGGAGAACGTCTTGGCGAGAAAAAAGCGGTTGAGCAGATGTATAGGGAAATGGGCCAAGCCTTCAAGAAGCTTGATACTTGGTCAGTATACATGATTACCTCCAACCCTGACTTCGAACAGCATTATGGTAAGCCTGCAACGAAAAAAAGGAAATTGTTCAATGGTTTCATCCGTGCTGACCTTTATCAATATTGGGGGAAAAGGCCGCCAAGACAGCCTCAAGGTGAATAAGTAGGTAGAATATAACGGAGGATTTTGCTAGTCAGGACGATTTATTCATAATAGGTTCCAGTCTTGCTTATCATTTCCTTTTCTGTTATTCTAATAATGAATTATTTTTGTTCAGATTTAAGGAATACCTTAATATTCTTTTGAACAAGGATAGTAATATAATGTGTGGAGAACACACTAGGAGGCAACAAAAATGGAACAAGGTAAAGTAAAATGGTTTAACGCAGAAAAAGGTTTTGGATTCATCGAACGTGAAGGTGGAGACGATGTATTCGTACATTTCTCAGCTATCCAAGGCGAAGGTTTCAAAACTCTTGAAGAAGGCCAAGACGTTACATTTGATGTAGAACAAGGTCAACGTGGACCACAAGCATCAAACGTAAACAAAGCTTAATTCAACCCTATATTATTTACAGACAGGCTCTCTTTTGGAGCCTGTCTTTTATTTTACGAATGGGACAACCAGGCAGCATACATAGAAAAAACATAATACGTTTCATTTTCTAATGGTTGGTAAATATCTTGACTATTAATGTGAAATAAAGGATAATATACTTTTGCCTAAGATTATAATGATTCGGATTCTATATACTGATGATAGTTAAAAGGGGAGACCAGGATGCTTAAAACACTGCCTTTTTCGGTAACAAAGGAAGATTCTTTTTACGATAAGCTTTCAGAATGGATCGGTGATGTCTTTTACGATATTCTTCCCGAAAAAGGATTTGAGCTGCGTGACGAACAAATCTTCATGGCATTTCAATTAGAAAAAGCCTTTAAGGAAAAGAATGTAAGTTTTGCTGAAGCAGGGGTAGGGACCGGTAAGACATTGGTCTATTTACTATATGCGATTTGTTATGCGAGATATACGAATAAACCGGCCATTATTTCGTGTGCAGATGAAACGTTGATTGAACAGCTTGTCAAAGAGGAAGGCGACATCCAAAAAATCAAGAATGCTTTAGGTATTGAAGTGGATGTTCGGCTTGCTAAATATCACGATCAATATGTATGTCTGAAGAAGTTGGATTATGCAGTGAATCATGAAGATTCAGAGGGAATAGATCAGCTATATGATGAACTTCCCAAGTTTGTCCATGATAACTCATCCATGAACGCCTATACTGCATATGGGGACCGTAAACAGTACCCATATTTAAATGATGAAGACTGGTCTAAAGTTGGCTGGGATCAACTCCAAAACTGTTTCACTTGTGATAAACGCCATCGATGCGGGCAAACCCTATCACGGGACCACTATCGAAAATCAAGTGATTTGATCATTTGTTCACATGACTTCTTCATGGAGCATGTATGGACCAAGGAAAAGCGTAAGCGTGAAGGACAGTTACCATTGCTGCCAGATCATAGCTGCGTTGTCTTTGATGAAGGTCACTTATTGGAATTTGCTGCTCAAAAGGCTTTAACTTATAAAGTTGGGGAACAAACCCTTGCCTCGGTTTTGGAATTGCTTACAGCCAATCAGGTTCGTGAAGAAACCTTATACATCATTGAGGATTTAATTGATATTAATGAAGAATTTTTTGATTTGTTGGATGAAAAAGCGATACATGTCAGCGGATCTAATCGTTATGAAATCCCAATGTCCAAAGAAATTACAAGCTTTGCCCATAAGCTTCACAAAAAGGTTGAGGAGTTAGAGGAGAACCTAGTTTTTGAAGCGGAAATGTACACGATCAATGATTATGATTTAAAAGTGACGGAAGAATATTTAGAGCAGCTTGGCTACTCCCTTTCTCTATTTATAAAGGATGAACAGGCCGTTTCCTGGTTTGAAGAAAATGAAATGACCAAAACATTGGTCATCATGCCAAGGCTCGTACAGGATATTTTGTCTGAACAGGTATTCTCTAAAAAAATCCCTTACATTTTTTCATCGGCAACATTATCGGATAATAAATCCTTTCAGTACATTGCAGATAGTTTAGGGATAGAAAAGTATGACAGCTTTTCCGTTGAATCACCGTTTGATTACGATGAAGTCATGAAAATGAACATGCCTACCTTCGAAAATGGAGATCAATTGGCTAAACTTCAATTTACGATGAAGACAATTGAGGAAAATCAAGGTCGAACACTCGTGTTGTTCCAATCAAAAGAAGAATTGCATTGGTTCAAGGAAAACTGCCCAATGTCTTCTTATCCATTTTATTTTGAAGGGGAAGCGGAAATCAGCGAGCTGGTTAAGAAGTTCCAAGAGGATGAGCAATCTGTTCTTTTCTCCTATCATTTATGGGAAGGACTTGATGTTCCAGGGCCTTCATTACAAAATGTTGTGATACACTCCCTGCCATTCCCGCCGCGCGATCCAGTTTTCGAGGCTAAACGCAACTCGGTTTCCGACGCATTTGAAGAAGTGGACCTTCCATACATGCTCCTTCGCTTGCGCCAGGGAATAGGGCGTTTGATCAGGACGAGCAATGATTCGGGGACAGTCCAGATTTTGATTGATAAGGATCTTTCGGAGCAGGTGAAAGAGAAGATTGTATCCATTCTTCCTGTCACGCTCTAACTAAAGTCAATCCAAAAAAAGAGCCAAGGTGCCCCTTGGTTCTTTTTTTATTTTAATTTTTTAATCGGAGTGGTTCTGATAGGAATGATTTTTGTATAATATGGTAAAGTGTAGTTGGAAGGAGCAGTGACTATGACTAAAAAGGGTATCGATCTGATAGAAAACGAGTTTAAAGAATATGTTAAGAAAATCTCGGCGTATAATGAAGCACTCGCGTTAATTTTTTGGGATTTGCGTACAGGTGCACCGAAAAAGGGAGTTGAGCAGCGTTCCGAAGTTATCGGGGTGCTTTCCTCCGAAGTGTTTAATATGAGCACAAGTAAAGAAATGGAATCCTTCATTACAGAACTTTCGAAGGAGTCTCTTAGTGAAACGACTAATAAAATGGTGAAAGAGTGTAAGAAAGATTTTGAAAGGAATAAGAAAATTCCTGCAAACGAATATAAGGAATTCGTCATTTTACAATCGCGTTCTGAAAGTGCATGGGAAGAGGCAAGGGAAAAAGCTGATTTTTCTTTATTTCAACCTTATCTGGAGCAAATTGTAGCGTATACCCGCAGGTTTGTAGAATACTGGGGATATGAAGGGACTAAATATAATACCCTTTTGGATATGTATGAACCAGGCATGACTGTAGATGTACTTGACAGCGTATTCAGTGAGCTTCGGTCGAGGATCGTTCCTTTGGTAAAACAGATTGCAACAAGCGAACATAGACCTGAAACAGGGTTCCTTTATAAAGAATTTCCAAAAGAAAAACAGCATCAACTCAACTTGGAAATTCTAAAACAGCTAGGATACGATTTCAAGGCTGGCAGGCTGGATGAAACGGTTCACCCTTTCGAAATTAGAATAAATAGGGGAGACGTCCGGGTAACGACCCGATACGATGAAAATGATTTTAGGGGGGCAATCTTTGGTACCATTCATGAATGTGGACATGCCATTTATGAACAGAATATCGCCAATGAGTTAACCGGAACACTTCTTGATTCCGGGACATCCATGGGGATCCATGAATCACAATCTTTATTTTTCGAAAACTTCATTGGACGGAACCATAGCTTCTGGAAAAATAAATTCTCCTTATTAAAAGAATATGCCCCCGAACAATTCAATGACGTGACACTGGAGGAATTTTACCGGGGCATTAACGAATCGAAACCATCGTTCATCCGTATTGAAGCAGATGAACTGACGTATCCTCTACATATAATGATTCGGTATGAACTGGAAAAGGCTCTTTTTAATGGAGAACTTGAAGTGAAGGATTTACCGGAAGTCTGGAATGAAAAATATAAGGATTATTTGGGAATTGTTCCTGAAAATGATGCCATGGGCGTGTTGCAAGATGTACACTGGGCAGATGGCAGCTTTGGTTATTTCCCTTCTTATGCATTGGGCTATATGTATGCAGCCCAAATCAAGCAAGCGATGCTTAAAGATTTGCCTGATTTTGATGGACTGTTGGAAGCGGGGGATATTGCGCCAATCAGGGAATGGCTTAATGAAAATATACATAAATATGGAAAAACAAAAAAACCTTTGGAGATTTTGAAAGAAACGACAGGGGAAGGTCTGAATGTTCAGTATTTAATAAAGTATCTTGAAGATAAATATAAAGAAGTTTATAAAATCAAATGAATCAAAGGAAGAAGGACTTGCATTAAGTGTAAAGGCCTTCTAAGTTTGTAGACAAAAGGGGTTCGGAATTAAAAATTCCGAACCCCTTTTGGAAATTCCCTTTAAATTTCCGTCTGGAATTAAGCGATTGGGGCTCTACAAGCCCACTAGGTTAGGCCATTTTTGGACCTTACTATGTCCAATTGGCCATCTTTTTTAAAGTAATCCAGAGAAAAAAGTAAGCATCGCCTGCATCTACAATTTTAAGTCCCCTTAAAGTAGTCCACTGCATACCATTCCTTTGCATCTCCCGAATACACGCTCAATCGTTTCTTTACGTTTCGCATATATAGTTTTTACATCAAAATGATGACGCTGATGATCTGCCTCTTCCACATATGTTTGCCAGATAGGCCGTGTCACCACTTTTTGAAATTCTTTTTGCACACTGTGATAAAGATGAGGATGTTGCACAGATGTGTTTTGGCGATTTGTACTCACGATAACCCTCTTTATAAGTAATCATTTCCAGTTCATTTCGCTGAATAGAATCATGCTTTATAGGCAAAAGGGTTCTAAAAGTTAAAACAAAGTTGAACGGAATATGCGAGACGCCTGCTTAGAAAAGCGAGTCCAGGGGAGACCCGCAGGCGCATAAGCGACGTGGGCGGACCGCCCGCGGAAAGCGAGTACCTGTTGAGGAAATCAACGGTCAAATTGTACAAACCATAAAAGGGCATGAGCAAAATACCAGTAAATGTTATTTGAAGGACAGCGATGTTTTTTCTTTATAGGTAAATCCATGCTATTTAGGTTTAGTGATTTCACAATTTTCTATTAATACGAATGATGACTTATTTTTTTTATTGAAAGTTCGGTTTTTAACAAAAATAACTTTTCAAATAGAGTCAGCGTTGTTATAATTCATATATTAATAAAATATTAAGTTTCACTCGTATAATAGCAGGGATATGGCCTGCAAGTTTCTACCGGATTACCGTAAATAATTCGACTATGGGTGAGTAATAGATCTTGTTGCATAATGAAGGCCTTTGCTGATTCATTTTTCATTCATGCCCAAGAAGTATTGCTTCACTCAAAAAAAGTGCAGCAATGTTTCTTGGGCTTTTTTATATGCCTCGAAACAATTGCATAGATTATGGGTCAATAAACATCCAAGATTGGGAGGAACCTTCATGCAACTTTTAAAGGATAAAATTTTGTCCGAGGGTCAAGCTTTATCAGAAGATATTTTAAAAGTAGATTCATTTTTAAATCATCAAATGGATCCTATGTTAATGAAAGAAATTGGTAAAGAATTCGTAAAACGTTTCGAACAAAAGGAAATAACGAAAGTGCTGACAATTGAATCTTCTGGCATTGGACCTGGTTTGATGGCTGCGCTGGAATTGGAAGTTCCGCTCATTTTTGCCCGTAAACGTAAATCACTTACTTTAACAAATGATTTAATAACGGCGTCCGTTCATTCCTTTACAAAAAAAGAAACCAATACCATTACGGTTTCCAATAAATATATTGAAGCCGGAGATAAGGTTTTGATCATCGATGACTTCCTTGCTGTCGGACAGGCAGCACGTGGGTTGGTGGAAATCTGTAAGCAGGTTGGAGCAGAAGTCGCCGGAATCGGCATCGTGATTGAAAAAGCATTCCAAAGCGGTGGTAAGGATCTTAGGGAACAAGGTTTTCAAGTGGAATCACTTGCACGGATTGCTGAGTTGAAATTCGGTGAGATAACGTTTGCTGAGGAAAAGGAAGGAGAAGCCGTCAATGTCTAATCAATCACCATTAAAAGTTGCTTCATTAGGATTACAACATGTTCTTGCTATGTATGCCGGTGCAGTCGTCATTCCATTGATAGTCGGTGGAGCGCTGGGATTGACTGCAGCGCAGTTAACTTATTTAGTTTCGATAGACATTTTGATGTGCGGGATAGCAACTTTATTGCAAGTATGGAAAAATAAATTCTTTGGAATTGGGCTTCCGGTCGTCCTGGGCTGCACATTTACAGCAGTTAGCCCGATGATTGCAATTGGTACGCAATATGGAATCAACTCCATTTATGGATCTATTTTGGCGTCGGGATTAATTGTCATTATCATTAGTAAGTTTTTCGGAAAACTGGCAAGGTTCTTCCCGCCCATTGTCACTGGATCGGTCGTTTTGATTATTGGCATTACGCTCATTCCTGTTGCCATCAACAACCTTGGTGGTGGCCAAGGAGCTGCTGATTTCGGAGACTTGAATAATGTAGCTCTTGGGTTCGGAACTTTGTTATTCATTATATTCATGTATAAATTCTCATCAGGATTCGTACGCTCCATCTCTATTTTATTGGGGCTGTTAGTAGGAACATTTGCAGCTTTCTTCCTTGGGAAAGTGGACTTTAGCTCGGTTGTCAGTGCCACTTGGCTGCATATGCCTCATTTTTTCTACTTTGGAATCCCGACATTCAACGTCACGGCAATCATTACAATGGCATTGGTGGCGATCGTCAGCTTGGTGGAATCGACTGGTGTTTATTATGCTCTTGGTGAAATCACGGACAAAGAAATTTCAGAAGACGATCTGGCTCGCGGATATCGTTCTGAAGGACTTGCCATCATGATTGGCGGTTTGTTCAATGCGTTTCCGTATACAGCTTTTTCACAAAATGTCGGCCTGATTCAATTGTCAGGCATTAAAACAAGAAATGTCATATTCACAACGGCTGGCATTCTTATTTTCATAGGTTTTGTTCCAAAAATCGGTGCATTCACGACAATTATCCCTTCTTCCGTGCTTGGCGGTGCAATGGTGGCGATGTTCGGCATGGTAATTGCCGCTGGAATTAAGATGTTGAGCAAAGTTGATTTTGCTTCTCAAGAAAATTTATTGATCATCGCTTGTTCAGTAGGGATGGGACTAGGGGTGACCGTCGTTCCTGAGCTATTTGCGCAAATTCCGGAAAGCTTTCAAATCTTAACGGAAAACGGTATTGTTGCCGGAAGTTTGACAGCCATATTCTTGAATATCGTCTTTAACATCATCCCTACAAAAGGGAAAGTGAAGGAAGCGCGTATTGAAGGGCAAAATGTAGCCTGATTAAAAATAGATTCGGTAATCTTGATAGATTCACCTACCCAAAATCCTCAAGTGAAGAGGATTTTGGGTATTTTTTTCATTTAGGATAATGAATTTGGAGTTTTGTCAGATAAAAGGAAACTCTCTTCACTTTTTGAATATATTGATAGTATATGTTCAGGAAAGTAGTGATAGGGATGGAGAAAAAATATTGTATTCATTGCAGGACCATACTAAGCCAGGAGTATAGGTGCAGTGTGTGTGGAAAAGAGGAGTTTCAAAACATTATTATACAAGTGCAAAATCAATCTTCAGTAAAGAAAGATGACTGAAAGCGCCCCCTTACCAAATTATAGGTAAGGGGGTTTTATTAAATCGTGTATACATATCGATTATTAAGGTGATATGAAGAGTACCTCGCCATTTTATCGCCATTGCCCATCATGACGTGGGAGGTTGTAATACCAACCAATGCTTTGTCTCCTGCTAAAGAGGCGGTAACATTACCGGCAAGCATGCTGCCGAATTCTGCTGCAAAGGATTCAAGCATGATTTCACCGTTTTACTCATCCCATCCGTTTGTTCCCTCGATCATTGACTCCGTTATTCCTTTCTCTTTGGACATTCAAAAGCCGGACCTCATAAGTCAGCCTTTCGTACAGGAATGCATTAGCGCCCTTATCTGCATGAAAGGTGATATTGTGGAAGATGTTCCTCCACTTGTATTGTTGTACTTTCCGTTTTATGGTATTGTGCAGTCCTTTTTGCCTGAGTATTTAGAAGAAAAGAAAAAAAATTATTAAATGCCTATACATATCACCATTTAGCTATAAAGCATAATTGATGTCATGGTGGGTATATTAACCATATCATAATATTTAGGGGTGGAATCATGCCGTATTTATTATCTGCATCTCATGTAAAGCTGCCACATTTGCTTTCACAAGAAAAAATCATGGAATTTTCGAGAGAAATATTTGGAGCATCATTTAAGAATATAGAACGGTTACTAAAGGCCTTTAAGAATGGACAAGTGGAAAATCGATATTTTTCAAATGATCTCGATTGGTTTAAAGAGGATCATTCTTTTGCCGATCGGAATGATTTATATATAAAGCAGGCAATCAAATTTGGGAAAGAAGCTATAGAAAAATGCTTAGCCAACACAGAATTTTTAAAAGAAGGACTGCAGGCAAACGAGCTAGATGCTTTCTTCTTTATCTCAAGCACGGGGATTGCCACCCCGACCATTGATGCCAGAATAATGAATGAACTTACATTTAACCCTCATGCTAAAAGGATTCCGATTTGGGGGCTTGGCTGTGCAGGGGGAGCGAGTGGCCTATCACGTGCTTTTGAATATTGCCAAGCATACCCGACTGCGAAGGTCATTGTTTTAAGCGTGGAGTTATGCAGTCTGACATTTCAAAGGAATGACATCTCCAAAAGCAATTTAATTGGGACTTCCCTATTTTCCGACGGAGTAAGCTGTGTTTTGGTTTGCGGTGATGATGTACCGAGGGAACAGTTCTCAAAAAAAGTAAGACATTTGCAATTTTTGGATTCGCAATCGACACTAATGCCGGATTCATTGGATGTAATGGGGTGGGATGTTAAAGATCAAGGGTTATACGTGATTTTTTCGAAAGATATCCCTACAATCATCAAGGATTGGCTTAAACCGAATGTTCAAGAGTTCTTATTGGAGAATGGATTCGATCTAAACGATGTAAAAGATTTCATCGCTCATCCTGGAGGCAAGAAAGTAATTGATGCTTATCACGAAGCCCTCGGGTTCGATGAAAGCATGACGGGAGAGTCAATGAGCGTATTGCGTGAATTCGGCAATATGTCCTCAGCGACTATTTTGTACGTTCTGGAGAGGTTCATGCAGCGGGGCGGGAATAAAGGTGAGGTGGGCCTGGCTGCTGCATTGGGGCCTGGGTTTTCATCTGAACTTGTGTTAATGAGGTGGAAGTGATGATCTTCGCCATTTTCATTATCTTGATCGCTATACAGCGCCTTGTTGAATTATATATCGCCAAACAAAATGAAAAACAGTTGAAAGCCGGAGGAGCAATAGAATACGGTGAGTCCCATTACAAATGGATGGTTCTGATGCATCTTAGTTTTTTTATTGTTCTCATTATTGAAGTGGTCGCCCTTGAAAGGGATATATCTGGACTTTGGCCGATTTGGCTGACCCTTTTTCTAATTGCGCAGTCAGGAAGGATTTGGGTAATCCGTTCATTGGGAAAACATTGGAATACAAAAATCATAGTGGTTCCTGATGCTGATGTAGTCATTAAAGGTCCTTATAAATTTTTCAAACATCCGAACTATATCATAGTGGCAACTGAGATTTTAGTTATTTCCTTATTATTCAATGCATATTATACTGCTATCATCTTTAGTTTATTGAATGTTTGGATGATGATGGTAAGAATTCCACTGGAAGAGAAGGCATTAAAGGAACACACGGAATATTCTACGGTTTTTAAGGGAGAATAATAAAAAAATTTAATTACTTATTGAAAATGATTATCGTTCGTGATAAGATTCTAAATGAAGATGAAAATTATTCTCATTCGGATTTCAATCATTTATTTTAATTAAAAACTAAAAGCTAATCAATATAAAAGAGGATGGTGTTGGTAATGGTTTGGGTATTCATTTTATTGACAATCGCTACATATGGTTTTGTGATGAAACATGTATTGAATAATATTCAAAAACCGGCAAAGGCAGTAAAACCTTATACCGGGTCACCAATGGAAAACCGAGCTGCTTTTAACCCCACCCCAACAACCAGGTAAACATCCTGGTTTTTTTTTTGCATTCCAACAATAGGATCAAATTGCGCGAATCCACCAATTGGTGGTTTTTTTTTGAACATGGCCTGTAATGAATCATATAGTAAAAATAAAGCTGACGGTATGAATAACAAACGAAATCGTTTACAATAAGAATATCAAAATGACGATAGATTAAGGGGTATGGATTCATGATTCAAGAAACATTAAAGCAACAGTCCAAATTGGGAATTTTGACTGCCATGTATGAGAAATTTCAATCGGCAGGTGATACAGGCAATGCAGATAAAATGAAACAGTTAATCATGAAAGTGAATAATGAGGAGTTCATCATTGCTTTTTGCGGGCATTTTTCAGCGGGGAAATCTAGTATGATCAACTTTCTCCTTGGTGATCAAGTATTGCCTTCAAGTCCGATTCCTACGAGTGCAAATACGGTAAAGGTACAAAAAGGGGAAGACTATGCCAAAGTCTTTTACCATCATCAGCCACCAGTCTTATTTCCTGCACCTTATGATATTAAAGAGGTCAAGAAATTTGCCAAGGATGGAGATTCAGTATCGGCAATAACGATAAGTTCCAATGATTTTTCACTGCCGGATTCATGTGCGATCATGGATACGCCAGGAATCGATTCGACAGACGATGCACATAGAGTTTCTACGGAATCTGCCCTGCATCTAGCTGATGTCGTCTTTTATGTCATGGACTACAATCACGTCCAATCAGAAGTGAACTTCCTATTCACGAAAGAATTGTTGGAGGCTGAAAAACCGACATACTTAATTATCAATATGATCGATAAGCATGATGAAAAGGAGCTTGGGTTTCAAGACTTCAAGCTTTCCGTTTCTGAAGCTTTTGCGAACTGGAATGTATATCCTGATGGTATTTTTTATACATCCGTAAGAGACTTGAACAATACCGAAAATGAAATAGAAGTGGTCAAGCAATTCATATATGAAATGGCGGGCAAAGGTTTAAATGATGGGAAGGATGCCATCATGCAATCGGCTAATGCCCTTGTCGAACGACATCTTAATTGGCTGAAGGAGCAGTATGAAGAGGAACATGCCGATGATATTGAAGTATTATCAGAACTGCCTCATGAAGAGCGGATACACCTGACGAATCAGGTGGACAGCCTATTGAAAGAAAAAAAATCATTGACTGGACGCATAGAGGAAATCAAGGGCCAGTATGCCGATGCATTGGAAACCATTTTAAAAGGCGCATACATCATGCCGGCGGCAACACGGGACCTAGGTAAATCATTCTTGGAATCGGCTCAGCCGGACTTTAAAATGGGTCTATTATTTGCCAAGAAAAAAACGGATGCCGAACGTGAGGCACGTATTAAGGCGTTCTTGAGCGATCTGCAAGAAAAGGTGAAAACCCAGCTTGAATGGCATCTTAAAGAACTGGCGGTTAAAACGCTTAATCAAGCGGAAATCCATGATTCAACACTTGAAAGTAAGGCTCAGGCACTTCAGATCGAGGTAACGGAATCTTACATAAAAAACTCTTTGAAGCCTCAAGTCGATATTACGGGTGAATACGTTTTAAACTATACGAATGATTTGGCATCAGCCATCAAAAAGAAAGCACGTGATGTATCAGAAGGATTTTTGAATGATATGGTTACCGTTATGGAAGGAATAGTGGAACAGCAGTCCATGTCCATCGATAAGGAACTTGAAGGTTTTTCTGAATTTGCGGAAGCCCTTAAAGTTACTGCTGCGATGAACGCGGAAATCGAGTACCAAACGGAACGTTTAGAGGCCATTGCCCATCAAACTGAATCATTGGTCGATGAGCGTGAAATCGATATGCTGTTAACTGAATGGAATGAAGAGGAAAATAATATTACAGTCAAAATCATGACAACCGATAAAGTAAGTAATTCAAGGTCCGTCAACGAACAATCTGTAAGTGATCATGTTAAAGAAATCACGGATGCTGTACCTTCCGTGACTGTTTCTTCATCTGATGCTACTGATTTACGCGGAAAAGAAAAGCTGGTGGAAACTGCAGCGAGTTTAAAACAGGCGGCCGAGCTGATCCAACCTCTGAGAGGGTTTCAATCGCTTTATAAAGAACTGAAAGAGAAGGCAAATCGCTTGGAACAACAGACGTTCACGGTTGCCCTCTTCGGTGCATTCAGTGCGGGTAAATCTTCCTTTGCCAATGCTTTGATGGGAGAAAGCGTCCTTCCTGTCTCACCAAATCCGACAACTGCCGCAATCAACAAAATCATGTCTTCGGACGCTGAGCATCCACATGGAACGGCAACCGTCAAATTAAAGACCGAAGCGATGCTGTTGGAAGATGTAAGCCTGGCATTGGCAGCTTTTGATAAATCGGCAAAGACTCTGGATGAAGCACTGCAACTAGCAGGGCAAATCATTGCGAAGGCAGGGGAAGTTGATAAGGGTAAAACGCACTTATCGTTTCTTAGGGCGTTTCATCAAGGGCTTCCCGAGTACCAAAATGATTTAGGAAATGTGGTTACGGTAGACCTTGAAGGATTTAAACGGTTTGCTGCGGAAGAGTCCAAGTCATGTCTTGTTGATCTGATCGAATTGCGTTATGACTGTGAAATGACAAAGCAGGGGATGGTCCTTGTTGACACACCTGGGGCCGATTCGATTAATGCACGCCATACTGGAGCAGCTTTCGAATATATTAAGAATTCGGACGCCATCCTATTTGTGACTTATTATAATCATCCATTTTCCCGGGCAGACAGGGAGTTCCTGATACAGCTTGGACGTGTGAAAGATTCTTTCGCTATGGATAAGATGTTTTTCATCGTCAATGCCGTCGACCTGGCACAAACGACTGACGAATTGGACGAAGTGATGGATTATGTCACAGATCAATTGAATGGATTCGGTATCCGTTTTCCAAAACTGTTCCCGCTTACGAGTAAGGGGGCGTTGATGGAAAAACAAACGCCTGGTTCGTTTAAGCATTCATTCCTTCCTAATAGCGGAATCATGGAATTCCAAGGCCAATTCGATTCTTTCATAGAAAACGATTTAACTGGACTTGCGATTGAATCGGCTCAAGCGGCTGTAAAAAGAACCGAAGAATTGCTACGAGATGTAATTACAGCTTCCAGACAGGATGAGGAAGCGAAACGAAAAGCCCTGGAGACACTTTCTCATGAGTCACAGGCCATTTCGGAACTCCTTTCAGTCATTAAAGGGGATGCCGAAAAGCAACGGTTGAAAAAAGAGATAGACGAATTGACTTTCTATAGTAAACAACGGGTCTTCTTCCGGTTTAATGATTTCTTCAAAGAATCGTTCAATCCAGCTGTTTTAAAAGATGATGGAAGCGATCTGAAAATTGTCCTCAAGCAATCGATGAAGAACTTATTGGATGCGTTAGGCTTTGACCTTGCCCAGGAAATGCGGGCAACGGCTTTAAGGACGGAAATGTTCGTAAATAAATTACTGAATGAGAAACAGGGCAGTTTGCTTCAGCAAATGCAAAAAATAAGAAGAACCCTTTCATTACAGCCATATGAACCCAATGAGAGGGAATCCCTTGAATTCACTGAAGCTTTTGCCCAATTGGATACAGGGGAATTCAAAAAGGAATTGGCATTATTCAAGAATCCAAAATCTTTCTTTGAAAAGAATGAAAAAGCGAAAATGAGCGAAGGTCTTCAGAAGCGTTTGGATGAACCTGCCCTTATATATGCAAAAGAACAGGGTGAGCGGATTTACGAAATGTATAATGAAGTCCTCGATCAAGAGCTACTCGCGATTCAAAAAGAGTTTAAGACGGAAGTATCGGATATCTTTGCAGGTTTACGTGCAGCATTGGAGGAAACGGTTGATTTACCGTATTATGAAAATGCTGTAGCGGAATTGGCTAAAATGCATTCGAAATAGAAACGAGGTTCATTCATGAAAGAAAACCTTATTTCACGCTTGAGATACCTGGAAAAAAATGAGGATATAACGATATTGATGGCTGCTGTTACTGGCAGCCATTCTTTTGGTTTATCATCGGTCCAATCGGATTTCGATGTTCGGTTTATATATGTTCATAATGATAAGCGATCATACTTGAGCTTGAGTCAGCCAGTTGAAGTCATTCAAGTGAAAGAAGGCCTATTTGACATGGAAGGCTGGGATCTCTTTAAATCATCCCGACTTACCTTAAAGAGTAACCCTGCTCTATTTGAATTGTTTCAGTCACCTATCAGGTTGATAACCCATCCGGATTATTATAGGAAGATGACTGGTTTGATAACGGATTGCTATTCCAAAAAGGCACTGGGGCACCATTACTATCGGATGATGAGCGACAATCTTCAACAATTGACAAAAACAAGGGGTTCCGAAAGAAAAGAGCTAAAAATATGGGTACAAGTATACCGTTCGTATTTAACCCTTGAATATATCTTCCAACGGGGTTCGCTGCCACCATTATCGGTATGGGAATTACTTGATTCGGTTTCAATGGACCAAGGAATGAAAAACAGGATGATCCGGATATTTAAAGCAAAACAAATGGAAGAATGTATAAGCAACAATGAAAGTGAAAATAATCTTTCGCTAATAGAAGGGAAATCACTTTCCATAAAGAATGAGATAACTAGGCTACATCAAGGGAAGAACATGGAAATGGAACTTAATGAATTGATTTGGGCCATTTTGGAATAGGGGGATATGACATGAGTTTTATAATCGAAAAAGAAGAGCTGTTGCCGTTGTTGAATTCTAAAGATATCAGAATTTGTGACTGCCGCTTTCAACTAGGCTCTCCTGATGCAGGGTATAATGATTACAAAAAAGACCATATTTTAGGCGCTGTTTATTTCGATCTTGAAAAGGACTTATCAAGTCAGGTTCAAGATCATGGCGGAAGACATCCTCTTCCTGACCTGGAAACCATTAAAGATAAACTGGAATCAAATGGAATCACCAACGATACTGTACTTATCGCTTATGATGGCGGGGAAGGTTCTTTTGCTTCCAGGTTTGTCTGGTTGCTAAGCTACCTTGGGCATCAGAAAGTCTTTGTCCTGAACGGGGGATACCGCGCTTGGAGGGATGCGGGCTATCCGATTGACTCGATTCAAATGAATTATATGCCAACCGAATATCGTATCGATTTAAATGAACACGTTTTTGCATCTTTTCGAAAAGTGAAGGATTACACTTTGAATAGACCTGACGATATCGTATTAATGGATTCACGGGAATCTAAGCGCTACGAGGGAATCGAGGAGCCAATTGATAAAAAAGCCGGTCATATACCTGGTGCAGTAAATAAGGTGTGGACGAACGTTCTGGAAAATGGCTATTTTAAAAAGAAGGAAGATCTTCAGTCGAATTTCACAAGCATCGGTAAAGATAAGGAAATCATTGTGTACTGCGGTTCAGGTGTAACGGCTTCACCCAATTATATCGCCCTGAAAGAAGCGGGCTTTAAAGATGTAAAGATTTATATTGGCAGTTTCAGTGACTGGATCTCGTATGATGATAATCCAATTGAATAATATTTTTTCCAATTAAACGATCCTTAAAAAAAGGGACAGTTATGTTAAAATGGAAGTACATCATGATAGAGGTGATAATGTGTTAATGAAAGAAAATGAGCAGCATCCATCCTTTATGCTTGTCGATGGAATGGCGCTTTTATTTAGAGCTTTTTATGCAACGGCCGTTACTGGTCAATTCATGATTAACTCCAAAGGCATCCCGACCAATGCCGTTCAAGGTTTTTTGAAGCATATGCTGACGGCGGTGAATCACTTTTCACCCAGTCATGTAGCGGTATGCTGGGATATGGGCAGCAAGACTTTCAGAAATGAATTATTTGATGGATACAAGGCGAATCGATCAGAAGCTCCAGTCGAAATGATTCCTCAATTCGACTTAGCGAAAAAAGCGGTTGAAGCATTCGATATCCCTAACATAGGACTATCTGGTTATGAGGCGGATGACTGTATCGGAACAATTGCCAAAGCATCTGCACAACATAGCCGAGTGGGTATATTGACTGGCGATCAAGATATGCTTCAGTTAATAGAGGAAAACATTTCCGTACTATTATTAAAAAAAGGGTATGGTAACTATGAGGTGCATAATCCCGATAGCTTTTTTGAGTGGAAAGGGATTACACCAAGGCAAATGATCGATTTAAAAGCTTTAATGGGTGATACAGCTGATAACTATCCCGGAGTTAAAGGAATTGGGGAGAAGACAGCGTTGAAATTATTGATACAGTATCAAAGTATCGAAGGCATTCTTGAAAATGTTGCATCATTGACGAATGGGCAACGTGCTAAAATTGAATCCGCTGTCGATATGCTTCATTTATCCAGAAAGCTAGCAGAAATAAAATGCGATGTACCAATTTCATGTCCTTTGGACGATGCGGTTTATCAGTATGATCGCGAAAAGGTCAAAAACCTGGCTAGGGATCATGAATTCAGGACATTACTGCGCATGATCTAATCAAACAAGGGGGAGCTTCCTAATGGGAGCTCCCCCTTTTGAAATTCCCTTTAAATTTTCGCCTGAATTTAAGAGTTTGGGGACCTACTAGCCCGCGAGTCGAAGGGAGACCCCGCAGGCGGACCGCCCGCGGAAAGCGAGTGCCCTAGTTCCAATCAACGTTCAAATTGTACAGTCCGGGACATCGGTCCTTTATTTTGTACGATGATTTTTTTGTCGAAAAATGGATAGTCAAATTCTTTGATATACGGTAAGATGAAAATAAGGCATGAAGTATGGAGTGGATGAGCAAGTGGCGAAATCAACTGAAGAGTATGTTAGTTTTTTAGAGGGTAAGGGATTCACTTTTGGTAATGACGCGATTGGTTTTATTTATTTTGGTAAGCGCTACACGGATGCAAGTGATATTTTAGTCAATGCAGCAATAGAGTTGACATTAAAGGTACAAAAGAATTTTGATGGCAGCTTTTATATCTCCTTTTTGGAAAACTTAAAACAAAATGGCATTGAAACGCGTAGTGCAGCGGTATCGTTTGCAAAAGAACAGGGGCTACTTAAATAAATCGGACTTCGTAACTGGAAGTCCGATTTATTTTGGGCTTTTCAAGAAAACCCCTGTGTCACCGGTTTCTTTTTCTTAACAGGCAGTTCTGCAAAAATCATTCCCAAGAATATGAATGCGCAGCCGATGATGGAAGCGGAAGTTAATTTTTCCCCTATCAATATGTATGAGGATAACGCTGCAAAAACCGGTTCCATTGAAAAGATCAGCGCCACTCTTGTAGGTGTCGTGTAGGCTTGGAAGAAGGTTTGTGCGAAAAAGGCGAAGGCCGTGGCAAGGGCTGCCGTAACCAGCAAAGCAGTCCATACATCTCTCTGTAACATGACCTCTGAGCTGAAGATGACGGAATGATTCTCTTTGAAAATGAAAGCTGAAACAAATGATAATAAAGATACGGTGGAAACCTGAATCAACGTCAGCGGTAAAGCGGGAAGGGTCTTGGCATATTTAGCGGTAGTGATGATTTGCATGGCAAAACTGATTGCACACAAAAATACCAGCAAATCACCGATATTCAAATTGGAGCGGTCAGCGAAAGTCATTAAATAAAGTCCGATGGTTGCGGCTGCGACACCTATTATTGTATTGCGGGAAAGCCTATGCTTTAATAGCAGCAGGGAAAAAACAGGTACCATGACAACACTTAATCCTGTTATAAAGCCAGTCTTGGCAGGTGTTGTATAATTCAATCCGATCGTTTGAAGTCCATAGCCGAGAAAAAGCCATACACCAATGTGAAACCCAGCTTTAAAAAGGCCTTTGCTCCCGTTTTTCCCCTTTTTGTGTAGAGTAAATAAATAAGGGATGAGCAAGAATACGAATGCCATGAAAAAACGGACGGCATTAAACGTGAAGGGGTCAAGAAAAGATAGCGCATTTTGGACCATGACAAAAGTGACGCCCCAGATGAATACAACGAATAATAATGAAAAATCAGCTGTCTTGTTCATGATTTTCCTCAGCCTTATTCAAGCGAATGGCCCGTCTCGCCAACTCATCCGCGGACTTATTTTCGATATTTGGAATCCATTTCATGAAAAATAAATCAAGCTCGTCGGAAAGCTTTAACGCCCGTTCCAGCAAAAGGGCATACTTATTTTTTGCAAATCTTTTTTCAATGGCTTGGTTGATGGCTTGGGAGTCTGTACGAAAAGAAACGACTTGATACTCATTGGCCACACAAATCTCCAATGCTTTGATTAAGGCATGGTACTCCGCTTCATGGTTTTCCATATTCCCAAGCGGAAAGGAATGCCTCTCGACCACACCGTTATTATTTATGAAAACACCTGCACCGCTAGGCCCTGGATTGCCCGCACTGGCACCATCAATATACACTTCGATCAAGATGTGCTCCTCCTCGAGTTTAACTGTTTAAATGTTCGATATAATAACGTTCCATTTAAAATTAAGATTGAAACATGAGAATTTCAGGCTTATATGGGAACTATAATTAAAAAGAGTGATTAAAATGCTTACAATATATTATAAAGGGTATGACGAAAAAAAGGTATGAAAAATGTAAGCTGTTCTGCATGAATCGTGAATGGATAAGGAGCTGGAAATCTTTGAAGGTAATTATGCAATGGACATATCAAGCTTCAAAAAAACCATCTGCCGATTTCGTTTCGGATTGGCTTGATGCCGGGACTGCACTGGTCATTACAGAAGATCTTGAAAAGGCAGGAAGGCTGAAAGAAGTGGAATTCAAGGATGAATTCGATACAACATGGAACAAGAAGGAGTTAAAGAAACTCCTGACGGAAATTGAGGAAGAACCGCAGGATGTGACGGTCTTCTTTGATGGAGGTTTTCAAAAAGATGAAAAGGTGGCAGGAATTGGTGTTGCCATTTATTATCGTCAAGGAAAGAAGTTCTTACGGTTACGCACCAATGTGAAATTGGAGCAATTCGAATCCAATAATGAAGCTGAATATGCGGCTTTTCATGAAGCGGTCAGGCAGATGGACGAACTTGGAATCCACCATCAAAGCTGTGTCTTTAAAGGTGATTCTCTTGTCGTCTTAAATCAACTTTCCGGTGAATGGCCCTGTATGGAAGAAAACTTAAATAAATGGCTGGACCGCATTGAAGCGAAATTGGATAAATTAAAGATCATTCCTGTCTGCAAGCCGATTTCTCGAAAGGAAAACCAGGAAGCCGATCGCCTGGCCACACTTGCACTGCAGGGCAAGGCCATTTTCAGTAAAATAGAAATTGCTGGGTCAAAGGAGCCATAACAAAAATGAACAGGAAAAAAATATATGAAGAAGTGGAAGATGTTCTCGCTTCATTTTGCCAAGATTGTTTTTTAAGAAAGCATTTTCGAAAAGAGAAGGGGCGTACGTATGCCCATCAGTTCTGTATTTCAGAATGCACGGTTGGTGAAAAACTAAAACAGCTCGGCAATGAACTTAGTGACCGAACTTAATTGCTTTCATTAAGACACAAGAGAAAGAAGGATATGGTATTACAGATAAAAAATAGAGAAAAGTGTGAGAGCAATGAAAAATAGAAGAGGGAAGCATGTGAAACAGCCTCTTACCATACCCCCAAAATGATTTCATAAGGGAAGAATTGATAAAAGATGCATTTGCTTTAAGGGTAGAACATGTACAACCTAACGTAAATATTCAGGATAGAATCAATTAAGCTTCTCTTCATTTGAAAAACATCTTTCAAGATATACGTAAAGAAGGAAAAATACAGCTTGAAAAGATTGTATTGATTAAAGCAAAAGTTGCACCTGTCATTGCAGAAGCTGCAATGAACCCTGATATTTATTCCCTTTTCGATGAGCCGCATGCAGATCACGAGTACACGTATCGGCATAATATAGGTGTCGGGATAATCGCCACTTATCTAGGGATGAAGCTTGGATTATCCAAAGAAAACCTTTCAGCCCTGACTTTGGCAGCCATGCTGCATGATGTGGGGAAAACAAGGATTTCGGATAATATAGTGGAAAAACCGGGTAAACTGAATGAGGCAGAATATGAAGATATGAAACGCCATGCCATTTATGGATATGAATTACTTAAAAATATCCCTGGAATCCCACCATCGATTGCATTAACAGCCCTCCAGCACCATGAACGGGAAGATGGGCAAGGCTATCCTCAAGGGAAGAGTGGAAAGGATATCCATCTTCATGCGAAAATCGTCGATAGCCGACGTAGTCCATGCGATGTCATCATCATCAGGCCATGCCGTTTTATAAGGTGATTGAGCAAATGAACAGGGAAATGGTCAGTAAATTCAATCCTGAGATCCTAATGGAGCTTGTAAGCCGATTAATGTCCACGTTGGTAGGAAAAGAAGTCATGCTTACCAATGGACGATTCGGGACGATCATCATGATCGATCCATACAATCCCCATAAAGCTTTATTGAAAACCGGTACAGAGATCATAGATTTACGAATGGAAAATCGAATGAATCATCGGTTAATGGAAAAAAGCCCGATTATAAAAAATCGGGCTCTTCGTCATTCTGCTTTACCGAATCAAAATAGGTTTTGAGCATCACTTTATTTTCGCTGAAGTCTGCAATCGTATATTGATCAAGGACTTGAAGAAAAGCATCCAAGGCATTGTTAAGGACAAATTTCAATGAACAAACGGGAGAAATCACACAGTTATCGTGATCTTTAAAACATTCCACTAGATAAAAATCTTCTTCGGTTCTCCGCACAAGTTCCCCTACATTTATTTCAGCGGGTGTTTTTGCAAGCCGGAAACCGCCATTTCTTCCACGTATCGTCTCAATATAGCCTAATTTACCTAGATTATGAACAATTTTCATCAAATGATTTTTAGACAGTTGATATACTTCAGAAATCTCTTTGATATTTGATAATTTGCTTTGGTCGTGGGTAGCCAGGTAAATCAACACTCTAAGTGAGTAATCGGAATAACTCGTCAACCTCATGTTTATCGCCTCACATTCTATCCCCATTTGACTATATCATAAATGTGAACATTTTATAAACATGAAAACTTATTATCTGAAAAGATGTATAAAAAATATTGCTTTTAATGCATTTAAGTTCTAATATAAACATGTATTCAAAATACTTGTTTATGAAAAGAGGTTTACCTATGCTATCCCAGAAAACTATCGATATTATAAAATCAACCGTACCTGTATTAGAAGTGCATGGTACAACTATCACAACTGTATTCTATAAAAATCTTTTCGAAGCACATCCTGAATTATTAAATGTTTTCAATCATGCCAATCAAAAAAAGGGGCGCCAGCAAACTGCACTTGCCAACACGGTATTGGCAGCAGCTAAATATATAGATCAACTTGAAACGATTTTACCTGCCGTGAAGCAAATAGCACAAAAACATAGAAGCCTTGCAGTCAAAGCCGAACATTATCCGATTGTTGGAGAACACCTATTAGGCGCAATCAAAGAAGTGTTACAAGATGCGGCTACAGAAGAAATCCTTCAAGCTTGGGGAGAGGCGTACGGAGTCATTGCGGATGTTTTCATTAGCATCGAAAAGGAAATGTACGACGAAGCTTCCAATCAGGTCGGCGGATGGTCTGATTTCAAACGATTCACAGTGGTGGAAAAAGTACGGGAAAGTGACGTAATCACATCCTTTTATCTAAAGCCATCAGATGGAAATCAGGTTCCGGCATTTCTTCCAGGACAATATATTACCGTTCGGATCGAGATACCGGGTGAATCTCATTTATTCAACCGTCAGTATAGTTTATCTGATGTACCGGGTAAAGATTATTTCCGTATTTCCGTTAAAAAAGAAAAGCCGGGAACCTCTCCTGATGGAAGGGTCTCTAACTACTTGCATGAATCCATTCAGATGGGTGACAGTATTGACGTAACGGCTCCTGCAGGTGATTTCACCATCGACTTGGGTAAACGAACACCGGCAGTATTCTTGAGCGGAGGCGTTGGCATAACGCCTTTCATGAGCATGGTACATGCGTTGGCTGAAAAGACACCTGAGCGTGATGTACAATTCATTCATGCAACCGATAATGGCCATTTACAGCCGTTCAGAATGGAACTGACAGAACTAGGACACAAACTTACCAACTATCAATTATCCTTTGTCTTTAAAAATCCGAGTGAGGATGATAAGAACCTGCCGAATTTTGCAAAGCAAGGGTATGTAGATAAGGAATTATTGAGCAGTATTGTTAAACCTGAAGCTGATTATTATGTGTGCGGCCCTGTGCCTTTCATGAAGGCCATCATCACTTACCTGAAAGAGCTTGGGGTAGATACGGATAAAATCCACTATGAATTCTTCGGCCCGGCCATGGCGCTATAAGGTTCATTCATCGAAGGAATGTTATTGACATCAAGCAGATAATTTTGCATACTATATTAAAACAATGAACGTTGAGAGAAGATTAGTATGCGAGAATCACTGTGACAGAGAGCGGAGTCATTTGCTGGAAGGCCCGCGACAGGAATGCGCTGAACCTGCTTCTTGAGTCCTATGCAAAACATAGGCGCAAATCCTGGCGTTATCAGGCAAAGTGGAATGCATGAATTTGCATTCAATGAAGGTGGTACCACGGAGAGCAGCCCTTTTCGTCCTTATTTCGAGGATGAAAAGGGCTTTTTTTCATGTCTTAGATATTTATTGGAGGAAGTAATCGATGGAAAAGAAACGCATCGTTGTAAAGATAGGAAGTAGTTCTTTGACCAACACACAAGGTGAAATCGACCAGAATAAATTTTCCGATCATATCCAGGCAGTGGCAGCTTTAAGGAAAGCCGGACATGAAGTTGTCCTTGTTTCATCAGGTGCTGTAGCGACAGGTTTTCGCAAGCTTGGCTACCCTACGCGACCTGTCACTCTCAAAGGAAAACAAGCTGCTGCAGCTGTAGGTCAAAGCCTATTGATTCAATCGTATATGGAACAATTGGGGCATTTTGGAATCATTCCGGCGCAGATTTTATTAACAAGGAAAGATTTCTCGAAAAAAGATCGATATAAAAATGCATATGCCACATTGATGGAATTGCTTGAACGCGGCATCCTTCCGATCATAAATGAAAATGATACAGTATCGGTCGAGGAGTTGACTTTTGGTGATAATGATATGCTATCCGCCTTGGTAAGCGGGTTAGTCCACGCCACGAACTTGATCATATTAACGGACATTAATGGGCTCTATGATTCCAATCCACAGACAAATCCAGGGGCGAAACGATTTGATGAATTATCCGAAGTTACGGATGATTTATTGCAAATGGCAGAAGGTGCAGGATCTAATGTCGGAACCGGTGGGATGAAATCGAAGCTGATTGCAGCGCAAACGGCATTGTCACTAGGGGTGAAAGTATTCATCGGATCTGGTTTGGGGAGTGATAAACTTCTAACTATCCTTGAAGGCAATGGTGATGGCACATATATAGGGAATGAAGACATGGCGATGGTAACGAAAAACAAACAATGGATATCCCTTCATTCAAAAGTATCCGGGAAAATTTTCGTTGATGAAGGTGCCGAAAGGGCCTTAGTTTCAAATGGAAGCAGTCTGCTGCCAGCTGGAATTTATGAAATTAAAGGAGTCTTCAATAAGGGTGATGTTGTCGAAGTCTTTGGTGCAAATGGGTTATTAGGGCGGGGTGAGGTCCTTTATTCCGACGAAGAATTAAAACAGGCGATGGGAAAGAGGACATCCGAGCTTATAATCACTTCCATAGAAGTTATTCATCGCGATAAATGGGTGAAAGCATAAAAAATCAATTTCAAGAAAAAAGGGGGAGTTTAGAAATGAGTGAAGTGACGGCGAAAGGAAAGGCAGCCAAAAAAGCCAGTTATCAGCTAATCGGATTGAGTACGGAAAAAAAGAATGAGGCACTTGGGAAAATTGCGAAACAACTTATTATCGATAAAGATTTTTTGATAAAGGAAAACCAAAAGGATCTGGAAGATGGCAGGAAAAAAGGTCTCAGCGAGTCTATCTTAGATCGAATTATGTTGAATGGTAACCGTATTGATGACATGGCAGCGGCCATTATGCTTTTAATCGATTTAAATGATCCGATTGGGGAACGCTTGGAAACGATTGAAAAAGAGAATGGTTTATTGGTTAAAAAACAACGGGTGCCTATCGGGGTAATCGGAATGATTTATGAAGCAAGGCCGAATGTGACCATCGATGCAGCTACATTATCCTTGAAAACGGGGAATGCTGTCATCTTAAGAGGCAGCTCGTCAGCCAAATACTCCAATATCGCACTAGTCTCTTCCATTCATAAAGCATTGGAGAATACGGAAATCCCTGTAGAAGCTGTTCAGTTGATCGAGGATACGAGTCGTGAAACCGCTAAGGAACTTTTTCATCTAAATGACTATTTAGATGTCTTGATTCCACGCGGCGGAAAGAACTTAATTGAAACGGTGATTAAGGAGTCCACTGTCCCCGTCCTTGAAACAGGAGCAGGCAATTGCCATATCTTCATCGATCAGACCGCAGATATCACGATGGTCGAGAAAATTGTCTTAAACGGTAAAACTCAGCGACCATCCGTATGCAATGCCATTGAAGGGCTTCTGATCCATGAAAAATGGTTTGAAGAAAATGGAGTGCGTATTCTGGAACTCCTGGACGAAAAGGGTATTGAATTATATGGAGATGAAGCGGTTTGCAGCTCCTTTCCGAGAGCGAAAACGGCTACGGAGGAAGATTGGTCAACTGAGTACCTGGCTTTAAAACTCAGCGTGAAAACTGTAAAAGGTGTATCCGATGCCATTGATCACATAAACCAATACGGTTCCAAGCATTCTGAAGCAATCCTAACGAGGGATGAACAAAATGCTTACGCATTTTTGAATAAAGTGGATGCCGCAGCCGTTTATCACAATGCTTCCACCCGTTTTACCGACGGCTTTGAATTCGGTTATGGCGCAGAAATCGGCATTTCCACTCAAAAGCTGCATGCACGCGGACCAATGGGTTTACCTGCCTTAACATCAAGCAAGTACTTCATATACGGCCAGGGGCAAATCCGGGAATAGAATTCATTTCTTTCATGGAAGGTTATTAAACCTCAATTAAGGGTATTGTACAATACATTACTTTTAAAGGAGCAGATACCATGGACAAGAGGTTTATAGCAATATATGATAATGAAAATGAAGCGACTTCAGCAGTCAAAAATTTAAAGGAACAAGGATATACATCCGATCAAATATCAGTAGTGGCAAAAAACATAGATAAATTACCAACTGAAGCAGAGGAAGTCAGCCCGGCAAAAACTGATGGATTAGTAGCCGGGGCAGCAGCCGGCGGAGCTGTCGGATTGACAGGCCTGCTTATTGGAATGAGTGCATTGGCCGTACCAGGAATAGGTCCGATATTGGCAGCGGGTCCGATTTTCACCACATTTGGCGGAGCCGCAGCCGGGGCAGCATCGGGAGCAGGCGGATTGAGAAAGCCATTATTGGACATTGGACTGGAGGAAGCCGAAGCCGATCAATATCTAGAGGATATTAAGGCAGGGAAAATCCTTGTCATCGCCGATCCTTTTTAAGTTCGTAAGTAAAACTACCTTGAATGAACAGACTTATGATGTTTGAGAACTAAACTCCATAAAAAATCAAAATTAAACAGCTCTTATTTATTGATAAACCCCGTTCAAGATTCTTGAACGGGGTTAATCTGTTTGTAGGCTAATTTTATTGTCACTAACGATAAAATCAAAAGGAATTCCACATTTGTATGAAGAATAAAAGGAATATAGTCCTGTTAGCGTGAAAGGAAGGGGAATTATGGAAAATAACGTAGATGGAAGCCGCCCTTTAAGAAATTAAAGAGGCATGATGAATTTCACCATAAGGATCATTATGATGATGTTATGTTAAAAATCGTTCTCTAGTTTTAAATGAGATGACTGAATGTCCATTCTTTTTGTAATAATTAATATCAATCGGAATCCTTAAAAACCCAGGATAACAGGGTTTTTTATTTTTCAAAATGAAAAATCTTAATAAAATGCAGAAATAACCTCAATCGTACTTATGGCCATTACTTTTCTTATCGCGGCTTTAAATGAAAACTTTTGCGGCGTATTAGCTACCTTTATTATATCTCGTCCTTATTTGATCTGGCTAGAATAACAGGTTGCCAGAGCTTACATCCAATAAACCAAATTGATTTTACGCTGGAGGTGGGTATTTTGATAAAAATAAAACTCGTTGTTCCCCGAAAAGGGTATATTACGGATGCTTTTGAAAGATTTGAGGAGTTCAACAAGTTGGAAGAATCAGAAAATGGTGGTAACGTTTCAGTGAAGTTTGTTTTAGAGGAGGTAGTTGAGGATGCCGATAAGATTGGGAAGTTGAAACTTGATGCCGATGTAATCATCTCAAGGGGATTAATCACGAAACTATTAAAAGAATGCAATGAATCCATTCCTATCGTTGATATTCCTGTGCAGGGCATTGACCTCATTCGTTCCCTGCATGATTGCAAGGCACGTTTCGGCAGTAAAAAAGTGGCCGTCATAGGAGCTTTGAATATGATTTATGGCGTGGAAAACCTTTCGGATATCGTTGATTTGCCAATTCAGTCCTATATATTAAATGATATCGAGTCCTCAGTCAGTTTAGTGGATTTAGCCGCCAGAGATGGCTGTGAGGTTGTGTTAAGTGGGTTAAGTACCTGTAAATATGCTGAAGAGATAGGGTTGGGGGCCATTCTGGTTGATACTGGAAAGGAATCATTTCGGCAGGCGTTGATTGAGGCGAAAAGGGTAGCTCTTGTCAGCAGAAGGGAACAGGAGAAGACCAAGCGTTACCAAACGATTCTTAATTATGCCTATGAAGGGGTTATTGCAATAGATTTAAAAGGACAAATATCCGTATTCAATACGGCCGCTCAGGAGATATTAGCCATTTCCAAGGGGAGCTTAATTGGAAGTTCTATATACGATATAATAAAGCCCGGAACATTTCGTAATATGCTTTTAAGCGACGATGAATACGAAAAAGATACCGTTGCTTACCAATCCATTCAATTATCGGTAAAAAAGGTCGGGATATTTTTAAAAGGTAAAAAAGTGGGGGATATGGTCGCCTTTCAAGATGTTACCCGCATTCAGGAGATGGAAGGGAAGTTCTTTAGAAAGCTTCATTCACGCGGACATGTGGCAAAGTACACATTTGATGATATATTGTATCGGAGTTCGGAAATCAAGAGGACGATTGAAACAGCTCAACGTTATAGTGAAGTGGATTCAAACATTCTTATAATTGGAGAAACTGGAACGGGAAAGGAAATATTCGCCCAAAGCATACATAATCATAGCAATCGGAAAAATAACCCATTTGTTGCCATTAATTGCGCAGCGCTTCCCGAAAATTTATTGGAAAGTGAGCTTTTCGGATATGCAGAAGGAGCTTTCACGGGAGCCATGAAAGGCGGAAAGCAAGGATTTTTTGAACTGGCTCATAGAGGTACGATTTTTTTGGATGAAATAGGAGAAATCTCCCCAAAAATGCAAAGCCGGCTGCTGCGTGTCCTGCAGGAGCGTGAAATCATGCGCATCGGTGATGATAAAGTAATCCCTGTTGATGTGAGAATAGTGTCGGCAACGAACAAAGACCTCATGCAAATGGTAAAGAGTAATGACTTTCGGGAGGATCTGTATTATCGCTTGAGTGTGCTGGACCTTGTATTGCCTCCGCTTCGGGAACGCAGAGAAGATATTCCGTTATTGGTGAATGCCTTTATTCGGAAAGGTCATTCGGATCAGAAACAAATCAAAATTTCTGAAACTGCCATGAAAAGGCTGAGTGAAGGGAATTGGGAAGGGAATATTCGCCAATTGCAAAATTTTTGTGAGCGATTATGCGCTCTTTATAAGAACAAGATAATTGATGTGTACGATATCGAAATGTATTTTCCGAATAAAAGTAATCAGAAAATACTTCTTTCGGAACAAAACGAAGAGATGGATATATCACCTGGGATACATTTATCCGAGCGTGAAAGAATTGTTCAAACGTTAATGAAGGTGAATTTTAACAAAGGAAAAGCTGCTTTTGAGTTAGGGATGAGTCGGACGACTTTATGGAGAAAGATGAAAAATTTGAATATCGAAACAAATTGAAACGGATTGAAACAAATTCATTCATTATGAAACAAATTGTTTACTTTATTTATCTCTTAATTTGAGAACGAATTGGCTTCTTTCTTGAATAAACGGATGTTTTTTATGTTGGCACAATAATTGTATATAAACAATGTAGTAGGAAAGGTTTTTCCTTCAAGGTTAACATGAAAGGTTGGTGGGAATGTGTGAGTCATTTAGTGTATATTCCTCAAGATATTGAGAAAGAGGGGAAAAGTTATTTAGTAGAAAAAGGCTTTAAGATTAAAGTAGGATCTGATTTGTCGCAAGAAATTCTTATGGAAGAAATCAAGGGTTGTGATGCAGTACTAACGAGATCAACGGCTGTAATAAATAGAGAAGTTATTACAGCAGCTGAAAACCTCAAAGTAATAGCCAAGTATGGAGTGGGCTTGGACAATATTGATATTGAAGCTGCTACAGAGCGTGGCATTTATGTAACAAATACCCCAGAGGCAAATGCGAATTCTGTAGCGGAACATGTAATGGCATTAATTTTATCTTTGTCCAAAAACTTAAGCTTGGCTGACAAAGAGCTGCGCAGCGGGAATTTTGCTATCCGTAATCAACTTTTTGGCATGGACTTGGAAGGCAAGACTTTGGGGATTATCGGACTGGGGAGAATCGGCAGAATACTGGCAAAAAAAGCTTCCGAAGGCTTCGATATGAAAGTGATTGGCTACGACCCTTATGTTACCGCCAGCCCGAATTCTGGGCTGGAGATAGCAACAGATTTAGAATGGGTATTAAGAAACGCTGATGTTATTAGTCTGCATCTGCCGTTAACGAAAACAACAAAAGGAATAATAGGAAGCCGTGAGTTTTCCTTGATGAAAACTTCCTCCTTTTTTGTAAACGCTTCCAGAGGCGGTGTGGTGAAGGAAATTGATCTAGTAAACGCTTTGCAAGCAGGCGAGATTGCCGGTGCCGGAATAGACGTATTTGAAGTTGAACCTCCTGATAAATGGAATCCACTTTTTAAATTGGATAATGTGATTGTCAGCCCTCATAATGCCGCTTTGACGAAGGAAGGTTCCGTACGCATGGCTGTACATGCCGCGATGCAGGTGGAAAAAGTTCTTTCTGGGGTGAAACCGAACTGGGCTGTAAATGAGCCTTTAACTAAAGGAGTGTCAATGTAATCATACAGAGATGATTATCTGTATTTTCTGATAAATGAGGTTTGAAAGATTCGAGTTTGGCATTTGTTGATAAGGATGGTGAACAAATGAAGAAAATAATCTATGTGATAAGTGCAATACCGGCACTTGGCTCGCTAGTGGTTATCAATCGAATTGAACCTTATGTGTTAGGGATGCCATTTGTTCTTTTTTGGGCCATATTATGGGTCTGTCTTACATCAGTTTTTTTGATAATCGCCAATAGACTTGATCCTGCAACCGAGGAGGAAGAAGACTGATGAATGAAGCCCTGCTCGTTATCCTTTTCTTTCTGGTTCTGTGTATTTGGTTAGGGCTTCAAGCTCGAAAAGGTAAAAATATGAGTTTGGAACAATGGGCCATTGGCGGAAGAGGCTTCGGCAGCTTTTTGCTCTTCTTTTTGATAGCAGGTGAAATGTTTACGACATATACGTTTTTGGGGGCGAGCGGCGGAGCTTATCGATCTGGTATGCCTCCTGCCTTATACGCTTTTAATTGCTTCTATTTTGTAATCGCCTATTGGCTGTTGCCGCCTATTTGGAGATATGCAAAAAAAAATAATGTCATTTCTCAATCTGATTTTTATGACAAAAAGTACAACAGTCCGGCTTTAGGTGTTCTTGTGGCGGTAATTAGCGTCATTTCAATTATTCCATATCTGATCATGCAGTTGAAAGGGTTAGGTATTATCGTATCGGAAACCTCCTATGGTTCCATATCTCCAAATGTGGCTATAGTTGTTGGGGTAATTGCAATCACAATTTATGTAACGGCTTCAGGGATGCATGGAGTGGCGTGGACCGCGGTCATTAAAGATATCATGATTCTGACAGTTGTCGTCTTTATGGGGATTTATTTTCCGCTTCATTATTACGGTGGTATACAGCCAATGTTTGAAGCAATCGATACAGCAAAACAAGGATTTTTGATTTTCCCGGAACAAGGTTTGAGTATCTCTTGGTTTATTTCAGCTACGATCATGACAGCATTGGCATTCTACATGTTTCCTCATATGTTAGCGGGAGTGTTCTCTGCAAAAAGTCCGAAATCACTTCGTTGGAATGCTGGGGTTATGCCAATTTATCAAATAATCATCATTTTTTCGTTATTTATTGGTTTTTCTGCGATTCTCCAAGTTCCGAATTTACAGGGAGCAGAAGCAGATTTAGCTTTATTTAAAATGGCGAAGATGTCATTTGATCCCTGGTTTGTAGGAGTTATTGGAGCATCAGGGGCAATGGCCGCCCTTATTCCCAGTTCACTCGTTTTGACGGCTACGGCCACGATACTTTCAAAAAATGTATATAAGGTATGGAAGCCGAATACATCGGATGACCAGCTACAAAGATTGAGCAGGATGTTAGTACCTGTCATTTCTATAGTGACTCTATATTTTACGTTCAATGGCGGGGAGTCGATTTTTACCTTGTATCTTATGGCATATAGCTTCATGGCACAGTTGTTTCCAGCACTATTTTTCAGTTTGTGGAAAAAGAATCCTGTCACGGTTCAAGGAGCATTTGCCGGCATGATCGTTGGAATTCTAATTGTTGTATACTCGACTACATCAGGTACGACACTTGCTACATTATTTCCATCTCTGCCGCAAGCCATACAAGATCTTGATGTAGGGTTAGCTGTATTATTCATCAACATCGCAGTAACTTTAGGAGTGAGTGCAGTTACTAGAAAAACTTCATTTGGGATGAAAGAAGATATTAAACAGGCTTCAGGAATGGAAAAGCTTGTTAAATGACAGTGGGAATCAATCCAATATTCATATAATCATAGATTAATAGAATAAAAACACGTTTTCGAAAGCGGGAGGCTTGATTATGAAAGTCAGTGGAGGAAGAGCAGTCGTAGAAGTAATGGCTAAAGAAGGGGTAAAAAAAGCTTTTTGTGTACCAGGTGAAAGTTATCTTAGTGTAATGGATGCACTATACCAACATCCTGAAATAGAACTTATTTCCGCAAGGCATGAAGGAGGTGCCTCTTTTATGGCGGAAGGGTATGCCAAGGCTTCAGGAGAGGTGGGGGTCTGTATGGCAACGCGTGGAGTGGGTGCTACAAACTTAGCTATCGGCATTCATACTGCTGCTCAGGATTCAACCCCTTTGATTGCGCTTATTGGCCAAGTCGAACGCCCTTTTAAAGAAAAGGAAGCATTCCAGGAAGTGAATTTGACGGGTTTTTTCAGTCATTTATGTAAATGGACGGTAGAGATCGATCGTGTGGAAAGAATCCCGGAATTATTGCAACGGGCTTTCCATATTGCGAGATCGGGGCGTCCTGGCCCTGTATTAGTGGCTTTGCCGCATGACATGTTGGAAGACGAGGCAGAGTTGAACATGAACCCTTCATATCGCTCGCTTCCTCCTCAACCACATATGGAAGATGTGAAGCAGGCGATGGATACGATACGAAACGCGGAGCGCCCCGTATTGATTGCTGGCGGAGGTGTGATTCATGCTAAGGCCAACAGGTTGCTTGTACAGTTTGCGGAGGCAATGAAACTTCCTGTCGTTACAGCTTTCCGTCGGTTTGACGCGTTTCCGAACTCACATCCTTGCTATGCAGGGTGGCTTGGATTTGGGACATCTCAATATTTACTTGATGCAATCCGGGATGCAGATGTAGTTTTGGCATTAGGGACACGATTCTCTCAAGTAGGAACACAAGATTACACCTTGCTTTCCAAAAATTCAAAGCTGATCCATGTGGATATTTGTCCCGATATTTTTGGTAAAGTGTATGCTCCTTCTCTTGCCATTGAAGCGGATGCCAAGAGCTTTTTGGAACAAGCACTGCAAGCGCCAGAATCAGGATCTTTTATTTCAGGCGAAGATCATCTAAAAGAATTGCACGATAAATATATGGAATTTTCTGAACCGAAGGCCGATTACACAGAGGATTTCGTGGATATGGACGGATTGATGCATGATCTGGCTGTCTGTCTGCCGAAGGATACCATCATTACAAATGATGCAGGCAACTTTTTTGGATGGCTATCAAGATATTATCGTTTTGAACAAGAAAACACATACGTGGGGCCAACGTCGGGTGCAATGGGATATGGACTGCCTGCTGCTATTGGGGCAAAACTGGCGCAGCCTCACAAACATGTTGTTTCTATTTCGGGGGATGGTGGCTTCATGATGACTCTCCAAGAGATTGAAACCGCTGTAAGGTATAAAATTCCGACCATATCAATTGTTGTGAACAACAATATTTACGGAACAATTCGAGCACATCAAGAAAGGCATTTTCCAAACCGGGCTGTTGGAACTGACATATCTAATCCTGATTTTGCTGGATTGGCCCGCTTATTTGGGGCACATGGTGAAAAGGTTGAAAAAAATATTGATTTTGCGCCAGCGCTGCAACGGGCGATTACTTCAGGGCTGCCGTCTGTAATAGAAGTTGCAGTAAATCCAAAGATTCTATCTGTAGGCCAGGACAAGAAGGAAGTATACGAAAAGTTAATGTCTAATAATTAACTTTGGAAGTTAGCAGGACCCAATAAAAGGTATGTAAGGGAGGTATCATAGATGTTAAAACCATATATAGTTGTTGAATGGAATGATACGGAAACAGATGCTAAAGGCTGGCTGGTTGTCCATAACTTTGTAAAAGGATACACAGGCGGCGGTACAAGAATGCACCCAACAGTTACAAGAGAAGAGGTCGAAAGGCTGGCCGAGGCGATGGCTTATAAGTATGTAGCCTGTGAGTCTGAGACGACTGGCGGTTGTAAAGCGGGCATTGCCTATGATTATAAAGCGCCAGACGCATATGCAGTGTTAAGAAGATTTCTGATTGCGATGATGCCTTATATAGATATAGGGGTATCGTTAGGCAGTGATTTAGGTACCAAATATGAAGATGTACTCAAAATATTTAATGAATTTGGCATTGATATCCCCCTAACGAAATCAATGAAGCAGAATCCGAATGTTCTGCAAGGGATAAAAGATTTCGATGAACTGTTGACGACAAAAATCGACGGGTTGTTTTTAAACGATGTCGTAACAGGCTATGGTGTGGCTTTCTCCGCAGATGAGGCATGGAAATTTAAAAACGGAAAAGGTGGAGCAAGAGTTGTCATTCAAGGATTCGGCTGTGTAGGGGCAAGCTGCGCATTGAAAATGTTCCAGTTAGGTTATAAAGTTGTGGGAATTTCCGATGCAGCCCTTTTGGTTACATGTGACGAAGGATTGGATGTCCAAAAGCTCATTGATCATAAGAATATGTACGGGGAAATGGATAAAGCCTTTTTTGAACCGCATTATGATGTAAGGCCCAACACGGAATGGCTCGACATAGATTGCGACATTTTAATTCCGTCCGCATTGGAGGATGTCATCCACATATCCAATGCCAAAAGCGTAAAAGCGAGCTTGATTGTGGAGGCGGCAAACATTCCCCTTTCTCCCGAGGGAGACGAAATCATAAGACAGAGAGGAATAGATGTTGTCAATGATTTCGTTGCCAACCTGGGGGCGATAAGATTTTATGATGCGGTTATTTTCGGACTGATTAAACCAAATCCACAAGCTGTCGTCGATGATATAGAAAAACTATGCAGGAAAAATACGTATCATTTGTTTACTCAAGCAAAAAAACAAAAAAAATATCAAAGAGAAGTAGCTTATGAAATATTTAAACCGACAATCAGCGACTTGCCGGAATATGCAGTGCCTTCCGAAGCGTTATCGGGGAACTCTCGTTAACTTGTGTTAATCATGAAAGTGTTCAGGCAGTTTATCAATCAGGAACGGGGGGGAATTCATGCAAACAGAAGATGAAAATCAGCCAAAAGAATTACAGCGTTCAATGAAGAGCAGACATTTATTCATGCTCTCCTTAGGTGGGGTAATTGGAACAGGTCTTTTCCTGGGATCAGGATATGCAATCGGTGAAGCTGGACCCTTAGGAGCGATTGTTGCCTATTTGGTCGGTGGTTTATTAATGTACTTGGCGATGATTTGTCTCGGTGAATTATCGGTAGTGATGCCGGTGTCCGGTTCCTTTCAGGTCCATGCAACGAAATTTATTGGTCCCGCCACTGGATTTGTCATTGGCTGGATTTACTGGCTAAGCTGGGCTCTTTACGTAGGCCTGGAATTTGTAGCGGCCGGTTTGCTCATGACCAGATGGTTTCCCGATATACCAGTATGGATATGGTGTGTGATATTTACGGTCCTTTTATTCATTATAAATGCATTGACTACGCGAAGTTTTGCAGAGACCGAGTATTGGTTCTCCGGGATTAAAGTGCTTGCCGTCATTCTCTTCATAATTATCGGTGCAGCAGCGATGTTTGGATTGATTCATATGGAGGATGCACAACCTGCCCCGTTCCTTTCCAATTTTATAGGAGATGGACTATTTCCTACAGGGTTCACTGGTGTTTTCATATCGATGATGACAGTCGTATATGCTTTCCAGGGATCGGAAATCATGGGTGTTGCAGCAGGAGAGACGGAAAACCCGCAACAAAGCATTCCGAGAGCGATTCGAAACATCGTAATACGTGTGCTGCTTTTCTATGTACTGGCAATCTTTGTTCTATCGGCCATCGTTCCTTGGAAAGAAGTCGGTGTACTGGAAAGTCCATTTGTTACCGTGTTTGAAATGGTAGGCATTCCTTATGCAGCAGACATTATGAATTTCGTAATTTTGACAGCGGTCCTCTCTGTAGGAAACACGGGTCTGTTTGCTTGTACAAGAATCCTTTTCTCCCTTTCTCAAAACGGTATGGCACATTCTTCATTTGGAAAGCTCAATCGGCGCGGTGTACCTATGAACGCCTTACTAGTCACCATGGTCTTTGCCTTGCTGTCTCTGCTTACTAGTGTAGTAGCGGAAGAAACGTTATTCGTTGTGCTGCTTTCCATAAGCGGGGTTGGAGGGGTGCTTACTTGGATGGCGATTGCGTTCGCACAGTACAGATTCCGCAAGCAGTATATCAGAGCAGGCGGAAAGGTTGAAAATCTGAAGTTTAGAGTACCTTTTTTCCCGTTTGCCCCGATTCTCTGCATCATTATGTGTCTAGGTATTTTCGTGTTCACCGCTTATGATCCGACACAGCGAACTTCGTTGTATTGGGGATTGGGCTTCGTCGTTGCTTGCTATATATTTTACTATTTCAGATATGCGCGAAGGAACGTCGAGGTGCCAGCCTTAACAACTGAACAGACCAATGATTTTATTCAATAGTGATTATTATATGCAAGATATAAGAATACGGTCGTTTAAGATTCATTTAGAAGTGCAGTTAAAAGCAAAACCTATAACTTAGAGAAGTAGAATAATAGAATACGGAGGAAATAGTATGCGTTACTTAAATTATATTAATGGAAAATGGAAAGAACCCACTACAGGGGAGTATAGAGAAAATCTTAGTCCCCATGATGGTGAAAATTTAGGAGAATTTCCATCTAGTGCGGCGGCTGATTTACATGATGCAGTGGCAGCCGCGAAAAGTTCATTCCCTTTATGGAAAAAACTTTCGTTTCAGCAACGTGCTTCATATTTGCAAAAAGTAGCTGATATTTTGAAAAAGAACATGCAGGAAGTAGGTCAAGATTTGATAAAGGAAGAAGGGAAAACATTCTTGGAAGGGATGGGGGAAGCCAATCGGGCTGCCAGCATACTTGAATATTATGCTGCTGAAGCTCGGCAGCCACTCGGGGAAGTAATTCCTTCAGCCAATGCCAATACATTTTTATATACTACCCGCACGCCGCTCGGTCCGGTGGGTTTGATTACACCATGGAACTTTCCTATCGCCATCCCTGTATGGAAATTGGCGCCGGCCCTGATTTACGGGAATACAGTCGTGATTAAACCTGCTGATCTTACACCTAAGTCTGTCCATCATGTGCTAAAGGCATTTGATGAAGCGGGTCTTCCGCCCGGTGTCATCAATTGTGTATTCGGAAGGGGTTCCGTCATTGGTGCTGCATTAGTGGAACATCCTGATGTGAAGGCTATATCTTTTACGGGCTCGAATCAAGTAGGTCAGCAAATTCAAAAACAAGCCATTGAACATGGAAAGAAAGTGCAAGCGGAAATGGGAGGGAAAAACCCGCTTGTCGTCCTCGCCGATGCTGATCTTGAAAAAGCAGTGGAAATAGCTATAGGCGGAGCTTTTAAATCCACAGGGCAAAAATGCACAGCCACTAGCCGGGTGATTGTGGAGGAAGGAATTTATGAAGAGTTCCGGGAACGGCTTGTCGCACGTACGAAAGAATTAAAAGTGGGCAACCCGCTCAACGAAGAAACATATATAGGTCCGGCTGTATCTAAATCACAACGCGATGGCGTGCTTGAAATGATCGATGTTGGGAAATCAGAAGCTACACTTTTATGCGGAGGGGAGATCCCGGCAGAAGCGGAATTGGCGAATGGTTTTTATGTCCTGCCGGCTATCTTTGAAAATGTTCCTCAACATGCCCGCATTGCACGTGAAGAAATCTTCGGACCAGTCATCGCCCTTTTTAAGGCTGGAAATTATGAGGAAGCAGTTAAGATGGCAAATGATACAGAGTATGGATTGAGCGCAGCAATTTGTACAAACAATTTAACATTGGCTCAACGGTTTATTGAAGATGTTGAAGTGGGTCTTGTTCATGTCAATTCGGAAACGGCAGGAACCGAACCGCAAATGCCATTTGGCGGATGTAAAAGTTCAAGTGCGGGCAGCCGTGAACAAGGGAAGAGTGCCGTTGAATTCTATACAGAAGTCAAGACAGTCTATATGGATCGGATATAACTAAAATAGAATTAAGCGTTTTTAAACTTGTAAATTAGATCAAAAACAGGAGGGGATTTCAAAATGTCCACGAAAGAAAATGTACAGTTCAGCCCAACACTGCCTTATTCACGGTATGTCGATCCAGAGGTATTCAATGAAGAAAGCAAAAAGATCTTCAGAAAGAGTTGGATTTTGGCGGGGCATGCAAGCCAAGTGGAAAAGGTAGGCGATTTCATGACATTGGATATCGCCGGAGAGCCTATTATCGTTTCTCACGGGACCGATGGTGAACTGCGTGCTTTCTACAATATTTGCCCTCATCGCGGAATGAAAGTAGAAAACGCCGATAAAGGAAATAAGAAAATTTTACAATGCGGATACCATGGATGGACGTTCAAATTAGATGGAAGTGTAAATAGAGCCCCTAATTTTAAAACGAATGAGCTGGGGATACACAGCTGTATGAAATCCATTCGCATAGAAGTTCAGAATGCCATGATTTTTGTCAATCTTGACAAAAATGCACCCCCTATGGCAGAAGCATATCGGGAATTTTTAGAGGAAATGAAAGAGTATCCATTCTTTGATTCACTGAAACTAGTTAGGGAAACCCGTCGTGTGGTAAAAGCTAATTGGAAGGCCGTTGTTGACAATTACCTTGAATGTGATCATTGTTCCATTGCTCATCCTGGCTTTGCTAAATCCTTTGATTTAGCAAACTTTTGCACAACGACACATGACAAATTCACCTATCAATATATGACAGCAAGCAAGAATGGCGAAGGGGACCAAGCGCGTTTTTATTGGGTTTGGCCAAATATGATGATTAACGTATATCCAGGAGACGGAAACGTGAATACCATTCAAGTAATTCCCGTTGATGCTGTGACGTCGTTAGGTATTTATCGGGATTATTCCTTAGATGAAAAAACAACCATAGAAAAAGAAGAATATTTTAAATTTGTTGATCAAGTACGGCAGGAAGATTTTGATCTAGTGGAAAAACTGCAAAAAGGATTAAGTTCCGAGGCATTTACAAATGGAATCTTTTCTCCAACAGAACATGCTGCAGTCTATTTTCATGAACTCATTGAAAATAAGCTCCAGAACTAACCACTGAGCTCGCTATTGGAATGCACTAAAAAAGGAACGTTCATGGAGAATTTGTAAATGAAAAAACCTAAGCAACCAACCAGTGTGATTCGGCAGTTTACCGGAGCATACTGGTTGAGTTGTTTTTTTGTGCCGCCTTTTTTGCCTTATTTGTTATGGAATTTGCGAACTTCCTTTTATTTATTCGGAGTGGGAGGATTTGTTCTTCCATTGTTGTTCTTCAGCAAGAAACTCAAAAAAAACATTCATGGCAGTAAGCGGATGCTCATTTACTCGTTTAATGTAGTTGTTTTTTCTGGCATCTGTTAAATAGTTGCTTTTTTTGATTCTCTCCAACATATATTTTTGACTCATTTTCACTATTTCTCTTTGGTTGTGTTTGTTTTCTTTTAATAAGGCAAATCCAACAGCTCCCACCAATGCATAGATTCCAAGTGCGATTTTCGAAATGGGTAAAGAGTCGTTCTTAAATAAGAGAAAAAAAAGATTAATGATGGAAAAGCCTATCATCACCGTTGAAAAAAAACCGTATTTCATATTTTTCTTCAACAAGGGGGACAACTTTAATTGAAGTTGTTCGATTTCGTTTTGCATGAAACCGGGTATATTATTTATTTTGATATTCATTGTTTCCTCCTTATTATCTTGCACCAATAAATATATGGCACTGTAAAATCGTATTTATTAATGAAATAGGAAAAGGAACCTATATATATCTTATCGTTTGGAAACATGTTTGTCATTTAATATACTCTTGGACCTTTTTGAGAGAAAAGTAAACGCAGTGACACATGTGGATGATCAATGGAATGGCCTGTTATATGTGTTGAAAAAATTTTTGAAGTATGAGGAGTCGAAATACAGATCATTTACCTTAATAAACCAATAGTGGTATGAATGATGAATGAATTATGGTAAAATGGTCCTCAAATGGAAGTTTTATTTTTCGTTTTTTCATTATTTATAGTTATGGATGACCTTCCCGCGCCTTTTTTTGTCATAATTACGTGACTAATGTGGTATTTAGTACTTTTAAATCGAGTTTTGGAACAAATCAATATATAATTAGAAGGCGAGATAGTAGATTCAAAGATTAAGGAGGGACATAGAATGATGGAATGGGCTCTGATCATTTTGTTCGCTGCAGCAGTATTACTGTTCATTTTATCGTTTATTAAAAAGGACTCTGTAAAAGTGGACAGTCAATTGGAACAGATTGCCAGCACTTTTGGGGATGAAATGAATGTATTACAGGAAAAAATCAGGAACATCGAGATAGATGCTGAAATTACGGTGCAAGAGGCAGGCATTTTGGCAATGTCTTCCGAAAAGCGAAACATGTTGCGTGAAGTACTCGACCTACATAAGCGAGGCTATTCATTTGAAAGCATCGCACTTAAGACAAAACAGCCGGAAGAAGAAATAGAACGGATGCTTACTCCTTACATGAAAACGACGAATGAAAGGAGAAATGTGGCCAATGACATCTAAATCAATGCGCAGCTTTGCCGGAGGCCTTGTTGTTGCCGCAGGCTTATGCGGTGCAGTGTACTTCTTTGGTCCAGGTGAAGCGACCGGCACGTCTGAGAAACTATCAGAAGATGAAATGAAAGAGTCTCTGGCTTCAGAAGGGTATGTCATACATTCCGAAAAAGAATGGGAAGATCAGATTGCTGAAGCACAGTCGGTTAAAGATAAGGCGGAGGCGGAAAAAGAAACGGTAAAAGAACCAACGGAAAAAATCATATACCGTACAGTTCTTACTGTGTCTAAAGGCTCGACAAGCATCGATGTGGGTAAAAACCTGCAAAAAGCAAAAGTCATCAAAAATGCCAATGAGTTTTCCGACGCGGTTGAAAAGAAGGGCAAGGCCAACGGATTACGACCTGGAACATATGTGGTGGATAGTGCGATGACGACGGAAAAAATAATTTCCATCATATTTAAATAACATAAAAATGACCATCGGTAAGATGGTCGTTTCAGACTGTAGACAAACTCGATTTTCATCGAGTTTGTCTACAGTTTTTTTGCTTGTACAAATTTGGAGGTTGATTGGAGACGTTTGCGTCGAGAAGGCTTGACAGACAGTCGGCGGAAAGGGAGCAGGTACCTGAAATCAACTGGAACGTTTTTTAAAATGGCTGTTTTCCCATACTTTGTTGCAATATACCAGGTAGTGAGTTGTGGTTGATTTCCCCTCCAGATGCTCGCTTTCCGCGGGGCGGGCGGTGAGCCTCCTCGGCGTAAACGCCTGTGGGGTCTCACCTGTCCCGCTGCTCCCGCAGGAGTCTCGCACTTCCGCCCCAATCAACCTTAAATAGTTTCGTATTAAAAACTCTTTACGAAAAGAGCCTTTAAAATAAAAAGACCTATAATGGAATATGGTGGTCTCAGTTAATTCGCAAAATAGGGGTGAATGGTCTTATCCGAATCCCTTTCACGATTTTTCTGAGGGAAATGATACCATAATTTTAAAACAGACTTGGTTATACACCATGACTTTTTATTCATTTAAATAGAAAGAAACCTCATTAGATTGAAGAAATTTGCGACACTCCTGCCGAATAACTGGCTAGCCGAGACCCCGGAGACGCTTGCGTAGAGAAGGCTTGACAGACAGTCGGCGAAAAGGGATCAGGCACCTGAAATCAACTGGAACGTTTTTTAAAATGGCTGTTTTCCCATACTTTGTTGCAATATACCAGGTAGTGAGTTGTGGTTGATTTCCCCTCCAGATGCTCGCTTTCCGCGGGGCGGGCGGTGAGCCTCCTCGGCGTAAACGCCTGTGGGGTCTCACCTGTCCCGCTGCTCCCGCAGGAGTCTCGCACTTCCACTCCAATCAACCTTAAATAGTTTCGCATGCTTTTTTATATTTTTTTTAACTTAATCTTTGTCCGCACTCCAGCCCACACTGCAATGATAAGTCCTCCAATCGTATCCGCGATTAAATCGATCATTGTATCTTTATTTCCCCCGCCTTGAAGTGTCATTCCGAATAATTGATCAGAACTAAATTCGTAGATCTCCCATATGACACCACCAAGTGCCGAGAAAGAAAGGGTAAACAAAAAGACAAACCAAGGGGAAATCTCTTTGCCTGCATTTCTGTATACCAATCGTTCATATAAAGCAATTCCCGTAAAAGCAAGAAGGGAACCGCTTAACAAATGCAAAAATGTGTCCCACCATCCCAGTCCATACCAACCTAAAATAGATCCTAAAAATTGTGAACCGAATAAGAAGATCAAATAGGAAATGATAATTGGCAAATTGAATTGAAGCTTGGTAAATAAGGCCAGAGAAAGGGGAATTGCCCCACATACCACACCGCCTATCGAAACCAGTGATTTGAAAGTTTCATCGGCTGTATAGTAATAAATAGATAAAGCCCCCATGAAAAGTACATACACTAAACTTAATGAAATAACTAGCTTACGATTCATATGATTACCTCAACAAATCATCATAATTTTAATTTTTGTACACTAGAATAAATGGAAATGAGCAGGCCGCCGGTTAGTCCGAAAATTATATCGTACATGGTATCTTTGTTACCGCCTCGCTGCATGGTATGAGTAAAAGTGAGATCTCCGGCGAACTCATATATTTCCCAAAGAACAGTGGAAGTGACTGAAAGTGAAAGAACAAAAAGGAAAATGACCCACCTAGAAACATCTTTTCTCGCTTTTTGAGGGATGTATAGTTTATAAAGGGCAATCCCTACAAAACCCACGAAGATGCCTTTGTAGAAGTGAAGTCCAGAGTCCCACCATTTAAAATCAACATAAAAATTTGCGATGGACCCTAAAAATGTCGTACAGAAAACAAAAACATAATAGCCGATTATGATTGGAATGTTAAAGGGATTATTTTTTACAAACAGTAATGAAATGGGCAAGGCACTTACCAATATTCCCCCAAGAGCTACCATCCATCGGGAAGAGTCATCTTTTTTGAGGTAAAAGATGAGTAACCCAGTCATGAATGCTATAAATACCAAACTAAAAATAATGATTATTTTATGTTTCAATATACTCACCTCATTCGTAAATATTCATTACGATCATCCAATCGAGCAGATTGAACCCGGAAAAAATGACTATTTGGAGTATTTTTATGACGTTCTTTTTAAACTCTCCAACTCACTCAGTATATGATCACATTATTATTGGCTACCATGGTGCTTTTTAAAGATGTTTCTAAATTTAGCCGTTATAAACAATAATAAAGGCATGACCAGACCAAAAGCCGCTGCATGGAATAACCATATATTTTTATTGTATTCCCCGGATGAAGAGACCGTCGGAAAAACAATCAATGAATAAAAAACCATTATCATCCCTAAAGCTGTATTAAATGGCCGATAATCTTTTATATTGAAAATGTTTGAAAATACGACAACCGAAACATAAAAATACATAACCGTCCTCGTATAGGTTGTAAAAATCCAAATAGTGGCAATTACTGCTTCGATCCGCATTAGGAAATTCCCTACATTTATTTTTTTTGCCATCGTGTAACTTGGAGCAATATTTCTTGCGGTGTTATCGGGTCCAAGAACCAAGATATCCAGCATGATAACCAGAATTAATATGATTCCTCCGATCAGAGTGCCAATATAAAAAGCTTTTCCCCCTTTTTTTCTTTCATTGACTTTTGAAGGGAAAATCATTAAAAACATAACAGGGGACAGCGTGAACACGCTGACATAAAAAAGTATCGCCCGTATTAAGGGTTTAGCGCCTCCTTCAAATACTGGCTGAATGTTTTGAATGTTTGCTTGAGGAATGATGGAAACCAAAAAAATAGTCAGTAATAGTAATACGGGAATGAAGAATATTTCCAAAGTGCGTGTAAAAGTTTCAAAACCAAGGTGGACTGTAAAGATCACTACTGCAGCTAACAAAATATTTAAAGCTACAAGAGGAGTATCCGGCATCCAAAAAGTTTTAATGAAATTCCCCACATAATAAGTGGTCTCGGCAGCAGTTGAAAAAGACCAGAAGAAAAATGTGAGATTGATCATCTTTCCGACTAACTTACCGAAAACCTTTTCATTTATTTGATCTAAAGCGAGATCAGGATATAAATTTCCAACCCTGATGTAAAACCATACAAAAATTAATGCGATTCCTGTTCCAAATAATGCAGCAAGCCACGCATCCTGCTTTGCAAAACCAGCTAAAGGAGAAGGAGTATGTAAAATAACCGTTCCTACCGAATACAAGAGGATTAAAATCATCAATTGATGTGATGAAATTTTGAAACTACCAGGCATTATTTTTCACCTATTTGTTTGTTCCTTCCTTCTTAATACTCCTTATTTTTGGCTATTCTTGTTCAAGTTATTCACACGGACATCAATTGCCTATCTTCAACAATCCACCCCCGTTACATCAATCGGTCGCGAATTTTCTGCCTTTTTACTGATGTAGCTCTACTATACAATCATAGAATTACTGTCCAAGTGAAAGTAATTTAATTCCTTAGTCCCGAACTTTAATGGTTTAGGAACCGTATATTGTTTTAACTATGGCCTAATTTTTCAGTAATTCCTCCTAGTACTTGATAGGGACCTTCTTAACTTTCCTGGAAGATATTAATTGCACTGAACGTGTACATTTCCTTTGATATGGCACAATTCTTGCAAATGATTTATTGGTATATCTAATATTTGCAGAAAGGAAGAGGAACTGTTGGACATATTGAAAAATATTTAAGCTCTAGGTTATCAAGCATATTTGATAGGCTTAAATGTCAGAAACTTAATCCGGATTCATAAAGGGCAAGGCGAAGCGGTTAAACTTAAAATGTTAGGAGAAATTAGTATGAAAATACCAGTGGAAAATATAGTGGAGTTAACTGTAGAACATCAATTTTTACAGGCTTTTCCTATATTGAGTCAGTTACGTACAGATTTGACTTTAAAGGAATATCTAGATTTATTAAATGATATGCGTAAGGAGGGTAAACGGTTATTTGCTTTATATCATGATACAAGCATTGTAGCATTAGCAGGTATTAGCTGGCGTGAAGATTCATATAATGAACGCTATGTTTATGTACAAGATTTGGTTACTGATGTAAATCATCGTCCTAGTGGCCTTGGATATAATCTGCTCAGTTATATACATAATTGGGCAAAAGAACAAGGAGCTGAATATATTACATTGGAAGCTTGAAATCGGCGCCTTGTCACCCATATTAGGATGGGGAAGAGGACTTATTGGGCGTAGTCTTTTTATCGTACATATGTACCGGAAATGAAATGTTGCGACTTCAAGAGTGTTGGGAAAATGGGGACAAAACAATTATGAAGTTGAGTTTGGAAAAAACAGGTATTAATATACTTGGAATGAAAACAAGTTGAAGGAAAAAGTTCTTTACTCCCTAATTCTTGCCATCCAAAAATTAGTTGAAAGCTTTTAAAAACTCTGTGGAAATCTGCAGGGTTTTTTTTGCTCTAAACCATCCCTTTTTCTCTCAATTTAGTCCAAGAATGGATTATGCGAATATTGGCAATCTATGCATTTACTCATAGAATGCTTTTATACATAATTTCCAATGGATTTGATTTAGATTGTGCACCCTGCCGAATTGCTTTTAAAAGGCAAATTTTTTCCGAGTTTGAAAAGATGGCGGGAAGTGGTTGATAACAATCGTGGATTTAAGGGAAAAAGTGAAATTTTGATAAAAGATTATCATGTATATAATGTTTTTTGCACAGCGATTTATTTTACATACCTGGATATAATTGCAGCGAAGGTGAAAACCTAATTTTAACAAGCTTTTGGTTATGAGGGGGTTAGCATTGAAATCTCGAGTTCCTATCCCATTGAGGAAGTTAATTGAAGATAAACAATCGGTGAAAAATAAAAAACAACAAGAAGACCTGAATCAAAGCGAAAATCCAAACTCCAGCAAAACTAAAAATCAAAACCAAAATCCAGTTACATCCCAAAACAGAAGTAAGGACTCAAAGAAACATGAAACAAAACTTATATCCTCTGACCTTCAATTTAATTTAGACCATATTAAGAAAACGGTAGGAAATAGTTCAGACATAGTTATAAGGGATTTTCAAGCAGGTAAAAATGGGGAAATTAAGTTAGGCATCATTTATACAGATGGATTAACGGATTCAGCTTCCATCCAAGATTTCATCCTCGACACTTTGATGGTTGAAATTCGGAATTCGGCCTTGGACGTAGCGGTACCTGATTGTTTTGAAATGATAAAATCACATACTCTTCCTGTAGGGGGAATAGTGGAAATAACAGAGTTTCAAAAGCTTTTCAACCATGTTTTATCGGGAGACACGATGTTATTGATGGACGGCTCCCCAAAAGGAATGGCGATCGGCTCAAGGGATTGGGCCGATCGTGGAGTTCAGGAACCTTCCTCTCAAACAGTAGTAAGAGGACCAAAGGATGGGTTCACTGAAACGCTGCGTACAAATACTGCTTTAATACGACGGAGAATAAAAGATCCTAAACTATGGCTTGAGACAAAACAGATTGGTGAAAAAACGCAAACAGACGTAGCGATTATGTATTTAAAAGGTATTGCCGATGATAAAACGGTTTCAGAATTGCAAAGCCGGCTAAATCGAATCAATATAGATGCGATTCTTGAGAGTGGTTACATTGAAGAGCTTATTCAGGATGAAGTATACACTCCTTTTCCAACCGTTTATAATACGGAACGTCCTGATGCTGTAGCCGCTGCCATTTTAGAAGGAAGGATTGCGATACTAATTGACGGAACTCCGTTTGTCCTAGTCGTTCCAGCACTGATGGTGCATTTTTTCCAGTCCAGTGAAGACTATTATCAACGGGCAGACATTGCAACATTAATTCGAGTATTACGGTATTTATCCTTTTTCCTTGCTTTGCTTACACCGTCACTTTATATTGCTGTCTCAACCTTTCATCAAGAAATGCTTCCTACTCCTTTACTGATAAGTCTAGCCTCACAGCGAGAGGGTGTTCCTTTTCCAGCCTTTGTAGAGGCGATGCTGATGGAGGTAGTATTTGAAATCTTGCGTGAGGCAGGTGTGAGGATGCCTAGGGCAATCGGTTCATCCATTTCCATCGTAGGTGCATTAGTTATTGGACAGGCTGCTGTCGAAGCAGGGTTCGTTTCGGCAACAATGGTTATCATCGTGTCCTTAACAGCCATCTGCAGCTTTGTGTTCCCAGCCAATAGTATGGCCATGGCTTTTCGGATGCTTCGATTCTTGTTTATGATCCTTGCCGCTACATTTGGATTATACGGGATCATTTTGGGGCTGATCGTGATGGTCCTGCATTTAAATAGCATACGATCTTTTGGTTTACCATATTTAGCTCCAAATGCACCATTCATTTTACAAGATCAAAAAGACAACATCATTCGTATGCCACATTGGTCATTATTAAAGCGGCCCCGATTGATCAGTAAAAATGATACAGACAGAGGAGATGTCAGTTCTCCGAAACCACCTAGTTAAAATGATGAGATTATGAGGGTTTACGATGAAAAAAATGCTAAAGGTATTCTTAATGTTACCTATAATTTGTTTATCCGGCTGTTGGAGCAGCACTGAGTTGAACGAACTTTCTATCGTTACTGCCATGGGAATTGATAAAACGGAAGAGGGGTATCTTGTAACCGTCCAAGTTCTAAATTCGAGTGAGCTGGCAGGTGATGCCCGGTCTGGCCGCACGGAGGTTGTAACCTTCAGGAAAAGCGGTGCCACCATTTTTGAAGCAATTAGAAGCCTATCAACTGATGTACCAAGGAGGTTATATGTCGCACATCTTCGTGAAATTGTCTTTGGTGAGGAAATGGCCAGAGCAGGAATTGCAAAACCTCTGGATGTCCTTTCCCGGCATAAGGAGTTGCGTTCGGATTTCTATATGACTGTTGCGAAGGGGACAACTGCTTATGAAACGCTTAATGTGCAAACAGCCCTTGAAAAAATACCGGCAAATAAAATTTTTAACTCTTTGGAAAATTCAGAGAAAAGATGGGCGCCGACAAGGACGGTCACTTTGGATGAGCTGGTCAGCAGTATCGTCAGCAAAGGCAGGCAGGCCATGCTAACGGGGATTCTAGTTTATGGTGATCCCGAATCCGGAAGCAATGTTACGAATGCACAAAATATCTCCCCGAAATCCGGCTTGCGTTTGGATTATCTTGGAGTATTCAAGAAGGATAAACTTGTCGGCTGGTTAAACAGGAACGATAGTAAAGGTGTTAGTTACATTACAGATCATGTTAAGTCCACCGCGGTAAATATCCCATGTGAAGGTGAGCAAATTACGGTCAACACGACTAGTACAAAAACGAAAATCAAGGGGAAAATGGAAAAAGGAAATCCAAAAATTGATATAAATGTCACGTCAGAAGGGAGTATAGGTGAAGTAGAATGCACAATCGATTTAACTAAACCGGAAAAAATCGAAGAATTGAATAAAAGATACGCAAAAGACATTAAGGATAAAATAGAAGGATCGATAAATACGCTTCAAGAGAAGTATCAAAGTGACATCTTCGGTTTTGGTGACGAAATTCATAGAACCGATCCCAAAGCATGGAAGCGTTTACAAGGAAATTGGGACCAGGAATTCGCAAATTTGAACGTGAATGTAACCGTTACTGCAAAGATTCGCAATTTAGGGACGATATCAGATTCTTTTCAAAAAGAAATTGAGGAGTAAAGACCAATGTGGGCAATTATTGGAACAGTTTGTACCGGAGCTATTATTTCATTTTTCGAAATACCCCCTCTTATTAAAAAGAAATGCTGGAAGGAAATTGTCATTTTTATTTTATTGCTTTTAATTGGCATGACGTTGAGTATTTTAATAATCAAGGATATTACCATTCCCACTCCTATAGACTGGATAACGAAAATATATAGTCCACTCGCTCATTTCATGGATCGCATTTTATCCTAGGGAGGAATGGAATATGCTTGAAAAAGGAAAAATCAGCTCTGGTGAATTTCTTATAATGGTCATCATATTCACCATTGGAGGAGCGATACTTACTTTACCTTCCGTACTTGTTTCGTTAGCAAAACAGGATGGCTGGATTGCCTATATCTTAGCTACTGTCATCGGTTTATGTTTCGTTTTCTTATTTACCCGGCTCGCATCACTTTACCCATCCATGACTTATATAGAAGTTAATGAAAAAATATTTGGGAAATGGATCGGTAAGATCTCTGCACTCCTATTCCTATTTTATTTATATTACCTTTCTTCAGCGTTACTTAGTGAAATTGGGAATTTTTTTTCAACACAGGTTCTGGTTGAGACACCTATGGAAATGATTATGATCTTGTTTATATTAACAAGCTTATTCGGTGCACGGCTAGGATTGGAAGTTATCTGCCGGACTGCATTAATCTTTTTTCCTTGGCTTGTTCTGCTGCTTTTCATATTATTCGTATTTCTTATCCCAGATATCAAATTCGAAAATTTGCAACCTATATTTGAAGAAGGCATGAAACCGATACTGAGGGGATCATATTACTCTTTAGCTCTGCCTTATGTTCAGCTTGTTTTCTTTTTAATGATCACTCCATATGTAAACGAAAAGGCTAAAGTGAAGAAAAACTTTTATTTAGGGACTTTGTTAGGTGGCGGCGTTCTTTTCTTAGTGATCCTTTTCAGTATCCTTGTATTGGGTGCTGATAATACAGCGAGATTGACGTATCCTTCTTATAAATTGGGGATGAGGATAAGCATTGGTAATTTTTTTGAAAGGGTCGAGGTCATAGTGGCCTTTATTTGGGTTTTTACAGAGTATTTTAAGTTGACCATATGCTTTTATGGACTAGCCTTGGGACTAGCACAATTGATGGGACTGCAAAATTACAAAATACTTCTATTCCCATTAGCTTTTCTAATTCTCACGTTTACTATTTTTTCGCATCCCGATCTTGTGCATTATCAAAACTTTATGGCTACAGCTTGGACACCATTATCCTTAACGATTTGTTTTATTATGCCATTGTTATTATTAACAGTTGGGAAAATTAGGGGAAGGTAAGGGGGGCGTCACTTGTTCAGGTGGACATTACTTACATCTGGAAAAAATTTACCATGAAAATTTTGATGGGACATGGAAATCGAGTAAATAAAATATTCTGACAAATACATTGACTAAAGAAAGCTGATGTTTTAATATAACAATATATAACATTACATAATGTTGTATATCAAATATTAAAGGAGTGGGAAAATGAGTAAATCGGTTATGAATGTAAAAAGTAATGTAAAAACAGTATTGGATCAATTAAAGGGTAAGAAAATTAACAATATTTATTTGGTAGCATGCGGGGGATCTTCTGCCATTATGTATTCAGCTAAGTATATACTGGATCGTGAAGCTAAAAATATAACCTCCGATCTGTATAGTTCAAATGAGTTTATACATCGCAATCCACAACAACTAGGGAAGGAATCTTTAGTCATTTTATGCTCGATGTCCGGAACCACTCCTGAAACAGCTGAAGCGGCTAAGTTTGCAAAAAGTAAAGGTGCGTTTACAGTGGCATTAACGAACGAACCAGCATCACCATTGGCCCAAAATGCGGACCTTTATATTAAATATGAATGGGGGAACGGTGTAAACGCCTTCGATACAAACCTCAGTGTTTTATATCAATTAGTTTTTGGTGTACTTCATATGGCGGAAAACAATGAAAAGTTCGGAAAACTGGTATCAAGTTTGGAGAACTTACAGCCAGTGTATGAAAGAGCCCTGGAGCAAGAAGCTTCCAATGCAAGGGTATTCGCACAATCTCATGCAAAAGAACCTGTTATCTATACAATGGCAAGTGGTTCAAACTATGGGACAGCCTATTCTTTCAGCATTTGTATCTTAATGGAAATGCAATGGATACACTCACATGCCATTCATGCTGGTGAGTACTTCCATGGACCATTCGAAATTATTGACGAAAATGTACCGTTTATCATTCTATTGGGATTGGATGAAACAAGACCATTGGAAGAAAGAGCATTATCTTTTTCTCAGCGTTATGGCAAAAAGCTAACGGTGTTAGATGCAAAGCAGTATGATCTTGATGGTATTGATGAAGAAGTAAAAGGATATATTGCACCGCTTATTTTAAATCGAGTATTACGTCAATATGCAGAAGAATTAGCGGAAGCGCGTAATCATCCCTTAAGCAAAAGGCGTTATATGTGGAAAGTAGAATACTGATAGCTAGAGAATACTTAATATTCTGTATATTTTATTTGCGAATTATACTATAATGTTTTATAACATTATAGTATAATTTCCTGATGATAAAAGCATTTATAAAAAGGAGGGTATTCATGAGAAAAACAAAACTTATATTCGCATCATTTTTAAGTTTATCTTTAATGCTTGGGGGATGTTCTGGTGAAAGAACATCTTCAGAATCAGATGTTGGAAAAACCACCTTAACATTTTTCCATAGGTGGCCAAAGGAACCGGAAAAAACTTACTTTAATGAAGTTGTAAAAGAATTTGAAAAACAAAATCCCGATATCCATATTAAAACCGAAGCAGTCCTAAACGATTCGTATAAAGACAAAATTAAAGTAATGACAGGTACAAATAATCCGCCTGATATTTATTTCTCTTGGAGTGATGAATTTGCCAGTCAGTTTGTGCGAGGCAATAAAGCTTTGGATTTAACTTCTTATTATAAAAACGATCCGACATGGTCTTCTCAACTCGTTCCATCCCAAGTCAAACCATATACATTTAATGATAAGGTGTATGGTGTCCCCGTAACAATGGATGGGAAAATGTTTTTCTATAACAAGGATGTCTTCGAAAAATTGAACATACACCCACCTAAAACCTGGAATGATTTTATCGATGTATTAAAAGTGTTAAAAAAGAATAACTACACAGCTCTTCAATTCGGCAGTCAAGATACTTGGACAATTTCCCATTATGTGGGCACATTGAATCAACGTCTGGTTAGTCCGGAAGTGCTGGCAATGGATTATAATCGAAAAACCGGAAAATTCAAGGATGACAACTACATAAAAGCGCTTGAGAAATTCCAAGAGTTGTTACCTTACTTTAATGAGAATACTAATTCAATAGATCATGAATATGCAAGGCAGCAATTTTCAAATGGTAAAGCACCTATGTTTTATGCAGAAACGGCAGAGATCAAGTTATTTGGACCCACTAAGTTTGAACTTGGAATGTTTAACTTTCCTGAGGTAGAAGGAGGAAAGGGTAATCAAACAAATCTAACGGGATCGCCTGAAGGCTTTATGGTTTCTTCCAAGACAAAGCATCCCAAAGAAGCGATGGAGTTTTTAAAGTTTCTAACCACTAAACATATGGGAGAAAAACTAGTCACTGATGTGGGCAAGTATAGTGCAGTTAAAGATACGGTGAATGAAAATAATTCTTCCCCGGAACAGCTGGAGGCGGTTCAAAGCATATTAAACACAAAAGAAATGGCCCCATGGTTTGACATGAGCATCGATGCGCGTATTGCAGATGCCTATTTAACCGGAACACAAATGATGTTAAATGGAGATAAAACACCTAAACAAATTATGCGTGATGTTCAAAAAGCTGCTGATACCGTTAGATTTGAAGCGGGGAAATAAGGGAATTCATTTTTCCGTTTTATTAAGGGAGTGATATTTTAATGATAAAACCCTATAAATTTGTACCTTATCTATATCTTCTTCCAGCCTTAGTTTTTTTATTGCTTGTTTATATTCCTATTTTCCAGAATATTGGCGATAGTATGTATAATTGGAGTACATTTTCACCAGATAAAGCATTTGTAGGGATGGATAACTACTTTACTTTATTTAAAGATCCCGTATTTTATGAAGCTTTAAAAAATAATATTCTTTATGCTGTCATTTCGATTGTTTTCCAGGTTTTTGGAGGGTTAATTGTTGCAGCTGTTTTAGAAGATAAATTAATCCGTAAATTTTCACCTATATTTCGCACAGTCTATTTTTTGCCGGTCGTCGTTTCAATGACAGTCATCGCATTGCTGTTTTCATTTTTTTACAACCCGGAAGTAGGGTTGTTAAATCAGTTTCTTAAAATGATTGGATTGAATAATTTAGCACTGCCATGGTTGGGTGATAGTGAAACGGCAATCTATGCAGTCATTGCTGTCTCACAGTGGCAATCAATTGGTTATATAGCCATGCTATATATCGTATCCATTCAAAAAATTTCACCTGAACTATATGAAGCAGCTGAAATGGATGGAGCGAATAAAATACAAACGTTTTTTCACATTACGGTTCCAGCAACAAAGGAAATGACATTCGTCGCAGTAATATTAACATTGACAGGTGCCTTTACAGTGTTTAATGAGCCATATATCTTAACCGGAGGGGGACCGGGAACTTCTTCGGAAGTCCTGAGTACCTATTTATATAAAACGGCTTTTTCAAAAGATATGATGGGATATGCTTCTGCCATAGCAACGGTTATCTTAATTATTACGTTACTTATTTCTCTTGTACAAATGAAAATATTTAAAACGGGAAAGGAGGACTAATAATGGAGATGCCTAAATCAACGGTCGGAGTACCGGAATTAGTTGTGGAAGATCTAGAGTATGCAAGGAAAAGAAAAACCTATAATATGAGAATAGCCCTTGTTTATGCAGGTTTGATCGCCTACTTTCTTGTTGTTGCATATCCCTTATTATGGATGGTCATCAGTTCTTTCAAAAGCACAGAGGAAATTTTTAACCATAGTTGGTCACTTCCTCATACATGGTTGTTTGAAAATTATGTTACAGCTTGGAATAGTGGGATTTCTTCCTACTTTTTAAATAGTGTCATGGTTACTGGCATGACTTGTATGCTAACGGTTTTAGTAAGTGCGTTAGGTGCATACGGATTATCTCGCTTCGATTTTCGTGGAAAGGCTTTCATTTTGGTCATATGCTTAGGCGGTTTGATGCTATCTCCTCAAGTAAGCCTGATCCCTTTGTATAATATCATTCAGAAGCTTGGGATATATAACACCCATTGGGCGCTAATCTTACCTTATGTAGCATACAGAATTCCGCTAACCATCTTGTTGATTCGTGCCTACTTCCTGTCCATTCCGAAAGAACTGGAAGAGGCTGCCCGGCTGGATGGGTGCACAAACCTTGGAATCCTTTTTAGGATTTTCATACCCATGAGTAAACCTATTTTATTAACGACGGTAATTTTAACAGCTTACTATACATGGAATGAATTCATGTTCGCCATCATCTTTATAGATGATGATAGTTTACGTACGATACCTGCCGGTTTAATGCAATTCCGAGATGCATTGCAAACCGATTGGGGAGTGTTGCTTTCTGGATTAACGATTTCAGCGGCACCTATCGTCATTTTATTTTTATTCATGCAGAAGTATTTTATCCGTGGAATTGCTAGTGGAAGTGTAAAATGATAACAGGGGGAACAGGCATGAAGCTAATTGGAATTGGGGATAACGTAGTAGATTATTATAAAGACCAAGGAAAGATATATCCCGGCGGCAATTCATTAAACGTGGCAGTCATGTACAATCGTTTAAATGATGAGCAATCTTCATATATTGGCATTGTAGGAAATGATGGGGCGGCAGACCATGTGTTGGAGGTATTGCAAAAGGAAAAGATGGAGATTAGTAGAGTAAGACAAGCGGTAGGAGAGAACGGTATGGCCGTCGTCGCGTTGGATAAGGACGGGGACCGAATTTTCATTGGTTCCAATAGAGGGGGAATTCAATCCAGATTGGGGATTGTACTGAATGACAAGGATTTGGATTATATTCGGCAACACGACCTTCTTCATACAAGTGTTTATAGCCATATAGAGCATAACCTCCCATCATTAAGCCAACTCATTGACATTTCTTTTGATTTTTCGACAAATCAAGAGGAACACTATTTACAAAAAGTTTGTCCGTATGTGACATATGCATTTTTTTCAGGAAGTAATTTAAACACTGCAGAGTGCCATGCACTGATTCAAAAGGTGCATTCGTTCGGCTCAAAAGTGGTATGTGTTACTCGTGGGGAAAAGGGAGCACTCTTATCAATTGAAAATCAATTATATGAACAAGCTATTATTCAAACCAAAGTTGTAGATACATTGGGGGCGGGAGATTCATTTATTGCTGGTTTTCTCTCATCGTATGTCCAAGGGCAAGATGTAAATAAAGCTTTACAAAAAGGAGCTTTAGCTGCCTCCCAAACCTGTCAGGATTATGGAGCTTTTGGGTATGGTAAAGAATATATTCCTGACCATATGCTGGTTTAACATGATTTATAGATGGAAAAAGGTAACGAGATCCCGGATTAGGAGGGGGATTCGTTACCTTTTTCTTGCGACATGGAACTATCAATCGTAAAGGTCACGCGATTGGCAGGATAATATAAGTAGGAGGAATGGATGGGCTGCTTCTTTGCGTCATATGCCACTTTCTCCACTTTGAAAAGGGGATCTCCCACTTCGCACTCTAAAAATTTTGCTTCATCTGCATTTGCCAATACCATATTTAAAAGTTTGGTGTTATGAACAGGAGTTATATTATATTTATGCTTTATGATGTCATACATGGATACGGAGTTATGGACATGTTCATTTAAATTAGGCAGAACCTTTAAGGAATAATGAGAAATTTCCAAGGTGAGAGGTTGATTATCATAGTATAAGATCCGTTGTAATTCAAGAACATCACTTTCAGGAGTAATCTCCAAGGATTTAGAAATATTAGCCGGTGCGGGTATGATCCCAAATGAAAGGATTTTAGTTTGAGGTATCTTCCCTAATTCGGACATATATTCAGCATGACCATTAACAGCAAATAGTTCCCTTTTTACTTTAGGATATTGGACAAATGTTCCCTTTCCTTGTTGGCGTATTAGAAGACCCTCTTCCACCAAGTCCAAAACCGCTTTTCTAACAGTAATGCGACTTACTCCATATATGTCACATAATTCTGTTTCGGTTGGTAATCTTTCGCCAGGAGAGTAAATCCCTTTGTTTATATCTTCAATAATAGATTGTTTCAATTGCATATATAATGGCGTAGAACTATGAGTGTTGAGTTTCATATTTTCCCCTTTCTCTTATTTTTTTCTTTTATTATAACGTAATGTGATGTTATAGTACAAATCATCAATTCGACTAAATGCATAGCCAATATATATATAGTTAAAGGCATCCGGCAACAAGGATCGTTGTTGTGGGAAAATATGCATTTTTGCACTAACATAAAAAGAGTATATATTAGTGCAGCTCCCAACTTTTAGCTAAAGCTGGTGGCAGCATCATAAAATAGCCATAATACGACACCAAATTCCAACATATTTCTACTTTTCCATTTTGTATAATGAGATAGAAAAATATTTTAAGGGAGTGATTGTTGTCATATGAAAAACAGGAAGGTTATTTCAACTCTGGGAGTTGCCGTTTTATCGGCGAGTATTGCGGCACCAGCATTTGCAGCTAATGAAACATCCCCGGGAACACCCATTCAACAAACTTATTCGGTTTCAGGTTTTACAGATCATGCTGAACTAGGGAAAAAGCTAGAACAAATTGCGAGTGATAGCCAAGGTAAAGTAAAAGTGGAGGTAGCTGGATATTCCAATAGACATAGAGAAATCTATAAAGCAACCGTAGGAACTGGCGACAAAGTCGTTTTCATTCAAAGTGAGATCCATGGGAATGAGAAAACTGGTACGGATGCCATCTTGAATATCTTGAAGTTTTTGGGGACCAACTCACCTGAAGCGGAAAAAATTCGTAAAGAAATTACCTTGGTAGCTTTGCCTAAAATGAATCCCGATGCCGCTGAATTGAACCGTCGCGGAAATGATATGACCTGGGCAGAGGTCGTCGACCAGTTTCCGCAGTTAGCAGGAGCCAATCCATCTTGGAACTACTATACATACAAAAATGAATCATTCGATTATGAGTCCAAACCAGGTTTCGATGTTAATCGTGACTTTAATCCTGATTTAAATTATATTCCTCAAGCTAAAGACTTCCCTGGAAAATCATCCACCCCTGGTTGGTTCATAACACCTGAATCACAAACAACACGTGATGTTTACAAGGCTCTACTGAAGCAATACGGTAAGGTGGAGATTTTTGTGGACCTGCATCACCAAGCTCCCTATTATGAAGTTGATGGAACGGATGATTTAGTCACCTACTCGATTTCCGCTCAATTTGTTCCTGATCCAAGCTCGCATTCAGGACAGGATTATGCAAAATATGCAAAAAACTATAATTATGATTTTTCCAGACAATTGAATGTGGCGGTATATAATGCCATGAAAGCACAAGGGAATTCTCCATATGGGAATATATCCTTGTATCCGCAAAATCAAAACCTTCCTGGAACGGCTTTAGGAGCCTTTGCTTTAAACGGAAGCGGGACAGTACTCTTTGAAGTTAGAGGTCAAACTCAGTCTTTTGGCCAAAAGAAAAAAGGCATGCTCATTAAAGCAGTTGAAAGAGGCCTATATGGAATAATCGATGGGGTTACTGATGGCTCTGTATATAAAATCAATCCGGAACAATACGAGTCAATTCCACTGACGGAGGGCAGGCAATAATTAAAAGTGAGGAAAAGATAGTATTATAACTTCCAGCATATATTGAAGTAACCAGACGGAACTCTAGGCAAATGTGTTCTATCTAAAAGGTAAGACAAAGTTGATTGGAGCGGGTGTTCGAGACTCCTGCTTAGAAAAGCGCGTCTAGGGGAGACCCCGCAGGCGAAAGCCGAGGAGGCTCCCCTGGCCGCCCGCGGAAAGCGAGTGCCCTACGTTCCAATCAACGTCAGACGGGTGTCCGTCTGGTTTTTCTTCATCGGGAACAAAAATGTTTTTTGGTAGAAGAAAACTATTTGGAAACATAGTCATTTTTCACTATTAACATAAAGTAGCAAAAGTGTCAGAATATTATTAATAGTAATTTTTTCTGATTATTATATTTGATAAGGAGGGTTTTTATTGAATTTTAAAAAGAAGGTTCTATCAGTTTCATTATCTAGTTTAATGACGTTAAGCGCAGTAACAGCTGTTGCGTTACCTGTCGGAGCGGTTGGAAATGGTCCCAGTGCTGGAAATGGACAAGTGACAACTTCAAATCTTAATACATATGAAAGCCTGGTGAGCTATCTTAAAACGCAGGATGCTAAACAAGAAAGGCTGGCACTGGAAGTAATCGGGGAAACGGTAAAAGGAAGGGACATTTACCTAGCGAAGTACATCTCAAATCCTAAGAATCCAACCATACTATTTTTGACGCAACAGCATGGAAATGAACAACTGACTACCGAGGGTGCACTCGAATTCATTAAACATCTAGGCACGAACAAGACTAAAGGTATTTTGGATAATGTCAATATATTGATCATTCCCATGTTAAATGCAGATGGAGCCATGGGAGATGTTAATTTCCCTCTTGATGATTATTTAGCAAAAGGTGATCGGCATTTAACACGGGCAAATGCAAATGGGATTGACTTGAACCGTGAGCATGATAAAAAAACTGATAACATGCAAGTAGAGGTAAAGGCTTTACACGAAAATGTATTTGCGAAATACGATATAGATTACATGATAGATTTACATCATCAAGGGACGCTAAGCGAAACGGACGGTGAACTTGTTTCAGGTTCAATTCTTTATCCTACAAACCCGAACGTAAAGCCTGAAGTGTTAGAAGCCTCAAAAAAATTGGGTGCTGTCGTATATAACTCCATTGAACCAACTGGGTGGGGGCATATTGGTAGGTATGATGGCGGTTCTGGAGAAAATATAGGCCGTAATGGTGCAGCCGTTCGCTATGATATTGCCACACTGCTCTTTGAGATGCGAGGTATGTCGGACCACAATGTCGAGTCAGTAGCGCTTGGACAAAAAAGTAATGGCTATCTAATAAAGCAAACGGTAACCACTTTGGATGCAGCTGTCAGAGCCATTGCCGATGATTCAATTGAAACTGTCGATGCAAGCTTTTGGGACACCCTGCCAACACAATCCAATCGTCCCGGGATAGAATCGGACGAATAAAATGAAGACACATTCCATTCTTTCAGATGGGATGTGTTTTTTTATTTTCCTACACCGATAGACGAAGTTGTTATATGGAATGATTTATAGTCGAAGTAGCAGGACAAGGATAAAGATGACATAGAAAAAAAGCATCTGCTTTCACCTAAGATGCTCAGTTTGTCGACAAAAGGGGGTTCGGAATGATTTCACATAGAACCATGATTTTAAAGGAAGATTAGATGATCCTTAATGTTTTTTTGTTTTATGAAACCTCAATGGATGGAAGAAATTTGCGACACTCCTGCAGAATAGCTGGCTAGCCGAGACCCCACAGACGCTTGGCAGACAGTCGGCGGAAAGGGAGCGGATTTCTGAAATCAGCTGGAACATTTTTAAAGAAAAAAGACTGTAGACAAATTCACTTTCTTCGAATTTGTCTACAGTCTGAGCATCTGTTTTCATAAACAGGTGCTTTTTGAATTTCAGGACTTTTTTATTTTGTACTTAGACTTTTATATCATTAGCTTGGATCTATCTGATCGATTAACAGTATCGACCTATATGGCCAGTGCTTGTCCTATAAACTTTTTTCGGCTGAATTCTCCTTTTTTTCTTCTTCTTTTAGTTGTAAGGCTACTAGACTGGCAAAGTCATGAATGATGGTGGCTGCCAATAGTGATGTAATTTGTGTTGGATCATACGGCGGGAGGACTTCCACCAGGTCGAACCCAATAAAGTTGAATCCTTGCAGAGAGCGTATCATCTCAAGGGTTTCAAAGCTATTTAGACCGCCGACCTCCAATGTGCCAGTTCCAGGAGCGCAGGATGGATCGACAAAATCAATATCGAATGTCAAGAAACATGGTGTATCCCCAATGGTTTTCTTGACTTCCTTCACGACATCTTCGATTCCTCTCTTCTTCAGCTCGGGCGTAGTTATCACATTGTACCCTAGCTCTGTACTGGAATCTAAATCTCCTGGATGATTGAGCGTACCTCTGATGCCAATCTGGAAAACTTTATCCGTTTGGAGCAAGCCTTCCTCATATGCACGGATAAACGGGGAACCATGCCAGTATTTTTCTTCATAATAAGTATCCCAAGTATCTGTATGTGAATCAAAATGAAGAAGTGCAACAGGACCGTGGATTTTTGCGGCTGCTCTTAAATTAGCCAATGTTACTGAATGATCTCCTCCGATGCCTATTGGAATGATCCCGTTTTTCATCAAGTCTGACATAGCCTTTTCAATTAACTCATAGCTTCGATGTATATTATGGGGAATCACCGAAACATCCCCGATATCAATTGCATTACATTCGTCAAAAGGAAATACCTTGTGAATGGGATGATAAGGAAACAACGTCATGGATGCTTGGCGGACTGCCTGTGGAGCAAACCGGGCTCCTACCCTGAATGAAGCAGCTGTATCAAAAGGCATACCTACTACTGCCAATTTGGCATTTTCCCTTGAAGAAGGTAAGCGCATAAATGATCCGGTGGTACAAAACTCTGGTTTAACATCAGGTGATAAAGGATATTTCATTTTTCTATTCCTCCATTTTCTTATAGCTTAATAATTTTGAAACTCATTTAAATGAATTCCTATAGATGATTAATCATGCAATTACCATGCCAAGTCACTGTGAGTGATTTAAAGAGGGTTTTTACCAGATAATATGGGCTTTGTGTATGCAAAGGCGAATAAGTTATGGGAAATTGAATCGCCGATGAAGAGATACTGAAAGACTTCATATCTGTGAATCAATCATTTGCCGGTAAGAATACAGGAATTAAGGTGTTTTTCGTTTGTCGAGAGAAACCGAAATCATATGGCACAGAAATTGCATAAAGGTATACAGGTAAAACTTTTAAAAAAGAGGGAGGCATGGGGATTATTCTAGTTAAGAAATTGAACTCACTAGTTTGAAAGCGGTTTCAAGGAGGAATGATAGGTGGAAAATGAGGTTACATTGAAAAGATCACTGAAATTATGGCAAATCGTTATGATGGGGTTAGCATATATGACCCCCATGGTCGTATTTGATACATTCGGCATTGTATCTGGGATTACGGGCGGCCATGTGCCGACTGCCTATATCGTTGCATTGGTGGGGATGCTTTTTACAGCTGCCAGCTATGGAAAACTTGTAAAGGTTTTTCCTGCTGCAGGTTCTGCCTACACTTATACGCAAAAGGCGATAAACCCGCATTTAGGATTCCTGGTAGGATGGTCTTCGTTGTTGGACTATTTGTTTTTACCTATGGTCAATGCATTGTTGACCAAAATTTATCTGACAGCATTATTTCCAGGAGTTCCTACATGGATTTGGGTAGTATTGTTCGTAGCAATCGTCACCATTCTCAATCTCAGGAGCGTCAATGTACTTGCTAACTTTAATGCGCTTTTTGTTTTAATTCAGATTGCCATCATGGCAGTGTTCATCATTCTTGTTGTCAAAGGTTTGAATGATGGAGAAGGTACAGGAGAAGTGTTTACATTAATGCCTTTCGTAAATGAAGGGATGGACTTCTCGGCCATAATAACCGGGGCTACGATCCTTTGTTTTTCCTTTTTGGGATTCGATGCGGTAACGACACTATCTGAGGAAACGCCGGATCCGAAAAAAACGATTCCAAAAGCGATATTTTTAACTGCGCTATGGGGTGGAATCATCTTCATTACCGCATCTTTCTTTATTCAGCTCTTTTTTCCGGATATATCCCGTTTTAAGGAACCGGATGCTGCATTACCGGAAATCGCCCTTTATGTAGGCGGGAAGCTATTTCAATCCATTTTTCTTTGTACGACTTTCGTCAATACGCTAGCCTCGGGACTAGCATCACATGCCAGCGTTTCCCGTCTTTTGTATGTTATGGGCCGTGATAAAGTGTTTCCGGAAAAATGGTTTGGATTCATTCATCCCAAGTGGAAGACACCAGCCATTAATGTACTCATAGTTGGAGTCATTTCAATGTCGGCTTTATTCTTTGATTTAGTGACAGCAACGTCACTGATCAACTTTGGTGCATTAATGGCATTTACCTTTGTAAATCTTTCAGTGATCAGCCATTTTATCATTCGGGAAAAGGAGCACCGAACGATAAAGGGGTGTATTAAATACTTAATTATGCCTTTAATTGGAGCTATAGCAATTGGCATTCTATGGATCAATCTTGAGGCAAGTTCCCTAATAATGGGGACAAGTTGGTTCATTATTGGTTTTTGTTATCTATTATATATCACAAAGGCATTCAGGAAGGCACCGCCCCAATACCAAGTTGAAGAAATTCAGCTATGAGATTTTCGAAGGAAAAACGCATCCGATAAGGATGCTTCAGTTTATAGACTTCAAAAGGTTTAGGAATGATTTCATTCCTAAACCTTTTTGATTTTTAATTGGATAGATGAACGCGACCATTTCTGGCCCTTGCCTGTCCAGTTGGATATCTTCTTTATATTCATGTAAGAGTCGCCTGCACCGACAATATTTTACGTCCGCTTGTTGTCCAAAGCATGCCATGGCTTTTCTTTTGCATCAGCGAATATTTTCATAAGTAGTAGAGAAGTGAGGTCCTTTATCTGACATAACCTAAGAACCAGCATAGGCCACGTTCGTATTTACCTCTTCAATAGTTATGCATCAATCGAAAAAATAGAGTAGATTGAATGAATGTCATTTTAACCAAAATGACTGGGTCAATACTTGGGCGTACTACCTCTGTATACATATCTTTTACCAAGTCATAAATGAAAAGAGATATCAATGGCGGCCTCAATTATACGAACCAAATGTTCGATTGCTCCAAATGATAACATTTAAAGTCGATTTCGCTTAATAGAATCATGTTTAGAAAGTATCCTTTTGACTTCAAGTTTTAATACTTCTTTTTTAAAAACAAATAAGACTGTAGGCAAAAGGGTTCTATTTAAAAGATAAACAAAGTTGATTGGAACGGAAGGTGCGAGCCTCCTGCGGGAAAAGCGTGTCGAGGGAAACCCCGCAGGAGCAAAGGCGCCGAGGGCGGACCGCCCGCGGAAAGCGAGTGCCTGGAGGCTACGTTAGAATTTATTATTATCGGGGTTTGACTACAGCCGGACGCATTCTAAAAGGATGCGTTTTTTTATGTTTTTAATCATCATTTTTTACATATGCAAATCTGAATTGCTTATGAATTAATACATATGTCCTGATGATTGTATGTGGGATATGGGTGAGGACAGATGGCGGTATGGTGCCATTCATACAATATCCTCAAAGCTGGCATGAAAGTTGCTTAATAAGTAATAAGAATAAAAGTGAGGTGCTAAAATGTCAGAGGAAATTAAGGTTATTGAAAAACGTCAATTGGATAATCCACTGCAAGAATTCCAGGATATCTTAAAAGAAGCGATTCATGTTTTGGACTATCCAGAGCAGGTTTTTGATTTTTTGAAAGCGCCAATGCGTTTTCTGGAAGTCTGTATTCCTATTCAAATGGATAATGGCGAGACAAGGATGTTTCAAGGGTATCGTGCTCAACATAATGATGCAGCCGGTCCAACGAAAGGGGGAATCCGGTTTCACCCGGATGTCACTCCTGAAGAAGTTAAGGCATTGGCCGGATGGATGAGCTTGAAATGCGGAATAACCGATCTTCCATACGGAGGGGCAAAAGGCGGCATTGTGTGTGATCCGAGACAGATGAGTTCATCTGAGCTTGAACGATTAAGCAGAGGGTATGTCAGGGCAGTAAGTCAAATAGTGGGCCCTACAAAAGATATCCCGGCACCAGATATGTATACGAATTCACAAATCATGGCCTGGATGCTGGATGAATATGATCACATCAGGGAATTCGATTCACCGGGCTTCATTACAGGAAAGCCTCTGAGATTAGGAGGATCGAAGGGCAGGGAAAAAGCCACTTCCAAGGGCGTATTATATACACTTCAAATGATTTGTGATTTAAAGGGGATTCCCATTGAGGGCATGCGGGTAATCATCCAGGGATTCGGGAATGTTGGCAGTCATTTAGCATTGTATTTACATGAAATGGGGGCAAAGGTTGTCGGAATAGCGGATGAACTTGGAGGTTTATATGATCCGAATGGATTGGACATTCCTTACCTTTTGGAGAACAGGGACTCTTTTGGGGTCGTTTCGAACTTATACAAAGATTCATTATCCAATCAAGAATTATTGGAAAAAGAGTGTGATGTGCTGATCCCCGCAGCCATTAGCGGAGTGGTGAATAAGGATAATGCAAAACGACTAAAATGTGAAATCCTGATTGAAGCAGCAAATGGGCCGACGACAAAGGAAGCGATCAAGATTCTCGATGATAAAGGTATAGTGCTAGTCCCGGATATTTTGGCGAATTCAGGAGGGGTGATAGTCTCGTATTTTGAATGGTGCCAGAACAATCAAGGTTATTACTGGACGGAAGAGCTTGTAGATGAACGATTGAAGGAAAAGATAACGGCCAGCTTTTTGAATGTCTACCATACTTCACAAAAATATTCCGTGAACATGAAAGTGGCTGCTTATATTGAAGGGATTCGCAAAATAGCAGAAGCATCTCAGCTTCGGGGGTGGATCAGGTTCTGAACGAATTAGGGTTTACAAGAAAGGAGGCAATCCGTTGAATTTTGATATTCTTTCCGAAAATAAAGAAAACCAGGCTATTCATCATTATTGCTTATTGTCACAAGATTATAGATATGATGTAACCATTGTATATTCGGCCCAGTTTTTCGGTAAAGCAATGGTGACTTCCATGCAAAGCGGAAGAATGATCCTGCTTTGTGCCAATGATATTAATTTAGATCAGTACTGGGCTCCGACCCTTGGCATTGAACAAGAAGATATATCTGAGTTCCAAAACTTTCTAAGGTTAGTTTTACAAACCCCATTTCATTTTGAAGAATACTGAAGGAAGGAATGATGTAAATGTACGTTGATGTGATTCTTAGCCCTTGTGAAGGCAGGATTGAAAAAATTTCAATATCCAAAAATTCCAGATTTTACGAATGGGAACATTTATTTCAGATTAAGAAGGCAGATGGAAGTGTGGAAATCATTGATATTGGTGTCAGCGGGAAAATAGAAACTTTGGAGGTATTGGAGGGCGAACCAGTGGTGGCCGGCGAGGTCCTCGCCTATTTTAAAGAAGATTTATTTGTGACCGGCAGCGATTAATATAAAACGAAAGGCTGTTTTCGCATACTTTGTTGCTATTTACGAAGTAGTGCAGTGTGGTTGATTTCCCCTCCAGGTGCTCGCTTTCCTTGGTGCGGGCGGTGAGCCTCCTCGGCGTAAACGCCTGTGGGGTCTCACCTGTCCCGCAGCTCCCGCAGGAGTCTCGCACTTCCGCTCCAATCAACCTAAAATAGTTTCGTTTTAAAAACAACAATCTTTACGAAAAGAGCCAAACAAAAAGAAGATGATATGATTCATCTTCTTTTTGTTTTATCCGATAATCCTCCACTTCTCTCTTATTATCATGGTCCCCTATACCCCAATTTTGCAGAAACCCGATTCCCAGTTTCCATCACATTCTTAATGAGGAAATCGAGTCTTTCATCTGTCAGGTTAAAACTTACAAAACCAATGCTCACCGCACCGTGAACTTCCCCAAAATGGTTCAATATCGGTACGGCAACAGAACATGTTCCCTCTGTTCTTTCACTGTGACTGATCCCATGTCCCTTCGTTTTAGTCTCTTGCAATATATCCCAAAAAGCTGCTCTTTCTTTAGTTGGCAGAAGAGCATCTACGATTTTTTTCGTTTGATTATATGGCATATAGGCGAGCATCGCTTTATTGGCAGCCCCGATATGCATAGGTACACGTGAGCCAAGCTGGTCATAAACCCGGATTTGGCTCTTTTCGCTGTCGATCCTTTCGATAACGAGTGATTCCATCCCGATTGGTTGGCTTAGATAGACGCTTTCCTCCACTTTGTTCATAAGCCTTTCGAGTTCAGGTCTTATTTGACTAATGTAATCCATTTTGTCATACATGCGTAAACCATATTCGAGCCAAATATTCCCCAAACCATATTGTTTGGATTGCCCGTCCTGTTGAATTAATCCATGCAAGGACATTGCCTTTAACAAACGATGCATGGAGCTGACAGGAAGATCACATTCTTGGGAAAGTTCCGTAATTGACAGCCAGTTTTCCGAAGAATTGGATACCAGCACCTTTATAACGTTCATGGCGCGGTCAATTGATTGCATATAAAAACCACCTATCTTTCCATACAAGTTAAATAAAAAGTTAATTTATTTGAAAATTTAAAACATATTGACATTATACCAAAACTAAATTTATAATAAAAGAAAAATTCCTATTAGCGGAAACGTTTTCCGCTCTACGGAAAAGGAGGGGGAGGCAGTGACATTTTGTTCGTCCATGTACAAACCATTGGAACGTGTCATTGTAAAACATCCGAAAGAAGCTTTTATTAGTCAAGAGCATTTAAGCCAAACATGGGAGAACTTCAACTTTTTGGAAGAGCCGGATTTCAACGAAGCGCTAACGGAGTATGGTGACTTTATATCCATTTTGGAGAAATATGTCCCAAACATCGATTATTTGCCAGCATCTTCGGTAGTTGGCATTGACTCCTTATATGCGCATGACCCAGTCAAATTCACTAGCCAAGGCGCCATTATTTTAAAGTCGGGGAAAGAATCAAGGCAGCCTGAAGCGACTGTATACAAGGAATACTGTAAGGAAAAGAACATCCCGATCATTGGGTATTTAACGGGTGATGCGGTCGCGGATGGCGGTGATATCGTTTGGCTTGATGATAAGACCTTGGTTGTCGGGCATGGTTATCGTACAAACGCTGAAGCCATTCGGCAATTAAAGGAAATGACCGCACATCTTGTGGATGAATTCATCGTAGTTCAGCTTCCGCATGATCAAGGAGAGGCAGAGTGTCTCCATCTCATGTCTTTCATCAGCATGGTCGACCATGATTTAGCGGTAGTTCATTCCCGCCTTATGCCTGTCTTTTTCAGAAAACTGCTTATTGAACGAGGCATTCAGCTTATCGAAGTGCCGATTGATGAGTACTTGAACTTGGGGTGTAATGTGCTTGCCATTGCTCCGCGGGTTTGCGTGATACCTTCTGGTAACGCTTACACGAAGCAAAAGTTAATTGATGCGGGAGCGACAGTTTATGAGTACAAAGGAACTGAAATCAGTTTCAAGGGCACTGGAGGTCCTACCTGTTTAACCTGCCCGGTGGTGCGTACAAATATTGATGAAGGGGGATTGAAATGAGTCAATTACTATGGGATACTCCAGAAACTCTCCGTGCTTTGTTGTGTGAACTTGTTAGCTGGGAAAGCCGGACTCTTACACCAGGGGAGCGAACGTTCCCTTATAAGGTGCAAGAGAAATTAAGGGAGCTTGATTATTTTAAAAGGAACCCGGCACACTTATCGCTTCACGAGGCAGATTTAGGAAGGAATTTTGTCAATGCCTTTTATAAACATCCCGATAGCAAGGAGACCGTAGTATTAATTAGCCATTTTGATACGGTTCATACTGAAGAATACGGTGACCTTGAGACTCTTGCATTTCAACCAGAGGAGCTCACGAAAAAACTTCATGATAGGAAAGATGATCTGCCGGAAGAAGCGCGCATTGATCTGGAATCAGGAAAGTACTTGTTTGGTAGAGGAACGATGGATATGAAAATGGGGCTTGCCCTTCATATGGCTATCATCGAAAAGGCAAGCATCGAACAATGGCCGATCAATCTCCTGCTGTTAACGGTTCCGGATGAGGAAGTGAATTCTGCGGGAATGAGGGCTGCAGTTAAAGAACTTGTGGCTTTACGTGATAAATATGACCTTTCCTATAAAATGTTTTTTAATAGTGAACCGTCCTTTTCACAGAAACCGGGTGATAATAATCATTATATTTATTCCGGAACTTTGGGGAAAATCATGCCCGCTGCCCTTTTTTATGGGAAAGAAACTCATGTAGGCGAGCCATTAAAGGGCATAACCGCTAACTATATAGCCTCGTTTCTCACGCAGCTCATGGAGTGGAACACTCTTTTTCTGGAAAGTGACCTTGGCGAGGAAACACCTTTACCAGTATCGCTTCAGCAAAAAGATCTAAAACTACAATATTCAACACAGACACCTTATCGGGCAGCCGCGCTTTATAATGTGTTCATCATGAAAAGAACAGCTGCAGAAATAATGGATCTATTCGAGCAGGTTGCGAACGAAGCAGCGATGAAATGCAATGAATCTTATAAAGAACTTTGCCTGCGTGAACAAATTGAAGGTGTAGGCGAAGTACAAGTATTACGCTACGAAAAGTTACTTTCATATGCCGAGGGCAAATTTGGCGGGAGTTTTGTTGAGCAAATAAAGAGTGAAGTTAATGGAAACAAGGATTTGGATGAACGGGAAAAATCAGTGCGGATCGCTGAAAAATTGATGATACAATGTCAGGAGCTTTCACCCGCCATTGTATTGCTGTTCGCACCGCCATATTATCCAGCCGTCAATTCGTCCGATGATCCGCTTATCATCGAATCTGTGAAATTAATGAAGGAAACTGCCAGAAAGTTTGATGAAGAAGTCAGCCAAATTCATTATTTTAATGGCCTTTGCGATTTAAGCTATGTTCAATATACTGATGATTCTGACGGCTGGACGGCTTTTGAAAAAAATACACCAGTCTGGGGAGATACTTACAGCATTCCTTTTGCCGATATGCGAAAACTTCAGGCACCCGTACTTAATGTGGGGCCATTCGGCAAGGATGCCCATCAGCGTACTGAGCGCCTTCACATCGATAGCGCCTTTGTCCATACGCCCGTTTTGCTTGAGAAGTTAATAAAGAGTATGTTTAAGTGTTTGGTTGAGAAGTGATGGTCCGACAGGAAAACTGGATTAATAGCATTAAACTTTAACCGGGGGTATTAAGATGAATGACCTTCCTAATGGTCCAATCACTTCCAAGCCGCTTAACCAGAATAATAAGCCACTTAACCAACTAACGGAGTTGCCGGAAAAAGGGGTAAATCCTTTTGTATTAATGTTTATCGTACTTGTGATAGTGACGGTTCTAACCTATATCTTACCAGCAGGCAAATATGAAAGAATTGAAAAGGATGGCCGAAGTGTAGTCGATCCCACTTCTTTTGAATTCGTAGAATCAACACCTGTGGGATTATTGGAAATGTTCAGCAGTATTCATGCAGGGATGATTGAAGGAGCGTCAATTATCTTGTTCGTCTTTTTGTTTGGGGGAGCACTGGGAATCATGCAGGCAACAGGAGCACTGGATTCCTTCATTAAGTTTGTGGCTGTCCGATTCGGAACAAAAGAAAAATTGCTTATTCCGTTGATGGTATTAATCTTCGCATCATTAGGGACACTGATCGGCTCTGCTGAAGATGCATTAGTTTATATCGCCATCATTGTTCCAATGACGATCGCATTAGGCTTTGATGCACTTACTGGTTTTGCGATCGTCATCCTTGGAACATTGGCGACTGGATTCATTTCGGGCATTACGAACCCATTTAATGTTGGAGTTGCCCAAAGCATTGCAGAATTGCCCATGTATTCGGGAATGGGATTGCGAATCGCTCTTCTTGCAGTTTTTTATATCGTTACAGTATTGTACATCTATTTTCATGCAATGAAGGTTAAAAGGAACCCTGAACTGGGGGAGTATGGGAAATTCAGGCGTGAAGACCATGGACAACTTGATAAAAACTTTAGGATGAGCAAAAGACATAGCGCTGCTTTAATTATTTTATTGGTGAATTTCATCCTATTAGTCTATGGAGTTATTAAATTAGGATGGTATATAAGTGAAATTGGCGGCTTGTTTTTATTAAGCGGGATCATAATGGGCCTAATCGGAGGCTTGACTCCGTCCAAGATGGCTAATGGTTTTATTTCAGGAGCAGGCGATATGGTTTCCGGGGCATTGATAATAGGTGTTGCTCAGACAATCTTGGTCATCATTACAAGTGGCGGATTGCTTGATACCATTTTATATTATGCTGCAGGATTGGTTGAGCAGCTTCCTCCCGCCATAAATGCAATCGGAATGTTCATTGTCCAATTATTCCTTAACTTCATTGTTCCTTCAGGAAGCGGACAAGCAGCATTGACGATGCCGATCATGGCTCCATTAGCGGATTTAATGGGTGTGACAAGACAAACGGCAGTTTTAGCTTTCCAATTAGGGGATGGGATTTCGAATATGATATTTCCGACTTCTGGAGTGCTATTGGCTGGACTGGCAGTGGCCGGCATATCATTTACGAAATGGGTAAAATGGGTATTTCCCTTTCTTTTGATTCAGGTTGCCGTAGCGATTATCTTTTTGATCATTGCTCAAAGCATACAGTATGGCCCTTTTTAAAGATCTAAAAAATCTGAATATTGGCACTAAGTGATCTAGGAGGCATTTATGATGAAGACAATACAGGAGACAGTTGTGGATGAAGTGATTTCATGGAGACGCCATTTTCATGAAAATCCGGAGCTCTCGTATCAGGAACACCAGACTTCCGAATTCATTTATAGGAAATTAAAAACCTTTACAGGATTAGAAGTGACAAGACCTACCGAAACGAGTGTTTTAGCGGTTCTCAAAGGCGCAAAAAAATCACCCGGAAAATCGAATACCATTTCTTTTCGTGCAGATATTGATGCACTCCCGATTGAAGAGGAAGCGGATATTGAATATAAATCAAAAAATCCTGGGGTTATGCATGCATGCGGACATGATGCACATGCTGCGATGTTATTAGGTGCTGCAAAAGTCCTCTCCGGGAAAATAGACGAGATTAATGGAGAAATTAGGTTCATTTTCCAACATGCCGAAGAGGTTCTGCCAGGAGGAGCTCAGGAATTGGTGAAAAAAGGGGTCATGGAAGGAGTGGATTATGCATTTGCATTGCATGTTACTCCTTATGAACGAACAGGAACCATATGTTTAAGGGAAGGGGTATTCTGTGCAGCAGCCGATGATTTTGAAATTAAAATCATAGGGCAGGGCGGTCATGCGTCGACTCCGGAATTAACGGTAGATCCGCTTATCATTGGTGCAGAAATAACGACGAATATTCAACATATCGTTTCCAGAAAAATTTCAGCTCTTAGGACACCTGTCATTTCAGTCACCCAATTCCATTCAGGAAGTGCGCTCAATGTCATACCTGAATATGCAGAAATCGGCGGTACCATTCGTTCCTTGGACGCTGATAGCCGAGTGAAAGCTAGGGAGTATCTAGAGCAAATCGTTAAGGGGATTTCAGAAGCGCATGGGGCAAAATGTGAAGTCACTTGGTATTTAGGGTATCCAGCGGTGGTGAATGATAAAGCTGCCGTTGATATTTCAAGAACGGTCATGGAAGGTATTTTTGAGGAAAATAATATCATCCAGGTTGATGATCCTATGTTTGGGACAGAAGATTTTTCGGCTTTTTCCGAAATCGTTCCCTCTTCCATGCAATTTCTAGGCGTCCATGATAATGAATTTGGAAAAGCTTATCCTTTGCACCATCCTAAATTTAAAATCGATGAGAAGGCTTTACGGTATGGAGTAAGATATTTTGTAGGCATAGCGGAAAAATTATGCGGTCATCAAAATAATTGAGAAAGCATGGATTAAGAAGAGACACCCCTTTTAGTTAAGTAAGGCTTTCGGTTGTCTCTTCTCTCGCTTTTGTCATAGTTAAGCAACTGCTTGAACAGAAAAAGGTCAAAAAGGAATTTCATTTCAAAAAGGTGAATTACCCACATTTTAAAAAATATCAACCTATTTAGGAGGAATATATATGTTTAATCACGCGATTGTAAGAAAGATTGGAAAAAGTTTTGTAAATGGCTTAACAACATCGGATTTAGGAAACCCGAATTATGAAAAAGCGCTTGTACAACACGAGGCTTATGTAGAAGCATTAAAACAATGCGGTGTGAAAGTGACCGTTCTCGAATCGGATGAGAGGTATCCTGATTCCACGTTTGTAGAAGATACCGCGGTGTTGACGCCCAAATGTGCCCTTGTAACCAATCCTGGAGCAGAAAGCCGGAATGGTGAGATTGATGAAATGAAAGAAGTTTTAAAGGACTTTTATGACACAATCGAATATATTCAATCTCCAGGTATGTTAGATGGCGGGGATGTAATGCAAGTTGAGGATCACTTCTATGTTGGCCTTTCAACCAGAACGAATGAAGCAGGTGCTCTGCAGTTCAAAGATATCATGGGTAAGTATGGTTATGGCACGACCATCATTCCCCTTAAGAAATTCTTTCATTTAAAAACGGGTGTCAATTATCTGGGAGACAATAATTTATTAGTGGCAGGAGAATTCATTAATCATGAGGCTTTTTCTAGCTTTAATCAAATCATCGTAAAAGAGGAAGAAGAATATTCCGGTAACTGCGTTAGAATGAACGACTGCGTTATTGTGCCGAAAGGGTTTGAGGGTACAAAGAAAAAGATTGAAGAATTGGGATACACAGTGATTGAAGTGGAAATGACTGAATTTCAAAAACAAGATGGCGGCCTTAGTTGTCTCTCATTGAGGTTCTAAGATGATTTCGGAGAAGGCATAGGCTAATAGATAAGATAAGGACGTGATTATATGGGGTATGGACTGGAGAATAATGATCAGCTGCAACGCTCAATGAAAAGACGCCATTTATTTATGCTTTCACTTGGCGGAGTAATTGGTACAGGCCTTTTTTTAAATGCTGGCTATACGATTAACCAAGCGGGGGCAGGAGGAGCCCTGATCGGTTATCTAGCAGGCGGTCTTATTTTGTATATGGTCATGGTCTGCCTTGGCGAGCTAGCCGTTCATATGCCGGTTACAGGATCCTTCCAAAAATATGCTGCCGAATATATTGGGCCTTCCGCTGGTTTCTCTCTAGGATGGATGTATTTCGTAGGCTCAGCCGCAACTGCAGGAGTTGAATTTACGGCAGCAGGAATATTGATGAAACAATGGTTCCCCCATAGTCCTACCTGGATTTGGTGTGCGGTGTTCATAGTGCTTTTATTTACATTGAATGCATTAACGACAAGAGGTTTTGCAGAGGCGGAATATTGGTTCGCTGGAATAAAAATCGTTGCAGTGATTTTGTTTATCTTGATTGGAATCGCTGGTATCTTTGGTTTTGTCTCTTTATCTGATCGTCCAACCCCATTCTTCGAGAATTTGGCACCTTCTGGTCTATTTCCAGCTGGCGGCATTACAATTATCTTTGTGACAATGATGAATGTAATATTTTCTTATCAAGGCTCAGAACTTATAGGAATAGCGGCAGGTGAAAGTGAAAAACCTGAAGAAAACATTCCTAAAGCCATTCGAAACGTACTATTTAGAATCATTGTTTTTTACATTTCATCCATTATCATCCTTTCCGCCATATTCCCTTCTTCGGAATTAGGTTTATTGGAAAGTCCTTTTGTAACTTTGATGAAGATAGCGGGGATTCCTTATGCAGCAGGTATCATGAATTTCATTATATTAACAGCCATTCTTTCAGTGGGGAATTCATGTCTTTATGCATCTACAAGGTTGCTTTGGTCGATGGCCCATGATGGGATGGCACCAAAAGTGTTTGGTCTATTGTCCAAAAGGAAAGTGCCCTTGAATGCCCTTCTTTTTACAATCTGCTTTTCGCTTCTCTCGTTATTGACTAGCTTCATTGCGGCGGATACTGTGTTCGTGATACTAATGTCCATAGCGGGTATCTCCGTCACGATTTCATGGATGGGAATTGCTTTATCGCAATATATGTTTAGAAAGAAATTTATTAAAGCGGGTGGCAAAACGGAAGACTTACAATACATAGTACCGTTTTACCCATTCGTCCCGTTGTTTTGTTTAGGCTTTTGTTCGCTGATTCTAGTATTCCTTGCCTTTGACCCTACTCAAAGAGTTGGACTGTTTTATGGAATAGGATTTTTGGTAGCCTGTATATTATTCTATAAATTTAAATTGGCTAAGAAAGCAGAGTCGAACACAAACTTGGAAAATGAAAAAATATTGTAATAGAGTCCCTATATTGATTGTCCGTTCGTATAAAAGGTTAGCCAGTTATTACTGGTTAACCTTTTTTTAATCTTGTAGCTGCGGTCACTTGAATGATTATTTGGGAGGGGAATACTGACATTTTGACGAAATAGATGGAATATCATATTACGAAAATAGGAAGGAGGAATGGAAATGTCTGATAACAAAGTGACTAATAACATCACAACGAGTATAGAGGGGCGGGATCTCGTCATGGAACGTATATTTGACGGGCAGCGGGACCTTGTTTTTTCTGAGCACTGGCTGAATGGTGGGGACCGAGTGGATGGCAAACGGAAAATCGGGCGTTTAATTTTAAGTCTGACGGCCTATGGCATTATTGCATGCCGTGCACAGATGAAAACCAAGGTGAATTTTATAACCAAGAATCTTGGGGGAAGCTGTTTATCAAGAAATAACCGTACCCGTGAAGATTGTCTTAACGGACATGTTTGCAGATGAAGAAGGCAACGCAGCCGACGGTATGCCAGTTATACTGGTAACGTTGACGTTTGTTGAACACGAGGGTAAGACAAAACTCATCATGCGTTCTGGATTCGCTTCAGTCGAGGGGCTTCAGCAAGTAATGGGAATGGGTATAGTCCAAGGATGTGCCTCGCAATTTTACCGCCTCGACGACCTGTTGGATAAGCTTCAGGAGCTGTGGTAAAAAGGTATGGGTGCTATTTAACAACTCTGTCATATGAACTTAAAATATACGAATCTTACTTAAGCAGGATCGCTTTTATCTTATGCAGCTAAGGACAATGAAGCATGTTGAGAGAAGGAAAAGAAAACATTAAAAATGGGGGAAGTAATGAAAATCAATCACATAAATTTAACTGTTAATGATGTTACAGCTTCACGTGACTTTTTAGAAACATACTTTGGATTGACATGTGCAGGAAGTAGGGGAGATGGGTTCGCTGCAATGAAAGATGATGATGGTTCCATATTGACTCTGATGAAAGGAAGCAATGTACAATACCCCAAAACTTTTCATGTTGGATTCATTCAAGAAAATGAAGAACAAGTTAAAAGGATCAATCAGAGGTTGAAGGAGGATGGATTCAAGGTAAAACCTCCACAACACATACACAGATATACTTTCTACGTGGAAGCACCCGGAGGATTTAACGTTGAAGTACTGTGTTAAAAGTATAAGGAGATGAAATGCCGTTTTCTAAAGATGAATGAGGTGGAAAACTGAAAAAGATGGTAGTGAAAGTGCTAAAAATACTGGATTTACACAAAATATTTCTGCAATGGAAATGCAAGAATTTGTTCAAAATCAATTGATGGAAAAAATGAAAATACCTACATTCATTGCAATCGAGGGAAGCTCCAAAGTTGGAGCGATGGATGTAGGCATGCTCTAGAAATCCACCATGGATCTCTGAGATACTTGATTTTAAAAAGATCTTCTATGTAGATGTATATATATGGTTTGATAATAACGAAAAAGCTGACTGCAGAAGCCCGTTCAAAACGGCTCCTGTTATCAGCTTTTCTTTTTTACCATGGGCTCCAATTCGATAATGGGACTGCACGCCGAAATCAAACATGTATGTTTAGCTGTTTGCGGAGACGTTGCATTTCTGAATTGAAATAGGCTTTGCTGTAATCACATCCGACAATTGCTACGATATTGCCGTCATCATCGATGATTGGCGCAAAGCTTGTTTTCCACTCACCGTACCTGTCTTCGTATATGGGAGTAACACCCGCTTTACCATTAAACGCCTGGTAAGCGACATTGACCATTTCCGGGGGACCCATATATTCTTCCCCCGGTTCAATTACAAAGCCTTTGTCTGCAACAAGGTGAATCAGACGTCCATCCTCCGACATGATAAATATAAAGACCCATTCAATTACGCCTTCCTTTTCTTGAATCATGGTAAGTTTTTGTTTTAATTTCTGGGAATAGGAAGTTTGCCGGTTCATATTTTTTTGTAGACTGATAACCTCTTCAGCTGGAATGATAGCTGCGGTTACAACGGCAACGGATCGAAGCCGCTGGTTTATTTGTTCTTCTAAAATGGCCCGTTTATCCACTGGTGAAAAGCTTGCCTCTTCCATTTTATTTCGTAATTTTTTATATTTCCTGCTCATCGTCGGCTGGCTGACTTCCAATACCTTTGCCGCCAGTTTCAATGATTTATATTGTTCCATCGCCATGTTGATGAGTTGTTCTTCCACAAGGTCAACGGCTTCCTGCAATGGCATTAGGAAATCGATGACAGGTAGTGAAAGAGGTTTGGGCCCTTTAAATGGAAGCACCTCTTTAACCAAAGCAACATCCACTTCCGGCATTCCGCTAGTAATCACAAGTCTTTCAACTGTATTTTCAAGTTCTCGCACGTTACCGGGCCATTGGTAGATGCAAAGCAAGTCGATTGCATCCGGGGTGAACGCTACCTTTCGATTGTACAGTGTATTGTACTTTTGTAAAAAAAACTGAACCAGGTGGGGGATCTCATCTACACGATTTCTTAGCGGCGGAAGATGGATAGGCACGACATGAAGACGATAATATAAGTCTTCTCGGAATTCACCTTTTTTCACCATTTTTTCGAGCGATTTATTTGTTGCGGCAATCACTTGAATGTCAACAGGGTGTGAGGTCGTACTTCCAATTGGTGTGACAACTCGTTCCTGAAGGACACGAAGCAGTTTTACCTGTACGTTAAGCGGTAACTCGCCCACTTCATCCAAAAATAAGATACCTTTATGGGCCAGAGTGAATTTTCCCTTGGCGCCTTCTTTCCGTGCGCTGGTAAAAGCCCCTTCTACATAGCCAAACAGTTCGCTTTCAATCAGGTTTTCCGGAATGGCGCCGCAATTGACAGGTATAAATGGTCCGTCGCTTCTATTACCCATATTATGTATGGCCCTGGCGGCTATTTCCTTTCCTACACCGGATTCCCCCAATAAAAGGACGGTTGCGCTGACATCACAAACCATTTGCATTTTATGCAGAACATCAAGCATCGGTTTACTGCGGATCACAAATGGAAAAGTTGGCTTTTTCGATTCCATTAATGGTCCCGATTGCCCCCTTGATGTATCTGGATATGAGTCTTTAATTTCTTTGTAAGCCCAGACCCATGCCCCGGATCCAATTGGGTATGCCGTCATCAGCAGCTCATGACCCTGCCATGAGGACTGAATGATAGATCTTTTCTCATTTTTGCCCATTATCTCTTCTGCCAAGCTTGTGGAAAATAAATCTTGTTCAACATCCTTGATGGAACCACCGACATTAGCGGATTTAATTGTATGGAATAAGGTTTTCCCTGTTCCGGTCGATTTCATGATGGTGCCATTTTTATCTGTCACAATAAGCTGATCGTAAATAGACAAGAGTGCAGAGGTGAAGTGATCCATTTATGTCTACCTGCCTTTCATTTAACTTCCTAGTTTCATATTACAGAAATTTCACAATTGTTCAATAGTTTCAAAAATGAATATTCTTCCTATTGAAAACCCTGTTAGCATAGTGCTTTCTGATTGGCATGGTTATTGCAATAAGTAAAGAGAAGGGACTAGAAAGCATGATTGCAAAGGAGGGAGAAGCGATTTTGAATAAAGAGAATCAGTTCCAACAGAATATCAATTCTGAAGATCCCTTTATTAAAAATCTATATTCAGATTTGAATGAGCGGATCAATGCGTATGAGCAGGAAGATGCCGTGAAAATCGAAAAAATGAAATGGAGTGATGCGACAGGTTCTATTTTTTTCATGATTTTAATCATCGCCTACCTAATCTATTCATTTGTCTAAAATGTTGTTTAGGTCACGAAGAACAATGACAGCCTCATTCCAAGCCATACAATCATTATTTTAATAGTTGGGAGAGAAGCGTGTGAGCAAAGAGAATTCCTCCATTTCAAAGGATGTGGCCTTTGGGTTCTTACCGGCAAGTAAAAACGACCGGATTTTTAACCTACGGGATTTAATTTTAGTTCAAGTTGTTATTGGCCTCTCATCTTTTGGGCTGTTGACTGGCGGATATACAGGTACAATGCTTGACGCGAAGCAGTCACTTGCAGCGATTTTATTCGGTAACGCCTTCCCTATGCTGTTGATTGTTCCCATTACCCTTTATTTTGCGCGTTATGGCATAGACACTTTTGTTGGGTTTCGAAGTTCACTTGGTTATTTAGGATCCAATATCTTTTTCTTTGTTTTTCTTATTTTGACCCTCGGCTACATTTCCATTGCGCTCTTTATGTCCGGCCAGGCGTTGGCAGAGTCTGCTAATTGGCTGGGGATGCCCGCAATTTTTTCAAGCCAAGCAATGGGGGCGCCGTTTTTCTCGATATTACTCTTTATCTGTGCATTTCTTGTAACTGTGAGGGGACCGGTAGCGATTCAAAAATATACCGCAGTGGCCGTGCCGGTTTTTATGGTTCTCATGTTTGGCCTTCTCGCAATTGTCTTGTTTGGACAGGGATTCACGAAAGTTGCCCATATACTTCCTTCTGAACCCTTTGAAACGACTTCTCGTTCATTCGCGACAGCCCTGGAATTAAATATCGGTCTCGGCTTTTCATGGCTTCCGTATCTTGGCCAATACAGCCGTTTGTCCAAAACAGAAGGAGGCGCATTTAAAGCGGGATTCTACAGCTATGGAATCATCGTCTGTATCGCTGCTTTAGTTGGGGCCCTTGCTGCATTAGTCGCTGGTTCACTTAATCCTTCTGACTGGATGTTTTCCATCGCAGGAAGTTGGGGCGGCTTCATTGGCTTGATTTTACTTTCGGTAGGGAATGTCGGTGCAGCCATTTTCCTTATGTACTCACAAGCTGTCAGCTTTAAAACTGTATTCCCGAAAAAATCATGGATGATTGCGATGGGAACGACCGTACCGACTATATTCTTGCTTCTAAGCTCAACGTTCTACGATGCATTTGGCTCATTCATTGCTGTCATTTCCTTCATTATGGCTGTACTTGGCGGCATTGTCGTGGCAGATTACTTTTTTGTAAAGCGCCAACGCATTTCAATAAGGGATTTGTATGACACACAAGGCTCTTATACTTATTGGAAAGGCATTAACCCGTCTGCCGTTCTCACGGTGGTCATTGGAACGATCGTTTACTGGGCACTCTATAATCCATTGACTTTTGAAGCAAGTGACTTTTTCCTTTATACAGCTGCCGGAATTCCAACATACTTTGTCGCTTTAGTCACCTACTATGTTTCATCTAAATACATTTTCCGTTATGAAGTTGACATGGTGCGTCCATCCGTGGAATTAAAGGAAGCTAAGTAGAAAAAAACTCACTTTAAAGAATCTAGGGAACGAGAGGAGATTGTTCAATGTTTACACAAAGTTTAGATTTCAAAACAACAGATTTAGATACATTCCCATTTCCATTCACTTCAGGTAACTATCGTTATTCAAACGACTTGAAAAAACTCTCAAACGTTAACTGTATTGAAGTTACACCAGAATACAAACTCCAAGTGGAAACGAAGCGTCGTCTCCTTGAAGAACAGCCGCATATAAGGTTTCAATCTTTTTCACACACAATGGAAATGCAATGGGAAGTGTTGGAAATGCTGATTGACATGGCAGCTGATCGCTATCCGGAGCATTTCGAGGTCATTAAAGATGGGGACAAATGGACTTTCAAGAACCACATTTTCGGGGAAACCGATTCATTCGTGTATGGCGATGCCAGCACGCTTCCAAATGAGCCGCTTGACTATATAGGCCGCCATTTCCATAATGATTTTGTTTTAATGGTTCATCGCGATAGTAATTTCTATTTGGAAGTGGGTCAAGTTTCATACGCTGCACTCTTCTCGGCTAACTGGAATAAAGGGATGTCCTTTGATGAGATACATGCACCTGTTCCATTCGTATCACGGAAAGGTGATGAACTCGCAGATCGCGTTCGTAAGTTTTTATTATCCATCGAGCCAGGAAAGCCATGGACACGCATCAATTGGAACCTGATGGCGGACCGTTGGGATGTCAACTATGAAACGATGGATGTCTGGGGACCTCAACGTTCTGAAATAACACCGGAAAATGCAGGTAAACTTGTTCGTTTACGTGTTGAAGAACAAAAATTTTATCGCATGCCACGAAGCAACGCCATTCTATTCGTATTGAATACTCAATTCCTGCCGCTAGAGGATTTGACATTGCGCCAGGAGTGGTTTGATCTAACATATAGCGTACTGCAGGATATTCCCGGACCAATGGCTGAATACAAAGGAATTGCCCCATTCCTACCACAATCGGTCGAATATTTGAGGAGTATCGATGAAAAGAAAAAAGCGAAGATAAACAATAAGTAGGAGGATAGGGCCTTGTACAATAGTCCAGTATTGTTTGATAAATCCATTACGATCGTAAACAAATTTACCCCTCGGAATGAACGAAGAAAGTTTGTCGTCATTTCCGATCAAGCCGGATATGATCAGGCGAAAAGTTTCACTTCTGAAATTGCAGGTACAGTGCCTATTGAATGTCTATCCATTAACGGAATGGAAGATAAAGAGGAGATTAAGAGAGTCATCCTGTCACAAAAGATGGGCACCCAATTTTATATTGCGGCTGCATGGAACAATGCCGTGATGATCTTCTCGCTCGGAGTGGAGGCTGGTCTATCAGAAGCTGAGATCCAGACGGTGATTATCGGGCCTAAACGACGATACGTATATTGCATGAAATGTTTCGAAGTGTCGGAAGTCGAAGAAGAAGCAGAAATTGCAGAATGTGACCATTGCAAAGCCAGTCTTGAAATAGGTCCTTTTTATTCAATCGTACGGGAAGGTTATATTGGTTACCCATACATCCCGATCGGAAAAGAAGAAGTAGGGAGCTGATCATCATGCGGGTAGTAGGAAATATTCAAATGAAAGTAAACAAGATCATTCAAGAAACTCCATTCGTGAAACAGTTCGAGTTGATTCCAGTTGATGGAAAGCCGTTGCCTGCATTTACAGGCGGTTCGCATTTGACCACTTACATGCCGGCTGGAGATAAGATTTTCGAGAGAGAGTACTCCCTTATCAGCAACCCAAGGGACCGCAATAAATATGCGATTTCCATTCGGCGTGATGAGGCATCACGCGGAGGTTCGGCTTTCTGGCATGATCAAGTAAAGGTAGATTCCAGGTTGGAAGTCAGTTTTCCCAAAAATAACTTCCCTCTCAGCTTTCAAGCTAAGCATCATGCTTTTTATGCAGCTGGAATCGGCATAACCCCATTTCTGGCAATGATGGAAGACATGGCCGCCGAAGGGCAAACCTTCGAACTCCATTATGCTGCACGCACTCCGGAGTTATGTGCTTTTTATGATCTGCTGAAAGCCAAATACAATGATCAATGCACCTTTTATTTTTCACAGGCAGAAGACAAACGCAGAATGATGCCCGAGACGATGATGGATCATCGCATTGGCACGCACGTCTATTTTTGCGGACCAATCGAGATGGTGCAAGAGTATCGAAAAGCTGCCAGTTCCTATGGTTATCCGGAACATGCGATCCACTTCGAATTATTTGCGGCAAAAAATGATGGGGCGAGAGATCCTTTCATCGTCGACCTTACAGACAGCGATCGGTCCATCCGCGTTCATGAGGGTGAAACACTGCTTGATGCGCTTTTAAGGGAAGGAATCGATGCACCTTATTCTTGTAAAGTAGGCGGGTGCGGAAGTTGTGAGGTGGATGTTGCAGAAGGTGAAGTGGATCACCGTGATTTCTTCCTTAGCGAAGAAAACCGTCAAACACGGAAATCAATCCTGACATGCTGCTCACGTGCGAAGGACGACAGACTGGTCTTAAAACTGTAACGATTAAATCCCGTACAGATTATAAAAAAATAATGAAAACCGGAGGAATGAAACATGACAATATTAGAAACGGCAGTATTAGAGCTTAAAAATTACATCGACGGTAAGTGGCAGACCTCATCATCAAATGAAGTAATCCCGGTAATCAATCCTGCAACACAGGAAATCATCGCACAAGCTCCGCGTGCCACCAAAGAAGATACAGAAAGGGCAATCTCAGTAGCGAAGGCAGCCTTTGAAAGTGGAATCTGGTCAGGCCTAACAGCACAGGAGCGTGCTTCCTACCTATATAAAATCGCTGATAAAATTGATGAACGGGCCGAAGAGTTAACGATTCTTGAAACAATGGACAACGGGAAACTTAAAGCAGAGGCAGGTTTCGATATTGCTGATGCCGCCGCGTGTTTCCGTTACTACGCTGGTTTGGTCCTTCATCCAGAAGGGGAAACGTATCAAGTTCCCGCACCCGTGCAAGCGATGGTTGTTCGTGAGCCAGTAGGTGTAGCCGGTTTGATTGTACCTTGGAATTTCCCACTTCTAATGAGTGTCTGGAAAATCGCACCGGCGCTTGCGGCAGGAAACACCATTGTATATAAACCGGCTGAAGTAACACCTGTAACAGCAATGAAATTATTCGAAATCCTGGAGGAAGCAGGCATCCCGAAAGGTGTGGCTAATATGGTGATGGGCCGCGGCACCGTTGTCGGTCAAACCATCGCGGAAAGCAACGATGTTGACATTGTTTCATTTACAGGAAGTACGGATGTTGGCCGCTCCATCATGAAGGCGGCAGCGGGCAACTTAAAGAAAATTTCCCTTGAGCTTGGCGGTAAATCACCTAACATCGTTTTTGCAGATGCAGATTTAGAGACAGCCGTCGATTATGGATTATTTGGCATCTTCTTCGGTGCCGGTCAAGTTTGTTCATCAGGCAGCCGAATTCTAGTTGAAGAAAGTATTTATGATGAATATGTAAAACGCTATGTTGAACGCGCAAATAAAATTAAAGTTGGACCTGGACTTGCAGAAGACAGCAACATGGGGGCCATTGTCAGCGAAGCGCAAATGAATAGCATTTTGAACTATATTGAAATCGGCAAACAGGAAGGTGCGACACTTGCGGCAGGCGGGTACCGTCTTGTTGATGACGGTCTTGACAAAGGGTACTTCATTGCACCGACTGTCTTCACCGATGTAACACCTGACATGCGCATCGTACAAGAGGAGATCTTCGGTCCAGTCGTTGTCATTCAAAAGTTCAAAGATGAAGAAGAAGCTATTAAACTGGCAAATGATACAGACTACGGACTTGCAGGCGGCGTCTTCACGAATGATGGAGCAAAAGGATTGCGTGTGATCAAGAAGGTACGGGCAGGCATCACATGGGTAAATGATTATCATCCAACATATGTCGAGGCGCCATGGGGCGGTTACAAACAGAGCGGGATTGGACGCAGTTTAGGAAAATACGGCTTGGACGAATACCAGGAAATTAAACAAATCAACATCAATCTCGATGTAAAACCCGTCGGCTGGTTTCCAAAATAATCGTCACTTACTTTCTTTAATCAAACCAAAAACCTAATCCAAATACGGATTAGGTTTCAGTTTGGCGACAAAATGGGGTTAGTGAAAGGGCTATGTGTAATGATTTCCACTCCAGGCACTCGCTTTCCGCGGGCGGTCCGCCCTCGGCTGTTCGCCTGCGGGGTCTCCCTTGGCCACGCTTTTCCCGCAGGAGTCTCGTACCTTCCATTCCAATCAACTGGAACTACTTTTTAAGAAATATTGTAGGGAAACTGGCTTTTTTTCTCCAATCCGTATATAGTCTGGCGGTTTCATAAATTTTTTGACAAAAGGAGTTTCGAATTGCATTCGCCCTGAACCAATATTAAACTTGAGTATCTTTCATGTTTTTTACTAGTTTATACGGATGTAACCCTCACTAGATTGAAGAGATTTGCGACACTCCTGCCGAATTACTGGCTAGCCGAGACCCCACAGGCGCTTGCTTTGATGAGGCTTGGCAGACAGTCGGCGGAAAGGGAGCGGATCTCTGAAATCAGCTGCAACTTTTTTCAATGCAAACTGAGTTTTCATCGGGTTTGTCTACAATCTGAAACCTAATCCAAATACGGATTAGGTTTTTTCAAACTGTCGAGAAACTTTTTAAAACACTTAACAAATAGTTCTTAACCCTTAAATTATCTGAAATTAAACAATCTTAAGGTATGAGCCATTTCGCAGGCATTTTTATTATGCAACAAAAGGACAAGTTTTCCTGTGATGAGTGAAAATGGATTTGAGCATAAAAAACACCATTGATATGATAAAAGTAACATACCATTGCTATTTATCGTTTTAATCAGAAAAAGGGCAATGAGATTGAATCGTTTTACCGGTGCAGCATTTATTCTTGGTGTCGTTGATTGTCGTACATAGTATCATTAAAAAGAAAAAGGAAAAAACATTACATAATGCTCACACAATATAATTTAATAAGTTCATTGTCTTCTTTAATTGAATAGACTTGGAAACCGACAGGACCTTCAAAAAGTCTTCAATCAAGGAGGAAGCGTTCTATCAAATAGTAAAGACCAGCCAGGGAGTGGATATTGATGACTAAGTTTTATTCGGATATGACAGTGGAGGAAGCAATATCTTGTTTCCCGATAGGAAGCACTGAAGTGGAAGTTTTGGATGATTCAGAGGATTTCATCGGATTTTTGACAATAGAGGCTTTATCAGCGGCAGTGCAGCAGAGTGATTTGACGAAGCCCATTTCTCATTTCATTACGGTTAATGCACCGCTGCAAAATTTACGGAATTACTCAATACCATATGATCAATTTCAAGCATTCTTTGAGAGTGATTTATGCAGGGTTGTTTTTAATGCTCTGTATGATGGCGTGTATATCACGGATGGTGATGGAACGACATTATTTATCAATCAAGCCTATCAACGTATTACTGGAATAAGAGAAGAGGAAATCATCGGAAAACCGATGAGTTATTTAATTGAGCAAGGTATGATATCCGTTTCAGCATCATTGGATTCCATTCGAACGAAGAATCAAGTTACTTTGACACAAAGAATTCGAAATGGAAGAAAGATTATCGTATCGGCCACACCTATTCTATCGCCACAAAATGAAGTTATATTTGTCATAAATAGTGTCAGGGATATTACTGAATTAATCCGGATGAAGTATACGATTGACAGCCAAAAGTTATCTTTCCAACCTATTTCCCAATTATTGCCTGGCTCGGAACAGGTCAATTTACAGGAAATAATCATTGGTCCTTCTACAACTCCTTTATTCAAACTGGCTGATAAAGTGGCTAAAACGGATGCGAAGATCTTGTTACAGGGGGAAACGGGAGTAGGGAAGAGTTTAATCGCCAAGTACATACATGCCAAAAGCTCCAGAAAGGAAAAAATTTTCCTTGAATTAAATTGCGGAGCCATTCCAGCGAACTTGGTGGAATCTGAACTTTTTGGATATGAACCAGGGGCATTTACCGGATCCCTTAAGAATGGAAAAATGGGGATTTTTGAAAAAGTGAATGGTGGCACGTTATTTTTGGACGAAATTGGGGATTTACCTTTAGAGTTACAGGTGAAACTTTTGAAAGTGGTAGAAGAAAACAAGTTTATGAGAGTGGGTTCTACCGAAATGAAAGAAGTGGATGTCAGGTTAATTACAGCCACCCATCGCGATCTGGCCTCCCTCGTGCAAGAAGGATCCTTCCGTGAAGATCTTTATTACCGGCTTAATATCGTTTCCTTTGAAGTCCCGCCGTTACGCCAGAGAAAGGAAGAAACGATCCCGCTTTTAGAAATGTATTTGAAAAAATTCAATGAAAAATATAATGAGAAGAAAAAGATGACACCGGAATGCTATGAATGGCTGACGAACTATTCGTGGCCTGGTAATATACGTGAGCTTGCGAGTCTTGCAGAGCGGCTGGTCGTCACGACTTATGATGATACGATTGATTTAGCTAATTTACCATCTTTCATCCAGCCGGCCTTATCAAGAAAAACGACAACACATTCTTTGAAGGAAGCCGTTTCCGAGCTGGAGCGTTCACTGATATTGAATGCGATGAAGAAGTATGGGACTACAAGGGCCGCTGCCATCTCTTTGGATATCAGTCAAAGCGCTTTGGTGCAAAAAATGAAAAAATTTCACATGCGATTAGAAAACGAATCGAATTAGTTTATTTGATTTGATTTCTACTCATTATTGATCCTATTACCCATGAAAAAAAGGGTATCTCCCTTATGAATTAAGCGTTTTCAAACTTTGGCATGATTCCTGCATTAGTAAATACATGAAAGGGGAGATAACCATGAATATTTCTATTTTTTCTATGGCTAACAAATTGGTGACAGGAGCAAATTCCTTACAGCAGCTGACTGATGAGGTTACGCAATTAGGGATGAAGAATCCGTTGATCGTTACAGATAAAGTTTTAGTGGGTGCTGGGGTTGTTCAAAGGGTTGAGGATTTACTTTCATCAGCATACGGTATTTTCTCGGATGTGAATCCAGAACCGGAAATTGAAATCGTTGAGAATTGTGTACGGACAATCAAGGACGGAAAACATGATGGACTGATTGCGGTAGGCGGTGGAAGTGCGATTGATATTGCAAAAGCCTCTTCCGTCATGGCTACGAATTCAGGCAGCATCGAGACCTATTTCGGTACGAACTTGATTGAAGTCCCAGGTCTACCTTTAATAGCCATACCCACGACGGCAGGGACCGGGTCAGAAGTGACGAATATTTCGATTTTATCGGACAAAAAAGAACAGGTAAAGAAGGGAATCGTAAGTCCGTATCTTTTACCGGATGTAGCGATTGTATCACCCGTCATGACGCTGACTTGCCCGCCAAGTGTGACTGCTGCGAGCGGAGTGGATGCACTTGTTCATGCCGTAGAGGCCTATATTTCCAAATTTGCGTCGCCCGTTACGGATGCTTTGGCAATTGGGGCCATGAAGTTAATCTCTGTACATTTACCAAAGGCTTATGCTGCGCCAGATAATCTGGAAGCACGGGAAGCGATGATAACTGGAAGCCTAATGGCAGGGTTAGCTTTTGGCAATGCAGGTGTTGGAGCTGTTCATGCCTTAGCTTATCCGCTTGGAGGCCGCTTCCATTTATCACATGGAGTCAGCAATTCATTATTACTGCCATTTGTCATGAAGTGGAATAAAATTGCCTGTTTGGAAAGGTTTCGCGACATTGCTGAAGCACTTGGAGAGAAAGTCAATCATTTAAATGATGATGAGGCAGCGGATAAAGCGATAGAAGCGATGACCAGAATATGTCGCTATGTTGATATACCACAATCACTAAGTGAATTTGAGATTCCTGAATCGGCTTTAAGTGAAATGGCTGCCGAGGCCATCAAACAAGTCCGTTTACTTCGCAATAATCCCCGTGCATTAAACGTTCGGGATATCGAAAAAATATACCGTTCAGCCTATGGCTTTTAAGTGGAGGAAACATTATGAAATGGAAAAAACGCCGCTACGGAGAAGAGACATCGTATATACCTGCGGGACCTTTTAAGATTAGACTGCCATTTGTCCATTATCGTTTTGAGTGGCCTGACTACGTTCAAGGATTATTGATGTGTGCAGTTGACCTTGGAGCGATAACGCTGCTTGCAGACCATCTCGGTATGCCTTTTGACGTGGCTCTAGCCGTCGTTATCTTGAATGGATTATTATACTTGGCGCATCATTTACTCGGGGACCCGGTTATACCAGGTTGGATTACACCTGCGGTTCCATTGCTTGTATTGTTCGTCGGGCAATTTCCGGAGGGGCCTGATCGGGTCTATGCACTCGTTGCGTTTCAATTAACATTAGGTATTTTATCGATATTGCTAGGAATGACCGGACTTGCCAGTAAGGTCGTGCGACTAGTGCCGAATGCAATCAAATCAGGCATTATTTTAGGGGCGGGTATTGGTGCTGTCGTTTCCATTTTTGAAGTGGGTGGAAAGTTTGATTTATTTCCTTATACAATTAGCATTTGTATCGGCTTTGCTTTTTATCTGCTTTTTTCGAAAAGTTTTGGAAAATTGAAAATGCGAAATAAAGCTTGGGTATTCATAGGGAATTTAGGGATATTGCCGGCAATTTTACTCGCGGTCTTTGTAGCCCCGATTTTTGGAGAAGCAAAATGGCCTGATATCCAATGGGGATTCAGCAGTCCGGATTTTGCTACGCTATGGTCAGACTATACTGTTTTCGGTTTAGGTTTTCCTGCCTTGACCTTCTTTTTAAGTGCGATTCCAGCTGTTTTTGCTACTTATTTAGTCGTATTCGGGGATGTGCTCAAAACAAAAGCGCTGCTTTCTGAATCCGATGAGGTCAGGGAAGATGAAAAGGTGGACTATAATCCAAACAGAGCCCATTTAATTTTTGGCGGCCGAAATGTGATCATGAGTTTTATCGGACCTGATATAACAATGTGCGGTCCGTTGTGGGCAGCCATGCAGGTCGTGGTTGTGGAACGGTTCAAGAATGGCAAGAAAGCCATGAATTCTTTCTTCGGCGGTGCCGGCTCGTTCCGTTGGGGTACGAATACAGGGTTATTCCTATTGCCGGTAGTCAGCCTCGTGGAACCCATTCTCGGTGTCGCCTTGGCTTTGACGCTTTTGGTTCAAGGATATGTTAGCGTACGCGTAGGCGTGATGCAGGCGAAGAGCCAACGCGACCTTGGAATTGCAGGTGTCGTTGCTGCCATCCTTGTTATAAAAGGTGCTGGCATGGCGTTTGCTGCAGGCATTCTATTATGTGCCCTATTATATGGCAAGGACTTTTTCAAAGGAGAGAATGATAAGACTTTTACAGATCATGGAGAAGAAGAGGAGAGTAAGGCATCATGAAAAAAGTAGTGGAAAAATGGCCAATTTATATTAATGGCGCACCTATTCATACAGAAAGTCATTTTGTAGTGGAAAATCCAGCAACATTGGAGCCTGTGGGCTATGTTCCGGACGCTAACGAAAAAGAGGCAAAGGCTGCTGTGGATGCAGCTCAAGCTGCTTTTCTGACTTGGTCGAAAACGAGTGCATACCATAGGGCGGAATTACTAGAGAAATGGTACACAATCATTGAGAACAGGCTGGATGAAATCGCAACGATCATGACCCTGGAACAAGGAAAGCCATTGGCAGAGGCAAAAGGTGAAATGAAGTACGCCTCAAGTTTCGTGAAATGGTACGCTGAAGAAGCAAAGCGCAACTATGGGGAAATCATACCAGCCTCCGTTGCATCAAAGCGTATTTTAGTGCAAAAGCAGGCAGTCGGTGTCATTGCTGCCATTACCCCGTGGAATTTTCCTGCTGCCATGATCACGAGAAAAGTGGCGCCAGCTCTTGCTGCGGGATGTACCGTGGTCATAAAACCCGCGGAACAAACGCCTTTGACCGCTTTGCTATTGGTTGAAAGTGCTCATGAAGCGGGCATTCCGGCTGGTGTGATAAATATTGTAACTACACAAAAACCGGGAGATGTATCAGACGTGTGGATGAATGATTCACGTGTTAAGAAGATCACATTTACCGGCTCCACTCCAGTAGGGAAACATTTAATGAAAAAGGCGGCAGAAACAGTGAAAAAAGTCTCGCTCGAACTCGGTGGATTGGCTCCGTTCATCATTGCTGAGGATGCGAATATCGAAGAAGCAGTAAATGGTTTGATTCAATCGAAATTCAGGAATGCTGGACAAACATGTATTTGTGCGAACAGGATATTCGTCCATGAGACAATTGAACAGCCGTTTTTACAAGCTTTCGAACAAGCTGTTTTAGCTTTGAAGGTTGGAAATGGAATGGAAGGAGCCGATCTTGGTCCCTTGATAGATGGAGCTGCAGTTAAAAAGGTTCGGCTTCAGTTGGAGGATGCTGCAAGTAAGGGCGCCATAATCCATAACACCTCAAGAGTCGATGAAAAACAAGGCCATTTCATAGCACCAGCCATACTTTCCAATGTAACGGATGATATGCTGTGCATGCAGGAAGAAACGTTTGGGCCAATTGCGCCAGTCAGTACATTCAAAACCGATCAAGAAGCGATAGATCGAGCCAATAACACGAATTTTGGCTTGGCAGCTTATGTGTATACCGAGTCACTTAATAAGGCGGTTGCCTACTCGGATGCACTTGAATATGGGATTGTCGGTATTAATGACAGTGCCCCATCCACTGCACAAGCGCCATTTGGAGGTATGAAGGAAAGCGGTATAGGCAGGGAAGGCGGACACTACGGCATGGATGAATATTTAGAAGTGAAGTATGTCTCCATGCAGCTTGGCAAGTAAAAAAACAGAAGGGTCCGCCATGATTCTTAAGGCAAAAAAAGAGTGGAAGGCACATCAATTATCGATGTGCCTTCCACTCTTTTTCAATGGTTAAAATGCAATTTTACGTCCCTTCAGATAGGAAGGAGGAAAGGTCATGTTTCCAAGGATGACATCGGAGACAGCACCGGTAGCCATGGGAACGTTACTAGTATGACCATGGAAAGTCTCATTTGCAAGTAATGCAAAGGCCACCGCTTCTTTCGCTTCAGAAGAGTATCCCAACTCTTCTTGAGTCAAAACTCGAATAGAATTTCCAAGCAGTGATTGAATCATGTTTAATAGCGTTTTGTTACAGCTGCCACCGCCGCCAATGATCACTTCTTCAATACTGGTTTTTGGGAAGATGAAATTTCGATAGTTTTCCACAATGGACTTTGCTGTAAACATCGTTAAGGTTGCCAAAATATCTTGGTTTGGAAGCGATTCAAACATCTTTAATAGTTTTACTACATATTGCTTTCCAAACAATTCCCTGCCGGTTGATTTAGGTGGAGGGCTCATAATATAAGGATGACTGATACAATAAGATAAAAGTTCGTCATTGATTTGTCCTTGTTTAGCTATGTTTCCACCTTCGTCATAGCTTATATTGAACAATTGGCGGCATACTTCATCAATGATCATATTCCCAGGCCCTGTATCAAAAGCGTACATGTCATCCAAAGATGCTTGCTTGGGTAAGACGGTTACATTTCCAATGCCACCTATGTTTTGAAGTAATCGTCCCTTTGCTTCACTTCTATAAAGAATGTATTCGGTAAAAGGAACAAGAGGAGCTCCTTGTCCACCAGCAGCCATGTCCATCGTCCGGAAATTAGAGATTACAAGTGTGTTTGTATCGTAAGCAATTACTGCAGCTTCCCCAATTTGCAAAGTGGAGGGGATATAATTTTGTTCTTTTAAAGGCTGGTGGTAAATGGTTTGTCCATGGGATCCAATAAGATCCAGTTTATTAATGGGAAGTCCAGCTTTATGACAAACTTCCTTTACGGCATTGGCAAATAATTTCCCTAATTTAAAATTCAAACTGCATATTAACTGCACATTGGATGTATCTGCAGATAAAGACTGCATAATTTCTTTTTCAATTTCTTTTGGAAACGGGCATGTCATGAACTCAATCATTTCGAATTCAGTTTCGAGTCCACTTTTATTCACCCGAACGAGTGCGGCATCAATTCCATCCAGTGATGTTCCTGACATTAATCCAACTATGTACATCGTCATTCCACCTACTTCGATTCTTTTTTCATCCTGATATAGCATAATATACAACAGTGTATGCTATTAAGATAAAACCTTTTCCAATATATTGTTTATGGTTGCTTTACGTCCATTGTTCACTGAGAAGGGCCTTTTAAACTATAATGCTATTTCTTGAAGATCATTGTACTTTTATATCAATCTGTTTAGTTTGTTTGCTTTCATTGTGGGTGCGGTCCAATGCTGTCACAACATATGTGTAAGTCTTTCCTTTTTCTACACTGCCGTCATTAAACAATTGACTTGTATTTTCCTTATGCACTGTGGCAAGTAAGTTCGTTGAATCTTCAATGTTTCCTTTTTTCTTCCCATCAAAACGATAAATGGCATAATAGGTTGCATCTGATTGCTTATGATCTTGAATTTCGAATTGTATCCCATCTCCTGATTGTGTGGCCTTGCTCACCTTTGGGGCCTTTGGTGCATGATCATCAATCCAAGGCATGGCTGGAACCAATGCAGGATGCTTATAAATATCCTCGCTTAAGCGATCCGCTATCCCAAGAGGGTTTTTCCGTAAATCCTTGGCACTGAAATGCATGCTTCCATCAAATTCCTTATATGTTCGATTCAGTTTTAACTGGTTTGGCATTTCTTCAGGGTTGAACCAGTTTTGCACACCATTGGACTCTGTATTAATTTTATAGTCTCCCTGTCCAATATAGAGTTGAACATTTTTTCCTGCGACTTCTTTTGTCCACCAATCCAGAAGTTTGGCATAGTCAGCTACTGGCAATCCTATATTCCAATATAATTGAGGGGCAATATAATCAATGTATCCATTATTGATCCATGTTCGGGTATCTGCATATAAATCATCATAATTCGTTTGTCCAGCGGCAGTGTCAGATCCTGTGGGATCAACTGCTTTGTTGCGCCAAACTCCAAATGGACTTATACCAAACTTCACAAAAGATTTTTCTGCCTTGATTTCTTCGTTTATATTCTTAACAAGGTTATTTACATTATCCCTGCGCCAATCTTCAACATTTGTAAATCTATCTGCTCCATATTTTTGATAGGAAATATCATCTGGGAAAGGTACTCCTGCAATCTTGTAAGGATAGAAATAATCGTCCATATGGACTGCATCGATATCATAATTCTTAACAACTTCCAATATTCCATCGATCACAAACCGTTGTACGCCAGGAATGCCTGGGTCAAAGTACAATTGCTGTCCATATGGTATGACCCAATCCGGATGCTTTCTAGCAGGATGAGATTCTGGAAGATTATCAATATCCGCTATTTCAGCTGTTTTACCTAAAGGCATCGTAATGCGGTACGGATTAAACCACGCATGGAATTCCATATTACGATCATGTGCCGCTTCTACCATGAATGCAAGAGGGTCATACCCAGGATCTTTTCCTTGGACCCCTGTTAAATACTTTGACCAAAGACCGTATTCAGAAGGATAAAAAGCATCCGCAGTGGGTTTGATTTGCATAACGACAGCATTCATCCCCATCGCTTTTTGTTCATCCAAATATTTTATGAATTCTTCTTTCTGTGCTGATATGGATAAACCAGGTTTGGACGGCCAGTCAATATTTAACACACTTGCAATCCAAGTTGCCCGCAGTTCCTGTTTTACATAAGTGGTTGCTTGCGGGATTGTCCCTGATTCTGCATTTGCAATCAAATCAGCTGGAAGGAGAAGTGATCCTCCCACCAAAGCGGCTAGTGCCAATGAACCCAATTTTTTCTTTGTAATTCTTTCATGCATCAATAGTACAACCTCATTTCATTACTAATATTTATATTTAATTATTTGTAAGCGTTAACAAATAATGAATATATGAATTTGTCATCTATGAATAGTGAGATAAGATCTAACAATAAAAAGAATCGTAGGTTTGGTTCACTAAATGGCTACTCGGTTTACATTTTTTATTTTTAGCAGAAAGATAACAATCAATTAGTTATCTTACTTTTATTTTAAAATTAAATTTTAAAAATGTATATACAATATTGAAATTAAATTTTAATAGTGATATAGTCTCTTTAGCTAATAAAGTTTCACCACTTTCACCACTGAAATAAAAAAGGATGATATGTATGCTAGAGCATTTAACGACAGAGAGTCGTAATGAAAAGACCATGAGTTTAGATGAAATGGGAACTCTTGAATTTTTAGAAGTGATGAACGAAGAAGACATTAAAGTTGCCCATTGTGTAAAAAAAGAACTTCCGCAAATTTCTAAAGCTGTGGACATGATCGTTGAAGCCATGAATAAAAACGGCAGATTAATTTACATGGGTGCAGGAACAAGCGGGCGCATCGGTTTATTGGATGCAGTAGAATGTCCCCCGACATTCAATACCGATCCGAGTGAAGTAGTGGGTCTCATAGCTGGTGGGGAAAAGGCTTTCATTAAGGCGGTTGAAGGTGCTGAAGACAGTTTTGAATTAGGTCCTGAAGATTTGAAGAAAATCGAATTGACAAACAGGGACGTCGTAGTGGGCATTGCAGCTAGTGGACGCACTCCATATGTTATTGCTGGATTGGAATATGCCAATCAAGTTGGTGCAGGAACTGTGTCGATAAGCTGTAACAAAGGTTCCGAAATAGGTAAGATTGCAAAAGTTGCGATTGAAGTGGTAAATGGGCCTGAAGTCCTGACGGGTTCTACACGTTTAAAAGCTGGAACATCGCAAAAGTTAGTATGCAATATGCTTTCCACCGCATCAATGGTTGGAGTTGGAAAAGTTTATGGGAATTTAATGGTAGATTTACAGTTAACTAATGAAAAGCTGGTTGAACGTGCAAAACGTATTATCATGGATGCTACTGACTGCAGCTATGAAATTGCAGATGAATTTTTAGAAAAGGCACATGCCCAGCCTAAAATCGCCATTGTCATGATTTTAACGAATGTATCATATGAAGAAGCGTCAAATCGTTTAGTGAAGGCACAAGGATTCATTAGAAAAACGATTTAACGCTTTTTATAAAAAAAATCAAAAAATTGGAGGAACAAATAATGAAGGTATTATTCGTATGTTCAGGTGGAATGTCCAGTGCAATCGTTGTAAGCGCTTTAAAAAAGGAAGGGGAAAAACAGGGTATAAACATAGAAGTATTGGCGGTCGGCACGCAAGAATTCGATGCAGAAGTACGAAATGGCTGGGATGTTGCGATGGTAGCTCCGCAAGTCAAACATCGTTTCGACGGCTTTAAGGCTTCTGCAGATGAAGCGGGCGTCCCATGTGAAGCCATTCCAGCTCAAGCCTACAGCCCTCTTGGCGGACCTAAGCTACTTAAACTTGTAACGGAACTAGTAAAATAATAAACGGACCACTATTCTTATCACTAAACGTAAAAGGGGAAAACACGAATGGACAAGTTTGTAGCTTTTTTAGAAAATAATCTTTCAACACCTATGGCTAAATTGTCTGAGCAAAAGCATTTACGCGCAATTAGGGATGGTGTGGTTTCCGCGTTACCATTCATCATCTTTGGCAGTTTATTCTTGATCATCGCATTTCCGCCCGTTGCAGCAGATACTGCATTAGGTGAATGGTCTGCAAAACATATAGCTGAAATTTTAATTCCATATCGATTAACGATGTTTATCATGACGCTATATATTACTTTTGGTATTGGCTACAGCTTATCTCAAAGCTATAAACTTGATCCGCTATCTGGAGGTTTACTATCATTGGCAGCCTTCTTGTTCACGATTGGTGTAAAAATGATGGATGATGTGGGGTTTGTTTTGCCAATGACAAATCTCGGAGGCCATGGCCTTTTTGTAGGAATGCTTGTATCCATTTTTGCTGTCGAAATTCTACGTTTTTGTAAAACAAAAAATATCACGATTAAAATGCCGGATTCTGTTCCAACTTCAGTAGCCCGCTCATTTGAAGCATTAATTCCAGTTTCAATTGTCCTGCTTGTCATGACTTTAATTACAGTCGTTTTTGCTGTTGATTTACATTCACTTGTTGATAAAGCGGTTGCACCGCTCATCAGTGCTGGCGATACATTGCCAGGTGTATTAATTCCAGTATTTTTGATTACATTCTTCTGGTCATTTGGCATTCACGGCGTATCGGTAGTAGGTGCCGTAGCTCGTCCGGTATGGGAAGTATACTTGGGGAATAACTCGGCAGCAGTTGCAGCTGGAAAGGCAATTCCCCACATAGCACCTGAAACATTCTTCCAATGGTTTATTTGGATTGGTGGATCTGGTGCAACATTGGGATTAGTAATAGCCATGCTCTTAACGGCGAAGTCCAGCTATAGTAAAGCAATGGGGAAAGCAACAATTGTGCCGAGCATTTTTAACATCAATGAACCTGTTATCTTTGGGATGCCGATTGTACTAAACCCGGTACTGATTATTCCATTCATCATTACACCGCTGATTGGAGCAACACTTGCATATATAGCAACGTCCATCGGACTTGTGAACCCGACATATGTAATGGTTCCCTGGACATTGCCCGCTCCAATAGGTGCCTACCTTTCAACGGGCGGGGATTGGAGAGCCATTGTTCTCGTGATGGTGAATTTAACCATTTCGGTCCTTATATATCTGCCATTCTTTAAGATGTACGATAAAAAGCTTTTAGCACAGGAAAACATGGTAGAAACAACGGATAATAAAAATATCGCTTTATAAGGAATACCTAAAAGGGAGTTTGGGACTAATGCTCCAAACTCCTTTTATAAATTGAGAGGAGGAAAGGACATGAATTCAACATCCAGAATTCACTTTTTTAGTTACAAAAGTGCCTTTCTATTTTTTGGCTTCATTCTTGTTTTTAATTTTATCTTTAACAGATTAATGGATGCCTTTGAAATAAATAAACAATTATCACTGTACTTAGGAAATACCTTTGCCATAAGCGCAGGATTGACGATGGTTGTTTGTTTTGTTGAAGGTAAGTTTAAAAACAAGAAACAAGCAACACTATTATTCTTGTCTTTATTAGCGGTAAGTGCACTGGTTTGTTATGCAATAATCTATAAATGAATGAAGAATCCAGATTAGCTTACGATGAGGTGTTGGGGAAATGGAAATGGAAAAAGGGCTGAAGATTGCCACAATCGGTGGAGGCTCCAGTTATACGCCAGAATTAATAGAAGGATTTATAAAACGATATGATGAGTTGCCTATTAGGGAACTGTGGTTAGTGGATATTGAGGCAGGAAAAGAAAAACTGGAGATTGTAGGAACCTTGGCAAAACGGATGGTTGAAAAAGCAGGACTTCCAATGGAAATACATCTAACGTTAGACCGCCGTCAAGCCTTGCAAGATGCTGATTTTGTCACAACTCAAATGAGAGTGGGTTTACTTGATGCACGAATCAAGGACGAGAGGATCCCGTTGGAATTAGGATTAATTGGTCAAGAAACAAATGGGGCAGGAGGATTGTCCAAGGCATTACGAACGATACCCATACTTCTGGAAATTGCAGAAGAAATGGAGGAGCTCTGCCCTGATGCATGGTTAATTAACTTCACAAATCCAGCGGGGATGGTAACGGAAGCCCTGCTCCGCTACAGTAAACATAAAAAAGTCATTGGAGTATGCAATGTTCCATTTAATATGCATATGTCTATTTCTAGCATGCTTGGTGTCGATATGAAGAGAGTGCACATAGATTTCGCCGGTTTAAACCACATGGTATTCGGGATGCATGTGTTCGTTGATGATCAAGAAGTAACAGATAAAGTGCTTGAAATGCTTGGCAATCCTGAAATTCAGCAGACAATGAAGAATATTGCCCCATTGGCTTGGAACAGAAGGTTTTTGAAATCTTTAGGAGTGGTGCCTTGCCCGTACCATCGGTATTATTACAAAACAAAAACGATTTTAGAAGAAGAGTTGGAAGCATTCAAATCAGGGAAAACCCGAGCTGAAGTTGTGAAAAAATTAGAAGAAGGTTTATTTGACCTATACAAGGATGAAACCCTTGACATCAAGCCTCCACAACTAGAGCAGCGCGGTGGAGCTTACTATAGTGATGCAGCATGTAACGTCATTTCTTCTATTTATAATGATAAAAAAGACATTCAAGTGCTAAATGTACAAAACAAAGGATCGCTTACTGATATTGATTATGATTCAGCAGTCGAAGTAAGCTGTATCGTCACCAAGAATGGACCAATTCCTTTGGCTATGGGTAAATTACCCGTACAAGTGCATGGCTTGATCCAACAAATCAAATCATTTGAGAGAATTGGTGCTGAGGCAGCCGTTACAGGTTCTTATGATAAAGCGTTATTGGCTTTAACGATCAACCCGCTCATCCCAAGTGATGACCTGGCGGAAATGGTTTTACAAAAACTTTTAAAAGCGCATGAAGAATACTTACCGCGATTCTTCAGTGAAAGTGCTGTTCCGAACATCAAGTGAATGGTGTTTTAACTAGTGAATCTGGATTACAGTAATCCAATGAACCTTCATAATCTAACATAAATGGGAGTGTAATGATATGTCAACTGAACTGAACAATAACGAAATGGAAATTTTTGAAATAATATCACATAGTGGAAATGCAAGAGGATTAGCATTCGAAGCACTGAAAGAAGCGGAAGAATTTAATTTTGAAAAGGCAGAGGAACTAATTAAACAAGGCCAGGAAGAATTGAACATGGCCCATAAGACACAAACCAAGCTCATTCAAGCAGAATTGAATGGAGTTGCAAGTGAGAAAACTTTATTGATGATTCATGCTCAGGATCACTTGATGACTGCAATGAGCGAACAAAAACTAATAGAACACATGATTCGCATAGTAAAAAAGCTAGCCCCACAACAGTAAAGAGGTGATTGAAAATGGGTAAACTCGGTATATCTATCTATCCAGAGCATTCAACCGTTGAAAAAGACATGGAATACATTGCACTTGCACACAAATATGGCTTCAAAAAGATCTTTACTTGCTTGCTTTCTGTAGAAGGAGACAAAGAGAAGATTTTAAAAGAATTTAAAGAAACGATTCATTATGCCAATCAATTGAATATGGAAGTGATGGTCGATATTGCTCCCCGAGTATTCGGTTCACTAGGCATTTCGTATAATGACTTATCATTCTTTGCAGAATTAGGCGCGTATGGAATCAGGCTGGACATGGGTTTTACAGGCAACGAAGAGTCGATCATGACACATAATCCATATGGTCTAAAAATTGAAATAAACATGAGTAATGCAACGAAGTATCTAGAAAATATCATGGATTACAAACCAAATATAGAAAATTTAGTTGGATCGCACAACTTCTATCCCCATCGCTATGCAGGATTGAGCTATCCACATTTCATTAAATGCTGTGAGTCATTCAAAAAGCATAATATCCGCACGGCAGCTTTCATAAGCTCACATGCAGCAACGTACGGACCTTGGCCTATAATGGAAGGATTATGTACCTTGGAAATGCACCGGGAATTACCGATTACAACACAAGCGAAACATTTGTATGCAACAGGATTGATTGATGATGTAATCATAGCAAATGCTTACGCATCTGAAGATGAATTGAAACAGCTTAGCTTGTTAAACAGCGGTCTGTTAACATTTAATGTTAACCTTCACGAAACCATAACAGCTTTGGAGAAAAAAATAGTATTGGAAGAATTCCATTTTTACCGTGGAGATGTTTCCGATTATCTAATTCGCTCGACTCAATCAAGAGTGAAATATAAGAGCGAAGAATTTAAACCAACATATACGCCTGATATTAGACACGGTGATATATTAATTGAAAACGAGCTCTATGGACAATATAAAGGGGAACTCCAGATTGCATTGAAGGAAATGAAGAATTCGGGGAAAACGAATGTAGTTGCCCGAATAGCAGAAGAGGAGATTTTTCTCCTCGATTATTTGGAACCATGGGGGAAATTCCAATTCAATATTAATGGATCAGGGAAGGAACGGTGATATTCCTTCCTTTTTTACTGAATAGGAGAATGACATGAATTATATTATCGGTGTTGACGGCGGAGGGACCAAAACTGAAGCAGTGGCTTATGATATGGATGGTAATAAAATTAGTGAAGGCAGAGCGGGGTTTGGAAACCTGCTTATTAATGAAAAACAAGCCACCGCTAACATTATACAGGCAATTGAACAAACCATGACTCCTATTGATGATGGCAGCTGCCTATACATTTGTTTAGGATTAGCCGGGTATGGAGGAGTTGAAAATCCGCAGGGCATAAAAAGTGCATTAAGCAAGGCATTTAAGGCCCCGTTCACCATTGTAAATGATGCAATTATCGCTCATGCTGCTTTGCTAAAAGGAAATGATGGCATTTTGACCATATCCGGAACGGGATCTGTAAGTATCGGCATCCATGAAGGAATCGAGAAATCGGCTGGTGGATGGGGACACATTCTTGGGGATGAAGGAAGTGGCTATTGGATCGCCATGCAGGCTTTTATAAGAATGACGCAAGAAGAGGATGAAGGGTATGAATATAGCCATTTAACCGAGTCGATACTGAAAAAACTTGGCTATCTTAGTGTAATGGAACTGAAGAAATTCATTTATTCTGCCACGAAATCCGAGATAGCCGCGTTTGTTCCCCTAATAGTCCAACATGCGGAGAAGGGGGATGGCTTCTCGCAAAATACTCTGAATCAGGCCGGGTACCACCTTGCAAAACAAACGCTTGAGGTTATCAAGAAGTTAAAGTTGTGTGAGAATGTTACAATTGCATTAAAAGGTAGCATATTGTCTAATGTTCCATTGGTGCAAAGCTCATTCATCAATCATATTAAACTTGAAAACCCAAATGTGAAATTTGTTTTAGAAGACGTATCAGCTACCTTGGGTTGTTACTACATAGCAATGAAGCATTTAAAGTAAGTAGATCAAGGAGAGTAAATCATATGCACGGCGAAAATATTATATTGAGAATTGAAAGTTTATTGAACCAATTGCCCAAATCAGAAAAGAAAATTGCACAATATATTTTAGAAAATCCCAAAGATATAGTAAGAATGACGATACATGAATTGGCTGACCATGCCAACGCAAGCAGTTCGGCAGTAACGAGGTTCTGTCATTCCATAAAAGTTAATAGTTTTTCAGAACTGAAGGTATCCCTATCATCCCTGATTTCCCAGCCGGAGAAAAAAGGTTTCCATGACATTGAGCCTAATGAAACAATAGCATCGATCAAAAATAAAATAGTGTCCAACTCTGTCCAGGCCATTCAAGAAACGGCACATTATTTGGATGAGGCCGTTCTTGACAATATCATTGAAACCATGAGAAGTGCAGATGTGATTTATGTCTATGGTTTAGGGGCATCATGGCTCGTTGCCGAAGATATTACACAGAAATGGTTGCGGTTAGGAAAGATTGTAAGTGCCAATCAAGACCCGCATATTACGGCCACTGCACTTGCTGCATCATCAAAGAATACCGTTTTTTTCTGTATATCCAATAGTGGCGAAACTGAAGAAATTCTGGAACTCGTTGATATTGCTAAAGCATATGGCATTAAAACAATTGGTTTATCGCGATTGGGGAACAATGGACTAACTAAAAAAGTTGATATGTCACTAAATCATGTCCGTGCACCGGAGGCTAAATTCCGAAGTGCTGCAACAAGTTCGCTATTTGCCCAATTTCTAACGGTCAGCATTATTTTCTATGCGTATGTTTCTAAATACTATAATGAAAATAAAAACGAAATTGAACGTTCAAGGGAATCGGTACTGAAATTCACAAAAAGGAATGTGGATACCTAAATGTGGGCCTAATAAAATGGATAAAATCAACGAACCTAAGTTTTAGCTTGAGATGTTTCCGATCAGGATGCCTTGTAAAAATATACATCACGATGAAAGGAAGATGTAAGCTGAATGATCCAAAAGAATTCTCCGAGTCCCATTTATCATCAACTTGAAGAGGAGATTAAAGGAGCGATTCAAAGTCTTGAATTGGTGCCAGGAGAGATGATTCCTTCAGAAAAAGAATACACTGAAAAATATGGCATAAGCAGGATGACGGTGAGACAGGCCATTTCTAACCTCGTGAATGGCGGTTATTTATACAGGCAGCGCGGAAAAGGAACCTTCGTTGCCGAACAAAAATCGGAGCCGCCCTTGCAAGGTCTGACTAACTTTACAGAGGATATGATTTCAAGAGGACTTAAACCAAGTACGCGAGTTATCAGTTTTACGGAGGTCAAGGCAGATCATGAACTTGCTGCAAATCTTGAGGTTGAAGCAGGAACTGCTATTTTCGAACTGGAACGTGTAAGGCTTGCTGATCGGTTGCCGATGGCATATGAAAAGCTATACATCCCTAAAGATCATGCCCTGGACCTTAAGGAAGAAATAGCTGTAAGTGCCATTCATGATTATGTTGAAAAAAGGTTCGGCTTAAAAATCCAGCATGGCAGACAGGTAATTGAAGCCGCCATCGCTCAAAAAAATGAGGCGGAAATGCTCGGGGTAGCTGAAGGTTCTCCTGTATTGCTGATAGAACGAAGAAGTACCCTTGAAACCAACCAACCACTTGCGGTTGTCAGATCTGTCTACCGGGCTGATCGATATACATTCAAAATCAATTTGGAGCGGTTATCGTGAGCAAAATGGGAGTAATAATCCCGTTCTCAAAGGATTACTAAAAAACCCCCCTGCCCAAATATGGACAAGGGGGGTTTTTAGTAGAATATCATTTTTCAAGTTTGAGAATATGCCAGATAGAAAGGAAAGATACGGATTAACAATCCGGGACTTTCATTATTTCGCTAAGCTTTCTGTCAATCGGTTTTCTTTCCAAATGACTGTAATGCCAAGGCCAATGACGATAATGACAGCAGCGAAAAGATAAGGGTAGTGGATGTTTACGTCAAAAAGCAATCCTCCCATGGATGGCCCGGCGATATTCCCTAAGCTCGTATAGGTGGAGTTCATTCCAGCAACGAATCCTTGTTCTTTTCCGGCAGCTTTTGATAAAAATGTCGTCAATGCCGGACGAAGCAGGTCAAATGCAAGGAATATGAAGCAAGTTACCACTAGTACTGCCAAAAAGCTGGAAATCATAGTGGATGCTACCGCAAAAATGGCCCCGACGATTAAACATAATTGGATAAGCTTCTTTTCGCCGAGAATATCTACCAGCTTTCCAAACATGAATACCTGTACAACAACTCCGAAAATAGAGCTTATTGTAATGATAATGGCAATATCCTTCGGCGTGAAGCCGAATTTATGATCAGAAAATAGGCTAAAAACCGTTTCATAGGCTGACAAACCAAAAGCGAGAACAAATACAATGATGAACGCAATGAAGTAAAGCGGATTCAGAGATTTTTTTAAATCGCCGATAAAGTTCGTTTGCTTTGTATTAGCAGAAACTTTTGCAAGCTGTTCCTTTGTCATCGGTTCTTTTAAAATGAATATTGATGAAAGGCAAGCTATAAAAGCAATGCCCGCCGCAAGGAAGAAGGGCAAGCGTATACCATATTCTGCAACAAAGCCACCGATTCCTGGTCCTATTATAAAGCCCAAGCTAATGGCGGCTGAAATATAGCCCATTGCTTTTGGCCTTTCTTGAACGGATGTAATGTCCGCAACATATGCAGTAACACCAGGCATGATAAAGGCGGCACTGATTCCGCCTAGGATCCTAGATAAATAAAACACCGACACATTTGTCCCTACACCGAAGATTAGTTCCGAAACACCAAAAAGGAATAAGCCGATGATGATGATTTTCTTTCTGCCGTAACGGTCAACCCAACGACCTGCGAAAGGAGACATGACAAGCTGTGAAACCGCAAATACGGCAACCAGATAGCCCATCGTGCTTCCGGATAAATGCATGATATTCATAAATGACGGCATAACGGGGATGATGAGTCCTATTCCCAGAAAAGCAATGAATATATTGCTTAGAAGAATAATTAATACCGCCTTTTGATCTTTAATTGGTTTATTCATGTTTTAACACCACTTTCTTTGTGAATCATTTTTGCGAAATACCCCTCCAAAACACTTTCCAGGAGGCTGATAATTTATCATTCAGCCGTTTCTCATCATTGCCGTATACAAGCTCAAGCAAAATGGAATCCACGACTCCCAAGAATGCATAGGTCGGCGTTATGGCTTCATCTTCGACGATTAATTTGGCATTGATCCAATCATGGAATTTACATTCCAGGATCGCCTGCACCTTTTCCTCGATATCGATCACTTCCTGCCCGATTTCTTTTTCAAGATGCGCTGGAGGAAAAAAGGACATACGCAGCCAAAACTTTATATGCTCATTTTTTTGGAAAAGGTCGATGACCAATTGAAGGAATCCGTATAAATCTTTTTCAGGATTTTTTGAATCAACTTTACGGAAATATTGGAGCTTCGACGATAGCTCCGTCTCTTTCGCATCACGTAAAACTTGCAGGAAAAGATCATCCTTGCCTTTAAAATGAGCGTAAATGGATTGCTTTTTCATGCCGACTTCTTCAGCTATTTGAGAAAGCGAAGCTCCTTCATAACCATGAATCGTGAAATATTTTAGAGCGGCTTCCTTAATTTCATTACTTTTCAATAATATCACCTCATAATTTAACGAACGTTCGTCAGTTATAATAGCAAATTACATAAATATATGCAAGCGAATATGTTAATAAAAAGGTATTATGCCCGAAATCATTGATAATTATGGCGCTATATTTGAAAAGGACATAGCTATGCACTCAAGGCTACTCACAAAATTCCTGCATATAATTCTATATGGAAAATAAAGAGGCAGGTGGGATGAAGTTGGATATGTATGACATCAGAAATGAGATTCATTACTATTACACAAAAATACAAGAAACGAATCATCCTTATTATTGGTACTGTTTGGCTGAGACCCAAAGTAGGGCCGGATTAACAAATGAAGCACTGAAAACGATAGATAACGCCTTGTCGTTTCAGAATCCTTATCCTTCCAAACAGGAACTGCTAGTCATGCAATTGAACCTCCAAACCGATCTTTCAAGACAAATGAACTCAAACAGAACAGTCATAGTGACCTCAAAGCAGGGAGATATTGATGGGGACGGGATAAAGGACAATGTTTTTCTTACCGCTAACAAAACCCCTGATAGTCCCTTTTGGAGGAATATAACCTTGGTTATCCATAATGGGAGGACTAATCAATATGAACAAGTTCCCATGAAAAATGACGCAGGATATAATCCGACCCTTTTTCTTGGTGATTTTACAGGTAATGAGGGGGATGACATATTAGTGGTCATTGATACAGGAGGAAGCGGGGGTTCCATTTATGCGTATGTTTTTTCCTACCTTAACGGTCAACTCATGACCATTTTTAATTCAGATTCATTCAATGAATCCTATCAATACGATGTTAATTATCAAAACCAATACAAAGTGAAGGTGAACAGTCATTACCTAAAAGAAAGGTACATTCTTGACCTGACTTATAAGGATCAGGAATATTTATCTGAAATTTATAACAAGGATGGTATATTGAAGGCGCCGATTGAAGGATGGGTCAATCCTTTATCTGGTTTATATCCGGTTGATTTCAATAGAGATGGCATATATGAGCTCGAAGCGTATCAGAGGATCGCAGGGAGGTACAATGCCGACTCACTGGGATTTGTACAGACCGTATTGAAATGGAACGGGAAAGCATTTGCTCCTGACCGGCAGAATGTGGCTATATTTGGAAAGGGAATATAGCACAAAGGAATAGATGGTCATGTACAAGGTACAGGCAAAATCTTCGCCCCAAAAAAACCGGAAAATATTCCTGGCAATGGTTCACCTGACTGTGTTCATTGACGAAGAAAAATGAACCGGCTTTCTATACGATTTAACTTCGAAGCGGATTAATGCATATTTGAATTTTTAGTATGCGATGCCTACACGTGCTTTTAAATAATCGTTACTTTTTATTTGACTAAATGCAAATTCTGCTGTATCCGGAACGGATATTTCAACCCCATCCTCCGGCAAAAAGTCGCCTTCTATACGATATATACCAACTCTTTTTCCATCCGGCAAATACGTAGGACAGACAATTGTCCATTGAAGTGTTGATTGTTTAAGCAAATCGAAAACTTCATGATGTTCTTTCGCTGCACGGGTAGACTTCTGCTTTGATTCACTTGTCTGATAACGCAAAGAATTTGGGATTGTTCTACTTTGGAGGATACCTGCCGTTCCAATGGTGATAATTCGTTGTATACCTTCGTTTTCCATAGCTTCGATAATTAGTGGCATACTTGCTGATAAAGTCGTTGTCCCATCAGTATTAAGTGCACTAATCACTACATCAATTCCATGCATGGCGCGTACGATATCATCTTTATTTAAAACATTACCTTGAATGATGGTTAAATTGGCATTGTTTATAGCAATCTTCTCTGGAGTGCGAACTAAAACCGTAACATGATGATTGTCTTGCAGACCATAAATAACTAATTGACCCCCAACTCGTCCAGTTGCACCCAAAATTAAAATATTCATGGAAACGACCTCCTTTTTACCTAATATAATTATTCCACTAACATTGTATCGTCATTTTCAACTAATGGGGAGTTTTGTGCATTAAATCATTATAATCCAGCGTTATGTTCCAAGGATAATGTATAAAACGGGCCGCTCAATAGCTCATGAGGGGCCCATTTAACGTGAAAAAAATATAATAACGTCTTAAAACAAGTCAATAGCGACCACAATTTTGCCCCTAAAATCCCTGTCCTTCTTTCGATTTTAGAAAAGCATCAACGGATTCGTCCAATAATTTTTCCCGATTAGGATCTTCATTGACATCTGTATCCACTTCCATCACGTCGTTTAATCGACTAACATGACTTTTTGGCTGAGCTGGATTATTTTTTTCTTTTGGCATATAAACTCCTTCTTGAACAGTTATTTTTTATTTAGTATGAACGATTCATCCAATAATTCACTAAGATTATTTCCGCTTCTTTCCCAATACACGATATTCTTTCGGTTATCATTGACTGAATATTATAAATATTGTAATATTTATTTTGTGTATTTGTTTTTTTTTGAAACGAGGTTTTATATTCGAAACAACTGGTTTTTCCTTGTGTACAGTCAAATAATCTGACAGGAGGTTTTTGTTATGAAGAAAAGAATAAGAAATACTTCGTTTGGTTTTTTGTTGGTAGTGACCATAATTCTATCATTATCATTATTTCTTCCTTCATTTGGCCAAACAGCGGTCCAGCAAACCGATTTTAAAGTAACCCTATTAGGTACAGGTTCTCCACTTTTAAGTACATCCCGCTCCGGTCCAGCTACTCTTGTAGAAGTTGGTAATGAAAAACTCCTCTTTGATGCTGGACGCGGAACCGCTTTACAATTATATAAAGCGAATATGTTACCAGGAAGTGTTGATAAGTTATTCCTTACGCATCTGCATTCGGATCATACAATCGGCATACCGGACGTATGGCTTACAGGTTCCTTACCAACAGGAGGAAAAAGAGAGCAAGCATTTAAGATTTGGGGACCTAAGGGAACCGAGAAAATGATGGTACATATGAATAAAGCATTTAAAGCCGATTTGGATGCAAGGGATGACTCTGGAAATGGGAACGTTGAAGGAGCAAGTATTGTCGCAAATGATATCAAGGAGGGTATTGTCTATAACAAAAAGGGAATTGAAGTAATAGCCTTCAAGGTTGACCATAAATCAATAGAGCCTGCTTTCGGTTATCGGGTTAATTACAAAGGACATTCAGTAGTTATCTCAGGCGACACCCGCTATAATGAAAATCTTATAAAATTTGCCAAAGGTGCTGATGTGGTGATTCATGAGGTTGCAGCGGCAAAACCTGATAATGAATCAGAATCAATCGCCAATATACTTGATCTTCACACTACACCGGAGGAAGCAGGTAAAGTCTTTTGCCAAATACAACCAAAACTTGCCGTGTACTCACATATAGTATTATTGGGAGGATTAACAGAAGAAAAAGCTGATTTGCTCGAAAGAACTAAAAAAACATATGAAGGAACTGTGTTAGTAGGGGGGGATTTACTATCCATTGAAATAGGGGAAGAGGTACAAGTACAACAGCCGGTTAACGAGGCGAACTAAGCTAAAACGGACCAGCTTCTGCTATTTCATGAATGAGAGGGCTTACATGGAAGGTTGCTGATGCAGCCTTTTTTCTTAATGTTAATAAAGGGACAGGCAGTTTCAAAAATGTCGATAGTTAACTCAATTGATAAAATTGGAGAAGTGTTAATTCCAGAAGAACAATGAAGAGCAAAAGGAATATCATTAACGAAAAGGGCGCTTGAATTTAATAAAAGGAAAGCACATATTATGCGTGACTAATATGTGCTTTTCTTTTTAGGAATTTATAATGTTTTAGGTCTTGAAATAAGGTTTATTCAATAAGGAAGTATAAATTAAAGATACCCATTTAATACTGTGCCAAAAAGATCGAATTCAGGATCTTTTGACTGGGCTTTTGGAGGGGCTTCGGATCGCCCTATTGAAGAGTTGATACCACCTTCAACTGACTCTACAAGGGTTTCGTCATTCTCTTTATGCAATGGGTTATCAATCATCCCAAAATCAACTCCTTTTTATAAGATAAACGAATGGTTAGTTATTAATTCCCTAAATACTTTTATTTTATGCAAAAAAATATGGTGATGACTGGAATTCATTGAAATGAACGGAGAAAAACGTGTAAGCAATCGTGATGATTTTTATGACAGGATGCATAATGATTATTTTATGCCCATAAAAAAAAATGGTACCGTTTCATTGATCAGTTGAGGGATTTTGGTCTTCGGCCTTCTTAGCAGCAAAAGGATGAAAAAGTTCATTCCACATGTGGTTACAGGAAGCTCTAATGATCGGACCTGTTCTCATTGAAAGGTTAAAGTGGAGTGAGAATCCTTTCCTTTTTAACAAAGTAAGCCCACTCAGAAAAGCCGATCTCCTTTAGTCTTTTTTTAACTAGTTCAAATTCATCGCCAATACGTTCCGGTGTATGCGAATCCGATCCAAAGGTTACCTTCACATCATAGAAAAGAGCTCGTTCTAAAATGTCATCTGCTGGATACCACCCACCACAATCTTTCGTTTTACCAGAGGTATTAATCTCAATGGTGATATCTTCAGAACTAATGATTTTTAGCGTTTTTTCAATACTGTCTGTCTCAATGGAAGAAAAGGCTGGATAAAAACCTTTCATTGCATCAATATGGCCTAAGATTTGGAACACTCCGCTTTTAGCCGATTTCTGTATTAATTCATAATATTCATCCTTTACTTTTGACTGTTCTTTAGAGGTTAAGCCATCCCAACGACCTCTTTTAAAAATGCTAATATCCTGAACATAATGAACAGATCCAATTATGTAGTCAAAAGGGTGTAAAAGATATTGATCGCGGTAGACTTCAATGTGCTCAGGGAAGAAATCACTTTCCATTCCTAATAACACGTGAATTTTGCTTGCATATTTCTCTTTTAAGCGAAGTACTTCCTCAATATAAGGAACTAATTCACTTTTTGCCATTGCAGTAGTTGGGTAGAGATGGTCGTCCTCACTATAAAAGTATGGAGAATGGTCAGAAATCCCAATATAATGCAAGCCGTATTCGATGGCTTGCTTTACATAATCCTCAATTGTGCCGATAGCATGTCCACAGCGTTCATGGTGAGTGTGGAGATCAAATTTTATTGAATTCGTCATTTACTTAGTCCTCCTAAAGTGAACCAGATTGTCTTATTTTATCATATCCAAAATTCATATCCTTTCTCACAAAATGAAAGAAGATTTATACCTTACTACCCTCGAAAACGAATTTCTATCTTACGGATTTAATTTTATACCCATCAATTAAAGATATTTTAGTTCGAGTAATTGTATAAAGGTTGAATTCCCAAGACAAACTAGAATGTCCAAATATGTAAAAAGAAAGGGAAGATACTGAATGACAAAGGTATTGTATATCACGGCTCATCCTCATGATGACAAACAATCTTACAGTATGGCTGTTGGAAAAGCATTTATTGACACATATAAAGAAGTAAATCCTAGCCATGAAATTGTGAATATTGACCTTTATAAAGAAAATATTCCTGAAATTGATGTGGATGTTTTCAGTGGTTGGGGGAAACTTCAAGCTGGAAAGGGTTTTGAAGAACTCTCGTCGGAGGAGAAAGCGAAAGTTAGTCGGCTCTCAGAATTATGTGAGCAATTTATAGCTGCCGATAAATATATATTTGTATCGCCTTTATGGAATTTTTCATTCCCGCCAGTTTTGAAAGCGTATATTGATTCCGTAGCTGTTGCAGGTAAATCATTTAAATACACCGAACAAGGCCCCGTTGGTCTATTAACTGATAAAAAAGCCTTGCATATTCAAGCTCGCGGTGGTATTTATTCAGAAGGACCGGCAGCTGAATTGGAAATGGGTCACCGATATCTAAATATCATTATGCAATTCTTCGGAGTGCCTTCCTTTGAAGGTTTATTCGTTGAAGGGCATGCAGCAATGCCTGATAAAGCACAAGAAATTAAAGAAAATGCTATAGCACGTTCAAAAGATCTAGCTTCTACTTTTTAAATCAAGGAGCCAACAATTTTTGTTGGCTCAGACTGTAGACAAACTCGATGAAAATCGAGTTTGTCTATTTTTATGGCTTGTACAATTGGACGTTGATTGGAATGTAGGGCACTCGCTTTCCGCGGGCGGTCGGCCCTCGGCTTTCGCCTGCGGGGTCTCCCCTAGACGCGCTTTTCTAAGCAGGAGTCTCGTACACCCGCTCCAATTAACTTTGTCTTGCCTTTTAGATAGAACACTTTTGCCAGGAGTCATTTTTGTTTTAAAATAGAAGTATTAAAACTTGAGGTGATGAGGATGCTGATCTCGCTGAATAGAATCATGTTTAGAAGTTGGCTCTTTTTTTGTCAAAATAAAAAATAATTATGTGTATGAATTCTTCTTCACCAATCATAGCGCATTAAGACTTCGTATTTTATCCGCAAGTTAAAATCTGGACCGCCCTAACGTCGTTTCAACATGGAATTATATTAATCATTGTATAAAAAGTCAGAAAAATATAAAATGTACTTAAATCGGAGGGCTTCTTCTTATGTCATGAGTAAGGTTTTCAAATTGTTCCACTATCATTTAAATATTTATTTCTTAAGAGAAAAGAGTGGTTTTTATGATGAAAGACATTAAAAATATCTATTGTGTAGGTCGAAACTATGCCTTGCATGCAAAAGAATTGAATAATGAAATACCAACTTCCCCTTTTTTATTTTCAAAACCGACTCATTCGCTCGTGGAGGCACACGGTCAGTCAATTACTTTGCCGAGTAATCAGGGTTCCGTTCACTTTGAAACTGAACTTGTCATACATATCGCAAAACAGTTTGAACCAGGAATGAAAGTAGATGAAATAGTAGACTCCATGGCCATTGGGTTGGATCTGACACTTAGAGATGTTCAATCACAGTTAAAACAAAAACAGCATCCTTGGCTTTTGGCTAAAGGATTCAAAAATTCGGCAGTTGTTAGTGATTTTATTTCGTTTCCAGGTGTTGAAGCATGTGAACAATTAGATTTTTCCCTTTTTAAAAATGGAGAGCGTGTACAGGTCGGGAATATTAAAGACTTACTTTTTGATTTGCAAACCATTATAGAATTTACAGCAGAGCATTTTGGGCTTGGAAAAGGAGATATAATTTATACCGGTACTCCAAGTGGCGTCGGTCCTCTTTCAGATCAGGACCAGCTTTCACTTAACTGGGGTGGAAATGAAATAGGGTCCTGTTCAGTTACAATGGGTTAAAGAAAAAAGCAGTCATTTTGACTGCTTTTTTTATGGATTAGCTCAATTTTAGACAAAAAGAAGAAACTCGTCTAAAATAACCATATAACATACGGATGGCACGCACTTTTTTTTAAAATAAGTTTAACCATTACATTATGGATTTGGTAAAATTATTTTTTATGGAGTATCTTAGAACAATTTATATGCCTTATGATAATCAATTAAAGTGCCAAATTTTAATTATATAGGATGGAACAGGGTGGAATGTGCATGAAAAACAACCAAGAAAAGAAGTATTTAGATAATTGGCTCTCGATTACAAATATTCAAATGGGCATTACGAATGAGCTGGAAAGTGCTTTGCAAAAAAATCATAACCTTTCATTAAAAGAGTTTTACGTTCTTTACTTTTTATCCAAAACAAGCGAAAAACAATTGAGGCTACAACAATTACAAGAGATGGTAGGATTAAGTCAAAGTGCTATATCCAGGCTGGTAGTCAGGCTTGAAGCAAAAAGCTGCGGCGTATTACAAAGGCAAATATGCGAAGATGATCGAAGAGGTATTTACACACGGTTAACTACATTAGGTGAAGAAAAACTACAAATATCCTTAAATACTGTTCATGAAATTCTGCACTCTGCTTTTTCAAAAGGAAACCTTCAAGAGGAATTGCAATCCTTAATCGAGAAACTATAATATGGTCCTAATATCCCTTAATAACGTGAAGTCGGTTATTTCTATATATTTTAGATAGAAATATACCTTTAGCCCAGTAAGGTAATAATGAACGGATCTGTTGTGAAAGAGAGACGTGTTTATCCGGATTTGAATGTAAGCGCATGCATTTAAGAGGGGTGGAATAGATTTGTTTTACCAGCGAGGATAAATTAGTTTAATGGCTAATAATGTTCCGGGAAATGGATATATCATAATAAAGACGAACTGTTATTTTTAAAGTATTTTCTAAACAAAAAAAATGCCAGGACGGAGGATTATTAGCTCCTGGCATTTTTTTTAGAGAGAAAATTGAACTGGCTCTTTCTTTACTTTGCCGTTTTGTTGCTGGATTTCCCCCTATATAAATTTAATAATCCATCAACAGCATCATAAAAGACGACGAACTCCATTATCAAAGGAAGATCACTTACTGCGGCAAATTATTTGAAACTATTTTCATTTTTTGACGTAATACTATCAGGGATAATTTAGAAATCTCATAAAAAACAAATGGATTTCCTGTTCTTTCTAATTACGCCCCATTATACATATAAATTCTAATATAGGTTTGACGAAGGGAAGAGGACGTATGTTTAAAAAAATCTTAGCCAGCTTTGGAAAAGGAGCTGCAACTGTAGATTTACAATGTGACAATCATAATTATCAAGCTGGAGAAAGCATTCAAGGGCAGATAGTCATTCAAGGCGGTGAGGTGGAACAGAAAATCAATCAAGTGACTGTCCGGCTGATGATGAATGTGGTATTAAACCAAGGAAGCGTTACTAAGGAAGTTGCACATATACCATTAATTAATCGAGATTGTATTCAGCCCAAAGAACGTAAGGTCATTCCTTTTCATTACGTCCTACCTGCGAATTTACCTATTTCAAGGGGAACTGTCTCATACTATCTGGATACACATCTTGATATTGAGGGCGGGGTCGACCGCAAAGATGTAGACCGGCTAGTCATCCAATCCCAGGAATCCATCACATCCATTTTTAATGCAATGGCTCAATTAGGATTTCGCGAGACAGCTGACTCAGGTAAACTCGATCAATATGGACAGGAATTTGCTTTCTTTCCCACTCAACAATTCATGGGACAAGTAAATGAAGTGGAAATGCGGTTTGCCAATGAAGAATCAGGTATCCGGGTCTGGATGGAGGTTGACTGTAAAAGCGGTTACAAGGAAATTGAAGCGAAACGAGAGTTTCTTTTAAATCAAGAAGTTCTTGAGCAAGAAGACGATCTTCATAAGCTACTTGGAAATTATATATCGGAAGCTATTGAACAGCCTCATGCTTTTACACGGCCGTTCTCTTATTCCGCAAACCATACTCATGGTCGCTCTTCCGAAATGGGAAACGCTATACCTGGAATGGTTGGTGGATTAGCAGTGGGTGTTTTAGGGACTATGTTATTCACTGAGATGATGGAAGGTTTTGATATGGAGGAGATGTTTGAAGAAGCAACAGAGGAATTTGATGGGGGATTTGATTCATTTTTTGATAATGGGGATGGGGAATCCTAAAAATAATTAGGGTATGTTATAAAATAAAAAAAGGCGCACTAATCAGTTCTTGAGTAAGAATTAGTAAACAAGCGTTACTTACTTTGATCAGTAAGTAACGCTTGTTTTATTGTTGTTTTTATAAGCCAGGAAGAGAACATTTAATAGTGCACTTGCTTCCTATTGCGCTCCGATTCCCCCTTAATCCTCCTATATTTGGAAAAGTTTTATCCATCAGACTAAAATCTCCGTTCTCCTTTCCCGGAACAGTTCACTAAAAACGAAGTCATATCTAGCCGATTGTGATAAAGGATTAGGTGAAGATCATGAAGGAAAATGAAGAAGTGATGGAGAAAAATATGAATGTTCAACTATGATAACCACAAAGTTAATGGAATTGACATTCTTTCATCTTCTGAAAATAGCCCTTCGTTTTTTGGTTTGGCATGAAAAAAATGAATAAACAATCATATAAGGCTAATTCTATAGACAAGAATGTTAAAAAGGAGATTACATCGTGAAGCCATATGAAATAAAAAATATGATTATTGATGACGAGTTTAATGGTGAAGAATCGGTTACAGCTGACTTTACTCACAATGATAAAGATTATAGCATTACTTTAAAAAAAGAAGATCTTGAAATAATTAATGCATGGGTTTTTGAGGATGGTTCATCTCTTCCTGCAAACTTATCAGGTACTCTCATTGAATCATTAAGAGAAGATATTAAAAAGAGAATCTAGTCATTGGCACTAAATCTTTTTTTGTCATTTTCTTAATCGAAGAAAAATGTAGCCTTGTTTATATGGATGATAAAAGATAATGAAAAATTATTGCTTGTGGTGCAATACCAATAAGAGTATTAATATGTTTTACTTCAGAAAACTTGTGGACAAGGAATTCTAACTGTTTTGTTTACTAAATTAGTTAGTATAGCTAAAAATATTTAAAAAATATGGCTTTCTGAATAAGAAAAAAACCTTAATCGAAGAAAAAGTCCCAATGCGCTAACTAAAGGTACTATTGAGGACTTTAATAAAAATACGAGTGAAAGTTAATTCACTCGTACTTTTTTAAAACGATAGCTGCATTATGACCTCCAAAACCAAATGAATTGGATAGACCAGTACTTATTTTCACTTTCCGAGCAACACCTGGTACATAATCTAAATCACATAATGAATCAGGCTTTTCTAAGTTGATGGTTGGAGGAATAATTCCTTCCTTTAAACTTTTTGCCAAAGCAATTGCTTCCACGCCTCCAGCTGCTCCTAACATATGACCTAGCATAGATTTATTAGCTGTTATTGGGATTTGATAAGCTTTTGATTCAAATAGCTTTTTAATCGCTAGTGTCTCAGATAGATCTCCCACTTCTGTACTTGTTGCATGTGCGCTAATAACATCAATCTCTTCTGGAGAAACATTTGCGTTTTTCAAAGCCATTTTCATTGCAAGGTAGGCTCCTTTTCCTTCTGGGTGTGTAGCTACCATATGATAGGCATCAGAACTTGCACCATACCCTATGACTTCAGCATAAATCTTTGCATCTCTGCGTAAAGCGTGAGATAAAGATTCCAAGATTAAAATTCCTGCTCCTTCCGACATGACAAATCCATCTCGATTTACATCAAAAGGACGGCTAGCTTTAGCTGGATTATCGTTTCTCGTTGATAATGCTGTAGCATTACCAAAACTAGCTAGTGATAAATCTGTAATAGCTGCCTCTGCTCCTCCAGCAAAAACGGCATCAGCTTCTCCAAAGCGAATAAGCCTGAATGCTTCACCAATAGCGGTATTTCCGATTGCACAAGCAGAAACAGGTGACATAGTAGGTCCCATTGCGTTCCATTTGATACTAATTTGGGCTGCGGCAGCATTAGAAATCATGGCTGGTACCAGGGTTGGACTGACTCTTCTTGGACCTTTCTCTCGAAGAGTATCCACATTTTCAATCAATGTTTCAATTCCTCCTATCCCCGAACCAACATATACGCCAAGTCTTTCTAGATTGATATCATCAATATCTAATTTAGAATCAGTCCAAGCTTGTTCAGCAGCAGCCAAAGCAAATTGGGAAAAGCGATCTAGACGTCGGGCTTCATTTTTTCCTAAAGTATCATCTGCATTAAAATCACGAATAATTCCAGCAATTTTTGCTTTATGGTTGCTCACATCAAATGTATCAATAGAGGAAATGCCTGACTTACCTTCAGTCAGATTTCTCCAAAATTTTTCTACGTTGTTTCCAATAGGAGAGACTACTCCCATTCCGGTAATAACGACTCTTTCCATTTTTCATCACCCCAAATGAATAGTATACTCGTATTATACTTCAGGGTTATCCTATTACAAGTGAGCGTTTATCCTGGTATAATAACTACCCGGTTAAATGGTTATGATGGAGGGTTTAGAAATGAATGATAAAACCAGACTTGAAGCTTTGTCTACATTTTTGAAAACGAAGCGATCCCAAATTAAGCCTGAATCTATAGGTATACCTGCTGGTACACGGAGAAGAACACCTGGCTTACGAAGAGAAGAAGTTGCACATTTGGCGGGAGTTAGTACTACTTGGTATACGTGGCTAGAGCAAGGTCGGGATATAAAGGTCTCTACAAGCGTATTGGATTGCATATCTACAGCTCTGCAATTAAATAATGATGAACGAGAGTATCTATATGATTTAGCTTTAGAAGTGAAATCATCCATTATTCATCGAAAGAAGGATCAGCCAAAACTTAGTCCTTCTTTGGAAAGAATTTTAGCGGAGTTAACGTATTGCCCTACTATCATTACAGATCGACATTGTCATATTGTAGGCTGGAACAATGCTGCCGCTCACGTATTTCTAGATTTTGAACAACTTCCTGATGACCAAAGAAATTTGATCCATCTATTATTTACAAGAAAAGAATTAAAATCATTAGCTGTGAATTGGGAGCATTTTGTTAAAGGATTTCTTTCCATTTTTCGTGCCTATTATGGTCACTACTTAGGTGATGAGTGGTATAACCTATTTATTAAAGAAATGAGTGATTCTCATCCGGAATTTCAATCTTTATGGCAAGAAAGTCAAGTGAGTAAAGCTCCAGAAATGATGATTGAATTTAGACATGCCAAAGCCGGTAAGATGCTGTTTAATTTAACTTCTCTCCAAGTCCAGGGGGACATGGACCTAAGATGCAGTATCTATACACCAGTAGAGGGAACAGCTACGGAAGATAAATTAAAAACGATTTATGAAAAAAATCTCGATTGAAAGTTAATAAACCAGCATATCTACAGTCTATGAAATAATACTCGCAAAATACTTCAACTAAGGTGCTTTACTTCAATAAGGCAGGTTGCTGAGGCAGCCTTTTTCATATGGCACGAACGGGACAGTTTAGTTTAGGGATATTTCTTCATCAAATTATAGAAAAATCCGGTTATCCTAGTTAGGCAAAGGAAAACCGGATTTTTTCTTTAATTGGTTCTAAAGCAATAACAATTGCAAAAGATGGTTTCATCGAACCAGCTTTAACACCAAATAATTTGCTCATGAAGTATTGCTACCAATCGATTCGTTTTCCATCTTTGAAGAATCCCCCGTTAGGTCCTTCAGCTCCAGTAGTAGCTAACCAAAGGATAGATTCAGCAGCTTGCTCAGGAGTTCTTGGAGCAGATGGTCCCCCCATATCTGTACTTACCCATCCCGGGTCGACCGCATTTATTTTGATATCAGATTTGATTTCTACAGCTATTAATTGTGTCAATCCATTCAGGGCAAATTTGGACATTTTATAAGCCCCTACTCCTGGATATGATATTTCGCTCATTGCCCCATATTCTGAGGAAACATTGATGATTCTCCCATAGCCTTGTTTTTCCATGAGGGGAATAAAGGAACGGATCATATGGTAAACTCCAAAGAAATTGGTTGCCATTGTATTCTCTAAAATTGATGGATCCATATTCAATAATCGTTTATTCTCATCCAGATACACGCCAGCATTATTAATCAATACGTCTAATCTTCCATACTTCTCATTTATTGCTACCGCAGCTTGATGGATGCTTTCTTGATTATTGACATCTATCGACACAAACGAAACGTCCAGATTTGACTCCCTAAGTTGTTGTATCGCTTTATGACCCATCTCCGGATCCCGACTTGACAAAATAACCTTAAAACCTATCAAAGCTAATTGTTTGACCAATTCATATCCAATTCCTCTATTTCCGCCTGTGACAAGTGCAACTTTCGTATCCTTTGACATATTAATTCCTCCATTTTTCGGATAATAATTTTGAGAGAGGAGATTTCTCCAGTTAAAGCCTGTAAACATCCCGAGAAGAAATTGAAAGGCTGTCAAGATCTTCTCGACAGCCTAAATTTCAGAAAATGAATAGCTCTTAGTTTTATCTTCCTTTTATTATTACCAAGGTTGACTTGTTGGTCCAATTGTAAACTCATTAATGTTCGTATCTTCTGGCTGATCAATAGCGAATGCCACAATATTGGCAACTCTATCAGGTGTAATACCATATTGTTCGTACAGCGCAGTCATACCTTCTGAAATATTCTTATCAGTAATCGTATCCAGCAATTCCGTGTTGATCGCTGCTGGATAAATAGTTGCTGTGCGGATGTTAGTACCTTCTTGGGCAGATTCCATACGCAAAACTTCCATTAAATCACGAACAGCCCATTTTGTTGCTCCATAAACAGCACCGCCTGGGTATGCTTTAAGCCCAGCTACTGATGACGTAGTGATGACATGTCCAGACTTTTGCGAAGTAAATGTTGGCAATACTGCTGCAATACCATTCAATACACCTTTAATATTAACGTCAACCATGCTATTCCACTCGTCAGTTTTTAATTCGGAAAGTGGTGAATTAGGCATTAGTCCAGCGTTCAAGAAGATTACATCAACACCGCCAAAAGTGTCTTTAGCTAGTTGAACAAGCTGCTGACTATCATCTGGGTTAACGACATCTGTGACGCGATAAGCCACTTGACCACCGTTCGATCTAATTTCTTCAGCTAATTTCGCTAAACGCTCTTCACGTCTTGCGCCAAGTACAACTTTTGCACCTTTTTCAGCTAACAGCTTAGCTGTTGCTTCCCCAATACCTGAACTTGCGCCTGTAATTACAACCACTTTGTTTTCAATTGTCATTTCGTTTCATCCTTTCATGTAAAATAAAACTACAATTGATGTTTTCTCGACATCTGTCTATAATTTAAAATATAAATTTAAACAAAACAAGGCATATAAATCGTTAATTTAATCAGTTTTGTTGTTTAAACAACAAATCAATAAAAATTGTTGACTATCTCAAGGAAAGAATGGTGTTAATATGGCAAAAGTGGATAGAAGAATTGTAAGAACTCAAGAAGCAATTAAGAAAGCATTTCTTGAATTGATGTCTGAAAAAAATTTTGATAGCATGACCATTCAGGATATTTCTGACAGGGCAAATATTAACCGTGCAACTGTTTATCTCCATTACTTGGATAAATTTGATCTGTTGGATAAAATCATAGAAGAACATATCAATAACATGGTTAACCTTTGTGAATCGGAAGCTGAAATGGATTGGATTGAATCGACTGTACACTGCATGGAATATCTTGAACGTAATTATTTATTTTTTTCGACGATGTTGGCAAGTGAGGGAGCTCCGTACTTTCGCAGCCGGTTTGTTCAGCATAATATCGAAGAGTTCAAAAAAGACGTGGATATAACAAAAGGAAAAAATTTTGGTCAAAGTGAAGATGTAGTTGTCGAATTTGTGGCAAATGCTTATGTAGGTGTAGTGGAATGGTGGTTAAAAAATGGCATGCCTTATCCACCGGAGGAAATGGCAGAGAAGGTAGGGGACTTATTAGAGAGGATTTTATAGAAAATGTTAAGAATTACAAATAAATATTTGACTATTCTGGAAATTATTGATAATATTTACGCATAAAAGAATCAATCGGCAATGGCGCCTGTTTCAATAGCTAATAACGAGCTATTGGGCAGGCGTCTTTTGCATTTTTCAGGGGGGGATAATATGAATAATAGAACCAAATTAAAGGCTCTATTTGGCATGATTATTATTTGCTTGTTTTTGTCTGCTTCCTTAGGAGCGGCTGCAAGCGGAAATGCAGTTTCGACTGAGCAAAAAAGGGAGGGCAACTGTATTCAAGTGTTGGATAAAGGAAAATGGGCTCCTGACACCTATAAGTCTGTTAAAAACCTAATTGATAAGCATGGTGCTGGAAGTACAGCATACGATCCAAAACGAAAACCTTATGTTGTTTTTGATTGGGATCATACGAGCATCATGAATGATACGGAGGAGGCCCTCTTTCTTTATCAAATTGATCACTTGGCATATAACATGCAACCGGAAGAGTTTTATGAAGTGATCAAAAAGAATGTGCCGAATGGACCCTTTTCACACGAGTTTAAAAACCTTCAGGGAGATGCAGTCACTCTCAAGCAAATCGCCGAGGATCTGAAACGCGATTACGAATTTCTTTATTCCAACTATAATGGGATGAATGGAAAAGAGCGGTTAGAAACGCTACATTCAACTGATCGATTTAAAGATTTTAAAGCGAAAATGTACTTTCTGTATGAAGCCATTGGGGAAACATACGGTGTTGAAATCGGATATCCATGGGTGCTTTATTTATTTGCGAACATGTCGACCGAAGAAGTTCAGCAGCTTGCAGAGGCTTCAAATGATTATAACTTAGGGGCGGGAATGGCATCGGTGACGCTTATAAGTCCTGTGTCCATGTTAGGAAAAGCCGGTACAGTTGAAGTTACCTATACAACAGGACTGCGTCTGGCCTCGGAAATCGCAAACTTAATGCATACTTTTATGGAGAATGGGATTGACGTTTATGTTATTTCGGCTTCGATGGAAGAGGTGGTGGAGGTATTTTCGTCAAATCCAAAATACGGCTACAACCTTCCAAAGGAAAATGTCTTTGGGATGAGATTAAAAAAGAAGGAAGGAATTACTCAAGCAGAATATGAAGACAATTGGCCGATCACTGCTCGAGAAGGTAAGGTGGAAGTGATCGAACACGCCATCTCCAAAACGCGGGGGGGATACGGTCCGATATTCGTAGCTGGAGACAGCAGTACAGATTATGAAATGCTGACAATTAAGAGTTTGAAACTAGGTTTAATTATCAACCGCCTCAAAACAGGTGATATCGGCAAGCTTTCGAAAACAGCTGCAGAACGTATGGGCAAAAACAACCCGAAATATGTTCTCCAAGGAAGAAATGAGAATACAGGCTTATGGATACCGACTGAATACACGATCAAGCTTGGGTCAAATGAAGAAAAATTGTTGGCGAATTAAAAAGATTCGTCCCAGCAGATTCAGTCAAACTGGGAGTATAAACTAAAGATTGATGATGGCATCTTAGACTCGCTTTTATACATTCAAGTTTCCGAAACATATCCAAAATCAGTGTAAATCATGCACCCTATTTCCATTAAGCCATATTAAATGAAGATAAATCTTCTACTCTCATTTAGTAAACATAAAGTATTTTTGGTTTTACATCTTGAAGAATTTAATCAAATTCGGTAGCAAACAAGCGTATTTATATAAATTCTGAATCTCCTCCTAATCTAGTGGATTGCCGGTTACCCTATTTCTCCTTGTAGTGTCACAGCTTCGCTAGTTATATGAGATCTACGTCCCAACCAGCCTAATCATGTTTCTACAAGCAGGGGCAAACAGTTTAGTTGACGGGGTTTATCCCACGAGCAGGTACGTTTTGCCACGGCTACCGTTTTAATAAAACCATATAAAAAATGGTCAACCAGAAATATTTTCTGGCTGACCTTATACGAACGGGAGCGTTAGCTGATTAAGGAACAATTAAAAATGTAAACGGGATTAATAATTTATTCTTATAACTTTATAGTAATTCAGTATTTTACTGAATCGCGAATAGGTGATACAGTTTTTTTATATTTACAAATATTTTTAAAAGGAGGTTATATATGGAATATACAGAAACGATTTTTAAAAGCTATTTCTTCTTTCTCTTTCAATAGTCAAATGAGAAAGGAATGATCTATTTATTGACATATTGTGTGATGAGGCTATTAATCTTTCGTTCAGGGAGGACAACCTATGAAAAAGTTTTTTGCTTTTCAAGTTTTAATTGCATTGTTTATTGGAGCACTTATCGGACATTTTTTTCCTGAACTTGGCCAATCCTTAAGACCAATTGGCGACGCTTTTATTCATCTTATTAAAATGATTGTTGTGCCTATTGTTTTCACTACCATTGTCATTGGGTCATCGGGCGACGGAAACATGAAAAAAATGGGTTCATTAGGACTTAAAACAATTATATGGTTTGAATTTATTACCACTCTGATTCTAGGTATAGGTCTTTTACTTGTTAACATTCTAAAGCCTGGTGCTGGGCTTAATTTGTCCCACCTCGCTCAAAAGGATATCACACAATTAAATGAAAGCGTTACCAAAGTTGTCGATTTTAAAACGATGCTTGTTAACATCATTCCAAGCAACATTGTTGATGCGATGGCAAAAAGTGATTTATTAGCTGTTATATTCTTCGCTATTTTATTTGGTGCAGCTGCTGGAGCAATTGGCAAAAAGTCAGAGCCGGCAATGAAGTTTATGGAATCAGTTGCAAATATCATGTTTAAACTGACACAAATGGTCATGGTAACCGCTCCGATTGGTGTACTCTCTCTCATGGCAGCCTCTGTAGGTCAGTATGGTATTACCCTTTTAATCCCTATGGCAAAGTTGATTGGGGTTGTGTATCTTGGGCTTGCTATTGTTATTTTCGTTCTGTTTCCAATAATTGCTTGGTTCTTGAAGATTTCTTACTTTAAAGTGTTTCGAATGGTATGGGATTTGTTCCTTATCGCTTTTTCTACAACAAGTACAGAAACCATTCTGCCTCAGTTAATGGATCGAATGGAAGCATACGGTTGTTCGAAACGTGTTGTTTCATTCGTTATTCCTTCTGGGCTATCACTGAATTGTGATGGTTCGACATTGTACCTTTCTGTTTGCTCTATTTTCCTAGCACAGGCATATGGCATCCCAATGGATTTTGGCCAACAGTTGATTGTAATGGGGGTTCTTGTTGCAACCTCAAAAGGAATTGCTGCTGTTCCATCCGGTTCGCTAGTTGTCCTTTTAGCTACCGCCTCAGCAGTAGGGCTTCCTGCAGAAGGCGTCGCAATTATAGCAGGCATTGACCGTGTGCTGGATATGGCACGTACAGCTTGTAATACTCCTGGACATGTTCTCGCTTGTATTGTGGTTTCGAAGTGGGAAAAAGAGTTCCGTCAGGAAGAATGGAAGGCTCAAACCGAACAGTCAAGCATTCGGCAGGTACCACCAACATTTTGATGATACGTTAAGCAGTATCATTACATCAGAAGAATTGGGAAAAGCAATGATACAAGTAGCAAGGACTGGATATTCTCGCCCCATTGTTGAAAGTCATGAGTTAAAACTAATGATGGGGTCTGACACATATTATGATTAGTCATCTTGAAGACTTTTTTTGAATTGTATTGCTGTTGGGTGGGTGAAGAAACTGGGAAGCGAGAAGGTGAGATAACTTTGGGAATCAATGGCTTTGACATTGATCAGGAAAAACGTTTGTGAAAGAACACTGCGTTAGTTTAAATCGGAGCTGCCTTTAAGGCAGCTTTTTCTTTATGCAACTATCGGGGCAGATTACCGTTTTTGTTCATTATGACTAACCATTTTGATAGATTCAGCCAGTAATGAATTCCCACGATGGCGGTGTCTAAACGGTTTATTCGTTTAAGTTCTTTGATCGAACTTAGAAATTTAGTAAACCCCTCATCGTTATTTTCAAAGGTTAGAGGATGACCGACCAAATTCCTCGATAGTTAACAGCTCAAGCAACATGAAATTGTTGTGCAATATCAATTCCTACATCAAGATGACGATTCGTGATTCTTTCAATTAGTTGATTTTGTTTGTTTTGCATTTTAAAATTCATAGAGCTTTCTCCTTAAGATGAGTTTTGGTTTGTGTGTACTCTCATCATTATTCAAGAAAAAGGTGTAATTCTTCATTAAGAAAAACTAACAAAGTCGATTCCTTAATGTAAAGGAGATCGACTTTTTATGTTGGAATTCTTTTAGCGTATAAAATTTTAGAAATAGGCTGTATAGTTTGCTAAGACCGTTTGTAAACGTAATACTTTTTTGTTGATATTCTAAAAATCAAAAAGCCGGAACAATTTTTAATTCTTAGGCATCACCTGATTTATCCTGCTTCTTTTCAACAGTCGTTAACTCAGGATTTTCCCCTTCTCCTTTATCTTCATCAGATACTAATCCCTTGGTTGCACCCTTGAATTCAGTTAAAGTACGTCCAAAGGCTCTACCGATTTCCGGCAGCTTTTTAGGTCCAAAAATAATCAAGGCAATGACAAGTATTAAAATTAAACCTGGTATACCTATACTTTGAAACATAATACTTCCCCCAAGTAATTAAATTTTGTAATTCCTTTTAGATCATTTTTAGAATAACTTCAGTAAAAAAAATCGTTTAAATCCATATTCTTATCAAGTTTTTTTAAGCCCTGATTTATTTTGATTACCGTTGAAATTTTTGGTCGATAGTTCGGATCGCTACATAATTTTGAAATTGTACCTCTACTTATATTTGATGCTCTTTCTAACTCTAATTCATATAGGTCTTTTTGTTTATCCACCCATCTACCAAAATTACTTCTTTTTTTCCCAAGTCTCATTACCAATTACGCTCTTTTTAATTAGTTTAAGCAGCGTTGGTTAATTTTTAATTCAACAATGTTGAACAGCTCTACCAAGTTCGGGAATTGTTTATGGGTCCAAACAAGATTAAGGCATCCCTTAAAATTTCACGAAAAATGCAGTAAAGTACATGATTAATAGTCCAATCGCGAAACCAGAAAGGTTTAACCATGAAACAGATGCTTCATTATGTTTTCTATGATCTTCAATGAGCATTTTTGTTATTACATAAATTACTTGAAGAATGGCCCCTGCTCCAATACCAAGGAATAAAGCTCCCCAAATTGGTGAGAAGATGAATCCGCCCACCCATGTACCCGCAATGGCGGGTGCACCTGCGATAACTCCAAGTAATAGAAAGTCTCTAAAACGAGGTGTGGCCTTTAATAAAGGAGCAGCAATTCCAATCCCTTCCGTGATGTTGTGAAGGGTAAACCCTACGATTAAAAAGGTTCCTAAAGCAGCTTCACCTAGTGCAAAGGAAGAACCAATTGCCAAACCTTCTCCAAAGTTATGAAGGCCAATTCCGGTAGCCATTAACAAAGCCAGACCAAAAGGGGAATATCCTTTCCTTTCTTGTTTTCTTTGTTGATACTGATCAAAGCCGATCAATAATAAAAAGGTTAAGGAAGCTCCAATTATGACAACCATATTCCCCTGAAAGACAGAAGGTGCTTCTGCACCAATTTCAAATCCATCAGCCAGAGTCCCGACAAATAAGAATAAAAGGAGCCCAACGGTAAGCGCAAGAATCCCATTTATAGATTTTCGTGAGAAACGTTTCATAAATGGATACCATAACAACCCCAATGTGATCGGGACAATTCCAACGTAAAATCCGATTAAGCCGTAATTAAGAAAGTTGCTCCAGTTGGTTTCTGGAGTGAGTGTGGCAGCTGCAACTTCACCTTCCGTGATAATGCCATTCTCTGTGATTAACTTAATGGTATGTGGATCACCTTCCACCCATGGGTAAGAGATGGTCACCTTTCCCTCATCAAATCGTTTAAGTTTTCCTTGAGGAGAGACATTATAATTCCACACCGAATCATTAACCATCACTTGAGAAATCGTTAAGGGTTTAGGTCCCGTATTACTAACAGATAATTCGAAACCGATTTTAGTTACCTTGATGCGTTCAATGTTCAAGACTTCTATCGGTGCTGCAGGATCTTTTTCTACACCTGCTCCATTCATTAGCACCCATCCTAGCACCCCTATAAGTAATACTAACGGTATTAAAACAGTAATTAGCCATTTTCCCTTCATAATTATCCCTCCTTTTTTATTCGACCTCAAAGAATCCCATCCAGCCTAACTCAGCAAATTCACTTACATGGGCATGGAACATATATGTTCCCTTGTATGGAAATCGAACTTCAATAATTCCACGTTCTCCCTGACATTGCATGATGGTATCAGTGAACTGAGAGGGGTTATCGTTTCTCCCGGTTGGATAATACGTAAAGTAATTCGCATGCAAGTGAAACGAATTTAATAAGTCGAATTCTGTTAGATTACTTAGATAGATCCTTACGAGTTGATCTTTTTTGATTTTAATAGGGTGATTCATAAATGCGAAGGCATAGCCATTCACCGTATAAAACTCGTTTTCGCCGTCTAAATCCAAATCAAATCCATTCATAACCATGTTTAACTCTAATGCCGGTTCTCTTGGCTTCTTTGGATCAATAATAAAATTACCGTATAGGCCTTTATGAATATGGCGGGCTAGGGGGAGCACATGGCAATGATAAATTTGTAATCCGTAAGGCTTCGCTTCAAATTCGTACGTGAATTTCTGTCCAGGATAAATAGAAGTTAAACCGTCCATCTCTGGAGGATGAATTCCGTGAAAATGAATAGAGTGGGGATGGCTGCCCTGATTAATAAAGTGAAACCGCAAAAAGTCCCCCTCGGTACAACGAAAAGAAGGCCCTGGAATTGTTCCATTATAAGTCCAGCCTGGAAATTTAATTCCTTTGGCAATTTCGATTTCCTTATCAATTGCCACGACTTCATATTCCCGGAGTGTTTGACCGTTGGGCAGCTTGGTAACGTTTCCATAATCAAACTCAGTAAGGAGCCGTTCTGCCATTTTATAACCTGTGGTTTTTGTTTTATCACTCATATTTGCATGATTGGAATGATTGCCATTCTTGTGAGACGAATTATTGGATGCCTGAGCCATAGTTGGAAATTGTGCCATTTTATTTAAGTAATAAGATCCAGCTACTCCAAACGCACCTGCAGTCCCCATCTTTAAAATATCTCTGCGGGAAACCTTTTTCTCATCAGTCATTACTTGACCCCCTTCTAAAAAGTTTCCTTAAGGAAACTTTTTGTTGTATAAGCTATACTTTAAGGTAAGTACAAGTTTGATGTCAACTCTTTTTTCAGAATACTTCGTATACGATGATAAGCAAGTATGGATCTGGAAAGGTGGATGAACTAAGATCCATCCGGACGGTTACAGACGATATATTGCTGCAAAAAGGGTGGAATGGATCTAGCCTATTGTTTATGAGAACTAAACTTTACATCATCAAAAATAGAAAAGAGAGGATTTGTGCATCAATAATTGGTTGCTTCGGCAACCTTTATAAATAAAAGAATCCATTTTAGTCAATCTTTTTTCAAAATGGATTGTGGTCCATATTTAACTGTGTTGTAATCCAACTAGGTTATTGTTGTTTCTTTTCTAATATCTGCTTAATGGAAATCCAATTTATTAGCTTTTTTATTAATATTAAAAAATTTTAAATTCTACATCTAAACAGTGAAAAGCTAGGGAGGGCATTTGTAACATCGCACTTGTTACTTTTATTTATACTCCGATTCTAAAAAATTGTGGTGACCATCCATTAGTATTTTTTTGCATATTAATCTGCCTATATTTTTAGAAGGTTTTTATCAACTGACTGAAAACCTCACTCTTCACCGAAGGTAAGCAATCATTTCATGCTTTCTACTATCAGTCCGGTAAAAACGAAGTCATATCTAGCCGATTGTGATAATTAAGGTATAATGATAGGGGAAAGATATTTTGTAACGGATTAGGTGAAGATGATCATGAAGCTAATCATTTTATGTGGATAATAGCGTCCAAACAAAATCTCAAATTAAAAAAAGAGCTGGAATTCCTTATTTAGTAAGGGATTGGAGACTAAATAAATGATTGACTTTTTAAAGAGAAAAGTCTAAGCGAAATTTAAGTTTTGGGTGATAAGTGGATGAACGATTTGAGTGAGAATTTAGAGCTTAAGATCAACTGACTAGCTGAAGTTCGAAGCTGCCTTTAAGGCAGCTTTTTTTTCTTCAACTATCGGGGAAAGATAGTTGAAGAACGAATACAATTTTAATACTAATAGTATTTAGTTAGATAAACTAATGACGGGTGATAATTTGATTGAGGAAAAAACAATTACATAAAAAGTTATCAATAAACAGACGGAACTTTTTAGTAAATTTTCCCTATCGGTAAGAGGCCCTCAATGATAAAATAGAACTATTAACTCAAACAATAGGGGCGACTGTAATGAGTAAAAGAATTTTCTACATATTTATGATTCTATGGATGGTGTCGGCTAATACTACTTTTGCCCATCCAGGGAATACGGATTCGAGCGGGGGTCATACGTGTCGAACCAATTGTGAAGATTGGGGATTAAATTACGGAGAGTATCATTATCATGATTCGACTCCCGCATCTTCTGTGAGTGATTATGAAGATGGATATGACCGAGGTTACGAACTAGCATATAGTTACACTTCCCAGTGTGAAGAAGAATATGAGCGGTGGTGGGAAGGACCGCAAGAGTTTGGAGATGGATACGAGCAAGGGATAGATGATGGGCACCAAGAGGGCTTATTGGTTTGCTATGAAGACAGCTATCAAGCCGGTTAAGATCAAGGATATTCAGACTACATAGATAATTATGGATATAATGCTGAATCGGATGAACTATATGACTCTACTTCATATGAAAAAGGATATGTGGATGGATGGGCACAGGCGGAAAGTGAAGTTTATAGTGAGGAAGTGGAAGCAGTATCTTATGAGTCATCAGATGACTCTTCTATGGATTCAAATGAAGATGTAGAATCAGAGGAAGAACTACCTGATATAGACCAAGAGTCGCTATATGATGATGGGTATGATGAAGGGTTCATAGCAGCAGAAGAAGATTATCTTTACAATGATTTCAACAGTGATATAAGTGAAAAAGAATTGGAAGGGTATAAGAAGGGGTATTTTGCTGGTTATATTGAGGGTGGAGGGGGAACCTTTGATGAAAACATTTACTATTATTCATTTCAAAAGTACCTCCCTGCTACGATTTTAATAGGAACGGTCATTTTTTCGGGTCTGATATGGTTCATTTTAAAAAGAAGACGGAATAAATAAGCTTATAATACTTCAGATGAGGTAAAAAAGCCAAGCGAAGAGAAAATAAGTTGGATAATCAGTGGTGTTATAGTAACTTCGATTGTCAGTTTCTTTTTTATTGGCAGTATGGGTGGTTCAAAACCTGTGGATTCAGAAGAGTCTGACAATCCTTATTCCTATACGCATTGATCATGACTGTGATGATTTTGATACACAGGAAGATACACAATTGTTTTACGAGGCAAATAGGGGACCAGAGGAAGCCCTCATGATTTGGATCGTGATAATGATGGAATGCTTTTTGATTGGAATCCTTGAGATATTGATATTGATTAGATGTTGTTAATAAGAGTATTGTTTCCTTATTAAACGGAACAGGTGCGTTAACTTAAGATCGGAGCTGTTTTTTAGGCAGCTTTTTCTTCATTCAACTTCTGGCCAGATTATGGAGTTTAGATTTGAAAAATAAATAGATAAATCACCCTATAAAGTAAAAATAAGCTAATATTGTTAGAACAAGTTATTAGTGAATTGCATAAAGAGATTTGCCAACTATCAAATTAATAGTATTACGGAAGGTGCATAAAATATATATTGAGAATTTAATTTTCAAATACATAATTGAAGGGTTGTTTAAAATGAAAATATTAAAAATGAAATTGGGAAACTATAAAAGTATAGAGAACTCTGGATTGTTAGATTTAAACAGTAGGATTAACATCTTTGCTGGAAAAAATAACACAGGAAAAACAGCTTTAATTGAGGCACTGTATTATGCATCAAATGCGGTGTTACAAGATAGTTTACCTAATGCATTGAGTAATATATCATATTTAGAATTTGAAATAACTGTTGATGATACCGAAATAAATATTCTTAATAGAGGTATGCAACCTGGATATTTTATTAGTGAAGCAAACAAATTCAGAATAAATATGTCTTTTGTAAATTTAGAGTATTCATGTATAAATAAAGTTGAAGTTTTTAATGAAAATCGCTATCTCCCTCTTTATACGAATCAAAGTGAAAAGGAACCGAATCCAAGTTATCTTTTTAACAGTATACAGGGTGGCGGTACAACATTTGCTGGAAGACCTGAAGCTATTAATAATATTATATATCTCTTAAAGAACAGATTAGTTTTTGTGAGTGGCGCTAGATACGTCCCGAAAGAGGAAAGTACTCATGTTCAAAATAGTTTAAATATCGATGGAAACAATCTAAATACATTTTTGTTTACTCTACATAATAATGATGAAAGAGCTTTTGATCAAATATTACATGTATTTAAAAAAATATTTAATGATATTACTTCTATTAGTACACCTATAAATGAAGGAAATGTTACATCTATTAGTTTATATTTTGAAGGTAATCCCCAGCCGATTCCGTTGTCCAGTTGTGGAAGTGGATTTACTCATGTACTAATAATATTATGAGTTCTATTCACAAAGGAAAGCCGCGTAGTTTTATATGATGAACCACATGTTTTTTTACATCCTTCAGCAGAAAAAGCAATATATGATCTTATATCTGAAACAAAAAATAATCAATATTTGTTAACAACTCATTCACCATTGCTAATTAATTACCCATTTTCTAAAAATATTTTTCTTGTGCAAAAGGAAAAGGGTAGAAGTAATTACTCACAACTAGGAAATATACAGGAAATACTATCTGACATTGGACTGAATAATAGTGATTTTGCGTTGGCCGATAGAGTAATATTTGTTGAAGGAGATACCGAAGAGGCAGTAATCCCTTTAATTTTAAGTCACTTTGGAATGAAGCAGATTGGATATAACTATAGAATTTTAAAAATGAATGGTACAGGAAATGATTTCAGCAAAAAGACAGCTATGGCAAGAAATAAAGAGAAGTTAGATTTAGTTTTAGGAGGGATATTTAATAGCCCTATTCCTTACAAAATTTTAATAGATTCTGATGAGAAAACTGAACAAAAGATTCTCGAAATAAAAGAAAAATATGGAGATAATGTAGTAATCCTTGAAAGAAGAGAAATTGAAAATTATTTTCTGGATTGCTATGAAGAACTGTCTATAGTTATAAATACCGATACTGGTAACGAGACTAGTGATGGAGCTAATGTTGAGGATTTATTAAGTGATATCCTATCTGATCATGAAGATAAGAAATTATTTCCTATAAAAGTAACTAATCCCTTGAAAAATGCAATTGGTAGTGAAGTATTGGAAAGATTATTTGCTAAGTATGATTTAACATATAACAAAGTAATTCATGGTACACAAATAACAAAATTGTTATTACAAAAACAACCAGATAAACTGAAATTTTTATTTACTGAACTAGGTGATTATTAAGTTTCTAATAACTGTTAATAAATAAAACTATTTCTAAATAAAGGTCCTTTAGTTGATTGTATACTAAAATTTAAATAATTTTATCTTCAGCAATCGGGCGCAATTTTTTTAAAAAACTAACAGTTGCTTTACTTAAATAAGGGAGGTTGCTACGGCAATCTTTTTCTTAAGGAACTAACGGGGCAGGATAATTTAATAAATGAAAAAATGGAGTGACTATTTGAAAAACATCAAAGAAATTTTTGATAAATATCTTTTTGGGAGTGTAATGATTATTTCAGGAATTTTATTACAGGTTATTACTCACGGAAAACCATTTAAAGTAGTTGGTTGAAAATTAAATAGTCATAGCTTATTCATTTGTTTCCTTTGAAATTATCCTTAATATTTAAGGCATTTCATAAACGTTTGCTTAATATAAAACCTAGACTAAGGTGCGATTCTTATTTAATTACAGAGCAGAAACTTATATAAAAGATTACAGAGAATATGAATTATGGAGGTATATGAAAGTTGCATAATGATATTGGTAAGTTCTTTCAAGAAAAATTAACAATGTACTCACATCTTAGAGTTATTAGAGATAACCTTTGGGCAAAAGATGGAAAGAGCCGCGTCTCTGTAATGGTTGGAGCTGGCTTCAGTTTAAATGCTAAAAAAATTGAAGATAGTTTTTCAGGAATGGCTCTTTGGAATGACTTGAAAGGTCGATTAGTTAAAAACCTCAGCCACCATTCGGATATTAAATATAAAGATGTCCTTGAAATTGGACAATTATATGTTAATGAATATGGGAGAGCAAGTTTAGATGAAATTTTAAAAGAAGCTATTCCAGATGATAACTATGAACCAGATAAATTGCATTATGAATTGTTAAACCTTCCTTGGGCCGATATTTTCACTACTAATTATGATACTTTATTAGAGCGTGCAAAAAGAAATATATATGAACGAAATTATCAAGTTGTATATGATGTCAATGACATTCCTCGTTCTCCTGCACCGAGAATTATAAAACTGCATGGTAGTTTCCCATCGAATAGACCCTTTATCTTTACTAAAAAAGATTATGATAGTTACCCAGAGAAATTTAGTCCGTTTGTTAATATGGTACAACAATCAATTATGGAAACAACTTTTGTTTTATTAGGGTTCTCGGGCGATGATCCTAACTTCGAAAGATGGACTACTTGGGTACGAAATAATTTAGGGGAACAGATGCCTAAAATTTATATGATTGGATATGGGCAAAAAAAACGTCAAGGAGAACTGAACTCAAAAGGCATTACATTAATTGATTTCCAAGACGTCTATTCATCTGTTGAGAATCCTTATAAAGCAATGTTTACGGATTTATTTGAGTTTTTGTTGTATAAAAATAGAGAAGAAAAAACAAAATGGCCGCATCGTAGTTATAGAAAATATAATTTGAGTTTAGAAGATATAAAGTATAATAGAGAAACTTTTCCTGGTTGGGTAGTAATGCCAGATGAGATTAGACGTTCTAATGCAGAATATATTCGACGTTTTGCGAGTAAAAAGATAAAAGAAATAACTTCTCTTAATAATGTAGAGGATTTAGAGTGTGTAAATGAGTTATTATGGTGCTTTGAAAAGTTTTATATTCCTTTAGATTATACAATGCATCAAAAATTAAAAAATTTGATAAATGAGACAAGAGATGATTTAAGAAATAATAATATAATGGTCTTATTTTCTTTGATACAAGAAGCTAGACTAGATTGTAACAAAGAAGAGTTCAAAAAATATAAGTCTTTGCTAGCTAAACTATCCCTTGATAGATTGCAAAAGCACAAATTTATTTATGAACAAATATTATTTAACTTGGCTCTTAATAACATTAGTGAAGTTGAAAAATATTTAGATGAGTGGCAAGTTGGAGAGAAAGAAATAGAGTGGGGAATAAAAAAGGCATCTATTCTTAAAAAAATATGTAGAGAAGGAGAGGCCAAAGTTATTCTTGAAGAATATCTTCAAACAATTAGAGGGTTATTAGCTATTCAAACAGATGAATATCGATTACTTTCTTTAGAGAGTATAGCTCTACATAATCTGAAAATGATTAATAATCAATCAGATTACGGTTATGACAGGTTAAGAACGTTAAATTTGAAAAATTGTAATTCGCATAAAGAATTTAATCACTCACTAATTTCTGTGAAAAAATATGAAAATACAATAGGTACTAGAGAGATTCCAGGGTTTGATCCAGGAAAAGGTAAAATCTCGTCGAGTATGGGAGATTATTTCAAACAAGAACTTTTAGATTCGTATGCTGTCTTGCAAATAGAAGAGTGGTTCGGACTTTCAGTAAATGATAGTACACAATATGACCTGACCTTAAAAAATTTGGCAATGGAATATCCGTTGTATTCTCAAATAAAACGAATACATTATGTTACTGTAAAAAAAATCGATGAAATTTTTTCAAGAGAGTTTGTTTATAATTTAGATAATTATAATTTAGAAATTCTTGTAGAGATGCTAGAAATTACGATTGAACAAGAATCTAAATCTATTATTGAAGTTAACGTGGCATTAGAAATACTCTCACGCATTTATTTTGCTTTACCAATAAAAATAAAACAAGATATAGACTTGAAGATTATTAAATTTATAAATGATAAGAAGAAATATGAATTTAAAGATAATAACGTTTTATTCTGCTTAATTGAAAGAATTGTTTTCGACAAAGATAGTAAGGAACTAAAGTTATTCTCTGAGCAATTAATAGAGTCAAATATAAGAAGTCAATTAAAAATGGATAAAATTCTTGATAAGAACGAATTTTTTGAGCCATTACTTGTTGTATTTGCCGAACGAAGAAATATATCTAATTTAAAGGTTTCAGAAAATAAAATTTTAGAAATGATTAACTATTTAATTAAAGATGACGATCAAAGCAAAAAAGAAAGTGCACTAATTAGATTGTCCTTCCTTGAAGAAACAAATAGTCTCTCTGAAAATCAAAGAAATAAATTTATATCGTCGCTTAAAAAGTTGCCACAAAATAGTGATCAAGGTTTAAGTGATTTTATTTTCAATTCAGTTTTTGATAGAATTATTTATTCAAGTCCTGAAGTAAGTGAAGAAGGAATAGAGTTCTTTTTATCTAAAGAAATCCCTACTTTTTATAATTATGTAGAAGAATATAAAGGGAAAGCCTTTTCAAATACTAATGCCATTGATGATTATTTCAATGAACTATGTGGAGTATTTCCAGATTATATAGGTAGAAAAATAAAAAATGTACCTAGTGGTGAGTTTTTTAAACAATGGCTTAGTAAATTTTATAAATGGTGGGATAATCAAGAGGAAGGATTGCTAAGGGATATAAATGAAAAATCTCCTTTTTTGCCCTTACCAGACTATTTGAAAAAAGTTGTGATTTTTCTAAAGAATAATATCTTAGGCGTTATACCTGTTAATTCCCTAAGAGAAGAAGATATAGTAGAGTTACAACAGATCTTTGAGAAAATAGATAATTATAGACCAGATCTAACATTATATTTAGTTCCTTGTTTAGAGAGACTAAATATCCAAGTAGGATACTCTCTAGCAGATATTCTAAAATGTTTAACGTCAAAAGAGATTAATAAAGTTAAAGCTGCAGCAAATATTCTTTATGATTATTTAGTTTTTATTGAACATAAGGATTTAATGAAGGATAGTGAACTAATTAAAAGGGAACTGTTTAGTATGATGCATTTTGGTTCAGATGATATTTTTAAAGTAGCTGTAGATACTTTGCGTTATTGTATGAAAAATATACCAAACATTTTCACTGAAAGTGATTGCATATCATTAACCTATTTCGTAAATGAATTTCTAAAATCGATTAAAAATGAAAACTTAACTATTGCTACTATAAAAGATTTTGAAATAATTTCAAGTGTTTCAGGTTTAGTTGCTTACGCATATAAAAATCAAAATTTAATTTCAAAAGAGTGTTTAATCGAGTGGAGAGAATATATTAATAATCATCGTTTACCGGAAGTTAGACAATTCAGAGATTTTTTCAATACCAGGGTCGTTTTATAAAAGGAATGCGGGAAATAAATCAGGAGATTATTGAATACGTTTCAAAGCAAGTAGGAGTTCCCTCTTCGGAATGAGAAGAGGGGGACTTCTCTTTATGAAAAAGTGCATTATAGCCTTATAATCTCTTGTTTTGCTTAAATAAAGGTTATTCTTATTACCTTGATATTAGATTTGAGGGTTCGTTTTATCCAACTTGGATAATTCATGAAATAATTCCTTTAATCTTGTCTCATTTCTTTCTAAATAACAGTCTAAAAAGACATTAAATTGTATGTTCAAATTAAGGGTGCAAAAATAATCATTTTCTTCTAATACGTTATAATTATTTAACCATAAGGAAAGGAAAAATTGATTTTGCAAACCGGTAGCAATGTATTCTATCCATTTTGGAAAGTCAGACCAGAAATCACCTGTAAATTTAAGATTCGATGTGTTCTCAATTAGTTCCTTATTTGATAAACCAAGAGAGAGGGATAGTGAGACAATCTCCTTGGAACACATAATAAATATCTCATAGTAATTTTGTAGATTTGTGTGGTCCAGCTGTTGTTTTATTAATTGTGATGGAATCAAAAATGGAGGTGGATTAGCTACAAATGTTCCTTCTCCCTGTCTTGAATCGAGGTATCCTAAAAGTTCAAGACTTCGAATACCTTCTCTGATTGATGAACGACTGACCCCTAATAATTCACTTAAATTTCTTTCGGTAGGAATTTTGGCCCCCTCAGATAGTTCCTCGGATTCAATATATTCAACAAGCTGACTTATAACCTGTTGATACATTTTGGGGGGCTGTTGAACTTTATAATTTCTATCTTTTTTCACTTATTAAACCTCCTGGATATTAGATAATTATCATCTGAATGAATATTAATAATTAATCGCTGACTAAACAAGTTACGATTCATTTTTGTAGATTTAATCAATTAAATTAAATAGGGTGAAATACAGAGTATTTTTACGAAGGTTCTATAAAAACCTAATTTAATTATAAATCCCAACATATAACAATTACACTTTGGCTGTTATTAAATTATATATGATTATATAGTATAATAATTATTAGTTATAAATGATACTTTAAAATGGTGTAAGCATATTAACTTTAGAAGGTATAAAGAGGTGACAAGGTTGGTCCTTAAAAATATTAAGAAAAAAAATTTATATGAAGAGATTATCTCTGAAATTATTCAATATATTCATGAAGAAAATTTGAAACCGGGTGATAAGCTCCCTACTGAAAATGAATTTGTAGAAATATTTCAGGTAAGTAAAACAGCTATTAGAGAGGCGCTTAGTGTTCTTGTAGCTAAAGGGATTATAGAAAAGCGTTCAGGTGTTGGCAGTATATTGAAAGGGATAAATGGTAGTACTTTTGTTGAACCCATCACCCAGAAGCTTATGATGGAAGAACAAACGCTAAAAGAAATTCTTGAGTTCCGTAGGGGAGTTGAAGTAGAGTCTGCTGCCCTAGCAGCCCAAAGGGCTACTAAAGAGCAACTAGAAGCAATTGAAAATGCCCACTTAGAATTGATTGAAGTGAATCGTAATGGAGGAATTGGGATAGAAGAAGATTATCGCTTTCATTCTTTAATTATTATTTCCTCTGGAAACTCTATCTATGAAACCATATTTGATATGATTTCTCCAACATTTTTAGAAGCATTAAAAGTCAGTAAGAATCAATCCAAGCGATTATCAAAATCATATTTAGAAGAGGCTCACCAAGAACATGAACGGATTCTTAACGCCTTGAAGAAAAGGGATGCAGTAGTAGCTCGATTAGCTATGCTTGATCATCTCGAAAAAAACGAAATTAAAATTTGGAACAATGAGCTATAAGTTTTTGAATTGATATTAGAAGGTATTACATTATTGCGATGGTTTACTTAAAAATAGGTAAGACCACTATATTTTCTTTTTTTCATAAAGTATTATTTGATTTTTCATTTCGTATAGAAACAAGCATAAGACTTGCTTTGTAGTTCTAAAACGTTTTTTAGTATGCAACCATAAATGAAATTATTTTTAAAATCAGCCAAGGCAAAAAAACTGCTTGGCTTCTTTTTTATGTCTTTTAAGTTACTTAAAGTAATATTTTCTTCTATATTTTAGAAAGAATAACCCTTGCTATATATAATTAATCTCTAAACTTCATCAATAATAATCGTTGATTCAAAAGATTTATAAAAAATAAAATACTTTACAAATTCAAATTGTCTTTATATTATAAAAACAGATAAATTAATATGGTCTGACCATATTAATTATCAAATACTGCTAAAATTAAAAGGAGGAATTTTTTTATGAGATTAGCAACAATTCACCGTAACGGAGAAGAAATGGCGGGGCTTGTAGTTCATGATGGAATTTTGTTGATAGAAGATTTAAATACTAAATGTAATCAGGAATGGTCAACAGACTTATTTGAAATGATTTCTTCTAGCCAATTAGATGGAATGAAAAAATGGTATTACTCAGAAGGTAAAGAAAAAGTTGCAGAACTAGGAGACATTCTCATTCCTTTTCAAGAAGTAGAGTATGCACCTCTATATCGTCATCCGAGAAAAATTTGGGGAATTGGATTGAATTATGTAGAGCATGCAGCTGATTTAAACGAAAAAGCACCGAATACAGAACCTGCTAGCTTTCTAAAACCGGATACTACCATTATTGGTCCCAATGATACGATCAAAATTCCTTTGCAATCTGAGAGAACAACAGCAGAAGCAGAGCTTGGAATTGTTATTGGAAAGGAATGTAAGGATGTGTCTGAAGAAGATGCCCCTAATGTAATTGCTGGTTTTACTACCATAATTGATATGACAGCAGAAGATATTTTACAGAGAAATCCTAGATATTTGACTCGATCGAAAAGTTTCGATACATTTTTCAGTTTTGGTCCTCACCTGGTTACACCTGAAGAAGTTGAAGAAGTAGTAAATTTAAATGTTTCTACCGTTATTAACGGAGGGGTTCACCGGAAAAACATTGTTTCAAACATGTCTTTTCTTCCTTGGCATTTAATATCTTTCCACTCTAAGGTTATGAAATTATTACCTGGTGATATCATCTCTACTGGTACTCCAGGTGCTGTCGTAATACGTGATGGAGACATCGTAGAATGTCATATTGATGGGTTTGAAAAACTGGTTAATCATGTAAAAGATTTAAAACTTAAAGGGGAGGTAACTACGCATGGAATTGAATCTTACAAATAAAGTTGCCCTTGTTGTTGCATCAAGCCAAGGACTCGGAAAGGCTATTGCAACACAACTAGTCAAGGAAGGCGTAAATGTCATGCTAACAAGCCGGGACAGCGTAAAATTAAAAGAATTACAGCGTGAACTTCACTCTTTGGGTAAAGGAAGGGTTGAATATTGTCAGGCTGATATTACAAATGTAGATGATATCCGTATGTTAGTTAGGAAAACGGCTGAGACATTTGATGGAATCGATATTTTAATCAATAACGCAGGGGGACCTCCTAGTGGTAAGTTTGAACAATTCTCCGATGAAGATTGGGTAAAGGCATTTGAATTAAATTTGTTAAGCTATATCCGTTTAATTCGTGAAGCTTTACCACATCTCAAGAAACAAGGAGGACGCATTATCAACCTAGCTTCTTCATCAATTAAGCAACCTATACCGGGACTTATACTATCTAATACCTTTCGGTTAGGAATTGTAGGATTAACTAAAACTCTTGCTGAGGAATTAGCTCCATTTAACATACTGATTAACACGGTTGCACCGGGTAGAATTGCAACAGACAGAGTAGCATTCCTGGATCAACTCAAAGCAGATAAGCTCGGGATTACACGTGAAGAAGTGGCAAAAGCATCTCAAGAAACGATCCTGCTGAAGCGTTATGGAACTCCAGAAGAGTTTGCCAATGTGGTGACATTCTTGGTATCAGATGCAAGCACATATATGACAGGAAGTTCCTTCTTAGTTGATGGGGGTATGTTAAAGTCCATCTAAGAATAACAAAGGATTTGTCAGTTTCGTACTAAATGGTTAGGGCGCAATTCTTATAAACAAAACCATATTTTTTAGGTTGAAAACAGAATGTCAGCCAGAAGTTAAAATTAAAAGCAAAGAAATTAAATTACCGGAAATACTTCGAGAAATTTATCCTGATAAAAATGAGGAGATGTATTAATTTGCAAAGTGCTACTATGCTACAAGCATTGCCAGAATCAAAAACTCTTTCAATTTTAAATAAAGTTACTCTTCTTAAACAAGGGGGGCATGACATTATCAATCTCGCTGGAGGAGACCCAGATTTTAATACCCCAAGATTAATTATAGAAGAAGCAGAAAAGGCTATGAGATCAGGCATGACACATTATGTAAGTAGTAATGGAATTCCAGAATTACGTAATGAGATAGCTCATAAATTAAAGGCTGAAAATGGAGTTAATTATGATCCTTCGCAAATTATTGTAACGGCTGGGGGAAAACCAGCGTTATATGTTGCATTAAAAAGCATAATAAATCCTGGTGACGAAGTATTAGTTATCAATCCAGCATGGGTAAGCTTTGAACCGTTAATAACTATGGTTGGTGGTCACGCTATTTCAGTAGATTTAGATCCTAATGATAATTTTAAACTTACAAAAGAGTTACTGGATGCTGCTTGTACTGAGCGAACAAAAGCCATTATTGTAAATAACCCCAATAACCCAACTGGTAGAGTACTAACTATTGAGGAAATTCATAATCTTAGGGATGTTGTGATGGAGAAAGACTTAATTATTATTGCTGATGAAGTTTATGAAAAGTTGGTTTATGGAACACATCAATTTACTTCGCTTGCTACTATACCTGGACTTGGAAATCGTACCATTACAGTACAAAGTTTCTCAAAGGGACATGCCATGACTGGATGGAGATTAGGTTATTTGGCACTGCCAAATGAACTTGTACCTGCTGCATCTAAAATACAAGGGCATCTCGCAACATGCACACCAGCATTTATTCAAAAAGCTGGAATTACAGCTCTGAAGGAAGTTAAAGAAGAAGTGGAATTCATGCGTCGCATATATGATAAACGAATGAATCATGTAGTGACTTATCTAAATCAAATTCCAGGTGTTATATGTCCCAATCCTGAAGGCGCTTTTTATGTTTTTCCAGAAATCAAATTTCGCAATTTCGATTCAATTGAGCTTGCCAATTATCTTCTGGATGAAGCTAAGGTAGCGGTGACTCCAGGAATAGCATTTGGATCTAGCTATTTGCATAACATTCGAATTTCATGTGCTATGTCCGAAGAGGAACTTGAGGAAGCGTTAAGACGCATAGAAAAAGCACTTACTAAGATAGTGTAAGCTAAGCCAAACCACATCTTACTATTGAGAGGGGATAGGTAATGCAAGCTCTTAGAAGAATTCCTTTATGGCTCCAGATTTCCATAGCTCTAATATTAGGCTTATGTTTAGGGTCGATAAGTAAAACCATAGGGATAGAAGCAAAAATTTTAGGTGATGCTTTTATTCATATGATTAAAATGACAATTGTACCATTGATTTTCCCTCTAATTATACTAGGGATTGCTCAAATAAAATCAACCGGATCACTAGGAAGGCTTTCCCTTAAAGCCATTCTCTATTTTGAAATTGTTACAACTTTAATCATCGTTATGTCTTTACTGCTTGCTAATATAGTGGACCTTGGAGTTGGAGCTGATTTAACGGGAGGAAATATTAAAGCTCTAGAGGGACTTGAGGCAAATAAAATTGACTTTAGAGAGTTTATTCTTCACATAATACCTTCCAATATATTTGTAGCTTTTTCAGAAGGTAATATATTAGCCATTGTCTATTTTGGTGTTTTCTTTGGCTTGGCTTTACGTTCCCTAAAGGGAAAAGCAAAACCTATAGAGGATGTCCTTGATTCCCTTTCCAAAGTAATGTTTAAAGTTTTAGATTATGTAATTAAATTCTCTCCACTTGGTGTTTTTGGCTCTATTGCTTATAGTATGGCTACTTATGGTTTCGAAAAATTAAGTACACTGATTGATTTAATTTTAGTTACATATGCTGGGTTAGCCATTGTTTTATTAATCATTTTTCCCATTATTGCTCGCATCTATCGTATTCGGTACTGGGAGTTAATTAATGAAATAAAAGATTTATTATTAATTGCTTTTACAACTCGGAGCTCCGAGTCTGTATTTGCCCCTCTTACAGCACGTTTAGAAGGATACGGTGTCAAAAATTCAGTAGTATCTTTTGTATTGCCTCTTGGCTACTCATTTAATCTTGATGGTGGAATGGTCTACATGGCTCCTGCTATTTTGTTTTTAGCTAATGCCTATGATATTCAACTCTCGCTATTAGATCAGGTTCACATTATCCTTTTACTTATGCTACTTACAAAGGGTGTTGCTTCCGTTCCTTCAGGAGTAATTGTTGTGTTGACAAGTGTTTCTGTTGTGATAGGGTTGCCAATGGAAGGTATTGCATTACTTATGGCCGTTGATTTCATAATGGATATGGCACGAACTGCGACTAATGTGGTAGGGAATGCATTGGCTACAGTAGTTATAGCCAAATCAGAGGGAATGTTTCACAAAAAAGAATTCGTAGTTGATGAACAAGAGAAAATAAGAAGCTCTTAAGACTTTAAACAGTATAGATTAAGGATAGGAATTTAATACTATCCATTTTCGTTACTTCATATAACGAATGTTATCGGAATATAAGAGGTCGTGGGATAAATATTTAAATTTTATTTCTTTGATTCTAACATACCTGCTACTTGCCTTAATTCCAATGTAAGCGCCTTCTTTGATACATGTTATTTATATAATATATTTTCAAGACTATATAACAAAAAAGAGGAGTGGAAAAATGGTAACATCACAAGAAGTCCGAAAAGATGATCTACAAATGGCGAAAGAATTTGTAAACCAAGTGTACGCACAAGTAAAAGAGCGTAATCCTCATGAAAGTGAATTCCATCAAGCGGTAAAGGAAATTTTCCTTTCATTAGTTCCAGTATTTGCAAAACATCCAGCCTATATGAAAAATGGGATATTAGAAAGAATCGTGGAACCGGAAAGAATGATTACCTTCCGTGTCCCTTGGATAGATGACCTTGGGAATGTACAAGTGAACCGTGGTTTCCGCGTGCAGTTCAACAGCGCAATTGGACCATACAAAGGTGGTCTACGTTTCCACCCGACAGTTAATGCTAGCATCATCAAGTTCCTTGGTTTCGAGCAAATCTTTAAGAACTCTCTTACAGGACAACCTATCGGCGGCGGAAAAGGAGGATCTGACTTCGATCCAAAAGGAAAATCAGACGCAGAAATCATGCGTTTTTGCCAAAGTTTTATGTCAGAACTAGGTCGGTATATCGGACCGGACACGGACGTACCGGCTGGAGATATCGGGGTTGGAGCAAGAGAAATAGGATATCTATTCGGTCAGTATAAAAAGATGCAAGGAAGCTATTACGCAGGTGTTTTAACTGGTAAAGGGATAAGTTATGGCGGAAGCTTTGCCCGTACAGAAGCAACTGGTTACGGAACGGTTTACTTCGTGGAAGAAATGCTAAAAGATAAAGGTTTACAGTTCCACGAAAGCACTGTCGTTGTTTCAGGATCTGGTAATGTTTCTATTTATGCAATCGAAAAAGCTACACAGCTGGGTGCTAAAGTAGTTGCATGCAGTGACTCCAATGGATACATTTACGATAAAAATGGCCTAAACCTAGATACAGTTAAACGCTTAAAAGAAGTAGAAAGAAAACGTCTGAGTGAGTACGTCATTGCGCATCCGGAAGCCGAATACAATGAAGGAAGTTACGGTATCTGGTCGGTTTCTTGCGACATCGCCATTCCGTGTGCAACACAAAATGAGATTGATGAAGAAGCAGCAAAATTGCTGGTTAAAAACAATGTGAAGGCAGTAGGTGAAGGTGCCAACATGCCTTCTACCCTTGAGGCTATTGACATATTTCTTAATAATGGCATCTTATTCGGACCCGCTAAAGCGGCCAATGCGGGTGGCGTTGCCGTTTCTGCACTTGAAATGGCCCAAAACAGTGCTAGAATGCCTTGGACATTTGAGGATGTCGATGCCAAACTTCACGGTATCATGAAAAACATTTATAAAAACAGTGTGGAAGCATCAGAAGTATACGGCGAGCCTGGCAATTTAGTTGTCGGAGCAAACATTGCTGGTTTCCTTAAAGTAGCAGATGCTATGTTGATTCAAGGTATACTTTAAAAGTAAAATCATGTAAAAGGCGGCCCCATATGGACCGCCTTTTTTAAAGAAATAAGTGAATTTTCTAAAAAGAAAAGAGTGAGTTTAATAATGAAAGCCGTAAAAAATATCTATTGTGTAGGCCAAAACTATGCCTTGCATGCAAAAGAATTAAATAATGAAGTACCAAAATCCCCTTTTTTATTTTCAAAACCAACTCATTCGCTTGTGGAAGCAAATGGTCAGACAATTACTTTACCGAGTAATCAGGGTTCCGTTCACTTTGAAACTGAACTTGTCATACATATCGCAAATCAGTACGAATCAGGAATGAAAGTAGATAAAATAGTAGATGCGATGGCCATTATCTTAGGTTTATAAGTTGACAAGAAGAAATCATTATCGTATATCGCATGAATTACTTCGCGTGTGGCACCATATGATTTGGATAACATTCAATAAATTTAATTAAAAGGAGTTTTTAGAATGGATCAACATTTATTTAGTCCTTATAAGTTAAAAGGATTAGAGTTAAAAAACCGTGTTGTCATGTCACCGATGTGTCAATATTCGGTTGAAAAGAAAGACGGTATTGCAACAGACTGGCATTACTTACACTATGTAAATAGAGCAATCGGTGGAGCTGGTTTTATTATGATTGAAATGACAGACGTAGAACCTGATGGCCGTATTTCAGACTTTGACTTAGGATTATGGTCAGATGAGCAAATCCCAGCTTTAACTAGAATTGTAGAAGCTTGTCACCGTTATGGAGCAAAAGTTGGTATTCAAATTGCTCACGCTGGACGTAAGGCAGTAGACGCTGAGGTACCAGTTGCTCCTTCTGCTATTCCATTTGATGAAAATTCAAAAACACCTCGGGCCCTTTCAACAGATGAAGTGAAAGACATGGTTGAAAAGTTTCGTCAAGCTGTACAGCGTGCAGTAAAGGCCGGATTCGATGCCATTGAAATTCACGGAGCTCATGGCTATCTAATCCATCAATTCCACTCTCCGTTAACGAATAAACGAGAAGATGAGTATGGACAAGATCTAACGAAGTTCGGCCGAGAAATTATTGAAGCAGCGAAAGCTGAGATCCCAGGAGATATGCCATTAATGATGCGTATTTCTGCCAAAGAATACGTAGAAGGTGGATATGACATCAACGGAAGTATCGAATTTGCGAAAGAATACCAAAAAGCAGGAGTGGATATTTTTGATATCTCTTCAGGTGGAGAAGGACCAATTGCTGCTTGGGGAAAACCGGGTACACATGCAGCTTACCAAGCTCCATTAGCGAGAGAAATCAAGAAAGCTCTTGATGTTCCCGTGATTGCAGTGGGAAGACTAGATGACCCTACATTAGCAAACGCGGTAATTGGAAATGAAGAAGCAGACCTTGTAGCTGTTGGTCGAGGGATGCTACGTAACCCTCACTGGGCATTAGAAGCTGCAGCTACATTGAAAAAAGAGACGACTGTGCCTACACAGTACGCAGATGGTTTTAGAAGGTAAGTTGAAGGTACAAACCTAAAGGAGGAGTTTAAAACATGTCATATATTCAAGATAAAGTAGTCATCATTACAGGATCTTCAAGTGGGATTGGGGAAGCAACAGCGCTTCATCTTGCGAAGAATGGGGCCTCTGTCGTCCTAGCTGCTAGAAATGAAGAGAAACTAAAAAATCTAGCAGATCGAATCAATAAAGACGGGGGAACGGCTTCTTATAAGGCGACAGATGTGACCGTCAAAGAAGAGGTTCAATCTCTCGTAGACTTTACAGTAGATAAATTCGGAAGAGTTGATTCGTTAATTAATAGTGCAGGGATGATGTTGTTCTCAATGTGGGACAACGCTCATGTGGACGAATGGGAAACGATGATCGATCTTAACATAAAAGGTGTCCTATATGGAGTAGCTGCGGTTCTGCCTCATATGAAGAAACAAGGAAGTGGACAAATTATTAATGTAGGTTCCGTTGCCGGTCATGCGATTGGTGAAGGTCATGGCGTATATAGTTCTACGAAGTATGCAGTAAGAGCGATTACCGAAAGCCTACGTAAAGAGGTATCGGTCAAACATAATATTCAAGCTGTTTTAGTCTCACCAGGTGTCATTGCAACTAACTGGCAGGATACAGTGACAGATAAAGATGTAAAAGATGTGCTAGAAGGATTGAATGAGGTAGCTATTGACGTAGACTATGTAGCTGAAACCATTGGATTTGTGGTGGATAAGCCTGCGAACGTCATGATTAATGATGTCATTGTCACACCTACAGCACAAGAATGGTAATGAGGTAATTTGAAAGAAAGACAATTAACCACACTTGATTTTGTCTATAAGAATGAGACGAGTTTGATACTTATAGTTTGGTTTAAATTGAATAGGGTAATACGGTATTAATATGGTCAGACCATAATAATATCGTATTTATCGCAATTAGATAAATACTTATTTAAATTCATTTTTGGGAGGTTTTTTCATGAAGGTGTTAGTAGTAGGAGCTAATGGTCGAGTAGGTTCACATCTGGTTGATAAATTAGTTGAGAACGGACATTTTGTTTACGCAGGAACTCGAAGAGATAACCTCACAAGCAATTCGAACAATGTTCGCTTTGTTCATATAGATTTATTAGCAAGCACTGAAGCAATAGCTGAGAATATGTATGATGCAGGGGCTGTTTTTTTTGTTGCTGGTTCCGGAGGAAAAGATTTATTGAAGATTGACTTAAATGGTGCTGTTAAAGTGATGCGCGCTGCCGAGCACAAGAAGATAAAAAGATTTATCATGCTTAGTTCAGTTTTTGCCCTAAATCAAGACAAATGGAATGAGTCTTTTCTAAAAGATTTAACAAATTATAATATTGCTAAACATTTTGCTGATCATTGGCTGATTCATAATACCAAGCTAGACTATACAATCGTACAGCCTGGCGTTTTAAAAGAAGAGCCTGGATCTGGAAAAATAGATGTCAATATTGATTATCCTGGTGAAAATGCTATCGAAAATGTAGTGGACACGTTAGTTCAAAGTGTGCACGATCGTAATACCATTGGAAAAGTCATCACAATGAAAGATGGTAAAACTCCTATATCAGATGCTTTGCGAAATTTATAAGAGTAGCTTTTCCAAGTTCTAATCAAATAAAACGAGCCTGAGTTAGAAAACTTTATTATCGTTAAATTATTTATAACTTAAAGGAGTTTGAGGGAAAAATGAGTAAAACACCAATAAAAGATTACGATGAGATTATTAAAGTAGTGAATAAGTATATTGAAGGCCTTATTTCAGGTGATAAAGAAGTAGCAAAGCAAGCTTTTCATAAAGATGCAACGATGTATGGTTACAACACAACTGATGGCTTTTTAGGTGGACCTATTGATAACTTATGGGACTTCATGGATAAAGCTGGTCCTGCAAAGAATCTTAAATCGAGAGTGGATATTTTAGATGTTGAAGGAACGATTGCTTCCGTTCGTGTAAGTTTAGAAAATGATGCATATGACGAATCATACACTGATTTTCAGCAATTACTTAAACTGGACGGTGAATGGATTATTATTTCGAAGTTATTCCATCTGCATTCGTAAAAAATAATTTCTAAATAGAATCATAAGCTCGTCTCAAAAATAGAGGACCTTCTTCCACTGTTTTTGAGACGGGAATTAAAACCTTTTAAACAGTCAGATCGGTGATAATGATGGGTAAAAGAGTAGATAAAACCAACGTAATGAGAATCCTGGACAAAAAGAAGATTACGTATAACTACTATTCCTACGACAGTACAAAGCTTAATTTTATTGAAGTAAATAATTCTCTTGGTCAGGATCTTGCTACGGTGTTTAAGACACTTGTTACTGTGGGGAAATCTAAAGAGTATTATGTCTTTATGGTGCCAATGGAAAACGAGCTTCATTTAAAGAAAGCTGCAAAGGTAGCAGGAGAAAAATCATTAGAGATGATTCCTCAAAAGGAGCTTCTGTCCGTTACAGGCTACATTCACGGCGGTTGTTCACCTATAGGAATGAAAAAGCAGTTTCGAACCTTCATTAACAGTACCGCAACTGAGTTAAGAACATGATGAAAAGTACTCAAGGCTATCTGTAACTTTGCTTCACCTAATGGTGTTAAGCGTGTGTAGATACCTCTACGATCCTCTTCACATATATGTCTTTGTAAAGCTCCACAGCTTTTTGCTTCCATTCTATCCACAAGTCTTGAAATCGCACTTTGACTTAACCCTACCATCTCTTGCAATTGCTGCAACCTTAATTCTTTATCATTTGTTTGAGATAAAAAGTAAAGAACATAGAATTCTCTTAACGATAAATTATGATTTTCCTGCAAAACCTTTTCTAACTCATGGTTAATATTCGTTTGAATATTCGTAATAGATAACCAAGTATTTAAAAGTTCGTTTTCTTGATTACTTTTCATACGCATTCCACCTATCCACCAAAAAAAGTTCAGCCTGGTTGTATTGTTATTTTCCATTATTGTCAAGGGGTTAATGGGTTAGACTCTATTTTGAGTTTAGATTTTCGTAGTAGATGGTGGCGGCGAGGAGCGCCGCCATAGGAGTTTCTTATGGAACTAACGGGGCAGGATAGTTGAAGAGTGTTGTTTAATCTTTGTTCAACAATTGGGCCATTTTCTGGAATAAAGCGATTGCTCAAATTACGGAATTTTGAAATAATTGTTATTAAGTTAAAGGGCGGATTTTAGAATATGGCCGAAACATATTGTATATAAAAAAATTAACATTAGTTTCTTAATTCTTTTTATTGGGAGGAAGAGTCGGATGGAAATAAAATGGATAGGTGTTAGCGTCCTCACCGGATTCTTTCTACTGGAGCTTGGTGCAATGGCTGCGTTCAGTTACTGGGGTTATCATATCAAGACAGGGGCAGCGGTCAAAATTATACTCGCGGTTGCCACGCCACTAGTCATAGCCACTCTATGGGGTATGTTTCTCTCCCCGAAGGCGTCGCTCCCCATCTTCTCCTTCCCCATACGAACTACGCTTAAGCTGGTTGTGTTCATTGTTGCTTCCGCAGCTTTGTACGCAAGTGGGCAAAGCGCGTTCGCAGTTACTTTTCTGACGGTGTCCCTTCTTATCGTGGCAGCAGTCTTCATCTTGAAGCTTCATAAAGTAAATATGTGAAGTGGATTAGTCTAAAACCGAACTTCGATAATCGGGCGCTATCCTGGAACAAGGATAAGCGCTCATTTTCCTTTTTAGGGCCATTTTGTAGAAGAAGGGATATTTCCTATTTTTAACGAATACAGAATTAAAATAAACTTATCAAAAGTGGTGAGGTAGATAGAAAAAAAAGTTAATTTCTTTTTGGACTGTAAAACGGAAAAACATATTATTAACAGACTTCGAAGCGCCGGTTGTGTTTTCGCAGAAGATGAGACCCGGTTAATTATCTCAGAGGCAAGGACTCAAGAGGACCTCGATAAAATGGTAGAAATGCGAGCCAACGGTTTACCTCTTGAATACGTTGTTGGATGCACAGATTTCTGTGGTCTGCGGATAGAAGTGGATCAGGGCGTTTTCGTTCCACGCAAACGTACCGAGTTTCTTGTTCGCCAGGCAGAAGCCCTGTCATGTTCTGATGATATCGTCGTTGACCTATGTTGTGGGTCAGGTGCTGTGGGTGTAGCACTGGCTACAGCTTTGGGACGGGTTGTGTTGTACTCTGTTGACATTGACCCTGTCGCAGTACGATGTGCTGAACGCAACGTAACGATTTTCGATGGTCACGTTTTTGAAGGTGACCTGTATAAGGCCTTACCCGACTCACTTAAGGGCCATGTGAACATCCTAGTTGCAAATGTACCTTACGTTCCCACCAAGGCAATCAAGCTACTTCCCCAGGAGGCTCGCCTATATGAACCGAAGGTGGCGCTTGACGGAGGAGAGGATGGACTTGACATTCAGCGAAGAGTAGCTGAAGAAGCATTACTTTGGCTAGCACCGGGAGGACATCTTTTGATAGAAACGAGCGAAATGCAGACACCCCAAACCTTTGAAATCTTTGATAGTGTTGGGCTGACTACGAAAGTGATCAGAGACGAGGAATTGGATGCTACTATAGTTGTCGGATCAAATTTTAGCTTTCATGGTAAATAAACAGTTAGTTCTAATCACAAATAAAATGATAATTTCTTGGCACTGTACTAATAACCAAAATTTCCTTATTCCAGAATAGGGCGCGATTCTTTAAAAAGAATCGCTTTTCTTAATGAACTAACGGGTGCGTTAGTTCTTTAGAGAGCTGTGATGAACAGCTCTTTTTTTATGAAATTAAAGGGCAAGAAAACTCGATAAAAAAATATATATTTACTACAATTTGGTAAAATAGATTAGAGGAGAAGGGTGGGGAATCATGAAAAAATATTTAGGGGTTATTTCGTTTACTTTAATTATCTTGGTTATTTGTTTCTTTGCTGCGAATATAACACAAGTAATTGATCCTGGAGTAACAACTTTTCGTGTATTAATGATATGTGGAATCATTATATCTTTCTCTTTTTCTTTTCTAAGTGAGAAAGGACTTTGGAGAAAATTAGCTTTAGGTCTTAGTATATTTGTTGGTTTAATTTACTTTATAGCCGTCGAATTAATGAGAATAGTATTCCAGGGTAATGGATTTTAAATTGTTTATTCAACAAACAGGTGCGTTAGCTGAAGATCGGAGCTGTCTTTAAGGCAGCTTTTTCTTTATGCAACTAACGGGGCAGGATAGTTCATTAAGCGAAGTGTTAAAGAACTGTGCAGTAAAAATATGGTACTCTAACACCAGTACTTGTAAAGGTAGGAATTAATATGAATATTGGTGATATGTTATTTCAACTAGTTTTCCTTATTTTTATATTTGGAATATTTTCTGGTGTGTTTTTTCTTGTTCGTTCTCTCGTTACTAAACAACCAAGCAAGTCAGAAAATATCGAACAAAAGCTTGATAGAATTATTGATTTACTTGAAAAGGATAAGAAAAAGTAATCTTTTTCTCTTTTGGCATTAATCCTTACTGCACTATTTATTTCAACTCTACAATAAATCTTAAAGAACTAACGGGGCAGGTTAGTCGAAAATTATATGGTAAAATATTCTGGATAGTAAGTACAAAGTTCAATAGCTTAAATGTACGAAAGGAATGTATATTTTGTTTTTAATATATGCAATTTTATTTTTCATTTTTGGATATAGTTTTATATTTACATTAATAAAAGCTATCCAAGAGGAAGTATCCCCTCATCTTACTGCAATCCTTTTTCTTGTATGGGCTTCATTAGCAATAATCGTTACTGTGAATTTAATGAGTCTATAATTAATGTTCACTATCGGATGCGTTAGTTGAAGATTAATCGGAGCTGTCTTTAAGGCAGCTTTTTCTTTATGCAACTAACGGGGCAGGTTAGTTGGATTGCCTGACAAAGAATAGGAGTGGTTTGTATTTATGGCAATAACAAAGAAAAGATTCTTCATTAGTTATATAGTGGGTTTCATACTCATGTATATTGCAAGCTCTGGTCTGCAATACTTCAGGGGGCAAACGATAAATTGGTTAGGGAATTTAGCATACGCATTTTGTTTCGTAGCATTTCATTCACTTTTAAGTTGGTTATTTGGAGATTTTGATAAGAAAAAAGCCGATCACTAATACATAGTCCCAAGACGCTTATAGCATTATGACTTATTGGAATTGGGAACGTAGAAATTATTTTTTAAAGCAGTAGTCAGCAAACGGGTCATTTAATACTTTATTGAAATACAAAGGGAGGGAAGAAATGGTGGTTGGCAATAGTCTTGAAAACGTTAAAACTCATAAGAAATTGGGATTGGGTTCATTGTCTCTATTACTATTTTTACTAGGATTATTATTTTCCTTTTCGTTTGGCAAATACGGAGCTTTTGGCGATCATATATTGCGTTTTATAGGGATAGATCCTTGGTCAAATGGCGATACAGGTTTACATTATACGATATTTTATGCGCTTATTTTTTATATACCAGGATTGATGGTAGGTTATAAATTCAAAAATGATTGGGGAGCAAAAACAGGTGAAAATTTATCGTTAATTTTGGTAATTTTGGTTGTTCTTGTTTTATTCTCACTATTGTTTTTTGCTGTTGTGTAATTATTTCCACAATCGGGCGCAATTGTAGAGGAAGGGTAGCGAAAGCTACTCTTCTTTTTGTCTTTTCCCTTTCCTTTAAGGCAGCCTTTTCTTAGGCAACTAACGGGGCAGTTTAGTTGAAGAAGGAAAACTCCCAAATCAAATTGTATAATCTAGACTAAGGGGTGATTTGTTTGAAAAGTGTTCCGAAGGTAAGGGAAATATTGCTTGACGAAGAAATAGATGAACAGGAGTTTGTTGGTATAATCAATGGCATTTATAAGCAAGACTGTTATATCTATGCCGTTATTCCTGAATGGGAAGAAGAATTATTTAACGAACTTTCAAATGATTTTATTATAATTAATAAATTTCCGTTCCCTCTAACACGCATTTTTCCAAAAACAATAGGGTTTTTAGGATATGTAAAGGATAGAAAGAAACAAAATATATATAAATTTTACTTACGGTCTACAACAATGGATTTGTTAGTGTTTTCAGAGACTGATGTATCTCAACATTTAAATATACTAAACAAGAAAAACATTGATATTTACAACATATTTGAATCAAATAAAATCCCTCACATAACCATTGGTCCTGATGGTCAATGGCTAAATATAGTTGAATATTGAATCATTCCTTAATGAACTAACGGGTGCTTAACTTCATTAAACAGGAGCTGATCAGCAGCTCCTTTTCTTATGCAACTAAAGGGGCAGTTTAGTTTAACAAGAATTATCCTTTAATTAAGGCGGTATATGGTAAAATTTAGTTGAGAGGGAGATTGAAATGAATAAAAAGCTAAGTTTAAGCATTTTTTTAGGTATCATTATTCTAATTGGGGTCTTTTCGTCGAGTTTTATAGATAATTTAAATGTTGCCAGAATTGTTAAAAGAATCCTTGTGGTATTAGCTATTGTTAACTTAATTTTTACTTTAAATTTATTAAACAAAAATAAAAATTAACACTTTTCCCTCAACAAGATGCCGTTTTCTTATTTCGGGGCAGGTTAGTTGCATAATAGTTCTGGCAAATATAGGCTATAAAATTTATACTCTTAAACATAAACTGAATTCATCGGAGGATAAATATGGAACTATTTGTTGGCATAGCTCTTATACTTATTGTATTTTTTTCTTCAAGTATTATAGAAAAAAGATTAAAGAATATAGAAAAACAAAACAATCGTGTAATAGAAATTTTAGAAGAAATTAGAGATAAGAAATAAAGGATCTTTAACTAACAGTTTTCCCTTAATTAACTAAAGGGTGCGTTAGTTCTATAAGGATCACAAAAATAATCAATCTTTTTATAAAGTAATCAAGAAGATTAAAAATATATGTTGTTCGAAAAAGGGGAGGGTATAGATATTGCCTTCCCCTTTGTGTTTACAGATAAATTTGTATGACTGTATTGTTTATAATGTACTCGATTTTGTATCTCAAAACAGTTTAGTGATTGAATTGGTGCGGTTTTGAGTGGATTAATAACTCTATGTACTCAAATTCACGTCCCCAATGTACTTATCTTTTTGTCTTCGTACATTAACGGTAGTAGTATAGGTAAATAATTTCTATTTGTTATAATTGGTTTATTCTTATATATGTACTGAATTGAGTACAAAATCTCGAAAAGCAATAACCGGTGGTGAATGATGCGGATGTTTGAGTAAAGCCACAACAGTAGGTTTTTTAATAGCTTTTGTTAATCTGATAACAGATATACTGTTCTTGATGCTAGAATTTACGACCTTTGATGAAACAAGTGCAACTCCCATTCCTTGGCTAACAAAACTAAATCTAGCATATAAATGGCTGCTTTCACAAACTATTTCAGGCTCAAACCCAGCATCACGGCAGGCTTCAAAAGCGACATTAAATGCACTATGATTACGACTAGGAAAAATGAATTTTTCGCTAGCTACATCTTTCAAATCACATTTTTCTTTGTTAGCTAAATGATGATCCTTAGCCATGATAAGTACTAGTTCATCATCGATTAACGGGTAAGTATCAATTACGTCTTTTATATTTCTATCTAATGGAGGCGTCAAAATTGCCAAATCAATTTCCGAAGTCTCTAGCATTTCTAATAGTTTATAACTACCTTCTTCCACAATTGAAAGGTTCAATCCTGGGTAGATTTTTTGAAAAGAAACAATCAGAGATGGAAGATTTGTATCTCCTATAGAATTAATAGCCCCAATTTTAACCTTTCCTCTAGAAAGTCCTACATATTCTTGCATACACTGCTTTGCTCTCTCGATTTCAGATAATATTCGCTTAGCGTAAAGTATAAATTCATGGCCGGCAGAAGTTGGGCGGACCACGCGCGTTGTTCGATTAAATAGTTTTACTTGAAGTTCCCCCTCTAATTTTGTAATTTGTTGAGACAATGTGGACTGAGATACACAAATTTCCTCTGCTGCACGTGTAAAGTGTTGATGTTTTGCTACCTCAACTACATAGTGTAACTGATGGATCTCCATATTCCATATCCCCCTTCTATTAATCGGTATAACTAATTAATCTTATTATAAATATCGATTGAAACAATAAAAAGAAAATTCTAATATTTTAATTAGGATAATAAATTTACTGAATGAAATAGGAGGACAAAGATGAATAAACGAAAGCTTATCTATGATGTAGTAGTAGTTGGCGGGGGATCAGCAGGCATTGCTGCCGCAGTTGGATCGGCCAAGGCAGGTGCTCGAACATTACTAATTGATAAAAATCCATATTTCGGTGGGGCACTTACGCACAGTTCTGTTTTTACAATATGTGGTTTTTACAGTATGAAAGACCCGTTAGAACAAGTAGTTGGCGGGGTTGGAGGAGAAATATTAGAAATTGTGAGAAAAATGGGGATGAGTGATGGTCCATATCGAAATCCTACTACGGGCAATGTGGCTGTTATTGTAGATCCCGAAGCTATAAAATACGCCTTTGATAAAATTATTATAGAATCAGGTGTCACCCCTTTACTCCATTGTCATGTAACAAAGGCTATGGCTTCCGATGGAATCATTCAAGAATTAGAATGCTTCGATCATAACGGTTTTTTTACAGTGGAAGCAGGTGCCTTTGTTGACGCTAGTGGTGAGGCTGATTTAACTGCCTTTGCAGGTGGAGAAATTAAAGTTGGAAATGAAACTGGACAATTTCAAACTGGAACATTAGTAATGAGAATAGGTGGGATATCCGAGGATATCAATTTAGTTCGAAAGAAAATGTATGAAGGTGTCAAAAAAGCAAAGAATGATGGAGTTTTACTTACGAAAGAGAAGGGGCCAATCATTCAAATGCCAGGTTCTCGAGATTTTCTTGCTATTTTTGCAGATGCTGAGGTAAATGGACTTGATTCATCCAGTATCACCAATGCGGAGATTTCTACCAGAGCACAGGCGTGGGAATACATTAACGCTTTTAAAAAATATGTTCCAGGTTTTGAAAATGCCTATTTAGTTCAAACTGGCCCATCAATTGGTATTCGTGAAACAAGACACCTAATTGGTGAATATACCTTAACAGGCGACGATGCTATTGAAGGAAGGAAACATGAAGATGTGATTGCCTTGGGAGGATGGCCAATGGAAATTCATCAAGGTCCTGGTGAACCAGCTATATATCAATCAATTCGAAATCAATCTCATTATGAAATACCGTTGAGATCCCTAAAGGAGAAAAGTCTTAAAAATTTATGGGGGGCTGGAAGAATCTTATCTTGTGACTCGATTGCTTTTGCCTCTGCAAGGGTTATGGGTACTTCTTTTGCTACGGGACATGCAGCTGGTATTGCAGCTACAGAATATGTTTTAAATGGAGAAGTAAAGGCACGCTCTGTCCAAAAAGAATTGAGAAGGCAACAGGCAATCATTTAATTTGCCTAGCCTGAAAAGTGAAAAATCTCTAACCATTTATGTGAACGCTTTCAAAAAAAGAGGTGGTAATCCATATATATCTTTTAATCACGTTTAAAAACTACATGTGCGCTACTTGATAAATAAGACATTTTAGTAGAAAAATACAAAAACAAGCAAGTCTAATCCAAAAACAATTGTATGATTAATGCAATTACCTAAAGAAGAGGGGATTAAAAATGAGAGAAAGAGTCAGTTTAAAAGCTCTTACTGCTTTATTCATTGCATGGATGGCATATTTACTGTCTTTTATAGATAGATTATCATGGCCACCAATTATGCCATTAGCATCAAAAGACCTTGCGATTAACTCCACTCAAGCTGGAGGTCTCATGACAGCTTTCTATATTGGTTATGTTATTACTCAGTTTCCAGGCGGTCTTTTAGTAGATCGATATGGTTATCGGAAAGTGTTACTAACTTCCTTTTTAGCAATGGGTTCATTTACCCTTTTCACTGGTTTTGCTCATAGTTATGAGCAAGCATTTTTAGTCAGAGTTCTGGTTGGGATTGGTTCAGGAGCTATTTTTTCTTCTTCTGTCTCAGCAATATTTGACTGGTTTCCTGAGAATAGACGTGGGACAGCAATGGGTTTATTCATGACCTCTACCTCCTTAGGTGTTTTTGTAGTAAATTTATTTGTTCCAACTGTGGCAGAAGAATATGGTTGGCGAGCTGCCTTTTATGTTTCAGGTACACTTCCGTTAATAGCACTAATATTCGCCTATTTTTTCTTGAAGGAACGTACACCAGTTAGTCAACGGTTGAAAGAGAAAAGTAGGGTAAATGTTTTTCAAGACACACTATCACTATTTAAAAATCGGAATCTCATGATAGCTGGTTTAGCAGGTTTTTGTGCCCTTTGGGGTACTTGGGGAACGGCAACATGGGCAAATACGTATTTGAATCAATCATTGGAATTGCCTCTTGTACAAGCAGGGGCAATTATGTCCCTCTATGGCGTAGCAGGTTTACTGTGTAAGCCTATCATTGGTATCATTTCTGATTATGTTAATCGTACAACTATTTTATTTTGTGCTTTCTTGCTATTTGCTCCTACCTTATTATGGTTTGGATTAAATCAAAATGTCTCACTTTTATATTTCTTAACTCCAGTTCTTGGCGTTACGGCATTTGTATACAGTCCTGTTATGAATACATTAATAGGTCAACTTGTAGATAAGAGACTTGTAGGAACGGCAACAGGTTTTGTAAATACAATTTGGCAATTAGGTTCTCTATTATCACCATTAGCTGTAGGTGCTGTAATTGATGCAACATCTAATTATTTTTTAGGTTTTGCTATGTTGGCTGCAGGTCCAGCCTTAGCTGCAATCATCATTTCATTTATTAAAATGGAGAAAAGTGAAACCGTTATCAATCAAGAAACAGAGCAGAGTAAGTTATCCAGTTAAATCTATTGCAGAAATTGTAAAGTGGACCCCGTTTGCCTAGATTCTATAGCAGCCTGAACCAAATTGGTAAGGGCTATTGTTACTGTTTTATGTTAGAATTTTTTCTTATAGAACTAACGGGTGCGTTAGCTGAAGATCGGAGCTGTCTTTAAGGCAGCTTTTTTGTATGAAAACACAATAGTAAAAAAGCCATGCTAAAATAAACCCTCCATATTCTCATTTTTTTGATGGGGGTAAATGTACTATGTCGTTATTTAACTGGTTATGCAGTTTGTTGTTCAGATGGAGCGATTGTATAGCCTTTCTTTTTTAGGTATTCGATCATTTTTAATTCTTTGTTATTTTGTTTTTCTTCAAGGTAATTTGAGCCTAGTTCATGATAAGGTTCTCCTGTTTTTAAGATGTTGTAAGTAATTGTTAATAGTAAATGGGCAGATGCGATTCGTCCCTTCATTTTCCCCTGTCGTTTAGTAATCCTTTTTCGATGTGAAGCAATTCGATTATTTTGCCTTGATGTTGCTAATACACATTCTACGGCCATTGTTTTTAAAGCTTTATTTCCTTGTGTGGTTTTACTCGTTTTTTTTTACCAGCACTTTCGTAATTTCCAGGACTCACACCAGCCCAAGAGGCAAGATGTTTAGCTGACTTAAATACGGACATATCAACACCCATCTCCGCAATAAAAGTGGCTGCGGCAGCTTTGTTCACACCAGGTATACCATCCAATAATTCTACTTCCTTACGATAGGGGGACAGGAGTTGATCGATTTGTTTTTCCAATTCTTCTATGGTTTGTTCTAAATAACCCATATGATCCCAATGGTAACGCAACATATCACGATGATGACGGCGAATACGACCATTAATTGCACTGGCAATGTCAGTTATACTTGCTTTTGTTCGCCAATCCACCATTTTTCGAAGACCATCGGTCTCTATTTTTTCACCATTTAGAATCGCTTCAAGGATACGACGTCCCGATAAACCAAAAATGTCTGATAGAACGGATGTTAGCTTGATATTAGCATCTTGAAGGATTTTGTGAATGCGATTCTGCTCTGATGTGCGATGATGAATCAATTTTTTTCGATAACGAGTAAGATCTCGTAAATCACGAATATCCTCTGGTGGGACAAAATTGTTTTCAATAAGTCCGCATCTTAGAAGCTTGGCAAGCCATTCGGCATCTTTCACATCAGTTTTACGCCCTGGAACATTTTTGACATGTCTGGCATTGGCAAGAACAAGGTGAAAAGAACCTTCGAGTATATTCCATATTGGTTTCCAGTAGACTCCGGTACTTTCCATCACAACATCGGATACCTGAAGGGTAGCGAGCCAATCACTTAAAGCCAAGAGTCCCGTTGTTGTAGTGGAAAAAGTTTCAATAGAGGTCTTTGGCTTTTTATTTAATGGACCAAATAATACACAGGCTACTACTGTTTCTTGGTGTACATCTAGGCCAGCACACCGTTCAATCATTGCTTCCATAGGAGAAATCACCTCAAAAAAGATTAACAATACATATGACAGGAGATTTGTTACAAAAATTTTTGTATACGTACTAGCAGTACACTAAATGGTTCTTCCATACTGTCACAACCAGTTTCTTATACAGGGTATCTTCCTTAAGATCCACCAAAAAAAGTTCAGCCTGGTTGTATTGTTATTTTCCATTATTGTCAAGGGGTTAATGGGTTAGACTCTATTTTGAGTTTAGATTTTCGTAGTAGATGGTGGCGGCGAGGAGCGCCGCCATAGGAGTTTCTTATGGAACTATCCGGGCAGGATAGTTTAATAAAAACAGGACAATCAATATACTATGTAGTATATAATAAGATGATATTGTTTAAAGATTTAGAAAAAACAGTATATAAAAATTAGGAGTGTTTGTTATGGTTCATGCAAAAGATGTTTTATCGGATCAGTTGTTGGCAAATGCTAATGACCCAAGTTGGTACCTACCATTTTCAGATTCAATAGAAAGATTGTCTGAGGAACATGCATTTTGGAAGCCAAACGAAGAAAGTAATAGTATTGCTGAAATTGTGCAGCATCTACTATATTGGAATCAAACATGGCAAACAAGGTACCAAAAATCTCACGTTGATGCTGTGCCTTCAATAGGAAATAATAATAACAGCTTTATTATTCCTGAAAATCATACTTTTGCTGACTTAAAAAAACAACTATTAGAGGTGCTTTTACGTTGGCAAGAGTTATTATCTGAAGAAAAAGTTGAGAGAGAAGTTAATGGTTATCCTGGACACGTGAAATGGTGGGCAATACTCGGAAATGTGTCAACTCATAACGCATATCACATTGGACAGATCATTTATATCAGGAAGTTGCAAAATAGCTGGAAAATAGATGCAGGAGTAGATAAATGAATAAAAGTTGCACTAGTGCCTACTTGAACTATCGGGTGCTTACTTCAATAAGGAAGGTTGCTGAGGCAGCCTTTTTCTTATGGCACTAACGGGGCAGGATAGTTCATTAAGGAACTGTTAAGTCACATTAAAGTTGTTTAAAATAAAATAAAATAAAGTTGTTTAAAAATGTCAGTCATGTTATTCCATTAAAGGTCCAGATTGTTGAGTAAACAGTTGAAACATATATATGGAAAATTATTTGAAAGGATGTACTAAGATGAGTGTGATGATATTAACCTTAATTGGGGACATTTTCGCTACCATCGGTGGTTCATTAACAAAGCGTAGTTAGAGGAGGTTAAAATGGAGAAGCAGGCTGTTTTATTTCATTCATTAGAGGGTGAAAAAATCTACTTCAAAGCACTAAGGATAGAGGATGTTCAAGAAATACATCATTATGCGTCAGATCAAGAGGTTTCACGATTTATTGGCTGGAATTTGATGAGTACTTTGGAGGAAACTCGTCAGTTCATTGAACTAATGTTAAAACGCGAGTCTGCAGGAACTCATTTATATTCCTCTATTGTTGAAAAATTAACTCAAGCAATTATAGGAACAGCCATAATTTTCAATTTTGACCAAGAAGCAAACCATGCTGAAATTGGTTATGTGTTGCATAAACATCATTGGGGCAAGGGGTATGGCACAGAGATTGTTGCATTGATGAGTGATTTTGCATTTAAATCACTTAATCTTCATAAGCTTCATGCAATGGTAGTGCATGCCAATATTGGCTCTGCACGGATACTTGAAAAGAACAGGTATGAGTTAGAAGGACGATTAAAAGACCACTATTTTATAGAGGATAAGTATTATGATGCATTACTTTTCGGCAAAATTCCTAACCTGGAAACTTAGAGTTCTTGTACAGATAAAATGAAGAGGTTTGTTGACGATAATTTCAATAAAATATAGTCCCTTCTTATTCCATTAAAGGGCGCGATTCTTTAAGAATTGCTTTTCTTAATGAACTAACGGGTGCGTTAGCTGAAGATCAGAGCTGTCATTATGGCAGCTTTTTCTTTATGCAACTAAAGGGGCAGTTTAGTTGCATAAGGAACGTGATAGCTATAAAAAAGCAAACTCGCCAAAACTGCGGCGAGTTTGCTTTTTTATTTGAAAATAACGAAGTCAAATAAGTGACTTTTTTTATTCTACTCTTTATGTCTCCTTTTTAAAATTTTTCTAACGAAATAAATCTAAAAGATCGTTAATCATCATATGCAGAAGAATTACAACTTCTTGACTTAGAGTAAACTCTAAGTATTATTCTTTCTTTATAACACAAATTAAAAAAGAAAGAAGAAATAGACATATCAGATTTAATGGAGGCGGTTATATTGACATATTCTATTGGAGAATTTTCTAAAATAGTTGGGCTAAGCGAACATACATTGAGGTTTTATGAAAAAGAAGGGTTAATAAAAGTAAATAGAGACGATAACAATGTCAGAATTTACTCGGATGAAAATAAATTATGGATTGAATCCTTGCTCCACCTAAAAAATACAGGGATGTCACTAAAAGACATGAAACGATTTGCCATGTGGGGGCATATGGGGGATAAAACAATGGAAGAAAGATTAGCTCTGCTTAAAAAGCATCGCAAAAAAGTAGTGGAAGAATTGGAGAAGATTCGTCAAAGTTTAGAGCATCTGGATAATAAAATAAATTTTTATGAAAATGAAGTAGGAGACTGTTTCTCTTAGAAATTAAGCAGCTAGTTGTTTTTTCCATTTGCATCTTTTGGATAACCCTCGTACAGACAGCTTTCTACATCGTGTTTTATCGAAAATAATAAAAAAACACTTGCGTTAGAGTGCTCTCTAGGGATTAACCTAATCTTGCACCATTTAGTACATGAAGGGTTAATCAACCTTTATAAAATACGACAAACTAACAATGTTAGATCAATACTATTCAGAAAGAGGTTAAAAAATGAACGAAAAATATAGCAACTTATTTAAATCTTTTACATTTAAAAACGGGATTACCATTAATAATAGAGTAGTTATGGCACCAATGACAACTTGGTCCAGTAATGATGATTACACGGTTTCAGATGAGGAATTAACCTATTACAAAAAAAGAGTTAACGGAGTAGGACTTGTGATTACAGGTTGTACACATGTGACTCCAAACGGGATCGGTTTTACAAATGAATTTGCAGCTTATGACGATACATTTACGCCGGGCTTACGTAAATTAGCTGAAGCCGCGAAAAGTGGCGGAGCTCCTGCTATCCTTCAAATTTTCCATGCAGGTAACAAAGCCCTACCAGATCTTGTTCCAAATGGTGAGGTTGTTAGTTCCAGCGCTTTAGAGACTGAAGCTACTGGATTTGCTCCTTCAGTTTTGCCTAGAGAACTTTCACACGAGGAAATTTTAGATATCATCCATGCATTTGGAGAAACAACAAGAAGAGCAATTGAAGCAGGTTTTGACGGCGTTGAACTTCATGGTGCTCATGGTTTTTTAATGCAAAACTTCTTCTCACCTTTCTTCAACAGACGAGAAGATCAATGGGGAGGATCATTAGAAAATCGCATGCGTTTTCCACTGGCAATCGTTCAGGAAGTGAAAAATGTCATTGAAAAGCATGCAACAAAACCGTTTATGTTAGGATACAGAATATCTCCTGACGAACATGAAGAAGGCGGTTTGAGAATGAAGGATACCTATGCATTGATTGAAGGCCTAATTGAAGAGGATGTCGATTATGTGCATGCTTCATTGGCTGATGCTCTTTCTTCAAAGCCAGTCGACAGTCAAGATGAAAAGACATATCTTGAGTTAGTTGTTGACCATGTAAACGGACGAGTTCCTGTACTGGCTGCTGGTTCTATGGTAACTCCGGATGATGTCGCCAAAGCATTAGATAAGGGACTTACCCTAGCTGCAATTGGCCACGCGTTAATCATGAATCCAGAATGGGTTGAAAAGGTTCAGAGTGGAAAAGAAGCTGAAATTAAGACAGCAATTAAGACTTCAAAAGTAAGCGAGCTTGAGCTTCCAGGAAAACTTTGGAATGTAATTCAAGCTTCAGGTCCATGGTTTAAGATCGAAGACTAACATCGTAATAGAAAAGTTTACTGTTTTTTATCACGTTTTTATTAAGAGAGGATGTCATATATATGTCGAATATTCAAGATAAGGTTGTAATTATTACGGGTGCCTCTAGTGGGATTGGAGAAGCTACTGCAAAAGAACTTGCATCTAAAGATGCGAAGTTGGTACTGGCGGCTCGGCGCGAAGATCGATTAAAGAAATTACAAGAAGAGATTCAAAATAATGGCGGGCAAGCTATTTATAAAGTGACGGATGTTGCCTCACATGAACAAATGGAAGAGTTAGCTGATTTTGCTCTTAAAGAGTTTGGAAAAATTGATGTAATGGTCAATAATGCAGGAGTAATGCCGTTATCACCTGTTTATGAGAAAAAAATCAATGAATGGGATACGATGATTGATGTAAACATCAAGGGTGTACTTTATGGTATTGCTGCTGTTCTTCCGTCCATGAGAGAAAGAAAAAAAGGGCATATTATTAACGTTTCCTCAATAGCTGGTCACTTAGTATTCCCTGCTAGTGCAGTTTATAGTGGTACAAAGTTTGCTGTACGTGCCATTACAGAAGGTCTCCGTATAGAAGAGGCTAGCAACAATATTCGTACAACTATAATCTCCCCAGGAACTATTACTACAGAATTACTAGAAACCATTACAGATTTAGAATTAAAATCTGCAATTGTTGAAGATAGCAAAATTGGAATTGAGCCTGCTAGCATTGCTCGTGCGATTGCATTTGCAATTGAACAACCATCAGATGTAGCGATTAATGAAATGATTGTTCGTCCAACCATTCAAGAACTCTAAAAGAAACTTTTGTAATGAGGCAGCCCCACTTTTTTTGGGGCTGCTTGTTTATTACCTTATACTTTGCAAATAATGAAAGGTTGAGAAAATGCTATATTCAGATACATTTGCAATAGGACTTATTCCCATTGTACGTGATTAGATAACATGCTTCCTCTGAACAATATACTTTTATTTGAACGTTTAATGTTTAAATGGAAATTAATTCATTAATAAAATTAAAAAAGAGATTAAATTTTAAGTTTGTGAAGCATTGTACTTAAACTAACGGGTGCGTTAGTTGATTAAAATGGCTCCCAATTTGGTGGGTTTTTATATCAGACACAAACTGTGAATGTAAATTGTGCATAAAAGAGGTTGTACTCTTGGACAAAAAAATGAAATGCTGTACAAAAAATATGGACAGCATTTTTGAATGATAAATTTTTGAAAACTTGCGCTTCTCATAAGTCCCTTTTTAGACAAGCATTGGAATTTCACTTCACACTTTATTAATGGATCAAGATAAAAATAGTTTTCATCCTCGTTAGTGATTAGCTGCTTAGATATTTCGTAAAAGGCTTTTCTTTCTTTTGGAGGAACAAATTCCAATATACCTCTGTATTGATTATCCTGATCTAACATTAACCAACCAAATTTTTTCTTGCGAATTGCTCCTATTTTTACCGAATTATATTGATAGTTCTTTATTTTGAGAAATACGTCTTGTGGTCTTGAATCCAATGTATAAGGTCTATTTAAATTCTTAGAAACCACACCTTCCAGTCCTAAATGCTCTACTCTGTTATAAAGTTCATCACGGTCTGAATAAGTAGGACAAGTAGATATATACGGAGTGTTTTCTACAATGGTGTTTAAGGTATCTAAGCGTTCAGATAAAGGTTTGTTTATAAGAGATGCACCATTCAAATACAAAATATCAATAGAAGAAACTCTTCAAAAAAAGAGCATCTGCTTGAAAGCAGATGCTCTTTTTGCAGTTCAACACGGGTCGTTTTGATTATGAGTAATTTCCTTAACGTTGTAAATCCGCATTTTCCTGACTTTTTACAGCATAGAGTATATTTCATTTTAATGCGAGAAATGATAAATCTGAGAGAAAGGGGGGCGTTCCATATTTTTTTCTCCGGTTTATTTAAAAGGAAACGTTATTCAAAATACCAGCAAACAAACCAAAATGTTTATTCAGAAAAACTTAGTTCGATAGATCATTCTCCGCTGTATCCTGATTTATCGATGAATATACAAGTACTTCAGCAGATGTTTCACCATGCTCCGGATTTGGTGATTCGCCACTTCGAATTCGCCGGAAAGGGAACAAAGGCAGCTTTAGTATACGTAGATGGTTTAACAGATAAAAATTCAATAAGCAATAACGTTCTAAGTGCCGTGATGCAATCCTCTTTCGACCCAAAGAAGGGATTGCCTACAACTGTAGGGGATGTTGAAGACGTCCATTCATGGAAATCCGTTGAAAATGCACTTTTTGCAGGTGACAGCGCCTTATTCATCCAAGGGGAAACGAAAGCGTTTCTTTTGGATACAAAAGGATGGCCTCAAAGAGCGATTGAAGATCCGAAGCTTGAAACATCACTGAAAGGTGCCCACCAGGGATTTGTAGAGACCGGAAGTCAGAATGTAGCAATGTTGCGAAGGTATATTCCTAACCGAGAATTGATCATAAAGGAACTTACAGTCGGTGTTCGCGGAAAGTCAAAGGTCTTTATCGTTTATTTGGGAGATGTTGCTAGCGAAGAAGTACTGCAGGAACTTGAAGACAGAATCAAACAGATTCAAATGGACGTAATAATTAATACTGGTGAACTATCTGAATTAATTGAAGATAACCCATATTCCCCGTTTCCTCAGTTTATATTAACCGAGAGGCCGGACTCAGCAGCTTCACAAATTCTTCAAGGTCGATTTGCCGTTATCGTCGATCGTTCGCCATCTGTTTTAATTGCTCCGGTAACATTAATGTCTTTTCTTCAGAGTGTTGATGATTACAGCACACGCTGGTTAGCAGCATCATTGATACGGTTGCTGCGCTTTTTCGCCTTTATGATCACATTATTTCTACCTTCAACATATGTAGCCATTATATCCTATAATTACGAAGTCATTCCTTTAAAGCTTTTTTTATCCATCGCAGAATCACGGGTGGTTGTGCCCTTTCCGCCAATCATAGAAGCACTCCTGATGGAGGTTACCATTGAAATGATGAGAGAAGCAGGCGTTCGTCTTCCGGCTCCAATAGGCCAAACGGTTGGAATTGTGGGAGGGATTGTGATCGGACAGGCAGCTGTTCAGGCAGGGATAGTAAGCAATATCATGGTGATTATCGTTTCTGCAACGGCAATCGGCTCATTTATTATTCCAAGTTATGACATGGGGACGGCTATCCGAATGCTGCGATTTCCAATGATGTTATTAGCAGTCATGTTTGGAAGTACTGGAATCATGATTGGTGCCATGGCGTTGATTGCCCATTTAATTAGTCTTGAATCACTGGGAACTCCGTATGCAAGCCCATTAGCTCCTTTCCGGTTTGCTGATATGAAGGACTCATTTATTCGGTTTCCTTTATGGAAAATGATTACAAGACCAAAAAGTGTAAGGACCATTCAATCCAATCGTCAGGGAAAGCCTAAAAGATAAGGTGAGGAAAATGAAAAAATACACCTATAATGAAATCACCCTACTGCAATACATTTTTTTGATTGTTGGGACCCAGATGGGGGTCGGTTTTTTGTCGCTTCCAAGAGTTGTTGCCGAAAAGGCTGGAACAGACGGCTGGATGGGCCTCATCATTGGTTGGATATTAAGCGTTGCTGCCAGTATTATTATGGTGAAAACGGCTGAGAAGTACCCAAATGACACGCTTTACGATCTTCTTATCCGATTTTTTGGAAAAATACTAGGTAAAGTGGCTATTTTCATTATTCTTGGATACACTTTATGCTTATCTTTGATCATATTTATTAACACTTTGCTTTATATAAAAGCATGGTTTCTTCCCAATACACCTGACTACTTAATTGTGTTGTTATTTTCACTCCCGGTATTATTTATAGTCAGGAATGGTCTCCGTGTTATTGGAAGATATAATGAATTGATTTTCTATATGACGATGTGGCTCCCGGTTATTTTTTTGTTTCCATTAAAAGATGGAAGTTTCTTGAATTTACTTCCATTGTTTAAAGTTAGTTGGAAGTCAATTTCAGCTACCATGCTGCCGGTCATTTATTCGTTCCTAGGGTTTGAGCTTGCCTTTTTCTTTTATCCTTTTTTACAGAAAAAGCAATATGCCATTCATGGAATTATTATTGCCAACACCATATCGATGTTCTTTTATCTCTTTGTAACCATTTGCTGTTTTGTGTTCTTTAGTCCGGATAGCATTACCGATTTTAATCAGCCTGTCCTAAGTATGCTCAAAGTGATTGAATTCCCGTTTATTGAGCGTCTTGACATGGTTATATTGAATATTTTGATCCTTTTTTCCTCAAGATCCTGGATCTTGTACATGTACTGTACGGTCTTTAGTTTCAGTCAATTAATGAATAAGCAGGATCATAGTTTATATGTGCCCGTGTTGTTAGGTTTATTCGTCGTGGCCACATTTTTAGTTCAACCAACATGGATGCAAGTAACAACCTGGCAAAAATGGATTTCGAATGCCGGGATTGTGGTAGCATATGTGTTTCCCGTTTTTTTATGGGTTTACAGTTGGGGATATGAGAGATTTTCACGGAGGTGATTTTCATGAGCCGAAAAATAGGATTGTGTCTTTTGATCCTTGAAATGATACTCTCTGGGTGTATGGATGCAACACCAATAGAGGAAGTTAGCGCCTCACTTATTTTAGGCCTCGATTTAGATGAAGAGGATAATTTATTAGTGTATATGTCAAGCCCGATATTTAGTAAAGAGGCAAAAGATAAGGAAGAAGTGTATGAAGTTAAATCATACACCCTCCGACATTCAAGAGAAAAATTTGATGCGAGGGTAATAGGATTAACATCAGGAAGTAAAACGCAAATGTTTTTGGTGGGGAAACGACTGCTTAAAAAGAAGGATTGGTTTGACTATCTCGATCCTTTCTTCAGAGATCCTAAAAATACAGTAACCGCGCGTGTTGTCGCTGTAGATGGATCAGTTGCAGATGTTATTTTCAATAAACCAACAGATAAACCGCGACTATCTCTATATTTAACAAGTTTAATTGATGCTGCCGCCGAGAGAAATATTGTGAAAAAAACGACCCTCCAGGATTTTCACAAACAAATGAAGGACAAAGGGAGAACGGCGTGGATCACCCAAATCAAAAAGAAAAAAAGAATCGAGCTAACAGGCTCCGCACTGCTAGCACAGTCAGGCCAGTATAAAATAACAATAACACCTGATGAAAATCAATTATTAAATATTTTAGAAGGTAAACAAAAAGGTGATTATTCCATAACTATTCCGGTTTCTATGGAATCCGCCAGTAAAGGCAAACCATACATCAGCTTCTCCATTTCGGATTTGAAAGTAAAGAAGAAAGTAAAGTTCAATGGACGCTTTGTATTTGATATAAATGTAAATTTACAAACCTCGATATCCGAACTACTCTTTCCATTCGATGTCGAAAAAGATTATGCAAAGCTTGAAAAAAGTATTGCAAATGAGCTCGAGAATGAATTCAACCGATTAATTCAGAAAATACAAAAAGCTCAAATTGATCCTCTAGGGCTGGGTCTGTATGCAAGAGCCTACACCTATCAAGAGTGGAAAAAAGTACAAGATGACTGGGGGGAAAATCTAGCAAAATCCAAAATAAACATACATGTTAAAACAAAAATTAAGGGCATAGGAACAACGAATTAATAATAGGACAAAAGCTTTCATAATGAGGGGATGCTGAGAACCGATTCCTGTTAAAGATTCTGAAGTTCGTTCTGTTTTTGAATTTTCTTTGGCATTATCGGAAAGTCATGTAAAAAGGTTCTGGTGCAAATATGACCTGTTAGAAACGTAGAATCTCAATATCCTTTTCATCTATGAATTATGAGGCTACTCCAAATAATTCATGTATAAATTCAATCTCACTTTGGACAGACTTCACCCCTTGTTGAAGTTGTCCTTTTTTCAGCATATGCATCACCTCCACCCCACAGATGATTTGTTTGGCTGTTCGAAACGTTTTTAATCCTAGCATAGAACGGACTCGCTTCTTTATAAAGCGATGATCTTGCTCCACTATGTTATTCAAGTACTTCTGTTGTCTAAGTTGCATACCATCAGGTATGCTTTTCTCTTTTTTCAACTCTTCAATTGCTATAGGATAAGCCGGATTCTTATCGACCGTCATGACACGAGGCTTAGAAACATGAAAAGACCGCAAAGCTTTCTTAAATTTGCCTGGCAGGCAAAGGGTCGTGGGTTCAATTCCCATCAACTCCATACAAAAAAGAAAACACTTCCTTATTTAATAAATGAGGTGTTTTCTTTTTATTTGGATCTGTTAAATTTCATTATTGATTAAAAAGACTGCCTTAAATTGCAGTCTTCAATTGTTCTTTATCAACTACGCCTCCGTTAGTTACACAAGCGTGCATAGAATATATCACGCACTTTTATTCATTTTGTCAACTGCAATCACCATTTGAATTTGTCATACAGAGCTTATAATATTTATAACCTTTAGAAAGAAGGTAATTATAATTAGCAGAAAGGAGAGGAAATATGATTCTCTCTAAATTTGTAGATGAACTCCCTATTCCCCCTATTTTAAAACCTCGATGGAAAGATCAGGTCTTTACTTATTATAAAGTGAATATGACGGAATTTAAGCAATCACTCCATCGTGAGTTAAATGATACAACTGTTTGGGGATACGAAGGTAGCTATCCAGGACCTACCATTGAAGTAGAAAGAGGAGAAATCGTGTTTATCAAATGGATCAACAATCTTCCAGATAAGCATCTGTTTCCAGTAGACTATACGGTGCATGGAGCCCATATGGAGGATGTACCTGAAGTACGAACGGTGGTTCATGTACACGGTGCATGTGTTGAATCGGAAAGTGATGGCTACCCAGAGGCTTGGTTTACAAAAGAATTCAAACAAGTCGGTCGATATTTTAGAAAGCAAGTATATCGATATGATAATTGCGGTCATGATTCCACCCTCTGGTATCATGACCATGCCCTTGGTATCACTAGGCTTAATGTTTATGCAGGGTTGGCTGGATTTTATCTAATCAGAGATCAACACGAACGTTTATTGAATTTACCAAGTGAGCAATATGAGATCCCTCTTCCTAATCAAGTAACTCGAATTATCATGAAGTTTGGTCCTTATACAGGTTTGTATGTTTGGCACTGACATATATTAGAACACGAGGATTACGAAATGATGAGACCATATATAGTTATCCGATAATTAGATTTTTCCGAATAACAAAATTAATCTATAAAGAACATTGGGATTTAACACCCAATGTTTTTTACATATAAAGCTAACCTGCTCCGTTAGCTGCATAACAAAAATAAAAACGACCTGCAAAGGCAGATCGCTGTATTAGTCAACTAACGCCTCTGTTAGTTGAAGAAGGAATTTTTCTATTCGTCATCATCGCTTCTTTTTAAAAATCGTATATTAAGTAATAAATAAACCACTGCAACTGTTATTCCAACAACAATATCCCTTAGTAACTCTATTTGAATTCCTTGGGAAACGGTTCTTCCGAGGAGGAACGTTATAACAATTGCAATACAGATTTTAATAATCTCAGACTTAAACGTCATACACATCCCCATATACCTGTCTATTTTTATAATTCCCATTATATTAATGCTCAACCTCTCTCAGTGTATCCTCTTTCTGACTTTTTTTATTGATTTAAACGGCTTAGTTACTTCAATAAGAAAAGGCTTAACTCTTTAATCAAGTGAAGCTTAACGAAACTGTATAAGTATAGGCACCCAATAAAAATTCATTCTATTTCATTAATGTACTCAGCTTCAATTTCTTCAAAGGGGAAACCTGTTGTTGAATCGTGTCCTAAGAAGGTTAAAATTTTTTTCCGTGAACCTAAAAAAAATCATTGAAGAAACGAATCAAGATAGAAATTTACCATATTAAATCTTTTATGGGCATCCAGTAATGGGTGATTTTTGTTTTGTTGAAATTAAGAACATTATCCATAGTAACTGTAGTACGGATAGTAATAACCATATCCACTATAGTATGGATAATAAACGAAACCATTCAAATGATAGTGTGGGATTTGTGTCGCACCAAGTTCACTTAAGAATCCAATAATAGCATGACGTTGAGGTCTTCTTACATTTATATTATACATTTGAGCAACTCCTTTTTATTTAGATTGTTCTGTTTATGATATGCCCTTTTCAAAAAAAATGTATAGACACCCCTAAACTTGGGTGACGATGGAAAAGGAGGGTTAGAAGATTTTCCGATTAAACCAACAAGAATTTATTTTGGATTAAATACAAATCGAACTCAGGTTAAAAATGTAAGGTCATTACTTGACGAAGATATAAAGATTACAAGACTTAGAATGCAAAATGATGAATATTTTAACTTTGAATCCTATGAATGGAAATATAAAGGAAAAAAATCTTTGTACTAAAAGATTGTTTCTTCTGATACATATAAGTTTTATGGAACTAACGGGGCAGAATAGATATATAATGCGATTCTAAAAAAGGAAGGTTAAATATGCTTTTTCACATTATCGTTGGGTTTATTTTTCCTTGGCTTTTAGGTGCTTATTTGGTTAGAAATCAGACAAAGCTATTTATAATTTTTTATCCAATTGGTGTAGCAATAAGTATTTTATTAAATGAAATTGGTTTTAACTACTTTTGGAAGATGGATATAGTATTTCAAGAATCATCTTTAACTGGAATTCCGTATGATTTAGGTCTTTATCCTATACTTGGTTGTTTATTTATTTGCGTTATACATTATAAAAGAATGCCCATTCTTATTACATTTTTAGTTTTTACTTTAGTGACAACTTTTGGAGAGTACATACTAGTGTATCTAAATAAAATAGTATACAGAAATGAATGGAATATCATTTGGACTGGAGTTAGTTATTTATTGGCTTATTCAATTTTTTATGTTTATTATAAATTAGTTCGTAGGTTTATTTTATTAAATTAATGGGTGCTTTTCATTACTAGGAGCTGATCAGCAGCTCCTTTTCTTATGGAACTAAAGGGGCAGTTTAGTTCAAGAACACATGTCGCTAAATATGGTAAATATATTTTTAGAGTGTTTCTTAAATGTTTAATGTTCAAACCATAAGATTGTGAAAAAATGTACTTAAACTAACAGGTGCTTTACTTCATTATCAGGAGCTGATCAGCAGCTCCTTTTATTATGGGAATTATTAATGAATGAGATTTGAGCACAAAAAAGACCTCTTGATATGATGAAAGTGTCCCAAGCTCGCAAGCGAAAGGGACACTTTCATCATACACATGAGGCCAATCATGAATTATAACCAAAACAAGTAAATCGGTCAAATTTTAAAAAAACGGTACAATTAATGGGTCGTCCCGCCTATTGTATGAATATCCGATTCATATTTAGCAGCTGTGACAGCAGCTATTTTTATGCCCTTAACAATTGTCTCAAGGCTTAAGCTAGGCGCTTCTTTATTAATAGTTTGCTCCGGAATGAAAGGAATATGGATAAATCCACCCCGGATGCTTGATGAGGTTCGGGTGATATAGTCCATTAATCCATAGAAGATATGGTTGCATACAAATGTTCCGGCGGTATGGGATACCGATGCAGGAATGTTGCTTTCCTTCATGTTTTCGACAATTCTTTTGATGGGGATCGTAGACCAATAGGCTACTGGCCCTTTGTCTGCAATAGGCTCATCAATAGGCTGGTTTCCCTGATTGTCTGGGATTCTAGCATCATCCATATTGATTGCCACCCGTTCAGGTGTGATGTGTAGCCGACCCCCGGCTTGTCCTACACAGATAACGATGTCAGGATTATGCTGCTGGATAAGCTGCTCCATTACTGCAACTGATTTCCCGAATACAGTTGGGATTTGTTCAGCAACTAGAGTCACATCATCAATAACTTCTCCATGTAACTGTTTTACTGCTTCCCAGGAAGGGTTTACTCTTTCTCCGCCAAAGGGCTCAAACCCGGTTAATAACACTTTTTGCTTCATGAAGATCCCTCCTATACTCCTAATGAAACAAGTAAGTACATAAGTACGATATTGAAAGCTAATACTGCCAAAGCTGTTGGAACTTGAACTTTTATGACATGGTTTTTATCTTTCAAGTCCAGCAAGGCTGCCGGCACAATATTAAAGTTGGCAGCCATTGGCGTCATTAATGTTCCACAATAACCCGCAAACATAGATATGGCAGCTATATGATTTGGATTAGCGTCAAATTGGTTAATCAGAAAAGGAATGGCGATACCTGCAGCCATAACCGGGAAGGCAGCAAAGGCGTTCCCCATGATCATAGTGAATATAGCCATGCCGAGACAGAAAATGACCACAACCCAAAATAGCGAACCTTCTGGAATGATTGCTGTCACAGCTTTGGAAACGACTGTACCAACCCCTGCATTTGTGTAAATGGTTCCCAATGTTGCAAGTAGCTGTGGCAGCAATACAGCCCAACCAATAGATTCTAGCAGGCGACGTGATTCTTTCACAGCGCCTGTAGGTGTTCCGCGTGTCATCACCATCGCAAAAATAATGGCAGTCAAACACGCCAGACCTAAAGCAACCATCGTTACATTAGATGGATCCAGCAAAGCCTTTCCGCCAATTTTAACACCGTCTAGCAGCTTAGAACCAGCTAAGGTTAAAATAGGAATCAAGATGGCGGGTAGGAAAAGACGGCCGCCAAGCCGTTTTCTTCGCTCTTCCTTTACAGTAATGCTTTCTTCAACATGTTCGCTTTTCTTTAACCCGCCACCTGCAATGATTAAAACCATAATAATAACCATAAGCCCAATGTAAAATGGCGGAATAATTTTGCCGAACATTAATGTAATTGAATAAATCAAGTAAAAGCTTCCCGTAGTCAACCGGCGGCTGTTCGTCCGATCAGTGAAAATATATAGGGAGCAGCCTAGAACAATGATGCCCATCAATACGTAAATCATTTCAACTGAGAATATCATAATAGATGCTCACTTTCTCTTTGGAGTGTTTATCATTATTGGCCACGACTGCCCAAACGTTTATCCAGCTTTTTATCAAACATACGGAGGCGAATGGCGTGTACAATAAAAGCAAAGATGGCAGTAGGAATTCCCCATAACGCCATTGATATTGGGTCAGCAGGGATATTGTTCTGTTCAAAAAATCCATTCATCAATAGAATTGCACCAACCGCCACGAAAATATCTTCCCCGAAAAACAAGCCGATATTATCGGTAGCGGCAGCGTGTGCACGGATTTCCTGTTGCTCTTTCTCAGGTAGCTTACCATATTTTGTTAGAGCAGCCCCTTCTGCCATTGGGGCAATCAGCGGACGTACAGTCTGCGGATGACCACCAAGACTGTTTAAACCAAGAGCAGCTCCGACTTCCCTGATCAATAAATACATGGTCAATACCCGGCCAACTGTGATGGCTTTAATTTTTGATACAACCTTTGAAGCTTGCTGCTGGAGACCATTTTTTTCAAGCAGCCCAATAACGGGAAGCGTGACTATGAGAATAGACATGTACCTGTTAGTTGTAAATGCTTCGCCAAATTGCGTAATAATACTGGTAATGGGAATACCTGCAATCATCCCCGTAACGAGTGCTGAAATCGTTACCACAACTGCCGAATTGAATCTAAGTACGAAGCCAATCATGATTAAAAGAACACCAATTAGAACCATACATATCCCCTTTCTTATTATTAAAACTATTCTGCAAAAATATAAACTTCATGTTATTGTACATTAAAGTAAGAATTTTTGAAATAAATTTTTTATTAATCCAAGTGACTAATTATGTGAAAATCAAAGTCTTTTATAATGAAAGAATAGAAAAAATGCATCAAAAATACTTATTTACAACAGTAGAAAAACTAAAAATGGGACACGCCTATTTCTGTGGAAGAAGCATTAAAGAGATTCAAGAATAATATCACCAGAAATAGGATTGTTATATAGTCTATTTAACTAACGGGTGCGAAGATCTAAGCTGACTTTAAGTTAGCTTTTTCTTTATTCATCTATCGAGCGCAGTTTAGTTGAAGAAGGATTATTGATTCTAGCTGCCGAATAGTTTAAATTAACCGATCCAGCTCCAGATGCGGTGCAAGGGGTCATCTTAGCCACAAAATGACTAAGGTAAAAAAAATAGTTGCAATGAAAGAAGTGAAGGTTTTGATTAAATATAAATGCCTCCATCATGTAAGTCTTACTGTGACAGATTTGGAAAGAGCAAAAGAATTCTATGGTAAAATTTTATGTTTAAAAGAAATACAGCGTCCTGATTTTGATTTTCCAGGTGCCTGGTATGAAATAGAGGGACATCAACTTCACTTGATAGTCGATCCCTCTTCACAGACAATTCGTAAGGATAAAAGCTTATCCAGCAGAGAAGGTCACTTTGCCCTTAGAGTCGAGAACCACTATGATACTCTTAATTGGTTAAAACAGAATAAAGTTGAAATACTTGAAAAACCATACGGAAAAAGTGGATTTGCACAAATTTTTTGTGCCGACCCAGATGGTAATTTGATTGAACTAAATGTTAATCAAAAAGATCTATAAGTAGGCAAAGATAAAGGCTCCATTACTGGCTATTTTCTTATTGAAGTAACGGGGCAGATTAGTTGAAGAAGGGTAAAGATATGATGTCTAATATACAGTACCTACGTTCAGGGTTAAGAGTAAGATGCGAACAAGGTGTTAATTCAAGAGTAAGACAAGCCTGTATAAATTTTGCTATTTGGTTACGAATAAATAAGAAATTTCCAATAAGGTGTGTTGTGTACATTAAGAAAGATTATCAAATTAAAACTTTAGATGCTAAAGAGATGGTAAGTGCGACGTTTTTTGCTCCTTACGATAAGGATGTGGAGCCTTACATTAGAGTTGCAACAGGGGATTATGAAGAATTAGTATCTGAACGAGGAGAAGAGGATGCTGTCTTTGCTATTTTAAATAGTATGGCTCACGAAATTATTCATTATCAACAATGGATTGAGGATAGAGATTTTGATGAAGATGAGGCGGAAAACACAAGTACAATATTGGTAGATAATTATTATGATTGGACGGAGTGAAATTTCAAATTTCATTATTCAACAAATGGGTGCTTTACTTCATTAATGGAGGTTGCTGCGGCAACCTTTTTCTTACGGAACTTATGGGGCAGTTTAGTTGAATAAGAATCCTTTTATTTCACTCGAATAAATGGAATTATATAGTAAGTTTAAAAATGAAAGAAAATTGGTTTTTAAAAGGGGAAATCCTATTGGAAAATTCAATCATTGGTGGTGAGATTCTCATTGGAAAATATCCAAAAGATGTATGAGCATTTAAATTGGGCTAATCAACGTATTCTTGAAACATTGCAAAGTATTGAAGATAAAAATCAAGAGGTGAGCCGTTTGTTTTCCCATATCCTACTTGCAGAAAAAGTATGGATGACTAGATTACGAGGATTGGACAGTTCACGACTGCCCATCTGGTCAGAGGTCGATAATGGTGAAATAGCCTATTGGATTGGTGAAAAATTTTGGGGAATGGATATGCAACAGAGGCAGCGCAAGCTATAATACAATTTGCATTTGATGAAAGTCAATACCATAAAGTATTTGCTCGTTACTTTAATTCAAATCCAGCTTCAGGAAGAGTGATGCAAAAATTAGGCATGAAAAAAGAAGGGATATTAATTGACCATGTGAGGAAAGAAAATCGATATGAAGATCTAGTATATTGTGGAATTATCAACTCAGAAGGATTATAGATCATACTGAAAGGTTCAAAAAAGGGGTGTGCATCTTAAATTTAAATTACATAAAAGGAACACAAAGTAAGTCTCTTGTTGAACTAACGGGTGCGTTAGCGCCAAAGGGATTCCTATATAATTATATGTAAATTAAAAATACCACCAAGCTGAGTGAACTGGTGGTGTTTCCTGCTGTGTGCTTATATACTTTCAACGTAATCTATACCTTTTGAGCTTTAACAACTATAAATCCAGAAGCATGGGCAACTTTTTCTAAATACCCTTTACCTAACCACTATTCAATTAGTTGCATTTCTCTCGAGTATACATTACTCCGGTTTAATTAAATTGGTATTTAATCATACTCTTTTCTTTGTTTCAAGAACTCTTCATACTCTTTTTCATGCTTTGTCGAAACAGCAAGATTAGATAGCGCATAGTGAAATTGTTGGTAGTCTAGTTTAAATAAAAAATGTTTTTCGAATCCACTTGCAGTAAACACGCCAAACTCCCAAATGGCTTTATAGTCACGTGTATTAAGGGATTTAGCCATTAAAGCTAACACTTTTAAAATTTCAGTAGCCACAATTACATTTTCTTTAGCATAATGTCTGATATAACCAAAACCATGATAAAGATAATGATTAAAATCCCTTTCCTGTAAAATCACTCGCAGATTATTACTTTCATCTATTAAATAATTAGAAAATATGGATTTGCGTGAAATTGAAGCAAGTACCTCACCAAGTTGATAGATAGCATTTGTAGCTGTTTTAGGATCATAATTTCCTATGGATCTAATCGCAACTTCTACCAGTTTGTTTATACTGAATTCAATATCTTGAACTTCAGATTGCCTCCTTTTTATACTAAAAAGCGAAAGATACTTTAGCTCGTCTATTTCCATCGCGTTTTTTTTCCAATATGTTACGATAGGCGTTGATGCAAAAACATAACTTCCAATTGTATATTCCAACCGAATAACGATGCCATCTTTTTGAGCTTCATTAACCATAGTAATATAATCCACGAGTTGAATATAACCAGATTTCCTTGCAGTAATAGTAAATTCCTTACTCTTGAATAGTTGGCCCTTAATAGTACTTATATCTTTTACTTTATATGGATCTAGTTCATCTTCTAACGTACTTTTTACAATGCTTAACGCTTCTTTTTTCAAGTCATAAGTCATTTGGTTAACTTGCAACCAATTGACCGCATGATTAATGAAAAAGACAAACGTTCCTATAGATAATGCAGCTATTATTGTGGCTAAAACAGGTACTGCAAAATAATATTGTGCAATTTCCTTATTCAGGAACAGAAAACATAATAGCATATAGAAAAAACTCGCTGTGAAAATCCCGAGCACACGTTGGGTGGCTTTACTTGCAATGAAATTTTTCAACATTCGTGGCGAAAATTGTCCGGAGAATGTCGTAAAAACTACCAGAACCAAGTTAAATGTAAACGTAGTTAATGTCAAAGTGGCTGCTGTAAGCGTACCGACAAGTGCTTGAGTAAGACTATAATCCACCGCAAAAAAAGGGCTCATATTTTTTCCTAACTCATATTGAAAGTCTGCTGTTAATGCAACACCTACTAAAAGAAAGGAGAAAAATACATATATAACAGGCGTATACCATAAATTAGATTGAATAATATGAGATAATTCCCTATCTGACATCCTGCTATATTTCTTTATCTTATCAAAATAATTAATTTTACCCATATTTATATATCTCCTTTCAGTAAAAAATCAAAAGCATGGAGCTTGTTTTCCAACAAGTTCAAAGGAACACCATCTATGTATTACCTAATCCTCCCCATCTTTAAACCGTTTATTCTAAAATCCTTTAATTGATTAATAAACTCAATCCTCTCGCGTTTTTCTCAACAGAAGGTATAGTCTGAGCAAAAGGCGAAGTTCCAGCAAGAATGCAATATCTTAATTTATTAAAGGTGTCTGCTGTTTTACAAAACTTCATCCCCCTGAATATGCGAAAATTAAATCGTATTTATTAAAGAATATAAAATTAATAATTCAATACACTTCTCTCCTGAAGTATTAAGGGCTTACTTTGTATATAAGTTGTGGAAAGTTTTACATAAGGTCAAGGAATGGATTAGACGATTAAAATGGATGATAGAAACGGATATTTTTAATTTCTCCTTAATGAAATAGGGGGTGCGTCAACCAAATGTTAAAATATAGAAAAACAGAGGTGGTTTAATGAGGATAAGAAAAGCTGTGTTAACCGATGCCAAAGGGATAGCTAAAGTACACGTTGATAGTTGGAAAACCACATATGCAAATATCATTCCGGACGAATACTTAAATAATTTGATTTATGAAGGACGAGAGCAATTATGGAAAGGGAACATTCCTAATAGCGATGTATTTGTAGCAGAAAACGAGGAAGGGAAAATTGTTGGATTTTCTTCTGGTGGTAAAGAAAGATCTGGTAAATATCCTGATTACACTGGTGAATTATATGCTATTTATATTTTAAAAGAGTATCAAGGAAATGGGTTAGGGAAATTATTGGTTAAACCAATAATTGAAGAACTACAACAAAAAAATTTTTTTTCAATGATAGTTTTAGTGCTTGAAGATAATAGTTCTCGTCTTTTTTATGAGACTCTTGGGGGTAAAAAAATAGACACCATTGAGGTTAACATTTCTGGGAAGAAACTCAATGAACTTGTATACGGATGGGATAATATTAGAACACTACTTTAAACTAGGATATTTAGATATTAGACTAAAAGGTAATAAGGGCTGCTGATGATGTAGCCCTTCTCTTATGGAGCTAAAGGGGCAGGATAGTGGAAGCTGGAAGAGGAGATTTCAATAAATAAATAGAATAAATTTGAATAGAGAACTTTGATGACGGTGGTGGTCTTATTGAAAAACATTCCAAATAAAATACATATTATAGGTTCAGTTGGTAGTGGAAAAACAACTTTAGCAAGAGAGTTATCCTCTAAGTTAAATATCCCACTTTATGAATTGGATAATGTTATTTGGAAAAGGTATGAATCTGGGGATATTAGAAGAACTGAAGAAGAAAGAGAAGAATATTTTAATACTATTATTCATTCTGAAACATGGATTGTAGAGGGGGTTCATAATGACTGTTTAAGTGGAATAGATACTTTGAAGAAGTAGGGAAACCAAATTTCTATAATAGATTTGGGATATACGATAACAAGATATTAGTTGTGACAAATAAGAACGAAATTAAAAATTACTTCAACTAACAGGTGCGTTAGCTGAAGATCGGAGTTGTCTTTAAGGCAGCTTTTTCTTTATGCAACTAAAGGGACAGGTTAGTGAAATATTAAGACTTAAATTTACTTTTGGAATGGAGGAATATTATAATGGACCAATTAAAAGGGAAAATTGCAATTATTACGGGTGTAAGCCGTCTGAAAGGGATTGGAGCTGCTATTTGTAAGGAGTTAGCTGAATCGGGTTATCATATATTTTTTACTTATTGGACGGAATATGATAAAAAAATGCCTTGGAGCATTGAATTAGATGAGCCCATGAAATTAAAAGAAGAATTAACAAAAAAAGGTATTAAGGTATCGTGTATGGAGTTGGATTTAACTCAATATGATGCACCTGAACAACTTATAAATAAAGTTTCTGAACAACTTGGTTATCCGGATATCTTGATTAATAACGCAGCCTACTCAACTAACAACGATTTTTCTAATTTAACTGCCGAAGAATTAGATAAACATTACATGGTAAATGTTCGTGCAACGACACTATTAAGTAGTAAATTTGCTCAAAGGTTTGATAAGAAATCAGGTGGAAGAATAGTCAATATTACTTCAGGTCAGTTTCAAGGACCAATGCCTGGCGAATTAGCATATGCAACAACAAAAGGAGCAGTTGATGCTCTAACTATTACATTGTCGGCTGAACTAGCCCCTTTAGGAATAACGGTTAATGCATTAAATCCAGGTCCAACTGATACAGGGTGGATGACAGAGGAAATTAAAAATGAATTAACACCGATGTTTCCTTTCGGTAGAATAGGAAAACCGAGAGATGTTGCAAAAACTATTAAATTTCTAGTGAGCGATGAAGCAGATTGGATTACAGGTCAGATTATTCATTCAGAAGGTGGATTTAAAAGGTAAATTAAACAAAAAAGGCTTTGGTTCCAGAACCTTTTTGTTGTATTAAATTCCAAGGATAGATATCAATTTGTGAAAGATTGTACTTAAACTAACAGGTGCTTTACTTCAATAAGGAAGGTTGCTGAGGTAGCCTTTTTCTTATGGCACTAAAACTAAAGGGGCGGTTTGTTACAAGTGAAGTGTGTTCGTACTGTGTAGCTACACCGAATAACAATACTTTTAATCATTAGTATGTTATAGTTAATTAGAGTTAAAATTAGATTTATATGGGGCACCTCCTGACTTCTCTTAGTCATCTTCCCTCTGTAATAGAAGGGAGACTAAGACGATATGTCCTTAGACCACATTAAAACAATGTTAGAAACCTTAAAACAGTATAATAACTGTGATATAACATTAACTTTCAAAAACAAAAATAGTATACCGTTATTGTCTGTATGCTATGACAATAATTGTTATGAACTAACACATTTGGATACACAAATTATCGAAACCTGTGAAGATATAGAATCTACTATCTCAGCTATTGATAAAGTTATGCAAGATAGTTCTAAAAAAACCTCTAATTAATAGAGGTTTTTTTTGTTTCACATTTTTTTTGTAGCTCTCTTCTTCAACTAACGGGTGCGGTAGCTTAAAATTGGAGCTGTTTTAGGGCAGCTCTTTCTTTATGCTACTAACCGGGCATTTTAGTTGAAGATCAAAACGAATTGATTGGTGTTGAATTAAATACTAAATACCCTAACTATATTTTTTATACCAAGATGTAACTGCTAGGCAGGAACAAATTTTTAGCCAGTTGGTCAGAATATAGCCAATTAAAAAAAGAGTCGGCAAAGCGACCCACCTCTAGGATTCTCCGTGTTTAACTTAATAAGTATTTATTCAATGCTTGTTGTAAAGTACCCAATGTTTGTGCTTTTTCATTTAATCTTATTCCTACGTTTATCATTTTTCTAACCACTTCAGCTCTTAACCCGGTGATCACAGTGGTACATCCCATTAATGAAGTGCCGTCAATAATCTTCATTAAATGATCAATTACTTCAACCTCCATTTCCATAATTCCAGATAAGTCCATAATCAATGTTTGAATACGTAATTTCCCAATCTCTGTTAAAACTTTTTCCTCGAGAATATTCGTTCGGTAAAGATCAACCGCACCAATTAAAGGCAAAATACATATAGTGGGTGTTATTGGTATTATAGGCACCGAAAGATTTTCAACCAATTCTTTTTGAGCCATTATCAATGAATCTTTGTATTGAGAATAGGTGATAAAAAAAACATTTAAAAACCTGTCTACTTGATTATTTACTTGTTTTTCTACCGAAAAAAATTCTTCAGTTAAAGCCTTATTTGTTACCTCGTTAAATTCTTGTAGGAACTTCCACAAGGTTCTTCGAATGGCTTGCACCCACTCTAATTTGAAAAATAATGGTATTGAGTGTGTGGCCCAAGCTATTCCTTCTTGTTTAGCAAATGTTTGAAGTTCTTGTTCTTTACCCTCAATAATGTATTGAATCAGAATATGGGCATTATTTATCAGGTCAATATTACCAATCGTTAAAATTTCTTCGATTTTTTCTTTCACATTAGATGCTTCGTTTAATAATGAATCTTCAAAATCTGCTTTATTTCCTTGGATGAATTCCAGCAATTTATATGCATCTAGTGACCCATTCATAAATTAATCCCCCTGTTTTTTTGTATGCCAAAAATACTATTACCCGGTTATTATAATTACTAAACCTGTTTACACTATAAGCTTCTAATTTAAAGAGAAAATGGATGTATTTTTGTTAATTAATATTGTAAAGATTAAAGATTTCTACTTAAACTATAAGGTGCGTTAGCTGAAGATCGGAGCTGTCTTTAAGGCAGCTTTTTTGTATGAAAACACAATAGTAAAAAAGCCATGCTAAAATAAACCCTCCATATTCTCATTTTTTTGATGGGGGTAAATGTACTATGTCGTTATTTAACTGGTTATGCAGTTTGTTGTTCAGATGGAGCGATTGTATAGCCTTTCTTTTTTAGGTATTCGATCATTTTTAATTCTTTGTTATTTTGTTTTTCTTCAAGGTAATTTGAGCCTAGTTCATGATAAGGTTCTCCTGTTTTTAAGATGTTGTAAGTAATTGTTAATAGTAAATGGGCAGATGCGATTCGTCCCTTCATTTTCCCCTGTCGTTTAGTAATCCTTTTTCGATGTGAAGCAATTCGATTATTTTGCCTTGATGTTGCTAATACACATTCTACGGCCATTGTTTTTAAAGCTTTATTTCCTTGTGTGGTTTTACTCGTTTTTTTTTACCAGCACTTTCGTAATTTCCAGGACTCACACCAGCCCAAGAGGCAAGATGTTTAGCTGACTTAAATACGGACATATCAACACCCATCTCCGCAATAAAAGTGGCTGCGGCAGCTTTGTTCACACCAGGTATACCATCCAATAATTCTACTTCCTTACGATAGGGGGACAGGAGTTGATCGATTTGTTTTTCCAATTCTTCTATGGTTTGTTCTAAATAACCCATATGATCCCAATGGTAACGCAACATATCACGATGATGACGGCGAATACGACCATTAATTGCACTGGCAATGTCAGTTATACTTGCTTTTGTTCGCCAATCCACCATTTTTCGAAGACCATCGGTCTCTATTTTTTCACCATTTAGAATCGCTTCAAGGATACGACGTCCCGATAAACCAAAAATGTCTGATAGAACGGATGTTAGCTTGATATTAGCATCTTGAAGGATTTTGTGAATGCGATTCTGCTCTGATGTGCGATGATGAATCAATTTTTTTCGATAACGAGTAAGATCTCGTAAATCACGAATATCCTCTGGTGGGACAAAATTGTTTTCAATAAGTCCGCATCTTAGAAGCTTGGCAAGCCATTCGGCATCTTTCACATCAGTTTTACGCCCTGGAACATTTTTGACATGTCTGGCATTGGCAAGAACAAGGTGAAAAGAACCTTCGAGTATATTCCATATTGGTTTCCAGTAGACTCCGGTACTTTCCATCACAACATCGGATACCTGAAGGGTAGCGAGCCAATCACTTAAAGCCAAGAGTCCCGTTGTTGTAGTGGAAAAAGTTTCAATAGAGGTCTTTGGCTTTTTATTTAATGGACCAAATAATACACAGGCTACTACTGTTTCTTGGTGTACATCTAGGCCAGCACACCGTTCAATCATTGCTTCCATAGGAGAAATCACCTCAAAAAAGATTAACAATACATATGACAGGAGATTTGTTACAAAAATTTTTGTATACGTACTAGCAGTACACTAAATGGTTCTTCCATACTGTCACAACCAGTTTCTTATACAGGGTATCTTCCTTAAGATCCACCAAAAAAAGTTCAGCCTGGTTGTATTGTTATTTTCCATTATTGTCAAGGGGTTAATGGGTTAGACTCTATTTTGAGTTTAGATTTTCGTAGTAGATGGTGGCGGCGAGGAGCGCCGCCATAGGAGTTTCTTATGGAACTAACGGGGCAGTTTAGTTGAATAAGAAAATGTTATAAAATAGAGAGTTGAAAGGTGATGCGGATAGTAAGTAATTCAGTTGATATAGGGGATGTTTATATGAATTGGAACTGGAATGAAACCACTATAGATTTTCCATTCTCGTCCAAAAACTTAAAGAACTTGTTAAATACCGTATGTAGAAAAGAAAACAGATTTTCACAATATGAGTTAATTAAGTGGTGTGATAACCTCACAATGGCTTTTGAGGAAGATGAAGCTGGAGAATTTAATGAATTTGATGAAATAGCTTTTGGAATAGCACGAGATATTGAATGTCAATGGGATTTATTTTTGGTAAATACTTACTCATTAAAAGAATTGCTGAACTTAGACCTCTCAAAAGTAAAGTTACCTCAAGATTGGTTTATAGAGTGGTTAGAGCAATTAAACGAGAAATAAAAGGTAACTACTTATTCAGATAACAAGGTACTTTACTTCTAATAAGGGAGTTGCTTTTGCAGCTCTTTTTCTTATGGAGCTAACGGGGCAGGTTAGTGGAAGAAGGAAACAAGTGATTTAATGTAGTTTTATACATAAATGACTCGTTCGCTAACACAGAAAAAGTTTTACTCTCGTTTATGATATAATTTCGATTGAATAATATCGAATTATACTATGACTATTAGATTGGTTGTTGAAGATGAAAAGGAAGAAAAAGAAGAAAAACGAATCAAATATAATTAAAATGACATTTGGAAAGAATTCTTATGTTAAGGACGATGAAACAGATTTTATATTTGCGTGGTTACATCCTATTATTTCGTGTAGGTTATGTATCAAGTATTTTATAAAATGGATAACGTCTGTGGATTCTTCTTTGGCACCTACTGTTCATCGTTATTACATTTTATTCTTTACATTGATATTGAGGTCATTTTTGTGGATTTATATTGGAATGGGGATTGGGGTAGTCTCAAATGATAAGTCAGATGGTATGAGGTTAGTGACAGAGATTCCAATGACTATTGGAATGTCATTTTTAAGTATATTTGGACTGTTGTTGGTTATACGGATTGTAATTTCTTTCTTTGAACTGATCAGACTATTTAAAAAGGATAACTTATTTTTGTATGGTTTGGGAGTTACTGTTGTATATGGATTTATTGGCATGATTTTGTTGGGAAGTGCACTGTGGTAGTTTTATATACATGTTCTTCTTCAAGTAACGGGGTAGCATTCCTGTATTAACTGAAATACTAAAAAGTTTGTGAAGAAATCTACTTAAACTAACGGGTGCGTTAGTTTATTAATGAACACAAAAATAATCAATCTTTTTTATAAAAGAATGATCCAATTAAATAAGGGCATGTTTTGATTAATCTTTTTTCAAAACATGCCCTTTCTATTTATTCACTTATCAAGGTTTCTTATATTAGTTTGATCAAACTTTGTTTCAAAGCTACTGCAAAGGACCGATTTTTGCTTCTACATGCTTTACAATTTCTGCTGAATGAACCAGTTCCGCAGCTGTACGCATGTCTTTGTATAAAATTCTGTCCTGCTCAAGGCGAGGCACATATTTTCTAAACAAATCGCAGGCTGCAGTCGTTCCTGTTCCAGGCTGTAACGGCTGAAGGAATTCGATCCCCTGGCAGCTGCACATCCATTCGATCCCAATCACTTTTTCAGTATTGGCGATTACTTTCAGTGCCTTTAAAGCTGCAGATGTCCCCATGCTTACATGATCTTCCTGTCCCCCTGTTGTCGGAATGGAATCCACAGACGACGGATGTGAATAAACCTTATTGTTAGAAACCAATGACGCCGCGACATATTGCGGAATCATATAGCCCGAGTTAAGCCCACTTTGCTCGATCAAATACGGGGGCAGCTCGCTATACTGAGGCGACACGAGTCTAAAAATCCTTCGTTCAGAAATATTAGCTAATTCAGATAGAGAGATTGCCAGAAAGTCCATGGCTAAGGCTATCGCTTCTCCATGACAATTGGAAGAGGATATCGCTCTTGCACCCTCTTGATCATCAAACACCAACGGATTATCTGAGGCTGAATTCATTTCTCTCTCCACAATCGTCCGAACGTAATCAACAGCGTCTTTACAAGCTCCATGCACTTGTGGAATGGACCTAATACTAAGAGCATCTTGTGTGCGGTAATCTTTAAATTTTTCCGTGATCTCACTGTTTTCTATCAGCTTATGAATATTATCAGTTGTCTTTTTTTGTCCAGGATGACGTTTTACTTTACTAATTTTGGGATCAAAGGCATAGTATGTTCCTTTCAGCGCCTCAAAACTGATTATCGAAACAATGTCTGCCGCCTTAAGAACATTAATGGCATCATAAACGGCCAGAGCGCCAATTGCAGTCATATCTACCGTGCCATTAATCAAAGAAAGCCCTTCCTTTTCATGCAGTTCGATTGGCTTGATTCCGGCCTTCTTCAAAGCCGTCTCTCCATCTGTTAGTACGCCCTGATTATAGGCCTCACCCATACCTAAAAGGACCAAACTGATATGTGCCTGATGATTTAAGTAACCTAGGGAACCTTCTCGAGGGACGAATGGTATGACATCTTTATTCACCATCTCTGCTAATCTCTCTACCGTTTCAAGTCTTACTCCAGAATAACCAAGGGATAAATTTTTGATCATCATCACCATAATTGCCCTTACTATTTCCTTCTCAAACGGATCGCCCATACCGCAAGCATGACTCATAATTATATTTTTTTGCAATGCTCTCGAATCAGAAGCTGAAATTTTTATTTTTGAATTCTCTCCTACTCCGGTCGTAATTCCGTATATGACTCGCTCTTCCTCGACAAAACGCTCGACTATATCCCTTCCTTGGCTAATCCTTTTCTTTACACTCATAGACAGCTCCAAAGGTGCATGATGCCTTGCTACTGAAATCAAATCCCCGATACTAAAATCATCTTCAGTTATCATTACTTTTACTTGTGTTTTCATAATAAAATCATCTCCTAATATTGTGCAGCTTGACAAAACATTAACTTTTATAATGTTTAAGCCTTTGGATTAGTAAAATTTCGCAACGAGAACTCTCTTTCGAGAATTGGAGAAGTACTCCTTTTTTCATGTCAATTTATCTTCTTATGGTTCAAGGGGTTTAAGTTTGAATTTGAATTACTTGCTTCATTAAAAGGATTACTTGCCTCGCTTAAAGAGAGTGACTTTGTCTCCGGTGCCCAGGCAATCGAAATGATAGTACCAATTAACAGAATAGCCGTCATTCCAATCATCGAGGCATCCAACCCTATAGTGTTCATACTAAGGGGCAGGAGGAATGTCCCGATAGCAGAACCAATTCGGCTGAACGCTGTCACAAAACCAACCCCAGATGCGCGAATTTCGGTTGGGAAAAGTTCGGCCGGATATGTTAGCGTAAGATTTGAATTTGCTGATAATATAAAAGTAAAAGCCAGAAAAATCGGAACTACTAAAAGTTTAGGTTCGTGAAAAATGCTAAGCATAAGCAAGCAGACGGTTAGGATTGCAAACGTACTAATCGTGAAACCTCTGCGAGAAAATTTCTCCATAAGCCAAAGACCAGCAATCGAACCCAAGATTAGGAATATGTTTAACCACAAGTCTACAGTGAAGTTTTCTGCTAAACCCATACTATTTAAGATAGACGGTAGGAATGTGTAGATGGCAAAGTACGGAATGACAATACAGACATAAAATAGACTTCCAAAAGCTGTTCGCTTCCGAAATCTTTTGTTAAAAAGAGCACGAAAGCCATTTTTATTTTGAGTCTCAATAACAGTTTCGTCGATTTCCGCATTAGGCCCGATATACTTCTTTACGATATGGCGTGCTTCATCAATACGTCCCATGCTGATGAGCCATTGTGGGGATTCAGGTGTTCCGATTCGCAGTAGCAGCACAATGAATGCAGGGATTGCAGCACTAGCAAGCATCCAACGCCATGATTCCGGACCAGCTTGACCTAAATAATATCCGACAATGGTTGCAGAGACGTAACCTACCGTCCAGAGCACATTTAGAGAAGCCAGTAAGAATCCCCTATACTTTCTAGGCGCGAACTCGGCAAGTAAAGTCGATCCGACTGCATAATCGCCTCCGAGAGCAAAACCTATCAGTAAACGCAAAATTAACAACTCTACGGGCCCATCCACAAATAGTTGCAGCAACGAAGCTATAGTGACCAATAAGAAGTTAAGCAGGTATATTTTCTGTCTGCCTATGCGGTCAGATAACCCTCCAAGTACTAGACTACCGAAAAAGAGTCCGACCAAAGCAGAACTTCCAATTAGTCCTACCCACATCGAATTGAGTTCCATTTGTGGGCTAAGGAGAGTAAGAGCCACTCCAATAATCCCAAGAGCATACCCATCAGAGAAATTAGAGCCAAAAGTAAGCGCTGTAATTTTCATATGGAACTTGTTAAGTGGAGCGTCATCCATCTTAAATTTTTGTTCGGTCATAAGCGTCTTCCCCTTTTCAATATTTGATTTTTGGGACACTTCCTCCTTCTCTAGTTTAGAGAAGGAAAGCGATTGAAAACAGACGTCTATTTTTTGAATTTTTCTAATTTTTTTCGAAATTAAAGTGTAATGTAAAACGCTTACATTTGAAAACTATAATTATTTTAGATTTCTATACTTTTTTACGATTTCTAAATGAACGAGGGGTTGTACCGGTTTTTTCCTTGAAAATTTTGCTAAAGTAATTTGCATTTATAAATCCTGTTTTATCTGCTACATCTTGAATCGAGAGTTTTGTATCTATCAATAGACGCTGCGCTTCGTTTATCCGTGTCTTTGTTAATAGCTGTCGGAACGAGCTTCCTTGTTTTTTTGTTAAGAGCGAGCTAAAATACGCTGGGCTTCTGTTTACTTGGTTCGCAACGTCCTCAAGCCTTAGCTTAGGGTTAGTAAAATTCTCCTCAATGTACCGGATGGCCTGCTCAATCACATTTGTACGAGCGTTTTCTTGATTGTTATTTGCCCGATCAAGAACTTCATATAAGAACAGCAATAACTCCTGGACGATCCGATATAGAATCGGATTGTATAGGATGGATTCAAATACTTGATGATAACGTCTCTCAAGCATCCCTTCGTCAAGGTAAAATGACTTCATGAAGCGTCGGACTTGGGCTAATAAGCTTGTTAACCGGGTTCGCAATAAACCTGGCTCGGGATAGGGATCTGCCTTATTCAAAAATTCTTTATACATCCACAGCTTAATTTTGTCCCTGTCACCTTCGTTCAGCATGTCAATCCATTCGCGCTGTTCAGACGGGGTTAAAAACGGATCGATCATAACCCAGTTCACCTTATCCTCGATGACCGAAAGCTGCCGATATCCTTTGAAAAAACGAATTTCTAGCGCTTGCTTCGCATGAAGATATTTTTCATTTAACGAAAGCAACGGGTCATTAGTATCATATAAAACTAGTGACATGGGCTCCGAAAACTGCTCTTCCCATTCGGTTAGAATCCGATTGCCTATGTGCTTTAATTGTTTGAGTGGCTGTGGCTGCTGGTTATCGAATGAAAAAACAGAAACTATCATGTCGCTTAGCGGCAATACAACCGGTCGGTTCTTAAATGGATATTCTTGTAAAAAAGATAGCAGTATAGGTTGTTTCTTCGAATTTTCCAACTGCATCAGCATTAATCGGAAATTGGCGCCTAACGTTTCTTGATGCACGAATAGAGAACTGTAAGATACGGAAGGTACCTCAATTTGAGCCGATGGCTCTTGTTTCTCCTCAGTTTTTGAAACGGCCTTGCAGCACTGGGTTAATACTCGTTTGATATGGTCAGGCGACTGAGGTTTTACCCATAGATCATAGGCATGAAGCTCGATGCCTTGAAGCGCACGTTCAAATGTGGCTTCAGCCGTCATGACGATGACCTTTTGTATGTACCGTTTGGTCAGCTCCTTAAAGCTGTCCCACGCATCCTTTGGAATCATATCGAGTTCAATGCAAACAACATCTGGTACTTCGGCCTCTATTAGATGAAATACCTCAGATACTGAGCCTGCTAATAGAATGTGATCAAATGGAATCGAAAACGAAGAAACTAGCCAGCCAATCCCTGTTCGTTCATTTTGATCGCGATCAGCAATTAACAATTTAACCATACAGGTACTCCCTTAATAATAGATTTTTTCTTATTAATTATCGCCAAATCAAGCTTATTTTCATCACTCCAGTGTCTATCAGATTAAGGGTTCTGGTGCAAAAAAAACTGATTATGATGAAATTCTAAACAACTTATGTATGAATTTTACATCCATTAACGCACACGCTACTTAATGAAACGATACCAGCTAATAGGATGTCAATATCTTTCTCTAAAATTTTCAGATCATGTCCCACGGGCAGGTAAGTTCTACCCCGGCTACCGTTATCATATATCGATATAAGAATTGTTCAACGGGAAATAACTGGCTGACCTTATAATACGAACGGGGCAGGGAGGTTGCTGCGGCAACCTTTTTCTTACGGAACTAACGGGGCAGCATTCCTGTATTAACTTTAAATACTAAAAAGTTTGTGAAGAAATGTACTTAAACTAACGGGTGCGTTAGTTCTATAATGATCACTATAAAAATAATCAACTATTTTATAAAAATTGTATACTAAATCACTAGAAATGAACCCTTATTGATCAATCTCTTTTCAAAATGGATTGTATTTATTTACGAATATGAGGGTTCAGGAGGACCTTTTGAACAATCTTTATTTCAAAGCTACAGTGGATGCTTTTTTTAACAGATGCTTTAACACAATACATACATGAACTGAGCTGGAAAGTTCCCTCCAAATAATAAGGAATAAGAATGGCCGAAAATCAATTTGATTTTTCGGCCATTTTAATATTTGAAAATGGGGGATTTAAGAATTATATTTCTACAGATGCAATGATGTCATCAGCTAAGAGTTTAGAACCACTAGCACCTTTTAGATATTTCAATGTTCCTTCACTAGACCAATCAAATATCTTTATACTGCTCATTCTTTTATTTATTTCTTTAATGTTTAACTGGTTAGAAACAAAATTATAATTTGAAGGAATAATTTTATTGCCGGCTATAGCAAAAGCATTTAAACAGACTATATGAGTTAGTCTATATTGCTTATAATCACTCCATTCAACAGGTAACAACTCTTTTATACAATTAAAATAAGTAAGAGTTAAATTAAGTATTTTTCCTTAGGTAATTCGGCTATCTTTGTATTTTTGATTAATAACAAAAGAAAGTTATATACATTTTGTAAAGTAATATGCTTTTCTTTAGTTCTTTTGCCAATTAACGTTCCTTTATTATACAAGGGGCTGTTAGGGTCAATAATTAGCTGTGTTGCAATCCAACTAAGATTATCACTTTCTCTTTTTAAAAATCTACTTAACGAAGTACCTATACCTTTAGCTTTTGTATTAATAATATCAAAAAATTTAATTTCCTCATCTTCATCTAACCAATGGAAGGCAAGAAAAGGAACATTTAACATTGAATTTGTTGTTTTTGTATATAGCTCAATTCCTCCTAATCTATGTTGTCCATCCATTAATGAAGCTTGTTTTTTACAAATTAACCTACCAACATTAGGTCGAGATTTATCATAACACTGAAATTCCCAGTGTCCACCTGCATTTAATAATATTGGTGTGAATAGTGAGTCATCTCCCGTTGATAAGTATTTTGCAAAATCCTGTGTTCTTTTTTTGTTTATAGGACGTTGATACCCCTTTCCAGAAGGATCATTATAAGGTTTTGAAAAAGAAAGTTTTATTGCATTATTTGATGTAACAATACCTTGGTATGCGACACGTCCTCTCATTTTAAATTGTAAGACATTTTCTATAGCGATATTTTGAAATAAATTGTTCAAGAATTTCCAACTCCTAGAATAGATATAATTAAAAATATAGTACTTATAAGTACAATAATCAATGGAAGTTATATCATATGTATCTGTGAACACTCATTTTTATTACCTACTCTTAATTTAGAGGTGATTTGAGTGTCCACATTAATAACACTAATTGGTAAAAATATAAAAACTATTAGAAAACAAAAGAACTTAACTCAAGAGGAACTGTCTGAAATGTGTGGTTTGCAAACATCTTTCTTAGCAGGTATAGAACGAGGAGATAGAAATATTACTCTACAAACATTAGAGAGAATTATTGATGGTTTAGAAGTGGAACCACAGGAACTTTTCACATTTTCAAATATTAAAATAACCGAAGATTATCAAAATAAAAAAGAAATAATCGCCCTAATTGATTCCCTACTTGTGGGGAAGTCTGAAAAGGAAATAAGGCTAATTTACTCAATAGTTAGCGCGATTTTCGAAGTATATAATAAATAAAAATGGTTAGGTAAACAATTAAAATTTGTTTGCCTAACCATTTTTTTTACTTACTAAAATTTTTAAACGCATTTGTAATAACTTATTGGTTGAAGAGACGATTAATCTGTTAGACAATAGTAGATAATATTGTAATAAATTGCTATTAATTGTAATAATTTAAAATAAAGAATTTTAAAATTTAAGAATATTTGTTACTTATCAATTAAATCATACAAGTTTATAAAAAAGAAAAGTAATTCTTGTATGAGTTTTGGAGGTTACTAAATGAAAACTGGAAACTATAGATATGTATGGAAGGCGATAAGATACTATAGGAAACAAGGAGGGGAAATTGTAAACACACCCTCGATCATTATTGGTCTAGAGAACATGACCACTAAAGAAGTATTCCCCCATCCCATTAGCCATTTTTTGTATAAGAAATACCATAGAAATTCTGGTTCCATCAATTATGAGCTAAACGTAGCACAAATTATTGTACCATTTTTAAACTTTGTATTGGATAAAGTGAATCTTGAATTGAGTGAATATACAGAAATCAAAGGATTGGAAGATCTACGAGAGAGTCATGCAAATGCATTTTTACAATATTGTGTAGATGAGAAATCAAATAAAAATAAGACTTTAGAAATGAAAGAGAATTATTTATCTAAGTTTTATAATTATTTATGGGATGAAAAAGTACTAAAGCATAAACCAAAATTTAAGTTAGTCTCGGTCAGAAAGGGAAAAGAAGTTAGAAAAGTATATAAAATTGATTTCACTTATAAGAAGACAGATGAAACTCTTCTGCGTGAAAGAATAAAAAGAAAAGATATAGTCCCTCAAAATCATGACTCCAACGAAAATAGAACTTTTATTCGTTTGCAATATATTCGTGAAATACTGTACGTTGCAAAGCATGAAACGCCTGATATTGCATTTGGAGTGGCTTTGCAAATTTTTGGAGGGTTGCGTAAAGGAGAAGTAGTAAACTTGACTAGAACTGCTTTAAAGCCACAAAATGGGCAAAAATACGGAGTGGAAGGATTAGTTGTACTCGTAAGGGATCGTCAAAATGATTTATTTAATAGGTTTGTAGATCTTTCAACAATGCAAGTCAAAAGTCCAAGAGACCAATCCTGTCTTATTGATCCAATTTTAAATTATCTATATAAACATCATTTGGAAGTGGTACTTAAAAAGATAAAAAAAACTAAGCATCCCAATGCATTGTTTTATGATACGGAAGGAAATCCTATGTCAGCAGATACATATGATAAGAGATTTTTAAAATTAAAGAATACTTACTTAGGAATGTTACTAGGAACACAAGGTAGATATCAGGATTATTTAGACTTTTCACAAACGAAGTGGCGTTCACATATTGGTAGAGGAGTATTTACTAATATGTGTTTGGACGTTGGATTTAATGAAAAACAGACGGCAGTATTACGGGGTGATAGGTCTACTCAATCTATGGAATCCTATTTTGACATCATAACTGCTACTTATAACATTCGCAAGGCTTTAAGTTTACTTTCTCCAGATCAATCAGCAAATGTAGCTGATTTAAACATGCCAACTAATCATAGAATGTGGAAGGAAGTACAAGAATATGGAGCAGGGCTTAGAACTTGATTTCAAAGACTATATGACGATATATCGGATAGCTGAAGAGAAATTCAATAAAGACTCAAATAATCAATATTTTATTAGTAAATTAAAAAAATCCATTCTAGAGTTACCAAATGAATTTAAAATAACAATGATTAATTTAGAGGGAAAATATTATGATGAAAAATATGATCAATTTGTTAAAGAATTGTATTTAAAAGAAGATATTGATCATTTTTTTAGCAACTATATATCCAAGAAATCTCTCATTAATAATTTAAAAAAATTTGTTAGCCACCACTCAATTTATAAATATTATAACAACCTAAAGCCAATTGAAATAATACTCGGTGGTAATATAGATATCTTTGTATCGCAAGAAACTTCAAAAAAACTAAATGAAATAATAAAGGAAGTAGCAGGTAAAGGGGGATGGGGGTGGAGAACCTATACCTTTGAAAAATACAAAAAAAGTAATAGCTATTTATCCTTTGAAGAAGTTATGAAGAAATTAAATTGTAGTTTTGCGACTACCCAAAGATTAATCAATGAAAAGTTGTTAGTAGTCTCAGATGAATATGGAGATAGAAAGCTTTTTGATAAAGAGCATATACACGAATTACATACCGAACAAGAAAGACTTATTAAAAAGTATAAGAGAAATTATTACTCAGCGAAGCAAATTCAAGAGAAATATAGTGACTCTTTTGCTCATTATATTAAAGGATCAGAAGATAAAGTCCGAAGAAAAATAACAAAGGTTGATCCCCCACTGCTGTTGATTTCATACTTTGGTGTTCAGATGAAACTGTATAAAAAAGATGAAATTGATAATTTGTGGGAAGATTATAAGCTTTATTTGGACATGAATTCTGGGTTACTTGAAGAGCCTTTTGATGATTTCATTTATAAGGTAGAACAAGTGTTAAATATTAAATTCACTACGAACCAACAGAACACAAAATTATTATGGTACCAGTATGTTGAAAAATTTCTTATTAATACTAGAATGTCTGATAAGTCTAGGATTATATTTCAGGCTAACCAATTTGCAAGATGTACGGAGTTAATATTTAACATTTTCAATCAAGAAATATATTCATATTCAGGAAGTGAAATTAATAAAAGGTTTCTAAACGAAAGTATCAATATTAGAAGAAGTTATCAGAGGGATTTTTATACATTCCTAAAAAAAATGCTGGAAACCTTTTCTATAGAAGGACTCCCATTACCGTATAACATTGATGAATTATGTGATCCAAGAAATTTTAAAAGGATTAAGGAAGTAGCTACCGATATTTATTCGTTAGAGGAATACCATGAGTTATATAATCATACCAATCGTGTAACATTCCATAAAGAAAAGGCAATTCAAGATGTTGCTAATCTAATTCAAACAAAGGATTATACAAAATATAAACGTTATGACTGTTGTTGGTTATATATCTTAGTTCAATTAACAAATAATTGGAGACACAGTACGATATTATCTCAAATTCCAAGGGTTGATCTATCTACCACTTCAATTGAAAGCTTAGAGTGGTTAAAGAAAAATGATCCTTCTATAGAAGATGCGAACAATATTATATATCAGATTGGTAGATATGTAACAAAAATAAACAAAACAGATGTTAGTGCAGAAGGAATTTTTACAATTAGTGAACCACTTAAAATTGCTTTTGCAACTGCAATAAGCATTTGTGAAATTCGTAGAAGAGCAACTTTGGATAGCAGTTCAACATTGATAGATTTACCGGGTCATTTAGTGGTTAAATATAATCCCCATAAAGAATTTTTTATTGATTTTATTGATGGCTTTAAATTTGAAAATAGGAAGATGAATGGAACACTTAGCACTCTAATCTGGTCAGTTCTTAGACATATGGGGAATGGGTTAAAAGAATCTCAAGTCTCGCGAAGTCACTTACAAGATCAAACAACTATTACTCACTATATTAAGCTTTCTGACGAACAGGTAAAAAATCTTGTAGATGAAATATTTGATAGAAATCAATTTGGATTTGTGACACAAACATTAACAAATATTCTTTTTGGTACAGAAACAAATAAACATATCGAAACAGAAAGAATGATAGAGGTCAATAAGAAGTTCGGTGATGTTTTTAAAATTGAAGCTACCGCAGGTTTAATCAATAGAATATCAACAGAAAGAGATCATGTATTAAAATATCTCGAAGAATTTGACTTAGAAGGACTTAGAAATCTTTTTTACCAATCCATGACGGGGTCTCGTCCTTCAAAACAGAGGTATTACCAGTGTATCTATTCTGAATGTAAGTATGAGAATGAATACGGCGAAAGACCATCATGTGATTCGTGTGCTGCTTCAATGATTAATGTTTATGCCCTAGAAAATATTATGGATAATTATATTTTTATGATGGAAAAAATTTCGAAAGAGTTTAGTGGTGCGACTCTCGGAGAAAAACAAAAACTTGCAAATCAATTCTTTCTACTGCATAACATTGTAAATCAAGCAAGAAGAAAGTTCGGAAGAGAAGTCGTAGATAGATTTGTAGAAGGGAAGACAGAGCGAATAAAGAACCTAGGTCTTGAGTTATCAACAAAAGGATTAAAGGCATTTAGAACATCAGGAATACTAAGGGGGTGATATATGTGGCGCGAAAAAGAAATGTAGGTTCGTTAACACTTGATTTCATTAGTATTAATCCAGAGGATATAAAGGGTGCTGGATTTGATATTAGTAAGAATGTAGAAGAGGCAAAGAAATTATTAGAAGCCTATGATGATAATAGAGTGAAAAAGATCCGTGTGAAATTTGAAGATAATAAGTGGATTTTTAACGAGGAGTTCACACGAAGTGACGTGGTTTTTGATTATACGATAATTTCCGACTCTTTAAGGTTTAGTAAAACTGAAAATAAAGAGGAATTATTAATCGCGATGAAATGTTGGATAGCCAAAAAACTTAATGAAAATTCTATAACGGTTACAAAAGCTAAACTTTTAAATCTCGTTTCTGCTTTTTTATCGACAAAAAACCTTAGAAATTATAGTGAATTACTAGAAATGATACAGGAATCGAATCTCATTCGTAGGTGTTCAAAGAATCAATACAAAACCCATAAAGTTTCTAATAATGTTATATATAAATTTATTATGGATCTTGTTGATTTTTTAGAATTCTATAACCGGGATGAATTTGTCGGTTTTATAACTGATTTAAGTGAGTTAAAAACTAAAATAAAATTAAAGAAAACATACAGGAAATTGCCTTCTTTTAAAGATATTTTAACAATAAAACAATGTTTAGACAGTTGGCACGAAGAAGCAATGAACAATGAAAGTGAAGAATTACTCAAATATTTCCCACTCGTTTTATGGTGGAATCTAACATCTATTATTCCAATGAGAATAATAGAGTTCTGTCACATTAAGAGAAATTGCTTTTCATTAAAGGACGGGAATCATTCCATAACCTTTCCAAGAATGAAGTACGATCGAATTGGAACACATCGAACTAACATTGAGTACGACACGTTACCTATTCCTAAAGAGTTGTACGACCTTTTTCAAAACTATCTAATACTCTCGGAACAGTATGGACTATCGAATTATCTAATTTCACATAAAGTGTATCGCCATTATTTTAGCTATGATAAAAAAACATACAATGAGGACTCCTTGTTTAACTATCACAATTTTAACAGTACACTAGCAAGTTTTTTCAAAGAAATAATACACGAAAAGTATAAAATCAATATTATTTCTATAAATAAGCATTACCGTACAAATTACTCTACAAGATTAAAAGAAGCTTTTATCTCTGATTCAGCAATTGGAAGTATAGATACAATGATTAACCTTGGTGATTTAAGACATATCGCAATTATTAATATGATGATGCAAGGTTATGACAAAGTTGAGATTCAACGGTTAGCAGGGCATATCACAGAAGATATTCAATATAGCTATTTCAATCATATGGAAAATTGGATGGATATTGAAATACAAAAAATGGAGAAAGAATTCAGTAAATATAAACCGACAAACTCTACTTTTTATGAAAACGAATTGTCATTTTCACACCCCAATGTCCAAGCTTTTTTTGAGAATCAAAGCAAAAAGAATTACATCAACAATAATACACATGAAAATGAACAAAAGAACTATTTAAAATTGGATTTGGGCTCCTGTATGGATGAGACTATGCCCTGTCCTAGTTTCAATTGGAAACACCGTGGTTGTTATTTTTGTAAACATTGGTCCATCTCCAATCAAGAATTAGAGGAGAAAAGAAATCACATAGCTTCTGACTTGAATTTACTATATGAAGAAACTAGAGGGAAAATTCAGTTCATACAGTCCTTATTTAAACTACAATTCGATAGCTCCGAAAACGTAAACAATAATACAAAACAAGACTTATCTTCAACGTCAAAAGAAATTCAATTAGAGATTAAACGAATCGCAAAATTAAAGTCTATGTTAGGGGTTTTAGATTATGAATAAAATTGGTACAAAAGGTATTTTGGATGATATAGCAAAAGAGACAGCATTGAGGAAACTAATTGTTGAATATGATGAAAACCATAATATCAAATCTAAAATCACATACAAAGATATCTATGATTTTGTAAAATCGCAATACGATAAAGGTAACGCTGATTTTTATCCTGGGTATACATGGTGGAAAACAAAAGGAAAATATTTAGTAGACGAATACAATATAGTAAAGAAAAGAACTATTAAATTGTCAGAGACAGAAGAATTAGACGTATTTGACGTTCTTGATGTAGTGGAAAAACATTATGGAAATAAAGAGTCTTTAGTTAAGTACCTCCTCCCATATAATGATTTATTGGACAGGCTCGTAAATAAAATTAATAAACTCCAAGATAATTTCCAAAGCTTATTAGAACAAATTGAAAAAAAGGATGAGCGCATACAAATCTTAGAACAAACAATCCAGAATCAACAAGCTTTATTGGATGGGTTATTCTACACAACTATAGGATCGGAAAAAGAGTTAGATAAGGTAATGAAAAGAGGAAGTACCAAATCGGATATAGTGAACTATGCTTTAACGGAGGCTTTCGGAAACCCTGCTGCTTATATTGATGATTTTAGTAAGCGTATAGAGATAGGTATTCTTATGATAGATGATAAAAAAGATAATGTCGTAAAGTTTCAACCCAAGAATGAAACTGTGGAAGAGGATGATTATGATTACTAATATCTTGCTTCTAAAAAAGAGCATCAAATAAATAACCAGTAATCCAGAAAAACTAATAAAAAATTCTTTCATTGCTTTGATAACCAACTTTCATAAACAATCGGACGTTACTAAAGTTATATGTTGCTCAGACTGAATCACAAGTTTACAAAAAGAATAGAAAAATCTTCGAAGGAATGTCTAAACTTTCCATTTGGATAAGGGATAAAATTAAAACAGCTGAAGTATATAAAAATCAACGGAGTTCTGAAAGATGGAAAGGTAAATTAGCCAATATAGTGTGGATATATTTTGGCTTTGATGAAAGTGACATGAAAAGAGGTAATTTCATATGCCATACGACTTGGTGTGATGATAATCAGAACAAAGATTGGTGGTATAATGTAGATAGTTCAAACAAGTTTATGATAAAAGACACACATTTTTATGTGCATGCTTATTATGAAAGCGTCAAAACTCTTAATCAGGAAAACACAGCTAACAAAGAAGAACTAATGTTAGCTGTAAAAGAAATTTCTAGAACAATGTTAAAATCAGCTGAAGAAATAATTAGTCTTTATAATGAATATACGAACAGTATAATTTCTGAACAAAGTTTGGTTGAGCAAATAGAGCCTGCACTTTCTAAAATTGAAGAATTTTTCATGGCAAGTACAGAATCAAAACTCGCACCTAATGATTTACATGATTTGATGCAAGATTACTCAAATATTTTTGCAACAATTCATGACTTCACATTATATTACAACAAAAAACATCTATCACAACGTACACCTGAAAATAGAAAAGCTTGTATGGAAATGACTATTAAAAATTACTATGCGGAATTAGAAGAAATAGTAGAATTAGAACGTTAGAAGTTATAGCCTTTTAAAGAAGTAAAATTAAAAAACGTCATATAATGTTCGCATTTCAGGACGTGATATTATATTGTTTGACTTATTAATAAAGTCGAACAAGACTTATACCTTATCAAATATAGAGTAAAGGAGATTGTCCTATAAATGGGATACGTATTAATTCTTGCGGAGAAACCAGATCAAGGTTCAACGCTAGCGGCTCAATTTAAAACGAAAAAACAGCAAGGCTATATAGAAATCATGCCGAATGAACTTTTCCCCGATGGAGCTTATGTAACTTGGGCCGTCGGACATTTATGTCAACTTGTTTCGCCGGAAACCTATCATTCAAAATGGAAAAAATGGTCGATGGAAACGTTGCCGATGATTCCTGAGAAATTTCAATATGAAGTGACCCGGCAAAAGGCAAAGCAATTCAATGTTGTGAAGACTTTGCTTAGGAAAACGGAAGTCGATGAAATCATTCATGCAGGTGATGCCGGGCGTGAAGGAGAATTGATTGTACGCAACATCGTTAATCTATGCAATGTCAATAAACCGATGAAACGTTTATGGATATCCTCTTTGACCCCGAAAGCGATTTATGAGGGATTTCAAAATTTGAAGAGCGAAGAAAAAACCAGGCCGCTTTATTATGAAGCGTATACGAGAGCTTGCGCGGACTGGGTTGTTGGAATGAATGCGTCGAGAGCGTATAGTATTTTGTTGAAACAAAGGGGCGTTTCGGATGTGTTTTCAGCTGGAAGGGTTCAGACACCGACTCTTGCTTTGATAGTGAAGCGGGAAATGGAAATTGAGCAATTCAAGTCTGAGCCGTTCTGGGAAGTGTTCGCTGACTTCAAGATGGACGGTAAGAAATATCAGGGTAAATGGCAGCTGAATAATGATCCGAGAATCAAAACAAAAGAAATGGCTGATAAAATTGCCGCCTTTTGTAAGGGTAAGGAAGCTGAAATAGCGGAAATGGATACTGAAAGGAAAGAATTTCAGCCGCCTTTGTTATTTAATCTATCATCATTGCAAGCGACAGTGAACAAGATTTATAAATATTCACCGAAACAGACGCTTGATATCGTACAAAGTTTATATCAAAAAGGGATCGTTTCTTATCCGCGTTCAGATTCCAATTATGTAACGGAAGGGGAAGCCGAAACATTTCCTGATATTTTGCAAAAACTAAGCGGATTTTCAGAATATGAATCCCTGTTTCCTTTGCCACAACCGAACATCATGAATAATAAACGGTTTGTAAATGAAAAAAAAGTGACTGATCACTATGCCATTATTCCGACGGAGCAGGTAACCGACCCGAAGCGGCTTTCCGCCGAAGAACGGAATATATATGACTTGGTTGTTCGCCGGTTGATTGCGGCTCATTATGAGAAAGCGATTTTCGATTACACCACCATTAAAACGCTCGTCGATAAGCGGGCCGAATTCATTTCTAAAGGCAAGCAGCAGATTCAAGAGGGATGGCGCAAAGTGATTTTCCAAAATAATGATAAGGATGATGATGATATCATTTTGCCGTCCGTTTCAAAAGGGGATTCCGGGAAGGTAGCCAATATAAAGGTGAAAGAAGGAAAAACCCAACCTCCTAAGCGCTATACAGAAGGTCAGCTGATCACTTTGATGAAAACAGCCGGAAAGCATCTGGATAATGAAGAGTTAGAAAAAGTACTGATGAAAACCGAGGGTCTCGGTACCGAAGCAACTCGGGCTGGCATCATTACCATGCTCAAGGACCGTAAATACATCAATGTGAAAAAAAACCAGGTGTTTGCGACAGATAAAGGAAAAGTGCTGATTACTGCCATCGGGGAGAAAATCCTGGCTTCACCTGAAATGACAGCCAAATGGGAACAGCGTTTGAGGGAAATCGGTGAAGGAAAGGCTTCAGCTGGAGGCTTTATGGAAGCTGTTAAAAAGATGTCAGCAAAAATCATCAGTGATGCCGTGGAATCATCGGAAAACTGGGATTTTCAAGGGCTGGATACCGAGTCGATTCAACGGAGCGGCTCTAAAAAAAGAAGCTCGGCATCTGTGGGCAGCTGTAAACTATGCGGTTCTAAGATTGTCGATAAAGGGGAATTCTATGGATGTGTAAGTTATCAAAAAACAAAGTGTAACTTCACCATCTCCAAAAAAATCCTTAATAAGAAAATCAGTCAAGCAAATATAAAAAAGCTGTTGGCGAGCGGTGAAACGGATTTGATAAGCGGTTTTAAGAAAGGGGAAAAGACCTTTGATGCCATTTTATCTTGGTCCGACTCTGAAAAGAAGATCAGTTTTACTTTCCCAACAGAACAAAACGTCAAGCAAACTTAAGGAAAGACTTCATTAAAGGCGCCCCGAGACTTATATCTTCTTGTTTCGGGGTCGTATATATAGTAAAATTTTTAGATATGCGTTTGAATGGGAGGATTCCGAATGCCTACACCGAGCATGGAGGATTACATAGAACAAATTTATTTACTTATTGAAGAAAAAGGATATGCAAGGGTTTCCGATATTGCTGAAAATCTTTCCGTCCACCCATCTTCTGTTACAAAAATGGTTCAAAAACTTGATCAGGAAAAATACTTGATATATGAAAAGTACCGGGGTCTGGTCTTAACCGCAAATGGGAAAAAAGTTGGTAAAAGGCTCGTATACCGCCATGAACTTTTAGAACAGATGCTAAGGTTGATTGGGGTCAAGGAAGAAAATATTTATCAGGATGTAGAGGGGATTGAACACCACCTTAGTTGGAATGCCATCGATAGGATTGGAGACCTGGTTGAATTCTTTGAAGAATCTCCAGACCGTGTCGAGGATTTACGAAAGATACAAAAAAGAAATGAAGAAAATTCAAAATAAGCTGCCGCTGGCAGTTTTTTTTATGTTTTAATATCATCTGTCTTCTTGAGCCGGGCATGGTTCATTTTACAAATAAGGTCTAAAGGGGAGTAACGTTTTAAAAGAGGATTTTTTAATTATGAACAGAATAGCTATAAAGAGGCCCCGGTATTTTGATTCGGGAAAACGAAGTGTTTTTGTGTTTTTCAGTAACTTATTGATTAGGGGTTAAATGGGAGGGTGAATTTCTTATGAATATACATACATGGCATAAAGAGTCGGAAAAGGAATGGGATGTTTTTGCACCTATGTGGGTGAAGAATTCGCAAGAAATGTGGGAAACGGGGAGTCGGAAAAACATCATTCCCTTCTTTTCTGAATATGTGCCTTCGGGATTGAAGGTGGCTGACATAGGCTGTGGAGATGGAGTTGGTTCCTTGAAATTGGCCGAAGCGGGATATGAAGTAACTGGAGTTGATTTATCCAATGTGATGATTGAATTTGCAAAGGGGAAAACCGCTCAACAACCAGGACTTTCTTTCCTGCAAGGAGATTTTTATAATCTTCCATTCAAAGATGAAGAAATGGATGCAGCAATGGTCATTAATTCTTTGGAATATACGGGCGAACCATTAACGGTGATGAAGGAAATCCAACGGGTAATAAAGCCTGGAGGTTATGTCTGTTTTGGAATACTTGGTCCAACAGCTGAGCCGCGAAAAAAATTCAGCTTCCACCGGTTATTGGGAGATGAAGTCATCATGAATACCATGCAGCCGTGGGAATTTGAAAAAATGGCTTTAGAAACGGGATGGAAGGCAGTGGCTGATACCGGCGTTGCAAAGAGAGGGGTGGACTATGCAAAGCTGGGACATTTTTCAAAGGAATTAAAGCAAGCTGTATCGTTCATGTGGCTTTTCCTCCTGCAAAAAGAGGTGGGGCAGTGATGGGGAAGTATCAAATCGATCAATTCGTTGAAAAGACGAAGCAGCAGGATAAAGGGCAAGGATTATTCGAACTTGAAACGGAACGAATCTTGGAGATTAATTTGGAAAAGCAGATCTGGGCAAAAATGGGGACGATGGTTTCTTATCGAGGTCATGTTAAATTCGAGCGGGAAGGCATCTTGGAGCATGGTCTTGGTAAACTCTTTAAAAAAGCCTTAACTGGTGAGGGGGCATCCCTGATGAAAGCGACCGGAAGCGGCAAGCTATACGTCGCGGATCAAGGGAAGAAGATTTCCATTTTACAGTTAAATGGTGAATCGATCTGTGTTAACGGAAATGATTTACTCGCATTTGAGCCGGGGATTTCATGGGATATAAAAATGATGCGGCGCATTGCCGGGTTATTGGCGGGCGGATTGTTCAACGTAAGGCTCGAGGGGAGAGGCATGGTCGCATTCACTTCCCATTATGAGCCTCTTACTTTAATTGTGGAACCTGGGAATCCGGTTTATACCGACCCGAATGCCACAGTAGCATGGTCAGGGGAATTGCAGCCTGAATTCGTAACGGATGTTTCATTGAAGTCGTTTTTTGGAAGGGGAAGCGGCGAATCCGTTCAAATGAAATTCGAAGGACAAGGATTTGTGGTGGTCCAACCTTTTGAAGAGGTATATTTCGGTAATAAGGAATCATGAAACAAACAACCTGAGTCAGATACTCAGGTTGTTTCCCATGATGATCGGATGTGTCTGCCATAAAAAAGCGATTCATTTCAAAGTGAAAGCTTCTTTTTTCTTACCCTTTCAATCCCACTCATAAGGGGTTGATTGGTAGACATAATAGTTCAGCCAATTCGAGAACATCAGGCTGCAATGGCTCTTCCAGCGGTGAAGAGGTATCCTGGTCGGATCGTTATCAGGAAAGTAATTTTCTGGGAGTTGCGTATTGATCCCGCGTTCCCTATCGCGCTTGTATTCTTCACCGAGGGTATCGGCATCATACTCGAAATGGCCGGTAACCATAATTCTTTTTCCATCAACTGAAGCAGCCATCAATACACCAGCTTGATCGGACTGTGCGAGAACCTTCAATTCAGGATGGTTAACTAATTTTTGATAATCAATATCCGTATAGCGTGAATGAGGGGCCATAAAATAATCATCGAATCCGCGGACTAGATTTTCATTCGGTTCAAGGACCTCATGAGTGTATACCCCGAAGCATTTCTCTGGAAGTTCGTACTTGCCTATTCCATAATGATGGTACAGGGCAGCTTGTGCCCCCCAACAGATATGTAGGGTGGAAGTGACATTTTCACTTGACCAGTTCATGATGCTCTGCAGTTCTTCCCAATAATTAACGTCTGAAAACTCCAGCTTTTCCACTGGAGCGCCTGTAATGATCAAGCCGTCATATTTCTTTGTGCGAATATCATTAAATGATTTATAAAACTGATCTAAATGAAATTTACTTGTGTTCTTTGATTCATGTGTGCTTAAGCGCAGGAATGATATATTTACTTGAATGGGAGTATTGCCAAGAAAGCGCAATAACTGGGCCTCCGTTTTTTCTTTTTCTGGCATTAGGTTTAAAATTAATATATTCAATGGACGGATTTCCTGATTGGTAGCTCTTTGCTCATCCATTACGAAGATATTTTCCTGTTCTAAAATTTCCCTTGCTGGCAGTTGTTCCGGAATTCTGATTGGCATGATTAGCCTCCTTCTTCAAAAATCATAATATTTTAATTATATAGAAAATTATTGAATAGAAAAGCTATTTTAATAATTTCTTGTAAATCCCGAAGGAAATGGCCTGGGAATGGTAAAATGGGAAGATCGGAATACATTAACTATGAAGTTGGAGAGGTGTTTGGAGATTGTTTGATCCTACAGCATTTGAAAACATGAAAGTGGTATTGGAAGGAGCGGTTTACGATCGTGACTTCATTGGGGATATATTGGTCATAAACCGTGATGATATAGTGAATCTCTCAACCATGTCCAGATCATATAAGATCGAGATGGAATTGAAAAAAACAAACGCGCCCATTTCCATTAGCGGTGCCATTGAGCTACACGCTTCCCTACATAACCTAAGTTCGGAGTTACTCGATGCAGCTATTGATGATACGCATTCAGGCTGCACGGTCAATATATTCATTTCTTTTCCTAAAAAGCTTGATGATGTGAATGCTGAGCAATTTATGAGTGACCTGGAAAAAATCTGGGGAGATCAGAGAATCATATCAGTGACGACCAGCGAAACGGTCAGTAAAAAAAAGCAACCCATTACTTCTTCTATATATAAAATTTCATTTGGAAGGCTTGTAAGAGAAGAGCAAATGGATGATTTGGAAGACATGGTAGAGTATTTGATTCAATCCATTCAAGCAGTGAAGATTCCTGGATGATAGGAAAAGGATTAAAGTTGGTAAACCTACCTTTAAATACGGTAAAATGAATCATCATACTAAAGGGAGAGATCATTCATGTCCATTTACGAATTTGAAGTCAATAAAATCAATGGCGAAACCATCTCGCTTGAGGAATATAAAGGGAAAGTGATGATTATAGTGAATACCGCAAGCAAATGCGGTTTTTCGCCACAGTATGATGATTTGCAAAGTCTGTATGTGCAATATAAAGAGGATGGGGTAGTCGTGCTTGGTTTTCCGTGTAATCAGTTTTTGAATCAGGAGCCTGGTGATGATCTGGAAATCGATTCATATTGCAAATTGAATCATGGTGTAACCTTCCCGATGTTTGCAAAAGTGAATGTCAAAGGCAAGGAAGCCCATCCCTTATTCAGCTATCTGACTGAAAATGCTCCTGGGGTGATGGGGTCCAAATCGATAAAATGGAATTTTACAAAGTTCTTGATTGATCGTAATGGAAATATCGTCAGCCGGTTTGCACCTAAAACAAAACCTCTGGAAATGGAAGAAGATATAAAAAAATTAATATGAACTATGAAATCGAGTCCAACGGAAAGTTTCTGTTGGGCTCTTTTCTTGAGGTGAGATATTTATTGCATGCATCCGTTTTTAAAAGGGGACAGATGGTTGGGATATTGAATATAATAGAAGACACAAATGAGGGGGGAAACCATGGAACGAATTGCATGGGTAACAGATAGTACGGGAACTTTAGATGAAGAATTATCATTGAATGAACATGTATACATCGTTCCGATGGTCGTCATCATCGATGGGAAGGAATATGAAGATGGCGTCGACCTATTACCTGAGGAATTATACCGGCGGATGAGTGAGGAAAAAATCACGGCAACCACGTCACAGCCCTCGGTCGGCCGATTCCAGGAATTATATAAGGAGCTTGAAAAACGCTATGATCGAATCATAGCCGTACATCTTTCCAGTGAATTGAGCGGGACGGTTTCTGCGAGCAGGCAAGCTGCACAAATGGTTACGATCCCTGTTGATGTTTTTGATACTTTACTTATTTCCTTTCCAATGCTATTAATCTTGAAACGGCTCATGCATTATATTGAAAATGGCGATTCCATCAATGAAGCATTCGTCAAAACGAGAATGTATGCGGATAACCATGAGACCTATGTAATGATAGGCTCTTTAGATCAGCTGCATCGGAGCGGCAGGTTAACAAACGCACAGTATATTCTAGGAAGCCTATTGAGCTTTAAACCCATCATTTCAATTGAAAATGGTGTGCTCCATACTAAATCTAAACCTCGGAACATTAAAAAAGCGGAAAAACAGATCTTCACTGATTTTCGCAGATCAGTCGAAGCGGGAACAGTAAAGGAATGCACCATATTATATGGTGGAGTGTCGGAGCAGGCACAAAAATGGAAAAAGATGATTTCCGAAGAATTCCCTCATGTGTTGATCCATGTATCCCCACTGGGGAGCGCCATCGGGGTGCATACCGGTGAACAGACGATTGGGCTCAGTTGGTTCAATGAAGATTAAAGCACACCATTATTGAGAACCATGGTAAAATAGAAAGGACATGGAGTGGTGAAATGAAACAAACGATGATTGAGTTAACGGAGAAGTATGTATATGACCAATTGAATTCTGATGCCAGCGGCCATGATTGGTTCCATATCGATCGTGTTCGTAAGCTGGCTTTACATATTGCAAAAGAAGAACGAGTAGGAAATGAGTTCATCATTGAAATGGCGGCTCTGCTTCATGATATCCCTGATGATAAACTAAACCAGGAAGCCGATGGGGGCTGGAAAAAGCTTGATGCTTGGTTTGATGAAATAAAGTTGGATATTGATAGTGTTGATGCCATCAAACAGATCATCAATACAATTTCATTTAGTGCAGGGCAGATGAGGCTACCTTCGATAGAGGCTGAAATTGTTCAGGATGCGGACCGCTTGGATGCAATTGGTGCCATTGGCATAGCCAGGACATTTGCATTTGGCGGAAAGAAGGGACAGCTTATGTATGATCCTTCATTGCCCATTAGGGAAAACATGACCAAGAAGGAATACAGGAATGGAAAAAGCTCTTCCATTCATCACTTTCATGAAAAATTATTGCGCTTGCAAGACATGCTTAATACTTGTACAGCCAAGAAGATTGCTAGTGAAAGGCATGAATATATGGTAGGATTTTTAGAGGAATTTAATAAGGAATGGGATGTACGATTATGAAAGTTTTTAGCATGGAACATGTAATGAAAACCCAAGGGGAAAAGCTGCTTTTTAAAGATGTCTCTTTTTCCATTACCGAAGGGGAAAAAATCGGGATCGTTGGGATAAACGGCACCGGTAAATCGACATTATTGAATATCATCGCAGGGCTGGAAGACAGTGATTTAGGAACGAAGGATCATCCGAATGATTATACGATTTCCTATCTGTCCCAAGATCCGCATTTTGATGAGAAATTGACTATCATGGAATATATGTATGAAAGTTCAACTCCTGTATTTTCGTTGATTAAAGAGTATGAAAAGACGCTCATTGAACTTCAAGTGGACCCGCAGAATAGCGCAATACAGGATCGTTTGTTAAAACAGCAGCAGGATATGGACACGCTAGGCGCCTGGGATACAAGTGCCAATGCCAGAACGATACTGACCAAGCTTGGACTTCCTGATCATTCAAGGAGACTGGGGGAACTGTCAGGCGGCCAAAAAAAACGTGCGGCCCTGGCAAAAACCTTGATTGAGACCCCTGATTTATTGATTTTGGATGAGCCTACGAACCATCTCGATTTTGAAAGCATTACTTGGCTTGAAGAATATTTAGGTAAATATCAAAAATCCGTTTTATTTGTAACCCATGATCGATATTTCCTTGATCGTGTGTCCAATAAGATTTGGGAAATCGCCCAGACCCAGCTTTTCGAATACAAAGGAAACTATGCGGATTATTTAGAATCAAAGGCCATTCGTGAAGAGAATGAATCGGCTGAAAGAACGAAAAAGGAAAGTCTATTCAAAAAAGAACTGGCCTGGATCCGTAAGGGTGCAAAGGCCCGGACAACGAAACAAAAGGCCAGGATCCAACGCTTCGAAACATTGGAATCAGGTGTAAAGGATAAGCAGAAAACCGAGAACCTGGAAATGGAATTAAGCGGTGCCCGTCTTGGGAAAAAAGTACTTGAGATGCAGGATGTATCTAAATCCTTCGGTGATCGAACCATCATCAACCATTTTTCCTTCCTCTTCAAACCAGGTGATCGAATTGGGATCGTCGGTAATAATGGCAGCGGAAAGTCAACCTTGTTGAATATCCTGGCAGGTAGGGAATCCATAGATGAAGGAAACCTGGAAAAAGGGCAAACCGTGAAAATAGGGTACTATACGCAAGAAAGCGTCGATATGGATGAGAATTTGCGCATGATAGAGTATATTCGGGAAACGGCGGATTCAATCGCCCTTAAAGATGGTAGTTTCATATCGGCTGCGCAGATGCTTGAAAGGTTCTTATTTCCAATGGGATCGCATGGGACACCAATTCGTAAGCTGTCCGGTGGGGAGAAAAGGCGATTATATCTCCTTAACATATTGATGTCGGCACCTAATGTCCTGCTTTTGGATGAACCGACGAATGATTTGGACACGCAAACCTTGACCGTTCTTGAGGATTATTTAGAAACATTTTCAGGTGTAGTCATTACTGTCTCACATGATAGGTATTTCTTGGATAAAACGTGCCACCAGCTTCTTGTTTTCAAGAATAAAGGTGACATTGACTTTTATTACGGCTCATATTCAGAGTTCTTGGAAGACAAGACGGAAGAGGCTGTGCCAGTAAAAGCAACAGAGCCACAGATGAACCGGACCGAAAAGAAAAAGAAAAAACTGACCTATGCGGAAAGTAAGGAATGGGAAGAGATAGAAGGGAACATGGAGCGGGCCGAGCTGCGCTTGAAAGACATAACATCAGAAATGTCAGCAGCGGGAAGCGATTTTGAAAAAGTCCGCCTGCTTCTTGAAGAAGAAAAGGAACTAACGGATAAATTAGACCATTTGATGGAAAGATGGGCGTATTTAGCGGAAAAATTGGAAGAAGAATGAGCGTGGTGACTGGTCCAAGGATGTAAACTTGGATCAGTCTTTTTTTTGCCAATCTCAATTGCATGAGAATCTGTTTGCGATGTGATAATATCTAGTACATGGAAACGTCTTGTAAAAGGAGAGAAATGCATTGAAAATAAAGTCGATAGAACCTACACCAAGTCCGAATACAATGAAAATCAATTTAACAGAAGAGCTATTAGCTGGTAAAAGCAATAATTATAAGAAAGATCAAGCTGACCAGGCACCCAAGCTGATAAGGGATTTATTTACGATCGAGGGAGTGAAAGGGGTATATCATGTTGCGGACTTCTTAGCCGTTGAGCGAAACGCGAAATATGATTGGAAAGATATCTTGGTCCAAATCCGTCAGGTCTTTGGAGAAAAAACCGAGGAAAAAAATCAACAAGGGGCATTAAATGAACATTACGGTGAAGTAACTGTTGCCATTCAACAATTCAAGGGCATTCCGATGCAAATTAAAGCAAGTGATAGTCAACACGAAAAACGTTTTGCCTTACCGGAATATTTCATAAAGGGCATTGCCGCTGCCCAAAAAGAAGATGATAATGTAGTCCTGCTTCGAAAATGGAAGGATTATGGCGTAAGATATGGTGATATGGAAGATATCGTGAAGGAAGTATCGGATGAACTGATCGCAGCTTATCCGGAAGATCGAATTAATCGGCTAGTTGCAGCTGCACAAGAAATGGTCGATACGAAGGAAGCAATTTTGAAACGTCCAAAAATTAAACTGACTGCAGAAATGCTGAATGATGAAAGTTGGGAAAAGCGTTATCAGGCTTTAGAACAAATGGAAGATCCTACGGTTGATGATATTCCAGTATTGGATATGGCACTCTCCGACAGTAAAGTCTCCATTCGAAGGCTCGCGGTAGTATACTTGGGTATGATTGAAGATAGAAAAGTGCTTCCGAGCTTGTATAAAGCCTTGAAAGATAAAAGCGCGGCCGTAAGACGTACTGCTGGTGATTGTTTATCAGATCTTGGCTTTGAAGAAGCGATGGGAGAAATGTCTCAATCACTTTCGGATAAAAATAAATTGGTTAGATGGCGGGCCGCGATGTTTTTATACGAAGTGGGAAATGAAACGACCCTCCCTTATCTTAAACAAGCGGAACAGGATCCTGAATTCGAAGTTGCCCTGCAGGTCAAGATGGCCATAGACCGTATAGAAAATGGCGAAGAAGCAAAAGGTTCGGTTTGGAAGCAAATGACAGAATCAAGACAAGCGAATGACAAGTGATTTGAAATGACCCGGAAAAAGGCATGCGGCTGATATAACCCGCATGCCTTATTATTTTTTTAGGATCATTTCCAATCGTTTGAAAGGGGTTCCCCTGAGGTCGAATCTATAAATTGGAACTCTATTATTTTAGTAAAATGATTTTTGTAGATATTTAGTGAAGAATGGTTGCATTTGTCTATAAATATGTTAGAATTTTTAGAGTATACTAAAAATTATATTATTCTGAATCATTAAACATTTAGCGGAAATTGGGGGTACAACAAATGTCTACATCAAATATGAGAAGTGACATGATTACAAAAGGGGTCGATCGAGCTCCACATAGAAGTCTGTTGCGGGCAGCAGGGGTTAAAGAAGAAGATTTCGGTAAACCGTTCATCGCGGTTTGTAATTCATACATCGATATCGTTCCAGGTCATGTCCACCTTCAGGAATTCGGAAAAATTGTGAAGGAAGCGATTCGCGAAGCGGGCGGTGTTCCTTTCGAATTTAATACGATCGGGGTAGACGATGGAATTGCAATGGGTCATATTGGTATGCGCTATTCCTTGCCAAGCCGTGAAATCATCGCAGATTCCGTGGAAACTGTTGTATCGGCACATTGGTTTGACGGTATGGTGTGCATTCCAAACTGTGACAAGATAACGCCGGGAATGATGATGGGAGCACTTCGTGTCAATATTCCTACAATATTCGTAAGCGGCGGACCCATGAAAGCAGGTAAAGATAAAAATGGTAAATCTCTTTCATTAACATCCGTTTTTGAAGGGGTGGGTGCTTATCAAGCAGGTAATATCAATGAAGAGGATTTGCAGGAGATCGAGCAAGTTGCATGCCCTACTTGCGGTTCTTGTTCAGGAATGTTCACAGCAAACTCCATGAACTGCCTGGCTGAAGGATTGGGACTTGCGCTACCGGGAAATGGAACGATTTTGGCGGTAGCAGAAGAACGTAAGGAATTCGTTAAGAAATCCGCTAAACAGTTGATGGAGATAATCAAACAGGATATCAAGCCTCGTGATATCGTGACGATTGATGCAATTGATAACGCATTTGCCTTGGATATGGCGATGGGCGGTTCGACGAACACCGTGCTTCATACGCTTGCATTGGCACATGAAGCAGGTTTTGAATATCCGATGGAACGCATAAATGAAATAGCTAACCGCGTACCGCATCTAGCGAAAATTGCACCGGCATCCGATTACCATATTGAAGATGTACATAATGCCGGTGGTGTAAGTGCCGTCATTAATGAGTTGCTCAAAAAACCAGGTGCGTTTAATGGAGATTGCCTTTCTGTCTCAGGTAAGACGCTCCGCGAAAATGTTGCCGGTTGTGAAATATTGGACAAGGATGTAATCCATCCATTGGATAATCCGCATTCTGAGCGTGGCGGGCTTGCGGTATTGTTCGGTAACCTTGCTCCTCAAGGCTCCATCGTAAAAGTGGGCGCCGTTGACGCATCAGTTGGTGGCTATCACAGGGGTCCGGCCATTTGTTTCGATTCCCAGGAAGATGCACTTTCCGGAATCATTACCGGAAAGGTTAAAGAAGGGGATGTAGTGGTCATTCGTTACGAAGGGCCTAAAGGTGGGCCGGGAATGCCGGAAATGTTGGCACCCACTTCCCAAATCGTCGGGAGGGGACTTGGAGCGAAAGTCGGTTTGATCACTGATGGCCGCTTTTCAGGAGCATCGCGAGGCATCAGCATTGGTCATATTTCCCCCGAAGCAGCTGAGGGAGGCCCGATCGCCTTTGTTGAAGATGGAGATATCATCGAATTGGATTTGAATAATCGTAAAATCCAATTGGAAATTTCCGATGAAGAATTCGAAAAACGCAAAGCCAATTGGAAAGGCTTCGAGTCAAAGGTCAGGACTGGCTATTTAGCACGGTATTCCAAACTTGTGACGAATGCCAGCTCAGGCGGAGTGATGAAAGTTTAAGTTTAAAGGGAAGACTAAAACATGGTGGCAGAAGGAAACTGGATTTCTGTCACCATGTTTCTTTGTGAAGAAAAATGAAATTTTACAAAGCTTTAAGCGTCATTTTTGCATATGTACTGAAGAATATAGTATCATTATACTAATTGAAGAATTGTAACCAAGGAGGTTTTTTTATGTCGATGGCATATGATGAATATATGAAACAAATGGTGAAACCAATGCGTGCGGAACTGGTGCAGGCAGGTTTTGATGAGTTGGAATCCGCTGAAGCGGTTGAAAACTTTATGGAATCGGTGGAAGGTACGACACTTGTGGTCGTGAATTCAGTTTGCGGCTGTGCTGCCGGGTTAGCCCGTCCAGCTGCTACTCAAGCCGTACTCCAAGCGGACAATAAGCCAGATCATTTGGTAACTGTATTCGCAGGCCAAGATAAGGAAGCGACAGCTAAAATGCGCGAATACTTCGATGGAATAGAACCTTCTTCACCATCCATGGCTCTTTTAAAGGGCAAAGAGGTCGTACATTTCATTCCTCGCCATGATATAGAAGGACAGCCAATGGAAGCCATCATGGAAAATTTATTGGCAGCGTTCAGTAAGTAAATAAGTGATGAAGCGGAATGTCCTGGTAAAACAGGGCATTCTTTTCAAATTTTAAGAGAGTATGAAGGGGTAGGATTCATGTTTGTCACAACAGTAGGAAGAGCCGATAAAGAAACGATGATATTAGCCAAAAGGTTAGCTGAAGAATTGCAAATCCCCTTTATAGCAAGAAGAAAACGATCGGTGAGTGATATCCAAGCGGAACATAATGAAGATGATTGCCTTGTTTTTGGTAAAAAGCGGATGGAGTTATATCGATATCAGGAAAAAGAACCATTCTTTTTTCATCCGAACCTGGCGATGATCCGTATAAAAAGAATAATGCGCGGAGAGAGTGATCCATTTCTCATTGCCGGAGATATAAATGAAGGGAACACTGTGCTTGATTGTACCTTGGGATTGGGCTCTGATGCGATTGTCGCAAGTTTCGCGGTGGGTGAACATGGACGGGTTGTCGGATTGGAAGGAAATCAATATTTGGCCTTGCTCGTGGACCGTGGAATGAAAACATGGGAGGATGCAGAAGAAAAAATGATTTCTGCGATGAGAAGAATAGAGGTCAGGCAGGGTGACCATTACGAAATATTGAAAACAATGCCGGATAATCATTTTGATGTCGTATATTTCGATCCCATGTTTGAAGAAACGATTCAGGAATCGAATGGTATCAGGGGACTGACTCATTTTGCGGATGGTAAGGATCTATCGGTTGAAATAATGAAAGAAGCCAAGCGGGTTGCGCGCAATAGAGTCGTGTTGAAAGACCATTACCGCAGCTCCCGCTTTGAGGAATTTGGATTTGAGGTACTAAAAAGAAAAACATCCAAATTCCATTTTGGCTTCATTTCCATCCAGTGATCACGATTTATAATCTGTTTCGTCCAGACCCATGGCACAGCCTTCCCGGCTTGAATCGGCAGCACCATAGTTCGAGCCATCGGGGTTGATTTGAATCGCTTGGACATTCCCTATTGAGTGGGGAACTTCATTAAAGGCGAAGCCCATTGCTTCCAAGTGGCCTTTGCTAGTCATATCCATTCCAGGCTCCCATTCAATATGAGGCCCCATCGGAGTGAAAATTCTAGGTTCTTCGATGGCTGCTTTCAAATCCATTTTTAAATCGAGTACATTAATGATCGTTTGTACGACTGAACTGATGATGGTTGGTCCTCCTGGTGACCCTAACGTCAAGATCGGCTCGCCGTCCTTAAAGATGATGGTCGGGCTTTTACAGCTGACTGGGCGTTTATTGGGCTGCACTTCATTCATGCCGCCAGGAATGGAATCAAAATCAGTCAGTTCGTTATTCAGCATGAAACCATAGTCGGAAACCATGATGCCTGATCCGAATGGATGTTCCACTGTAGAAGTGCATGCTGCGATATTACCCCATCTGTCACGGACAGTGAAGTGCGTCGTTTCACTGATCTCTTCTTCATTAGGTTGCGGAATGACTTCCCTTTGTTGCACGGAATCATAAATCCAAGGGTTTCCGAAGTCAATGGCATTATTTCTTGACTTGAAATTAATGAATGAGCGGCGTTTAGCTATATACTCATCATGCATGAGGCCCGCCAATGGCAATTCGGCAAATTCGGGATCAGCGAGAAATGCTTTTTTATCTGTAAATGCCAGACGCATCGCTTCTGCGATTAAATAATATTTTTCCCAAGAACGGGCGTCATATTGTTCGATTTGGAAGCTTTCCAAAATTTTCAGGATTTGAATGACCGTGAATCCGCCGGCACTTGGCGCATTTGATGAAGCAATTAAATAATCCTTATAAGTCCCATACATTGGTACATCGATAGTAGCTTTATAGCCCTTTAAATCAGAAAGCTCCATGAACCCTCCAAGTTCTTGTATGCAGGAAATGATGCCCTCTCCGATTTCACCTTCATAAAAAGCGGAAATTCCTTCACGTTGTAATATCCGATAGGTATTCGCCAATTTTTCTTTAATCAGCAAATCGCCATCCTGATAGGGTTTTCCGTTTGGTATGAAGAACTTACGCGCTTCATCGCCCAATCGATATTCAAAGTTTTTAAGAGCATCGCATAGAACCCAATTGACGGGAACTCCTTTTTCAGCAAATTCAATGGATGGCTCGATAAGTTCTGCCAATGGCTTGCTGCCATTTTCGGCGAGTGCTTCATCCATAGCTTTCAGTATTCCAGGAATGCCAACCGCTGTTGCTTTGATAGATCTCTCTTTAAAAGGGATGACTTCCCCTTTTTCATCAAGAAACATGTCTCGATGTGCGGCTTTAGGTGCCCTTACATGGCCGTCGTATATTTTAGTTTCCTTATCTTTTGCATTATATACCATAAGAAAACCACTTCCGCCGATACCAGTCATCATTGGTTCAACAACATTTAGGGCAAATTGGATGGCGACGGCCGCATCGACAGCATTTCCACCTTCACGTAATATTTTTTCCCCTATTGAAGTTGCGACAGGATGAGCTGTAACGACCATTCCGGAGCTCCCTTTCGCAGTTTCCCTTTTGTAATCCTTATCTTTTATCTTCTCATTGTTGTTTTCCAAAATGATTCCTCCATTATTTAGTCCTTTTATCTGCCAATAAGGTAAACTTATGTTTGAGTGAAAAGAAAACCTTGTCATTGTAGAAAAATGACAAGGAGATTTTTCGTAGGTATTCATTTATTCTTAATCAGCAAATGATAAATATACGAAAAATGCTAATGTAACAAGACATAAAGCCACCATGGCAGTCGAAGCCATATAAGACCCCTCCTTAAAAAGACTTGAATCTAATTAATTTCTCCAAAAATCGTCAAAATCCTTCATTTAAATGTAAATTTATTGATATTTATTAAAAAGTTCGAGTTCATTAAACTTTATATAGGTATTTATCCTTTTTTTTGATTTTTAAAACATGGGTAACTATATATTCGTAATTACCAAAAAATAAAAGTATACTAAATATAAAGACAATACAAAAAAGGAGGGGGAGTGTGAGTTGAAAGCAGCGGTTTGGTTCAGGAAAAGTCTCGTCATTTTAGTATCCGTTTTGACGTTTGGTCTTGTCACTCCTTCAGATCTGGCGTGGTTAGCGGAAGCCGATTCGTTAAAGGATACTAAAAAGGGAATAGTGGAAGAAGAGGGATTAGCCTATCTTCCTTCGCAGAATTCAACTGAAATTGAGGAAGAATTCAACCGGGAAGAATTTTTATCGGACATCCTGAATAAGGCAGAGGAAAACGCATTTATGAAATTTGGCGATAAGATCAATCCAAAAATTGGCGATGAATTCAAAATGGTCATATTACCAAAAATGGAAGAAGCCATTACAGAAATGGCTGCACAATTTCCGGATGAAAAATTACAGCAATTGACCATCACTGAGCAGCCGAGTGCCGGCAGGGCCGAGAAGATATTCCATATTTATGATTCAATCAGCGGCAAGGATATCATCAGATTCCATGTAAGGCAGGAAAATCCCCCATTGGAAGGACATTGGTTCGATTTTCACTATCATACTCATCATGATTCATTTGCCACCCATTATAATATAGGGAAAATATATTGGGATAAAAATACGCCGCCAGAGTGGACAGGTAAACAAAAGCTCTCATAGTGGTGGATTTCGTTGATTTTATTTAAGTGGAAGAGTATGATGAAATGAAACTTAATAAGCATCGAATGATACGTTGTCCTGCAACGTATTTATTTTGTGTTAAAACTTAAAGTAAAGTTTTTATCATAACTGGGAACAATGTTATTTTAAAAGGTTTTCTAATTTTGCTGTTATAGGAACAGAGGAGTCTTTATCATGTCAGAGTTGTTAAATAACATCGTGCAAACGTATGCTCAATTTTTTGACTGGCATATGTGGGTGGAGGTTTTATCCGACCCTGTGAGCTGGGGGTTGATCGGAACGCTCGTCTTAATGGAAGGATTGCTATCAGCGGATAACGCACTGGTATTAGCTGTGATGGTCAGGCACCTTCCTCAAAAACAACGGAAAAAAGCATTATTTTACGGTTTGTTTGGTGCTTATGCTTTTAGATTTATAGCGATTGGAATCGGCGTTTTCCTCATAAAGCTTTGGTGGGTGAAGGTGATTGGAGCCGCCTACCTTGGTTGGCTCTCGTTTAAATACTTTAGGGATAAAAGAAAAAAACAAGCTGGGATCGACGAAGATATCCAGGGAATGAGTAAAAACAGCATACTGATCCGAATGTTTGGTACTTTATGGGGAACGGTTGCGGCAGTGGAATTGATGGATATAGCATTTTCTGTCGATAGTGTCTTGGCCGCTTTCGGAGTGAGTGAAAAAGTCTGGGTCCTTTTGACAGGCGGAATGATTGGTGTCTTGATGATGCGGGGAGTGGCCGGAGTATTTCTAAAATTGATAGATAAGGTTCCAGAATTGGAAACTGCCGCTTATGTCCTTATCGGATTCATAGCAATAAAAATGTTAATGGCAGTTGCAGGGATCGAAATCCCGCCTGCGATCTTTTTTGTCTTTATATTACTGATTTTCGGCACTACAATCGTCTATCATTTGAAGAAAGGGAAAAAGGTCAAGGAACATGGCTGAGCGCCATTTAAAAAGCTGTCATCAAAATGATGTCAGCTTTTTTTCGCCAAAGCTTCGGAATGGTCTCATCCCGAAGCCCTTTCCCGATTTTTCATAAAAAAGTTCATTGTTTAAGAATCAAATTAAGTGAAGAATTATTCTTGTTAGTAATTGTATTTTCCCTTGAGGAAGTATCAATGGGATGACAAGATGGTTTAAATGAAGAAATATCAAGTTTATGTTCCGAGAGGGATCTGTAGATTGATGAAAAAACAATTCATTATATTAAAAAATAATCACTCTCTTCGCCCGCAGGAGTCTCGTACACCTCTTCCGATCAACTGGAACGTTTTTTTGAGGGTTAGTAAATCTGAGCGTTGATTTCCACTCCAGGCACTCGCTTTCCGCGGGCGGTCCGGGAGCCTCCTCGGCGCTCGCCTGCGGGGTCTCCCTTGGCCACGCTTTTCCCGCAGGAGTCTCGTACCTTACGTTCCAATCAACTGGAATGTTTTTTAAATGAAAACTACAGGGTAACTCGCTTTTCTTCTAAATTGTCTTCAGTCTGGCGATTTGAATGGTCTCAACCCTAACCATAATTTTAAAACAAACTTTGTCTTGCTTTTTTATGGACGAAACCCTCATAGGATTGAAGAAATTTGCGACACTCCTGCCGAATAACTGACTAGCCGAGACCCCACAGACGCTTGCGTCGAGGAGGCTTGGCAGACAGTCGACGGAAAGGGAGCGGATTTCTGAAATCAACTGAAATGTTAATACAAAGAAAAAATTGAAGGTGAAAGGCTTTTTCTTCGAATTCATCAGCTTTGCGGTTGTCTCAATCTGTCAATAAACTTGGTCCGAAAGGGTCCCCCCTAATATGATTTAAGAATTTTTCTTCACGTTTTTACTTTTTTATATGGACGAAACCCTCATAGAATTGAAGAAATTTGCGACACTCCTGCCGAAAAACTGACTAGCCGAGACCCCGCAGACGCTTGCGTCGAGGAGGCTTGACAGTCAGTCGGCGGAAAGGGAGCGGATTTCTGAAATCAACCGAAATTTTAATACAAAGTAAAATTTGGAGGTGAAATGCTTTTTCTTCGAAATCATCAGCTTTGCGGTTGTCTCAATCTGTCAATAAACTTGGTCCGAAAGGGTCCCACCCTAATATGATTTAAGAATTTTTCTTCATGTTTTTACTTTTTTATATGGACGAAACCCTCATAGAATTGAAGAAATTTGCAACACTCCTGCCGAAAAACTGGCTAGCCGAGACCCCACAGACGCTTGCGTCGAGGAGGCTTGGCAGTCAGTCGGCGGAAAGGGAGCGGATTTCTGAAATCAACCGAAATTTTAATACAAAGTAAAATTTGGAGGTGAAATGCTTTTTCTTCGAAATCACCTACAGTTTAAAGCTGACATCAAATATGATGTCAGCTTTTTTTATGGAAAATATCAAGTATTTGAAGAAGAGCGGTAAATGTAGTGAAAAAAAGCAAAGGCAATAAAAAGTTAAGCCATAGAGAAGATAGTAGCGGATGCAGCAGTATGCCAAAGAAAATGGAGAACAGAAAAAGGTCGAGAATGATAAACACTTTTAAACTGTAAATATCAAGGACTTCTTCAGCAAGTTCATGTTGCTCATTCAAGATGGCTTTTTTATTATTGGTTTCCATGCGATCACCTTAAACCTTTTACGATTATATATATTTGATATATGAAAACCGCGGATCAATGGTTCTTCTCAGGATGAATGTGCAACCAAAATTACCAAAAAAACATAGAACTTTTACATTCAGGCAATATGTTATACTAATATAATAGTATGTAAGATTTAGAGATTTTAAATAACATATATTTTCCTAACGATACATGAAGAATGAAGAAAGGGGAGAAGAGTATGAAAAGGAAGAAATGGTGGTTATCCATACTTGCATTGTTTGTCTTTTTACTCTCAATGCTCTCCTATTCATTAGCGAAAGATGATGGGGTAAAATGGCGGAATTTACCCAAAGATAATATTTTAAGACAAGCTGAACTTTTTAAGGGAAATAAAGAATTGCAAAGAATATTTTTATTTCCAGAAGAGGAGTACGATCAAGGGGAAGCACTGAAAATTGCTGGAACCATTAATAAATTGCCTCATTCACTTTTGGTGAAAACAGCGGAAAGTGGTGTGAGGATCAAACTATTCGATGGCGATATAACGGAAAATCAATCCGCGGCCAAATTAAAGGGGAAAACTCCGCGTGGTTATTTGAATAAAGAAACAACTTGGGATGATGTGCCTGGTATGGGCGGATCACATACGGTATTGGTTAAAATCGGGGCGAGTGACAAGGGCAACGGGCATGGCTCGGTTAATTTGGAACTGCATGAGCTGGGGCACTCCATTGATAATATAGTGTTTGATGGAATCCGTGATGACATGGATTATTTGAAGATTTGGGGTAAGGAAGTGGATGGGCTGTTTCCAGGGATTACGTATTTTTCCAACTACCCTGAGGAATATTTTGCAGAAACGTTCGCCATGTTTTATGTGAACCATGAACAAAATCAATTGCTTAGACAAAAAGCACCCGAGACTTATAATTTTATTAAACAATTAGATTAAACATTGGGCAATAATACGTTAAAATAAGGAGAATGAAAGTAGAAAAGGTGGTTTATCATGAAGCAATATTTAGATTTATGTAAGCATGTACTCGAAAATGGAACGCAAAAAGGTGATCGTACGGGGACAGGAACGATCAGTACCTTTGGATATCAAATGAGATTCAATTTAAAAGATGGATTCCCTGTACTTACAACGAAAAAGGTTAGTTTAAAAGCGATTATCCATGAACTATTATGGTTTTTGAAGGGTGATACAAACGTTGGGTACCTTCAGGAAAACAGTGTGCGCATCTGGAATGAATGGGCGGATGAAAAGGGGGAATTAGGTCCGATTTATGGTCATCAATGGCGTTCCTGGGGAACGGCCGATGGAAGGCAAATCGACCAAATCAGTGAATTGATCGAACAAATCAAGACGAATCCAAATTCAAGAAGATTGATAGTCAGTGCTTGGAATGTTGGAGAACTGGATGAAATGGCCTTGCCGCCTTGCCATGCTTTCTTTCAATTCTATGTTGCTGATGGCAAGCTTTCATGTCAGCTATACCAACGTTCAGCGGACGTCTTCTTAGGTGTTCCTTTTAATATAGCTTCGTATGCGCTTTTAACGATGATGATCGCCCAGGTGTGTGATTTGGAAGTTGGCGAATTTGTACATACTTTCGGGGATGTCCACATCTACTCTAACCACCTTGAACAAGTGGAACTGCAGTTGACTCGTGACCCGAAACCATTGCCAATCATGAAAATCAATCCAGATGTGAAAAATATCTTTGATTTTAGCTTCGAGGACTTCGTTTTGGAAAATTACGAAGCCCATCCCCATATAAAAGGTGAGGTTAGCATATGATATCGTTGATAGTGGCTATGGATCAAAATCGTGTGATAGGTAAAAACAATAAACTGCCATGGCATTTACCAGCAGATCTGCAGTACTTTAAAAAAGTGACGATGGGCCATCCAATCGTCATGGGGCGAAAAACATTTGAATCGATCGGCAGGGTCCTGCCTGGCCGCGAAAATGTCATCGTCACCCGCAATCAGGAATTTAAAGCGGAAGGCTGCGTAGTATTACATGATATTGCACAAATCAAAATGTTCGCAGATAACCATGAAGAGGAAGTCTTCGTAATTGGCGGAGCCGAAATCTTCAAGGAAATCCTTCCTTTTACCGACCGCCTGTATATTACGGAAATTCATGAAACTTTCGAAGGGGATACTTTCTTTCCCGAGATTGATGAAAATGAATGGGATGAAATTTCCTCAAACCCAGGCAACATCGATGAAAAAAATCGATTTGCACATGATTTTATTATTCTACAAAAAAAATAAAGTGCTAATCCGATTATGGGGAAATGACCATAATCGGATTTTTTTGGTATGGGACAACCAAAAGAATGAATTTTTAGAAAAATCAATTACATTAATAACAGTAAAGTGCTATAATGATTGAATTCATCAGAAAGGAAATGAGGGATTGTTATGAATCAGACTGCATCTAAGAATAGGGGGATTCAATTGGAAGACATTCTAATTGCCTATAGAGAACTGAAAGAAATCGTTTTACATACACCTTTACAAAAAAATCAGAGGCTCTCTGAAAAATATGATTGTAATGTTTATTTAAAACGCGAGGACTTACAACACGTACGTTCCTTTAAATTAAGAGGGGCTTACTATAAAATGAAAAGCCTGACCGAGGAAGAGACGAAGAACGGAGTCGTTTGTGCCAGTGCAGGAAACCATGCACAGGGTGTTGCTTTTTCCTGCAGCCAATTGGGCATTCACGGGAAAATTTATATGCCTGCTACAACTCCAAGGCAAAAAGTCGATCAAGTTCAGCTATTCGGCAGGGATAATGTGGAGATCATCCTAATAGGGGATACATTCGATGATGCATTTGCCATGGCGATGGAATGCTGTGAAAAAGAAGAGCGTTCCTTTATCCATCCATTTGACGATGAAAAGGTAATCGCCGGGCAAGGTACAACGGCTGTAGAAATCCTGAACGATTGTGAAGATGGAATCGACTATGTATTTGCCGCTATGGGCGGCGGCGGGTTAATGGCCGGAGTATCGAGTTATTTCAAATCGGTTTCCCCAAATACGAAATGCATTGGAGTTGAGCCGCAAGGTGCTGCTTCGATGGAATACTCCTTCAAGGAAGGAAAAGTATCTGAACTCGAAAAAATAGATACATTCGTTGATGGAGCAGCTGTCAAGTGTGTGGGACAGTTAACATATCAGCTTTGTAAGGAAAACTTGGAAGATATCGTTGTCGTACCTTCAGGCCAAATCTGTACGACGATTCTCGATTTGTATAATCAGCATGCGATTGTCGCTGAACCGGCAGGTGCTATATCTGTAGCCGCGTTGGATTCATATAAAGAACAAATCAAAGGAAAAACGGTTGTTTGCATGGTCAGCGGAGGGAATAACGACATTGGGCGCATGCAGGAAATTAAAGAGAAATCCTTATTATATGAAGGGCTGCTTTATTATTTTATCGTGAATTTCCCACAACGTGCTGGCGCTTTAAGGGAATTCCTTGATGAAGTGTTAGGACCGAATGAAGATATAAGCCGTTTTGAATATACGAAGAAAAATAATAAAGAAAGCGGGCCGGCCCTGGTTGGTATAGAGCTAAAAGATAAAAATGATTATGAAGGGCTCATCCAAAGGATGAACAAGAAAGGATTCTCTTTCGTAGAGGTCAATAAAGACAGTAATTTATTTCACTTGTTGATTTAAACATGGATAAAATGTTAAATTAGGATAGAATAATACCTATGTTTTTACATTTTATCTGCCGGCCCAGTCGTATATGGGCATACTGTCGATAATTGTTACCATTCTATGACGAATTGCCAGTTCCCTTTCAATTGGTTGGAAATGGTATTATAATCGGAGTAGGTCTAATTACAACACCAAAGGGGATGTATCCATGTCGAACATTGGAGTACCTGGTCTAATTCTAATCTTAATTTTGGCATTAATTATCTTTGGTCCGAAGAAACTTCCAGAAATTGGCCGTGCTTTTGGACAAACGCTTCGTGAGTTTAAAAAATCCACAAGTGATTTAACAAAAGGTGATTATGAAGAAGATAAGAAGCTACAACAAAAAAATCATGAATGATTGAATGCTGGGCGTAAGATGGAATCGTCTTGCGCCTTTACGCTGTAACAAAGATACGGATTTTCAGATGAAGGCGTGATCAACTTTGGAAGATAAGGAATTAAATATCATCGATCATCTCGATGAATTGAGAAAACGGCTCATCATTACAGCTGTTGCTTTTGTCATCTTTTTTATCGCCAGCTTTATTTATGTTGAGGAGATTTATAATTGGTTCGTGAAAGATCTCGATTTTGACCTGATGGTATTGGGACCGAGTGATATTATCTGGATTTACTTCATGCTTGCAGGTGTCGTAGCCATTGCGGCAACGATACCGGTAATTGCCCTGCAAATCTGGTTATTCGTTAAACCCGCTTTGATGCCAAATGAAGTGAGGGCGACCCTTGCCTATATTCCAGCACTTTTCCTGCTTTTTATCGGAGGGCTTGCTTTCGGTTATTTTGTCATCTTCCCGACCATTCTTCAATTTTTGATTGAATTGGGTGATGGGATGTTCATAACCAGTTTTACAGCTGATAAGTACTTTTCATTCGTATTTAATATGACGATACCTTTTGCTGTTTTATTCGAGCTTCCTGTCGTTACCATGTTTTTGACCTCCCTTGGCATAATAAATCCTTATGTGCTTCAAAAATTAAGGAAGTATGCATACTTTGTACTGGTTGTCATAGCGATATCGATTACGCCGCCTGACTTTATGTCAGACTTTATGGTGATGGTTCCATTGCTGTTATTATACGAAATCAGTATTTCATTATCTAAAGTCGTCTATAAACGAAGGGTGAGACGTGAAAGCTTGCGGGAAGACACCTACGAGGAAGGTTTATAAGAAGAAGCCCATAATGGCATTTTGCCCTTATGGGTCTTTTTTTTATGATTATCAATCTGATTTCTCTGTTTTTTTACACATTTGAATATTTATACTTTTGGATTTATTGTGTATAATGTAAGCAATCGGTTAAAAATGAGGATTGATATTTTGATGTTCAAATGCTTGGAATTCAAAGATTGTTTTGGACATAAGGTCACCATTTCAGAAATACCTGTCTTACTGCCTAGTGATCCGAATTTTTTTATGTTGACCGTGCGTTTGGAAGTATTTGTTAAGAAGGTTTTTGCCAATAAAGATCATAAAGAAAATTACTCATTTAAGCATTATTTAGCATCCGTACTCAAATGGCCCGTTTACAACAAGCTTTTTTTTGGAAGTTTACTCAATAATGCTTAATGCGGATTGTTCCATAGCTAACATCTCCGTTAAAAGAGATGACACGAATGCCATGCAATATCGAATGTATCGGCATGTGTTCAGGTTAGCTCATGGAACGGTCTTTTTTTGTGTATTCATTTCAAAAGATAAGTATCACTTCAGCCGAAAAATGAAACCTTTGGTTTGAATGCTTATCTTGAATAGGTATAATACAATAGATATGTTAATTTAGGGATGTGTAATGATGAATAAAGTAAAGATAGTAACAGACTCGACAGTAGATATGACACCAGAGGAATTGGAATTTTATGATATTACAATGGTCCCTTTATCGATCTTTATAGATGGGGAGACTTTTTTGGATAAGGTCGAAATCGAACAAGAAGAATTCCTGAAAAGGATGAACCAGTCAAAAGAACTGCCAAAAAGCTCACAACCGGCCGTAGGTACCTTTGTGGAGGTATATGATGCACTCGGAAAAGACGGCAGCGAGATTATTTCCATACATATGACAGGTGGCATGAGCGGTACTGTTCGTTCAGCGGAAAGCGCAGCTAGCATGTCTGAAACGAAGGTTACCGTTCTTGACTCGAAATTCATTTCAAAAGCGATGTCATTTCAGGTGATCGAGGCAGCGAAGATGGCGAAGGAAGGGAAGTCCGTAGCCGAGATAATTGAACGATTGGAACATATTAAAAAGCAGTCAAGTTTAATCATTGTCATAGAAACACTTGATAACCTCGTTAAGGGTGGAAGGATTGGCAAAGTTTCTGCTTTTATCGGTTCATTGCTGCACATAAAGCCGATTGCACTTCTTGATGATGGTGTACTGAACCCTGTATCCAAAGCCAGGAGCCAGTCACAGGTCGTCAAGTTCATCATCAAGAAATTCAAAGAAGAGACTCAAGGCAAAAAGATTAGAGGCATCGGTTTTGTACATGCGAATGGCCTTGAAATAGCGGATAAGGTCCGCCAGGCCATTGCAGACTTAACAGGATATCAAGACATAAAGATAGAAGCAACGACTGCCGTTGTCAGTACCCATACAGGTGAAGGCGCCATGGCGATCATGTATTATTGGGACTGATAAGGATATACCATATGAAACTGCGTTTGGCGGCGGTTTCGTCACTTTTACAATTGTCTTTAATTCGTAGAAATAGTTGCTGTCCTCATTCCGGATGGTCTGTTAGAATAAATGAAGTAACAGAATATTTTATACATAAAGGACGGGGTAGGGATGAGAAAGCTGCAATTGCTTATGGCAGCTATGGGAGCGTCAATTTTATTGCTGTTGACAGCATGCGGTTCCAATGGTGTACCTGATGCTAAAAATTGGGACCTTGAAGACTTCAGTTATATCGATCAGGAGGGGAAGCCTTTCTCAAAAAGCGATCTTAAAGGAAAGGTTTGGGTAGCGGATTTTATATTCACGAGCTGTGAGACGGTCTGTCTCCCCATGACTTCGAATATGACGAAGCTGCAGCAGCAATTGAAGGATGAAGGGATTAAGGATGTAGAGTTCGTTTCATTTTCCGTGGATCCGGAAATTGATAAACCTGATGTTTTAAAAAAATTTGGTGACCAATTTAATGTGGATTACGGCAACTGGCATTTTCTGACCGGTTATGGACAGGAAGAAATCGAGCAGTTTGTATTGGATAACTTTAAAATGATCGTCAAAAAACCAGAAGCGGAAGATCAGGTGATTCATGGGACCAGTTTTTTTCTGATTGATCAAGAAGGAAAGATCATCATGGATTATACAGGTCTGCAGGATATTCCGTTTGATGAAATCATTAAGCATATTAAAATTTTACAGAATTATTGAACAGGTTAAATGACCTGTTCTTTCTGTTTTCATCCATCTTAATTACCGGGCTTTATCGATGGTGAAAATGAGCAATAAGTTTTTGAAGAAACAGCGGTAGTGAAGAATGATTTTACATGCTAAGTAACATGCTAATTTTTATAGGACTAGCTTTAATTCACAGCGTTTTTCATATTGTATAGTAAGGAATGCTCAATTTTGGAAGTACAATGAAGGTATATTGTTTGCAATTTTTCGTTTTCTGCATGATATAATATATGGGTAGGAAGGTGAGGGTCATGAGGTACAAAATCACCTGTCTTTTCATATGCCTAGTTTGGATTTCAGGCTGCAGTCAAAATGAAACAGCCTCAAATCAGCCATCTGTTCAGCAGAAAAGCATAGTTGAGCTGAGTAAAAAGGATACCATTCCTGCCAGCTTTTTTCCGGACCCTGTGAAAATCGTGTCAATTGGCGACTCCTTGACTCAAGGTGTCGGTGATAGTAAAGATAATGGCGGGTATCTGCCTTATTTACAAAATAAGCTGGAAAAAGAACCATCGATTACTTCCGTTGAGATGATTAATCATGGCATACGTGGAAATAGGACCGACCAACTATTGAAAAGACTGGATAAGACTAGGATTAAAGAGGACATAAAGCAAGCTGACTCGATTGTCGTTACAATCGGTGGAAATGATATCATGAAGGTCTTTAAACAGAATTTCTCCAATCTGGAACTGAATCAGTTTGATTCGGCAAAAATAGGGTATGAAAAAAGATTAAGGCAGATACTTGATAAGGTTCGCTCCGAAAATGATTCTGCGCAAATATACCTTGTAGGCGTCTATAATCCATTTTCCAAATGGTTCGGAGATTTTTATGAACTTGATATGATCATGAATGATTGGAATGAAAGTGGAAAAGAGATCATTGAAGAATATGATTCAGCATATTTTATTGAAATAGCAGACATTTTCGAGAATCCCAAAGAAGATTTGCTTTATGCCGAGGATTATTTTCACCCAAATGACCGCGGATATGAATTAATCGCGACAAGAATCTATAATGATATGGATATTACCACTATCGGAAAGGATACATTGGAAGCGAGTGCCAAAGGAGATGATGACCAAGAATGACAAATGTCAAATGGAAGACTTTGTTTATTTCCCTATTAGCCTTAAACATCCTGGTCATCCTGTTTGTAACGATTTTAGTTAATCTGCCGACTAAAGATAAAGAGCTGATACCCAAAGTAAGCCGCGAAGAAGATATCCAATTTCAAATTCACACGAATCGGGAAGATTTGACAAGGTTAATCAACCAGTATCTGGATAAAGAGGGGTTAACGGGATCCATTCACTATGAAGTGTATTTAACGGATGAGGTGGAGCTATACGGAACAATGCCATTTTTCAACCGTGAAGTGGAAATGAAATTGACTTTTGAACCAATTGCCCAAAAGAATGGGGATTTGATTCTTAAGCAAAAATCAATTGCAGTCGGTAAAATGAACCTTCCTGTTTCATATGTAATGAATTTGATTAATGAGCGATATAATATGCCTGAATGGGTTAGCATAAGCCCCAATGATAAAAGTATTTATGTGTCATTACAGGATATGGAACTGAAAAGCGATATAAGGGTGAAGGCGAAAGAATTCGATCTGAAAAATGATGATATTTCATTTTTATTGACCATCCCATCATCATTACAGTGATCGTGAATAAATGAATAAAAAACCAGGATCGATGCATCCTGGTTTTTTATTCATTTATGGGGAGAGCGTTAGGGTTTCTAGTGAGGATGATTCCCGATTCGATCCGATTATATAAATGGTAGAGGAAGTATTTTCTTGAAATGCTTTGTTTGGCAAAGGGAGTGCGATTTCTTTTGTTCCAGCTTTCCTCACTTCGAAGTCAACTATCATGGGATGAATATTGAGATATTCGCTTGCTTTCCTGAAATGGAGTTGATCAAAGACGACATCTCCGCCTTTGACCGCAATGTCCACCGAGGGTAATTCATGTGAAAGCTGGATGAATCGGACCTTTGCTTCATTTGGAGGAACAGATGGGTTATCCTCGAAAGGTAAAATTTTCAACGATTCGTTAGCCACGGTAGGTGCTAGAGCAATGGTATAGGAACCTCCGATTTCGAGAGCCACTTTACAGCTTAATAGAGGTGAGGTGTTTTGCCCACTGCGGTATATATCCAATTGGTACTTGCCAGGGGGCAGTGGTGAATAACCATTGCACTCTTTATACGAGAAATTTTTGAGGATACTCATTTCATTTACATGAACATCAAATGGGTGAGCTGTTGGGGCAGCATGTAAGAAGCGGACTTGTGCAGGCAGTAGGACAGTTATTTGTTCATTTCTGTATGTTGAATTTTCGAGACTTTTCAAATGTTTATGGTAATAATAATCATGAAATTCCGAATCGCTGTTTTTATAAGACGATAGTAAATCATATGTTTCCGATTTTTGTGGATATGATTGTTTATCGCTCATTTCCAACACCTCTCATTTTTCCATCATGTTGTTAACATATGTAATCATGCTTGGGCGTGTGTCTCCTTTTTAAAAAGAAAGGTAACATTTTCGTGAAAAGGCTCTCGGCATATTATTTTACAGGGGTATATAAAAACGTTAAAATGCATTCAATGGATGGTTTGTAAAAAAGGAGGATTTTCATTGACAAAGCAATTAGAGAAAGCAACATTCGCAGGTGGATGTTTCTGGTGCATGGTGAAACCGTTCGATGAACAGCCCGGCATCGAATCCGTTATCTCGGGCTATACAGGCGGGACTACGGAAAATCCCACGTACAAAGAGGTTTGTTCTGAAACCACGGGACATTATGAAGCTGTTCAGATCACCTTTGATCCAAACGTATATCCATATGAGAAGATAATTGAGTTATTTTGGCAGCAAATTGATCCGACAGATCCTGGAGGGCAATTTTATGACCGGGGAAGTTCTTATCAAACGGCCATTTTTTATCATGACGAAAACCAATGTGAAATTGCAGAAGCATCCAAAGCTAAGCTGCAGGCGAGCGGGAAGTTTTCCGGACCGATCGTAACCCCGATTATACCGGCCAAAACGTTTTATCCAGCCGAGACATACCACCAGCATTACTATAAAAAGCAACCTGAACATTATGAAAGATATTCGATTGGCTCAGGACGTAAAGCATTTATACAACATCACTGGGGGGAAAAAAATGAAAAGTAAAGAAGAATTAAAAAAGAAGCTCACTCCGATTCAATATGAAGTCACGCAAAATAATGGAACGGAACCAGCCTTTAACAATGAATATTGGAATTTGAAGGAGGAAGGATTATATGTGGATATCGTTTCAGGCAATCCTCTTTTCACTTCAAAGGAAAAGTTCGATTCAGGCTGCGGTTGGCCAAGCTTCACTAAACCGCTTAAAGAAGAGGAAGTGGTGGAAAACCTCGATACGAGTTATGGCATGAGAAGGATCGAGGTCCGCTCAAAAACTGCCGATTCTCATCTGGGACATGTTTTCAATGACGGGCCGGGACCGTCAGGATTACGCTATTGCATCAATTCTGCATCTTTAAGGTTCATCCCGCTCCAAGATCTTGAAAAAGAGGGATACGGGGAATATAAAAAGCTTTTTGAGTGATTGGAAAACCCCCTATCAGATTATGATAGGGGGTTATTTATTGAGTAATATTCAATCTGTGATGATTGACGCGATCCGGACATATGGAATGTCGGTCAGGTCCATTGCTTTAGTCCTGCCAGTCACCTCAAAACGGACAGTATGTGAACCGGGGCGAAGCCCATTAGTGACAAATAAATATCTTTCACGGGCAAATGGCCACCATGTATTCAAAGTCGTGATTTCATTTCCGTCGATCCAGACATTCACTTCCCCGCCATCAGGACTTCTAAGCAGTTTCACACCAAGCATACTCCCTTTGAAGGTATATTGAATCACACTGCCCTTTTCACTACTAGTGAAATAGCCGCCCATTGGCCGGAAACCGCTCATTTTTTCATAGTGGTCAATTTCCGATAATTCAAAACCGGAACGGGCATGCAGCTTAGTTGGAAGACCCGCTACAGCCTTCTCTTGTTTGATGTTATCCAGGAACTGTTTATAAATGGCATCGGCATATAATTTATACCCCAGCCCATTTGGATGTACCAAATCTTTGGTCAGCTGTTTTTCCGTATATCCTGAATTTTTGAATATCGGCCGCATATCCACATTTGTAGCACCATAATGTTTGGATAAAAGTCCAATGGCTGACGCAAATTCCTCATATTTCAAGGAACTCTCTGTTATTGTGAATAACTCAGCATTAGGGTGGAGCCGTTTTGCCTTTCTCATTAACGCTTCATATGTCATGGTAAAATCATCGACATTCATATATTTGCGGTCATTTTCACCAAAAACGAAGAAAATCAGATCTTTATGATCATGCTTCCTTCTTTGGGAAAGCTTGAATAGACCCTCAAAAGCAGTTGATCCGCTTTGGATCACGTAGTCACCGTGTAACGGAATATCATTGGCATCATTCATCTTATTTTCTAGCTGTTTGAACCATGTTAGATTAGGATTTTCAGCTCCCGATCCTCTTCCGATACTGTCACCAATGACGAGATACTGTATGGGCTGGCCTGATTGGAATTTTTGATAAACATTTATCGAATCATCTGATCCATATGTTTTAGGAACTTTTTGAAGGATATAGCTGATTAGAAGGATCGTGGCGATTGCAGCGAAAGGAATGAAGGATTTTACGTTCGTTTTCAATTATGTTCCCCCGTATTGCCTTTTATGTATCCATGTAGGTATGAGATAGCTTAAAGAGGCTAAGAATTGTTTTTTCCTTATTATATCCCAATTTTAAAGTAACACAATAAATTTGTGACAATTTTCATGGTTACTCGTGGGATTTCAGCCATTGAATGAATAACGCTTAAGATGGTGTTGATTGAAGTTTTTTCTTAAATCCAAAAAAATAGGCAAATGCACAGACCAAGGCGGGCGTATCGACATATGGTAAGGTGTAAAGAGAAAACAGAATTCTAAAAGGAGTGAAACTTAATGTACGGATATGGTGGAAATGCTGCAGGACCAGGGTACGGTTATGGTGGAGGTGGATACGGCGGCGGTGGCTGCGGTGGCTGCGGATTTGGATCAGGCTTCGCATTAATCGTTGTCTTGTTCATTCTATTGATTATCATCGGTGCTTCATTCTGCTGCTAATTCAATAACCCAAAGACCAGTTGATAAAGCTGGTCTTTTCTTTATGTATGGAAATTGGTGGTTTGACGGTGGACTTTTCCAATTCCATGGTTGCTGACTGAATCGTCATGGATAAATCCAGGTGATAATGGGACAGGCGATACACAGCCATTCCTTTTTTAAATCCTGATTTCAGTACATAGGGAATGACGTAAGAATTCAAAGAAAATAGCTCGGTGAATGACATACGATAAGGGACTTAGTTTTCTTTGTAAACCATTTCTGCTAAAATAACGACAGAATGTAATTAATTTAGGGGGATAAAGATATGAAACCTTCCCGTTTACAAGCAGGGGATGAAATTCGCGTAATTGCTCCTTCTAGAAGCTTGGCGATTGTCAAAGGGGAACAACGCAGATTGGCAGAAGAAAGATTGACTGAGCTTGGTTTTAAAGTGACATATGGTAAAACGGTTTTGTTCCATGATGACTTTTTCTCGAATTCGATCGAAGACCGGATCGAGGATTTGCATGATGCGTTCAGGGATCCGAATGTTAAGGGGATTTTCACAAGCATCGGGGGGTATAACGCTAACCAATTGTTACGGTATATCGATTATGATTTGATTAAGGAAAATCCAAAAGTGTTGATGGGGTATAGTGATATAACCGCCATTTTATTGGCCATTTATAATAAAACAGGCTTAACTACATATTCAGGTCCTCATTTCTCGACGTTCGGGATGAAGGCTGGTCTGGAATATACGATGGAATATTTTAAAAAGGCTGTAATTGAAAGTGAAGGCTTTTATCTTGAACCAAGTGAAACGTGGAGTGATGATTCTTGGCATTTGGAACAGGATGACAGAACTTTCCACCCGAATGCTGGATACATGGTCATTCAGGAAGGTGAAGCTGCCGGGACAATCATTGGGGGAAATCTTTGTACACTCAATCTATTACAAGGTACAGAGTACATGCCATCTTTAAAGGACAGTATCCTTTTCATAGAAGATGACGAAGAAAGCCATCCATTCAGTTTTGACCGGTATTTACAATCCTTGCTCCATCAGCCAGGTGCAAGCGGGATTAAAGGAATAGTCATCGGCCGTTTCCAAAAGGATTCAGGAATGACTGAATATGCTTTGCAGGAAATCATCGCCTCCAAAAAGGAGATAAGTGGCATACCCGTGATCGCTAATGCCAACTTTGGTCATGTTCATCCTTTTGTAACTGTGCCGGTTGGTTCAAAAGCAGTAATGAAGGTGAAGAACGGAAAAGCGACGATCCAGATCCATCCATGAACAGTTTGAAGACGCCGTTCAAAAAATGGACGGTGTTTTCATCTGTTAGGTGTATGTATATGGTTTTCATTATGGTGTATATTAGGAGTCTTTCCTCTTGTCAGCCCTGGAAATTGTCCTATTTTATAAGCATTATTAGGGAATATGAGTCTAATAGTTCAAATTCTTTATTTTTCTGATATAATACTAAGAGATTTAAAATAGAAAAGGTGATTATGTGTTATTAACAATTCCAGCATCCATTCGTTTAGAAGGGGCTTTGGCCGAGTATAATAAAAAAGGCCGTGTGAGCCATACATGTTCCGTTTGTAACGAAGACACTTCTAACGGGGATGCAAGTAACTTGAACTACTATAAGTTAGGAACTAAAAAAGTTTGTCATTCCTGCATGAAAAATGTTTTGCGTCATCCTTCTTTAAAAGAGTATGAATATGTACATACTTCAAATATCGATAAAACGGCTTTTTATAAAAATGTGTTGGCTGTTTTAAAGGATGAAAGTTTTTTGGAATCCATTCGTGAAGAAAAACTAAATAGCGTATTGTAAGAAAAAAGTGTATCTCTCGCGGATACACTTTTTTTGTCGCCATTTTTGGACAATCACCCATGAAACCAAGAAATTATCCGTATACATGCTTAGGCCAATTTCCTTAGCAAGATTGCCTTCATCTGGACATACACTTTACTATATGGCATTTGTTTTTAAAGAGAAGGAGTGTGTGGGCTTATGGAGCAGTCTTCATTGATCAAACCGGTCCTGGGAGGAGCCTACCCGACTATCAGTCATGGTCAGGGAGTGTTTTTATACGATAAAAATGGAAAGGATTACCTCGATGCTTCTTCCGGTGCCGTTACAGCCAATATTGGCCATGGAGTCCAGGAAATTATTGAGGCTATGGTAAAACAGGCTAAACAGGTTTCGTTTGTATATCGTTCCCAATTTACCAGCGATGCTGCAGAGAAACTCGCCGGAAAAATTGCAGAATTGACCAAAGGGGAACTGACATACAGCTTTTTTGTAAACAGCGGCTCCGAGGCGACTGAAACGGCATTGAAAATTGCCATTCAGCATTGGCAGGAAAAAGGGAAGCCAAAGAAACAGAAAATCATATCGAGATGGATGAGCTACCATGGCATCACGATGGGAGCTCTTTCAATGTCTGGACATCCGATTCGCCGGGAACGCTTTACTCCTTTGCTTGAATCATATCCTTCTGTATCTCCTCCATATTGTTACCGATGTCCACTTCAACTTGACCAACATACTTGCGGAATGGCCTGTGCTTCGGAATTGGAAGCATCAATCCGGCGCATTGGCAGTGAAAATATAGCGGCGTTCATTGCAGAACCTGTTATCGGCGCAGCCGGAGGGGCCATTGTTCCTCCTGACGGTTATTTTCAAAAACTCAAGAAAATTTGCGAAGAGAATGATATTTTATTCATTGCGGATGAAGTAATGACCGGATTTGGACGTACCGGTAAGATGCTTGCTTCCGAATATTGGGATGTGGAACCTGATATCGTGACATTAGGAAAAGGTATGAGTGGGGGGTATACCCCAATAGCGGCGGCAGTAATGACCAAAAACGTGATGGAACCCATAATGAAAGGATCGAAGTCAATTATAGGAGGTCATACTTTAAGTGCAAATCCGTTATCGTGTGCGGTATCTTTGGCGGTTTTAGACTATGTCGAAAGGAATGAACTTGTCGAAAAATCAGCCGACAGGGGGAATTACCTGATTAGGGGCTTGAAAAAGTTGGCAGGGAAGTATTCCTTTATCGGTGATATACGCGGGAGAGGTTTATTGATTGGCATCGAATTTGTCCTGGATAAAGCAACGAAGGCCCCATTTCCGAAGGATGCAGATGTGACCAATGAAATCATTGAATTGGGAATGAGGAACGGAATCCTTCTTTATCCCGCAGCTGCAGGCCTTGACGGTGTAACCGGGGCAGCCCTCATCATCTCCCCGCCGCTAACGATATCGGAAGAGGAGTGTGCTGAATTGTTAATGAGGGTCGATATAACCTTTGGGCAATTTAATGAATCGATAGGTAAACGATCATCACAACAAGGAAGTGAGTCATAGTGGTGGAAAATACATTCCAGAAGATTTGTCGTTTGGAAGATGTCCGCCATCACTTTAAAGATAAACAGTCCATCCTATTTGGGGGATTCGGTGGCATAGGGACGCCTCCGGGATTGATCAATGTGATTTTGGAATCAGGTATTAAGGATTTAACCTTGATTGGGAACGATACAGGTTTCCCAAATATCGGAATCGGAAAACTGGTCACCCAGCGCCGAGCGAAAAAAGTCATCGTTTCCCATATCGGTTCCAATCCCAATGCAGGACTATTAATGAACAATGGTGAACTCGAAGTGGAGTTCTGTCCGCAAGGGACACTTGTCGAACGCATCCGGGCCGGAGGGATGGGACTCGGCGGGATATTGACCGATATTGGAATGGAAGCCGATATCGTCCGGGACGGCAAGCAAACCGTTAAGCTAGGCAAGAAAAATTATCTGGTGGAATCGGCATTAACTGCAGACATCGCCATTGTTTACGCAGAAATGGCTGATCCTTATGGAAATCTTCTATTCGATAAAAGTGCCAGGAATACGAATCCAATCGTTGCTGCGGCCGGACAGATCACTATAGTCGAAGTCAGGCAAATCGTTCCGCTGGGCACTTTGGATCCAGAGAACATCATTGTACCGGGGGCCTTTGTGGATTATATCATTCCATCAAAAGGAGTCGATTGGAAATGGGTTTGGGAACAGGGGATAGAAACAGAATAGCGAAACGGGCAGCAGCAGAAATAAGCGATGGGATGCTGGTCAATTTGGGAATTGGCATTCCATCACTTGTACCGAATCATCTTTGGGATGATCATAAAGTGATGTTTCATGCAGAAAATGGCCTTGTGGGAATTGGCAGTACTCCTGAAACGGGGAAGGAAGATGCGCATCTTTGCAATGCTGGGGGATTGCCGATCACCATTAGAGCCGGGGCTTCTTACTGCGACAGTACTGTTGCATTTGGAATGATACGCCGCGGCAGGGTGGATATCACGATTCTAGGAGCCCTTCAAGTAAGTCAAGCTGGGGATCTCGCAAATTGGATTGTTCCGGGAAAGCGGGTACCAGGCATGGGCGGTGCAATGGAACTGGCTGCAAAGGCAAAAAAGGTCATTGTCTTGATGGAACATAACGATAAAGCGGGCATGTCTAAATTAGTCAAAACATGTACGTTGCCGTTAACAGCCCAAAAATGCGTACATATGATCATCACCGAATTAGGCGTGTTTTCCGTAACTTCGGAGGGCCTTCTATTAACTGATGTATTTGATACGTCCAGCATTGAGGAAATCAGGAATCGGACCGAAGCCTTGTTTACCGTCTCTGAAAACATCCACAAATTAAAAGAATGAGAGAGGAGAATGGATATGTATGAGGAAAAAATAAGAACATGGCTGAATGAACATCGGATGAATGGGGTTCAGCTTTTGCAAAAACTGGTTCAGGAACCGAGCAAAAGGGGCCAAGAAGGAAGTGCACAAGCAATAGTGGTCGAAAAGTGCAGACAACTTGGTCTGGAAATAGACCTATGGGAAATCGGGGATGAACAATTAAGAAAACATCCCCATTTTTATTGCGACCGCAGGGATTTTAAAGGAAATCCGAACCTTGTGGCCATTAGAAGAGGAACAGGCAAGGGGAAATCCCTTATTTTAAACGGACATATTGATGTAGTTCCTGAAGGTGATCATGCAGCATGGCATGATGAACCCTATAGCGGCAAGTTGATGGACGGGAAAGTTTTCGGGCGGGGAACGACGGATATGAAAGGCGGCAATGTATCTTTATTGCTGGCCATTGAAGCGATCGTCGAATCTGGAATCCAATTGAAGGGGGATTTGATATTTCAGAGTGTGATTGAAGAGGAAAGCGGTGGTGCCGGCACACTTGCGGCAGTCATACGCGGGTATAAAGCTGATGGTGCAATCATTCCGGAACCTACAAATATGAAACTATTCCCATTACAGCAAGGTTCGATGTGGTTTCGACTGAGAATAAAAGGCAAGTCTGCACATGGAGGCACTAGGTATGAAGGAGTCAGTGCAATTGATAAAGCAGTTGTTGTAATGAAAGAAATCAAGATGCTTGAACAAGAACGGAATGAGTCACTCCGTCATTCACTCTATAAAAATGTCCCTATCCCCATTCCAATCAATATTGGTAGCATTCAAAGCGGGAATTGGCCTTCCTCCGTGCCGGATACAGCCGTCCTGGAAGGAAGATTCGGCATCGCCCCTACAGAAACCATGGAAGATGCACAAGAATCGCTGAAGGAGCGAATAGATGCTTTAAACGAGAGTGATGCATGGTTCAAAGAAAGACCTATTGAATTAGAATGGTTTGGGGCCAGATGGCTGCCTGGCAATCTCGAAATCAATCACCCGCTCATGAAGACAATTGGCACATACTATGAAAAAGTGGTCGGGGAAGAACCGCTTGTCGAAGCTTCACCATGGGCGACGGATGGAGGGTATCTTTCATCGGTTGGTTCTACCCCCGTCGTTGTGTTTGGACCAGGGGAAACGAAGATGGCCCATGATTCGAACGAATATATAGAGGTGGATAAAATGTTGGAAGTTGCGGAAATCATCGCTTTGACCATTATTGAATGGTGTGGGGTGGACCAGGAATAATCATTTTTCCAAGGTCTGATCCGGGAAGGGTCAGGCCTTTCGCAACAATTTTCGAAGATGTGAAAGGAGCGGGACAAATGGAGGCTGGAATCATCGAAAAAAGAATTCGAAAGCCAATGTGCACCATACATATTACGATCGACCATTTTAATAAGCGAATCAGGGTTGATGATTATCTAGGGCATTTTAAAGAATGCGTGGAGGAAACCTTGAAGGTGGCTAAAAGCATATCAGCAGAAAAAATCATCTTCAAGTCCCGCAAGGAAAACGTTATGGCATTGCTTGCTCAGGGCTTCCTATATGAAGGAAGCATCGATAAATTCTTTTTGGGAAGCGATTGTTTCTTCCTTGTTAAATATAACCGGAATGAAAGGCGCAATAGTGCTGAATGGGAAAGGGAAGATCAAATCCTTACCGATGTTCAGATGCTGCCGATTAAATCCGGACTGGATGAACCGCCGTCAGCCTATCAAGGACGTAAAGCTGAAGTGGCAGATGCACTTCAGCTGGCCCAACTGTATGGGAAGGTTTTCGAGGTGTATCCCACACCCATGAATGATCCGGTTTATGTGAAAAAGTGCATGGAAATGGGAACGGTTTTTTATATTTATGTCCATGAAGAGAGGATCGTCAGTGCTGCTTCCGCAGAAATTAATTCCTTTTACCATAATGCAGAAATCACTGACTGTGCGACATTGCCGGAACATCGGCAGTACGGCTTGATGAAACACTTGATTTCCGCGCTTGAAGACTATCTTATTTCACACGGCATTTATTGTATCTATTCGATTGCCCGGTCGCTCTCGTTCGGCATGAATGCTGCATTGCATCAGCATGGATACTCGTACCGCGGACGTTTGGCCAATAATTGTTATATCTTTGATAAGCTGGAAGATATGAATCTTTGGGTGAAAAACTTTAGTTGAATGCTCATTTTTAGGCGGTTCATGACAAGTTTTTGGCATTTCCTCATATACATCTAGCAAGAAGGTATTGAGGAGGGATAGCTTGCCTAGTGAATTTTTTAATACAAGTGAAGTGTTGGAAGCGATATTAGAAACCATTGATGAAGGCATTCATGTGATAGATCCAAAAGGACAGACCATCTTTTATAACGAAGTGGCCGCCAATCATGATGGGATGAAAAGAAGTGAAGTGCTCGGGAAACCGTTGCTTGAAGCGTTCCCTTCTTTGAATCACAAATCATCGACGTTACTCCGGGTCATTAAATCTGAAAAACCAATCTATAACTATAGTCAATCGTATGTAAATGCTCATGGGCGTATCATTGAGACGCTAAATACTACTCTACCCATATATGTAGATGGGTTTATGATAGGTGCAATCGAGATTGCAAAGGATTATTCAAGCTTGAAGCAATTATCGGAAAGGTTAGCTGATCTGGAAAGCTCGCTCAAGACAATCAAAAGTCCTCAAAGGAAAACGACTGGGAACGGCGGATTGTATTCTTTCACTGAAATCCTGACAAGTGATAAGGGGTTTAAAAGTTTGATATCCCAAGGTAAAAAGGCTGCCCGCTCCACCTCATCGGTATTGGTTTATGGGGAAAGCGGTGTAGGAAAAGAGCTTTTTGTTCAAAGCATCCACCAGGAATCGAGCCGCAGTAATGAACCTTTCATCGCTCAAAATTGTGCGGCCTTACCAGAAAGTTTATTGGAATCGCTTCTATTCGGTACGGCAAAAGGAAGCTACACTGGTGCTGTGGAGCGACAGGGATTGTTTGAATTGGCCAACGGCGGAACCTTGTTTTTGGATGAATTGCAATCGATGCCGATTGACTTGCAGGCAAAGCTTCTGCGCGTGCTTGAAGATGGGTTCATCAGGAGGATAGGTGGCACAAAAAGTGTACAGGTGAATGTCAGGATCATGGCAGCGATGAATATTGATCCGAAAAAGGCCGTATCGGAAAATAGGCTAAGGCCGGATTTATTTTACCGATTGAACGTATTGAGCTACGAGCTGCCTCCGCTAAGGGAGCGGATTGATGATATAGAGCTTCTTTCTGAACATTTCATATCAATATTTAACAGTAAATTAGGACTGTCCATAAAAGGCATGGATGAGAAGACAAAGGATTTTTTTCGGAAATATGACTGGCCTGGAAATGTAAGGGAACTTAAACATACGATAGAATTCATGATGAACCATACGGAGAATGATGTATTGAACCTTGAAGATTTGCCCCAGTTTTTAAAGAAGCGCAACCCATCCGCTAAAATACTTCCGCTTCGTGAGGCCATGATTGAGATGGAAACAAAATTGATTACCGAGGCCCTTCTTCAAACGAACGGTAACGTTTTCCAAGCATCGAAGCTATTGCAAATTCCAAGACAGACCTTGCAATATAAAATAAAAAAACATATTTGATGGAAAAAATCCGGATGCAGCCTGCAGTCCGGTTTTTTTTATGGGCATTCGAATTTTTGGGTCATTTTGGCATCCTTCTTGCATTTAATACTACTATCATAACTCAGGAGGTATAACCATGTTATTTGACTTATATAAGCCAGACCGCAATTGGAAAGATATAGAGCTATGGGAAGATGTAACCGAAGAACAATGGAACAACTGGCTGTGGCAGCTTACAAATACGATCCGAACAGTTGATGATTTGAAAAAAGTGATAAACCTGACTCCGGATGAAGAGGAAGGCGTGAGGATTTCCACGAAAACCATTCCATTGAATATCACCCCATACTATGCTTCGTTAATGAATAAAGATGACCCAAGGTGTCCAATCAGAATGCAATCGGTCCCAATCTCGGAAGAAATGCATAAAACCAAATATGACATGGAAGACCCCCTGCATGAGGATGAGGACTCCCCTGTACCGGGATTGACCCATAGATATCCGGATCGCGTTCTTTTTTTGGTGACGAATCAATGTTCCATGTACTGCCGTTATTGTACGCGAAGACGTTTTTCAGGCCAAATTGGCATGGGCGTGCCAAAAAAACAATTGGACGCAGCAATCGGTTATATACGTGACACACCGGCAGTTCGGGATGTCCTTATTTCCGGCGGGGACGGATTATTGATCAATGACACGATCCTTGAATATATCCTCAAAAACTTAAGGGAAATTCCTCATGTTGAAATAATCAGGATAGGTACACGGGCACCGGTTGTTTTTCCTCAAAGAATCACTGAAAATTTATGTGCCATTTTAAAAAAATATCACCCGGTTTGGCTGAATACTCATTTCAATACCTCGATAGAAATTACCGAAGAGTCAAAGAAAGCATGTGAGATGCTTGCCGATGCGGGTGTACCTGTAGGTAACCAGGCAGTTATTTTAGCGGGGATAAATGACAGTGTCGCAATCATGAAAAAGCTGATGCATGATCTTGTTAAGATCCGTGTCCGCCCTTACTATATCTATCAGTGCGACCTCTCTGAAGGAATCGGTCATTTCAGGGCACCCATTTCAAAAGGAATTGAAATCATCGAAGGGCTCCGGGGCCATACATCCGGGTATGCAGTGCCTACCTTCGTCGTCGATGCTCCAGGAGGGGGAGGGAAAATCACCCTGCAGCCGAATTATATCCTTTCACAATCTCCAACAAAAACGGTGCTGCGCAATTTTGAAGGTGTGATAACCACATATCCTGAACCTGAGCAATATACACCAGGACTTGCAGATGATTATTTCAAAGGGGTATATCCTGATATGGAAGAAAAACAGTCAGATATAGGTGTATCTGGTTTAATGAACGACAAGCAATTCAATTTAGTGCCTGAAGGGCTGAAGCGAATGAACCGTCGGGAAAATTACGTGACCAATCCAGAGCATGCTTCATTGAAGAACAAACGTGAAAAGCGAGATTTGTTAAAAGAAAAGAAATTCCAGGCACAGCAAAAAAAGAGCACTCCTAAGGGGGATGAATAGCATGGAGACGTGTCCATGGTGTGAGGTCGGAACATTACAATCGGTAACCGATACAGTGTTTTGGGAGTTGCCAGATGGATCGAGAGCGGTTGAAATTGATGAAACGCCATCGTTCTATTGTGATAATTGCCATGCGCTATTTCAGAGTGATGAAACGACTAAAGAGATTGAAGACCAGCTGTTTTTAATTGATACGAAAGAGTTAGGGAAACAGACGACGTATGACGAGTTATTGAAGATGAAGCGGTTGTTAAAGCGGAATTATTTTGATTTTGGGAAATAAAAAATAATTAGAAGTTACCTCATCATCTACTTTTTTTGGTGAGGTTTTTCTGTGCGCCCGGCGGTGCAGTCGATAGGGTGCACATCTCGAACAGTGAAGGCATTATTAGCGGTTGCTTTCCGTAGTGACGCGGAATTCTGAAGGAAGCAAGCGGTATATTGAGATATATTATTTTGGAGGCCTCTTTTGGAGGGGTCTTTTTAAATTTCTTCAAAGGGTATTAGGGTAGATGAAAAAGCACTGTTAAAACAACTAAATTTTATTTTCAAAATACGAAGAGCAGAAATAATAATGAAAGACCAATCGTACAAAATTAAAATCCCTGCGGCTGTTGTAAAGGAAAGGAAAATTGAAGGGCCTGTTATTTTATATCATCAATGGCCGGTCCAAGAAAAAATCCAGTACCAATAGTGCAGCCAACCCCTATCAAGGACAATTCTCAACCATTTTAAATCTTCATCTTCACTCCCGTACTTTGACCACTAGGAATAAAAAAATCCATGCAGTATCTCCTCCTCACATATTCAAATTTCTTTTCAAAGCAAGTAGGTATTTAGATTACCTGTTTCTCTGAACATCCCCCAAATGAATTCATATATATATCCCGCCTATAAGTATGATTGTGAGAAATTACCATTCTTAATAAGCATTTTTTGGGATAACTTCATTTTTTGTGGATAACTTAGAAATGAATCTTAAAAGAAAGGGTACATATATGAAAATAAAATGGGTTACATTAGCTATTCTTTCTACCATCGTCAATGTGCTTTCTGGCTGTGAATCATTAGCGGTCTTAGACCCTAAAGGACCTCAAGCCCAAACGCAGGCCAATGTGATTTGGCTATCAATTGCGATCATGGCGGTTATTGTTATAGTTGTTTGTGCTATTTTAGTCTTTGTGTTAACGAAATACCGTGACTCTAAACTACCTAAAGATTATGAACCACCCTACATTGAAGGGAATCATGTTGTTGAAACGATTATTGTTGGGGTCCCAATTTTAATCGTCATTTTCTTCTCCGTTGTTTCTGTAATTTCCAACAATAAAGTGGAAGCCACTCCGGAAGGGTACAAGGGTCAAGATCCATTAGTTATTTACGCTTCGTCATCAGACTGGAAGTGGCATTTTAGTTATCCAGAAAACGATATCGAGACAGTTAACTACTTGTATATTCCAACAAATCGACCACTTGAATTTAAACTTTATTCATTCGGGCCTATCACGAGTTTCTGGATTCCACAACTTGGCGGTCAAAAATATGCCATGTCTAACATGGTGACCACATTACACTTAGCAGCGGACGAATCAGGGGAAATGATGGGACGAAATGCAAACTTTAGTGGGAAAGGATTCGCTGAAAATATGTTCAACGTCGAAGCGATGTCTCAAGATAAGTTTGATGAATGGGTAAAGGAAGTTAAAGAAACTGCGAAACCCATTACTGAAGTAAGATTCAATGAATTATTAAAACCGGGTCATGAAGGACAGTTAACGTTTACTGGAACTCATTTAGACTTCTCACCAGCTCCAGAAGGTGAAAATGCTGGACATCATCATGGCTCAAGTGACTCTAACGCGAATTCAAAAGGCGAACATATGGAACATGATCATAAGTCAAGTAATAGTAAAGAAAAACCAGTACACAATCATGAATAATTGCTTAGTCTATCTCGAGAAAAATATTTTCAGAAAGGAAACACAAAAGTATGGGTTTTTTTTCTAGATTTCTTATACCTAATCCTAGTCCCGTCATTTACTCATCAATGGTGGCCATTGGTGTTACTGTTCTCTTGATCATTGTTGGTTTAACCCACTTTAAAAAATGGTTTTTTTTATGGAGTGGCTGGCTAACAACCGTCGATCATAAAAGAATAGGTATTATGTATCTAATATCTGCTTTGCTAATGCTATTTCGTGGCGGGGTAGATGCTGTGATGATGCGTGCGCAACTTGCCGTACCGGATAACAAATTATTAGATTCACAGCACTATAATGAAATTTTTTCAACACATGGGGTTGTGATGATTCTCTTTATGGCGATGCCGTACATTATGGCCTTAATGAATTTCGTAGTGCCATTACAAATTGGAGCCCGAGATGTAGCATTCCCACGTCTAAATGCCGTAAGTTTCTGGTTATTTTTTATGGGTGCGATGCTATTCAACATCTCTTTTGTAATTGGTGGTTCGCCTGATGCAGGGTGGACATCTTATTTCCCGCTTGCAGGTAATGAATTTAGCCCGCATGTTGGAACGAATTATTATATGATTGGTATTCAGATAGCCGGAATAGGTACATTAATGACGGGGATTAACTTTTTGACGACTATTCTTAAAATGAGAGCACCCGGTATGACATTAATGAAAATGCCAATGTTTACATGGTCTGCTTTAGTCACAAGCATTATTATCATTTTCGCATTCCCTGTATTAACAGTGGCGCTGATCATGGGAACAATGGATCGACTATTTGCAACCAAGTTTTTCACAATGACTGATGGGGGTATGGATATGCTTTGGGCTAACCTGTTCTGGGTTTGGGGACATCCTGAAGTTTATATCTTAATTTTGCCTGCATTTGGTCTTTTTAGTGAGATTATCCCAACCTTTTCACGACGTAACCTATATGGATATCGATCAATGGTTGCTTCAATGGTATTTATCTCTATATATTCATTCTTCGTTTGGACGCACCATTTCTTTACAATGGGGCAAGCAGCATATGTTAATAGTATTTTCTCGATTACAACGATGGTAATCGCTATCCCGACTGGAATCAAGATCTTTAACTGGTTGTTCACGATGTGGAAAGGCAGAATCAGATTTACCGTACCTATGCTTTATTCAATAGGTTTCATACCTCTTTTCACAATCGGTGGAGTTACCGGGGTTATGCTTGCGATGTCAGCGGCGGATTATCAATACCATAATACAATGTTTTTAGTAGCTCACTTCCACAATGTCATTATTCCGGGTGTAGTATTTGCTGTGCTTGGTGCCGGAACTTACTACTGGCCGAAAATGTTTGGTTTCATGTTGAATGAAAGGATTGGGAAATGGGCGTTCTGGTTTCTAACCATTGGTTTTTGCTTAGCATTCTTCCCTATGTATATTACGGGTTTAGATGGTCAAGCACGTCGTATGTACACATACTCTGAATCGACTGGATTTGGACCATTGAATATGATTTCGTTTATCGGGGCAGCTTTAATGGCAATCAGCTTTGTATTAATCGTATATACGATTTACTATAGCATTCGCCATGCTCCAAGAGATGTTAGTGATGATCCGTGGGATGCACGTTCCCTTGAATGGGCTACTCATAATCCAGTACCAGAATATAACTTTGCTATTATTCCACAAGTGAACTCAAGGGAAACGTTTTGGGATGCTAAATATAATGGTCATGAATTATTCAAGGGTGACTATGAAAAAATTCATATGCCCAATAACAGCGGGGGACCGTTTATCCTGTCCTGTATCTTCTTTGTCTTTGGATTTGCGTTAGTATTCAGCATATGGTTTCTTGCGATTATTGGGTTAATCGGTATCTTTGTTTGCATGGCTCATCGTTCATTCGAAATTGATCATGGGCATTACATTTCTGTAGAAGAAATTAAAGAGACAGAAGCAAAATTCGGAGGTGTTAATAAATGGAAATAGATCACTCGCAACCTCTTGAATATAGTACGGAACAAAATCGTCTAAATATTTTAGGCTTCTGGATTTTCCTTGGAGCCGAAATTATGCTTTTTGCAACACTCTTTGCATCATACTTTACATTAGTTGATCGTACGGGTAATGGACCTGCAGGAGCAGAATTATTTGAAATCACTCCAGTACTTGCTGAAACATTCTTGCTCTTAACAAGCAGTTTTGTCATCGGGCTTGGAATTCATGCCATGCGAATTGGCAACAAGAAAGCTATGTTGACATTTTTCGTAATCACTCTCCTTCTTGGATTAGGATTTATAGGATTTGAAATTACTGAGTTCATTACCTATTATCGCGAAGGAGCTACACTGCAAACTAGTGCATTTACATCGATGCTTTTTACAACATTAGGGACACATGGAGCACATGTTACATTAGGGCTTTTCTGGGGGTTATTTATTATCCTTCAAGTGAAAAAACGCGGGTTGACACCTGAAACAGCCAATAAATCTTTCATTTTCTCTCTTTACTGGCATTTCTTAGATATCGTTTGGATCTTCATCTTCACCTTTATCTACATGAAAGGGATGACATGAACATGAAGGAATTATTCCCGGCTAAGCAAGTATGGGGGTTTGTATTTTCATTGATTTTGACGTTTGTAGCTATTTTGGTTTACTTCTTCAATATGTCAAAAGCAACAGGCATGACGATTTTTATATTGACAGCATTCATACAAGCAGCTGTTCAACTAGTTGTGTTTATGCATGCTCGTGAAACTGATGATAGCAAATCAATTTTTATGACATTATATTGCGCTATATTCCTAGCTCTAATTACTGTCTTCGGTACAATACTATGTATGATCTGGGGTTGGAGTTATTGATATGATACAGCTTGGGAACAGAAGGCGTATGATGAGTAATTGAAGTTGAAATAGGGACAATGAGCTATGAATAGGGAAAAGCTTATAAAGCCCTATCACAATATAACTGCTGATAAATTCCAATTTTAAAAAGACCTTCATTTAAGGGATACGGCTATTGAAATTCCCTTTTAAGGTTATTTCCAATCCCAATGAGAATGGGGGAAATAGCAACTGATCGTGCGGATTCAGATAGCCATCTAAAAAAATGTTTTATAAACTATTAGGGAAAAGTAATAGCAAGGTGTTTGATGGCTGGGAAGAGTACCAAAAAGAAATTCCCTATTTCTCCAGATGCAATGAAAGCATATCATTATCAAGAACTTCATCGTGAAAATCCTACTCGTGAGTAATATGTTCTTCATACTATTCGTAAGAGGTGTAAGGCGATAGTGAAAAGACTGGATTTTTTACAGCAAACAAAAGCAATAAATTGTTCCATATAATATGAATGAATAAATCCCCTCATTTTAGACAGAACAGTGTAAACCACTATTTCTATCGATGAAGGGGATTTGATTTTTCCTTTCAGAAAACTATAGCCTGCGGGAAATTGAAGGTTTTTGAAATCATTCCGTCACCCTTCATGCGGAATGACAGACCGTGCACCGCATGTTTATTATAGGCCTTGGGCATTGATTGATACCAGTTGAAGAACTTCGTCTCCTTTATCGAACATATTTAGAACGATATCGTAAAAAATAAAGAAATTTTCCGTTTTAAGGAAAGAGTACGATATTTTAGTGTAATTCCGTAATAAAACGAATGCGTTTTGTGTTGAAAAATCGTGGATTTCATAAAGTGAGGAAGAAAAAACCAAATTGTTTTTTAAAAAAGTGGACGGAAGCGAAAGTTTCCGATATATTAAAGCAGAAATCATAGTTATTTTAGGGGGGCTCGACATCATGAGACCATTTTATTTATATTTAATGAAATTTCGACAACCAAAGGAGATTGATGCAATCACTAAATTTGCCAATTATGCCTATGAGGATCATGGCTTCCCAAAACAATCGACTGATTATAATGAACTGAGCAGTTATTTAGAATTGAATGCAGACTATCTCGAAAGTATGTCAGTATTCGATCAAGCGTGGGAACAGTATGTCCAAATAGAAGAAGGGCTCATATTGGGAGATCAGGAATAGGGAGGATTGGAAGGATGTTAAAAAGCCTTCAAACCCGAATTTTGCTTTATTCTTTACTTATTGCAAGTGTTCCTCTTCTGATTTTGGGAATCATATCCTATGGATCACAACGCTCCCTTCTGGAGAAGGAAGCAAAAAATGCCCTGAATGCAGGTTCACTGAATATTGTAAATGAAACATACAGCTATTTGAACGAACGGATCAGTGATGTGAAATTAATGAGTGCAAATTCTGCAATCATCAATCCTGGCCACTCAAAAGAAGAGAAGTCAGATGAACTAAAAAAGTTTATCGATGCAAAAGGAAATTATTACGGAGTTATGCATTTGGATATGGAAGGCAATGTCATTGCAGATACATCCAATAAAATGATCGGGGATAACCTCGCGAAGAGAATATGGTTCAAAGAGGCAATAGAAGGTCATGAGTTCCTTTCAGACGTATATAAAACCCGGGCTTTCTCAGAACCGATTATAGCTCTGAGTACGCCGGTATATGATCATGCAGGGGAAATGATCGGAGTCGTATCCACAGCTTTCCGTTTGGAAGGGTTGTGGGAGATGATGGAAAAAAAAGCTGATGAAATTAGTGATAAATACCCAGTGAACTTTTTCATGATCAACCAGGAAGGCATCATGATTTCGAAAAAAGACCCACATGGCATTATGCAGGATTCTGCCTTGAGAGAAATGGGATTAACAAAAGATAAGCTGATGGAAGCTTCGTTATCGGATGATTTGTACAGTGCAGAGAATGGGGAAAAAATATATTCCATCAAGCCTGTCCATACGATAGCCCAAACAGAGAATAAATGGTTTGTTGTTGTGGGTGCTGATAAGAAGCAGGTGTTTCAGCCTTTGAATGACCTATTGACACGGTACCTGACCATCTACAGCATCGTTTTTGTTTCTATCATTCTGGCTGTCTATTTACTAACAAAGACCCTCGTTCGGCCAGTTCAAGAACTTGTCGAAGCAACAGAGGATTTCATAGGAGGAAAGGAATTCATCATTTCCGATAAAAGAAGCTTCGAGGAAATGGAAAAATTGAACCTTGCCTTTCTAAGAATGATGGAAACGATAGAAGATCGTGAGAAGGAAATCGTCCGTACGGAAAAATTGAAGTATGTAGGCCAGCTTGCTGCCGGTGTCGCCCATGAAATCAGGAACCCATTGACGACAATAAAGGGTTTTTTCCAATTATTGAAGAGCCAGGATCATGATAAATCATTGATAGAAAAATATAGCGATGTCATGCTTCATGAAGTGGATCGGGTCAATGTATTTGTAACACAACTTCTTGATTTGGCAAAACCGCATCAACTGGAATGGGAGAAAATCGATTTAAAGGATTTCCTTGATGAAATTATGGATACCTATACTTCCTCAATTCCGAGTTCTCATGTAAGAATAATTAATGGCATGACACAATCCGTCATTGTTTATTCAGACAGAAACCGGTTAAGGCAGGTTCTTCTGAATGTCTTGAATAATGCATGTGAAGCCATCGAAGCAAGGGGGCAGATTGAACTGCATCACGATTCCATCTCCCAATATATAAGATTAGTGATCAGTGATGATGGAAAAGGTATAAGTCCCGAGAATTTAAAAAATATCGGTATGCCCTTTTATACCACCAAACCGGATGGAAACGGATTAGGTGTAGCGACATGCATTCAGATAATGGAGGAATTAAAAGGGAAATTCCAAATTGAGAGCGTCCCCGACGAAGGAACGAAAGTGACGCTCACTATCCCCACTACGAACCGTCTCATTAAATGAGGCGGTTTTTGGTTGTAGTGCCCTTAAATAAATGGGCCGGTTAATTAGCTAAATGAGCAATATGCCCGCTTAATTCCATTAACCTCCATGTTTGTTTGTGCATATAATTTACTAATCAAACGATAAGGACCATATTGGGGGATGTCTCTTATGGGCAAAAAAAAACAGCCGAAATTTAAATTAGGCGATACAGTCGTAATAACAATGTATGGGACAGTCGGGAATATAACCGATGTAAAATTTCTCGATGGTGCTTATGTGTATGAAGTGAACTATAGTGAAGGTCTTTATATCGAAAAAACATTGCAATCGATAAATGAATATGAAGGAGAAATCCTTTATCCGAAAGAACAAATCGATATTGAATATAAATTTTTATTAGGTGACTTGGTCCAAGTGGATGGATATGAACAGGATTATTTCAAGATTATCGGCTATCGAACGGAAATTTGGCGCTATAAGGAAAATGCCTGGGAGGATGTAATCTATGAGTTATCAAGAATCTCTGATAGTGAATGGCTTGAAGCGCATGAAGAAGAACTGACTTTGATTGCCGATGCTAAACGTGCAGATGGAATCATTAAAAAGTTGGGTCTGCTCCTTCCTCAAAAGAAAAATGAGCTTGCTATCATTGCTAAACAAAACAACCCTGGTAAAGGTGAGCGAGAAATGACAATGACAAAAGATGAAAAAAAGGAAATGATTGATGGCCTGTTGGATTTATATAATGATTATTGTAAGCTCTACGAACATTTTGGCGATGATGAATATCGTCACATCATGAAAATCGCCCTTGCTAAAATAGAAAAGGCGGCAGAGGAAATTTATCCAGATCATAAAAAGAAGCAAACGAAGTGAAAGACACCTATAAAGGGCAATTTCCAAATTCCCTATAGAAGTATCCATTCAAATTGAACAAGAATGGAACTTGATAACGATAGACCCTTCATATGTTTTTCCATTAAGGGATGCCTTACTGGTATATTTGTCTCTACACATTCATAGACCTTTAAATAAGGGGGCGATGATTTGCGAGAAATTGAGGTTTTTATTGATACAGAAGAGATAGCGGAATTCTTTTTTCAAGAATTGATAAGACGGGGCTATCTTCCAACAGAAGCTGAAGTTGAAGATCTTGCTGACATCACATTCGAATATCTTCTTGAAAAATGCATAATTGATGAAGAAGTCGATGAGTAACCTGTCATAAGACGGTTAGCAGCTTCCTTTCCCTTAATTTTATTAACCATTAAAAAAAAGACGGCGGACCTCCGCCGTTTTGTTTGCGATTTAGGAAGGGTGCCAAAAGTCGTTTCGTGATTTCCAGTTTTTCAAGTTCCAGATAAGGTTCGATTTTCCTAACTTGTGGTTGATATGGTATAGTAGTTTTTGAATATCATTTCAACCACAAGTTAAGGAGGACATAGTCGTATGAGCGTACATATTGGTGCAAAAGAGAATGAAATTGCGGAAACGGTCTTACTTCCTGGGGACCCGTTGCGTGCAAAATATATTGCTGAAACATTTTTAGAGGATGCTAAACTTTATAATGAAGTTCGTAACATGTTTGGATATACAGGGACATATAAAGGAAAACGAATTTCTGTACAAGGTACAGGCATGGGTGTCCCATCCATTTCGATTTACGTGAATGAATTGATGAATAGCTATAATGTCCAGAAGTTGATTCGTGTGGGAACTGCAGGAGCGATTCAAAAAGATGTAAAAGTCAGGGATGTGATCCTTGCCATGAGTGCTTCCACCGATTCCCAAATGAACCGCATGACTTTCGGCGGGGTGGACTTTGCCCCGACCGCGGATTTCGAATTACTTAGAAAAGCTTATGACGCCGGCACGGCAAAGGGCTTGCAATTGAAGGTCGGTAATGTATTTACGGCCGATCAGTTTTATAACGATAATAGTGAATTGGAAAAATGGGCAAAATACCAAATACTTGCGATAGAAATGGAATCAGCGGCCCTTTACACGCTTGCTGCTAAATTTGGACGCCAAGCTTTATCCGTATTGACCATTTCCGATCACATTTTAACTGGTGAGGAAACGTCGGCGGATGAGCGCCAGTCAACCTTTAACGAAATGGTTGAAGTGGCATTGGAAGCAGCTATCCAGGACTGATAATTTTATGTAAATGACAGGCGGGTGACCAGGAATAAGTGATGCTGTATAATAGCATGTTGGATACAGGCTCATTTGTTCCAGGTATCCGCATTTTTGTAATATCAGGAGATGCCAGTTGTCCTTGGAGCATTCTCCATGATTTGAAGTTTTTTAAAAAATACATATGGCTATAAGTTGTTATTTTTGATAACTATTATTTTTCGATTGGCAAGAAAGCTGATAAAATAGGAATGAAATCGTTTATATCGTCATGAAGAATGAAAGTGGTGAGGCTTCAGTGGAAGAAGAAAATCAAAAACAGACAAAAGAGGCAGGGAAATTCATAAAAATAAAGAAGTTTACGTTCATTATGGGGATTTTCTTAGTCATATTTCTAACTGCAGGGATTACTACAATAGCCTTGACCTTTGGAGATAAAAAAGTAGAGTCATTAGCACCGGATAAGCATGCGGAATTTGAAAAGCTGTATTCTACATACGATAAGATAAAAGATGACTATTATGAAGAGGTTGATGAAGAAAAGCTGGTTGACGGCGCAATTAATGGAATGATCAAATCATTGGATGATCCCTATTCTGCTTATATGGATAAAAAGGAAGCATCGAGTTTCCGTGAGAGCATCTCTTCATCTTTTGAAGGAATCGGTGCTGAGATTCAGGAGCAGGATGGACAAATCATGGTGGTCTCACCGATAAAAGGATCCCCAGCAGAAAAAGCAGGGGTAAAACCGAATGACATCATATTAAGTGTGGACGGTAAAAGTGTTGAAGGACTCAGCTCTTCTGAAGCTGTCCTGAAAATCAGGGGCGAAAAGGGAACGAAAGTGGATTTATCCATCTCAAGAGCTGGTGAGTCGGAACCGATTGAGCTCACCATTAAACGGGACACAATTCCGATTGAAACGGTATATGCGGAAATGCTTGATGATGGAGTTGCAAAAATTCAAGTGACCAGTTTTTCCGAACATACAGTCCAAGAGTTGAAAACGGCGCTTGAAGAAATGTCGAAGAAGGACATGAAGGGTCTCGTATTGGATCTGCGAGGAAACCCAGGAGGACTTCTTGATCAAGCAATAGAAATGGCAAGCCTGTTCATACCTAATGGGAAAGTGGTCCTTCAAGTTGAGGATCGCAGCGGGAAAAAAGATGTCTATAAATCGGAGAATGATGGAGAACTGAAAATCCCGGTAGTCGTGTTGATTGATGATGGAAGTGCCAGTGCTTCTGAGATCGTTGCAGCGGCTGTCAGTGAGTCTGCGGACATTCCATTGATCGGTGTCAAGTCATTTGGGAAAGGGACAGTGCAGCAAGCCAAAGACTTTAAAGATGGATCTAACTTCAAATATACGGTAGCTAAATGGTTGACTCCTGAAGGCAATTGGATTCATAAAAAAGGGATCAAGCCGGATATTACTGTGAAGCTTCCTGATTATGCCAGCCTTCCGTACATTTCGCCTGATAAGGAATTGAAAGCATCCGATTCTTCGAGTGAAGTGAAAGCAGCTGAAGAGATGCTGAAGGAAGCAGGCCATGATCCAGGGAAGATAGATGGATTCTTCGATGAAGCAACCAAGAATGCGGTCACAGCATTCCAAAGGGAACAAAAAATTAAAGAAACCGGCACCATTAAGGATGATACTACCGTGAAATTGATGCAGGTCATCCAGGAGAAAATCCTTAAGAACGACACACAAGTGAAAAAGGCAGTGGAAGTATTAAAGAAAGAAATCAATAAATGATTTTGATTGAAAAGCCTGTCAGCGGTTATCGTTGGCAGGCTTTTTTTTCGTTTCATGCATAGAATTCCAAAATTAGGCAGAGAATAGGGGTAATTTTCCGATGAGGTGAGGTAATGAAAGAAAAGGTATTGTTCATATATCTATTGGTCTTGATTCTGGCAGGCTGCATCTATGCCCCTTTACCCAAACAAAATGGAAATGAAGGTACGGAAAAAAAACTAACCAATGAAGAGACTAAGGAAAGCGATAAAACATTTCTGTTAATTGGTGTTGACACAAGGGGAGAGCAAAAATCTCGTTCAGATGCGATTATCCTGGCAAAATACTTTCCTGAGCAGGAGAAACTGAAGCTGGCTTCGATTATGCGTGATAGTTATGTGAAAATCCCCGGGAATAAATCAGGATATAACAAAATAAATGCTGCTTATTATTATGGTGGAAGGGAATTGCTCAAGAAAACCATACAGGAAAACTTCGATGTCAAGATCGACCATGTAGCGGTAATCGACTTTAAGGGATTTGTGAAGATGGTGGATTTACTTGCCCCTGAGGGGGTGGCGGTGAATGTGGATCAGGAAATCATAGATGATATGAGCATCCAAGCAAGCGTCGGTAAAAATGTTTTACATGGTGAGGAATTATTGAAATATGTCCGTTTTAGACATGACGATGAAAGTGATTTTGGCAGGGTTGAGCGTCAACAAGAAGTAATGGTTCAATTAAAAACAGCGTTTATAAATCAAATCTCATCCTTCGAAGGTTTGGCAGCCCTTCCTAGTATAATCGAACAAGGACTCTCGTACTTGGATACGGATATTGGACTGAAAACAATAATGGAAATGGGTCCCAAAGCCGTCTTCCATACACCGGACACGGTCGAGACCTTAAGGGTTCCAGTGAAAGGAAGCTTTAAAGATGAAATATATCCCCAGTCCGGAGCCGTTTTGGAAATGGACTGTACCGAAAATAAAAAGGCACTTCAGGAGTTCTTTTCAAAATAATAAGAATGTCCTATGCTCTTTTATTATCGAAGACATCCTAATATTAACTGAAGATGTTCAAATTTAAATATTGTATTATAGACCTCGCAAGAATAATCTTAATACGATCACCTTTAAAAAACGAGAGGGATAAAAAATCCTTCTCGTTTTTTAACACCATAAAAGGAACCTGGATCAATTAACAAAATGCGGAATGTTTTTGAAGAAATCCGGTGTTATGATGCCGTTTTCGGTAATGATGCTTGTAATTAGATGATTCGGTGTAACGTCGAAGGCTGGATTGAAAGTCTTCACGTTTTCCGGAGCGATCCTTACACCTTGAATGAAGGTGATTTCCGTTCCATTCCGTTCTTCGATCGGGATGGATGTGCCGGATTCGATAGAAAGGTCGAATGTGCTTGATGGTGCGGCCACATAAAAGGGGATACCAAAGTGCTTGGCTAATATGGCCAATCCCAACGTCCCGATTTTATTGGCAGTATCTCCATTTGCCGCAATCCTGTCGGCCCCGACGATAATTCCCTTTATTCCTTTCTGGTGAATCGTATGGGCAGCCATATTATCAGAAATTAAAGTGACGTCAACTCCCGCTTGCATCAATTCCCAAGCCGTCAAACGCGCCCCTTGCAGGACAGGCCTTGTTTCACATGCGTACACTTTTAGCGGAAAGTCCCTTTCTTTAGCCAGGTGGAAGGGAGCCAAGGCTGTGCCATACCGAGCCGTGGCGATTCCGCCAGCGTTGCAATGAGTAAGAATGGAATCTCCTCTATTGAATAGGGATAAACCATGTTCCCCGATTTTCCTGCACATTTCTTCATCTTCAGCAAAGATGGCTTTAGCCTCCGATACAAGTGCTTCCTTGGCAGTTGAAATGCTTTGAGCAGCCTGCAAGGTGTTCTCCATCCTCCTTAACGCCCAAAAAAGGTTGACTGCAGTAGGCCGTGAAGAGGCGAGTTTTTCAATATGCCTCGTTACATTTTTCTTGAATTCCCCTAATTCAGCGGTTGTTTCCTTCTTGGCGCCAAGTGCAACACCAAATGCTGCCGTCAGCCCAATTGCTGGGGCACCGCGAACTTTTAATGACAAAATGCTGTCATATACATCATCAACAGAATGAAGTTCAATAAATTCAGTTATGGAAGGAAGGGCTTGTTGATTTAATAATGTAATATGGGTATCATCCCAATGTACCGAATATGGTAAGGGTGCTAGTGTAGTCATGTGCAGGTCTCCTTTTAAATGGTTGAGTAAGATGGCAGTGTCCGTTGCTTCAACGCTTCAATGACGGCTGGAACATCCAATTCTCCCCGTTTTTTAATTAAAAAAGTACCGATTTCCAATGTTGCCGTTTTGGCTGCGATCCTTGTTTCTTTATCTTCAATGACGTTTAAATCGGCTACATGGGAAAGGCCAATGGTTCGCCGAATCAGTTCGCAGCCGGCAAAGCCGAATGCATCTTTTTTGAATTTTGTCAGTAAATAAGGCAGATAACCCTTCACATGGCGGAATGGACTTTTATTTTGGACCTCCCATAATTTGGTGTAAGTTTCTTCAAAGGCATTCCAAAATTCATGAAGGAGCGTGAAAATCTCTTCCTTTCCAGCGCCATTGCGTGTGACTGCCTGAAAGAGAAGATTGGCGGTGTATTGACCAAGATCAAAACCAACTGGCCCATAAAAAGCGAATTCCGGGTCAATAACCTTTGTTTCAGTTACACTTGCAAATATACTTCCAGTATGTAAATCTCCATGAAGCAAGGCTTCCTGCTCGGTTTCAAAGCTTTGCTTCAGCTTGGCGACCTCAAGTATCACTTCTTGATCATTCCATATTTTTTTGGCGGCATCTTTCAATTCCACCTCGAAATCTCCAGGGAGTTCCTCAAAAAATGGATCCGTGAAAATAAAGACCTCAGTGATTTTGCAGAGTTCGGGATTCGTGAAGTGTCGGGCCACCTCCTTTTTCGAAGAGGGTTCTAAATGATAATCGGATGTATAAAATGCCGTCTTCGCAACATACTCACCAATATGCTGTGAAAGCAATGGATATGAATCGCCATCGATCAATCCTTTTCTAACGATTTTCAAGTGCGATAAATCCTCCATGACTGTGATGGCAAGCTGTTCATCCGAATAGTAGACTTGCGGTACGAATTCGGGGCAATAACTTCTGAAATGAATCAGCGCATTCGCTTCAATGGCTGCCCTTTTCAATGTCAGCGGCCAGCTTTCACCAAGTACCTTGGCATAAGGGACCGCTTGTTTGATTATTAGACCTTTGTTTGTGACCGTGTCTGTAATATGAAAAACATAATTTAAGTTTCCATCGCCGATTTCATTACATTTCAAACTTGCATCCGCATTGACCAACCCAAGTTTTTTTGCAAGGGTTATAGCTGTTTCGTTTGTCAATCTCTTAAAATTTGAATGGTTTTGAGTCATTCTTTTCCCCTCCAGATTCAAAATAAGAATAAAAAAGCCTCTTTCATATAGAAAGAGGCAGAAGTTTTGACTTCGGACCTCTTATCTTCCAGAAAATGAATTCTGGTGGAATTAGCACCGTGCTCTGTGGATTTAATAATCCGGCGGAAGATCCGCCCCATTTCACAATGGTATTACAGTCGGTTGCTGGGCTTCATAGGGCCTTTATCCCTCAGCCTGCTCTTGATAAGAGTAAATGTTTTCTGAAATTTTAATCTTCGGGAAAATAATATCAACTTTTTAAATAGTTTGTCAATGGGTAAATTAATAAAAGTCAGGACGGCGATCCTCGAATACAGGTATTTTGTTACGTGCTTCCGTAACTTTGTTGAAGTCCAAAGTGCCTGTCAATAGTTCGTTTCCTTCTCCGGCTTCACTTATGATATTCCCCCATGGATCAATAATCAAGGAATGGCCCGCAAATATATTATTGACATCCGAACCTGTACGATTAACGGCTACAACATAGGCTTGGTTCTCGATGGCACGGCTTATCAATAAGGCTCTCCAGTGATCGAGTCTCGGCTTTGGCCATTCAGCCGTAACGAATAGAACTTCCGCGCCTTGAACGGTATGGGCTCGCTGCCATTCAGGGAAACGAATGTCATAACAAACGAACCCGGCACATATTTTTTCATCAAGGGTAAATAAACCATCTTTTTCACCTGGCTGCAGGAAATGATGTTCATCCATTAATTGAAATAAGTGAAGCTTATCATATTCTTTAATGAGCTTTCCGTGTTTATCGATGATGATCATGGTGTTATAGATTCCCTTGCTTGTTTTTTTCGCAATGGAACCGCCGATGATGTGAAACTGGTGTTTCTGTGCCTGTGTGTTAAGAAATTCAATCGTTTTTTCTGCCTCTTGATCAGCAATATCATTCAGCCTGGTCAAGTCGTATCCGGTTGTCCAAAGCTCTGGTAATATGACGATATCGGGTTCGGACCGAGCTGCTTTTTCCATCCATTGTTCTGCAACCTGAAAATTGATATCTGGTTGCCCGAAAGCTATATCCATTTGAATACAAGCTATTTTCCACTTCATCGTTTAAACCCCCTACATGTAAAAAATGCTTTACAAGACTACGATAAACATATATCATTTGTGACTAGAATTTCAAGAAATTTCAGAGAAGGTGTATAAATGGTGCAATTCGAAAAATCCGGACTGCTTCAGGACCTGCCCAAGCAGTTTTTTGCTTCACTGGTCGCAAAAGTCAATGCAATCACGGAGCAAGGACATGATGTCATTAATTTAGGCCAGGGAAACCCTGATCAGCCGACGCCGGAACATATCATCAAAAGTTTGCAAACTGCCGCTGAAAAAACGATTAATCATAAATATTCGCCATTCCGGGGACATCAATATTTAAAAGATGCTGCTGCCGTCTTTTATGAACGGGAATACGGTGTCAAGCTGGATCCGAATAGTGAAGTGGCGATTCTCTTCGGGGGAAAGGCAGGTCTTGTCGAACTTCCGCAGTGTTTATTGAATCCAGGTGATACAATCCTTGTTCCAGATCCCGGCTATCCGGATTATCTATCCGGTGTTGTTTTAGCCCAGGCAAAGACCGAACTGATGCCCTTGACAGAAGAAAATGATTTTCTTCCGAAATACGATGACATACATAAAGAAGTTCTTGATAAAGCCAAAATGATGTTCTTGAATTATCCGAATAATCCCACAGGCGCTTCTGCAACTGAAAGTTTCTTTGATGAAACCGTCTCCTTTGCAAAAGAACATTCAATTTGTGTGGTCCATGATTTCGCCTATGGGGCGATCGGATTCGACGGAAAAAAACCGATAAGCTTTCTCCAGGCGGAGGGAGCGAAGGATGTAGGAGTTGAAATATACACTCTATCGAAAACATACAATATGGCAGGGTGGAGAGTCGGCTTCGCAGTGGGCAATAAGAGTGTAATAGAAGCTCTTGAACTATTACAAGACCATCTTTATGTGAGTCTTTTCCCGGCGATACAAGAAGCTGCGGCAAGCGCTTTGCTTGACTCACAGACCTGTGTAGAGCAGTTAGTGCAAATGTACGAGGGGCGAAGGAATGTTTTCATTGAGGGATTGAGGTCCATCGGATGGGAAGTCAAAGCTCCAGCGGCATCGTTTTTTGCCTGGCTCAAGGTACCTGGAGGTTTTACGTCCGAGAGTTTTGCGGACTATTTATTAACGCATGCCCATGTAGCTGTTGCCGCAGGGAATGGGTTCGGTGAATTTGGCGAAGGTTATGTCAGGGTAGGGCTACTGACTTCGGAAGAACGGCTGCAAGAGGCTGTGGAACGAATACGGACATTAAACTTATTTTAATGCAATAAGGTTCACCTTTAAATAGTTAAAACTTATTGACAAAGTAGGAATTACCTGTCAGAATACAAAATAAATTCTTAATCTTTCGATACTTGGATGCAACTTATATATCAGCGTTTTCTTATTTTGAGCAGGTGGAGGGACTAGCCCGATGAAGCCCAGCAACCGACCGTAATTCCATTGTAAAATGGGGCGGAATCCTTCCGCCGGATTTTTTTGAAATCCACAAGGCACGGTGCTAATTCTTGCAGCCGATGGCTGGGAGATAAGAAGATGGCTTTTTAAAGCCTCTTCTTTATGAAGGGGCTTTTGCCATTTTGAGACCATCTCAGACCAATAGTGACATCGAGAGTTTACTAACGTGTTATAGGAGTGATCAGATGAGCGAGATAGTCGCTACTTATTTAATTCATGACCTTATTGGAAATCATGAGAAAAAAGCAGAGAGCATTGCCTTGGGTCTGACTGTCGGGACATGGACGGACTTGCCGCATTTGGTACAGAAACAACTGGAAAAACATAAGGGACGCGTCGTATCGGTGACCCCCCTATCTGAAGAAGAGAGGGCAAACAGCTACTTTAATCGGAAAGTATACCGTTCGCTGATTAAAATTGCCTATCCGGCAAGGAATTTCTCCAATGATTTACCTGCAATCCTTACGACGGTCTTCGGCAAACTTTCATTGGACGGTGAAATAAAACTTATAGACTTGGATTTTGTCGGTGATATTCAAAAAGCTTTTCCCGGGCCGCAATTTGGCATTGAAGGCATAAGGGAAAAGCTTGGCGTATTTAACCGGCCCTTGGTGATGAGCATCTTTAAAGGCGTATTGGGAAGAGACCTAACATTTCATAATGAGCAACTGAAGCAACAAGCATTGGGAGGTGTCGACCTAGTTAAGGATGATGAGATCCTCTTCGACCAGGAACTGACTCCATTTTTCGATAGAATAAAAACGGGAAAAAGAATATTGAATGAAGTCTATGAAACCACTGGCCACCGTACTTTATATGCTGTCAATCTATCTGGGAAAACTTTTGAATTATTGGATAAGGCAGAGCAAGCGGCTGAAGCAGGGGCAGATGCTTTATTGTTCAACGTTCATACATATGGTTTGGATGTATTGCAGGCCTTGAGTGAACATGATCGTATAAAGCTGCCGATCATGGCGCACCCCGCATATAGCGGGGCATTGGCATCTTCATCATTTTATGGTATCGGCTATCCATTATTGCTTGGTAAATTAGTAAGATTATCAGGTGCGGATTTATCCTTGTTCCCTTCCCCTTATGGAAATGTCGCACTTGAAAAAACGGAGACCTTAGCGATTGCTGAAGCTCTGACAAAAGATGAACTTTCATGGAAAAAAGCCTTCCCTGTTCCTTCTGCAGGCATTCATCCGGGCATGGTTCCGGACCTAATCAAGGATTTCGGGCTTGATAGTGTGATTAATGCCGGAGGCGGAATTCACGGGCACCCTGACGGAGCAGAGGGCGGTGCCAAGGCTTTCCGTTCTGCGGTGGAAGCCGTTCTGGCAGGAAAGGAACTTTCTGAAGCGGCGGCTGAGGAAGAAACCCTAAAAAAAGCTCTTGTGTTGTGGGGAGGCCTATAAGAAATAATGAAACCGATCATCTTTTGTGATTTTGACGGAACGATCACCAACACAGATAATATCATTTCAATTATGAAGAAATTTGCGCCTCCGGAATGGGAAGCGTTGAAAGACGGTGTCCTTCAGCAAAAAATCAGTATATCTTCAGGAGTTGGGGATATGTTTTCCCTGCTTGATAGTGGCTTGAAGGATGACATAATCCAATATGTAAGAAAAACGGCCGGCATTCGTCCAGGGTTTTATGAATTCGTTGAGTATACGAAACAAGCCAATATCCCTTTATATATTGTAAGCGGGGGCATGGATTTTTTCATTTCACCCCTTTTGAATGATATCTTGCCAACAGAGTCCGTTTATTGCAACCATGCATTTTTTGATAAGGAAAAGATTTATATTGAGTGGCCACATGCTTGTGATGAGCAATGTAGTAATGATTGCGGTTGCTGCAAGCCATCCATTATGAGGGAAATTGCGGGTCCGGAAGATTTTAAACTCGTTATTGGAGATTCAGTTACGGATTTTGAAGCGGCAAAACAGGCCGATTTTGTCATAGCCCGTGACATATTGCTTGAAAAATGCGGTAGGGAAGGAATTCCACATCAAGGATTCGAAACATTTTTTGATGTAATTGACATTATAAAGCAGCAGGAGGTGGTTAAAGCGTGAACACTCATTCTAAAGAATTGCTTGAGTTGGCAGATATTAAAGCTGAACTGGCCGAAAGGGATTGGTTTATGGGAACAAGCGGGAATTTGTCCATCCGCGAACCTAAGAGCCCTTTCTTTTATATTACCGCAAGTGGTAAGGATAAAAGGAAGCAATCGGATTCGGACTTTTTACTGGTGGATTTAAAAGGAAAACCAGTTGAAGATACGAACCTAAGACCATCGGCCGAAATGTTACTTCATACAGACATTTACCGAAAAACCAATGCGAACTGTGTACTCCATGTCCATACAGTTGAAAATAATGTGATATCGGAATTGTACGGAGATGAAGGCCAAGTTTCCTTTCGTAATCATGAAATCATTAAAGCGACCGGTCGGTGGGATGAAGATTCGGAGCTTCGGATTCCAATCATATATAATCACGCTGACATACCGCTGCTATCCGATAAGTTCAAGCCGCATGTCGAAGAAGACTCTGGCGCTGTGCTGATACGCAATCATGGCATTACGGTTTGGGGCAAAAGCGGATTCGAGGCAAAAAGAATACTTGAAGCCTGCGAATTTTTATTTCAATATCAACTGTTACTTAATCAACAAAAGGCGTTTGCAGGTTCTATAAGATAAATACTCATAGAGGAGGAATGAATGATGGCGACGATCAGATTCCATGAAACAAACGAGGTTATTGAAAACGGTGAACAGGTAAAAGGTTTTTTAGAAACACAAGGGGTTATTTATGAGCAATGGGACATTTCTAAATTACCTGCACATCTTGTAGAAAAATACGATCTATCAGATGCTGACAAGGAGGAAATCCTTGTAACATTCCAATCAGAGATAGCGGAAATCTCTGAAAGAAGAGGCTATAAAGCCCATGATATCATCACATTATCCGATGCAAATCCGAACTTGGATCAAATGCTTGAAAACTTTAAGCAGGAACACCATCACGAAGATGATGAAGTGCGTTTCATAGCAGGCGGAACGAGTATCTTTGCCATTGAAGGCAATGATAAACAGTGGTTTGATGTACGGCTTAATCCAGGAGATCTTATTAGTGTACCAGAATCAACAAGACATTATTTCACGCTCGCGGAAGATAGGAAAACTGTTGCTGTCCGGATTTTCGTAACAGCTGCAGGATGGGTGCCGATTTACGAAAAAGACGAAGTTCAAGCATGAATCAATGTTGAAAAGCCAGTCTACGGGATGGTTTCTATTTGTAGAAAAAAGGGAAGTCGGAATGGTCTCACCTAATCTTGATTTTTTTAAAAAACATTAATCCCTTTGTGTTTTTTCTATTTTATAGGAAAGAAATCTCGCAAGATTGAAGAAACTTGCTACACTCCTGCCAAATAACTGGCTAGCCGAGAACCCACAGGCGCTTGCGCCGAGGAGGCTCGGGGGACAGTCGGCGGAAAGGGAGAGGATTTCTGAAATCGACTGGATGTTTTTAAATAAAAAACTGCAGTCGAACTCGCTTTTCTTCGAAAATGTCTAGTCTAAAACCAGCTTACGGGCTGGTTTTTTTATGTGAATCCGGCAAGTGCTTTAGTAAGCTAGTTATGATAAAATTTAACGGAATCGAATTTAACCGGATTATAGGAGCAGATAAGAATGAAAACGACCGAAGTGTACATATTGGGCGGCTTTCTCGGCAGCGGGAAAACGACGCTTCTTCGAAATATTTTAAAACAGGAAAGTGAAGCGGGCAGAAAAGTGGCAGTGCTTTTAAATGAGCTCGGCAGTGTATCGGTTGACAGCGGACTCATTGGTGATGGAGTGCCTCTGAAGGAGTTGTTTGACGGGTGCATTTGCTGCACAATTCAAGATAAACTGGAGGTTCAGCTTCATGAGTTACTAACCGAAAATGAACTGGATGCGGTTTATATTGAAACGACGGGTGCAGCTCATCCAGTTGAAGTATTGGATGGCATAATGTCGCCGATTTTCGCCAAAAAGCTGGAGTATAAAGGGATCATCACGGTCGTCGATTTATTAAGGTGGCGCGATCGGGAGAAACTGTCTCCGCAGCTTCGACAGTTGCTTGCAGAGCAAATCCATCATGCCGATTTCATTTTATTGAATAAAGCGGATATGGTAAGTGAGATGGAGGCCGCACAGCTAATATATACGATACAGGCGCTGAATACGGATGCTGTATGTTTATTGACGGAGTATGCAGCCGTTTCATTGGCATCATTGCAGCAAATGCAAAGAAAAAGGCATAATGGACATCAAAAGCTTGATGTACATGACCATTTGCACTTAACTGCAATCGTTCATACATTTGAAGGTGCTGTGGCACAAACCGATTTTGAAGAGTGGCTTAGAGCACTGCCGGAAACGGTCTATCGAATGAAAGGATATATTTCCTTTACACATTCACAATACCCGCATTTATTCCAATACTCCTACGGAATGCCGATGTATATGAATGAAATGATGAAAATGCCATTGAATATCGTCATGATCGGGGAAAAGTTGGATAAGGAAATGTTGATCGGTCAGTTGAAAGCTTTGGAAGCGAAAGCGGCCCGATAAACGTTTACCGCCCATTAAAGAAGGGAAACGTGAAAAGAAGACTTTCTTATTAAGGAGGCGGTATCAGTGCCATGGAATAAGAACGATTACCCAAATTCGATGAAGAATCTAGATAAAGATGTCAGGGAAAAGGCTATAGAAATCGCGAATGCTTTATTGGATGAAGGATATGAGGATGGAAAAGCCATTCCAATTGCCATAGACCGGGCTAAGATGTCAGTAGGAAATGATTAAGAAAATGGTCAGACCCACATAGGGGTCTGACCATTTTTATTGTTGCATTCCAAAGGCGGCAAATGTCTTTTCGTCTTCTATCAATCCGCAGGCAGCGCACTGAACCCGAACTTCAGGACCATTATATGCTAGATGGAATGGCAGAAGGGAGTCGTTCGAATATTGTTCAACAATCTCACCGGATTGGGGATCCTTTTTAATGGGTGTTGCTACTTGCTGAATGAGATTGAAGCGAGATTTATTTGTCCGGCAATTCGGACAGCGGTATACTTGAGACATTGTACTCACTCCTTTTTTGGATTTTAAAAAGCATGATATCTTATTATTAAGATAGTCTTTACAAACTTGAACATTAATATGTATAAATTAGTAATGGATGGAAGGGATACTATGAAAGAAAATGTCAGGCAAGAAGAATTACTGGTGGCTTATTTAAGCATATGGAACAATCGTAAGGTGAACGATGGAGGGGGAAGGGAAGTGTTGCCGGAACTCATCAGACGAGAGCTTTTGGATGAAAATGCGCATCCCCGCGCCCGAAAACCAGTATTGGAGAAATTTTACCTTTCTATTAAACGCGTGATGGAATCTTCGCTTTCGGAAGAAATGAAAAATGAGATTGTAATGGCCTATATCACTGAATTGGAAAGATTATGATTTTTTGAGTGTGTACGGATGCTTGTTAGCAAATATTCTTTTATGCTTCATACTTTTTTCACAAATCATTGTTAAAATTTTTAAAAAATAGATATTTAATGAATAAGGAGCTTAAAATTATGAAGTGGGGCGGGCTTTTTCTTGCCATCGTACTGCTTACGGGGTGTAATAGCGGTAATGCATTTACTAAAATCAATAAAAGTCAATCTTTCCTGGCAACTGTCAATATCAAGGATACCTCACTGACTTTCATAGACGAAAACTATCATGCTTTTGCAAAATGGGATATTTCAGAACCATTTACCGGAGCCCTGCTCCTGGCAGACAAAGATACTATCCTGATTTATGGAAAAGAGATGGAGAAAGTCCAAGTGTACTCTTTATCTGCAGGAAAACTGATAAACAGTTGGGAAATTGGAAAAGGTATCGTCAATATGCAGTTGTTACGTGATGGAAAAAGCATCGTGGCGGTCAATCAATCGAATCACTCCATTTATTTTTTAAATGCTGATGGGGAGGAACAGGATATTGTCAAGGTTGGTAAAAGCCCCTTGACCGTTCTTCAAGGAGAGCAAGCGAATCGATTGTATGTTATTAATTTTGGTGATACCAAATGTTCAGTGATAAATCTTGAAACGAAAAAGGTCGATTTCGAATTTCCCGTACATAGTGCCAGCACAGGCACATTATTAAGGGAAGAAAAGGATGAAATATGGATTGGAGGACACGGTGATGGGGATCAAGTGGAAGAAGATCTTTATATTTATTCGGCAAAAACGGGAGAGTTGAAGAAAAAGCTTAAGGCCCCAACCATGCCGATAAAGTTCCTGGAAAATGAGGAAGGGATATTTGTCCTTAGTCATGGGACTAGCTCCTTATATAAATTGAATGATCAATATGAGGAAGTCAAAAGCAAAGTGGTCGGCGTCAACCCCTTTGAAATGGCGAACTTTAATGAAGATGTGGTCGTAGCGGGATATGATAGTGATGAAGTGTATGTAATGGATGCTGAAACAGTCGATGTTAAAAAAACAATCAAAGTCGGCGAAGGTCCATTCCAATTGATGTTGAGGAGTAGATGACATGCATGTTTACACCATTTTAGTCGTGGATGATGAAGAAGATATGCGTAATCTAGTTGAAATGTATTTGCTGAACTCAGGTTATCGATGCCTTCAAGCTGCGAATGGAAAAGAAGCTATAAGTATGGTTGAAACAGAGGAAGTGGATTTAATCCTATTGGATATCATGATGCCAGGTATGGACGGTTTCTCCGTTTGTGAAGAAATTCGTGAAATTGGGGAGATCCCTGTGATATTCGTCAGTGCGAAAGGTGAAGAATGGGATAAGGTGAAAGGGCTGAAGCTTGGCGGCGACGATTATATCGTCAAACCTTTCAATCCAGGAGAATTGGTCGCAAGGGTCGAAGCGGTATTGCGAAGGACAGGGAAATTATCATTGAATGAAGAGAATCAAAACCATGTCCGATTCGGTAAAATTAGCTTGAACTTACAATCTAGAACGGTTTTAGTGGAAGGGAAGCCAATCAATTTAACCTTGAAAGAATTCGAATTGCTTTTATTCCTCATGCGCCATAAAAGCCAGGCACTCAGCCGTGAACAACTGCTTGAAAATGTATGGAGCGGTGAGTATGGAGGATCTTTGCGTACTGTGGATACCCATATTAAAACGTTACGAATGAAATTAAGAGCGGCCGATTACATTCAAACCGTCTGGGGAATCGGTTATAAGATAGAGGAAAAGAAATGATCTATGAATGGCGAACCCTTTCTTTTAAATTATGGCTCACCATTATCTCCTCCATCATCCTATCCGTGCTGTTCGCTTACTCCCTTTCTCAATATTATTATAAGAATCTATATGTGGAGAAGCTTAAAACGGATTTAGTCAATGAAGCATCATTGCTAGGGGCGGATTATTCCGGCGGTGAAATCAGCGAGGACTTTAAGCAAAAAGTTGAATGGTTTAACAGTAAGAACGACAGCGAAGTCTTTGTCGTCAATAATCCCAGGGAATTGAGTGCTTGTCTGCCTTTTGAAATCAATTACGATACCCTTATTTCTGAAGAAGAACGGCAAATGCTTTTAGATGGGAAAGCCGTAGAAAAAGAAGGATATGAGAAAAGGTTTGAAAAGAACATCGTAGCGGCCATCATACCTCTGATTGACGAAAATCGCCTCGAAGGTATCATCTATACATATATTCCTGTAGATTCCATTACGGTCTTATTTAAGGAATTTGCTGCAAAATGGTTGGCGGCGGTTCTATTATTTTTGATTGTCGCGATTTTGTTTACTACTAAATGGTTGAAAAAGCTAGTCAGTCCGATTAAGGAAATCGAGACTGCGGCCCATCGTGTCTCAGAGGGGGATTATGACATACAGGTCGAGGTAAGGAGTCATGATGAGATAGGTAAACTGGCAATAGCCTTTAATGATATGGCCAATTCCATTCATTTGGAAGAAGAAAGAAAAAAAGAATTTCTAGAAAATGTTGCACATGAGCTCAGAACCCCGCTTAGTTACGTAAAGGGATATACGCAGGCCATATTGGATGGTGTCGTGAAAAATGATGAAGAGCAACGGAAATACCTTCACCTCATTTCAAGGGAGGCTCTTAGGCTGCAGCGGCTTGTGGGAGATCTTATGGACTTATCAAAAATGGAAAGTGCTCCATTCTTGTTAAATAAAACCCCGATTGCCTATGCGCAATTCATTGAAGACGTACTTGTGAAATATGAACCGATAATAAAGGAAAAACAATTGGACCTGAAGCTAGACCTGGATCCAGACCCGATTATTTTTGGGGATGAAGGAAGGATGGAACAGATTCTACATAACATTTTTGATAATGCCATTCAGTATACGGATTCCGGAGGGGCGATTCATATTACCCTAATTCAGCATAAAGATGATTGCGAACTGCTGGTAACTGACACGGGCAACGGGATTCCGGAAGCGGATCTGCCGTATATCATGAATCGTTTTTACCGTGTGAACAAAGCACGCAGCCGTTTTGATGGCGGTTCAGGGCTTGGACTGTCCATTGTCAAAAAATTGGTGGAATTACAAAATGGTAAAATTGAAATAGAAAGCAAGGAAAAAAGGGGAACAACAGTCAGGGTCATCCTGCCGAATATAAAAGAAGAATGGAATTAATAAAAAGGGGATACGTTCAAAAATGAAAAAAATCATGTTATTTTGCATGGCGTTAATTTTTTTGGCTGGATGCGGCAAGAAAGAGGAGATTCCAAAAATGTTAAATGTCGATTTAGCTGTCGATCCAACTCAGGGTAAAGTGAATGAGCCTGTGAAATTTCAGGCAAAAGTAACATATGGGGACGAAGTCGTGACAGATGCGGATGATGTCAGTTTTGAAATTTGGCTTGCGAATAGCGATGACCATGACAAGATAGCAGTAAAACATAAAGGGAACGGTATATATGAACTGGAAAAGGCTTTTGATGAAGAAGGTACCTATTATGTATATGCCCACGTAACGGCAAGGGACATGCACAACATGCCAAAGAAAGAATTCGTCATAGGCAAACCAAGCACTCCCGAACAAAATGGCGGAAAAAAAGAAATGGACGAGATGAATGATGAAGAACTGAAATGATGAATGTACCATCAAAATCAAAACAATTCGGGCTTAAATCCGGATTGTTTTTTTATTTGGAAAACGGTTCAAGACGATAGGGGGAAAATGAGGAAATGTCGAAGTGAAACCGAAAAATTTGTAACATAAAAGTAAAGAAAGTCATAATAATTCGGTTAGTAACGATATGTCAACTAAAAGTTATTAGTATTCCATGGAAATGGTTCTATGTAACTACCATTGACAAATAATTACTGGAAAAATATGAGTATTAATACTATTGGCAGAAACATAGATAGTTAAAGGATTTCTGCTTGTTTTCTCTGAAACTTGGATTATAAGTATATTTTCATTCGCATCCTGTGAATTTGATGGAAATTGATGGTGCCTTTATTACAAAAAGTGCATGTTATGATAATTCCAGAAGCAAAGCACAACAAAAAATGAACATCACAGGAGGAAATACGAATGAAAAAGAAAATGATTATGTCAGCAGCAGCGGCTGCAGCTATTATATTCACAGGAGTAGGAGCTAACCAAGCTGAAGCAGCCAACTGTGATACAGTGAAACAAGTAACTTATAAAACTACGAATAAAGAGGATATGCAAAAAGTCCTTAACCAATACCTAGCTAAATACAATATCACTATTCCTGCAGCGCAGGCACAACAAAAACCAGTTCAACAACCAGTTCAAAAACCAGTTCAACAACCAGTTCAACAACCAGCTCAACAAGAAGTTGGAACAACGAACCAATCAAAACCAGCAGCAAAACCTGCAGCACCAGAAGTAACACCTGATAAATCAACTGATAAAAAACCAGAGACAAGCTCTGAATTAAGTGCTTTTGAACAAGAAGTTGTTAAATTAACGAATGCAGAACGTGAAAAACAAGGTTTGGCAGCTCTTAAAATCGACAATGAGTTGAGCAAAGTTGCACGTATCAAGTCTCAAGACATGAAAGATAAAAACTATTTTGACCACAATAGCCCGACTTACGGCTCACCTTTCGATATGATGAAACAATTCGGAATCAGCTATAAAACAGCTGGCGAAAACATCGCACAAGGTCAACAAACACCAGAAGAAGTGGTACAAGCTTGGATGAATAGCCAAGGACACCGTGAAAACATCATGAACCCTAGCTTTACTCATATTGGAGTAGGTTACGTAGAATCTGGTAACTACTGGACTCAACAATTCATCGGAAAATAATAGATTAATAGAAAAGTGCATCCCATTAACATGGGGTGCGCTTTTTTTTTGCGAGAATGGTTCCATTCCATGGGAAAAAATCAATTGTACCATTTATTAGCTCTCTATAATGTACCCAAATCTAAAAAAATTGAACCAAGAAATAACTGGAACCGCACCTTAACATCAGTGAGGTCCCGTGAAGCCACTTAAATTTCCGATACATCGATTTCTGAATACTGTGTATTGAAACTTTTTTGAAGCCGTATTTCCAATGTTGATTCTTTATATTGGGCTGATGCTCCTTTTTTCTTTACAGGTGCGGGGAGTGTTATGACATGACGATCTGACTCTTCGGGAATCCCCTCGATGATGGATTGGTTAGATGTATGGTATAGTTTCATTTTCTTTAGCCAAGATTCATCTTGTATTGGAATTCTTACGAAGACATATAAGTGGGTTTCAAATACTTCGGCATGTAAAGGATGTTCAGATCTGGCATTTACTTTTTGTGAGCCGCCATCATTTTGGTTCATCATACCTTGCATATTGTCAGGGATCACTTGTGAAAATACCTTTTCAATGAACGATTGAACATCACTTTGCTGCATATTTTTCATGAATTCCTTTTGGTTAGGGTTATTCTTAAAAGAAAAAAGTGAATTCCAGGGAAACATATTGAATTCCTCTCTCCTGTTTATGGTCTGACAGGTTTATTTGTTATATTTTATGCAGCTAAAGCCCAGAGGTTCTTTTTTATAATTACTAAATTATAGAAAATGGAATAAACTTATGTATAATTAAGTAAAATCCATTAGATAAAGAGGGTAAGCCTGTGGATGAAAAAGTAGCTTTTATTACTGGTGGAGCAACGGGTATCGGCAAAAGGATGGCATTTTCACTCGCGGATAATGGAATGTCCATTATCATTACTTATCGAAAAAGTAAAAAGGCAGCTTTAGCATTAGTGGATGAATTACAGGAAATGTACCATGTTAAGGCAATTGCGATTCAAGGTGACTCGTCAAGTGAGGAAGACTGCCGGAATATATTGCAAAAGATTTCGGAGACATTTGGCCATGTTGATATCTTCATTCATAACGCAGGGCCATATATGCATGATCGTAAACCGATGACTGAATATGGCGGCGATGAATGGAAGTACATCATGGACGGGAATTTAAATGGTTTTTTCTATTTTGCGAAGGAACTTATTCCCCAAATGCGCAGCAGAAACTGGGGCAGAGTCATTACCTTAGGGTTTGAACGGTGTGAAACTGCACCAGGTTGGATTTATCGTTCTGCTTTTGCCGCTGCAAAGAGCGGCTTGACCTCCTTGACAAGAACCTTGGCTGCGGAAGAAGCTACTCATGGAATCACCGTGAATATGGTTTGTCCTGGTGATATCATAGGGGATTGGAAAGAGAAGGAAATAAGGATCGCGAGAGCAGAAAAGGATGATACGGTTCCAGTCGGCAGACCGGGGACGGGGGAAGATATAGCGAGGGTCATCACGTTCCTTTGTGATGAAAAATCGGATTTCATTACCGGGAGCATCATACCGGTAACAGGCGGTAAGGATGTTCTTGGGAAAATATATAAAGCCTAGTGATTTAGAATTTGAATTCAGAATGAAAAAAAGTGAGGCCGGTGTAACCCAGCCCCACTTTTTTTATGCTATTTTTTTATATTTTACTTGCTGAATGAACCGTAAGCGAGCAGCCAAGCCTATAGCCCCAAGAGCCAAGCCGGAAATTAGGCCGATCCAATACCCAAAGGCTCCCATATCCGTAAACTTTGCAAAAAAATAGCCAATTGGTAGCCCGAGAATCCAGTAGGAGACCAGTGACATGGCAAATGTAACATTTACATCTTTATATCCACGCAAAATGCCCTGAATAGGTGCCTGCAGGGCGTCCGATATCTGAAAGAAGATGGCATATATTAAAAAATGTGATGTCAGCATCATTACTTCGTGATCTTTAGTGTATAAAAAGGCCACAGGTTCACGGAAGAGGAAGAGGATGGTCGACAAAACGAGTGACATCGTCAAGGCCAGCGAAATGCCAATCCAGCTATACTCTTTGGCATCTTTATAACGGGCTGCCCCGATTTCAAATCCAATGACGATCGTCAATGCCATGGAAATACTTAGCGGTATCATATAAAGCAGTGACGCAAAATTCATGGCAATCTGGTGTGACGCAATCGTAACGGTATCATACTTACTCATCAAAAGGGTGACAGCCGAAAAAATGCTTGTTTCAAAGAAAATAGCGAGCCCGATGGGTACCCCAATCAATAATAAGGCCTTCCATTCTTTCCATGAAACCCGGAAAAATTCAGTGAAAACCTGATATGTCGAAAATGGGTTTATTTTTATCACGACCAGTATGGCCACCAGGGCAATTAACCAATAGGTAATGGCAGTGGCGTACCCGGAACCGACACCGCCAAGTTCAGGGAATCCAAACTTCCCGTATATTAACAAGTAATTAAAAAGGACGTTTACCGGGAGCGCACATAAGGTAATGATCATGGAAATCCTGGTTTGCCCCAGAGCATCGATGAAAGCCCTCAACGCATTATAAATGAATAAAGGAATAATACCGAGTGAAAGGGCGATCAAATAATCATGAGCCACCATGTGGACACTATCTTCAAGGTCCATGGCATTCAATACGGGGTTCAAAGAAAATGCTCCAATGATTAAAATGATCAAGGCTAAAGCCACAGCTAAATAAATGGCCTGCATCACGGAATAAGAAACGGATTTGGACTGCCTGGAACCGACCAGCTGTGAAACCACCGGTGTTAAGGCAATCAATATCCCACTCAGCCCCGTGTACACGGGTGTCCATAGCGAACTGCCGATGGAGACGCCAGCAACGTCCTGGGTGCTGTATTGCCCCGACATCATCACATCAAAAAAAGTCATGGCATACATGCTGATTTGGGTGATCAGGATAGGTATCAATATATAAAATAACAGGCGGATCTTTTGTGATTTAGTATAAGTCTGATTCATCAAAGTACCTCAATATCAATATTTGGAATTTTCAACACAATGAAAGAATTATATCACATAAGCATGTGATATTTTAAGAATTTTTATTTGATGCAAAAAAGACTTGCCGTTTAGGGCAAGTCTCAGTTTGTAGATAAATCCGATATTTAATTAAGATTGCCTACATTTTTTTAGGCAGTATAAAATATGAACGTTGATTTCCACTACAGGCACTCGCTTTCCGCAGGCGTTCCCGCAGGAGTCTCGAACACCCGCTCCAATCAACTTTGTTTAAAAATTCAGATGGAACCCCTTTTGTCAGTCACGCATGGATTCAAAATCATTCATGGCTTCCGTATCTGAGTCTTTTTGAAGAATGAATGCCTGTGAAGGAATGGCAATTTGTACTCCTTCCTGTTCCAATATCTCCATTATTTTAAAGTTCACATCTTCTTTGATTGATAAATATCCTCCAAAGTCCGTGGCTTTCGTGAAGAAATATAGGTAAAGGTTGAAACCGGAATGACTGAACTCATCAAATTTAACCAAAATCGTTTCCGGATGTACTTCAGGATGATCAATAAGCATTCTTTCAATGTCTTTAATGACATTTTCCAATTTTTCTTTTGGTGTTGTGACATTAACACCCAAATGGAAGGCGATCTGTCTTTTTCCCATCTTGGACCAGTTGATGATCGGTTCATTCGAAAGGGTCGCATTTGGGACTGTAACTAAAGCTTGGGCAAAAGTCCGAACTTTAGTGCTTCGGAATGTGATGTCTTCAATGGTTCCCTCCACGCTTGGAGTTTTGACCCAATCTCCTATGGTAAAAGGTTTTTCGGTAACGATGACGATACCCCCGAAGAAATTGCTGACGGTATCTTTAGCGGCAAGTGCGAAAGCCAATCCACCCAAACCAAGCCCAGCAACAAATCCATCGACATTGAATCCCCATTCTTCCGCGATGATGGAGGCACCAAAAGCAATGATGATTATGTTAGTGATTTTCGTAAAGAACGGCATGACGATTTGATCGACTTCAAGTCCGAATTTACTTACTAATTTCGGAAATAAAATGGTTAAGATCGAACTGATGTTGAAAATCGTCCAAAAGAATAAGAAGACAAAAAACGATCTGTATATTTTCGATCTGAGTTCAATCGAAGGTGAGTCGATTGGAAAGTAGTGCAGTGAAATGATAACCCCAATCAAAACGATAAGCCATCTTACTGGCTGTTCTATTGCGAGCATTAAGTTGGCGGCAAATTCAACTTTACGTTTTTCTGCAATCCGTAGAAAGAACTTGAATATATATGTAGTAAATACTTTCCGAAGCAAAAGGAAGATTAGGAAAATGCCTATGGAAATTCCTAATTTGGTCCAGGCTTCGATTCCATCAAATTGATTGAGTGATTCAGAAACTTCTTGCAATGTATTACTCCTCCATTGTATCTTGTAGTATTGTAGAATACTAAGATTATAATATATTCATGCTGAAAAAGGAAAAATAATCGATGATTACATACATCATGGGGGATTTCGGTTCACTGAATACTTTTTCAAGTTATTAATGGCAAGGATATATGGTAATATGGATGCAAAGTGATTTTTTAAGTTTGGAAGGTGGAAATATTGACTAAGAAAATAGTATTTACCGGAGGCGGTTCTGCCGGTCATGTATCTGTTAATGCAGCAATCATCCCGGAATTTTTAAAGCATGATTGGGATGTTACTTATATTGGTTCAAAAAAAGGCATTGAAAAAAATATCATCGAAACGGAATTTCCCGAGGTCCGTTATGAAACGATTTCCGTTGGGAAATTCCGGCGTTACCTATCTGTTGAAAATATGAAAGATCCTTTCCGGGTCATAAAAGGGATTTTTGATGCACGAAAAATATTAAAAAAGACCAAGCCTGATTTCATTTTTTCTAAAGGTGGTTTCGTTTCGGTTCCAGTCGTTTTGGCAGGCAGGATGCTTAGGATTCCGATTGCCATACATGAATCGGATTATACGCCTGGTCTGGCTAATAAGATCGCGATGCCACTTGCATCGAAAATTTTCACTACCTTCCAAGAAACGGAAAAAGAACTTCCGAAAGAGAAGGCCATGTATCTTGGCGCTGTATTACGCGATGGCATATTTACGGGAAACGCTTCTGCTGGTAAAGCATTTTGTGGATTCACGAAAAACAAACCGGTGTTACTCGTTATGGGCGGAAGCCTTGGGGCCGTTAAAATCAATAATTTAATTACAGATAACCTTGATGCCTTATTAAAGGATTATCAGATTATACACATTTGCGGGAAGGGAAATGTGAAAACCGAATTGAAACAAAGGGGATATGCTCCTTTTGAATTCGTGCACGAAGAATTATTCGATCTTTTGGCGGCTGCCGATGTCGTTGTGTCAAGGGCTGGTTCAAATTCTATCTTTGAATTCCTTGGTTTGCAAAAGCCGATGCTGCTTATCCCTCTAAGTGCCAATGCATCCCGGGGAGATCAAATCCTGAATGCGTCAAGTTTTGAAAAACAGGGTTTTTGTAAAGTCCTCCAAGAAGAAGAGCTGAATGATCGGGTTTTTAATGCTACATTAGCGGATTTATTGAAAAAATCGGATGAATATCAAGAGAAGATGCGTCAAAAACGCCCATTCAAAACGGCAGCTGAAATGTATGAATTACTGCTTAAAGTAATGGCTGCAAAAAAATAAGTATCATTCCCCTCTGTGCAGCATATCTTTTTCGAACAGAGGAGGGGGTAGAATGGCTTATGAGTATTCCAAAGGATGGTTCATTCAGCAGCTAAAAGCCGCAGGGATTAGCTATCATCCAATTGAAAAAAGAAAGCTGGAGCTTTATAAGACTTATATTCTAAGGCGTTTATACGAGGATCTGCAAAAAAAATAATCATAAAAAGAACCGCAACGCGTTGACGTTGCGGTTCTTTTTATAGGAAATTACTTATAAAAGGAAAGAAACAGGAAATGAGGATACCTGCGATAGCCATTGCCGCACCTGCGACAGCCCCGGTAAACTCACTTTCCTGGGCAGCTTGAGCCGTTCCAAGTCCATGAGCGATCGTACCATAGGCGATACCACGTGCGAAGGGCATTGTAATGTTTAGTTTATCCATCATTTTTGGAGCGATCATCGTACCCAGCACCCCTGTCAAAATGACGAAGGCAGCTGATATATTGGAATTCCCGCCATAAAGTTCCGTGATTTCAACCGCGATTGGCACTGTAATGGATTTAACCGCCAATCCTTGGAATATGAATGGTGGAAGTGAAAATGCTTTAGCGATGGCGAAGGCAATGATCAATGTGACAAGGAGACCAAAAATCATCCCGCTAATAGCCGGCATTGCATATTTAACGATTATTTTTCTGTTTTTATAAAGTGGTACGGCCAAAGCAACGGTAGCTGGTCCCAGGAAATAGGTAATGATGTCTTTTCCAGGTGAATAATCCTCGAAGTCCAAACCGCTGATCAGCAGTACGAGAATAATTGTAACCGTACTGAAAAATACAGGCGTCGTAAAAGGGGATGGGTGTTTAGCATATATTTTCCTTCCGATGAAATAGGCAAGGATGGTTATCAAGATGCTATATGTTGTGATGAACGCTGTCATGCTGTTTAACCTCTCCTCTATTGGATAGCTTCTGAACGGTCCATGCTGAAACGATGAATCCAAATATCAGGCTTATACCTAAGGTAAGTGCCAAAGGCAAACCGAATTCAATGAAAAGCCATCCCATGGTCATTAAGCTGATTGAAATGGGAATGAAGAAAAAGGCTAGGTGCTTTACCAAAAATCCTGATGTAAGTTCAATCCATTCGACTTTTATGACCTTCGTCTGTAATAAACCGAATAACAGAATCATGCCGATGACGTTGCCTGGTATAGGTAAGTGAAGTAAATTGGCTAAATAATAGCCAAGCTTGCAAATGAAGAGCAGGAAGATAAGCTGCACGATAAAAGCAAATATTTTTTTCATGATTAAGTCCTTTCAATGACGCTTTGAATATATTATTGAATTGGTCAATTGTATTCATTATAAAAAAATATCCCTAAAAAGAATAGGGATTTGCAGCAATCTATGTTTAACATCCTGTGAAACTGGAAAAAAGAGCTTTCCAGGTATGGAAGCTCCGGCCATTATATGAAAGGATAAACAAAGCATAATTGAAATGTTCTTCGCTCTATGCTTCAAGTAACTGCTGTTCGTCATCATCATGCTGTCTAAGGATATGAAAGGTGTATAAATCTTTAGGGATTTCATACAGATCGTAGATATCTCCTTCATGATTGATCTGATCATAAAGGGATTTTCTTGTTTCGTTGGCAATGACGGCATAGGGAAGCTTTTCTGCGGCTTTTATGGAGCGGATATTTTTTTTGCGAATTCGCATGAAGACCGTTTCCAAACCGAGCTCGAAAAAAAGCTCTTTGAAGAAAGCGTCTTTTGCGATGGCATTATACCCTTTTCCATGATAAGGCTTGCCAAGCCATGTGCCTAAGAAACCTGCACCATTTTCAATATCGTATAAGGAAATACAACCGATGGGATTTTCCCATTCATCCAAGATTGTTCGTGAAATGAGTTGCCCAGCATCTTCGGCTTCGATCGTTTGCTTAGTAATGAAAACATATTCTTCATATGAATCTACCTTATGGCGCACGAAAGGGAAGACATCTGGATGCGTCATTTGTTCATAAAGAGAAAAACAATCTGTGAAATCTCTCTTTTTTAACATTTCCGTCCCTCCGTTTGAGGGCAGTTCTTATGCGTAGTCGCTGCCCACCCTCGAAATTTTTTAAGTCGTTCATCAAAAAATTTCGGGGTGGGAATCGAACCCACTAGAACCGGAAACCGGTGGCGCACCATTTGCCTTCCCTATTTTTATTGTCAGAAAGTATGCAAATCTAAAGAACCTTACGAAGGTATAATACTAAAAAAAAAACGGTTTGGGAATAGGTTTTTTGCCTTTTTTTTTCGTCAAATTTCAACTTTTTCTTGAAGGGTGAAATCTTTAGGCAAACGTCTGCATTCTTCCATGAAAAACTGATTGTTTCGCCCGTTTTTTTCTTTAAAATTTACCTGTAAATTGCATGAATAAAATGATTGCGCCAAGGGCCCATACATAGATGGAGAATATTTTGAGTGAACGCTTTTTTAAGAAATCGATCATCCATACTACAGCTATATAACCAAAGATTGCTGCTGACAGGGTCCCGACGAAAAGCGCAGTGAGTGGAAGCCGTTCAACTTCTCCTGTAAAAATCGGTTTCATCTGAAATACGATGCCCCCCGTAATGGCAGGAATGGAAAGCAAAAAGGAAAAATAGGCTGCAGTGGCCCTATCCAGCCTGCAGAAGAGGCCAGCTGCTATCGTTAAGCCGGAGCGCGAAAGAGCGGGCATGATGGCAGCAGCTTGGAAAGTACCGATGATCAGCGCGTCTTTAATCGAAATTTCATTAAGGGATTTGCCGCCTTTTCTTACACCGTCGGCTACCCATAAAATCAGACCGGTCGCTAAAAATTCCCAGCCTATGGTCACACCTGTTTTTGAAAGGCCGTCAAACCAATCACCAAGTAAAATGCCAACAATCACGGCAGGAATCGTCCCAGCAATGAGAAGCAGAGTCATTTTGGAGAAAGGATTTTTCAAAATGGCAATTATGTCCTTCTTATAAACGACCAATAATGCCAGCAAGGTTCCGATGTGGAGCATGGTATCCAGAAAAATGCCCGCCTCGTCAAGGTGGAAAATATGCCGACCTAAATATAAATGTCCAGTGCTTGAAATAGGTAAAAACTCAGTCAAGCCTTGAATGATCCCAAGGATGAAGGCTTGAAATTCATTCAGCAAAAAAACATCACTCCATTCTAGAAGGTATAGGACAATCCATTATTTAAACTGTATGCACAAGACGGATGAACATGTCCGGATTTTATTGGTGATTTCAAGAAAAGGCAGTCCAGATTTACCTTCTTTCGAATATAATGAGAGGAAAAATGAAACTATTTTTCATTTGATTCGTAAATATTTATATGAGAAAGGAGGAGAAGACACTATGCCTAGTAAAGATGAAAGAGTGTTTGCTGCCCTTATTTATGTGATCAGCTTTTTTACAGCATTTATCGGTCCTTTGGTGATTTGGTTATTGAAGAAGGACTCGTCACAATTTGTGGATTACCACGGAAGGGAATATTTGAATTTTTTCATTTCCTACACCGTGTATTCAATAGTCGCAGGGATACTCACTATAGTATTGGTTGGATTCTTGCTATTGCCGGTAATCGGGATAGCTTTAGTCGTATTCACCATCATTGCTGCTGTTAGGGCTTACGAAGGAACGGATTATCGATTCCCGTTAATCTTCAGGATATTATAGAATGATGTAAAAGAATTCCGTTCATTCGGAGTCCTTTTAGACTGCAGGCAAACTCGAAGAAAAGCGAGTTTGCCTGCAGTTTTTTTTGAAAAACGTTCCAGTGGATTTCAGAAATCCGCTCCCTTTCCGCCGACTGCCTGCCAAGCCTCCTCGCCTAGCGGCTGCGGTGTCTCGGCTAGCCAGTAATTCGGCAGGAGTGTCGCAAGTTTCTTCAATCCAATAAGGAAAACAGTAAAAAGACATTAAGAAAAAATCTAGTCTTGTTTTAAAATTGGATAGGCCCCCATTTTGTCTACAATAGGATTCCGTTCGATGGGAGTCCTTTGAGACTCGAGAAAAAGGGAGTTAGCCTGCAGTTTTATGAAAAAGGATCCAGTGGATTTCAGAAATCCGCTCTCTTTCCGCCGACTGCCTGCCAAGCCTCCTCGCCTAGCGGGCTGCGGTGTCTCGGCTAGCCAGTAATTCGGCAGGAGTGTCGCAAATTTCTTCAATCCAATAAGGAAAACAGTAAAAAGACATTAAGAAAAATCTAATCTTGTTTTAAAATTGGATAGGCCCCAATTTTGTCTAATTTAGGATTCCGTTCGATGCGGACCTTTTTTATTTGGACCATGTTGGGAATTGTCCTTCATTAAAAAGGGAATAGATCACATTAAAGCGAATAAAGTATTATGATAACTGCTTCCCTGCACATTTAGGAAGCGGATCCGGGCGGATTGTGGATTGCTAATCAATGGCCGCATTAAAGGCGGTAATCTTTCTGGTAAGGAGTGAGGAGAAGAGCGGGATATGAATATACGTGAATATTATCAGAAAACGAGCAATTCAAATTTTCATGCATCTTGGGTATCTCTTGTTTTGGCCGTTGTTTTTTTCATTTGCCATATTTTTGCGATGATTCCGGGCAATATATTATTGATAACTTCTCCTTTTATTTTCTTTAGCATTGCTCAATTTGTCAGTCATCGTATATATGAAAATAGAATGAAGGAATTGCCTGAAGAACATATCGGGACGAATGCCGGGTTATTAAAAAATGAACATGTTTTATTGACTTTTATGCCAGCACCGACTTTGCGACTGCTTCTCTTTGCGCCCGATGGGTCACTAATGGGCGAGGTACGTGATTTGAATATGAAGTGGTTCATGTGGATGATTCCCAATTTCTTGTCGATGCTAATGGCCAAGCGATATGAACTGGTGGACCATGAGGGGCGTTTGCTGGCTAAGTACCATATCAAAAGGGGGCTTTTCAATAAAATGACGATCCTGGATGATCAGGGCGGCATTATTGGATCGTATCAAGAAAATCGTTCATTCGTGAAGGTAAATGGAATGATCTATAAGGAAGATGGTACGGAATGGATGCCGATTGAAACTCCGGGAAGTGTAAATTCTTTCGAGATTGCCACAAAAGACGGGGAAAAGATCGCTTCATACCAAGAAGGCTGGATGCCTTTGGAGTGGGGGAAACGATTCAAGACTAATACACCCATACTTTCTTTTTCATCAAATGTTGCTGAAAGTCCTAAAATCATTGTCTTTGGGTTCTGTGCAGCCACGCTGAATCATCGTTCAAATTGACTACGGTTCCCCTTTAGCAAATCTTTTAAATACCTGATATAATAATAGGAGATACATAGATTAAATAAATAATAAAAAGGTGGTAAATATGAGTTTACTTAATGAGATTCTGGATTATAATGAACAGTTTGTAGAAAAAGGTGAATATGTTAAGTATAGGACGGATAAGTTTCCTGAGAAACGTATGGTCATCATAAGCTGTATGGACACTCGGCTCGTCGAACTATTGCCAAAATCCTTGAATGTCAAAAATGGTGATGTCAAAATCCTGAAGACTGCCGGGGCAATCGTCTCCCACCCATTCGGAAGTGTCATGCGGAGTATCCTTGTTGCTATTTATGAACTAAAGGCAGATGAAGTATTGGTCATACCTCACCATGACTGCGGGATGGCATCAGTCGATGCCGATTCTGTCATGGACAAGATGATCGAACGTGATATACCAAAGAGCACCATCGATACACTGGGAGCTGCAGGAATCGATATCCGCAGTTGGCTTCGCGGATTTGATGATGTTTATGAAAGTTGTAAGAACAGCGTCGAAGTGATTAAAGGACATCCATTGATTCCTAAAAATATTCCTGTGCATGGTCTAATCATTTCGCCTGATACAGGGAAGCTGGAATTGGTAGTAGATGGTTATTCGCAAGAACAAAAATAATATATTCATCGAGGCTGTCGGGAGCATTTCCGACAGTTTTTTTCAAATTTTTTATCATTGCTATTTATTTTTATCCTTTTTTTTGTTAAAATCGCCAAGTGTAGTTTGTCACTAATACAAACGGGTGGGCGAGGGATAAATTTGATAAGGATACAACATGAAGAAATTAAACTTGGAAACGTTTTTTCATTTTTCCGACTATGGAACGAATGGAAAACGTGAAATCCTTGCTGGAGTGGTCGGCTATTTTACGATAGTCTATATTCTCATCGTGAATTCCCTGATTTTATCGGAAGCGGGTATACCGATTAATGGTGCAGTGATTGCCACGATTCTTTTATCTGCTTTAAGCTGTGTCATGATAGGACTTTGGGCGAATGTCCCAATCCTTCTCGTTCCAGGAATGGGCGTCAATGCCCTATTTGCTTATACCATGGTTCAAGGAATGGGTCTATCATGGCAATCGGCTCTTGGTGCTGTGTTTATCTCAGGGGTAATTTTTGTAATCATCGCTTTTACAAAATACTCCAAAATCATCAGTGATTCGATTCCAAGTTCGATAAAAGAAGCCATATCTGTTGGTCTTGGCCTATTCTTGATGCTGATCGGACTTGAAAAGGGCGGGATCATCACAAGAGGTTCATCATCAATCGTCGCACTGGGAGATTTAAGCGATCCAGCGGTGTTTGCAACGGTGTTGACCTTTTTACTGGCAATCACGCTGTTCATCAAGAATATCCCCGGTAATTTCATGATAACCATCCTGGCAGGCAGCCTCATTGCCTATTGGTTCGGGACGGTTCAACTATCGGAAATCCATTTTTCAGGCATTAACACAGCTTCCTACGGCGATCTCTTCTTTTCATTATCGTTCTTGGAAGCGAACCGGATTGAATTCTGGATAAGTGTATTTGCGATGACGATGGTTCTTGTTTTTGAAAATATTGGTCTTGTACACGGGCATGTAGACAGTATCAACCGCCAGGATGCCTATAAAAAGTCGCTGCAGGCGACAAGTGTGTCCGTTCTATTATCAGGCTTATTCGGTTCGAGTCCTACCGTCGCAACAGTAGAAACGGCAGCTGGAATCGCATCAGGAGGCAGGACTGGTCTTACTTCAGTGGTGACGGGCGTGCTATTCATCCTATCACTGTTATTTATACCGGTGATTAAAGTAATCCCTGATAGCGCCATTGCCCCCATCTTGATTATCATTGGCATTTTGATGCTCGGAAACATAAAAAAGCTGAATTTCAGTGATTTAACCGAGAGCATACCTGCAATCATGATCATCACGATCATTCCTTTCACATACAGTATTGCCGATGGAATGGCATTCGGTTTCATCCTGTACCCATTCTTGAAGCTTGTAACCGGAAAAGCGAGAGAAGTGTCAGCCCCGATGTATGTGAGTGCCGGAATGTTTATCGTCTATTTCATCATTGGTATGATCGGTTAAAATTCAAAAGAGCGGTTGGAATGAGTTAATTCTTATTCCAACCGCTCTTCTTATTGGTTTTTTCGTCGAAAAAAATGGATTTAATGTGATTTACGCGATGACACATCCATCTTCAAAATGCTATGATATAGAATATTAAAAAAATGATAAATGACAAGCAGCATATTAGAGGATGTGACAGGATGATTATTGAAGGTTTAAAAAGCCATGGTTCAGGAAATGATTTCTTGATAATTGATGAATTGACTACGACCCTGACGTTTACGGAAGAAGAGCGGAAAAATTTCGCGAAGGCCCTATGCAATCGGGAGAGGCTCGGAGCGGATGGTATTTTGTTCGTAATGAAAAGTGAACATGCTGATTGCCGGATGCGTGTCTTTAATGCGGATGGATCGGAAGCCTCGATGTGCGGCAACGGACTTCGCTGTGTTGCACGTTACGCGAACGACGTTCTGGGGCTAGATAAAATGATCGTGGAAACCATGAAGGCAAATTTACTAGTCGAAAAAACGGAAGATATTTATGAGGGCATTCCGACTTTCAAGGTGGAAATTTCACCGGTAAGTTTTAATGTGAAGGATCTACCTCTTGTATTGGCTAAAGAACAGCTGCAAAACGAAACATTGCCGGAACTGCATGATACCCTTTTATTTTCGGCATTGGCGGTTCCAAATCCACATTTGATCACACTTGTCGATAGTGATGTTTTACAAAGTGATTTGCAGGAAGAACTTTCAACAAAGGTCAATCAACCGAATGAGCTTTTCCCTGATGGTGTCAATGTCAGCTTTGTGAAAGAGTTGGAACCAGGGAGCATTTATGTGCGGACATTCGAACGTGGAGTAGGCTTCACGAATGCATGTGGAACGGCGATGTCGGCTTCTAGCCTAGTAACATGCTCTGTTGGGTTAAACGCGTTGGAAAGTGAAATATCTGTCTACAATAACGGCGGAAAAGTAAAATGCGTGGTCCACCATGATGTAGAAAGCCAAACGTATTCAATTGATTTAATCGGGAATGCAACCTATGAATTCAAAGTATCGATTGAAATGGACTTAGATCAGCCTGAAAAATTTGAAATGCTTGAAAAAGAGGATTTTGAATTGGAAACAAGCTTATATGCCAAGCTGCAGGATGAAGTGCAAAGTTATTTGAGAACAAAATTATTATGAAATTTTTAAACTGCAGGCGAACTCGAAAAAAACGAGTTTTCCTGCAGTTTTCTTATTTTAAAAAAGTTGCAGTTGATTTCAGAGATCCGTTCGCTTTCCGCCGACTGTCTGCCAAGTCTCCTCGGCTAAAGAGCGCCGAGGGCGGACCGCCCGCGGAAAGCGCGTTTCTAGAGCAACTTTCCATCTTACCAATTAGTTATTGGTCTTTTTCTGTTTAAGGAACGACAATACTTCCAAAAAGGCTGGTCCATTATCCACCAGTCGGTAATCCATAAACGCACACCCGTCCCTTTTTATTCTGTTTGGTATGGTTTCAATCGTAAAGTCCTTTAACTGGAGACTTTCGTTCACTTCCTCCCAAAACAAAGGTGTAGCCACACCAGCGAAAGAATTTCCCCGTGGGGAATAAGGAAGAATGATGGTTTTTCCTTCACTATGCTGCACAAAGTCCAAGTAAAGTCGATTATGCCGATTTATTTTCATTCTTTCCGTTGTAAAATCATTCGGATTGGAACTTGTTAAATAATCACCCAGAAAGTCAGTGAATATGCGTGTCTCCTGATAAGTAAATCTGTCTTCAGGCAGAGGGATGTGAATTTGCAGTCCTTTGTTACCTGAAGTTTTTACAAAAGCTTTAATCCTTAATGATTCCATCACCTTTTTTATTTCCTGTGCAGCCTTTACCGCAAGAGAGAAATATTCGATGGAAGGAGGATCCAAGTCCAGGACGATTTCGTCGGGTCTTGTTTTACCGGCTTTCTGAAATGGGGCATGAAATTCCAATGCAAGTTGATTACCAAACCAAAGGAGAGTTTCAATGTCGTTACACAGCATATACTCGATATCCTCATCCATGAACGTTTTTATAAAGTCCGGCGCATAATCAGGTTTGTTTTTTTGGAAAAATCTTTCTTTATCCAAAGTTCCATGAGGATAGCGGATCGTGGTAAGAAGCTTATCCTTCAAGAAGGGTAAGAAGAAAGCTGAAACCTCCCGTAAATAATGAAGATATTCTACTTTTACCACCTGTTTTCCTTCTGTTTTCCAAAGCGGTTTATCCCTGGAAGTTATTTGTACAGTATCTGGAAATGTATATTGGCCTAGCACGAATTTCTCCCAGGTACATTCGTCGGGAGAAGTTTGTAAAAGCCACTGGGAAAACTGAGGTTCACGCAATTCATTTTCCTCATAAACGTGCAAGAATTGAACTTCAATGCAAATGGATGGATGGATATAAAAAAATTGTGCGTCTTCGTCTGATGCATTTTGCTTGATTAATTGATGCAATATACTTTTATCTCTAGCACTCAGTCCATTTTTGACACTTCCGATTTTCGTTACGGCACCTTCTTTGAATACTGCAAGGGAAACGTAGCCATTTTCTTTGTGCAATGCTGTGATGAAACAAGAAACGGTCTTCCAATTTTTCACCTTAATCCAAGATGTAGTACGTCTTCCTTCTTGCCAAGCACCCCGAATTTCCTTAGCGACAATCCCTTCGCCATCTAACAAGGTGACCTTATTCAAGGCAATATCCAAAACGTCAAAACTCTCTATTAATTGTATCAAAGCCTTATCATTGGGATCAGGAGGCATAGGAAGACCGAGTTTTCCCCCCATATTCAACATCAATTCCCTTCGTTCCAACATAGGTTTATCTGCTATGTCTTTTCCGCTGATGCGAAGCAGGTCAAACGCTATAAACCGACATGGGGAAAAACGGGCATTTTCTGAAATTAAGGATTGTTTCCCAAGGCGTCCTCGCCACTGTATTTGAAAAAAGTCCGCTTTCGCCTGATTCGTAAGCCAGACCAATTCTCCATCTAACTGAAGCGGGAGATAATCTTCCAGGTCCAGGTCTTTGATGAAAGTAATGATTTCTGGGAATTGAGGTGATAATTCCTTTTCATTTCGACTCGAAATGCTTATGGTATCGGAGTCTATCGTTAAAATAGCCCTAAAGCCGTCATATTTGACTTCATAACGCCAATCCTTGGAGTTGGGGGCCTCAGGGTAATATGTTGGCAGCATCGGTTTCATTTTTGTATTTACCTCCGCAAATAATTGATAACATTATTTTGCCAAAAAAACGAAGTGTTAAAGTTGGCAATTGTTTTTTCGGTTTTTTTTGAACAAAGGGGAATAATAAAATTGTTCTTCTCATCAAAAATAAGTTATGAGGTGACGAATATGCATACGATGTGGAAGGGGAGCATATCATTCGGTTTGGTGAACATTCCGATCAAACTTCATGCTGCAACGGAGGATAAGGATATATCTTTAAGGACGTTGCATAAGGAATGTCATACACCGATTAAATACGAAAAGGTTTGTCCAGTATGCGAGAAAGAAGTGGGGAAGGATGATATAGTCCGCGCTTTTGAGTATACAAAGGGAAAGTTTGTTGTATTGGAAGACAATGAACTAGAACAACTGAAAAAACAAAACGAAGAAAAAGCCGTGGAAATCGTGGATTTCGTTAAAATTGAAGAAATAGATCCTATTTATTTTAACCGGAGTTATTACATGTCCCCAAATGACGGGGGGATAAAAGCTTATTCCCTTTTGAGGCAGGCCCTCAAGGAATCGAATAAGGTTGGGTTGGCAAAAATCATCATTCGCTCCAAAGAACAAATGGCGGTAATCCGAGTCGTTGATAATACCTTGGTTATGGAAACGATTCATTATCCGGATGAAGTCCGCTCCACAGCGGATGTTCCGAATATCCCGGCCAATGATACCATTGTAAAAAAAGAAATCGATACTGCCGTATTATTGATAGATCAATTAACGACTACTTTCGATCCGACAAAATACACCGATGACTATCGAACCGCGTTACTAGAATTGATTGAATCGAAGAAAACGGGTCAGACGACGATTACAGCGAAAACAAAAGAACCAGTTTCCAACAATGTAACTGATTTAATGGAGGCACTACAAGCATCCATAGACCGTACAAAACATGATGAACCGGAAAAGAAAAAGACGACCCGAAAGAAAGCGGCACCGAAAAAAAAGAAACAAGCGTAAACAGGAAGCTGAGCGGAAGACGGATGATGTCGCTCGGCTTTCTGCTTGTTTTTGCAAGGAATCAGGCTTCTAATAAGATGAAAAGGTCTTGATAAAGAGGGAAGGAAGGTACAAACAGGTGAGTCGATCACGATGCAAGAAACTGAATGGAATTACAGGAAATTAGTGGATATTGACGAAAGCAAAAAAAATTCGCTCCCTAAAGAGCGACAATGAGGAATTCAATCGTGAAAATCAACATATAGGCGAACGGTTGTAGTTTTCGACTATATATTGTGTTCATATTCTACCATATTTAATTCTGAAATAGCAACTAAATTACTGAAACTAACCTATGAATTTTTCTGGAAATCAATGATATTTCGCCCATTTCCGCCGCATATGGCTTTTTCATTTCATATACATATAAAAAGGTACTGAATAAAATGGATTTTTAGTATAATTTATACATATAGAACGATATAAATTTAATATGAATGGAAGATGCAAAATGGAAAATGGGAAAATCAAATCACTACATGCGGGGAAGCCGAAACAAGAAATTTTTTCGAATATCGATATCTTTTCAGCCATGGATAAACAAGCACAGGATAATTTGAAAGTGACTAAAGCTGGCATAATCGGTGATGGTGTCGGTAATGTAAAGTTCCATGGAGGTCCTGATCGGGCTTTGTGCTTTTACCCATTTGAGCATTATTCATTATGGAATGAAAAATTCTCTAAAGAGCTGGATATCCCTGCATTCGGTGAAAATTTAACTATTGCGGGGATGAAGGAAGAAACAACATATATCGGCGATATTTATCAAATAGGCGATGTGATTGTTCAAATTAACCAAGGGAGGATACCTTGTTCGACCATTTCCCTCTTCAATCAAGAACCTAAGTTTTTGGAACTCGTGCTGAAAACGAGTTTCACTGGTTATTTTGCAAGAGTACTTCAAGAAGGAACGATAAATAAACAAAACGAGATTGTGCTGATAGATCGTCTACAAGAAAAAATTTCTGTCCATTACGCAGCAGAGGTCATCCTTCATAAACGGGATGGGCTTGAAGGTGCTAAGGCTTTACTAACACTAGACTCGTTAGCGGAAGACTGGAAACAAAGGATCTTGAAGAGGGTTCAAGCAGCAAAAGATTGAATGATTTTTGCAAAAGTGAAAAAAATGTCGATCAGGTATTGAAATTGACAGACTATTAATGTAAATTAAATATAATCAAATTTTGAAATCTTATGAAAATTATATAAATGGATCTTATCGAGAGAGGTGGAGGGACTGGCCCGAAGAAACCTCAGCAACCAGCTTACGCAAAGGTGCTAAATCCAGCAAGCAGAGCTTGATAGATGAGGAGAATGTTTCAAAAACCTTCTTCTTTGAGAAGGTTTTTTTCCTTTTCTCTCATACTCATAGAATACGACAAAAACAGGATTGTTTTTGAGAGAGGGTGTAATGATGAATTTTCGTAAAGAATTAAAAGAAAGAATGCTGGTTGGGGAAGGGGCAATGGGGACCTTGCTTTACTCTAATGGCATTGATCAATGTTATGAGGAATTAAACTGCACGAACCCAGATCAAATAGAGTCCATCCATCGAGCCTATCTGGAAGCTGGTGCAGATATCCTTCAATCGAATACATACGGAGCCAATTTCAATAAATTGAAGCGGTATGGACTTGAAGATGAAGTGAGCAGAATCAATCGCCAGGGAGTCATTCTTGCTAAAAAAGCGGCAAAAGGAAAGGCATACGTCTTCGGCACCATAGGGGCACAGCGGAGTATCAGGAAATCGGATTTAAGCATGGAAGAGATAAAACGGGCTTTTCGTGAACAGCTATACAGTCTGTTGATGGAAAATCCTGATGGGATTCTTCTGGAAACATTTTATGACCTGGAAGAACTGGAAACCGTCCTGCAAATCGTTAAAAATGAAACCGGACTGCCGATTATCGCAAATGTCTCGATGCATGAACTGGGTAATCTTCAAAATGGAATCCATTTAAATGAAGCCTTTCAAAAACTCGAGCAATTGGGTGCCGATGTGGTTGGTGTGAATTGCCGCCTTGGACCACATCATATGATTCGGGCCTTGGAAGAAGTGAGTTTGCCAAAGCAAGCATCGATTGCCATTTACCCTAACGCCAGCCTGCCGGATTATGTCGATGGGAGGCTCGTTTATAAAGCTGTCCCGGAATATTTCGGTTCTAGTGCCCTGGAACTTCGTGAGCAAGGCGCCGCGATCATAGGAGGGTGCTGTGGAACGACTCCACTGCATATTCAAGCTGTAAAGCATGCAATTGGAAGTTTGGCTCCCGTGAAAGAGAAATTTACGAAATCCCGTGAAATAGAAGTAATTGAGGTGAACGATAGGGAATTGGAACTTCCCCTTTACGAAAAGGCCAAAACGGAACGGACGATTCTCGTTGAGCTTGATCCACCGAAAAAGCTAGGGATAGAGAGTTTCATGACTGGTGCTGAGGTTTTGAAAAAAGCAGGGGTCGATTCCATTACATTAGCGGATAATTCACTTGCCTCACCAAGGATATCGAATGATGCACTGGCTAATTTACTGAAGAACCAATTGAATATAAATCCGATGGTGCATATAACATGCCGTGATCGAAATTTGATTGGCCTGCAGTCACATTTAATGGGTCTGCAGACGGTAGGGCTGAACGAAATATTGATCATCACCGGAGACCCTTCAAAAATTGGGGACTTCCCGGGTGCCACTTCGGTTTACGATTTATCTTCATTTGACCTGATAAGTATGGTCAAACAATTTAATGAAGGTCTTTCCTATTCCGGTCAAAGTTTGGGTCAACGGGCAAATTTTAAAATTGCGGCAGCTTTTAATCCCAATGTGAAATATCTGGATAAAGCCGTACTGAGAATGGAAAAGAAGATTGCCTGCGGTGCTCAATCCTTTTTGACACAGCCAATTTATTCCGTAGAGCAAATCGAAGAAGTATATGAAGCGACAAAACATCTGGAAACCCCGATTTTCATCGGTATCATGCCCTTAACAAGCACCCGGAACGCCGAATTCATCCATAATGAGATCCCGGGCATCAAATTGCCTGATAATGTTAGAAGGGCCATGGCTCTAGCGGGGGATGACCCTGTAAAGTCAAGGATTGAAGGGGTGAATATCGCGCGGGAACTGGTGGACGCGGCTAGGGAAAAATTCAAGGGCATATATTTAATCACTCCATTCCTTCGCTATGAAATGACGGCGGAACTAACGAAATATATTAGAAAAGTCGATAGTAAACAGACATCAGAGGTGGCAGTACATGAATAAAAAAGCGATTCAAGATCAGTTAAATTCTAAGATTCTCCTACTTGATGGGGCGATGGGAACGATGCTTCAAGCGGAGAATTTGACAGCAGACGATTTTGGCGGGGAACAATTCGAGGGCTGCAATGAATATTTATCACTGACGCAACCGGAAATCATCCAATCGATTCATGAAAAATATTTAGCAGCGGGCGCAGATATCATAGAAACAAATACCTTTGGAGCGACCAGCATCGTCCTTGAGGAATACCAAATAAGTACGATTGCCTACAAGCTAAATAAAATTTCAGCTGAGCTTGCCGTTAAAGCTTGTGAAAAGTATTCCAATGATGAATGGCCAAGATATGTAGCTGGCTCGATGGGCCCCACTACAAAAACGCTATCTGTAACGGGCGGAACGACTTTTGATGTTTTAACAGATTCTTATGAAGAGCAGGCACTGGGTCTCTTGGATGGGGGGGTAGACTTGCTGTTGGTGGAAACCTGTCAGGATATGCTTAATGTCAAGGCTGCCTTTTCTGGAATCAAAGCAGCATTCGCTAAAACGGGAAAAGATGTGCCTGTCATCATATCAGGAACAATCGAACCGATGGGCACGACACTTGCCGGCCAGTCCATAGAAGCTTTTTATTTATCGGTTGAACATATGAAGCCCGTAGCTGTCGGCCTTAATTGTGCAACAGGGCCGGAATTCATGATAGACCATATCAGGACACTTGCAGATATATCAAATAGCGCCATCAGCTGTTATCCGAATGCCGGGCTCCCTGATGAAGAAGGCCACTATCATGAATCACCTACATCCCTGGCAGAGAAAATGAAGCAATTTGCCGAAAAGGGATGGGTCAATATCATTGGCGGATGTTGTGGCACGACACCAGAACATATTAAAGAACTTTCCAGGGTACTCGAAGGCATGAAGCCCCGTACAATTATGGAAGCTGCCCATGGTCATGCCGTATCAGGGATAGAGCCGCTAATTTATGATGATTCAATGCGTCCTTTATTCGTAGGGGAGAGAACGAATGTTATCGGTTCCCGAAAATTCAAGGAGCTGATACGTGGAAAGCATTACGAGCCAGCTGCCGAAATTGCACGTAACCAGGTAAAGAAAGGCGCCCATGTCATTGATATCTGTCTTGCCGATCCTGATGGGGATGAGCTTGGCGACATGAAGGAATTTGTAGAAGAGGTCGTCAAAAAAGTGAAAGTCCCATTGGTCATCGACACTACGGATGAAGTCGTACTTGAACAAGCATTAAAACATTCACAAGGAAAATCGATCATAAATTCCATAAACCTTGAAGATGGTGAAGAGCGCTTTGAAAAAATAGTACCCTTAGTCCATCAATATGGTGCTGCCGTTGTCGTAGGAACCATTGATGAAATTGGGATGGCCGTCGATGCTGAACGAAAATTGGAAGTGGCTACGCGGTCTGTGGATTTGCTCGTCAATAAGTACGGTCTAAACAAAAATGACATCATTTTTGATCCGCTGGTATTTCCTGTAGGCACTGGGGATGAACAATATATTGGATCTGCATTGGAGACGGTGAATGGAATAAAGGCGATTAAAGAAAAGTTTCCTGAATGCCTAACGATACTTGGAATTTCCAACGTTTCTTTCGGTCTGCCGGCGAGGGGAAGGGAAATATTAAATGCCGTTTTCCTTTACCATTGTACAAAAGCGGGTCTCGATTATGCTATCGTGAATACAGAAAAACTTGAACGTTTCGCCTTGATACCGGAAGAGGAAGTGAAATTGGCGGAGGCACTCCTGTTTGAAACATCAACTGAAACTTTAGCGATTTTTACCGAATTTTATCGTGGAAAAAAAGCGGAGAAGAAGGATGATGGTGTGATCCTGCCATTGGACGAACGTCTTGGTAACTATATTATCGAAGGAACGAAAGAAGGATTGATTGATGATTTAAATGAAGCGATAGAGCGCGGTGATACCCCTCTGGAAATCATCAATGGACCATTGATGGATGGGATGAGTGAAGTGGGGCGGCTGTTCAATGACAACCAACTTATTGTCGCAGAGGTGCTTCAAAGTGCAGAAGCGATGAAGGCGGCTGTAGCTCACCTTGAACCACTTATGGAAAACGCTGAAGATAGTGCTAAGAAAGGGAAAATCCTGTTGGCGACCGTCAAGGGAGATGTGCATGATATCGGGAAAAACCTAGTGGATATCATACTTTCCAATAACGGCTATGAAGTCATTGATTTGGGAATAAAGGTCGCACCGCAACAAATAATTGAAGAGGTTCGAAAACATGAGCCAACCATCATTGGCCTATCTGGGCTACTTGTCAAATCTGCACAGCAAATGGTTTTAACCGCGCAGGATTTAAGGCAAGCGGGAATAGATACCCCAATTTTAGTTGGAGGGGCAGCATTATCCCGTAAATTCACCGATTTTAAAATTTCACCTGAATATGAAGGGCCGGTTTTATATTCCAAAGATGCGATGGATGGTTTGGCGGTAACGAATATTTTACATGACGCCGACAAAAAAGTGGTGTACTTGGAAGAGTTGGTCGAGAAACGAGAAAGATCGAAAGCGAATGCCGCCATTGCTGCCACATTGGAAAAACCTGTTCGTAAGCAGTCCACAGCGGCTCCTTTAAGCGATGTTCCTGTTCAAACACCGCGTGACATCAAACGACACGTCCTGAAAAACTATCCATTGGATGTCGTCCAGCCATATATAAATAGGCAAATGCTGATTGGTCATCATTTGGGGTTAAAAGGCAAAGTTACCGAATTGCTTAAGCAAGGGAATGAAAAAGCAGTGCAGCTCAATGATCTCGTTGACGAATTGATCGAATTCCTAAAGACGGAACCGGATTATGGTTTGAATGCAGTTTATCAATTTTTCCCTGCTCAAAGCGAAGGAGATAAACTATTTATATACAACCCGGACAATCATCATGAGGTTTTGGAAACTTTCGAATTCCCCCGGCAAGATACGAATCCGCATCTTTGTTTAGCGGACTTCGCAAAAACGATTTCCTCCGGGCAAATGGATTATGTTGGTTTCTTCCTGGTCACTGCCGGAAAAGGAATCAGAAAATGGGCAGAAAAACTGAAACTTGAAGGTGATTTCTTGAAAAATCACGCCCTTCAATCACTTGCTCTTGAAACAGCTGAAGGGTTCGCGGAAAGAATCCATCAATTAATGCGGGATGATTTAGGTATAAGCGATCCGATTGATATGTCCATGAAAGAGCGGTTTGCAGCTAAGTACACCGGGCAAAGGTTTTCATTTGGTTATCCTGCTTGTCCTAATCTGGAAGACCAGGAGAAGCTATTCCGCCTGTTGCAACCTCAAGATATTGGCGTGGAATTGACTGAAGGATGCATGATGGAACCAGAGGCTTCCGTTTCAGCCATTGTTTTTGCACATCCTGAAGCCCGTTACTTTAATGTCGATCGATAACTTCATTTAATAAAGGCAGCGGTATTTTTTACCGCTGCCTTATTGCGCATGAAACCCCTTAACTGGTACACCTTAATGGTCAAAAGGAAGGGGATGCAGCACCTATGAAGAAGATGCTAAAATTAATTCTTGCCATGGCGAGTTCTCTCATTATTATTTTGTCTGATGTGGATGTGCAAAACATTCAAGTACATGCAGTTATTCCCGAAGAGATGACACCGTTGCTAAAAAGTAAGGCGAATCAGAAAATCGCCTATTTGACCTTCGATGACGGACCATCCTTGAATACCATGGAGATATTGAATATTTTGGAACGCTATCATGTTAAGGCCACATTTTTCGTTAAAGGTAACGAAGAACCATACGCAAAGAGTTGTTATCAGGAAATGATATCCCGCGGTCATTCGATCGCCCTTCATTCTTATACACATGATTATTCCATCGTTTATCGGTCGACTGAGAGTTTCTTTCAAGATTTGAATAGGCTTGAAACCATGCTGCAAGAGGAGTATGGGATAAAAAGCCGTATTGTGCGCCTTCCTGGCGGCTCGAATAATCGGCTGCGGCATCAGGCGTCAACGAAACCAATCATCAATGGAATCCTTCAACAACTAAAGGAAAAAGGGTATATTTATTTTGATTGGTCCATTGACTCGACAGATGGCTTCAGTCCGTCAATAAGTGAACAACAAATCATTTCTGCTGTACAAAAAGGGACGAAAAATCAAAAGCATGTTAATATCTTATTGCATGATATCAATAGTATGAAAAATACAGTGAAAGCATTGCCTGATATAATTGAATTCCTTAAAAAAGAAGGATATACCTTTGATACTATTGATGAGACTACGCCGAAAATGCAATTTAATTGATGAACACATTGTTTAACTATAGTAAATTAAGGTATAGGATATTGAGATTACAATGCGAAAGGATTTATCGTCTCTATGATGCCATCATTGTTTTTATCACATGGAACACCGCTATTAGCTTTGGAAAAGAATAGCTATACTCTTTTTTTGAAGGAGTATATGCAAACAATGAAGAAACCTGCTGCCATCGTTATTTTGTCAGCACATTGGGAAAATGAAGATCAAATGATTTCTGCAGTGGGGAAGCATGAAGTCATTTACGATTTTGCTGGATTTCCTGAAGAAGTATTTCAGATAACATATCCTGCGAGGGGATGCCTGGAGCTGTCAGATCGAATTTTAACCTTATTGTCCAGGATAGATGTATTGGGGGAACTTGATGAAAGGCGCCCCCTGGATCATGGAGCATGGGGGCTTTTGCATATCATGTACCCAGAAGCTGATATCCCGACCGTATCTATGTCCATTAGTCCTTCGCTGCCATTGGACAAGCAGTATGAAATTGGGAAAGCATTGAGGGAATTAAAGGAAAATAATGTCCTGATCATAGGAAGCGGTGGAATTGTCCATAATTTCACACATATTCAGGAAGATATGCATGTTGCAGAGGGATGGGCAATCGAGTTTGAGAACTGGGTCGAAGAAAAAATCATGAAATGGGATTTGCAATCTTTGTTCAATTATGAAAATATCGCCCCTTACAGTACAGAGGCTGTGCCCTCCAAAGAGCATTTCATTCCATTGGTCATCGCAATGGGCTCAGGGGATGACAATAAAAAAGCGGCTCTTCTGCACAGAAGCTTTCAATATGGCAATCTAAGTTTAACAGCTTGGAAGTTTGAGTGAGGTGAAAGGGCTTTCAAACTAGTTAAATTTACCTGAAAAATAATCATTATACAAAAATACAAAAATCTTTTTTTAGCGAAAAAAAGACTTAAATGAGCAAAAAAGACAGTTAAAAGCGATTTTTGACGAATTAAGCAGAAATATAGTTGAAAAAAGGTTGTATAAAGTGGTTTAACCTTTGGATATTTCGACAAAAACATGTTAATATAACATCTGAAAACGTTTTATCCTTTAAAATTTTATTATTCAATAACCAAAGTTATTTATTATATATCTTATATATATCCTATATTTGGGGAAAATTAGAAGAAAGAAATTTGGGGATGGATAAAACGGAATGAAAAAAATTATGAGAAAAATTTGGGGGTTTACAAAATGACCATCAATGATTCTAAGGTATTAGACCACTGGAAAGCTTTTTCGGGTCCAAACCTTGGGTATGTCATGGAGCAATACGATTTATTTCTAGCCAACCCGGAAGAAGTGGATCCGGAACTGAAAAACTTTTTTGAAGTAGCAGGTCCTCCTTCATTCGATGTATCGGCAGAAACAACGACTGTAAGTGCATCAACTGTACAAACTGGAGAAGTTCTTCCAATGAAGAAAATTATGTCTGCAGTGAAGTTAGCTGAAAATATCCGTGCATACGGGCATCTTGCTGCAAATATTTATCCTTTAAAAGAAGAAGCTCTGGACACTGAACAAATTCACTTTGAAAAATATGGCTTGACAGCAGATGATTTAAGGAAAATACCGGCTGACTTTATTTGTCCGGAATCACCTGAAGACGTGAAAGACGGATACGAAGCCGTACAATACCTAAAACAACTCTATACAAAAACGATAGCCTTTGAATTTCATCATGTTAATGACTTGGATGAAAAGCAATGGCTTACTGATATGGTCGAATCTGGAAGCATGTTCCCGGAAGTGGGAAAAGAGAAAAAAGAACTATTACTTAAACGATTGAATGAAGTAGAAGGTTTCGAGAAATTCCTTCACCGCACATATGTAGGGCAAAAACGTTTCTCAATTGAGGGACTGGATGCTATGGTTCCGATTTTAGATGAAATGATTTCACAAACTGTCCAAAACGGAACGGGTAATGTGAATATTGCCATGGCTCACCGTGGACGTTTGAATGTGCTTGCACATGTATTAGGAAAGCCTTATGAGGTCATTTTCTCTGAATTCCAACATTCACCGAATAAAGATTTGGTTCCTTCCGAGGGTTCAACAGGCATTAACAATGGATGGACAGGTGATGTTAAATACCATTTAGGTCTGGATAAACAGATTACAAAAGCTAATATACAAAAAGCAAGGATTACACTTGCCAATAACCCAAGTCACTTGGAAGTAGTCGGTCCAATCGTGGAAGGGTATTCTCGTGCGGCTCAAGAAGACCGTACAGAAAAAGGATTCCCTGTGCAAGACATTTCCAAATCTCTTGCAATCCTGATTCATGGTGATGCTGCATTCCCAGGTGAAGGAATTGTACCTGAAACGTTTAACTTAAGCCGTTTACGCGGTTATCAAGTTGGCGGCGCAATCCATATCATCGCCAATAACATGATCGGTTTTACAACGGAAAGTGAAGATTCACGTTCAACCTTATATGCTAGTGATTTGGCAAAAGGCTTCGAAGTGCCGATCGTGCATGTAAATGCAGATGATCCAGAAGCATGTATGGCTGCTGTGAACCTTGCTAACCTATATCGTGAAAAATACAACAAGGATTTCTTGATCGATCTGATCGGTTACAGACGTTTCGGCCATAACGAAATGGATGAGCCATTGGTGACTCAACCTGAAATGTATGCATTAATCCATAAGCATCCAACCGTAAAAGAGCTTTATGGGAAAAAACTTATTGAATCCGGCGAGTTCACTGAAGCTGAAGTTAAAGCGATTGCTGAGCAAGTGGATACAAGGCTTGCAGATGCATATGCGAAAATTTCCGGAAATAAACCGGAAGCTTCCAAAGAGTGTAATCCTCCTGGGATTATTGAAAAAGGACTTCCAGCCATTGAAACGGCAGTTCCGAAACAAGAACTTGTTACAATTAACGAAGAGCTTGTTAAATGGCCGGAAGGATTCACCCCTAATAAAAAATTAGGAAAGATCCTATCACGTCGCTTGGATTCCTTTGGTCCTGACGGAAAAATCGATTGGGCACATGCCGAGACATTGGCTTTTGCATCGATTTTAAGTGACGGCACGCCAATCCGTTTGACAGGACAAGATTCAGAGCGTGGAACATTTGCACAACGTAATATCATGTTACATGATAGTGTTAATGGAAAAACATATTCACCACTTCACACACTTGAAACTGCCAAAGCTTCATTCGCTGTTCATAACAGCCCGCTTACGGAAACGGCAGTTCTGGCTTATGAATATGGGTATAACGTTTTTGCACCTGAGACACTTGTATTATGGGAAGGCCAATTCGGTGACTTCGCTAATACAGCACAAGTGATCTTTGACCAATTCATCGCTGCTGGCCGTGCAAAATGGGGTCAAAAATCAGGTCTTGTCATGCTGCTTCCACACGGTTATGAAGGACAAGGGCCAGAGCACTCAAGTGCACGACTGGAACGCTTCCTTCAATTAGCAGCTGAAAACAACTGGACAGTTGCTAACTTAAGTTCGGCAGCTCAATACTTCCATATCCTTAGAAGACAAGCTAAGATTTTGGATCAAGAACAAGTACGTCCGCTTGTCATCATGACACCGAAGAGTATGCTTCGTAATCAGGTGATGGCTTCTACAACAGAAGAATTCAGTGAAGGCGCGTTTGAATCATTTGTAGAAACCAAAACTTTGGGCAAAAAACCTAAATCGGTTGAACGCATTGTTTTTGCAACAGGTAAATTGGCGGTTGAACTTCGTGAAAAAGCGGCAACTGAAAAAAATACGGATTGGTTGCAAATCATCAGTATCGAAGAAATTTATCCATTCCCATTCACTGGAGTTCAAGAAGCCCTGAAAAAATATACAAATCTTAAAGAAATCTTCTGGGCTCAAGAAGAACCTAAAAACATGGGTGCTTGGACATTTGTTGAACCTCGCCTAAATGCAGCGGCTCCTGGCAATCTTTCAGTAACATATATAGGAAGGAAGCGCAGATCAAGCCCGGCTGAGGGAGATCCACTTGTCCATAAAAATGAACAACAACGGATTATGACTCAAGCAATTACACGCAATAATGAGGGGGAGAAATAAAATGGCTGAAGTAAAAGTACCTGAATTAGCAGAATCAATTTCTGAAGGATCTATTGCGCAATGGTTAAAACAACCCGGTGATCACGTTGAAAAAGGAGAATATGTCCTTGAACTTGAAACGGATAAAGTGAACGTTGAAATCATTTCAGATTATACTGGTACACTTTCTGAACATTTAGCAGAAGAAGGCGATACTGTCCAAGTCGGACAGGCTATCGCCATCGTTGATGAAAATGGATCAGCTGCAGCAGCTCCAAAAGCGGAAGCTCCTAAGGTTGAAGAAGCTAAAGCAGAACCAGTTAAGGCTGAACAAGCGGCTCCTGCTAAAGAGGCTCCTAAAGCAGAAGCGAAAGAATCATCATCCACTCAACAAGTTATTGCATCACCAGCTGCAAGGAAATTGGCTCGTGAAAAAGGAATTGACTTGACTCAGGTGCCTGTAGCAGATCCACTAGGTCGTGTACGTGTACAAGACGTAGAAGCAGCAAGTAATGCACCTGCAGCTCCGGCAGCACCTGCGGCAGCTCCAAAACAAGCTCCTGCAGCTAAACAAGCAGCAGCTCCTGTTGAAGTGAATGATGACCGCATTGAAGTGGTTAAAATGACACGCCGTCGTCAAACCATTGCCAAACGTCTAGTTCAAGTACAATCAGAAGCAGCCATGCTTACAACTTTTAACGAAGTCGATCTTTCTGCAGTCATGGAATTGCGTAACCGCCATAAGGATTCTTTCGTGAAAACAAATGATGTTAAACTTGGTTTCATGTCATTCTTCACTAAAGCGGTCATTGGCGCATTGAAAAAATATCCGTTATTGAATGCTGAAATCCAAGGCGACCATATCCTGAAAAAGAACTTTTATGATATCGGTGTAGCAGTATCCACTGATGAAGGTCTTGTCGTTCCGGTTGTAAGGGATGCTGACCGCAAAAGCTTTGCTGAAATCGAGAAGAACATTTCGGATTTAGCTGTTAAAGCGCGTAACAACAAACTGGGACTTTCAGATTTATCAGGTGGTACTTTTACCATCACTAACGGAGGGACTTTCGGTTCCCTATTATCAACACCAATATTGAATGCCCCTCAAGTTGGGATTTTGGGCATGCATACAATCAAGACTCGTCCAATCGCTGTTGGAGACCAAATCGAAAACAGACCAATGATGTACCTTGCATTATCTTATGATCACCGTATCGTAGACGGAAAAGAAGCTGTTGGTTTCTTGGTGGCCATCAAAGATATGCTTGAAGATCCAGAACAACTTTTACTTCAAGGCTAATAAAATAATACTACCCCCCTGTCATCTTGACATGGGGGTTTTTTTGTTGAACAAGAAAGGATATTTTCATAGAAAAAAAGATAATGAAATTCAAGAAAGTTCATCTCTAATAAAAATGAATGTTTTTGAATGTATTTTTGGATGAATTTGATTATTTTTAAACGTTTATGATTGATTATTCTTTCATTTTCATATATGATGATGATATTAAAGTGAGGTGGGCGAATTGTTGACAACTGAAAGGCACCAGTTCATCTTATCGATCCTTAAAGAACAAGGAACGGTAAAGCTGCAGGAGCTTGTAGATCAGTTACAAGCCTCGGAGTCGACCATTCGGAGAGATTTAGTGCAACTCGAAGAAATGAAGCTCTTGAAACGCGTGCATGGCGGGGCCTCTTTACTGCAAAGAAAAGGCCTTGAGCCAACAACTATGGAAAAGCAATACAAAGCAAGAGCTGAAAAACAACTTATAGCAAAGCTGGCGGCTTCATTCATAGAGAAAAATGATTGTATATATCTTGATGCAGGCACGACAACTGCCGAAATGATTCCTTATTTAAAAGATAAAAATATAACGGTGCTGACAAATGGTCTTATGCATATTCCAAAACTCATCGAATTGGAAATCAAAACAGTGTTAGTTGGCGGAATGATAAAGTTTTCGACAAATGCAATTATAGGAAGTAATGCTGTACAGTTTTTGAATGAATACCGTTTTGATAAATGTTTCTTGGGAATGAACGGCATCCATCAAGAATTGGGTTTCACAACACCAGACCCTGAGGAAGCCCTGCTGAAGAAGATGGCATTACGTCTCTCTAACGAGACCTACGTGCTTGCTGACAGTTCAAAACTTAATGAAGCTACTTTCGCCAAGGTGGCAGATGTAAGCGATGCCATTATCCTTACTGACAGCAATGATGAAGAGGCTGTTGCTCACCTTCAAAAAAATCCAAAGGTAAAGGTCGTGACCATTTAATGATTTATACAGTGACACTTAATCCATCCATCGATTACCTGGTCGAAGTGGAGAGCTTTCAAATGGGCAAGGTGAATCGAACCAGTTATGATGCAAAATTCCCTGGAGGGAAAGGGATCAATGTTTCCCGTGTGCTAAAAAGGCTGGGAAATAGTACAACAGCGTTAGGATTCATCGGTGGACAAACAGGTGAATTTGTAAAAAGGTTTTTAAGACAGGAAGAGATTTTCACGGACTTTACAGAAATAGCTGGAGATACAAGAATTAACATTAAATTGAAAACAGGGCTTGAGACCGAAATAAATAGCCAAGGGCCAGTCATTTCAAAAGGGAATTATCAACAATTATTTAGTCAGATTGAACAGTTGAACAATAATGATATCCTCATTTTGTCAGGAAGCATCCCTCCAAGCGTTCCTTCGGATGTTTACGAAGCCATGGCAAGGTCTTGTACCCATAATGGCATTAAAGTGGTGGTGGATACGAGTGGCAAGGAATTACTGAATGTCCTTCCACACCGGCCATTTTTAATAAAGCCCAATCATCATGAACTGGGTGAGCTTTTTTCCACCGAAATAAGTAACATTGAAGATGCTAGGGAATATGGTGCTAAATTGGTTGAAGCAGGAGCACAAAACGTTATTGTCTCAATGGCGGGACAGGGTGCCGTGCTTTGCTCGGGTGGAGAATCATATTCCGCAAATGTTCCAAAAGGGAACGTCATCAACTCAGTGGGTGCCGGTGATTCCATGGTCGCAGGTTTCATCGGGACATATGAAAGGACAGGGGATATTCTATCTGCTTTCCGCTTCAGTCTTGCGGCAGGAAGTGCTACAGCCTTTTCATCCGATCTCGGTACATTGGATAAAATTGAAGAGTTATTACCGCAAATTGCTATCAATCAACTAACAGGAGGCTGACTCTATGAAAATTACAGACTTGTTAAAATTGGATACAATCATAATCAATCTGCAAAGTGTTACAAAGCAAGAAGTCATTGATGAACTATCAGGAAAGTTAGCCGAGGCAGACAGGTTAAATGATGTGGATGGTTTCAAAGCTGCCATCTTAAAACGTGAAGAACAAAGCACAACCGGGATTGGTGAAGGGATAGCCATACCGCATGCAAAAACAAATGCTGTAAAGATACCTGCCATCTGTTTCGGCAAATCGGTCAGTGGTGTGGATTATGAATCGCTTGATGGACAGCCGGCCCATTTGTTCTTTATGATTGCTGCCAGTGAAGGAGCGAATGCAGATCACTTGGAAACTCTTTCCAGGCTTTCTTCGTTACTGATGGATGATAAATTCAGGGCCCGATTGATTTCTGCTTCTTCTGGTGAGGAAGTGTTGGAGATAATCAATCAAAAAGAAATGGAAGCTTATGAAGAAGAAAGTGAAGAAAAGCAATTGAGTAATGGCTCCAGCAGTAACGATAAAGGAGGTAAAATCCTTGCCGTTACAGCTTGTCCAACAGGAATTGCCCATACTTATATGGCTGCCGATGCGTTAAAGGCTAAAGCGAAGGAAATGGGAATCGATTTCAAAGTAGAAACAAATGGTTCCACAGGTATTAAAAATGGTTTAACCGCCGCAGAAATTGAAGAGGCGGATGCCATTATTGTTGCGGCTGATAAGCAGGTGGAAATGGATCGTTTTAATGGAAAACATGTCATTATTGTCCCTGTTGCCCAGGGGATCCGGAAGACCGAGGAACTGTTAACCAGAGCCATGAATCAGGATGCACCTGTTTACAAAGGAACTGGAAATGGTAAAAGTGATGAAGGTGATTCAGCTAAGGGAGGATTGGGGATTTACAAGCACTTAATGAATGGTGTAAGTAATATGCTTCCATTTGTCGTCGGGGGCGGAATCTTGATTGCGCTTTCTTTCTTTTTTGGAATCGAGGCAGCCGATCCGGCAAATTCGGATTATAATCCCATTGCCAAAGCACTAAGTGATATTGGCGGGGGAAATGGTGCCTTCTTCTTGCTTATCCCAGTACTCGCTGGATTCATTGCTTCAAGTATAGCCGACCGTCCAGGTTTTGCCCCTGGTATGGTAGGTGGATTATTGGCAGCACAGGCTAATGCCGGTTTTCTTGGCGGACTGATCGCCGGTTTCCTTGCAGGTTATGTCGTCTTACTATTAAGAAAATTGTTTTCCAAGTTACCGCAAACACTTGACGGCATTAAACCGGTTTTACTCTATCCTGTATTCGGAATGTTAATTACAGGGTTTATCATGATATTTCTCGTAAATGAACCAGTAACAGCAATTAACACGGGCCTGACCAATTGGCTGCAGGGCTTATCCGGCACGAACGCAATATTCCTCGGCTTAATTCTTGGGGGCATGATGGCTGTGGATATGGGAGGCCCCTTAAATAAAGCGGCATTCACTTTTGGGATTGCAGCCATTGAAGCATCAAGTTTCGGACCGCATGCTGCAGTTATGGCTGGTGGAATGGTTCCTCCTCTTGGAATCGCACTTGCAACTACATTCTTTAAAAGTAAATTCAGTGAAATGGAAAGGAAATCCGGCTTCACTAATTACTTCATGGGTGCTTCGTTCATTACAGAGGGAGCCATTCCTTTTGCGGCGGCGGATCCATTGCGGGTTATTGTCAGCAGTGTTATTGGGTCAGCGACGGCAGGAGCGCTGTCAATGGCTTTTAGAGTAACATTGCCAGCGCCGCATGGGGGTATATTCGTCATCCCCCTAGTCAACCATCCTTTCCGCTATTTGCTGGCGATTTTAATAGGAGCCCTCATTACCGCTTTAATATTGGGAATCTGGAAAAAGAAACAATAATAAATATACTACAAAAGCGGGTCCGAGATAAATGGACCCGCTTTTTATTACTTCCATTCCAATATTTCGATCCCGCCGAAGGGATCGGTTAAATATATACGGTTCGCACCGGGCAACCTCCCATCTACTGTAAAAGAAATATGCTTAGTCATTAAAATGTTGTTTAAATTCGTTGAGATTTTTAACTTCAAGTGCTGGAGCGCTTTTCTTGCGTAATGAAATGATCCTCCGTTCCGACATGAATCTTAATCGATCCCGATTCGAACCATAACCCGCCATTGGAACTTAATGACAGGGGCTTTTTCACTTCCCGGAACATTAGTATCTCAGTGAAAAACTTCCTTGATTGGTCCTCGGTATTAGGAGATGCTAATTGGTAATGGTCGATTGACTTAAAAAGGAAGTTCATTTTGCTACTCCTCCCAATTCCTTATATATCCAATTTTAAAATAAAAAGATCAATAAGGATGCTTTTTTTGATTGTCATCGATAAGATTTCCTTATGTTTTGTCGTGCATGGTTTAAGAAAGCATTAATATTTATGTTTATGGGTAAAGGAGTATTAAAATGAATAAAAGGAGTGAATGTACATGCTGAAGAAAAATACCTTAAAAACGGTGAAAAGGGATGATATGATTGATGTTACGTCAGAAGTACAGGCATTCATCAAGGAAAAGGGGATTCAAGAGGGTGTAGCTCTTATATATTGTCCACATACGACTGCAGGGATCACGATCAATGAAAATGCTGACCCCGATGTCAAAAAGGATATATTAAGAAGATTGGATGAGCAGCACCCATGGAATCATACATTGGATTTACATATGGAAGGAAACACGGCTGCCCATTTGAAATCAAGTACGGTTGGTTCTTCACAACAGGTGATCATCCATAAAGGGAGCTTAGTCCTTGGTACTTGGCAGGGTGTGTATTTTTGTGAATTCGATGGTCCAAGAGAAAGGCAATATTTTATTAAATTATGTGTCGACCAGTAAAATGGAAGGTTCAGCATGGATGAAGTGGGAGGAAGCGGAGTGGACGATGTTCGGATTGAAGGTAGCAAAGTCATATTGAGGAATGTAAAACAAGCCGATTTAAAACGTTTATGGAGCCTGAAATATGGCGAAACCGATCCGGAATGGAAAAAGTGGGATGCACCTTATCTCCCTCTTGAACTCATTGATTTCCATACGTTTATCGAAAAAGAAACGAAGCATAAAACCTATGATGAAAAAATCGGGACTTACTCCGAGCTATTAATGGAAAAAAACGATCAAATTATAGGATCTGTTGTATATTACTGGGAACATGAACCTTCACGCTGGCTTGAAATCGGAATTACTATTTTTGATCCCCAGTATTGGAATGGCGGTCATGGGACAGAAGCATTAATGATGTTCAGTGGGTATTTATTCGAAAACCTGGAGATTGAGCGGGTTGGACTTACAACTTGGTCAGGTAATGAACGTATGATCGCAGTTGGGAAAAAGGTAGGAATGCAAGTAGAGGGAAGAATGAGAAAATGCCGCTATCATGATGGTTATTATTATGATTCAATCAGAATGGGAATACTGCGGGAAGAGTGGGAATCATTAAAATTTCAAAGGTAAATTGAAACGTGAAAATATTTCCTGCATTTCCTTGGAAAAAATTTAGCACTGTTTTCTCCAATATGGTCTGTTATCCTAGGAAGGTGCTTAACGAGGAGGTAACAGGATGAAATTATCAGTATTAATATCCGTGATAATGACTCTAAGTGTCATCGTACTTGGTATAGCTTTTCCTAAGGGAACGACAACTAAAGCTTCTGATGGGGCAACTAAACATGTCATTAAACAAGGTGAATCGATTTGGGATATTGCAAAGCAGCACGGTGTTCCAATCGGTAAGTTAAAAGAAGTCAATCATAACGTAAATAATGTTGCCGAACCTGGTAAAACATTGATTATTCCACATGTAATGAATGATAAAGATAAAGAATTATTAGCAAGGCTTGTGCATGCAGAAGCCAAAGGGGAACCATACAGAGGAAAGGTCGAGGTGGCGGGAGTTGTTTTGAATCGCCTTGATAGCAATGAATTCCCTGATACGGTCCGGGAAGTGATTTATCAAAAAAACCAATTCTCGCCTGTTGGTGATGGCAGTATAAACAAACCGGCAGGAAAGGATGCCAAGAGAGCTGTCAATGAAGCATTGGCTATTCATGGCTACACAAATGATGCCTTGTATTTTTGGAATCCAAGTATTTCGGACAGCGAATGGATGAAACAATTAGAGGTAATAAAAATTATCGGCGGGCACCATTTTGCCATCTAAACTGCATCTTAAGAACCGGTTTTCCAAATGGGAGACCGGTTCTTTTTTTTAGAAAACCGTTAAATGATATCAGCCCACATTTCGCGGGGATTCAGCTCATAAATGCTGTTTTCGCGGTACATGATGCTTCCGATAATGAGTTCACGTCTTATCGTTGCATAATCATCATGGAAAGACTGGATGAATTCATTCAGTTCTTTTTCTGGATATTTACGTCCCTTTTCCAGAAGGCTTCCAATATGATGAAGAACGATCATTTTCTTTTTTCTTTGTGCTGGTATAGTTTTTAGTCGACCATCTGGAGTATAAAAGTTTTCAAGGATCTTTTTATGTTCTAAAATCAGCTTTTGATTTTCCATTTTACTGGAGTCCCCCTTAGTTGAAACCATTTTAGGCAATGCTGACGAATAATGCTGCAGGACATCTTCATTCAAAAAATAATAGACCGTATTTTTTTCCCTCCGGTCCTTCACTAAATTAATGTCTTTCAATTTCGATAAATGGTGTGAGATGGTCGGAGCCGTCAATTTTAGTATACCTGCAAGTGCCTGTCCGTGTTGTGGACCGTTTGCCAGGATGGATATTATCCTGATCCTTGTCACATCACCAATCGTCTTGTGGAAAGCGACCAATTTTTCTAATTGCACTTTATCCCCCCTCATAATTAGATTAACATCTAATTAGATAATAATCTAATTAGTGGCAGTTAATCAAGTTACTATTCACTTTTCTATATTGCTTGGAAGATCTGATGTATACTTTAGGGGAATACTAAAAAAATTAATCCGGAATTAAGGAGCTGTAACATGGCCAATACTCATGTTTATACAAGAAAAGAAGAGGTGGTCAATGCGATAACCCACGGTGTCGGCGTTTTGTTGAGTATTGCCGCACTTGTGTTTTTAATCATATTCTCAGCCCAAACAGGATCGCCTTGGAATGTAGTCATTTCGGTCATATATGGTGTTTCCATGCTTCTTTTATACGTCTCTTCCACTTTAGTGCATAGTTTTCCAGAAGGTAAAACAAAGGATATTTTTGAAATCTTTGATCATTCAGCCATATATATATTCATTGCAGGAACATACACGCCAATCATGCTTCTTGTGATCAAAGGGTCACTGGGCTGGACACTGCTAGGTATCATTTGGGGAGTTGCAATCATTGGCGTCGTCTTCAAAGCTTTCTATGTGAAAAAATTCCTCTTCCTTTCGACGATCCTTTATATTGCCATGGGGTGGATGATCGTTATCGTTTGGGGACCACTTACAGCTACGATGCCTGCAGCGGGTATCCAGCTACTGATTGCAGGGGGATTGCTTTATACGTTCGGAGCCATCTTTTATGTTTGGCGGGGTTTTCCGTTCCATCACGCGGTTTGGCATGTATTCGTGCTTGGGGGAACTGCCACACACTTTTTTGCGGTATTGTTTTATATCCTTCCACAATGATAACTTGGCCGATTTGATGTATTTGAGAGATTGGTTGAGGTTTTAAATGACCCCCATTAGGAAATAAGTAAGGTATACAAACTAAAGGAGGAAAAAACTAATGGGGAGATCAATCAAAATATTATCAGTGCCGTTTGCCGCTATGCTTGTTTTGGCTGGATGCGGCGAAGAAAAAGATGAAGTGAAAAACCCCCCGGTTCAGGAAAATAAAAATCAAGCTGAAAATAATCCTGAAACAGGCAAGGATAATAATGAAAAACTGCCTTTCACATATAAGGATTTTCAATTAGAAGTGGATTATACCGGCAATGATAACGAATACGAAGCTGAATATGATACAATGGGAGCCCAAACAGAAGCTTCAATCGAGGATAAGCTTAACAAACACGAAGTTCACGGTGATGAAGCAATGAAAGAGCTGACCCCGATTCTAGAAAAATTGACATTCACTAAAGATTCAACAGATGAGGAAGTCATTCAAGAAGTGACAAAAGCTTTTAATTTGAAGGATGGCTATCAAGAATTTGATTTAGAGGTCGTTTTCGATGATGGTACGAAAAAAGAATATAAAGTGAGTAATATGTAACTAAAATCCGTAACGATATTCTGCATGTTTCTGTGTGCCTTCAATAGTTGTCAAATTACTGTTCCTATAGTAAAATGATTACGGTTAGCAAAGGGGATAATATACATTTGCTATTCATATTCGGACTTATGGGGATAGGACCGCAATAAACACTTGCAAAAAAGATTCTTTTTTAAGAGTCTTTTTTTTTGCAGTATTCTGGAAGTTGAATATAGAAGAAAAGAGAGGATGCCATAAGCGGTATCCTCTCTTGATTTACCCATCATTGGGATATTGGTGCATTTTTTTTTGGCAGCATATTAGCCGACGCTAACCTTGAACGGATTGTAATGCCAAGCCAAGATGCAAGGAATGCCTTTAAAACGCCTACGATTATAAATGGTGCAAAACCGCTGGCAAATGCTACTGGCCAAGATAATGAACTCATATATTTTAACCAAACCGTACCGATTACCAAAGTAATTATCATCCCGATTGTATTTGCAACGAAAGCCATTGCAACGGAGAAACGGGTTTTTTCCAATATCAGACCCGTTATATATACTGTCGGGATATAGGATAATAAATAACCGCCAGTCGGACCGAATATTTTAGCTAGTCCCCCAGACATTTCAGCGAAAACCGGTACTCCCGCTGCCCCTATGAACAAGTATAATAAAACGGAAGAGGTTCCATAACGTGAACCCAGTATTGTTGCTGCCAGTCCAACAGCTAAAGTCTGTCCTGTAATCGGAACTAAGGGCAGTGGAATTGTAATTTGGGCAAGTATTCCTATAAGTGCTGCAAATAATGCTGTAACCATCATCATTCTTAACTTCTCATGACGCTCCTTCATCGTGTTTCCTCCTAATGTAAACCTGGATATGTAACGAGTTAACATATAAAGAATTTTAATATGTTAAGTAAACACTGTCAATGGTATTATGCATTTTATTTCAATAATGGTCCTAGAGAATACAGGGTTTTACAAGGATGAAATTCAAAACTTGGAAAATAAATGAAACTTTTTGAATCCATCAATCGTATGAATGGTAAGCGAACTAAATGGAGGGGATTATAACCATAGATTATTAATGTTGGTAAAACGCTTATCCTAGGCCATTAAAGTAGTATGCGGCTTGGAAAAATCGAATTTAAAGGATGAAAGAGATGGAGTTATTTGGAGTTCCATTAGAAACAGTCTATTTATATGGATTAATTATATTCGGGGGGTTAACATTCTTATTTATCTTGTTTAATGATATATTTTCCGGCCTTGAATTACCGGATATATTTAATCCTACGCTCATTTTTTGCTTTTTGACCGTGTTTTTTGCGAGTGGTTTTTTACTTGAATCGCTTTCAGGGCTTAATGCTGGATTATGTGCCGGCATTTCCCTCATCATTTCATTTACCATCGTCACTTTACTGAATGTATTTGTTTTGATTCCCATCTCATCAGCGGAAGAAAGTTTGACATTTCATGATAATGACCTGAGAGGAAGGGTCGGCAGGGTTCTCACATCAATCCCCGTTGACGGGTTTGGGGAAGTCCTGATAGAAAGCATCAGTGGAAGCATCGCCAAAACTGCGGCCAGCTATAAGAATGAAGGAATTGTTTCGGATACAAAGGTCTTGATCATCGAAGTTAAAAATGGGGTTATCTATGTTATGCCCCACCAGGATTAAAAAAGTGTAGGAGGTAAGGTATGTTTGATTTGATTTGGATAGTTGTCGCCATAGTTGCAGTTTTATTTATCGCACTTATTGCTGTCTTTGTTACGAAATATCGCACGGCTGGTCCTGATGAGGCATTAATCGTGACCGGAAGCTACTTAGGAAGCAAAAATGTTCACATTGATGAATCAGGAAATAAAATTAAAATCGTCCGAGGCGGGGGAGCTTTCGTTCTCCCGGTTTTCCAGCAAGCGGAACCACTAAGCTTATTGTCAAGCAAGCTTGAGGTCTCCACTCCCGAAGTATATACAGAACAGGGAGTTCCGGTCATGGCAGATGGTGTATCGATCATCAAGATTGGCGGTTCAATCACCGATATAGCCACAGCTGCAGAGCAATTCCTTGGTAAATCGAAAGATGACCGTGAACAGGAAGCGCGGGAAGTATTGGAAGGACATCTTCGCTCCATCCTTGGTTCGATGACAGTCGAGGAAATTTATAAAAACCGTGAAAAGTTTTCCCAGGAAGTTCAGAGGGTAGCCTCGCAGGACTTAGCTAAAATGGGACTCATCATCGTATCGTTCACGATTAAAGATGTTCGGGATAAAAATGGATATCTTGAATCGCTCGGAAAGCCTAGGATTGCACAGGTGAAGAGGGATGCCGATATAGCTACCGCCGATGCAGAGAAAGAAACGCGAATCAAGCGAGCCGAAGCTTCGAAGGAAGCGCAGCGTGCCGAACTTGAAAGGGCAACTGAAATAGCCGAAGCCGAAAAAATTAACAAGCTAAAGGTTGCGGAATTCCGTCGTGAGCAGGATATTGCCAAGGCACGGGCTGACCAAGCGTACGATCTTGAAACGGCCAGATCTAAGCAGGATGTAACCGAACAGGAAATGCAAATCAGGATCATCGAACGGCAGAAGCAAATTGAGCTGGAGGAAAAAGAAATCCTCCGCCGTGAAAAGCAATATGATTCAGAAGTGAAGAAAAAGGCCGATGCCGACCGTTATGCGGTAGAGCAGGCAGCCTCCGCCAACAAGATGAAACAGATTACAGAAGCGGATGCCGATAAGTATAAAATTGAAGCCATGGCGAAAGCGGAAGCGGAACGCGTTCGTATGGACGGTCTTGCTAAAGCGGACGCCCAAAGGGCACAAGGTACCACAGAAGCGGAAATCATCAGGTTAAAAGGGGTAGCAGAAGCAGAAGCCAAGCAGAAAATAGCTGAAGCTTTTGAACAGTTCGGGCAAGCCGCTGTAATGGACATGATTTTGAAAATGCTGCCGGAATATGCAAAACAAGTGGCTAGCCCGCTTAGTAATATCGACAAGATCACTGTAGTGGACACAGGCGGAAGCGGTGCGAATGGCGGGGCTAATAAAGTTACTGGATATGCAACGGATTTAATGGCATCCTTACAGGAGTCATTAAAAGCATCTTCGGGAATTGATGTCAAAGACTTGCTTGAGAATTTCTCAGGAAAACGAAATTTACCATTCACCACCATCAGCCAGGAGAATGTCGAAGCGAGCATGAATATGGCAGCAGGCAAGGAAGAGTAACAGAGAAAAAAATAAAAGGTAAATCATACTGTTCATCGAATGAAATTTAACCTGATGTATTACCAATACAGATAGGTTATTGGACTTACTTATAGAGAATAAACAACCAAGGATGATTGGTTGTTTATTTTTTGCTTTTTAATAAAGCCTAAATTCGTTTTTAGTTTTCGCTATTACTTAATGTTTGAAACCGATATTTGGATGTACTTAATACTTAAACTTAGTAACGTATTTAAAGACAAGTCTTTTCTTTAAACCTACTTAGTCAACGTATTTAAATCAACATATGCAGAGAAATCTCGTTTTGTTTTTGCTAGGTAGGATGCTTTGTTGAATGCAAAATCATACATTTTATCGACAAAATAAGATTCATCATCGTAAATGACACTATCAGCAATATAATATTCACAATATGGTGGACATATTGAAGGTGCACTCCTGGCAGCTGATCAGGCAGTTTTTGAAATCACTAATCTAAAAAAACAGACCTTAATAAAGGTAACTTAACATTCTATTAAACAATTAACTATTTTATTTTTTATCTTATTTTCAAAAATTCCATTACTAAACTGTAGGAGCTAATATGTGATGGAAATTATGAAAGCTATACAGATTCCGTCTAAAGGCGAATGAATTATCTGTATTAGAAGCAGCACCACTTATGTGTGCTGGTGAAACAACGTTTAGTGCATTAAGAAACAGTAAAGCTCGGACTGGCTATCGTGTATGTCTCCAATAATCTATAATAAATATTTTTTAATTATTTGTTAAATTCTGAATTATTTGTTGAAATATATATTGGAAGGTGTTTTAATAAATGTAAGAATATAACTTATCGGATATGTGATGTCTGAAAGGATAGAGGATGGGTGTGTAAATATGGGGAAAATATTCACCAAGAAAGTATCGGAAACAGTCGAAGAAGAAATAGAGAAGATGATTGAGTCTGGCAAATTCCAGTCAGGTGAAAAGCTACCTTCCGTTAGGGAATTATGTGATTTATTCGGTGTTGGACGTTCCGCTGTCCGAGATGCAATCACAACACTTAAAGGAAAAGGTACTGTTTACGTGAAACAAGGGGAAGGTACATACATTTGCGAATTTGATTCCGCAAAATTGTTTACCAACCATATGTTAATCCCCAGCTGTGAAGACATAAAAGACTTATTTCAAGTCAGGAAAATATTGGAGACAGGTATTGCGGAAATGGCTGCTTCCAATCGGTCGGTACAAGATTTGGTACGTATGGAAGAAATCCTTTTAAACCTCTGTATCAATGGCTGGGAAGGGGACTACCACTTTCATATGGCGATTGCTAATGCGACAGGAAACAAAAGCCTGATCCAATTAGTGCAAACCATTTCAACCACCATGAAGAAGGCAATGATTGATTTTCACAGGTATATTCAAGAGAATGAGAACATCGTAAAAACGATGGATGAACAACATGATAAAATCTATGAATCAATAAAGATGGGGAACCCTATAAAAGCTAATCAGTCGATGATTAGCCACTTACAATATGTTGAAGAAATTTTGCAAAACAATATTTTACAAAAGGTATGAAGTTTAAAATGTTTTTTTTTGCAACAATATAGGAACGATGTTAGTTATTACGAAACAAAAAGGAGGCGTGGGTTTTGATCGTAGCGGATCTTCTATCAGATTTAAAGTCATTTTTACCTGATGTGCAAATAGTTGATGGGAAAAACCAAAGACATCCACTTGGGAATGGTGGTCAGGTATCTGTTTACCCGAAAACAGAGGGAGAAATAGCAAGTATTTTAAAGTATGCAAACGATAAAGGGAAAAAAATAACGGTGGTAGGAGGCGGAACCAAGAGAGGTTTTGGAGGATTGATTGAAACAGCTGATATCTTACTCTCATTATCGAAATATAAAGGAATTGTCAAACATACTGTAGGAGATATGACATTAACGGTTAAAGCGGGTACTTCATTTAAAGAATTGCAAGAATATTTGGCACAACATAATCAGAAGGTTTCGCTGGACCCTGTATGGCCTGAAGATGCGACAATTGGCGGAATCATTGCTTCAAATGAAAGCGGTCCCAAAAGATTGGGTTATGGTTCTTCCAGAGATGTGGTAATAGGACTTCGCTTGATTTACCCGGATGGCAGTATCATAAGAGCTGGGGGAAATGTAGTAAAGAATGTTGCTGGGTACGATATGAACAAACTTTTTATAGGATCGATGGGTACACTTGGTATTTTATCTGAAGTGACTTTGAAGCTTAGACCAATACCAAAGTACGAAAGCCTTGGACTGTTAGTGTTTCCCAATGGAAATCTCGAAGAAGTTCGGTCACTAGCAGTTAAGTTGTTGGATTCAGTGATGGAACCAATCGCTTTGGAACTGATAAATCCTGCTTTATCGGAAAGGTTAACGGGTCAAAACGTTTATACCTTAGCAATTTCATTTGAAGATGTGGAGAGCTCTGTTCATTACCAGGAGGATTTTGTAAAAAACATCCAACCTTCTACCGCAAAAATGACAGTGCTTTCACAAAATCAGGCACAAGCTTTTTGGGAAAAATTTTATTCGATTTCTCCAAATGGGGCAACACTTGCTAGTGGAAATCAGATAGAAGCGGCATTGAAAATAGGCGTTGTTAACCTAGATGTTTTGAAGGTCATTAAAGAAAGCCACATTTTACATCACTCTAGTACTCTTACAGTAGAAGCACATGGTGGACTAGGTCATGGAATATGCCAGGTTAACCTAAAGGGAACTGAAGATGAAGAATTAACACAGATAATATTAAAGCTCAGAAAATCCGTCGAAGCATTGGGTGGTTATGTGATTGCGAAGCATCTGCCTTTAACGCTCCGTCAGCAAATAGATGTATGGGGTGAAAAACCATCACATTTCTTCTTGTTAGAAGGAATTAAAACAAAGATCGATCCTAATAGAGTACTTAATAATAAAAGATTCGTGGGAGGGATTTAATAGTGAGTCTGAGAGAAGTTGATATAAAGCAAGATCCATCATGTACATCTAATAGCTTAAGCAACTATCTATGGAGTGATAAGCCTGATGAAAACAAATGGGCAGATTGCGTACATTGTGGTATGTGTTTGGAATCCTGCCCAACATATGAGCTAACAGGCCAGGAACAGCATTCTCCCCGTGGGCGTGTTCATCTTATCAAATCAGTAGCAGAAGGAAAGCTTGAGGTGAACGAGCAATTCATGGATCCTGTTTTTGCTTGTCTTGACTGTCGTGCATGTACAACTGCTTGTCCAGCGAATGTAGATGTCGGAGGATTAATTGAAGAGGCTCGCGGACAAATTCGACAGGCGATTCCATTGACAGGAGTGAAAGGAAAAGTAAGTAGATTAGTACTTGAAGGAATGTTCCCACATCAAAACAGACTGAATACAGTGGGGAGTTTATTAAAGTTCTATCAGAAGAGCGGATTGCAGAAAGTGGTTCGCAAAATAGGGTTAATGAATATTATGCCACAGCATTTAATTGAGATGGAAGCAATTATGCCTGAAATTAAAGAGCCTGTACGCAAAAAATACAAAAATGAAAAAGTGATCAAAGCATTAGGAAAAACTAAAGCAGAAGTGGCGTTTATGACAGGTTGCGTGATGGACGTTATGTTCAGTGATATTAATCAGTCCACGATTAATGTTTTAACACGAAACGGAAATGATGTGACAATTCCGCAAAACCAAACTTGCTGTGGAGCCTTACATGTTCATGCCGGTGACCGTGAAACTGGAAGAAAGCTGGCGAAACAGAATATCGAAGCGTTTAAGGATGCTGATAAAGTCATCGTTAACGCAGCAGGATGCGGCTGTATGCTTCAGGAATACGCTGAATTGTTTCGGGAAGAGCCTGAATGGCATGATAAAGCTGAAAAATTTTCCGCTAAGGTCGAGGACATCTCTAAATATATTCATGAAACAGGCTATGAAATACCAAAAGCTGAATTGAACACTCGTATCACATATCATGACGCATGCCATTTAGCACATGGTCAAGGAATTCGCCAGGAACCGAGAGACCTTCTTGTTAGTATTCCAGGAGTTGAAATGGTACATATGCCAAACGCTGATCGCTGCTGTGGAAGTGCAGGTATATATAACATCACTAATCCGGAAATGGCCGGTGCCGTGCTAGAAAGCAAAATGCAAAATGTGCCAGGCGATGTTGAGATGATTTCAATGGGTAACCCAGGATGTATGCTTCAGATGGCAATGGGGGTACAGAAATATGGTAGAAATCAAAAAGTCGTCCATACAATTCAGCTTCTGGATTGGGCTTATCAAAAAGAGGATGATCTAAAGGGGGGACAGTAAATGGCACCGAAAAAAATAAAATCGAATGATCGACATATAAAGAATTTAGAAGCTATTGTTGGCGACGCCAATTCAATTCTATTTCACAAAGAGGATCTGCTTGCCTATGATAGCGATGGATTTACGCTTCATAGACACTTACCTAAAGCGGTTGTGTTTCCAAAAGATACTCAGGAAGTAGCCAAACTAGTTAAATATTGTTCCGAAAATAAACTGCCGTTCCTAGCCCGTGGCGCTGGAACTGGATTAAGCGGCGGTGCTATACCTTTAAATGAAGAAGTCATTATCAGTCTGGTCAGGATGAAGAAGCTATTAAGCGTTGATCTCGAAAATAGGCGTGCTGTTGTACAGCCTGGTTTTATCAATCTTAAACTCACGAACTCTATCTCTGATAAAGGATATTACTATGCTCCGGATCCTTCTAGCCAATATTGTTGTACAATTGGCGGAAATGTCGCAGAGAATGCTGGAGGGGCTCACTGTCTTAAGTATGGAGTAACCACGAATCACATTCTAGGGCTGGAAGTAGTACTTCCTAACGGGGAAATTATAGAAATGGGTGGAAATGGAATTCCTGATTCTCCTGGATATGATTTGCTCGGTCTGTTGACAGGGTCTGAAGGAACATTAGGCATTGTAACGAAAATCACTGTTCGTATATTGAAAAATCCGGAAGCGAAACAAACTGTTCTTGCTTATTTTGATAAAGTGGAGGACGGAAGTCAGGCCGTATCTGATATAATTTCAGCAGGAATCGTACCGGCAGCCCTTGAAATGATGGATAAAACAGCCATTGAAGGAGTGGAGGCGGCTGCTTTTCCAGTAGGTCATCCAAGTGATATTGAGGCTGTCCTACTCATTGAAGTGGATGGAATCTCAGTAGGTATTGAAGAGCAAATTAATCACATTTTGGAAGTGTGTAAGTACAGAAATGTACTTGAAGTGAAGGTAGCACAGGATGAACTCGAAAGAGGTAGATGGTGGGCCAATCGTAAAACAGGATTTGGTGCCATGGGAGCCATTTCACCGGACTATTTAGTACAGGACGGTGTTATTCCACGAAGCAAATTGCCCGAGGTATTAAACAAAATCAATCGAATCAGCGAAGAATATGGTTTGCGAATCGCTAATATTTTCCACGCGGGTGATGGGAATTTACATCCACTTGTTCTTTTCGATGCCAGAATCCCTGGGGAAAGCGAAAAGGCCCTGGCAGCTGGTAGTGCCTGCTTAAAAGCATGTGCTGATGTTGGGGGGACGATTACAGGTGAACACGGAGTGGGGATTGAAAAAATAGAGGAAATGCGTTTCGTCTTTTCTGACGAAGAGATTATTGCACAAACAGATATTCGAGAAGTATTCAATCCTCATAACCTTTTAAATGCAGGGAAATTATTCCCGATGCCGGGACGCTGTGTTGAGATAAAAAGAGATTTAAAAGAAAAAGAAGCAGCTGCTATATCTTAAATATGTTTGTCTAGTAAGGCGCAGTCCATAAAACGGATGAAGCCAATTCATTTCGTGGCAAAGTCCTTTTGCTAAAGTTTAGAGATAAATATAAATTATTATAATATTATGAAATATTCGAATCCATATCAGGTATCGTGCCATCGTTTTTATACACAGATAAAGAAACATGGTTTTGTAATAACAAACAAACAGAGCAATTAGGATAATTACATCCTAGAGTGAACAAATTACTTTTTTCCAGAGAAGAATTATCTAAAATAAAATCTTGATTTACAAGGAGGAACTCATAGTGACAAAATATATTAAATCAGGGAATCTTCAAGTTGCAACGGAATTATTTGAATTTATTAATTCAGAAGCTCTACCAGGTAGTGAAGTGGATCGTGATCAGTTTTGGTCTGGTTTAGAAAATTTGATAAATGAATTAACTCCTAAAAATAAGGAATTATTGGCACATCGTGAAGAGATTCAAAATCAAATAAATGCTTGGTATCGAAAAAATAATAATGATTTTGATTTTGAAGAGTATAAATCATTTTTAAAAGAAATTGGATATCTTGAACCAGAGGCTGAAGACTTCAAGATCACCACTGAAGGTGTGGATGCCGAAGTAGCTATCCAAGCTGGACCGCAACTGGTTGTTCCAGTTAATAATGCTCGTTATGCAATCAATGCCGCCAACGCCCGCTGGGGAAGCCTTTATGACGCACTTTATGGTACAGATGCAATCAGTGAAGAAGATGGTGCACATCGAGAAGGTGGCTACAACCCAGTTCGTGGTGCGAAGGTTATTGAGTTTGGAAGAGAGTTTCTTGACCAAGCAGCTCCATTAAGGGAAGCTTCTCATAAAGATGCTGTAAAATACACAATTGAGTCTGGAAAGCTGAATGTTGCACTCCGAAATGGAGAAACGACAGGACTTGAGGACGAATCGAAATTAACTGGCTATCAAGGACAACCACAAAATCCAAGTGCTGTACTTTTGAAAAATAATGGCCTGCACTTTGAAATTCAATTCAATTTCAGTCATCCAATCGGAAAAACTGACGAGGCTGGCGTTAAAGATATTCTATTAGAAGCAGCAGTAACGACGATTATGGACTGTGAAGATTCAGTAACTGCGGTAGATGCCGAGGATAAAGTTCTAATTTACCGTAACTGGTTAGGATTAATGAAAGGAGATTTATCTGCTACCTTCATAAAAGGCAATAAATCAACGACAAGAACTCTTAATCCTAATCGCATTTATTTGACCCCGACGGGAGAAGAATTGTCTTTGTCAGGTCGTTCACTTTTGTTTGTTCGTAATGTAGGTCATTTAATGACGAATAATGCAATCTTAGATCAAAATGGGGAGGAAATCCAAGAGGGAATTTTAGATGCAATCATCACTAGTCTTCTTGGAAAACATACTCTTTTAGGAAACGGCCCATACCAAAACACATCCGAAGGATCCATTTACATCGTTAAACCTAAAATGCATGGATCAAAAGAGGTCGCTTTTGCCAACCATCTATTTGATCAAGTAGAGGAATTGCTCGGTCTAAAACGGAATACTCTAAAAATTGGTGTTATGGATGAGGAGCGCCGCACATCTTTAAACTTAAAAGCTTGCATAAGCGAAGTTAAGGAACGGGTAGTATTCATAAATACCGGATTTTTAGACCGTACTGGTGATGAAATCCATACCTCTATGGAAGCGGGAGCAATGATTCGAAAAAGTGAAATGAAATCATCCACTTGGTTGCAAGCCTATGAAAAATCGAATGTTAATACAGGCCTTGTAAGCGGCTTCCAGGGGCGTGCCCAGATTGGAAAGGGTATGTGGGCTATGCCGGACTTGATGGATGAAATGTTAAAACAAAAGATTGGACATGTAAAAACAGGTGCAACTACGGCGTGGGTTCCATCACCTACTGCAGCTACATTGCATGCACTGCACTACCATCAAGTTGATGTAACGAAGGTCCAAAATGAAAAGATCAGTGAATCTAGAGACTTGAGGGATGAAATTTTACAATTCCCAGTTGCGAAACATTCTAATTGGAGCCCGGAGGAAATACAGGAAGAGATTGATAACAATGCTCAAACTATGCTAGGTTATGTTGTTCGCTGGGTGGACCAGGGAGTTGGTTGCTCGAAAGTACCTGATATCAACGACGTGGGACTAATGGAAGATCGTGCGACCTTACGTATATCCAGCCAACACATGGCGAACTGGCTACACCACGGTATCATAACAAAGGAACAAGTGCTAGAGACGCTTCAGCGTATGGCTAAAGTAGTAGACGAACAAAATGCTGGAGACGCTGCATATCGCTCAATGTCTGCGAATTTTGACGATTCGGTGGCATTTCAAGCTGCATGTGACCTGATTTTTGAAGGTTATAATCAGCCAAGTGGCTACACTGAGCCAATATTGCATCGTCGCCGCATTGAAGCTAAAGCAAAGTTTGCTATAAAACAATAAACAACTAGGGGACATTCTATTTTTTACAACGTCACGATTTACAATGTAAAGAGTATATTGCTAATTTAATTGAAGTACTGCAGTTTCAACAACTAACTTTCATTATTAAATAGTGATAACAGATTGGGGGAGTTGAAGCTATGAAAGACCTTCGGGAAAAAGCACTAGACCTTCATATGAGTACTAAAGGGAAAATAAATGTAAATGTAAAGTAGCTGTAGAAATTTCCAGGGATTTTTAAAGGGGCACTTCAGGTGTTCGCTTCTGAAATTAATGAGTAAATGAAAGTGGCAGCGGTTTATGCAATTGCAAACTTAATTCAGCCGCAAGAACTGACACATGATTATGTAATACCAAATGCTTTCGACAACCGAGTAGTAGAATCTGTCGCCAATGCTGTAGCAGAGGCAGCAATACAGTCTGGTGTTGCGAGAAAAAAAACGAAATAGAAGTCTGAGAGGAGCAATAAAACAATGAAGTTTACTAGGTTTATAGCTAATTCTTCCATTCATACAGGTGTTAAAGAAAAAGGTATAATAAGAGTAATTAAGGGCGATATTTTTGGTGCTTGGGAGTATACAGGCCAAACATTTTCTCAGGGTGAAGTTAAGTCTATTGCACCCCTAGAACCAAATCAAATCATTGGAATCGGTGCAAACTTCGTTTCAAATGTGGATGATCTTCCGGAACAGCTCCCGGAAATTCCAGTATTCTTCTTTAAGCCAACTTCATCAGTGATTGGACCTGAGGATGAAATTATCATTCCAGAGGGGATCAAGGAAGTAAAGTTTGAATCCGAATTAGCGATTGTCATTGGTAAAGAGGCAAAAAATGTGCCTGAATCCGACGTACTGGATTATGTTTTTGGATACACAGTTGGAAATGACGTAACAGCACCTCAGTTTTTCCACCAGGATGGCCACTGGACAATTGGTAAATCATTTGACACGTTCACTCCATTAGGTCCTGTTATTGAAACCGTACTTGATCCTTTTAATGTAAAGGTCAAAGCAAAACTGAACGATGTTGAAAAACAAAACAGTGCAACTGAACTGATGATTATTCCAATTCGCAGAATGGTTTCCTATCTGACAAAAGTTATGACACTTAAACCGGGAGATGTAATTTTAACAGGTAGTCCTGTTGGAGCAGAATTGGTCGGCGCAGGCGACGTTATAGAATGTGAAATAAAGGAAATTGGAAATCTTCGAAATACATTTGTTACGGCTAAAGAAGGTGCAAGAGCGTATTAGGTACGGTTAAAAATTTTTAGAGGTTAGTTCCAAATTGCTGGAATCAATTGATTTGAGATCGGAAGCAAGGCGATACTTGCAAGAACTGGAGAATACCACAAATAAGGTTATCCATCTAGTTGTTTATGACCAAGGTGAAGTGGTGTATATTGAAAAGCTAGAAGGAAACGAAACTCTGCGAATGCACTCTAAAGTTGGAAAACGAGAACCCATGCATTGTACTTCAGTCGGCAAAGCAATTCTTGCTTATTTGCCATCTAATGTCGTGCTTAACATTCTTGAGCAAAAGGGAATGCCAATGCATACTGACAAAACGATTACGAATAAAGATGATTTCCTTCAAGAACTCATTCAGGTTAGAATTAAAGGCTATGCATTGGATCTAGAAGAAAATGAATATGGAATTACTTGTATTGCCGTTCCTATTTTCGTTTATTCGGGGAAAGTCATTGCTGCTGTCATCATATCTGGTCCAACAAGGCTTGGATTTTAAAGTGGAATTACTTTCCAATATATTTTTAGAATTTTTTTTCAAAGAAAATTTGCCCGATATATCTTTTTTTCAAAATAATCGGGCAAATTTTGATATTGGTTTTAAAATTTTACCAATAATTTGTATAATTAAAATAGGATTAGTGTTTGTTATATAACAACTACTTATATAGTTATTAAACAATAGTGTTTTTTCGCAAACTTACAGAAACATTGTTTCTTAATACGAAACAGAAAGGAGGAATTGTCTTATAGAGTGTTATCATGCCGATAGAAAGTGTTAAGGGAAATATTATGTAGAGAAGACAGCAGATTTGCTAGCGTATTTCTTTTTGTATATCTCACCTTAGTCGCAATAAACCTTTAGTAACTAAAGGTTTAAAGTACTTTATAGTCCCTTTACCGGACAAGCACTATTATGATTTTATCATTACGCAACCAGATAAAATCACAAACATCCGGACTTTACAACACGAAAAAATTGAATATTTTCAGTGGATTCAAATTTTTTTCACTTTCTTGTAAATTAGAGCAGAAGAAATGGTAGCATATTTTAATAAAAATATGTAAGCGGTTACTTTTAGGGACTATAAATTGGAGGGTACAATATGACATATACACAAAACTTTACAGTGGTAGGAGATAGCCTCGCTTTATCCGCTATCGTGGCAGTAATTCCAATACTTTATTTCTTCTGGGCATTGGCAGTGAAGAGAATGAAAGGGTATCTGGCAGGGCTCACGACGCTATTAATTGCTTTGATGTTGGCGGTTATTGCATTTGGAATGCCAACACAAATGGCGATTATGTCTGCTACACACGGGGCAGTATACGGGGTTTTGCCTATTGGTTGGATCATTATCAGTTCAGTTTTCCTTTATAAATTAACCGTAAAAACAGGACAATTTGATATTATTCGTAATTCAGTTGTTTCACTTACGGAAGACCGTCGACTTCAGGCACTATTGGTAGCGTTCTCATTTGGGGCATTTCTTGAAGGAGCCGCTGGTTTCGGTGCGCCTGTTGCCATTTCTGCTGCACTTCTTGTTGGTCTTGGATTCAATCCTTTATATGCAGCTGGCTTGTGTTTAATTGCCAATACAGCACCGGTTGCATTTGGTGCAATAGGAGCACCAATTATTGCGCTTGAGGGACCTACCGGAATTTCTGCGATGGAGATTTCAAAAATGGTTGGTCGCCAATTACCGTTTTTATCTGTAGTCATACCATTTTATTTAATCGTGATTATGGCAGGCTTTAAAAAAGCCTTCGAAGTCATGCCTGCAATTTTAGTAACTGGTATTACTTTTGCTGTAACACAATTCTTAAGCTCTAACTTCCTTGGACCAGAACTTCCGGATATTTTATCGGCTCTTGTTTCATTACTTGCTTTAGCAGTTTTCCTTAAATTTTGGAAACCGAAAACCATCTTCCGTTTTTCAGCCGAACAAGAAATGGCTGCAACACTTGCTGTAAATGAACCTTCTGGACACAAGCTAACTTATACCGGCGGACAAATTTTTAAAGCGTGGTCACCATTCCTGGTTTTAACGGGAGTAATCTCCCTTTGGGGAATTCCAACCATAAAGCAGGCACTAACAGGACACTATGAAGGAACAAATGTTGTTTTATCAATGATTAATTCTATAGGGCATGCATTTTCGTTTATACCTAACGTTCCATTATTAAATAATAAGATTATAAACGCTGCGGGAGAAGCGATACCTGCCTTTTACAAGCTGGAATTGCTAGGTGCTGCTGGTACAGCGGTTCTGATTGCAGCAATCATTACGAAATATATTGTAAAAATTTCTTGGAAGGGTTGGATAGTTACATTCGGTGAAACACTAAACGAACTTAAATTTCCCATTATCACAATCGCTTCTGTTGTAGGATACGCTTATGTAACAAACTCTTCAGGAATGAGCACATCTATGGGGATGGTATTGGCGAAAACAGGATTTTTATTCCCTTTCTTCTCTCCTATACTAGGCTGGCTAGGAGTGTTCATTACTGGTTCTGATACTTCAGCCAACTTACTATTCGGTAACATGCAAAAAGTTACAGCTACTTCAATAGGCATGGATCCGGTGCTCGCAGTGGCAGCGAACTCTTCAGGCGGAGTTACCGGAAAGATGATTTCGCCTCAATCAATTGCAGTAGCTTGCGCTGCAGTAGGCCTAGCAGGGAAAGAATCTGATTTGTTTCGATTCACTATAAAGCATAGTATTATACTGGTGATTATTGTTGGAATCATGACATATTTGCAGAATGGGGTGTTATCCTGGATGATTCCTTAAGTAAGATTGCAAAGCAAATATCTTTATTTAGAGTCAATATGAGATCAATATGAGTTGATAAAAATAAGAAAAACACCATTTAAAAGTCGCAAGTTTGTCAAACGACTTTTAAATGGTGTTTTTTCATGGAGGGGCATCTTCGTTCCATCCTTGGTTCGATGACCGTCGAGGAAATTTATAAAAACCGTGAAAAGTTTTCCCAGGAAGTACAGAGGGTTGCCTCGCAGGACTTAGTTAAAATGGGACTCATTATCGTATCGTTTCACGATTAAAGATGTTCGTGACTTTTTTATACCTTATGTGCACGCTACTTACAATAGTGTACATAGGGTATTTTTATTATCTTAGCAGTATACGATGAGTGTACAAGTTTAAGAGGTGTACACTTTACAAAAAATAGATAATTTGATAATATACCATTATGTAATAAATGGAATTTATAGGATTAATTTATAATAATTGTATTTAAAAGAGGACGTAGCCCACAGCGGGAGGCGTTTCCGCAGAACGATAGTTCGAGGACCATACATAAAGGACCTACTTACCTACATAAGATATTATCATCATGAAAAGAACCTTCTAAAAAAAAGGGAGTTAACCTAAATGGCTGGTAGGAAAAACCGAGAGAAATATGGTTTGAAAGTTGAACAAGGGCTTAAATACATTCCTAATCTTGGGGAAGAAGTAATCCAATATTATATTACTGAGGATGACATCCCACTTTATGAAGTTAATAGATGGATAGAGGATGTTAGTGTAAACAGTTATAAGACTGGAGGTAGCTATGCTAATAAGTTTTTAATTTACTTAAGGTTCCTGAAAGTAAAGTACCATACACATTACAGGGAAGTTGAAAACAATGAAATCATTAGAGATTTCATTAAATATTTACTTTACGGTGATAAGGTCATGGTGAAACTAGAGGGGAATCGTTCGTTAAACTCTATTCAAGGATATGTTAGTGTTTTAAAGAATTTTTATGAATGGTTAGAAAACGAGGAGCAAATTCGAAACCCAATTGGTTATGGTGTTAAGATAAATAAAAAAAAAGGTAAGCAACATTTAAAGAAAAAATTTCTTTATGGACAAATTTATGATTTCGAAATAAATACTGATAATATCACAAGTAGTCTCAAATACCAGGAAAAACGAAGTCATTTAAGGTGGTATAGTGATGCTCAAGTTGAAAAAATCCTTGCTTCGCTTCGGACTAGAAGAGACAAACTAGTATACAGGATTTTGGTAGAGACGGGTATGAGAATTGGGGAATGCTTAGGGCTCCATATTAATCATCATGATTTTCACGAAGGTACCCTTCGAGTAATAAAGAGTCCGAACGTGGAAAATAAAGCCACCGTTAAAACGAAAGAACGTGACCTGTATATAAGCGAATCCTTAAACAGTGACCTTCTTGATTATATAAGAGCAGACAGGTTTGAAGCGGACGTAGATGCCTCTGATTATCTTTTCTTAAATCATCAGGGTACTACAACAGGAACACCCTTAGAACAAAGAAACTTTTTAAAAATACTCAAAAAAGCTGCTGAAAGAGCTGGATTTGACCCAAAAGAGATTATCACTCATGCTGGTAGAAGTACGAAGGCTCAGCTTCTTTTGGAGCAGAGGGAAGAAGGAATTGTGACAGACGGATTCATCAAAGAGGAAATGGGCTGGAGCAGTATCGATTCGCTTGATAAGTATATTAAGTCTTACGATGCTAGAAAAAGAAAAGAAACAGCAAAATATATTACTAAGAGAAAAATCAGGAAATCAACTAAAGATGAATAAGGAGCCTTCCGATGTTTGTAGTTAAAATTTTAGAAGGTACTATGAATAACCAAACCAAGAAAGTAAATATTAATGGACATTATTTTAATATACATAAGAATGTTGGCTTCATAGTAGAAGAACTTCCTGAGATACTTCGGGATTTAAGGCAGTGCCTCCTTCAAAATGATACCAAAGGTATTAGCTCAATTTTGTTGAGGTACAAAGGTCAAGACGTTAACGGTTGTTTATACCGTTGTATGGACACATTACTTTCGTCAGAGTTTGAACAATATTGCCTACATCTTTGCTGGTATTTTATCGACGAATTAAAGCGATATAAAATATACCAGAGTAATATTTTTAAATTCATGTTTACCAATAATATAGATATAGCTTTTAACAACAAAATTCGGGATGGACAATATCATTCAGAAGACACAGGCATACCACGAAGAGCAATTGAACAATATCTTTATTTCAAGTCCGAAGAGTTCATATTAGCTTGTAAGCACGATGATATGGAATCTGTAAGGAAGCTGTTCCCTCCTCTCGGGGAGATTCCATTATTAAACAAGATTTATGCAAATGAGAAATACATAAATTATTTTGAAAGTTTTATAAGAAGAGTCGGCGAAACTTTGATTGAGGAAGAAAAAGCATTATCTAAGTCGGAGTTGGTTCGGTATATCTTAACGGGGACTTCTAAACCGGAACATAAGAGAGACCAAAGGTTTTCTACATTTAAGGAACTAAAAATCATCCAAGAAGTAGTAACATATGTATACCAATCTATAGCTAAAAAACCTAATTCTTATAATATATTGGATGATGTTTGGAAAGTCCGAGAAAAAAATGTACAAGGTTTTACTAGCCTTATTTTGGACTTTTCACTCTTGTCAGAAGAAGATAAACCATTTGTAAAAGCGTATATTCATGAATCTCTAACGAAAACTGGTGCTTCTATACATGATGCTTGGTCACGGTTGAACAGCATTAAAATTATCTATACTAGATTTATGGAATTACCTTATAAAGACGTTAACTCTATTTTCTATATGAATATTCATCATATTCGACACCTACTTGATTATCTCCAACAATTACGTGATGAAAATGGCAAACAATATTATCAATTAAACTCTATTAGCTTGAAATATTTTCACGTCAAATTATTTATAGATTGGATAATAGAAAAGTATGATTGGCAATTTGATAATATATTTAGCATTGTTTCTTTCCATAATTTAAAGGCATATAAGGACCCCACCAATTTTATCCCTGAGACTGTCGTGCAACAGTTAGAACAATTCCTTGAAGAACTACCGGAAATATATATAAATGCTTGGGAAATCATGATGAACAGTGGCATGCGTTTTTCAGATATTCAAGGGCTTGAATCTGATTGCATAACCCAGGACGAAAGCGAAGAAATATCCGTTTTAAAGTATATAAATCAAAAGGTGCAAAAACAAAGCATAAGAAGTGGAAATTCTAAATACCACATAATCCCTGCTTCAGAAGTGCTAATTGATGCTGTGGAAAGGCAAAAGAAGTTAACAGCTAATTTAAGGGTCATAGGAAGTACAAAAAAATTGTTTATAGTTTGGAACGATTCAGCTGTTGTTCCTTTAGATGGAAAAACTTTATCGATGAATATTAACAAAATAATACAAAAACATGACATCAGAGACGATAATAATGAAATTTATCACTACACTAATCATCAATGTCGTAAGACAGTGATTGTTGATTTATTGTCTCAAGGACTTTCTTTGAAAAAAGTTGCAGACCTTATAGGACACTCCGAAGAAACTTCGGCACGTCATTATAGAGCGGTTCAGATGAAAAAACTAGCGGAATTGGATAAAGAAATGTTTGAGCAATTATTTGAAGAAACCCTAGATGAACAAGTTAAAGGGCAATACAGCAATGAAGAGAAAAAGGCTTTAATTAAAGAGGTTAAACTTGGAGCGAGAGAAACACCTGAAGGTCATGGAACCTGTGTAAAGCATGTGTCCTTCGGACCCTGTCATAAAAAGAAGTGTGCGGGTTGTAGGATGCTTGTGACAGGACCGCAAAAACTCCCAAAATGGTATCAATTATATGATGAGCAGCAGCAATACCTCAAAGAAGTGGAAGAAGAATATAAAGCGAATGGAGAAGAAAAATATATAGAACATCGTTCTTATCAGGCTGAATTTCACTTGCTCAATGTGTATAAGAGGACCATTGAGAAGATAGAGAATTTTGCTAAGCAAAGGGGGATTTCCATTGAGCAGTATAGACAGTAATGTCATGAAAAACGTAGGAGTGTTCTCCCCAATTACTGCTGATATCGAAACATTTAAACAACAGCTGCGGCTAAAAGTGCATCAATATGGTGATTTTAAGTTTGAAAATGATGAATGGTATTATAAAAACTATCATAGGACGGCTTCACAAAAAAGCGAGTTTACTATTAAGTTCTGCAAGTATTCTCAAGAATTTAAAGAACCATTAAAATACTACGCTCTAATGGAGAATAAAAATGTTAAGACCATTAAAAGAAATGTTTATCAAGTGAATTGTTTTTTTGAATTCTTTAGAGGTAACTTTCCTGACATATCACTATCAAAGATAAATCGTAAAATCGTAACCCAATATGAAGCTTTTCTTAGAGAAAATGTTTCTGTATCGAATGTCGAAAAGAATAAACGCTACGGGGCATTAAAAACCTTTTTAAAGATAATGAGCATGTTTCCGGAATTCCCTCCTGATATCCCAACCAAAAATATAAACCCCTTCCCTTTTAAGGTAGCGGACAATTCGGCAAAATACATTCCTACTGAAGTTGTGAAACAATTTGATAAGGTTATGAAAGATGAAACTCACGCAATTCCTAATTCATTAAGGCTTGCTTATTGGATGCAACGTTCCTTTCCAAATAGAATTACAGAAGTTACTTCTATGCCGATTGATTGCCTGAAACCACTGTATAATATGTGGGTAATTCATATTCCAACCACAAAGCAGAATGGTGGATATATAACCGAAGAAATAAAAACCATACCTGTTCTAAACTCAGGTCATGGCAAGTACATTGTCGATTTAATAAAGAGGGTTCAAAAGCAGACTAAGAAGTCGCTGGAGCTTTATCCTGTAGATAAGATAAATAAAAATTTTCTAATGCTTTGTCCCAAAATAATACTCAACATTGAAAACGGTAAGATTGTCTCACACAATCCTTCTGAAGCATCCCGCAAGCTACTAGAATTACGGAATATGTTTCCTAATCATACACTTGAACAATTATCTAAGGAATTAACTAAAGCAGGCTATAGTATGGGGATTAGTTTGATTTCCCGGAGATTAAACGAAGGATTGTCTGATGCTTACAGCACTCTCCTTTCTATTACAGGTAATAGATTTAACAGCATATTAAACCGTATAGCACTATTGTGTAAAATCACGGATGATAAGGGAAAGATATATAAATTTACAAGCCATCAATTTAGGCACAATGCATCAACCGATAGGTTATACATTGGAGGATTTTCAATGGCACAATTGATGACATTGAGGAACGACAAGGGTACAACGATGCCAAACACATATGTTCATCAACAAAAAGAAATGCATAAAAAGATGTGGATGGAATCAACTGGGTTAATTAGTCCTAGTGATGCACCAGTTTCGTTTCAAGCACGTATCTTTAACCTTGATGACAAAAAGATTATTGAACGGCTTTCTAAGGACCCAAGAATGTATTTAACATGGGAGGCAAATAGTAAAAAAGGTGTTGGGTTATGCAGTATGATTTCTGGTTGTAAGCCAGACGGCACCTCAATACATTTTGAATGTTATGAATGCAATTGGTTCGTACCTAAAGGAGAATATTACGAAGATTATAAAAAGGAACTTGAATACTGGGAGGGTATAGTAAGGGAAACGGCAGGACAACTAAATCGAGCAGCAACATTTGAGAACGCGATGCGGAATGTTAATTGTCTAGAAAGAATTGTTAAAATCTGTGAAAGCGGAATAGGAAAATACAAAAAGGAGCTTGAGACAAAGGTTATGTCTGGGGAGATGTAAAAAATGGCTAGATATAATGAAAAGTTAATAGAACACCAAAAAAAATTGCGTGAAGAGACTATTAAACTTATTAAAGACGCTATTCAGGGCATTAAAGATTTTGAAGGTGAAAATGCAGATATAACAGTTAAGAAGCTTCAGGAACAAACAAAGCTCTCACGCTCTGCTCTTTATAAGGAGCATGCAGTGAAAATCTGGAACTACAAGTTATGGGAAGAGCGCTATGTAGAAAAATCTAGAGTCGAGAAGAAATTAGAAACTAAATATTCAAAGGATTTAGATGTACTACACAAGCAAATTAAAGAATTAAACGAAACAATATATAAGTTTCAAAAAAAGAATAAAATCTTAGAAAAAACTTTAGAAAAAGAAAAGAAACGAACAGAAGTGAGAGAAATGGACCTTCAGGATGCACAAAGAAAGAATCAAAAGTTATTAGCTGAACTTCAAAGGCTAGACAATGAAATAAATGCAAGACGATAATTGCTTTAAGTATGTAAGAGCTCATTTGAATGTTTTTTGACCCGTTTTACTTTGGATTAAAGTAGCTCGTATGTGAACTTACAAGAAGTTTAATCAACTTTAAAAAAGTTGGAAAGACAGACCACCAAATTGCTTTTTGGTGGTCTGTCTTTTTTTTGTATAAATCCATCTCTATATATTCGGACATGTACATATACTGGGAAATAAAAAGAGTCTCTAGGGGTGAAAGATATGGCTAACAGTATTGTACTTGTCTTATTAACATTGTTATTTTTGTGGACATTTTTAAGTTTAATTAAATCATCGGTGGATTTGACAGTAACCATGAAGAAGAAGGTAAAAGATGATGAGAATCGGTTTAAAGAGATGGATAATTATCAAACAAAAATTTTTAATCATTTAATCAACATTTTTATCATTAGTGGTTGTATTAATTTTTTTTACTTGAATGTAATAAACAAACAACTAATCCTAAATTTAATGATTGCTTATCTTACCATGAACTTTATTATCTGTATGCATGAATTTGGTCATTATTATTTTGGAAAAAGATATGGGTTAAAAATAGAAGCCTTTACTGTTGGTATGGGAACAACACTCTTTAAGAAAAAAATAAAAGAAACCACATTTACCCTAAAGTTAATTCCTTTTTTAGGATATGTAAAACCTGCGGATAAAGAGGAATTTATTCAATTAAAAAGAAGACAAAAAATGTTATTTTTCTCTGGGGGGCTCATAGTAAATTACCTTTTTTATGTTTTAGGTGTAGTAATGATAGCAATAGGAAAGGGGCATTCTGTTTTATTTGGTATTAAAACCGCTTTTATCCTACTCTGGACCACTGTTTTAAAGATAGCAGAGTCTTTTAATATAGAAATCATATATTCTCCTGAACTAAGTTTTGAAGGGCAAGTCGAGGGGTTGCTAAAAATGTCTGACTTTTTTTCCGAATTTTGGATTGGTTTTGCCATAGTTAACCTTTTGTTATTTGTTTTAAATTTGTTACCGATTTCTCCGTTGGACGGAGGTCATATTGCAAAAGAGCTATTAGAGAAGACACTATTTTCACTTAGGATTCCAAAGAAATTAGTAGCAATTATCACTTCGGTTTTTGTTCTTTTGGGATTAGGTTTTATGGGCTCACGGTTTGTTGTTAATAACGGATGGGCAATAATAAATGACTTACAGGGGAGATGGATTGAGTTTGCGTTATGGCTAATGTTGCTATTTACAGTGGTAGGATATTTAACTCAACGAAAAATAGATAAAATAAAAACTTAAAATTATTTAGATAATATTCTATTTAAAAAGTCAGACAATAAAATTTTGTGTCTGACTTTTTTATTCAAACCTCAACATGTTTTTAATGTGAACTATCAATGCAGCTTAGTTTAAGTGAATATCTACATTTAATGTTTGATTTTATCAAATAACTCGATTGGAAAGAAAAATTCAGGATGTTTAATAGTGGTTAATTTTTCCTCTATTGAGTATAATTAATATAGGTATTTCGGAACAGGAACAGGGGTGGTGGGGGGCTATAGGCTACATTTTGTGTCTGTGACCATTTTATACTTTAGTCTAGATGTAAAATATCAAAAGTGTTTCGCGCCGAAGTTGAGTTTCTGCTAAGTCCTAAGCCTAATGGTAAAAGAGGTATAGGCTCTTTGGAAAAACATAGGCGACCAGTTAACTTAATTAGAGCATCCTCCCGGAGTGGGTACGCCCATGCGGGTTTTTTATTGTGGACACTATAAACAATGTTGTTGTTTCTCTTATTCAACTAATGAGGCAGTTTAGTTGAATAAGAAGTGGTTTAAAGTAGTAACAATGTTTAATTGTTTTTTTATGCGAATACTTTTTTGTTATTGCTATACTACATACGATTGAGTTTTTGTGAATTTTAATATTAATTATGAATAAGGAGAGAATTTAATGGGGAGAAAAAAGGTTACAAAAAAGGTTACAAAAAAGGTTACTGTAATAGATACAACAATTATTGAACAGTTAGCGTGTTTAGAAATAAACAATATAATACTTCAACCACCATTCCATTTAGTTAGTGATGTCCAATGGAAAGATAAAGGTATTTCTTTTGATGGTGGCATCGAGGTTTATAGTCATCAAAAGATAGAGAAAACAAATTTTATCAATAAGGTTCCAATACAAGTTAAAGGAACTACTATTCAAAAAACAATTCTTCGGAAAGATAAAATAAGTCACCAGGTACAAAAGAAAGATTTAGAAGTTTATTACAAATACGGTCAGGGAGTATTGTATTTTGTGGTAACAGTTAATCCAATTACATACGTTAGGCAAGCATATTATCGGATATTAGCACCATTAGAATTGAAAGGTCTCTTATCTCAACTTGATGCGAGAGGAAAGGATTCTATTTCTTTGCCTTTTAAAAAGTTGGAAAAGGGCTATTTAGAGACCCTGTGTAAAATATTTATCGAAGTGGTTGAAAAACAGCCAAAACATTTTATCGAAGCGTCGAAAGAAAAGGAATTTACACATTACAAATTGAATTTCATTGACGTAAAAAAAGACTCTTTTAATTTGTTTGAAGAAACAGCCTATATTTATGGTTTATCCGACAATACTGAGATGCCTTTAGAAGCAGCTAAAGTAGAGGAGCTTAGGATGGGAAAAACTGAAGTTGTTTGTCTGAACGGTGAGGAAATTAATATTACATACCAGATAACTGAGACAGAAAAAAAATACAAATTCATTATAGAAAATACTTTAACTTTTGATGTGGATAAAACAAAGAAATCTGGTAATTTTCATTTAGGGAAAGTAAGAACCCTTGGTTCATATCTAAAATGTTTGCGATTAATTAATTATTACATGGAACACAATAAGCTCCCATTTCACTCTTTACAGTTAGGGGGTAAGTTGGAAGAAAAAGGTAATTTTGGAGAAATTGAAGAGGAGATTAAATCGTACAAAGAGCTGATAGACGTTTGCTGTCAAATTGGGATAAGTGAAAATTATGTATTTAATGATGAAGAGGACTTACCTTCTCTTTTCAATGCTATAATTGATATTTTCAAAAATAAACAATATGGTTTACTCAACATTCATCAAGGAAGACTGGAAGATACAAAGATTTTCGATATCGAGCTTTCTGAGTATGTGAAACTAAGGTTAGTGTATGCAGATGAGAAGTTTATTAATTTTTATAGTGAAGAAGCATGTACAACAATTGGTGGTCTAATACCGAAAACAGATATAGCCAATAACCTCGGACCAGACACTGATATGCCCGTTGTGTTACCTGATAATTGGGAGGATTATTACCAGAAAGTAAGTATCTACTCATCTCAAAAAATTGAAGAAATGGTGGGAGATACTAACTTTGATTTCGAGATATTAAAGTTATCTTTTACCGATGAATACCATGATATACAAGCTGACCTGACGATTAATGTTTCATTAAAATATATAAGTTATTATGATAAATTCGATGATGAAAAATATCTAGAACTTGCTCTTGACCTAAATCAACGATACTCAGCTAAGTTTCCAAAAGATGATATCGTAAAGGTTAATATTTATCTTATTAAACTCAAGCAACATTATGAACTATCCGATGCAGAAAAAGATGATGTTTTGGATATACAAGAAAGAGCAGAGAGTGGCAAAAACCAAAGGTTACGCTTTGCATGTGAAGTCTTATTACAAAGTAAGGGAAAAGCCCAGAGAATATTTAATTCTCTTAGTGATGAAGAAAAAGAAACGATTATGGAGTTTCCAATCTACCATTTCTATGAAAATTTTTGATATAAAACAGGATAGTTTGTCATGTATTAGGAAAATTCACTCTCTAAAATCAGTGATTAATGTCCCTAGGTGAGAAGAAGTAATTCTGAAATAATAGTTTAAGATACCTGATATGTATTCTTTGTCTTTATCGTTTAAGGCTATAATAACTGCTAATATATTCGCTACACTCATTTTGTGGTACCCCTATTTTTATTGCAATCAGGATACCTAAGATATAAACATTAAGCTTATTTTAGCTTTTTTAATCCTTGAAAAAATGAGCGAATCGTTTTTTTTATATATTGACATAGGAGGTAGAAAAATTGAACAATGGTTACTTTTTAAAAGATACAGCTTTGATGGATAAATCAAATGATGCTTTTCATCATGAAGACTATGTAAAAAACCTAAAAAAAATCATTGAGGAACACGAGCCGCCTTTTAACATAGCGTTAATTGGAAAATGGGGTGTAGGTAAATCCTCTATAATCAATTTACTTAAGAAAGAATTACATGGGAAAAAGGAGGTAGTTACTCATGAAATAAATGCATGGAAATATGAAAATGATTCGTTAAAGAAAGCTTTTCTAAAAAACTTGTGGCAAACCTTTAATAAAGATGATGATGTTAGTATATGGAAGCTTTATGCGGATAGTTTTAGGGAAACTACTATGTTAGCTACTATGAAAGATAAACCTCTAACAACCTGGCAAACGATTAAAGCTATTATTCCGCTTATGATGGTTCTAGTATCGCTATTTTTGTTATCTTCCGCAGGTGTTCTTGCCCTCTTGTATATTTGGGATGGTATTCATGCGTTGTTTTCTAAAAACACTTTTATTGAAAATACAAAGGATACATTCAAATCATTCAAAGAGAATATCTGGGTAGCTATAATCATTGCACCACTTTACAAAATGTTGCAAGACTTTTTGAAATCTTCTATGCAAACGAAAATGGCAGATGTAAAGTTGGTTAAACCTGTTGAAACGGCAGACGAATACGAACAATTATTTAAGGATGAAATTGACAAATATAAAGCTGCACATCCCAAATTCAAAAAGTTAGTGGTAATTGTGGACGACCTAGACAGACTAAGTACGAAAAAGGTTGTAGCTGCTCTTGATGCAATAAAAGCATTTGTCGAGATAAATGAATGCATTTTTATCGTAACCTGTGATGAAAATATTTTAATAAACGCGATAGAAAAAGAAAAGTTGAACAAAACTGACGATATAGATGGTGAGCTGTTCCTGGATAAGTTATTTCATTTTAGAATATCGTTGCCTCCCATCATTGAAAATGATATGAGCGATTTTGCGATACGTATAGCAAAACAAGAAGCTCAAGGTCTTGTTAAATTATGTAATGGTCATTTTGAAAAAATTATTGACATATTAATACATGCCGAAGTAAGTACACCTAGACAAGTAAAGAAGTTGTTGAACACATTTGCCAATAATTTGCTCATTGCTAATTCAAGGGAAGCTGAAAGCAGAAAGTTGGAACAGCAATTATTAACGGGAGAGAAAGGTATATTATTTTTGGCAAAACTTTCTGTTATCCAATCAGATTATAACGACATCTATATGGAACTTTCGAAAGATTTTACTTATTTGGAAGAATTGTTGGAATTTTATCAGACAGAGAATGAAGAAACTGTGGACATAAAACCTTCCATTAAGATGCTTTTTATTTATAAGGACGCTACCTATAAAATCAAACAACAATATGAAGGGTTAATAAATTTTCTTTCGAGGAACCAGCATATTACTGTAGATAACTTATCTCCATTCATCTACTTAGCACAAGATGCTATTGGATTAATAGCTGGAGATGAAAAACAACGTTCGATTCGTAAAAATTTACTAAGTGGCAATGAAAAAGGCATAATCAATTTGATGAATGAAGATACAAATCCAGGGAATCTTGCTTTTGCCATAATAGAAGAAGTAAAGCATTCATCGAGAAAAGACTTGCCTTCTGTGATGAAAGCGGCTATTCCTTTAATCAGTCACGTTTCTGAAGGGAAAAAAGAACTTGCTAATACAATTTCCTATAAATTAACAACTGATGAGGCGGCTACAACTCGTTTCTGGCAAATAGAGCACCAATACATTCTGAATGTATACCATTCAGCTGAAAACAAAATAGGTATTGAGAATGCACTTTTGTTTGTAATGGACGAACTCTTTTTCAAAAGCGAAAAGTGGAAAAATCCACAAGGGAAAGAAATGACGAATGAAGCTTTCGTTATTCAAATATCTAAACTTTTGAATAACTTATTGTATGACCATGAAAACTTACCCATCAGTGTTAGAGAGAAAGTAAGAGCATTTCTGGCAGCTGAAGATGAAGATTATCTGTTCTTCCCTTTTGAGAACATTCAATCTCTTTATAATACACATAGTGGCTTATTTTGGGATTACTTTAATTTGCCGTTTTTCAATCAATTAGTAAACGATATAGAAAATGCCGAGGGCAAAGTGTTGGAGGAAGACTTTGAGACATTCTTTACTATTGCACCGATGATTAGAAAAAGATATGCAATCGAATTTATTTTGTCAGTACCATCGGTAATCACTTATTCTACAAAGAACAAAGTGTTGGACGTTGTAAAACTGGTATTACCTATCGTCAATAGTGTTAATGAAAAATCTGGTGTAAAGATTGTGGATGCTCTTACTGCTTATGTTTTTAAAGAACCAGAAAGTATTAACGAAGTGATGAAAATTATTCAACAAATTAGCTTCGACGTGAAAGATAATGATGATTTCGCTGAGCGACTTGATAAATTTATTTTAAATCATCTTCCTGAAGAGAAGAATGAATCAATGGAAGAAGTAATGAATGTAATTGAGTATGTATTGCAGGAAGTAAACGTTGATTTTGGTCAATTTGACCAAGTATTTAATTATGTATTAAGAAATGTGTTGGACACATCTATTTATGATGAGCTGATAAGGAGATTTAATAAAACGTTTACTGATTCTCAAAGGTCTGCTTTATTTTCTACAATAAATAGTCCTGCTCTAGCTAATTCCTATAATGCATATTTATCTGAAAGAATTTACACTTTGTATGCGATTCTCGGAGAAGATAAAGTAAATGATTTATCTATTCAACAAGTTATGCAACAGGGGATTACATTATTTATGAATAATTCGTGGTTATCTTATCTAACATGGGCGAATGATTTTGTGAAATTATTTTCAGTGACTGCCGACAAAATTGATGAATCGGACCTAATTAACTATATCGATACATTACTAAATCAAGTCACAAGTTATAGTCATTCGAAGCTTGCCATTAAGGGGCTTATGTATATTGGTGAGCATGTGCCAACATCAAGGGTTTTAGAATGTATTAATTATGTATTAACTCATACAAATTCAGACTCCTCTAAAATGGATGCACTTGAATTTTTGAAATCATGTAACCAACATATTACAAAAGAAAATAATAACCTAAATCCCTATATCACTTTTTTATTAGACAACTTCCCTCTTAAAGTGGAGAATTTCTTAAATGAACTTTATTCAATGTTTAGAACAATTAGTGTAGATAAAGTGATAAAGTTAATAACAAATGCAGTTAATTTAGAAGAAGAAAAACTACAATTTAATTTAAGCACAATTCAAATGACTACAGGAAAGTTTTTCTCAGCACTTGGTAAAGAGAAAGATAAACTTCATGTTCTTCATCAATTACTCCAGGAGCAAATGGAGGCGAAGGATATTAACAGAATTCTGTTAATGTCATTAGAAAAAAGCAGTGCTGCTTCCCTGCTTGACGGGGCAATAAAATCTGATGTAGAAAAAAATAAGAACTATAAAGGGGAGCTATTGAAACTATGCGGACAACATCATCAAGCGTTGGATAAAGGTCATTTGACGAATTTAATTGTTGATGTTTTGAGAGAAAGTGATGATGACTATATAGCAGAAATATGCGTGGTCCTTCTAAAAGAATACAGCACCTTTAGATTTGCTCATGAAAAGAAACACGTATCAGCTCAAATTGTCCCTACATTTAGAAATATCAACATGGAGGCAAAAGAAAAAGTATTAGAAGTCGCAAAAGCATTTCATATGGAAAAGGAATTTGAACAAGCAATAAAAGATAATTTGTTGTCAAATGAAGAAACAGAGTTGGTTATTGATAAACTTGGTTTTAGAAGAAACAGGTTGTTAAATTCTATAAGAAGGTAGAAATAAAGAATCCATCTATACATAGGATGGATTCTTTTATAGATTTATAAAAAACTCCATTATACTATTTTCTTTGGCTTTTTTAATTCCTCGATACTGCTCCTGACGCCTTTAGATTCCTATCCATCACCTTTAACTTCTTTCACTTAGAAGGAGAAGGCAGTAATTCTAAGTCTTAGTGTCTCTGCGACTTCTTTAGTTCCGAGAATCACGAAGATAAGCTCTGTTATTCGTTTTTACAGGTTGTTTTTTGGGGAATAACCCCGAAAGAATTATACCTTTTTATGTCGATTTTCTTTGTTCCCAGTATCATTTATAACTTCTTTTATTTCTTGTTTTGTCATAAATACCACCTCACAAAAAATTCAAATTAATACTTATTTATTGCAGCAAACATCTTTAAAACCCAGAAGTAAGAAGAATACTATAGGGTAAAGAGGATATAAAGCATATATAATCCACTGAGTGTAACGTTTAGTATTTTCCAATACGCATTGAAATGAACCTTTAAAAAATTTAAAGGTTCATTTTTCTTTGGATATATATTTCTCTTTTAATGATTTTTTCTATTAATGTCTGTTTTTTATTTAATGCTTTTTTTATTTTTAATTATAAGGTTTAATTCTCGGCGTAATTTCCTTAAGCTATCTTCTCGTACTTCTCTATTTTTAATATTTATTACCTTATTGTATCTTGATTTAAAAGGTTCTTGTTCAATTAGCATATCTATTTGCAGTTGCGTTTCTTCGTATACTTTAATTTTTTTTTTCACCTGTTTACGTAACTCCTCCTGCTCATCTTGATTTAACTGTCTAATAAAATCCTGGACACGTTTTGACCCGTATCTTCCACGATACTTCCATTGATAACGTTGTGAAACAGTGCTAGACCGGTAACTTTTTTTCCTATAAGTCCATGAGTAAATATAGGCAAACCCTCGAATTATCTTAACAGAGAAGTTTTTAGATTTTTTTTTCACTACCATTCACCTCATAAATTTTTATAATTTTAAACTAAATTTCCGTAAAAGGTGAATTTTATTTAATTTAACTTTAAATTAAAAATGACAGTTAATTGAAGACAGTTAACACAAAATATTTTATGTAGGTAAATGCTTATGAGACTTGATTTGTTTGTTTTTTTTGTAATAAAAGTTTGTTCTTTTTTCTATAAGAAATTTGTTTAACTAAAATCAATTTGGTAAAATTTCCAAAAGCGCAAAGGAAGTGTAATGGAATGAAAATGAAAGGTAAACTTTTAAAATATTCACATGATGGAGAATTTCCAAAAAAAGCTGGTGTTTATATTTTAGTGAATCAGAAGAATGGTAAAGTATATATTGGTTGTACTCGAAATGTGAGGGCAAGAATTGCATCTCATAGAAGCCTTCTATTAAGTTGTAGGCATTATAGTGAAGAACTTCAGCATGCTTTCGACAAGGACTTTTTAGGAGTAATAGTGTTAGCACTAGTTCCCCATGCCAATCAACAACTGTTAAGGGAGGCTGAACGATTATTTATACAAGCAGCGCCATATCTCTTTCCGGCAGGAATAATTAATAAAAGACTTGTTAATTATTCCAATTCCATGAAGTAAGTAATATAAGCGGAGCAGTTATACAAACGGTTAGGTTTAGTCTAAAAGGACTAATTTATCATTTGGAAATAAAGAACTCGGAAACAAATATACATTATGGCGTACGAACAAAGCCGTTTTAAATTGGTGAATTTCTCTAATAGGAATTACAAAAATTCACCAATGGATTTTACAAAAAAATGAACTTGGAAATGTATCTCCAAGTTCATTTATTCAACTATCTATATTTTTTTATAGTTCCTGTTTGTTCAGTAAGAAATATGATTCCGCAGCAACCCTCACTAATAGAAGTAAGACACTTGATATTAAAGAATAGCCTAAACTAGAGCCATACCATCAAGAGTGATGGTGAATTCTTGTAATTCGTTTAATTGAGTTTGATTTAAGACCCAGTAGCCTTTTTTATTATCAGTCTTTCACGTTTAAAGCAAAATTGTAATGCTTCTGGTAAATGAAAAGTCCCTGACTTATCTAATTGTTTTAGTAACACAGTACATAAAAGATAAATGGGATATAGATTTTGAATATTCACTATATAATGTCCATTTTCATCTTTGGTAAAGTGACCAACTATACTAGCCTTATTCTGTTCTGTTGGGAGAAAAAATCCTTCTGTAAATTTGTAATAAAAAATAAAGTCTTGATGTATCCTCGTGTTCGTGTTAATTAGATAAAAATTAGAAAGTGGTAAGTCAGTTTTTTTGTCGATAAAAGAGAATTTAAGTATTGTTGAAACTATATCCTTTAATAAATGATACTTTTCATCTGTTGAGTTGCTCATACTATTGGATATATCTATAAGTGCCTTTTTAGCTAATTCATGGTAGGAATAGTTCGAATAAGGCGATTTCGGTGCAATTATAGCATCAAAGTAACAAGCCGCTTCAAAAATTTTTTCTTTGCCTTTTATTTTTCCTACAAGTACAGTAGGGTTTATTTCTTCAAACTCAATACCTTGTTCTTGACATATATCTTCAAGTGATGAGCGAAAATCAGTGTCTAAAATAAAGTTTATTACAAGATTCCACTTTTTAAATTGAAACCCTCGTTCTTCTGCATATTTCGTAGCTTGTATTAGGTCTGTTGAAATCTTTTTCTTATCGGGTTTAGATGAAGGTTCTTTAGCATATGTAGAAAAAATTTCAATGACCTTTACTTTGCTATTTTTTTCTTCCATGTTCGTCCTTAAATATCCATCTATACCACCATCCCCACGTAGCCTGGTAAATATAAAGCGTCTATAAATAAGTTTTAGTAAAAATCTGGCGTGTTCTTCAAAACTAAAACCAGACAATCCTTGTAACCTTTTTTCAATAAATTGAGAATGCATTTTTGCTTCAATATTCAATGCTATAAACACTCCTTTGAAAAAATTCAACATTACCTAGTATTGCTTGAATCTTATTGAAATTTATCCTTAAAACATCTTGTGCTCTAATGTAATTTACCTGTATGTTATCTGCATACTTACTTATTCACTAAACATATTACCAGCTCTGAATTGTTCAGAAAAATTCTCCTTGTCGCTTAAGTTGCAATAGATGATTTTTTTAGAAGCCTTTAGTTGAATTACTTTCTCTTGGCTATTACCCCCATGATAGCAACCATATAACACCCAGAAAAATTATTTCTATAATATAAGATTCAAAGTCATTTAACTGTAGTAAAAAAGAATTAGATAAAAGAAAATATACTCTAAGTCACAAATAGAAAGCACGGCTAATGTAACAGGAACTAAGGGTCAAACAAAGTTGATGCACTTATCATTATCATACACCCCATTACTATTTGGTAGATAGTTTCTATTTATGTGATTAGATTAAAATAAATAATTTAATGATTTTTTGAAATATCTATCGAAATGTTTTAGAAATTGTTACAATTAAGGTAAGATATGCTAGTTTTGAAAAGTCACATTTTAAGTCACTCGTATATTATGAAAAAATTTATTTGAAAATAACGTTATTTAATGTGGGGGATATATTTTGGCGAAATTATTGGTATTATCTTTAGCTGAAACAACTAGGGATAAAGATAGAGGTTATGCAGTTATTGCTAGAAACCTTGAAAATAATACTTGGGTTATTATACCTACTTTACCTAAAGAGCTATTTAAGATTGAAAATGAATATGCATGGGATATTTTTGCGGTAACTGAAGCAGATATTGTAAGGAAAATAGGAAATAGAGATAACGTTTATGAGGTGAACAAAGAAAATTACTTACCTTATATGATAGAACCTCCTTTAAAGTCAAATAAGAGGAAAACTGAAATTCTAGAAAAAATTTCGAGTAATAGTATTCTAGAATTGCAAAATAATTCCGAGTGGGTTGGAATTCTAAAAAATCCTACAATTGAAGATTTATTATTCTATAAAAGAAATGAAGAAAATCCTTTTTATGATATAAATCAAACGTTTTTTTGGGAATGCCGTCTAATATTCCATGATGAGGAGATGTATAAATGGAAGTATAAGGCTGCCGATGGTGTTGCTGTTAAAGATATGCGCTTCAAATCTTATTGGAGGGACGTAATACTAAATAGAGGAGAACTATTTGATGAGAAAAAAGATAAATGGATTGATTATATGGAAAACAACAATACTTATTTATTAGTAGAATTTTACCCCGGTACTTATATGAGCTCAGTGGCTGTATTATCTGGTGTTCTGTCTATTAATAAAAAAGAGATGAGGCGAGATGAATGATTTATAGTATTTATCAAGAAATAAACAAAACGTTGGTTTTAGATACATACACAGGAGCCATACGGTGGCAAGAAAAAAAATCACATCCACAGCTAGAAATTAAACACTTACAAAACTTACTTGCTAAAAAAAATGATGGCTTTCTTACATCATCTAGTGAAGATATAAACATTTTGATAATAGAACCTTATTCATCAATAGTGCTTAGGGAGGTTGGTGGAATTGAATACCTATATAAATCGAATAATAATTTGGGTGAATTGAAATACAAATTTACTTCAAGTTATACAAGAGATAAAGAGCTTGATATGTTAAAAAGATTTGGTGGGTTAATAATCACATTTGTTGAAAAAGATATAAAAGATATAAATAAGAAAGTAATTTTTATAATGTCTAACGTGAGAGTTTACGAAAAAAAGTCAACTTTTCCTATTAATAATATTGTGAAAGAAGAAGAAAATTTTCAGTATATCAATAGTAATAGTAATATTACTATTCAAAACTCCGGAGTACATAATAGTGAAGAATATATTGAAACTAATATAAAATTGCCGAAAGGATTGTTTCACCATATTGAAAATCAAGAGTTATTAAACGCAATAAATAAAAATAATCATTTAATTAATGATATGTATCGTGAATTTAATAATAAATTATTGTTCATAAATAAATCTTTAAATAGAAATGATGAAAACGAGAAAAATATTCAAATAATAGATAAACAAAAAGAAACTATTAAGGAATTAAACGATGATATAGAAAAACTAATCCATGATAGAGAAATTTTAGATAATGAAAGGATAAAAGCGGTGTTGATTGCAAAGAATCAACTCAAAAAAGACTTGAGATTGTCTAAAATATCCCTACAAAAGCATATCGACCTTGATGAAATAATACCATTAAAGGAAAGCATATTTTCAATATTTGATGATGTGTTAACGGAATTAAATATTGATGAAGAAACTATTAAAAGAATTCATAAAAATGAAAATCTAAATAATAAAGTTGAAATTTTGTCTGATAATTTTGATTCTAAAGTTCAATCTTTGTTAGATATAAGAGAAGATTTTATCAAATATAATATTATCGAAAGCAAAGGGGAGTAAATTATGTATTTGGGAATCGACCTCGGAACTACTAATTCAGTTGTCTCATATGGTCTTGAAATTGCTTCGAAAGACTTTTTTAAATTAGTAACCCCTACTAATTCCCTAGGAGAGATTGTAACTCCTTCTGTAGTTTATTTTGAGGAAGGAGAAAAGCCTTTAGTAGGAAGATATGCTTTGGATAATTTTAAAACTGACCCAAGTAATACAGTTAGATGGGTAAAAAGACATATGGGGTCTGACAAAAAATTTAATTTGTGTGGAAAAGTGTTTTCTCCTCAATCTATTTCAGCATGTATTTTAAAAGAATTAAAATACTTTGCAGAGAAGGCTAGTTTAGAAGAATCTATTAGTAATGTAGTTATTACGGTTCCCGCTGATTTTGATACATCTGCAAAACAAGCTACTATTGACGCAGCTAAAATAGCCGGATTTACTGAGGTACATCTCATTTCTGAACCAAATGCTGCAATATTAAATTATATAAATCAAACATATGAAAAAGATGAACTGAGTGAATACTTTTCAGATGAAGAAAAATATATGCTAGTCTTTGACTTGGGCGGAGGAACATTTGATTTATCTTTATCAACCATTAAAATAGATTCAGATGGTAAGATTGATACAAGTGTAGTTACATCATCAGGAAATAAGTATATAGGCGGAATAAATTTTGATAATGATTTGATGGTTTATGTTTTAAAAAAGGCGATTAAGATATATCCAAAAGAAACAGAACAATTATCTTTAATGTTAAAATATAACGAAAATAGTGAAAAATACCAAAGTAATGAGGAATTAAAAAATTGTATGGCTCAACTTATTAGAGATTGCGAAGCCTGTAAAGAATACCTTAGTCAAAATAATAAAAGAACTGTAACATTTTTTTCTCATGAGAGAAGGGCTTTTAAAGTTGAAATAAGCAGGAAGGAATTTGAATTATTATTAAAACCGTATATGGGAAAAATTCAAGAAAATATAAATGAAGTTTTAACACAAGCAACTAGTAATAATAATACCTTTAAGGGGTGGTCTGATTTACTTGGTGTATTATTAGTGGGGGGGTCTACAAATATTCCATATATTAAGGAATTTTGTACTGATACATTTAGGCTTGAACCAATAGTAAGTCACGATGTATACATTTCTGTCTCAAGAGGAGCTGCTATATATTCCTCTATACTTAGTGGAGTAAATAGCCTTGTTCAAAATTATGAAACTGTTGTACCTCATGATTTCTATTTGAAAAACGATAATAACTATTATGAAATTTTTAGAAAAGGCAGTAATATTAAACAAAGAAATATTAACTATGAGATTCCATTTTCCCTAGATACAAAAGCTCCAATCGATATAGTTCAAAAGTATTATAATCAAGAAGGTAAAGAAATTGATGTATTGTTACAAACTATCAATTATTCTCATCCATTTATGTTTACCGGAGATACTTTAGAAATGGATTTCAAAATTAATGAAGATTTAATAATTTCAGTTGCAACTAGAGAAGATTGTATTGATGATTCCGTAGAAATAGCATTTGAAAATAAAATGAAACTTAGTGAAGAAATGCTTGAATTAGAAAAAAATAAACTAATGGCTATTGGTGTGTAAAATGGGTATGAATTATATAGATACAGAAGAAGAACAAATTCCTACCCCAAATAAAACAAAAGGTAACCCTGTGATTGATAAATACTTTGGAGGAATTTTAGAAAAAGATTTTAAGGTTACTTATATTATTGTAACTGAGAGGGGAGAAGAAAATAATCTTATTAATAAATTAATTTTAAAGATATTTGATTCAATTGAACTTCAAACAGTCCCTGAAATCTTAGATAAAAATAATTTCAGAGTCCATTGGAATAATAGCGAAATTAGGGTGAAAATAAAATACGAATACTCAGATAATAATAACTTGATATGGGAAATTCAATTTGAAGGAAAATTCCTTATTATAGAGAATTTCAGAACTGAATTTCTTAAGTCTTTAATGAGCGACCAGAGATTTAAGAAGAAGTATTGTGTTCAAGACGAAATTTCAGATGAAATAAGTGTTGTAGCATATCCAATGGTTAGAAACTTAGAAAATGGCTTAAGAGATTATCTTCTAAGATTCTTCACAAAAAAGTTCGGCTCTAAATGGTGGGAGACCAGTAAGACTCCACAATTAGAAACTAAAATAAAAGAGAGAGAGAGAACTTTTAGTGGGATGCTAGATATGCAATTGTATAGCATTGACTTCATAGATTTGACAGAATTAATTGATGGAAAAGCAAAATTAGACCCTCATAAATTATTAGAAGCAATTGATATTTTGGCGGGTTTTACTGAAAATGAAGAAAAGTTTAAAAAAAAGCATCAAAGTATTAGAAATGATTTATTAGGTAATTGGAAAAAGTTTTTTGAACAGCATATTACAGTAAGCAATTTCGTTGCAATATGGAAGGATTTGTATCAAATAAGATGCGAAGTTGCTCATAATACTTTTATGAATTTAAAAAGTTTTGTAAAGTTAGTTGATTATCATATTATAATAAGTAAGCAATTAAGCGAACTAATAGAAGAATTAAGAATTGTAAAATCAGAAGAGTATAGAGTATTGGAGGAAATATTAAATATAAATATAAAATTTTCTGTTGAAGATATTAAATCATTATTGGATTATAGTATCATTCATTTGACTCCGAAGAACTTCTCTAAAGATACTTTGTGTATCAGTGAGTTCAATGAACTGTTAGATTCCATAAGATTAGAATTAGCAATTATAGGAACTTTCACTGAGTCTCCTGAATATCAACTAAATTTAGGGGATGATGAGGATTATCCAAAAGATTATGCTCAGTTGGACTCTATAAGTAAAGCCTTGTTTTTTGAATCTATATCTGAGTTAACAAAAAAAGCACTTCAAATAGGAATAGAAAATAACAAAATTGTATAAGACATTATATATAAACATATAAGAATTCCTCATAATATAAGTAGGGATATGATATTTAAGGGTAGTGCAGAAGAGATTATGGTAAGGGTATTGATTCTATTTACGTTTTATTATTCATAAGGGTTACTAAGTCAGCGATTGCTGGCTTTTTTGTTGCTATTTTATAATTTATTCCATATAATGCTGTGTTTGTTCAAACTTTAATAGCCTATTAAAGAACTAGAGTAGGGAGTATTGGGATTTATTTTTAACAAAGCCTATAATAAAATCTTGGACGATTCTCAGTCGCTGAAAAGTATTTTTTCAAATACACATTGTATATATCGCGTACATAAGGTATAAAAAAGTTATTTAGTAGACAACAATCGTGTACAAAAAATGGTAAACTAAATTTGACAAAAATGGATATCTTGAGTCGCTTGGAAAGCCAAGGATTGCACAGGTGAAGAGGGATGCCGATATAGCTACCGCGGATGCAGAGAAAGAAACGCGAATCAAGCGAGCCGAACTTGAAAGGGCAACTGAAATAGCCGAAGCCGAAAAAATCAACAAGCTAAAGGTTGCGGAATTCCGTCGTGAGCAGGATATTGCGAAGGCACGGGCTGACCAAGCTTACGATCTTGAAACGGCCAGGTCTAAACAGGATGTAACCGAACAGGAAATGCAAATCAGGATCATCGAACGGCAGAAGCAAATTGAGCTGGAGGAAAAAGAAATCCTTCGCCGTGAAAAGCAATATGATTCAGAAGTGAAGAAAAAGGCCGATGCCGACCGTTATGCGGTAGAGCAGGCAGCCTCCGCCAATAAGAAGAAAAAGATTACACCACCATCAGCCAGGAGAATGTCGAAGCGAGCATGAATATGGCAGCAAGCACGGAAGAGTAACGATTAAGAAAATACATGGTAAATTATACTGTTCATCAAATGAAATTTAAACTTATGCATTAGAATAAGAAGTATTGCAGATAACAAAAAGAATTTAAATAACAAAAATATTGAAGAATTAACCATTAATAGCAATAGGCGAAATCATACAAGAAGAAGCAACAGATATACAATCTGTTGCTTCTTTTTGTTGAAGTGCTTTGACATTTATTCTGTGAAATCTATGGAATATTCATAGTGGAAAAGCGTGATTTCACCCTTGTCAAAAGCCAGTTGCTATTCTTGAAAAAATAATTGCAACTCATTCTAATAAAGGTGAAACAGTATTATTACTGCTCTAACTATACTCAGAATGATGGATAATTGAAAAAGTTTATTCATTTTTTTTACTAACCGATTCAATGGGATATAAGCTAACTGTTATCATTAATAGTGAGGATTCTAATAAGACTTCTTTACTAACATTAGAGATGAATATAGAAAGATATAGAAGAAACTCGTCAAAAAGGAGTATCTCACATTTAAGAACTCTCGTTGCTCGCCGAGATTGGTTAATGAAACTGAACATCTCTACAGAATTACTTCATGATATTAAGAATTTGTGGAACAACAAAACGTATTTTTTGTTATTCAGCAAATAGGGCCAAATCGTATTATGTGGTTAGCCGTTTTTTTCTGGTTGACCTGTTTTTTTAGGTACTATTCTTGAGGTAGCCGGGATTAAAGAAATGTTAAGTGAAAATAAGTTGATCCGTTAAAGGGGTAGAATGTTGAGTAAATCTCCTTTGAGGAAGAATACGCTTCTGTGTTGAAAGTAAACAACTTTTTTCACACTTTTTTTACTTTATTTGTAGGGAACAACATAAACATTCTATAGAAGAAAATTATTTCTATAGGAGGTTTCCATGGATCAAAAGGATCAAAAGGATCAAAGTCGTCAATTAGACCAAATAAAGCAAATGCAACAAATGTTTAAAGCGAACATGAAAACTCAACCTTATCCCATGTACCCTAACTATGGGAAAATCACACGTTACGAAGAAATTCCGATAAGTTTACCTGAACAGCGCCAGCTGCGCCATCCCGGAGTGGAAAAATTTATGGTACCCCTTCCAATTATCGAAAACCCGAACTATAAAGGGAGTGGAAAGTTAACAGGAAAAGTAGCACTTATTACAGGGGGTGACAGTGGTATTGGTGCAGCAGTAGCAATTGCGTTTGCTAAAGAAGGTGCAGATGTTGCTATTTCATACTTAGATGAACATGAGGATGCAAATAGAACAAAAACGAGGATTGAACAACTCGGACAACGTTGTTTTCTAATGCCTGGTGACTTGCGAGACAAACAACAGTGTATCTCCATTGTAGAACAAACAGTAAATACGTTTGGACGTCTCGATATTCTTTGTAACCACGTTGGTATCCAATTCCAACAACTAAGTCTGCTTGACATTACAGATGAGCAATTCGATGACACCTTCAAAGTTAATATATACTCTCATTTTTACACAACAAGAGCAGCGCTTCCTCATTTAAAACCAGGCAGCTCAATCATTGGCACTTCTTCAGTGGTGACGTATGTAGGTGAGCAGCAAATGATTGATTATACGGCCACAAAAGGTGCAATAGTTGGTTGGACACGTGCATTGGCTAAAAATGTCGTGAAACAAGGGATCCGAGTAAATGCCGTCGCTCCCGGCCGAATTTGGACCCCACTTATTTCAGCAAGTTTCTCGTCAGACCAAGTTGCTGTATATGGAGCATTTAATCCAATGGAACGAGTTGCCCATCCATTTGAACTCGCACCAACCTTTGTCTATCTTGCTTCTGATGATTCTCGTTTTGTTACTGGTCAAGTTCTTCATGTTGATGGGGGAGAATCTACACATTCCTAATGGAAGGGGGTTACCATTTTGAGATATGAATTTAATCCAGAAGTAAAGCTATTGCTAGTAAACCATTCAAATGAAAAAGTAAAGATGGTCTATATGGAGGATTCTTGGCCAATGTCTAAAATAGCACTTAGACCACCATACTATTGCTATCCAAGTTACGAGCTGAATTATCCAATAATCTAAACAAATAACAGACAAAAAGACTTCTATACACAGTTATCCCCGGGGTAGCTTTTATCCGTTGAGCGATGGCCCTTCCATGCGGAACCACCGGATCACTAAACCCGACTTTCGTCCCTGCTCGACTTGTAGGTCTCGCAGTCAAGCTCCCTGACCGGTTTAAATGAGTATCCTAATTAGGTATAAAATTGAGGGGAGCATTAGAGTTTAAACTCCATTCGATGATTTAAGAGAGCCTTTTGGCTCTTTTTATTTTGAAAAAGTTTTAACTTTGTAAATTTGTGTTTGCTGTCATACCCTACCCCTACAGGTTTTATTTCTATTAGGATCATGGTCCATTGCTTACTCTAAGCTATATTTATATTATGTAAACTGGGGAGGATAAAGTTTTCACTTATTATAAAACGGATTTACATAAATATGGGGATGACTTTACATAATATAGAAGGATATGAATTCCTTTGTAATAGGGAGGTGATTAGATGTTCTTCAAAAAACGAAAGATTAGAAATAATAAAGACAAACAGGTCGTGACTGAGAATTCACAAGATATTTGCCAGCTGTTTGCTAAGGTTAAAAAATCCAGTGATTTTAAACAATTTCCACTTACAGATGAATCGGGACATTTAATCATTTCTTACTACAATACACTGGTCGATCAACAACAACTCCAACTGAAAATTTTAATGATTTTCCGAGAGACCCCTTTTGAACTAGACAGGCTAGAGAAAATTGATGACATAAAGAAAATCATCGCAATAGAAGATATTGTAATAACGGATAATCGGAACGAAGCTGAATCCAAGTTACTTAAAGGGTATGCGATACTTCAAATGAAGGAAAGTGATCAAAGGGTTGCTTTAATTCTCTTATCTAATGATAAAGCTGGATTGCGTGAACAAAATAATGTTGAAAATGAGTTTAGTGTGGTGGGGCCACAAATTGGGTTTCTTGAGAATATTGATGTAAATATACATTTATTAAGACAACAAATAAATACAACTGATCTAATTACGAAGGAAGTAAACATTGGTTCTACTTCAAATACTCGAGTTATTATTGCTCATATTGATGGGATTACGAGTGAGCAGCACGTTAATACCATGACCCAACGGCTTCAGGATATTGATTTTGATGTCATTTTTGATACTTCTCAGCTGCATCAATTTATAGAAGATAATTCCCTTACACCGTTTCCTTTGCTTCTTCCAACTGAACGTGTGGATAGGACGGTTCAAGCTCTTATTAACGGACAAGTAGCTGTTTTAAGTAGTGGGTCGCCATATGTCATTACAGGTCCTTCTACGATCATTGATTATTTTAGTTCACCTGAAGATTACTTTCTCCCATGGATTCTTGGATCTTTTTTTCGTTTAATACGGGTATGCAGTGTCCTTTTCTCCATTTTTGGAACATCTATTTATATAGCCGTTATCACTTACCATTACGAGATGATTCCAAACGATTTATTTGGTTCACTTAGTATTTCTCGTTATAATGTCCCGTTTCCGCCGGTATTAGAGGTGATTTTTCTGGAATTCACGATTGAACTATTACGTGAAGCGGGAGTCCGGTTACCTACAAAGGTAGGACAAACATTAGGAATAGTGGGCGGTATTGTTATCGGCCAAGCGTCAGTTGAGGCGTCCCTTACAAGTAATGTCTTACTCATTATAGTCGCCTTATCTGCCTTAGCTTCGTTTACTACCCCAATTTATAAAATGTCGAACACTATACGTTTTTTACGTTTTCCTTTAATTCTCTTCGCATCTATTTGGGGGGGATTAGGTATCGTTATCGGGATTGCCTTTTTACTCATTCACCTTACACGGTTAGAATCTTTAGGAACACCCTATACCGTTCCATTTTATCCTTTTAGGCCTGAGGATTTAACGGACAGCCTGATCCGTTCCTCTTATAGTAAAACATCCAAAAGGCCAAATTATTTACGTCCTAAATCAATTTGGAGATACCACCCACATAATCACAAAAAAAAGAAAAGTGATTTTGATGAATAATCAGGAAAGGATAATAAAGGTGAATTAAATGAAATTATGTTTTCTGTTAACTTTTAGCTTAACTTTCTTTTTATCAGGGTGTGGTATACATGAGAGGATCATTGATGAAGTTCAGATAATTGAAGCTCTAGGATATGATCGGGAAGAAGGCAAAGTTAAAGGAATTGCTATTTATCCTACTTTCGCAGAGCAGGGAAATGTCAAATTGAAGATTTATAAAACGGTGTCTGATTCATATGAAGACATACTCCCGAGAATGAATGCAAAATCAGCCTATCCTATTGAGACAGGAAAATTAGATTTTATATTGTTCGGCAAGGAATATGCCACACAAGGGATCGAAGATGTTGTCACTAATTTTGCCCGAAATCCAAATACGGCGAGTCGAATGCAGTTGGGCATTGCTGAAAACACAGCCGAAGATATACTTCAATCCAGTAAACATGTGAATCTTTCATTCCATTTAAGTGAAAAAATCAATCAAAACATTGAAAGGGGTAATATTCCAAAAATGAATCTGCACATGTTTTTGAACAATTTTCATCAAGAAGGGAGGGATCAAATTTTACCTTACCTTATCCTAGAGGAAAATCAAATTAAAATTGACGGGTTAGCTTTATTAAAAAACGGGAAGTACATAAATCATATTAATTTAAGACAGTCCTTAATTCTAAAAACATTAATTGGTGGGTCTCAAAATGGACAATATAAAACCAAAATCACGCAAAATAAAAAGGAAGGTTTTATTCTCTTGAAAAACCTGGATGCAAAAACTACATATACGGTTGAGAAAAGCGAAGGCATTCCGAGTATATTCATCGATTTAACCATCCATGCAGAGATTGAAAAAGCATCATCCTGGTTTGATTTGAAAAAAGAAAAAGATATTGTAAAATTGGAACGAAATTTAAAAGAACACTTTAAGGAAGAGGTCCAACATTTAATTTCACTGGCACAAGGATACAATGTAGATCCCATTGGGTTGGGAGAAAAGGTTAGAGCCAACACAAGAAATTGGGACTATCAACGGTTTATGGACATATACCCAGAAGTGAAAACCACTGTACACACAAATATTGACATCCTAAATACAGGTATTGAAGAGTAAGTCTGCATGATAAGAGGAGGAGCCACGTGAAATCATTACTAGACGAACGACATTTAGTATCTTCCTTTTACGTTTTCTTTCTGATTTACACGAATATTATTGGCATAGGAATCATGAGTTTTCAACGAGATATAACGAAGGACGCAGGTTATGATGCATGGATATCCATCATTTTATCAAGTATAAGCATTCATGTACTAGTTTGGATGATCTATCGTATTCTTGGAATTGCTAAAAATGATGTCATACATGTTCACAAATTTTGCTTTGGAAAATGGATTGGCGGACTGTTCAACATTTTCTTGATTTTCTACTTTCTTATATTAGCGCTAATTGTTTTCCGTGTTTATATTGAAGTTGTTCAAGTTTGGCTGTTTCCCTTAATGAAGACCTGGCAAATAAGCCTCATTCTTCTAGTCCTCATTTATTACGTTGTATCCGGTGGATTCCGCGTGATTACTGGAATGTGTTTCTGGGGAACTATCATACCTTTTTTTATCCTGTTTCCCCTTAATTTTTTTTCGTTGGAATTTGCCAATTTTCACAATTTATTACCCGTCTTTAACCACTCTCTGAAGGAAATCGTATCATCCTCTAAAGCTATGTTGTTTCAGTATGTTGGCTTTGAGACCTTATTCATGTTCTACCCATTCATAAAAAATCCAAACAGATCACAAAAATGGGCCCATTTTGGACTTTTGTTCTCAAGCTTACTTTATCTAATAGTAGCACTCATCACATTTGTTTTCTTTAGTGAAGGACAATTAAACCATACAATATGGCCAACATTAACTCAAATGAAAATTGCGAAATTCCCTCTAATAGAAAGAGTCGAATTTATCGTTGTTTCATTTTGGTTACTTCTCATATTGCCCAATATCAGTGTGAAAATATGGGCAGGTTGTCGTGCTATTAAGAAAGTAATAAATGTGAAACAACGTATAAGTCTGTTGATTGTACTGGTCCTATTCTTTATTATAGCTAATGTGCTCAAAGAGAGGAGTCAAATAGAGCAATTGAATGAAATGTATTCAAATATTGCTTTTTTCTTTGTGTATTTATATATCCCTTTTCTCTTTTTGTACATTCATATTAAGCATAAAATAAATAAGTAGGATAGAAAGCTTCTATTAACTTATAATACAATCTGGGCAAATCGTTTTGTGAGGATTTAACAGAAAAGGTCAGCAGTTACATTTGGGAAGGTGAACCATTCCAAATTACAGAAGTTAGGTTTTAGTTCGCCTTATTCCGTCGGGATTTGTCACACTGATGTTCTAACACAAATCAAGCTTACCATACTTAAAATATCTGTTTTATCTTTTTTCTATATCTTTTAGGTATGATGGAGGTTTCATCTTGGATATTCGACAGTTAAAATACTTTGTCACTATAGCAGAAGAAGGTAAGGTCACGACAGCTGCAAAGAAATTAAATATTGCTCAACCCCCTTTGAGCGGACAACTCAAACAAATGGAAGAAGAGCTAGGCGTCATTTTATTTGATTGAGATAACAAAAGTCTTAATTTAACCTTGGAGGGGGTAAGATTACTTCTTCGAGCAAAAGAACTTTTAAATAAACTTGATGAATCAATGGTAGAAGTTCAAGAATTGAAGAAAGACGCCCGTGGGATTTTATCTGTTGGATCCAATCTTTATTGTGCATCTTTAATTCTTTCCAAGGTGGTAGATATTCGTGAGAAAAATCCTGGTCTTACTTTCAAAGTATGGGAAGGTGAAATGATTCATCTCATAAAAATGTTATTTAAACGTCAGATTGAGATTGCGATAACAAATAGTCCAATAACAGAAAAAAGTATCTCTCAAATGACATTGGAAAGTGACCCATATATGCTTGTTTTGCCTGAAAAATGGACGTGGAGTGGATCAGAACAATGCAGGTTAGAGGAAATCATCGATTTGCCATTGATTCTTCTGCGACCAAACTATGGTTTAGGTGCGTATGGACAAATTGTCAATGAATTTCAATGGTTAGATTTAGAACCAAATATACTGTGCGAATGTCAGGATTTAATTATGTTACTTGGTCTCGTTTCATCGGGGTTGGTGCAACGATCTTACCGCTCTCGTTATTATCCCTCCATTCATTGGGAGGATTGAGAGTCATTCAGCTAAAGGATCTGACCTTAATATCTGAACCCAAAGTAATTTGGAGGAAGAATAGTTATTTATCAAAAGCAGCAAAAGAATTTTTAAAACTTTTTTAGACACCAAAATATTTACTCAAAAGTAAAAGACTTCAACGTTGAAAAATGGCAAATAAAATGAAACAGGTATTAGTTTTGACAGTGGTAAAGTAGATCTTTAAATGAAAATAAAATATATTCATGGTTTTATAACCTCATTTAGATTCGTTACGGGGAACCGTATCATAAGTAAATGAGGTTCTTAAATAATCTATATTAAATGAATATCCGCCCACTTTATAGGCTTCTAAAAATTCTTACTTATGCTCAGGATGAAAAAGTTACACTAAACTTAAAAATACTCCCCTTTATATGAGACAGATTTATTTTCTAATCAGGCTGCTGGAGGTTTCTCCTGGACTAATAAACCAACAGCATCCATCACGAAAATTTATCAAGAACCAGGCACTACAAAAAAATTTCATCATATATAGGTGATATCCGTTCGGATTTGATGAGGAGGATATCATGCAACCTATGTTACCTATGGAAAAATATTTTGGGCAGTTTGAACTGGTGCATGCTTTTTATGGGGCTATGCCTACAGGTGTCAGCGTTTCCGAAACTGGTCGTATTTTTGTATGCTTTCCGAAATGGGGAGACGACGTTCAATTTACTGTGGCAGAAATTGTTGAGGGTGAATTGCAGCCTTATCCCAGTGTAGAAACCAATTTAGTTAATACTGGGAATATTACGATGTCTTTCATCAGTGTCCAAAGTATCGTTGCTGATGGAAGAGGAACACTTTGGGTACTAGATACAGGGGCACCAAATTTTTCTGAACCTATTCAAGGGGGAGCAAAATTAGTTGCTGTTGATTTAAGCACGAATACAATAAGGAGAGTATATACCTTTACAGAAGATGTTGTCTTGCCAACAACTTATCTGAATGATGTCCGTTTGGATTTTCGGGTTGGAAGAGCAGGCTATGCATATATAACGGATTCTTCTTCCAGAGGGCCAGGGGCTATTATCGTCGTAGATTTAGAAAATGGGAACGCGTTTAGACGGTTAAATGGGGCAATATCAACTTCACCTGATCCCTATTTTTTACCGAAAGTAGAAGGTGAAATTTTGATGAATCGAAACCCGGACGGCTCGACTTTCCCATTTAGATTGGCTTCCGATAGTTTAGCGATTTCTCCTGATGGAAAGGTTTTATTTTATGCTCCGCTAACCAGCCGTCAGCTGTTCTCGATCTCAACAGAGGCCCTAAGAGACAGAAGGATACAGGATCTGAATTTATCCCAATATGTGCAGTATTTGGGGGAAAAAGGTGCGTCTGATGGAATGATCACCAGCGCAAAAGGAATCATTTATGCGGGAGACTATGAAAACAATAGTATCCGGAAGATATTGCCGAATGGCGCAATGGAAACCATCGCACATGACCCGAGAATTTTATGGCCGGATACTTTTTCGATTGGCCCCGATCAATACTTATATGTCATTGTGAATCAATTACATCGGCAGGCGAGATTTCATTATGGAAGAGACCTCCGGGAAAAACCATATAGTTTACTTCGTATGAGAATTGATGAATTCCCTGCCCCTACCTTTTCATAGTAATCGTAAACGAAGGTAGCTATCCCCCATCAGGGAGCTGCCTTTTTTGTCAGATATTCCCGCAACTGTCTTATGATAAAGAAGTGACTTAACTCAAATTGAAAAGCCTGCTTCATCCTAGATTTAAAAGTATAAATAAAGCACCATAGGCACGAAGCTACATAAGTATCAACTTACGGTAAGAGGAAAAATTTTGAACAAAACCAGGAGGTAATAAGGGGAAGATTAGTTCACTTCGAAATTCATGTGGATGACATGGAACGGGCAAAGAAATTTTATGGTGAAGTATTTGGATGGTCATTTCAAGATTGAAGTGATTTCGCAGGAATGCCTTACTTGGGAGCGGTGAATGGCGATGAGAATGAACCTGGGATTAATGGGGCTTTGATGCAGCGTCAAAGTCCTCCGCCGGAAGCAGGCCAAGCTCTTAATGAGTATGCTTGTACAATGGGTGTCGATAATTATTACGAAGCGGAAGCCAAAATTCTTGAAAATGACGGCAAGGTCGCATTGTCCAAATATGCACTGCCTGGAATGGCGTGGAAAGGGATACTATATTGATACCGAAGGGAATATATTCGGAATTCATCAAGCTGATGAGAATGCAAAATAGGATACATGTTTGGTGAAGAAAGATTGATCGGGAACCACCCTTTTGTTTCCTACGCGGGGTGGTTTTCTTTGCTGAGAAAGAGATATGAGATTGCCTGGAAACAATCCCTTTCAACATTACTTTTAGAAATTCCACGATAATCACCCAATTTCCTTAATAGAGACGAGAAACTTCTAACCACCAAATGGAGATGAAACCTTCTTTATTAATAAAAAGTGACAGTGCATTGCGCCCACAGAAGTAGACATGTATAAATTCGGGAAAACCTGCCCACCAAGTTTTTATATTCGTTCTCGGGCGCGATTCTTGAATAAGGTTCGCTTTTCTTATAGAACTAACAGGCTGAAAATCGGAGCTGTCATTAAGGCAGCTTTTTCTTATGCAGCTAAAAGGGCAGGTAAGTGAAAGAATAAATTTTAAACCGGACTATTGATTAAGTACGTAGTATTTACAAAGTAGAATGTAAAAAGAAGGGGGGATCTTTTTGGAATTTTATAGATTTGCCAAGGAAGTAGGAAAAAATATTTCTCATTTTAATTCAAATTTCATTATATCTCGAATTGTAAAAACAGAAAAACCCACAAGAATTGGTTGTATCCATTTAGAAGCTAACGGAATTGTAGGTTTCCATCAAGCTGTTATTCCACAATTACTCATTGTTGTAGATGGGGAAGGATGGGTTCGGTGATGATGAATTAAAAGTAAATATAAAAGCTAACGATGTGGTCTTTTGGGAAAAAGGCGAAGGACACGAAACAGCAACTGCCACTGGACTAACTGCAATTGTAATTGAGTCTGAAGAATTAACCCCTTCTAATTTTATGCCAATTAAAGAACATAAATAAAAAAATCTTGTTGAACTACCATGAAAATAGACTTCTGGAATTTAGGGGAAAAGGCAATACTTAAGAAGACGCTGCTCATTGTTTTTTTTAAAAGGGGAGAGCGCCTAATTTACTGATTTATTGTAGGTAAGTGGACTGGATTAAGATGCTTCAGGTTCTTGTAATGTAACTGTGTATCCTAAACTTTCAAGTCTTCTTAGTGAATGCCGAAAAATTGATTGTTGTCTCTGTTTATCAAAGTAGTCTTCGCCTAAGTCTACATACATTTCTTTTCGAGTTAAGAGATAATAGGAGATACGTAACATGGCATGAGCGACTACTATTCCTGCTCGTTTCTTACCTTTTCGTGATGCTGTACGCCTATACAGTGCACCGAGGTAGTTTTTAGATCCTCTTACAGAATGAGCTGCTTCTGTTAATGCTGATCTCAAATACTTGTTTCCTTTTTTTGTTTTAGCCGATTTTCTTTTTCCCGCACTTTCGTTATGCCCAGGAACTAGTCCTGCCCAAGAACACATATGAGCTGCACTTGGAAACTGTTTCTTAATATCAGTCCCAATTTCAGATAAAATTTGCTCAGCCATTCTTGTAGCTATACCAGGAATAGAGTCTAATCGTTCCACATCTTCTTGATAGGAGCTTACTCTTTCCTCGACCTCTTGGTCGAGCATCTCGATTTGTTCTGTTAAAAAATCAATATGCTTTAAAATGGTTTTTAACATGAGGCGTTGATGCGAATTGATATAACCTTTAAGGGCGAGTTCTAGTTCATCTTTCTTCTTTTTCATTGTGCGTCGAGCAAAGTTTGCTAGTTTTTCAGGATCTTCTTCACCTTCGGCAATTGCGTTAAGCATGTCTCGAGCCGAAACACCCATAACGTCTGAAACGACAGAGCCTAGCTTAATATTTGCGCCTTCTAACACTTTTTGGATTCGATTATGTTGTCTAGCACGTTCTTCAATGATACTTCTACGGTACCGAACTAGTTCACGTAGTTCCCGTTGATTTCGATCTGGTATGTAACTAGCTTTTAGGAGTCCATGACGAAGAAGTTTGGCAATCCATTCTGCATCTTTAACATCTGTTTTACGCCCTGGCACTGCTTTCATATGTTGAGCATTCACAACTAAAAACTCAATCTCTTCAGCTTCTAATAAATTAACAATAGGTTTCCAATATACACTGGTACTCTCCATGGCAATATGAGTACAGTTATTCTTTTTAATCCAATCCACTAACTGTATTAGAAAAACAGTTTTTGTTGAAAACGTTTGAATCTCCTTTCCTTCTGGTGTCATAATACATGCAGTAATATTGTTCTTATGGACATCCATACCACATGCTCTTTCAATGACTACTTCCATTGAAAACATCCTTTCTACGGCTCTCAATACAATTGGAGGCTGGTGCAAAAACCAGAATAGGATTAATCTACCATGTGTGCTTCCCGTAAGGGAGCGACAGTCAGTGGTGCACCTTGGTCGTTGGAGTCAGACTAACGGATGGGCTCTAACGCACCATAGTTCCTCGACCTTCCTCTCCCAGCCGTAGAATCAGTATTGACCGTTCTGAACCATTTTCATTCTCTGTGGTGAAGCGCTGATTTTTGCGCTTTCATGGTTGGCTAACGGGTGCGTTAGCTGAAGATCGGAGCTGTCTTTAAGGCGGCTTTTTCTTATGGAACAAACGGGGCAGGTTAATGCAATAAGACGGGTCGAAAATCCAGCTCTCTTTTAAGGCGCTCTTGTGACATATTATTCAGCTAAGAAAAGTAAAAAATAAAAATCCATCCCTGAAAAGCTTCAAGGATGGAATCATACAAACACCATGAACCTTAGGGTGTCTCTTGGATCATTCTTGTTATGGTCTATAGATAGGTAAGTTATCCGGGTTATTACGTAAAACAAACATAATATATAGAAAAAGAGAAAGGGCTTATAAACGGGAACAAAATCCAGCTGTCATAATTGGTGTCTTTTTTATTGAATATAGTGCAGATTTGGTCTTTATATAGAGGGGGGGAATCGAGGATTAAATATTTTTGCCCCCTTAATACTAAGATTCCTTTCGAATTAATATAAATGGTCTGTGTAATGGACTGAAAAAAATGAAATTTTCTATACACGCTTTGCTTCTTTTAGGCGGTATCTATGGTATTCATGAAATATTTATAGTTGGTACACAAAGGTATTTTTCGAAAATAGTAGGAATGCCATCCATCATTTTATCAACAGGGGCATTTGTTTCATGTATAACGTCTTTAAGACAAAGCTGGTCGATAATAGCATTCTTTTCAGGATAATTTTAAGACTATTCGCTTCAAATAAGTAGACGTGTTTCCCTACTTAAGACAAATCACAAGTTGTTCTCGAAAGGGGGATTTAATTTGAAGAAATTTATTGTTTGTTATACCTTGGATAATGATATTAAACGAGAAAAAATAATAAAAGGGCCAGATGTAAAGAAGGAAGACGTTCTTAAAGATGTATTAGATAAGATAGTACGAAGTAATTACTTTATTGCGAAAACCGACCAAGGAGAGTATAGGATAAATTCTTCCTTAATACGTTATATTCAGGTTTTGAGTGAAATGCACTGTTTTTAATACCATACTGAATATTAATGACTAGTGACTAAATAAAAGGTTATTTTCATAGTTTACTTCAATTTTGTTGATTAACTTGAATATGGGAGAGAAGATTAATGTCAGAAACGTATCGTTCACGACAGGAACGAAAACAAGTGGAAAAAACAAAACAAGATCAAACAAAAGGTAAAAACTCCCCTAAAAGAAGGTCTTTCTTGAAAAAAGTTCTACTTTGGTGTTTACTTTTATGGGTTATTTCAATTGGAATAGGGACAGTTACGGTTGCAGCAATGATTAAGGATGCACCTAAAATAGATGCTTCAAAACTTGTCGATCCGCTTTCTACCAAATTATACGATAAAAACGGTAAGTTCCTTTACGAATATGGTAAAGAAAAGCGGACAAAAATTAAGTATTCTCAAGTTCCAAAAATGTTGGAACATGCTTTCCTTGCCACGGAGGATGCACATTTTTATGAACACAATGGCATTGATATAAAAGGAACTTCGAGAGCAATCTTCAAGAACCTAAAAGGGGATTTCGGATCTCAAGGCGGAAGTACGATTACACAGCAGGTCATCAAGAACTCCTTTTTGTCACCTCAGAAAACAATAAAGCGAAAGGTACAGGAATGGAGCTTGTCCTATCAGCTTGAGCAAAAGTATTCTAAACATCAAATCTTAATGATGTATTTAAATAAGATCTACCTTGGAGACGGGGCATATGGTGTAGCAGCTGCCGCCAAAAATTACTACGGAATCGATGCCGATGATCTAAATAAATTAACGCTTCCGGAGGCCGCTATGTTAGCGGGGCTCCCACAGAGTCCAAGTTATTACGATCCCACTGAACCGGAACATGTGAAAGCTGCAACAAATCGTCGTAATAATGTTTTAAAAGCTATGTATAAACAAGGGTATATTACGAACAAGCAATTGGAGGATGCAAAGAAGGTTCCAGTTACATCAGGACTTGTTCCAAAAAAGAAACAACAAGGAATGCCGTACGAGGCGTTTTTGGACGCTGTTGTAAAAGAAGTTGAAAAAAAGCAGAAAAATGTTGATATCAGTTCGGATGGATTATCTATTTATACGACGCTAGATCCAAAAGCTCAGACCTTTGCGGATAAAATAATGAACACCGATACGATTATTTCTTATCCAAATGACAATTTTCAAGGAGCCTTCGTATTTTTAGATACAAAAACAGGAGAAGTTCGAGCTATTGGAAGCGGTCGAAACCAATATAAAGCTTCCTTCCGAGGCAACAACTTTGCGGTTGATATTAAACGTCAACCAGGATCTACTTTCAAGCCAGTCTTTGATTATGGTCCTGCTATTGAAAATTCAAAATGGTCTACAGCACACCAAATTAATGATCATGAGATAACCTACTCAAATGGTCAATCTATTTCTAACTGGGATCATCAATATCACGGAATGTTGTCTATTAGAACAGCACTTCAATGGTCATACAATATTCCAGCACTCCTTACCCTTCAAGAAGTAGGAATGGATAAGGCACAAAACTTTGCAGAAAATCTGGGTATTACTTTTAATAATAATAAGGTGTACGAATCATATGCGATTGGAAGTAATACGGTTAATCCATTAGAGTTGGCAGGGGCATATAGTGCTTTTGGAAATAACGGTGAATACAATACACCACATTTTGTTCGTAAAGTTGTCTATCCTGATGGCAGAGTTGTTAATTTTACTCCAAAGCCAAAACGTGTTATGCATGATTACACAGCTTATTTGGTGACGGATATGTTACGGACAGTCGTAAAATCTGGTACAGGAAAAACTGCAAATGTTCTTGGACAAGATGTGGCTGGAAAAACTGGCACAACCAATTTTGACAGTAAAACCAGAGCACAATATGGATATCCAACCGGTTCGGTAAATGATAGTTGGTTCGCTGGTTATACACCACAATACACTATGGCAGTTTGGACTGGATATACTAAAAATGGTCCAGGTAATTATATGGATGGAAATACAACTAAAATCTCGCACCAAATGTTTAAGGTCATGCTGGAAGCGTTTGGAACAGACCAAAGCAGATTCCAGCAGCCTAGTGATGTATACCAGGTGAATAATGAACTGTTCATTAAAGGTGCAAATCCTGAAGAAGGTCCACCAGTTACAAAAAATAATAAAGATAAACCATTTGAAATTGGTGAAAATAAAGAGGATAAAAAACATAAACAAGAGGAAGAGAATCATAAACAGCAAGAGGAAAAGAAACACAAACAAAAGGAAGGGAAGCATAAACAACAAGAGGAAAAGAAACACAAACAAAAGGAAGAGAAGCATAAACAACAAGAGGATAAGAAACACCAACAATAAAGATTTTTAGGATGGGATTGCATTGGTTCCATCCTTTTTTACTTAAACGATAGGGTGCTTTACTTCAATAAGGGAGGTTGCTGAGGCAGCCTTTTTCTTATTGAACAAGAGAGGTGTTTAGTTGAAAAAGCTTAGTTTGAACACATAGTGAAGACTGGAAGGTATTGTCAAAAAAGTAAATTCAAAATATCAGATTGGTAAACGATTGCAGGGCTCAAGGTTATCTATTTATTACTGCATCGGTATATTGATAACTGGATTGTGAAAAGATGAATTTGGTTTGCTTCTAGGGATTGAAGAAAATAATTGAATAAAGCCAGCTGGCATAATAGAGTTTAAAGATTATGTGCAAGGTATAGTTTAGAAATTATACAAAGGCAGGCTTGCTCCGCATTCCTGTCTTATATAATCAAATAAAATAGTGAAGGTGATTTTACTTTGTCTGAAAATCCAGAAGGTAATTATTTATGACCACGAAGATTATCCTGACGTTAGTGGTCGCTATGACAATTGCGGTAAAACTTAGTTTGAAAGTTCGGTTAAATATATATTCGTAAATGCAGAGAGTGTGGCATGAAGAAATCGATCGATTTAACCCTAGTAAGAAAGAAGTAAAATTCGTTAAAACAACAGCATCTAGATTGGATCTTCTACATTACCACTATTAGCTTGTTTTGCTAAGCACTTCCTATAATATACCCCTAAAAAAAGCAATGTTTCTCAAGTTCGAGAAATTCATTGCTTTTTTCCATTCGCCCGGACCCCTGTGTGATCTGACTTTATTGTTGAGGAAGGTTTAGGGCTGTATTTGCTGTATTTATATCAACTTGTAATTGTTCACTTAAATCATGTGGATGATAGTAACCTTTTGAAATCATATAGTTACTTATCTCTCCGTGTCTTTCTACAGCGACACGAAGCTGTTCTCTTAGGGCTGCTTTCAATTCAGGTGTTTTTGTTTCTGTAATGGCAAAAGCAAGATTTCTAATTCCAGATTTTGCGGAAATTAAGAAGTCCGTTGCAATCACCTGATCAGTCATGCCACCCATACCTGCCATGTTTTGCAAAAAATTTGTCATTACTGTTCCCCTCGATTCGTCAGAATTTCCTGCAGTGTTTGAATATCTTGTGTCCCGGTCCTCGTGTCTTTTAATAGAATATTTTGTAGTTCTGTATCCTGCACTAAACTGCTCATTGTAGAGGACTTTGTTAGACAAAGACTCTTGAAAGTTAAAATTTCGTGCGCCTCTAAAGTCTCATGCAGTCCTAAATTTTTTGTCATGATTTTTTCACTCCATTTCTTTGGGAATTCACTTCAATATCTTTCGTAATACAAAAGTTTTTATACATCATCATTTGCAAAGATAATGTGTATTTTGGGAAATAAACTACCTATCGGTCAATATTCCGTATAACAAACAAATGAATCGGGAAAGGTATTTTTGTTATAAAGATTAGGGAGGTGAGCGTATGGAAAATGAAAGCTTGGCATTTCATGAAACCATGGAAACGCATGAAATTTTGAATTTAAAAACAATAGGTTTAATGAGATCAAAATTAATGCAAGGTATTTGCTTTGACAATGACTTAAAAGCATTAATGGAAAAAGACGTACAACAATCCATAGCTGCTATAAACGAGCTAAAGGGTTTTTATACAGAAGCCCGGACAAACTATGAAAAATGAGGTGAAATTTAAATGGAAATGGATTTTTTAGATCCACAAGGTGCTGAACATATGCCGGAAATGGCTGATTCCTCTTTCGCGCTAGATTTTCTACTTTCGATCAAAAGTGGGATTCATACTTATGGTATTGCATTATCTGAAACAGCGAATCCCGCATTGAGAAAAGCATTGTACCAGCAAATGGAGCAATCCATTGACTTACATGGTGAGTTATCCGATTTAATGATCAGGAAGGGCTGGCTTTATCCGAACGATGTAGGTAAACAGGTGGAATTAGATTTGAAATCAGCCGATATGGCTGTTAGTATCGCTGGAATGAATCTTTTCCCGAATGATACTGACAGACTCGGAATGTTCGCAACGCCGAATAAATAAAGGAGGAAAAGCATCATGAAAGCCGTAACTTACCAGGGCAATAAAAATGTACAGGTTAAAGAAGTTAAAGACCCTAACATCAAAAATTCGGATGATATTATTGTAAAAGTCACTACTTCAGCGATTTGCGGCTCCGATTTGCACTTGATTCATCAATTAATTCCCAATATGCCTACAGATTATGTGATTGGTCATGAGCCGATGGGGGTTGTTGAGGAAGTTGGACCAGGGGTAACTAAGGTAAAGAAGGGAGACCGGGTCATTATCCCCTTTAACGTTAGCTGCGGGAGCTGCTGGTATTGCGACCACGACCTTACAAGTCAGTGCGATAATTCAAATCCTCATGGGGAAATGGGTGGTTTTTTTGGATACTCTGAAACAACTGGTGGGTATGCGGGAGGGCAAGCTGAATATATGCGTGTTCCTTATGGAAACTTCACCCCTTTCAAAATCCCTGAAGACTGCGAGGTAGAAGATGAAAAATTGGTGTTGCTCGCTGATGCAGCATCCACAGCATTCTGGAGTGTAGATCACGCAGGTGTTAAATCTGGCGATACGGTTATCGTTTTAGGCTGTGGTCCTGTAGGTCTGCTTACTCAAAAATTCGCTTGGTTTAAAGGGGCGAAAAGAGTGATTGCTGTCGACCATCTCGATTATCGTTTAGAGCATGCAAAAAGGACGAATAAAGTCGAAACCGTAAATTTTGCACAATATGAAAACACTGGCGAATACCTTAAAGAAATCACTAAAGGTGGTGCAGATATCGTTATTGACTGTTCCGGGATGAGTGGCAAAATGACTCCGATGGAATATCTTGCTTCGGGTCTTAAATTACACGGGGGAGCCATGGGAGGGATTGTAATTGCGTCCCAAGCAGTGCGTAAGGCGGGAACCATACAAATAACAGGTGTTTATGGCGGCCGTTATAATGGATTCCCTCTAGGAGATATTTTCCAAAGAAACGTGGATATAAAAACCGGACAGGCTCCTGTTATTCCTTATATGCCCTACCTTTATAAACTAATATCAGAAGGAAAAGTAGATCCTGGCGATGTAGTAACCCATGTACTTCCAATTGACCAAGCAAAGCATGGGTATGAAGTATTTGATACAAGGACAGATGGATGTATTAAAGTGGTCCTTAAGCCATAAAGATGGCTGTTTTCATTTGGAAAAATAGATTTTACAACTATGGATATGGACTATGAGTAAGAAGGGAAGATATCAAATCCTTTTTTAACTTTTTGGAGTAATTTTTTACTTCTGGATGAAATACGCATAGAAGAAGAATTAAGAAAAGTGAACACCCTGTCTTGGGAGCTACATTTACCTTATTCAAATTAAGCACCAGAAAAGACGATTTTGCCCACGTTAAGGGAAAATCGTTTTTTTTGGTGCTCTATGCTATCTTTTTTTGAAAGACGTTTTTTCATTAAGTAAAACCCACGACCTACAAATAAGGAACAAATTAGTTATAGGGTTTTTGTTATTTTTTTCTTTTGCCTTTGGTTTCATCCCTTTGATTAACTTGTTTTCTTCTTGGTGCATAAATCTTTCACATGTTTTTCTGTCACTTTCTTTAAGCATTTGAGATGGTAATGTCTGTTTAAATCCACTTGCATATTGCGGAAATTTGATCAAAGCGATTACGATGACTGATATCCGAAGAAGATTATCCTCAATAGCTTCCAAGTATTATCTTTTTGTCCTCTCCAATAAACGATCTATGGAATCCTGTATGTGGCTGGAGATCGCAATCTCGGCTCTGTATACATCCCTTGTCCGGATGGCCTCAATGATTTCCATATGTTCCGATGGGGCGTCTTTTTGGTCGATCTCACCTTTGACGTGATAAAACCGGCCTATATGAAGATGACAGTGCATGCCTTTATATGCTTCAAATAAAAACGGGTTTCCTCCAGCGTTCATGATGGCATGATGAAATTGTTGATCTAAATGAGTAAAATCTAGTATTTTTTTGTTGGAAGCACCTGTGTTTGTGGAAAACATTTCATCTGTAAGCGCGGCCATTTCTTCCGTCACGCTTACATTATTTAAGCGGATAATATTCCGGACCGCATGCGTCTCCAGTAATATCCGGGCCTCCAACATTTTCGCCATATTTTCAGTATCTAATATGTCACTGACCCGATACCCCTTATTTGGTTCTAAGATGACTAAGTTCTCAGAGTTCAGACGAGATAATGCTTCTCTGAGAGGTATGGCGCTAATGTTGATTTCCCGGGTTAAATGACTGATATTGATTTTTTGTCCCGGCGATAAATCCCATTCAAAAATCTTTTCTTTTAATAAATTGTAGACATATTCCGTTGTCTCCCCGCGTTCTTTTTCCTTTATCATCGAAATGCCCCTAACTTAAAAAAATTTCTATGAGAACGAGTGTTATTTCATATAGATGTTACACCTTAAATTATTACTGAAGTAGCTTTCTTCTTGTTGCCTCTATCAATAAGATAAGGCGAAATCATATTGATATCAAGAATAGAGAGTTTATAAGGGGACCTATAGTTTGCTGGATAGCTACAAAAAATATTCTCATTACTGATAATTATATATTATATTCGTAAGTTTTGTAAAAATAATATATAAAATTATTCAAATTAATATGAATTATTTTATCTGTCGATATTATTTAAAGGTACAAACCCTTTACTTATAAGGTTTTATTCAAGAAAACAGAATCTTTTTAATTTTAAATATTTACAAAATAATATATTATATGATATATTTTCGGAAGTGATTACATACTATTTTTGATCAGGATTCTATAAACAACAATTAAAGAGTATGGATGGACAGGCAAAATCTTACGTTTAAAATGGAAGCGCTTTATGCTTGCCGTTTTCTTGATTGAAATTTATTGAATTAGCAAAAATAACTGTGAAGTGAAAAAATGTGATCGTTATTTTTCAAAGGAGGAATCTTCAATGAGCACATCGCTTAGTAGAAAAAATGCATTTTATGGCCATTTCATAAATGGGCAATGGATATCCGATCAACATACAATCGCTGTTATGAACAAATATGACAAAGAAGAAATTGCCCGGATTGGCAGGGCATCCCGCGAAATTGTTTCTGATGCGGTGACCAATGCATTGGAAACCTTTAATACGAGAAAGCTAGATTTCGATCAACGCTACGAGATTTTAATGCGTGCAGCGGATATCGCGAAAGAAAGAAAAGAAGAGCTGGCGATGATTCTGGTTCAGGAAGTCGGTAAAGTATTGAAGGATGCCAGGGGGGAAATCGATAGAGGAATTCAAACGATGATAGCATCAGCTGAAGAAGCAAAACGGATTGCCGGTACAGGCGTTCCTTTGGGGCAGTCTGGAAACGACAATAAGATGGCTTTCACCATCCGGGTTCCTGTTGGAGTTATCGGTGCGATCACCCCGTTTAACTTCCCGTTCAATCTCACCATCCACAAGGTGGCTCCCGCGTTGGCAGCGGGAAATACAATCGTGTTGAAGCCGGCTGAGATGACGCCGCTCATTGCATGTAAGATAGCAGAAATCTTTTCCGAAGCTGGATTGCCCGCAGGTTTTCTGAATGTGGTCAACGGGTTTGGGCAGGAAACAGGTCAATATCTTTTGGAGGATGAACGAATTGCGATGTTCACTTTTACAGGGAGTCCCAGCGTAGGACGGCACATTAAGAGCAGTACGGGAATTCGTAAGGTTACCTTGGAATTAGGGAATAACTCCCCAAATATCATTCACAAGGATGTCCCTGATTTAGACAGGGCAGTTGAGCTCTGTGTCACGCGGGGGTATGTGAATGCAGGGCAAGCCTGCATCTCTGTGCAGCGCATCTACGTTCATAGAGATATCTGCGATGTGTTTGTGGAGAAGGCAGTCATGGTGGCACAGGGCTTGAAGGTCGGAAATCCTGCAGATTCTTCCACGGACATTGGTCCTATGATTTCCGAGAAGGAAGCAAGGCGTGCGGAAGAATGGATTCAGGAGGCTGAGCGTCTAGGTGCCAAAGTGCTATATGGAGGGAAAAGGAGGGATTCGATTCTAGAACCTACTATATTAATAGATGTGAAACCGGAAATGAAGGTAGTCTGCCAGGAAGTGTTCGCGCCGGTGATCAGCATCATTCCTTTCGATAACATCGAGGAGGCTTTTTGTCAGGCAAATGATACGAAGTTCGGCTTACAAGTTGGTTTATTTACATCCGATATCACTTTAGCCATGCGGGCAACACAGGAACTTCATTTTGGCGGTGTGATCATCAATGATGTTTCTACATACCGTGCCGACATCATGCCGTATGGCGGCGTAAAGGACAGCGGAATTGGCAAAGAAGGACCGCATTATGCCATGCAAGAGATGACAGACGAAAAACTTGTCGTCATCAATCTATAGACTTCGGAGGTAAGGGATATGAGAAATACATGGGATTTTTATTCTACCGAAAGAATCGTATTTGGAAACGGGGCGATCGGGCAATTGGATTCAATCCTGCAAAGGTTAAAGGCGAAAAACATCTTGCTCGTTACTGACCCAGGGATCAAAAATGCAGGAATCGTAGACAGAATTTCAACGTTGTTGGAACATGCAAATTACGAAACAGTTATCTATGACCAGGTCGTACCGGAGCCTCCGGTAGATTCGGCGATAGACTGTTATGAGTTTGCTAAATCTCAAATGGATATTGATGCAGTAATTGGCCTTGGTGGAGGAAGCAGCATTGATATGGCGAAGATTGTTGCTTTGTTGGTCGCCCATGGCGGACATCCCTTGGACTATTATGGCGGAGAAAACCAGGTTCCTGGACCAATCGCCCCTCTTGTAGCGATTCCGACGACGGCTGGAACCGGTTCAGAAGTGACATCAGTGGCGGTATTGACCGATGTGGAAAATAACCTGAAAGTTGGTATCTCGGATAACTACTTAAGGCCAACCGTTGCTCTACTTGATCCAGAATTAACGTTAGGGCTTCCCGCTTATGTAACAGCTTGTTCCGGAATTGATGCTCTGTCACATGCGATAGAGGCATACACAGCCAAACCTTCTGCATATATCCAGGCAGAAGGAAACATATTATTCCAAGGTTCAATCCCCATAAGCGATGCACTCGCCTACAGAGCTATTGAATTGATTGCAAAAAACCTGCCGATTGCGGTGCAGCAAGGGAGCAATCTCGAGGCACGTTCCAATATGCTAATGGGCAGCCTGCTTGCTGGAATGTCCTTTTCAAATGCAGGTACAGCAGCAGCCCATGCATTGGCTTACCCAATTGGAGGGCTTGTGAAGTCGCCGCATGGAGAGGTGACCGGGCTCTTGCTTCCATATGTCATGGAATATAATGAAGTTGTAGAAACAGAAAAAATGGTGAGGATTTCCCAGGCATTCAATGTTAACTCGGATGGCCTCTCCGATAAGGAAGCCGCTTTGGCTGCTTCAAAAGCTGTGCTTACCCTGCTTGGGGAAATTGGACTGCCTACAAAGCTGACGGAGATTGGGATCAAAGAAGAGGATATTCCCGAAATTGCTGAGAAGACCCTCCAAATCGATCGCCTGATTCGGAATAACCCAAGAATGCCTACCCAGCACAGTTTAGAAGAATTACTTAGAAAAGCTTTATAGATTGCTTGTAAAGGAATGGTGTCCCTGGAAGGTTAAGCATCATAACCATTCATGATGGATCTGCAGACCGGGGCGGAAAGGTTTTCACCATCTAATAGAATATAAATGGAGAGGAAGATGAAAATGTCTCTTATGCCTTTTACATATAGTATGCCGACACGGGTGGAGTGCGGTAACGGAATATCAGGAAAAACAGGGGAGCTAATTAAGGATTTAGGTGTATCGAGTGTGCTGATCGTAACAGATAAAGGGGTTAGAGGAGCCGGTCTCTTACAAGGCATTGAACAATCCCTTGCTTCTGCAAACCTTTTTTTTGAGATTTACGATGAGGTAGAGCCTAATCCATCAGCTCAAACAATCCAACAAGGGACAGTTTATCTTAAGCAACAAAAGATGGAGGCGGTTCTGGCTGTAGGTGGAGGAAGCAGCATTGACACAGCCAAGGGCATTGCGGCAATGGCTACTAACCCCGGCCATATCCTGGATTATGAAGGAGTTGGAAAGATTTCCATTCCTCCGCTCCCGATCATAGCAATCCCGACTACGGCTGGAACTGGCAGTGAAGCTACTAATTCGACAGTGGTAACGAATAAGGAAACTTCTTTTAAATTAGGTGTACTTAGTTCACTTCTGTTTCCGAAGCTAGCTATATTGGACCCGGCCCTTACATTAAATTTGCCTCAAGAGATTACTGCAGCTACTGGTATGGATGCTCTGACTCATGCTATTGAATCTTACACCTCCAAATCTGCCAACCCTGTCAGCAAGGCTTTCGCGATGCAGGCCATTAGGATGATCGGTGAAAATTTAACACGATCGTACTTTGTGGGAACGGACATGGAAAGCAGGGAAAATATGCTTGTAGCCTCCCTGTTAGCTGGTGCAGCCTTTTCACAATCCCGCCTGGGGAATGTACACGCCATTTCCCATACATTTGGAGGAGTCTTTAATATCCCGCATGGTATCGCAAATGCAGCACTATTGCCATTCGTCATGAGATTCAACCTGCCGGCATGCGAGGATCAGTATAGAGAAATTGCAATAGCTTTAGGAAGGGATGTAAGCGGTTTATCCAATGCGCAAGCAGCCGAGAAAGCAATCGAAACCATCATCGAAATGAATCGGAGCATGAATATTCCTCTTAACATTAAAGAGCTTGGAGTTTCAATAGACGTTTTGCCGAAATTAGTGGAAGATTCCATGCGAAGCGGTAACGTGGTCGTTAATCCAAGGCTGACGAAGGCATCGGATATCCAACTGATTATAGAGAAGGCTTATGAGGGGGACTTTGAAGGTTTTAATTATGGTAATCGAAATACAATCAGAGCCAAAAGTTCAGAAACGGCCGTGAATGTATAAAACCTTTGAAAATCACCTGAAATTTTAGGGGATATGAATCAGTTTCCCTTCCCGATTTTTTTCGGACATATGGATTTCCCGCAGCATTTTTTCTACCTGAATATAATTATCTAATGAGGTGACGTATGAAAAAGACCAATGGAAGATGGCTTGTAGTGGTACTCCTTTTCGTCGCAACAACAATCAATTATATGGATAGGGCAATTCTTGGTATTGCAGGACCCTCGATGATGAAGGATCTTTCGCTTTCGGCAGTAGAATTCGGGATATTGGGGTCAGCGTTCTTTTGGTCGTATGCCCTAATGCAGATCCCGGTCGGGGTAATCGTTGATAAATTGGGGGCACGCTTAACGTATTCGATTGCCATCGTTTGGTGGTCGCTCTGTACGGTGTTTACTGGAATGGGGCGTTCGCTTGGAGGACTGATCGGTATCCGCGTTTTAATGGGAATCGGAGAGGCTCCAGCGTTTCCAACCAATACGCGCGTTATTTCAGACTGGCTGCCGTCACACGAAAGGGGCATTGCAAACGGGATATTTAATTCTGGTACAGCTATCGGAATTGGCATAACAACACCCATTTTAGCATGGATCATCCAGACTTGGGGATGGCAAGCATCCTTTGTGGTAATTGGATCCATCGGTTTTGTATGGCTGGCATTCTGGTTATTCTTTTTCAAAAACCATCCAGAGCAAAGTAAGATTGCAAACGAGGCCGAAGTAGCCTATATCAAAGAGGAGCAAACTCAAACCGAAAAAGCGAAGACACTAAACTTCTCACCATTTAAATTCTTTAAATTCAGAAGTGTTTACCCTATGTTATACGGCTTGTTCGCCCATAACTATCTTACGTATTTAATGATGACTTGGCTTCCCACTTATCTTGTAGTCGAAAGGGAAATGACTCTTTTAAAAGCCGGTTTTTTTACGATGCTACCTTGGATCATGTCCTTTCTGGGAAATATTTTAGGAGGGGTGTTGTCGGATTTCTTAATTAAAAGAGGCTGGAATTCCATCAAAGCAAGAAAAACTGTTTTAGCCATCGGCATGCTTTTTCCATTAGCCATAATACCGACTATCTATACAGACAGTGCCATAATGGCACTTACGTATATCTCAATAGCAATCGGCGGTGAAGGATTGGCTGCGGGTATTCTCTGGGCCACTGTTTCTGATGTTGCTCCAAAGGGTGCGGAAGGAAAGCTTGCAGGGCTGCAAAACTTCGTGGGGAACCTCGCTGGCTGGATTGCCCCAGTAGCAACAGGGATCTTAATAGCGAAGTTCAATAATTTCAATATAGCCCTGATCATACCTGTAGTCATTTGCCTAATTGCTGCTGTGGGGTATACATTCGTTCTTAAAAATGAAAGGATTTCAATTAACACGGACATTGACGGGGGAACTAAAGTTTCAGGACTTTAATCTTTTTGTGTATATAATGAAGGGCTTTGCAAATCCAACGAAAAAAGGAGACATATATTTATGCTGAAAACTAGTGGATTGGTAAATTTAACTGAACTGAAAATGTATGTAAACGGTGAATGGACTGCAGTACATAACGGAGAAACTTTACCAGTAACAAATCCATCAACAGGGAAAGTGGTGGCAAGGATTCCAAATGGAGGACGCCAAGAAACGAATGCGGCAATAACAGCTGCTGAGGAAGCGTTTAAAACCTGGTCAAAACTGACAGCACAGGAACGCAGTAAATATCTAAAGAAATTGCATGACCTTATGCATGAATATAAAGATGAATTAGCAGAAATCATGAGTATGGAAATGGGCAAGCCCTTTACGGAAGCCCGGGGTGAAGTGGATTTTGCTGCAAGCTACTTGGAATGGTTTGCTGAAGAGGGCCGCCGGATTTATGGGGAAACGATCCCTGCTTCTGCCGTAAATAAAAGGCTATCGGTGATTCGCCAGCCGATTGGAGTGGTTGCTTCCATTACCCCTTGGAACTTCCCGTTGGCCATGATGACGCGGAAAGTAGGACCTGCCATGGCCGCTGGATGTACAGTCATTGTCAAACCTGCAAAACAATCTCCTATTAGTGCGTTAGCGTTTGGTAAATTGGTAGAAATGGCGGGAGTGCCTGCCGGAGTGGTCAGTATCGTGACAGGGAGTGCCGGACCTATCTCGGATGAAATTTTTGAAAACCCGGTAGTAAGGAAAATATCTTTTACCGGATCTACTGAAGTAGGCAAATTGCTGGTTACCAAGTCAGCCCCGCAGCTCAAGAGACTTTCCCTAGAGCTTGGAGGACACGCGCCCTTCATCGTTTTTGAGGATGCTGATTTGGAAGCTGCAGCAGCTGGTGCCGTTGCAAGCAAATTCAGGAACACCGGACAAACGTGCGTATGCGCAAATCGAATTTATGTCCACCGTTCTGTCATCGATGAATTCTCTTTACTTTTTGTTGAAAAAGTAAAAGCTCTAAAAGTCGGAAATAGCATCGATCCAACCGTTGAAGTCGGGCCGCTTGTCAGCAGTGATGGCCTGGAAAAGGTAGAGGAACATGTACAAGATGCCTTGGAAAAAGGTGCCAGACTTCTTTGTGGCGGACAAAGAGTTGAAGGGGAATTGGCTGATGGATTATTCTATGAACCGACCGTACTGGGTGGAGTGAACAAGGATATGCTCATCACATACCAGGAAACATTTGGACCAGTCGCACCAATCATCCCGTTTGATACAGAAGAAGAGGTGATCGAACTTGCCAACAATACAGAGTACGGGCTGGCCGCTTATTTTTACACACAGAATATAAGCAGGGGAGTCAGGGTATCCGAAGCTCTGGAGTTCGGCATCATCGGCTACAACGACGCCATTCCCACCGTTGCACAAGCCCCATTTGGCGGCATGAAAGAAAGCGGCATGGGGAGGGAAGGCGGCCATCAAGGCCTTGAAGAATATTTAGAAGAAAAATATATATCGATGGGTTTTTAAAATAGGGCAAGAAAAGGCTTAAGGTGAAGTCGAATCCTTAAGCCTTTCCTTATTTACCTCATAAAAAGTCTAAATTCAAACACACGCTCCCCGTTGATTAACAAACCTCAGTACAGAACCTAAGGCCAGGTTGCTGAATTATTTGTTAATCAATAAAGATGATTTTCTAGAAGAAATTACAATTGAGGATGTTTATATACTTAAAATACCAAATTCTGTGCTCTTGAAAAAAAGACTCTATAGTGTAGCTAGGAAAGAAATAGAAATCGATTTTATTTCTCCCAGAAACACTTGGGTTTAATGAATAATCCATATACCATATATAGATTCTTTTATTTCTCACCATCAGCCAGGAGAATGTCGAAGCAAGCATGAATATGGCAGCAAGCAAGGAAGAGTAACGATTAAGAAAATACATGGTAAATTATACTGTTCATCAAATGAAATTTAAGCTGATGCATTAGAATGAGAAGTACTGCAAAAGACAAAAAAGAATTTAAAATAATGAAGAATTAACCATTAATAGCAATAGGCGAAATCATACAAGAAGAAGCTACAGATATACAATCTGTTGCTTCTTCTTGTTGAAGTGCTTTGACATTTTATTCTGTGAAATCTATGGAATATTCATAGTGAAAAAGTGAGATTTCCCCCTTGTCAAAAGCCAGTTATGTTCTCGAACAAATAATTGCAACTCATTCTAATAAATGAAACAGTATTAGATTGTTTTATGGGTTCAGGGTCAACAGGACAAGCAGCTAAAAATCTAAATCCGAACTTCATTGGTTTCGAATTAGATAATACCTTATTAAAAAAGTTTAGAAAGCTTTGCATATTGATACCGTAAGCTAAATAGGTTGTTGCTTTATACCTCCTGAAGACATCGGGGTATCCATCTTATATTATGTTTGTATTTCTCATTTTTATCTTTGGTTCATACATAGTTAGAACATGGCTATGTTACTGCGACTTAGAAAGCGTTATGAATTTAATTTGTAACCTAAAATTTCAAAAAACAGCCCACCCTTTAAAGTTTGAGCTGTTTTTGGATTTCTATTTATTGATTGTTGAAATTATTTCTGTGAAGTAGTATTGGAGAGGTACACTGATAATATTGAGTATTTACAGTGGGAATGGTATTGGAGTTGGATAAGCATGTATGTTTTATTACATATTTCATAAAGGATTTTCACTAGACTTAGAGCTTAGTAATGGTGAAAAAATTAAGCACAAGGCGCTGGCCGATAAAAAGAAGAGAGCATCTGTAAACTACACAGATGCCCTCCTGATTTTCTCCAAGATCCATTATTAATCTCGTAATTCTGTACAATGAAGTATTTAATCTACCGGACGGTCATCAAAATCATAGTCTACCGTACCAGGAGCTACATGTGCATTTGTTAATGCCGGAGTTTCCGGACGGGCAATTTGATACACACTGGCACCGACAATTTCAGCTGCTTGCTGCAATTTTTCTTTCGATATCTTATCCAGTGTATCTGTAGGCTGGTGATACCAAGGCTCTACAGGGGAATGGATAAACAAGGCGGATGGAATGCCAAGCTCATGGAATGGTTGGTGGTCACTCCTGCCCAGCTGTCCATAAGGAATCGCAACATCCATCGTTCTGGCCCCTGCTGAGGAACCCAGGTCCGTCACAAGGTTTTTCATTCCATCAATGGTATACATAATCAAACCACCTGCAGGATTATCCTCGCCAGCATCACGTCCGCCTATCATATCCATTTGGAAGTGAGCCACCATGCGGTCTACATCCTCTTTGGGAAGGGAATCAGCATAGAAGGATGATCCAACGAGCCCTCTTTCCTCAGATCCGAACGTGAGGAAGCGAATTTCAGTGTCAATTGGGGTTTTGGCCAGGATCCTTGCCAGTTCCAGCACAGCTGATACACCAGAAGCATCATCGTTTGCACCAGGGCCGCCCGGGACAGAATCATGATGGGCTCCAACAGTCACGATTTGACCATTATCCTTATTGGCTTTTGGTTTTAGGGAAGCGATGACATTGTAGGATGTCTTTTCGATTCTTTCAGCTTTTCCCACTTCCAGAGTGGACGTGATTTGTTTAGTTTTAAGCTGTTCGACCAACTCTAACCCTTGGGCTTGGGTAATGGCTACAGCAGGTATATTTTGCCCGGCTGATACTTGTCCGAAATTATTTCCTGATGGTGAGTTGTTGTACATTAAAACGCCAACCGCTCCTTTATTTAGGACATTCTGAACCTTTTCAACAAAGGTAATGTCCCCACGTTCAACTAGTGCAATTTTCCCAGATACATTTTCTCCAACTTCCTCTGGCTTTGCTTTTCCAACATTAACAAGTTCGGCCGTTACCTTTCCGCTGATACTGCCGCTAAGGGCACGCGGTGTTCCTCCTAAATCACTGTCACCAATTTTCACTTTTACATTTTGCACCGTATCATAGATGGGAAAAGGCTGAACCTTTGTTTCGAAACCAAGACTCTTAAACTGACTTTCTATGTATTTGACTGCACGGAGCTCCCCTTCTGTACCAGCAGCTCTCGGTTGCTCTGATAGATAGGCAATCGTATTATACATATTGTCCGCACTAATTTTTTTGATAACTTTGTTATCAAAAGCTGTGTCAGACTGGGCATTTATTGCTCCGCTAGTTTGTGCAAATACTGTACCGGTTGATAGAACCATACCCGCAGCTAATAGTACTGTTAGTGATTTTCTATACATATAATCCCTCCTTATTCATAATCTTCCTAATTATGTATTTAACTGAATAGTTTGTAAATGAGCCATTAGTCTTTAAATTCCGAATATCAATCGGTTTCTGACACCCGCTCTCCCTTAAGATTATGCCGCAAAGAAAAAGCGATCCTTCTTAATGAAGAATCGCATCATGTATTGAAGCCATCAATATATTGTATTGTAAAAAAATGATCAAACATTCAAATCTATCAACCTCATTTTAACCTAACTTTTGAAAAGCAATACCGTTTAGTCCAAATGACAATTTAAAAAAGATAGGGAATCCAATTCTTTCTGGACTAGAAAATCTATGAACGATCTTGGAATGACTTCGGATAAATCATGTAAGAAATCAGCCCGTTTTGTCGATAAGGGAGTCCGCCGGCAAAACGGGGATATTATACGTTAAGTAATTTTCAGTCTAAAAAGTCGATTTACTTAATGTTCATTTTTTATTATTGATTTTACCATTTCCTAAAATATTCTAATGTTCAAACCTTCACAAATTGTTCACAACAATAATGAAAACGCTTACGATTTTCATTGTATAATATATATATCCTAATTGATTTCATAGTTTTGCACCAATTATCATACAATTTTAAATAAATAATTGAATAGACAGAAAGGAGATAATCAGGTGATCTTAAAATCGTTGAAAAAAAAGGGCATAACGACCATCATTTATTATAAAGAAGGAGTATTAAAAACATGCAAGGGTCAATTGCATAAACTTAACCTTAATGAACAAACCCTTTCCTTAAAGGATGAAAATCAAAAGATTTTCTCTATTCGTTTATCTCGTATTATGGAAATCTATTAATTTAATTGCTTTCAATTAACATATTTAAATTACAATATATTTATTAATCCCGAATCTTTAGTATATTACTAAAGGTTCTTTTTTCATATATGGAAAGCTGGTCAGTTTAGCATTTCTGTAGTTAGTAATTTTTCAGTTTCGAAAAAAATGGGGCACCTCATTTCCGGATTGATAAATATACTTTATAGATGGCAGTATCCTTCGTGTGGAATTCCTCAAAATGGTGTTCGTAAGAAAGGCTGGGGCGATTTACTATGGAATGTATGGAGTGATTATATAAAAAATTAATATTTATATGAGATAATTTTCGGGTTTGTTTCCCCAGGAAATAATTGTCTTTAATGTCAAGTTTTCTATAATTACCTAAATTAAACGCAATTTACTTCACAAGAGCGGAGTAGTTGGGTTTCGTTACTATTTAATTCCAATCACTAATCTAGTTCTTACAGATTCAGTAATAATAAAAGCCTAATTGCTTCCACTGAAGAAATTGGAATTCCCCTAATAATTAACTATCAAAGAATCGTTAAAATTAACGATACGGCGAAGACGCTTAATTGTTTCATTAAACTTTAAAGTGGTAAATAGATAGTATCAAACTAGCAGGGAGGTATTAAAATGAGAGTGCTGGTAATAGGAACAGAGGACATGACCGGAGAGCACGTTGTAAAACAGCTGGCAGACAGGCACCATAACCCGGTAGCACTGGTAGGAGCAGAAAATAAAGTTGAGGAAATGGTTAAACTTGGAGCACGAGATGTAGTTTCTTTGGAAAAAAGGGATTTTTCCAGTGCTTTTTCGGGCTGTGAAGCAGTGATCTACCTGAGTAGCGCCAGTCCCCGGACTGGGGAGGGAAAACCAATACTGGTTGACCATCAGTCAGTAATAGACTCAGTTGAGGCTGCTAAGAAACATGGGGTGAAGCGCTTTGTTCTGATGAACACCATGCGAGCAAAAGAAATGGAGAGCAAGAATTCTAGTACAAATGATGTCAAGTACCACTCAGAAGAGCTATTAAAACAGGAAAAGCTTACATATACGGTCATACGGACAAGTATGCCTGTGGATAAGCCGGGAATAGGTAAAGTTGAAGCTGGACCATCAATTGTGAATGACAAAGGCGAGATACCAAAAGAGGATATTGCTTCTGTATTGGTCAAAGCGCTGGATACTGAAGAAGTATTTAATAAAACGTTCCATGTAACTTCTGGCGAAATTCTGATTGATGAAGCACTCCAAAGATTATAGATAACTCGAGTAACTTGCACAAAAATAAGAAGCAAAGGGTGATAAAATGTCCAAGTTAAAAAATTACCTTCCTACAGTTTTAAAAGGATCTGCGGTTTTAGGGACAGTTGCGGCCGCAGCGTACTTTTACCGAAAGGATGATACACAAAAACAACATTCAATCCTGAGGAATTTCCCCCTAATCGGCAGAATTAGATACATGACAGAGCAAATAGGACCTGAACTTAGGCAGTATTTATTTGAAAATAATAATGAAGGCACCCCTTTCTCAAGAAAGGAATTCGAGGATGTTGTAAAAGCAGGAAAATATAAGGAGCGTTTAATCGGATTTGGATCGGAACGTGACTTCAATGAGGCTGGATACTATATTCGAAATAGTATGTTTCCCAATCTCCGGGAAGAATTGAGAATAGATAATAGCCAAAAAATCAATACAAAGGTATATGAAGTAGATGAGGAAGGTCTATTGACCAGAAAGGAGAAGCGGGAAGATAGACAAATAGAACCGTACTTTTTACGAGACGAGGATGCTGTCATAATCGGAGGGGATACATGCCGGAATCCCTTTAAATTAAAGGGGCTCGTAGGACAGTCTGCAATGAGCTACGGGGCACTCGGTGAGAATGCCATAACTGCACTGTCGAGAGGATTAGGGCTTGCAGGAGGAACATGGATGAATACTGGTGAAGGTGGTCTTTCCAAATACCATCTCTCCGGAAATCCCGACATCATGATGCAAATCGGTCCGGGACTGTTTGGAGTAAGGACACCAGGTGGGGAGTTCTCCTGGGAAGAATTCAAGAAGAAAAGTGAAATCGAGCAAGTAAAGGCATTTGAAATTAAGCTGGCACAAGGTGCCAAAATCAGAGGTGGGCATATTGAAGGACAAAAGGTGACAGAAGAAATTGCCCAAATCCGCCTGGTAGAACCTGGCCAAACCATCAATAGCCCTAACCGGTTCTATGAATTCAAGAATTTTAATGAATTGTTCGAATTTGTGGAAAGAATGAGAGATGTAGGCGGAAAGCCTATCGGTATCAAAATTGTTGTGGGGGATCTTGATGCACTTGAGGAAATGACGAAAACCATGAGAGATACAGGTAAAGGGCCGGATTTTATCACGGTGGATGGCGGAGAAGGCGGAACTGGGGCAACCTATCAGGAGCTTGCAGATGCAGTCGGACTCCCAATTATGTCAGCGTTGCCACTTGTAGATGAGATGTTAAAAAAATATGGTGTACGTAACCGGGTCAAGCTGATTGCATCAGGCAAGCTGACTTCTCCAGATAAAGTGGCGGTCGCTTTAGCGATGGGGGCAGATTTAGTCAATATAGCCCGCGGTTTTATGATTAGCGTTGGCTGCATCATGGCTGAAATCTGCCATACAAATCATTGCCCTGCAGGAGTAGCCACAACTGATTCAAAGTTGCAGGAAGGTCTGGTTATTGAGGAAAAACAATACCGAGTCGCTAATTACGTGATTTCCCTCCGCGAGGGGCTATTTAACCTTGCAGCTGCCGCAGGTATAGATACTCCGACCAAATTTGAACGAAAACACATCGTTCACAAGGATGAATGGGGAAGAGTTTCCCCTGTCCGGGACATCACCCTCACTCCCGAAAAAGTGGAGAAGTTAAGAAATAAGGAAAAAGTGGAGAAATAGCTTGGCGGGATTTTTATTTTTACTATTATAGAAGAAACTCGTCAAAAAGGTAAGCCTTTGCTCAATGCAGCAAAGGCTATTTAAGTGCGTCCGGCATTGGTGCAATGTATAGGGGGCAAGTCTCGAATCATGAAGGCAGTAGTAATGATTAGCTTAACAGATTTGTGTCTGAATATTCAAATAAAATAGAGGTGAAAGTTAAAAATATCGAAGTTTCAAGGAAGGATTGTTTACAAATGGAAAATGAGCTCGTCTAGTTTCATCTTCTGAGACCCGTGAGATAGTAAAAGTAACAGAAAGACCAGAAGTCATTTCATTAGCGGGGGGACTTCCAGTTTCAGAGCTGTTTCCTGTAGAAGCGCTTAAAGTTGGTGCAATATTGTATCGAATGAAGAGGGAGCGGCATTTCTTCAATATATATGTGCGTGTTAATGACCCCGTGAACTATACCCGTTGATTTGGATGGGGCAAACGGAGAGAGCCGAATCAGGCATTTCAAGATTAATCTTAACCGTAGGGGGAGGTTGCTTTACGGCTTTAAGAATATAAGTATGTGGATGTTTCCCGCAAGCTTCCGAAAGGTGACTGGCAGGAAGTCATCCATTTGGCAGGACAGAAAGTGGGCTGGAAAGTATTTAATCGATTTTTATTTCAGAATAGAATAAAGTTTATATAGTTGAATGTTACTGTTTCAAACACAGGGGTCATGAATAAAAATAAACAACCAAGGGAGAAACCTAATTGGTTGTTTATTTTTTATTTGGCTCCTTTCGTAAAGATTGTTGTTTTTAAACGAAACTATTTAAGGTTGATTGGAGCGGAAGTGCGAATCTCCTGCGGGTGCACCGCCCGCCCCGCGGAAAGCGAGCATCTGAAGGGGAAATCAACCACACCGCACTACTTGGTAAATAGCAACAAAGTATGTGAAAACAGCCTTTATTTTTTAGTAGCTTCCTTGGCCGATATAACCTTTTATACAAACTTTCTGTCATTTTTGTACCCTATTCTGTCCAAGGTGAATGCAAAATACATTCACAGAAATTTTTATTTTTATATTCCGGTCTAAAATATTCAATAATATCTTCCTTCATATTGCCAAAAGTAGTTTCTGGCTTATGCTTAAAGCCCTCATAAAACGCTGGAATAATGTCCTTTTTGAAATTGTTACGTGGGAAGGCCTTTATAATTTCTTCACGCAAGTCGTCAGGGAACTGTTCAAAGCCATCTCCCATCACATCTAAACCAACACCCGAAAAGAGTAGAGCCACTTCAGCTTCCTTATGTTCTGCAATGCCAGGTGTCGTATGTAATGCAATAGCATCCCATACAAGATGAATCGACTCATCTGGAATTTGATACTGCTGTAAAAAGCTCCTCGCAGCATTTGCACCGTCTACTTCAAAACGTAAATCTGGACTGCTGAACTTTTTTGTTAAACCTAAATCATGGAATAATGCACTAACATATAGCAACTCTAAATCATGATTCTGCTTCGTCTTTTTTCCGTTGACTGCACCAAATAAAAATACACGATTTGAATGATTCCACAACAAGTCGTCCCCATGCTCGCGTAAAAGATCTGCTGCTTCTTTAGCCAATTGAGAATCTGGAATTTTAATACCTGCTACTTCTTGAAACATAATTGAAAATCCCCTTTACAATTTGATTATGAACTTGTTTTCATTGTAAAGAGGAATTTATCATTTATCTATCCATTCATTTCTATGATAATAATAGATAAAAACTATAATATAGAACTTTTTAAAGAAGCTATCTCATCTTTTTCTGTATGAAAACGCAGCCTTTCGATTTCACATAATAATAACTCGATATACTTACGTGCCGCATAATTGATAAAACGATTCTTTTTCATCACGAGATAGACAGATCTAGTCAAAGTTGGTTTTTCAATACGTTGGAAAAATAAATCCTCTGTATCATAAAATTCATATAATGTACGCGAAACAAAACTGCGGCCAACCCCATTTCGAACGAGCTTCAAGATAGATTCAATGCTAGACGTTTCGACGATGGGTTCTAACTGCCTGCCAACCTCATGACTCGTTTTATCAAGTATTTTTCTGCATTGATGGATATTTGGAAATAAAATAAGCGGACTGTCTAAAACATCGGAAAATGAAGCCTTCTGCTCTCCAGTACTTTGATTACTAATCAGGTAAAATTCTTCATCATACAACTTCGTCACCATCAACATATCATCACGATTGAATTCAAAACCAATACCAAAATCTGCTTGATTCTCTAAAACTGCCTTTTCCACTTGATCAGTACTTTGAACAAACACTTTTATGTTTGGATATAATTGGTTGAATTTAATGCACAAAGTGGATACCAAATCAGTTATTTCTCCTGGTAACACGGCAATTTTCAATTCCCCGATTTCTACTTTTGTAAGTGCTCTAATTTGAGAAGAAATACTTTGTAAGGAATTTTGAATATTCAATGCTTCTTGTTGTACGATTTCCCCCACCTTAGTAAGTTCAATCTTCTTACCAATACGGTTGAATAGTGCATAGCCCACATCTTGTTCAAGCATTTTAATTTGATGGCTTAAAGTTGGTTGCGAAATTCCTAATTTTTCAGCTGCTTTTGTAAAATGCAGTTCTTTACTGACCATTAAGAAATATTCTAAATGTCTTATTTCGATACTATTTCAATCCTTTCTAATGAAAATAATTAAATCTGTATGCTTCCAATAAAATAATCTAGTTATTAAGTTACTTTATTTGAAGGGATTATTCCATAATTTGGCCCGATTGCTGGATAAAATTAAAAAACACCATTAGGCTATTTGTTATTTTCGTTCATAAATACCTCACTATGATTTGGATAACGGGCCTGGTGAAACAGAAATCATGTCTAATTACTGATTAAAATTGAAGTCGTAATTAATTCACTAAATGAAAGTTTATATTCTCAAAATAAAAGGTCATCATTATATGAAAATTGTAATCAATATTGACATGTACAATTAATAATAATTGTACCTTTTTAGATGTCAGTTTACATAATAGAATATTTCCTATAATACTTAAAATTTGAGATAGTCGAAAATTGAAAAGACTTTATAAGGAGGAGCTAAATCATGTATATACCTAAACATTTTGAACTCAAGGATGAAGAAATAATTTATGATTTTATCGAAAAGTACAGCTTTGCCACTTTATTTTCTCAACACAATGGAGAACCATACGCTACCCATCTTCCACTCACATTAAATAAAGGTGAAAGTGCATTATATGGTCATTTTGCCCGTCCAAACGAACAATGGAAGGATATAGAATACCAAAAAGTTCTTGCGGTTTTCCAAGGTCCTCACTCTTATATATCTCCTTCTTGGTATGAAACAACGATGGCAGTTCCTACTTGGAATTATGTCTCTATCCATTTATATGGAAAGATGGAGATTGTCGAAGATCAAAAAGTCATTTTCGATTCCCTGAATGATATGGTAAAAAAATATGAAAGTCCAGATAGCCCATACAATTTAATTGATGTGGATTCCAGATTTATCGAAGGAATGAGTAAAGGGATTGTAGCATTTAAAATAAAAATCACAAAAATTGAAGCGAAAGCTAAATTAAGTCAAAATCACCCTGTGGAACGGCAAGAATTGATTATTAAGAATCTAGAAAACACTTCTCAACAAGAAAATATACAAGTAGCGTCTCTTATGAAGAAGAATCTACAAAAATAAAAGTTATTCGACATTGTCTTGTTCAACTGATGTGGTAGATTTGTTAAAAAATTAAGCCTAATTTCAGATGGAAATTAGGCTTAGTTTTTGATCTAGCTGCCATTTAATTTCATCGCAATTAAAAATTAAGGGACCTATGAAGATTATTTATCGGTGCAGCATCAAACATTCAAATACAATAGCTACAATTCATTCGTAGAATGTTGGAGTTATTCTTTGAACCATGCCTTCTTTAAGAGTTTCACACCCACATCGATTTCATTGGAAGAAAGATTACTGAAACCTAGTTTAACCATTGGTCCGTCGGTGTTATTTTTAATGAAGTAGAGGGACGTAGGATACACAGTAACTCCATGTGAGGAAGCTTGTTGAATTAACCATTCTTCTGTATGCTTCAGATGTACTTTGACTAATACGTACAAACCAGATTGTTCACCAATAATGGATATATTTTGACCGAATTGCTCTTTTAAAGCGGATACTAAGTGCTGCATTTTTCTTTTATAAACAAGGCGCATACGTTTTATATGTCTACTCCATTCTCCCTCTTCCATAAATTTAGCCATTGTAAGCTGGCTAAGCAGGGAGGTAGTAGCTTCAAAATGAAGAAACTGATTTTTATAACGATTTAAAAGTGGCTGTGGCAAGACCATATAACTTAAACGAATTCCTGGAAGAAAGGACTTCGAGAAATTCCCTAAATAAATGACTCTTGCCGAATCAATGGAGGCAAGAGCAGGAAATGGTTTTTGTGTATAGCGAAATTCACTATCATAATCGTCTTCGATAATATATCCACGCATCTTATTAACCCAATGAATAATCATTTGCCGTTGTTGGATAGACATGCTTACTCCAATTGGACTTTGATGGGAAGGGGTTACATAGATTAATCGTGATTTCATTTGTTCTAATTTTGAAAGTTCAGCACCTGTTTCATAAAGCGGCAAAGTTTCAAACATAAAACGATGGAATTGAAAAGCTTCCCTGGCACCGTCGTAACCAGGGTCTTCAACTATAATACTCTGGAATTCATCCTTCAGTATATGTCCCAAGTATACAAGCATTTGTTGGGTACTGCTTCCAATAATTATTGCATTTGCATTTGTTTTCACTCCGCGTGATTGGAATAAATATGTGGAGATTTGTTCGCGCAGGCATTCTTCCCCAAATGGTTCCCCGTATCGAAAGCTATCCTGTAATGTTAATACTTGATTAGCCATTCTCCTCCAAATTTTCAGTGGGAAATGTGTTTGATCAACGGCATCTGCCCTGAAATTAACTACCGGAGGTCTCTTGGACCCAGTCTGCTTTTTATCATAAGAGATTAAGGGTTCCTGAAATATACGGGGTTCTAACTCGTTTGCAAAATAACCTTTTCTGCCCTCTCCACGAATATACCCTTCAGCAACAAGTTGTTCATATGCCAGTAAAGTTGTATTGCGGCTTACATGTAATGAATCTGCAAGTTGACGAATGGAGGGTAATTGCTCATTTGCCAAAATGTCTCCTTGTTCAATATATGATTTGAATTTCTCATAGATTTGTTTGTATTTTGGGGCGTTATCATTGAACGTAAAAATGGTATTATTCATTTGCATTCCCTCTGACATGTATATTTGTTTAATATTGTACCTTTTTTTATGTCAACTTGTATAATAATATTTTTTTATCGGATATTTATTTTGAAAATTCAAATATAAGATGAAAGGAAGATTATTGTGTACATTCCTAAGCAATATCGTATGAAAAATGAAGAAGCAGTTCAAATTATGAAGTCTAACCCGTTTGCCTTATTGATTACCGTTAAAGAACATCGTCCCTTGGCTACTCATATTCCTTTGGAAATTCGCGAAGATGAAGGGAAAATCTATGCGACTGGGCATATTGCATACGGAAACATGCAGAAAAAGACTTTAGACAATAATAGTGATGTGTTACTGATTTTTCAAGGGCAGCACGCTTACATTTCATCAAGTTGGTATCAGTGCGAAGAGGTTCCAACATGGGACTATCTAGCTGTACATGCGTATGGATCAGCGCGTTTAATCCCTGAAGACGAGCTGATTTCCTCCTTGGATACTATGCTTAATCATTATGAGGGTCACCGAGAAAATGGCCGGACCTGGGAAACGTTTGATCCAGAGTTGCTTAAGAGTGAAATGAAAGGAATAGTGGGCTTTGAAATTGAAATCACATCTATTCAAGCTGCAGCCAAAATGAGTCAAAATCGCAATGACACCGATTACAGATCGATTATTACAGAGCTTGAAAAATCAAATGAACAAGGGGAAATTCAGGTTGCGCAATGGATGCGAGAGCAAAGGAAAGGGTCAATTGAATGATTGGCATATTACTAGGGTTTGCTATGGCACCCCTAAAAGCAAAAATGGTGTTTATCATTTAGGTAAGTCAAAACCATTCCTTACAGACAAGAGCTCATTATAAAACAGTTGGAACATATTCCTTTTCTAAATGAGCAACAAATCGCCTCCTTGATGAAAACGAACCTTAAAAAAGTGTAACTTTCACCATAAAGGAGGAGCCCAATAAATCTTGTGCCAAAATACAATAAGGAGTTGCTTATTATGGAGTTTTCTAATATTTGGCTATTTGTAATTGCTGCTGCTACATTGTTAATAATACCTGGACCGGCTGTGTTGTATATTATGGCAAGAAGTATTGACCAAGGGAAGAAAGCGGGCATAGTATCAGTTCTTGGTGTATCACTTGGCGGTTCTGTTCACGTTTTAGCTGGAGCGATTGGAGTTTCAGCGATCCTTATGACATCAGCAACAGCCTTTAATATCGTTAAATACTTGGGTGCTGCTTATCTTATCTATCTGGGGTGCAGGACTTTATTTTCTACATCTGATCGAACGACTTCAGAAATTCCAAAAGCCCCTAGCAAAAAGTTAGTAAAGATATTTTACGAATCTGCGCTCGTGGAAGTAATGAATCCTAAGACAGCACTCTTTTTTTTAGCCTTCTTTCCGCAATTCATATCACCTTCGGCCGTATCAGTCACCATACAATTTTTACTTTTAGGAATTATATTTATTATCCTAGCTTTTATTAGTGATGGTCTGTATGCAGTACTTGCAGCAAGTATTAGAAAGCGGATTCTGGGTACTGAATTGAATTCTAGGTTGCAGAATCGGATAACTGGTTATTTATATATTGTTCTAGGGGTATTCTCCGTCTTTGCTAGCCCCTCCAAAACATAAGAATATTTGATGAAAATCGATTCTACTAAGATATAAGTAAAACGAAATGGAAAGATATTTTATGCCTAGGTTTATCATTGATGATGATTTTTGGTTGTTATTCCCATACAATTGCATGCTTTAAAGTCAATGGCAGCCTCAATTTTACGAACCACCTAGATCGCAGGCACCAGTTGATCTCCCTAAATAGAATCATGTTTAGAATGCATTCTCATCACACAAGTTTTTTAAATAATTCGGTTAAAATCAATAAAGACTCTAGGCAAAAGGTTTCTATCTAAAGGTTTGGAGTGGAAGTGCGAGACTCCTGCGGGAAAAACGTGTCAAGGGGAGACCCCCTAGGCGCAAAGGTGCAGAGGAGGCTTTCCCCGCGACCGTCCGCTGAAAGCAAGTGCCTGGAGCGTAAATCAACATCCAAATGGTACAGGCAAGGCAAAAACTGTAGATCCAATCATATAGACATGGGAGCCACAGTTTGCAGACTACCATCTAAAAGCTAAACCAAAGTTGATTGGAGAGAAAGGTGCGAGACTCCTGCGGGAAAAACGTGTCAAGGGGAGACCCCCAGGCGCAAAGGTGCAGAGGAGGCTTCCCCGCGACCGTCCGCTGAAAGCAAGTGCCTGGAGCGGAAATCAACATCCAAATGGTACAGGCAAGGCAAAAACTGTAGATCCAATCATATAGACATGGGAGCCACAGTTTGTAGACTACCATCTAAAAGCTAAACCAAAGTTGATTGGAGAGAAAGGTGCGAGACTCCTGCGGGAAAAACGCGTGCAGGGGAGACCCCGCAGGCGCAAAGGCGCCGAGGAGGCTTCCCGGACCGCCCGCGGAAAGCGAGTGCCTGGAACGTAAATCAACGTCTAAATAGTACACCCATAAAAAACCATAGGCATACTCAATTTTCATCGAGTTTGCCTACAGTCTGAGGTAAGGGCACTATTATACTCTTATCTTTGTTTTATGGGTTCAGGATCAACAGGACAGGCTGCAATTAACCTAAAAGGGAACATTATTGGTTTCGAATTAGATAATAAGCTTCGAATGTTAAGCTTTTAAAAGTTGATTGTGCAATCTTATTTTGGCCGTGAGCTAAGTGTTAATTTGATACAGGTATTTTAGTATTGAGGTACTGTCACATGCCCTAGATTGATGGGCATGTGACGGTAAACCTTTAACATCATTTCTCTTTTTTTTGTGCAACGGGTAGTTTCACATTTGCAGGAAACTGCAAGATACAGCTTGGATAACAGTTTAAGATCAGTAAAAAAGGGAGCTTGTTTAAAAACAAGCTCCCACTTACAATAAATTATTGGTTCTACAAGGTTGTATTATTTATTTATTTATTCCAGGAAATCCTCGGTCGAAATTACACTGGCATACATACCGTTAAGTGCGCTGACAAAGGCATAATGGACCTGTTCAGCTGGAACGACCTTATCTTGATAAGATAAGTCCCTTGTCGCACATGCATCTTCAATAAGAGTAGTTTCAAAGCCTAAATCCACTGCAGCCCTGACTGTGGCATCAATGCACATATGCGTCATCATACCTACAATCACTAGCTTTGTTACTCCTTTTTCTTTTAATTTGCTTTCTAATTCAGTCTGTAAAAAGCTGTTGGGGAAATGTTTTATGATAATGATTTCGTGTTCTAATGGTAGAACAGCTTCATTCAGTTTAACTCCATCCGTATTCGGAAGAAAAAAGCCTAACCCAGGATCACTAGCGATATGCTGGACATGAAAAATATTATCTTTGTTATTCTGCCTAAACCATTCAAGAACTTTAGCAGCATTAGCGGCTGCTTTTTCAGGGTTGCTTAATTCCATCTTTCCATTTGGAAAATAGTCATTTTGAATATCGACAATGATTAAAGCTGTGCTCATTTTTTCCACCTCTTTAAAAAATTTTAGTACAATATAATGATAAATGATATATTGATTTCTATCGATACTTTGATGAAACACTTTTATATCAAAGCATTTCATGGTGAAAGGAATTTATTATGGAACTTGATAACATTGATTTTCAAATCCTTCGGTTATTATCCGAAAATTCACGTATTCAGTGGAAAGACTTAGGTGAACAAATTTTATATGACGGGACAAGCAGTAGGAAATCGGATTAAAAAACTTGAGGAAAATGGAGTAATTAAAGCCTACTCACTAATAGTCGATGAAATGAAATTAGGACTTTCTTATACAGCATTTGTCATTATCTATATGGAAACAGCAAACCATGATTCGTTTATACGTTTTATTAATGATAGAAATGAGATAGTTGAAGCTCACCGAGTATCGGGAGAAGGTTGTTACCATTTAAAAATAAAAGTTAACTCTCAAGAACTATTGAATCTTTTTCTTAATAAAATTCTCGATTATGGGAACTATTCGTTAAATCTATCAATACAAGAAATTAAGCAACATAATCCGTTGACTGCCACAATTTAATAAATATATTTTTTTAAAAAAGAAGATACTGTATTCCCAATCATCATGAATCGTTTCAAGTATGGGGATGTTCGACTGGGACAGTAGCAGTGGGAATAGTCTTTTTTAATATCGTAGATCGAAGGGGAAAGTAAAACGTTAGATGATTATGCGCTTGCTGATGTTGGTGTTGGAATTTGTTTGCGTTAGTTACCGTAGTAGCAGGGTCTGCTTTCTTATTATTCCCTTAATCGCGAGGGATGTGGGTAAAAGCGGGAATCCGTCAGCAAAGAGGTGGCAAAGAGATATGGTGTAGACTTAAACAAGGGGATAGATTGTTAACGAAGATGGTCCATGAACTTAATCTAACATGAAACTATACCTGAAGATGGAAGTTAATTAATGTATCGAAGAAATATGGACAAATTACTGTTCTTATAAGCTGGGTACATACACTTTGTTTTTTACTAGGTTAACAAGTGAATGGATTGTACCTGTTCCATTTTGTTCATCTACGTGCTCAATGTAGTACTTTCCTGGTTGCAGGTTACGTTAGCCATAATTGTTGATTAAGCAATTTCTTCTGCTCGTTTAGCTACCCCATTTGGTTTGCAACAGTTTTACTATTTGTTCCAATTTCCTTAGAAATGATGTTTTATTAAAAATTACTGAACTAATGGGTCTTGCTTTAAAAAGGGAGGTTGCTGTGGCAGCCTTTTTCTTATGGAACAAAACGGGTTCAGCTTTTAAAAAAATAGGGCTCCTCAGTGAGATATGGGTAAGACACCACACTAACTCAAAACCCTATGAGGAACCCTAATATGAAGTTTAAAATGCAAGATAAACAAAATCAACTAAACGATGGAATTTCCATTGGAGTGGATATTGCCCAACAATTACATGTGCTAGAGCAGTGAATTCCCGTGGAATTGTAATCGTAGACCCATTTGCATTTGAAAATAATGAAGATGGATTTGTTGTTTTAATAAAATGGATGGAGGCAGCCATTGTGGGAGTGGAGCCTATAGTCATCACACACTAAGGTTATTGTATGTCTAACTCTTTGACAGTTTCGCCTTCAATTAACACTGGCTGATAATAGGTTTCGTTTGGTAAATCCTTCTTTCCTTGTAATTTCTTAATGACCCAATCAGCTGCATCATGTCCCATTTGTTCTTGTGGGTGTGTTAATGTCGTTAGTTTGATATTGGCATTTTTCGCAATATAGGAATTGTCCTGGCCAATAATTGATAATTGTTCGGGAATAGAAATATCGAGTTGTCTGCATACATTTACTACTTCCAACCCTACCTCGTCGTTATAACAAACAATGGCAGTCAACACGTCTCTATTTTCATTTAGGAACTCTTTCAAGTTCGTGTATAGGTCTAGCTTCGTTTCTGTAGTATACGAAAGCAATTGTTCTGGTTGAAAGCGTAATTTGGCTTCTCCAAGTGCTTTTATATACCCTTTCATTCGATACTTTCCTTGTAAGTCATCCATTTTAGCAATGAGTCCGATTTGGGTGTGTCCTTTCGAAATCAATTCTTTTGTTGCGAGGTAGCTTGACTGCACATCATCCAGGCAAAAGAAAGGAACCTCTAATTCTTCATAATAAGCGTTGATCATGATGAATGGAACCTCTTGTTCCTTAAATGATAGGTAGTAACCGATGTTGGGATTGTATAGATTGCTTTTTGTAGGTTCAATGATCATACCATCCACGCCAAATGACAACATCATTTCCAAGGCTTTTTTTTCTTGTTCGACATCATTATTTGTACTGGCTAATAGTAACGAATAATTATCTTCATTCAATCTTCTTTCAATTCCGCGGATAATAGAAGGGAAAATGTAATCAGAAATGTAGGTCGTGATTACACCAATCGTTTTATTTTTGGAATTGCCACCAGATTTTGATTGATATTGGTTACTAACATATGTGCCAGATCCTTTTTCACTTCTCAAGAATCCCTCGTTTGATAATTCTAAAATGGACTTTCGTACAGTGTGTCTGCTAACGTTGTACATTTCTTGCATGACGGATTCAGTAGGAATTTGTTCCCCTACACTATATTCACCTGTAAGGATTTTATTTTTTAAATCATCAATGATTACCTGATACTTTGGTTTCATTAAACCTCACTTCTTCCATAGTTGTTTGCATTCTAATTTATGCGCTTAAAATATTTGTGCGGACATATTTTACCATAATTTTTGAATAAATTAAAACAAATCATCTTATTTTTTGTATAAAGTTATAAATTCACCCTATTTACCTTTAGGTTTCATGTAGTATAACTTCCCTTAATACAAATTCATGGCTTTAAGGTGAGGATAGAGTATTTCGTCTGAAAGTTGTAAGTATAAATAATATAAAACGTTGACAAATGTACGTACAAAAAATATAATATGGTTGTTAATAAATTTAAGCGCCTCCTTTTATTGAAAGCGCTGACAGAAGGGGGATTAACTTGAAAACGAATATATTAAAAATTAAACAAGCGATTACCAGGGGAGAAACTTCACTTGGAATCGAATTTGGATCCACACGTATTAAAGCGGTGTTGATTGATAATCATCATGAAACTATCGCATCTGGAAGTTATGAGTGGGAAAATTTCTTGGAAGATGGAATTTGGACGTACAACTTAGTGGATATTATCACTGGTCTGCAAACAGCTTATAGTGAAATGAAGCAAGAAGTTGAACGGAATTATGGAATTACCATTCGGAAAATAGGTTCTATTGGATTTTCCGCAATGATGCACGGGTACATGGCTTTTGACAGTACAGGGGAGCTACTTGTTCCGTTTCGAACTTGGCGTAACTCAACAACAGGAGTTGCCGCAAAAGAACTAACTGATCAATTTCAATTTAATATCCCTGAACGATGGAGTATTGCTCACCTTTATCAAGCGATATTAAATGAAGAGAAACATTTGCCTCGCATTGATTGTATTACGACTTTGGCTGGATACATTCACTGGTTATTGACTGGAAATAAAGCAATTGGCATTGGAGATGCTTCAGGCATGTTCCCCATTGATGAATCAACGCAAGATTACAATGAATCAATGGTCAAGCAGTTTGACGAATTAATTGCGACGAAAGGTTATCCTTGGAAGCTAAAAGAGATTCTTCCTAAAGTCTACATTTCAGGCGAGCAAGCGGGTGAATTAACCGAAATTGGAGCGAAAATCCTCGATAGATCAAGAAATTTACAACCAGGCACTCCAATTTGTCCACCGGAAGGCGATGCTGGGACTGGAATGGTTGCTACGAATAGTGTGAGGAAACGTACCGGAAACATCTCAGTAGGAACTTCCGTTTTTGCGATGATTGTACTAGAGAAAGAACTTTCAAAAGTATATCCAGAAATTGATCTGGTAACTACACCAAATGGAAGTCCCGTTGGAATGGTTCACGCGAATAACTGTTCAAGTGATCTCAATGCTTGGCTGGGATTGTTCCGTGAATTTTCTGAGGCAATGGGACAAAAGGTTGATATAAATAAATTATTTGAAGTAATGTTGAATAAAGCTTTGGAAGCGGATCCAGATGGTGGCGGTTTGCTTAGCTACGGTTATTTCTCAGGTGAAAATATCACAGGATTGGAAAAAGGGCGACCATTATTTGTCCGCTCGCCTGAGAGTCAATTCAATTTAGCAAACTTCATGCGGACTCACCTTTTTACTGCTTTCGGTGCATTGAAAATCGGAATGGGTATTTTGACAAAAGAAGAAAATGTTGCAATTGATCGTATTTTGGCTCACGGTGGTTTATTTAAAACCCCTCTTGTTGGACAAAAAATTGTTGCGGCTGCAATGAATGCTCCAGTATCAGTTATGTCAACAGCAGGAGAAGGCGGCGCGTGGGGAATGGCGATTCTTGCATCTTACATGATGAATAAAGAACAAAAAGAAAGTTTAGAAGACTTCCTCGACAAAAAAGTATTCGAAGAGGTTGATGGGCAAGAAATTTATCCTGATCAAGTAGATGTTAAAGGATTTGAAGCATTTATTGAAAGATACAGGAAGGGTTTAGTGATTGAGCAGGCCGCTGTAGACAATTTGATGTTATGAGTGGAAAACTGGAGGGATTGACGTGTTAGAACAACTGAAAGAAGAGGTATATCAAGCAAATTTGGACTTGCCTAAATATGGACTCGTGAAATATACATGGGGAAATGCGAGTGCCATTGATCGTGAAAGCGGTTTATTTGTTATCAAGCCTAGTGGCGTTGATTACGAAACGATGAAAGCCAGCGATATGGTTGTTGTTGATTTAGATGGCAATGTTGTTGAAGGAGAGTTGAGGCCTTCATCAGATACAGCGACTCACGCTGTACTTTATAAATATTACCAAGAAATCGGGGGCATTGTGCATACTCATTCAACTTGGGCGACAATCTGGGCTCAAGCAGGCCTTGATGTTCCAGCGATGGGCACCACTCATGCAGACACATTTTATGGATCCATCCCATGTGCCCGCTACCTAACACAAGAGGAGATTGATCGTGGGTACGAAGTGGAGACTGGGAAGTTAATCATCGAAACATTTGAAGAGCGCAGGATAGACATTTTAGCCGTTCCTGGTATCTTACTTCATGGTCATGGTCCCTTTACTTGGGGAAAAGATGCAAAATCCGCCGTAATGAATAGTGTGGTGTTGGATGAAGTTTCGAAAATGAATTTATTTACACGGGAATTAAATCATTTTGCAAAAGAATTACCACAAAATATTTTGGATAAACACTATTTACGAAAACATGGAAAATATGCTTATTACGGTCAAAAGTAAGATCAACTCTATCAAATTATCAACCTATTAGATAAAGAAAAGAGGCTTATTATGTTAACAACAGAAAAAAAGGAATTTTGGTTTGTCGTAGGATCACAACATCTTTATGGGGAAGAAGCGTTAGCAGAGGTCAAGGCGAATGCACAAACGATAGCCGATGCTTTAAATGAAAGCGGTATTTTACCCTATCCACTTGTATTGCAAGATTTAGCTGTTAGTGCAGATAAAATCACAAGCATCATGAAAGAAGTCAACTATCGTGACGAAGTTGCCGGTGTCATCACTTGGATGCATACTTTCTCACCTGCAAAAATGTGGATTCGTGGAACAAAATTATTACAAAAACCATTGCTTCATTTAGCAACACAATTCAATGAAAGTATTCCTTGGGCAACGATTGATATGGACTTTATGAACCTGAACCAATCCGCTCATGGTGACCGTGAATATGGTTATATCAATGCCCGATTGAAAAAACAAAATAAAGTTGTTGTAGGTTATTGGGAGCGTCCTGAAGTGCGGCAGCAAATTGCACAATGGATGGACGTAGCGGTTGCTTATAACGAAAGCTTCAACATTAAGGTCGCTCGCTTTGGTGACAACATGCGTAACGTTGGAGTAACCGAAGGGGATAAGGTTGAAGCGCAAATCCAATTTGGGTGGACAGTTGACTATTTTGGAATCGGAGACCTTGTTCAATATGTAAATGCGGTTACTGATGAAGAAATTGATGCTTTATTTGCAGTATACGAAGGCCATTATGAATTTGATTATGGTACCTACAGTAGGGAAAATTGGGAGAAAAGCGTAAAGGTACAGGCAAGCTATGAAATTGCGATTAAACGGTTCCTTGATGATGGTGGTTACACGGCCTTCACAACGAATTTCGAAGATTTATATGGGATGAAACAACTTCCTGGTCTTGCCGTCCAACGTTTGATGGCACAAGGATATGGCTTTGCGGGTGAAGGGGATTGGAAGACGGCAGCACTTGATCGCTTACTGAAAGTGATGAGCCATAACCAATCAACTGGATTTATGGAAGATTACACATATGAATTAGCTGCTGGACAAGAATCAATCCTTCAATCACATATGCTCGAAGTCGACCCATCTTTAGCAAGTAACAAACCAAAAATTGTCGTATCTCCATTAGGTATAGGTGATCGTGAAGATCCAGCACGTTTAGTATTCGACGGCAAAGCAGGAGACGGTGTCGTTGTTTCCATGGCAGACTTTGGTACAAACTATAAACTTTTGATTAATGAAGTTTCTGCATTCGAGCCAACAGTTCCAGCACCAAACCTGCCAGTTGCCCGTGTACTTTGGGAAGTGAAGCCAAACTTCCAAGATGGAGTGAAAGCTTGGCTTGAGAATGGTGGCGGTCACCATACAGTTGTTTCATTGAATTTAACAACAGACCAAATCATAACCTATGCCAAACTTGTTGGCTTGGAATACGTAGTTATTAAGTAATGTCTCTCCCTCCAAGGAGGCTCCGCTTCCTTGGAGGGAAAAAATAGGTAATCCAGAAGTTGAAGAACGGAAATAGTGACCATTAGTATGATTCCTTTATTTTCGTAAGCGTTTTCGTGGTTTTTAGGGAAAAGATGAAAGCGTTTTAATAGACAATGACGACACGGAATTCATCCTAATAAATAACTTTTACGACGGAAACTGGGATGTATTTGTGGTTGAAAACACTATTATTATTTCTCAAAAAGCAATCAATATTTTAGTAGTGGGATTAAATATAATTTTAAAACCTTTAGGGGGAACTTAAATGGTTAATGAAAAGAAAATCTCAAGTGGATTCATTTATTTTTTTGGGGCTTTTGGAGGCATTCTCTTCGGTTATGATATCGGCGTTATGACTGGTGCTTTGCCTTTTCTGCAACATGATTGGAACCTTCAAAACAACCCAGGTGCCATTGGCTGGATTACCTCTTCGTTGATGTTTGGAGCTATTTTTGGAGGTGCCATGGCCGGACAACTTTCTGATCGTTTAGGACGGCGCAAAATGATTTTAATATCTTCTATCATTTTTGCTGTTGGATCCATTTTAGCAGGAATATCCCCTCATAACGGAATCCTTTTTATGATTGTTGCCAGGATTTTATTAGGCTTGGCTGTTGGAGCTGCTTCTGCGTTGGTCCCAGCCTATATGTCGGAAATGGCGCCTGCACGTTTACGTGGACGTCTGTCAGGAATTAACCAAACAATGATTGTCTCTGGAATGTTGCTTTCATACATTGTCGCTTATTTATTGAAAGACTTACCAGGGACAATGGCATGGCGGTTGATGCTTAGTTTGGCTGCCGTACCTGCTTTGATCTTATTTATTGGAGTGTCCAGGTTACCCGAATCACCACGTTTTTTAATTAAGAACAATAAAATGGATGAAGCTCGTAGGGTGTTGGGCTATATTCGCCCTAACAAAGAACAAATTGATTCTGAAATAACACAAATACAAGAAACTGTTAAAGAGGAAGAAAAGGTAAATCAAAAAGCATCATGGGGTACCCTTTTAAGTAATAAATACCGTTATTTAGTAATGGCTGGTGTGGGTGTTGCTGCGTTTCAACAGTTCCAGGGAGCAAACGCAATTTTTTATTACATTCCTATGATTGTGGAAAAAGCAACAGGGCATGAAGCCAGCTCAGTATTGCTGTGGCCAATTATTCAAGGGGTTATTCTCGTACTAGGTTCATTAATATTCCTAATGATTGCTGATAAATTTAATCGCCGTACTTTATTAACAATCGGCGGAACGATTATGGGGCTATCCTTTATTTTGCCGGCAATATTGAATGTATTAATTCCTAATGCGAATCCGATGATGATGGTTGTTTTCTTAAGTATCTATGTAGCTCTTTATTCATTCACTTGGGCTCCATTAACTTGGGTCATAGTTGGAGAAATTTTCCCGCTGGTAATTCGCGGGCGGGCGTCAGGAGTGGCTTCATCATTTAACTGGATTGGTTCTTTCTTGGTTGGCTTGCTATTTCCGATCATGACTGCTTCGATGTCTCAAGAAGCTGTTTTTTCAATCTTCGGTGCTATTTGTTTACTTGGTGTTTTATTTATCCGGACATGCGTTCCTGAAACTCGAGGTCATACTTTGGAGGAAATTGAAAAAATTGGGGAAAGTAGACAAGCTAAGGGGAAAAGTGCTTAAATTAGACCTATTAAAGTTTGGAGCGGAATTAAAAGAAGCTATACCAGAATAGAAGAGATGTTAAATCAGGGGGCAATAAGGAAAATACTTCATCAAGAATATGTTGATTTACTCATATGATTCCTTTTCTTAGGCCCGAGGTTGCTACTTCGGGCTTTACAATTATTAAAAATGTTAGCTGAACTTATTATGCAATTTATGGTGTTTTAGCTTTTATTTATATGAAGGAATTTAATAGGGAAGGAGCCGATAAAAATGAAAGTAGCACAAAGCTCGTTTGGAAATGATGTCTTGCTGTTTACGATAGAAAATGATCATGGAGTAAGAATGGAAGTTACGAACTTTGGTGCAAGAATCGTCAATCTGTTCGTCCTAACGGAATCGGGTCGTAATAATATCGTATTGGGATTTGACTCGATTGAGGATTACAAAAAAGAAACGTATTATGGAGCAACAATAGGAAGAGTCGCTGGAAGAATAAAAAATGGTGAATTTTCAATTGGTGAATCACGTTATCAAACGTCTGTAAATCAATTAGGGAATACATTACACGGTGGCAGCCCTGGATTCGATGAAAAAATCTGGGGTTATGAAGTGAAGGAGACGGATGAAAGTGCTTCGATCATCTTTTCAACCGACTCACCTGATGGCGAGAATGGTTTTCCGGGGAATTTGAAAGTAAGTGTGACTTACACATTGGACAACTTAAATATTTGGTCAGTGAGCTATCAAGCAAAAAGTGATAAAGACACCGTTTTTAATCCGACCAATCACGTCTATTTTAACTTAACAGGGCATCCCAGCCATCCAATCGATGATCATTTCTTACAAATCTCTTCTCAAGAATTTGCACCAGTAAATGACGATACCACGGTAACTGGGGAAAAGCGAAGCGCAATTGGAACGCCTTATGATTTTCGAACCCCAAAGAAATTAAAATCAACCTTTGAAGCCATTGACGCAGAAGTTAAAAAGGTTCAAGGAATCGATCATCCATTCTTCCTAACGTGCTCAGGACTTCATCAAACTGCAGCAAAATTAATTAGTCCTGACCAGAAAATAACAGTCGAGGTATACACAGAAGAGCCTGCGGTTGTCATTTACACGGCAAACTTTGTGAAAGATGTGCCACTTATGCACGGAGAAAAATTAATTCAACACGGCGGAATAACGTTTGAAACCCAAGCTGCTCCAGGAGCGATTGAGTTTGAAGATTTTGGGGATATTCTTCTTTTAGCAGGCCAAAATTATACTTCCCAAACAAAATACAAAATTGAGGTCAGTACCCACTCAGCTGAAGGTTCCAGTTAGTGTTAAAGAGTAGAATTGGCTGATTTCATTTCAATAATTTTACATAGATTCGGCTGCTAGTTGGAATCAACATCCGTGACTGTAAGAACGATCGAGCATAGCTCGTGGCATGTAACAGGTAGGATTCCCGCCGAATAAGAGTTAGCCATTCACTCGAACTGAGTTTTCGAGGATAGAGGATAACTTATATCTTTAAGCGTAAACAGTTAGATAGTGGGCTGTAAAACTAAGGTTAAAGATAAGCACTCATTTAAACAGCACATATTCTATTCGTAGCACCCCCTGATACTATCCTTGTATCAAAGGAGGTGCTTTTCCTATGCCTTAACAAAAATAAACGATTGTCCCGTACAAATCATTCACTCGATTGTTTTGTACGAAACAAGGCAGAATTGTACAAGAATGGAATGGCATCACAAAAAAATATTCAGGCAGTTATTGTCGTGAGCGATATGCCTTTATTAGACACCACCTAATTTAAGGTTGAGAGGATTAAATCAAATATCCCAAATTAATGTCTGAACTTCGATGTATTTAATAAGCTCAAGGTTTTGTAACTAGTGAAAATAATAAAATGTAAGGAGCGGAAAATATATCACAGTACGAGAAGGCTATCCAAACCGGATGGTTACTATATTAAAAAGCAAGGAATTTACTCTTAATTACTACCCTTCGAAAACATGAGCAATATTTTGGTTATTTTGTATTTTATACTCACTTTATGTATGCATTTGTAATAATAATGTAAAATTAGGTAAATATGTGTGTCACTTAAAGGTGATAAAATGATAAAAAAGAGATTTAATCGGGGGAGAAAATGAAAAAAATCATAGCATCTTTTGTTGTTTCTGGATTGTTACTATCAAATCCGTTGGTTGGTAATGCTGCATTGGGCGATCGTACATTAAAAAGTGGAATGACTCATACAGAAGTAAAACAATTACAAGAGGTTCTAAAGAAAAAACAATATTTTAAGAGTAATAATACAACTAAATATTTTGGGACCGTTACTAAAAGTGCAGTCGTAAAGTTCCAAAAAAGTAAAGGTTTAAAAGCTGATGGTATTGTCGGTCCGAATACATATAAAGCTTTGGGAGTAAAAAAGAAGACCTCCAACGTAGCTAATGTAAATAAAACAAGCAATAAATCTTCGGCGATAGTGAAGGAAGCAAAGAAACATTTGAATGTACGGTATGTATGGGGTGGAACTACACCAAAAGGTTTTGATTGCAGCGGATTCCTAAAATACGCTTTTGATAAAGGCGCAAATGTCACATTACCAAGAACGGTATCGGAAATTTATAAAAAGGGGACAAAGGTGTCCAAACCACAAGTTGGAGATGTGGTCTTTTATGAAACCTATAAACCTGGTGCCTCACATGCTGGTATTTATATAGGGGGCAATCAATTCATACACAGCTCCTCATCAAACGGTGTAAGCATTTCCTCCATGGATAATAGTTATTGGAAGAAAAGATATGTAGGAGCAAAAAGAATGTAATAGAGAAAGTTGCCAGTTCTTTTTTGAAGAGACTGGCTTTTCTAGTTCTAACAATAGGTTAGGATACTAACAAGTGCTATGGATGGTAGAATCGGTATTGATACATAAAATATTTTTAAGTCACAATTTTAGCTTTTATTGCTACCGGAAACACTTTGGTATAATGGATACTCTATATACCACATATAATTTCTTTAATTCTCACATAAGACAGTCGAGGAAGTTTATAAAAACCATGAAAAGTTTTCCCAGGATGTACAGAGGGTAGCCTCGAAGGACTAAGCCTAAAGTTGGACTCATTATCGTAGCTTTCACCATTAAAGATGTTTGGGATTTTTATATACCTTATGTACACGATATATTAATCGTGTACATAAGGTATTTTATCTTTTAAGAGTAAGAATGAATAGGTGTACAAGTTTAAGAGGTGTTTACTTTACAAAAAATATCTAATGCAGCCAATTATGTTCGATAAAGGTGTTATCGTATGATTTATCATAGAATCTATCATCGGCTACAACGACGCCATTCCCACCGTTGCACAAGCGCCATTTGGCGGCATGAAAGAAGGCGGCCATCAAGGCCTTGAAGAATATTTAGAAGAAAAATATATATCGATGGATTTTTAAAATAGGGCAAGATAAGGCTTAAGGTGAAGTCGAATCCTTAAGCCTTTCCTTATTTACCTCATAAAAAGTCTTAATTCAACACACGCTTCCCATTGATTAACAAACCTCAGTTACAGAACCTATGGCCAGGAGGAAATATCAATCTATTATCTCTACATTTCTAGAGTATTTAAAGACAAGGCATGTTCTTTCAATTTTATTTCATCAAACAAATCCCTAATTATTTTAAAATTCATGAGATAATCACATACGGAATTAGAAAATGTAAACTTTATTTAAATAATATAAAAAGCCTAACTTTCTCTTTAAAGAGAAAGTTAGGCTTTTTTCATTTTATGTTTGGATCCGTCATCGGTCCCAAACCCTCATTAGAAAGCAAAGCAAGTACAACCGATACCCCACTTAGTTCCATCATTTCCTATTACGGTATGAGTATGTTGATGGAGAGGGTTACTGCAACTATGTTTGTGATCATGGGCATCGTGAGAAAGTATATTGTCGGCTAGGTTAGCACCACCATAACCATAAACTCCCGTCGGTGACCAATCAGGTGATGCTGGCGGCAATTCAGGTGATAAATTTTTAAATTCATCATTTCCATAAACAACCTGCCCACCCATAATGGTGAGTATTGATTCAAGGTCTTTGATTTCTTCTTCTGACACAGTAAAGTAGTCAGCAGACAATACAGCAATATCAGCAAACTGACCTACTGTAAGGGTACCCTTTTTATCTTCATCACCGGAGAACCACGCACTTCCTTTGGAATATAGTTCCAGAGCTACTTTTCTGTCAAGTTTATTCTTTTCATCGTATATCGAAAGACCACCAATGGTTTTTCCTGCAACCATCCAGTAAAGAGCAACCCAAGGGTTATAGCTAGAAACCCTCGTTGCATCACTACCGGCGCCAACAGGTATACCCAGGTCTAGCATACGATAAATCGGGGGAGTATGCTTTGCAGCTTCCTTTCCGTATAAATCAACAAAGTATTCACCTTGGAAAGCCATGCGGTCTTGGATGGCAATACCGCCATTTAAAGCCTTAACACGTTCCATACTACGATCTGAGATTGTTTCTGCATGGTCAAACCACCAGCGCAAACCATTAAATGGAATTTCTCTGTTGACTTCCTCAAACACATTTAAGAAACGTGTTATTGACTCATCATAAGTTGCATGTAAACGGAATGGCCAACGGTTTTCCACCAATAGAGAAATTACTTTCTTTAAGTCAGCTTCCATCACCGTAGCTAGGTCGGGCCGGGGCATTTGAAATTTTTCAAAATCGGCTGCCGAGAATACTAACATTTCTCCGGCACCATTCATTTTATACTTATCATTTCCTTGACCAGGAGAAACAATTTTTGCCCATGATGCAAAGTCTTCATATTCATGATCTGGATTTTGCGTAAATAGATTATAAGCAATACGCAAAGTTAATTGATCCTTCTCGGCTAAATGTTCAACAACTTTGTAATCATCAGGATAATTTTGGAATCCACCACCTGCGTCAATGGCACTTGTGATACCTAATCTATTTAATTCGCGCATAAAATGGCGAGTTGAGTTAATCTGGTCGTCAATATTAAGTACTGGAGCTCTGCCTAAACTTGAATATAGAATAGAAGCGTTAGGATTGGCAATTAAAAGACCCGTTGGATTACCTCGTTTATCCCGCTGAATTAAACAGCCCGGAGGGTCTGGGGTATCTTTTGTGTATCCCAGTGCACGCAGCCCTGCTCGATTTACAAGTGCTCTATCATAAAGATGTAGCACAAAGACAGGCGTGTCTTCAGAAACAGCATTAATCTCTTCCAAAGTTGGCATCCGTCTTTCTTTAAACTGAAATTCAGACCAACCTCCAACTACTCTTACCCACTGAGGAGCAGGTGTACGCCTTGCCTGCTCTCTAAGCATTTCCAGAGCAATAGCAAGTGATGGCACACCTTCCCAGCGCAATTCCATATTATAATGAAGACCGCCACGAATAACGTGTATATGAGAGTCATTCAAGCCCGGAATAGCTCTCTTTCTTTTAAGGTCTATTTTTTTGGTTTTTTCTGTGGCACTATCAAGAAGCTCATCTCCACCTACTGCAGTGATTAAACCATCAGTTATGGCGATAGCCGATACCTCAGGTTGAGATGGGGCAAGGGTAGTGATTTTTCCGTTATATAAGATCATATCCGGTAAATTCATGTTCACACCTCGTTTACTTCCTATTATTCTGTAACCATGGATGAAATATTTTACCGAGAACGGGCATTACTACCCATGATAGCAAAGACACTATACATACCGAAACAAAAAAAGTTGACAAAATATGATTCATATTTTTTATTATAGGTCCTACCACTATAGGAACCAACATGCTAAGAGGCCATACACCAAGAACGGTAACAATGGACATTTTCCATTTTGGCGGCGGAACTGGCGTTTTCGGAGTAACAAACCAATATGCCAAACTGCTTTCAGTTTTGTACGTTGGATTAGTAGCTTGAAATGGTTCTGCCTTTTTTAACAAATCTCGACGAATATCTGATTCTTGCCAAGCACGAAGATGATCATACGTATTAAAGCGAAAAACAACAGTATACTCTCTGGATCCGTTATTGGGGACTATTAGATTTACGCCTAAATGCCCTGGAAATTTAGTAGCGGCAGCTTCAATTTCATGTCTCCATATTTCAAACTGTTTTTCTCTACCTTCTTGAATTTCCCATGTAACAATCGTTGTAACTGGACCACCGGCATCCATAGAGTTCCCTGTTTGAGTTTCTCCGACAGTTACTTTTTCTTGATTCATATTTTCCTGCTTGGAGGCGCGCCATGTACCATAGTATATGCGTATTCCACGCCTTGACCATAAGCGCCAGTGTGTTCTTTTACAATTTCCATAACAGCATCATAAGTGTCTTTGCGTGCCCAGTCACGTTGGTATTCAAGTAAAACTTGAATTGCTGTCACTGGAATTGCTCCAGCTTGTTCTACACGACGCATAGCAGCGTTATGTGCTGTCAAACTTGTGCCACCTGAAGCATCATCAACTGCATAAACTTCATAGCCAGCTTTAATTGCTTCAAGCACAGGGAATGCAAGACAAACTTCAGTCCAAAGTGCTGCAAATATCAATTTCTTTCTACCTGTTGCTTTAACTGCCTCAACAAATTTTGAATCTTCCCAAGAGTTCATTGAACTACGTTCTATAATTTCATGGTTTGGGAATATGTCAAGGATTTGTGGCCAAAAATAACCAGAAAAGCTTTGTGTTTCAACTGTAGTAAGAATAGTGGGTACGTTAAAAGCTTTTGCTGATTTAGCAAGCAGCATAACGTTATTCATTAATGTTTGTCTGTCAATGCTTGCAACTCCAAAAGTCATTTGAGGCTGAAAATCGATCAAAATTAATGCACTGTTCTCCGGAGTTAACAATTCTAAATTACTCATAATAAAACACTCCTTTTTTTAAATTGTTTCATCTAAAAGGCAATTATTAGTTTCAGCTGTAATCGAAAAAATAAAAGCCTTGCTATACTTCTTAATTTAAAAAGGAGCGCTGATTAAATCAGCGCTAAATTTATACTATCCACTTTTAAAAAAGTGATTGATTTATAGCTAGTTCTTAAGAATAAATTTATGCATTTTGTTTACTAAGATCTCGCTGAGCTCCCATATAGCTTCCAATTACATTTTGATAACCTGGAAGATTACTAGCAAGCAAATTGCCAAAACCTTCGACATCGTTGCGCCAATCGCGTTGTAGTTCGCAAGCTACGCTAAACCAGTTCATAAGTTGCACGCCACTATGTGCCATACGCGTATTGGCAGCTTCTGCAACTTGTTTACTGAAAGTTCCTGAAGCATCAGTAACAGCAAAAACTTCATACCCAGCTTTTATAGCGGAAAGTGCAGGGAAGGCAACGCATACATCTGTAACTACGCCCGCGATAATAAGTTGTTTTTTTCCAGTTTTTTCGATTGCTTTTACAAAATCGTCATTATCCCATGCGTTAATTTGTCCAGGACGAGCTATTTTTGGAGCGTTAGGAAAAAGATCAACCAATTCCTGCATAAGTGGTCCATTAGGTCCGTTTTCAAAGCTTGTTGTTAAAATAACTGGTAAATCAAAAAACTTAGCAGTACGAGCAAGAGCCAAAACATTGTTCTTAAATTCATCAACACCATAGTCACGAACAAGTCCAGCCATAAGGCCAGTTTGATGATCCACTAAAAGAACGACAGCTTCATCTTTATTAATACGAGAATAGAGATCAGACATTATGTATTCCTCCTAAATTAAAGTAATGAAGAAAGTTTAAACATTGGATTATTTACCATAAATTTCTTCATTTTCCGCAATCACTTTATAACTAAACTTATATTTATGCCAATAATTTTCTTAAAAATCAGAAAAAACGTCAGATTTATTTTTAAAAATGCTTACTCTACTTCTTTATCTAAAACAAGAGTTTTATCTATCCAATTTATAAATTGTTGTAAATAACGCTGAAGATAACGTTTTGTTTGTTCGTCAGTAAGCACTTTCTTATCGGAATCAATCTTTTGATGTACTTGAGAAATCAGTACTTTTTGAAATGGAAGAACATGAACTTGCATAGTTTCTAGTATTTCTCTGATTTGCATCTGAGCATAAACAGTACCTAACCCCCCAGGAGTTGCTCCGATTAGGCCAACCGGTTTTCTGCTAAGAACTGCGGATTCCCGGGGTCTTGATGCCCAGTCCAATGCATTCTTTAATACGCCTGGAATTCCAGAATTGTACTCTGGACTTACAATAATGATACCGTCAACGTCCTGGATAGCAGATTTAAATGATGTCACTGTTTCTGGAACACTTATTTCTAAGTCTTCATTAAACAAAGGTAGATTATTTATCTCGATCCAACGAAATTGATGGGAATCATCCATCTCTGTTAATGATTGAGCAATGATTCGATTATAAGAGTTTTTTCGTAAACTACCACAAATAAGGCCTATAGTTTTTGTCATATATTTCCTCCCTTGTTAAAATCACCTCATCATACCATGATATACCAACGTAAAAAAAGTGGCTTTATGCCTAATCATCAAACTGTTTAATTTAATGAGGTGTTTAGTACAAATAATCTAGGATGTAAGGGTTTCTCATTAGTTTTCTTATTATTGGCTTGTGTTTGCAAGCTATGGCAAATAGACTAATGTCCTCTTTAAATAACCATATATTTCCGAATTTATTAACTATAAAAAAATTGGAGGGAGTGCAGAAATGGAAGAAAAGAAAGTTGCGTGGTTAGAACTATTTTATGATTTGTTGTTTGTGGCGATGGTTGCGGTTGCAACTCATGTTTTACTTCATGTTGAAGATGGTCATATCCATATAGAGTATTTAGTGAAATTTGTCTTAATTTTTATTCCGATCTGGTGGGTTAGGGAGAGGCAAACCATCTTTGTTAACCGTTTCGGAAAAGATTTATTTTATTAACGAATCTTTTTGATCCTGCAAATGTTTTTGTCCTAATAATGACATCAAGCTTGTCAGCAGATTTTGATCCTTATTATCTTTCTTTTTTAATAGGTTATATTGGGTTAAGGGCCGTGACTGCGATCCAATTTTTTTTTCCAGCGGATAGAAGCAGGAGTTCGTAAGCAAGGAGCACTCTTTCTAGGAAGATATTTTTGGATTGGAATCGTTATTTCAATATTATCCGTCTTTTTTGATTCTTGGATTCGGTATGCTGTGTTGTATTTCGTAATTCTTATCGATATTATTATCCCACTGCTTGGAAGAAAGTGTTTAGAAAAGGTTCCGACTAATACAGCCCACTTGTTTTTCATCAATATAGGTTTGAACAACACCGTTTGAAAATTTATCATTTTTGCTTGTTTTTAGGGATTTACCAGTCTTTTTTGTTATTAATTTGATTGTAGTAGTACCAAATATTATGATAATAGGACAATTAACCCTGTTTTTCATCATCTATGCTAAATTAACAACTACATAAATAAAAGCATCAATTAAACCAGTATCAATCTATAGTGCTGGTTTATTTGTATATATTGGTATTACTTCCATATGATATTGAATCAGTTTATCCATAAGTTGATTGAAATAAAAAATGGGTATTGTGAATAATTTTTCCATGCTTCTTATTTTAATAAAATTAAAGATCCAATATTTATAGACAATAAAAACTTTGGACAAAGGAAAAAACACCCATAAAGTCGCATATACAATTATCGACAAATTGGCGATGCTTTTTTAAGGTTAGTGTCTAACCAGAAATAAAAAGAGGAGTGAAAATAAAATGAGTAAAAAAACGATGGGTATTCACCACATTACTGCAATTGTTGGTCATCCTCAAGAGAATGTTGATTTCTATGCAGGTGTATTAGGTTTACGTTTAGTGAAAAAAACTGTCAATTTTGATGACCCAGGTACCTACCATCTTTATTTTGGTAATGAGGGTGGAAAACCAGGAACAATCATGACATTTTTTCCATGGGCAGGAGCTAGTCAAGGGAAAATTGGTGATGGTCAAGTAGGCGTTACATCGTATGTTGTTCCAAAAGGAGCTATGAAGTTCTGGAAAAAAAGACTGGAATCCTTCAATATTCCTTTTACCGTAAGGGAGCGCTTTAGCGAGGAATACTTGGAATTTGATGACCCTCATGGGCTACACTTGGAAATTGTTGAAAGGGAAGAAGGGGAAGTAAATGCATGGACCTTTGGCGGGGTAACACCTGAGGTAGCTATTAAAGGCTTTGGCGGTGCTACTTTATTATCGACCCATCCTGACAAAACGGCTTTATTGTTAGAAAACATATTGGGACTAGAATTAATCGGCAAGGATGGCGACTTTGCACGTTACCGTTCTTCAGCAGAAATTGGCAATGTTATTGACTTAAAATTAACGACAATAGGACGCGGGACAATGGGTGCTGGAACCGTACACCACATTGCATGGCGGGCAAAGGATGATCAAGACCAATTGGAATGGCAAAAATATGTTGAGGAAAACGGATATGGGGTAACTCCTGTACGAGATCGAAACTATTTTAATGCGATTTACTTTAAAGAACACGGGGAAATTCTCTTTGAGATTGCAACAGATCCTCCAGGATTTGCTCACGATGAACCTGAAGCGACGATGGGAGAAAAATTAATGTTGCCAGAGCAGTATGAACAGTCTAGAGGGAAGATTAAACAAAGTTTATTACCATTTGAGGTAAGAGAATTAGAGTTGTGAGCTGGTTAGCTGGTACAAATTAAGCAAAGTTAGGTGAGATTTTTCCATAGAGAGACCTAATTAATTTCTTGATCAAATTAATGAAGAGAATGGGAATGGTGAGGTTGCAAAAAACAACAGGGATCCATCATATAACAGCAATGGTGAACGATGCCCAAAGAAGTATTGATTTTTATGCTGGCATACTGGGGTTAAGACTTGTAAAAAAGACGATAAACTTTGATCGTCCAGAAGTCTATCATCTTTATTTTGGAAATGAAACTGGTCAACCTGGATCTGTTATAACTTTTTTTCCGTGGTCAAAGCAGTTAAAAGGCCGAATTGGAACAGGACAGGTTGGAGTAACCAGTTTTATAATCCCGAATCAATCGATTAAATTTTGGGAAAATCGTTTAGGGAAATTTAGAATCAGGTTTATTCAATCAGTACGTTTTGGAGAAAAATATTTACAATTTCAAGATCCAGATGGTCTCGAAATTGAATTAGTGGAACGAAATGAAGGGCCAAAAAATACTTGGAGTTTTGGGGAAGTCGATTCAGAGGTTGCAATTAAAGGGTTTGGTGGAGCTATATTAATTTCAACTCAGCCTAATAAAACTGCAAATGTGCTTGAAAACGTATTAGGGCTCGAATGTCTTGGGCAAGAAGCGAGCTTCCTTAGGTTTAAATCGGATGGTCAGTTTGGAAATACAATTGATATTAAGCTAACTCCTTCGGTTCGCGGGTTAAAAGGGGCTGGAACTGTTCACCATATCGCATGGAGGGCAAAGGATGACCAAGATCTATTGAGATGGAGAACACTTCTTCAAGATAAGGAGTATTATCCGACTGAGATTCGTGATCGAAACTACTTCAAAGCTGTGTATTTCCATGAACAAGGCGGTATCCTTTTTGAAATAGCGACAGATCCGCCAGGCTTTTCCGTTGATGAAGCTGTCGCTGAGCTTGGAAGTAAACTGATGTTGCCATCCTGGCTGGAGCCAAACCGAGAAGAATTAGAAGAAGCCTTACCTAATGTGGAAGTTCGCGTTCTGGAGGGAGATCAATCATGAAACATATATTTAATAAGGGTAAAGATTCAACGAAACCAACGTTATTATTACTACATGGTACTGGCGGAAATGAATTAGATTTATTACCTATAGCGGGAAGAATTGATGACGAGGCTTCAGTGCTAAGTGTCCGCGGAAATGTATTGGAAAATGGAATGCCTCGATTCTTTCGGAGATTAGCTGAAGGTGTATTCGATGAGGAAGATCTGATTTTCCGTACAAAAGAATTATATGAGTTTCTTGATGATTCTGCTGCAAAGTATAATTTTGATCGAGAAAACATGATTGCCTTTGGATACTCAAATGGAGCTAATATAGCTGCTAGTTTATTATTTCACTATCAAAATGCATTAAAGGGAGCCAGTCTCCATCACCCGATGGTACCGAGAAAAGGAATTGTTCTTCCTGATTTGTCAGGAAAATCAGTTTTTATTGCTGCTGGTAAAAATGATCCTATATGTTCGCCGATGGAATCTACTGAACTTCAATCCTTATTTGAAAAGGCTAATGCAAAAGTTGAAATTCATTGGGAAAATAGGGGGCATCAATTGACTGTTGATGAAGTTGAAGCTGCGGCTCACTGGTATCGTAGGGTCTTTTAAACTTTAGAAATACAAATTAATTTTTTTGTAAATAACTTAAAATTCGCAGAGTGAAATCGGATAAATAAGCCTTGATGTTTTAGGAAGGGCTGTGATTCCTAATTCCAACTTAATTGGAGATACCCCAATTGGAGTTGCTTAGAAATCTTTAATTCGATTTTTCAGTTTAGTTTTTTCAATATTTTTTAATAATTTACACACCTTGGTTTAAATAAATTGAATCTAATAATATTAGTTGATTTGATATTTTTTGAATAATTTTACAATTTCGATAGTAGGGAATATAATAATCCTATAAACATTTTGCAAAAAATATGTTAAATGTTTTGGAGTGAAGAGTTTTTTTTAGAGAAGCAAGAATATAGGTTTAATTCATGGGAGGAAATTTATATGGCAAAATTTACTGTAGGTAATGAAAATCATGCTCCAATTGAACTTTATTATGAGGACCAGGGTTCAGGGAAACCGGTTGTCTTAATACATGGTTGGCCTTTAAGTGGACGCTCTTGGGAATATCAGGTGCCAGCTCTTATTGAAGCGGGTTACAGAGTCATAACATATGATCGTCGAGGATTCGGAAAGTCATCCCAGCCATGGGAAGGATATGAATATGAAACATTTGCTTCCGATTTACATAAACTGTTAGAACATTTAGATCTTCAAAATGTCACACTTGTTGGTTTTTCTATGGGTGGAGGTGAGGTAGCTCGATACATTAGTACGTATGGAACAGATCGTATTGAAAAGGCTGTTTTTGCTGGAGCAGTTCCTCCTTATTTATACAAATCAGAGGATAATCCTGAAGGAGCATTAGATGATGCAACAATTGAAGAATTCAAAAGTGGCGTGATTAATGACCGCCTTGCATTTCTTGACAAATTTACGAAGGGATTTTTCGCGGCGGGTAATCAAACAGATTTAGTTAGTGAGCCATTCCGTTTATATAATCGGGATATTGCAGCCAGTGCCTCACCTAAGGGTACGCTCGATTGTATAACGGCCTTTAGTAAGACAGATTTTAGAAAGGACTTGGAAAAGTTCAATATACCTACTCTTATTATTCACGGTGACTCTGATGCAACTGTACCTTTTGAGTTAAGTGGAAAACGTACATATGATTCCATTCCTGGTAGTAAGCTCGCTCTAATAAAGGGTGGTCCGCATGGATTAAACGCAACTCATCCAAAAGAATTTAATGAAGCGTTACTAACATTTTTAAAAGATTAATAAAGTAATGACAATCCTATTTCAAATGAGAAGGAGGAGCAGTCTTTCTTTTTATAAGGTTGTAGGAAAACTCTTAATATGAAGCAGAAGTAGAGTGTTGCTTACTTTTAGTATAAATCACTCGTAGCAATTATTATTACATTGATATCAGGGATTGATTGGATAATTCTACACTTTTCAATACCCTTTTTGTTAACTGCAATTGCATTTTTGGGGTTCTGCAATAAAAAAGTTAGCTGTGATATATACAGTATTATAGCTATTAGCAGATCTAGGGCACCCCGAGATGTACTTGACCTTAATTGTTATAAATGTATTTCTAAAGGAAAAAGGCAGTCTAATACCTTCCTAGTTAATAGAAGAAACTCGTCAAAAAAGGAGCCTTTGCCCAAAGTGGTAAAGGCTTACTTTATATTTATTTCCCATTTCCGTCCTTGCATCGAAACCGTCTTTAACTGAAAGAGTGAATGACTTTTTCTTCTTTCAGTCTCTCTATCAACTGTTTATCAATTCTATCTCTACTTTGAATTATTCGATTGTTTTAAAGTTATATTTATGTGGATGTTTATTTAATTATTTTATTTAAACTAGCAGCTACTCCTATAAGAGTTAATAGAATCTTCGATATTCAAATGCATACTTGTAGGAAATTTATACTTTGTATAAAACCCTACAGCCGTTCCCCATACTAATATAGTCCAGACATATCCTTTTCATAATTCATCATATTTTGACGAATATCTTCTAAAGTTAATGTAAATGGAAGATAAATTTTGCCTAATATAGTTACTGAGTTAATTAATTTATTCTCGTAACTATAACCAATGAAGGGGAAACAGTATTGGATTGTTTTATGGGTTCAGGATGAACAGGGCAGGATACTATAAATCTAAATCGGAACTTTATTGGTTCAAATTAGACAATGATTACTTTAGACAATGATTACTTTATTGAAGCTTCGAATGCTTTACATAAAGTTACGACAAGTTACATGATGTAGTTGCTGTTTGAAACCTTCTGAAGCCATCGAATTACCACCTCTTGTGACAATTACGAAGACGGACTGCGGGAATGCAGCCAGTCAAACTTGTATTAACCGGGGTGGGATTTTCTGTGGTCCTCTCAGGTCTGATGCTTGTCCTTATTTCATCTGATGATTGACAAAAGGTGGATTTTATTACAAATTGGCTGTCAGGGAACATATGGGGTGCAGACCTGCTATTCTCATCCCCTTTACATTGTACAAAGCGACTCGGCTGAATCTTTTTGGGTTGAGTGAACCTATGCCAATAGGCAATAGGCTTAGGGGTATCAGTTGAAAAAAAGGGCGATCCTGTTGCTGACATCGGTTTCGCTTGCAGCAGCAGCAGCTGTCTTTGTCACAGGAGGCAGCGCCTTTGTCGGGCTCAGGGTCCGCACTTTGCAAAAGCTCTGGTCGGACCTCGAAATCAGCTCTTCCTGCCGTTAGCGATTATGATCAGCGCCTGGATGCTGCTTGTGGCAGATACTATCGGAAGAAACATACTTGAACCCAAAGACATACCTGCGGGGATTATGATCGCTTTAATAGGGGCTCCTTATTTAATGTTTTTGTTAATGAAGAGTAGGAGAAAAAGCATAATTTTTGTAAAAGCTGAAGATGTCTTCAGCTTTTTTTGTGTTTGCCTTATCATCTTCAAATCTCTGGCGCAGCGCAAATTGGAACATAATATAAGCCCGAACTGCGAAATATAACGATACATGCACTTACACGAATCCTACTTAAGCATGATTGACTTGGTTTTTTGATTTGATATAGTTTTAGGATGCTAAAGTGAGAAGATAAGATCAGACTAAAAAAATAGCCTTCTGCGAAAGGGGGTGCCTCCTTTGAAAAGCATACAAAGCCGTTTATTGATCATGCTGCTGATTTTCATCGTTCTGCCCTATTTCCTGTCCGTTTTTTTCATCTACACTTACACAAAAAACAGTGTGGAGCAGTATGAACTTGAAAACAGCCGGGAGCAGCTTCAGAAGAATGCGGATGAACTGGAGCAGTATTTTGACGACATGATTGATTTTCCATATATTCTGTACCGCAACCCTGATCTGTTTCGGATTTTTAAAAACGGCTTCGAAGACTCCATATATTTCAACCCTATGACCATGGAAAAGAGTCTTGAAACCTTTTATCTAATGAGAAACGAATTCCGGCAAATCCGTTTCTATATTGCTAAAAACAATGAGTCATTTACTGTCTATAATGCAATGGTCAGCACACACAGGTATCAGCCGGATTTTCTGAACCGGGACCCGATCAAACAGCTGTATACATCTGACTCACAATATTTGATTGAGCCGCCCCACCCTCTTGAGAATTACAATAATGCAGCCATTGTTCCAAAATCGGACAAAACGATGGTGATGACTTTTCACCACAAAATTATAGACGTTCTTTCTAAAAAGTTTCTTGGGATGATTACAATCGACATTGATTTGGGCGAATACGCCCGCATTTGCAATAACCTTGTCCAGGGAGACGCATCTTCAGTTTTGCTTATTGATTCAAAAGATCGTGTCATGTATGCAAATGATCGTGCCCTGATTGGAAAACCTCTTCCTGCCGAAGAAAAGCAACGTCTTGACGGGAATAGGAGCCGGCATGATGACGATATTCTCTTATCAAAAGAGTTATCAGGGTCACTGAACGGCTGGAAATTGATTAAGGTCATGTCGAGTCAGGCTTTATATGAAGATGTCAGGAAAACTGCCTATACCAATATCCTTGTCGGCATCGGCGTAGGAATACTGGGTTTGCTGATGATAGGCATTATCTCAAATAGGATTACCCGTCCCATTACGAGGCTGAGCAGCAAAGTCCGCTCCATTGAAGGCGGAAATATGAATGTCCCTTTTGATGATACCAGAAGCGATGAAATTGGCCATTTGGAGTCCCACATGAAGGACATGATGAACCGGATCAATTCCCACATTGACCGTGAATATAAGCTTGAAATTGAAAACAGGAAGAACCAGTTCAGGGCGTTAAAATCACAGGTTAATCCTCATTTTTTGTTTAACGCTTTACAATCCATCGGCGCTGTTGCCCTCAGGTCGAATGCACCAAAGGTCTATCAATTGCTGACTTCGCTGTCCAAAATGATGCGCTACTCAATGCAGGCAGATCAATGGGTACGGGTTCGGGATGAAGCTGAGTATACAAAAGCGTACCTCTCCCTTCAAACAGAGCGTTTTGGTGAAAATGTAAGTTATTCGGTCAATATCGATGAGTCCATTTTGGACATGACTATTCCAAGTATGATTCTGCAGCCCCTGGCAGAGAATTTCTTTAAACACACGTATGAGGAAGGGTACAGCAACGCTCATTTGTCCATTAACGGGGAAAAACAAGGAAACGATCTGTGCTTTACTGTTGAGAATGATGGTCCGGGTCTGAGGGAAGAAGAGCTTCAGACACTACGGGAACATATCTATACACCCCCTTACGAAGGGACTTATTCGCATGAACATATAGGCCTGAAGAATATTCGTGACAGGCTGCTTCTAGGGTATGGACCAAGTGCAGAAATGAAAGTAGATTCGAATGACGGGCTGGGGTTTTCCGTCAGCATGAGGATCCCGATAAAGAGCCCCTTGGGAATGATAAAGACTTACTTCAGGAAAGGAGATGAACACGGTGAAAGCACTGATTGTCGATGATGAATTCAATGTGCGGGACGTCATACGCCATTTAGGCCAGTGGGAAACTCATGGCATCACCAAGCTATTGGAAGCCAAAAATGGCCATGAGGCAAAAGCACTGATTGAAAAAGAACGCCCGGAGATTATCTTTACAGACGTGAAAATGCCTGGTATGGGCGGAATCGAACTGATTGAGTGGCTGGATTCCATTTCCTATCCTGGGAAAGTTATTTTCATTACTGGTTATAACGATTATTCCTATATGCGCAAAGCCATTCAGCACAGCAGCTTTGATTACCTGCTGAAGCCGATTGAGTATGAGGCGTTCAATCATACACTGGAAAAATCGGTACAAGCCTGGAAGGATGACTTTGAACATGCTGAAGTGCTGGAAGATGTGAAAAAACTGCGGAGAAACCAGTTAGCCACTGCGATATGTCTGGGGGACCGTTCGGATTCAAGCAGCCTGGCCGAGTTTCTTCCTGAATCGGAGGGCTATATGCTGACGCTGCTCTCCTTTTACCAGATGCACAATCCGGATCTCTATATCCAAAAGCTTTCAGATGAGCTTACGGACCGCAAATTTGGAAATGCGTTTTCCCTGCAGACGGATCTTAACCTCTGCCTTGTTATCACCATTCGCGATCAATGGCTCTCCGTTGAGGAATGGATCAGCCAGGAGTTCGATATCCCGGTAAGGCTTGTAACTGAAGAGCAGGTCGAAACTTTATCGGATATCAGGACCTCGTTTCAGGCTCTGCAGAAAAAGCTCGAGGAACAAAACTTCCGATCCATCCACCGTCTGGATGAAATAGATGCCGCTCGCCGCATGGAAGACATGGTTTCCTATGTTGACATGTATTATATGGAGGATTTGAGTCTGGAAAAGCTGTCGAATGTTTTCTTTTTAAGCCGCGAGCATATCTCAAGAAAGTATAAGCAAGAAACCGGAATGACCCTGTCCAAATACATCACGGAGCTTAGAATCAGCCAAGCAAAGTCGTGGCTGAAACAAAAAGACAAAAGCATTTATTCCATCTCTACCATGCTTGGCTATCAAGATGAAATCTACTTTTCAAAGCTATTTAAAAAGGTCGTCGGCATGACGCCTTTTGAGTTCAGGAACAGGAACGATCAACATGAATCTAAAGGGGTGACATGATGAAAAACAGGTTTTTATCCCTTTTGTTAATCGGAGCCGTCAGCCTGCCTCTTTCTGCATGTCAGGATGAAGCCCCTCCAGAAAAAACAAAAAAGACAGAGCGGAAAATCACGCTGGATTTAAGGAATCCGAAAGTGGAAATCTCCACTCAATTTGAAGAAATGACGCGTGCTTATGAACGGGAAAATCCTCACGTCAATATCAGGGTACATACTGTTGGAGGGGCAATGGATGACCTCGCCGACCTAAAAGCCGAAATGGCGACCGGCACTGGTCCGGATATCTTTACAAACAGCGGCTATGAAAATGCCAAGCTGTGGCGGAACTATCTGGAGGATCTTTCAGGGGAGCCCTGGATTAATCAAGCATACAAAGAATCCCTGACGCCAGTCACATTGGACGGGAAAATTTACGGAATGCCGGTTAACCTTGAAGGGTATGGCTTTATCTATAATAAGGATCTATTTAAACAAGCCGGCATTACTGACCAGCCCGCCACTCTTTCTGAATTGACAGCAGCTGCCGAAAAGCTGCAGAATGCAGGCATTACTCCCTTTGCAACAGGCTATTATGAAGACTGGAAATTGGGAGACCATCTAATGAATGTTGCTTTTGCCCAGCAAAAGGATACTGATGCTTTTATAAGAAATTTAAATAACGGAACGGAAAAAATCAGTACCAATCAAACATTTAAGGATCTCCTTGCCCTGCTGGATCTCACCATAAAGTACGGAAACGATAATCCACTGTCTACGGACTATACAATGGAAGTGAATCTGTTTACCTCCGGAAAAGCAGCCATCATTCAGCAAGGCAACTGGATTCAGCCGATGATCGATCAAGCTTCGCCTGACATGAACATCGGTTTTATGCCGATTCCGATTAATGACCGACCTTTAAAGGAAGCCCTTGTCGTCAGCGTTCCAAATTATTGGGCCGTAAATAAACAGTCCATTCCTGAAAAGAAAAAAGAAGCCAAGAAATTTTTAAATTGGATGGTGTTGTCAGAACAAGGAAAACGGTTCATGACGGAAGAATTCAAATTCATTCCTGCGTTTAAGAACATTAAAACTGATGATATAGGGCCGCTCGCAGAAGAAACACTTCGAAATTACAAAGATGGGAACACCGTCCCATCTAACTGGTTTCACTTCCCTGTTGAAATTAGGGAAGAATTCGGAGCCGCGACTCAGCTCTATGTCGGGAAACAGCTGAACCGCAATCAGCTGCTCAATGAATATCAGAAGTCCTGGGAGAGGTTTTCGAAGGAATAGCCTCTTGCCGGGGCTTTTTTTGCCTTTTACAACTGCGATATCAATATACGACTAAATTCCAATCAATATGTGGCATACCTCTCTTTTCAGGAATCGCCTATAATTCTATTGTACTAGCAAACACATAAAACGAGGAGGAAGATTTATGAACTTTAGCAGGCTTGCCAAACAGGCAACAGCAGGAATACTCAGTACTGGCATTCTATTAAGCGGTACTGTCACCCAATCATTTGCAGCTCCAAAGGATCCGGCGGATTACAAAGAAACGTACGATACTTCACAAATCACTCGATCAGCTATGAAAGATATGATTAATCAGCACGGTGATACTAGATATGCCGTTCCTAGGTTTGACGAATCCACAATTAAAAACATCCCTTCTGCCAAAAAAGTAACGGAATCAGGCGAAACCATTGATTTAGATGTATGGGATACATGGCCATTGCAAAACGCTGATGGAACTGTTGCAGAGTACAAAGGATATCATATCGTTTTTGGATTAGCAGGCGATCCTAAAAACGCGAGTGATACGTTCATCTACATATTCTACAAAAAAGTGGGCGACAACTCCCTTGATGCTTGGAAGAATGCTGGAAGAGTTTTTGATGACAATGATAAAAACGTTCCAAATGATCCTTACCTAAAAGAGCAAGCCGAAGAGTGGTCAGGTTCTGCAACCTTCACTGAGGACGGGGAAGTTCGCTTATTCTATACAAACCGTGAACCGTATAAACCTGAGTCAGGGAATTATGGGAAACAAACCTTGACAACCGCTCAAGTAAACCTTTCAGAGTCAGATTCTGAAACATTAAAAGTGGATGGTGTTGAGGATTACAAATCCATCTATGAAGGCAAAGACAGCAAGTACTACCAAACTGTAGATAAATTTGTAGAGGACGGAAATTCCTCTGATAATCATACCTTCAGAGACCCTCACTATGTAGAAGACAACGGCCGCAAATACCTTGTGTTTGAAGCAAATACGGGTACAGAATATGGCTACCAAGGCGAAGAATCGCTATACAATAGAGCTTATTATGGCAACAGCAATAAATTCTTCCAGGGTGAGAAAAACAAACTTTTGCAAAGCCCTAAAAAAGAGTTAGCTGAACTTGCAAACGGTGCAATTGGAATTATTGAAGTAAACGACGATTATACATTGAAAAAAGAAATGAAGCCATTGATTGTTTCAAATACGGTCACAGATGAAATCGAACGTCCAAACATCTTTAAAAAGGACGGCAAGTGGTATTTATTCACAAGTTCAAGAGGATCAAAAATGACCATTGATGGAATCGATAATCAAGATATTTACATGTTAGGCTACACGTCAAATTCCTTAACTGGCCCATATAAACCATTAAATAAAACGGGCATCGTCCTGCATCAGGATCTAGATCCATATGACATCACTTGGAACTATGCACACTATGCGATCCCGCAGGCTGGCAGTGATAATGTTGTAGTGACAAGCTACATGACAAACAGAGGTTATTTTGAAGACAATAAATCTACCTTTGCCCCAAGCTTCCAGCTTAACATTAAAGGGAAACAAACATCGGTAGTAAAAGACAGTATTCTTGAACAAGGCCAGATTACGGTTAAGTAGTTACCCAATGAAAAGAAAAAGAAAATGTCAGGAAAACTTGGCATTTTCTTTTTTCTATTTTAAAAGAGAAAAGTGGTGAGTTTAAGTGAACAAAAAGAAATATATGATGGTTGGATTATTCTTTCTTGGATTATGGATGGTTATTTGCACAGGAATTTTAATTCATTCATTTTATAAAACAAAAGAAGCTAATCCGCCAAATAAGGTAGAAAAGCACTCATACCGGGCTGCCTATCATTTTACTTCTCCTGATCATTGGAAAAACGATCCACAGAAGCTCCTTTACTATGAAGGAAATTATCATTATTTTTACCTTTATAATGGAGATTACCCGGATGGCAATGGTACAGAATGGCGACATGCCACCTCTAAAGATTTGATTCACTGGAAGGATGAAGGAATTGCCATTCCAAAATATACGAATCAAAATGGGGATCCATGGACAGGGTCTGTCGTGTTTGACAAGGAAAATACAGCTGGGTTTGGAAAAGGGGCTTTTGTGGCGATCGTAACACAACCATCTAAGGATGGCCAGAAACAAGAACAATTTCTATGGTACAGTACGGACAAAGGAAATACGTTTACCTCTTACAGTGACGAGCCTATTATGAAAAATCCAGGAACGAAGGATTTTAGAGATCCAAAAATCATCTGGGATAACACGAATCAAAAATGGGTCATGACCATGGCCGAAGGATCGAAAATAGGTTTTTATGAGTCTTATAACCTGAAAGATTGGCGCTATACGAGCAGTTTTTCCACTAAGAACATTGGAGTTTTAGAGTGCCCTGACCTTTACCAGATCCGCGCTGAAGACGGGACAGTAAAGTGGGTGCTGGGCGTCAGTGCAAACGGAAAAGAAGCAGGGAAACCCAACACCTATGCATACTGGACAGGAACGTTTAATGGAACGGAATTTCTTCCAGATAACAATGAACCGCAATGGCTAGACTACGGTTTCGATTGGTATGGCGGAGTAACGTTTGAAGATGGCAAGGCAAGTGACAAATTAGACAAACGCTATGCCCTCGCTTGGATGAATAACTGGGCCTACGCCAACAATACTCCGACATTAAAAGAAGGGTTTAACGGAATGGATTCGATCGTCCGTCAAATTGAACTAAAGCGTGAAGGGGAGAATAAGTATTATCTTTCTTCACAGCCTTCAGAAGCATTAAAAGAATTGACAAGCTCAACGAATTCTTTTAATAAAATCGAAGTGGATGGCTCGGAAACACTTGATTTTAAAGGAGATGCCTATCAAATAGAGGCGGATCTCACATGGTCGGATTTTAAGAATGCAGGATTTAGGCTCAGGGAGTCAGATGATCAAAAACGCCACGTTGACGTAGGCATCTCTGCAGAAGGAAATTACTCTTATGTCAATCGGGTATTCACAGATCAACCTGACGAAACGAATCTGTTGGTTGAAAGTACTGCACCATTTGATGTCAGTAAGAAGAAGGTACATTTAAAGATTCTCGTCGATAAAACGAGTATTGAAGTTTTTGTGGATGATGGAAAGGTTGCTTATTCAAACTTAATATTCCCTCATGCCGAAGATAAGGGAATTACTCTCTTCTCTGAGGGCGGCAAAGCGATCTTTAAGAATATGAAGGTTACACATTTTGATCCGATTAATTGAATCTCATCTTGGCAGATACCTTTCATATGAGTACACATATATTCTTTTATAAGAAATAACTCTTCAAATATGAAAATTTACTAAAAGGGGCCCCACCAACATTTAGCAATTTCGACATAAAAAAGCCCGATTTCTATAAGCTAAGACTGTCTTATATGTACTGAAACTTATCTTTGTTATATTAACTGATCATATATAAATGTATGAGTTATTGAACATAAACAGATGAGGAAAATCCTCATAAATCCTTCAGCTAAAATGTGTTAAGAAACTTAGGTTTTCTGAACAGAACCTTAGTTCTTAACACCAAAAACACCTTACGGAAAAGATACAATTTTAGGTTTAATTTCTCCCAGAAGCACTTGGGATTAATGGATAATCATATACCATATATATTCTTTAATTCTCACATAAGACAGTCGAGGAAATTTATAAAAACAGTGAAAAGTTTCCCTAGGAGTTACAGTGGGCAGCCTCGAACGACTTAGCTAAAGTGGGACTCATTATCGTAACGTCCACCAATAAAGACGTTTGGGATAAAAATGGATATCATGAGTCGCTTGGAAAGCCAAGGATTACGCAGGTGAGGGAGGGTGATATAGCTCGTCGATGCAGAGAAAAAATCGCGAATCAAGCGAGCCGAAGCGAACATGAATATGGCAGCAAGAAAGGAAGAATAACAGGGGGGAATTTAAGGGGCACTTACCCCAGTATGTAGACAAAGTGGGTTCGGAAATCAACACCCCAATTGTATAGGCAAAAAACTGTTGGTCCAATCATATAGACAAGGGAGCTACGGTTTGTAGACTACTATTATCTAAAAGTTAAACCAAAGTTGATTGGAGAGAAAGGTGCGAGACTCCTGCGGGGAAAACGCGTCCAGGGGAGACCCCGCAGGCGCAAAGGCGCCGAGGAGGCTTCCCGGACCGCCCGCGGAAAGCGAGTGCCTGGAGCGGAAATCAACATCTAAATCGTACAACCATAAAAAAACTGTAGGCAAACTCAATTTTAATCAAGTTTGCCTATAGTCTCAGGTAAGGGACGATTATACTCTTACCTTTTTTTGAATAGTTTTGACAGTTTATCTGGCCTTTTATACTACTTAACAAATATGTTCGTCATACTCGGTTTTCAAGTAATTCATCATCCTTTGTTTCTGGTGTGAATAATGAAAGCAATTAAAGTAGTAGGAAAAGTCGTCAAAAAAGAGAGGGTTTTTATCATCGAAGCTATAAGAATTTAAAAAATCCGAGATTACTTTTTCTTGTTCCACTACATCGAACAATCCGGATATATAAAAATGATAACTGAATTTATCATATAAAAAAAGATATCCTGTATCATCAAAAATATTTTTCACTGTATGACCATCCAATTCTAACTCACTCCTTCCTTACCAATATACCTTTTTATCCATGAAATTATTCAGGGCTCATCTTTCAGGGAATATTATTATATTTATTGCAGCGTGTTTTTTATGCCTTCAATACATTAAAGGTATGGAATAAATGCAGGCAGAAGGAAAAGCGAACGAAAAAAGCACATCCAATAAGGATGTGCTTTCATAAAAGTATTATTTGTACATTTCAGCGACTTGTTTTTGCAATTCGCCATTTTCAAGGTACTCATCATAACTCATTTGCTTATCGACTGTACCTTTTGGAGTAAGTTCAATGATCCGGTTAGCAATAGTTTGGATGAACTGATGATCATGAGAAGAGAAGATCATAGATCCTTTAAAGCTGATTAAACCGTTGTTTAATGCTGTAATCGACTCTAAGTCCAGATGGTTGGTAGGTTCATCAAGCATCAGGACGTTCGAACCGCTTAACATCATTTTGGAAAGCATACAGCGGACTTTTTCGCCCCCTGAAAGTACACTTGCCTTTTTCGTGACTTCATCGCCAGAGAATAACATCCTGCCCAAGAAACCGCGCAGGAAGCTTTCGCTCTGGTCATTAGGAGAATATTGACGGAGCCAATCGACAAGATTTAAATCGACACCTTCAAAGAATTCAGCATTATCTTTAGGGAAGTAAGCCTGAGAGGTTGTAACGCCCCATTTGAATGAGCCGCCATCCGGTTCGATTTCACCTGCCAAGATTTTGAACATTGTTGTTTTAGCAATCTCATCTTTACCGACAAATGCAATTTTATCGCCTTTATTCATCGTGAAGCTGACATTATCCAATATTTTTACGCCATCGATCGTTTTCGAGATTCCATCTACACGAAGCAGGTCGTTCCCGATTTCACGTTCAGGAGTAAAGCCGACATATGGATAGCGGCGTGAAGAAGGCTCGATGTCATCCAAGCTGATTTTATCCAATAATTTCTTACGGGATGTAGCCTGGCTCGATTTGGATGCATTGGCACTGAAACGCGCGATGAAATTTTGAAGCTCTTTGATTTTTTCTTCTTTTTTCTTATTGGCATCTTGAGTCAGTTTAAGGGCAAGCTGGCTTGATTCATACCAGAAGTCATAGTTACCGATATAAACTTTGATTTTACCGAAATCAAGATCCGCGATATGTGTACAAACCTTGTTAAGGAAGTAACGGTCATGGGAAACTACGATAACAGTGTTTTCAAAGTTGATTAGGAATTCTTCCAGCCATTTGATCGCTTTTAAGTCCAAGTGGTTGGTAGGCTCATCCAGTAATAGAACATCCGGTTTACCGAATAGTGCCTGGGCAAGCAATACTTTAACTTTGTCGCCACCGTTCAATTCAGCCATTTTCTTCGTATGCAGGTCTTCTGTAATCCCAAGGCCTTTTAAGAGGATTGAAGCTTCGGGTTCAGCTTCCCATCCGTTTAATTCGGCAAATTCCCCTTCAAGCTCGGCCGCTTTCATTCCGTCTTCGTCGGTGAAGTTTTCCTTCATATAGATGGCATCTTTTTCTTGCATGACTTCATATAATCTTTCATGTCCCATAATGACGACTTTAAGGACTTCTTCCTCTTCATAAGCGAAGTGATCCTGTTTTAGAACGGCAAGGCGTTCGCCTGGCCCCATATGGACATCACCGGATTGTGCTTCAATTTCACCTGAAAGGATTTTTAAGAAAGTGGATTTACCGGCACCATTCGCACCAATCAGGCCATAGCAGTTACCAGGAGTGAATTTTATATTAACATCTTCAAACAGTTTACGATCGCCATAACGTAAACCAACATTATTTACTGTAATCATTTATTTACATTCCTCCAAAATACTTTTGTTTCAACGTGTTCAACACTTTGTTTCATTAGTTTTACGCTGATTCATACAAACAGCAGTTTACAATCTTGTATGTTTTAAACTGTGCATCATTTAAATTGTATCTTATTTCTTAGGAAAATTAAAGGCAGATTAGTAAAAACAAACGTTTATAAGCAAAAATTACACAAGGATTTAATTTTGTTTATAAATTGCAACCTATAAATGTAAGTACTATTTTTTTATTGAATATGATTATGGGTATAAAGTCTCATTACACAACAACTTTATAATTGGTAATATAGGTAACTGTAACTAATACAATGGGAGGAACATATATGAGTGATTCAGTAGGTTTTTGGAAACGTCTTTTTGCAGGTGTTTTGGACGGCATAATAGTATCAGCACCATTAGCGATAATTTTCGGGGTGATTACCGGTGATTGGGAAAACGAAAATTTTTCAACTCTTTTTAACTTTCTTTACATGGTGATTGTCCCGATACTATGGTATGGCTATACAGTTGGTAAAAGGATTATGGGAATACGCATAGTAAGGATGGACGGCAAAAAATTAGGCATAGGCACTATGCTATTGAGGTATTTAGTTGCTGCTTTGGTATATGCCATTACATTAGGGATAGGGTTTATTGTCAGTGCATTCATGGTTGGCATAAGGAAAGACCATAGATCGATACATGATTTCATAGCAGGTACATACGTGACATCAAATGAACCATGAATAACGGATAAGCAGTTTAATAGCTGCTTTTTCTTTTGCGAAAATACAGATTCAAACCGATATGATTTTTTAAATATGGAGGAAATTTAGCCGAATACTTTATTGTACGGTATTTAGGTATAAATATTACATTGGAAACCACGATAGAATATCTATAGCAGTAATACAGTGGCAGTTAGGAAGCTAAAGAGCACTTAACCTTAATGGTCAAGTGCTTACGATCTTGATTTATTTCATTTTGAAGACGTCCTTGATATGCTCATGTTTCTTTGCGTACAATTTTCTTTTCAAATTTGCGCTTATTCGCATTGGCTTTCCCATGTGTGGAACCGACGAATACGTGTTCAGCACTTATTAACTTTCTATCAGCGGCTGTTATTCGATAGAAAATCTGTTCTATCCAAGTTTTTAAACCTAGTTGATTGGAGCGAGTGCCTGGAGTGGAAATCAACGATCAGATTTACTAACCCTCAAAAACGTTCGAGTTGATCTCAGAATCCCGCTCCCTTTCCGCCGACTGCCTGCCAAGCCTCCTCGACGCAAGCGTCTGTGGGGTCTCGGCTAGCTAGTTATTCGGCAGGAGTGTCGCAAATTTCTTCCATCCAATAAGGAGCACAGGAGAAAAATTCAAAGGATAAAATAAACTTGATTCGGAATAGACCAGTCTGCAGTTTTTATTTTAAAAAACGTTCCAGTTGATTGGAACGTAAGGTACGAGACTCCTGCGGGAAAAACGTGGCCAAGGGAGACCCCGCAGGCCATGCCGAGGAGGCTCCCGGACCGCCCGCGGAAAGCGAGTGCCTGAAGTGGAAATCACGTCCGAATTTGTACAAGAAAAAAATGTAGACAAACTCAATTTTCATTGAGTTTGTCTACATTCTGAGCACTTAACCTTAATGGTCAAGTGCTTTTGTTATTCAAAACCTCTTTATTTTGATTGATGATGATTTTATTTCTTAAAATCATTTCTTTATTATTAAGTCCAACATTAAGTTCTTTTGTATCATTCACTTTTTCCAGCAGTGAAATTACGGATATTTCCAGTAATTCAGAAATAGGCATTTGTGTTTTGGATGATAAGATTTCAAGTTCATGGATTAATTTAGGGGATAGCATTGGTTGTTTTTGATTTATTTCCATGACAGGACCCGCTTTCTTAAAAAAGTTATGTAATGTCATTTAAGTATATAATGTCAGTTTCCGATAAAACATTAAAGTTGCATTATTTATGTTAAGAGTTGATGACAATTACAGAAGAAAGGCATATCCATGAAGGTCTCAGCATAAGTCAACATACCAAAGCTAAATCCAATCTGGAATATATCGTGTATTCTTCGAATTATATGAAATATCAGGGAAGGTACATTACAACTATATAATTCTGTCTCCAGATTTGTCAACGATTGGCTTTTCTGATAGTATAAATGTCCATTTCGTCTTAGCATCGGCATTTTAATAAGTTTGATCAATATACAAGGAAGGGGAGTGATTTCATTGGGTAATCACCCTGATTTTGAACAGGAACGACAGCGGCTGGATTTTACAAAACGTTATATCGATGTAGTCATCAAAACATCTGAAACAAGCAAAGATCAATTTCAGCGGAATATGCAAGAAGCCTTTGGCGATGCCGATTGGTCTGAATCAGCGTTATATTCACAGCTGCTGACGACGGCCAACTTTTTTGAGATGTCCAAAACCGAACTTGAAAGTTTACGCAAAGCAAGTAAAAAACCTTACTTTGCAAGAGTGGATTTTGAAAGGAATGATGGGGAGAGAGGCGAAGTCCTTTATTTCGGAAAAGCATCTCTTTATCAGAGGGAAAGCCAGGAACAGATCATCGTCGATTGGCGTTCACCGATTGCAAATCTGTATTATGAGGGACGGATTGGTGAAATAGAATATGAAGCGGAAGGGGAGACATTCAGCGGGAACATCACTTTAAAAAGACAGCTAATGATAGAAGAAGGTGTCTTGGAGGAGATAAGGGACATTGATTTGACAACAACGGATGAATTGTTGCAGGAATCCCTTTCCAAGAGTTCCAGCAATCGATTGACGGATATCATCACCACGATCCAGGAAGAACAGAATAAAATCATTCGGGCAGATTTGAATAAACCTATCATTGTCCAGGGCGCAGCGGGCAGCGGTAAAACCACAATCGCTTTACATAGGATCTCTTATTTCATTTACCACTATAAAGACTTGTTCGATCCGCGACAATTAATGATTCTTGCTCCGAGCCGGGTATTCATTGATTACATATCTGAAGCTTTACCTGAATTGGGTGTCGAAAAGGTAAAACAATTCACGTTTTCCGAATATGTTCAGGCAGCGATAGGAAAGCAAGTGAAGCTTATAAATGATGATAAATTAACGCGATTGCTGGAAAAAGATGATGAAGAAATTAATTCAGCCGTCTGGATATCAGGTCTGAAAGGATCCCCTGCCTTTAAATATATATTGGACGAATATATAAAGGATATTTTCAGTGGGTTTCATCCGGATGCTGATTTTTATTGTGATAAATATCGCCTCTATTCCGCTAAGAAGTTCATTAGATTATTGGAAGAGGATTATTGGTATTTACCGTTATACAGCAGGCTGGACAAACTGAAGGCCATTTTACAAAATGAAGTGAAATTAAAAAAGAAAACAATGCTTGAACGTGTTGTTGATCTTTATGATGCCAAAATCGAGAAGGCGCTCTATAAGAATATCGATCCAGTCATACGCAAGGAATTTGTTACAAAATGCCTCGATAAAAAAGAGGAAAGGATAGGACAGATCCAAAAGGCGATCCGTTCTTCTGTAAAAGCGTATTTTAAGCAATTCAAAAGTAAAGATCTCCTGGAGTACTATCAGGAATTATACCAAGATCCAGAGCGCCTCGCCTCATACAGCAACGGTAAGCTTACTGTTGAAGATGCCAGGGTTTTATGTGAGTACAATCATAAATTATTTTCTGCTAATAGTTATGAGATAGAGGACTTAGGAGCACTATTATATCTTCAGGAGCGGCTTTTCGGTGTCGATAAAGAAAACAAAGCAAAAAATGTTGTCATTGATGAGGCACAGGATTATAGCTTCATGCAGTTACAGGCCCTAAAGACGGCAGTAGATACCGATATGTTCACACTTGTAGGCGACCTTGCACAAGGCATCCATTCATACCGCGGACTTCAAACATGGGAAGAGGTTCACAGTCGTATTTTCCCTCGGGCGACGTATACTGAATTACAAAAAAGCTACAGAACAACTGTTGAAATTATGAAACAAGCTAATGAAATACTTCAGTTGTTAACATACGATTTCCCGGAAGTTGAACCCGTGGTCCGGCATGGCAAGGATCCAGAATTCATTTACATTGAAAAGGAAGGTTGGGAAGAAGAACTGATCGAGCTGATCGCAACCCTTAAAGGAGAAGGTTTTAAAACGTTTGCCGTTATTGCCAAAACGATGAAAGATTGCAAGCTGGCAAATGAGAAACTAAGTGAATTCCATCAAGGCTTTCATTTAATAGATGAAGCGGGAAACATCCCTAAAGATAAAACATTGATTGTTCCTTCCTATCAAGCCAAAGGTCTCGAATTCGATGTCGTATTTGCAATATCCCTCGAAGAAGCGTATTGCCACGAAAACGAACTTGATATCAAATTGCTGTACGTAACAATGACAAGGCCATTGCACAGGCTATATTTTTTAGGTAAAGAGAAAAATGCTTTCCTTATTGAGACATGAAAGGGGGAGGGTGGAATGCCACCACCTCCTCGTGAAATGCTCATAGATGCAAAAGGATATCCTGAATATCTTCCCATCCGAAACCGACTTCGATAAGCTCGACGCCTGCCATTTTAACGGTTTTTTCAGCTATCACTTGACCTCCAAGTGCTTTGTAAAAACCGCATGATGGGTTATCCTTTAATGCCCAGATTATTAAATTCTTATGTTCCATTTTCATAAGCTCATGTATGACCGCTTTTATCATTTTTCGTCCAAGTCCCTGTTGTTGATATTCTTTTAAAAAATAAATGGCATATACTTCACCTTGAAAATGCGGATCATTCGTTTGTTCTGGTCCACCGGCAGCGAAACCGATGATTTCCCCATTGGCGTTTTCCGCAACAAAGGTAGCATTATGCAGCATTTTTAAATTCCTTAGCCAGTTTTTCTTTTTGGCTTCCAGATTCATGGAAGACAAATATTGATCCGGAAGGATTCCTTTATAAGTTGTTTTCCAGCTGTTTATATGTACAATTGCTATTCCATCTACATCTTCTTCTATGGCTTTCCTTATCTTCATAAAAAACACCTTCAGATTTTCATATTTCCCCCTAGAATATCATGGAAAAAGTGAATAAGCATTTTATTTATGTTTATAACTGCTTTTGAAAGGATAAGAAATAAAAGAGTGATCAACCAGATGAAGGGAAGGATGAGAAAGATGAAATTGAAAGTTGGTTTTTATTTTCCGGGCGGCAAAGAACTAGAGCATGAGGTTGAAGGTGATGATTCAACTCAAATGATTTCAAATATTCAAAAGCACCGTTATTATAATTTAGTTAAAGGCGATTGCCATTATGTCGTAGATACGGAAAAAGCAGCATATTTTTCTGTAACCGAAATATTGGATTGAGAATAAACCGCATTGGACTTTTATTCCATTGCGGTTTATTCTTTTTGTTGTAAGGAAACCGGAAAAGGAGTATCGTCAATGAAAATCAATTTTACCAAGAAACAGTATGAAACATTATTCAAAATGGTTCAGTACGGATATTGGGTTGCTTCCGATACTGAAGATAATAAAGAATTCAGTGAAATGGAACAGTATATCAATTCCTTTGCGAAAGATTTCGGCATGGAAGGAGTACAGTTTATAAAGGATTACGAAATGTATGATCTGAGCAGGGAATTGGAGGATCAACTTCATACAGTCATAAATGAGTATGAAGATGGAGTGTTCAGGGATAAGCTTGCCTACCATTTGGCTAGGAAAGAGTTCGCCTTGGAGTCGGAAAACCATGAATACAATCAGGAGGAAGCGTTTAAACGTATCATGGAGCTCGAGGAAAAATATCACCTTCATATTGAAGAACACGGGTTAGGGAAATTGAAAATAGAAGAATAAAAAGAGAGAGGACGTAATCTGTCCTCTCTTTTCTGATTTTGAGAAAGTAATGATTTCCATGATCATCACGAATGCCATCCATTACGGATCGGTTTTATGCACGAGGATTTTGACCTAATTTTTCAACTGAGTATTGATAAAATGCAATTAAGTCATTTTGTGATGCAAAGCCTGCTTGTGCAGTACGTCCGTTCCCTCCGCCTTTTCCATTATAGGAGCCCAGTTCCGCTTTGAAATATTGTCCGCAATTAAAGGGATTGTCCCCGCTGTGCGAGAGGATGACCTTTTGCTCCTTACGTGATGCTAATAATACGGTAACCTTTTCTTTTTTTACAATCGTACCTGCAAGGTAAAGCAGTTCTTTCATTGAGCTATCTTCGAAAATATGAGAGATGAATCCCCCTCCATTTTCTGCAAGCAGGGAGTCAGCAAGAAAATTTGCATTTTCAAGTTTTAAATTTTCATTTGCCGATAGCAGCTGCTTATAGTCATTTTCAAGTTTCTCCACCCTATTCAGGATCTCTGTACGTCCGGTATTGAATTTAGTCGATAATGCAGAAAGAATTCCTAGACTTTCGGAATAATCATTCAATGCCCTAAAGCCGCACTTAAAGTAGAGACGGGTAAGCTCTTTCTGCTTCTCCGCTTTGAAAATTTTTATTAACCCAATCTCACCGGTACGCTCTACATGAGTTCCACCGCAAGGGTTATATTCAATTCCTTCTATCTCAACAATACGGATATTTTCAGACACTTTAGGCATTTTGACGACAGGAAGTGTCTGTAGTTTCTCGTTTGTCACGTAATAGATAAGTAATTCGCGATTCTCGATGATATATTGATTAACTAGCTTTTCAGCAGCAGCGGTATGTACCTCAGTCCATTGAAATCCTGCCATTATATCGATCGTTAAATATTCCTTTCCAAGGTGAAAGCTGACCGTATTAGAGTCAAACAGTTCCCTGCAGACAGCCGAGAGTAGATGCTGGCCGCTATGCTGTTGCATATGATCGAAGCGGCGGGGCCAATCAAGTTCACAGTGGACGATCTCTGAATCTGGCCGTCTCTCCATCTTATGAAGAATCTTTCCATCATTGTCTTTTATAACGTCAAGAACGGTGATTCCTTCTATTTTACCAGTATCTGCTGGCTGACCGCCGCCTTCGGGATAAAAAGCGGTTTCTTCAAGAGTGATATAGTAAAAGCCATTTTCTACAATGGTCTCCCGAATTTCGGTATCCCATTGGGAGGTCTTGGTGGACGTGTAATATAATTTTTTTGTCATGAATGATTTCTTTTTCCTTTCAGTTGATCATTAAATTATATCACCGAAATACTAGAGTTTAAAATCGCGGGTTTTAGAAGATTAGTCAGGGATAAAAGCAAAACTATATGACAAATTCTAAATAAATTGTGCAAGATGGCAATAACTATTTATAGACTGCCCTTTTGAAGTAAAATACTCCTGAAAGTATACACTTTAGACAAATTAAAAATGCATTAAACAGATTTATGTAGTTAAAGGATAATCATAGGGACCTTTGGGTTGGGAGGGTTAAGTGATATGAAGTGAATCTTGTAAATGTGGAAAAATACAAAAACAGCTTATTTGGGAATATAAAAAATAAACTTTCTGATTGGCAGGAGCTGGATGTAGGGCAGACCATTCCGGCTCAAGAGATATTCCGATTTCTGCATTCAGTCAAAGGGTCGGCTGGAATGCTGCAATTATGTGGACTTATGGCCATCACCGAAAAGCTATTTGATTGACTTGATGTAGAAATGCTTTTCAAAAGCTAAAATCTTCACCTCCGGATGCCATTGTGCTGGATATCCTTCTTGAAGAGGGGGAGATGGACGGCTGGGCGATCCTAAGGGAATTAAAAGGATCCTCTGATTTGAATGAGTCCCGTTTTTGTTTCGACTGCACTTGGAAAGGGAGAAGGGGATTTCCTTGGGAGCTAAGGATTATTTAGTTAAACCTTATAAACCGAGCCAATTATCCAAAGTGATCATGTATACCTTGTTAAGTAACGGTAAACAAGGGCAGATACTAATCCCGCAGGCATTTCATGGAGAAAACAAGGGTTAAAAAATAAAAAACCGTAATAGGTATACAGAACATCAAAAAAATGATAAATTCAAATATGTTGGAAAAATAAATAATTGGGTACAATTGTAGGTAAAGGTAAGTTACAGGAGGATTTTTATTCATGCAAAAAATTCAGGCCGGCATGGCTGTAGAGTTAGAAGTGGAACGTAAGGCTGATTTCGGATGGTTTTTAACGGATGGTTCAGAAGATGTCTTACTTCATCATAATGAAATGAATGAAGGAACGGAACTTGAGATTGGCGATGAAGTAACTGTGTTCATCTACCATGACAAACAAGCAAGGCTAACAGCGACAATGAAGATACCCGAAATTCAGATTGATCAGTATGGCTGGGCGGAAGTTGTCAATGTGAAAAGGAAACTTGGTGTTTTTGTTGACATCGGTCTTTCGAAAGATATTCTTGTATCCCTGGATGACCTTCCGAATATAGATCGATTATGGCCTGAGGTTGGTGATCGTCTATATGTATCCCTGAAGACAGATCGTCATGATCGCCTGTTTGGTAAACTGGCAACCGAAGATGTCATTCAGGAGATTGCAGTAACAGCTCCATTAAAAGGGATTCGTAACACCAGTATTAAGGGAAATGTCTATCGTTTGCTTATGGTTGGATCATTCTTTATTTCAGAAGAAGGGTACCGCTGTTTCATTCACGAAAGTGAACGCAAGGAGGAGCCCCGTCTTGGTGAATTAGTTGAAGGGCGCGTCATTGATAGTAAAGAAGATGGAACGCTTAACGTTTCTTTAATCCCCTTTAAACAAGATTTAATGGGGGAAGATGCTGATGTCATTTTCACTTATTTAATGAATCGCGGCGGTGCAATGCCTTATGGTGACAAAACGCCACCTGATGATATCAAGTTCCACTTCGGTTTGAGCAAGGGAGCGTTCAAGCGTGCTCTCGGCAAACTGATGAAAGAAGAAAAGATTTACCAGGAAGATGGATGGACATATTCTTCAGACCGTAAATGAAAAAGGCAGCGGATTTTATCCGCTGCTTTTTTATTGTGAATTTCATTAAAAGAACTTCTTTTTACCTTTTTCTTCTTTTAAAATCTCCACCGCTTCCCTGAACCTCATCGAATGGACAATTTCCCTCTCGCGTAAAAACCTGAGTGAATCATTGATATCAGGATCATCCGAGATGTCAATTAACCACTGGTAGGTTGCTCTGGCCTTCTCTTCAGCAGCGATATCTTCATATAAATCTGCAATCGGATCTCCTTTTGCTTGGATATAAGTGGCGGTCCATGGATTCCCTGCTGCGTCATGATAATAAAGGGCACTATCATGATTGACATAATGATCCCCTAGCCCTGCGGCTGCCATCTGCTGAGGTGTGGCATCTTTTGTAAGCTTATAGATCATCGTGGCGATCATTTCGAGATGGGCAAATTCTTCCGTTCCGATATCCGTAAGCAGGCCAATGACTTTTTCCGGAATTGTATATCGTTGATTTAAGTAACGGAGTGCTGCAGCCAACTCACCATCAGCACCGCCATATTGTTCTATTAAATATTTAGCCAATCGGGGATTACAGTCTCTTACTTTAACTGGATATTGCAGCTTCTTTTCATAAACCCACATAGCTCATCTCTCCTTATACCTGCCATGGCCAAGGGCCTTGGCCCCATTCCCATTTATTTTCACCGCCTGGACTGTTTCCAAATCCCAATAATGGACCATATTTAGGCTCAAAAACCGATTTCAGTTGTTGGGAGTATTCATGAAATTGATTGAATTGCTGTAAAGCCTGCTGGTCGTTAGGATGTGTATCCAAATAAAGAGTCAACTCGACAAGTACGAAATCGGCAGCCTGTATTTGTTCAAGCAACTGATAATATTCATCATCCAGTTTCTTATTCATTTACGTCTCCCTTTCCCGATATGGATTATCATAAAAATCATAAAAGAATTTCCAAAGTGTACCGTATTTCAAAGCTTCTTCCGGAGTGAACTGCTCCATATTGGGCGGTTGAAAATTAATATACAAATTAGGAGGTGTCCTGTAATACTTTCTCCCAATAGGCGGACACGGATCGAATTTACTATGGAAAGGTTTATATGACTTAACTAGGGTAAAAGTCTTTTCGCGAGTCACAAAAAAATACCTCCTTTGTAAAGATATAGCCTCTAATTTTTATGCCTCGGTAATGCATAATATGACTGCTGTGGCCTGGAAAGGGAATTAAATGGAAAATGATATTTTTTCAGAATATTATAAAATCTTGTTATAGTCCCGTTATCTTACTGTGATGTTTGTCATCTATTCTTTATCTGTTTGTTCTTTGTATAGAAAAAAACTATGTTAAGATTTAACTCGTAGCTTATAAAGCAGCTCACAAGGAGGTAACAACATATGAAAAAATCAATCTTATCGTTAGCGGCAGCGGCTGCTATATCCGGTGCATTCACAATTCCGGTACAAGCAGAAGATGTCAAAGTGAAAGATGGAGACACATTATGGGGGATATCTCAAACATATAAAGTATCAGTAGAAGATATTAAGTCTTGGAACGATTTGTCTTCAGACGCGATTTATGCCGGAGAAACCATACATATTTCTCAAGAAGAGCATTATAAAGTAAAGTCAGGGGACACATTATCGGGAATTGCACACAAATATGATGTAGGGGTAAATGATATTAAATCTTGGAACGGTTTAAGTTCAGATACAATCCATCCTGGTCAAGAAATTGTCATTAAACCGGCAGCTAACAAAGTCGAAGCTGCAAGTGTAGGGCCTGCACAGAAATCAGAGCAAGCTGCACAAGCAGAGCAATCCGAACCAGCAGAACAATCTAAGCCAGCAGAACAAACAAAGCCGGTTGAACAATCGGAACCAGCAGATTCAAACAATGAATCCCAAGATCAAGCGGAATCTGGAAAAGAGATTACTGTTAGTGCAACCGCCTATACGGCTGATTGTCAAGGCTGCAGCGGAACAACAGCAACAGGAGTGAACTTGAAAGCTAATCCTGATGCAAAGGTGATTGCTGTGGACCCATCAGTCATTCCGCTAGGATCAAAGGTTTATGTTGAAGGTTATGGCTACGCAACGGCAGCCGATACAGGCAGTGCCATCAAAGGGAATAGAGTGGACATATTTGTTCCAAACGAACAGGATGCCGTGAATTGGGGCGTTAAAAACGTTAAAGTGCAAATCCTGAATTAATTTAGCCATGCAAAACATGTTTATATATTGAAAAAGCAGACACAGACATATTGTGTCTGCTTTTTTGTCCTTTAGGTTGTCGGGAAAAGCAGGTACAATAGAAGAAATAGATCCTTATAAATCCTTAGAAGTTAAATAGGAGGAATAGTAAATTGATGGAAAAAGCACGTGAATATTTACAAGAATACTTTGGTTATGAGTCATTCCGAAAAGGTCAGGAACAGATTATCGAACAGGTGTTGGGAGGAATAAACACAGCGGGAATCATGCCTACCGGCGGAGGTAAATCAATATGTTACCAAATTCCAGCCCTTCTGTTACCAGGTGTAACACTCGTTATATCCCCACTAATTTCCTTGATGAAGGACCAAGTAGATGCCCTCGAACAAAATGGGATTGATGCCACGTTTCTTAATAGCTCCATTTCTGGGTTAGAATCATCCAATAGAATGAACGATATTAAGCACGGTAGATATAAGCTGGTTTATGTTGCACCTGAACGTTTGGAAAATCCTGCATTTCAACAGGATCTATTTAATGTGGAAATTTCTATGGTTGCCATTGATGAGGCCCACTGTATATCTCAATGGGGACATGACTTCAGGCCAAGCTACCTAAAAATCAAAACCTTATTGAAAAACATGCCATCCGCTCCGACTGTACTGGCTTTAACGGCAACTGCCACACCGCATGTGACCGATGATATATGTCAGTCGCTCGGAATATCTGTACAGCATACAGTATCCACGGGGTTTTCCAGAGATAACCTGTTCTTTTCCGTTGTGAAAGAAGAAAATCGCAGTCGGTTTTTAATGCGCTATTTGGAGAAAAACAAAAATGAATCGGGGATCATATATGCAGCAACCAGGAAAGAAGTCGATTCCTTGTATGCCAAGCTTATTAAAGCCGGATTCAAAACAGGTCGATATCATGCTGGCATGAATGAAAAAGAACGGTCGGAACAGCAGGATCAATTCATTCGTGATGACGTTCCCTTGATGGTAGCGACATCTGCCTTCGGGATGGGAATCGATAAGTCGAATGTTAGATACGTCATCCATTACCAAACTCCAAAGAACATGGAGAGTTATTATCAGGAAGCGGGCCGTGCAGGGAGGGATGGTTTGGATAGCGAGTGTATCCTCTTATATTCCCCACAGGATATGCAGATACAGCGTTTCTTGATTGATCAATCAAATCCCTCTCAGGAGTGGCAATCCCAGGAATTGAAGAAATTGAACAGAATGAAGGATTATTGTTTTACCGAAGGATGTTTGCAAGCCTTCATTCTTAGATATTTTGGAGAAGAAAACCCTGAAGATTGCGGTCATTGCGAAAATTGTACAGATAAACGTGACTCTGTTGATGTAACTACACAGGCACAAATGGTCCTTTCATGTATGTTGCGAATGGGGGAGCGATTCGGTAAAACGATGATTTCCCAAGTGCTTACGGGATCACGCAATAAGAAAATTGAAGAGTTCGGATTCCAGAAGCTTTCAACCTATGGTATCATCAATGATCAAACTGCGAAGGATGTTGGTGATTTCATTGATTTCCTGACAGCAAAACAGTACATAGAAATGACAGGCGGCCAGTTTCCGGTACTCAAGGTTACCAATGCTGGCAGGGAAGTGCTTTTGGGACAGAAAAAAGTCCTGCGTAAGGAAATAAAAAAAGTAAGCAGCATCAGTGCAGATCATGGATTGTTCGAAGAGCTAAGACAGTTAAGAAAAGAATTGGCAAGCAAGGAAAATGTACCTCCATTCATTATTTTTTCCGATGCATCTTTGAAAGATATGGCCGTCAAACTGCCGAGGACGGAAGAGGAATTCCTGGAAGTCAAAGGGGTGGGGATGCAGAAATTCGAACGCTTCGGAGACGCATTTTTACAAGTGATTTCCCAGTATGTACAGGCACACCCTGAATTAGAAACGAATACTATGGTTACAAAGGAAACGCTAAAGAGAGCTACTAAACCATCTCACTTAGAAAGCTATCGCTTATATCAGGAAGGCAAATCAATCAAGGAAATAGGGACATTGAGAGGATTGTCTGCCATTTCAATTGAAAATCATTTATTAAAGTGTGCAGAAGAACACTTGGATATCAATTGGGATGAGATTTTCTTGGAGAAAGATTTTAATCTTGTTTTGGAAACTGCGAAACAATTGGATTCAGAAAAATTGAAACCACTTAAAGAAGCCTTGCCCGAACATATTTCCTACTTTATGATCAAAGCGATCTTGGTTAAGGCAGGGCTGGAAAACGAAAGGTGTTAAGGTTTTTTGGATAATTTCTTCATTGAATAAATAAGAATTTGGTTTAATGCGTATACTAGGAATGATAAAAAGGTGAAATTTCGCTCCTTTAATCAGAGTCTTTATAAAAAAGAGGAGGTTGCTCATGTATTTTGGTAAAAAGAATTCAGAGGAACCAGAAATAGTTATGGAAGATACGATAGTATATGCATGCGGATCAGCGGATTGCAATGGTTGGATGAGAAAAGATTTTGCCTCGGAAAACTATGATTGCCCAATGTGTGGAAGTCAATTGGTTGAAGAAATCAGGGAGCTCCCAAAAATTGAAAATGAGTATAATGCGTTTAAATAAAAGAGGTGAATCATAGCCTCTTTATTTTTTATTTTGAGAAGGAAGGATGGCGGAGTGTTTTTATCTGGGATTAATGCTTTACATATAAAGATATGTATGATATTATTAGATTTCAGTGTTATGAAAAGAATGCACTGGAGGGTAATTTAAAGTAACATTTTTATTAATAAAATAATTTTTCATCATTTTCATGATGAAGTAGAAACGAGTTAAACACATTTAGAAAAAAGAAATACATGTTATCATCAAGTATTTTCCTCGATCCATTTCTGTTCTTCATTAACTTACTTCTATGTACCATTTGTCTTTTGGAATTTAATCTACCCAATTGGAATTACGGACGGTTTTAATTAATAAACATGTACTTACAAGCTTTTATCTGATTCTCGCAGGCACGGTCTAGGAACCGTATGGATGGGAGAGAGGCAGGGCTTTCATTGTTTTAGGTTTTGGCATTAAAAATTACTCTCGTGCTCGCTTCGATTTGAAATGTTCAACGAACGAGCAGGAAGAACCATATGGAATGGATTCTTAAACAGGCGCAGTCTCGATTATCTGAAGGGTAAGTCAGGGACTGTGTTTCATTTTGGGGAATACTTTCTTTTTTAGAATCTTTCCTCAAATATATAAAGCATATATATGATATAATGGTAACTGAGATATGAAAAATTCATGCCGTAATCTCAAGTTCTTACCATTCAAAAAGTTTGGTTGAAAGAACAATAATCATACTTAGATTTGCGAATGGTTATTTACTCACAATTTAGATTAAACGCCATCTATTCTTCTTTTATCTTTATGGCTTGTGATCTGTTATGCAGGACGGAGTCAATTCAATTCTAAGGAGTGAGATATATGTATAGAAGAAATAATACGGAAGAAATCATTCCTGAAGAAACAAAGGTGTGGGAATGTACATCAGAAGATTGCAAAGGTTGGATTCGCGATAACTTTACAAGTAATGATGAACATGTTTGTCCGTTATGTAGCAGCGAGATGAAACCCGGCACCAGAATGCTTCAAGCAATTAACAATCCAAGAAACTATTAAGGCTATAAAAAAAGCTGAAGGGGATTCCCTTCAGCTTTTTTTATCTTTCTGCCAATTTGATGAAGCAAAAAGCAGATGAATGATTAGTGGATATCTTTTTTCTTGAATCGGCCGCCTCGGACTTCCGCGATATCCCCTACAGCAAGAAATGCAGATGGATCGAAGCTTTTGACTATCTCTTTAAGTTTAGCTTCCTCAAGCCTGTTTATTACACAAAAGATGACTTTTTTATCATCACCGGAATAAGCACCTTCACCAGCTAAAAAGGTTACGCCCCGTCCAAGGCGATTCATTATGGCTTCACCGATATCATTAAATTCATCACTGATAATCCAGACAAATTTGGATTCGTCCAAACCTGCGATGACGATATCCATCGTTTTATATGCCACGAAGTAAGCTATGATCGAATACATGGCACGATCCCACGAGAATACGAAGCCCGCACTTCCCAGGATGAATAAATTGAAAAACATGACGATCTCCCCAACGGAAAAAGGGAGCTTCTTACTAGCGAGTATAGCAAGTATTTCTGTACCATCCAATGAGCCGCCATATCGAATGACCATTCCAACTCCAATGCCAAGAATCATTCCGCCGAAAGCGGACGCTAGGAGGATATCTTGAGTGAAAGCTGGTACATGATGAAGCAATGTAGTGGTAATGGAAAGGATTAAAATTCCATAAAGGGTAGATAATGCGAAGGTTTTGCCGATTTGTTTATAACCGATAAAAAAGAAAGGAAGATTCAAAATGAAAAGAAAGATTCCGAGCTTCCATCCAGTGATGTAAGATAACATAATCGATATACCCGTTATGCCCCCGTCGATTACGTTATTCGGCACTAAAAAAATCTCGAGGCCGACAGCCATCAAAACCGCACCGATTGTAATTAATAGACCTCTCTGTAAAATTTGTCTCAGTGTTAATTTTTTATGCTGGGTCTTCTTTTGCATAATTTCTGTTGTACTTGCACCTGCCAGGTCTGACATAATCATGCCACCCACTCCTTCTCTCTATATAGGTTCTATGTAATTATAAACCTATAGGTATAATTAAATAAAGAAATTAACATTCTGATTCATATATTCCTGAATAATTATTGGTATCATTGATAACGTCCTGGAATGAAGAAACAGGGTTGTTAATGCTTGTCATTACCATGTATTCTTATTCTACTCCATACAAAACAATAGTATTTCTAATTTTATTGAATTTATGAAAGAAACCTGCATTTTCTTGAGATATGGGGTGCACCGAAAGAATCGATGTGTAAATAAATAGGAATAAGGAAATAAAAAACCTTTGAGGTACTATGAATTTCCTTTACAATATAGGAGAATAGAACGTTTGAGGTGATCAAGTAAAAAAATGGAACAATCAATTGTAGCATCAAATCCTGTTCTCTTTATGATTGCAGTACTTTTGATAATAATGGCTTGTTATACGGCGTTGGATTTACTGACAACATTACTGACGATAAAGAGATATAAACGCCTTGTGTATATAGGGAGCAGCTGCTCTATGGGAGTGGCTATTTGGACGCTTAATTTTGTTGTCATATTCACCCTCGATAATTCAGGAATGGCAGCAAACAACTTTTCTACAATAATTTTTTCGTTAGCATTAGCCATCGCTCTCGCAGGGGTTGGGTTATTGGCCATTTCGTATAAAACACAAGTACTGCAAATCGTTTTTTGCGGTTTCATGTTTACGATGGCCATATTATCCAATTATATAATGGGAACATCTTCATTAAACCACTCATTGAACTTTAACCCATTATCGGTCTTCAGTACACTTTTCAGCATCTTTATTTTATTTGTAGCAGCACTTGCCATCTTATTTCATTTTAATAAATTAAGTCAATCCTCGCTAAAACCAGTCAGTACTCTTTTGATGAGTGGGGCAATCATTGAAGGCTATTATCTTTTTATAAGGGTGTTACCGATGAACGCGAAAAATGAAGCGGGTGAATTTGTTCCACTCACTCCATTTATGCTTTATCTTACATGCTTCGTTTCATTATTCATTCTTGCCAGCTTGATAGCTTCAAGTACGATCGTGGGCCGGCGGTTAGCAAAAAGTGATAATACTGTAAGCGATATCCGTTATGCTTTAGATCAATCGGCGATCGTCGCCATCACGGATGCAAATGGGATCATTACATATGTAAACGAAAAATTCCTGGAAATATCACAATATGAAAAACATGAACTAATAGGGAAAAATCATTCCATAATCAATTCTGGTCATCATCCGAAAGAATTTTTCACTGACTTATGGCTAACGATCAGCAAAGGGAAAACATGGCATGGTGAAATATGCAATCGGGCTAAAGGTGGTAATGTATATTGGGTGGATACAACTATCGTTCCTTTTATGAAAAAGGGTAAACCATATCAATATATTTCCATCCGTTCGGATATTTCCAGTCGTAAAAAAGCAGAAAATGCTTTAAAGGAGTCAATTAAAGAACTGGAAGATATGCATTATGCAATCAACCAGTCCTTGATTGTGGCGATTACCGATGATAAAGGAATCATTATCGAAGTGAATGAAAAGTTCTCGGAGGTTTCTGGTTATGGGAGAGGTGAATTGATAGGCCAGACCCATAAGATCGTTAATTCTGGATACCACTCAAAGGAATTCTTTGAAAAAATGTGGAAGACCGTCCGTGAATGCAAAGTTTGGAAAGGTGAAATTAGAAACAAGACGAAAGATGGCAGTTTTTATTGGGTCGATACAACAATCGTTCCATTTTTCAGCGAAGAAGGAAAGCCATTTCAGTATTTAACAATTAGATATGACATAACCGAGCGTAAACAATCGGAAGAGATGCTCCATCGGCAGGATAAATTAGCTGCTGTCGGTCAGCTTGCTGCTGGAGTGGCACATGAAATACGCAATCCCTTGACCTCCATGAAAGGGTATACTGAATTTTTGCAATTGGATGAAACGGACGAAAATAAGCAAGAATATCTGGAAATAATCATGGAAGAAATCAATCGTGTGAATGAGATAGTTGAAGAGTTCCTACAATTGGCCAAACCACAGGCCTTGACTTTGGAGATGAAGAATCTCGTGCCAATCATTCAAAATGTTGTATCTTTGACGGAATTTGAAGCCAGGAAGAAGAACATCACGCTGTTTTCGGATTGTAATGACGAAGAGATCTTCGTTCGTTGTGATGAGAATCGATTAAAACAAGTCATATTGAACTTCATTAAAAATGGTATGGAAGCTATGCCTGACGGTGGGTTCATAAAAGTCATGACTGAAATTAAAGAGGATAAAGTGCAAATATCCATTACCGACACAGGAATTGGGATTCCGCCAGAGCAGCTTAAGAGACTGGGAGAACCATTTTTCACAACGAAAAAATCTGGTAATGGGTTAGGATTAATGATCAGCTTTAAAATCATAGAAAGCCATTTGGGTAATGTCTTTGTCGAGAGCGAGGTCAATAAAGGTACAGTCTTTAAAATTGTGCTCCCTATTTAGCCTAATGGGAGCAATGAAAAAATATCAACACATTGTAGAAGATGTCTGCATGGGGGAACTGGATTTGGAAAAACAAAAGCAAGTCAATATCATTAGCTTGAAGGTGTTTTACCTTTTTTCATTTTTTGCAGTAGGAAGTTTAACACCGCTTTTAAGCGTTTATTTAGCCAATGAGGCAGGTTTGTCAGGTATTGAAATAGGTACGATCATGTCCGTTGGACCGATAGTGATGATCGTTTTTCAACCTTTGTGGGGGATTGTATGTGATTGGAGCGGGAGACCGGCAAAAATACTGGCAATGACATCGTTGCTTGCTGGTGTATTCGGTTTAGGTTACTTGCTGTTCGATCACTATTTACTTATAGTGTCCGTTGCTGTCGCATTGGCTATTTTTCAAAGTGCGATAATACCAGTTTCAGATAGCATCACCCTTCAATATACAACGAAAATCAAATCGAATTATGGGAAAATCCGTTTATTCGGATCACTTGGTTACGGTGTGGCCGTTTTTGTAATGGGGAAATTATCTGAATCCTTCATGGGTCCTTCCGTGATATTTTATGCTTTTTTCTTCGGCCTTTTGATCGCGGCTAGTCTGGCTCTTCGTTTGCCCGAAGAGCCGCCTGGGGAAAAGATGAAGCTTTTCGGTGGAATGAAAGAATTGATCACGATGAAACGATTTCTTATCTTTCTTGCTATAACGTTCTTGCTTTTTGGTCCTAATCTTGCAAATAACGTATACTACGGTTTGTTTGTAGAGGCAAGGGGAGGGACATATACAGGAATTGGCATTGCGTTCCTTTTAGCTGTATTATCGGAAATCCCCTTTATGAGAATCGCAGGTACATGGATTCATAAGATAGGCCTGCTGCCAATTACCTTATTGGCTGGAACGGCCTCATTGGTCCGCTGGGTTTTATACTTCACCGAACCAAGTTTGGCTACCGTATATGTGTCTTCGATCATTCAAGGGTTTTCACTTGGCTTATTCATTCCTGCAGCTTTACAATATATCAGGGAAGTTGTCCCTGTACGTATAACAGTAACGGCAATAACGCTTTATTCCGCCATAGGCAATGGATTGGGTAACTGGTTCAGTACCTTTAGCGGCGGAATAATCTTGGATAAATCAGGAATATATGCGGTCTATTTATTTTATGGTTTACTCACGCTGATCGGAATGCTGCTTACAATATGGCTCATGTGGTATGAAAAAAAATTAAAAGTTATGGGGAGACCCATAGGTATAATAGAAAAATGAAGGAAAATAAAGCGAGGGACCTCTTTGCCTATCATGGTGAAGAGGTCTTTCTCTATTCTATTTACAAATTCGAGAGAACGTAGGCTAAATGATCAAGCAGAATGAACATACTTTGAAAGGGCGCAGGGGTTCAGTAAAATTCCTCAGTAGACAAACTCGGTGAAAATGTATTTGTCTCCAATTTTATAAGGGTTTGTATAATTTACACGTTGATTGGAATGAAAGGCACTCGCTTTTCGCTGTTCTTTAGCCTGCCAGGTCAACCTTGGACACGCTTTTTCCTCAGAAGTCTCGAACGCACGTTCCAATCAACTTTGTTTAAAATTTAGAGAGAACCCCTTTTGTAATCCCATTCCGCGGTAAGTTTATAAAAGATATGCTTTTATGTATTGGGAATTTTAACCAAAACAATCAGTTTTTTATTTTTGGAAATAATATGATTTAATGGAAGATAGAGAATGAATGGAAGGGTGAGTGTTTTTGAGCAAACCAAAAGTGTTGGCCATTACCATCGCATCAGCTTTTATCGGCCTGTTTTTTTTATTTTGTCTTGGATGGGCGATTTTGGACCATTATGGAAAGGGAACTTCCGATAAGGAAGTGATTGAAGAAACCGCCATTAAAAAAAATGATTTTCCCGATGATTTTACGGTAGTTGCGATAGGCGATTCATTGACCCGCGGCACAGGTGATGAAACAGGGAAAGGTTACGTTGGACTTGTTATTGAAGATTTAAAGAGTGAGTACAATAGAAAACCAATCATTCATAACCTGGGAATTAATGGACAAGTGTCTAAAGAATTGGTACAGCAAGTTAGACAACCGGAAGTGAAGCGCCAAATCCAGGCTGCTGATGTTATTTTAGTTACAATCGGGGGTAACGATTTATTTCAAAAAGGCAGGACCCTGCTTGAATATGATCGTGATGCTATTACGGTATCCCAAAAGAATTTCTTGGGAAATTTACATGAAATTTTTAAAGATATCAATAAAGTCAATGATACAGCTACCATTTTGTTGCTTGGGCTGTATAATCCGTTTATAGATTTGGATGAAGACTTTGATACGAACCGCATTGTACGGGACTGGAATAATGAAACGGCGGAAGTCGTGGCTCTTTATGAAAATGCCATTTTCGTTCCAACTTTTGATTTATTTCAATTGTCGGTAAATGAGTATTTGTATTCAGATAAATTTCACCCTAATAAGAAGGGATATCGTTTAATTGCTGATAGAGTTGCTCCTTTAATAAAATGGGAGGATGTGGAACGATGAAACAGGTGACATTGTCTGTCAGGGACTTGAAAAAAAGGATTGGCAAAAGGGAAATTATTAAAGGAATTGATTTTGAGCTGAATGAAGGGGAAGTTTTCGGCTTTTTAGGACCGAATGGAGCAGGCAAGACGACGACGATCCGCATGTTGGTCGGTTTGATTAAGCCAACCTCGGGTTCCATCCATATATGCGGGTATGATGTTCGTCAGGACTTTACAAAGGCTATGAAGCAAATGGGCTGCATCGTTGAAAATCCAGAGTTATATCCATTTTTGAGCGGGTGGGATAATTTGCTCCACTTTGCAAGAATGTTACCTGATGTTGATGAAACAAGAATGGACGAGGTTGTTGAACTCGTCGGTTTGCAAGCGAGAATTCACGATAAAGTGAAGACTTATTCATTAGGAATGAGACAGCGTTTAGGAATCGCGCAGGCCATGCTGAATAGCCCTAAACTATTGATTTTGGATGAACCGACTAACGGGCTAGATCCTGCCGGAATCCGTGAAATGCGGCAATTCATCAGAAAGTTGGCTGAAAAAGATGGTATGAGCGTTCTGGTTTCCTCACACTTGTTAGGTGAAATCCAGCAACTTTGTGACCGAGTCGCAATCATTAAAGGTGGGGAAATTATTAAAACGGATACAGTGGAGAACTTATTATCCACGCAGGAGCGGATATTTTGGCGGGTGGAACCTATTCAAAAGGGCGCGGAAATACTTAGCAGCTTCACCGAAATCACCTTAGATCAAAAATATATCATTACAGCCTATGATGAACTCAAGACACCTGAATGGAATGCTGCTCTTAACCAAGCAGGCGTAAGGGTGCATGAAATGAATCGAAAGCTCCCGGGATTGGAAGAATTGTTTTTGCAAGTTACGGGGGGAGGTGCGGGCATTGAATAATTTGGTCCAAAATGAAATGATGAAGTTGCTGGCAAAGAAACGGTTAATCATAATCGGTCTCATCGTTGGAATTTTAGTCCTGATGTTTACATATGCCCAGTACAAACAAGTGGAAGAGCAGCGGAAGAAGTTGGGAACTGATGATTGGCGTGCAGCTCTTCAGCAGCAAATCATTGATACTCAAAATCGATTGGGCTCCAATAGGATGCTCGATGAATGGCGTGAACAGCTGCAAGTTAGTCTGAAGCAGCAGCAATATTATCTCGATCATGATATCAATCCCTCAGAACCAGGCGCAGCCACTTTTACACGCATGTTTTTGGAAAATGCAATCGATTTGTTCATTCCGCTGTTAATCATGATTGTGGCTAGTGATATGGTTTCTTCCGAAAATAGTCAAGGGACAATCAAGCTTTTACTGACACGGCCAGTGGAGCGCTGGAAAATCTTATTGAGCAAATATGTAACATTATTATTATCGGTGTCGATTATCGTGGCGGTGACAGCCTTATTGTCTTACCTATTATCGGGTATCGTTTTCGGATATCAAGGTTGGGGAGCCCCTGTAATAACCGGATTTGAATTGAAGGGTGCTGACGTGGATGTCAGTCAAGTAAGGCTAGTGGAACAATGGAAATTCCTATTGATGGATTTGGGACTTGTCTGGCTGGTGTCGGTTGTTGTAGGGACCCTTTCTTTCATGCTTTCGGTACTGGTGAGAAGCACCCCTGCAGGCATGGGTATCATGCTGGCTGCATTGATTTCCGGGGCTATATTGAACAATATGGTTTCATCATGGGAATCAGCGAAATATTTCTTTATGGTGAATTTGAAATTGACCGCTTATATTAGCGGAACGGCTCCGCCAATAGAAGGGATGACTTTATTATCCTCCGTCATTACTCTGCTCGTTTGGTGGGCGCTTGCTTTAATTGTATCTTTTACAGTATTTACCCGGAGGGATGTATACTGAGAAACAGCCTATATAAATTATAAGTTGTTTCTGTTTGTTGATATAATTAATTCGGAAGTGCTGCGCCCTGAACCATGATTTTAAAAAAAAGAATTGGTTTAACTGTCTAGTCAGTCCAAAGATGCTTACGGCGAGACGATTGGCAAACAGTCGGCGGAAAGGGAGCGGAATCCGAAATCAGCTGGAATGTTTTCTAGAAAAAACTGTAGCTGATCTCACACCGAATTATGTTTAGGACTAGTTTATCCTTTAAGTTTTTCACCTGTAACCCTCATTGGATGGAAGAAAATTGCCACACTCCTGCCGAGAAACTGGCTAGCCGAGACCCCACAGCCGCTTGCGGTGAGGAGGCTTGGCAGAAAGTCGGCGGAAAGGGAGCGGATTTCTGAAATCAGCCAGAATGTTTTCTAGAAAAAACTGAAGGCTGGTCTCATCCCAACTTATATGTAAGTCTAGTTTATCCTTTAAGTTTTTCACCTGTAATCCTCATTGGATGGAAGAAATTTGCGACACTCAGCCGGAATAACTGTCTAGCCGAGACACCACAGACGCTTGCGTCGAGGAGGCTTGGCAGAAAGTCGGCGGAAAGGGAGCGGATTTCTGAAATCAACTCCACCTTTTTAAAAAAAAATTGTAGGCTCGCTTTCGAATTTGCCTGCAGTCTGAACAGCCTATAAAAATTATAGGTTGTTTTTTATTTTCTCGTACAGGGTATCCTTTATAAAAAAGTATGTTCAAAATAGGAGGATTATAAATGGATGATAATCATTTGAATGAAAAATTCATGCCAATGACTTCAGTTTCCAGTGGAGATGTACAGATTATAAATGAGGATATATATTGTCTGTCCGTCCAAATCGTTAACGTAATTTTTGTAGGGTCACCCAAGGATGATAAATGGGTATTGATAGATGCAGGGATGCCACGTTCAGCAGAGGCAATAAAGAATACTGCTGAAGAAATATACGGACCGCAAAAACCACCTGCTGCAATTATTTTGACACATGGACATTTCGATCACGTTGGTGCACTAATTGAGTTAATGGAGTATTGGGAGGCTCCTGTTTATGCCCACATTAAAGAAATGCCTTATTTAACGGGACAGGAAAATTATCCCGAACCGGATCCAACTGTTGAAGGGGGGATGGTCGCCAAAATCTCATCGATATTTCCGAATGAGGGAATCAACCTTGATGAAAAAGTTCAGCCATTGCCTGATGATCATAGTGTTCCCAGGCTTCGTGATTGGAAATGGGTTCACACCCCAGGCCATTCGAAAGGACATATTTCACTTTTCCGTGAAAGTGACCGGAGTTTGATTGCTGGAGATGCTTTTGTGAATGTCAGGCAAGATTCCCTATACAAGGTTATCACTCAGGAGAAAGAAATAGCAGGACCGCCGCGGTATTTAACAACCGATTGGGAGGCTGCCAAAGAATCGGTACGTCTATTGGAAAGTCTGAAGCCTGCTGTTGCCATAACGGGGCACGGGTATCCTGTTGAAGGGAAAGAACTGGAAATGGGTTTAGCGAAGCTTGCAAAGGAATTCGATTCATTAGCTAAACCGGATCATGGGAAATATGTGGATTGAAGGGTGACCGTGTTTAATGAATAATTTCTCTACAAAAGTCAAAAATAAACAAGCAACTTATGAAAAATGGAGGGATTTCCGTGACTAATTTAAGAGATATCATGACAACAGACGTTGACTGTTGCACTGCGGAGGATAATATATATGAAGCAGCAGTCAAAATGAAGAATGGTGATGTTGGTGTCATTCCTGTATTGGAGAATAACCATTTAATCGGTGTCATTACAGACAGGGATATCGTCATTCGCTGTGTTGCCGAAAAAAAGCCAAATTCGACTAGAATTACCGATGTCATCTCCACCAATCTTGTAACAGGTACGCCTGATATGTCAGTGGAGGAAGCTGAGGAGTTAATGGCTACCGAACAAATCAGAAGGCTCCCTATCATTGAGAATGAAAAGCTGGTCGGTGTCGTGGCATTAGGTGATCTTGCTGTACACCAACAGACAAATTCAATGGCTGGAGATGCTTTAAGTTCAATTTCCGAAGACAGAGATCAAATTCAGCACTAAAAATCAAAACTCTGTTAGCTATTGCTAACAGAGTTTTGATTTTTAAAGATACTTATTGAACCAGTCCTTGATTTCCTCAACATGTTGCAGGCGCATTTTTGGGGATCCGCTTCGCGATACCTCATGAGTTTCATTTGGGAATGAAACAAGTATGGCTTCTTTATTTTGCCGTTTTAAAGCGACAAAAAATTGCTCGCTCTGTTCAATGGGACAGCGGAAGTCCTTTTCTCCGTGAAGTAAAAGTAAAGGCGTATCCACAGTGGAAACATATTTTAATGGAGAGTGCTGCCATAGTTTTTCAGCAGAGTTAATGATATCGCCGCCAACTTCCCACTCTGTAAAATAATAGCCAATGTCGCTGACCCCATAAAAACTTAGCCAGTTACTGATACAACGCTGAGACACAGCCGCCTTGAAGCGGTTGGTATGTCCGATGATCCAATTTACCATGAATCCTCCATAACTTCCTCCGGATACCCCTAACTCTTCATCGTCTATAAAATCATACGTAGCTAGAACGTGATCGACTCCAGCCATTAAGTCCTTATAATCCATGCCTCCATAGTCGCCACGGCAGGCGTTTACAAAGTCCTGGCCATATCCTACACTTCCTCGCGGGTTAGTGAACAATACAGTATACCCTTCATTAGCCAAGGTCTGGAATTCATGAACATAGGTATTAGCATACATCATATGCGGTCCGCCATGGATTTCTAAAATGAGCGGATATTTTTGACTACCATTAAAACCGTTCGGTCTCATGATCCAGCCGTGAATGGTAAGCCCATCGACTGATGGAAAAGTAATGGGTTCAGCCATGGACAAATGTTTATCCTTCAAAAACTCCTCATTAACAAAACTGATTTGTTCCTTATCACCATTGGTAAGGTTATAAGCAAAGAGATCGCCAGGATGAACAGGTGTACTGATGGCCACGACAGCACGGTGGCTTTCGGGATCTATAGTCAGGCCGTATATATGCTGCGGGTCAAGGATTGATGGATACATGGCTCCTTCAATGGAACCATAATATACTCCGGTATTACCATAATCACTTATTAAAAAGTAAAAACCTTGGCTATCGTTTGTCCACAAAATACCTGGGTCGACGGCTCCTATTTGGAAATCCCCTATTGCGGAATCTCCAATTTGCACGTCCCATCCGTCGGTCAAACACTTAGTGGTTTGGTCCATGATGGAATATAACCAGATATTTGAAAAGGTCGCACCGGCAAATTCTTTATTATGGCCTATGAAAGATAGATATTCGCCATTTGGAGACCATTTAGGATCTCTAAAGAAACCTGTACTATCCGTAATTTTTTCTAAAGATTTCGTATCAAGATCCATGATGAAAATATCTGAAAAAAGTTCATCATCACTTCTTTCTGCATCTCCGCTTATGAATGCAATACGTTGTCCGTCTGGAGACCACGCATTCGGAAGATGATCAATATTGTTTTCCGTCAGCAATGTGAATTCTCCCTTAAAAATGTCCGCTATTACAAGCTGCTGATATAACTGATCAAAATAGCCTCTCCCATCCCATTTGTACTTGATCCGGTCATACCTATTAACTTCTTTGGATAGATCATTTTCATTTACCGTATTAAGGTTTTCGCCTTCCTTTAACCCGGTAGAAAGCAGTAACTTGGTGGAACAAGGGGACCAAATTGGCTTTGATGCGCCGTTGACGAAATGGGTGAGCTGGCGAGCTTCCCCGCCAATACTCCCGATAATGTGGACTTGTTTTTTTCCTGATCTATCTGATATAAAGGCGATATGCTTGCCGTCGGGGGACCAGGCTGGTGATGTATCACGATTATCCCCAAACGTCCATTGCTTTGTTTCATTCGTAATCAGGCTGAACATAAACAGATTGGAAATGTATTTTTCCGTTTTTTCATCTATTCTGGTTTGGACATAAACCGCCATGCTGCCATCCGGTGATAGCTTTGGATCGGTTACTGATTTCAAGTGAAATAAGTCTCTTGCTGTTATACCTATTTTGTTCATCCTTTTCACCCTTTCATTTCTCATAGTTATGTATTTCGCTAAAGAGAAATAAAATCCTTTAGTAAATGGTAAACGCGTCATGTTTATTTATCAAGGACGAAAGAAATGAAAATAATCCGGCCTTTTTATCAGGTCGGATTATCTGGATATATCGGCAAAAACTTACAATTACTTATGCATATGTCCTGTATGCGGACGGTGCGGCGGTATTTGGAAATTATGTTCTTCCATCATTTTATAATGTTTTTCAAAATGTGAAACCATTTTATCGGCTTCTTCTTTCGAAAGCGCGCCATACTCAACATATTTTTCGATCAATATCTTTTTGTCAGCAAGTATTTGTTTTTGGATCTTAGCGATTTCCGATTTTTGAGCATCAGTGAATTGTACACTTTCAGTCTTTGCTTTATTTTCCTGTGCAGCCGGATGATTAAGGTTGACTAAGAATAGGGAACAGGCTGTTAAACAGATGACGAAAAACTTTTTCATGAATGAACGACTCCTTCTTTTTAATGATTTTTTCTGCCTAAATGAAGAACTGTAGAACCTTTAAAAATCTGAAAGTCTCTTCCTAATGGTGAATGATAATCAATATGGAAGATTCCTTATTTCTTTATTATCATTTACAGCATTTACAGTTTTATGTAAAAAATAAGGGGGAGGTTTGTTAGAGAAAGATATGGGTATTTTAAATGTAAGTGGAATTCTTATTAATAAAAAGTCCTTTAAAAGGGAAGAAAGGGGGATTATCATGATTTGGACGATTATTGGTGTAATAATATTATTATGGGTTCTTGGTTTAGTCTTCAAAGTGGCTGCAGGCTTTATACATATCTTGCTTATCATCGCGGTCATACTCATTTTGGTTAAGGTTTTTAAGGGAAGGAATCGAATGTAGAGGTGTATTGAATGACTGACCTGGAAAAGCTTTTAAATACCAATGTAAAAGGCGGCCTGGTGAACAGGGCGCCTTTTAATTCAGGAAACTGTCAATCATAAGGAAGTGGATGGCCTAACAGCCTCTTATGAATCCATATCGCTGACTGGGTGCCATCTCCCATGGAAATGGTGACTTGTTCGGAATGGGCAACGAGGTCGCCGCCTGCCCAGACTCCTTTAATATTCGTTTCTTTAGTCCGGGGATGAACCACGACATGATTGTTTTCATTGACCTGCACACCTAATTGTAAGGCTAGGCCATTATTAAGCTTGTTCCCTTTAAACGCCGTAAATGCCTTTTCAGTTCTGATAATTTTACCAGATACTAATTCTATGCCCGTTAACTCCTGATTGGCATCGACATGAACCTCACAAACTTCCTCTTCAATTACGGGAATGTGATTTGCCGTTAACTTATCTCTATACTCATCATCAATTTTAGATTTCAAATGGTTTACGTAAATGATATCTTTTGACCAATATAATAGAGTAAGCGCCATGCCTGCACCCGTATTTCCGCCACCAAGAACAACGGTTTGCTTATCCATGATCTCATATCCATCACAGTCAGGGCATATATATGTGGATGTCCCAAGAGTTGAATAGATGTTTTTGATTGGAGGAATGTTATCGGTAATGCCAGTACCAAGAAAAATCATTTTTGCTTGATATTCCCTGTCATTTTTAGTTTGGATAAAAAACTTGTCCTGCTTTTTTTCTAGAGATGTCACTGTATCATCCATGAATTCGACACCGAATTTTTCAGCGTGCTGCCTGCCAAGGGTCCTTAATTGTTTCCCGCTTACCCCGTCTGGCCACCCAAGAATGTTATGGTATGCCTTGGCAATGGAGGAGCGGCCTTGAGCAGAATCAATGACGATAATATCATGTTTATATCTTCCTAGCTGGATGGCTGCCTGAATCCCGGCTATACCTCCACCAATAATAATGCAATCTGCTTGTTTCATGAATTCACCGCCCATAAATTTGGAATAAACCTAGTGTTATTCTATCTGTAAAAAATATACCACTAGTCGCTGGAGCTTAAACAAAAAAAGGAGGAAGTCCGCATCTGGCAGATCTTCCTCCCTTATCTTTAGCCTATATCATTGATTCTGTATTGGGTCGAGCCATTCTTGTGCCCAATTTTGAATTTCGTTCATAACCGGTGCAAGGGCCTTGCCTTTATCAGTTAAAGAATATTCAATCCTGACCGGTGTCTCTGGATATACGTCCCTTTTAACAATACCTTCAATTTCCAAGTCCTTTAAACGTTCAGAAAGAATCCTGCCGCTTATCGGGAATGCAGATTCAATATTACAAAACCTTTGAGGGCCATTAAGTAATTGATTGACAATCAATCCAGTCCAGCGTTTACTCAAGATTTGCATTCCTTTTTCAAATCGTGGACAAAGTGTCGTATTATTCATCATATCACCTCATTATTAATATATTATAATGCATTTACCTCATATGTAACAACTTTACCGAAAATTATTTAGTTACTAGAGATGTTATAGTATAAGAAATTCACGAGCTTACTTTAAGTATCATGAAAAGGATTCCGCCTCGGATTTGCCACATTTTAAAAAAAAGCTTGCTTTTAAAAAATGTGTTGTTTAGAGATACCATGTAAAATATGTTATTTTAATATTGAAGTCAAAGTTTTGCAAATGGAAGGATCCGTGGGAAAGATGAGTGAGTTACTGCAAGAGGCCGTATCCTTTATCAGGACAAGTTATCCGGAATTATTGAAAACGGAAGAGGACATAAATGGCAGGATCGAACAAATTAAAAAGGAAATAAATGAAACAGGCAGATATGAACATACATATGAAGAATTGGTGTATGGTGCTAAATTAGCTTGGCGGAATAGCAATCGTTGCATTGGGCGCTTTTTTTGGGAATCACTAAGGGTGATTGATAAAAGAATGATTCAAAGCGAAGAACAAATGGTATCGGCCCTCTTCGAGCATATCGAATATGCTACGAATAATGGGAATATCAGACCTGTGATTACAATTTTCAAACAGAAAGATCATGATCGAAAAGTGGATATTTGGAATCATCAACTTATTCGTTATGCAGGATATGAGACGGAACATGGTGTAATCGGCGATTCAAGTTCAATCGAATTCACCAAGCGATGTATGGCATTAGGGTGGGAAGGGAAATTCGGACCTTTCGATATTTTACCCCTTGTAGTCCAAGTGAACGGAAAAACCGCTAGTTTTCATGATATACCTGAAAGCCTCGTTAAAGAGGTTCAAATCACCCACCCTGAACTGACATGGTTCGAAGATCTTAAACTAAAATGGTACGCAGTTCCAATCATATCTGGTATGAGGCTGGAAATTGGCGGTATTACTTATTCAGCTGCACCATTTAATGGGTGGTACATGGGAACGGAAATCGGTGCTAGGAATCTTGCTGATGAAGAACGCTACAATATGCTGCCGGCAATCGGTGAGAGGATGGGCCTGGATATTAAACGTGATTCGAGTTTATGGAAAGATCGAGCCCTTATCGAACTGAATGAAGCAGTCCTTCATTCGTATAAAAAACACGGAGTCAGCATTGTTGATCACCATACAGCAGCTAAGCAATTTAAGAAATTCGAAGAAAAAGAAGCCTCATATGACCGGAAAGTAACGGGGGATTGGACCTGGTTAATTCCACCGGTGTCACCAGCCACGACCCATGTTTTCCATCAGCCATATAACAATGAAATAATGAAACCTAATTTCTTTTATCAAATTCCTCCATATAAATAAAGGTTTACATGAACTGGCGGCGGGTATATATACAGTAAGCCAAATAAATAAGGGGGAAGGTAATGATGGCAATAGGAAGAAACGCGATATTACTAGGAGTCGGAGTTGCCGGAGTCTCATTTTTATCGAATAAAACGAACAGAGGAAAAGTGAAGGACATGTGGTCAAATGCAAAAGCAAAAACGGTAGGCTTTTGGAATAGGACGGCTTCAGAGCTGGATCCTGTAATTGAAAAGGCGGGTCACCCTGATCCATATGATCATGATGACAATAAAATGGTGGACGAAGGCGCCATGTACGGTGTTCACTATTATAATAATGCTAAGCATGGATAAAGCAATCAGGATCGCTTGGGAGTACCCAAGATTGCAGACAAACTTGTTCAGTTTGTCTGCGTTTTTTTAATTAAAAAGTTCTTTTGATTTGGAAATCCGCACCTTTTCCGCAAGACTGTCTGCCAAGCCGTTTCAAAGCAATCGCCTGTGGTATCTGCTAGCCAGTACTTCGGCAGGAGTGTCGCAAATTTCTTCAATCTAATGAGGGTTTCATCCATATAAAAAGTAAAAAAATGAATGATAACCGGAGCTTCTTTAAAATCATGATTCAGGATGAGACCATTTCGAACCATGATTTTAAACAAACTGGAGTGGAAATCAACATCTGAAAATTGTAACCATACCCGAGGAGTTGAAGGTGTGTTTTGAATCAGGTGGTTTAGGAACATCAGTTACGTTTTCCGAACCCTTTTTGTCTACTAACTATCGCTTGGGGCTACCCAGGCGTTTTTTTTGTAGTGGCATTTTATTTATCAATTGATAAAAGTCAGATGATTACGAAATCTGAACAAGGATTCAAGGTATTAAATTCTTTATTGTACTTTAAATGAATAAGGATTAAGATAAAAGAATCGAAAGGAAGTGGATACGAGTGAGCAGCAGTTCTTATGATCCTGAACCCAGAAAGCAAGAGGAAGCCAATATGATGCTAGAAGTCGAGACTGTTATTCTCCCTGAGTATCTGCTCGAAGAAGGTAAATAAGGCTTTCTCTATAGAAGAGGAGGTCAAAAAATGATTGAAATCTACAAGACGGATGAGAACCGTCACCTGAACAATATCGAGGAAATGACAAAAGGTTCCTGGGTGAACATTGTCGCGCCCACAGAAGCTGAAATAGATTATATATGCTCGACTTTGAAGTTACCGATCAATTTCATGAAAGATCCACTAGATGATGAGGAAAGACCGCGAATCGAAAAAGAGGATGATAATGTTTTAATAATTGTCGACTTCCCATATTTGACCAGGGATGAAGCCGACTTACCGATTTTTGAAACGATTCCCATAGGCATGATCTTTACCAAAGACTGTTTCATTACGGTATCTCTGAAAGAAACTCCGATATTGGCGAATTTCAAAAACAATAAGATCAAAGGATTCTTCACCAATAAGAAGACGAGATTTGCTTTACAAATATTATTCGAGATTTCATCCTATTATTTACGTTACCTGAAACAGATTAACAAGATGACTAATGAAGCCGAACGTGAATTACATCAGTCGATGAAAAATAAAGAATTATACACTTTCCTTGCTTTGGAAAAAAGCCTGGTTTATTTTACGACATCATTGAAATCCAATCGTGTAGTCCTTGATAAGATCCTCCGATTTAATTATCTGAAAATGTATGAAGAAGATAAAGAATTGCTTGAGGATGTAATCATCGAAAATGCTCAGGCTATCGAAATGGCAGAAGTGTATCTATCCATTCTTAGCGGTATGATGGATGCATTCGCTTCGATCATTTCCAATAATGTCAATAATGCCATGAAGTTTCTAACATCAGTGACCATTATATTAACGCTTCCGACGATGGTGGCAAGTTTTTACGGAATGAATGTGGAACTGCCATTTGAACATAATCGGTTTGCTTTCATTTTTACATTATTAATTGCCATCACTTTGGCGGGGACGACTGCATTCATTTTTTGGAAGAAAAAATATTTTTAAGATTAACCGGCTAATTAAGCCGGTTTTTATTATGGGTTTGTGCAATTTGAACATTGATTGGAATGTAGGGCACTCGCTTTCCGCGGGCTGTCCGCCCTCGGCGCATTTGCGCTTGTGGGGCCTCTCATGGACTCGCTTTTCCCGCAGGAGTCTCGCACCTTACGTTCCAATTATAGTTCAACTGGTGCGAGAACCATTAGGTTGATGCTGCCAAGTATGTTTTTGTTTTATTCCTCAAAAAAATCAGAAAAACCTTCACTGTTAATGCGATCTGTATAAGGGTTTTCATCATTTACATTCTTTGCATCCAAATTGGTTTTAATCACTAAACGGGGACTCTGTGACGCTTCTCTTATGATACGATCGTTCAACTCTTTAAAATCCGGTACATTCTTATTGCCGGGTTTGTTTGGTTCCAATAAAACCACCTCCATTTTTATCTTTGCAATAAATGATGGGGTGTATTCATGAATATTCTTAGGTTTGGGAAGGATAAAGGACTGAGGAGGAGATCAAGATGACCAAATGGAACGAGCAAGCATCTCGCAATAATAATTTAAGGGCAAGTGATTTAAACCCAGATGGAGCCGGAAAAGGAAAAATGAATTCAAAAACAATTGATGGAGATCAATTGAATGATCTAAAGATCCATGAGGAAATCAGAAAGCAAAATATGTAAGAGAAGTCCCTGATTTTAATGTAAAACAAAAAAGAATCATGCAGCGGAAAACGCTTGGCGGATAAACCAAGCGTTTTTTTCGTATCATGGTTTGAATTTCATGGTTGATTTAGGATTCACTTTTATCAGGTACGCTTTTGCTTTTTAAGTGAAGAGGGTTGAGTGAAGGACCCGGTTTCTTTTGTAGTAGTACCTTGCCCCTCTACCTGAGAAGAACCTAAACGAGTTTGTGAAGCATCTTTCTTGTTTTTTCCATTCATGTTTATCACCTCGATATTACTTTTCCTATTTCCTTTGCATTCTATACATATATTGAGGGGGATAAGGACAGGTTAGAAGGTAGAGGAGGTGTGTGTTGATGTCAAGAATCGGTGTTGAAGAATCATTAACGAATATTCAGGAAGCACTTCGTGAAAAAGGTTTTGATGTTGTGGAAATTAAACAAGAAGCTGACGCAAAAAACGTGGATTGTTGTGTGGTAACAGGTTTGGAAAGTAATGTGATGGGTATAAGCGATACTTCATTAAAAGCGTCTATCATTGAGGCAAATGGTTTAACGGCTGATGAAGTGTGCCGCGAGGTTGAAAATAAAGTGAATACCATTCAATAGTTCAAAAAGTGCCTAAACCGATATAGGGTTAGGCACTTTTTCCGTTTATTCAAGGTTACTGTGCTATGGAAATTTCCGCAATCAACTCCACTGCTACATTCCCTTTGATCGCCCGGGAAATCATACATGAAGTCTCGGCTTTTTCAGCAAGTCTCCCCGCTTTTTCAACCACTTTTTCAGAAGTACCCGGCACCAATATAAGTGCTGGGCGATGAATGATTTTCTTATAGGTGAATACACCATTCGTAACATCCACTAACGCTTCCGATTGCATGGTCAAGCTCACCTTTTCTATATGGGACCGCTCTAACATGGCAGCATAGGTAATGATATAGCAGGTCGATGCCGCTCCAAGCAGCATTTCATCGGGATTAGTTCCAATCCCTGGTCCTTCCATTTCCGTAGGAATGCTTATCTGTGTTTGAAGATTCCCTGAATGAATCGTGCCGCTATCATTTCTGCCGCCAGGCCACTCCGCAGTTAAATGAAAGTGATGTATTGTCATTTTTTAACCTCCTTACTATTCTATAGTGTAAACGACAAAACAGGTTAAGTATCCGATTTTGCTCAATCAGTCAAATAATCCAGCGATTTCCAGAGTTTTTAAATTACCGCTGTGCGGATCTAAGAAATGAATTGATCAAATAAATTACCGCCCTGCCGAATTACGTTTCCAGCAGGCTCAATTTCTGCTAGCTGACAGAAGCATGCTTATTAAATATAAGATACATGTTGATGAAACAAAAGGCAGAGGCATTAGGCTATTTTAAGCACAATATTGGATAGGCTTTTCTATAATGATATAGACGGTTTTATATAAATAATACTTCATTAAGGAAGGGCTGAAAAGTTGACTACATTGAGTAATATGTTCGATTTGACTAATAAAACGGCTATCATTACCGGCGGCGGCAGAGGACTGGGCAAACAGATCGCCATGGCGTTGGGAGAGGCTGGCGCAAACATAGTCATTGCTTCACGAAATCTGCCTGTATGTAAGGAGGTATGTGAAGACTTGCAATCGATGGGTGTTAATGCCGTTGCCTTTGAATGTGATATCACCGATGTGAGCGCCATTGACCATGTCGTTCAGGAAACGGTTGCTCAATTCGGCACGATTGATATTCTTGTCAATAATAGCGGTACGTCTTGGTCAGGTCCGCTTTTGGATCTTCCCAAGGACAAGTGGGAAAAAGTATTGAATGTTAACGTTACAGGTACATTCCTGTTTTCACAGGCTGTAGCGAAAGTCATGAAGCAGCAAAATTTTGGAAAAATCATAAATATTGCATCGGTATCAGGTCTTGGCGGGACGTTTCCTGAGCTTTTGGATACGATAGCTTATAACACCAGTAAGGGTGCCATCATTACAATGACCAAGGATTTAGGAGTTAAACTTGCTAGATACGGCATTCAAGTCAATGCAATTGCACCTGGATTTTTCCCGACTAAAATCACAAAGAAAATTCTTGAAAAGTCTAACTATGACATATTAGGTAAAACTCCGGCTGGCAGGTTTGGCGATGAAGATGATTTAAAGGGTGCCGCCGTTTTTTTAGCCTCACAGGCTTCTGACTATATGGTGGGTCATATTTTGATCATTGACGGTGGAATATCAGCATTAGTATAAACAGAGGAGAAAGGAAGGAAGAAATATATGGCGGAAAAATCCAATTTTTATAAAGGGCTTAAATTACTGGGCACACAAAAAGAGCAACAGCTGAATAGTAAAATTCAAAATCTGCTGAATAATCGCGAATTAATCGAAAGAGTGAGCAATAATGCGCAAATGCAGGTACCAAGAATAAATAGTCTTCAGGAAACCTCAGAAAGAATGTCCATCATCATGAATTATCCAACAAAAAAAGATGTGGCGAGTTTAGCGAAATTAGTCATCCAACTCGAAGAAAAAATTGATGGGTTGGAAGAATTGGTCTCTATACTAGTAGAGAATAGGGGCGGGAATGTCGGGGGTAATTCTTCAATTCGCAATAAAGGCAATGCCAATTCATCCCGCAGCATCAAAAAGAAATCAAGATTGGCATCCAATGAAAAGGAAGGGAGTAAAAAAAGGTTATCTGATTTTATAAATAACTCCTTATTGTTAAGCTCACAGCTGCCTGAGTTCAATTCAGTTGATCAGGAGAATTCAAATGGCTAAGCGGAAAGTGCCGAAAAATCACTCTGAATCCAAAACTAAATGGCAACATTTATTGGATATTCCCAATCAGCCAATGCCTGAAATGGGACTGACTCCGAAAATAGCGGTGTGGAAAAAAAACAAATCAACGCTTTGGTTTTATCCCTCAGCACAAAAAAAATATGATGTACCGGTTTTTCTTATATATTCACTAATCAATACTCCTTTGATCCTTGATTTATCTCCGGGGAATAGTTTAATAGAATCTTTTGTAAATGAAGGTTTTGATGTGTATTTGCTTGATTTTGGAAGCCCGGGCTTTGAAGATGGTGACATATCGATCGAAGATTATATCGTCGATTATATTCAAAAAGGAGTGCAGCGTGCATTACGTCACTCTGGAGCATCAGAAATTACAGTCATGGGGTTTTGCCTCGGAGGTACAATAGCCGCAATATATGCTGCCATTGCAGACGAGCCCATCAAGAATTTGATACTTTCCGTGACCCCGGTGGATTTCAGTGCCTCGGAATTTTTTGATCAATGGCAGGGAGCGTTAAAAGAAGGAACAGCGGATTTTGACGAGACAATAGATATTTATCAAACGATACCGGCCAGTGCAGTTAAATATGGTATCAGGTTAATTACATCGCCCGTCTATATATCACCTTATTTATCTTTATTGAATCAAGCGGATGATGAAAAATACGTTCAAAACTGGCGCCGCTTCAATGCTTGGGCTAATGGGCATGTACCGTTATCCGGAGCAGCCGCAAAACAAATAACCAAGGATTTATTGATAAAAAATAGCTTGGTTAATGGTGGTTTTAAGGTAAGGGGAAAAAAAGCGAAGCTATCGAAAATTGATGCTAGTGTTTTGGTCATAGCAAGTAAGTATGATCGACTGGTCCCACAGGAAATGATTTATCCGGTAATGGAGCATTTAACATGTAAGGATAAGACATATAGCCTACTGAAAAGTGGACATGCTGCTAGACAATATTCCGGTGTACTCCCATATTATTTGAAGGAATGGCTGCCAGGGCGTTCTTCACCAATTCAATAAGATTAATAGGGGGATGTGAAATGTACGTGTTAAACGTCAGTGAGGATATCAAAATCATGCCGGTTGTTGAGTATATAGGCTTTGCGTCATTGATATTTTCAAAATTTTTTGCAACATTTCCGGATTACTAAAGCGAAATAAAATAAAAGGGCTGGCTCGTTAAGTAGAGCCAGTCTCTATTGTATCATTGATAATATTTCACACGTTCTTCAAGTGGTGAGAAGTCTTTATCGCCAGGTTCTGCAGTGGGTTTTCCAAAAGGCAACTGTGCGATGAGTTTCCAATCTCGTGATATATCCCATGTCTTTCTCACTTCGTCATCGATTAAAGGATTATAATGCTGAAGGCTTGCACCAAACCCCTCAATTTCCAAAGAAGTCCATACGACAAATTGTAAAATGGCAGAAGATTGGTTCGACCAAATCGGAAAATTTTCGGCATACGTTTTGTATTGTTCTTGTAGCCTATTTATTTTGGCCTGGTCTTCAAAGAATAAAACCGTTCCATAACCATTTATAAATGATCTCATTTTTTCTTCCGTTTTTGTAAAATCTTTGCCATCGGCTGCTTTTTTTAATGTTTCTTTCGTTATATCCCATAATTGGTCGTGGCTTTGACCAGTTAATACAATCACTCTGGCACTTTGGGAGTTGAAAGCGGAAGGGGAGTATTGAACGGCATGATCGATAACTTCTTTAATCCTTTTATCAGGAACAACATGTTCCTTGCTAAGGGAATAATAAGAGCGTCTATCTTCAATTGCACTAAAAAAATCTTTAACCATATATCACAACCTCCATTCTTATACCGATTTATTTTGGCCTGTATTTTTTATTTTATGATAAGTGAATCCGGTTGAAATTATTTGAATGAAAATGGTTGACAATTTTATCACTGTCGTTTATCTTTAAATCAAGATATTTGCATTAAAAGTATTATGTTAGGTTAAATACCTTTAATTCGAGATATTATTAGCGGATTAATTCATCTCCGTAAGGGGAGATTTATAAAGATAGGAGTGGTACGGATGGAATTAAAAGGATTACATCATGTTTCGGCGATTACAGCAAAAGCGGGAAATAACTTTGAATTCTACACAAAAGTCTTAGGGATGCGATTAATCAAAAAAACGGTGAATCAAGATGATGTTCGTGTGTATCACTTATTTTATGGAGATCAAATTGGTTCACCGGGTACGGAATTGACGTTTTTTGAAATTCCGAATGCTGCCCGCACTCATGAGGGAAACAATAGCATTTCAGAAATTTCTTTAAGGGTGAGGGATGATGAAGCGCTAGAATATTGGAAAAAACGGTTTGTGGAATTCAATGTTGAGCACGATGAAATATCGAGCCGTTTTGAAAGAAAGGTGCTTTCTTTTAAAGATCCTGAAGGGCAGAGGCTTCTTCTGGTTTCCGATCAGGATAATAACGGCGTTGATGGAGGATTTCCGTGGGATGGAAGCCCAGTCCCGCAAGAGTTTTCCATACTTGGATTAGGACCAGTAAAACTCACAGTACCCAATATTGAACAAACAGAAAGTGTTCTTATCGAGGTATTGGGGTTCAGGAAATCAGGCACATACCCATCCGTAATCAGGGGGCAAAATCCGATAGTCGTTTACGAGACAGGTGAAGGAGGAACTGGAGCAGAACTTCATATTGAAGAAAGGAATGACATACCTCGGGAAAGGCTGGGGAGGGGTGGAGTACACCATGTTGCCTTTCGGGTGGATGATGAAGAAGAATTGAGAAAATGGGTAGAAAAGATTAGTGAATCGAAATTCGTGAACTCGGGATATGTGGACCGCTTTTATTTCCGTTCACTCTATTTTAGGGAGCCGAATGGCATATTATTTGAATTAGCTACTGATGGACCTGGTTTTGAAGTGGATGAAGCTGAGCAGCATCTAGGTGAGAACCTTGCCCTGCCACCTTTTTTGGAATCGAAAAGAAGGGATATTGAATCGAATTTAAAACCACTTAATACAAAATCAACTAATTAATCAACGGGAAAGGAAGTAATCGGCATGCAAAAACAAAATGCAGGGATACATCATATAACCGCAATTGTAGGCAATCCTCAAGAGAATGTGGATTTTTATGCTGGAGTATTGGGAATGCGTATGGTGAAGAAAACCGTTAATTTTGATGATCCAGGCACCTATCATTTATATTTCGGAGATGAATCCGGTTCACCGGGCACAATCATCACTTTCTTTCCTTGGCCTGAGGCATACCGAGGGACAATTGGCTCCGGACAAGTGGGGATTACAACATATGCCGTTCCGGAGGGTTCAATGGGCTTCTGGGAAAATCGTTTGGATAAATTTAATATAGACTTTGAAAAGGTTTCACGTTTCGGTGAGGAATATCTTGAGTTCCAAGACCCACATGGTTTGCAACTTGAACTGGCTGAGCGTAGAGAAGGTAAAAATAGCGAGTGGTCATTCGGCGGTGTACCAGCTGATAAGGCGGTCAAGGGTTTCGGCGGAGCTGTATTATTGACGTCAAAACCGAACAAAACGATGGAACTATTAGAGGAAGTGATGGGCCTTCAAAAGGTTGGGGAAGAGGGCGATTTCATCCGCTTCAAATCCACATCGGATATCGGCAATTTGATCGATGTTAAAAAAACGGTTTTACCAAACGGTAAAATCGGAGTGGGAACTGTCCATCACATTGCATGGCGTGCGAGCGATAAGGAAGATCATAAAGAATGGAGGGACCATATCGGTAACCATGGCTATGGTGTGACCCCCTTTACAGACCGACAATACTTCGATGCGATTTATTTCAGGGAAGATGGAGGCATACTCTTTGAAGTTGCCACAGATCCACCTGGCTTTGCTCATGATGAAACGAAGGAAACGATGGGCAGTAAATTAATGCTGCCGCCATGGTTGGAAGAAAAGCGGGAAGTTATGGAAAAAACGTTACTGCCGGCAGTGCCGAGAGTACTAGAGGAGGATAAATGATGAAACATATTTTTCAAAAAGGAAGTAATCCAGAAGCTCCGTTACTACTGCTGTTACATGGCACTGGAGGAACGGAAACAGATCTCTTGCCATTATCCGAAATGGTTTCACCCGGTTCGTCCGTACTGAGCGTACGGGGAAATGTACTTGAAAATGGAATGCCCCGTTTTTTCCGACGGTTAGCTGAAGGGGTTTTTGATGAAGAGGATTTGATTTTCCGAACGAAGGAGCTTTATGACTTCTTGGAATCAGCGTCCGGAAAATATGACTTCGACCGTGACAGAGTGGTGGCATTAGGTTATTCCAATGGTGCAAATATAGCGGCAAGTTTGCTGTTCCATTACGAGGGGGCCTTACAAGGAGCAATTCTTCATCATCCAATGGTTCCAAGACGAGGGATTGCTTTGCCGCCCCTTTCAGATATACCTGTATTTATTGCTGCAGGTAAAAACGATCCGATTTGCCCGGCAGAAGAAACTGAAGAGCTTAATCAACTTTTACAGCAAGCTGGCGCTACAGTTGAAGTTCAATGGGAAAATTATGGTCATCAGTTGACACGTTCAGAGGTTGATGCAGCAGGTTCATGGTTTCAAAAGAACTTTTTATAAGAATGAGGGGGAATGAAGATGATTTCTGTTAACCCTGAAAGTCTGACTGAACGGGATAATTATAAGTTTTTGACTGGAAGTATTATACCGAGACCTATAGCGCTGGTTACGACACAATCCGAAACCGGTACAATCAATATAGCGCCGTTCAGCTTTTTTAACATAGTCAGTTCAAATCCTCCGATGATTTCCATTTCTGTTCAACGGAAAGAAGGAGTTTCAAAGGATACAGCCCGAAATGCAATTCAAACAGGTGAGTTCGTTGTTCATATCACTGACGAAAATAATGTTGCTGATGCAAATCGAACGGCCAAGGAACTCCCATCTGAAGAAAGTGAATTGGGTCTTACTAATTTCACGCTGGCTGTTAGTGATAGGGTATCCGTACCAGGATTGGAAGAAGCGAAGGTGCGTTTTGAATGTACATTAGAGCAATCGATTCCATTGGCAGGTTCCAAGAATGAACCTGGTTGTGATTTACTGATAGGGAAAATAGTCTGCTATCATATAGAGCAAGATATTTACCATAATGGCCGTATTGACCCGAATGGGCTAAAACCTGTAGCAAGATTAGCAGGTCATACTTATACAAAACTAGGGGAATTATTTGAAATAGAACGTCCTTAAGGAAAAAGAAAAAAATGGCGACATCTTTTAAGATGTTGCCATTTTTAAGACCAAAATGACCCCGGTTAGTTTTATTTGCCATTATAATACGCTTAGCGCCTGTTCCAAAAATAAGCAACCTTTTAATATTAATGCCGCAGACGCCATGATCGTTAGCATTTAAAAGGAAGTCTTTACATTCCGAAACAAAACTTGACAAATTTTTCATAGATTGATACAGTTATAAAAAAATAATTTCTTATCCAGAGAGGTGGAGGGACTGGCCCTATGAAACCTCAGCAACAGGTCTACAAAGACACTGTGCTAATTCCAGGGGGTGAAACCTTGATAGATAAGACCGTACGTGTTTATTTGTCAGTAACGCACTCTTTTTTAGAGTGCGTTTTCGTTTTTTCTGGATGCAAGATTAAGGAGAGTAAGAATGGATAACAAAAGGAAGCATGATTTTCAAAGGCAAATGCAAGCACGGCATATAATAATGCTATCGCTTGGCGGGGTGATTGGAACTGGTTTATTCTTAAGTTCGGGTTATACGATTCAACAGGCTGGTCCGTTCGGAACCATCCTTTCGTATCTGATTGGTGCATTGGTGGTTTATCTTGTCATGCTATGTCTAGGTGAACTATCAGTGCATATGCCCGAGACAGGTGCGTTTCATAGTTACGCAGCCAAATACATCGGACCAGGGACAGGGTATACAGTAGCCTGGTTGTATTGGCTAACCTGGACTGTTGCACTAGGTTCGGAATTCACGGCTGCAGGATTGTTGATGCAGCGATGGTTTCCATCAATCAGTGTCTGGATATGGAGTGCTCTATTTGCCATTTTGGTTTTGGCATTAAATGCGTGGACCGTTAAGTTTTTTGCTGAATCCGAATTCTGGTTTGCGTCTATAAAGGTATTTGCTATTGTAATATTCATTATTCTGGGAGCTGCGGCAATGATAGGTTTCATTCCAATGATTAACGCACAATCAGCTCCGTTATTTTCCAATGTTACAAGTGCAGGTTTATTTCCAAATGGTGCTTTTGCCATTCTAATGACGATGCTCGCGGTGAATTTTGCATTTTCTGGAACTGAATTGATCGGAGTTGCAGCTGGAGAAACTGTGAATCCGGAAAAAACGATTCCAAAGGCAATCCGTATGACATTATGGAGATTGATTATCTTTTTTGTAGGTACCATCGTTGTTTTATCCGCATTATTGCCTGTTTCGGATGCAAGCGTATTAGAGAGCCCCTTTGTTGCCGTTCTAGAACGAATTGGAGTGCCATATGCAGCGGATATTATGAACTTTGTTATATTAACTGCCATTTTGTCCGCTGCGAACTCAGGACTATATGCCTCATCTAGGATGCTTTGGTCACTTGCAGATAAGAAAACTATTTCACCAATATTTGCAAAATTGACAAAACGGGGTGTTCCCTTGAATGCAGTCCTTTTCAGTATGCTGGGCGGTGTTTTAGCACTTTTCTCGAGTATTATTGCGCCGGATACTGTATATATAGTGCTTGTATCCATTTCTGGACTAGCCGTGGTTATAGTTTGGATGAGTATTAGCGCGTCACAGTTTCTATTTCGCAGACGATATATAAACGAAGGAAACTCAGTTAATGATTTGGCTTATCATACACCATTATATCCATTCGTACCAATCGTTTCATTTATGCTATGTCTTGCTTCTTGCATAGGAATTGCATTTGATCCTACACAAAGAATAGCACTATATTGTGGCATTCCGTTTATTTTGTTTTGCTATGGAAGTTATTATCTGACACAAACCATAAAGAAAAGAGGAGTAGACCATGAAAAATAAAATTAACCCAATTGAAGCAATTTTACAAGGTCATTCAGTTATGATTTTGGACGGAGCTTTAGCTACAGAGCTTGAAAGTCATGGGTGTGATTTGGACGATCCCCTGTGGTCTGCACGTGTATTACTTGAAAATCCAGAAGTGATTTACCAGGTGCACTCTGACTACTTTCGAGCTGGTGCTGACTGTGCGATAACGGCAAGCTATCAAGCAACAGTTGAAGGTTTCGCCCTCCGCGGAATACAAGAAAAAGAGGCATTGGATCTAATCAGGAAAACGGTTTTACTAGCAAGAAAAGCAAGAGATGACTTTTGGAAGGAAGAATATCAAACGATTAGACCTAAGCCATTGGTTGCTGCATCAGTTGGACCTTATGGGGCTTATCTTGCAGATGGTTCAGAGTATGTTGGGAATTATGGTGTTTCAGATGAAACTTTGGCGGCATTTCATCGCTCACGAATATCAGCTTTGATTGAAGCAGGAGCTGACATTTTAGCATTTGAAACGATTCCTTCCCTGCAAGAAGCAAAAGTATTACATTCATTATTGAAAGATTATCCAGAAGTTTATGCTTGGCTGTCCTTTTCTTTGAAAAATGAAAAAGCGATAAGTGACGGCACATTGCTGGAGGAGTGTGCCAGATTGTTTGGGGACAGTGAGCAAATTGCCGCAATTGGCATCAACTGTGCGCCTGTATCAGTTATCACGGAAGCCATACAGGTGTTGCGTGCAAACACGCATAAACCAATTATCGTTTATCCGAATTCCGGTGAATCATATAATCCAGAAACTAAAACATGGCATGGTCCAGAATCATGTAATAGGCTCGATGTGAAATCTGAAGATTGGCACCATGCGGGGGCAAATATAATTGGAGGATGTTGCAGAACCGCTCCTCATCATATTGCGGGCATTTCAAGAAAGTGGCGACCTTCCGTGGTAACGTTCTCCTAGCATTTTTTGTTATCAAAAATATTGTTATTAAATATGTAAGTAGTCGGGAAACCTATAAACAAAAAGAACAGGAATCTGGCGGTTTCTGTTCTTTTTGAGCTCTTTATTCAGATTCGAGTAATTTGAAAGGATTGAATTAATAATTTCTTGGCACTTAGAAATAAGTCGCGCAAGATCAGCTGAAAATTACAGGTAAACCAACCCTTTTGCAAAAACTGTAAAAAGAGAAATTAAATCATATTTTTTTCGTGCTTGGGAAAACTAGACAAACAATGAATGGAAAGGAGAGAATGAGTTATGAGTCGTGGTAAAAATTTTAATCATAAAGAAAAAGGACATCCAGGAAATTTACCCAATAATAGAATTAGCGAAGAGAAGGAACACAGCCGCCAGTATGAACAGATTGAGGATATTGTCACTCATGAAGCTTTCAAGAATAGGGAAAAAGAAGATGAAATGCCTTAAAAAATGGAAATGTAGCATATCTGTTGAGACATTATATTGAGGAATTTTCATTTCTTTAAGGATTCCAATAATAGAAGCACATGATTTAAGACATAACGCTCACTTCATGTTGCTTCTTTTTTGATTAATTCACCGGGGGAAACCATGATCTTTGCCATGTTTTTTCTTTCATTGCAAATAGATAAAGAGGGAAAATGAATAAGTCTAAAGAGGACAACAGAAAATGAAGATGGATGATTTTTTAAAAAAACCGACTATCTTCTATATATTAGTTAATGAAATTTAAATTTCTAAACACAGAAATAATTACGTGCAACCGTCAAAATGGGCGAACCGACCTATCCTAATTGATGAAAGCCGCGGTATATTACAGTTATAATGAAATGAACATGTCAGGCAGTATAAGAACCTGCTGATGAAGTACGCTTCTTTTACCAAATACCAGTTTAAACTCAATGTCTGCCTATGTTTCATTTTGTTTATCGCGATTTATTTCCACTTCCCGTTTAGCTCTAATAAAAGCGATAAATTGAATCGTTTCCTCTTCAGACAGGGTAATTCCATCTACAGCTAGCTTCATATCTGGTAAATCCGTTAATTCCATGACTTGAGGCGACTCATTATCCATATCCTTAGATTGATAATCTACTCGACCCAGAATGTAATCAGTTGAGGTATCATATAAGCCTGCCAATAAATTAATCGTTTCTAATGAAGGGCGGCGGTGGCCCGATTCGTAACCGGCATAGGTACTTTTGGCGATTCCGAGCCTGTCAGCGGTATATTGCAAAGACCATCTTTTGGACTTCCTTAATGTAGTCAATCTATTTAAAATCATTATTATTACTCTCCTTTTATATAAATCCATTATAACATCATATTGAAAAAAGTGTACGCGTAATGAATAACTTTCGCTTGATTTCACTATGAAACATGACTATAATAACATGTGTTGTACGCGTTACATGAACATTTACAGCGGAAACATCCTTTTCTGAGATATTAGAATGATAGTGAAACAGGGAGGCTTATTAGGGGGTAGTATATTGGAAAAGTTAAAATCAAAAATGAAGAAGTTGATGTTGCTTACTACAGGTGGTACAATTGCATCGTTAGAAGGAAAAAATGGACTTGTTCCAGAAATGAAAGCTGACGAAATTTTAGGCCACCTACCGGGATTGGATTTACTATGTCAGATTGATAGTAAGCCTTTGATGAATATTGATAGTACAAATATGCAGCCGGAAGATTGGACAGAAATGGCACAATCCATCCATAAGCACTACCATGATTACGATGGCTTTGTGATTACCCATGGAACAGATACAATGGCTTACACTTCTGCTGCGCTCTCATATATGTTACAAGATTTAGGGAAACCAATCGTCATTACTGGTTCTCAGGTCCCGATTGCCTTTAAAAAGACAGATGCCAAAAGGAATATCTCTGATGCGATCCGGTTTGCTTGTGAAGATATTGGAGGAGTATATGTTGTTTTTGATGGCAGAGTCATTCAGGGTACGAGGGCCATTAAATTGAGAACGAAAAGCTATGATTCGTTTGAAAGTATTAACTATCCTTATATTGCGACCATATTCAAAGATAAAATTGAGTATCTAAAGCCAGTTCATTCACGAAAGAATAAGGAAGCTAAGCTGGATGCTTCCCTATGTACTGATGTTGCTTTAGTCAAGCTGCATCCCGGTATTAAGCCTGAATTCTTTGATTTCCTGAAAAATCAATGTCGGGGAATCGTAATTGAAAGTTATGGAAGCGGTGGTATTCCATTTCAAGGAAGAAACATTTTAGAGAAATTGAATGAGTTAGTACAATGTGGAATATCCGTTGTCATTACTACCCAATGCTTAGAAGAAGGGGAAGATATGGATATTTACGAAGTGGGACGAAAAGTGAACAAGAATGTCATCATTCGTTCCAGGAATATGAATACAGAAGCCATCGTTCCTAAGTTGATGTGGATATTAGCGAAGACGCAGGATCCTAAAAAAGTGAAGGAAATGATGGAAACACCGATTGCAGAGGACATTACATTCTAGAACAAACAAAGGGGCAAGAGGAAATGTTGATAGAAGAGAAAACATACCGAATCGAGAAAGACTTTCTTGGGGAAAAGGAAATTCCAGCAGATGTTTATTATGGTATACAAACTTTACGCGCAGTGGAAAATTTTCCGATTACCGGTTACAAAGTCAATGAAGAAATGATTCGTGCACTGGCCATGATTAAAAAAGCGGCCGCTTTAGCGAATATGGATACCAAACGGTTATATGATGGTATTGGAAGCGCTATCGTCAAAGCTTCTGAAGAAGTGATCGATGGAAAGTGGCATGAATATTTCATCGTTGACCCAATTCAAGGCGGTGCGGGGACATCGATGAATATGAATATTAATGAAATCGTTGCCAACCGTGCGTTAGAACTTATGGGACACAATAAAGGTGATTATGTACATGTTAGCCCAAATAGCCATGTTAACATGTCTCAATCAACCAATGACGTATTCCCAACTGCCATTCATTTATCAACATTGCGTCTTTTGGAGCAATTGTTACAAACAATGACCAAGATGAGTACGGTTTTAAAGAAAAAAGCAAAACAATTTGATCATGTTATCAAAATGGGACGCACACATCTTCAGGACGCAGTGCCGATTCGCCTTGGTCAAGAATTCGAGGCTTACAGTCGCGTTTTGGATCGGGATATAAAAAGAATAAGTCAATCACGTCAACATTTATATGAAGTGAATATGGGAGCAACAGCAGTGGGAACGGGATTGAACGCAGATCCGCGTTACATTGAAAACGTTGTTACATATTTAGCTGAAATCAGTAACTTGCCGCTTGTAGGAGCAGAACATTTAGTAGATGCAACCCAAAATACGGATGCATACACTGAGGTATCAGCTTCATTGAAAGTATGTATGATGAATATGTCTAAAATTGCAAATGATTTACGTTTGATGGCTTCAGGACCGAGAGCGGGATTAGGAGAAATCACACTTCCAGCCCGTCAACCAGGTTCATCCATCATGCCAGGTAAAGTAAATCCAGTCATGCCAGAATTAATTAATCAAGTCGCTTTCCAAGTAATCGGGAACGATAATACGATTTGCTTAGCATCAGAAGCGGGACAACTAGAGTTGAACGTAATGGAGCCAGTGCTTGTATTCAATTTGTTGCAATCAATCAGCATTATGAACAATGCTTTCAATGTCTTTACAGATTATTGCTTGGAAGGCATTGAGGCTAATGAGCAGCATTTAAAAGATTATGTCGAACAAAGCGTCGGAGTGATTACAGCAGTCAATCCGCACCTTGGGTACGAAGTGGTTTCACGTATTGCCCGTGAAGCGATATTGAAAGGGAAATCAGTTCGCGAACTTTGTTTACAATATGATGTGTTGACAGAAGAAGAATTGGATCTGATTCTAAATCCTTATGAGATGACAAAACCCGGAATAGCGGGGGCTTCTCTTTTTGATCGGCAATAACCAGTATTTTGGTAGAAAACATGAATCTATATGATTTTTGATATAATGACCATGCCTTTAGGACCGTTGGTATAAAGGCATGGTCATTTTTTATATGCATTTCAATAAGGTATGTCAAACAAACGTCCGTCAACTTCTTTTTGCCATAGATAACTTAATATTCAGTTATTGCGAGCATCAATCTAATCATGGATCGGTTTAACTGACAGTAGAAAACCCATCCCCCTTAGAATATATCCAGGGGGATGGGGAAACTTGAGCTCGATAATATGCCTGTATTAGCCCTTTACCACTTCCTGTCCTCGAACATTCCAAGTACATGCAAAGACCACTACTGCCAATACACAAGAAATCGTAATTAGAATTTTGTTCAAGATTCTAACCTTACCGTTCTATTCAGTATTGTTCAGCCATACATTACAAAGATGTAAATAGAATGATTAAGGGGGAACTGCTTTGTCAGAAGGTGTGCATAGTATCATATTACCTGTTTCCAAAAAAACGGTATGGGGTTTTGTAAGTAGCATAGATCGTTGGGCACCTCTAGTCCCAGGATATATCAATCATGAGATGTTAAATGAGCGGACACTTATTTGGGAGTTTAAAAGCGATTTGGGATTAATGAAGAAGAAAATTAAACTGGAAGTGAATATATTGGAATGGATTGAACCAGATAAGGTAACATTTAAGCTTAAGGGATTAAATGAAAAATTTGATGGGCATGGCTATTTTTTAGCAGAAGATTGCGGAATTGGACAGACTAAAATGACAGGCTGCCTGGCGATTACGGCAAAAGGCGCTAAAGCCCCTATCGTCAATGCTCTGTTAAAAACCTACGTTCCCCAAATGACGATCGAGTTTTCTGAGGCAGTTGCTCAAAGTCTCCTTGTACAAAAATAGGAATTACATATTGGAGTTTTATTGGATATTGGCACTTGACAATTATACCTAGGTGGTATGTATTATAAATTGTAAGATTTTTATCAAACCTTCATTTCGTCTGAAAGGGTTTTATGATGGATGTCTGGATAGGATTCATAAGTAATAGGCAGGGTAGGAGGCCTCACATGGAGTACGATAAGCAGGTTAAAAATAGAGTGAAGCGAATTGAAGGACAGCTTCGCGGGATTTTGAAAATGATGGAGGATAATAAAGATTGCAGGGATGTAGTAACTCAGTTAACTGCAACCAGATCTGCAATCGACCGGACAATTGGGGTAATAGTAAGTTCCAATCTTGTTGAATGCGTCCGAGAGGCTAATGAATCCGGGGAAAAGAATCCCGAAGAGCTAGTGAAAGAAGCTGTGAATTTATTAGTGAAAAGCCGGTAAGCAATTATTTTTTTTATTAAATAGGAATTTTTAAGACAAATATTATTAGACTGCCTGGCCTATCTGAGTGTCCGGGGTGGATGGATTTTTTAAAATGGACCTCTACAAGAAGAGGTCCATTTTTGTGAATTCTCTGTTTTCATTTCTGATAAGCAAATCCTTTGATATAAAGAATTTGCATGGTATCCTTAAAGGGATAAAAATTTAGTGAGGGTATGCTATGGAATTTACGCATGTTACATCGGTTTTGCTCGGCCTCGTCATCATTCTAAATATTTTATTTGCAACGATTGTCATATTTTTTGAAAGAAGGGAAGCGAGCACGACCTGGGCTTGGTTATTGGTATTATATTTTTTGCCTGTAGTCGGTTTTATTTTATACCTGCTTTTTGGAACAAGTTTAAGGCACGCACACTTATTCCAATGGGAGGATAAGAAGAAGATCGGGATCGAAGAAATCATTGATAAACAGATGGAAGAGCTCTCAACGAATCATTTTCCTTTTCGAAATGCTTCTTCGAGTAATTATCGGGATTTGATTTATATGCATCTCCGAAAAAATGATGCCGTACTTACTGAAGATAATAAAGTCGATATTTTTACGGAAGGGAAAAATAAGTTTGACCAGCTTTTTAAAGATATCGAAGCGGCCGAAAACCATATACATATACAATATTACATCATTCAAAGGGACGGCCTGGGTAAACGATTCATTGAAGCTTTGACTAAAAAAGCGAATGAAGGCGTCAAAGTTCGGCTGCTTTATGACGAATTGGGATCTAGAGGGATGACTAAACGTTTCTTCAGGGAATTTAGGCAGGCTGGAGGACGAGTGGAGGCATTTTTTCCATCCAAATTTAAATTTATTAATTTACGACTGAATTTCCGTAACCATCGAAAGCTCGTCATCATAGATGGAAAAGTAGGGTATGTTGGAGGCTTTAATGTTGGTGATGAATATTTAGGGCTTAATCCAAAATTCGGTTATTGGCGTGATACACACCTTCGTATAGAGGGTTCGGCTGTCAAGGCCATTCAAACTCGGTTTATCCTGGATTGGAATCAGGCATCAAAGCATCATGATATAACTTATCAGCCTCATTATTTCCCTATTGTAGAGACTCAAGGGAATATTGATTTGCAAATAGTGACAAGTGGGCCGGATTCGGAATGGGAACAAATTAAAAATGGCTATATTAAATTAATTTCATCAGCAAAGAAATCGATTCTCATTCAAACACCTTACTTCATACCGGATGCCAGTTTATTGGATGCACTCAGGATTGCCAGCTTATCAGGGGTAGATGTGAAAATCATGATTCCGAATAAACCTGATCATCTTTTTGTTTATTGGGCAACGACTTTCAATGCAGGGCAGTTATTAAGAGCGGGTGCTAAGGTATACATCTATGATAACGGCTTTATTCATGCGAAGATGATCGTGGTGGACGAAGAGGTCTCCTCGGTGGGGACAGCAAACATTGATGTCCGTAGTTTTAAATTGAACTTTGAAGTCAATGCCTTCATTTATGATGAAGGCATGGCCGAAACACTGACCAGGATTTTTTATAAGGATATCGATGTATGCAGGCAGCTTACAATTGAAGAATTTGAAAAGCGATCAAAGTGGATTCGTTTTAAAGAGTCCATTGCAAGGCTGGTATCACCGATATTATAATATTTTAAATAAACGAACCATTACAACATGGTCTGTTCAGACTGTAGACAAATTCGAAAAATCGAGTTTGCCTGCAGCTTTTATAGTACGGAGCTTGACTTCAGAAATCCATTCCATTTCAGTTGTAGACCATTGTTATTCATTGAGTTTGCAAAATCGTTGACTTCCTCTCCAGGCACTCGCTTTCCGCTGCGGGGTCTCCCTTGGACGCGCTCTTCCCGCAGGAGTCTTGCACACCACTCCAATCAACTTTGCTTTATTTTAGATGGAACTTCTATTGTCTCAAAGTCAATGATTGAGGCTTCCTGCATTTTTAATCCAAGTACGGAGCTTGATTTCATAAAACAGTAGTCTTATCCTAAAATCACGATATGTGGTGAGACCATTCCGAACTCGTTTTGGTACAATAGTTTATATCCAGAAAAGGGGGAAAAGCTGTGAAAACGTTTATAATCACAGGAGCTTCAAAAGGTTTAGGTGCTGCAATCGCAAAAGGGTGTTTGCAGACAAGTGATCATTGCATTTTAGTTTCCCGTACGGCCCATCCTGAAATGCAGCGGATTGCTGACGGTTCCGGGACGAAACTTACATTTATTTCTCAGGACTTGAATGAAACTGAAAAGTTGCCTTCCTTAGTCAATGAGATTCTTACTGAAGTCGATGATACTAGTGATATTTATTTCATTAATAATGCAGGTGTCATTGAACCTATTAAGCCGGTAGGAAACCTTGGTATAGTAAATTTGGAAACGAGCATGCGGGTGAATTTCATGGCACCCATCGTATTGGCTGATGAATTCGTTAAACAGACAAAGGACTGGAACAGAAAGAAGGTATTGGTCAACATATCTTCAGGAGCGGCAAAAAATCCTTATCATGGCTGGGCAGCCTATTGCAGTACTAAGGCGGGGCTGGAAATGTTTACACGGGTTGCAGGGCTGGAACAGGATAAAATGTCTTTTCCTACGTCTCTCATTTCTTTTTCACCAGGGGTAATGGATACGGAGATGCAAGGGACAATCCGATCAGCAGACGAACGGGACTTTGCCGATCGAGACAAATTTCATGAATATAAAGAGAAGGGCATATTAAGAAGCCCCGAATTTGTAGCAGATAAACTTTTGCAGCTGCTTGAAGCAGAAGATTTGGAGAATGGGAAGTTCTACGACATTAAGAATTTACTTTGATGTATAGGAGAATATGGCTTATAGCTTGGGGGTGTCCCTTTGGACAGCCTCTTTTTTTGTGATCCTTTATTCCATTAAAAAAAGACTAAAAAGCCAGAATATCATCATTAGGAAATGTGATAATTCGTTCTAACCAATTACCTGAATAACATAAACTTTTTTGGAGGGAGTTTGGAGGGTTTTGAATGACGATTATTATTGTGAAAAAAGGTGACAGCCTTTGGGAAATTGCCTCGAAAAATAAAGTTGCCCCATCGAGGATAATTGAAGTCAATGGATTGGAATCAACAACTTTGGTTCCTGGTCTGGCATTGTATATACCTAATGAAAAAGCGGTGAATCGAAGGTATCTAATTAAAAGTCAGGATACCCTTACTAAAATCGGCAGTCGTTTTGGTACGAGTGCAGCGGCAATCAAGGAGGCAAACCCAGGAATCTCTGAAAACTCGCTAAAAGTCGGTACGGAAATTTTGATACCGTCTCCTTACAAAAATCAATTGATTACGCTGGGGTTTGCCTTCCCGACTTCAGGTGGAGTCGTATTTGAAACACTTGAGCAGAATGGTGATAAATTATCCTATTTAGCCATTGTCGCTTATTCGTTTACAAGGGAAGGAAATGCGTACGTTGATGGAGATGATCTCCCGCTTATTGCGAAATGCGAACAGACAGGGGTGAAGCCGCTACTGATGATCCGAAACTTTCAAGATGGTGATTTTGACGCTGATTTGGCTGGTGATGTCCTTGCCAGTTCAGTATACAGAACGAATTTAATCAATAGTATGCTGACTTTCGTTAGGGAGAAAGGCTATGGAGGTGTCAGCATGGACATCGAATTCATCCCACCTGCCAGGCGTTCCGATTATGTGCTTTTTTTAAAAGAATTAAAGGAAGGGTTGAACGAACTGATCCTGCATGTGAACGTACATGCAAAAACAGCGGATAATCCTGATAATCGAATTGTAGGCGGGCATGATTATCGGGGGATCGGAGAGGCAGCTGACCTTGTTGCCGTGATGACCATTGACTATGGGTATCCGACTGGACCGCCTGAACCCATTTCCCCACTTTGGTGGATGGGAGAGGTTCTTCGTTATGCTTTGTTGAATATTCCTGAATATAAACTGCAGTCGGCATTTCCTATGTATGGATACGATTGGATAGTACCGAGCCACGAGACGAAAGCTTTATCAGCTCAAAATGCCCAAAACCTTGCCATTGCAACTGGTGCTGAAATAACTTTTGACACTTCAGCGGCTTCACCTTCCTATTCCTACCGAAGAGGGAATTCGAATCATGTCGTTTGGTTTGAAGATATACGATCGATAAGTGCAAAATATGAAATGATTGATGGATATGAACTGATAGGAGCAACTTATTGGCAGATCGGTTTGGAATTCCCGCAGAATTGGGAGTTTATAAATAATAATATCTGGATTATCAAATAGAATGAATGGGTGCAGGCGGTTTATATATTTACTTCCCTTTTTTTGTTGTGCAGCTTTCAACAGAGGCAAGCCAATCATACCGAGCAAGATTTTAAAGAGAGGCAATATTGTTAGACGGGTCTTGAAACGATAAAAAAGGTGCCATGGAAAACCAAGGCTCCTTTTTTTTGTGAATCGAAATCATCTAGGAAAATTAGATGACTTACTTGACAGCGATTGATCACATTGCTTCCCTATTAAGTCGTTCCTTTTAAAAGTTGCATAAAGAAAGGCAAGGAATATCAGCGTGGAGGAAAATTGGAACGTTGTTTTGACACTGTATGTTTCCGTTATAAAGCCTAATAGTAAGACAGAGCCGGCAAATGTAAGATTGATGACTGCTCCCCAAACGGCATGAATTTTTGCAAGAGTCTTTTCCGTAGCATGGTCTTGGAATAGCTTGGTATAGATCACTTCCCGGATTTGTTCTGGGAGCCCGTACAGGCATGCCAGCAGCAAAGCTAATGCAGGAATACTGGTAGTTCCAAAAAGCAGGATCAGCAGTGAACTGAGAAATAGCCCGAAAGTGATGAAGAATCCAATATATTTTTCTAGTAACTTGGCAAAACGGATGACGATCAATCCACTGAAAATCATGCCGACAAAGTAGCTTGTGTTAATGTACCCCCACCATTCCTCACCCAGTTGCAGGTTCTGTTCTACATATATATAGATAACGGCAGCCACCCACACGCTTGAAGCTAAAGTGGTTATGAAATCAATCGAAATGAGGGTACGGATAGTTGGGATTTGACGAATCGCAACCCATCCGGATTTAATCGAATCCCAGTTTGACGGAGCAACAGGGTCCGTCGCTTGTTCAGGGACTTTGATTCTCCCTGTATAGATCGTTGAAACGGCATAAAGCATGACCGTAAGCCAAATGATGAAACTGCTGTTGGTACTTATCAATAAGACGGAACCTAGTGGCCATCCTGCTACAAAGATGGTCTGGGTGATCACATTCAAGAAACCATTCGCTTTCATCCGCTCTACTTTTGGAACTAATTGAGGAACCAAAGCTGCGCTAACCGGGGCAGCGACTCCGTCCAATAATGAAATCAAAGCAATGAAGAAAATGACGGCAACGGAAAAACCATGATCGAAACTTATTATGAAGATTCCTAGGCAAACGAGTAAGATCGTTTTCCACCATTGAGATTGAACGATGATTCTTTTTAAAGGAAACCTGTCGATGACAAGGGGAGCAAGTAAACTGCTGATGAACCGAAAAATCGTTGTAATGAACGGGAGCAAACTTAAATAGAAGGCAGACCCCGTCAAATTATATAATAGTGAAATCAACCCGACTACATAAAAAATATCCCCTAGATTTGCAAATGCCTGACCAATCCAAAGGCAACGAAACGATGTGTTTTTCATGAATACCATCCTTTACGAAAATGAAGTTCATGGATATTTAGAATGGTTATTTTTTTACACTGGATTCACTCCTTAGATTCAATAGATTGCATGAGCCGGGTTGGCTTTTTTTATAAATGATTTTACCATAATATGAACGTGGGCGTTCTGAAATGCTTGCTCAATATGGAATATGGAATTATACTCCTTAATATATGTAAAAAAGGAGAAAAATTTGATGATTCGACGTTTTGCTTCATATTACTTGCCGCATAAGCGGTTATTCATTATTGATTTCTTCAGTGCAGTGGTCGTGGCTGTACTTGAACTTGCATTTCCGCTAGCTGTTCAGTGGTTTATTGATACACTGCTGCCTGGCGACGATTGGTCTGCCATAGTTTCGGTAAGTGTCGGTTTGTTCCTGCTTTATATCATTAGTACCTTCTTACAGTTCATAGTAGGGTACTGGGGCCACAAATTGGGTATAAATATCGAGACTGATATGCGTGAGGAATTATTTGAGCATGTGCAGAAACAATCTTTTCGTTTTTTTGATAACACGAAAACCGGCCATATCATGAGCCGCATAACCAATGATCTGTTCGATATTGGTGAACTTGCTCACCATGGTCCCGAAGATTTATTCATTGCCTTCATGACTTTTATAGGTGCATTTTGGATTATGTTGACAATCAATGTGAAACTGGCACTCGTATCGGTTTGTATTTTACCGTTTCTCGTGTTATTGATTGTCATAAGTAATTTAAAGATGAATAAAGCTTGGAAGAAAATGTATACAGAGGTTGCGGATGTAAATGCCCGTGTGGAAGATAGCGTCTCAGGAGTGAGGGTTGTACAATCCTTTACGAATGAAACATATGAAATGAAAAGATTTGCTACTAATAATCGCAGATTCCGTAAAGCGAAACTACTAGGCTATAAGGTTATGTCATTTAGTTTATCAGGCATTTACATGATGACGAGGTTCATGACCCTTGCAGTGTTGGTGATTGGAGCTTGGCTGACTTTTCATGGGCAGCTCTCTTATGGGGAACTGGTTGCATTCGTCTTATATGTTAACGTATTATTTAAGCCGATTGACAAAATCAGTGCGTTGATGGAACTCTATCCAAAAGGGATGGCCGGCTTTAAGCGTTTTACGGAACTACTGGATGTCGCGCCTGATGTAGAGGATAAAAAGGATGCAATTGAGATGACCACCCTCTTAGGGGATATTTCCTTTAAAGATGTTTCTTTTAACTATGAAGACAAAAAGCCGGTTTTAAAAGGAATTGATCTAACAATTAAAGCTGGTGAAACCATCGCTTTTGTCGGGCCTTCAGGAGCTGGGAAAACGACCATATGTTCATTGATCCCGCGTTTTTATGATGTTATGGCCGGTTCAATATCCATTGATGGTATTGATATTCGTGAAATGACGAAAAAGTCATTGCGCTCACAAATTGGCATAGTCCAGCAAGATGTATTCCTTTTCACAGGAACTGTAAAAGAGAACATTGCGTACGGAATGCTTGGAGCATCGGATGAACAAATTCAAGAAGCCGCAAGGAAAGCCCATTTGGAGACTTTCATTGAAGGACTTCCAGAAGGCTATGAAACTCAAATAGGTGAACGAGGCTTGAAATTATCGGGAGGACAAAAACAACGAATTGCAATAGCGAGGATGTTTTTGAAGAATCCGCCAATATTAATTCTCGATGAGGCAACCTCTGCACTCGATACGGAGACGGAAAGAATAATCCAGCAGGCTCTTACGGAACTAGCTGAAAACAGAACTACGTTAATCATCGCACACCGATTGGCAACCATTCGCAACGCTGACAAGATCGTGGTTGTTACGGAAGAAGGAATTGCTGAAGAAGGCGGTCACGATGACTTACTTAAGCAGGGGGGCATTTTTGCCAATCTGCATCAATTACAATTCCAAAAATGATAAAAAGCTATATGTCCTAACAAGGAAAGCTGAGTTTGGTTGACTAAAGGGGTTTTACCTGATATTTCAAAACAAAGTTGATGGGAGCAGGTGTACGGGACTCCTGCAGGAAAAGCGGTCAAGGGGAGACCCCGCAGGCGCAAGCCGCCGTGGATGGACCGCCCGCGGAAAGCGGGTGCCTGTAGTGGAAATCGATGTTTGAGGTTTTATAAACCCACTTAAAAAACTGAGACAAACTTGTCTAGTTTGTCTACAGTCTGAGCTATATGTCCTAACAAGGACATATAGCTTTTTTAATAGAATGGAAAGTAGTTCAATCAATATTGAGTTCAATAAGGAATAAAAGTCTTTTAATAAATCCAGGTTGGGGGGGGGAATGGCGGCTTATTAATCAGTTATCCTTTCAAATTGAGGCGAAATCTAATAGGTTAGCCTATAACAATAGAATTGGCTGTGCATACAATAAGGGTAGACGGTGAGGCCATAAACCAGAAAAGATTAAGGAGTGTAAATCGTGAAAGTCATGACTATTTTAGGGACTCGACCTGAAATTATCAGATTAAGTCTAATCATAAAGAAACTGGATCAATATGCCGATTCACATATTCTAGTGCACACTGGACAAAATTTCACCTCATCCTTAAGTGAAATATTCTTCCAACAGCTTAAGGTTCGAACCCCTGATTATGTCTTGCTGAATCAACAGCAAACCCTCGGTGAACAGTTAGCAGCCATATTTAGTAAATTAGAGACCATTCTTTTAAATGAAAAGCCCGACAAAGTATTAGTGTTGGGGGATACAAACTCCGGACTCAGCTCCATCTTAGCAGAAAGAATGGGCATTCCAGTCATTCATATGGAAGCAGGGAACCGTTGTTTTGACTTGGAAGTGCCTGAAGAAAAAAATCGTCGTATTATTGATGCTGTTTCAAGCTTTAATTTACCTTATACTCCTCAAAGTAAAGAAAATCTTTTGAATGAAGGTATCCCGAGTAAAAGAATATATTTATCGGGAAACCCAATTTGCGAGGTCTTGAACCATTACAACAATGAGATTGAGCAAAGTGTAATTTTGGAGAAACTGAATCTGGATAAGGATGATTATTTCCTCGTTACAGCCCATCGTGCTGAAAATGTTGACCATGAAGACCGATTGCTGGAAATTATGAAAGGCATTAATTCAGTTGCCGAAGCCTATCAAAAAAGAATCATATGCAGTTTACATCCCCGGACAAAATCCCGTATTGAATTAAGTCCCAAATTAGAAGTGCATCCATTAATTGAATTTCATGAGCCATTTGGTTTCTTTGATTTCGTAAAACTTGAAAAAAACGCTTTTTGTGTGCTGACCGATAGTGGAACCGTTCAAGAGGAATGTTGTTTGTTCCATGTACCGACCGTTACGATTCGTAAAACAACCGAAAGGCCAGAAACCATTGAGTCGGGCAGCAATATATTATCAGGAATTAACGCTAAACAAATCGTCAATTGTGTGAATGTTATGGTTAACCAACAAAAGGACTGGACTTTTCCAGTAGGCTACGACCATAAAAACGTATCAGATAAAGTACTTAAAATAATACTGGGAGGCCATGAAATTGATTAAGAATCAAACCATCTTAGTGACAGGCGGAACAGGCTCATGGGGATATGAATTGGTTAGGCAGCTTCTTGACTATGAGCCAAGGGAAATACGTATTTTTTCAAGAAATGAGTCCAATCAATTTACAATGAAGCAGGAATTTGACAATAACCCAAAATTGAATTTCATTATAGGAGACATAAAAGAGAAGGAAGCATTAATCGAAGCATCCCAAGGTGTTGATTATATTTTTCATTTGGCTGCGTTAAAACATGTGCCTGTTTGTGAAAATCAACCCATTGAAGCATTAAAGACCAACGTAATTGGAACACAGAATGTCATAGAAGCTGCAATAAGTTGCAATGTTCATTCAGTTGTGAACATTTCTACAGACAAAGCTTCAAATCCATCCAACTTTTATGGCCTTTCAAAGGCGATGGCAGAAAGATTGATCATCCATGCTAATACATTAAAAACGAATACAAGATTCGTATGCATCCGAGGCGGAAATGTTTTGGGAACAAACGGAAGTGTCATCCATGTATTTAAAAAGCAGATTAAAGAAAAGGGAAAAATCGGCATAACCGACTTAAACATGACGAGATTCTTTTTAACCATTGAAGAAGCGATTAAATTGGTATTTAAAGCAACTTTTGAAAGCATTGGCGGAGAAATATTCGTAATGAAAATGCCGTCCTGTAAAATTATCGACTTAGCTGAAGTGTTGATGGAAGCATCCAATAAAACAAATATAGGTGTAGAAGTCCTTGGCATCCGTCCTGGGGAAAAACTCCATGAAATCCTGCTTTCAGAATATGAAAGCACAACGGCGATTGTCTATGATGATGAATATTATGTAATACTTCCAGCCATTAACATAGATGGGATCAAAGAACATTATGCTAATTACCAGCCTGTTAGTTTAGAAGACTATAACTCTGGCACTGGACTAATGGATAAATCCCAGATTGCGGAAATGTTAAAGAATGGGGGCTTTATTTAACATGAAGGTACTAGTCCTTGGTGGACAAGGGATGGCAGGCCATGTAATAAAGGAGTATTTCACAGAGGACCCAAAGTATCAGGTGACTTATACATCAAGAGATCCGAATGATAAAAAGGCTTTATATCTGGACGTAACCGATTTAACCAGTCTTGAGGAAATTATGGATAAAGTAAAACCTGACATTACGATTAATTGTATCGGTATTTTAAATGATCGAGCAAGTGATAATACGAAACTCGCTTTCCAGGTTAATAGTGTTTTTCCCCATCAGCTTGTTAAATTGACCGAACGCAATAATGGAAAATTGATTCATATCAGTACAGATTGTGTATTTTCAGGTGTAAAAGGGGATTATACCGAGGACGATATCCCTGATAGTACCACAATTTATGGCCAATCCAAGCACTTGGGAGAAATCATTAGTGAAAAACATTTGACTATTCGAACCTCCATAATAGGCCCGGAACTAAAAGATGATGGAATTGGTTTATTTCTTTGGTTCATGAAGCAAAAGGGAGAAATAAAAGGATATGAAAAAGTGCTTTGGAATGGTGTAACGACACTTGAACTGGCCAAGGCGCTGGAAACGATGGTTCAGAAGAATATTACTGGGTTATATCATCTAGGTTCAGAGGAGAAAATCTCAAAGTCAGCCTTATTAAAATTGATCTCTGAAATCTTTGAGAAAAATGATGTAGAAATCATTCCGGATTCAAGTATTGTTCTGGACCGAACCATTAAGAATCGGAGATCCGATTTTAAATATCAAGTTCCAACTTATGAAAAGATGTTAGTAGAATTAAGAGAGTGGATGAGATATCAAAAAACTAACGGACAAATTGGTTAACTTAAGTATTAACCAAAATGGAAGTAATAAATAATGTAGAGAATCTTATTTATTGTCTTTAGCTGCATTTTTAGAGGGTGGAGCTCGGAAAATAACCAATATTAATGGTCACGATAGGTTGAAATATGCTTATGACCATTAGTATATTACATATTACTTTAAGATGAAGTAAAGTTCAGTGGGAACGTGAAAATAAAGTCGGTAAAAATGGTAAGAACAAAATAGGTATAATAATTAAGCAGCGAATAAGAGTGTATTGGAAATAACCGTTACATGACACCTATTAAGCAACGGATTTTTCCTAGCCCTAATATGTGTTCAGAATTTAATGGGTAATGATTGGATCATTAAATGCATTCATGGGATGATTCAAACTGGGCCTTCTATGCGGACGTTAAGTTAATAAGAAATAGTGCGAGATATTACGTCAGATAGTGTAATTAGTTTCGTGCTTTTGATTCTTCATTAAAAAAGTATCACGACGAGAAGACAGCCAAGTAATAATTACTATGAATGATACATATTTTTCACGAAAATTCGAGTGCCTAGCTCTTCAGTTTGGCTCACAAATTACCAGCAGCATGTGAACTTTGTCATCACGTACGATAACTATCACTAGGCTTTTAAAATAGTGTGATTATTCGTTCCATATTAATAAATTCCTTGAAAATTTTCAGATTCATCGGATGATATAGTAGAAAAAACCGCTCCCTAGTAATAAGAAACGGCAAAAATATCTATATACTTTAGAAAACTGAACGAATTGATAACATATAAAACATGTTAATTTGTAAGGGTAGGATAACAGGGTATATTAACCCATATCAAGCTTGTATGAAGTGAAGGGGATGTAAAAGCCTAATCCGCCTGTGCACTTTTCCTTAAACTCGTTAGCTGTACTGACCTATTTATAGAAATAAACTACTTCTTACACGAGAAGGTATAGGTATCGGATAAGCCTTGGAAAATTTCAGTCTTTGGATACCAATTCAGTAATTGCCGTGCTTTCCTGTTATCAAGGCAGCTGTGTTTAATATCACCTGTTCTTGCGGCTGAATGGACTGTATTCACTTTTGAACCATGAATTTGTGTGAGCATATCCAAAAGTTGATTCACTGACGTTTTCTGAGCAGTGCTGACCTGGATCGTTTCTTGATTTCCCCGATTCACTGAAGCGATGTTAGCATGTACTATATCTTTCACATATATATAATCACGAGTTTGTTCACCATCACCGTGAATGCTTAAAGGCATTCCCTTTTTGAGTTTTTCTAAGAAAACTGCGACGACTCCGCCTTCCCCTTTTGCTGTTTGTCTCGGCCCATAAACATTTCCATAACGGAGAATCGTGTAGGGGAGCCCATAAAGCTGATTAAACAAGCGGATATATGATTCGGCCGTCAGTTTTGATAATCCATAATAAGAAATGGGTCCTGTCTGGTCATCTTCAGAAATCAAGTCTTTCTGTAAATTTCCATATACCCCTGAGGTAGAAGAAAAGATCAGTTTACTTACAGCCGATTCATGACAAGCCCGAAGAATATTGATCGTTCCATTGATATTCACATCAGCATCATATTGTGGTTCGAGAATGGATCGGCTCACATCCGCCTGTGCAGCCAAATGGAAGACGACATCTGGCTTTTCTTTAACAATGATCTGACCAGCGACCTCGCTGCATATATCTTCAGTATGGATGATGGCATTGGGATGTACATATTCCTTGTGACCGGATATCATGTTATCCAATACATGTACCTCGGCACCATTTAAGATAAGTTCTTCAACGAGATGGGAACCAATGAACCCAGCTCCACCTGTCACGATAGCCTTCATACATCATACTCCTTTTATATGTTTTTAGTAGTGTATGTTATACGGTCAATAATGGCTTAAACAGTTACCTAGCATTTTCTAAAAAAGATGGGAAAAAGAAAAGATGCTGACACCATCAAGGGGTAGCATCTTTCTGGAATTATTTATTTCTCTTTGTGAAAATTGCGTTTTCATATACACCTAGCACCTTTTGGACAGCTTTATCGGGTGACCAATATTCCAGTCCCCATTTTTGGGCATTGGATCCAAGGTTTTTCATATAGGGCTCATTCTCCAATAAATATCGGATATGCATGGTTAACATCTGTTCATCCCCGGCAGGTGATAATACACCTGTAATTCCATGTTCAATGATTTCTGGCACTCCACCCACATCACTGGCAATGACAGCTTTTCCGGAAATTTGCGCTTCTATTACAGACAACGGCTGATTTTCCATCAATGTTGGAAGAACGAAGATATCCGAAAGTGATAACAAATAAGGAACATCATCCCGTCTTCCCATAAAAATCACATCATCTTCCAAGCCCTCGGCTTTGCATTTGTTTTTCAACTCCAATTCTTTTGGACCTTCCCCAACAATCCAACAAACCCAATCAGTTCTAGTCTTTTTTAATTCCTTGAGTGCGCTTATTAAGTGATGCACTCCTTTAAACTCATTCAGCCGACCAGTATAGATAATCACTTTCTTATCATGGGGGCGTTGGATCTCGGTTTTTTGGTCCTTTCGCTTCAGGAAGGTTTCTGTATCATATCCATAATGAAAAACATGAAGTTGTTCTTTCGGCACTTGAAATTCATCCGTTAAAATATTCTTCATCCATTTATTGGCTACAATCGTATAGTCAGCCGATGTCGCACCCTCATATTCGAACCGGTCAAAATATTCACAACCTTGTTTCGCGATGCTTCTCTTAACAGTTTTGGAGCTGTAGTATGCACTCTTAAGCTCGTGAGCGACACAACCATGAAGGGTGGCGACTAGAGCAGTTTTTTCGGATCTTATTCGGTTAATGCAGACAGTCGAAAATATATCTTGTGTATGAATGACATCATATTGATCCAAACCTAACATATTAGCTGCTAACTGAAAAAAATTACACCTTGAAGCATAATAATCAATCACTGGATCGCTATGGGGGGGTGGGTCAAGTTGTTTCATTAATAATTCCGGAGGCTGTGAACCCCTATCTATCCTACGATTTTCGTTAATGATATGAACATATTCATGGTTTTTACCATAGCTTAGGAAATCGACCTTATGACCATGAGATTCAAGCTTTTCCTTTAATTGCTGCATATAGTTCCATACACCGCCCACATGTGGTGTTACCCAAAAAGTGGCAAGTAATATTTTCATGGCAATCTCCCCTTAACTCATGCGTTTGATTATCTTTTTTATTTATCTCTTTATAACTATTCGGGAAAAACATGACGCTATAGACGAATCACATGCTTTTATGTAGATTATTGAAGAGATATCCAATTATTTTTTTAAAAAAACGAGTACTCGTCCAATGAGAAGCACTCGCCATCCAAATAAATGGAATCTATATGCATTGACATTCAATCATGGGTAGAATTTAGTCGGAATAGGCGGCCGCGTAAAAGCTTTCGGGCCCAGTACGGGTCGGTGCAATGACAATTCCGCCAGGTATGCTGATGAACGATTGATAAATTAAAAAGTTATTTGGGGAGGGTGGATTAAAGTCAGCACCTGCTAAGGTGATAACCGTTTCGGAGGCAACTCCTAAACCTGCAACAGGCAATGTTTGTTGTGCTGAATATACAAGAACCCTGCCAACGCCTATCCCCCTATAAACTTCAATGTTAACCGGAGTTAATAAGGCAGCTAGGGAGCTAAGAGTTGCGGTGAAAGTGAATTCTACCCGAATATTCGGTCCAGCACCTGTAGTGTTGAGGCCCAATGTTCCGAAGAGTGCCGGTGTAGTGGTTACGGGTATCGCGATGGAGCTCCTAAAACTGGCATTCTGTGAAGTTTGTGCATCTAAAAATTTTCCCAAATTATAACACCTCTTTTAATGGAATACTCTATAATATTATTGGAGAAGGTTTTTGTATAGACAAGTTATCCAGCTGTTTTTAAAAGATTAAATTTATTTGTCACATTTATAAATCTCCCTCGAATTGTAATAATCGTCCAATGGCTCCAAATCATGATAAGCAGGATACATATTACACGATCAAGGGTTTCCTCCAATAAAGCGAATTCAGCCTCGCAGAATGAGAGTGAATGTATACGGGCCCTATTCGTATACAAACAATTGAGGCCAGCCCCTCATGAGTTTAATAGCTTTTGTTTTTCTATTAGAAATTCTTCTTCAGTAAGGTAGTCTTGTTCTTTTAATTCTGCTAACTTCCTAAGATCCTCTAAATTAGTGGAATTATTTATTGGTACAGAATTAAACAAAACCAATATTTGATTTATACCTGTGCGTTTGAGCACTCGATAACCTCGTTTTGCTGTTGTCGCTATTCCTTCACCATTTGGCATACAGTAGCCATTAACTTCACAACTCCCATCATCTCTAACTAACAGTTTTCCTAACAGACCTATGGCGATCCATTCAGGTCTGCTACTGCGGGGCTTGTATTCAAGCGTAGCATCCCAATCAGGGTTTAATACCGGTTTGCGTTCTGTCCGTTTCGGCACGACTGCATTGCCTTCAGCGTCTAATACAGGAGGAAGTACGGTTTCTTCGTACAAAATTTCACCCCATTCTGTAGTCAAGTACTTGTGTTTCCAACGAAGCTCGCCACCATCTGCTAAGAAGGCAGGGGTTGCGCTTGAAATTCCCAGAATAAAATCATCTTGACCATTTGCTATCCGGACTTTATCCTTTTCCAAAGTAACGAAGTACCCGAATTCGATGGGGTTTCCATCGGTCGTTTCGAACATTTCCGCATAATCTGCTGCCGGAGTTGTGAAGGTTCCGTCAACTTTTACATTTCCGTTGCTTAAAATCTTGGCAGCCAAACCAGGAGTTGAGGCATTAATGCCATTTGCCAGGTACCAAGAATACGGCAGTTCGTTTGCTGCACCGAATTGTCCCATGACATGGACGCCTTCCAAAAAGTTAGCATTTGTTGATTGTCCTTCTGTGTGGGAAAAGAAACCAGAAGCAACCGAGTTTACACCTTCGGCATGTGAGGTGAAACCATTCGCGATGGTAAGAGCACCTTCAGCGTGAGAATTTTGGCCGAGCGCTTGAGTTTGATTTCCTTCAGCGTGAGAAAGGTCTCCTGAAGCGATGGTACGCTGCCCCTCCGCGTGCGCAAAAATACCGCTGGCAATCGTTAAATTTCCTTCAGCGTGTGAGGCTCTTCCGATAGCAAAAGTCTGATCTCCTTCGGCATGCGAGGATTCACCTTGAGCTCTAGTAGCTTGTCCCTCCGCATGCGAGACTAGGCCGCTTGCGATTGTGTTTTCTCCCTCTGCATGGGAGGCAATACCCGAAGCAGTTGTTACATTTCCCTCTGAATGGGCATAGAGGTTCAAGGCGCTTGTGCTTGATCCCTCCGCATGGGAGGCATAACCGGAAGCTAAGGTTGAGCTACCTTCTGCATGGGCCGTATTCGCACTAGCTATCGAAAAATATCCCTCCGCGTGTGAGGCTACACCTTCCGCCACCGTGGTCGAACCTTCGGCGTGGGAAGAACTTCCATTAGCGTTGGTCAAATATCCTTCAGCATGGGAAGCCACCCCTGCAGCCGTTGTGTTAGATCCTTCTGCATGAGCCACATCAGCTGTCGTTTCTGTCTGAAACCCTTCTGCATGAGATGCACCACCGCCCGCGATTGTCCCATTTCCTTCAGCATGGGAAGCCACCCCGTTGGCTATTGTATCGATCCCTTCAGCTTCTGAACAAAATCCAATAGGATTTTGATTACATCCATTCGCCATAAATTTATCTCTCCTAAGATATAAATTTTTTAATTTCTCGTTACGTACACCAACAATTAAATGAAATGCTTAAAATATTTTGGCCGTCTCATTAAATATGGTGAAAATAACCTAATCAAAATAAAAAAATTCCTCACTTACCCCTTTTTATGATAGGTACTAAATGTTAAAGAATGATAATTATAAAGAAGAGGTAGTACGCAATGTTTTCGTTATTATTGTATGCATCAACTACTTATCGATATGGACTAAACATTCAATTCCGGTGACTTTACATTTGGATTAATGTGAAGACGTTTTAATAATTAATAAATCTCAGCAGAATTTGCCCTTTTGTTATTAGAAGGAGGGAGCAGCCCATAGCAACTGGTGGGGAGCGGGCATATTGTAATAAAAAGGCTGCGTCCATGATGCACCCAATATTAATAAAATTACTATGTATTGGAAGATGTTGAAGCGGTCGAATGATGAGTATTAAGTGATTTATATGAGTTGAGGCCATTTTAACCATAAGATATTAAAGACGCATATTAACATCATTAACGATTGGATGAGAAATCTATGAATCAACAAGGGAAATTAATAATCACAGGGGCTAGTGGGTTTACAGGTCAACATGCATGTGCACATTTCCTGAAATCAGGATATGATATTACGGCGGTTTCACGAAAAAGGATGAATATCGAAGGTAGGATCCATGCGGAATGTTGTGATCTGATAAATGGAAATGACGTATATAACCTCATCAAAAGGACCAAACCCAAGTACCTTCTACATTTAGCTGGACAGAGCCACGTTGGGGAATCATGGTCGGAACCCGTTTCAACCCTGGAGGCGAATACCATGTCCACTGCATACTTAATTGATGCCATTCGTAAAGAAAGTCCGGATTGTAAAATCGTGATAGTTGGCTCAGCTCTTCAAATTGACCCCAGTTCCATCTCATCAATTCCCCATCCTTATAGTTTAAGTAAAACACTTCAAGTTCTTATAGCACAATCATGGGCATTTTTATATAACATGAACATCATCATTGCAAAACCATCCAATCTTATTGGACCTGGAGTGTCCAATGGTGTTTGTTCCATTTTCGCAAAGAAAATTGCAGAGATGGAAAAGAAGGGAATGGAAAAGGTCCTTGAGGTCGAAAATCTGGAAGTCCAACGTGATTTTCTGGATGTAAGAGATGCAGTGAGGGCTTATGACCTTCTATTGACTAGGGGGCAGCCTAGGGAAACGTATGATGTTGCTTCAGGTAATAATCATTCTTTAGGAGAAATCATTGAAGGCTTCAGGTCGGTAACAACAGAAGATATAAAGGTGAACTCACAACAAAATGAAAAAATAGAAAATAAAGTGGCAATCGACCCTATAAAGCTAATGAATTTAGGGTGGAAACCAAGTATCCCACTTAAATCATCTTTAATGGATATCCTTACCTTTCATCGCGAATTAAAGGAAAAGTGCTGAAATCAACTACAGGCAGTCGAAACAATACGCTATGAAAAACTTTTCAGGAGGGTAGGCAATGGAGCCGAAAGTATCAATCATTATTCCATTTTATAATTGTCCCTATGTAGATCAGGCTATTCAAAGTGCGCTTAATCAAACATATAAGAATGTAGAGGTCATCGTCGTAGATGACGGATCAACAATTTATACTGAGAAAATACAGCCGTTCTTGGAGAGGATTCGTTATTTGAGAAAGGAGAACGGGGGTACTGCTACGGCATTGAATCAAGGGATACGTGCCGCTGCGGGAGAATATGTAGCTTGGTTAAGTTCTGATGATTATTTTCTTCCTGAAAAGGTGTCACTGCAAATTTCGTTTATGCTCGAACATGATGCAAAGGTCAGTTTTACGAATTTTGATAGTATAAACAAAAATGATGAAGTCATACATTCTTGGACAGGTGAACGCTTTAGCGATATTGAAAACGGAGTGTATCATGCTTTTTTACTTCGTAATGCCGTGAATGGCTGTACTGTCGTTTTGAAGAAAGATGTATTTAATGCGGTTGGTTACTTCAATCCATATCATCGTTATACTCATGATTATGAAATGTGGCTTCGATTATTGGTAAATGGATATAAAATGTATTATTTGGATGAAGTCTTAACAAAGTTCAGGATACATGAAGAATCAGGTACAAGCAGATTCCAACCTGAAATGTTAAAAGATATCCTTACGATTGAAACTCATTACCGGCCAATTCTTAAAAAAAATTTAAAGAACTTATAATACTGGCTTTTATAACTGGAAATGGAGGAATCATTATGTCTGAAGGTCTTCTCGATATATCTATGCATATCCCAAAGACTAGGGGAACGACCTTAAGTGCAATCTTTAGAAAACAATTTAAAGCTAATGAAATATTCGGTCAGGACTCTTACGAATTCAAGATTAAAAAGTTGATCAATTAGGGGTAGAGGAAAAGAGAAAAATAAAAGCTGTAGCGGGTCATTACAATTATGGAATAGCATTTTTCAAAACCCTCTAATTACTTTACGATGTTACGTGATCCAGTTAACCGTGTTATATCCTTATATTACTTTTTACAAAACTATCCAGGATTTGAGAGAGTAAGAGACATGACCCTAGAGGAATTTGTATTAAAAGAACCTGAAGCACAAAATAATCAAACAATAATGGTATGTGGGAATCCTGAAAATCCTGACATTACAAAAGCCAAGGAAAACTTAAAGACACTTACTGTGGTGGGAGTCACGGAGTTGTTCAATAAAACACTTTTTTGCCTTAAAATGAATATGCTTGGTGGGGATATTCATTATACAAGGAAAATATTACTAAAAATCGCATGGCCAAAGAAGAAGTGCCGTCGCCCCTAAAAAATTTAATCAGAAAATATAACGCATTGGATTTTGAATTATATGATTATGCATAAAAACTACTTTACGAAAAACTTCAATCACTTACAGCAGAGGAACAACGGCAATTGGCAAAGTTCAAATTGGAACAGAGTGCCTTAAACTAGTTCCTGATTGGACAGTCAATAAGAAACCGTCGGAATGAAAAAATTCCGGCGGTTTTTTTCACTTGGAGTTTACTCCCAGGGATTCCAGCATATTGATGAAATTTTGAGCATACAAATCAGGACTAAAATGAGTTTTGACGTGTTCAAGGGCATTTGACCGGATACTTTCCCTTAATGCCTTGTTATTCATTAATTCCTTTGCCTCTCTGACTGCATTATCGATATTTCCTAAAGTGTAATATTTTCCCGTTTGATTATGGATGATCGAGCTCCTTACCCCATCGGAATCCGTCGTCAGCACAGGGCACCTGCAACTCATCGCTTCTAACAGGGCGTATGGGGCTCCTTCCACTTTTGAGGTAGAGCATAAAAAGCCTCCTGAATCGCCGATTAGGGAATAATAATTGGCCATTTGGGAATTAGGGACATTTGAGTGTACGGTAAGATTTTTGCTCAAATTTAATTGTGTAATTAATCTTTTAAATTTTACTCTTTCATTAGGGACACTTAAAGTGGGATCTTCAAACATAAGTAACTGTATATTTGGATAATAATTGTGAACTAGCTGATACCCTATTTGAAGAAATTCCCTCCAATTTTTGTTATCTTCAATTCTGCCGATCCATGCAATTTTCCTGACGCCATCTAAAGGTAATGATCGGTATGAGAACTGACTTGTATCAAAACAATTATTGAAACTGAATTTGGGAACAGAAGGGTAAAGTTCATCTAATAATTGCATGATGTGTGGAGTTTTTGGATTAAGAAATCCATCAGCATAGGCATTGACCTGTGGAATGGCATTTGAAAGCGCTCCTCTTGCTACATGTTTGGGACCGTATCCTTGAATTTCTAATATCATCTTTCCATTATAACCCAAGGCTCTAAATCTTGCTAAAGCTTGGAAATCTGAAACGACAACGACAGCGCTATATTTTCCATCCTCTAAAATTTTTTTGATTTCGCTATCATTGTTCGATATAAATGTTGGTCCAATGTGATTATTTAAAAGTTTTTGTTTTCTTTTGTTTTCATAATAAAGAAAATGAGCATTGATATTGAATTTTTTCAGAGCGGAAAATCGTTGTCGATTTAAGGTTTCCACCCCACCGCTTGGAACGTAAAAAACAAACAGTATATTCATTCTTCCTCCTCCTCAAACAAAATGAAGCATCAGGACTATGGGATAAGGTTGAATCATATTAAGGCAACAAGGTTCTATTGATTCATCCTTTTTAAAGAAATTTAAACACATGAATTATATATATGATTCGACGAGCGATTATATCTAAGTTATTCAGATTATACTTGCCATTTTAATTCTGGTTCATGTCATATGAAGGAATATTACATATCTTAATAAGATAGAAATAAACATAAGAATGAAAATACACAGTGAGAAATTATTTGTATAGAAAATATAAAGCTGATTATTAGGAAGGCGGTTCACATATGTCAAAAGTATCTATTGTTGTTCCGTTTTATAATTGCCCCTACATTGATGAAGCATTGGAAAGTTTGATGAATCAAACATATAAAAATATTGAAATTATCGTTGTGAATGATGGCTCTACAAAATATTCAGATAAAATCACTCCGTATCTAGATAGAATTATATACATCGAAAAGGGAAACGGTGGAACAGCGAGCGCATTAAATATGGGCATCAAAAATGCGACAGGCGACTATTTTTGCTGGCTCAGTTCAGATGACATCTTTTACCCTGAGAAAACAGAAGTTCAATTGGACTTCATGAATAAAAATCGAGCGTTATTTAGTTATACTTCTTATTATTGTATAAATGAGAATGGGAACGTTATCACTCCCAGTTTAGGTATACATCTGCCTAATAAATTAGATTTGATTAAAGCAATGAGCAAGGGAAATATTATTAATGGCTGCACTGTAATGATGAATAGGAAAATATTTAATCAAATCGGAGTGTTTGATGAATCACTTCCATATACTCACGATTATGATTTATGGTTAAGGATCTTACAAAAATTCGACATAAAGTTTTTGTCTCAGCCTTTATTACTTTATAGGGTTCATCCACAAATGGGCTCGAACAAGCATGCAGTTAGTATCAAAAAAGAAACTTTTATCGTTGTTAATCGACACCGAGCTAAAATGAAACAATTAATGTTAAAACAACTTGGAAAACAATAATTATTCAGATTGAATGTGCCCCTAGCCTTGATTTGCTATAGTCGGAAGTCCTTGTGTTTAAACAAGGGCTTTTTTTCTTTTTTAATCGAAGAAATTTAATTGCTTTTTTTTACTATCAGGTTAGGAAATTAAGTCTTATTTAAGCCGTTGAATCCAGGAATGGTTGGCCATCAATTCTATGGGAATCGGTTATGTGAATTTTTTGACTAAATGTATAAGTCTATAGCAAGTAAGGGTTTTTTTGCATATCTTATAGAAATTAATCTCCATCTTATCAATATATGGTTGTTTCCTTTTTTCGAGCATGATTTTAAAGTCTGGAAAAAGCAATATTTTTTGTTAGGTATTACTTAAATCAAATAAAAGACGAGAATCCATTAGCAATGGGTTTTGGATTGTCTACATTGCGACAAGATCCCTATACGATAATAGAATGTCGTTTTAATAAAAAAAGGAATCGTTTTGTAGGAGGAAAACATGAAAAAGCTCATCATATTCGCGTTTATTGGTTTTTTGGCTCAATTAATTGATGGATCCTTAGGTATGGCATATGGGGTTACTTCAACATCCATGTTGTTGACATTTGGAATTGCCCCTGCTGTGGCTTCAGCATCCGTACATCTGTCCGAGGTAGTGACTACTGCTGCTTCTGGTATTTCCCATATGAAATTCGGGAACGTTGATCGTCAAGCGCTTTTAAAATTAATCATTCCTGGTTCAATCGGGGCATTTGCAGGAGCGTGTTTTTTGAGTAATTTACCAGGAAATGCAGTAAAACCTTATATTTCGATTTTTTTGTTAATCCTTGGCGTATATGTACTTTTTCGTTTTTTAATTATATCCAACACAAGAACTGAAATGAAATCAATTAATATATCAAGAAAAAAATCAATCGTTTTGGGGTTAATAGCCGGATTTGCAGATGCAACCGGTGGGGGAGGATGGGGCCCGATTACAACTCCAGTCCTTTTATCCCAAAAAGGTGTTCCTGCTAGAAAAGTGGTGGGTACGGTCGATACGAGTGAATTTGCTATTGCTGTTTCTGCCACGTTAGGGTTTCTTATTGCATTAGGCTGGCAGGATGTGAACTGGTTTTGGGTCATTGCACTTATGGCAGGGGGAATTATAGCAGCACCCATCGCTGCCTGGATCGTTACAAAATTGCCATCTTATTTATTGGGTGTCCTTGTAGGGGGATTTATTATTTTAACCAATGCACGTACGTTGATTAACACTTGGACGTTTCTTGATCATTGGTCTCTCGTTATTTATATGCTCATATTAATTGGCTGGATAATTTCTTTAGTCCATGTCATCCGAAATAACAAAAATCCTGTTCCATAACTTAAGAATAAAGGGGAGATTCTATGGGTCAAGATGAGCACATCCATCATCATTCATTTTCTATTACGAAAGAACATAGGCAAGCTTTACATGGACATAAAAGCTTGATTCTTTGGTTTACAGGTTTATCAGGTTCAGGGAAGTCAACCATAGCGAATATGGTCGAAGGAAAACTCCATGAGAAGGGGATCTCGACATATATATTGGATGGAGATAATTTACGGAATGGATTAAATGAAGATCTTGGATTTAGTTCTGAAGATCGCAAGGAAAATATACGCCGAATCGGAGAAGTTGCCAAAATTTTTGTGGATAGCGGTATTGTGGTATTAGCAACGTTTATTTCTCCTTATATTAGTGACCGGGAAGCTGTCAGAAAAAAGGTGAAACAGGGTGAATTTCTTGAGATATATGTCAAATGTCCTTTAGAAGCCTGTGAGAAACGAGATCCCAAAGGGCTATATAAGAAAGCTAGAATTGGGGAAATTACACAATTCACAGGGATTTCAGCCCCCTATGAAGAACCGGTAATCCCTGAAATCATTATTGAAACAAGTCAATATTCTATTGAAGAATGTGCGCGGCAGATCATGAACTTCTTAAAAGATAATGATCACTTAGGGGATGGCAATATTTAAGCCTGAAAAGGTGACAATGGAACGTACAAATGATCGAGGTGTAATATATAAATGTTCAAAGAACCATCATTGAACCACATGTAGGCAAGTTGATTAATCGTGAATTAGCAGGAATTGATCGAGAAGAATATTTGGAAAAGTGCAAATCCCTTTCGCCCCTTACTATCTCAAAATGGATTATTTCGGATATGGAAATGATTTCAAATGGTGGGTTTAGTCCGCTTATTGGATTTATGGCGGAAAAAGATTTACCAGAGCGTCTTAAAATATAGTGCATCTGGCAAACGGATTACCATGGACGCTTCCGGTTACTCTTCCTGTAACAAAGGTAGAGGCGAAGAGTATTAATGCGGGGGATGAAGTGGCTCTATATAGTGATGAGGGAGAACTGTGCGGGGTCATTCAGGTAGAAGAAATGATTGAATACGATAAACTGGAAGAAGCTAAACTAGTTTATAAAACAAGACGATAATCATCCTGGGGTGAAAAAACTATTTGAGCAAGGGGATATCTATATTGCTGGGTCTATTTTTCTAGTGAATAGGCCCTCACATAAACCGTTTGAAGAATTTTATATGAGTCCAAACGAAACTGGAAAAATGTTCAACTCCTTAGGCTGGAGTACTGTGGTCGGTTTTTAAACTAGAAATCCAGTGCATCGAGCACATGAATACTTGCAAAAAACGGCATTAGAAACGGTTGATGGACTTCTGTTGAATCCACTAGTGAGTGCAACGAAAAAGGATGTTATACCAGCTGATGTCCGGATGGAAAGCTATCAAATTTTATTAAAATATTACTATCCATTGGACCGGGTCCGTCTTGCAATTTACACAGCAGCTATGCGTTTTGCAGGTCCAAGGGAAGCGGCCTTTCATGCGCTTGTTCGAAAGTATTATGGTTGTACACACTTTAATGTCGGCCGTGATCATGCTGGGGTAGGAAAATATTATTGAACGTATGATGCGCAAGAAATTTTCAGCAAGTTTGACCCTAAAGAAATAGGTATTGAACCATTGTTTTAGCTTTTACTGTGGAAAATGTATGAATATGGCTTCGTTGAAGGCATGCCCTCATTCTGACGATAGGTTCATTTTAAGTGGAACGAAAGTCCGGGAAATGCTGCATGAGGGTATTACTCCACCACCGGAATTTACTCGCCCTGAGGTGGCAGAAGTACTTATTAAGGGCATGAAGCAAAAAGGGGAAGGCTAACCAAAAGGCACAACTACTATCCTATCGAGTATCATACGAGGAGGTCCTTTACAAGGGGGATTAAGCCTTTGTATGGTACAGTGCTTTATCCACAGCAAGTCTGAAAAGCCGTCTGTATTTTACTATTTTCGCACCAATCCATTGGTTACCCTCATTATACAAATAAATTTGTACAACCTGTATCTTTAATTCCTTGGTGAAAAATTGATATGTATCCCCTTTTTTAGGCAAAATAAGATCTATCCAAGTAGTAGTTTAACAAACATGTTATTTCATGGGCTTTTTATACAGTCTAACTAAGGGGATAATATCATGAGCAAGCGGAAGTAGATATATATTTTTTAAAAAAATTGATGATATCCTAATCCCATAAAGCTAGTGATTTTTTAGAGTCGAGATTGTAGTAGACGATCTTTTGTAATGTCCATATGAAAAAACTATACATTGTTTAATCGATATTTTTTTTATTTCTTTTAATTATCTCATCGACGATATCAATCCCAATCCCAATATTTTGTATATTTCCTTCATCCAATTAAAATCACCACATGGTGCATCTATCATTTTTTTATCTGAAGTTGTTTTATTATGCTTGGTAATTCCTGAATGAGTGTTTTGGTTTGAGCATTTTTCTTATATATTAGTTAAAAGCTCTTTCATTTACATTCTCACCTTACATCATTTTGTTAATTTATAAAGGAATAAATAAAACGACATGACTCGAAAGGGTGATCTGTAAAATCTAGAAATCTATTTTGAATTTGGCAAAGTACCAATCATCATCATATTTTCGTTTTTGAAAGTAAGCCCGTCGCTGCTTTTTAACTCCATCAAGGAGCACTTGGGATTCAATCGGGTTTGCTTTTACATGTATCATGAGTTTTTTGCACTTTTGGATACGGTGGGTATTAAAATGAGAGTAGGCCATCCTTAATAAATTATAATAAACTTCATCATAGCTAACTTCATAGGGGTGAGCTTTTCTGAATAAGTGGATTATTTTTACATTAGGCATAGCGTGGCAGCGGAACCCAAACAGCCATAGCTTAATAGAAAGCTCTACATCTTCATGTCCCCAAGTTTTAAATCCCGTCTCAAATCCGCCCACATCTTCAAACACTTTTTTTGAGATAATAAAACATCCTCCGGGTAATACGGCAGTTTCAAAGAGGCCATTCTGTTTAGCGTTCCATTTAATTCTGAGATTTGACTTTAAGGTCTGACCATAGCCAATGAAATCGGAATTGCCAAACGAAGCGATTGCTGGGGTTACTGCATCAGATTTTCCTGTAAGCAGGGGTTCTACAATATGATCGATCCATAAATCTTCAAACTGTAAATGGGCGTCGCAAAAAATCAGGAATTCTCCAGAAGCTTTTGCTGCTCCTAAATTTCGTGCGCGGGCAGCTCCAATGCCATCTGTTTCAAAAAGCTTAACCTGGTTTGCGTGATTATAGGTAGTAAGAAAATTGCAGCAATCATCTGATGATCCATCGTTTATAATAATCACTTCGAAGGAATAATCTGTATTAACTGAAAATAACGAATCGAGAGTGTTTTTCACATTTTCCCCTTCATTTTTGGCAGGAAAAATTATTGAAATTAAAGGATGATTTTTCACTTCATTTATCTCTCCTTTTGTGGCGATTTTTCATTAGTAAGAAAAATTCAAGGAATGTGATATTGATAGGGGGGTATCACAATCCTTGATCTTCGGTTGAAAGTGGTATTTAAGTTTCTGTTTGTAGTTCAATGAGGTAAAGTGAGGGTACATATACTCAAAATAATGGTTATTATTAATGCCTCCTAAAATTCTTAAAAGGATCTATCGCTGTTTTTTGCGATCCGGAATGTAAATTATATAAAGGATGATTTTTATAAAACATATCTAAGGAAAATGAATCTGTATTAGTTTTGTTAAATTTAGTTTCTGGGTAATCCTTTTTTTGATAGGATGACATGATCCCGGAATTATAATTTTGTTGAGTTCGATCAAATTCCGGGTAACTCGGTTTATTTAGGGGAGGGGATATTTGACAATTTGATGTTTGCCTATTAAAATTTTGGGTTGTGTTTTTTTGTTGGTTTGTTTCATTCGAGAATCGAAACGCACTTGGTTGATTAATTACTTCTTTGTTATTAGGCGAATTGAAATTTTCCATATTAACACGAGTATTTCCAACTTGCTGTTGTATTCCATTATTATTAAAAGGTTTTTCCATTTTTCCTGTTGCTTGCAAATGATTTTTTTCTCGTTGTTTAATATATTTTGTTCGTTCATCTTTATCATGTATTTCTTTTGCTTTTTGATCATTTACCGTTTTGTTTATATTTTCTATTTTTTGTAAATAATTAATTTCTTTATCTTTTAAATCTATTATGGAACCGGTTAAGTTCTTAATTTCCTGTTGATGTTGGCTTTCATTTTCCTTTAAATTGATAATCGTCTTTTCTAAATTATCAATCTCCGTTTTATATTTAATTTCCTGCTTAGAAACAAGAGCAATCGTTTGATTCAAATGATCGATTTCTTGTTGATGTTGATTTTCATTTTCCTTAAAATTTATTATCATTTGCTCTAGGTTTTCAATTTCGGCTTTATATTTATTTTCTTGCTCCGAAACAAAAGCGATCGTTTGATTTAACTGATCGATTTCTTGTTGACGATGATTTTCATTTTCCTTTAGATTGATAATCGTCTGTTCTAAATTATCAATCTCGGTTTTATATTTATTTTCTTGCTCCGAAACAAGAGCAATCGATTGATTTAACTCATCGATTTCTAGTTGATGTTGATTTTCATTTTTCTTTAGATTGATAATCGTCTGTTCTAAATTATCAATCTCGGCTTTATATTTATTTTCTTGCTCCGAAACAAGAGCAATCGTTTGATTTAACTGCTCGATTTCTTGTTGATGGTTATCTTCATTTTTCTTAAAATTAATAAGCATTTGCTCCAGGTTATCAATTTCCGCTTTATACTTATTTTCTTGCCCAGAAAAAAGAGCAATCGATTGATTTAACTGTTCGATTTCTTGTTGATGGTTATCTTCATTTTCCTTAAAATCAATAATCATTTGCCCTAGGTTATCAATCTCGGCTTTATATTTATTTTCCTGTTTGGATAGGAGGTCGATCGTTTGAGTATAATTTTTAATTTCATGTTTAAAGTTGTCGATAACTTGTATATGATGATTTTCCTTTTCGGAAAGTTCAATCATGGCTTTTTCTAATCTTTCAATCTCCACTTTATATTTATTTTCTTGTTGGGATACAACACTAATCGTTTGATTTAACTGATCGATTTCTTGTTGATGATAGTTCTCTTTTTCCTTTAAATCTATAATCATCTGTTCTAAATTCGCAATATCCACCTTATATTGACTTTCCTGTTCCGATAGTTGGCCGATCATTTGGGAATAATTTTCAATTTCATGTTTAAGGTTGTCGATAACTTGTGTCTGTTTTTCTTCTTTTTCGGAAAGTTCGATCATGGCTTTTTCTAAACGTTCAATCTCCACTTTATATTTATTTTCTTGCTCCGAAACAAGAGCAATCGTTTGATTTAACTGATCGATTTCTTGTTGATGGTAGTTCTCTTTATCCTTTATATCGGTAATCATCTGTTCCAAATTCTCAATGTTCAATTTATATTGACTTTCCTGTTCGGACAGGTGGTCGATTGTTTGGGTATAATTTTCAATGTCATGTTTAAAGTTGTCGATAACGTGTAAATGATGATTTTCCTTTTCGGAAAGATCAATCATGGATGTCTCTAAATTTTCAATCTCCGCTTTATATTTATTTTCTTGTTGGGATACAACACTAATCGTTTGATTTAACTGCTCGATTTCTTGTTGATGGTAGGACTCCTGATCTCTTAAATCGGAAATCATCTGTTCTAAATTTGCAATGTCCACCTTATATATATTTTGCTGTTCCGATAGTTGATCGATCATTTGAGTATAATTTTCATTTTCACGTTTAAAGTTTTCAATAACTTGTGTCTGCTGCTCTTCCTTTTTGGAAAGTTCGAACATGGATTTCTCTAAATTTTCAATTTCGGCTTTATATTTATTTTCTAGTTGGGTTACAATGCTAATCGTTTGATTTAACTGATCGATTTCTTGTTGATGGTCGTTTTCTTTTTCCTTTAGTTCGGAAATCAGCTGTTCCAATTTCTCAATATTCACTTTATATTGACTTTCCTGTTCGGATAGGCGGTCGATCGTTTGCGTATAATTTTCAATGTCATGTTTAAAGTTTTCGATAACTTGTATATGATGATTTTCCTTTTCGGAAAGTTCGATCATGGATGTCTCTAAATTTTCAATCTCCGCTTTATATTTATTTTTTTGTTGGGAAGCATCGCTAATCGTTTGATTTAACTGATTGATTTCTTGTTGATGGTGGGACTCTTTTTCCTTTAGATCGGAAATCAGCTGTTCTAAATTAGCAATTTCCACCTTATATTTATTTTCCTGTTCCGATAGTTGATCGATCATTTGAGTATAATTTTCATTTTCATGTTTAAAGTTTTCGATAACTTGTTTTTGCTGTTCTTCCTTTTCGGAAAGTTCGATCATGGATGTCTCTAGATTTTCAATCTCCGCTTTATATTTATTTTCTTGTTGGGTTACAACGCTAATCGTTTCATTCAACTGCGCGATTTCTTGTTGATGGTCGTTTTCTTTTTCCTTTAGATCGGAAATCAGCTGTTCCAATTTCTCAATATTCACTTTATATTGACTTTCCTGTTCGGATAGGTGGTCGATTGTTTGCGTATAATTTTCAATTTCAATTTTAAAGTTTTCGATAACTTGTTTCTGCTGCGCTTCCTTTTCAGTAAGCTCAATCATCGATTTCTCTAAAATTTCAATCTCCGTTTTATATTTAATTTCTTGTTGGGAAGCATCGCTAATCGTTTGATTTAACTGATGGATTTCTTGTTGATGGTAGGACTCTTTTTCCTTTAGATCGGAAATCATCTGTTCTAAATTAGCAATGTCCACCTTAAATTGACTTTCCTGTTCGGATAGGTGGGCAATCATTTGGTTATAATTTTCAATTTCAAGTTTAAAGTTTTCGATAACTTGTTTCTGCTGTGCTTCCTTTTCAGTAAGCTCAATCATCGATTTCTCTAAAATTTCAATCTCCGTTTTATATTTATTTTCTTGTTGGGATGCATCGCTAATCGTTTGATTTAACTGATGGATTTCTTGTTGATGGTAGGACTCTTTTTCCTTTAGATCGGAAATCATCTGTTCTAAATTAGCAATGTCCACCTTAAATTGACTTTCCTGTTCGGATAGGTGGGCAATCATTTGGTTATAATTTTCAATTTCAAGTTTAAAGTTTTCGATAACTTGTTTCTGCTGCGCTTCCTTTTCAGTAAGCTCAATCATCGATTTCTCTAAAATTTCAATCTCCGTTTTATATTTATTTTCTTGTTGGGATGCATCGCTAATCGTTTCATTCAACTGCTCGATTTCTTGTTGATGGTAGTTTTCTTTTTCCTTTAGTTCGGAAATCATCTGTTCCAATTTCTCAATATTCAATTTATATTGACTTTCCTGTTCGGATAGTTGGCTAATCTTTGAAATGTAATGATCAATTTCTTTCTTATATTTTTTTATATCTTTTTTATGATGCTCTTCCTTATCTGAAAGTGCTTTTTCTAAATGATTCATCTCCACTTTATATTGCTTTTCTTGATCGTATAAAAGATCAATGGTTTTAGTAAGCTGATTCATTTCATTTTTATAATTCATTTCTTTTTCGTTGAGAGATTGAATGGTTCCTCTTAACTCTTGAATTTCATTTTTGAAAATATTTTGCTCGTGAAAATAAAACATAACTTTCTCAACTAATTTCTCAATCTCTAAATTTATGCTTTGTACATCTAAGTTAGTTATTTTTTTATTGACTGGAGCAAGAAGGGATTTCACCTCTGTAAGCCCATCCGCCATTTTTTGAAAACCATCATGGCTTTTAAATTCCTCATTTTTAACATATTGTTTTTGAGCAGACTCATAATCTTTAACTTTCTTTTGAAGAGAAGCAATTTCACTTTGTAATAATTTATTCTTATCTCCAAGAGTTTTTATGTCGTTATTTTTCTTTTCGTCGTTTGTTTTGGTTTCTTTAAAGTACTGTAGTTCAGCCTTGTATTTCTTAATTTCTTCTTCCAATTTCTGAACCTTGGTTTCTGCACTCTTTCTTTCATGTTCCTTCCGATTGATTAGTTCTTGATATGTTCTTTGTTCATTTACCATTTCTTCATTGTGTTTTATTAGTTTTCTTATTTTCTTTTTACTATAATCGACTTCGTATTCATTAACTTTTGATTTGTATAGGGAAAGTTCAGATCTAAGATGAATGATCATTTGCTGAAGTTGAACTGGAGTTATTTTATTCAATTTGCTTTTTTGAATTTCATTGGCTTTTTCATCATCTGTGTACAAAATAACCACTCCTTATTTTTGATCACGTGTGAACAGGCGCAATCTCCAGCCATTACTAATAAGGAATCAATTAGACAGGTTGAGATTGAGCGACTGTAAATGACCAAGAAGTTCCTATGCGGAGATGTTTATCAAGATTTTTATGGGTGTGGAGTACCGTTCGTCAGAGTGTTGGTGTTGCTTCATGATTAGGAACACTGCGACATCCAAATCATTGTAGGGGTAATGGTAAACAAAAGAAAATTCCTCCTCATAAAATGATCATCTTGACCGAAAAATCTTTGATTTCAATTTTTCAATATTCATGTGACTGGTTTTAATCAAATATTGATCCCTTTATAAATGATTCCATAATAGTTATATGTACCGTATTTCAAAAAGGTGATTATATTTATCACCTTTTGATTCCCCTCATAAAATTCATTTACATGGATGGAGGCACTACATTTCCTTTTAATATTGTATACACAAACTTACACAAGGAATTAGAGTTTGCCGAGTGTATTCTTTATCATTTCTTCATTCCTCTTACATATTATAAATATTGGGTGATATAAGGGTTGTGGGGAAAGAGCCGTACGGTATTAATTAATCCTATTAAATAGTAAAGCTGCTACCAGGATTAACAAAAAGGGGGATACATAAATGGACATTAAAGTAGAAGTGGGAGATAAGGGGGCAGGAACCATCCCCTATGAGTCTCTCCCGGCATTTACTTATCTTTTTAGGGAATTGGGTTTTGAAGTGCAGCCAGATACTGAAAATCAAAAAGTACAATTATGTTCTGCATTGCATGGTAAAAGGATTGTCATTTCATCCGACTATGATGTTAAATATAACACCTTTAGAAAGCACCTTCTAGAAAGGAAGGTGTTGGAGTATATTCAAACATTCCTATCTGCATGCGGGGCAAAGGTGATTATTATGGATGAAAAGAATGAATCAGAAAGGGCTGATTTTCATGTATACTTTTCACTCTTTGAAATTCCAGGAATAAAAGAGCCCATTCTTGAATTAGTTCATAATTCAAAATCTGCTAATAAAAAGTTATTGGATATTTTTCAATATGAATGTAAAAGGACTGGAACAAAATTTAAATCTAATGAGGTAGTCAGAAGAGCAAATAACCCTTTTATTAATATACAGATTATGTATCCTGTTTTTACGGATGAAGATTTTTGGGGGAAACTTGGTGAGAAATATGCGATGTCCATAACTATAGGAATATTGGCTAGATTTCACGAAAGCTCACCTTTATCTGTTTTGTCATTAGTTCCAATTGAAATTTTCTCAAACATGTTTATTCATTCTGAAAAAACTGGGATAAATTTAGAGCCTGCCATGCAAAAAGAAAAAAGTTTACCAGAAAAGAAAAAGTTTTTATTAAAGAAACCAACTATTACTAAAAGAAAAGAAGCAGAAGTGTTTTTAGATTATCATATTTTTATTGAAGAACTTGAAGAACGTAACAAAATCAAGCTTATTGGAAATCTTCATATTAAAAATATAGGTACGGAGGTTTTGCGGAATCCAGTTATCTGTCTGCGTTCCAGCCCTTCAGAAAGTATAAAAATATCTGGGCAAATATTGCCGCCCAATGTTGCCGAAACTTTGGGGGTCATGAAAAATGAAGAAACAAAAGGGTGGCAATATATGAATGAGGAATGGTTTGAAGAAATGGAGAAGGGTGAAACCTGGATATGTCCAATTCAATCTAAAAATATAAACCCTAGGCAAACAGAATCTTTAACTAACTTACAAATAAGCGTCCTTCAACCTGAAGAAAACAGCAATATTCGTGTAGAGGCTTTTGTATTTTTTAAAGAACAAGATCTGGAAATCAGTTCAAACAATCAAATTTCCTTATTATTAACGAAGAAACAATAAGGTGATAGATTTAATGGCATAGGAAACCGGGGGTGGGAGTGGGGTGATTGAAGGAAATTATCACTTTGAGAAATACTTATTAGATAATAGGAAAGTGATAAAATTATTGGACCATGCGATAAAACAGAATAGAGGCTTTTCTCTTGCTCGTTTTGGAATCGGTGAAATAAGCTATTTAAGCTATCCAGCTAATGGATTACTTGTACAGGAATTTAAACGGTATGAATCTTATGCGGGCGTATCACATGCACCAGAGATAATTAGGAGGGAATTGGTCCGGTCATTGCGGGATACTGATATTGCTGGGGTGATAGCTCCTTGGCGACTGGATCCTTGGGCAAAACAAACTCGAACTGTACTTGAACAACTGAAGTTCATGCCTACGAAAGCTTGTTGTGCTTGGATCATGCAGAGCCTCTTGGACGAGGGGACATTATGGCCATGGCTGAGTAATAAGAAGGTATTTCTTGTTGGACGCCGTTCAAAAGAAGCAGAAATCGTTTTTAGAGAACAAGGCATACAAATTACTGGCAGTATAGGTTTAGATGGGTATGACGAGTTAATTAGAGTACAAAATGAGCTTCAGTCTAATCAGGAGTGGGAAATAGCATTAATTTCCGCTGGGATCCCGGCAACCATTTTAGCTCCAAGAATTGCAAAATTGACCCAGAAGGTTGCCATTGATTTCGGGCATGCCCTTGATATGATTCTTGATGGAGAAGAATATAAACTTTCCGACTTAGTAAAAAAGTGGAATGATCAGTTTTCCTAAATTGGAAAACAAAAATTAATTTAACATTGTAAGGAAATAAAGAAAAAATAATACTCGCAAATTCAACCTTGAATTCATAAAGGAAGAGGTGCGAGTATCTTATTCACTAAATTCAGTTTACGAATTTTAATTGTATCGGAAAGACTTTTTTTCCTGTTATTTGGAAACATTTTAAATCAGGGGTCGAGTTTGCAAACGAAATAATAAGGTGACCTACCTCAGGGTAGTTATTTAAAGTAATATCTCCTTCTGACGGATAAGCACTATCTGTTGGGTGGGAATGGTAGATACCGATAAAATCTTCGTTCCTCCTATCGATAAGTTCAAATACATGACGAATTTGATCTAAATCCATCGAGAAGGAAAAGGAGCTCCTATTTACATTTTCCATTGGCCAAATTGTTTCTGCAATACCATTTCCCCCTGAAAGCAGTCCACAGGCTTCATAAGGAAGTTCTCGTTTACAATGAGAAATCAATTTTTGCCTAACATGATTGGTCATGTAAAAAGTACCGGATATTACACCTTGATCATTTGTTTTTTCCACAACAACCTTTTGCCCGTACTGGCCGAACCTGGAGGGCTGAGGGAGTGAATTGTTGATGTTGTTGAGCGGGCTGCAGGTTAGGCATTCCTAATTTTCTTCTTACTTTACGTTTTAGCTTATCAGATGCCATTTTTTTCTCTCCTTTTATAGGTATGCTCTATAAATATGAAAACATGAATCTATATGTAACCTAATAATTAATAAATGGGTGGCCTAAAATGCGGGATACATGTACTAAGTGTTGAAGTAAATAATGGTATCAGACTTTCCAAGTTTCTTTACAAAAAAAAACCGAGAGAGTATCATCCCTCGGGTTTTTATTTTTATACAGGAAAACGATCGCAATCTCCTGCTTCAACCTCTAAGCCAGGGTTAGCCACTTCTGTCAGAGCAATAGTGACAGTTGAAGTTGCGCCAGTTATTAGAAGTGTAGCAGTATCGCCTAAAGGATCAGCATCAGCTAGAATAAGTGTGAATGTCGCGTTTTCTGGTACACCTCCGGCTGGGGTTATAACACCAGTACCAGTTACAGTAAGCCCAGTAACTACTCCAGCAGCATCTGTAGCACATGTAGGCTGGTTAAAGTCATTGGCTGTAAACGTGAAGCTTTGGTCAATATCAGCATCTCCTGGGGTTCCAGTTGGAGTAGGAGTAGGTCCTAATGTATCGATAAAGGTAACTTGAATCCTGCTACCAGAAAGGGTACATTGGTCACAAACCAGGGCAGTCAAATCTAAGTTTCCTGATGTTGAACCACCTAGACCGTCCTCAAATACAAGGATGGTTGCTTCGCCATCGAATTCTGCTGCACCTTGGCAGTCGCAGTTCAATGTCGGGAAGAAGGTCGGGCATTGTTGAGGGAATCGTGGTGTTGGGCACACGAAGCCTTCTTCTTCAATTGGAATGACGGGACGTGGTCCACAGAACTTAGCCTCGACCTCTAGCTTAACCTCAGCCTCGACTTGAACATCTTTACACATTGTCACATCAAGTACAACCATGTCACCAAGCATTTGATTTAAAACAACTGTACATTGAACATCGAAAATATTACAGTTGATTTCTGTTCCCTCTGGGAAACATAGGATTACTTCATCCATGAAACTAACAGGTACTACGAAATTACACCCTGGGAGTGGTTCTCCATTGCAAAAGAATTGAACGCGGATATGGACATGGAAGGCAAGGGAAACAATTTGGGCACCTGGAACACTAGGAATGTTAGCTGGAGTTGCTCCGATAAAATCACAGCTTCGTGTACCAGCTACTTCCGAACAAGTAGCTGTTATCGTATTACCATCATGACGTGCATCTTCAATTGCTGCAAAACATGCCTCAGGTATTTGAACTTTATTGCGATCACGATTTGTTAGAACAACCCAGTCATATACTTTTGTAACACGAATACATTCAGGTCCGATGGGGTTCGGTACCACTTGTCGGCCCTGAATAGATTTAACGTTTCTTTTTTTCATCAAACATCTTTCCCTTCAGTATCAGGTTTTGAACACATTAACATACTATGGGGATATCTTTTTATGGGTACATTTTTCTTGGAAATTGGGCTAATAAAATTACGGGATTTATAAATGTATATTTATATAATCTAAATTCAAATCATAAAATATTAAAAGGAAGATTAGGAGGCGAATAGGTGTTGGCTATTAAATGGCTTGATTTTATCATTTTAATATTGGCTACCTTCCGGTTAACTCATTTAATTGTATTTGACGAAATCACTTCATTCATCAGAAAACCATTCTTGACTGCCACCATCAAAGAAAATGCCTCTGGACAACTGGAGGAAATCATTGAAATAAAAGGATCAGGACTCCGTTATTTCATAGGTTCGCTTTTAAGTTGTTATTGGTGTGTAGGGTTTTGGTGTTCCCTTATTTCTGTACTTACTTATTATTATTTTCCTGCTGCTTTTCCAATCTTATTGGTCTTAGCTGTGGCGGGAGCTGCTGCTTTTATTGAATCTAAAACATGAAAGCATAATCGTTTAGGGGGGAGAACTTTATGTAATTTGATAATCAGACTAATATTATATGCTGAACATCATAAAAGTGCAGTGCTTCATAGACAGAGTGGCTAGGTTTTAGGTGATAATCAACCTAAAAAGCTGTTGTGGATTGATAGCAAGTACGAAGGGCATTACATTTTATCATTAAGCATCAGGGAAGCTAATGATTGATTAAAATCCATTCGGTACGAATGGATTTTTTCTTATAATAATAGGAATTAAAATGGAAATATAAATTGGAGTAAAACTTCATTAAATACATGTAAGTCGAGATGATGGGGGTGAGCCGATTATTAGGCATATGATGCCGAAGAAATCTTTAGCCAGTTCGATCCGCTGAAAATAGGAATAAAACCATATTCTTAGAACACAGTTTCTCCTGCGAAAAATGTTAGAACTCCCCATACAAAAGATGAAGATAGATTAATATGTATGGGATTAAGCCAGGAAATGCTCAGGGAGGTACTTAACGCGACTTTTTAGTTAACTCGACCTAAGGTGGCTGAGTTCTTATTAGTGGCATGAAGATAAATGAAGGCGAGTAAGCTAATGTAAACGCGTTTAAAGATATTATTCAAATGTTGATTGCTTTTTGTAGAGTATGTATCCGGAATAATCAATTTTCCATTTCTACAAATCGGTATTCTTTATTCAACCGAATGGAGCAGGATAGTTCAAGTACAGTTATTGAAGGTTAGTGAATTTTAAGTGAATATAACGAAATGGAGGAGGATTAATGAAAGCAATCGTGTACACCAAGTACGGTCCCCCTGACGTTCTTCATTTGAAAGAGGTAGAAAAACCGGATCCTAAGGAGAATGAAATACTGATAAAAGTAAAAGCGGCAACGGTAACAATGGGGGATATTCGGTCACGGAGCTTTACAGTTCCACTCTCTGTTTGGCTGCCAGCTCGGATTATTATGGGATTAAGACGTCCCAAGAAAACCATATTGGGCTTGGAGTTATCTGGAGAAGTTGAGTCAGTGGGCAAAGATGTCAAGCTGTTTAAAGCAGGTGACCAGATTTTTGCCGCTTCCCAAGTGGGCTATGGTGCTTATGCCGAGTATAAGTGCTTGCGTGAAGACGGGCCCGTTTCCATAAAACCTAATAATATATCTTTTGAGGAAGCCGCAGCCATTCCAATCGGGGCACGTACAGCATTGTTTTATCTTAGAAAAGCTAACGTTCATAGTGGTCAAAAGGTTCTTGTCTATGGTGCTTCAGGGAGTGTAGGAAGTTATGCAGTACAAATTGCCAAGTATTTCGGAGCAAAAGTTACAGGGGTTTGCAGTACCGCGAATGTAGAATTGGTAAAATCTCTTGGAGCCGATAAGGTCATCGATTACACTTTAGAGGATTTTTCCAGAGATGGTGAGACCTATGATGTTATCTTTGAAGCGGTAAACAAGAGTACGTTTTCAGCTTGTATGAAATCGTTGAAGAAGGACGGAACCTATCTAAATGTCACTGTACCGGTACCTGGTGTTCGAATGCTATGGACTAAATTGACAACCGGCAAGAAGCTGATATTGAGTCAAAATTCACCAGAAACTCCCGAAGCTCTAAACTTCCTCAAGGAGCTTGTTGAAGCAGGGAAGTTAAAAGTGATCATTGACAGATGTTATGCGTTTGAAGAATTAGTTCAAGCCCATAGGTATGTTGAGAAAGGACACAAGAAGGGAAATGTCGTAATAACTATGGAACATAATGAGGAATCCTGATGGGTAAAACAACGAAGCCCTTAAAAAGATAAGGGTGTGTTCTAAATTATAAGGCAGCCGGTTTAGGAAGTATTGGGTACGGGTGTTATTGAGGTGCGCCGCTGGTACGATATAGATCTAATTATAGCAAAGGGAGTGAAAAAATGTTTCCGATTTTAGAAACAAAGCGGTTGGTCTTGAGAGAATTGGTTGAAGGTGATGCAGCAGATCTTTTAAAATGTTTTTCCAATCCAGATGTATTAAGATATTATGGGCAAACTCCATTAACAAATACAGATCAGGTGAAGCAAATCATTAGGAATTTTTCAAAGAGTTACGAAGAAAAACATGGAATTAAATGGGGAATTGAATGGAAAGGAAAGGAGGGCATTATTGGAACGATTGGATTTCAAGAATGGTCTCATGAACATAAAAGAGCAGAACTGAGCTATGCACTTTTTCCGAATTATTGGGGTAATGGTTATGCAACAGAAGCTGTCAGTAAAGTGATTTCTTATGGTTTTAAAGAGCTTGAACTAACGCGTATTGGAGCAATTGTTTTTATTGAAAATAAAGCATCCAACAAATTGTTGATCAATTTAGGTTTCAAAAAGGAAGGGATATTAAGAAATTATCTGTACCAAAATGATGTTTCATTTGATACTAATCTATACTCTCTTTTACTGTAAATCCTTAATGGTATGCCAATGAATATTGAAAGGTTCACAGACAAAAAAGTGGGGGATGATAACTGTTTTACGGGAATCAATAAATGAATATTCAGAAATATATTTAAAAATTCATTGTTTTCCTGTAAGATAACAATATATAAAAAACCTGTGACTTGTCGATTACTTAGAAAACGTGAGGAAAATAGAAATTATGGAATTCGAAAAAAGTGTTGAAAAAAGTTGGAGCAATCAACAAAACATAGCTCTAACAGCATATTTAAAGAAAATGAAGGGTGAAGCTAGGGAAAAGGATAGAATTGATTATATCGATTCCTTTGTTTCAGCTATGGGTGGGCTCATTGCTATAATCATTATTAGTTTTATAGCTGTCTATTTAGGGTATCCGATGGCATTAGCTCCTCTTGGGGCGAGCTGTGTCATTGTTTTTGGTGCGCATAAAAGTCTCTTGTCACAACCCCGTAATGTTATTGGAGGACATATTATCTCTACAACAATAGCTCTTATCATTTGGAGCATCTTTGGTAAAAGCTTATTCATTATCGGTCTCGTATTGGCAATTGTATTAATTATAATGACTTTTACAAAAACTGTTCACCCGCCCGCAGCAGCTAGTGCCCTTGTTTCGATCAATTCTCAAGCTGGTTGGGGATTCCTGACTTCAATTGTAATAGGCACTTTATTATTAGTTTTTATATCGATGATATATAATAATTTATTTCAAACAAGACAATATCCAAAACACTGGTTATGAAAATTTATATCACATGCTTTTATGTGACTGTTTTGGCTCATCCTTTATTGTTCTAACTGCCTTAATTCAATAAGCGGGGAGCTGCTTTTTCTTACTCTAAGAGTTAAAAACCTTACTTACCATCTTATTACATAAAAGTAACGTATGATAATGATTTACTAAAGCTTGATGGGCAGTGGTAAAATCCCAGTAAAAAAGGTGAATGTTCATGTCTGGAACAGTAATAGAAGATTCTTATCAAATCAGTTTGCAAAATATTCGCCATCACTCTCAGCATATCCATTTAGGAATTGAAATTCTTTTCGTAATCCGGGGAGAAGTCGAGGTCATGGTCAATCAAGATTCCTGGCATTTGGCGGAAAATGATCTCCTGCTAATTAATGCCAATGATGTCCATTCCGTAAAGGGGCATGAAGACAATGTGGTTCTATTGCTGCAAATTCCCCTTAATTCCATCGAGCAGCTTTATCAGGATATTCATGTGTGTTATTTCGACTGCCATTCATCCAAAGAGGATAATGGGTTATATCTTCTTTTTGATCAAATCCGTCAACTCTTGGCTGAAATTTTAATCGCACATTACCAAGAGCAGGATGGAAGTGTACTTGAAATCAACAGCCTGATATACAAGTTAGTTACACTCTTTATCCGGAATTTCAAAACCACACATCTCGGTCACAATCGATTTATTGAATTGAAGGATGATAGAATTAGGGACATCCTTACTTATATTGAAAAAAATCATCGCAAACAGATGTCTTTGGAAGAGATTGCCAAACGGCAATATTTATCACTATACTATTTGTCCCGTTATTTCAAGCAGGCTGTTGGTGTCAGTTTTTCACAATATGTAAAGCAAACCCGTTTGAAATCAGCTGTTCATGAGCTATTATATACCGATCATAACATCATGAAAGTCTCGTTAAATAATGGTTTTCCTAATGTGAAAGCTTTTAACAAGGCTTTTAAGGAAATGTACAATCAAACACCTGCCGAATATCGAGGTCTTCATAAAAAAGAACCTTTCCAGGAAGTAAATAATATAAGCGAACAATATACCTTGGTGAATTCACCGCACTTTTTAATTGAATTGAGCAAGTATATTTCGCAAAAGGACCAAAATGTTACGGTGAAAGAATCGGGGGTTTCGACGGTACATATCAACCTCCCGGAAGAACCTGTTCTTGTCCGGGATAAAGCCCAGCGATTACTGGTGATGGGACAGCTGGAATATGCCTTAAATGAAGAGGTCCAAGCAGAATTAAGGCTAATTCAGGAGCAGCTGCATTTTGAATATGCCTATTTCACGAACCTTTTTTCCCCCTCGTTTGCGATAATGGACCCGCTTTTGCAGATAGGGGGGCCGTATTATAAGATTGATGCGTTATTTAACGAGTTTCAAAGACTGGGTTTAATTCCATTCATTAGTGTGGAATTTGAAAAGGAAGTCGTAAGCTGTCCGGATTATATAAAGATGTTAGATGAATTTTTACAGCATTCTGTCAGTTATTTTGGCGATGCCTATGTCGGGAAATGGCAATTTGAATTGGTTTTCGCAAAGTGGGACCAAACAGCACGGACTTTTTATCAACAATACTTTCAAACTGTGAAAAAGTGGGCTTCCACCACAAAAGTCGGAGTTCATGTGCCATTTTCCTTAGAAAAAGGTTTATCAGTCCCTGTTACTGAATTTTTAAAGCAAATGGACCAAATTGATCTGGTGTGCTTTAGCTGCAATCCAAATGAACAAGTTGACTTTAGCGATATGGATAACAGTTCCTTTAAGGGAGTAAAAGATCATATAAAGAAATCGTGTATGGAATTAAAAGCGAACCTTTCGTCAGCTGGCTTGGCTGGCACACCCATTTACCTGACAAACTGGAATACACTATACGGTAATACAGTAAATTTAAGCGGAACTTTTTTTCGATCAGCTCTCATTTTTAAAGACATGCTTGATGTTGTAAAAGAGATTTCAGGTTTGGGATTTTGGATTGATACCCATTCGTTAGAAAAAAGTAATATGGATAACGAAGATATTGCTATGAATGGAATTGCCCTGCTTTATTATTATCAAATAAAACGTCCGGCGTTTTTTAACATCCAATTAATTGCGAAAATGGGACTGGAGATTTTAGCTGAAGGGGAGGACTTTGTACTGACGAAGGGGAAACAAGGGTACCAAGTAGCAATTTATAACAATTCCTATGTTAATCCCACTTATTCTGTTGAAAGTTTCTTTTTGAGCTCTTTAACAAAGGAAAAGAAAATCATGATTTCAGGATTGCCTTCTGGCACTTATCAAATTCGCAAATACATTCTCGATAGAAATAACGGTGCATTTTACTTTAATTGGCTCAATCTCAACCAACAGTATATCTATGATCAAGAGATCATTACGTATCTTAAGCAGCGAGCCTATCCAGATTTGCAAATCTATGAGGAAAACATTGCCTCGGAGCTCTTATTGCAATCCACTTTGACGTTAAATGCCATTCATCTCTTTGAAATTAGGCCATTAGGTTAAAACGTAATGGTCTTTTTTTGTTGTTTGGTTAAGCGAGATAATGAAAAAGGGCAAATGAAGGGGGATGTTTTCGACAATGATTGGAATGTTTTCAATACTTTAAAAATTTATAATGAAGACAAGAAAGCGATTACATAAATATTAATTCGGAGGTAGCCTTTTATGTCTGTTTCTCAAGGAACGATTAAGAAGCAAAGCGATGCAAAACTTTCGGTATCAAAGGAAAAGAATACCGGTGGGGTTTTGTTGACTACAGCTTTAATGGCTGGTTATTCCATGATTTACATGGACAAAAACATGATTTCGACTGCAATTATCCCAATTGCAGAACAATTCCATCTAACAACAAGTCAAACCGGTTTGATAATGAGTTTATTTTTCTTGGGTTATTCGTTAATGCAGATACCTGGGGGATGGCTCGCAGATAGGATTGGATATAAAAAGGTACTAATGCTTTCGCTTTCGCTCATTACGATATTCTCATTTGCATTTGGCCTTGCTGGAAGCTTATTGATGTTTATTTTGATTCGTTTCTTGGCTGGTATTGGCCATGCAGGCTATCCTCCAAGCTGTTCAAAAGGGATCGCTGAAAATTTCCCGAAAACAAGACGGACTTTTATTCAATCGCTCATTTTGTCAACGAGTGGAATTGGCGGGATTTTTGCGTTTGTAATCGGGGCACGGCTGATTGACTTAAATTGGCACTATGCCTACTATGCACTGGGGACATTTTTTGCCATTGCTTTACTTATGGTTGCTTTATTGGTACCTAATAGCCAACCAACTGCCAAAACGAAAATTGAAAAGAAACAAGTTAGTTTTAAGTCAGTGATTTCTAATCGAAATGTAATTATTTTATTCGTCGCCATGCTGCTGGCGAATGTGGCTTTTTATGGAAATATGTCATGGCTGCCAACTTTCCTAAAGACAAAATTTTCACTATCCATTAGTACGGTTGGGATAATTCTGGCAGTGAACGCTATTGGAGGAACGTTAGCCTCCATATTTGCAGGTGTATTGTTGACAAAATATTTCGCTGGCAAGGAAAAGTTACTGTTAATGGTATGTTCAGTCCTTTCATCCTTGTTGTTTCTTGGTTTAGTACTCTCAAATTCCTTGGCCCTATCCATTGCTTTCTTATATGTGCTCACATTTTTACTAACTACGATTTTTGTGGGAATTTTCTCATGGCCGCACAAAATTTTGCCTGAGAATGTAATTGGGTCATCTATTGGGATCGTCAATACGGGGGGAACACTTGGGGGTTTTATTGCCCCTATGGCATTCGGTGCTTTAATTTCCATGGCAGGTGGCTCGTTTTCCATCGTATTTATCACCTTGGCAATAGCCGTTGTAATATGCGGTCTAGTGTTACTTACCGTTAAAACTGAAAAATAATTGGAGGGAAAAAGATGTTAGATCAATTATTGCAAAAACTTGATGAGAAAAAAGAAAGAATGATAGAAATTCGCAGATATCTCCATCAACATCCTGAATTATCTTTTAAAGAAGAAAAAACGGCTCAATACATTGCTGATTTTTATAAAAATAAGAGTGTAATGATACGGACAAATGTTGGCGGATATGGAGTGGTTGTGACAATCGAGGGCGGACTCCCTGGTAAAACAGTTGCCCTGCGTGCCGATTTTGATGGACTGCCAATTATGGAAGAAGCAGATGTACCATTTAAATCGAGCAATCCAGGTGTTATGCATGCCTGCGGTCATGATGGGCACACTGCCTATTTAATGATTTTAGCCGAAGCATTAATCGAAATGAAAGACCAATTAAGAGGAAACGTCGTTATCTTGCATCAGCCTGCGGAAGAAACGCCTCCAGGTGGAGCAATTGCCATGATTGAAGATGGATGTTTAGAAGGTGTGGATAGTATTTTCGGTATTCACCTCATGTCACTATCGGTGACTGGGGAAGTCTGTTATCGTGCTGGAGAAATGCAGGCCGGGCGCTCGTATTTCAAAGTGAAAATCCAAGGAAAAGGCGGACATGGTTCGATGCCGCATACAAGCAATGACAGTATTGTCGCAGCAAGCCACTTTGTTGTAGCAGCCCAGACGATCGTCAGTCGCCGAATCAATCCTTTTGATATGGCGACAGTAACGATCGGCTCGTTTGATGGAAAGGGATCATTTAATGTTATAAAGGACAGCGTGGAACTTGAAGGAGACGTTAGAACCATGTCCAGTGAAGTTCGTGCTACAGTGGAAACGGAATTCAAGCGAATTTTAGCGGGGCTTGCTCAAGAATTTGATATTACCTATGACTTAATATACTCACATGATTACCCTGTTTTAGTTAATGATAAAGCCATGACGGAACTTGTTGTAAATGGGATTGAAAAGGCCGGAATTCCTGAAATCAAAGCATTAGTGGAAACGCCGCCAATGTCGGGATCGGAGGATTTTGCATACTATTTGCAGAAGATTCCAGGCAGTATGTTTTATGTTGGCGCAAAGCCGGATGTTGGTCCGGTTTATCCACACCATCATCCTAAATTCGTCATTAATGAAGACAGCTTGATCATCGCGGCAAAGGCAATGGCAGCTGTTGTTGCAGAATATTTTGGACAGAAGTAGACAAAAGGAAAAAAGGGGGGATGGTTCTTATGCTTGCGGCGTGGGGACCTTCTTCTTGTAAAGGAGTGATCGGATGTCTTTCACTAATTTAAAAGAGTTAATAGAACTAGCAAAGCAGGAAAAATCAACTATTTCTGAATTAATGATCAATACAGAGGTACAACAGAAAGGTTGTTCCAGGGAGACGATTTTCGAAAAAATGTCGAAACAATTTACAGTAATGGAGGAAGCTGTCCGCAGAGGTACATTAAGTCCAGTCATGTCGCGTACTGGTTTAACGGGCGGGGATGGAAACCGACTTCATCAGTATGCCCAAAATGGGAATTCCTTTGTCAATCCCAGAACATTGAATGCTGCAGCAAATGCGCTCGCGGTATCAGAAGTAAATGCTGCAATGGGGCGGATAGTGGCGACGCCAACAGCTGGTTCAGCGGGAATTTTGCCCGCTGTCCTTGTTCACGCCCTTGACAGCGGGAAATTTACCCGAAAGCAGATTGTCCAGTCCATATTCACTGCTTCTGCCCTCGGCTTAGTTGTTGCAAATAAAGCTTCGATATCAGGGGCAGCCGGCGGGTGCCAAGCTGAAATCGGTTCAGCAACCGCGATGGCAGCCGGCACCCTGGTGGAGCTTGCCGGTGGAACCCCAATGCAAGTTGGAAATGCCGTCGGAATTGCTTTGAAAAATTCATTGGGATTGGTTTGTGACCCGGTTGCAGGGCTGGTGGAAATTCCGTGCATCATCCGCAACGGTTTACATGCAATTACCGCCCAAGCCGCAGCAGATATGGCTTTAGCCGGGATAGCCAGCGTCATCCCACCGGATGAAGTGATCCATGTGATGCATGAAGTCGGACAGCATATGCCAGAATCGTTGAGAGAAACCGGGATTGGCGGTCTTGCCGGAACTCCGACCGGGCAAAAACTAAAGAAACAGATTCTAAACGGAAAAACTAGTGGCAGTGGGCCGGCAAAATACCAAAGTGCGTATGAAATCATCGGGCCCGTAATGGTTGGCCCTTCGAGTTCTCATACAGCCGGGGCTGTTCGGATCGGGAATATTGCCCGCCAGCTTTTAAATGGAAATCCAATATATGTAAAGTTTTCGCTGATGGGCTCTTTTGCCGAAACCTATCAAGGCCATGGTACAGACCTAGCTTTATTGGCCGGTGTTCTTGGGCTATCTACCATGGATGATGGCATTCCAAATGCAAAAAAAATTGCTGAGGAAAATGGCTTACAATATGAATTCACGAAAAGGGTGCTTGGAAGCTATCATCCGAATACCGTTCTCGTAGAATTGACAGGGGGCGCACGTACTGTAAAGGTTTTGGCCAGCTCTTTAGGCGGTGGAAAAGTGGAGGTTCAGGAATTCGATGAATATCCATTTAAATTTTCAGGAGAACGGCCAACACTTGTGATTCGTCATTCCGATCAAAAAGGGGTTATTGCAGAATTATCGGATATTCTTTATCAAAAAGGGATCAATATAGCACGTATGGCCAATGAACGTTCCAAAATCAATGGTGCTGCCATAACGGTTTGTGAAATCGACAATATAATTGAAGACACTTTCTTATCTTTATTAAAAAGGGAGATTCCGATCATTGACGAAATTGTCTTGGTTCAAACTAAGTAGTTACCTGCAATCGTATTTTCGCTGATTCAAAAAGCATGGTATGCGATTAAATTCATAAAAGGCATTCGGGATTCTTTCCGAATGCCTCAGACTGTAGACAAACTCGATGAAAATCGAGTTTGTCTATTTTTATGGCTTGTACAATTTGGAGGTTGATTGGAACGTAGGGCACTCGCTTTCCGCGGGCGGTCGGCCCTCGGCTTTCGCCTGCGGGGTCTCCCCTAGACGCGCTTTTCCCGCAGGAGTCTCGTACACCCGCTCCAATCAACTTTGTCTTACCTTTTAGATAGAACACTTTTGCCTAGAGTCATTTTTGTTTTAAATCATTAATGGAACGAATACTGGCCATAGGCCTTTTTTTGATTTATTAATATATAAATTACATTGTTCTTATATTTTATTAATAATGCAAAGGTAGTATTTTAATTGTTAATACCCAAAAATTTAAAAATGAGGAGGATATTTGTCTATTTTCAAAATGATTACATAATGTAAGTGGCTAAACGATAAATAGGAGGAATTGATTTTGAAAGCGAAAAATAAAATTGCTGCAATGTTGACAGTTGTAACGGTAGGAGTAACAACTTCTTTATCAAGTGTACAAGCATTCTCGGAATCTTCAAATTCAGAAAATAAACGTAAACCGGAGCTCGTTTTTCCTGTAATCAGTGATGTACATATTGATGATGGATCAACTGCTGATATGAACAAGTTTAGAACAGCCATGGATCAATTAAACAAAGCTGCGCCTAAACAGGATGCTTTTGTGGTCGTTGGGGATTTAACGGACTATGGATACGCTACTGAATATGATAAGTTCTTCTCCATTTATAATGAGAAGAAACAAGCTGATGTCCAATCCATGTTTACAATGGGAAACCATGATTATTGGAATGGACTTTCCGTTGAAAAAGCACAAGATCGTTTTCTCGAGAAATCAGGAATGGATTCCCTTTACTATCATAAAAAAGTTAATGGATATGATTTTATTACGTTAAGTCCCGAAAATGGTAATACGCATGGTTTATATTCTGTTAATCAAATTAACTGGCTAGGTGAAAAGTTAGCTGCAGCAGAAAAAGAGAATCCGGACCAACCAATCTTTGTTTTTCTTCATCAACACATTAAAGACACTGTATATGGAAGTGACTTGTGGGGGACTCAGGAAAACAAAGAACTTTTATATGATACGTTAAAGAAACATCCACAAGTTATTACATTTTCAGGCCATTCTCATTATCCACTTGAGGACCCGAGAACGATTCATCAAAAAGACTTTACGTCTGTTGGCACGTCTTCTGTGAGTTATTTGGAATTAGAACCGGGTAAACTTCAAGGGTTTCATCCAGAAGGATATCGGGATATTAGTCAAGGAATGATTGTAGAAGTATATAATAATGAAGTTATAATTAAAAAACGTGACTTTCATAAAGACGATTGGACAGGAAAACCATGGGTAATAAAAAATCCTTCTAAAAAAAATAAATTTAAATATACAGACGACCGAGATCAGTTGTCACCGTCTTTTGCAGGTAAAGACAAGGCTTCGATTGTAAAAGAAAAATCGACACTAAGAAGTTTAAATGTGACATTTCCCCAGGCGAAAGATAACGTGCTCGTACATTCTTATCACATAACGGCCAAAAACAAGGAATCAGGGGAGCTAGACGCAGATTTCACCGCATTTTCTGAATTCTATCTTGATCCTGTGCCAAAGAATTTAGAGTTCCCTGTAACCGGACTTAAGCCAGGAACAGATTATGAAATTAAGGTACAAGCACTGGATTCATTTAATAATAGCAGTAAAATGGTGTTACTGGCTGATGGTCAGACAAAAGGACTGGAAATGGTCTCTGCACAAGCTTCTCCATCATTGGTAACGACAGGTGAATCGACTACACTCCAAGTGAAGATGAAAAACTTTGGAAATGATAGTGTAAAAGGAAAAATTAAAGTTGATGCACCTGAAGGGTGGAGTGTGGAGCACAATGAACTTGAATATGAGCTTTCAGGATCTGAAGAAAAGAATTTGCCAATAAAAGCTATACCTAGTAAAGAAAGTTCTGGTTCTTCACAATTCACGATTACTGCTTACGAGGGAGGCCAAATAATTGGCTCCAAGAATATAGATATATTCGTCAACATGAAGCTTGGAGAAAGTTTTGACCAATTGGACTCTGCATTAAAGCCAGCAGTGAGTGAAAACATTCCAAGTTCCATTCTAGGTTGGAGCCATACAGCTCCTAACGGCTGGTCGGTTACAAATAGCTCGAATATGCCAGCTGGTACAGAGGAGTGGCAAGGGTGGAGCTTCACAACAAAGGAATTTTGGACAAAAGCGGAAGACCAAGATCGAAGCAAATTTGAACTTGGACAAGGTGTTATAGCAGTAGCGGATCCTGATGAATGGGATGATAACGGTTCACCAGCATCAAAAGGCTTTTTTGATAGTACATTAACTTCCCCTTCTGTAAAAGTTGAGGGTGCAAAAGATCTATACGTAGGATTTGCTTCTCACTATAAACAAGAAGGAACACAAACAGCTGAAGTAACTGCTGTCTTTGATAATGGGGAAAAACAACAAGTTCTCGTTTATGACAATAAAGCAGCTTCGGATAATAAAAATGGACATGTTTTGAATAAGTATGAAGTTAAATCGATTAAGGTTCCTGAAGATGCATCTTCTATGAAATTACAATGGAGAATGCATAATGCGAAAAATAATTGGTTTTGGTCGATTGACGATATTAGATTGGATGACCAAATGATCATCTTGCCAAATTAATAAGAAGAACAGGTGAACTTTTCTTGAAATTTATAAAAAGCGGACTTTCCTTAAGGGGAAGTTCGCTTATTTCTATGTCTTACAAACTCGGGACAAATAGTAAACTCATAAACCTTCATGATCTTTTCCGTGTGCTTGATAAAGGTTTCACCTAATTAATTTCGTATTTTTAATGAAAATACTGAAGTGCATCTATATATAATTCTTGGATAATTTATAAATAATATCATTATTATAAAAGGTGTTTAAAAAAATTTTTAACAAAAAATAAGCTTAGCCGGGACCCGGCTAGATGCTTGCGTCAGAGGAAGCTTGATAAACAGTCGGCGAAAAGGCGCTGATTTCGGAAATCATCTGAAACTTTCATAAATTAAAAAACCACAGGTACACTAAATAAAGACTTGGTTATACAGCATGATTTTTAATTGTTTAATACTGAAAACCCAATGGATTGAAGAAAATATGGGTCACCCCTGCCTAATAATTGGCTAGTCGATACCCCGATAGATGTTTGCGGCGGGGAGGTTGACAGACAGTAGGCGGTAAGGAAGGCGGATTTTAGCATGTAGTTTTTCAAATAAAAAAATATAGATCTAAAATAGAATAGGATTTTTTCCAAGTATTTTAGAAAATTTTAAGATTTGTGTGATATCTTTTTTTAAGTTCTAAGAAAATTATTCATGGAAATGCAGGAACAGCAGATAAACGGTGAACTCTTCTATAAAAGAGAAAACGAGAGATCGATACGGGGTGAAAAATATTTGTCAATTAAAATGAGGTTTCTGTTGTCCTATGTTGGCGTAATTCTTATTTCCATCACTTTATTTTTAGCAGCTGGATTTTTACTTATTTTTGCAATAACAGGTGATGTAAAATCAATAGAGCATCTATATAAAAACTCTTATCTCCAAAAACCTTTGACTGCAGCAGAAGAAAGTGTGTTTCTCGATTTAAAGCTTTTGGCAAAAAATAACCCTGAACAGCTTCTGAACGAAGAGCAGCTGAAGAAGCTTGAACATGGAGATATTGAGATTGTCGTTAGAAAAGTTAATGACATTGAGTATGCGTCCCCCGCACTTGATAAGCTAGGCTTGGTTCAATCACTTCCCATGTTCGAAGAAACGAACATCAATACACGGGACACAATCAAAATGAAAGACTCTTTTTTCACTTATGTGAAGTTTGATTTTTATTTTTCGGATAAAAGTGAAGGAAGCATTTTTGTCATGAGAAAGGCAAGTTCCTATGCCGAGCTGATTCGGGAGTCATTTCCCATTTTATTCTTCCTATTGTTATTATTGTTTGTAATGATTATTGGACTTTTAAATTATTTAGTTTCAAGAAGCATCATCAAACCTATCTCAATACTTAAAGAGGGAGCGGAGCGGATAAAATCAGGAGATTTAAACTTTGAAATCAAAGCGACTTCGAATGATGAAATCGGACAATTGAATAGGGAATTTGAGGAAATGAGAAAAAAGTTAAAAGAGTCCATAAACCTCCAGCTTCAGTATGAGGAAAATCGCAAAGAACTTCTTTCCAATATTTCTCATGATTTGAAGACACCCATCACTTCGATTATGGGTTATGTTGAGGGGATAAAAGACGGGGTAGCAAACACCCCGCAGAAAATGGATAAGTATTTATCGACGGTATACCTGAAAGCAAGGGATATGGATTCATTGATAGATGAATTGTTTTTATTTTCAAAGTTGGATTTGAAAAAGGAACTATTCACTTTTGAAACGGTCAGAATGGATAAATATTTGAAAGACTACGTAGAAGAGCTTCAACTGGATTTACTTCAACAAGGAATCCAAATTGAACTTCAACAGCTGTATAAACCGATATACGTGTCAGCGGATAGAGAGAAACTGAAACGCGTATTGGCCAACCTAATCAGCAATTGTGTAAAGTATATGAATAAAGATGAAAAACACATTTCCATTTCTCTGCATGAAGGACTATATGATGTAGTTGTACAAGTAACAGATAATGGTTATGGAATAGAATCTTCCGCTTTGCCTTATATTTTTAACCGCTTTTATCGGGCTGAGCAATCTAGGAATTCCCTGACAGGTGGAAGTGGTTTAGGACTTGCGATCGCAAAAAAAATTATCGACGAGCATGGAGGAGATATCTGGGCTACCAGTGAGATAGGAAAAGGTACAAGTGTTTTCTTTTCCATAAAGAAAGGTGAGGAAATGTGAAAAAGATATTACTTATTGAAGACGAAGTCAGTATTGCTGAATTGCAAAGGGACTATTTGGAAATTAGTGATTTTAGTGTCGATATTCAACACACTGGTGATGCAGGTCTCCAACAGGCCCTTCAAGGAAATTATCATTTAATCATTTTGGACATCATGCTTCCGGGGTTAAATGGCTTTGAGATATGCAAACAAATACGTGCTGTCAAAAATATCCCGATTTTGTTTGTATCTGCGAAAAAGGAAGATATTGATAAAATTCGGGGGCTTGGACTAGGAGCGGATGATTATATTACAAAGCCCTTTAGTCCAAGTGAACTAGTTGCAAGAGTGAAAGCGCACTTAGCGCGTTATGAACGTTTATCAGGAAGTCACCCCAAATCTAATTCAATCTATGTTCATGGAATTTCAATAGATAAGTCAGCACGCAGGGTTCACATAAACGGGGAGGTGGTCCCGTTTACAACAAAGGAATTCGATACTTTAGTGTTTTTTGTCATGCATCCTAATCAAGTATTAAGTAAAGAGCAGCTCTATGAAAATATTTGGGGATTGGAATCGGCTGCGGATGTTTCGACTGTCACTGTCCATATCAGGAAACTACGTGAAAAAATTGAAAGAAATCCTGCATATCCTAAATTTTTGGAAACTGTTTGGGGAGCGGGGTATCGCTTTAATGTTTAAATAGTATATTTTATGACCCGTCACGAAGGTGACGGGATTTTTTTATAAAACCTTAAGAAACTTTATGAATAAGTTAATCATTTTTTAAGAAATTGTTTAGAGGGAGTTTAAGATTAAGCACTAATATAATGGAGACGGATTGAGAAAAGAACTAAAAAATAAAAGGGAGAAAAATACTCATGCAACCTCAAACACATTTATAGCACAAGTCATTTTGGTGCATCAAGATGACGGAAAATCGATTTGGGCAGATGAAAGGATGGTGTGTTTCATGTGGAGACGGCTAACGATTGTCATCGGATGCCTATTCATCCTTCAAGGGTGTGCCTTAGATAGCGAAAGAGAGCCAAATAATCAGCAAAAGGAGTCAGGAAAGGGAATGAATGAATTACTGATTCAAGCAGTAGAACGAAAAGAAACGGAAAGAATAAGGAGTTTGATTGAGGAAGGTGCCAATATTAATACACAGGACTCGGCAGGGCGAACCGCCACTATGATTGCGATTTATAACAACGATGCAGAGTCTGCAAAAATCCTTATTGAAGCAGGTGCAGACGTCAACATTCAGGATGAAATGAAAAATAGCCCCTTCTTGTATGCCGGTGCTGAAGGTTATCTAGATATAGTTAAACTTACGATTGAAGCAGGTGCCGACCCATCCATAACCAACCGTTATGGAGGAACGGCTTTAATCCCTGCTTCGGAACATGGATATGTAGAGGTTATTAAAGAACTCCTAACTAAAACTGATATTGATGTGAATCATGTAAATGATCTCGGTTGGACAGCTTTGCTAGAAGCTATCATTTTGAATGATGGTGATGGAAAACAGCAGCGAACAGTGAAATTGTTAATAGATCATGGTGCAGGTGTCAACATTCCTGATAATAATAATGTGACCCCTTTACAACATGCCCGCGAAAAAGGATTTAAAGAGATTGAACAAATTTTATTAACAGCAGGAGCAAAATAACCAGATTGCTATACTTTCATTTTGTAATGTCAATTGCACCGCTAGTTAATTAGAATCACAATAAGTTATGAGGAGACGAAAAAATGAACAAAAAAGCAAAAATTTCATCATCTATACTACTTGGATTAACATTGGCCCTAACAGGATGTAATAACACAAACGCACAAGACAGTCATAATGCACAGAAGCAGGAACAAACTGCCAAAGAAAGTAAACAAGAAAATAAGTTAACAGCAGGCCAGGAATTGACTAAAATTCTTAGTGGCACGAATTGGCAAGGTACAAAAGTTTATGATAAGAATAATAATGACTTAACAAAGGAGAATGCTAACTTTATTGGTCTCGCAAAATATGACGATGAAACATCCAGATATGAATTTTTTGATAAAAATACAAAAGAAGGTCGTGGTGATAAGGGAACTTTCTTTATTACCAATGGGAAGATGCGAGTGCTAATTTCAGAATCGATGGGTTACCAGGCCGTTGTTGAAATAACAGAACTGAATAAGGATATGTTTACTTATAAAAGAATGGGTAAAGATGCTAATGGTAATGACGTAGAGGTGTTTGTTGATCATATTCCTTATACGGAAACAGAACTTTCCTTTACAGATCCAGACAAAAATTTGGAAACTTACACAGGGGACGTAGAAACAGATGTTGATGGAGATAAAATTTTATCAAGCACCCCATGGCAAGGAACAGTGGCATTGGATGAAAAGGGAAATGATGTATCAAGCTATAACACGAATTATTTAGGTCTTGCAAAATATGATGATAAAACAAATAAGTATGAATTTTTTGATGCTAAAACCGGTGAAAGCCGTGGTGATTACGGCTATTACGATGTTGTTCACGGAAATAAGATAAGAGCACATGTTTCACTAGGGGAAAATAAATATGGCGCAGTTCTTGAAATTACAGAGCTTAATGAAAATAAATTCACTTATAAACGAATCGGTAAAGATAAAGAGGGAAAAGATATAACGATAACAGTGGAACATATACCTTATAAAGGTGATTTGAAACTAAAATCAACTAAGTAAAATAGTAAGAAAGGGATTTTGCGTGAATAGCAAAATCCCTTTCTTGATATAGTAATAGAGTGTTGGTTAGAGATGTTTAAGCGTTAAACCGTTCAACAGATGTTTCCAGGTCATTAGCGAGCTTTACCATTGAGGAGGTGGAGAAGGAAATGTCCTCCATGGATTTGGCTTGTTGATCGGTTGATTGTGCCACTTGCTTTGAAGCCACTGCCGTTTCCCTTGTCAACCCTGCAAAATCTTCTATCGACGCATTGATTTCCTGAGAACTTGCTGCCATCTGCTCTGTAATGGCTGATATTTCTTGAATCTGATCACTAACATGCTCAAAAGATTTTATAGTCTGTTTAAAAGTTTCTCTTGTATTCAGCACAAATTTTGTCCCTTCTTCTACCTCATTAGTTCCAGTTTCCATCATTTTCACTGATTCATTTATGATGGATTTAAAATGAAGCAGGGACTCTTGAATATGGATTGCAGATTCCTTTGTGCCCACTGCCAATTTCCGTACCTCGTTCGATACCACCGCAAAACCTTTACCTTGTTCACCGGCTCTAGCAGCTTCAATTGCCGCATTTAGTGATAGCAGGTTTGTTTGCTCGGCAATTCCTGTAATTACATGTACAATATTCACAATCTCATTTGCTTGATCGTCCAAATTCTTTATTCTTGAACTTGTTTGCAGCATCACATCTTTTACTTGCAGAATTTGATTTGAGAGTTCATTTATATCCTGATTTCCAATGGACATCCTAGTTGAAACATGATTTGTCTGTTCGCTGACTTCTGAAGAAGCTTCGGCAATTCTTTGTATACCTATGGTCATTTCCTCGATGACCCTCGATGATTCTTCACTTCTGTGCAATTGTACTTCCGCAGCTCCTGCAACTTGCTGAATCCCATTGACGATATATTGTGTGGAAGTATCCATTTCTTTGATTTTGTATTCGATATCACTTGATGATTCCATTAGCTGGAATGATGAGCTTTTCATGGAATTGACGATCCTAGTTGTATTGGTGATCATTTCTTCAAAGGATTTCACTAAAACCTTGATTTCGTCGTTTCCCTTAACCCTTATGTTGCTAATCAGTTTATTGGCTGTTAATAAATCCCCATTTGAGATTTCCTTTGCAGCCAAGCTGACCTTGAGAAGCGGAGTTAACTTTTTAGTCAAGAACCATATTAGTGCACCTACCACGATCGCCATTAAGATTACATTGATTATTATCATCAGGGGCAGGATGCCACCCAGAACCTTGCTGGCCGTAGCATCGACTTTGCTGGCATCGATATCCACCCCTAGAATTCCAATGACCTCGTTACCATTCTTTATGGGAACGAAAACGGATAAATAGTCACCATATTCAGGATCATGAACGATGGAAGTAGTTGAAGCCTTTCCCTTCATGACGCTTTCTACATCCTGAAATGAAGTTGCAGTTGTGGGTGTTAAAATGGGAGATGCTTTATTATTTCCCTTACCCATTCCGTCTATAAGAATATGGACTTTTTCGCTATTTTCGTCAATTCCCAATGTATATACATATAATGCTCCAGTTTTTTGTCTATAATCGTCTAACTGCTCGCGTATCTCCCAATATGTAGAGGTTTCGGATTGATTACTTAAAAAATCAGCATAAGATGTTGGATTTATTCCTTGAGAGATGTTGCTTGCTATGTCTAAGCTGCTCATAGCGATTGTTTTCTCAACCGTATCATTTGTACTTTTATACATTAATAATAAACTTCCAATTAATGTAATGATCATGCCTGTTAAAAGAACAAAACCTATTTTCGTACTGAGTTTATTCATCTTTGTTTATTCCTTCCCCGTGTTATATATTTACCATGTGTTATATATCGGTAATAATTAAATTTATTTAATGAGTCCTTTTTAAAACCCTCGGGTGGAGTTTTTATCCTTCAGATTTCAATCTGTTGTAAGAGGGGTTCATATTGATTTTCCATCCTATAAATATTCTAATATAGAAAAAAACGACTTTTATCTTTCCCTTTTTGTTTCTAAAAATCTCAACTGTAAATATTAATTAGAGAAATGGAGAATTTGTTAAATTGTTAAATTGTTATAAAATTCAAAAAATGGTTTGACATTAATAAAAATGGGAGCTTATAATCAACGTAAGATGTAAAATTCGAAAACTGAGTTTTATATTATAGAACAAATTAATCGTTAATTTTATTAAGGTAATGGCTTAAAAAGTGAATCAACTTGTGAAACGTAATGAGAAGTGAAGTGTTTTTTCCTCACTCCGAATAAAACAAAAACCAAGTTTTATAATATAAAACGATTTGATTTTTGCTTATACAAGGGTGAGTAGAGGTTTTAAAGATCAGCCTTAAATGATAACGCTTACAAAAAATCGGGGAGGGTTTTTATTGAAAAAAAATAAGCTATTTGTATTTTCCACAAGCTTAACTCTTGCATTGACATTCCTTTTATCAGGATGTGGTGGAGGTGAGGGAGAAAAAACCAGTGGATCTGGAGTTGAAAAGAAAACTATAAAAGTGGCACATTATTTTGCTGAAAATCATCCTCAAAACATTGCTTTGAAAGAAAAGTTTAAAAAATTGGTTGAAAAGGAGAGTAATGGTGAACTAGAGGTTCGGATTTATGCGAACAGTACATTAGGTGCAGAAAAAGAATTTTATGACGGCGTCAGAAACGGAACGATCGAAATGGGTGTTCCAGGGCTAATTATGCAGTCGGACATTCCTAAAATGGGTGTTCCGGAATGGCCCTTTCTATTCAGGGATTACGATCATGTAAAGAAGGTATTGAATGGACCTATCGGAGAGGAATTGACAGAAGATCTTGATCCAAAGCATGGGGTGACACCACTCGCATGGAGTGCTAACGGTTTTAGGATGTTTTCGAGTAATCGTCCAATTAAGAGTATGAAAGATTTTGATGGACTTCGACTTAGAATGCCGAACATCCCGAATTACATAAAATTAGGTGAATCATTGGGGGCAAACGTTAGCCCATTGCCTATTTCAGAAGTTTTTACCGCACTTGAACAAAAAGTTGTTGATGCTCAGGATAATCCCATAGCCACACTGAGATCCTCAGGGTGGAATGAAGTACAAAGTGATGTACTAGAATCCAAGCATATGTTCAGCCCCAATATTTACATTATCAATAGCAAATTCTATAAAGGGCTAACAAAAGAGCAACAAAAAATCATTCAAAAAGCAGCAAAGGAGTCGGCAGCATATGAGTTTGATTTGATGGAAAAAAGTTATGAAGATGACAAAGCATATCTGATGGATAATGGAATCAAATTCACAAAGCCTGACGAAGACTTTTCACAAAAAATGTTAAAAGCATCTCAACCTGTTTATGATGAAGTCTTTGAGAAAAATGACTGGGCGAAGGAGCTTGCCAGGAAAATACAAGCAGAATGAAGCAGGCGCTCTAGATAGGAAGGGGGAGATGTAGGTGAATAAAATATCAAGAATCTTGGAAAATTCGTTAAATATTATTATGGCAATTGCTTTAGCAATAATGGTCGTACTCGTGTTTGGTAATGTAGTTCTTCGATACTTCTTTAATTCAGGTATTACTTGGTCAGAAGAAATGTCAAGGTATCTCTTTATTTGGTTGACGTTCCTTGGCGCCATCGGAGCTTTCAAAAACAAAGAACACTTAGGTGTCGACATGGTCATCAAACGGCTCCCGAATAAGATGAAAAAAGTGGTTCTAGTTATTAGTGATTTGATGATGTTATTCGTTCTTATCCTGATCTTGGATGGCAGCTGGAAAATGACATTGATAAACATTGACAGTACTGCACCGGCCACTGGCATGCCACTCGCATTTGTATATGGGACAGGTATTCTTGTGAGTGTGTCAATGGGCAGTATGATCATCTTCAATTTGTATCGAATTTTCTTCAATAAAATTAAAGACGAAGAATTGGTGATGATAAGTGAGTCAGAAGAACTAATTTCTCTCCATACTGATGAATTTGCTTCAGATATTAGAATTGTCAAGGAGGAGAAACAGGGATGATAGGTGTATTTGTCGGATCTTTACTGGGAGCCATGGGACTAGGAATACCTATTGCCTTTGCCTTACTTGTGAGTAGTGTAGTGTTAATGTATTTCCTTGGCATTTTTGATAGTCAAATAATCGCACAAAATTTAATCAGTGGCGCTGATAACTTCCCTCTAATGGCCATACCGTTCTTTATGCTGGCAGGAGAGGCGATGAATAGGGGCGGATTATCACGGCGTATCGTTGAGATGGCAATGAACCTGGTTGGTCATATCAAGGGAGGCCTTGGCTATGTTGCGATCATTGCGAGTGTGTTGTTTGCAAGTTTATCAGGATCTGCTGTTGCCGATACAGCAGCGCTTGGGGCTATATTAATTCCAATGATGGTGAAGTCAGGGTATGATGTGAACCGGTCAAGTGGGCTGATTGCATCCGGTGGTATCATTGCCCCGATCATTCCGCCAAGTATTGGCTTTATCATTTTCGGTGTCGCAAGTGGAGTGTCCATTACAAAGCTGTTTATGGCAGGAATAGTTCCTGGTATATTACTAGCGGTTGGACTAACGGTTACCTGGGCCATTGTTGCACGAAAAGATAAAGTCGCCGTTAACCCTCGAGCTTCAACAAAAGAAATTCTTACTTCTCTTCGTCAAGGCGTTTGGGCTCTATTCCTGCCCGTCATCATCATTGGTGGATTGAAATTCGGTTTATTTACACCGACTGAAGCGGCAGTGGTGGCTGCAGTCTATGCAATATTTGTCGGTCTTGTAATCTATCGTGAAATGAAAGTGAAAGATTTGTATGAGGTCTTTGTACATGCAGGAAAAATGACGAGCGTTGTCATGTTTCTGGTCGCTGCAGCTCTCGTATCCTCCTGGCTGATAACTGTAGCGGATTTACCTGGTCAGGTGATTGGATTGCTGGAGCCATTTATGGATCATCCATTCCTTCTATTAATAATGATAAACCTATTGGTCATCGTAGTTGGAACTGCTATGGATATGACGCCGACAATCCTTATTCTAACACCTGTATTGATGCCGTTGGTGGTCGCTGCAGGTATTGACCCAGTTTACTTCGGTGTCCTGTTTATCCTGAATAACGCCATCGGTTTACTTACACCACCAGTCGGAACCGTGTTAAATGTCATGTGCGGCATAAGTAAGATCAGTATGGAAGATATCATGAAGGGGATTTGGCCTTTCTTGCTCGTGGAAGTAATTGTATTGATCTTGTTGATTTTGTTTCCTTCCTTAGTGCTGGTTCCTCTAGAATGGTTTACCTCCTAACGGAATTAAACAAGTATTTGGGTGTGTATGCTGGTATTCATCTTATTTTATAGGAGGAAAATGAAAATGAATAAGTTTTTCAAACGTTTGGCGGTTGGAGTTTTACTGCCATCATTACTACTATTAAGCGCTTGCGGAAGCGGACAAAATGAAAGCGCTTCAGCTGACGGTATTCAGAAAAGAACAATCAAAGCAGGGATCGGAAATAGTAAAATGCATCCACAAGGAAAAGGAATGGAGAAATTTAAAGAACTGGTTGAAGAAAAAAGCGGCGGGAAAATGAAAGTCCAAAACTTTTTTGATGCCACTCTCGGAGATGATCAGAAAATGACAGAAGCTCTTCAAGGCGGCTTACAGGAAGTAACTGTTCCCTCAACCTCACCACTTGTTGGCATGATTAAGGAATTTGGAATTTATGACTTCCCATTTGTCTTTAATAATGAAGAAGAAGCTTATACAGTACTTGATGGTGCAGTAGGAAAAAAACTTTTGGATAAATTACCGGAACATGATTTAGTAGGTTTGGGATACTGGGAAAATGGTTTCCGAAACTTAACCAACAGCAAACACCCTGTTAAAACGGCTGAGGATTTCAAAGGGCTTAAACTTCGTACCATGCAAAATGAAGTGCATTTAGATGCATTTTCAAAGTTAGGGGCGAATCCATCGCCGATGGCTTTCTCAGAAGTGTTTACTGCACTGGAAACAGGCACTGTTGATGGTCAGGAGAATCCACTAGCAACAATTCAAACGCAAAAATATAATGAAGTGCAAGAATACTTAAGTCTTACAAATCATGTTTATACACCATTTGTATTCCTTGTAAGTAAAAAGTTCTGGGATGACCTATCAGAACAAGAACAAGAAATCATGAGTGAGGCCGCACAAGAGGCTGGAAAGTATCAACGGGAAGTTAACCAAAAAGAAAATGAAAAGGCACTTAATTATCTAAAAGAAGAAGGAATGAAAATCAATGAAGTAGAACCGGAAGAAATGGAAAAAATGAAGAAGGCCATCCAACCAGTGACGGACGAATATGCCAAGAAATTCGGACCAGATCTTGTAGAGGAAATGATGAGCGAAGTTGAAAAAGTACGCGGTAAATAATCCAAATTGTTTGGAGGAAAGAAAATGGATATTATCTCTGAACTTTTACGTGAAATCCAATTACCGAAAATGGTACAAGTGAGGCAGAAATTTCGTACAACTCAAATTGCTGATGTAGCTGGTGAGGTGAAGAAGGCGATAAAAGAAGCAGGTGTCTTATCAAGAATAAATGAAGAAGACAGGGTGGCAATTGCAGTAGGAAGCAGAGGGGTAGCGGACCTTCCTACATTAGTAAGAGAAACGGTGGCTGCCGTTAAGGAGGCGGGAGGTAATCCTTTCATCGTACCTGCAATGGGAAGCCATGGTGGTGCCACGGCGGAAGGGCAAATCGATGTGTTGCTTCAGCTGGGTATTTCAGAAGAAGCGGTTGGAGCGCCTATCAGGTCATCGATGGAAGTTATTAAACTGGATGAGTTGCCAAATGGCCTCCCTGTCTATATTGATAAACTTGCTTACGAATCGGATAAAATCATAGTCATTAATCGGATAAAACCACATACAGCATTTCGCGGACCGGTTGAAAGCGGACTTATGAAAATGATAACTATCGGTTTAGGAAAGCAAAAGGGAGCCGAAGCTGCACATGCATACAGCTTTAAGTATATGGCGGAACATGTCCCTGAAATGGCTAAGGTTTCCTTGTCAAAAGCTCCTATCATATTTGGTCTTGCGTCGATTGAAAACGCTTATGATAAACCGGCGAAAATCGTCGCAGTTCCAGCGGAGGATCTGGAGGTAGTGGAACCGGGACTGTTGCTTGAAGCAAAATCATTGATGCCGAAAATACATTTCGATTCGATGGACGTACTTATTGTAAATGAACTCGGAAAGGACATTTCGGGGGATGGAATGGACCCGAACATAACGGGTAATTTCGCCACACCATATGCTACCGGGGGGCCAGACGTTAAACGGACCGTTGTACTTGGACTTACTGAAAAAACTCACGGTAATGCGAATGGCATTGGCATGGCAGATATGACGACAAAAGCCGTCATGAAAGAAATAAAATGGGAAAAAGGGTATGCCAATGCACTCACCAGCACAGTCACAGATGTAGTAAAGCTCCCGATGTTTTTGGATACGCAGGAATTGGCTGTAAAAGCTGCCATCAAAACATGCAATGCCTTCGATTTGAATAAAGTGAGAATCGTAAGAATTAAAAACACGCTTGAAATCGGTGAAATTTGGATTTCTGAAAGCATGATGGAAGAAGCTTTAAAGAATGAAGATATAGAGATCTTGTCAGACCCAGAAGACTTGGCACTGGACTAAAAATCTTCTTTACTATTTTCATAGAACGAAAGAATTGATTTGAACTCAGAAAAGGAGTGCTGAAATGACACACCTATATCCACTAATTGATAACGAAATAAACCCTTACCGCGATAATGTGCAGGGAAAAGCAAATGAACCTATTACGGTTGCAGGTCTGTTGGACCGTTCGAAGCTGACGCTAGGCACCACATATGAAGGGGGGAAGCCTGATTGGACGCTTGAAGAAATTTATATGCGGCTCGAGAGGAATGCCCCGCGTATCGCAATAATCGGTGGTTCGTCCGATCATCCGGCCCATATAATGGATTACCAAACGTTAGCACGGGCAGCAATCCGCATTTGGCAAAACGGCGGCGTGCCGTTTCATTTCTCGACACCGGTAATGTGTGATGGCACTGCACAAAACAATCAAGGAATGAGTTACTCTCTCCAGAGCCGAAACGCGGTTGCACAAATGGTTGTCAACCAGCTGGAAGCTCACAGTTATCATGGTGCATTCGTCATTCAAGGGTGTGATAAGCAGCCTCTTGGTGTTGTAAGTGCACTCGCCCATGTTGATCGTGTTCGCCGAAACCGTGGTGAAGCACCCTTTTTCGCAACATTCGCTCCTGCTCACGTATTGGAAGGCGGTTCGATTCCAGCTGACGTAATTGAAGAATTGGAAACTCTTGCGAAAAATGCGGAAAGCAAAGGAGCAGCCGATGTAGCCGTAGATTTACGAGATACGATGGCATATATATTGCAATGTTCATCGAATACAGCTTTCCAGGGCGTGTTTGAACGGGCCTATGAACGAGGAATATTGACGAAGGAACAGCATAAATACTTTGAAATGAGACTTGCTGTCGCAACATGTGACGGGCAGGGAGGTGTATGTGCCTTTAATGGTACGGGGAATAGTTCACGTCATTTAGTGGCAGGCATGGGTCTCGTACATCCAGCAGTGGAGCTGTTGACCGATCCGCCAACACAACGCCAGATTAACTCGGTGCTTGATAGCTTTGCCGGCATGATAAACGAAGAGCGCTACGGCGTGGCCAACATTGTCGCTGCGAACATAAAAAATGCAATCCGTATCCACAGCGCATCGGGTGGTTCTACTAACTTAATGATGCATATTGTCGCAGGCATGCTTTATGCAGGATTCAAATTCAGTTTATGGGACCTTGACCGCATTCATCATTCACATCCAATTCCTGACTTATTTGATTACAGTTTGACAGAAGGAAGGGACATTTATTCACTTGCGATGCAGTGTTGCAGCGGGAAAAGCAGAGGAATGGAAACACTTTTTCATGAACTTATTGAGAATGGTGTACCAATGGATCAGGATGCGCCGACTGTCGCAGCAAAAACTTGGAAAGAACGTCTTTCGATCACAAATAGCCTAAAAGCAGTTAATGTTAAGAAAAATCAGGTCATTTTATCCAATCCACGACGTGGATTCAGCGGTGTTGATGTATTAAAAGGAAACTTCTTTGAAAGCGCCGTTGTAAAAATTAGCGGAATGCCGACACCACAGCTTGACCAATTCGACGATAAGCTTGCATTTGTCCTTTATTACGAAAATGAAGATGATGCAAATAAAAGCCTGCTCGATTCAAATCTGCTTTCAAAAATAAAAGAGCAAAAGCTTTTCGAACATAATCTATTGCTAGAATCTCTTAAATACAACAATGAGTCGGAATGGTCTCTTCTAAAAACCGCTACCTATGGGGAATTATTTGACAGGATGGTTGAAGCCGGCACATTGAAAATTGCGGTTATTATCTCAGGGCAGGGGCCAGTGGCATTCGGAATGCCGGAAATGTTTACACCAATGCAACACATCAATGCAAATCGTGTTATGAAAAAAATCGCTACAATCATTAGCGACGGCCGCTATTCAGGAGTCACATATGGAGCTGCCATAGGGCATATGACACCGGAAGCGTATGAAGGTGGCGGCATAGGTTTACTTAAATCAGGGGATGTAATTCACCTTCAGCTTCGTGATCGACGAATTGATTTTGTAGATTCTACTAAACTTCATTCTGGAAAGGTTATTCATGATTTTGCGGAACATTTTAAAGAAGAAAGACAATCATTGGCAGCTGAACGCAAGCAGCGGATGAAAGTTAGACAGAAAATGGTTGCGGCAAGCAACAGGATGTTTGGGCATACAGATGCAGCAAATGGTGTTGTTCCAATCGCTGTCATTGAGGATGCGGTACTTGATTATGAACAAGATATTATAATCCATGAAAAAAAAGTAGAAATAAAGTGAGGTATGCTCGTCATAAATCCGATAAGATAAAGGTAGACAGAATGAAAAGGAGTGAGGAACGATGCCTATCATCCAATCGGTGGAGCGTGCCTTGAAAATATTGGATTTATTTGATGAGCGTGAGCGTGAACTAACTATTACAGAGATAAGTAAGAGAATGAATTTACATAAAAGTACGGTTCATTCACTATTAAAAACCTTACAGGAGCATCACTATATTTCACAAGGCGAAGAAAATGGAAAATACTCGCTAGGATTAAAGCTATTGGAGAGGGGAAGCGTTGTTGTGACCCATCTCGATTTGCGCAATGTAGCAAGAAAACATCTTGAAGGGCTTTCAGCAAAAACGAATTTGACGCTGCACCTTGTCATATTGGACGGGCAGGAAGGTGTCTATGTCGATAAAGTTGAAGGTACTGGGGTAACGGTCCTGTATTCCCGTATTGGCCGTCGTGTTCCGATTCATACAAGTGCAGTCGGCAAATCTCTTGTTGCAACCAAAACGGATAGTGAACTGGATTTGCTCTTGGACGGCTATGATTATACGGGACCGACAGAAAAATCGATTAGATCCAAGGAACAGTTTTTAGCCGAAATCGAAAAAGCACGCATTAATGGTTATTCAATGGATAATGAAGAAAATGAACCGGGTATTTTCTGTCTTGCCGTACCGATAAGAGATTATTCAGGAAAGGTAATCGCTGCAATGAGTGTATCGATGCCTGCTTCGAAAGTAAACGAAGAAACACAAGAGTATTATGTACGTCTCTTAAAGGAATGCAGCAATAAAATTTCGCAGGAGCTCGGTTATGAATATCAAAAAATATAAAAAAAGGTTTGCCCTAAGGAGGAACTAGCAAATGAGAATTATTCGCTATGTACATGAAAACAAAAAACAACTTGCTGCCGTGACAAACGAAAACAATGTGGTGGACCTTCCATTTACTGATTTTATGTCGTTGATTACAACGGCACGCCATGAAAACAGAACGCCGTTTGACATTGTAAAACAAATTGTCGCTGAAGGGAAAAAGCTGCCATTGGAAGGTCTTCAATTAACAACGCCTATCGACGCACCGGAAGTATGGGCATCTGGCGTTACGTATAAAAAAAGCAAGGAAGCACGTAACTACGAAGCAACGCAAGGAAAGCTGGACCGCCAAACTTTCTATGACAAAGTTTATGATGCAGAGCGTCCTGAGATTTTCTTTAAATCAACTGCAGCAAGAACCGTAGGACCGAATGACCCGGTATATTTGCGTTCAGATTCAAAATGGCAAATTCCTGAACCAGAGCTTGGTCTTGTCATCGATAAAAAGGGAACGGTGCTCGGATATATCGCAGGTAATGACATGAGCTGCCGTGATATTGAAGGTGAAAACCCGCTTTATCTCCCACAGGCAAAAGTTTGGAAAAATTCTTGTTCCATTGGACCGGCCATCTTGTTAAAAGAGGCTGTTCCAGATCCATATGAGCTTAAAATCATGTGCCGGATTTTTCGAAATGAAGAAAAAGTATTTGAAGGTGAAGCGAAAGTAAACCAACTAAAACGAAAATTGGAAGAGCTCGTCGACTATTTAGTCTTAGATAATACTGTATTTGACGGATCCGTTTTACTTACAGGTACATGTGTGGTTCCGCCAAATGAATTTACATTGAAAGGCGATGACCGGATTGAAATCGAAATACCAGGGATAGGGGTATTAAACAATCCGGTTATCCAAAGTAAAGCAGTTCAAACCATTTAAGGGGTGACAAAATGAGCGAGTATAAAACACTTTACTTAAGTAGGGAGGATAGTGTAGCTGTCGCTTTATCCGAAATCCCTGCAAACACATCAGTAGTTGTGAAGTCAGACCTTGAAGAACTTGTCGTACCCATTCTTGAACCGATCCGTTTTGGACATAAGTTCGCAGTCAAGGCCATCAAACAAGGAGAAGACATAATTAAATATGGGGAAGTCATAGGTGCAGCCTCAGCTTTTATTCCCATTGGTGCACATGTTCATGTACACAATTTAGAAGGCAAAAGAGGAAGGGGTGACAAAATTGCTGAATGAAAAAATGCAGTTTTGGGGTTACCGCCGTCCGGACGGCCGCGTCGGTGTACGGAATCATGTACTGATTTTGCCGACGATAACATGTGCAACTCAAACAGCTCAGCGCGTCACAGAATTGGTGAGCGGAACCGTCACATTCATTCATCAGCATGGCTGTGCGCAAGTGGGCACTGATTATGATCAAACGGCCCGAACCTATGCGGGAATGGGTATGAATCCAAATGTATATGGTGTCATAGTACTCGGACTTGGCTGTGAAACACATCAGGCGCACCGTATTGGGGATGAAATTGCCAAATGCGGTAAACCAGTGAAAACTGTATCGATCCAGGATCATGGAGGCACTCTTCAAACCATTGCCGAAGTATCTAAAATCGCAGTCAAAATGGTCCAGGATGCCTCGATGGTGCAACGGGAATTATGTGATTTTAGCGAGCTGATTGTCGGCACAGAATGCGGTGGGTCGGATGCATGCTCCGGCTTATCGGCGAACCCGGCAGTCGGACGTACTAGCGATTTGGTAGTTCAGCAAGGGGGAACCGCAATATTAGCGGAAACGACTGAACTCATCGGTGCAGAGCATTTGATCGCAAACAGGGCGGCAAATGACCAGGTAGCAAAAAAAGCGTATGCGGTTATTAAAATGATGGAAGACCGCTCGATTCAAATGGGCGTAGACATCCGCACCGGAAATCCAAGTCCGGGAAACATTGAGGGAGGTCTCAGCTCACTAGAAGAAAAATCCCTGGGGGCAGCGACAAAATCAGGTACAACCAGATTGGAAGAAGTCATTGATTATGCCCAGGTACCCACGAAAAAAGGGCTAGTATGGATGGATACGCCTGGCCATGACATTGAGCAATTGACGGGTATGGTCGCAGGCGGTGCCCAAATCGTTCTCTTTACAAGTGGAAGAGGCACGCCGACTGGTTCTCCTATTTCACCCGTCATAAAAATCTCGACTAATACACCAATGTTTGACAGGATGAATGAAAATATGGATTTAAATGCTGGTACGATCGTTGATGGTTTAGAAACCGTTGATGAAGTGGGCAGGCGCATCATGGAAGAAATTCAACATGTTTCTAACGGGAAACTAACAAAAGCGGAGATATTAAAGCAGCATGACTTTGGTATATGGAGAATTGGACCGACATTCTAAAACGAAAAAGGAGCTAAAGACTATGATATCAACTACATTTGCAACGAAAACATATAAAAATTTCATTAATAATGAGTGGGTGAATGCATCTTCTGGAAATACAATCCAAAGCATTAATCCTGCGGACAAAGAACCGGTTGGCTACGTACAAAGCTCAACCGAAAAAGACTTGAATAAAGCTGTAGCCGCAGCGCATAAGGCAAAAAGGGATTGGCGCAGGCTCGGCCAGTCTGCACGTGGGCAAATCCTTTTCAAAACGGCCAATATATTGGAAGAAAATCTAGATGAAATTGCCGAAACCATGACTCGCGAAATGGGTAAAACGTTACCTGAAGCAAAGGGTGAAACGGCACGGGGTGTTGCAATCCTGCGTTACTATGCTGGGGAAGGAATGCGGAAAGACGGCGATGTTATACCATCATCCGATAAAGATGCCCTAATGTTCACGAAACGCAGCCCACTAGGTGTTGTCGGGATAATCACGCCATGGAACTTCCCGGTTGCAATTCCCATCTGGAAAATGGCTCCAGCTCTTGTTTATGGCAACTCAATCGTATGGAAACCGGCTACGGAGGGAGCCGTTACGGCTGCTAAAGTCATGGAATGCTTTACCAAAGCAGGCTTCCCTGAGGGTGTTGTTAATTTTATTACCGGTAAAGGATCGATCATCGGTCAAGGACTCATCGATCATCCGCTTTTAAATGCGATCACATTTACCGGTTCTGAAAGTGTCGGTCAGAGCGTCGCAAAATCAGCTTCAGCCCGCGGGATAAAATATCAGCTTGAAATGGGTGGAAAGAATCCAGTCATCGTAACGAAAGATGCAAACATCGACCAAGCTGTCGAGGCGGTCATCAGCGGTGGATTTCGTTCTTCCGGCCAGAAATGCACAGCTTCAAGCCGTGTAGTCGTTGAATCGTCCGTCTATGATGAATTCAAACAAAAACTGGTAAAGGCAGCAGCGGAAATTACAGTTGGCAACGGTCTTCAAGAGGGTATTTGGATGGGCCCATGTGCAAGCGAAAGCCAGTTCAAAACGGTCACAGAGTACATTGAAAAAGGCAAGCAGGAGGGTGCAAAACTCATACATGGCGGGGAGATATTAACTGGCGGAGACTATGATAGGGGCTTTTTCATCACACCAGCGATTTTTGAAGACGTGACGTCCGAAATGGAGATTGCACAGGCAGAAATTTTTGGACCAGTTATCGCGCTTATGAAAGCAACAGATCTGGTCGAAGCGATTGACTTGGCAAATAATACGAAGTACGGATTGAGTGCATCAATCTTCACATCAAATATTAGTTCAATTTTGGAATTCATCGATGAAATTGAAGCAGGTCTTGTCCGCATTAACGCAGAAAGCGCGGGCGTAGAGTTGCAAGCCCCATTCGGAGGCATGAAGGCATCAAGCACGGGTTCGCGAGAGCAAGGTGAAGCGGCGAAAGAATTTTATACAGCCATAAAAACGGTTTTTATTAAAGGTTCATAACAAGTGCAAGGGAGGTTTCCATGTTTGAAAATCTCTCTTTCTTCAAAAAAACATTGCGAGGTGCTTGATGAAAATCATAAAAATTTCTTTATACAAAGTTCCGCCCCGCTGGCTGTTTTTAAAAATCGATACGGATGAAGGCATTTCCGGATGGGGAGAGCCTGTCGTGGAAGGCCGTGCTGAAACGGTTAAAGCAGCAGTTAACGAACTGACTGATTATTTGATCGGGAGAAATCCGAACGACATTGAAGATATCTGGCAAACGCTTTATCGAGGTGGATTTTACCGCGGTGGCCCAATTTTAATGAGTGCCATTTCCGGCATTGAGCAGGCATTATGGGATATAAAAGGAAAATACTTCGATATTCCTGTATACCAAATGCTCGGCGGCAAAGCACGTCAAAAAATTAAAGTGTATTCATGGGTCGGAGGAGATCGACCTGTGGATGTCGTTGCAGCCGCAATAGAAAAACAGAAAGAGGGCTTCCTTGCTGTCAAAATGAACGCATCAGAAGAAATGAATTACATAGATAGCTTTTCGAAAGTAGAAGCGGTCATCGAACGCGTTGCTTCAATCAGGGAAGCGGTTGGCAACGACTTTGGCATCGGTGTGGATTTTCACGGGAGGATTCATAAAACGATGGCAAAAGCGATTGTAAAAGAACTGGAACCTTACCGTCCCATGTTCATTGAAGAACCGGTGCTCCCGGAAAACAATGAAGCACTTCGTGAGATTGCCTGGCATACTACGTGTCCGATTGCGACGGGAGAAAGAATGTATACTCGCTGGGGCTTTAAGCAGCTACTTCAAGATGGTTATGTCGATATAATTCAGCCGGATCTGTCTCATACAGGTGGTATTTTAGAAGGGAAAAAAATTGCCGCAATGGCAGAAGCGTATGATGTAGCCATTGCGCCGCACTGCCCGCTCGGTCCGATGACTCTTGCTTCATCCATTCATCTGGACGCAACGACACCGAATTTCATTATTCAGGAGCAAAGCCTTGGTATTCATTATAACGAAGGCATGGACATTCTCGATTATATGAAAAATCCAGAATTATTCGACTATGAAGATGGTTATGTGAACATTCCTGATAAACCGGGTCTTGGTGTGGAAATCGATGAGGAAAAAGTGATGCAGGCAGCAGAGACCGGACATGATTGGAAGAACCCAATTTGGCGAAATGAGGACGGGAGCATCGCTGAATGGTAATAAAAGGAGGTAAAATAATGGACTTTCATGGCATCATTCCACCGGTAGTCACCTTATTTGATGAAACGGGGAACTTGGATTTGGAGTTGAACAGAAGGTATATCGACCTATTAATCTCACGGAATATTGACGGTATTTTGTTAATGGGCAGTTCAGGTGAGTTCTCCTCACTTACAACTGAAGAAAGGAAATTATATGTACGCGAAATGTTAAAGTACATTAACGGAAGAGTGCCAGTTATGGTCGGAGTCGGGCATACCGCATTAAAAGAGGTGCAAGAACTGACTTCTTATGCAGAAGAGCATGGAGCGAACGGTGTTCTCGTAGTCAACCCATATTACTGGAAGCTGTCTGACGAGCAATTATACCGACATTTTTCCAGTGTGGCGAACCATACTGATCTGCAAGTTTTCATTTATAACATCCCGCTCTTGACAGGTCAAAACTTATCCATCGAACTGATTAAAAAATTAGCCGAAGATCATTCAAACATTGCAGGTATTAAAGAGACGGTCAGTGATTTCGGCCACCTTCGTCAAGTGCTGGCTGAAGTGAAGAAAGTTCGCAGTGATTTCAAAGTCTTCTCCGCTTTTGACGAGCATTTGCTTCCGGCCCAAATGATTGGAGCAGCGGGAAGCATTAATGGAAGCGCGGTCTTTGCCCCGGAAATATCCGTACATTTATATGAATCGTATCATAAAGGAGATCTCGCTGAAGCCCAGAAAAATCATCAAGTGATTTCAAAACTGATGGATGTGTACAATTACGGTCCGACATTTTTTACAGCCATGAAGGAAGCTGTTCATCAGCGCTGGTTTGACGTTGCTGCTAGTCACCGTGCCCCATGCGATGTATACCCTGCTGATTTGGGTGACAAAGTAGCTGCACTCTTAAAAAATATAGATATGAAAGAAGGCGTCCAAAAATGAAAGAATCACGCGACTTGCTCGAAACGTTAGGCTACCCATCTACTGATCTTAAAGAACTTCCTACATCAACGAAAACATTTCCGGACGGTGCTCAATACCGCATTGAACTGCCAAGTGTAGAAGGCCCAGCGGCCCTAAAAGAAACATTGAAAGAAATTGACCGGCTTGGTCTGACTATTCACCGGATATCCCAGGGCAGCGGCATCATGCTTCAAACGGATGAAGAAATTAAAGAAATGTGTGAAATGACAGCAGAGCGCGGTATGGAGCTCAGTTTGTTTGTCGGTCCCAGGGGTTCTTGGGATGTCAGTGCGGGACCGCTTACGCCAGGAGGTAAATCCCAGGGAATCCGCCATGAAGGATCGGACCAGCTTGTTTATGCCATGGAAGACTTGAAAAGAGGAGCTGCACTTGGTCTTCGCGGTGCGTTAGTTGCAGATGAAGGACTCCTACTTTTAACGAAAGAAATGAAAAAACACGGACAGCTTCCGGAAGACTTTGTTGTTAAAGTATCGGTTCAAATGGGTTCAGCCAATCCAGTATCCGTTAAATTAATGGAAGACATCGGAGCGGATACCTACAACGTACCACCTGCATTAACGCTGTCCAAACTTGCAGCGATCCGACAATCAATAAACATTCCCATTGATTTATATGTTGAAGTTCCTGATACCTTTGGAGGCTTTCTTCGCTATTATGAAATACCGGAAATTATCCGTGTATTGGCGCCAGTATACATTAAATTTGGTCTGCGTAATCACCCTGATGTATACCCTTCAGGGAAACAATGGGAAAGTACGAACATCTCACTCGCTCAAGAACGTGTACGCCGTGCCGCAATTGGCATTCAAATGATCGAACGATACTATCCTGAAGCAATAACATCGAAACTCGGTGCAGAAGGACTCGGCATTGCAAAAATTGAAAAGGCAGCAGCGAAATAGATGTCTGGTCTTACTATAAAGGAGTGGAGCCCGAATGACCTTTAAAATATTATTAACGGATTACGAATTTGAACATTTGAAATATGAAGAAGAGATTTTTCAAGAAAGCGGTCTGGATATCAATTTCATCAAAGCGCAATGCAAAACTGAAGAGGAAGTAATGGAGCATGCAAAAGAAGCGGATGCAATTTTAAATCAATATGCTCCTATCTCAAGACGAGTCATCGAGTCGCTCGAAAACACGAAAATCATTTCCCGCTATGGTGTTGGCGTCAATACAATTGATCTCGATGCGGCTAAGGAAAAGGGGATAACTGTCGCCAATGTACCGGATTATGGCATGGAAGAAGTATCGAATCATGCATTGGCACTTTTACTTTCGTCGGCGCGGAAAGTGACTCTGTTAAACAAGGAAGTGAAAAAAGGTAACTGGGACTTTAAAGTGTGTGTCCCGATTCACCGTTTTAACGAACAAACGGTTGGGGTTCTCGGCTTTGGCCGGATTCCGCGCCGTTTCATTGAAAAGGTGAAACCGCTCGGCTTTAAAACCGCTGCTTATGACCCTTTCGTATCGGCTGCAGACATGGCTGCTGTCGGGGTTCAAAAAATGGATCTCGACGAAATTATAGGCGAAGCCGATTATTTGTCGATCCATGTGCCCTTAATTGATGATACATACCACCTGATCAATGAGGAGCGCCTTAAACAGATGAAGAGTAACGCGGTCATCATTAACACGGCACGCGGACCGATAATCGATGAAAAAGCACTTTCCAATGCACTTGAAAAAGGGATCATTGCAGGTGCTGCACTTGATGTGACAGAAAATGAGCCTGTCAGCATCGATAGCCCGCTACTCACAATGGACAATGTCATCATTACGCCTCACAGCGCCTGGTATTCTGAGGAAGCGATGGTTGAACTTCGTCAAAAAGCAGCAAGAAATATCGTTCAGGTCTTAAAAGGGGAAAAAACACCATACGCATTAACCTAAGAAAGGGGAAAAAAATGAAAATAGCGACTTTTTCCGTGCAATCCGAACAGCACATCGGTCTAGTTCAAGATGATCAAATAATTAGTTTAACGGCTCTCTGTCCAGAGGAATTTCCTGCATGCATGAAAAAATTTATAGAACGAAGCAGCGAGTTGCGCACACGTGCTGAACAGTTAATCGAGCAACGGATAAATGAGGATGCAATATTCAAAACGTCAGATGTGAAAATCCTGCCGCCAATCGCAAAGCCGGATAAAATCATTTGCGTAGGACTTAACTATTTTGATCATTGTAAGGAAACGGGGATGGAGCCGCCTGCTTCGCCAGTCATTTTTTCAAAATATTCGAATGCGATTACAGGTCATAATGATCCGATTGAAATCCCAATTAATTCAACAGAGGTCGACTTTGAAGCAGAGCTTGCTTTTGTCATTGGAAAAGAAGCGAAACGTGTGTCAGAAGAAGAGGCGGATGACTACGTCTTTGGCTACACGATTATGAATGATATCAGCGCCCGAGATTTGCAATTTCAGGACGGTCAGTGGTCAAGAGGCAAAACGGCGGACACATTTGCTCCATTTGGTCCTGTTATCGTGACAAAAGATGAAGTGGGTGACCCTCACAATCTAGCGATTTCGCTTGAATTAAACGGTGAAATTATGCAGGATTCAAATACAAGCAACCTAATTTTTACGGTTCCGAAAATCATTTCATTTTTATCACAGTCCATGACACTAATGCCAGGTGATTTGATTGCAACTGGCACGCCACCAGGAGTTGGAATGGGAAGGAATCCAAAAATCTGGTTGAAAAACGGTGACCGGATGAACGTCAGCATTGAGAAGATCGGTACGCTTTCTAATCACGTAATAGCATGACAAGAGAAAGAAGATGATGACATGGATGTTGTAACCATCGGAGAAACAATGACAGTGTTTACCCCGAATGAAGAAGGACCGCTACGCCACGCCAGATCTTTTTCGATGAAGTTTGCCGGTGCGGAATCCAATGTCGCGATCGGGTTAAGCCGACTCGGTCATAGCTCACGCTGGATTAGCCGTCTCGGTGATGACGAATTTGGCGATGCCATGCAATCGTTCATTCGCGGAGAAGGCGTTGATGTCTCTTATGTAACAAGAGACCCTGATGCGCCTACCGGCGTCTTTTTTAAAGAATTCAGACGGCTGAATGATACCCGGGTTTATTATTACCGGAAAGATTCGGCAGCTAGTAAAATGACGGCGGAATTACTAACTGATCTTGCCATCCAAGATGCCGCTTATCTCCATATTACGGGGATTACCCCTGCACTAGGGAATTCTTGTCAGTCGCTCTTGGATAAAGCGGTCCGCATTGCTAAAGAAAACGGAACAAAAATCGTCTTCGATCCGAATATTCGCTTGAAAATATGGGGTGATGAAAATGAAGCACGTCACATCATAACAAAGTACGCCTCGAAAAGTGATATCGTCATGCCTGGGGTGGCCGAAGCCGAATTTTTATTCGGCTCCCATACTCCGGAGAAATTTGCCGATCATTTTCATGAACTCGGTGTCGAAACAGTTTTACTTAAATTGGGCAAAGAAGGCTCTTTAATTTCAGCCCCGTCTGTACCGAAAACATACGTTCCTGGATTCTATGTGGAACGGGTCGTTGATCCCATCGGTGCTGGGGATGCTTTTGCATCCGGTGTACTTTCCGGACTGCTTGATGGACTGCCGCTAGATGAAGCTGCAAGGCGTGGAAATGCCATGGGAGCAATGGCAACGATGGTAAATGGCGATGTGGAGGGTTTGCCGGCCCGTGCCGACCTCGCTTTGTTCATGAGTGGCGGCGCTGATGATGTGAAGAGGTAGAAAGGTGGAAAAAATGACTAAACTTGAAGAGCTTAAACATGGGAAGCTGGTCGGCGTCATCCGCGGTGCACGCCCCAATCAAATTATACCAATCGCCCGGGCCCTGAAAGAGGGCGGCATCCGAACGCTAGAAATAACAGTGGAAACTCCCAAAGTGTGCCATTTGATTGAAAGAGTGAAAGAGGAGTTCGGTGATGATATCATAGCGGGTGCCGGTACAGTATTGGATCCTGAAACGGCCCGTGCGGTCATCATGGCAGGGGCGGAATTTATCTTTTCTCCAACCGTCAATGTCCAAACGATTAAACTGGCGAAGCGCTATGGCGTTATTAGCATCCCAGGTGCGCTCACACCAACAGAAATATTGACTGCTTATGAGCATGGAGCTGACATTATCAAAGTTTTCCCGGCAGATGCTTTGGGTGTTAGCTACTTTAAAAATCTTAAAGGACCGCTTCCTCATATTCCCCTTATGCCAACTGGCGGTGTCAACCTTGACAACCTCGCGTCATTTTTTAAGGCAGGGGCCATCGCGGCGGGAGTAGGCGGTTCATTGATCAATCCTGCGAAATTGATTACAGGTGAAGATTACACCAGGCTGACAGAAACGGCAAAAAAATTCTCGGCTATCGTACAAAAAAGCTAAAGCCGTCCAGCGCTTATATGAATATCATTTCAATAAGCGCTGGGAATGAAAGTACGACTGCTTTATTTCCTCCTTTTCAATTTTTTTGTAATCCATCAAGGGTGTGATAATGCTGGTGGGCAGTGGATAAATTCAGCTAAACCAGAAAGGGGAAAAGTGATATGTTACTAGAAAAGTACAGAAATCTGCAGGATATTCTTCAAAAAATGGAGTCGGTTGTGGTCGCTTTTTCAGGAGGGGTGGACAGCACGTTTTTGCTAAAAGTCGCTATTGATACTCTGGGTTATGATAATGTGTTAGCCGTTACAGCGGATTCGGAAACCTATCCATCGAGTGAGTTGAAAGAAGCCATTATGCTATCAAAATGGATTGGTGCCAACCATCGTGTCATTCAAACTTCGGAGTTGGCCATTCCTGGATATAAAGAAAACAATCAGAATCGCTGTTACTTTTGTAAAAGTAGTTTATTTGACCACCTGCTTCCTATTCTTGAAGAATATGAATTTAATAATATTATTTATGGAGTTATCGCTGACGATGCTAACGAATTTCGTCCAGGCATGAAAGCAGCTAAAGAAAAAGGAATCAGGGGACCTCTTCTAGAAGCCGATTTATTCAAAGAAGAAATAAGAGTATTGTCCAAGCAAGCCGGATTGCCAACCTGGGATAAACCGTCATTTGCTTGCCTATCCTCACGAATAGCATATGGCGATATCATTACGAAGGAAAAATTGACCAAAGTTGATAAATCAGAGGCTTACATAAAATCACTGGATATTCATCAGGTAAGAGTAAGGACGCATGAGGATACTGCCCGAATTGAAGTTGAACCCGATGATATGCCAAGAGTGCTTCAATACCATGCGGCGATCACGAAACGGCTGAAGCAATTTGGTTATAAGTATGTATCAATGGATCTCACGGGCTATACAAGCGGAAGTATGAATATGGCGCTTAAAAAGGAAGAGATGTCATGATTGACGATATTTTGGAGCAGGTTCAAAAGGGTTCATTAACAGTTGCGGAAGCGAAGGGGAAACTTGCATCCTATGAAAATTTAGGGTTTGTAAAAATCGATCATCATCGCAAAAGGAGACAAGGCTTTCCCGAAATTGTGTTTGGGGAAGGGAAAACAGCTGAACAAATTTTAACGATTGTCCAATCGCTGCGGACAAGGAATGATTCCGTGCTTGTGACTCGTATTTCTCGGGAAAAAGCGGTATTTGTACAAGAAGAATGTAGTGATTTTGAGTATAACGAGATTGCACGGACACTTGCTTGGGTTAGAGAAAAGCCGAAAACCGTTGATTCATATATTGCAATTGTATGCGCCGGGACATCAGATTTGTCTGTTGCTGAAGAAGCAGCCGTGACGGCCGAAACTCTAGGTATTCCTGTCAGGCGTATATACGATGTTGGCGTTGCTGGGCTTCATCGCCTCCTTGACAATATAGACGAAATAAGGGGTGCTACCGTATCAGTTTGTGTCGCGGGAATGGAAGGGGCACTTCCAAGTGTGTTAGGAGGCCTTGTCACGAATCCAATTATTGCTGTGCCGACAAGTATTGGTTACGGTGCTAATTTTAACGGTTTATCGGCCCTTTTATCAATGCTCAATTCATGCGCATCTGGTGTAAGTGTGGTGAACATCGATAATGGATTTGGTGCAGCCTACAATGCAGCGATTATATACAAGCTTGTACATAAAAAGGAGGTCAATTGTGATGAGGACTTTATATTTTGACTGCTTTTCCGGCATAAGCGGAGATATGGTTATTGGTGCGTTGATTGATGCAGGTGCAGACCCTGTACAAATGGAAGAAGAGTTAAAAAAGTTGAACATGGATGAAGAATATAATCTGTCATGGGGGAAGGTCGTCAAAAATGGCATTACGAGTACTAAATTTGATGTCATTCTTACCAGTAAATCAGACCAAACACATGAACATAGCCACAGCCATGAACACGAGCACAGTCATGGACACAGTCACAGTCATGAACACGAGCACAGACATGGACACAGTCACAGTCATGGACACGAGCACAGTCTTGGACACAGTCACAGTCATGGACAAGACCACAGTCATGAACACGAGCACAGTATTGGACATGAACACAACCATTGCCATGTACCACACAGCCATCACGGCAGCCGTACCTACAAACAAATTGTAGAAGCTATCAATGAGGCGAACTTTATTGAATCGGTAGCTAACATGTCACTCGCCATTTTTAAGAAGATTGGTGAAGCGGAAGGACATATACACGGGCTTCCACTGGAAAAAGTACACTTTCATGAAGTAGGGGCGGTAGATTCAATAATAGATATAATCGGGGCTGCAATTTTAATCGATCAGCTAGGTATTGAATCAGTTCAGTCATCAGCCATTCCAACGGGATCTGGACATATACATATTGATCACGGAATATATCCTGTTCCTGCACCTGCCACCCTTGAAATATTAAAGGGGGTAGCGATTGCCTCAAACGATATTCGTTCTGAATTAGCAACGCCGACCGGTGCTGCCATCGCTGCGGTTTTAGCTGGAAATTTCGGCTCGCTTCCATCTATGACTGTCGAATCGATTGGCTATGGTGCGGGCACAAAAACATTCGAAAATCATCCGAACGTCCTTCGAGTTATCATAGGGGAGACTCAATGAACCGCCCGCCTGATCATGAGCATCTTGATGAACAAATGGTGAAAATGGAAGTGAATCTAGATGATATTTCCGGTGAATGGCTTGGGCATGTTATGGATTTGTTGTTCGAATCAGGAGCAAATGATGTATTTTATACGCCAATCTATATGAAAAAAAATCGACCGGGGGTGTTATTGCAGCTTCTTTGTTCACAGCAGGTGATTTCGAAAATGAAGAAGATATTATTTGCTGAAACGACGACTCTCGGGATACGCTACTATCCACTTACCGTGCACAGGCTCGAACGATCATTTTTACATGTACATACACAATGGGGAAAAGTGACGATGAAGAGGGGTATTCATGAGGGATTGACCTTGCAACAGGCACCTGAATATGAAGATTGCCGTAAAATTGCCTTACAGAACAATATACCTCTTAAAAGGGTGTATGAAGAAGTTTGGAAGTGTCTCGGGGAGGTCAAAGAGAAATGAGTTTGGTGTCGATTCTTACATTAGGATTCCTATTGGGGATAAAGCATTCGTTAGAACCGGATCATGTTATTGCCGTAGCAACGACGGCAGGAAACACGAAAAAATTATCCCGTTCCACTCTAACGGGGGTGTATTGGGGGATAGGCCATACAAGTACGCTGTTTCTTATAGGTGTGCTATTCATTTGGATGAAGGGGGAAATTCCAGAGTCGTTAAGCATGACACTGGAATTCGGCGTTGGCATTATGCTTGTTATGCTAGGGGCGAGAAGTTTATTTAAAGCACGCCCTGATATTAAGAACGAGAAAGATAGATTTCGTCCTTATTTGGTGTCTGCTTTAATTGGTTTCGTCCATGGTCTCGCTGGCAGTGCCGCAATGGTCATTCTAACGATGTCGACCGTAACCGGTATTGGCGAAGGATCTATCTATATCATTATATTTGGTGCAGGGACAATTATTGGCATGCTGTGCTTTACTACCATTCTAGGCATACCGTTTGCTTTGAATGGGAAGGACATCGTTTTAAACCGAATCTTCATCAAAATGGCGGGAGCTATAAGTTTTGCATTCGGAATTTATTATATATACAAATTGGGTGTAACAGAAGGCTTGTTTGCGCTCTGGGCTAGTTGATTTATTTTATAAGCATGATATTTGACTGTCTAAAACGAATAGTCAGTCTTTTTTATTATATAAGTTCATCAAACCAAGCTTGATTCCTCAGAAAGAAAAGGCCACAACCGACAATAAGCTTGTCTTTACAGGAACACTTCAATGGACATGTTCAAGCAAATTTTTGGGTATATTGTAACAGATATGAATCTCCAATTATTATTCTGCAATTATTTGTAGTTGAAAGAAGGGAAGGACAATAAAAATAAGATCCTACGACACTGCCATTTTTATAAGAATGGCAGTGTCGTAGGATCTGTTATCATGTTACATAGAAAGTCACGAAATCTAGTTCCGCTCCGGCCGCTAGGCAGATAAACGTTTATTTTTCTTTTGGAGAATCCATATTTCAATTGCACCAGAGCCAAGCAATACTCCTGAAACAATGAAGATAAGTCCGATGAAATGTGCAGGTACAAGGGCTTCATTAAGGAAAAATGCTGCCCCTAACAAAGAGAATAAGGTGTTTAAGTTAAGAAATATGGATGATTCGGCTGCGCCTACCTTACCAATGGCATAATTATAGCTCATGTGCCCGAGGGCGGTGGCAAAAATAGCGGAGAAAAAGAAAGCTCCCCAGATGGATGGCGGTGCGGTTGCCAGGGAAGATAAGCCCTCTGGTTCCTTCCATAAGCTGATGGCAAAAAGAATAAAAGACCCGATCAGCATCATGTAGCCGGTTAATAATCGTGGATCCATTGTTTTTGAGGCTTTATTTATGAGGATGAAACTCAATGCCTGTGAAAGAATGGAAAGCAAAATATCCACATCCCCAAGATTAATAGAATGAATTCCTCCGCTTCCTGCCATAACGGTAAAACTCACACCCAGGGAACCGCATATAAAGCCTAGCAGCTTGATTAACGTAGGTTTTTTTCGAAAGAAAATCATGGTCAAAATGACAGTCAATATTGGCCCCATGCCCAAAATCAATCCAGTATTCGAGGCGGATGTCTTCGTCAATCCCTCAGCTAAAAAATAATGATGAAAAACGACACTCAAAAGTGCTCCTCCAAAAACGTAAAAAAGTTCACTTTTTTTAGGAAGGCGTATTAGTCCAAAGAAGAAAAGGATAATAATGACGATAAGAGAAGCAGTAAAAATTCTCATAGATGTTATCGTTACGGGCTGCGTATGCGCAACTAAAATTTTAATAACTGAGACATTTAACCCCCATGTAATCATTATTCCGGTAAGTAAGATGTATATTTTCAAAAAACTCATTCCAAACAACCTTTCAAACTTATTTAACAATTGATATATTATACAACTTTCTCCCAAATTAATAGCAAAGAGTAAATTTGATCGAAAAAAATCTGAAACTGTCAATCATTTAAAGATGAAACAGTGCTTGTTCATTTTCCATAATAAGGTTTATTTATCTTAAATTTAGCTGAAATATCATATGAAATAGTATCGAATAAAAATAAAATTACAAATTATCAAACTTTTCTATTGTTTTTGATAGGGTTTTCATTTACAATTTCCTTATGATTTACCAAACCGGTTTAGTAATTAACTAAATCGATTTAGCTAATAAGCATAATGAAAGTGATATGATCAAATGTTTTTGTTTCCATTTGTGAATGTTCGCAAGAAGGAGGTACTGTATTGTCATCAAAATATGGTGTTTTAACGCTGGGCGACGCCATGATCACGCTAAATCCGGAAGAGACAGGACCTTTAAGATTCGTTAACCGTTTTGAGCGAAAAGTAGGAGGCGCTGAACTGAATTTTGCGATTGGCTGTGCAAGGCTAGGCTTGCGGTCAAAATGGATAAGCCGTTTAGGCAAGGATGAGTTCGGTAAAGTTATTTATAATTTCGCTCGTGGAGAAGGCGTGGACATGAGTGATGTGGCCTATGTAAATGGATATCCAACATCTCTTAACTTTAAAGAAATTCGGGAAGATGGTTCCGGAAAGACATTTTATTACCGCTATCAATCTCCCATTTTAACTTTAAAGCCTGGAGATATAACAGAGAAGATGTTTGAAGGGATTGATATAGTCCACCTTACTGGAGTATTTTTGGCTATAGATCCGAAAAATGTCAACATTGCCAAGAGGGTAATGGAAATTGCAAAACAAAAAAATATACCTGTTTCTTTTGATCCGAATATCCGCTTAAAGCTATGGTCCATCGAGGAAGCAAGGTCAGTTTACTATGATATTTTTCCATATGTTGATATTTTGCTTACAGGTTTAGATGAAATAAGATTGATCATCGGTACTGACTCAAAAGAATCTTTGGCTGAATTCGCGAAGGTGAATGCTATTGATCAGCTTGTCATTAAGGACGGGAAACAAGGTTCAAAACTATATACTAAAAGTGAATGGCATGAAAAAGAAGCTTTCCCTGTAATACCTGTAGATACAGTTGGTGCAGGTGATGGTTATGATGCCGGTTATATTTACGGATACCTTAATGGTTTATCAATTGATGAAAGATTGGCATTCGCAAATGGTGTAGGAGCTCTTGTCACCACTGTTGCAGGGGACAATGAAGGATTACCATATTTGGATGAAGTAATGCCTTTCATACAGAATGAGATTGTAATAGAAAGATAGTAGGCTGAAAGAAATGGGGAGAGAAAATGGCAACAGTAACGATACAAGCAGAGGAAGCAAAACGATTAGTTATAAAGCAGCTGACCAAAGTGGGTTTGAATGAAGAAACTGCCGGGAAAATTGCGGAAGTATTGGTTCATGCTGATCTCAGAAATGTCAATTCCCATGGTGTTTTGCGAACAGAGCATTATGTGAACCGTTTACAGGCAGGGGGTATAAATCCCGAAGCCCAGATTTCCTTCCAAAAGACAGGGCCCGTTACCGGTGTAGTTGATGGAGATGATGGATTTGGGCATGTGATCAGCGACGTGGCCATGGACCATGCAATCGATATGGCGAGAGAAAATGGCGTGGGCATGGTGACTGTTTTTAATAGCAGCCATTGCGGAGCACTAAGTTATTTCGTTCAAAAAGCCGCTGATGCAAAGTTGATTGGCATCGCGATGTCACATACCGATAAAATTGTCGTCCCGTTCGGGGGAAAAACATCATTTCTTGGTACCAACCCAATCGCTTACGGAGTTCCTGCCAAAACGAAGAAACCCTATATTCTTGATATGGCTACATCCAATGTTGCATGGGGGAAAATTCTCCAGGCACGCGAAGAAGGAAAGGAAATCCCTGAAGGATGGGGTGTCGATGAAAATGGAGCTGCAGTCACGGATCCGAATAAAGTCGTTTCCCTTTCCACTTTCGGAGGCCCGAAAGGCTATGGTCTATCGGTAATTGTAGATGTGTTTTCTGGATTATTGGCCGGTGCGGCATTTGGCCCGCACATTGGGAAAATGTATGACGATCTTGATAAGAAACGGAAGCTGGGGCATTATTTTTGTGTAATTAATCCTTCATTCTTTACTGATACTGATATATTTTTAGAGCAAATGGATCAAATGATTGAAGAGCTGAAACAGGTTGAACCTGCTCCAGGGTTCGATCGCGTATATGTACCGGGTGAGATTGAACAGATCAATGAAGAAAAAAACCTGAAACATGGTATTACGATAGCATCAAGTGTTTATGAATTTCTTACAAAGTAGGTGGGAGAAATGAAAGCGGTTCAAGTACGGAAAGCTCATGAACTTATCATACAAGAAGTGGAAAAACCACGGATTTCGAACTCGACGGATGTCCTTGTAAAAGTAAAAAGAGTCGGGATTTGTGGATCGGATATGCATATTTACCATGGTACGAATCCTCTTGCTACGCTGCCGCGAGTCGTCGGGCATGAAGTAGCGGGAGAAGTTGTGGAGATTGGACAAGGCGTCGTGGGCATAAAAGTTGGGGACCATGTTGTTATTGAGCCCATAAGTTACTGCGGGAAGTGTTACGCCTGCCGCAAAGGCCGCCAAAATGTTTGTGAAAAACTGTCCGTTTTTGGCGTACATGAAGATGGTGGTATGAGAGAATGGTTCGTCCTTCCCGAGAAACAATTACATGTTGTGGATTCCGCGTTGGCTTGGGAAGAAATAGTATTGGCTGAGCCATATACAATCGGAGCACAGGCCGTTTGGAGAGGTGAAGTGGAGGAAGGGGAAACAGTGCTTATCCAGGGAGCTGGGCCTATTGGGATTTGCATATTAAAGATGGCAAAGCTTCAAGGAGCATCAGTGATGATCACGGATTTAAGCGAGGAACGTTTGGAATTCGCTAAAGAAAGCGGCGCTGATATCATTGTCCATGCGGGAAAAGAAGATGTTCAAAAACGAGTGGAAGAATGGACGAATGGAGAAGGTGCCAACGTCGTCATTGATGCAGTATGCTTGCCGATGACATTTGAATTGTCCTTTGATGTCGTATCAACGGCGGGCCGGATTGTCGTACTCGGTTTTGATGAACGGCCTGCATCAGTTTCCCAACTCCCAATCACTAAAAAGGAAGTCTCGGTTAAAGGGTCTAGGTTGCAAACCAATCAGTTCCCAAAAGTAGTTACACTTTTAAATGAAGGAAAACTCAGACATGAAGGTTTAATTACCCACACATTTTCGCTGGATGATATCCAGGAAGCATTTAATTTTGTGGAAAATCATCCCGAACAAGTTCGAAAAGCGATCATCGTTTTTAATTAAAGGGGGGCAGGATTTATGGACAAACATTCAATCATTCATCGAATAAAGGAAACGAAAGTTGTAGCTGTTATCCGGGGACAGGATGCAAAGGAAGCGGCACAACTGTCTAAAGCAGCTGTGGAAGGCGGTGTTCGGGCAATAGAATTGACTTATACAACACCGGGAATTGAAGAAGCTTTCAATGAACTGCAGAATACGGATGCACTCTTAGGAGCAGGATCGGTACTTGATTCTGAAACGGCTCGACATGCGATTTTAGCTGGTGCCAATTTTATCGTCAGTCCCTATTTTGTCAATGGAGTAGCCGAACTTTGTAATCGATACGGCATTCCCTATATGCCTGGTTGCATGACAATCAAAGAAATGGCTACGGCAATGGAAGCAGGTTGTGATGTTTTGAAGTTATTTCCGGCAAACCATTTTGAACCTTCTTTCATCAAGTCGGTTAATGGTCCACTGCCTAATGTAAGAATCATGCCAACCGGCGGAATTAATTTGGATAACATGAAGGACTGGCTGAATGCAGGTGCGGTGGCAATCGGGATCGGCAGTGATTTGAACAAAGCCTATCAAAATGGCGGCTATGAAGCAGCAGTGGAATTAAGCGGAAAATATATGCAAAAGATTGCGGAATGACGGAGGTGCATGATGAACATTACTTTTAGATGGTATGGAAAAGACAATGATACCGTTACTTTGGAGCACATTAGACAGATTCCTGGTGTGAAAGGGATTGTTTGGGCACTACACCAAAAACCTGTTGGTGAGGTATGGGAAAAGGAAGAAATTAAAGAAGAAATCGAATATATCCAATCATTTGGTTTTCATACGGATGTTGTAGAAAGTGTAAATGTCCATGAATCGATTAAATTGGGTAACGAAGACCGCATGATATATATTGAGAAATACAAAGAGACGATCCGAAATCTCTCGGAAGCTGGAGTGAAAGTCATTTGCTATAACTTCATGCCGATTTTTGATTGGACTCGTACGGAAATGTTCCATCCTTTGGAAGATGGCTCAACTGCCCTATTTTATGAAAAGGCGAAAGTGGATACGTTAGAACCGCAAGATTTGATTCGTACTGTGACGGAAGCTTCCGATTTAACTTTACCAGGTTGGGAACCAGAAAAGATGGATCGAATTTCTGAATTATTCGAAGCTTACAAAACTGTCGACGAAGAGCAGTTATGGGCGAATCTTGAAATATTCCTAAAAGAAATATTACCTGTTGCCGAGGCTTGCGGCATTAAAATGGCTATTCATCCGGATGATCCGCCATGGTCAATTTTTGGCTTGCCAAGAATCATCACCGGAGAATCGAGCTATGAAAAACTGATCTCGATTTCGGACTCACCCTCGAATGCATTTACCATGTGTACTGGATCGATGGGGGCAAACCCTGAAAATGATATGGTCCAAGTGGCTAAAAAGTATGCAAACCGTTCGCCTTTCTCCCATATTCGAAATGTGAAGATTTATGAAAATGGTGACTTTGTGGAAACGTCCCATCATACCCAGGATGGATCCATCAATATACAGGGCGTCGTGGAAGAATTGAATAAGCAGAATTATACTGGTTATGTCAGGCCAGATCATGGCCGCCATATTTGGGGTGAAGATTGTCGCCCAGGTTACGGTTTATATGACCGAGCATTGGGCATCATGTATTTGCTCGGATTATGGGATGCATATGAAGCTGGTAAATCAGGTGGGAAATCATGATTCCCATCCATGAAAACTTATCGAATAGGGTGGCAGTGATCACTGGAGGCAGCGGTGTTTTATGTTCGAAAATGGCTGTGGAATTGGCCCGTCATGGTGTCAGGATAGCTATATTGAACAGATCGGCCGAAAAAGGGCAAGAAGTGGTCGAACTCATTGAACAAAAAGGGGGCACTGCGATATCCATAGCAGCAGACGTTTTGGATAGAGCCTCATTGGAGAATGCAAGAGGAAAAATAATAGAAGCGTTCGGAAGAGTGGATCTATTAATAAATGGAGCTGGAGGCAATCATCCTGATGCCATTACAGCTCCAGAGAAATATGGGGAAGAAGCGGAAGGAAAATCATTTTTTGATCTGGATGAGGATGGTTTCTCCCAAGTTTTTGCCAGTAATTTCACCGGTACATTTTTGGCAAGTCAGGTTTTTGGAAAAGAATTATTGCAAGTGGAAGCACCAGTTATCGTAAATATATCTTCCATGAGCGCCTACGCTCCGATGACTAAAGTGCCAGCATACAGTGCGGCCAAAGCTTCGATAAATAATTTTACGATGTGGATGGCTGTACATTTTGCCGAAGCAGGTTTACGGGTAAATGCCATTGCTCCAGGATTCTTTTTGACGAAGCAAAATCGGGATCTTCTGCTTAATGAAGATGGCAGTCTGACAGCAAGGTCTAATAAAATCATTACTTCAACACCCATGAAGCGTTTTGGGCAGCCTGAAGACTTACTTGGAACGTTGCTTTGGCTCGCTGATGAATCCTACTCGGGCTTTGTCACTGGAATTACGGTACCGGTCGATGGTGGTTTCATGGCATACTCCGGCGTCTGAATTCAGCTCCTATAAAAAGGCAAACAAGTTAACGTGATAAATTAGTTCCATGGTATTGGAAATTGACTTTTTTACTGCATCAGAAGGTGATTGTAAAGCTTTACTTATTATAATAGAATATTCCTTATATATTGAAATCACACGACAGGGATGAATGAAATGAAAACCATTACAATTACTGATGTCGCCAATCACGCGAAAGTATCAAAAAGCACAGTTTCCCAATACCTGAACAAACGCTATGAATATATGAGTGAAAAAACCAGGAAAAAAATTGAAGAAACAATCGAAGAGTTAAACTATCAGCCTAATATAATAGCGCGCAGTTTAAAACAAAAGTCCACTTTTACCGTTGGGGTAGTGGTTGCCAATATCCTTCACACGTTTTCAACGCAAGTTATTAGAGCGATAGAAAACTACTTTTATGAACAAGGGTTCCATATTATCGTATGCAATGCGGATGACAATCCTGAAAAGGAAAAGAATTATATTGAAATGCTAAGAGCTAAACAAGTGGATGGGATCATCATTTTCCCCACAGGGGACAATCTTGATTTATATCGACGGATGAAGAGTGATCAATTCCCGATTGTATTCATGGATAGGACAATCCAAGAATTGAATATCGCTACAGTCATGCTCGATAATCACCTTGCTTCCAAGTTAGCGATCGATCGGTTTATTGAAAAGGGTTTTGAAAACATTGCAATCATAACCACTTCAATAATACGCGATATCAGCCCTCGAATCGAACGGATCAAAGGGTATAAGGATTCACTCGCGTCACATGGGATACCAGTCAATTCTGAATATATAAAAACCGTGAATGCAGACGAAATTCCGCTTGCGCTTTCAGAATTTTTCGAATTGGAAAAGCCGCCTCAAGCCATATTGGCAGGAAATGATATCGTACTTAATGAAGTATTGCGTTATATGAAACAGCATGAAATCCATATACCTGATGACATAGCGGTCATAGGCATCGATGATGTACCATATGCCAGTTTCTATACACCGACCATCACAACGGTTAATCAGCCAGCCATTGAAATGGCCAACTTGGCAGCTGAGTTACTGCTTAGTCAAATCAATAAAACAGGAAAAGAGGATACAAGCGTGCATCGCTTGAAACCGACTTTGCTTTCAAGGAATTCTTGCTAGATTAGGATGTAAGAATCCCCGTGAAAAAGAAAGCGCTTTTTTTACGGGGATTCTAAACCGATTTAGTTTTTGGGTCATATAGGTTTTACTCTTGGTTATTAAATGGAAACGTTTCCAAAAATGCTGCTGCATTTTCAGAAATGTATAGGGGGGTACTTTATGTTTTCAAATGGTAGAGGAATGGTTATCGTATTCTTGTTCTTGGCAGGGGTAATAAATTATCTGGACCGATCTGCACTGTCCATTGCAGCTCCGTTCATTCAAGATGATTTATCTTTAACAGCCACACAGATGGGAATTATCTTTAGTAGCTTTTCCGTTGGTTATGCCGTATTTAACTTTCTTGGAGGCATGGCGTCCGATAAATGGGGAGCGAAGCTTACGCTTTTCGTGGCGATGATCGTTTGGTCTTTATTCAGTGGTGCGCTTGTACTTGCTGTCGGTTTTGCCAGTATGATCGTCATCCGTATCCTGTTTGGGATGGGCGAAGGCCCTCTTTCGTCAACCATCAATAAAATGGTGAATAACTGGTTCCCGGCAAATCAACGGGCATCTGTCGTTGGTTTGACGAATAGCGGGACGCCGCTTGGTGGCGCCATTGCAGGTCCGATAGTTGGATTCATTGCCCTCTCTTATGGATGGAGAGTTTCTTTCATTGCCATAATGGTAATTGGTCTTATATGGGCGATTTGCTGGTGGAAGTTCGTTAAAGAAAAACCAGAAGAGTCAAAGGAACAGAAGCATACAGGAAAATCTTATGTAGCGGCAACATCGGAAGGGAAATTGAAATTCACCTTCTATTTAAAACAAAAAACGGTTTTATTTACAGCTCTAGCCTTTTTTTCTTACAACTACATTCTCTTCTTTTTCTTAACTTGGTTCCCAAGCTATTTGGTGGATGCACGCGGGCTAAGTGTAGAAAATATGAGTATCATTACAGTGATTCCTTGGATTTTTGGATTCATCGGACTAGCTTTGGGTGGATTCGTGTCAGATTTCTTCTATAAAAAATTTGCACAAAAAGGTGTTTTATTCTCACGTAAGCTAGTGCTAGTAACATGTTTGTTCTTATCGGCGTTATGTATCGGTTTTGCTGGACTTGTATCCACAACAGTCAGTGCAGTAACGCTTGTCGCACTTTCCGTCTTCTTCCTATATTTGACTGGTGCCATTTACTGGGCCATCGTCAACGATGTCGTCGACCCTGGTAATGTTGGTTCTGTTGGAGGTTTTATGCATTTCTTGGCAAATACAGCAGGAATCATCGGACCGACGTTAACAGGATACATTGTCGATACCTCAGGCACATACACAGTTGCATTCTTGCTTGCAGGTGGATTGGCAGTTGTTGCATCGCTAGCGGTCATCCATTTTGTACGGCCGATAGTAAAGCCTGCGTAATAGATTGTTAGAATGGAAGTGTCTCCCAAAGGGAAGACACTTCCATTTTTTCATTTGTATTAGGCATGCCTAGCGGACCCTATTTTCTTTTCGAAATGTAGCTGGTGTCTTTTCATTGTATTTCTTAAAGGTACGATAAAATTGGGGCATGCTTTCAAAACCACACATTTCGGCAATATGGGCAATGGTGTGATTCGTTTCCAGTAAAAGTTCCTTTGCCTTGATGATCCTTTTCGTGTTTAGATACACGACTAACCCAATTCCAGTCGTTTCCTTAAAAACCCTGCTAAAATGTGCGGGACTGACCAAAGCTTTTTGTGCAAGTATCGTCAGCGTCAATGGTTCATCCATATGTTCATTAATATAGATTAAAATATCTTTCATCCATTCTGAACTATAGCTCTTGCCCTCGGATAATTCTTGTTTGCCATTTATCCGGATACGGTATAAATCAAGTATGATCTGGTGAACGGTCAGCAAACAACCATGCCTCGAGCCTATCGATCGGCTATTCATTTCTTGCAGGATAAGTTCTAACTGTTCTTCCATCTTAACTTGTTTCTTTTGCGGCAATGATAATTTATAATTCTTACTCTTTTTTGTCAGATCAAACAAATGTAAATATGAAAAAGAATCATCAACCATATCTTTATATATTAATGTGGGACTGAAAAAGATAATGGTGGAGGTAACAGGGTCGTCCTTATTCGGTAAAGCCCTATGAATGGTATTATTCGGGATCAGGAATACATCCCCTTGCTGCATATCATAAAACACATCACCGATAAAAAAGGTCCCTTTACCGTTATAAACATAAACAATTTCATAATGGTCATGCATATGATCGGACAATTCATTCTGGGGACTTTTCGTATCTTGATAGACAAAAGAAAATGGGAAGAGTAAATCATGATTTAATGCATTATGGATTTTTTTCATTTGTTCATCTCCTGAAAGTATAATACAACAAGAATGAGTATATTTATAGCAAAATACGCAATTAATATTTCAAAAATTGATGTTAAAATTAATAGAGGATTTGAAAATTAAAAAAATTCAAGGGAAAAATGAAAGGGCTTTCGGAATGGATTGACGTTACCTTTAGAACTTCTTCACTCATGATAAGGAGGGAACAAAATGAAAAAATTTGTTCAATTGCATTCGAACGATGATGTTGTTATTTCCTTGGAGGGGATTCAGAAAGGACAGAGCCTCCAGATTCAAACAAAAGATAGGGGAATGATCCATATCAAGGCACGTGATGACATTCCTAAAGGGCATAAAATGTTAGTGAATCCGGTTAAGCGAGGGGAGGACGTAATCAAATTTGGCTACTCGATCGGAAAAGCTAAAGAAGATCTCTCCATTGGAGATTGGGTTCACACCCATAATCTGACATCAGGTTTGCATGGCATATTGGATTACTCCTATCAACCTAGCAGACAAAAAACAAAAGAACCCAGTCAAAATCATACCTTCCAAGGATATATCCGTGAAAATGGTGAAGTGGGTATCCGGAATGAAATCTGGATCATCAATACGGTAGGCTGCATCAATAAAACATGTGAACTTCTCGCCAAAATGGGCAGTGAGCAATTTAAAGATCGTCAAATCGATGGAGTTCATCACTTTTCCCACCCCTACGGTTGTTCTCAATTGGGAGATGATTTGACCCATACGCAGAAACTATTGGCAGCCTTGGCTCAACATCCAAATGCAGCAGGGGTTTTAGTTGTAGGATTAGGGTGTGAGAACAATCAAATCGAAGCATTTAAAGAAGTTATAGGCGAATTTCCTCCAAGTCGGATTAAATTTTTAAAAGCCCAGGAGGTTCAAGATGAATTGGAGAGCGGCTTACGTTTAATGGGGGAACTAGTGGACTATGCAGAAGGGTTCGTACGCCAGAACGTACCAGTTTCAAAGTTGAAAATAGGCTTGAAATGCGGTGGTTCCGATGGTTTTTCAGGCATTACTGCTAATCCATTGGTTGGTGCGGTTTCCGACTTAATTGTGGAAAATGGCGGGACCACGATATTGACAGAGGTTCCTGAGATGTTTGGAGCGGAAACGATATTGATGAACAGGGCGAGGGATGAAGAAACCTTTAAGAAAATCGTTGGCCTTATAAATGATTTCAAACAGTATTTCATTCGCCATGATCAAGAAATTTATGAAAACCCTTCACCTGGAAACAAGGAAGGCGGCATAAGTACACTGGAGGAAAAATCACTTGGATGTACACAAAAAGGGGGACATGCCACTGTAGTGGATGTAAGCCCATATGGACAACGAGTAGAGAAGCATGGTTTGAATTTAATCAATTCTCCTGGAAATGACCTGATTTCGGTGACGGCTTTGGCAGCAGCCGGCGCACATATCGTTCTATTCACTACGGGAAGAGGAACACCATTCGGCGGACCGGTGCCAACTGTAAAAATAGCCACTAATTCGGATTTAGCCGATCGTAAAAAGCACTGGATTGATTATAATGCCGGCCGGTTAATTGAAGGTCAAAAGATGGATGAATTAAAGGACGATTTATTCCATTACATTCTTGAGCTTTCATCCGGTAAAAAGAAAACGAATAATGAAAAATTCGGATATAGGGAGATTAGCATCTTTAAAGAAGGTGTCATTCTCTAATAGTTAAAGGTTTCTATTAAGCTATAAAAAAGGAGTGTTAATCAGTGAAAAGTATCGTTTGTGAACAACCTTTTGAATTTAAGATGATACAGTCGGAAAAACCCGTACCAAACTCAGGGGAAGCTTTGATTCGTGTGCGGCGAATAGGTATATGCGGTACGGATATCCATGCCTATGGAGGCAATCAACCCTTTTTTAGCTATCCCCGAATACTTGGCCATGAATTATCCGGTTATATTGAGTCCATACCGGAAAATGAATCTGGGCTTAATGTCGGGGATCAGGTATCGATCATCCCCTATATGGAATGTGGAGAATGCCTGGCTTGCAGAAGTGGAAAAACGAACTGCTGTACGGATATGAAAGTGTTGGGTGTACATGCTGAAGGCGGCATGAGTGAGTGGATTACGGTTCCTTATAATCATTTGGTGAAAACAGAGGGTCTCACACTTGATCAATCCGCAATGATAGAGCCATTAAGTATCGGGGCTCACGCAGTTAGGCGTGCCGCTATTCATAAAGGGGAATTTGCACTAGTGATTGGTGCTGGTCCCATTGGCTTGGGAGTCATGGCATTCGCTAAAGAACAGGGTGCGAAGGTGATCGCAATGGATGTAAATGATGAACGCCTTGCGTTTGCTGGCAAATGGGCAAATGCCGATTATACTTTGAATGTTTTGGAGAATCCAATGGAGAAATTGGCCCAATTGACGAATGGAGATATGCCAAGCGTGGTATTTGATGCGACAGGTAATGCTAAGTCAATGATGGATTCTTTTAAATATCCTGCTCACGGCGGAAGATTGATTTATGTCGGTTTAGTTAAAGCTGATATTTCCTTCAATGATCCTGAATTCCACAGTAAAGAGCTTACATTGATGGGAAGCCGCAATGCAACAAGGGATGACTTTGATTATGTCGTGAATACGCTGAAAAATGATTTGTTGGATATGAGCCAGTATATTACACACCGCACACATTTGGATGAAATGATCAATCAATTTGAAGGATGGTTAACTCCTGAAGCTAAAGTGATCAAGGCGATTGTCGAAATATAAGCAGTATGCTGTTAAATCGCACTCTGAATTGGATATTTCAATAAGAAAGGAATTCTTTGATCATGAACATAAATAAAAGTCCACTAAAGCGTTTGAGTAAAGATACAAAAGCTGTCCAATCCTCACATAAAATGGATTTCCCCATAAAAGTATTGCAGATTGGTGAGGGGAATTTTCTTCGGGGCTTCTTTGATTGGATGATTCATGAGTGTAATAAACAAGGTCATTTCAAGGGAAGCATTGCAGTTACCCAGCCCCGCCGCGCCGGGAAAGGGAAAATAGAGGAAGCGAAGCGGCAAGATGGACTGTATACATTAATGTTACGTGGTTTTCACCAAGGGAAGAAAGTGGAACATACAGAGATCATTTCCGTTTTTTCAAAGGTAATTGATCCATATGAAGAATGGATGGAATTTTTAGCACTTTCAGAAAATCCTGAATTGGAATTTGTAGTTTCCAACACGACTGAAGCAGGACTCAAATACCAGCCGATTCCTTTGGAAGAAGGAAAGCCGATGGAATCTTTTCCAGGAAAGCTGACTGCTTTTTTGTATCATCGCTATCTGCATTTCAACGGGGATGCGAAAAAGGGACTGATCATGCTTCCATGTGAGCTTTTAGAGAGAAATGGTGATTCATTGAAGCAATATGTTCTTAGGCATAGCAGGGATTGGGATTTACCAAAGCCATTCATGGAGTGGGTGGACCGGGACAACCTATTCCTAAACTCGCTTGTAGACCGTATCGTTACAGGATTTCCAGCCAATGAGTCGGACACCCTATTCGCTGAATGGGGATACAAGGATACTCTGCTAAATACGGCAGAACCCTACCATTTATGGGCTATTGAAGGTGACCCTTGTATCGATCAACGTCTTCCTTTACAACAATCCGGATTGAATGTGCATTGGGTAAAAGATTTGACACCTTATCAAATGAGGAAGGTAAGGATACTTAATGGTTCACATACCTTGTTGGCTCCTTTAGGTATTTTATCTGGATTGGAAGAAGTAAAACAGGCAATCGATCATCCGGAATTCAACCAATTTCTAAGCAATGCCATCGAAAAGGAAATAATTCCTTCATTACCTTTTGATCAAAATGAGATGATGCAATATGGGGAAAGCGTTCTTGAGCGATTTAAGAATCCTTTTGTACATCACCTCCTGGCCGATATCTCGCTGAACAGCATTTCGAAGTTCAAGGCTCGTCTCCTTCCTACCCTAGAGGAATATCATGAGGCGAATGGCACGCTGCCCGACTGTATCGTAAGAGGTTTTTCGGGCCTGATCCGATTTTATAGGGTTAATGAAATGAAGGGGAGTTATATTGGTAAAAGCTTTGCGGGTAAAGACTATGTCGTTAAAGATGATATAAAGGCAATTGAATTTTTCCAGGAACAATGGCTTCGTTATGATAAGGGGGAAGTCCCGCTTAGACAATTGATAGAGGCAATCTTAAGTAATCAATATCTATGGGGGAAGGATTTGAGCGATATCCCGAGCCTAGGAAATAAAATATGTCAATATCTAGAAGGGATGATCGACTAAAATAATCCGTTGAAAGGATATGAACAAGGTTAAGTTCATGAATAACATTACTATCTATTATTTTTTTCTTTATTTTATTTGTATTTTTGGTATACTGAATTAGTGATATTTTTTCTTGGTAGTTTCCTAATGGAAAGATATTAAAAGAATTACATATTCTTTTATTCCCGTGAAGGGGAGTAGCGTCAGGGATAACCTGAAATAAAGTCGTCATTACGTGGGAACCCCACCGGCTTTATTGGCCTAATTCATTTAGTGCTTAGCGAGACCTTTGCCATTTATGGCAGAGGTCTCTTTATTTTTGTAAAAAGGAGGAATTTGTGTTGGATTTTTTATCAGGTGAATTCATTTCAGGACTTTTAGCGATCATTATGATAGATTTGGTTCTAGCCGGTGATAATGCGATCCTTATTGGATTGGCTGCAAGAAAGCTTCCAAAAGAACAGCAAAAAAAGGTGATAATATGGGGAGCGGTCGGGGCAATAGTGATAAGGATCATTGCAACGCTGCTAGTTGTTTGGCTATTAGAGGTGCCAGGACTGCATTTAATAGGGGGATTACTTCTTGTATGGATTGCTTATAAGCTCCTTATCGATGAAGAAGAACATGATGTGAAGCCTGCAGACTCGATGTGGGCTGCCATAAAAACCATCATTATTGCAGATGCATTGATGGGATTGGACAATGTCCTAGCGGTTGCAGGTGCTTCTCATGGTAATTTCATTTTAGTGGTGATCGGTTTACTTGTATCAATTCCAGTAGTGATGTATGGAAGCACTTTGATCCTGAAACTGATCGAACGCTTCCCATTCATCATAATAATTGGTGCGGGAATACTAGGCTGGACAGCTGCTAAAATGATCGTAGCTGAACCTTTCATGCACGACTACTTTGCAAATCCCTTCATTAAATATGGATTTGAAGCGATAGTGGTGATTGGAATCCTGTTTGCCGGGATTTCAAGACAGAAAAATATCGAAAAAGAAAAAGCAAACAGAGAAAAAATGCAAATCGAACGTAATGGATAATCGATACAAAGAGACCTTTCGGATGAAAGGTCTCTTCTTTTTGTCTATGCCATATAAGTACAAAACAAGAAAAGGGACGAACCAAAGTCCGCACTTTGGTTCGTCCTTTTGCGAATTAGCAAACGATAACATGCACTTCAATCATGATATCTTAGCCAAATGAGCATATGGAGCGTTCACTCTGTTATTTTAGTTTAAGTTAATCCAGACACTTTTGACTTCCGTATAATTATCCAAAGCATAACTGCCCATTTCCCGACCGATTCCACTTTGTTTATACCCGCCAAATGGAGAAGCTGCATCAAATGCGTTATAGCAGTTTACCCAAACTGTACCCGCCTTTAATTCATTAGCGACATAATGGGCTTTTCTTACATCCTGTGTCCATAAACCTGCAGCCAATCCGTATTCTGAGTTATTTGCACGGTTTATCACATCATCCAAATCGTCAAAAGGCATCGCAGCTACAACAGGACCGAAGATTTCCTCTTTAGCGATTGTCATTTCGTCTTCAACGCCTGCAAATATTGTAGGAGTTACAAAATAACCCTCTCCTTGTCCGTAATTGCCCCCGGTAACCACTTCAGCTCCTTCAGACTTTCCTTTTTCAATATAACCGCCGACTCTTTCCATTTGTTCACTGGATACCAAAGGCCCTATCTGGGTAGATGGATCAAGACCGGCCCCTTGTTTAATGTTTTTTGCATGGGACACTAAGTCTGCTACCACGTTATCATAGGATTTCTTTTGAATGTACAGGCGGGAACCGGCACAGCAAACTTGTCCTTGATTAAACATGATGCCCATTAAAGCTCCAGGAATGGCTTTACTCATATCTGCATCCGGTAAAATGATATTAGGTGATTTCCCGCCTAATTCCAACGAGATTTTTTTCACGGTTCCCGAAGCTTGGCGCATGATCATTTTCCCTACTGAGGTTGAACCGGTAAAGGCAATTTTATCGACATCAGGATGATCTACAAGCGGTGACCCTGCTGTTTCACCAAATCCTGGTATGACATTGAGAACGCCTGGAGGAAAACCTGCTTCAAGCGCCAATTGTCCTAAATATAAGGCTGAAAGCGGCGTTTGCTCCGCTGGTTTTAAAACGATCGTACATCCGGTGGCAAGGGCTGCGCCTAATTTCCATGCGGCCATAAGTAGGGGGAAATTCCAAGGGATGATCTGACCTACCACTCCAACCGCTTCATGACGGGTATAATTGAAGTAATTCCCAGCAACAGGTATTGTTTGTCCTACTATCTTAGTGGTCCATCCCGCATAATAACGGAAGTGATCGATTGCAAGGGGGACATCGGCATTAGTGGTTTCGCCAATTGGCTTGCCATTATCCAGGGTATCCAATTGCGCTAACGCCTCTTTATGTTCCTCCATGAGGTCCGCTAATTTATAAATGAGGCGACTGCGTTCAGATGCACTCATTTTTTTCCAAGGACCTTTGTCGAACGCCGTACGTGCTGCTTTGACTGCTTTATCTACATCTTCCGGACCCGCTTCACTCACAACCGCTAAAACCTTGCCGTTTGAAGGATCGAGAGTCTCAAAGGTTTTTCCTGAAGCAGCTTCCACCAATTCCCCATTTATCAAAAGCTTTTTGGTGCCCTTCAAGAATTCTTGCACACGTGGATTGAGTTTAATAGTTTGTTCCATGTATAATACCCCTTTTCAATTGGATTATATGTTCGATATTTGTTTGGACAATGGCTCTAAGTAAAAGGATCAGACATACTATTATGTTTTTTTCCAATTTCCTTTGGCAGACTTGCATCAAATCACTTTAAAACTGGATTGCTTGATTTCTTTCTTTCCCCCCTTTATCAAAAGGAATCAATATCTCGACATGTAATTATGCAAGACTGATGCCATAACAAAAAACCGATGAAATCAGTTAAAAAGGTGGTGGAGGGAAAAGGGAAGGTGCCTTACTGTTCCATATTGGAACAGGCAGGTGTTCCAATATGGAACAAAAAAGTTTAGTAGTTCACATAAGCTTGTTTTCATTTTGGTGGATATCTGAATTTTCTGTTATAATTAAATTGAAGGAACGAACCCTGAATGCTCTAAAACTTTGGATCACTTAGAGTTTCATTAATGAAATTGAATAAAAAACAGAAGCCGATTTACTTGATTATACATACGGGAGGATTATTCAATGTCTGTTAATATAAGCGCGGATAAAGGAACCATACCGGCATTTATTCAAGAATCATGGCAGCGGTGCATTTCGAAGGGACTTCAGCCAAGCATGATGGAAAAGGAAGATATGCTTGGTGCTTTTGAGTTGGCCGAATACCACGATCGATATGCGGAACTTCTGTACCATTCTTCTCCCATTTTAGAAGAAGTTTATCATTCGATTAATGGTTTGGAGTCCATTTTATTACTTGCTGCTCCTGAAGGATATATCATCGAAACAGTTGGGGATCCAGCTTTCATCCGCCATGCAGATAATGTTTCCTTAAGAAAAGGGGCCAATTGGCTAGAGGAATCAAAAGGAACAAATGCAATAGGAACAGCCATAGTGGAGAGGAATCCTGTATTGATTCATGGCAGTCAACACTTTCATCAGGATAACCATTTTCTTACTTGTGCCGCATCACCCATTTATCACCCTGATGGGCACCTGCTTGGTGTTTTGAACTTAAGCAGTCATCAACAGAATTATCATCCTTTTTCCATTAGCTTAGTTCAGAGGGTGGCTGATAGCATCAAACAAGCACTCTTGTTGTCCCAAACACAAAAAAGGGAGAAAAACCTTTATTTTATATATGATTCATACCCTGATCCGTTAATTACCCTAGATAAAGAAGGGAAAGTTACAGATCTCAATTCAGCGGCGTCAGATGTTATCGGCACATTGGAAAAACCGGTATCGAATATTGTATCAGGAACTGACCCACTCGTTTTAGAACGGAGGGTTTCCATTAAAGACCAGGAATTCTTGGTTCAAACCCTTGGCAAAAATATGGAACATCAATCATCCGTGATCGTACGGTTAAAAAAACAGAAATTGATTGATGGATTAACAACCAATCGTTATCAATTTACCGATATAATAAGTAATGATCCGCAAATGAATCAAACCATATCCATTGCTAAAAGAGCTTCAGCGCTTGATATCAGCTTGCTAATCACTGGAGAAAGCGGAACGGGAAAAGAACTGTTCGCTCAATCCATTCATGGGTATAGCTTAAGAAGTGATAAGCCATTCATCGCCATTAATTGCAGCGCAATTCCAGAAAACTTATTGGAAAGTGAGTTATTTGGGTATGAAAAGGGTGCCTTTACTGGAGCAAAAAGCGGCGGGCATAAGGGGAAGTTCGAAGCTGCAGATGGCGGAACCCTGTTTTTGGATGAAATCGGGGACATGCCGCTTCAAGCTCAAGCGTCTCTGCTCCGTGTGCTTCAGGAACGATGTGTGACGCGTGTCGGCGGACATGCTTCCATTCCAATCGATGTCAGGGTCATTGCTGCCACCAACAAAGACTTACAAAAAGAAATGGAAGCTGGAGAATTCCGTGCAGATTTATTTTTCCGCCTTTGTGGATTATCTTTAAAACTTCCAAATCTGAGGAGTCGTAAAGATTTATTGCTCTTAGCAGAATACATTTTAGCGGATTTACCTTATAAGAGCGAACATACTGAACTGACAGTCGAAGCTAAAACATTCATTTTGGGATATTCGTGGCCAGGAAATTTCCGTGAATTGCAAAACGTTCTCGGACAGGCTGCATTCCTAGCTGATAAGGGCCCGATTACAAGGGACATGCTTGTGGCACTTTGTCCTGTTTCTTCCATTACAAATGAGGAAGGGGCAATTGCCGATCGAGAACCAAGAAACTTTCAAGAACAAGAAACCCAGCTTATCAGAAATGCATTGGAACGAACAGGTGGAAATATCAGTAACGCCGCGAAACAACTCGACATCGGCCGAAATACGCTTTATAGAAAAATGAAAAAATATGGAATCAACTTTCAAAAGTAAGAGTTCCTTAGTATATAAAAAATATGTATGATAATTTTTCTTTTAAAATCTCTCAGATTCCCGACCTGATTTGGTCGGTTCTTGTTATTGCAAGTAACTATATGCGAACATGCATACCTTGTCTCCTTATAAGCTACATTTCACTACTATAAATAATGAAGTGCAGGAAATCAAAATCTCATATAGAATGATGTTATTGATATAGTATCTAAATTTCCGTAAGGGGATGTGTGGTCAATAGTATGAAGTTGTCATCTGAACATAAGAAGTATAAATTTGTATTGATCCAATATTTGGAAGAAAAAGAATCTGAGTTTTTAAATGAATGGAACGAGACTATTAAGATCAATGAAATAGATCCCTACAAAGAAAAGATTAAAGAAAATGGTTATGGAATGTACTCACTGGTGATCCAAACTTTCAAGGAAGTACTATCTGAAGATTTGCTGATTAAATTGGCTTACCAGGTTGCAAAAGAACGTCTTGAAGCGAATATCAACATTGGGGATTTTCTATATAATATCAATTTGGGGAGAAATATCATAATCAGAAATCTTTTTGGGGCAAATATCCCGATTAATTATATGCAGAAATTCATTAATGACATCAACTTGCACTTTGATACGTTCAGCTACCATGCAGTAACGAGATATACGAATCTTACAAATGAAGTGATTGAGGAAAAAAAGTCTTATATAAGTGAAAACCACAAAGATAAATTAGCGGTATTGGGCCAGATATCATCAAGCTTTGTACATGAATTCCGAAATCCTCTTACAGCTATCATGGGGTTCAATAAATTACTGAAGAGGGAGAATCCGGATTTGAAGTATTTGGATATCATTGATTATGAGTTAAATCAGCTGAATTTCAGGATAACCCAATTCCTCCATACCTCTAAATCAGATTTTAATGAGGAACAAAGAGAGGAAATTTCAGTGTTAAAGCTAATTGAAGAAATTCAAGAACTGACTTATGCAAATATTGTGGATGCCAGTGTTAATGTGGAAATAGATATTTATCCAAACTTCGTCATGACAGCGAGCAAGGATGGGTTAAAACAAGTGTTCTTGAATCTTTTTATAAATTCGATTGATGCCTTAAAGGATAAGGAACATCCAAGAATTTTGAGGATAAACTCTTTAATCGAGGCGAATGAGAGAATAATTAGAATTTCAAATAATGGACCGGCCATTGCCAGTGAATTGATTGAATCTATTTTTGAACCCTTTGTCACGACGAAAGAGTTAGGAACGGGAATTGGGTTATACGTATGTAAAAAAATCATTGAAAGTAATGATGGATATATGAATTGTGTCTCCAATGAAAATTTAACCACATTCAGCATCAATTTCCCTAAAGTCCAGAATGAGCTTCAAAGGGTATAATACATATCATATAGTGACTTTTCATAAAGTAAAATAGTATACATATCGATATTTTTCGAAGCATGTACAGATTTTTGATTAATGGGAAAGGCTGTTTCGGAACTGCCGGTATTACATAAAATCATTCTCAAGAAAATAAATATATTTGGAAGATGCAAAATCATAATTTGGTTTTTGGCATCTTCTTTTTATCTCTGTTATTTTTCGGTATGTAAAGGTGTCGAAATCTAAAATGAAATCAGTTAAATTGTCATTTTTAATTCAATTGTGAATCAAAAAGGGTGAATAATTAATATATGAATCAAAAAATGCATTTATGATGCAACAATGAATCGTTTTTAATCCGTAAAAGCGTTAAACCCTAATTAACTAACTATCCTTTTTTTGGCATGGATATTGCTTTTATTTTATATAGGTATGAAATTTTAATGAGAGAGGGTGCTTTTATAAAAAACGAAGATTGAGGAAAGAAAGAATAAGAGCTGGTTATTTTACAGAAAAGAACTTCACTCAACAAAAAGCGAAAGTGAAATATCAACAAGGACCATTGTACGTTCCGTGTAATTCATTGAGGGGCTGATGGTAGTAAAGAGACAGTATAAATAGAAATGCATTACCGGTTAATAGAATATACGCTGTTCAATATACATATAACGATTGTGAATTTGGCCTCATGAAAACGAATGATGAAACGGGTAAAGGACTGTTAACATTGTTTTTTTGAATGAAAGATTTCTACTAGGGTACCCATGAGCAGTGGTTTACTGCGTACAAAACGTTAAATTGACAGTTTTTAAGGATGGTGACAATAGTGGCACTTCAAACAAATGAATTGAAACATGGTCTCAAGACCAGGCATGTCACAATGATTTCTATTGGCGGGGTAATTGGGGCAGGGTTATTTATCGGAAGCGGAACCATAATTGATTCAGCTGGTCCTGGTGCGATTTTATCGTATATAATCGCAGGATTGATGATCGTGCTTATAATGCGTATGCTGGGTGAAATGGCTGTTGTAAATCCTGATAGCGGATCCTTCTCAACATATGCACATCAAGCATTCGGTCCTTGGGCCGGATACACGATCGGCTGGTTATACTGGTTCAACTGGGTTATCATCATTGCTATTGAAACTACGTTATTGGGAACTATGATTCATGATTGGTTTCCTGGTATACCTATATGGGCTGCCAGTCTATCTTTCCCTATATTAATGACGATTACGAATATTTATTCAGTCAAAGCTTATGGGGAATTTGAATACTGGTTAGCTTTCATGAAAGTGGCTGCCATTGTAATATTCCTCTTCCTTGGTGCCGCCATGATTTTTGGATTGGTTCCGGGATTTGATTCACCAGGCCTTTCAAACATAACTGGAGCGGAAGGATTTTTACCAAAAGGTTTTCTGCCTGTCCTTCTTAGTGTGATATTCATCACTTTCTCTTTATCGGGAAGTGAGGTAGCTGCCATTGCTGCAGGAGAGTCTGAAAACCCTGAAAAAAACATTATTAGAGCCATAAACAGTGTCGTATGGCGTCTTCTTCTTTTCTTTGTTGGTTCAGTGACCGTGTTGGTTCTCGTAATCCCCCAAGGTGCTGAAGATTTACTGAAAACCCCCTATGCCAGCGTATTTGACATGGCAGGCCTGCCGGCAGCGGGTCAAATCATGAATATCGTAATCTTCACTTCATTGCTTTCTGTTTTGAATTCAGGCCTATATACTAGCTCTCGTATGTTATATTCTTTATCAAAAAAAGGTGATGCACCGAAAATCCTTTCCCGAGTGAATAAGCGGGGAATCCCGACTTGGGCGTTAATGGCAAGTGTTTTCTTTGCTTATGTGTTCACGACATTTAAATTTGTTTCCCCTGATAAATTGTTTGCTTTTCTCGCAAACAGCTCGGGAGGGGTCACGATGATCATGTATATCTTTATCGCCTTTTCTCATCTATATTTACGGAAAAAGACGGAAAAAGAAAATCCCGGGACACTCAAAGTGAAAATGTGGCTATTCCCTTATTTAACCTATGCGACCATTGCCGTTTTATTTATTATATTCGTTGCTCAGGCGTTTATTGATTCCATGAGATTGCAATTCTTTCTTACAACCCTTCTCACGATTCTAGTTATTGGGTCATACTTTCTGTTTTATCATAAGAAAAACGTAATTGCTGCTGAACAAGAAGGAAAACTAAAAAATATCCACGTTAAGGAAGGGTGAGGAATGTAGTCGCTTTGTCCGATTATAGAGAAAAAAGATTGACTATTCTAATAAAAGACTGCCTTTAGTGGGGAGCTCCGTTGTCGACTATAGGGGTTTCGAAATAGTCTCTACCCAAACTATGATTTTAAAAGAAGACTAAGTTATACTTCATGTTTTTACTTTTTTACGGGGGTTGTACACTTTGAACGTGAGACCCCGCAGGCGAAAGCCGAGGGCCGACCACCCGCGGAAAGCGAGTGCCCTACGTTCCAATCAACGTCCAAATTGTACAAGCCATAAAAATAGACAAACTCGATTTACATCGAGTTTGTCTACAGCCTGGGCTGCCCTTAGTGGGCAGCTTTTTTTCTGGTTCCAAAAATGATTGCATTCATTGCATGGGGGCGTTTATATATAATCGTAACCTTGACTGCCACCCCCTCTGTACAATTATGATACTCATTCATTTGCAACTTTGAAATCCTTTGCTAGAATATAATCTATAGAAAAGATTAGGAGTGGTGACTGTGGCTGAAACTCCAGCTGAAGGTTTGATTCATTATATTGCACCAAAAGGAGAGTATATCCCTTTTTTAGATGATACGGACTATATCGCTAAAGGATTGGAATGGAAATTATTCACTGCCCGTTCGGTTAAAAGAGAACTATTATATAAAAGCGGAAGTTTTCAAGCAAAAGTCAAATTGGCAGGTTATGAACAATATGGCAACGGACTTGACACTATTGTCGTTGAATTTGAAAATGGTAAGCTTAGCTGCATTAACCCTTCCTATTTAAAGGAAATGCAAAGCTCCAGTTTCGGAAAAGAATTGTTGAGTGGCCCGGTTTCCGAAACCGCCGCAGTTTCAAGTGAAATTGAGCAGGTGGATGAAGCACCAATTACGGAAAACGCCGATCAGCCAAGTGCAGAACCAAAAAAGGCAAAAACCAAAACTAAAAAGACGACAGCAAAACCTAAATTGGACTTGCCTGGGGAAAAAGTGCATTTCACCGCGACTATCAAGGAGTTCACGGCAAAAATGAACCATTTCACTGGTGAAGAAGATGAAGTCATACTCTTGGAGAATGTCAAAGTGACAACGGAGCCTGAATTGACTATCGGCGATGCTTGGTGTGGATATAGCAAGACATTAAAAAAAGCTGAGCTCGAAGAAGGAGACGCAATCGAATTTGATGGAAAAGTGGTCGACAAAAAATACAATAAAGAAATACGCTATAAAGTAAATAATCCATCCAAGTTAGTGAAAAAAGAAGGATAAACACTCGAAGTTATTGGATGATATGGAGTAAGCAGCCGCTTACTCCTTTTTTTATTTGCCGTATTCAGGCATCTAAAGAAATGAATGATTACATGAACTTATTAGAATAGATGCGTCCACCACTGGAATATATTCGTTTGTGGGAGATACACCGTATAACCTTTCTCCAATCGTATTGGTTTTGCGTTTGTGGTTTCATATTTTCCAGTGTTGGGGATAATACATTATGATCATGCATTTATAAAAAAATAAGGGGGGATTTCCATATGAAAGAATTATTTCGATTATTGAAACAAGGTAATAAATCGGCGTTCATTGCTGCCTGTGTGAATAGTATCATCGCAGTGCTAAAGGGGATTGCCTATTTCATGACAGGAAATGTCGCTATGTTTGCTGAAACTTTACATACTTTGGGTGATGCTGCGAATCAGTTTTTCGTCTTCATTGGTTCTGCATTAAGTAAAAAGTCACCAACTGATCGATTCCCTGATGGTTTTGGACGTTTGGTTAACCTTGTATTACTAGGGGCAGTATTGGTTGTCGGGATCATGTCTTATGAAACGATTAAAGAAGGGTTCCATCACATTTTACACCCTTCAGAATCAACTGGTATCCTTATTAACTTGTCAGTCCTTTCGTTAGCGGTTGTGTTGGAATCATATGTATTATTTAAAGCGATGAAAGAAGTGGTCCATGAGACTGGAATCGAAGCTAAAGGGGCAGCCGTCATATTCAAGAGCTTTTCTGGTTTAAAAAGGGCAAAACCAGCGACGAAATTAGTATTTATGGAAGATATGGTAGCGACAGGTGGCGGCGTCCTTGCGATAATTGCCATATTATTAGCAAACTTCACGCCTTTTATCCAAGCGGAAGGAGTTGCTTCCGTCATGATCGGTCTTGGTATGTTCTATGTGGTTGGAAGGGTTTTTCTTGACAATGCTGCTGGTGCTCTTGGGGAAGCCGATATTGAAATGCGGCAAAAAATTGGTGCGATGGTCATGGATGATCTAGACGTAAGGGATATACAGAAACTGGCCGTAATAAAAGAAGGGGAAGATTTTCATGTTGAACTTGAAGTTGAACTGGATCCCCATATTTCAATCGCACAGGCGGACGACATTAAAGATCGTCTGTTTAATCAAATATTAAAGGAAAGAGGGGTAACGGACGTCATTATAGAATTTGATGAAAATGATGGTATCCCAAAATGGGAAGGTCAGATAAAAAAAGCATTGAATGAAATCAAAAAAGACAGCGAGTAGAAATAATGGCAGAATACAAAATGTCATGATCAGGATTATTGTGTGATTATAAATCAAGACACTAATGATAATGCTGTTCAATTCATCACGTACTTTCCTTGGGTATGCATTATAAGCTATCATGGACTTAGTTACATAATGAAGGATTATGGAAGGGTGAATAAGAATGGAGAAACAAAATATTAAGCTAGTTGCACTTGATATGGATGGCACACTTCTCAATAAGGCTGGAGAGATATCTGAAGAAAACCGGAGAGCGATAAAAGAAGCCGAAAATGAAGGGGTTTTTGTGGTATTGAGCACAGGAAGATCCTATGCGACGTGCAGTGATTTTGCAAAGTCAATGGAACTCCAATCATACCTCATTACAGTAAACGGAAGCGAAATTTACGATAACCAAGGAAAACTGGTGGAAAGGAATATCGTCGATAGTGAATCCATACAATGGATGTGGGAATTAAGCCAAAAACATGGTACACATTTTTGGGCCATTAGCTGCGATAATATTTACAGGGCTGAAATGCCTGAGAAAATCCATGATTCGCAATGGCTTAAATTCGGTTTTGATACAAATGATGCAAGCATCCGCCAAATCATCATGGATGAACTGGCATCAAAAGGAACCTTTGAAATAAGCAATTCAAGCCCAACGAATATTGAAGTGAATGCCATGGGCGTCAATAAAGCGAAAGCGATAAAGCTCGTATGTTCACTGCTCGACATTACCATGGAAAATGTAATGGCAGTGGGTGACAGCCTTAATGACCTTGCAATGATTTCTGAAGCAAAAGTGGGTGTGGCAATGGGAAATGCCCAAGAAATTGTGAAAGAAAAAGCAGATTGGATTACAGCGACAAACGAAGAAGATGGTGTAGCTAAGGCCATTCGGAAATGGGTGCTTTCAAATTGAATCGAAACTGTATATGGGGCGTATTTGAACTGCCCCGTAAATGTTAGACACCAAACTAACATTTACGGGGTGTTTTTTATGGCTAATTTTTCTGCCGAACAGAAAATATTCATTACACGACTTTACCTTGAAGGAAAGCACAGCTATATGGATCTTCAAAAAATATTTGAAGTTTCGTATCAAGTGATTCAAGGATGGGTTCGTTTATACCAAATTCAAGGAGCCGATGGATTTAAGAAATCCTATACAAGTTATTCTACGGAGTTTAAAATGGATGTACTTAATTATATGAATGAAACGGGTATATCTTCTTACGACGCAGCCGCAAGGTTTAATATTTCATCTCCAGCACTAATTCGGACGTGGAGAATAAATGTTAATGCCTATGGATTAGATGCCCTAATTTCTAAGAAAAAGGGGAGACCATCCATGAAAAAAGATATCAATCCATCCAAACAAATTGAAGGTTCGGTTAAAGAGCTTGAAGAACGAATTAAACAACTAGAAATGGAGAATGCGTATTTAAAAAAGTTAAATACTTTAGTTCAAATGCAGGAAAAATTACAACCCAAATCAAAGCGCAAGTAATTTATGAACTAAAGTCCATTTATGAGGTTGTGGCCTTAATTAAAGTCGCTGATATTCCACGTAGCACGTACTATTATTGGGAAAAACGCTTGAATCGAGAAGATAAGTATTCGAAGGTAAAAGCCACTATTCAGTCTATCTATCATGAACATAAAGGACGTTACGGTTATCGTCGTATCACAAAAGAGTTAAAAAAATATGGGTTTTCTCACAATCCAAAGACCATCAACCGCCTCATGAATGAAATGGGCGTAAAATGTTTAGTCCGTATGAAAAAGTATCGTTCGTATAAGGGGCGTGTTGGTCGAATTGCCCCCCATATTTTACAACGTGATTTTCAAGCCGAGAAAATGAATCAAAAATGGGTAACAGACGTAACGGAATTTCATTTATTTGGGGAGAAACGTTACCTATCCCCTATCCTTGATTTATGTAATGGTGAAATTATTGCCTACAAAGTGATGAAACGCCCTGTTTATAAACTTGTTGGAGATATGTTAGATGAGGCGATTAAACACCTAAAACCAGAAGATACGGTCATCCTCCATTCGGATCAAGGGTGGCATTATCAAATGAAGAAGTATCAAAAAACCTTAAAAGATTCCCGCATTATACAAAGCATGTCCCGTAAGGGAAATTGTTTAGATAACGCAGTCATTGAAAACTTTTTTGGCTTGTTAAAGTCTGAATTGCTTTATCTCCAAGAGTTTGAAAGTATGGAGCACTTTGAAAAGGAATTAGATGATTATATTCATTACTATAACCACAAACGAATGAAGGTAAAATTAAAAGACCTGAGTCCGATAGAATACCGAACTCAGGTCTTAGAAGCTGCTTAAATTATATGTCTAACTTTATTGGGTCAGATCAATTCCATATACAGTTTTTTTATTTAAATGACGCTGAATGACAATTAAATTTTAGCTGCTGAATTAATTTCTTGAAAATTGCGTCTTTTAGAAGTATGATAATCTTGTAGTGTTATATTTTGGTAATATATTAATAATGGGAGGTTTAAGGATGACAAGTAGTTTGCCTGAACAGTGGTGGAATCAATTATCTTTACCGGTTATCTCAGCACCTATGTTTTTAATATCCGGTCCTGAGTTAGTGAAAGAATGCTGTTTGAATGGGGTGATCGGCTCTTTTCCAGCACCGAATGCGCGGCCGATAGAGGTACTGGATCAATGGATGGGTGACATAAACGATACATTGATTGCAGCAAAGGATAAAGAACCAGGCTCAAAGATCGCTCCATGGGCAATGAATATGGTTGTTCACCGTACATATAGCCGGCTTGAAGAAGAGTTGGAATTGGTCAAAAAGCATCAGCCTCCCATCGTCATTACATCATTAGGTTCACCAAAATATGTGGTGGATGTCGTACATAGCTATGGCGGGTTGGTCTTTTCGGATGTCAGCTCTGTGGATTTTGCAAAAAAAGCTGCGGAGTCTGGTGTGGACGGATTGATCTTGGTTGCTGCGGGAGCAGGCGGTCATGCTGGTGAGATAAATAGCTTTGCTTTCGTGGACAGCGTAAGGACATTCTGGGATGGAATCATTTTGCTCGCCGGATCGATCAGTACTGGTCACAGTATCTTGGCAGCTCAGGCGGCAGGAGCGGATCTTGCATATATGGGTACACGTTTTATCGTGGCGAAAGAGAGCAGGGCAAATGATGAATATCGTGAAATGCTTGTCGATTCTGACCATGATGACATCATCTTGACCGATGCATTTTCAGGCGTTAATTGTAATATGCTTAAACCGAGCATCAGGAAGGAAGGCTTGGACCCAGAACAATTAGCCAAAAAAGAAAAAGTCGATTTTGACAGCATGTCCAAATCGTCTGAATCTAAAGCGTGGCGTGATATTTGGTCAGCGGGTCATGGTGTGGGGGCGATTAAAAAAATAGATACCGCTGCAGGCATCATAAGACAATTAGAAAAAGAGTATCAGGAGTCCTTGAAGAAATTGACCGGGCAGGCGGAAAAATTAAAAGGAATTATATCGAAATGATATGAAAGCGCTTTATTTAATTGTGCTTACATGGCAAAAAAGGGTACCCATTATGGGTACCCTTTTTTGCCATGTAATATCAGAGCTAATTCATAATAAAGTATTTTCAGCTTAAAAGGCAATCTAAATGGATTTAAAGATAAAAGCAGTAAAGATAGGATGTATCGCTGTGAAAAAATATTGATAAAAAGATGGATAAATGTTATATTATTTTCGTGATAATGACCAAATGAACAATTTAGTCATAAATTATTGTTTGTTTTAAAAGTAATATATATTTAGGTGAAAATGAAGAATGTTAAATTTACATTGCAGAAGCATATAACTTAATTTAACATTCTTTCATGCGTTTTCCCGAGATAGATTAAATAAACGGCATATTCGTCGTATAGGAGGGCTTGGTAGGCGTGTTAAAATCTTTAAAGGGTGAATTTTTAGCCATAATAAAACATCCTATGATACTCATTTCCATAATAGGGATCATACTGATTCCTTTATTATATAGCGGCACATTCCTTTGGGCATTTTGGGATCCATATGGTAAGGTGGACCAATTGCCTGTAGCCATTGTCAATTTGGATGAGGGTGCGGAGTTCAATGAAACGGAACTTACAATAGGAAAAGATTTAGTCAAGGAGTTAAAGGAAAAGAAGGATTTCGATTGGCATTTCGTCAGTCAAAAAGAAGCCAATGAAGGCCTGGAAAATCAAGATTATTACATGAAAATAGAAATTCCGAAAAACTTTTCGAAGAATGCAACGACTTTGCAGGAGGACAATCCGAAAAAACTTGATTTAATTTATACGTCCAATGAAGGGTTTAATTATATATCCACTAAAATAGGTGATGCAGCTTCGGAGAGAATCAAAGGGGAGGTTTCGTCAGCGGTTACGAAAACCTATGCGGAGTCAATGTTCGATAATTTGAACGAAGTGGGTGACGGACTCAAAAGTGCCAGTGATGGAGCTGGAGAATTGAAAGACGGAACAGATACAGTGAAAAACGGCTCCAGTGAACTTGGTGAAGGGATTATCTCAGCAAAAGAAGGTTCCAAAAAAGTGGATGAAGGAATTGACTCCCTTCATTCAGGTTCTGTCGAAATCCATGAAAACCTGGAAAAATTAGCTGAAAAATCATTGACCTTTTCGAATGGGGTCGGTTCGGCAGCTGCAGGATCAAAGGAACTTAATCAAGGGTTACAACAGTTCAGCTCTGGTGTTGGGCAAATGAAAGATGGTCAATCCGAGCTTTTGCAAGGGGCCAAGAAATCTGAAGCGGGAACTGGTGAATTGGCTTCTGGATTGCAACAGTCATTAGAGGGCTTCAATCAAATAGATGAAAAGCTGCCCGCTTTAACTGAGGGAGCAAATGGTGTAGCGGCTGGTGCCGCCCAGCTTTCAGGTTCATTGTCTGAATGGAGCGCAGCATCGAACGAAGCAAAAGCGGGGGCATCTGAAGTTTCGGCAGGTTTGAATGAGGTTATTTCCGGATTGGAACAACAATCTGAAGCTACGGATGATCCTGCAGAGAAAGCGCGTTTGGAGGGAGTGATTTCTTCTCTAACACGCATCAGTGAAGGTAGTAAAGGAGTATCTGAAGGAGTGGGAAAACTATCGGCCAGTGCAACCGAAATTGCTAAAGGCTCAAATAGCCTTAGTGATGGAGCCAATCAGTTAAGTGAAGGCACTAGTGCATTAAGCGGCGGTTTCACGCAATTGAAGCAAGCTCAGGATAAACTTGCCAATGGGGCGAATGAACTGAAAAATGGCCAAGGTCAATTGGTGTCTGGTTTGACAACATTTGGCGAAAGTATAGATTCAGCGCAGAGTGGACTTGGACAATTAACTGAAGGCAGCAATAACTTGGTAAGCGGGCTTGATCAGCTTGAAGATGGCTCCAAGCAATTATCAAGTGGAACCTCACAGCTTTCCGAAGGTTCGGAAGGCCTGGTTACAGGAACGGATAGATTGAAGGAGGGTTCAAACAGCCTAACTAGCGGAATGGGAGAACTGGCGAATGGAGCCATTAAGTTACAAGATGGTATCGCCAAACTTTCAGATGGATCTGCAGAATTACATGACGAATTGAATGACGGGGCAAATGAGGCAGGCAAGATCAAATCCAATGAAGAAGTTTATGACATGTTTGCAAGCCCAGTTAAAGTAGATAAATTACCAATTAATAATGTACCGAACTATGGCACCAGTTTTGCACCGTATTTAATTTCATTAAGTTTATTTATCGGGGCTATCGTTCTGACGATCATTTTCCCGCTAAGAGATCCTGCTGTTATACCTGCGAGTGGATTTAGCTGGTTTATTAGTAAATACAGTGTCATGGCACTCATCGGAATCTGTCAAGCCATATTGGTGGACTCGATTTTAATTTTAGGTCTTGGAATCAATGTTACGAGCCTGCCGTTGTTTTTTGCAGTAAGCATTCTTGCTAGCTGCACATTCATGGCAATCATCCAGTTCCTGGGTTCAGCCTTTGACAATCCAGGCCGGTTCATAGCATTATTGATTTTGATTCTCCAACTGACCAGCAGTGGCGGAACATTCCCCAATGAATTAGTACCTGGCTTCTTGCAAGGATTCACACCGTTCCTGCCGATGACTTATTCCATTAATGCTTTTCGTGCTGTCATCTCAACAGGAGATTATAGCTTCATGTGGCACAATCTTGCTATATTGGCGATATTCCTCGTTACGGCATTAATATTATCTCTTCTTTACTTTATTTATAGGTATAAGAAAATGAACGGCACATTGAATGAAAAACAGGAAGAAGCAATTGTACAATGATCAAAAAAACAGCGACCCGTCTAGGTCGCTGTTTCAAACTGTAGACAAATTCGAGGAAAACTAGTTTTTCTACAGTTTTTTTTAAAAAAATCCAGTTGATTGAAGAAATCCGCTCCCTTTCCGCCGACTGTCTTCCAAGCCTCCTCGACGCAAGCGTCTGTGAGGTCTCGGCTAGCCAGTTGTTCGGCAGGAGTGTTGCAAATTTCTTCAATCTTGATAGGATTTCACCCCATATAGTAAACAGTAAAAAATTATGGAGTAAAACCAAGTCTCGTTTTAAAATAATGGTAATAATTTCAGATTCGGGATAATGCCGTTTCGGCTCCACTTTTGTCGACAACGGGGTTTCTATCTATATTTTAAAACAAAGTTGATTGGAGCTTGCGTTCAAGACTCCTTGGAAAAGCGTGTACAAGGGAGACACTACAGACGTAAAGACCGCCCGCGGAAAGCGAGTGCGCTACGTTCCAATCAATGTTCAAATTTAAACCCCTCAAAATAACGTTCCTGTTGATTTCATCCAGATAAAAAAGTGAAAATACATGAAGGATAACTAAGTATCCTTTTATAATAAACTGAAACAGCGACCCGTCTGGGTCGCTGTTTTTTGATAAATATCAAGTAATAAGTGAAATGCAGGAAAATAAAAGGCTTCCTAAAATAAAAACCACCTTAAAGATATGCATTACTGTTCTCATGGAATGGGCCACGGTTTGTTTGTGACAAAACATTGGTGCACCATGACAATGAAGTAATTATTTATACGGCTATACCCTTGTTTTTTGGGAAGCAGGTGCATATTTCTTCATTGGATTTTTTGCAATGACATCCTTCAAATAAGGATGGCCAGAAGGACCTGGTTTTCTCATAAGCTCCATTAGGTAAGATATATCGTCCATGGCCCTATGTGTTTGAAAATTGGTGATATTATGTGCCTGCAGTAATGTTAAGAGTTTACTATTCTCAAATCCATATTGCTTCCAAGGTACATTACGCATCGTACAGTACCACTTTTGATCATTGATTTCCGGATACATTTGGTAGAGAAAACTTCTATCGAAAGAAGCATTGTGTGCGAAAATAGAATCGGTACGGTCAATGAAGGTTTTAATTTTTTCATCATGAAAACTCTTTCCTTCTACGGAGCTGTATGGAATTCCATGAATTCTGTATGCTTGATCATAATTCCTTCTTGCTCCATAGGAGAGAGGCTCCCTTAAAAATGATTCTTGATCAATAAGATTTATGATTTCCCCTGTTTCACTGCTGTATGTAAAGAGTATAAGGGCAAGCTCGATAATTTCATCTGAAGAGGGACGTAAACCAGTGGTTTCTACATCCAGTACTAAACCTAATCTATTAGTCAATTTTTTTTCCTCCAGTTGGGTTACATTCTTCTATTATAGCTGACATAGAATGGCTATTGAAAGCATTATGATCGTTTCAAAGGATTTGAAATATTGAAGGTAAGGGTGAACTAACGATACTAAAAAAAGATAGAGATTTTTAAGCAATCTCTATCTTTTTTATCCATGTTCATATCCAGTGCAAAATGTTTTCCATTTCATGTTCGGCAATTTGTACGAATTCTTCGTTTTTTTGAAGACTGAAAATGTTTTTGGATTGCTTTATATAGTGCAGTCCTTCTTCAGGTTGTTGCAGATGAACCAGATTCTTACCAGTTAAAAGATGGAGTTCCGCATATAAATATAATGATTCTATCGAATTACAAATGTTGATCCCTTTAAGAGTATAATTTAATGATTCTTGATAATAATGAAGTTCAGTCAATGTTCGAGCTAATCCATGAATGATCTTCACGATAATGGTACCTTCTTGGTTCACATGGGGAATATTCTCGATAAATTCCAGTGCATCATTGAAGATGGTGATGGCCTCTTCATAATTCTTCGTTTTAAAATGGATGATCCCGATACTATTTAAAACTTCTATCTCCTGTTGATGAAGAATGACCCGTTTACCCATGGTAACCTGCATGGCTTCATTCAATAATTCAATAGCCTTTTGTTTGTCATTGTACAAATAAAAAAAGAGATACCTTCATGCCATTTTAAGAATTGATGAAATGATATCGATTTTTCCGGTGCAGTTGCCATTTCTTTTTGAATGATTTCATAAATTGCTTCATAATTACGTGTGCGTTTGTATTTGTTAATCAAAAGTTTAATGGTTTCTATGTAATTATAGATCGGTTCATTTTTGGTAGTGAAGAAATACGGCAGGTCAACTTTAAGTTTATCCGCAAAAAGTGCCAATTCATCAATGGTTGGAGAAGTGATGCTTCTTTCATAATCTGACAGGGCATTAGGTTCACATATATCCTTAGCCAGTTCTTCTCGTGTAAGATTTTGTTTAATTCGTAATTCGTTGATGACAGAGCCAACCTCTATTTTCATTACAATTGCCCCTTTGTACCTATATCTAGAATTCTATTTTAACATAATTTAATTTTTATCAGTAAGATAATTGAAAGATAGTATGATATAACTACTTTACGTGTATTCCTTGGGTATCCATCCAACTAAAAAATAACGAAGAATGTTTTCTTATTGAAGCGATCAAACTGAAATTACGTCTTTTCGATATAAAGTGAGAAAGGTATATAATCATTGATAATAGCAATCATTAGACTTGGAATATAAGAATAAATAAAAAGAGGCGGCAATCTGCCGCCTCTCAGACTGTAGACAAATTCGATGAAAATCGAGCTAGTCTACAGTTTTTAATTTGAAAAAAGTTGCAGTTGATTTCAGAAATCCACTTCCTTTCCGCAGACTGTCTGCCAAGCCTTCTCGACGCAAGCGTCTGTGGGGTCTCGGCTAGCCAGTTTTTCGGCAGGAGTGTCGCAAATTTCTTCAATCTAATGAGGTTTCATTCCAAATAGGTAAAAATACATGAAGGATAACCAAGTTTCCTTAAATTATCATGGTCCGGGGGAGAGTTGTGTCGACAAACTTAGAGGCGGCAATCTGCCGCCTCTGAAGCTTTTAATTTCCAATGAATTGTTGGGTCCAATAGTGGGCGTATTTCCCTCCAGTTACATGCCCGATTCCAATGTGCGTATAGTTCTTGTTAAGGATATTCGCCTTATGTCCGGGGCTGTTCATCCATGATTTCATGACAGCATCCGCACTAGGTTGACCTGCTGCGATATTTTCCCCTGCGTACTCGTAACTGATCCCAAAGGATTTCATCATATCGAAAGGCGATCCATAACTGGGGCTTGTATGATTGAAATAATTATTATCACGCATATCCTCAGATTTTAGAATGGCTACGTTGGAAATGGCTGTATCCATTTTAAGTGAAGGGAGGCCCGATTTTGCCCGTTCTTCATTAACTAAACTAAGGACCTGCTGTTCAACTGATTGACTTTCTTTGCGATTAACCGCGGTAATGGATGATTCGGGAAGATTTATGATTTGTCCGATTCGAATTTGATTTGCATCGTTTATAGCAGAGTTCGATTTAAGTAATTCGTCAATGCTGACATCATATTCAGAAGCGATTTTCGTTAAGGTATCTCCTTCTGCCACCTCGTATGTATTCGCTCCCAAAGCAACTTTTGGAGATAGAAGTGATAGTGACAGTGCTGATAAAAGGATGATTTTCTTCATTTTAATTCCTCCTAGTAGAATATCTGGATTGGTAATATAGTATCCTATAAAAATAGTTTTGTGTAAAATTAGCTCATTCTCATTCTTTATAGGACTAGGAAAAAGGATAGTATAAGAATATACATAATAAGGGTCCATATAACTTGGCAGATTATATGGTAAATGAAAATCATAGGTCTATTTGATAAATTGGAATGCTGAATTTCTGGAAAAAAAGAATCATTTTACGTTTGCAGGCAATGTTTTTCAGGGAAATAACAAGTACATCAAAACGATATAGTTATATGGAACTAAAAAGGTTGAAACTAATTAATTATCCCAAGGGTGGAGCTTGTATGGATTTAAAGGCAGGGAAAGTGTTTTGCAAAGATACATTTGAAGCGAGAAAATATCCCATGTTGGAGGAAGACCTTCTATGTGATGTTTGTATAGAAGGAAGCGGTTTATGCACACTGTGCCTATTTTTTGACAGAGACTGGTCTAATTTTTTTCCTGATCGATAAAAGGGATGCTAGTGAAGGAAGTACGGTTGCGAACACTGGACTTTTACAGTTTTCAAATGAGTAGAAAAAGCTTGTACTATGCATCCAACCCCATGGATGTTTCTAAGCTTAAAGAGAATATAGGAATCTTAAAACCCGAAATTTCCCTGTTGAATATTATACTGAAAAAGAGATTAATCGGAAATTTTCGTTTTCGAAAGCAGGAGCGCTGGTTACAGATAATGATGCTGAAATCAATCCTTATAAACATGTACATTTATTGATTGAAAAGGCAGTTTCGAAAGGCGTACGTGTCTATGCAAAAACAAAAATCAATGGAAAGATACTAAAAGAGAATCAAACCCAGTTATTTATCGAAACGGGTCATACCGTACATGCACAGACGGTCATCTTCGCAACTGGTTATGAAGCCCAAAAAGAAGTGAAGGATAAAAATGCAGTGGTTCTCAGTTCATATGCCATAGCAACAAATCAAATAGCCGATCAAGCTCAATGGCATGATAATATGATGATTTGGGAAAGGGCACGGCCTTAATTATATGCAAGAAAAACTCCTGACAATCGAATTATCATTGGTGGCCTTGATGAATCGAGCGGTTATCTGGAGAAAAGGGATCCAATGATTTTGAACAATAGAGATAAATTAATAAAGCAGCTTGTCAATCTGTTTCCAGAATTAGAGAATCGGATCTGGGCTGATTATTATTGGGGAGCTTTATTTTGTGAGATCCATGATGGTTTACCGACAATAGGAATGTATCCTGACCATCCTAATTCTACTTCTTATTGGGTTATGGCGGGAATGTGACGGTTTACAGTGTCAACCGTTCCCAAAATATTCAGGGATTAAGGCATTTTTCAAAAAGTATTGTCCATTAAGACAGGTATCTCTTCATCTTGAATAGAATTAAGTAGACAGCTGAATATACGGGAGGGATTCTTCGATGTGGTTTAAGGAATTGGAAACAGAAAGACTGCATTTAATCGAAATAGGTCACCATCATGCCGAGAGTCTGTTTGAAATCCTCTCTAAAGATGAAGTGACCAAATATGATGGGATAGAAAGTTTAACTCTAGTAGAAGATGCCCGCCGCTTAATCGACTCGTTTAAAAGTGCTTATATAAACAAACGAGGGATGCGGTGGGGGGTCATTCTAAAGGATTCAGGCAAGTTCATCGGTACTGTTGGCCTGCATCAATTGAGCCTAGCCAACAAACGCACCGAAATAGGATATGAAATCCATCCTGAATATTGGAGGAAACACTTTACGTCTGAAGCTGTCAACGTAGTATTGCGCTATTGCTTTGAGGAATTGAGACTAAACAGAATCGCCGCTTTAACTTTCAAGGATAATATTGCATCCAGAAACCTTCTGAAGAAATTTGGATTCAAAGAGGAAGGCAGCCTCAGAAGTTATCTATTTCTTCGTGACCAGTACCATGATGCCCTGGTATTTTCCTTGTTGAGTACGGAGTATAGCCAGTTAAGGCAACAAAGTGTTCAGGAATCATATAGATTTTAGTTTGGTATAGAAGATTGCAGCTGGCCCAAAGTGCCAGTTTTTTTATTTGCAGATGATTTTATATCAGTAAAGGACAATATACATATTTTTCATGTTAAAATGGTATGCGAATTCATTAATCAGTCCGGATGGACATAAAAAGGAGCAAAATCACTGTGAAGATATTATTTCCGTTGCTTGCGGTCCTGGGCGGAATCACCATTGCCATACAAGGACAAATCAATGGTGGATTAGGAAAAAAAGTGGGGGTAATTGAAGCTTCCTTCATTTCGTTTGGAATCGGAACTCTCGCTTTATTATTTATTGTTTTGTTTGCGGGAAATGGAAATATTTCTGCCATCGCGTCTGTACCCAAATGGCAATTAACAGGCGGGCTGTTAGGGGCTATTTATGTCATTGTGATCGTATTGGTCGTGCCTCGGATTGGAGTGGCACCGGCATTGGTCGGGGTTATAGCAGGCCAGATAATTATTGGGGCAGTCATTGACCATTTCGGTTTATTCGGAGGCGTTCGCATCCCATTGGATGCGAAAAAGGTGGCAGGAATTTGTTTACTTTTCGTGTCATTATATTTGTTTAATCATAAATGAAGAAGGGGCACTTTTCAATGAAATGACGGGTACATATAGGGGAATATTTCTATTCCCCTATAGTTAATGTCTATTATTTGGAGATTGATTAAAGAGAACTAAATATTTTAATCAAGTAATGCATTATTCTGCTAAAATATATTATTTGAGAGGGGATGGTTTGCTAGGAAAGTTGTCTTAGTAATCAACCTGATGTGAATTATTAGAATATTGAGAAATAAATAGACAAGAGAACCTATATGAATACTGATTTAGAAGGGTTTGTAAAAACACCTGGAAGTCGGAAGTCCTTTTAGGTGATCATTTCTATTTACCTAGTATCTAGATCGAATTGATTAGCAATTAATTACTATATTGTGAAAAAGTACTCACCGGTTTATTGATTTTTTGGTTTATTCGTAATATACTTAAAATTCAACATCTTTAATTCGAGGTATAGTATCCTTGGCGAGGTGAAAAAAAGGTGATTTTATACCTAGTAAACTGCATTAATTGCTTTTTTTAGGTAGAAATTAAGATTTATGCAAACGGTTCGCTAATTGTTTTTGGTGAATTCCTGCAATGAATGCTTCTGCTTTTCCTCGCAATCATTATATGTACTATACGGAAGATTAATAGGTGTTAGAAGGATAATCTCTTAAATGGGAATATTCTAAGAAAGATTAAAGATGAGGGGGAATATTTTTTGAAAAAGTCTAAATTTTCAGTGCTTGCTCTTCTTATGGCCATCATGCTTATGCTTGCGGCATGCAACGGCGGTTCGAAGGAAACTTCGAATGAAAAAGAAGGGGGCTCGGGTGACTCATCCGGATTAAAAGTATTAAACGTAAACAATTCGAGTGAACCTGGTTCGCTTCACCCTGCAAATGCTCAAGGTACTCATGAATCATGGATCCTTGAACATACGTTCGAGGGGCTGACAAAGAAAACAGAGGAAGGCAAAATCGTCCCTGGTTCTGCAGAATCATGGGAAATCAGTGAAGATGGATTAACTTGGACATTCAAATTGAAAGATGGTTTGAAATGGTCAAATGGAGATCCGCTTACAGCCAATGATTTCGAATACGCTTGGAAATATGCTTTGAAACCGGAGACGGCCGCAGATTATGCTTACCAACTTTATTATCTTAAAGGCGGGGAAGCATACAACAGTAAGAAAGGGAAGGAAGAGGACGTAGGGGTTAAAGCGACAGACGAACATACATTAGTCGTTACTTTGGAACAGCCTACACCATATTTCCTTGACTTGACTTCTTTCTATACTTTCTATCCAATCAATAAAAAGGTACAGGAAGAAAATCCAAAATGGGCTTTGGATGCAAAAACTCACGTTTCAAACGGGCCGTTCAAATTAACGGAATGGAAACATAAAGAAAGCCTGAAAATCGAAAAGAATGAAAATTACTATGATAAAGATAAAATCAAATTGGATGCGGTTAACTTTGCTCTAATTGAAGATGAAAATACAGCATGGCAAATGTATCAGAGTGGCGAATTGGACCTCGCTTATCCGCTGCCAGTGGATATTCAAGGTCAAATGGTCAATTCTGATGATAAAGAATTCAAAATGGGCAAAGAACTTGCCGTTTACTATTACAACTTTAATACAGAAGTGAAACCTTTCAATAATGCTAAAGTAAGGAAAGCGCTTTCAATGGCTATCGAGCGTCAAAAAATCACCGAAAATGTTGCTCAAGGCGGACAAAAGCCTGCTTTCGGCGTAGTCCCTCCGGGTATTCCTGATGCATCTGGAGATTTCCAGGAAAATACAGGTAACCTATTTAAGGAAGATGTTAAAGAAGCTAAGAAATTGTTAAAAGAAGGACTTGCTGAAGAAGGCATGAAAGAATTACCTGAGTTTTCAATTTTGTATAACACTTTAGATTCACACAAGAAAATTGCTGAAGCGGTTCAAGGAATGTGGCGTGATAACCTGGGTGTTGAAGTGACACTTGAAAATGCGGAATTCCAAGTTAAGCTTGACCGTGAAAAAGCTGGTGACTTTGAAATTTCCCGTGCAGGATGGGTTGGTGACTATGTTGACCCGATGACATTCATGCTTTGGGAAACGGACGGCGCCTATAATGATGCAGGTTGGTCAAACAAAGAATATGATAATTTATTAAAAGAAGCAAAATCTACAATGGATCCAAAAGAACGCATGGATGCTTTGCATAAAGCAGAGAAAGTCATGATTGACGAAATGCCGATCCTTCCGGTTTACTTCTATACAAAACCATATATGGTTAAATCGAATGTTACTGGAGTTTTTGCTCCAATTAACGCTTATCCGAACTTTATTTACGCGGATAAAAAATAATAGAAGGATAATAGTGAAATGAGAGGTATGTCCGATTAAGGACATACCCCATTTTTCAATTGCGAATTTGAATATTTCATGCATTCATTTCCGTTTTCAACTTCTTAGAAAATCGATGATTGGGGTGATTACCATGTTGAGATATACATTAAACCGTTTTAAATGGGCGATTATTACTTTATGGGCTGTTATTACATTAACGTTCATCATAATGCATACGATTCCGGGAAATCCATTTGCAAAAGAAGGAGCCATGCCTCCTGCTGTTTATGAAAACCTTCAAGTCCACTATGGATTGGACAAGCCGTTGTTGACCCAATATGGGAATTATTTATTGGAAGTCGTTCAATTTGATTTTGGTCCTTCATTGAAATCCTCATCCATTTCCGTGAATGATTACATTTTGAAGGGGTTTCCGGTGTCCTTGCACTTAGGGGCACAAGCCTTGGTGATTGCCATCTTCTTTGGCCTCATTCTAGGTGTCGTGGCATCACTGAAAAGAAATAAATGGCCCGACTATTTATCAATGATCATTGCCATCGTAGGGATTTCCGTTCCTAACTTTATCCTGGCGACTATTTTAATCAATTATTTTGCAATTAAATGGAATATATTCCCTGTTGCTACATGGGCGACATGGCAGCATACCATTTTACCATCCATTGCCCTTTCCATGATGCCGCTTGCTTTCATCGCGAGACTGATGCGGACAAGCATGCTTGAAGTAATGGGGCAGGATTACATTTTGACAGCAAAAGCCAAAGGATTGAAACGGAGCGGTGTCATAATCAAACATGCGATTCGGAATGCGTTATTGCCGATTATCACGGTTCTGGGCATCCTTACGGCTAATATCGTGACAGGAAGCTTCATCATTGAACGAATTTTTGGTATTCCTGGCATGGGAGATATGTTCGTAAAGGGAATATCCAACAGGGACTACCCGGTGATTCTTGGTTCCACAATTGTGTATAGTGCGGTGCTTATTTTATTGATATTCATCGTTGATATAGCCTATACGTTGATTGATCCTAGAATTAAAGTGACGGGGGAGAAGAAATAATGGCAGATAAAGTGCATTTAACCGAAGATATGTTCCAACCCGCCGACGGCAACTTTAAGGAAGCTGAAAAAATAGCAAGACCTACAGTTTCATATTGGTCTGACGTCTGGCGTCGATTTAAAGAAAATAAGCTGGCGATGACGGGGTTTATTCTTATAATCCTCTTGGTCTTGATGGCGATTTTTGGTCCGTACATTAACGGATATACTTATTATGGACAAGATTTCGATAAAAAGAATCTTAGCCCAAATAGCGAGCATTGGTTTGGAACGGATTCATCAGGAAGGGATCTATTTACGCGAGCCTGGTACGGTGCAAGGATATCCTTGTTCATTGGATTGATGGCAGCGCTGATCGACTTTTTAATTGGTGTCCTTTATGGCGGGATTTCTGCCATTCGCGGTGGACGCACGGATAATATCATGATGCGTTTCGCTGAGGTGATCTATGCGATTCCATACCTATTGATGGTTATCTTAATGATGGTCGTATTAAAACCTGGTATTCTGCCGATCATCATTGCGATGTCGATTACGGGGTGGATTCCGATGGCGCGACTGGTACGGGGCCAGGTTTTACAACTGAAAGAGAATGAATATATCCATGCTGCAACAATCTCTGGAGCCAATACGAGCTGGACTTTAAGAAAACACATGATTCCAAATACAATGGGACCGATCCTTGTCAATTTAACGTTGACTGTACCTACTGCCATTTTTGCCGAAGCTACACTTAGCTTTTTGGGACTGGGAGTTCCGGCACCTCAGGCAAGCTGGGGAACATTGACAAGTGATGCACTGGGAAGCATTCTGGTAGGGAATTTCTATCAACTGTTAATCCCGGCAATATTGATTTCCTTAACGATGTTCGCGTTCAATGTGGCTGGTGACGGATTGCAGGATGCCTTAGATCCAAAACTACGGAAATAAATGAGACCTAACATAATGATTTGATATTACTAGAATAGGAGGGACGATGATGGAGAACCTATTAGAAGTCAACGATTTACAAATCACCTTCCATACTTATGCAGGTAAAGTGCAAGCGGTTCGCGGTGTGAACTTTGGCGTGAAAAAGGGGGAAGCCGTTGCGATTGTTGGGGAGTCCGGATGCGGCAAAAGTGTTACAGCGAAATCTATCATGAGATTATTGGAAACACCCCCGGCAGAGTATGGAAAAGGGTCGATAAACTTTGGCGGTAAAGACCTTCTTAAAATGAGTGAAAAGGAAATGCAGAAGATTCGCGGGAATGAAATCAGCATGATTTTCCAGGATCCGATGACTTCGCTCAATCCAACGACAAAAATCGGCAGCCAGATCATGGAAGGCATTTTAAAGCATAATAAAAATATGTCCCGAAATGATGCATACGAACGGGCGTTGGAAACACTGAAACTAGTAGGTATTCCACAGCCGGAAAAAAGGATGCAGCAATATCCGCATGAGTTTTCAGGTGGTATGCGCCAAAGGGCAATGATAGCGATGGCCCTTGCTTGTGAACCGAAATTACTGATTGCCGATGAACCTACAACTGCATTGGATGTAACGATACAAGCGCAAATTTTGGAACTGATGAAAGATATCCAACGAAGAATGGATACTTCCATCATTTTAATCACTCATGATTTAGGTGTGGTTGCGGAAACTTGTGAACGGGTAGTCGTCATGTATGCAGGCAAGGTTGTGGAGACGGGTACGGTAGAGGCAATATTTTCAAACCCGCAGCATCCTTATACAAGAGGTTTGCTTAAAACGGTGCCGAGGCTGGATATGGAAAAAACGGCTCCGTTGGTTCCGATTATCGGATCACCACCTGATTTATTGGATCCGCCAAAAGGATGCCCATTTTACCCGAGATGTGAATCAGCAATGAAAGTGTGCAAAGACCATGATCCGGAGCTTGAAGTAGTGGAAGAAGGTCAGACAGCCGCATGCTGGCTGCACCACCCGATGGCCAAGGCAGCACAGGTACAAGCACCGACTAACGTATAAAGGAGGAGAACCAATGGTTTCACTGAAAAATAAGGCCGTAAAAGAAAAGACATACAACGAAAATTCTCCTCTTGTTGAAATAAAGAATCTGAAGAAGCATTTTCCTATCGGTTCTCAATCGCTGAAAGCGGTAGATGGTTTGGATCTCAAAATCTATCCAGGGGAAACTGTCGGTCTTGTTGGGGAAAGCGGTTGCGGTAAGTCGACTGCAGGTCGTACAATCACTCGATTATATGAACCGACAGATGGAGAAGTTCTTTTTCAGGGGAAAAATATTTTCGATTACAAACCTGGGGAAATGTCACATATCCGCCGTGAAATACAAATGATTTTCCAAGATCCTTACGCATCCTTGAACCCAAGGATGAAGGTGGAGGAATTGATTGGGGAACCACTTGCCATTCATGGGATATCAAAAGGTAAAGAGCGAAGAAAACGGGTGGAAGACCTATTAAAGCTGGTTGGTTTAAGTCCGGAACATATCACTCGTTTTCCGCATGAATTCAGTGGAGGACAGCGCCAGCGTATTGGAATTGCAAGGGCATTGGCTTTAAATCCTAAATTCATCGTTTGTGATGAACCAATCTCTGCCTTGGATGTTTCGATACAGGCCCAAGTGGTCAACTTATTAAAAGAACTGCAAAAAGAAATGGGATTGACTTATTTATTCATCGCGCATGATTTATCGATGGTCAAGTATATTTCAGATCGCATTTTAGTCATGTACCTTGGAAGAATGATGGAACTTTCGGATAGTGATTCTTTAACGAAAGATCCGCTACACCCATACACACAGGCCTTGCTATCCGCAGTGCCGATACCAGACCCGACTATTAAACGGGAAAGGATCGTCCTTAAAGGCGATGTACCAAGTCCGATCAATCCGCCGAGCGGCTGTGTATTTCGGACGCGCTGCCCTAAGGCTATGGAGATATGCTCCAGTGCTGTACCTGAATGGAAAGAACAAAAACCAGGGCATTTCGTTGCTTGTCATTTATATTGGTAAACAAAAAAACCAGTTGCATTTGCGACTGGTCTTTTTTTACACATTTATGTAAAATATTTTTAGAATAGAAACGATTATCAAATTATTTATCAGCATGTCAAAATAAAAAACTAGGAATCTGAAATTAAAACATATAAAATGTAATTATATGTAAATATAAAATTCTGTTGAATGTTTCAATTTGTGAGAGAAGGAGGGACTGTTATTGTATTCCACGATAACTAGTGAGATCGTCGATCGTGTCATGATTGTTACTCTTAATCGTCCAGAGAGAATGAATGCTTTCAATGAAAAGATGTGTGAGGAGATGATTCGCGCTTTTAATGAAGCGGATGAAAATGATGACGTAAGAGCCGTCATATTAACTGGCGCTGGGGATGCTTTTTGTGCTGGAATGGATTTGGAAAAAGGTGCAGAAACGTTTATGGATCACACTCCTTTGGTTGAATATCGCGATGCAGGAGGAATGTTGTCATTACGGATTTTTGAGATGAAGAAACCTATGATAGCAGCCATTAATGGAGCGGCAGTCGGGATTGGGATAACAATGACTTTGCCCATGGACATTAGAATTGCTTCAACAGATGCAAAGATGGGTTTTGTATTTGCAAGGCGGGGGATAACGATGGAGGCATGCAGCGGCTGGTTCTTGCCTAGACTTGTCGGAATGGGCAAAGCTTCCGAATGGATTTTTACCGGTAGGATGATTACGGCCAGTGAAGCATTTGAGGGAAGGCTGGTAAACAAGATCGTCGAGCCAGAAGAATTGATGTCTGCAGCAATGGAGATTGCGACAGACATTGCGGAAAATACATCTTCCGTCTCTGTGACGCTATCCCGGCAATTAATGTGGTCCATGCTCGGTGCGAACCATCCTGTTGAATCACACAAAATAGAATCGAAAATGATTCATTGGACCGGAAAACAAGCTGATGCACTAGAAGGAATTGAAGCTTTTCTCGAAAAAAGGAAAGCCGATTTCAAAATGAAAAGCAGCACGGATATGCCTCCGTTTTATCCGTGGGGAACGGATCGAACATATGAAGCGGATAAGAAATGAATGAATGGTAAGGTCGGTATCGAGGGCTTCGGAAGTGCTTGATAATTTTTACTTTTCGGATAAATTAGGGTTTCTTTTCTTAGTGTGTTATACTAGGTTTACCATTTACTAAACTTGTTTCATGTTCCCTATTCCCTGTGAATAGGGTTTTTTTATGATTGTTTTTTTGATCAAAAAAAACAGACCCTACAAGTAGGGTCTGTTATATATTGTATTTAAAATTATGCTTTTTGAACGTTAGTAGCTTGGGGTCCACGTTGACCTTGCTCAACTTCAAAAGTAACTTCTTGACCTTCGTCTAATGATTTGAATCCTTCGCTTTGGATAGCTGAGAAATGTACGAATACATCGTCTCCGTTTTCGCGTTCGATGAAGCCAAATCCTTTTTCTGCGTTAAACCATTTTACTTTACCTTGTTCCATTGTTGTTGCCTCCTAGTGTGAATCCACACATTGTGTTACTACCCTTGCTCAATCATTAGACGAAAAGTTTTTCACTTATCAATCTTCCCGAACAAAAATAATTCTTTTTAAATATAACAGATAATGTCGGAATCTGCAAGCTAACAAGGAAAGATTATTAATGTATACAGAAAATGAACAATTCTTAATACCCTTTTTTGTAATCAAGTAAATTTGTTGAAGGTGTTTTACCATTTAGATAGTCCTTTAAATTCGGCATGAAAATATCCTGAATTAGCCTTTGGTCGTAAAATTCCGTATTTCCGGATGTGTGCGGCGTGATGATTACGTTGTTCAACTCCCATAAAGGGCTATTCTCAGGAAGTGGCTCCGTTTCAAACACATCAAGACCAGCACCTGCTATATCTTTGTCCTTAAGCGCTTGAATCAATTCGTTTTGAATGACCAGGTTTCCCCTTCCTATATTAATGAAAAATGCGGAGCGCTTCATTAACTTGAATTCGTTTTTACCGAACATATTCCTTGTTTCTGGGGTCAATGGTAATGTCACGACAATATAATCACACCTAGGAAGAAGATCAATCAATTGTTTTTGTGTGAACATCTCATCTACGAATTCTTCTGATTTACCGGAATGGCGCATCCCTAATACGGTCATGCCAAAAGCCTTGGCAATTTTTGCGGTTTCCTTTCCGATTTTCCCGACACCGATGATTCCGATGGTCTTTTCATGAATTTCCTGCTTCATATGTGCGTGATGCCAGGTCCTTGTCTGCTGTTGCTTAATATATGTATCTACTTTTCTTGTTAAGGCAAGCAAAAACGCGAAAATTGTCTCTGAAATGGGATACGCATGAACGCCGTTTGCAGTTGTAATCTGAACATTCTTTTGTTCTAAATTGTCCAGGGGTAAAGCATTCACTCCTGCACTCCATGTCTGGATCCATTTAACATCGCTTGCAGCAATCGATACAGACATTTCCGCTTTCCAGCCTGCGATGACTTCTGCATCGGCAATATGATCTCTCCATTTTTCCGGGGATCTCCCGGTGATAACAGTCCACTCGGGAATCAATTCTTGGATCTTCTGTAATAAGATTTCATTCAAATTTTGGCTTATTATGAGTTTTCTTTTTGTCATAATTATCCTCCAGGATATTTTTTTCTGAATTATACGTAAGTTTCGATAATATTTCAATTGGGAAGGGCGATTGCTTACCAATCTTGCTATAATACTAATAATCAATGGAATGGGGTGTAATCATGAACGTGAAAGAGATATATGGACAGCTGCCTGCCCTGGAATCAAAACGATTGATCATGAGGAAAGTCACCATGAATGATGCCGAAGACATGTTCGCTTATGCATCCAACAATGAAGTTTCCCGTTACGTCACATGGGAAGCCCATCGTTCCCTAAGTGATACAAAAGATTTTATCCGATTTATACTTCAAAATTATGAGGATAAGAAAATCGCTCCATGGGGCATAGAACACAAGGAAAGCGGTAAGCTGATAGGTACCATTGATTTTGTTTCATGGCAGGTTGACCATCATCGTGCGGAAATAGGGTATGTGCTTGCACCAGAATATTGGGGGAGTGGCTTGATGACGGAGGCAGCCCAAAAGATAATCGCCTTTGGCTTCGAAAATATGAACCTAGTTCGAATACAAGCAAGGTGCTTCGTTGAAAATTCAGGTTCAGAGCGAGTCATGCAAAAGGCTGGTATGTCTTTTGAGGGAATCATCAGAAAAGGAATGTTCGTCAAGGGGAAGCATCAAGATCTAAAGCTATATTCCATTATAAAATGATGGCCGCGTAGTCAGCTGATTAAAGGGATAGTATAAGAAAAATATACATCGTTTGCGAAATCGTGAATTTCTGTTGTTGATTATGGTGGAAAGCCAGAAACAAACAATATGTGCAAATATTGAATCAAAAACTATACAAAACGTCTAATGTAAAAAGTCGTTTTGAAAAATATAATGAAACTATGAAATCGTGTTGAAATGGAGGGTTTATTTAATGACAGTTATCAATGAAGTAGAAACGTTGAAAAATTATATCGGTGGCAAATGGGTTGATTCCACAACTTCGAAACATGAACAAGTGCCTAACCCGGCAACAGGAGAAGCATTGGCAATCGTACCCCTTTCAACAAAGGAAGATGTAAACCAAGCGGTGGAGGTTGCTAAAAAGGCGTATAAAGAATGGAAAAAGGTCGCCGTTCCAAAAAGAGCTCGCTTCTTATTCCGTTACCAGCAATTACTGATTGAACACTGGGATGAGCTTGCAAAGCTGGTCACTATCGAAAACGGAAAAAGCTATACAGAAGCATATGGTGAGGTTCAGCGCGGGATTGAATGCGTGGAGTTCGCAGCAGGTGCCCCTACCTTGATGATGGGAAGTCAGCTTCCTGATATTTCCCCAGGCATTGAATCTGGCATGTATCGTTATCCAATGGGTGTCGTTGCCGGGATTACGCCGTTTAATTTCCCGATGATGGTGCCATGTTGGATGTTCCCGCTGGCAATAGCTTGTGGAAATACGTTTATCTTAAAACCTTCAGAACGGACACCGCTTTTGGCTAACCGTCTCGTGGAATTATTGACAGAAGCCGGTGTTCCGGATGGTGTTGTCAATATTGTCCATGGTGCCCACGATGTCGTGAATGGGATTTTGGAACATGAAGACATTAAAGCGGTATCATTTGTGGGATCCCAGCCTGTCGCAGAGTATGTATACAAAACGGCAGCTGCCAATAAAAAACGTGTCCAGGCTTTGTCGGGTGCGAAAAATCATTCGATCGTCATGCCTGATGCAGATTTGGATAATGCCGTAACGAACATAACGAATGCAGCTTTCGGATCTGCAGGCGAGCGCTGCATGGCTGCGTCAGTGGTTGTTGCGGTGGGAGAAGTGGGAGATACGCTCGTTAAGAAATTAAAGGCTGCAGCGGATAACATCAAGATTGGAAATGGAATGGATAAGGACGTTTTCCTGGGACCTGTAATCCGTGATACTCATAAAAAAAGAACAGAACAATATATTGAAATCGGGGAAAAAGAAGGAGCTGTCCTCCTTCGTGATGGCAGGAATGAAGGCGATCAGGAAAAAGGCTATTACGTTGGACCGACATTATTTGATCATGTAAAAACAAACATGAAAATATGGAGTGATGAAATTTTTGCTCCTGTCTTATCCATAGTACGAGTTAATACTCTTGAAGAAGCAATTGAATTGACCAATCAATCCGAATTTGCCAATGGTGCCTGCCTCTATACGGATAGTGCAAAAGCCATCCGGGAATTTCGCGAAGAAATTGATGCAGGGATGCTTGGCATTAACCTTGGGGTACCCGCGCCAATGGCATTCTTTCCATTTTCCGGATATAAAAGTTCGTTTTATGGGGACCTTCATGCCAATGGGAAAGACGGCGTGGAATTTTACACGAGAAAGAAAATGTTAACGGCAAGATACTGATAGGAAAAAGGGGGTCGGCGCAATTTGTGGTCGGCCTTCCTTTATACATTATTTTAGGAGGAGTGTAGCTTATGCAGGTTGAAAAACAGGGTCAGGATCTTAAAGCGATGGATGGTAAATATGTGTGGCATCATATGAAAGGGGCTGAACCCACCCCTGGTGCAATGGTGATTAAAAACGGGCAAGGAGCATGGATAACGGATGTTGATGGGAATCGCTTCCTGGATGGGATGTCTGGTTTATGGTGTGTTAACGTCGGTTATGGCCGCACGGAACTGGCTGAAGCGGCTTACGAGCAGCTGAAGGAACTTCCATATGCCCCTTTAACGAATAGCCACATCCCGGCTATTAAGCTAGCGGAGAAATTAAATGAATGGCTTGGTGGGGATTACGTGATTTTCTTCTCTAACAGCGGTTCAGAAGCCAATGAGGCGGCCTTTAAAATTGCGCGGCAGTATCATCTGCAAAAGGGTGAACATGGACGCTATAAATTCATTTCGCGTTATCGCGGCTATCATGGCAATTCAATGGGAGCCCTGTCAGCTACCGGGCAGGCACAGCGAAAATATAAATACGAACCTCTCGCCCCAGGGTTTCTTCATGTATCACCGCCAGATTCTTACCGAAATCCAGAGGATGAAAGCGGTGAAAAAAGTGCAGCGGAAATTGAAAATACCATTACATGGGAGCTGAGCGAAACGGTGGCTGCGGTCATCATGGAACCAATCATCACCGGGGGCGGAATTTTGATGCCGCCCGATGGCTATATGAAACGTGTCAAAGAAATTTGTGAGAAAAATGGTGTCCTTCTCATTTCGGATGAGGTCATTTGCGGGTTCGGCCGAACTGGTAAGAAATTCGGATTTATGAACTATGATGTAAAACCAGACATCATAACAATGGCTAAAGGAATCACGAGCGCTTATTTGCCATTATCAGCTACAGCAGTCAAACGTGAAATTTATGAAGCGTATATTGGCTCAGACGTTTATGACCGCTTTCGGCATGTAAATACATTTGGCGGCAATCCTGCTGCCTGTGCTGTCGCTTTGAAGAATATTGAAATATATGAAAATGAAAAACTAATTGAACGGTCCAAGGAGTTAGGGCTACGCTTTCTGCAAGAGTTTGAAGAAATCAAATCTCATCCCAATGTTGGGGATGTACGCGGGAAAGGTTTGTTGGTAGGCATCGAACTAGTGGAAGATAAACTGACAAAACAGCCGATCGAACTTTCCAAAATCAATAAAGTCATTGCTTCATGCAAAGAAAAGGGGCTGATCATAGGGAAAAATGGCGATACAGTAGCAGGTTTCAATAATATCCTGACTCTTGCTCCCCCGCTTAGTATAACTGAAGAGGATTTCGCATTCATCATAGCGACGGTAAAGCGAACGTTAGCTGAACTATGAAAATAAAATAAAGAAACTGAATATTCAACAATTTCACGCATGTGCCTGTTGATACACATAACTTGCTTTTAAAATGAGGCTGATACGTCAGTTTTAGCGCCGTTCGGAACTTTGAACGGTGCTTTTGTCTATGATCAAGGAAGAATAAGAGGTAAAGGAATCTAATAGAAATTATAGGCGATATTTTGGAATCGTTTTCCTTGCTTAGTTATAGCGGATGTTCGAAAATGGAATGATAAGGAGTAGTGATAGAATATCTATATTATCCGGCAGAAGAGGTGAGGGACATGAATAATGAAGATATAACAAAAAAATTAACATTACATATCCCTGAAATTTTAGGGAGTGGGAATTTTTCAAAGTATGCTGTATTGGTACCACTTATAGAGAAAGAAGATGGAATTCATGTTCTTTTCGAAGAGCGTTCGCACAAACTGAGGAGGCAGCCGGGGGATATATGTTTTCCGGGCGGGAAAATAGACAAGCTGGATCAAGATGAACAGGCTGCTGCCCTAAGGGAAACATATGAGGAGCTTAATTTGCGAAAAGAAGATATCGAAAACGTCTTTCCGATCGATTATTTGGTATCTCCATTCGGGATGATTGTCTATCCTTATGCAGGATTTGTTCGTAACCATCAACGGATAATACCTAATCCAGCTGAGGTAGAAACCATTTTTACGGTCCCGCTTTCCTTTTTCATGGAAAAACCGCCAGAAATTTATCATGTGGAATATAAAGTGGAACCGCATGCAAACTTCCCCCATGATTTAGTCGTTGGCGGGGAGAATTATAAATGGCAGCCAAAACAGATGGAAGAGTATTTTTACTTATATAATGGTCGGGTAATCTGGGGAATGACAGCGAAAATCCTTACCCATTTTATTGAAATTCTTCGTTAGACCCTTCTAAAGCACCTTTTTTTTTCGGTCTATTTCTATTAAGCTTTAATTATGGTAAAAGTTAGGTTTTTAATAGAAGCGGGGGGATGAGTGGATGAAGTATAGTTTTGAAGTACTTGAAAAAGAACGGGAAATGGCAATGGCTGCACTAGTCAACTTCAATGAAAACCGCGAATACTATGATGAAACCAAAGATAAGGAACTTAAGCTAGCATACTACAAAGATGGTTCCTTGGACCGGGAAGGATTGAAGGACCTACTTGTGGCAACCCATAAAAACCAGCTGAACTACTCACCGCATCGTCATGTTTACCCATGGGTGGACTTACAGGAAAATGGCCAGCTGAAAAGTCTGTATTCCGGTAAAGGGATGGATCCTGCACAAGTGATTGAGGAAGATATTCGTATACTGGAAGTATTGTCAAGAGGTATTGAATCAACAAATTCGGAGAATATTCTCGTTAATTGTGAACATGTAGTACCTCAATCATGGTTCGATAAAAAAGAACCGATGAGGGGGGATTTGCATCATCTGTTTGCCTGTGAACCAACGTGTAATAGCAGCCGGAGTAACTATCCATACCATGATTTTGAGGATTATATCCCTGAAAGATCGGCTGCCGGTATAAAAGCGGGTTGCGGGAAATCAGACGAAAGTAAATTCGAGCCCGAATACGGAAAAGGGATCGTGGCGAGGGCAACTTTGTATTTTTTACTCAGATATGAGGGAATCATCGATAGCGGCAATATCGATCTTTCACTGCTTTTGGAATGGCATCGGCTTTTTCCCGTCAGCACTTATGAAAAACATAGAAACCTCGCTATACATGAAATGCAGGGTAATCGTAACCCGTATATAGATTTTCCCGAAATGGCAGAGAATTGGAATTAAAGTAGGGCATAAAAAAGAGGATTGAAGCTGCAGTGAAAGCTTCAATCCTCTTTTATTATGGATTATAAGAATTTTACGCAAACAGGGAAGGGAACTTGAACATCCTTTTGCAATAATGTTAATTTTCCGTCATGTTCATTCCGGGCATATAGTGTCAAGTTTCCTGATTGTTCATTAGAAGCGATCAGGAATTTTCCGCTAGGGTCCAATGAAAAATCACGCGGCCAATGTCCTTCGGTGGAAACCAGCTGCACGAATGCCAGTTTGCCTGTTTCTTCATTGATTTCGTAAACGGCAATACTATCATGTCCGCGGTTTGCGGCATATATGAATCGCCCGTCATCAGAAATATGAATGGCGCTTCCTTGGTTATTTTCCTTGAAATCTTCAGGGACGGTCCGTACCGTTTGCAATTCAGAAAAACTACCGGTTTGACTATCGAAGCTCAAAACAATCACTTCTGGTACAAGTTCTGCCATGACATACGCAAATTTACCGTTTGGGTGGAAGGTCAGATGCCGTGGTCCGCTGCCGGGAGCAACAGATAAGCTGTTTACTTCTTCCAAAACCCCATTATGTATTTTATAGGTTATTACTTTATCTATTCCGAGGTCGACAACAGCAATGAACCTTTCATCCGGCGTGAAACCAGCGAAGTGAGTGTGTGCTTTTTCCTGACGTTCTTCATTCGGTCCATGCCCTTCATGTTGAACAGTTGATGATACAGGCAAAGGTGTCGCATCGTCATGAAGCGGATATGATTCAATCACGCCTTCTCCATAACTGGAAGTGACCAAAACCTGTTTCTTGCTGTCGACACTTATATGGCAGGAAGAGCCATTTGGTGTAAGTTGTTTGCCTAAGAAGGTAAGCTCACCTGAATCTTCATTAATCGAATAGGCTGAAACCCCACCGCTGCCCGCTTCTTTTAAAATGGCGTAGAGATTCTTTTTGTCCTGGCTGATGGCGACATAAGTCGGATCGGTCAATTCTGCTGCAAGTACCGGTGTACTGAGCTTTCCTTCTGCTGTATCTAAAGTAAATCGGTAAATACCTTCGCTGTTTCCTTTTGTGTAAGTGCCTATGTATCCAATGATGTTCTGTTGATTATGTTTTGCCATATTTATCTCCTCCAAGAAAGAATTGTGTTTATTTTTATTTTAACATAGATGATGCGCATATATCCTTTTCCCATTTTATGTTGAGTCGGAACCTTTTCTTTTAGAATTTTTTTGGGTGATATGAAAAAAACCCGCCTAGCGGGTTAATTTAAATCGACTGGCTTTGAAGCTTCGATGGGTATATGCCTAAACTCAGAAACGGAAAATAAACCCTGATCCGTCAGTTTGATTTCAGGGATGACTGGTAGCGCCAAGAAGGCAAGTGTAAGAAAAGGGTTGAAATGCCTGTTAGCACCGAGTTTCAATAAGGCTTCATCGATGTGCTTCAATGAATGGACCACATCCATATAATTGCATTCACTCATCAATCCAGCTATTGGAAGGGGAAGGGAAGCTAGTATTTCCCCATTTTGGATTACAGTCAATCCACCCTGCATTTTTTTGATTTCCTTAGCTGCCAGAAGCATATCCTGGTCATTCGTTCCGGCAATGATCAAATTATGTGAATCATGGGCTACTGTCGTGGCAATGGCTCCTGATTTCAACCCGAGCCCTTTGACGATTCCCAGGCCCACTTGTTTGGTCATATGATGCCGTTCAATAACAGCAAGTTTTAGATGATCAACATGTTCGGAGAACTGAAATAGACCATCATGATTAAGTGTGACCGGTTCAATCGAATGCTTTGTAATCAAGCTGTTTGGAGTTATCTCAATAATATTGGCGAACACATTTTTAAAAGGTATCGCGAAATTATCTCCGGTTATTTCATGAAATTGAACAGAGTGCTTCAACTCGTCGGTAATAACCTGTTTCTCATCAGCTGGATAGTTAAGCAATCGATTATTTTGTACCATAAGCTTTCCATCTTTGAAGACCGAATGGAGGATGACTGAATCAAGATCATCCAGTAGTAGGAAGTCTGCCTTGTATCCAGGTGCAATTGCACCATGTTCCTTTAATCCAAAGCATTCTGCTGCATTAATGGTCGCCATTTGAATGGCGGTAATTGGCGGGACACCTGTTTCTATGGAAAGTCGAACGTTGTGATCGATACTTCCTTCAGAAACTATATCATCTAGGTGCCGGTCATCGGTGACGAATAAACAACGGCGGGAGTTCTTCTCATTAATAACTGGAATCAGGTTAATTAAGTCTTTGGCGACGGTGCCTTCCCTGATCATAAGATACATTCCTTTACGCAGTCTTTCTTTTGCCTCTTCCGCTGTAGTGCATTCATGATCTGTTTTAATGCCTGCACTTAGATAAACATCGAGCTGTTGTTCAGATAATCCAGCTGCATGACCATCGATGCTTTTGCCCAGTCTGTTTGCATCGTATATTTTTTGCAGCATATCTTCATCTGTATGTGAAACGGCAGGGAAATTCATTACTTCGGCTAAACCAAGCACTCTCGGGTTTTGATAAAAGGAAATTAAATCTTCACTTCTTAAGATAGCACCAGAATGTTCAAACTCCGTAGCAGGTACACAAGAGGGCATCATGAAGTAAAAATCAAAAGGAAGTTGATCGGATTGTTCAATCATATATTCCATGCCCTTTTTGCCAGAAACATTGGCAATTTCATGAGGATCTGCAACGATGCAGGTCACACCATGTAAAAGGAGGATTTTTGCAAGTTCATAAGGCCTGACCATTGATGATTCTATATGAACATGGCCATCAATGAAGGAAGGGCATACGAATTTCCCTGAAGCATCGATTTCCGAAGTACCCTCATAATGCCCAATTCCAGCAAAATAACCATCGGAGATCGCGATGTCGCCAGTATAGATATCACCATTGAATACATCTATGATTTGCCCGTTCTTAATGACGCAATCTGCAGGTGTTCTTCCTGATGCAACGTCAATTCTCCTTTTAAGCAAGTTTTTTTTCATATTCATAACCCCTTTGGCCATAAAAACCAGTTAATATTTCACTTTTTCCGTATTGGTTTCCCATGTTCGGAATGGTAAGTCATGGTCATTAAAAGACAATTGTTTCATTTTAATTGTGCGGTTTTCCATTGGCAGGGCAAGTTCTTGATAGATAAAGTGATCATCAAAGCCAATAACTGCAGCGTCTTCTTTAGTGCATGCGTAATAAATGGCTTTTGGACGTGCCCAATAAATAGCACCGATGCACATGGGGCATGGTTCGCAGCTAGTGTAAATTTCACAATCTGTAAGTTGGAAGCTGTCGAGATTCCTGCATGCATCACGAATCGCCTGTACCTCGGCGTGAGCAGTTGGATCGTTGGCCGTTGTCACATTATTACATCCTCTGCCCACGACTTTGCCATCTTTTACGATTATAGCACCAAAAGGACCTCCGTTCTTAGCCAGTACATTTTCATTTGCAAGCCGAACAGCCATCTCCATGAATTTTACATCCACTAAAAAACACCCCTTCATATATTAATAACCAAAAAGTGTTAATGTTACGTTTTTTAACGTAAATATAATAAACAATATACCATATGTCTGGGGAAACAGAATATCGTTTTCTGAAAATAAAGAAAAATCAATTTTATGACGTGCGATCGAAAGGATTTAAAAGAATTTTTACAAATAATTATAAAACTGATATTGTTAGAAGAAAATCATTAGAATTATGAAGGTGATATGCATGGGTTTTTTGGGAGTTCTATTACCGATATTCGGTATATTTGTTTTAGGTTTCATTGGTCAGAAAAAGTTTAATCTTGATACAAAATCGATTTCCACGATGGCATTATATTTAATGTCACCTTTTCTCGTGTTCCGGACTTTTTATTCCGCAGAGTTTACGATTAATTATTTTTACCTGTTCTTATTCACGATAGTACTTTGCCTTTCTCTCATACTGGTAGTCTACATTATATCTTTTTTTCGCAATTATACAGTCACTGAAACAAGCGGCATGATATTGGCATCGGCATTCATGAATAACGGGAATTACGGTACACCCGTCATTTTCTTGTTATTCGGAGCCGCAGGACTCGATTATGCAATCATCCTTATGGTGGGACAGCAGTTAGTGATGTGCACGATCGGCATTTATTTTGCAGCAAAGGGCAGTCCTGAAGGAAACGGAGTTCAAACAGCAATTAAAGCGGTATGTCGAATGCCAATTGTATATGGAGCTATTGCAGGAACAGCCTTTCAGTTCGTGAACATACCTTTAAGCAATTCGGTTATGGAAGCTATTAATCTTGTTGCAAACGCAGCGATCCCGACAATCATGATTACACTGGGAATGCAGCTGGCCAACATTTCCCTGAAAAAAATTGCCTATCGAAAGCTATCAGTTTCGCTACTCCTTAAACTTGCCGTTTCACCAGCAATTGCCTTCCTGTTATCACTTGCCTTGCCAGTGGGTGAAATGGTCAGGCATATCATGATCATCGTAGCTGCCATGCCAACGGCGGCTAACACTACAATGTATGCGCTCCAATTCAATACGGAGCCTGAATTCGTTTCAAGTGCTACATTCATCAGTACATCATTAAGCCTGATTACGCTTCCCATCATCTTTTTCTTTGTATTATAGAAGATTATGATTCTAATTATGTGGGCAAACTTATTTTAAACACGAATCGGACGTTTCCTATCCAATAAACGAGATCCGGCCTAATTATAGGCATTGCCCTTGATGACCAAATCTTGGGCTGGGTACCCATCGCGGTACATGAACTTATGGCCTTTATTAGGTGTTGATGAAAAAATGATTTCAACAATTTCATTTTAATATTAAAGAGAAGCTTATTAAACCGGCGTTTGGTATTTTAATGCCAGTATTTGATTGGAGGGGTTTTGTGTTCCAGACTAAAATTAAATTGATTAATCCTGGAAAGATTGATGCCATACTAAAGGAAATCGTCCTGAAAACCTTTGAAGAAGCACTGGAAGAAAAACTTTTGCTATGCATGGAGTGCGGAGATGTCGATTTTTATATCGCTTATTCAAATAATGAGGAACTTCAAGATGCGATTAATGAAAACTTTGAACTTGATGAATGTGGTGAAATCATGAAAATAGATGAACATCAGGAACTTATGGATGATTTATACGATTATTTCTTGATCATACATAAGGAAAGTGATTTGTTTGATTTTTTTCCAGCAGGTCCATATACCCACAATGGGGAAATTCATGAATCAGATACGGATATGCTGGCGCCAAGGGGTTTGTATTCAGCACCATTTGAAGATGCGATAAAGGAATAATACGAAAAGACAGCAAATGCTGTCTTTTTGTATTATTAAAAGCGTATTCAGCTTTCGGGAAATAAATGATTTTTTACAAAAAGAGGGGATTTTTCCAAGGGGAAATAAGTTAAAATTTAGCATTTATATGGAATATAGCAATAATATCATGAAATATGATAACGTTTTTAACAATTTAAAGTTTAGATGGTAATTTTAAGAAATATTATATATAATAAAAAGTGTGAATATTGAATATATTATTTAAATTACTAGTTTAAAATAACAATAAAAATGGTCGCTTCCCTAACACTATCGAAATATTGGGAAATAATATTGGAAGAAAGGATTATACATAAGTTATGATTCGAGTTAAGAGAATGTTATAGTACGCTTTTATAATTCTGATTATTATAAATATTCAGTTTCGAAGATTGATTATGGACGGGGTGCTAATTATGATAGTTTTTGACCGAGTGAATAAGTATTATGGCGATTTCCATGTATTGAAAGAAATTAATCTAACAATCAAGAAAGGGGAAGTGGTAGTGGTCATCGGACCTTCCGGATCAGGAAAAAGTACACTGCTTCGATGCATTAATCGTCTAGAGACCATTTCGGAAGGATCCCTTTCAATAAATGGTTTGAATGTAGCGGATAAAAAGACGGACATAAACAAACTCCGTCGTAATATCGGTATGGTTTTCCAGCATTTTCACTTGTATCCCCATAAAACCGTGCTCGAGAATATCATGCTTGCTCCCAGGAAGGTCTTGGGACAATCCGAAGAGGAAGCAAAAAAAATTGCACTGAAGTATTTGGACAAAGTGGGGATTGGAGATAAAGCAAATTCATTTCCTTCCCAGCTTTCAGGTGGACAGCAGCAACGGGTAGCGATTGCCAGAGGTTTGGCAATGGGACCGGAAATCATGCTTTTTGATGAACCTACCTCAGCCTTGGATCCGGAAATGATTGGCGAGGTACTGGATGTTATGAAAGCACTTGCCCATGAAGGAATGACGATGGTGGTTGTTACGCACGAAATGGGATTTGCCCGTGAAGTGGCGGATCGAATCGTATTCATGGACGAAGGCAGGGTTTTAGAAGAGGCAACTCCGGCTGAGTTTTACGCCAATCCTCGTGAAGAGAGGGCTCGTTTATTCCTTAGCCGTATATTAAATCATTAAATAAAAAACAGGGGTGAATTACATGTTGAAGAAAAAGAAATGGTTAAAATTATCTTTGCTATCATTACTGGCCGTCATTTTATTAGCTGGTTGCGGCGGGGGGAATGATACCGACAAAGCTGAAGAGGGTGGAGGTAAAGGCAAAGAAGAAGATGTTCTAGCACAAGTGAAGGAAAAGGATAAGATCGTTTTTGGGGTGAAAAATGATACAAGGCTATTCGGTTTGAAGAATCCTAGTACTGGAGAGGTAGAAGGCTTTGATATTGATATTGCCAAAGCTCTTGCAGCAGAAATCCTTGGTGATGAGAATAAAGTTGAATTTAAAGAAGTGACTTCTAAAACTAGGATGGCCTTATTGAATAATGGTGATATCGACGCAATTGTAGCAACTATGACAATCACGGAAGATCGTAAAAAAGAAGTTGACTTCACTGATGTTTACTTCGACGCGGGACAATCTTTGTTAGTCAAAAAGGGCAGCGATATCAAGGGTATTGATAACTTGAAAGGGAAAAAGGTATTGGCTGTCAAGGGCTCTACTTCTTCCATAAATATCCGTGAAAAAGCTCCTGAAGCACAAGTGCTGGAATTTGAAAACTATTCCGAAGCGTTCGCTGCACTTAAATCCGGACAAGGGGATGCATTGACAACGGATGATTCCATCCTTTATGGAATGGCAGATGAAGATCCAAGCTATGAGCTTGTTGGCGGTACATTTACCGAAGAGCCATATGGAATTGCCGTAAAAAAAGGGAATACTGAATTTGTGGAAGAGTTGAATAAAGCCCTTAAGTCACTTAAAGATTCAGGCAAGTACGACGAAATCCATGATAAATGGATTAAACACTAAACATTTTAGCAAATGTATATGGGCAGCTGACCTTGAATAACATTTGAACATTTGTCTGTGAGGATGAGCGTATTGCTCATCCTTACTAGTTAAAGGAGTTGTATGCCGTGCTTGATTTCTCCATTTTAACAGAGAATCTGGATATGTATTTATTAGGCTTTAAAAATACGATCATGTCGAGTTTGATCGCGTTGGTATCGAGTTTGATTCTTGGTGTGCTAATTGCCATCATGCGGATTGCGCCAATAAAGCCACTGAACTGGCTGGGTACCGCCTATGTCGAGTTCATTCGGAACATACCGTTATTGATCATTACCTTTTTCTTCTTTCTTGGTCTTAAACTAAGCGGTCTATATGCAGGGACATTAGCCTTGACCATTTACACTTCATCTTTCATAGCTGAGGCAATTCGGGCAGGCATACTCTCCGTGCCTAAGGGTCAAATGGAAGCTGCCCGTTCATCAGGCCTGACATATGGGCAGGCCATGAGGCTCGTCATACTGCCGCAGGCCGTTAAAATCGTCATTCCTCCTTTAGGGAACCAATTTATCAATTTAGTAAAGAATTCTTCCATATTGGCCGTCGTTGCAGGACTCGATCTTATGTACCACGGAGATTTGATTTCTTCAAGGACATTTGTCGTGTTTGATGTGTACATTTTCGTTGCAGCTTTTTACTTAATTCTTACCATTCCTTTAAGCTTTGGCGTTGGTTATTTGGAAAAACGTCTGGCTAAGAGTAATTGAGGGAGGTATAAGATATGGATTTTGCAGGTGCATATACACCAGATAATCTTAAGTTTTTATTAGAAGGATTTTGGGTAACGCTCCAGGTAGCTTTTATATCCATTATTCTAAGTTTCATTATTGGCGGGCTTGTAGGTATAATCCGATACGCAAAAGTGCCGGTGTTATCACAAATACTAGCTTTGATTGTAGAAACGGTACGTAATTTACCTCTGTTATTAATCATATTTTTTACGTATTTTGCTTTGCCGGAGATACGGATTAAACTGGAAATCATTCCAGCAGCCATAGTTGCCTTGACAATTTTTGAGTCAGCCATGCTTTCTGAAGTCATTAGAAGTGGACTGAAATCCATTGATAAAGGTCAAATGGAAGCTGCCCGTTCATCAGGTTTGAGCTATACACAGGCATTGATACATATTATTCTGCCCCAAGCGCTGCGCCGCATGGTTCCTCCCATTGTCAGCCAATTCATTTCTTTATTAAAGGATACCTCTTTAGCGGTTGTCATCTCTTTGCCTGAGCTGACACATCATGGTCAAATCATATATGGACAAAGTCAAAAGTATTTAATACCGATTTTGATCCTGGTAGCTCTCATGTATTTCATAGTTAACTATAGCCTTTCTTTGGTAGCCCAGAGACTTGAATTGAAACGCACCTAAAAAAACGGCTCAGAAATGAGTCGTTTTCTATTTGTCTAGGAGATTCGGAAGTGTCTCACCCTCAACCTTATTTTAAAGCTTGTTTATACTCCATGATCCATACAGTCGGTGGTAAAGAAGCGGATTTCTGGAATCAACTGGAATGTTATTTTAAGAAGAAACCGTAGGCTGAACTCATGCCAAACACGTTGAAACTAAGTTATCCTTCATGGTTTTATACTGTAATCCTTAATAAATGGAAGAAATTTGCGACACTCCAGCCGAATAACTGGCTAGCCGAGAGCCCACAAGCGCTTGTGGCGAGGAGGCTTGGCAGACAGTCGGCGGAAAGGGAGCGGATTTCTGGAATCACCGGAATGTTATTTTAAGAAGAAACCGTAGGCTGGACTCATCCCAAACAAATTGAAACAAGGGGATCCTCTTGATTTTATACTGTAATCCTTAATAAATGGAAGAAATTTGCGACACTCCAGCCGAATAACTGGCTAGCCGAGACCCCACAGGCGCTTGTGGCGAGGAGGCTTGGCAGACAGTCGGCGGAAAGGGAGCGGACTTCTTAATCAAATAGAATAATAATGATGAATGAGTACACAAAAAATGAATCTTTTGCTTTTAATAACCGTATATATAAAGGAAGAAAGAAGGTGGAAAATATGTCGGAAATTAAAAGAAGCAATAGCAAAGCGATTGTATCATTGATCATGGGGGTATTATCCCTGTTTATTCCAATCATCGGCATCATATTAGGTATTTTAGGGTTAATATTTGCATCGAAAAGTAAACAAGAAATGAACCTTACTGGTGAATCTGGAAATGGTTTAGTGACAGCTGGAAAAGTGTGCAGCATTATTGGAATAATCTTGAATGTTCTCATGATTTTGATTTTCATGGTGTTTTTTTATTTCGTAGTCAATACGGATATATCAACCTATTGAATGTAAGTATTAATTTGACAAACAAAGAAAAGTAATTTAAACCTATATAAAATGGAAATTCATGTTATAATTATTATAAATATCTAAATATTGTATGAAGGGATGATATTTTGACCATTCAAATCTTTGAGTACCCAGCCGTATTCTATTATGAAAAGCACCCGTTGATTATCGACTCTTTTTCCGTTCAAGTTTGTTTCCCGGATTTTAGGCGAGAAGGAATTATTTCTTCCGTTAGCGGCAGGAATCGGTTAGATGCCTTAGCTTGTGCTCAAGAACTGTTGGAATCCATGGTCGAACATTTTATACACGATAAAAAAACAATCCCGGATGCAAGCGAAATGGAAAAGGTGAATCTGGATCGGGGAATTAATATATGCGAGGCTGCACCCTTCAGAATTGAAATAGAAAATATCACATATGAAAAATAAAAAAACCTTGCCGGTTAAAGGACAAGGTTTTTATTTTGGATTACTTGAATTTGTAACCCGGAATGTCAGACCAGTACATATTATATTATTTTATTATTTTTTTAGTAAGCTGAAGTCGATGGGGATAATAGTGGCACTCATAAAATAAAAAAACCATCATTACCTGTAAAAGGAATGATGGTTTTTAGTTTCGCTAAAAAATTCCCCATTTAATTATTTTTTATTTTTGGGGAAAGGATATTGCGTTCTTTATAACGAATATGTATAGTATAGGTAACGTAGGTAAAAAGTATCAATAGTTATATATTTTGGAGGTGTATGTGTGAAATATTATATAGCATCAGACGAAAAAAATTTGAAGCAAGTAAAATCATTGATCAAGAAATTGACTTCAAAAGGATTTACTTGTGTGAATGACATGAATTTAATTACGAATGATGAGAAAAACCAATTAACGGACGACATTGGAGAATATGAAAAAAAGGGGATAGAGGAAGCCGATTTCATGCTGATCTTCCTAACGGCAGGAAAAGGTAATCTATATGAGCTTGGCTATGCTTTATCATTAAATAAGAAAATAATTGTGTATTCTCCTGAGAAAGAAAATTATCATATTAATAAAAAATCAATATTTCATAATCTGCCCGAGGTAACAATCTGCAGCGGGACCTTTTATAAGCTGGTTAAATTGATACATACGCTTTCTCCGGAAGGATCTGAAAAAGATTCACTGCCTCTTAAATAAATGTCAAATGTAAAATTTTAAGGAGACCCTCTAATAAAATTTCTTTTGAACGAATTGTTTAAAGTATTAAAAATGAGGGTAAAGACCATTAAAAAAGGGAGAGGGCTGTTTTGGCCATTATTGATATCGACCAATTATTGTTAGCCACTGAAGCGATAGCAGAAGAGTCAGTTCCATTCCATCTTGATACATTTGACATCGACCAACTTTTAGATAATACGGATAATTGGAATTGGTAAAGAAAAGCATGCCCATAGAGGATATGCTTTTTTTAGGCTGTTTTCACATACTTTGTTGCTATTTACCAGGTAGTGAGTTGTGGTTGATTTCCCCTCCAGATGCTCGATTTCCGCAGGGCGGGAGGTGAAACTCCTCGGCGTAAACGCCTGTGGGGTCTCACCTGTCCCGCTGCTCCCGCAGGAGTCTCGCACTTCCGCCCCAATCACCTTAAATAGTTTCGTTTTAAAAACAACTATCTTTACGAAAAGAGCCTTTTTTAAAGAGAAAATAGCCTGATTACCTGTATGAAAATAATACAAGAAACCAGGCACGTGCAGATATTTTAACGATTGGATAAAGTTAAAACCTGCGTCCTTTTACGAATCCTAAAATCACAAACATTGAAATGGTGCCGATAACAAAAATTGCTTTAATGGAATTCACTAGAATTTCATCGTACATTTGTATTACCTCCTTGTATGTAATGACAGTGCGATTATGATTAGCTGTTGATGTATAAATTATAACATAAAGTCAATATCTGATGGTGGGAAATTAAAGACGATATGGGTAATAATGTATAGGTTGTACAGTTAAAATATAAAAAAGATATCCTCTAATCAGTGGATATCATTGAGAAATTTATTTAAGTCCTAGTGCTTTTTTTGTTTTTGGTCCGACGATTCCATCAGAAGTAAGTTTTTTGGACTTTTGGAATTTCTTTACGGCTGTTTCGGTGTTTTTTCCAAATGACCCATCTACTCCTTTAGTGCTGTATCCAAGTTTAGTTAATCTTTTTTGCAGTTCGATAACCTGAGGGCCACTGCTTCCTTTCTTTAGGGTAGCGTTTGTATTCACCGGCAGGCTCACAGATCCGCTCACTTTGAATCCATTTGTGGCAGCTATGTTGGCAAATGATTTATTCGAACTGGCAATCAAGACTACAGTGCTCATTCTCACCCTATCGTAAAGCCATTGTACATCATTGTTATACATACGGATACAACCGGCACTTATATATTTCCCGATTGTTGAAGAATCATTATTGCCGTGTATTGCGTACGTATTTCCTGGTGTATTCCTTGCATTGATCCCCAGCCATCTTTTACCTAGAGGGTTTTTTGGGTCTCCGCCTCTAATGTTGCCTTTATAATAGGGACGATTCACAATCTTTGTCACTACTTTAAACTTTCCTTCAGGAGTGTAGGAGGCTTTCTTACCTGTCGCCACGATGAATACCTTCACCAATTTATCATTTTCGTAATAGGCAAGCTGATTATTGGCTTTATTGATGATAATCAGTTGTCTTGCTGCCGCACCTGAAGCATTACTGAACCCCAAAAAACTAAAGGCGAAAATCAATACAAATACAATTATTTTTTTCATGTTTTTCCCCGTCCCTCATTTAAGCAACCTACATTTACACATATACTATCCTATGCATGAAGCGAGGCTAAAGTGACAATTTATTAAAAAAAGGGTAGACTAATTAACTATGGGAAAAGTCAAACTTAGATCCAATTTCACTTTTATGCATATCAAAAGAATGATGGGCACTATTTTTGGCCATATTACATACATTATTGAAGGGAAAGCGGAGGTGGGAAAGAATTGTCACGCCTAAAGGTGGAGGACTATCTAGAACAAGGCATCCATGGTCCAAAAGAAATCAAGGCTGGTGAACGAAGGGAATTTCTGGGCACATTACGGGAACGCGTAGTCATCGTCTTAAAAAGAAGCCAAGTCTTTGAAACGAATGTATACCCGGAGATAGAGCAAATGATGAAGCAGTATCCCCGTTCAAATTTGTTTTTAAATGGTCAGATGGACTATCAATATCTAGGAAAATATATTAAATTGGCAATGAGTCATGATATTCCTTACAAAATCGTCCTAAACAAAGATCATAACTCCGATTTGGGTCTGGTGTTAGCGGAAAGTAACGCCATAAACAAAGAAGAAATTTATATACAGAAGCAAATTCATACCCAGCAAGTCATCAAAAAGAAAAGCTTCACAGCCTTTTTTAAACGCTGTGTTAAAAAATTATTAAAAAAACGTTGATGCAACTATCAACGTTTTTAGTTTGTCTACAAAAAAAAGGGGGGGATGGACTATTCCGAACCATGATAGTAAGAATAGGTTTTCCATAATGGTTTTTTATGGTTTTATGAAATAAACTGGAACTTTTTTTGAAAGAAAAAACTGTAGGCAAATTCTCTTTCTTAAGAGTTGGTCTACAGTCTGAAACGAGTGCTTTTTGTTTTTATTTTTAATCGTTCTTTTAATTAAGTGTGTAGACAACTTTTCCTGTTTATGTAACCCTATTCCGTAACCTGTAAAACTTCCTGAAATTCCCTATAATCGTTTTTACTACAGAATAGGTAGGGATAGCGATTAAAATGCCAATGAATCCGTATATTGATCCAGCAGCAAGCAGCAATAGGATAATGGTAAGCGGGTGAATGTTAAGCCGTTTCCCCATAATATTCGGTGTAACCAAGTGCCCTTCGACCTGTTGAACAACAATAAGGACAATGAGTACTTTCACTGCCAGCCCAATGTCTTGCTGTAAGGCAATGAAAAGGGCGGGGATGATGCTTATTAATGGACCAAGGAATGGTACAACGGTAAAAATCATGGCGAATAAGGCCAATACGAGTGCATAATCGAGACCGATAATAAGGTAGCCAACATACATCAAAGTCCCTATGACAATTGATATGATGAATTGACCAATAATATAAGTAGAGAGTGCTTTATCGACGTCTTTTAAAATTGTGTTCCCCTCTGATTCTACATCGTTCGGTATGTATTTTAATAGAAATGGTCGTAATTTATCTCCATCCTTCAAGAAATAGAATAAAATGAATGGTGTAATGACCAATACTGTTAATACACTTGTTATCGTGGATAAAATGGTATTGACATTCACGATGAGTTTTTCCGAATAATCTTTCAAATGCGTGACCGCTTTTTCTTTCAACTCTTCCATATTTACCATGCCAAAATCATTTTTTTCAATCATGACTTCAGATTCTTTAGAGAATTCCTTGACTTTGCTGGGGAGGTTTTCAGATAATTTTTGAAATTGGTCAACGATTACAGGACTGCCAAAGTAACCTGCCATCCCAATCATACTAAATATAATCAAAAACACGGTGAAGATGCTAGCTGACCTCGGGATAAATTCAGTTAACAAGTTAACGACCGGCCGTAATATATAGTATAAAAGCCCAGCCAAAATAATAGGGAAAAACATGGCAGCAATGATTTTTTGCAGCGGCAGGAGAACATAATCAATCTTACCCAGTAAAAAAATAATTAAAATGATCAAAATGATCGCGCAAGCATATTTGAAAAACGGTTTATTGATCCACAAGACAATCCCCCCTAATTCCATCTCTTACTTGATTCCCTGATTTAGCTTAATGTTAAACTAAATAACTTGATTAAATGTTCGGTGCAAAACTTTTAGATGGATGACCGTTTGTCATTCAGCTTTTATTCGGTTGTGTTTCAATTTTGAATCTTAAAAGCAATATTAACTGACCACCTATTTATTAAATGGGAGTTCGTATTGTTTAAACATCTTTGGAATTCAAATAGCTATAGCCGGAACAAACGAAGGTGATATATGGAAACAAAAAAAGACTTTCACTGTAAAAAGAAGGCCATATTAAAAAAATATATCGGCCATTTTGACTTTAACCTGTCTTTACGTGCATAAGTCGATAATCTGAATTTATGCTCACAACTGCCCCCAGGTGAGATGACCTAATCCATATGATATTCCAATGTGCTACAGTTCAAAAAGCACCGATACGGTCATATACATACTAAAAAGGCATCATCAAGGTAAATTCCGGTTATGGAAGTTTACTTGATCATGCCTTTTTAAAGGTTATTAAATTAGGATATCTTACTTAATGTGTTCGTTGCACCTTGTTTCTGTTCTTTTTGCATTTTTTTGATGTCCAGACGCAACCAGATGGAAATGGCGAATGCTATCGCAATTAATGCTGCGAAAACGTAGAATACCGGAATGTAACTGTTCGTACTTTCCCTGATTGCAGTAACCAACATTGGGCCGCAAACCCCGCCTAGAGACCATGTAGTTAAAAGATAACCATGGATGGCACCAATTTCCTTAGTGCCAAATAAATCCCCGGCAAATGCAGGGAGATTAGAAAATCCTCCTCCATAACAACTAACGACCAACAAGATGAGTCCTTGGAACAATAGTGTATTTGTAGTCGTTGGAAGTAAAAGGAAGGCGCCGATTTGAATGATGAAGAAAATGACGAAAACATTTGGACGGCCCATATAATCAGATGCCGCTGCCCAGCCAAGTCTTCCTCCGCCATTAAAGATTCCCATTATACCGACTAATGTTGCTGCACCTGCCACTGACAGCCCGACAACGTCTTGAGCCATAGGAGAAGCAACCGAAATCATCATGATCCCTGCACTTGTATTGATCAATTTCATGGACCATAACATCCAGAAGTGTTTAGTTTTAACCGCTTCTTTTGCAGTTAATTGCCTTAGGTCTTTCTTCAGTTCTTTCTTACCGGACTCAATATCTTTCTTCATTCCTTCAGGCAGCCAGTTGGCTTTTGGAGGTGCAATATAGGATGCCCCTAAGAACATCAGTATGAAATAGCCTGCGCCTAAAATATAATATGTAGTATAAATGCCAACGGATTCCATAAGGCTTGCAGCTACTGGGGCTGTAATGAGAGCTCCGGCACCGAAACCTAATACTGCCATTCCTGTTGCCAATCCCCTGCGATCTGGGAACCATTTGACTAAAGTGGATACTGGTGAAATGTACCCAATCCCCATACCAAGTCCACTTAACACCCCATATGTCATTAGGTAAAGCGGAAGTGAATCGACCATTACCGCTAAACCGGAACCGGCTTGTCCTAATCCGAATAATACAGCCGCGACCATAGCTGACTTTCGTGGTCCATTTTTTTCTACGAACTTGCCAAAGAAGGCAGCAGAAGTTCCTGCAAGCGCCATCATTATTGTGAATGCTAACGTTACTTCAGTTTCTGACCACCCCATGGTCTCGACTAATGGTTTTTTGTAAACGCTATATGCGTATGCACCGCCAATGGATAGGTGAATGGCGATAGCGGATAAAGCGATTAACCATCTGTTTTTTGTCATGTTGTTACCCCTTTTCGTTAAAGAATTAGAAAGTTGCATGCGTTTTGTCTATAATATATCGTTTTGCATGCGTTTTATCTATCTCGTGGGATAAGTATATAAGAATATTATTTAGTAGTAAACTACTAAATTGAAATTCATGTAAAATTTTCCTCTGGGCTTAGAGTTGGGAAAAAACACTTTATGGATTCGGATTAAAAATGTTATATATTCTAAGGAATTTAATATACATATAAGGTTTGCAGGTATTGCTTTGGTGTATTATTCACGAATCTGCCAAAAGTCTTTTCATTTATCGATTTTCCTGGTTACAAAAGGCAAATGATTGAATTTACTCTATAGGTGCGATGAACCAAAATTATTCTCATTGGCTTTATAGTGATTATTTTGATAAAATTAATCTAATATTCAAGACATATTAGCGTACCACTCGGAATTGATATTTTTAGTGGTTTCAGGAATAATTGATTCTTTTTTCAGGAATCATAGTCTGGAAATCAAAGAAAAACCAATTTATTTTAAAAAATTCCGAAAATTTCGTCTTAAAGGCTTGAACTATGATTCCTTATAGGAGTAAACTAATGAAAGATAGATTTTATGGAAGTGAAATCTTGTAAATTTAATCAACAAGGGGTTTTGGTAATGAAGGAACATGACATGCAAATCACGCTTAGTACAACAAAGAAAGAAAAACCACAAGCGGACCAGCTTGAGTTCGGTAAGCAGTTTACCGATCATATGTTTATTATGGATTACACACAAGGGCAAGGGTGGCATGATCCAAGAATTGTTCCTTATCAACCGCTCTCATTGGAGCCATCAGCTATGATTTTTCACTATGGTCAATCCGTTTTTGAAGGATTGAAGGCATATGCAACACCTGAGGATGAAATTATCTTATTCCGTCCGGAAAAGAATTTCCAACGCTTAAATAGTTCGAATAGCCGATTATGCATACCGGATGTCGACGTTGATTTCGCGTTGAAGGCCTTAAAGACTTTAATTAGCGTTGATAAGGATTGGGTTCCCCAGGCAGAAGGGACATCTTTATATATCAGGCCATTCATTATAGCTACTGAGCCTTATCTTGGAGTATCTCCATCGAATAAGTATCAGTTCATCATCATCATGTCACCAGTGGGATCGTATTATAAAGAAGGCATCCATCCAGTTAAAATTGCAGTGGAGTCAGCTTTTACACGTGCAGTTAATGGAGGTACAGGTGAAGCCAAAACGGGCGGTAATTATGCATCGAGCCTAAAAGCCCAGGAAGTATCCGAAAAGATGGGTTATGCTCAAGTTCTTTGGTTAGACGGAGTGGAGAAAAAATATATCGAAGAAGTTGGAAGCATGAATGTTTTCTTCAAAATTAATGGTGAAATCATCACCCCTGCTTTAAATGGAAGTATCCTTCCGGGTATTACTCGTGATTCCATTATAGAATTGCTGAAACATTGGGGTCTTCCCGTGTCGGAAAGACGCATCTCGATGGAGGAAGTTCATGAAGCCTATAAATTGGGTCACTTGGAAGAGGCCTTTGGAACGGGAACAGCCGCGGTCATATCACCAATTGGTGAATTTTTGTGGAATGGTGAAGAAATGATTGTTCAAAGCGGAGAAACGGGCGAACTTTCCAGAGAGCTTTATGATACACTGACAGGTGTCCAAACAGGTAAAGTCACAGACGAGTTGAGCTGGACTACGAAAGTTGAAGAAAAAGTGACTCAATGATACTTAAAAAAACCTTCTTTGAAGGTTTGTAGACAAAAGGGGTTCGGAATTAAAAAATTCTGAACCTCTTTTGAAATTCCCTTTGAATTTTCGCCTAAAGTTAAGAGATTGCGGCTCTACGAGCCCACATGTTAGGCCATTTTTGGACCTCACCATGTCCAATTGGCCATCTTCTTTAAATTAATGGCAGCCTCCATTTTACGAACCAAATGGTTCGGTGGCACCAGTTGATCTAAAGTAATCATTTCAAGTTGATCTCGCTGAATAGAATCATGTTTAGAAAGCATCCTCATCACCTTAAGTTTTAATACTTCTATTTTAAAACAAAAATGACTCCAGGCAAAAGTGTTCTATCTAAAAGGTAAGACAAAGTTGATTGGAACGGAAGGTACGAGACTCCTGCGGGAAAAGCGCGTCTAGGGGAGACCCCGCAGGCGAAAGCCGAGGAGGCTCCCCGACCGCCCGCGGAAAGCGAGTGCCTGGAGTGGAAATCAACGTCCCAATTGTACAAGCCATAAAAAAGACAATCAATTTTCATCGAGTTTGTCTACAGTCTGAAACCTTCTTTGAAGGTTTTTTTTTGCTTTCAGATAATCATTTTGTGCCTTATGGCAACTGCGACGGCCTCGGTCCGGTGATTCACTCCCAATTTCCTGATGGCAGAAGAAATATGATCTCTGACAGTAAATTCACTAACGCTCATTTTTGGTGCCATTTGCTTTAATCCCATCCCATTCGCTAAATATTGAAGTACCTCCACTTCACGTTTGCTTAGAAGGTGAGTGGGAGGGGCGGAATCGAATGTTGAACTGACAGCCAGCTTCAAATAATGGGAAAGCTTCATTAAATCATTCTTGGTAACGGGCTCGTTAGTGTGAATGGGGTCAACCAACACTAAACCGATGGCCAAGTCATTCACAATTATCGGAATGATTGCCAATGAAGAGATGGAAAATCTTTTAACGTATTTTGCAGGGATGGAGGATTTCGCATGCTGGATGGTTAAGTATATGGGCTTGTTATGGATGACTGCTTGGTGAATCGGGTATATATCATGAATATTTTCCCTAACATTATGTAATGAAAAAGTATCTTCACTTGTACATGCACAAATTCCTTCACCCATTCCTGTTAAACATGAGTAACTGAATAAAGATGCTCGTTGAAATGAAAAAAAATCCACACAGCCCTTTACGATCATTTGTGATTTATTTGCCATATCTTTTTGTTGGGAAATCTTTTTTACATGTTTCATCAGAGTTTCCTCAAGCATTCGACTTAATTCCTCCCTACATTTTCAGTACTAGGATAAATGCTACTAATATCTTACAATATAATGAAAACTCTTACAAATTTAAAAATCCTTAGAGATTCAAAAGTTTAAAGTTCATAATTTCAAGGAGGCATTACCATGAAAAGAAAGAGTTTAACGACCACAAGCAGGAGTTTTAGAGAAGATACCCTACCATTTAAACTTTACCAAAAGGCAAAGAAATTCGGTATATGGAATCCTCGGGACATTGATTTCAGCCAGGATAAAGAAGATTGGAAGTCATTTACTGACATTGAAAGGGAAGTGTTATTACGGATCATTTCCCTTTTTCAGGGTGGGGAAGAAGCCGTGACTTTGGATTTGCTGCCGCTCATAATGACAATAGCCAAAGAAGGCCGGATTGAAGAAGAAATGTACTTAACGACATTTCTGTTCGAGGAAGCGAAGCATATGGAGTTCTTTCGCTATACATTAGATCAAATTGGTGAAACGGGTGATTTGACGGGTTATCACTCAGACACTTATAAATCGATTTTTTATGAAATTTTGCCTGAAACGATGGAGAAACTTTTAACCGATCAATCACCAGAAGCCTTGGCAGAAGCAGCCACTGTTTATAATATGTTTACCGAAGGCGTTCTTGCAGAAACTGGATATTTCGGGTTCTATCAGACTCTCGAAGCTAATAAAATGATGCCTGGTTTATTAAAAGGTGTGGGTTTTTTGAAAAAGGACGAATCACGCCATATTGCATATGGGACTTTCCTGCTGCAGCGAATCATCAGTGAACATCCACATATCTTTAAACAGGTTGAAAAGAGGATGGAGGAGCTTTCACCACTGGCCATCACGTTAAATACGGAGGGATATGATCGGTTAGGAAATCCCTTTGGTAATGACCAACAAGCTGTATTGAATTTTACCCTGAAACAATTATCAGTGCGGATGGAGATATTAGCCAGGGCAAAAGGGAAAGGGATTGAAGAAATCTATCAAAGCAATGAAAAGGAATATGGGGTGTTATAATGCCGAAATAAGATACAAGCATACTGTAAGTTTACATTCGTTAATGGATGGCCATTGGGAACTTGAATGCAACGTATGAACGATTCTTAACTGCGAATATAGACTATTAAATCCGAGGTGAAACGATATGAAGGTAAATGCTCATTCGAATTTTTGGTTAAGGTCTTCGGTTTACAGTGGCACTAACACTCGTTCACTCATACCGGGCCTATTCAATGGTCTGGGGGCACGAAGGATTCTGCTCGTGAGCGATGCTGGCTTGGAAAATGCAGGCGTCGTTAAAAAAGTTGCCGAAACTTTTGAGCAGCAGAAATTGGGTGCCAAAGCTGAAATAGTTGGACAGTTTCTGGGTGTAACACAAGACGCAGCGAGTAAATGTGTAAACGAAGCATTGAAATATGCACGCGAAGTTCATGCCGATGCCATACTTGCCATTGGTGGAGGGAGTGTCATCGATACCGCAAAAGCATTGAAATACGGATTATATAAAGGAATTACGGATATAAATGATTCAATACCAAGCGGTTTTTTATATGAGGGTTTTCCAAAAGCACAATCCATGAATATCCCGCATATATCCGTAGCCACAACAGCAGGAACCGGTTCTGAAGTATCCCCGATCGCAGTCATATATAATGAACATAAAAATGTCAAAATGAATATATACAATGTTTTTTTAAGTTCGGATGTTGCGATTCTAGATCCCGAGTTAACAGTCGGACTGCCGTCTGACATTACGGCGTTTACTGGTGCCGATGCATTGACACATGCAATTGAAGCGATCATTTCACCTGCTGCGACATCAATAACCGATGCATATGCATATCAGGCCATTCGAGTTATTGAAAGAAATTTACCGAGGGCCGTAAAGGATGGAATGAATATTGAGGCTAGAATGGAAATGCTGCATGGAAGCATGATGGGAATCACTGCATTTTGTAGTGCATTGAATGCGATTCCTGTTCATAACTTTGCCCACGCATATGGGGCGTTATTCCGTATTCCGCATGGACTGGCCAATGCCGTATTATTACCGGTCGTCATGGAATCAATCCCGGATTTATATCTTCAAAAGGCCCATTTGATAGCTGAAGCCTTTAGTGTGAAAGTACAGGATGAAGATTCAAAAAGGATCTTAGCGAAAGTGGTAGAAAAGCTACGTGTTTTCCTATCTGATCTTGGGCTGCCCTCCGACTTCAGCGCCTATGAAATTAACCAGTCGGATATGGAAAGAATTCTGAAAGCAGTAATGACCGACCCAGCTGCCGCTAATTACCCGATGTCGGAGGAATTAATAATGTCAGTTGTTTCAAGAGTTTCACCCGTAAGAATTAACTGATCTAAAAAAGCCAGCCCGTAAAGGTTGGCTTTTATTGCGTTGTAACGTGTTAAGTCCCGAATTTTACCATTCAAAAGTTCATTTCTTTATCTGATGTCTAAGAACTACAGTGATAGACTCTGGTTAATGTTTTTTTCCTAAGTTTTCCTGTGCCATCTTTATAAGTTCCTTGACCATGCCTCCGCCTAACTTTCCGCCTATTTTTCCATTCTGCTTGGATGTCAGTTCACCGTTATAGTCTTTTTTCAACGGTACGCCCATTTCTTTTGCTACTTCGAACTTTGCCTCTTCGGGATTCTTTGTGCCAGCGATTTTGGCTTTTAAATCATAAAGGCCTTGTCGCGCTTCAGATACTAATATTTTCCTTCTCCTTGCCATTTAGCAACCTCCTCCTATTTTTTTCTTAGGTTATCCTAATGAAATGAAAATGATAAACCTGATTTGCAATTCGAAGAAGTTTTAGTTTATTTAAAGCGGGTAACATATAATAAAACGACGATTTAAGGAGAAAATGATGCTGACTGCGAATTCAAGTTTGTTAACAAAAGAAGATATGACAAATCCCGATCGAGTGCCGCAATGGCTAATCAAGGAATATCAAACATTCCATGAAACAGTGACCGATAAAACCTTTCCTTGTTATTTTGGTATGAAAGCTGAAAATAAAGGGGAACTTCGTTATGCTTATATCACACAGGAAGATTGGTCCAATCTCCCTAAAGCAGTGGAAAGCTTTCTTGATTTATTTCAGGAACCACCATATATAAGGCATGGACTTTTCGTTTTTATGGAGCCTGATTCGATAGAGGGTGATATAGAATTTTACCGTAAAAGGTTTTGGGAGATCCTTCAATACCTGCATCAAGCGGATGAAAAACCTTGGCCAATTGAAAAGCCGAAAGATCCGGATCATTATTTATGGGACTATCATTTTGCCGGGGAACCAATCTTTGTCTTTGGTAATGCACCTGCTTATAAACAGCGTAAAACTCGCGATTTAGGAAATAGCCTCGTCCTTGGTTTCCAGCCCAGGATGATCTTTGAAGGATTGGAAGGAACGGAAAAAGGCGGAATCATGTCACGGGAAAAGGTCCGGGAACGGGTGGAGAAATGGGATAATCTCCCGAAGCATCCTGATATCAGTCACTTTGGCGATGTAAATCATAATGAATGGAAACAATTTTTCATAGGGGATGATATAGAACCGATAAAAGGTAAGTGTCCCTTCCATCATAAACAATTAACGTAACCGTGAGCAAATTGCTCTCGGTTTTTTTGCGTTTGAAAATAAAAAACATAATCCTTGCCTTATTGGATTTTCAGTTTTATAATGTGAAAGTAGCAATTGCAGTTAATTCGAGATATATGGATTAAATGCTATTTTTATTAAATATACAAAATTAACAATTGGGGGAACGAAAATGTCTAAAGTATTGTTTGTTAAATCAAATGACCGCCCAGCGGATCAAGCTATCAGTGTCAAAATGTATGAAACGTTTTTGAACGCATATAAGGAAGCTAATAGTAGCGATGAAATAACTGAATTGGATTTATTTGAATTGAATTTGCCATATTACGGAAATACTGCAATCACTGCCTTATATAAACGCAACCAAGGCATGGAATTGACTGAAGAAGAAGTGGAAATTGCTGATATCGTGCAACAATACTTGAATCAATTCCTCGCTGCCGATAAAGTAGTATTTGCCTTCCCGCTATGGAACGCAACGGTTCCGGCACCATTGGTAACTTATATTTCTTATCTTGCCCAAGCGGGAACAACATTCAAATATACAGCTGAAGGCCCAGTTGGCTTAGCTGGAGATAAAAAAGTAGCCTTACTTAATGCACGCGGATCCGATTATGCATTGCCTGGAATGGAAGCTGGCGAAATGGCTGAGAAATACGTAACGATGAATCTAAACTTATGGGGCATTAAAAACCCAGAAACGGTCGTAATCGAGGGACATAATCAATACCCAGATCGCTCACAGGATATCGTTGCAGAAGGATTGGCGAAAGTTGCTGAAACTGCAGCAAGATTCTAATTTTTTAAAAGGAAAACCAGTATGTATTTTTAGCATACTGGTTTTTCTATGCAGATTTTTCTGAAAGTCGATTATAATAAAGGGTAAGCTATAAGCATGAAAGGAAGTGCAGAGGATATGCAAACGTTTAAATCACGTGACGAATTAAAGATAGAAGAAACTTGGAATTTAAAGGATATTTACGAAGATCAGGCTAATTGGGAAAAAGATTATCAAGAAGTCCTGAAGATGACAGAAAAATTAAAAACTTACGATGGCCATATTCAGTCAGCCCAAGATTTATTCGAGTATTTACGGTTAAGTGAGGAAGTTGGCTACATTTATAACAAGCTTTATGTATTTGCCATGCTTCAAGCCGATTTGGATACACGGGTCACCTCATCACAAGCATTGCTGGATCGAGCTGGTAAGTTAGGGCAGAAAATAAGTAATGCTTCTGCATTCTTCATGCCGTTTCTTCTAAGCCTGGAAGAACAAACATTAAAAGGGTACATAAAAGAAGTCGAGGGTTTGAAATATTTTGAAGAGGATTTATTGGATTCCTTCCGCTATAAAGCCCATGTATTAACGAAAGAACAAGAAGAAGTGCTTTCGCAAATAGGCGAAGCCTTTTCAGCTCCACAAAAAACGTTCGGAATGATCAACAATGCGGATATAAAATTTGGGGAAGTTACGAATGAAGACGGCAAGAGGGTAGAGCTGACGCGAGGAATGTATTCCAAATTGATTGAAGATGATGATCGGGATAAAAGAAAAGAGGCTTATTTCGCATATTATCAGCCATATGTACAATTGAAGAATACAATCGCTTCCACACTTGCAACGGCAATCAAAAATAATGTGAATCTTTCAAAGCTGAGAAATTATCCATCTGCCTTGGAAAAATCCTTATTTGGAGATCAAGTTCCAAAAGAGGTTTATGATAATTTGATTATGTCTACTAAGCAAAATATCGGCCCCATGCATAAATACATTCATTTAAGAAAAAAATTGCTGGGTGTAGAAGAATTACGTGCTTATGATTTAAGTGTACCATTAGTCGAAGGGGCTAAAGAGGAGATTTCTTACGATGATGGTTTTGCTTTGATGGTGGAGGCACTAAAGCCACTTGGCGAAGAGTATATCACAATCCTTAAAACCTTTAAGGAAAACAGGTATATCGACGTCAGGGAAACACCTGGAAAACGTTCAGGTGCTTACAATTTAGGACTTTATGGTGTTCACCCTTTCATCCTATTAAATCATCGTGATGATTTAGACAGTGTATTTACACTTGCACATGAATCTGGACATGGTATGCACTCATACTATAGCTCAAAATACCAACCACAAATAAGTGCTGGGTATTCCATTTTTGTCGCTGAGGTTGCTTCCACTGTGAATGAAATCCTTTTGATTCGCCATTTAATTAAGACAACAAAAGACGTACAAAAGAAAAAACATTTACTTAACCATTTCATAGATAGTTTTAAAGGGACATTCTTCACACAAGTGATGTTTGCGGAGTTCGAAAAGATTGTACATGAAAAAGCTGAAAATGAAGAACCTCTAAATGCCGAGGTTTTTAATACAGCCTATGAAACGATATTTCGTGCATATAATGGAGATGAAATAAGTTTCGATGAAGAAGTGAAGTATGGCTGGTCACGCATCCCACACTTTTATCGTCCGTTTTATGTCTACAAATATGCTACTGGTTACGTTTCAGCCATTACGATCGCTGATAAGATCCTTTCTGGGGACAAAAAAACACTTGAAAGTTATTTGACTTTCTTGAAAAGCGGGAGTTCCGATTTCCCATTGGAGCTGCTTAAGAAAACAGGAGTGGATTTAACGAAACCTGAGCCGATCGAAAATGCAATGAAGATTTTCAGTGATCTCGTCGACCAATTTAGTGAGTTGACAGAAGGCTAATCTAAACCATTTCTTCCAAAAGAGCCCATGGTATGATGTTATAAAAAATGCTATAGTTAAAACATTGGCGTATGAAAGGCCCAATCAATAGATTGGGCCTTATTTTATATGCAAAAGAAACAGGTATTTCGCGAAAAAAGTCATGATGACAGCGTTATTTTCAACATCGGAGCCTAGCCAATGGGCCAGTTTCTTCGTACTACAATGGCATATTTTGTGAGGAAAGTGAAAAATGAATTCGACAGTTAATTATATAAAAGAATGGCAGCAGGCACTTCAACTTGAAATCCTGCATTTGAAAAAATATGGTAGCACAAAATACTTGGTTTCGAACGGCCATCTGCTTACAAGCGACGGTTCCTTCAACTATTATTTTGAAACAGGTTCATCCATAAAAATCCCTGTCGGTTCCCTCGTTCGACTTGAATGGGGAGGGATTAAACAGGATGGAAGGATCCTCTCATCGGAAGGGAAAAGTATAATCATTGTTTTTGATCGCTCGTTAGGCGATATCATCAGTGAAGCCTTTTTATACCATGATCCCTGGGAATTGCTGGAGCAATTGATTATCCGCTTGGATGAAATCAAGAGGAGTAAAAGGAAAAGGCTTCGAATCAAGCGCCTGATGGATCCGTCCATGCCGCAAAAACATCCTTTAACTGAAAAACAAAGCAGTGTGAAAGAATTATATTCCCGTTCGAAGTTCAATCCTGTCACTTTTGTTTGGGGACCGCCTGGAACAGGAAAAACCTATACTTTGGCTCGTACAGTAGCCAATCATTATTTACAAGCTAAAAAAGTTCTGGTTTTGTCCCATAGCAACCAGGCTGTAGATGTTTTGATGGCTGAAATTTCATCATTCATTAAAAAGAAAGATCGTTTCAAAGAAGGCGATGTGCTTCGCTATGGATCTCAAATCGGTGAATCACTAGCTATCCATGATGATATTGTTACGGGGCAATTATTAGGTAAACATGAACCGACATTAATTAAAGAAAAAGAAGAACTTGGCGAAGAAAAACGTCTTTTAAAATATGATTTGGCAGGTTCCTTCAGTAAAAGGGATACAGATCAGTTAATTGAGATAGAGAAAAAGCTGGCCAAAGTATTGGAGAAAATCCGCCAAAAAGAGATTCAATTCGTAAAAGAAGCAAAAGTAATCGGGACGACCTTAGCTAAAGCCGCAAATGACGAAACGGTTTATCAAAAGGAGTATGATCTGGTCATCTTGGATGAAGCGAGTATGGCTTACGTTCCTCAGGTGGCTTTTGCTGCAGCGTTAGCCAAGCATATTATCGTTTGTGGTGATTTCAAACAATTGCCGCCCATTGCTTCGGCTCGTGATTCCCTCGTGAAACTTTGGCTGAAGGAAGACATATTTCATCGGGCCGGTGTCGCCCAGTCTGTTGAAGAAGGAGAACTCCATCCCCATCTATTCCTATTAAAGGAACAACGCCGCATGCATCCGGATATTTCAGCATTCACTAATCGTGTCGTCTATAACAATTTTGTTGGCGATCATAAAAGTGTTGCGACTAGCAGGGAGGGCATAATGCTGGCGGAACCGTTTGCCAATAGGGCATCGGCACTTCTTGATACTAGCTTAGCAGGGGAATATTGCATCACTGAACGGACATCCCACTCGAGAATGAATTTATGGCAATTGCTTTTATCTTTTCAGTTGATTCATGAAGCTTATGTGGGCGGTTCAAGGTCAATTGGTTATGTCGCACCATATCGGGCTCAGGCAGAATTGATGGAAAAGCTATTGGATGACTTATATGAAAAAGAACGGCAAACTGCGGATATCATCGCTGCAACTGTACATCGTTTCCAGGGAAGTGAACGTGAGATGATGATCTTTGACACAGTAGATAGTTATCCGCAAAACAGGGCTGGAATGTTATTGACAGGGAGAGAAAGTGAAAGGCTGATTAACGTGGCAATAACAAGGACTAAAGGTAAGTTCGTACATGTATGTGACACTTCGTTTGTTAACAAACACGTTTATCGCAGTAAAACACTTCGTCAGCTTGTCGATCATCAAATTCAAAATGATCAGATTGTATCAAAGAAAGACATTGGAAAATGGGTTAACCACCAGCACCCGAAATTACGATGGATGCATGCCCGTAAATTGGGGGACTTTCAGGGAGATATTGAAACAACAAAACATGACATGGTTATCGCTGTACCGGATTTGAACAGTTTGTCAGAAGAATGGCAGCAATATTTAATGAAACGGAACCCTGCAGTGAAATTGACGATCATATCAGCAAAAAGAAATCCTGATATCAACTCGGATCATTTTATTTGTTCACCTATTTCCTTTGCCTTTATCATCTTTGATCATCGAGTTATTTGGCTAGGTTTGCCCGTGGAGTCCAATAATCGGGTTCAGCCCCCATATTTAGCGGCTCGTTTGGATTCAAAAATCATGGCAGATGAATTACTCTCTCAATTCAAAAAAAGTGAATAGCTTTGGAAAGCCCCTTATAAGGGCTTTTTAGACTGTAGACAAACTCGATGAAAATCGAGTTTGTCTATTTTTATTGCTTGTACAATTTGGACGTTGATTGGAACGTAGGGCACTCGCTTTCCGCGGGCGGTCCGGGAGCCTCCTCGGCTTTCGCCTGCGGGGTCTGTCTCCCCTAGACTCGCTTTTCTAAGCAGGAGTCTCGTACACCCGCTCCAATCAACTTTGTCTTACCTTTTAGATAGAACACTTTTGCCTAGAGCCATTTTTGTTTTAAAATAGAAGTATTAAAACCTGGTGACACGGCATTTCTGGCAAACAAATGTGGAAGAAGCAGATCATCTGCGTCATCATCAAAATGTAAAACCTATATATGCGAAGCGTAAAGAATGAGCGTGTATTCGCAGATGCAAAAGAAAAGCATGGTATGCGTTGGACTACTTTAAGGGGACTTAAAAAATTGTCGATGCAGGCGATGCTTACCTTCGCTGCAATTAATTTAAAGAAGATGGCCAATTGGACATGGCGAGGACAAAAAATGGCATAAGAAAGTGGGCTCGTAGAGCCCACTTTCTCTTAACTTTAGGCGAAATTCAAAGGGGATTTCAAAAGGGGTTCAGAATTTTTTAATTCCGAACTTCTTTTGTCTACAAACTGGAAAGCCCCTTAAAAGGGCTTTTCTTTTTTACATAAATCCCTAAAAGAACCTCGCTAGAATAAATGATAACCATTTGAGCCACTTGCGTCCTTAGTGTATTAAACCAAACACCTCGCTAGAATACATAATTCACTTATACTCCCTAATTTGGATTCAACTCCTTATATTTTCTGCTAAAGGCTGCAAACTAAACAACAAAGCAAGCGTTTCAGGCGACTTTCGGCTGGTTATGATTTACGATTAAGTTACGAAAGCCAAGAAAGGAGGTAACAAATTGAAATTGAGCATATTGGATCAATCCCCGATTGCATCCGGGCAATCAGCACAAGAAGCTTTGCAGGCTTCACTTCAACTAGCTCAAGAAGGAGATAGGCTGGGTTATAGCAGAATCTGGTTTACTGAACATCATGATTTGCCTGGCTTGGCCTGTTCCGTTCCAGAGGTTTTGATAAGCTATATTGGTTCACAAACAAAAAATATCCGGATTGGATCAGGGGCAGTACTGCTTCCACATTATAAGCCATACCGAATAGCAGAGACATATAATATGCTAGCCACGCTTTTTCCAGGCCGGATTGATATCGGAATGGGACGTGCTCCTGGTGGATCTGCCGAAGCAACGATGGCCTTATCCGATAATTTCCTTCAAAATGTATATAAAATGCCCGAACTTGTTCAAGAACTGTTGAATTTTCTAAGAGATGAATTTCCGAAAGAACATCCGTTTTCAAATGTCTCTGCTGCTCCTATCCCAATACTATCCCCTGAACCATGGATATTGGGAACAAGCGGGAAAAGTGCAAAACTAGCCGCTGAGAATGGAACTGCATACGCGTTTGGGGAATTCATGAGCGAAAATGATGGCGTGCAGAGTATTAAACAGTACCGTGAGAATTTTCAAACAAAAGGGTTACTCAAAGCACCTAAAACGATTATTACGGTATCGGCCATTTGTGCTGAAACGGAAGAATATGCGAAAGAAATCGCCCTCAGCAACACCCTGTGGAAAATTCAAAGTGGACATGGGGAAAGAAAGCAAGTTCCAAGTATAGAAGAAGTAAGGAATCATGAATGGACTGAAAAAGAAAAAACACAGATGGAAACCATGCATAAAAAACTGATTCTTGGTACCCCTTCACAAGTTAAGGATCGCCTATTGACGATTCAGGAGAAATATCAGGCAGATGAAATCATGTTGATAACCATCACTCATAAGTTGGAGGATCGGCTTAATTCGTTTCGATTGATTGCCAGGGAAATTCTTAACAGTTAATCCTTAAGCATTTTATGTGCATTTTTTGTGTATTTTCTATATGATGGCTTTGCGTCCGATTTATCATAATTGAAAGAAAGAAGATGAAGATATGAATGCTGATCAATATGCAAAAAAACTTGGCGACATTTCTTTTTCCGTTCTGGACCTGGCTTCTATTGTTGAAGGTGGTACAGTTTCGGGAGCTTTTAAAAATACAGTAGAATTAGCTAAACATGTAGAGCAATGGAATTACAACCGTTTCTGGGTTGCAGAACATCATAGCATGCCTGGGATTGCAAGCTCTGCAACGTCAGTACTTATAGGCTATGTTGCAGGTAGGACGGAAAGGATTCGGGTAGGTTCTGGAGGCATAATGCTACCGAATCATGCACCGCTGGTTATCGCAGAACAATTTGGAACATTGGAAGCAATGTATCCTGGTAGAATAGATTTAGGACTGGGGCGTGCTCCGGGAAGCGACCAATATACAGCCATGGCACTTCGGGGTGATGTACGTAATAACGGTCAGGATTTTCCTGAACAATTGGCGCAGCTCCGTAGCTATTTAGATGCGGATTCTAAACATAATCGTGTTCGCGCCATTCCTGGAGAAGGGCAGGACATCCCGATTTGGCTGCTTGGTTCAAGTGGGTTCAGTGCAGCATTATCAGCACAGCTGGGATTGCCATTTTCATTTGCAAGCCATTTTTCCCCTGAAAATACTCAACCAGCTTTAGCCCGCTACCGCAATAATTTCCAACCATCCGACGTTCTAGATAAACCTTATGTCATGGTTGGTATCAATGTTTTTGCAGCCGATACTACGGAAGAAGCGCAAAGGATTGCTACTTCATATCAACAGCAGTTCTTGAATTTGATACGGAACACACCCGGTCAACTAGCTCCTCCAGTTGATACGATGGAAGGCCTTTGGACAGAATATGAAAAAGCCATTGTCATGAAGCAGCTGAACGCTTCCATTATAGGTAATCCAAAAGAGGTAAAAGAGCAGTTGCAGGGATTTTTAAATGAAACACAGGCGGATGAAATGATTATAAACTCTGCCATTTATGATCAGGATGCACGCCTTCGTTCTTATGAAATCATTGCAGAGGTTACTGGAATGAAATAATTGTTAAAGAATGAGCTTGCAGATCCCGTGTCTGCAAGCTTTTTTATAAAAATACATACCGATTGGCTTCATAAACATAGTTAGGAGAGAGTAATGAAACGAGAAGATCCTTTATTCTTAATATTTCACTTCACAGATAAACAAGGTGACAGCAGGCCACTATATTTTGCGAATCCGAAAAAAGTGATCACCGCCCATTCAATTGAGGATGTCCTTCCCCAATTCCAAAAAGTCCAGGAAGCGATCGAACAGGGGAATTATGCAGCGGGATATGTTTCCTATGAAGCGGCACCTGCTTTTGAACAATCCTTTAAAGTAAAAGATGGAGCCAAAATGCCATTATTATGGTTCGGGATTTTTGATAAACCGGAAGCGGAAATACCTGAAAAAGTGACCGAGGCTTTTCATTTAGCTGAATGGCAATCAGAAACGGATTCAAATGCCTATCGTTCTGGATTTCAAAGAATAAAATCAGAAATCAAGAAAGGCAACACATACCAAGTCAATTATACGATGCGTTTGCAATCTCAGTTCGAAGGAGATGACTTCGCTTTTTTTGAACGTTTGAAGAGAGCCCAACGCTCGAACTATAGTGCATATTTGAACGTGGGTTCACATCGAATCCTATCGGCTTCACCCGAGTTGTTTTTTCGTTGGGAAGATGGTCAGCTGATTACTCGGCCCATGAAGGGAACGGTAAAGCGGGGAACGACACTGAAAGGGGATCAGCTCAATGCTGAATGGTTGGCAGCCTCGGAAAAGAATCAGGCTGAAAACTACATGATTGTGGACCTGCTAAGAAATGATTTGGGAATGATTGCGGAACCAGGAAGTGTCGAAGTTCCACAACTTAAGGCAATTGAAAAATATCCGACCGTTTGGCAAATGACATCCACGATTACAGCCGATACGAATCCAGGAACAACAATCATTGATATATTCAAGGCCCTTTTTCCTTGTGGATCGATAACAGGGGCACCTAAAATTAAAACGATGGAAATCATCGCTGATATCGAGAATTCACCGCGTGAAGTTTATTGCGGTGCAATCGGGTTTATCACTCCTGAATCCGAAGCCGTTTTTAATGTGCCGATTCGTACGGTCGTGATTGATAAGGAAACAGGGAAAGCCGAGTATGGGGTTGGCGGGGGGATCACTTGGGATTCCGAGTTATCGGAAGAATATGATGAAGCCTTTTTAAAAGCCAAATTATTAACGGTTGAACGGCCTGCTTACAAACTATTGGAATCGATAAAGCTCAGCGATGGCGAATATTATTTGTTGAATGATCATATCGACAGGATGAAACAATCCGCTGAGTACTTCGATTATCGATTCTCTGAATTGTATCTTAGAGATCGACTCCAAAAGTATGCGGAAATAAACCATGGGACGCTCCAAAAAGTTAGGGTACTACTACATGAAAATGGTGAAATTGAAGTCTTGGGACAAGCAATCAAGCCCCTTGATCCAGAATTCAAGGCCATACTAGCTGAAGCTCCAATATCAAGGGCAAATCCATTTCTATTTCATAAGACCACCAATCGTGATGTCTATGAAGGCTTTCAAATGAATAATCCCGACTTCCAGGATGTTCTGCTTTGGAATGAAGAAGGATACATTACGGAATTCACGAACGGAAATGTAGTGGTAAAGATAAATGGTGACCTCTATACCCCTCCGGTGGAATCAGGTTTGCTTGCAGGAACATTTCGTCAAGAATTGATCAGGAAGAAGGAAATCAAGGTAAAAAACATTTCAAAGGCTGACCTCAATAACGCTGAGGAAATTTGGTTCATTAATAGTGTGCGAGGGAAATTAAAAGTGAAGTTAACTTTCTAAGCTGATAATTCGTAAAAAAGTGAAAAGTGTAATCTTTATTACAGTTTGTTGAGTTATAGTAGATGATGAATACTACATTTGGGGGAGGGACTGCTGAGGAGATGCATAAAATCGCAGGATTATCGATTAACGAATGGAAAGCGAAAGATCCTATACTTAATAATGTGATAAAGATGAATGAAGTCTTCTGGAAGAATCCAGATTACGGTAACAAACAAGAAAATCCAATCGTCCAAGCTGAACAAGTTAAATCGGCTGAAGAAATATTAAATAGATTTGCCAATTATATAATTAAAGCATTTCCAGAAACTGAACCAATGGAGGGGATCATTGAATCACCTCTAGTAGAGATTCCTTTCATGCAAAAAAACTTGGAAAAATCCTATGGAACTAAAATTGCGGGAAAACTTTTGCTGAAATGTGACAGTCATTTACCTATATCAGGTTCAATCAAGGCACGCGGAGGTATTTATGAGGTCTTAAAACGTGCTGAGGAAATAGCAATGAAGCATGGCGGTTTAAAGCGGACTGATAATTATGGAATACTTGCGAGTGATGAATATAAGGAGCTTTTTTCAAAATATTCGATTGCTGTCGGTTCAACCGGCAATTTAGGAATGAGTATTGGAATAATAAGCGCGAAGCTGGGATTTAAAGTAACGGTCCATATGTCTGCAGATGCCAAACAGTGGAAAAAGGATAAATTAACTAGTCTGGGTGTCATTGTAAAGGAATATGATGATGATTATAGTAAAGCTGTAGAAGAAGGCCGTAAAGAAGCATCACTTAATCCCGATTGCCACTTTATTGATGATGAAAATTCCATGGATCTGCTGCTAGGTTATGCGACAGCTGCAACGCGACTGAAGAAACAATTGAAAGATATGTCGATTGCCGTAGATGAAGATCATCCTTTGTTTGTGTACTTACCATGCGGTGTCGGCGGCGGGCCAGGCGGCATAACATATGGGCTCAAGTTAGCCTTTGAAGATGATGTACATTGTTTTTTTGCAGAGCCGACACATTCACCATGCATGACGCTCGGATTGATGACAGGACTTCATGACAAAGTTTCGGTTCAGGACTTTGGCATCGATAATAAGACGGAAGCGGATGGTCTTGCAGTAGGAAGGCCTTCAGCATTGGTTTCCAGTATGATGACGACCATGTTAAGCGGGAGCTATACCATTGAGGATAGAAGGTTATTCGAACTACTCAAGGAAATGGCAGAGACCGAAGGCCATTATTTAGAGCCATCTGCCCTAGCAGGAGCATTTGGTCCGATACAACTTTTGTCAGCTAAAGAAGGAAGGGAATATCTTATGGATCAAAAACTGCTGGATAAAATGAACCAGTCGACGCATGTCATCTGGGCTACCGGAGGGAGCATGGTACCAAAAGATATGATGGAACTGTATTTATCTAAAAGTTAAAAAAATCCACAAGAGTGGTCAGAATGCAGGCAAACTCGTAGAAAAATGAGTTTGCCTGCATTATTTTTATTTGAAAAACCTCTCAGTTGTTTTCAGACGAAGCCGTTTTTCGTCCAAACCGCACTTTATTTGACCGACAACGAATTATTCGAACCCCGGAGCATAAATTTTGCGGTCCGGATGATGATTCCGTTCCCTTAAGGTCGACGTCCTGCCAAATACTCCTCACCGCATGCTTCAAGCAGTGGCTGGGCTCCAGACATTCAATCCGAATTTCATCACAAAGAAAAGTCTTGTATTAAAATCAGGGTAATCATCCCGATACAATCGTGAGAGGGAATCAGGATGAGACCATTCCGAACCTCTTTTGACATTTTCATTGAAATATCTCCTAAAGTTAAGAAATTGGGGCTCTATGAGCCACTATGTTATGCCACTTTTGGACCTAGCCATGTCCAATTGGCCATATTCTTTAAATTAATGGCAGAGAAAGTAAGCATCGCTTGCATCGGCAACTTTTTAAGTCCCCTTAAAGCAGTCTTACTCATATCATGCTTCTTTTGCATCTACGAATACACACTCAATCGTTTATTTATGTTTCGCATATATAGGTTATAGATCTAAAAATGACGCAGATGATCTGCATCTTCCACGATATGCTTGTCAGAAATGCCGTGCCACTACTAAAAGCGCGTCTAGGGGAGACCCCTCAGGTAAAAGCCGAGGGCCGACCGCCGGCGGAAAGCAAGTGCCTGAAGTGGAAATCGACGTTCAATATGTAAAAGCTAAAAAAACTGTAGACAAACTCGAGCGAAAGTTTGTCTACAGTTCGTGAAGTTCATGACAGTGAACTTCTTTATATTTATAACCCCCATGAGTTCAATAAAAGGTGAATGGCTTTTTCCAATTCGGATTCAGGAATCCCTGCAAAGCCCAATATAATTTTTGGAGGATGTTCGTCAATTTTCTCGATTGAATATGTTGATAATCCATAAATTTTAATATGGTCTTCGTTTGCCTTTTGAATAAGTGTCTGTTCATCCATGCCGTTCTTGACGATGAGGACGATATGCAATCCTGATCGCTCTCCAATGATTTTTATTTGTTGATGGGGTTTAAATAGATCAATCACTTTATCCAACTTCCGACGGTACACTTTCCTCATCCGATTTAAATGCTTTTCAAAATCCCCTTCCTTCATGAATTGTGTCAACACGTGCTGATCAATCCGTGAAACGGTTGAATGGTAAAAAGACAATTCCTGTTGATGCATTTGTAACAATGGAGCGGGAAGAACCATATAACTGATCCGAATTGATGGCATCAATGATTTTGAAAATGACCCTAAATATATCACCTTATCACCAGCATCCATACTTTGTAAGGAAGGAATTGTTTTTCCACTATAACGAAATTCACTATCATAATCGTCTTCGATAATATAGCGGTTTGCTGCCCCTTGAGCCCAGTTCAACAATCGCGTCCGTCTGTTAACGGATAGGATTGTCCCATTGGGGAAGTGATGTGAGGGAGTGACATACACAACGTCGATGTTTGAATCTTCAATTTGGTTCACCTTTACGCCTTCTTCATCAATTTGCAGTGGATGGACTTCATTTGGGTAGCTGCGTAAAATCCGATGAATCAAGTGATACCCGGGATCTTCAACACCATAGATGGCATTTTTATCGAATAGAAGGACAAGCTGCTGTAATAAAATTTCCATTCCTGCACCAATGATGATCTGTTCTGGGACACATTGAACACCACGTGCATGATACAAATAATGGGCAATTTCACATCGTAATTCATATTCCCCTTGAGAATCCCCAAGTAAAAGAAGATCTTGATGTGATTCATCGATTTTGCTTTTCATGTATTTTCTCCATTTTTCAAATGGGAAATGTTCCGTGTCAATTTGGCTGGGATGAAAATGATATAGCAATTCCCCTTGTTTATGATTGATTTGTTCCACTGATACTTGGTTAGTTTGTGTATACTCTAAATCCTCGAAAGTTTGAATATAGTACCCTTTTCTTGGTATGACTTCAACGTATCCTTCAGCAGTCAATTGTTCATATGCAGTCTCCACGGTATTTTGACTTATTTGAAGGAACTCTGCCAATTTCCGCTTGGAAGGTAGTTTTGTGCCGTAAAGAAGACGGCCTTCAATGATTTCTTTTTTAATATATGAATATAATTGTTCGTACAAAGGTACTTCACTTAACCGATTTAAATCGCAAGAAAGCATATTCATTTTGTTGCCACCTTTTTGATAAATTTTTACTGACCTCATTAAACTTATTAAAACTGACACTTTCAATGTGGTCAACTCTTTTTTATACTAAGCCTAACAAATCTAAAAAATGAAAATATTAGGGGGAAGAAAAAAATGGAAAAATTATTAGGAACTGACACAGTAAAAAGAGGAATGGCACAAATGCAAAAGGGTGGCGTAATCATGGACGTCATTAACGCAGAACAAGCAAAAATCGCAGAAGCATCTGGTGCGGTCGCTGTCATGGCATTGGAAAGGGTACCTTCCGACATCCGTGCGGCTGGCGGCGTAGCAAGAATGGCAGATCCGCGAATTGTCGAGGAAGTAATGAATGCAGTCTCAATCCCGGTCATGGCTAAAGCAAGGATTGGCCATATCGTTGAATCAAGGGTCCTGGAATCCATGGGAGTGGATTATATCGATGAAAGTGAAGTGCTGACTCCTGCGGATGAAGAATACCATATTCTAAAAAGTGATTTCACAGTACCTTTCGTTTGTGGCTGCCGTGATTTAGGCGAAGCTGCGCGCCGTATTGGTGAAGGAGCATCCATGCTTCGTACAAAAGGAGAACCAGGAACAGGTAATATTGTGGAAGCTGTGCGTCATATGAGAAAGGTACAGTCACAAATTCGCAAAGTTAGCATCATGAGTGATGATGAATTAATGACAGAGGCAAAAAATCTTGGAGCCCCATTTGAAATTTTAAGAGAAATCAAACGCACAGGTAAATTGCCTGTAGTTAACTTTGCAGCGGGCGGAATTGCCACTCCAGCAGATGCTGCATTGATGATGGAATTGGGAGCAGATGGCGTTTTCGTTGGGTCTGGTATTTTTAAATCTGAAACTCCAGAAAAATTCGCATCCGCAATCGTTCAAGCGACTACATATTTCACCGATTATGAATTGATTGGCAAGTTGTCAAAAGAATTGGGCAGTGCAATGAAGGGCATTGATATTTCCAAACTAGCTCCGGCAGAACGGATGCAGGAACGTGGATGGTAATATGATAACGATCGGTGTTTTGGGATTACAGGGAGCGGTTGAAGAACACTTGAACCAAATCAAAGCTGCCGGCGAACAAGCGATTATAGTAAAAAAACCGGAACAGTTGCGGGAAATCGATGGCTTGATCATTCCAGGCGGAGAAAGCACGACGATGAGGAAGCTAATGGATCGTTATGGATTTATGGAACCGATCAAAACTTTCTTCGAAGATAAAAAACCAATTTTCGGTACATGTGCTGGGATGGTATTGGCGGCAAATGAATTGACTGGCGATGAGGTGGCCTATCTCGGACTAATGGACATTTCCGTGAAAAGGAACGGATTTGGACGTCAACGGGAAAGTTTCGAGGCTGACCTATCCATCAAAGGAATGGAAGCCCCATATAAGGCAGTATTCATCCGGGCGCCATTTGCTGATGAAGTTGGAGAAGGTGTAGAAGTATTGGCTGTTTATGAAGAGAATGTAGTGGCTGCGAGACAAGACCATGTCCTCGTAAGTGCATTTCATCCAGAATTGACAGGTGATGATCGCTTCCTTCAACTTTTCATTGAAATGGTGAAGACATCCGTAAGTAAGGCCGAATTGAAAACCTGCTAAACAAATGAAGCTGTCCTATTAATAGGACAGCTTTACTTTTGAAAGCTCAAAACTCTATAAAAATACATATTGCTTGAATTTACTATTCTTTACTTTTATATTAAAAAGTAAGTGTTTACTTACTTATTTGGAAGGGGAATGTATATGACAGCAAGAGTTGCAGTTATCACAGGGGGAGCAAGCGGTTTATGCCGAGCCACATGCCTGAAATTTGCAGCAAAAGGGGACAAGGTTTGTTGCGGATTTTAATGAAGAAATGGGTCGGGAAACCGTTGATCAGATAACAGCTAATGGTGGAGTGGCGATTTATGTTAAAACGGATGTTTCTAAGTAGGAAGATGTTGAATCGTTAATCAATAAAGCAGTGGAAACATACGGAAGGCTCGATATCATGTTTAATAATGCCGGCATTGGTGCGGGCGGTATGATCCTAGACCAAGATATGGAAGGTTACTACAAAACGATTGGGGTGAACCAGTACGGAGTGGCCATTGGAATCATGGCAGCAGGACGGAAAATGAAGGAACTGGGTAACAAGGGAGTCATTATAAATACCGCTTCCGTGTTTGGCTACTTAGCTTCCCATGGGACTTTTGCCTATCAGGCGACTAAAGGCGCTGTAAGAATGATGACACAGACAGCAGCTTTGGAATTGGGTGCTCATGGCATACGCGTTGTGGGCATTGCGCCGGGCGGGGTCGACACTCCTATCATACAAGGTTATAAAGACATGGGAATCATCGATAAATTGAAAGCAAGTCAAATGCGCGGTGAATTGATTAAGCCAGAAGCCATTGCAAATGCCGTCTATCTATTATCGTTAGAGGAAGCGGATGCGATCAATGGAAGTGTAGTCATGGTCGATGATGGCTATGCATCTTTTAAGTGATTTTTTTCATAAATAGAAAACATGTCCCAACCAGATGATGTTTTCTATTTATGATATATGGGAATATTGAATTCTAATAGATCAAAGGTAATATTGACCGATTGATACCAGCGATATATCATGGGAAATAGATGGGTGAAACCGGTCTTATCTTTATAAAAGAAGGTTGATATTTTTGAAAAAAGGGCAGCAAACCAAAGAACGAATCATAAATGTAGCCCGGACTCTTTTTGCCACTAAAGGTTTTGACATGACAAGAACGAATGAAATTGCCTCTGCATGCAATGTTTCCGAAGCTACTATTTACAAATACTTTGACAGCAAAAAAGATTTGCTTTTGGCTACAATTACCCCTAATGAAAAAGAGGAATCTGAAGATGGGACTAGCCATCTATCCACGGATGATCTAGTGGAGAATCATGTTACTACCATGATAAAAAAAATTCTTGAAAATAAAGAACAGTTTTCGATATTATTTAGGGAAACACAATTCGATCAAGATATTTCAAAGCAATATGTAGATCAGATTTTCAAGCCAAATGCCAGGCATATTGAAATACAGAAGAGAATAGATAGCGGAGAGATACAATATATCTCTGATATTATTTTATTTAATGTAGGGATCATTTCTTTCACATTGGCTTTATCTACACATTATGAGATCCATCAACAAAAAAAGGAGCCATATTTTACTTCTGAACGAATTAAGAGCATTGCTCAACTTTTGGTATATGGTATTCATGGGAAACAAAATCATACATAATGAAACGGTCATATTTAAGGGCATGAGCATCAAGCCGTAAATATGACCGTTTCTTTTTTCATTAAGAGTAGGAGTCCAGAGTGTAAGATTTGACTTATATTTTTCAGACAATTACGATAAATGTATACTTCACGAAATGCTTTAAGAAAATTATATCTGGAAATCTTGTAACATTGGAGGGTATCAAATGAGCGATATCGTAATTTTATCAGGAAGTCCGGCTATTCCATCAAGAACGGACATTTCACTAAAACATATTCAATCATTAGTCGAAAATGCAGGATTTACTACAGCTTATTTCTCGATTACGGATTTCTCAGCAGATGATTTATTCCAAGGGAAATATAATAGCGAGGATATCTCAAAGCTTTCAGAGCGAATTCAAGCAGCCAGAGGAGTCATTATAGGTTCACCGGTTTATAAGGCTTCTTATACAGGTGTATTGAAAGCATTGATTGATTTGCTGCCAGAAGGTGCTTTTAAGGGTAAGCCGGTGTTGCCAATCATGATTGGTGGAAGTAACAGGCATCTATTGGCGATTGACTATGCGCTTAAACCATTAATTTCAATATTAAAAGGCGAGCCGCTGCAGGGGATTTATTTTGTTGATAAGGAAATAGATAAACAGAATCCAGAAAATCCAATCAATGATTTGCATTTAATTGATCGCGTCCAGAGTCAGGTTCAAGAATTTGTAGAAGCGATACAGTTAAGAAATTAATGACTTCAATAAATTAATTCCTTCTATAAAAAGACTGGAACCTTAGAAATTTTTTTAGAATAATACGCGTCAATATTAGGCCTATTAATGAAAATAGACTCATTTTTTTGGAGATTTTATCTAAAAAGACGAGTCTATTTTCGTATTTATATGAACATAAAATCATAAATTGAATAGTGTGTATAAAAATAACAGTTCATCCATAATATTAAACCAAGTTATTTTATAAGAAAACTCCATTGACAAGGATTAAATATATGTTAATATTTAAAATAATAAAACTTATCCAGAGCGACGGAGGGAATTGGCCCTTTGAAGTCCGGCAACCTGCATGATGGATGCAAGGTGCTAACTCCAACAAAATGTTGATCATTTTGGAAGATAAGGTAAAGATATTTACCTTGCGATCTTTCCATCATGGAAAGATTTTTGTTTTTTGTGAAAATTTTAGGCAGACCATAACAATGTAAGGTTGTATGGAATTATATAAATCTAAAAAAATTAAAATAAAATATTCGCGGGTTTTCTTAAAGGAGGAACTGGTTTGAATAAAGAGAATCAGCTTGAAGAAATTTTTGAACGACTTCAAGAAATGCTTAATTCAATGAAATATGGATCCATTACACTTATTGTCCAGGATGGTAAAATCATTCAAATGGAGAGAAATGAAAAACTAAGAATTAAATAAGGTATCTGCTGACTAGAAAAACTAGAGGCGGGTTTAACTGATATAAAGAGAGTATTGGTTAGATTCGTCTCTTTTTCCTAGATTCAAATAACCCGGGGGATATTACAACGGGAATTGATCAACAGTTACTCTAACCTGATACAGCAAGTTTTTAGAGGGGGCTACAAAGTTGGCTGCATTAATAAACTATGAAAATTTCAATACAGGGGACTTCCCCGTATTTCCTGAAGACACTGAGACAAAAGGTGCTTTGGAAGTTCTGCAATGGGCGAATGACCATTATGGAGACAAACTGATTTATGCTTGCAGTTTTGGTATTGAAGGCATCGTGCTTACGGATTTATTGGCGAAGGTCAATCCTTCGGCAAAAATAGTTTTCCTAGATACAGATGTTCATTTTGAGGAAACTTACCAATTGATCGAGGAAGTGAAGAAGCGATATCCGAAGCTTTTGATCGAAATGAAGAAACCTGACTTGACGCTTGAGGAACAAGCGGCGGAATATGGCGATGAATTATGGCTTAGTGATTCCAATAAATGCTGTAACATCCGTAAAATCGTTCCGCTTACAGATGTGCTTTCATCGGCAACAGCCTGGCTTTCGGGACTGCGGAGGGAGCAATCCGAAACAAGGGCTAAGACCGAGTATATCAATAAGGATAATAAGTTCAAATCAGTTAAAATATGCCCGCTCATACATTGGACATGGAAAGATGTTTGGCGCTATGCCCACAAAAATGGACTTCCATATAATGTCCTGCATGATAATGGATATCCGAGCATTGGATGTAAAACGTGTACTGCACCTGCCTTCAATGCAGATGATTTACGCTCAGGCCGTTGGCAAGGGGCTCAAAAAACGGAATGCGGATTGCATTTATCTTAAATAAATAGAAATTATAGGCTTAAATAAATAGAAACCATAGGGGGAAATTAGCATGACAATCAGTTTACCGCACGGAGGAACATTAATCGATCTTTGGGAACCAAAATATGATTTTAGTAAAATAACGAAGTCAATCGAAATCGATGAAATTGCTTTAAGCGATCTTGAATTGATAGGGACTGGTGCCTACAGCCCGATTAAAGGATTTTTTACAAAAAGTGACTATGAGACAGTGGTAAAGGATATGAGGCTTAGCAGCGGACATGTATGGAGCATCCCGATTACGTTGCCTTTGACCGAAGAAACTGCAGGAAGCCTTACTATAGGTGAAGAAGTAACATTAACCCATGATGGTGAAACATACGGGGTTCTCTCCGTGTCCGACATTTACACTCCAGATAAGCAATTGGAAGCGACATTGGTATATCAAACAGCGGATGAGAAGCATCCTGGAGTGAAAAATTTATATAACCGCGGGGATGTATATGTCGGCGGGGAAATAAAGTTGATCAAGAGAATAGAGCGTCCGCTATTTCAAGCTCATTATTTGGACCCAGTCGAGACAAGGAAGGCTTTCGCTGAAAAAGGATGGGAAACGGTTGTCGGTTTCCAAACGAGGAACCCTGTTCACCGTGCACATGAATATATTCAAAAGACAGCATTGGAGATCGTCGACGGTTTATTCTTAAATCCTCTCGTCGGTGCCACTAAATCAGATGACATTCCGGCAGATGTAAGAATGGAAAGCTATAAAGTGCTGCTTGACAAATATTATCCTAAGGATCGCGTCTCCCTTGCAGTTTTTCCTGCTGCCATGCGTTATGCAGGACCTAGAGAAGCCATTTTCCATGCGATGGTCCGTAAAAATTATGGTTGCACCCATTTTATCGTCGGACGTGATCATGCTGGTGTGGGCGATTATTATGGCACATACGATGCCCAAAAAATCTTTGGGAACTTTAACGCAGATGAGTTAGGAATCACGCTATTATTCTTTGAACATAGTTTTTACTGTAAAGCATGTGGCAATATGGCTTCCGCTAAAACTTGTCCGCATGGCAAGGAAGATCATGTCATCCTGTCTGGAACGAAGGTAAGGGAAATGTTGCGTAATGGAGAAATTCCTCCAGCTACCTTTAGCCGTAAGGAAGTCATCGAGGTGTTGATAGAAGGTCTAAAAAAAAATGAAGTTTATAACTGATTGGACATAAATGGAAGGGCCACATGAAGAGGGGGATTATCAAATGAGTAAAAGTACGAATGTCACATGGCATGAGACGTCATTGACCAAGGAGCACCGACGGAAGCAGAACGGGCATGAAAGCACGGTTCTATGGTTTACAGGACTATCGGGTTCCGGAAAATCAACGATTGCAAACGCGGTCGCTAAAGAGTTATACAATCGGAATATTCGAAGTTATGTTTTGGATGGTGATAATATCCGTCATGGCTTAAATAAAGATTTAGGTTTTTCTGAAGAAGATAGAACCGAGAATATTAGGCGGATCGGTGAGGTTTCCAAGTTATTCGTGGATAGTGGGCAGTTCGTATTGACCGCTTTCATATCACCTTTCAGGGCAGATCGGCAGATTGTACGTGATTTACTCGAAGAAGGGGAGTTTATTGAAGTATACATAAAGTGTCCGATCGAAGAGTGCGAAGTGCGTGATCCAAAAGGACTTTATGACAAGGCCCGTAAAGGCATCATTAAAGATTTTACCGGAATCGACTCTCCATACGAAGAACCTGAACAACCGGAAATCATTTTAGAATCCGACCAATACAGCATTGAAGAGTGCGTTGAACAGGTAATCGGTTATTTAACAGCAAAGAAAGCGATTTAATCAAGGAGGAAATGTAATGGTTTACGAGAAATTTTGGTCGGAAAATCCACTAATCGCTAAAAATAAAACGGAAATCTGGAAATTGGAAAAAGACGGCTTGAAGATATTTGATGATATTCCACATTACGCAGCAAATGGGTTTGATTCCATCCCTAAAGAGAAATGGGATATGTTCAAGTGGGCAGGTTTATACCTGCAACGGCCAAAAGAAGCTGGTTATTGGATGATGAGAGTCGTTATTCCCGGAGGTATCCTGACTTATGATCAACAAATAACTCTAGCTAACATCGCTAAAGATTACGGGAGGGACGTATATGACATTACAACCCGACAAGCCATTCAATTCCATTGGCTGACCATCGAACAGGTCCCGGATATATTGAATCGTTTAGAAAAGGTTGGAATGACTACGGCTGGAGCTTGTGGTGATATAACCCGTAATATCATCGGTAATGCATTGGCAGGCATCGATCCTGATGAACTTTTTGATACACGCGAGGTACTTTATGATGTATTTGAGTATTTCCGCCTTAACGAAGACTATTCGAACCTTCCGCGGAAATATAAAATGTCCATAAGTGCCAATATCCATAATGCTTCAAATGCTGAAATCAACTGTGTTTCCTTCAATCCAGCTACTAAAGTAATTGATGGAGTAACGGAAGTCGGTTTTCACGTAAAAGTAGGGGGTGGGCTTTCCTCCGTTCCGATGCTGGCAGAAGAACTTGACTTATTCATTTTACCTGAAAAAACGGTGGAAGTGGCTGCCGCCATCACTACGATATTCCGTGACTTTGGGTACCGTGAAAAGCGTCATCGCTCACGTTTGAAATTCCTTGTCGCTGACTGGGGTCCTGAACAATTCAAGGAAAAATTGCTGGAATACACCGGTCCGCTTCCTGAAAAGGGAGAAAGTGCGGTGAAGGGATGGAATGCAGGGTATTTCTACGGCATCCATAAACAAAAGCAAGATGGTCTGAATTATGTTGGCGTCAATATACCAGTTGGTCGTCTAAACCCAGACGAAGTGATCGAGTTTGCCGAACTTGCAAAAAAATATGGAAATGGTGAAATCCGCAACTGTAATTCTCAAAATCTAATCATTCCTAATGTGCCGGATGCAAAACTTGAGGAATTAAAGCAGGAATCCATCTTCGAAAGATTTCCATATCAACCAAAGAAATTCATTGGGTACTCCGTTTCGTGTACAGGCATCGAGTATTGCAACCTGGCTCTTGTTGAAACGAAAAACCGAATGAGGACCATTTCTGAATCACTGGACAAGGAAATAGATCTCGATGTGCCTGTAAGGATGCATATGGTCGGCTGTCCGAATAATTGCGGTCAAAGAGCCATCGCCGAAATAGGGCTGCAAGGCATAAAAATGAAAAATCAGGATAAAAAGATGGTCGAGGCTTTTGAGATATACGTTGGAGGAACGCTGAATGAGGGCGGGAAGTTCAATGAAAAGCTTAAAGGAAAAGTGGAAGCTGAAAAGCTCCATCATGTTTTGAAAGAAATGATCCTATTTTTCAAAGAAACTAAACTTCTTTCCGAAACCTTTCTCGACTTTGTGGAAAGGGTAGGGGTAGACGAATTACAAAGTAAACTTGATGATATATTAGCGGAAGTGGCCGTTTAATAGGGGAAGGTAAGCATTCCATGAATCTATACCGTTTTGAAGTCACTATCAAGGAAAAACCAATTCATGTCATCATTGTTGCCGATTCAGATGAAAAGGCGTTTGATCTTGTTGATATCGAGCTGGAAAAGCATTATTTGAAAATGCCTGAAGTGGATGACATCTCATTATATGAAAAAAGGAAAATTAAAAATGGAGCAGGTTTCGTTTTATCGGAATTCGAAACAATTCTCTAAGGGAAGGCAGGATGCAAAAATGGGGAAAGTATATCTAGTAGGAGCCGGTCCCGGAGATCCAGATTTAATTACATTAAAAGGATTAAAATGCATCCAAGAAGCTGATGTCATTTTATATGATCGACTTGTCAATAAAGAACTTTTGAATCATGCAAAAGACGGTGTCGAGCTGATTAATTGCGGTAAACTGCCGGATTATCATTTGTTGCAGCAGGATACCATCAATCGGTTCCTCGTTAAATATGCAAAAAAGGGAAAAATAGTCACCCGTTTGAAAGGCGGCGATCCATTCGTCTTTGGGAGAGGCGGTGAGGAAGCGGAAGCCCTTGCCAAAAGTGGCGTGAGCTTTGAAATCGTACCAGGAATTACGGCTGGAATCGCTGCTACAGCCTATGCGGGAATTCCAGTTACACATAGGGACCATGCTTCATCATTTGCAATTGTTACCGGTCATCGGAAAAAAGATGAAGAGGATAATATAAAGTGGGAATCCCTTGCAAAAGGAATCGATACATTAGCCATTTATATGGGTGTTAAAAACCTGCCATATATTCAAGGAAAACTTTTGGAACATGGAAAAAGCCCCGAGACTCCGGTAGCCCTTATTCATTGGGGTACATTAACAACGCAAAAAACAGCTGTCAGTACGTTGGCTAAAGTAGTGGAAACCGCCAATAACGAACAAATTTCGAATCCTTGCATGATAGTCGTGGGGGATGTCGTTAATTTACGGGAAAAAATCAAATGGTTTGAAGGAAAACAAACCGAAAATTTGTTGGCGAATGAGGCCTTTTAATGGAAGCCATTTTATATATTTGCCATGGCAGCCGTGTTAAAGAAGCTTCAGCCCAAGCCATTGATTTTATTAAAGTTTGTATGCAAGCACAGCCATATTCCATTCAAGAGTATTGCTTCTTGGAATTGGAAACTCCTACGATTGAAGAGGCCTACGAACGATGCGTCCAAAAAGGTGCCACGAGAATATTGGCCATTCCAGTTCTATTGCTGACAGCTGTACATGCAAAACATGATATTCCAGTCATATTGAATAAAATGAAAGAACGGTACCCCGCCGTTGAATTGAAATACGGAAGGCCGATTGGTGTCAGCGAGAAAATGGTTGACATTTTAGTGGAACGGTTGGAGGAAACAAATGTAAGTGTTACAGAGGATTCCTTGGTTTTATTGGTTGGAAGGGGCAGCAGTGACCCCGACGTGAAAAGGGATTTATCTCGATTGGCCGTTTTGCTAAGGAACAGGTTTCCAAAAATCCGGGTGCAAGAGTGTTATTTGACAGCTGCCACACCAAGCTTTGGAGAAGCGTTAGAATTTGCGGTGGAATCTCGATCAAACCAAGTATTTATCATTCCTTACTTATTGTTTACAGGTCTCTTAATGCAGTCGATTGAAAATAGTATAAAAAAGATCCAAAAAAAGGGGAAGCAAAGAATCATACTTTGCCAATATTTAGGTTATCACCCAAAGATTGAACAAGCAATATCAGAACGAATTCATGAAGTGAGTGGGGAGGGAGCCTATGTATCCAATTACGCTTAATATCGAGAACAGAAAGTGTGTCATAATTGGCGGTGGTAAAATAGCTTACTTTAAAGCGGGCCCCTTATTGGAAGCTGGTGCTGAAGTTACCGTCGTAAGCCCCGAAATATGCACAGGTTTTCAAGTGTTGGAGAAAGAAGGTAAGATTCGGGTCTTACTTAAAGAAGTGGAAGAAACTGACTATAATGATGCATTTTTAATCATTGTTGCTACCAATTCTACTGAAGTAAATGAACGAGTTTACGAGAATGCATCCGAAAGTCAGTTGGTTAACGTAATCAGCAATCATGAGTTGGGTAATTTTCATATACCGGCCACATTGAATAGAGGCATGCTTTCCATAAGTGTTTCTACCAATGGAGCAAGTCCAACGCTCGCAAAAAAAATACGGAATGACCTAGGTAAAGTATATGATGAATCATATGAAGAATATCTTGAATTCCTTTTTGAAGCAAGAATGATTATAAAGAATGGGTCATTTTCAAAAGAAGAAAAATCTAAATTATTGAAAGATTCAATAGAGGATATTTATAAATATTCCTTAAAAGAAAGATATCGTTTTTTAGCTAGGCTTTTACCAGTAGAAGCTGAAGAAAATATATCATTGGGCTGATCAGAAAAACTGAAGGCACCTAACCAACATGTCATTTCATTTTGGTTAGGTGCCTCTTTGTGCCTTAAAGGAAATCTAAATGATGTATACAGGCAAACGGTACCATCGGGTCGATGATATAGGTTCTATTTTAGTGAAAAAAGGGGAATGTCATGAAAAAGTTAATCGTTTTGGCCTTTATCGGGTTTTTAGCCCAATTAATCGATGGTTCGCTTGGAATGGGGTATGGAGTGAGTTCCACTTCCTTATTGTTGACATTCGGGATTGCCCCTGCAGTAGCATCAGCATCCGTTCATTTATCGGAAGTAGTGACCACAGCAGTATCCGGAGCCTCACATATAAAGTTTGGGAACGTTGATAAAAATATGGTCTATCGCTTGATCATTCCAGGTTCTGTTGGTGCATTTGTAGGTGCATGTTTCCTGAGTAACCTGCCAGCCGAATTAGCAAAACCGTATATTGCCATATTTTTATTTGGTCTTGGTGTATACGTTTTATTCCGCTTTTTATTTATTTTTAAACCGTCAAAGGAAAATGAAACCGTAAAGCCATTGACAGCAAAACAATCCATTCCGTTAGGCCTTTTTGCAGGCTTTTGTGATGCAACAGGCGGAGGCGGTTGGGGACCCATTGCAACACCCGTTTTATTGTCAAAAAAAGGCATGACGGCAAGAAAAGCTGTAGGAACTGTAGATACGAGCGAATTTGCCATTGCTTTCTTTGGAAGTCTTGGCTTTATCATTTCTCTTGGATGGGAAGCTGTCAATTGGCTTTGGGTCGTAGCGTTGATAATTGGAGGAGTGGTTGCCGCACCAATTGCAGCCTGGCTCGTCAGGATGCTTCCTGCTCAATTAATGGGTGTTTTAGTGGGCGGTTTCATTATCTTAATCAATGTAAGAACATTATTAGCTGCATGGATTCCGATTGAAGCCCATATATACATCTATACTGGCATCGTGATAATATGGTTTTCTGGAATTCTCCTTACCATCAATAAAATGGCCAATGCGAGAAAAGATGATCATATCGAACACCGCCAGAATGTTTCCTGATTTCCGAGTTTGAAAGAAGCGAATGTACACAAGTTGCAAATTCAGATGCGTAAATAAACTCGTAGGTATGTATGTGCCTACGAGTAAAGTCGTTTGCCAAATGGAATGCGACTATAAAGTTGCTGCGGTTTTAATAAAGGATCTTGATCTTATTTAATAGATTCATTACCATTTTTAAGGGTTCCTAAAAATCGAGAGACTTATCACTCCAATGTATAAGAATTCATAGTACCCCTTACTAAAGTAAGCCATCGGAGAGATTTGAATGATTTTAGAACAGAAGCAGAATCAATAATTTATAGCTCCTACTGTTCAAATGAGTGATTTACACTTTCACATAATATAATAGGGGGAACTATTTCTTTTACTCTATCGAATTTAAATCCCTGCCTGTTTGGATATCGGCATTTGATTGATGGAGGCTAATTCAGCGTCCAAAAATTCCCGTGATTTCCACCAGAAATAACGGGTCTTTCGCTTGTCTTGGTTTCCCCAATAACCCTCCCCGTGCCTACAATTGGTCTTCAAATCACTACTAGTAAATGACTGGGCAAATTGAATGCACTCAGCCATATTCTTAATGTCCTTTAGCTTTCTGTCATTTCCGACGATGAGTACATGAAAAAAAATCGCGGATATCCTTTAATTTAAATCCCTGCAAGCTTTGAAAAGCATGCAGGTTTTTGCTTTATGCCGGGACATCGGAAAAACCTGTTTATTCCTTGGAAAAAAATCTTTACCTCCACTATGGTATCCTATTCATATCTAATGTCTGGCAGTTTGTCCAGTGAAGGCGAACATAATGTTTTAGGAGCAATAGGTCTTCTAAATACAATTTGTCAGGTATGCACCCATACTATGTAGCAGTCACCGTTCAAAAGGTAGTTAAATATTTTTCAGTTTTGTACAATGATTAAATAGCAAATTTGAAAAGGAGTTTTAATATGGAAGGCATCTCTGATCATTTAAAGGAAAATTTGGATATTTTGTTCGTAGGTTTCAATCCAAGTATTCGTTCAGGTGAGACTGGTCATCATTATGCGAATCCAAATAATCGCTTTTGGAAAATCCTCTTCGAGTCCGGGCTGACACCAAGGAAATATGAACCGACTGAAGACTCTTTATTGCTGGATTTAGGTTATGGTTTTACCAATATCGTTTCCAGGCCTACAAAAGGAGCGGACGATATCACTAAAGAAGAGTACATAAAAGGAAGGAAACAATTAAAAAGGAAAATAAAAAAGTATAAACCTAAACTTGTCTGTTTTGTAGGAAAGGGTGTCTATCAGGAATATCGTCAATTACGAAAAATCTCATGGGGGCTGCAAGAAGAAACCACATCCAATGAGACCATGGAATTCGTTGCCCCTTCTTCCAGCGGTTTAGTTAGAATGCCGATAAATGAGATCATCGAAATATATAGTGAGTTGCCCATTCTGCTTCGCCAGCTGAAAAGCAATTGAAGAAACTTATTAAAACAACGGTGAAATTATACGAGTCAGGATAATGCTAAAATGGAAAAGCGGTGGCTTTTCCGAGGTCAATGATGGTGAATTATTGCCAAGGAGTAAAGAATTGTATACCTATTTTATGGGATACCTAAGTATCGGTTTTGCTAACAGGCTCGTTCATACCTAGAATCGGTCTTTTGGCGTTGCTTAGTAATAATGCGCAGATTCCTGAATGGGGCATCATTTGGCTAAAGCATGAGCAAGTAGCCTTAATGGCGGCGCTTTTTGCATATAGAACAGGTCTTTTCACTTTAGGATAATGGGTTGGATTTGGCAAAATCTTTTTACAGCTTTCCTGGCTGCCGTTTTTACGAGAAGACGATTGGCTACGGTTATGATTGGCTTGCTTTCCTTGATGAAATTACTGAATTTCTTTTAATGATTACTAAACATTTTAATGATAGGCCGATATAACTAGTAATGGATTGCCATTACTGGTTTTTCATTTCCCAAGAACATATTTCATAAACCGCACCTTTTTGAGTTCGTTCATTACGGTTAGGCAAATGACGTTTTTTAATGAACATTGGAAGCTTGATTATCAAAATGGCCAGTGATTACATAAACTAGGGTGAATGTACTTCTGAATGGTCGTTTTGGTTAGCAGAAATGAAAGCGCTTCTAATTGAAAATGAAACAACCAACGTTTAGAAAACGGGAGTCTGTCTACAATGGGAATAAGCAAATAACTATGGAGGTGTTCAATTGATGAATGTTAATGGTGCCCTAGAGGTTCTTGATCGCATGCGGCTTCCTAATGGTGCATATACTGCAAGCGTTTCCGATGATTATAATTATGTCTGGATAAGGGATGTCGTTTATACAGTAATACCTTTTATAAATGATCCGTCCAATCGTTACGAAAAAGCATATCATGCTTTATTCGACTTATTTCAAACCTATGAGTGGAAGATAGATATTCATACGGTGCAGAAACCCCAGTTTCTATTTGAACATATCCATGCAAGGTATTCCACTGAGCTAAAAGAACTGCCCGATGAGTGGGGGCATGCCCAAAATGATGCGGTAGGTGCCTTTTTATGGGGTGTCGGTGAAGGATATAGGCATGGTAAAAAGGTGATAAGAAACCAACGTGATTTAGAAATTGTCCAAAAGCTGGTCAATTACTTGGAATGCCTGCAATATTGGCAGTCGGAAGATAACGGGATGTGGGAAGAAAATATAGAAATCCACGCTTCAAGCATAGGTGCATGTGTTGCTGGATTGAATTCAGTCAAAATGCTGGTAAACGTCAAGGAAGAACTGATTAAAAAGGGAGAAGAAACACTTCGTTTCCTGCTTCCAAGGGAAAGTTATTCAAAAGAGACGGATTTAGCCCTTTTATCGTTGATTTATCCGTATCGGCTGGTAGACCGTGAAATAGCACTTGAAATATTGAAGAATGTCACAGAAAGACTAGAAAGAACAAATGGTTGCATTAGATATGAGAAGGACCTTTATTATAATGACGGTCAAGAAGCGGAATGGTGTTTCGGGCTTCCATGGTTGGGCTTATGCTACCTTGAACTTGGCATGATGAACAAAGTCAATGAATATATAGATAAAACAAAAATGATCATTCCGGAAAATTGGGAAGTTCCTGAGTTATATATTGGAGGCAGTAATATACCAAACGGGAATACTCCTTTGGCATGGTCAGTCTCATTATCCTATTTATTCTTGACGAAGACTTCCATGATTCGAAATGAACAAATAACATGAAGCATTCATACTGGATTCCTTAAAGCTCTTCCCAAAAAAAGGGAAGAGTTTTTCTTGGTATAATAATATTTTTACAATAAATGTCTTTTTTCTTTAAAAAAGTGTTTAAATTTACAAAAAAACGGCTATTTATAACAATAACTTCACCTCCATTTGAAGGATTAATATCATTTTCATCGAATATATATAATAACTGGGGAAGGATGGGTAAAATACTATCGAGTTAATACTGATGGAGGGGTTTTATTGAGTACAATTATTGACCAGCTACAAGAGATTTATCCAAGCGATTTCGATTTGTATTTGTTTCATGAAGGCACCCTTTATGAAAGCTATAAAATGCTTGGTGCACACATTGTGACAACATTAGGTAATGAAGGAGTACGCTTCACCGTTTGGGCCCCCCATGCCAAGCAAGTTTCAGTAGTCGGTAATTTTAATAATTGGGACGGAAAAGATCATGTGATGAAACGGATCGAGCGTTCAGGTATCTGGGTGTTGTTCGTACCAGGATTACAAGAAGGGGAAATCTATAAATATGAAATACATACACCCGGAAATAAACGTATCCTAAAAGCCGATCCATATGCCTTTTATTCGGAGGTCAGACCAAATACTGCTTCGGTCATTAAAAGGCTGGATAATTTTGAATGGCAAGATTCGAAGTGGATAGCCGATAGGAAAAAGGAAAATATTTATCAAAAACCCATGTCCATTTATGAAGTGCACCCAGGAACATGGAAACAGAAAGAAGATGGTGAATTTTATTCGTACCGTGAATTGGCTGATAGATTAGTTGAATATGTGATTGATAATAGTTTTACACATATTGAAATCATGGCCATAATGGAACACCCTTTTGATAAATCGTGGGGATACCAGGTCACAGGTTATTATTCCGTAAACAGTCGGTACGGTTCACCGGAAGATTTTAAATATTTAATTAACCTTTGCCACCAAAAGGGCATAGGTGTAATCCTTGACTGGGTTCCCGCCCATTTTTGTAAAGACGCGCATGGACTTTCTCGTTTTGATGGTACGCCTCTCTATGAACCAATTGATTACACGAGAGCAGATCGCCCGTTATGGGGGACATACAACTTTGATTTTACTAAACCAGAAGTAATAAGTTTCCTTATATCAAATGTAATGTTTTGGATGGATGTATACCATATTGATGGGGTCCGTGTCGATGCGGTATCGTCAATGGTTTACTTGAATCATGATAATCCATTGCCGGTCAAGCTGAAAAACCAGTTTGGCGGTGAGGAAAACCTTGAAGCCATACAATTTTTACAAAAACTTAACGAAGTGGTTTTTAAGAAATATCCCAATGCATTAATGATGGCTGAAGAAGCGACAGACCGGCCACTTATAACTTCACCTACCGATATAGGCGGCCTGGGCTTTAATTACAAATGGAATATGGGATGGACTAACGATATCCTTCGTTATATGAAACTTGAAACAAATGAAAGGCCATATCATCATAACCTTTTAACATTTTCATTTTTCTATGCTTTTTCAGAAAATTTCGTCTTGCCCTTTTCACATGATGAAGTGGTTCATGGCAAGAAGTCATTATTGAATAAAATGCCAGGTGACTATTGGCAGAAGTTTGCAAATTTACGGTTACTTTTTGGGTATTTCATGACGCATCCTGGGAAGAAGCTTCTCTTTATGGGAGGAGAATTTGGCCAATTCATAGAATGGAAAGATGAGGAACAATTGGATTGGTTGCTTTTGGAATATGAATCCCACGAAAAGATGGCATATTACTTCCGTACCCTTCAGGAATTTTACAGCCAAACTTCCTCCCTTTGGAGACTGGATCATGTCCAGGAAGGTTTTGAATGGATCGATCCGAACAATAGTGAACAAAGTATCATCACCTTTATGAGAAAAGGTAAACGCAAAGGCGATTATTGCATTGTTGTCTGTAATTTTTCTGCACAGGCTCATGCTCACTATCAAATAGGTGTACCATCGCAAGGCAAATATATTGAAGTTTTCAGCAGTGATTCAGCAGCTTTCGGAGGATCGGGTCAGATCAATGAAGAACCCATTAATGTCAAAAAGATACCATACCATAATCAACCATACAGCATGGAAATAACTGTACCTCCATTAGGCATTTCTATTTTTATGAAGCAAACAAAAAAAAGACGGGGGAGAGTGACCGAATAATGGGAGCGAAAAAATGGATAGCAATGTTATTGGCAGGAGGCCAGGGTTCAAGGTTAGGCGAATTGACAATTGGTTTGGCAAAACCAGCTGTACCCTTTGGCGGTAAATATAGAATCATCGATTTTCCATTAAGTAACTGCACTCATTCTGGTATAGATACGGTTGGGGTACTGACCCAATACCAGCCATTGATTCTAAATGATTATGTTGGTAATGGCAAAGCTTGGGACCTTGATTTGGATGTTGGCGGAGTTTCCGTACTTCCCCCTTATCAAGGGAAAGAAGGCGGTGAATGGTATAAAGGGACGGCAAATGCTGTTTATCAAAATATCCAATACATTGATAACTATGATCCGGAACATGTACTGATTCTTTCTGGTGACCATATTTATAAGATGGACTACAGTAAGATGCTGGATTATCACATTGAAAAAAATGCAGAGGCAACAATAGCGGTCATTCAAGTGCCGTGGCAGGAAGCAAGTCGTTTCGGAATCATGAATACTAATGATGATGATAAAGTCACACAATTTGACGAAAAACCAAAATACCCAAAAAGTAATCTTGCTTCCATGGGAGTTTACCTTTTCAATTGGAAAACCCTAAGACGGTATTTAATCAATGATGAAAAAGATGAAAATTCTTCCAATGATTTTGGCAGCAACATCATTCCAAAAATGCTTGAAGATCGAAAAAAGCTATATGCCTACCGTTTTAATGATTATTGGAAAGATGTTGGAACGGTCGAAAGTCTTTGGCAGGCACATATGGACTTATTGGAGGATACGCCAAATTTCCAGTTAAATGATCAGCAATGGAAAATTTTTGCCCGCAATGCAAATCATCCACCGCAATATATATCACCGGATGCCGAGGTCAGTCAGTCGCTTATCAATGAAGGTTGCATGATACATGGGAACATTGAACATTCGGTTTTATCCTATAATGTACAGGTGGGCTATGGTTCAACCATAAAAGATTCAGTCATCATGCCTAATGTCACGATTGGTAAAAACGTTCATATAGAAAGAAGCATCATAGCCAGTAATTGTGTTATAGAAGATGGTGCCGTAGTTGGCAATTCAGCGGTGACATCCGATATTACCTTAATTGGTGAAAATCAGACCATTATCAATCCAAACAAAAAAAAGATCACTCTTAACTAGAAAAAGGGGAAGATGCTATGGAAAATGTGTTGGGTATTATAAACTTAATCAATGAAAGACAACATTTAAAAGATCTGACTGCTCACCGTAATGTAGCATCTGTGCCATTTGGTGGACGCTACCGTTTGATTGACTTTACTATGTCGAATCTCATTAATGCAGATGTATCAAAAGTAGCCGTTTTCCCAAAAGAAAAGTATCTTTCAGTTATGGATCATCTTGGCTCAGGTAAAGAATGGAACTTGGATCGGCGTTCAGGAGGCTTATACATCTTGCCCCCTATCCATCCGGATGAAACGGTAACAGGCGATATGAAGCAATTTTATGACCATCTCAGCTTTTTCGAACGTGCAGAGGCAGATACTGTCATCATTTCCCCAGGAAGCCATGTATGCAAATTGGATTTTAATGAAGTACTTGATTATCACAAAAAACATAAAGCGGATATCACGGTGGTATATAAGGATTATGTAGGGGAATTGATTGAAAAACCAATCTATCACACCTGCTCGGTAGATTCGGATGAAGACATAACTGACATTAGCTTTTATACAATCCCTAGACCTGGTGACCATGTTTGTCTAGAAACTTTCATCATAAGTAAATCGCTATTGGTGAATTTGATCAAAAGCTGTGTTGCCAGTGGGGAATATGACTTTTTGAAAGACGCTGTGAAAGCAAATCTTCATCGTTTTACCGTAAAAGGCTATAACTTTACAGGTGATATGCCATTCATCCATTCCATTGAAAGCTTTCATGCCAGTAATATGAATTTCCTGAACCCTTCGGTAATCCGTTCTTTCTTCGGGGATACTTGGGATGTTTATACGAAAATCAAACATGAGGCACCGACCAAATATTCAAGTTCTTCGAAGGTTACCAATTCATTGATAGCCAACGGTTGTGATATTGAAGGGATTGTCGAAAACAGTATACTCTTCCGTGGGGTAAAGGTGAAAAAGGGTGCGATAGTAAGGAATAGCATCATCATGCAAAAAGGCGTGATTGAAGAAGGAGCCATCGTTGAAAATATCATAACTGATAAAGAAGTGAGAGTTACTAGTGAAAAATCAGTCATTGGTTTAAAGCAGCCTACTGTAATAAAAAAAGCGGAAGTAATTTAATAGAGGATAGAGGAGGTGCGGCAATGAATGTTGTATTTGCTGCTTCAGAATGCGCCCCTTTTATAAAAACGGGAGGGCTCGGAGACGTTATAGGCGCGCTCCCGAAAGCGCTGAAAAAACAGGGAGTCCATGTAAGTGTCATCCTACCTAAATACGGGGATCTTCCAAACCAATTCAAACAGGAATTGGAACATATGACGAGTATTGAAGTTCCTGTTGGCTGGCGCCAGCAATTTTGTGGCATCGAAAAACTTGTTGCTAACGGAATTACATATTATTTTCTAGATAATGAATATTATTTCAAAAGGCATGGTAGTTATGGTTTCTTCGATGATGGCGAAAGGTTCGCCTTCTTTTCCCGTGCAATTTTAGAGGCATTACCCTATTTGGAAGAAAAACCGGATGTTATACACTGCCATGATTGGCAAACGGGCCTTGTCAGCGTTTTGATGAAAGCCCATTATCATAACCATCCATTCTATCAGGATATTAAAACGATATTTACGATACATAATTTACGCTATCAAGGAGTTTATCCTAAAGTTGTATTAGCTGAATTACTCGATTTGAGTGAGTTATATTTTAATATCGATGGTCTTGAATTTCATGGGAATGTAAGTTATTTGAAAGCCGGCCTGGCTTTTTCTAACATAGTCACAACGGTAAGCCCAAGTTATGCGGAAGAAATTCAGATACCTTATTTCGGGGAAAATCTGGATGGGTTTTTACGTAAGAGAAAAGGTGAACTTAAAGGTATTATCAACGGAATCGATTATGAGGAATATAATCCTGCAGCAGATGAACATCTTGCTGTTCCATTCGATTCTTATGAGGGTAAGATAGAGAATAAACGTCAGCTTCAGGAATCGCTGGGTCTGCCTGTCAATGATGACGTCCCGGTTTTATCAATGGTAACGAGGCTTGTTGATCAAAAAGGAATAGATCTTGTTCTCCATGTTTTTCATGAAATGATGAACCAAGGAGTTCAATTCATTCTTTTAGGTACGGGTGAAGAGCAATATGAATCGGCATTTCGTCATTTAGCTGACCAATATCCAAATCAGGTTTCAGTCCATACATATTTTGATGAGGGGTTAGCAAGAAGGATATATGCAGGTTCTGATTTATTCCTGATGCCATCACAATTCGAACCATGTGGTATCGGCCAACTCTTGGCACTGCGTTATGGTACACTGCCTTTAGTGAGGGAAACTGGCGGACTTCGTGATACGGTCATACCGTATAACCAATTTACTGGTGAAGGCAATGGCTTCAGTTTTACGAATTATAATGCACACGATATGCTCCATACAATTGAGCAATCTGTTGGCCTGTACAAATTCCAGCCGAAAAGATGGAGGAAAATGGCCGAAAATGCAATGAAGTTAGACTTCAGTTGGACGTCATCGTCATTAAAGTATATGGAGCTGTATGAAAGTTTGATTCCTGTCATGAAGTGATAACTGGATAGGTAATACACAAAGCACTTGCGAACATGGTTTTCGTAAGTGTTTTGTTTCTTTTACCATCAAATATGGGTATATGATATTTATATATAAAATATTGCTGTGTAGGAGAATGAAAAGATGAAAAGAAGAAGGATGGAAATTGTATTTTTATTTATATTAATTGCTTCAGTTTATATGATCCTGTTCACTTCAGTTAGCTTCGACGTGAAGCTATTTTTTATTGGATTATATATTTTGGTCATGTTTATCACCCTATTTTCACTAATGCTCGAAAATAGATTTGCCCACGAGACACTTTTATGGATGTATGTGCTTTTGTTTTTCCCGGTATTTGGATATGTATTTTATCTATTCTCAGGTCAGCTCTATTTAAAGGGGTATTTATTCCGAAGTAAAAGGAAAAAAGATCGAGAAGAATGGAAGAGTCTTGTTACACGGGTATCCTCTCCAGATTTATCGTTCTTGAATGATCATCAGAAATCATTCGCAGCTTTTGCCAAAAATGCATCTGAGACCACCATTAGTACATCATCGAAAACGGAAGTATTGAAAAATGGCAACGAAACGTTTACAGAAATCATAAAACAATTAAGAAAAGCTGAGAAATTCATCCATATTGAATACTATATTTTTCGTTCCGACAGGCTTGGTACTGAAATTATAGATATCCTTATTGAAAAAGCAAAAAATGGTGTGGAGGTTTTATTCATTTTTGATGCGGCAGGAAGTTTAAGCCTCTCAAATAATGAGGTTAAACGGATGAAAAATGCAGGGGTTAAAGCCTATCCCTTTTCGCCATTGAAACACGGTTTTTTCAATCAAAAATTTAATTTTAGGAATCACCGCAAAATCATCATCATAGATGGGGAAGTTGGCTTTGTAGGAGGTTTAAACGTAGGAGAGGAATATTTAGGCCGAAATAAAAGCATTGGTTTTTGGAGAGATACACATATGATCCTTAAAGGTGAAGCGGTATATATGCTTCATACCGTTTTCCTTTTGGATTGGGAATATGTCAGCGGCGAAGATGTATTGCAAGGACGTCCAGAATTCAAGAATAAAGTGGTACAAGGGGATGGAGCTGTCCAAGTGGTAGCGAGCGGACCTGATACACAACAGGGGATCATGAGTGACTTTTACTATTCACTTATCACGAACGCCACAAAATCAATCTGGATTGCAAGTCCATACTTCGTACCAAATCAAGCGATTAAAGCAGCAATTAAACATGCCGCAATTAAGGGGATACAAGTTAGGGTCATGGTTCCGGCAGTAAATGATGGGTTTTTAACCCAATACGGCAGTCGCTCCTATTTCGGTGAGCTGCTTCAATTCGGCGTAGAGGTATACTCGTACAAAAAAGGTTTTCTACATCAGAAACTTATTATCGTAGATGGTGATTTGGCTTCCATAGGAACGGCAAATATGGATATGAGGAGTTTCCACCTGAATTTTGAAGTGAATGTCTTTCTTATGGGTAGCCGTACCATTGAAGATCTCATCACTCATTACAAAGAGGATATGATGGATAGTGACAAACTAGATCCTATCGGGTATAACAATCGTGGTTTACTGGAACGTTCAAAAGAATCATTTGCCAGATTGTTTTCGAATGTACTCTAATGGGAAAAAAAGCAGATAAATAGTATAGTTGAAATGTAAAGAAATTAATTGGCCATAAGGAGAATTTAAGAGAATATGAAATTGGTTTCCTGGAATGTAAATGGAATTAGGGCTTGTGTTAAAAAAGGATTTTTAGATTACTTTAAAGACGTGGATGCAGATATTTTCTGCCTTCAAGAAACTAAGCTTCAAGAAGGGCAGATTTCACTTGAGTTGGAAGGGTACCATCAATATTGGAATTATGCACTGAAAAAAGGATATTCAGGCACAGCCATTTTCACGAAGGAAAAACCGCTTTCAGTGAAATATGGTGTAGGAGAGCTGGATGAGGAGCCGGAAGGCAGGATCATAACACTGGAATTCGAGAGTTTTTATATGGTTAATGTTTATACCCCCAATGCAAAAAGGGATTTATCAAGATTGAATTACCGTCTCGAATGGGAAGATGAGATGATAAAATATCTTAAGGAACTGGACCTGGTGAAGCCGGTTATCTTTTGTGGTGACCTCAATGTCGCACACCAGGAAATCGACTTGAAAAACCCAAAACCCAATATTGGGAATTCCGGTTTTACAAATGAAGAACGTGGAAAGATGACTGAATTACTTGATTCAGGGTTTATCGATACATATCGGCATTTTTATCCAGACCAGGAAGGCTCTTATACTTGGTGGTCATATATGGCAAAAGTCAGGGAGCGGAATATTGGGTGGAGAATCGATTATTTCATTGTTTCAAAACGTCTGGCGGATTCTTTAATAGAGGCAAACATTCACTGCGATGTCATGGGCAGCGATCATTGCCCGGTCGTTTTAGAAACAAACCTCTAAATGGAATAAATTCGGTTAAATGGGGATACTAATGGTTATCCATATTCAACAGGAGGTTTGATTATGAACACATTTATCGTGGGCTTTCATCAAGAAGATAATGTAGACAGCATGCAAGTGCAAAAATTGACGTCGGCTGAGTTTGAAAAAGCAACATCACGCGGATTTCGCAGATTATTTGAACTGGATACAAATATCGGTTATTTCGTATTTTTTGATGCTGAAGATGATGAGGGTGATTTATCCCATCTAGTTTTACAGTATGAAGAAGATAATCAGGATCCAAGTGATTGTTACTCCTTTACTAAAAATGATTTTTATGAGTTCATGGCACTTTATTTACAAGGGATGGATGAAGTGGAAGTGGAGGATGAAGAAGATGATGACAATGAAGAGTACGGACCAATCCATCATCTTGCCCATTTGATGTTTCATATTGTTGAAGAAGGAAAATCCGTAAAGCCATAATTGGCCGAGTAATGTAATGATAGGTACTTGTGAGCTTTGTGACAGGGATGAGATAGAACTAACCATCCATCATTTAACACCTAGAGAATTTGGCGGAAGCCATTTACCCATAGCCTATCTCTGTAAATCTTGCCACAAACAGATTCACGCACTGTATTCAAACCGAGAACTGGCCATCCGACTAAATACCGTGCTTTTGTTAAAAGATGATGAAGCATTAAAAAAATATTTAAAGTGGATTAAAAAACAACCGGTAACAAGGGCAGTGAAAATAAGAAAATTCAATGGGAATTTCAAAAGGGGTTCGGAATTAAAAATTCCGAACCCCTTTTGAAATTCCCATTGAATTTTCCCCCAATGTTCAGAGATTGGGGCTCTACGAGCCCACTATGTTAGAACATTTTTGGACCTTGCCATGTCCAAATGGCCATCTACTTTAAATTAATGGCAGCCAAAGTAAGCATCGCCTGCATCGACAATTTATTAAGTCCCCTTAAAGAAGTCCAACGGATACCATGCTTTTCTTTTGCATCTGCGAATACACGCTCAATCGTTTCTTTACGTTTCGCATATATAGGTTTTACATCTTGATGATGACGCAGATGATCTGCTTCTTCCACATATGTATGCCAGATATGCCGAGTCACCACTTTTTGACCGTCTTTGCTTTCTGTTCACCGAGATAAAAATGAGCATGTTGCACAGATGTGTTTTGGGGATTTATGCTCGCGATAGCCCTATTTATTTGTTGTTGAGTACTTTAATAGCTCTCCCGAAGGGCAAAGGTAACAATCAATATATTCATCGACATAGTTCTGTTTGCGGAAGTTTGTGCGAGGATGTGTATAATGTAAAGCGGGTATGATTTCTCTCTTAAATAGGTAGCTTGTAATTCCATGGTTTTCACGATCTGGAATGATTTCTTCTTGAAGACGTTTTCTTTTCAAATTTCCGTTTATTCGCACTGGCTTTCACATGTGTGGAATCCACGAAAACGTGTTCAGCACTTATTAACTTTTTATTAGTAGCTGTCATTAAAATGCGATTGAAAATCTGTTCAAACAGGTTCTGTATCTTTAAAGCGTCGCTTATAATTTTTCCCGAACGTGGAGTAGGAGGTACTTTATCATGGAAACCATAACCTAAGAACCAATGGTAAGCCATATTTGTTTCAACTTCTTCAATCATTTTACGCATGGAACGAATACCGAAGGAATATTGAATGAAAGTCAGTTTAATTAAAATAACTGGATCAATAACTTGGGCGTCCTACTGATTACATATCTTTCACCAAGTCATAAATGAAAGTGAAGTCAATGGCAGCCTCTATTCAAGTTAATCTCGCTGAATAGAATCATGTTTAGAAAGCATCCTCATTACCTCAGGTTCTAATACTTCTATTTTAAAACAAAAATGACTCTAGGCAAAAGTGTTCTATCTAAAAGTTAAAACAAAGTTGATTGGAACGGAAGGTACGAGACTCCTGCGGGAAAAGCGTGTCCAGGGGAGACCCCGCAGGCGAAAGCCGAGGAGGCTCCCGGACCGCCCGCGGAAAGCGAGTGCCTGGAGTGGAAAGCAACGTCCAAATTGTACAAGCCATAAAAAACTGTAGACAAACTCAACTTTCATCGAGTTGAACTGCCCCGTAAATGTTAGACACCAAACTACATTTACGGGGTGTTTTTTATGGCTAATTTTTCTACCGAACAGAAAATATTCATTACACGACTTTACCTTGAAGGTGAGCACAGCTATATGGATCTTCAAAAAATATTTGAAGTTTCGTATCAAATAATTCAAGGATGGGTTCGTTTATACCAAATTCAAGGAGCCGATGGATTTAAGAAATCCTATACAAGTTATTCTACGGAGTTTAAAATGGATGTACTTAATTATATGAATGAAACGGGTATATCTTCTTACGACGCAGCCGCAAGGTTTAATATTTCATCTCCAGCACTAATTCGGACGTGGAGAATAAATGTTAATGCCTATGGATTAGATGCCCTAATTTCTAAGAAAAAGGGGAGACCATCCATGAAAAAAGATATCAATCCATCCAAACAAATTGAAGGTTCGGTTAAAGAGCTTGAAGAACGAATTAAACAACTAGAAATGGAGAATGCGTATTTAAAAAAGTTAAATACTTTAGTTCAAATGCAGGAAAAATTACAACCCAAATCAAAGCGCAAGTAATTTATGAACTAAAGTCCATTTATGAGGTTGTGGCCTTAATTAAAGTCGCTGATATTCCACGTAGCACGTACTATTATTGGGAAAAACGCTTGAATCGAGAAGATAAGTATTCGAAGGTAAAAGCCACTATTCAGTCTATCTATCATGAACATAAAGGACGTTACGGTTATCGTCGTATCACAAAAGAGTTAAAAAAATATGGGTTTTCTCACAATCCAAAGACCATCAACCGCCTCATGAATGAAATGGGCGTAAAATGTTTAGTCCGTATGAAAAAGTATCGTTCGTATAAGGGGCGTGTTGGTCGAATTGCCCCCCATATTTTACAACGTGATTTTCAAGCCGAGAAAATGAATCAAAAATGGGTAACAGACGTAACGGAATTTCATTTATTTGGGGAGAAACGTTACCTATCCCCTATCCTTGATTTATGTAATGGTGAAATTATTGCCTACAAAGTGATGAAACGCCCTGTTTATAAACTTGTTGGAGATATGTTAGATGAGGCGATTAAACACCTGAAACCAGAAGATACGGTCATCCTCCATTCGGATCAAGGGTGGCATTATCAAATGAAGAAGTATCAAAAAACCTTAAAAGATTCTCGCATTATACAAAGCATGTCCCGTAAGGGAAATTGTTTAGATAACGCAGTCATTGAAAACTTTTTTGGCTTGTTAAAGTCTGAATTGCTTTATCTCCAAGAGTTTGAAAGTATGGAGCACTTTGAAAAGGAATTAGATGATTATATACATTACTATAACCACAAACGAATGAAGGTAAAATTAAAAGACCTGAGTCCGATAGAATACCGAACTCATGTCTTAGAAGCTGCTTAAATTATATGTCTAACTTTATTGGGTCAGATCAAGTTTGTCTACAGTCTGAAGCAAAAGCCCATCTTAATAAGATGGGCTTTTGCTTTTCATTTTCAGCTTGCTTTATTTTTCAACCGATCCAATAAAAATCCACCTTTAAAATAACGTGGTTCATATGAAATGATGAAAGCCTTAGGTTCAAACTTTTCAACGGTTGCTATCAATTCTTGTTCCCGATTGCGTTTGGTCAAGATTTCCATACGATAACGGTTGCTATCCCTGCCCTCGCCCGTATAAAGAGTTACACCAAATCCGTTGTTCCTCAATGTATCTACCAAATGTTCATTTTTGGTTTGAGTATTAACGGTTACATTAATAAAACCGATGGCAAGTTTTTGCTCAATTTTCGTACCAAAAATTATTCCGATTCCAAAACCGACTGCATATACAACCATGGCGAGTATGCTTTGGTCACCGCCAAATACGAGGGATAATCCAAAAACGTATATTAACATTTCTGCGATACCCAGTATCGAGGCGAGTATGGTAATATTTTTTACTAAGAAAATGGTTCGCAATGTGTAAATCGGAACATAAATAAGTTGTAATAGTAGAATCAGAAGTATTTCTTTCACTTGAGCACCTCACCAAAATCTTCCAGTTTGATTAGACGTTTCAAATTAGGAATTGTTCATTCCATAAGTAACATCTTCCCTAATATAACCACATCATAATAGGAGAATTCAATGGGGAATATTATGTATTTTTTGTGTCATTTCCATGGACACAGAATTAAAAATCTCATAAGATTTTTCAATATTCTTTTTTTAATAAATTTGGTATCATTATCCTTATTAATTCATATGGGGGAATGATGATGTTTAATTATGATGGTCGGATATTCAAAGCTAAAATCAATTCTGAAAATGGAGAAGTGTCAGGAAATACTACCTTCCACTATTCACAAGACGGCTCAATTCTTTCAGCAAGTTATCAGGGGGGAGAGATTGTTAAAGGGACTTTAATAGGGCTGGTCAATCTGGATGGAACTCTGGAATTCAGATATAATCATATCAATGAAAAAGGAGAAATTAGAGGAGGCAGCTGCCTTTCCACCCCTGAAATGCTGCCTGATGGAAGGTTGCGCTTACATGAAAAGTGGAAATGGTCAGATCTCGAACGGACTGAAGGACATTCCATCATTGAAGAAGTGAGAAAATAACAATCTACTTAGAGGGGTTTGAGGACAATTACTACTATTTGTTTAGTGCGGCATGGTCAAACAGATTGGAATGCACTAGGAAAGCTGCAAGGGCAGACTGATATTCCTTTAAATGAACTTGGAAAGATACAGGCACGGCAATGTGGTGAATTTTTGTCAAAAGATGATTGGGATGTAATTATTACAAGCCCCCTGAAGAGGGCAAGGGAGACGGCGGATATCATTTCGCACTATATTGAAGTACCGGTTATTGAAAAAATGGAATTCATAGAAAAGAATTTTGGCGTCGCTGAAGGAATGACTGCGGCGGAAAGGAAGTCTGCATTCAGGGATAAAGATTATCCTGGTCAGGAAAATCAGGAATCTCTACGAAACAGGCTGATGTATGGGCTCCAGGAAATTCAGAAGGAGTATCCTGAGAAGAAAGTTATACTTGTTGCACATGGAGCAGTCATTCATTTTATTTTACGCTTGATGTCAAATGAGTCAATCGTATCCAACGAAATGCGCTTGTTCAATGCATGTTTGAGTACGATTAGATTTGAAGTTGATTCTTGGATAATTGATGATTTCAATCAAGTGAATCATTTATCTTAGTCCTATTAAGGTAGGTTAGTTAAAAAGGAAATGGTTGATTGAAAAGCTAATTATAGAAAGAAGGAAATCATGACTAATAAGAAGGCATTGATTTTAGGCGCTACAGGTATGGTAGGCACCCAGTTGGTTAAAGAGCTAGGCAAAAGCAAACTCTATAGTGAAATCCATTTGCTGACAAGAAGGGCACTGAAACTCGCCGATCCCAAATGCATAGGTCATGTTGTGGATTTCGGTAATTTATCCAAGTATGCCGATTTGTTCAAAGTCACCGATGTGTTCATTTGTTTGGGTACAACTATTAAAAAGGCTAAATCGAAGGAAGCATTTCGTAAAGTGGATTATGATTATGTAATTGAAGCAGCTAGATTGGCGAAGACATCCAATGTTGAAAAAATACTCGTCATTACGGCCAAGGGTGCCAATTCCAAATCAAAGTTCTTCTACAGCCGTGTTAAAGGTGATGTGGAAGGTACATTACAACATCTGGCATTGAATACTGTACATATTTTCCGTCCTTCCTTACTTCTTGGAGAACGAAAGGAATTCAGGGCAGGTGAAAAGATTTCTGGGCTGCTAAGTACTTTTGCAAAATTTGTCTTTGTAGGCCCTTTACGTCCATATCGTGCAATAGAAGCAAACAAAGTAGCTGCTGCAATGTACGTTGCGGCACAAACGACGGCAAAAGGATATCATTTTTATGATTCTGCTGAAATAGAGGAACTTGCACAAAGAGTTACGATTAATAGTGATCATCCGGATAAAATAGTAAAAAAATAGATACAAGTTTCCTGTAAAAATGAAGGTTTTTAGAAGACCATGCCGACGATATACTGAAAACGGGCCCCAATAGGCTCGTTTTTAAATTCCTGTGTAATAAAGGTGGAGAACCAGAAGGACTTGGTAATAAGCAATGCTAAAGGTTTTTAGTTGTTTCTATAGCTGAGTTAGCTCAATAAGAAAACCGAGTATAAAGATCCAGGTCTTTTTTAGAAATTTTTCTGGTAATGTTTATAGTGCTTTAGACAAGTTATCGATCGCTTCTTGTTCTGATGGAACAAAAAAAAATTGTTCCCTTTATTAAACTCATAAATGAAATCTTTCAGTGGCTTACTGGTATAAGATGAAAAATCCCCTATGATTGCAAATTCAATATGGAAGTTGGCAAATTTTCGAAGGATCCTCCTGCAAGTTTTGTACTTAGCTATAAAAAATCTTCTTAAATTGCTTCTTGTTTAGTACTATTCGACTGCTACCGGTTTTGCTACTAATCGTCATAATTATATCCAATGCACTTTGTGTTCCTTTCAGCTGGTTATCTAAATAATGAAGCCCTAGATAAAATTGACTTCCTTTTTTATAAAGCATTTATAAATTTGAGGAAATGGAGGACAATGGATTACTATTAATTATAAAAACTTGCCTGTAAAAGGCTCGTTTTAGACTGTAGTCAAACTAGAAGAAAAGCCAGTTTACCTACATTTTTTTATTTATAAACGTTTCAGTTGATTGGAACGGAAGGTAAGAGACTCCTGGGGTGAAAGCGAGTACCCGGAGTGGAAATCAACGTTCAAATCTTCCGGATGAAACTTGATTGTAACAGTGATTTCCACTACAATTTGTAGTGGGAGGTGGAAAAGGATGAATATTAAAAATTTTAAATATGATGAAGTTGGACTGAATCGTTTCTTTGGTCCATTGGAAGCAAATATCATGGAATATTTATGGGATAAAGATGAACAAAGCATTAAAGCGGTTCAACAATCATTGGAAGTTGACAAACCTATCAATTTCAACACAGTAATGACCGTCATGAATCGTTTAGTCGAAAAAGGCATTCTTGAAAAGAGGTCTGAAGGAAGGCTTTCATTATTTCGCCCGGTGCAGTCCAAAGAGGAGTTTTTTGAAGAGCAGTCAAAGAAACTGACTGAGAACTTGCTGGATGAATTTGGTGGAGCGGTCATAAGCCATATGCTGGATGCCATGAAAGACGCTGACCAAGGTTTAATTGAAAAATTGGAACAAAAAATTCAATCGTTAAAAAAGGATAAATTATAATGTGGAAGAGAAAGTCTTATTTTGTGATAAGCTTGAGTCTTTTAATAGCCTGTGTAGTATGGTGCCAAATGGGAGCCTTTTTAGTGCACATCTTTTTTGGCGTGAATATTAAAGCTAATTTCTTTAAATTTTGTTTTAGTTTATTCAAGGAAGATTCAGTATACTACTTTGTGGTCGTCACACTGCTCAGTATAATAATATCCTATAGTATATTGAGCACCTTATTCAAAATTGCAGAGCAATATTTCTTATCCAGAAGGTTTAAACAAAAGCTTTTTCTTTCAAAAAACGTTGATATGACAAGGAATGTAAATGAAACATTCAATCGGGTCAACAATGATATCTTAGTTGTGAACGCTGAACAGCCGCTTGCGTTTACGATTGGTTTCAGGAGGCCTTTCATTGTGTTCAGTACTGGTTTAATTCGATTACTGGACTTTGATGAACTAGAAGCGGTAGTGGAGCATGAGGCCTTTCACCAAAAGAAATATGATCCACTGGTCATCTTTATTTTACAGTTGATTTCAAATGCGTTATGGTTTGTCCCATTGACAAAATGGTGTCATAAAAATTACAAAATAATAAGTGAATTATCAGCCGACGAAAATGCGATTCATAAAATGGGGACTGAATTAGGAATAAGTGCCGCTTTATTGAAGTTAATTAAACATGGGTGCACTGATAAATCCTTTCCTATCCTTGTTCATTTCTCGAATGAATCAGTTAACTATAGACTTCAGCAATTAATTGATCCCCATAAAACAATTCCTTTAAGGGCTGAAACTACCACGATTTTTGTTTCCATTTATGTTTTGGTTATCCTTATAGGAATGACTATAGTGATTGTCTGATGACTTTCACTTGATTTTTTTACCACTTTACACTACACTTTGTAGTGTTAAATATAAAAAAGGAGATGTGTCATGAATAAACAAGAAATCGGTACCTTTTTATTAAGGGTTATGTTGGGAATTTCATTTTTCTTGCATGGTTTGTCAAAATTCAAAGGTGGATTGGAAAACACTTCAGGGTGGTTTCAAAGTATAGGCATTCCCGGATTCATGGCCTATGTAGTCGGTATGATTGAATTGGTTGGAGGAATTGCTTTAATAATAGGTCTTGGAACAAGAATAATTTCTGCCCTCCTTGTATTCATCATGGCTGGTGCAATTGTTTATGTGAAATTCCCAGCAGGTTTTATGGGGAATGGGGAAGGCTCAGGGTATGAACTGGATCTCGTTCTTATGATTATTGCGCTTCACCTAGTATTGAATGGAAGCCGCTTCCTATCTATAGACTCTAAGTTACCAAAACTTAAAAAAACACAGGATTCAGAAAGGATAGCAAGTTAATAAGATTAAGCGACATTACAAAAATTCCAACACTTTTTTCTTGAGGCATGATACCGGTAATCTACTAGGGTCATGCCTTTTTCATTTCACCTATTCTTATTTGAAATGCTTCATGATTTGAAAAACCACGAATAAAAGAAGTTTTCCATAACTGCCATAACGTGACATACTTTGTCTATACATCAATAACCTTGGAATTTTCAATTCAACATGTAGAAAATTTGATAGTTTTCTGTAAATTCCCATTGACGAACGCATGTTCTGTGTTATAAAATTCAATCATGGGTAATAATGGTATAGTGATTATTGCCATTGACAGTTCAAAAGCAAGCTTGGAAATTTCCAAGCTTAGTAAAAAAATCAAAACAAAAGGAGTCATCTAATTATGACCATGCGATTATCTCCATATTTAATGATGAACGGAAATGCGAAGGAAGCGATTCAATTTTACGAAAAAGCATTGGATGCAAAAGTCCTCTTTAATCAAACTTTTGGAGAAATGCCAGAAAATCCTGAATTTCCTCTGCCAGAAGAAGCAAAGGATCTTGTGGCACACGCAATGTTAAAGGTTGGGGAAACGGACTTCATGTTTTCGGATACGTTTCCAGGTCAAACCAGTCAATCTGGAGATCAAGTCACGATCTGCATTTCAATTAACGAAATTGAAAAATCAAAACGAATCTTTGAAACTTTGTCGCAAGGTGGAGAAGTAAAAATGCCTCTGCAGGAAGCTTTTTTCAGCCCTGCTTATGGGATTGTAACAGACAAATTCGGTGTAACCTTTCAAATTTATACAGAGGGTGAAAAATAATTTGTTAAATAATAACAGCTGTTTTGGTGAATAGTTGCAGCTGTAATGTGTGAATAAATAAATCCCGATTTCTCATTAATATTACTGAGAGACCGGGATTTTTAAGTATGACTCTTATCTCTTTTCATAGGGCATCAAAAGATCCCCCCACGGAAGCATATAAGATAACATCACGTTTATAGATTAAGTAGGCGTTCATTCTCACTGTCACTGGATTCTATATTCAATCTGAATGTATATATATAGCTCGTCACTCCACCAATGATATCATGAATACGTAGTTTTCTGGTTCCACAATTTTACTCTGATACATTATCGTTATCTCCCTGTGATATTCGTCATATATTCTTCATCTATTTGTTCTTTGTTTAGAATATGCCTATGCTATTATTTAAAACATTGACATACAAATTAGGCTCCTTCTTTGTAAAAATTTTTCCTTTTAATAAGGTACTATCATATCATTCGAAGTAACAATTCATTGCGTAATAAGGGGAAAGGGGAAACAATGTGAACACAGATCAAGCTTTCGACCTGCTAAAGGATGCAGGAGTATCAGAAAGCAGTAGTATACAAACTGTTAGACGCTGGCTTCGTGAAGGTAAGATTAAATATGAGGGAGGCATCGGGAATAGGAAAACCGGATACATAATGGATGACACAGATCAAGCATTTGAAATGTTAAAAGATGCAGGAGTAACAGAAAGTAATAGTGTACAGACTGTCAGGCGCTGGCTTGGCGAAGGTAAGATTAAATACGCCGGGAACGGAAAGAGGAACACCGGATACATAAGTGATGACACAGCTTCAAAGCTGGCTATAAATGATAGTATAAATCAAAATAAGGACGAAATCATACACCGATTAAAATTAAAAATACAAGCTCAAGAAAAGCATATAGAAGGTATCGAAGAGCTTCATGAGACAGCAAAAAGAATATTGATTCAGCAAAGGGATATGTTCAAAAAGGAAGTTGCCATTCTAAAGAATGAGAAAAGTGAATTACAAAATGAATCAAAGGATTTATTAAAAGAAAATATTGAATTACGTAATGAATTGATAAAATTAAAAGAAAAAATCAGAAACAATTACATGATGGACTCCACTATTCAATCCAATGATTATAGTGAAAAATTAGGGCTTTCTAAAATGGCGAGCGATAAAGAAGTATTGGCAGAATATAAAGGGTTACTAAAAATAACTCATCCAGACCATAATGGCAACGCGAAGGTATTTCATTACATTAAGACTGATTACGATAATTTTAGAAAGAGCAACAAAGGTAAATGAATAGTGAATGTATGCAAAGGTATTTTTACATCAAACCTAAAGAAAAACCTAGGGGAAAAGCGTAATTTGAAACGTCGGAAATAGTTTGATGGGACGAAACAGTGTCAATTTAGACTATTAATCATTATTTTATGTTTGGCGATTTTAAATAGGAGAATTTTAAATGAACGAATAGGTGCCATTGTTCATTAGGCACCTAAAATTGAGGCTTTTAAAGTCTATCGTATACACATCATGAGCGGCTACTCTGTCTCCTCATCCATTGTGTTGCAACCCATTTTTCCCCCGTGATAACGGGCGCCCCACCGTGTAAAGTTAGTTCGTTTAGGTTTTTATCGTTGTAAAAATATTCGAAATACACAGCCATTCCCTTTCGCGGAGATACTGAAAAATTCAATTTAGGAAAAAAAGTTTCCCCTCCATGCTCCACATCATTTAAGTACAAGATGATTGTGCTAATTCTATTATTTTTTGCTGCAATACTTGAAGATGTAAAAAAATCAAAATGAGCTTTATACTCTTGTCCAGGAGTGTATTTAAGAATTTGAATACCCTCTCCATGTTCAACGGGTATATTCATGATTGTTGATATCCTTTTTTCAATTTTGGTAAGGATGTCATATTCATTTTCTTGAAAAAACATACTGCTGCTTGTTCTTATCTCATTTACTTCGTGCGTAACTCCAATTTTGGAACGATTCATTTTGTCTTTTGACATTTCAATAAGTCCGTCACATTCTTCGTCACTCAAAACATTTTCTAAAACTACAATTAGAGGTTCTTCTAATCTAGCAACTACATTTATTTCTCTGTCTTCAGTTTTGATTTTATTTCCAATATGATTAAAAATCGTTTGTTCTTTACTTGTTTTATTATCCACTGTCAACTTTCATCGACTCCCAAAAGAATGAATTTTCAGAACAAAAAGTTTGGATTATTCTGTAAGCATTTTCCTATGTTAATTATACCATGAACATTGTTATGTATCTGTTACTTATTTCCGTCGACAAGTAAAAATTACTGGATGAAAGCTATTCTCTTAACCCTATCAAAGCCGTTTTCTTTCAGAATGAGCACAATGAAAAGGGGACGGAGGATTCAAACCAAGAATCTTAGAGAAAAAGAGACAAAGGATAAAAAGTAATAGTACGATAGTGAATGTTAAGGAGTGATTGAAAGTGGAGAACTTTAAATCTATCTGTGTTACTGAAGGAATTAAAAAAGTGGATGTGATAAAAAATCCGACGTCGTTTCCACTGATCGGAAAGGGGGCGCAAGGGGCCGTTTTTAAAATTTCTTCAGATAAATGTGTGAAAATTTGTGCAAAACCAGAATTTGCGGCTAAAGAGGGAAATGTATTAAAAATTGCACAGGAGTCTCCCACTATTCCACGGCTTTATGAGGTGGGGTATAACTATATTATTATGGAATAACTTGAAGGGCCAACTTTATTTCAATATTTAGAATCTGGGGGGATCCTATCCGAAAAATTGATGAGGCAAATTCTTTTTGTTTTAAAAGAAATGAAGCGATTAAAGTTTACCAGATTGGATGCCGATTTGCGCCACATTATTGTAACTAAGGAAGAAGAGTTAAAAGTAATAGATCATTATAGCTCCTTTACACGGATTCGAAACAAACCAGAGTTGATATTCAAAGGCCTAAAAAAGTTAGGTCTATTACCAATGTTCATGGAAGAGTTAAAAGAAATGGCTCCCGAATCCTATATAGAATGGAAAAATTTATAAATAAAAAAAGTAACTCCTTTAAAGCAAATAAGAGTTACTTTTTTCTATGGAAATAACCAGCGTTATTTGGGATTGCTATGATGCTGGATGATACGTTCAACGATTTCAGGCAATTTATTTTTCTGTTCTAAAAGAAACTTGTAGAGAGCATCTCTATCCTTCGTTTTCACATTCCACTCTTTAGGGAGGGATTCGATTACTTGATAGATCGATTTGTTCGGCAATTTCACAATTTTTTCTATAAACGATGTAAGCTCTTTGTGATCATCGAGAAGAGAGAAGGCCCACTTATAAAAAGGCCAATGGTAGTTATATACTGGTGTTTCACTTAATGTTTGAGCAGACCATTGGTAGCGTCCTGGAAAAACTCTGCCATGATCAATCATATGGACATAATATCCGCCATCGCTGAGATTTTCCAAAATGACATTCATCGTACCTCGATCAGAGTTATTCACCCATTGGTCGAATACCGTTATACCGGCAAGCATATCCCGGTTTTTAACATCCGTCTTTGTGGGAGGATTTTCTCTAACATTCTCGAAAACGGTACTGTTTCTAATAAATACACAGCCATATTGGTATCCAGAACTATAGTTGTGTTGAGTGGATTGTAATTCAGGCGTCTTCTTGATGAAATCTTCCGGTATATATACAAGATCAAATGGGATAACGGGAAGTGAAAGGAGCTCTGCCAACTTTCCGATCAGGTATTCATTGACCACTTCCTTTTCTCTGTCTTTCTTAGTATCGAACCACTTCACGACATATTCTTTACCATCGCTGAAAAGAATGACATGTGCGGTTCCGCCCCTTAATGTTTGTACATATTTAACTGGATATTTTGTCATATCACTTTGTCTCCTTTAAAAATATTTGTCTAGCTCTTTTTCATTTTCACCTTATCTTTTTCATTAACATTATTGCTTCTGTATTGATTGATGAAATTCATTATAAGTTTCGGTAAATGACTTTTCTTAAAAGAAATTTGTACAGCACTTCACTTTTTTCCTTTGGGAAGGAATACAAATGATGTTAAAATCCATCATTTAGCATAGAGACGGCAAATGGATAAGTTTCTTGGTAACTGATACAGTACCTGAGAACTCATTTTTGCATGCTACGATATCACCCGAATTCTGGGATCAATCATATGGACAAAATTGTCGCCTTCACTAAGTTCAAGTAAAATACTATTCTCGATAAATAAACACGAATAGTGGATCTGAACTAAATTTGTATTTTTGGAATGTAATTTGGGAGTATTTTTATGATTTCGTCATGGGTATAAATTAGTCCGACGGGGACAAAAGGAAGGAACAATGCTAATTTATTGCACACATACTCAATTACTACTATTATTGGTTCTTTTATTTTCAGTGCCATTCATTTAATTACAAACTTTTTACCATCGCTAAAAAGCATGACATGTACCTTTCCACAAATTAATGATTTTACGAGCTCAACAGGTTATTTTGGACTGACTCATGGTTAATTAATTTCGTTGTTTTTTTCTATTAAGCTGTATAGCCTTTGTTGTTCGATGATTTGTTTATTCAAATCGAAATTTTCATCAATTACCTGTCTTGCACTTCTGGTATATCTCTTCCATACTCTTGGATGACTCAGGAAATATTTTAGACCTTGAGCCAATTTTAAATCATCTTTCTCAGGAACAAGGTAACCTGTTTTTTTATGCTCAATCAATTCCGGAATCCCAGCGTGAAAGGTGGAGATGACTGGTAAACCACTTGCCATAGCTTCTTTTAGTGCATTTGGAATCCCTTCTACATCACCATCTTCGCCTGTTTCACTGGCAAGGCAAAAGAGGTGGGAATCTCTTAATTCGTTAGAAATTTGGTTTGAATCCATTGGTCCTCTAAGAAAAACGCGCTCGTTTAATTGATTTTCATCAATGAAAATTCTTAACTTCTCTTCATCTTTACCTGTCCCAATGATGTGCAGTGTCGTTCTTGGGTATTCCTGATGAATCCGTTGAAAAGCCTTCAAAAGTGTAAGGAATCCCTTTTTTTCGACAAGTCTGGCTACGGACAAGATTCGGATTTCTCCTTCATTAGGTAGGGAACGTTGGACAAATGGGTATAAATCTAAATCCAGCCCCCCATATAGTACATGTATTTTATCTTCTTTAAATCCTAATTTTTTTAATTCATCTGCAAGAAAATGGCAGACTGAAAAACAAGCAGCTCCATGTTTTACTAAATTTTGATATCGGAGGACATTTTTGCGAAATCTCTTAAATGTTTGAGTGGAAGAATCACGTCCTCGAAAATGTACAACCAAAGGTATATCATACTCTATAGCTGCTGGTAATATATCGATGGAATGTTTCCCCTGATGAGCGTGAATCGCTACGACATTTTGCTCCTTAAAGAAGGCTCCAAGGTCTTGAATTTCGTTCAAATTATAATAGTGTTCAAACTGATATTGAACATTGTCGCAATTTGGGTATGGGCCTATAACAATAGGGCGATATTGATCCAGCATAATGATTTGATTGTACATAAATCCTTGATTGATTTTTATAGGTTCTCTAATGTAAAAAGCGATTGTCTTCACTATTTCAATCCCTTTCTTCTATCTAAAATCAAATTTTCGATAAAACTTTGAAATATTTGGCGATCTCGTTCAGAAAGATCATTCGGAAAAGCGGACCATTTAAAAAATTGTACTTTTTGTATTTCTATATCATCAGGTTTTAAATCTCCGCTGAGTATTTCTTCGGTAACGTAAGCAATGTTGACTGAAAAGTATTGATCACCATTAGGCAGCTTCGTAAAATAGTCCTTCCCTGAAAAAACGCCAATTAATTGAAGGTTTCCGATGTTAATTCCTGTTTCCTCCAAAATTTCACGTCTGCATGCCTCTTCCGCAGATTCTCCTAATTCGATGAAGCCGCCCGGCAATTTCCACATTTTTTCGGATTGTACCATTAGAAAACGGCTGTTCTGATCGATAACCAAAACGGTGACCCCAGTAAGTATCAAAGCTCTAGTTCCAACGAGAGCACGTAAATCTTCAATGTATCCCATCTCAAGTCCCCTTTCTGATATTTTCTGGTTAATCCACTTTTATAGTAAATGCAAAATGGAAAAGATTTGAAACGGACAAGTACATATATTTGTTTGTTTTTTGTAAAGTTCTTATTTGTATGTGTATGAGCATAAGAACCTGAAGAAATGCTAGGAAAGGCTTTCCTTAAGAACTCAATAAAAGAAGGTATGACTTAATTTTTTGAAAAAGTGTTATTATCCTAAAGCAACTATTCGATGATTTCATAGTATAGATATTATGGTTATTAATAAGCAGCAAAGAGGTGGTAGATCAGATGAATGATTTTAAATTAATTAGGGTTGAAAGAATTGAAAAGAACGGTAAAAAGGAACTTCTTATTCATAATCCAACCACATTAAAACTAATTGGGGCAGGAAGTCAAGGTGCAGTTTTTCAGCTTGATGAAGATATTTGCGTAAAAATCTATGTCAATCCAAATGCAGCAACTAAAGAGGGGAAAGCACTTGAAGCAGCTAAGGATACTCATATTGTTCCGAGGTTATATGAAGTCGGACCAAACTATGTAATTATGGAATATTTAAAAGGTCCTAATCTAAAAGATTTTTTGAAAGGGAAGCAAGATATTCCCGAATCGATTACAGAACAAATCATAATGATTCGAAAGGAACTGAAGAGAGTTGGATTTATTAGAATCAAGACCTCAATCGGACATTTTGTTGTAACAAAGGGAAATGTGCTGAAAGCAATCGATCATTCAGATGGCCTCACAATGAATGATCCATATAATCCAAAGATGTTTCGTGATTTAAAGAAATTGGGGTTATTGGATACTTTCCTGAAACAAGCAAAGAAAATCGATCCTGAATCGTATGAAGAATGGCAAAAAAATATCGACTTCAATGCGATATAAATGAGAATATGCGAAATGTTAAGTGGGCCAATATCGCAAAAAATCTATGATGATTTCCTACAAATCCAATTATGTCGTACAAGCAGGGAAACTTAAAAGAGGAAAGTCGAACCCTTAACATAAAGGAGTTCGACTTTTTAGTTTGGAATTCTCCAGACTCTAAAATTCGCAATATGGGCGGAAATGCATTATTTCTCCCGTTCCTAAAAGTGCACGTTCGGCATTTATTAGGACAAATTACAATATTCGTAAAACCATTTTTACAACCAGATAACGATTTTTCCTTATTAAAGTGGTTTTTTTATTTTTTTTTGGATGATGGTATAAGTTTAACGTCTACACATGACAAACGCTCAGTCATTCAAAGGCGTGTTGAATAACTATAGAAAGAAAGTGATGGTTATTTATCTATGAAAGATCTGTCTATGCAAATAAGAAAATCGGAAACCACATGTATGGTTTCCTAAACTAAAATGAGGTGAATCATTTTCAAACATCCCTAAATTTGATACCAAACATTTAGATTAAGACTGCTTAAACTGTACCATTTTTTGGGCTTCCATTACTCTTGAAGTATAGACCGGAATGATTACGATGGATCAGTTGTTGTCCCGACACAATAAATTACAAGTACATTGCTATCATTATGATCGGCAACGGCAACACAATCATGTCGACAATACTAAGAAATAGTGAAATAGCCTATCTCCGATTGTCCATATACTGATTCTGCAACAAAAGTTATTTGAAACATAAAAAGGTGAAAGTAATTTCAATTGGGAAGACGATTTTTCCAACTACACAATATGTAATACAAATGTGCCTCCATAACCAATAAATAGTGAAAAGGGTGGGAACCTAATGGGTAAAAATGATCAAACAGATAATCACAAGGAAGACAACAGGAAAAAATATAACCATATATTAGAAAATATTCAAGGCCAACTCCAACTCCAAGAACAAAAACAGAAGGATCTTCAGGTTCAACTTCAGAATCAATTAATTAAACAACAAAATGATACTTTAAATAAAATCTTACAAGAAATAACGAAGATTTCACAACCACTGGAAAAAATTCAAGACCAACTCCAACTCCAAGAACAAAAACAGAAGGATCTTCAGGTTCAACTCCAGAATAAATTATCTAAACAACAAGATGAGCATTTAGATAAAGTCTTACACGAAATATCGAAGCGTTCACTGCCACTAGAGAAAATTCAAGACCAACTCCAACACCAAGAAGAACAACAGAAGGAACTTCAGATTCAACTTCAGAATCAGTTAATTAAACAACAAGATCAAACTTCAGATAAAATCTTGCAAGAAATAACGAAGATTGCACAACCACACCCCCCCTTATTAAAATCACCTTTTAGCATAATCGATACCCTTGATTTAGATGTAGAAAAAAAGGCGCAAATTGCGATGTTTATAGCAAATAGCAGTAGTGGTAATAAAAATGAAGATGAAACTCAATAAAGAAGAAGAGGCTGTTAAAGCCTCTTCTTCTTTATTTGAAAACAAGTTCATTTCCATCGGATTTCGGTGCACAGTAGTTGCCATACGTCGAAACTAGACGAAGGTTGCAAATGGAGCGAAATGATTCATTAGAATTGTATCCAATATGCTAAGTTTTGCTCTTCACGTACCGAGAAAGTAAAAGTGTTGCATTAGCCTCTAAAAGGATGATAAGTGTTGTTGCTTTAGGAGTGAAATTCCTTAACTATATCCATTCAACATAGATCGAATTCTTATTAAAAATGGATGGGGTTAAAAAAACCTCCCCTTTCATTTGAAAATTCCCACCTCAAAATCATGAATACAGTCCGTCATATATTTTAAAATGGCTGTTTTCACATACTTTGTTGCTATATACCAAGTAGTGAGGTGTGGTTGATTTCCCCTCCAGATGCTCGCTTTCCTTGGTGCGGGCGGTGAGCCCCCTCGGCGTAAACGCCTGTGGGGTCTTCACCTGTCCCGCCACTCCCGCAGGAGTCTCGCACTTCCGCTCCAATCAACCTTAGATAGTTTCGTTTTAAAAACAACAACCTTTACGAAAAGAGCCTTTAAAATTAAACAAAAAACTGATCCTGCGATGGAGTTTTTCAAAGAAAGGGAAAGGGAAATCGGTTAGGCTACTGTACCGGAAAAAGCTCTACAGTGGTTAATCCAAACCGTATATCGATCATTTCAACCTCCATTACATAAAAAGTGTAATGCAGGTTTTAAAGGGCACTAACCGACAGGATGCGGGGCCCGGCCACAGCCTGATTGGAATTCTTCCATATATAGCCTACTGGCCCCTGTTAAATAAAAATGGACGAATTGGGCTACTAACTAGACCGTAAGTTGTCCTATTGCATATAAAGGATTAATGAATGATAAAAGGGAGGCAGCTTATGAAAATCCGAAAGGCCATTATTCCGGCCGCAGGTCTAGGGACCCGATTTTTGCCTGCTACAAAAGCTCAGGCTAAGGAAATGCTGCCGATTGTTGATAAACCAACGATTCAATATATTGTTGAAGAAGCAGTAGCTTCGGGCATAGAGGAAATAATTATCATAATCGGTAGAGGAAAAAGATCAATAGAGGATCATTTTGATAAATCCTATGAGTTGGAAGATGCACTTTTAAGAAAAAATCAGCTCGATATTTTAGAGGAAGTTCAGAAAATATCCAGCTTGGCAAATATCTATTATGTCCGCCAAAAGGAACCGATGGGGCTAGGACATGCAATTCTCTGTGCTAAAAGCTTCATTGGAAATGAACCTTTTGCCGTTTTGTTAGGGGATGACATCGTTATGTCTAATACACCCTGTCTGAAACAAATCATCAGTGTTTTTGAGTATTGCAACAGTTCAGTCGTAGCTGTTCAGAATGTTCCGGAAAAGGATGTCAGTAAATATGGAATTATTAAGCCAAAAGGGACAATGATTGAGCCAAACCTTTTTCATATAGATTCTTTGGTGGAAAAACCGAAAAGGGAAGAGGCGCCTTCCAGATATGCGATAATGGGGCGTTATGTTTTTAGACCCGAGATTTTTGAAACGCTTTCCAAGCTTCCGGTTGGACATGGTAATGAATTACAACTTACTGATGCCATTAATGAGCTAAATAAACAGCAGGCTGTATTAGCATATAACTTTGAGGGAAACCGATATGATATTGGTGATAAAGTTGGATTCATTAAGGCAACAATAGACTTTGCTTTGCGCAGGGATGATATAAGAGACGAGGTACTTTCCTATTTAAGGGATGTAAATAAGAAAGAAAACCTCCAAATTATAAAGAGAGAGCTTGAATGATATGAAAATAGCTGTTTTGGGTACAGGTTATGTCGGGCTGTCCACTGGTGTTTGTTTGTCAGAAATAGGTCATAATGTCATTTGTATCGATACAGATGAACAGAAAATTAAAAGCCTACGTCAAGGGATTTCTCCAATATATGAACCTGGTCTGGAGAATTTGCTTATTCAAAATGCTGCAGCGGGTAGACTGCTATTTACTACATCTCATCGAGAAGCGCTAAATGGTGCCGAGATTATCATAATTGCCGTAGGAACACCGCAAATGGAGGATGGGGGAGCAGATTTATCTTATATTGTGCAGGCCGCGAAGGATATTGCTGCGAACCTGGTACAGAGTTCAGTAGTCGTTATAAAGAGTACTGTGCCTGTTGGTACGAATGATTTTATTAAAAGCATCATTGAAGAACATTGTAACGAAAGTGTCACCTTTAATATGGTATCAAATCCTGAATTTTTAAGACAAGGGTCTGCCGTCATGGATACGATGCAAGCAGATCGAATCATAATCGGTTCTGAAGATGATGAGGCTGCTAAGAAAGTACAAGAAATGTATCGTCCATTAAATGTACCATTTATACTAACAAGCATTCGAAGTGCGGAAATGATTAAGTACGCATCTAATGCCTTTTTGGCGACCAAGATTAGCTTTATCAATGAAGTTGCCAATTTATGCGGAGTAGTGGGGGCAGATGTTAAAGATGTAGCAAAGGGAATGGGAAAAGATAAAAGGATCGGAGAAGCTTTTTTACAGCCCGGCATTGGTTATGGAGGATCTTGTTTTCCAAAGGATGTTAAAGCGTTGCTTCATACTGCCAATTTAAATGGAGTACATTTTTCCCTGTTAAAAGAAACAGTAGCGATCAATGATTTTCAGCAGGAGCTCCTTGTAACCAACGCGATAAATCGCTTAGGAGATTTAAAAGGGAAAAAAGTTGCAATGCTTGGTCTCGCTTTCAAGCCAGAGACAGACGACATGAGGGAAGCTCCATCAATCAAAATTGCGCGTTCATTAACCAAACTTGGAGCAGAAGTGGTAGCTTATGATCCGGTTGCAGTGGATAATGCGAAGAACATATTAGGGGATACAATCAGCTTTGCAAGCACAGTCCGCGAAGCGGCAGTGAATGCGGATGCTGTATTCATTGTTACCGAATGGAAAGAGTTTAGACTTTTAGATTTGAAAACATTGATGACAACAATGAGACGGCCAATCGTTTTTGATGGTAGAAATTGTCTTGAAGAAGATCGAATCAGGGCGTGCAAGAAAATTGAATATTACCCAATAGGAAGACCAGCAATTGTTATTGGAATGACATAAAGCGAAAAAATTTTTCTAATACCTCTTTAACTCAGACATGTTGAAAACGTATATTAGGTTCAAACTGGCAATGTAGCACCTTTGATCGTATCTTGGGTGCTTTTTTATATTTCTTAAATATAAGAAAAATCATCATCGACGATTAAAACCTTAGATTAACATCAACTATAACATGTTGTTTTATTATCATTGTTTGTAAATGATCTTGTGTCATGGCACCTACTTAAATCCCCCTTTGTATTAGACAAACGCATACTCTCGGTCATTTAGCTTTACTGTATGTTATTAGTCCATGCGTACCTAGGGAGTCCTGCATAATATACTTGAAAAGGTCCAGGAAATTTGCTTACTATGCATGAAAGGAGATCATTTATTTGCACACAGTTATGCATTTGAATTTAAGAGTTGATCCGACCCAATATATCTCACAGATTCGAGAAGTTCCTGATTATGATTATATTCATATGGTACGACAACCTAAGTATATGTTAGATCTTTCCCTTTTAAATGAGAAGGTTCATTATCTCAATGAAGTTTTCTCACCAAAAGAATATGTCAAAAGAAATAATATCTCCCTATTACATGCTCATCATGGCCAATTAGGGATGTTATTACTTCCTTTTAAAGAGGAAACAAACCTTCCGTTGGTAACAAGTATTAGAGGCAGGGATGCAACCCTGGCTAATCAGCCCATTGGCTATCTAGATAACATGAGAATGCTATTTGATCGAGGGGAGCGTTTTTTTCCAGTTTGTCAGTATTTAGCAGATAGGTTAATTGCTTGGGGTTGTCCTTCAGAAAAAATTAGAGTGCTATATGGGGGCGTTGACCTTAACGAATTCAAATACCGGGCACCACATAAAGGGGATTCTCAAAACATTCTATCCATCGGTAGGTTGGTGGAAAAAAAAGGACATCACATCTTAATGCAAGCTTTCCAAAAAATCAGAGGTAAATTTCCAAATGCAACCTTGACGATTATCGGTAGAGGGGGGCTTGAAGAATATCTCATTTCATTGGCAAATCAACTTAATTTAGGAGACTCTTTTCGCCTATTAAACCATCTCCCTAAAGATCAAGTTAGAGAACAAATGACCAAAGCAGATATATTTTGCGCCGCGAGCTTAGAAGCTGCCGATGGAGATGTAGAAGGTATACCTAATACATTAAAAGAAGCTATGGCGATTGGAGTACCAGTGATTTCGACCAATCATGCCGGCATCCCTGAATTAATAACTAATAACAAAGAAGGGGTTTTAGTACAAGAAAACAATGTAGATGAACTGGCAGATGCTCTTGAATTTATGCTGACGAACAGAGAGATATGGGAAACATATACAGTAGCGGCTCGTCAAAAAGTAGAACAAAACTTTAACCTCGCCCAACAACTTCAACAACAAGCTGAATTTTATGATGAACTTGTAGCCCCTTATAAAGTAGGTAAACGATATTTAGTAACACCGCGCCAAGAAGATAAAAAAGTCCTTAAGGAGACTCTACAGTCTCAACAGCAAGGTAAGTATGATGGCGAAAGGATAAAGCCTAGAAAAAAAGCCGAATTAGCCGAAAAAGCCCTTATTTATATGCAACAGCTTCAAGAGCTTCAAGGACTTCCACAGTTACAACAACTTAAACAGTTTCCGCAGCTTCAGCAGCTACAACAGCAGACTAATGATAAAGTCAAAGATGAACTTGTAACATCTATTAAAAAAGAAAAAGAAGCTAAAGTTCAACAGGGAGCTAAGGATCAAGATGAAAAAATAGCTTTTCGTAAAAAAGAAAAAAAGGCTCAGAAAGCCGAAAAAGTAAAAAAGGCCCTTTATAAAATTCAAAAATTTCAACAGCAGGCCATAGATGAGCAGTTAGGAGGAGATCATGGAGGACTTTAAAACCATTACTGTTACCAAAGGTGAAAAATCTTTGGAAATTCACAATCCAACAAGCTATCCGCTGATTGGAATGGGAGCTCAAGGTGCAGTTTTTCAACTTTCAGAAGATAAATGTGTAAAAATCTATTCAGACCCAGTACAAGCGAAAATGGAGGAAGAAGCTCTTGCAGCTGGAAAACATCTACCCTTTATGCCTTTGATATATGATACAGGACCAAACTATATAGTCATGGAATATTTTAATGCCCCGACCTTAAAAGAATATCTGAGAAATTGTACGTATATCCCTGATTCTATAGTAAAGAAACTTCTCTATATATTAAAGGAATTAAAACAAGCAAAGTTCACCATGATAGATGCCCCTCTACGCCATATTTTTGTCGTCGGTAATGAGGAACTTAAGGTGATTGACCATGTGAATTCCTTCAAAAGGATACACCCTGTACCATTAAAATTATTAAGAGATTTGAAAATAATCCTTTTAAAGGACTCGTTCCTAGCTCAAGTGAAAAAGCTTGAACCGGACACCTTCAATGAGTGGGAGGATTATTTCAATCAAAATAGTTTGGACTTTAGAAATATTCCAGTCCACTCAGGAGGTTCAGGTAATGGAGTGAAAGTGGATAGCGCCATAACACAAACCCTCATTGGAAAAGGGCATCAAGGTGCTGTTTATCGAGTGTCTGAAGAGACTTGCGTCAAACTTTATGGAAAAACTGAACATGCAAATCAGGAAAAAATGGTCCTTTTATCAAGTCAAGACTTGCCCTTTATACCGAAAGTCTTTGAAACAGGACCCAATTATATTTTAATGGAATATCTATTAGGACCAGATTTAAATACGTTTCTTAAAAAACAATCTGTACTTTCTGAGGACATCACAAAACGGTTACTCTATATATTGAAAACAATGGAAAAATCAGGTTTCAAACAAATTGATGCCCCATTACGACATATCATTATAACCAAGAATGGTTTTAAATTAGTCGACCATGTGTACTCTTTTTCACGTGAACAAAAAAGACCTCTCGAGTTATTTAAAGACCTGCGGGAAAGAAATTTTTTAGATGCCTTTTTAGAACAAGTAAAGGCGATAGATCCCGGTACGTATGCTGAATGGACAAAAACACCAATCCCATTAGATGAAAATGAAAATACCCTTGTATAGTCATAGTTATCTAACCGTAACCGAGCATATAAAAAACCGATGATGATTTCGCATTCACCGGTTTCCAAGATGGTTTTAGCATTAACTCACTTACGTAAGTGCTAATTCACAGCGGGTATAAGAGAGAATAACTCATGTGGCTTAAAGCGAAAAAGATAGCATGACATTAGTGGTTTACGAATAAAACGTAAGTCTCTCTCCAATGAGAATTTTGAGTTTATTTCCTCTTTTTATCCGTCATGAATTCTTTTCTGTTGGTGTAAAGAATCGAAAGTATCACACTTTATAAATAATGTAGTCAGTGTTCCTAAAAAGTGTCAGAATCCTAATGTAATAGAAAGGATTGAAATTAATGCTATGAACATTTTAGTAACAGGGGCAGCAGGATTCATTGGTTTCCATTTAACAAAACGTTTGTTAGCCCTAGATAACAAGGTTATTGGAGTAGACAATATTAATGATTATTATGATGTTATTTTAAAAAACAATCGACTGAAGATATTAGAAGAAAACCCTGATTTTGAATTCCACAAAATGGATTTGTCAAATAAAGAAAAATTAAATCAATTATTCAAAGACAGAACCATTGATATAGTCATTAACTTAGCAGCCCAGGCTGGAGTACGTTATAGCATAGAAAATCCGGATTCTTATGTTAATTCCAACCTTGTTGGGTTTGTCAATATCTTGGAGGTTTGTCGACACAATAACGTAAAGCACTTAATTTATGCATCCTCTAGTTCTGTATATGGAGCAAATACTAATATCCCCTTCTCAACCAAAGACCCAGTGGATCATCCAGTAAGTTTATACGCTGCCACTAAAAAGTCTAATGAATTAATGGCTCATACGTATAGTCATTTATATAATATTCCAACCACAGGACTCCGTTTCTTTACAGTGTATGGCCCATGGGGGAGACCTGATATGGCTTATTATTCTTTTACTAAAAATATTATCGAAGAGAATACAATAAAGGTTTTTAATAATGGAGATATGAGAAGAGACTTCACTTATATTGATGATATTGTTGAAGGAATAGTCCGGTTACTTGATAAACCACCGATTCATACTATTGGATGGGACAGAGCTAACCCTGATTCAAGTTCAAGCTATGCCCCATACAAAATTTATAATATTGGTAACAATAAACCTATAAAATTAATGGATTTCATTAACACATTAGAAAAACTAATTGGCAAAAAGGCAAAAGTAGAATTCTTACCAATGCAACCGGGGGATGTTAAGGAGACATATGCAGATATTGCCGATTTACATGCTGATGTGGGGTTCCATCCTTCAACAACAATAGAAGAAGGTTTAGCTCATTTTGTAAATTGGTACAAAAAGTACAATAAATAAGGAAAAAGAAACAGTGAGTTTTACCAAATGGGATATTAATCGATAAAAAATAAAAGTAGGAATCTCTTTTGAAGTCCATCCTTGAGGAAATATTACTAGTCATGGGTGTATGTGAAAAATAGGTGTTGTCAAACTTCAATGTGCATATTAGGCAGCACTGATCAATAATCAATAAATTTAAAGTTTAATATGTAAAAACGCAAAACCAAAGAATGGGTATATGGACGAATAATGCAAGTGAAAAAGATAAATTAAAAATTTTGTAAGTTATTAAAAGGAGAAAGTAATTTGAATCCTGAAAATATGAAAACTCCATTGGAAGTTCTTAATGAGTATAATTTGTCAGATTTTCTCATGACATCCATTAAACGAAATTCTACAAAAAAGCCTTTATTCAAATTAAATCCTCTGTTTGAAAACTACTTTAAAGTTTGTTCTGAAGATCTGCCATATAAAGACATTTATAAAGCCGATTCTATGTTCCCTCAAGAATTTCACAAACAAGTGAAACAAATTGCAGAACGAGGAAAATTAAAAAAATCAGGCAAATATCATGAACTTTCAGTTTTAGCAGAACGCGAAAAGAGAAAATTTCTTATTAAAGGGACTGAGGTGGCATGAAAACCATTGCTTATTTTGTAAGTGAAAACATTAAAACACACCAACGTTTTATATATAATCAAATCGTAAAAATAACTAACTATCGCACAATCGTAATCGGTCCATTCGACAATACCGACCGTACAGAATTCCCCTTTGAAAACTACTATAATATAAACAAAATTAAAGATTTAAAAAAGTTCTTCGAAGAACAAGATATCATAGCCATTCATGCTCATCACGGATCACACGGACAAGAGATTTTGCCTGTATGTGAAAAATATAATATTCCTTTGATTGTTAGCATTAGAGGACGAGATGGTTCGGACAGACCGGAAATTTTCAAAAAAAATGCTAAGCGATATTCAGCTTTAAATAAACATGGTGCACACTATTACCCTGTATGCCAATATCTTGCAGAAGGATTAAGAAGGTTAGGAATTCCGGCTAAGAATATGCATGTATTATATGGTGGTATCGAATTAGATCTTTTCCCCTATGCTAACCGCACTCTTCCTACAGTAGGCGAAATAAGAGTCCTATCGGTAGGTAGACTTGTAGACAAAAAAGGATTTGTAACTCTTATAAAAGCATTTAAACACATTTATTCACAATATCCAAATGCTAGACTGCATATTATTGGAGCAGGTGAAGATGAGAAACGAATTAAATCCACCATTGCAGAATATAACCTTAAAGATGTTGTGATTCTTAGAGGAGCTATGGATTCAAAACAGGTTTCGGACGAATTGAAAAAAGCCCATATCTTCTGTCTAGCAAGTCAGACAGCTAATAATGGTGATATCGAAGGTATTCCTAATGCCTTAAAAGAAGCAATGGCTAGCGGTTTACCTGTCGTTTCCACTCGACACGCAGGAATCCCTGAATTAATTGAACATCAGAGAACAGGATACCTAGCGCCAGAAAAAAATGATATGGAGTTAGCGAAAGGCATACAATTCTTTATAGAAAATCCAGATGTTTGGACCGACTATACGGAAAGAGCACGGAAAGTCATTGAAGAAAAATTTGATGTCAATAAACAAATTATTGAGCAACAAAGACTATATTCTCTTGTAAATACGGTGAAAACAGAAAATGCAACGGAAAAGAAAACGAATACGCAAACGGAAACGGAAAAGAAAACTAAAGCGGAATCGGAAAAAAATACGAATACGGAAACGGAAATGGAAAAGGAAACTAAAGCGGAATCGGAAAAGAAAACGAATACGCAAACGGAATCGGAAAAGAAAACTAAAGCGGAATCGGAAAAAAATACGAATACGGAAACGGAAATGGAAAAGGAAACTAAAGCGGAATCGGAAAAGAATACGCAAACGGAAACGAAAAAGAAAAACAAAGCGGAATCGGAAAAAAATACGAATACGGAAACGGAAAATAAAAAGAAAACTAAAGCGGAATCGGAAAAGAAAAAGGAAATGAAAAAGAAATCGAAAACAAAAACGAAAACGGAAAAGAGTAAAAAGAAAAAATAAATCAAGTTAGGAAACAGCAGTGCGTGAAGGAAAAGAAGAATAAATGACACTCTTCCAAAGTATTGGTATGTAAAATGATTAGAGTGTAACCAACAACTTTGGAGGTAGCGCATTTGGTGATGCTACCACGTCCGTTACGGGATGAAGGACGAGAAAAGGGAGCTAATGCTCTAGGAACGATGCTTAGACTTCATATTCAATTGATCGCTTGCAGTGTGTACTACATCAAAAAGAAATGCCAAACAAAGCAAAAACATACAGGCAGGAAGGAGCTCTATTTTCATGGACTGGAAGTCTTTATATACTATTTGGACTAGTTATCCCAATTTAAATAATGAAATGCGTTTAATGCTTGAAGAAATGAAGGATGATGAAATATCACTTGAGGACGCCTTTTATAAAAATTTGGAATTCGGGACAGGTGGTATGAGAGGGGAAATGGGTCCAGGTACGAATAGGATGAACATTTATACTGTTCGTAAAGCGACTTTAGGACTTGCTGAATATATTCAATCGTTTGGGAATGAGGCAAAATCCAGAGGAGTCGTAATTGCTTACGATTCAAGACATAAATCTCCCGAATTTGCATTGGAAGCAGCCAAGACTTTGGCCACAAAGGGAATTAAAGCTTATGTATTTGATGAATTACGCCCTACCCCACAGCTCTCTTTTTCTGTACGTAAGCTGAGTGCATTTGCAGGGATCGTCATTACAGCAAGTCATAATCCGCCTGAATATAATGGGTATAAAGTGTATGGTCCAGATGGGGCACAACTGCTTCCTGAGGCGGCGGATCAAGTCATTAATTACGTGAACGAGATTGAAAGTGAGCTTTCCATTGTAGTGGAGGAAGAAGAAGCCCTAAAGGACAGAGGGCTCATTCAAATCATTGGCGAGGAGCTGGATACTGCTTATAACGAGCATTTGCTCACTATTCCGGAAGATTCAAAGTTAGCAGATGAAATCGATGTAAAGCTCGTGTTTACACCGCTTCATGGTACAGCCAATAAATCAGTAAAACGTGCTTTGCATGATTTAGGATATCGAAATGTCCATATTGTTAAGGAACAGGAAATGCCTGATGCTCATTTTCCTACTGTTAAAGTGCCTAATCCAGAGGAACATGATGCTTTTGAATTGGCCATTGCGCTGGGGAACCGTGTTAATGCTGATTTATTGATTGCCACCGATCCGGATGCGGATAGGCTTGGAATTAGCGTGAAGAACAATGCTGGAAATTATGTCGTATTAACAGGCAACCAAACTGGCGCTCTCTTTTTGGATTATTTAATTTCACAAAAACAAAAGAAAGGGACCCTTCCTCAAAATGGAGTCGTATTAAAGACCATCGTGACTTCAGAAATAGGACGGGCGATTTCTGAGCAAAATGGTTTAAAAACTGTAGATGTTTTAACTGGATTTAAATACATTACAGAAAAAATCAATGAATACCAGACAAGTGGAGAACATTCTTTCCTGTTTGGCTATGAAGAAAGCTATGGATATTTGATCAAAGATTTTGCTCGTGATAAGGATGCCATACAGGCTACTATTCTGGCAGTGGAAGTCTGTGCCTATTACAAAAAGCAAGGTAAAACGATGTACGAAGGTTTACTGGATGTATTCGATAAATATGGATACTATATGGAAGATTTACGGTCGTTGACTTTAAAAGGAATTGAAGGTACGAAGCAAATTCAAGCGATTCTCAATGAATTCCGGAGTAATCCACCAAATCAAATCTCTGGTCATCAAGTCGTGATTCAAGAGGATTATCTCAGCAGTAAAAAATACATGTATGGGACAAATAGGGAAGAGGACATCAAACTCCCAAAGTCGAACGTATTAAAATACTTTCTTGAAGATGGGACATGGGTATGTTTACGCCCTTCCGGAACAGAACCTAAAATAAAATTTTATTTCGGTGTTCAAGGAAGCTCGATGAAGGAAGCTCAGGGAAAATTAACCGCCGTTACGACAGACTTTATGAAAAGTATCAATAAAATGCTTTAAAGAAGTACCCTCATTCAGAGGATTTTCATAAAAACCTAGAGTCAGCATTCAAGAAATGCTGACCTTTTTTTGTCCATTAATGGATAGCACCCATCCTTTCGGTATCATAAAAACCCTTCTTAAAAATCAAGAATTACGGCGGGGCGAATTAAGTTTTTGTGGCTGAATAGGGTTTATCCAAACATGTTCAGGGGATCGGGGGCTTATGCGGATATGTATGACCATTAGACACTAACTGAAATATTGAGCATATAATATACTATTCCAATCCACCAAATCCCCCTATGATAGTAGCCTTGCTGATACCGTATGACGTTACGTAGTACAGTTGTACAGGCCCTAGGATGGGCCTTATGAAAGGTGCTAAATAGGGAGGATTTTTTTAGGATCCTCATCGGCACTCATGTTGAGGCCATAAAGTCTTAAAAAGTAAGACAAGTACATTGATAATCATACATAATCGTACATTCAAACAAAAAACTGCCAATATAACTATGGCATAGTAATGTTATAAGATATATTTATATAACCTGGAACCCGATCTGGCTCCCTACGGTGTCTCCATCACTTTCCGGTTGACTTGGCGAAATCATAAAGGAACTGGAGTAACCGTCACTCAGTCCTTCGAGTTGCTATACGGACAGCAGGTTTTGATAAAAACAGGGTATTAAATTTAAAAGTCATCGAATAGAGTATTAGAAGTCAAATGGACCCTGCTTAGTTATTTTTTTCCTATATTCGCTTCATGATCAACTTTCTTCCCTTTTATTCTTTAAAAGCAGGGAAAGAAAGTTGCTGTCTTTTTAAAAGAAGTTCATGAGATTGACATTTTCTTTTTTTGAAATAAGGTCTATTCCCTGCGAAGGTGAGTGAACATGAAAAATAGAATTAAAACAAAAGTGATAAAAATAATCAGTGGAAACAAGGTAACTGGTTTAACTGTTCAAGTTGCAGATACTCAAAGAAAAAGAGAAAAGGGCTTGATGTTTGTCGGAAAATTACCCGAAAATGAGGGGATGTTATTTGTGTTTTCAGAAGAAACATATGGTGGATTTTGGATGAAAAACACATTTATCCCTTTATCCATCGCTTTTCTTGATTCATATGGGGTAATTCTAAAAATACTTGATATGGAACCTTGTATAGATGATTATTGCCCTACCTATGATCCAGGAATTTTTTATTATTATGCAATTGAAGTGAATCTTGGATGGTTTGAAAAGAATCAAATCAAAGAAGGGGACTATGTAAAGTTTAATTGATTCCTATCCCCACCTCTAGTTCTTGGAGGTGAATTTTTAAAAAGGGGTATTTATATTGATTATGCTAGGAAGATTGTGAAGAGTTTTACTAAACGAACATGGTGTTTTCCCTTCATTACCGGAAGCTCAGCAGCTCCTTTTCTTATGCAACTAGAGAGGCAGGTTTCTTGAAGGGTCAACTTATATTTAACTTTTCTCCGTTCCTAACAAAGGCTACACCCAGGCCTTGCAGTAGTGGAACCGCACCATAAGTCATGAGGTTTTTAAATTATGCCAAGCCATATTCCTCAGTTATTAATTCAAAAGAAGTTTGACAGCATGATTAATAAATTTTGAGTAATGGAGAAATTTCACCCAAAGATCTATTCTGTATAAAACAAATCTTCTATATGATGAACTACAATTTTAATATTTCACTATAAAGAAGTAGATGAATTCAAAAAAGCCTTCTTTAAAAAAAGAAACCGAACTCAAATGACCGGTTTTCTTTTTGATTATGGCTCTTTTCGTAAAGATTGTTGTTTTTAAAACGAAACTATTTAAGGTTGATTGGAGCGGAAGTGCGAGACTCCTGCGGGAGCAGCGGGCAGGTGAGACCCCACAGGCGCTTACGCCGAGGAGGCTCACCGCCCGCCCCGCGGAAAGCGAGCATCTGGTGGGGAATCAAAAACAACTCACTACCTGGTAAATAGCAACAAAGTATGTGAAAACTGCCTTGATCATGGATGTTTATATACTAATCGCCTCAATCCTTTAACATCTTATGCTGCCTGCTTTTGTTTCTGGTCTAAGCGATGACTCAGGAAAGTTAAAAGACTTGCCAAGATAGCAATCAGCCCGCCTACCCATGTGACACTCATCAAATTTCCCTGATGGTAAACAATTCCGCCTAATGCGGAACCAAAGGCGATACCGACATTGCTTGCCACAGGCATCAGTGAAGCGGCCAATCCTGTAGCTTTAGGTTGATAAATACCTGCTAGGTCTATCAAATATAGCTGGGTAGATGTTGTTAAAAGGATGGCCATTAATGACATCAAGCTAATGTTAACCAAGCCAAAGATAAAATTATCTGTCGTCCAATATAAACTGATCAGGACCACTGCTTGCACGAGAAAAACAAACCGGAGGCGTCCGATGGCATTGTAGCTGGCAATTTTACCAGCGAGTATGTTGCTGAAAATGGAAATGAATCCGTAGCCAAACAAGATCCAACTGATTGAACCACTTGGTGCTTCCATTCCTTTCAGGATCGGAACAAGATACGTATAAACGGCATACGTCGCTCCAAATCCAAGTGATGGAATGAAAAAAGCCATTAAGATTCGCGGGTGTGTCAACAAAGAAAATTGATCACGCATTGAACTGCGGAATGGACTGTGCATAGTAGGCAAAATGAAGAAAGATGCCAAAAATGCAATAGCTCCGAGTAAAGTCGTTAACAGGAAGGTTGCATTCCAGTCGTACCTTTCAGCGATGACAGTTCCAATTGGTACTCCGATCACGTTTGCAAGTGTAAAACCACCGAAAACGAATGAAATAGCAAGTCCACGTTTTGCGATTGGCATGTTTTCACTAGCAACGATCATGGCAAGAGAAATTAAAACTCCTGTTACAATCGCAGTCATCATCCGAAGTGCAAGGAGCATGACGTAGGTCGTCGAAATCACGCACAAAGCATTCAGGATGATGAACAAACCTATCAAAAACAACATCCATTTCCGTTTTGGAAAATGGCTGGTTGCCGACATCACGAGCGGTGTGGCAATGGCAAACGTAATGGCAAACGCAGAAACGAGTATGCCTGCTTTTGCATTTGTAATATGGAGACTCGAGGAAATATCGGTTAAGATCCCGACGATAACAAATTCGCTTGTCCCGAGAACAAATGTTAATAAAGTAAGTGTTAAGATGAGCAGCCAATGCCGCTTGGTTAATTCTGTGGTGTGCATAAATACCTCTTTCCTTGATGAATGTAAAGTTGTCACAGGGTGGAAAAACAATCTAACTATCATACCATAAAACATTTTTATGAGGAAAACTCTTGCATGCATAGTACCCATGATTATTTCCTGCTAAAAAAGCTTGTACCTGAATCATTCACTCATTTTACCGTAACCTGTTATGATATTAAAACAAAAAAAGAATTCGAAACGGATTAATAAGGAAAAGCATAAGGGTAACAAGATAATAAAAATGTAATACTCTATATCAGGGAGAAGAAATAAATCAAACAAGAAGGATGTGATCCTGATGGTTGATGAAATAAAACGGGAACAATGGAAAAAGAAAGTTATCGAAAATCTGAAGAGGGAAGCTGTCAAAAATATCATAGCAATAACGGGAGACCTAGCAAGATTAGATGCTAAAGTCAATAATACTTACACTGTATACATCAAGGATGGAAGGATGATAAAGAAGCAAACAAATGGGAAGTGTGTTGTCATTAATGGGAAAATACAAGGATAAAAAGTAGTGTAGGAACAAAGAAGGCACTTTTTAGAATGCGAAGGAATATAGCGGCAGGACAGTTTCCTGCTTTTAAACCTGGTAAGGGATAAAGACGATAAAATAGTTGTATAGCGTAAAAAATACTCTGGGATGAGTTATTCTCCAGAGTATTTTTTTTGTACTTGGCAGCGGTAGTTAGGCATCTATTTTTCCGAGGCAACAAAACAAAAATATGAAAACTTAGCTAAAACAGATTGACAATGATAATCATTATCACATAAAATAATAATTGAAAATGATTATCAATATCGATTGAGTTTCTGCATGTTTATAAAATGAATTTCGAATAGGCGGTACCTCTGTCAAAAACGAACGGACTGACCCTAGTGCCAAGCTTAAAGAAGAATTCAAAAAAACTGAATGTGAGTGAAGGAGGAGCACCTATGGATAAAAATTTTATAATATTAGAACTATTTCAGCATGAAGTAAGCTGCTGCTGCCCGGGTCAAAGGCACCAACATATAATTGAGTTTCTTCAAGGAGATGTTTGGACAATTACAAATGAACGGAAGTACATTGATTGCCTAGGATGGCATTCTTTAATAGTTGTCAATAACGAGTTTCAGTTTTTTATGCACGTGGAAGATATCGAGGAACTGTATTCCAAGGGCAGCATTTGCTCCATTTTAGATTTGAACCTTAAAATTAACCATTTGAGTTTTAAAGTAAACGAAGCACTCGATGCACATGATAGGGAGTCATTTCTTTCATTTTCCGATGAACTGAGCAATGTACAAAAAATTAAGAATAAAATGAACTCTGGTGATGTACATGCTTTTTAAGAAAACAAATTTCATGTACATATAACATAAAAACAATAAATCGTTCGAGATGTTGGAAGGGGAACTCATGTCTAAAATCATTATAATTTTTGCCAGTATGAGTGGAAATACAGAAGAAATGGCGAATACCATTGCAGAAGGAATCACAGAAATCAGTGATGTGAGTATCGAAAAGGTGGATATTATGGAGGGTCCTGAAACTTCCATGCTTGAAGATTACGATGGGATCATATTAGGAGCATATACGTGGGGAGACGGAGAGTTACCCGATGATTTTTTAGACTTTTATGAGGATATGGATCATATTGATCTAACTGGAAAGAAAGCTGCGGCGTTTGGTTCCTGCGATTCATCTTACCCACAATATGGTGCAGCCGTAGATATTTTAACAGAAAAATTAAGGGAACAGGGTGCTGTTATCGTCCTGGAAGGGTTAAAAGTAGAATTAACCCCAGAGGATGAGGATATTAAGAACTGCCAAAATTTCGGAAGGGAATTTATAAAGAATAGTTTTGTCACTTCAATATAGAATTTGAAATTTTATGAGGAGAGAGAGGAGAAGGGAATGATCGGTATGGAACATCGGATTTCCATTGCTACTTTAACTGATTATCATTTACAGGATTTTATAAGATGTCCTTATCATTTTTACTATTTTCATATAGAAGGAAAAATCACCACTCAATCGGATTGGAGGAAGATGGTTCAAGTTGTGGTTAATCAAGTTGTAAGTCGATATTATAAACTTCCTCCAAAAAGTCAGACGACTAAGAAGGTTTTGGAGTTCATAGATGATCATTGGAGTGCCATTGAAGTACGTCAGTTCGAGTCGAAGATTCATTATTATAAGACTCTTGCTAATATTACAGCTCATTTACTCCAATGTTTAACTACTGAAAGAATTGAAAATCCACCTTTGTTTTTATATGAAAAATTTAACATGAATATGGATGAGTTGGGTACCGAACTTTCCTTAACTTTTGAAGTGGCAGAATGGTCAGGCAACTCATTCATCATAAAGAAGTATTTAGTTGATACAGATGAAGAAATGAATCTTTTATTTAATAATAAGATTTCGGTATTTTGTGAAAAGGCATTTGGTCAATTACCGGAAAGAATAGAGATATACTCGCTTATGGAAGGTAAAAAAGAAACATTTATACCGACCAAGAAGGATGTTTCTGGTGGAATGGAATACCTCAACATGATCAAGAATCTTTTACAAGAACCCAAAAAGTATTTGAAGACGGATTCCTTAGCAGTTTGCAAAAGCTGTTCTTACCAAAAAAGATGTTATGAAGGAATTAATATAAACCAAGAAAGATTTACTAGTCAAAAATCGTGTTAAAAAAACTGTAATTTCAATCTGTATTATTACTAATTATAGTTTATTAAAGAGAAAAGAAGCGTTCCTAGCTTTTGCCTAATTAACTGAATCAGAGAAATATCCTTCCAAAAAGGTTTTGGAGGGTTATTGGGCATGGCCCAAAATAGTGGAAAATGAAAATTTTAGAGTAGGATTTGACATGCTATTAGCTGGTTTATTTGCTTTAACGAGGGCTGTTAAAGCAACCATTGTATTAAGCAAAAAAAGAATGAGATTTGAGCGTAAAAAGTAGAATTGTCTATTTATTACATTTTGTATTCCAAGAACAACCTCGACAGAATATAAGTTCAAAACTAAAATCAAAGCCGTTAAGTCATAATCAAATCATTAAAAATGGAAAAAAATAGATTTTTAAAAGGAAATTCCATACTTTTGTTGAACATGAATATTGAGGAACATTTTAATTGTTTGGAATTGTAATCGTTTACATCGAAGCGTTTAACATATTTTATTTGTTCATGGTAGTAATTATCAGTAATAAAAGAATGGAGGTTAGCCCATGGTTAGCACGATGGCAATCAATAAGGATGATTCCCGTTCCTTTCTAACGGAAGAACACCTATTATTTAAACAATCAATTCGTGAATTTCTCGCCAAGGAGGCTGTCCCCTTTTATGATCAATGGGAAAAAGAGGGAGAAATACCTTACTCATTTTGGGAAAAGGCAGGAGATAATGGATTTTTATGTCCATGGATTGAAGTGGAATTCGGTGGAATAGGAGCAAATTTTGGATATTCTGTTGTACTGGCAGAGGAATTGGAGAGGGTGGGTTCAGCCTTGGGGGGAATATCCATTCATTCTGATGTTGTAGCCCCTTATATTGCTTCATTCGGAACAATAGATCAAAAACAAAGATATTTACCAAAGTTCATTACAGGGGAAATGATTTCTGCCTTTGCATGGACAGAGCCGGAAATGGGATCGGAATTAGCTGATATTCAAACCACAGCCATCAAGAAAGATGGCTATTATCTTCTCAATGGAGCCAAAACGTTCGTTACAAATGGCTTTAAAGCTGACTTCATGATAGTAGCATGCAAAACAGATCTAAATGCTGTTCCTCCCAAGGACGGAATCAGTCTACTGCTCATTGATAAAGATACACCAGGGTTATCACGGGGTAGAAAGCTTAGTAAACCAGAACAGGGAAGCCTAGGTACAGCCGAACTATTTTTCGATGATGCTTCAGTTCCAGTTGGCAACCTCCTTGGGGAGGAAGGGAAGGGCCTTTTATATATCATGCAAAAAATGCAGCAGGAAAGACTAATCTGTGCGATCAGTTCTATAATGGCAGCAAAAGACATGCTTCACTTGACGATGAATTTTATAAAAAGTCAAAAAGCAATTGATAAGAAAAGAAGTGCATTTAAAAATGCTCAGTTTACCATCGCTGAAATTGCGACAGATATTCAACTGGGAAGAACGTTTATTGATGGGTTGATCTGTAAACATATGACTGGGGAGAATATCATAACTGAAGTATCGATGGCTAAACAATGGGTAACGGAGATGTCTAAGCGAATATCTGATAAGTGCATGCAGCTGCATGATCGTTACGGAAGTATGGGTGACGATAAAATTGCCCGGCGTCATCGGGACATTTCTTTGCCAACATTCTTTACAGGGACAGATGATACTATAAAAACCCTGATTGCTAAAAATATAGGATTTTAATTCATTTTTAATACTATAAATCTATCAAACTGCCTCAGTTAAAATGGGGGCAGTTTTTTTTACCATTTTTTCAATATAAATACAATGAACTAGTTTTTTATAAAAAATGGTTTAAGCAGTTTACCTTATGGGTACAAGAGACTGTGCATATGAAAAATTAATATTTTTGTAAAATTTGTAATTGTATGCGAATGATGGAGGTGCTTTTTATGTTAAAAATCGAAAATGTATCGAAAATCTATAAGGGAGGAAAGAAAGCTGTAAAAAATATATCATTGGATATTAAAAAAGGGGAGTTCATTTGCTTCATTGGTCCGAGTGGATGTGGAAAGACAACGACAATGAAAATGATTAACCGTCTTATCGAACCATCTGAAGGCAAGATACTTATTAATGGTGAAAATATCATGGATAAAGACCCAGTCGAGCTTAGAAGACAGATCGGGTACGTTATCCAGCAAATCGGCCTTTTCCCTCACATGACCATTCTTGAAAATATTACCCTCGTTCCAAAACTTCTTAAATGGAATGAACAGAAGAAAAAGGAACGCGCACTGGAATTGCTTCAGCTTGTCGATATGGGACCTGAATACCTGGAAAGGTATCCCTACGAATTGAGCGGCGGGCAGCAACAAAGGATAGGCGTTCTCAGAGCGCTTGCTTCCAATCCTCCACTCATTTTAATGGATGAACCTTTTGGCGCACTAGATCCAATCACCCGCGATGCCCTTCAGGAGGAGTTTAAAAATCTGCAGCGCACACTTGATAAAACAATCGTTTTTGTTACGCATGATATGGATGAAGCCATTAAGCTAGCCGACAGGATCGTCATCTTAAAGGCTGGTGAAATCGTCCAAGTGGGAACACCGGATGAAATCCTCAGAAACCCAGCCAATGAGTTTGTTGAAGAATTCATCGGCAAAGATCGTTTGCTTCAAACTAGACCTAATGTTGAGTTGGTTGAACAAATCATGAGTCGAAACCCAATTTCCATTACAGAAGAAAAATCCCTTACCGATGCTATTACGATAATGCGCGAGAAAAGGGTCGATTCTTTACTTGTGGTCGATGAGCAAAATGTTTTGAAAGGGTTCGTAGATGTTGAAACGATCAGTGAATATCGAAAAAAAGCTAAATTTATCAGCGAAGTCATCAATACTGAAGTCTATTCAGTGAAACAGGATACTTTAATCCGTGATTCCGTTCAAAAGATTTTAAAACGAGGTTTCAAATACGTGCCTGTAGTTGACCAAAATAAACATTTGGTCGGAATTGTCACTAGGGCTACATTGGTCGACATCGTATATGACAGCATTTGGGGAGAGGAAGAAAATCAAGTGGCAGAAGTAGTAGAAATGTTTTAGGAGGTGTAAGAGATGGTAACAATGCTCGATTTTTTACAAACGAACTGGCAAGAATTGATTTTTAAAGCATGGGAGCACTTATATATTTCCATGATCGCTGTTTTCCTTGGAATAATAGTCGCTGTACCACTAGGGATAATGTTGACACGAATGAAAAGGAGCGCATCTATTATAATCGGAATTGCGAACATTATGCAGACATTGCCAAGCTTAGCGGTTCTCGCCTTTTTCATTCCTTTCCTTGGCGTTGGGAAAACACCCGCAATCATTGCGTTATTTTTCTATTCCGTTTTACCCATACTCAGGAATACATACACAGGCATTAAAGGAGTAAATGAAAATCTGCTGGAATCCGGACGGGGCATCGGGATGTCAAGCTGGGAGAGGATTCGTCTGGTAGAATTCCCGCTTGCACTTTCCGTCATTATGGCTGGTATCCGTACGGCTTCCGTCTATTTAATTGGATGGGCCACCTTAGCTTCCTTTATTGGAGGCGGGGGCTTGGGAGATTACATTTTTATCGGTTTGAATTTATACCAAACAGAATATATCATCGCTGGTGCAGTTCCGGTAATCATCATGGCTATCCTGGTTGATTATGTATTCTCGATCATAGAGCGAAAAGTCGTACCAAAAGGCTTGAAAGGCATGAAGGAAGTTGCTTGAGGAGGATTACCATGAATAAAAAAATAAGAAATACAATTTTAATGGCTCTTATCGTTTGTGCATTAATGATCACCGGCTGTTCTTTGCCTGGTCTAGGGTCATCTTCTGAGACTACTGTAAAGATCGGTGCCCAAAGCATGACCGAATCTGAAATCCTGGCGAACATGATCGCTCAACTCCTTGAAAGGAATACGGAACTTGATACGAAAATCATCAAAAATCTAGGTTCGAATTTCGTTCAGCAAAAAGCGATGGAGACCGGTGATATAGATATAGCCGCAACTCGATATACAGGGACTGATTTAACGAGTGTCCTGGGACAGGAAATCGAAAAGGACCCAGTAAAGGCGATGGAAATTGTTCAAAGGGAATTCAAGGAACAATATGGGTTCAAATTTTTTGATTCTTATGGATTCGATAATACATATGCCTTTACGATTTCAAATGAATTGGCTGAGGAAAAAGGGTATCAGAGTATATCGGATCTGGAAAAGGATGCAGATAATTTAAGGTTAGGTGTGGATAGTGCTTGGCTGAAAAGAAAAGGGGATGGTTATAAAGGATTCGTCGATACATATGGATTGGAGTTTGGCGAAACTTATCCGATGCAGATTGGCTTGGTTTACGATGCAGTCAAAAATGGTCAGATGGATATTGTCCTTGCATATTCCTCGGATGGACGGATTAAGGTTAATGATTTGAAGCTCTTAGAAGATGATAAACAATATTTCCCTCCATATGACTGTTCACCGGTCGTTACTGAAGAATTGTTGGAACGGTATCCTGAAATTGAAGAGGAACTTAACAAGTTAATTGGCGAGATCACTACTGAAACCATGCAGGAACTGAATTATGAAGTGGATGGGAACTTGAAGGAGCCATCGGTCGTAGCATCGGAATTCCTTAAAGCACATAAATATTTTGAATAATTGGGAGGTGCAAACTAATGGAAACCTTGCAACAGTTGGGAACTTATTATTCCCAAAATTGGATTTATGTTCTTACTGAATTTTATCGCCATTTTTTAATGTCTGCTTATGGAGTGTTATTTGCAGCAATTGTAGCCATCCCGATAGGCATTTTCATCGCGAAACATAAGAAATTGAGTAATTGGGTATTTTCGATAACGAATGTCATACAAACCATACCAGCATTGGCAATGCTTGCACTCCTGATGCTAGTGATGGGGCTGGGGACAAATACGGTAATCTTATCGTTGTTTTTGTATTCATTATTGCCAATCCTGAGAAACACGTATGTCGGGATTACAAGTATAGATCATGCTTATTTAGAATCTGGCAAGGCAATGGGAATGACAAAGCTCCAGTTACTAAGAATGGTCGAACTGCCATTATCTCTATCTGTCATCATGGCTGGCTTACGTACAGCACTTGTCGTTGCAATTGGGGTAACTGCTGTCGGTACATTCGTAGGGGCAGGCGGACTGGGAGATATCATTGTCAGGGGAACGAATGCGTCAAATGGAACTGCAATCATACTTGCAGGAGCAATTCCGACGGCATTGATGGCCATTCTCTCGGATCTTTTACTCGGATGGCTGGAACGGATTCTTTCACCGATAAAGAAGAAAAAAGTTCATACTGCCTAGAACAAATCAGGAAAATAAAAAAGCCGTTGCATGTTAATGCAATGGCTTTTTCTTAGCTTACCGATTAGAAGTCAGAAGCTTAGACTGGCAGATTTAGTTTTTTATTTCACGAAAAGGGTAACTATAAGGGTAGTCCTAAAAAAAGTATAAGGGGAATCATTCATGAAACTTACACCTGAGCAGCGTATTGAACTTCATGGCTTTAATAATCTTACGAAATCTTTAAGCTTTAATATGTATGATATTTGTTACACAAAAACGAGGGAAGAGAGGGAGTCCTACCTGGATTATATCGATGAACAATATAATGCAGAGCGGCTTTCGAAGATCCTGCACAATGTTGCGGATTTAATAGGGGCGCATGTTTTAAATACGGCCAAACAGGATTATGTCCCTCAAGGCGCCAGTGTAACCATTCTTGTTTCAGAAGGGCCTGTCGTCGAAGTGCCTATGGGGACTTATGAGGAATCACCAGGGCCTTTACCTGATAATGTGGTCATGCAACTGGATAAAAGCCATATTACCGTACATACTTACCCTGAATACCATCCAAATGAAGGCATTAGCACATTCAGGGCAGATATCGATGTCTCTACATGTGGAGAAATATCACCCCTTAAAGCCCTTAATTATCTCATTCATTCCTTCGATACCGACATTATCACGATCGATTACCGAGTAAGAGGATTTACGAGAGATAAAGATGGGCGAAAATTGTTCATTGACCATGATATAAATTCCATTCAAAACTATATTCCTGATGAAGTAAAAGGTTTATATGACATGATCGATGTAAATGTATACCAGGAAAATATTTTCCATACGAAATGTAAGCTGAAAAGGTTCGATATTAATAATTACTTATTCGGTTATACAGAGGAAAAGCTGAATAAAGAGGAAAGGCAGGAAATTATAGAAAGGCTTCAAACGGAAATGGATGAAATTTTTTATGGTGCCAATGTTCCACATCCAATAGAAAAAAACAAGCATGCCGATTAAGGGATGCTTGTTTAAATTGAAAAGTTAATTTAAATGGAAAGCCTGAACCAATACATACCCGAGGCAAGTCAAAAATATAGAGCCGACTAATCCAGCAATAAAAGGTTTACCGCCATATTTCCTAAAAGTGACAAGGTCAATGCTCAATCCTAGTCCCGCCATCGCCATTGCCATGAGGATATAGGAAAGCATAACAAGCATTTCGGCCAAAGGTTCAGGAACTGCACCTGAAGAATAAATGGCACTCATCAATAAAAATCCAAAAATGAACCACGGTATCTGAATGGATTTCCAGGAAAATTCCTTTCCGGTAACCGTTGATCGTTCTTTCCAATTCATGATGAATCCAATTAAAATGGCAACGGGAATGAGCAGGGCCACCCTAGTCAATTTGACCACCACTGCCAAGTCGACAGCCTCATTTCCCCCTGGTGCCGCAGCAGCGATGACGTGAGCAATTTCATGGAGTGTTGCACCCGAAAAAACACCATATCCTTGATCGGATAACTCCAATAATGGATATAGGATCGTATATCCGAAAGTGAAGGTTGTACCTAATACAGCAACCGTCGCTACAGCTATTGCTGTATCTTTTTCTTTTGCTTTTATTTGGGAGGAAATTGCCAGTATGGCAGCAGCTCCACAAATTCCCGTTCCGCAAGCTGTCAATATGCCAAGCTTTTTCTCAACATTAAATAGGCGGGTCAATCCATAAACTACCAATATACCAAATGCAAGACTAATGGCACCAACTGCAAATGTTTTCGGACCGGCATAAATAATATCCTTTAGGTTCAAGCGCATACCCAATAAGATAATGCCCACTCTCAAAAGGACTTTACTTGAATAATTGGTCCCTGCAACGGCGTAAGCCGGGACACCGATTAGCGATTTCCAAACAACACCAATCAGAATTGCAATGACTAACTGTCCCATTATATGAAGGAATGGAAGCTCTGCTAAGTATTTTGCTGCAATGGCAATTAGAAAAGTCAATGCTATTCCTTTTATAAATCCGAGTTTTCTAGTTTCAACTTTTATTTGTTCCAGTGTGATCACTCCATCTATGTTGATGCTTTTAACTTTAAAACTAAATTAAAAATAAGTGAAATATATTTTTGCTATTTCAATGATTACTTCTACTTATGATAAAATGAAACGCATAGGAAAATAAGGAGGTAACAATGGATCCGTTAAAAGTATTCGTAACTGTAATCGAACAGCAAAACTTTTCAAGGGCTGGGGATATCCTGAACCTGTCGCAGCCAGGAGTCAGTCTTCACATAAGGAATCTGGAAAATGAGTTAGGAACGAAATTAATTTATCGTTCCCCCAAACAAGTTCAAATAACAGAGCCGGGAAAAATTTTGTATAGACATGCAAAGCAAATGCTTAATCATTATGAAACAGCAAAAAGAGAAATAAATGAATTTAATAACGTGGTTAGCGGAACGATGAAAATAGGTGCAAGCTTCACGATAGGAGAATATTACCTTCCAAAAGTATTGGCAGAATTTGCGGCACAATATCCGATGGTGGATATACAAATCATCATCTCTAATTCAAATGATGTCATTCAAGGAATCCGTTCGAATAAGCTTGATATAGGCTTGATTGAAGGGGAAACGGATTATAAAGATATAGATGTCAGGCCCTTCATGAATGACGAGATGATTGTGGTCGTTCCCCCGGATCATCCACTTTCACAGATGGATCTCATCGAGGGCAATATGCTCCAAAACCAAACATGGGTACTTAGGGAGCAAGGATCGGGGACCCGTACATATTCCGATAAACTTCTGAGCAGTCTGGAGTTAAACATAAAAAAAACCTTTATTTTCACCAGTATCCAAGGAGTGAAAGAAGCGGTGATGGCTGGACTCGGCATTGCCTTGTTATCCCGATTGACAGTACAAAAAGAATTGAAGTCCAATGAATTGAAAACTTTCCATTTGAAAAATGAGCCCCTAATAAGACCTTTTTCGATCGTGAAAAAGTTGGACTTTGAAGCATCAAAAGCCATGGAGCTGTTTCTAAGGAAGGTCGAAGAATTTGCGATAAAGGGCCGTCCTAAATAAAACCCTGAACATTTGCTCATCCTTTCATTTTCAATGAAGAGGTTGGGCATTTTTAACGACGAATTATTATTAATTTTAATGAAAACGTCGAAAGTAATTTGGAATATGTCAATGTTTAAACGAATTTTACGTATTTTAACATAATTGCAAACATATAAATTAAATAGGTAGTCTCCAGGAAATTCTAAGCCCCTGTAGACTTTTCCTGATATTAATAATCTTAAAAGGAGCAACCACATTGGCTATAGAGGAGCAGAAAGATAAACGGATTTCTGTTTTCGACAGGATTATAGGATTCATGCCAAAATTTTATGTGATTGGGACAATTTTAATTTTTGTTTACACGTTAGTCGCGATGGCTCATTTAGGTATCCAAACTTTAAAAAAGCCAGAGGAAACCATTGTACCTGCCCCCCCTGTTTCTCAGGGATTTGAACATACATTGATATCGTTAATCATCGAACCTATCGTAACATCTGAATTTTATCAAATCATCTTTAACACATTATTCCTTTACCTAGTTTGGATATTGCTATTCCTATTAGCCCCGATTGCTTTTTACCGTTTAAAACACTTTAAATTCTTTAATATCGAAATTGAAATTGAAAAACAAGATGCAGCCGTTTATGAAGTATTCAGCATGAGCAGTTCAAAAATGAAATTTGCAGCCTATTTAACATCCGAGGAATTTCAATTGGAGATATCAGAGGAAATTGCCAACAGCAAAGACTTTAAAACACCCTTAATCTATACATTGGACTGTGCCGTGGATTTTTATTCCGATCAATTAGGTCTTTCCTTTACCTATGATATCTATACCCTGAACCAGTTCAAAAAAGCAAAGCTGCCTAAATCCATCAAAGCGATGCTTGAAAAGTCCATTCAAACCGGCGATCCGTGCATTACGAATAAAAGCAATAGCGATAGTGAATATTACAAGAACTTTCTTATCCATTATTTCGAAAACATGGACGGGAAATTCGTCACCGTCTTAAATAGTTATCAAACTGAATTCGATACATTCGATAAATCACTGCTTAAAATCCTGCAAAACGTCATATACGATTACTATTTACAATATAACTATATTTACGAAGCAAGTGAGAAGTTGGAAAAGAATGAAACCATTTCCCCCAATAATTAAAAAAACCACCCTACAAGTGGTTATTTTTTTTGGAAAGGTGATTGTTAATTATATTTTGGACAATTACATTATTACCAATGAGCTCTGACGATTTATTTACATGCTGTTCCCGAAAATCCATGTTCTTTATTTTCTTGGACTTTTTCCCATTTTTAAAATTATTGAAGGCATTTAAAAAAGCTATCTGAATCACTCCCCTTATAGATTAGTATATTCATATTTTGGATAAAATTTCATGAAAAACCTCAATTTACTGAAAAATATTTTGCGTATTTAGAGTAATGAAAATTACCTAAACAAAGCAATTATAGACATTTAGAAAAAGTGTTTTAAATGTACGAAAAGGTATTATATTTGCTCTAATCACTGATTTCTTTGGCTTTATTTATAAGAACTAAAGAAATTCCCCCCAAAATGTTGTATAGTTAGGTATGCAGAGATTCGAACAAACATTCGTTTCTTGAGCAGATTACTTCTTAGAGGCAGGAGAGAGACAGTGAACGGGACAGCACACATGGCCATAGGGGCAACAGTTGGATTCTTGACGGCAAACACACTTCAAACAGATCCAACCACCACTTTATTCTTGGTGGGCATCGGGGGAGTTTCAGGGCTGATGCCCGATATGGATATTGATGGGAAGTTAAGTAATAGGATTACCTTTTCACATAAGTTTATCCGAACGATAGCACAAACGATTGGAATTTTAATGATCATTTATAGTCTTTTGGAAGGCTCTGAAACGGAAAAGTGGATCGGTGCAGGAGCAGGAATCGGAATCATCATTATTTCATCTTTCATTAGGCAAAGGCATATGCTGACCTTGACTGGATTAGCGGTATTAGGAGGCGGTTTATCTTTGCAGGAAAGCTGGTTGTGGCTTTTTGGAGTCTATATTATCCTGGCATCCTTTACACCACATAGAAGTTATACCCATTCGATTGCCGGTATCGCTTTCTTTGGCATCATTGCCTTTCAATTCGAAGCCTTTATGGGGATTGACGGAATTTTCGCCACTTGTTCATTAGGATACATAAGTCATTTAATTGCAGATTTGAAATGTTTACCTTTTAATAAACGTGGAGTGAAATTATTTCTTCCATTTTTCTCAAAAGAATTTTGACAGTGGTTTTTTACCGCTGTTTTTTTATGAAGAAAAGATAGTTTTATTAAAGGTGCTTTTCAATATATTGAATGGACACTTGATTCGACTTATTTCTATGTTTTATATGGTCATTCTTCCTAAATCTACTAAATGTAACATATTCGTAAAGATCCTGTGATGCGAGTGATATAGCTTTTCTAGTATATTAGGTTTAGCAAATCACATCAGGGGGTAAATAATTTGTTTAAGAAAATTGTCGTCGGATTGTCATTGGCTATCACGCTTGTAACCGCATCCTTTGCCGGAAACCAAGTGGAAGCTGCTTCATATCATACAAAAGCGATTAAAGTGGCTAAAAGTGAACTAGGTACAAAATATAAAATGGGTGGCATTTCTTCATCAGGTTTTGATTGTTCGGGTTTAGTGAAGTATTCATATCAAAAGGCTGGTAAGAATTTACCAAGAACTGCTGCTGACATATATAAAAAAGGAAAGAAAGTTAAAAGCCTGCAAAAAGGTGACTTAATGTTCTTTGCACCAAATAAAGCGAAAAAACCTACACATGTGGCCATATACATAGGAAACAATGAATTCATACACTCGTCATCATCAAAAGGAGTGTCATACGCTAAAACCAATAATAGTTATTGGAAGCCAAAGTATATCGGTGCGAAACGTATATAATAGAAGAAAATCAATCTTAATATAAAAAAGCTAAGAGACTTAATGAAGTCTCTTTCAATTTGTAGACAAAAAGGTTTCGGAAGGTTTCATTCCGAAACCTTTTTGGTTTTTTATTGGAATTGAAGCAGCTATTGCGGAAAGGAAAGCATGGCATGGGTTGAACAACGAGGGGACTTTTAAGAAAGTATCGATATCACCTCAAGTATTAATACTACTTAAAAACAAAAAAGTATTCTATCTTAAAATTAAAACAAAGATGATTGGAACGGAAGGTGCGAGACTCCTGCGGGAAAAGCGCGTCAAGGGGAGACCCCACAGGTGCGAAGACGCCGAGGAGGCTCCCCGACCGCCCGCGGAAAGCAAGTACCTGGAGTGGAAATCCAACGTTTAAAAATTGTACTAACCATAAAGAGACTTAATAAAGTCTTTTTTTGTTTTAAAAAATAGGCTCTTTTCGTAAAGATTGTTGTTTTTAAAACGAAACTATTTAAGGGTGATTGGAGCGGAAGTGCGAGACTCCTGCGGGAGCAGCGGGACAGGTGAGACCCCACAGGCGTTTACGCCGCGGAGGCTCACCGCCCGCCCCGCGGAAAGCGAGCATCTGGAGGGGAAATCAACCACACCGCACTACTTAGTAAATAGCAACAAAGTATGCGAAAACAGCCAAAAAATAAGAGTGAATGAGGCACATGGACAAGAGAATTGGCATTTTGCTAATAGTTTAAGGTTATGGTGATTCCTGAATTGGGTAATCGGTAGTATGAAGCATTCATGAAAGCTTTTTAGTTGACTGGAAATGGATAGTTTAATATGCTAAGCAAACCAAATCGAAGGAATTCCTTTTTTTCAAAAAAATTCCCAGACAAAATTATTGAAAGTCAAAGAAGGTCAATGTATAATAAAGTCAGAAAGTCAAAGAAGGTCAAAGATTTGCTTTCAATTTAATTTTTTAAAGGAGGAGTACTACATGCTTTGTGAAAAATGCCATGTAAACCAAGCTAATATTCAAGTTCACCTAAATATGAATGGTCAGGAGCATGATGTGAAACTGTGCTCCACTTGTTATAAAGAAGAACGAAACAAACTTGGAGCAGCTATGGGCGGAATGGATATGGGGAAATTCCAATTTAACGGATCTCCAAATTCATTCAATCCATTTAATTATAATGGTGTACCAAAACCGGATTCAGCTGAAAATGGCGAGGACGGAGGATTGCTTGAGGAGTATGGCCGCAATTTGACCGATGCTGCTAAAGCAGGACTTATTGATCCGGTAATCGGACGAAATGAAGAAATCAAACGCGTCATTGAAGTTCTAAACAGACGCAATAAAAATAATCCAGTTTTAATCGGTGAACCTGGTGTCGGTAAAACAGCCATTGCTGAAGGTCTTGCTTTAGCGATTGTTGAAGGTTCGGTGCCAGTTAAATTACGTAATAAACTAGTATATATGCTTGATGTAGCATCCCTTGTTTCCAATACTGGAATTAGAGGGCAATTCGAAGAAAGAATGAAGCAATTGATCAGCGAATTACAGGAAAGGAAAAATGTCATTTTATTCATCGATGAAATTCATCAACTTGTGGGAGCAGGTTCGGCCGAAGGATCAATGGATGCAGGAAATATCTTGAAGCCTGCACTTGCACGCGGCGAACTTCAGCTTGTCGGAGCAACCACTTTATCCGAATATCGGAAAATTGAAAAAGACGGTGCCCTTGAAAGACGTTTCCAGCCTGTACAGGTTAACGAACCTACAACGGCTGAGGCATTGGTCATCTTACGCGGTTTAAAAGAAAGTTATGAATCTTATCATGGTGTAACATATAGTGAGGAAGCCCTAAAAGCGGCTGTTGAACTTTCGAACCGCTACATTCAAGACCGGTTCCTCCCTGACAAGGCAATAGACTTAATGGATGAAGCTGGTTCCAAATTGAACTTGACCATCGAAGACGGCCAGGTAGAAAACATGAAAGAACGACTGGCGCAAATTTATAAAGAAAAAGAAATGGCCTTAAAAGAAGAAGCATATGAAAAGGCTGCCGTTCTTCGTGATGAAGAAGAAAAACTGGAAAAGTCATTGCAAGCAGGGGAAGATGCAATTAAGCCAACCGTAACCATTGAAGACATTCAAAATATCATCGAACAAAAAACCGGCATTCCTGTAGGTAAGCTCCAAGAAGATGAGCAAGAAAGAATGATTCATCTCCAAGCGGAGCTGATGAAAAAAGTAATCGGGCAGGAAGAGGCTGTCAAAAAGGTATCCAAGGCCGTTCGAAGAAGTCGTGCCGGGTTAAAATCCAAAAATCGTCCTACCGGTTCTTTCCTTTTCGTCGGTCCGACAGGAGTCGGTAAAACCGAATTGGCGAAAACTCTTGCCGAGGAATTATTCGGGGACAAGGACGCTATGATTCGTCTTGACATGAGTGAATTCATGGAGAAACACAGTGTTTCCAAATTAATTGGTTCTCCTCCTGGATATGTAGGACATGAGGAAGCTGGACAATTGACCGAAAAAGTTCGCCGCAAGCCTTACAGTATCATCTTATTGGATGAAATCGAAAAGGCACATCCGGATGTCATGCATATGTTCCTGCAAATCATGGAAGATGGCCGCTTAACCGACAGTCAAGGCCGGACCGTTACTTTTAAAGATACCGTGATCATCATGACGAGTAATGCAGGAGTCGGTGAGAAACAAAAAGTAATGGGATTCGGTACAAGTTCAGCTGTGGAAGAGGCTTCAATCCTGCAATCTTTAGGGAGCTTCTTCAAACCGGAATTCTTGAACCGGTTCGATAGCATCATTGAATTCTCTGCATTGAAGAAAGAAGATCTTCTGCAAATTGTTGATATCATGATTCACGAGCTAGACGAAACACTTGCTGCAAATGGTTTATCTTTAGATGTGACCAATGAAGCGAAACAAAGGCTAATTGAACTCGGATATCACCCAACTTTCGGGGCGAGACCGCTCCGCCGTGTTCTTCAAGAACAGCTCGAAGATGGCATCACTGACTTTATCTTTGAGCAGCCTGAAGTTAAGAACTTCACTGCAATTGTTGAAGATAGCTCAGTGAAAATTATTAAAACACCATAAAGAGTACTAGAAATGCCTCCAAGACCGTAAAACTGTTATGGAGGCATTTTTTTCTTTTTTTTGGATTCACTTTTCGTTAAACGATAAGTAAGGTCCAGCCAAATGACCTGCTGCTTTCGATTATTAAATATAGATTTCTGAATTTTCGACATAATTTGCAGATTGGATGTTTTGATGGGTAATGCCTGTGGAATCATAACATAATGGAAGATTCGCTCATGATTATAAAAATGAATAATTCCTGTTCTAAAATGGGAATTTCAATGGAGGAATGACCTATTAAAGATTCACTTTCTTATTTTGAAGAGGAAAATAAAAATAATCAAAAACCTATGGATAATGAAACGGAAAATCAGTTGGAATCCCTGCCGATTGCTAATATCCCGTCAGAATTGGATGATTTATATTTCTATGAAGGCAAAGATTTAGGGAATTCCTATCTTAAAGATAAAACGGCATTCCGGTTATGGGCACCACTTGCATCTGAAGCCAAGCTAGTTACTTATAAACATTGGGATGATACAGATGGAATGGAGATTCAAATGGTTCGTTCGGAAAAGGGGACCTGGACCATTGAGCTGAACGGAAATCAGGATGGATTGATTTATACATATAAAGTGAAAGTGGGAGAAACCTGGAGCGAAGCCGTCGATCCCTATGTTCGCGCAGTTACTGTTAATGGTGAAAAAGGGGTCGTTATAGATTTAACAGATACGAACCCAAAAAGGTGGACACGGGATAAACCACCTCTTGAAAAAGCTGAGGACATAGTCATTTATGAATTGCATACACGGGATTTATCGATTCATCCTGAAAGCGGAATCCATCATAAAGGTAAATTCTTAGGAGTAGTTGAAGCCGGAACCAAAGGTCCAGAAGGAGCGAAAACGGGTCTTGATCATATTAAAGATCTAGGTGTTACCCATGTTCAGTTTATCCCGATATTTGATTTTGCTACAGTCAATGAAAAGAAATTGAATGAACCACAATATAACTGGGGATATGATCCACAGAATTATAACGCTCCCGAAGGCTCTTATTCGACTGATCCGTATCAGCCAAAAGTAAGGATCCGGGAGTTAAAGGAAATGATACAAGGTTTACATGACCACGGGTTACGAGTGATCATGGATGTTGTATATAATCACGTTTATTCTGTGGAAGACTCAAACTTCCATAAACTCGTTCCCAAATACTTTTTTCGCTATAACGCCGATGGCACCTTATCGAATGGAACTGGTGTAGGAAATGATACTGCTTCCGAACGTAAAATGATGCGAAAATTCATCGTTGAATCTGTAACCTATTGGGCGAAGGAATTTAACCTTGATGGTTTCCGTTTTGATTTAATGGGTATTCACGATGTGGAAACGATGAATGTAGTGAAAAAGGCACTGGCAGAAATTGATCCGACCCTCATTGTTTTGGGCGAAGGCTGGGATATGGATACCCCCTTGGCCCAAGAGCTGAAAGCAAATCAAAAGAATGCTTTTAAAATGCCTGGAATCGCTCACTTTAATGATGCGATCCGTGATGGTTTAAAAGGGTTTGTCATGAATGAACATGATAAGGGATTCGTCAATGGCAAACCAGGAATGGAAGATATTGTAAAAAAGGGCATCGCTGGTGGTTTGAAATATGATGAAGATATCGCCACATATCAAAGACCAGATCAGGTGATCAATTATGTTGAAGCACATGATAATTATACGTTATGGGATAAGCTGCTCATCACTAATCCAGATGCTACGGAAGAAAAACGGAAACAGATGCATAAATTAGCTTCGGCAATTGTCTTACTGTCACAGGGAATTCCCATGATACATGCTGGACAAGAGTTTATGCGCACGAAGGATGGAGATGAAAACAGCTATCAATCTTCTGATTGGATTAACAGGTTGGATTGGAAAAGGAGAGCGGAGTTAGATCGGGAAGTGGAGTATATGAAAGGGCTGATTTCTCTCAGGAAAAATCATTCTGTTTTTAGGTTAAGCACACCCGAAGAAATTGAGGAGCAATTACAATTCATTGATGCTCCGCCAAATGCGGTTGCATTCACCTTACAACATCAAGATTATAAAATGGCAGTGATTCATAATGCAAATTGGGACGCGATAACCATTACTCTTCCGCACGAAGGTAATTGGTCCGTTTTAGTGGATGGTCAGCGTTCGGGCCTGGAAGAAATTGATAGGATTAAAGGGAGTCAGATAACCGTTGCCCCTTTAAGTTCGCTTGTATTGAAAGCAAACACTAATCAATGATACTAAAGTCGAAGTGAGTGAATACATGTCTCACTTCGGCTTTGGTTCATTTTCTAATATGAAATTGGTCAAATGAAGACTTCCATTATTCACTTTCACAAGTTTGAGAAAATTTGTGCGAGGGTAGAAAATACCAAATGATGAATTTTATCGTTTTTTAAGAGGGGAGCGATTATTTTGCCAGAGAAAGTGCATGTAAAAATCAATGGTGCTGAGACCAGTCTGGAAGGTAATCAAACAATATTACAAATGCTGACGGATAGCTCCATTGAAGTCCCGAATGTTTGTTACCACCCTAGCCTAGGTCCTATCGAAACATGTGATACATGTTTAGTGAGCGTTAATGGGGAACTAGTTAGATCTTGTTCCACCAAGATCAAAGATGGAGATGTAATCGATACAGCCGGAGCAGAGGTAAAAGAAGCACAGGTCATGGCGATGGACAAGATATTATATAACCATGAGCTTTATTGTACGGTTTGCGATTATAATAATGGCACTTGTGGAATACACAATACCGTTAAGGAAATGAAGGTAAATCATCAAAGTGTTCCTTTTGATCAAAAACCCTATGAAGTGGATCGGACAAATCCATTCTATCGATATGACCCAGATCAATGCATCCTTTGCGGCCGTTGTGTTGAAGCTTGTCAAGATGTACAGGTCACAGAAACATTGACTATTGATTGGGAAGCAAAACGTCCGCGTGTCATTTGGGATGATAATGTTCCGATCAATGAATCTTCATGTGTGTCATGTGGGCACTGTTCCACAGTTTGCCCGTGTAATGCAATGATGGAAAAAGGGATGGAGGGTGAAGCCGGATTTTTAACTGGCATCGCTAAACAAACTCTTCGACCTATGATAGAAATTACGAAAAATGTTGAAACGGGTTATGGCTCGATTTTAGCGATTTCAGATATGGAATCCGCCATGAGGGATGCAAGGATCAAGAAGACAAAAACGGTTTGTACATATTGTGGTGTAGGATGCAGCTTTGACGTTTGGACCAAAGACCGTAAAATCCTTAAGATCGAACCGCAAGTGGAGGCACCTGCAAATGGAATTTCGACTTGCGTTAAAGGGAAATTCGGATGGGATTTTGTGAATAGTGAAGAAAGACTAACAAAACCTTTAATTAGAGAAGGGGATGCGTTCAGAGAGGCTGAATGGGAAGAAGCCCTTGAATTGATTTCCCGTAAATTCACCGACATCAAGGATTCTCACGGTCCGGATTCGATGGCTTTCATAACGTCTTCCAAATGCACCAATGAAGAGTCCTATTTAATGCAAAAACTGGCTAGGGGCATCATCGGCACGAATAATGTTGATAACTGTTCCCGGTATTGTCAGACACCGGCTACTTTGGGACTATTCAGAACGGTTGGATATGGCGGGGATACAGGGGGCATAAAGGATATCGAAAAGTCCGAACTTGTATTGATCATTGGCTCCAATACATCCGAATCACACCCCGTGTTGGCTACAAGAATTAAGCGTTCCCATAAACTGGGGAAACAGAAGCTGATAGTCGCAGACATCAGAAAGCATGAAATGGCTGACCGGTCCGACCTCTTCATCCAGCCTGCTCCGGGATCGGATATGATATGGCTTTCGGCCGTCACTAAATATATCGTCGATAAAGGTTGGACAGATAAAGACTTCATCAAAAATCGTGTAAATGGGATGGAGGAATATATCAAGACTTTAGAACCCTACACAATGGAATATGCGGAAAAAGTAACAGGCGTAACTAAGGAAGAGTTAATTACGTTGGCAAAAGCCATTCATGAAGCGGGAAGCGTTGCAGCGCTTTGGGCCATGGGCGTTACCCAGCATGGCGGAGGAAGTGATACGAGTACTGCAATTTCCAATCTCTTGCTCATAACGGGCAACTACGGTAAACCAGGAACAGGCACTTACCCTTTACGCGGACATAATAATGTACAAGGTGCCAGTGACTTTGGCAGTATGCCGGATCGCTTGCCAGGTTATGAAAAAGTAACGGATGAAAAGGTACGCGCGAAATATGAAAACATCTGGGGTACAAAAATTCCTGAAAACCCTGGCCTTAATAATCATGAAATGGTCGAAGGGATTCATTCAGATACCATTAAAGCCATGTACTTAAAAGGTGAAGATATGGGTCTGGTCGATTCGAATATCAATCATGTCCATAAAGCATTTGAAAAACTGGACTTCTTTGTGGTACAAGATATCTTCTTATCAAGAACGGCTGAATTCGCGGATGTCGTCCTTCCCGCAAGCCCAAGCTTTGAAAAAGAAGGTACTTTCACGAATACGGAACGCCGTATTCAACGTCTTTATCAAGTCTTTGAACCGCTTGGCGACTCAAAGCCTGATTGGCAAATTATAATGAATGTCGCTAATTCGTTAGGAGCCGGCTGGAATTATGAGCATCCAAGTGAAATTATGGAAGAAGCCGCTAAACTATCACCGTTATATGCAGGAGTAAGGTATGAACGCTTGGAGGGTTATAACAGTCTTCAATGGCCAGTGACGCCAGATGGTAAAGATACGCCACTGTTATTCACGGAAGCTTTTCCGTTTCCCGATGGAAAAGCGAGGTTATTTCCAGTCGAATGGACCAAACCGATTGACTTTGGGGATGAGTTCGATATCCATGTGAATAATGGCCGTTTATTGGAACATTTCCATGAAGGAAACATGACATATAAATCAAAAGGCATCACTTCCAAAACGCCAAAGGTCTTCCTTGAGGTATCCCGGGAATTGGCAAAAGATAGAGGGCTTGAGGATGGCACTCTTGTTCGGCTCACTTCACCGTATGGACATGCAAAAGTGGAATGTCTGATTACGGATCGTGTAAAAGGTAAAGAAGTTTATCTTCCGATGAACGATTCAGGTGACGGGGCCATCAACCAATTGACAAGCAGCCATTCAGATAAAGATACTGATACTCCCGCCTATAAGGAAGTTCAAGCAAAAATGGAAGTTCTTAGGGTCAAAGGAGACAATCCATTGCCAAGCATCAACCATCGTAATGGGAATCCTCAACCGCAAATGGGTGTACAAGTACAAAAAAAATGGGCCCGCGAAGATTATATATTCCCTGGTGACCTCTTGAAGATCAAAAAGGAGGAGAGGAACCGTGGCTAAAGCGACAAAAGTGATCAATCGAATCTCCATTAGCGATGAAGAAAGAAGAAGGATTGAACTCGAGGATATCGAGCGTACCCTATTGGAAAATAAAGAAGTGATTAAAGAAACGTTTGAAGTCATGAAGGGCATGCAGGATTGTGGGATATTATCGATGGTTAACAGCTTGTTGAAGGAAGGGGATAAAGTGCTGAACATTCTTGTCAAGACAGCGGACACCCCAGAAACGGCAAATACGTTGAAAAATCTGCTTCTCATACTTGGCACATTAGGGACACTTAATGTTCAGCAGCTTGAACCGCTAATCCTCAAAGTCAACTCAGGGATTGCCCGTGTGGCCGAAGCTGATAAAACGCCAGAAAAGCCAAGTTATTTAGCGTTACTGCGTTCCTTGAATGACCAAGAAGTCAAACAAGCCATGACCTTCCTGATGACTTTTATTAAAGGAATGGGAGAAGATACAAGCGATTTAGAAAGAACCACCCAATTACCGGAGAATCAGCATTTGCATAAAACGAATGAAACAGCGGAAATAGAACGGCCCACCTCCAGAAAATCATACGGATCAAGTATTCCCAGTAAAAGCGGAAGCGATAAAAAACGAAACACCGGTTGGTTTTGGATTGCAGCTGGAGTTTCACTCGTAACGATTCCACTAACCTTAGCTAAAAGTAGGAAATAAAGTGCCTTGCTCGTTAAACTTATTGAAATGGACGTAGAATCGTCTGAGAAATTGACTTTGTTTTTTGAGAACCCACTAAAAATATTTAAGCCGATGATCGCCAAAAGGGAATGCATCGGCTTTTTTCATTGAACGTGCTATCAAGATTTTTCTCGCCATCCTTTTATTACATATACTTATCTTAGATCCAAATAATAAAAGCGATCATTGGTGAAACGAACACACACTTAATTAGTAAGGGGCGGAAAAGTGAGGATAGGACGTTCTCTAAAAAGAGCTAAAGAAAAACCTACAACCGATGGCACCTATTATGTGAGGGAGTGAAAATGTAAAGAGATTTATGAAAGAGCTCGGTCATAGTTCAGATATGTCCGTGCGAATGATTGAATCTCCACACCAAAAATCGGTAAAGCCAACTGTAATCCATCTTGACGGATTGGCGGATGGTAACATCATTATGGCATGGAAAGAGTTGATTCCTACAGGTATCACCGTGCCTTTTGGAAAGTTGATTACGATTACGATGATCCTTCCGTATTGAATAAAAAGAGTTCTGTCGTTAAAGTGGGCCTCTTTGCATAATTATAGGTGGGGTTTCCTTAACCCTCATTCGATCGTTCTTTGTCCGTATTAGGTCCTTATTGATAACCGCATATAAAAAACAAAAAATTAAACCAGCTGCTTCATGAAGAGGGAGGCTGCCGGTTTTTGATAGCTGAGGATATAAACAAATATAAAAAAATATGGTAAATAACAAGAGCAGAAAGTAATCTTCTCCACGACCTACGATCAAATATTGTTTGATTCTAAAGAAAGAGCCATATATTCAAGACCTGTAGGTTGTCGAGGAGTATAATAAGTAAATACGTGCCTAAAAAACACAAAGATGGTAGCACTCTTATCACAGTATCACCTCATTCTTTTATCTTAAAGCGTGGTAAATACTTTAAAATTATGTACGAAAGTCGTACCAGAAAGCCATTTTAGTATAATTGACATTTTAAATCCTAATAATTAAGGAAACTTATGCTTGTAGAAACAGCTTACGTGCCATAAAATGGGAGTATTAAAAGGAGCAAGGAGTGTAAAAATGAATTTGAAATTAATGACGGTCACTATGGGAATCTGTTTTTCGATAATACTTTCAGGTTGTTCAAGTGAAGAGGAAAGTGTTGTACAAAAAGAAAGCGGCCATGAAGGACATTCAGAGCATACGGTATCCGGAGATCTTCAGGAAGAGACAAGCAGTAAGGAAATAGCACCGGATTTCTTAGCTGAAAAACCAGAGGATATGAAGACAATCTATTTAGCTGTTGCACAAAATAAAGATTTACTAGAAAAAATACCTTGTTATTGCGGTTGCGGAGAGTCAGCTAACCATAAAAATAATTATGATTGCTTTATCCATGAGAATAAAAAAAATGGGGAAGTGGTTTGGGATGACCACGGGACAAGATGCGGAGTTTGCTTGGAAATTGCTGCGCAATCCATATTGGACTTGAATGATGGCATGAGCGTCAAAGAGATCCGGAATAAAGTCGATGAAAAATATAAAAGTGGGTATTCCAAACCAACTCCTACCCCTGAAGTGTAAGTGAAAAAAAGTATGAAATTCTAGACTGAAATGATAACTTGGAAAAATGGTTTTGGCCCGATATTCTTTCGGAAAAAGGCCATTTTTTTATTTTCTTGGAACGGTGGATTTTTCACATATATATTATTGGTCAAAAAGGGGAATACTTCCATTAAACATTCAACCGTAAAGGAGCCATCACCTTGACATTAATTCGCCTTGGTTATGTAGCCATGAGTAATCATGTGCCAAACTGTTCGCCATCCCAAACGATGACTTATACTCAGTTTTCGAAGATTAAGGACAGAGATGCAGCGATAAGGAAGCTCGAACGCCTTTCAATATCCAATCTTCATAATTGCTGGCGTTTACTGATTCATAACGAAGCCAATAATATTCAGTTCTTTAGGCTTTCTTCAAAACTTATCCCTTTAGCCAATCATCCGGAAATTCCAGAATGGGATTACATAGAAGCTATTTCAGAAGAACTGGCTAAATTAAAAACATTCATAAAGAATCACCCCAAAATAAGGGTAGATTTTCATCCAGATCATTTTGTCATCTTGAATAGTTCAAATATCGATATTCTGAAGACATCCTTAAAAACATTAAGGATGCATTATACATTATTAAAAAAAATGGGAGTGGATCCCGAACATCGCTGTGTTTTACATGTTGGCGGGGGGTACGGCGAGCATGTACAGGCATTAGAGCAGTTTATCCATAATTGGGGTTTGATTCCGGAATCGATTCAAAGAATGGTCATTCTTGAGAATGATGATACTACCTTTACTTTGTCGGAAACCCTTTATTTATGTGAAAAATTGGGAATACCAATGGTTTTTGATTATCACCATCACCTCGCACATCATTTACCAAATGAAGATTGGAAAAATCATTGGGACCGAATATTGACTACCTGGAGTAATTCCAAACTACACCCTAAAATGCATATTTCAAGTCCAAGGTCCGATAAAGAATTTCGAGCACATGCTGACTTTGTGGATACTGGGATGTTCATGGAATTTTTGCAACAAATAAAGGGAAGCTTACCACATCTCGACTGCATGATTGAAGCAAAACAAAAAGATGGAGCGCTTTTCCAGCTGATGGAGGAGCTGAAAAGTCACAAAGACATAGAAATCATTGATGGTGCCAGTTTTTATATTCATTAATGGATTGGGGGATATTTGACAAAGGGAAGTAAATTGAATTCTCTTTGTTAAATTTAAAATGAAGAAATGTTTAAAACAATAGTTTACATAATTAAATTATAGTAAATTAAATGAATTGCCAAATGAATGGAAAATTGATTGGGTTATAGGGGTAGTATACATTATTTTACAAAAATATTAAAAAAGTCAAAAAAACGAGCTCCATATTTGGCTTTTAAAGCTATTGTTTTAATTCATTGGAGTCATAAGTCAAGAACAGATTAAAAGCGCTCTATGAAGCTATAAGACGGCGAAAGGAGGATAGTAGATTACAAGCTCTTCCCGGGTCACTTTTGTTAGAATATTCCGAATGTAACAAAGGACCTCTATTGATACATTCGAAATCCCGTTAAATCAAGGTTTATAAGCGTATCAAAATTTATAAAACTTGCCTTTTTTTAAGCTGTTCACGTACAATGAAAGAAGGAGAAAGGGGAATGAGCCGTTCATGCAAGCAACCTCTCAAAGAATTAAAAATGTTCAGCCGATACGCAGGTTGGATCACATAGAAAAGATGAAAAAATCACTATTAAAATATTGCAGCTACAGGGATTATATGATGTTTTCAATCGGGATAAACATCGGATTACGTATAGGGGATCTTTTACAATTGCGAGTGAAAGACATCCTTGAGGGTACGCATATAGTCATTGTGGAGCAAAAAACAGATAAAATTAAGCGGTTTCTTGTCAATCCTCAGCTTCGTAAGGAAGTTAGGGAATATGTCCGCAAATCGAACCTGAAAAATGAACAGTATTTATTTCCAAGTCGAAAAGGTAATGGTCCAATCACCAGGGTGCAGGCCTATAGAGTTCTGAACAAAGCGGCTGAAATGGCAGACATTCCGGATGTCGGTACACATACCCTCCGAAAAACCTTCGGCTATTTGCATTACCAAAAATTCAAGGATATCGCTCTACTGCAGCAAATCCTTAATCATTCCAATCCCAAAGATACGATGATTTACATAGGACTCACACAGGATTTAATGGACGAAACATTAATGGATTTCTATTATTAATTGAACGGACGAAGACAACTCCTGTATTTTTCATTCTTTTTATATGGATAACACAGTCCTTAAATAGAGCATTATTATAGAGAAACATTATTTCGTTATATCTGAAAGGGGAGATAAAACCGGCATCATTGATGCGGAGAGGTGAAAGGGGTTTCGGAGGGGGATAAGCTCCTTATACTAAGAAAATCGCCTTCACTGAGGATTTTTGAAAAATATAAGAGTTTTGTTAAGGCAACAGTTTTAAATCAACCGAATACTTTTCAAAAAAGACTAGAATATATAGTCTTTTTTTGATGTCACCAGTACTGATTTTTATCGCTTAATTTCTTATTAAAATGGTATATTAGAAATATTTTTTCTTCTAAAAGTCTGTTGTTCTCCTATTTAACAAATAATGAATCAGAAAGTTATCAGCAATAAATGATTGCTGCAAAGTTAAGTTACTATAATTTTATTATGTTAACTAAAATAATCTTATCCTATTGTTAAAGGACTCCTCAGATGAACTGCACCTCAATCCTTAAAGAAAATCACATAATTGGGGTGCAGTATAGAGTTGTTGCCAGGAATATTGATAATAAGTTCGGTTATAAGGTACTCTTATTCGTCATCTTATCTAGCTCCAAAGGTAAAAAAGCATACTCCCCGTCTTTAATAATCTCACATTTACGAACAGGAATTGGCTGTTTAAAAATAGGCCCATTTATTACTGTGGTATGAAACTCTCCACCTTCTCCGCAGGGGTCAATGCCGCGAGCTTCAAGTTCCTTCACGTATTCATGGGTTAATGTTCGTCCTAAATCATCCTCTCGCATTCCCAATGATAAATTAACGGTTACAATGATCGTAACGAATCCTAGATTCATGAACTCTTCGACAGCTTCACGATGGTTCATTTCCCATAAAGGCATTCCAAGCTTCAATCCGGCATTCTTCGTAACCTTTTCATGCCAACAACCATGGGCAGGCATATCCAGGTCTCCAGTTACCAACACTTCTGCTCCTTGATTCTTTGCATCTTCTAAAAGGCGCATAAATACCTTTTCATAATCAGTCCAACTCGCAGCCGCAGTATATACAGGCAAACCTATTGATTCAGCTTGGGCTTTTATGAGTTCCGGAGGCATTCCATGGGATCTGGAACGTTTTCCTTCCTCCTCCAACATAACAATCAGTCCTACAGCTTCTCCAACCTTCAATGCCTTATATAAGGCTAATACACTATCCTTTCCTCCGCTAAAAGATGCTATGAATTTATGCCCGTGAGCACTATTTTTCCAATCGATTAATTCTGCCATGCAATTTTCCCCTTTATTCTAATGACTTTTACCAATTTCATATTTTGTACTTCATAACTATATTTGTTTGATTTTAACACGCTTGGAGCCTGCAGATAAGATATTAATGTATCTTGATACAAAAAGACTTGGTTTGAATCGAATTTCATCCTAAAAAAACTTCTCTATACTGAACTGAACAATATAAGATGATTATTTTAAATCACTAGTGTATAGCTACATATAAATGAATGCCATAAATTATCTTTATATGAGAAAAGTAGATGTTTACCTAGTATTGTATCCAGTGTTTTTTAAATTGGATACAATTTATTTAATTTTCTGTATTGTAATCGCTTCATTAAGTTGATATAGTTAAAATTGTATCCAATATCGAAAGGTGGACGCTAGATTGGATAATGCTAATTCTAAAAGAGATAAATCTACAATCGTAAAAAATGTAACGAAAAGTCTTAGGAAGGCGATTTTGAATGGGACGTTAAAAAAGGGGGAGCGACTCATCCAAGAGGAGTGGGCAGATCGCCTGGAAGTAAGCAGAATGCCCATTCGTGAAGCCCTTACACAACTTCAAATGGAGGGGTTGGTGGAAATGGTTCCTCATAAAGGAGCAATCGTCACACCGATTACCCGGGATGATATTGAAGAAATTTATCATACCAGGTCTCTGCTTGAAGGCCTTGCTGTAGAAAAGTCGCTTCCTTATTTAACAAAGGAGGATAAAGAAAAATTAAAGGGAATTTTGATTGAAATGGAAGGGATTCAGTTATCTGATGAAACCAATGAACATTATATCCTTTTGAATGCGGCTTTTCATGAAACCCTCCGAAAAGGGTGCCCATGGCCAAGAGTTCAAAAAATGGTAGAAACGTTGGGTATCTCACCCATTGCGCCGAATTTGCTGATTGATTATTACCCAGAAACGCAACGGGAACACCGGATGATATATGAAGCGGCACTAAGAGGGGATCCTGCAGAACTAAGGGCAGCAGTAGAATTTCACATCTTACGGACTAAGAACAATTTAATTACGTATATGAAGTTGCTGAATACTAAAAATCATTAATAAAAGGAGTGTTAATTGTGTATGATTTCGCAATTGTTGGCGGGGGAATTGTAGGTTTATCGACGGGAATGGCCCTTTATCAGCGGTTTCCTAATGCTAAAGTGGTAGTCATTGAAAAAGAGGCTGTTGTTGCAGATCATCAAACGGGGCATAACAGCGGAGTCATCCATTCAGGAATTTATTATAAACCAGGCAGTTTCAAGGCACGGTTTGCCCGTCAAGGAAGCAAATCAATGACGGAATTCTGTAGGATGCATGGAATTGATCATGATATTTGCGGCAAGGTCATTGTTGCAACAAAACCAGAAGAGTTGCCCCTTCTAGATGATTTATTTTCACGCGGTTTACAAAATGAGCTAGCTATCCAAAGAATCGGTGTGGAAGAGTTAAAGGAAATTGAACCGCATGTTAATGGACTTGGAGCGATTCGCGTCCCGCAAGCTGGCATCGTCAATTATCGTCAGGTAAGTGAAAAGATGGCGGATATCATCCGAGGCAACGGCGGTGAAATCAAGCTGAATACAAAGGTGGAGAAGATTGACGAGGATTCTGATGAAGTCATCATCGCTACGAACAACGGGACAATAAAAGCAAGGATAGTCATTAATTGCGCTGGATTGCACAGTGACCGTATCGCAGCAGCCGCGGGGTATAAAACTGATATGAAAATTGTCCCGTTTCGCGGTGAATATTTTAAATTGAAGCCCGAAAAGCGCTTTCTTGTCAATCATTTAATTTATCCGGTACCTAACCCTAAGTTTCCATTTCTAGGAGTTCATTTCACACGGATGATTAGCGGCGAAGTAGATGCTGGCCCAAATGCTGTACTAAGTTTCAAACGTGAAGGTTATAAAAAAACCGATTTCAATGCGAAGGATTTAACTGAAGTTTTAAGCTATAAAGGTTTTTGGAAACTGGCCAGTAAATTCATGAAGGAAGGGATGGAAGAATATGTCCGTTCTTTTAGTAAAAAGCAATTTACGAAAAGCCTTCAGGAATTGATTCCGGAAATTCAAGAAGATGATTTAATCCCTGCACCTGCCGGAGTCCGAGCACAGGCGTTACAGGATGATGGTAATATGGTGGATGATTTTCATATTATAATGGGGAAACGGACCATTCATGTTTGTAATGCACCGTCACCTGCAGCAACAGCCTCCATTGAAATTGGAAAAGAGGTTGTTACCCGCATTCCGGAACAAACACACTTATTGGAAGCTGTATTGACAAAATAATATTGTTAAAGAGAGGAAGAGGCCTCATGTTCAATGGTAAAACAATTTTTATTGCAGGTCATGCACGTTTACCTCAAGGGATGGCGGCGAAAAGTGTCTTTGAAACATTGACCATCACTGCAGAAGTCGATGCTAAATATGGTGTTATCCTGGAGGCGTCTTGTACACTGGCAACAGAGCATGGACGGGAATTTATTGGGCGTTTATTAAAAGGTATCAGTTTAAATGATGGTGTTGATGAAGCGATAGAATCGATTACATCTTATTATCGGGGGAAAGCGGCTAATGCATTGATTGCTGCATTGAAGGACCTGGATCTCCATTTTCAGCAAATTAAAGCGGCAGAAAAAACGAAACTACCAAGTTAGTAAAATAATTTATCAGAATAATTTGTAAAAGGTGTTGACAATTATATGAAAAAACGTTTTAATGTAATTAAGCCAATATTATGACATTAACACCTTTTGGAAACTACCTTTTCAGAATCGTGTAAAGATCTTAATGATTGGAAACAGGAAAAATAAATCATACATAAACTGCATATTCGCTGTGACTCTATTTGCATAGAGCAGTGAAGTGAATATAAGCCAGTTGTACAGTTGGATTCCCATTTTATTTGGGAATCATGTGCGACTGGCTTTTTATATTTCCTGTTAACCTTGTCACTATATTACAAATAACAGGAGGAATCATTCATGAACATTGCAGAAAAAAAGAGAGCGAAGTTTGAAAGGAAAACAGAAAAATACGAGGTGAAAGTTCACCCTCAATCCAGCCGTTTATATCATATTGAAATTTCAAAAGAGGCGATTGCTGCTTTTTTAGAAACGGTATCCAAGGATAATCAGTCTGTTCAACATCTGGAATATACGCCATATGCACGACTCATCATTGCTTCATATCTTTTGGATCAAGTAGGGGAAGACTTTGGTGAATTGCTTCGTAACATCGTTCATGATCGGGAATCCGGCGGCTTCACCCTTGGCTTGGAGGGTGTCACGGAGAATACAGATGAATATGTCATTTTTGCAACGGCCATTTCATACTTGCTGGGAACTCCAAACCATGATTCCATGTCAGGGAAATATTATGCCCGCTTCAGTGTTCAAGACACGGATAGCAGTGATTCATATTTACGTCAGGCTTATCGTTTATTTACACTTCATACGGATGGCACCTTTGTAGATGAACCAACGGATTGGTTACTAATGATGAAGATGATCGAACAAAATGCACGCGGTGGCGAATCACGTTTATTGCATTTAGACGATTGGAAAGAGCTTGATATGTATGTGAATCATCCATTATCCAGCCACAAATTCACGTATAAAGCTCCAAAAAGCAAGAACGTTGACCAGGAAATTGAAAGATTGACCTTCTTCAATCATAATAACAAACCTGGTGTATGTTTTATCGATCAATTTGTTTATCCTGAATCAATCGAACAAGCCAAATACTTGCGCGATTTATCCAATTCATTAGAAAGTGATGAAAGTGTACTCGAACTTGAACTGCCTGTTGGAGATTTAGTTGTTGTCAACAACATATTCTGGCTTCACGGCCGCGCTGCATTTGAAAAGGATCCGAACCTGAATCGTGAATTACTTCGCCAACGCGGAAGATTCAATCAATAGTTTCAATTTGTAAACCCAAACATTTTTTTCATCCCCAAATACCATTTTCAAGATAAATTCTTTTCAATCCAAGGGTTGGAAAGCAATTTATCTTTTTTTTGAGAGGTTTCCAACAAGGTTCATAATGCCCCTATGTCGGTGGCAAATCTGAATTTCTGATATACTATATTGGCCAAAATAAATAAAGGGAAGAAGGGGTAGTAATTTATGGGGATCGCTAATTTTTCTAAGTTTACACAATTTAAAGACTTAATTAAAGCTTTACCTGCTGTCTATACAGATGAAATGATAAAGAGTGAGCAATTTTTGCTTGAAAGAGAAGAAAAGAAAAAACTCGAAATATATTATGCTCCTTTCGAATATATAAATGAACGGGCCAAAGTGGTGATTGTCGGAATCACTCCTGGTTTACATCAAATGAAAAAATCTTATTCTACCATAATTAATGCAAGAGGGCACCTGCATGGTGACGAAGAGATCCTGCACGAAGTAAAAAAAAATTCCAGTTTTGAAGGAACGATGAGAAAAAATTTAGTTAAAATGTTGGATGAGCTTGGATTACACACATACTTAAACATTTCGTCCACACTGGATCTTTTTGACGAAGCGAGTCACCTCGTTCATACTACCTCAGTTTTAACCTACCCAGTTTTTTATAACGGAAAAAACTATAGTGGAACAACTCCGAACATTTTAAAGACCGAGTTGCTTAAAAAAAATATAATGGAAGGCTTTGCTACCGAAATAGGTACCATTGATCGTCCGCTTATTATTCCTTTAGGCGTTAATGTTACCAAGGTCTTAAACTATTTAGCGGGTCAAGATTATTTGGATGCCAATAACATACTTCTAGGATTTCCTCATCCATCTGGAGGAAATGGTCATCGTCATAAGCAATTTGCAGCAAATAGAGAGCAAATGAAAATGATGTTACAGCACTATTTTTCAAAGGAAATGACCGTGGGTTAAAAAGGAGTGCTGTATGCTCATTGAAGCTTTTGTAGGTATGAAAGGATGTGGAATTCTATAATTCATCTATTTGTGTTAAAAGTAAAATTAACTATTTACTACTGATATTATGGTGATTATAATAGGAACTAATGTTCTTAATTATAGGAGGCATTAACATGGATGAATTAGAGGAATTTTTAAAAACACTCACTATTGAAGAGTTAAAAGTTATTTATGAAGAAGTAAGTGAACCTGATATTAATAAATAGATGAAATAAATTGAAATGGAAGATTCTTATTTTTTCATTTCAAAGAACAGCATGTTTTTTCCTGAACGTGGAGTAGGAGGTACTTTTTATCATGAAAACCATAGCCTAAGAACCAACGGTAAGCCTTATTTGTTTCCGCTTCTTCAATCGTTTTACGCATGGAACGAATACCAAAGGTATATTGGCTAAAATAACTGGATCAATACTTGGGCGTCCTAACTCTGAATACATATCTTTCACCAAGTCATAAATGAAAGTGAAGTCAATGGCAGCCTCCATTTACGAACCAAATGGTTCGGTGGCACCAGTTGAACTAAATCTAAAGTAATCATTTCAAGTTGATCTCGCTGAATAGAATCATGTTTAGAAAGAATCTTCATCACCTCATGTTTTAATACTTCTATTTTAAAATGACCCTAGGCAGAAGTGTTTTATCTAAGAGTTCAAGCAAAGTTGATTGGAGCGGGTGTTCGAGACTCCTGCTTAGAAAAGCGATGCCCTACGTTCCAATCAACGTCCCAATTGGACAAGCCATAAAAATAGACAAACTCGATTTTCCTCGAGTTTGTCTACAGTCTGAATCAAGGACCCATTAAAGGTCCTTGATTTTTTTTTTGAAAAGGACCATTTGAAAAAAACGGAACTGATCATTTTCTGATCAGTCGAGTTCATACAGCAAGTTAATTAAAGGGAAGTTAAATTTTTATAGCGCACCTCTTACATCATAATTATCGATTTCGATTTCAATTTCTCTGTCAAGTGCGAGGTTTGCCAATAGTGAGCCTATATATGGGCCCATAGTTAAACCTGAAGCTCCAAGACCATTGGCTACGATTATGCCTCCCCAGCCAGGTAAAGGTCCCATGACGGGAAGGAATCCCGGCGTGAATGGACGGAATCCGACCCTTGCTTCAACAAACGTGCTATCTGTCAAACCGGGGGCGGTTTGCAAGGCTTTGTTGAAAACCTCCTGCAGCCCTCCTGCGGTCATTCGGTTATCGAAAACTTCCGTATTTTCATGAGTCGCCCCAGCAACGATTTTATTATGATCAAAAGCCAAAAGATATTGATCACTAGGAGGCATGACTACAGGCCAGTTATTTGTATTTTCATTTGCCATTTCCAGATGAATGATTTGAGCCTTTTGGAAAGTGACTTGAAAATTCACGCCCAGTGGTTTCAGTAATTCCGGTGCCCAAGCGCCAGCACAAACAATTACTTTATCAGCAGGAATGAATTCATCTCTAAGTGTTACACCTGACACTTGAGTACCGTTATATGTAAGTTTAGCTTCGCCATACATAAGTTTTGCACCGTATTTTTGTGAAGCCCTCAATAAGGAATCACGTAGTGCGCGTCCATTGACCCGCGCTGCACCACTCACATGAACGGCTGCATATTCTCTGGAAAGAGGCGGGAATAAGGCACGTGTTTCTTCTGCGGAAAGTAAGGTGATCGCCCCCATCTCCGGTGCTTCTTCTTGCCGTTTTGCCGCCCGGTTCTTCATGGCATTCAGTTTAGCTTCATCTGTATGCAGACTTATGGCACCGACCTGGGCATACCCAGTCTCGGTTTCACCGTCCCGTTCTAGTTCTTCAATTAAGCCCGGGTAAAAGGCCGCACCATTTTTGGCAAGAAGATACCAAGCTTGGTTGCGCCTTTGCGATATCCACGGGCAAACGATTCCTGCAGCTGCAGATGTTGCCTGACCGGCATCTTGGCGGTCAATAATGATCACTTCAACCTGATTTTTAGCCAATTGATAGGCAGTGGAAGCTCCCAAAATTCCTGCACCAACTACAATGATTTTTTGCATGATTCAACATCTCATTTCTTTCATATGTATAAACGCTTACCACTACTATATCGGAGACCAGAAATGATTTCCACATTTGATATTGTAATTTCTTTCACAAAGTTATTTTATCTATACTGAATATGCTATGATTGAAATTGTGAAAGCTTGAAAAGACACTAGGAGGACATATCATGCTAAAAAAACAAATGGAATCATACATATCAGAATCCGTAATCGAAAACAAGATTGAGTTATTTAAAGAAGAAAAGGATTATGTAGAAAAGCATAAATTACTCGCCGAGGATATCATCATAGTGGAAAAAGAGAATGCATCGCGTTTTACGGATGCTTATATAGAGCGCAGTAATAAAGAGAGCGAAGAATTAATCTCTGAAGAGAACTCTGCATTTTTATCACAACCGATTGAGTATTTGAAAAAAAACAAAGATGAATTCCTTTACTTTGAATCACGATGGTTCGAATTAATCGGCGTTGAGGCACTTTCGTTAGAAGTCGATGATGTTTTCGGTACATATAACGCGATGTTCGGATTGAAATTCCAGAAAAAAATGGGAGAAGTTTTAAAAACGTATTTAACCAAGGAACTTCAAGCAGAAAAAATTGGTTCGTTCAGTTTAATGTTTAACCAGGGCGACGGGCTATGGGATGTGAATTTAGCCTTGGATAACATTAAAGGGTTTCAAGAAGACATGTCATTGGAAGAAGCTTTTCATTTAATTTATCATTTTCTTTTCAACCTTGTTCAAACGATCGAGGAAGATATGTAAAACGAAGTGCCGTAAAAGGTAAGACAAAGTTGATTGGAGCGGGTGTACGAGACTCCTGCTTAGAAAAGCGCGTCTAGGGGAGACCTCGCAGGCGAAAGCCGAGGGCCGACCGCCAGCGGAAAGCGAGTGCCCTACGTGCCAATCAACGTCCAAATTGTACAAGCCATAAAAATAGACAAACTCGATTTTCATCGAGTTTGTCTACAGTCTGCCGCCATTAATTTTAATGGCGTTTTTTTAATTTTCATGAATTAACCATTGCGCCCAGGATATGGCTTCTGGATTTTAATCGATTGGCTGTGGATATGATTAAAGGAAACTGAGAAAATTCGTCGAATTGATTAATGGTATACGTTATTTAATAAACTTAAATGTTTTGTTTTTAGCAATTTCGATTTTTTTCATGTAAATGTAGTTACATCGGAAGGGGAAGTTATACTTGCTGAATGAATTGAAAGTTACTCAAATTACGATTCCATTGCCTTTTAGATTGGACCATGTCCATTGTTACTTGGCGGAAGGTGAAAAAGGATGGACTATCATTGATGCGGGATTAAATAACAAAACGACCAGAGATTTATGGAACCCACTTATCGAAAAACACGATATTGCCGATATTATCATCACACATTATCACCCAGATCATTTCGGGTATGCAGGGACATTACAACAATTGACCAGTGCGGATGTATGGATGACAGAAGTGGATGAGCATGCGGGAACTACGTATTGGGAAGCCGATTCGTTGAATCTGCTTAAAGATAATTACAATGCGTGTGGTATGGAAGAAGATGTCGCCGCGGCCTTATCCAGTGACGAAAGCGGATTCATGCCCCAAGTAAAACCCTATCCTACCGTAAATCATCATCTTGAAGAAGGAATGAAGCTGCATTTTGGCAAATATGAGTATGAAGTGCTTTTCACTCCGGGACATTCGGACGGCCTGATTTCCTTATATAATAAGGAAAATAGCGTCCTTTTCTCGACAGATCATATATTGCCCAAGATATCTCCAAATATATCTTATTGGTTTAAAGGTTTCAGCAACCCATTGGAAGAGTTTTTTAATTCTTTGAAAAAAATACAAAAGCTTGACGTTGAATATGTCATCCCTTCTCATGGGAAACCGTTTCAATATGCCAATAAAAGAATTGTTGAATTGTTGGATCACCACCAGGACCGGTTGCATGTAATTCATGAAAACATGAAAGAGCCGATTTCTGTAAAAAGTGCTTGCCAGATCTTATTTGGAAATCTGTCCATTCACGAAACCAGATTTGCTGTAGGTGAAACATTGGCACACCTAGAATACCTTCTTTTGAATGACCAATGCAGAAAGTTTAAACGTGATGGCAAATGGTATTATCAATCCATCTGAAATTTTTTCCAAACTATAGTAAAGCCATCTAAAGCCGCTAATTACTCCATCTTATGTTTATTATCGCTATGGAAAGCTGGCGGGTAAGGGAAAAGCGGAGACAGGGGATACTCGAATACATGCCTGATACAATTGGCAGCCTATAACGGATTCATTGATCGAAAAAAAGACCATCGCCCATCATACTTGGGCGGTGGTCTTTTCATTGCCTGGACCCTATTTGTCCATTAACTTCTTTCATAATATCTTCAAGAGATGTGACAATTCCTTTATCGTCCTTATAGCTAATGTGCTTAGGCTGAAAATGGAGAGGCGATTCTAAACCAGCTGCGGCTGAGATCCGAAATAATCCTTTTCTAAGGGTTACAAGAAAGTTAACCACACGGTATTTCTTTTCATCGATGACAAGTGCTTTTTGCAATTCCGGATCAGTGGTGGCTACCCCGACAGGACAAGCATTGGAATGGCATTTCATCGTCTGTATACATCCTATCGCAATCATGAAACCCCGGGCTATGTTAACAAGATCTGCTCCCATGGCTAGAGCGATCGCAATTCTATCAGGCGTGAACAATTTACCGGAGGCGATGATTTTGACCCTATCACGGACTCCGTATTTTTCCAGTGTCGATACTAAAATCGGTAAAGCGGATTTTATCGGCAATCCTACGCTATCGATCAACTCCTGATAAGAAGCACCGGTTCCTCCTTCACCGCCATCCAATGTAATGAAATCCGGACCTTTCCCGGTTTCTTTCATGTAGCTAGCAAGCTCTTCAACACTGTCAGTTCCGCCGATTACCATTTTGATGCCGACCGGGATTCCTGTATGGTCCCTGATTTTTTCGATAAAATCGCACATGGATTTTACGTCATCGTATTGGTGAAACCGATTCGGACTATCAATTGCCTTGTACGGAACGACCTTACGGATTTCAGCGATTTCCGGATTCACTTTTTCAGCATCGATATGCCCTCCGCGAGTTTTGGCGCCTTGGGCCAATTTGATTTCAAATGCTTTGATTTCGGGTATTTCACTTTTTCTCTTTAATTCATCCCAATCCATTTCGCCGGTACTATCCCGAACCCCAAACATGGCTGGACCAATTTGCATGATGATATCGACGCCGCCGATTAAATGGTAAGGAGATAGTCCGCCTTCACCTGTATTCATCCAGGTGCCTTTTGCTGCAGCCAATCCCTCAGAAAGCGCAGTGATTGCGTTCTTACCCAAAGAGCCATAACTCATGGCGGACATTCCGATAAGACCTTTTAGCCGAAAGGGATTCTTAGTGTTTGGGCCGATGATTACGGCATCCTCATCATCCAATAAGAATGCAGAGGAAGCTTCATCTTCCCATTTTTCTTCTCGTTGTGAGAAAAGCGGGTCTTTCAATAGAATGTATCTTTTTGTCGTCACTTTGGTTTCACGATCATATTTTTCTTCTTCGGCCAATTTTGGAAACATGCTATTTTTAACAAAGAAGCCTTCCTCATCAAAATCCCGCTTTGAACCAAAACCTATGACATCCCGTAAATATTTTGAACTTTTCACCATATGTTCATAGTCATCGCGGGAAAAGGGTTTTCCTTCGTTATCACTGTTAAACCAATATTGCCGCATCTCAGGTCCGATTTTTTCCAGAAAGTATCGTATTCTCCCAAGCACGGGGTAATTTCTTAAAATTGCATGGTGCTTCTGCATGCGATCAAAGAAAATCATATAAATTAATAGTAAAACCAAAATGATGATAATGATGAAAATAACGGTAAATCCAAGGATAATTAATACATTTGCGATGCCACTCATTCAATCCCTCCTGATATGCAAAAAAATCATGTATTTTTAATCTACTCGGTAATTCGATCAATTATACAAAATTCCAATGCAAGCTTTTATAGGATTGAACGAAAAAAATTAAATAGGCATTATCGTTCTCACAATATCTTTCAACTTCTCCTTTTCGATTGGCTTACCCAAATGGCTAACTGCAAAGTTATGGCATCATGCAGCACTTGTGGATTATATCCGGTAATTTCCTTGATTTTTTTTAATCGGTATATAAGGGAATTACGATGGATATACATTCTTTTGGCACATTCCCCGATATTTAAGTTACTAAGGAAAAATTGATGCAGTGTCTCAATCAACTTCTCAGATAAGTTGCCTAGAATTCTTTCCTGAAATTGCTGTTTCGTCCGCTCATCTATCCTTTCCAACAGAGCTTTTGTTTCCACATCAGTATATCTAGATAAAGCTTGTTTTGCTTCACCTAGTAAAAGTGCTGTTTCAGCTTCGCGGAAAGAGTGGACGATGGATGATTCCTTATCCACGATAGAGCCCAAACCGATTCGTATAACGAAGTCTTTTGCTTTTAATTGTTTGATGGCTGAATCCAGTCTTTTGTCAATGTTATTTCCGCTAAGCGCCGTAGTGAGAATGAAAACCCGATTCACACTCAGGAACCCAACAAGGGCATACTGGGAACCAAAAACAGTTTCAGTCATCTGAATCAGCTCATTCTTATTTAACGGATTTAATTTCATTTCCATTACCCCCACTTGATAGGGAGGTTCTAATTTCATTCCAATCAGTTCAAGTCTCTGATCAATCGAATGCTGATTGATATCTTCCTTTAATAAGTCTTCAAATACCAATTCTTTCAAGTGTTGTTTCCATTCGAGTTGTTCCGCCATAAAAGCTTGATGAAGCATCATTTCCGTTATCATTTTCACCAATTCGCCGAATTCCAAAAGTTCAGCCGGATCTCCGGTGATCCCGATGACGCCTATAATTACATTTTGAAAATTAATCGGCAAATTAATTCCAGGAAGGACACCTACCCATTGATGACGATCATTTTCGGGAATGATTAACGGCTTTCCCGTTTTCAGTACTTCCCTTGCTCCTAAATGCAATTGGTCGATGCGTTCATGATTTCCGGAAGCGATGATGATTCCTTTATCATCCATAATATTAATGTTTCTGTTAAGTCTATTGGTGGTTTGTTTGACAATTTCCATTGCAATTTCTTGGGTCAGCATTCAAGTCATCCTTCTAGAGTTTTTTTATATGCTAACAGAATGGTGATCATATTTTATGCAAACAAGCTATGATTTTTCATGTAAAGGGGGATCGTCGATAGTTTAAGCCTTTAGCTATCTTATACTTTAGGAAAATAGGAAAATAACAGAAAACTTTTCAGACAGATTATTTTTTCTGTATAGTATAACCAAAAAAAACCAATATGTCATACTTATTTTCGTTTAGAATGAACGATGATTAAAATATTTCCGAAGATTATAATTAATTGATATAAAAATATATTCAAAGGGGAACTGAGCATGAAAATTGTTATTGCACCAGATTCCTATAAAGGAAGTTTATCAGCAACAGAAGCTTCAAAGGCTATTGAGCGAGGAATCAGGAAGGCACTGCCGGATGCAGAGACAGTACTGGTTCCTGCGGCGGATGGCGGGGAAGGCACGATGGATAGTCTTGTAGCAGCTACAAATGGTCGAAAAGTTGAAGTGACCGTTAAAGGACCTTTACTTGAAGATGTTCAGGCAGCATATGCAATCTTGGGCGATCAAAAAACTTGTGTGATTGAAATGGCTAGTGCATCTGGTCTTTGCCTTGTCGATCCAGCTGAGTTGAACCCATTGATCACTACTTCATACGGGACAGGGGAGCTTATTCAAAAGGCATTGAATGATGGCTGTCGAAAGTTCATTTTAGCGATTGGCGGAAGCGCTACCAATGATGGCGGTGTCGGTATGCTCCAGGCTTTGGGGATGAAGGTGTTTGATGAAGAAGGTAAAACTCTGGGATACGGAGGTGCCGAATTATCACGGATATCAAGCATTAATACGGAGGATTTTGATTCCAGAATAGCGGATTCCGAATTTTTGATTGCCTCGGATGTCCAAAATCCGTTAGTCGGTCCTGATGGGGCATCAAGGGTATTCGGACCTCAAAAAGGGGCGACTTCTAACATGGTTGAAATGCTTGATAAGGCTTTATCATCATGGGCTGATTTGGTGGAAATCAAAACAGGCATACACTTGCATGATAAAGCAGGTGCTGGTGCTGCAGGAGGAATTGGAGGTGCATTTCAAGCCTTTTTCCGTGCAGAAACAAAAAGGGGCATCGATATTGTCATGGAGTATACGAAACTGGGTGAAAAATTGTCCGGTGCCGATTGTGTCTTTACCGGTGAGGGCCAAATCGATTACCAGACTGCTTCAGGCAAAACACCCATGGGAGTTGCACAAGAAGCCAAAAAGCATGGTATTCCGGTATTTGTTTTGGCTGGATCGATCGGAACAGGTATTGAAGTTTTATATGACCACGGAATAACGAGTGTTCATAGTTTGGTGAACGCTCCGATGCCTTTAAAGGAAGCAATGGAAAGAGGAGCTGAATTGTTGGAAGTTTCAGCCGAACAAGTAATGCGGGCTTTTTTGGCAGCGATCAAAAATAGGGGGTAATCTTATGTTATTTATTGTTTTGGCCATCGGCGTGTTCTTAATTGTTTTTTCGACAACTAAATTCAAGCTGCATCCGTTCTTATCGCTTCTATTAGGCACTTTATTTGTGGGTTTTGCTTCTGGAATGCCTCTGGATCAGATTGTTGAGAATATCAACGGCGGTTTTGGCGGATTGATGACAAGCATTGGACTTGTAATCGTTTTCGGTACAATAATCGGGACCATTTTGGAAAAGGCCGGTGCCGCATTAAGAATGGCCGAAGTTGTATTGAGGATTGTCGGCCCTAAAAGACCGCAGCTTGCCATGAGTGTGATTGGCTTTATCGTATCCATACCCGTTTTTTGCGATTCAGGTTTCGTTATTTTATCGAGCTTAAGAAAAGCGTTGGCAAGACGCGCAAAAGTAGCAGTTGCTTCCATGTCAGTTGCACTTGCAACTGGTTTGTATGCAACACATACACTTGTACCTCCAACTCCAGGGCCAATTGCGGCAGCCGGAAATATCGGAGCGGACGGATACTTGGGGACTGTCATTTTGATAGGTCTTATTACGGCCATACCAGCTGCACTTGCTGGTTATATATGGTCAATGAAAGTAGCGACCAAGATAGAAGTTGAAGATGACCGAAGTGACCTGGATTACGATTATGATGAAATTGTCCGTTCATTCGGCAAGATGCCTCCTGCCTTACAATCATTTTTACCGATTGTTTTACCGATTGTCTTGATTGGAGCCAGTTCTGTATTAACGCTCTTTGGAACGGAAGGGGGGATTGCAGCATTTTTCGTATTCTTGGGCCAGCCGGTCATCGCATTGCTCGTAGGAGTAATTTCCGCTTTGACATTGTTGCCTAAGTATGATGAAGAAACATTAACAAACTGGATAGGAGCCGCCTTATTGGATGCTGCGCCAATTTTATTGATCACCGGGGCGGGCGGAGCATTTGGTACCGTCATTAAAAATACGGGGATTGCAGACATCATCCAAAGTTGGGATATGGGCAGCATCTTTAGCGGTTCCTTGTTCCTGTTGGTCCCGTTCCTAATTGCTGCTGGGTTGAAAACGGCTCAGGGTTCTTCGACAGCATCACTGGTCATCACTTCATCTTTGATTGCCCCCATGCTTCCAACGTTGGGTATTGAAGGGGCTGTTCCTCTTGCATTGGTAGTCATGGCTGTTGGAGCAGGTGCGATGACAGTAAGTCATGTAAATGATAGCTTCTTCTGGGTGGTCACCCAATTTAGCGGGATGAAAGTGACGGATGCCTATAAAGCTCAAACAATGGCAACCTTAATACAAGGAGTGGTCACGATTATCACGACGATGATATTGTGGGTCATTCTTGTGTAATATTAATATTGGAAAAACGGAGAGGCGTGAACCGCTTCTTTTTTTATGCTTTAAATAAAATATATTTTCATTTTTATGTTGGTGTAAGAACTAAAATAGTGTATGATGCATAGTATAAGGTATGGTGTACGTCACATAGTATAGAGAAGGGGTGATTTGGATGAGCACTTTACTGAATTCATTAACCACTGAGCTGCGCAGAGGCACTTTGACGTTAGCTGTCTTAAGTCAGCTCAAAACTCCGCAGTATGGGTACTCGCTTGTCCAGCGTTTAGAGAAGTCTGGAATTACCATTGATCAAAGTACTTTATATCCTTTGCTTCGCCGCCTGGAAAAACAAGAATTGGTGACCAGCAGCTGGGATACTTCTGAAAGTAGACCGCGCAAGTACTATTCTTTAAGTGATTATGGGGGAGAAATCTTCACGCAGTTAAAGGAAGAATGGGAAAAAACTTCTCAAGAGCTTTATATATTATTAAAAGGAGAGGGAGAAGATGGAGCTGATTGAACTTTATATTCAGGAAGTGACCCGAAGGCTGCCAGAAAAAAACCGGGCGGATATTGCGCTTGAGCTTCAATCCACAATCGAAGATATGCTTCCGGATGATCATACGGAGCAAGACGTGAAAGCGGTACTTTTAAAATTAGGAGATCCGGTTACACTGGCAAGTGGTTATCGTGATCGGCCAATGCATCTGATCGGACCTCGTTATTATGATGTTTATATCAGTCTGTTGAAGATGATTTTACCAATCGCTGCAGTCATTTCACTGATCGCATTAGTAGGGGACAATCCGTTTCGGGATACGGGGAATACGGTTATGGAAGCAATTTTAAAAATAATCGGGAAAGGAATTTCAAGTATCATCAGTACAGGTATCCAAGTGTTTTTCTGGTTAACGCTTTCATTTGCCATTTTAGAACGCTTGGACACTTCAAAAGACCAGTCGCCCGTAACAAAAGACTTGAAACCATGGACACCGGAAAACTTAAAAGATATTCCGAACATTTCAAAGATAAAAGCGGTCCCTATGATCGAGGTTTTTGCAAGTTTGTTAGGCCTTTCCGTATTCGCAGCCCTTTATTTCAATGCAGCAAACCTGTTAGGCGTCTATGAAAAAAGAAATGGCAGTCTCATTTTCGTGACACCTTCTTTTAATCAAGATGTATTGAATTCCTATTGGCTGCTGGTATCTTGCGTCATTATCATTGGGGTGCTCTTAGCGATATATAAATTATTTTTAGGTCGATGGACCCTGAAATTAGCTTTTTTTCATGCCATATACCAGCTGTTGTACACTCTGGCCTTCATCATCATCATTAGTAATCCTGATTTATTGAACCCGGAATTCCTTGCATACCAAAGAACACTATTCTCAATCGATGAATGGAAAAGCTCGATATACTGGGGTCTCATACTCCTCTCCATCATTTTTGCCGCCTACGATACCTATCAAGGCTTCCGAAAGGCAAAAATCCGTTAAGGCACAGCATCCTAGCTGTGTTTTTTTTTGAATGTTTTGTGAAGTGAAAGGTGAGCTGATACAAGCCAGAAAGATTATTTCACAAGATATAATGGTCAACAAAAAAAACCTCATATGTCATATAGTTTTTAACTAACTATACAGCATATGAGGCGTTACATTTAAACCAATATTTTATTGAACTGCATCGAACTGATTGACTTTCCAAGTAGATCCGGACTTATAAAAGGTCACCGTTCTTTTTACTGACTCACCGTCGACTGTAGGTACTGTTAAATTGTATGACCTAACGTTTTGTTTTTGATAGACTAATTTAATTTTTGCTTTTTTCCACTCTAACATGCTAAAGCCGTCTCCGACTGGACGGGCTAATTTCCCTTTATGGGTAATGTAATTATATTTAGTCAGCCCTTTTTCAACTGCATTATTAGTAAATGTCTCTGCTAAGTAGGCAGTCAATTTATCTTTTGTATTAAACTCTTGGCAAAGGTATGAATACTCTGTCCCTTTATAATTGAAAGTTTTTTGCGAACATGAACGGGTTTTGTATCCATATAAAGCATTCCAAAAATGTTTGCTGGCATTATCGGCTATCTTTAATGCATTTGCGTCAGACAATGATGTCGTTTTTGCGGTAACCGGACCACTTAATGTGAAAAATAAAATGATAATGGATAATAACATACCTAAAAGTTTTTTCATATCATATCTCCCCAATCCTTAATAGGATACTTATGTAACGAAAGTTTAATAAATATTACAATTGTTACATTTATATTACAACATGTTTGGCATAAGTAAAAGAGAAATCTTGTAAATTTTTAAATAAATTTTAGGTTTTATTACATATTCATAGTTTGTTCACTATATTCTTTTTGAAAGGGCGTTCACAGATTTGCAATAGAATGAGGTTACATACTTCCTATTCCACCAACTGACCTTTTTAAAACCAAGAAGTGAATACTTTCAACGGACAAGTTCATTCATTATATTTTCATTAATAACAAGATATGTTCAAATAACCCGAATTACCCGGGCAGAGCCCGAAAAAAATAAAATATAATGGTTTGACAAACTTTCTAATTCTACCGTATTATAAATTATATACTTGAATACATTCTCCAAAGGGGAGTAGCTTTTACAACAATGTCGTCATTACGGAGCTCTTTGCTCTCGGTGTTGTTGGCAGCATATTGTTGTTAGCCAGACCTTACCTATTGGTAAAGGTCTATTTTGTTTTAGTAAACCTTTACCAAAGTGGTAAAGGTTTTTTTGTAGTCCCCTTAAGGAAATGTATAAACATGTAGGTTTTAATAGAAAAACAAATAAATATAAATGGAGTGTATTCTTTGATACTTAGAAAATCTTTGCTACTTTTAGGAATAGGTTCTGCACAAATAGATTTAATCCTTCCGAAAAATACGTATAAATCCGGTGAATGCATAAATGGATATTTTTTGATTAAGGGTGGTACCCTTGCGCAAAGAATAAGAAGGATTGAATGTGATTTGATCATGGATACTCATTCTACGGGAATGGAAGAGATCCTTAAAACGAGCACCATTTTGTCTACAAGGGAGATAAATTCAGGGGAAAGCAACGAAATTCCTTTCAACTTTTGTCTGCCTATATTGAAGGAGCCTTATAAGCGAGGGGTATCCTATCGCCTTAAAACGAGACTTATCCTTGATAAAGGAATAATCGGAAAGGATGATGACTGGATTTTAATCGAATCTGAATAAACGTGAAAATGGAGGTGAAAACATGAATATCTTGAAACTTTCTGAGCTTGCTGTGGATTACTGGGAAGAATTTTTATTATTGAGGCTTTTCATTTTGGCTATACTGTTATTGGCTGTTTATTATATTTTGAATAAACTGGTTGAATGGTTTTTTAGAAGATCCAATTTTTTCGACGAAGAAGTCGAAAAAACAATACAGGGGGTTACTCGTTCTTCTCTTAGGTACGGTATATCCGGGCTTTTCCTTATATATTTGATTGGACAGTTTATAGACCTAAAAGGAATTTTAGCTGGAGCTGGTATTTTAGGGGTCGTGATCGGATTTGCCGCTCAGCAAATGCTTAAGGATATCTTATTGGGATTTGTAAGGCTTTCGGATAATGAATTCCGAGTCGGGAATTTCGTGACATTCAACGGGACAAGTTCCGGGACGATTGAGGAAATCGGTATCCGGTTCATGCAGATCAGGGAATGGTCAGGAAAATTGCTGACCATCCCACATAGTGAAATCAGGACGATTCAAAATTTTAATAAAGGGAGAATGCGAATCATTGAACGCATTACAGTAAGTTACCAGGAAAATCCTGAAAAGGTAAAACGGCTGTTGGAGGATATATGTATTATCTGTAATGATAAGTATGGTGAAAGCCTTCTAAGGCTAGAAGATGGTACACCCGAAGAGGATTTTAGATACATAGGCATTACGGATTTAAATCCGAATCTAAAATATGTTGGATATGAACTATGCATAGTGGGACTTGTGAAACCTGATGATTACTTTGAAACATCGAGAAGCGTGAGGTTTGAAATGATGACTGCTTTACATGAACATCAAATTCTAATGCCATCTTCCCATTTGCTTGTACAGGGCAATCCTAATCAAGAACGTTTATTGGAAAACTGAAAAGAAGAAACACATTTGCTTGAGATAATCCGGGAAAAGATCATGAAAAAATGATGGATAAGGTAACAAAGGGCAGAAGCCATATTCAGCGGCAGCCCTTTGAAGCTTAAGGATATTAAAGGGCTTTCTTTTAAAGGAAGTCCATTTTTTATATTAGATAAATAGAACAAACCCATCCCAAAAAATAGTTTTATTTTATTAATTTTTCCCTTGATTTATCAGATTAAATAAATTATTATGAAAATAACATAAAATGGAAGGGTGACCTTTAAACAATGATCATTTAATCCTATTTTTTAAGAAAAAATGCGTGCTTAAAACGAATTTTTTTCTGGATAGGATTAGTCTGTACATTAAAATACAAACAAAGATCATTGTGTCCTTCGATTGGGATATTTTTCCTTGTTATATTTGTATTGTACTACCTCCTGTCCAGATATTTCACAGGAGGTTTTTATATTGGCGAATAACACATCTGAAACATTAAATAAAAAGGAACTTAACATTTTTAAAAATCGAGTATTCCAGGCCATTATCTTCTCAGGGTTGTTTTTACAAATAGGGATATGGGTACGGAATTTTGCCGTTTTGTTATTCGTCATGGAAAAGACAAATGGAGATGCCTTTGCCATTTCCATGATATCAGTAGCAGAATTCGCACCCATTTTTATTTTTTCATTTATTGGAGGCACATTTGCTGACCGCTGGAGTCCGAAAAAAACGATGGTTTGGTGTGATATTTTAAGTGCAATGTCTGTATTTGCTGTCCTTATCTCGCTAATCTTCGGCAGTTGGAAAATGGTTTTCTTCGCAACTTTAATTTCGGCGATACTTTCTCAATTTTCTCAGCCATCGGGCATGAAGCTATTTAAGATGCATTTGCCAGAAAGTCAAATCCAGACAGGGATGTCAGTTTATCAGACCGTTTTCGCAGTATTTATGGTTTTAGGTCCGATTCTTGGTACATTTGCCTTCCAATCTTTCGGGATCAACACCTCGATTGCGATTACTGGCCTGGCGTTTCTACTTTCAGCTGGCGCACTCGCCTTTCTTCCAAAAGATCGCAAACTGAATGAGGGGACAGCAAAAACAACATTATGGCAGGAAATGAAAAGCGGTGTGAGCTACGTATTACGAAAAAAAGAACTAAGTTTGCTTGGTTTATGTTTTCTGGCTGCCGGGCTCGGACTGGGTTTCATTCAGCCGCTCTCGATATTCCTTGTTACAGAACAACTGGAACTGCCTAAGGAAAATCTCCAATGGTTATTTATGGTGAATGGGTTTGGTATGATTTTAGGCGGAGCCGGTGTAATGATCTTTGCCAAAAAGGTGGCACCTCAAAGATTATTAGCTTTCGGAATGCTTGTGAATGCCATAGGGTTGGCGGTAATGGGGCTTTCGACAAATCTTTGGATTACACTTACTGCCGAGTTCTTTAATGGGCTAATGCTTCCTTGTATCCAAATCGGGATCAATACATTGATTTTGCAGAGGACCGAGGGAGAGTTCATCGGAAGGGTCAATGGAATCTTAAGCCCATTATTCACTGGATCGATGGTGTTGACCATGAGCGCGGCAGGCGTGCTGAAAGAGCAATTTTCACTCGTCGCCATATTTGAAACCGCCGCTTTCTTTTTTATTCTAGGAATGTTTTTCATATTGCCATTGTACAATCAGAAGGCCGAAACGAAACCTCTGGAAGTTCAATCGTAAGCATCTTGCGGTGTGCCAGCACCCAAATACAGCTACAACCATTAGAAAAGCAGCCAAAATTGGCTGCTTTTCTTTCTTTTTTTTTCATACTGTCATTGAAACTGACAAATTCTGGATTTTCATTTATTTTAGGAGTACTGGTTAATACTAAAAATGGGCTTATTGTACTTATGCAAGTGAATAGCTTACAAAGGAGAAAAGTTAATGATCCTTAAAGACATATTGAAAGAAGCGATAAACGGGGATTTGCCGAAGGACGTTGAACATATATCCATAACAGGTGTAACCGATAACTCTAAAGAAATAAAAAAAGGATTCCTTTTTGTTGCCGTAACCGGATATAAGTCCGATGGCCATAATTACATCAATGATGCAATTCGCTTAGGGGCATCGGCTGTGATTGGCAATCGAGATATTAAGGGTTTGGAAGTTCCTTATTTAAGAGTGGAGAACAGCCGTAAAGCATTAGGACAAATCGCCAAAAGGTTTTATGGAGATCCCAGCAATCAAAAAATAATGATAGGAATTACGGGCACAAATGGAAAAACTACAACTAGCTATATGCTTCAGCAAATATTAGAAGAGAATGGAGTAACCTGTTCAGTCATTGGTACGTTACAGCATATTATCAATGGGAACAAAGTCGATTCGCATAATACGACTCCAGGTACCATGGAATTGAATTCCTTGCTGGTTGAAAGTAGGGACATGGTTGTCATAATGGAAGTGTCTTCACATGGATTAGCTCAATACCGTTTAGAAGGAATTGAATTTGATTTCTGTGTCTTCACGAATTTGTATCATGACCATCTTGACTTCCACGGTACGATGGAGGATTATTTCCTGGCAAAATTACTGCTTTTTGAAAAATTGAAACCTAGTGGTCTTGCGGTTATTAATGGAGATGATTTCTGGGGGGGGAAACTGCAAGAATACTTATGGGAGAAGAATGTCAGAGCCTTTGTTTTTGGAAAATCCAATCGCTGCGATTTAGCCATAACCAATTATAATACCGCAACGAACCCCTTTATTTTATTGAATGAGAAACAAGACTTTGTGAAAATTGAGTTACCTTTACCTGGACTTCATAATTTATATAACGCAACAGCTGCCTATTCCGTAGCGAAGATGTTTCCAATTTCAAAACAGGAAATTCTCACTTCATTGAAACGATTTTCCGGTGTACCAGGAAGGTTTGAAATATATAAGAAAGCATCTGGGCCGACTATAGTCATCGATTATGCACATACTGCAGATGCCATTCATCACATGCTTCAAATCATATCTTTGGTTTCCGGGGTGGACGAGATACAACCAAAAGGGCTGAAATGGTTAAAGTATCTTCGGAACATAGTGATGTTTTGATTTTGACAATGGATGATCTGAATTCGGACGGGATGGAATCCACACTAAATAAACTGCTTAGCGATTACTCAACTGGAAATGGAAAGGTTATTCATGATCGTACCTTTGCTATCCAGGAGGCGTTACAAGCAGGAAAAGAAGGGGATTGGATTATCATTACAGGTAAAGGAATTGAGAGGTATGATCAAAAATTCGGACTGCCAACCATTTCTGACAAAGAAACGGTATTATATCTTCAAAATGAGGACCAAGGGGATTTTATCGGTTATTTTGATCAATAGTTGATTATAACGAATCCAGCTTCCATCCATTCCATAGCCATAAGCGATTTTAAAATGGTAATTATTAACATTGTAACATGTGAGTAATTCAGGTATGATAATTATACAAGCTGCACTGTTCGTAATGATAATAAAGTTTTAACCTTTAAGCTGTAATAGGGAGTTTTATATTGAAACAGGAATGTTATGCCTCGTCACTGACTTGGACAACAGGATTTTTTCTGCAAACACCCACTTTGAGGAGTGGTGGTTTAAAACTTTCTTACTGAATACGGCATTGGCGGCTTATATCTTAAAATGTTAAAGCCGGTCTCGGTCTGAGGCCGGTTTTTTGCTTATTTAAAATTGCATACCGAAAAAAAGTATGTAACGCTTTGCCGTCTGAAAATTCCCAAACCATATTGTGCATTTACATATTTTTGTAAACATTCACTCTTGTTTTGTATAACGGTTGGCATAACTTGAAGCTACGAAAGCATCCGGTTTGATTTTTGGTTCCACCCCCATGGATTCCATCCTGGCTACCATTTCTTTTACAAACTCACTGGTTTTGTTTCGCTTTCCAACCCCGATATCAATGTGACCTTCCATTGTGAACGTCGCACCTTGATATACAGCAGGCAGGACAATATCGATTAATTGATTTTTTCTTTCTTCCGTAAACAGTGATACGATTTCCTCTGTTAACGACAACTCTTGAGAGATACGTTCATGTAAATGCAGCATCCTTCTAGGGATCATCACTTTTCTTATACAACCCCATACACCATTTCCGACCTGCCGTATTACGATGCCTGTAATGAAAACCGTATGTTTTTTATGTACTTGCGAATCTGTCCCGACCATTAATTGATAGTTACCGGAAGGATTTAATTCCATAAACTCAACAATATGAACGAATACCTCTTCAAAGGACATATCTTTTTTCTGAAGATTTTGAAATGGGATGTTCTGAAATGGATATTGCTTCATATTATCGTACCCAACCTTTCCCCGGATAGAATCAGATTATTAAATATCTCATACCGTTCATAACACATCATATGAAAGAGGTCCTTGTTTCGTGCCGTGGGAAGAACCCGCCTCTAAAGAAGAGGCAGTCATCATTTAAAGTTGATCTCGCTGAATGGATATCACCTCAAGTTTTATTTCTTCTATTTTAAACAAAGGCTCTTTTCGTAAAGATTGTTGTTTTTAAAACGAAACTATTTAAGGGTGATTGGAGCGGAAGTGCGAGACTCCTGCGGGAGCAGCGGGACAGGTGAGACCCCACAGGCGTTTACGCCGAGGAGGCTCACCGCCCGCAACCAAGGAAAGCGAGCATCTGGAGGGGAAATCAACCACACCGCACTACTTAGTAAATAGCAACAAAGTATGCGAAAACAGCCTAAACTAAAAAGACTGTAGGTAAAAGGAGTTCTATCTTATGTTAAACAAAGTTGTTTGGGAGCGGGTGGCTGGAATGAATTAACGGACAAATATAAAACTGAAAAAAAAACTCCATTATAGTCGGGTTTATCTACAGGCCGGAAGAGAAGCTTAAGCATTAGGCTTCTCTTTTTTTGTATGGAGAATATTTCAAAATGTTCTTGGAGTTTATTGCGGCCATAAATGAAAAGTTAAACAAGCCTGTAACTTTACATCACCTAAGTAAACCACAATATCATGCGATTTTTATAAGAAAAAGGAAATGAATTTATTAAATTTTGACCAATAACTACTTTAAACAATTTAATAACTTACAAAAAAAGTGTGTGATGTTTTCTTACATAAACAAAGAAATCTTACTTTTATAAGAGTAAAATAAACGAATATTCAATTAATAAAGTATTGGAGAGATGAAAAATGAAAATATCTGAATTGAAAAAAAGCGGTCATGCTCCGTCATTATTAGCTTCATTCCTTTATTTTGATATCAGTTTTATGATTTGGGTATTATTAGGGGCACTCGGTGTCTATATTACAAAGGATTTCGGACTTTCCCCAGCTGAAAAAGGCTTGATTGTGGCTATTCCGATTTTGGGAGGCTCGTTTTTTCGAATCGTCCTTGGTTTTTTGACTGACCGCATCGGCCCGCGGAAAACCGCAATCGGCGGGATGCTTGTAACGATGATTCCACTTTTTTGGGGATGGTTATTCGGTGAAAGTTTAGCAGAGCTTTATTTAATAGGGATATTACTAGGGGTGGCAGGAGCAAGTTTTGCTGCAGCACTTCCTATGGCCAGTCGTTGGTATCCCCCGCATTTGCAGGGTCTTGCGATGGGCATTGCAGGTGCCGGTAACAGCGGAACTCTTTTTGCGACATTGTTCGGACCTCGTCTTGCAGAATCTCTTGGCTGGCATAATGTTATGGGATTAGCTTTGATTCCTTTAACCATCGTGTTTATCATTTATATTTTAATCGCAAAAGACGCGCCATCTCAACCGCCGGCAAAACCACTAAAGGAATATTTCAACGTATTTAAAATAACGGACACTTGGTATTTTTGTATTCTTTACAGTGTGACTTTTGGGGGCTTTGTCGGGTTCACTAGCTTTTTAAGCATCTTTTTTGTTGATGAGTATGGGTTAACACGAATAAGGGCGGGGGAATTCGTAACATTATGTGTCATCGCCGGAAGTTTCTTTCGTCCCGTCGGAGGATTTATTGCCGATAAAATAGGTGGAGTTAAACTGCTTATGTTTCTATTTATTGGACTCACTATATGTATGTTTGGAATTAGTTTTCTTTATTCTCTTACTGCAGTTACGATCCTTCTGTTCATCGGAATGCTATTTCTCGGTATGGGCAACGGAGCTGTCTTTCAGTTAGTTCCACAGCGATTTTCTAAAGAAATAGGTTTTATCACAGGGATTGTGGGAGCTGCTGGAGGTGTTGGCGGATTCTTGGTTCCAAACATACTAGGTACGTTGAAACAGATCACTGGCACATATGCTACAGGATTTTTAGTATTTTCCGCAGTTGGAATCGTGGCTTTGCTTATCCTGGGCCTAGCTCAGCTTTCATGGAGAAAAACGTGGGTACTCGGAAAGAATTCAGTTAAGATCTAGAACTTTGTTTACTTAGTTTGGCTTTTTACAGCACTTGTTTTTGGGGGGATAAAATGTATAAACAAAAACTGATCTTAGTAGGGAACGGAATGGCAGGATTACGTTGTGTTGAATCCATCATTAGTAAGGATCCGACTGCCTTTGAGATTACTATTTTCGGAAGTGAACCGCACGTTAACTATAACCGAATCTTATTGTCGACTGTGCTTCAAGGCAACAGCTCTTTTGAAGATATTACGATAAATGATCGAAACTGGTATACGGAGAATAATATCCAATTGTTCACAGGTGAAACGGTAGTAAAAATCGATAAAGAGACTAGGAAAATAAAAACAGACAAAGAACGGGAAGTTTACTATGATAAGCTGATAATTGCCACAGGTTCTGTCCCGTTCATTCTTCCTGTCACAGGTGTAGATAAAGAAGGCGTCATTGCATTTCGGACGATTGAAGATTGCCAAAAGATGATTGAAACTTCACGCAAACATAAAAAAGCAGTCGTAATCGGAGGCGGTTTGTTAGGTTTGGAAGCAGCGAGAGGGCTGTTAAACCTTGGTATGGAAGTGCATGTCGTTCATATCGCTGACTATTTAATGGAAAGGCAGCTCGATTCAACGGCATCACTTTTACTGCAAAAAGAGTTGGAAAACCAGGGAATGAACTTTCTTTTAAAAAAGGAAACACAGGAGTTAATCGGTAACGAGCGTGTAGAGCGCGTCCGTTTTAAAGATGGAACGGAGCTGGATGCAGATTTGGTCGTTATGGCTGCGGGAGTCAGACCGAATATTCAATTGGCCAAAGAAAGCGGAATTGATACAAATCGTGCAATCATTGTAAATGACTATTTAGAAACCAGCATCCCAGATATTTATGCGGTTGGCGAATGTGCTGAACATCAAGGCATGGTTTATGGGCTTGTTAAACCTCTTTACGAACAAGGTGAAGTGCTGGCAAAGCATATTTGTGAGATGAAATGCAGCGGATACCAAGGCTCGGTCCTTTCGACCCAGTTGAAAATATCAGGAGTTGAGCTATTTTCTGTTGGTGATTTCCTTGGTGACGAAACAACGAAATCCATCACAACTTTTGATGAATTGGATAGTGTTTATAAAAAGTTGGTTTTTCAAGGAAGAAAAATCATAGGTGCTGTACTTTATGGAGATACAAACAACAGCTCACGATTACTCGATATGATTGTAAAGCGGCAAGAAGTATCGTCAGAGGAAAGGCGTTCAATGTTCCAGTCACCAAATACGGCTGAGGGATTAATCGCTTCGATGGCAAATCATGAAATCATTTGCCATTGTAATGCTGTTTCAAAGGGCGGAATCATTGAAGCGGTTCAAAATAAGGGGTTAACGACAGTGGAACAAGTTAAACAATGCACAAAGGCTTCCGGTTCTTGCGGCGGATGTAAGCCGGCAGTGACCGAGCTTTTGACCTATATTCAAAGTAATCTTACTACTCAGGATGAGAAACAAACTGCATTTTGCTCATGTACGAAATTAACGGAAGATGAAGTTGTGTATAAAATGCAGCTCCAAGACGTATCGACTGTCCAAGAAGCGATGGATGCTCTTGAATGGGAAAATACAAAAGGTTGTTCGACTTGCAGGCCTGCATTGAGCTATTATTTAGGGATGATTCATCCAGAGTACGAGATCAGACAGCAAACTCTTTTCATAAACGAAAAAAAGAATGCAACAGTTCAAAGTGATAACCGATACTCAGTTATCCCGCAAATGTACGGCGGGATGACGAATGCAAATGACTTGCGAAAAATTGCTAATGTTGCCGATAAATATGAAATATCCCAGGTTGCGATAACAAGTGAACAAAGGATTCATTTAATGGGGGTGAAAAAAGAAGATCTCCCAGGTGTGTGGGCTGATTTAGATATGCCGTTAAGTTCGAAATATGGTAACACCGTTCAAAACGTCAAAACATGTATCGGTGAACATGTTTGCTCTTGTGATAAACAGCAATCCCTATTACTTGCTGTAGATTTGGAAAAAAGATTGGAGCAAGTATCAACACCATACCGTATAAAGATGGGCATATCCGCTTGTATGCATAACGGTGCAGGATCAACAACGAAAGATATAGGTGTTATGGGCATTGACAGGGGCTGGGAAATATATGTGGGCGGAAGCAGCGGGCGTGATGCACGTGCAGGTGAACTATTATGTGTAGCCGGCACAAATGAAGAAGCCATTGAAATCATCATCGGCTTTATTCAATATTATCGGGAAACAGCCAACTATTTAGAACGGACTTGGCAATGGATTGAACGATTGGGTTTAATTCATGTTAGAGAAATATTGTTTGATGATGAACTTAATCAGCAACTATCTCAACGATTGGAACTGGCCTAGATCAGGGAGTGAACAAAGGGGAGAACTAGATGCAAGTCTTAGTAAGCGGTTAAATGTTTGTGCCATGAAAAATCCATAGAAATCCATGAGTAAAGGGTGAGGAGCCTTGACCGAATTATTATTAAAGTATTTCCGCACGAAGCAACAAGAGGTCCAATCAGAAAAACGATATGATACACAATGTCCATTTTGCAGCATGCAATGTAAGATGCAGCTGCTGGAACAAACAATAGTAACAAGAAAAAAGTATATGACGATTGGAAAAGATAATCCAACCTCAGAGGGGCGCTTATGCATTAAAGGAATGAATGCACATCAACATGCTTTGCATAAAGATCGAATTAAATACCCATTATTGAAAAAAAATGGAGAATTTGTTCGAATATCATGGGAGGAAGCATTAAGCCACATTAAGGAGAATTTCACTAAAATACAAGCAGAAGATGGTGTAAATGCATTATCTGTTTATGGGAGTGCATCCATTTCAAATGAAGAAGCCTATTTGCTTGGGAAGTTTGCAAGGGTGGCTTTAAAAACAAAGTATATAGATTATAATGGCCGTTTGTGCATGTCTGCAGCTGCTTCGGCAGCCAACCAAACATTTGGTATCGACAGGGGCCTGACCAACAGCTTATCAGAGGTTCCGTTCACAAAGTGCATAATCTTGGCGGGTACGAATATTGCGGAATGCCAGCCCACAATCATGCCGTACTTTGAGCAAGCGAAACAAAATGGGACATATATCATTGCTGTAGATCCCCGGGAAACCGCAACAACGAAAATGGCCGACTTACATCTAAAGGTGAAACCTGGGATGGATGCCGCCTTGGCAAACGGATTATTGAAAGTGATCATTGAAGAGGATCTTATTGATGAAGCGTTTATCCGGGAACGTGCAAATGGCTATAAAGAAATTAAAGAGTATGTCACATCTTTAGAGTTGGAGGAAATTGCAGAAATGACAGGGGTTCCAAGTGAACAAATCCAAAAAGCGGCTGCCATGTTCGGGAAAGAAGAATCAGGAATGATTTTTACAGCAAGGGGAGTTGAGCAGCAAACAGATGGTTCGGCTGCTGTCCGTAATTTCCTTAATATTCTTATTGTTACAGGGAAAATTGGAAAAGTGAATTCGGGTTATGGAGCTATCACCGGACAGGGAAATGGGCAGGGAGCAAGGGAGCATGGCCAAAAGGCAGACCAGCTGCCGGGGTATCGCATGATTGAAAATGAGGAACATAGATTACATATTGCAAGTATATGGGGAATTGATGAGTCTGATTTGCCGCGTAAAGGTGTGTCGGCATACGAAATGTTAGAGAAGATAAATGAAGGTGAAATTACCGGCATGTTTTTAATGTGTTCCAATCCAATTGTTTCAAATCCCAATGCTAACTTTGTCAAAAAGGCTTTGAAAAAATTAAAGTTTCTTGTCGCAGTAGATATGTTCGTTTCTGAAACTGCTAGATTGGCTGATTTGATTTTACCTACTTCGTCTTATTTAGAGGATGAAGGAACGATGACGAATTTGGAAGGACGGGTAACGTTGCGGGAAGCAAGTTTTTCATCACCTGGGGAAGCGAAGCATGATTGGCAAATCATTTGTGATATAGCTAAAGCTCTTGGGAAAGGGGAGCATTTTCCCTTTCAATCTGCAAATGAGATATTTGAAGAACTAAGAGTGGCAAGCCGCGGGGGAACCGCCGATTATTATGGTATAACGTATGATCGGTTAAGAAAAGAAGGAGGTATTTTGTGGCCATGTCCATCCATTGACCATAAAGGGACTAAAAGGTTATTCGAATCGTCTTTTGCCCACCCGGACGGAAAGGCGGCCATGGTTGTGGTTAATAACGTGCCTCATGTTCCAAAAGAAAAGCCATGTACGGAATTTCCGCTTTATTTAACAACAGGAAGAATCATGTCACACTATTTAACTGGAGTACAAACGAGAAAAAGCTCATCATTAGCCGCAAGAAATTTTGAATCATATATGGAAATCCATCCGGAAACAGCCAAGAAATATCATATTTCAGACAATACTTTGGTGAAAATTGAATCAAGGCGCGGAAGTATTGTTGTAAGAAGCAAATGGTCCGCAACGATTCGCCATGATACTATATTCGTTCCTTTTCATTGGGCAGACTCCCAAAATGTCAATCGCCTCGTTTCACAGGATTTAGACCCGACATGCAAAATGCCCGGGTTTAAAGTCAGCGCTGTAAAAGTACATCCTATATTAGAGTTAACGTCTCATTAAGGGGAAGGTATCTTCCCCTTCACCATATTTTTTTGATTCAATCATAATCGAAAAATGGAGCCTAATCACATTTCATGACTAAACAACAAAAGGGGATAAAGGATGGAAAAAGGTAAGGTCTATATTGTTGGTGCCGGACCTGGTGATCCGGACTTAATTACTGTCAAGGCAATCAAATGCATCGCGGCAGCGGATGTCATCTTGTATGATCGATTGGTAAATCGTGAATTGCTTTCATACGGCAAACCTGAAGCTGAATACATTTATTGCGGTAAAGCGCCTGGTATACATTGTGTCCCCCAAGAGGACATTCATCAATTGTTAATAAGTAAATCAATGGAGAGAAAAACGATTGTTCGTCTAAAAGGGGGAGATCCTTTCATTTTTGGCCGTGGCGGTGAGGAAGCAGAAGCGCTGGCAAAGCACGGAATTCAATTTGAAATAGTCCCTGGAATCACATCTGGAATCGCTGCGCCAGCTTATGCTGGAATTCCCCTGACTCACAGGGAATGGGGGAGTTCCTTCGCAATTGTCACAGGACACTGCGTGACTGGCAAACCTGATAACATCAACTGGCATCATTTAACACATGGTGTTGACACCATTGTTATTTATATGGGTATGAAAAACCTTCCATATATCTGTAAACAATTACGCTCCTGCGGAATGAAGCCTGAAACTGCCATTGCAGTCATCGAACAAGGAACGACAGGTTTTCAACGAACTATTACAGGAACAATCGATTCAATAGTGGCGATCGTTACAAGAGAGCAGGTTGCCAATCCCGCCATGATCGTAATAGGAGAAGTGGTGAATTTATCCGGGAAATTATCATGGTTTTCCGAGAAAACAAAAGATAAGGAGTTCGCTTAGAGAGGAATGATTACCTAAAAAACTTTTACTGTAATGAAACTGGAAAACTGGACATGAAAGTCATCATGTCCAGTTTAAAAATGTTAACAGCTATTTTAATATTGCAATGTGAAAATTTTGTCGAAGAGTGAAATATGGACATAGAACAGCTAATAATTCGGGTTTCTAGGCGAAAATCAATTACGCAGGCCAAAGTGTGCATTTAATTGGCCCTGCAGCATTTTTTTTCGCATTTTTTCCTGTTCAATTTTTCTTTTCTCTTTTAATTTTTCCTGTCTAATTTCATGGGTTTGCACTCCATCCTCTATTTTATCGGCGATTTCCACTAATGCCTTGACGTCGGAAAAAGAGTATTTACGGTTACCACCCTTAGACCTTTCGGGGAAAACTAGTTTTCTTTCTTCATAATACCGGATTTGTCTATCGGATAGTCCGGTTAATTCTCTGACCACACCTATGGAAATTACCTTTCTATCTATATAAGATTCTTTTTGCTGGACGATGAAAATCACCTCATTTTGGATTTATGCTGAATCAATAAGGATATTATATCCTAATTTTCTGAATATTTGTAATAAAAACTAACATTAAATATTAATTTTTAAAAACTATGTAAGATTTTATTACATGATTGTGGCGATAAAAAGTGACGTCACCTATAATCAATCATATCATCCTTTCAAAAAAATCTTATTGGAGGACAAAACATGTCTAAGCAGAAATTGGCGCTCATTGGGAATGGTATGGCTGGAGTAAGATGTATAGAAGAAATTTTGAAAATTCAACCGGAAAGGTTTGAGGTGACTGTCTTCGGAAGTGAGCCGCATCCGAATTATGATCGAATCCAACTATCGAATGTATTGCAAGGGGCTACGACGATAGATGATATTACAATAAATGATTGGAACTGGTACAAAGAGAACAATATTACACTTTTTTCAGGTGAAACAGTCAAGAACATCGACACCACTAAGCAAATCATATATTCAGATGCTAATAGCGAAGTCGCATATGATCAATTAATTTTAGCTACCGGATCAATCCCTTTCATACTTCCGATAAAGGGAGCTGATAAAAAAGGAGTGACCGCCTTTCGAAATATTGAAGATTGCGAAAAGATGATTGAATATTCGAAAAATAACAAAAAGGCTGCAGTCATTGGGGGAGGATTGCTGGGTCTTGAAGCAGCAAGGGGGCTTTTGAATCTAGGTATGCAGGTAGATGTAATTCACCTTTCGGAATATTTGATGGATAGGCAGTTAGATCCAGCAGCAGGAAAAATGCTGCAAAGGGAACTTGAAAGCCAGGGAATGAATTTTTATCTCGGGAAACAGACTCAAGAGGTTTTAGGTGAAATTGATGTCAAAGGATTACGCTTTAGTGATGGCGAGGAAATTAGCGCCGACTTAGTGGTCATGGCAGTTGGGATTAAACCAAATGTTGCAATGGCCCAAAATTCCGGCATCCCTGTCAATCGAGGAATTATCGTGAATGATTATATGGAGACAAAGATCCCGAATATTTTTGCGGTTGGTGAATGTGCGGAACACCGTGAGATGGTGTATGGTTTGGTCGCTCCCCTATATGAACAGGGCAAAGTATTAGCCAAAAGGATTTGCGGACTGGAAAGCAAACCTTACGAGGGGTCCGTGCTTTCTACTAAGTTAAAAATATCTGGTGTTGATGTATTTTCGGCTGGAGAAATTTTCGAGGATGAACAAGCCAAATCAATCAAGGAATTTAATGAATGGAATGTTACTTACAAAAAAGTAATGATTCGAAATGGGAAAATTTCTGGGGCGGTATTATTCGGGGATACAAAGGAAAGCAATATCCTATTGAGCATGATCAATAAAAATGCCGACGTTTCGGAATACTTGAATGTTGGAACAAGTGAACCCAGTGTCAGCCTTGTCACTTCGATGTCAAATGAAGAAATCATCTGTGGTTGTAATGGTGTAACGAAGGGTGATATTGTGACGGCTATCGAATCTAATGGTTTAACAAGCATTGAGGAAGTAAAAGGCTGCACAAGTGCTTCGAGATCATGCGGTGGTTGTAAGCCGTTAGTCGGTGATATTCTCGAGCTGACATTAGGCGCTGATTTCAGTAAGTCAAACCAGAAGGAATCCATATGTACGTGCACCACTTTATCAAGAGATGAGGTTGTTGCCGAAATACGCGAAAAAAATCTGACACATACTCGTGAAGTCATGAATGTTCTCGGCTGGAATACAAGTGATGGATGCTCGAAATGTAAACCGGCACTGAACTATTACTTAGGCATGATCCATCCTGTTGACTATGAAGATGAAAAAGAATCCCGCTATGTCAATGAAAGGCTACATGCAAATATTCAAAAGGATGGTACATTTTCCGTTGTGCCAAGAATGTATGGCGGCGTCACAAATCCCGATCAATTACGGAAAATAGCAAATGTTGCCGATAAGTATAATGTTAAGTTACTTAAGGTAACAGGCGGTCAAAGAATAGATTTGTTCGGCGTTGAAAAAGAGGACCTTCCAAGCGTATGGGCCGACCTGGATATGCCTTCTGGATATGCGTATGGAAAAACGCTTCGAACTGTGAAAACATGTGTCGGTGAAAACTTTTGCCGGTTTGGCACCCAAGATTCAATCGGTCTGGGTATTGCCATGGAGAAGAAATTCGAACGTGTTGGCACACCGCATAAGGTTAAGATGGCTGTGTCGGCATGTCCTCGTAATTGTGCTGAATCAGGTATCAAAGATCTTGGTGTTGTCGGTGTTGACGGTGCATGGGAAATTTATATTGGCGGCAATGGCGGTACCCATTTACGAGCTGCTGAATTATTATGTAAAGTGAAAACAAGTGATGAGGTAATTGAAATTACGGGTGCGTACATCCAACATTATCGAGAGACTGCCAATTATTTAGAAAGAACGTCGGTCTGGGTTGAGCGTGTCGGGTTCGATACCATTAAGGCGATTATTGGTGATAAGCAAAAAAGGATGGAGCTTAACCTACGTTTGGATGAGGCCTTATCCGTATTGCAAGAACCGTGGAAAGAAATCATTGAGAGCAATGCGATCCAAACCGGTTTATTTCAAAAAGTGAAAATTCCGGCTATATCAAATAAATGAATATGGGGGCAGCCTAAATGGGGAAAACACTTCAAAAGATAGAGGTCTCAACCGTAAATGAAATGCCAAAAAACCTGGGGAAAACAGTAACCATAGGATCTCATGAAATTGCTCTTTTTCATTTAGCAAATGGTGAATTCCGGGCTATTGAAAATCGTTGCCCACACAAAGGTGGGGTACTTGTGGAAGGCATCGTGAGTGGTGATCACGTATTTTGCCCGATGCATGACTGGAAAATCAGTGTCAAAAATGGAGAAGTCCAAAAACCTGATAATGGTTGTGTAAAGACATTCCATGTTGAAATAGAAGATGGTAATGTTTATATAGTTTTATAACCAGCTGCTATGGATAGTCTCTAAGACTATCCATTTTTCTTTGCAGTTTTTTGAACTAAATTTACCCGGCAGAATAATTGATAAATATTTCCAAAGGCAATATACTTTCAAGTATAGGAATTCTTTTATTAAAACGAATGAATGTAAGCGATTTCGAAGAACAAATGAATAAAGTTATAGGGGAAGGTTGGCGTTTTATGAACAAATTATCGGTTGGCGTTTTTACCTTTATGCTGTATTTTGTTCCTTTATCAAATACACCTGGAATGGCAGAAGTACAACCAGATTACAAGCTTTATGTGATGGCCCCCTTGGGTGAAATAACAGATTGGGAGGCATTTAAAGCAGAGCTGACCCAGTTGAAGGAAAATGGAGTATATGCAATAACGACAGATATCTGGTGGGGATTGGTCGAGAGTAAAAAAGATAATCAGTTTGATTGGTCCTATTATAAAAAATATGCGGAAACCGTGAAAGCTTCCGGTTTAAAATGGGTGCCCATTTTGTCTACGCATCAATGCGGCGGTAATGTGGGGGATGATTGCAACTATCCCATCCCAAGTTGGCTCTGGAATAAAGACACTGCCGAAAACATGGCTTTCAAGAGTGAAAGTGGTTTCTGGAATAAGGAAGTACTTGCTCCTTGGTGGGAGGGCACAGCCGGTCAGTACAATGAATTGTACAAATCCTTTGCAGAGAACTTTGCTGATAAGAAGGATTTAATAGCAAAAATATATCTAAGTGCAGGACCGGCAGGGGAATTAAGATATCCCTCCTACCAAAATGCCGATGGCTGGGATTATCCTGAGAGGGGACAGCTTCAAGTTTATACAGAAGGAGCAAAACGGGATTTCAGGCTTGCCATGAGAGAAAAATATTCCACGATAAAAAAATTAAATGCTGCTTGGGGCAAAACGTATAAAAACTGGAATGAGATTCAGCCGCCAGGAAATGGGGATGAATTTTTCACCAAGGGAGGAGCAATCGACACTAAATTTGGATACGATTTTATGCAGTGGTATCAAGGGGCACTCGAAAAGCATCTTGCAAAAATTTCGAAGTTTGCCCATAAACATTTTGATGAAGTCTTTGGCGTGCCAATTGGAGCTAAAATCTCAGGAGTCCATTGGAAAATGAATGATCCAGTAATGCCGCATTCAGCAGAATATAGTGCCGGGTACCATAACTACTCCAAATTATTGAATCAATTTAAGAAATCGAATATGGCCCTCACATTCACCTGTCTGGAAATGGGAGATCAAGACGCACATACTGCACCGTCCTATAGCGCCCCTAAGACTTTGGTGACCCATATTGCCTCTTTAGCTAATGAAAAAGGAATTTCTTTAAACGGGGAAAACGCACTCCCTCTCATCGATAATGAATGGGGCTTTGACAATGTAGCAGAAATGCTTTTTAACCATGGTTTTGAGGGATTTACATTGCTTAGGATGTCTTATTTATTCGACGATGAAGGAAATCCAACTAATGAGTTCAGGATGATGGCTGATAAATTGGAAGGCAAGTCGATTCCCGTTACATTCACAGTTGAAAATGTACCTTCCACACAGGGAGTTTACTTAATTGGGAACAGAGGGGAAATCGGCCGATGGAATCCTGAAGATTACGAATATAAACTCACTCAAAACACAGAAGGCAGCTGGAGTGGAACATTTCGTTTAGCTGCAGATCGATTCTATGAATTCAAGTTCGTTCTGAAAGATGAGAATGGCAATATCACTTGGCAAGATGGCGAAAATAATAGGTATAAAACTCCTTTGAATGGAGAAGGAAACTATAAAACTGCATGGTAAATGGGTTAATAGGGCTATGATTTAAAATTCAGACGACATAAGGTGGTTCGGAATGCTCTCACAACCATGATTGGTAAACTTAATATCCTTCTGTTTTTTTACTGCTTTGTATACATCAATCCCTTAATAGATTAAAGAAATTTGCGACAATCCTGCCGAATAACTGTCTGCCAAGCCGCTTTGCTTTGATGCGGCTCGGCAAACAGTTGGCGGAAAGGGAGCGGATTTCTGAAATCATCTGGAATATTTTTTTAGGTTTTAAAGCCTGAAGAGGTAATCAACGTTCAAATTTTACAGTATGACTAACTAAGCAGGACTTGTGGGAAGAATATAAGGTATGGAAAACATCACAAGTTAGGGTATAAAAAATCCAGAATCCAAGTGATGTATATTTGCATACTGACCCCATTACGGCAATATTTTTTAATACTTAAATGATATAAATTTACATTAATTGAAATGTAGTCCATTTTTAGAACAAAGCAACAAGAAAGGGAGGAATCGAAATATATGAAGACAATGATTACATGGACAGGGGAACTGGCCTTTTCTGGCACAACTCCGTCGGGACATGAAATAAAGATGGATGCCGCCGAAGAAGCAGGAGGTAAAAATAGTGGAGCAAGACCCACAGAATTACTTTTACACTCTCTTGCCGGCTGTACAGGAATTGATATTGTCATGATTTTAAAGAAAATGCGATTTGAAACAAAGGCCTTTCAAATAGAAATAGAGGGGGTACGGTCAGAAAATCATCCTAAACGTTTTACCGATTTTCATATCCATTATTTATTAGAGGGAGATCTACCTGAAGATAAAGTCGTCCGTGCGATTCAATTATCCAAAAATACGTACTGTTCAGTGTATCACTCATTAAATGCCAACATTAAAATCAGCTATTCAATAAATGGTGTTAAAGGAACACAAGACATATAATATGTAATTTAAAGGACTATTGTTAAACAGGAAGTTGTTTTACATCCGTATAATAAAAACAGCCCCATTTTTGAACATGGGGCTGTTTTGACTGAAATGAACATCCTCATTTCAAGAATAATCATCTATACCAAAACGTGCAAACCACAGGAGATAATCCCTCTCATGGTAATCCGAGGGTATTCTACCGAAAATATCAATCTAAAATTGGTTTTCAAGGTTAGCGAACTCCATTTTACGGAAGGAAAGGGATAATTCAGTAAGCAAGTAATCAAAATGTAATGGTTTGTCATTGGAATGCCCTTGATGTTAGGAGTTTATCCATATAAACTTTAGATACTATTGAGGAGTGGTTAAGTTGAAAGAGATAACAATTGACAAATTAATTTTTAAAAATCATTTATCGATGATTGAACAATATTCATTGAAAGATTTCATGTTTAAGTGGCTCGGCAGCCCCGAAGAAGGTTTAGATGATCTTCTCCCGCTTACATACACAGATGAAGTTTTTGCAAAAATGGAAACGACATCGGAGACTAAAATCAAGATTCATGGAGAAGAAACCTTCAGATATGTCACCATTACGGAAGATAATCAAATTGTAATAGGGGGCTTGGATCCGAATCAAGAGTTAAAGTTTAGAATTGTGTCCCTGGAAGAGCGTTTGAAAAGCTACTAAAACTGAATCAAATTTTCAAAAATACCTTAAAAAGGCCGTTCCAGTGGAATGGCCTTTTTAAGGTATTTTTTTCATCACGTTAAGAGAGTCGTCAATACCACATGTTAACTGTACTCGAAAGTAATTGAAACCCTTATCTTATGCAAGTTAAGCGAGTAACTCTTTAAACTCGCGATATTTTTGGATTAATTTAACAAAATATAAATGTTTATTGGTTTGTCTTAGTATATTATAGAGTAATGAAGTCGACTAAACATTGGGGAGGAATGAGATGAGCGAGACATTGGCAAGTTCAATAAAAACGCTTTTGAAGGAAACGTTTGAAGGACCGGGAAATGAAGGAAGCTATTATACTGAATCAAAACCGAATACCGGGGTTTTTGGTACACTTGATGGTTTAACCGCAGTAGATGCTTCACGTTCCATAAACGGATCGACAATTGCGGCACACGCAGACCACACCCGGTATTATTTATGGGTGATCCAATCGATGATCAATGGCACAGACTTTGAAAAAGATTGGGAAGAAAGCTGGACCATCACTACTGTTGATGAGGTGAAATGGGCTGAAATCAGAGAGGAATTACATAAAGAATATGTATCTCTTTTCGCAGAAATCGAAACAATCGATTTAGGAAAATGGCTGACAAATGTAAATGCGACCATTGCCCACTCAGCTTATCATCTTGGAGCGTTACGGCAAATGATAAAAAGCCTTGAAATAGAAAAATAATATAATATATTGAGAGTTTTTAAACTGATTGGAACGTATGGCACTCGCTTTCCGAAGGAAGTCCGCCCTCGGCACTCTTGCGCCTGGATTCTCCTTTCGACAAGCTTTTTCCGCGGGAGTCAGGTACACGCGTTCCAATCAACTTTTTTTGAAAAACCCAGATAGATACTTTTAGTTTTAGTCAATAAGAGGGGTTCAAACGATCTCATCCCTAAGTTGAGGGTTTATAATATCAGATAGTTTATTTCCTGTTTCATATTTTTGAATGAGCCATTATTGATTCATATTACTTCGTCCGAATCTCGTGCCGTAATTCTTCTCCTTCAATTCCATTTGCCTGTCATTTGCTTTTTTACTTTCTTGCTCAGCCCATATGAAAGCAGAGTTAAAAATTGGGCCTCCTTATAAAATCCCCAGTAACACCCATATCTCTGAATTTCCGCAATCAAAAGAATCTCTTTTTTAAGTACCATACATAATATCTGAGTTCAGATCTCAAGTAATATACTTCCATTCTCCGAATGAATCATCATAATCCCTACCCAATCCGTCTAGTGAATCAAGGAATAGTAAACGCCTTCACGAATGATTAAGTGCATCCCAGATATGGAAACCAATAAAACTCTTTTCCGCTTTGCTTATCAATGAAGATATAATTCCAAAATACTCCTTTGCTGAAACACGAGCATATCCAATATTCAAAAATAGCAATTGATCATATATGAATCACTTTAACTGACGGGGCCAATTTAGTTGTAAAAGGATTTAATAATATACTTGATGATATTAGAATAAAACAAATAAAGTGTGTCAATAATAAAATTGACAGGACACCAATCAGTGTCATATAATAAAAGACACCAATTGGTGTCCAATTAAAAGGGTGGGTGATTTTGAACGAGAAAAATCAAGAACGTGATATTTATATAGCCATTGCTGACCCAACAAGACGTAAATTGCTACGTTTGTTGGCGGACGTGGAGGAATTGCCACTAAATGAGTTGACCGTACATTTTGAAATGGGCCGTACTGCGGTTTCAAAGCATTTGGCAATCCTTAAAGAGGCAGGTCTAGTAATCAGCAGAAAAGTCGGCAGGGAAACCCGTTATCGACTGAATGCTGGTCCGTTGAGAGAAATTGAGGATTGGGTATCGTTTTACAGAAGATTCTGGAGTGAAAGAATATCACTTTTAAATCAAATATTAGAGGAGGAATAAAAATGAGTTTAACAGTAACACAAGATTTTAATTTTAAGAGCCCGATCGAGAAGGTATGGCTTGCCTTAACGGATGCAAATACTCTTGGGAAATGGGTAATGGCTAATGATATTAAACCTGTCGTCGGACATAAATTCCAGTTTCGAAATGAACAGTGGAAATTAATTATTGATTCCGAAGTTCTTGAAGTCGAGGAGCCTTATAAGTTATCTTACACCTGGGTAGGTGGCGGTATAAACACTACAGTCACATGGACCTTAAAGCACGAGGATGGAACAACCCACTTACATCTCGAACAAACAGGATTCGAAAAAGAAGATCAAGCGTTCAATGGTGCGAAATATGGTTGGGCGAAAATGGGCGAAGAACTTAATAACGTGTTAGAGGTATTGTAAGACCAAACCGCTGCCTTGTTTTTTAGTATTTAGCTAACGTATAAGAAAAAAGCAAACTGCTCGGAAAGAGGAGTGTTCCGTGATGACAAGAAGTAGAACGAATCCTAAGGTTGATGAATTTTTAGGTAAAGCTAATAAGTGGAAAGAAGAATATGAGACATTAAGAAATATCGTTCTTGACTGTGAACTGACTGAAGAATTTAAATGGATGCATCCCTGTTACACGTTTGAGAATAAAAACATCGTTTTAATACATGGATTTAAAGAATATTGTGCGCTTCTGTTTCACAAAGGTGCCTTGTTACAGGATGCCCACGGGCTTCTAATTCAACAAACGGAGAATGTACAGGGAGCGCGGCAGATTCGGTTCACTAATGTTCAAGAAATAGTTGCAACGGAATCCATTCTGAAAGCCTATATTCATGAAGCCATTGAAGTTGAAAAAGCCGGGTTGGAAGTGGAATTTAAAAAGAACGAAGAATTCATAATCCCTAAAGAACTTCACAATAAATTCGATGACATCCCTGCCTTGAAAACTGCTTTTGAAGCATTGACCCCAGGAAGGCAAAGAGCATACATCCTTTATTTTTCACAAGCCAAACAATCCAAAACCCGAGAGTCAAGAATCGAAAAATGCATGCAGAAAATTCTCGATGGGAAGGGTTTAAAAGATTAATATATTTGATGAGAAAATAAATTAATCATGTTTTGGATTTCATCCCACTTTGCGTTCATTCGAACTCCTTTTTGGAACGCAAGTAACCACTCAACCGAATAATAAAATGGATAAAAACAAAAAAGTGACCCATAGAGTGTAAGCGATCTGCCGTGTAACAGGCCTACTTGTTGCAGCTAAGGAAAGAAAAAAACTGCACACCAAAGTGTACCTTGTTTTTTGCTTAAAGGTCACTTTTTTTGGGCTAACGGGTGCTTATCTTGAACAAGGTTTAAGTAATGATTTCAACATAACACCAATAAAATATGGTACTTTTATGGAATAGCAAAAAAGCCCAATTTCTCAATTTTACTACTGAGAAATTGGGCTTTTTTCGAATATTTCAATTCAGGAAAATGGTAATGACCATGGCCCACTTCGCGTATCATCTTGGAACGTTACGGCAAATGATGAAAACCCTTGAAATGGAAAAATAAGATAACAATTTGATGGTTAACATGATTGGAAAATTAGGCAATCTTTGTATTCTTGGGCACGCTTTTCCCGCAGGGTTCTCGAACACCCGCTCCAATCAACTTTGTGTTAAAAGATGTCCACAGTTCTTTTGAGAACTCCAGGCACTCGCTTTCCGCGGGCGGTCCGGGAGCCCTATCGGCGCCTTGCGCCTGTGGGGTCTCCCCTGGACTCGCTTTTCCCGCAGGAGTCTCGAACACCCATTCCTATCAACTAACGTGTTTTAAATGAAAAAAATGCAGGCTGATCTTATGCCGAACCATGTTTAAGACTAGTTTATCCTTCATGTTATTTTCCTGTAATCCTTATTGGATGAAAGAAATTTGCGACACTCCTGCCGAATAACTGGCTTGACGAGACCCCACAGACGCTTGCGTCGAGGAGACTCGGCAGACAGTCGGCGGAAAGGGAGCGGATTTTTGAAATCAAGGGAAGTTTTTTCAAGAAAAAAACCGCAGGGGAACGCGATTTCTTCGTACTTATCTAAAACAAGACAAGAGTAACCTTCATGTTTTTTTACTGTAATCCTTATTGGATGGAAGAAATTTGCGACACTCCTGCCGAATAACTGGCTAGCCGAGACCCCACAGGCGCTTGCGTCGAGGAGGCTCAGCAGACAGTCGGCGGAAAGGGAGCGGATTTCTGAAATCAAGTGAAATTTTTTTTAAGAAAAAAACTGCAGGCAAACGCGTTTTCTTCGTATATGTCTAAAAACAAGACAAGAGTAACCTTCATGTTTTTTACTGCCATCCTTATTGGATATCGCAGCTTATGCATTCAGAAGCACACTCTTTTGTAGGTTATTGTTATATTGTGTCAGATTATACTAAGAATTCTTTACATATTAAAGGGTTCAAGTCTTAATTGGAGAAGTATATAATTATGATGTTTTTAGCAAAGGATTACTGACTGCAAGGATTTTGACGTAGAAGGAGGGCTCTTAATTAAAAGGCAGCTGCTTAAACTAAGTATATTTTGCTTTATAATCTTTGTTCAAACATTATGGTCTCCCGCTGTTTTTGCTGAAGAAAAAACATTTATAATTGCTGGAGAAAGTGCCCTTCCTCCATTTTCATTTGAAAATGAAGCTGGTGAACTGACAGGCATCAATATTGATTTAATGGAGGAAATAGCGAAATATAATGACGTAGATTTCAAATATATTCCGATGAGGATGGAAGAAGCCGAAAAAGCCTTAAGTAACGGAACAATTGATGCAATTGTTGGAAGTACCTATAATACCGAAAAAGATAACCAATTTGATTTCACGCAATCCTATTTTACAATGTCCCAATCCATAATCATTCCTAGTAAAAGGAAACAGGATATTCATACGTTAACGGATCTACGTGATTCACATGTTGTCCTTGACCATAACACACCAGTTATCAGTACATTTCTCAATATGAGGAATACAAACTTAACGACCGTTTCAAATCAATACTCCGGAATTTTAACATTATTGAACAACCGAGCTGATGTGTTCATCGGAAACAAATGGACTGCTGATTTCTATTTAAAAAAATTCCGCCAAGAAAAGAATTACATCATTCTTGATGAAGTCATTGAACCTGCGGATTATACGATTGCAGTGAAAAAGGGAAATCAATCGCTTCTTTTCATGATGGACAATGCACTCACAGAACTTAAGGCAAACCGAAATATCAATGGGATAATCGATAAATGGGTAATGCCGCAATCCAATCAGAAAATTGCCAGACTCGAACAATTCATATTTTGGTTGATCATAATCTTAACTGCCGTGGCCCTTATCCTTCTAATCATTTACATATGGAATCAAAAGCTAAAAAAATCCGTACATAACCAGACTTTGAAATTACATTTATTAAATAAGGATTTAGAGAAACAACGGCAAAACATCGCTAATGCTGAAGCGTTCAAAGATCAAATCTTAAACAATATCAATAATGGCATCATAACATTCGATCTCGATTTCATGATTACCAGCTGCAATGCAAAGGCATCGGACATTCTTAACATTTCCAAGGAAATGATTCTGAATCTTACGAATCATTCGCAATTGATGAAGAATTTCGAAGCTTTACACCAGGAACAAAATGAGAATAATTGTACGGGTTCTTTTCGAATCTTGGTATTAAATGAGGAAAATGAACAGAAGGTGATTTCTTATTCGTTTCATAAGATGTTCAATACTGAAGATATACAAACCGGATACTTACTTTCCATGAATGATGAGACGGAAAAGAAAACATTGGAGAAAAAATTGGTCACACAAGAAAAGCTGCACGCTCTTGGTCAACTCGTTGCAGGTGTCGCACATGAAATAAGGAATCCATTAACATCGATTAAAACATTCATTGATTTACTTCCGAGTAAATATGATAATCCTCAATTCCGACAAGTTCTAATGGAACACTTACCTACTGAAGTTAACCGCTTGAACGGGATTGTTACCGATTTAATTGAATATGCACGTCCGCGGCCGCCAAATATTACAAATTGCCACGCCCATGAGCTTATATCCTTACTTGCTTTTCATAAGGTGACAATGGAAAAAAACCAAATAAATTTCGAGCAGATGATTGAGGAGGACTTTATTTTTTATATAGATTTACAACAAATTCAACAAGTACTTCTTAACTTGGTGTTGAATTCGATTCATGCCGTTGAAGAAACAAAGGAAAAGACCATTAAAATCACCATTGATAAAGTGAACGAAAAGACAGGGCGGATTGCCATATCGGATACGGGAAAAGGGATGAAGCAGGAAGAACTGAACCATATTTTCGAGCCTTTTTTCACAAATAAAGAAAAGGGCGTCGGTTTGGGACTTACGTTATCGTATAGGCTCATTAAAGAAAATAACGGAGATATCCATGTGAAAAGTTATCCTAATTCAGGAACGACATTCACCATTTTACTCCCTATATATATTGAATAGAAGCCTGGAAAGAGGAGGAGTCATATGAAAATGCAAGTATTGGTGATTGATGATGAACCTGCTATTTGCACCGCTCTTAGCTTTGCATTGGAAGATTCTTATGATGTCATGACAACTACAGACCCGGATGAGGGTCTACGGAAAATCGAAAATCAGCACTTTGATATTGTGTTACTTGATTTGAGAATAGGAAATAAAAGTGGACTTGATGTCCTACAGAAAATCAAACAAATATCACCTAACGTAACAGTCATCATGATGACTGCCTATTCATCCATTGAAACTTCCATTGAGGCCATAAAAAAAGGAGCCTACTACTATATTGAAAAACCAATTAATATAGAAGAACTTTCTTTGTTGTTGATGAGGGCAGCCGAATTCAAACAGATGTCCAATCAATTGGAGACATTACATGAAGAATTAGAGATTCAAAAGGGATTCGGTAACTTCCTTGGTAACAGCAAGGCGATGCAGCGTATTTTCTCAATGATCGAAAGAGTGAAAGATATTGATTCCAGTGTTCTCATCACGGGTGAAAGTGGTACTGGAAAGGAGCTTGTAGCCCGAAATATCCATACGTTGGGAAGAAGGAAAAACAATCCAATGCAGATCGTCAACTGTGCAGCAATTCCTGAGATGCTGCTGGAATCTGAATTGTTCGGTTATGAAAAGGGAGCATTTTCGGGTGCAACTCAGAGGAAGGAAGGGAAATTCGTTGCTGCTAATGGAGGGATTCTTTTTCTGGATGAAATCAGTGAAATGCCCCTTCCACTTCAAGCCAAATTATTAAGGGTATTGCAGGAACGGGAAGTGACTCCTCTGGGATCCAATACAAAAATCTCATTGGACGTCCGTATTATAAGTGCAGCCAATAAAAACCTTGAACAAATGGTGATGGAAGGGGAATTTAGGGAGGATTTGTTTTTCAGGCTAAATGTCATTCCTATCTCGATGCCGCCACTAAGAGATAGAAAAGAAGATTTACCGATCCTTATGGATTATTTTATAAAAAAACACGCGAAGGATATGAATCGTGAAGAAAAGATGTTCTCGGCAACCGCACGTCGGATTTTACTGGATTATCATTACCCTGGGAATGTCCGGGAGCTTGGAAACATTATAGAATATGCTGTTGCCCTATCAAACTCAAAAAAAATGGAAGAAACCGACTTGCCGCAATATGTTCAAGAACAGAAGTTCATTCTTCAGCCGGATGGCACGGACGACGATTTCAACAGTTTCAGGATTCCCATTGGCATTTCCATGAAAGAGATAGAAGAAAAGGTCATAACGGCCACTCTTCAATATTGTAATAATCATCGGCAAAAAACAGCCCAAATCCTAAAAATTTCTGAAAGGAGCCTTCGTGATAAAATCAAGCTCATTTCAAAAGAAGAATAAAGGGTTCATCGCGTAAACCGGCAATTTTTTCTGGAAAACCGGAAAAAATTGCCGGTTTATCCTTGTATGACATTCTTGAAATCGGCAGGATTTGCGTTTTAAAGCAGAAAATCGACTTGGCATGGCATTTGCATCTAAATACATTAAGAAAGGAGGGTCACGATGAAAAATGGAGCACTCTTTATAAAAGTCGCTTTGTTATTTTGTTTCATGACAGGATGTTCTTTTATGAATGAGCAGCAGGAAATATCTAAACCTGCTACTACCTTGATCCAGAGGCAACTAACTTCTGAAGGACAGGATTTAAATAACAGGATGTTAATCATTGGAACCGGAGATATGACAGGTGTTTACTTTTCATTGGGACAAAGATTATCAAATATGTATGAAAAATACAACGGGGCTGTGTCAGGTACCCAAGTCACCGATGCTTCCATCGAAAATACTGAATTGGTTAGCCGTCATCGGGCAGAAATTGGTTTTACCTCAGTGGATGTACTGGATTTGCCTGAAACGGATAAATCCAAGTTAAGAGCTTTAACGGCCCTATATTCCAATTATGTTCAAATTGTTTCTACTAAACAAAATGATATTGATTCCTTGGAAGATTTAGTGGGTAAACGCATTAGTGTAGGAACGGCTGGAAGCGGTACAAGGCTTATTGCAGAGCGGATACTGTTAGAATCCGATTTACCGACTGATCAATTGAATTTATCCTATCTTTCTTTTTCTCAATCTGCAGAAGCATTACGAAATGGTACCATTGATGCAGCTTTCTTTTCTTCGGGTATCCCTAATAATGAAATCGCTTTCATATCCAAGCAGACGGAACTAACTTTCATTCCAATACCGGGAGACATCATTGAACGCCTTCAAAAACAATATGGAGTTTATACTCATAATGAAATTCCCAGAGATACATACAGGGGGATGAAAAAAAATGTCCAAACGATTTCAATTAAAAATGTCCTGGTAACCTACAAGGAAATGTCTGATCCTCATGCTTACAATCTTGTGAAAACATTATATGAACATCTGCCTGAACTGCAGCATACACATCCAGCTGCTTCTGATATTTCAATAACGGAAGCAACTAAACAAGTTCCCTTGGATTTTCATCCAGGGGCCGTGAATTATTTCACCGAACAAGGAATTATTGGAAATCAATGAAAAACGGGAGGTAATGATTATGAAAAAGCTGATGAGTCTTTTATCAATAATAGTATTGATCGCTCTTGCGGGATGTGGTAATCCTACTCCGCAAAAACCGGGGGAATCCGTACAAACGGGTGCAGGTGAAAAAGGAGAGAAAAAAATAACGATAGCCGGTAATGGCGGTGTCATCGAAAGTGCTATCCGAGATGTGATTGCCCCAAAATTCAAAGAAGAAACGGGAATCACGGTTAATTATATTTCCGGTTTATCAGGTGAAATCCTATCCAAAGTGGAATTACAGAAGAATGCTCCGCAAATAGATGTTGCCCTTTTTGTACCGGTTGATGTTATACGCGCTAAGGAGAAGGAACTGATCGTACCAATTGATGAGTCCAATGTTCCCAATATGAAATCGGTGGATTCACGGTTCATTCCGGTTGAAAATGCGGCCGCTCCAGCATTTGGTTTGGTAATTGCACCAGCTTATAATACGGAAACCTTTAAAAAGGAAGGCTTAAAATCAATTGAATCATGGAATGATCTTGTCTCTCCTGATTACGAGGGTAAAACGGCATTTTCAGATATTACGAATGATTGGGGTTTCAATACCCTTAATGGTCTGGCGATTTCAAACGGCGGCAGTACGGAAGACATGGAACCAGGTCTCGAAAAGGCAAAAGATCTTGCAGCGTATTCCAATACATTTTATAAAAACTCAACGCAAATGATGCCAGCGATCCAACAAGGAGCTGCTGACGTAACGGTCATGGGAAGTTATTCCATCGGTGAATTAGCCGTTTCAGGTATTCCGATTAAGATGGCCGTGCCTAAAGAAGGGGTGCCGCTTCAAGCTTTCAGCGCTGGTCTAGTGAAAAATACGCCAAATAGCAAAGAAGCCCTAGAATTCATCAACTATGTAATCAGTGAAGAAGCACAAGCATTAATTTCCGAAAAAGGATTTTATCCGACCGTGGAAGGCATGAAAATTCCAGAAAAATATGAAGAGTCAATCGGGCTTAAAGCAGGTGATAAAACATTCAAACCTGATTTCGCCAAGTTTGCCGAGATCCGTGCAGAGGTGTCAGACAGATGGGCGAAAGAGGTTACTCCTGAATTAGGGAAAAAACTCAAATAAAAAGGAGCGTGTTGATCACATGGAAGTATTAAAAAAAGATGTGGAAATTAATAGGCAACACCTGGAGGCAGTTCAGGGGGTTGGCTCAAATAAAAATGATGTAGAGATAAAAGGCGCGTTTAAACAATTTGGAGCGAATGTTGTCCTGAATGGCATTGATTTGGAGGTGAAACAAGGAGAGTTACTCACTCTTCTTGGTCCTTCCGGGTGCGGAAAGTCCACAACCTTAAACCTTATTGCCGGGTTCCTCGATCCGGATCGGGGCGAGGTCCATATTAAAGGCAATAATGTTACGAAGGTTCCGCCTTACAAGCGTGATTTAGGAATGGTTTTTCAAACCTATTCGCTTTTTCCCCATATGACAGTCTATGAAAATCTCAGTTTTGGCTTGAAACTGCGCAAAGTCGGGAAAGCTGAGCAAAAAAAGAAGATTAGTAAAGCGCTTGAATTAGTGAAAATGTCAGGATTGGAGAATCGTTATCCAAGGGAATTATCAGGAGGTCAGCGTCAGCGTGTGGCGATTTCAAGGGCACTTGTTGTTGAACCGGAGCTCCTTTTGCTTGACGAGCCGCTTTCAAACCTTGATGCAAAGCTGCGTCATGAACTAAGGGCCGAGATTAAGCGTTTACAAAAGGAAATTGGCGTAACGACCATTTTTGTGACTCATGATCAAGAAGAAGCTCTATCCATGTCTGATCGAGTCGTGGTCATGAATGCAGGGAAAATTGAACAAATCAGTACTCCGACTGAAATATACAATCATCCGAAGACAGAGTTCGTCTTTCAATTCATCGGGAAATCGAATTGTTTTGAAGGGAATGTGTCTGCTATCGATAAGCGGAAAGTTGCAGTCAAAATCGGTTCTGATATCACTCATGTCGACACAAATAACGTCATGGGAAATGCAAGTGATCTGAAAACCGGGGATGAGGTAAAACTTTATATTAGACCGGAAAAACTGCAAATTGTTTCTCTCGATGAAAAATCTTCATCTCCATTGGATTTCCATCGTGCCAAGATCAGCCAAATGAACTATCTCGGTACCTCATGGGAAATCAATGTTCTGTTACAGGGGAAAAGTATTCAAGTATTGACTTCCGCTTTCGATTCATCATGGCAAAATGGAAGTGAGGTGTTGATTGGATGGAGCCCATCAGAAGTTATGCTAGTCAAGAAATAGAACAGCAAACGAGTCCTATCGAGCCGCAAAAGAAGCCTAAAAGCAAGAAAAGGAAAGTCTGGGTGCCGGGATTACTTCTTTTAACGCCGATTCTGCTTTTCATATTTGGTTTCTTTGTCATACCGATGTTATACATTTTATATTTAAGCTTCATATCCACAGATAATCTTGGAGGAGCGGAGGCAGTTTATAGCATAAAAAACTATACACAATTATTTTCCGATAGCTATTACTTATCTTCATTATGGCTGACAGTGAAGATCAGTTTATATTCGGTCTTGGTTGCTTTATTTCTTGGATATCCAGTAGCTTTGACAATGGCCAAAAGTTCAGCGCGGATCAGAGGGTATATCACTCTCTTGATCGTGTCACCGCTCTTGGTAAGTATAGTTGTCCGTAATTTTGGCTGGTACCTTTTGCTTTTGCCTAATGGAACGATTAATCAAACCTTGATGGCCCTTGGCATAATAGATGCACCATTGAAACTATTGTTTTCGGAGATAGGAGTTGTGATTGGACTTTCCAATGCATATCTTCCTTTCATGATCTTATCCATCGTAGCAAGTCTTTATAATATCGATCCTTCTCTTGATAAGGCAGGAGCCATACTTGGGGCAAACCCATTCAGAAGGTTCTTTTCCATTACATTGCCGCTAAGCATCCCAGGTATCGTATCTGGCTGCATTCTCGTATTCAGTTTGTCAATGAGTGCTTATGTGACGCCTGCACTAATGGGGGGAGCCAACGTGCCCGTGATGCCTGTTGTCATCTATGATCAAATTAATAACCTGCTGCATTGGACATTCGGATCTGCTCTTTCTTATATTCTATTAGCAACCACTGTCATATCGGTAACAGTCTTTACCAGAGCGTTTGAAAAAGGGAAATTCAAGGAGGTATTCCGATGATGAAAACGTTTGGCGGCCTGCGGGTCGCAGTTGCCGTTTTGGCCATTATCTATATCTTGATCCCGCTCATTGTCGTTATTCCCGCTTCTTTTACAAGTGCCAATTATCCAAGTTTTCCGGCTGAAGGCTTTTCACTGCAATGGTATGCCAAGATCTTGGAGCGCCCTGAATTTTTGGAAGCATTTTTGAACAGTGCGAAGTTCGCAGCATTAGCTGCCCTTTTCTCCGTCATATTCGGTACTTTGGGTGCCCTTGGCATCGCAAAGTATGATATTCCGGGAAAATCGTATATTACGGCCCTTTTAACTTCTCCATTAAGTGTGCCGCAATTAGTCTTAGGGATTGCACTCTTAATGTACTTTACACCAATGATGCTTGCCGGTACGTCTACAGGATTTTTAATTGCCCATATCGTGATTTGCATACCATATGTCATGAGGCTCGTATTAACCGGTTTAAGTGGATTTGATTATAATCTCGAAAGGGCTGCGGCCATACTTGGAGCCAATCCACTAACGGTATTCATGAAAGTGACACTGCCGCTAATTGGATCCGCGGCCATCTCAGGGGGATTATTCGCATTTTTGACATCATTTGATAATGTAACGGTCTCTCTTTTTATGGTATCACCTGAAATGAGAACGCTGCCGATCGAGATTTTCTCGCAAATGCAGGATGCCTACAATCCAATCGTCGCATCCGTGTCGAGCGTGGTTATTTTCATATCAGTCCTTCTGATTGTCATACTTGAAAAAATTCAAGGTGTAGGCAAAGTTTTTGGCGGTTCGCATCATACAAACGGTTAAAAAACGGTATATATGATGTGACATACGATCATGCTTGAAAAGTTATGATTTTTTCGAAGAAAACTCATGTGTACATTCCATTCAAATGGGCCAAACACCTTTTCGCAGCCAATAACGGCGCCGTTAGGACAGGGACAGAGGGATTAACCTGCTTTGCGATATGTTCCATACTATATTGTGAAAGCAAAATCACTTCTGTCTTTCCATCCAATTGTTCCACCATCTTTTTAACCCGATCGTCATGTTCCTTTCTTTTTCCTTGTGATAATAAATGGATGATTCCGGGATCGACCAATGACTCGATCATACAGTCCGGATTCTTATTTAATAGGTAATTTTGAAGGGCGATCGGCGTTTCTTTTACGGTGGAAACCAGGCCAATGCGAGTATAGCGAAGAGCTTCATCAAGCATGGCCTCATCTGAACGAAATAACCTTACAGAGTATAAAGGCTGTAAAATTGCAGTGATGTCATTAAAGGCAGAGCAAGTAAGTTGGATGCATGAAACATCAGAATCATAGGCGATATTCACTAATGCAGAAAAGCGGCGGATGATTTCAGGAGTTAACTTGCCGCTCTTTTCCATCAAGGAGAGAAGAGACGTGTCCATGAAATGAAGGAGTTCAATGTTCGGTGCAACGGTCTGAAAGGCAATTTCAATTGGTTTTAGTGCAGTTGTGGTTGCATGAATCAGTGCGATTTTCAAAAAAAAACCTCCTTTTCTTTCATCATTATATCTAGCAGAATCTTAAAATGCCATTATATTACATACGGATAGACCTTTTCCAAATTTCTATTAAGAAAGGAAGTGGGAATCATGGAGAAAGAAGCCTTGGTCGATCTTCGACAGGTAATTCCAGGTGACAGAATGTTTCTTGATTTGGCAGAAAGGTATTGTTATAGCTATGACGCTTCTTTTGGGGAATATTTACCCGAAATCGTCATCCAGCCCAAAAACGCGGAGGAAATCAGTGAAGTGGTTAAATTGGCTAATACTCACAAAATACCTGTTTACCCTAGAGGATCAGGAACCTCGCTAAGCGGCGGCCCTTTACCTGTTAAAGGGGGGATGGTTCTTGATATGACCCTTTTGCGGGATAAATTGATCATTGATCGGGAAAATATGCTTGCCATAGTCTCTCCAGGGGTGATTACGGCAGATATTCATAAAAAGGCTGAAGAAGCTGGCTTATTCTATCCGCCGGATCCAAGCAGTTCCAATGTAGCCACTATAGGCGGGAATCTATTAGAAAACTCCAGCGGGCCAAAGGGATTGAAATACGGAACGACAAAAGAATACGTGATAGGTCTGGAGGTGGTCACCCCGACAGGAGAAATCATTCGTACTGGCGGAAAGACCGTAAAAAATGTAACTGGGTATGATTTGACCCGATTGATCGTAGGATCGGAAGGTACTCTGGGCATCGTAACTGAGGCAATCATCCGCTTAATACCAAAACCTCAATCTAAACAAACATTTGTCGCCCACTTCAATCATTTGATAGACTCTGGACATGCAATTACCAGCATTTTATCATCAGGAATTCTACCCTCTGCCCTGGAATTAATGGATAATGCGTGCATCCGTGCTGTTGAAAGCTACCATCCTTCCGGGTTGCCTCTTCAGGCAGAAGCCATTCTGATCATAGAAATAGATGGACACCCATTGGCGATTGAGGAAGAAATCAATAAATGCGCCGATATATGCAGGGCAGAGGGTGCTTCCTACGTCAAGATAGCGGAGACAGAGGAAGAGCGCCAAACGATTTGGAGTGCGCGTAAATTGGTTTCCCCGGCCATTACACAAATGGGTCCTACAAAAATTTCTGAAGACGCGACCGTTCCACGCAGTCAAATACCGGCAATGATGGAGAGATTAAACAATATCCGGGAGAAATACGGGTTGAACTTGGTTGTATTCGGTCATGCAGGGGATGGGAATTTACATCCGAACATCATTACTGATAAACGAAATATTACGGAAATGAAAAAAGTGGAGCTTGCTGTCAGTGAAATTTTTGAAGCGGCAATCGAATTAGGCGGAACACTTTCAGGGGAACATGGAATCGGTACTTTAAAGTCACCATATATGGAAATGGAATTAGGAATTACTGGAGTGAATATGATGAAAAAAATTAAAGAAGCATGGGATCCCAATAATATCCTGAATCCTGGGAAGATTTTTCCTGATAAGGGACAGACAAGGGTCGTGTTGGTTCCATGAATCTACCCACCAAACCGAATGAGTCAAATGCTGTGGTCCAAAATTTATATTCAGATGCCTATGATTGGACAAACCAATGCGTAAAATGCGGATACTGTTTACCGGCATGCCCTACATATGAATCAATGGGTGTGGAATCCGCCTCTCCACGCGGTCGTATCAATCTAGTGAAAATGGCAGCCGAAGGAAAAATAGATTTCCAAAAAGATTTAGCTGAACCAATCGACTTATGCTTAGGCTGTCGTGCTTGTGAAACAGCATGTCCTGTTGGTGTGCCATACGGACATATACTGGAAGCGGCTAAAGAAGCCATTGAAAACTCCCCGTCAGCAAACCAAAAAAACAAAATGACAAGAATCAAAAAACTGGCATTGGTTCATCTTTTTCCATATCCAAAACGAATGAACAGGATTGGAAGTGCAGTGCAGCTCTATCAAAAAACCGGCTTATCCAAGCTTATCCGTTCATCAAATATATTGCAGAAGGTTTCCCCTGCCCTTGCACATTTAGAACAGGCACTTCCAGTCATCGAGACTTCTTCCAAACGTATCCGACCAGGTACGATTATGCCGGCAAAAGGGGAAACGAAATTAAAAGTGGCATTTTTTACTGGGTGTATCATGGATTCCATGATGTCACGAATTAACCGTCTTTCCATTGAGCTGCTTACCATAGCAGGTTGTGAGGTCATTCTCCCTGAAAATCAGAATTGCTGCGGTGCTCTGCATTCCCATCAAGGTGAAACAAAACAAGCGAAAGCATTGGCAAAGAGGAATATCCAAACCTTCATGCAAACGGATGCTGATGTAATCGTAAATAACGCAGGAGGCTGCGGTGCTTCGCTTCTTGAATATGGACATCTATTGGCAGAGGATCAAGAATGGGCTGCGGCGGCAAGGGCTTTCTCGGAAAAATCAAAAGATATCAGTCAAATTCTTCATCAATTGGGACCGCTACCCTTCACTGAAGGATGGCAAGGCATCGTTTCCTATCAAGATTCATGTCATTTACGCAATGTACAAAAGGTCCAAAAGGAACCTCGTTTATTATTGCAATCCATACCAGGTGTTTCCTATGTCGAAATGGAAGGGTTTGACCGTTGCTGTGCATCTGGAGGCATTTACAATCTTCTCCACTTTGATGAATCCATGAAAATTCTTGATGAGAAAATGAAGAATCTTAACGAAACGAAAGCAACTACCATTGTTACGGTTAACCCAGGATGCCAAATGCAAATGAGCATTGGCATCCAAAGGGAGGGAGCGGCGAACCAAATGAAAAGTTTGCACCTTGTTGAAGTACTTGCCAAGGCTTGCGGCTTGGATTGACAAAAAGGGATACTTCAAACTTCATAGGACATTACTTCGTCAGTATTTCCTGCACTTATTGGGAAAATACTGACGTTTTTGTTTTAAATGATGAAGACGTAAAAATCTTTGGAGTCAATAATGCAGTGCCATATGTATAATTAAAAAGATATCGGTGCCGGTTCGCAAATGAAAAAAACCGTTCAATTATCTGAACGGAATGTGTGAGTAAATGAATTTAAATTCCTGTTTTAATCCCAAAACCGATTAAAATTAAGCCAGTTGATTTTTGGAATGCTTTCTGGAATTTGGAATTGTTCATCCATTTTTTTGCGTAATCAATTAGATAAACAAGAAATAGAAACCACAGTACAGCGAGCAAGGTTAAGATGAAGGCTAATATAATCAATTGCTGGTTTACATTTCCGTTCAAATTGATAAATTGTGGCATGATTGTTATATAAACTAAAACGGTCTTTGGATTAAGAATATTATTAAGTAATGCTTGCATGAAGGAATCTTTATTGTGCCGGTTTGAATACTTAACAGGTGTATTTGCTTGTGCTTGAATTTCTTTTAAGGAAAAAACGCTTTTAGCAAAAAAACTTTTTATCCCTAAGTAAATTAAGTAGGCGGCTCCCAAATATTTGATTGTACTGAAAAGAATCACAGACTTTGCAATGACAACAGATAGTCCAAGAATGGCTATAAGCGTCCAAAAAGAAAGTCCCGTTGCCATTCCGAGAACGGTATAACGTCCCGCTTTCGGACCATGGCTAAGCGTATTTTTCACTAAGAGCATTGTATCTGCTCCCGGTATAATAACCATCATTGCCACTATTGAAATGTATGTAAGTAAGCTGTCCAAACTAATTCCCCCTCCCGTTTTCATAGTGGTTACTAAAGTAACTACTTAGTAAGTATATTAGATGAAAATGGAAAACGTCAACAGATTTTGCTAAAATATTAGTTACAAAGGTAGCGACTAAGGTTGTGTTGGAGGGTTTATGAAAGAAACCATTTTAGAAACATTAAAAAATCTGAATTTCACCGAATATGAAGCGAAAGCATATCTTGCCTTATTGGAAGAATCGCCATTAACAGGCTATGCAGTAGCAAAAAACTCCGGTGTACCACGTTCAAGAATATATGAAATTCTGGATAGTCTCGCCATACGCGGAGATATTCTGGTCAGTCCTGGAAACACACCACAGTATACTCCTGTTCCTGCAAAGGAGCTAATAAAAAACCGTCGAATGAAAGCGGAAGAGAATTTTGAACTGGCAGAAAAATCATTAGCGGAGTTCGAACGGTCTGCAAATGATCGTGAAAATATCTGGAATATCATGGGGCGCAATGAAATACTTGATAAAGTTAAAGCTTGTATATTATCTGCTAAAAAAAGAATACTCTTAGAGATTTGGGAAGACGAATTCGAAGAATTAGAACCTGAACTAAGACAGGCCGCAAATGGTGGGGTCAATGTAACAATTATTGCCTATGGGGAAATCGTCTGTGATTTTGCAAATGTTTACCTCCATTATATGGGTTATGAAATTACAGAAGAGTATGGTGGACGATGGCTTGTTATCAGTGGCGATGATTCTGAAGTAGTCGCAGGTATAGTCTCTCTTGGTAAAGATAGCCGTGCAGCATGGACCATGCATGTAGGTTTAGTGATGCCCATTACAGAAGTCATGATTCATGATTTGTATATCATGGAAATCATGGAGAAACATAGGGAACTTTTAGAAGAAAGTTTTGGTGTAAACCTCGTCAATTTACGTAAAAAATTTTCTATTCATCCAGATAATAAAAAACATTACGTGGACTAGATTTGTACATGTTCAATAATAAAAGCATCCTTCAAAGTGGCATGAATCCAGGCAGGATTTATGCCTTTTAAAGTTGAAGTTGATAGGCGCAGGTAAATTGAAGACAAACAAAGCATCTCGTCCCGGAACCCGGGTGTTTGACGATACGGCAGATAAATTTAACTATATTAAAATATGGAAAAGGGTATAATGAAGAAGGAATAAGCCATTTTGGTAATGGGATTATTATATCGGATTACATGTTTGATATCCGGATCACTAAGACAGAAGGAGAAATGATTCATTTGAATAACAAGGAAACAACGGGTATCGAGTTACCTGCCAACTATGAGGAATTAAAAAAGTCTGCCAATCGCAAATCTAATTGGAGAGAACGTTTAGATGCAATCGAAGAATTGGGTCAAGCAAAAAATAAACAAGTAATCGACATTCTCACACATATCATGAATAATGATTCTGTATATAAAGTTCAAGAGGCAGCTTACCGTCAATTGAAAAGTTTAGGCGAAGATGTGCAATTGCCAGCAAGGAAAAAGGGCGAGTTGATCAAAGGTTTGACCAAAATCTTAGTGAGGATCAAGAAGAGTTTACCTGAAAATCACACATATCACGAATTCAAAGACAAACTCCAGAAGATGAGAATGGATATATATGATACATATGAGGGTGAAAAAGGAGCAGACTTTGATAAATGGCTTGAAAATACGTGGTCAGCTTTATCGAAAAGATAAAAGTTTTTAGAAAAATAAGCAATATGGATACAGGAGCATAGTTTTTGCTCCTTTTTCTTATGTGTAAAACAAAGTTTTAGCTATGGTATGCTAATATATTTATTAGAGGAAGTATTTGGCTGTTTGCTTTAATTTGAAAACCGATAACTACATACGAATTCAGGGGAGAAAAGATGACAGATTATATTGAACTTTGGAAACAGGCAATGACAGATCATACAGGGAAGATACCTAACAGGCTAAAAGATGATGCTGCAGAAGAAGCTTTTTGGGCTTCCAAGGTCGCAGCGAAAAAACAACATAAAGCGGACCCTTATGCAAAAATTGTGCAGCAAGAGTTATTGGCATTATTAAAACAGGATGATCATGTTTTGGAAATCGGCCCTGGATGGGGCAATTATACATTTGATATTGCAAAAGAAGTCAGGAAGCTAACTTGTATAGATAGTTCCAAAAGCATTATCAATTTTTTGGAAGCCCAGGCAAACGAAAAAGGTTTCGAAAACATGGAGTTAATTCATGATAAGTGGGAAAGTGATAACAAAAAAGTCAAATATGATGTAGTATTTGGTTTTAATTGTTATTACCGAATGAGTGAAATCGGTCATACCTTATTAAAAATGAATGATTCTGCAGCTCGTTTAGCGATAGTAGGTATGACAACCGGACCAGAAAAACCTCATTATATGGAATTGAAGCAACGAGGATATACGATCAATTTAAGAAGACGGGATTACATACACATCTTGAATGTTTTGTATCAACTTGGAATACTGGCGGACTGTAAGATCGTTAAATTGAAAAGTAAAAAAATCTATTCCACCTATGAAGAAGCAATCCGAGATAATACAACAAAAATTCTTGATGAACATTTTTCCTATGATGAAGTAAAAACGATCCTAAATAAATATGTGGTGGAAAAAGAAGGAGTTTTCGAATACGAATATCCGTTTCATGCAGCTTTGATGTATTGGAATCCAAGGTTAAATTAACAATTTTAGTACCTTTTTCTCTGGCCCTTCAGGAAAAAGGTATTTTTTCGGTTGGATATTCGCAAAATAATAGTAACAAGGCTACAAATATGTTGAAAAAAACGGAGTGTGAATGATAAATGAAAGAAATATCCGAAAAGAGATTTTGTGAAACTTGTAAAAAAGAGACAGTTCATACAGTAACTGAAGATGCATTGGAAATAGAATATTCATGTAATGAGTGCGGTAAGCACCAAGATATTTTCAAGACATTTTTTTAGATACACAAATTTCACTTGAAAATGGTCAGTAAAGTGAAGAAGTATCCAAATCACTCGCGAAAAATACCCAATATTTGTTAATCCTGAAAGCAATAAACTACAAATGCCATTAGTCTCAATCTAATGTACTAGGAATTTTAAAATACATACAATGGTATACAAAAAAATAGAACTTTATTTTTAATCAGTGAATCGTTGTAAATTTAAAGCTCGAGGACTCATGATAGAAGGATTTCTTTCACCATCGTAAAAAAGTGTTTTTACTAAGGAAGGATTCCCTTTTATTATGTGAAAAGATGCTTGATGTTTTATTAAAGGACCCAGATTTCAAATGTTCTATAATTTCTTCCAACGGAATGCAATATGTGATATATTGCATATTATATATACCTGTATTTTAAGGAGGTAAAGCCGTTGAAGCATTCAAATTCTTCACAAAAAATTATACGTACGTCTGTACGTGAAGAAGCATACATGATATTGCGGGATTGGATTGTCCAGGGAATCCTGTCGCCAGGCCGACAATTACGCGACAAAGAATTAGCCGAACAATTGGGAGTAAGCAGAACCCCTATTAGAGAAGCACTTTTAAGGCTTGAGGATGAGGGATTTGTCGAGACCAAGCCGAGCCGTTCAACTATTGTTTCCCCTATTCGATTCGAAGGGGGATTAAACATATATTCCCTTGTTTGGACACTGGAAAAGCTGGCTATGGAACAGGCTTTTGATTTCATTGAAGAAAGACACTTAATGGAAATGGAAGCCATCAATCATGAAGTTAAAAACGCAATCGACGAGGGAAATCAAATAGTGGCCGTCCAGAAAGATAATGACTTTCATTCCATTTACATCAATCTTTCAACAAATGATGAGTTGAAGCGGATTCTATCGGGACTCAAACAAAAACTTATACGAATGGAACTGTTTTATTTCAATCAGGTAAGTGATGTTCACTTTTCCGTTGATGAGCATGACCAGATCATACAGGCAATTAGGGGTGGAAATCTCACTATGGTGCTTAAGGAGATAGAAAAGAATTGGAAAGAAAGTTACTTTAGAATACAAGCCCATACGGAACGTGTAAAAAGTGGGAAAGAAAAAAATGAATAATGATACTTTAGTTGCTATATCACCTTCAAGAAATAAAGGGATTGCACTGGTACTGACTGGCGCTGCGTTATGGGGAGTGTCAGGAACGGCAGCCCAATATCTATTTCAGCAGCAAGGTTTCAGTCCTGAGTGGCTCACTGTTGTACGCTTGTTGCTTTCTGGAATCATCTTATTGGGGATCGCTCATAAGAATGAAAGACTGAAGGTTTTTGAGATTTGGAAAACTAAAAATGATGCGCTTCAAATTATCCTTTTTGCCATTCTGGGCATGCTCGCTGTTCAATACACATATTTTGCAGCAATTGAACATGGCAACGCAGCCACTGCCACTGTCCTTCAATACTTGGCCCCGGCACTGATCACTTGTTATTTAGCCATTCGCTCCAAACGTTTTCCAAGCATTACGGTGAGCGTAGCTGTGATCATAGCGATTTTAGGCACTTTTTTGCTTGTGACGGGAGGAAGCATACGTACACTCTCCATTTCCGGGTGGGCAGTATTTTGGGGAGTAACATCAGCCTTTGCCTTGGCATTCTATACATTGCAGCCTTTCAAACTCCTTTCAAGATGGGGTTCAATGATTGTTGTGGGTTGGGGCATGTTGATTGGAGGCATATGCTTTAGCATGATCCATCCCCCATGGGCATTTGAAGGCAAATGGACGTTACCTTCATTTTCAGCGGTTTTATTCATCATCATTTTCGGTACGATCATTGCTTTTTATTTTTATTTGGAAAGTACAAAATTCATATCTGCTTCAGAGGTAAGCTTATTGGCTTCCGTTGAGCCATTATCCGCAACCTTAATATCCGTTTTCTGGTTGAATGTAACGTTCGGTTTTGCCGAGTGGCTCGGCACACTCTGCATTATAAGCACCATTACGATACTATCCATCGTAAAGAACAAGTAAGGTCATTGTAAACCGGGGAAAATCTGCAGGAGTTTATTTTTACTTGGCGATTAAAACCATAGTCTACCCTGTAAGGGGATAGCTCGAACATTAACGAAAGCTAAATTAGCATGAGTTATATCCATAACTTCTTTAAAAAGCAATTACACTACATGTGAATTTGCTTTTTTTTGTATCGCTTGCCGAAGAAAAGGAATCCTCAGCAACAAATGGGACGAGGGCTGAGGTAGTTCAACAACTGGAAAAAGATTTATTTGAATTGTATAGAGATCCTGAACTGAATGTTAAACCGACTCAACTAGAAAAGCGCGGTGGAGCGTATTACAGCGAAGCGGCCTGCAGCCTCATCAATTCGATTTACAATGATAAGCGGGATATTCAGCCAGTCAATACACATAATAACGGAGCGATAGCGAGTATCCCAGATGAATCAGCAATTGAGATTAACTGTGTGATCACCAAAGAAGGCCCTAGACCAATCGCCATAGGAGACCTGCTTGTAGCAGTCCGGGGGTTGGTCCAGCAAATTAATTCATTTGAAAGAATGGCTGCTGAAGCGGCTGTCACAGGAGATTATCATAAAGCTTTGGTAGCGATGACGATAAACCCTTTGGTACCATCAGACACCATCGCCAAAAAAATGCTGGATGAAATGCTCGAAGCCCATAAAGAAGACCTGCCGCAATTTTTCAATGAAGTGAAATCATGAATTAATTCAATGAATACAGAATGGGCATATTAAATAGCAATTGGCTTTAAGACTAAAATAGATCACCCCTTGTCCGCTTTCAATCAGGGTGTGATCTATTTTATTGACCTGCAATTTATTCAAAACTTTTATCGATTAAGGCTGTTGTCGAGATGGTCTTACAATAAACTCATTAACGGTAGCATCTAGAATCGCCCTTTCAAGTCTGTATCAGCAATGGTTTGAGTTAATTCTGTTGTGATAGCTCCTGGAGAAACAATCGACACCCGAACAATACTTCCAGCCACGGCTTCCTCTTGACGTAACGTTTCACTATCATATTTACAGCTGCTTTCGTTGCGCTTTAAACAGCTCCAATTAAATTTATCGTTTACATCAGGAGGAAGTTAATGCAAAAAAATACAAAGATAACTGTTTACCTTATACAACGGATGACAAAGCCTCAAAGAAGGAAAAATCCCACAGAAAATTGAAAGATCTGGGTGGCTAGATATGTCTTAAGAAACCACCAAAATTAATTAGGCGATAGGGCAGGGGGGGAGGATAGTAACTTTAAAATTACATATCTCATATGTGTCGAATCTTTATGTGTACCCGGTATGAACTTCTGCTTGGCGGTACAATGCTATGGGAGTTGGTATATAGATATACGCAGCCAGAAAGAAAAACATGTGGATGATCGCAAAGTGTGCAATGAAAGATATTCGATCTCTTAAACAAAGTAGAAATACAAAAAGAGCAACTCAGATTAAAGTTGCCCTTTCGATTTACTATTTATCTAACCTACGGTCAAATGTAAAAAGAATGGGTGACATGTAATTAAGATTGAGAAGGGGTTACCGTATATCTATATAATGTTGCAGAACCTTTGACGGGAAGAATTTGAGGGGCAATGGTCGTAAAGATACGATAATCGCAGGGGGCATAGTTAAGTTCCGTTGTGCTTGCTTTAAACAGTTGTACATCGCTTTACCGCCAACTGAATTGGCAGAGTGAATAGTAATGCGATTAGCAAATAGTTTTTCTTTCACCATCATTTGAACAAGCATAGAACCATTCCTGGTTTTATTTAATAAATCATGGTCCAAAGAGAGATGTTCAATATCAAAGTTTTGCAATAGCTCTAAACATTCGTCAATAGTCTCGACTAACACATAGCCATCGGGTGCTTTCCGATAGTCATCCAAAAAAACGCTGATTTTCTCCATTTCCTTCACTCCTTTGCTTATGCAAGTGTGACTAAGAAAAGTCAATTAAAACCAAGAAAATATGGTTTTATCTATTAAGTCTAACACAACAAGGTAAGAAGGGGGCATATTCGACATTTAATACTACTTTACGACAGCCTTTTTTTGATCGTCGTGCTACTTCAACTAATGGATCTTTACTATAAGAAGGAATTGTTTCTGAGCAATACCTTGTGAAAAATAGTACAAAACATCCACTTATTAGTTAATGATTGTAATAATTGGGGTAAAAGGTAATATCTTGATTAAAAGGAGAAGTGATATGTTACATCCAGACGAGATTTACCTTATATTAAGGGACAAAACGCTGCTGTTGGAGTTAAAGGAACAAAATAATGGCTATCATATTTCCTACTTATCAATGATTAATGAACAGCTTTCATTGATTGATAATGCTCTAAAAGTATGTAACATTGATTCCTTCACTATGTCAAAAGGATAAAACCAACATTTACTTATATAGGGGATCAATTTTTTAACTATAATTAACCAGCTTAGCGCCCTCTGAGAAAGGCGCTTTTTTTATTGGGCAAAGTAGTGTCAATTAATAGGCCAAGGTTAAAAAATCACTTAGTTGATAATTTTAGAGGTGTGTAAGGGTTTTAACCTTCCACTAACTGATTTTTACCAATTCGCTTAAACGCCTTTTGAAATATTGAAGCAGGTCATAAGAAATGTACGACATCGTAATTATTAGGAGTGTCTCAAATAGTTTTAAGAAAAGATTGTCAGATATATGATCCATTCTTAGTGCCGAAATAATTAAATCAAAAATATCGATGAAGACTACATGAACAATGTATATACCCAGGGCTCTTCCTCCTACTTTAGTAATGAACAAATCCTTCCCCAATGTTTTATTATTTAATGCAAATAAAAAAAGAAATGAAGTTAAAAAGATAGTAGAAATAAAATATTCCCCATGACTTCCCGATAATATCTTTTCTAATAAGTATCCTTCTACCACTTGGATAGTAAAGAAGATAAAAATTAAAGATAAATTGGTTTTGGCTGTTATTGCTCCCGACTTTTTAAAGAATTTATCATCCGCAAAGAAGAATCCCAAAGTTGTATAAAAAAGACCAATGAATAAAGCATCCCGTGTACTCAGAGGAAGATCATAGAACACCGAATACGATTGTCCGAAAAGACCTAACAAGTTGAATATTAAGCTAATGGGTAAAAGAAGCCATGCTTTTTTTAACTTAAAAAAACCGAATAGAATGATAACACTCCAAATTAATGCGGTTAAAAACCACAATTGGTATCCGCTAGTCCCAGTTCCGTAATATAAAAGGTCAAGAAAAGAAAAATGATTAATGTATTGCGCAAATTCCTTTGGTACATCGGCAGCATCTTTATAAAGAATTAGAACATCATACATCATATAAAAGAAGAGCCAGCACAAATACAGTTTCAAGATTTTTATAATATACCTTTTAAAATAATCAAAGGAATCCCTTTTATGGATCATCTTTTGACCGAACAAATAACCAGATGCAGTAAAGAAGAATGGCACCGCAAACCTTGAGAGGTTATCGAGAATAAATAGACCAATTTGGCTATCCCTAGGGAATACATGAATGACTACAACAGAAAATATGGCAAAAAATTTAATAAAGTCAATCGCGTTATTTCTTTCCATTTGCTCACCCTTTTCATAACACTTTTACTATCATTGGTTATTCCCTATATTATGTACACCAAAGAAAAATTTATTTTTCTCTTTCTGATTCCAATTACAAGATACTGTAAGACTTAATTAATGAACAGCTAATCGTTCAGGAGGGTGGACTGTTTGTAGTAGTATCTTCACTTTACAGATAGTAATCATATGAATGCCTATGTTCTTGTTAATCAGTCCCTTACAGAAGAAACCCCTGTAATCAAGCCTTTTGACTAAGCGAAATGGGGAGACTTTCTGATTGCAACTTGCAAATTGATATTTAATTATCATTGCATGGAGCACTGCACACATGCTGGAGCATAAGTCCTGCTGATATATTAAAAACATTTAATTTTTGCTGCTCTAAAAGAATGCTTAATAGTTTTGGTAAGACAATGTGATGAAGGGGGAGGAGGCGTTCTTATTTTCTACTTTCTCTATTAACTTGCTCCCATATTAAATTCACTAATTCTTTGCGTCTATTCCTGAATTCTCAAGTAATTTAAACATTAATTCATCATATTTAAAGCACCAATGCGACGTAGCTGTGTCTGTGTATTAATCATGATTGATGACCTGATTTTATACAAAACAGCTTACATTGGACGATGTGAGTCCATCTAATTCCAATTTAATATAAACATGGTAAGTACAAGCAATTTTATGCATATAAAATTCGTATATATCAATAATAAAAAGGAACTTTTTAACTTTGGAAGGAGATGGTTTTATGAAAAAATTATTGTTGATGGGATTTATTTTACTATTTCCTCTAAACATGGTGGCCGGAACAACTAGCGCATACGCTAAGCCACAGGAACAACGTATTAGCCAATCTGAGGTAAACTTCAAAAATGAATTCAGGAGACTTTGGATTGATCATGTATTATGGACAAGTAATTATATAACAAGTGCAACCACCGCTGGAGCGGAGGATCAAACACAGGTACTGGCTAGACTTCTAAAGAATCAGGAGGATATTGGTAATGCTGTAAAGCCAGTATACGGAGAGAAAGCTGGGAACAAACTTACGAATCTGCTTAAGGAGCATATTGTAATTGCGGGAAAGATTGTAGATGCGGCTAAAAGCGGAAATGATGCCTTGGTGAAACAACTAAACAAAGAATGGTATAGAAATGCTGATGAAATAGCAGCTTTCCTTAGCGGTGCCAACCCCTATTTAAAAAATGAAGATCTAAAAAATTTGCTGTATATGCATCTGAAATTTGTGACAAATGATTTAACTGCAAGCTTAGCAAAAGATTGGAACGCAAGAATCGCTGCAATTGACGAAGGGGTCACACATATAATCCTAATGGCAGATACTATCACTGCGGGAGTTATAAAGCAGTTTCCGGATAAGTTTAAATAATAATCTTAAGAATCCTCCAGTAATCTGTTGGAGGATTCTTTTATGTTGAGAGATGAATTGATTATGTTTATATAACTGGTTCAATCAAATGCGCGCTGTTGCGTAACTGCATTATTACACTGAACTGCACGGTTACTTTAAGTACATTCCTTCACAACCTCTCTTATAAAAGAGATTCCTTTAGCATTATGCCAGTGTATTCTACTGTCTTTTTAATTTTTTGACATTATGACTCCACTAGTGTGTAACCAAAACCACCACGTTCAGTAAATCGGAAAAAGCCCACAACATTTAGGTTAGGGCTCTTTTTGCTCCTATTTACTGACTTTGGCAGCTAGTTGGCGATTTTTGTGACTACTAATGAGGGATACCTATATGTTACATTGGCAGATGCAGTAATAACTCTAATACTTAGCCTATCGTTTGCGGATAATTGAAGTTGGATTGTTCTTCCTATCGTGTTTCTAGTTTCAACTTGCGATGGTTGACCGCCTGGACCACCTGAAATACGATTAAAGGATTCAAAAGTACTCTCAAGAACCGGGGTTGTGTCATTGATGAATAACCTGAACTGCACCTCGGTATTAAACGTCAAGTTAGAAGCATTAATCAATATGGCTGTTAAATCCATGCTAATCTCATAAACCCCAGCAGTCAGAACCTCAATATCAGTATAAGGACCAGGACCGGGAGGAAAAGGAGCAGTTCCTAATAACGGCCCAGTAGTTGTAAAAACAACCTTCTGCCCCAGAGCCGGAGGACTTACCGTAGATACTGTGACAAAATTTCCAGACGGATCGTACAATGACCCATAAGCCAAAGCACCCCCTGGTCCTGGAGGTCCTGGAGGTCCTGGAAGTCCTTGAAACCCTTGAGGTCCTGGAGGTCCTTGAGGTCCTCGAGGACCTTGTTCACTATCCTTACATTTTTTATGATCGTTTTTATTGACGAAATCATCTTTTTTATTAAAGAAATCATCTTTTTTACACTTATAGGTCGTGTCAACAAATCTACGACCTTGAATTGGCTTATCTATTTTACTCACCCTTTTTCTCATTGTTCACTTTCCGAAAAGTCGAGCAATGAAGATTTTTTTCTGTTTTTTCCGTTTCTCTTTCTGCTTTAATAGTTTCTATTTCCTCTTTAGCAGAGGATACAAGGGGCCCTATACGTTTTACAGTAAGTGACAGAGATCTATAAGAAACACTTCCACTCACATTTTGAATAAACACAAACACTTTTTCTCCTGCATTTAATTCCACTTGGACGGTCTTACCTATAGTGTTAAACCAAAAAGGTTCTCCAGTTTGACATGTCAATCCTATTACGATTCCGAAAGAGGAACCTGGAATGGGCCCTATGACACTTCAGTTAATCGTGAATAATGAAGTTTCAAGTTCATTAGTAACAACAACAAGGTCGGCACTTATTTCATAGACACCACTTAGAGAGACAGTGATCTCATTTGTTTCCGGATTCGGGATTGTATTTAAGCTGAATCCTGGGAAATCAAAATCTATATGACAAAATTCCCAGACGGATTGTACAATGATCCATAAGCCAAAGCACCCCCTGGCCTTGAGGTCCTGTTTTCCGCAGTGAGATTCTTTGCAACAAATATTATCGTGATCGGCCAAGTTAATCACTCCCTTTCTACACTATATATGCCGATATAAAAAAAAGGATTGGATTTTTAAGTTTGTTTTTTTAAAAATAAGGATCTATTTAAAGTTATATTGAATGGGTTATATTGAATGGGTTATATTGAATGCGTACAATTAAGAATGATAGCTGAATATCGTTTGGGCAAGTTATTTTAAAGAAGAAGCTGGAATATCGATTTATCAACGTTATGTATATACTGAACATAAAAAAACCTATAAATGTGCTTGTTGAAATACCATGAAAATTAACTTCTGGGGAAAAAAGCAATACTGAAAAAGACGCAGTTCATTTGTAAAAGGGGAGAGCGTCTTATATATGGAATCGGATTGGTTAACTGAATTAAGAAGCCTCTGGTTCTGCCAATGTAACCGTGTAGCTTAAACTTTCAAGTCTTCCAAGCGAATTCCGAACAATGGATTGTTGCAACTGAGAAATATGATTTTCGTAAAAGAAAGTATTGTCGAATCCCGTTTCGCGTGGAAAATCATGGATTTCTAAATCTGAATCACCCTGAGGTATATTTGAAAAAGTTTAGATTCATGAATAGGATATTTGTAAAGATTTGTGAATTATTTCGGGAATAAGGAAATGAATCAAATAATAAACGGTTCAACAAGGATATTTATCAATTAGATAATAATTTTAAAAAGAAAGTCTTGACAGGAATTTAGAATTAATCATAAAAGGAAAATAGAGAAGCTAAAACATTCGTAAAAATGATTTTCCGTATGGATGTCTATATGTCAGATGTAGTCGTTGTTAAAAATGTTTAATAGATGAGGGGTGGTAGACATTAAAGGAAAGAATCATTTTTATTAAACATTTTTCTAGTTTACATAATATATATTATAGGAAGTTGTATTTTTAATGTTTATTTTGTCTCATATCTTAAGAATACTTAACTTAGTGAGACGTGATACGGATTTTTAATATTTAATTTCATTGCCATTATTTATCTATAATTTTTTTATTAATTAGTCATTGTTAACTTATACTTTAAAACTTAAATAAAAATTGTTCCAATTATAATGATTGATCTTCAATTAAAAATTCGGTCTAAATTCGGTCTAAATTCGCAATAAGATTTCTTGGATTTAAGCTAATTTCACATCAGTTACGGTCATTTAAATCTTCTTGATTTATATATTGAATTTTAATTTATCTGCTAATTGTTAACATATTTCGTTTTCAATCATTTTTATACTATAGATCGGATTATTCAATTAGTATTTATCATCCTTAGTCATTTCACTCTAAGTATCTCCAGTTGCTTGGTTGTGGTAATCAAATCTATTTTATTATTTCCCTTCATGTATAAAACGGACAATTCAGCATTTTTAGGTACAGGAAATTCATTTAAATCTTCTGTTTCCTAAAGACCTATTCAAAGAATAGTTATCTAATAACCTGTAGTAATCTAAATATCTCGGTTTTATTTACATTTTTTATCATTTTTATTATTCTTATATATAAATTAAATGGCCAAATGAGAAAAATCACGGGTTAACACTTATGAAAAATTATATAAATATAATTTACCTCAATGACAATTCAAAAGGTTTTTTATCATGCAAGTTCCGCTTTCTACCTGAAATTGATGATAGCTCCTCCATTTAGCCACATAATTACAATATAAGCTTTCATAATTAACCTCATAGCAGCCTTTAGCATGAATAACCTTTAAAAATTGTTTTAAACTTAATGATGCTCAAACCGCCATGGAGTTTTGATGTAAAATAACAAGCATTGACCGCTTTCATATGTGGAAACAAGCAGTGAATCAATAGGAAGCTGCCAAGCGTTATAAGGCAAACCTTCAAATTAAATTTGTATAGAGCCACACCTACTTTCAGCAATCAGTTCTTGTTTATCATGAGTGAAATAAAATCGTAAAAGTCGATTTTTACATTTTATATAAAAAGATTTAAAAGTTTCAGGAATCAAAAATGCCAGATAAAATAGAATGGTTTTAAAATCTCAAGCTTTGTTTGAATTAAGCAGAATAATAATGTTATGTAAACACTCACGAAAGGTTAATTACCTTTTTGGTTTTTTTGCGTTTGAAAGTTTTTATTAAGAAGTTGCTGAAAGTTAATTAGCAAGTAATTGATGGGCTTATGTAGCTTTTTTCTATTGAATTGGCTTTTCGCGTTAGAGTTATAAATCATTCTTCTGATATAAATAACGGTCATGCATTTTTGATAAAGTCTATTCTTGACCACCTATGGAACTTTATTTCTAATAGATAAAAAAAGGAACACGAAATCACTATTGATTGCATGTTCCAGTTAGGTTATTTATGTTCGAATGGATTCGATACGGCTTTGGATGAATTCGAACGAGTTTTTTGCTTCTTGGACGATTTGTTTGATCAGTTCATTGACGGTCAATATTTCTTTTATGAGTCCTACGGATTGACCGCATGACCAGATGCCTCCGTCTAAATTTCCTTCAAAGTATACTTTCTTGCTTCTTTGTCCCGTAATTAGCGGAATCAATTCCTCTATAGTGGCACCTTCATTTTCAAGTTTGTCCACTTCTTTACTGACGGCATTTAGTGCTACACGCGAAGGACTGCCTATATTCCGTTGGATGACGACCGTATCCGTTTCATTGGCCGATACCATCCACTGCTTCACGTTTTCATGAATCGGTGCTTCTTGCGTTGCCATAAAGCGAGTCCCCATGACGATACCTTCAGCACCGAGTGATAAGGCGCTGATAAGGCCCCTCCCATCCGAAAATCCCCCTCCAGCTATTACTGGTATATTTACAGAGTCAACGGCTCTAGGGAGCATGACAAGCGTTCCTACATCCCCCATGCCTGGATGTCCGCCTGTTTCATTCCCGACAATAATAATCGCATCGACTCCTAATTTCTCTGCAGACACAGCGTTTTTGACGTTCGCTACCTTATGTAACACGGTAAAGCCGTGCTCTTTAAGTCTGGGCATTAAACTTTCTGGGCTTCGGCCACTCGTTTCAACAATTTTCACATCTTCCTCAATTAAAATATCGATGAACTCATCATTCGGGGTTGCCGTTTGACTTGGAAACAGGTTCAGGTTTACAGCAAATGGTTTCTTGGTCAAAGTTTTCACTTTCCGTATTTCATCACGGAGACCCTCTGGTGTCACCTGTGTTTTCGAAGTGATGATACCAAGTCCCCCGGCTTCTGAAACAGCGGCTGCAAGCGGGGCCCGGCCAACTTGAAACATCCCGCCGCAAATGATCGGATATTCAATCCCCAATAATTCAGTCATTCTCGTTTTCATTTGCCATACCCCTTTCATTTTTCAAGGATTTCTATAAGTCTGCTTTTCTTACATAATGTACACACGCATGTCTATATACCATACTTATGGAGCCGCTTGTAAAATGTACTTCTTGGAATATCCATCAGCTTTGCTGCAGCAGTGACATTTCCTCTTGATTTTTGTAATGCCTCTATCATTAGATCCCGTTGAATTTTTTCACGGATCGTCAGTTCATTTCCCTTGATGCCATTTTTACCCGGTTCTTCCCATGCAGGGAAATCATCATGCCGTGTAACGGTCGGGGAATGCAGGGTATTCAACACTTTAACATAATCAAGAGGTCCTTCTGCTAGTAAGATGGTCAATCGCTGAAGTACATTCTGCAGTTCTCTAATATTGCCTGGCCAATTGTACTCTTTTAAACGGTTCAATAATTCTTCAGTTAATGGAATATTCCAATTATTCTTCGAACACAAGTAGTTGACTAGATAAGGAATATCTTCAATCCTTTCCCTTAAGGGAGGTACATGAATGGGGTAAACGTTCAGCCGATAGTATAAATCCTTACGAAAGGACCCTTCATTGACAAGCTCTTCAAGATTACGGTGTGTTGCAGTGATAATGCGAATATCCAATGATATGCTTTTTGTGCCGCCGATCGGAACGATTTTTCTTTCCTGAAGAACACGCAGTAAGGCAACCTGCATCGCTGAAGGGATTTCACCGATTTCATCGAGAAAAATGGTCCCTCCATTTGCCTGCTCGAACTTCCCTTTGTGACCTTGCCGTTTAGCGCCTGTAAAAGCGCCCTCAACATACCCGAATAGTTCACTTTCCATTAAATCCTTAGGTATAGCTCCGCAATTTATCGTGACGAACGGTCCTTTTTTGCGGATGCCATTATCATGAATAGCCTTGGCAATAAGCTCTTTCCCCACACCTGTTTCACCGGATATATACACATTTGCTTCTGTCGGTGCAACAAGCTTCACTTTACGTAATGTGTTATGAAAGGATTCACTAATCCCTCTTTCCCCTTCGAAGACAAATCTTTCTAAAGGCATTGAAGCAGGGAAAAGCCTATTGGCTTCACGACCATGATTCTCTGATAAGAATAAACACCTACCGGAAACCCTATTATCCTCTTTGGATAGAAGCGGATTTTCCTTTACGATTCGATATCCATGATTTAACAGATCGACCAACGCCATACCGATGGATTGAGGAATTTTTTTGCGAACCTGTTTACTGGCGGAGATTATCATTTGTTTATGATTACATACGATAAAAGGCAAATCTGGATAGGTTTCTGCAAGTTCTATCGAGTGCTGGGTCAGTGCCAGCTCCTTTTTATAGGAACGCATTCCCATTTCCTGTTCGATTGTATACGCCAAATTGGCTACCATCCCCAGCATGGAGGGATGAAAGTATTCTACTGGACATGATATATCCAAAACTCCCAATATCTTACCGTCTTCATTTAATATGGGCATGGCAGAGCAACTCCATTTGTGCGAGGCAATCGAATAGTGCTCGGTACCTTGGATCATTACGGCTTCACCCGTTTTCAAAGCTGTTCCAATTGCGTTCGTTCCGACCTCACCCTCCGTCCAGCATACACCCTCCACAAAATTTATTTTTCCTGCCTCATCGAGGATTTTCTCGTTTCCGGAAAGTGAAAGGACATATCCATCCGGATCGACCAATAAAGCCATCATTCCAGATTCTTTTATCGATTGATTCATCCTGGATAATTGGGGTGATGCCACTTCTAATAGGAAGGAGTTTTTTTCTCTTTGAATGTCCAATAATTCATCCGTCAAAATGTGTTTGCCTTTATTAAGGTATGGGTTGACTTGATCTTTTTTGCAGCGATACCAGGACTCCATTATTCGCTTGTTCAGACGATTTGAATCGAGAACCCCTTCACTGACAAAGCGTTCCCATGTACGTAGATAACAACTGGTGGATAGCATATAATCCTCCTCTAATCATTTGGTTTGAACCTTCATTTGACCAGTCAATCTAGAGGAAAAATACCATGGAGTAATAAAATAGGATGTTATTCGAGGTCTTTTTAATTATAGTAGATTATGTATTCGCTTACAATATATAGATTAAGTTTACAAAAAAAGCATCATGTGATTATTCACATGATGCTTCTCTATTTACCAATAAAGTTTATGAAAAAATAACTCCTCCATCAATCATGATGGATTGACCTGTCATATAATCCGAATCCGGTGAAGCAAGGTAAGATACGAATTTCGCCACATCTTCTGGGGTTTCGGAGCGTCCTAAGGTTATGGAATCTGTGAACTTTTTAAATGTTTCCCCTTTAGCAAGATTCATATAAGGACCCATTTTTTCATCGATTAAATCCCACATTTGCGTCCCGACAATTCCTGGACAGTATGCATTCACCGTAATGCCGAACTGGGCCAATTCCTGTGCTGCCGCTTGTGTAATTCCCCTAACGGCAAATTTTGTGGCCGAGTATGTACCTAGTAAACTAAATCCTTTATAACTGGCTATGCTGGCAGCACTTATGATTTTCCCGCCTTCTTGCTTTTTCATTTGTTCTGCCGCTGCTTGCAGGCAAAAGAGGACACCATTTACATTTATATTGAAAATCTGTTCAAGATCTTCTTGAGTTACTTCCAATAGAGGCTTTATTTGTGCAATTCCTGCATTTGAAACCATAACATCCAGTTGTCCAAAACGTTCCACAACTTGATTCACCATTTCGAATACTTCCTGTCTATTGCTTACATCCGCTTTAACGGCAAAGCTTTCACGTCCAAGTTCCCTTATCTCATTCACGACCGATTCAGCCGTATCCAGTTTGACATCGTTAATGACCACATTCAATCCATCTTGAGCCAATCTTAATGCAATGGCACGTCCGATACCACGACCTGCACCAGTGACGACTGCCGTCCGTTGACCGCTAACCATACAAAATCCCCCTTCAGTAAAAAAACTTATTTATTTTAGGAATGCACAGCTTGACCTACTACATTTAAAAGAGCTTCATGTATGGATTCCGACAAGGTTGGATGCGCCGCCACTAAATCTTCCAACATATCTGCCGTTATTTCTGCAAGCAGCATGATCGTTCCTTGTCCAATCAATTCTGTTGCATGCTGACCGACAATGGAAAAACCTAGAATTTCATTATATTGTGGGTTCACTAGGACTTTGACCTTTCCTACCGGTTTATTGGAAAGGGCAGCTTTCCCATTTGCCGAAAAAGCGAATTCACCAACTTTAATTTCACCATATTTTTGACGCGCTTCTTTTTCGGTCAAGCCTACACTGGCAATCTCCGGGGAGGTATAAATGCAGCGAGGGATTGCCCGGTAATTCACTTGTGCAAATTGACCGCAGGCATTCAGGGCCGCCACCCGTCCTTCATGAAAAGCTACATGGGCAAGTTGGATGCCTCCTATCACATCACCGCAGGCATAAATCGTTGGATTGCTTGTTTGCATTCGATCATCCACCGAGATGCCAAGTCGGGAAAAATCAATATCGTTTTCCTCTAAGCCTACTCCGTTCACTCTTGGTCTTCTCCCTATAGATACGAGTACGTAATCAGCATGCATTTCTTCCAATTTGCCATCGCCATTCTCTAAATATACCGTTTTACTGGTTGCATTGATGTTTTTGACAGCTGTGGAGGTATGGACCGTAACGCCTTGGTTTTTCAATTCTTCATGCAGAATGCTCGTGATATCCTCATCTTCCCCTGGAAGCAGCTTTTCCCCCATTTCGATAACGGTAACCTCGGTGCCCATCCTGCTATAAATGCTGGCAAATTCACATCCGATGACGCCGCCTCCGACAATTAGCAGGGAATCGGGAATGGCAGGAAGTGACATGGCATGACCACTGTGGATGATCCATTCACCATCAAACGGCGCAAAAGGTAGTGGAATCGGTTCAGACCCCGTTGAAATGATGATCTTACTTGCATCAATCACTTCATTTTCATTTCCGTTCTCGATCCGCAGTCGATTGCTTGAAAGGATAGAAGCCCTGCCCTGTATAACATTTATTTTATTCTTACCAATTAAATATCGAATGCCGTTCACAAGTTTAGAAATGACCTCTCTTTTTCGTTCCTGTACGGTATCCCAATCGACTTCAATCGAATTGAGGGAAAGGCGAATTCCCATTTGCCCGGCATTTTTCACCAAGTCATACGTATCGGCACTTTTCAATAATGACTTCGTTGGCATGCAGCCTTCGTTTAAACAGGTTCCGCCCAATGGCCCATCGACTACCAATATGACCTCCTTATCCTGCTGGGCAGCAGTGATTGCCGCTACATACCCTGCAGGACCTCCGCCTATAATAACTATACGATTCAAGTCTTTCCCTCCTTTTCTATAAAATCACGGTGATCGGCTCTTCTAAATACCGTTTTAGTGTTTGTAAAAAGGCAGCAGCGGGTGCCCCGTCCAGTACACGGTGATCAAAAGTTAAACTGAGTGGCAAGATCGTTCTCCTCTCCAATTCTTCGCCAATATAAAGCGGGGTATCGTAAGCAGTGCCAATTCCAAGTATCCCCGTTTCCGGTGTATTGAGAATCGGCGTAAAATGCTCAACGCCATATGCCCCGAGGTTACTGATTGTAAAAGTGGAACCTTGCATGTCTTCAATTGGCAATTGACCGTCACGTGCACACCGGGCCAACTCCTTCCCCTTTTTCGATAACTGTCTTAGGGTACAATTTTCGGCATTTCTTATGACGGGAACAACTAGTCCATTCTCCAAGGCCACCGCTAATCCAAGATGGATAGACTCATACAAAATGATGTTATCTTCAATATAGGCACTATTCATTTTAGGGTGCTCTTTAAGTGAAAGCACGACAGCCTTGGCAACAAAGTCCGTTATAGTCAATTTAGTTGATTCATATTTTTGCAGCGTTTCTGTAGCCTGTTTTTGCAAAATGACTAGATCAGTGACATCAACTTTCAGCGTTAGCGATAATTGGGCACTGCTTTGCAAGCTCTCTTTCATACGTTTGGCAATGATGTTTCTCATTCCCTTAACAGGAATCTGCTGCTGACTCTCTATAGCAGGTTTTGGCGGAACTATTCTTTCTTCTGTATTTACCGGGATGGAATCCCTTTTCTCCATTACTTTCTGGACATCTTCTTTAGTGATTCTTCCTCCTGGCCCGGTGCCTTGAATTCTCTCAATGTCAAGATTCGCTGCCTGTGCCATTTTTCGTGCAACCGGAGTGATCATCAATCGATCTCCCATTGGCAAAGTGGGGGACTCTATTGTTTTCGGCTTTTCTTGTTCATCAATTTTCAACTGGGTCTCTACAGCAACAGGTTCATCGATCTTTATTTTTTCATTCGGATCTCCGATATGACAAATAACGGTTCCTGGAGGTACTCCTTGTCCTTCTTGAACAGCTATATTCAGGATCGTACCTTCCGCTGGAGATTCAATATCCATTTCTATTTTCTCTGAATTGATGCTGGCTATTGCTTCACCTTTTTGGACTGGATCCCCAACAGCCTTACTCCATAACGAAACAGTGCCTTCTTTCATTGCCATGCCCAATTTCGGCATTACCACTTCGACAGCCATATCTAATTTCTCCCTTCATAATGGTTTGTTTTATCCATCATTGGTTTTGTTGCTCCAACCTTTGCAGTTCTATGCGAAAAAGCTGGAGCATGCATCTGGATTTATTTACACTCCTAGAATGGAAGGTTCCCCTAATAATTCTGAAACGGCTTGTATCACTTTTTCTGATGTAGGAAGGTAAATATCTTCAAGCGGTGGAGAAAAAGGGACAGGTGTATGTGGTGCCGTAATCCTCTTGATTGGCGCATCGAGCGTATCAAACCCCTTATCCGCCACCAGTGCGGCAATATCCGTTGCGACACTGCATCTTGGGTTCGCTTCATCGATCACGATCAAACGATTTGTTTTTGCCACAGAGGAGAGAATCGATTCTTCATCCAGTGGTGACAAGCTCCGCGGGTCGACAATCTCAACTTCAATTCCTTTAGCTGTGAGTTTTTCAGCAGCCTCCATCGCGGTGTGAACTTGTTTACCGATGGCAACGATCGTCAAATCTGAGCCTTTCCTTTTCATTTCAGCTTTGCCGATTGGGATTGTATAGTAGCCTTCCGGAACCTCTCCAACCATGTTGTATAGTGTTTTATCTTCAAAAAAGATGACAGGGTCATTATCTTCAATGGCTGAAAGTAAAAGCCCTTTTGCGTCATAGGGGGATGAGGGAACAACGACCTTCAATCCTGGAATGCTGGTGAACAAGGCATAAAGGCTTTGTGAATGCTGAGCTGCAGCCCTGAACCCTGCACCATGCATCGTACGGATCGTCACGGGAACCTGTGCTTTACCGCCAAGCATATAGCGGAATTTCGCACCTTGATTCAATACTTCATCCAAACAGCTGCCAATGAAATCGTTGAACATTAACTCGGCTATCGGCCGCAAGCCTGTCGAAGCGGCTGCCATTGCCGCTCCCATATATCCTGCTTCAGCAATGGGTGTGTCAAGAATTCTATCCCGGCCAAATTCTTGAACCAATCCTTTCGTGACACCTAAGACGCCACCCCATGCTTCGTCATCCTGCAAATGATCGACCTCTGCACCGCCGGCTACATCTTCTCCCATAAGGATGACATTCTCGTCTTTTCTCATTGCAATGGCCATTGCTTCATTTATTGCCTGCGACATACTGATTTTTCTACTCATCTCAATTCCTCCTTTTATGGTTTAATAAGATACATAAACATCGTTTAATAAATCGGACGCTTCTGGATATGGGCTCTCTTCACTGAACTTAACTGCTTGTTTAATAGATTCCTCAACGGCATTCTCAAGAGAAATCAGTTCTTTTTCCGCCAGCAGATTCTGATTCAGTAAGTAATTCCTAAATAAGGCAATCGCATCTTTCTCTTGTTTATGTTCCTTTTTTTCTTGTTCCTTTTTATATTTCTGTGCATCTCCCTCGAAGTGGCCATAATTACGATAAGTAACGCATTCGATCAATGATGGGCCTTCTCCCCTGCGAGCCCTCTGAACGGCTTCTTCAGCAGCCTTATACACGGCCAATACATCTTTCCCATCCACCCGGACACCCGGGATATTGTAGCTTATCGCCCGATCGGCTATCGTTTTACAGCTAGAAGCATAGTTGAAAGGCGTGGCTTCTCCATACCCATTATTTTCAGCGATGAATATTACGGGCAGCTTCCAGATTGCCGCCAGATTTATCCCTTCATGGAATGTCCCATGATTATTGGCACCATCACCAAAAAAACATACACTAACATGATCGGTCTTTTTATACTTGGCAGTTAATGCTGCACCGCATGCGAGCGGAAAGCCTCCGCCGACTATCCCGTTTGCACCTAACATCCCCTTGTCCAAATCGGCAATATGCATTGAACCGCCTTTTCCTTTGCAAAGCCCGGTCACTTTCCCATAGATTTCAGCCATCATCCCGTTTAGGTCGCATTCTTTTGCAATACAGTGGCCATGGCCCCTGTGAGTGCTTGTAATGCTGTCCTTTTCGGATAGGTGGGCACATACACCAACAGCAACCGCTTCTTCCCCTGCATATAAATGGACAAACCCAGGTAAAATCCCTTTTGCAAAAGATTCATGAACTTGGTCTTCGAATTTTCTGATCTCCAGCATTTTCTTGTACATCCAATAAGCCTTGTCCTGTGATAACTTCATTTCATTCGATTGAACCGTTTCCATTTTTCAGCCCCCAATCAGTAATAGCGAGTCAATCTTATATAGTGCAATTGCCGTGCCAAAAAGGGAGGCGGTAAAATTAGGACTTTACCTATTTTCAGCAGAAACAAAACGAGACAAAATGAGATTGCTGTCTCGTTTTGTCTCGTTTTAAAAAAATATACAATCACTCATTTAAGAATCTCTCTTCTTTGTAGCAAAGTATTTCCTCCAAAGAAATACAATTAACTTTTATATAAGTAAATCAAGAGTTAAACAAGCAGCCAAGCGCTTTTCCAAGAAAGCCTTGGCCTTTTCGGACGTTTCTAAGCCTAGGTAATAACAGTAGATAAGAAGCCTAATTACCCTGAAGGAAGGCATGATCAAGTTAATAAAATGGAACAAGATCTTCGTTTTATTAAGAAGCGCGTCCGTTCTGTGTTGGAGTTCAAGTCATTAATAACAGTAATCTCTATATTGAGTAGTGCACCAGAACCATTTCACATTATATATGGATTCAAGTGCAAGTTGTCCTTGAAATCACGTTTATTCTCCGCTGCTTATTGCCATTGGATCTTTGACGACGGAAAGACCTTTTTTCAAATTAAGCCCGACTGCAGCAATGATGGTCAAAACAGCGCAAATGATTAAATAAACGAAAGCTGATGTAAAGGATCCGTTAAATGTTTCAATTAAATACCCCATTACCATCGGTGCTAGGAATGCGCCGATCATCCCACCAAGGTTAATAACCCCGATTGCCAATCCGATATTATTCTTTGAAAATACTTTATGCGGCAAGGCAAAAATAGTGGCAAAAACGAACCCGTGAAAAATGGTACACAAGGACTGAAACGTAATGACAAGAGTAACGGATGGTGCGTTGAATAGTAAATACAGAAACAAAATGACCAAAATAGAACTTACAATAGCCAGATACTTTTCCTTTCCACTTAAATAGGACTGAACGAGTTTACCGCCTATTATAGTGCCGATCGCGCCAGTAAGTGCTGGAATGGAGGTAAGCATACCCATTGACAGGAGGTCAAGACCTCTTTCTCCTACTAGATAAGGAGGCATCCATGAAGTAAGTCCCCATATAAGTGTACTCATCCCAAACCACATTATAGATAACTGCCATACAATTGGAATCTTCACTAAATCTTTAAAAGATGTTTTTTCTAAAGTCTCTTTTTCGGAACTGTCCGCCTGCATATTTTCTGGCTTCAAGTAATACCATAGCAACGCTGCCACTAAAACACCTACTATACCAATGACAATAAATAGATTTTGCCAACCAATCCACACAAGTAATGGTGTGGCAATTAGCGGTGCGATTACGCCTCCAAGTGAATTGGATGACATCATTGTCGTCTGGGCACTAGGTCGCTCTTCCTTAGGATAAACATCCGCAATCGCCTTGGAACTTGCTGCCGGATACCCACCTTCTCCTAGACCGAACATAAAACGAATGATAATCATGGACATTAGGGACCAAGCCATCCCTGTAAAAACGGTAAACAAAGACCAAAACAAAATAGCAACAACGATGACTTTTCTAGAACCAAACTTGTCGGCAAGCCATCCACCAGGTACCTGCATTAAAGCGTACCCGGCAAAAAAACTACTTAGCACAACCCCCATCACCGACGGGCTAAGATTGAAGTCCTTTGCGATTTCAACAATCCCAACATTCATGGCCATCCTATCAAGATAAGATAAACACCAACCTAAAAACAGCAGTGCGAGAATCATATGCCTTTTGTTATTTTTTACTGGACTGCTTTGCATAAGCCTTTTCCCCCTTCTCAATTAACATTGCAATCTCAGTTAATAATTTGACTAGTCTCCAATTTTCTGATCTTGGCTACTAAAATAATTAAACACGAGCGAAATGAACATTTTCCCAGTCAGAAGAATGGACATCTCATCCACATCAAATTTCGGATGATGATGAGGGTAGACAGCTTGAATGTCAGAATTCATTCCTCCTACATTAAAAAATGCACCCGGCTTTTCTTTTAAATAGTAGGAAAAATCCTCCATTGCCATCAGTAAAGGACCCTCCGACACATTTTCTTTCCCTACAACCATCTCAGCTATACGTTGAACTCGATTTGCCTCCTCCGGATTGTTCCATACAGAAGGATAGCCGTATTCATACGTCATCTCGCATTCGGCTTCGGCACCACTACAGACCGCCTCTGCGATTTTTCTAATATGCTTTTTGGCAAGATCCCTCGCTTCCGCGGAAAACGTTCGAACTGTCCCGGATAAAATCACTTGATCAGGAATGATATTGAAGCTGCTGCTTCCTTCAAACGAACAGACAGTTATGACAACAGGATCAATTGTATTGATACGGCTGGACGTGATTTGTTGGATATTCATCACAATCTGGCTTCCTATAAATACCGGATCTACCGCAAGATGAGGCATTGATCCGTGCCCCCCTTTTCCCTTAATCAGGATTTTAAATTTATCCCCGGCTGCCATCATGAATTTTTCTTTAAAGTGAACCTGTCCTACCGGAAGCGCCGATGAAACATGAGCACCATAGATGACATCAACTTCATTCAGGCATCCATCCGCAATCATCGCTTTTGCGCCTCCTGGAATCACCTCTTCAGCAAACTGGTGAATAAACAGCACATTCCCTTGAAGATGCTCCTTTACTTTACTTAGCGCATAAGCAGTTCCGAGTAGAGAGGCCGTATGAACATCGTGGCCGCATGCATGCATGACGCCTGGAATTTTTGATTTATAGGGAACAGCCTTTTCATCTTGGATCGGAAGTGCATCAAAATCAGCACGAAGCGCAACTGTTTTTCCAGGCTTTGCTCCCCTTAACAATGCCGTAACGCCTCGTCCACCTACTCCCGTTCTTACTTCCAAACCACACTCTCTTAAAAAGTTCGCAATGATCCTCGGAGTTCTTTCTTCTTTAAATGACAATTCCGGGTACATATGCAAATCCCGTCTGATTTTAACAAGATCTTCAAACTTACTTTCTAGTTCTATGTATGCAACGCTTTCCACCACTTTCTTCACCCTTTCTATTTTGAAATCTCTCAATCATCAGAAAAGAGTTTAATCTCTTTTCATTATTTACTAAATATTATAAAATATCAGATAACTAGACAATGTGGCATTAAACAATTTTTGAACAATATTCGTGTTGTTTTCAACATTGGAGGTGGGAAAACTTGAGGAGTAAAGATGTCTCTCTTCACCAGTTGAAGTTAGAAAATCAAAAGGCACAATATGACATGATGAATTTAATGGATAGCTTCCAAGCCATTAGCTCGACTCTCGCAATAGGTGAAGTGCTGAAGAAAATCATGCATTATGCCCTGAATATTGTAAAATCTGCTAAGGCGGGATACATCCAACTGTATGAAGAGCATTCTAATAAACTGATCATTAAGGAATATATTGGATTTGAGGATTATATAATCAACTTTAAGGTAAAGGTAGGTGAGTCCATTACAGGAAAAGTTTTCAGAGATGGCAACGTAAGCCTGATTCATACAACAAAAGCCATTTATGACAGCATGGCTGACTTAAGTATAGAAAATATGAACACGATCGAAAGGTCACAATTAAAAAATCAAAATATTCAGTCTATATTATCTGTGCCCGTATCATTTGGAACGAAACGAATTGGAGTGATGACCCTTCATTGCTTTGATATAGAAGATGGTCTCAGCCAAACGGATCTCCTTCTTTTACAAAGTTTTGCTGCTCAGGCTTCTATTGCCATACATAATGCCCTGCTTCACACAGAAGTGCAGAAAAACCTTGATGAATTCACTCATTTATCCAAACAGCTCCAAAAAGCAAATACACTGTTAGCAAAGAGGACGGATATCCACAACCTTCTCACTCGGTTGTCGATACAGAACAGAGGGTTGGATGTCATTATCAAAGAAATGAACAAACTGATGGAAAAAAAACTGGTCTATGCAGATTACCTGGAAGGAAAGCTCTATCCAGTACACGGAGCGAATTGGGTCGGAAATCTTGATGATCTATTTCTTCTCTATATGAATAAAACAGAGCCGGCTTACGGATCACTTTATAATAACACCCATACTGATTGTTATTTTTATCCGATTAGATCTGGATCTATTTTTTTAGGTTGTTTGATTGCAGAAGGGAACTCACCTTTATCAGAGCTCGATTGCCTAATAATTAAACAGGGAGCGCCATTTCTCTCACTTGAAATTATGAAACTTAGGTCACAGACTGAAATCATGTATAAGAAGATCTATGAAGCCTATCAACAGTTTTTAAAAATAAAAAATCCTCATCAAGCTGAAGTGGCTGCAAAGGATTTAGGCATTCATCATCACTATTATATAACCGCTTTAATCGAATTAGAGGGCAATGCCGATTTGCAGCCTCTGGAAAATGATGCACTGGTTCTACTCACCCACCTTAAGGAGAAAATTCCAGTTGAAAATTGTCTTCTTTTTAGTTATAACAATAAAATCACCTTGTTTTCTTCTGCCCAAAATGCTGACCGCGAAGCCTATTTTACAGAAATGATCCAAAGCAGCATAAAATGGTGGAACGATCGATTTAAAGTCATAGCCCGAGCCGGGATTAGTACCGGACATTACAATCCTGGCCAAGCAGAAGAAAATCATACGAAGGCTGAGAAAGCACTGCTTCACTTAAAAAAACAAAAGGAAAAGGGCATTGTCCATTACAGGGATATTGGAATCAGCCGCCTTTTTTTACACCATCCACCTGAAGAAATTAACTTATTCCTCAGTGAGACGTTTTCCTTGTTATGGATAGATCAGGAGAAACACTGTGAACTTCTGCACACTCTTTTCACGTATGTACAAAATAATCGTTCCATGACTGCAACAGCCAAAGACCTGCATATCCATGCAAATACTCTTTATCACCGTATAAAAAAAATTGAGGATATTCTTAAAATGGACTTTAGCCATTTTGAGAATTACTTAAAAGTACAGCTTGCAGTTTACCTTTATAAAACCTGTTCTGGTCCAAATATATGAAAAAGTACACGGATAATAGTAGATTCCCACTTAGAGAAATCAATCGAATAGAATGTACGATATAAATACCCCCTTTGTCCTTTTACTTTTAAGTGTGTTTCATCTATCTGCTTGAGATGATGTCGAATTCTTTTCTAAATCAGGGCATATTGATGTACCAACTCATAATTGTGTATGAGCCATTTATAGGCCACGTCCCTCCATCATTTCTCAAGATTACGAAAACTAAGGTTGAAAAAGAAGCCTTATAAAAAGTAGCACTTACCATTAAAGAACTAGAGAGCTTACACCAATATATTAGAGAGATAGAAAACTTAACAGGAATCCTACCTCCGTCGTATAAGAGTCTACTGGGCATTATCATATACCAGCTGTTCAGTATTTCGAGGAAAGAGGGTATTTACTAATTATCATTAACCCACTTGTCTTATATCGAGAAAGGAGCTCATCTCTCTTCGAAAAGTAAAGTCAGATGTGATTGATACTTGCCATTTCTGCGAGTAGAATAAAGAAGATTTGGAGCCAAAAAAACGAGGAATTCAACTCTTAATCCTTCGTAATCGTTCGTGAAGACATGTACATGTATAAGGTTAAATGTATAAACGAAACTTCAATTTCAAGCAGTGCTTGATCAGATTTACCCTGAGTATCGTGTTTTTTTGGAACTTATATTCATTTGTCTTTTTACTAATCTTTTTAGAAATTCCTACATATGTGAAGATAAGGAAAATGGCAATGGCACATGAACTCCGACTTTTTGCGATAAAAGCCCTCTTTATCACAGCTTGAAAATATTGTTGAGATTCCACTCTGAGAAAACCAATTCAAATTGCCATTTTTCCTACAAAGTCCTCGCCAAAATAACTTATTCCAGCGGTGCAATAACCAGTATTCGCTGGACTTTATCCCGAACAAGAACATGTTCTTGCGGCAGGTTAATATGTACTGCTGAAACTTTCGGTTCTTTCACCGTAACACTGCGGTGCTTTGGCAAAATATAATTGCTCAATTTAAATAAAAAGTGAGGTGATTTCACCAAAGTATATTGTTCGCTTTTATTATTTACTTCTTGGAAATAGAAGGATTCTTTTTTATGAAGACCACTATATTCGGCTGGTGTTTGATGAATTGAAATTCTTTTCGTTATTCGAGGAGAAATTGAGGTTACCTACCATTTGGCGGAAATTGACCTTTTGCTTATTAATGCTGATGGTGTCCATACGGTAAAGGGGTTTGAAGACAATGTAGTCTTATTGTAGCTTGCCAAAAAAGTGAATTCTGTTTAAAGGACGAGTAAGTATAAAGCCAAAGATTGACTAATGCGGCAATGAAAGATATCCCTCAAGACACCTTCACAATCTTCATTCTTTACATATACAAAAAAACTAAAATTCGGCAAAAACGCTACTTTGCCTTTTTACCTTAATGGGCAAAAATCCCAACACTTTGTGAAAAGACAGTCTTTGATATATTGGATACCGTTTATCAGTATACTATGTCTAAAAAGAGATATTATGGAGCGCATGTTATTTTTTATTTACGCCCCATCAATTGACCATTAAGCTCAAATCATCAATCTTCCATCCTTATCTTTTACAAAAATGTTTTAACCGTGTCAGTTGCAGCCAAACTTGAATTCATAAAAAAATTAGCCTCCGTCATCGAGGATTGATAATCAAAGGGTTTCAGTCCTACAATGGATGACTTTACCGATTCCTCTGAAACTATAAGTTTCGTAACTGAAGCGAGGGTTCGCTTTATATCCTTGATTAGTCATGAACGGGATCAATTTTTCACCTAGAAGTGACTTTGTTTATTTCTCCAATGCAATACTTAGCAAACTTTTGAGGACCATGATTTCATAACTGAGCTTAAGGTGTTTTAAAGGAACCGAATATTTCCTTTGCCAATTTACGCCCAGTAGGAGTGGCAGCTAGGCCGCCCTCTGCCGTTTCACGAAGTGCAACTGGCATGGTCAATCCTATTTTATACATGGCATCGATCACTTCGTCACATGGAATGCGGCTCGTAATGCCTGCAAGTGCCATATCAGCTGCCGTTATCGCGTTGGATGCACCCATTGCGTTACGTTTCACGCAAGGAACTTCAACCAAACCTGCCACTGGATCACAAACCAATCCAAGCATATTTTTCAATGTGATCGCCATCGCTTCTGCAGCTTGGCTTGGTGTACCGCCGGCCAGTTCCACTATCGCAGCTGCGGCCATTCCGCTTGCCGAGCCCACTTCTGCTTGGCAGCCTCCGGCCGCTCCAGAAATGGAAGCATTGTTTGCAACAACGAATCCGAAGGCAGCGGAAGTGAAAAGGAATTCAATCATCTCTGCCCGGGTCGGGTTTAATTTTTCTTTCACGGCAAATAATGTACCGGGAACAACGCCAGCAGAACCTGCAGTCGGAGTGGCACAAATCATTCCCATTGCTGCATTCACTTCGTTCGTGGCAACAGCCTTACTGACGGCATCCAATAATAAATTACCCGCCAGTGCCTTGCCCGACTTGATATAATTTTGCAAAAGAACGGCATCTCCGCCCGTTAGGCCTGTCACGGATTGTACACCTTTCAGGCCTCTTTCCACCGCTTGTTCCATCACTATCAAATTCCTGTCCATCTTTTCAATGATCTGTTCTCTCGACAGGCCCGAGAACTCCATTTCTTGTAAAATCATGATTTCCGCGATTTTTACATGTTTACTTTCAGCAAGTTCAACCAACTCTGCTACATTTCGGAACATGTTTTTACCTCCATATCTATGCCAACACTTTTAATGATGATCATTCAACCATCCTTATGACTTGCGACACGTTTTCCAATCCTTTAATTTCCTTCATGACATCGCTCTGGATTTTCTGATCGACTTCAATCACCATGAGGGCCATTTGACCTTTTTCCTTCCGTGAAACTTCCATATGGCCAATATTAATTTCATGATTCGCCAATACGGTCGAAACGGAAGATATGATTCCAAACACATCGTTATGCACGACTAAAATGGCTGGGTTTTCACCCGACAATTTAAGCTTGAACGTATTCAGCTCCGTTATTTCTATCGTTCCGCCGCCAATCGAAATCCCAACAAGTTCCAATTCTTTATCTTCATCGAAAAGTCTGATTTTGACTGTATTAGGATGATCCATCACAGTATCCTCGATTGTAAAGGAAACGTCCATACCGGCTTCTTCCGCTATCGTTAAAGAGGCAGGGATTCGTTCATCATCCGTATCGAAATCCAATATCCCCCCTACGACAGCAACATCCGTACCGTGTCCCCTGTAAGTTTTTGCAAAAGAACCATATAAAGAAATAATCGCTTTCTTCGGTTGTTTTCCGAATAATGTCCTTGCTACTCTGCCAATTCTGGCAGCTCCTGCTGTATGTGAGCTTGAAGGTCCAATCATGACGGGACCGATTATATCGAATGCAGATCTGTATTTCATCTCGTAATGCCCCCTTTTCTGGGAAAAGAATTTTTTAACAGCCTTCAATATGCCGCTTTTTGTTCTTCATTAGCCCTTATTTGTGAAACGGTCCTAATCTTTTAATTCTTAATACGATTAAGCCAAGGAAATATACCTCAGCTCCACATATCCCAGCTGTGATTGTCACCTTTACAGGATAATTGAAACCGTACATAGCTCCCAACACTGCGACCTTACGATGCTTGTTTATATTAATAATGCTCCGAAATTAGCAGTAGATCGCCTCAATCAACAAATGCACAAAAAATCAAGCTGTTATTCGTTTTTGAAATGAATGACTTAAATTCTATCACTCTAACCGGCAAAACTTTTATGGAATGGAATTGATTCAATTATAATAGAGATTGAGATGTGGGTATTTAATATAGGATAGGTATAAATAGTAATTGAGTCCAATTTGAGATGACAAAATACTCCCAAGGACGAGTTTTTGTCTGTTTTCAATAGAATTAGAAGAGAAAAACCTTTAAAAATATTGGAAAAATAATAAGTTCCTCAATTATCTTTATAATTAATGTTTATCTCCATCTTTGAAGCATCTTAATATTGTATTCAATCAAATACTATTGTTTTATTACCATGAATAATAACTCTATCTTCAATATGCCAAGAAACAGCTTGGGCAAGAACCTGTCTTTCCACATGACTTCCGGTAACCTTTAATTCTTCGATTGTATGTCTATGATTAACCCTCTTTACATCTTGCTGAATAATGGGGCCTTCATCAAGATCATTTGTAACATAATGAGCAGTTGCTCCAATTAACTTAACGCCACGGTTATAGGCCCTCGCATAAGGATTTGCACCGACAAACGCCGGTAAGAAAGAATGATGAATGTTAATAATTTGATTTGGGAACTCCGATACAAATGCAGGGGAAAGAATTTGCATATATCTAGCCAAGGCAATGAAGTCTACTTTCCCTTTCAATAGGTCTAGTGCTTTCTGTTCTGCTTGTTGCTTCGTTTCATGAGCTAAAGGAATATGATAATAAGGGATGTCATAACTTTCTACTATTTTTTTTAAATCAGGATGATTACTGATCACCATCGGGATTTCCACTGGAAGTTCATTCGATTTCCAACGCCATATAAGCTCCATAAGACAGTGATCCATTTTGGATACAAAGATGGCCATTCGTTTTCTTTTATTATTACCGCTTAAGCTCCATTCCATCGTATAAGCCTGGGCCAGCACATGTAAGTCCTCTTCAAGTTTTTTATAGGAAGCATCAAAGTCGTTTAAATCAAATTCGATTCTCATAAAAAACATACCTGCTTGTGGATCCGTCGTATGTTGGTCAAAATGAACAACATTTGCTCTGCTTTCTAATAAAAGGTTAGATACAGCCGAGATAATACCTGGTTTCTCTGGACAAGATATTAATAATTTAGCACGGTTAACATTCACTTCTTTATACAATGGTCTCTCACCATCCTTTAGATTTGTAATTAAAATATGTAAAAACTTCGAATTCAGAATGATGAACACTACCGCTATTGGTGTCAGAAAAATACCGTCACTACAATTTCATTTCTAGCAATCTTGAGCTACGGTGAGGGAGGGAGATAGACCTTAAAATTTTTTTATTGACAGACGCTTTCCCTTCCACCACTTCACTTCTTCAGTTTTCATAGTTATATTGCCTAATACTTAATGCTTTGGTTCTCCCACCTATCATATGATTCGCCTCCCCCATGAAGGAAGAAGTATTCAAATTTTCTATTACTATCTATATATCTATGCGTGTATTTCCTTACCATATACAGCTAGGGCAGCTTCCCCAATTGCTTCAGCTAATGTAGGATGAGGGTGTATCGTATGCGCAATATCCATAGCTGTTGCATTTAATACTCGTGCAAGACCAGCTTCTGAAATCATATCGGTTACATGAGGGCCAACCATATGCGCTCCTAACAATTTACAGGATTCTTCGTCAACAACGAGTTTGACAAAACCGTCTGATTCACCAAAAACAAGAGCCTTTCCAATCGCACGGAAGGAGAACTTCCCTGTTTTTACTTGATACCCTTTCTCCTTCGCATCCTCTTCTGTTAACCCAACACTAGCTACCTCCGGGTTACTATATATGCATTTTGAAACAAGAGATTGATCAAGTGGCACAGGGTTTTCTCCTGCCATATGTTCAATTGCGATGATCCCTTCATGTGAAGCGACATGGGCAAGCTGTAATCCTCCAATCACATCTCCAATTGCATAAATGTTTGGCTCATTCGTTTGGTAATACTCATTTGTTTGAATAACACGGTCGACTTCAACTTTGGTATTTTCAAGGTGAATGCCTTCAATGTTTGCTAATCTTCCGACAGATACCAATAATTTTTCTGCTGAAAATGTCGTTTCTTTCCCTTTATATTCCGCCTTTATAGAGACACCGTCTCCTTTTTCTAACGATTCTGGAAGCACCTTTGCCCCTGTTACGATTTTTACACCTTTTTTCTTCATTAGTCGCTGTACTTCCTTTGAAATATCTTTATCTTCCGTCGGTAAAATGCGCTCGGCATACTCTATCACAGTTACTTCTAATCCAAAGTCAATAAGCATCGAAGCCCATTCTATTCCAATAACACCGCCGCCGACAATAATGATGGAATTTGGGAGCTCTTTCATTTGAAGCGCTTCATCCGATGTCATCACATATTCACTATCTGCTTCTAGGCCGGGTAATGTTCTTGGACGAGATCCTGTAGCTATTAAAATATTTCGAGAGTTTAATATTGTTTCCAGTTCATGATTATTCAATCTCACTAAAACATCTTTAGACTGTGAAATAATCCCTTTTCCTTCGAACACATCTATTTTCCCTTTTTTCATTAAATGTTGAACACCTTTATATAAGCGTTCAGTAATTTCTTCTTTCCTGGCCTGTACTTTTGAGAAGTCCAGCCCAACTTCCGGTGCAATAACACCAAATTTATCTGCATTCTTTGCATTTGTGTATACCTCTGCACTTCTTAATAATGCTTTACTTGGAATACAACCTGCATGAAGGCAAGTTCCACCAAGTTTACCTTGTTCAACTACCGCCGTTTTTAATCCTAATTGAGACGCACGAATGGCAGCAACATATCCACCGGTGCCGCCACCGATGATAACAACGTCATATTGTTGATTCACCTAATACTTCCCCCTTTGGTTTTCATAACCATAGATAAATATATGAATCGTGTAAGAAAACAACTAACTTATTAAACACGATCTAATCTTTTAATAGGTAAACGATCACGATACTTTAATTTATTTCAATGGCACATGCACTGGATGCAAAGCTTTCTCCAACAATAAAGTCACTATCTTCTCTATAATCAATTTGTATTTCCTCATCTAAATAGCGTTTTGTAAAATGATCTAATCTAAGCTGAACTCCCTCATATTCAATAATTACATCGTTTCTGCGGGGCTCGTCCAATAAGAGGGAGAACTTCATCGACACCCCGCAGCCGCCGGCAATATCAGCGTCAAGGCGAGGAATTTGCGTACCGTTACATGTCATTTCCTTCAGTTTATTCATGGCTGCCTCTGTTATTTTCATTTTGGCTATCATCTGATTCTCCCCTTTCTTAATGGTTTATTGAAAGATGATTACGCATTAACCTTAGTTGCACGAACTTGTTCATCTGCATGATAGGAGGAGCGAACAAGCGGACCGGCTTCGCAATGACTAAACCCTTTTGACATTGCAATGTTTTTCAGTTCTTCAAACTCTTCTGGACTCCAATATTTTTCGACCTTCAAATGTCGTTTAGTCGGCTGCAAATATTGACCAATAGTCATAATGTCCACATCGTTAGCACGAAGATCATCCATTGTTTCCATAATTTCTTCTTTTGTTTCTCCTAGACCAATCATAATGCTTGATTTCGTAGGGATAGTCGAATTCATTTGCTTTGCCCGCTGTAAAAACTCTAATGAACGTTCGTATGTTGCACGTGCACGAACTTTTTGGGATAAGCGTTTTACTGTTTCAATGTTGTGATTCAAAATGTCTGGTCTTGTATCCATTAATGTTTTTAAGTTGTCATATTCCCCATTCAAATCCGAGGGGAGAACTTCAATGCTGCAAAATGGATTTTGCCGCCTCACTGCCTTTACAGTTTCTGCAAATACCTCTGCTCCGCCGTCTTTTAAGTCATCACGAGCAACAGCGGTAATCACCACATGCTTTAGGTTCATTTGCTTTACTGATTCTGCGACACGTTCGGGCTCTTCCCAATCAAGCTCTGATGGTAGCCCTGTTTGAACTGCACAGAACCTGCAAGCTCGCGTACATATACTTCCTAAAATCATGAAAGTTGCCGTTTTTCGTACCGCCCAGCATTCATGAATGTTAGGGCATCTTGCTTCTTCACAAACAGTATGAAGTTTTTTTTCGCGCATCATTTTCTTTAAGCCCGTATATTGTTCATTCGTATTTAATTTAATTTTAAGCCATTCTGGTTTACGAAGATCGTTGATGAACATTTTATTTCTCACTCCTATGAGCAGATGTAATTTTAGCTTGAAAGAGGTTGTTCAGTAGGCCTAAAAAAAGTCCGATAGAGTTTCTCCGTTGCTCTGTCTTTTAAGTTCTCAAGACTATTTTCTCCTTGCATCTCTTGGCACTTTTTTCATCCTTTTTAAAACACGCTTATGAAACCACCTAGAATGAAATATCGAGATTCTTTTCTTCATATTCCATCCTTGGTGGTTCATATTCATTCATTTATGACGTTACCGTTGCTTCCTCTACTATTTCTTCTTTGGAATAACGCAAGATTGGTTGTCTAGCTGCTTGGACCTCATCCAATCGTCCAATCACTGTAGTATGTGGTGCTTCTAAAACAACCCCTGGGTTTTCTTCCACTTCTTTGGCAATTGTAATCATGACATCCGCAAAAGCATCAAGTGTTTCTTTGGACTCTGTTTCAGTCGGTTCAATCATCAAACATTCCTCAACATTTAACGGGAAATAGATGGTCGGCGGATGGTAGCCGAAATCTAGCAGACGTTTTGCCATATCAAGCGTTCTTACACCCAGCTTTTTCTGCCTAGATCCGGATAGGACAAATTCATGCTTGCAAATTTGTAAATATGGCGCTTCAAAATATGGCTCTAATCTTTTACGAAGGTAATTAGCATGAAGCACGGCACTTTCAGATACTTGGCGCAGCCCTTCAGGCCCCATCGTGCGAATATAAGTATACGCCCGCAAGAGAATTCCAAAGTTTCCATAATACCCTTTTACCCTTCCGATAGAGTGCGGATAATTAGCGTTCAGCACATATTTATCACCTTCTTTTTCGATGCGCGGCACTGGCAAGTAAGGAGTAAGTTTCTCTTTCACACCGACAGGGCCTGCCCCTGGACCGCCACCTCCATGAGGCGTCGTAAATGTTTTGTGAAGATTTAAGTGCACGATGTCAAAGCCCATTTGACCTGGTGTTGTTTTACCTAAAATGGCATTGGCATTCGCTCCGTCATAATATAATAGGCCCCCTGCTTCATGGACAACCTGTGCGATTTCCACAATTTCTTTTTCAAAAAGTCCAAGGGTATTCGGATTCGTCAGCATTAGCGCAGCTGTATCAGGTCCCACATGTTTCTTTAATTCTTCTAAGTCTACTAATCCATTTTTATCGGATGGAATCGTGATCGTTTGAAAACCAGCAACACTTGCACTTGCAGGATTTGTACCGTGCGCTGAGTCTGGAACAAGTACTTTCGTTCTGGTTTCACCTTTTTGAGCATGATACGCTTTAACCATCATTAAACCTGTCCATTCCCCTTGAGCCCCTGCGGATGGCTGTAATGTAACAGCATCCATTCCTGTAATGACCGCTAGCTCTTCCTGTAATTCATATAAAACCTCCAATGCACCCTGTACTGTTTCAACGGGCTGATAGGGATGAATGCGGCTAAAGCCTTCCAAACGTGCCACATCTTCATTTATTTTCGGATTGTACTTCATCGTGCAAGAACCCAGAGGATAAAATCCATTATCGATTCCATGGTTTTTATTAGAGAGCGCTGTGTAATGGCGGACAAGCTGCAACTCTGATACTTCTGGTAGTTCAGCCGGTTCGTCACGAATTAAATGCTTTGGAAATTTTTCATTTATATCAACATAGTCAACGTCACTATCCGGAATACTTGAACCTACCCGTCCTGGACGACTTATTTCAAAAATTAACTCATTATATTCAACCATTTACAATCGCCTCCAAAGCATCAACAAATTGGTCAATTTCTTCTTTTGTTCGCTGCTCAGTCACAGCTAGCAACATTTTATTTTCAAAACCGTAATCACTTTTTAAATCAAATCCACCGATAATACCCGCCTTAAGAAGGTTTGCATTGACTTCCTTTACCGGAAGAGGAAGCCCGACAACAAACTCATTGAAGAATGGTGCTTCATTGTATATAGAATAGCCTTTCTGCTCTAGGGTTTTCGCCATGTAATCAGCTTTCTCAATGTTTAGCTGTGCCATTTGACGAATCCCTTGCTTCCCAAGTGATGTCATACAAATAGAAGAGGCGAGAGCATTTAATGCCTGGTTGGAACAAATATTGGATGAGGCTTTATCACGGCGAATATGCTGTTCACGTGCTTGAAGTGTTAACACAAATCCGCGCTGTCCTTTTTCATCTGCTGTTTGGCCTACAATACGTCCTGGGATTTTACGCATGAGTTTTTTATTTACCGCAAAATAGCCGCAGTGTGGCCCGCCAAAGGACATCGGGATTCCTAATGGCTGCATATCACCGATCACGATATCTGCCCCAAGTTTCCCAGGAGCCTGTAAGAGTGCTAGTGCAAGAGGATTGGCGCTTACGATTAAAAGGGCACCTTTTTCTTCCGCAATTTTCTTAATTGCTTTTATATCCTCAATGGAACCGAAGAAATTTGGATATTGAACAATTACGGCAGCAGTATCTTTATCAATTTGTTCTTGAAGCTTCCCTAAATCTGTAATCTCACCGGCAAGGTTTACTTCCTCAGCTGTGTATCCCGGACCTGCTGCTACTGTATGTAAAATAGCACGGGATTCAGGATGTACCGCTTTGGATACAAGAACTTTCGAACGTCTTGTAGATGTGACAGCAAGCGATGCAGCTTCCGCAAGCGATGTAAAACCATCGTACATGGAAGAATTAGCCACATCCATTCCTGTCAACTCACAAACCATCGTTTGAAATTCAAAAATTGCTTGTAATTCACCTTGACTGATTTCCGGTTGGTAAGGTGTATAGGCCGTGTAAAATTCGGAGCGCGAAATCATATGGTTTACCACACTTGGAATGTAGTGATCATATGTACCCGCGCCTAGGAAAGTCGGATAATGATTCGCATTTTTGTTTTTTGTAGCAAGCTGGTTCATTCTTTTCAAAAGAAGCGGTTCAGGAACCGCCTTTGGGATGTTTAGCTCACCCTGCAGTCTAATTTCAGCTGGAATATCTTCAAATAACTCATCTATTGAAGAAATATTTAAAAATGAGAGCATTTCGTCTTGATCTTGTTTCGTATCAGGAAGGTATCTAAAAGTGGCTGTCATATTATTCCTCTCCTTCATTAGTAAATGCTTGATACTCATCTTCGTTTAGAAGTGAGTCTAACTCTTCTGGATTGGACATTTCTACTTCGACTAACCAGCCTGCTTCAAATGGATGCTCGTTAATCGTCTCTGGGGCACCCTCTAACTCTTCGTTTACAGTAACCACCGTACCTGAAACAGGTGAGTAAAGTTCGGAAACTGCTTTAACTGACTCGATCGTTCCCATCGATTCATTGACCGTTACTTCATCATCAATCTCTGGATTTTCAACAAAGACGATATCACCTAAAGCCTTTTGTGCATAATCAGAGATTCCAATACGTACACGATTTCCTTCTAATTGTTGGACCCATTCATGTTCTTTGCTATATCGAAAACTTGATATTACTTTCGTCATTGTATTTTCCCCTTTTCTTTTCGTTTTTTTAACTATTGTCATAATTCTGAATATATTTTGGGTAATTTTACTCTTAGGTAATCCATTTCAGGCTGCAAGCCAGGTAACGTAAATCGACTCAGGAAAACTATACGATAACTCTATTAAAATATTTCCGCTTATCTTTTGTAGAATGGTGCATTAACAATAACGGCTTCTATCTGTTTATTTCGGATTTCCACTTTTATCGGCGTACCCACTTCAGATTGATCGGCTAATAACAAGGCAAGACCTAAGCTTTTTTTCAAAGATGGTGATTGTGTTCCTGATGTAACAATACCTATTTCCTCTCCATCTTTAGAAATTACCTTGTAACCATGACGCGGAATCCCACGGCCTGTTACTTCAATCCCTACTAATTTTCGTTTTAATCCAGCTTCTTTTTGTTCTGTAAGAGCAGATTTTCCGATAAAGTCACTTTCTTTATTCGTCTTTACGACAAAGCCGATTCCTGCTTCAAGCGGGCTGATGTCTTTACTTAGTTCTTGGCCATAGAGTGCAAGACGTGCTTCAAGACGAAGCGTGTCCCGTGCACCTAGTCCGCAAGGTTTTAATCCACTCGTGGCTCCTGCTTCTATGATCTTTTCCCAAAGTACTACCGCTTTGTCTGCAGATAAATAAAGTTCAAATCCATTTTCTCCTGTGTACCCTGTACGGGATACAAGTACGTCGGTAATACCAGAGATGTTGACATGCTGGGCGAATTTAAAAGAACCAATTTCTGATAAATCTATTTCCGTTAACTTTTGCAAAATGCTTTCTGCCTTTGGTCCTTGGATGGCAAGCTGAGCGATGTCTTCCGAAATGTTTTGGAGCTCCATCTCTCCTTTTACTTGCTGCTTCATCCATTCGTAATCTTTCTCAATGTTTGCAGCATTAATGACAAGTAAATATTTTTCATTCCCTAATTTATAAACTAATAAATCATCAACCGTTCCTCCGTCTGGATAACACATTGCGGTATACTGTGCTTGATTGATGCCAAGCTTTGTTACATCGTTTGTAACAAGGTAGTTAATATAACTCTCGGCATCTTTCCCTTCCACAAGTACTTCTCCCATATGGGAAACATCAAAAAGTCCTGCTTCAGTTCGAACAGCTTCATGCTCTTCTAAAATGCTTGTAAATTGAACCGGCAGAGACCAGCCACCAAAATTTATGACTTTTGCTCCGTATTTTTCATATACTTCAAAAAGCGGTGTTTGCTTTAATGTTGTTTCAATCCCCATGGTTTACCCCCAATTATGATTTTCTGTAAAATAGTTCAACTATTACCGGTTTCTTTATTGTCAGGAGACATATCTTTCTGCCATGGCCGTTGCTCAGGTTTTCAGCAAAGGCATAATTCCATTAAGCCGTCCCTTTCTTTACACAGTAATTGGCTGTTGAAATAAAGGATAACCATCACAAATCCCTTTCGTCGTTTCTCTTGCTTTCTGAAGAACGTCTTTATTCCCTTTACTCTTTAGAACAGTTGCAATCATTTCACCAATTTTCACCATCTCTTCTTTCTTCATGCCTCGAGTTGTTATGGCTGCTGTGCCCATTCGGATACCGCTCGTAACAAAGGGCTTTTCTGGATCATAGGGAATCGTATTTTTATTAACGGTAATGCCTGCGTCTTCCAATAGTTTCTCTGCTTCTTTTCCTGTTAAATTCCACGGACGCAAATCTAAAAGGACAATATGATTATCTGTTCCACCAGAAACAAGGACTGCACCTTCATTTTTTAATGTTTCGCCAAGTGTTGTAGCATTTTCAATGACTTGTTTCGCATAATCCTTAAAGCTTGGTTGTAAAGCTTCGTTGAATGCAACTGCTTTTGCTGCAATGATATGCATAAGTGGACCACCTTGAATTCCAGGGAATACGGATTTATTAATCGCTTTGATAATTACTTCATCGTTTGTTAAAATGATGCCCCCCCGAGGTCCTCTTAATGTTTTATGAGTTGTACTTGTCACAACATCCGCATATGGGATTGGGGATGGGTGAAGACCAGTAGCTACCAGACCGGCTATATGAGCCATATCCACCATAAGTTTTGCACCCACTTGATCGGCAATTTCTCTAAATCGTGCAAAATTAATCGTTCTTGGATAGGCACTAGTTCCTGCAATAATCAATTTAGGTTTTTCTTTCTTTGCGATAGCTTCCAACTCATCATAATCAATTAACTGAGTATCTTCTCTAACTCCATAGGACACAACTTCAAACCATTTTCCTGAAACGCTGACTGGGCTTCCATGAGTTAAGTGGCCACCATGTGAAAGGTTCATTCCCATCACCTTATCACCAGGCTGAAGCAGTGCGAAAAAAACTGCGAAATTGGCTTGTGCACCTGAGTGAGGCTGAACATTTGCATATTTGGCACCGAAAAGCTTTGTTAGCCGCTCAATAGCCGTTTGTTCTGCCACATCGACAAATTCACACCCACCATAATAGCGCTTTCCTGGATAACCTTCTGCATATTTATTTGTCATCACGCTTCCCATTGCCTCTAATACATCTGGGCTAACAAAGTTCTCTGATGCAATCAACTCCAGTGTTTGATGTTGACGTTGTCCTTCTTTTTCAATCGCTTCAAAAATGGTTAAATCATTTTGATGTAAACTCATTTAAATTTCCTCCTAGACATTTTTATTAATTCTGAATTTTTATTTAATTACTAATTCCAATATGGTACTAGACACTAAATTTCTTGCCCGCTACAGGCCTGCTTTTCTATAAAACTGTTAAAAATAGTATGCTTTACAACCTTTTTTGCACGCAAAAAAGGACAGAAAAGGGTCGTAGCGTTCTCTACCCTTCTCTGTCCTTTTACCTGAGAGTTTAGCTCCATTTTTTAATAGAGCCTTTCCCCTTTGGTGGCGTATATGTTAATACGCGCTCTCCAGAGGTGCGTCCATTTGTGGTTCCATCTACCTGAGAGATTTGTTCCAAGGGTCTTTTTGGAACTTGCTCCTTCGGTGGCTTGTCGCTTTGCACTCTCCCACAACTGTCATCCGCTTATTCAATTTAGTACATTTAGAATAGTTGTTGAGCATAATTATGTCAAGCATTTTTGAAAGCGCTAACAATACTATTCTAAAATATTTATTTCGAATTATCATATGATCAACCAGATACCTTTGTTTTTTTAAAACGGACAGATTTTTTACTCACCGAGTTGGAAAATATGGAGCGGCCTATCTGAACAAACACCGCAAATAGAATCAAAGGATTTCTTGACTCTTAATTCCCCGCTATCTCTCTCTGATTCGCCTGATCCACCTTCGTTTTGCCCATCTTATAAATCGCAATCAGCATAATGAACCAAACAGGTGTAACGAATAAGGCAACACGAGTGTCGTCCGCAAGTGCAAGAACCACAAGGACGAACGCTAGGAAAGCAAGGATGAAGTAATTGGAAATTGGATAAAGTGGTAATTTAAATTTGCTCTTTTTCACTAGATCTGGCCTTGTTTTACGGTATTTCAAATGACTGATGACTGTAATTCCCCAAATAAAGATGAAACATACTGTAGAAATACTTGTAATCAAGGTAAATACACCTTCAGGCATTAAATAGTTCAAAACAACGGAAATTAAAATGACAACAGTTGAAAAGAACAATGCATTGGAAGGTACTTTTCGGTCATTAAGTTTTGCAAACGGTACAGGTGCATTTTTATCTTTGGCAAGTGAATATACCATCCGGCTTGTACTGAAGATTGCGCTGTTACATGCCGAAGCAGCCGATGTTAGGACGACAAAATTAACGATACCAGCTGCACCAGCGATACCTACAGCCACAAATACTTGGACGAATGGGCTTTCCGTTGGGATGATTGCGTTCCAAGGATAAACACTCATAATGACAATAAGTGCGCCAATGTAGAAAATTATAATCCGAATAGGAATATTATTGATCGCTTTGGGGATAACTTTTTCTGGATTTTCTGTTTCACCTGCTGTAAGTCCTACAAGTTCAATGCCCACAAACGCAAACACTACCATCTGGAATGAGAGGACAAAACCATTTATTCCATTTGGGAACATACCTTCGTGACTCCATAGATTCGTGAAACTTGCTGCGCCTGAATCAGTGGAAAAGCCTTTAATAATCATGAAAATACCGATAACAATTAGTGCTAGGATAGCGATGACCTTAATTAATGCGAACCAGAATTCCATTTCGCCAAAAAGTTTTACGGTTGCAAGATTCATAAATAGCAAAATGACTAGAGCAATTAATCCTGGCATCCACTGCGGTACGGAAGGAAACCAATACTGAGTATAAAGACCAACTGCCGTTAAGTCGGCCATTGCGATTGATATCCAGCAAAACCAGTAGGTCCAGCCGGTTACAAATGCTGCCATATTACCTAAATAGTCTCTTACAAAGTCAACAAAGGAATGATAGTTCAAATTAGATAAGAGCAGTTCTCCAAGTGCGCGCATGATTAAGAAGCAAATGATGCCTGTAATCATGTAAGCAAATAGAATTGATGGCCCGGCTAAATGAATAGATTTTCCTGCTCCAAGAAATAATCCCGTTCCGATTGCCCCACCAATAGCTATGAGTTGTACGTGCCTGTTTTTTAGCCCTCTATCCAACTTTTGTTCCTGCATACGATTTCCCACCTTCTACTTTTTTAGGCTACTTGGAATTTTCCCCATTTAAAGGGTCAGCCTTTCAATGAGTGTGAATTATTAGCGTACTGGAGACTGCCTCACTATTGTAAGCGCTTTCTTTGATGCGTGCTAGTTATAGATTTTTGAAATAAAGCTACCAACCATTTTTGAAAATATAGCATTAATTGTACAAAACAAAGGATAGATCATTTATCTACAGATCTCAATTCACACTCCTCTCTTTTTATCTTTCCAAGTACAAAAAAGGGCAGAGGAAAGATAGGTATTTTCCTACCTTCCTCTGTCCTTTTACCTGAGAGTTTAACTCCTTCGGTGGCCTATGGCTCTCTTCAGAGACGCGTCCAATTGTAGTCCTTTTACCTGAGAGATTAGTTCCTGCTTTTATAGGATTTGCTCCTTCGGTGCTAAACATTGTTTAGACTCTCCCACAATCATCATCCGCTGATATAAAGTTGTTTTAATAGTTGTATATTATCGGGTTTTAATGGATATTTCAATGATTATCTGAAAAAACTCTATTTTCTGAAATTTAAAAATGGACAAATTTGAACTTTATGATCAGTATATTTTAGAAGTTATTAGCTATGAAAAATCAAGCTTATTAGCAGCTTTTCTATGTTGCTAGGAATCCCAAACACGCTTATGTATAAGCAAAAATATCGGCATTGTCGATTGACAATTCGGCAAATTTAAAGCCGGGAGAGGACATAATATCTATAGTTTTAACATAATTGATGTATGGAAAAAGAGAAAATTCGAGACTCGTGAAATTCCTTGCAGCAGTAAAGATTGTCTAGGAGCTTCCTCCCTAAGTTCAGCAGTATTTTCAGAAGCCTTCTCTTCTTTAGCAACTTCCTCTTTGTCCCCACCACCAACTGTATTAGCTATGATGACAAATGCTAGAACCCATCCCCACCACTTCTTTGGCTTCTTTAGCTTGAGTTTCTTTTCCTTAACCATTTTAACCTTATACCCCCTTTATAGTTTTTCTGACGGACTGATGTAAACAAAAATAGAATAACATAATTTGGATCAATAGCGTTTATATTTATCATCACGTATTCATTCTCACAATGCTTGACGTGTTAACGAAACCATTCCCGATTTCATTTTTAACATCGTCAAACCGGGACTCTAATTTGGTTAGCATCTTCTTTTAAAACATATTCATAAATTATGATCAAATCTATATATACTTATTATTTGCGTATATTTCTTTTATAGATAGTAAGATATTTCACTAACAAATATTCACATCAAAAAAGGGAGTTGAATCTCAACTTAGCAAGTAAATATACCATCGAAAGTAGTTTTTCTTTAAAATAGAAAAAGTCATTGGAGTTCATAGCAACAATGACTTTATCATATAATCACTTTTCTAATATAAAAAAATGGAATGCATTAATCGTTAAATAGGAATAAAGAATGTCTTAAACAAGTTTTTTTAGTAAATCATACAATTTAAATATACTCGTTTTAATTCCTTTGGTTTAACAGATGTATAATAAGGCTTATAAAGAGAAAGTCCCAAGTACTTAAATAGATGCGCTGTATACCTGTAAACAATGCTCATAAAACCATAAAGTTTTTGAAAAATAATTTTCTTCATTCGCGGTCATTTCTTGATATTCAATTCTGGTAAAAAAAGAATGTACATTCAAAGCAACATCTGATTTAAAGTAAGGTGAACTTGTAGCAATCACTTCATCTGTTTCAACATTGCTGTATTCGTTTCTACGATTGATCATGTTTGGTTAGTACGGTTTCCAATATAGCTAAAATTTCTGGTGAATTGATCAATGTTTCGGCTTCTTCAATATAATACTTTTTAACGAATCAATATATTCTTAAGCATGGTGTAGCTCCGTACATTTCTTTAAAAAGACTCGTTAAGGACTTTTTATTCGCAAAGTAATAGAAAATGATACGAAAGAAAATTAAAGAAACAAGAAACATACTTTTTGCCCCTTTCTAAATATAAGTAGAAATTACGGGTGCTTTATGTGCCCGTATAATCGCACAGTTTGCGTCAACTCTACAATAGGCCTTAGAGAACTAACCAATGGTTTGTCATTGCGGTCTTGAGCTACTACTACGGCAATCTTTAGATTAGAAGTTCCTCTTTTTTTATCTTTTTCTCCTTTTTTTTTCGGTTTTCTATGTTTGATCACGCGGCGGCCTTTTAAAGACTAACGAAAAAATGTTTCATCACTCTCGACAATACTTTCTAATTGTTTGAAGCCGAGGCTACCCATTGCGTTTTACAGTGTACTTCCACAATGAACGCAACCTATACTTGAAGCAATCGAGCTTCACGTATAGATCTGAGCAATTTTTCAATTCTATCAGATTTTCTGGAAACAAAGCTTGTTTTATGGCCTCAAATAAAGCCAATTGCTTTGACTTAGTTGTTTGCTGAAACCTTCGTATACATTTTCCCACATCACTAAACGCCTCTATAAAACGGATGATATCTATGTTCAATTAGTAGGTGGAAAAAATAACAATCTATACTAAACAGCCTAAAAAAAAGACGGAGCTTTTTGCTCCGCCTGATTGCTAGAATATTTTTTTCTCATTCAGCTCGAGAGCTAATTCTTTAAAGAACTGTAGTGATTCTGGATTTCCCATGGAGTCTGCATTCACTACTTTATCAAACTCGAAACCTAATAACACTTTACGTATCGGGACTTCCATTTTCTTCCCGTTCAACGTTTTAGGAATTTGTTCAACGACATGGATTTGGTCAGGGATAAAGCGAGGGGACACATGCCCTCTGATTTGTTCCTTGATTTTTGCCGTCAATGCTGTATCCAGGCTATTACCGGGCTTAAGGACAACGAACAGCAGCAGTGAGGAACCGCGGCCAAGCACTTCCCTATCAATGACAAGGCTTTCCATCACCTCGTCGATCGCTTCGACGACCCGGTAGATATCGCTAGTTCCCATCCGTACACCAGAACGGTTGATGGTCGAGTCGGAACGTCCATAAATGATACAGCTGCCCTTGTCGTCGATCTTTATCCAATCACCATGTTTCCATATGCCAGGATACGTATCGAAATAACTCTCGTAGTATCTTTTCCCATCTTGATCATTCCAGAAATAAAGCGGCATGGACGGCATCGGTTTGGTAATGACCAATTCACCGACTTCATTAATCAATGTTTGACCATGCTCATCAAAGGCTTCCGCACAAACACCTAATGCCCTTCCTTGTATCTCTCCGATCCTCACGGGCAATGTTGGAACACCGCCCACAAATCCGGCACATACATCGGTCCCGCCACTGGATGAACTGAGCCAGATATCCTTCTTGACATTTTCATACACCCATTTATAACCGTCTCCAGATAATGGAACTCCAGTTGAAAAAAGAGCCCTCAATTTCGATAAATCATATTTTCCCAGGGGCTTGTTTCCTAACTTCAAGGAATTCGTAAGGAATGGTGCACTTGTTCCAAAGAAAGTCATGCCTGTATCTTGCGCCAATTCCCAAAGAACATCCCTATTCGGAAAAGAAGGACTGCCGTCATAAAGGACGATGATCCCTTCATTAAGCAAACCGCCCATAAGGAGATTCCACATCATCCAGCCTGTCGTCGTAAACCAGAATACGGTATCCTCGGAAGTCATGCCTTGATGGATTCTTGTTGATTTGAAATGCTCCAATAATATACCGCCATGCCCTTGTACAATCGGTTTTGGCATCCCGGTTGTACCTGATGAATAGAGAATCCAAAGAGGATGATCGAAAGGAACACTTTCAAAAGATAATTCTGCCTTTTCTTTTAATAGGTCATCCCAAGGAACTGTATCTGCCAGATTCACTTCCAAAATCTTTTTTTCTATGTAAGGAACCAGCACGGTATGCTTGACAGTGACCAATTCCTGTTTAAGCTGGGAGACGACCGATGTTTTATCATATACATTTCCATTGTACTGATATCCATCAACCGCCAGTAATACAACTGGTTCAATCTGTTTGAAACGATCTATGACGCTTCTTGCCCCAAAGTCAGGTGAACAACTGGACCAGATGGCACCTATGCTCACTGTTGCCAAGAAAGCTATCACCGCTTCGGGTATGTTTGGCATATAGGCACCAACACGGTCACCTGATTTCACACCAAGTTTCCTTAATGAATGGGCGACAGATGCCACTTTTTCTTTCAGCTCTTTCCAGCTAACCTCTTGCTGCCTGATATGTTCGGAACGAAAAAAAATCGCCGTTTTCTCTTCTTGATCATTCAATAATGCATTTTCAGCATAATTAAGCCTTGCCCCCTCGAACCATTTCGCACCTGGCATGGATTGCTCCGCTAAAACCCTGTCATATGTCCTGCCGGCTTTTACATCACAATAATCCCAAATTGAAGCCCAAAATTGCTCCAGTTCATCTACCGACCATTTCCATAATTCATGATAGTCATGAAATGTTAAATTTTTCTTTTCTTTTAACCATTTCACATATTGAGTCAATACCGTTTGCTCGATTTGTTCCTTTGTCGGTTCCCAAATGATTTGTCCATCTGTAAGCGATTTCATGCAATCATCTCCCTTAGGTATCAAATGCGTCATTGAATCATTTCATAATATTGGTAGTTTACTTAAATTGTAATCTATGAGTTTCAAAACTGTCAATTTACACTAAACTCAATTAGGCTCGTATTTATGTATGGGCAAGTTAATGGAGAAACATGTCCCTTTCCCTTGTACACTTGACACATGTACCGTACCATCCATGCTTTTGATAACGCTATATGAAACCATCATGCCCAATCCCGTCCCTTTATTTTTTGTCGTGAAGTAAGGCTCACCTAAACGGTATATCTGTTCCTGTGTCATTCCAATTCCCTGATCTTGGATTTTAATTTGGATGGTGGAGGCAGCACGAATTAAATCTATGTATATTTCGCCAGCATGGTCCATCGATTCTATGCCATTCTTTAGGATATTGAACAAGCACTGCTGGAATTTCTTCCTTTCCCCCATGATAGAATAAGCTCCATCTTCGATTAGTGATAACTTCAATTCTGTTCCATTATTGTTAGCAAGGGGTTTTATGCTGTTAACGACATGCTGAATTTCCTCCGATACCCTTAATCGCTCCGTGTTTTCAGGACTTATGGAAGCAAATGTCAAATAATCATTAATGACATCCGTGGCCCGATCCAATTCCTTCAGTGCAATATTTGCATATCTGACCTTTGTATGGGAAGAAACGTCTTCGCTTAACATTTGTATATATCCCCTGGTAACTGTAAGGGGATTTCTGACTTCATGAGATATGCTAGCAGCCAGATGACTAACGATTTGCAACTTTTCCGCTTTCACTAATTTTTCGAGAACCTGAAAATTAGTGAGGATGACCTCCCATAGTAAGATTACAACAACAATTCCAATGACTTGGATCGTGAAGTATTGTTTCCATAAACTTATGCCGATAGTAAGTTCAAATACTACTGTTGAAATAAACTGCGTGAGAATATGTACAATGAAGATTAATGATATACCGATGAGAATTTTTTTACTGACAGAGAGTTTCAAATAGTATTTAGATATAAAAAACAAGGAAACACCCACTAGTGGAAAAGTGATGCATGATATATAAAATCCATTATCACCCCCTGATAAATAGCGGATAACAAGAGTGATGACTATCAATATGATTCCTAACCGATAGCCTCCATATAAACCGCCTAATAGAAAAGGGATCCATCTAAGGTCCCAAACAAAATCATCTTCTATAACAACGGGAAATAACATGCATAGAACAAGTGAAAGAATAGGGAAAATCGATAGGAAGGATCCTTTTAATGCATCTAAACGATATACGTACTTCACTAGATAGCTCATTTGCAATAAAAAGATCGGAAAAAGGATAAGTAAAAAGTTAATCAGTAAATCTTTGGTCATAAGATTCATTTTTACACCGAACTTTCGATATTTTTCGAAGATTTAGACAGGCATATCAATCATATCAAGATAGAGAATGATAAGCTAGTTAAATTATTATGAGGAAATTAAAAGTTTCCTCTTCCGCCATCCAGGAAAGAATTTGAGGTAATGTTATATAAAAAATACCCGTTCTTAAAAACGGGTATTTTTTTCATATTGGTAAAACTGTTGAATTTTCTAAGAGAACAATTTTCAATTAGTATTAATGGGGAGATGTAAACTCTATTGATTAAATTATCGACTGATGGGTAAAAATGATCAGTCCACTGAATATCGCAATTTTTTTCTTCCAGAAAAGCGTCATATACAGAAACCCTTTTTAGATATAGAAGTGAGATGTTACAGTTCATTCACTCTTCTAGTTCTTGAATGTTTTCCCATCATGATAATAAAGTTCAGAACCTAGATGAACATTGTCATTTTCTTTCAATTTATGAATAAGCTCTTTACTTTTTGTTTTATCCATTTCTTTATACCAGGTTCCTTGTGGATATAGAATAGCGATCGGACCATGCTTGCATTGGCCGTTGCATAATGTTTTTGTTGTGTGAATCTCCTTTTGTAGTTCTAAGTTTTTCAATTCACCCCTAATCGTCTCTGTTACTTCTTCTGCTCCATTTTTCGTGCATGTTTTCCCGTTGCAAATTAATAGATGTTTGCTAACCCCATCTAAGTTCATATAAATTCCCCATTTCCTTTTTATTTGACCTCTATAGCAAATCGATGGCTATTGACTTTATCATAAAACTTAAATTCTCCTCAAATTTTTATCAACCTTAAACTCTATCGGACTAACCTGATGACAAGGTTTCCGGGTTTACTATCAACAAACGCATTATAAGAGTATTCAGACAGGTCGAATTTCAGAGAATAAACGCTATTTCCTTTTTCCACAGGATGTATGGAAACAATCAACGGCCAGGGTAATGATAAACCATACAAATTATAAACCATACCCCGGTAAAGTATATGTTACTCTAAAAGAAATCGTGCTACAATTCGCACGTTCTTTTTTTAATGTTATGGTACATGTCTGGATCAAATTCCACTTCAACGGTTCTTTTCTCTACACTACCTTCAATCGCTTTATTGCACCGCCCATAAAACATAAATAAGCCAAGCACCGATTCAGGGACTTTCTAATTCTATTTTCTCCCGAATTCCAGAAAAAATAAAGGTTCTATAAGTGACAGAGAATTGGAATAGGTTTAGCGGCACAAAATAAGAAAAATGAAGAAACTCTGTAGAGACTCATCTCCACAGAGCTTACTTCAAATCATCAGTTAGCTTTCAACTAGGGTAGCAGGGCACCTTCCCTTTGATTACGTGTGAATAGTACTTTTCGTGCCTCTTTTTATTTTGCAATTGAATCCATGTAACTCATTCAGTTGTTTGTTCTTAAGTTTGTGAATACCTGGTTTTTCCAACTTTGACTTTATAAATGTTTTGTTCTAGTTTCCCTACACTCTAGAAGTCTTACATGTGTATGGAAGAAAGACTACACCTTATAATGCCCTTAAAACGAAAACACAAAATAATGTTAGAAAAAGAATAGAAAAAACACTGAAACGATCATTTCAGTGCCATCAAAAAAATATTTGAATAAGAATTTAATAAAGAGCTGATTTTGCGAGCATGGTGATTGTTGCATCATCCATCGGAGGATTATGGAGTCCTGCGCGTACATCCCTATAGTAGCGTTGCAGGGGATTGTTTCGTTGTAAACTTTTGGCTCCGACGACTCTCATCGCTTTATCGACGATGGAGATCGATTTGTTGACGACCGATAACTTAACTGCCCCCAATTGCTTCGATAATTCATCATGATCTTCAGGCTGCCGCACCCATTTTTCTGCGACAGAGTAGAGGAAATGGTGTGCTTCACCCAATTCCAGTTCCATCTCCCCGATTGTACGTTGAACATTCGGAAGGTCCCTGATTGGTCCTGGCAAGCTATTCGGAGAATAGGTTTTCGCAAATTCGACTGCGTAATTTCTGGCAGCCACTGCGATTCCCAAGTAGCAAGCCGGTATATGTAATAGCCACGCTTCAGGTTTTCTTTTTTCACCAGGATTGCTTTTCATGACATAATACTTTTCAGGCAGGCTGACATCATTTAACACCAGATCATGACTTCCTGTCCCCTGCATGGAAATCATATCCCAAGTTTCTTCTATACTTACACCCTTTACATCACGATGAACTAAAAATGTGCCAAGTCGCTCATCCTCGGGAACCCATGCCGTTACGAGAAAAATATCAAGGACAGGAGAGAGTGTAGTAAAAGTCTTTCTGCCATTCAAATTCCATTGATTACCCTTTTTGATCGCGATGGTTTCCGGTCGGCCTCCGCGCGTCGGACTCCCCGTTCCAGCCTCAGATGCTGCCGTATTGATTAGTGCACCTTTCGACACTTCATCATACAATTCTTTCATGACTCCTTTTTCCCAATGTCTCTTTTCCGATAAGGAAAGTACCGTTCCGACATGCCAGCCTATTCCTAAGGCTGTTGGGCCGCAATATTGAGCTATTTTTTCTTGGCATAGGAGAAAATCATATAAGGAACCGCCATATCCCCCATGCTCTTTAGCTAATGTTAATTGGGGGTATCCGAATTCCTTTAACTCCTGAATGTTTTCATAAGGAAACCCCTTTGAATCATCAAGTGCCTCAGATCGGCCGGAAAACAACTGAATCGCGTCCTCTAATTTTTGTATATAGTCTTTTTGCTTCTGTGATTGAAAAAACGACATGAAGATCATCCCTCCTCTAGTAAACAAAAATCTTGAACCATCCAGCAGCAGATACAGAACGGCTAACTCCACTTTATCATATCACCTTAGTGTAGTTTATGGTTCGAATCTGCACATTAAGAGTCAATGTCTTCATTTTTATATTCTTTGTTCGCGTTCTTGTAAGCCTCCTTCGCCTGATCAATATTCTTGTTTTCTAGAAAGTAAGCTATCGCGGCTTGCCCGATTCCATAAGTGACGGCACCCGCTACCGCTCCGGAAACGACTAGACCAGCTCCTGGGATGAAACGGACTGCAGCCCTGACACCTTCCCTGACAAGGAGTCCAATGCCAACATTGATTCCTAACGCTGCAATGAATTCACTTGCCGTTTTCATGTTGATTTCTTTATCCGCGATAAAACCAATCACCACAATCATCAAACCTTGAATGCCGGTCAAAATGGGAAAATCGGCAAAAGGTATTGGTTCTGCACCTATTAAACCTGCGATTGCCGTAAACGTTCCCACTATCGTCCGTGCGAATTTTTTCTTTACGAATTGGCTCTGCATCGCTTTGGCTGTCTTCAGCTTCGCTTCACTGGGTAAGGCCTCAATTAAGTAATCAGAAAGCAAATCTATGTTCCAACGCATATCATATTCAATATTTCCGCTTTCATCAAAATCAATATACGAACAAGTAGGGATAATGTTCAAAAGTGGTATTTCACTCTCTTTAAATCGTTTTGACATCAAAGCGATGGCTTCATCAATATTCTTTTTTTTCTTAGGATTGGCATCAAAAGGTATTTGTTTATAATGTGGCGGATCTAATTCATCCACTTGTGTGACCACACAGATGACAGGTACATCATAATGGTGATTCTCTTTAACGATCTTGCGCAGCTTATTCAATTCTTGTAAGTCTTCTTCAATACGTGAATCCGCTTCTTTTGCTTTAATCAAGAAAAGAAACACATCAGGCTGTTCTTCAGTCACCGCTTTTATCAATTCATCCAATGGTGTATCTTCTTCGAACTCTTCCGTAGGAGCTTCACTCTCACCCAGCCCGCGTGAGTCCAGTAAACGAATTTTGGGTTCGGCATCACTCGGGTACCATAACCATTTACCCTTACCCGTTCCAGATTTAACGGAACTGACATATTGCCGTTCCTGACCAAACATCGCATTGATCAGTGAGGATTTTCCAGACCCTCTTCTACCGACAAGAGCAATTCGCGGTTCCCTTGCATCAACAGTCATCGTTTTAAGCTTTAAGAGCTGGTCGAGCATTTTGGTCTTTTTCGATTGTGAAATTGGGAGTTTATCTACCTGGCCTTTAATGAAACTGAATATGCTTCCCATTTCATCTTGTTTTTCCGCCATCACTTATTCCCCCTTTTTTAGAAGTGTATTAAGTAACATTTACCCTTGAACGATTCAATTTAAGCATGTAACTTCATTCTACTTGCAAATTAAGGGGCTCCATTTTGGTCTAATCATTTAACTCTTTTCTTTTAAGAACATAACGACACTGGCCATGTATTTTTGAATTTCCTGGACTTGAAAGGCCGCAGAATCCGCAATCTGTTTGTAATGATGCTGTCCTTCATCGGTTATTCGTAAATACCGTTTAGTTCGTTTTTCACTTTCCCACCTGCCGACAAGTAGGCCGTTCTCTTCCATTTCATGAGATAAATCGTATAAATAGCCATTTGAAGCGATCCAGCCGAACTGATTTTTAAGCAGATCGCCAATTTCCCCCATATAAATGGGTTTCTTAGTGAAAGCGGCTTTTAAAGTTACATAACGGACAAGGTCCTTCACCGATATTATTTTCGAGAAATAAGACCTGTATTCTTCTGGAAGCTCATTTACAACCGGTGGGTTTTCACCAGATCCCCTTAAATCGAACATGAAGCGATCAATGACCTTTTTCACTTCGGAAAACCGTTCCAGGAAATTTTCTTGATACCATATGTAAAGCTCTTTGCCTTTTTCCGTTATTTGAAAATAATTTCTTCCCTTATTCGTATATAATGATAAATGATTGGATTCGACTAGCGTATTCGATATTTTACATAAATAGTCATAGCTATGCACTTTTCCAGTGAACGTATTTTTCAGGTCCTGATGAATCGCCCTTGGATAATTCGCTTTTATCCTCAAAGAGTGAAGTAAGAAAATCGTTAAAAATTCGCGCTGGCTCAACCCCACGGTTTCTACCGTCGCAGACAGTTTCTCCCCTTTCTTCACAGTCATTCCCCCCTTAATACTGTATATAATTAAATATTTCTTCCTTCCCCTTATTATCCTGTGCTGCCACATAATAGTAAAGTTTTTAATGCCAAACTGCCTAGTACTAATTTTTTGGATTCGATCTATTGTGGGATAGGAGAATTCCGAATATTCTGTCGAGGTTTATTGTGAAATAGTTTAAAACAAAAAAAGAAACGGCCTATGATAAGGCCGTTTCTTTTTTTGCTTACTGTTCCGTTAAAATGATCGGATCTTCTTTTGTAATGACGAGGGTATGTTCATATTGGGCGGAAAGCTTTCCATCTGCCGTTCTCGCCGTCCAGCCGTCTTGGTCCATTTTCATATGCCATGTTCCTGCATTCAGCATAGGCTCAATCGTGATGACCATGCCCTCTTTTAAACGGGCACCTTTACCTGGCTTACCATAATGTAGGACGGTAGGGTCCTCGTGCATGGTTTTGCCGATTCCATGTCCTGTAAAATCGCGGACAACAGAAAACTTTTCACCTTCTGCATAAGACTGGATTGCATGCCCAATGTCCCCGAGACGATTTCCTGCCCGTGCAACTTCAATGCCTCTATATAAAGCATTCTTGGTTACATCCATTAAGCGCCGAGCTTCTTCGGAAACTTCTCCGACTGCATATGTCCAAGCTGAGTCCGCCAAACCGCCGTTAAGGTTCACCACCATATCGATCGTGACGATGTCTCCCTCTTTTAGGGCTTTCTTTTGCGGAAACCCGTGACAAATCACATCATTCACTGAGGCACATGTTGCATATTTATAGCCGTTATAGCCCTTTTGTTCAGGTGTAGCACCATGCTCTGCCAAATATTGATCGACAAATTCCTCGATTTCCCAAGTCGTGATACCCGGTTTTATCATTTTTGCAATTTCTCTATGCGTCGCAGCAAGAAGTTTGCCCGCTTCATGCATCAAATTTATTTCTCGTTCACTTTTAATGGTTATCATGTAAAATCCTCTTTCGTTTTATAACTTATCTGCTTGAGACTCCTTATTTATCATATGCCTTTTTTTATATAAAAAGCAACCAAAAACCCGGTAAAAATCACCGGGTTGATTAATTCATGAAATTTTCTGTACCTGTAATTCTGATAAAATAAGCAAAATTACAAAAGCCTAAAAAGGATCCAGCGATTACTTATTACGCGATTGAATATTCCAGGGGTGAATTAACTGGAACATGATAATTACCCTGTGACTTATGGTCTTAATAATTCTATATAGGCCCGTGTGTATTAATTGGGTACAGTTTCCCATTCATTGCAAATGAAACTCTTCCTGTTTCCTCTGATACTACCAATACAAGGGCATCACTCCGTTCAGATAAACCCAAAGCAGAGCGGTGCCGTGTTCCCAGTTTCTTTCCCCCGGTTGACATGTCTGAAAGCGGAAGGACATTTGCTGCGGAAACAATCTGATTTTGACTAACCAAAACGGCACCATCATGCAGTGGATTTCCAGGAAAAAAAATCGATTCCAATAAAGAATGGGTTAACTCCGCTCCTATAGAAATACCGGGTTGAATCAATGAATCAAGGGGATCTCCCCGTTGAATCACAATCAACCCGCCATGTCTCAAATTCGATAAATTTTGAACGCAAGTTGATAATTCGGGATATTTGTCCGTAAATGGTGACAAATAACAGTTTAGATAAAATGTTGCTGCTTTCATATCAATGTATATGAATTTATCCTTTATTTTCTCGAAATTTCCAAGAAGACAATAATTTTCATCACCCATTGCTTCTAAGTTATCCTGTAATGCCGATATTACTTGGCTTATCTCCTCTTTTAACGTTTGTTTCATTGGTGAAAAATCACAATGTCCATTTTTCACAGGCATGCACCTCCCTTTAATTATTCTACTCTTTTTTTGAATAGATCTTAATTCCCACTAAAAGACCATGCTTATTTTCCCTAGCTCTATTTATCCCTTTTTACATTAATAATTATGAATGTACTTAAAGTTTGTCTTCACGATAATTAATTATTCATCTTTACTATAAATCAGCAGTGACTTCACATTTTTTTATGTCATATGGACAAGGTAAGAGAATAGATATATTAATGACCTGTTGATAGATATCCTATAATAAGAGGTGGTATTAGATGCCTTATGTAACAGTATTAGACCAAGGAACGTTTGAAGTTGAAATGGGAAAAAAATTAGTATTGGCATTGGAAGATAACGGGATAAATATTCTCCACCGATGCGGTGGGAAAGCTAAGTGTACAACTTGCAGAGTGGAAATATTGGCAGGTGATTTTTTGGAGGTTACACATAAAGAAAAAAAGGTCTTTGAGGAAAAAGGAATGGAAGATCATTTGCGTTTATCTTGTCAAATTTACGTGAATGGAGACATAACAATTCGGCCGATCAAAACGGTTGAGAACTCTGGACTTCCTGCTGGACCAAGGCCTGAAGACTAAATGTTTCATAAAGAGTGTAGTTTGATCAAAAAACATCAAAACGACTAAAAATATTTTTTCTAGTCGTTTTGATGTTTTTTATCTTTAGCTAAATGATTTACTTCTTTTCCATGACCGCAAAGTAATTATCTTCATTATCAGCAAAATTGAAGACTCTTCCAGATGGCATATTTACAAGTTCTCCCACTTTGATATTCTTCTCCGAAAAGTCTTTATATAATTCATCAAGATTATCCGAGTAAAACATTAATGAAGGTGTAGCAAGATTTAATTCAGGCTGCATTTTAGCAATGAATTCCTTATTATGCAGGATGATACTCGTTTGTGCATCCTTTGTTGGTGCTATTTCAATCCATCTTAACCCTTGGCCGTTATCTTCTTCAGAAATTACGCTAAATCCGAATTTTTCCGTCCAAAATTTCAATGACTCATCTTGGTTATTAACGTATAACATAATTTGACCGACTTTATTAATCATTGGCTTCTCTCCCTTTCTGCTGGTTCCGTTATTAATTTGAATCATTTATGTATAAGCATCATGCTGGTTGGGAAAATATAACTGATTAAATCGTATAATAAATGAAAGATTTAATCAATATTTACAAAAATTGAATTTTTCCTCTTTTGGGAAGGTTTTTGAAAACCAACACAATTGTTTATGGGAAGCGGATATCTCTTACGAACTTTGCTTAATTGTTTCTTCTACATATTCCAAGAAATCTGCATGTGCCGGATTCCCTTCCAGATGTTGAGCTACCACAGTCAATGGCATTATAACTCTATCTCTCTTTTTGGAGTAAAGAACCGTCTCTGTTTTAATGCCCCTATTCACTTCATCAAGTGCAGAAGAAAAATGATATACAGAATCATATTCATACCATTTATAATCTTGATTTATATTCCTTTTTATAACTTCTCCAATATACGCACCTATCCTTACCACAAAATTATCAAAATGATTCTTTAAAAGTTCCCTACCCATTTGAGTAGTGCTTAATCTTTTCGTATAAGCATCTATATAACGAATGCTTTCAATAGTAAAATCTAAATTTCTCTTTGTTAGGTTCTCTTGATCCCAAGTGTCAACTGACACATCCTGATACATTAATTTCGCAATGCCTTTTAAATCATTTTTTATTAATTTAGTTTTATTTAATGAACCGAACATATGACATTTCCCCTTTTTACTTTATCTATTGGTTAATTATACATTAATGGAATTGCTCCATTGTTTATAAAAAAAGCTATGCATTCTTTATATTCAGGAATTTGCAGGACTTTTCGATTTTTCACAGAACTTTTATACAGAGTATTGATCAAAGGAGAGTGAAATGGTGGTTCTTTCGAAAGAGGGTTTGTTAAATATATTGGAAGGCAACAGGAGATTGACGTTGCGGGTGGTTGAAGCTTTCCCTGAAAAGGAATTATTTCATTATACACCGGCCGGGAAGCTTCGCCCTTTCGCAGAGATGGTTAAAGAAGTCATGAACATTGAGACTGGATATATGCGTGGAATTGCACTGGGTATTTGGGAGTTTCCAGAATCCTTTACCGTAATTTCCACCAAAGAAGAACTCGTATCAGCATGCGAAGCAGTAAGGGATGAGACGAGGAAATTGTGGGAGGAAATGACCGAGGAAACGCTTGGAGTGGTTGAAAAAGATCCTTTTTTCGGTCCCTCACAAAGCCACTTTGATAGACTTCAATATGCCCTGGAAAATGAGATCCACCATAGGGGACAGGGTTATATTTATCTTAGAACCCTTGGAATTGAACCACCGGAATTTTTCGTAAGGTAATCATGCATTAAGTAATAAATTGGGAGCAATGAAAAATAAATAAGAAAATAGGAGTGAGATACATGTCAGTTGATGCATATCTTAATTTTAATGGGAATTGTCGACAAGCAGTAGAGTTCTACGCAGAGGTTTTTGGAACGGAACAACCAAATATCATGACCTTTGGGGAAACACCGCCTAATCCGGAATTTCCCCTTCCAGAAGAAGCGAAAGATTTAGTCATGCATACAAGGCTTACTATTAATGGTAGTAATATCATGTTTTCAGATACTTTTCCTGGTATGCCTTTTGTAGAAGGAAATAATATCAGCCTTGCATATGTCGGTAATGATGTGGAGGAAATTAAATCGATCTTTAACAAACTAAGTGAAGGCGGCACGGTTGGTCTAGAGCTGCAGGAAACATTCTGGAGTAAAATTTACGGTCAGTTAACCGATAAATTCGGAATCCAATGGCAATTTAACTTCGAAAGCTGAGAAACCAAATTTGGATATAGGACTTTTCACGGTTGAAAAGTTTCTATATCCTTTTGTATTTCCATCACCATGAGAAGGATATTGTAACAAGCAAAGGATTAAGGGGATTAGTTAAATGATCGGTTGGAAAACACAAAACACAACCTAACTTTACATCATTATCTTGGTTCAGGATAAAAGGTGTATAGTGAAAGGGTACTTTCAAGGTATTTAATCTTATCTTATCGAATCAATTCTCATTTCCATGATCATATAGCAAGGATGAAAACAAAAAAGGAGAAAAATGATGAAAAACAAAATTCAAAAAATCACAACTAACCTTTGGTTTGATTCACAAGCCGAAGAGGCGGCAAAGTTCTACACATCCATCTTCGAAAATTCTAAGATCGGAAGAATCACTAGCTATGGAAATGAAGGAAATCAAATCCATGGAAAGACAATGGGTTCAGTGATGACCGTGGAATTTGAATTGGAAGGACAAACATTCGTAGCATTAAATGGCGGTCCGCAATTCAAATTCACAGAGGCAATATCATTTATCATCCATTGCGAGGATCAAAAAGAATTGGACTATTATTGGGGGAAACTCTCGGAAGGCGGAGATGAAAAGGCGCAAGTGTGCGGTTGGCTGAAAGATCAATTTGGTGTGTCATGGCAAATCATCCCAGAAAGTCTAACCGAGATGGTGAACGACTCCAATCCTGAAAAATCGGAAAGAATGATGAAGGCGTTGCTCCAAATGAAGAAAATTGACATTAAAACTTTAGAGCAGGCGTATCAAGGATAAGTTCCAATAAACAACATTCTGATTAGGCAGAAGGGTGAACGATTTTAAAATAGTTAAAGCCTAATTTCTCGGTACTTGTGAAATTAGGTTTTGATATTTACCAAAGTAGAAAAGAAACAAATGGCATAATGATCTAGATGGTTTTTAAGGGAGAAATAAAATGATGGACAAAATATATACAACACCACTTCAACTTGGCAATGAAATAATTGAAAGAAAAATCCGCTATGACTCTTTAGTTGTAGAACATACCTGTATGCTATTAAACGCACAAAATCATCATGTCGTGCTTTTTCATGAAATCATGGATGCGTTCACGATGAAAGCGGGTCCCATAGAATTAAACATACCCATTGGAAGTTATACGATAGCTTATTATTGGAAAGACCGCCCTTATAATTTATACATTTGGAGAGATAATGAAGGCAATTATTTAGGTTCCTATTTTAATATTGTAAAAAATACATATATGGCGGATAAGTTGTTATCCTTTGAGGATTTGATCATTGATATCATGGTGCTTCCGGATGGGTCACATTTTATTTTGGACGAGGAAGAGTTACCTGTGCCCTTAGAGCAATTTGAGAGGGGTTCTGTTAAACAAGCCTTAAACTCTTTACTTGATTCCATTGATATCCTTCTTTCACAAATCATTGAGGAATCCGGGAAACTCTATAAACATAACGACCTCCTTCCATGGTTGAACAATAAATGACAATCGTTTTGATTCTTTGAACTCCGCAAAAGAGGTAGCATTATCATGAACAAAAAGCCTACTTCATTCAGTAGGCTTTTTGTTCCCCTCACTCACCATCAGCTTGAGCCGATATACTGTTACCAAGCTCCTCAATGTTCTTAGATACCTTTGCACTGTATGAGTAGTCACCGTAGCAATATGGGTACCGAAAATTATCCTTGTCCCCGCCGCAATCATAGAGCTTGGGGTTCTTTTCGACCTGAAGCATGGAGAACTTCTTCGCAAGCTCTTCATTATGCTTGCCCCCTTCATTCGCCACGAAATCAATATAACCAATACCCATGTTATATGCTTGAATGATCGTGGCAAAATCCACACCCTTTTCATTGCCATATTCATTGATCCTCTTAAAATGTTTCACCCCATACTTAATGCTTTCCGTTGGATCTGTGATTGTATTTGGATCAAGACCCGCTGACTCAGATGCCTGCATTGGGTCACCGCCCCGTCCTCGGCTTTCCTGCTGCATCAAAGCAATCAATGTCGAAGTATGCTCCTCAAGTCCGTATTTAGCCAACTCCCCTTGAAGGAGTGAGCTATACTTTTTTACGTTCGCGAAAGAATCAAGCGTATTTACTGATGTGGAAACATTTTCGGAATAGGGGGTTTTCATGATCTCCTTAATGAGCAAAAATCCAAAAATCAGGATGAAAATGGTAAAAACTTTCTTTGATTTCTTACGTTTCTTCTTCTTCACATTCCCTCTCCGATATCTCTAAGTTAATATATTTATATCTTAACAAATAGTAAGACTAATAACTATTTAGAATACCCAATAAAACGTTTTGCAAATGAGATTACCATGCATATTTTATCAAACAATGAGACACCCTATTGGTTGGAGGTGAAATGTATGGACAAGAAGAATGAAAAAGAAGAAATCCTTGATGATAAAAAGAAAAAATATAGAAACGAGTTTGGGGCAGATCCGGATGAACAAGAAATGAATGGTCTGTATGGTATGTTGGAAACTGAATATGAAGATAAGCTTCATGATAAAGAAAAGTAACGATTGGTTTCTTTAATGTTTGTTAAGCGCCTTAATATGGCGTTTTTTTATGAGTTCCGTTACTATTCTAATGGTTCGCATTTCGTTTCATAATGTACTGATTTTTAAAATTTGAATTCATTTGGTCATAAAATAAAAGGATACGATTAAAAAGGGAGTGACCTAATACTGTCACTCCCTTTACACGTTTAGTATTGTGAAGACTGTCCGCCATCAATCGGAATGACAGCCCCGTTGATGAACTCCGATTCCCCTGATAATAGGAAGGCGACTAAACGGCCGACCTCTTCTGGTTTACCAAAGCGTTTCTTAGGATTCACACTGACGAAATCCGCCATTGCTTCTTCCCAATTTTCCCCGCCTATTTGCCTGAATGAACCTTCTACCATTGCCGTTAAGATAACTCCTGGTGCAATGGCATTTATGCTGATTCCATAATGACCATATTCTATGGCAGCTGTTTTCGTTAAGCCTGCAACAGCATGCTTACTCGCAACGTAAGCACTTTGGTTAAGCACAGCACGAATTCCACCTACGGAAGCCACGTTCACCACTGCCCCTGATCCTTGTTCTTTCATGATTGGCAGAATGTATTTCATACCATAGAACACACCATTGATATTGATGTCCGTCACTTTGTTGAAAACTTTGCTATCGTATTCAGCCATAGGGGCTTGTTTACCTTCGATACCCGCATTATTATAAAATGCATCGATTCTGCCATACTTGCTGACTGTTTGGTCTACATAGTTCTTTACTGCTTCTTCATCCGATACATCTGCAGTGACCAGAAGCACGTCCGATTTTGGTGCAATTTCCAAGATTAATTTTTTTGTCACTTCCAAAGATGCATCGTTTAAATCAACTAATGAAAGTTTAGCCCCTTCTTTAGCCAATTCCAATGCGGCTGCTTGTCCTAACCCTGATCCTGCCCCAGTAATGATTACAACTTTGTCATCGAATCGTTCGCTCATTTGTCAAAACTCCCTTTTTAAGTTATCTCGAAAATCCTTTGATTATAATTATCCTTTAAAGCTTAAGAATCCATCATCAACAGGGATGACTTGTCCATTAATGGCGTCCGCTTTTTCAGAGAACAAGAACGTTACAACTTCAGCAACTTTTTCTGGCTGAATCAATTTTTTCCTCATATGAAGTTGTGCCAAACTGTCTAGGAACTCTGGATCTTCACCAATGATCGGCGTTTCGATGAAACCTGGTGCAACGCCGACAACACGAATCCCATATTGCGCAAGTTCAATGGCACCGGATTTAGTCATGGCGATGACTGCAGCTTTTGCGGCATGGTAATTAAAGCTGCCAATTGAAACCATCGTCCCATATATAGAAGCTGTATTAACGATCGTTGCCCCAGTTACACCAAGCTCGACCATCTTCCTTGCTGCATAATACATGCCATAATATACGCCGTGTTGGTCAACATCAACGACTCTGTGGTATGATTCTGGATCCATTTCCAAAAAAGGTTTTACTAGCCCAATTCCAGCGTTGTTGAATATGCCATTGATGGTGCCATGGTTGGCAATTGCTGCTTCGACCATCGCTTCCACTTCTTCCGCTTTAGCTACGTCCACTTTCACAAAAGATGCCGTGCCTCCCTTTTGTTGAATAGATTCAGCCGTATCCTTAGCGGCAACATCATTATAATCAGCCGCTACGACAATAGCTCCCTGATCAGCTAATTTATATGCCGTTTCCTTACCAATTCCGCTGCCCGCTCCTGTAATTATTATGACTTTTCCTTTTAAACTCATGTATGTGTCCCCCTTTAATAATGTTTTTTGCTAATCAGATTAAAATGGCCCCTCCGTCGATTACAAGTTCTTGACCCGTAATGTGGCTGGAAAGATCGGATACTAAGTACATCATTAGATTTGCAACTTCCTGAGGCTCAGCATACCGGCCATCCGGAGTCGTTGCTTCCAACTGTTTTCTAGCCGTTTCTGCTGCCGCGGAATCACCTTGACCAAATCCGCTTTCAATCGACCGCATCATAGCTGTATTGACGACACCTGGGCAGACCGCATTCACCCGGACACCATGTGGAGCAACTTCGACACCAGCTGTTTTCGTCATTCCAAGAACCGCATGTTTACTTGCGCCATACGCAATCATGTTTGGCGTTGCCAGTAAACCCGCTCCAGAAGCTGTATTCACGACTGCCCCGCTTTTTTGTTCAATCATATGTGGCAATACATGTTTCAAGCCCAAGAAAACGCCGCGTACATTTATTGTCATTAATTGATCGAAAACCTCAGTAGGATAATCGATAAGGGGCATTATTTTTCCTTCCCACCCGGCATTATTCAAGAAAATATCGATTTTCCCATAGGAATCTATCGTTTTTTGGACATAATTTTTAATATCGGCTTCCTTTGTAACATCGGCTTTTACGAATTTCGCTTCGCCGCCGTTTTCTTTGATTTTATTTACCGTTAGCATACCAGCCTCTTCGGAAAGGTCTACAACAACCACTTTGGCTCCATTTTCTGAAAGTGTAATAGATGCTGCCCGGCCGATCCCCCCGCCGCCGCCGGTAACAATTGCTACTTTTTCTGTAAAATCGAATGCTTGCATAATATTCTCCCTTTCTCCCTTTAATCTTGGTGAAGATATTCTTGTTTGAATACGATTACATCATATCATTAATTTTGTCGATTGTCGACAATTTGGTTTTAGAGTCAAAGACTCTACATCACTCCACGACTCAAGGCTTCATGAATTTCATTTTTTGCTTTAACGAAATCATCTTCTAGAATGGCCTCAATGGACATTTTTAATCTGAAATGGAAGTTTTCCATCGTTTCCGTATTCCATTGACTTTGGGCAAAAACCATGAGGATATGACTGGCTTCTTCAAAAAATCTTGATAATGCTTTATTATTAGCGATTGAAAAAATATAGCGAAATATCTGTGTTGCCCTTTTTTGATACTCGATTACATTCCTATTTTCACACTCATCGGTTGCACTTTCCAAATGCCTTTGTAATGATTGCTTATTTTCTGCATGCCACTTCCCTTGGGAAAAATCAATGCCCATCTGGATCAACCCGATCGTAACATCATTATATTCAATGATTTCCTTTTGTGAAAATGGCTTGACGATCGTTCCCCGCCGCGGCATCCTCTCAACAATACCGTCAACCTGCAATAAATAAAGGGCTTCGCGTACGGGTGCACGGCTAGTGTTCAATTCTTTGGAAATGTCTTCTTCGACGATTTTCTCTCCAGCTTCTATTTCACCTTCAATGATTTTTTTTAAAATGTGTTTAGCGATTTGTTGTGGTAACGATTCTCCAAAATAAATGCCATCTGTCAAATTGGAAGCATTTCCAAACATCTTTCAGCACTCCTATACTTCTATAATTAATTTTAGTTCTTCTAGTATAACATAAGGATAGGAATTAACTTCCTTTATAAATCACATCCATTAAGGAAAGCACATATAAAGAGCCCGTTTAAAGAAAGGGCTCCATGAGGTACTTTTTTATTCGACTAGCCTCGGTTTCGCTGGATCGCAGTTTGGCTTTTCCATGTCTGTCGATTCAGCGAGTTTCGTTAAATAATAACATTCTTCACGCCACATATGATCGGCCATTAATGGCGAAAAAGTTCCAAGAGCCTGCGCACTGAGGTCAAGCTCCTCCAATTCAAGCAGGAAGTGCTGGAAGAATTTAATTTCCAATGTGACGTCCGCATTCATTTTTTCCAATGCTGGGAATGTTGACAGATTAGTTCGTAAAAATCCAGCCATTTCAACAGCTTTTAAATAAAAATCATTAAAATGTTTTTTATATTGCTCACTTTTCTCTTTTAATCTTTTTTCAACATCATCCATATTGGATGATATTGTACCTGCATGCCCTGCTGCATCTAGCAGCCAAAGCAAATGATGATGAAGTTCATGAAAAACCGGCGGCATTTGATTTGCATTGAAATATTTCAATAATCTTAAATATTCTTCTAATTCGTTCACCATATGATTAATGAATGAAGGTGAAAGATGTATTTTAATTTTACCTACCAGATGCTCTTTTATAAGACAAAGCTTAAACTCCCGAAATCTTAATGTTTCTTGTTCTGCTGTGGCAGTAAGTTGCGAAATCTCTTCCGAATTGGCTTTACCAAGGAGAGTATCAAAAATTTGAATGAATTCTGAGGCAATTTCAATGTATTCCACTTCGACCGGAGCTAAAGACTCGTGGATGAACCTGGCATGGTCTCCTAAGATTTGCAGCCAAAACCGATGCTCGAATCTTGCTGTTTTCTCCAAAAACTAGTAAAAGAAACACACTTATAATTTGTATTCTTAAACCTACAAACTTATTAATATAAATTATATGGGGCGTAATCAATCTAAAATTGATTCATTACCCGCACGATTGAACATCCGGCCGAGACAAAATCCCGTCCACACCCAAAGTGGGTCAAACGTGTTCATACCTTCTCCAAAAACGTTCATTAGCGTTCTAATTTAAATCTCTAGCAGTATAACTAAAAAAACAATGTTCTTCGAGCGGTGAAAGTTCCAAGGGGAGAAATAGAATTAAGGGACGATAGAATTAAAAGCAAATGGAAAGCTGAAATCAGACCGTTTCTTCTGCCTCAAAAAAGGAAATCATGAAATTTTATCATTTAAGAGAATTATTAAAATGCAATCCGAATGGTTGAATTCCTTCCGACAAAACGGGTTTTCAGAGGTAAATATCTTGAGATCGAGTACCGCCTTAGAGCAATTAATGAATTCTTCAGTTTCAAATAGCCCCCTTCAGCCTTTGAATGAATCTTTGAAACGAGTCATGGACGAACATTATCGCCTCATTTTTTCTTACGGAAACAGCCACGGTTATAGAGTATTCAGAGCAAGCAAAAAGTAATCTCCAGCTTCAAGAAGTTACGCAAGTTCTTCAGTTTGTTTACACGGATTACTGAATACAACAATTATGAACACAATGAAAAAACCTAGAACAAGTTCAAGGTTTAAAGGTGACTAGCGTTTATTCGGGGAATTCCGAATTTTGAATGACTGATTTTAATGCCGTATTATGAAGCCATTTACTAACTCCCAAAACTCAAAAACCCCTGCTTCATCACTTTGAACGTGAGCGGCAGGGGTTCTTAATTTGCAAAAATATGGATTATACCTTCTCTGTTACTGCTGTGAATCGATTTAAGAAGGAGAGTATTTTTTGATAGACGGCAATCTCATTTTCTTTTTTGGAAAATCCATGTCCTTCATTTTCTAGAAGCATATAATCGACATCTCTTCCTTTATCCTTCAACGCTTGAACGATTTGATCCGATTCCTCTTTGACGACACGGGGATCGTTTGCTCCTTGGATGACAAGCATTGGCTTTTTCATGGATTCTAGATAAGTGATAGGCGAAAACTCGATTAGTTTTTCTTTATCTATTTCCGGGTTTCCTACCCATTGGTCCATGACTGGCTTCCAGTCTTCAGGTACGGAATTGATAAATGAGAATAGGTTGGATGGGCCGAAAATATCGACAACCGCCTTAAAATAATCCGCATGTCGCCCGTGCAGCAGAAGGGCCATATAGCCTCCGAAGCTTCCGCCCATCAAAAGAATGTTGCCTTTTTGTGCATGCCCTTGGTCTATCAGCCAATCAAGGCCGGCTACATTATCAAGTCGCGGTCCATTTCCCCAATCTCCCTCTACCATTTTCATGAATTCCAAACCATAACCAGTAGAACCGCGGAAGTTTGGCGCGAAAATACTGTAACCGTTATTCAGGAAAAATTGAAATGAAGCTCTAAAAAACTTCCGTTCTGCCGCTTGAGGTCCTCCATGAGGCCAAAAAATGACTTCACCATTGTCATTTTCCTTTTTTGCCCTAAAAAATAACGATTCGATCTCCCGGCCATCAAAGGAAGGGTAGGTAATGATGTCCGGTTCAACCAATTCATTAGAATCGACGCCAGGAACAGTATATTTAGTTAATGATACCCACTCATCACCTGTATTTTTATAGATATTATGAGGCTTGGTTGCACTCATGCCAAATAGGTAAAGCGTGCCTGATGCAGCAACTTCAAGTTTATTAATGACACTGCATGGCACGGGGATGTTTCTCCAATTTTCATTTTGCAGATTGATTTCATATAATTGATCCTCTACACCCTTTTGACTGGTTATATATAATGATTGATTCTCTTTACTAAAAGTAATAGCAGTAAAACTCTCATTCTCCAATTCTTTAACTTTACAGAACTTGTTTGTTTCAAGGTTGTATGAAGCTAAATAGGTAAAGTCCGAATCATAATCAGTCAATAAATATATTATCGAATCCGAAACAAAAACCCCATCATTCACTGTGTGTTGTTTCTCTGTCGGCGGAGTGAGCAGGATATCTTCGTTCCCTTTTTTTGCATAGAGAAGAGTATATGTATTAGCAAAGTGTTTATAGTAAAGTAAGGTTTCTTCATCCGGGCTGAAGCCAAATAAATAGGTCGCTGCATCTTTCCCCTCCAGTACCAGCCTTTCCTGTCCTGATTCTAAATCCAAACAATAGGAATTAAGAAAGGAAGGATTTCCTCTGGATGTCGTGTAATAGAGCTTTTTACTGTCATTCGATAATTTTGGCATGAAATTACGTGTATTTTCATGATTAACGATTTCCTTCATTGTACCTCCATTCAAAGGAACACCGTAAAACTGGGTATTTTCATTACCGTCTTGATCGAAACCAGCAATGATAAACCGGCTCTTCTTATCATATATAAGCCCTTGGCAGCTTTGATCGATGGATGTAAGCGGATAAGGAAAGGAGTTTGGCAAATCCATTCCCCATAAATTATACTTGCCGCTCAAATTGGTACTGAAAACCAGATGTTTTTCATCTGGACTTACAGCAAAATCAGCAATGGAAAACGTTCGTAAAAATTGCTCAACATCAGGTTTTGGAAAAGTGATCATCATTGGCAACCCCTTACTATCATAATATTGAGAAATATCCGTAAATAATTATACCATATTTTTCCTCATCGGTACTGAGGAAATAGTGAATTAAGGTTTTAAAAGCGAAATATGGATAATTTAGTCTCATTTAATATTAACTAAACACTCTATAGGCATCCGGAACATCCAGGTTATGCAAAACTATTCTTTTTTAAATTCATCGGAACATCGTTTTGTCATTCGATAGACTGAGTAAAGATCTGTTTACATATGAAAAAAGCTTAAGAGCACTGGGCTCTTAAGCTTGTTAAGCATCAATCGATATATCTTCTTGCTCCGGCATATTCCTCTCCGTATCCCGATGTTTTTATTTCATCTATCCTTACATGTGTTGAGCTGTTAGGCGAATGGATCATTTTGCCGTCACCAATATACATTCCGACATGATGGACCTTTCCTTTCCCTTTATCATGGGCAAAAAATAGTAAGTCACCTGGCTGAAGATTTTCTTGTTCAACCTTTTTGCCATGCTGGGCCTGAATGGAAGAGTCCCGTGGGATCGTTATTCCATTAGCATGATACATCGTATAAGTAAATCCAGAACAGTCAAATCCAAAACCGGACATTCCAGCCCATAGGTAAGGTAGCCCCAAAAAACCTTTTCCTGATTCAACGATGTCCTTACCGGTTGGAGCCGGTATTTGATTTTCATTTTGATAGACTGACACGTCTTGCTTTTCCATCCATTTTGCCCCATTACCCGGTGTCATCACCTTCACTTTATCTTTTTTCACCTGCAATAGCGGAAGGCGGGTATTGAAGCTGACTTCGATGAATTTGGACCGAAGTTTCGAATCCGAATAAAGCCAGGTCTTTGGGGCATTTACAAGGGCAAATCCTCGTTTAAATTGCTTCTCAAAAGAATGTCCGTCTTTTAATTGTGCCTTTGGCATCCAACCTGGGTAACCAATATCATTGCGGGGTGTAGGTTGATTGGAAACGGCTACTTTCACCCATTCGCCACGTTCTTCAAGAATCGTCACTTTAGAACCATATAAAGCTTGTGTTTCCAGGTTACCTACAAGCCACAGCTTGTCTTCATATTTCAACGAGCCGATCCATTCATTCAAATCAGCGGGATTCGATGCAGAAGGGGCATCGATTCCCCTTAATAATCCCGGCTCAGTCCAAAGAGTGGCCACGTTCACATCAACATAGGCAATTCTCTGCTTCTCCCTGGAACTAGCTTCATTGGGACTGAATACTAAAATACCAAAAGCCAATAAAGATAACACAAAAACGGTTAACCTTTTCAAATCATTCACCCTTTCGAAATTTTTTTTGAGCAAAAGAGGATTTCCTCTTGACTCCCAGTCCAGGTTTATCGGAAATGAGAAGTTGATCTTTCATAAATCGAATGCCTTCAAATGGCTCATTCTTAATCCATAATGGGGCATCTAAATCAATCTTCGTTATATTTGGATGGGCGGTTGCCAGATGAGCCGCGGCCGCTACACTAACGGATGATTCCATCATACTCCCGATCATGCATTCCACCCCGGCTGCTTCTGCCATATCGGCGATTTGGAGTGCACTTCGAATTCCGCCAGTTTTCATTAATTTGATATTAAGGAAATCAACAGCATGTTCATTCAGGAGTCTCATGGCATCACGTGGGGAAAACAAACTTTCATCGGCCATGATCGGCACTTGGACAGAGCGTTTTATTTCTTTCAATCCTTCGATATCATGGGCTTGCACGGGCTGTTCCACCAAATCAACGTTCAGCTTTCTTTCTTCGATTTCATGAATGATGGAAATCGCTTGTTTTGTTGTCCACCCTTGATTTGCGTCAATCCTGATCATAACCTGTTCGCCAACAGCAGCACGAATGCAGGCAACGCGCTCCACGTCATTCTTCCAATCCTTCCCCAGTTTTATCTTCATCGTAGAGAATCCGCTTTCGATAAGGGACAATGCCGCCTTTGCCATTTCTTCGGGTTCATCAACGCTGATTGTCATATCATTTTTCAGGACATTAGATTTACCGCCAAGATATTGATATAATGGGAGCTGCCATCGTTTGCTGACTGCGTCGTACAAAGCGATTTCAACAGCAGCTTTTGCACTTGTGTTACCTACACAGGATCGTTGGATCAGCTGAGACAATGCATTGATATTCTCGATGTCGCGGCCAATTAGATGTGGTGTGATTACTTCTTCAATGACCATCATGATTCCTTTTGTAGAATCACCTGTGATGGCAACCGTAGGGGCTGCAGCCCCCAACCCTTCCGTTCCATCCTCCAATTTTACGGAAACCATGATGTTTTCAATTTCCATTGCAGTGCGTAATGCAGTCTTGAATGGCTTGATAAGTGGCAAGGTTTCCACTGATACTTGTAAACTTTCAATCTTCATATTAACAACCCTTCCTTAAAAGCTTGAGAGTATATATGATGTAAGAATTCCAAAATAGGTGCCCAGAAGACTGCCAAGTACTGCCATCAATATCCCGACCGGTATTAGCGCCCGGTTGAATGCACCTGCCAATATGGGGGCTGATGCCACGCCCCCTATGTTGGCCAAAGAGGCAACTCCCATTGTAAATAGATCCAACTTAAAGATTTTGGCCAAAATGACCATGATCAATCCATGAAAGAATAGAATCATAAAGCCTGAAATAATATACACAGGTGCTTGAAACAGCTGTGAAAAATCGGCATGGGAAGCAATTAAACCAATGACGATATAAAGCATGACTTTGGAAATTTCCATGGAACCGGCAATACGTCCAACCTTCGTGACAGCCAGAATTAACCCTACGGTCGAAGCGATGATGATCGTCCAAGTGGTTCCATTCACAGCGGCACCGAGTACCGGCAGTCTCTCCCCAATTTTGGTTGCACCTGCTGAAACAATTAAAGCCAGCGCCAAGAAACCGATCAATTCCACGAATCCAAATTCCGTCTTGGCGGTTTCCCCCGCTTCAAGCTCGGAAGTCATCTGATCAATGAAAGATGTATCCGCTTTCGTCCAAATATTGAATTTTCCAGCAAGAGGCACCAGCCAAAACAAGAACATGACCCAAATGGAATAATTAACAGTATCCATGATCAACGCATAGCCAAAAATATTTTCAGGTACATCGAGTATGCCTTGCAAGATCACCATATTGGCAGAGCCTCCTGTCCAGCTTGCGCTCAAGGCCGAGAATGCCTTCCAAGTTCCTTCCGCATAAAAGCCATTCATTAAAACGTAAGTAAGAGTGAACCCTCCAATAATGCTGAATGAAGCCGCAAAAAAAGTTAACAGCATCTTTGGTCCAAGCCTGATGATTTTCCGCATATCGCATTGCAAAAGCATAAGCATCAACATTGCAGGCAAGAGGAGCCCCCGTATGGTGCTATATGAACTTTCGACTGACTCACTATCTGAAAAGACCCCGAATGTTTTCATCAGAGCCGCTCCAATATAAATAAGGACAATACCAGGAACATACTTGAAGAACTTTCCTCCTATCTTTTTCTCCACAACCGCAATCAGGGCAGTAAATGCCAATAAAAAGCAGACAAACATTACACCATCTTGAATCATATTCCATACCTCCTAATCTTTTATAATTAAATGCAATATCCATTTTATTCAACCCCATCAATGAATTATTGCATGGCACTACATAGAAAAATCCAGCTGCCAAAGAGCGCGTACGCACTCTTTAACAGCTGGATTTCAATTGCGACTGACAAAAGAAGCAGCTATAACTTATAAAGTTGCTGATATTTGATGCTGGCATTTCTTAGGGCGACGGTCAGTGCTTTCTGAGATGAACCAAAATACCGTTGCTCAATTTCTGTCTCCAATTCATCGGGCCGAAGAATGGATTTACCAACTAACATGGATTGAATGAAGCGTGATGTAATCGATATCGTGGTCGAGCATTCCGCATCCACTATTTCATGCGTATCACGATCAATAACGAACCCGATAAAAAAGCAGTTGAATTGCTGTGTAATTGGATTATTGGACGGTGCCTTCGATTCGCCAACTATATATACTGTATTCTGTTGAAACATGATTGTTGTGCCTCCTGCCATTACAGACATCATAACAGGTATAAATAGGGTGACTATCTATATTATTACAATATGAAATGGTTATATATATTTTAATATATATAGCAAGCATTTGACAATATATTTTGTATATTAAGTCAATTTCCGATTCCTTCGGCCAGAGAATAGATAAGTTCTATAACTAATACGCCAATCAAACTGAAGAATCACGAAGAATAACCAGATATTGTTAAAGAACTCGTTTCAGGGGTCATTTTTGACCTACCACCGCACTTTATTGGATCTTCATTCGGACGACAATGGTTCGGGATCCAACACATCATTTCAGCCCTTCGTATGGTTCATATTTCGCATACATATCTTTTCGGCGATTACGATCCTTGAAGGTGGTTGCTGCACCACTTTTTCGATTCTCATAAAGTTCGTCCATATCCACTGTACCGGTAATGATGGTATGTTCATTCATTACCGCCTCGGCCACTATTCCATTAGCAGGCCAAGCGCTGTCACAGGGGCTAAGGATACTGGCACGGCCATATCCGTTCGGCAAGGGTGATCCTGGTTCACCAACTGTGGGGCAATGAACAAAATATACCTGATTTTCTATTGCACGTGCATGTGCGCAATGGCGAACTCGCCAAAAACCAGCCTCTGTAAATGTGTATGATGGGCAAAAAATGATGTCGGCACCGTTCACTGATAATATCCTTGAAATTTCAGGTATCTCCGCTTCATAACATACCGCTATTCCTATCTTAACCGGACCCACGGAATAAACCTCCAGTTCATCGCCTTCAGAAGTATGCCAATTCGCTTCAGCAGGAAAGATATGAGTTTTTTTATGCTCAACGACTGATCCGTCTTCATCAAAAATATAAGCAATATTGTAGTATTCATTTTCGCGGCGTTCCAGATGAGTGCCTGCAATGATGACCTGTTTTCTTTTTCTTGAAATTGACCTGAAAAGATCTTTGTATTGATTGGTATATTCATCGATCCTGATAACGGACAAAGCATCCTGTTCTCCAAAGGCCGCTGATAACCCGATAGTTAACAGTTCAGGAAAAATGATATAATCCGAGTTTTCGGGAACTTGGGTGATCAAGTCTTCTACTTGTTCCTGAAATTCAAGGAAATTTGACACTTTTTCTACACGAAATTGGCAAGCCGTTATTTTAATTTTCACAAAAGCCCTCCCATATCATGTTTTATCAGTTCTTCCAGACTTTTAAAAGAAATCAGGATATCTTGTCCAGATCATTCATCTCGGTCTGTTGCATGAAGATTTGTTTAGTCAGGGCACTTACAAGGAATGTTACTAGTATATTAATCAACAAAGCTATGACGCCTGTACTGATATCATTAATTACATGTGGGGTATTTGGCAGGAATGTAGCAACCTTCACATCTGCAATTGTCGCATATAAAACAATCAGGACACCTGCCAATATTCCAGCCATCGCACCATACTTATTGATTATATTGGTTTTTGGCAAACTGAAAAACAAGGACGGGGCCAGTTGCGTAATTAAACTGTAAGACATGATATTCAGGATGGCCAAAGCCTCGCCGCCTGTAACCGTTACAATTAAAGCAATGATTGAGATACCAATAATGATTATCCTTGAAACAATCAATTGATGTGTTTCAGTCGCAGCAGGTACCAGAACTTTGAAAAAGCTATTTGTCAGACCTACCGATGCAGCCATTAGCATGACTGAAGCCGGTACTAAGGCCGTCAATAAACCTGCAGCTCCGATAACCCCTATCACCCAAGGATTGAATGTTTGTATCGCCAGCCTTAAAAGTGAGAGATCACCATCAGCTCCTTGCAAACCCGGGATTTGCAGGATGGCTGTAAATCCAATGAAAAAAACGAACAGCAGCAACAATGTGTATAAAGGTAACGCAATCGCATTTTTGCGAAGGGTCCTTTCCCCATTGGACGATAAAACGACCATGAAAGTTTGTGGCAGCAAATAAAATCCTAGTGCATTCAGCAAAACGGTGGACACAAACCAGGACTGACTCAATCCCTGATCTGCCAAAACCAACATTTCCGGTTTGGCAGCTTGCACGGTCTCGAACATTGGCTGTATGCCTCCGAAATAATGAACTGGAATGTAAATCCCTAAAAAGATGACGACCACCAAAATCATGAAATCTTTCAGTATGGCAGTCCATGCCGAACCATGAATGCCTGAAATCATTACATAGGTAGTTACAACCACAGCACCGATCACACTTGCAGCAACTGGTGAAATTGCTCCGTATGATGCTTCTGAAACAATGATACCCAATCCTTTAAGCTGTATGACTATGTACGGGACGAGGGCTAAGCTTCCCAATACAGCAACGATCATCCCCATTGACCTGCTTTTATATTTAGATGCAAAATACTCTGGCTGAGAGATAATGGAATGTCGTTTTGAATATCTCCATATTTTAGGGACGAGCCAATAGGATAGGACATAAGCTAAGAAAATATAGGCGGGAACATAATAAGCAGCGGCACCTTTTGAGTATGCCCACCCACTTCCGCCCAGGAATGTAAAAGTTGTATAAATTTCACCTGCTATCAAGAGAAAAATGAAGAAAGTACCGAAGCCCCTGCCCCCTACGGCAAATTGCTCCATATCCATATCCTTCCCTTTTCTTGCTTTAATCCCTAAATAAAGTGCTAGAACCAAGAAGATGGCAATGATGAGCAATGAGATATTCATTCAGATTCACTCCCTTTATTATCAGGATCGAACTTATAGACGATCATTAATATAATCGATGCCATCACCATCCAAAATGCAACCCAAAATAACAAAAAAGGCATTCCCAATATGTACGGTTCTATTTTATTTGCATAGGGCAATAAACCTAAAAACCCTATAAATGGAACAAAAAGCAATAGCTTAATAGCATCCAAATTATACCCTCCCCTAATTAGTTTCCTTACACGGGTGCATAACCATCAGTCAGGCCGACTTTCATGCTGAACTGATGGTTTGATGGCACCCTTCGGTCACTGGCTGTATACAACCAACCATATTTCCGCTTAAGATGACTGGATGGCAAGGACCGTTTCCAATATTACATTGACGCCTTTTTCACAATCTTCCCATGTAGTAAGTTCCTCTTCACAATGGCTTTTCCCGTTGATGCTTGGGACGAAAACCATGGCAGTAGGTATATAACTGGCTATAAACTGTGCATCATGTCCTGCACCGCTTACCATTCTTTTATATGGTAGTCCTAATGAATTGCTCGATTGCTCGAGCAAATTGCAAATGGATTTGTCGAACCACACGGTATTCCTGTCCCACAATTTTTTCGCTTGGATGTCGCAGCCGCCTTCTGAACCTCTAGTTGTAAGGCCTTTTATGACTTCCTCCACCTTTTCGATGACTTTGGAATCCTTATGTCTCGCTTCAAGCGAAAAAACCACTTTATTAGGGATGACCGTATGGATATTCGGAAACACATTTACCCTTCCCATCGTAAAAACCAAATCGTCATCAAGCATGCCTAGCTTCTGACGGGCCTCCATAATCAAGCTATTCGCGGTGAAGAAAGCATCTTTTCTCATATTCATCGGGGTGGTTCCTGCATGATCGGATTCTCCTGTAATTTCTATCTCATAGCAAACCATACCAAGGACACATTCAACGACACCGATCGTTAGTGATTCCCGTTCAAGAATGGGCCCTTGTTCAATATGCAACTCTAGAAATGCAGTTGCTTCTTTTAAACGAGACTCTTGATCCCCTGCATATCCAATGGTACTCAAGGCACTTTCGAAAGTGGTTCCTTCACTATCCGTCTTTTGCAGCATGACGGATTTTTCGAATTTACCCGAAAGAACTCCCGAAGACATCATGGAAGGTTCGAATCTGGCTCCCTCTTCGTTCGTAAAATTGACGATCATTACCGGAATTTTAGGCTGGATATTGTTTTCGACCAGAGTACGCACGACTTCCAAGCCTGCAGCTACACCCAAGATACCATCAAACCGCCCGCCCTTTTTTACCGTATCCATATGCGATCCCATTACAATAGGTGGTTTGTTTTCAAGTCCCGCTAAAGTGGCGTAAATATTCCCCATATCATCAATCTTAATGGTCATACCCAATTCTTTACAGCAAGCGCAAAAATAATCACGGACTAATCGATCTTCGTCGGAAAGGGATAGCCGTGTGACCCCGTTGTTTTCTGTGCGTCCAAAATCAGCAAATTTCTCTAGCGTACGACTCAGCCTCTCACCATTAATTAATAATTTTTGCTTTTTCATAGCGAATATCCCCCTTTTAGATAACCTGCTAAATCCTCTTCGTTCGCTTAAGCCAAAAAAATGTAAGTGAAGGTCTTGTTGTTTTAGAATAGTCACGCTAGATTATATTTCCACCATTGTTTCCCTATGATAAAGAATCTCCCCATTCAGAATCGTCGATTCAACTTTCAAATCCTTGATATTTCGGGAATCCACTTTCAATATACTATCATTCAATACTACTAGATCGGCCAGCTTTCCTGCCTCCAGGCTGCCTTTGACATCTTCATCGAAACTAGCAAACGCGCCATTCCATGTGTATAGTTTAATGGCTTCCAATACGCTAATCGATTGAATCGCACCTATTTTCATACCAGACCTGCTTGTTCTATTAACAGCAACGTGTATGCCTAATATAGGGTCGTGATCAGTAACGGGAGCATCTGAACCGGCTGCGGCCAGGATGCCATTATCAATAAAATCACGGGCAGCGTACATATGGTTGACCCTATTGCCGTAATGCTCAATATATATATCACCGAATTCATAAGGAAATGGGGGGTTGGGGATTGGGATAACCCCAAGTTCTTTCATCCTTTTTTGTAAATCTGGTGAAGATATTCCAGCATGCTCAATTCTATGTCTATGATCTTTTCTGGGCGATTCATTCAAAGCCTTTTCCACGCAATTTAAATACATCTCTATTGCCCTGTCTCCTTGGGCATGGACTGTGATTTGAAAGCCTCTTTTATGTGCCTGACCTAATACTTGATGGATCTCCTCTTCTTTATAATAAAGAATCCCTGAATAACCAGGATCACTCGTATAAGGCTCACGAGTGGCAATTGTCGGACCGGTACTGCTGCCATCCGTAAACAATTTGGCTGGTCCGATTTTGAATCTTTCGTCTCCCGTTCCGGTTATCACTCCCGAATCTACCATTTTATTCACAAATTCATGAGAATTATTCAATGAACCGACCATCGCATAGATACGGACACGAATGTCCTTATTTTTTATGGCCTGCTGCATTAAACGGAAACTGTCAGGACCATGAGCACCAGCTTCATGAATGCTTGTAATGCCTGCTTCAATGAAATGTCCCGATGCTATTTTGACCGCCTTCAACAGTTCACTTTCTGAATAGCTTGCTCTGTCGGCCATTATCATATTTGCTGTTTCAATGAGTTTTCCTGTAAGCCTCCCCGCTCCATCCTTTTCAATGATCCCTCCAGTTGGATTCTCTGAGTTTTCATCAATTCTAGCAATCTCAAGCGCCCTGCTATTCACCACGCTTATATGGCTGCATGTGCGATTCACGATAATGGGATGGTCTGTTGAAATAGCATCCAATTCCGCTTTTGTTGGATAACGTTTTTCTTTCACTGCGGTCTCATTGAAGCCCCAAGCCCGAATCCACTCACCTTTAGGGATCGTCGAAGCTTTCTTCTTCAGATCGATTAACAAATCTTCTACAGATTTGATATGTTCAGCTTTACAGCTCACTGCCAATTGATTGACACCATACAAGATAAGATGAATATGAGAATCTATAAACCCGGGAAGTAAGGACTTTCCCTGCAAATCAATCACATTTGTTTCTTCTCCGATAAATACCTTGATTTCCTGATTCGTTCCGACTGCCGAGATACGATCACCGTTAATTGCCAGGGCTTCCGCGACTTCATTTTTTTGATTTACGGTTATGACTTCGCCGTTTATGAACACGTTATCAGCTTTCAACCAACACACCCCTTCCTTATTGTTTCCCCCTCAGTTCTGCCACCTCTTCATTTGCTGTCCCTGCCGCCACTTACCGGAATATTCTGTTTTCAACAGATTCATTATATCCACACCAGATTGTGAAATCATTAGACAAATAGTTAAAAATATCATCGTTTTTTTATACCTTTTATATAATTGCGTCTTAATTCACATGGTTTGCTGGCCCCAGCCCCCTCTATTCCTAAGGGGACTATAACCAATCAAAAAAAGGATAGATCCAGCTGCTTATTTGCTTATCTATCCCGCCATTATTCAATTACAACCCATTGTTTCTCCCGATAATGCCAATGGTCAAATACTGTTTATTTTCTTGAAAATCCCATGGCCAGTATCGAAGGGTTAATTCGCTTTTATCCAATTTTTCAATAAACGTTTTTACCCCTATCAAGGCTGCCCCATATCCAACGTTCGAGGCCAATGCAAAGATGGCATTCAGCCCTTCGTTAATGGTATCCATATACTCAGGTTCGATTTTTAAGATATCAGTCCATGTAATACAGAATCCATTTTGCTTGGTACATTTAGATATAGAGTGATTCAATGTACGAACGATCTCATCCCTTACATCCAAAATTCCATTCTTCATCACTTCTGCATCTTTTTTCTGATAGTGGTTTGCATGATCGGAAAGAAGCTCCATGGCCCAATTATAAAATAGTTGAGTATAAATGGCGGAAGTTGCCACGATATCAAAATCATTATAATAATTAGCAAAAACACGTTCAGAAAGCTGACCTAACCGATTCTCGGTATCCTTTAAATACCGAATAATTCCCTTTGCCGTTTCACCACGATTCAGCATGGAAGATAGGTGGTGATCAAAATCCACTTTATCGAGGCCTGTTACATCAATTTCAATAAGTTGAATTTTCTCCCGGGTCCGTTCAGGCAAATTTGCCGTACCCTTTTCCATACTTTCCATATCAATATCAAATAGGTATATGGAGTTGCATTTAGTTGCCAGATACTCTATATCCAAATCATCGCAATTGCCTGCTCCGACGATAGCCACTTTATCTACGAACGCTTTTTTCGAAAAAACGGCATCGAATAAACCTGTAACTTGTATACGATGCTGTTTCCACCTTAACTTTCTGTATTCATCCCGATTATGGTTCATTTTTCTTTGATAGGTTTCCAAGTCAATCTCTCCCTTTAGGGTACTAAGGATTTATTTATTGTAACAAAGTATCCCGATCTTTTGGAGGGCAGGTAATTTAGATTTCGCACTGGGGAAAAGATAGGCTCAATTTCCATAGTAAAATGAGCGATAATGATGTTAGAATAATATGGGAATTGTTTTAAAGTAGCAGTGATTACAGGAGGGTGTTCCTTGAGCAAAACAAAGAAGATTTTACTTACTTTATTAGGTGTTTTTTCAATCATCTTGGTCGGTGTTGTGATCCTTTTGTTTACATTCACACAGAGCATGAAAGCAGATCCCGATGAAGAAAAGAAGATCCGGGATCAAGCTGAAAGATACTTAGAAGAAACTTTTGATGAAGGAACCGAAATATATGATGTCCTATACGACAATATGGGAAACCGGGGCTATTTTGAATACGCAGCTAAAGTGAAACATGAAAAATATGGTACGCATTTTCTTGTTTTCTTTAATGATGAAACAGGGGAAATGGAGGATACATTCCTATCTGATAAATGGCAAGATGATGCAGAGAAGGAAATCAGGCCATATGTTGAAAAAGAACTGGGTGACGTGTTGATATCCAAGGAAATGGAAAATATTGCAGAAAGCGAAGATTGGGAGAAGATTCAAGAAGAAATAGGCGATTATAATCAATTACTCTTGGTCTTTGATGAGGGGATCGGTAAAGAATTGAACATTGATCCGAATAAGCCAGCCAGCTATAAAGATTACGAAGTTTCCCCTACCATCCGGATTACCCTTTCACGTAAGAAACAGGATGCAGATGAAGACCGCTTTAACGAAATGATCAATGGCCTTAAAAAAGATAAAGTTCTTGAACATGGAAATATGATTGTAGAATATATAAGTACCAAAGGTGTGCCACTTGAAGATGAGGAATGGCATAAAAAGTTTTGAAACCAACATATAGTTTAACAGGAAGGTAAAAGGCAGCCGCTCTTTACCTTTTTTGTATATGTGAAACAAACCCTTCAAAATGGCACTTTCCTCTAGTAATCTATCCTATTTTTTGTAATGAATCGTTTCTCGCGGTTAACCACATTAGAGAAAAAGTTCTTTATTCTCACGTCAAAAAAATTTTTTTAATATAAAAATGAAAAATCCTTCCATGCATTTTAGGTGAAACCGCTCATTTTGATGAATAAATGTAACCAGTATAATATATTCAATATCTTCAGAATCTTCCTTCGGCCACCGATTCAGTTTGGTAACGCTATCACTTCCATTCCTGGAATAAAAATCTTAACAATCGCAGATTTCAAAGGAATTCAGCCAGTTCCCTTCATACCCCACACGGTAATGTATCCTATTCATAAATATCCAATAATAGGAATTTAAACCCAGGACTTTTACCCTTTTTTCAATCGTATAAATATTCAAAAAAATGTCGAGTTGAGTCATCTATCATTTTACCCTTATACTAGGGTAGAAAAATCGAAGGAGGAATTACATATGAAAAAGGAAATTTCAATCATTGGTGTGCCAATGGATCTTGGTCAAACTAGAAGAGGAGTGGATATGGGGCCAAGTGCCATCAGATATGCAGGATTAAGTGAAAGACTTGAAAACATTGGCTATACTGTCCGTGATGAAGGTGATATTAAAGTAGAAATACAGGAAAGAGCACAAAGTGATAGTGACACAAATTTAAAGAATCTGCAGGATGTAGCAGAAGGTAATGAAAAATTGAGTCAAAAAGTGGATGAAGTCATCCAAGCAAATCGTTTTCCTTTAGTTTTAGGAGGAGATCACAGCATTGCTATCGGTACATTAGCCGGTTTAGCGAAGCATACTGAAAACTTAGGGGTAATATGGTATGATGCACATGGGGATTTAAATACTGCCGAAACTTCCCCATCAGGAAACATACACGGTATGTCCCTAGCCGTAAGTTTGGGTCTTGGCCACCCTGCACTGACTAACATCGGCGGATATTCTCCAAAGGTCAAACCAGAGAACATTGTCATCATTGGTGCCCGTTCTTTAGACCAAGGTGAGAAAGAGTTAATCAGGGAAAAAGGAATTAAAGTCTATACGATGCATGAGATTGATAGAATGGGTATGACAAAAGTGATGGAAGAATCGATCGCCTATCTGAAAGAACGTACGGATCTTGTACATTTATCACTTGACCTTGATGGTCTTGATCCAGATGATGCACCTGGGGTCGGTACGCCTGTAATGGGAGGCATTAGCTACCGTGAAAGCCATCTTGCCATGGAAATGCTGGCTGAAGCTAATATCATTACATCGGCAGAGTTTGTTGAGATAAACCCAATATTGGACGAGCATAATAAAACGGCTGAAGTTGCTGTCGCATTAATGGGCTCATTGCTTGGGGAAAAATTACTTTATGGAGCGGAAGAACATATCACTCCTGATTTATTGGCTCAAGTTAAATAATCGGACACTTTGTTTTTGATAGAAAGATAGAGAGTTCTTTAAAGTGATACTCCATAGGAAAAAGCCCATACTTCGTTTATGAGCTTCTTCCTCCATTGGCGGATGATCGATTTGAATCAATTTATATCCCTAGTTTCCTGACGCTTGGCTTCTCTTTCTTTATTAAGCGGCGCTTTCGAAATTAATTCTGCATAGGTACCTATGTTCCTTGAATCATGCTTCTTTAATGCAGAAGTAATCTCCTTTCGGAGGGAATTCGACATCAACTAAGAATCAGATTCTAAGCTATTAGACTTGTAAGAACACAAATTCCCTAAAAACGTCCCAACATAAATGAAACCGTTTGCACCCATCAGGTAAAGGAGTTTTTCAATGAAAACAGCAGAAAATCAACCAAATGAATTAAAACGGAGCATGAAAGCAAGACATTTATTTATGATTTCAATAGGGGGATGTATTGGTACGGGCTTTTTCATCGGTTCGGGCTATACCATTCATGAAGCAGGAGCTTTCGGCGCTATCCTCTCTTACATAGTCGGCGGCTTCATCATGTATTTAACGATGCTATGTCTAGGTGAACTATCCGTTGCGATGCCTGTTTCCGGTTCGTTTCAGACATATGCGACAAAGTTCATCGGTCCTGGCACCGGGTTTGCCATTGGATGGCTTTACTGGTTAGGTTGGGCAGTTACAGTTGCCTTGGAGTTTCTGGCGGCAGGCCAGCTTATGCAAAGATGGTTCCCTGAATCACCCGTTTGGATGTGGTGTGCAATCTTTGCTTTTCTCATCTTTTCACTAAACGCCTTATCAGCAAAGGCATTTGGCGAATCGGAATTTGTTTTTTCCAGCATAAAAGTATTGGCCATCATTCTGTTCATCATCGTTGGCGGTGCTGCTATGTTTGGTTTGATTGATATGAAAGGTGGACAAGAGACACCATTTTTCTCAAACTTTTTCGCTGAGGGTCTTTTTCCTAATGGGATATCGGCCCTGCTCATCACAATGATTACAGTGAACTTTTCCTTCCAGGGCACAGAGTTAATCGGAATTGCCGCTGGAGAAAGTGAAAACCCGGAAAAGGTCATACCAAAATCCATCAAACAAACGGTGTGGAGAACCCTCTTCTTCTTTGTTCTTTCGGTCACTGTACTTTCGGCGATGATTCCAAGGGAAAAAGCAGGTATCTCAGAAAGTCCATTCGTTGTTGTACTGGATAGTATCGGGGTTCCGTATGCAGCTGACATCATGAACTTCATCATTCTTACAGCACTATTGTCAGTGGCGAACTCCGGCCTTTATGCTGCCACACGTATGCTCTACTCGCTTTCAAGGGAAGGCATGGCAAGTCCGAAACTCGGTTTGGTGAATAAGAGAGGAATTCCGCTTAATGCCCTGCTCATCACACTGGCGATTGCCGGTTTGTCTTTACTTTCTAGTGTAGTGGCTGCAGACACAGTATTTGTCTTTCTTCTCTCCCTTGCAGGATTAGGTGCACAAATTGGCTGGATTGCCATATCTGCTAGTCTTCTTGCTTTTAGAAGATCATATACCCGCCAAGGTGGAAAGATAGAAAATCTGAAATTCAAAGTTCCGCTATACCCATTCATCCCCATTCTTGCTTTAGCAACAAACTGCATCGTCATGATCAGTTTAGCATTTGTTCCTGAGCAGCGAATGGCCCTGTATTGCGGGGGAACATTCTTCCTTGGATGTTATGCGGTTTATCACTTTAGAGTGAAGAAAAACAAGACCATAGAAACGCCTAAGCAGGAAGTTGAATTAAATGCCGGTAAAAAAATGGTCATTTAATCCAGAACGCTGCGAAGTATAGTAAGTGGTGAAAAGTAATTTTTACAATCCATCAAGATTGCTTTTCAAAGAAGAAATACCCTGGATGTTTACACACCCAGGGTATTTCTTTTATTTAGTCACCATTCCTGCCAGCTACCCAATGGTAAACCGCTTTCCAGCTTTTTTAGTTCCCCTAACCACCCCTGTATATATATAGGAAGTTAAATTTCAAGATACATCTGGGCAATAAAAACCAAATGTCAAAACAAAAAAAATCATCTTAATCGATGATTTTATATTGTGCAAATTCTTTTAATTTAGGCAGGATTGGCTCTAAAATTTCCTTAGCTATGTAATCGGTGTCCAATCCAATGAAGCGTTCACTTTCCATGTCGACAGATCTCGCATTTTCCGGGTCATCACAAAAAATAAACGATATGATTCCGTTATCCTCCATCATATCTACATATTTAAATGTAATGTCATGTTTCGTAAGACAACTTTCAAACGCAATGCACAATTCATCTATATTTGATTGACTAATAGATGTGAATTTCATATTGATCATCCCCTCTGCTAAAGGATAGCAAAATAAAGCTTGAATTTCAAAGCGAAATTCGTGTCCCACTCTTATGTTCTTCTGACACTTTCGACAAAGGAAACATGGCAACAAAAAAGCCCTCGATTGGAATATCACCGTATGAAGCCTTTTGATAAATGTCATGGCTAATGATTTTCCCATTAGAAATGATTGTAACCAAATCGATTCATTCCATTTCCCGAGCTTACCCTTATTTAATTTTTTATCTTTCAACAGCGATTAATAAGGATTGCCATAGGCATAATCGCCTTTTGTATAGCCGTGATCTGCAGTTCCTCATGAATATTCCATGGCATGTCTCATATCTTTATACAAACACCTTGTTAGGAGTGGACCAACATGAAATCTTTTTATAAAGGAACGCTCATCTTGATTGTCGCAGCGTTTTTTGGTGAATGTATCGAATTTTTAGTGAACATGCTCCTAGCCAGGGAATTACACGAAGAGGGCATGGGGCTTTATATGTCCATATTGCCAATTTTCTTTTTGATATATGTGATCGCCAGCCTTGAATTACATATTTCCATCTCAAAATTCGTTGCGGAAAATAAACAGACCATGCATTATAATCTTATCATTCATGCACTTAAGATGGCTGCAGTCGTCGTATTGGTAATGTGTGTAGTCATGCCTTTCATACTTTACTTTTCATCCATAATGGACAAATACCATCCCTATATTAAATGGCTGCTCATCACACTGATCCCAATAGTTGCCTTTTCGTCGATTGCAAGAGGCTATTTCATGGGTGTCCAGCAAATGGGGAAGATTGCCTTTTCCAACTTTTTAAAAGATATCATTCAATTCGGCTTGCTTTTCCTCATCTTTAACTTATTTCATTTTAACCAGGAAAAGTCATTATTGATGGCCTTTTTTGTTTTGATTGGCAGTGAGTTCCTCGTTTTTCTTTACTTGATCAACCTTTTGATTCTTCAAATGCGGATCATGAGGCGCGGTACGAACTCACGGACAACCGGTAAACTTGCACGGCAAAAGTTATTGGCGGTTTCTCTGCCCACCATGGGGTTAAGGATCTTTCATGCGATAACAAATGCCATCCAACCTTTTTTGATCCACACTGCCCTTCTCTCGGCAGGATTCGGTGCGGTAGTGGCTACAGAGCATTTTGGGATGCTTACTGGAGTTGCAATGACGATTGGCTTCTTTCCAGCCTTTATCGCGCATTCCTTAATGATCATGCTCATTCCGAATGTTTCGAATGCATACAAGAGGCAGGATAAAGAAAAATTGAGGGTTTTATTGCAAAAATCGATGTCTTTCACCGTATTGTATGGAGTTCCGGCCGTGTTTTTCATTTATTTCTTTGCGGAACCTTTGACCTCCCTCTTTTTTTCTTCAACTTCTGCCGCATACTATTTAAAATTATTATGTCCTTACTTCCTTTTTCATTTTTTTGTCATTCCCATGCAAGCCTATCTCATTGGCCTGGGTTTAGTGAAAGATGCTTTCATCCATACCGTATGGTCCCATATTGTTGCCTTTTTAATGATGTATATCCTAGGGTCACAGGCTTCTCTTAATATGGGAGGAATCATTTTAGGAATGAACACTGGTGCGGTATTATTAACCTTCATGCACTACTTGACCATTTGCAAAAAAATCGGCATAAGCATCTTACTGACGAAATCAAGATCGATATCGATAAAGTGAAGCCAAAAGCAAGTTCCGCACGGCAAAAACCTTGCTATTATTGGTTTATAAAGATTTAGATTAAAAATATTGAGCCTTTCCCTGTACATATCACCTTCGTTACTGTATATTTCAACATACTTGGGTAATAATCAAGTAAAATGGTTTAAACTAACCATACAATAGTAATGGAGTGATTTCATGAGTAAAGCTAAGGCTAAGAGCGGAACGGGTAAAGGTACGGGCACTGGAACGGGCAAGAAGGGCTGGAATCGTTGGAAAACAAGTGCCAACAAGAAAAAAAGCGCCAAACCATATGTTAGTAAAGGCGTCAAGCATTCCAGTGATTCAAAAACATCCGGTCACTCTACAGGTGACAAGACAGAAAAATAATTACTTGTCCTACAATCCCACAAAACATACAACATTTATGTTTGTTCCATATTCTCATACAGGGTGTTAAGAGATCTGTATGAGAGAAATGGGTCTTATAGATATAAACCATTAACAATATCCAAATGAGGCATAAGAGTACGGCTATTTTACATACCATCAAAAAAGACACTCCAAAACCCGGCAGTGTCTTTCATTTTTATTTTTTTCATTTTTTTCTTTTTTATCTAATTTGGCTTTTGGGTTTGATAGCATTGATTTTTTTCGGGGAAAACTCTGTACGGAAGCCGTTAGTGGCTTTTTTAACAGAGTTTGTAACCGAATGTATCGCTTCACCAACGTCCTGGGCAGAATCCAATAATGGTTCAACCGTTTTCATTTTAGCTTTTACATCGTCGGTGATTTCATTTGCAGTTTGCAATAGTTGTTTCGATTCGCCGGATAAATCGTGGATGGCATTTCGCACCTCAACCAATGTGTGATTGGCTTCCCCTATCGTGACCATTCCCTTTTGAAGTGTACTTATCAAAAATACGACCAACCAAATGAAGGCTAAAGCGATTGCAGCCACACTATATTGAATAATCAAGATAAAGCTCCCCCTCTGAATTAAATGGTAGAAACAATTGCTTTTAATAGGTTAGTGAATCCCGGGGTGCCTGTTTTTAAAGATAAATGATGATTCTATCTGAGTTTTATTTGAACCCCCCCAGCTTTAGTTCGAGTTGAAGGAGCTGACGGTGTGAATAAATCCTTGGGGCGGCCTTCCAAACTGGCTTCTTTCATGGTATTGGTTACATTATGAATCATTTCCCCAACATCTTGAGCGGATTCCAGCAATGGATCTACATTTTCCATCTTCCCTTTTACATCCGCAGTAATTTGATTGGCAGAGTGGATCAGTTGTTTGGACTCTTGCGTCAATCCATGGACAGCATTTCTTACCTCTTCCAGTGTCTTATTTGTCTCTTCGAGCGTTCCCATTCCTTTACGCAGCGTCTGGTTGACATTATATATCAAATACACGACGGCTCCGGTGACACTGGCAACACTTAATTTAATGAACATTTTCATATATCCACTCCTTTCATTTAAATTTATGCATTGTCCCTTTCATTCATTCCCTATAGTCCATTACTTGTCCGATCAGTTTTAAAGAACCATTTACCTTTCCCCAAAAGAAGTTTAAAGGGTAGTTTAATGGATAATAGTAAAGGCGTGTAATCATTGTTACGACGCATGCTTAAAAGAAGAACATGTAAACATGATGCTGGAAAGCATTCGCTTGGATCGGGAATGTGCGGATATTTGCTCTTTTTTAGCACAGGCGATAGGTAGAGGAACCCCGTTTATTTCAGAGTTGGCTAATGTTTTGTCAAGATTTGTGAAAGCTGCGGAAATGAATGCAAAAAACACGATCATGAACAGTGTCAAAAATGTGCCGAGGCTTGTTTGTGATGCGCAGAAGAATGCAGAAAAATAGTCGCTTGATGTAAGGATAGCATTAGCTATTCCTTTAAGACTATAGACAAATTCGATGAAAATCGAGTTTGTCCATTTTTATGGCTTGTACAATTTGGACGTTGATTGAAACGTAAGGCTCGCTTTCTGCGGGGTCTCCCCTAGGCGCGATTTTCTAAGCAGGAGTCTCGTACACCCGCTCCAATCAACTTTGTCCTACCTTTTAGATAGAACACTGTTGCCTGGAGTGAGTTTTGTTTTAAGTATTAAAACCTGAGGTGATGAGGATGACTTCTAAACATGATTCTATTCAGCTAGATCAGCTTGAAATGATTACTATAGATCAACTTGTGCCACCGAACCATTTGGTTCGTAAAATGGAGGCTGCCATTAAATTTAAAGAAGATGGCCAATTGAACATGGCCAGGTCCAAAAATGGCCTAACATAGTGCACTCGTAGAGCCCCAATCTCATAACTTTAGGCGAAATTCAGAGGAAATTTCAAAAGGGGTTCAGAATTTATTAATTCCGTACCCCTTTTGTCTACAAACTGTAAGGAATAGCATTAGCTATTCCTTTTATTATCCTTCCCCCTTACCAACTGACTACTTTTTGAACCTATTAAAGGATGATGATATTTCTTATATATTCTAACGAGGTGTTTGTTGAAATTTATTTACCAAGAAATTTCAACAAATACGAAAAACATCTATTGAAAATCGCCCTTTTTAGGCACACTAGTATTAAAAACAGGAGGATATTATGACACCTCGGAATGTTCCTGCTAAAGATGATTTAGAAGTTAAAGATACCCCCGCTTCACCTGAGAAGGAAAGTGAAGCAGCTAAACTCAATCGATTATTAGGTGCAGTCATGCGATATTTATCAGATGATGAGCAAGAAGAAATCGATATAGAGTATCTTCTCGAAAACACCGAAGGGCTGCGGGATTGGTGGAGCGAATATAGGGAGCTTGACCGAAAACGGGTCGAAGAGGAAATTAAAAATTCCCTGACGGATCTATCCCTCGAAGAACTTGAAAACATACGAGAACAAATCCGTACAAAGGCATAAAAAAAATCCCTGCATAGGGATTTCAGTTTGTAAAATGGGGTTCTACCTAAAATATATAATAAGACTAGATTATCCTTCATCATGTTTTTTACTATAATCCTTATTGGATTGAACAAATTTGCGACACTCCTGCCGAGTTACTGGCTAGCCGGGACACCACAGCCTCTTTGATGCGGCTTGGCAGACAGTAGTCGGAAAGGAATGGATTTCTGAAATTACATACTTTGTTGCTATTTACCAGGTAGTGAGTTGTGGTTGATTTCCCCTCCAGATGCTCGCTTTCCGCGGGGCGGGCGGTGAGCCTCCTCGGCGTAAACGCCTGTGGGGTCTCACCTGTCCCGCTGCTCCCGCAGGAGTCTCGCACTTCCGCTCCAATCAACCTTAAATAGTTTCGTTTTAAAAACAACAATCTTTACGAAAAGAGCCTAAATAAAAAACGGCAGTCAAACTCGCTTTTTTTTCGAGTTTATCTTCTGAAATCCCTGCATTGTGATTTAACCAGATCATTCATGAATTCATACCCAAAGACACTTTTTGAATTTAACAATCATTCCGTTCATGGGCAAAATACTTCCTCGTATTCAAACGCCACTCAAGGAACTTAGTTCTAGTTGATCGATCATGGAATCAACCAATGCATGCAATGGATTTAAAACTGTCTGTCCTGTCTGAAGTTCATATCTCCTTGCCGCTTCGACCATTGATAGTTGAGCTACAGACAGCCGTCTATTTTCGTTTTTAAACTGGGATAAATAATTCATGATTTCCTGATTATATCTTTCTCCCAATCCCTGCATAATGAATTCAAAGGCATCGTCGATAATGATGACTTCAAAATCCACAGTCCCAAATTTTTCAGCATGTGCAGTTAAACGTTTGACCGTTCCTTCAACAGTGGCAGGGTTCGTGAATAATATCATTTGCGGCTGCTGCAATTGGCAAATTTGCTCAAAATATGGTTCATCGATTTTAATGATGGGCATGGGTAAAGATAGTTGTTCTTCGTTTAATAAAGCAATATAGTTTGTACAAGTTATCAGGATGGCATCCACTTTACATTCGGCAATCCATTCGACCTGTTGTTTAACCTTTTTTTGAGCATCCGAATAATTAAAATTTTCATCCGTTGACACCCGTTGCATCAATCCCGGATCTACAAAATGAAGCCATTCAATATCGAATTTCGAGAATGCGTTTTCTATGTATTCTACATTTGTATAGTGTGCATGCAAACAGCCTATCTTTTTTTTCATAAATCTCCCGCTTTCGTCAGTTAGTATTCTGATTATTCTAACACAAAAACGCGACACGTTGACCGATGGCAGCAAAAACGATGAATAACCATGTCCCTCCTATATCGGGGTAAAAGACTGCTTCTTTGAGCCAGATTGCTCAGTAGGTATGAATCGGGCTCTTGAGCATATATTTATCAAGGCGATAACAAGGGGAATCATCAGGAAAATGGAACATCAGTAACCAAATTGCTGCTCATTTAAAGTAAAGTAACCATTAAGAGAAACAAACCGAAGTCAGTTAAAAAACATTATATTGGAGAGTGTTCACCATTCTTTATTTAATTGCGATTCTTTTCCCTCCATTAGCGGTTTTATTGGCCGGTAAACCCATTCAGGCTGTGCTTAATTTGGTCCTCACACTATTTTTTTATGTCCCTGGATTAATTCATGCAATCCTAGTGGTGCATGACAAGAAAGCGGATAAACGAATGAAGCGGCAAGCAGCGTTTATTGCTAAACTGAAACGAACGACTTAGTGATTTATGCAAACACCAATAACCCGAATGCAATGTATTCGGGTTATTATTAAAAGAATTCGTTTAATTGAATCTGTGCGTCTTTCTAATCCCTCTATGATAACAAGCGTCACATATTTGAAAACGTGAGTCATCAGGCAGCCTTTTTCCACAGCGCTTGCATTTTTTTTGATAATTCAACATTTCATCTTTTAACTGATCATGAACGCCATCACTGATTTCTTCACGGATACGCTCCCAATAAACAGCTTCCGTACGCTTACCCATCCGATATAAAAATAAAAGATGAAGACCTATCGCTTTATAAGATAGCTCCAATTCCTCAAGATTCCTTGTCTTGATGATCGGTTCAGGAAGGTCACTGTTCTCGGCAATCGCTTCGACCGTTTCCAGCCACTGTCTGATCAGACTTGGTTCTTTTGCCGAAAAAGGAATATGCAGGAAACCATATAAATCCATTAAAGAAAAACGAGCTTCGATTTCTGTATCCCGTATCAGTTCGTAAAGCTCCCTTTCTTCCGATAGCGAAGCCTTTTTCGTGCCTTTAGGAGGCTCAAACCTCTCCCACATTTCGAAAAATGTCCCCAGGTTCCGGTAATATTTTTGAAAACGTTCAAATACAGCAGAGGTTGGGGCGATTGTGAAGGTTTGAACTGGCTCATCTACCTGTTCCAGCAACTTATTCATGATTTTGATTTCTGCTGTAAATGCTACCTTCCCCGTGTCATAAATCCCTTTTCTACCCGCTCGGCCTGCGATTTGCTTGATTTCTTGAGAAGTCAATCTTCTTCTTCGTGTCCCGTCGAATTTTTCATTTTCAAGAAAGACGATGCGGCGTATTGGCAAGTTCAATCCCATTCCAATCGCATCGGTGGCAACGACAACTGATGTTTCACCGCGATTGAATAATTCTATTTGCCGTTTTCTATTTTCAGGAGGCATACTGCCGTATATCATGCTGACATTATGTCCACTCTCTTTAAGCCGGGATGCTGTTTCCAGTACCTGCCTTCTAGAAAAACAAATGAGGGCATCCCCTTTTTTGGTATACTTCAGTCCAAACTCCCTTTGTTCCACCTCAAGCGGTATTTCCCGTCTATATTCGTGAAGTTCTAAATCTGCTTCATTCAGAAGGTTCAGAAGCATCTTTTTGATATTATTGCTCCCGATTATGTGTACTTCATTCGCATTAGCTTGCGTAATTGCCCTAAACCAAGAAAAGCCTCGATCTTTATCGGCAATCATTTGGGCTTCATCTATGACGATTACTTCATGGTAGTCTTTTTCATGAAACATTTCAACGGTACTGGAGACATGTTTCGCACCCTCAATAGCCTTTTCTTCTTCACCGGTTTTTAATGAGCAAGGTACACCATCCGCATTTAATTTATCAAACACTTCCAGTGCAAGCAGTCTAAGTGGAGCCAGGTACATACCACTTTCCGCTTGTTTCATTTTTTCCAGGGCCTTATGCGTCTTCCCTGTATTGGTCTCACCTATATGCAAAACATATCTAACTTTTTTTCCTAATGATGGAGTATAGGCCTTACCGATGATGTCATCGATCATCCTTTGCTCTTCTGCCCGCTTCCTGGCTTCTTCTGCCAATACTTCAGCTTTTCTTCTTTCTCTGTTCTCCACGTCTTTTTCAAATATTTCTTCGTGCAATATTTCATTAAAAGGAATTCCTTCAAGCTTCAGTAAATCAGAAAGGTATTCTTCCTGAAGCTCATCAAAACAGGACTGAGACAAATCGGCCAATTCATCGCTTAGTATACCTTGAAGGGCATCGTCCGTCAGCCTTTCCCCATATGACTCCAAAAAATCATGATGCAGGGCGGCAGATAGATGGTTCAAGTATTTGTCAGGGGCTAATTTCATTATGAAATCCGAAACTAACCTTTCATACCTGTAGTAGTAATTTTCATATTCATAACGGTTCCGGCCCCAACCGATTAACGAATGGATATCGCCTGTCAGCTCTTCGAAAAAGTCAGTGACCATTAGGTATTCGGCAGCTTGAAAACCGCCCTCTTCAACTAATTGTTCTTCAAGCAAGTACGGATCGACATATTGGAATTTAGGCTTATTCTTCAGATCTTTTGCCATTATACCGGCAATATAATACCTGACATGTAAATATAAAAGAAGTGAGTTATTTTCGAAAAATGAATGGGCTTCTTCTTGCAGCCTTGCGCGTATTTTCCAACGCTGTTTGGCAAGCCGCTGTTCTTCTTGTCGCCTAAAGAATTTCTCCCTTGCATTTTTATATCTCTTCTCCCAATCTTCTTGATTGTCGGCAAAGGTTTTTTTAATCCACGTTAAGCCATCAAATGGGCGATACTTCTTTAATTCGTTCCGGAACATGCTATTGATCAGCTTATGGTCTGAACCTTCCGTTACAAATCCCCTTTCGCTTAAAAAAGCCTTTTTTTCCTTTCTGGGCACATCATTTGATGCTTTATTTATCCAAACATTAATCCAAATTTGCTCAATAAAAGTCGTCCTGTCTGATATATATGCTGAATAAGAAGGCATTGTCTCTTGATTCTCTAAATAAAAATCAATATCCTGGATGATTTTTTCTTTTGTATTCTCTATAGCAATAGGATATATACTTTCTAATTTTCCCATAGTGATCCCCTTTTGAATTATCCAATATGTACTTTATTACTTCCTTTTATCCTCCCCAAATTCTTGTTTAAAATGAGTTTGGTACATTCGTTTTATCATTTAAATTCATGAGCTCCGTTATCATGAGAGGATGCAAAAATGCCAGGTTGCTTTGCTTTCCAAGGTGAATATCAAAAATATGCCAAATATGCACATTAAAGTTACTCTCACCATTTCATTTACAGTATAATGCTATAAATACTGATTAGAATTTATGGATTATGAAGAGATACCCAGCCTTGGCCAGAATCGTTTTATAATCAGGAGAATTTAATGATAATAAAAAAAAGCCGAAAATTAAGTAAAGGTCCATTTTTCAACTTTCCCGATTACATGATTCATCCATAATACAATTCCAACCCCTTAATTGAGTTTAGAGGAAATCCGGGCAACTGTCACGATATTCAGATTACGCTTTTGTGTCTTTGCTTTGAATATAAGAAATAACATCAGAAAACCTAAAAAGAATATAGATAAAAAAAGGAGCCTGAGAATGATTCAGCAAGATATCAACTATTATAAAAATTTTGATTCCATCGCTAAAGAAGTATTAGCACTATTAGCTCAAACCATTGAGGTCAATACATTTTTCCTTTCTATAGTGAATCCCATCCAGAGTTTCATGATCAAGTCCTTCAATAGAAATGCAAAGTTAATTTGTGAAGGTGACATCCTTCCTTATAATATGGCTTATTGTAAATTAGTTGTTGAGAATGGCTTGGAACCACTCGTTATCCCGAATTTATGGAAACATGAATTGACTAGTGACCACCCTGCAACGAGGTTTATCGGGAATGGGTGTTTTATGGGAGCTCCCCTAATAAATGAGGATGAAATCATTGGGACATTATGTGCATTCGACATTAATCCTCATGTTTTTAAAGAATATGACCTAACCCTCATTAAGTCTATGGCAGCTTTGATTAGTCATGCCATCAATCTTGAAAAAGGGATTATCAGGGATCCTTTATCAGGTCTTTATAATCGGAACTTCATTTATAATTATTTTGATTATCATCAAGATAAAACGAACGATGAAATGGCCCTTCTTTACATCGATCTTGACCATTTTAAATTTTTTAATGATTCCTTTGGACATGATACTGGTGACGGCGTCATCAAAAAGGCTGCCGAATGTTTTTTGCAAACCGTCCCCGAAGGCAGTCAGGTGGCTCGAATCGGTGGTGATGAATTCATTGTATTATTAAATCCTTCGCATTGTGAGGATTTAATGAAAAGCACTCAGCAAAACGCTGAATTATTATTGAACAGTTTATCCACAATGCCCATTACCATTAATGGAAATGATCATTTTGTATCAGCTAGCATAGGGATTAGCTTTTATCCTCATCATGGTATGGAAATGGACTCACTTTTGAAAAAAGCAGACCGTTCCATGTATATGGCCAAAGAGTCTGGACGGAAAAATATTCAATACTTCCACCCTGAGTGATCATGTAAAAAATAAAATGCTCTTTTCGTAAAGATTGTTATTTTTAAAACAAGGTTGATTGGAGCGGAAGTGCGAGACTCCTGCGGGAGCAGCGGGACAGGTGAGACCCCACAGGCGTTTACGCCGAGGAGGCTCACCGCCCGCACCAAGGAAAGCGAGCATCTGGAGGGGAAATCAACCACACCGCACTACTTAGTAAATAGCAACAAAGTATGCGAAAACAGCCAAATAAAAAAACCAGTTCTCCTTAGGAGACTGGCTTTCTTTCACCTTTAAAAAATCCAACGTTTCGCTTTCAGCCTTTGCAAAAGCTTGAGCAGGTCGGCATTTGCCTTATGTATCCGTTTCTCGGATGGTGAAGCGGAGGGGACCGGGATGTTAACTCTCTCGGGCTTTTTGTTCATATTCTGAAAGACCCTTCCTATTCTTTGATTTTGAATAGTATATGCGGGTTAACCATTAAATATCATAAGGAAAGGAAAAACCCCTTCCTTTTCACAAAACACTTTTTAACCGGCTGAAGCGTGCAGCTTTTTCTTTTTGTTTCAGAATGATGCGTTCGTTCTGTTTCATCACTTTTTTAGTGTGGGGACTTAAACCTACATCGGGTATTTTAACCTGTGGTTTGATTACGGCAACTGACACGTCGTTGCCGGCTTTATCATAAATGCTCATTTATCCTTCACCACCTGGTTTTTGTTTTATGACCATATCGAACATCATGATTAATAATGCTATCAATAAACAATCGACTTCTGAAACGAAGCTTTCTGATTTAACGTCAAGGATATAGGGTTCCATCAAAATACTAACAGGCTGCAGAGCCATTTTTTCTTCATCATTATAATACGTATCTTCTCTTTCCAATGTAGCACGAATGGTACTGCCATTCAAGTTCGGAACCCCATTTATCACCGACTGCTTGTCCTGTTCGGTTTTGAAAGGAAGGATTTTCACGTTCATCCCTTCCTTTGCTGCATATGCTTGAAGGAGAATGCTCAAATAAGCCAAGTATTCCTTATTCGTTTGATAATACTCAGGTATTCCTTCTTTCTTTAGGAGATGAAACATATTCTTGACCTTTTCCCTATTATCCGTTAATAGTTTATCACTTTCCGCAACAGCTTTTGTTGCATAGGATAGCTCGTTATCGCCAATCTTCGATATATACATGCTCAAGAACACAAACATATCAATCAGGATGAATACGATAGCCATGATCAAGAAATTTTCCCACTCATTAAAAATGCTCATCGGATAGAAATTCCAATAAATCAGTGCTCCCAGTATAAAAATGATATACCAGGTTTTTCGAATCGCTTCAATCCTTTTACTAACCTTCTCTTTATATTTCCAAGAAAGAATGACATAGGCTAATAATGCAATAAATACTACCCATACAAAGACTCTGAAAAACATTAACAATCGATTTATCCCCCTACCATTCAGCTGCTACATTCCTTATCCCGTCCTCTATATTATTCATTATATATACCTCTATTCCCTGCCTGAGACGGGTGAAACTTAAACATTTGCCAAAAGAAAAAACACTCCACCCAATGTGATTTTACAGATATCTTTATCATTTATATTGTGGGACATCATAGTAAATAACCGTATAAATTCTATGATATGATATGTATTAATAAAAGCTATGATTACTATTGGAGGAAGCTATCATGATGAAAATTATTAAGATCCTCATTTCTACTTTTATACTCTTGTTACTTTTCCTTAACCTCTATCCTCCGCTTGGAAGACGGACAAACAAAGAAAAGGTAAGAAGTTTCACTACTAAAGAGAATTTTGCCAAAGGGAAATTCCAAAATCAGATTCCTGCCAGTCAAGCGATGAGTCTTAGGCATACTGGTTCCATTTTACGTGATTTCATAAAACCTAATCCAAAGAGGAGGCCCGACAGTCCCATTATAATTGGAAAAAAAGAACCCGCTTCTAAGAATTCCAATAAAATCACCTGGTTTGGTCATTCTGCATTCATGTTGGAGTTAGATGGGAAAACCATTTTAGTGGATCCCATGTTTGGCAAAGCACCCACTCCCTTTCCATGGTTCGGGAACAAGCGCTTTAGCGGGGAGCTGCCTTTTGATATCGATATGCTTCCTCCTATCGATGCCGTCCTGCTTTCACATGATCACTACGATCATTTGGATTATTTCTCGATAAAGAAATTAAAAGATAAGGTCAACCAGTTCATTGTCCCACTCGGTGTCGGTGGACATCTAGAAAGATGGGGCGTTAAACAAGAACTGATTCAGGAACATAATTGGTGGGATGAAGCTTCATTCAAGGACTTGCAATTTATTTGTACACCTGCAAGGCATTTTTCTGGTAGAAGTTTAGGCGATGGCAATACGACACTTTGGTGTTCTTGGATAATTAAAGGAAAACAAGAAAAGGTATATTTCAGCGGCGATAGTGGTTATGGCAGCCATTTTAAAGAAATCGGCGAAAAATATGGTCCATTTGATTTAACTTTAATGGAATGCGGCCAATATGATGAACGTTGGTCAACCATCCATATGATTCCGGAAGAAACTGTTCAAGCACACATCGATGTACAAGGAAAACGGATGATCCCCATTCATTGGGCAGGTTTCACATTGTCTTTTCATGACTGGACAGATCCGATAGAACGGGTAACAAAAGCGGCCAATGACCTGGGTGTCCAGGTCTGCACACCTCAAATAGGCGAACCGGTAGTGCTTGGTTCAACGGACTTCCCTCAAACAAGATGGTGGAAATGAAAAAAGGGGTTCGGAAAACGTATCATTCATCAAATGATGTTCCCGAACCAAATGACCCAAAGCAATACCTTCCCCCCTCAGGTCTGGTTTCTATCTAAATGTTATATCTAAGTTGATTGGAGCGGGTGTACGACACTCCTGCGGGTAAAGCGCGTCTAGGGGAGACCCCGCAGGAGTCTCCCTGACCGCCCGCGGAAAGCGAGTGCCCTACGTTCCAATCAACGTCCAAACAAGCCAAAAAAAACTGTAGACAAACTCGATTTTCATCGAGTTTGTCTACAGTCGAAAGGTCCATCCATATTGGGATGGACCTTTTTCATTTACAATTTCCCTTCATTATACTCAAGATTCACTTTTATTGAATGCTCTTTCTTCACTCCAAAATAATTGGTGCCTATTACGCCTAAAATGATTAGTATCGAACCCAATATATCATAGATCGTAAGCTTTTCATTTAGAATGAGAGCTCCTGCCGCAATCGTGACAACAGTGGAAAGATTGGCAAACACACTCATTTGCGACGCTTTTATTTTTGATAAAATCGTATTGGATAATAATGAAGTGACCAATGAAGCCAATATTCCCAAATACAAAATGGAACTGATGAATTCCATGCTCGACCATGGTGTAAAGAATTCCGCCATCGTACCTTGTTTTAAATGGGTAACGAGTGCAGCTGCATTAAAAATGACAAAGCCTGTTCCCATCATGAAAAAGGACATTTCACCTGGTGTATGGTTCCTGGCAAGTGAACGGGTCATCGTTGTATAACAAGCAGTTGCAATACAGGATAGCAGGATCAATACCATCCCAAGCATGTCAGAAAAATTGATGCTGCTCCCTTTCATCACAAAAATAAAAATGACCCCAACTACCGACAAGAAAATCGAAAGTTTTTGATATAAAGATGTTTTCTCCTTAAGGAAGTATCCAGCTATCATCAATGTTAGAATTGGAGTGACGGCTGACAGAATTCCAGCATCGGTGGATTGCGAATACTTAAGTCCGAAAGTTTGAAAGGCAAAGAAAAGAGTTGGGAATAATAGGGAAAGTGGTACAAGATTTTTAACCGACTCCCAAGAATAGTTCACCTTTATGACTTTTACGGCGACCAGGAATAAAATGATGGCGAAAGAAATCGTGAACCGGAACGCCAAAGTATCAAGCGGATTCGATTCAGCAATCGCCATTTTCGTGAATAAAAAAGATAGGCCGACAATACTTGAATGAAATAGCGCTAACATGTATGCAAATGATCGGGATTTCATGGCTGCAACTCCTCAACTAGATTACTATATTCCTATTTAGGTATAGTACCCTTTGCATCTGTATTGCAACCCAAGTTAGAGATAAAAAAACTGGTCTTTTTCTGGATATTTAACGAATTTTTAAGCCTATTACAATAATGTATGGTTGAATTAAATCTGAATGCATCTTATCGTAAGAAATATTAATCGACAATGACAGAGTTTTTTGGATAGGTTTCTTCTAATTCAATACTATTGCAGGCAATTGGTTCTTCAAAAGCGGTCTGGGCTTTCTGTTTTCTTTTCAAATACATACTGATGGCATAAGCAACTGTGAAGTTTATCAATAAAGCAATTAAGCCTATATTAATATTCAAGAAATTCATCTGAGCCAGATGCATTCCTATGGCGAACAGATTCCCCGCAATGAGGCCCGCTGCAATACCTGCAGGTCTTATGGAGCGAAAAAAGAAAATCGATAATAATCCAGGCAGGAATTGCCCAAAACCATAATAGGCTGTGTTGATCAAGTTCAGCATCAAGCTCGGCGCCAGCAATGTTAACCCCATCGAACACAACAGATAGAAGGACACCAAATCAGCACAAACAACATGATAACAATATCTCTTTTATGAAGAATCATATTCATGCCTTAACGGTGATGCCAGTTTAATTTACTAACAACACTGTAAAGTATGATCATTTACTGTTTCATCTATGATAAAATTTCAACGAGGAAGCGAGGTATACATATATGTTGGTTACTATTGTAATTTTCGTTATGGCTGGTCTGGCGGAAATTGGCGGCGGTTACCTTATTTGGCTTTGGTTAAGAGAAGGTAAATCCATTTTTCTAGGTTTAGCCGGAGGTTTCGGGCTGGTGTTATACGGCATCATTGCAACATTTCAAACGTTCCCTACCTTTGGCCGTGTATATGTTGCATATGGCGGGGTTTTCATTGTTCTTTCTGTTTTATGGGGGTGGGGCATCGATAAGAAAACCCCTGATTTATATGATTGGATTGGAGCTGTAATCTGTTTGATCGGTGTTTCAGTCATTATATGGGGCCCTAGACAGTAAAAGAATTAAAGGGCATAAGACCCTTTAATCAGACTGTAGATAAACTCAAAGAAAAGCTGGAACGTTTTTTTATAAAAAAACGTTCCAGCTTTTCAGAAATCGGCTCCCATTCCGCCAACTGTCTGCCAAGTCTCATCAAAGCAAGCGTCTTGGTGTCTCGGCTACCAAGTTTTTCTTGCAGGAGTGTCGCAAAGTTCTTCAATTAAACATTTGAAAACGCATACATAATTTATGATAATCTTTTTCATAAACTGGTTCCCAAATAGAATACAACTCATGTTTATTAGTTAGTTGCACTATAAAGGGGCGGTTTAATTTCGATTTGCATTTTTTTGTCATTTGATAGAGTAAAGTAAGAAATAAGGGTAACAAGTAAAACAACTGCGCTTAAGCAATAATATGTGTTTTGGAAACCCATGAATGAATACATACTACCCGCTACAGAAGAAAAAATAGTAATGGCACTCTGTTTCGCAAAATTAAATGCCAGTAAATAAATGGTTGCACTTAGCCTAGTATCAAATACTCCTGTAATGTATTTAAAAATGGAAACTAAGAGTAAGGGCATTTCAAAAGCTGCAATCAACCTGAATATTGATAAGAGAACAGGGCCCGTAGCTATTGCACTTCCAAAAATACGAACGAAAGTTAATACACCGAAAAGAATCAGCCCATTTTTAGCACCCATTTTATTTACGATCACAGGGGCAAAAATCATTAATATGGCTTCAAGTCCAACTTGAATGGAGACTAGCTTACTAAATATATCCGTTCCATATTCTTTAGAAGAAAAGAATTGTACATAATAGTTAGGAAACTGTTGATCGAACACATCATATATGGCGGCCGTGCCGATTATTAAGAATGAAAGGTACCAGAAGTTCTTTATTTTAAATATCGAAAAAACAGCTTTTTTACTAATTTCATTTCCTTTATCCTTCGAGCCTACTGACTTGATATGGTCTTGACCTTCTATTTTAGCCATAAATAATAAGATAGCTAAAAAAACTGCAGCACCTGATGCAAACCAAAAAATTGAATTAGGGTTTTTTACAAACATTACTCCCCCAATCAATGAGGCCGTAGCCCCTGCTATAGATCCGAATAACCTTACCCTGCCATATTCAAAACCATTATTACGACTCACTCTTTCTATATAGGATTCAACAACCCCCACCCCGCCGTTGAATACTGCACTAAGGTATACACTTCCTATAATTGCTCCTATAACTATATTCGCTTTTAGTAATGGGGCATAAAGGAAGCTGAAGAAAGGCCCCATAAACATTAAAAGGATTACGACAACCCAAAATAAGTTTTTTTTGAATCCCAATTTATCTGAAATGATTCCTAAAAAAGGTTGATAACATAGTGCAATTAATGACATCGATGAAAAAACAATGCCTGTTTCACTTGGGTTAAGACCGGCAACATCTTCTAACCATAATGGGAGGAAACCAAGAACGATTGCCCAAATTATAAAGTAAAAATAAAATAGTCCTCCAAAATTCCAAAAACCTTTAGAAACATTCATATAAGGTCCCCTTTACGTATTATATAAGTCAAATTTAACTATGCTAAAATGCAAGTGAATCTTTCCACGGCATTGCAGAAAGATTCCAAGCTGAATATTAATATTTCATCACTAGCTTTTACTTTAACTTTTATTCACCGCATCCGGTAATGGGATCCCAAAGTTTGGAGAGCCATCCTGGTTCCATTTAAATACTTGTGCCCGTGTATGACGATTGGGATCATACAAGGGGTCCCCTTCAATTTCGGTATAATTACGGGCATGGTAAATTAAAATATCCTCGCTCCCATCCTCTGAAACTGTAAAGCTATTATGACCTGGTCCATATTGTCCATTTTCCGGTGCACTTTGAAAAACAGGATTTGGAGATTTAGTCCAAGAAGCAGGGTCTAACAAATCACTATCTTCCTCAGCCGTTAGTAAACCCATGCAATAATTATGATCTGTTGCACTGCATGAATAAGTAATGAAAACCTTTCCATTTCTTTTAAGCATTGCTGGACCCTCATTTACATGGAAACCAATAGTCTCCCAAGGTAATTCAGGCTTTGAAAGCATTACCTGCGGCCCCTTAATTGTCCAAGGATTTTCCATTTCCGCAATATATATATTGGAATTACCTTTAATGTTAAAATCCCTTTGAGCCCATACATAATATAAAATACCTTTATGTTCAAAAGCGGTAGCATCTAATGAAAAAGATTCCCATTCAGTCTTAACTTGTCCCTTATGAATCCATTCTCCCTTTAATGGATCGGGACTTTCATTCTCAAGTACAAACATTCGGTGGTCGAACGTTCCGTTTACCGGTTGGTCGGTTCTCGCTGCAGCGAAGTAGATGTACCATTTTCCCTTTATAAAATGAAGTTCTGGAGCCCAAATCAGTGAGCTTTGCGGTCCAGTCTCATTTTTTCTCCAGACAGTAATAGCCTCCGCTTTACCTATTCCTTGAATAGTTTTAGATCGCCTGATTTCAAGTCGGTCATATTCTGGTACGGATGCAACAAAATAATAATAGTTATCCGAATGCTTATATACCCAAGGATCTGCTCTTTGTTCAACAATTGGGTTCTTATAAGTTTGCATTGTATTCATATTTTAGTCTCCTTTGTGTTTACGTCTACTCTTTGAATCTTGTTGCAATTATCTATTTCGATAACGATATCTGAAATTTTTTCTGACGGCTGAGATCCCCCCTATTGGATATATTTAATATTTTTTGCTCCGCCCGATAAATCTTAATGATAAAGAAATCGATAATTAATACGGACTAATTTTACAAAAGTGTAAATATTCTTAATATTTATCCGTACAAATAAATAATAATTTGTCTTTTTAAAGATGTCAACGCTTTCTTTTGTTATTATTTTGAAAATTTAGATGAATATATTGCATAATTTATACGTACATCTTTTAAAATTCATTTGAACCTTGTTAGATTGAAAGGTGAATGGTGACACTGAGAAAAACCATTTCTATATCGAAACCTTTATGTTAACTATCTTGTCTATAATTCAAGCAATTATAAAACCACTTGTGGCCAGAAATCACTTTCCCCTTATTGACAAGTTTACTGATCCTCGATACATGCAATTTCCCCCTCCGAATACCATGGTCAAATTATTCAACTAAGGATTGCCCAATTCTTGATGCGCTTAAAGATGCCCCTCTTATCAAAAGAGGGCTCAGTTTGTATGTTCCAATCAACGTTCAAATTGTACAAGCCATAAAAAAACTGTAGCCAAATCGATTTTCATCGAGTTTGACTACAGTCTGAGCCCTATTAAAGAGGGCTTTTACCTAATATAGTTTTAAGCTTCCAAGGCTTCTTTACGCTTTCTTTTCCTTGATTCTGTTATTAGATCATAACCAAGATAAAGGATGATGGCTCCGCCTAACAATTTAACATATAACGGAATGTCCGCTACAAAGAAATAAATCATAGAGAATAATGTCCCTATAATGCATAACCAAAAAATTACATGTTTTAAAATTTTCAAAGTATTGACTCCTCACAAAAGATGAGATTAATTTCTAGTTCGCTCCACTTCAAGGGAGAATTAATTATCCGTACCATCATTCTAACATTTATTCTTTATAGTAAGAGTGACTCATATTGCGAAAATATGAACATTTAAGCAACTTTTCTCAAAAGTAGGTCACGCCAAACAACTCCTGGAAAACCTTTACGCTATTTCTTGTCAATTTTCCATTTCATTTATGGCAAAAAAGACTAAAAAAACAAATAGGCATGAAATGACAGCATGGGTATCCAAGCACTGCATTTCATGCATATAGTTCACAAGACGTTCATTTTATTGGCTTCTACGCCCATTTCTTCAGTTGGTTCCGAGTGATCATGTTTATAATAAGCCATTTTCACTGGAACGAATGATAAGGCAACTGCAGCAATGAGACCCGGAATGGCGAAGGCGATGAAATTCAATTGGATGGGCAGCGAGATGGATAATAAAAATCCGCCGAGTATGGGCCCGAGCATGCCGCCAATCCTTCCGATACCAGATGCCACCCCTAGTGCAGTCGATCTAATATTCGGCGGATAGTACTGGGAAACATAGGCTTGTACAAGGTTTTGGGCACCAATGGTACAGGCTCCAGCAATCGCTACCAATGTGTAAATCACAAATGAGCTTCCGCCCATTCCCAATAGCGTCAAACTTACAGCACCAAGCGCATACATCGGCACAAGCATTTTCTTGGAACCATAACGATCACAAAGTTTAGCGATGATTAGCGTGCCTACGATAGCGCCGCCTTGAAGGACGATCAAGAAACCTAAGCTTGAATTCAACGCATACCCTGCCTCGATCATTAGCTTTGGAAGCCATGTATTCAAGCCATATACCATCAATAAGCACATGAAAAAGGCGATCCAGAACATCAATGTGCTAAGAGTACGGGAATCCTTAAACAATCCAACAATCGGCATATTGGCTTCTGTTTTTTTCACTTCCACAAGTTCGTCCTTGATGTCGAATTCACTTTCCGGACTTACCTTGGATAATATTCTGATTAGTTCTTCCTTTTTGTTGACTCTGATCAGATGGGTCGAAGCCTCTGGTAAACGTTTCATCATGAAGGGTAAAAACAACAATGGTATTCCGGCAAACCAGAATATTGATTCCCAACCCAGTGTCGGCATAACCAGGATGCCCAGTATCGGCGCAAGCATCCCTCCGAATGAGTAACCGCACAAAACGATTGAAACGACCATGCTCCGCATCGTTTTCGGTGCATAATCCGTCAATAAGGCAATGACGTTCGGCATGATGCCCCCAAGCCCTAACCCCGCCAGGAATCGGAAAGTCGAAAACATCGTAGGCGTATCCGCAAATCCACATAAAAGCGTAAATAAACTAAATAAAATAAGTGTAATCGCGATTACGTTTTTCCTGCCAATCCGATCTGCTAATGTACCAAAGAAGATGGCCCCGAACAACATTCCAAATAGACCGTAGCTGCCCATGGCCCCAGCTTCCACGGAAGTAAGGTTCCATTCCTCTGTCAATAACGGGACGACTGTTCCGTAAACGACAAGGTCATAGCCGTCAAAAAGGATAATGATAAAACACCATGCCAGCAATCCTAAATGAAAGCGGTTAAATTTACTGTTGCCAATTACCTCGGTCGTATTAATTTTAGCCATAAAATCTTTCTCCTCTCTAGGTGACTGCAATAATTCCATCCAAATGATAGCGCTTACGTAATCATTCAAAAAATATTCGACTCACATATTTTTATACAAATAGTGAACCGAGTTATCTAATTGTTATTATAAATGCTAATTATCTGATATTTCAATAAAAACTTTCACATATTATTCATAATTCTTGAAGCCTTCACATAACCCGGTTACTAACATGGTATTCGCAATTTCTGGATATCATCTTTTTTTATACGGATCTTCAACGTACCAAACCAAAAAACAACAAAAAACCAGTCCCTTATCGGACTGGTTTCTAATTATTAAAGTAGTAAGCCGCTATTGCCGTATTCAAGTAAGAAAGTTTTAAACCACCACTCCTCAAAGTGGGTGTTTGCAGAAGCAATCCTGTTGTCCAAGTCAGTGACGAGGCATAACATTCCTGTTTCAATATAAAACTCCCTATTACAGCTTAAAGGTTAAAACTTAATTATCATTACGAACAACGCAGCTTGTATAGTTATAATACCGAAATATCTTCAAACTTGCAAGTTTAATCATTCCCATGCAACAAAAAAATTTCATGCCGGACATTAAGCTGGTGCAGCCAAATTAGTTTCATGCCCAAAACGTCAAATGGCACTCTGATTACACTATCCGTCCCCCACTTTCATTGATATCATTTCAGGGAATATCATACTTGGGTAAGTAAATATTTTAAGATAGAATGTGCAAGATAAAATGGAGACGGAATTGAAAGCGTTTGTCTTCCAAAGATCATCGGATGTTCAACACTATAATATATTCTAAATACCATTTGCAAATACATGGAAGGAGTCTATAATATTAACTAATAGATTTGATTGGAGTGACTGATTATGCTATCAAACATTGGTTTTCCCGGTTTAATTTTAATCCTTCTTTTAGCTTTAATTGTTTTTGGACCGAACAAGCTGCCTCAAATCGGACGGGCAGTCGGCAACTCACTTAGGGAATTTAAAGATGCAACCAAGGGAATAACAGAAGAAATACAAGAGGAATTCAAAGATGACGTACAAGCTGCAAAAAAAGAAACGATAAAATGAAAAAGACGCCTGCACGCAGCAGGCGTCTTTGATGCGTTTGTGGCGCAGAACCGTCAGGCCACATCCCGACGTTTAGCTAAAAGCTTGTTCTTCGACTTACACAAATTAGCTCATCGCTTTATTAATATAACATTAAACTTATATTTTATCAAGTGATTTAATGAGCAGCCTGTTAACGGCATCCATTGGGAAGTAATTTAAATCCCTATTTATAGTTTATTCATATTCTATAGACTGCTTTGGGGGTTTTTAGATATATTCTATCGAGTTGTTTATTAAAATACTGTTCTGCAAAACCGTTCAACTTCATTACAAGTTCATTGTCAATTGAGTCAATTGATCCGAGGAAACGGCCACTTGATTGAACGCTTCATTAATTTCATCGAATATTTCATTCAGCTCTGTCATTTCCTTGGTGATCTTAATATTCTGCTCTTTCACAAAAAGCATGGCCTTTGCTATATCAGTAAAAAATATGCCCGTTTCTTTTCCTTGTTTCGTGCCTTTAGTAATTTCCCCGCTAACCATGGAAATTGACGTGTTCATGACATTGGTAAAATGAGCGATTCCATTAACCAATTTCACTACTTCAGATACCGAGTCCTTGGTATTTTCCGATAGCTTCCTTACCTCACCAGCGACAACCGCAAATCCTTTACCATTTTCACCAGCTCTTGCCGCTTCGATCGCTGCGTTCAACGCCAACAAATTCGTTTGCTCGGCAATTGAAGTGATGATCGTGACAATTCGTTCAATTTCCTTTGAAGTATTGGAAAGCTGCTCCATATCTTTTGAAATGATCGTCATTTGATCCTGCGTTTTCACCAATCTTTTCTCTAATCCTTGTAACAGTTCCACTCCCTCATTTGACTTTCCCTCTGCATGTATGGCAATCTCGGACCCCTTTTGGGTGAAATCATGAATTTCCCCTACCTTATTTGCCATTAATTGAGTTGCTGAACTGGTCTCTTGACTGATTGCTGCCAATTCCTCTGCATTATGATTGACCTGTAGTTTCATCGTCTCTTTTTCTGCTAAGTCTTTTTGGCGAATCTTCTCATTTTCAAGTTCATATGCTTCTAAAACTATTTGCTGCTCTAAATTAAAAATTTTAGTGACAGCCAGAATGTTATCTTGATATTGCTCAATATTTTTTATGTTGGAAATCACATGAAGGATCAATGATTGCAATAAATCCTGAAATGCACTCATATACCATTTTGGCGGAAGTCCAATTCGCACATGTACTTGTGCGATAATATAACGCTGTTTAATATACGCATCATCAATGGTTCCGCTAAACATTTCGAACATATGACGATGCAGTGTCTTTTTCAACCTATCAACAGAACCATTGTCCTTAATGATTTTCATTAAAGAGGGTTCATTTTCTAGATTTTTATAAAAGTTCTCTACAATTTGTGTCAAATGTTCCTTCACTTGTTCCTGTAAAGAACGAATTATACACAAATCCTCGATGCTCAAATGAATCATTTCCACTTGATTCAATACGCTCGGATATTCCTTGATATTGATACTGACGTGTTCTTTATATTGCGTATAGTCTATAGAATCTATCTTTTGTTTATTTCTCCATATTCTTTTCATGATTGAATTGCCCCCCATTTTTTAACCCATATATACTATTTCGACATAAAGTCTGTTTATCTTAATTCACTTTGAAAAATTTTCTTCTTTCACATAATACTTATGAACGATATATGTCCAAACAAAAAAAGACACTCCAGAGAGTGTCTCAGACCGTATACTTTTTTTGAGAGAGTGTAGAATATGAACGTTGATTGGAACGTAGGGCACTCGCTTTCCGCCGGCGGTCCGGGAGCCTCCTCGGCGCTCTTGGTGCCTGTGGGGTCTCAATTGGACGCTCTTTTCCCGTAGGAGTCTCGTACCTTCCGTTCCAATCAACCGGAATATATTTTTAAGAAAAAACTGTAGGCTGGACTCATTTCGAACACTTGGATAAGCTCGCGACACTCCTGCTGAATAAATAGCTAGCGAAAAACAAAAACATGAAGGATAACCAAGTTTTCATTTAAAATCTTGGTTCGGGGAGATAGCCTTCCTAACTCCTTTAGTCGTCAAACTGAAACGCTCAAAAAGTGTCTTTTTCAATGATCTTTTTCCTGCTGGTTAAGGTTGGAATGCTTACGGGAATAAGCGAAGTAAATGACTACTCCGATAGCCATCCAGATTAAAAACCTTATCCATGTATGACTCCCTAGCTGAATCATCAAGAATACACAAAAAACGATTGCCAGGCCAGGAACGAGCGGTACTGCCGGACAATAAAAAGCTCGTTTCATATCCGGTCTTGTTTTACGTAAAACGATAACCGCTACGGAAATCATCGTAAAAGCAGTCAATGTTCCAATGTTGACCAACTCTGCCAATTCACCAAGAGGTATGAATGCTCCCAATAGGGCCGCTATCATACCAAATATCCATGAAGCTGCATAAGGTGTTTTATATTTTTTATGAAGTTTTGATAAGGATTTTGGCATCAGCCCATCACGTGACATTGCAAACATAATTCGCGTTTGGCCATACAACATTACCAAAATCACCGTTGTCATTCCGAGGAAGGCACCTAGATCGATGATACCTGCAACCCAATTTTGTCCTGCGCTTTGCAAGACCAAAGAAATCGGGTGATCAAGAGCCTGGCTGAATTGTGCATACGGTACTACACCAGTCATGATCAAACTTACCGCCATATAAAGCACTACACAAATGACTAATGAACCGAGGATTCCCCGTGGTAAATTCCTACCTGGATTTCTTGTTTCTTCAGCCGCAGATGCAACTGCATCAAAGCCGATGAAAGCAAAGAACATTAAGGCGGCAGTTGAAAATACTCCATCGATACCAAATGGCATGAAAGGCTGCCAGTTTTCCGGTTTCACATAATAAATAGAAGAAACGATGAACAACAACACTACCAACACTTTAATAACGACCATGATATTATTGATTCTAGTCGTTTGTTTCGTACCTATGGAAATCAAAAAGGTTATCGCCATGACGATCAAAAAGGCCGGCAAGTTCATATAAGTCGTGACACCTTCGACCGAACCCGGTGCCGCCGTCAATTTCTCTGGAAAGTTAATTCCGAATCCACTTAAAAATGATTGGAAATAGCCCGACCACCCGGCCGATACGGCACTAACAGCCAATAAGTATTCAAGAATCAAATCCCATCCGATTATCCAAGCGGCGAATTCACCTAAAGTTGCATAAGCATACGTATAAGTCGAACCGGATACCGGCACGGAAGCTGCAAATTCTGCATAAGAAAGTGCAGCGAATAAACAGGCAAGCCCAGCAATGACGAAAGATAATGAAAGTGCAGGACCAGCATTCACTGCACCAGTACCTGTTAATACAAATATGCCTGTCCCAATAATCGCTCCGATTCCTAGCATCGTTAAATCCCAAGCTCCTAGTTCCCGTTTCAATCCTTTACCGCCGGAACCTGCGTTTTTCAACAAGTCCTCAATGGACTTCTTCCTAAAAATACTCATGTTCTTTCCTCCGTAAATTTTATAGACTATTCTGAAAACTACAGACAAATAAATTCACTTACCATTTATATCGAAGAAATTTCGACAAATTTCTACAATTCCTGAATTGTCTGACTTTCAAATTATACGTATTACCCCTTCCTTCGTCAATGATTTATTATTGTAAAATTCTGTTTTTTGAATTTTACTTGGAAGGGAATCCTTAATATTCAACAGGAATATCAATATTTAACAAATAAGGATGAACAAATTCATTATTTTAATATCAATAAAGTAAGCTATTAGAGTATTTCGATTAATTTTTTCTTGTAAAAGTTCTAATATTTTTAATCCAATATTGGATCATTCGTTATTTTTGTATATGTATTATTATGAAATAATACTCCAATATTATTCTGATCATTCATGCGCCAATAGTTTGACGGAATCAAAGTACATCACTATACTTATTAAGTCTTAAAAAAAGTACGGGAATTATGCTTAATAATTGAAGAAGGTGACATTCATGGATTTTGCAATTACCTATCTGTCTTTTTATTTAATCCAAGTCGAAGGAAAAGGCGATCAGGCTGATAAGCGTTTTAAACATTTCCAAACTCTTGATACTGAAGAATACGAAGAAAGTCCTTTAAAGGATTTTTTGGATGGGGAATTGATGAAGATTTCCAAACGAAAAGTCGACCGTCATCCAAAAACTGAACAAATACCGACCAAAATTGGATCTTTTATTGTCGAAGAAGGACATGCACTCGATTCCAACCCTAATTACAATGTATTTAACCGTGTTCGATATGCAAAAACAAAACAGGAATTCCAAGAGGAAAATGAACAATTCACGCGATCTTATATTGATACAAGTGCCGTCCGTGGCGGTGTCTTCATAATCGCATCGGCAAAATTAACGAAATATCTTGATGAACCATTCGTTTTCTTACTAAAATGTGATTTTGAGCCAAAAGTTGCTTCCATTTCGGATGAACGGACCTTGATTAGGCACGTTGAAATGGCAATCACCACTAAAAATATGAAATCCATCCAATACCCATACATGCCCGAAGAAGGAATGGTCGAAGAAGCCGAGCTGAAAATCCATCAAGCCTCACATGCCCGCTACTTCGAGGACTTTTTGAAGTTCGTAGAATATGGCGAATCGATGCCAGAAATCATGAAAAACCAGGTCATACACATGGTTCATGAACATGTATCCGCTCAATTCGAAGAAAACAGTGACGAACTGCAGAAATTCGAACAGGACCTGGAAATCTGGGAAACCAGTGAAAAGCGGGAAATTCAGGAACGCCTAGAAACACACCAAGTCGTCGAAGCCACAGCCCAGATTGTCGAGCATACACCTGAAGCCGAAATGCGAATGAAGCTTGGCAGTACATCCGTCAAAGGACTGTTAGCCGATTTTGGCGAAAGCATCCATTTAGGAAAGATTAATGGGAAATATGTATTGATGATAGAATCCAATACAATAGAATTCGATAAAGGCGTTTCGCCGATTGAGTTTCATAAGCCGGATGATTTGCAAATACTAATCGAAAAAATCATAAATAAAAGTTGATAAATAGTCCGAGTTTTGTGAGCAAAAATGTGAGCAGTATGTGATCAATTTTAGACCTTAAAATACTATTAATACTCTTAAATCTAACTACTAACTTTTGTTAGTAGTTTCTCCAGTTTGTTTATTTTTTCTAAGTCCTATTTTCAATTAAGAAGTTAAATATATTTTTTAGAAATGCATGCTTATCATGAGCCTAAGTAAATACTGCTACTTAGGCTCTTTTCTTATAGAACTTGTTTTCATACAACTTCACGTTCTGGTATTCCAAAATTATAAATTTCCCCTTGCCTGCCACGTTTAGGAAGATTCTTTTGCATTTTCTCATAAGATGTTAGATTCCTCATTGTAGCGAATAACACTTACACCGTGGCTTTTGCAGCTTCTTTATTACCTTTCCTATCGTATTTATCAAGTTGCTTCTTTAACTCGGTAATCTCTAACTCAGTGGCTGTGATAATTTCTTGGAGGACATCATTGGTGAGAGTAATGGAAGGAAGATATCTGTTATTCATTAGTTGATCACCCTGTATTCACAGATGTAGTCAACTGGAGAATCATAAGAAAAGTGTTCTTCATGCCATTGAACCACACCCTCTGATGTTGCTACGTTGTATGTAAACACTTCGCCAGTTCCAGCTACATAATCGTGAAGGTCGTCAATAGTAGCAAGTTTGTATTGGAATCCTGCTTGCATTTCTTCTTCAAATACAATCCATTGCTCTTGGTTGTCAGTTACGAATACCTTTTTAACCTCGATTGTTTGAGTTGTCATATTATTTATCCCCTTTTGCCTTTCGGCTGTTTTTTGTTTGGATTTTTTCGTTGTCCGTCTTGAGGGGTTGTATGAGAATGAAAACTACAGTAAAGGTCACTCCAAGATTAGGTAAAGTATTGAAGGAAAGAGGAATGACACAAGTTAAATTGAGTGAACTTACAGGAATCCCTCAAGGAAACATTTCAAGGTTTGATAAATTAGAAAGTCATAAGGATACTCATACAGTTTTAATATCCAGAGCATTAGATATATCTATAGAAGATTTATTTGAAATTGAATTAGTTCAAACTGAAGAAAACCACCAATAGCAATTACTGGTGGTCTTTTGTATAAACAGGAAATTCATTGTAAAAAATATTATTATCACTAGCTTTTCTTTCTTTATTAATTCTCCTTAACTGAGCTGAGGTATATTCCTTAGCTTTTTTCATTCCTCTTCAAGCCAAGGTTTATCGTTAAGTTTACCCTTTTTTAATAGTTCATAATATAGGTGAGTGAATGCTTTAGCCATTAATTCCATATTAGGCTAATTAGCATAAGTAATTTTACAAGGCGGTCTATCTTCTTTATTTGTTTTTGCACTCCATGGAATTTTTACGTTTTTTAATTCTAAGCAACCTAATTGACGCATTTTCTTTATAATTTCTGATCTATCCTTATCAGGAAATAGAGCTTCTAATTCCTCGATTGTAGATAATATTGTTTTTTCTTCAAGTAATTTTTCTTAATCTTTGTAAAGGTCTATGGAAGTTAAATATTTTCAAACTTTAACGAACATAAATACTGGCTGTTGTGAGGTAAATAGAAAGTTTCCTTATTATTTAAGTGATTTTTTACAATATTCAGCAAAATATAAGCACTATTTGATTTATACAAAAAGCTCGGTTAGTCAAAAAGCCGAGCTTTTGTTACTCTATTTTTTCCATTTTTTAAAGCATTCATAATAACATTCGTAAATATTTTTCGAAGTTAACTCCTTCTACTTTAGGAATTTGCTCCAAGGAGGAATCATTGATAGCCTCTGTCAGGAATGCCACTGCGAGCTGTACGGATTTTTCTAGGTTCTCTCCACGCATCATGCTTCCCATAATCACAGATGCAAATAAATCACCAGTACCTGAATAGCTTTCACCGTTATACTGCGTCGCACTATAAAAGGTTCTACTTCCGTCCAAATACATATTTCCGATAAACTGCTTCTCTGAATCTGCTGACGGTGGATTCATTCCAGTGATGATAACCTGAGCTCCCGTTTCTTGCTGCAACATTTTCCCTGCTTCTTCTATCGCTTTAATATAGTCCTCTTCGTTAGAATAGCTATGCAGCTTTTCATAAGACAATCCGGTTAATAAACAGCACTCTGTAACATTTGGTGTAATGACATCTGCACGCTTCACCAGTTCTCTCATAAGTACCAGTAATTCATCGGTAAAAAGTTTATAGACTTCTCCTATATCCCCCATTACTGGATCAACAAGTAAAATGGTTTCTTTTGTATAAAATTTATCTAAAAAATGAAAAATATTATTAATTTGCTCTTCACCAGTAACGAAGCCGGTATAGATTCCATCAAAGGTTACATTAAGCTTGCTCCATTCTTCTATGAAGTTTTTCATTTTGGATGTAAAATCTTCACAAAAAAAACTTGGATATCCGGTTTGCGCAGTCAATATGGCCGTTGGTAAAGGGCATGCCTGCACGCCCATGACCGAAAGAACCGGAATTGCAGCTGTTAATGAACATTTTCCAAAAGATGATAAATCCTGTAGTACAGCAACTTTTTTCATAATAACCTCCTTATGGCCTATCCACTTTAAACTTTATTTATCTTATCATAAATCAGCTAAAAACAGTCATCTCCTCTCTCTTTTCAATATGTATAATATCTGTATTTTTTATCAACTGACCTCATAGTTTTTTAATAAATTGACACTTTTATAGACACCAGTCTTTTGCTAAAATCATAGGAAAATTCTAGTTAGGAAGGTTTACAGATATGCAAAATACACAAAGTTATTCAAGGTCAAGTCAAAAAACTATGGATTTAATTATTACCGCAATGTTGATTGCTCTTGTGTTCCTATCTACATTCTTTTTGAATATTAAACTGCCAATTGCCGCAAATGGAGGGTTAGTTCATCTAGGAACAGCTATGCTTTTTATTGCATCTATTTTATTTGGTCCTAAAAAAGCAGCTCTTGCTGGTGCGATAGGAATGGGGTTATTTGATATAGTTGGAGGGTGGACATTGTGGGCACCTATCACCATTGTGGCGCGTGGTTTGCAAGGATATATTGTTGGTAAAATCACTTGGTCAAAGGGTCGCAACGGTACTAGCATTGCTTTCAATGTAATAGCAACAATCGTTTCAATTCCATTTATGATAGCTGTTTATTATATTGGTGAAGGGATTCTATACGGTAATTGGATTGCACCTTTAGCTTCGATACCTGGAGATCTCGTTCAAAATATATTAGGAATTATCGTTGCCGTTCCAGTTTGTGTGGCTTTGAAAAAGGTTCCTCATTTTAAGTAAATTCGCTAAAAAGGTAAACGTCAAGTAGCCCCCAAATACTACATGGATGGTGTATTTGGGGGCTATGTTTTGTTTGCTTCCCTTTTTATCGGTACTCTGCATGCAGAGGGTAAACTAGATGACCACGACAAGACTTTATCTATTTCTTTTTTTCATTCTTAAGTCTTTTAACGTGAGCTCTCATTTTATCTAATTCCTTTTGTTTCCCTTCTTCATCATTTGCCAATGCAGAAAATAAAGCTATTGTGCCTAATTTGTCGAATTCTACATCTCCAGATCCACCTTTAGTAAAACTAAAGTATAGTTCCGTAAACGCCTTAGCCATTAATTCGTAGTTAGGTTCATTTACAAAATAGCCATTTCCTCGCAGGTTATGTATTTTTTTCACTCATCCCCCATCGTACCGTACCATTACCATGCTCTATTACCTCACCACACTTACTGCATAGCTTAAGTAGTTGTATACTCATCATGTCCTTAACTTCTTAATCCTACATACACTTAACTATCGATCCTTACATTTCAGCCAATAGTAATTATGATTATCCATACCCGCCAATATTAAATTAGTCTCTCGCCTTCTGTCATACGGATCATCCATGCATGAATAGATTCACGGTTAACACATCCTTATTTAGACAAATAAAAAAAGCCTGAGCATTTTGCCCAGACTCCTATCCAGAAATCATTTTTGGTATGTTGGTTTTTTAACTGCTATCAAAACCCAAAAGACCATGATTATTGGAATGAAAAATAAATTTAAATTAATTCTTTTATCAACGATAATTGAAAAAACATCGTTGATAATTAAACAAACTAAGCTTAATAAAATGCATAAAAGCAAAGAATGTAACGATAATTTCAGCATATTTATTCTCGAAAAGTCAGGTATGTCAAACAACGTGTTTCCCCCTTAGTTTCGGATATTTTACCAGTATCCTAGTGCTTTACAAGCCTTTTTAACTTTAGGCTTCTTTTTACCCCATTTGTGGCAAGCGAAATAAGTTCCTAATTTTATACAAGTCTTGAACTATAAAAGTAGCAACAGTCATCCCAACAACAGCCCCAAATACAAGTTTTAAAGCATTTTTGAACGCTAATCGTCTTGTTTAAGTATTTTCCTTCTCTAATAATTCTTTTGCGTTTTAATTTCTCTTTAATCATCCGAACAAATCCCAATAACTTCCTGTTAGAAATTGTTAACTTCGACAGTCGAAGAATATTTTATCCTACATATAATTTCCTACTAATGTTATAAAATAGTAGAAAGTGAGGTGAGTACTATGGCAGGTAATACAGGTAAAAATCATCGTGATAGAGCAGTAAAAAACAGAACCCAATTTAAAGCTCCAAATGGTAAGGAATTAAATCAATCAGAAGTATAAAATACCCCAGCGCTCCAACAATTACTGTCTTTGCCCAAACAGGAGTGGTTTTTGAAGTGTGTAAAACAATAGTAAAGCTACATAACCAACTTTAACCCCTGCTTTTTTGCCGAATTTTTTAATCTTCTTCCAAAATGAGTCTTCAGAAAAAACATCTGAGTATTTAGTTGTATCTTATTATAATCTCTCCCTATTCATCATCAATTTTTTACCATATTAACAGGATATTACCCTAATTTTATCCAACCTTCTACAATTCATCAAATCTTTACATGATTAATACATTTATTGAACTTATCTATTTTATAATTAAATTACAATTTAATAATTCACATCATATGGAGGATACAATCATGGAAATAAATGAAAGGCAACCATTTGAGTCTTTTTTATCTCCTCGTCAACTTACTGAGCTAAAAATCTTATCTATTAAAACAAACATAGCTTTCCATGAATTATTAGCAATGCCATCAATAATCTCACTTCTAGAGAAACTGAACAATACTACCGAACTAAATAATGAGCTTAATAATAAAGAAATGATATTAAGAAATAAAGTTTTCATTAATAAAAATAAAGAAGTATTAAAAAAGACACAAAAAGCACTCGACCAATAGGTTAAGTGCCTTTTCTGTGTATTAAATTCTAAAAAAGAATAAGACATCACTTGGTTAAAGGAAAAGCCACCCTTTTGGGACGGTTTGGATTTTGTTAATAATAAAATTTCAGACTTAATGTTTCCAAAACACTTAAAATATTTCTTGATAAGCCCACAGTTGATGGTTATTGAGTAAACGACTATATAGAAGATCACCAATAATAAAGAATAAGATGGTCTGATAATAATCCAATTGCCCCATTTAATCCCTGCTAATAAAAAAAGCGCAGTAAATACTAACTGCATTTTATTCTCCAATGTTTTTTACTGTAAATTATTCCGATCCTGTTAAAAAAGTATGCAAAAAAAAGCACTCAAGTTATGAGCGCTTCCTGTGTGGTTAACATTAATGAATATCTCTCTTTTTGAACCTTCCTCCACGTACTTCCGCAATATTTGCCATTGCTAAGAAAGATGAAGGGTCGATTTCTTCAACAATTGTAGTTAACTTGGATTCTTCAAGTCTGGTAATTACACAGAAAATAACCTTCTTGTCTTCTCCAGTAAAAGCACCCTCACCATGTAAGTATGTTACACCCCGTCCTAATCGGCTATTGATTGCATCACCCATCTCTTTTGCTTCATCGCTAATTATCCAAACTGACTTTGTTTCTTCCATTCCAGTAATAACAATGTCAATGGCTTTAGCAGCTATTACATAAGCTAAGATTGAATACATAGCTCTATCCCATGTGTAAACGAATCCGGCAGAACCAAGTATAAATAGATTGATGAACATAACAATTTCACCAACAGAAAAAGGCACTTTTTTACTTATTACAATCGAAAGTATTTCTGTACCATCAAGAGCACCACCGTTACGAATTACTATTCCCACACCTATACCTAAAAAAATACCGCCAAAAATTGTAGCAAGAAGGATATCTTCGGTGAAGGGCGGGATAGGATGAAAATATGTCGCAAAAATGGAAAGCATTATAATCCCATATATAGTAGATATAGCAAAAGTTTTTCCAAACTGTTTATATCCCAGAAATACAAATGGTAGGTTCAAAAGGAATAGAAAGATTCCCAGTTTTATTCCGGTAATGTGAGAAAGCATAATGGAAATGCCTGTAATGCCTCCATCAATTACATGATTGGGAATTAAAAAGATTTCCAATCCAGTGGCCATTAGCAAAGCACCAATTGTAATAAGAATGATCCGTTGGATAATTATCAAACGAGGTAACTTTCTATGCTGTTTTTTTAGTGCTTCCGTCAGAAAAATCACACCTTTTATTATTTATTTATTACTATTATACTCTAATATTAAATCAGGAAAAATAACTTTGAATATAGAAGTTCCAACTTTGTTACATCTTCCTAATTTAGCCAAAATAAAACTGCTATTCTTGTTAGCGTTTGATTGTTGTTATTGGTTTTCACATCGTTACCCAAGCACCAGTTTTTCTAATTCTGAGAATTCCATTCCCTCTAAAAGTAGAATCATCTGCACAATCGTTAGGTGCTGTAGCAAAGTTACCTGATAAATCCACTAACCAATCAGATGAACGCCCTAATACTGACGAAGCATTGATAGGACTCACATATGCTGAAGCGTAACATCCTGAAATAGCTCCTGTACCTGATTTTGCAGTTTGGATACAATACAGAGCTGAACCTGTCTCTAAAATAACATTAATAATGGCAATTCTTCTGAATGTGTACTTAATAGCATATATGTATATCCCTGCATTGACAGGGTTTAGTATGATACTGCCATTTATATTAATACGGCATAAGAGTGAACCAAAATCCCCGCCTGCTAACATCCAATAATCGCCCCTAAGGTGTTCAAAAACCTAACGGTATAAATAGAAAAAGGTTCAACATATATGTAGTAATACCTTCAGAAGAAAATGGAAGTATTGATTTCTAGTGAGAGGTAGAAAAGAAAAACATCCCCCCATAGAAAATGCTTAAATATTTTTGCGCCTTTAATAAGAATACAATTTGAAACACAATAAATAATAGTACAAAAATAAGTGTACAAAACTGTAAGTGTAAGCAGATAGAATACGTTTCCTACTTTACATTTAAAACTAAGACTTTATCATTTTTGAACCTAATTCAATGTGGTCACAATCACTCCGTCCATATTATTACCAGATATTTCATACTGTTCATTCGCTGGTACTTTAACTTCAATTGTCCCGTTTTGAGAAATGGGATAATATGAAATTGTATATTTTTTCCCTTCAACACTAATAGAAATGCTCTTTTCATCTTTTAAATAATCCAGATATTCTTCCAAAGCTAAATTCATTTCCTGCATAATCGCACTGTGAGGCAAGCCGACATAGCGAATATGCCATGGTTCATATTGAATTCCTGTAATATACGTTTTATTTGCGGGATAGCGTAAGATAAAGCCGTTTTTCCAAGCATTTTCTTCTATCCACTCTCCTTCAAGTGCTTCTTTCATCTTCATTTGAGTAGACCCTACATCGAGTGCTAATCCTAAATTGTGTTCGCTATGCCCGGCTGGCAAAGCATAGTCAGCCCCCATCTCCTTGTACAGTCTGTTTTGCTCATCAAAATCTCGATAACCACTGCTAATTAAAAAATTACTAACCCAATCCTCTTCAGCCGCAGCTATCATCTCCGAAAATTTTTCAGCTATTTCTTCTGATAATTTTATTTCATTATTAGGTAACTGGTATCCGGTAGTTAATCCTTTGTGTGCAAATAAATTTATGATATCCGATTGTATACCAGCTTGTTCAACAGCATATTCACTGTTAACCAAAAGCAGATTCCCTTGATGGATCTGCTCTTCTGTAATCTCAATCTTTAGGGGATTTTCAATAGCTTTATTATCATTTTGTTCATATATTTGATCCTCTACTTTATCTTGGGATATCGGTAATATCTTAAAAATAAAAACTAGAATTAATGCAAAAACCAATAAAAATCCCCACTTTTTCATTTTTAGTCTCCTCCTTGATGTAACTTGTTTATAGGATAGGAAAAACTTTTAAAATAAAAAGTGGGGTAAACATTAAATTTTTCTTAAATTTTCACTTGGATCTTATTATTAAACTTCTTAGGAATCCGCCATTGGTAATCGGACTTCAAATATAGTGCGTATTAAATCACTTGCGGCGGATATTGTCCCATTGTGTTGCTCTACAATATTCTTCGCAATGAATAAACCGAGACCTGTACTATTTTCTTGATGAGTTCGTGCTTTGTCACCAGTATAAAGCATATCAAAAATATGAGGCAGTTCATCTGGAGGAATGGCATCCCCATAATTGATAACTTGAATAACCACTTCCTCTGAATCAATAAAACCGTTGATATCCACATACTGCCCCTCATACCCATAGCGATTTGCATTAACCAGAAGATTTTCAAACACACGTGCCAATAACTCTCCATCACCCATAATAGATAGAGGGGAAGTGATATTCATTCTTGCTATCAAATCATTTTTCTCAAAGACAGGATACAATTCTTCTTTCAATTGAACAAGTAGCTCACTTAAATCGATTTGTTTCTGTTCAACTGCTAACATCCCATAATTCATCCTTGTTATTTCGAATAATTCATCAATTAACCTTTCCAAGCGTTGAGATTTGGTAAAGGCAATCGTTAAATAATGCCTGACCTGATTTTCTGTCAAATTATCATCCTTAAGGATTAAATCTAAATAACCTAAAACAGAGGTAAGAGGTGTGCGCAAATCATGAGCCAAATTAACTACTAACTGCTCTTTACTACTCTCCGAAAAGTCACCCCTCTCTATGGCTTGTTCCAATTTTTCACTTGCCAGGTTAATGCCTTGTGCAATATCACTAAATTCATCATTTGACAATATTTGAACTCGATGCTTAAAGTCGCCCTGAGCGAGATAATGAATTCCTTTCGAAATCTCATTGAAATAGGCAGAATAGGGTTTTGTAAGTAAAAAGAAGAATAATATCGAAAGCGTGATAAATACAAGCAAAAAGACGTTAAGGTCTCCAATATTTTGTATGATTTTGCGAAAATAGGCTAGTGTATCTCCATAATTAACATTTGAATAATAATACAATTGGAGTACTTTAAAGAGGAAATATGTTATGACGCTAGATAACAACATGCTTAAACCTAACAATATAATCATTTTTGAACGAAAGCCTCGCAGAATATTACCCATTGAATTTATAACCTACCCCCCATACAGTTTTTATCAATTTGTTTTTTCGTTTATCCTCTTCAAGTTTTTTTCGCAAAGTGCGAATATGAACCATAACGGTATTCCCCCCTTCATAGTATGCATCCCCCCATACCTTCTGAAAAATATCTTCTGCATTATAGACTTTATTTGGATTACTGGCTAATAAATATAAAATTTTAAACTCTTTCGGTGTTAATTCAATATTCTTACCATATAGAGTAACTGTACGTTGTTCAGGAGAAATCGTTAATCCTCCAAATTCCAAGTTTGTATCCTGTTTGTATTTAGGTTGATTCAATTTCATAAAGCGCCGCAGCTGTGCATTTACCCGAGCTACCAATTCAATGGGTATAAATGGTTTCGTCATATAATCGTCTGCTCCAATCACGAGTCCCTGCACTTTATCAAAATCAGACGTTTTAGCGCTCAAAAAAATAATCGGCATATTATGTTTTTCGCGAATGCGACGGGTAACTTCATATCCATCCATTTTCGGCATCATAATATCCAAAATCAGTAAATCAATTGGTTGAGTCTGGATAACATCAATGGTTTCTTGCCCATCCGATACCTTAATGACACGATATCCTTCTTTCTCTAAATGTATAGCAACCAAATCAGCAATCTCAACATCATCATCAGCTATTAAAATTTTTATATTTTCCATGTATTCCACCCCTAGAAAAAGTTATCATTAATCGTCAATAAGTGTTGCGAAGTTGTATCGTAAAAAAATCGGCTGTTTTTGCCGAGTTCAATTATCACTTGTTTATTCCACAAGCTGCCCGATTATTGAATATAAGTCTTTGTAGTTCGTAACGCAATACCTCAAGTTTAGTATCCGGCTACCTGTTCAGAAAAAAAAGGCTACGAATTCTTAAATAAAAGAGGGAGTATCATTTTCACGAAAGGTCCCAAAACAGGGTGATTCATCATTAACAAATTTGTTAAAAAACGTAACATCACGCAATAAAGTGAAAATGTTACAGCTTTAATATCCAACTTATACACCTTTACCTATCTTTAGCATTTGCATAGATGGTACTACTCGGGACACCTGTCATTTTCACAATATCATTAACACCGATTTTATTTTCTTCTCGATTACCAAAGAGATCCAATGCACGTTCTAAGTTTTTCCTTGGTTGACCTGTTCTTTCCATATGTTTCCTTGTCCTTCTGCTGTTCTTTCGTTCATTAATTCCCTTTCAAACTCAACAAATTCTTCTAGCATTGTGAACATTTATTTCCCTGATGGAGTTGAGAAATCTATTTGCTCTAAGAAAACAAGGTTAATGCCGTTATCCTCTAATTGGCTAGCAACGTTATGTAGGTTTTTGACTGAGCGAGCAAGTCTATCTATTTTAGTTATAATTAGCTTATCTCCTTCTCGCAAATACTCTAATGCTCCATGAAGAGCTATTCGATTTGATTTTGCATCAGATTGATTTTCCTTAGCCATATCCCTGAAGTAATTCAATTTGATTTTCAAGTGTTTGTCCAACTGTTGAAACTACCCAATTAAAGTCTTTTAAAGCACCTCTGTCTAAAAGACTAATATGTTAAATCATATACTAACTTTTAGACACTTTACATAAACATTTAGATTAACACTAATAGTAAAATCAGCATTATATAAAAGTTAATATACTTTTAGTCAGTTGTTCAAAATTTAATTGCATTTTCTATTGACTAAACGTTCATTCAATAATAAAATAAATCTGAAAATTCAGTGATGAAAAAGGAGGGGCTGCATTGGATTTACATTTCGAGGTTAATGGCAAGGGTCTTCCTGTTGTTCTTATTCATGGTGGCGGGGTTGATTTGAGGCAATGGACATTTTTAGCATCTCTTTTAACTAAAAATTACAAAGTGATCGTTTTTGATGGCCGTGGTGCCGGAAAATCCCCATCCCCCATAAAACATGCAAACTATGTTGAGGATGTATTGGCACTAATGGATTACCTGGAACTTAATCAGGCAACGATTATAGGTCATTCCATGGGCGGGCAAATTGCCACTGATTTCGCCCTTAATTACCTAGAAAGGGTATCGAAACTTGTATTAATTGCTCCTTCTTTAACTGGTTTTCCCTATTCAAAGGAGTTTGAACAATATCATAACAAGATATTGGAAAGTGCCCCCAATATAGATAAGATGTTAGAGCTTGTCCTTCATTCACCAACATACCAAGTTGTTATCGATAGTCCGCACAAAGATCTCACTGTCAAAATGCTCAGGCATCATTTCGGGCGCATGCTTAAGTGGCCCGCTGATTTCTGCATGATATGGCCGCGGCCACCGGCAATGGAACGATTAGAAGAATTGAACACCGAAACTTTATTTTTTATCGGCAAAAAGGACTTGGCAGATAATTTCCGGGTTGCCGATTGTTTCCGAAAGGTTCCAAACATCCGTTTCATCGAAATAGAGGATGCCGATCATATGCTGCCCCTCACCCATTCTGAAATTTTATATCAAGAATTCACTGCTTTTATGGAGGATTGAAGATAAAATGCCACGTACACCCGAAGAGAATGACCGTATTCGCCAAGCATCCAAAGAAAAAATTCGCGCTGCAGCCATGGAGTTATTTATAAAACAAGGCTATTACGCTACTTCCATAAGCGATATAGCCAAGCATGCGGGCATTTCGAAAGGGTTACTCTATAACTATTATAAAGGAAAAGAAGAACTGCTTTCTGAAATGGTCGAGGCCAGAATCAAGGAGGTGGTGGAGGTCATGGAAGAAGCTTTCACCTTAAATACACCTCGTGAACAGCTTGAACATATAATCAATGGTGCCATAGATAATATCCACCAAAAGCCAGAAGTCCATCGGTTCTATCTACACCTTCAAACTCAGCCAGAATCAGATGAAGAGTTGATAAAATACAGTCATCTCATAATTGAAGAAAATGCTAGACAATTTGAGTTTCAATGTAAAATATTTGAAAGTATGGGTGAAACGGAACCAAGGAAACGATCGTTATATTTTTCATCTGTGCTACAAGGAATTATGTTGATGATATCCACCTATCAACAGGGATTTCCGATGGAAGAAATAAAGAACCAGATTATAAGCGAGTTTTGTAACTAATCTTGAATGAAGATTTAAAGAGGAACTTCTACAGCTAAAATGGAGAAAAAAGAGATCGTCATTGACGGTCTCTTTTATGGGAAGAACTATTTATTAATACATTCATCTCGAACATGCATCATGTCGTCATATTAGTGAGCCTTAATATTTCTCCCCCTATCACTCATCGTCTGCTGACTACTTTGAAAATGGACATTATCAGCACCAGTTTTCGGAGCTAAAGGAAAAGTCATTGGAGCTATCTCCATTTCCGGGCCTTTCTTTCGCTGGCATGAGGAATCGATGGCACAACATATCTCTTTATTGTTAAAAACTGCTGAAAGTATTTCAATTTCCCTATATTAAATTATTTCAAAATATCACAGAAAAAAATCTCTTCAGAAACCTAACTGAAGAGATTTTTTTCGTGACGACCCGCTTGAACCAAAACGATGAATGAAGACGATAATCCCTGCCCATCTATTCTACTAACAGAATACCGTCGGCAATCGGGCGTTCACCTGCTGCATCAGATGGTCTTGTGACTCGGTCATCCCCAACTGTCATGGTCGTCGATCCGCCGCCGTCAAGATTGATGGCATCGACTGCCCCTAATGACTTCATGACTTTCGCACTTTCTTCAAAATTAGCCCCCACGCTCCATCCGGGTGCGCGTCCATCAATGGTGACAAATAATAGATTGCCATTCTCTTTGATTCCTGCAAGCGTTCTTGGATTACGACGTTCCCCAAAACGATAATAAAAGCCTGGATCTTCTTCCCAGTGAAAGCCTTCCTCTACTGCATTAATGGAAATTTCTCCGTTTTTCATTAATCGAGGACCTCCATTAATCATACTTGTGGTTTGGTCTAATTTTAATTGCTTTCCATCCCTGATTATTTTACTTTTCACTTGAATCTTCATTCCTTGTCGGGCATGGTCACGAAGCCACTCTGCCGCCTCCCCCGTTCCCGCAAGAACGGAACCACTGCTTGGAATGTCTCCCCCACGCTTGTTACGGATTTCCGCCACTACCCCGGCATGATTTACTACCACTTCCATACCGTCGCCCGATTCTGTCTTTTCTCCAAATACGGACGTATATTGGATAAGTTCACTTCCATCTTTACAAGTAAAATCATGTTTTGCCAGTTCTGTTGTCGTATCTCCTCCGACACCGCCACAATTGCGGATTAATCCTGGCTTCCGATTCAATCCATCCACTTCCCTAACCGCCCCATCAGATGAAGTAGCCTGAATTGACGTGGACACAGATGCAATATTTGCCTTCCCTTCAGCAGAAGATAAAATCAGAGCTGAACGGCCATTTATAGCTTCACTGACAAGTTGACCTTTGCTTGCGAATATACCGGCAAGATCGCCTGGTGTTCCATCCTTCTCTCCCATAACAAAGTATCCTGCATTAACTCCTGCAATAGCATCATTTCTATCAGCGATTTGGGTCAATGTTTCTTTTCCTGTCACTGCATCATTTGCTAATTCAGGCACCATATGCCCATTAAATCGATCCTGATCCACTTCAAGGACGTTCACTACCCATGGTCCTGTTGTTTTCTCTCCGTCTTCACCCGTATACACGGTCCGAAGTCCCGAATATCCCTTTTCAGATAACTTGTTTTTCATTTCGGCTGCATCCGCTTCCAGCTGATATTGACCGATGCGAACAATGTACCCAAGCGGTCCCTTTTTCCGGTCATCCACGGCCCGATCCAATTCTTTTATAATATGAGCCCTGTTGAAACCGTCTTTCTTTAAATTTCCCAACAATTCCTTTGCGTGCTTTTGTGTTTCAACAAATGCCACATCCACTGTGTAAAAGTCTTTAGAAGATGTTTCACCACGATTGATTTTGGTATACTTCACTCCTGGTGCTAGATTCATGGAAGTTCTTTTCTCCTGCAAATTTGGGGTTCCAAGCGGAAGTAAATGATTTTTCATTTGCACTTGTGATTGAATATTCAATTTTGCTTGAACTGGAGTTTCGGGAATGGCATTTACAAACATCACAGATGCCAGACTAATAGAGGCGATAGGCAAAATTGGCTTTTTCCATATTTTTTTCATTTTTTTCCTCCAATAAAGTTATGTCTTCCTTTAACTTTATTGTCTAAATGTGATGGAAAATTAAAAAAACTATTATATTTCAGTCAATTTTAAGTGAACAAAAATGAGCATAAATACTCGATAAATATTACAATTCAGATTTGTGAATGGATAAATTTGAGTATTTTGTCTTTGTAAACAGTTAATCAAAAGTTTTGCTGGATAATCGTGAATAATATAAGATATGTGTGGGGTTATCTCCTAGGAGGTGAAATTTATGGAAACAGTAAAAAAGAACTTGTTGTTTATACCATTCATCTTGTCGGTTATCAATGTTATTTGCCTTGCTTCATTCCTTATTGGACTTAGTGTTATGAACCACCCAATTTCAAGCATATTAACTGATCTTGGCTTGATATGCCCATTGATCGCAATTTCATCCTTCTTCTATTTATTGATTAAAGTCAAAAAGCATTCCGCATTAAAGTACTTTCATTTCGTAAATGCGGTTACATTTCTTGTCCCCATATGTATTCTTACGTTTCTTATACTTCGATTCCTAAACGATTGGGATATTTACTTTTAAAATGACTGCTATTTTTTCATTCATATAAAAAAGCCCTCATAGGGCTTTTTTTGCTAAGCCACTTTTAAGCAATATAGTTCTATTCCATTTCAAATATCATCCAAATAGTTTTGCAAAGGTATTTTCACCTGCGATGCCGTCTGCAGATAATCCATTGGCCCTTTGAAAAGCCTTCACAGCTATTTCCGTTCCGCTTCCAAAGATACCATCCATGCCATGTGGATTATGTCCTTCCAAATAAAGTGCAGCTTGAAGGATATAGGTGATATTCCCTTCCGCCCCTTCCCTAACATTAGGTGAAGCCGCTTTTGTTTGGGGCCCCCATATTCCATCAACCTTAATCTTTGCACCATATTGTTTATTCAATTCGGTTTGAAAACCCTTGATCAGCGCTTTTTTAGTATTGGGACCATAATATCCATCAACATCTATTTTTGTTCTATATCTGCTATTTAATGTCCTCTGAATGGACTTGATAGTTTGGTTGCCGCTGTCCTTTGCTGGTGTTTCTTTTACAATGACTTCGGATTCGACTTGTGTAGGTGGTGGAGTGGTTCCATTCACTTTTGATATCAGTCTAGGCTTTGTTCCCGCATTTAACTGAGAATAAGTCAGTCCGCCCGTCATATCCAAGTGCGGATAATCTTTAAAGCTTGACCAATCCCCGCCCCATGCAAAGCCCAAGGATTTACCAATAGCCGCTACACGTCTCCATTTTGCATCAACTGTCCATATGCCATTCTTTCCATCATCGCTGACTATGACATAATCAATGGCTAGTCCATAGTTATGATAAGATTGACCTGGCATCGCGTTGGTCACTCTCGGCTTCGATAAATCACTATAGTTTTTACCATCGTATATATAACCTAGGCGACCTTGACCATATAGCTTTGCTTGCTCTTCCATAGACCGATAACCTGCGCTGATTTGCACGAAAATGCCTTCTTTGTATGCCCGTTTAACCATTTCCAAAGCTGATTCTTTTACGACTGGATGAATTCCGCTGCCCATATTCTTTTCTGAACGATCCAATAAAGTTTCTAATTTAACTGTCAATTCAATCACCTCCTAATATGTTATGGTGCTAATTAGGAAATGCTTGTACCACTACCTTGACGTTCCAAAAAAATCGCTCTTTTTATGTGGATCTAGTAAGCTTCATCCTTCTTAAATAAAAAAAGCACAACCCCTAATGGAATTGTGCTTTTTTATATTGGCTGTTTTCGCATACTTTGTTGCTATTTACGAAGTAGTGCAGTGTGGTTGATTTCCCCTCCAGGTGCTCGCTTTCCGCGGGGCGGGCGGTGAGCCTCCTCGGCGTAAACGCCTGTGGGGTCTCACCTATCCCGCTGCTCCCGCAGGAGTCTCGCACTTCCGCTCCAATCAACCTAAAATGGTTTCGTTTTAAAAACAACAATCTTTACGAAAAGGGCCTTTATATTAAAGTGGCTTATTCTGATCTTCCTTATCTTTTCCAATGACTTTTATCAATTCATCCAGCTTTTCATTTCTTTCTTGATCTAATCTTGTCTTTGCATTGATGAATTTTATGATCTTAATAATGAAATAAACACTTAAAACAATAAGTCCCAAATAAAACAAAATCGGTATGATTGCAAAAAGCCCTATTAAACTGCTTGCATGGTCCATAAATAATCCCTCCCAAATGTAAAATATAGTATTATTATACAGGAAAAACAAAGAAGGCGTCCGATAACGATTTATTATTTCAATAATTATTTTGCGAAAAAAAACTGAAGCTAGTTATTAATAGCTCCAATTAGGGATCAGATAGGGTAAAAGAATATTCAAGGATTTGGGTCAGAAAAAGGGAGATGTTTAAGTTACCCATACAAAAACCCTTTATCTATTAAAATATAATATCATGACCATATATTTCTTAGCGATCTAATCAAAAAATCCCTCGTATTTCTTTTATACATGACCCCTTTTTATAATAAGGCTTTCCATATTATCAAGGAACGTTGTCGACCTTTTCCAGGAATAAGAGGTTCCTGTATACGAAAGACCGAGAGTTTCCAAAGTCTTGAAACTCCGCCAAGTGTATACCACTCTCCTCATTCCTGTTCAAGCTCAGACAATTTTCAGCTAAAGTGTAATTCTTTAATTCGAATAAGGTTAGTGTTACCATATAGTAAGTATATCTTCTAAATGAAGGAGCCAATCATGAATCCCAATATTTTATTGCGTAATAATGTAAAGATTAGAGGAAGAGGTACACGACCAATGATATTTGCACCAGGTTTTGGTTGTGATCAAAATGTCTGGCAATCAGTTGCAAAAGATTTCGAAGATGAATACCATATTATTCTATTTGACTATGTTGGGTCAGGTAATTCAGATATACAGGCATATAATGTGGAAAGATACAGTACTCTTGATGGGTATGCACAAGACGTACTTGATGTTTGTTCGGCATTAGACCTAAAAGATGCTATATTTGTTGGACACTCTGTTGGATGTGTGATTGGGATGCTGGCATCCATTAAACATCCTGAATATTTTTCTAAACTTGTCCTGGTTGGTCCTTCCCCTTGCTACCTTAATCTCCCAAATGATTATTACGGGGGATTCGAGAAAGAACAACTTTTAGGATTGATTGATATGATGGACAAAAATTACATAGGCTGGGCAACCGCTTTTGCGGGAACGGTCATGAGTAATCCAGATCGCCCAGAGCTTAAACGGGATTTAGAGAATCGTTTTTGTTCTACTGATCCCATTATCGCACGACAATTTGCGGAGGTTACCTTTTTTGCAGACAACCGTAAAGATTTAGCAAAAGTAAAAGTACCATCACTCATTTTGCAATGTTCCAAAGATGTTATTGCTCCGTCAGCAGTAGGTGAATATATTCATAAGCATCTTCCCGATAGTACATTGAAGATGATGAAAGCAACAGGACACTGTCCACATATGAGTCATCCTGAAGAGACGATATTCTTAATTCGACAGTTTTTGGATGAATTTCCGACAAACGATTTATAGATAGAGATGGGTGTGAATTTTTGTGAATGAACAACTAAATGAGGCACCCTGCGGATATTTAACTTTATCAGAAGAAGATGATATTTTATCCGTTAATCAAACCTTACTTAAATTATTGGGGTATAATCTCGATCAATTGCAAGGGCAGCCTATTAATTATATCCTTTCGGCTTCAGCTATACTCTTTCATCAGCTTTATCTGGTTCCTCTGATTAAGTTAGAAAATCAGATTGAGGAAATATATATATCCTTAAAGTCTGTAGATGATGAAGAAATACCTGTGTTACTCAACGCTGTTCAAAGAGAGCGAGATGGAAGAACCATTATTGAGTGTGTGGTGATTCCAATGCGAAAAAGAAATGAATTAGAAAATGAGCTTCTTATAGCGAAAAAAGAGGCAGAGACCGCACTAAATGCTAGGAATAAGGCTTATGCTGATTTAGAGATTGCTCATGAAACGATGAAAATGCAAAAGAATAAGCTGATTGAATTGAACGAAAAAAATGAAAAATTCAAAGTAGATACAGAAAGAGAGCTGGGTCTTGCAAAAAAGATACAAGAGACACTATTACCAGTTCCTATTATTAATGAACATCTTGAAATTCAAGCGTATTATAAAGGCTCCAATCAATTATCGGGTGATATATATGGTTTTTACCAAATTGACGCCCAGCGGTATGGCCTTATCCTACTTGATGTGATGGGGCACGGGCTTTCTTCTGCCCTAATAACCATGTCACTACATTCCATATTTGAAAGATTAATTTTAAAAGGTTCAGAAGTGAAATCGGTGATGAAGGAATTAGATGATCATCTTCATTCTTTATTCAAAAACACAAGTAAATCATCTCATTACTGCACTGCCGTCTACCTTTTAATCGATACTGATAAGAGAGAAATTAATTATATAAATGCAGGCCATCCATCCGTTCTTTTACAGGATATAAACGGAAAACAATATGAGTTGCGTTCTAATCGGCCACCACTCGGGATGTTTGAAGATATACTTTTTAAAACAAATACCGTTACATACAATAAGGAAAGTATGCTGTGCCTTTATACAGATGGAGTTGAAGAACCTATAGGTTCAGACCGTTTATGCTCATTGTTAAAGACCTATTCCGCTGCCCCTTTATCCACACTTAAGGAGGAAGTTATACAATCGCTTAGATATGAAGAGGACACTCTCCAACGTAAAGATGACCAATGTCTTATTTTAGTTAAACTAAAATAAAACATTGGGGTTGTGCTATCTGCTACATAACTAATCCAAGTTACTGTTCAATTTCTTGGGAGTTCGTATAGTGGATACTATGTTCGAAACGCCCTTCTATTTAGGGATTAACTTTAGTTCAATGAACTTTAATTTTCTATATCCCATGCTTAAAAACACTCAGCCATAATGGTTGAGTGTTTTTTTCATCTTTATATATTTCAGCGCTATTCCACTAATATATACCACGCATGTCCAAATAAAAAAGGCAGCCACTAGGCCTGCCTCTGTTGAACAACTTATGTCCAGTCATTCATTTAGTGATTAATGAAAACGGCGCTTGTTTTTTTTGCATTTGCACTTACATTTACAACGCTTTCCAGGAAACCATACTGTACTTGGGTCATTGTTCTCAAAACATTTTTCTTCAAAACAACAGTTTATCTCCATCCTAACACCCTCCTTACTATTGTATATGCATGGACTGATGGAAGGTGTGGACAAGTTGCTAAAAGTTTAGACTGAATGCAAATCAATTCATCTTCCATGATTCTGGACAATTTCCAAAGTATGTGGAAGCAAACTGAAATCTCCCCAAGTTTTATGGCCAGGAATAAACGATCTTCGCATCATTATTTTCGTTCAAACATATATGATTTCTCAACGATTAAACCATAATATAGTTATGTAAACAACTACTTGTCATTATTTTAATAAGAGTTAATCGAAAAAACCTCAATATCAAGTATTTAACGACGCATGCGGAAAATGATGACACGAACCGAGCTATTTTATCCCTCTTCTTAGGATGCGGCATCCGTTGAATGTGCTATCCACCTTTAACTACTAGACTTGGTTTACGAAGAAAAACACAATACTAGCAGGGGTGACGGTTTAGTTCACGGGGTTTAGCAATCTGGCGAAAGTTATTGACAATGATTATCATTCCTATTAATATGTTGATGTAATCATTGAAAATGAATATCATTATTAATTAGACATTTTTTGGTATATTTTTAACCTACACTATATTAGTAAGGAGAAAATCAAAATGAAAAAGCTATTCATACCCTTCCTGCTCTTGTTCGTGCTTATCCTTAGTGCCTGTGGGAACAACGAGAAAGCGAACGAAAATAATGATTCCAAGACAAAATCAGAAACAATTACATATCAATCAGAAACTGGTCCTGTTGAGATTCCTAAAAACCCAAAAAGAATAATTGCTCTCTCCAATGGACCTAATGTATTGGCTTTGGAAGGTAATATTGTTGGAATAGATCAATGGACAAATATGAATCCCCTTTTTCAAGATAGACTAAAGGGAGTGGAAGTCGTTTCAGAAGATGACCTGGAGAAAATCATTGAACTGGAACCAGACCTAATCATAGCCGGATCCGAGATGAAAAATATCGGAAAGCTTAATGAAATTGCTCCGACTGTTGTATTCACTTGAGGAAAATTAGATTATTTATCACAGCAAATAGAAATCGGAAAACTTTTAAACAAAGAAAAGGAAGCAAAAGAATGGGTTAATGATTTCGAAACGCGTGCAGAAACAGCAGGAAAAGCGATACGTGCAAAAATTGGTGAAGATGCAACCGTTTCTGTCATTGAAAATGATGCTAAGGAGTTTTATGTATTTGGAAATAATTATGCACGGGGAACAGAAATATTGTATCAAGCAATGGACTTGAAAATGCCTGAAAAAGTAAAAGAAAAGGCACTTAAATCCGGCATTTATGTCCTCTCATCTGAAGTGCTTCCTGAGTATACTGGAGATTATATTATCTTTAGTAAAAACCCTGATGTAGTTAATTCATTTGTGGAGACCGAAACGTGGAAAAGTATACCTGCAGTTAAGAACGATCGTATATTTGAAATAAATAGTAAAGCATCCACTTACAGTGATCCAATCACTCTAGAGCATCTTCTGGAATTTTTCGAAAAATCATTTCTTAACAAATAGTATGCAAAGAAGGAATTCTTTAAATGAGAATTCCTTCTTTAATGTTTTATACTTGAATATCTTCCCAGAAAAACAAACAGCACCTGATGCCTTTTAGGCAACAGATGCTGTTTAACTAGTTATATAAATTAATTCATTACTCACCCTGGTTATATAACTCCATGATGACATAATCTTCATGAGTTATGAATTCAAATTAGAGCATATCTTTAAATCTAAACAATTTAAAGATTATTATTTTTTATCTCCTCAAACCACTCATCAGCAAAATCATCTGCCGTTTTTATATCATCATTTGTATGTACTAAATCATACTTGTATTCAGCTTGAAGACTGCCACTCTTAGCATCATATATTAATTTCAACTCCGTTGGCATGTCTCTTTCGTATTCTTTGCATAATTCTTCAATTTTTTCGGCATCATCATTGATAATATTTAATACCATAAACTGTCGTTCTGTAGATACATCATATCTTTCGTCCCCATTTTCCAATGCATCGTTCACCTTATGACATTCTACATACTTATTGTTAATTAAATAAAAGAAACTGCTCGATATCATATCTTCTTCACATGAAGCATAAACATATACTTTATCGGCTCTATCTTCAACATATTCCATACAAATGGATATCATATCAGCTTGCAATTCACTAAATCTATCTTCAAATTGTTTCATACTATATTGCACTCCTTTTATAAATTTTTAAATTTTGCACTGCCCGGCTTACCATCAATAGTGTAATTAACTATAAATTTGTCTGGGCGCATATCATTCCCAGAGTAATTTATAGCAACATCAACTGTTACCTTTTTTGGTGGTGTTTCTTTTAGAGCTGCAGCCCATTATCTTCGACTTTCTTATATTTCTTCAAATTAACATCAGATAATTGCGATACCAAATTGTCTATTTTAGGTGATCCTCCAAACCTATCACCTGCCAAATGCCCTGCATGGTCTTGACCTTTTACTTTACCAGGTGTGTTTTTGCTGTGTGACAATCTATCTGTTCTCGTTGTTAATTTTAAATTTTCTGTTTCAAATTTTGTAATCCTACCTAAATTATCTGTTTCATATAAGTAATCATACTCTCCAGTTTTATATCTAATATCAGGATTATAGTTCTGTAGACAGAAAGCTAAGCTTCTTTTTTCTATTGGAAGTTTAATAAGGTTCCGGAGTTCAAGCTAACATTATTAAAATTGAGCTAATAGGTGAAATAAATGTTCCAAGACGATTTTATTAAAAAACCTTGAATGGTTTTAGCCATTCAAGGTTTTTTAATATTTATTTTTCTTTCACAAATGCTATTCTGCTGAGGAATTATAATCTACCTCTGCATTTCTTAGTCCCTCTATTACTTTATTTATTCGTTTCGATAAGTCTTGTATCTCTTCTAATGTTAAGTCAGCTTCTGCTTCTTGTGGGTTAAACATGCTTAACCTCTTTGTTATACCTTCAATGCGCCCAACAAAAACTTTTTCATGGCCAATTGCAATTTCTCCAATAGCTGTATCAACAATAACATCTTCTATCTTGCCTAATCTATCAAATTCATCAGCTAGTTTTGCTATAGCATACCTATATCCCCTATCTTCATCTAACAACTCTTCATATGTCTCCTGAATTGCATCAAATAATTCATTATACTCCCAGTCTTTCACTAGTTTTCCCCTCCAAAAAAAATTAAGTTTAAGGAATAATTCTATTACCATCGTTGTGTATGACTTCTAATTCAATATTTTTATATTTAGCAGCAAACTCTGCTATGACTTTACTGCAACTGTCGCAAGTATCCAATTCTGTAAATAACTTAATTTTCCCTGTAGCTTGTGTATTCTCTCCAAGCCTAGAAGCAATGTCATTTAGTATTTTATACTCCGTATCTGTATTCCTTAAGTAACTCTCTCCCTCTTTACCAACTGCTTCCGTAGCTTTAAACATTGGATTTTCAGGTTGTAAAGAAATATCAGGCACCTTATCCTCAAGACTTCCTTTGAGTTCATTTATGCTACTTTGAGCATAAAATTCAGATTTACTTATCCCACTGACATCCACTTCTGCAACAGCAAAATTACCAGATTTCTTATACCTACTTGTTAAATTCCCTCTTAGCTCTTTCACTTTATCAATTATATGTGTTTCTGCTACTGAATCTATTTGTCTAGTTGGATACACTTTACCCGTACCCTTAGGAACACTCTCCCCTGAAACACCCTCTACTTTGCTATCTTTCACCGTGAATTTCTGATAGGCTTCCTTAATTGTCTGCTTTTCAATCATAACATGGGGAAGGCTTGGTCCTCCTGTGAGTGAAACCTGTTCCACACTTATTCGTTTAGGTATTTCTTTTTTACCTAGTTCGTCACCTATATTTTTTAACGTGGTTTTTCCTGATCTCGCGATGTCTGTTATTGTAGTCTGAACCTTCTGAACCTGCTTTTGCGCAAATTCCTTGCTGTAAGGGACGAACTTTGTACCACTTGATACTTTTTTCTATGCCACCTTGCCTTAAAGTAAATCTATATGATTTTAAGTCCTCACGGCCTATTATCTGAGAAGCGATAGATGATACATATTCTATTTCAACAATGAAAAGACCTTAACTTTTGCGTTAAGGTCATAAAAAGAACAAGCTTTACTTATCCTCCATTATTCTTTCTTGAGGTATTCTTCTAAAATCCTCTTATCATATTCAGATTCGGGTAAAAGGCCTAAACGAGTATATTCCCAAATAACCCTTCTTTCGAGATCATCTGCATTGGATAAATCCTCATAATCATAGTCAACCTTAAATTTACCGGTACTTTCTAAAGTAAAAGTTAAATTGGTCCATTGTTCTTGATTATTATTTTTAAATTCATCTGATAATAATTTTAATTCATCTAATAATTGATACCATAATTTATCATATTCTTCTTCGTTTAAACTATATATTTCAGGTATATCATGACTATAAATAGGCAATTCACTATTAGAATTATAATAAAAAAAGAAAGCCGTACCGGTACCGTCAGCAATTTCACCGTACATTAATACCTTTGACCATTCCTCTGGTATAGTTTCATTAATAGTTTGGGCTATTTTTTGATAAATACTATTAAGTTTAATATCATTCATACTTACCCACCTCCTGCTCAATTTTCAAATGTCCATATCTCCAATATTCCTAACTGGTAGGGGAGGATTTTAGTTTCTTTGTTACTATGTCTGTCTTATCCTTGGAGTGTTACTTGGGGATTTAATATTTCTTTTCTACTTTCTCATATAACCAGTTTCTAGTATTTAGGATTCTTTTTTCACCAAATTAAAAGAGCTTATCGAAAAAAACGATAAGCCCCTGAGTTTTATGCTTTTTGACTTAACCCCAAAAAAGACCCTGGATTCATTTACTTTTGATAGTCACTTGTAATCATCAACCATCTTTTCAACTTCATTGACTCTTATTCGATTGGTCCCATGAATTGAGTAATTAGATAAATATGCTCAATAAGTTTCACCTTTTTCAAGTTTTCCACATTCTCAGTTCCACCTAATCCAAGGAGAGGGGTATAACCAAAGCATTCATCAAAATCTGGTTCTCCATATTTATCAACTGCTTCAGGATAAGGATTCCAATCTAAAATTTCTTCGTAAAATGATTCATCTTCTAAATCAGGAAAGAAATATTTGAAACCGGACGATATCCCTTTAATTTCACCCTTTCTAAAATTAAGTAAAATTAAATATTTATTATCTTCCCAAACAACAAGATCCCCCATTGATGTAGTAAACAATACTAGAGCATCCTCGTTTCTTACATATACATCCTTTAATAGTTCCTTATATTTTTCTGGGTTAACAATATTTAAATACCCGTTTAAAATACTACCAAAACCATATTTATTCCACACTTCTAATACTTGTTCAGGTATGTAACCATTGAAATTATTAATAGTTTCTGCTTGTGCTTTTTCAAATAATTTAAAGTTATCAAAAATGTTAGTTGACATTTTTATAATCACCTCTATTTCATTGTATTAATTTCACATTTAAGTATATTGATTTTTTATCCACTTCCGTCATACTAGCTGCAATAGTTTTTATTTGTTCATCTATAACATCAATTCTATATCTCCATTGCGAACCAAGGGATGAATTAACCCTTTTATCTCCCATTCCACCAATATCAAGTGGATTGCCACCCGCAATTTGATCTGGATTATGTAAAGCAGCCTGTTCATTTATCCATACTGTAGCCTGCTTTTCTGATTCTTTTCTAGATAAGCCTGTCTCCCTTAACTCATCAACTTTATCTAAATAAGCTTTTACTCTTGCAGCCTTTTGAGCTGCATTCCCTTCTAAAGCTCTTCCTTCTTCTATATATCTTTCTCTATTCTTTAAATACTCATCAATAGTTAAACCATTCAACCCTTTTTCTTGGTCTTTTAACTGTCTTGCGAATTCTTCTGCATTGTGTTTAGGATTTTGCTTGAACTTGACTTCTATTTCTGAGATTCTTTGGACATGGTACAAAACACCCATACCCTTTCCACCATCACTCTTCGCCGCAAACTTCTGCACGATATCCTTAATCGTCGTTTTATCAAATGTGACATGTTTATAGTTGTTTCCATACGCCGTCGCTAATTCTTCGACCCTAATCCGGAGAGGTACTTCCACCTTGCCGATTTCCCTGCCGAAGGCTTGAACCTTCTGAACCTGCTTTTGCGCAAATTCTTTGCTGTAAGGGACGAACTTCGTACCACTTGCTACTTTATCGGCGACCTTCGCCGCACCAGCCACACCGGCGATGCCTAGTGCCATCATTAGCCCGTTCTGGCGCTGTTCCTCGGTCAGTTGGTTGCCGAACATGTCTTTGCCTGTGGCTGCTTCGCCGAGGCCGTTGGCTGCGAGGAGTCCGTATATTCCGTATTCGGTTTTCTGGAGGAGGCTAAAGCCTTTTGTCGTTTTATAGGCATCTAGTGCGTGGTCTGCTGCATTAAGTCCTTTGGCCGTCTTGTATAGGGCGCTGCCGCCTTTGATGGCCCGGCCGGCCCAGCCGACGACGGGGATGAATCCAGCGGCGGCCATGGCGCCTGCGGCGATTCGTTCGGCATCGGACAGCTTGCGGCCCGTTACTGGATCGACTCCGGTCGAGGCCCTGATTGAATCATAATATCCCGTGAATTCCCCTGTAAAGGTTTTTGTCGTATCCCAGGCTTTTTCGTACCATGGACGATTTTCGAGTTCTTCCATTTCCTGTTCGATTTTCCGGGCTTCGGCTTGCTGCTTTTTGAAGGTTTGATAGTCTTTCATCTGACCGGCGACTTCATCCTTCACTTGATAGACGTCACTGCTCTTGAATGCCGATTGATCGAACGTCATCGGCGAAACATGGCCGTCCTGTTTGGTGGCATCAAGCAAGGCACGGAAGAGCCCAACTGCCACGTTTTCCTGCCCGACGGACACATCATATTCCTCGACCAATTGCCGGTCGATATTCTCGACCTTTGTCACGGTGTCATCCAGCCTGTGCCCGGCCAGTGTGATTTTTTCATTAAAGTCCTTTTGATCGAACATATCGAGAGGCAAAATATCGTCAATGCTGTTCAGGATTTTTTGGAGATCATTCGCTTGTTCATCGACAAGCGATTTCGCTTGGTTGATGCCGTTAGACACTTCGCCATCTAAAAAGGGAACCTCGACCACCGTATTTCCCGAGAGGTCCGCCTCTTCCAGACTGCCAGGTATGCCTTCCAAAAAACTGATTTGGGTCGTGAATAGTTCCATCCAGGCGTCCGCCACCTCGATTTGCGCTTCATAGAAGCTTTTGATGGCGGTAGCACCGGCTCCCTGAAACTCGTTATCCAGGCCGACAATGCCCTGAAATTCCTTTTTCAGGGCTGCGACTTCCTTCTTTAGATCTTCATATTGCTTAGCTCGCGACTTTGTTGCGGCCGTCAATGTCTCGGCTTCATATATTTTCATCTCACAGGATACCCATGTGAAGACGTATGAGAGATGGCTTCATCCTGTTCTTTTAATAAGTCAATGTTGGCACGGGTATCTTCCACATTTTTCTGGACGATTTTGATATATTGCTCGAAGACCTTCTCCAGGTTCGTTTCCCGATCGATCCATTTCGAAGTGAATTCCAATTTATTGTTGCCAAGCTCGCCTGCCGGCAAATTTCCAAGCGTGACTGTACCAAGTGCCGTCTTCACTTGATCGACTTGCTTCATTACGGCAGGATGATTCAGTTTGATTGTCGTCATTAAAACAACCGCCTTTTTAAATCGGATATTTTACTTTCCAGCTGCTCAAATGCCTCTTCGCCTTTGTTCAAAAGGGAGTCGGCTTCTTGGGCTATATTCCCCGCTATGCTAAGAAGCGTATTCTCTGCATTCAGCTTTGTAATCATCGCTTCGATTTTCCATTGGTAATCATCATAATCGTCATGAATGATACTAAACATCACATTATAAGCATCATGACGTGCATCCTGAAAGTGATCCGAACGGTTCCCTGTCCAGCTGCCACCAAGCTCAGGCTCTTTTATTTTCCTAATCTCGTTAAGACACATGCTCTGTTCTTTTATAATATCGTTTTTTGCATTTTCTAATCGTTCAATTTTCACATTTAAATCAGCTTTTTTACTGGAGATAGCAGAGTGTATATTACTCAAAATATCTGCATATACCATGAAACTCACCTCAGAAAACAGTATAATCCTACACTAACTGTCATATTTTTCTTATTTAACATTATAAGGATTAAAGTCCGAGAGTTAAATAGGGAGAAATATGCTATTTTATCAGTTGAAAGAGAAGTTTGGCATAAAAAAGTTCCTACATACCATATTCTTTATACCCGGCATTTTACCAATTTTAAACAAGTAAACCCCTTGGATTCACTATATAAACTTCCAACACTTCATTCAAATTGCCCTTGACTGTATCTATGCAGCAGGTCATCCCGAACAAATTCCCTGCAAGAGGAGGATAAATGTGACCGCTCGGGATGTATCAAATCACCAAAAGGCAAATCACCGACAAATTTAACTTCACCTTTAAAATCCTGTACGGATTCAGCATCAAAACCGATGACCTTCACAAAGCAAGTTTTGTGTCCGGTTTTCATAAAATCAATTACTGTTAACACATGATTATGTATATCATTCATACTTTTTCCCCCAACCATGAAATCATTAAATAAAAACATTTTTTACTAGCATTCCGATTAAAACAATTATGGTTTAGATCTCTAAGGTGTTAAAACATTGGAAATAGGCACTACTGCTTTCCATTATTTACTTTATTTTTCTATGTATTTTGTTCAATCTACCCTTATTTAGGTGAAGTTACATGAACTGATTTCTTCATTTATTTATGTTTTTTTTCGTTTCCAAGCATGTTTATGATTTCCCATTCCTTCCACCAAAGGTCAGTCTGATAGCCTCGAGGACCTTCCCTCTTCTATATAGATTTATAACCTGCTATAATCTAAGGATTGGAGGTGTGAGAAATGAAAGAAATCATCCAGATATTAGCTGAAATCGTCAATAATCTTCACGATTTCATCCTATTCTTTGTAAGTGACACATTAAATTCAAATGCAACGGACAAAGATTTGCATTTTTGGATAATGGGAATCATCGGTATCATCATATTTTTGTTCGTGTTATTTTTATCTAATTTAATTGCCCGGATGCGTTTTGGGATAACGATACTCTCTTTCCTTTATACCTTTACAGTCATGGTTGTTTTAGTATTTGCCATAGAGATACAGCAAGCCCTTACCAGCAGAGGAAATATGGAGTTTCAAGATGCGGCGATAGGCCTATGGGGGTTCATCGTATTTTTCATGGTTTTTGCTGTATTATCATCCATATTCCTATTTGTGAAGAATTTTTTCAAGCAATCAAAATAAAGGTAACGATAGGTCACCTTGCTTAAAACATTCCTAATGCCTTTCAATAAATGGAAATTCGGGTTTTGTATTGGCGGGAATGATGGATTCTCTGCAGCATCATCTTAAATCGAAAGCAAGGTTACAGAGAAGCAAATATGATTTGAGGATTACTTCGATTCATTTTCATTGAATAAATCAACGCTGAACAGATTAAAAGAATCGTCGTCATTAATACGTTCCTGATCATTTCCTGATATATCAGGACTATTTTCCCTGCGGCGGCGATTTACTTCCCTTAATTCCGCTTCCAGGAATTCCGCTTGTTCGTGGGAAAGCTTGATTGTGATTTCATTATTTTGATCATCTGCAGCTTTCAAGAGGACATAGCTATCCGCAGCATTACGTAAAGTCACATTGCTTACTGTTAAGTTCATGTTCGCTAGTTCATATCTTGCCTTCATAATGTAAAAAGAACCTCCATCGGAAAATACCGGATAAAATAAAGTATATTAAATATACTCTACTTCAAGATATTTAAATATACAAATTCTTTGTTTGGAAAAGCCTTGAAACCTAAGAAAGCTACCTCCTTAAAGATTTCAGACAATAAAAAATTGGTGTGCCGCATCATTAAAGCTTCGTTCTTGAATAAGGGTACAGAAGGGGTTCTTCCCTTGAAACTCCAGAAGTTCTGGAACCAATTTAGCAATTGAATGCGAATTCGTCCCTTTCTTAAAAAATACTTGAATGAATTCAGATTGAATATAAACAATGGAACCCTCCATTAGTGGAAAGGTTCCATTTATTTTTATAATTCTTTCTCGATCGCTCTAGTAATATGGTATGGACCCATGCCTTTATTTGGAGTAATGACGGTTCTCAATCGCTTTGGCGGATATACCGCAGAATTGAAACTTACTCCCGGGTCATACCCTATAAGGTGGTATTTGAAAATCGCGTCATTTTTTTTACGGATCCATATACCATAGCCATAGTATTCCCCATCATCTTCTGTAGCAATATGGGTTTCCAATAAGAGATTGGTATATTCTTGCTTCAGTAACTGATTGGAAAATAACCCCTCCCAAAACCTGAACATATCTGATGTGGTAATATACGCTCCTCCATCCGCACTGCCTTTAAAATGGGAAGGGAATAAACGTTGGTTCTCCATGCTCCATTTTCTTCGTCTATGTACCCTAATGCAGTATTTTTAGGTAGCTGATCCATGGAAAAATAACCGGAGTTTTTCATTTCACAAGGCAGGAAGATGTTCTTGTCGATATATTCGGTAAATTCAAGTCCGGTTAGTTCCTCAACAATCAATCCTAATAAAATATAGCCTGCATTATTGTAATGGAACCTTTCCCCGGGTTGAAACATCATCACCTCATTTTGAAACATTGGCAGGAAATCTTTTAATCCTTTTACATGGTACATCGGATTATTCTGCCATAGCTCCTCAAAATCATCCATCACTTCTTCATCAAAGTAATCAGGGGATGCCCGAAGTGTGTGTTAAGAGGTGATGTATGGTCACATTTTGATTGAAATCAGGAAACATGATCCTAACACAGTCTTTAAGTTTAGAATCGAACCTAAGTTTTCCTTTTTGTATTAACTGGCAAATGGCTATCGCGATAAACAGTTTACAACCGGAAGCAATACCGAACCTTGTTTCTGTCGTATTCATGATTTCGTCCGCTCGATTGGAATAGCCATGTGCTGAACTATGAATCAGATCATCTCCCGCTTTCACACTGATTACACCCGAGAATTCAATTTCCTTTCCCGTTGCTTCAATATTCTTGGATATGTCCATATGTAGAGTCTCCCTTGCCGGTAAAATTTTCATTACTGATGTGTTGGCAAAGGTGCTTGTTAGGTCTAGCAAAAAACCCGCATCTTATATGATGCGGGATAACTTATCTAAGATTTCACTCGTTATTTCCACCAAGTATCATAAACATTGATGGCTTCATTGCGTTTATGTTCGGTTTTAGTATACCATCCTTCGATGATTTCAGCTGCTTCCGTTCTGATTTCCTTGCCTTCAAGGTAATCATCGATTTCATCATAGCTAACGCCTAAAGCCACTTCATCAGGAAGTAACGGTTTGTCATCTTCTAAATCGGCCGTTGGTATTTTCGTATAAAGGCGCTCAGGAGCACCGACGAATTTCAGGATTTCTTTTCCTTGCCTTTTATTTAAACGGTATAAAGGAATGATATCCGCTGCACCATCACCATGTTTCGTAAAGAAACCTGTGATCGCTTCAGCTGCATGATCCGTACCAAGCACAACGCCTTTATACAGCCCGGCTAAATCATATTGCACCTTCATTCGCTCTCGTGCTTTAACATTTCCCCTTAAGAAATTCGATAGCTTTTCAGAAACTGCTTCTTCCACAGCTTTGATAGATGCATCCACCGCTTCCTTGATGTTGACTGTAACCGTTTGGCTTGGCTTAATGAATTTTAAAGCCAGCTGCCTGTCTTCTTCATCTGCCTGTACTCCATATGGCAAGCTTACAGCAACAAACTTATAGTCGCTGCCATTCGTTTCTTCATTTAATTCATTGACGGCGGTTTGGGCAATATAGCCAGCCAGTGTTGAATCTTGACCTCCGGAAATTCCAAGTACGAAGCTTTTCAGAAACGTATTTTTCTTCATATACCCTTTTAATAGATCAACACTTTTCCTGAATTCGGCTTCGGGATCGATCGTTGGTTGGACAAGTAATTTTTTTACGATTTCTTTTTGTAATGGACGCATTGGCATTTCCCCGCTTTCTAATAAAATAGATAGGTCATTTCGTTAGCATTCTTTCTACTTTGGCTTTAACTTCATCTATATTCCTCATTTTATTATCCCAACAATCCTGGCTTAGATCTACCGGATATTCTTCAGGATTAAGGGCACGAAGGTACTCCGGCCATAATACTTGGAGATTTTTTTGCGTGAAGGCCTTGATTTCATCTATGGTCGGCAATTCATAAATCAAACTTCCATCCTTAAAAATATCCACATGCAGATCAACCGCATCAAAATCCGTGACGAATTTACTTAGGAATGTATGGACAGGATGAAACATTTTTAATTTTTCCTGCTCCTGCGGCTTCTCATATTCCATCGCCAAATAATCACCTTCAGCATGATGGTTCACTTTATTGATGATTCGATATACTCGTTTTAGGCCAGGTGTCGTGACCTTTTCAGGGTTAGAAGAAATTTTGATGGTATCTCTCATATTCCCATCTTCACCCTCTATTGAAACCATTTTATAAACAGCACCCAGCGCTGGCTGGTCATAAGCCGTAATCAATTTGGTTCCGATGCCCCAAATGTCAATTCTTGCTCCTTGTTGTTTCAGATTGATGATTGTATATTCATCAAGGTCATTGGAAGCGACAATCTTCGCATCATGGAATCCTGCAGCATCAAGCATACGTCTTGCCTCTTTCGATAAGTAAGCTAAATCACCACTGTCAAGACGGACGCCAATGAAATTGATTTTATCACCCAACTCCTTGGCAACACGGATTGCATTCGGGATGCCAGAACGCAATGTATCATACGTATCAACCAAGAATACACAGTCTTTATGGGAAACAGCATATTTATGAAAAGCCGTATATTCATCTTTATAAGCTTGGATCATGGAATGTGCATGCGTCCCTGAAACCGGAATGCCAAACAGCTTTCCAGCACGTACATTACTAGTGGAATCAAAGCCAGCAATATAGGCCGCTCTCGCTCCCCAAATTGCGGCATCCATTTCTTGCGCCCGCCTTGAACCGAATTCTAGGGCAGATTCTTCACCGATGACCTGCTTGATGCGTGATGCCTTTGTTGCCACGAGTGTGTGATAGTTCACAATGTTAAGCAACGCAGTTTCTATGAGTTGAGCCTCACCAAGCGGTGCTTCCACCCGTAATATCGGTTCATTGCCGAAGACGAGCTCCCCCTCTTTCATGCAGCGGATCTCTCCCGTGAAACGGATGTTCATCAAATATTTCAAAAATTCTTCATCATAGTGCAGATCATTTTTTAAATAGTCGATATCACTTTCCGAGAAGGAAAAGTTTTGAAGGTAATGGACAATTTTTTCAAGTCCTGCAAAAATCGCATATCCGCTATTAAATGGAAGCTTTCTGAAAAATATCTCGAAAACTGCCTTGCGGTTATGTGTTTTGTCCTGCCAATAAGTTTGGGCCATATTAATTTGGTATAGGTCAGTGTGTAATGCGTAACTGTCATCGTTGTATTTTTTTTCCATGGATAGTTCCTCCCAAAAGAGAAGCATTCGCTTCCCTTCTATTCTGTTGCTTGAATCGAAATTATAGAATGGTTGCTCCAAGAGATCCTTTAAAATGTCCAAGCGCCCAATGGTGACCGGCATCATTGAACGAGGCCACTGCATGTTCATATACAAAAATTTTATAGCCTAAATTATAAGCGTCGATTGCCGTATGCAAAATGGATTTATATGAATAAATAGTATATCCAAAAATCCGACTCGTACCTGTCAGGGCAAGGTTTTTCTTACCTAATTATACAATTTTACTTCAAAAGTACAAAATGGTATACAAAAATGACCGCCTTTCGACGATCAATAAGCTATATTTTTTCAACTCTTTCATGTCTCTTCACTACTTGTTTCATCATTTTTTCAATAACTATTGCCTGTTCCTCACACTTCGTTTGGTAAGCCATTAAAGTCTTTTTCATTTTGAAAACTTCTTCCATTAGTTGTTCTATAGTTAGATTTTTAAGCTCTTCGACCGAAGAAAGGTTCTTTTTACCCCTTAAATCCTCATGAATTTCATCAATTTCTATAAGCAGAGTTTGATACCAATCCTCTAAGTATACTTTTCTATTACCAGAATACAAGCTTCTCGGTGTCAAATGTAAAGTTGAGGCTATCCTCTGTAAAACTTCTTCCTTACTCAGTTTACGAGTGAGGTATATACCCTTCTGGGCTCTCCTAATAAACGTTCTTTTGGCACTGGCAGTACTTCGGGTTAAATCCGCATGGGATACTTGTTTCTTAGCCATTGATAACACCGTTCTTCACAAACTCATCCATTTGCTTTGCTGTTGGACTCGGAACCTTCCGATAATACTTGTTGATGTATTTTTTCGCAGTTTGTTTTACCTCTTTTTCAACAGCTTCAGCTTCCTGTTCTGAAAAATGCTTAAACTTTCGGAATAACTCCTTAAACGTCTCTCGGTTTAAGTCATTTTTTATGTCGTCTATCCTTACCGGAAGCGTTCTTTTCTCTACTCTATCTTTTGTCTTCTTCAGTAAAATTTCTTGGTGATGAACAAAAACAACCCATCTAACAAGTTCCGCTTTATGTTCCAGTAACATATCTTCATCAGGACTGTACTTCTTACACTTGTAACACTTCAATGTATGATGAAAACAAGTTACCCTCTCATGAGCGTTGCAGTTGTGTGTTCTCATAGGGAATCCCTTTGGGATTTCTCCATTTGGTTGCGATTGTTCATCCGGAAGATCAATATCATTTATTTCCTGTAACAATTTATCTATAAAGGATTTAGCGTTTTCCTCATCTTCCACCACATCAATAATCATAGAAGCATTGTTGAAAAAACTCTCTTCGCTTAGCACCTTTACGTCATCTGTAACAGAAACAATGGCATTTTTATTCACATCCGCTTGAATTCCGTACAAACCTTGTTCTGATACTTCTTGTAGTGCATCCAATACATCATTCCCTGCTGTGAGAGTGTAAGTGTATTGAGATGCTAAGTCGTCATGACCGAGCCTATCAGCGATTTCTTCATTGGAAAGTCCTTTCAGTTTCAAGTAAGTCGCACCCATTCTCCTTAAATCATGAGATGTGAAGTACCTACCACTTGGCGGAGGGTTCCCTTTCCATATCCTCTTTTGTAACTGTTTGAGATAATAAGTAATATAGCTTGGAAGTAAAGGGGTTACCTTAGACGCACCTGCAACCAACCTCTTTGTTTTTAGATCGTCGCCACCAAAAAATATTTTCGAATTTATTTCTATAGGTACCGTTGGGGCTACACTCTGTAATTGCTTAACCCATTCGACTGCATTTTTTGAAATTTTAACATTATGCGGTTTACCTGTTTTAGTTTTATGACAATGCAAAATGCTGTCACCATACACGTTATTTTTTAGGCAATTTTGTTTTAAGTAAGCTATCTCATGAGCCCTTTTTGCGGTTTCTAGCACCAATAAAGACACCCTTCTACCTCTAAAGTATAGCAACTTATTATCTTGATGATAAGGTGATTGATCATCTTGCAAAGTTTCTATTAATTTAACTGCCTGATTGAAATCAATGTGTTTTCCATATAGTCTATTGCGTGTCCCTAAGTTTGTACTTGGAATGATTCGTTTTTTATTAATATATAACTTGTTTTTGCTTGCGTAAAAATCAAACCAATTTTCAATGAGAAAGAATTTATTAGTAAACTCCCTTATATTGTTATCATAATCTATATCAACGAACACGTCCATTAGGCTTCCTTGAAGTACATCTTTAATGGTGTGTACTTGGCTTGGATAGAGATAGTTCACGCAAAAACTACGTAAAAAACGGGAATACTCTCTCCAAGTGGAGGCTTCTATCTGCTCTTGGTAAACAGTCTTCGAATGACCATCGTTATCAGTTTTTATTTGAAGCTGTCCTTTATCTACTCTTTTTTTCAGGAAAGTAAATACATACCCCTTTATATGGAGTGCTAGCTCCGTTTTAAGTGCAGGGTACTCTTCAGACCAAGAATCTGTTTCTAACTTGAAAACGTCCTTTTTATCCGAAAAACTCATTAGCTCTTGGACTGATGACCTTTCTTCCTTGGAAAGTAGATAACTTAATAACTTAAAAGTCTTTTGTTTTCTATCTTTACTAGTCTTGTTATGAAAGTCACCTGCGACCTTTTTTAATAAAATATCAGTTATTGGCTCGTGACCGATCCCTTTAATTACCCCGTACCCGGAAAACCAAAATCTCAAAGCGAGAGATTGAATTACTTTTTTGTCTTTTGCCATTACTTCTGTGTCATTTCCGTTCAGAGGGCTCCATGTTTTATAATGCGTATCAAACAAGTCCGAAAGGATAATGAAATTAGGCATATCGTCTAATGGTAATTGATAATAGGTATTAAAATTCATAGTGTATTCTAAAGGTAATCGACATCTCTGTACAAAAGCTAAAGCTAACAAATAGTTGTTTATTAAAAGTTCTTTAAAGCTCTTTTCTCTTCCGAGGAAACTCGTAACGTCAGTTTGAACACACTCATGAAAAGGGACATTAAACATCGCCCTACTATTTTTTTTTCCGATAGGAGCAAGCACAACCCATTCTTCGACTGATAAATGCACTTGTTCATACATTTTTATAGAAATTCCTTTTAATATGACATCATTACTCTTTTGAAGCGAGAGAAAAATCCCCATTTGACAATGCCTCCTTGATATCTTTACCCAACAATTTCAATCTGACCATTTCCCATATCATCTCTTGACTCAAACGCAAGTCAGTAAGCCTTTTTTGAATAAGAGCCTGTGTCTTTATAGAAGAAGCTGCGATAGGGTTATTATCTGTGTAATCCTTACTGTTCTGTACTAGATTTCTGTGTTCCCGAAAAAGAGTTGCTAGCAGTTCAATTGCTTCTTCTATTTCTTCTCTTCGCAAAACAAAAAAGTTACAGCCCCAGCATCGAAAGTAAGTTTCGCAGTTTTCTTCAGACATACACCAACCCATATCCCTTTTACGAGCATAATGTTTTAGGAATGTAGTTAAATCCATGTCTGACATGAATACATCAAATAACCTACTATCTTCAATGGATTCATCATTCCACATTTCAATGATTTTCAGATAGAATTTTCCGGAAACCTCCTGCTTTTCATAGCCATCAATGATGGAGTAGAGAAGAGTGTTTCGCGAAATTTTACTTCTAAGGTAACGCATAGACATTTTTTCGTCATGATGGCCTAGTACAAACTGGGTTGCCTTTATATTTCTTGTTTTGGCTTGTACTACGGTAGCTATAAAATGCCTAAATCCATGAGCACCAATCTCAAACACAGCACCGTTATTATTAATCTTATATTCTTCAATCTCTTTTACTCGAGGAAGAATTCTATCTTTCAAAAAAACCCTAAAAGCAGTTGTTGGTAGAAGTCCATTGACATTATTTTCAAGGAAAAGATGATCATACATCAGCTTGTTATTAGGATTAGTAATTGCTTTCAATCCCTTTTCATGGAATCGTTTCTGAAGACGTTTTATCGCTTCAATTCCAATGTCATCAAACAGAGGGAACTGAGCATTAACATTTCCAGCTTTATCTCTGTATGTGGATGTTAACCCTAGAAAACTATCACTGTTTAACATAGGCTTTAGGCAGTCTACCTCAAGGTTATGAACAAAAGAAAATCGAACAGGACAAGACCCGACAATAAGCCAGAAGTCCCTACATAACGCTTCCCTTTCAGTTTCAGGAACATATGTATAACATTCCTCAATTATCCTTTGAGCTAATCCTTCTATCGGAAAAGCACGTCCCTCGCTATTTTCCTCCTCTGCTACTAGAGTACGAATTATTTTTGACGATAGCCCTTCAGGGTAGTCAATAGTCTTTGGAAAATCAGGGTACTCATTTAACCCCCATTCAATAAACAACCTAGCATCAATAATATGTGCATAAGTATAAGATGGGACGTACTGTAGATCTAACCAATTATAATATGCCCAGAACTCCTTTCTTTGGAAGTTTGATAGTTGTATAGTATCGCTTTGTTCATTTAGAAATATTAGAAAATGTAACAAGGTAGCATGTTTCTTGTCTATAGTTGTTTTTGAGTATCCTCCAGCTTTCATGTATTTGTGATAATCTCGAATAGGAGTTTCAAAATGTGGATATTCTGTCGCCATTCTTTCGAATTTATCTTTGTTTTTCTTATTAACAATTAACTTCTTCGTTGTATAACCAAGAGCGAATCTTGCTTTTTGTATGATATTTCTTGAAGTAACAACTGAGTTTAATGACCAGTCTACACAGCTCTCTAGTACATCTTTATCAGTAATATCCTTCAACTTCTTTCCAAAAGTAACGCACAACTTGTAAAAACTACTTAAAAAATGCACTATCTGGGAGTTGTTTCGCAACTTTTTTAATGCTTTAGCTTCTTCTTCTGTGACAAACTCGTAATATTTGGCTAACTCTTTACATATTCCACCCACAGCATTATAGAACTTATTATAGTAATCTATAATCGCTTTTCTATATTCAGGGTTTTGCATTAAACCTCGTTCTATTGCCCAAGATAAAATGTATCTAGAGTCATTAATGTTTCTATATATGATGATATGTTCCTTTTCTTCTATAGGAGTTTTCAGCCAAATATCCCCTGTAGGATATTCAGCTTTCAAATTTCTCAGTATACCACTATAATTTTTCTTCCAGGTCTCACTGTATTGGCGTCCTATAATCATATTTTCAAGCTCAATCCACTCTGTATTCATTAAATTCATACTTTTCCACCATTTTTGAAAGTAGTAGCCATATCGCCTAATTTATCGTCTGTAGGCAAATTATCTAGTCCCGGCAGGTAATGAAGATAAATTTTTCTAGTTGTTTTTTCATCTCTGTGACCTAACCACCTAGATACATCGTAAATTAGTTTGCGTTTAATCCTGATTAAGTGAGTTGCAAAAAAATGTCGGAAGGAATGTGGGGAGAAGTTGAGGTAAATATCTTCTTTTCCAGAACCGGAAATAACGCTTCGGTACTTAGAATAAATCGTACCTCCGGTAATTGCCTCTCCCTTTGAATTATTTGAAGTTGAGTAAAATAAGTAATCATGTTCTTTCCTTGTTTCTTCCATTACCAACTGTCTTTCCTTGATATGCTCAAGTAATAAGTTTGTGAGTTCCTGCTGCGAGAAGAAGTTAGGAATTAGTCGTCGTCTGACTGTTTTATTTTGAGATTGAAAATTGGTAACCTCTCTTTTTACTACATCACAAACCCATGCTTTTAGAGTGTTATCATACGATAAATCACCATGCATCTCGCTCTTTAACCATTCCTGTGCTTTGTTAAAATCCCAAAGGTAAAAGTCCTTAGGTACGTTTTCAGAAACAAAAAGAAGGTTTCGAGCCTCAGACCTTCTAAGTCCGAAGGACTTCAAGATGTAAAACAAAAGTCTTGTTTGGATATCGCCTGAAGGAATCAATGACATGAAATTGTTTATAACTTCTTCAGTCATCACTTCTTCCGATAAAGGCTGAATGTGGCCTGCTGAAGTATTTGGAATTTTAAAACCAGCTTCACTCAGTATGGCGTGTACATTGGTTGCTATTACATACGTTTTTCTCCCTGTTGTACCTGTAGTGGTAGTCGTGAATGCTCTTTGCTTTACCGGAATAGACGTAAGGTCTATAGATTCGAATTCATGGGTTTCTTTTTTTAAAAAACCTAGATACTTACATGCTGTTTCTACAAAACCGCTTATAGTATTATGGGAAAAGTCTTCAAATCTTTCTTGAATCATTATTCCCTCGAAATTCAAATTTATAGAGGATACTTTACCGAAATGCTTTGCTCTTTCATGCAAAGGCACCTGTTTCAGTAATGACCATTCAATTGCCCGGTTGGGTGTGGCTCTTAAACTTTTTAATAAACGCAAGTAACTAACAAAGGATACAACAACTGTAAAGATATCTACTTCTAACAAATCAATATTCCAAAACTCAAGGAAGTCCAAAAATCTTCTCAGTTGATGTGCTTGTCTTGAAACAGTATTTATAGGAGTGTCAGTGTACTTTTGTTTTAATAAGAAACAAGTGCTATTATAATGCAGTTTATGAGAAGGATTGTAAATTTGTATAATATTTTCCTTGCCATCAAAATGCACATAATGTAGACCTTTTATATTTGCAGAGGAATAAATCTGGATGAAGGCTCTTAATCTGTCAGTACTATCCAATGTATTATCAATATTTCTCAAGTGATCGTAGTCACACTTACTACTCACAGCCATATACACCTCTCAAATTATCAATACCATTATCTGTGAACTTAATTTCTTTGATATTATTCGCAATACTTTCCAATCCAATATATAACCCATATCCGTTTCTAAAAGGTGAATTTCTAAAGAACAGTTCAAATAACGCCTGTTTGTAGTGCATATTATCTTGCCAATATGTCTCAACCATTTTTTCTTGGTAAGCTTCGGTGTACGAAGCTAAGCTATTATCTTGATAAGTTTTCATATTAATCAACCTCCTACGTTTATATAAATGTATGTATCTGAAGAGAGACCCCTCCCTCTTCAGGTATCAATTAAAATTTAAGTTCTTTAATTGTAGTTAGTATAATTGGGTATTTTGAAGCTAATTTTTTGTATTCATAATCTGTGATTTCTTCAAAACCTGTGATGGAAGATGTACAATCTTCTAACACATAAATTAAGTAATCCTTGTGATTTATCATTTCAAACTCTTCCACAATCTGTTTGATAGTCTCAAGTACACAGTGAGATTTAGCCTCTCCACCAATAACTATTGTTTTATAATTCTGCAATTGACTTAAAAGATTTTTGTCTGTTAAATCCGTTTTTGAATACTCAGGTTTTATTATTCCATACATTTCAGAAATAGGATTTAACCCTTTTGTCACGTAATGTACATCCTTCTCTTTATACAAAGAATAGGCAAATAACAAGTTTGATAATTGCGTTTCAATTGCTGCACCAAATGTACCTTGTAGGCAATGGAAACTCCAAATTATCAAGGACTTCTTTTCAGTTGCCTCTAGTCTACGAAGATACTCTAAACTTTCTTGCTCTTGGTAAATAGGTGCCCACTTACCTTCCAATACATCTTGATAAGTAATAACCGTAAATGGCTCAGGATACTGTCCTTTATCATTTACCCACCAAGCAGGATGAAAGATTTGTTTCGGCTGATGTATATCTAAACTCATAAAAATATCATCTATAACATCCACATTTTCATAAATGAACTTAGCAAAATTTCTAACGTCACGATAAGAATTAGCAATAGCCAGATTTCCTTCTTCCAAAAAGTCATTTTGAAAATCAATACCAATTACAGCCAATTCTTTATTACTTGTTGGATTAGAATTTAAGTTTTTTAAATTAGGCTTCTTTGTAGTCGCTTTCCCGATTAGATCAACATCAAATAATTCTTCAAATAAAATATTCATAATGGTCACTCTCCTCCTATAAAAGCTTTATGTGTTCAAGTTCTCCCCGGCGTTTTCTTTGTAGACTATCAATAACAATGCACTGGCTGTTCACTACAATCTCGACAGTGTTCCAACGAACAGATTGTCCAATCGTATGTTAATTTCTGTCTACCTCCATAGGCACACTGTACCGAAAGTGTTTAGTTTTAGAATGGGATGCAATATGCAATTTCGTTACAGTTGTCGCAAGATAATTATGTTTCAATCCTCTTCCAACCAATTGTAGAAAGGAACATTACTGGGTGCGGGATTTTCATTTTTGTTCACTATTTGTAAAAACTCATCTTGCGAAAGATCATATAACTTTTTACCCTGATTCCTTTGTAACTTTATAGGAACTGCATCAGGTTTCCAATTCTCTTCAATTGCTTTCTTAATAAATCCTTCAACGTTTCTCACCTTTTTAGGAGATTGCTGCATAATCAGAAGTACTTCCAAAATTCTCTGAATGCCCACATGAGATAACAATGCAACCATGTCTTCTGAAGGTGACGTTAATGCTACTGCTTTAAAGGCAAGGATAACAAGGTCTCTGTTGTGCTGATTATTTTCATGATGGATAACATTGGTGGATGGCACTGAAGGAGATTGGGGAGGTGCTTGTTTGAAATTCATGTAAGTTAAGTCATTTTCAGGGACACGCCATCCCTGTACATCGCTGTTCTTAAAAGCGTTAGGGAATTGTTTACCAGTCCTGAGCCAACGTCTAATGGTTTCCCCGCTTTTGCCAAGTCTAGAAGCAACTTGAGATACTGTTAATGTCTGATTATTTGTTTTTGGTTGTTCATTAATCGATGATTTTGATAATTGGATATCCGTCTCTGGTATTTTCCATCCTTCTTTATCAGAATTGTTTTGGGCATTTGGAAAAACATCGCCTTTCCGTAACCACCTCCGAACGGTTTCTTCGCTCTTATTTATTAAAATGGCAACCTCCTTGACAGAATAATATTTCAAAGTACACCTCCAACAATAATTTGACTCATTTCCTCATTCCTTTAGTTATCTATACCTACTGGCAACCACCGTCAAAACTATTGAATCATAAATTTAGTTATCGTGCAATATAAATTTCATAAACTTCAGAATATTCAATTCCTATTCAATTCCTATTGATTTATTTTAAGTTTCCTTATTTATTTTTTTGCTGATTATAAAAAAAATGTATAAAAATCAATATAATATAGAAGTCTTTAATATCCTTTATTAAAAAATACTTGTACTTGTAACCTTTCTATATAATGACCAGTATGAAAAAAAATTAATAATTTTGTTTTTCTAAAATAATATTAATCGCGATAAAAGTATTTGATTATACAGGTTTTAATTAATTATTTTTAGTGAAACTTATAGATCTAAACCAGCTAATAGGATGTCAATATCTTTCACTAAAATTTTCATTTTCCTAATGATCTATAATTTTTGGCCATCCCAAAAAACCCTCCAAACCATTTGGAAGGATTTCTCTCTATTAGCCATTCATAAGATTGATCTATCCTACGGATATAAACGATGACTCGAGCTTTATTCAGAACGGGCATCTTTGTAAATCATAAGCGTGTTCGTCTTGATGAGAGTATTGGGGGTTACATCTGTTATTCGAAAGAAACTGCCTTTCCCCGATTGAATTTCGAAAATAGGCCGTAACAAAGACTCCCTTGTTTGAAATTCTTACATTTCCTATTAAACTCTCCAGCAATACTATATTCTCTAATAAAACATCAATTAAAGAGCCGTATTGTTATACCAAATTTATTAAATAACTCACTTAGAATCTTTTGTTCTATTTCAACTTTTTCTTTCAGTAAAATATCAGTTTTATTGGTCAATTCATATATCTTGTTGAAAATGGCTAAAATGGCTCTCTGTTATTTTATTCTCTATATGTAAGTTCAATAACCCAATAATCTATCTATATTGGTTATACATCAGATTTAATTTTATGTGATGAATAGTGTATACAGTTATTTTCTTAACTGTTACTCTTCCTTGCTGCCATATTCATGCTCGCTTCGACAATCTCCTGGCTGATGGTGGTGAATGGTAAATTTCGTTTTCCTGAGAAATTCTCAATGACTCCTGCAAGGATGCCATTAAATCCGTTGCATATCCAGTCACTTTATTAGCCCCGCCATTCGCACCGCTTCCACCTGTGTCCACTACAGTGATCTTGTCTATATTACTAAGGGGCTAGCAACTTTTTTTGCATATTCCGGCAGCATTTTCAAAATCATGTCCATTACAGCGGCTTGCCCGAACTGTTCAAAAGCTTCAGCTATTTTCTGCTTGGCTTCTGCCTCTGCTACCCTTTTAAACGGATGATTTCCGCTTCTGTCGTACCTTGTGCCCTTTGGGCATCCGCTTTAGCAAGACCGTCCATGCGAACGCGTTCCGCTTCCGCTTTTGCCATGGCTTCAATTTTATACTTATCGGCATCCGCTTCTGTAATCTGTTTCATCCTGTTGGCGGAGGCTGCCTGCTCTACCGCATAACGGTCGGCATCAGTCTTTTTCTTCACTTCTGAATCATTTTTCACGGCGAAGGATTTCTTTTTCCCAGTTCAATTTGCTTCTGACGTTCAATGATCCTGATTTGCATTTCCTGTTCGGTTACATCCTGTTTAGACCTGGCCGTTTCAAGATCGTAAGCTTGGTCAGCCCGTGCTTTGGCAATATCCTGCTCACGCCTGAATTCCGCAACCTTTAGCTTGTTGATTTCTGAAAGCTGCCTTTTTAGGGACAAATCTATTCTGTTTTATGGAAGTAGGGCACCTAATGAAATAAAAAAAACACCCCATAACTGAAGGTGTTTTAGAGTTATTCAAAATACATCTATGCAAATAAATCATTTATTGTATTACAAAAATTCTCCATTTGTCTTTATTACATCCTTATACCAATAAAACGAATCTTTTCGAATTCTAGAGAAGTCACCTGTACCATCATCTTGCTTATCGACATATATAAATCCATAACGTTTTTTCATTTCTCCTGTAGTAGCACTAATTAAATCAATTGGCCCCCACATTAAATATCCTATACATTCTACATGGTCTTCTATAATTGCTTTCTTTAGTTTAGACAAGTGTTTTTGTAAGTAAGTTATTCGATAACTATCATGAATTTCCCCATTTTCTTCAACTATGTCTACTTCACCTAATCCATTTTCTGTAATTATTATCGGTAAACCATATTTTCGATACGTATAATTTAATAAATATCTCAAACTTCACCAAATTACACGGATCATCTGAATCATATACTATCGACCAATTCATTAATAGCAGAAGCCTTCCATACCATTCCCAAATCAGATTCTGGGTTGACCCTCCCACTGTAGATTCCAACAAATTTCTTTACAGGTCCAGGCCAAACTGCCCCGCCGCCTCCAATCATGTTAACCACGGATCCGCCTGACCGATATGCGATTACTGGAGACCCTGATTGCCCTCCCCTGCTTCTACAATCAATAAGGAAAAGCGGCAACCCCCTATAATCGATTTCAGGCTCGGAGGCTACTGTACCAGTTGCCCATACGGCCGCATTGTTCCCAACCTGGATTCCAAAAGGGAACCCTACGACACTCACCGTTCCCGTTACCCCCAAAAAGATATCCCTTCCCATATCCAAGGTGTAAGCATAAATGGCCACATCCTCTAAGTCGGTCAATGGAATGGCAACAAAATCCACTTTTGGCCCCCATGTTGGATGTTCAATCCATTTAGGATCAAATTCATCCAAAAGCAATTCCTCAGATTTGATGATGTGTGCCCCCCTTTCACCCAACCTGTTATGATAAATTTCTATTCTGTTTGGGACTAATCCAGTCTTTGGGGATAATAGGGCACCTGTTTCGTTGTGTTTTCCCGTCACATTATGCCTATTTGTGATCAATAGGGGACTGCCTGACTTTGAGTTAACCAAGAACGCCGTTCCTACTGAGACGAGAATTTCATTAAAATACATCCTGATAAAGATTGACATCAATGATTCATCAGTCATTTGCACCATATCGTATTTCTACTCCTTTATTGTTAACGAAATTGAATGGTCCCCTCCAATTCTTCATCGAAGCCAAGACCCCTTTTTCAATTTGAAAGTCTAGGTGAAGGTTCCTTCGCCTCCACAGTTTTTTTAAGAAGGTTCTAAGAGGTTCTATAATTTATCCAGTCCATTATAGGCTTATTAACTTCATTTCGAGAATCTTTCCAAATCTTTTTTTATTAAAATACACTTTTTCTTTAAAGGACTGTCTTTTGGAAATTCATAAATGTAGTTATTTGCCAGACTTTCTGCGAAGCTTACGAAATCAAAAGGTTGTCCCTTTCTACGTTCTGGAATGTCAGATAAGAAATTGATAACTATATCCCAAAACCTCTCGTCATATATAACTTGTGTAAGCCTACAACACTCTTCATATAGATTGGTACTTTCAAACTCAGAGATGTGTATTCGGTAGAACTCTAATACTTTTCTTTTCTCTTCTCTACGTTTTAATATATCGAAAAATTCTTTACCATTTATTGTTCCCATTCCACCAAATAGCGAATGCAGCACTGTTGGGTAATTCTCATATGATAATTCCACTTTCTTAATCTCTTCACGCAACGGCAAAACAATTCTGAGAAGATTATAAGGTAATTTTTTTGAAGATTTTATTGCAGTTACTATTGCAAATAAATCAAAAATCAATTCATTAGCAAAGTTTTTAATACCTTTCAAATCCCAAAAACCATTATGAGCAATCTTATTTCTAAAAATTGGAGCTTCAAACGCAAAATAAGGATACATCGATAGCCATAATTCAGGGGTTGATGAAAAAACTTTCTCTGCTTTTACACTAAGTGTTCCAGGACTATCAATTTCGTTTTCATCATTCAGAATAAAACAGAAATCATAAAATAACCCTTCGACTTGAATAACTGCCAAGTTTACAAATGATTGATATTTTTCATCCTTGTATAAATCAAAAAGTGTCTCGAATATTTCTTCACGTTTTTTTAATACATGATGGTTTCTAATGCTATTCATTACTTTATCAAGCAGATCATTATCCATAAGATTATTTTCCAGGTCTTTATAATATTCACTTTTATTATTGGATTTAAGATCTATTTTAGGTTGAATTTTTCTAGGGCTATGATTTAGTAAAAATCTATACTTTGCATCAGTTGAAAAGTCATAATTAGGATCATAAAACCTTTTAAAATAAGAATACTTGTAAGGTAGTGAATTCACAAGTACAGCTAGGTCACCGGTAGTACGCGTCCATTTCTTCTTATTTACGACTCGTTTTTTAATATAATTGATAGCCTCTTCAGTTAGGAATCTCTCTATATCCTCTTTTGCTTCACTGTTTATTCTCCTGCAATAGTCAAGTTTTCGAAACTCATAACTGCTACGATCTATCTCAGCCCTTCGTTTATCAATATTATTTATTCTGTCATTAATTTCCTTCAAATCCTTCATTACTTCACTTTGGATAAGTATGAAGTTATTAATGAGTAAATTCATAAATTCAGTTTCATCATTAAACCCGTATTCTTTTTTTAAAAACTTTAATAAATCTTTCTCAGGCATATCTTGCTCAAATGTATTTATATAGAAGCTCAGCATCTCATTTATTTGACTAATCATTTCTGTCCCCCTATCATTAAATTTCTTTATAGTCAATTCAGTACAAGCCCTTACTAGTCTGCTAGTCCACTCAATAACAATTATTTCAAATATAGGAATTACTTACAACAAAAATCTCCCGACAATTTATTTAAGTCTTTTTACCCAATTTTATTGATTCATATTATACTTAAATCCCCATTGTTGTGTGGTATTCCATACAAAAAAAGCCCATCTGGTGCAGAAGGGCTTAAAAGGGCTTAAAAGGGTAAAATAGGAAATTTATAATTCATTACTTATTATAAAAATAAAAGTAATGGTATAAAGGTTGGTTTCTTTAAGTGTTTTTGCACTTAAGAAACATTATTATACATTGGTGGAGGTAGATTAGAATATGCCGTAAATACATGTTGAAATAATATTTCGGCTTTTCTTTTACATCCAGTTTCACTAAAAATATTCACCGACAAACCTGTATCCTCTTCCCAAAGGAAGTCGTGAATAGCGGTACGAATAGCACCCCGTGCTACTTCCTTACATTTCCAGTCTCTTTCTTCTTTTATGAAGAAGATTAACAGCCACCTTTTTTATTTTCTTAATTTCGACTGGAGACAACTGAGAGCTCTTCAAAAAATAAAAAATATGGGATTCTTCTACAAGCGGGGACGGACAGTTTAATTTACTGAATCATATCCCACGCACATGTCCTACCCTGGCTACCGATATAAAAGAGTCTATTAAAAAAGGTCAACCAGTAAAAACTGGCTAACTTTATTATACAAACTCACCCGTTAATGGAAGAAGGATTCTTAGGATAAGTTTCCACTGTCATCCAGAGAAAAAACTTCATCTAATTCTTCTTTTGTTTTTTTAATAAGTAATGATTCTAACTTTGTTTGATGTACAGACAACCCAGTTTTTATCCTATTAATACTTTTACGAAGATCTTCTATTTTATTGATTGAGCCATGGCCCATTAAAAAATTCCTAAATTTTATAAATTCCCCATATGTAGTGCCATCAGCATTTTGTATATATTTCCTAACGTGTTCATATGAATGAAAGACTTTTTCAAAAGTTAAATCTGTGTCCGATTAAGAATAATAAGATGCATAACGGCCCCTAATACGAAAGGAAAAGATGCTACAGATATCAAAGCATTTTTAGTAAGCAACTTCCCGGCGACGATGTTTCCTTTTATACTTGCCCCATAAAATATGAATAACATTAAAAAGTCTTTCCTTAACAAGCATAGATGGTAAGACTGGTGCACCAGTCCCCCCCGTTAAATGCTTACTCCATTTGAAGAGGAGATGTGTATAAATTGTTTACCACCTATATAAATACCAGCATGTGAGGCACCATGTTTATAGGATTAAAGATGAACTGGAATCATTTAAAACACTTGAATTTCATTTGAAAATAAACAAATAAAGGGCTTTTTTGTGAATCAATAATCAGTATTATGCAAACTAATTTAAGTGTCCCCAACTAATCAAGTTTACTATCTAGTAATAAAAAAGGTAGTAAACAAATATCAGGTTTCACACTGCATAATTTTTTATTAGGGATAAATTAGTGCATAATCGAATTATAAAATCCTTAAAGTTGTACTTTCGGATTAATTAACTGGGATTGTCATTAATCTTTCTATTTCTACATTTATTGGATCCTTGAAAAACTTTTTTATTTCTATTTCTTCATCTTTAGAAATAAGTTTGACACATGTCAGATTAGTTATGGCTCTAGAGCAAGCAACATACGCAAGTCTTTGGTTTTTAAGTTTTTTCTTTTCGTCTTTATAGTTAGAATCAAAAATTAGATTAAAATTATATTGATTCCAAAAGTATTCATCAAGTACAACTATTACATTATCAATGCCCGATCCTTTTGTTTTATGCATTGTTATATATTGAGTTTCTTCATTAACATATTTAAAGTAATTCATTATATCTTTGAATTTTATTTTGTCTGAAAAAAGATCAACGTAGAACGCTTCTTTTTTTAGTTTGTTTTCGAAATCTTTAAATGCATCTTCCTCTAAAAAATCCATTTTATCTTTAATTTTTGCAAACGTTTTGTTTCCACTATTGTATATTGATTTAAATAGTTGATAGTCATCAATTTGTTCTAACTCTTTTAAAAAAGCTTTTTTTCTGTTCGAATATTCCAAATTTTTATCGGCGACTTTTATAAGTTTTAATTTGAAAGCCATTTCTAATGTTTCCAAAGCACCTTTATCTGAATTTATTATTTTCTCAAAACTTTTTTTCAGTTTTATTTTATCTTCTAAACGTTTTATAGAAAAGTTGGATTTATTAAGTTTATCAAGTATAAAGTTAAAATTCTTCAACTCATAAGCATTACAAAGTTCAAACAAATCCAAAAATTGTAAATTTAGTAAATGATTATCTATTTGTTCCTTCGGATCAAGATATCTTGCTGCAAATACATCATAAAGGGCTCCAAATCCTGCTTTACCAGCAATAGATTTATTGGTTAGCATGAGTGTCTTATAATTTTCTTGATTATGACACGCTTTTTCAATCAAAGTATTTAACGCATTTTCATAATTAGCTTTATCTTCTAGGTTACTATATACATTTGGCTTATTATCATAAATAGAATAATAAAGCTTAACACTCCCCTGTCTATCTGATAAAGATTCTTTAATAGCATCTTTATTTACTTTAAATGCTACTTGTTGTTTTAGCCCGTCATTTCTCAGTTGATTTATAAATTTAATTACTTCTTCAGAACATCGATAATTATCCTCTTTAATAATTTTAACTAAATATTTATCATCAATATACTTTTCGACATCACCTACACCATCTTCATAAATTGCCTGCATTGAATCACCAAATAATCCTACTATGGTTTTCTCTTTTAACGGGAGTTTTTTCAAAAAGATATCTATGATTTTTTCATTAGTATCTTGATATTCATCAATAAAGATAAAATCATATTTATCTTGTAGAATTTTCCCTAAAATTTCATACTTATCAAAAAGTAGGTAAGAAACTTCAAGTAAACTATCATGTCCAAAAGTTAATTCATTAAAATCATCAAACCTAGTCTCATTATATTTAATATTATAAAAATCTTTAGATTCAATTTCTGCTTTTATTTCTTTATTCAGTATATTAATTTTTTCATTTAAAATTCTATTAAATCCTTCAGGGTCCTTATCATAGTCTCTTTTACCCTCAACTTTTTTAGTTGATTCATTCTTTACTGTATATAACTTGTCAGCATATTTTTTTTGTGTTTTTTTATAATTATCAAATTCCTCTTTTTTTTGTTGCTTTTCATCATCATAGTTTTCAGCCCCTTTTCTTTCAATATTACTCAACTTAAATATATCGAAAATTACCTTCTGAATATTTTTCTTATAGTCTTTAGTTAATGAATTTAAAAAGGAATGTATAGTGCTGATTGTATATTGGTCTCCTACTCTTGACTTTATCTCATCAACAGCCAAATTTGTGTGAGTAATGCAAGCAATCTTTTTTCCTGGGTAACTTTCTGATAAAAATTCTAAAAGCTGTTTTAATGTTTCAGTTTTACCACTTCCCGCTCCACCTTGAAGAACAAAATTTTGATTATTTTTTATACAACTTTTTATTTTGTCTAATGAAGTTATTCCGCAATCCACGATAACCCTCCTCTAATATATGCTGGAGTTTCCCAATCAATTGCCTCTTCGGATAATGCCAAGTACAATAATGATGCAGCAAAATTAGACTTTTTATCTAAAACTTCTTGAGTTAACTCATATATATTTTCTTCTTCCTCAAACAGTTTTGTCTTTTTTAAACCGTCTATATTATCTTTATTCATTTTTATTGTTTCCTTATTTATGTTTATAAAGGCATCTTCAAAACTTCTACCCTGGTAATTTTTCTCTTTTGTTTGGTAAGCTATTTTTATGTTTTCACTATAATCATCCAGAGCATTAGTTCTTAAATTTTCAATCCACTTTTCGAATGCTGGTTTATCCGTTTTCAAATCTGGTGCCCTTAGAAAATGTTTCAATGTTTCATTACTCGTGTTCTGTGCTTTTAATACTTCACATGCAGAGTAGTACCCATTGTCACTACTCATTTTTGCTGTAGTATCTATATCAGTAATTATCAATGTTTTAATCTTTAGGAACTCAAGAAAGTGATGGAAAACCTTTGCATTTGCCCCCACTTCTAAAATGCAAATATTCTGAGAAGATAATGGAATATACGATTCTTTTTTTTCATTTTCCTTGTCAAATTTATTAATAAAATAAGGTAAGAGTATTTTCTCAGTAGTGCCTTCAATAAAGATAATTTTACTTGCAAAGAATAGTTCTGCCGATTGAATGGTTAAATATTGTTTAAGGAATTTAAATTCCTCTAACTTTGTATACTTTTTCTCCAATTCTGTATGGAAATTTTTTATTTCTGTATTTTCATTTCCATCTTCATCTACTGTTTTCATTAAGTATCTAATATCTTCAAAATCACATTGTGATACTATCTGTGCTGAATGTGTTGTAACAACAGTTTGAAGATTCTTTACGTCATCTAGAATTGTTTTAATCTTCCTTGCAAAAACATACTGCATTTGTGGATGTGTATGTGCTTCTGGTTCTTCAATAAACAATAGATTTATTTCCTTATTTAACTCAATAAAATTTTCTTTTTTGATTTCAATGGTTAATAATAAATAAAGAATATTCATAAAACCTAACCCATTAAGATTCTCTGGTAAATGATTATTGTCAACACCATAAACAACTTGCGATGAGTATTGAAGCAATTCATTAGATTGCAGATTTGATACTACTTTTATATTTTTTATTTCTAAAAATTCTTTTGAGTTTTTTAAAAATGTCTTAAAGAAAGTATCATATTGTTTATCAAGGTTACTATCCATTTCAATCAATTGTTTATTAATTGCAAGGAAATCACCTTGTGAATTATTATTAAAATATTTTGTAGTCAATGAAGAAAGCACTTTTTTACTTTCTTTATTTTCTTCTGAACTAGCAACATCCCGTTTAGCATGTATTATTTGAAAATTTATTAACTTCTTAATGCTTTTCAATTCTTTTTTAACCAGCTTGTGCCTATTATTAATTTCTAAATCCTTATAATTATCGAAAACATAAACATCTTTTTGTAAATAGCTATTAATATTTTTTATTATATACCTCTCTTTATCTTCATTCTCAATAGTTAGCAAATCCTTTAAAAGGCTTTTTTTATTAATAGCACATTCAAATAATATCTTTACAGTATCTATCTCAGGGTCTAAATCTAAAATAAAATCGGATATATGTTCTAAATTATCATCTTTATGATATTTAATTTCCAATACCATTTGAATTGTTAACTGATTTGTTTCTGTTTGATCATTAATATCCTTAATCTTATTTCTTAGAGATAAAGAGAAATCATTATAATTAAAATCCTTTTGTTCATAAAACTTTTCAAATAAAACTAAAAAAGACGTTTTGCCACTATTATTTCTACCAATTAGTAATGATAAATCTTTTTTTAAATCAAGGCTTGTATCATTTAAAAGCCTAAAGTTTTTCATCTTAATTTTACTGATATACATTATGTCACTCCTTATTTAAAATTAACGCTATTCTCAATGGAACTCAGAGATATATTAAGTGAATATTACCTATATTTTGCTATTTCTTAATTTCTATTCTTATGAACCATGTGACCTATTTAAAGCTCATCTACTCCACACCCCTTATTACTTTTAGCTTAAGGATCTATCTGTCTAGAAGGAATAAATACTTAATATTCAAATTTTACCACATTTTTCTTTCATCGACTAAACTTCCTGTTAAAACCTATCATTTATGAGTACGACCTATTGAATCATGAAAAAAATTCATCTTAAAATTCCAAAATTAGAAATTACGAATTTCTTCTATATTTTATTTTTCTCTCTCTTGTTCTATTAAAAAGTCCATAAAGTGCATACAAAATAACGAACGTCCGTAACGTATTTTAATACTTTAATGGACGTTAAAAGTAGGTATTTTTTATTTAAACTAGGTTTTTATATCACATACTTTTACAATTTTAGGTGAACTAGATATAAAATTCTCTCCAACATACAAAAACCTCCCGATAATGATACGGGAGGAGCTAGTTAAAACTCAATTTTAATTTATTGTGAATCACTGAATTGAACCTCACACTGACTTTCACCCCTGCATGGCCAATTATCTCTAATTAAATAACTCTAATTGTTCTCCATTTGTTGCAATAACATCTTTATACCAATAAAATGTTTTTTTCTTTATGCGACGTTTTGTCCCTCTGCCCATGTCGTCCTGGTCAACATTGATGTACCCATACCGTTTTGAGATTTGGTTGGTTTGATGCACTGATCATGATCATGTCATTGTAGCCCCAGCTTGTATATCCGAATACGTTGACTCCGTCTGCAATGGCTTCTTTCATTTGTATAATATGTTCTTTCTTAAGTAAGAAATCCGGTAGTTGTCGTCTATAATGTCACCTTCGCGCAATGTATCAATGGCGCCTAGTCCATTCTCTGCTACGAATAATGGTTTTTGATATCGGTCATACAGTTGATTCAACGCACTCCTTGAGGAATCAAAAATCCGTATCTAACATCAAGCGAGTGGGGATGGCAAATCGATCCTAAGGGCTTTAATACAGTTTCACCTTATTGGTATGAGGTACAATAATTTTTTAGAACAATAACTGGCTTTTGACAAAGATAAACTCTCACTTATCCACTAACTATAGGAGCTTCATAAGAAGCTCTATCAAAAAAGAATAAAACGTTCTTTTTGTCCCTTTAGTATGGAAATAAAATCAATTTCTAATTTTTTCTTTACTGTAATAAAAGTCCAACTGCACATTGCAAAAGTAATAGCGCCAAAATAATATTTATCACTTGAAAATGTTTGAAATATGTCTTTTGAAACAATCCACCAAAAAATATCCAAGTCAAGGTAGCGATAGTACCTATTGTAGCAATGATCATCTCAAAAAATATAAGCATACCTAATGAAGTATAATATGTAATAATATATCCTGTCAGAGCCGTAATACCGAATATAAATATCTTTACATTAACAACTTGCAAAACAAAACCAATTAAAAAAGAAGGTTGTTTCACATCATTTTTATTGTCAGGCTTACTAATGGCAATATGATATGCCAGCCATAAAATATAAATTGCTCCCGCATATTTAAGGACGGACATTATTGGATTTATTAAGCTCTCTAGTCCGAAAACAAATACTGCACATAACGCTTGTACAAAATAATAACCTATAAATATCCCAAAGAATAAACGCTTTCCTCTTTTCCATCCATAATTGGTCATAGTATTTAATGCCAGGATATTTCCAGGTCCTGGTGTAAAGGCATTTATTAGAGCGTATATAACAAATGCAAATACTACTTGAACTCCCATATCAAAATCACACTCTGCTTTCCATCCTTAAAATGTTTATTTTTCGGCTTATTCCCTTAATCATTTATATTATAATGAGTTGTTTTGATATAGTATAATACTGAAATAATATAACCTGATATAGATAATAACTATATCAAACTTATTATTAAGTCGATTTTTCTTTTATAATTCCTTTGCAATCATTTTTAATGCATCTAAATATATTTCTCCCAGTTTTGTTAATGTGACATCGTTATGCTTTATTGTTCCAATCCGTATGACTTCATCTACATTAAGACGAACTGCAATAATTTCTTCTCCATGAAGATATTTAGGAAAAACTCCAGAAGAAATGGTATAACCATTGAGACCAATCATGAAATTAACAATAGCTGCTCTGTCACTTACTTTAATATTTTTCTTTACAATTCTTGTACTTAAAATTTCTTCTGAAAAGTAAAAAGAATTGTATTCTCCTTGTTCAAATGAAAGGCATGGATAATCATCTAATTCATCCAAATCAATAGATTCATTGATAGACAATGGATGTTTTTTACTAATAAATACATGTGGTTTTGCAACAAATAGTTCTGAAAAACTAATATTTCTTTCTCTTAACAGCTTTAATAATACTGATTCATTATAATTACTTAAATGGATAATCCCCAGTTCACTTCGTAAATTCTTCACATCTTCAATTATTTCATAAGTTTTCGTTTCACGAAGTGTAAACTCATACTCAGAAGCTCCAAATTCCTTTACAAGTTCTACAAAAGCATTGGCTGCAAAAGTAAAATGCTGGGTTGAAATACAAAAATGTTGCTTAGCTGGTTTTCCACTCATATATTTTTCTTCAATCATATTATACTGCTGTAATACCTGTCTGGCATAACCTAGAAACTCAGCTCCTTCATTAGAAATAGCAATTCCTCTATTCGTTCTAATGAATATGGTTATTTTTAATTCCTTCTCTAATTCCTTAATAGCATTCGACAAACTTGGTTGGGAGATGAATAAACTTTTTGCTGCCTCATTCATAGATCCTTTACTTGCTACTTCAAGTGCATATTTTAATTGTTGTAAAGTCAAACTGAACGCCACCTTTTCAAAGTTACTTATAAATCCATAATCAAACATTCTGATGTTATTCTTATATATTTTTCCTTCTATAACAGTTTACTAATTTTCATTCTTGTTTTTATTAAGGAAAGACCAAAAACCGTTCATTGGGACTTAGTCTTTCCTTATCTAGTAACTCTTTATAAGATTGCCGATGCTTTGAATATTCAGGTGGAACAACTCCTTTATATTGAACATAGAAAGGCCACCAGTCTCTTAAATAACCTTCCATCCACTTTTTTTAAAAATTCCACTCGATTTTATTCCTACTTCTATGACGGCAGGAACAATAAGCTGGTAAAATGTGTGATTGATATTTTAGCACAAACCGATACCAATAGTTATAAAACAATGCTTTAAATGAAAGTTAAAGATTTTAACTGTTACCAAGAATGCGAAAATACATATTGGGGTTATACAGAACATTACGACACTCTCACTACCATCATTTTAAAAAATCAAGCGAAACCGCTTGAAAATATGACGATTAACATTCCCAATCTGAGGCCACGCGACTTGGATTTCGAGGAAAAAAAGATACTAGTTACGTAAGGGTGGAAAAAAAGATGTAGTGACAGTCTCTCCTCCGTCTATGCAGGACATAAAGGATTACCTAGCTGTGCGAACGGAACGTTATAGGGGTTCAAATGATGATACGGCCTATGTATTCTTGACTAGTGCCCCCTCTTTCCAACCGCGCCATCGAGGCTCTAGTAAAGAAATACACGAAGGCATTTAAGTCTAATAAATCGATGTCTCCACACAAACTTAGGCATACCTATGGGACGAATATAATGGAACAGTCAGGAGACATTCAACTAATGATGACTCAACTTGGCCATTCTTCAACCACAACGTCTACCCTATAAACAACTCTGAGCAGGAGAAAGACCTAACTTTGTTGCATTTGCAACAAAAAAATAATGATAAAGGGGTCGGTAAAGTGAAATATGTTTTTTATGAATTAGGAATTTTAATATTAACTCTTGATATTTCTTTCACTATACAATCCGACCTTGGAACTTCACCTTTTGATGCACTTTCACCGATTCCAGTTGACCGATTAACATTAATCATGCAAGAATAAACTTGAACAAATATATTTTTTTCGTGAACATTCATTTACCTCGTATTCTTGATAATGGCCATGATTTTAAATGGACCAATTGGCGTGGGAACTTTATTAACCGTTTGTTTAGGGAGGCTAATACTTAATTGCTTTATGCCATTTACTGAAAAAGTATTAGACCGCATATTAACACACTCTAGTACATCACCAATTATGATAAAGATAAAAAGCATTCAATATAGAAGCTTTCAGTTTAAATCAAAATCTATTTTACAATCACTATTAATTGTATTTATCCATTCTACAACTTATTTTTGTTGATGTATAACTGATATCTCACGATGCGACTAAATAAATATTTTATAATTAAAGGAGGAGTTTTATATGTCAAGAAAGGCTTTTAATGCAGATGGAGCTGTTGCTGTTGGCCCATACTCACATGCAGTTGAAACAGGGGATTTACTATTTTTATCCGGGCAAACCCCTATAGACTCACAGACTGGAAAGCTTGTAGAAGGTGATATTGTTAAACAGACAAAGCAATGCTTTAAGAACCTTTTTAATGTATTGGAAGCAGCTGGTTTAGTCCCTGACGATGTTGAAAAAGTAAATGTGTTTTTAACTAATATGGATAACTTTGCAGCAATGAATGAAGTGTATGTACAACAATTTTCTGCACCATATCCTGCTCGTACAACTATAGGCGTAGCATCCCTACCTCTAGGTGCACAGATTGAAATAGAAATGATAGCTAGAAGATCCTAGTTGTAGATAAATTCTAGGTGAAAAAAGCTCTATGGGGTACCACCCCATCGCCATCAAGCTAAGGTGAATTTGTATCATCATAACGAAAAAAACGCTATTCTTTTTGTAGAAATATACAGGAAGGATGGCGTTTTCTATGAGTTTTTCTGTTTCAGACGAAATGAATCTCTTTTCTCAAGAACTTCAAAACTACTTATCTCCATCTTATTTTTTTCAACGTACAAGTAAATATCAAGCACAAGAATTAATTGCTTTATGTGTATGGCTTAGTCAACAGGTCGCGAGTACACCATTCACACAATTGTGTAGCCGTCTCGAAGCATCTACAGGTGTCCTCATGAGTCCCGAAGGGCTTAATCAACGATTTAATGGTTGAGCTACAGTTTCTTTAACAAGTTCTAGCTAATCTTCTAACTCAAAGAATTCAATCAACACAAGAAATACTTCATCCATACTCCACGACTTTTAAATGTATTTGGATTCTAGATTCTACAACATTTCAACTTCCAGATAAGTTTGCTTCACATTATCAAGGTTCTGGCGGAAGTAGCCATACCGCAGGTGTTAAAATCCAACTTGAAAATGACTTATTGAGTGGGAAGTTCCTCCACGTTTATGTAGGAGAAGGGAGAGAAAATGATAAAATCTTCGTTTCCACAAGTCTACTAACCATTCAACCGAAAGACTTATACATAAGGGATTTAGTGTATTTCGACTTACACGACTTGCAGAAAATGAATGATGAAGGTGCTTACTATGTCTCACGTTTGAAGTTGAATTCTCGTATATATCTTAAGAATGATGAACCAGAGTTTTTTCGGAATGGGACTGTGAAGAAAGGTACTCTCTTTATTCAGTTAGAAACGGAAGAACTTATGAATCAATTACAACCTGGTCAAACACTTGAAATTTCAGAAGCATACATTGATCTGTATCAAAAACTATCCGCCCGAGTGATTATTCATCGACTAACTGAGGTACAAACAGAGAAAAGATTGAAAGAACAAGCAAAAAAAGAAAAGAAGAAGGGCATTACCTATAAAGACCGAAGCAAACGATTAAGTGGAATGAACGTATATACTACAAATCTTTCTTTTTTTGTCATGCGCCTCTTAAGTGTTACCATACTCGAACATAAAACGCTGCCATTGAAAATGGCAGCGGACAGCTGAACAATTTGCACAAACATGAAATACATTAAACCACTATTAGTGTTGAGAAGTAAGATTTACCTGGATTAGGTACTCAAAATGAAGATGTTGCGCGATTTCTGAAGATGAAAAGATAACCTTGGACACACTTCATGCTTAAAAAAATACGACACTATATACAACAATACTGAATTAGAAAAATGTTTTAAAAAGGGCAAGGACAGTAATCACACCCACAACAGTGACAAAAACATTGCTAAGTTTCCCTTTGTATTTAGCCAGAGCTGGAACTTTACGGATAGCGTACATTGGTAAAATACATAATAGAGCTGCACCTATAGGTCCGGCGATAGATTCCATCATTCCAAGAATACTTGGATTTGCATAAGCAGCATACCAGCCTGTTAATACCATAAAGATAAGGATCGATGTCTTAACTGCCTTTTCACTTAATTCTTTTCCACGAGCTCTACTGGACTCTAATATCATGTCACGCATTACCTCATATCCTCCAACATAATGGCCAAGAAAGGACTTTACGATGGCAATAAAAGCAATGAGAGGAGCTATATAATTGATTGTAGGTATATTTAAATGGTTAGCAAGATACGAAAGGATTGATAAGTTCTGTTCTTTAGCCAATGCAAGATCTTGTGGAGATAAACTCAAGACACTACTGTATACAAAGAACATTACAACAGTGAATATCAAAATGTAACCGTATTTTTGTATTTGGGCACATTTAGCGTCAGTAGCTTCTTCTCCATAAGTTTCCTTCTGTTTTATAACAAAAGGAGAAATAATAGGAATATGATTAAAGGATAATACCATGATAGGGAAAGTCAACCAGAGCATTCCTATAATACCTTTCCCAGTTGAAGCTACAGAAATATTTGAAACATCTAAAATTGACATATTCCACTGTGGAATCAAATATATTCCTATAAAAATCAGAGAAGCAATAAAAGGATACACAAGCATGCTCATTACTTTTATAGTGATTTCTTGACCAAAATTCACTATAGCTATAAGACCTAGCACAATTACAAGTGATAAAATTGCCCTTGGCGGCTCATTAAGATGCAATTGATTTACCATAAAACTGCTAATAGTATTTGTTATAGCAACCGCATACAAAAGCATTATGATATAAATGATCAAGAAATATATTAAGTTAAAAATTTTACTTGCCCTATTTCCAAAATATTCTCTTATCGTACCTGTAATCCCTTCATCAACAGCTTTGGAAGAGTAAATAATTTTAGCAAACGCCCTATGTCCATAGTACATGACCGGATAGGCTAGGATGGTAATGAACAGTAAGGATATAATTCCTCCTATTCCTGCATTAATAGGTAAAAAGAGTACTCCTGCTCCAATGGCTGTTCCAAAAAGGCTTAAAGCCCAGGTCGTATCTTGTTTATGCCATCTTTTATGGTCCGGTAATTTTTCCTTTTTCACTGTGATATTTTCTGATACATTTTCTGCTGTATTTTCGTACATATATCATATCTCCTTGTAATTAAGGCGTATTAATCAGAATATTTCTTGAAAAATTAATATCGTATTTCTACATTGAAACCGCTTTCACTTACCTTTTTTAACTAGGCCTCGGGAAGATAATTCCGAGACCTACATGAATACAGTACCAAAATAGCTTCTAAACTATTAAAATATTTATTTTGGCATGCGGACTTTTATTAACTCTGCTAAATATTCCGCTCCAATAGTTAATATCTTATCATTAAAGTCATAGAATGAGTTATGAAGTGGAACATTGCCTACTCCTTCAGAATCGTCACCATTTCCTATAAATACAAAGCAACCAGGAATCTTCTGTGAAAAAACACCAAAATCTTCAGATCCCATAAGTTGTGGAGCATTTGCATCGACATTATTTTCGCCAACAACATTTCGGGCTGCTTTTACCGCAATATCAACACAGTTTGCGGAGTTAACAGTTGGTGCGAATTCATGAGTATATTCAAAGTGACATTCTGCCCCATTTATTTTACAAAGCCCCTCACTAATAGTTCGCATCCTATCTTCTAACAACCTTTGTACCTCTGAATTATAACTTCTAGTATCTCCTTTAATCACTACGTTCGAAGGAATCGCATTTCGAATCCCATCCGTAATAAATTCAGTGATTGAAACGACGGCAGGAACAACAGGATCCATATTACGCGATATTATGGTCTGCAAAGCAAGAACAATTTCAGATGCAATAATGATCGGATCTTTACTCATATGAGGCATTGAAGCATGTCCACCTTGCCCCTTGATATGGATCACAAAGTTATCCTCACTAGCCATAAATCCACCAACACGAGTTGAGATTGAACCTGCAGGCTTGCCTGGCATATTGTGAATTCCATAAATCTCATCTACTGGAAAACGTTCAAAAAGTCCGTCTTGTATCATTGCAATAGCACCTTTACCAATTTCCTCGGCAGGTTGAAAAATAAATCTAACCGTCCCATTAAAATTTTTGCGCTCCGTTAATAACTTAGCTGCACCCAATAATGTTGCAGTATGTCCATCATGACCGCACGCATGCATTTTACCCGGATTCTTAGAGGTGTATGGATGTATCCCCTCCTCTGTTAGGTTAATTGCATCCATATCTGCTCTGAGACCGATAATGTCTGGACCATCACCCACTTTAAAACTAGCAACGATTCCAGCACCACCAATATTTCTGTGAACCTCTAATCCAATTTCAGTTAATATTTTAGCAACAAATTCAGATGTATTTCTTTCTTCAAAAGCGCTTTCAGGATGCATATGGAGATATTGCCTCCATTCAGTCAGCTGTTTTTCGAAATTTTCGTTTTTCATATTCATTTCACCCCACATTAAATATTTTTATGATCCTAATCTTTTAAAAAGTCTTTTGAATTTGTCGAAATTTATAATATGGATGGATATGCCCCATCCCATACTACTTTTCTATAATGATTCGGATCAGTGTCACCTTCTGTGCTGATGATAAGAATTTTTGAATCCTGATTCAGTTTTAATGTATTCTTCATATCCTTTAGCTTTCTATTTTCATCCAATAGACTAACTAAACCCATACCAACTGCACCAGACTCACCTGAAATAATATGGGGGTCAAAACCTAATGGGTTTGCAAGAATTCGCATACCTCGTGCGGCTACATAATCTGGACAAGAAACAAAAACCTCTGCATAATCTTTTAAAATACCCCAAGAAGATGTACTTGGTTCCCCGCATGCTAAACCTGCCATAATCGTATTCAAAGAACCCGTTACAGAATGGGGCTCTCCGTCACCCACATTCATAGATTTGTATAGGCAGGCAGCTTTATCTGGCTCGACAATAACTGTTATAGGACGTTCATCTCCAAATTTCTCTACTAGATATCCGAGCATACTGCCAGCAAAAGATCCAACTCCAGCTTGTAAAAACACATGCGTCGGTCGGTCAACACCAGCTTCTACAATCTGTTCCATTGCTTCATCCAGGATCGTTCCATAACCCTGCATAATCCAAGTTGGAATCTTTTCATATCCATCCCAGGCTGTATCCTGTACCAATACCCAGCCATTTTCTTTAGCCTTCTGGCTTGCCAGCCTAACTGTATCATCATAGTTCAAATCTGTTATAGAAGCTTCTGACCCTTCTTTTCGTATATTGTTTAATCTTATTTCTGAAGACCCTTTTGGCATATAAACTACTGATTTTTGTCCTAGCCGGTTTACAGCCCAAGCTAATCCCCTTCCATGGTTTCCATCAGTTGCAGTTACAAAAGTAATATCTCCAAGTTTCTCTTTTACTTCTTTACTTCTTAGTTTTTCAAAAGAAAGCTCTGAAATATCGACGTTTAATTTTTCTGCTAAATATTTACCAACAGCATAGGAACCACCCAATACTTTAAAAGCATTAAGTCCAAATCGATAAGATTCATCTTTCACCCATATATTGCTAACTCCTAATTGTTTAGACAACTCATCTAATCTTTGAAGTGGAGTTACTTCATACTCTGGAAAGCTTTTATGAAAATTTCTTACCTTTTCAACTACTTCCCTATTAATAAATCCTGCTGATGCCTTCTCAATATCTGTTTTTCTTGTATTTTCATTTACAATATATTTAATTTCAGTTTTTACTTCTGTTAAATTTCCCATTGTTATCTCCCTCATAAAATGTTTTATTCTAAAATTGCGATGACCTCTATTTCTACACCTGCATCTTTAGGTAACTTAGATACCTCGACACAACATCTAGCAGGATAATTTTCAGTGAAAAATTCCCCATATATTTCATTAACCTCAGAAAAATTTGATAAATCTTTTAAAAATACGGTAGTCTTTACTACATCTACTAAAGAAGCTCCAGCTGCCTCTAATATTTCTTTTACATTATTTAAAGATTGTTTTGTTTGTTCTTTTATATCCTCTGGCATTTCGCCAGTTTGAGGATTTACAGGGAGTTGACCTGAAACAAAAATAGAATTACCCTTTTTAATTGCTTGAGAATAGGGTCCAATAGCTCCAGGTGCATTTGTTGTAGAGATTACTTCTTTTATCATAAATTAGTTCCTCCTTCGATTTTTTGATAGAATATCGAGTTTAATATTGAAAATGAAAAGAACATGTTAATGTAGACGCTTCCAAAATGGAATAATTCGCGTGTTTTTCTAACCTTATATATGTAATATATCACACTTTACATATTAGTAAATATTTTTTTTGTCCCTACACACAACTTTTCAATATTGGATAGGAGATGCACTCCCTTTCCTATACTGTTCCAGGCCTATAAATTTTGAGTTTAATGTGGTATATTACATATTAAAGAATCGTCTCATAGAAGAGGTGCTCAAAATTGACTTTGAAGAAGAATGAAACTAAAATAAAACGCACGTTTATGAAGGATGAAGTATATAATAAGCTCCGAAATTGGATTGTAACCGGAGAACTGGAACCTGGTACAAAATTAAGAGATTTGGATTTGTCTGAACAACTGGGAATTAGTCGTACCCCTATTAGGGAAGCTTTACTTAGGTTAGAAAATGATGGACTTGTGATAACGAAAGCCAATAGGTGGACTTTAGTATCTCCAATCGATTTAACAGAGGCTAAAAATATCTATTCCATTGTATCGGCACTAGAATGTTTGGCGATGGAACAGGCACTTCCTCACATTTCTGCAAAGGATATAGAAGAATTGGAACAACTTAACGAAAATTTCAATAAAACTATTCATATAGGGGATATTTTTGCAGCACTTCAGGCAGATAATGAATTTCATAATAAAATTATTCAACTGTCAAATAATCTAGAGTTACCAAAGTTACTCTCAAGTTTAAAAGTAAGGATTCAAAGAATAGAGATACATTATTTCAGTCAGACTGATACCAAGAATACATCCTATACTGAACACCAACAGATAATAGATGCAATAAAAAAACAGGATTTAAATCGTGCGATAGATGCAATAAAAGCAAACTGGAAAAATAGCTTAAATCGCATTCGGATAAATTCTGAAAATGATGAATAATCAGCGTATTAAAAAGAGTGCACAGACATTTACTGAAAATAAAAAATAGCTGTTGGTGAAAGCAAATAAGCTGGAGAGTTCGAGAATCTTTTTCAGGTTCTCGAACTCTCCAGCTTATTTTTATTAGTTCTACAAACAGAGTCATGCTTATGGAATTTCTAAAGTTATTAATTCAGGGAATGTAATTTGGTTCTAGGTGATGTAATTAAAAACACCTTTGTTACCCCCAACACTTACTCAATTAAATGGCCCTTTAATGGAATAGTGAAAAAGGATGATTCACAAAAGTTATTCAATCTTTTGGAAACATCCTCGATTTTTGCATTATTTATATGTTATTTAAGGCAACTCATATACTCTCCTGAAATATAAGGTATTAAAAATCACTTTATAACATCAGGTTAATAAAATCATGTTGCCCATAGATTGTGTGGTTTTACATGAAAACATCATACAATTTAACCTTAATTAAATCACACAATGAAACATTTGTTCCTCACTAGAATATTCACTCAACAATATATAAAAATATCGATATCGGCACCTTTTTGGCACCTAGGGTGTTTTTCTTCTATTAAACTGATCGTTAGTAAAAAGCTATTGAACTTATGATAGTGATAGGTAAGCTTTTGACGTTATCGCCAGCTTTTCCCACACTTCACACCGTACAGGCGAGTTGAATGAGAAGTTAGCTTGAACAATTCTCACGCTAACTTCTTTGCCTATGTAAGTGATTCAGTCTAACTATCTTTTATAACTCAGCAAGTCCTTTGAACAGTTCCACTCCCGTTTCGATGAGATCATCTTGGAAGTTATACTCGTAGCTGTGCAGGTTCGGATAGTCTTCTCCGTTTCCAATATAACAGTATGAACCTTTTGTGAGTTTCGTGTAATAACCGAAATCTTCTGAAGCACGGAACGCCTCCGTCAGCTCAGCCATCGTAATGCCTTTTTCTTTACAGACCTGTCGAATCTTATCAGAGCTTTCTTTATGATTCAAAGTTTCCGGGAATTCATCCTGGTATTCAAAACTCACCTTCAGTCCATACTTCTCTGCTTCAACCTTCGCAACATCTTCAATATTCTTCTGAAGCCTATCCATCTCTTCCTCGTAAAGTGCTCGAATCGTCATTCTCAATGCACCCTTACTGGCATTTACTCCAAATGCTTTTGCACCAATGTCTACTTGAACGACAGTGCATAGAACGATACCTTTATTGATTGCAGGATCAATGAATCCTGGAATGGTATCGATTACCTTAGCCATTGCGAAAGCTGGATTTATTCCTTTCTCCGGTTCGCTGGTGTGAGAAGGAACACCTTCCATATAGATGGACATACCCTTGGATGCGCATTGTGCTGTTCCATCAATTACATGGACAGTATTTTTTTTAATACCGCTCATATTATGCCAGCCAAAGATTTCATCAATGTTGTTTTCCTTGATGAAGACCGAACACTCAGCTGCGCCATCACCTGTTTCCTCTGCGTGCTGGAATAGGAAGAACACGTTATTGTCACACCCCTTCCGATTAATTTCCAAAGCGAAACCGCAAAGGGTTGCAGAGTGACCGTCATGTCCACATTTGTGAGAAACCCCAGGGACTTGGGAACCATATGGAAGATCAATGGTTTCCTCAATTGGAAGAGCATCGAAGCCCGCACGGAAAGCTATGTTTCTTCTTCCAACTTTGGAGCGATAGATAGCATAGAACCAAAGTCCCCTGTCAACGATTTCAAGATTTGTGTTTGCTTTAAGGAATTCGATTAAATGCTGTTTGGTCCAGACTTCATGGTTTGATAATTCTGGATGGGCATGAAGCTCATGGCGCAGTTGTACCGCCAATTCAAGATTTTTCTTTTCCAATATCACTGCCTCCTATAATTCACGGTAAATCCCTTACTAATCAAATAGATTACTAGAGAAATTATTAATGTATTTTAATGTGTTATGACCACCAATATTCATTATTTTATTTCTGTTTCATTTATGTGCGATTCTAAGAATAGCCTATAATTTGGTTCTTGGAGTTTTCCTTTTTTATTCAAGTAGGTACCAATAATAAAATACAACACTAGCAGGGGTGCGCCGATATAGAATGAAAATCTTGTACCAGGACTGTATGCTGTGTAAATGGCAATAGCAACTAAAACCAATAAACAAATGATAGTCGGAACCGGATAAATACCCATTTTAAACTTTAGCTTGTCCACAGATCCGCCATGTGCCACCAGCCATTTTCTAAACTTATAGTGGGAGAGGAAACTAGCAAACCAGCCAAGCAGTGTATTGAAACCAGCGATAGAAATTAGCCAAACGAACACTTTTTCCGGGGAAACGAAGTTCGTAATCAGAGAAACCTGGCCAAGGAACAAAGTGAGAAGAACCGCATTCATTGGAATCCCGCGTTTGTTTATTTTGCCCAATGCTCTCGGTGCTTTCCCCTCTTTTGATAATGCAACTAGCGTTCTGCTGAGTAAATATACAATGGAGTTTCCAGCGGAAGCCAAAGATGTCAGAATGACGATATTCATGATCGCAGCCGCACCTGGTATTCCTGCCAATCCAAATAAGCCTGCATAGCCATTGCTTAAAACGCTTACATTTCCGTATGGAACAACCAATCCCATGATTGTTACAGAACCAGCATAAAAAATTAATATCCGGATGAAAATCGTATTAATAGCCTTAATCCTTTATGGATTAAAGAACGTTATCGTTCAAGCGTATTTCGTCACATATTAAGTAAATTAAGGCAAACAGAAAAAGCCGTGATCACATTTACTAAACCACGGCTTTAACGTCTGTTATATAAAAAATACAATTTAATTTAAAAGATAACGCGATACCATCCCCCCTTAACTCCATAACAGAGGTGTTTTCCTGCTATTTATTTACCTTCAACAATTTCCTTAAAGATTTGATATGACCGCTTTTGTTTCTCAGGATTAAAGATATAGGAAACAGCCATTATTTCATCTACATTATACTTCTCTTGGAAATTTATTAATTGTGCTCTTACTGTCTCTTTACTTCCCAATAACGCTACACTGGTCATCGAGGAAGCCATTTCTTTCTCAGGTTCGCTCCATAGGTTATCCATGCTATCTACTGGTGGCTGCAATGGAAATTGTGTACCTCGTACTACATTTAGGAAAAATTGTTGCATCGTTGTTGATTCTCTTTTCGCTTCCTCATCTGTTTCAGTTGCAATCACATTTAAACAAACCATCATGTATGGAGTATCAAGATAGTCAGAAGGTTGGAATCGATTTCGATAAATCGAGATGGCTTCCTCCATATGCCTAGGTGCAAAGTGTGAGGCAAACACATACGGCAACCCTAATTGAGCAGCTAAATACGCCGAATCTGTCGATGACCCCAAAATATATAATGGGATTTTAGTACCAACACCTGGATACGCTTTGACATAACCCTGTTTTTCTTCAGGTCCAAAGTATGTAAGCAAGGAATTTACGTCATTAGGAAATGTATAAACTGAATCTTTCTGTGAACGTCTTAACGCACTTGCCGTCATCATATCAGTTCCAGGTGCTCTTCCAAGTCCTAAGTCCAAACGGTTTGGATAGATGGTTGCCATCGTTCCAAATTGTTCGGCAACGACTAATGGAGAATGATTAGGCAGCATAACCCCGCCAGATCCAACACGGATGGTTTTCGTATGCTCCAATGTATGCTTAATTAAAATGGAGGTAGCTGAACTTACAAGTGTAGGAGTATTATGATGTTCTGCAATCCAATAGCGATTATATCCCATTTCCTCCGTAGCTTTTGCTAAATCAACCATTGCATCAATTGCATCCTTAGGTTCCTGTCCTTGACGAATCGGGGAAAGGTTTAAGACAGAAACCGGTATATTTATATTTGTCATTTCATTGGCTCCCTTTCTAAATCAAAATATATCACTATAGTCAATAACAGGTTTAGAATGAAACTGTATACTTAGGACCACAGTGAATCTTTGGTGGTGATTTTTTGAATACCTGTTTAAATGATGAAGAAATTTCACAAAGATACTGACTTGACATTGGAGAAAAAGTGCTTACTTGATAACTTTAATGAATATATAAATGATATAAGTGACGGGGAAGTGAATCCCTCACTCAAATATTTAAATGCATGCGTACGCATATAATTGATGGTTAAACCCTATCATGGATAAAAAACAATGTCAACGATTTCTTTTAAGCCATTTGAACAAAAAACTACCTAAAAAGCTCAGAATAAACAACATGGACTAAAAACAAAGCAAATGGTATCATATTTCACATGGATTTTTATATAACCCAGTACAATACGATAATCAAAGGTCTTCATTTTATAGAAAAGGAGAATCTTATTATGAATAACGAACTTTTGGATAATTGGTTATCCCTTACACATATTCAAATGAAAATAAACAATGAACTCGAAGCAGTATTTCAAGAAAAATATGATTTAACCTTGAAAGAGTTTTATGTGCTTTATTATTTATCTCTAGCATACAATAAAAGATTGAGACTGCAAGATCTACCTGACTTGGTTGGACTAAGTCAAAGTGCTGTTTCTAGGCTTGTGACTAGACTAGAAGCAAGAAGTTGTCAGACATTACAAAGAAGTGCTTGTGAAGACGATCTTCGTGGTGTTTATACTAGTTTGACTACAAAAGGTGAAGAAGCAGTAAAGGAATGTATCGAAACATTTAATCAAGTTTTTCTCGCTGCTTCTTCTGAAAATAGTAATAAACAAGAATTGCTAAAACTCATAAATAAACTATAGCCATATCAATGATTTTTCAAAGCCCTAAATTCGGATAGGGTCTTTTTTTATTTGATCAAAGGTAGCATAACGTTTAATACTATATGCATGCGCACGCATATAATGGATCTCATAGGGAATTATATGCCGCATAAGAATTATTCAGTCCATATAAGCTAAAACACACTAGGAACTAAACAATCCCATTGCATGTTTCCGATGTGGCAGTATTCTTTTGAAAAGAAAGATGGCTTTCTATGGATTAGCATTACTTTCTCTATATAAATAGAGAGGTTCATTTAATTTAATTCTATTTATTAAGGAGGAACGGTTTCATCATGAAGCAAACATCTTTAGTTAAAGAAAAGCTGCCACTTGGCAGTTTACTCGCCTTATCAACGATTTTTATTAATACTAAAAGCTCCCCAAAATGTCTGTTAGCATAAAGAATATTTATTATAATCTAAATGGGTAATTTTTCTTATGAACATTTTACTAAATATACGCCTAGGTGGGAAGCAAAAATAGACTCTAATGAAGGAATGAATATATTAATAGGAAGAAATGACGTTGGAAAATAAACTATTATGGATGTTCTTAAGATAGAAATAAATTTAAATTCAGCACTTTAATGGTTTTTTTATAGACCTTAAGGGTAATAATAAACACTGGTAAAGATTAGGATAAAACGAGGTGGTAAGATATAAACACTAAAAACCAAATGGTTGATACTGTTACGAATGCTATTTCAGGGAATGTATTTAAAAATAGAAGTATAATAGACATTTTTAAAAATATAAATATTTTTAAAGATACAGCAATACTCATAGCTATTTTAACTGGTTTTTCTTATGCATATAAGCAGGGTTATATGAATTATTATAAATTAGGTATTATATCACCAAGTGATATAACACCTACTGACATTATTCAAACAGTTTATGGTTTTACCGCGGCTATAATAGTATTTACAATTGTATATATGTCTATTACTCTCGTAGTAATTTTTGCTTTGGAAGTAGAAGATAAAAATTTTAGAATAATTATTAATCTTGTTGCTATACCATTCGCTTTATCAATTGTGTTTAAATACATTACTAATATAGAAAAACCAATTAACTGGATGTTATATATATATTACTCCATTACACTACTTATACATTATTCCTTATATGACAATTTTTGGGTATACAGAAAGATAATAACAAAGATAAAAGAATTAGTCAGCAAATTTTATAACACTCTATTTTCTATTTGGAGTAGTATTCCTTATTTTAATTGGATTATAATTATATGTTCTTTATATGGAATTTTTTTGGTTTTCTATACTTTTGGGGAAACTGAAGCTGAAAGAACTGAAGACTACATAATAATACATGAAAAAAGTTCTACTTTTGTTGTAGTAGGAAAAGATAAAGAGAATTTAATTGTCGCTCCTATTGATTTAGATAATAAGATAATAACTCCAAAATATAGAGTAATTGAATCAAAATCAAATATGGAAAACCCTCTTGTTTTAGAAAACGTTAAATTTAAAGGCGGTCTAAAGGTAAAAGAACTAGAGAAATATTAGTTAAAGATTAGAGCCGGAAAGTTGAAACGATGTTGAAACTGGTGATTTTATTACTAAGCTTAAGTTATAAAGACCTAACTATAAAAAGGAGAGTACATATTTGTCATGTATAATATGTACTCTCCTTTTTTCTTTTAAATAAACTAATTCACCAGTTAGTTTAAGTGTAACCCTTCACATAATACATAAACATGCAGTTGCAACAAATTCGACAACTACATCTTCCCTTTGACCAAAATTTTTGCCTTATGTTATATCCACATCTTTATGAACTCTTCGATATTATGTTGAAGTATCCGGCTGAGAAAATACAGAGTTCCTTCACTCAACAACATCGTCGAAAAAACAATAATTACTTTCAAGATATTGCACTAATCCGTCTTTTAGTTGAATAAGTAAAAGCTGCCTTAAAGACAGCTCCGATTCAACAACGCATCCGTTTACTCTAATGATATAAAGAGAGAAAAAAATGAGGAATTTATTCAATAAGCCATTATTATGAGTATAGTTAGAGCAGTAATTAATGAATCCTAATCATAAATTACGTCACCAATAGTTGTACCTATTGCGTGTCTTAAGCTTTAAAAACAACGCGAACTTAAAATTCCCATTTTCAGGAGCATATCTTAGGTCATTGTTAGCGGTTCTGAAACATAAACCTTCTCTCTTTGTCATTAAAAATATGCTTTTTTTCTTTATTAGATTAGAGGTGTTGAAAAAAATGGATATTAAAAATTTAGTTGTTAAACAAAATAAGAAAGGCAAATTTTATACGGTTAAATTTGATTTAGACCGAGATAATAACATCACTAAAAATTGGGCGACAATAGCAAGGGAGGGTAATAAATATATCTTTAATAGTGTAATCTACAAGATTGATCCGGAGAAAGCTGTGTTTTCTAATAAAACGGTAAAATCACCTGACCCAGAGTTCTATTACAATGCGTCTTTGTCAGAAAAGGTATTTAATTTAATATTAAAATCTCAAGATTTTACACAGTACCGAGAAAAATACAATATAAAATTTGATTTAAATAAAGTATATGACCATAAGCAAATAACAGAGCGAGAGGAAAACCTTAAGAATCTTATCAAAGTAGCATTAGAAAGAAATGAATACATTGGTGCGATTTGCAATGCTGGGAAATATTATATCCCATTGTTTGAAATGGATCCTGGCTGGCATATTGAATCCTTTCTACCTAATGGTGATGAATATAATGATTATTTAAATTACATTTGTTTTGATAAAGAGGCTGAAATCATAAAACATTTAAATTGGGTCATAGAGCGTCTAAATAAAGTTTCAAGCAACGTGTACGCGGTAAAAATTGAAAGTTTTCTAGAATCTAAAGTTACCAATTCAGGGGTAGAAGAAGAGTTTGGTTCTTTGTTTGGCTGGGACTTACCTGAAGACACAATCTTTTATGATGAAATTTTCTATACGGAAACGATAACTAAGCTGGCAAAGAAATGTTAGAGAATAATGAAGAAGAAATTATGGAAGCTGCTTTAGTCAGGAATCCAGATATGTTAGTAGAAAATATAAATGAATATTACATTGCTGATAGTGTCATTTACGATGATGAATCTTATTTTGTCGATAAAATGTATGATTTTTCACTCAACAAAGCATCCTACCTAGCAAAAATAAAACGAGATTTTTCCGCATATCTGGATCTTAACACAGTATCTAAGAAGGTTCGACCTAAAAAACCACGGCTTTAAACATGCGGCTAAGTTTGGATTAGCTGCTAAAAGAGCGGATGTTCATCTGCGCGTAAATTACCCCAACAACAGTAAAAAAGAGCATTGCCATCAGCAACGCTTTTTTTAATACTTGATATTAAAGCCAACATCAACAACAAAGAGGGATAATTCTTTACACCTCTCTACTTTAAAAATTATTGAAATTCCAAATCTTCTTAGCTATGCCCGCAAGATACACACTCCTTATATTTATTTCTTCGAAGGTCCATTTGTCTTCTTGGCAAATTTCTTTGGTTAACATTATGATGGATTGCTCATATTTTTTTTTCTTTTCAAGAAAAGGATAATTAGATGCAGTAATATTTAATTCGCTTCCAAGCAGCGTAAGGTTCCCAATTCTATTCACGAACATTGAATATTCAGAAGCTCTTGTTCCTAGTTCTTTTTGCCAAGAATTTTCAATGATTTTATTTCTTTTCCTTAGTAATTCCCTTGGCATAATATGTTCAATGTGAACATCACTTCGACCACTTATAGTTTTTTCTCTTGTGTTGTTTGTTAGTGCATTTTCTATCATTTCTAAGATATATTTCGTTTGTGCTGACCTTGTAAAATCTCGGTTCTGGAAGTTTAAATAAAATTCAGTATCAGATGGGGTTCTCCTCTTAAGATAATCAACAATATAAGAAACTGGCATTTCTTTATTGAATGATTCTAAAGCCAAATGATTGTAAATTCTATCTATGTCCCGGGTTGAAATATTACATATACTTCTTCGCAATGTAAAAACTTCGATAGCCTCCAAAATTGATATCAATTGTTCTTTATTAAGGTTCTTGGAGAGGCACTTAATTAAAAGTGGGTAGCACGTAGTTGCTTCTATACGTACTAACGTATTCAGCCGATCATCCACCTCCTTTATGCCTAATATTCCATTATACAGCTTTAAATACATTTCAGATTTTAACCATATATCTTCAACTAAACTCAATAAATTATCATTTGAATCAATCAACTTTTGATATTTCGAATACAGTTTAGGTATTGGGACAACACCATATTCAATAGAGAACAAATAATGTCTAAAGAAACGAACCTTATCGTGTCGGACCGACTCAATTTCCTCAATATTTTCAATAATACTATCCCAAATATCAATGCATTCTTCCAACATTGATTCGTTGGCTGAAAATTTACTTAGTAAATAATTTTTAATCAAATCAACGGATGAAAGGGATAACCCGCGGTTATTTAGGGTCTCAAAAAGCCTGAATGCGTCATAATATGAATCAGTAACCATTAATACAAGATCCAATGACCCCAATAACTTTGTATAGATATGCTGCCATTGCAAATTACTATCCTGCAACTTTTCTAAAAAGAAATTATAAGCTTGAATGACTTTTTCATTTTTTACATCTTCCCTTTTAATACTTTTTTCAACTAATTTTTTGAATAATTTATTATCCTTCCTACCTAATATTAACTTGGCTTCAATTTCATCTATTGTTGAACTTTTTAAAAAGTAATTATTTATGTAGGCAGCACGTTCCTTATCGATTTTCTCTGCTAAATCACGTATTGCAGTTAAAAGTATTAGAATTGTTGTAATTCGTTGTTGTCCATCTACTACCTCAAAATACCCAAAACCTTTTTGCCGTTCTTGGCTTATGGTAATGATAAACCCCAGGAAATGTGTTTGGTCACTATCTAATCTGATTAGATCTTCCCATAGATCATTCCATTGATCTTTACCCCAATTGTATGGCCTTTGATATAGAGGTATTCGAAAGACTTCATTAACACTCCCTAATAACTTTCCAATGCTGAGTCTTTTTGTATCTATTGACATTTTCTCACCTCCACGATCAACTTCTAATGTTCATTATAGTCATATATGAATATTATTATACATAAAATAGTCAACTTTAACTAATTGCGTTTTTTTTAAAACATATTTGCTATGATGTTTCCACTTATATAAATAAACAATTCTTTTTTATAAACAGTATTAACGGGGGATTTATTATGATAAATTTGGGTGAAAAATTGCGAACTTTAAGATCAGATAAAGGTATATCTAGTACCCAACTTGAACATTTATCAGGAATTAGTCAGTCCAATATTAGTAAAATAGAAAGGAATGCTATATCTCCAACTATAGAAACACTTCTAAAGATTTCTGAAGCATTAGAAATTAGCATTATTGATATATTTGAGATAAACGAAAATACGCCTAGCGATTTGATTGATTTAATCAATACTGCAAAAAAGTTATCCCCTGATCAACGGCAAAAAGTTACTGAAATGATCCAATCCTTTTTAAAATAGGTATTGTAGAAAAGTGAGAGCAAAAATGTATAAATAAGTACACCGCATTTAGCGGTGGTTTTTAGTTATACATACAAATAGCCCAAGTGTAATTAATTACCTTTCCTCTTCAATTAGAGAACCTAATAGTTGCATAACTAAACCTATAATACATTCCATAAATCTCCAGAAAACAAAAAGGACCATAAGGCAAACTATAATGAGTATGGACTTTCATACTTAATACGGGAGTAAGCTATCAAAAGAAAAAACTAAAATCTCTGCTCCACCTACTACTTCACTCTTTTCTTTCTTCTTTATAAAACTTGATCCTCCTCATTCCTTTCTGATCAGCTGTTAAAAATCACAAGTTATCAGGTTATAAAGAAGATAGGGAAGTTAATGATTCTTTGAGTTATAAAAATTCTTTGTTAACTTTTTAAGTATATAATTTCAAGCCCCTATTCCCCCATTTATAGCTAATGTATGATTTACCCTTGCTATATTCTTTGCTTTATTTCTTTAAAATGGAATCAATCCTGAAAGAGTTTATTCTACAACCCTTGTTTTTTCTCCAGCTCTATATCATTTAATAGATACTCATTGTATGTATCCTTATCAAACTGTTTCAAGGTTTTCACTTCGGCTGCTAAGATGTGCATAAGAACCCATCTTGTTTTGTCGCTCAAATTATTTGAATAACATAAAGTTTGTTCTAAAAAATTACGAAACAAATAATACTGAGCAGGTATGCTCAATTCCTCTACTTTGTTTTTAAAATGATCCTTCCAATCATCTGCTGAAATACTAAACGTCATTTTATTTATCCCTATCGTTTGTTTTCTCTTAGCTGACTAAGGTATCTGTATTAAATTCTATTTATACCCTAGAAACAAGGGAATAATAATATTATTTCGATACCGATTACGAAGCCGAACTGTATTGTCGTTTATATACGGCGATACAACAAAAGGTGCACCAGAAAGAATCGCAATTCTAGCAGTTTCTGAATCCATATCTGTACCAGTACCAACTGCAATACCTTCGTTAATTTAACGCCGATCTTTCTAATACTTTATTAGCTTCCACTAAATCAGCTCGCTAAAAATCCACTAATACTAAGCGTAAGCCTTTAGGAGATGTATATTTCACCCGAAATTAGTAAGGTTTCTAAATCCGCAAAATCGCATGAAATGACGTTTCCATAGATGTCTTGACCAACCATACACAGGAAGCTCCATATTTTCGATGAGAATGAATGCCTTAATAATTATAATTGAGCATTTTCGGTAAGCCTTTATAAGCTGCCATTTACTTCAATGTTGCTGCCTAGTACTTGCCGTAATGCCCATCTTTTTTTCGTTAAGAGTTCAGGATTGATGCCGTTAATAATGAGAAGGCATAACGAGTATAATTAGAATGATGCTCTTAGGAAATTGATACGACATACGATCCCCACACTTTATGACGTGATGAATCTCTACAGTACGGAATGCTTTAATCAACTTGGAGTAGGATTATATTCTACAGAAGGTTACTGGGTTAATCCTATAGGAAAAGAACGCCCTGACTTTTTAGTTGGTTTTGGTGGAATTAATGAAGAGAAAATTGAAGAGGGTATACATTTAATATCCTAATTATTAATGAGAATATATAATATAGGACAGTTACTTTATAAAAAATTAGAATGTTTAGAAATAATACAGTTTTATAAGTCCCATACCTTGATTTTTACTACCTTCCTACTGTTGGTTTGGGCTTACAAAATATTTATATAAAGAACCTCTACTTCCTTACGAATCTCTCTAAAATTAAACAGCTCTAGGTAAATAAGAGGTATGTAATCATACAATCTCTTATATTTCCTAGAACTGTTTATTATGTGAATAAAGGTTATGAAGTAAATATATAGGAAAAACTTCTTAATATTTTACTGTTTTGGTTTTTACATCTAAACTGTAATAAAAATTCACATTATCTTTCTCATATCCGTTTGTCTCGTATAATTTTTGTGCAGATGTATTATTAATTTCTGTCTCGAGCTTTATTCCTTTTGCACCCGTACTATGAGCATATTCTTTTGCTATGTTTAGTAGATTTGAAGCTACACCTTGTTTCCTAGCCGATTCTAGTACATATAAATCATTTAAAATCCATAATTTCTTCATTGCAACCGATGAAAAAAACGGATACATTTGTGTAAACCCTAAATAACTTCCTTGATGAACAGCTACAAATATTACCGAGTCTTTTTGTTGAAAACGCTTTAAAATAAAAGCTTTAGCTTCTTCCTGATTAGACTCTTGCTTATAAAAAACCCTATACGAATTGAATAAATGCGAAATCCCTTCAACGTCTAGTATAGTTGCCTGATAAATATTCATCTTCCTCCCCCCCTTCTCCAATCATTAGGTATTGAAATAAAAACTTTAATTCAATCATAGATAATCTCTACATTTTAGATATACTGCTACCAGAATTCTATAATAGGTACGTGATTAGCATGGGATTCAATTAGATAAGCGTGCTAGGCTATCTCAATATTAGGATTAAAATTATTGCATACACCTGTTTTCCTTATTTTTGGCTAATGCGCTTGCCAAGCTGTGTGTTTACATAGGCTAGTGATTCTTGAAATTCTCTTTTGTTGGTATCTAATTTAAAATTGGAAAATGGTTCATGAGAGTATTGTATTACCATAAATATTCCTCCTAGTTATATACATATTTGTATTTTGTAAAACTTTTATAGATTCTTAAACAAAAAAGAATCTATAAAAGTTAAAATTCGGGAGTAATTTTTGATATATTTTTTAGTTTTTCTTTAATTCTTCGATAGTTTTAATAATACTATCTAATCCACCTTTTAATTGCTCTACAGTAGGCCAAGCGTATCCAATTCTAAAATGTCTATCACTCATTTCAAACCATCTACCCGCACCCACTAAAGTTCCATATTTATCAAAAAGAACCTTATAGAATTCGTTTGTATCAATATCAATATCTAATTTTATTCTTGGAAAACAGATTACCCCGCCTTTTGGTTCAACCCATTCAAGATATTTTTGTTCTTCCATCCATTCTTTGACGATATTAAATTTTAATAGATTATCTTCTCTAGTACTTTCTAAGAACTTTTCTCTGTTTTTAAAAACATGATAAGCAATTTCTTCATCAAAAACAGAATTACATATAGATATTTGCTCTTTAGTTGCCAGGAATGCTTCTTTTAAATTACTGTCTTGAGTGGCAAGCCATCCCATTCTGATTCCTGGTAAACCATAAGCTTTTGATAACGATTCAACGCTAATTACTTTTGAGCTAAGGGATGCAGCAGTTGGCAATTTTTCTCCTAATGTTAAATCTCTGTATGTTTCATCAACTACTAAATAGCAATTATACTCTTCGGCAATTTCAATAATTTTATTTAGCTTATCTTCAGAAATCATTACTCCTGTTGGGTTATGTGGATATGTAATACTTATTAGCTTTGTTTCCGGTGTAATTCGGCTCCTTAGCTCATCTATATCCACATCAAAATTATTTTCAAATGTAAGATTTAGTAAATTAGTAGTGATTCCTAAAGACCGTGGAACCTCTATGTTGGTAGCGTAATTCGGCTTTACTACCAATATGTGGTCTCCCGGCATAAGAAGTGTAGAATGAATAATAAATAATGCTGCACAAGCTCCATTAGTAATTAACACCTGATTTGCATCCATATTGTAGTGTTCTTTTGCAATTATTTCTCTCAATTCTTTTTTTCCACTGTGATCACCATAAAATATAGTAAGATTATCAAACGTAAAATTTAAATCTTCATAGCGAAGATCGGCAATTGAACTCTCCGACAAATTATACTTGATGTTTTCGTATCCAAGTTCTTCAGGTGATTCTTTTTCAATAGTCATTCTTTTAAACCACATAGTAATCTCTCCCTTAAATTAAATAATCTGAATTTCCTCTCTACCTAGGTAGAGAGCATAGATAGAGTGAAGTAATACTTTTTAAATCTTGAAATGCTTACAATTTATATTTAAACACATATTGTACTAATGAAAAGATACAGTTTGGGTTAGTTGAAATAGGACAGAATGATATTCAAATGAATCAATTACATCCATTTCTTTATTAAAATACATATATATTCTAATAAAACCTACTCATAATAATCCTTTTAAAATAACTAATTAAAAGGAATTTGTTTTATTTTAAATAAGGTCATTAATAATTTCGATTAATTCAATTTCAACAGTTCAGCAATAATATAAGAACTACTTGACATGAACAAAATAATTGCCAATCATAAAAAGAAATACAACAACAAGTTAACTGAACCAGGTATATTTTTTCTCCTGCAATATTAGTGGCAAAACAGATAAATGAAAAGTTAAAATGGGTTGAAAAAAGTAATGCAATTTTAGTAGAAAGAAGATTAAAAGAAGCTGATTTTAATAACCATAAACATAAAAATCCAGATTCAAGATGAACTGTACTCATAAAAAAACTAGAATTTCATTCAAAAATTAACGAATAAAGGGCTTTTTTTGAATCAATAATCAGTATTATATAAACTAATTTAACTGTCCCCAACTAAACAAATTTACTATTTAGTAATAAAAAAGGTAGTAAACAAATATCAGGATTTGATTTGATGGCTTTTTTTATTATTTTTAATGCAAAAAATCGACTAAAACAGGTGCAAAATAACATCTAAAGTGACAATAGGCCGAACATTCTTACCCAGGCTTGCCTTTGTCCGAAGCATAGCTGCCGCTTCACCTAAATCACAGCATCCGCACACAAACGGAACAGTAAATGCACTTTTAGAATGGTGATACTCTTGATCCGCTGGTGTTAATACTTCACTTTTCTCTATCCCGGTCATGGCGAAAGCCCGTATTGGCCACATCGTAGAAGCATGTGTATTAGAGGCGCTTGGAGTTGATTACATTGATTCCGGCATTGATCACATCCATAATCACGCCGTCTTTTTGCTGGCTAAAATAACAACCTTGTATTGGGCATCATATCCTTTTCCCGTGTCTTTTACAGACTTTAATGCCTGATCTAAATCTAATCCTTCAGGATGATAAAGAGACCCTTTCATAGGATCAGAAATCGCCACAATCCTGCCATCAAACCCAAGACTACTGTGTAACGCTTTACCCTTTATCTCTCAAAATTTCAGCTAATCCCTTGCCGACAATTCCAAATCCAAGTAATGCAATACGGATTGTCATGATGCTTATTTCTAAAATGGACGGGCAGCCTAAAGTCTGCCCGAATGTATTTTTATTTAGATACTTGCATATTGGATTCAAGATGTACAAACACTCGTTCCAAATCAGCAATGAGATCATCCGCATCTTCAATACCACAAGAAAGACGAACCAACCCTTCTGGAATTCCCATCGGGAGGTAATACAAAAGATCTTTATTTAAGTAAATCCAAAGATAACAAAACAGCCAAGCACTTTTTCGAAAAGTCCTTGGCTGTTTGTCACTCCACAATACCACGAGGCTTCAGTAACGATTAACTTCACCATACTCTTCAACCATTGAACAATTAAAAGAGAAAAGGATTACGCCTGTAGACGTTAATATTAGAGAAAAATTTCCCTAAGACAAATATAAATTTTTTCCTCCCTTTAGCTTATTTCATTTATTTTTTCAATAGAATCATTAAGATTATCTTTCTGTAAAGCTTCTTTTTTCCTTTCAATCCGAAGCTTATAATACAAATAGCAGATTACCATGAATGGAATACTACAATATAAACCCATACGTTGGTCCGGATCAAACCCCAAGCTAACTAGGACAGTAAGATTAAGAAGGAGGGCAAGTAATGGTAAGTAAGGATACAATGGTGTTTTAAATTTCAATTCTTCTAGAGTCCCTCCTTTGGCTAAATACTGTTTCCGAAACGCAATCTGTGAGGCAGTAATGGCAATCCAGCTAACTATTGTCCCTAAACCTGCGGTGGAAATTAGCCATAGGAAAACCGTATTTTCTGCCACTAGGCCTGATAGTAGGGAAAGTGATGAGATGCTCATCGTCAGAAGCAGTGCGTTCATTGGCACTCCTTTCTTATTAAGTTTCCCTAATTTTGAAACAGCCATGTTGTCTTGGGATAACGACCAAAGCATCCGAGTTGACGCATATACGCCAGAATTAGCAACAGATAGTAATGCTGTCAGAATAACAAAGTTCATAATATCCGATGCATAAGGGATTCCAATCTTATCAAATACTACAACGAAGGGACTCTGAATTACACCGGCTTCACTAGAAGGTATTATTCCTGATAAGACAAATATTGCAAGTACATAAAAGAAAAGTGTTCTCCACACTATAGCTCGAATTGATTTCGGAATGTTTTTCTCCGGATCTTCACTTTCCCCAGCTGCAATCCCAATTAACTCAGTTCCTTGAAATGCAAAGCTTACTGTAATCATCGTCATTAGAAAACCCGTAACTCCATTAGGTAACAAGCCAGATGTTGTAAAGTTAGAAAATAATGGTGCCTCCTGGCCATCCTTCATATCAATTAGACCGAACATAGCTGCTCCTCCGAGGATAACAAACAAAACAATAGCACTTACTTTTATGCTTGCAAACCAAAATTCTGTTTCAGCAAATGTTCGAGTAGAGAGCATATTTACCAAAAATAAAGCGCTTCCAAAAATTAAGCACCACATCCACACTGGAGAATCTGGAAACCACCGTTTCATCAATACTCCAGCTGATAGTAACTCCAATGCAATGGTTACAGCCCAACCCAACCAATAATTCCAGCCAACAGTAAATCCGATTGCTGGGCTAATGAAGCGAGAAGTGTAAACCTGGAAGGATCCAGCGACCGGCATTGCTACAGACAATTCACCTAGACAAAGCATCGTTAGATACATAATTAATCCACCTACCAAGTAGGCAAGTATTGCACCAATTGGTCCAGCTTGACTAACAGTATATCCAGAGCCGAGAAAGAGTCCAGTCCCGATAATTCCCCCTAGGGAAATCATGAACAAGTGCCTACCTTTCATGGTACGATTCAGTTCCATCTGTTGGTTATTATTTTTTATCATACAGCGCCTCCAAAATTAAGAATAACTACTTAAATTAAAGTTAACTAATATGGTTTGTCTTCATGTAACTATTTTTACACGCTCTTTTTATTTATTGATTATTACAAGTTAATATAATCCTAGTATTAATTGACCTTGTAAATATTATTGAGATTTCAATCTCTTACAAGCTACGACTAACACCTCAATAGGCTTCGTCTACTACTAGATAGTAGCAATCTTGCTTTTGAGCAAATTCAATAATTTCATTCAGTTTACCCACGGAAATTATTACTCCTGGTGGATACTTCAACTTCATAGTTATTCTCATACATGAGTTTCAATAAATTGGTGGTGATTCCTAAAGATCTGGGAACTTCAATGTTTATAGCATAGTTCGGCTTTACAATCAATATGTGGTCACCTACCCCGCATAAGAAGGGTTGAGTGAATAATAAACAGTGCTGCGCAGGCTCCGTGTATGATTAATTCCTTGAGTTCTTTTTGGGACATGATTACCATAAAATATGGTGAGATTTTCAAAGGTGAAATTTAAGCCTGTGAAACGGCAGTCGGTGTTTGAATACTTCAACGAATGATACTTGATTTTTGGGCAGGCCAGCTCTTCAGGCAATTTCTGTTCATAGTCTTTCTCTTAATCTACATACGCATCTCTCCTTTAATTCAAATGATGACTTTACCTTACTACCCGGAACTCTATTAAAGAGAAAAGGTAGATAGAATGCAGTTAGGTTCATTAACCATCGGAATGGTAATATTTATATTTAAACAGATATCTTACTATTGAAAAGATACAGTTTCCCTCTTATTAAATAGGACAGAATGACCATTTTTTGTTTGACTCTGGGGCAAAACTATTTGATAGAGGCATAGCATCTACACATGGGCTGTTCATTAAAATTCTTCATAACTTGTTTTTGAATCAATCTTTATTTTAAAAAGACTACTCAAGTATCATCTATTCATTCAAAAACTTCCTTTGTATAAAACTCTATTGTCGATCTTGCATTATCTTTTGTAATACGGTCCACTCCACTGTCAATCTTTTTTTCTACGTGTTCTCCCTTAATGCTTTTAATGCTTGTTCAACACATAGGTATCCCATATCATAGGGGTTTTGAGATAAGGCAATGCTCAACTTCTCCTCTTAAACCGTTTTCAGCAGTTCGCTTACTACCACCCTTTCCAATGACAGGAATCTTTAATTCTATTTCCTCATACTTTTAGTGCATCTAAAGGAATGTTTTCATTTGTGGCAAGTACCCCTTTAATATTAGAATTAGTCTGTAAAAGGTTACTCACCTGTTTCGGGATATTGTGTATCGGGTGCCATTACTTTCCCCTCTATATCAAAATCAGCAAGTCTCCTTTATCTATTCCTGCTTTAATGATTTTTGAATGATCCGTGTTCAATGTTCAATTCTTGCTAAATAACCACGATTTTAGGGTTTTCATCTCTTTTAATAAACTCACCTGTAAATCCTATAGAGAAAACAATAAAACCTAAAATAATCAACATATTCAACTTTATTTATGTCTTCTCAAAACTATAATAAGGTAATTAACAGATTTCTTTAATACTAGATAGACGTATAGAAAAGATGTTATGTTGTTCATCCTCCAATAAAAGGGTTTGTTCATGAAGGATAAGGTTACACAAACGCCCCTTACATGTATGTAACAATCCATTTTCATAATATTTAATGGTAATTAATGAATTTTTTCTTAGTGCTTTTAGAATCATTTATTTGCCTCCTTACTGACAAATGTTCTGAATATGACCGAAAGAGCCAAGATTTACTGAATCACTCTTATCTTAAGCACTCAATAGATCCCTGGTTGTTAGTTGTTCAATAATATTTAATAGCATACTTTTCATAATAACTTGCTAGGATTTTAAGCAGTAAATCTGTTTGCAAAGTCTGGTTGTTGGCGCTGTAAGTAAAATAATCTCCATAACAGAAAGATTGCAGCACAAGCAAGACCAGAAATTAATCCTATCCAGTAACCAACTGCCTCTAAAGAAGTAAAGTTAGCTAATAGATAACCAAAGGGCAACCCAATTCCCCAATAAGCCAGTAATGTACTCACGAAAGAAACATTTACGTCCCTATAACCACGGAGTATCCCTTGTACAGGAGTTGCAATGGCATCAGAAAATTGAAACAAAGCTGCGAAGAGTAAGAAACGATGGGCAATTACTTGTATATGGTAATCAGATGTATAAATTCCAACAATTTTATAATCCCATATAATAATATTCGTCATATAAAAAGCAGCTAATATAAGAGCTGTTACTATTCCTATAATGCTGTACAAACGAGCTTCCTTAAAACGACCTGCCCCTACCTCAAAACCAACTGCAATAGTTAAAGCCAGAGCAATGCTGTAGGGTGTCATATAAAGGAGAGCTTGAAAGTTATTTGCAATTTGATGAGCAGCGATAGTATCGGTATCGAATCGACTCATTAGTATAGTAACAGCCGAAAAAACGCTGGATTCAAAAAATATAGATAATCCAATAGGGATACCAATCTTTAAAATTTTTTTCAAGGTTTTAAAATGTACAAGTTGGATTTGCTGAAATATATCATAAATGGAGAACGTAGGCTTATGATGTACAATATAAATAGAAATAAAGAGTAGACACCAATAAGTCAATGCTGAAGCAAGCCCTGCCCCTGCTCCCCCCAACCTAGGAAAACCCAGTTTTCCGAACATCATAATGTAATTAATAAATACATTAATTGGTATAGCATACAATGTAATCCACATCGTGGTTCTTGTTTGTCCTAATGCATCCATAAAACATCGAAGGACAGTATAAACAAGTAAGGGAATGACCCCTACAGATAACAAAACTAAAAATGCTGATGATATTTTATATACTTTTGCTTCTAAATTCATTGCTCCTAAAATTGACGGTACAGTAAGGAATCCGGCGACTATAACCAAAATCCCCATCATAATTCCTAAATAAATTGCTTGAACGACAAATGGGGCCACTTTATTTTGTTGATCTGCCCCAACGTACTGGGATACAATCGGTGTAACCGCTAATAGAATTCCTGCTAACCCCGCACTTACAGCTACCCATAAACTTGACCCAATCGCTACACCAGCAAGGTCTTGCGGACTGATCTGGCCAGCCATCATAGTATCAAAAAAGTGCATAGCAAAAAGAGAAGTCTGGGTAATGAAAATAGGAATCAACAGAATAAAAAAACGTTTTAACCTTTGACTATTTGTCTTCATTTCGGCCACGTATATTCCCCCTCCTAGTAAATAAAATTGATATTAACTGAATGTCCAGTTTTTCCTGATGAAAGTCTACTTTCAAGGGAATTTTAAAATAAGAAATGCATCCATCACTATATTTAATATTAAGGAGATACAGTTGATACTCGTATCCTCTAGATGTCCAAATCCAATATCTGTTTCCTTTGCCTACTTCAAGCTAAAAAAATTCATTACATTTGATAATCATCTTTTTCTATTGAATATATAGTTTTTCTCCATTGTTAGTCCTATTTTCAGGCCCTATTTTCAGGCCCTTTCCCCCTTATTTAAATCTCTTTATATACCTTTCACTTCCATTTCTCCCACCTTTGCTCTTCTTCTGATAACATGAAAAAACTACTACTATAACTTCTCCTTAAACCTATCACAGCTCATCCTAACGTTAAAATTAATTAATTTAATCGTAACTATAATAAACATTTAGTGATGCTTTGAATCCATCATTGTTTTAACTTTTAAATTATGGGAGAGAAAACTATGGAACTTAGAAATTTAAAAACCTTTCACATTGTTGCTAAACATCTTAATATGACAAAAGCAGCAAAAATACTGGGGTACACCCAGCCGACTATTACATTGCAAATTCAGGTGCTAGAACGAAAACTAAATCATTCACTTTTTACTCGTGTTGGAAAAAAAACATTCTTAACTCCTGCAGGGAAGAAGTTAAAGGAGCATACGGATAAATTATTTGTTACCATAGAAAACCTTGAGAGGGATTTGGAAGAACTCAATGGACCTTCTGGGACACTTACCATTGCTTCATCGGAATATTATTGCATTCACCATCTTTCATTATTGCTCAATTCCTATACTAAACTTCATCCGAAAGTACAGTTAAGACTTGTTCCCTCAAATAGCCTTGTTGCAATCGAAAAGGTTCTTAACAATGAAGCGGATATAGGGATTATTGCTTGTGATTGTAACTCTCCAGACATTGAAAAACATACGCTTGACGAAGAAAGGGCAGTACTCGTGGTTGCTTTAGAAATCTTTAAACTGAACACGAGGGAGCAGATTTTCGCGAATTATCCTTTCCTTGCTTACCATGAGAACTGCAGCTTTGGAGTAATCATCAACCAATGCTTTTCCGAAATAAATTATAAACCGGCATCCATCATCGAGTGCGGGGGAAGTGACGAAACGATTAGACGCGCCGTACTCAACCAGACAGGCATTGCCTTACTCGGTGAAAATGTAATTAAAGAAGAAATTGCCGATGGTCGACTTGTTCCCTTGCATTACTGCAATCAGTCTATTGAAACTTCCTTCATTTACTTGAAGAATCGCTCTGAAGGGCCGACTATCCAATCTTTTGGTGACTTATTAAAAGAAGCTTGGCACGCAGCAATTGAATGACGAAGAATGCTTCCCCCACCTTTTTCATAAATAAAATACTGTAAAGCCAAAAAGCCTAAAATGTATCCCATTAGGCTTTTTGGCTTTACAGTAGCCATTAAATATGAACAATAATAATCGAGAATTAGGTAAGTAAAATATATTTCTTTTGTTCTCATATTTTTATTTTAAATAGGTTTTAAGCAATCTCATCTATGAGCTTTTCTGAAAACTCGCCATTGGAACAGTTTCCTCCAACAGTATATTTTTTAAAGCGAGGATAAAATGAGGTTGATAACCCTATTGTTTAAATTCTTTACTTAATTTATTTAATAAAAGATCTAATTTTTGACTAGCTTCAACAACTTGTGGAGAAGACAAGGAATTTCGACTAGCTAAATTAAACATTAGTAACCGGCAAGCTTCAATTTCTTTAAGTAATTTAATGTTAGAAGACATCGCTGCTCATACCTCTCTGAAGTTGGAATTATTCTTTTTAAAGCAGCTTTTCAAATCCAAATACAAGCTGTATAAATACATCTATCGCTATTGGGATAGCATCCTCATCAATATCTAAATTTGGATGTTAATGGGAATAAAAGCTTTCCCCCCTCCCATTCCAACAAAAATGAAGGCTTTATTTCTTTGTTGGAAGTAACAGGAGAAATTGCCAACTGCTGCATCGCTTAGTTCCAAAGCTATCAGCGTTGAATTATCTAAAGCTAATGGGTTACAAGGAATTAGAATGGGTTGGCTTGCTACACAAGATAAAAAACTAAATGAGGACTTTTTGGAAACTTAAAGAGCAGATATTCATATGTAATTCTGTATTGGATAAGGAAATTACTTATCTTTTTTAAATAGAGATAAATTCTTAGAGAGTACAATATCAGATTTTATTGAAATTCAACTTAGTTAAAGAATGAATGAACGAACAAGCTATATTGAATGGGTTGAACCTAAAGGAGGAGTGAATTCTTTCCAAGAATAAAATTAGATATAAATATTGATACAAACGAGTTCTATAAGGTTTTATATGATAAGTATGGAACTTTTGGTTGGTTCAGGCAGATGGTTTGAAATGAGTGCCAGGCACTTTAGAATTGGGTATGCTTGGCCCAAGGTAGAGCAACTAAAAGGCCGAAGAAAGTATAATTAAAACCATTGAAGAACTAAAAAAAATAGATTTTTGGATCCTAATTTTCGAGTCTCCATAGTTAACTATGGAGACTCGAGATTTTACATAAAGTTCTTTCCCTATCTCAAAGAATTTCATCTTATATTACTGTAAAGTCAGCCTCTTTGAATATCAGGTTATTTCATTAGAAGTTTTATGATAATTTTTTTTATGCGTATAATTAAATTATAGATTTTCATTAATAATTGAAGCTATTAATTGAACACCCTCTTCGATGTCTTCTTCATTGATCCCACCAAAACCTATTAAAAAATCAGGGCGTTCTCTTCCGATGGGGTTTATCCAATAACTTGCTGTTGAATATAAACCTATTCCAAGTTGATTAGCCTTTTCTATAATGCTTGATGCATGAACATTTAAGTTAGGAACTTCTATAACAACATGTAGCCCCGCCCCTGCACCTTTAACAACTATTTTGTTTGATAAGCACTTATGCAATGCGTGTAGTAGCTTATCCTGTTTACTCGCATAAAGTTTACGCATTTTTTTTAGGTGTCTTGCCCAATGTCCATCTTTCATAAATATAATTAATGCTTCCTGTTGTATTAGCGAAACATTTGAATTATATAATGAAAATGTTTCCTTCCATATATTAAGCAAACGATATGGTAATACCATATAAGCCATACAAAATGAAGGAGCTAAGGACTTCGAAAATGTTCCCAAATATATTACCCTGTCATTCGTATCTAATCCTTGTAGGGAAGGAATAGGGTGCCCGTGAAAGCGGAATTCCCCATCATAGTCATCCTCTAATATAAAACCATCAATCTCATTAGCCCACTTTAAAAGCTGTAGTCTTTTTTTTATCGGTAGGGTCATCCCAAACGGAAATTGATGTGAAGGTGTAATGAATACACACCGGGCATCACTTTCATGTATCTTATTTACTTCTATCCCATCTTCCTCTAAAGGAATCGGTATTATTTCATACCCTGCATTTTGAAAAACAATTCGGGCAGCATCATATCCAGGATCTTCAAATGCAATCTTCTGCCCATATTGATTAAGAAGTAATGTTAACATAGATAATATATTTTGAGTGCCTGAACCAATCACAACCTGATCAGCATTGCAACGTACACCTCGGGATTGATATAAAAAACGAACCAATTCTTCACGTAACAGAAGTTCTCCTTGAGGATCACCGTAATATTGCGAATTTGTCATACCCATGCTTAGTGATTTAGTTAATGCTCTACGCCAAAGTGGACCTGGAAAATGTTGTGCGTCGATCTTTCCATAGCGAAAATCATAAATTATATCCACCTCTGGCATGGTACTACTATATTTACATTCAGGTAATTTTTGTGGCTTCGAGAGGTCTATGGAATTTTTAACTTGCTTAATTAATTCCGGTTCTAAATCACAAACATACCATCCACTTTTTTCGCGACTAGTAATATAGCCTTCAGCTTGTAATTGTCTATAAGCGTTCTCTACAGTATTTTTATTGATTGTTAAACGTTGAGCTAGCTTACGAATGGAAGGCAATTTAGTTCCTTTTTCTAATCTATTTTCTTCAATTTCAAGTCGCAAGTAACTATAGATTTGTACATAAATAGGATTATTTCGAGTATCGACTATATTTATTAATGGTGTAAGATCCATATAATAACACCTCAATCTTTCCAGTTTTAATTTCCTTCAAAGAAATAGTTTCTAATAGAGGTATATTATCATAGTTAAGTGAATATTTTTATCGCTATTCCATGCTTTTTAGAAGCATGACGGGCCTGACATTATATTGTTAACGTGAGATTTGTACAGGCTTATCCATGACTCCAAGAACTTATTGTGGATTGGTTTATTGATATAAGACTATATAGATAAAAGAATACTGCGTCATCTCAAGCAAACAAAAGAAGACGATGAAACCTATATCATTTTTCAAAAAAATCCTTGGATTTTCAAATATCTACAATGGCTTTAGATTTTGAAACATCTAACGAATTTTTAGTCATTGAGCAATTAAAAGAGAAAAAGATAATGCCTAATGGCGTTAAAATCTATCGAATACGGCACCTTAACAATTTAGCTGAATAAATCATCGTTTTTACCCAAAAACGGGGCACCTTCTTTGTTGGGAATCAAGCAGTATGAAACATCCACTTCTGGAAATTGTAGCTAGGCATATAAAAAAAGGACAATTGCACCAACTCAGGTGTAATTGTCCAATATAAAGTCAAATTCACACATGAATTATTTGGAATATCACCTAGGTTCCATCCATCAATTCTGTTTTTGCACTAGAACCTTATTTTTTCATTTCTTTCTATTTTAATTCTTGATTTAAGAGAACCTCTTTATTGGTTCCTAATTCGATTGTAGATTCTGACGGTATCCATAAACCAGTATTTTCATTTACACCTTGTAGGACAAATTTTGGATTTGCTTTACCCATTTGTTCTACAGCTTTTTTTGAAACTTTACCAAAATCACCACTACTTAAATGATTGACAATCAATCCAAGCTTTATCCCATTTAATTCAGTGAAATTACCATAGTCGGAATTACTATCTCCTGCTATAAATATAGGGTCTTTACCTCCTTTTTTAATAGCAATTTTGCTTCTAATGAGAACTGGTTTCCCCTCACGATAAGTAAATGGATAACCATTTTTGTACAGTGGTTCAAATTGTTTATGATCATTTTTTTCCAATCTTAAGCCGAATACGTGATTTTTTGGAATGTTATACCCAAATTCAGGACTTGAAGCAATAGCCTCTACAACAGGTTCAAATCCGGCAGACACCACATAAACATCAATCTTATTACTTTTGAAAGTATGCATTAGATTTGAAATTTCAGGTGCTAATCTCATACCATCTGTATAAGATACACTTACTACCCCAGTATCTCCCTTCATTGATACAGGGCTAGTCAGGTTAACATCTGTAATCCCTACCTGTAAGCTATGACGATGTGATTTTATCGCTAATTTAGACACTTCAGATTTTGTCATATTTGCAACAAAGAAAATCTCCCATGGGTAAGCAACTTCTGCTCCGTATGTTTCATTAATAGCTTGATAAAGGAAATACAATTTTATTTTAAAATCTTTAAATTCGTTTGTTTGATGAATTTTCTCTAATGGTTGATTACCTTTAAGTCCACTATAATGATTATAAAGATACTTATAATCTCTGTTTAAATCCCTAGTAATTTTTTCTAATGTAATTTGCTCTCCGTTATTATTTTTTACCACTCCCGAAAAAGGACCATTTGGCACAGTTAATTTAATAACCTTGGCAAATTCACTCGGAGTTAATTTATACGCTAACTGATCTATTTGATAGATAAAAAATTTATCCGTTACATCATTTATTATACTAGTGTCATCCCAGTCGAAGACGGCATAAGGTGCGTTATTCGAATTGTATTTCGGACCATTTTCCCCATAATTGTTAATCAATTGTTGAACCGAATTATAGGTATTAGGCGCCCACTTTCCCTTGTCTAACACTTGAACAGCCGTTCCTTTTTCATCGTTATCCTTTCCTTTTGCAGATACATGTTTTTTAGGTGTAGATACTGCCATACTAATTATTGCTAACAACATAACAATTGTAGTTAATAGAGTTATAACATTTCTTAATTTTATAAGAGACATAGATATACATTCTCCTTAATAAATTAGTATGTTTGTAATTTAAATATTAAATTTGTTTTTCAACCATGAGTTATAATGCTACACGAAATAATATGAATTCAATCTCTGTTTGGACAGACTCCCCCTTGATGAAATTGTCCTTTTTCAGCATATACATCACCGCCAATCCACAGATGATCTGTTTGGCTGTTCAAAACTGTTTTGAATCCTCATACTATCATGAAATAAGACTTGCCTCTTAAAAAGCGGTGATCTTGCTTCACTATTTATTCAAATATTTCTGTTGTCTAAGTTGCATCCTTCTGGTATGCTTTCCCCTATTTTTAAGCCTGATTCTCATCGACCGGAATGAGTCAAGGTTTAGATATATTAAAGACCGCAAAGCTTTCTTGAAGAAGTGCTTGTAGCCTTTTTGTCACTAGTTTTACTGAAAATAAAGCTTTGAATCCACTGCACGATACAGATACATCCATTGACCTTTTACTTTGAAATACGTTTCATCGACGTTCCAGGAGTCATTACTTATGATTACGCCCGTACTCTTTCATCTAATTCCGGTTCATTTTGATGAACCCGCGCATAATGTTTTGTGAGCCATCGATAAGCCGCGTTCTTCCATCGTCACCACTAATATACGAAAGCTAAAGTAGTACCGCAGATACCATCTCTCTGTTCACAAAATTATGTCAGCCAGAACCCTTTTTTATATACTGCCAATCAATTTCAATATTTCCTCTTATTCTTTGAATAAGACTTAAAACTAATTGCTGTTCTTCTATATTAATACTCTGTAGAGCTGATGCATTGAAGTGTTTCTCTTTTTTTTCTATCAGTTTATATATTTCTTTTCCTTTTACTGTAGGGAATAGTTTTTTTATTTTTCTGTTCTCCTTATCACTTACTCTTTTTATAAATTCATTTATTTCTAACTTTTTTATAGCACGAGCTGCTGTAGTTCTATCTACTTTAATCACTTCAGCTATTTTTTCTTGAATCATTCCAGGATGTTCACAGATTTCAATGAGATACAAGTACTGTCCCCTAGAAAGTTGAAAATCTTTATATGCTATATTGCTGAGTGTATCTAAGCATCTTGCAATAACTTTAATCTCTTCAATAATTCTTTCCATAATACTTCCCCACTTATTTTTTCAAAATAGGTTTATAAGGAGCTTCACTAGAATTGCTTCTCTCTTTATCCAAAATAAGTATCTAAAAAGACGTTTTTAATACTCCTTTTAATAGGTTTTAGCTTTAATGTCTTTTCATACTTTGCTAATGCTATATCAAGCATAATCCTTTATCCATTTGTTCTTTGGTAACTGTTAACAGAGGAACCTTTGAACAACCTGTGATTAGGATTAATAATTTGAATTTCTAATCATTAATCCTAACCCAGGAATACGTCTATGATTTTTTATTCATTAGTTTTCTAATTATAAATAAATTCTCTTCTTTGTTTTATCTCAAGAGTTGCTAATGATCTGAAAAATAGGCTGGCTTTGGCCATTGTACAAATACAACTAGAATCTAATATTTATAAAATTATTTAAATGTCCGAAGGTATTCTGATACTTTTTGAAGCCCCTGTTCTAATACATCTGTTTTGCAGGCGTAACCGATTCGAACATGACTTTCTATATCAAAACAAGAACCAGGCGTGAGGAATGCACCGTTTGCTTTGAAGAGACCAATACAAAAATCTTCTGAAGAAACGGGGAGATCATATTTAAGCATAGCAGTTGTACCAGCACGTGGTTTAACATATGAAATTAAAGGTTCTTGTTCTACCCATGCGTCTAAAATAGTTAAATTTTCTTTAATAATTTTACGATTTCGATCTAAAATTTTGTCATAATTCTTCAATGCATGGACTGCCAAAATATCATCTAACATACCACAACTTATTGTTGTATAATCACGATGTCTAAAACACTCGTAAATTACTTCTTTTGGTCCAGCTATCCACCCAAGACGTAAACCCGCTAATGAGAGCACTTTTGACATACTAGATGTACTTATACCTTTTTCGTATAAATCTACAATAGATGGAACTACTAAATCGTCTTCTTGTAATAACTTACGATATACTTCATCACAAAGGATATAAGCATCATAAGAACGAGCAATTTCTACAATCTCTTCAAGCATTTCTTTTTCGATAATAGCGCCGGATGGATTGTTTGGATTATTAATTATTATCATTTTTGTTTTTTCATTTACTAAGGATTTCAACTCATTTAAATCCGGTAAATAATTATTTTCTTCTCGTAAAGGTAATAAGTCTACAGTTGCGCCAAATGATGTAGGAACTTCATATAATTGTTGATATGTTGGATGGACTGCAATTACATGATCGCCTGGTTGGATAAGAGAATAAAGTAATAAAAAGTTTGCACCAATGGCACCATTTGTTACTAGTACATTATCAGCATCAAGAGATTGATACTCATTTGATACTAATGTTCTAAAGTCTAGAGAGCCCTCAATATGCCCATACGTTAATTTGTTCTTGCCCAAATCAACGAGAAATTTTTCTGGATCTGTTCCATCAATTGAGATTAATTCGTTTACTGTTAGCGACTCTACACAAGTCTCTGCAATATTGTACACAGCTTCCACTTCGTATTCATTCATCCATTGTTCTACTGCAAATGTTTTAATATTCATAATAAATCTCCTTTGTATATATATTAAAGTGTTGTAATAAGACCGAGTTTCTTTTCAGTTGCTTGTTCTAAAAGATAGTTAGCTGTTAATAAATCTTGTAAAGATATTCCCGTACTATCAAAAATCGTAATATCTTCATTAGAAACACGACCGGCAACCTTACCTAAAATCACACTTCCTATTTCATCCTCAATTTGAATGGTTGTAATAAGTCCTTTTTTATATGGTACTTCAGTCTCACCTACACTAATGGCTTGACCTACATCGTCAACAAACACTCTTGCGTTAACAAAAAGGTTTTCATCGATTTCTTGCTTCCCTTCCATATCTGCACCTATACACGATATATGCGTTCCAGGTTTTACCCATTCTTTTTTAATTATAGGTTTACGAGCTGGAGTTGCGGTAATAATGATGTCAGCTTGTTCTGTTGCTTGTTGAATATCTTTGGTTGCTTCAAATGAAATGTTGATTCGTTGAAGCATTTGATTATAAAATTCTTGATCTAGATCTTTATAAGGAGCAAGAAGTTCCAATAATTTATCCTTAATCGATTTACAAAAATCATTAGCATGTTCAAAAGAATTAGCGTTGTAAACAGTTACTTTTTTGATATTCTCCATACTCATCAAGGTAGCTATAATTTGGTAAGGTCCTAAATGCCCTGAACCAACCAAAACGAGATGCTCTGAATCTTTTCTTGCCAAATATTTGGCTCCTATACCTCCAGCAGCTCCAGTGCGCATCATAGTAATAAACTCTCCACTCATGATACCTAGTGGCGCTCCTGTACGACTATCCAGCACTAGAACTGTCCCTACAACGGCCGGAAGGTTTTTAGAAGGATTATCCCCAAACCATGAAACTAATTTAAGACCAAAGATATTAGCACCTACTAATTCTCCTGACTTAATATCCATATCTGCTTTACCAGGTTCAAACTCATGAAATACCATCGGAAATAAAGAGGCCTCGTCTTTCTCCTTCAACGTATAAGCTCTTTCTACCAACTCTATTGTAGTTCTCATGTCTAATAACTCTTTAATATTTTCCTGATTTAAAACTCTAAATGGGAACAAAGTTATTTCCTCCTTTAATTTTTCATCTACAAAGTAGTTGCCACTACTAAGTTCCAATTAAATCTATCACAGTATAAACAATGTGAAAAATTGATTAATTTAATAGTATCTATTAAATAAACTTAGTGATTTAGCATCTCCAAAAATAAATTATAAAATTCATTAAAAAGAGGCCCAGCACATATTCTTATTAAATATGCATGAGCCTCTTGTTACTTATAGTTAATTTTAGTTATTATTCACCTTTTATTTTTTGATTGAAATGCATTAATGCAGTCATTCAAAGGAAAGTAACCCCCGCAACGAAAATATTTATGAAGATTCTGAATTAACCTGATTCAGTAATTTGGGACCTATAAAACTATAGTTAGCTAATTTATAACCAAGACACAAGCCAACTCCCTAAATATGCTAAAAAAGGACTGATAAAAGTAATATTGACATCTTTGTAACCTCTTAACACACCCTGTACAGAAGTCGCCTTGGCATCGGATTCGTAGAAACAAAGCTGCACGTAGAAAGTTACTTCAATCATAATAAATAATAAAACTGTAAGAACGAGCAATTCAACTATAAGGAGTTATACCTGAACCCATTGTTTAAATAATTAAAATTATTGTATCCCCGTTCAGTAAATGAGTTTATTTTTAACTAAATGACTGTAAACCTGACTATAAAGAGTTTAAACGACTCTAACATGATCCTAATTTAAATCATTCTTTTGATTTTCAATGCTAATCCTAACATTTTTGATTTCATATTCATCTTCTGATAGTATGAATATCATCTAAATTGTGTCCGCAATAAATTTATCACAGGCTAAAATAGAGATAAAATGAATTAATTTAATGGTAACCATAGAAAAACTTAATACTGTTAAATGCAAAATTATATCTATTTTTTCAGGTATGAAAGGAAAAAGTATGGAGCTTAGAAACTTGAAAACTTTCCAGGTTGTTGCCCAACACCTGAATATGACAAAAGCAGCTAAAATTTTAGGATACACACAACCAACTATTACGCTACAAATTCAAGTATTAGAAAGAGAGCTTGGTCATTCACTTTTTACTCGCATTGGAAAAAATACTTTTTTAACTCCCGCAGGTAAAAAGTTACAAAAACATACAGATAAGTTATTTAATGTTGTGGAGGAATTAGAAAGAGACCTGGAGGAATTGAACGGTCCATCTGGAAGACTCTCTATTGCTGCATCTGAATATTATTGTAGTCACTACCTATCAATTTTGGTAAATGCCTATATAAACCTTCATCCACAAGTTAAATTAAAACTTATACCTTCCAATAGTCTGGACGTTATTGAAAAAATCCTTAGTAATGAAGCAGATATAGGAATTATTGCATGTGAATGTAACCATAAAGATATTGAAAGTCATGTTCTTGGTGAAGAAAGGGCAGTACTAGTAGTTGCTGCAGAAATTTTAAAAGATAACACTAAAGAAAAAATATTAGAAAAATATCCTTTTCTAGCATTTCATGGAAACTGTAGTTTTGATACACTAATTAAACAATGCTTTTCCGAGATGAATTATAGACCGACGTCTATCATTGAATTCGGTGGAAGTGATGAAACCATTAGACGTGCTGTACTCAATCAAACAGGGATTGCTTTACTCGGGGAAAATGTCATTAAAGAAGAACTTGCGAACGGACTACTCGTTCCTTTACATTATTGTACTCAAACGATTGGAACATCTTTAATTTATTTAAAAACGCGAACAGAAGGAGCTACTATTAATTCCTTTAGTGACCTATTAAAAGATGCTTGGGTAGCTACAACATAGTAAAGAATGTCCTTTGCTTTCTAACCATAGCAAACAAAAAGTCCTCGAATAATATCATTTGATGTTATTCAGGACTTTTTGTTTTGTTTACTACTGTTGAATATTCTTTAGTAAATACTATCTTTTCAACTAATGTTTCAAATCGGACTATTCTTCATAATTTAGTACAAGTCCTATGAATAAGTTTATTGCAGTCTCTAGAACGTCCTCATCTATGTCAAATTTGGGGTGATGATGTGGATAAGCGCTCTTTTCCCCTCCGGTTCCTACAAAAATAAAAGCCCCTTTTCTTTTTTCTAAATAACAAGAAAAGTCCTCCGATGCCATGGTAGGATCTACGTGAACTAAAACTTCTGTCCCAAACACTGTTTTGACTGTCTTTCCCACAAAATGGCTCATTTCTTTATCATTCATCACAGGAGATAATCCCCCGAACAATTCTAAACTTCCATTCGCTCCAAAACTATTACAAATTCCTTCAATAACTTTCTTCATTTCACTACAAATATAATGTCTTGTATCATTTGATAAAGTTCGTATTGCCCCATACATGGATACCTTGGTAGGAATGATATTGTAAGAAGTTCCTGCTTCCATTTTCCCAACAGAAATAACAGCTGGATTCAATGGATCAATTCTTCTACTTATAATAGATTGAAGGGCTCCTATAATATGACTTGATATATAAACAGAATCTACTGTTTCATGAGGTGAAGCACCATGTCCTCCCATTCCTTCGATCGTTATACGGAAATCGTCTACTGACGCCATCATCGCACCAGAGCGTATTCCAATCTTTCCCTTCTGAAGGGGTTGCCACAAGTGAATTCCAAAAATCATATCGACTTCATTTAATACCCCTTGTCGTATTAAAGATTCAGCACCACTAGGAGACATTTCTTCTGAGGATTGAAAAATAAAAACGATATTTGGTTTTACTTCCCTCCTATGTTCGGACAACCACTTGGCTACCGCCAATAACACAGCCATATGTCCATCATGTCCACAAACGTGAGAAACTCCAGGTTTTTGTGAAATATAACTTTTTTCACCCTCTTCTTCAACAGGGAGTGCATCCATGTCGGCTCTAAGAGCAATAGTTGTGCTACCTTCTGTACCTTTAAGATATCCTACTATGCTCGGAGGTTCATAATTTAATATTTCTATATTCAACTTGTCCAAATGCTGTTTAATATATTTACGTGTTTCAAATTCTTCGCCAGATAATTCGGGATACTGATGAAAATATCTCCTATGTTCAATTGCCCATTTTGTTAATTTATTCAATTCAGCTGTTTCCATTTTTATTCCCCCTAGTAACTGATTTAAATTCCGATTCGCTTAAAATAGAATACTCGTTATTGTTAAATTGTAAATAAATCGATGTAATACAACTAATTAAAAGGTTTTATGATTGTAATTGAAGTTTCTTATAGTTAGTAAACAGCTTTCATTGAAATTAGAATTTTATGGAAAATTAATAAATTTAACTGTTTCATTTATAAAAAGAAAAAAAACAATACTATTAATTTATCAAATTGTAACTATAGGATTTTTCAATTTGTTAAATAAACAGAATAATTCTAATATTTTAATAACAGATGAAACAAAAGTAATGTGATGAATTTAAAGAGAGGGAGGAAATAACTTGGTTCAATTACAACAGAAAATAGAAGAGGTGAAGAGTGAAAAAACAAATAGCAGCAAAACAATCAATGTATTTGTTTTGCTGCTATTCGTACTATTGGTTGCCACTATACTAACCCACATTATTCCGGCAGGAGAGTATGAAAGGGTTGAACAAAACGGACGTGAAATAGTAGATGCAGGATCCTTTACCAGAATAGATCAATCACCCGTTCAATTCTTTAGTTATTTCAAAGCCATACACACCGGGATGGTGGAAGCAGCCGATATCATCTTTTTTGTTTTTATTATTGGAGGTACATTCGGAGTCCTTACAGCTACCGGTACAATCGAGACTTTAATGGTAGTTATGTCAAGAAAGTTCGCTAACAAGGAGAAAGGGTTAATTCCCGTTATGATGTTATTCTTTGCATTGGGAGGGTCTCTTATGGGAATGGCTGAAGAAACCCTAGCCTATATTCCAATTCTTATTCCTCTTGCTATCGCTCTAGGATTTGATGTATTTACTGGAACAGCCATCGTATTAATAGGAGCTTCAATTGGTTTTACAACTGCAGTCATGAACCCTTTTACCGTTGGCATTGCCCAAGGAATCGCTGGCCTTCCACTTTTCTCTGGAATCACATATCGGATTTTATTATTTATTGTTATGTATGTAGTAGGGGTTGGATTTGTTTACAGACATGCAATGAAAGTCAAAGAAGACCGTTCTATTGGGTATTTTGGCGGTTATCAGGATATAAACTTAGAGCAAATACTGAACTCGCCTGTTATTTTTGAAAGAAGACATAAATGGGTTCTCTTTTGTTTTTTACTTAATTTCATCTTTTTAGCATTTGGTGTAATCAAATTTCATTGGTATATTACAGAAATTGCAGCTCTCTTTATTGTACTAGCAATTCTCATAGGTCTGGTCGGCAGACTTTCAGCAGATCAAATCGTTCATTCTTTTATGAAAGGTTCAGCGGGATTAATTACAGGAGCCCTTGTCATTGGAGTATCTAGGGCAATATTAATCGTTCTTGAACAAGGACATATCATCGATACGATTTTACATCATACTTCCTCTGTCCTTCAACTTGTTCCTTCTGTGTTTAGTGCTGGAGGAATGTTTATACTCCAAGCTCTTATTCACTTTGTAGTTCCATCTGGAAGTGGACAAGCTGCTTTAACTATGCCAATTATGGGACCTTTGGCAGATTTAATTGGGGTTACTAGACAGACAACTGTACTTTCATTTTCCATAGCAGATGGAATTGGGAATATTATTTTTCCAACATCAGGGTATTTCATGGCAGCTATAACCCTTGCAGGGATTCCTTGGATACGTTGGGCAAAATGGGTCTGGCCTCTGATTCTAATACAATATGGAATAGGGATTATAGCTGTAATTATAGCTCATTTGATTAAGTACGGGCCTTTTTAACCACCAAATTTCAATTAATTCCCACTATTTTATATATATAATATTTTTATGAATCGCAAAATTATCAGCAATCTTGATCGTTCTTTACTAGAATATATCTATTTTATAATATAAAGCATCATGATAGAAACTCAACAATAAATCAAAAAAATATATAACACCTATTTTATGTCTATATTTGAATAAATAAAATAGGGATTTTAATATTGGGCAACTTAAACTTCTCCCTTTTTTCTGACTTAAACCCTTTAATAGAAGATTAATTACGTGACTTTCATACACGTTATTTTGAAATGGATTTCGAGATTCGGAGTCCATTATTTTTTTTACTTTTCCCCATGCCCATTCATCCATTTACTAATAGAGGTTGATACTTTATTAGCACAAGAGATTTCTCTTTACAACTATATCTATTGCATTCTGGTGTTCAAACGAAAACCGGAATTTTTTATGCAATTTAGTTATGATATTGAATCCTCATTGAACTAACCTGCCCCGCGCTCATTTGAAAAAAACGAAATTTAGTATAAGTGAAAGAATTGCACAATTGCTAGTCAATGCAGGAAGGGATTAAAATCGCCCGCTTCTTCGGATTCATCCGCTGCAAAACGCAATATATCCGCTGCCCCTCTGGATATATCCTCTATAAATGGTTTTATCCACCATTAGACGTTTCCCCTCAAAAAAAAAAGAGTTTCCAATTTTGGATACTCATTTATCAAGGGGCTCATACCATACGATATAATCAAACATTTTTACAACCTGCGGTATGAAGCCTTCTTCATATTCTTCCGGGTATTGAACGATCGCATAGTAAACGCGGTCGCCATATTGAAAAACCGGCACTGTACCCAATATTGAATAATTACTGCCCTTCTGACTAATGTCAAATTCTATCTCAGACCAATCAAATTGGTTCGGCGTATTATCAGATTGCTGTTTAATTTCAAAGTCGTTGCTTATCACAACCTCCCTCGCAAACTCATCCTGTCCTTCTATTGTCGCATTCGTACCCTCCCTTTTGGAAAATATCTGAACTTTGGCATCCTCATTTCTCTTGCCTGCAAAATTTGCAAAAACAATCATTGCATCTCCTTCACCAGAACTCGCCTCTTCAACGACCATGTCATCCACGATGTAGGTTGAGAATCCAAATGCCTGACTATGATGAAGCATGAATTGGAATAATTCTTCCATACCTTCTTATATGATCATATCCGTTTTCGTATTTGGCAGATCTTTTGTCGGATCATCGACCGATTCACCTGGAGGATCTTCATCTTGCACGACGATTTCCTTAGGATTATCATTTGGCTTTTCTGAAATTGGTGGAGATTCCTTATTTTCCTCCTGTACTCCTTTACAAGCACTAAGTCCTGTTACCAAAAAAGGCTGCCAAAATCAACAATATCTTTTTCATTGGAACCCTCTTTTCATGTATATACAATCAATCTAAGAATTGAATGTAAGTACTATCAGGTTTAGAGGTTTTTTTGTTGCAATCCCCTCTTAACGGGTTTTTTAGCTGATAAAAAGAGGGCACATATTAACCATGTATAATATGTGCTCTCCAATTATTTATTAAGGTTTTTTATAATTTAAGGTCTTGATAATCTTGTGCAATCTCTTTTACACGAAGTTAGTTCATGAATACTTATCCATGGAATGTGGTGAATATTCTACATTGGAATCATTGTGCTTTTCCAAGTTCATTGTCTTCACCACTTTTGTGCTTTTTTCTCTTCTTTATTATTACGTGATAATAAATATAAGAGGCTACCATGAAAGGTATAGCACAGTATAGCCCTAGTCTTTGATTAGGGATAAAAATAAGGCTAATTAACACAATTCCGTATAACACGAATCCCAAGATCGGTACGAGTGGATAAAGAGGTGTTCTAAATTTTAAATCGTTTACATTTCCACCTTCTGCTATAAACCTTTTTCGAAAAAAGAACTGTGATGCACATATAGACATCCATACGACAATGGTAATCACACCAGAAATAGAAATAAGCCATACATAGACAGTTTCTGCAGCCACAACACTAGTAAGAAGTGAGAGGGCCGATATGGATATCGTGATAACTAGTGCATTCAGCGGAATACCTCTTGAAGATAGTTTACCTACCAAAGATGGGGCCATGTCAGTTTTTGAAAGTGACCAGAGCATTCTTGAGGCTGCGTACAGTCCTGAATTGGCTACAGAAAGAACAGCTGTAAGGATAACAAAATTCATGATATCTGAAGCATATGGAATCCCGATTCTGTCAAATACGGTAACAAACGGACTTTCAACTAATCCTGCCGTTTTCCACGGTATTAGTGCAACAAGGACAAACATCGCCAATACAAAGAAGAACATGGTACGCCAAATTATATTTCTAATGGAACGAGGGAGTGTCTTATCTGGATTTTCACTTTCTCCAGCAGCGATTCCAATGAGCTCAGTTCCCTGGAAAGAATAGTTCACAGTAACCATTGTTAAAAATATGGCAAGAATTCCATTGGGGAAGAGACCACCGTCACCTGTAAAATTCGAGAAAAACGGAGCAGTTTCATCCCCTTTTAGGTTAAGGAAACCAAACATAGCTGCCCCCCCAAGGATAATAAAGAGAACAATAGCAGTCACTTTAATGCTAGAAAACCAAAATTCTGTTTCTGCAAAACTACGAGTAGACAAAGCATTTAGTGAGAATATGAGAATTCCGAATACCAAACACCAAATCCAAACAGGCACTTCCGGAAACCAACGCTGCATAAGAATACCTGCAGATGTAAATTCTAACCCGATCGTATTCGCCCAACTTAACCAATAAAGCCATCCAATCGTAAATCCGGTTGAAGGGCTGATATATTTCGTAGCATATGCTTGAAAAGATCCCGAATTTGGCATAGCCACTGTTAATTCACCGAGACAAAGCATAACTAGATACATAAGAATCCCACCTAGTACATAAGCAAGAACGGCTCCTCCGGGTCCTGCTTGACTAATTGTGAATCCTGATCCGAGAAATAATCCAGTTCCAATGACACCTCCAAGTGCAATCATGAACAAATGTCTGCTTTTCATCGTGCGCTTTAATTCATCGTTTTCCTTATAATTCCCCAATTTTTAACCACCCCTTCTTGGTTGAATAATAAACCGAAATCATTTCGAATATTAGGATAATTCAAATCTTTTTTTCGTATATATTTCTAGGAAAGTAGATTTTTTCTTTTCCTTATGTTAATTATTTCTTGCCTATATCCGTTTTTTATCTCATTAGTAATCGAGTAATAGTAACTGAGAGCATATCTCTTAAAACATTAAATGCATTGTCGATATCTAGTCGTTCTGTCCATTTATGGGCATCCCTACCTATAGGCCCGAGGTTTAGCACTGGGATGTTTAGTTCTTCTAATACATCTAAAGGAATGCTATATCCTTTATCCCAAAGAGGCATATTGGAAGTCAGGCATCCTAAGCTTGATATGGGTGTCTGTAAACCTGTGTAGCTTAAGTCAGATAGACCTGCGAAGTAATTTTGTTTTTTAAGTTCTATATTATAATTCTCTTTAGCATAGTCCATCATTTCTTGGACTACCCACTGAATACGCGGGTGTTTTCGAGAGCTTACCGATGGATAATAAGGAGGTGCAAAAAACATAACAATCATTGGTGAAAGTTCTTTACATAAAATAGTGAACTCCTCCACCAAATGAATAGACACATCGCGATCATCCTTGTTACCTCTATTGTTTATCACGTTTGCCTGAATACGCTCTACTTCTTCTTTACCATAGGTTTTTAAAGCGTACTGTAGTAATTCATCAAAGTTTAACACTTTTACGTTTACTTCTTTTGCGATAGATTCTTCGAGTGTAGAAAAGCGAATAGCTTTTTTTCGATAGCCTTGTTCAATGCTTCGTGCCACCTTTTCTGCGCTTTGTCTCAGCTGGGTCACTACTGTATCCATCGACTGTTCCATCATAAACATATTAAATAGGGTCACAGCTCGATGGGGTATTTGTACATTGTATTCCTTTTTTAGATCCTTCTGCATGAGATTAGTAGGAGGAGGCGTGACTTCCCCTTCCACTGCTTCACAGAATTCTGTATTTAACTCTAACTCACATGTCAATTGAGAAGCCATATAATTGGCGTTTAAGCCCGAAAAAGGCTCACCAACGTGGGTTTCCTTCCCATAACAGAGGAATCCAGGTAAAACCTTTCCTATAGAACCTGAATAGATATACTTATTCTCATCCCCAGGATATCTGGAAAACATAGGCTCTGAATTTAAACACGCTATATAATCAAGATCATGCTGCTTTGACAGCTCTGATAAGATAGGTGCAGCATTCCGCATGCCAACGGAATTCACTTCTTCATCACAAACACTTAAAAGAAGTATATTTCCATCAAATGCATCCGTACATGCTTCTTCGATAAGGGACATATGGAGCGCTAGTCCACACTTCATATCCATCGTTCCCCTACCAAATAGCCAATTTCCTTGTTCTAAATCTTTTTGGACATTTTCAGGCATGCTGTGCTTGTTTTCATAAAATAATGAAGTTATTTTTTTCGGGTTAAAGGCAAATTCCTTCCAATTACCATAATCCTCTACTCCAACGACATCAAAATGACTTACGAGGATAATTGTCTTTTTTTCGTTCGCTCCCTTTTTTACGAGAGCCGTAACAAATTTGCGATTGTCTTCTGTCTGATGCAGATTTAAGTACTCTGCATTTTGTTGAAAATAAGGAAGCTCACGTAGCTTTTTTTCAACATACTCGGCGACGGTAATCTCAGCATTACTATGGGTTACGCTAGGAATTTGGACGAGTTCGCACAGTAGGTCTAATAATTGATTTTTCATTTGCCATCTACCTTCAAGTGTTGTGGTTTTCTGTTGAAGTATTTTCATTTGATATCTCCATTCAGTTATTTAGTAGAAATAAAGATTGTTTTTGTATTTGTATACAATAAATCTCGCGATTGTGCCTAATATGTAAAATTAGAAGGCGCAATCAAAGGATAAGGGTGATTAAGTTAAGAATGTATTCTTGCATTACAAGTACTAGATAGCTATTTCTACTATATGTGTACGTATTTATAATATTCAGAAAAATATCCTTATTATGGAGTAGTTCCAAATCTCCTAGATACATTTTTTATATGTTTCGTCATGCATTCAGCAGCTTCTTCCGCGTCTCTTCTTTCAAAAGCCTCTATAATTTGCAGATGTTCTTTTAGTGCTTCTGATGAGCTCGTTTGTATTGTATTCGTTAGAATGACATACCTTTGTAGCTGGGTGCAAAGAGAGCTTACGAATTCTTTCAATTTGTTGTTATTTGTGAAATCAGCAAGATAGCAATGAAATTGGGTGTCTAAACTAATGAAATGGCTAAAATCTTTTTCCTCTATGCTTTGGCGCTGCTGCTCACAAAGATCTTTTAAAAATAATAATTGCTCACTATCCATGCTTACACAGGCAAGCTGAGCAGCAAGAGGTTCAAGTGATTCTCTTAGAACTTGGTATTCTTGTACTTCGCCGACGGAAATAGTACGAACCCGTGTATGCTTTGAAGTTTCCATTTCAACTAACCCTTCAAATTCTAGCTTTTTTAGCGCTGTACGGATAGGAGTTCGACTTATCCCCAATTGTTCGGCAATTTGCTCTTCTACTAAGTATTCCAAAGGCTTTATTTCATTATTGATAATTGCAGTTTTAAGCATATTATACGCTTGATCAGATAACGAACCTGCAGACTTTAATTTTCGCATTATAAACTCCCTTTAAAAGTAATCGCTGTAGAATCTATACAATGTATACAATACAATGTATCTAAATTATAAGCAATCCACCTCACCAATTGTTCCATAAATGCTATTAATACTGATAAGAGTGCAGTTAAGCGCTTCCACTTTCTCGGATGTTTTCGTGTTGTAGAATTTGTTATAAATCCAGTTCCTCCTAATAAAATCTCTTATTATTGAGCGTAAAATCAAATAATGTCATCTTGACGCTTTTATCAAATAGAGATTGTCTCCTTTCTTCGGTTAGAGCGTCTATTGTTGCATACTGGCTAATTCGTACTTGAGCAAGCTCAATTCTAAAGATGACCTTTAGCATTTCTCTAGATAAATAAGTAGTTGTAAATAAAAAAACAATTCTTCATTCAGTAATTGAATGAGATTTAGTAAGACCGTCTACAATAATGATTTTCTTCCTCATGCCTTGAACAGAAACCATTGGTACAGGACTGTTAATGGTTGCTAAATGTACTAATCCTTTAAAACTATCTGCCTGCACCAATTAAAGTTCTGCATTTTTTAAATGTACCGGGATGTATATCTAACTTTGTTCTGAGAAAACAAATCAATCAAATTTGTGGCTACTTCTATCAAACTGTTGCTGCTTTTTTACTTTTCAGATCTGTAAAATAGTCACCTAGTATTCTAAGTCCTTCGTCCAATACTTTTGGATCACCGAAAGCATATCCAATTCTGAATGAATGAGGGATTTCAAAACAGTCACCATGACAGAGCAATACACCCGTTTTTTCATAGATGTCATTACATAATTCATCACTTGGAATATCAAAATCATATTTTATAAAAGCCGTAGTACTGAAACTTTCGTAATTACACGATAAATATGGTTGAGTTTTTATCCATTCGTCAAAAATCATTTTACTTTCTCTGACAATTTCTTTACTTCTTTCTAAAATTTTATCGAAATGTTCTAAAGCTATTGCTGTTAATAATTCATCAAATACTCCACAACAAATAGTGTCAAAGGAACGTCTATTTTCAAGTCTGTCGTAAGTTTCTCTATCTCTTGTAACAATCCACCCTAATCTAGTTCCTGCCATTGAAAACACCTTTGAGGTACTGCTTGTCGCAATTCCCTTATGATATACATCTACAATTGAGGTCATGTAGCCATTGCCTAAACCTCTGTAAATTTCATCGCATAGCACATAAGCGTCCACACTTTCGGCAACTTTACATATTTCCTTTAACATTTCTTCTTCAATAAGGGCCCCTGTTGGATTGTTAGGATTAGATAATGTAATCATTTTTGTTTTTTCATCAACTAAATTTTTTAATTCATTCAAATCCGGCAAATAATCATTTTCTTCCTTTAACTCAAGGTATCTTACTTCAGCTCCTAAAGATTCTGGAAGTGAATAATGCTGCTGATAATTCGGTATAATTGCAATCACATTGTCCGTCGGCTCTACTAATTCAGTGATTACCATATTATTAGCACCTGTTCCTCCATGAACTGTCAATACCATATCTGGGGTTACTTCTCTATATAAATTGCTTAATGCCCTTAAAAGCCTATCTAATCCAAAAAAGTGTCCATAATGAAGACTCATTTTTTGTAGTTCTTTTAAAAATTCATTCACATCTTCTCCAATAAAATCAAACAACTCTTCAACCGTGAACGCTTTCACACAACTTGCACCCAAATTAAATTTAGCGGAATCAACTCTTGGATTTAACCACTTTTCAAGCTTAAATTCTTTAACATTCATATATAATACTCCTCCCAAAGTTAATTATTCAAATGCACTTACTGTTCTTTAAGGCGTAAATAATACAAAACAGTGATTATCTTTAAATTAATTAGATCTCAATAAAAGTACCCAAATTCTTTTCTTTCGCTAAATCAATTGCCACTTTTGCAGTTATAAGATCCAACAAAGCAATTCCGGTAGTATCATAGATTGTAATTTCTTCATTTGAAGTTCTTCCTTTTACTTTCCCCTCCAAAAGTTCACCTATTTCACCAGAAATATCCGACTCTCTAACTACCCCTTTTTTTACTGGTATTTCTAATTCCCCTACTTCAATGCACTGCGGTTTATCATCTACAAAGATACGTGCTCCTCTAAAAATCTCCGGATCAATTTCCTGTTTTCCTTTCATATCTGCTCCAACACAGCTAAAGTGTGTTCCTTTTTTTACCCAACTTTTTTCAATAAGTGGACTTCTTGAACGAGTAACAGTTATAATTACATCACTATTCTCTACTGCCTCTTTTAAATTTTCTGCAACCTCAAACCGAATATTTGTAGAAACTGTGATTCCAAATTCTCCTTTTAACCTATCGACAATACCTGACACAAAGTCTCTTGCCTCATCTACATTTCTTGGATTGGCAACTCTTACTGTATTAATTTGAGGTAGCAATAGAAGAGTTGCTGCAAGCTGGTAGGCTGCCTGATTTCCTGATCCTACAATCAACAGGTTTTGCGAATCCTCCTTAGCTAACATCTTTGCTCCAATTGCTCCTGCTGCACCAGTTCTCATACATGTAATATAAGAAGCATCCATAACACCTAAAGGAATTCCCGTGTTAGAGTCAAATACCATCATCATTCCATTAAAAGTAGGTAGGCCTTTTCCTGAGTTATGAGGAAATGAATTTAACATTTTTAACCCATGCAATTGCACTCCCTTCACATAACCAGACTTTATGTCCATAACCCCTTCCTCAGGTATAAAATCATAGGCTACGTGAGGCCAAACTTCTGTTTTATCTTGGGATTTTAATTGGTATACCTCTTCTACGCCTTTAATGACTTGATTCATTTCTAAGGTTTGTTTTATTTGATCACGACTAAGTATACAAATTTTCATCGCAATCCTCCCCCCTTTCTATTGATATTATTGAACTTTCACAATTTTATTATAAATACACCCATCGTTAGGGTTCAAACTTTACATTTGTGATTTTCACTAAAAAAATCATTACTTTTTTATAATTTTTTTCAACGAAAAATTATATTTACACTATTAATTAATTACTTCTTTATAATCTAACTATATAAAAACTAGAAAGGCCCATATTGGATATATTGGGCAACAAGTAAAGCAATGATGCCACAAATAACCTGAATAACTAAGAAAGGAAAAATCCACTTTACCCATTTGGAATATGCCATTCCTGTGATAGCTAATGCTGCCATAAGGTAACTCGATGTTGGAAAAAAGAGATTTGTAATGCCATCACCGAGTTGATAAGCAAGTATAGCCGTTTGTCTAGTAACGCCAACTAGATCGGAAAGAGGTATCATAATTGGCATTGTCAATGCCGCTTTTCCACTGCCAGAAGGCACAAAGAAATCCAGTGTCATTTGAATACCGAACATACCAAGTGCAGTAAAGGCAACTGGGATGTTCGCAATTAAATTTCCTGCATGATACAGTAGGGTATCCATTATATGGCCTTGTTCGAGTACAACTAAAATTGAACGTGCAACCCCTATGATTAATGCACCTTCGAGCAATTCTTTAGTACCTAACATAAAATTTTCTGCTATTGAGTTTGGGTGTAGGCGTCCTACTAAACCAATAAGAATTGCAAAAAGTAAGAAAAGACCTGCGATGTCCAAAATGAACCAATTATATTTCAAAACACCAAATATTAGAACAACAAAGTTTAAGGCAAAAAGTAGTAATATAAGTTTATTTGTAGTACTCATTTTTGTATTAGTACCGAGATGATGATTAATATCATCTCGACTAAAATATCCATAGTGACCTAAATCAGGATTCTTTTTAACTTTCATTGCGTGTCGATGAATGAAGTAAACTGCAATGACATAGAGAACTATTAAAAGAATTAATCGTAAGCCAATACCAGAGAATATAGGTAGATCGGCTAATTCTTGAGCAACACCTATAGTAAATGGGTTCATTATAGCAGCAGTAAATCCAACAGAGGCGCCAACTAATACAATGGCTAATCCAGTTATAGTATCAAAGCCTAGCGCAATGACAAGTGGCACTAAAATAGGAATATATACTAGGTTGGATTCTGCAGCACCAGTTAGTGCACCTAGAAGAGCAAAAAATAAAACTAAAGTTGGGATAATTAATTTTTCACGTTGGGCCAATGTATTAGATAACATTAAAATTAATTCATCAATTGCTCCGGTTGCTTTTAAGATTCCAAAATACCCTCCCATTATTAATACAAAGAAAACAACACCAGCTGCTTCAATCATACCAAGTGGTATACTACCTACAACACCGAGAACACCTACTGGGCTAGAATCTATATATTCAAAAGTTCCGGCTTGAACAATTGTGCGTCCATTTTCTTCAGCTCTTTCAAATGATCCCGCAGGTACAATGTAAGTAAGAATTGCTGCAATAATAACAATAATAAAGAGTAAAACAAAAGTATTTAAACCTTTTCTTTCTTTATGTTTTTCTTTTATGTTTACATTTACATCTTCATTTACGACATCTACTTTTTGGTTAGAATTCATATAATTCCCTGCCCCCTTGTTTAACAAATTTATAGATAAGTGAATAATTATAATTTATTAAACATTATTTTGAAGAAGTTTAAGAGTTGCTTTAACGAATAACTCTACTCCTTTAGGTAACGCATCCTCATCAATATTAAAACGAGGATGATGATGTGGGTAGTGAGTGCCTCTTTTTTCATTACCTATACCAATAAAAAAGAAACAGCCAGGAACTATTTTTTGATATGCAGAAAAATCTTCTCCAGCTAAAACTGGTTTAATTCTTTCAACTTGAGCAGATCCAAAAATTTCTTGAGCGGTACTCTCTATTTCTTGAGTAATTAAGTCATTATTTATAACAGGATTGAAACCATAACTATATTCAAATTCATACGAGGCATCATGTGCAGATGTAATACCTTTAACCACCTTTTCAATCATTCCGGGAATTTTTTCTCTGATGGATGGGTTTAATGAACGAACATTTCCTGCTATATCAACCGTCCCAGGAATAACATGCCATTCACTACCCCCTTGAAATTGAGTAATAGATAATACTACATTTTCTAAAGGATCAATTTTTCTAGATACAATATGCTGTAAATTGGTAACAACTTGTGCACCTATAGCAATACTATCAATAGTTTGATGTGGTAACGCAGCATGACCTCCACTCCCGTTTATAGTAAGAAAGAAAGAATCAGGTGAGCCCATCATAGGTCCATAACATATTCCGATTTTGCCACTTTCTAATGGTGACCATAGATGGGTTCCAATAATACAATCAACACCTTCCATAACCCCTGCTTTAATTAATTCACTGGCTCCTCCAGGAGTCATTTCCTCAGCGTGTTGGAAAATAAATCTTATTTCCCCTTCAATTTGATCTTTATATTCTATTAGTAATTTAGCTGTCCCTAATAGCATGGCAGTGTGTCCATCGTGACCACAAGCATGCATAACTCCTTCATTTTCCGAAGCATATGCTAAATCATTTAATTCTTGAATAGGTAATGCATCGATATCAGCGCGAATTGCTACAATTTTTCCAGGCTTAGTACCGATTAATCTAGCTACTATACCTGTAGGAGTAGGTCTAGTAATTTCTAAACCTCCAAAAGATGATAATATATCGTAAATAAATTGCGAAGTTTTTGTTTCTAAGTATGATATTTCAGGATTTTGATGCAAATATCTTCTCCATTTAATGATGTCATCCACCAAAGAGTTATCGATTTTAACTTCGACTGAAGCTACCATTTCATGCCTCCCAAATTTTTACGTTTTATCTATTTTTGCAAATATTAAATAGATAATGTAAATATTTTAATTATGCTTTTGATTTAAATAGTTATAATGTCAACTTTCGAATAATCTCTGATCATACTTCAGATGTATAAGGTTTATATACTAGTTCAATCCGTCTGTGCCATCTTTACTGAATATCCCCACGTCAATAAACGTAATATTCAGTATTACAACCTTATCAAAGGTGAAGATTTGTAATTTCACAGGAAGTAGTAGAATTGTTAGAATATGAAAGCGTAATCATTTTTTTGAATTATAGTCATTTACATTATTAGCCCCCACCTTTCTATATCATCTTGATTCAATGAAATCATAATTGAATTTTAATTGAGTAATAATCGAATGGAAAGTCAGATTTTTGTGAAACTTTACAAAAATTAAACAATTTAGTTATAATCTATTATAAAAAATACTGTTGGAATTATGACGAAAGAAATCGATTTTTAGCAAATTAATAAGATTGATTAAAATAATTAAGGGGACAAGATAATGGATGTTACACTAAAAGACTTAATGAACTTGAGAATTTTCGACGGAATGGAGCTAATTGCAGGAGAAAAGGGGCTTTCTAGAAAAATAACGGATTGTGGAATATTAGACTACGAATTTGATCGCAGTTTAAACAATAGATATTTTCATAGTAATTTTCATGAACACCAACTTGCTCTAAGTACATTTTTATATGCAAAGGATGACGACTACCTCATAAATGATGCTATCAAGCACTTGGTTAAAAAAGAAGCAAGCGGTTTAGCAATAAAAAATATATATCGATTGCCTATACACGATTCAGCTCTTCGGTACGCAGAGTCAATGAATTTTCCTATTTTTATTATTGATCCATCTATATTTTTTGAAGATATTATTATTTCGATAGAAGAGAGCATACAAATGCTTGGAAGCTCCTATTATGGACAAAAAGAGATTGATAATCTACTATATAAATCACTTGATCAAAGCAATATAAAACAACATGCACTTCAAATCAATCCATCTCTAAAGAATAACTTTTTTATATTGTATTTTTATTTTAAAAATAACTTTGACAATCAACTTTTTTTTAAGGTTCAAACTTGCTTTAAAAACAGTAAATTTAACCAACCTTCTATTTCTTTACTGCGATTTAATAACGGCTTTATGATCCTTTACTCCAAGAATTATATAGACCCAAATGATAAAGACTTCTTATTAACTGAAATAATTCATACACTATTAGATTCGGATACAAGTATAGCTATAGGTGTTAGCGATTTACATTATCGGTTAGAAGAAATAAAGCAAGCTATCCAGGAATCTTTTTATGCAGCCCTTTTACATAACAATTTAAATTCCTGTTTTTTACCATATGGAGATATCGGAACCTTTAAGGCTATCTTTCCTTTTGCAAAGTCTGAGCCAATGGAACAGTTTAGTCAACGATGTTTAAATCCTTTGAGAGATTTCGACGCAGAGAATTCATTATTACTTTTAGATACGTTAACTCAATTTATTATGTGCGACGGAAATTTACGTGAATTGTCTATTAAATTATCTCTACACGAGAATACTCTACGTTATCGTCTAGAAAAAATAACGCACTTAACCGGTTTGAATTTTAAAAAACCTGAACACTATGAACAGCTTTCATTGGCCGTAAAAGTTCAAATTTGCACGGATTTGTTAAATGAATTTGGAATTTTATAACAAACAAAGGAAATGAGTATAAAAAAGTTTTATCCCTCGAAGTATATTGGCGTATTCGTAGGATTTCAAAGATGCAAGGAGTACCGGATTTCTTCAACAAAAAGGGGAAGTAAAGAAGCGCAAACCCGTTGAATGGCAACAAGTTTGCGCTTTTTCTTTTCCTTTAGATTAACAATCAATTTGTAAGATTTCTCATGATTTGTACTTACATAATTATTTTACTGAATAAACTCCATCAACTAAAATATGAGTTCCAGTGATGAAGGATGATTCTTCTGAGGACAGAAAAACAGCTGGACCTACAATATCTTCACCTAATTTCCCCAGATCATCTTTCTTATCCAAAATAAAAACACCGCAGGAAACGGTGTTTATCTCGTATCGTTAAGATTAAAGACTTTAGTAGTCAATTTCATAATTATCAAGAGGGGGGTAACCCGATTTTATCAGGAGTTTCTCATTTAACTTGTCGTATCTTTATTCAAAGCATTCAATGCTCCATTAAAGTAGGTATTATCTAACTCGATACCAATAAAGTTTCGATTTAGGTTTATTGCAGCCTGTCCTGTTGACCCCGAACCCATAAAACAATCTAATACGGTTTCACCTTTATTAGAATGGGTTGCAATTATTTTTTCGAGAACAGCAACTGGCTTTTGACAAGGGTGAATTCTCACTTTTCCACTAACTATAGGTGCTTCATAAGAAGCCCTATCATAATAAGAATTAAACGTTCTTTTAGTCCCTTTAGTAAAGGAAATAAAATATTCTCTTGAGTTTGACAAATAATTTACTTTCGCATTAATTGGGACCGGATTAGTTTTTTCCCAAGACCCTATTCTTGGTTGTTTCAACTTCAGATTTTCCGCAACTTTTGAAATATCATTCATTTTAAAAATATCGTAAAAAATGACCATTGATCCACCTGGAACTAGTACTCTTTTAAATTCTTGTAATAGAGAAAACCAATTTAAGCTATTTTCTTCTAAATCCCATTCACCAAATTCCATTGAAATTGAACCATATTTTTTTTGGTCACCGCCACCACTTTTAAAATTCGTCTTTCTAGAAATAAAATATGGCGGATCCGTACAGATTAAATGAATAGAATTACTATCAATTTTTTTTATTTCATTAAAGACATCCCCATTTATTAGTTTCAATTCTCCTGCTGATTTACTTACAGTCATTTTATTATTTATCCCCATTCTTGATTTAATTCTCTTAGTTGACTAAGGTGTTTGAATTAAATCCGATTTGTATAATATAAAACTAGGGGAGACTTAGCCTTTTTTAATAAAATTATTATTTTTCACAAAAACATCATAAAAATTGCCTAATTAGGGCAGTTTTAAGTCTTTATAACTTTACTCTAAAAAAATCAAAACTGAAAAAGCCACCATTAAATGGCAGCTTATTCTATAATGTATCCCTTTTGGGAATAAAGTATGGATATTAAATGTAGAACGTGTCCAGCATTTTTTAATAGATTTGGAGTCCGGATAATTATTGTGGACTTAATATTTTGGGGGTTCACTAAAAAATCTTGGAGATGGCATCCGTCATTCATGCTTAAAGGATGAGCAAGAACAATTAGCGTATAACTGAAATTAAATATTCATATACTGGTGGGATAGAACGGCGAGGAATGAATCATTTAGAAACTTTTGAAAAAACCTAAACTTATCATCATCTGTCTTTTATAATATTCCAGCATCCCCTAATGTTATAGAGATTGTAATAAACTATATGAACTTATTCTATTACTTGGATCAAAGCGTTACCGTTGCCTCTCAGGAAGCATATTCTCTCTAACTACAAAAAATATATGTACAATTCCTTTCGTTAACGTATACTACTGATATCCCACTACTACTACTACACCTCTACTACAACAATATTGATTTTTTGGGTGCTCCTGTTGTAGTAGTAAACAGGGTCTGTTATGAGTCATTTATTACTAAATATATGACTTCAAATTCTAATAAATTTTTATTGAAGTATACACCCTGAAAACCCCTACTATCTAAGGGTTTGAACAAATATCTGATTCCTAGTATTCATAAGCAAATATCTGTACAAACTCCGACTAAATAAACATCGGTAATGTGACGTTCCCGCAGGCGGATATCAAGGTCCGTTCCTGCAAAGGCCGAATAACGTGTTTTATCTATATAATGAACATTCTTTTGATTTTTATTTGTTTCATATTCCTCTTTTAACGCCCCGTATAGGTCTCTACCCATTGTACCGCTAATATTATGCGGTGGAAACAAATTCGATTCGGGATGTAAGCGGTCTCCTTCTTCATGTAAATCAATAGCGAATACCGTATATTCGCCTTGTTTGATAAATTCCTTGGTTATACTGACAAGTTCCTTCTCGATATCCTGACCTGGCTTCCCGCAGGTCAATGAACCCCCGTCTGCCACGAAGTCATACGTATAATCTATATTGATCAATGCCTTTTTTCCCATTTCACCAATTCCCCCTTAATAGTAAATAGAGTCCATGACAACCTCTGCATTAAACCGGTAAAGCTGTGAAGGCCGATACGAATTACGTTTCGTTTTCTTTTGCATTCCCTTTTCATCCAATACTTTCTCCAAAAACGGAAGCTTCGGGGCTTTTGCATAAAAAAGGGAGTCTGCACTGATTTTTGCATCATCTCTGGCTGTCAGCAAAACCCGTTGCAGTTCAGAAAGTGTAAATTCATCCGGCAGGAATTTTTGGGCTATCGTCGTTTGCACCATTTCTTTTTTCAATACATTCATCGCATCGTTAATAATTGTATAATGATCAAATGCAAGATCTAATTGTAAGGCTTCCTGAATCGTGAACAATTCAACCTCAGCTGCGTCGTCATTCGCTTTTCTTTGATGAAGAAACTCTTCCTGGACAATTGCATAAAAAGCATTGGATATGATCCATCCCCTGGGATCGCGCCCTGGGCGGTCATAAACCCCGAAATGCTTGACATGGAATCCAGCTACGCCCGTTTCTTCTTTCAATTCTCGTTTGGCTGCTTCATAGGCAGTCTCGGAGGCATTGACAAAGCCTCCGGGTAAAGCCCATTTATCTCCTTCAACATTGGGGCTTCCTTCCTTATCTTTTGAGGCACGTTTGATTAATAATAGCTTCAAAAACATTTCAGGAGGGGCTTTCTCTGCCGTTTTCTTTGTAGTAATAGTAAAAATTGCAATATCTGCTGTGTATCCATCTGGAGTAATATATTTCTTTATTTCCTGCTGAGCCATGGCAACTCTCACTTTCTTTCACTAAGTATGGAATTAAGTAATTAGTAAATCTTTAATTACTAATTATAGTACTCTTCCTTGTGTGATTTAGCAACTCTAAATCAGAAAAATTTTCTAATTATTTAAATAATCATTCATTTTATTCCATAAAAAAGCCCGGTCATGATGAACCGGGCTTTTTTATGGAATACTTTATACGGGATAGACCCCATGCTTACGATCGGTAAATGTCAATTGCTTACTGCTATACGCTTCAAACCGCGCGCTCAATTCATCACGCAGGTCATTCGGCTGGATGATGCCATCAACGATCATTTCAGAGGCTAAGCGGTATATATCGATATCTTCATTATACTCATTGCGCTTCTGTTCAATGAATTCAGGGCGCTCTTCTGGTTCCATCGCATTGATTTTATTAGCATAGACTGCATTGACCGCAGCTTCAGCTCCCATGACCGCTATCAATGCCGTCGGTAAGGCAAGAACGCAGTCCGGTTCAAAGGCGGGACCGGCCATCGCATATAGTCCGGCACCATAAGCTTTACGGACGATGACGGAAATCTTGGGAACAGTGGCTTCACTCATGGCCGAGATCATTTTCGCACCATGGCGAATGATTCCTGCCCGTTCGACCTTCGTCCCAATCATGAATCCTGGAATATCCACCAGGAATAACAGCGGTATATGGAAAGCATCACATAAGTTGATGAACTTGGCAGCCTTATCAGCTGAATCATGGAACAGGACGCCGCCCTTGACTCGCGGCTGATTGGCTATGATCCCTATCGTTTGTCCATTTAGCCTTGCAAGCCCAGTGATTAATTCAGGGGCAAATAGCTTCTTAATTTCACAAAATGATTGCCTGTCTATAACCCTATCGATCAGGTCGTACATATTGAAGGCTGCATTCTGATTTTTAGGAATCAGTTCTTCCAAAGTTTTTTCGAAATCCGCAGGCAGCTCAGGTTTTACGCTTTTAGGTCTTTCTTGATAATTTCCTGGAAAATAGCTTAAGTACCTTCGCGCAAACGCGATCGATTCTTCTTCCGACTTGACAAGTACATCGCCGCATCCTGAAACGGAACAATGCATTTTCGCCCCGCCCATTTCCTCTTCGCTCACCTTTTCGCCAATGACCATTTCTGCCATTCTCGGTGAACCTAAATACATGGATGCATTGCCATCAACCATTACAACAATATCACAAAAAGCTGGAATATATGCCCCGCCGGCGGCAGATGGACCGAACAATAGACAAATTTGCGGGACTTTTCCTGATAGCTTCACTTGGTTGTAAAAGATGCGGCCAGCTCCGCGGCGGCCCGGAAACATTTCTACTTGATCCGTTATTCGTGCCCCGGCAGAATCGACTAAATAAAGAAGGGGCAGCTGTAACTTTTCGGCTGTTTCCTGAATGCGAATGATTTTCTCGACGGTCCTTGCTCCCCAGGATCCAGCTTTCACAGTCGAATCATTGGCCATGACACAGACCCTTTGACCATTGATTTTTCCGATGCCCGTAACTACACCATCAGCAGGCAGACCAACACTTGCACAATTGGCAAAGAAAGCGTCCTCTATTTCTACCCCTTCATCGAAAAGCAGCTCTAGACGTTCACGTACGAAAAGCTTTCCTTTTTCAGCGTTTTTTTGATGATACTTTTCTAAACCGCCTTTTTTAATCGTTTCAACCGTTTCGGTTAGTTTATCCGTCGTTACCATCCCTGTTCCTCCTTCAATAGAAATCATTGGCCTCTATATACCGGTTTGCGTTTTTCCTTGAATGCTGACAGACCCTCCAGTCGGTCAAGGGTTTTTAAAGTTGTCTGATAGCAGTCATTTTCAATTTGCAATCCTGTTTTCAAGTCGGTCTCAGCCCCTTGATTGATCGCCGCTTTTGCAGCCCTGAGTGCTAATGGGGCATTGACCGCAATTTCCTTAGCCAATTTTTTCGCTTCCTCAAGTAAATGTTGGGGTGAATATACATGACTGATGATTTTCAAGGCATGTGCCGTTTTTGCATCCAATCTCCTTGCCGTATAAATCAGTTCTTTCGCTGTCGGCATTCCGACTATCCGGGGCAGTCGCTGTGTACCGCCTGCACCAGGGATGATGCCTAATGACGTTTCAGTCAGCCCCACCTTTGCCGTTTCCGATGCGATGCGTATGTCACAAGCGAGTGCCAATTCCAGCCCACCGCCAAAAGCCGAACCGTTGATCGCAGCGATGACCGGTACTGGAAGGTTTTCTACAGCCGTAATCGTGTCTCCGATCAACTTGACTGTCTCCTTGACTTTATCATCATTCATACCCGCTCTTTCCTTAAGATCCGCACCTGCACAAAACGCCTTTTCACCTGCTCCCGTTATAATGACTGTTCGTAAATTGGAATCTCTCTTCAATTCATCCAGCCCTTCGATTAAGCAATGAAGCAATTCTGTGGATAAAGCGTTAGCAGCATCCGGCCGATTCAAGGTCACGAAGGCAATTCCCTTTTCTTCATACCTTATATCAACTAATGAAGTCATACATTCACCTCGATTTCGCTTATTGTGCGTTATTTACAGCCATCTGATGGCTAGGCAATGGTTTTTCCAAAAAGCTTTGCACCATGGCCGCAGCCTTCAATAGCTTTTCGGGATTGATTCCTGTGTGAATCCCCATTTTATGTAGCATATGAACCAGGTCATCCGTAGCCACATTTCCGCTCGCTCCTGGTGCATACGGGCATCCCCCTAAACCTCCGAGCGAAGAGTCGAAAGTGTCAATACCATAATTCAGTGATTCAAGGATATTTGCGAGTGCCATTCCCCTTGTATCATGAAAATGGAGGGCAATTTGGCTCATATCATATCTTTTTACAGCCTGTTCAAGGAACAGTGCAACCTGTCTTGGAGACGCGACCCCAATGGTATCACCCAACGAAACTTCATCGATGCCATATTCAAAAAGTTGATCACAAACACGGAAAACCTGATCAGTCGAAACCTCCCCTTCATACGGACAGCCGAAAACGGTTGAAACATAGCCCCTGACCGTTTTCCCGCTATTTGCTGCTGTCCTGATGACATCCTTCAATATTGGAAAGGTATCGGAAATCGACTTATTGATATTTTTTAGATTATGCGTTTCACTGGATGACATGAACACGGAAATATCATCGATATTGGCGTCAAGGGCCGACTCCAGTCCCCTTTGATTCGGTACAAGGGCCCCATAAGTGATACCAGGCTTGCGCTTTATTCCCTTAGCCACCAGGACGGCATCACTCAATTGGGGAATCCACTTTGGGTGTACGAATGAAGTCACTTCTATATAAGATAATCCTGTATCAGAGAGCTGATCGATCCACTCCATTTTGCTTTGTGCAGGTATTATGACCTTTTCATTTTGCAGCCCATCACGGGGGCCAACTTCCTTAATTGTCACTTTTTCAGGCCAATTCATCATACCCCTCCGTCCCTTTATTCAATGACGGCCAAAACGTCGCCTTCATTTACGAAATCCCCTTCATTCACTTTTAGTTCTTTAATGGTGCCAGCTTCCTCGGCTGCAATGGGGATTTCCATTTTCATCGATTCCAAGATAATGATATCCTGTCCGTCGGTTACACTTTGCCCCTCATTTGCTACGATTTTCCAAACGCTTCCTGCCATGCTTGCCTTTAATTCTGCCATTTTATTTTCCTCCCGATCATTATGTTTTAAGTTATACAGTCAATTTTTGAATATATTTCGCAATGAAATCCGTAGTCGTATCTCCTTTGGAAAAAGCCTCATGAGAAATTATTTCCATCAGCAAAGGAAGGTTTGTTTTAATTCCTTCGATTTTATAGCTTGCCAGCGCTTCTCTTAATCTCTCAATCGCATTATCCCTCGAGTCGCCGCTCACCACCAATTTGGCGATCATCGGATCATAAAAGTGGGATACGACCGAAGTTCCATGAACGGCCAATTCATGACGGATCCCTTCACCTTCCGGAAGTTCCATGGTGGTGATTCTCCCCGGTGCCGGATAAAAGGTTTTCGGATCTTCAGCATAAATGCGGACTTCAATGGAATGTCCGTCCTGTTTAATCTCACTTTGGGTGAAATCCAATTTGTTGCCCGATGCAATTTTAATTTGCTGTTCGACTAAGTCCAGTCCCGTAATTTCTTCAGTGACAGGATGCTCTACCTGAAGGCGTGTATTCATTTCCAAGAAATAAAAGTTTTTATCTGCATCTACTAAAAATTCGAGTGTGCCCGCATTGCTATAACCGATGGATTTTACCGCTTTCACTGCAGCCATTCCCATCCTGTTTCTTGTTTCTTCGTCAAGGAAAGAAGATGGAGCCTCTTCCACGACCTTCTGGTGGCGCCTTTGAACGGAGCATTCCCTTTCCCATAAGTAAACAGCATTCCCAAAGGAATCTGCCAATACCTGAATTTCGATATGACGAGGCTTCTCAATCAATTTTTCTATGAACATATCTCCATTGCCAAAAAATAATTGGGCACGTTTTTGATTCCCTTCGAAGGCTTTGGTTAGTTCATCTTCATTAGCAACGGCCTGCATGCCGATTCCGCCGCCGCCTGCTGCTGCTTTTAACATGACTGGATAGCCAATCTTTTCGGCAACGGCTGCCGCTTCTGCACTATCAATTAACGGACGTGAAAATCCAGGCACCAATGGAAGTCCTGCTTGCTCCATCTTTTTCCTCGCCTCGACTTTATTGCCCATTTGCTGAATGATCTCTGGTTTGGGACCTATGAATATCAAGCCGGCTTCTTCGCATGAACGTGCGAAATCTGCATTTTCACTAAGAAAACCATATCCAGGATGAATGGCCTCCGCTCCGGTTTCCTTAGCTATTTCCAAAATCTTATTGACGTTTAAATAGCTTTCCTGTACTCTCGGGCCACCCAATAAATATGCCTCATCCGCCAATCCCACAAAAGGCGAATCCGAATCTGCTTCCGAATGGACAGCGACAGTAAGTATTCCCAGCTTCTTGCATGTACGAATAATGCGTGATGCTATTTCTCCCCTGTTTGCGATAAGAATTTTTCGAATCATTCGATATCCTCCTTATTTAGTGCGTTCCGTTAGTAGGTCAAGAGTTTGCTGCCGAAGCTTATACTTTTGGATTTTTCCGGATGCAGTCATTGGATAAGCATCGGTAAATTGAATGTAACGCGGAATTTTATGAAAAGATATTTTCCCTTTGCAATACTCTATCAATTCTTTCTCCGTAAGGGTTTCTCCTGCTTTCAAAATGATCCATGCGGCTACCTCTTCCCCATATTTCTGATCTGGAACGCCGAGTATCTGGACATCGACAATTGCAGGGTGTTGGTAGAGGAATTCTTCAATCTCACGGGGATAAATATTTTCCCCTCCGCGAATGATCATATCTTTCAGCCGGCCAGTAATCTTGCAATAACCCCTCTCATCCATCACTGCCAAATCTCCCGTATGAAGCCAGCCTTCCGTGTCAATCGCCTGCTCAGTGGCTTCCGGGTTATTATAATAACCCTTCATTACATGGTATCCCCTCGAACAGAGTTCACCCTGCATGCCCCGCGGGACTTCCTCCCCTGTAGCCGGATCGACAATTTTCACTTCCACTTTCGGCAAAGCCCTTCCCACTGAAGAAACACGAAGTTCGATCGGATCGTCCGTTCTTGTCATCGTAATTCCTGGAGAAGATTCCGTTTGACCATAAGTAATCGTGATTTCCGTGATGCCCATCTTATTCACCACGCTTTTCATGACTTCAATCGGACATGTCGAGCCTGCCATGATACCAGTCCGTAACGAAATTAAATCATACTGGTCAAAGTCATCGAGATTAAGTTCAGCAATGAACATCGTCGGTACACCATGAAGCCCAGTACATTTTTCGGCTTCAACTGTCTGAAGGACAACGCGTGGATTAAATTCCACAATCGGCACCATTGTTGCCCCAACTGAAACAGATGCCATCGTACCAAGGGAACAGCCGAAACAATGAAAAAACGGAACCGGGATGCATAGCCGGTCGGCTTCTGTCAGCTTCATGCACTCTGCGACATTCAATCCGTTATTGACCAAGTTGGAATGCGTCAGCATCACTCCTTTTGGAAATCCTGTCGTCCCTGATGTATATTGCATGTTAATCACATCACCTGGAGCCAATTCCTCCATCCTCATGTCGAGCGATTCCTCCGAAACGGATTCGCCCCCGCTAATGACTTCATCCCATGAAAACGTTCCGGGATAACGTTTTTCACCTAAAACGATGATATTTTTTAATTTTGGCAGTTTCTCAGATTGTAATTTTCCTGGTTCTGCATTTTTCAATTCAGGTACGATTTCGTACAGCGTATCTATATATGAATGATCCTTATATTGTTCCATCAGGATGATCGTCGTCGAATCGGATTGCTTAAGCAGGTATTCCAGTTCACTTGAGCGGTAATTAGTATTGACCGTCACCAGCACCCCGCCCATTTTCGCGGTGGAAAATTGGGATATAAGCCATTCCGGTTTATTGGATGCCCAAATGGCGATATGTTCCCCTTTTTTAATATCCAGTGACATGAACCCCCTGGCAGCCTTTCGGCAAATCTTTTCAAATTCGCGATAAGAATGGCGCAGGCCTAGTTCATGGTACACAACCGCTTCATTACCACCGTATTGTTCAGCTGTCCTTTCAAGCAATTTCCCGATCGTAACATCTAGCAAATCAGACATCAAACTCCTCCTAATCAAATAAAGGTAAGAATGAACGCTTTTTGCTGTATAGATAACATCTGCTTTTCACCCAAATGAACCCCAAGCATCAAGTTCATTTTACGTTCCGTAAAGATTAACAGCCTAATTGCCTGGCGATAACGAGTCTTTGAATTTCGGATGTGCCTTCACCAATTTCCAATAACTTAGCATCTCTTAAATAGCGTTCCACTTCATATTCACGCATGTAACCAGAGCCGCCGTGTATTTGAATCGCTTGATTGCTGGCGCGGAACGAGGTCTCACTAGCAAAGAGCTTGGCGTATGCCGCTTCCTTTGCAAAAGGTTTTTTATTGTCTTTTAACCATGCAGCCTTATATACCATATTCCTCGCCAATTCGATCTCCATCGCCATGTCTGCAAGCTTGAATTGAATGGCCTGGAAATTTGATATGGTTTTACCGAATTGGATGCGCTCTTTTGAAAAAGCTAAAGCTCTGTCAAAGGCAGCCTGAGCGATACCGACGGCCAAAGCTGCAATGGAAATCCGTCCTCCATCAAGCGTGAATAGGAATTGTTTGAACCCTTTGTCCGGATCTCCCAATAAATTTTCCTTTGGCACCCGAACATTATCCAGAATGATTTCACAAGTATTGGAAGCACGGACTCCCATTTTTTCATAATTGCTATTGATCGTCAGCCCTTGGGTATCGGTTGGCACGATGAATGCCGAGATGATGTTTTTGCCCTTTGAATCTTTTCCCGATACAGCAGTGACAGTAACCGTTCTTGAATAGCTGGCATTTGTTATCCATGTTTTTTCGCCATTAATCACATATTCATCACCATCCAACACGGCAGTCGTTCTCGTACCGCCAGCATCGGAACCCGCATTAGGCTCTGTCAACCCGAAAGCTGCCAGGGTTTCACCGGTCGTGATTGGAACCAGATATTTTTGCTTCTGTTCTTCGGTTCCAAAATAGTAAATTGGACTTGCCCCGAGCGAAACGGCTGCGGCATAACTTAAGCCGGTTCCCCCGCACGCCTTGCCAATCTCTTCAACGGCAATGGCATACGAAATCGTATCTCCGCCCGAACCGCCATATTCTTCAGGAAACGGAATTCCAAGCAACCCGAGTTTCCCCATTTTTTTGAATACATCCTCCGCAAACATGGACTTTGCATCCAACTCTATCGCAATCGGCTTAATTTCCTTTTCAGCAAATTCCCTTACCATTTCCTTAATCATTTGCTGTTCTTTTGTAAGTGAAAAATCCATATGTTCATTCCCCTTTCTATTGAGACCGACTAGTTGGTCTGTACAAATCAAGTTGATAGTTCAATCCACAACAACTTGGTTCTTCAGTAAAAATGGCTGGGTGATTTCCGCTTCTTTTTGTTTATCTATCAATAGGGCATTCAGAATTAAATCCACGTAAATATCACCGATTTCGTCGATCGTTTTTCCGCCGTCCCTTTTGTACCATTTGTAGGACCAGTTCACCATGCCCAGAATTGACATTCCGGTAATTTCCACTGGCAATTCGCTGCGGAATACTCCCTTGTCAATACCTTCTTTGATAACGGAAAAAATGATTTCTTTATACGTTTGACGCTTTTTTTTGATTGCTTCAACATAAGGTGGTTTTAAGTAAATGCTTTCTTGATAGAAAACTGAGATGTGTGGTTTATAGAGGTCAAAAACTTTAACAAATGATTGAATGATCTTTTGCATTTTTTCTGTTGGATGGGTACTTTCTGAAATGGCTTCCTGTGCTTTTATTAAAACATATGAAATAAAGTAATCATGGATGACAAATAAGAGTTCATCTTTGGAAGAGAAATGGTGATAAAAACCACCTTTGCTAGTTCCGCATGCCTTTACGATTTCGTTGACGGAGACACCATGAAAACCATGCAAATCGAAGAGCGTCAACGATGTTTCAATTATTTTTTCTTTTAACTCCGTAAGACTGCACCCCCTTTGTATCCGCTTACATTCCATCCAGAATAAAGAGCTTGATTATGTATAAACTGGATTTATTTAGATTTTACCAAATAATTAAAAATTGTCAATTTTTAATTATCAACAAAAAAACAGCCCTCATAACCAAGAGCCGTCAATCCAGTTTATTTAAGAAGCAGTCGATACCATGTCAATTACTACCCTTGACCGGTTTAACTTGGGCTTTTACAAGCTGCCATCCATTATTATATTTCCACACTGATTTGATCTCCAGTATCGGATCACGCTCATCGGACCCTTTTACATTTTGGATTCCGATAAGCGCTTTTCCTTTTCCAAAAACGGTCTTGAAATCCAGTGAAGAGTATGGATCAACCAAAAGCTCTGTCGGTTCATTTAGTTTTCCATTTTGATAAATGCCCAATTTATCATAAGCTTGTTTTCTGGAACTGACATCCATCACCACAGGTTTTTGACCTTCAATAATGATTTCCGCTTTGTATCCGTCCAGAAATTGTGCCATTACAGGAACGGATGGCGGTACTTCAAGCTCCTTCACTTTTCCATCCTTGAATGTATAGGCGTAACTGGATATCAACCGCTCTCTACCTTCCATCAAAACCGTAACCAATACATCCTGGACCCCATCATCATTCAAGTCGGCAACCTTTAGATCTGGATTATACCCAGCTTCAAGCGGGACGTCGATTGTACGGCGATTGCTTTCCACACTTAACTCAATTTTTTTCAGAAACTTACTACCTTCCTCATAAGGCAGTCCCTGAACCTGGATGATGTCTATTTTCTGGTCACCTGTTACATCTCTTTTAGTTGAAATATATGTGCCATCCACCTGAAAATTTTTATCATGCGCTTCAACCGCTTGATAGCTCAAAAATAGTGAGATGACTAAAACCGCATATTTTAGCAGATCTAACTTTTTCATAGTGATAACCTCTCTTTTCAAAGATGAACTAATTTGACATTTGTCGCCGTTTGAACTTTCGACGCTGATCTTTCATGAAGATGGACCAGAAATAATAGAACCCTGGGACTAATATTGCAAAGCCCACGATATACGTGGCAAACACGGCCCGGAATGAGGTTGGATCGGTAAATCCTGATAGAATCGTGACATTTGGATAGATGATATAAGGTAAATGAGCGATACCATAAGCATAACTGCCGATTAAATACTGTATGATAATCGCAATGACAGCGAGGCGTGGCATCCCTTTAACCTCCTGCTTAGAAAAATAGGGTAGGTACAGTGCTATCCCGCTAATGATGAAAAAAATGAGCGAGATGAATAACAATGCAGAGTTTTTCATCATTCCTTGGTAAATCCAATTCGCTTCGTTTCTTAACGTGAGCATGACCAACAGAGCCATGACCAACATAAGCGGTCCCGTTATCATCGCATCCCTGCGATATATTTTGTATGCTTTCATTTCGTCGGCCTGTTTTGAGTAATCGGACAGGAGCAAAGAAGATAAAAAAAGCGTGCTCATAATGCCGAATCCCACAAATGCATACTCATTCGGACTCGTGAAAAGTTTAGATAAATTCAATTCTTCATTTCCTCTCACACCTTCGACAAACCCAAGATGAGTGATTGGCAATACGCTAATTAATAGCCCCGGTATGATCAATCCCGTCAATCCTGAGATATACGTTAACGCTTTTTCATATTTGTCAACGCTATGCGAGAAAACCAAGAAAGCACTCCTAATACATAGCAGAACCAATATCAGGCTCGCGGGAACGATCAAGGCTACCCCAATCGGGAATACCGCACCTGGGAATAAACTGTAAATCGCAATGACAAGACCAACCACAAAAGTATTCGTCACTTCCCAAGTTGGTGATAAATAGCTATTCGCTATCTTGGTAGCATTCGTCTCTTCCTTTTTAATGTAAGTCATTGCCCAGAAGCCCGCGCCAAAATCCATAGAGGCCATGATGGCATAAAGAAAAATAAAGCCCCAGACCAGCGTTATTGCAAGAAGAGCATCACTCATTCGCCTTCCCCCCTTTTATGAATTCGAATCGAAAAGTCTTACACCTTTCTGTTCGGCTTTATATATATCATCCATTACGGAATGACGTTTGAAATAATACAAAAGTGTAAACACGACAGAAACGCATAAAATGATATATACAATAATGAACATCGTGAATAAGAATCCAAGGTTTTCGTACGAAGTGACTGAATCCTCCGTTGTCAGCATCCTGTATATCGTCCAAGGCTGTCTGCCGGTACAGGCAAAAATCCAACCGCATTCTATTGAAATCACCGAAAGCGGCCCTGATGCAACAAACAGCCAAAGAATCCATTTCGGATATGTCTCCTTTTTCAGCCATTTATTCCATACCAATGCAAACAGTGCCAACGCGATTAAGCCTGAACCAATCATGACCATGGCATTAAATAAGATATGGACATAAAGCGGCGGCCAATACTCTTCCGGAAAATCGTTCAAACCGGTCACAACCGTATCAAAGCTATTACCAGATAGAAAGCTTAATAACCATGGAAATTCAATCCCATACTTCACTTCCTGAGCTTCCCTATCGGTATAACCGAACAAGGTAAGTCCGGCATGGTCCTGTGTTTCAAACAACCCTTCTGCCGCTGCCAGTTTTTCCGGCTGTTCCCTATATAAATGCTGCGTAGTCGCATGACCGTTCAATGCCGTCAAAAACGAAAAAACCAAGCCCAAGACAATACTGAGCCTCAGTGCTTTTTGGTGAAAATTAAATTCAGCAGTGCCATATTTATTTTTCAGCATCTTATAGGCTGCGACGGACGCCACGACAAAAGCGCCTGTAGTATAAGCAGTCAGGGCCGTATGACCTGCCGTCACCAAGAAACTTGGGTTAAAAAATGCCGCCCAAGGATCGACATCGACGATTTCCCCATTTTCAAACCGGAACCCAGCAGGTGTCCCTTCAAAAGCATGGACATTCGAAATCAAAACAGCCGAAGCCAATGCTCCGAATGCAACAAAGAATAAACTCACGATTCGGGCCCATGGCTTGATTTTTTCAGCAGCATACACATAGATTGACATGAACAGCGCTTCAACCATGAATGCATAAATCTCGATTTGGAATGGAAGCGCCATGACACGTCCTATCACTTCCATGAACCCAGGCCATAATAGTGACAGCTGCACACCCGCAATCGTACCAGTCGGAATCCCGACCCCAAGTAAAACCCCTAATGTTTTGGTCCAGCGTTTAGCCATGACGACATACTGTAAATCCTTTGTCCTTTGATACATCAATTCCGCTGCCAACATCATCATCGGCAACCCGACGCCAATTGTTGCAAATATGATATGTACAGCCATATTCGTCCCGAACATTGCGCGGGCCATTTGTATATGATCCATACTGTCTTCCTTTCTACCCTTTGTCTCTTGGTAGTATCTCCTCTGTAAAGGAAAATATTTAATAATATTCCACAAACTAATTTTTCATAGGTTTTGCAGAAGCTCGGTATTCACTTAATGATGTTTTTGGATGCTTGTTTATTATATATTCTACCGAGGTTATTTTTGGTATATATATTACGTGGAATTCACCAATGCACTAAAAAATTTGTTACTAAGCATTTAGATGACAAATTATTGAATATCCTTCATAAATGGTGACCCAATCGGAATAAGATAGCGTAAATCCCATATAGAAAGTGTAACAAGAGAGGAGAAAAACATTTTGTCCTTTACCAAAGATCCGTTATCACCCGAACAAATGCTGGCTGTGATCAGAAATGGCCTGGGGGCTAGCCCAATCCCCAAAAAAATCATTATCATTGGTGCAGGCATGTCTGGGTTGGTTGCAGCATCCCTTTTAAAACAAGCGGGGCACGATGTTACGATATTGGAAGCAACCGGGAGGGTCGGAGGGCGTGTTTTGACCATACGGGAGCCATTTTTAGAAGGTTCCTACCTTGAAGCCGGTGCCATGCGCATTCCTAATTATCATTACTTAGTTGCTGAATACATCAAGAAGTATGGTTTACGAGTCAACACTTTTGTGAATGCTACTCCTAATGATCCCATTTATGCCAATGGAATCAAGACGACCGCTGCCATATATCAGCAGAACCCGGATATACTGAGGTACCCTGTAGCTCCCCATGAAAGAGGTAAAACAGCTGAAGAATTACTCAACATGGCAATCAAGCCTGTGACTGACTTCATCATTCAAAATCCACGTAGAAATTGGGAAATAGTCATTAAAGAGTTTGATAAATACTCCATGAGCTTCTTTTTGCAGTACAATCCAGTCGGAATCAGTCTATCAACAGGAGCGATTGAAAGCATCAAAGTCCTGATGGGTTTAGAGGGATTCCCGGAACTTTCTTTTCCGGCCATACTCCGGGAGCTTATGCCGCTCTTTAATCCAGACGTGAAATTTTTTTCAATCGAAGGAGGTAACGACCGGCTTCCTTATGCCTTTCTACCGGAATTGAAGGATAATTTAATCTTCAGATATGAAGTGACAAAGATCATCCAACATGATAATCAAGTCACCATCCATTCCAAACATACTCAAAGTCAAAACCCCTTAACGGTTACCGGTGATCTTGCCATCGTGACGATCCCTCTTCAATTGCTGCAATTTATAGATATTGATCCCAGGAATTCCTTTTCCCATAATAAGTGGAAGGCAATAAGGGAACTCCATTATGCTGCTTCCACAAAAATTGGACTTCAATTCACTCATAGGTTTTGGGAAAAGGAAGGAATCTTCGGCGGTAAATTGACGACAGATTTACCTATTAGATTTTCTTATTATCCCAGCCAAACGAGCAACCAGAGTGAATCCGGTCTCATCTTAGCAAGTTATACATGGGAAGATGATGCCACTTTATGGGATATCCTACCGGAAAAAGATCGAATACAACACGCATTGAAAAATTTGGCAGTAATCCATGGTAATCAAGTATATGATCATTTTTTATCAGGAGCTTCTTATAGCTGGACATTGAATCAGTATTCCTACGGCGCTTTCTCCATGTTTAAGCCTGGTCAGGAAACGGACTTGTTTCCATACATCCCAACTCCTGAAGGAAGGGTCCACTTCGCTGGGGAGCATACATCAACCGTACCAGCATGGATTGAAGGAGCCATTCAATCCGGAATCAGGGTTGCACATGAAGTGACGAATCTGCCTAGAACTTTCGGTGGGCCTTGAATGGACCATTCCCTTGGCTATTAAGTAACCTCATCAACAAAGAACACTGACAAAAAACCTTCCATTTGGAAGGTTTTCATTCTTATGCCCATTCACTTTATCCCACCTTTTGAACCGAAGTCTACGATCCTTAAGTCCACTTCATAATTAATATCGGCTTTACTGAAAACTTCGTCCCATTTATTCTTATTTTTCTCCCAAAACTTTGGATGCTGATTTTGCACATAACGATACAATCCTGCTACCCCTGTTTTATAATCATGCTGTAATTTATATACGATTTTCTTTACATCCTTCTTAACTTCATCCTCGGCAATGCGCTCAACATCTTTTAAATAGCCTTCCTTAAATGAGTTTTCCTTACCATACCAATCTTCCGAAAGTCTTGCTGTGTACCCGACTTCAATATTGATCGTCAAATGATCACCGTTCAATTCCGTCGTGATTTTCCTCCTTTTCCTATCGATCACTTCAACACTTAAAGGCTCACCGTGTTGAACACCTTCGATTATTCCGCCCTTTACCTCTCCATTCAACCAATTTAATGCAGCTATATCCTCATCATTCATGACCCCGATCAACTTTGAATTGTTGATAATGCCTGCACCCTCCAAAATTAATTTCTTACCCCTAATATCAACGGCCTGAATGGCAAAGCTTCCATCTGATTGCAAATTTGAGGATGCTTTGCCCAGTGTTAAAGGCGGAAGTATCTTATTCGTTCTGTTCTCATTATCTTTCAATTCATAGATTACATTCGAAGGGATCTCCCCATCTTCGGATCGCCCCAAAATTTCTTTCGTCGGTCTCTTCGTTAAATAAACATGACAGCTTCTCCTTGTATTATTATCGCGTATCGACTGATTAATGATCGCTTCCATCGGGATTTTCCTTAATACATCTTCATTAATGAGGATGATACGCTGATGATTGGTTAAAACCGTATTGGTTAGGAGTAAAGAATCCCTAATTGCTTCATGCAGCGTTTTGGCACTGACGGTAACATTTTTATATTTTAGTTGGGCCTGATTCTCCTGACCACTATTTCCTGGAGGAACCAGAATTTGCTGTGTTAACATGATTTCGTCTTTCTTTTTGCTTTTATCGATTCCCACTCCCACCACAAGCGATAATTCTTCAATATTTTGACTGTCCCAACAGCCAGCAAGTAAAGGAATAAGCAAGATCAACCATAATCTTTTCATCCGCTTCTTCTACTCCTTTTCACTTGAACGATTGCGAATGTAATAATGGGCAATCCAAATAATACAAAGGGAAATATATACCCCAGCAAATCGCTCATTTTAAAAATCTCATTTGTATTTTTAGGAATTTTGGCCAGAAAAAAAATGATTGGAAGCAAAACAATAAGGTTCGTTGTATATGAATTGTTAAATATTTTCGTCATTCCTTCTGCTGCGAAGTAATAATAAATCGCATTTGTTAAAAAAAACTGAAGAATCCAGGTGATTAATAGAAATAACTCCATACGCTCTAAAAATATCCCTGTTACCTCAAAGGATTGAATAAAGGAAATGGTTGGCCAAGTAACTGCTATGACTTCCGGGACAGTCAGTGTAGCCACTACCAATACATATGTAATCACATATAAAATCAGCGGTATGAAAAAACCGATTAAAACGCCTTTTCTTATCTTGTTTTGATTTTTAACGACGCCAAACAAAAAGATGAAAAGTTCAATTCCAAAAAAAGACAAAGTTCCGGAGCCCATTCCTTTCATGACTGGGAGAAATCCTTTCGCAAGAACAGGCTGGAGGTTTTTTATCTCGACTACCCTGAGACTGAACAAATATATGAGCAAGACGATGACTATTGTCAAAGGAAGAAAGAAGACACAAGCCTTTGCTATGGCTTTAATTTTGCCTGTCAAAAGATGCACACTCGCTAAAATCATGGAAAGTATCACGATTTCAACAGGGGTTTCCTCCAACAAATAAAACCGGACCATCTCACTCATCGCAAGAACTTCAAAGCTGGCCACGCCTATAAAGTACACCACCACTACTAACCCAATAAGTTTGGAGAGCCACTTTCCAAATGCCTCCTCCATGTACGTGTAATAGTTAGCGACCTTATGTTTTTTTAACAGAAAAACCAATAAGCATAACAAAAGGGCAATAGCGATCCCGTTTAAGATCAAGACGATCCATCCATCGGTCGAATGGATTTTTTCCGTTAACGTCCTTGGAAGGGTCAGCATTCCAATTCCTAACATGCTGCAAGAAATGATCGCAGCCAATTCGCCACTAAGAATTTTGCCGTCTACTTGGCTCAAAAGAATTTCCCCCCTTTTTCCACTTCGGTAACCGTAGGAACGCATCCTTCCAGGTCTTTTTACCGATAAAATCCATTGGTTGAAAATAAGGTTCTTGGAAGCTGGTCAGTTTTGACAAATGGCTGATAACGATGATAAAGAATAATGTGGTTCCGTATAAACCTAAAACGGCGGCAAAAATCATCGCCCCGAACCTTAATGCCCTGAAGGCCAGTCCAAAGCTATATTGTGGTACCGTAAAAGAGGTAATCGTCGTGATTGAAACGATTATGACCATCAGGGAACTTACAATATTGGCCTGAACGGCCGCTTGTCCAATAATGACCCCGCCAACCAATCCAACTGTTTGACCAATGGGCGATGGGAGCCGAATGCCTGCTTCGCGAAGCAGTTCGATCGTTACTTCCATGATGATAGCTTCAACAAACGGTGGAAATGGCACGTTCTCCCTTGTACCCGCAATCGTCATCGCCAGTTCTGACGGAAGCAATCCAGGGTTGAACGAAACCAAGGAGATATAAATCCCTGAAAGAAATACGGTAACAAATAAAGATAAATAGCGAAGTACACGTAGAAAAGAACCCGCTACCCACCTTTCATAATAATCATCCGGTGACTGCAGCAGCATCGTGATCGTCGTTGGTGCCATCAACGCAAATGGCGATCCGTCAACCATGATGACCACCCTTCCCTCCTGCAATGCAGCCAATACTTTATCTGGACGCTCCGTATTCTGAATCTGTGGGAAAGGGGTAAAAGATGTATCTTCTATTAATTCCTCAAGCATCCCCGTGTCTTGGAGATCGGTAGCTTTCACTTCATTTATCCGTTTATTCACTTCTTTTAGCAAAGAATCGCTCGCTTTTCCTTCATAATAGATCAATGCAACTTCCCGTTTTTCCATCGTCCCGAACTTCTGTTGTTTGACGATAAGGTTAGGATGGTTTGAATATTGCCTTATCAAGCCGATATTTTCCTGAAGACTTTCGATAAAACCAAGCTTCGGTCCACGGACAACCCTCTCTGTCGAAGGTTCACCCAGTGTACGGATTTTTTCCTTTTCCAGATTCAAGACATAACCGTTTATAATTCCATCTATAAATAAAAGCGTTTTCCCGTCAAAAATATACTCCTTGGCTTTTTCATATGTTTCAACATCCTGTTCCCTCACTGAACAGATTTTTGAAATGACAAGCTGTTCGATAGGAACCGGATGCCTGGTTTCAACCTGGGCAGCCGATAAATCAAGGACTATCTTATTGAATGCAGGATAATCCATCGTTCCATTGACAAATACGAATAATCCTGAAACTTCATAACCGGGAATGAATATCTGTTTAAAAACTACATCATCCTGCATATCCAATTTAGATTTCAACTTTTCCTGCTTTTGATCCAATCTTATATGCAAGGGTTGACTTTTCATGGTGAAACTCCTTTGGTTACATGAGTTTTTATTTTTTCAGTTTCCTCTATTTTCAATTTTTTATGCGAAGAGGAAATGGGACAGCCTATAGAAACAATGTTTTTTATGAATTTCAAGCTAACAACATTAACATTGTAAAATGGTTAATATGTAATTAAATTGCAAATGCTAGGATAACTAGCTTTAGTTTAGAGGTGACAGCATTGTTTAACCGCGGAAAGTTCAAAAAAAAACCCAATCAACCAAACGAAAAAAATGATGAATTAAATAAGGTTTCGGAAGTAAGGGATCTATTCAATACCCTTTCTTCATCCAATGATTTCATAAACCATCAAGGAACATATAATGGTGTAGGCTATTGGGTATCTTTTTATCGCTCTTTAATTGATGCACAGGAACTTCATAAAAGTGTTCTTTCTGTCATACCTACTCTAGAAGCGATAAATTTGGAGCAAATAAAAGAAAACGTTCCTATTGAAAATACACTGATCACCAGTACCAGGGTTGTAATTGAAGACAGGATCATGAGAGGCGAAATCGCACTTCGTTTAGATGGAAGTCTTGATGAATGCCTATTAATCAATGTTGCGGCCCAACAAGGGAGACAAGTTGAGAAACCTGAACTTGAATTTGGAATCATAAGTGCTCAAGAAGGATTTGTCGAGGATCTTGATATCAATCTGAATTTAGTCAGAAAAAGACTTCCTGTCCCCGGATTGCAAGTAAGTGAAATGACTGTGGGATACTTGTCTAAAACGAAAGTGGCAGTTTTATCGATAGAAGGGATCGTTGATCAGGAAAATGTCGATAATGTTATACAAAGGATCAATGACGTAGAGTTTGATGAAATATTGGACGGGTCCAATCTCGCGCAATTGCTATATGATAATTCAAATACCTTGTTTCCCCTTTTTCTAAATACGGAAAGGCCTGATCGCATCGCAAGTGCATTGGCTGAAGGTAAAGTAGCCCTGTTAATCGATAGGTCGTCCTCTGCACTTATTACTCCAACCATTTTCTTGGAATACTTTATTACCATGGAAGATTATAATATGCCGTGGATTCCGGCATCTGCTTTCCGTTTACTAAGAATATTCGCAGTCGCTTTTTCGATATTTGCTACTCCTATTTATGTAGCCGTGCTGACCTATCATTATGAACTGATTCCTAAAGATCTTTTGGAAACGATCGTCACTTCAAGGAACTTAATACCTTTTCAGCCTTTGATCGAAGCATTATTCCTGGAGATCTCCATTGAGTTATTACGGGAAGCAGCTGCCAGGCTGCCAACAAAGGTAGGTCAGACATTAGGTATCGTGGGCGGTATCGTTATCGGTCAAGCAGCCGTTGTAGCTGGTTTGACCAGTAATATCTTATTGATCATCGTTGCCCTCTCGGCATTGGCATCATTTGTTACTCCCATTTATAAAATGGGGAATGCCATTCGGCTGCTGCGGTTCCCCTTCTTAATCGGGGCCCAAATTTGGGGGCTGCTCGGCATTACCATAGCAACCGTGTTTTTGATGACCCACCTTATCAAATTAACATCAATGGGACACCCGTACCTCGAACCGATCTACCCATTTCGCATGCAAGATTGGAAAGACAGCTTTGTTCGGCTTCCTTTTAATCTTTTCAAGTCGCGGCCTGTAAATTTACGGCCTGATGATATAACCAGACAGCCACAGCCCAAAAAAGCAAGAATCAAAAAAAATGATTTTAATGAATGATTTAAATTTAAATGAGGGTCCTATATGAACCAAGCTGGAGTTAATGAAAAGTATAAAGTGTCACCGTTTTATGTGTTTTTTTTAGTGCATTCCATGCAAACGGGAATAGGCGTATTAAGTTTTCAAAGAGTTTTAGCGAAGACAACGGGAACCGATGGCTGGATTTCGATACTACTAGCCGGCCTGATCGTTCATATAATGATTTGGGTCATATATAAAATCTTCAGTATCGTCCCTGGTGATATAATTTCGGCCAATAATCATGCATTCGGAAAATGGATGGGGAATTTCTTCAGTCTATTATTCATTCTTTACTTTTTGATCATAGGAATGACAGTCATGATTAGTTATATAAATGTCATACATGTATGGATGTTTGAAGAGGTACCATCTTGGGCGTTTGCTTTAGTATTTCTTATCCTGATTTATTATATAAATACGGGAGGGTTCCGAACAATTACGGGTATTACTTTTTTAAGCTCCATTTTGACATACTGGCTTTTATTTGTCCTATTCTATGCCATGAAATACTCTGAATTCACCAATTTGCTCCCTGTTTTCCACCACACTCTATTGGATATATTGAAAGGAACTAGAAGTACTTCATTAACAATGCTTGGTTTTGAAATGATCGTGATGTTTTATCCGTTCATCAAAGATGCTAAAACCTCACAAAAATATGCTCATGGAGGGGCCTTAACAACAACCTTAATAACCGTATTCGTTTATTTGGTTTCAATTGTTTTTTATTCACAAAAACAGTTGGAACTGACTATATGGCCGACACTGTCATTGACCAGCATTGTCGAATTGCCCTTTATTCAACGATTTGAATATATAGACGTTTCTTGGTGGGCCATCGTTATTATACCCAACATGACCATTTCCTTGTGGGCTGCAAGCCGAGGTTTCAAGCGTTTATTCAATGTTCAGCAAAAGTATCCATTATTAGGAATGTCCATTATAATCCTGCTTACGAATATTTTTGTTTTTGATGTCGATTCACTATATATATTACGTAAAATCATCAATCCATACGGCGCACTCTTTGTTGCTTTATACTTGCCTCTTCTTTTGGTCGTCATTTATATAAAGAAAATGAGGAAACGTTTATGAGAAAATTATTTCTTGTTATCTTGGCTTTTCCCCTCCTTTGCAGCTGCGCCCAGCCAAGGGTGGTTGATGAAGTCAATATGTCCCAGGCCATTGGCTACGATATACTGAAGAATGATAATGTCGAAGGATTCTTCGTCATCCCCATCTTCCAACAGGACAAAATGGGCAAATATCAAATTTTAACTGGAACATCGACGACAACGAGTGATGTCCAGGCTATCGTTTCTAAAAAAACGGATAAGCCGGTATTGCTTGGACAGACACGCATCATTTTATTTAGCGAGAAAATGGTACGTGAAATTGGAATAACAGAACTGACCGATTATCTCTACCGTGAGCCACAACTTGGAAACAGGGTCATTTTGGCTGTCGTTGAAGGAAAGACCAAGGATGTAATAAATACGAAACCACCAAATACGAATGTGAATATTGGTATCTTTTTATCGGATTTGATTAATCAACAGAATGAAACAGGTAACGGACCGGATACTAACCTCCATCTTTTTTTAGGAAACGCTCTAGAAGCTGGCGGCGATTCGTATCTTCCTTTAATTAAATTAATTAATAATGAAGTTGCGGTTTCTGGAGTCGCCCTTTTTCATGAAAATAAAATGGTCACGAAAGTTCGAACGGGTGATATGTTCATTTTTAAGACATTAGTTCAAAATCATAGGCGGGGAATATACAAATTCAAATTAAAAGACAAGAAAAAAAGCGATATCGTTGTAGAAAGCATCCGAAGCGGTTCAAGTTATGAGGTATCCAAATCAGAGAGTAGTCCCTCCATCACGATTAAACTCAAAATTAAAGGACAAATCAAGGAATCTATGCGAAGTGAAAACCTTACAAATAGGAAGATGATAAAAAAAATCGAACAGGCAATGGAAGATGATTTAACCAAGCAAGCAAACCGTCTTATTAAAGATTTTCAGAAAAAATCCCTTGACCCGATTGGCTTAAAGGAAAAATACCACGGCAAAAATAAACAACTGACCTATGAACGATGGAAAATGATTTATCCGAAGATGGACATTAATGTAGAAACCAAAGTTAACATCATCCAAACCGGGGTCTCAGAATGATGAAATGTCGAGATGCCTTTTAGAAATTCTTCATTCCATAGTAAAAACTACTATCATATATTAAATGAGCCACAAGGTTGCTGGTGGACATCTCAGGTAAAGCCCCTTCTATAGCAGGTAAATCAGATTTATTTGCCTTCGATGTTATATAAATGAACAGGAGCTGACTTTATGAAAACACATATGAAATCAATCATCGCTGCCTCAGTATTAGTTATAAGTTTAATCGCAGGCTTCCCTTTTTTTTCCGCAGCTGGCAAAAAAGATGAAATGAAATCGGATAAAGTGACCTTTTTTGGCTCCCCAACTTCTGCCATTTCCAGTTCAGTTGCTATACCTCAAAGTTATAACCGGTTATTGTTTAGCGGAACAGTAGCTCCTCTTTTAAACAAGGAAGGAAAATCGACTTATGAGAGATATGGCAATACAAAAAAGCAGGCAATCGGAATCTTAGAAAAATTAAAAGCAGATTTGAGCACAAAAGGACTTTCCCTCGCTGATGTAACCTATCTGCGTGTGTATGTCGCGCCAGATCCGAACAAAGGAGATGCACCAGACTATCAAGGTTGGTTTGATGCCTATGCTCTGTTCTTTAATACAAAGGAAAATCCAGTAAAAACAGCTCGTTCTACAGTAGGGGTAGATAGTCTGGTTTCTCCGGATTTTCTAATTGAAATTGAAGCAGAGGTAGCTTATAAAAATAACAGCAAGTCAAATAAATAACGATAGATGTATATAATCATGATTCAACATATCGGTGTTCCAGGCACTTCGGAAAACATTTGAATACCAAAAGAGACAGGAAGTTATATTCCTGTCTCTCATTTGTTTTAATCAATCATGAAAATTCGTTCCATCCGTCACTTCTTTAATAATGCCAGCATTAATGACGAAGTCGCCAAAATGCTCTCCTTGCTGACGTTCTTTTGCATAACGGGAAAGAAGTACACGCAACTCTTTTAATATCTCTTCTTCACCAATGTTTTCGCGGTACATTTTACTTAATCGGCTTCCGTCGAAAGCAGCACCGAGATACATATTATATTTGCCAGGTGCCTTACCGATAAAACCAATTTCCCCGAGTGCATGCCGGGCACAGCCATTCGGGCAACCAGTCATGCGTATCGTGATTTCTTCGTTCCTCAGTCCGTTTTCATCAACGATGGTCTCGATTTTATCAAGCAGAACCGGCAAATAACGCTCTGCTTCGGCCATTGCCAACCCGCATGTTGGAAGCGCCACACATGCAATCGAGCTGCGTCGGAGCGCCGAATGATGCGCACCATCCGTCAAACCGTATGTTTCAAGCAATTCTATGATTTTTTTCTTTTTCTGGCTAGACACATCTGCAATGATAAGGTTTTGATTGGCAGTCAATCGGAAATCACCCGTATGGATCTTTGCGATTTCGCGCAAACCGGTCATCAGCTTGTAATCATTGATATCGGCAATTCGGCCACCCTCGACAAATAGTGTAAAATGCCATTTACCCTGCATGCCTTTTACCCATCCATAGCGGTCGCCATTATTATCAAAATGGTAAGTTCTCGCTTCCTCCAGCTTCCATCCTAGACGATTTTCCAGTTCAGCTTTTACCGGTTCAAGCCCAAGCCGGTCTACCGTATACTTGAACCGAGCATTTTTCCGTACGGATCGGTTCCCGTAATCTCGCTGAATCGTAATGATTTTTTCAGCCACATCCAGTATTTTGTCTGGCTGGCAAAAGCCGATTACCTTGGCTAGTTGGGGATATGTCGCCTTGTCACCGTGGGTCATTCCCATTCCGCCGCCGATCGCCACATTAAAACCAACGAGTTTACCATTTTCAACAATTGCTATGAAGCCAAGATCCTGGGAGTAAACATCAATGTCATTGGATGGAGGTACGGCAATGCCAATTTTAAACTTCCTTGGCAAATAAAGCTTTCCGTACATTGGTTCGACTTCCTCCACTTCAGGAGTACCAACCACTTTTTCTTCATCCAGCCAGATTTCATGGTACGCCCTCGTACGCGGCAATAGATAATCACTCAATTTTTTCGACCATTCATATACTTCGGAATGGATTTCGGATTGAAATGGAATCGAATTGCACATTACGTTCCGGTTTACATCTCCGCATGCAGCGATTGTATCCAGCATGGAAGCATGGATTTCCTGAATGGTTTTTTTCATATTCCATTTTAAAATACCATGCATTTGAAACGTCTGTCTTGTTGTCAATTTCAAAGTTCCGTTACCGTATTTCTGAGCGAGGTCATCCATAACAAGCCATTGAGAAGGCTGTGCTACCCCGCCGGCCATGCGGACACGCAACATAAACTGATAGGCAGGCTCCAGTTTTTGTTTTTGACGCTCATTGCGTAGATCCCGGTCATCCTGCAAATAGCTGCCGTGATGTTTCATTAATCGGTTGTCATCATCCGGAATACCGGCGCTGATCCGATCCTGCATCACTTTTCCAAGTGTACCTCGCAAATAATCGCTTTTTTCTTTTATTTGCTCAACATCACTGGGCGGGCCTTCTGGTGCTTTTAATAGTGTTTTCACCATGTTGTTATCTCCTTTTCATCCAAATTTCAGTACACATCACGTTGATAGCGTTTATTCTGTTGCATTTCTTCAAGATAAGCTTGCGCATCAGCATGGCTCAAATTGCCTTCTTTTTCAATGATCTCAATAAGCGTATTATGGACATCATGTGCCATGTTTTTCTCGTCACCGCAAATGTATACAGCTGCCCCTTTTTGAAGCCATTCGTATAATTCCCCGCTTTGCTCGCGCATCCGGTCTTGAACATACACTTTTTCATCCGTATCGCGGGAAAAGGCCACATCCATTTTCGTAAGTACACCTGTTTTCAACCACTTTTGCCATTCAGTTTGATAAAGGAAATCCGTCACGAAATGCTGATCTCCGAAAAAGAGCCACGTTTTCCCTTTCGCTTCCGATTCTTCGCGATCCTGGATAAAGGATCTAAACGGAGCAATGCCCGTTCCCGGTCCAACCATGATAATTGGCGTATCTGGGTTCTTTGGCTGCTTAAAGTTCTGGTTATGCTGAATGTAAATGGGCAGCAAGTCCCCTGGCTGTAATCTGTCCGCACATAAAATCGAGCAGACCCCTTTTCTTTCCCGACCATGACTTTCATACCTCACAGCTCCGATTGTCAAATGCACTTCATCCGGATAGGCGGATAAGCTACTCGCAATCGAATATAGGCGGGCTGGCATTTTCCGAAGTATCGATACAAACTCTTGCGCCGATTCACCCCATGAACCAAAATCTCGGACAAAATCAAGCAAATCACGGCCTTCTCGATATTCTTTCAACCGTTCTTCATTACCAGGCTTTAAAAGCTCCTTTAAATCCTCGTTACCTGAAAGCTGTGCCGCTTGTTCAATGAGCGATTTGGTCAATACTGTTATTTCAAAGTCGGAGATGAGCGATTCCCTAAGCTGACGAAGTTCCCCCTGCTTATTGACCTTCACGGTTTCTTCAGGGTCCCAATTGAGTTCCATAAGAAGCATATCCACTAAATCCGAATCGTTTTTCGGATAAATGCCAAGGCTGTCACCAGGTTCAAATGTAAGACCTGAGCCCTCAAGAGATAACTCAAGATGATGTGTCTCTTTATTGGAGCCACGGCCGTTCAAATTTATGTTTTCCAACACTTCCGCTTTAAACGGATTTGTTCTCGAATAAGAAGTTTTTTCACCTACAGAAGCTTTTGCTTCGGGAACTTCAGCAGCAGAACTGACTTGCCCTTCACTTAAACTGGAAATGACTCCTTCCAGCCATTCGGAAGCAGACTCATCATAATCAAGGTCACAGTCCATTCGCGGAAATAACCGTGTCCCCCCAAGTTCCTCCAAGCGTTTATCGAATTGTTTTCCCGTTTCACAGAAAAACTCATATGAGCTGTCCCCAAGCGCCAATACCGAATAGCGGAGACCCTCAAGGCTTGGTGCCCTCCTGCCATGAAGATACTCATGGAAAGACAATGTATTATCCGGCGGATCACCTTCTCCATGCGTGCTAACGGCAATCAGAAGATTTTCGATTTTTTTCAAATTGTTGACTTTATAGTCACTCATGGATGAAATGGTAACCTGAAAGCCATTACCCTCAAGCTTACTCGCTGCATTTTCTGCCAGCCCTTGAGCATTGCCCGTCTGTGAACCATACAGGATGGTCACTTCTTTTGATATTGTCTTCCCGCCGCTTTGAGCTTCCAATACCGGGGCGTCGGCTGAACTTGTGTTCGAAACTGACAAAGATGCAGTCAGATAACCGCTCAACCAAATTTTTTGTGTTTCGGTCAAGCTTGGCAGCAGGCTGTTAAGGAGCTCTGCCTGCTCTTGATTAAAGGGACTGTTACTTACCTGAAGTTGCACGATTTCCACCTCACAAAGGGATATTAACTTATCTTAGTTGATTATTATGTATAACGAGTGGGTTTAAATATTTTATTTCGATCCATATATTAATTAACTCGTTTACTCCTATAGACCAAGTCGGTTTTAACTGCAAAAAAAATGAAAAATACAGTTATATAGGTTCATAGCACGCAACAAAGGACAATAGCTTTCCCAGCCTATACTCTTCCTAAAATAAGTTTCTCATTAAAACTTTACTGGAAGGTACATCATTAGTAAAATATATATAATTTATTATAACTATTAAGAATATTAATAATAAGGAGAAATTTCTATGTACTATGATGCTCTAAAAACATTTGTGACCCTTGTGGAAGTCAAGAATTTTACAAAAACAGCAGAAATTCTTCTTATGTCGCAACCAAGTGTTAGTTTGCATATTAAAAAATTAGAAGAAGAGTTCCAAACCAAATTATTCCTCCGTTCTCCTAAATTTTTGAAAGTCACCTTAACGGGAGAAATTCTTTACGACCGGGCCAAGCAAATGATCACAATCTATGAACAGACCAGACAAGACATACAGGAACACGATAGGTCCATCAAGGGCGAATTAAAGATAGGTGCGAGTTTTACAATAGGAGAGTATATCCTTCCCTCTTTACTCATCGACCTTCAAGAGGAATATCCTGAACTTGAACTTCAAGTGATAATTGGGAACACGGAAGAAATCGTTCAAGCCGTTCGGCTATACAAAGTGGATATTGGTTTAATCGAGGGTCAAACTAATGAAAAAGAACTTTCTGTTCACCCATTCATGCAAGATGAGCTATTCATTGTATCTTCTAACAATCATGAACTTGCTAATAAAGACGATGTGGAGATTACTGATTTACATGACCAAGCATGGGTAACGAGGGAAGTTGGATCTGGTACACGAGAATACCTGAACCATGTCATACGTTCAAATGGTTTGAAAATTAAATCGATACTCACGATAAGCAGTAATCAAGGAATTAAAGAAACACTTATAAAAAACGGCTCAGGGCTGGCCCTGCTTTCCCGAAGTGTCATTGAAAGGGATGTACAAAATAAAATCATTTCTATCATTCAGGTAAAAGATGAATCCTTTAACAGGACACTTTCTTATGTCTATTCCCCAATTATGAAAGATAAAAAAAATGTAAAGACTTTTATAACTGAATTAAACAAAAAGTGGCCCATGAAAACAAAGCCGATAGGATGATCATTGCAAAGAAAGCTATTCCAAAGATGGAGTTACTGACACATGGTGTTTGAACTTATTTGTGATTTTATTAAACAACATAATCCTGATGACCGGGAATATCGGCTTTTTTATACTTAATAAACATTCTTATGCACATTAACTTATAAACAATTGGGTATACGAATGAATAGAGGATTGTATAGATAAAAAATAATATGGGAGCGGGTTTCATGGATATTGAGATTAAAGAAGCAGCGATTGAACAACTATTAAAAATGAATTATAAAGAGAATGAAGGGGTTCGTATCGAAGCCATTTATGTGGGTAGCTGTTCAATTTATGTGGAACATGAATTGAAAATTGATAATAAGAACGAAGATGATGAGAGATTCATAATTGCTGGAGTCCCCATATTAATTTCAAGTGAGTCTAAAAAGCATCTTCCGGATAAAGTCTTCCTCAATTACAGTGACGGACTTGGATACAAATTATATTCAGACGATGAAACATTGAGGTATAATCTCCAATTGAAGAGAGTGAATTAAAAAATGAACATAGTAAAAAGCCCATGTGTTTCAGTTGGGCTTTTTTTGGTTATACTCAGAGAATTTTTATCGGCATTTACTTAGAGGGATTTTATTTCCCATAGGATAGCACTGCACTAACTGCTCCATTACCAGGAAAATGCTTTAATAAGTACTTTTATCTATTCTATTAATTGTTTCAATGTTATTTTACAAATTAATAATGACCGAAAGTTTAAAGAATGATTGTTATTAATCTTCCACTCTTCTGGACTCGAGGTGCCGCTCCAGCTTCCTTTTTACCCGCTGAAGTGCATTATCGATCGTCTTTTTTTGAACATTCAGTTCCTTTGATATTTCTAAATAAGTTTTTCCTTCCAGGTACAAGTCCACAACACTGCTTTCCAACTCACTAAGGACTTCGGTTAAAATTAGCTCAATATCACAAATTTCTTCTGATTTTATTAAGATCGTGACTGGGTCATTTTGTCTCTGTTCAGGGATTAGATCAATTAGACCCTGTTCCGACTCCCCTTGATGGATAGGCATATACAATGAAACATAATTATTTAAGGGAGAATGCTTTTGGCGAATAGCCGCTTTAACGGCCGTTATGATTTGTCTTGTAATGCACAGTTCCGCAAATGATCTGAAAGACGCCTTTTTGCAATTTTTGTAGTCTCGAATGGCCTTATATAGCCCAATCATCCCTTCCTGAAAGACGTCTTCCTTATCTCCACCCGTTAAAAAATACTTCAATGCATTTGATTGAACGACACATCTGTATTTATTGATTAAAAAATCCAGTGCATCCTCATCACCATTATGGATTTTCCCTACCAACATTGCATCTTCCATATGAGTATAGTTTTCCATACGTTTCTTCTCGATGATTACACTCATTTATTTTCCTCCACTCACTTAATTGAGCCCCGATATAAAGAACGGATTATTACTTCAATGTATTAAAGTGCATTCAATATTATAATATCTCAGAAATGACGATAATGATATTCGCAAATAACGACATTTTTCAACAAAATCCAGATATTTATAACTAGAAACTTTCAGTCAGCTTTAATTGATTTGGTAAAGATTTCGTCGTTATAGTCGTTTTGTTTAACTCCTGACCTTTGACGGATATAGTTGTGCCGGTGGTTGTGGTAATTATGGCGAGGGTTCAGCATATGGCGGCTTACAAATAGCATGATTAAAATAATAATCTTAAAGAACTATTCTGCACTAATGATTTAATAGAGCCTAACCAAAAGGAGAAGAACGAATCTATCCTACCTTCATTAGCTTTAGATGGAAAAATAAGGGTTGCATTTAAAACATCGTCGCTAACAAATTAGCTGATTTCATTTAAACCCTTCTTTCGCAAAATAAAAAAGCACCCTTCAAAGGATGCTAAAACGTCATAAAATGGAGTACTGGATTTAATTATTCGCCAATGTCCCGGTATGTAGAAGATCCTAACTTAAGCATTCATCAGTCCTTAAAGCGGTGGATTTTCCACACCTAAATGAATCCAATCTTCTTTTGGCGGTCCATAAACCCCAGAAGGTTTAATTCCTGCTTGACGCATCAAAACCGTAACTTGTCCGCGATGATGAACAATATGCTTGATTAGCCCCATAAGGATGGAAGCAATTGTTTCCTGTCTTCCGAACGCTTCTTGTATTTGTCCCAGAGATTCGTCTGTCCATTGTTGTTCAATAATTTTGGCTGCATGAGAACTTACATTTTTAAAAGTGATGGCAATTTCGCGGGCTGAAGATGGAACGTTTTCCGAACTTTCTATCCGGTCTATCTTTAATCCGAAATGAGCTAGATAATCTGGAATATTCGTCGTGAAATGCCACACAATTCTTCCTAAAGTGCGACCTTCGAGATAAACTTGTTGTTCTAAAGATTCATCAGTCAAGCTATCCAAGACATTTTGAGTGAGTATGGCTTCTTTATTCCATTCTTTAATAAAATCTGAAATTGAAATATACATATAATACCTCCCCTATTTCGATTGATAATTACTTACTCAAAGCACATTATAAAACATATGTTCCCTCCTTGCAAATTCCTCATGCAATCCAGTTCATTTTGAAACTAAACTTTTAGTCTTATTGAACGTCCATTGACTTTATATTTAAATGGATAACCAGGTTTAAATCGAATACTGGACGGTAAGTTTGTGACTGCAATTTTATGGACGTGATACAAATCTTCCTACTACTAGCTATACACAACAAGAATCACTACTTTATAATAGTGGGTAATTATGTTATTAATATATTATAAATTCAGTGTTGATTAGGAGATAAAGCCATGCAAAATAAGCTTAGTATAGGTCATGCAGTAACGAGAATCGACAGCAGCGGTGAAATTGTATGGCATCCACATGAGTGCATCACACTGTCCGAAGCATTGAAAGCTTATACAGCCGGATCCGCTTATGGTATTTTTAGAGATGAGGAATTGGGTACAATAGAAGTAGGAAAACTTGCTGATATCACAGTATTAGAACGAAATCTCTTTGAAGTGCCAGCAGAAGAAATTCCTAATACAAAGGTACAGCTAACGATTATTGATGGAAAGGTTGTTTTTGATCATACGACGACTTTAATCAAAAAGTAATATAATCATTAAAAGAGGATTCTACAACTGTAGAATCCCCTTTTTGTCCATGGACAATTGTCTATTCCGCTACCAATGCGTTAGACATATGTTTTTCGCTTAATAACCATGCCTACTTTATTGAAAAAAGTGGGATTAGGCCACCTGCATGATAAGTACTTCAATTAAATAGAGAAGTATTGGCATATAAAGATGAAGCACCACCAGAGTGAACAAATAAGATGTTATCCTCCGGTTTAAATATGCCTTTTTGGATTAAATCAATGAGTCCCGCTGCCGCTTTACCCGTATATACCGGATCCAACAATATCCCTTCTGTTCTTGCCAAGAGCTTGACTGCTTCCACCATTTCAGGTGTAGGCAAAGCATAACCCGGCCCGACATACTCATCAAAACACGTAACAGCTTCACGAGGAATTGAATTCGGAATGCCGATATGTGTTAAAGTTTCTTTAACAAGCTGAAAAACTTTCTCTTCTTGTTCCGCTTTTCCTCTGCTTACGTTTATTCCAATTACTGATATTCCACTTTGATTTCCATGAAATCCTGCCACCAAGCCAGCATGCATTCCCCCACTGCCGCTTACACAAATAACTGCTTTCAAATCAATCCCTTGCTCAAAGGACTGTGCCAAGATCTCCTGAGCGCATGCAACATATCCCGTTGCACCAATGACATTGGATCCCCCAACCGGAATGATGTAAGGTCGGTATCCTTTCTCTGTTACCTCTTTAGCCACTTTCTGCATTTCTTGCATTAAGTCCGCTCCATTAGGTACGACTATAATTTGGTCAGCCCCCAATAAATGATAGAGAAAATAGTTACCGTTAAAATCCGGCTCTGAATTTTTTGAAAGTCCCTCTTCCAACACAAGGATGCATTTCATTTTCTCTTTAACCGCAGCAGCCAGTGTCAAGCGGCAATGATTTGACTGAATGCCTCCACATGTAATCAACGTATCCGCGCCTTTTTCCAATGCATCGGCAACAAGGAATTCCAGTTTCCTTGTTTTATTTCCGCCTGCCGTCAGACCAAGCATATCGTCTCGTTTAACGTAAATGGATGGGCCCCCAAGAACTTCAGAAAAATGATCCAGTCTCTCAACTGGTGTATATGTCGGTGTATATCGTTTCCTGGGAAATTGTGCTAAGTTCATTAATAACTCCTCCTGCTTCCTCTATGTATATTAAACGAAAGAAAATATCAATCTGATATTCTCTTTCGTTTAAAATAAGCTTCGATTTCAATCATAGCATCTTTATGTAATCGAGCAACATGAATCTCCCTTCTAGCATGGTTATCTCTAAAAAAGAATTTTCATATACATCATTCGTCAGGGCAAAATGATATCAAAACCTACTATTAGTGCTTCCGCTTATTCTATGACCACCTTTTTTCCCAAAAAGTATCAGGAAGCTTCCCAGTTACAGCATATATAAGGGCTACCTGGAATTTTTTATCTTGCCAAAGGTCCGATAGCCTAGTGAGCGTCTTTAGTAGTAATAGTGTCATCCATCCCATTGAATTGTATTAATAAAAAGTATGAAGCATTGAAATGGACATCACTCATTTTTAAAATAAATATACTTGTATATTTTTAGAAAAGAGCGCCATGGAAACCAATCATTATCTTTATATTCAAATTAAATAGAACATTATTATTCTAAGCCCTTAAGGGAAGCTATATTTTTGTTATTAAAAATGCAATCATTGAAGCGTATTATTACTGTGAAGGAATGACGGAAGAGGAGTTAAAAAAACTGGTATGGGCAACAGATAAACTGCAACAAGAAATAAAAAAAATGACCGAATAGCGGCAAGTCGTACAAACAGAATTTCACCGCTTATTATATTCCAACTCGAGAAATAACTTTCTCCAAAAAACTACAGATCCATCATGGTTTCTTTTCGAATCCTTTTTATCGGCCCGTAATGAGGAATTACATTGGTGGATAAATCTTGGTATGAGGAACGAAACAACGAGCGCTAACAGTTAATCCAGGCCATTCGTGACAAAGTTGTAGAAAAAGCAATAAAGGTCAATACGATCCATATTAATGTTAAATTCTTCACTTTTTTATTTGAACCGTACAAGGCCATGGTTGAAGTCCCCTTCCCGACCATTGCCTTGTATGCTTTTTATACGGTTGCGCTTCTAGGTAGTTATTCAGCTGATTAGGTGGGAAAATGGCTAGGTTTTTCGTTGAATGACCCCTGGGGTTCTTATTCCTAATTATGTAAGTTCCAAATGCCCGGACAATCATCCATACACCTTTTGATTATCAATGGTTACTTGTTTACTCATCGTAATGTTCCAGCAATTCAATAATCACTTTAAAGGTCGCTTTTGTATCCATATAGGCATACCGGCCTTTTCCGTTAAAAAAGTTTCCTGTCTGTATGACCGGATAGCCCATTTCTTCCAGCATCTTCATTTTAACCTCCATGTCTTTAACGACAAAAGAGATATGGTGAACACCCTCACCATATGTTTCTAGATGATCTTTCCACGTACTGGGTGATTCGCCCGGCTCGATCAATTCAATTTGAATTAACGGAGTATTGATGAACATATATTTTGATTTGCCTTCAGTGGGCTTCCCTTTGTAAATCACGTTTGTAATATCGGATGAACCAGAATGGATGATGGGAGGTTTTTCAACACCCAACAACTTACTATATGCATCTGCAGCCGCATCAAGGTCTTTGACAACAAACGCAAGCTGTTCCACTTTGTTAGTCCCTAGTAGCGGCTGAATGCTGTCATCTTCCGGTCTTTCCCATGCCGTTACTCTTGGCTCCGCACTTTCAAGCAGTTCAACTAACGTTTTGTGATCATCTAGTGTATCCACATATACATATCGGCCGTCATTTGAAGTGAATTCACCCGTTTGCAAAGCTGGGTAACCATTTTTCTCCATGATTGGCAGCCTCTTTTGGATAGAGTCCACATCAAAAGCTATATGGTGGATCCCTTCACCTACTTCATCCAGGAACTCACGCATCGTTCCTGGATTTTTATCGGGTTCTATTAGTTCAAATTGGACGGTCGGTGTATTCAGGAAAGCCAGTTTGGATTGCGATTCCGTTGGTACACCTCTAAAAGTGACTTTCGAAACAGAACTGTCACCAGTTAGAAATGGTTCTGCCTTCTTAATGCCCAGCAGTCTTGTGAAAGCTAGATTAGCAGCTTCAATATCTTTTACAACAAATGCGAGTTGATTAATATTCCTATTGCACAATAGTGATTCAGCCATACTAATAAACCTACTTCCCCTAGTTTATTTTATTATGAACTCAACCCAGTCCGCGAACGGACAATCCTCCATCACTGGAGATGACTTCACCGGTAATAGCACGCGCTGCGTCTGATGCCAATAGCACATATGCAGCTACATGATCTTCGGGCAGCTGTGCAAGCTGAAGAGGGTTTCTTTTTTTTATGCTATTTGCCTTCGTTTCATTATCCACCATTTTAACGAATGGACGGAGTGGAGGAATGACCGATAATGCGGTCAGAGTGCCACCAGGCGCTACAGCATTCACCCTGATGTTAGGAGCGAGTTCAAAGGCAAGTTGGCGCATCAGCCCTATTTGGGCATGCTTGCTTGCTGTGTACCACACCCCGCCGCCATCCGGATAAAAACTGGCACCGGATACGGTGAAAATAATATTTCCATTCGATTTTTGCAGTTCTTCAAGAGCGGCTTTAGCACCGAAGAATGATCCTTTAACATTAATATCGATCAGAAAATCATATGCATCGGAAAGTGCATCGGGAGTTACGTCGGCAAATTTAGCAAATCCATCAAAGACTCCTGCATTGGCAACGAAAACATCCAGTTTTCCAAATTGCTCGACAGTGGCCTGGACAGCCCTCTCATTGTCTTCATATTTGCTTACATCGCCTTGGTTAATGAGAATATCTTCACCAAATTCCGCTTTCATTTTCTTTAGCGTTTCTATCGAGCGGCCGATGATGCTGACTTTTGCCCCTTCTTGTATGAAACGTCTAGTGACAGCCTCCCCGATACCTGAATTGCCACCGGTAATCAGCACTACTTTATCCTTTAACGCCATTGCCATTGTAACCAGCCTCCTCTTTTTAACCAAGTCAATATTATACGAAGATAGCAAGATTTCTGGTATTTATCGTTGATTGATCAACAATGAATATTCGTTTGGAAAGTTTCCACTTACCTTCCTCGAAAATGAATTCATCATTTCGTTCCCCCGAAATCAGATCATGTTGAATATCCGTGCTGCGGCTACGATAGATGAGCAGGTAGCTCTTGACGACTGCCTTTTCACCTTCAACATAGTCTTTAACACGTACATTTGAGACAAAACGCCGTGTTCTTGATGGCGGTATTTCCGCCCAAGCATAATCCGTTTTCAAACGATCCACACGCAGTTTAAGCAGCTCAATATCATCATTAAATGTAAACATGTCCGTTGAATAATCCGGGCGTTCCACCCCTTCTTTATTAACACGTACAGGCATTTGATAACGTAAGCTCGAATGCATTAAATCGAACCAATCATCAAATTCAATATCATCCAGTAATTGAGCTTCATCATACAGCCACTGTTCAAATTGACATTTGAGCAACATTTTCTCCACATTCATTTCACTTAACCCTCCCGCTTATCATTTCGTCATCAATTCAAGCCAGTACTTGTAAAAATTCCTTTGGCTCGCTTCAGTGAATTTATCATCGTAAGCAACACCAGGACCTATAAAATCAACTGGTTCACGATGAAGACCCATTGTATAATTGTAGGTTAGATTCTTTAGGAAAGGCATTGGGCCTTGGGCTGCTTCAGTGATATCAGTAAAAACTTCCGTATCATCCTGTTCGAAAATACCGGATGGACTAAAGGTCAAGATAAATGAATCTCTTGATCTATCTTTCCAATCTTGGGAGGCGTTCTTTTCCACGAGCATCCAAGCAATCACTTCCATTTTATTGTGACCGATTGGCCGCCACATCCTTATTGAAGTGTTGGAGATGAATTGGTCTTTGATTTTTGTATGGGATATTAAAAATGATAGGTTAGGGAAGACATTCCCAATCATATTCTTTAAGTTTGATAACACTCCATATTGTTCTTCTGACAAATTAGTTTTAAATTCATCTTTCAATTCTTCCGGGAAAGCGAAGTCAGGATTAGGAGTCCCTAAGTTTAGTCCATGTCCGTTATCCGTATGGATTTGAAAACCGCGCTTTGAATAGGTAGCATTGGGCACCATGCCCAGTTTGGCAATGGATCCGTGTGTGACCATCGTGTGATAGGAATCACCAACAAAGTTATCGGAACCAACTTTCCAGTTGGAATTAACAACGAATCTTTGCGGAACTCCGATTACTTCCATTTCTGCACGTCCTACAAGGATATCCAAATACCATTTAATGTCGCCAAGGAACTCTTCAAGCGGTTCTGCATCTTCATTCCAAGTTCCAAATAAAAGACCTTTATAGGATTCAAGCTTTACTTTGTGAAGGCCCATTTCCGAGCGGTCAAGGTTGCCCCCATATATGTCCTTTTGTAATGGCACTCCTACGAGTTCACCAGTGTTTTTAAAATTGAACCCATGGTAGGGGCACGTAAATAATGACTTGTTCCCTTTATCTGCACGGCATAGTTTCATTCCGCGATGGGTGCACATATTATAAAACGCCCTGATTTCACCTTCAGCATCACGAGTAATGATGAGCGAGTAGCCAGCAAGTTCACGGGTCATGAAGTCTCCTTTGTTCGGTACTTCAGAATCATGACCGATAAAAACCCATGTTTTCAAAAACACTTTTTCATGTTCTATATCATAAACCTTTGGGTCTCCAAGGAGGTATGCAGGTATAACGCCTTCCTCTGGTTTAACCGTTTCGTTCAAATAGTCAACAACTTGCTGTTTCGACATTTCTTCTAAGGATTTTTCAGTTTTAAGCATACTTTTTCTCTCCCTTCCAAGCTTTACATCATTATGCATTACCCGATCTGAACGCTTTTTTCCTTGTTTTGCAGAGTCGCCAAAACGCTTAATGCCGCTAGATAACTCGTTTTCGGATTATTTGGCATCGGATCATTTTCCACTTCCAGTTTCAGTTTCCCGAACGAACCTGACGCTTCTATCAGGTGATTGTTTTTTAACACATTTGGATCGGCAATGATTTTCACTTTCGTCTTTTCTGATCCAAGACCAGCCATAGACAGCACAATCGCAACATTAATGTTTCTCGGAAACTGCTTGATCGCTTCTGCAGCAGTTCCTTCAAATAATACCGTTTCTTCTGTAACTGAAGACCCTGCCGGCAATGCGTTTGGCGGTTTTCTTGTGGTGATGCAAACAGATTCAAGGCCATTCACCGCTTTTGCCGATTTAAGTACATCTAGACCTCCAATCGCACCAGACGGAAGGAGAATATTCACGTTATTCAATTTACAAATCTGGTTTGATTGTTCTTCAAAGGCGGAATTCGCCATCACGCCAATGCTGCTTAGCAAGAGATCCTTCCCGCTTTTAAGCACTTTCAATGCATACTCTTCAGCTGCTTCTATCGTTGCAGCCTCTATGACTAAATCTACATCGGATTTAAGGAGTTCGTCGAAATCACGATATGGCTGTGTCCTGAATTCTTCAGCTAATTGTGCCGCAACTTCTTCACGGCGGGCATAAATCGCAACGATTCTTCCACCTGGAAGAAGCCCGTCGTTATTAATGGCCTGAAGCAGAAATTTTCCGATATTACCGCACCCGATTAAACCTAACTTCATGTAGTTTCATCCTTCCTCAATCAGCAAACCCGTATGAGTCCGCAAAGAATTCCAACCCGCAATGTCTTGTTTCCCGCGAAACACCGCTTTCTTTTAAGCCAGGGAAGTCCAGGGCCAAGTCACTGAAAACGGTATGATTATTATGGAATACCGCACCAGCTTCAAGGCGATCTGCCATTTCGACAGCGATATCTTCATTCTCAGTCCAAACAGATGCACGCAGCGCAAACTCACTATCATTCGCTAATTTTACAGCTTCATCGATATCATTGAAAGGTAAAATTGGAATGATCGGTCCGAATTGTTCCACTCGAACCAATTCGCTCTGCTGATCGACGCCAGTAATAATGGAAGGAAGCATATAATAACCTTTATCCCAAGTTTCCGGATTCAGCTGGATGCCGGTTGTGATTATATTTCCTCCTGACTTAGCGGTACGTTCGATCAAGCCATTCACAAAGTCATATTGTGCTTTATTATTCAATGGACCCATGGTTACATCAGGCTGAATTCCATCACCGATCACCATCCGGCTGAACTCTTTGGTCAGCTTCTCCACAACTTCATCATATCGTGATTCTTGGACGTACACTCTTTTTACAGCAGAACAAACCTGACCCGCTGCTCGTAAAATCCCCATCCTCAAACGTTTGATAGCCGCTTCATCCATATTGGCATCTTCCAAGATGATGGCAGGATCATTGCCGCCAAGTTCCATATATACTTTTTGCAGATTTCCAGCTGATTTCTGCATGATATCTTTCCCGGTTTCCGTACTTCCGACAAACGCCAATGTCCTTACGCGTGAATCGGAACATAATGTGTCGCCGATTGCTTTTCCTGATCCTGAGACTATATTGATGACTCCGGGAGGAAAATGGTCAGCAACTACTTTTAGACAGGTCATGATCGTTAAGGGACAATTCGTTGCAGGTTTTACGACAACGGCATTGCCTGCCAAAACAGCAGGTATGACCCTTTTAAATGTTAATATCATCGGAGAATTCCACGGTGTGATTATTGCCGTGACACCTCTTGCCCTTCTTCGGATTAGGACTTTTTGTTTTCCTGGAAGCACTTCAGGCTTCCACCAATCAAGTAACTCTGCTGCACAGCCCTTCATTACTTCAACACAGCGCAGTAAATCCTTTTTAGCTTCAACAAGTGTTTTGCCATTCTCACGTACAAACACGGTAACATTTTCCTCGATAACTTTTGATAGTTCTTCTGCCGCAGTGTTCATCCTGTTTGCCCGTTCCCCGATATCAGAGCGAGACCACGTTTCAAAAGCATTTTCTGCCGCTTCAATAGCGTCATTCACGATTTCTTCAGAGCATTTTGCCACCTGGCCAACTACTTCCGATGTATTTGCCGGATTTACAACATCGACTTTTTCCGGTAATTCTATCCATTCTCCATTAACTAGATATTTTCCTGAAACAAATGGGTATGTCGAAATCATTCTCAATCCTCCTTATAGTTTTTTGGGCTTGAATGCTTCCGCAGCTCCCGGTGGTCCGCCAAATGGTTTGGCCATTGGCCCCACAGCTTCCATATCAACGACGATCATTGAAGGTTTACGTCTTTCCTTAGCCTTTTTCAGTTCGGATATGAACTCATCTCCAGAACCAATACGCACTGCATCAAAATGCATGGACTCAGCCAGTTTCACAAAATCAGGGCTCAATAAGTCCACAGCTACCTGCCGACCATATGCGGCTGTTTGAATATTGCGAAGAACTCCATAGCCTGAGTCATCGAACAATACGATGATAACTGGTAAGTTTTCTTCGGCTGCCGTAACCATTTCCCCGACGTTCACCATAAACCCACCATCTCCAGCCATAAGAACGACGGTTTTATCTTGACATCCCATTTGGGCACCGATTGCTGTTGGAAGACCTTGACCAATTCCGCCGCCTGATGCATGAATCGATGTTCTCGGTTCATAGATTTCAAATAAACGGCTACCCCAAACATTTGCCTGTACGGTCACATCACGAACTAGAATGGTATCCTCTGGTAATATCTCCCTCATGCCATCTACAAATTGCTCATACGGTCCAAGCGTTTCCCTGAGTTGAGCGCGCACTTCATTTCTAAGTGAAAGAACTTCTTGTAAATAAGATGGCTCTGCATGAACTGAATGTTCTTCAAGCTTTTGAATGATGGCAGCAAGCATATCTTTTGCATCGCCAACCAAACCTAACGTGGCTTTATAGTTCCGGTTAATGGCCTGCCAATCCGCATCGATCGCTATATGTTCTTGTGGCACCGGCACTTTCCAGTTGGATGTTTCATTCCCTCTAAACCTTACACCTACGCTAATCAATAAATCTGCATTTTTTAAAAACTCTTTTGTAGTTTCATATGCCGCAAAATGTCCGATGCATTGTTCATGGTTTTCTGGAATCGATCCTTTTCCTGACTGACTGGTTATAACCGCTGCACCAAGGATTTCCGCCAATTTTTGCAGCTCTTGCGAAGCATTGGCACTGATGACTCCACCACCGGCCCATATGACAGGACGGCTTGCGCTTACCATTTTTTGAACGGCTAGTTCAGGAATAATTGGCATTGAATTTGTTTCAGAGGGTGAAGTTCGTAGCCCTTCGAGTGAAAGATCTTCTATGATCACCGATTGATAGTCAATTGGAATTTCCAATGTAACCGGACCCGTTGGTGCAGTTAAAGCTTCTTGGATTGCCTTCCTTACTACTGCTGCGGTTTGGTCAGGGTTTCTAAGTCTCACTGCATTTTTACAAGCTCCGCTCATCATTGAAAGCTGGTCTTTACACTCATGTATGTATCCTTTGCCTGTACCAAGATAAGAAGAAGCCACCTCACCTGTTAGATGAAGAAGGGGGACACCAGCTGCCCAAGCTTCCACTAGTGAACCAGCTGCATTTCCTGCCCCTGTTCCAGTACTGGTAATCACTACACCCAATTTCCCGGTGGCGCGTGCATATCCATCAGCCATATTTACGGCACCGCTCTCACCGCGTGAACAAATGAGTTTGATGCTCCCTTCCCTAAGAATTGCATCATAGATGGGCATATTGTGAATGCTTACAATCCCGAAAGCAGCTTCCACACCTGCTTGAACAAGCTCCTTTACGATGGAATCGGCGGTCGTAAACTCTATTTTTTCTTGTATTTTCATCGCGTTATCCTACCTTTTTCAGTAATATATTTATAGTGCCTTTCCGATCGCTCCTGCCGTCTCAATCGTCGAACCCGCTACATAACTTGCTTTGTCTGAAGCAAGGAAAACAATGACACTGGCCACTTCTTCCGCTTCCCCTACGCGGCCGAGAGGGATATTCCGTTTTTTCGCTAGGTCCCCGTAATACTCTTCAGGGTCCATATCAGGCGCATTTTTCAACCTTCTTCGCTCCCATTGATCGGTCCGGATCAATCCAAGACTCACTGAATTCACCAATATATTGTCAAAGGCCAATTCCTGGGACAAGGTTTTGCTTAAATTAAGGAGGCCAGCCCTTGCTGCTGCAGTCGCTACCATATGACGTTCAGGTTCTTTGGCAAGCGTTGCATTAATATTAATGATTCGCCCTCCTCCCCTTTTCACTAAATGAGGATGCGAAGCGCGAACGGCATATATGATGGCAAAGAACTTTAACTGAATCTGTTCCTCCCACTGCTCATCCGTTATGTCAAAAAAGTGACCCATCACGCTTTGACCGGCTGCATTCACCAAAATATCGATTCCGCCAAACCTCTCAGCGGTACCATTAATGAAAGAATCCACATCCGATTTTGAGGTGACATCACATGTTGATGCAAAAATATCTTCCTTTTCACCAAATGAGAGCAATTGACTTTGTGCACTTTCCATACGCTCAGCACTTCTGCCGCAAATAGCCACTTTCGCTCCCTCAGCTAAAAACATTTCTGCTGTTTTTAATCCCACTCCCGACGTGCCGCCCATGATGACAGCCACTTTTCCTTGCAATCCTAAATCCACTCTCTTCACTCCTTTTCAAAGCCATTTTCCTAAAAACTGTTCTTTAATCAACAAGAAGCTAACTACGCGAAAGAATCATGGGAGGAAATCAAACTCCTCCTCATTTTTTCGCCATTACAGAACCTTCTATATGAGAATCAACCCAGCCTGGATCGGGATCTCCTCCCATTGCTTTGCGCGCTTCAGGTTTCGGCGGCCCTGCAATCCCCCACTGATCCATTAAATGAGGTACCCGTTTCCATACACGTGCTCTCCACTCAGATTCATCTTCGATCGTTTCCAGATAACATGTATACTCCATTACAAAACCGCCTGGGTCTTGAAAATAACAGAAAATATTGTCTCCAGGCCCATGACGTCCAGGTCCCCAAAGTTCTGACAAGCCCGCTTTTCGGACATTGCTTATTCCTCGCATCAATTCATCCACGGAATCGACTTCGTATGCGATATGATTGACTGACGCATGCTCATCTTGATTGAAGGCGATGGAGTGATGCTTTCTGTTGCACCGGAGGAATGACATTTGATGCTCACTCCAATCAGTGACTTTAAAACCAAGAACATCCGTATAAAACTCAACGATCATATCTAAGTTCTTCGTGTTCATTACAACATGATTCAATTTCACTGGATCAACATTTTTCTTGCTCCAAATAGACGTTTGCACTTCCACCCAAGCCGAAAGCTCGATCACGCGGTTTTCCGGATCAATAAACCGCAGGCCATAACCGGCACCTGCTTCATCCAAATATCCAGGCGGTTCAATAATTCGAACGCCCTTCGATTGTAATATCCCTGCTGCACGGTCCACCGCATTTTTATCGACCATGCCAAAAGCTATATGGTGCAATCCTCGTTTTTCTCCCTTGTGGAGGCTAAGAATATGATGTTCCGGTCCAGCCCCCCGGAAATAAACCGTATTCTCCTCTTCCGGAACATCCACCCTATCCAGACCCCAAACCTTTTCATAAAACTCTGCTTGATCGTCGAAATTCGGAGTAATCATGCTTATATGTCGTAAATGAGTAATCCCAAGCATTTTTTATACCTCCCATAATTTAGATTGCCCTTTTGATCATTCGCATTGGCCATATTTAACAATCTAATCGAAAAGGGCGCCTCATTAATTTTCATAATGCAGGTGCCCTTTCGGCTAAATGATCAATCTTTAATGATGGCTTCTCTTTCTTTAGAGCGTTGTTTACGCAGTTCTTCCAGTTCACTGCCTTCAGGATATGTCGGTAAGTTAGGCTTCACTGCACCAAGCATCACTAGCATGCGCGCCTCTACATCCCCGTCATTCCTAATTCCCCGATAAACCCCCGGTGGGCTGCTTATGCAGTCTCTCGCACTTAATTTGATTTCATGCACTTCACTGTAGCTGTCCTCTTGAATTAATGCCGTGACTTCACCCTCAAGAATGAAAAACACTTCTTCAACATCGTCATGAAGATGCAAAGGACCGATACATCCCGGAGGAAGCACCATCGTACTTAAAGTGAAATGTTCACCTGCAATTACATTCGTATCGTTATTGGCAGTGGCACCACGTCCGATATATCTCATCTGTGCGCGTCTATAAGCGGGATCAATTTCTTCTTGAAACTTCAAGACATTCCAATCAAGAGTACGGTCTTTCAATCGGGCAACATATTTTTTTTCAAAATCCTTCACTGAAAAAGTTTCTTTTGTCATTTTAAAATTCCTCCCTTATTTGTTGTTTCTAAACCAAATTATGTTTCATAAGCAAAACATTGTTTTGTCTATGAATTAAGTCTAAAATGAAAACGCTTCATTGTCAATTAGTTTTTAGAATATTTAAAACTATTTTTATAATCCGAACGTTCAACACTATGGGATAAACTTGTAACGATTTGCTTTTCTTAACACAAAAAAGTGTGGATTCCCTAATGGGAGATCCACACATTCGAAAGAGGTTATTCACTTATTAATCGATTTTAAATCGTTCAGACATCTTCGTGTTGATAAGGCTTAACCCCACTGTATCCCATATAAACGGATAACTGACGAGAAACTTCCAACAGTTTCGGCAAGGCAATTTTATCGATGAAATCCTCCTGATAAGCAGACTCTGTTGCCACGACATTCAAGGCAGCCAATACTTTCCCAGTCCTATCAAAGATCGGGGCGGCAACCGAACGGATGCCAGGGTGGAATTCCCCGCTTGTCATCGAATAACCATTTTGCCGAATCGAATCCAGCTGTTTTTGAAATTCACCAGGCGCGGTGAGTGTTTTGTCTGTATAAGGAGTAAGGTTCGATATTTTGAACATTTGCATGAGCAATTCTTTCGGTTGATATGCCAAAAGTAATTTTCCATTGGCCAAAGCATGTGCCGGCAGCCGCAAACCTATGTTCACATTGACAGCGGATACACCTCTGATCGGGGCACTTCCAACATAAACAACTTCCTGTCCATCCAAAATGGACAGATGGCAGGAGGCTCCGATTTCATCACGCAAGGTCTCCATATAAGGTTGGACAATTTCCTGGAATTTCAAGCTATTCAAATAGCTGAACCCCAATTCAAGAACTTTAGGAGTTAAACTATAACGTTTGGTATGTTCATCCTGAGACAAGTAACCAATATTTTGTAATGTGAATAATAAACGATATGGTACTGTTCTGCTTACTCCCAGTTGTTTCGCTATTTCTGAAAGAGACAAGCTCGGCTGTACTTCATTAAAGAGCTTAATGATTTCCAAGCCCCTAACCAATGAATTAGCACTATATTTCTCTTTCTCTTTTTCTTCGCTTGCCATTCAAGTATTCCCCCCGTTGTGAATAAATCTCATTTTCCCTGACTATAACCCGTTCAGTAAAGCTTTCTTCATACCTAGAAAGAAGAACTTGCAACATATATATACATTTTTTTCTGATCGTACTTTTGGTGAATGTTTATGATGCATACTTCAATGGTTGCCTATTTTCTTTTGCTTCCATAACTAGAAAGGTACTTTGGCGCCAGTAGCGCGCCCCGGCCTTTACTTTGCAAGTTCTTCCAATCATATTTCGATGGATTGTAATCAATTCAGAAGTTTCCGTTTACTTTCTTTCATGCTAACAACAGCTGGTCTATGAGTCATATCAGATATACTCAATGCTTTCACCGCTTCCGGAAAACGGCTAGTAAAAGCCGGGAACTTTTAACCGAGCTGGTGTCTTCGAGCGCTATTCATTATCCCTATTCCTGTTAAAGAATCAGTACCGCAAATTGGCAACCATTACTACCTCACAATCCTTAACTCTTCATGTATAAATAGAATAGTGTTTATGTGTCAATTAAAGCATATTTACATATATAAAACTATTTGGAAGACCTAGCATAATTGACGTTTCAATAGAAAAGCTCGTTGTTATATGACCAAATATAACCAATTACAGCAGTAAAAACAAATAAAGAATTTTCATACATCGATATTCTCTGTCAAATCGCGAAATTTTCCGTATTAAGCATTTCATATACAAAACAATATAAATGAATTATAGATTTTCCTGATTTTAAATTCAATATCAACAAGTCAGAATTTTTAATAATTTGTAAATAATTTGTTTTTTGGACACAAACAATCAGTATTACTTCCATTTAAAGTCCTGGTTGTTAGAGCTCCCATCTACTCAATAGGATGAAACAAAGTTCGATTTATAACCGAAAGCGCTTATAATCTAAAAATATAAAATAGTCAAAATATTAAATTGACAATCAATTTATTTTAATTTATCGTTAAGAAAGTAAAACTTTGTTTTCCTTACAAAACACATCTGTTTCTTTTTTCTATCAAAATTTTAAAGAAAGGCGGGAAAAATCAAAACAAACTAGTACCTTTCTAAAGGGATAACTTTAAAACACTTATTCTCAAATGTAAGCGTTTTAAGGAATGTTAAAAAGCGATAGGGAGATGGTATTATGTTAAATGGGCAAAAAAGATGGTTGTATATTGCCGTACCAATTTTTTTCTTTTGGTTTTTCGGACAAATTGATAAGGTTGGCATTTCCATCATTCAAACAGATCCAGAATTCTTGCATGCACTCGGTATGACAGGTGCTGACAAAAATGCAAAGATCGGTCTTCTATCTTTTGTATTCACCATTGCTTATGGAGTTTCAAATCTTTTTTGGGGCTTCATCATTGATAAATTGGGTGCCCGAAAAACAGCCATCGCCGGTTTATTCGTTTGGACAATCACGATGATTATGTCAGGACTGGCAAATTCATATGAAATATTTTTAATTAGCAGAATCATTCTTGGTTTTGGTGAAGGGATGATGATTCCGGTTTCCGGAAAGCTCATTTCTAACTGGTTTAATAAACGTGAACTGGGGAGGGCCCAGGCATCTTGGCTTACCGGAAACTATTTAGGACCGGCAATGGGAGCCGTTGTTTTGGTGCTTGTGATATCTTTACTTCACTGGCAAGCAGCTTTCTTTATGCTTGCAGCTTTCAACTTATTTATAAATATCCCGATGTTCATCTTAATGACGAGGAATACACCAGAAGAACACCCCCGTATAAGTAAGGATGAATTGGCATTCATTCGCCAAACGGATGATGAAATAAAAGAAACCGCCCATTCAGAGAATAAGAAAAGTTTCGCCCAAGATTATCGTTTCTGGATCGTTTGGTTCGGTATGCTCGTATGCTCCTTCTTATTTTTCGGAATCAGCATTTGGCTTCCTACATATCTCATTGAAGCAAAAGGGTTTGAAAAGGAAGGAATGTCGAGCATTACTTCACTTTCCTGGCTATTCGCTTTAGGATTTGTCTTGGCCTGCGGTTTTCTGGCTGACAAAACCAGACGTCCAAGTTTAATGGCCACGATTCTATTTTCATTGACGGCTGTCTTTTTGACTGTAGCAGTCTTCATCCCCAACCCTATTTTGGCCGGACTATGTATGGGACTGGCAATGGGATGTCAAGGCGGTGTGTTCCACTTAAGCAATATGCTCATGGTAAAATACTCAACACCTGAAACGGCAGGACGAGCCGCAGGTCTAATTGGATTCACGAATATCATGGGCGGCTTTTCGAGCTATATCATGGGATGGCTTCGTGACTTGTCTGGCGGGGACTTCAGTTCATCGATCGCCATGCTGATTTTTACAGCCCTCTTAGGCTTGGCAGCTTATTTATTCTCCATTAAGAGAGAATCCGCAGAACTGCGCTTATCACCTATACATGTACAAAAGATGCAAGCATGAAGTCCTTGTAAAATCAGTTTTATACCACCAACCCTTGAATTATCAGGGGTTTTTCTTGTGCCGACTTAAAAGTAAGTCGAAATAATATCGCTCATTTTTTGGATTTCCCGATAAATTTCCCACCGGTTACTCCGAATCACTCCTTTATTTGTATAAATATGTCGATAGTTAAAATATTCAAAAAATGATATTTTTTTGAATGCCCATGTTATATTATTTATGGAAAAAAATACTTGTCAAGTAAGGTGAGTGTGTGAATATAGAAGTTTTAATTCTCCATTATATTCAGGAAAAACGTCAAAAACCTAACCATGCCAATGATTTATTGGACTATATTCAGAATGAATATGTAAACGGGAAGCTGTCAATCTTGCAATATAGAAGTCTCTGTCAGGACTTATATCTTCGAGGAGCCAAACAAACGTCTCCTGGATGAAGCTACACCATTGTCACTAGATTAACTACTTCCAATTGTGGATGAATTTTGTTTCTGTTTTATTCCGCAACGACCAATCCATAAAAATACAGCCGGTCATTTCTCCCCCCCCCCCAGTATGTTCATAAATAAATAAAAGCCTCCGTGATCTGTCACCCCAAGACAGTTCACGGAGGTAAATGTTACTTAATCAGACATTGCAGAATTCCATTTTAATTAAATGAATATATCGAAAATTAAAACCAAACCGAATGCAACGAAGGAAAGTAATGTTTCCATCACTGTCCAAGTTTTGAAAGTTTCTTTAACGGTTAGTCCCATGTATTCTTTTACTAACCAGAAACCGGCGTCATTAACATGGGAGAACATGAGTGAGCCTGCTCCCGTGGCAATTACGAGCAATTCTAGATTTACACCCGTCATATTGGCAACGACCGGTGAAACGATCCCTGCTGCCGTGGTCAAAGCGACGGTTGCAGAACCTGTGGCAATCCGAATCAATCCGGCCACAAGGAATGCAAGAACGATCGGTGATAAAGAAATTTCTTCAGACATGGAAGCGATTGCAGTCCCTACGCCACTATCAATTAAAATTTGCTTGAACCCTCCGCCAGCACCGATAATTAGAATTATGGATGCTAATGGCAATAAGCATTCTTCCGTCAACTTTTTAATTAGTGATTTGTCCATTCCCTGTCTGTAGCCCAAGAAATAGTAAGCTGCAAAACAGGAGATTAATAGGGCGATCACTGGACTTCCGATAAACAATAAGAATTTTTCAATCGAACCCGGTAGCGGCAGATAAGGCGCAACTACCGTTAAAACCATCAACAATACTGGCAAAAGGATGATGAAGAACGATACTCCAGTGCCGGGTAATCCACTTGACTTTGTTTCGACACGGATCAATTCCGGTTCTCCAACAGGAATAACCCGTTTATGGATCCATTTTGCGAATAGCGGTCCCGCAATTACAGCCGTCGGGAATGCGATGATCAAGGAGTACAGAAGTACCTGCCCCATGTTAGCATTATAAATTCCAATAGCTGTCATGGCTCCAGGATGCGGAGGCACCAGCCCATGTACGATCGATAAACCAGCAAGTACTGGAATGCCAATTAACAAGATGTTCACTTTGGTTGATTTACGAATGGAAATGACCAAAGGAAGCAATATTACTAAACCAACCTCGAAAAATACCGGAATGCCGATGATGAAACCAGATAAAAGCATGGCCCATGGCAGGTTTTTCACACCGAATTTTTTAATGAAAAAGTCAGCAACCTGCATTCCAGCTCCAGAGTCGGACATCATCTTTCCTAGGATGGTCCCTAAGGCCAATATTCCAATAAGGTGCCCAAGGACCGCTCCGACACCCGTTTCATAAGCTCCAACGATCTTGTCCATTGGCAGTCCGGAAAAAATCGCTAAAAATAAACTGGCAACAGTCAGGCTGATGAACGCATGCCATTTCCACAATGATACACCCAAAATGACGATTACGATTGCTATCAGCGTGATTCCTAATAAATATAGTTCCATATATTCTCCCCATTCCCAAGAAATCGCTTACATTCAAACCAATACAATAAATGGGATTATTGTATTGGCTCGTTATATGTCACAATGTAGTTCTGTTTAGCCGTGTTGTAATATCCTTCACTGTATTCCGTAACATTTCCGTCCCCATCACTGGAAATCCTAATCCTCTTTAGTACTGGACTATTGTTTTCGATTTTCAGTGTTTCGCAAATGTGATCCGGAGCGATAGCAACGGCAAACTCATCTCTGAATGTTTCAAGTTTGACGTTTTGCTCTTCCAAAAAGCGGTACAAAGAATTGATTTGGACCTCTTTTATCTCTTCTTGGTTTAAATCAAGTGAAATATAATGTGTAAAGTAAATATAAGGTTCATTGTCCAATAAATATATCCGTTCGATACTTATGCAACGGGCACCAAATAAAGAATGCAGCTTAGAGTCTGAAGAAAGGTCAATCTGACTTATGTTTAACACCTTTTTTAAAATGGAGTGCCCTTCCTCCACCAACAGCTCTGTGAAACGTTTCCCTTTGGAAAGTTTGACAATCGAACCATTAGCTATGACTCTAGTGCCTTTGCCGCTTTTCTTTTCAACATACCCCTCTTGCACGAGTTCTTTGATTGCATTACGGACAGTAACCTTACTTACGTTAAATTCTTCTTCCAAAAGAGGCTCGGAGGGAATGTTTGTGTCGATGGCATAAACCCCATGTAAAATACGATCCTTTAAAATTTCTTTTATCTGTAAATACATCGGTCCATTTTTCCTGTTCACATTCATTCCTAATCTCCTGCCTTATCTTTTAATATCTTCCATTTTACCTTCCATTGCCGAGAGTATTTCCTTTTCGGTTGCCAAAGGAGTATCTCCAACGACAGTACATGCCAGCATTCCTGATACAGCAGCAAATCGTACTGTCTTTTCAGGGGAATATCCTAGCAATTCGCCATGTAAGATTCCGCTGGTGTAAGCATCGCCTGAACCTATTCTATCATATACGGAAAATGATAGGATATCGGAAAAGTAAAATGTTTCTTCTTTGTATATATACCCCCTCAACGTATGGCTATTATCACTGTTGATCGAACGGTGTGTCCCCGCTATCGATTGAATTTTGAATCGCTTGGCCACTTCAGGGATCAACTCAACAAGCTGTTCTTCCCTTGTGGAGCCTTCTGACTTCATTCCTAAAATATAAAGGGCGTCTTTTTCATTCATCATGACGATATCAGCCATAGAAAGCATTTCCTCATAATGAGGCTTTGCGTCAGCGTAACCACCCTCCCATAAGGAAGGTCGGTAATTGCAGTCGAAACAGACTGTACCGCCCTTTTCTTTGACTTTTCTAGCAAGCACCTTCATGCTTTCCCGTACATTTTCCGCCATTGCAAGCGTGATTCCGCAAAAATGGATGATATCCGTCTTTTCCGAAATCATATCCATATCATAATCGGATAAGGTGGCAGTATTAAAACTGCTTTCCAGTCGATTGGAATATGTGACACGGCTCGCCCGCTGTCCAAATCCATTTTCCAAAAAGTACATCCCCATGTATTTGCCGCCTCTAGAGATGTAGTTCCTGCCGATTCCTAAGCGCTGCAAAGCTGAAATTGCTGAATCACCAAGGGGGTTATCCGGTAACATTGTCACAAGATACCCATCATGTCCAAGTTTTGTCATCGCAGAAGCTACATTTACTCCCGTGCCTGAAAAGGAGTATTGCAGCGTGTTAGCCTGTGATAGCAATTCATGCCCTGGTACCTGCAAACGCATCATTACTTCCCCGAATGCCACAATCCTTTTAGGCATATTTTTCAACCAATTTTTTCGTCATGGCCAATAATTTCCGTACATCCTCCCCATTCGTTTTACCAGTCGCTTCATCAATGATGGAAGAATATACGTGGGGAATGACTTTAGGCACTTTTGCTTCTAATGCAATTTCTAATATAGTCTCGAAATTATTTAAGTCGATTCCACCTGTTGGTTCCAAAGCAAATCCCTCTTCACCACAAGCTTTTGCTACAGCACGATATTCATCTTCATGCTTCAGCCCTTTCATAGGGAAATATTTCAAAGCATTTCCTCCCATATCGCGAACGAGCGCAATGGCAGCTTTGATTGGCACAATGGCAGTTTCACTTGCGCCTGCACTTACTGGACCAGTGGAGATATTCACATAACCGACTTTCCCAGTTGGAGAAACAAGTGAATTTATCCAGCTATCCTTCTCGCCTAAATTGGCCCTCGTAGCACCAACAGCCGGAAAAACCTGGTTAATATGACTGCCTGGATAGTATTTTGCTATTTCTGCGACAACTGCAGCCTGTCTATTATCGCCTGCGCCCAATCCAATTGAAACGGCTTCATCAATGGCTTCCCCGTATTCTTTCATTGCTGTAACACCTGCTTCAACAGTTGGATAATCCTTGGAGAGTACACCAACCAATACATGTCCTTCAGCTGCTTCAAAGACTTCCACTGCATTTTCTACACTATTTGCAAGTACATTTAAGGCTACACGATCATTCAATAACCGTTTGTTTATGTTTGTCATCCTTGTTTTCCTCCTAATATGGTTCTTAATCGTGATTCAATAACATTTATATCATCACCTTGCAATGGACGCGGATCTATATCGAAAAAGCCTTGCCGTATCCCATAATCCCGTGTATAAATGGCGATATCCCCATTTTTGAGCTGCTCGTTCACTTCTTTCGCCGTCGTTTCCGTTATCAAAGGATTTATGGAAATACGTGCTCTATATATGGCACGTCCGGCTTCATCCTGAACTATCGTTACTTTTACGCCATCAATCGAGTCAAGTGATGTGAGAACTTGTAAACTAGCTTTTTCTTTTTCGCTATTATCCGTCTTGACAAAATACTCATCCAATGCCTGAAGCAGACCAAAGGTCGTTTCCTTTCCAACCTTCATGCTCCTTCCTATACAGTGCAATTGAACCTTTACCCATTCGATATATTTTTTTCTGCCAGCAACGATACCGGATGTGGGTCCTTCAATGGCTTTTGAACCACTATAAATCGCCAGGTCGGAGAATTGTACATATTTTTCCAAATCCTCTTCCGCAGCTGCATCGACAATCAGAGGGATATTATTCGTTTTGGCCACTTCCCATGCCTCTTCGACCGATATCATATTTTTCTGGACAGCATGATGCGATTTCACATATAAAATAGCGGAAGTATTTTCATTTATGGCCTCCGCAATATGTTCTGCTTTCCCTTCATTTGCATATCCAACTTCAACCAATTTTCCTCCGCCAAGATAAATCATGGTTTCAACCGGTGCACCATACTGAACGTTATGGCCTTTCAGCATGATGATTTCATTCTTTTGAATACGATCTTGATGAAGCCTTTCGCTTTTCCTTCTGTTTCCTTCAGTAACGATTGCCGCTACTGAAAGCGCAATTCCGCTTGATGCTGAGTTTACGACCACCGCTGCTTCAGAATGAAGCAAATTCGCTATATGCTGGCCTGACTTATCGACTAAATCAGAAATTTCAACATAATTTTGCCCACCTTTTTTCATCGCGTCCATCACTGTGTCAGTTGGGGCAGAGACTCCCAATATGCTCATTCTTCCGCTTGCATTGATGACTCTTTTCAAACCGTATTTAGCATTCAATGAATTCTCCATTTATAACCACTCCTTTTACAACAACTCTTTTTTCTGCCATCCTTTTTTCGCCTTCGGAATCCAATAAAAGGGTCGGCTCATTCTCGATCGAGAATAAAGTCAGGTTCGCAATATCCCCAGCTGAAACCCTTCCAAGCTCTGGTTTATTCAACCAGGCTGCTGCATTGACCGTAACCGCATCTATTACTTCTTTTAATGGATAACCGAGGTACAAAAATTTTGTAAGGACATTTGCCATATTAAAAACTGGCCCATTCTCTCTATTTTTTCGATATATATCCGTACTGATCGTATTGAAGCCTATTCCCCGCTTTTTAGCCATTTCTGCAGTTTTAAAAGAAAAGCTTGCCGTTCCATGACCTACATCCAAATGTACACCACGTTCAATCGCCTTAATCAACTCAGGCAGCGGCTCTTCTCTTTCATCAAATAAATTATTCGCTTTACCATTTAGAAAATGAGTAATAATGTCCTTTTCCTCAAGTAATTGAAGGACTTCCTTAATATCAGGCGGCCCTGAACCGATATGAACCATTAATGGTAAACCCGTTTCAGCCGAGAACTTCCTAGCGATTTTTAATGGCTCGACACCATTTGGACCAACTACACTTTTACTTATTCTCGCTTTAAGTCCAACAACAAAATCCCCGTACTTGGAAATTGCCTTCATTAATTCCCCTTCGTCCAGCCATGAAATATCCGATAACTCATCAACCCTTTTCAATCCAATCCGCGAAATATTCAGAAAGGCGAAAACATTCGTTTTGGAATTTTCACAACTTCTAACCAGATCGGTTATCCTATCTGCCCCCGTGCTTCCCGCATCTATGACCGTTGTTACACCAGTTTTATATCCAATCTCATCAACCTCATCACCATAAGGATCGAATTCCGGGAAAGCATGTACATGCATATCAATCCAACCGCTCGAAACAAAAACCTTTTGATCATAATCTATTATCTTATCTCCTGTTGCAGTTCCGGGTCGTGCAATTTCCTTAATCATCCCATTTTCCAGGATGATATCCGCTGCTTTTCCCTCTACCATTTTTACATTCTTCAGAACTAACGTATCTGTCATTTCCCTCATCCTTTTCGGTACATCCTATCGATTGAAAGTACTTTGTATACGGTTACACTGAATTGTATAAGAATTCATTAATTTCTCTTTACAAAAATAGATTATCATATTTTGTCGAACTAATCAATATAACGTTATAATGTTTGATTTAAATTTACAGAATTTTTATAAGATCAAGGCTATTTTTTCTTTGTGCTTCTTAGTTTCTTCATATAATATAATCTCATTAGTTTTTTTAAAATTTTCATGCTACCCATGAAAAAAAGGCGGGAAGAAAAACAATCTGTTTTTCTTTCCGCCTTTTTATTACGCATTCACAAAATCCATTGATGAAAGATTCTACTCTAATTATCCCGGAAATAATGCTTTTATTAAAAAACTTACTCTAAGTCAGAATAAAGACTAAAGGGTTTAAAGGGTTTGAACGGTTCCTCCAAGACACTCGCTATAGAACCCCTTTTGTCTCCAAACTGAATAATTAGATCCTTTTTTTCTTTTTATTCAACCATATCATTAATCCAATTATCGCTATAAATAAAATGAGTAGGTCTATATTGTACATAGAAAATAAACTTCGATCAGCTATTATACCAATTTTCCAAAAAACTATTAGATATTGTTATGAAAATGAAGAAAAAATCCTTATTTTCAATACTAATAATCAGTTTATTAGTATTCTCACATGTCCCCAATACATTGGCCGAAGAGAAAAATGAAACAATACCTTCATCAACAGTCAACCCCATTGTTTAAGTCAAATTAATTAGTGATGATGTTATACAAATACAACCAACAGCAAGCATCATTGAAATGAGCAAACCTATTGCTCATCAGGCTAAACTAACAAATACCCAATTAGGAAAGATGGTAAAGGCTCATCAAAAGGGAACAACATGGTTAAGCATCGTAAGTACTGTACATATATTACACTAAGTCAAATCTTTCATTTAGAAGCCCTCGTTAATTAATCCTTCCTGCTCCTAATATTACAGTGGAAATGTTGCTTTCCATAATATAAAAACCAAGAATGCTTATTTAAAAGCATTCTTGGTCTTGTTAATTGCCATACTTCATTTGATTTTCCTTTTTACGACATTCACTTAATATATATCCCGTTCCTATGAAAGCCGTTAATTTACCTTTTTCGATCCTTTCCAATGGATTTCCCTCAATCGGTATTTTTGTAGCTTACCTGTTGCCGTTTTCGGTAAAGACTCTACGAATTCAACTTTTGTCGGTGCTTTAAAGTGAGCCATTTTTGAGCGGCAAAAGGTAATGATCTCATTTTCCGTCACTTTTGCATTTGGCTGCAGCACAATGATTGCCTTAGGCGTTTCTCCCCATTTATCGTCTGGAATGGCAATGACCGCAGCCTCCAAAACATCTGGATGTTTATACAATACCCCTTCTACCTCTGTTGAAGAAATATTTTCCCCGCCGGAAATGATTAAATCCTTAGCCCTGTCTTGTATCTCAATATACCCATCAGGATAGGTAACTGCCAGATCCCCGGTATGAAACCAGCCATCCCTAATTGCTTCGGCCGTCTTTTCCGGATCCTTATAATATCCTTCCATTACAACATTGCCGCGAGTAATGATTTCCCCCAGTTCCTTTCCGTCCCAAGCGACTTCTTTCCCTTCTTTATTGACTACCATCGTTTCCCCATTGAAAACCAATTCAATCCCTTGTCTTGCCTTTATTATTGCTTGTTCGTCCGCCGATTTAGCTTCAAACTCATCCTTCCACTCGTTATATAGGATAAATGGGGAAGTTTCTGTTAATCCATATACGTGGATCATGTTCAAACCAAGGATATCTTGTGCCTTTTGTATAAGCGCTGCTGCTGGAGGAGCACCTGCCGTTGCCATCCTTGGATGCACGTTGATATTTGTTTCTTTTGCTTTGGGGTCATTTACCAGCATATTGACGACAGTAGGCGCTCCACATAACAATGTAATATTATGACGGGCGAATAATTTGAGGATAAGAGGGGGATCGACTTTCCTTAAACAAACATGAGTCCCGCCAGTAGCCGTTACCGACCATACCCCTCCCCAGCCATTAGCGTGAAACATTGGCAATGTATGTAAGTATACATCGTCATGCTTCACCCCTAGGTGATAAATGAAATTAGCGGCGTTCATGTAATTCCCGCGATGAGTTAACATGACCCCTTTTGGTTTTGAAGTCGTTCCACTCGTGTAATTTATAGTCAAAAGTTGATTTTCTTCGATTTTAACCTCTGGCAGTCCATCATCATTTGCATGCAAAATGAAATTCTCATAATCTATTCCAGGTAAAGTTGTTTCATATCCTTCAAAAGGCACGATGATGATCTTTTCCAAGGAAAGTTTAGTAATGATCTTTTCGACTGGAGCGGTGAATTCTTCATCGACTATCAACATTTTTGAATCGCTATGCTTGATGATATATTCCAAATCCTCTGCAGCAAGCCTGTAATTCAAAGGGACCATTACCGCTCCCATTTGACAAATGCCATAAAAACATTCCAACATATAATGCGTATTTGGCAACATAACTGCAATATGGTCACCTTTTTCAATTCCCGAAGAATACAAAGCTTTGGAAAGTTGATCTGTTCGCTGCCCGAATTCCTTATATGTAAACTTTTTCTCTTCATCGATGACTGCCACTTTATGAGGATAATATTTTACGGCCCTGCGCTTCCAATCAATTGGGGTTAAAGGGAAAAACATTTTTACCATCTCCTTCTTTCCAGATTCACTATATACAGCACCCTGCTTGGTTCGTCATGATGGATCCTGAGAAAAAACTTCGTATCCTTTTAATACATATTCATTTTCCAGCCGTCATATCTTCTTTAATGGATTTCCATTTAAAGATTTTTGAATGACCTATCCGCTTTACTCAAGGAAATGAAACATCCGAATATTTTTTAATTATTCTGATAATTAATCTCCTAAAAACAGTGAAATTCACTGCTTTAAGAATATAGTGCTTCTTCTTTCTATTATAATGGAAACTATACACGTCAGGAAAATTATATTTTATTATCTATGCATGCCGACAGATGTTCGGTAAGTTTCCCAACGATTTGTTTGAGTCGTTCCGTTTCCTCTTCATTCAGGACGCTATAAAAATCACGAAAGGTTTTGGTAAAACACTTATTGATGGAATGATAGGTACTCCTTCCACTTTCGGTGGATTGGATAAAAACGACCCGCCGATCATCCTCACTGTGTACCCTCTCAATCAACTTCTTCCGTTCAAGCCGATCAATTAGTGCAGTTCCTGCTGCAGGTTTAATCTTCAAATGATTCGAAACATCTTTAACCGCTATGGATTCATTCAAGACTATTAATTGCAATGCGCGATACTGCACAGTAGTTAAATCATATTTAACCAGTAACGGTTCCACCAATTCCTGTGATAGGCTGCTTAATTCCCTGATCTCTAGATGTAAATTATACAATTCACTTGAATGCATGTTTGACAATCCTTTCTTATTGACACTATCTATCTAAAACTATAACATAATTAACGTATCAAAAAATTAACCATGCGAATTAAATTGGTTATTGATTTTTAAAGAGAGAGAGAGGCTGTCCATGTCAGCAGAACAACGCAAAAAGATCATTATCCTCATGATCAATATGTTTATAGCAATAGGAAGTTTCGGGATCATCATCCCCATTTTACCAGCATACCTGGCCTCCATTAATCAAGGCGGAACCGCCGCTGGCCTAATGATTGCCATTTTCGCAGGTGCACAACTTATCTTTTCGCCAATTGCCGGAAAATGGACTGACCAATTCGGGCGCAGAAAAATGATTATTTATGGATTGGTCGGTTTGACATTATCCATGTTCATTTTTTATGCAGTCAATTCCATTTGGTTATTATATGCTTCACGGATCATTGGCGGAATCGGAGCAGCTTTGCTTATACCCGCAATTTTTGCTTATGTTGCCGATATCACCACATTTGATCAACGCGCTAAAGGCAATAGTTTAGTATCTGCCGCCATGTCCCTGGGAATTGTAGTCGGTCCAGGAATTGGAGGTTTTTTAGCTGACTTTGGCTTGAAGTTTCCCTTTTTGATTTCTGCGCTTGTATCCCTATCAGCAGTCGTATTTTCAATTTTTGTTTTAAAAGAAAGCGAAACGGCACAGGTTACTCAATCCATGGATGCAAAAACTGAAACGATGCTTCGGAAGATCACTTTATCCGTGAAAAAGCCTTATTTCATCCCACTCATCATTACGCTTGTAATGAGCTTTGGCTTAATGGCGTATGAATCTGTAATTGGTCTTTATCTTGATAATCAATTCAATTCGACTCCTAAGGACATCGCCGTCATGGTTACAGCCACCGGTATCGTCAGTGTAATAGTTCAATTGTTTGTCGTCGATCGGATCGTACAGCGTTTCGGGGAAGTGAATGTGCTGAATATCTTTATCAGTGTTGCAGCCATCGGTTTCCTCCTATCACTTTTTGCATCAAATTACCTGATTTTCTTTTTGATTTCACTTATCATCTTCCTTTCCACTTCCATCTTACGTCCAGTTCTTAACACACTGATTTCCAAGATGGCAGGGAATGAGCAAGGTTTTGCAATGGGTATGAATAATGCGTATATGAGCATCGGAAATGTGCTTGGACCAACACTTGCGGGAATGATGTATGATGTCCACATTACCTATCCGTTCATGTTGGGTCTTATCCTCTTATTCATTACTTTAATGATTACTATGGCTTGGCAAAAGCGATCTCTTCATGCAAAAGCATTATCTTAGAGCTTAAATGGCATTTCAAAATTTATTCCTTAACGAATCCCCCGAGTAGCATCCGCCATCCGGGGGTTTTCATTATGATTTTTTTACTCCATTCTTCTTTTAATTGAAATCCTCCAAAACAGTTTAATAACGAGTAACACTTCAATCTCTTGAGAACTAGCTCCAATTTCATACGGTAACTTCTCATATTTTTGCGTAACACTCGAATTCACGAGTATTTGCTTCAAACTCACGAGTAAATGCGTCAATTTCACGAGTATTTGCTCCAAATTCACGAGTAAATGGCTCTAATTTACGAGTAAACAGCTTACAACTCATGCGCATCCTCTACAATTTACAAGTATTTGCTCCATTCTTTCCTTAAGTTGAAGCTTTTATCTCACCAAAATAAAAAGCGACCTTATTTTTGGAATAAGGCCGCTTATCATTCAGTTTTCTCATTTCATATTGTTATAAAGGGAAATTAATTTCATTTAATATAAATGGCTTTCTTTCCTTTACTGCTTTCAAAAGCCGCATCAATGATTTTAATGACCGTTAACCCCTCTTGGGCAGTGACTGGAGCTTTTTTCCCGCTCAATATACTATCGGCAACTGCCTGGTAATACGTTAAATAAGAACCATGCAGTGTTTCAATGGTTTCATGTATCTCATTTTCTCCTTCAACCGTAACCAGCTTACCATAAAATTCGGGATCATCTGCACCCCAAGAGTCATCGACTGGTTTTTTCCCCTCACTTAAGTCAGCCTCTTGGCAATCAAGACCGTATTTGATAAATGATCCTTTACTTCCATGCACCTGATACCGCGGTCCATTATACGGAACGATTGAGCCTGAATGCAAGATAACCCTCAGCTTTTCATATCCTAATATCACATGGAAATAATCATCCGTTTCTGCATTTTCTTTTTGGGAAAATACATCTGCCGAAACGAATTGCGGCAATCCAAACAAATGAAGTGCTTGATCGATGAGATGTGATCCTAGATCATAAAGCATGCCTGATCCCGGGCCCGGTTTTTCCCTCCATCTATCCCTGACCACAGGCCGGTATCGATCATAATGGACTTGGTATGTATTGATTTCCCCAAGCACTCCATCATCCATAAGTTTTTTCACAGTCAAAAAGTCATTATCCCATCTCCGGTTATGATAGACACTTAATACAAGATTCTTTTCCTCGGCAATCTTGATGAGCTCCTCCGCCTCCCAAGCTTCCACAACCATAGGCTTTTCGAGAATGACATGCTTCCCGGCTAACAAGCTTTGCTTGGCCATTTCATAATGCAAACCACTCGGTGTCGTAATAACAGCCAAATCAATGGACGGGTCTTCAAGAATTTCCTCTAAGCTGCCTACCACTTCCACATCTTTCAAATCTTTTTGGACTTTTTCCTTATTGGAGCTCACAACTTTCACTATTTGAAACTGCTCTAAAACACTAAGTAATGGCGCGTGGAAAGTAGCTCCTGACAATCCGTACCCAACTATGCCCACTTTAATTTTTCTCATTTTCAATCCCACTCTCTTTCTTGTTCCTCTTAAACAAACATTTTATTATATTTCATAGTCCGGGTATGTATCTCTCAAAAACTTGACAGATTGATTAATCAATTCTTTCAATACATTAATATTGATATCTGCCACTTTATTGATGTACACACACGCTTTTCCGGAAGAGTGTTTTCCAAATACCTGTAACAATTCTTCTCTTTTTTTGTCCCCTGGAGCAAAGTATAAACTGATTTTTGCTTTTCGAGGTGAAAATCCTACCAGTGGGGCATCGCCTTCGTGACCGGATTCATATTTATAATGATAGGTTCCGAACCCAATTATGCTAGGTCCCCACATCTTTGCCTCATAACCTGTCGTTTCGGTAAAAACATTCAACAATTCGTAGGCATCTTCACGTTTTTTCGGATTATCGACGTTTTCGATGAACTCAATGACACTACTGTCCGTCTCATTGGTTTTTTGTTTATACATGACCGGAACCTCCCTTATATTAAAAGGCAGAAAAAATTCATAAGATATCGCTTGCTCTGTATCTTAATACCCTATACAATCGTGTTTTTAGGTTGTTATGTATGTATACAGCCTTCATCACCGATGTATCAATGATTGGCGGACGAGCTCCTTTACTATTTCTCTATGCTTCATGGCAAATCCTTCATTCAATACCCTAATATATTATAGAACATTGATTCGTTTTATTCTATTTTAAGAGCAAGTTTATTAAGTAAATCTTTCGCGCTTTAAAAATCAGTACTTTACCATAATAATCTCTACGATCAGAAATTATTATTCTGATCGTAGATTTTTTTATTAAAAGGCAAACTGCAGTTTTACCAGATCTATTGCCGCCTGATCTTATCTATTTCATCAGCTATGAATTGCACCTGTGTCCCTACGATGACTTGAATGCTTTGGGGACCCACAATATTGATTCCGGCAACCCCTGCTGATTTGATTTTATTCTGATCGACAGCTCCCATATTTTCCACTTCCACCCTTAATCGGGTAACACAATTATCTACAGATGTTACGTTAGCGTCTCCGCCTAATCCCTCATATATAGCGGAAGCCATTCCAAAGAATTTACTCTCATTATTCCCGCCTTGACCGCTGTCTGCTTCCGCAATCGCTCCTCCGCCATCAAGCTCATCTTCTGTATCCTCTTCTCTGCCGGGAGTCATTAAATTGAACCTAGTTATCAAGAATCGGAATAAGAAATAGTAGATGACTGCAAAAGCCAGTCCTTGAAGAAGCAGCATATAAGGTTCATTTGCCATTGGCAATCTTGAGCTTAAAACAAAGTCAATGAATCCTGCACTAAAACCGAACCCTGCTGTCCATTGGAAAGTCGCAGCAATAGCCAACGATATTCCTGTTAATAAGGCATGCACAACGAATAGGGCTGGTGCAACAAACATGAAAGCAAATTCCAAAGGTTCAGTAACGCCTGTGAAAAATGAAGCGAAGCCAGCTGCGAGCATTAATGAGGCCACTTGTTTTTTCTTCCGTGATTTTGCCGAATGGTACATGGCAAGAGCCGCTGCCGGTAAACCGAACATCATGACGGGAAAGAAGCCGGCTTGATACATGCCTGTGGTTCCTTTTATTCCCGTTCCAGCCCAGAATTTACCGATATCGTTAAGACCGATTACATCGAACCAGAATACGGAGTTTAACGCATGATGTAAACCAGTTGGTATCAAAAGCCGATTGAAGAACCCATAGAGTCCTGCTCCAGCGGCACCTAATTCACTTATTCCTTCCCCAAATATAACTAACCAGGAGTAGATGAGTGGCCATACGAAGAATAATATTAGGGAAACCAGTAACATGGCAACCGCAGTAAGGATCGGAACAAGGCGTTTACCGCTAAAGAAAGCGAATGCATCCGGCAGTTCTACCTTACTGAACCGATTAAACATAGCTGCCGCTATAAGACCCGAGAGGATTCCGACAAATGCATTTTCTATTTTCAGAAACGCTGGATTTACATCTTTTACATCGATTCCTTGCAGCATCGCCACCGAGTCCGTGGAAAGCAATGTCGTTACGACTAGATAGGCTACCAGCCCGCTCAAAGCGGCAGCTCCATCTTTTCCTTTCGACATCCCCAACGCCACACCAACGGCAAACAAGATAGCCATATTGTCAATGATCGAAGAACCTGCTTTGATTAAGAAAGCTGCTAACGGACTTCCCGCTCCCCATCCTGCTGGATCTATCCAGTAACCGATCCCCATTAAAATGGCGGCTGCCGGCAATACGGCTACTGGCAGCATCAAGGAACGCCCTATTTTTTGAAGATATTTTTTCATTCCGCTTTCCTCCTGACAATTACTGATTTAGGGCAAACCCCATATTCTATTAGACAACGGTTCCTTCCATTTTAGAACTTCATTTCATTTATAAATTTGACTATATTCAGGAATAAAGTCTTAGCGATTTACTCCTCCTTCGAAAGCCCATAAAAAAGAAAAGTCCAACCCGGACTTTTCTTTTTTCACTTATTTATAGAGCAAGTAATTTTTGCGAACCTTTTTAAAGGCATCCTGCTTTACTTGATATTCTTTCAAGATTTCATTTACTGTTGAACCTTCTTTAATTCTAGACATTATCCAGCCATTGCCAATCAATAAATTGAAATTGTTGGCTGCAAGGAATTCGAAATCACCGGGATATAGATCCTGAATGGTCTTGATGATGTGAAGTCCAGTAGGGACAGCCTTGAACTGTTCTCTATCCGTTATATAAATTTCCACTCCGTGGCTTAGTTTACCTGCATGTTTTGAAAATGTAGGTGTAAAGGACGCTGCCCTGAATTTTACACCGGGTAACCTTAATGCATTTAATTTCCCAGCAAGCTCATCACCGTTTATATAAGGAGCACCTATCAACTCGAATGGTTTGGTCGTTCCTCTGCCTTCCGAGACATTCGTTCCCTCGATCAAGCCTGTAGCCGGATATACTAAAGTAGTGGAAACTGTCGGCATATTCGGTGACGGCAAGACAAAAGGGAGACCAGTATCGTCATAATCCATATCTCGCTTCCAGCCTTTCATCTTGATGACCTTGAGATCTGCTCCAATTTTAAATTCCTTATTGAACAAAGTCGCGAGTTCCCCAACCGTCATCCCATGCTTAAGCGGGATTGGATACAACCCAACAAACGATGAGAATTCAGGTTCAAGGACCGGCCCATCTACCGACTCTCCGCCTTGTGGGTTCGGCCGGTCCAGCACGATAAAGGGGATATCATTTTCTTTGGCTGCTTCCATTGCATAAGCCATCGTGTAGATATAAGTGTAATAGCGTGTTCCGACATCCTGGATATCAAAAACAAGGACCTCAACATCCTTTAACATTTCAGGTGTCGGTTTTTTCGTTTTACCATATAAACTATAAACGGGCAATCCTGTTTTTTCATCAATATAATATTCAACGCTTGCACCAGCTTGCGCATCTCCACGCACTCCATGTTCAGGACCAAATAAAGCCGTTAAATGAATATCCGGATCATCATGAAGGAGATCGACGATGCTGGTTAATTTAGAGTCGATGCCAGTTGGATTCGTAATCAAGCCGACTTTCTTTCCGCTTAAAACGTTCTTTTCTTCTTTTAAAAGAACTTCAATACCAGGATTGACCTTTTGTTTTTTCTTCTCTTTAACAGCAGTTACACTTTTTGAGGAAACGATGCCGAAACAAAGCATGCAAATGGCAAATAGGATTATCATTCTTTTCAAATTGCTTCTCTCCTTAATTTTTAATGGGTCTACCAGATTTAATATCTAATCCATATCCATATTTATAAAGGCTTTCAGAGGGCTTAGTTACTGAAGGTATATCGACCGGCAACGTGCCTTTTGGTCTTGATTCTCCAAAAATGGTCGAGATGCCTGCCGGGATATTCGGCTGTCTATAACGCCCATTCGAATACCCTTTAAACCCGTAAACAGCAAGAATCGCCTTCGCTTCTTCAAAGTTTGCAACATCATAAGGGTTTCTTAAACTCATTAAAACAAATTCTTTGTCTTTTTTCTTGGCATGATTCATGACCGCTCTAGGGAAGGCTGTTGCCCACTTCGACGAATCTTGAATGCTGTCATCTATCACTCCATCATTGACAGCCGGATCGTTTTTGACAATATAGGAACCAGTTATGACAAAATCCGATTCATCAATGAGTCTGGCCACTTGATCTGTAAATGACTTTCCTGAAAAACTCATACCCGTTATTTGGACTTTCTTTATTTTCTTTTTATCAGCTAATTCGCTGATGCTCCTGGACATGGATTCAACTTGGTCATCAAAAGGAGCAAGAATTAAAACTTTATCATTTTTCTTAGGTTTGAAAGGCAATGTTTTGTGTTCATTTTTCAATAGAGTGATGGCATCTTCCGCCATTTCCCTTTCTTTTTTCAAATGATCTTCGTTACCGACCACTTGAAGCGCGGTTTCGATTTTTTTATCTATCGGAGTATCTTCCGGGTTTAATATCCCTCTTTTCACTTTTAGTTCAAGTATCCTCGTTACAGATTGATTGACTTGATTTAGAGGAATTTCCCCGCTTGCCACTGCTACCTTCACTGCATTGAATACAGAGGTTAGATTCTTTTCCATTTGAAGCGAATTAACCTGTGCCGGCATCAAAGCAATATCAACACCAGATTTCAGGGCAAGGACCACAGCTTCTTCCTGTCCGAAGTTGTCCGCGATGGCTTTCATATTCAAAGCATCTGTAACCACAACACCGTCAAATCCCATTTCTTCACGTAATAGACCCGTGATGACCTTTTGTGACAGCGTTGCAGGAACCATAATTTCTTGACCGTCTTTTTTACTGATATAGGTAGTGTCATCGAATGCAGGAAATTGAACATGTGCAGTCATCATCATATCAACTCCAGCATCGATGGCTCTTTGGAAAGGAAGCAGCTCGATGGAGCGCAAACGCTCTTTATCATGAGAAACAAGGGGAAGACCATAATGACTGTCGACTGCTGTATCTCCATGGCCAGGGAAATGCTTGGTCGTCGCAATCATGTTCTGATTTTGCAATCCTTTTATCATCTGAATGCCAAGCTTTGATACAAGTTCCGGATCGGAACTGAAGGACCGAACGCCAATAACAGGATTTCCGGGATTATTATTGACATCGACAGACGGTCCGAAATTGACATTTATGCCAAGTGACGACAGTTCCTTGCCAATAATTTCTCCGGATTGATATGCGTAACTCTCTTGTCTGGCTGCACCAAGTGCCATATTACCAGGAAGGTTCGTTCCAGTTTGAAGGCGAGTTACGATTCCACCTTCCTGATCAATCGTTATGAACAGCGGAAGGTCCGGGCTTGCCATCTGTAAACCATCGGTGAGCCGAACCGTTTGTTCGGTATCGACTACATTCTCAGCAAACAGAATCACACCGCCCAGATGATATTTTTCGATGATGCTTGCAACTTCCGAGTTCATTTCAATAAATCCGGTCGCCTTTGTTTCTCCTTGTTTTTGCCAATTACGAAAATCCGGCATGAGCATTTGACCGACTTTTTCATCGATTGTCATGTTTTCTACGATTTCCTGTATATCTGAAACCGTTTTTTCATTCTCGTATCCCTTTGCCGTCGCATCCCCTCCCATAATGGACAAAACCAAACATAATGCGATTCCAGCTGGGGCACATATCCTTTTTATCATTCAGGCTTCCTCCCTTGTATTCTTTTTAGTTCTGTTAGCAACAATTCCAAACCACTGCCATGAAGGGGTAAAAATGAATGGAAATGAACTATAGATATCCTATAAAGAAATCAAGGCAGCATCGGGAATCCCAGCAGCCGCCTCTTTAAAAAGCCTTCATGAAATGTATCCATTTATCCCTGGATTCTTTGAGTCCAATTGTTTACTCAATTATAAGTTTTATTGTTTGACCAGGCTTTAGAAGGGACAGCAAGGGAATATCTTCTTCTATAACTCTTCCTATAACGTTGACTCGGTGGTCTGCCCCTAGGTCTCTTTTGCAAATCTGAACTTCTCCCCGATACCTTCCATAAGCATCATTGTCCATCGTTATGGATCCAAGGCTTCGTGCAGCTGTATTACTCGGCTCAACATTTGCGGTGACACGGGTATTCTGCAGCCGGAAAACATCTTGAGAAACATCTGGCCTCAATTTATACTGACCGCTTTGCAAAAGTCGGGATTCCATTCTAATAGTTAGAATGTTCAGATTTTCATACGCAGTTAGATTCTCAAGCAAATTACCCTCCGTTCCCTGATCTCCAACGTAAACTCCTTCCACATGCTGGATCAGCTCAATTCCGGCGGCGTAAGGATTCATCAACCTGTGTTTTTCAAGCGTTGGAAGACCCTCATGAAGAGGACCGCGTTTACTTCCTGCACCCGGGATGAAAGCAAAGATCGGTATGCCGTATTTCTTGAACATTCTATTTTGTTCATGAAAGAACTCTTCTTCAAGGCCCGTTTCAGGCCTTGGATAAAAGTTGTGCCAAGCTATGAGACTTTCCGGTTCCACTCCGCCCCCAAGCACGGCTAAAAGTTCATCCTCATTCAACGTACTTGCATTTAGTGAGAGTGAAAACACCTTAGATAAAGATATGACCGTTTCTTTATCGAACTCATCATCAAGGCGAATCCCTTTAATACCTAATGGCCATAAATCCGTAAATTTGTTAATCCCCAAATGATCAAGCGTATTTAATGAGACATCTGCATGGATTTCCATTCCATAGTCCTCTGCAAGCTTTAAAAGCCTGATCATCCTCTTCACGAGGTCCCCCTTTTCTTCAGGAATATGGAGCGAGGTAAATGCTCTCTTCACTCCCAGGTTAGCAGCATGTATAATTTGTGTTTCTGCAAGCGGGTCCTGTAGATAAAAAGAAATTCCGATCACTTAAATTCAACCGCCATTTCATCTTTAAATCCGAACAGATACGTAAAAATAAACCCTGCTATATAGGAAATGAACAACCCAGCAAGGAACAGTGCGATTTGGTTTGGATGAACTAGAAAGGTAAGCGGCAGTCCGGACACACCGATGGAAGAAGTGGCGATCCCGAATTGAGCTTGGAATGCTCCGCCTACTCCTGCACCTAAACATGCAGTTAAGAAGGGCCGGCCCAATGGCAGGGTCACTCCAAATATAAGGGGTTCACCAATACCTAGCATTCCTGAAGGAAGCCCTCCTCCGATAGCCCTCTTCAAACTTGCTTTCTTCGTTTTCATATAGATGGCAAATGCCGCTCCCACTTGGCCCGCGCCACCCATCGCCAAAATGGGAAGCAGTGGATCATCACCAATCGAATTTATCAATTCTAGATGGACAGGCGTTAAACCTTGATGTAAACCAGTAATGACGAGAGGGAGGAAGGCCGCCCCAAGCACGAATCCAGCTACAACACCGCCGAAATCCAATACATTCAATAACCCATTCGTAATGGCATCCGATAAAAACCCTCCTACCGGCATAAATACAATGTAAGTGACAATCCCGGTAATGAGTAAAGCGATGGTTGGCGTCAAAATGATATCCAGTGATTGGGGAATGAATTTCCTGACCTGTTTTTCCACCAAGGCTATGAAAATAGCTGCAAAGAGTACTCCGATCAACCCACCGCGGCCAGGGAGCAAATTTTCACCGAACAATGAAATGTCGCCGACGGCCGGATTTATGACCAAGATACCAGCAAGGGCACCAAGTGCAGGTGATCCGCCGTATTCTTTTGCAGCATTGGTCCCTACCAAAATCCCCAAGTAGGCAAACAAACCGGATCCGATAACGGTTAAAATGATGGCTAATTGTGATTCTGCTGCGAGCCAGCCCGCTTGAACGATTGCCTTTGTAATACCGGTAATCAAACCTGATGCCACTAAGGCGGGAATTAAAGGGATGAAAATACTTGCAATCCTGCGTAAAAAAAGTCTAAACGGTTTTGCGTTTTTCCTATCAATCTCTGATTTATTCTTCGAGGCCACTTCTTTTAAGTTCAAATCTCCAGAAGCTTCCCCCAGAAGCTTTTCAAATTCTGTATGAACCTTGTTCACCACGCCTGGCCCGAGAACGATTTGTATCGTTTCCTCTTCAATGACGCCAAAAACGCCTTCCGTATTTTTTATATCTTCCATTTTTACTTTCGAACGATCGATTGGCAATACCCTCAGTCTCGTCATACAATGTGCAGCATCGGCAACATTAGATGCCCCACCTAATTTCCCCAATAACTCTTCTGCTAAACTGGCGTACTTATCCCCCTTACCCATTCATAAGCCCCCTTTTTCAAATCTCGGATTAATCATTTATATTGATCTGTCATCGATTTAATGGCAGACCTGGTGTTATCAATATATTGGACAGTTTCTTCATACTGCTCTGAAGCCATCCCCAAAAACAAAATGTCAATCATATATAATTGCGCCAATCGTGAGGATGTTGCTGCACTTCGAAATGGTGCTTCATTCGAATAGGATGTAAACAATGTGGCATCACACAAAGAAGATACCGTTGTTTGGCCATAATGGGTCAGCCCGATTGTCTTGACCCCACGTTCCTTTGCCAGCTTCAATATATTGACAACTTCAGGTGTTTCCCCAGAGAATGAAATGGCAAAAACGATGTCATTCTCATCAGCATTTGCAATCAGGGTTGCAACTAAATGCATATCTGTAAAAGCCGTTGCTCCTTTATTGATGCGAAGTAATTTTTGCTGAGCATCCGCAGCAACTATATTCGAAGCACCCACACCGCAAAAGTGGACGGTTTTTGCATTCAGCATCAGCGTCATGGCATGTTTTAGATTATCATGATCGATTATTTCAGATGTGTCCCGGATGGTCTGAATCGAATTACTCGTTGTTTTCTCCACAATCCGGTACAGTGATTCGGAAGGCTCGATATCCCGGTAGCCCTGTTCAACCGTCTTCATCAAATCTCCGGCAATCCTTATTTTCAGGTCTTGATATCCCTTTATTCCAAGCGATTTACACAACCTAATAACAGCAGCCCCGCTTGTTTGGGCAGACGTACTTAATTCCTGTACAGTGCTGTTCACAACTTCATGAGGATTCTGCAGAATATATTCCGCTAGTTTTTGTTCTGATTGCGGCAGCTTGCTCAACATCGTCTGTATGATGGATAATCCTCCTGTAGCCATTGCTTCCCTCCTAATCTTCATAGATCGAGATGGCTTTTCTGACATCTCCATCCGCTTTTTCTAGTAACTCCATAGCTTTTTCATAATCTGTTGCCGTTTTTATCATGACAATCGCTGGCTTAACTTGATTATTTGCCTTTTCAAGCGTATTCAAAGCTTGATCGTAATCAGCATTCGTTACTGTTTCTATGATGTTTACTGCACGATCCTTCAGTTTTTGATTACTGACATTTACATCGACCATCAGATTTTCATAGACTTTGCCCAATCGGATCATTGTTGCCGTTGAAATCATATTGAGTACCATTTTATGTGCGGTTGCCGCTTTCATTCTCGTGGATCCTGTTAACACTTCCGGCCCGACCACCACTTCAATCCCTATATCAGCTTCTTTCGTGATGCTCGAGTTATTATTGCAGGATAAAGCGACCGCTTTAGCCCCGACCTTTCTTGCATAACGCAAAGCACCCTTCACATAAGGAGTGCGCCCGCTTGCCGCAATGCCAATAACCGTATCATTTGCTGTAAGCGCCACGTCAATCAGGTCACTTTCCCCAAACTCTTCTTTATCCTCTGCACCTTCAACAGCCCGAACAAATGCCTTTTCCCCTCCTGCGATTATTCCCAGCACCCTATCAGGCGGAGTGCTGAAAGTCGGGGGACATTCCACAGCATCCAGCACTCCGAGCCTTCCGCTCGTTCCTGCTCCGATGTATATGAGTCTCCCTCCTTTTTTTAACGATTCGCAAGCCCATTCAACTGCTTTTTCAATCTCTGGCAATACCTCCTGAACTGCTGCTGCCACTTTAAAATCTTCTTTATTGATTGCAGAAATGATGTCCATTGTAGTAACACTGTCGATATTCATCGTCTTTTCGTTCCGTAATTCAGTCGTTAATGAACGCAAATGTTCTTCCATAGACTATTTAATCCTCCTATAAACAATCACTTAAATATAATTTCATTTTTTAATAGAAAATAATGAAATTATATTTCATATTATATTCAATGATAGCGTTTTCATTACTCGGAGACAAGAGATTTTTGTAAAATTTGTTAACCAGCAATCTCCGTTCTTCAAAACTCGATGCTGGCGGACTTGCATCTATCCCTTTCAGAGTGGCTTAATTTACCCAAAGGAGCCTTCTATTTTTAGTGTGGATTTACTCAACAAAAAAAACGTGTACCGTCACCTTATTAGGAACGATACACGCAATTTTGCAAAATGCTAAACTAGTATACTACTACAGACCCGGTACACCTGTACTCCTTTACCCAGTTAACGGATCGGGACTACTTTCCCGTTTTCTACTGCACCGACGACAATAGTTGATGCAAATCCTCCATTTTTATCTATCGAGGGAATATCGTAAATTTTTTGATCTGGCCCTATATTTGAAAGCCCGTCTTGCATATGTTTACGGATGGCCTTGGCATCATCAACGCTGCCTGCTGATTTCATCGCTTCCACAAACGCATACATCGCGATATAATTCAATCCTACTTCGGAGCTTGGATCTTCCTTATAATTCTTTTGATATTTCTCGACGAATGCAGGCACTGCTTCTTCATCTGAGTCCATCAATGGCAGAACGCCAATCGAGCCTTCCAATGTTTCATATGAACCTGCAATCGGCTTCATTTGATCCAGCTTTGCTTGATCCATGATGATGAAACCGCCTTTAAATCCCAGCTCCCGAGCTTGCTTTGCCACTTTTGCCGTAGGTTCCGAAGCTCCACCGATGAATAGCACATCAGGATCTTTTTTCAAGGCATTTGTGACAATCGTAAAGAAATCGGTTTCTTTGGCGAAATCAATCGAAGAATTATAAACGACTTTTCCGCCTTGCTTTTTCCAATGTGGGAGCACGGCTTCCGTCCAGTCCTTACCGTATTGTGAAGATGTTGGCAAAGCGGCAATTTTCTTGCCGAAATGTTCCATCGCATATGTTGTAAAAGGCTCGATATACCCCTCGTAATTCGGTGGGATTCGAACAGTTAATGAATTTCCGCTCTCGGTCACTGCCGGTTCACTCGTATATGCACCAATGATGAATTCCTCTTGTTCATTAAAAACCTGAAGTGCCAGCACGCCTCCGCTGTGAGGCGTGAATATGATCGGCGTATCATATTCCTGAATTAAACGTTTAGCATTCGACCCTGTTTCATTAGGTAAGTATTTATCGTCCAACGATACTAAGTTCAACGTGTATTTCTTACCATCTACTTCAAAACCACCAGCATCATTAATTTCATTGACGGCCATTTCGACACCATTCAATGTCCGTTTCCCATATAACGCTGCTGCCCCGCTTAAAGGACCGCTAAAACCGATGTTTACGACATTGTCATTTTTTCCTTTACTGCCACTGCTGGACACAGGGCTATCCCCTTTATTGCACCCGGTCAAAACAGTGATGGTTAGTAGGAGAAAGACAAATAATACTTTCAGTTTTTTCATAAAAATCCCCCATTCAATTTATTCAGGCCCCAATATACGCTTTCCTTACTTCATCATTGGCTAATAACTCACTTGCTGTCCCTTGAACGACAATTTCCCCATTTTCAAAAACATATCCTTTATCTGCAATGCTTAGGGCAGCATTCGCGTTTTGTTCAGCAAGTAGAACCGTGATTCCTTCGCGGTTTATTTCTTCAATGACTTGAAACATTTGTTCGACAATGAGTGGAGCGAGTCCCACCGATGGCTCATCAAGCATCAACAATTTCGGTTTTGACATCAAAGCCCTTCCAATTGCGAGCATTTGCTGTTGGCCGCCGCTCAGGCTTCCCGCTTCATCATGATGCTTTTCTTTTAAAATCGGGAATAAGTGATAGACGTATTCCAAGGAATCCTTGATCTCCGCTTTTTTCTTTCGATGCACATAGGCACCCATCCGCAGATTTTCCTGAACGGTCATCTGTGGAAACAGTTTACGTCCTTCGGCACACTGAACGATCCCCTCCCGAACATTCTTATCCGGGGCACGGCCCCCTATCGGCATGCCTTGAAAATGGATTTCCCCCTTGGAAAGCTTACTGATTCCGCTTATGGAACGAAAAGTCGTGCTTTTTCCTGCCCCATTAGCTCCTAGCAAAACAACGATTTCTCCCTCAGCAACTTCGATATTCACATGGTTTATCGCAGTGAAACTTCCATAATTCACGGCGACATCTGTTAACTTAAGCACTGGCACTCCCTCCCAAATAGGCTTTAATGACCGCTTCATTTCCGCGGATTTCCTTAGGAGTGCCCTCGGCAATTTTTTCTCCGTAATTAAGGACCATGATGTGGTCTGCCAAGTTCATGATCATATGCATTTTGTGCTCGATTAAACAAACGGTCAGTCCTGAGCGATTCAATTTTTTAATCAGTTCTGTCAAGCCTTCCGTTTCATCCGGGTTGATTCCCGCAGCAGGTTCATCAAGAAAGATGATTTCCGGTTCTGTCGCTAGGGCTAGGGCAATGGCTGTCCGTTTCTTTTCCTCCTGTGAGATGTTCGAGACCATTCTGTCAGCCGATTCCGTTAATCCGACAATATCAAGCACCTCCATAGCCTTATCCCTGCAAGCCGCTTCCTCCCGTTTTAAACGTTTTGTTCTTAGAATGGCATCCACCAAATTGGATTTTGTTCGCAGTCTATGACCGACAATGACATTATCCAACACGGTCGATTGATCGAAAAGGCTTGTCGTTTGAAAGGTTCTTGAAATTCCGAGCCCCGCAATTTCATTGGCAGGAAGTTTGGTGATATCAATCCCTTTAAAAAGGACCGTCCCGGAAGTCGGTCGATGAAAGCCACTGATCAAGTTAAAAAAAGTGGATTTCCCTGCACCATTTGGCCCGATTATTGCATTGATTCTACCTTTTTCAATTGAAAAATCCACATTATTGACGGCCGCCAATCCTCCGAAACGCTTTGTCAAATTCTTAGTTTCGATTAGCAAATTCATCCCTCCTCAGCTTTTATGTGCAATTCGCCCCTAACCCCGGACAGCGCATTATCTTTTCGCTTTCTTTGCCAATCAAAGAAGGCCCCTGCGATTCCGCGCGGATAAAAGATAATAATCACCGTAAGTAATGGTCCGAATATCAACATTCGATATTCTTGAAGGAATTGCAGATTCTGCGACAGGATTACTAATAATAATGTTCCTACCAATGGACCTGAAAGTGTGCCGATTCCACCAACCAATAAATACATCAATAGATCGAACATGATGGCGGTTGATCCGATATCAGGTCCAATGAAACGGATGAATGAAGCATACAAGGCACCTGCCAAACCTGCGAAGAATGTGGATAGGACAAATGCGGTTAACTTATTCTTCATTGTGGATATACCAATTGTTTGTGCAAGGTCCTCGCTGTTCCTGATGGCCATATACGTTCTGCCGGTCAACGAGCGTATAATTCGATACACGATTAAAATCACTGCAAGCAGGAAAATGAGAACTAGATAATATTGGGATGCTGCAGTATCGAATGTGATCGGCCCTATATTCCCAGGAGCAGGGATCCCGATCAATCCCCTAACCCCCTCTGTAAGTCCCTCCCATTTATCGATCACCAGATAAATGATGTAACCCACACATAGGGTATAAATCGCGAAAAAGTGTTCCTTTGTCCTTAGCGCAATCAAACCGATTAAAAACCCAATGGCACATGTGATTAAACATGCACATATTAGTGCCAGCCAAAAGTTCATTCCCGCTTTTACTGTGAGCAGGCCAAGAGAATACGCTCCAATCGCAAAAAATCCAGCATGTGCAAGCGAGAGATACCCAGTATAGCCTGATAATAAATTGATTCCATAAACAGCTATCGCCCAGATGAACGAAAGTGTCAGCATATGGAGATAATAATCGTTTTGCGCGATATAGGGGAATGAAAAAGCAAAGACGATAAGAGCGATAATCCCATTTCTTTTCGTTAATATCCTCACACTACCTCTCCCCCTTTGCAAAAAGACCTGTTGGTTTCACCGTTAATATGATGACTAAAAGTATGAATGCAATGATGTCTTTATAATCATTTGAAATATAAGTTGCACCCAGGCTCTCACTGAAACCTAGGATATATCCACCTACGATCGCCCCCGGGATGCTGCCCATCCCACCCAATATGATTATGACGAAGGCTTTTAGGATGACTAAATGCCCCATCCCGGGAAAAACAAGATTAATCGGTGATGCAAGGGATGAAGCGATGGCTGCTAATCCCCCCGATATCATGAAGGTAAGCATCGCGACTTTATTAATGTTAATTCCTACTAATGACGCCCCTTCACGGCTTTGGGACATTGCAATTATCGTCGAACCGGCATAAGTTTTCTTTAGGAAAAGGTAAAGTAAAACCATCACTGCGATAGCTGACACGATGATCAATAATCGCTGAAGTGTGAACGTCAGTCCCAGGATATTGACGACTTGACCATATGGAGAAGTCATAGTATGGAAGTCGGCACCCCAGACAAATTGGGCAAAAGCTTCAAGAAAAAGGAGAATGCCGATGGCTGCAATCTTATCGTGCAACGGAGGTGCCTCCCTTAACAGGCGGAACACGAAACGTTCCAAAAGGACTCCCAACAAACCAACAACGATAATGGATACGAACATGGCCATCCAGTAATTGACCCCATATAATGTCATCATTGACAACGTGATATATCCTCCCAACATATATAGGGCACCGTGTGCAAAGTTCGGAATATGCAAAATTCCATATACTAGCGTCAATCCCAGTGCAACGAGACTATATACGCTGCCAATCGTCAAACCATTAAAAAGCTGCTGGATCAAAATTTCCATTTATTTCCCCCTTGAAAATTAATGAACTTCACTTTGCTGTTCCTGGCTCACAATCCTGGCCATATTTTAAAAGCACACATCTGTATTAAAAAACATTTTCACATACTCTCCCATAGCATCAACATCTTGGGAATGGCCAATAAGCTTTAATTCCCTTTATTCTCCGCCTATAGAAATAGCTTAGGCACTCCTTGTTAGCGCTTTCATTTTTTCGTGCGTAACGATCGTGCAGACAAGCTGTATTTAGGGAAAGCCAATGATTCCATTTTCTGTTTGGTTTATACATGGTGGCCGTCTGGTTTTTTCACCCCTTTCACCTCGCACCTTCCATAGGAGAATCATTCCGCAGAATAATTTCCAGATTAATTTCCAGATCCAGATTAATTTCCAGATAATAATGCAAGTGCCGTGCCAAACATTAAATCACCTTCAATAAGGCTATTAACCAGTCTGTGAATTCATTATTGAATTGTAAAATCTCAAAAGTATCGGTTCCATACGGGATGTCCTTCATTCACTATTGACTGAAAAAATCATTTCTGAATCAAAAAAAATTAAAATGGAAAGGAACCAAAAAATCCCGTTTATAACTTCCATCATTTCACATATTAGCAGGCGGGTAATAATGTAAAAAAACACTACCTAAGAACCAATAATTTTCAAAGGTAATAAAGCCCGTCATCCCCCAAAAACGTGTAAATATAATTAGGAATTCAGTCAAAAAGACAGCACCTCCAATTTTGGATAATTTCCAAAATTGGAGGTGCTGCTCATACTTACCTATCATTTACACGACCTCGATATTTTTTAAGTTTCTTCACAATTGTTGCATGAGGAATCAAGCGCTTCTCCAATTTCATGGTAATTTGGTAGGTTTAAGCCGCTTTCGTCAAGATTTCCTTATTTGCTTTTACCACGGAGATCAGCTAGTAAATTATTGTTAATCCTCAAATCTCTTACCGATCGAATGGTCACGCATTCATAATGTCTAAGAACCGTTACCTTGCAGGTGTACTTAACTCACGATTTAATGTTACCTCACTTTTTAGAGTTAGTTCATCCTTAGGATTTTTTCTACACTTCTCCGTTTTTTTCATTGTCACGCTTACGATTCATGGTTTTTAACGCTTTTCTATATTCTTCATCCTTCATAGCCAATCCCTTGATGTTTAAATCTTCCTGCGTCGTATCCTGGAAACATTGAAGGGCTTGGCGGTAGGCCTGATCGTTCATGTGCTTAACCTGCCCAACGGAAGCAGTTAGAGTCTCCTCTGGAACCTCTGGAACCAATTCAGATTTGTCAGGTGAATGGATGGCTTCCTTACCAGTTTCGTTTATAACCGTTTCACGTGCCATCTCTTCTTTTGAAGTTGACCAGAAATTAATCTTGAACAATCCCCCAATAACAGCCATAGCCAATCCTATGCAAGCAATAATGGTCACCATCTGACCAACCCCTTACTGTACATGTGTTAGAGTTTGTGTGACTTCCGCTACACGTTTTCCTAAAGCTCTTCCTAACTCTTGGGCTTGCTTAGGAAGCAAATCTGTACTATCAACAGGACAGGACACCCCTACCCCGTAATAAGATCCATATAAAGCATTTTCTGGAACATTACCAGGTAAGCCGACGATAATCATCCCTTGGTGAAGCATTGGAGTAATGAGGTTAAGCATCGTTGCTTCTAATCCTCCATGGACGGTAGCAGTCGTACAAAATACAGCACCAATTTTGTTTATCAGCTTACCTTCTGCCCATAAGAACCCTAATTTATCTATCCAAGCTTTTAATCCAGAGCTAATCGTCCCGAAATGTCCAGGACATCCCCATACAATCGCATCCATTTCTGATAGCTTATATACATCTGCCTGATCCACATGATCTATATGCACTTCTGCACCATACACTTCTTGAGCCCCTTCCGCTATTGAATATGCCAGTGCCTTTGTATGTTCACCTTCACTATCATAGACTACATAGATTTTCATAAAATTCCCCACTCCTCTTGGTTGCATTGATGCGAATTTTCATCTACAACGAGATTTTAACTTTAGCATTCATACCAGGAAGTACTTTGGCAGATGGATTCATAATTGAGATTTTAACAGAAACTTTTTGAGTGACCTTTGTGAAATTGCCCGTATTCGACTCTGGTAAAGACGAAAATACAGATTTAGTAGCATAGCCGATTTCTTCAACTTTTCCTTCGAAAGTTACGTCGGTATCGCCATCTACGTTTATATCCACTGAATCGCCTTTTTCAATATCCTTTAAATCTGTTTCCTTGATGTTAGCTGTAATGTATAAATGCTTGAGGTCTGCAGCTTGAGCTAGCACTTGGCCACCTTGTACTAGCTGGTCATTTCCTGCTCCATTTTTAATAATCGTTCCCTCCATGGTAGACTTTATGGAAACGGCTTGACCTTCTTCATCAATTGTTCCTATTGCCTTTCCTTTTGTAACAGCTTTACCCTCTTTAATATTCCAATCTTTGAGCATACCAGAAGCTGGTGCTACAATTTGAACCATGTCTGCAGATACCTTCGCATCATCGGTTTTAACAAAGTTCTCATTTTGATAATAAAAGTAGGCACCGCCTGCTAGCAAAGCAATTACAACAAGAATACCTAAAATATTGGCAATTATTAAACGACCTTTACTCATACGTATTTCCCCTTTTTATTCGTTTTTTCCAATGGTGCTGGAAGTAAAATGTGCTGCTCTTTCTGCACTAGCGACCTTCCTTTGCCCGTTACAGCCTTTCCGATGGAAGCTAACAACATGATTATGCCTAATACCAGGAGAATGGTAAATAAATCATGGTAAGCACCTAGAAGCGCACCTTTTTGACTATTCTCAACCATTGAATAATAAGCCATGCTTTTTGCCTCTGTAAGTGTATGTCCATTATTGATATAATTGCGGACCAATCCGGCCATCTCTGAGTTAGTTTCGGGATTCAATAGAGATATTTCCCCTCGAACATCTTCATAGTGAATCGCATGCATTCGATAAGCGAACCATCCTAGTACTGGTCCAGCAATTGAACCAAATAAATTTCTCATTGAATGCAGGGATGATGACCGTAGTACTGCCTTGTGAATGTCACCTGCTAGTGCTGTTCCCAATGCCCCTGATAATAGCACCATGCTTACGCCTACGCCTATACAAGCCATTTGAACATTTATTGCCGTTAAAGAAACCTCGGTTCCCATTGATCTCCATTGAATACTGATCATTATGATGATGATGGATCCTACCATTCCCAGCCTGCCTGCACCCCATTTGTCATACAGCAAAGTACAGATGATGCCAGACGCCAAAAAGCCAACAAAAAACCACAAATAAAAATACGTAAGGTATATGAATGGAGGATCAAGAATGTTACTCAAAAACCCATTAGCTCCTGCAATCGCGACGATAAGAGCAATATGAGCAGTTAAAGCCATAATTGTTCCTGAAACTGTTTTTGCTGACCACAATGATCGGATTGGAATAAAGGGATCAACAGCATTAAAATCAACCGCTATGAACAATAACGCCAATAGAAGAGCAATCACAAAAAATGGCCAAACCTGATTTGATGTAAAGCCGTGTTCTTGTAAGTTATACAGCGGGAAAATCAAGTCCAATATTAATAAAGTGAATAAGAAAATTCCTTTCATGTTATGTTTCGTCGTTCCTGAGTTTAACTCTGGCTTCGTTTTGGGTAATATCCTGAACCCTATTACAAGGCAAATGAGGGATGAGAGAATATTTAACAAGAATATCCATCGCCACTCTGAAATACTTAAAGATAAGGATCCAACAAATGCACCTACCGCGCTGCAACCAAATAAACCACCTATCGCAAACAATATAAACAGATTCCGCACCTTGTTTGGGTAAGACCTTAAACTAAGCGGTAGGATTGTCAGAAACAATACACCTGCCCCTAAACCTTGGAGTGATCTGCCAATGGTGAGCGGAATGATCCCCCAGCATAGAATATTGATGATCGTTCCACCAAGGAATATGAAAATGAAAGTAAGATAAATTTTTCTTATTCCATATTTCATGGGAAGGATACGTCCAAATGGGAGACCTAACGAAAAAGCCAAATTTGAGCAAATGGATGGAAGTAACATAACGTGTGTACTTAAGTTAAGTCCATTTTGAATAACCATTTGATTCAAGATGTAGGAAAGACTTGTAAAGTATTGAGGCCCAAATGAAAACAACGTTAATAGAGATATGAGCACGTATTCCGGCAAGAGGGGTTTCTTCATCTCGCCACTCAATACATTATTTTGTGAATTCATATAATTCCCCCTTTCTTTCTAAGCTAATTTTGAATGTCAAATTCCATTCCTTAATATTTTTAAAAGAAAAAAGTCTTCACCATCCATTCATATTGAGCAGTTAAACATGCAACATACCCAAACTTGCTATTTACAATTTGTATTATACAACATATATAAAATATAGCAATAAAAAAATATTACCCAAACTAACCTATAACACGGAAAAATGAAAAAGCCTAATTCAAATAAGAACATTTGAATTAGGCTTTTTCATGAAAAGGTTCATTAAAATATGTAATAAACATTACTGGTTCTGCTTATCAAAATTCGGATTATCTTTTTTTCCAGTTCTTAATATCCTGATTCAAACGTGTTAAATTCCTCTGAAGAACGTTTAAATCTTCCTCTGACCAGTCTTTAAGAATATCGGATAATCTTTCTTGACGAGACTTCTGAGCATTATGTAATATTTCTTGCCCTTCTTTCGTCATGACAATTAAGCTGATTCGTCCGTTTTTCGGATCTGGATAACGGCGAATGAATTCCTTTGACTCCATAGCGGCAACCTGGCGACTTGCGGTAGACACATTCAGTCTCAATTGGTCTGACAATTCATTAATGCCTAGTGGCCCATGCTTATCCAATTCACTTAGCAATAAAAACTCGGATCGATCTAGGTTGCCTATTTGTCTACTTGGGGATGTTGTTAGACGTACAAGCAGGGCTATGTCATATTCAATTAACTGGAGTGAGTCCAAAATCTATATCTCCCTTCTAGTGATTTACTTGAAAAATAATTAGACTGAACTGTGAAGCTGGTTCTTTATATATATTTTCCAATTAAAATGATCCACTACCCTTGTATGTGTATAAAAACAATATACATGATTTTCAATGGCTTACCAAGTTTTAAAACTTTAATAAACCCATTTAAATCAATATATTGAATAGGTTTTAATCAGATATCTTATTGATAAATTCCCCTGTTTGTCTCTGACATTCTGAAGGTTCGAGCGAAAATCAGTGTTGATAAATTAATTCTGTAACTTTACATATTCTTCCACACCTGTATAAATCGGCTTTTCCTCTTATTCATCGGAACTTTAAATAAATAAATAAATAAATATGTTGATCGAGCAGACTGGTTTCTCAGTAAGACCGTCCTCTAGCCAAAGATGTTTACATCTGGTGAATCTAGGTTGGACACCGCTGCTCCATTCTATATTATCTTTTCGTCTTTGGTTCACATTCAATTTATATTTTTTTATTGAATTTTCGCCACTCGTATAATCAGTCAAAAAAACTGCACCTCCCATTTTCTAACATTGGGAGGTACAGTTCAAACTCATCTATTCTTTTCCACTGACCTTTAATCGATATTTTTTAAGTTTCCTCACGATTGTTGCCTGACTGGATTCCAGGGCTTCTGCTATTTCATATGTAGTTTGGTAGGTTTGAGCCGCTTTCGTCAAAATTTCCTTTTCGGCTCTTTCCACCGCTTCTTTTAAAGTTAAGGTAGCATTGAGGTTCGGTTGATTCCGATTTTCCGGCTGATATTCTTCCGGAAGGTCGTTAATCGATAATATTCGATTATCCGTCAGCACGACGAGCCTTTCCACAATATTAATCAATTCACGGACATTTCCTGGCCAATCATGTTGATAAAAATATTCCTTCAACCGCGAATCTATTTCTTTTGAGAATTTATATTGTTCGTTTGCTTTTGTTAAAAACAAGTCAGTCAATGCCAAGATATCCTCTCTTCTTTCCCTTAGAGGAGGAATCGTAATCGGAATGACATTCAACCTATAAAAGAGGTCTTCACGAAAATCACCCGTTTTGACCATTTCCGAAAGATTTCGGTTCGTGGCTGCTATTATGCGAACATCGATTTTCTTTGGTTTTGTACCTCCGATTCTTTGAATCTCCCTTTCCTGAAGGGCCCGGAGCAGCTTCACCTGAAGTTGCAGGGGAAGCTCACCGACTTCATCCAGGAATAGGATACCACTCTCTGCAAGCTCAAACATCCCTGGTTTTCCTTTTTGATTGGCTCCGGTAAATGCCCCTCCTTCATATCCAAAGAGCTCGGATTCCAATAAATCAGCGGGAATTGCCCCGCAATTTATTTTGATGAAGTCTCCTTTTTTAGACCGGATGCTCCGATTATAGATATTGCGGGCAAGGACATCCTTTCCAACACCCGTTTCTCCCAGTATGAGTACTGTCGCATCAATATCCGATATTCTTTCTGCTATCTCATAAATCATTTTCATTTTATCACTGACGAATACGACTCCATCTTTGCTCGTTATCTTCCGCAGTTTCTCAATTTCCTGCTTATATTGATGATTCAGTTCATTAGCTTTCGTCAACTCATGCATCAGTTCATTTAAATCAGATAAATCCCTTATATTCGTAACGACTTGCTCTATTTCCCCTTCTGCATTAAAAACGGGACTCCCTGTTATCAATGTTTCCTTTCCCGCAAAATTATCCTGTACGACTGATACCGTTCGTCTCAGCTTCACTACCTTATGAGTCACCGACGCATTCAGTATGCCGCGTTTAATCAATTGGTCCACAGATTTGCCGATATAGTACTCTTTTGGTATGCCTGTGATCCGTTCAATTGCCGAATTGGTATAAAGCGTGATTCCATCTTGATCGGTGATGTATATTCCATCATAGGAATTTTCGATTATTGCATCCAGTGCGCGATTCAATTTATCCGTCTCATGAGCATCAATCAGTAAATCATCCAAAAATTCCGTTTCCCTGCCTATATAAAGAATATTGTCAGCATCCATTTGTTTCATTAATAAAAATAAATACCGTTTATCATGCAGCCTTGCAGCTGCAAGCCTTTTATTATCGAGAAATTGCCACTCATCGAATTGTTCGTTTAATGTATGATTACCATCCTGGCTTAACAATTGATTAAAATAGTTTCCCCAATCCTTAATCCGATTTGCAGAATCCACGACTAGTGCAGGAAAGGTCCACTCTTTGAGCAAATTAAGCTGAGAATCCTGTTTCACTTGATTCATTACTATTCACCTCATCGCCGCAAAAAGAATTCTTTTTAAGTACAATTCTGGATAATTTTCGAAACTCCTTTAAAATTGTCGAATTTCGCTCCTAAAAAAAGTAGTGATGAAATAATTTTCATCACTACTTTACCTCAGTAAGTCTTAAAAATAACCTCTCCACTGATCGCTTCCTTACCTGACTGGTTAGTGGCCGCTACGTTGAAAAAATATCTATTCCCATTTTTTTCTTTTAGATCCGCTTGAAGAGTTATGACATTATTCAAGAAAACCATGCCCTTGAAACGAATCTTGTATTCTTCGATAAACCCAATTTCATAAAGATTACTGAATAGCTTTGCAAGGTTTCCCATCGTCCACATCCCATGTGCGATGATACCTGGAAGACCAGCATTTTTTGCTTCCTCATCAATGGTATGAATGGGATTGAAATCACCTGATGCGCCGGCATATTTAATGAGGTCCAGTCGTGTTACAGGTGCAAGCTCGATGGAATGTAACGAGTCACCAATATGAAGTTCGGTTAATGTCGTCACTTACTCATCACCATCCTTCTGATCGTTTCATTTAAAATGACAAGCTGTTCAGCAGTGAAGACAATTTCCCCATTTACATCCGTCCCATAATTTTTAAAGGCTAGAAATCCCATTTCCCCTTGTTTCCCTTTTTTCTCATAATAGTCTTTCACTTCCGTATAACAGGTGATTTCTTCCCCTACCTTAAGCGGCCTGTTATAGCGATAAACCTGCTCACCGTGAATCAAGCCTTTATTCGGGAGATTTAAGCTTTCAATCGTCCCAAAATCAAAGACCCTTGGGAAAGTTGGTGGAGCGATATTCGTACCGTACCTTGATTGCCTGCCTGTTTCTTCATCAATGAAAATCGGGTGGGGATCACCAATCGATAATGCGAATTTTTTAACGGCTCCCCGTTCAACTATATTTTTAACGGGGTTGGATCGTTTTCCAATACTTTCGTTGAACATAACATCCCGCCTTTTCCCTTAATTTTTCGGACCGCCCGCAACATATAAAACCTGCCCGCTAATGAATGAGGATGCCTCATCGGCAAAGAATGCAACAGCATGAGCAATATCACTTGGCAAACCGCTTCTGGCAACTGGAATACTGTTTGCCCTATCCTGGATGAATTGTTCAAAACTCACTCCCACCCGCCTAGCTGTTTCTTTCGTCATTTCGGTTTCGATAAAGCCTGGTGCAACCGAATTAGCCGTTATCCCATATTTGCCAAGTTCAATCGCCAGTGTTTTTGTTAACCCCTGAAGCCCAGCTTTTGCGGCTGAATAATTAGCCTGCCCGCGGTTCCCAAGGGCCGAAGTGGATGATATATTGATGATTCTTCCGTACTTATTTGCAACCATATGCTTCTGGGCGGCACGTACTGCATTGAAAGTACCTTTTAAATGCACATCCATTACCGTCTGCCAATCAGAATCGGTCATTTTAAAAAGTAAATTATCCCGGATGACCCCAGCATTATTCACGAGAATATCAAGGGATCCGAATGTGTCGGCTATTTCTTTTATCGATGCTTCCACCTCTTCTGGATTGACCACGTTGGCCACTTTGGTAAAAATGGTATAACCCTTATCCCTTAGTTCATTTCCTGTTGCTGTCAAAACCTCTTCGTTGATATCGATAATCGCTACGTTTGCGCCTTCACTGGCAAACAGTTCGACGATCGCCCGGCCAATCCCCCTGCTTCCACCTGTAACTAAAGCTGTTTTCCCTGAAAATCTCCCTGTCATAATCGTCTCCTCCTAATCTATTATAAAAATTGCCCTACTTTAACATGTCCCTTAATCAAATTTCGGGAAATGATCATACGCTGTATTTCATCCGTACCATCATAAATCCTCCAAAGCCTGGCTTCGCGGTACCAGCGTTCGATGGGAAGCTCCTTCGTATAGCCCATGCCACCGTGAATCTGCAATACACGATCAACGACCCGATTCCCCATATTGGCTCCATAGAGTTTAGCCATTGAAGCTAAATGGCGGTTGTCTTCTCCATTATCAAGTGTAAAAGCCGCATTCAATACAAGCCATCTTGCGGCTTCAATCTCTACAGCGGAATCAGCTATCTGCCATTGAATGGCCTGGCGCTCAGCGATCGGTTTACCGAAAGTTACTCGTTCTTTAGCGTATTCTATAGCCATTTGCAGCAATCTTTCCGCAGAACCGACAGCACGTGCGCCCACTATCCATCTTGCAAACCCAATCCATTCCAAGCCTAGTTTATAACCGCCATGCACTTCCCCCAAGATGTTTTCTTCGGGTACCCTGACATTATCAAAAACTAAACCGGCCGGTCCCCATTCTCCCATCGTATTGATATATTCTGATCTCCAGCCCATATCACGGTCTACAATGAAACAGGTTACCCCTTCCGTCCCGGTTGCTTGATGACGTTCTTTGTCAGTTACGGCAATGACCATGACGAAATCGGCATCATTTCCTCCAGTGATGAATGTTTTTTCTCCGTTAAGCACCCATTCATTTCCTTCTTTTACTGCCGTCATTTTAATATTTCGCGTATCGGACCCAGCCCCCGGCTCCGTCATGGCAAAACAGGACTTTTTCTCACCATTAATAGTAGGGATCAGATATTTCTGTTTCTGTTCTTCATTTGCATAATAAAGGATGTTATCAGCCGAACCTCCAAAGCTGAATGGTACAAACGTTTTTGACACTTCCATCAAGACAATTGCCATCATGAGCTGACCTAGGTCTGCCCCGCCATATTCCTCCGGGGTATTGATGCCCCAAAACCCCGCTTTTTTTGCTTTTTCCTGTAAATCTTTCAATGTCCCCTCTGGTAAACTAGGTTTCCCTGCCATTTCATTGCGAAGCACTTCATTTTCCAATGGAATCAATTCATTTTCCACGAACTTGCGTATTGTTTTTTGTACCATTTTTTGTTCATCTGATAGACGTAAATCCATATTAACCCCTCCGCTTTCCAATTAGACTAGTTTTGATATTTTCTCTTCAATTGTCCGGTAATGATATTTTTTTGGATTTCGGACGTACCTTCATATATTCTGGTGATTCGGGCATCCCGATAGAAACGTTCAACTGGATAATCCTTCATGTATCCCATCCCGCCATGAATCTGTACGGCCTTATCAGCGACACGATTATATACTTCCGAACCATACAACTTAAGCATGGCCGCTTCTTTAATGATTTTTTCTTTCTGATCGACCATCCATGCGACCCTGTATGTGAATGAGCGAAGTGCTTCTATTTCGATTGCCATCTCGGCAATCATATGGGATACGGCTTGATGATCAATGATCGGGACATTGAATTGTTCACGTTCTGTGGCATATTTGGTAGAAAGATCGAGCAGGTATTGACAGGACCCCAAATTACGGGCAGCAAGGCCTGCCCGGCCATTTGCAAGGATTTTCAAGGCATTTACATACCCTTGGCCGACGTCCCCCAGTACATTTTCAGCAGGAACCTCGCAATCTTCAAAAAATAATTCGGCCGAATGTGAACCTCGAAGACCCATCTTCCTTTCCAGGCTACCAACTCTAAAACCCGGAAAATCCTTTTCTACTATGAATGAGGTGATCCCTTTCGCCCCTTTATCTTTGTCCGTAACGGCCATAACTGTAAAAATATCTGCTACATCTGCATTCGTTATATAATGCTTGGTACCATTTAAAATATATTTATCGCCATTTTTGACCGCCGTCATTTTGAGATTCGTAGCATGGGACCCCGCTGCAGGCTCAGTTAAAGCAAAAGCGCCAATTCTATTACCGCTTGCCATATCTGGTAGATATTTTTCCTTTTGCATTTCATTGCCCATTTCTACTATCCCTACCGTCCCTATACCGGTGTGGGCCCCAATCAGAGTGGTATATCCATTATGTGTTTTACCGATTTCCTCATATAAAGCACATTTTCCCACCATCCCGATTCCGAGTCCGCCATACCTTTCCGGGATACTAAGTCCGAATAGCCCGATTTCCTTCGATAAATTTATGATGGATTCCGGGATATGATCTTCATCCTCTATCTGCATGGAAAATGGATCGATTTGTTCTTCGATAAACTGGCGTATATTTTCTTTAAGTAGCAGGATGTCTTCATCTAAGCGAAAGTCCATTTGCATTCCCCTTTATCTGCGAATTGGTTGTTAACGCTTTCATATCTAGTTCGAATGAGCGATATGTTTTTCTTGAAGCTTGCGTTTTAAAATTTTACCGACCGCCGTCTTCGGAAGTTCACTTTCAAATGTGATTGCTTTTGGGACCTTGAAGGCAGCGAGCTGCTTTCGGCAATAATCCTTCAATTCGTTTTCAGTTATTCTTTCACTTGGTTTTAGAACTACCGCTGCATGTACCGTTTCACCGCGATATTGATCGGGAACGCCAAAGACGGCAGCTTCCAGAACCTTAGGGTGGCTGTATAGTATATCTTCAATTTCAATTGGATAAATATTGAATCCACCTGCGATGATCATCTCTTTCTTCCGTCCCACAATGTAAAAGAAGCCATCTTCATCCATCTTGGCCATATCACCGGTATGCAGCCATCCGTTTTGAATCGTCTTCTTCGTCTCTTCAGGCATGCCCCAATAACCTTTCATTACCTGTGGACCCTTTATGACCAATTCACCTGGTGTATCAACCAAGAGGGCTGGCTCTCCTGTAATGCTGTCAATTATGGCGGCATCCGTATTTTGTATCGGAATCCCGATACTTCCTGGTTTTTGCAGGCCGCTGACTGGATTCCGGTGCGTGACTGGTGACGCCTCGGACAGTCCATAGCCCTCCGCAATCTTTGTTCCACTAAGTTCGTTAAACCTTGACAATACATGCAATGGCAATGGTGACGAACCCGAAACGCAAGATGTCAATGTATGCAAATCAAATGGATGGGACTGGTAATATTGTAATAAAGCAATATACATCGTCGGTACCCCTGGAAAAATAGTCGGTTTAAGATTAGTGATAATATCGACGATCTCCGTTACCTGAAATCGGGATACAAGAATTAATTCCCCGCCATTATAAAACGTCAGGTTCATCCCTGAAGTCATGCCGTAAACATGAAATAATGGGGAAACGCCCAGTACCCTTTCCTTCCCCTTTTGAGTATTGATTCTTGAAGTGGCTGCACTTTGCAGCGTATTGGCTACGATATTACGATGGGTTAGCATCGCGCCTTTAGAACGCCCTGTCGTTCCTCCAGTATATTGGAGGACGGCGACATCTTTAGCAGGTTCAATCTCCACAGTGAAATCCGCCTCTGTAACAGATAGCAGTTTTTTTGTCATTTCACATTTGCCCTTTTCCAGCGACACGCTCAACACCTTTTCAACATCGGTTTCAGCTATGACAGCTTCAACTATGGGCAATAAATCGTCGAGTACAATGATGTGCCTTGCACCTGAATCTTTCAGGACATGCATTAATTCGTTCGCCTTATACATTGGATTGATTTGGACAACAATGGCTCCATTCAAAAGAGTTCCAAAAAAACCAATTGGATATTGGGGACAATTAGGAAGCATGATAGCCACACGATCTCCCTTTCCAATCCCTTCATCAGCAAGCAAGCGGGCACATTTTTTCACTAACTTCCCCAACTCTGAATATGTATACCTTTTCTCCATGAACGTTACCGCTGTATTATCCAAATACTGTTCGACTGATTGAAAAAATAGTTCTGTCAATGAAATTTCAGGAATATCAATCTCTATTGGATTTCCGGACGGGATATGCTTTATCCAAGGTCTATCCATTTGTCCTCCCCTTTCTTCATTCAAAAATAAAGAAGTCATACTAACAACATGCAAGGAGTGTGCCAAAAATAAATCGTTTTGATACGTTGATTCAGTTAATGCTAAAATTCAAAATTGAATTATTTGCTGCGTTTTTAATAATTCCAGGTTCATAATTCTAGGATTTAAATTTGACTCAATAAGTCATTTTTGAATTAAGACATTGCTTTCGTATAAAGACCCAACTATAGTGCTGGCCTGTGGATATACTGATCATTTTCAGGAAAATAAAACGGGATGCTGATCAAGGTCAGCATCCCGTTCAAAAAAATGATTCACTGCTCTATGGCTGTGTCATCTTCCAATGATATTTTCCATAATTCTTTCGCTTTTCCACTAACCGTTTCATCAAAAACAAATGATCCATTCGTATATCGATCATGATTTTTTAATGAAGCGGCATGAATCGTTTCAATGGTTCCCTTTTCGGAAAGAATGAATAGACTGTCGGTTTTGTTAATGATATCGAAACCAATGACCCTATGAGGATTCGATTTCAATTCCCTCAAGACCACGACACCGCGTTTTGCCCGGCTCGTTTTTTCAAACTCGGTTAATTTCATTTTCTTAATGGCCCCGCGCTGTGTAACGATAAAGATCGATTCTTTACTATCCTTGGCCAAAACCTTTCCGCCAATGACATAGTCATTTTCTTTCAAGTTAATCCCTTTGACTCCTGCTGCCCGGACACCGACAACACTTACTTCTTCTTCATCAAACCATAAACCATAGCCATTATGAGTGACTAGGAAAAGGTCAGCCTGTCCATTCGTATGATGGACATCGACCAGTTCATCGTCACCTTTTAAATTTACACCAACCAGTGGTTTTGAATGACGCTGAGCTTTATAGGAAGCTAATTCTGTCTTTTTCACCATACCATTTTTCGTGATGAAAACTAAGAATTCCGGCATGGTAAAATCTTTGATTGGAATCGCTTTTATGATTTGCTCTTCCCTGTCGATTGGAATGATGTTAGCGATATGCTGACCGGTTTCCTTCCAGCGAATATCAGGAAGCTGATGAACTGGACAATAGAGGTAGTTCCCTTTGGACGTGAACAGCAACAGGACATCTGTTGTATTCATCTCCAGCCTCTGGAGCAGGCGATCGGAATCCTTCATGCCAAAATCAAGCCCTCCTGATGCTGCATAAGATCGTAACGATGTCCGTTTGACATAGCCTTCTTTCGTCACGGTAACCATTACGTCTTCACTCGCAATCAAGACTTCAAGATTTATTTTGATTTCTTCAATTTCTTTTTCGATTTTGGAACGCCGTCCATCATCAAAACCCTTTTTAATGAATCGAAGTTCTTTTTTAATTACTTGAAGAAGAACCTTTTCACTTCCAAGAATCTTTGTCAATTCTTCAATTTTGTCCTTCAATTCCGCTGCCTCTGCTTCAAGTGCTGTAATATCCGTATTTGTCAGCCTATATAACTGCAAGGAGACAATGGCTTCAGCTTGCGCTTCTGTAAAAGCAAATTTAGCTATGAGGTTATCTTTAGCGTTCCGTTTGTCTTTAGATGCCCGGATGACAGCGATGACTTCATCTAATATGGATAAAGCTTTCACTAATCCATCGACGATATGTGCCCTGTCATGTGCCTTTTGCAGCTCATAACGTGAACGGTTCACGATTACCTCTTTACGGTGTTCGATATAAGCATCGAGCATTTTAGGCAGGCTCATCAATGTTGGCCGCTTTTTATAAATTGCAACCATATTGAAATTGTAGGCAATTTGGAGATCGGAATTTTTATATAAATAATGCAGGACTCCATTTGCATCTGCTTCTTTTTTCAGTTCGATGACAATGCGCAGTCCTGTACGGTCGGTCTCATCCCTTACTTCGGCGATACCTTCCACTTTCCGGTCTAGACGGAATTCATCCATTTTCTTAACAAGGTTTGCTTTATTGACTTCATATGGGATTTCAGTGATGACGATTTGCTGTTTGCCGCCCCGAATCGTTTCCACTTCCGCCAACCCGCGAATGATTATTTTCCCTTTACCTGTTTCATAGGCCTTACGAATGCCCTCAATTCCTTGAATGATACCGCCAGTAGGAAAATCCGGCCCTTTAATGACAGTCATTAAATCAGGGACTGTCGCTTCCGGCTTATCGATTCGCATAATGGCAGCATCAATGACTTCACCAAGTTGATGTGGCGGGATTTCAGTGGCATAGCCGGCTGAAATTCCTGTAGAGCCGTTTACAAGCAGGTTTGGGAACATTGCAGGCAAAACAATGGGCTCTTCAGAAGTATCATCAAAGTTCGGTACAAAATCGACCGTCCTTTTTTCAATATCCCGCAGCATCTCGGAGGCAATCGATGAAAGCCTCGCTTCCGTATACCGCATCGCAGCAGGCGGATCACCATCAATGCTACCATTGTTTCCGTGCATTTGGACCATGACCTTCCGCAGCTTCCAGTCTTGGCTCATCCGAACCATTGCCTCATAAACGGATGAATCTCCGTGAGGGTGATAGTTACCGATTACATTACCGACCGTTTTTGCGGATTTCCTGAATCCTTTTTCCTGAGTGTTTCCTTCGACATGCATCGCATACAATATCCTGCGCTGCACCGGTTTTAAGCCGTCCCTTGCATCAGGAAGTGCCCGATCTTGGATAATATATTTACTATAACGGCCGAAGCGGTCACCAATTACCTCTTCAAGCGGCAAATCCCGAAACGTTTCTTCAAATACCATCGTTAATGACCTCCTCTTCAATCGACATATTTTCATTATCTAAAATATTCGATTCCTCTTCGAGACCAAAAGCGACATTGGCTTCAATCCACTTACGACGCGGTTCAACCTTATCTCCCATCAAAGTTGTCACACGTCTTTCTGCACGTGCTCCATCATCGATCTTCACACGTATCAATGTCCTTGTTTCCGGGTTCATGGTGGTATCCCATAATTGATCGGCATTCATCTCACCCAGCCCTTTATAGCGCTGAATCATATAGCCTTTCCCCACCTTGTCTATCGCTCCCTGGAGCTCCTCATCGCTCCAAGCATATTCAATGACTTCTTTCTTCCCTGTCCCTTTGCTCACTTTATATAAAGGGGGCAAGGCAATGTAAACCTTTCCTGACTCTATTAACGGCTTCATATATCGGTAAAAGAAAGTCAGCAGCAGCACTTGGATATGGGCCCCATCCGTATCGGCATCAGTCATGATGATCACTTTATCATAGTTAGTGTCCGGCGTATTGAACTCCGCCCCGACACCTCCGCCGATGGCATGGATGATCGTATTTATTTCCTCGTTTTTAAAAATATCCGCCAGTTTTGCCTTTTCTGTATTGATAACTTTACCCCGCAAAGGTAGAACTGCTTGGAAACGGCGATCCCGCCCTTGTTTAGCGGATCCCCCAGCAGAGTCACCTTCTACAAGATACAATTCATTTCGTTCGGGATTTTTCGATTGGGCCGGTGTTAATTTCCCGGAAAGGATGGCATCGGATTTTTTCCGTTTCTTCCCGCTTCTTGCGTCTTCACGGGCTTTGCGTGCCGCTTCCCTTGCCTGGAACGCTTTAATCGCTTTTTTAACCAATAGGGTACTTGTGGTCGGATCTTCTTCAAAAAAGTAGGCTAGGTGCTCTGATACGATGGAATCGACTGCAGAACGGGCTTCGCTGGTTCCAAGTTTGCTTTTGGTTTGTCCTTCGAATTGAAGAAGTTCTTCAGGGATGCGCACTGAAATGATTGAAGACAAGCCTTCACGTATATCGGTACCTTCGAGGTTTTTATCTTTTTCCTTTAATAGCCCCATTTTTCTGGCATAATCATTGAATGCCCGTGTCATGGCCGTTTTTGCACCAATCTCATGGGTGCCTCCGTCTTTTGTACGAACGTTATTCACGAAGCTTAGAATATTTTCTGAATAACCATCGTTGAATTGAAAGGCAAGTTCGACTTCGATCCCATTTTGTTCCCCTTCTAAGCTGACTACACTATGGAGTGTCTCTTTCTCTTCATTTAAATAATCAACAAACGCTTCAATGCCATTTTCATAGTGAAAAATTTCATTATGGTCGTTACGCTCATCCGTTAATTCTATCTTCATGCCTTTTAAAAGAAAAGCTGATTCGCGAAGGCGCTCACACAGGATCTCATAATTAAAAGTCGTGACCGAAAATATTTTAGGATCAGGCTTGAAGTGGATTTTGGTCCCAGCTTGATTTGTTTTGCCGATTTTCTCCAGTGTGGTTTCTGGCTTTCCTCCATTGAAAAAACGTTGTTCGTATATGAACCCGTCCCTCTTGATTGTCACGACAAGCCATTCAGACAACGCGTTAACGACCGAAGCACCGACTCCATGAAGGCCTCCACTCGTTTTATATCCGCCTTGTCCAAATTTACCTCCAGCATGAAGAATCGTTAAAATGACCTCAGGCGTCGGTTTACCTAATTTATGCATGCCAATAGGCATTCCACGCCCTTTATCGGATACACTTACACTGTTATCTTTATGTATTTTCACACTAATTTGGTCTCCATATCCAGCTAAAGCCTCATCTACGGAGTTATCTACAATCTCGTACACTAAATGATGAAGTCCGCGTGCATCAGTACTGCCGATATACATACCGGGACGTTTTCTGACCGCTTCGAGTCCTTCCAGTACCTGAATTGCATCATCATTGTACTCGATTGTTTTTACTTTCTTTGCCACAGAAATTCCCCTTTCCTTACTAAACACAATTTCCGGGCCAAATCATACTGCAATGAAATGACTCACTAGCTTAACAAATCCATTAATACGTTATTATCATTATAACAAGTATAATACTTTCATGAACAAAGAACAAGTGTTCTATTTTTTTGTCCTTTTTATTAGCGTTAGCACATTTGTGTGGAACAAAACGTATCATAGCTACCATTCTAATTGTAGCGGTAAATTTTCATTTGGCAAATATACTTTTATATTTAAATCAAATTAAGCTTTAATGGCTTAATTTTGCCCGACCGCTCAATGCCCGCTATGCTGCCTTTCAGTTTTTCTCCAGAAATAAAGCGATACCTTAAAAAAAGAGCGGAAGTTCCGCTCTTCATTTTACTTAGTAAGGGCGTGTTCGACTTTTATACATCGATTCATGATGACAGTATGTCCTTTTTCTTTCAAGAAATTATAGGCTTCTTCATTTTCCACTCCTAGCTGCGCCCAAAAGATATCTGCATCGATTTCTGCAAATTCCTTGGCTATCTCCGGAAGGAACTCTGAACGGCGGAAAACATTGACGATATCGACGTGCCCTTCAATATCTTTCAGGGCTTTTACTGCCTTTACACCCAGCACTTCAGCTACAGCAGGGTTTACCGGGATGATTTCGTATCCGCTATCCTGCATGGCCTTCGATACCATATAAGAAGTGCGCTCAGGGTTATCAGATAAACCGACGACAGCGATGCGCTTCGATTTTTTCAGCATCTTTCCCATTTCTTCCCTGCTTGGATTTTCTATCATTCTTTTCAATCCCCTTTTATAATAAAATGTAATATTTGATTAAAGAGTATTCCTAACAAAGGTATTTTACAGAGAAAAGCTGTTTATTACCATTATTAAGAAAAATCATTATACAAGAAAGAATAAGTTTAGAAAAGGCATGACTCACTTAACTTTCTTATGTTCATACAGACTACCACGTATTGTAACAATTTATACAAGGAGGCATCGTTCATTATATATTTACGAAAATAAGGAAGTCTAAACCTTTTACCGTTCATGAACTTAACGTATATCAAAAGATGTAGGTCCATCAAGGAAAATTCATTTTTTTAGTGGATTTTTTTTGGACAGCCGTACCATTTTGTCACGAAAATGTTACAATAAGAGAAGCTTAACAGGTATTTCAGGGCTGTTTTTAGCTATTTCTACACGTTTATTTTTGAAAAAGGGAACAATCTTCCTTAAACGTGATAAAAAAAGAAGATTTTTCTTAAAGAAAGGGTAATAGAATGCTTACATTTATCACTATACTGGCTGCCTACCTGATCGGTTCGATTCCGTCCGGTTTAATAATCGGTAAAACATTTTACAAAATCGACATCCGGGAGCATGGCAGTAAAAATCTAGGCGGGACAAATACCTTCAGGACACTTGGTGTCAAGGCAGGACTAACCGTTACTATCATGGATATACTTAAGGGTACCCTAGCAACTTACCTGCCGTATATACTAGGCGTGGAAATGCATTTATTGCTAGCCGGAGTTATTGCGGTAGTCGGTCATATGTTTCCCATTTTTGCAAACTTTCGGGGCGGAAAAGCCGTGGCAACTTCTGCTGGTGTCATTCTTGCTTATGAACCATGGTTTTTTGTCTTTGCCGTCATCATTTTCTTTATATCCTTATACATATCCAAATATGTCTCGCTTTCATCCATGATTGCTTGTCTACTTGCTCTCATCTACAGTTTAGTTTTTCATATTAAAGATTTGCCGCTCATTATTGTAATCAGTTTAATAACGATCTTCATTTTTTACCGGCATCGCGCAAACATCAAGCGGATTATCGATAAAACTGAACCTAAAGTAAAATGGTTATAAGAACATGTGCATTACCATGTGAAGATAGGCCCGTATGCAAGGGCCTATTTTCCATTCTACAATTCATTTGTAAGGCATGCCTCGAAACCTTTTCACTAATTGCTGTTCGAGATTGAGTATCTATCCTATCGCTGATATTAAAGCCCGCTGCTCATCATCATTCTTGGTTTGTTCAAAGACGATTCTTTGCAAGTGATTCTTTACATTTTGAAAACCGGGTGAATACCACCGGGGCTGTAAGCCAATACAATATTGAGTCTTCGCCACTTTGTCCGCAATTTAACAAAATCATCGTCAATCACACCATTGAATAAAGATAACATATGAGTAATTAACGTTTTTCTCAATCTTCCCACTGTGCTGTGCACCGTTATAATCCCTTTCAATTCAGGAACCTGCAGAATTTTGATAAAAGGCATCAACAACTCCCTCGACCTGGAGTTCGATTGCCTCTCTAAATTATTGATCACCTTTAAAACATATTCCGTTAAATCGATGATTTTAACCTAAAGTTTCACCTGTTCACTGCTTACATCCAATATGCCATCTGTTTCATTTGCTTTTTGAAACCAGTGCTTCACTTTTATGAAAATCCCCATATCACACTCCCAGGATTTTGAAAATCACGACAAAGCTAATCCATTATACCTAACAATAAAATGCGATTCTTTATACCTATTTAATTGAAATTAAGTCAGGTTACCCTCAAAAAGAGTGATTCTTTCAGTCTATTTACATGTCATTCTGGACTCCACACGGTTCTTTTGTCAAGGTAAAAGGGCCTGAGTCATTTCTACATTAACTTCCAAACGAATAAATCGTTTGGAAGTCGTATAGTGGCGAAAGAGTCAAGTAAGGATTGAATAATTGTTGAACAGGGGCTACACTGGAACTAGTTATTACATTTCGATAGGAGAAAGTGCCATGAAACCATTGCAAATATCACCGGAAACTGCATTAAAGTTATCCAAGTCACTAAATCTGCCTTTAGAGCAAATCATGCATATGCCTACACCAGTCTTGCTGAAAAAGCTTGCCGAGGCTGAAGCAAAAGAAAAAGGCAATACAAAATAGCTGCAGGAATCTGCAGCTATCATTTTGTAGACAAAAGGGGTTCGGAATTAAAATATTCTGAACCCCTTTTGAAATCCCCTTTGAATTTTCGCCTAAAGTTAAGAGATTGCGGCTCTACGAGCCCACATGTTAGGCCATTTTTGGACCTCGCCATGTCCAATTGGCCATCTTCTTTAAATGAATGGCAGTGAAAGTTAGCGTCGCCTGCACTGACAATTTTTTAAGTCCCCTTAAAGTAGTCCAACGCATACCATGCTTTTCTTTTGCATCTGCGAATACACGCTCAATCGTTTCTTTACGTTTTGCATATATAGGTTTTACATCTTGATGATGACGCAGATGATCTGCTTCTTCCACATGTGTTTGCCAGATATGCCGTGTCACCACTTTTTGACAGTCTTTACTTTCTGTACACCGAGATAAAAATGTGCATGTTGTACAAATATGTTTTGGCGATTTGTACTCGCAATAGCCCTCTTTATTTGTTGTTGAGTACTTTAAAGTTTCGCCCGAAGGGCAAAGGTAACAATCAAAATGTTCATCGTATACATTGTCCTGTTTGCGGAAAAATCCTTCTTTGGTGCGAGGACGTGTATAAGGTAAAGCCGGTATGATTTCTTTGTTAAATAGGTAGCTTATAATCGCTGGTGTTTTATAAGCTGCATCTGCGGCAACGGCTTACGATTTTCCAACTTTCTCAATCACTTGTTCAACTAGTGGCTCTAAGGTCTGGACTGTCATGTGTATTTCCAGTCAAAACCGTTGCGGTCTGCGGCCGCTTGGAATGAATAGGCAAACTTTTTTGTTCGGAAATTTATCTGGTGGAAAAGACTTTTTTCCATGGTTTTCACGATCTTGATTGATTTCTTCTTGAAGACTTCCTTGATACGCTCGTGTTTCTTTACGAACTTTTCAAATTTCCGTTTATTCGCACTGGCTTTCACATGTGTGGAATCCACGAAAACGTGTTCAGCACTTATTGACTTTTTATTAGCAGCTGTCATTAAATGCGATAGAAAATCTGTTCAAACAGGTCTGTATCTTTAAAACGTCGCGCTCATAATTTTTCCCGAACATGGAGTAGGAGGTACTTTATCATGGAAACCATAGCCTACTCCAGGCAAAAGTGTTCTATCTAAAAGGTAAGACAAAGTTGATTGGAGCGGGTGTTCGAGACTCCTGCGGGAAAAGCGCGTCTAGGGGAGACCCCGCAGGCGAAAGCCGAGGAGGCTCCCCGACCGCCCGCGGAAAGCGAGTGCCCTACGTTCCAATCAACGTCCAAATTGCTACAAGCTATAAAAATAGGCAAAGTCGATTTTCATCGAGTTTGTCTACAGTCTGATAGCTGCAGGAATCTGCAGCTATTTTTGTGTGTCCTCATATGGGTACGAAACGATCTTACGGGCAATACCATTTCCGGATTTCCTTTTACAAGCCCCGACTTTATGAGGAAATTAATTAGATGGATTAATTTCAGAGTCTTGCTTAACTCATAAATATATCAATATTCCGAATATTCCCCCGCCGCTTGGCTCAGGAATCAAAAAGGCAAAAAAAACCGCAAATGGGCGGTTTTCAATTGAAAGTCAATTCTTTTGCCATATCATGCAGAGGCTTCTTTTTGACTGATATTAATTGTTCATTTTCATAGGTACATGCAAATTCTTGTGGTGGTTCATCCTGTAATATATCTTTCAGGTAATACTTTATGTTGGACACAACTTCACTTGCCTCCATAACCCATTGAAATGGCTTCCAGGCAAGTTCCCCTTCATCACAGGCAGAATAGCCCTCCCCCTTCATCTTCAGCTCTGTAAACATACATTCCACCTGTTTCATTCCATGTCACGATTCCTCGAAAGCTCATCCCCCTTACTTTCAATCCAGTTTCTTCAAGAATTTCGCGTTCCATCGATTCATCGATGGTTTCACCTTTTTCTATTTTCCCGCCTATGCCATTCCATTTATGCCGATTGGGATCCTTTTGGCGAAATAGCATCAACACTTCGACTTCGTTGGATCTTTTTCGAGTTATGAAACAAATATTGTATATAATATCCATTGTTATTTCCTTTCTTAAACGCACATTATTCGCATCTACCGCATAATTACTTTATACTTAAATAACGAACCTCTAGGAAGGAGAATGAGTATGAAACTGACCATTTCCGATCAAGCAGCTAAGTGGTATATTGATGAACTGGGGCTTCAAGAAGGCTCTCATTTGCGCTTTTATGTAAGATATGGCGGACATAGTACCGTCCAAAGCGGCTTTTCATTAGGTATCATGCAAGAAGAACCGGAAAATGCAGCGGCCACAACGACTATGAACGAGATTAATTTTTATGTAGAAGAAAAAGATTTATGGTACTTTGATGGCCACGATTTACTTATTACTTTTAATGAAAAACTGACTGAACCAGAATTTCAATATGAAAAGAGTGCTTGACAATAAAGCAGCGGTGTAAACTGCTGTTTTTTCTTGTTCAATCGAGCAGGCGCTCTTCAATATCTTCCGCCCTAAGAATTTCCGCTTGTTTATCCCCTAAAAGATCAAAATGAGAATAGCCATCCTTCCTGTGATGAATCCACTCTTTTTTTAGCCCGTATTGCTTACCCCACTCCGCTAAACGCCTTAAATCCTTGCATCCGACTTTTGTTACCGTCTTGCAACCGGGAAATCGGTCATCCAGCCAATAATGAGTTAAAAAAGCTATTTGGCCTTGATCGATTTTCTGCTTCCAGGCTACGATGTCTACCCGTTTAATCCCAAAAGCCATTTTTGATCACCTCAATAATTGTAATTAAACCAATTCATCCTGCTTTTTATTTTTCTCATAGGCCTCATGCCATTCAGGATACATGCGTTTGATGGATATTGGGCGGAAGCTCTCCTTTTTAACGCAAACGTGGGAAGAATGACCTGTAGCCGCCACTTCATTTTTCCCATTAACGATCTCATACCCATAAACGACGCGTAAACCGTCATATTTTTCAATCCAGGTTTTAATTTTTACCTTATCACCATATCTAACAGGGGTTTTATACGAAGCTTGAATATCCATAACAGGTGAGAGGATGCCATCCGCTTCCATATCAGCATAATAAAACCCTAAATCATTTATCAATTTTGTCCTGCCTAGTTCCATCCATATTAAATAATTCGCATGGTAAACAACACCCATTTGATCGGTCTCTGCATACCGCACTTCAATTTCGTTTTCAGCTATGAACATTTTGTTTCCCCACTTTCATTTCTCTTGCAATAAACATTTTACCATAACAATTGTGCAAATTTCATTTAAGCTGTCTTTATAGACTTTTTCCCTTCATTGAACCTAAAATGAAAGGGGAGAAAGATTTCTCATCTCTTTCTCCCCTTTACCTAGTTGTTTACATATTATCGTTACTATAACCGTTTTCCCGTGCTTCCTGCTCATCTTGCATTTCTTCCTTCATTCCATCAATGCTCTTTCTTCTTCGTTCATTTTTATCCTGAATTGCCTGCTTTTCTTCCCCTGAAGAAAATGATAACGTTTCATTTGCAGCGATTATGTTTTCTTCCGTATTTTCTATTGCATCTTGAATTTTTTCAACATTATCCAAACGATTATCCGGATTGTGCTTATTTGTGCCCATTATTTTCACCTCATGTTATTTATTCACATAATATTATTACGATTACTTTATAACCTTGTCCCTTGATTACTCGCCTTTAGTTTGAATGACCTGAGCATGTTTGCCTGATTTGTCCTGCATTTTCTTACCGTTGTTCCCGCCCGCTGCTATTGGCTGTGTTCCTTGATGGCTCGGTCTAAAGTGTTTGGAATCTTTTTTTGGATTACCCATTCTATCGCCTCCTTCTCTTATCATGGATAAAAAAGAGGAAATTCATGAATGCCAGTTTTTGAAATAGTTATGAAAAAAGAGCCAGCACCTTGAAGGGACCTCATGGCACTGACTCTTTTTAGGCAAAGACTATTCAGCCTTTTGCATATGTTTTTTTTCAAGACGTTCTTCAAGTCTTTCCATTTGTTTAACGTCCATCAATAATTCCCTTTTATTTTCTTTAATTAATTCTTCAAATGTCCTTTTTCTTTTCTTCATGCTTTTCACCTACTTTTTTAATATACAATTCAGCATTGCCAAATTAACGTAAAATTATGACTATATGGTTTCCATCCCTTTAATTGTCATAATTATCAGATTTTTAACCTGAAAAAAATTCCATATCTCCACTCTTACTTTAACCCTTTTTTCATAAACTTTAACCATAATTTTTTAATTTTTTTGATTTTTCCATAAAAGTTTGACAACTTTGTTAACATACATAAAAACGGAACCTCATAAGGTTCCGTCTTGTAATAAAAAACGTTCCTTGTTTTCAGAAACCGGGGTTTTCGGCAGGAGTGTGTCGCAAACACTTCAAACTTCATAAGATTACCCTACTGCATACTATTTATATTTCGTTCCATATCTTTTAAGGTCATGGCCGAAATTACCTTATTCCTGATAATGCCTTTTTTGTCTATGAAGTAAGTTGTCGGTATGCTAAGAATTTTGTAGCGCTCATTCACTGGATTTTTTGCACTTTGACTATCCAGCGGTATGGTAAAAGTAATTCCATTATCCTCCACAAATGCTTGTACATCATTTTCAGGGTCAATATTGACTGCAAGTACGACGACATCATCACCCGCTTGTTGTGTGTATTTCTCCATATCCGGCATTTCCTTCTTGCAAGGCGGGCACCACGTTGCCCAAAAATTCAGCATTACCTTTTTTCCCTCATAATCCGATAATTCAACTTGTTTACCATCCAAAGTTTTCAGGGAGAAATTCGGTGCTTTAGCTCCAATTTTCAATCCGCCCAAAGCATCTTTTTCGTCATCTCCCTTTGATTCATTATCCATCGCCTGCACGATCGCTACAGTAATAAGTGATAGTAAGGCCACCGAAGCAATAATTTTTTTAAGCATACTCGTCCTCCTAGTCCCATTACAATAAAAATATTAGTCCATTTCCAGAATTAGAACAACTTCCCTATTCCATCTTAACAATAAAAGGGTATGCGGAAAAGTGCAATTCCTATAAATCATATCATGATATCTCATTGTTTCATAAACCTGACACAAAAAAAGCGGTAAACCTATAATAGGTTTACCGCTTCCTAAAAGCTGAAATTAGCCTTTTAATTTATTACGTAATACCATTTGAAGGATACCACCGTGACGGTAGTAGTCGATTTCGATTTCGGAATCGAAACGAACAAGTACATCAAATTCTTTTACGTTTCCAGCTTCATCAGTAGCTGTAACTTTTACGATATCACGCGGTTTAACCGTTTCGTCAATTTTAACTGCGATCGCTTCTTTACCAGTCAATCCAAGCGTTTCAGCGTTTTCGCCTTCTTTGAATTGAAGTGGAAGAACACCCATTAATGCAAGGTTAGAACGGTGAATACGTTCAAAGCTTTCAGCGATGACTGTTTTGATGCCAAGAAGGTTAGTACCTTTCGCAGCCCAGTCACGAGAGCTTCCCATACCATAGTCTTTACCAGCGATTACTGCAAGACCTGTTCCATCAGCTTTGTATTTCATACAAGCATCATAGATAGCCATTACATCGCCTGTTGGCCAGTAAGTAGTGTAACCACCTTCTGTACCTGGAGCAACTTGGTTACGGATACGGATGTTTGCGAATGTTCCGCGCATCATCGCTTCATGGTTACCACGACGAGAACCGTAAGAGTTAAAGTCACGCGGTTTCACACCGTTTTCGCGAAGATAGATACCAGCTGGTGTATCTTTACCGATTGCACCTGCAGGGGAAATATGGTCAGTTGTTACTGAGTCGCCGAATTTACCAACTACACGCAAGCCGGAAAGTGGGTTAACTGAACCCGGTTCTGGTGATAATCCTTCAAAGAATGGAGGATTTTGAATGTAAGTCGATTTAGAATCGAAAGCATAAATCGCTTCGTTGCTTGTTTGGATTTCATTCCAACGTTTGTTATCGTTGAATACTGTTTCGTATTCTTTACGGAATAATTCCGGTGTAACTGTCGCTTTAACAGCAGCGTTAACTTCTTCTTGTGATGGCCAGATATCAGCAAGATATACATCGTTACCATCTTTGTCTTTACCAAGAGAATCATTGTTAAGATCGAAGTCCACAGTTCCAGCAAGAGCATAAGCTACAACCAAAGTAGGTGAAGCAAGATAGTTTGCTTTCACTAGTGGGTGAATACGACCTTCAAAGTTACGGTTACCAGAAAGCACTGAAGTTACTAGTAGATCAGCTTCAGCAACAGCTGCTTCGATTTCGTCAGCCAATGGACCTGAGTTACCGATACATGTTGTACAGCCGTAACCAACTACGTTGAATCCTAATTGATCAAGGTATGGTTGAAGACCTGCATCACGAAGGTAACCAGTAACAACTTTAGAACCTGGTGCCAATGATGTTTTTACATAATCCGGAACAGTCAAGCCTTTCTCAACTGCTTTTTTAGCAATAAGACCCGCTCCAAGCATTACGTACGGGTTAGAAGTGTTTGTACAGCTCGTGATTGCAGCAATTGCAATCGCACCTGTTTTCATTACCGTTTCTTTGCCATCGGCAAATTTAACAGTTACTTCTTTATCCAATTCAGAATTGTCCATGCCAAAACCTTGGTTGCCCATAGGTGCATTGATCGCGTCATGGAAAGATTTTTTCATTTGAGAAAGTGGAATCAAATCTTGCGGGCGTTTAGGGCCTGAAAGGTTTGGTTCAATTGCTGAAAGGTCGATTTCCACAACATCATTGTATGCTGGATCTTCGTTTTCAGGAGAGTAGAACAAACCATTTTCTTTGCAGTATGATTCAACCACTTTAATTTGTTTTTCATCACGGCCTGTTAAGCGCATGTAATCGATCGCTTCTGCATCAACAGGGAAGAAACCAACTGTAGCACCGTATTCAGGAGCCATGTTAGCGATTGTTGCACGGTCAGCAAGTGGAAGGTATCCTACTCCTGGGCCGTAGAACTCAACGAATTTACCAACTACGCCGTGTGCACGAAGAACTTGTGTTACTTTCAATGCAAGGTCAGTAGCTGTTGTACCTTTAGGAAGTTGGCCAGTCAGTTTAACACCAACGACTTTTGGAACTGGGAAGTAAGATGGCTGTCCAAGCATGCCTGCTTCTGCTTCGATACCGCCGACACCCCAACCAAGAACACCAATACCGTTGATCATTGTAGTATGTGAATCTGTACCGAAAACAGAATCAGGGAATACTTCGAAGTCTCCGTTTGGAGTTTCAACAGCATGAACCACGTTCGCAAGGTACTCTAGGTTAACTTGGTGAACGATACCAGTTGCCGGTGGAACTGCACGATAGTTGTTGAATGATTTTTGAGCCCAGCTTAGGAACTGGTAACGCTCTGCATTACGTTCGAATTCAAGATCCATATTGGCATCTAGGGAATCCATTGTACCTGCTTTATCAACTTGTACAGAGTGGTCAATTACAAGGTCAACCGGGATTTCCGGGTTGATTTTGTCAGGATCTCCACCAAGTGCCGCGAAAGCATTACGTAAAGAAGCTAAATCAACAACAACTGGAACACCAGTGAAATCTTGTAGGATTACACGTGAAGGCTTGAACGGAACATCTATATCTTGTTGCTCGCTTGTTCCCCATTTAGCAAGGTTCGCAACGTGTTCTTTTGTGATTACTCTTCCGTCTACTTGGCGAAGGACCGCTTCAAGTAATACTTTAATGGAATATGGAAGGCGTGATACTTGGCCATCCCCTGCTTTTTCAATAGCGTCTAGGCTGTAGTAGTTGTAGCGTTGCCCATCAATTTCAAAGGACTTACGCGCTTGGTATACGTCATTTTTCGTCATGAATATTACCCCCTATTAAACTGTCAGAACGTATTCTGCACATGAAAGTAAAACCTGGTTCACTGAAACCACGTTTACTATAAATATAAGTAAAAAAGTTAGTTTGTCGAATTTTCTCTCTCTTCTCCCACCCTAACTCTTCCTTCAACTTAATACTAATATAGAAATGAGTATAAGTAAATAACAAGAAAGTTATTGTTTTTGATAAGTTTCTCTTATAGAAAAAATCCCCCACATATTAAAGTGCATTTAAGAAGACTTGCTGATATGCATTTTCTTGAAAATCCCCCTATTTGCGGCCTGATAAATTATTCCATCAAAACATATTGACACTTCATACATAATCATTCGACATTATCACATTCTATGGGTGGAGGTGTCGAAATGACAAAACAAAAGGCAAATCATGTTATACCAGGTATGAATGCAGCAAAAGCGCAAGGTAATGGGGCTGGATACAATGATGAACTGGGAAATGAACCGCCATTATCGGAAATGCAAAGGCAAAACAATAAAAAAAGAAAGAAAAACCAATGATTCCCCTCATTTTTAGACTTTAAATAGGATAGGCTTTTTGAAATGGCAGATGTCCTGCATTTTTCAAAAAGCCTATTCCTTTCTAAAATCAATTAACGCACAAGTAAAACGCGCAAAACCCAAGACTAATGCGCATGGACTCATGACGAAAGAACCTGTCACTCAATAGTCCTCAGAATTGACCTCATTGACGATTGCCTGGATATCCTGTTCGAATTTTTTCAATTGTTCTTTCTGATGTTCGGAAGCGGTGACTAAAGCAGATTGTATTTGTTGATAGGCCTCGTTCACTTCCTGCTTCACATGTTTCAATTCCGTCCCGTAATTCGGTGCGTTTTTCTCAATGGATGAGTATACATCAAATACTTGTTGATAACTTTGCTGGGCTTCCTGAAAAGACCTTCGCTTATCTTGTTTATCCTGCATTTGGATTCAGCTCCTTAAATATGGTGTCCATCCATAGCATGTACGAGGTTTGCAAATATATGTATGTGAATAAAATTTCACGGACTGATTATCTTAAGAGATAGGAGGGATCGAACATGAACAAAAACGATGGTAAAGATATGCGAAAAAATGCTCCTAAAGGAAATAACCCAGGTCAACCAGCACCGTTAAGCGGTTCTCATAAGGTGAAAAACAGGCAGCACTCCCGTCAGAAGCATAATAGCAGTCATGATATGTAAGCTGCTTAAATAATCGTTCCATAACAAAGCGGTGCCGCCCCAAAAAGGCAGACACCGCTTTCGTTTTATATTTCTGAAGCAAATAAGCCACATTGGGAAAATGTTCGATACCTTCCTATTATAAGGGCATCTTTTTTTGGCACTCTTTCACGGGTATAAACGTGAATTGCAAGTCGGTGCGTTCAGCCAAAATAACGATGATATAACGTTTTTGCTTCTGCAATATCTTTTGTTCCATGAATCAACGCCCGCCCGTCTTTAAAAACGACCAACCGATGGGCTCCAATGGTAAATGAAAGTAAATAAGGATTTCTGTCGATCTTACCACCTTGTGCGATAAGATTATTTTCGAGTTCCGCTAAGTCTCTTTCAACCCTCATTGCCGGCCGGATTTGGACGGAATCCCTACCGCATAAAACGGCGGTCTTTGTTCGATTTGAATAAGAGAGGTGGGGATACGTTCGATTTGACCCACATGACAAACAAGTGTCCTTTTTTAATTTCGCAACATTTATCGATGAATGTTCATTTTTCCAAAGATCAAATGAAACGATTTTGTTTCTCAGCGATTCGTGATCTTCGACAAGGATTTTTAAAGCTTCCGCCATTTGATGGGCAACGACCGTTTGAACGGCAGGACTGATGATTCCCGCCGTATCACAAGTCAGTCCTCCAATCGGGACCGTTTCCAGCAAACAATTCAAACATGGTGTCTTCTCTGGGATCACCGTGTAACTTATCCCATAACTCCCTACACAGGCACCGTAAATCCAGGGGATTTTATATTTTTGTGCAGTATCGTTAATAAGCATCCTTGTATCGAAATTATCAGTGGCATCCAATATCAAATCCACGCCTTCAACAAGCTTCGCCAATTCATCAACCGAAACATCCGCCACATGTGATTTTACGATTACATCCGAATTTAGCGCATTCAGGCGATTCTTCGCTGCCACTGCTTTCGGTATTCTTTTTTGTGCATCATCTTCACAATAAAGCTGTTGTCTTTGAAGGTTGCTCCACTCTACATAATCCCTGTCAACAATGGTGAGTTTCCCAATTCCGGCTCGAACAAGGCCTTCCGCAGTTCCCGTACCGAGAGCACCCGCTCCAATCACCAAAACGTGTTTTTGGCGAATTTTCATTTGCCCTTCTTCCCCAATAGGACCAAAAAGTTCTTGACGTGAATAACGCTCATTCATCCAATGCTCAATCCTTCAACTGGGCTGCTTGCAATCGCGTAATCATTTTTTTCGATTCTTCCTGCTTCATACCCCAATCGCCCTGCCTCAATGGCAAGTTTCATTGCTCTCGCCATTTTGACTGGGTCTTTAGCCCCGGAAACAGCAGTGTTAAGCAATACGCCATCCGCTCCCAATTCCATGGCGATCGCTGCATCAGAGGGTGAACCGATCCCTGCATCAACAATTACCGGCACCTCTGATTGTTCCATGATGAACCGTAAGTTCAGTGGGTTTATAATGCCTTGACCAGAGCCAATTGGTGAAGCTCCGGGCATGATTGCATGGCACCCCACTTCTTCCAGGCGTTTAGCGAGCAAGACATCATCCGAAGTATAAGGTAATACGGTGAATCCCAGTTTCACTAATTCTTCAGCAGCTTTCAATGTTTCAATCGGGTCAGGCAGCAGTGTTTTTTGACAGCCAATGACTTCAACCTTAATCATGTCACATAAGCCAGATGCCTTTGCAAGCTGGGCTATGCGCACTGCTTCTTTGGCTGTTTTAGCTCCTGCCGTATTGGGAAGGAGTGTGTATTTCTTCAAATCAAGCTTTTCCAAAAAATTGGGCTGACTTGCTTCAAAAATGTTCATTCTCCGGACCGCGAATGTTAATATTTCCGTCTCCGAAACCTCCACTGATTGTTTTTGAACATCGAAATTTGGATATTTCCCAGTACCTAATAATAATCTTGAAGAAAATTCATAAGAACCAATCTTTAACATATCATCCGCCTCCTACAAAATGTACAATCTCTACCTTGTCTCCATTTGACAAAAGTGTTTCACTTAGACTTTCTTTTGCTAATATTTCATCATTCAATTCAACGATCACTACTTTTTGATGTAGATTAAAGTGTTGTAAAAGCCCTGTAACTGTTGATTCTTCAGCAGGAATCCGTATTTTTTCCCCGTTAATAATCAATTCCAATTCATCCACCTCCATCAAGAAAAAAGGGGCTGTATCGAACGGTCCAATCGAAAAGGGGACCATTCGGGATTTGCCTTCCTTTCCAAAATATCCGCTATAAGTACACCTGTAATTGGAGAAAGCAAGATACCATTCCTATAGTGCCCCGTTGCAATGAAAAGTCCTTTGCATGCCGGATGTTCACCGAAGTACGGTAAGCCGTCCCCAGTTTGGGGGCGTATACCTGCCCATGTCTTTTCCAATTCGGTTCCTTTAATCGCCGGAAGCAATTGCGTTGCTCTTTCTATTAACGTAGAAATCCCCTCAAGACTTACCTTTTGATCGAAAGTGTTCGCTTTAACCGTTGCCCCGACAATGATTCTTCCGCCAACTTTGGGCACAAGATAGCAGCCATGTGAGAAAATTGTCTTTTCAAGCAATGGACGATCGGCCAGGACGGAAAAGCACTCTCCCTTTACTGGATAACTGTCGAGTATGATCCCTGATTTTTCCAGGAGGAAAGCACTCCAAGCGCCACCTGCCACGATGACATTTTCACTTGAAAATCTACCTATGTCCGTGACAACTCCCGTTACACATCCGTTTTCCGTAACCAAATCGGAGACATGAACAAATTCCTTTATATCCACACCAAGGGCAGCTGCAGATTCAGTAAAAGCGAGCGACAGTCTTGTGGCTGAAACTTGTCCATCATTCGGAATGAACATGGCTCCTTTTATCTCATCCGATAAAAGCGGTTCCGTTTTCCTTATTTCGGCAGTCGATAGCCATTCAGCCTCAAGTCCGGCATTTTGCTGGACTTTGATCATGTTCTTCAACTCGGCTACTTGATCACTCGATAGCGCCACCTTATACATGCCCTTATTCACTAATTCGATGTCTATTCCACTTATGTCTTTTAATTCTTCCGCCAGTGCAGGAAACATCGCTCTGCTTCGATTTGCCAATGTAAAAAGGGGATTATCAGCATCTAACTCGGATTGTGCTCCTAACATCCCGGCTGCAGCACTGGATGCTTTACTGGCAAGTCTGTCTTTTTCCAATAAGAGAACCTTCTTACCTCGCTTGGCTAATTGAAAGGCAATGGATCCACCTATTACTCCTCCCCCAACAATGATTGCATCATATATGGAATTCATATTATGTCTCCTTTCCCAAAGACTTCGCATATTCTTTAACGGCTTCAATCGGATTTTCAGCTTCAAGCACACCTGACATGACCGCAATTCCGTGTGCCCCCGCATCCAGCACGTCTTGGCAATTGAAAGGTGTTATTCCTCCTATCGCAATTATCGGAAGATCGACATTTCTTGTGATTGCATGAAGCTCCTCAACTCCCCTAGGAGGAAGGCCAATTTTTGAAGCCGTTTCAAAAACATGTCCATAAATCGCGTAATCGGCCCCTTTTCTGAATGCGGCTTTCGCTTCATCCATGGAATGGATCGAACAGCCAACATTCATCCCTGGAAAAGCTCCTTTTACGACTTCTGCATCTAAACTATGAAAAGCCAATTGCACACCAAATGCTTTGTGTACCCAGGCTACATCCACCCGGTCATTAATGATGATCTTAGAAAGCGGAATCTTATTATCATGTAATAGCCTCACTGCTCGATAGAGTTCCGAAGCACTCCTATGCTTTTCCCTTAGATAAAAGAAATCAACATGTTCCTGAATGTTTGAAGCGATTTCCACAAACTTTTCAATTGGCTGTTTCCCAGTGGAAATTATATGCAATTCATGTGCATTCATACTAGAACCCCCAACTAGTAAAGTTACAATCTCATAAAAATCAAATAGATACTAACGGGAATTGAATCGATAGGTAAAAGCCGGCCAACAGCAGGATGATAAAATACAGAATGAAACCATGGTCCATTTTTGAAAAACCAAATTCATAATAGTATGTTCGATCCCGAGTGTCTGTAAATCGCTTTGCCTCCATCGCAACCGCGATTCGGTGAGCACGTCTGATGCTTCCGGATAACAACGGGATGGAATAGGCTTTCATTTTAAAATAGACCGACCTTATCCCTTTTCCTCTTTCGAAACCGCGTACCTTCATCGCGTTTCGTATCGTTTGGAACTCCTCCATCATGATGGGAATCAGCCTTAATGCCGCCATGAAACTATAGGCATATTTCGGTTTAAGCTTAACTTGCTGCATTAACGAATAAAACAAGTTCACTGGTCTCGTCGTTAAGGAAAAAGTTAAACCAAGGGCCGCAAAGAACAAAGCTCGAAAGCCTACCAGTAATCCCCTCATGAAACTTTCTTCCGTAATCGATATGAGGCCCCACTCAAACCAAAGCGTCTCACCTTGCCCGAATAATATCATTGCAGAAGAGGTGGATATAAAAATGAAACAAAAGGGAATCGACAAAAGCAGGATGCGTTTTATCGAATGCCCGGTAAAAAACAAAAATAATATCAATACGCCAATGGTGATGTTCATCATATAATTCAGGTCATGAATGAATAACGCCACGATGCATAATACAATCAGTACACCAAGTTTAAGGCTTGGATTAATTCCATGGAGCCATGTTTCTGCGTTTGAAACATTCATCTACATGACACTCCTTTTAACTTTGGTCTCGACAAATCCGGCTTGCGCGATGTTTTTATCACTTATTACGTTTCCGCCCTTAACCGTCCAGATTCTGGTTGCAAAGTTTTTTGAAATATGTTCGTCATGAGTTACCATGATCACGGTTATTCCGCGCCTTCGATATTCCTCGAACCATTCCAATAATGCAAAGGTATTTTTCGAATCTTGACCAAATGTCGGCTCATCCAGGAGAATGATTTTTTTGTCGATTACGATTGATGCTGCTACGCTTAAGCGACGCTTTTGACCCATTGATAATTGAAACGGATGTTTATCCCGATGTGCCTCAAGGCGGAACACTTTAAGCAATGAGCGGACTCTCTCATCTATTTCTTGTTGCGGCCTTTTATCAATACGCAATGAATAAGCAATCTCTTCATATACAGTATTTGCAACGAACTGAAACTCAGGATTTTGAAAGACAAACGTCATATGATCCGTTGGATTTTTCACCATTTTAATGGGGTTCCCCAATAATTCATACGTACCTTTCGTTTTTATGAACTGCATCAATGCATGCAAAAGTGTACTCTTGCCCGCACCATTTTCTCCCCTGATCACAATCCATTCTCCTGAATGGACCTTCAGCTCTTCAACGTGTATTTTTTCCTCTTTATTCCGAAAACCGCTAAATCCTTGCACATCCAGAAGAGGTAAACCATCTGTAAATTGGTGTTCCCTAGTGGGTGCATACTTCTGTATATATTCATCCCAAACACCAGGGAACCAAATTCCATGTTCTCTCATTTCATTTTTATATAGGGAAATAATGGTGTCTCTTGGACCATCAGCTATGATTTGACCGTCATCGTTTAAAAGCACGATTCGTTCGATGAATTCTAAAACATGGTCAATTTTATGTTCGACGATAATAACCGTTTTGTCTTTTCCGACTTCCTTCAACAAGTCCCAGATTTCTTTCGTTCCTTCCGGATCAAGCATGGCTGTCGGTTCATCTAAAAATAGCACTTCTGGTTCAAGGGCCAATACTGAAGCGATTGCCAGACGCTGTTTCATCCCGCCTGATAATGTTTCTATACTTGTATGCCCTAGGTTCAATCCTACATTACGGATTTGATTTTCAATTTTCTCTTTCATTTCTTCTTTAGGGACGGAAAGATTCTCAAGGACAAAGGCAATTTCCTCATCGGCAAATGGCATGCAAAACTGGCTATCAGGATCTTGAAAAACATATCCCCATGAAGAAGGGCATTTCAATTCCTCCGCTTTCATCGGGACTTCGATGGAATTCGGAATCAATCCGCTTAACACTTGCAACAGAGTGGACTTACCACATCCTGATGGTCCCAACAATAGCACTTTTTCTCCTTGATCAAACGATAGTGATAGGTCCTTGAATATCAAAGATTCATCACCGGGAAATTTCATTCTTAACTTTTCAACAGAAACGATTGGTTCCATGGCCCTCAACCTCTACTTTTGATCCAGTTCTGCATAATCTTTATTTGAAACCGGACGCACAAGATTTGTTACTCCTGTTGCTTCCAGGACTTTAACTAAATAATAAGCGGTCACACCTGCAAAGAATATGGAACCCACAAATCTCGCTATCATGAATAACGATAGATTCCAAGTTGAAAGCGCACCTATTTCCCCGTATGCAAAATCCATGATAACTGATGCCAGGCAGGAAGCTATCGCAGCTAAAACGGCCACCGGCATATTGAATTTTTTATATTTGAAAGTCATGAACACCAGTTCCGCGAACAAACCTTGGACCACCCCATATAACAGTACGGTCAGCCCCCATGGTGAACCAAGGAAGAACTCCCCGGAAGCTGCAGCTATCTCCGCCAAAAGTGCCACACCCGGTTTCCGTAAAATTAAGAAGGCGACGGGGCCAGCTATAAACCACATTCCATAAATAAGTTGATCCAGATGTAATCCTAATGGTTTAACGGAATAATAAATCGAACCCCAAAGGATATAAACGATTCCAAATGCTACCGCAATCACGATCGTGACTAATATATCCGTTAATTTCAATCCTTTTTTCATTGTTTCATTCTCCTTTTATACTTCTAATGTTTCCTTATGAACGGCCCATGTCTCTAAACGATAAGCCATTTCCCAAAATGAGTATTCATATTGGCTGCTGAGAATAAAATGCTCTTTCATTCTCGCCTTATCTTCTTCAGTTACTTTTTCAGCTATCTCATCCAGCCTCGCAATTTGTTCTTCCACCAAAGTGCGGAACCACTCTCCTCCGTAAGCCGCTATCCATTCTTGATAAATCGGCTCTTCGGGCATGCACCCTTGCAGCTTTTCACCTATCTCATAATACAGCCAGTAACACGGCAAGATAGCTGCAATAACATCTCCTAAATGTCCCGAATATGCCGCACGATACATATGGGAAGTATAAGCATAGGCAGTCGGGGCAGGCTTGAAATCTTCCCGTTCTTCTTTTGTGATGCCTAATCTCTCGGAAAAATTCTCATGAAGCTTCAACTCCGCTTCATATGTTCCTTGTGCATGGCCGGCAAGCCTGCTTGTTGTATGTAAATCTGTAGCTTTGACTGCCCCTAAGGCTTGAACTCTAGCAAAATGAGATAAATAATAGGCATCTTGCATGACATAAAAACGGAAACACTCCAATGGCAATGTGCCATCTCCTATTCCTGCAACAAAAGGATGATTAAAACTAGCTTCCCAAATGTGATCAACTTCCTTACGGATTTCCTCTGAAAACTTCATGTCCATTACCTCCAAATTGTATTTTTTCATTGAACGTTACAGAAAAAAAACACTTATCACCCCTTTTTTTGCAAACAAAAAACCACTTTCTTAAACGTAAAGAAAGTGGTTGTACTTGAAATAATACGGAAATGTATAGTTCCAGACCCCACTTCCCTACGCTGGTATAAACCAGATCAGGTTCTAAGGGTCTTAAAGTCATACTTCAATCTCAGCTTTTGTGGGTAAAAAATCAACTTTTACCTATAAAGCACCCCTAGTGGTACAAATTGTATATTAAATTCATTTGCCTTTATATTAACACGATAAATCCAATTGTCAAACGTATTAGAAAAGTTTTCTTGATTTAGGGTTACTAAACTTTCAATCTTCCATCCCCTCTTTTCCCGTAGCCTTCAAAGAATTTGATCAAAGGGAGCTCAGTTAGTAGTTTACTCGTGAGTTTTGACGGTTTACTCGTGAATTCTGCTGTTTTACTCGTGAATTTGGCCGGTTTACTCGTGAATTCTGCTGTTTTACTCGTGAATTGGCCACTTGACTCGTGAATTCAGCAGTTCATTCGTGAGTTTTGCAATTTTACTCGTGAATTTAATGAATTCACAGTAATCCCCTTTTGAACTTTCCATCAAACCAGCTCACTATTGTGACGCCGGTTAGGGATTTCCCAAAGCAACTTCTCAACTCGCGCCCATCCACCTCATCACCTCCTACTCTTTTATTATGAATTCATTATAGTAAACTAAATATTTTTAAAAACCATATAATTTCATAATGTGAAATTATATGAAAAATTTATTTTTAATTGTGAACTATCAAAAGATCGCCACGAAGAAATGACTTTCATTACCGCATTATCAAAAATCAGTGTTAAACTAACCATGATCATTCATATTTCCAGCATAGTTAATAATGGTCTTTTTTTTTGGTTCTTGACTCGAATATTTGAAAGTGGTGAGGGAAGTTTCAATTTTTCGTTCCTTTAGAAAGTTCTACCAGTTAATTGTGGATATTCCTTTAAAAAAGAGTGTGGTTTTGAATTACCGCTACGAGGTAAAAGCTGTAATCGGAACAGGAAGCTACGGTATTGTTTATCGTTGCAATGATTTGAAAATGAATGAAAATATAGTGATCAAACAGCTCCGGAAAAGTAAACGCCGCAGCAAAAAAGAGCTGAAACAGTTTGAAAATGAAATTTCCATATTACGAATGTTAAACCACAGAAATATCCCTAAATTTCACGAGAAATTTTCGCAAGATGGAAATGTTTATTTTGTGATGGATTTCATAGAAGGGAATAATTTAGAAGACCATATTTTCTCGAATCAATTAACGTTCAATGAGAAAGAGTCTCTATATTTTCTGGATAAGCTGGTCGATTTAGTATGTTATCTACATGAGCATGACATTTTCCATCAAGATTTACGTATACCGAATATTCTACTTAAGAACCATCAGCCCATTTTGATAGACTTTGGTTTGTCCAAGATGATCAATTCGGACAACCTCGCTAAAGAATCCATTTTGCAGCTGAAAAGGCAGGATTTTTACGACTTGGGGGAAATACTTCTATATGTACTTTATACGACGTACGCTTCCAAAAGTAAAAAAGCACTTCCTTGGACAGAAGAGCTTTCGTTAGAAAAAGAAACCGTGCATATACTGAAAAGGTTATTAAGCATCCAAGAACCTTACTCAAATATTAAAGAAATCTCAATCGACCTGCAGGCTGTATTGAAGTCAAAGAATTGGAATTAGCTGCTGCTGCCGCGCCCTTTTCTTTTGTAGCGGTCACTTCCACTCATGGGATACCTTTTGTAGCCCCGGCTGCTGCTGCTGCTGCCTCGGCGATAATGACCATGTCTTCGCTCACTGCTGCCTTGGGAAAGCTGTTTGATTTTTTTCATTATTTTCTTCAGCATTTCTTTCACCTCTTTTATTTTGGTTTTAAAGCCTGTTATTCATTTAGCCTAACATAGTCACAGTATAAACCTTATTAATAAGTACTATAATTTTTTTTCATTTGTGTTACAGTCCATTACTGCTTCATGGATTCGGCTTTTTTCATTGTTGGTCATGGGAACGCCCTGATCCCTTCAATTTATTAAACTCCAAATGGCTCTTACAATATACGAATAGATGACAAAGTCGACTTTTTATCTTTTCCATTTCTGAGTCACATTCGGTATATATTATCTGTTTTTCGAATCAGTCAGTAAACAAAAAACCTGGCGCATATTTCATCGCCAGGTTTTTTTCTTCGTTCACCTTTTATTTTACAGCTTCTTTTAATTCCTTACCTGCTTTAAAAGCAGGTACTTTACTAGCTGCAATTTGTATTTCTTCGCCAGTTTGCGGGTTTCTTCCTGTACGGGCAGCACGGTCACGCACTTCAAATGTACCAAAACCAACTAATTGGATTTTTTCATCTTTAGCAAGTGTAGCCGTGATTGTTTCAAACAATGCATCCACTACTTTTTTTGCTTCGTCTTTTGTCAGTTCAGCTTGTGCTGCAACACTGCTCACTAATTCTGTTTTATTCATATGAACACCTCATCCTTTTATTTTGTATAAAATATGTAGAGAAGACAACATAACATATCTTGTATGCCTCTGTCACTTATTATGGCTAAATAAAAGGAATTGCAGCTCAAAATTGATCTTTCTTGCAGATAAAAGGGCCTTGATCAACATACTAAGCACGGTCTGACTCTTGTTCAACTTTCTGCAGTTTCGAGCTGCAGCCATTGATAGACGGTATCCATATCAATGTTTTCTTCCAGATGGGAAGCCAAGAGGTTATACGCTTCCTCCCTGCGCTCCGAGTCGCTTTGAACGTTTTCCTTCACTTCATCCAACCCCTTGTTCCGTCGAATTTGGTTAACCAGTAATCTAGTGAACAAGCGATTATGGAATATTCCATGGAGATATGTTCCCATAACTTGGTTGTCATTGGAAATGGCTCCATCCTCTCTTCCATCCTTCAATAATAGAAAGGGCCTTACTTGTGACTTCAATGTCGTTCTGCCTAAATGTATTTCGAAACCGTTAAGATTCATTTGACTTTCCATTATCCCAGCAGAAAGGACACCTTCCATTTGTACCGTCTTCTTTTCTGCTTGAAAGACGGTTTCCACCGGAAGAAGCGAAAGCCCTTCTGCGTTCTCACCATCACCCTCGATAGCATCAGGATCGAAAAGTTTAGTCCCTAGCATTTGAAAACCGCCGCATATGCCGAAGATCATCGTTCCTTGTTTCCGCCGTTCATCGATGGCCCGATCAAATCCCATACGTTTCAACCACTCTAAATCTTCCATCGTGTTTTTTGTACCCGGCAAAATTAGCAGATCGGGATTACCTAACTCATGGACACTGCTAACAAGTCGGACACCTACTCCGGGTTCATCGAAAAAAGGATCCACATCTGTAAAATTGGAGATCCGCGGAAATCTCAGGACGGCTACATCGATCGGAAACTCAGCCTTTTTAGGTTTTTTAAAACGTAAGGAAGAGAGGGCAAGTGAATCTTCCGCTTCAATATTCACGTCTAGATAGGGCAGCACCCCGAGGACCGGAATCCCGGTTTCCTTTTCCACCCATTCAATGCCATCGTCCAACAATTCACGCATGCCACGAAATTTATTGATGATGATCCCCTTTACACTATCTCGTTCTTCTTGATCCAATAAGGCAAGTGTCCCGATAATGGACGCAAATACTCCACCACGATCAATATCGGCCACTAAAATGACAGCCGCATCCGTGAGTTTAGCCATTCGCATATTTGCAATATCCCGGTCCTTAAGGTTAATTTCAGCAGGACTTCCTGCCCCTTCGAGTACTATGATGTCATATTCATCTTGTAGTTTTTCCACCGATTTACGGATGATGGGCATGGCTTCCTGGACAAATTGGGACCGATAGCTTTTTGCATTCATATCAAGAAAATGTTTTCCGTGAACGATCACTTCCGAAACCATATCCTGCTTTGGTTTCAGTAATATCGGATTCATATCAGTCGTTGCCGTTATCCGTGCTGCTTCCGCCTGTACTCCCTGAGCCCGTCCGATTTCACCGCCATCCAAGGTTACATAAGAATTCAAAGCCATGTTTTGTGATTTGAAAGGGACGACACGTAATCCTTTATTGGAAAATACCCGGCAAAACGCTGTACAAATCAAACTTTTCCCTACATCGGATGACGTCCCTTGTATCATGATGGATCGTGCCTTCATTACGCTCACCCCCTAAAACTCTAATCCTTTGACAGCACCGATACCCTCGTCATAATAATGCTTGGTCGCCTCAATCGATGAAACCAAATCCGCCATTTCCATAAGCTCTGGCTTGGCGTCCCTGCCGGTAATGACTATATGCATATGAGCGGGACGATTTCGTATTGCATCGATGACTTCAGCCAATGGCAAGACATCATCAATCGGGAATTTGGAAATGGCTAAAGCATTGTTCAGCTCATCCAAAACAAGTAAATCAATGCCCGGATCAGCAAGGGCCAGTTTCACCTTTTCCCAAGCTAACGCCAATGCATTGCGATGCTCTTCCGGGGTTTTGGTCCATGTGAAACCAATACCTAGCTGTTCCATTTTAACTCCTAATTTTCCCAATGCCAATGCTTCCCCATATGTACGCTCTGGAGATTTTATGAACTGAAGGTATTTGACATTCATTCCTCTGCCGATAGCCCTTAAAGTCACCCCTAATGAGGCAGTCGTCTTCCCTTTCCCGTTTCCGGTATAAATAAGCATTAATCCTCTGCGTGCCACTCACTCACCTACCCTCATAACCAAACTGTTTTTTCTATGTATGAAGTCCTTTTAGTAGCAGGAACCGGTTGATCTCCTTTTGGGTATCCGACAAAAATGGTGCCGATCACTTTTTTGTTATCCGGTGAGCCGATAAATTGGTGCAGGCGTTCATCCCTGACAAGACCCACTCCTCTAGTCCGCCAAACGAATCCAAGACCTAGCTCTTTTGCGGCAAGCCACATCGAATGGACAGCGCAACAAGACGCGAATACATTGTCTTCGGATGAATCTGGATCATCCGGCAAAATATCAGAAGTCACGACAATGATGAGCGGTGTCGTCTTAACAACTTCCAGTGAACTTTCAATCAATTTTGGTTTGGAAGGGAAGCGCTCATGCAGATACCTTTCTGCCAAACTTTCATAACGGTGCTTCGCTTCTCCCTTGATTACATAAAAACTCCAAGGTTCACGCAATCGGTCGTTAGGGGCATACGTAGCCGCTTCCAATAACTGCCTGATTTTTTGATCTTCCACTTCTTTTTCTTCGTAATTCCTTATCGCCCGGCGTTCCTTCAATTCTTGAATGATGGACATTCCAACTCATTCCCTTCCATAATGGACTCTGATTCAATCACTCTTTCAAACCAATGGATTTTTTCTCTTAATTGGACGACATCCCCTACTAGAAAGATTGACGGATTTTGAATTTCTTCTTTTACAGCCTTCGAAGAAATCGAATTCAAAGTGCCGGTGATCGTCCTTTGTTTATCTGTCGTGCCCCATTCAATGACGGCCACTGGCGTTTTACCGTCCCTGCCATGCTCCATCAATTTTTCACAGATGAACGGCATATTACCAATTCCCATATAAAAGGCAATGGTATCAATCCCTTGAGCCAATGCCTGCCAATTCAAGTTATCCTGCCCCTTGTAATCACGGCCATGGCCTGTCACAATGGCATAACTTGAGGCATGTTCACGGTGGGTTACCGGGATGCCCGCATAAGCCGGTGCTGCGATTCCCGCTGTGATTCCTGGGACGATATCATATTCAATCCCGTTAGCTGCCAGTATCTCCGCTTCCTCACCACCCCGCCCGAAGACAAATGGATCTCCACCCTTCAGACGGGTGACGTTTTTCCCCTGTAAGGCTTTCTCCACTAAAAGTTCATGTATTTCATTTTGAATGAGATGATGTTTCCCTGGTGATTTCCCGCAATACACCAGTTCTGCATCTTCTTTTGCATAGTTTAATAGTTCTGGATTGACAAGCCTGTCATATGCAATGACATCCGCCTTTTGGATACATTCCAGTCCATATACCGTAATCAATTTCGGATCTCCGGGACCCGCACCGACCAGATGAACTTTTCCCGGTTTCATGCTCGCGCCTCCTCTTAAGCTTCAAAAAATACCTTTTACTAGTTGATAGTTTCATGGGCAGATCTGTTTTTTTGTTTTAAGCAAGCATCAATCCAGTTCTTTGCAAGTGTTGGATTGGAAGCAAAATGAAAGTGGGTATACCCAGCAACAAGGTTGTCCAATACACACCCCTCTTGTTTCGAACCGAATCTGCCTTTGGCTTCATAAGCATGTGTAAGATCAGCATCCGCTTCAAATGTCGAGTAGTGGAATTCATGACCTTTTGCCTGCTCCATTTCGTTGATCAAAAAATTGCCTGGAGTTCCTGTTATTTCACGATATCCTAGTGCTGCCAGTTTTTTCTGCATTTTAATCCTGCCCGGTATCATTCCTGCCATCTGATGCGTTTCTCCGGAAGTCGTTTCAATCGATTTGCTCAAAAACATGAAACCGCCACATTCCGCCAGAGTCGGCATCCCCTTTTCTATGGTGCTTCTGATGGATTTGATAGCATCCACGTTACCGGAAAGTTCAGCTGCAAATTCCTCAGGAAAACCCCCTCCAAGGTATAAACCATCAGCATCCAATGGTACTTCATCCCCGTTTAATGGAGAAAAATACTTGATGTTCGCCCCATATGCTTCAAGTAATTCAAGGTTTTCCTGATAATAAAAATTGAAAGCTGCATCTTTTGCGACGGCAATGCACACGTCACTTTCATTTTGATGTTGAAATATATTTGAGTTCCCATTGGAAACGGGATCTGTCTTTGACAATCGGTATAACTGATCGATATCGATTGTTTCCATGACCAATTGTGCAAGCTTATCGAAAAACGGATTTAGTTCCCCGCGTTCAATCGCAGGAATTAAACCTAAATGACGGCTTGGAATATCAATATCCAATTCCCGCTTCATATATCCCAGCACCGGTACATCGCATTCTTGCTCAATGGCTGATTTGACGATTTTGTAATGGCCTACACTTCCCACTTGATTGGCAATGACCCCAATGATGTTAGGACCGGTCGAAAAGTCCTGAAATCCTTTTACGATGGCAGCTGCACTCCGAGCCATGCTGGCACAATTGACTACCAACAGGACAGGGCTTTGCGTGATGATGCTGATTTCAGCCGTCGATCCTGTATTGACTAACGGACTTTTGCCATCGAAGAAGCCCATGACCCCTTCGATGATTGATATATCAGCTCCGGCACCTGCTTTGTTAAGAATTTCCCGGACAGTGTCATGTTCGAACATCCAACTGTCAAGATTGCGTGAAACCCTTCCTGTAACTGCAGTATGATAAGTAGGATCAATATAGTCAGGACCACATTTGAACCCTTGAACGGTATAGCCTTTCTTCTGGAGGGCTGCCATGATTCCGATGGTCAATGTCGTTTTTCCGACCCCGCTTCCGGTACCCGCAATTACCAGTCTTCTATCGTTCATATTTGTTTCTTCCTCCTTAAAAAGGAATGATCCCAACTGATATGGTTACGTTTCCCGATTTTTTCTTAACAAGCTCCAATTGTTCAGCATTGGTATAAATCCTCACAGCCGGTTCACTCACACCATATGCACCCGTGTATTTAAACACTGTATCCGATGGCGCCTCGATTTTGGCTTGATTAAGCTCTTCGGGTTCATAATGCACGAATTCCCAGCCGTATTTTTCAACTACTTCAATCAAGCCGAGTTCGTCTTTCTTCAAGGAAATTGTACAGATAGCCTTAACGCTTTTTAATGAAAACGATAATTCGGCTAGTGTTTCTGCAATCACATGCTCAATTTCAGCAGCTTCCGTTCCCCTATTGCATCCGATACCGAGAGCGATGACCTTTGGACGATATACGATTCCATTTTCCAGGATCCTCTTTTCCGACTGCTTGAGCATGCGGTGAGTCACGACCAGAGCAGCTTGCGGCTTTGCTTGAAGCGCTTCTTCAATGGATGGGTATACGATAATTCGTTCAGGTAAAGCCGTATCATAATGCCACCAGTTCCGTTCCCCTGATTCCTGTACAACAGCAACATGCTCTTCATTTACAACGGACGCACTTACTGGCGTCAATTTTTCTGCTGAATCCCAAATCCAGCCGAAGCGCTGGCCGAATAAGTCGACAGGAATCGTTTTTTGTACATCAGAAGCCGTCGTGATTATGGCTCTTGCGTCAAGCGCTGCAGCCACTTCCTTTGTCAGTTCATTTGCCCCTCCCAGATGCCCTGAAAGTACACTGATAACATTTTCCCCTTTATCATCAATGACTACGACACCTGGATCCGTTTTCTTATCCTTCAAAATTGGTGCAATCATCCTGACTACTGCCCCGAGAGAAATAATTAGTATGATTCCTTTATATTCCTTGAACAAAGCTGGCAATAGCATACGGACACTGCCCGAAAAAAGCTGGATCTGTTTATGCTCTTCGTCCCCTTTTTCAAACTTGCTCATGTAATATAGATCCGAATTCGAAAAAACGGTATGTAATTTTCGTGCCAGCTCGACGCCATGCTTTGTAATCGCTACGATCGCATAAGTATGGGACCGTTTAATGGGAGCAAGTTCCGCTTCTTTCAATTCAATGATCATGGTTTAACACCTTTTCTGAAACCGTGGGTAAAGCTCGCATCATATAGTTTGGAACGGTATTCATCTTTATCATGGATGTCAGGGTCCAAAGCCCATCCAGCCAAAATCATCGCGTGCTTGCGGATACCGTTTTGACGCATGGCATCATCTAAGTTCACTAATGTGGTACGGACAATTTTTTGGTCCGGCCATGTTGCCCGTTGAATGACTGCGACCGGTGTTTCATCCTTCCAACCTGCTTCCTGAAGTTCTTTAACGATTTTTTTTGTCAAGGTCGCACTCAAGAAAAGGGCAATCGTACAATGATGACTAGCCAAATCACGTAATTTTTCAAATTCCGGAACAGGCGTACGTCCTTCAGCTCTCGTTAATATGAGTGTCTGGGTTAAATCAGGGATAGTCAGCTCTGCTCCTATTGCCGCTGCTGAGGCGAATACCGAACTCACTCCAGGGATCACCTCATAACCAATACCCTCTTTCTTCAATAGGACAATTTGTTCCATGATTGCACCGTACATGGCAGGATCCCCTGTATGGATTCTGGCAACCATCTTTCCTTCTTTAACACGATCGACCATGATGCCAACAATTTCTTCCAAATGCATTCCAGCCGTTTTTAGCACCTCAGCATCGGGTTTTGCCTTAGCAATCAATTCTTCATTCACTAATGAATCCGTATATAAAATCACATCGGCCGTTTGGAGAATGTTCAATCCTTTTACAGTAATCAAATCCGGATCACCCGGGCCGGCCCCTACAATATATATCTTCATTTTCTCACCACCATCAATGTTAAGTATTCTAGTTCAAGTCCTTCCAATTCACTCACTTTCCAAATCACTTCTTCATCGGAAGTGACTTTGGTTACGACCGAGGCCTTTTCAAGTAAGTCCAAATCTTTTAAAACGGAAATCATTAAATCGATGACCTTTGCCACTTTGATGAACACCACGGCATCATGATCTTCGATCGCCTTCTTCATCGCTTCATAATCATCCCTTGCAGGAACTATCGCAACATGATCATCACCATCAGCCAAAGCGATGCCCAGCCTTGACGCTGATCCATTAAAGGAAGAAATGCCTGGGACCGTCTTGATTTCGACTTCAGGATGCAACTCCTGCATCAATTTCATCATATGTATGAACGTACTATATAAAAGCGGATCGCCTTCCGTAACGAAAGCTACATCTTTTCCTTCGTTTAATTTTTGCCAAACCTTTTCAACCGTTCCATTCCATTCCCGATCCAAGATGGCTTGATCTTTCGTCATCGGAAAAACAAGGCCCAGCATCTCCTTCTCTTCAGGACGAATGTAAACTTCAACAATGCGATGGGCGTAGCTTTTACTCCCTTTTCTTTTTTTTGGATACGCAATGACCGGAGATTCCTGAATCACGCGAAATGCCTTTACCGTAATAAGTTCTGGATCGCCTGGGCCCACGCCAAGGCCATATAATGTACCAAGATTACTCATTCATGTCTTCCTTTCGTTGTGCAGTAATGATATAAACCGGATTAAGCGGTACAAATCTGTTCATTCCCAATATTGGCTTACTTCTGGAGATTTGCGCATGCATGATGGAAGTGTGAAAACCAGCTTCAGCAAATGCCTCATTAGCCCGGTAAAGATTCTCAATCGTCGCAGCATTCAGAACGATCCTGCCGCCAACTTTAAGCCGTTTGCAGCAAGTATTGATCAGCTCTCCCATTTCGCCGCCGGTCCCGCCAATGAAGATCGCATCAGGATCTGGAAAAGTTTCCAATCCCTGCGGGGCTTTACCATGAATCGCCGTTATATCGGTACGGAATTTACGTTGGTTTTGATAACAGTTTTCTAAATCAGGCTCATTTTTTTCAATTGCGAAGATTTGACCTTCCGATGCAAGCTTGGCCGCTTCAATTGCCATTGAGCCCGTACACGTCCCAACATCCCAAACTATGCTGTTTTTCCTTAGCTTCAACGCATGCAGACTCAATACTCGAATTTCCTTTTTGGTTATGAGGCCTTTGTCCGGCTTACGCTGCGAAAATTCTTCATCCTCTATCCCCAAGGACCAGCTTGGACCTTCTGATTTTCTTTTCAAAATGACGACATTCAAGGGAGAGAATTCCCGCTCCGTCATTTCATCTAGTTCATACCAGCCAGATTCTTCGTCTTCTCCTTGAAGGTTTTCAGCCACAAATGCCCGGTATTCAGTCATTCCGAATGAAAGGAGATATTTAGCCAGTTGATTAGGACTATTTTCACTGTCTGTAAGTAAGGCCACTTTCGCTTTCCCATCAATTCTTTGGGCCAGCCCTTTCATGCTGCGGCCATGAATGCTGACGAGAAAGGCATCTTGCCAGCTTTCCCCCATTTTTGCGAAAGCAAGCTGAATCGAACTGAAATATGGGTAAACCTCCATGTTGATTTTGCTGGAAAGATAGCCTCCCATTCCATAAAACAGTGGGTCACCGGAAGCTAGGACAACCGTTGGACGAGTTTCATCCTGCAGTTGCTCCACGACCTTTTTCAAGCCGCCCTTTATGACAATCTTCTTGCCAGAATAGTTCGGAAAGAAGGATAAGATCCGTTCACCTCCGACCAGCACTTCACTATCTTCTATCCATTGGGCATATTGAGGCAGTAAGCTTTCCTGACCGTTATCCCCTATCCCAATTAATTTAATCGATTTACTCAATTCCAACAGCCCTTCCCAGTAATTGTCCTTTCAACGAATAAATCGCCGTTTCCATTTCAATGCCGCCCTTCACCTGGTTAATGGCAGAGTGACAGCAGGATTCACATAGTTTATTAAAAAAGTCAAAGTTATTAATGGCTGACATCATATCCCCGACTTGTGACGCTGTGTTTGCATTCTTGATTTCAAGAACAAGATCATCTTCAGCTCCGACGCTTTGGGCTATTTCCGATAGAAAACCAAAGTCGACCGGGGCACTTTTTGAATGCACCATCATCACACCTTGGGCCACTTTGGAGAATTTACCCATCATGCCGACCAGTGATACCTTTTTAATTCCCTGCCTCTTACATTGCTTAAGTGAGAAGCCCACAAAATCACCCATTTCAATAAAGGCTTCCTCAGGTAAGTCTGGAAGAAGGCCCATTGCATACTTTTCACTGCGCCCGCCAGTCGTTAAGACTAGATGCTCACACCCACTCGCTTTGGCGACACTGATAGCCTGTACGATACTTGCCATATAGGCGGAACTGGAAAAAGGGACGACAGTGCCCCTTGTTCCCAAAATGGAAATGCCTCCCACAATCCCCAAGCGGCCATTTAATGTCTTTTTCGCTATTTCTTCACCTGCAGGTACGGAGATGACGACTTTCACTCCTCTATTGATCTTAAATTCTTCCAATGTTTGCTGCACAGTGGTTAAAATCATTTTGCGCGGTACAGGATTAATAGCCGCTTCCCCTACAGGAACGGGAAGCCCGGGTTTGGTCACACGACCAACTCCGGTCCCTCCATCCAAGATAATCCCAGGTGCATCGGACCAGCTGACAGTAGAGATAATAAGGGCCAGATGTGTGGCATCGGGATCATCTCCGGCATCTTTAACCGTTTCTGCACTAACCGCATTTTCCGATATTTCATATTTCTCAATAGTGAAAGTGGCATCTCGGCCAATTGGCAAGGAAATCGTTGCCTCCTCTAGTGCATCCCCCGTGATCAATGCAGTCAATGCCGCTTTGGTCACGGCTGTCGAACATGCTCCCGTCGTATATCCATGACGCATTTGTGAGGGGTCTTTTTTCACTTTCTTTTCCATGTTTTTTAACTATCAGCTAAAAGGGAAATCGCGTTCAATGCGGCAACAGTGACAGTACTTCCACCTTTTCGGCCAATATTCGTAATGAATGGAACTTCTGTGATCTTAGCGAGTTCCTCTTTCGATTCTGCTGCAGAAACAAACCCAACAGGCATTCCAATGATTAGGTCCGGTTTTGCAATCCCTTCTTTAATGAGGCGAATGAGCTCAAGTAAAGCGGTAGGTGCATTGCCAATGGCATAAATGCCCCCTTCATTTTCCTTTACAGCTTTTTGCATCGAAATGATTGCCCTTGTCGTATTCAAACGTTTTGCCTCGACCATCACATCCGGATCTGAAATATAGCAATGAACGTCCCCGCCGTGTTTTTGAAATCTTTTTTTGCCTGTGCCGCTCTCGATCATTTGCACATCAGCAATGACATGCCTTCCTTTGCGAATGGCTTCCACACCAGCTTGAATGGCATTTGGGTGGATGATGACACTTCTTCCCAATTCAAAATCCGCTGAAGCATGAATGACCCTGCGGACGATTTTCCATTCATCTTCAGAAAAATCATGATTGCCCATTTCTTCAGCAATGATTGAAAAGCTATAATCATATATTTTGTCAGGGTCTACCGTGAGTGGTTTAAAATCTGTTTTAAAATCCATCTTGCATTCCTCCTATTTTTCAATTAGCTGTTTATTCAACTCGGCAATGACATGATCAAAACTGGAATGAACATTCTGATAGTCGACATCCGGTCGAGATATCATGATTGTCTCAATTCCACATTCCAACGCGGCTTCCAATTTCTCATCAACCGCACCGACCTTGCCACTTTCTTTCGTTATCATCAATGTGACCCCATATTGTTCATATAGAGCTTTATTTAATTCTTTGGAAAATGGCCCTTGAATCGCAACGATATTTTTTTGTTCAATGCCCAACTGCGCACATTTTTCCATATTGTCCATGCGTGGCAGCATTCTCGCTATGACTCTGGTATTCTCGAGCCCCACCAATTCTTTTGCAAACACGGCTAGGGTTTTACTTCCGGTCGTGAGCATGATGACTCCCCGTTTTTCTGCGGCAAGCTTGGCAGCTTCCTCATAATCACGAACAACTATCAATTTATCATTCTGAAACCGTTGACTTTCACGCTCATAACGAATATAAGGAACATTTGCTGCCTTTGCTCCGTTAAGGGCGTTTTTGGATGCTTCTTCGGCAAATGGGTGACTTGCATCGACTACAGCCTGAAAACCTTTTGCAGAGATTAAAGATGTCATATCTTCTGCAGATAATCGGCCAATCCGGGTGGATATCCCTGCATCCTGCAAACTCTTAGCAGCCGATTCGGTTACAACAGTTGCCAAAACCTTGTACCCCACCTGCTGCATCTCAATCGCTAATTCCCTTGCATCACTTGTACCCGCCAAGAACAAAATCATTTTGATGTCCCCACCGCTTGCCCATCATGATCGTGGTGATGATCATGGTCGTGGTCGTGATGGTGATCATGATCATGATCGTGGTCGTGATGGTGATGATGGTGAGCATGTCCATGTTCCTCGACATGTTTACGATAGTTTTCCAAATCACGCGCCCCGCTTGATTTGCCTTCACTGGCTTCAATTACTCGTTCTTGCAGAATGTTCTGTAAGGTTGGATGGTATCCAAAATACTTTGCCAATATGAATTCTCGATCATGATATTGCTCTTGATAGCCTTTCAGCATATCCTCCATTCTTTCCATCAACACCCCAGTGAAGAGGAAATATGGCAGCATCACAATTTTTTTTGCCCCTAATCGGATGCATCGTTCAATACCTTCATCCACGTGAGGGTCCGTTACACCCATGAAGGCTGTTTCGACCCATTTAACGCTTAATTTTTCCCATAATAATCGTGAAATTTTATATATATCACTATTGGCATCAGCATCACTGCCACCTCGGCCAATTAGCAATATCGCTGTCTCAGAATGTTCAGAGGTCGTATCGAATCCCGCTTCCTCAAGACGGTCTGTCAGGATCGTCAATACATCATGGTGGACCCCGATCGTTTGGCCGTATGTGAATTTCACTTCTGGATACTTGGTTTTCCCATCCTCTATTTCAGCTGGGATATGTAATTTCGAATGTCCTGCATGCAACAAAATGATCGGTATGACGATAACTTCAGTAGCCCCTCGTTTTACACAATTATCGATTCCTTTGGATATATTCGGTGCCGCAAATTCCAAGAAGCACGTTTCCACTATGAAACGCCCGTCCATTGCCGGAATCATATTTTCAATAAAATGACGGACTTCTTCATTTCCCGAAGCCAACCGGCTTCCGTGTCCTACGAACAAAACTGCTTTCATTTACTTTCCCCCTCTTGATTAGTCTTCACAAGGCGCAGGCTCTATGTTTATTTTGGGAGCGATGTCCTGATAAGAAAAATTCTGTATCTTTTTCGAACGTTTGAAGTATTTAAAAAGCCGCTCATTTGGATGGGCATTTTGCTTATACTCGCCGACAATGTCCGTGATCAGTTCTACAAGCTGTTCCGGTTCAATGCCTTCCGCTACCGGCTGACCCGGATGGGCTGTTCTTCCAACCGGTTTAGCTCCAAGAAATAAGTCGAACTTCCCTTTTCGGAAGACAATCCCGATATCATCCATCACAGCACTATAACAAGCCATCCCACACCCATTAAAACCGATGTTCAGTTCCTTGGGCATGCTCATTCCGCCAAGCACCCGGTGTATTTCGTCCGCATAAGGAATGGATTCCGCTTTTTCACCATCACAGAAATCACAGGCTTTTAATGTCAGTACATCCCCAATCGGCGACAAAAGAAAGTTTGCTGATTGCAATTTCCCCGTAATGACTTCCGGATCCATTGTCGGGATCTTTAAGACGATTTTATGATTTGGCGTATATTCCATCGTTCCCTTTTCCCCGACAACTTCCGCAAGTGTCATCATTTGTTTGGGAGTGAATTGTTTATTCGCCACACCTGGACTAACGGCAAGTTCGAATACCGACTCCATTTTTTGCTGAACAATCGGCTGAATGGACTGCTTAACGGCTTGACCCTTGACTCTTGACAGGGCCTCCATTGCCATTTCATAGGAAGCTGGCTTCTTTTCTGGTGCTTTTGTAAGTAATCCAACTCCTCCAGCGGAATCGGTTAAGGCTTCTTGATCTAATGCCCACGGTTCCGCTTCTTTTTGCAGTCGCTGATGCGGCTTCAATGTTTGCTTTTCCGAATTCAGCGTATATTTTCTCTGATAGCCTCTTGGTGTGATGATTTTGTCATCATATAAAAAGGTGGATGAATTACCGATAATGACGGTTGTCAACATTCCAATATCGTGATTCAACATATCCTGCAAATTGGTTATGACAATATCCTGCCTATCGCGATAAGCACTTTTCACCAACCCGACAGGTGTATCCGGCGAGCGGTAGCGAAGGAGAATCTTCTGTGTTTCAACAATTTGCCGGGTCCGCCTGCCGCTGCGCGGATTATAAAGCGCAATGACAAAGTCTGCCATTGCAGCTGCTTCAACCCTTTTAGCGATCAGTTCCCAAGGAGTTAAATGATCACTGAGGCTGATCGTACACGAATCGTGCATGACGGGCGCCCCAAGTAAAGACGCACATGAGTTGATTGCAGAAATGCCAGGAATGACTTCAATGCCCACTCCAGTTTCTTCTTTCCAGCCTTTTTCAATCAATACTTCATAAACCAACCCTGCCATCCCGTAAACTCCGGCATCCCCACTGGAAATCACCGCCACTTTCTTTCCCAGCTCCGCTTGTTTCACTGCTTCCTGTGCACGTGATACCTCTTCAGTCATCCCCGTACTAATGATCGTTTGATCTGTTAGCAGTCCCTGAATGAGTTCAACATAAGTTTTATAACCAATGATGTAGTCACTTTCTTGAAGGGCTTCGACGGCACGTTTGGTAATGTGTTCAAAATTCCCGGGCCCAAAGCCCACGACGAATAATTTACCGTTTGTACTCATTAAGACATCTCCTTTTACGCTTTGTTCTTTGAAATACCCGTATGAGCAGGAAAATCTGGATTAGGGGCCATTTCCCCGTCATTGTACTGATAGATCATCTGTGAAACAAACTCACCATCATCGATATTACTGACGATCTGCCGACCGAAATCAGGCGTTTCCACTCGATACCAGTTTCCTTGGGGATAGGCAATCACAACGCAGGCATCCTTACATCTTCCGTTACAGCGTGTCCTCGTTGTATGGATTTTCAGATCCAGTCCTTTTGAAGCAATTTCATCGCGAATCGCTTGGGTTACTTCTTCCCCGCCCTTTTTCATGCAGCTGCTCCCATTACAAATCAACAGATGCGTATTTGTACCCGTCAAGTTCCAAGTAGTCATCTTCTTCCTCCTAGGTTCAGGGAAAAGGCGAAATAAAAAACCTTAACATAAGAGTCAAGGTTTTAAAAAAACTATATGAATGAGGAGCCAAAGGCGAGCATGCCAAATCCTCCCAAAATCGTCATAGTCCTTCTACCTTTCCCTCCGAAAAGTATCATGCAATTTTAAAAGCAGGTTTCCTGGCTTACGCTTCATTTTACTTTGTCCCTTCCCGGCATCATGCCAGTGGCTATCGACAATTTCATCAGCGTTTACAGTAGCGGGGGCTGCATCGGATTTTCACCGATTTCCCTATTATCCCTTGCTTATTCACACAAGGGCACTTTTAAAATGAAATATTTGGTTTTATTATACATTTCAAACTAACTTAATCTATCATATAACAACTTTGTCAAAATTCAATAGTTTATTCCGACTGTTTAGAAAAGTTTAAACGTGTAAAACCAGTTACAATCCTATCCTCGCAACAAATTTCGGCCCCAAAAAAAAGATAGTGTAGCTGGAATTATTTCTTTATGGTACACTATACGAGAATTTTCTAAATAATTACATAAGTTTCATGGTGTTGAATTTCTCGGAATTCAGCTTAAAAGGGAAGCCGGTGAAAATCCGGAGCGGTCCCGCCACTGTAAAGGGAAGTTCCATTACGTTAACTTTAATCCACTGTCAAATGAGATGGGAAGGATGTAATGGGATGATGAACCGAAGCCAGGAGACCTGCCATGAAGCGTGAAACTGTTTCAGCCTACGAGGATGGGCGTGCGGATCAGGCAAAATGGCCCATGGTTGGTTCATGCTGCAAAATTCCTGTTCATTACGCACTTCTTTCCTTTGAGAGAAGTGCTTTTTAGTTTGGGCGCCGCTTTTCTTCTCAAGATTGATCAGAACAATTAAAAGTGTTGAAAGGAGAAAGAATGAAAAGAACCAATTGGAAAATTATTTATTTTGTCATTTTATTGCTTTTTGTCCCGAAACGGGCATTGGCCATGCATATCATGGAGGGCTTTTTACCCATAGAATGGGCTATATTCTGGTGGGCCGTGACGCTTCCATTTTTAATCTTGGGTTACCGGTCCATTAGGTCCAAAGTAAGGGAAAACCCAGAAGCAAAAATGATACTTGGCCTATCGGGCGCATTTGTATTTATATTATCGGCCCTAAAGATTCCTTCTGTTACGGGAAGTTCTTCGCACCCTACCGGAGTTGGTTTAGGTTCCATACTATTCGGACCATTGGCCATGAGTGTGGTCGGCTCCATCGTTCTGTTATTTCAAGCTGTTTTACTGGCACACGGAGGATTGACGACATTAGGGGCCAATGCATTCTCCATGGCCGTTTGCGGACCCTTCATTGCTTACTTTGTCTTCAAGGGCGCAACTAAATTGGGATGGTCTTTTTCACTTGCCGTATTCTTGGCAGCTGCTTTTGGGGATTTGGGCACCTATGTGGTAACTTCTGTTCAACTTGCTCTTGCTTTCCCTTCCGAGGTAGGGGGATTCATGGCCTCTTTCAGTAAATTTGCAGGGATTTTTGCCCTGACCCAAATTCCCTTGGCGATCAGTGAGGGGTTATTGACAGTCGTCGTAATGAATTTCTTGAAAAAATACAATCTAGGCGAATTGAAATTGCTGCGAGTTTTATCTAAGGAGGCCCGTTAAAATGAAAAAAAGTTTACTGCTGCTTTTCCTGGTTGTCATTCTTGCAACCTTACCGTTAATCACCCAACAAGGAACGGAATTTGGCGGTGCCGACGGCGAAGCCGAGGAAGCCATCACTAAGATCCATCCGGAGTACAAGCCATGGTTCAACAGTATTTGGGAGCCGCCAGGTGCAGAAACCGAAAGCTTATTATTTGCGCTTCAAGCTGCAATCGGAGCCGGCTTCATTGGATACTTCATTGGTGTGATGAGACAAAGGAATAAGCAAACCAAACAAGAATTGGCCGAAAAATCGAAGCATGTTACTCATTGATAAATATGCCTATTTCAATGGGCTAAAGGATGTACATCCGTTGGAAAAGATGGTTTTTGCACTCTCTCTTTTGCTGTTTTCGTTAACGGTAAGGGATATGGCCGTTTCGCTCATCACTTTTACGGTGATGAGCGCTTTAATCATTTTCGCGGCAAAAATCCCGCTTTCTTATTATCTTAAATTACTTCTATTACCGGGATTTTTTATACTATCAGGAACCATTACCATCCTTTTTTCTTTCACTAGTAAATTCACTTCGATTTCGAATACATGGTGGTCCTGGAAGATCGGGAATTGGCAAATATTCATCAGCGATGACAGCTTTGGTACGGTGGCCAATTTGATCACTGTCGTATTCTGCAGCATCAGCTGTTTATATTTCCTTACCTTAACTACACCCATTACCGTCATCCTATCCGTGCTGCGAAAACTTAAAATGCCTTCGTTATTGGTCGATTTAATAGAATTGACCTATCGATTCATCTTTATTTTTTTAGATACGGCTTTGGCCATTCACCAATCACAAGCTTCACGGCTGGGGTATGGTTCGTTTAGGAAAGGCATTCGATCTCTCGGATTACTAATTTCATCATTATTTTTAGGAGTATTGCAGCGCTCTGGACAGTTGACGATGGCCATGAACGCAAGAGGCTATCAGGAGAACCTTTCCTATATCGAGGATACTTACACCTATTCCTCACGCAATTGGCTGATCGCGATTGTCATACTAGGAAGCTTAATCCTTATTAATGGATATTTGTAAATTGGAGGCAACCCAACAATGGACGAGCATATTTTTCATATAGAAGGCCTCACCCATCAATTCGCAGATGGAACCTTCGCTTTAAAAGGACTTTCGCTAACGATCCAACAAGGTAAAAAAATTGCATTATTAGGCAATAATGGTGCTGGCAAATCGACTTTATTCCTCCATTTAAATGGTCTATTGCAACCTACTGCAGGAAAGATCAGATTTAAGGGCAAGAAAATGAAATATGACCGGAAAGCATTATTATCATTACGAAAGCAAGTCGGTATCGTTTTTCAAGATCCCGACTCTCAGCTCTTTTCCGCTAATGTACAACAGGATATATCGTTTGGACCAATGAATTTAGGATGGGATAGAATTACAGTCCAGGAGAAAGTAAATTGGGCAATGGCTGAAACGGAAGTAACCGAACTAAAAGACAGACCTACCCATTTTTTGAGCCTTGGGCAAAAAAAACGGGTCGCCATCGCAGGGGTACTTGCCATGGAGCCCGATGTCTGGCTCTTGGACGAGCCTACCGCTGGATTGGATCCTTATTTCTCAAGACAAATCATGAATCTACTGGACAGTATCCACCACCCTGACAAAACGATAATCCTCTCAACTCATGACGTTAATTTTGCTTACCAATGGGCTGATGAAATCGTGGTCATGAACGATGGTAAGGTCATATATCAAGGGGACCCTGTTTCCGTTTTCCATGATGAAGACGTTTTGCTGCAGGCACATCTGGAGAAACCGTGGGTTTTTGAAATGTTTCAAGCCCTTCTTCAATCAAGGAATCTTGCAGAAAGGGACCTTTTCCCAAGAACGAAGGAAGAATTGCTTCAAAACTTGGAAACAGAAAAAATTTATTAATTAAGATCCCCTAGCTTCTGTTTCACCTTTCCAGAAGCTAGGGGACCCGATATATCTTTAAAATATTCAGCGATAATCCTTGTTCAAAAGCAAAAACCTCAGTATTTCTTTTCTTCCTTTTCTTTTTTAATCTCAATATCCCTTCCGTTTACATCATCAATGACTGCCTTTATCTCGCCTTCCGCATAAGTATCCGAGACTTGTTCGTGGGTTTGAGCCAGTCCAGAAGATAAAGGATCTTCCCGTTTATAATCGCTGACATCATATATTCTCCCGGCAACTTCTGAAGATTCATTTTTTGATTGCTTCCTATCCATTTGTTTCACTCCTAGTTTTTAAATTATCATTGCAGTATTAAAGACAAAGGTATTTTGTGTAAAAAACGAAGCAATATTCAATAATGATGAAAAAAGGGGGAAAAGACGAAAAAAGCTTACAAGTAATATCCCCTTTCAAGGACTTACTTGTAAGCTTAATGAGAACTTAGGCTTCCTTTTTCACATCCACATTATCGGATGGGTCACCCCAACATTCCACATTTTTCAAACCTTTAATATTGTTCACATGGAAAACTGGATTTTTCCCACTTTTCTTTTGCTTTTGATAATCCGCCAGTGCAGCAAAAGCAATTTTCCCTAGTAATGCTATGGCAATCAGGTTGATAATGGCCATAAGGGCCATAAGCAAGTCAGCCAGTCCCCAAACAAAATCCAGTGAGGCAAGCGAACCGAATATCACCATTCCTACGACTGCGACACGATAGACATTCAGCCAAACCTTATTTTCATTGATGAAGCCGATGTTCGACTCTCCATAATAATAGTTGCCCACAATGGAACTAAAGGCGAATAAAAGTACGATAATGGCCAGGAAAATACCTGCCCAAGATCCCAATGCCGTTCCGAGGGCATTTTGGGTAAGGACGATACCGTCCGTTTCCTTGGATGTATAAAGACCGGAAAACAAAATGATGAAGGCTGTCGAGCTGCAAATGATGAGCGTATCGACAAAAACACCTAGAGACTGAATGAGCCCTTGTTTGACGGGATGACTGACATCAGCCGTCGCACCAGCATTTGGTGCACTACCCATCCCGGCTTCATTTGAAAATAGGCCGCGCTTGATTCCCTGCATCATGGCAGCTCCCAGTACTCCGCCAGCCACTTCTTTTATTCCATCGAATGCACTTTCAAAGATCAAAGCAAAAACACCAGGTAACACGGTAATGTTCATGATGATGATAATCAACGCCACTATTACATAGGCTCCTGCCATGATCGGAACGATGACTTCAGAGACTTTTGCAACCATTTTGATCCCGCCAAAAATGATGACAGCCGTTACCATAGCCAAGATGATTGCCGTAACCCACTTTTCAATCCCAAACGATTCATTGAATGCGCTTGTAATCGTATTGGCTTGTACCGAGTTGAAAGCCAATCCAAATGTAAGCGAAATCAACACGGCGAAAGTGATGCCCATCCAACGGGCATTCAATGCCTTTTCCATATAATAAGCAGGACCGCCGCGGAATGCATCCCCATCCTTGACTTTATAGATTTGAGCAAGTGTACTTTCAATGAATGCGGAAGCAGATCCGATCAATGCTATTAACCACATCCAGAAAACGGCTCCAGGTCCGCCCGTCGTGATCGCGATGGCAACACCTGCAAGGTTACCCGTTCCTACCCGCGATGCCGTGCTTATGCAAAATGCCTGAAAGGATGTTACACCTTTTTTATCCGCAGTGGCCCCTTCTCCCAAAAGCCTGAACATTTCCCCTACCATTCTGAATTGGACAAACTTCGTGCGGATGCTAAAATAAAGACCCAATCCAACCAACATGATGATCAATATGGAAGACCATAACACACCATTAGCCTCACTAATAAATTTTTCTAAGAATTCCATTAAAACAAACCCCTCTACTTAACTCTGATTATTATTATAAAAACATATACAACTATAATTTATTTCCCCGTACATCGAGAAGATAAACAAAAGAAGCCCGTAAAAAAAAGGAAATTCCACAATGAATCTCCAATACAATAATATATTATATCCTAACACTCCATTTTTTTCATTCATGAATTGGTGGAATCAATCGAAAAATATAATATATCAGTATCATTTCCTATAGATAATAATCATACTTCCTCACTTCATTTAACATCATTCCCAACGGAAGTTATTTTCTAATTATATTACCATCATTATAAAAATACTAAGCGGGTACTGTTTAAATTGAAAAACAAAAAAGATTTTGCTGTGCCTATCGTAAAATCAGTAGGCAGAGACTAATAAAAAAAGGAGCATTTCAGCTCCCAAATTCCAAACAAAAAGAGAGACTTAAACAGCCTCCCTATACTCATCAGTTTTTAAACTACCTCCTTCAGGACATTAAATACATTTGCCTTACTTGGAGCTATTATGTATCTCCTTCATAAACTCAGCATTTTACCATTTACACCCTCAGCCATTAATACAGCCTGAGATACTGTCTCACCATCTGTAAAGCAATTCTCTAGATCAGCAAAGCTCACAGATAAACTCCCCCCTCTTGCTAAACGACAGCATAATATTTGAAGATTTGGTCAAATAAATGAAGTAAATGAAATGTATATTTACTTACCAAGTAGTGATTTAATGATTATCGTGTTGTCACATCACAAGCCCGCCATCTACAAATAAAGTTTGCCCTGTCATAAACAGACTCCAATCTGATGCCAGGAACAACACGGGTCCTGCTACATCTTCTGGTGCTGCAATTCTGCGGAGTGGAGTTTGGGAGATGATGAGGTCCTTCAACTCTTCTTTTGTATCCTTGCTTGTATCCGTTGGATAGACAAGCCCCGGAGCCACACAATTGACCCTGATTCCAAAAGCTCCGAGCTCTGCAGCTAAATTACGGCTGTACCCCATAAGTCCACTTTTTGCTGTCGTATATTCATGGTAAGGTACAATCGGCCTTTGAACTAAATTGCTGATCATATTGATGATGCTGCCATTGCTCTGTTTTTTCATAATGGGTAAGACTGCCTGACACATATAATGTGTCGAGCGTAAAGCCCCATCAATTTGCGCCTGATAATCTTCCCATGTAAGCTCCCATGACATTTTTCGGTTGTCAGCATCAAAAATGTAAGACTTGAAGGCATTATTCACGAGAACATCAATTTTCCCCGCTTCCAAAACTTGTTCGATCATCTGTTTGACGGACGATTCAGATGTGACATCTCCCTGTATAGCCCATCCTTCACCGCCCAGTTTAGTACAATCCACGGCAACCTGTTCAGCGGCCTCGTGATTTTTCAGGTAGTTGATGATAACCAGTGCCCCTTCTCTCGCAAAGGCACGGGCAATACTAGCTCCTATTCCTCGGCTAGCTCCCGTCACCAGTACTACTTTCCCTTGAAATTTTTTCATTTTTTCTCCTCCGTTTTGTTAGGAAGAAGATCGTCACGCACTGCCTCTTTCATATCGATGCTATTTTTAATTAGTCCTAATTGCTGGTACGTATCTGCCCCTTTTTGTAAAACCGATGTATCAAGTACCCCTAGCCCCTTACTATCAGTCCCCTCAGAGGAAACACTCGAAATATTTCTCAAATTAATAATTTTCAAGTTTTGTTGTTCATCTTTTCCATCAATAGCATATTCAGATGCTAGTTTAGCGGCTTCCTCCGGATTTTTGATCATCCACTGTGCACTGCTACTATAAGCCTCCAAAAATTCTTTCAGAACGTCTTTCTTTTCATCATATGTCTTCTCTGTGACAACAAATACATCGCTAGGCACATTCAAATAATCTTTTACTTCCATTACATTTACTTCATCCAATCCTTTTTGTTTAGCAACGGCTAATCCAGTATCCGTTGCAGCTGTTGCATCCACCTTTCCCTGCATCAAAGGAGCAAAATTCAACAATCCCGTCTCCACGATTTTTACATCGTTTTCCGAAAGTCCAGCCTGATTCAGAAGTACCAATAAATTTTGACGCGTCCCGCTTGTTAAACTATATACACCAATTGTTTTCCCTTTAAGATCCTGTGGCTTATTTATTTTTTTGTCTTTAAGGGATACAATGTTAAACACATTTTGTGGATAGATATTATAAATCACTTTCAGCTTTTCCCCTTTGTCTAATGCGAAGAAAAGAGAGCCGGGATCTGTAAACGCAATGTCAGCTTGTCCAGAAACAATATTTTTAATGGCATCCCCGCCACCTTCTCCTGGAATAACCGAAACGTCCAATCCTTTATCCTTGAAAAAGTGTTTTTTCTCATCCACCAATAAATTCGTTTGCTCAGTTATCGGCTTACTCCAATTCGCTACTCTGACCTGCTGTATTTTCTCTGAGCCTGCTTCCCTGGTTGCCTCTTCCTTTGCTCCACAAGCGCTTGTAATTATTGCTATCAAAAATAATAAACCCATTAGCATAATTTTTGATTTCATTTTTTCTCCGTCTCCTTTATAAATCGTTTGACCCATTTCTTTTCCATAAGTTGCACTGCCTGATATAGAACCATTCCCATGGCCGTTAACAATATCAAGGTCGCGAACATCAATGGTGTATCCATCATTCCCTGTGAAGCGATGATCACCGCTCCTAATCCGTCGCTTCCGCCGATAAACTCTCCAACAACCGCACCTACAATTGCCAAAACGACCGCTACTCGAAGCCCTGCTATAATCCCAGGCATCCCGGCAGGTATCTTTAAATGGATCAAGGTTTGCCAGCGTGATGCACCAAGCATTTTGAACAGTTCCAGCTTCTGCTTATCCATATACTTTATGGCCATCACCGTATTCTCCAAAATAGGAAAAAAACAGATCAGTGCCGTAATCACCACTTTAGAGGTCATTCCAAATCCAAACCAAAGAATAAAAAGAGGGGCTAAAGCAAGCTTCGGAACGGCTTGACTGGCAATAATGTAAGGAAATAAGAGCTTCCGTAAAAAAGGCACCTCGCCCAAAATAATGCCTGCCACAAATCCGAATACCCCTCCAAAAAACAGTCCCAGCAACACCTCTGATGTGGTTCGGATAATATGCGGGGTAAAGTATCCGCCGATTATGCCTTCAAAAAGAGTATGGAAAATCACAATAGGTGTCGGCAGGACAAGCTCCGACATGGACCTTGCTGCTAGATCCCATAAAAATAGCAAAAGCATTAAAAGGATTACGGAGTATATAGGAAATCGTTTCATATCCGTGCTCCCCCCATAACCTGGTGGATCTTGAGGCAAAGTTCATTAAAATACGAGCTGTACCTCATTTCTACCGTTCGCGGCTTTGCAAGATCGACAGCTGTATCATAGACAATGCTTCCTTGATCCATTACCGCTATCTTATCTGAGAGATAAACAGCTTCTGAAATATCATGTGTTATAAAAAGGACTGTCGTATTTTGCTGTTTGCATATCTTTAAAAGGTCGTCCTGTAATTCTTCTCTTGTAATCGCGTCCAAAGCAGCAAATGGTTCGTCTAAGAACATCATGGACGGCTGTTCAACAAGTGCCCTTGCAATGGCTACACGACTCTGCTGACCTCCTGATAATTGTGCCGGGAAACTTTGAAGATAGTCTGCTAACCCAACAGTGTCCAATAACTTCATCGCATACTCTTTATCCTTTACCGTCACTTTCCCCCTAAGGGAAACGGGCAACAAAACGTTATCCATTACAGTTTTCCACTCTAATAGGGTTGGGGATTGAAAGACAAATCCGGCTTCTGGAGACGGCTTGATTACGATGTCCCCTTTCAGGGAAATAATTCCAGTATCCACCTGCAGTAAGCCTGCTGCCAGCTTTAATAACGTCGTTTTCCCGCACCCACTCTTCCCTAGCAAACAATGAAACTCCCCTTTTTCTATTTCCCAGCTTACACGATTGATAACTGACCTTTTGCCCTGATAGCTGTATGTCACATCATTAACTGTCAAAAACCCCATTCCACTACCTCCTAATCAACATAAGGGGCAAATCTTTCACTGTCCACTACAGCAGAGGACTCTATATCTACCATGTTGATCAAATCTAGTAAATTAAAGCGGCCATCATGATGCCATCCAGCTTCGGGAGACGTCATACTGCCCAAAGCCGTTAACCTCGTTACACCAATTCCCCCCAATAACTCGGCCCAATGAAAAAGTTCTCTTGGGTTTGCAGCTATACCAACGGTTTGGAGGAAAGAACGGTGAGGCTCAATGGAAGGAATAAGGTCCCCTATTTTTTCAAAGGCAATCACTTTTATCACTCGATTCAAACTACTTGGAGTGAAGGAAATGTCCTTTTCTTCGTATACGACGGTCCAATCATGTGCTACATTTCCCAATACCTCTTTTTGGGAATCATAAAAAACACTCATCTCTTCTCTTTGACGCCACGATGCCAGTGCTGCAGACTCTTCCATTGAAAGGATCCGCCGAGGATATCTTTTTTCCATGTTTTCAAGTTCATGTGCAAGATATCTCGCAAATTCTTTTGGCGAAACATTGCCGCCATGTTGGACATAAAAAATATGGGGAGAGTAGCAGCCTTGCTGATCATAACGGATGACATCAAGTGCCGCTTGACGTGCAGTTTCAAAAGCTTTTTGTGAATCCAGGCTAAAGCGAGAGATCAACCCAAAACTGATTTTATGGCCATAAGCCAAAAATCTGGTGGTTATTGGCGTTCGGCTTTGAAGAGACTGAAGCGAAGCGTTGCCGCCGTACCCTACTACAACGTCACTTTGTTCCAATATGCATGTTTCCCGCTCTTCATCGCCCCCTTTCCACCAAACAATGGCAAAGCAATCCGCTAATTTAGGTTCAATTTCCACTAACAAACGGGCAAACAAGCCCGCAAACAAAGGCTCTGCACTTGAGACCTTCCCAATGTTTCCTGACTTGGTAAGCAAAGCGGAGATGAAGCTCCACAAAGGAAGACCTGGGACATTCCCCGACCAAATATGGGTGATTAGATTTGGCCCTACTGCCTTAGAGAACCCGCCTTTGATTCGAGGTTGAAAGTCATCAAGCATCAGGGGATTTCCTAAATCTTCAACAACAAAGCGTTGGAGTTCATGTTTACGGAATTTTTTCAAATAAATAGTAAGACCAAGACGAACTATTTCCTCATCATACCCTGTAATAATCGGCAGGAGCTGTTCAGCCTTTTGACGGTAGGGTGAACGACGATCCAGTAATCTATCAATCGCTTTATCAATAATGTCCATGATTTCCACAGTCGTAAATGCCTTTAATATCTCAACACTCGCCCTTTTAACTTTTTCTATAACCTTATTCATCTGTTCTATCGTAAGAAGGGGAATCTCCACTTCCACTTCTTCATTCTTTCTCTTAAATACTAAAACCCTTTTTGTAAAATCTTCATCCCCTATATCCGGTATATATCCTGCAATCTCGTTCATTCCGAAACGCCCTTTGCAGCTTTTAAAAACTCATCCACCGCTATGGAACAACCCTTTGCCTCTGTTCCCTGCACTCTTCCTAATAAAAGAAAACCACCATCCACCTCGACCCCTAAATCTTCTGTTAGGATGGTAGTGACCGAATTATAATTAGCTAAATCACAATGAACAAGTACTCCCCGCTCGCCCTTTTGGACCTCTTCCCCACTTAAAGGATTGATCACCCTAGTCCTTATCCAATGCGGTCCCGATTTTACAGGAGGAACAGTCTCGTTACCGTCATCATAAAATTGCGTGCTTAGCTCCGTCATCCCATACATATTTATGCATCCTGACCGGTCTACACCCAAGTGAGTTGAAAGCATATGATAGAATTCATCCATACCCAATTCCTTAGATTGATTCTTATATCCTCCCGTATCAAGGATTTTACTTCCCTTTGGTAAACTAAAGATCTTTCCCATTCGTTCTAATTCTTCGATCATATGTACGAAACTAAAACTCGCGCCTAAAAGGGCATAAGGCTCCCCAGTTTTTTCCGCATGCGCAAGGTACTCCAGCAAGCGGTCCATATCAATTCCACTTTCATTTAATAGATAGTGGCTATCCTTCGTACCGAATTCACGCATTCCAAGACCCAAGTAGCGAGCTAATGAAGAATTAGGCATTTCTATTTCGGTTGGAAAAAGAATCCCCATGCGTATTTTCTCCGTTTCCTTCATAAATCTTTTCCTGAAATTTAAAATCATGGACTTATCAAACACCTCCAAAGTGGGATGATAATGTTTGCCCTTAATTCCTTTTGTAGTTCCGCTAGTCATGAAAACAGCTTCTGTTTCAGAGGGATCTATGGAGCTTAGCGTGACTTCTTTAAAAGCATTAATCGGAACGGCCGGAATGTCCCTCCATGTCTTAACAACCCTTGGTGTCTTTCCTTTTTGAAAACAAAAGGTTCGGTAGGGAAGATTATGATCGTATTGATAAGAAAATAATTGTAAGGCCTGTTCATTGAATGCCTCATCCGATGCATTTTGCATATAGCGAACAATATTATTGGTTATGACTTGCTGTTGATTCATCTCGAATACATCCTTTCATAGAAAATAAAAAAGCACTTTGCGTAAGCAAAGTGCATAGTGGTCCTCTAGTCACAATCCCTACGCTGGCATTACCCAACAGGTTCAAACGGTCTACAACAGTTAGTCATACTCTCAGCCTGATTCCACAGACTCCCGTAACATTAAATTTTATTCAAGTCTATTCCTTCTGCCTAAAAAATGCAACTCCATTTTAAACTACCGTTAAATGCACTAAATCATAGATCCATATTTCATTAAAGGAATGAACACAGATCATCTCATCGATTTTCTCAATTTTTCATTTTACATGAAGGCATATAATTCTTTAATTAATGGCATATAAAAGAAATACCATTCCAAACTCTAAAGTAAAAGCTATGTGCTTGTCTGCTGGATATAAATTAGGGTAAAAAACTTAAAAACACAGCTACTTTTGGATTGAATATGTTTGCTAGAAATCCTTCTTTAATATAATTATTTTCGATGACCATCAGCTTTTCCGTGAAGGTGTAAAGCACATATGCTTTTACGGGGCAGCGAAAAAGAGATTTGGGGGTAAAAAAACCTTCCTATGAAAGTGAGACTGACCAGCTAAAGGGAAAAATAAAGGCTATCAGGAAGAAGATTCCCCACAGCCTTTACCTATTATTTCGTAAAAATTTCAATAAGTTCGTTAACCCCTAAATAGACGAACATGATGAGACAAGCCGTTAAAACCAAATTAGGAACCGCTTTGTTCCTAAACTCTTTATCTACCTTTTTCGAATTTAATAATAAAATCAGGGAGATAGCCAGGAATGGCATAAATAATGCTCCTAAAGCTCCATATATGATGATTAACTCGACGGGTTTTCCGAAATAAAACAAAATCATCGGAGGGAATGTCAGCCAGGTTAGATAGGCACGATAAGCAGGTTCAGTTTCTGATACAGCCTGTTTTCCTGGAGCCTTTTTCTTGCGTATCGTTTTGACAAAATCAGCAAAAAGATACGGAACCCCATTCCAAACTCCAAGTAAGGAAGAGAAAGCTGCAGACCAAAATGCAATTAAGAATAACCAACGCATAGGTGTGCCAAACTCCGCCCCAAGCATTTCGGCAAGTTGGATAAGCCCTTGATCATCACGGATGCTGACACCTGTACCCGCTAGAAATTGAGCACCGATTATCAATGCAGCCAATGTAAAAATAGCTGTTAATGTATAGGCAACCTTGGTATCTGTTCTCATCATGGAAATCCAACCTTTTCCACTCCAGCTTTTTTCACTTAACCAATAACCATAGGAAGCCATGGTGATTGTTCCACCAACTCCACCAATCAAGCCTAGCATTAAAATGAATGAGCCTTCTGGAACTCTAGGAACGAATCCGATTGCGAAATCTCCTAAGCTAGGTAGGAAAAGAATCGCTGTACCGATAATCGTTACAAACATAACACCTATTAAAACTGTCATTACACGTTCAAACAGCAGATAACGGCCTGTCCAAACGAGACCGAAGCCTAGAATCGAATGGACGATAGCCCAAGCCCAAAGCGGCATGATTGGAAACATGGCGTGCATGGCCAATGCTGAAGTCGATGCTGCAGCTGCTCCATAGATAAATCCCCAAATGACTGAGTAGATACCAAAATAACCTGTTGCCCATTTCCCTAATGAATGCCAGCCATCAATCATGGTTTGTCCAGTTGCCAAATACCAGCGTCCTACACCTTCATTTAAAAAGTATTTCAAAATTGCACCGACAATAATGGCCCATACAAAGGTCATTCCAAAAGACGTTCCAATAACGATAGATGTTATCAAATCGGCAGTTCCCACACCTGTGGCAGCGACAACTATACCTGGTCCAACCTGTCTTAATTTTTCCCCCATCGTAGCTGGTGGAATTTTGAGCTGTGGCTTATTAAGTTCTGTCTCCATGTAATGCCTCCTCAGATCGTAAATGTCCAAAATATATTTAATTAATGTAGTTCATTCATTTAGAATCGTCTTAGGCTAATTCTAATAAAATAGCCATGCCCTGACCTCCGCCAATACATAGAGTCGCTATCCCGTATCTTTCTTGTCGTTTTTGCATTTCATGAATTAATTTCGTTATGATTATCGCTCCAGTTGCCCCTAATGGATGACCTAATGCGATAGCCCCACCATTGACATTGGTTTTATCAGGATCTAGCTTCGCTTCACGTATCACGGCAAGTGATTGCGAAGCGAAAGCCTCATTCAATTCAAACAGCCCAATATCCTCAATCTTCAGACCAGTTTTTTTCAAAAGTTTTTCGATTGCGGGAACTGGACCGATTCCCATATATCGTGGATCGACACCGGCTGTAGACCAGTTAATGATTTTGGCAATAGGTTTGACACCTATGTTGGAAGCCTTTTCTCGAGTCATTAAGACTAAGGAACTCGCTCCATCATTTCGGCCACAGGCATTACCCGCTGTGACAGTTCCATCCTTTTTAAAGACTGGTTTCAATTGGGTTAATTTTTCTAAGGTTGTGTCCCTTGGGTGCTCGTCTATATGGAAAATCGATGTGTTTTTTCTAGTTTTTATTTCAATCGGAACAATTTGCGATTGAAAGGATTCAGACTCAATTGCTAATTTTGCCCGATTCTGGCTTTCCAAAGCAAATGCATCCTGATCCTCACGGGAAATATTATATTTTTCCGCAACGTTTTCAGCTGTAACCCCCATACCTAAGTCTTTTCCAAAAACTTCGATTGGCTGCTGGCCATTTTCAAGATTAGAATCAACAAGGTAAGGATTTCCTTCTCCATATCGTGAATTTCTTAAATAAATGGGGGCCCGACTCATATTTTCCGCTCCGCCGGCAACAACAATATCATCCGGATTAAATGCTAAGTGCTGAACCCCCGATACAACAGCCTGAATGCCTGAAGCACATAGTCGGTTTACTGTGAAAGCAGAGGCCTCATGGGGAATACCAGCTCTTAATGCAGCAACACGTGCTAGATTAGATGATTCAGTGGACTGCCGTACCTCACCAAAAATCACTTCATTGATCTGCTCAGGTTCTAGCCCAGCACGCTCAATCGCATCTTTAATGGTTGTTGCAGCTAGATTTCCAGCCGGCACCTCTTTTAATCGTCCGCCAACTCTACCAATGGCTGTACGGTTTGCGCTAACAATTACAAATTCATGATCCATTATAATACCTCCGGATTGTTAATTCATTCGACTGAATACGCTTTCAAACTTGGTGAAATTATAAAATTTGCAGGTGTGATTTCTTTTAATTTCTCTATCGTACACCCCTTGTCTAACTCTTCTAAAATCATTTCATTATCTTTAAATCGAAAAACTGCATATTCAGATATTAATGTCGATACAACACCTTGGGCTGTTAGTGGAATATCGCAGTGATTGACAATTTTCGGATTGCCCTCTTTGGTGCAATGCTGAGTTGCAATGATGACTTCCTTTGCACCCACGACTAAATCCATTGCTCCACCAACTCCTAAAATATCCTTTCCCGGTACAGCCCAGTTTGCTAAATCTCCTGTTTCACTGACTTGAAGGGCTCCTAAAACGACTGTATCAATATGTCCGCCGCGAATCATCGCAAATGATTCGGAGGATGAAAAATAAGCAGCACCTTTTTGTGCGGTGACCGGTAATTTCCCGGCATTTATGATTTCAGGGTCTTCCTTCCCTTTCTCTGGCGAAGGACCTACTCCAAGGAGCCCATTCTCCGTATGAAGGTATACGGATTTATTTTCGGGTATATAGTTAGCAACCATGGTCGGAATGCCGATCCCTAAATTGACGATTGTTCCCTCTTTTATTTCCATAGCAACCCTTTTGGCTATCATTTCTTTAAGAGTAAGTGTCGACATCTTCGGTCAATTTCTCCTTTCCACTATAAAATCCACGAACAAATGAGGCGTTATGATTTCCTCGGGAGATATCTTGCCCATTTCAACAATCTCCTCCACTTCAACTATAGTTATTTTTGCTGCACTAGCCATATCAGGGTTAAAGTTCCGAGCTGTTTTTGAATAGATTAAATTACCCAACCTATCTGCTTTTTTAGCCTTCACTAAAGCCACATCAGCAAATAACGGTAACTCTAAAACATATTCTTTTCCATTAATTACGCGTGATTCTTTATTTTCTCCTATAAGTGTCCCCGCTGACGTGCGAGTATAAAATCCACCTATACCTGCACCTGCTGCTCGTAACCTTTCTCCTAATGTCCCTTGCGGAACCAGCTCCACTTCCAACATACCTTGCTTGACGTAACGGACGGCATCCATATTACTCGTAAAATATGAACCTATCCCTTTTTTTATTTTATTTTGGAGTAGAATCTTACCTAGACCTTTTCCTCCGGGTTCCCCTAGGTTATTGCTAATGATTGTTAAATCGGAAACTGGATGTTCAGCCATTGCTTCCACCAAGTTAAGAGGGCATCCTACCAACCCAAAACCTCCTACAGCGACGGTGTCTCCATCTTTTATATACGAAACAGCTTCTGATGCAGTAATGATTTTATTCAACGTAGCTTAAAGCCTCCTCTTCCACGTAATGTAATCCCTTACATATTCTTTGAAAAAAATTAAAAATAAGAGTTGTATAATTGCGATCATAAGTGTACACTATACGTACACATTGTACATATAGTGTATCTTGGGATAATCATAATTATCTTTTGTTAAGAAGTCAACCTAATTGTTTGTTTTTTCTAACAATTAGGCTGAAAATTCACTATAAATTTTCATTATTTTTAGGAGGAAGTTCGAGATGAATAATGAAACGGAACAATCATCTTATTTCGTCCAATCAGTCGCAAAAGGATTTGAAGTGTTAAAAGCTTTTGATTCAAGTTCTGCTAGTCTTTCGCTTCGGGAACTTGCAGAGCGGACAGGCATTAATAAAGCGACAGTTAGACGCTTTGCATTAACCCTTGTCGACCTTGGTTATATAAGGTTAATAGAAGACAATAGATTTCAACTCAGCCCTAAGGTTTTGGATTTAGCGGTCCATTATTTACAAACATTGAATTTACCGGATCTTGCTCAACCAATCTTGGAATCTATCTCTGCCACTGTAAAGGAATCAACAAACCTGGCCATTCTGGATGGGGCGGAAGTTGTCTATGTTTCCAGAGTGAATGCAGCTAAAAGGATCGTCGGGGCAAACTTGAAGGTCGGTTCAAGGTTGCCTTATTATGCAACCTCATTAGGAAAAGCACTTGTTGCCTGGTTACCCGAAAACGAGAGGGAAAAAATTTGGGGAATCACCAATATCGAAGCCTTTACCCAAAATACAATCACCACTTATGAAAAATTCGAGGAAGACCTGGCCATGACCAGGTCACGGGGTTATGCGTTAGGTGATGAAGAGCTAGAGGAAGGACTCCGCTCCATTTCAATGCCCATTATCAATTGGCAGGGGGCAACGATAGCCGCAGTAAATGTTTCTACCCAGGTCATCCGAACAGATAAAAAGAAATTATTAGAAATCTACTTGCCAGCCCTTCAAGAAGGAGTTAAAAAATTAAATCATCAAACGGGATCTAAAAGTTAAATCAAAATACACACTTGAAAAAATTGAGGTCACTGAAAAAATTGAGGCCACTGAAAAATTTTCGTTTTTTAGTGGTATTTAATTTATAGTAAAAAAGACGACTCCAATTTATTCTCATAAAATTGGAGTCGTCTTTTTTATTATTAAGGGTCCTGGTGCGAAAATATTTTTTAGGAATATATACCTAAATCCCCTATTCATGTATGAATTATGATGTAACTTAAAATAATTTGTGTCTATCTTATATTTTCTAGTTTTCTGTAGGTATCAATGTTGAAATTAAGTCTGTTATGATACACTTGTTCTGCCTCTCCTAGATGGTTAGAATACCTTGTGAAAACATCTTTCTTAATTCTTTTTTATCTATTTTTCCAATCGGCGTTAATGGGAACTTATCAAGAAAATAGGCAATTTTAGGAACCATATACTTAGAGGTCCTTTGTTTGCAGAAATCAATTAATTCCTCACTAGTACAGCTCAATCCTTCATGCAATGCTATCACGACACACACTACTTCTCCCCAATCTGGATGGGGAACGCCAATGCATGCGCTTAATGCAACAGAAGGGTGCTGGTTCACCACTCGCTCCACTTCTGAAGAATATACGTTCATCCCGCCTGTAATGATCATATCTTTCTTCCTATCTACAATATAAAGGTAACCGCTTTCATCCCATTTACCAATATCTCCCGTGTAGAACCAGCCATCACGGATGTATTCACGGGTAAGATCCGGTCTTTGATAATATCCAACCATCATGGCTGGGGACTTTACGATGATTTCTCCAAACTCGGTTGGTTTTACATCATTTCCATTCTCATCAATCAGTCGAACTTCGGTAAGAATGCACGGTTTTCCACAGCTTTTCAAAACTTCCGGATTATTATGATAAGCCCATACATGAGCGCTCTTCGATAGTCTTGAAATGACAATATTACATTCTGTCATGCCGTATTGCTGGCGCATGATAGGCCCGAACACTTCAAAAGCTTCTTTAAGGCGCTTCTGTGAAATCGGTGACGCACCATAGAAGATATTGCGCATGGAGCTCATATCATATTCCATCTTCTTGGTCTGATCAAGAAGCCTGTATAACATGGTCGGTACCATGAATGTCGTCGTGATTTCATGTTCCTTTATCGCCTGTATGAATGCTGCAGCGTCGAATGAGCCCATCACATAAACATGGACGCCCGAAACAAGGGATCTCCAAAGTAGTGAACCGGCTGAATGCACAATGGGCGTACTTAGCAATACCCGGTCCCGGTCGTCCAGCGGGTCTTCGATAGCTGCAGAAAGTATCGCGGCGCCGAGTCCTTTCTGGGAATGCATGACGCCTTTGGGTGTACCCGTTGTCCCGCCTGTATAGGACAGAAGGGCAATGTCATCTTCTTCAGCTGTTGGCAAGTCTAAATTAATTATTTCACCAGGACATTTAAATAGTTCAAACTCCTCCGGATAATTACTATTAAAGCCAGGGAGCCCAATAACATGGAACTCCTCCTTCTTCATTTCTTCCAAATACTCTAAGAAGGTGTCAAAGTGTGTCTGTGTAGCAATTATGACCACTTCTGGTTTTGCTTCCTTTAAAATGAATTGTATTTCTCGTTTTCCGAGTTTTTCACTTAATGGCACCAAGGTAGCCCCGCATTGCTGGACGGCCAAACCAAACATCACACTTTCCAAACTGTTTGGAATGATGGTCGCTATGCGGACGCCCCTTCCTGCACCTAAGCACATTAAATAAGAAGTGATACGTTCTGTTTTCTTCCATAACTCGTCGTAGGTTATCGTTTCTCCGTTTGGCAACAAGGTAATAGCCGGCAGGTCACCGAATCGTTTCATTCCTTTATTCATCAGTGACTGAAATGTCAACTTATGCAGCATGAATTTTTTCCTCCCCCGAAAAAGTTTTCATCCTTTTAATAGTGCCTTGGCAATTGTATTTTTTTGAATCTCTGAGGTACCGCTCAGAATCCGATACATCCGTGCACTCCTGTACATTTTTTCTACTGGATGGCCTTTTACCAAGCCTTTGGAGCCAAAGATTTGGATGGCCTTGTCAGCCACACGGCTATTTACCTCTGAAGCAAACAGCTTGGCCATGGACGTACCGGCCCGATCCTCTTTTCCCTGATCAATTTTATCAACCACATCATAGACCATGCATTTTGCTGCATAGATTTCCGTCGCCATATCTGCGAGCATATGCTGAATTGCCTGGAAGTCACAGATGGGCCGGCCATACTGGACTCGCGTTTTGGCATGTTCAATAGATAAATCGAGAAGGTGTTGAGCCATTCCGATAAAGCCGGCGGCATGGGAAGCGCGATTTGTGTTTATTCTTTTCAATCCGAGCAGCAACCCTTTTCCTGGTTCTCCGATTATATTGGCGGCAGGCACTCGACATTGATTGAAATTCAATTCGGCATGTATGCGTTCTCCTGATAGGGGAACTTGAATGTCTCCTAGTTCAAACCCTGGATGTTGTGGTGTTTTTTTATCAACTAGGAAAGCAGTGATCCTTTCTTTTTCTCCTTTCCGGGATTCTTTCGCTATGACAATGGCGAAATCAGCATAGGGGGCCGCACTGATAAAATGTTTCTTTCCGCTTAATATATAATCATTTCCGTCTTTAACGGCTGTTGTTTCGATAGCGAATGCATCCGACCCGGCATTTGGTTCTGTAAGGGCAAAGCAGCAACTCACTTCTCCCGTCACAACGGGCATCACATATTTTTCTATTTGCTCCGGTGTAAAACTTTCCAACATCTGACCAATTCTTAGCGGCCCGCCAATCTCCCCTATAACCTGCCCCCATAAAACCGCTCCGGAACGTGCCAATTCTTCCTTGAACATGCATAATCCTTTTAAGCTTACTTCTTGTCCGCCATATTTTTCAGGGAGGTTAATTCCGTAAAAGCCCAGTTCCCTGGATCTTTTCCTTGCCCATTTTATGGCTTCCATCGGAATATCCTCTTCAGCGTTCAAGCCATGCTCCTGTTCATATGGAAGCAATTCATTTTGGATGAAATCCTGCAACTTTGTTTGAAGTACCTCTAATTTCTCTTCCTGGGTCGTAACCATATGTTTCCCCTTTCGATTTTTATTTTCGTCTTACTTTTTAAATATTTGAAATGTTATAAAATCAATTTTAAATGTAAATAATATTTAAGTAAAATAAGGATATATGATATAAATATAAAAAATATTGATGTAAATAAAAAAAATATTAGTTCCCTATCATCATAGGAAACTAATATTTAAGAGTGGTGTAGAATTCGAGACATTTTATAAACTCCCTGGCAGCTTTTGAAAAATACTGCTTCTTAGAGCAAACGTAACCGAATTCCATTGTATTATTTTCCATCTCCACCAAAGGAATGGCCACAAGCTCCCCGCTTAGGAAATAGGGGTCGCTGTTAACTCCAATATCATAAGAAAAGGCAATCGCTAATCCCTCAGCGACGGTTTTTTTGATGATCTCTGTATTATTTGTGAAAAACAAAATATTCATCTCACCGTAATGATCAAAAAAACCTTTAATGAACGACTTCATTCTTGGTCCATTGTAAATGACCAAATTTTGGTCCATAAGCTCTCGTGGGGTTATGCTTTTACGGTTCACTAAAGGTGAGTTCTTACTGACCATCACAATCACTTTTGCTTCCATCAAAGGTTGGAATTCCAACTCAATTTCTTTTGGTTTAACCTTTGGGATATTCAATAGCCCGATGTCTATCTTACCATTCCGTACTTCTTCGGTTATCTCTTGTCCCCCTTTTTCTTCAATGACTATTTTCACCTCGGGATACTTCTTCTTAAATAAGGCCAAGGATTTAGGCAAAACCGTTAGAAATAAACCTTGTGTTGATGAAAGGCGCAACTCTTTTTCCATCGTATCTGAATGTATTTGGGCACTGTCTCTTATTTCTTCCAATTTGCTTAATACTTCAAGAGCTTTCTGGATGATTTCCTTTCCGTCTTCTGTAGGTATGGTTCCTAACCTTGACCTCTTGAAGATTTTTATACCTAATTCCTTCTCCAAACTCGTAATGGCCATACTGATTCCAGATTGAGAGATATGGAGGCTTTCTGATGCAGTGGAAATCGAGTTAACCTCGGCTACCTTAATGATATATTCCAATTGTTCAATATTCATGGTTTATTCTCCTTCTAGCCTATTACTACTATCATACCTTGAACAGAAAGCCCTTTCAATTTTAGAGAAGTGGAATCAGAATACCTTATACAATGGTAGATGTTTTTTCGTATTCTTTAGCGGGTTGTGCCTGATTATTTTTAATAGATACGGCAACAATCGTTCCCAATAACGCGATTATCACCAAAAACAGGAAAGCGGCATTATAGGAGTCATTAAACAGACTGATAATCAAACCGAGGGCTAAAGGAGAAACAGCACCTGCAATTTGACCGGCGAAAGTTACGAGTCCGGAGGCAGAGCCCGTTAGTTCCTTTGGTGAGTATTTTATGATGATCGTATATAGAACGGTTCCAAAGAAAGATAGTGCTACGGAGTTGAGGGTGAGATACGTGATGATAAGTCCTATAGACGTGGCGTTAGACATTAAAAAGAGAAAAATTGCCGATAATAAAGCGCCTGCAGCGGCAAGATACTTCTCCCGGTTAGCCATATGTTTATCCAGAAGCCACCCGCTTACATTAAACATCAAGAAACCAAAAATATAAGGGATTGCCAATAAACCTCCGGCGGCTATTAAATCCACTCCTTTTTCTTTAACCAAATATATAGGCATCCAAGTGATCAAACCATAGTTGATAATATTTGATATAAACTTGAATGTTATGAGTTTCCAAATATTTTCGATTTTAAATAACAGTTTCAGAGCAACCTTTTTTTGTTTCGGTTTGTCTTTTTTAACCTCTTGATTTCCTTGAGGCTTGAGAATGAACCAAATTCCGAAAGAAGCCAATATCCCTAGAATTCCGGAAATGGTAAACATGCCCCGCCAACCGAATGCCACCACCATTGAAGCAGCAAGTGCAGTACCTAATATCCCGCCAATATTTTGGGCAGACAGGAAAAACGAATTTGCCCGGCCCCGTTCTTCTTCCGGGAAGTTATCTCTTATAGTGGACATACTGGCAGGATAGAATGGCCCTTCACCTAACCCGAACAGAAAACGGATGAATAATAAAGACATAAATGACCAAGCAAACCCAGTCATTACAGTGAACAAGGACCAACTAAACAAAGAAACAGTAACCATGACCCTGGCACCATACTTATCGGTCATCCATCCACCAAGCGGTTGCATGAGTGAGTAGCTAACAAAAAATACACTAATTAAAATACCTGTCTGGGACGTAGTGAGATGAAACTCATCTGCAATAGGGATAATCCCGACATTTATGGCAACGCGATCAAAAAAACTTAAGATCATTCCAACAAATAAAAGGCCGCTAATCATTATTTTTCGTTTCTTACTTGCATATAACTGCATTCCCCATCACTCCATTTTTTTATATTTTCACAAAACCTCAGCCTCACAGGAAGCGCTTACAATTCCTTTCGAATTACAAAACTTGTTCTGTAACTATTAGGAGCGTTTTATAAAAAATTAAAAACGAAACAGGATGCCTTCAGGATTAATTAATACATTCAAACCCACGAGACTGCTAAGTAGACTCGTGGGTAACCAATCCATCCTTGTTTCAGAATATGAAGTGTTTGATTATCACGGAGTTACGATATTAACCTTAGGTTGGAATTGATCCAGCAAAGTCAGGAAATCTTCAAACTGTTTTTTATCACCGGAAATGGCAACTTTACCGGCTGCTTCCATTTTGGATAAATCTTCCCGTCCTAGAGCAATCTGATAGAAGGTTATTCTATCTAATGTTAATGCTGCATCAGGGTTGAACGCCATTTTCCCTTTTTCGAAGTTCAATACAGAATTATTCAGATCGATCGTGTAATTGGTTTTTGAATCTGTAAATGTCAAATTGAAAGTCATATTTTTATTTTCCGCTTTCATTCCGTTTAATTTAATGGACAAGAATTTCAGGAAATCATCCATTGGCATATTGAGCAGCGTATCGAGATTCATCATTCCGCCACTTCCCTTTGAGTCTGCCACACCATTCCTTAACTCGTCTGCGCCAGTAAGATAGAAATTACGCCACACAGAAGATTCAGCTGTGTATCCTAATTGCTCATAAGCTTTAGCCAGTAAATTTTTTGCTTCTGTATTTTTCGGGTTGGCCATGACAACATGCTTTAAGACTTGAGCCACCCAGCGATATTCCCCTCTTTTATAATCAAGTTTTGCCTGTTTAATGACCTTCTTTTCCCCACCCATATACTGTACATATTTAGCGCCCGATTCCTCTTGTGGTAATGGATCCAAGTCGGATGGATTACCGTTGAAATATCCTAAATAAAAGTTATACACCGCTTTTACGTTGTGTTTCAATGTTCCGTAATACCCCCGATTGGCCCAGACTTTATCCAACTTTTCAGGAAGCTTTAACTCTTCCGCGATTTCATCAGGTGTAAGTCCTAAATTAGCTAATCGTATGGTTTGGTCATGAATATATTTGTACAAATCACGCTGACTTTCCAACTGCTCCAGAACATCGTCCCTTCCCCATATGGGCCATGTATGGGCTGTAACCATAGCATCTATATCTTCGTTTCCAAACAGATCAACTGTTTCATCAAGTGCTTTCACCCATTTTAGGGTATCTCTGGTTTTAGCTCCCCTTAATGTATAAATATTATGTAACGTGTGTCCGGTGTTTTCCGCTACCACTAAAGTTTTGTAATCATTGATATAATAATGCATTTCAGATGGAGCTTCCGAATCCGGCGTCAATAAAAATTTAAATGTAATTCCGTCTATTTCCACCGTTTGAATATCATCCTTCACTTCCATTGTTGGAGGTAAATAGCTAAAAGTTCCGTTACTTAATCCTGGGCCAATACCAGAAGTAACAAATCCCCTTTCATTTGCGGTTAAGAGATTTCCAAACATATAACCTGCACGGCGAGACATTATATTGCCTAAAAGAATGTTTTCACTTAGCGCTTCATCGTTAAAACCTGCTGGGACAATAATCGGCACCTTAGCTGGATTGTCAGCATATTGAGCAATGCCTTTCATACCACCAAAGTGATCCGCATGACTGTGACTAATAACAATTGCACTTACTGGGGATTTAGGCCGGTGTTCAAAATAAAGCTCCATGGCGGCTTTGGCCGTTTCAATTGTAGAAAGTGTATCCAAAACTATTAATCCTGTTTTTCCTTCCACAATGGTAAGCACTGATAAATCCTGGCCCCGAACTTGATAAACGCCATCTACCACTTTAAATAAGCCTGTTATATTTTGTAATTGTGCCTGCCGCCACAAGCTTGGGTTTACAGTAAAACTTGCCGGCTGATCTTCTTTGATGAATGAATATCGATTACTATCCCAAACCACGTCACCTTTTGAATTTTTAATGGGATTCATATTCAAAGGCGCAATGAAACCTTTATGTGCATTCTTGAAATCTTCTTTATCAGTAAAATTCAACTGTTCATAAAAAGCCTTATTTGCTGAGATTGTTGCATCTGTTGCCGGCATTGGCTCATCTGAAGCAGCATTTGTAACAGAAGAACCTGCCAGTAAAACAAAAACAATGGGAACGGTTACAATTCCTTTAATAAAAGATATTTTGGACATTTCATACCCCTTTCTAAGTAGATATCTTGTATCTATTCCGAATGTTAAAGTATCTTCCTTAGATTTTTTTGAATAATATGAATTTATCTTATAATTAATTTGCCATTAAGTATATTTACTATTTCTAATAGTAACTTCAATTTTATTTATATAAAGGCAATGTTAAATTCCTAATGTTGATATTTGACCATAAGGAAACCGCCTTGGTGAAAAGGCGGTTCTTTGAGCTATCGTCCCCGTGTTTGTTTTTAATGAGTGTCTTCATCTCTTTTGTTCTCCAAAAAATCACCTGGCTGACAATTCAAAGTCTTACATATCCGTTAATCATGCATTTTTTGACATTATATATCTGGGGCATTTTTTAATGGCTTTTGAAGTGCGTCCACAATGGCTGCGATGATACTTGTTGCTAAAATACCCATTAGACATAATGATGTAGGACCCGCTGCATCATCACTACTTGTAACTTTAGCAAGCACCCTTAAGCTTACTATTCCTAACAAAATGAGGAAAATGACTGTAAAAGCACATTTCTTTATAATCTTCAAAGATTTAAGGGATAATTCAGAGAAAGCATTGTTCTTTTCGATGTAGGTTAATAGTTTATATGCTTGATACAACGCAACAGAAAACGCAATACAGAATCCGTATGCACATACTAAAAAGGGGATTAGGAAGTAAGCCGTATCTGGATGTACCCTTGCATCTCTAACGGCTATCTCAGGCAACCAGATACACAAAGCAAGCACTGCAATTCCAGCCAGAAAAATAATTACCTTTAAGAAAGTCGTTGAACCTTGTTTAACATTCATTTAAAACACCTCACCTATTTAATGACAACTTGATTTTAGCATATTATTTATCGTATAACAGTAAATTTATATTGTTTTTATTTGTATTATTATTGTTATTGAAATATCTTTTTAATTTTAACAAAAATAAAAAGCACTTCTCATTACAAAGAAATGCTCTTACTTTAAAATTTACAACTTGTTCAACAAAACTGCCCGTTTAGATTTATGTGGTCTTCTGGTGCGTTGAAGAGGCGTGTTTGTGAGGTCGTTGAATGTTTGATGGCAGGCTTTACAGCTGTAACGCTGCTGTTTCACCTCTCCAGCACATGTTTTGATAACGTATTTACCAAATCGCACAACAAAATGGCTGTCGCAATGTGGGCAGACAAGACTAGTTTTATGCTTTTGTACCTGGATTTCATCAATTGCACGTATAGGAGCCGACATCGGTTTCGTTCGAGACTGCAAGAAATATACAATTTGCTGTTTACCGCTTTCATTTAATTCTTCGGCGAGCTTCTTTATTTCCTTTAACTCCACGCTATATCATCTCCGAACCATCATTATATCTTTTATTATGCCCATTAACCCCTTTGTTTGTCTAACCGAAGACTGAATAACCAAATACATAATGCCCCCCGATAGAGAAGAGCTTTTATAATCAATGCTGTATATTCAATTTACCATGACTTTTGCTAGCTGCCGGGGCCACGCCGTTAATCACGAAACTGAAAACGCTGCCAATTGTAAGAGTGAACAAAGGCAGCGTCCCATCCTTATTGAAGAAAATCAACAAATTTAGACACCCCTATTTTATTAAAACGCTTGTTTTTCCTGACTAGCCATAAATTTCTTGCCATATTTATTCTGTATATATCCACTTCCCGCAAAAAGCCTTGCTCCAATTCTCTTGCCACTGTCAACCTTGGCAAAATGCTGATTCCAAGTCCGGCTTCAACCGCACTTTTTATCGCTTGTGTACTGCCAATCTCCATGTAGCTTTCAATTTTTTCTAAAACCCCATACTCCCTTAGCATATTTTCTACGATAAGCCGTGTTCCGGAAATGGATTCACGCCAAATCATCCTTTCATTTCCCAATTCCTCTAGCTGAATTTCTTTTCTGTCTTTCCATGGGTGGTCGGATGGACATACCAATATCAATTCGTCTTCGGCGAACTTGTCTACAATAAAATCGGTGTTTTCCACAAGTCCTTCCACCAAGGCCAAATCAATGACATCGTTTGAAAGATCCTCCAGAACCCGGGGCGTATTTTTTATCGTCAATGTCACTTTTATTTCTGGCTGTTGTTTTTTGAATCTCCCAAGCAAGCTAGGCAATAAATACTCACCGATAGTCAAGGAAGCCCCTACTATGAGATTTGCATTGTACTTCCCCGTCGATTGCTGAATCACTTCTTTTGAATGGTTGAAGTCATTTACTATGGCTTTTGCAAAAGGATATAACAGCTTTCCTGCTTCTGTAACTCTAAGCCTTCCTTCCTCACGGTCGAATAACAAAGTGTTATAATAATTTTCCAGTTGATGGATCTGCCGTGTTACAGCGGGCTGAGATAAGAAACTTAACCTCGCTGCCTGGCTTATACTTCCTTCATCCACCACTAAACAAAACATTTTCAGATTTTCCAATTTCAAGAAAACGACCTCCATGTTTTTAGATAGTTTATTAAAATGATAGCATCATTAGGTAAATGGTGAAATGAAAATAGTGAGATACATTCTAAGGCTATTCAATTTTTGGCGGCATTCTAATAAAACGGATAAATCTTCTGGGTATAACGTTTTGTTATACCCGATGATTTTGTTGCAATTTACCCAGCCCTTTTTCTTTGATATGTTAATGATAAGAATTAAACAATGCATGCAAAGGAAGTGACTGATGTCAATGAAAGGACAATGGAAAACTCTATTCCAATTATTTTGGACCTTTTTTAAAATAGCACCTGTCACATTCGGAGGCGGGTTTGCGATGATCCCTTTAATCGAAAATGAAGTGGTCGAAAAGAGAAAATGGATGAAAAGCGAAGAAGTTACTGATGTTTTTGCTTTATCTCAGTCCGTACCGGGAGCTGTCGCCATCAACTCCGCCACCTTTATCGGCCATCGAATTGCCGGAATGAAGGGGGCAATGGCAGCCATGATCGGTGTTTCATTACCTACCTTTTTAATTGTTCTGCTCCTGGGCATTGTTTATTTTTTCATTCAGGATAATCCGAAGGTAGAATCCGCATTCATATCGATCAGAGCTTCCATAGTAGCCATCATCGCCTATGCGGCTATCAAGATAGGAAAAACCGCAGTTGTTGACAAATCAACTTTCTGTATTTTAATAGCAGGAATTCCCGTCCTCTTCTTTCTTCACCCTGTGATGGTTATAATAGCAGGAGCTCTAGCCGGTATTGTGACCATCTCCATTAAGAGAAAATTAGGTTACGATGTCAAGATGGACAAAAAAGATAGGAAAATAGAAGAAAATGATTTCGAACCTTTCATGGGTGCTGGCATATAGGTAACACAAAATAGGGACTAACTAATTTTCAAGAAAGCATGTGATGGAATGATGGAATTGTGGGAGTTGTTTAGCACCTTCTTTATTATCGGCTTTGTATCTTTCGGAGGCGGATACGCCATGATTCCCGTAATAGAATCGGAAGTCTCACAGCATGGATGGATGACAACGCAGGAATTCACCGATATAATCGCCATTTCCGGGATGTCCCCAGGACCTGTCACCGCCAATAGTGCCATTCTCGTTGGCTATTCCACTGCTGGGTTAGCAGGAGCCATATCATCTGCTCTAGGAATCTTGCTTCCTGCCATTATAATCGTAACCGTTATAGCCACATTTTTCAGCAAATTGAATCATTATCCAGTTGTTCAATCCATGTTTTATGGATTAAGGCCCATTGTCACTAGTTTGATCATCTTTGCAGCGATCAGTTTAGCACTTTCCAATCATATGATAGCCGTGAACTTTTCATGGCATACGATAAGCTTATTACTCGTTTTTGGTTTATCGTTATTTGCCCTAATGAAATTACGCTGGCATCCAGCCTATGTAATTATTCTTTCCGGTTTAGTTGGTGTTGTCCTCTATTCATGACAGGTGTCTCACACACAACCATCATTAATTTGGACCGGAATTAAGCAGAAAAATTGAAAAGTGTGAGAAAACTTTATTATGTTTATGTATTTACCATACAGAAAACACCCTGCATCCAATGATTCAGGGTGTTTTATTATTATATTCTCTTTTTAAGAGGTACGTTTCTTCATTTCATCATTTCCCGGCTGAAACCGTGGAAAACCAATCAGGATGGCAATGATGCCACAAAGTCCAATCAGGATTGGGTAATATGAATACGGCAAGATGCTTAACGGAGAAATTTTTGCTACCCCTGCTGCAACAAGCAGTTGTGCTCCATATGGGATCAACCCTTGGATACAACATGCAAAAATGTCAAGGACGCTCGCCGATTTCCGCGGATCAATCCCATACTTTTCAGAAATATTTTTGGCAAGTGGCCCGGCAATAATAATCGAAATCGTGTTATTTGCCGTTGAAAGGTTCGTTAAACCAACAAGCCCCGCAATGCTGAATTCCGCCCCTTTTTTCGATTTGCTATTTCGTGTCACTAGGTGGAGTAGATAATCGATGCCACCATTATGTTTGATTACGGCTACCATACCTGCAATTAAAAGGGCAAGGAAGGAGATTTCATACATTCCCGCCATTCCTTCTCCAACTTTTTGAATGACACCCAACGGTTGATAACTACCATCTGCCAAGCCGATGATTCCTGCAAATACGATTCCGATGGAAAGGACCAAGAACACATTGACTCCTGCCAATGCAGTGACCAATACGCAAAGATACGGAAGAATCTTCACCCAATCATAAGACTGTTGGGAAATGTCAGCCTGTTCACCCATCGTTAAAATTCCTAGGATGGCACATGTGATGATGGCTGCAGGTAAAACGATGAAAAAATTCACTTTAAACTTATCCTTCATTTTCGTTCCCTGAGTTCGAACAGCAGCGATTGTCGTATCTGAAATGAATGAAAGGTTATCCCCAAACATCGCACCACCAATAACGGCTGCCATTGAAAGGGCAAGTGAAATATCAGTTTGTTCACTAATCCCTACCCCGATAGGTGCCAGGGCAACTATCGTTCCCATGCTTGTCCCCATGGATAGAGAAATAAAACAAGCGATGATGAAAATCCCCACCATTAATAGATTTTGGGGGAAAACAGCTAAGGCAAGATTCACGGTTGATTCAACTGCCCCCATGCCATTGGCAACTTCGGCAAAAGCGCCGGCCAAAAGGAAAATGATAACCATTAACATAATATTGGCGTCCCCGGCACCTTTACAGAAGATATCAACCTTTTCATTGAATGTCTCTTTCCGATTCATCGCCAATGCAGCTGCCGATGCAATGGAAATCGCTACAATCACCGGAAATGAATAAAAATCTTTAGTGATGATTCCGGATCCAATAAATAAAATTAAAAATACGACAAATGGGATCAATGCCCATGGATTCCCTTTATTGTTTGCACTCATGATGTACACCTCTTTTTATTTTTCCCGCGACATGTGTCACAGCTCTTATTCTATTAACAGTTTTCGCAAATAACTCCAATTTGAACCTACCTGATTTTCCAGTCATGGAGCTGTAGCAAAAAACTGGCATAAAAAAAGACCCCTTCTATTTAATAACAAGAAGAGGTCTTTTAATTTATAAAAAACACCCTCCTTATCTTTCAGGCGAAAATCAGCCTGCTGGATTTGGCACAGCACTCCATTTAAGTCCGCTGCCGAGACATCTTCGGGCCAGTCCCTCCGTCTCTCTTGATAAGAAGATTACATTATATAATTATTTAAAAATTACGATGCCTGCCAGAAAAGTACCACGCTGGAAACTTGCCTGAGTTCGTGACATCGAAAGTCGTTTTGAAAAGCAAATATAACAGTACAGCATTTTGTCTATTTTCGCAAGGGTTAATTTTTAAAGTGTTTCACATGCACTCCTTACTGTTTATAAAGAGATCTAAGTTGATTGGAGCGGGTGTGCGAGACTCCTGGGGGAAAAGCGAGTGCCTTGAGGCGACGTCAAATTGTAAAAACCATAAAAAAAATGCAGAAAAACTCGATTTTCATCGAGTTGTCTACATTCTGAGAGGTCTAATGACCTCTCAGCAAATTTGTTGGATTAGGTTAGGTGAATTATTTTTAGTCGAGTTCACATCATTCGATACTTCAAATGCTTCCATCTGTTCCGAATCGAATGATTTTAAATACTGTTGCAGATATGCAGGATCATTAATGGAAGGATTCAACCAATCTTTTTCATCTTCTGGTTTTAGGATGACAGGCATGCGGTCATGAATGCTGGTCATTAGCTCATTTGGCACAGTTGTTATAACAGAGCACGAATAGATGCTGATGCCTTCAGGAGATTTCCAGGATTCCCAGAGACCGGCCATTCCAAATGGAGCATGATTCTTCAGTTTTATCCGCATCGGTATTTTTCTTTCTGGTGTCTTCTTCCATTCATAAAAAGAGTCAGCGATTATCAAGCATCTCTTCTTCTTATACGCATTCCTGAAGCTTGCTTTCTCAGCAATGGTTTCCGCTCTGGCATTGATCATTTTGTAGCCCGCTTTTTCGTCTTTTGCCCAGAAAGGAATGAGTCCCCACCGAAGATATCCAATCCGGTTCCTTACCCCGTCATTAATGACGGAGAGCACGGATTGGGAGGGAGCAATATTGTAGCTGAATTGGTATTCCTCATCAAATGACCCTTGGATATCAAACCGTTCTTTTATTTCTTCTATGTCAGTGAAAAGAGTGAAACGTCCACACATAATATCGCCACCGTATTAAGATTTATTACAGTGTATCAAATGGAATGGGCAGGCACAAATCAGCTTTCTAAAATCCTGATATCAGTAAATGGTTGATTAAATAATTCGCTGGAAATCAAAAGAGTGCCAAGGACTTCTCTTTCATCTTCAGCTTTAATGATTTCCGACAAAATTAAGGTACTGCCATTCCTGACCGTTACTTTATATTCATTCATGGAATCCCTCCTCAAAAGGCTAGATGGTTGTTATTATAAACCAAAAACCCATAAGTATCAGTATTGAACTTAGCAGAGGCATGGAAAATCCACATGCCTTTATACTTTAAAAATGGTTAGTCGAACGAAGCAATGCCAAGGACCATGAATCCTTGTGAAGGAGGCGCAAAAAACTGTCCATGAATGATTCATGGACAGTCTGGGGGCTTTAAAGGTTTTTCGCATCAATATTGAAGATAACATTAAGGAAAGCCCCAACAGTCGATACGAAAAGAAACGCTCTTTCTGGGAAGACCGAATTGGAGTTGCCGCCATCCCATGTCCATTATTTAAAATGCAGCAAAACCTCATTTATTAAATGCCCTGCCAATGTAACGGTCTTATTATTTTCGTCCAATGAAGGGTTCACTTCAGAGATATCAAATGAGAGGATCTTTTCATTCGATACGATATGCCTAATAATGGCACGGACCAATTTCGGATCCAGTCCAAACGGCGATGGTGCACTTACCCCAGGTGCGTAGGCTGAATCAATAACATCCGTACATAATGTAAGCATGATATAGTCATTTTCCTTAGCGAATTCATTTATCCTCCGCTTCGTTTCATCCATTTCGTATAATGACAAATCTTCTTCCAATATGTAGTCGACATTACTCCTCTCTGCAGTTTCAAACAGTGCCTTCGTATTCCCCTGCTTCTGAATTCCGACACATAAATAGCCACAACTTTGATCTTCGTCCAAAATCTGCTTAAACATCGTGCCAGATGAAGTTTCATTTTCATAAGGTCTCATATCAAAGTGAGCGTCAATATTAATAATCCCTAGTCTAGCTTTTGGTCCAATGGATTTCCTAATCCCAAGATAATGGCCATACAGGGTTTCGTGACCTCCCCCAAGTATGATAGGAATCGCTTTACTCTCCAAAATCCGGGCAACAGCTGATCCCAGTTGAGATTGGGCGGCTTCCATCTCTGTACTTTCACATATTACATCGCCAGCATCCACCAGCTCGGTTTGGGAAGGTAAATGACAAGGTAATTTTGCCAACGATTGCCTAATATGATCAGGACCCTCGGCAGCACCAACCCTGCCTTTATTCCTTTTGACGCCTTCATCACATTTAAAGCCAATCAGTCCAAAAGTTCGTGATGCATTGGAAGAGGTGGCTAATTCCGAAATGGGTGCCAAGCGCACTCTTTGGTGGTATCTGAAGCTGTCCAGGTCAGTTTGGGAATCAATTCTTCCATTCCAATATTTTAAAGTCGGGTGAGTATACATAATTTCTCCTTTATTTTAAAAATTCCGAAATATCTTTCTTAAAAATTATAATAGAGATAATGTATAATTACCAATACAAAAATTTAATATTTCTATAGAAGGTCAGCGTACATTTATGATATTGACAAATATATCTGTTGGAGAATATCTTCCTTGTATCCGTTTGACATTGCTGCTCAAGCCAGTAGATTTAGCAAGGGCGTATCGATTTTGCCTATAAATAAAATCCACAAAAAGCCCAATTTCTCGGTGTTGTAAAGAGAGAAATTGGGCTTTGGCATCATATAAAAGCGACCTTTAACAGAAGGTCCGATCTCAAGTTGATCTTACTAAACTTTAGTATCAATTTTCAGTTACTGCCCCCTTATATGACCTAGTGACAGGGGGCTTTGCCAAAAACCCCAAAGCATCATGATTTCAATGATTCTCCTAATTCGAATGTTCTTCTTTATGATAGAAATGTAATGATTTATAGTATTTCTATATAACCTTCTGTTCCATTTACTCGAATACGTTGCCCATCTTTTATCAGCTTGGTGGCATTTACCACACCGACAACGGCAGGTAAGCCATATTCACGTGCGATGACTGCTCCATGGGTCATCAGCCCGCCAACTTCGGTGACGAGTCCTTTTATGGATACAAATAATGGTGTCCAGCTAGGATCGGTGAAGGTTGTAACCAGTATATCTCCATCTTCTAGATCTGCATCTTCCATGTTTAGGATGATGCGTGCTCTGCCCTCTATAATTCCGGAAGAAACTGGTAGACCTACAATAGCTTCGGCCATGAGATTGTCTCGTTTATACTCCCCTACAATGATTTCACCATCAGACGTGATAACACGTGGTGGAGTAAGTTTTTCATATAATCTGTACTCGTCTTTTCGTTTGCTGATCATCTGGTAATCTAGTTTATTTGTGCGTACGACTTCATGAAGTTCTTCAAAAGTGAGATAATATATATCTTCTTTTTCATGAATAACGTTGGCTTGTACGAGTTGTTCGGCTTCTTTGAGTAAAGACTGCTTATAAACGAAGTAGCGGTTAACCATGCCGTATTTTGGATATTCCCGATAACCGATGAAATTCCGGATTAGACTGATCATTCGTTTTGTTTCTTTGGCTTTTTGTTCACCATCCGGTAATTGCTTCAATCGATCTAATATCTCTAGTTCTTTTTTCAAAGCTTCCTGTCGCCCTTGCTCAAATTTCAGATTGCTAGCATTAGGCTCAAAGTTTTTGATATTACTTAGAATCACGGGGACAAGTGTAGTTGGTTTTTCGCTCCAACGGGTTTTAGTAATATCGATTTCTCCAGCACATCGCATTCCGTATTTGCCGAGATAATCATAGATAGCATCCTGAGTTTCCTGACCACCATCAAACTTAACTAGTTCATCCATAAAATTATCATCTTTTACTTGTTGTAAATAATCAATTACTTTTGGATAAGGACGTATCACATCTGCGACATCCATTAGGGCCAGACCCATTTCTGAAGTTATATTGTTTGGTACAGATTGAGAAAGCGTGTCGGCTGCGTTTTTTTCACCTAACCACTTATTCATTTTTTCATTGATCCATGATGATGCATCTATAGCAGCCATAAACACAGCTGAACTTTGTGGGTCAAATAAAATCTTCTTTAATATCTGGATATCTTCCAGAATGAAATCAAATAACTCCGAACCTGATTTCGTTTGGATGTTTTGTTTTAATTCTTCTATCGATGTTTGACTACGTTTAATCAAATCAGAAACGATTGTCGGGTCGTTTTCAATTTGTGCCCTAGAATCCGCAGACGGCACACTTTTATTGCTTTTACCGGAACTCTGTTCTTGCTTATCATTTGGTACAGATTTTATGAAATCCCCTCGCTCTATTATGTTAATGAGTGCGTCTTTCATGAGCGGGTCGTGTTGTCCCATGGCCTCTACTAACATTTTTCTGCTTTCAGGTGAAGCCACCATATGTGTGACATCAACAAACAACCTTCCGCCAGCTATACGCATGGGTGCAGGAGTCGTTAACAGCCAAAAAGATAATCCCAATGGTTTCATGGCGTCAGTCATCATTTGTTGATGACCGACAGATACATAAACGTGATTCTCTTGATCATTCGCTTTTGGGATGGGGTATAAAGTAGTGATTGGACGGCTCTGGACAATATAAAATGTATCATCAACCAAACACCATTCGATATCTTGCGGACAGCCAAAATGCGCTTCAAGCTTTCTGCCAATCCTTTCAAGCCCCAACACTTGCTCATCTGACAGGGTCGATAAAACCTGCTGCCCCGGCTCAATTTCCTTTTCCACCGTTCCGCCTTCTTTTCGTGCATATATAGCCAACTTTTTGGCAGAAATCTTCTTCTCCACAATCCTACCTTCTTGCACTTTATAATTGTCCGCAGACACTAAGCCAGAGACAAGTGCCTCACCCAGCCCAAAGCTAGCATCGATCGAAAGCACCTTGCGGTTTGAGGAAACTGGATCAGCTGTAAATAGTATTCCGGAAGCTTGTGGAAAAATCATCCTTTGAATAACAACAGACAGATAAACCTTGCGATGGTCAAATCCGTTTTGCATTCGGTAAATCACAGCACGATCAGTAAATAGTGAAGCCCAGCACTTACTAATATGTTGTAAAATTGAATCTTTTCCTTTGATGTTTAGATAGGTATCCTGTTGACCTGCAAAGGAGGCAAATGGAAGATCTTCGGCTGTAGCGCTAGAACGAACAGCATATGCATGCTCGAAGCCAAAAGTTAAGAGACATCGGTCGATATCTTCTTCGATCCCCTTGTCGATCTCGATTCCCTCAATCAGATCACGAATCTTCCTGCTAATTTCACTTATTCTTTTTCGTTCGTCCACTTTTTGTACTGCAAGCTGATCGAGTAATTGATGAAGCTCATCATTTTCCCCAATGACTCTTTTAAATGCCTCAGTAGTAACACAAAATCCTTCTGGTACAAGAATTCCATCAATCTTCGAGCATTCGCCCAAATTCATCCCTTTGCCACCGACCACCATTTGTTTCGTTTTATCGATCTCCCGAAACTCCAGTACATATGGTTTCATTTCTTTCCCTCCTATTTATCGCTTAATACCAAGACAATCATATGACAAAAATTGTTCATGTGATCAACCATTAACGCTGTCCGGTCGTTCTTGCTCCTACTGAAGTTCCATGTTCCTATCAAACACTCCTTTAAAAAAATAAAAATAAGGATTGACTGAGAAGGAAATTATGTTGTATAATTATAATAGGGTATAATTTATACAAAATACTAAATTGGTGTATCTATATAAATTTAACACAGTTTTTCATTTTTTTCAATGTGTTTTCATGACCACAATTGTAGTAAATACAAAGTCAGAAAACCCCATTTTACAAGACAACTCACATAAATGATTTCCGAATATCCAATCATTTATTTCAGCTTAAGGGAAAATACGGATGTACAACCTTAATAAACTCCAATAGTAAAAATCCCGGTTTCTTAGTATTAAGAAATCGGGATTTTTTAGATACTCCATTAAAGCGTCCGAGCTTTATTGAGAATTTTTAAAATTTTTACCTTCCCAAATAATTGATGCCCCCCTACTTATACATTCTCCAATTTTTGTACCTAAAAGACTTTTACAAATAAGGATTTCTATGGACTATGATCTAAGAATGGTTTTAATTGACAGTAAACATCCATGAAACACCAAATTTATCCTTCAACGAACCGTGAAGTTTCGCAAAGAATGTTTCATGAAGATCCATATGTATGGATCCCTCTTCTTTTAATATGTTCCATGCCTTTCTAGCTTGTTCCTCCGAGTTCAGCTCCACACTTACAACCACTTTGTCACTATCATTCAATTTACGGTTTGAATCAGACCCCATTATAATTCCATCTTCTGTTAATCTTAATTGTGAGTAAAGAACAAGGTCTTTATCACTCTCTTCTACAGGAAAGTCTGGGCTTGATGGGATCTCACTATATTTTTGCATAGCAATAATTTCCCCGCCAAAAGCCTCGATATACAATTTGAAAGCCTTTTCACATTCTCTGTTAAACATTAAATATGGTTTAATCATTTTCATTCTCCTTTGAATCAAGATTGGATTCCTTAGTAATATTCAGTACCAAGATTATCATCGTTACAAGCATACACGAACATTAGTTCTGTTTTCAAATAAAAACTTCTGATCGTTCTTTTTTAATAAAACTTAAACCTATATCATTATGCACAAAAATAGCATTGTTATATTCTCGACGTACAGCATGGTAAACGGTTTCCAAAAATAGAACGTGATTTCACCAACAAAACTTATAATGATATCCACAATGCGGCACTATCCCGGAACAAGGATCAGCGCTCATTTTTCATTTTAGGGGAAGGATATTTTTGGTACCGCCTCTTGTAGGGCAACAATACATTTCTTCAATATTATTTGACGCGAATATTCCTGTTTGTTTATATCTCACCCAAAGGACTATAATTCAAAAAATCGCGGGGTAAAGATGAATACTACATTATTAATTACTCTTCGAGTGGGAATGGTGAACTCAATAGAAACGGCCCTTTCACCGCGGGAAAATATGCAGAACGACTTCAGATTCGGCACCCATTGGCATCCAAATATATAAGTGGGCTTCATAAATCAGGAGTAGTGGAATTTATGCGGAAGTAATTCGTCGAATTTACAAGCTTCGTCCAGAGCCCTTTAGCATTAAACATTTGGTTTGAACAGTATTGTGAAATATGGGAAGAAAGACTCGACAGCTTGGAACATTAACTGAAATAATTGGAGGAATAAAATGTTTCCAAAAACCGAAATCACCCGCAGTTTCAATGCTCCTCGCGAGCTTGTATTTAAGGCTTTTACCGAATCAGAACATCTGCAGAACTGGCGGGGCCTAAAAGGATGGGCTTTTGATATTTCTAAGTTTGAGCTTCGCCAGGAAGGTGTTTTCCATTACAGCCAGACATCTCCTGATGGTAATGTAATGTGGGTCAAATTTGTTTATCATGTAAATGCCCCAGATAAACTCGTTTACCCCTCTTTCTTTTCTGATGAAATGGGTAACATCGTACGTGCTCCTTTTAACGACAACTGGCCATTGGAAACTCTCAATACTTTTACATTCACCGAGCATGTAGGTAAAACAATACTTACGGTGATTGGGGCACCTGTATCCCCAACCGAGGAGGAAATGGTTCAGGAGGGCTTTTCAGGAACCTTCGTTCAACTGGCTGACTACCTCTCTACTATTTCATATGACTAAAAAACAACCCCAGACCTCTCTTTACATAGAGAACTCCGGGGTTGTCAAGTTTAGGTTCATTTAGTAATCAAGTTCCCGAGCGGACTTAGAAAAGCAATCAATTCGTGACACTGCCATCTTCGTCCGGATCCTCAATATCCGCCGGATCTTTTTCCAATAGTGCCTCTTTGTCTTTTTCGTTCCATTTTGTTTTATACCCTAATGATTTCGCTACTCCTAACACAGGTAGATACGATTTTTTATCTGGTTTAAATGTTTCTAAATCCCTTGTTTGGATTACACCCAAACCTAGTAGCAATTTATCTGATTGGATATAGGGTTTTTCATCGATCAGTTTCATTTGATCAGCTGTATAAGGATAAACGGCTCCATTCACTTTTAAGGTAAACGGTCCCTTTTTTTCTTCTTTTATTTCTTTCGGCTTTTTCGATTTATGGGAAACATCATACACACCTTGAACAGTTCCTTCTCTCGTATTATCGGCTCCTCCATACATTTTTCCCTTTTCATAATCATAAATAACTGCTTGCACATTTCCGATATGTTGCGGTTTTTCTTCATAAACATGGCCTTTAGCCATTAACTCAAGCCTTGTATTTTGTTCAATTCCCGGTTCCCATCTTACTGTCGGATAACCAGCAGAATAAATACGTGGCGCATATATGGCATCTTGAATGAGCATTTTATGATCAAGCACGTTCATGATCGTTTCAGATACCGATGCGATTATCGTCGCTCCTCCTGGTGAACCAATGGCCATGAAGGGATTTCCATCTTTTAATACGAAGGTCGGGGACATACTGCTTCTTGGTCTTTTTCCTGGTTCCACCTGGTTAACTCCACCCGGTGTGGCATCAAAATCCGTCATTTCATTATTTAGCATGAACCCATAATCTGGTACCATGATACCAGATCCGAATACTTGCTCGATTGTAGTCGTATAAGCTACCATATTTCCCCACTTATCCATTACAGAAAAGTGAGTCGTTTGTCCGATTGGGGTTTTCTCTTCTTTTACCATCTTCATTGCAGTGGGTTCTTTGCCCTCATACTTCCATGGATCGCCCGCTTTGACATCAGCTGTTGATCTATTTGGATTGATGAGTTTTCTTCTTTCTTTAATATAATCTTCATCTAATAGTCCCTCTGTTGGTACATCATAAAAATCCTCATCCGCCATATAAGCAGCGCGATCGGCAAAAGCAAGATGCATGGCTTCGGTTAGGTGATGAAGATACTCAGGTGAGTTGGCCCCCATCTTTTGCACATCGTATCCTTCCATAAGCTCCAGGATTTGCAGAACAGTCAAACTGCCTGAGCTTGGTGAAGCTGCCCCTACCACTTCAAATCCCCTATATTCCGATTTAATCGGCTCTCTTTCCTTCACTTCATAGTTTTCCAAATCCTCAGTTGTCATCGTTCCTTCACGCTTTTGAACTTCTTCGGTAAGCGCTTCCCCGATTTCTCCTTTATAAAAAACGTCAGAACCTTGTTTTTTTATTAACTTAAGAGTCTTTGCCAGGTCTGGCTGAACGAGGGTGTCTCCCTCTCCCAACGGCTTTCCGTCTGGTACAAAAACTTTTGCAGCCGATTGGTTATTTTTAAGCTTTGTTACATTTTCATCGATATATTGCGCTGTTGCCCAATTGACTTTTACCCCTTCTTCAGCTTGTTTAATGGCCGGGCCTATGACTTGTGATAATTTCAATGTTCCATATTTCTCAAGAGAAGTCTCCACCCCCATAAGAGTCCCAGGAACTGCAACCGCTTTCCCGGATGTATGCCGCTTACTAAAAGGAATAGGTTTTCCCTTTTCATCTAAAAAAAGTTTAGGCGTAACATTTTGAGGTGCCATTTCGCGATTTTCGATCATCGTTATTTTATTTTCCTTTTTATTATAAATCATGATAAAACCACCGCCGCCGATTCCAGACATCATTGGTTCAACCACATTTAACGATAATTGAATGGCTGCCGCTGCATCGACTGCATTTCCGCCTTGTTTTAGTATCTCTATACCCGCTTCAGCTGCTAACGGATGAGAAACTGATACGATTCCATTTGTAAAACCCTTTCCCATTGACCCATCCACTCCAGGAACACTTGCAAAAGCCGGTGTGATCATACAAAAGAAACTGAAAGTAACTAAAATAAAACTTTTTAAAAATTTCATGAATTAGTCTCCTTTCAAAATAAAACAAATTGGGTTTTATCATAAGGCAAGTGGATATACGAGCAGAATTCTCTTGTAGGAATATGCTGGTTGTCTCGATAAAAAACACCCTGCACATTCCCATTTTCGTTGCATTCCCAATGATGCTTCACTTCAAAAAATCACCCCCCCGAATGGTTAAGCTCTACCCTTTACTTCCGGATTGATATTCGCAGGGTCAACTTTTCTCAATGCTTTGGTTATTTTCTAAGATCTTAGAGCTGTCGTGATTGTCATTTTTCCAAAGATATTGTATAGCCAGCAACACGATAAAAGCGGATATCCCAATGATGTCCGATACCGTTTCAGGGTAGATCAATAGTAAACCTACGATTACGGCGAGGACTCTTTCTAACCAGTTCATTCCCCTCATCCAGTAACCTATGACACCCGCCCCAATTGCAATCATACCTGCCATTGCAGTAAGTACTACCCATGCAACCTCCATCCAAGTTGTATCGATCATTAGCATTTGCGGGGAGAGAACAAAAATATATGGAATGATGAATGCAGCGATGGCAAGTTTCGATGACTCAATCCCCGTTTTTATCGGCTCGCCTCCCGCTACCCCTGCCGCTGCAAATGCCGCTAAAGCAACTGGAGGGGTTATATCTGCTATAATGCCAAAATAGAAAACGAATAAATGTGCAGATAGATCAGGAACACCAAGCAAAATTATCGCAGGCGCTGCAATCGTCGAGGTGATTACATAATTGGCAGTCGTAGGTGAACCCATACCTAATATAAGTGCCGCTACCATAGTTAGCATCAGTGTTGGAATCAAATATCCACCAGATAAATCAATCAAGCCATTAGCAAGCTTAAGCCCTAGCCCAGTTTTCGTGACGATACCGACAATAATGCCTGCTGCTGCTGTTGCAGCGGCCACTGCAAGAGCTGTTCGGGCTCCATCCACCAATGCATAGATGATATCGATGAATTTCATGCGGACATCCTTGTTTATGAAACCTACAAGAACCGAGATGGCGATGGAATACAGTGCTGCATGTGTTACCGTGATATTCGCCATGAGCAAAATGATAATGGCAAGAATCGGTATTAGTAAATAAAACTTGCCGAACACTTCCTTTTTACTCGGCATCTCTTCTTGCGTTAACCCACGCAGCCCAAGTCTTTTCGCTTCAAAATGGGTCATGATCCAAATTCCTGAAAAATAAAGGATAGCTGGAATCGCAGCCGCCTTTGCTATATCCCAATACGTTATTCCATTCCCAATGAACTCAACCATTAAGAATGCCGCTGCCCCCATTACCGGAGGCATCAATTGACCGCCTGTCGAAGCAGCCGCCTCCACTGCCCCGGCAAATTCCTTCTTATATCCAAGATTTTTCATCATCGGTATCGTAAATGCTCCTGATGTCACAACATTAGCCACAGAGCTCCCGCTAATCGTTCCTTGAAGAGCACTTGAAAAAATCGCAACCTTTGCAGGTCCCCCTATCCGTCTGCCGGCAATTGCGGTAGAGAGATCATTAAAGTATTGACCGACGCCTGTTCGGACCAGAAAAGATCCAAACAGTAGAAATAGGAAGATGAATGTCGATGACACCGCTAGCGGAGTACCTAAAATTCCCTCTGTCGAGAAGAACATCGTTTGCACCAGTCGCTCCAGGGTCAAACCGCGATGAGCAAGGAATCCTGGCATATACGGTCCAAAAACCCCATAGAAAATGAATAATAAAGCAATGACCATGATAGGAAGGCCAACTGCACGCCTGGTCGCTTCCAAAACCAGCAGAATGGCCATTAAACCGACTGCAAAATCCAATACGCCCAAACGTCCTACATTCATGACGATATCTTCGAAAAATAAGGGCCAATATGCACCTACCCCAATACTAAGGATCGCTAATATGATATCGTACCAGGCAATTTGAAATTTTCCTTTTTGACCCTTCTTTCGGTTTGCAGGAAATAGTAAAAATACTAAGGAGAGTGCAAACCCTAAATGTATCGTCCGTTGGATTTGTGCTGTAAAAACGCCAAAAATGGCTGTATATAATTGGAATAACGAAAAAGCTAAAAGTCCAAAAAATGCAATGTGGCCCAAGACACCTGTTAATTTTCTAGTTCCGGCCTCTGGGTCATATTTTTCCAATAATTCCTGTTGTTCTGCTTCGGTTAAATATTTCATTTTTTCATTATCAGCCACTAATCTTCACTCCCTTCAACTGTTCCCATAATGAAATTCTTTCCGAAGAAATTCTCACCCATGTCCCTGGTTTAATGAAGTCTGCCAATGTGTATGTTTTTTCATCATATATTAATCGATGGTTGGCTTTAACTTGTCCTACCCGTAAATCTATATAGGTGAAAGTGCGTTGCATATTTTTTATGAAGTAGGTACCGTCTTTTTCTTCGAATATTTCCTCACCCTCTGCATTGGAAGGCATACCGACCGCAAAATCATCATAGGCAAGTTCGGTTTGTTCGATTTGCTTATCCGATAACCGATATGATTCCAAAACATCTGTGAGGTGGATGGAGTGTGTATACTTAATCTTGAACTCCTTTTCTTTTTCCAAAGGAAAGTATGCGACTAATTCCCCTTGGTCCTCGTATGAAAAGGCTATTACATGCTTATAAGGAAAAAAGAATAAAAAAGCGATGAGCAGAGGTGTACCAAAAGCCATGAATCTCTTGAATTTCATAGACACCCCTTTCATAACCAGTTTCACATTCAGAAAAAACGAAGCCGATAGGCCACATAAAGCGAGCTACCGACCCAATTGCATTACTTGGAAACGCCTTTTTCTTTAAAGTATTTTGCTGCTCCAGGATGAACTTCCATTTCCCCTAATCCTTCAAGTGCAGTCTTTGCTGTAATGAACTTGCCTTTTGCATGTGTGATTTGATCAGTGTTGTCATAAACTGCTTTAGTCATTTCATAAACTAAATCTTCATCAAGATCCTTAGTGACCACTAACATCGCTTTAACAGCAACTGTTTTTACCTCGGATTTGATTTTGTACGTACCACTAGGAATTGTATCTTCAGCATAGTATGGGTACTTTTTAACCAATGCTTGAATTTTGTCATCTGCAATAGGCAGAACCAAAATATCATTTTGGACGGATAGCGCTTCAACTGCACCAGTAGGCGTGCCTGCCGTGATGAAAGCTGCGTCAATATTGCCTGCTTGGATTCCTTCCGCCGACTCATCGAAAGATAGATTCTGCCCTTTAATATCCTTTTCAGACAACCCATGAATCTCCAGGATTTGCATGGCATTGATGTAAGCACCAGAACCCGGTGCGCCTACTGATACCTTTTTACCTTTTAAATCCTCGATTGATTTAATTCCGCTTTTTGCAGTCGTTACAATTTGAACAGTTTCAGGATATAAAGAGCTGATCGCCATAATATTGTCAATGGGTTTCCCGTCGAACATTTCTGTTCCTTCAAGTGCATATGCCGCGATATCCGTTTGCGAAAAAGCGATTTCAGCCTCTCCAGCCCTTAACGTTTCCATATTTTCGGCGGAGGCGCCAGATGTCTGAGGTGTTATGTTCGCTTTTGTTTTATCGGAAATGATTTTTCCAATTTGTCCTCCAAGCGGATAATATGTACCACCCGTTCCACCAGTCAACAGACTCAAGTTTTGGCTACCGCTGCCTGAAGCACCTTCATTGCTGTCTTTACAAGCTGTGATAATACCGGTGACCGTCAAAATCATGACCAATAAAAAGCACCTATGAAATCTTTTCATAAAATTCCCCCCTCATATGTTTTCTTCATCCGCAGGAGATGATAGTGTTATTATTCTACCGACCGCCTCACTTTCCCTTTTTTTACAAAATCAGACATATAATCAAAAAGGACTAGTAATTGATTTAAATTTTTTTAAAGAAATCAGAATAACAAACACAAATATGTATAAACACCTATTAAAAACAAGGAAAATCCGCTATCCAATAGTAATATTCTACCTTTTATTACCTATTCTTCCTTTCTTTAAGGATAATATTGACTCTTCCATTTTAGAAATATATTATTGTTATAAACTTATAAGTCTATATTATAAAATGATCTTCTAACCTTAAATTTTATATCCAGCTTTTTTTTGCGAGGGAATATTAGGGATTCCCCCTTTCTTTAGCCTTGTTACTCAAATCCAATTGAAGTGGGTGATTGTTTGAATTACCTATCCCTCCGCTATTTCATAGAGGTTTCTAACCATCTTAGTTTCAGTGAGGCTTCCAAAACCCTGCATATATCCCAGCCCGGACTTAGCCAACAGATTTTATCCCTCGAAAAACAATTAGGCTTTAAATTATTGAATCGAACGACAAGAAAAATTACATTGACGGAAGAAGGAGAATACATCTATAAAAAGCTTGCGCCTTCCTTTGAAGATATCGAGAAAACAGTGAATTACATAGTTGAAAACAAAACCATCCCCAAACCTAAACTGAAGATTGCTACCGTACCCTCTGCAGCTAGTATATATATCCCAAAATTATTGAAAAAGATCGTGGGGCAATACCCGGAAACAGAGTTTTACGTGCATGAAACAACATCTTCAAGAGCAGTAAAACTCGTAAACCAACAAAATTATCACATCGGTTTCATCCGAACGCCCATTCACAGTGACATCATCGCCAATGAAGGATTAAGCATGATTGAATTCATGAGGTTCCCTTTACAATTAGTCGTCTCCATGGATCATCCACTAGCCCAAAAAGAGGCCATACATTTATACGAAGCAAAAGACGAACCTTTTATCCATTATGATGCCGTTCAAGCGCATTCCCTTCAATTCCTTTTGGAAAAGGCTTGTCTGACGGCTGGATTTTCACCTAAAGAATTATGTAAAGGCTCTGAATTACTGACTATTGCCAATCTAATATCCAATAACTTAGGCGTAGCCCTCATGCCGGAAGATATGGTGAGTTTGTTGGGAAAAAGCCAAGTAAAAGCCTTGAACATCGATAACTCGGAATTAACCAGTTCGATATCGGCAGTATGGAAAAACACGGATGCCTCCATTCTGACTAAGCATATTTTGAAAACGTTAGAAAATGATGATGATTTTAACAATATGTAAGATTCTTGGTTGGGTAATTGCTGCGAAGTGAGGTAATTATAGTAAAATGAATGATACTTATCGGTGTTAAAAAGCCCCATTTCTCTTTTATGATACCGAGAAACGGGGCTATTAATATAGGATCATTTCACCTTTTAAACTTCTTATTGGCGATGGGGCGTTCCCCCTTATATAACTTATCAAAACCTTAAATTAGCAAACTCCCCTTATTGGTAGTGACTAAGTATATCAATGCATAGCATGCTTTGACCTAAGAAAATATAAATACTCTATTCCTTCAGCGGTAATCTTAGTGCCGGCCCTTCCTCTGCCTTTGACGACAAACCCTTCAATTTCTAAAATATCCAAACGGCGACGAATCTGCTGAGGGGACAAGACAAAGTCCGATTCTTTACTTTGACTGGAAATCAGTTCTCTGCTTGCCGCTTTTCCTTTATCGTTGTATTGCTTAATTACTTCCAAGATGAAAGCGCGCTCCTGATTTTCCAACACACTTTCACAGACGGGATAATCAGCCGTCACACTGTCTTCCTTATTCCCGTGCATGAACGGAAGATCACTTTTCGTCACGACATTCCCCTCACAAACCGTCAGCATGTAATCGATTGTACTTTTAAGTTCCCGTATGTTGCCGGGCCATTCATATTGCATGAAATAATCCAGTACGTCTTCCTCTACTTTTACCCACTTCCCGCTTTTTGTGATGAGGTGCTTTATCAAAAGTGGAATATCCGCCCTTCTCTCTTTGAGTGACGGTATGTAAAGATTGAGCACATTCAGCCGGTAAAACAAGTCTGTTCTGAATGAACCGTCCCGCATTTTATCATGAAGATTTTTATTCGTCGCGGTAATCACCCTGACATTAACGGGAATGATTCTCTTGCCGCCAATTCTGCGGATTTCCCCCTCCTGAAGAACTCGAAGCAGATGGGATTGAACTGTGAGACTTATGTCACCAATTTCATCCAAAAAGATAGTCCCTTTATCCGCCATTTCAAACAGTCCTTTCTTTCCTCCCCTTTGCGCTCCTGTAAATGCCCCTTCTTCGTAGCCGAACAATTCACTTTCAAGTAAAGTTTCTGTTAAAGCACTACAGTTAACCGCTAGAAATGGCCCGTTCTTTCGCAATGAATGCTCATGAATCGCATGAGCAAACAGCTCTTTTCCTGTACCCGTCTCTCCCTGAATCAAAATCGGATGCTCCGACAAGGCAAGCTTTCTGGCAATCTGCTTACGCTCTTTCATTACTTCATTCTCGCCGATAATATCGTCAAAGCAGTATTTTGAATAAAATCCTTGATTGCGCATTTCTCTTTGTGCAGTCTTTTCTATTTCAAAGGCTTGATGTACACTTTTGAAGGTTGCGACAATTGTATTTTCTTTCATCATTTGCAACCGGAAAATCACGACATCCACGCCGTATATGTTGAAGAACTTGCTTTCATCATTACTTTCCATGATGAAATCGATAATATCACGGCGATTCATTACATGCTCTAGATACTGATTAACCACATCTTTTGCATCAACCTGGAACAATGCCGCAAGTTGGTCATTGAATACCGTTATCAGCCCTTCCTCGTTAACGACCAATATTCCGTCATCGACAGTACACAACACATTTTGGATATGATCACTCATCTGCTTGGCATCCCACTCCGCATGTAACAGCTTACGTTGTAATTCAATTATATTACTAATATACCTTTCAGAAATCTTAGAGGATATATCCTTGTGTAAACCACAGCATTCTACAACTTCCAGAATTGTTGTTATATCAAAAAGACGCACGCCTATATCGATTACTTCTTTTATGTAAGAGGGGCACAGATGAGTTTCTCCTGGCGATACAGCTATTTGGACATTCTCATAAAATAAAATCCCCTTCCTGAAAGGGATAAATTGAACATGATCGACACCAAGCTGATATAAGGATTCAATAAGGCTTATAGTTGCATCGTCATCATCATTCACCAAAAGCACTGTCGAACCCTCTGGTATTCTTAATAGCTTGTCAATGTATTCATGATTAACAGTTCTCTTTCCCACAATTATTTTCTGGGAATTTACACCGCCCATTCCCATTTTCTTTTCATAAGCTGCATCTGATGAATACAAGATAATTCCCTCTCCCAAAGAACGAGGTATTCCCTCATCGGTAGCATGGCTTTTGACATGAACGTAGTCTCCAAGCAGTTGTTCCAGTTGCTCCTGCAAGGCTTCCTTTGTTTTTGAGCTTCCCGCTATAAGTGTAAGTGAGGATTTTGACATAAAAGCACCTACCTGTCTTTAATTGGTTTTATTATATCACCAAAAAGAACCAATAATGACCTTTAACTTCAATCCACCCAATAAGTTCTCATTAAAATCAATTACCCCGTATTGGCACAGAATTTGCTTATATATTGAGTTGTCGTGATTGAGTTGACGTGCCCATGGATTTGAAAAGGAGGGAAACAGCAGAATACTAGAAAAACAGATGATAGTGATAGGCTGGAAAATTTTTGTTAGCGTATTAGTTCCATGTACTTATTTTAAATACAAAGGAGAGACACTTATGAGCCAGGTAGAAGAGAAGGCTGTTTCGCTTGAAACAGCGGGAGAAAAAGAGAGAAAAATCAATGTTTTTGTATTGCTGCTCTGCATTCTCGCAACAGCAACTCTATTTACTTACATTTTGCCTGCCGGGGAATATACACGGATTGAAGCAGATGGACGGACAACTGTTGACGCCAATTCTTTCAAATGGATAGAATCTGCACCGGTGGAATTGTTCGATATGATAAAAGCTATTCACACAGGGATGGTTGAAGCCGGCAATATTATCTTTTTCTTATTGATTATTGGAGGGTTTTTCGGTGTTTTAAGAGCTACAGGGACGGTTGATGTGCTCATCGCCACAATGGCCCGGAAGCTGGCGACACGTGAAAAGCTATTAATTCCTGTCGTGATGCTGTTTTTTGCTGTAGGAGGCTCCTTAATGGGAATGGCAGAAGAAACACTAGCTTACCTTCCTCTTATCATTCCGCTGGCGCTGGCCCTGGGATTCGATACAATTACAGGTACTGCCATCGTCATAGTAGGGGCATTGTCAGGGTTCACGACTGCTATCATGAATCCCTTCACTGTAGGACTTGCACAAGGAATTGCTGAATTGCCGATGTTCTCAGGAATAGGGTTACGCCTTATCTTATTTATTATCGTCTACCTTGTTTCCGTTCTTTATATCTATCGTTATGCTATGAAGATCAAGAAAAATCCTTCTATAGGAATCTACGGAAAATATACAAAGGAAGAAGCAAAAAAACTGCTCCAATCAAGTGCGAAATTAACTGCAAGACATAAATTCATCTTACTCTCTTTTTTAATTAACTATATCGTGTTGGCATTTGGTGTCATCAAATTCCAATGGTACATTACAGAAATTACAGCCTTATTCATTATTTTGACAATAGTAATTGGAGTATTCGGTAAATTATCCGCGGATCAAATTGTCAACTCCTTTACCAATGGATCTGCCGCCTTGCTAGGCGGTGCTTTGATTATTGGCGTATCACGCGCCATTCTTGTTGTATTGAATGATGGGCATATCGTCGACCCTATGCTGCATCAAGTATCTGAAGCAATCCAGCATATTCCGGCCTATTTAAGTGTTGCCGGCATGTACAGCTTCCAAACTCTTATTCATTTTATTCTAGCATCCGGAACCGGTCATGCGATGTTGACCATGCCAATTATGATTCCGCTCGCAGACTTATTGGATATTACACGCCAAACTGCGGTGTTGACTTTCTCTTTTGCGGACGGAATCGGAAATATGATTTTCCCAACCGCTACCACCTTAATGGCGGGCTTGGCAATTGCAGGCATACCTTGGACAAAATGGGCGAAGTGGATTCTGCCGCTGGTACTTATTCAATATCTCATTGGATTAATAGCCGTCATAACGGCTCACTTCATCGGATATGGTCCATTTTGATAAAAATCACTAATTCATTACAGGAGGAAAAACGCATTGCTTACTTTAATTAAAAATGGCGAGATATACTCACCCAATTACTTAGGACGGAAAGACATTTTGATTACAGGCGAAAAAATTGCATTCATAAATGACAGAATCGAGATTCCTGACAACTTTGCTCCTATTCATATCATTGATGCGACCAATCTTTTAGTTGTTCCAGGTTTCATAGATTCACATGTTCATATTATTGGCGGAGGCGGTGAGGGAGGATTCAAAACCCGCACCCCTGAGCTGATGCTTACGGACATTACGACTTCAGGTATTACAACGCTTGTCGGATTGCTTGGTACGGACGGAACTACGCGTAGAATGGAAAGCCTGCTTGCCAAGGCCCGGGCACTTGAAGAAGAGGGTATTTCCTGTTTCATTCATACAGGCTCCTACCAAGTACCAGTAAAAACATTGACAGGAAAAATTGAAGATGACCTTATTTTCATTGACAAAATCATCGGTGTCGGGGAAATTGCCATCTCCGACCATAGATCATCAGAGCCCACTTTTGAGGAATTGACCAAAATCGTCGCAGCCGCACGTAACGGGGGTATTCTGTCAGGAAAAGCAGGAATATTAGAAGTTCATGTAGGAGACGGTGATGGCGAGCTCTCGTTGTTACATGCAATCGCTGATAAAACCAGCATTCCGATTCGGCAGCTCCATCCGACACATATCAACCGAAATGAAAAATTATTCAAGGCGGGAATCAATTACGCAAAACGGGGCGGGTTCGTAGACTTTACAACAAGCACCATTCCTCAGTTTCTGGATGATGGCGAAGTAAAATGCAGCATTGCCTTGCGCATGATGCTGGAAGAAGGGATTCCGGTAGAACAAATCACCTTCTCCTCAGACGGCCAGGCAAGTCTTCCATTTTTCAACAACCATGGGGAGTATGCAGGCCTTCAAGTAGGAAAAGTATCTTCGCTATATCACGAAGTGCGTGATTCTGTTTTAGAAGAAGGAATCCCTCTTGAAACGGCACTGAAGGTCATCACCACGAATCCCGCACAAGTGCTGAAACTATCAACAAAGGGCAGTATCCAAACCGGCAAGGATGCTGATATTGTGCTATTGCAAAAGGAAACTTTGGCAATTGTCACTGTAATGGCAAAAGGACAAGTTATGGTAGATAAGGGTATTCCGTTGATAAAAGGGACATTTGAATGAGTTTAGAGGATACCAGATTTCGAAAAATTTTCACGTCTCGCATTAATATTGTGAAAAATCGCTATAGGGGCGATACTTAAACCAATCTAAAAAGTCGAATTCCTAACTGTGGAGGAATTCGACTTTTAATTATAACAGTCATATTAACCTGTTCCCTTGTTAAGTAACAAAACATGTAAAGCCTCGAATATATCAAACTTAACTTTTTTTCGATTTTAACCTGGAAAATCGAGACCCCCTATCCATCACTTTTATCTTAGGGACCCAGCCTATGTACTTTAGTCTTCAGAAAAGTCTTGTTGTTAGAAAGAGGTCATCCAAATAATGAAGTACTATGGAGCGGCTGAACTTTCGCCAAAGGATCAATATAGGCTTTGGCATTATTAACTGCCGTAGGACCTTCACCGAATCCGGAAGCAATTAATTTGACCTTTCCATCATACGTACAAATATCCCCGGCAGCGTATATGCCTGAAATATTTGTTTCTTGCTTGGAATTAACGATAATTGCATTTTTATTGATGTTTAGACCCCATTCTTTAATCGCTCCAAGAGAAGAGACAAAGCCGTAATTAATAATTAAATCATCTACGTCAACCACTTCTTTTTGTTGAGTCTTAGTGTGTTCTAAAACTATTTGCGTAATGTGATCTGTTCCTACCAATTCGGAGGGAATATAAGGTGTTTTGACCTCAACAGAGGAATTCACTAATTTTTCTACACTATGCTCATGGGCACGGAATTTATCTCTTCTGTGTATCAATGTTACCTTTTCAGCAATCGGCTCTAACATAAGGGCCCAATCAACAGCAGAATCCCCACCGCCCAGAATCGCCACTTTTCTTCCTTTAAATCGGTTCATATCATTCACGAAATAATGCAAATTCTTATCCTCGAACTGTGTTGAATCTTCCAATTCTAGTTTACGAGGCTGAAAGGCTCCATTTCCAGCAGTAATGATCACTGATTTAGAGAAATGAGTATCGAGGTTTGTAGTGATCTTAAATGTTCCGTCTGCTTGCTTTTCCATTTGTTCAACTGCTTCTTCAAGACAAATTGTTGGTTCGAATACTTTCATTTGTTCTATTAAATTCTCTATCAATTCCTGCGCCCTTACTTTTGGAAAACCAGCTATATCATAAATGAATTTTTCGGGATAAAGAGCCGAAAGCTGTCCACCCAGTTGAGGAAGACTTTCGAGGATTTTCACCTTCGCTTGCCTCATTCCGCCATAGAACGCAGTAAACAAGCCAACTGGGCCGCCGCCAATAATAGTTATGTCATAGACCTTTTTTTCTTCTGTCAATGCAATCACTCCTTGTTCTTCTAGGTTGGTTGTTCATACTGAACATGATTTACTGGTTGTAAGCGATAAACTTGTAATGTTTCCACAAGTAATTCTTCCTTATCCTTTGTTTCAGAAATGATGGATAAAAGCAATAGAATATCCACCCTTTCAAAGACAATCTGGATATGTCACCACATTAAAAATCTATAAAGCTACTGGTCACAAACGCACCTGAAATAATTATTCAAATTTATTAGGGTTACCATCAAAGGATGTTTGAGCCACTTTTATAGAATCTGTTGGACATCCTTCTGAAGCATCTATCATATCTTCCTCGAGGTCATCAGGTATAATCGCTGCCCCAACATTATTATCCAATATAACGAACGCAATCCCTTCTTCATCATAATCATAAATATCCGGAGCTGAAGCACCACAAGCTCCGCAAGCAATACACGTTTCTTTATCAACGATTGTATAATTAGCCATTTTTCCTATTCATCCCTCTCTCTAATCTAGGCCCTGGTTTTACTAAAGTATTTGTAGAAGCCTTTTCCTACTCAATACCTTTCAAAAATTCCAAAATGCTCGAATTAAACTTCCTTGGATTTTCCTGGTAACACAAATGACCGCCATCTGGAATAATCACTACCCGGGAGTTTATTAGCTTTTCATGAATGGCTTCTGATTCCTTAATGGGAGTTACAGTATCCAACTCACCACAAATCACAAGAACAGGAACAGCTATATGAGATAACATACTCATTTGATTTAGATGATAAAGTGAATATGCTACCGAACGATATCCTGCCGGTCTTATCTGTGTCATAATCTCTTTGACCCGTGTATGGACATTTTCTGAAGCATGGGGAGATAGCAGTGCTTGTATCCTCTTTTCCGCTATCTCCTTAGTAGAAAGGTTTTCAATTGAAAATAATCGATTTTTCAATTTCGTCTCGTTCTCTTCTGCTGATAGAGCAGCAGCCCCCCTTGTCGAATCTGCTAATATGAGTTTATTAACCTTATTAGGGTACAGGCTACAGTACTCTATCGCAATTGCCGCTCCCATTGAATGGCCGAGCAGATGGATATTTTCCAGCTTTAGCTGATCTAGCATGCCGTTCAGAATACATGCGAACTCTTTAAAATGTCTATATTCTTCTGCTGGATCTGAGCTTTTCCCATAACCCGGAGCATCCCATGCGATTACTGTATAATGCTCCTTTAATTCCTGGATTTGTTCCTTCCATGACTGTGAATTATTGCTCATACCATGTAATAATACTAGAGGTTCTCCATTACCTTCTATTTCATAATGAATGCTTAAATCTTCTACTTTTACGAATGGCATACGATCAGTCCCCTTCTAAAGGTAAGTCTCTAACTCTTAAAGCCCCCAAACTTGATATAACTTTCTTAAATTAGAGAATGATTTACTATTTTTATATTTTGCTTGAAACCCTATAAAGAAAGTGCTTCCTTTCCCGTCTTACAATTCAGCTAACGTATTCAAATACCTCTCCAGTTTAGCCAAGGCCCCGCACTGACAATCCGCCGTCGCTGGAAATGATTTCACCAGTGATTGCGCGTGATTCGTCAGAAGCTAACAGTACATAAGCCGCAACGTGATCTTCCGGCATCTGGGCAAGTTGAAGAATATTCCGTTTTTTAATGCTGCTTGCTTTCGTATCATTATCGATGATTTTCACAAATGGACGCAGCGGTGGAATCACCGTGAGTGCTGTCAATGTACCCCCTGGTGCTACGGCATTTACCCGGATGGAAGGCGATAGTTCGAACGCAAGCTGGCGCATCAATCCAATTTGGGCGTGTTTGCTCGCTGTATACCAAACACCGCCGCCATCTGGATAAAAACTTGCACCGGACACGGTAAAAATAATATTGCCATTCGTTTTTTTCAGTTCTTCAAGAGCAGCTTTAGCTCCGAAAAAAGAGCCTTTTACGTTAATATTGAATAGAAAATCATACGCTTCGGAAAGCGCCTCGGGAGTCACATCGGCAAATTTGGCAAATCCATCGAACACGCCTGCATTCGCAACGAAGACATCTAACTTTCCGAATTGCTCAACAGTAGCTTTGACCGCTTGCTCATTGTCTTCGTATTTGCTTACATCTCCCTGATAAGTAAGGATGTTTTCACCAAATTCTCCTTTCATTTTCGCTAATGTCTCTTTAGAGCGGCCGATAATGCTCACTTTTGCTCCTTCTTGTATAAAACGGCGTGTGACAGCTTCTCCTATTCCAGAAGCTCCCCCTGTAATCAAAACGACTTTATCTTTTAAGGCCATGCCCATTGTCTCCACCCCTTCTGATATCTTTCAAACATAATGAACGGTTATCCAAAGATCGGTTCCATTCATATATACGGTCTTGTAGCGAGGACATAATCCTTATATGTTTTGTATATAAAACTATGTTTTTTATATAAACAATTCTAAAATGTAATCGCTTCATTGTCAATGTAAGCTGTAAAAAAAACTGAAACCATCGTTCGGGAATATGTGCCTTGTTCTATATCAAGCTGTGGTAATCCTTATTTCTGTGTACAATGAGTATTCAAGATTTATTGTGGTCCTCAGTAAGAATCTAGCGTCCCTTCTTACTGAGATACCCTTTCTAAAAAACGTATGATATTACTTTTTTTGCCCTCTATAAAGTTACTTTGTTTCCTGTTGTATTACTTAGGTGATTTTCGGCAACTTCTTGTTTAATCATAAACAAGTACGCGACAAACCCCAGAGTTGCTGCTACTATCAGCATGGCAATGGAGGGACCAAAATCACCGCCAGACATATCGCGGCTCCACCCCATGATATAGCTTGAAAATCCACCCATAATATTCGTGAATCCCATTAAACCGGCCGCGCGTCCCGCTGTTTCAGGTGTTGAAAATTTGATGATGAAGAAATTGGTTAGATGAAACATTCCTCCCTGAGTTCCCATGGCGAGCCCCATTGAAACCCCGGCCATAATAGGACTAGGTGCAAGGACAGCGATTGTCAAAAATACTGCTGTTAGTATGAAAAGAATCGTCGCAAGCAAGCTCGGGCGTTTCGTTTTGTCCGCCAGAAATCCGCCAGCCAGGACAAATCCTAGCGCGAATAGCCATGATAATGAGGTAATCCCAGTCATTGCATCTCTTTCAAAGCCTTTGGCCTCCACGAGATAGGTAGGAAGCCAAATACTGATTCCAAAGAACAGAAAGGACGACATCAAATTGCCAAACCAGACAATCCAATAACGATAATCCTTTGCGAAGAATTGCTTCAACTGCACATCATGCATTTCGTCCTTTTGGCGAATATAGGAGACTTCCTCTTTACTCATGCGTGGATGTTCTTCAGGCGTATTACGAGCCAAATACAGGAACATTGGAATATTTATAAACAAGTTAAAGGCGGCGAGAGCAAAGAACGCGGCCTGCCAATGAAATGTTGAAATAATGAGGATGAGCATAACGGTACCCACTGCCGGGCCAAGGTAGTTTCCAGTAATCCAGAATGACTGTGCCCTGCCAAGCTCTCTTTTATTAAACCAATTCGATATGAATTTACCCGATATCGGGATCATCATTCCTTCCCCGATTCCGAGGATGACCCTACTAATTAAAAACATTTCGTATGAAGTGGACAGTCCTCCCATGACCATTGTCGCAGTCCATACCAGTAAACCTAAAACCGCTGTTTTCCGCGCCCCTAACTTGTCGATAATAACACCCCAAAAAATGTTGGAACAGGAGTATGAAATCATGAATATAAAGGAGATCAAGCCAATTTTCGCATTTTTATCCGGGCCAGTCAGACCAAGATCACTTAAAAATCCCGGATCGGTTTGGATAACAGAGATACCTACTTTATCAATCTGACCGAAAAACCAGAAGAAAAAAATAGGAATCGCAATGTACAACCATCTTTTTTGACCTTGTAACATGTTATTTCCCCCTTATAATAGGCTCGTTTGAATGCGCTTTCATGATTTTCGATACAAAATGGCTAACATGCTATCAAACTTCACCAACTCCCCCTTTCAAAAGATAGCAGCAACTTTTGTTTCATATAAAAAACATTGTTACCGATATTTAATGTTATATTGAATTTTCTTAATAGTCAATAATATTTCGAATAATATTTTTTAGCAGAAAAAAAGTAGTTTTATATACAAAATAAATAAGGTAGAGTTTCGATGAAAACAACCCGAAACAATACCTTACACATCTATCACATAAAACCAGCTAATGTTTCTGCAAATCCTCGTACCTTAGGTAATGCATCTCCATAATTATTTGAAACATCATGATTTGCAGCAATAAAATGTCCATCATGTGACTGAAGCGCTTCTTAGTCTAGTTCCGTTTAACCGGGAATAGTATGACGGTTTTCTGTCCATCACCCCAACTTATGCTGCAGCTTGAGGTGAATAAGGCATACAATTCGTGAACCGCCAACCAACGTTTCCTTAGATAGGTAAACCCAAAATTGAAGAATGATACTTCTTCCGCTCATTCGGTTGCCGTCTTCCTTTTATAACGATTCTTTATAAATATATAAAAATTAACTATTTTTATTATTTATCATTCAATGTTAGCATTTTGTTATAAGTTATTTGAAAGGATGAGAGATGAATGACTATCCAATATTCTGAATTCGCAGTATTCGGGCTCGGTCCCATCGGAATTGAAATTCTACGCAGTGCTTATCAAACGAATCCTCAATCTATTATCGGTGTTGTCGATATTGACCCCGATAAGGTAGGGAAGGATATTGGCTTCCTGATCGATGAAAAGGAAACGAACAAGTGTGTAGTTCCCCATATCCAGGAAGTAAATACTGAAGCTGACCACCCTATCGCCCTACATGCAACCGGTTCCAATGCACAACAAGTATGGCCCCAAATCAAAGAGCTGCTAGATCACGGTTTTTCAGTGGTCTCCACCTGTGAACAGCTTTCCTTCCCTTGGCATCGCTACCCTTTACTTTCAAAGGAAATAGATGATTATGCTAAAGCAAAAGGACTTAGTGTCATCGGGACCGGAATCAATCCAGGGTATATCATGGATACTATGGCCATTTCTTTTACAACAGTATTGACCACTGTTAACCAAATTAAGGTCATCCGTAAAGTTGATGTTTCGAAAAGGCGCCTCCCTTTACAAAAAAAGGTCGGAATCGGGATGACCAGAGAAGAGTTTGAATTTTTGGCCCAACGGAATGAAATTGGGCATGTAGGTCTTGAGGAGTCTGTAAGGTTAATCGCTTATGGGCTGAATTGGGAACTTTCAAATGTTATCAATACCATTGAACCAACGATTGCAAGCGAAAATATGACCGTTCCGCTAACTGCCTTAAAACGAGGGGATGTTATGGGGCTTCATCAAATTTCCACAGGCAAGACTGTGGACGGAAAGGAAATTTCCTTGGATTTAACGATGTCTGCAGGTATTAAACAGGAAGATGAAATCGTTATTGAGGGGAACGAAACCCAAAGGTTGATTGTTCCAAACGGCATTTTTGGAGATACTGCAACCGCAGCAATGATCATCAATACCGCTAAGCAAATTGATGCCCTCCGTAAACCAGGTTTACTTACAATGGCTGACATCGGGGTGCCAAGAAATATAAATCAATCACACTTTGTGCGTATTTAAGTGGCTGACTAACAATCTTGCGATATAGTATTACGATATAGGAAAAGGTGAACCCCTAATGGTTTACCTTTCAGTTTGTAGACAACAGGGGTTCGGAATTAAAAAATTCTGAGTCCCTGTTGAAATTCCCTTTGAATTTTAGCCTAAAGTTAAGAGATTGCGACTCTACGAGCCCACATGTTAGGCCATTTTTGGACCTCGCCATGTCCAATTGGCCATCTTCTTTAAATTAATGGCAGCGAAAGTAAGCATCGCCTGCATTGACAATTTTTTAAGTCCCCTTAAAGTAGTCCAACGCATACCATGCTTTTCTTTTGCATCTGCGAATACACGCTCAATCGTTTCTTTACGTTTTGCATATATAGGTTTTACATCTTGATGATGACGCAGATGATCTGCTTCTTCCACATGTGTTTGCCAGATATGCCGTGTCACCACTTTTTGACAGTCTTTGCTTTCTGTACACCGAGATAAAAATGAGCATGTTGTACAAATTTGTTTTGGCGATTTGTACTCGCTATAGCCCTCTTTATTAGTTGTTGAGTACTTTAAAGTTTCGCCCGAAGGGCAAAGGTAACAATCAAAATGTTCATCGAATACATAGTCCTGTTTGCGGAAAAATCCTTCTTTGGTGCGAGGACATGTATAAGGTAAAGCCGGTATGATTTCTTTGTTAAATAGGTAGCTTGTAATCGCTGGTGTTTTATTAGCTCCATCTGAGGCAACGGCTTCCGGTTTTCCAACTTTCTCAATCACTTGTTCAACTAGTGGCTCTAAGATCTGACTGTCATGTGTATTTCCAGGTGTTACAATCGTCCCAATACAAAACCGTTGCGGTCTGCTGCCGCGTGGAATGAATAGGCAAACTGTTTTGTTCGTTCATCTTTCACATAGTTGCAACTCTCAGAATCCGTTAAACTTTCTTTAATCTCTTTGGTCTCTTCTTTATCAAATTTATCTGGTGGAAAAGGCTTTTTTCCATGGTTTTCACGATCTTGTTTGATTTTATCTAAAAGGTAAGACAAAGTTGATTGGAACGAAAGGTACGAGACTCCTGCGGGAAAAGCGCGTCTAGGGGAGACCCCGCAGGCGAAAGCCGAGGAGGCTCCCCGACCGCCCGCGGAAAGCGAGTGCCCTACGTTCCAATCAACGTCCAAATTGTAAAAGCCATAAAAGTAGACAAACTCGATTTTCATCGAGTTTGTCTACAGTCTGAAAGTTGAACCCCTAATGGTTCACCTTTTCGTTTTGGTTCAACTGGGCATGTGACATGACAAAAAACCACCATAAGCGGTGGCTTTACTTCCTATATGTAGAATGCAGGTTTCGACTAACTTAAATAAGTTATCTTATTTCAGAAAAATATATTCCGAAAATGAAATGACTTTTCTATTTTCATTAATGTGTTCGAGAACCAAGTTTCACGGAAATGGCTTTGGCAGCTTTCGTTACTTTGTCAATCAATTCAGGCAAGCGATCTTCCTGAAATCTTGCTTCAATCCCAGCGACACTAATACCGGCTACTATTTCACCTTTACCATTGAGTATCGGCGCACTCACCGCTTTTGTATAATCCTCCAGTTCTGATGAAGTTATCGTGTACCCATTTGATCTCGCTTCATCCATTGCATGACGGAGTTTAGTTTTATCCGTAATCGTTCCCATGGCGATTGGTTTTAATTGGATGTTTTCCAAATAATTTTCACGCTCTTCTTCTGGCAAAAACGCTAGGATGATTCGAGAATCGCCAGCGTACAATGGCGAACGCCTTCCAATGGATGTATAAAGTCGAACAGGCTGCAGGGTGTCCACCTTTTCAATATACATCGCTTCATCCTTATCCCTTACAATTAAATTCACTGCTTCTTCAACATCATCCCGTAGGTCTTTCATGATCGGATAGGCGATTGACCTGATATCCAAACGCTCCCCTACCAGTTGACCAAACTGCAGGAATATCAATCCAAGTGAATAACGGCCATCATCGTCCTTTGTCAAAAACCCCATTTCCTCCAAAGATCCCACCATACGGTGTAACGACGTTTTCGGCAAATTGGAAAGTTCCATCATTTCATTAAAGGTCAGTTTTGGATGATTTATGAAAAGGGTTAGGATTTGCATGGATTTCACGACCGTTTTGTTATGTGCCTGCATACAATGTCTCCTTTCATGATACATGTTTTCCTTAACTATCATTCTATTATAAAACATGGAAGAAAGGATGTAATGAAAATAACCGTATTGATTGTTTTTCGAAATGCTCTGTTTGTATTCTCATTTGATTTACCGGCACTTTTTAATATTTGATCGAATCATTTTATTATCCCGAAGCCCATGGAACGAGTAATAATGTGAAATGCTGAAGCGTTTAGCGGATTAAGTTACTTGATCATTACGAAAACCCATCCACTACAAAGGCATTTTCAATATTACTTTTGTCCCTTTCCCTTCACGAGAATGAAGGATAAGGTTTCCGCCGCAAACTCTGGCTCTTTCCTCCATACTGAATAAGCCTACTCCTCTGGTAACTTTTTCGATATCAAAGCCCTTTCCTTGATCTTCTATTTCTACACGAACTTCTTCCTCTATTTCCTGGATCGTCACTGTAGCTTCCTCTGTATAGGCGTATTTCCTAATATTTGTTAATGCCTCTTGAATAATACGGTAAATGGTAATTTCTTTGTTTGCATTCAGACGGCAGTTCAAATAGCATTCAAAACGTACCTTGATATGATGATGCTCTAAAAATTGCGCCACTAAAGAGCGTATGGCAGGGAACAGTCCAAGATCATCAATTACCGATGGCCTTAATTCCCAGGATAGATGCCGGAGTGATTCGATAATTTCGGTCGCTTCATCTTGCATTTGATCTAACAGGGGATGATCCATTTCTGTCTGAAGTCTGTTAATCGTTATGAGATGGCTGTATAAGTTTTGTCCGATATCATCATGAAGCTCTCGGGAAATGCGTTTTCTTTCTTCTTCCTGCACATCAATGATTTTCCCGGTCATTTTCTGAATCTCTTCTTCCGCAAGCTTACGCTGGGTCACTTCATGACGAATCGCTAAATATTGATAAGGTTTCTGGAACTCATCAAGAAATGGAACGATTGTCGTATCAACCCAATAATAAGTATTATCCTTGGTCTTATTTTTAATCTCGCCTTTCCATACTTCCCCTGATGATATTGTTTTCCAAAGATTGTTGAAAAACTCTTTCGAATGAAATCCCGAGTTAATGATTCGATGATCCTGTCCGATCAGCTCTTCTTTTGAAAACTTTGAAATCCGGCAAAATTGATCATTGACATATTTAATCGTCCCTCTTTGATCGGTTATTGCTACAATCGAGGAAGCATCCAAAGCAAATTGGAAATCGGCCATTTTATTTACGAATTTCCCCAATTCCTCTAAAACTCGTTTATATTCGGTAATTTCCTTGCGAATTGCCAGGTATTTATATGGGTTCCCTTTTTCATTTAAGAAAGGGACAATTGTGGTATCGACCCAATAATGAGTTCCATCCTTCGCCTTATTCTTGATTTCACCCCGCCAAACACTTCCTGATGAAATTGTCTCCCAAAGCTCTTGCATAAATTCCTTTGAATGATGACCTGAATTGATAATTCGGTGGTCCTTCCCGATAAGCTCTGTTGCTGAATATTTGGATACCTCACAAAATTTCTTATTAAAGTTTATTATCTTGCCCTTTTCATCAGTAAATGCAACAATCGTGGATTCATCGAGTGCGTAAATTAAATCAACCAGTTCATTGATCGGATAAGATTGCTGCTGGTTAATCCGTGATTGGTCTTTCACTTTATGGACTACAATTAAGTAATAAAGCTCTTTCGCAAGCTGAAAGGAGTTCACCCTGAAAAAAAGCGAAAAAGCATGACCATCCCGGTGGATCCCCAACTGGTGGATAATCTCCCCTGCTCCGCTGTGTTGCAGGTTTGCCCCTGGTATAAGATTCAGAAGCTTTTCCCCGTTCAATTCATGATGTTCATAACCAAAGTTGTCATATACCTGTTGATTCGCAAAAGAGATGACTCCAGATTCATTGACAAGGATTGTCGCATCGCTGGATCCAGGCGTAACCCCTTTTTCCATTTCCAAATGTTTATTCAAGTCCATACATAATCCTCCTTGTTGCCATGTTAAATTAAGCTGTTCAATTCCTTTTCCAGTTTTTTCGCTGCATCAAGGATCTTATGCTGGTCACTTTCAGAAATGGGCTGAACTGTTCGTTTACCTACTAATAATACCCCTTTGGGAACACCTTTAAATTGAATCGGAACCGCGAAGGCGCAACGGAGATTTTCCGCAAGCATGATGGGATAATCTAAAGCTTTGCCCTGGATATTACTGGGGAAACCCTCAATCTTCATCGGCGTCCCCGTTGATATGACCCTGCCTGCAATTCCTTTTCCATATCGAACAGTTATCCTTTTGTACTTATCATTTCTGTTGCCGGCGGCATAATGCCAGCTTATATCAGGACCTTTTCTGTTTTGTAAGGCAAGTCCTACAAAATCACCGTTCATTTCATCTAATACATATTCACACGCTTTTTTAAATGGTTGTTCCTCTTTCGATTTACTGTCCAAGTTAAATTCCATACCCTAATAACCCCTTTTTTAAAGCGAATGCAACAAGTTCATGCCTTGTTTTCATCTTGAGCTTTTCCATTAGGTTTCCTTTATGGCTTTCAACCGTTTTCACGCTTATGACAAGCTGTCCGGCAATTTCTTTATTGGAAAACCCTTTCGCAATCAACGTAAGTACCTCTTTTTCACGGTCAGACAACAGATTGATGGAATCAGCGGTTCCCTGCTTCACACTGCCTAAATATTCTTCCATTACCCTTTTTGTTGCAGATGGATGAAGGTATGCATTTCCGTTTGATAAAGATCGGATGGCTACCAATAGTTCTTCATGGGGTGCACTTTTTAAAATACAGCCTGAAGCCCCGGCTTGAATGGTTCTGAACAAATATTCATCATCATCATGCATGGTAAGTATCAATATGGCTACCTCGGGCATGAGTTTCTTCAGTTCTGAAGTAGCCGATAAGCCATCTTTTCCATGTGGCATGCTTAAATCCATGACTACCACATTAGGCTGAAGCTCTAGTGCTCGTTGTATTCCTTCATTCCCCTCTGAAGCTTCCCCAATGACTTCCATATCAGGATGATTGTTTAGTAGCATCTTTAAGCCCATTCTTACAACGGCGTGATCATCGCAAAGCAAAATTTTTATCAAAGCAGCTCCCCCTAGCTTTGTTCGTGTTTGTATCGTTATATGAAACAACAAGGGGGATTGCACAATTCGCAAACCCCTTGTTTAGCATTTTAATATAATGGCAGAGAAATCTCTATAGAAGTCCCATGATCTATTTTTGAAAAAATGGTACAATTCCCGCCAATCAAATGCATTCTTTCACACATGGCGGCAAGCCCGCTCAGCTTATTCATGGCGGCTTCAACCTCAAATCCTTTCCCTGAATCTTTTATCATGATTAATAACATGCTTTTTTCCCATTTGAATAGTATACTTGCTTTTGTTGTATCAGCATACCTTGCTATATTCACCAATGCTTCTTGGCAGACCCTGAAAAGTGTAATGCTATCTCTATCAGAGATTTGCGATTCAATTCCCAGATTCTCCATCTCAACCTCAATACCATAGGTTGAGGTGTATATTTTCATGTAGCTTTTAATAGCTGAAATAAGCCCAAAAGTCGTAAGGGTAGGAGGATGCAATTCTACAGCCAAAAGCCTGATTTCTTGAATTGCCTTCTCCAATAGCTGTTTCATATCACCTGCATAAATTCTCATGGCAGGCTGTTCGATTGCCGTTTCAATGAGCTGCATTCCGGAAAAGAGACTGGAAAGGGACTGCCCCACACCTTCATGAAGCTCCATCGCAATTCTTTTAATCTCTTCTTCATGTGTTTGTATGATATAAGAACTGATGTTGTTTTTAAGTGGCTGAGTATTCATTCCCACCCTCCTTTTTCAATTGTCGCTGATTATTGGCCATTCAAAATGCGGCATGCTCCCCCAATTACACTTTCGGCAGAGTGGTGAGAAAACTGACGTATACCTTTTTTCCCACCTGAAACCTAGCATTAGAACTTCTAGTTCTTGAAAACTCCAATTCAGCCTTCAAATCAATCATTTCATGCGCCAGTTCATTTTATGCTTTTTTCACTCTATGACTTGAAATGTCACTAAACATACCTGCATATTGAACGACATCCCCCGCATCATTCTTTATCGAACTAATGGTCAGCCATTGCAGATATTGCTGTCCATCCTTTCGGCTATTCCAGATTTCACCTTGCCAAAATCCATTTATCTCAATGGATTTCCACAAATCCTCATAAAAAGTTCGAGACTGTTTACCCGACTTAAGTATACTAGGGTTCTTACCAATTACTTCATTTTCCTGATAACCCGTAATACTGCAAAACGACGGGTTTACTGAAATGATCTTACCGGTGGTATCGGTAATTAGAATCCCTTCTATTGTATGATCGATCACTTCTTTGGCAAGCCCCATTTTGCCTTGGAAATACATCCAAACAACTAAAATCAAACTTGCAAGGGCAACTTCCGACAACGCCATGAACCCGATTGCATAATGTCCTGTGATATTGAATAACAAGGATAAAATTAATGGCGGAAAAAAACCACCCAAACCGCCCATAGCGGAAACGATCCCATTCACAATACCAGCCTGCTTTTGGAAATACATCGGCACCAGTTTAAAAATAACACCATTTCCCATTCCGGCACATAGGGCAATACTCAAACAGCCAATAGTGTACCAGCCAATTGATGGAGCAAAGGATAGGATCATCGCTGAAACTGTATACACTCCAAAAACGAACATGAGCAGAATGAGGGAATGAAAACGATCTGCAAGCCATCCGCCAATTGGTCTCATAAGGGTAGCAAGTACAATAAAGCCTGCTGTCCTTAAACCGGCATCAACCTTATCCAATCCAAAGTTAGCTACAAGAAAATTTGGCAGATAGATAGTAAATGCAACAAAAGAACCGAATGTTATAAAGTAAAATAAACTTAGCAGCCATAGTTTTTCATTTTTGTAGACACTCTTCACTTGTTCTAAAAGCGGTGTTTTTACTTTCAGCTCTTTTTTATCCCCTAACAGAAAGTTACCTGCGATAAAGACCGCCAAAATCACAAGGTAAAGCTGTACAGTTGTTGACCAGCCAAAATTCTCAGCTACAACGGGTGCTGCAAAAGCCGATACTGCCGTGCCAAGGTTTCCAGCACCGTAAATTCCGTTTATAAAACCATGACGTTCCTTTGGATAATACTTCGGTAAAGAGGTTACTCCAACTGAGAATACGGCTCCTCCAATACCAAGGAAAAGTCCTCCAATCAACAAATCGACAAGGGAATCGGCAATGCTGATATAATAAACAGGGAACAATAGTAACATAAAGCTAATCAGAAAAATTTTCCTGGCTCCGAACTGATTGGCGTAAAAGCCAAGGGGGATACGAAGTACAGATCCCAAAATGACCGGAACGGCTGTCACCAGGGCAAGCTGACTCTCCGGTATAGCAATATCTTCTTTAATAAAGGGCATCAGGGAAGAAATTAATACCCATACCATAAATCCGACTATTAAGTTTAAAGTCTGTAATGGAAGCTGTATTTTCTTAATCATTCTGATCACTCTCTCTTCTAATTACATATTGTAAACCCGTGTTTGCGTCAAAAGCTGACCACTCATTTTTATTTCGAACCATATTGCATGTCAGGGGAACAGCGAAAAAATTTAGGTAATCAAAATAAATGCGTAAATGGGTCATGTCAGGACAAATCTCCACCCTATCTATCTTTTTAGTAACAAAAGGCGCTTTATCCTGCCCATCATCATCCAAGATTGCCACTCTGGCTTTTTCCGAGACTAATGATTGTATACCGTCCAAATTAATGTGTCCCACATGTATTGCACCCTCTCTTTGCACTGTATACATTCATTTGAAAACCCTGCAAATATTCCCAGAATGTATCTTCTGCATGATTCTCGATAAATTCAATAGTTTCCACTACAGACTCCCAATTGCTCATTCCCTTTACTTCGGCAACTACAATATCGGCCCCATCTATTGACTTTTCATCTAAATACCAGTTAAGACGGACATCTTTAAAAAGGTCTGAAAGGAGCTTATCGATTTCAGCAGCAAAATTTCCAGTTGCTTCTTTTACAAAACAAAAATCAAAGTATGTTTCACTGTTCATTTGATTCACGCCTTTTCGTTTTTCGTTTTTTTATAAGTAAATAACGCTAAGGGAAACACCACTATGTTTAATCCCCCAAATATTAGTACATTTATATAATTTTCATAATAAAATTGGTGAACCATAAATTGGGTAAATACAATATTCATCATCAAGAAAGCACAAAGCAACGCGACACCGATGTACTTAAACTTCATAACGCTTCACCCTTACAGCGTATACTGCGCCATTTTCAACTTTCACTTGAATTTCAGGCAGGGGCCTCCTTGGAGGTCCGGCAGTTGGAGCACCTGTTTCAACATCAAATTTCCCATGATGGCAAGGACAGATCATTTCACCTTCTTCTTTCACCCAAAATACCGGGCAACGAAGATGTGTGCATGCATTTTGGTATGCTACGTATTTCGTTTCAGACAATCTGATCAAAATGGCATCATCATGATCCCCTGGAAATTTAAACTCCACTGCGTCACCAATTGGAAGTCCGCTTACATTAGTTATTTTTTTGTGAGGATACTCCTTTTCCCCAAGACCCATCAATTCTTTAGCCGCAATCGCTCCCCAAGGAAGGGATGAAATCGCGAATACTCCTGCAGCTCCCACTAGTGTTTTCATGAACCCTCGTCTGTCGAGCTTTCTTTCATTATCCCGTTCAATATTATGGGTGTAATTATCTTCATTAAAGGGGATTTTATTATTTTTATCCGACGGCATATAAATCCCTCCTAAAATAGCTTTTCAATTCCTTGTAAAATACCAGGCAAATTTACCTTAACGTTCGTTTCACTTTCAAGATAAGGCAGGCTACTCACCCATTTTCCATTATCTAGATTAAATTGTTTTTTTCTATTTCCAATTTCCTCATCGGTGAGCCACTGAAGTGTGTTGGATGGACAAACACTTGCACACATTGGCGGGATACCGTTTTTTGTCCGGTCAATACATAAATCGCATTTATACATTAAGTTTTGCTCTGTGTCAAATTTTGGTATTCCATACGGACAAGCGATCGTACAGTTTTGGCAGCCAATACATTTTTCAACTAGAGCTGATAAGACGGCCCCTGTCTCATGTATTTGGATTGCCTGGGCAGGACAACTTCTTGCACAGGCCGGATTCACACAATGGAGGCACATAAGAGGCATCGTCTGCCGATTGACCAGAGGGTTTACATCATAAACGTAGTTCCTGTTCCGCTCTTCATGACCTCCGCATTGTGTACAAGCAGTAAGGCATGACCGGCATCCTATGCAGTTTTCAAGTTCTAAATAGAGCCTCTTTTTCATTTATTGCACCTTCTTTATTTCGACTTTTTCCATTTGAGCCGCACAGACCTTAAACTCCGGCATACGGGATATTGGGTCAAGCGCTGCAATCGTTAATAGGTTGATAGATTGCTCGTGCCCAAAGTGGTATGGAACAAATACAGTGTCCTTACGAATTGCCTCTGTAATTTTCACTTTATAGATTGCCTCGCCTCTCCGGGTGTACAGGCGGACCTTATCCTCATGGTCCATATTGTATTTTTTTGCTGTTTCCGGATGCACTTCGACGTATGGCTCCGGGCACATATCACGCAGAAACTGGATTCTTCTCGTCTGGTTTCCAGATAAGTAGTGGTAAACGACACGACCGGTTGTTAAACGAAGTGGATATTTTCCATCTGGCTCTTCAGCAGGGGGACGGTAAGGAAGCGCACAAATTTTCGCTTTCCCGTCTGCGTGATAGAATTTTTTATCCAGGAACATATGCGGCGTTCCCATATCATTTTCATCCTTACAAGGCCAAAAAACTCCGTCCTGTTTGTCGATCTTATCCCATGTAGCACCATAATAATCGGCATATCCTCCTTTACTAGCCAGTCTGAATTCATCAGCTATATCTTTTGCTGTTTTCAAATGGGAAAAGTATTTTCCTTTTCCAAGACGTTCTGCAAGTTCTACTTGTATTTGCCAGTCGGGCTTAGATTCACCGATTGGTTCTTGTGCCTTATTTATCTTAATAATTCTTCCTTCAAGGTTAGTAACTGTTCCTTCATCTTCTGACCACGTTACAGATGGCAGAATCACATCCGCAAACTCCGCTGATTCAGAAAGATAGAAATCCGAACACACCATAAAATCAAGATTTTTCATCGAAGTTCTGACGAAATTCAGATTCGGAGCAGATACTGCAGGATTAGAACATAGCAGATACAGTCCGCGAATCGTTTTTTGTTCCATCAACTCAAACATTTCATATGCAGATACACCCGGCTGGGGCATTTCTTCAGGAGTGATTTTCCATACTTTACAAACTTCTGCTACATGTTCAGGGTTTGTAATTTTACGGTATCCTGGCAATAAATCGGCTTTCTGGCCATGCTCCCGTCCCCCTTGCCCGTTTCCTTGACCGGTGAATGTCGCTACACCAGACTTTGGCCGTCCGATTTTACCTGTCACAAGCGCCAAGTTTGTATATCCAGATACATTGTCAACTCCCTTATGCTGCTGTTCAATTCCACGTGCGAACATGACAACTGCATTTGGTGATTTCCCATAAATTTCTGCTGCACGAATGATTTTTTTCGATGCCACACCTGTAAGCTCACTCGTATATTCCGGTGTAAATTCTTTTACAAGTTCTTTTGTTTCTTCAAACCCGTTCGTATGATTATTAATGAATTCTTCGTCTGCATAACCGTTTTGAATTAATAGATTTAAGATTCCATTAGCAAGGGCAAGATCCGTTCCCGGTTTCAAGTCAAGATGAACATCTGCTCTTCTCGCAATAGGAGTTTCACGGGGATCTGCCACGATAATGTACCCTCCTCTTTCTTGTACGTTCCAAACACGGAACATAGAAGTTGGATGGCATTCTGCTGTGTTGCTTCCTGCAATAAATAAGCAATCTGTTTCATGAATATCAGTCCAAGGTAATGTTGAACCTCTATCAACTCCAAAAGAACGAAGGAATCCCCCGGCTGCACTCGACATGCAAAATCGGCCATTATAATCGATGTAGCGAGTTCCAAGAGCCACACGTGCAAATTTCCCTGTTAAATAGCATTTTTCATTTGTCATTGATACCCCGCTGAAAACGGATAATGAATCTTTTCCATATTTAACTTGAAGTTCCCTGAACTTATTTGCGATTAAATCATACGCCTCATTCCAGCTTGCTTCACGGAAACCTTCCTTTGTTCCCTTTAATGAAGCATCATCACGAATAAGCGGTTTTAAAATACGATCATCATGATTCGTCTGCTGGTAAGCTGTAACCCCTTTTGGACACATTTTCCCTACGGTTACAGGCCAGTCATAACGGGGTTCAACCCCAATGATTTTATTCGTCGCTACATTTACCCTTAAATTCATTCCGCACTGCATTCCGCAATAAGCACAATGGGTTTTGACCAATGTTTCATTCGGGTGTACCACATTACTTTCTGCTTTAAAAAACTTATCCTTTTGCATCCTGGTTTGCCTCCTTAACTTTTACTTCATGGATGGGGAACCCAGAAAATTGGGCAATCCTGTATTTTCTTCGACAAGGAAGGCACATTTCAGCGAGATGGTGGCCTTCTTTCGCTTGGAATTCTATATCATTCCTGCCGAGTACCTCTATGACATCTTTTGATTGTTCTGTTGAAACAAACTCATTACCGCATACTTTGCATCCTTTCATGGATTGTTCCGCATAATGTTCTCTGTAGTTTCTTGCAAATACACTCATTGGGCGGAAAGGTATGTGCGCAAGTTTTCCAAACGGAAGATAAATCAATGTAATGATGACTGACCATTGGTGAATCAGTGACATGGCCTGCATTCCTGCACCATGCATAAAAATGTTCATGAACGTTAGTGCCAATCCTGTAACGCTGACCAATAACAGCATGAATAATGGAAGGAAGTCATACATGAATTGTTGCTCTGCCCTTGCCTGCATATTTTTCAAACGGCGATAAAGGGCCATGCATACTCCGGAAATGACCATCACTGCTGTTATGTTCAGTGCGTTATATGATAACTTCGCAATGAGCCCATCAGCTGGCACTGTCATTACTTGGATCCCCATTGCGATGATGTTGTAGTAACCGTTCTCGTCCATTGTGAAGTACATCCATCCAAATACTAGAGGAAAGGTCACGAAGCAGGAAAGAATGCAGCCCCAGCCCATAAGAACGTGCTGTGTCCATCGGTAAATTCCCCTGTTCCAGATGAAATTGTATGTTGCTAAATGTTCAACTGTTGTTTTGGGCGTTGATTTTCTTAAGAGAATTTTGATTCCTTTTTTTATAAAAACCTTTGTTGGCGGCCTTTCCCCCCAAGCGATAAATCTGTAAAAGAAACCCCCAATAAAAATAAACGTCCCCACCATATAGCCATAAAGGTTTAAATCCACGTGTGTAAACATTCTCGTACCTATAAACGATAAGAATACAAGTCCGCAAACTGCTAGAAACATAGACTTTGCAAAATGTGATGCAAAAGCATCATCAATCGATTTTCCTGTTTTTTGATTTACGGCGACTTTTGCCTGCATTATTATTCCTCCTCATTACAAACAATTACCATACCCTTATTGTAAGATCTTGTCTGATTGTTCGATATCGGGGAACTTCCCCATCCTTTTGGAAAAATCCCCTTAACTTTTTTTAAATAAACAGAAATTCAGACGTCAGAATGGTGATTAGTCCATATTTCCTTCACTCTAATTTCATAACTTCTTATTTGGGATTGGGGTAATAATGTAAATAAGTAATTATGAGGATGTTGGGTTTCAAGATTTTTTTGAAGAAAAAATGCATGTCAACCTCTCCTCACTTTCGAATTGCAAACCGGTTTTGGAAGACATTATTGGACATAGTGGAAGAAAGGGACCTTCTTTATCATGAACTTTGTTTAATGAAACAAAAAAGAAAGCACTCTTTAAGAGTACTTTCTCCAGTTTGCAGACATAAGGTCAACGGTAATCCATATGTGTTTCAGCTTCTTCAATCGTTTTACACATAGAACGAATATCGAAGGTATAATGAATGAAAAATAAGCGTCCTACCTCTGAATACATATCTTTCACCAAGTCATAAATGAAAGTGAAGTCAAGGAAGCCTCAATTTTACCAACCAATATGGTTCGGTGGCACCAGTTGATCTAAAGTAATCATTTCAAGTTGATCTCGCTGAATAGAATCATGTTTAGAAAGCATCCTCTTCACCTCAAGTTTTAATAGACCTATTTTAAAACAAAAATGACTCTAGGCAAAAGTGTTCTATCTAAAAGGTAAAACAAAATTGATTGGAGCGGGTGTTCGAGACTCCAGCGGGAAAAGCGTGTCCAGGGGAGACCCCGCAGGCGAAAGCCGAGAAGGCTCCCGGACCGCCCGCGGAAAGCGAGCCTTACGTTCCAATCAACGTCAAATTGTACAAGCTATAAAAAAATGTAGACAAACTCGATTTTCATCGAGTTTGCCTACAGTCTGTTAATTGTAGAAGCATTATATATCCAGCCATTTTTTCAAGGCCAATGAAATTGAAACCTTCAATTCCTTCAATTGCCGTTCTTTTTGAAGGAACAGCCGTTCAGCCTCCTTTAAATTCACCCGTGAGAACTGAATCGATTCCCCTGGTTTAACCTGAGCGATAATTGGTAAATCCGCCGTAATCACCTGAGCTATCTTAGGATATCCGCCCGTTGTTTGGCTATCTGAAAGGAGGATGATCGGATTTCCATCTGGAGGAACCTGAACTGACCCATTTGTAACCGCTTCAGATAATAACTCCCCATTATCCTTTAATTTCAGTGCAGGGCCCGATATTCTATATCCCATGCGGTCGGATTGATTGGAAACTTTAAATAACCTCTCTACAAAACTATCTTTACTTGAATCTGTGAAATATTCATATTGGCTTCCATCGATGAAACGGATGTGAGGTTTTCCTCCTGGCATGAACTCCTTCTCATTGACAAACCACTTTGGGAAGGTAAATGAACCTTTAAACGTTCGATCATCAAGATTCATCGAAGGTTCATTAAACTGCAAGACATCGTCAGCCTTTAATGCCCTCCCCATATAGCCGCCAATCTCAGCCCTTAGATATGTGCTTTTACTCTCCATAATTTCAGGAATAGCAAAGCCTCCCGCTACAGTTAAGTACGCCCTGCAACCTGATTTACACCCTTCAAATCGAAGAATCGATCCATTTTTCACAAGAATGGGCTTCCACATCGGTACCACCTTATTATCAAGTGTAGGTGATAAATTTCCACCTGTTATCGAAATCAGGCAATTTTTCTCTACTTTAATGGTCGGACCCATTAAAGTAATTTCCAAGGCCGCTTCTCCTTCTTCATTGCCAACCAACATATTGGCAATTCGTAAAGAATGTGCATCCATCGCGCCGCTTACAATCACCCCATGTTGCTTGAATCCTTTTCTTCCAAGATCCTGTATACTGGTCAATAAACCCGGTTTGATTACGCGCAGGCTCACTGTATCCCCTCCTTAAGAATCATTTCTTTATATTCTTGATCCGTAATCGGATGGAACTTCACAATGTCCCCTGCATGTAATAGACTTGGAGGATTTACATTCGGTAAAAATAGTTTGGTTGGCGTTTGTCCGATCAATTGCCATCCACCAGGCGTTGATATGGGATATACTCCCGTTTGCATACCGGCAATCCCTACTGCCCCTGCCGGAATGGTCATTCGGGGAGAGGAACGCCTAGGTGTCGCGATGTTCTCTGAAAGTCCGCCAAGAAACGGGAAACCCGGTGCGAACCCAATCATATAAGCCAAATATTCACCGGTTGAATGAATATGAATGACTTCATCAGTAGTCAAATCATTATAGCGTGCAACATATTCCAAATCGGGTCCATATTCATACCCATAGCACACGGGAATGGTAACCGTTCGATGTATCAGTTTCTTATCTTCTTTTAAATCCTGTAATTTCATTTCCAAGATGGAACGGACCACTTCAAAGGGAGATATGGTTTCATTACCATTGCTTTTATTTTGTTCCTTATAAATAACCAGTGGATCATAAAAAACCGTCAAATTGGTATAAGCCGGTACACATTCTATAAACCCTGCAAAAGGTTCATCTTCCAGCAAATCCTTTAACAATTTTATTTTTTTGTGAACGCTGTATTCCATTCCATTCCCGAATGTTATCACGATTGCGGAATCGCCTAATGGAGAAAGTGTACATGCAGTTTTATTCAAAAGCTTTTCCGGCATAGGAATCATCTCTTTCTGTCAGTTATAAAACTCCTAATTTTTCATCACGAATGTCCGTTATGAACATATATCCAGGTGCATGCGTGATCATGATCTCCGGTTTAGTTTCCATAGCAATGGATTGAGGTGTTACACCACATGCCCAAAATACTGGGACTTCCCCTTCACGAATCGTTACTGGATCACCAAAATCCGGATGCTGAATGCTGGAAACACCGATCACTTCAGGGTCGCCAATATGGATTGGAGCGCCATGAACGGCCGGAAACCGCGATGTCACTTGAGCTGCCCTCACCACATCCTTTTGTGGAATCGGCCTCATGCTAGCCACCATTTTCCCATGAAAAATCCCTGCTTCAATACAAGGGATATTGGTTTTATACATTGGTACATTGCATCCCTCTTCAATATGACGAATCGATATTTCATTGTTTAAAAGGGCGTGTTCGAATGTAAAGCTGCACCCAATTAAAAATCCAACCATATCCTCTTCCCAGTAGTTTGAGATATCCGTTACTTCTTCCACTAATTCTCCATATTTATATACCCTATATTTCGGAATATCGGTGCGGATATCCCCAGACCTCGCTGCAAATGCGGGAATGGGTGAACCAATTTCCGTAACATCCAGCAATGGACAGGATTTAGGGTTACGCTGACAGAATAATAAGAAATCAAAAGCATGCTCTTTTTTTAAGATGGCTAAGTTCGCTTGTGCATAACCGTTAGCCATGCCAGCGGTCGGCTTTATCAATTCGTTGTTTCGAATCATTGAACGCAACTCAGCCGGGGTAGCTTGAGAAAGGTCGATCATTAGTATTCATCTCCTATTACGAAGTGGAAGAAAGTGACAAACCGGCACGCCATTTCCACCTATATTTATTGGATTTTCTTTCATTGATCATTAAAAAAGTGCTGGCAGTTGTTTCATTAATGTATATACGCCCATCAACGCCATGATGACAACCACGAATACACCGGAAATCGTTAACCATAAAGGATGCTTATAATCACCCACGATATTTTTCTTATATGCGGCAATAAGCAATGTTCCAAGAGCAATTGGTAAAATCAGTCCATTAATGGCCCCAACTATAAGCAATACTTTAACCGGTTGGCCAATCAATAGAAAGCAAATGGTCGATACGGCTATAAAGCCAATGATTATCCAGTTTGCCTTATTATTTATCTTTTCGCTGAAAGTTCTGATAAATGAAACCGAAGTATATGCCGCTCCAACAACAGAAGTGATCGCTGCAGCCCACATGACGACACCAAAGATTTTATATCCTATATCACCGGCAGCGAGCTGAAAAACGGAAGCTGCAGGGTTACCCGGATCAATTTGTAAACCTTTCGATACAACACCAAGTACTGCAAGAAATAACGCAACGCGCATGACTGTCGTGATCAATATCCCCATTACCGAGCTCTTCGTGACCTGAGGTAATGAGTCAACGCCCTTCACTCCTGCATCCAATAGACGATGGCCCCCCGCAAAAGTAATGTAGCCGCCTACAGATCCGCCCACTAATGTAACGATGGCGATAATATCGATTTTATCAGGGGCAAAGGTCTTCACTACCGCTTCTCCTACAGGAGGAGAGGTTGTCCAAGCAACGTAAATCATCAAACAAATCATGAAAAATCCAGCGATTTGCGTAAAACGGTCCATCGCTTTTCCTGCTTCTTTCACTACAAAAATCAGTACAGCAATGACTGCGCTTATTGCCGCCCCCGTAGTTGGGGATATTCCCGTCATCGCATTCAGACCTAATCCGGCTCCTGCTATATTTCCAATATTAAATGCCAGCCCGCCCATGACGATCAGTGCTGCCAGTACATAACCCAGCCCAGGAAGGACCATGTTTGCAATCTCTTGACCCCGCTTTTCGGATACAGCAATAATCCGCCATACATTAGTTTGGGCAAATATATCAAGAATGACCGAAATAAGGATAACGAAACCGAAACTTGCCGCAAGGCTTTGGGTATAAACGGTCGTTTGCATTAAAAAACCTGGTCCAATTGCCGATGTTGCCATTAGGAATGCTGCACCTAACAATAAAGTGCGGTTCGTTTTTGGCTTAGTCAAATTCTTTTTCTGTGCTGTTGTATTTTTGATTGGCTCCAATGGAATCTTCCTCCTGATTGTTTAGTTTTTTTCAAGAAAAGGACTTGACTGTTATTTCAGATAATTGCAAATATTCCCTAACATGCCGTGCAAAGGATAAAGCATGTGCCCCGTCCCCGTGAATACAAATGGTATCTGCTTTTAAAGCCACATCTGAGCCTTGCTGGGACAGTACCTTCCCTTCCTTCACCATGCGAATGACTTGGGCAACCGCAACATCATCGTTTTCAATCAGTGCGTCCTTTTCCAAGCGGGAAGTCAATGAACCATCATGTTGGTAGGTGCGATCGGCAAATACTTCACTCCCTGTTTGCAATCCGATAGCCTGTCCGGCGCGTATTAATTCACTGCCCGACAAACCAAATAAGATAAGTTCGGGATTCACTTTATATACCGCTTCGGCAATGGCCATGGATAATTCCTTGTTCTTTGCGGCCATATTGTACAAAGCCCCATGCGGTTTCACATGCTGCATACTTCCGCCTTCGGATTGCAGGAAGCCATTTAATGCTCCAATTTGATAGACGACAATATCATAAGCTTCCTGTGGTGAAATATTCATATTGCGTCTGCCAAATCCTATTAAATCCTGTAAACCTGGGTGGGCTCCGATTTTGACATCTTTCCCTAAAGCAAGCTGAACCGTTTTTCTCATGACTGTCGGATCACCAGCGTGGAATCCACAAGCTACATTGACAGATGTTACATAATCTAAAATTTCTTGATCATTACCCATCCGGTAAGCGCCAAAACTTTCTCCTAAATCACAATTCAAATCAACCTTGTTCATACTACCCTCTCCTTTAATAACGGAAATTTTAGTAAACCATAAAAATATGTAAGTACTCTTTCAATCAATATAATGCACACGTTCCGAAATTCGGAACCACAGTTTCATATTTCGGAATATTCTCATTCTAGCATATTTTAATTATTTCGACAATATTTTGTTAGAAAACCTAACATTACAGTTTGATACAAAAAAGCCGTTGTTTCCTTTGTAAGAAAGCAACGGCCATGATTACAGCTTTTAAGTTTGGAGTCTATTAATTCAAAATCGGTTAATCGAAAACAATGAAATATCTTCCTTGGTCGTACCGGAGATAATCAAGTCACTCAAAATTTCTCCCATGACACTGCTGAACTTAAAACCGTGTCCAGAGAAACCTGCGGCTATAGCAATATGTGGATAATAAGGATGTTTATCCACTATAAAATGCTCATCAGGGGTCATGGTATAAATGCAAGTTTTCCCATATTTCATTTTTTGATCAGCAGGCATATATTGCCCTAAAAACCTCATCAAATCTCCTTCATCCTCATCCAATTCACCAAAACCCTTGATACAGCCATCAGGATTGATCCGCTGTCCTCCATCATGTCTCCCTATTTTCAGTCCAGAACCATTTATACTAGGAAAGCCATAATATGTACCAACTGAAGTCTCAAAAGTAAAAGCCGGAAAATCATTATGATTATATAATTTTTCATTTGCATGAAACCAGGCAAATGTTTTTCTGATGGGTTCCAGCGGGAGATTCAAATCTAACATCGCCAATATTTTCGGTGCCCACGCCCCAACTGTGACCACTAAAGACTCCGAGTGGAATGTCTGTTCATCCGTTATAACCGTGACCCCGTTACCATGAGCAACTATCTTCCTTACTTCACTGTTTACAATGATGTCGGCACCATGGGATTTCGCAAGTTGTTGATACGCCCTTAAGCACTCTTCACTTTTCAACACACCCGAAGTCGATTCATAGCACCCAATGTAGTCTTCCGGCAGTGTTATTCCTGGCCACCTATCATGAATTTCATGGTAATCCAATATTTTCATAGGTAAACCATATTCCTTTGATCCTGCTTTCACTTGTTTAATGAAAGTGGAATTCTGGCTTCCGGCATTCAGGACCCCCGTTGGAAGAAATAATGGTTGCCCTGAAATTCTTTCCAATTCACCCCAAAGCTTTTGTGATTTAAGTGCCAAGGAAACATACTCCCTGCCTTCACCATAAGCATGCCTAATAATTCTTGTTTCCCCGTGATGGCTCCCCTTATTATGAGGAGGAGCAAAGGAGTCCAATAATAATACTTTTTGTCCTTTTTTTGATAGATAATAACCTGAAGACATACCCATGGATCCAGCTCCAATTACAATTACATCATAATGCATCTTTCATCCCTCCTCCTTTAAATATGGTCCTTCATTTTAAAAAAAGGAAGCCATTTTACCTTATAAAATAAAGTAAAACAGCTTCCACATGGTTTTAGAACTCTATTTCCCCAATCTCCCTTTCAACGAGCTTCACTATTTCCCCTTCATGAATTTGCCTATAAATCGCTTCAATGTCAGGATGAAAAAAGCGATCTTCTTCAACCATCGGGACTTCGCTCCGAACTAAATGATATACCTCCTCCGTAACCGGTGACGGTTTCAAAGGTAGATGAAAATCCATTGCTTGCGTTGCCGTCATCAGTTCAATGGCTAAAATATATTCAAGTTTCTTCGAAATCCGATATGCTTTCCTCGAAGCAAAATAGGCAAAACTTATCACGTCTTCTTGATTTGCACATGTAGGGATATTATCTATTGTCGCTGGATGCGAGAGCACCCTGATTTCATTTAATAGCCCGGCAGCTGTATATTGCGGAATCATGTAGCCGCTATTTAAACCTGGATTAACCACTAAGAAATTAGGTAATTCACTAAGGTGATGGTTTACAAGGCGATCTATTCTGCGTTCTGCTATTTTTGCTAAGTTTGCTAACGCTATGGATATCGCATCAGCATAAATCCCAACAAATGAACCATCAAAATTCCCAGCCATCAGGCCAATTCCATCTTCCTCTTCAGGAAAAATCAGAGGATTGTCACTTACAGAGTTCATTTCATTCTCGATTGATACAGCAGCGTCTTTCAATACTCTTTTTATGGCTCCATGGACTTGTGGAATGCATCGTAAGCTAAGTGCATCTTGTAATCTATGTTCCTTGTATGTATCAATGATTTGGCTGCCTTCAAGAATCCTTGATACATTTCTGGCTGTCTTAGCCTGTTCCTCATGTTTTTTCAATGAGTGGGGACGAGGATCAAATGCTTTTATAGTACCTTTCAGCACTTCTAAGGACATGGCTCCCGTAATGTCAGCGGTTTTCGCCGCCTGCATGCTATTGTATAAAGCCAGGGCAGCCATCGCGGTGACGGAAGTAGTCCCGCTTGTAAGTGCCAATCCTTCTTTAGCACCTAACGTAACAGGTGCTAATCCCGCTTTCCTTAAAGCTTCCATGCCAGGTATGAGCTCATCTTCATACCATGCCTCCCCTTCACCCATCACCACTAAGGCCATGTGAGCTTCTGGAGAAAGATACCCCACTGACCCATCACCTGGAACAAACGGAATGATATCGTGATTTAATAGTGAAGCAATTAGATTTAATACCTGTAAACGAACTCCTGAATACCCTTGGCCTAAATTCACTAGTATCATCAACTGAATGGCCCTTACGACTTCTTTTTCAAGAGTTTCCCCAACAGAAACGGCATGTGAACGAACAATATTCCGTTGAAGGGTTTCTGCGTCCTTTGGAGAAATCACCTCGGTCATATTACTGCCAAAACCCGTAGTTACACCATAAATCAATCGATTTTCATCTAAAAACTTGTCTATTAAGCTACGTGATTTATTCACCCTATCACAATATGTTTGTGTAAAGGAAACCATCGCCCCATATCTTGCAACCGCAATTACCTCTTCGATTGAGATTTCACCATCACCTAGTACAACCTCTTTAATATCCTTCGGTTGTAAACAATCGGCAGTTGTCATCCTTATACATCTCCTCTCCTATGACTTATCAAGAAGGAGAAAAAAGTTTTGGTCCTTCTCATTTATTTACTGGAAGTTATCTTATGTTATTTTTTCATTTTTCGTAAAGGGAATTTCGGTTCCTTTCGGAGAATTCTCCGTTTCTAGCAATGGGTCACTTGCTTCATGTAATGAAAGATTCTTCGTTTCAGGTGCCCAGGCTATCGATACGATCAAGCCCACCAGCAGAATGGCTGCCATTCCTGCCATTGAGGCACTTAATCCGAATGAACTTAAAGAAACAGGCAGCAGAAATGTTCCAATCGCAGAACCAATCCGACTAATTGCCGTAACCATACCTATTCCCGAGCCACGGATTTCAGTTGGAAAAAGCTCTGCTGGGTATACTAGTGTAAGGTTCGATGCTGCTGACATGAAAAAAGTAAAGATCAAGAAGGCTATCAACATTAAGAATTGAGAACCATTGTGTAAGAAGCTGAGTGAAAACAATGAAACAGTAAGTATCGTGAAGGCCCCGATGGTAAATCCTCTACGAGAAAATTTTGCTAGCAGCCAAAGACCAATAATTGCCCCAACAAGCAAGAATAGATTTAACATGGTATCGGCAAAAAAGTTCTGTTCAAACCCCATTGTACTAAGGATGGAAGGCAGGAAAGTATAAATGGCAAAGTATGGAATAACGAGAGTCAATTTGAATATTCCACCAAAAGCCAACCGCTTACGAAGCCTTTTACTGAAAAGCCCACGAAACCCCAGAGTCTTTTGATTTTCTGTGCCAGTCGCCGTTTCTCCCATTTCAACGTTCGCTCCAAGGTGTTTTTTTACAATTTGGCGAGCTTCTTCGACACGTCCCATGCTGACAAGCCACCTTGGTGATTCAGGCGTTCCTATTCTTAAGATTAAAACCACAATTGCCGGAATGGCTGCGCTGACAAGCATCCAACGCCATGAGTCTGAACCAACCTGGCCCAAGTAATGACCAACAAAGTTTGATGCAACATATCCAAGCGTCCACACTACGTTTATAGACGCGAGGAGCGAGGAGCGATACTTTTTGGGAGAAAACTCGGCAAGCAAAGTCGTACCTACAGCGTAATCCCCTCCAAGTCCAAAACCAATCAGCAACCGTAAAATAAAAAGCTCTTCCGGGCTGCTAACAAAAAATTGTAAAATGGTAGCTACCGTGATGAGTAAAAAGTTTACGAGAAAGATTTTCTGTCGGCCTACACGGTCAGAAAGTCTTCCAAGTATTAAAGATCCCGCAAACAGACCGATTAAAGCAGAGCTGCCGATCAGCCCTGTCCACAATGAATTCATATTCATCTGAGGCCCGAATACTGTCAGGGCCATCGCAATGATCCCTAGAGAATAGCCATCACAAAAACTGGAACCGAATGTGAGTCCTGCAATTCGAAAATGAAACCTATTAAACGGGGCATCGTCAATCGTGAATTTTTGTTCGTTCAAAGAATCTCCTCCATTTTTTGATTTATCAGATATATTGATTCAAAAAAAAACACCAGAACTGTAACACGCTTGAGTGGCGAAGAAATTGAATGGAACGATTAAGGTTAATACTATAAAAAAATTTAGCAAAGAATATTATAAAAATATACTCTTTTTATAAACTATATCAAATCATTCTACCTTTTAATTTCTATCTAATATATGAAAATATAGTTTAAGATTCAATCAATTGTTTATCATTGAAATAAATGACTTCACTAAGGATTTTACAGCCTTCCATTACCTCAAATCTATCCCTTGCTTCCTTTTCTGTGCTAAACTCAAACATTTTTATGCCATTTTTCGAATGGATAGTGATTATCCACATAAAACTCCCTCCACATGGAAGATTCATTTCCACGAATTCCTTAAAACACTTTCATTTAATCTCACTGTAAAGTGGTAAAGTGTTTAGTGCTGCCAATGGGTAGGATGATAAACCACCATCCTACTATTCAACACCATTACAAATGGATAAATACTTCTAAAAGCCCAATTCATCTGCTGAAATGGGTAGATATTGACTTAAGATCAAGGCCTGATCTTTTTTAGTGATTCTTAAAGGTCAGTTTTTAGAATCACTCTTCAAAAATGGCGTTAAAGAGGGTTTTTACTCGACAAATTCATGCTCACGGCTATTATTTTATCCTTTGAACCGCATGGGCTCTCATAAAAGTAGGAACTAGATCAATCGGATGCTCCTCTTGTAAACTTCTTCTGAAAGTGAAATACATAATCCGTAATCAATATACATCCATTTATGCCTTATCTTAGCTAACCATATTATTGGTGGTTTCCGATGAGTTACCTTGTTTGCCAGGCTTCACGAAAACCATGGCTATCATGCCAATCGTGACGGCTATTGATGCTGCAATAAACATGGCATTATATCCATATATGGCGACAAGACTTCCTGTTAAGGTAGGGGCAATAATGGTAGCCAGATTGGCAATGAAATGAGTTACCCCGCCAAATGTACCAGCTTTATTCGGTTCTGTATCCAGAACCACGATCCAATAAATGGAATTAGGTAAATAATTAAAGGCATTTCCTATACACATTAAAGCAAGTACGGCCGCCGCACTCTCGACAGTCGGAATCAACATAAAACATACAGCAGTACAAAATAAGGAGACTACTGTGAACCAAGATCTGGCAATACGTAAATTCCCTGTTTTCCTGCGTAATATATCCGAGATTTTACCACCTAATAATCCAGTGATAATAGCTCCTACCCAGGGAATCATACCAATATATGAAAGAGAAGAAAGTGAATAATTAAATTCATCTTGCAGATATTTTGGGGTCCATGTAAGTAATAAAATATTTACATATAAAAAGGCAAAATATCCAATTGCATTAAATACTAACGTAGGGTTCTTAAAAAAATGGTACCATGGTACATTTATTTGTTCGTCTAATTTCGTCTCACCTTTTATTAAAATATCTGCTCTTCGAATTTCTTCGAGTTCGGTTTTCGAGACTCTTGGATGATCTTCAGGTAAGTTTGTAAATACTTTGTTCCAGATTACTACCCAAATAAAGCCTAATATACCGAGAATAACAAATGTTACTTTCCAGTTAGTGAATGTTAGAAGACCTACTACGATGGGTGCAGTAATTAATGCTCCAATTGGCGTTCCAACTAATCCAAGTGCTACAGCAAACCCTTTTTCTTTAGGAGATACCCAGTTTGCCATCGTTCGGTTCATCGTTGATAAGGTAGGTCCTTCAGCTAAACCAAATAAAACACGAAACACCGCAAATCCTGCCAAGGCAGAGCCTCCAAATAATGCTGCACCTATGTGACCTGCGAAGATTGTCCCAATTTCAAAAAAAGACCACGTAGTTCCGGCAATGATCCACATGAATTTAGGACCTTTCTTATCTGCTAAAGCACCACCAAATAGTGCACCGAATATATAACCATATCCAAAATACCCCAGTATGGCTCCCCAACTTACTGGATCTAAATTGAACTCCTTGATTATTTCAGCTTGGGCATATGAAAGTGCACCTCTATCAATATAATTTATGATTGTAATAACAATAATCATAAAAATGATAAAATAACGATAGTTATTTCTCAACATGTAATCACTCCTTGATGTAAGTTAGAGAGCAGCAATACTGACTGAATTTAAACATAAAAAAACAGTAATCTTAAAACCCTGAAACTAGTCTGCATTATGCAGCCTGTAATAAATTGCAGCCATGAATACCCTGGTCTTGACTGTTTCGCTCCCCGTAGAGAAGCTCGAATCAAGACAGAAAAAATCAATTTGCATGACAATCGGATACTGGCCAAATTCTAGTAAAATATTAAAAAACACATTAATAGGCATTCCACCATGGATAGAAGCATGTATACCCGTGCAACTGAAATATCAGATACATCTCTTGCTTTGGCAATTCGGAATCCTGTTAGATCATGTTGTACGTATCAAAGCCTTTTTACATCCGCCAAAATTCCAGCGGATATAAAGAGGCTCCTGATACATAGATTAAAGTTCATTAAATTGGCGTTTCATGAGAGATCCGGTCAACCTAATTATGGTTCGATGGGTATAGACTCTCTTCTATTAGTGAATTTTATAGACCAGTCAGGCTTTTGGTATCAGTCTTCACTTTATCATTCACTACTTGCACTCCATTTTTCCATACAGACTTAACGTGATTGACCCCAAATAAATATTGCAACTCCTGATAGTTTTCAACATTCCATAAAACGACATCCGCTTGTTTTCCGACTTCAAGGGATCCGACCCTTTCTTGCCTGTTGATTGCACAAGCAGCATTGTATGTCGCCGCCGTAAGAGCTTCTGCAGGGGTAAGCCGCATCGAAATGCATGCCAGATTCATGACAAGCGGCATGGATGTCGTCGGTGAAGATCCGGGATTGCAATCGGTCGAAATGGCAACAGCCACTCCTTCATCAACCATTCGTCGTCCAGGGGCCGCTTCTTCCCGTAAATACAAGGCAGTGGCTGGAAGCAAGCAAGCGATCGTGCCTGACTTCGCCATAGCAGTAATCCCCTCATCGGAAGCTTTTAACAAATGCTCAGCTGAAATGGCTCCTATCTTCGCAGCTAATTCAGCTCCACCGTATGGCTCAATTTCATCAGCATGAATTTTAGGGATCAAGCCGTACTTTTTCCCCGCCTTTAAAATCCGCTCTGATTGTTCAGGGGTAAAAACCCCCTTTTCACAAAAGACATCATTGAATTCTGCAAGCTTTTCTTCAGAGACGATTGGAAGCATATCATTAATCAGATGATCGACAAATTCATCCTCGCGGCCTTTATAATCCTTTGGAACCGCATGGGCACCCATAAAAGTAGGAACCAGATCAATCGGATGCTCTTCCTGTAGCTTCTTCATCACCCGCAACTGCTTTAATTCGGTTTCCAAATTCATTCCATAGCCGCTTTTACCTTCTACTGTAGTCACGCCATGAGCGAGAAACGAATCAAGTCGTCGCGTGGTTTGCTCCATCAATTCTTCTTCACTTGCTTCCCTTGTCATACGGGTGGTAGCATGAATGCCCCCACCTGCGTTCATAATGTCCATATATGTTGCGCCTTCAAGCCGCATTTCAAATTCACGTTCCCGACTCCCGCCATATACAACATGCGTATGTGGATCAACTAACCCAGGTGTCACCAAATGGCCAGTTGCATCAAAGACTTCAGCTTCATGCATTCTATCAGCATAGAGTTTTTCCAATTCCTTGGTTGTCCCGACAGCTTGGATCAACCCTGATTCCATCCATATACTTCCATCCTCTATCAAACCAAGCTCCGACATTGCCTCTTTGGAACGCGGACCTTTCCTTTCAGAGGTAAGGGTAGCAAGTTGAGCGGCATGTTTTATCCAAATTGGCTTTGTCATTTTTTATCAATTCCTTTATCAAGCATCGGGATATTAATACCTCTTTCACGGGCTGTTTCCTCTGCAAGTTCATATCCTGCATCAACATGGCGTACTACACCCATCCCAGGGTCCGTTGTCAACACTCGCTCAATCCTGGCTGCTGCTTCTTTTGTGCCATCTGCCACAATTACAACGCCTGCATGCATGGAGTAACCCATTCCTACGCCGCCACCATGATGTACGGAAACCCAGGTTGCACCGCCCACAGCATTCACCATTGCATTTAAGATCGGCCAGTCAGCCACTACATCGGAACCATCCTTCATGGCTTCCGTTTCACGATTCGGCGAAGCGACAGAGCCAGAATCCAAATGGTCACGCCCAATCACGATCGGGGCCTTCAATTCACCGCTTGCAACCATATCATTGAGGATTTTACCAAAACGGGCGCGCTCCCCATAACCAAGCCAGCAAATACGGGACGGAAGACCTTGGAACTGGATTTTGTCTTGAGCCATTCTAATCCAGTTACATAGATGTTCATTATCAGCGAATTCACGTAAAATGGCTTGGTCTGTTTTATAAATATCTTCTGGATCTCCAGATAAAGCGACCCAACGGAATGGACCTTTACCTTCACAGAATTGCGGACGGATATAAGCTGGAACGAAGCCCGGGAAGTCAAAAGCATTCTCTACCCCTTCATCTTTCGCAACTTGACGGATATTGTTGCCATAATCAAACGTCACAGCTCCTTTTTCCATCATTTCAAGCATCGCCCTTACATGTTTGGCCATTGAAGCTTTAGAGAGTTTAATATACTCTTCTGGATTTGCATTCCGTAATTCTGCAGCCTCCACCATTGACAGACCTGAAGGAGTATATCCATTTAGCGGATCATGGGCCGAAGTTTGATCCGTCAAGACATCAGGAATGAAGTTCCTTGCGATCATTTCCGGAAGAATATCTGAAGCATTCCCAATCAAACCAATCGATAATGCTTTCCCTGCAAGTTTAGCTTCATTCGCTAAACGAATGGCTTCATCCAATGAATCCGTTTTCACATCGGTATAACGAGTCTCAATCCTCCTGTCAATTCTTGTCTCATCTACATCGATCCCGATACAGACTCCACCGTTCATCGTAACTGCCAGCGGCTGTGCCCCTCCCATTCCGCCTAAACCTGCCGTTAGAGTGATGGTGCCTTTTAACGAGTTATTAAAATGTTGTTTTGCAAGCTCGGCAAAGGTCTCGTATGTACCTTGTACGATCCCTTGAGATCCGATATATATCCAGCTGCCTGCTGTCATCTGCCCATACATCATCAATCCCTTTTTATCAAGTTCATGGAATGTTTCCCAGTTCGCGTATGCAGGGACGATATTTGAATTTGCAAGCAGGACACGTGGTGCATCCGAATGCGTTTTAAAAATGGCCACCGGTTTCCCTGATTGGACAAGTAAAGTTTCATCTTCTTCAAGCTCTTTTAGTGATTTGACGATTGCATCAAAGCATTCCCAGTTACGAGCTGCTTTCCCAATCCCTCCGTATACCACCAAATCTTCTGGACGTTCAGCAACTTCAGGATCCAAATTATTCATAAGCATTCTAAGCACTGCTTCTTGTTGCCATCCTTTAGTATGCAATTCTGTTCCAGTATATCGGATAACCTTATTTGTAATCGTGTTCATTTTCATTTCCCCCTTGTTTTTGTTATATATTCATTCTATAAGAAAAATTCAGAATAATTAATTATAGTTTAATGATTATTTTATAATCTATTTTACTTTTTTGTAGTTAACTTTATTATTTTATGAATAATTTCAATAATTACATTGTTATGAAATAAATAAAAAAGGACGATTCATTTATTGAATCGCCCTTTTTAAGACTGTAGACAAACTATAACTTTGATTTCCTCTCCAGGCACTCGCTTTCCGCGGGCGGTCCGGGAGCCTCCTCGGCGCCTTTGCGCCTGCGGGGTCTCCCCTGGACTCGCTTTTCCCGCAGGAGTCTCGAACATCCGCTCCAATCAACTTGTTTTAACATTTAGATATAACCCTTTTGCCTAAAGTCTTCATTGTTTTAATATAGCATTAATAAAACTTGAAATGATGAGGATGCTTTCTTAACATGATTCTTTTTAATAAGGTCAACTGGAATTTTTTAATCCGAACCCCTTTTGTCTACAAACTGAAAGGACGATTCATTTTATTGAATCGTCCTTTTTTATAAGCCAGACCGATATGCTGATGGTGTACAACCTTCAAGCAGTTTGAATTTGGCATTGAAATAGGTTTGATGTGAATAGCCGGCCAATTGTGAGATTTCCTCCAATGATAAATCCGTTTCCTTTAATAAACGTTTAGCTTCCCTAATTCGAACTTGGTGCAGCGTATTTCGAAAAGACTCGCCGGATTCGGCCGCAAATCGACGGCTGAGTGTACTTTTATTGATTCGCAGAGTATCTGCACAACTCGCTAGATTCCACTGTGCGTCCCAATAGTTGGACTCGATCAGTTCCCTTGCCTTTTCGCTGATTGTGCGTGCCCCTTCCTGTAATTGTCCATGATCCTGCAGAAGCATATGAGTGGTGAACGCATGCAGCTCTTTCACTATTTGATGGATGACAGGTTTATGTACAATTTGCTGAAATACATCATAGTATATGGCTTCCAGGGAAGCATTCTGCAAGTTGTATGATTTCATATGCCTGCGAATCTGTGCAAGTACGCTTGTAAGGCGGATACGAACGATTTCCGGGTCGGGGTATGGTCGTTCGAAAGTAAGGAATTCACGCTCAATCCAGTTCCTGATGGCCTTCGCATCCCGTCGCTCGAGCATTTCTATCCATAGTCTTTGTTCAAGAGGAGTGAGGAAGGGATCCATCTCTCGAGGGGAAGTCTGTTGACTTTCGGCTAAGATGATATCATATCCATCAAAAAAGATTTGTCTCGTAAATTCACGAGTTTGCTGATACATCCTTTTTAAAGACTCATCTGATGTTGCCGCCTTTATTATGATGGCAAGGGGCTCATCCATTCTTTCTTTCCAATGGGCAAGGAAGGCCTGATGCTCTTCCTTATATATCTCCATTTCCTTTGTTTCCTGGACACATAAAATAAAATCCGATAAAGCGAAGATTTGATTCTTCCCAGTAAAAGAATATCGTTGCAGTTCATCATAAACTAATGGAAGGGTCTTGTTATCAGGTGTCAAGAAAGCGACCATGGTTATACGGCTTTCATGCTTCCGATCTGTCAAGAAGAAATCTGGATACCCAATATCCAGAGCATTCTCATCATCCATGGTGTTTGACGAGATATGACCTGGACCATTTCTCAATTGAAAACGTAATTGTTGGATATGTTTTACCAAATCCGCCGAAGAAAAAGGACGGAATAAAACATCTTCAGCACGAAAACGTAAGGCTCGATAAGCCGTTTGAAAGATTCGCTCAGATGAAATCCCTAACCAACGAATTCCCCTCCGCTTTAACGAAACACCCATCGCCTCACTTTCATCCGTCCAAATATCCATATCCAAAATAACGAATTCAGGTTGCTGATTGCGTATGCCCTTTTCAAATTCTTCAATCGTTTTCCATAAAATCAGTCTAACTCCCGTCAGGTGGGACTCCACGATCCAACGAATTCCTTGAGCCTCAATCTCATCTTTTGCCACCAAATGAATTTCCACATCATCACCTCATTTCTGCTGTTATTCCTATAATGAATAAATATGATGTCTGTACATGAAAAGAAAAGGAACCCCTTGTCTTTTCGAAAGCACTTGTATCTCCATTCTAATCCCGCCGAAAACTACAAACAAGTCTTATTGGCCAGAACCTTCGATTTAGATTGAATGATGACATGCTCAACCGGTATTTCCATCCCATATATATGTATTTCCTATATGAAAATAAAAAAAGAAACATCATGGAAACCTTATGATTTCCAATGATGTTTCTTTTTTAGTCACTTTTAATTTTCCATACATTTAGAACCTTTATTATCTATTAATATTGACTTCAACTTCTTTACCTATGTTTTCATCTGAAGCACTTGTCAATTTTAATGATAATAGCGTAATGACTCCCATCACAAGTAATCCCGATAAAATAAACATTCCTTGAGTAAATGCATCAGTTATGAGAATACTACTATCGTTTCAATTTGATAATTATTTTTTCGTCTAAAAAAACTAATGACATCATTATTATACCCATTCCAATCAATTGATGAATGGACAACGCTTCATGTAAAAAGAAAAACCCTAAAATCATTCCGATTACTGGCACTATATAATTACTATATGAAGTAAATAATGCGCCTTCTTGCCGAATCAGCCTATTAAATAATGCATAAACAACACCTGCATGGAAAATGCCTAAAATCGCTAAGTAGATGGATTGAGATCGTGCTATATCCAATTTGAAAGATTGCTCAAACAAAAGGGACATGGGTATGAGCAATGCACTGGCAATCAGTAATACATTTCTCATATGAATGACGGAAGAACCCTCGTTTAATTTCTCCATGAAAATCAATGATAATCCAAAACTCATAGCAGCCAATATCATGAGGATGTTCCCCTGAATACTGTTAGAAAGGTCTTGGATTCCTTGTGTCGGCCAGGAAAGGAAGACAATACCTGCAAATCCGAATAGGATACTTGTAATCTGCGGCCTTGTGCTTTTTCTTTTGAAAAATGCTAGTAAAAAAAAGATGGTAAAGATGGGAACCATTCCAATCAGCACCGCTGCGATGCTGCTAGGCACCGATTTCTGGCCTTGTGCAATAAAAACGAATGGGAGTACAACCTCGAAAAAAGCAATGATAATATACCATTTATAATAACCCCTGGGTACTTTTCGCTCTTCTTTTGACAAAAACAAACCAAAGAAGAGTAAACAGATACCCCCGATGCATGCTTTGATGGCTGATAATGTAATAACCCCAACATTTTCTATGACTAATGCAATAAAGAAAAATTGAGATCCCCATATACCACTAATCAAGAGTAACAATACATATTTATTCATTACTTTACCTCCCTTTTTGGCAATGGGTCGGCAAAAGTCTTACTATTATGCTTGGATTGAATTCCACCAAAATAATTCGTGCCGATTACCCCAGCAAGAATGATCATTGCACCTATTACATGATAATAATGAATCGATTCATGTAAGAAAATCACCCCTGCCATTATCGTAATCAATGTCGCTAAATTACTAAAAACGCTCATTTTAGATGCTGGTAATATAGATAATGTATAGTTTGATAAAAAAGCAGTAAGCAAAGACGATAATACCCCAAGATATACGATTGAAATGAGGAATGCACTACTTGTGAAGGGTAATAAAAAGCTGCTGATGGAATGGTTAATTATATGGTTAATGACGGCCATACTATTAAAAGTCACAAAACCAAAGAAAGTCATCACATACGTTAACGTAAATAGTGAATATTGCTTTGTTACCTTCCTCGCTATCACATTATAAAGAGCGGCGGCAATCGAGGATATTAAGATCAGGATCGTTCCTTTCCAACTGTGAGACGCATGTTGCAAGTCATTCATCACAAAGATAAAGATAACCCCCGTAACAGATAAATAAAGAAAAAATTTCTGAGCTCTACCTGCGTATTCTTTCAAAAATAATGAAGCTGATAATAACGTAAAAATTGGTATGGTCGCTTGGATAATACCCGCTTCTGAAGATGAGGTATAAATGAGACCAAACACTTGAAAAATAAAGAATAAAATTGGATAAAGGAACACCAACGGAAGAATTTTCACAGAATCCTTTGCACTCATTTTCACTGATGTCCTCCTTAATAGCTTAATAATTATGGCGATCAAGAAAGCCATCGTAAATCGATGTGCCAATGTATCTAGCGGACTAGCTTCCATTAATGATATTTTTGTAAAGAAAAATGAAAATCCAATAATAATGGCATAAAGTATCGCCGCAAGATAGGCTTTTTTATTTTCTGGCATATTGAGTAATCCTCCTTTTCAACACCCGGCCGGTTGTTAGTATCGTATTAAAAGTTCCACTACGATACAATACAAATATGAAGCATCTGTAACGGTACAGTTTTAGGAGGTAATCATGCTAAAATACGTAGCTTTGTTTAATGAATTTGAATCTCTCATCCAGAATGGACGGCTCAAAGCGGGCTTTAAACTCCCATCTATCCGTCAATTAAGCGATCAACATCAATGTAGTAAAAGTACAGTCTTGAAAGCCCTGCAAGAATTGGAAAAAAGGCATTTAATCTACGCCGTTCCTAAAAGCGGATATTATGTCGTACAAAAAGAATTTGATGGTAAAAGCGAACCCACAACGGACATCGACTTTGTTACCTCCGCTCCCGCTTGGCATCAATTTCCGTATCATGACTTTCAACATTGCATTAACAAAGCCATCGATACCTATCAGCAAGAATTGTTTATCTATGGCACTCCAAAAGGACTGCCCTCTTTAATTAAAGTGATACAAAAACAATTAGAGCAGTATCAGGTTTTCGCAAAAGAAGAACAGATTTTCATTACTTCTGGCGTGCAGCAAGCACTTTCCTTATTAACGTTAATCCCCTTTCCAAATGAACGTACTCATATACTTGTTGAGCAGCCTAGTTATCATCTATTTGTGGAGCAATTGAAAGCGTACAAGATTTCCGTGCTAGGAATCGAACGAACAGCAGAAGGTATTGATTTAGGGGAGTTAGAACGGATTTTTAGTGATCAGGAAATCAAATTCTTTTATACGATGCCTCGTTTTCATAATCCGTTAGGGACTTCTTATTCTAAAATGGAAAGAGTGGAGATACTAAAACTTGCAGTAAAGTATGGAGTCTATATTGTAGAAGATGATTATTTAGCAGATTTCGAAGAAAATATGAAGGTAGACCCTATTTTTTCCGAGGATACCGATAACATGGTCATTTATTTAAAAAGCTTCTCAAAAATAATGTTTCCAGGATTACGCATAGGTGTTGCCGTATTGCCTAAACCATTAACGGAGAGCTTCCAACTATATAAAAGAACGTCTGATATTGATAGTTCCATGATTTCACAAGCAGCATTGGAAATCTACATAAAAAGCGGTATGTTTAAACACCATAGAAACCAAGTGCGCCTTTCCTATTCATTGCGTGCAAACTTGCTATATGATGCTCTAGAAAAGCACTCTGCTTCAGACTTTTATCGCCCAGCATCTATATGTATGAACGCTCATATCGTACTGCCTCATCGTTTAAATAGTACTTACCTCATCAATAACTTACAGAATCAACAAGTACTGGTAGAGACGATGGGTCAAAATTATATAGATGGCTTTCACCAGGAAAAAATATTAAAACTAAACGTGTCCAATACAAATATACAAAAACTTGAGCAAGGAATTGCTCTTATTTTCAATGAATTGAATAAAAAGGAGAATTATTACTTATAAAACTTTTACATTAGGTATAGTCACTTTCCACACACGGCAATAAACAAAAAATAGTGAAAATATTTTTTCTTATTGTAAAACTGAAAAAAATGGGCAAATGAGCTCAAACAAAAAAGAGCCAATTAGAATTGGCTCTCAACAAAGTTTCTCTTATCGGTCCTCTTTATTTATAAAATTTGATACGATCCTCAAGTGGTTTGAATTCTTTATCACCCGGTTGAGCTGTTGGATTACCAAATGGCATTTGCGCAATCAATTTCCAATCGCTTGGAACATTCCATTCTTTTTTCACTTCATCATCAATTAGAGGATTATAATGCTGTAAAGTTGCTCCCAATCCTTCTGCTTCAAGTGCCGTCCAAACAACTAATTGATGCATGCCTGATGTTTGTTGTGACCAGATTGGGAAGTTATCGGCATACGTTGCAAATTGTTCTTGAAGTGATTTCACTACAGATTCATCTTCAAAGAATAATATTGACCCATATCCCGCTTTGAAGGAATCCATTTTTTGTTGAGTGCCAGAGAAATCCCCCTCACCAACCGCTTTCCTTAAAGCCTGCGTCGTAATATCCCATAATTTATCATGTGCCGATCCTGTTAAAACAACAAGGCGGGAGGATTTGGAATTAAAAGCCGATGGCGTGTGTTTTACCGCAAATTCAACTATTTCTTTAATTTTCTCATCCGATACTTGGACTTCTTTATTGATTCCATAATATGAACGTCTTTCTTTAATGGCCGTGTAAAAATCTTTTGTCATGATTCATTCCTCCAGAATATTTTTTCTATTTCAAATGATTATTCCTTTTTTTATTTCTACCTATTTTAGTATGGGCATAAACCAATATATCATTCGCAATTATTCTTTAATGAATTCCTTGGTGCTTCTTACTGTATCAATGGGACGGACCAACTTTTCGATTTGATCCCTTTTCGGTTCCAAGAACGGTGGTAAAGATAACTTTTCCCCAAGCGTTTCATACGGCTCATCCCCCATAAATCCAGGACCATCCGTGGCAAACTCGAATAAAATTTGCGGTGCCACTCGTACGTAAAGCGACTCAAAAAAGTGACGATCGACATAACCGGACGTATGAAATTGGAAGCTTTCCATTCGTTTGATCCATTCTTCCAGAACGGAACGGTCTTCAACACGGAAGGCTGTATGGTGAACAGTCCCAAAACCCTGCCGAGCCTGAGGAAGGGTCGAATTATGCTCGACGATCACTTGTGCACCATTCCCGCCTTCCCCTACTTCAAATAGGTGAAATGACCCTTCATTGTCTATTTCTTTGAATAATAGGACTTTTTCCATCATTTCTTTAAAGTAATCAAAGTTGGCGATACGAATGAAAATTGGTCCTAATCCTGTAATAGCGTGTTCCAGAGGAATCGGTCCTTTTTGCCAAGGAATTCCAGCTGCAACCCCTTCATTATTTTCATCTGAGATCAATTGATATTGCTGATCATCAAAATCCACAAACGAAATGGTTTTTTTACCAAATTGTTCTTGGATTCCTGTATTACTTACTTCTAAACGGTCGAAGCGATTAACCCAATACTCCAATGCCGCATCATTCGGTACACGGAAGGATGTTTTAGAGATCTCATTAGTCCCATGCACCCCTTTTGGAATTCCAGGAAAATCGAAGAATGTCATGTCAGTACCCGCACCGCCAACATCGTCGGCAAAAAACAGGTGATAGGTTTGGATATCATCTTGGTTAACGGTTTTCTTGACTAAACGCATGCCTAATATATTTGTGAAAAATTCATAATTTTTTTCAGCACTACTTGTTATGGCCGTTACGTGGTGTATACCTTTTAAACCATTCATACATTATTCCTCCCATTAAAACGATTCAATTTTTGGATATTTAACGTTTTCCTTAATCCCCAATATTTTTCCTTCAAAAAGAGTGGCTATTCATTATAGGGGTTTGATTAGGTATTTCTCATTATCTTGAATTAATATATCTTTACTTAAAGATAATTTATCATGAATACCATTCACTGTCAACAACATTGTCTCAAATCAATATATCTCAATGTCGAAATAATTACAGGGCAAAAAAACACACAGTCAATTTTCCTTAAAATATAGACCATTCTGTATATGGGTTACTGTCTAAAGCTATAACTAGCGGCAATGACAGTATTTTGTATATCTATTATTTCTAGTTCCGTACCAATAAGCTTAAAGTATAGAACCGTTGTTTTATGGCATCATTCCCTAATTTTCATAATATCCTTTTGAATTCACATCTTTTCATTAATTAATGGTTTATCGAGTATACATCTCGTAAATCTGTTCTTCCTTTAAATGATCAAAGCGAACAAACCGAACCTCTCGTAAATATTCCTTTTGATCCATCAGCAAAAGCATAATAGGAGCTGTTAAAATCCCGCTACCTCTTCTATCTTATTAGCATCAATGTTCCCCAGGTGGATAAGTGGGTAATTGTCCAGCAGTTCCCTAAGAGAAAAGGGAACTTATTCGTAACCCATTTCTTTAAATAACTCTATCGCTTCCTTTAATTCTTCTTTCTATTTTTAAACAACTTTATTATTCGTGAGTACCACAAAACCCAAAATACAGACGCTCATGTTTGAGTGCCTGTATTTCGAGTAGTCCTCCCATTGGATGTGTGCTTTTTTTATTTTTCTCTTTGTTCCGTTTTCCACCATAGGGAGTCTTTTGGATTTTCAACAGCTTCTTGAAATTCAGATTTTGAAGCAACTGTTGGGTAAGATCCTTTTAGCGATTTTCCTGAAGTACTATTGAACAAGAATAATATCACTAGAAACCCGATAATATTCACGGCTGTTAGATAGAAACCAGGTGCTAAGTTATTCCCCGTTTGGTGAACTAACCATGTGGAAACTAAAGGGGTAGTTCCACCAAATATTGAAACCGAGACATTAAAGGTCACCGATAATGTTCGATATCGAATATCAGTATAGAACATGGTTGGTAACGAACCAGGCATTGTGCCTTCATAAATTGAAAGCAGAACACCTAGAATTAGAACACCTAACGAAATAAATACTAAAGCATTCAGGTTTATTAAATAAAAAGCAAGGGCAGATAATAGGCTTAAACCGCCTAAACCGATTAAGAAAACAGTCTTATTTCCAATTTTATCACTGAGCTTTCCAAATATTAAAGTAAGAGGCACCATAATAATCATTAGAATCGTAATTAATAGGGTTCCTACTGTACTGGATAATCCAATAATCTCATCTAAATAAGAAGGCATGTATGATAATAGCATATAGCTTGTAATATTAAAGAATGCAACAGCTACAAAACATACAAGGATATCCTTTTTGTGATTTTTAAAAATAGATAGAAAGCTTTCATTTGGGGCTTCATCATCAGAAAGTTCATTTTCAAAAATCGGTGATTCTTCTAAACTTTTTCTTAAGTACAATCCAATAAGCCCTAAAGGTAAGCCGAGTAGAAACGGTATTCTCCAACCCCATGAGGCCATCTGTTGATCAGATAGAGTGATAAAGAGTGTACTGGCAAGTAATGATGCTAATATATATCCAATTAGCGTACCAATTTCTAATCCACTTCCAAGCATATTGCGTTTATTGTCTGGAGAAGATTCTGCAATATAGACCATTGCACCAGCGTATTCGCCACCTGTTGAAAAACCCTGAATAATTCTAGCTATTAATAAGAGTATAGGTGCCCATATACCGATTTGATCATATGTAGGTAATAAACCGATTAGTAATGTTGAAAAAGCCATCAAAATAATCGTGGTTGTTAAAACGACTTTTCTACCTAATTTATCTCCGATTTTACCAAATATGATACCCCCTACTGGGCGCATTAAAAAGGCAATCGCAAACGTTGCAAAGGTGAACACTAATTTTAGCTCATCATTATCAACAGCACTAAAAAAATTTTGACTAATGATAACAGCCAAATAGGAATATAAGCCAAAATCAAACCACTCCATAGCATTTCCTACTCCTGTAGCAAACACGCTTTTCTTCGCTTTTTGAATATCTACAACGTTGATTTTTTTCTTGTTAAATTTCATTTATCATGTCAACTCCATGGAATACATTTATGCAAGAATGAGAAGTAAAGTCAAACTGGAGGATAATCGGATTTTGGGCGTTTTTCCAATGGTATCCCAAATGAAATATTGTCTTCTTATTAGAGGTTCTATAAATCGCCTCTCGTTTTATTAAATTCAAGGTTATTGCCTTTTTCCATTTGTTTATCCGTTTGATCAGGGTTTTCATCGTGCTTGAATGATCGATTATCATCATCATCATTATTATTTGGATTCGTGTCCGTGTCATTTCGAACAGGACGATAATCTACTTCCTCTTGATCATTAAAGTCGTTATTACCGGCGTTACATGCTGACAAAAAACTTACCGAAAGTAATGCGGATAAAATAGTGATTTTCCATTTGCCTTTCATTTTATAAACCCCCTTATCTTAAGTTTTTGGTATTAAGTTTAATATGTACCTTAAACGATACCCTTAGTCTTAAATGGAGCCCATGCATGTTTGTTTTTTTAGCATCCTAAAATTAAAAAACTGCCCCCAATTATTGTGGGAACAGGTCATGTTATTTTTAGGTCAAAGGAAAAGCTGTCTTATACGAGGGAACCACCTTTTTTAAGGTACTTTACAATCCCTTCTGCTGCTCTATATGAAAAGGCACCTAAAGTACCAGTTGGGTTGAACGAACTGTTATGAGGAAATGCTGAAGAACCCGCAACAAATACATTTTCAGCGTCCCACATTTGCAGGTAAGTGTTAACTGCTGAATTTTTTGGATCAGCCCCCATGATGACGCCGCCTGTGTTATGCGTATTCGTATCTGTGTTTACGTTAAAATCTGCTTGTTCAGCGACCGTATCAATATGATCAGGACCCATTTTTTTAGCAATCGATCTTGTTACTTTCGCCATGTATTTTACTAACTCACGGTCTTGGGCAGTATAATCATATGTCATCCGTAATAAAGGCATACCGTATACATCTTTATAAGTAGGATCCAGATCAAGGTAGTTTTGTATGTGTGGCATACTTGCACCCTGTGATTTGACTTGCAGGATGCTATTGGCATATTTGATTGATTGCTTTTTAAATTCCGCACCCCATGAAGGTGTTCCGATTGGTGAGTTATTATTAGCTATAGGTCTATTCCCATACTGGGTTGTACGAATTCCTGCTCCGTGAAGGAAGTTTACATCCGAATGGTCAAAATTATCACCTGTAAATTCTGCAATCTCAATGCCTAATGCACCTGCACCTCCATATATATTGAACTCACGGTCATTATAATAAAGGCTTGAATATCCTGAACTCACTTGGTAACAATAGTTTTTACCAATTACACCATTTCTGGTTTTTGGATCATAGGGTACTCCAAGATTTGAATTAAGTAAAAGTCTAACATTATTAAATACATAACTCGCTAAGACCACTACTTCTGCCGGTTGTTCGAATTCTTCACCCGTGAAGGTGTCTACATAAATAACACCTGTCGCTTTCGTACCATCATTTAAAATACGGGTGACGTTTGAGTATGTCCGCAGGTCAAGGTTACCAGTTTTTTTTGCAACAGGAATGACCGTAACAACTGGATCTGCTTTTGCACCATACTCACAACCGAAGTTTTCACAAAATGCACAATATTGACAGGCTGAACGTGAAATACCATCAGGGTTTTCGTAATTCTCTGATAGATTTGCAGATGGGATCATATATGGTTTGTAGCCAAGCTTCTTCGCTGCTTGTTCGAATTCCGCTAATACAGGTGTTTTTATCATCGGTCCTGTTGGATAAGGATTGGAGCGTTTTCCATATAGCTTAACAGTTTCACCAGATATTCCTGCCATTTTTTCAAAAGTATCATAATATGGTTCGATTTGGTCATATGTAATGCCCCAGTCTTGAATCGGATAGTCTGATTTAATTTTATTTTTACCATACCTTTTTTCAGTTAGTGATTTAATTTCAAAATCATAAGGAAGAAAACGGTAGGTCTGTCCATTCCAGTGACTACCAGCTCCTCCAAGACCTTCACCTACGATAAAAGTTCCATAATTACGCATAGGGAGTGCTCTCATTTTTTGGTTATTACGATGAGTAATAGTTTCTTTTGATAAATCTTGCATTAACTCTTCACGATGTTGGAAACGCAGTTCGTCATGCACCATTAAATAATCACTCATATCCCGTTCTTTCCCGCGCTCTAGTCCAACGACTTTGATTCCTGCTTTTGTTAATTCCGAGGCAATAATACCTCCAGCCCAGCCCATCCCGACAACAACGACGGGTACCTTAGGTAGTTTTTTTGCCATGTTTTTCATCCCTTTCTATCATGAATGTTTCATATGACTTTGAAGGCTATTTGGATCTAGCTTTAAAAATTCTTTACTTTGGATTTCTTTTGTATAACTCATTCGAGAACCAGGATACTTTCGCATCTGCCAGCCTAGCATTTCCTTATTTCCTCCGTACAATGGATCTGCATAAACACCTTCAATGGTCAAAGTTCTTAACAATTGGAAAAATGCCGATGAAGATGCACCAGAAAGCGAACTTGCTTTACCTTTCTCGAACGCAGCTAACACTTCATCCTGTTCATTAGCCTCTAATTCTGTAAATTTCTTTTTATAGTTTTTGTTGCTATATGTATTCAATTCTTTTAAGCCTAGCCGGAACAAATCTTTTCGGTAAAGTTTATTCTGTTCACCTTGTGTTGGCTCTGGCTTATAATAGGGTCCAAGTTTATAATCCTTTTCATTTACGCCCCACCCACTGTTGAGTTGATGGTCAATATAAATCGCCGCATTTAATTCCATAGCACCTGGTCCAAGATCGTCCTTTGGGAAAATACGTTCTGCAGCTGCCGCTGTCGTCTGATATTCTTCTGGATAAAAAAACATCAGGGCTTCATTCGGATTATTAGCTTGAGTTTGACTCTTCTGTTCTGTTTTCACACCACTTTCCGAATTTCTATCAAACATGCTTCCAACTGCTCCACCTAAAATAAGCCCTCCAACAGCTAAACCGGAATTCTTTAAAAAGGTACGTCTCGTACTACCTTGTCTTTCTATTTGACTTTTCTCTTTGTCCGACAAAAAAAAACCTCCTATTTCATAATCAAGGTGTGAATTTTCTTATCACATTGATGCATCGCTTACTACCTTTTTCTTATAAGCAATCTTGGATATGGTGACACTTAATTCGTAAAGAACCAGTAAAGGAATAATGACGAGTATATCCAATATGAAATCCGGAGGAGTAATCATAATTGATACGACTACCAGAAAAAAATTGGATAATCTCCACGCTTTTGCCAACCTTACTGGATTGAGAATTCCTAATCACTGCTGACATATTTGTTGAAAATTCCAGCACAATGGATAATAACAGAAAGTATCCAAAAGAGATTCCGACAATAAACAAAATGAATAATCCTGGGATAAACGTTTTGAGTCACTTTGCGTTCTTCTTTTGTCAGGGCAGATGCTATAAATTCCCAAGTCTGATAGGCAACTACAGGAATCGTACCCGCAATGGCAAAAACACACGAAATAATCGTATACACCCATAAAATATCAATTGGTCCCAGGATAGCTAAATCGCTCCCAAGATCTTTAATTATATCTTCAACAAAAACTATCGCACCAACGAAATCATTCGTTGCCGAGTTTCATCAAGATGTTCAATGAGATATCTTTGTTTTCCAAGGTGGCCACCTCCAGTTATATGAAAAATGCCCACCTGCATACCACTATGGACTCTACTGTTTATCCAGCATCTTCTTTTCAGCAATCGATAACTCATGTTTTTTCTCTTCCTGTTTATCTTCATCAGAAATTAATCCATTTGTTGCACCCTTGAATTCCGTTAATGTCCGTCCAAATGCTCGACCAATTTCAGGTAGTTTTTTCGGACCGAAAATTACAAGCGCAATGATAAGAATTACGACCAAGCCTGGAATCCCAATATTCTGAAACATCACGTCAATCCTCCATAAAAAACATCAGTTACATTTACTAAAAACCGTTTGTAACCTTTACAGTAAACGTTATTATTCACACTAAAGGATGTTTAAGCGCCTTTTTTATTCCTTTTACATATATTCACAAAACAGCTCAATTTTATACCTAGCTTATATTTAGACATGCCTGTTTTGTTTACAGTTTCAATATTCAAATTCCTCATCTTTCTAAATAGTTCATATGAGTTTTTCAGTAATTCGACTATATGTATAAACTTTTATTAAATAACCTTGCAGAAAGTTGGAAATGTTATAAAGGAATTTTTGGTACCCGAGGTTAGAGTAAAAGAATCTTACCTTTTATTAAAAATGTATTCATGCAAAAATAAACTTTAGGGAAAGATATAAATTAATAATAATGCTTAAATACTTTGGAAGAGTAAAATAAGACCTTAGAGGTTTATGTATTTTCCACGGATTCGATTATTATGCAGGAGATATATTAGAAACGTTCTTTGTTCTTTTATCAAAAAGATTTTCACTCCACGCTACATTAAATACGGAGGTATTTATGAAAAAAATTTGGTTTACTTCTGGAGCCAGTATCGTTCTTGCTGGATGTTTAATATTTTTACTGTTTTTTTACAGAGGCCATCAACCCTCACCCTCCCCAAATTCAAATGGGGGAACACAGGATACTTCAGCTGGTAATCCTGAAGAAATTGTGAGTAATAGTTGTATATCTTGTCATGGGGAAAATTTACAAGGAGGAGCTGGTCCAGCTTTAAATAAAATTGGTGCGAAATATACACAAAATGATATAGAGGATATTATTAAAAATGGTAAAAATGGAATGCCAGCAGGCGTTATTTCAAACGAAGAAGCTGCAATCGTGGCAGAGTGGTTATCACAGAAAAAGTGAAGAGGCAATTTTTCAACTATATCGATGGCCTTAATTAAACGCAAAATAAAACAGCCAAATCCAATCAAAATGGATCAGGCTGTTTTGTAATTTTCAGGAATAAATATATTTAAAAAAATGAGGACCAATTTAAAACAATAGACCAAACAGCAGTGTTCAATAATAAGCCTGTAATAAAAAGAGACCATTGGTTTTTCTTTTGTTCCCAACAGGAAATCATGAGGGCAAGACCAATTGAAACACCAATAAAGGAAAGCCATGGAAATGAATCAGTGAACTTTGTGAGAAAAACCGCAATGCAAGCTGTGAATAATAATGATACAAGGTACTCGGTGAATAATGATAATTCGCTTCTAATATGATCGCTCAATTTTTTCCTCCTTCGAAATAGATATTATCTTCATATAATACTTCATGATGAATTTTTTATACGAAATTACCTGCGCCCGTAGATTTCAAAAGATAATAGTCCCTTGCTAGTTTCAATGTTCACCAATCACTGTACTGCGTTCAACATTTAAAAATACACAATATTTATTGCTAATATACTGAATTTTGCGTTAATATTGACAATTACAATTCCATAATATGTACTTTGAAACACCATACCAATAGTTTATTATTGGATAATTGTCCAGAATTCTTTTCAATAGTATATTATTCATGTAGTGAAAATTCCCAAAAAAATCACAGGTTTTATATGCTCCCTCTAGCGTAATCAAACGGATTATATTTTAACTATAGATGATTTATTCAGCGCAAAAAAAAAAGCCTGGCAACCTATTTTATAGATGCTAGACTTAAGTTCGTTTTTTAGATCAATCCAAATATAAACAACAATTTAAACGGATACGAAGAGTTCGTTCCTTCATGCAGACCATTTAATAGGCAACCAGGTCCCGCAGTGCCTTTTCCACTTTTTCAGGATTCACCATGAATGATTTCTCTAATGATGGTGAATATGGCATGGCAGGAACATCCGGGCCAGCGAGTCTCATGATTGGGGCATCAAGATCGAAGAGGCAGTTTTCTGCAATGATCGCCGATACTTCACTAATGATGCTTCCTTCCTTATTATCTTCCGTAATCAATAGGACTTTTCCTGTTTTAGATGCAGCTTCCATTATGGCTTCTTGATCTAATGGATAAACGGTACGTAAATCAAGTATATGGACGGATATGCCATCACTGGCCAGCCTTTCAGCTGCCTGAAGCGCAAAATGAACACAAAGGCCATAAGTGATCACTGTAACGTCCTCGCCTTCACGTTTTACATCCGCTTTACCAATCGGTAAAACATAATCATCATCCGGCACTTCTTCTTTAATTAAGCGATAGGCTCTTTTATGTTCAAAGAAAAGGACCGGATCATCATCGCGAATGGCAGCTTTCAATAATCCTTTCACGTCATAGGGTGTAGAGGGCATGACAATTTTAAGTCCCGGTTGATTCGCAAAAATGGCTTCAACGGATTGTGAATGGTATAACGCCCCATGTACACCTCCGCCGTATGGAGCTCTGATGACGATAGGACAATGCCAGTCATTATTGGAGCGATAACGGATTTTTGCAGCTTCCGAAATGATTTGGTTGATGGCTGGCATGATGAAATCAGCGAATTGCATTTCCGCAATCGGCCTCATTCCATACATGGCCGCGCCGATGCCGACACCTGCGATTGCGGATTCAGCAAGCGGTGTATCAATGACACGCTGTTCACCGAATTGTTCGTATAACCCTGAAGTCGCTTTAAACACGCCGCCCTTTACCCCAACGTCCTCACCTAATACAAATACACGGGAATCACGTTCCATTTCTTCCCGCATCGCCATTATCACGGCATCTATATAAGATATCACTGCCATCTTCTTTCCTCCTTACCTTTCTGCGTAAACGTATTTTGAGAGCGTGTCTTCATTTGCAAATGGAGCATTTTCCGCATAATCCGTCGCTTCGTTCACAATTTCCATTATTTCCTCGTTCAATTGTTTCTCCATTTGATCATCCATGATTCCCACTGCTTTTAAATAGGCACCAAAAGTAATGATTGAATCTATTTTTTTTGCCTCCGATACTTCCTCAGGCGACCTGTATTGACTATCATCATCATCGCTTGAATGTGGTGTAAGCCTGTATGAAACCGTTTCGATTAAGCTTGGGCCCTCACCACGCCTTCCTCTCTCAGCAGCTTCTTTCACCACCCGGTATACTTCGATCGGATCATTTCCATCAACCGTCACCCCTGGCATGCCGTAACCAATTGCCCGGTCGGACACTTTCCCGCAAGCCAATTGCTTTTCAATAGGGACGGAAATGGCATACTGATTATTTTCACACATCAAGATGACCGGAAGTTTATGTACACCTGCGAAATTCGCTCCTTCATGAAAATCACCTTGGTTTGATGAACCCTCACCAAATGTAACGAATGAAACAATATCTTTTCCTTCCATTTTTGCAGCGAGTGCAATCCCCACTGCATGTGGCACTTGAGTCGTAACTGGCGAAGATCCCGTCACGATTCGATTCTTTTTTTGCCCAAAATGCCCAGGCATTTGACGTCCGCCTGAATTTGGATCTTCTGCCTTGGCAAAACTGGATAACATTAAATCCCTGGCGGTCATCCCAAACGCGAGCACCACTCCTAGATCCCTATAATAAGGAAGGACATAATCATTTTCACGATTCAACGCAAATGCTGCACCCACTTGAGCTGCTTCTTGACCTTGACAGGAAACGACAAATGGAATTTTTCCAGATCTGTTCAACAGCCACATCCGTTCATCCACTCTTCTTGCCAACAACATAATTCTATACATCTCAAGCACCTGCTCATCACTCAGACCTGCCTGTAGATGGCGGTTTTCAACCATATGTCATCATCCCTCCTAATAATTAAAACGGTTTTCTGTTAAAACCAGAATGTTCTCCTCACGCTGTCACCCAATATAAATATGGGTCTTTATATCACAAATTACTAACCTTTCTTTTAGCTGTTTGTTTGTCTCGCAAACTTATATCCTGTTATGTATCTAAGGAAGGGAAAGCTCTTATATGTATGCATGCTTGCCATTTAACACCCTCAAATGCGTTATCATCTACTATTATTACCTGGTACTAACCCAATGCAATATTATCCTACCACTTTTCATCTCACATTTTCAAGTTAATTTCACTTTGTATCGTTGTTTTCACGAGAAAACCTTTCTTTAACAAAGGCTCTTTTCGTAAAGATTGTTGTTTTTAAAACGAAACTATTTTAGGTTGATTGGAACGGAAGTGCGAGACTCCTGCGGGAGCTGCGGGACAGGTGAGACCCCACAGGCGTTTACGCCGAGGAGGCTCACCGCCCGCACCAAGGAAAGCGAGCACCTGGAGGGGAAATCAACCACACTGCACTACTTCGTAAATAGCAACAAAGTATGCGAAAACAGCCTTAACAAAAATACAATGGGTTTAACAGTTTTGGCCTGACCTGACTTTAACTCATTTCCATATACGCACCAAGACTAGATAAAAGCCTGGGTGCTGAAATTATTTATTTGTTGACTAAGCGGAAGAATAGCTGTAAATTAAAATGATTCATAAAATTAAATGTTCGAAATGGAACAGTTCAATACAGAAAGAATGGTGATGTTGAGTGGAGAATGAAAAACAATTAATGCGTTCCGTACAACTATTACGTTCATTTTGGAACGTACAGAAAAATATCATGCGGTTCGTTCAAAAGACAGCCGCAGAAAATGGATTAACAGTTCCTCAATATTCCATTTTGATGACCATTACCCTTTACAAAGAGACCTCCCAAAAAAATGTCGGGGAGAAAACATTTCTTCCAAAAAGCACCTTGAGCCAAGCGGTCGATGGTCTGGTTCGCGGAGGTTTGCTCCATCGTGAGCCTGTGGAGGGCAACCGGCGTGAGATTCAATTGTCAATCACCGATAAGGGCGAAAATTTATTAAAAACGATTCATTTTCACGAAGGAAGCATTCACCAAGTCTTTCAAACGGCCATTGAAATGCTTTCCGAAGAACAGTTTGAAGAGTTGCTAAAAACACATCTTCAAATTACAAACTTTTTAGAAGCACAAGCAACCGAACAAGGAGAGTGTACAAAATGATAAAAATACTGAAAAATTTATCTGTTTATAAGTGGATTATTTTAGCAGTTATCGGTCTGGTGTTTATTCAGTCCATGTCGGACCTCTTTTTGCCTACACTAATGGCTGATATTATTGACAAAGGCGTAGTTCGAGGAGACACTTCTTATATTTGGAAAATCGGCGGTTTTATGCTGTTGGTTTCCGCACTTGGCGCTTGTGCATCCATAATCGCAAGTTACTATTCGTCCAAAGCGGCAATGGGAATGGGACGCGACCTCCGCCTGAAGGTCTTTAATCACGTTGAAAAATTTTCGTTACAAGAATTTGATGAAGTCGGTACGGCGTCATTGATTACACGTACGACCAATGATATAACACAGGTCCAGCAAGTGGTTATCATGATGCTTCGTATGGTTATCAGTGCACCTATCATGTTAATCGGCGGAGTAATCATGGCTGTATCCATGGATGCAAAATTATCACTTGTCATTGTTGTCACAATGCCTTTTTTGATTGGGTCAATCTTGCTTATTCTATATAAAGGTGTGCCGCTCTTTCAAACGGTTCAAAAACGATTAGACCGGTTGAACCTTGTATTACGAGAAAATTTAACTGGCATTCGCGTCATTCGTGCCTTCAATCGTGAAACACAGGAGAAAGAACGTCTAAAGAAAGCGAATAAAGAATTAACGGATGTCTCAATCAAAGTCAATAAAATCATGGCCTTCATGATGCCTGTAATGATGCTTGTCATGAACTTGACGGTTGTTGGTATCATTTGGTTTGGTGGAGTCCGTATTGATAACGGCGGTATGCAGATCGGGGACTTAATGGCATTTATCCAATATGTTATGCAAATTATGTTCGCTCTCGTTATGGCTTCCATGATGTTCGTTATGGTTCCACGAGCTGCCGTGTCGGCAACAAGGATAAACGAAGTCCTTGACATGAAACCTTCATTCCTGGATGAGGGGACAGAAAAGGCAGATCGTGTACACGGTACCCTTGAATTTGAACATGTTACGTTCAGTTACCCAGGAGCAGAAGAACCTGCATTATCGGATATTAGTTTTTCTGCAAATCCTGGTGAAATCACCGCAATAATCGGTGGAACTGGTTCCGGGAAAACGACTCTTGTCAATTTGATCCCTCGCTTCTATGATATTTCAAGCGGAACGATTCGCGTCAATGGTGTTGATATTCGGAAGTCATCACAAGATGAAATCCGTTCAAAAATTGGCTTTGTACCACAAAAGGCCTCCCTCTTTACAGGTACTATCTCTGAAAACATTCGCTTTGGAAAACAAACAGCCACACAAGATGAAGTTGAGCATGCGGCTCGGATCGCACAAGCGGAGGATTTTATCAGCAATATGAAAGGCGGCTATGAGGCAGAAATCGATCAAGGCGGTTCAAACCTATCAGGAGGGCAAAAACAACGGCTTTCGATTGCAAGGGCACTCATTCGAAAACCGGATATTTATATATTCGATGATAGTTTTTCGGCACTGGACTACAAGACGGATGCCAACCTTCGCGCAGCCCTGAAAGATGAAACGAAAAATTCGACGGTACTTCTCGTTGCACAGCGTGTCAGTACCGTCGTTGACGCTGACCGAATCATTGTGTTAGACGAAGGCCGCATTGTAGGCATTGGAACACACCAAGAGTTGCTTAGCACAAACGACATTTACCGTGAAATTGCCTTATCACAGCTCACAGAGGAGGAAATTGCATGAGTAATCAAAAAAAACCTCAAGGCGGCGGTCAGGTCGGGCATGGCCCTGGTGGCGGTAACATGATGATGATGGGTCAAAAAGCAAAAGATTTTAAAGGAACATTAAAACGTCTATTGACCTATTTAAAACCGAGGCGCAACAGATTGATTTCCGTGTTCTTAGCTGCAATCATGAGTACGATTTTTATGATTTTAGGACCGAAGATCATGGGAAATGCAATTACAGAATTATTCGAAGGAGCTTACGGGAAATTCCAGGGAATACCAGGAGCAGCTATTAACTTTGATAAAATTGGCCAGATTCTTCTACTCCTTGCCGGGCTTTATGCTTTAAGCAGCCTTTTCAGCTATGTACAACAATATATTATGTCAAGTGTTGCACAAGACACGGTATATGACCTTCGAGAAGATGTGAACAAAAAGCTCGAGAAACTTCCACTCAAATATTTTGAAGGACGTCCAAACGGTGAAACACTTAGCCGAATGACAAATGATATTGATACAATCGGGAGCACCCTTCAGCAAAGCTTAACGCAATTCATCACATCAATCGTAACGATTGTGGGAATTATCATCATGATGCTTTCGATAAGCCCATTATTGACATTAATCTCGATAATCAGCTTACCTTTGTCAATATTTGCAATCCGGCCTATTTTAAAAAGATCCCAAAAACATTTTGCCGATCAACAGCGTAAACTCGGACAATTAAATGGTCACATTGAAGAAATATATACCGGCCATCAAGTCGTTAAAGCATTCGGATATGAAAAAAAGGCGAGTGCCCAGTTTACTGAAGTTAATGAAGAATTGTATAAAGCGGGAAGCAAAGCCCAGTTTATATCAGGTATCATCATGCCCGTAATGTTCTTTATCGGAAATTTGAGCTATGTCCTCATCAGCGTTGTTGGCGGAATATTGGTAACGCAACGTTCGATTTCAATTGGTGACATTCAAGCATTCATCACATATTCAAAGCAGTTCACCCAGCCAATCACACAAACGGCTAACATCGCTAACATTATTCAGTCGACGGTTGCAGCCGCTGAGCGTGTTTTTGAACTACTTGATGAAGAAGAAGAAATGAAAGAACAAACCATAGTTAATATAAAAAGGGCAAATGGTGCTGTCTCTTTTGAACATGTGGACTTTGGATATGGGGAAGAAATGTTAATTGAAGATATGAACATCGATGTCTTGCCTGGACAGACTGTCGCAATTGTTGGACCGACTGGTGCTGGAAAAACGACCATGATAAATCTCTTGATGAGATTTTATGAACTCAATGGCGGAAAGATTACGATTGATGGTCTTGATACACGGAATATGTCACGTAATGATCTTCGAAAGAATTTTGGTATGGTACTTCAAGATACCTGGCTCTTTAATGGTACGATTAAAGAAAATATCGCTTATGGCAAAAATGGAGCAACTGATGAAGAAATTTTTGCAGCTGCTCGGACGGCACATGCCGACCATTTCATTCGGACACTGCCAGATGGTTATGAGACAATCTTAAACGAAGAAGCTTCGAACATCTCACAAGGCCAAAAGCAGCTTTTGACAATCTCCCGGGCTGTTCTAGCAGATCCGCCAATCATGATATTGGATGAAGCGACGTCTAGTGTGGACACTCGGACAGAAGTCTTTATCCAAAAGGCCATGAACCGACTGATGGAAGGACGAACCAGCTTTGTCATTGCCCATCGTCTCTCAACGATTAAGGATGCAGATTTGATTCTTGTTATGGAACAAGGAAAAGTAATTGAGAAAGGAACGCATTCAGACCTTTTAAGGGAGAATGGTTTCTACGCAGAGCTATACAATAGTCAGTTCACTGAAAATGTAGCTGGATAATTAGAAAGAGGCTCGATTCCGAAACGGAATCGAGCCTCTTTCTTATAATGTATCAATACCCCCTTTTATTTCCCTTTTTCACAAATTCCCAATCTACCTCAATATTTTTTCTGACTCTTTGAAGAAGATGAAGCATCGTTTCCGCTTCGTCCAAAGAAAATCCAGATAACGCAACCTTGTCAGTATACTCCCCTTCTTTTTTCAAAAAAGGATAGACCTTTTCACCTTTATCGGTTGCATATAGCTTTTTAATTTTTTTGTTTTCCTCATCATTTTTCTTCTCGATTAACCCTTGTATTTCAAGTTTTTTAATGGCACGAGCTGCTGTCGTTCGGTCAACCTTTATCATTTCTGCTAACTTTTCCTGAATGATACCTGGGTTTTCACATATTCGAACAAGATACAAATACTGCCCTTTTGTAAGGTCAAATTCTTTAAATTCGATATTACTTATAGAGTCCAATGCCCTTGCTATCATTCCAATTTCACGGAGTATTTCCTTCATTCAAAAAGCCCCTGACTTTTTTGTTGTATTTACAACAAAAATAATTTCATTTATACTAAAATAGGATATACATTTATTATGACTTGTCTTTTTATATAAATCTAGAAAAGGGATGAAGAACATTGGATTCAAAAAGAATAACTACTGAAAATGATTTAAAAATAGCCTTTCATATCAGAAAAGAAGTATTTGTCGAGGAACAGGGTTTCCTATTAGAATTTGAATTTGATGAATTTGATACACTTAATGCTTTATCTGAACACATATTAGTCTATTATAATGAAAACCCAGTCGGAACTGGAAGATTGAGAGTTGTTGATGGGTTAGGTAAATTGGAGAGAATTTGCATCTTGGAGCCTTACCGTAAATTTGGTCTCGGTAAAATAATACTTAAAACGTTGGAAGAAATTGCAAAGGAACAAGGTATTACTCAGGTTAAATTACATGGGCAAACACAGGCAGAGGGCTTTTATAAAAAACTCGGCTATCGGACTTCATCCGATGTCTTTATGGAAGATGGCGGTCCACATCTATTAATGATAAAGGAACTGATTAACGAATAAGTGTTAAATGTGAGTAAAACAAACATTAACAAACTGGAATGAATACACTATATTCAAAAACATTCATTTATCTTTCTTCTTGGTTTTGGCAATCACTTACAGTGGACCAATAGGTATCGGAACTTTATTAACCGTCTGTTTAGGAGGCCCGATTCTTAATTACTTCATATTATTAATTGGCAGTTTATATAAAAAACCAGTCATCCGTAAATAGATATCAAGATAAAAACCATCTTATAGAATGGTTTCAGACTGTAGACAAAATCAGTGAAAATTGATTTTTTTAGGGGATTGTATAATTTGAACGTTGATTTCCACTCCAGGCACTCGCTTTCCGCGGGCGGTCCGGGAGCCTCCTCGGCGCCTTTGCGCCTACGGGGTCTCCCCTGGACGCGCTTTTCCCGCAGGAGTCTCGAACACCCGCTCCAATCAACTTTGTTTTACTTTTAGAAAGAACCCTTTTGTCTAACTGAACCATTATTTATGAAATGGTTTTTAATTTAAAAATTAAATCGCTTTGCACGTAACGATTCATTAGATTTTCATTAATCTCAAATAAAAATAGAAATGATCAAACCAATAAATTTGGTTTCCGTCGCGATAATATCTCCAACATTGGGTAGCATTAAGAATAAGCACGAACAAAAAGACGAAGCTGTTTATACATAAACGGCTTCGTCTTTTTATTACAGAACGGGTGCTTTTTCTTGAACGAGCGGGTGAAGGGCCTGGGTTTCATCAATATAAATAAAAGCATCATATCTATCAGACATTACAGAAGGTACATAGTTACCATATTGTTCATATTCCGGTCTGTATACAACCCCAATCGCCCGATGTCCAATCCTCCCTTGGAATAGCTGACGATTTTCATCAGTGAAAATTAGCAACTTATCATAAGCCCCCGAAAGGTGCATCGCCTCCTCCCAACTTCCCTTCATTGCCGGGGGTACTGTTTTAATTTCGAAATCCACGCCCCACTCCTCTGCTGCTATAACAGTTCCTCTGTAGGTTCCGAAACCTGTGATAAATACATCTTCAGTCGGGTTTTGCTCTCGAATGACCTGGCCGACATTAATCATCCCGGAATCTTTCATATCAGTAGCGCTGGCGTCACCAACATGGGTATTATGTTCCCATACAATCGCCTTGCCTTCAGAGCCGTAAAAATCCATAATTTCATTAAGTGCATCAACCATATGCATATCTCGAATATTCCATGATCTATCATCATGGACGACCATGGTCCTATAATAATTTTCGGCATTGTATGCTACCAATGCATTCACTTGAAGATTCAAATTCAATTCTTCATGGTGGGGGTATTTTTCTTTTTTTCGTTGAATAGTCGTCAGTAATTTGGCTACTTCCTCTATACAGTCTTCCGAAAAAATACCTGCAGAAACTGCGTACTCCTCGTTATTCCGATTGAATGGCTCAAAACAAGTGAACGCCAGTCTGGCAGCTTCAAGGTCAGTTGAATCAATTTGTTTTAAGTAACGGATAACTTCATCCATGGATTCCCAAAGACTGTAGATATCTATCCCATAAAATCCAACTTTCGTTTGATTTTGTCCAGACTCATTGTATTCTTTCATCCATTCAATCAGGTCGATCATTTCCTCGTTTGCCCACATCCAGGTCGGCCAGCGGTCAAAACTTTTTAGCACATCCTTTGCGGATTTAGTCACTAGGTCATAGCCTTTAACATACCTATTAATTGCCTGGCATGCGGGCCAATCGCCTTCAACAGCTACAAAGGTGAACCTTTTTTCTTGAATCAGCTTTTTTGTTATTTCAACTCGTGCCGTGTAAAATTCGGATGTCCCATGTGATGCCTCACCCAGCAAAACAAATTTTGCATTTTTAACTTGTTGAATGAGCTTATCCCAATCTGCTTCACTTGTAAGCATGACTGATTGTTCGACTATTGACTGAACAAGATTATGTTTCACCGTTTTTCCTCCTTGTTATCTTACGAACATTATCGTTTGTACTCGGCATTATAAGAATTGGAACCTGCGTGTACGGACAGTAAAGTATCAGCGTATCCCACTAGACGATTTATAAGTTCATCACAAATAGAGTAAACCAGCTGAAAATTTTCTTCCTCAAATAGAACAGGATCATCCAGTATGACCGTTGTGTTAATGAACATATCTTTGTTTCCATATAGGTTGTAGTGAACGATAGCCTTTCCAGCAGCTCCCCCTGTACCAGGATCATTGAAGCCTGGTATGAATACGAACCATTCTTCTGCAGTAGCGGACCTGAAGTTTTTTGTGAAAGACATTCTCTCGGTTACCGTCATGATCTTTTTTAACTCTTTCGGATTCATATCCTTGATCTTGTTCATTCCATTGCCACCTTAAAACCATGTTAATTATCTTCCGTTATATATTTTCCTTAAGGTTCCCATCCTATAAATATTATTATGAAATAGTGACCTTTTCCGAAAAAATAAGCCTGAACCCACCTCGGATAGGATGCTTCAGCTGAACTCGGACACAGCAAAAAGTGATATCATGATTCATTCATCATCGAACTGCTGCATATAAAAAATATTTTTGGGGTATCAAAAGAGGGAAGATAAATTCCCGGATTGGGTTGGGTTGGACTGGTCTGGTCTGGAGTGGAGGAGTTGCTCATGGAAAAGATGAATCGGGGAATTTTAACGGCGCTGTCGGCGATTGGCATTGCGCAAGGGCTGAAAATTTTAACGCATTATAAGCTGACGGGAAAGTGGGACTCGAAGCAGGCTTTCACAACGGGTGGCATGCCCAGTTCGCACTCTGCGGGGGTGGCCGCCCTGGCAGCGTATGTAGCAGCGAATAAAGGATGGCTGCATACGGAAACATCGCTTGCGACAGTGTTTGGCGTGATTGTGATGTATGATGCTCAGGGGATTCGCCGCCATACAGGCGAAATCGCTAAGCTCGTGAATGATCTTGAAGATAATATGGCCAAATTTTCCGGAGAGTTTCCGAGCTTTGAGTATGTTGAGCGTGAGAAGGAACTGAATGAACTGCTCGGACATCAGCCTGTGGAAGTGGGAGCAGGTGCGTTGCTGGGAGTTGCCCTTGGGCTTATTTCGGCTAAATTGGAGGATGGCAAGCCCTCAAAACCGAACGGCTGAAAACGGTGGGCAAGCCTTGATTCTTTAGCTCTTGAGGTAAGTAAATAATTTGAATATAACAATAGGTTATTTTAAAACATGCCTATGTTATTAACATCGGCATACTCTCCAATAAAAATCGTATTATTGGATCCCGGTAGATTTGAAAATGACCTAAGCCTCTCTTCTTCTTAGAAAGGCTTAGGTCACTTTATGTGGAATTCAATTTTTCCGGGACATTTTCATTGCGAATGAATACATATCCGATCGGAATAACCCTTTATAATATTCTACTAAGTTACCATCAGAATCAAAAATCATTCGTTCTGTAATCAGTAAGCACATCGTTTCGGCTATACCCAAATGTTCTGCATCTTCTTTTGTTGGAAAGCCGCAGGTTATGATTTGTTCCGCTTCACAAAAGTCAATGTTTAATTCACCTTCGAGTGCATCATACAATACGGTTGTACTTAAATCGAATTTCGTCAATTTTTTTCCTAGGTCCAAAGAATAATAATGCAATTCAATGGCTATTGGGACATCCCCCTGTAACCGCAGCCTTTTAATATGGTAAGATTCATCCTCAAACCCATTTGCATCAGCTATATTTTCAGGTGTCATTACACGGCCATGATCTAGTAGTTTAATCCCCATGCTTTTAGTGGTTTCCGTAAAACTTATCATCTTAAGCCATTCTTGCACAGGTTTAAGGGAGACGAATGTTCCCTTCCCATGTCTCTTTTCCAATATTCCCTCACGAACCAGGATGGAAACGGCTTCCCGTACAGTGCTCCTGCTGACAGAATACATATCCATCAGTTCCCTTTCACTCGGGATTTTGTCTTTATAATAACCTTCCAAAATCTGATTTTCCAATATGGTTTTCAATTGAGCATGTAAAGGGATTGGATTTTTAAAGTCTAGCTCCATAAAATTTCCTCCAAACAGAAAAAGACATCGTAATGTTCGTATCAGTTCTTATATTGTAAACCAAATAGTTATAATATTCAAACATGCCAGCGTTCAATTTTTCCCTTAAATTAGGATTATGTTGAGTTTCCAGCGTTCATATTCTGTTTTTCTTCGAGTGAATAAAAAAAACCTGAATAGCTCTATGTATTCAGGGCTTATCCTATATGCAACCTTCATCACATTTCAGGCATATATGAAAGCTTATATATTAAATGATAAAGTACGAAATTAAGGAAAGCAGCAAAGAGGTAATGGTCATGGCTAAAAGGGGACGCATGGCTTTTGTTCGCAGTGCCTGCAGGCTAACATTCAGTCCAAGACCGATCATGGCCATAGTCAATATAAATGTAGTCGCTTGGGAAATGCCATCCATTACGAGAGGTGAAACCGTAATATAACTTCCAAACACATAACTTCCTATTAGGCTCATGATTATAAAACCAACGAGGAACCATGGAAAATCAATTTTGGCATCATGGCCCATTTTCCCGGATGTTCGCTTTTTCATCCAATACATAAAAATGAAACATAAAGGGATGAGTAAAAAGACACGTCCCAATTTGGCGAGGAGTGCAATCGCTAGCGCATCTTCACCAGCCGGTGCTCCTGCCAAAGCAACATGGGCGATTTCATGAAGACTGATCCCAGACCAGATTCCATAATCCAAAGCAGATAGCGGAAGGATCGGACGTAAAAGTGTATAAACAATGGAGAAAAGAGTTCCCATTAAAGCGATTATCCCGACGCCTATGGCTGTATCCTCTTCCTTCGCTTTCACGATTGGAGATATTGCCGCGATGGCTGCTGCACCGCATATCCCGGTTCCAACAGCAAGAAGAAGGGAAATGGAAGCATCTGCCTTAATCCACTTTGCAATCAGGACCATCACGACTATGGCGAATGTTACTGTCCCTATGTCACGTACCAATAATGGCAGTCCCTGATTGAAAATTACATCGATATTTAATTTCAACCCGTATAAAATAATGGCAAAACGCAAAAGTTTTTTTGCGGAAAATTCGATTCCCGTCCGGAACTTTTCTGGATATCCCGCAATTTGACGATATATCACGGCAATGATGATCGAGCATGCAAGTGGACCGATTCGATCGAATCCTGAAATCTTCGACAGCCCCAAGCCTAAGATGGCAATGAAAAAAGTGAAAGCGATACCGCTCAGCCACAAAAGCACCTTATTTTGAAGTGGGTTTTGCTGCACCTGAGGTGTTTCTTCCAATGGCTCATATTTTTCTAATTCCATACATTCCTTCCCCCTTTCCAGATAAACTAAATATCATCCCATCCTTTCAATCGTTTAAAAAAAATCGGTTTCTTCTAGATTAGGAAGTGAATTCCCTTTGATAAAATACTCGGATTCCTTTAAAAAAGGCAAGCTTGGATTTTGATTCGTCCACAATTCAGGAACCGCTAAAGTCTGGGAACGATGTGACCTTAAGGCACGGATCTTTTTCTTTAAAGTCCCTGCTATATTGACTTCTGTGACACTGGGCGGCCCGTTTCCCTTTAACCATTCATCATAAAAAGCATGCCAAAGGACAAAGTACAAACTCTGAACCTTAATAGCTGGAAATAATGGATCTGGATAAAAATCGGGATCACCGGAGTTTAAGAAAGCAAATGCGGCAGCACGGCCAATCGCACAATGGTCTGGATGCCCGCCGTATTTCTCATGGAATGTAATTAGTGCATCCGGCTGAACTTCACGAATCACCTTTACGATTCTCTCGGCCAATAAATCGAAGCTTTCAAATTCAACCGTTTTATCCCTTACGTTTAAAAATCGCAAATCACTAATCCCCAATTCTTCACAAGCTTTTTTTAACTCCTCCACCCTTAGTTTTGGCAATGCCTCCCTTGTTGTTACAATGGGATTTCCCATTCGTCTGCCCATTTCGCCTTTTGTCGCACATAGTAAAGTTATCTGAACACCTCGCTCAGACATTTTAGCAATGGTTCCCCCACACAGGAATGACTCATCATCGGGATGTGCCAGAACCACCAATAACCTTTGTTGTGATTGCATATTTCCTCCTGTTTTGGATTCCCCAGTTTTCCCACACTGTTAGACTTAATATGAAAAAATGGACATGGATGTCAAATCGGCTAGACATATCATGCCCATCTTCATTTTTTTCTTCTATATAGATAGCACCCTAAACCTAAAGCTAATCATCTTTTGGTTAGCATAATTCACATAAAACGGATTTAACCGTTTCTATGACAAAGCGTAAATCTTCAACGGTCGAAGATAAAGGCGGTGCAATGATGAGTACATTACCATATCCAGGAACCGTATCACCATTACGTCCGATGATAAGACCCTTTGCCTTGCAAGCCCCGATTATTTTACCCATGAACTCTTCGGAAACAGGCGTTTTTGTCTTTTTATCTTCCACTAATTCAATGCCATATAAAAACCCAACTCCCCGAACCTCCCCTACTTTATCCAGGGCTGTCAATCCAAAGAGCGCGCTTAGTGTCGATTCACTAAGTTCAGATACTCGTTGAACGATGTTTTCATTTTCCAAGATTTCAATGTTCTTTAGCGCAACTGCGCAAGATGCAGGGTGGCCTCCATATGTTGACACATGCCTGAAATGATTTAAATTTCCGTTGTCTTTGAACTTCTCATAAATCCTGGAATTCACTGCCGTTGCCCCAAGTGGAAGATAACCGCTGGTCAAACCCTTTGCCATCGTAACAATATCCGGTTGAACCCCATCTGAGTGCATGAACCCAAACATTTTTCCGGTTCTTCCAAAACCTGAAACCACTTCATCCACAATTAATAGAACATCATGCTTCTTACAGATTTCCGAAACCCTCGTTAAGTATTCTTTTGAAGGAATAAGGACCCCGCCACCAGAGATGAATGGTTCAAGGATAACGCCCGCTACCGTTTCAGCTCCTTCAAAGTTAATGACCTGATCGATATATTCAGCTGCAAGCAAATCGGAGTTTTCAACGTTTTCCCCAAACGGGCTTCGATAACTGTACGGGGGTGGAACATGCAGGAAACCTGGAACCGCCGGATCATATTTCACTCTCCGATTAGCCTGTGCAGTTGCGCTGAGCGCGCCAAAAGTATTGCCATGATAAGCTCTATACCTTGAGATGAACTTGTATTTACCCTGATTTCCATTTTGGGAATGATATTGCCTGGCTATTTTAAAAGCTGTCTCATTCGCCTCGGAGCCGCTGTTCGTAAAAAAAGTTGTATAAGGGCCCTTTAAATGTTCACTTATTTTTGCAGATAATTCGATTGCCGGCCTATGACTTAATGTTAAAGGGAAGTAAGATAAGTTAATCATTTGTTCATATGCTGCCTGGGCAATCTCTTTTCGTCCGTGACCAAGGTTCAAGCACCATAATCCGGAGACACCATCTAAATATTTATCCCCTTTAGTATCAGTGAACCATGAGCCGGATCCTTCTGTAGCCATCATGGGAGCATCCTTCTCATTATAGCGATGCATCGCATGCCATAAATGGTCTTTATCCATTTGAACAAGGTCTTTCGTTTCAGTTTCCATCTTCACTTTTGAAACCCCCTTATTTTTCATCGAATGCAACTAAGTTAAGTTCCCATGCTGTTACAGATCCTTTTATGCGAATTGGTGATGGTGCGATGACCCCAATCGTTCATCAGGGCATCGCAGCTGTCCTATCACCTTTTTTTATTTATCCCAGTTTTTATGATCTAAATGAGAATATTTTTCTAATAATCTAGTAGGCATTTTTAATGCATCTTTTCTAAATGGCGGAGCCAATTGTGTTCCATCCACTTGTATATCAATGACAGTCGGTTTGTTTGATTTTATTGCTTTTTCAATGACAGCGCCTAACTCGTCTGCTTTTTCCACCCTAATGCCTACAGCACCCATTGATCGGGCAACTTCTGCAAAATCAGGATTTTGGATATCGGCCCCGACAAAACGGTTATTATAAAAATCGACCTGATTCTTTTTCTCAGCGCACCAAGCATTATTATTGAAGACACAAGCTATGACAGGTATGTTTTCTTCAACGGCCGTGCTCACTTCATGTAAGCTCATGCCCCACGCGCCATCTCCAACAATGGCTATAACAGGCGTATTCGGCTCAGCTAATTTGGCACCTAGTGCGGATGGGTAAGCAAATCCAGTATTTCCGAATGTAAGCGCAGCGATATGCCTGCGTCCCTGATTGAATTTCAAGTAAGCGTTTGCAGTTGAAGATACATTACCGATATCTGTAGTAACGATGGCATTTTCAGGCAACACTTTTGTCAATTCCAATAGGGCCCGACGCGGATTGATCGGGGTTCCATCGATCATCGCAAGATTCACCAATTCTTCTTCCCATTTTTGTTTTTCATTCGTAACTTCTACTATCCGCTCTTTTTCTTGTTTTAGGTTTGGTTTATCAGCCCTCAACCGTTTCAAGATTTCACGACTCGCTTCGCGGGCATCTCCGATGATTCCCACTTCCACAGGGTGCGTCCTCGCTATTTGCCTTGGGTTAATATCAATTTGGATGATTTGCGCATCTTTCGGGAAATAATCAATGTCATAGCATGGTAACGTTCCAAATACCGATAATCTTGTGCCTACCGCCAATATGACGTCCGCTTTCTTAAGTGTATTCATCGCAGCCTTTGAACCCATGTAACCGATTGGGCCTACTGACAATGGATGATCAGCAGGAAAAGCATCATTATGCATATATGAGACAGCTACCGGAGCCGTTAAATATTCCGCCATATTCTTAATTTCCTCAATGCCATCTGAATCAACCGTTCCCCTACCGGAAATGATCACCGGATACTTCGCCTCGGCTAAAATTTCTGCCGCTCTATCCAAGGATTCAGAAGACCCGCAGCCCCTTTCATCCACGCGATATTGATGTGGTTGAAGTATTTGATCTTCCACTTCACCATAGAAGTAATCACGAGGGATATCGAATAAAACCGGTCCCCTCTCGGCATAGGCAATCCGAAATGCTGTCCTTAGGCAATCAGCGACCCGGCCTGGGTGTGTCACTCTAACTGTTTCTTTAGTGATTGCCTTGAAGATGGAAACCTGATCGCATTCCTGAAAACCATCCCATCCAACTGTTGGTGTACCAGCTGAAGGTGATATGACCACCATTGGAGTATGAGCTTGATTGGCCGCTGCGACAGAGGTGACCATATTCGTCATTCCAGGCCCGTTTTGCCCGATGACAACTCCAGCAACACCAGAGACACGACAATAAGCATCTTCCATATGTGCTGCACTTTGTTCATGGCGGACACCAATGAAACGAATGCCTGCAGTTGGCAATAAATCAAGCATATCCATGAAAGCAGATCCCAAAATTCCCGAGATATGTTTAACTCCCTCGGCCACTAATGTCTCAACGATGGCTTCACTTGGTGTCATTTTTACTTTCGTACCTCTTAACATTTTTGTTTCGACCATAGCACATTCTCCTTAATTAAATTTATTTCTGATAATGACGTTACGACGTCCGTACCAGTTATAAGATGTATAATACTACCATTATGCGTAACAGTCAATAAATAATTTGAATATTTCGAATTAATTTAAAATCTCTGTCCAGCATAGGCACTAACACATGTATTTGACTCTTTTTTAACCAATAAATATATCCTTTTTTTCAGTCAATCTGTAGTTGATTCTATCGATGATTTCCAATAATTCACCTATTTCATCAATTACGAAATCGGCACCTGCATTCAAAAAACGGTTTTCTGCAGTTTTCATCCGTTTTTGCAGATCATAAGGGTCCATTTCACTGATTTCTGCTTCTGAAAGTCCGATTTCACTGCCGCCTTTCAATACGGCAACAGTCCACATTCCCGCAGAAATTCCTTCTTTGATATCACTGATCGTATCACCCACTTTAACGATTTTGCTGAGTGGATACACTTGGAGATTCATCGCCGTCTTAAAGCACATCCAAGGAGCAGGCCTACCTGTAGGCACTTCGGTGGACGCAACGATGGAATCGGGTTGATAGCCCCATTTTTCCGCCTCTTCTTTAACAACATCAATCATTTCACGAGTATACCCCGTTGTCGAACCGATTTTTATTCCTTGCTGCCTTAAACGGCTGACTAATTCAATTACGCCGGGTATTGGCTTGGCATTATCCTTTAGAACTTTAAAAAGCAAAGCCTCAAAGTCTTTATATAATGAATTTAGATCTCTTTCGTCCGGTTCTTTCCCGAATTTAGCACTCCACAAATTAGAGATTCGTTTCATTTTCAGGAGTTCCATAATATGATCCATTTTCAATAAACCCATAGGTTCCCTTGCTTCCTTAATGGTAATATCGATCCCCCTTATCCTGAATATCTCGACAAATGCTTGGACAGGTGCAAAACAACCATAATCCACCGTCGTTCCTGCCCAATCGAATATCACTGCTTGAACCTCTTTGCATGCTTTTGCCCTTTCCAATCTATGCTCCCCTCCTCATCTTACCTCCTCCAAAATCACCAAACTTGCTAAACCAGGGTATAAAGAGAATTCAATTAACTTCTTCCAAAAATAACTGTAAATCTTCCTTTGTTGCTTCAGAGAGTCGTTTAATCTTTTCAAGGTCCTTTTCCGGATTCCCTGACTCCCCAATTAATGGGTAAAGGTTTTTCTCAATCCTTTCATACCAATCCGGGTATTCATCTTCCACTTGCTTTTCTATCGAATCCCAAATTGAACTCATATCTTTTCCCATTTCTTGAATTCTCTCTGGATCCGCTTCCGCACTTAATTCTGATTCCAAATCTTTTATGGATTGAATCACATCGCCGACACCTTTTTTAATGACCTCCGGATTTTGGGTTTCACCCGTATTTGATTCCGGATTTTCATTCATGATTGGACTTTTTTCTTGTTGAGCCTCGTCCGGTTCAGCTGAATTGCCGCAGCCTGACAGCAATATGGCTCCAAGGACAACTCCACTGGTTATTACACGGAAACCATTCAATATAACCCCTCCTTCATGATTTAAAAGACAGATGGCACCAAGCACTTATTGGCACAATTCTCTTTTTCTATGGGAATCATATTCTAGCTGATTAGTGAATTGAAGAATTTTGTCTGAGGAATTCCATAGAAGTAACCTTAAATTAAACCAATGGTGTAGAGCCAAAGCTAAAACTTTTCAGAATTAGGGGAACCAGAAGCAATATTTAATTCATTCTCCAAATACTTCGCTTTTTTTCGCCGAATGAAAAAGAATGAACAAATAACGATCAAGCTAAATAGCATGGTAAAGATGAACTGCGGACGCTGCGAATCGATAAAAGCCATTAATATTAACACTGAAATCATGGAAATGATGGTTGCATAAGTCAAATACGGGAATAACCACATCTTGATCTTGAATATTCCAGGATTCTCCTTCTCCATTCTCTTCCTTAATCGGAGATGGGAAACCGCAATGGCCAGATAAACAAGAATTCCGACTCCGCCCGAGGAATTCACTAAAAAGAAAAAGATTTTATCTGGTGAAACATAACTGAAAATGGTGCTGATAAAGGCGAATATAGTAGAGCCGACTACAGCAAATATAGGGACACCGTTCTTGCTCACTTTAGAAAATAGCTTTGGGGCGTCACCCTTTTGTGCAAGTGAAAATAACATGCGTGAACTCGTATATAATCCCGAATTCAAACAGGATAGCAATGCAATGAGAATCACTATATTCATGATCAGGGCAGCAGAAGGGATTCCCAGCATTTCAAGTACGGCGACAAATGGACTTTTCAGCAAAGAAGCCGAATTCCAAGGTAAGAGCGTCACCAGTATGGCGATGGACCCGATATAGAAAATCAGGATTCGCCAAACCACACTATTCAATGCACTTCTAACTGATTTGACCGGATCACTGGTTTCACCCGCGGCAATCGCTGGTATCTCCACTCCAACAAATGCATGAAAAACGATTGCAACACCAACAAGCACAGAACTTAGACCATTTGGAATAAACCCGCCAAAGTTTAAAAGATTGGAAGTGCCAGGTGGTTTTATCGTTGGGATAAACCCTAATATCACGGCCACCCCCAGGCACAGGAATAGTATGATACTGATTATTTTAATGATTGAAAACCAGTATTCGAACTCACCAAACGATTTCACGGAAAAAATATTCGTCATTTTCAATAGGATGATCAATGATAGACTTATGACCCAGACGGGAACGGAAGGAAGCCAGCTGTGAATGATTGCTGCTCCAGCCGTTGCCTCCAAAGCAATTACGATAACCCAAAAGAACCAATATAACCACCCTGTTGTAAAACCGGCCCATTCACCTATCCCTTCTCTTGCATAAACCGCAAAAGATCCAGTATTAGGATTCACTGTGGCCATTTCCCCAAGCATCCTCATGACTAACACAACGATCAAGCCTGCCAAAACATATGATAATATCGCCCCGGGGCCCGTTTGACCAATAATGATACCGCTTCCTACGAATAAACCAGCGCCTATGACACCACTCAAAGATATCATCGTTAAATGTCTTTGTTTCAGACCTGGTTTCAGTTCTTCCTGTTGATGTTTCATACCCTCCACCAACTTTCAATAATTTGGGGAATCAACTAAGATAATCGCTACTTGAATGTAAAGCAGGCTTTTCAACTGCCTGTCCTTTACACTTTCACAAAGATAGTGGGAACTGGAAACATGGCATTTTCAAACAACACAGGGTATGACGCTATGAACTTAAGATTCTATATCACTAGTCCTCCTTCCTTAAGGCTATTTTGAAAAACGAAGCGAATCTAACATCATTACGTCATGATGTTAGTACCACTTTCTATGTGTATAATACACTCTGATTTTTTTAAAGTCAATTTAAAAATCAGAATATTTAGATAACAAAATGAACATTTTCAAATAAAAAACGATGTCCATTAAGTCTCCAATTTTAGTTATTTTACTTCATTTACCTTTGGTGTTTCATCCAACACACTTTCCGTAGCTGACGTTACTGCCTTCTGCTTTCTATCCAGCATTTTCTTTAAAAGATATGAAAAAAGCAATGTAAAAGCAATTCCCTTAACAATCGATGCATAACCATAAACCAGAAGGCCCAATATCAGTACGATAAGATTAATAATCCTTATTGTCGCAGCAATATCTATTTTTTCATTTTTGGTATGTAAAATTAAGGCAATCACGTCAAAGCCAACAGTGGAGGCATTTGCAGTTATACATAAATAATATCCTATCGCTATAAAAATCGACGAAATGAAAATCACTAAAACGATATTCATATCAAAATGAAAGTTCAATGAATAAAAAAAATTAAAAAAAACCATATAGCTAATGGAACTTACGATCGACTTAAAAAAGTACTCTTTCCCTAGAAAAACTAAACAAATGATTAACAGTAATCCTGTAACCAAATTGGCGAGCATGGCAATGTTATAGCCCAATAATGCATTCAATAATAATGCCGAGCTAGTTACCCCGCCATTGATGATTTCATTGGGAACGATTAAATAAGCATAGGCAAAGGTCATGGAAATGTTTCCTGCGATAATTTTCAATAAATCCTTCATACATTCTCACCATCCTGTTCGATATTTTGATAATGCTCTTTCCCCCCTAAATATATTTATACTTGAACGATAATAAGATTCGAACCTTTCACCTTTCGATATTTTGGAATGTTATTACAAAGAATGCATTTTTCAATTCAAGTGATTACAATTATTCGCTAACCAGAATCCTCTCTCCTTCTAAATAAAAAAAATAAAACACCCCCCTTAAAACTAGAAGAGGTTCATGGTCTACTACATAATCATTTAGACATTGCAGAGTTTATATTCAACTTATGTAACTTGTGATTAGTTGACAAAAACTTTGATCTAAATAATTTAATTCCACAGGATTGGACAAATAGAAGGCTTTTATAGGTTAAAACTTCGTCCCCTTACATAATCACATTGGTTAGAAGGCAAATGCAAAAGCATACCCCCTAATCATTCCCAAAAAGTATTATCCCACAATAAAAAGCTGAGGGGGCTCCCCTCAACCTTTTATTGTTCCATTAATTATTTCCCAAGAAATGTTACTTTCAATAGGCTGTGATTATCCTTTTCATGTCACGGATAATGCTGACTCATCTTTCATAAGCCTTTTACGATAAACCATATTGGACAGCTGTACACTCACTTCATAAAGCACAAGTAAAGGGACGATAACCAAAATGTCCGAAATTATATCTGGAGGTGTAATCAGGATTGAGATGATGACCAGGACGAAATAAGAAATCTTGCGAGACTTTTTCAACACCGCTGGATTGATGATGCCTAATCTGGTCAGGAACATGACTACAAGCGGCATCTCGAATAAAATCCCGAAAGGTAAGATCAAATTAATCATGAAACGAAAATACTTTTCCGCAGTGAACATCATCTCGAACTGCCCGGCCGATAGGGAAGTTAGGAAACCCAGAACTATTGGAAACAACACAAAATATCCAAATGAGATACCTGTGATGAATAGAATGAACAGTCCGGGTATGAAGCGAAATGTAACCCTTCTCTCTTCCGGTTTCAAAGCTGGAGCCACAAAGCGCCATAACTGATAGGCTGCCAGCGGAATCGTTGCAGCTATCGCGCAAACCCCAGCAATAATCATATATACCCATAGGATCTCACTCGGCCCGAGCACGGCAAGCTTTCCTTCCAAATCTTTAATCAGTAAATTATAAATATCCTGTACGAATATGAAGCTCATTATGAAAAAGGCCACAAAGCCTATCAGTGTTTTAATGATTCTGCTTCGGAGTTCCTCCATATGCTCAATAACGTGTAAATCCTTACTCTCCACTTTCACTCCCCCTTTTTAGACATATTATTTGCCATTTTGCAAATAGCGCTTCCCCTCTAACCCTTCTCATGAAAAGAAGCAGGCGAGTCTTTCCGCCCGCTCTATCTCATTTACTTCATCCCTCTTTTTTAACAGCTCTTAATGCAGCTTTATTCTCATTTTCTTCTTCTTTTTCCGTATCATTCACCAATCCTTTGGTTGCACTTTTGAATTCGGATAATGTCCGGCCAAATGCACGGCCTATTTCCGGCAGTTTGGACGGTCCAAAAATAATCAGTGCAATCACAAGGACAATCACCAAACCGGGTATTCCTATATTTGAAAGCATTCCTACTCACTCCTCTGTTCTTCTCATTTTTCTTCGCTACATTCCTGTCAAGCATCATAAGGTCCCTATCAATTAGTCACTTTCCCCTGACTTTTCATTCTTTGTTTTTCATGTGCGCGATTATGGGCACGTGTCCGATCCTCCTCGACTTCGTTCGTTTTTTGTGCACCTTCCATAACCGCTGCTGATGCAACCTTTCGCAGCCCTGTTTGATCCTTATCAAAAACAAAGGATGCTCTTGTCGATATATCTGCACCTGGTTCTGTCACGAATGGGACTACACGGTAATCCGCCTTCCATTGTTCTGGTGTTACTTTGCACCGAACATATCCCCTGTAATCATTAAAGAACTTAATATGCGGATTCTGACTTAGTATTTTATCCGTGTCCGCACGCTTATCCGCACCATTTCCGCCAGATGTGATTGAAGTGCCGACAAACTCCACACCGAAAATCTTTGAATTTGGATCATCGAAATCTGCCTTTAAATTGGCGGCCCAGCTTGCATGTACATCACCGGTCAACACGACCAGATTTTCCAGGTTGTTGCTTTTGATTACATCAATTAAGCGATCGCGTGCAGCCGGGTAGCCATCCCAGGAATCCATGCTGAATTTTGGGGCGGTTGGTGTTCCATAATTCCGTTGTGCAAAGAAAATCTGCTGAGGCAGAACATTCCACTTCGTTTTTGATTTTGATAAATTGTCAGTTAGCCACTGTTCCTGCTCTGGACCTAGTAATGTCCGTTTCGGATCAAGTGACTCAGGCGTTTGCGGTGAACTTCCATCACCGTTTGCCTGATCATCCCGGTATTGACGTGAATCCAATACAAAGAAAGAGGCCAGGTCGCCATATGTGAAATTTCGGTATAACCTCATATCCGCTCCCTTAGGCAAAGATGATTTTCGAAGGGGCATATGCTCATAGTAAGCCTGATAAGCGGCGGCCCTTCTCTTGATGAAAGCTTCTACCGATTGCCCTTTTTCCGGGATAACATTTGCATAATTGTTTTCAACTTCATGATCATCCCAAGTCACGACCCATGGGAAAGCTGCATGTGCCGCTTTTAAATGGGTATCAGAGCGATATTGTGCGTATCTATTCCGATAATCTTCAAGTGTAATGATCTCTGGTCCACTATGTACACGGACATTACCTGTAGAAGAAACATATTCATTTGGTCCATATTCATATATATAATCGCCAAGGTGGAAGACAATATCCAGATCTTCCTTTGCCAAATGTTTATAGGCCGTATAATAACCATGCTCAAATTGCTGGCATGAAACAAACGCGAATGACAAGCTCGAAACACTTGAACCTATTGGCGGAAGTGTTTTCGTTTTCCCAGTCTGACTTACTTCCCCGCCGCTTTTAAAACGGTAAAAATAGACTTTATCAGGTTTTAATCCGCTTACTTCCACATGTACGGAGTGGCCAAGTTCCGGCCTGGCTATATCCTTGCCTTGCTGGACAATCTTTCGGAAATTCTCATCCTTTGCCACTTCCCATTTAACGGAAATGGCTTCTTTTGGCATTCCTCCTCCATTCAACGGATCCGGTGCCAACCTTGTCCATAAAACGACACTGTCCGAGAGCGGATCTCCTGAAGCTACACCGAGAGTAAATGGATAATCACTGAATTTCGGGGCAGCATTCACTTCAATCCCGCCCATTGATTGGGCAAGAGCAAGACCTAATGAAAGTCCGGCAAGCTTACTCGCTCCCTGGATAAAATTTCGGCGGTCCATATTCTTACCTAATTCGCTCCAATTCTTAATTAAATCATCCATTGCTCTTTCATTATTCATTGATCTTTCCCTCCTATTATTTGAATCTGGTTCAAGTATAGTATGGCCCTTTTAAAGGTGTATGAAGATGTGTAAATCAATAAATCAATAAATTAGGAATTTTTAGGCAGGTCTTATGATACCCATTGAATACAAAAAGAGTTTTGATTCACTCATACATTTACATAGCCCTACAAACTTTTACATATAACGACAGTCTTTCAGCCTAGTTCTCTTAACGAATCATTTATTTAATCGTTACAAATAACTTCAATAGGCTATTTTTACAATAAACCTTTAAAACTATAAGAGCCTAAAGAAGCCAGCGAAATAATGGAATAAAAGAAAGATCGCCATCTCTTGGTTGGATCCCACTACAGGAAGGAAACCTTGATTCAAAGGAAGGTTTAGATCATGGTTTTCTAAAATTGGACTAAAAATACTTCAGCAATAATTTTATAAGTGAATACTCACTTTTGGTTTAAAATCATCCTAATTTATGTAATAATAGTTTCATAACAAAAAAAGAAAGCACTTGAGGATTCTACATTGGAGAGTATGGAAGCATTATTTGAAAAAATTGAGATATTGAGGAAAGAATTAATAACCACCGGATTGATTTATGGATTTACTGCCCCAAAAACATTACATAAAAGCCAGGAACTAGATGAACTGTTGAATTTACTTACAAATGAAAAAGAACCAAATGATTTAGAATATGTCTAAAAACAGGTATGAACTAATACTTCATGGTTCTCTTACTTCTTATATTTTTCATGGACTCGTGGTCTAATTTTTATGTAATATCCGCTAAATCATTAGAGTAATTGTTAACATCATCACTCTTCCTAATTAAAAAGCATCCAAAATGAATGGATGCCTTTTTTATCAAAGATTCTTTTAAATGGGTCAACCTAATATTACCGCTGTGTTAATGATTCATTACTATTTTAGTGACTGAAATCCTTTCAATTCAGGGACAACATTGCTTATCTCCCTTCCTGTAACAACAGCAACGAGGTTCTTCGCCGCAAGCATGGCCATATCAAATCGTGTTTGATGAGTAGCTGAACCTATATGGGGCAGGGTTACCACGTTAGGCATGGCTAAAAGCGGATTGTCATGCGAAATGGGTTCCTTTTCAAATACATCCAAACCGGCTGCAAGAATTTCCTTATTTCGCAGTGCTTCTATGAGGGCCTTTTCGTCCACCGTCTGACCCCGGGATGTATTGATAAAGATCGCTGATTTTTTCATCAGTGCGAACTGCTCCCGTCCCATAAGATGCCTCGTCTCTGGAGTATAAGGGACCATTAATAGAACGAAATCTGATTCCCGTAAAAGGTGATTTAAAGAAGAATAGCTTGTACTGAGCGTTTCCTCCACTTCGGATTTCCTTCGCCGATTATGATACAAAACTTCCATGTTAAAACCGAATTTGGCTCGTCTTGCAATAGATTCCCCAATCCTCCCCATACCGATGATGCCCAATGTTTTTCCATGAACATCAACGCCAAAGAGGGGTTCATCGCTTTTATTTCCCCACTTGCCATCCTTTACAAGCTTGTCCATTTCCGGAATACGACGGGCTGCTGAGAGCATTAAGGCTAAAGCTAAATCAGCCACGGTTTCATCGAGAACACCAGGTGTATTTGTACCGATTATGCTTCTCTTTTTCATTGCCTCCAGATCAAAGTTGTTGTAGCCTACCGAGATATTGCTGACAGCCTTTAGACGTGGTGCATGGTCCAGAAATTCATCATCTATTTTTTCTCCTGTGATGAGCAGTCCCTCCGCATCAGAAATTTGCTTTAACAGTTGGCTTCTGGTAATGGGTTCAGGGCCGTTCCATTTTTCATACTGGCAATACTTCGAAATAAATGCCTCTACCTCGGCCGGTACTGGTCTTGCTATATACACTTTTGGCTTCAATTTATTTCCTCCTCGATAATACTATTCTTGAATAGGATGTTTTACAATAAACCAATAACAGATTGCTGCGCATCCGGCGATTAAACCGCCAGATATAAAGGCGAGAGAGTAAGAACCAGTTGTATCCACTATCATGCCTGCCACAACAGGGGAAAAGGCACCACCAAAATAACCGCCAAAATTCTGAATTGCTCCTACGGAAGCAACCATAGAAGGAGGAGCAATGTCGCCGGCGAGTGCCCATGCGCTGCCTGTAATGGCAGAAATAAAACAAAGAGCAAGGGTCAGTAAAAGTAAGGTAATAGCGAGCCCTTTAACAAGTGGAACTGCACACACAACAATAGCTGCCAAGATGGCACATATACTAATTAAGGCACGCTTTGCTTTAATAGGTGTAGTAATTCCCTTGTCGACCAATTTTTTAGTAAGATATCCTCCGAAAATATTGCCAAAGATTCCGCCAAGCCAAGGAATACCAGCATATATACCCATTTCTTTAAGTGAGACATGATGGACATCAAACAAATAAAGGGGAAGGAATACAAGGAAAATATTCCAGATCCAGATGGTACAGAAGAAGCCTAGAATCATCCCCCATACGCTTCGATATTTAAATAACGAACCCCATTTTATTTTTGATGATTGAATGCCTTGCTCCACTCCACCACCTTCCGACTTAATGTATTCAAATTCCTCCTTGGAAAGTTTTTGGCTTTTTTCAGGATTTTTATAAAAAATAACAAAACCGATCGCGAAAATGATGCCGATTACACCCGTAATATAAAACAACGCTCTCCACCCAAAAGTCACCATAATGAAAACGAGAAGTGGCGGTGCAATGGCAGGTCCCCATTTGGAGGAAGAATCCCAAATTCCAGTTGCCAGGCCGCGTTCCTTTTTTGGGAACCAATACGATGTAATCTTAGCCATTGTAGGAAAACACGGTGCTTCACCCACTCCAAGTAAAATCCTTGCGGCAATAAATGAACCCATTTTATGAACGGCTCCCGTTAAAATGGTCGCACCACTCCACCAAATAAGCGCGATTGTATACACCTTTTTGGTCCCGAACCGATCGATCAGCCAGCCTGAAGGAAGCTGCATTAATGCATAACTCCAAGAAAAAAAGGTTCCCAATAACCCGATTTCGGTCACGCTTAGCCCGAGTTCCTTCATCATTTCGGGAGCTGCAATGGAGAGATTGGCACGATCTAGATAGTTGATTATTCCCCCAATCAATAACCAGATGACGACTGTCCAGCGAAATTTCCGGCCAAAATTTAATGGCTTTTCTTGCTTTGTTTCCATTCTTGCTTCCATACCTTATCCCCCCTTGTTATATAAAACGCCTAAATTGGCAGCGCTTCCAAAATAAGAAAAAGCCCAGTTCACTCTTGGAGAATATGTATATACAAGGAGGCTTTTGTTTTATAATATAAAACTGAGTTTTGGTTTTCTAACAAAAAAATAAAAAGATAATTCCTATTATTCTGTAAAGTATCGTATTATGAGGATGTGTGAATGTCAATCTTTATTCTTATTTTCAGGATTATATTCCTAGTAAATGTTATATACCAAGTGGGGAAAATTGATAGACGTTTTTTTAAGTAGTAAAATCTTAACAGACTTTATCCCACAATCCATTTCATTTCTATCTCTAGCTTTGCTGCCGGGATGGCTGAGATTCCATTCTATCTCTCAAAAATCTCGGGCAACGTTAAACGACGGTTAAGCTTTTATTATTTTTCTATAAGAAAAGCAAGCGGTCCTGATACATGTGGGCCGACCATAGACGTACCTGTTAAGGCAGCTGAAATCTACCAGATAAGTGGGATATTAATTGTTCGCTTGGCGCAACTGTATCCACTTTTCTATTTGACTTACTAAACCTTAATGAAAGCCGGGATGTTTAACAAAGATCCCATCCTTTCTCACTACATCTATATTTTTTGTCTCATTTTCCGCTCCTCACAGTGCATTGAGATACGCCAACTACTTCTCCTTGAGGATCTATTCATTGAATTTCATAATCTTTATTCCAACTTTGTTTTCCGTTTATTCATTTAGATAATTTTAAAATAATAAATTATATTAATTTTTTATGAATGTAATCCCACTTATTGCTTTTGAATTAAACCATTGATTCATTCATTCAATAAGAAAAAGAGCCGTTGTAACAGCTCCTTGTCCCCTCTTTCCCCCTTTTGGACCGATTGATAGAGGAATGTTTCTCCTACTCATTTTTGACTCTTTGCAAGCGTTTGACCTTATATTGTTCAAAATCCCAATTCGACAAAAATTCTTTTGCAGAAGTGTAGCCTGATTTATAGAGAAAGTTGATTTCTTCCTCATTCAGTTCAAAATCCGTTGCATTGATGCCGCCAACAGGAATTTGAATCGTGCGTTCAATCGTTTCTTCGTCCATATGTCGTAAATCATGGGCTTGGAGCATCGTTTTGAATATATTTTTGAAAAGGTGGATGGGCGTTGGGATAACCCCGCCTATGTTAACTTCATCTTTCACAAAATGGAATCCGAATGTTGGAAAACGAGGATTGTCGGTATCAAATATCCATATCGGGAAGTTACTAAGTAAACCACCATCTAAAATGTAGGATTTTTTCCGGTCTTTTGATTTCCAAATAACCGGACGGAAGAAAAATGGTAAGGAGGCACTCATCATTACGGCAGTTGAAACTTTTAAATCAGCAGGAGACATACCATAGCGGTCCAAATCATCTGGCAAAATAAGCATCTTTCCATTCGAAACATCAGAAGCAATGATTTTCAACTTTCCATCTGGAAGATCCGCGAATGTCTTTATCCCTTTTTCAGAAAGAAGTGAATCCACCCATGTCTCCAAATAATCGTTTTTGTAAATCCCAAGATGAACCATGAGTTCCAAAAAGAAGCCCAAAATGGGAATTCGATTCAGAATTGTCCTGCCTCGAATCTTTGAGTAATTGATTTCACTAAACTGTTTTCTAATTTCATGGCTTTTATAGCCACTAGCCAAAAGAGCAGCTATTATTGCTCCTGCTGATGTCCCAGCAAGTCTTTCCCATTCGACATTTTCCTCTTCCATTGCTTGAATTGCCCCTATAAAAGCAATTCCCCTGACCCCCCCACCTTCAAAAACAGCATCTGCTCTCATTTTTTTCCACCTCTCGATAAGAGTTACTATCATATTAACAACATTTGAAAATAAAGTGAATTTTCACACTCGTGGACTCTTTGATGGCAATCAAACGTAATAACAATAGTAGGATAGCATCTATTATCATGGTATGTAGAAAACTAAGCATTTGCATGGACAACTTATCAGATTAGGAAGCAGCCTTTGATAAAGGAATTCTTTAAATGATGTCGAAAAGGATATGTAACAATTGAAGGAGTGAAAAAATGGAAAATAACCGTGCCAAGAAAATGTATGATTACCATGTTTGGGCTAATCAGCAAGTGTTCCAAAAACTAAAACAATTACCGGAAGGAGTCTATGGAGACACGATAAAAAGTGTCTTTCCATCAGTCAAGGAAGTCCTTGTTCACCTTTACGCAACAGATATTACCTGGTTGGAGATAATGAAAGGAAGCACAGTTCAAGAAACTTTTAAGAAAGTTGAACAGCGTCGGAAAGAAGTGGACGGAATCACATTATATGAACTGGAATCCTCATATGATGAACTTGCAAAGGATTACGACAATTTCCTTACTTCGCAGCCTGATCTTGAACGGACCATTGTAACCGAACATCCGAAAATGGGGGCTTGTGAGTTTGTACTTGCCGACCTCATCCATCATGTAGTGAATCATGGGACCTATCATCGCGGTAATGTATCAGCGATGCTCCATCAACAAGGCGAAAATGGCACACCTACAGATTATGTTTTTTACTGTTTAAAATAAGCGGTTTGACAACCTATAAGAGTTGCAGTAACATGCCCCTCATTCCAGATGAAAGCCGATGATCCTCTTGCCAAGGAATCATCGGCTTTATTTGGATGATTAAAATTCATACGCCCGTATAATGGGTATATGCAGTCAGTAACTATCAATATATATTACATGATCTTTAAAGCTTTATCCGTTGAAGGCGAAGTGCATTCAATACGACTGACACAGAACTGAAGGCCATGGCAGCACCCGCTAACCACGGGGCAAGAAGTCCGATTGCGGCAATTGGTATTCCGATTACATTATAGGCAAAAGCCCAGAATAGGTTTTGTTTAATGTTTTTCATCGTCTTCCTGCTCATGAGGATGGCATCTGCAATACTGTTCAAATCACCCCGGATCAAAGTGATATCGGCAGCTTCCATGGCTATGTCCGTCCCGGTTCCTATTGCCATTCCTATATCGGCTAGTGCCAGCGCGGGAGCATCATTTATCCCATCGCCGACCATTGCCACTGTTTTACCGGCGGCCTGCAGTTTTTTCACTTCTTCCGCTTTCCCTTCAGGTAGGACTTCTGCGATTACATGGTCAATGCCAACTTGATGTCCGATGGCATTTGCTGTTCTTTGATTATCCCCGGTTATCATGATGACCTGGATATCCATTGCTTTTAACCTTTTAATCGCCTCAAGCGAGCTTTCTTTTATCGTATCCGCAACAGCAATGAGTCCGGCATATTCCCCTTCAATGCTTACTAGCATTGCAGTCTTCCCTTGCTCTTCAAATTCTTCCATCGCTGTTAGCGCCTTAGTGATATCCACGTTTTTTTGCTTCATCAATTTACGGGTTCCGATGAATATCACTTTTTGATCCGCCACAGCTCTAATCCCGTATCCAGGCATCGCTTCAAATTCCTCAACCGCTGCAAGTGAAATCTGTCTTGCTTGAATTCCTTGAACGATAGATTGAGCAAGAGGGTGTTCAGATTGTTTTTCAGCTGCACCGACTAATGATAAAAATTGTTCTTCCTCCATACCATTCTTAATGAGGACATCTGTCAAAACAGGGGTACCATTCGTTACCGTTCCCGTCTTATCCAAGATGACCGTATCAATATGGTGGGTGGTTTCCAGATGTTCCCCGCCTTTAAATAAGATGCCGAATTCGGCAGCCCTTCCTGAGCCTGCCATGATAGAGGTTGGAGTGGCCAAGCCTAGCGCACATGGGCAGGCTATGACTAGCACTGCAATCATCGCTTCAAAAGCTGGTGTGAATTCTCCCGGGTTAACCCAAATCATCCAAACCAGAAAAGTTAAAAGAGCGATTCCGACAACAATGGGAACGAAAACACCGGAAATTTGGTCAGCAAGCCGTTGAATCGGCGCTTTCGAACCTTGAGCATCTTCGACGACTTTGATGATTTGGGAAAGAGCTGTATCCCTTCCTATTTTCGTCGCTTTCATTTTGAGAAACCCATTCTTATTCAATGTTGAACCGATAACAGTATCCCCGTTTGTTTTATCTACCGGGATGCTCTCACCCGTTAACATGGATTCATCGACGGCAGAGTTCCCTTCGATTACCTTGCCATCGACAGGGATCTTTTCACCCGGCTTCACCAAAATCGTATCCCCTACGATGACTTCTTCAAGTGGTATTTCCCGTTCTTCCCCATTTCTTAGAACCAATGCCGTTTTGGCCTGAAGCCCCATCAATTTTTTGATGGCCTCGGAAGAACGTCCTTTTGCTTTTGCTTCAAACAGCTTACCCAAAAGTATGAGCGTGATAAGAATCGAACTTGTTTCGAAATAAAGTTGTGCCGTATTGTGATGGGAACCCATCGAGATGATCGCCTGATAAACACTGTAAAAATAGGCAGCGGATGTTCCCATCGCGACTAATACATCCATATTGGCACTTTTATTTCTCAAGGCTTTATAAGCTCCAACATAGAACTGCTTTCCAATCAAAAATTGAACGGGGGTAGCGAATGCCATCTGCACCCAAGGATTCATGAGGAAATCAGGCATATAGATAAACGAAGTAAAACTAAAATGACTTACCATCGCCCATAACAATGGGAATGATAATATGACCGAAAAGATGAATGTATTCTTTTGTTTTTGTATTTCTTTTTGACGGAAATTCACGGATTCCATTTTATCTTCCTTGATGATCGCCCCATACCCCAGCTTCTCCACCCGTTGAATGATGTCAATTGGAGAGGCTTGGGAAGGATCATATTCGACGGTCGCATTTTCAAGCGCTAGATTGACATTAGCCATGCTCACCCCATCCATCTTATTTAACCCTTTTTCTATTCGGTTTGCACAGGCAGCGCAGGTCATGCCAGTAATCGTAAATTCCCTTTTCTCTTTTACTACATCATAGCCAAGATCTTGAATTTTCTTTTCAAAGTCCTGGTTGCTTACTTTTTCCGAATCATATTTAATAACCGATTTCTCAAGTGCCAAATTAACGGTGGCTTCCTCAACGCCTTCCATTTTGTTTAACCCTTTTTCAATTCGGTTTGCACAGGCAGCGCAAGTCATTCCAGAAATCTGTAAACTTGTTTCTTTTATTTGGCTGCTCACTTCATCCCGCCTCCCTATACCACTATGGGGTATATTTCTTTGTAAAAAAGAAGTGCTTAACAGCACTCTCATAACTTACTCGACATCGTAACCTTGATCATCGATTGTTTCTTTTATTTTCTCAAGTGATACTTTTTCCTTGTCAAACGCTACATCTACTTTTCCTGCATCCAAATGCACCTTTACGCTTTCAACACCTGCAAGTTTTCCTACATTCCCTTCAACTGCATTCACACAATGACCACAAGACATTCCACTAACATTCAATGTTACATTTTCCATTTTATCCACTGCTCCTTTATTTTTTCATTAATTTTTGTATCGTTACAAGCACTTCATCTATAACCTCTGTATCCCCTTCATTCAGGCGTTCCACCACACAATTCCTTAGATGGCCTTCCAATAAAATCTTGGCTACACTATTCATCGCGCTTTGTGTAGCTGCTATTTGGGTGATCACATCATCACAGTACGTATCTTTTTCAATAAGACCCTTTATACCGCGGATTTGACCTTCAATTCGATTTAACCGGGTCGTTAAGTTCTTTTTTACTGCTTCTGAGTGATGACTCTTTCGGCCGTGGGAAGAGGTCGTACAGCATTCTTCTTCATTCACCGCATCTTGCCCATTCATCATTTCATCCATTGCCCATCCCTCCTCAAAAATTAATATACCATACCCTCCTACCCTATGCAAAGAGAAAGATTTATGTGCATCATTTATTACTATCTGTATTATTATCATTTATTATTCTTAAGCTCAGAGCCTGCTCCCTATCTGCCAAGTCTCGCAGGGGCTCGGCTAGCCAGTCATTTCGGCAGGAGTGTCGCAAATTTCTTCAATCTCTGTGTGGTATCATCTTTTTTCAATGTAGGTTTTGACATCTTGATTAATAAATGAAGCATATTCATCTGATCCACTAACAGATTTAGAAAATATGATTTTTATAACCATTTTAAGGATAATCCATATCAAATCCACGAATGACATCATAAGTTCCTTTTCTCATAACAACGGTGTCTATTCTTTCGAGGATTGAATTGTAGCCAGAATCTCCTTCTACTTCTGTTGATCCTAACCACTCTAATATACCATCCTCATTTGCAATATAGCCATCAATCGAAGTCCAATGTATAATATAATGTTACGCTGTATTTACATTAACCAACTGATTCCCCGTCGGAACATGACCATAATATTTCTTCATATAAACCATCTTGTTATGCCTTTAATACTTCCTCAGGTGAGATACCAATGTAACAAGATAATCTTACTAAAATTGATTCTCCTTCTTTCACAAACCTGCGTTGTTTGTTGAAGAAGAAGGCTGTTTTCACATACTTTGTTGCTATTTACCAGGTAGTGAGTTGTGGTTGATTTCCCCTCCAGATGCTCGCTTTCCGCGGGGCGGGCGGTGAGCCTCCTCGGCGTAAAACGCCTGTGGGATCTCACCTGTCCCGCTGCTCCCGCAGGAGTCTCGCACTTCGGATCCAATCAACCTTAAATAGTTTCGTTTTAAAAACAACAATCTTTACGAAAAGAGCCAAGAAGAAAAAGGAATTTCATTCGACTATCGTTAATGAATTATATCATCCCAAGAATGTACTTTTTTGGCAGTTCCTAAACGCTGAGCAGAATTTTTCCTATGTTTCGCCAGACTTACAGATGTTCTAATTGTTTTAAGGATTATAGTAGCCATTTAAGCATACTTAGGATTAAAAGTCGCATATATATATATATATATATATATATATATATATGATTTTCCATCTCCTTTGGATGTTACTACAGAACTTTCTAATACTGAAAATTTCGTCCAGTTTCCAGGTACAGGATTATAGGTTATTTATTCTTACTCATAGAAACCCTCCGTCCATTCTCATTCTACCTATTGAAACATAAAAAAACCCTGATAAGGGACATTTTTGATGTGTGTCCGTTATTCGGGGTATAGTTTATGTTTCTTCAGCGTTATTATTTTCTTTTAATTTAAGATTCCAATGTGATTATTACAGTTCTTTTGAAATGTTATTATTCCTTTTCTTTTTCACTAAAAGAATGATGCCAATGATAAAAGCAACTGCGCTGTATAACCAGGTATACATAAAGGCAAGGCCCAGTCCGATATTTGCGTCCATATAATCGTTTTTCACATGATCTATGGCTAAATATAAAAGCGGAGCAGCTCCAATGATGAATAAGATGACCCAGAGAACATTTCTTTTCGGATTCTTGGTTGATAAAATAATAATGATGAAGGATAGCAAGAGAAACACTTCTGAAACTATCGTTAACGTTACCAGATTGCTCATAATAATTCACTCCTAATCGTGGTTGCATAAAGGGGATTAATTTATGTTCCCTTATATCTATGCTACTTTTCGTTCCTATATTATTAACTTAATAAAACCTGAACCCCTCCAACAGGGTGAAAGATCCAGGTTTCATGTTAATTTTTCTTGGATAATTGCAGGGCATTCTTGATGCTTTTCAATGATTTTGAGCTACCGTACATCAAGACTCCACCACGATAGATTTTTGCTCCGATTATTCCAAGTAAAACAATCGTTAAGATCAACACTCCTATGCTGATGGCGATTTCCCAGAATGGAACTTCAAGCATCCCTACGCGCAAGAACATGATCATCGGCGTGAAAAATGGAATGAATGATGTGATCGTAATATAACTGGCTGACGGATTCCCCAGTCCAAACATCGCAATCATGAAGGCGATGACAACTAACATGGTCATCGGTGAAATCATTTGCTGGACATCTTCAATTTTGCTGACAACGGACCCCAGGCATGCCGCAAGAGTCGCGTATAGAAAATACCCAAGCAAAGCGAAGATGATTGCATAAATGATCGTTGAGATATCTGTGCTGCCGAAACCGAAAAATGAAAAGAATCCTTCATCCATCCCCGTCAAGTTTTGTTTAATCGAGAAATAGCCCACCCCAAAAAATAAAATCATTTGAGTAAGACTAAGTAAAGCAACACCCATTATTTTGGCAAACATCTGTGTGACTGGCGGGACACTTGAAATCAGGATTTCCATGACTCGTGATGTTTTCTCAGTAGCCACTTCCATTGCAATCATCGTTGCATACATCAACACACCGAAGTAAATCACGAATAGGAGCACATACACGAGACCGCGTGCTTGATTGAGATCCTCTTCCGTTTTTGCATTTTTCTGAAGAGCAATCGTATCAAATGCTGGCGGCGTATTCAATTGAGCGATTTGCTGCTCTGTCAAATTCAATTCCTTCGCCGTTATTTGACCCTTCAATTGAGTAAGCGCTAATAGTAAATCATTACTTACCGCAGAATCTGAAATTTGATTCGCTTTGTACGTTCCCTTGAAGCCGAGCGTTTTATCCTTTTGGATTAATAAATACCCAACGATTTCTTCCGCGCTGACCATTTCCTCCGCTTCCTTTTCATTCTGGGCGGATATTATCGATAGGTCATCGTTCACACCTGCTACAGCATTTTTATAAGAATCAAATAAACCGCCTTCAGTCTGATCGATTACGGCAACCTTTTCCTGTTCATCACTGTCGAATTTATCAATAAGATTCGAAAGATTCGAAAGAAGGAGAATCAGTGCCATCATAATGATTGTAGAAATGATAAAGGATTTCGTCTTTAATTTTGATAGGTATGTATGGGAAAGGACAATCCAAAATTTATTCATAGACGGCACCTACTTTTTCAATGAAAATATCCGTCAGCGATGGTTCTTCCAATTCGAATTTCCGGACGAAACCTCTTGGAACAAGATCACGTAGCATGCCCTCAGCCACATCTTCACCAGTTACTTGAAGAATTTTCCCTTCCATCGTGTTCTTGACTTTTGTTACACCTGCATAATGATCCAAGAAAGATAGATCAAAATCTGCTTTAATTGAGACATTCTTTTTACCGAAAGAACGCTTGATTTCTTTTAACTTTCCTGCCACAACAGGTGAACCCTTATGCATGATGCAAAGATGCTCACACATCTCCTCGACATGCTCCATGCGATGGCTCGAGAAAACGATCGTCGTGCCGCTGTCCCTTAGGTCAATGACCGCTTTCTTCAGGATTTCCACATTCACTGGATCCAGTCCGCTGAAGGGTTCGTCTAGGATTAGCAATTCAGGTTTATGGATCATGGATGCGATCAGCTGGATTTTTTGTTGATTTCCCTTTGAAAGCTCTTCAACTCGCTTATCGATATAATCGGGCACCATAAAGCGATCCAGCCAATACTCCAATTCTCTCAAAGCATCGCGTTTGTTCATCCCTCTTAATCTAGCCAAATAAACAATTTGATCGCGCACCTTCAGTTTTGGATATAGTCCGCGTTCCTCAGGAAGATAGCCAATGATTGAACTGGTCGTATAATCGATTTTCTTCCCATCCCAGACAACTTCCCCTTCAGTAGGGTCAAGCAGGCCGAGTATCATCCGGAACGTGGTCGTTTTCCCCGCTCCATTCCCGCCTAAAAAGCCGAACATTTCTTTTTCGGGAATAGTTAAATCAAGCTTGTTGACTGCTGTGAAATCCCCGAATTTTTTCGTAACTTCTTTAATGTGTAAAACCAATGCGCAACCTCCTATAATATGATTCTAATTATATGTTAACGGAAAGGTTTTCCATTTTCAACTATCACCAAAGACCAAATAAATCTATTTCTCTTCGATTATATGTAAATTCAATAAACATATTTCACTATCTAACTATTGAAAATAAATTAAATGTAAAATAGTGGGTGAAAACAATAATGTTGCGTTATTGCGGTTGTTCTTGTTAAATTTTGGATTATACGGAAATCAAGTTTTCGATCACTAAAAAAGGACTTTTACGCCTTTATTTTGCATTGGTAAATTTGTGGACTTTTTTGGGTACAATATGAAATGAACTAGTAAACGTTATCTTAGTATCGGGAGGAAGTTTATATGATTAATGCAAAAGTGGCTTTGATATTAGAAGATAAAATTAACGTTATTAAAAGTGATGAAACATCCATTTATTTAGTCGGCCCAATCAAATTACCCGTAAACTTAGAGGGCGAAACAATTATATTCCAGTGGTATTGCTGGTTACGATGTGAGAATATGGCGGGTCATTTTTGTGGTGACGGCACTTATAATATAGATAAGATCATTGAAACTTTAGCCTCTTCCAACTTAGCGGAAATGCAGCAATCCAGTGTGTTACTGTATGGAGATTTTCAACATTCAGCTGATGCACTTATCCGGATGCATAGTATTTGTCATACTGGCGATATATTCGGAAGCAAACGCTGTGATTGTGGCTTCCAATTAAAGCAGGCTATGAAGATGATTGCAACTCAAGGCTCCGGAGCTTTATTTTATTTAGCGAATCACGAAGGAAGAGGCATCGGATTATTTAGTAAAGCCATGGCTTATGTTCTGCAAGAAAAAGGATTGGATACGGTGGAAGCGAATTTGGAGCTTGGATTTGTGGATGACGCACGTAACTATGATGACGCCATTCGGGTGTTAAAAAAACTGCGCTCTAATCCAGTGACCCTTATCACCAACAATCCGAGAAAATTAGAGGCTCTCCAAAACTCAGGTGCCAATGTTGCAGGCAGAGTTCCGTTATGGGGAGACATTTCCGAGTTTAATGAAAAATATTTAAAAACTAAAGTCGTACGTTCCGGTCATTTAAAAGATAGTAAAAATGAATGACTGATTGTTTTTTATGAAATTGTTTTTACCCATGAATAGGTTTGAAATGGAATTTGATTTATAACATCACAGGTTACCGTAAAATGAAAACACATACGAGTATAAGGGAATAATAAAATTGCTCACGTCTGGATAATAAGTAAATACATAAAAACAGGATGCAACGGAACGTTGCACCCTGCCTGAAAAAGGGGTTTGCTTCATTTCGAATCAGCATAAATTCTCTGCGATAAACACCTCATCTACATTAGAGTAAGAACTGGTATCTGACTAGAGTTTACCATCCAAAGCAATCATCCCCTATATCTTAAAAGTTTCATCAACTTTCAAAGCATAAATGACAATTATTGAATGAGTTTTCTGCTTTTACGTGCAAGAGAACCATCTCCTTGCTCGAATCGATTTTTTAATGAAGCTATCAGTAGTTAAGTTAAACGTTTTTAACTAACACCTCATTTACTATATGATGTGAATCATACGTAATCAGTAGCCCCTTCTTCTTTATTTATAATGACCATCAGCGGTTAAAAAATAACTGGTTATTTATGGATATCAAAAATTCTTTCAAACGATTTCCAGTAAACAAAAAGGAATTTAATGGAACCCCAAGCAAAAATCTTCGCAATCTCAATGGCATAACAAATGCTTTGTTCCCTAACGATCCATGATCCTTTTTAGCACATTGATTAGTGGAATTAAGCTAAACTAAACAGATAAACTCTACACTAAGTTCAACTCCCGTCAGTGGAAAAGACGGGTGAGCAAAAATAAAAAAGGCGCCAGTCAATTAGTTTTCAACGACTTGTACACCCCGTTCCAGTATTTACTTTATTATTAATTGAGAAAGGACAAAGCGAATAACCTCGCTTTGACCCTCCCTCATAGTACTATGAAGAGTTGATTATTGCCCTTTCAAATCTGCACGATAATCGTCTATAATCGCTTGTATCTCCGGATCAGCCGGAACATTTGTGACGTCGTAGAGAAATCCATCGGATTCGACCAAAGTCATTTTGGCGGCAACGACTTCAAAAGTCAAATTAAGACGGCCCAAATAATGTTCTTGTTCTCCGCCAGCTTGAGTAATTGGCACCATCACCTCTCCGTTGAATTCATATTCGGGAGTTTCGATGACCTTGTGTGTATCTGCCCCGATTACCGCCGAAACTCCGGGAACCTGAGCCAGCTTGTGGTCTTCGGGATTTCCAGCATGCGAAAGGACAATGTTTACGTCTGACTTCTCACTCACTTCAGGAAGCAACGCATTCAACGCTTCAACCGGTTCGATGAAATCGAGGTCTGCAACATCATCCCAACCGCGAATTTCCGGCTTCATCGAAGTAAGGCCGATCATCCCGACTTTAACGCCTGAGAAAGTAAAACTCTTCCAAGGCTTGACATTCAGTATGTACTTTCCTGTTTCCCTATTAATGACATTTCCAGTAAGGATGGGGAAATTCACGTTGCGATGGTAATCCTTTAACTGTTCATAACGGCTGTCCGGTGTGCCCTCCCCGGCAGGGTATACGCGGAAGTCGTTGTTGCCGAGAGCCATTGCATCATAGTCCAAAGCTTTCAACAGGGACGTCTCCAACTCTCCTTGACCCGCTTGAAACTCGCCGCGCAGGAAGACATCCCCGCCATCGACGAGAAGCACATTCTCCTCTTCATTGCGCACACTTTCAATGATGGTGGCATACTTCGCAATAGAATTGTGATGAACGGTTCCATCATCCAGCGTGACGATGTCATCCAAATGACCATGAAAGTCATTTGTCTGGAGAATGGTGAGTTCAAACCTCTCTCCCTCCTTGAGCTTTTCCTCCGCATCTGCCGTATCGGGAATTGCGGCAAAAGCGGCAGCCATCGCCAGCGAAAAGCAGCCCTTCAAATAAATCTTCCTTATTATATTCATACTTTCCTCCATGCATTTACTCTATTAAATGATAAAAATAGTTATTTAGATTCCAGTCTTTTCGATTTCTCAAGAGCTATTCGATTGTTTTTTTCTTCAAAGTTAGTTTTTTCTTCTTTTTCATTGCTGATCAAATCATTTGTCGATTTTTTAAATTCTTTTAATGTGTTTCCAAATGCCCTTCCAATTTCGGGTAATTTAGAAGGGCCAAAAATGATTAACGCTATGACTAGAATGAGAATTAAACCAGGGATGCCGATACTGGATAACAAACGTCTCACCCCCTATTCCATGATGGTTTGTTAGTACTCAAAAAATGAGATCATCACTTATAAAATTGGCATGCCATGACGCTCTAAAGCTGCTGCTTCTAATATAGACATGCCTTGTTCTTCTGCGAATGCAGTAAGTTTATCCGAAACAACAGGAGCAAGACTTGCTGGCGGCAAAGCCTGGTTCATAGCTCGTCTACGGGTAGAATTTCTGCGTGCAAATGGTCCCCAAATCGCAAAGGTGATACCTGGTGTTTGCATATTCACAAAGAAAGTATTTCCATCTGGAGAAAATGTAGGGCCAGCAAATTCAGAACCGTTCATCATATTCTCAGCAAAAGTATAAATATTTCCTTCAGGGGTTAATCCGACGATACGGTCATTGCCGCCGCCATCTTCGGCGATCCAAAGATCTCCCCAAGGAGTGATCGTAATGTTATCCGGTGCTTCTAAATCATTTTTATCAGTAGACTCATAGAATAGTTCTAAGTTGTTTGTCGCTGGCGTGTAGCGATAAACACGGCCAAGGCGTGCTGAACCTGCACTTGTATCATCAAACCATAAAGTACCTTCAGAAAAATAAGCCCCTTCTAAGCGGCTAAACTGAATACAGCCTTTATCCTTAGCATCTTGCTGTGCAATTTCAGGATTTAATTTTTTCCAAACAACCCCGAATTTTTGTCCAGTACTAAATTGACTTGCAGCTGCAGCTGGCAATTCATCAATCGCTGCTGCTTCAAGGATACCTCCCTTTTGCAGATAACCTAGCTTTTGACTTCGGTCATGTGGTGTAAAGCGGTACAAGAAGCTTGGACTTGCGTCTTCGGTTAAATACCAAATTCCTGTTGAAGGGTCAACATGCCCAGCTTCATGGGAGAAATAACCCATATCACGGATCGGTGTTCTTGACATTTCGTTTTCAGGATCAAGCGGATTTACTTCAAATACAAAGCCATGCCCCATATCACGGGTTTCTTCCATTGTTAACCAAGTGCCCCAAGTCGTAGCTCCACCTGCACAGTTACGGATCGTACCTGAACTTGATACATACTGATCAATGACCTTGTTATTTTGTCCAACGATTATTGTGGTTGTGCCGCCGGCAGCACCAGCGCTCCAAGGTTTTTTCCCGTTTACAGGGTAATCTGAATTTGTCCCATTTTCATGGTTTCTTACAAGAATGGTTGTACCCTTTTCCCCTTTATAGGCAGCCATTCCATCGTGAGCAGATGGGACAAGGTCACCATTAGGCATGATATCACCAGTTTTTGAAAGCATTTTGTAATGAAATCCCCTTGGCAGATCAAGAACTCCATTTGGATCTTTTACTAATGGGCCATAGCCACCAAATCCACTTGTTGGATTGCTGAAATCCGCTGCAAATCCTTTTGTAGCTCCCGCAAGAGAAAATACCCCAGTTGAACCAAGTGTTAATGCTAAAGTACTCATTCCGCCAACTTTTAAGAAATTACGTCTGTTTAAATCACTATTGCCAGATTTCATCAACATTACCTCCAAGAAATCTTTTTTGAGGGATGCTATATTCCTTATAGCAAACCCTACCCTCAAAATTAACAGACCATTTTAAATGCTCTGTTAAACTCATGTGATTTTATTCCTTCGCATGAAAGATAAACCAAAAGTCACGGTTAAGACGAAAATAAAGGAGGTTATTACGGCATTTATAACATGTAAAGGGCGGAAATTGATGGTATTAGTCAAAAATGGAGAAAAAACTAAGGATTTTGTCATAAAAAGACCGATGCAGAATATTAAAGCTTATTAATCGTTTGTAAATATAAGAGATACACTATGACAAACTAGTTACCCCGATTAATCCCACCAAAATCTACTAAATGTTTGGAAAAGGAAAGGCAAAGACTTGATATAGTGGAATCACGCTTGATATCTATTCGCACACATTAAGTAAATGGTGTCGATTTATTTTTCGACATATTCTTTTCTTAAAAGGAATTAACACTTGGATAATCGAATATAGGTATTTAAGTTTATTAGAAGGGGTGATTCAAGTGAGTATTAACATGGCTGAACACAGACTTGTCAAAGAAATAGCGATTTCAATCATCTCTACCCGTTTAGAAAAAAGCTTGGATGAAATAGAAAACTTATTTGGTGTTATTCTCGATACAGAACCGGCAGATGTATTGGCTACAAAAGCAAAACAGCTAGCCTCTGCAACAACTGTAGAACAATGCATTGATATTTTTATATAAAAGATTGAAACATAAAAGGCATTACAAAAAAAGGTACTCACCATTGTTGTGAGTACCTTTTTGCCTAAAATTTCTGATTCATAAAAATGAATATGAAAATGATTATTTCACTTCCATAATCCATTTTGCTTTGCTACCCGTAGTATAATCTGTGAAAAAGATTTCATAAGGTGCATTATCGGTTACTCCGAAAGCAGCAGGTCCGTTAACGTGCTTACCAGCTTGCACACTCTCGGTTAATGTATCGAGAGGATATACCTCCATCTTTTCACCTTTGCTGTCATACACTTCAAAATCTCCTGCGCTAACTACTTGTTCTTCTTTTGTACCATTTTGGTATTCAATATCAAATCCCAATACTTCTTTGGGCTGTGTTTCTTCGAATTCGTTTCTTTCCTTTGTGTAATGTACATTTGTTAATGTTATGATATGACCTACTACATTTACCTTTTCACCTAGTTTAAAGGTTCCAACCTCTTTAGGTTTTTGTTCGGAATCTTCATGAATTCAATAGGCTTCTTGTTTTCCGCAATAACTGTGACTTGCTTGTTGAGAGAATAATCGTTTTAATCTTTCTGTTAACATCAGTGCCCTTCCTTCCATACCGGTGTTTGTTGTATTTTTAATTTCACTATTAAATATAACTAAGGTTTTCAAACACATAAAGCCAAAGGGTTAAAAACCCTTTGGCCAAAAGAGTAACTTAATAGTAAACGGCTCTTTTATCTATTGAATGTGCCTTCTATTGCGTGTCTATTTCTAAGTTCCAATAAACTCTCCAATTTTCTCTTCACTCTCTGCAACGCATTATCTATAGACTTGGCGTGAGTATTTAATTTATCAGACATTTCTATATAAGTGAGGTCCTCTAAGTAATAAGCCAAAACCTTCTTTTCTAACGGACTTAGAACCTCAGATAATTTTAATTCCAAGTCATCAGCAGATTCTTTATCTATCAATATCGCAACAGGATCAGAAATAACGGTGTCTGTCATTACTTCCATAAGAGTATGATCCGGATTTTCTTCATATATAGGCATATCAAGCGAAATAGAAGAATTTAACGGAGTATGTTTTTGACGAGTAGCTGCCTTGATGGCTGTAATAATCTGCCTCGTGATACATAGTTCTGCAAACGCTTTAAAATAAGATTGTTTCTCGCCATTAAAATCCCTGATGGCTTTGAACAATCCTATCATCCCCTCTTGGATAATATCTTCTCTATCTGCCCCAATTAAGAAGTATCTGTTAGCCTTAATCTTTACAAAAGATTGATATTTTTTCATCAGAACTTCTAGTGCCTCCATATTTCCTTGCCGGACCTTTTCTATTAATACTCCATCTTCAAAATTAGCACATAGGAATGACGGTTTTTCTTCGATAGCTATACTCACAAAAATCCCTCCACTGGCTGCATTCAATTGAGCCTTGTTGTTTAAACAGACGCCGATTTTATATGCGGTAAATTACCATATTATTTAATATTAACCTATAACAATCACCAATGATATTAGATTATTTCGACAATTAAATACATTCCTATACACCTTTTTTAGTTAGAAGGATCCGTTTACACCCTTTTTTTAAGCTGTTTTCTAAAAGATTGTTGCCCTTAGGTTAAAAAAAATAAAAACTTGAATTTTATGGCAAAATACAAGGTGGTTCTTATTCAAAAAACGGGCAGTTTAATGGAGTTGCATTTTAAACGCTTGTACTAGGAGTTGTTTCCTATTATACCATTTATAAACAATGAAAGATGAGGGATTTCATTCTTTTTTCAACTCTATTTTACTACTTCCTATGCAACTATCCTGCCCCGATAGATGCATAAAGAAAAAGCTGCCTTAAAGACAGCTCCGATCTTCAGCTAACGCACCCTTTAGTCGAATAAGACAAATGTTTAACTCGTTAGCTTAACATTGTATTATTTCTTCATCTTTCTTAATTGAAAATATATTAAAACAGAAAGAAAAAAGCAGATTATGCTTATTATTCTTTCGACAATTTTATGGTCTAAAAACATAAAAGGTACTGATGTTATATTTAAAATTTGAAACATATAAACCTCTTTCTAACTACTCCTTATATAAAAACAATTATAGGCTACTCTCCAAACTAGTAAAACAAATAAAAATCCCAGTTTGTTTTTCAACTAAACTGCCTCTTTAGTTCATTAAAGGTTTTTTTCACTTGAATATGAAAGTATGCTTAGAATCGTATTTCAAAAGGCCGCCAATTGGCGGCCTTTTAGGATTTAAACTAACTCTAAGATTTCTTTGAAATTATTCACTACAAAATCTGCTTGTTTTAATTCATCTCCTTGAGCAAAGTCAAAGTTCACACCAACGGCAATAAGTTCATTATCCTTAGCAGCAGATATATCCGAAGACCGGTGTCCGACAACGTAACCTTTTCCAATTTGATTTTTATTTTTCACCATTTGCACTAAATCTGATTTATGTCCAGATCTAATTAGTTGGTTACTATATGTATTTTGAATAAATCTATCCAAATTATAAGTTTCTACAATTGCTTGTAAATATTCTATCTGTCTGTCCATTACTGACAATATATAAGGGATACTTTTTACTTAACTCATTGGTGCCTTTGAGCCCACCCGTTTGTCTGACTCCGACGCCCACGGTGTACCACGACTTTCGCGCCCTTTATAGATAAGCACTCATGGAGATTAATCCTTTTTTGGTTGTCCGCTAACCTCTACTTAATTTGCTTTTATTGGAGGTTTTTGATTAACGATTGATTAAACTCAATCAGATCACTCATAAGGCTCAGCCCTTTTTTAAAAAGCGTTTTTATGGGTCTATCTTGTTGTGGTCTTTTCTAGATTTTGTGCTTTTTTAATTTTCATGGGAGTTCAATAAGAAAAGCGATTCTTATTAAAGAAACGCGCCCTTTTATTGAATATCACTATTTATCTTTTAATTATCCAATACCAAGTATCTATGTAGTAAAATGGAATTCAGTTGTTTGATTGACTAAATATCACTAGGCAAGGTAGCCGAATTGTTGATAGTTCATCATACTTTAAGTTGATGGACTTATCAGCTTTACATATTTTCTTTTCGATATTTTTCAATTAAACTTTTAATTGCTTTCCAATTTTAATTCTTCTTTGATTGACTATTTTTTCACGCTGACTTTCAGCTTCAATCCAATCTATGCAGCATTAACATCTGCATAGAGTATCTTTTTTTATTAAGCCTTATTCATGATCATAGTAGCTCTTTCTGCCTTGTATGTAAGAATTGGCAAGGTCCAATGCTTTTTGAACGGCACCAATTCGGTTATAGAAGTGGAAGAGTTTTTTTTCGTAGTGTTCAATTAACATGGTGAAGCCCATATTTTTAAAAAAAGGAAGGGCTGTGGTCTCAATAAAATGATAGTAATCGTCTTCTTCATGATTAAGCTGATAAAGGTGTAATTCAAAAAAAATCCAGTTATACGATTTTGTCGATTTTGCTATTCTAAGGCCTTTATGTGCTAATTCCAATAAAATCTCTTTTGAAAGTAGTTTTCCTTTATAACAAGTATTTATATAACCATCTAATGCAGTTAAATAATGAGGAACCTTTTCATCCATTAGTTTCATGGCTTCTTTGTATAGTTCGGATGCTTCTTTGTATTTTTTTCTTCTGTAAAGTTCAAATGCAAGATTATTAAGGAGCTTTGATTTACGGTCTATTTCATTAATGGTATCACAGGTACGTATTAATTGTTCGTAACGTTCTTTCGTCTCTTCAAAATCATGAAGCTCCTTTGCATTTAATTGTAATAACATGATCGTCTCTGTATCAATTATTCGGATGACATTTAACGTTTTTTGAAAATAGTCAAGAACTTTCTCTGCATAATAATACGATATTATATTAAAATGAATAAGGTGATATGCTAGTGCCAAATGGTAATAATATTCAAATTGATTATATTGACTTTGATCGATCGATGTTAAAATTTGAATACAATCCCGATACTGTCCGTTGTGAAAGTAATACATACCTAGAACATGTTTTAACATATTGCGGTCTTGCGGAGAAAAAGATGATTCATTTTTTTGCAGGTTTTGAATAATTAATAATGCTGTTTCTAACTGATAATTAGATAAATAATACCTTGCAGAGAGTAATTGATAGAAGACTTGAAAATCTGGCAATTGAATCAGTGTTTCTTTTTCGATTTCTTCTTTTAAAATTTCTGATTCTTTGCTTTGTTGCATAACGAACGTGTTGTGCCATAGCTTTAGTTTCTGTTGAAGATTATGATACCGCACAAATTCATCATCAAGACAGATATTCAATCTTTGGGATAATAAGTGGGTAATTTCCCCTGAGTATTCTGTTATCTCTCGTTCTATCTTACTAAGATGTGTAGCAGAACAAATTCCTTCACAAAGCTGCCCCTGAGTCAACCCCGCTTTTTCACGATAAAACTTGATAAGTTTCCCCTCAATCATAGCTTCACCTCTAGGTTGTAATTTTATCTAGTATATATAGAAAAAAATAAATATATAATCTATATATTCTAGTAAAATTAAGAAAAGCGCAAGACTACTTTAATACCATCCCTCTATTATTAGCTTTTTCAATATTCACTCTTGTTTCCCTTTTTTACGAATTCCCAATCTACCACAATATTTTATTCTGAAGAAAATCCAAATAACACAACCTTATTGGAATACTCTCTTTCTTAATACTTTTAGAAAAATTTTATACTTTCTTTAAAAGTTAAAACACGATGAAGCTAAGCTTTCATCGTGTTTTTTAATATTTATGGCTGTATTCCCAACTCAACTAAAATTGATTCCAATGTCTTACCTTTATACTTCTTCATTGGTTTTGGAGCATTATCAACATGCTCATTTTGCTTGAGATAGTTTGTTTGAACATATTTCATATCTTTGGCATCAACTATTCCATCAAAGGTGATATCCGCTGCACGCTTCTTTGTTTTCCATGCATTTTGAATTTCGATCGCATCTAGAACATCAATGACATGGTCTTGGTTTACATCACCTGCTGTAATATCAAGGGCAGGTATCCAGCGATTTTGACCGTATAACTCACCATTGTGCTCAAAACCAATACCAGAATTCAGTTTTTCTTTCGTGACAAAGTGGCCTGGCGCTTTCATTTCAATCGTGAAGTCATTTGTGCTTAACGGCAGCTTGTTGAATACATATTGTCCATTATCTTCTACCGTTGATGTCGCATCGAACTCATTTCCTTCTGAATCAAAGATTTTCACTGTACCGCCAACCTTGCTCCAATCCCTTTTCTCTGTAACAGTACCATCTTCATTTTTAAATCCTTGCGGAGAGACATAACCTCTGGCCATTGAGAATTGCGGATTAACCTTCCAAATATAACCAGCATCTAACACACTGCTTGTCTGATTATTAGCATTCATTACGCTCACAGTCGGATTAATCGCTGCTCCAAGGGTATATTGATCATCCTGAACCTTTAACGTAACCTCAACGACTTTTGCATGGTCTAATGCTTTACTCTCTTCATTAAATTGGACAGTAACGACATTGTCTTTAATCGTTAACGAGGCTTTGTCCGAGAATTCGCTGTGAAGCTTGGCATCAACTAACTCTACGCTATCTAAACCTCTGTCATAGCCTCCGTCACCATTAAAGTTCCATTCCGCCTTTGACACTGCGTTTAGGTTATCTAATGAAAGTGTTGCTTTTACCGTATCGCCTGTTTTCACCTCATACTTTTCGCCAATAGCATATGCAACAGGTGTACCTTCTTTTACAAAGTAATATTGCTTTGTAGCAGGTTTGTTTCCTGCCATATCATATCCATTCATGCGAAATTGAAGTGCTGGGATGGATTCATCCAGGGCGATTTCTTCGACAAACTTTCCTTCTTTATCCATTGGAATTGGCGAAGAAGGGAAACCACCTTGACCCCAGTAATACACCATCGAGTTCGATGATTGATCGATATTTATGCCCAATTTCTTTAGTTCGTCAATGGTTGGATCTGTGATTTGAATGTCGAATGGATATGTTTCTTGACCTGCCTTATATTCAATAAATGGAGACTTTCCATCAAGTGAACTTTTGAAGCTCGGTGCATCGAGATCGATGAGCATATGCTGCGTTTCAGTTGTAACCTTCCCGGAAGTACCTGTACCAATGAATTTCAACTTGTAATGTCCCGGTTTTTTCACATAACTTGCTTCTTCCGAAATGGGCTGTTTTGAGTTTCCTGTAAACTCATAATAAGCTCCATTAAATGCATACAATCCATAATCTACATTGTCATAAGCGTAATCTAAATTTATTGTTCCGACCAACCCGAGGTCCTTTCCTGTTTTCCCATCTTGAAGAACGACATCCATTTTTTCCATTGGTGCACGAAGGTTAAAATCAGCAACTACAAATGGAGTACGCATAGGATCCCATGCCACTTGGTTTAAATGACCTGGGGAAAAGGCAGGATTTAGTAGCCCGACCTTATTAAACCCATCTTCCATTGTGCGGAAGCTGAAAGGAATCCGATACTGCTCTGATGAATTCGCATTGTTTGTTAATGTAATATATCCTTCGTAAATTCCATCCTTTGCTTTCTTAGGAATAAGCAAACGTGGTGTTACTTTTTTGAAGTCTTCACTTTTTACAGAAATTTTGCTTGGAATATCCAGCTCCACTCCATTTTCCTTCAAGCTGTTTGAACCATTCGATTCAGTTACAGATACATTGAAAGTTTTGTTTACTTTATCATGGTTTTCAATAGTGATTGATTTTTTCAGATTTAGTTTTTTATCTGCATAGTGAACATCAAAGCTGAGTCCGCCCGTCAATTCTTTTACCTTGATTAATTCCTCAGCACCTGGAACAAATGTTTTATCGTTAATTTTGAAGCTGGTTCCACTATACACAGCTTGGTATGGATCAACTCTTCCTGCTCCAACTTCAAATACACTATAATCTCCGTTGAGAGGATCTGCCGTATTCATTAGAACGGCTTTAATATCTTCCGGCTCTAATTGCGGATTCGCTTGAAGCATGAGTGCTGCAATCCCCGCTGTATGAGGAGTAGCCATAGATGTTCCAGAATATCTTGAATATGCATATTGATAGTTTTCTTGATGTTCAGCGTCCACCATATAAGAAGGGACTGTTGAAAGAACACTTACTCCCGGTGCCGTCAATTCTGGCTTCATATCGTATGTTTCTCTTGCCGGGCCTCTTGAGCTAAAGTCTGCTAAGTGGTCACCTTCTGTCTGTTTATCCGCGTATTTGGAGAAAGCAAAATTCGCTTCACCTGCTTGAATCTGTGCTTTAATGCTTTCTCCCGCTTCTTTTGTTAAAGAAAATGCAGGCACAAAGTCAACGGACTCTCCAAGATTGGCATTAATTTGCCCTTCCACATTGTTATAAAGAAGAACGGCGGCTGCTCCATTTTGTTTTGCATTGCTGACCTTTTCTGCTAAGGCGAATTCTCCGCGTTCCACAAGTGCAATTTTCCCTTTTACATCCTTGCCGGAATAATCAGAGCCATTTCCTAAACCGACATTCACTACCTCATAGGATTTCCCTTCCCATTCCTTTAAATGGTCTGAATAGTGGCGTCCCAAACTAACAAGCTCGATCGAATCTTTATTTCCGATTTTCCCATTGAAAGTAGAAACCGCCATCGGTACATCACTCGCCCCGACTGTCAAAGCAAGTGCTGCTGAGCCAGGTGAACCTAATGTATAATCATCTGATCCTGCATTTCCAGCTGCTACAACTGCTGTTACATCATTAAGGACAGCATAGTTAATGGCAGTACTGGTTGGATCATAAGGATCATTGATGTCCGATCCGAGGGAAAGGTTGATAACATCCATGCCATCGTTTACAGCTTTTTCTATACCTGCAATGACCCCTTCAGATGATCCTGATCCATATGGTCCAAGAACACGATAGGCATATAAATCCACATCAGGAGCCACACCTTTTACAGAAACCTCTGCATTCGTTCCTTGTCCAGCAATGGTACCTGCAACATGTGTTCCATGGGAAGTATAATAGGAAGAACCGGACCAGCTAAATTCTGGTTGCCCCGACGCTTGCCAATCCTTGTACGTTGCCTCCATTGGATCATTATCTTGATCAACTAAATCGTAACCGCCCTTATAGGCATCTTTCAAATCAGGGTGGTTGTAATCAATCCCTGTATCAAGAACCCCAACTTTGATTCCTTTTCCTGTAATACCTTCATTGTGCAGCTGGTCAATTTTTAAATATGGAATACTTTCAACGGATGTACCAGGGGCTGATTTCTCTCCCATGGCGATCGGATCGACCTTAAATTCTACATTTTTATATACTGCTTTTACGACTTTGGATTGCAAGAGCTGCTCTACCTGATTAGCTGGCAGCTTCATAGCTACCCCGTTATAAACGGTCTTAAAGGTAGAAGTGATTTTATGACCTGTTTTCTTGCTTCTAAGATTAGTAGATGGAAGAATCGATTGAATGTCTTTATTAAACTGAGCATGTTCCTTTTCTACTTGATCATCCGCTTGTTTTTTTGAAAGCTTCTTTCCTTTTACATTCGCATCCAATACTGCAACTTTTCCCGGCTTTGATTTGAACTGGACGATGACCGAGATTTCTTTTTCCTTTTTTAATTCTTCCATTTTAAATCCTTGCAATCCGACATTATCTGTCATTTCAAGTTTATTTAACGCTTTTCGTTGTTCACTTGTCAACGAGGCCAAGACGTCTTCTGCCTTTATGTTCGCTGCATTTGCATAAGGAATGAAAGGCGTGTTTGCTGATGATAGCAGCAGGCCAGCTGACAGCGTAATCGCTGCTGTTCGTTTAATGAATGAATGAATTTTCATATCTTCCCTACTTTCTTAGTTAAATAGAATTCCCCGAAAAAATATCCCTTTCTAAAAATTTAAAATATTCATACAATAATATTAATTGCCTTTCTATCTGATTGCTATAGGGTTAATTTTACAGAACTTTCTACCTACTTTCTCTTTTATATGTTCTGAAAAATCATTATTTTTGCGAAAATTAGTGAAAAAGACTTAAATTCATTTTTATAAATTGGGGTTTTCTTTAGTAAAATAAGAAAATATGAATTCCATTGAAAGAGTTGAGGAGGGGAAGATCTATACTTAAGTTGCAGCAAAAAGGTTTATTCACGAAAATATCCAAATTAACTTCCAAGTGTTATTCTATTATCTGGCCCAATTGTTGAACAAAGATCAAACAGCACTGTTGTACTAATAGAATGGGTTCGTTTCCCAAAGATTTTTTCGAACAGAATACACGCTTTTTCCATCTCTGATGCCTTATTCTTTTCTAAATACCAGTAACGACCTGCCATTGAAGGATATTTTAATGCAAATTAGATGTCCCCTAACTTTTTACGGAGTTCTAACTCATTAGGATAGGTTGAAATTAACCCTATTAGTCCATCCCTTGCTTTTCCTAAATCATTTTTTTCAATGTCCTCTTCTATCTTCTTAATCGTTTTAACAGGTACCTTTTCTATACAAACACCTCCTTATCTTTTTTCTATATAGTATTTATTTCTAGGTAGTTCAAAATAGTTCTTTTTTCAACTAACCCGCCCCGTTAGTAGCATAAGAAAAAGCTGCCTTAAAGACAGCTCCGATCTTCAGCTAACGCACTTGTTTGTTGAATAAACAATTTAAAATCCATTACCCTGGAATACTATTCTCATTAATTCGACGGCTATAAAGTAAACGAAACCAACGAAAATACTAAGAGCTAAAGCAAATTTTCTCCAAAGTCCTTTCTCACTAAGAAAAGAAAAAGAGAAAGATATAATGATTCCAAATATCATTAATATACGAAAAGTTGTTACTCCATGATCAATTACTCGTGTTATATTCGCAGCAAAGAAACAAATAACCAAGATAATTAAAGTAAACGAAATAATCCCTAAATATTTTCTCATGATTCCCCACCCTTCCCTCTAATCTATTTTACCAAAATATAACAAATTTTCATTTTTTATTTGGGTATCTGGTTCTTTAGCTCCATAAGAAAAGGGCTGCCGAAGCAACCCCTGTTAATGAACTAACGCACCGTTAGTTTAAGTACAAATCTTCATAATCTTTTTTTGAGAAATCGGAATAAGTCGTCACTATAACTAACTTAAAGATATCTCTTATAGAGAAGAAAAAAATAAATAATCTTATAACTTTTTTTCATATTTAAATAACTGGAGTTTTTCAGTAACTTGTACTCCACATATTTTTATATAACCTAGCTTTTCATAAAAATGGTGATTTCTTTTGTTTAAATAAGGAGTATATAAGCTCCAATCTTTTATCAACGGAAATTCGGACTCCATTAACTTGATTATCTTACTTCCTAGTCCTTTATTTTGAAATTCATTTCTTAAGAAAAATTTACTTAATCTTAATCGGTTTTCATCCAAAGGGCGAATATCTATTGCTCCAATAATAGCATTGTCAGACAATATTGTGTAATGAAAAAAACGCTCATGTTTTCGATCAATTTTGCTTCTGTTTCATTTACAGGGGTTGAATCGTGGTCTTCATATAAGGCATAATCTTCTGCAAAAACTTCTTTTTGTATAGCTAACAACATATCTACTTCAGTTAAACTTGTTCTTTTTATGGTAATGTCCATCTTTGATGCACAACCTTTATTTAAATTTTTATGATAATTACTATTTAATATTAATATTTTTTGTTCAATTGAACTGCCCCTTAATTAAAACAAGAAACTACAACTGTTTATATACAAACTCCCTATACTTTATAAAATTTTGCTTTTTATAAAAGTCCTTTGCAACACTGTTCTCAAACCAATAATCTAATTCTATTAAGTCTATTCCTCGATCGTTCGCAATGTCATATATACATTCCATAAGGCTTGAACCATAACCCTTATTCCTCTTTGTATCCACTATGCTAATCTGGTGTACATAAACAGACTTATATCCTTTTTTAAACGCATTTTCTTGATATTCTCTTATCTCTATCCAAGCATAGCCGAGAGCTTCTTCGTTATCTTCTAACAAAAGGAAAACGAAACTTTCGTTATTAACAAGACTTTTGAAAACTTCCTTCACATTTTCATAGTTATATTCCTTGAAATATTTAGGATATAAATTTAAATGTAAATCGTGCACATATTTATTTAATTTAGCAACCAAGTTGAAATTCCGAGTTTGACTAATTTTCAAAACAAATCCCTCATCTACCTTTCACTATTTAAAGTAATTGTACCTTTTTTATGTTATTTTAGGGGAATTTTTAACATTTCCCTTAATGAACTATCCTGCCCCGTTAGTGCCATAAGAAAAGAGCTGCCTTAAAGACAGCTCCGATCTTCAGCTAACGCACCCGTTAGTGGAATAATAACCTTTCAAAAATAATAAAAGACTACCCAGTTATGAGTAGTCTTTTATTATTTTTGTATGTGTTTATGAGAAATCGGAATTAATTGTATCTTCAACTTTCTTTAACATACCTTTATATGCTTCTTCATCAAGGTATCCAATACTTCCGAATAGCAAATGGCTCATAGGTTCAATTCCAGTAAAATCCCATATCCCAATGTCGGAAGTGACTTTCAAACCTGCTGTCATACCGATTTCATCGTAAACCTCATTAGGAGTACCATGTGTATTGATGATAAAACCTTTTTTACCTTCTAATAACTTGATTACACCTTCTGGTCCAGCAGAATAAGCAAACCCAAATGCAAATACTCGGTCTACATATCCTTTAAGAATAGCTGGAAGACCTGTCCACCAAATTGGGTAAATAAAGGTTATTACGTCTGCTTCAGCAATAAATTCTTGTTCAGTTTTAATATCATCAGGAGTTTTTCCTACTTTCATAGCTGCTGTATCTTCTGGTTTTAGTACAGGTTGAAAATCAAGTGCATATAAATCACGGACAACAACTTCGTGACCATTTTTCTTTAATGCATTGACTGTTGTTTCCATAATAGAGTGATTTAAGCTGTCAGCGTATGGATGTGCATAAACAACAAGATGTTTCATTTAAAATAACCTCCAGTTATTTAATATCTTTTTATTGGATTACTAAGCTTAATCTAATATTATAGTATTAGATGTCTTTTTAAAAGTAGTCACTTTTTTATAACATAGTCACAAAAATAGTACCTATAAGAAAGAGAGGTATTCATTATGGCACGAAGTAGGTTCGGTGAACCTCCTGAGGACCATATAGAGGTCTGTCCAGTTACAGAAACTCAAGACATAATTGCAGGAAAATGGAAAATCATCATCTTATGGCATTTAAGCAGACAGACAAGAAGATTTAATGAACTTCAAAGGTTATTACCTGACATTTCAAAAGGAATACTAACACGTCAGTTGAGAGAATTAGAAGAAGACCAAATGGTTCACCGAGAAGTATATAAAGAAGTTCCTCCAAAGGTAGAATATTCGCTAACATCTTTAGGGAAAAGTTTTATTCCTATACTAGATAGTATGGGCGAGTGGGGGAAAAAATATAAAGAATTAAGAAAAAGCTAAAGCCTATACTGGTCTTTAGCTTTTTCTTTTTAATTATGTTTGCTTGGTTTATCCTAAACTAACCTGCCCCGATAGTTCCATAAGGAAAAAGCTTCCTTAAAGACAGCTTCGACCTTCAGCTAAACCAGCTAATAGGATGTCAATATCTTTCTCTAAAATTTTCATTTCCCTTATGATATACTATTTTTGTTCATGACAAATAGCCCTCCAAAACCCTTTTGGAAGGATTTTTCTCTGTTTCACAAAATCGTTAATCAGGCTAAATCTAGGAATGCTTCTTTTCTCTTTAATAAAGCGTAAATCCAATGAAGCAACTTATTCATACAGGCAACGATTGACACTTTGGCCGGTTTTCCTTCTGATTTTTTCTTATCATAGTAGGCTTTGAGCTTTTTGTTCCTTGAACTTCTTATGCCACATAGTACGGCAAGATACAGAGAATGACGTAGTCTGCTCGAACCTCTTTTAGTAATACGATTAATGGTTGCCGTAAACTTACCTGATGAGTGAACACTTGGATCTACTCCAGCGAAGGCAACTAGTTTTTTCGGGTGATTAAACCGATCGATTTCACCAATTTCAGAGATAATCGTGGCTGCGATTTTTTCTCTGATACCGGGAATCGATTGGATGATCTTATATTCTTCCAGTTCATTTGCCAGGGCCACTATACGATCTTCCAACTCAGAGAGGTGTCCCTGGTAATGAAAAAGCAACTCAATATACATACGAAGATTGATTACGTGACTTTGATACACGTTTATTTGAAATGGATTTCGAGACGCGGAGTCCATTATTTTTTTTGCTTTTTCCCATGCCCATTGACCCGATCGGCTAGGACAGAACTCTATAACACTCTCTGCTAGTTTACTTTCCCCGGCTGTTAATACCGCCTCTGAAGTGGGATATTCCTTTAATATCAATAAAGAAACCCTTGAATATAGATCACCAAAAACCTTCCGGTATTCAGGAAACACTTGATCTAAAATGGTGTGAAACTGAAGTTTAGCTTCCACATACATATTCGTTACGATTTCCTGTTAATCTGGACAAATTCCGAAGGTCTAATAGCTGAATTCCTCTAATTTTATGAGGTTCTAAATCCTCTTTGTAATACAGCACACACAACTGGTACGCATCGATAGCGTCCGTTTTCACCTTCCGTAAGCTGGACTTCATTGCCTGATAAGAAATAATCGGATTTAGTAAGATATATGGAATCCCTTGTTCCTCCAGGTATTGAATAACAGGAGAATGGTCATGCCCTGTAGATTCTAAAATGACCATAGGCATTTGCCCTGTCACCTCTTCAATTTCTTTTAGAAATTCTAAAAAATGATCTAACTCCTCTTTGATATGCTTCATTGAAAAGCTCTTCCCATACGGTTTAGATTGATCTAAAAATGCCTGAACTTGGCTCTCTCCTTTTGCCACATCCAGACCAACAACTGGATTCATTGTTTTTTCCTCCTCTACTTACTAACCAGTACCCCTAGTCCTCCATGTAGTGACATAGCTTCGCTTGTTATTCAGATCTGCGTCCCAACCAGCCTCAAACATGTTTCTACAAGTAGGGGGCCGGACAGTTTAGTTCACGGGATCAAGTCCCACGCACCCGTTAGTTGAACAAAATTACTTAGTGAGTGCTGTTTAACTGCACACCATTATTTCTATAGAAAAACCACGCTTCCTGATTTTATTGAACATACCGTTCGGATAAAAGCCAAAAAGATGGTCTTATTTTTAACCTCTTCGTTAGCTGAATAATCAAAAGGCTTTATCCACAGTTTCTTGAAATATTAATTATTACAAATAGTTGTCCTGTAATACGTTTTAACCCTTCTCTATCCTCCACCAATTGAGTAAATAAAATAAAACTGGTTATAAATTTTATAAACAAAAAAAGGCTCAAACCCCTGTGATATCAAGATTTGTTCCTTTGGTAGTTGATGACCTGTGCGGGATTCGAATATACAAAAAAAGAATAAATGGTGTTTGTCCCTAAATAGAAATATAATTTAATAGATATTTGAAAAAGTAAGTATGAAAAGGTGGAGTTTCATTGGATATTTTATGGTGGGGGTTAACGATCGTCTTATTTGCTTTAAGTTTTGTAGGAATTATCTATCCTATTATTCCTTCGGTAGTTGCCATTTGGGGAGGATTTGCAGTTTATCAATTCCTCATTAATCCCGATGAGTTATCGTTATGGTTCTGGATCAGTATGGTTGTGTTGAGCGGTGTATTAATCGCGGCCGACATTATCGCAAACAGTTATTTTGTTAAAAAGTATGGGGGGTCAAAAACATCCGAGACAATAGCAGCTATTGCCACGATTGTTGGTTCATTTGTATTCCCTCCTTTTGGAATAATTCTTGTACCATTTTTAGCAGTCCTCATTTCGGAATTAATCATTCAAAAAGATATAATGAAGGCAACTAAAGTTGGGTTTGCAACTATCATCGGTTTTTTAGGCGGCAGCTTAGCCAAAGTATTACTACAATTATTGATGATTGTTTGGTTTATTTTAGCGGTAATCTTTTAATTATTTATAAACGGCCGCATAAGGAAAAGCTGACTTTCAACAGTCAGCTTTTTCTATTAAGTCCGTACAAGAAAAAAAGTGATGGAGGAAAAGGAACCATTAGTGTGGCCTATTGTGAACAATTCTTTAACGATAGAACTTTTCACAACTGCTCCCTTCCGTGTCAAAACTCAAGACATGATCCCCGCCCAAGTTTTTACAGCCGTCGCTAAAATCAATAGAGCCAGTATGACTTGCAGCACTTTTACATTCATTTTTTTACCGGCCATTGCCCCAATCGGAGAGGCTATTAAGCTAGCTACAACCATTATCAACGCCGGATAGAAGTCAACTTGACCCGTTGATATTTTCCCTGCTGTTGCACCAATGGATGAAATGAATGTGATTGCTAATGAAGACGCAATCGTGACCCTTGTTGGAATTCTTAAAACGATAAGCATGATGGGAACTAATAGAAAGCCCCCTCCGGCACCGACTATCCCGGCGCCTAAACCAACGATTAATGCCAGGATGGCCGCAAGCCATTTATTAAAGGTAACTTGATCCACAGGAATGTCATCTATCCCTTTCTTCGGAATGAACATCATGACAGCCGCTATCAACGCCAAAATGCCATAGACGATATTCACTCCGTTTTCCGACATCGTTTGTGATCCAAAACTTCCAACCACGCTTCCGATCAACACACTGATCCCCATATAGAGAATAAGCGTTTTATTTAAATGTCCGCTATTACGATAGCTCCATATACCTCCGATGGAGGCGAATAAGACTTGTACAGCGCTTATGCCTGTCACATCATGGGCACTAAATGCCGCTAAACCAAAGATTGGGGGAATAAACAGCAGCATTGGATAATTTATTATCGAACCGCCGATGCCGAGCATCCCTGAAACGTATGAACCTATAAAACCAATCAAAAAGATGGTAATGATAAAGGTTATATCCATTTTAAGTGCCTCCCTTAAAAGAAGGGAAACCAAATGGTTCCCCTCTCTTTATCAGCCTTTTCTGATCCAAAATTTCAGTATATCATTTTCTTCTGCTGTTTCCATCAGCTCATGGCCACCGGATTTTGACCAAGCGGCTAAGTCTGCTTTAGCTCCTTTATCGGTTACATGTATTTCCAGCACTTGCCCGGTTTGCAAATCATTCATCGCTTTTCTCGTTTTGACGATTGGCATTGGACATGCCAGTCCCTTAGCATCTAGCACTTTATCTGCATTCATATTTCATCTCTCCTATTTTCTTGGTTTCTATTTTTATCGGTATTAGCGAACCGCACAGCGATTTGGTCCAATTTCCATTTCGCGCTGTTTTTCATTATCGGGTTCGATTTTCCCCATATTGGTTTCACGAATTTCTTGATAGGCGTTTGGCTGAGGCGGTAAATTACCTGTTACCAGCTCTCTGAATTCCGTTTCATCCGCTATGTTCAATCCGTGATTTTCAGCAAATAGCGAACCCAACTTTTTAGCGACGCTTCCATCTTCATTCAATTCATCAATGATCATGAAATGTGATGGCAATACAATTAACTCTTCTGATAATTCTTTATAACGTGTATACAGTGTTTCTCTCAAGTCCCCTACCCAATCCTCAGCCAAACCAGCTAAGTCCGGTCTGCCAATGGAATCGATGAATAGTATATCCCCGCTTAGCAAGTATTTTTGATCCACCACAAATGAAGTTGATCCAATGGTATGTCCCGGGGAGTATAATGCTTGGATATCAATCGCTGTATGACCGATCGTTATCACGTTCCCGCTTTCTAATGGCTGATATTCAAAAGTTACTTCAGCCGCATCTTTTGGCGGCAGCCAGTAAGCTGCATTTGTTGCTTCCGCGATTCGTCTTCCACCTGAAATGTGATCGGCATGTAAGTGAGTATCCAGAACATGTGTAATCTTAACCCCGATATCATCTGCGAAATCAAGATAGGCATCTATCATTCTTGTGGAATCAATAACGGCTGCTTCCCCATTGGAAACGACCATGTAAGATAAACAGCCTTTACCAAGTCGAACAAATTGATAAATTTCGGCGCCATTTGTCAATTCGCCTATCCTCACTGGTTCCAAGTGTTCACTCCATGCTTTCATGCCGCCCTTTAAATAAAAAACATCCAATCCAGCTTCAGATAACATTTCAGCTACCATGACGGATGAGCCTTCCTTTGCACATACTACCAGGATTTCTTTATTGGCCGGGATTTGATCGAGAATTTCTTCCACGCCATCCAGTAGATCAAAGTAAGGGATATTAAGGAATTCGAAATTCTGCCCTTCAATTTTCCAATCATTAAAGTCACTTTCATTTCGAACATCCAAAATAAATAAGTCGGTTTTATTGATCACTTTCTTTGAAACTTCAGCAGCTGTCATTTGCTTAAAAGCCATACCATATACCCCCTGCAGTATTTATGTTTTCAAAAAATTTTTCCTTCATTAAAAGGTTAATGTAACATCAGCATCTTTCGCGAACTCCAAAAATGTGACCGCTCCACCTACTTCGATACCATCAACGAAAGCTTCTTTTTCCATGCCCAATACGTCCATGGTCATTTGACACCCAATAAACTTGACGTCCATTTCCTGTGCCATAGTAACTAACTCAGGAATGGAAGGAACATTGGCCTTTTTAAACCCTTCGGCAAAATGCTCCTTACCTTCAGGCAGAGGAAGTTTTCCATTCGCGTCTTTATGAATTAAGTTCAAACCTTCGAAAGTAAAGAAAATGGCCACTTCTTGATCTGTTGCTGCCGCTGCAGTTGCGATGTTAAACACTTTATATGCATCAAATAAACCACCATTACTTGCGATTATGGCTACTTTGTTAGTCATGATCTATTCCTCCATTTTATAGTTTTATTCATTCATGGATTTTTGGGAAGGACCGTTCCATTGGCTCATGCCGGGTACAACATTGAATACCTGTTCAAATCCAGCACCGGTCAGTTTTTGTGCAGCAAGATCACTCCGGCTGCCTGTGCGGCAAATCACGAAAATCTCTGACTCTATATCCAGTTCACCCATACGTTGTTCCAATTCACCCATTGGAAGGGATTTTGCTCCTGGAATGTGATTAAAAGCATATTCTGCGGATTCTCGTACATCCAGGATGACCGTATTTCTATTTTCTTCCATCACTTGTTGAAGTTCTTCATTGGAAATGATTTTTCCATGCTTCTTCACTTCTGTTTCTTCTCCGCTTGCTTTCCGAAGATAATGTTTTAGTGTCGTTCCTTCTTCAACCGTACCCAAATATTGGTGACCTGAACTTTCCGCCCAGGCTTTCATATCGGCGGTTGACCCTTTATCAGTTGCTTGAACTTCCAGTACTTCCCCCGCTTCCAGGTTATTCATGGCTTTTTTCGTTTTTACGATTGGCATTGGACAGGCTAAACCTTTTGCATCCAAAACGGAATTTGTTTTTATCATTTTATTTCCTCCTTCTATTATAGGTATGGGGGTATATTCGAATTTAAAATTTTTCTGTGGGACCTTCCCATTCATTCATACCACCCATCATGTTCAACACTTTATATCCATGATCCTCAAGTAATTGTGCTGCCCTTGAACTTCTGCCCCCTGACCGGCAAACCATGATATACTCTTTTGATTTATCCAAATCCTGCATTCTAAATTCCACCAGACCCAACGGGATGTTCACAGCATTTGGTATTTTCCCTGCTTTTACTTCATCCGCCTCCCGTACATCAATGATGTGGACTGGGGAGTTCCCCTTCAATAATGCGTTCACTTCATTCGGTAAAATTTTTTTCACCTTTATAAGAACCTCCTTTTATTCGCGCCAAGAACTCATGCCGCCTTTTACGTTGGTGACTTCTTTAAATCCAAGTTTTTTCAATGCTTTACTCGCATTACTGCTCCTCATCCCGCTTTGGCAGATTACAACCACTTCTTTATCTTTTGACAGTTCCTGTGCCCTTTTGCCAAGTTCGTTTAAAGGAATGTTTTTAAAGTCCTTTATGTGATTGCCCCTATATTCATTAGGAGTACGGACATCAATCAATTGCTTATTTCCTCTATTTTTCAACACAGCTTTTAGCTCAGCCGCATTTATATTTTTTATCCCCTTTACAGGGACAAAGCGCTGATATAAAAACCAAACGATGAAACCTAATATGATGAGGTTAAATATAGTTCCCAATGGACCCATCCCTCCGGTACCCAAATTTATATAAATAAGTTTACATTTCCATCCTCTGCTTCAGCTAAATATGCCGCAACACCTGCATACTCAATTCCATCCAATAACTCCTCTTGCTGTAAACCCAATAAATCCATTGTCATCGTACAGGCTATCAGTTTAATTTCCTGTTCTTGGGCCAACTCAATTAAATTTGGGAGTGACATGGCGTTATGCTTTTTCATCACGTGTTTGATCATTTTGGGACCCATCCCAGCAAAGTTCATGTTTGATAGACCCATTTTATCAGAACCACGCGGCATCATTTTCGCAAACATTTTTTCAAGAAATCCTTTTTTTAATGAAATCGGCTCATCCTTCCTTAAAGCATTCAATCCCCAGAACGTATGGAAGATGGTCACTTCATGATCGTAAGCCGCCGCCCCATTTGCAATGATATAAGCAGCCATTGCCTTATCATAATCACCACTAAATAAAATGATCGTCGTTTTTTTCTTTTCAGTCATTATGCTTCCCCCTGATGAAATTTCATTTTTACACCTCTATACCCTGCGGGGTATATATTATGCTAAAAAATATAGTGCGTCAACCCACTTCACTAAAATAAATGGTTATCTTTATTTGCTTGGTCCATGATTGATTGAAGTTAGCCCTTCATTTACTTCAAAAATTTTTCCATTAACCTTCTCTATACCAAACCCATATAACCGAGCTGTATGCATCGTCAAGTACTTACATGCAGATTCCTTCGTTTCAAACAGATAAATGCCGCCTGCTTCCTTTGCCTCACTGTCTTCGGTCCAAATCTTCCAGATCAAGCCTTCTTCACTATTAATGCTTTTTGCTAAATCTGTAAATTCTTTTACCATTTCGTTGCCGAAAGGTCCCTCCATTTTAAAATCCACTTGTAAAATATAAGACATGAATAACACTCCTTTTTCAACAGTTCAGGTCAATTCTTTTACCTGCTTTTTATCAGTAAATTAACCGCTTCCTTGACTAGATGATCAGTGCCCTCTCCATTCTCGACGTTTTCCCGAACGCATTGCTCAAGATTGGCACTTACGATAACACCCATGGTCCTATCGATGGCACTTCGCGCAGCCGACAACTGAGTGACGATTTCCCTGCAATCTTTTCCCTGCTCCATCATTCCAAGAACACCCTTGATTTGTCCTTCAATCCGCTTCAACCGATTAATGACACTTTTATCATACTCCATACTCCGCCCCCCATATCATAACTGATTACAATAATTCCAATTCCGATTAAGGAGCTCAGTCCCAAGATCACTTCTTCCGAAGCAATTGTGAATTTATTCATTTTCTCGTGAGTTTGCGCGCTTTACTCGTGAGTTTGCACGTTTTACTCGTGAGTTTTCGCATTTTACTCGTGAGTTTGCGCGCTTTACTCGTGAGTTTGCGCGCTTTACTCGTGAGTTTGCGCGCTTTACTCCTGAGTTTATTCATTGATAACTCGTGAGTTCATAATATACCTATAGGGGTATTCTGTCAAGCCGTTTTATTCACACGTTTATGAAAAGATAAAAGCCCCGTAATACGGGCAGCTTTCACTAATTCTTCAATTCTTTAATTCTTCAGCATCAAAAGAGTTGTCGATTATGCAGCGCCTGGTACTAATGAGATCCTTTTTAAATTCATAGGTCTCGGTTTTTTCATGGAGAATCCGGAATAGCACTCCCTTTGATTCGCAATAGAAACCCGTATCGATTATTGCCACCTTTTCTTGATTGACGATAAACAATGATGAAAGTAATCAGCATTAGTTCGCCTAAAACAGAAAAAACTCATAAAAAACGCCATCCTTTCTGTATATTTCTACAAAGAATGGCGTTCTTTCGTTTTACTACTAATTTTTTTCTAAGATTTGATTGAATGAACCTGAAACAATTTTCCCTTTGTGCATAACCCCAAGGCGCCTTGCACGTCTTGCAACTGCTTCTGCTGAACAACTAGCTTCCACAAAAACAGCATCCGCATTATCACCAATAGTCGGCCAAACTCGCTCCCCCTCTGAATTAAGAGGTGTTTTCCCGCCAGTAATAAAACCAAGTGCCCGTCCTAATGACCACTCATCAATCCAAGCGAAACGTTCAGCCATCAGACTAGCTTTGTAAAGCACGTCCCCTGTGCCGAATGGGTCCCAATGATCCGTTATACTGTCATTTACAAGCGAGACATTTATACCCTTTTCATGAAGCAGCGGGATTGGAATTGTGGGAATATCGATAGGTACAGTAGAAGCGATTGAAATACCCGCTTGAGCTAAAGTTTCCGCTGCATCTGCTGCCACTTCAACTGGAACATCCCCGAGTCCAAACGCATGTCCAATTGTAACTCTTCCCTGCCAGCCTGCTTCTTCTGTAAATTTAGCCAATCGTTTCATCGTATAAATTCCCAGGTGACCAGGTTCATGTAAATGCAAATCTATATCTGCATCCGCTTCAACTGCAAGCTCTATGAGTGCATGTAATGAAGCCTCAATATTTTCATCTACTATGGCCGGATCCAATCCACCGGCAGCAGTGGCCCCCATTTGCAATGCTTCCCTTACAAGTGGAACGGAATTACTTCGCAAGAGTCCGTGCTGAGGAAAAGCAACTAACTCGTAAGAAAGCTGTCCATCGTATGATTTTAAGGCACGTAAAACTGCTTCCATGTTTTTCAACCCAATTATAGGGTCAACATTACACTGAGCCCGTATGTGGGTTACTCCATTCTGTAAAAGCAGCTCCAAAATCTTCTTCGCCCTTTCTTCCGTGACAGGAAGAAGTGACGGAAGCATGTCTTCTTCTTCTTTCATTCGGCCAAATACATCCACAAATGGGGTACATGCTTTCCATTTACCTCCATAGTATGTTTTATCCAGATGAATATGCATATCCTGAAAACCAGGCAGTATAAGCAGTCCACCCGTATCCTGAACTGGCAACCCATCAGGTAAATTCTCATGAGCTGGGATTATTCTCGTGAATTTTCCTTCTTCAACAAGGATATGACAGTTTTCCGTAATTGTTTTTGTAACCATGCCATCCTTACGAATGAAACCGCTTTCAAGTAATACATTTGCTAACCAATAAGATTGTGTCATTAAAGCATCATCCTTTCATTTCATTCATATTTAATTCCGGTGGAAGTTTTTTGAAGAAATTTGTATTGAGTCCTAAGTAAATAACTCCAACTGTCAACCAAATCAAACCTGCAGTCTTTGCATACATATCCAATTTGTATAAAAAGAAGAGCGTGATTAATGCTCCGATAGAAGGGAATAACAAATATCGTACAATGTTTATCCCTTTACGTTTTTTCTGCTTAATAAAATAATAGAATATTACAGATATATTTACGAAGGTACAGCCAAACAGTGCGCCAAAGTTTACTAAAGAAATGACTGTTTTTACGTCAAGAAATAAAGCAGTTAAGCTAAGAGACCCAATAAATAAAATACTATTTGTTGGAGTAGCTTTTTTAGGGTGAATGTAGCCAAAAAACTTCGGTATAATTCTGTCGCCACCCATTTTACACAGCATACGGGAACAAGAGGTTTGTGCAGCTAAAGGACCCGCTATGGCTCCAATCAAGGTGAAAAAAGGATAGATAACTGCAAGTATACCTAATCCAATCTTTTTAAATAATTCAAGTGCCCCCGTATTTACATCTGTGAATTCACTCCAGCCTGCAGGCCAGGCTAATAGCATTAAGTAAGATACAGTTGTAAATAAAAGCCCCGCACCCGCACAAATGATTAATACCGCTCTTGGAACATTAACTCTCGGATTTATAGCTTCTTCCGCTACCATCGTTACAGCATCAAATCCAAAATATGATAGTACAAGTATGGATGCACCAGTAAAAATGACTCCCCATCCTACTTCGGGTTTAGCAAACTCACTAGAGTTTACAAATACATCCCAGGAGAAAAAGGATCCCATTCCTCCACCTTGGGAAATAAATTTAATTAAGAAAATCGTTACAATAGCTATAATGGAGAGCTGAACCAAAACAATTATATTGTTTACTTTGGCAGTAACATTAATGCCAACATAACTAATCGTTGTCACAAGGAGAGTTAATCCGAGGATCCATATCCAATTAGGTATTTCAGGGAAAATCGCATTCATATAGTTAGCAGCAATAACGTAAGACAGCATAGGTACAAGAAGATAATCCATCATAACAGTCCAACCTGTTAAAAAACCAATATATGGATTTATCGCCTGTTGGGCATAAGTGTATGCAGAACCTGAGACTGGGAAAGCGGCAACCATGCTGCCATAACTAAATGCTGTAAACAGTATAGCAATTGCGGTTAACGCGTGAGTTAAAGAAAACATTCCGTGAGTTATATTCGATACAATTCCATACATATCAAAAATTGTTGTAGGAATTAAATATGCAAGACCGTAAAATACAAGGGAAGGAAGGGTTAGAACTCTCTTAAAATTCGGCTCTTCTTGAATTAAACCAGAAGTAACGGTGGCTTTAGCTCTCAATATAATTCCCCCTATTATTGGTATCAGGTGTATGGGTTTTGGACGCTCTTATACTCCTCTACCATTTTGATATAATGGCTTTTCACATCTTCAATATGTTCTTTCATTAATTTAGAACTTCTATCTGAATCTCCTTTTTTTACCTCCTTCAAGATCTGTTGATGGTAGTAAAGTGCTGTTTTTGGATCATCATAAGTTGCCATTTCAATCCTTACTTTTTTGAAGAATTCAGAAATATTATTGTACATATCAATAATCACTTGGTTGTTTGTAGATCTTGCAAGCGTTCTATGAAATACAAGATCGGGAACGATAATGGAAGATCCCATTTTAATACAAACTTCTAAATCGACAAGCGATTGTTCAAGGATATTGATTTCATTCGGATTTATCCTTTTTGCAGCCAAATATGCGATTTCAGCTTCAATCACTTTGCGAAGTTCTAATAAGTCTAGAGAATTATCGATATTGACAGATACTTCGAACGTGCTAGAAAATGCCTTGTCATTGAGATGTAAACTTTTCTTAACATACACCCCCTTTCCTATTTTTTTTTCAATAATTTCTTTTTCAGAAAGTGATTGCAATGCCTCTCTTACAGAAGATCTGCTTACTTCTAATAGTTTAGCCAGTTCTCTTTCAGACGGAAGCAGGTCACCACTTGTAAGATTATTCTTGAGAATAAAATCACATAAAAATTTTTGAACTGTTTCACTTACAATTGCCATCTTTAATTTCAACTCCATAGCTTTAGATATCCGACCGGTCAGACCAGTTTAAACAAAAATACCTTCGTTATTTGAAAAATATTTCTCTCGCCCCCTTTCTTTTTTGAATTTTCTATATTCACTATGCAAGTCCTATTCCAAATTTAATAATACTGTTATACCGGCTAACTATTATTAAAATCACCAATAACATCATGCGTATTAGAATAAAAAATTCAGTATTGCATAATTCATTGTTAATTTTTAATATTTCGAGATGCAAAAAAACGAAATATATAGGACATTCGAAACCTAGCATCTCTTAAGAGCATTAGCCCATATGATGATGAAGTGGCTGATTTTTTCTACAACGGCCCTAAGAAGTCCCCGCAAAGATGTGAGCAAATCACTAATATTGAACAAAACGCATCTAGTTGGACAAAATAAAAAAGCCCAAACCCCTGTTATTACAAGGATTTGAGCCTTAGGTTCATCTTTGTTTTTTGCTTGTATGTCTAAAAATATTGAAGAAATAATGATTTTCCCCGGTAACTTGCTTTTATTTGTCATAACCCAATATAGATTACTATAATAACAAACATAGAAAGCAAGAATTGGCGGGATTGAGTGCGGTTCAATACCGCCTTCACATAAAAAGCTTTTGGGGCAAAACAGTTAAACGTCCTACTTCACTTTTACCATGAATGGGGACATTTCTACAGTTCCCCCACTCCATCTAGATTATTTGACCCAAAGTTTTCGAGCAAAGTACGCGCTTCATCTGTTGACCTAGTGTTCATTAATTGATTTCTTAATTCACTTGCCCCTCGAAACCCACGGACATATATCTTAAAAAAGCGATGAAGAGCCTTGAACGAACGTAGCTCCAATTTTGAATATTTATCATGGAGATCCAGATGCAACCTTAAGAGATCAAGCAATTCCTTACTGCTATGATCTTTCGTCTCCTTTTCAAAGGCAAATGGATTATTGAAAATACCACGCCCAATCATAACCCCATCAATACCGTATTGATGAGCGAGCTTTAAGCCAGTTTGACGGTCAGGGATATCCCCATTGATCGTCAAGAGCGTATCTGGTGCCACTTGGTCACGAAGTTTCTTAATCTCCGGGATTAGTTCCCAATGAGCATCTACTTTACTCATTTCATTTCTTGTACGCAAATGAATGGAAAGATTAACAATGTCCTGTTTCAGTATGTGTGTTAGCCAGTCGTGCCATTCGTCTATATCCGTGTAACCAAGCCTTGTCTTTACACTTACAGGCAATCCTCCAGCTTTCGCTGCTTGTATTAATTCTGCTGCAACTTCTGGACGACGGATAAGGCCACTTCCCTTCCCATTCTGTGTCACATTAGGTACAGGACAGCCCATATTGATATCCACACCCCGAAAGCCCAGTTCCGCCATACCTATGCTCATTTGCCGAAAGTATTCAGGCTTATCCCCCCATATATGGGCTACAATCGGTTGTTCGTCCTCAGTAAAAGTCAAACGCCCACGCACACTGCGGATGCCCTCTGGGTGACAATAACTCTCCGTGTTTGTAAACTCTGTAAAAAACACATCAGGTCTGGCTGCTTCACTCACTACATGGCGAAAAACTACATCCGTCACATCTTCCATTGGTGCCAGTATAAAAAAAGGTCGTGGTAGATCACGCCAAAAATTATCTATCATATTAAAATTCCAATCCTTTCATTATGGGTTACCAGGCTAACCCCTTATCCCAAAATTAAAAAGCAGAATGTCCCTGCTTCCTTTACACTTATACCATGCTTAAGCACTTTTTATCAAACTGCAGAAATGTTTTTTTTTCACGAAACCATTCCTACTTCCATATTCTCCCTCCTAGTTTAGAGACGCAAATGCTCGAAATGGTTTTTAATACACGCAAGTACATAATTTCTTGGGGGCAAAGCCAACATATAAGGAAAGAAATTGAAATGGTCGAGGAGGGAATAATTTGAAGGCATCTGATTTGTTTGTAAGATGTTTAGAGAATGAAGGGGTACAATATATTTTTGGGATACCTGGTGAGGAAAATACGGATCTTATTGATTCTCTAATAAGCTCTGATATTGAATTTATCTTGGTTCATCATGAACAAGCTGCAGCTTTTATGGCAGACATCTATGGCCGGCTAACTGGGAAGCCAGGCGTCTGCTTGGGCACATTGGGACCGGGTGCAACCAATTTATTGACAGGGATAGGAAGTGCTTATCTGGATTATTCCCCTGTTGTCGCGATTACAGGTCAGGCGGGCCTTGATCGCATTCATAAAGAGTCGCATCAGTATGTGGACATTATTGGCGTTTTCGAGGAAGTAACGAAATGGAATCAACAAATTAAGGTGCCGCATACGATTCCGGAAATTATCCGTAAAGCATTTAAAACGGCTGTCATTGAAAAGCCGGGAGCTGTTCATATAGAACTTCCGGAAGATGTGGCGATGATGGATACAGAAGGGGAACCTCTTCCGGTTACACCAATGCCTAGATCCCGCCCAGCCGAGGAAGAAATCAAAAAAGCCTTCGAATTAATAAATCGCGCTAAAAAGCCTATCATTCTAGCTGGTAATGGCGTGATCCGCGATAGAGCTTCTGAGGTTTTGCGGAAATTTGCAGAAGAGAAGCAAATTCCCGTTGTGAATTCATTCATGGCTAAAGGAGTTTTACCTTCCGACCATCCATTGTCCCTTTTTACAGTAGGGATGCAAGCAAGGGATTATGTTCTATGCGGATTTGATTTGGCCGATCTTATTATCACCGTCGGGTATGATTTCGTCGAGTATTTGCCAAAGTATTGGAACGATGAGGCAATGAATCCGATTGTTCATATTGATGCTCGACCTGCCGAGATTGATGCTTATTACCCCGTTCAAGCAGAATTGGTCGGGAACGTTACGGAGGCACTTGAAGCCTTGACGACTGGTGTAGCAAAAAAAGAACTTTGGCCAGAGGTGAAAAGGTTGAGGTCCCAAATCATTGAAAAATTTCATTCATCGGATGATGTATCAGGAAGCCCTATCATCCCTCAACGAATCATTGCCGATTTGAAAAGGGCGGAAAAGGGTAATGCCATTGTCATTTCGGATGTGGGTGCCCATAAATTATGGATTGCCCGGATGTATCAGCCGGAAATCCCAAACCACACGATCATTTCTAATGGCTTTGCATCGATGGGAATTGCCATTCCCGGTGCGATTGCAGCCAAATTGGCAAAGCCTGATAAACCTGTCATTGCTGTTACAGGGGATGGTGGCTTCCTGATGAATGGAGTTGAATTGGCAACGGCAAAACGTCTAGGTCTTGCCTTCGTGATAGTCATTTTTCATGATTCTAAATACGGCCTAATTGAGTGGAAACAATTGAATAAATTTGATCGTACGAATGCCATTGAATTTACAGATCCAGACTTTTTAGGATTCGCAAAAAGTTTTGGGGTTAAAGGTGTGAAAGTAACCCACTCCGATGAATTGCTACCTGCATTAGAAGAAGCGCTTTCGAGTCAGGAAATTGTCTTGATTGATGTGGATGTCGATTATTCGGAAAATGTAAAGCTCTCGAAAACACTAGGTGATTATATTTGTAAATTATAAAAGCAGATATTATTGGAGGGATTTCAGATGAAGAAAAAGTGGCAATTGTGGATCGGGGGTAAATGGCGGGAGGCTAAATCATATGAGCCATTATATAATCCCCATTCAAACGAAGAAATTGCACAAATCGGACAGGCTGAACCAGCGGATGCCATTGAAGCGATTGTTGAGGCAAATGCTGCTTTTCAGAAATACCGATCTTACCCGGCTCATGCACGAGCAGAAATTTTATTTAAAGCTGCAGCAATCATGGAAGAACGCAGTGAAGAACTTGCAAGAATCATTTCTCTGGAGGCGGCGAAAACGATTCGAAATGCTCGTGAAGAAATGAATCGTACGGTTCAGACCTATCGTTTCGCTGCAGAAGCGTCCAAGAACAATTATGGAGAACAAATCCCGATGGATGCGGCAGTTGGTGGGGTAAACCGTTTTGGCTTCACGGTTCGCACCCCGATTGGCGTCGTCACCGCGATTACCCCATTTAATTTTCCCTTTAATCTGGTTGCCCATAAAGTGGGTCCAGCTATTGCCGCTGGAAATTCGATTGTGTTAAAACCTGCCGAACAAACCCCATTGAGTGCACTGGTTCTTGCCGATATTTTTAAAGAAGCCGGGTTGCCAGATGGAGTATTGAACATCATACCTGGCAAAGGCGATGTTTTAAGTGAAGCCTTGACGACCCATCCACATGTAAAAAAAGTGACGTTCACAGGCAGTGTTGAGGTCGGACACCTTATACAGCAGCAGGCAGGCTTCCGTAAGCTTACACTTGAACTCGGGTCCAATTCCCCTTTCATCATTGATGAAGGAGTCGACATCGATCAAATTATTCAAAGAAGTGTAATGGGGTCATTTACGAATAATGGGCAGGTGTGCATCTCGATTCAACGGATATATGTCCACAAATCACTATACCAACAATTTTTAGAACGTTTCGTCAGTGCCACAAAACAGCTTGTCATCGGTTCACCTCTCGAGGAAAATACAAATATTACAGCGGTGATTTCAAAAAAATCATTGGAGCGGTTACAAAGTTGGATTGATGAGGCAGTACAGGAAGGAGCAAAAGTTGAGTGCGGCGGTACAGTGGAAGGCAATGTACTATTGCCTACCGTTTTAACCAATGTAAATCGTGACTCAAAGGTATTTCGTTTCGAAGTATTTGGTCCGATTGTCTGCATTTTCCCTTTCGATACATTGGATGATGCCATCAATGATGCAAATGATTCGCGCTACGGCTTGAACTCAGGAGTGATGACTCCGAGTATAGAACGAGCTTTTTATGCGGCGGAACGCTTGGAAACAGGTGGAGTCGTAATCAATGATATCCCAACTTACCGAATTGATAATATGCCTTATGGAGGCTGGAAGGACAGCGGTGTTGGCCGGGAAGGCGTCAAATATGCGATGCAGGAAATGATGGAGCAGAAGTTTATCAGCTTTAAAATAAGCGACCATTGAGGAATATTAACCCGTGGTAAATGATGAGAGGGCGATATCTTAAGGATATCGTCTTCTTATTTTGTCGTACATTAATGTTTTTAATGTAGTTTTTGTTATTATTATTGGGTACAATCATTTCTTCATTTCATCATCACTTCTATACATAGGCAATTTTTTACATACAGATCTAATCTAGCTGTAAAAAATAAAAAGCCACCATTTACGGCAGCTAATTACTTCAATTCTTAATTATTTCAGCACCATAAGAGTTGTCGATTATACAGCGCCATGTACCCGTGGAGTCCTTTTTAAAAACATATGTCGCTGTTCTTTCCATCGAGAATTCGGAATCGTCCTTTTGATTGGCACTTAGCTTGGCTTGTGCCACATCCAATGCCGTATCACCTGTATCGATTATTGCCATCTTTTCTTGATTGACGATTAAACTATGGTTAAAGTATTCAGCGATAGCAATGAATGCCCGGCGGATTTCCTCTTTTCCTCTTGCGACTGTTCCAGGTTTGACAACTAAAGTCGCATCCTCTGAATAGAACTCCATTAAATGATCGAAATCCTCCTTATTTATTGCCCTGTCCGCATTTTTTATGACTTGTTCCAGCTCATGATTCTGCATATTCACCCTCCTATTCAGCTTCACTTCATACTTCTCATCATACTACTTCATACTCTATGGTGTTCGACTGTGATGATGGGGGATCCTGCTCATATAGTAAATAAAGTAAAGAACAAAGTAAGAATGATATACAATGGTGCCATCCCTGCTCCCTACCTTCACCCTATTAACAAGAAGACTTCTTAAGAACAACGCCTGGCTCCATTTATCGAATAAAGGGTATATCAATTCTTATGGCATCCCTTCCATACAAAAGATTTAAAGGTAACAATATTCTAGTGTTTATTGGGGATGGATTAGATCACTGCTACCTATAGAAAACACTCAAAAATTCAGAGAAAAATAGCATGTCCTTGGAACATTAACTTTTGCTGAACGTTTTAGTATTTGCACATGGCTTAAAAAAGGGGTAAAATAACATCATTCAAATCGTAATGATTACGTTTTGTTCAATCATACAATATTTATATGAGAAAGGAGAAATCCAATTGGCAAATAAATAGAAGGTGGAAAAAGTGAAGCAACCCCTGATATTAGTTGAAAATTACGCTTGACCTGAAAAAGGAATTAAAAGCGAAAGGTAGACTCATCCCCTACTCGATTGCATAATCGTTTCTAGTTTACAGGAAGACCTTAAGGATATAAGAAAGATTAAGATGTTTAGAATCGCCTTTCGGGAGTTAATACAAGAAGGTTTACTTCTAGGCATCAAAACTCCAGTTGGTAAAAACATCCTTTCAGGATATAGCTCTACTGAAAATGCTGCTTACTCGGTAATTTAGTGAATTTAGTCGTTTAGAAAGTGAAAAATGAGACAATAATTGATTTTAAATCGTAATTATTACGATTTAATTGGAGGGAAAATTAAATATGGCCACATGGAATTTAAGTAATACGAAGCATCATGTACTCATTTGTAATGGTAGCAGCTGTACTGAGGTCGGATCAGAGGAACTGACTCAAGCAATTCGTAAAGAAATCTCAGACCGACAGGTAGACGACACCATTCATACAACTCGCACACGTTGTAATGGAAGATGCCATGATAAGTGCGTTGTCATCGCCTATCCGAAAGGAACTTGGTATAAAAATTTAAAACCTGAGGATGCCTCCCCTTTCGTCGATTCACTCCTTGCTAATGAGGATTATACAGAAAAAGTAAGCCACTCATTCCTTGGGGATGGTTTTGTACGCGCAGAAGGAGTCGTTGCAGGGGTAACAAAAGACAAGGAAAAAGTAATTAGAGTATCAAAAATAAAATAAATGGAGAGAAAAAATATGACTTTGATAGAAACAAACAAAATCCCGGTCACCATTCTGACTGGCTATTTAGGTGCAGGTAAAACAACGCTTTTAAATCGGATCCTAACAGAAAAGCACAATCAAAAGATCGCGGTTATCGTTAATGAGTATGGAGAAGTTGGAATAGACAACCAGTTAGTAGTTGATGCTGATGAGGAAATCTTGGAAATGAACAATGGTTGCATCTGTTGTACGGTTCGTGGGGATTTAATTCGCATCCTACGAACTCTGGTTTTTTCAAGTGAACAGGGGCAGACAAAATTCAATCGTGTTTTGATTGAGACAACGGGTTTAGCTGATCCGGCACCTGTTGCCCAGACCTTTTTTATGGATGAATTACTATCCGAAAAATTCGAAGTGGACAGTATTGTCACTGTCGTGGATAGCAAGCATGTTACAAAGCATTTGGATAGTCATGATGAGGCACAAGAGCAAATTGCTTTCGCTGATGTGATTATTCTAAATAAAACGGATTTAGTATCTGGTGACGACCTGAATACGTTGGAGCGAAGACTTACCAACATGAATCCTGCAGCTAAGAGAATGCATGCTCAAAATTGCAATATTAATTTAAGAGATATTTTAGGAATTAATACGTTCGATGTGAATCGCAAGCTAGAAATTGACCCTCATTTCTTAGAAGATCATCACCATCACCATCATGATGATAAGGTATCATCGATTGCCTTTCGTGAAGAAAAGCCACTCGATTTCGATAAGATAAATGAATGGATGAGTTACCTCGTTCAAGAAAAAGGGGAAGATTTATTACGGTATAAGGGAATTCTTCATATACAAGGAATCCAACAACGAATAGTATTCCAGGGACTTCATATGTTATTTTCAGGAAGACCAGATCGGAAATGGAAAGACAGTGAAACAAGACTAAGTGAACTTGTTTTTATTGGAAAGGACCTAAATAAAGATGAGTTAGAACAGCAATTTAAAAATTGCATAGCAAACTAACGGAAAGAACCCGATGTAGAGATTAACTGATAATTTTCAGTTAATCTCTACATTCACAATGAAAAGGGAACTTCCTTACCCCACTTGCTAACTGATCTATTGATAGAGTTTTGAATTAATCAATCAATGCTAAAAAGTTTTTTCCAAGTATATATTCCTTTTGGTTATCAGGAACTTGAAGTGAATCAACCCAACTTTTCTTTGTCAAATAGTCATATTCATTAAATTTTTTCATTCCATATGGTCCGTCGCAGCCATAAAGAACTTTACGATACCCTAAAGATTCCACTGCCTTCTTTACAATAAATGGATTAATGTAATCACTTGAGGTATCAACAAATACATTAGGTTGATTCTTGACGTAGTTCCATAGTTTTTTCCAAAAAGGAAGGCCTGCGTGAGCATAAATTAATTTAAGTTTAGGGTAATTTTCAGGTAAGTATTTATAGGAGTCTGGTTCGGAAGATAGATGAATAATCATGGGAATGCCTTTTGTTTCACACATAGCTGCAACTGGATCAAGTGCCTTAATACTATATTCATGCATGAATGGGTGGGCTTTCACCCCAATAAAACCAGGTTTATTAAGATATAATTCTACTTCTTCCACTGATACATGAATCAAAGGGTTAACTGCTACCCAGCCTAGAAACCGGTCTGGAAATCGATCAATTGCAGTAGCAACAATATCATTGTCCGGCTTGGTGAAAATCTTGTATGAATTTCCATAAAGTTTCAAATACCCATCCTTTACTAGACCATCATAAATTCCGAGCCCAATTTGAGGTACATTTAGAATTAGAAAACGGAATAAATGTTGTAAACCTTGTTGAAAAATGCTATCCAATTCAAACATTGTTCCGTTCATGGGGGCAATTAGCGCTGTTTTGGTTACATCATTTTTATCCATACCCTCTATCATTTTTTCTAGAGTCAACATTGTTTCATCCACATGAAAATGGCAATCAATAATCATTTTAATCCTCCCCTTCGAATTACTATCTTAATTGTATGATCAAACCACTTAACAGTATCACCATCCATGTCCCGAACTAACCTGCCTCTTTAGTACCTAAAGAAAAAGAGCTGCCCATGCAACTCCCTACTAATTTAAGAAAAAACCCTTAGATTAAGTCATGAAGTTGGTTTTTATCTTAAATGGTTTTGTATAAAAATATTCTACTAATGCCTTAATCTCACGGCTTTCGGCTCGTTCGATATAGCGGCAGTAGCTATAAATGGTAGAGGAACCTACCGAATTCAAGCGAAGCATGAGTCATACAGGTAGTCGTTAGCACATCATTTAATGCCCCGCAGCGATACATACATGTAAGGAGGCGGTTAAAACTCCTTACTGTACAGTCTGTAGTGCTACCACACGAACTATGATCAATAAGAAAAAGCGTCCATACTTTCTGTAGAGCCGCCCCATTTAAAAAATTCGGATGGTAAAAATCCTTCAAGTCGGGTAAATTAAAAATAAGAAAATAATTATTCCATCATCTTCCTCATATTCTGTATCTCTATATTAATCTTCCGTATTTGCTTGTCAATTTCATCAATTTGAAGGTCAGTGACTCCTTGTTTTCTTTTTTCAAACAGTTCATCTCTTAATCTTTTTAAAAAAACCACTCTACCTAACAAGCCCATCTCATACCCACCTTTGTTTATAAATTTCTTTAACCAAAGAGGACTAGTATAATTTTTTACCTTTCTGGACCATTGCCTCACATATTTCCCCAATCATTTTTCCTTTATAACTAATCACTTCTATCAAAAACTCTTTCCTGAAATTTAGACAGACTTAATAGAAGGTATTTTTAAATATAATTGGTAATGGAAAAAAAAGCAATTAGCATGTCAGGTTAAATAACATATTTCATTGACCATATTAATCAAATAATATATTTTCTGGTTTAATTAGTACAATGAAGGCCTTTTTAGTAACCATCAAATTATATCGACCGAGGGATAATTTATTTTTCAAATGCACTTTATCTCTATCTGAAAATGGAAAAAGACGATTAATTACAAATAATCGATAGAATTGATCATTACTTTTAACACCAAAAATAGAAATTATATACCATCTTGGAAAGAACAAGATGATACCCCAGAATTTAAAAAATGAATTTTAATTCCTGCATAACGCTTATAAAAAAATGAGCCGTTCGTGACTTTTACGGACAATAGCAACAATGCTATCCCGCCCATCTCGGAAATTCCTTTTCCGCATAATAAGGCAAGATATAAGGAATTGTAGAACAACCTCCAAAATAATTATCTTTCTTCCTATGTAAATATTGAATATTAAAAAGACTCATAACAATTTCCTATGAAGTATAATTTACCACCCATGGAGATCTGTCATGAGCTTTTAACATCTCTTTTTCACTGTAAAAATGGCATTTATTCATTATCCGATATTTCAATCCTTTTAACATCGCCTACAATGAAGATGTATGATAAAGCTCCAATTAAGGCAACTACACCTACGAAAACAATGGCCCCATTGAATGAATTAGTTGCGCTCAAAATTATTCCAATGACGATAGGCGTAACAATTGCTGATAAGTTTCCTGCAAAATTAAATATCCCGCCCGCTAAGCCGACTAGCTCTTTTGGAGCCATATCTGAAACTAGAGTCCATGTTATGGCTGACATTCCTTGGGAAAAGAATGCGAACGACATAACCGCGATAACAAAAGCAATAGACGTTGTATAGTTGGCCAGTATAATTGTACAAGCACCCAACAATCCAAGGATAATGGGGGTTTTACGTGCAACACCAACGGACACTCCACGTTTTACCATTTTATCTGACCAAAAACCACCTACAAGCACACCAATCCCTGCAGCAATGTATGGAATAGAACCAATAAAGCCAGCTTTTAGCAAAGTAATCCCTTTTTCTTGAACAAGATAGCTTGGAAACCACGTGAGAAAGAAGTAAAGAGTTGATGCAACGGCAAACTGTCCAATATAGATTCCCCAGAATTGACGATGCTTAAAAAGATGCCGTGCCTTTGACCAATTAATTTTTTGACCTTGACCAGCGCTATCGGCTAGTCCACCTCCTTCACGTATATAATCCATTTCTTCCTTGTTAATATACTTACTGTCCTTCGGATCCTTGTAAAACTTGTACCAAACTAAAGCAAAAATCAATCCAATTATACCTGTCACGATAAAGATTGAATGCCAGCCGAAAGAGGACAATAGCCAAAATAGAAAAGGAGTTGCGATTGCTAACCCTACATATTCACCTGCTGTGTAAACACCAGTAGCTAGTGCGCGTTCACGTTGTGGAAACCAAGAGGCGACAACACGGCTGTTTGCAGGAAAGGCAGGTGATTCTGCAAATCCAAGGCCAAGGCGCAGTCCGAATAAGGTCCCGAAGTTTTTGGCAAACCCTTGTAGAAGAGTAAAAAGTGAAAACAATAAAAGAGATATGCCATATACCACCCGAGGGCCAAAACGATCGGTTAGCCATCCACCGGGAACTTGCATGAACGCGTATGTCCAACCAAAGGCAGAAAGAATTAGCCCTAACATAGCTGGATCTAACCCCAGATCATCTTGAATAGCAGAAGCGGCTACTGCCATGTTTGTACGATCAAGATAGTTTATTGCAGTTCCAAAAAACAAAAGTGAAAGAATCATAAATCTAGCACGAGATGGTTTTCTATGTTTAATGGACATAGAAACATTTTCATTTTCTACCTTCAATGGATTGCTCATAGTTAATCCTCCTTAAGATTTTCCTTTTTAAAAACCTGAAGTCTTCCCTTCTGCTGGATGATCCTATATACTCATTTTTGGGTCATAACGCTCTTGAACTAAACCTAATCAATTAATTGAGTAAGGATCTTATTATAATGGATCAAATTTACCGGTGATTTTATAATTAATTTATGGCGCTCAAATAAAACGCTTACATCCCTAGATAGGAAACAGTTTATTATTATTTTTTTTACAACCTTGAGCCTTACTAATAAGGGCACCAAACATAAATTTTAAATTTAATATATTCATCTTGGATTACAGAAGAGGCTACTGCCATGTTGAAGTTATTGCCAATAAGAAAGCTATTTATTGTTTTAATATTTAACCAAATTCACTATAACTTTACACATTTATCTTATTTCTCATTGGCCGATAATGCATGATAATTTAACTCAATCCCTTTTCACCACAATTTTGTTAAAAATAAAATCGAAAGCTGAGAATAACAACCCAACTGTGTTGCAGTTAGCCCTAATTCTTGCTGAAGAGTGGAACCTGCCACACCAGGTTCTCTCGGTCCATATAGTTGATAGCGTCGCACACAACCATTTTACAATTCCCCAGAGATTTGATTAAAACACAATTATAATGAAAAGCCACCAAATACGGCAGCTTTCACTAAATACTTCAATTGTTCAATTATTTTAGCATCATAAGAGCTGTCAATTATGCAGCTCCCATGTACCGGTGGAATCCTTTTTAAATCCATTTGTCGCGGTTCTTTCCATAGAGAATTCGGAATCGTCCAAAATCATTTAAATAAAAGTTGAATTCCCACCATTGATCTTCATCTAAAATACCCAAAAGAATCAATATGTCAGTTGTTGTTTCCATTGTTCTATTGAGGCAAGCAAGTTGGGCATTCCTTCCTGGCCGAAGTACTCGAGAGAAACAAAGCCAGTATAATTTCGCTTTCTCAATTCTTCAAGTAAACGAAGATTGTCAACGTCCCCACTAAAAATGGGTGCTGGTTTGTTTTTATAACGCTCTTTATGATTGTAGTGATAATTTTTTAAATGTACATGGCTGACATGGGGGAAGATGGATTCCAATACCTCCTTCGGATTCAATTGATCAACGTATAAGTTAGCACCATCGAAAATCAGTTTTATCCGTGGATGGTTGATATCTTCTAAAAGCTTATGAATGGCTTCGAGGTTATCGGCAAAAGAGTCATAGTGAATTTCTATTGCTACATCCACTCCATATAGATCAGCCATTTGCCCTAATTTATTTAATTCGGTAGCCGTTTCCGACCATTGCTCTGGTGAGGCATTCCTTGATGCAATATGGCCTGCGAATGTCCGTATTAATGGGCAGTTTAATTGATGAGCCATATCTAACAATTTTCTTGCTTGATTGATTTCGTTTTGATGTTCTTTTTGGTTCCATAGTTTCGAAAAAGTCGTATATCCACTTATGGAAGGTATTTGTAGATCATTGGTTTCAAGTAATTTGGCTAATTTGTCCAGTGGTCCGTGCTTCTCCTGAAATCGCTCTATATGCTTATTCCATAATTCCAGTCCTTTAACATCCGCTTGCAAAGGAAGCAGCCAATTTATTATTTCCTCTATGTCCCATTCTTTAAATCCTGTCGTGCATAAACTCAGTTTCAATGTAATTCCGCCTTTCTCCATTTAGTTTTTCATTGTGATTTCTATACGCTGGACTTTTCCAATAAGAAAGATATAAGCAAAAGCGCCAATTAGGGCCACTACGGATATGAAAGTTAGCGCTGCTGCATAAGAATGTGTCGCACTAATGATTAAACCGACGATTAACGGCGATAAAGCCCCGCCAATGTTAGCTACGAAATATAGTGAGGAGCCCGTTAGGCCCACCATTCCTTTCGGCGCAATATCAGCTAAAAGGGCACCGGTAACTGTTGATGCCATCCCCTGTCCAAAGAATGCTATCGCCATAAAGGTGATGACTATGTTTGGTGAATCCGTATAATTTCCCCCAAGAATCAAACAAGACAATAACAATCCGACTATAATGGGAAGTTTACGTGCCAATCCTGTTGATATACCGCGAGTCAGCATCCAATCGGAACATCGGCCGCCAATGAGAGTTCCTAATATGGCAACAATGTATGGGATACTCGCATAAATTCCCGTTTTTAACATCGTCATTCCCTTTTCATCAATCAAATAGGATGGAAACCAAGTCATAAAGAAAAACAAAGTGGTTTGAATGGAAAATTGCCCGATGAACATTCCCCAAATTTGACGGTGTTTAAGCAGTTGGCCTATTCGTTTCCAGGAGAAAGGATGCTTCTCTTCAGTTCCGATCATTCCTCCGCCTTCTTTGATATAATTTAGCTCTTCCTGAGAAATCCGCTTATGTTCCCTAGGGTTCCGATAGAATCCATACCAAACAAATCCAATAAGAATCCCAATAATTCCGGCGATATAAAACAGGTAATTCCAGCCAAAGGTTATGATGATCCAAGTAAAAACTGGAGTCAGGAAGGCTAGCCCAATATATTGGGTACCCGTATAAATCCCTACAGCAGTGGCACGTTCTTTTTTAGGAAACCACTCGGATACACACCAGGCATTAGTAGGTATGGAGGGAGATTCAAAGGCACCAAGCCCTATGCGATATGTAATAAGTGACGATATATTTTTCGCGGTTCCTACCATGAATGTAAATACAGACCATAAAACGAGGGAAACCGTGTATACCTTCCTAGGACCGAATCTATCAAGAAAATAGCCGCTGAATAGCATCGAAAAGGTATAGCTCCAGCCAAATACGGAAAATATGATTCCCATCATAGCCGGATCAATATGTAAATCGGATTGAATATTCGGAGCTGCAAGCGAAATGATGGCACGGTCAATGTAATTAATACAAGTGACTAAAGCAATGAGAGATAAGATGAACCATCGAACAGTTCTCGGTTTTCCTTTTTTTGATCTATCCGTTACCAGTTCCGATGTGCGATCGTCTATTATTGCCTTTAATTCTGAGCTCAATATTTTTCCCCCTAACCTAATGCCCAATATTAGTACATCGTTCTACTAATTCTATTGAAATTTCATAAATGCTTATATGTTTCCTGCTATCACTTATCAATCTGAGTTTCCCTAGAAACATTGAATTGCAGATCCCCTTGTTGCAAAGTTAAACAAACAAGGGGATTGTATTCCGAATTGTGAATCATTTCTTTATATAGTTACAGTCTTCTCTGATTCTACCTCTTCAGTGTCCTCCTTGACTACCCTGTCAAAAGATCCATGTTTTTCTTGGACCAGAATATAACCGACCGCTGCGATGATACTTGGCAGGGCAAATGTAGCAAAAGCCACCTTCGAATCCATGCCTGTTGATAGAAGAAAGGCAATTAAAGTAGGAGCGAGAATGGAGCCAATCCTGCCTATAGCTTGCGAATAGCCCATTCCCGTCGTACGGATTTCACGGGGGTAATATTCTGTGATATACGGATTGGCTAAGTTCATGGCACCAACAGTACATGCACCCCCCATAAAAATAAGTAAATATACTCCGATGGTATTAGTCGTAGCACTCAATGCGACAAAGGTAACGGCCCCTAAAAAGAATAGTGTAACAAGAATTTTACGATGCCCAATTTTCCCCGCATAATAACCGCCGATTAATGAGCCTCCTATTTGACCAAGGCATAAAACCAGGTTAAATGATAGGCTTGAGGTGATACTGAATCCGGAATCCTGCATCATTTTTGGAAGCCATGTATTTAATCCGTAAGCCATCATCAATGTACAGAACACAGCCATCCATATGGAAATCGTGCTGAATGCCCGTTTATTCGTGAATAGTTTTTTTACTGGAGATCCTTTCCCCCTCTGTTCAGCTTCACTAAGCCTGAAATCGTCAGTTTCTTTAAAATCCCCTTCTGGTTTGACCTTATTAAGGATTTCAACAACCTTACCAAATTCCTTTTTTGCTAGATAGTAGGAAAGGGATTCAGGAAACTGCTTCATGAATATTGGAAGTGTAAGTAATGGCAAGATCCCAATAAAGTATAATACACGCCAATCCGTATAAGGAATGATATACATTCCCACTAACGATGCCAGGATTCCGCCGATTGAATAGCCACAATACATCGCAGCTACAATGATGGCCCGATTTTGTTTTGGGGAATATTCAGTCATTAGCGATATAACATTCGGCATCAAAGCTCCCATGCCTATTGCCGCTATGAAACGCATGACGGTAAACCATGTAAGGTTGGGTGCAATCCCTGCCCCCAAGGTAAATACGCTGAACAAAATCATGCAAATGACGAGAACATTCTTCCGGCCATGTTTATCTGCAATCGGTGCTAAAATCAAGGCGCCCATCATCATGCCGAATAAGGAATAACTGCCGACTGCCCCAGCCTGAATGGAAGTTAGATCCCACTCTTCCATCATCCAAGGCAAACCCACACCATACATCGCTATTTCATACCCATCAAAAGCGATGGCATAAAAACACCAAAGAAAAACAAGTAAATGAAAGCGGTTAAATTTACTGACAGCAATGATATCCGAAGCAATTACACTACGCATTTTCCGCCTCCCATCATTTAAAATAATATCCGTTACGAATTTATTTTTCCGAGTTCCAAAATAGGAACTCGGAAAGTTTTCAAAAAATCAGATAATGAAGATTGGAAATGTTCAACAAACCATCTTTTTTATTTTTATTACCCGCTTAGACACTTTCGTTTAAAAGATATATTTACTAAGGAAACTACCCTTTTTTTCTAGATTCTTTGCCTTCATATTCTTAGCTAAGATTAGTTTTTTACGACAGCTTTATTGAAAACAGGTTTATCTTGCAATCTTAGTTCAAAATCTAAATGAGCCGTATAATAATCATTTTTCAATCCTTTTTCTGCACCTGAATGTTTTTCTAACTTCGTAATTAAGCTTCCGCGAACACCTTGTGCAACATCATTTTCTAAATATTCATCGCCCTCGAAATATATTTGCGTTACTAATCTATCGCCATTTTCCGGTTGGAACAGGAGGTGTAAATGTGCTGGACGAAATGCATGATGATCGATCCACTTTAAGAATTGTCCGGAAGGTCCATCTGTTGGAATTGAATAATTACCCGGTACAACTGTTTTTATTTCAAAATTACCATTCGCATCCGTATAAAAAACACCACGTAAATTATCATTTGGAATACCTTCAGCGAAATAGGAGTATTCACCATTTGCATCAGCCTGCCACATATCGATTTTGGTATTTGCCAACGGATTTCCATTAACATCTTTAACAGATCCTGAAAAGTAAAGGGCGTCACCTGGTTCATTTTCTCGTTGTGGCAGCATTCCGGGATTTTGAACGACTGGCGTATTTTCAATGTAATATGGTCCTAGAATAGTAGGTTCCGTTCCTTTTACGCTTTTATACATTTCCTGAAGTGCATGCGTTTCAAAGAAAACATCCATAAATAACGGAATTTCCCCTGCCCTGCCTAATTGATCCATCCAATCAACAAGAGCTTGATAGTCATTATGATCTATTTCATATTCACTAACTAATTCCTTGAATTTAACTACCAATCCATTATAAACGTCGATTACTTTTTGATTCTTCATAATACTTCCTCCAATTTTTTAAAAGTTTTTATATTTGTTGATTTTCAATGATGGTACTGATTCCTAATCCACCTGCTATACATAGTGTGACTAGCCCATATCTTTTTCCGGTTCTTTCTAACTCATGTATCAATTTGGTTGCTAAAATTGCACCAGTGGCACCAATTGGATGTCCCATGGCAATGGCACCGCCGTTAGGATTCACCTTATTCATATCAAGCTTCAATTCTTTGATAACTGCCAAAGCTTGTGCAGAAAAGGCCTCGTTCAGTTCTATTAAATCAATATCATCCAGTTTCAGCCCCGACATTTGAAGCGCTTTCAAGGTAGAGTTGACAGGCCCCAGCCCCATGAGGTTCGGAGATACGCCTGCTGCCGCTTGAGCGATCACTCTTGCTTTCGGCTTTTTACCATGCCTTTTTGCTGCTTCTTCCGACATTAGTATCAGAGCGGATGCACCATCATTTCTTCCACTGCTATTTCCAGCGGTCACCGTTCCATTTTTCTTGAAAACCGGTTTTAAATCAGCCAACTTTTCCAGACTGGTTTCTCTTGGGTGCTCATCCGCATTAAATTCCATTACCCCTTTTTTCGTTTTGATTTGATAGGGAACGATCTCTTTCGTGAATATTTCAGTGGAAATTGCCCGTCTTGCATTTTCTTGGCTCCTTAAAGCAAATTCATCTTGTTCAGTCCTTGAAATGGAATATTTTTCAGCGAGATTTTCTGCTGTCATTCCCATCGTTAACATTCCGTAATCTTCAATGGGCTGTGATCCTGGCTGGCTTTCCGTATTCGGATCCAATAACTGTCCATTCCCTGATTTCAATCCAAAACGGATATTTCTCATATAGTATGGGGCCGTGCTCATTGATTCCGCTCCGCCTGCAATGATTACATCTCCTAATCCGCTTTGTATTTGTTGACTGGCAGAATTGATTGCCTGGATGCCGGATCCGCATTGTCTGTGTACGGTATAACCTGGTACTTCCACAGGAAATCCTGCCCGGAGTGATGCAACTCTTGCCATATTCGACGCGTCTGAACTTTGTTTGGCTTGTCCCATGATCACTTCATCAATACTCTCTTTAGGAATATCCGCTCTCTTGATCACTTCATCAAGGACAGCAGCTGCCAGGAAATCGGCAGGAACATTTTCCAATGCTCCCCCTAATTTCCCTATAGCGGTGCGAACCGAGTCTATAATAACTACATTGCTCAATTTTCTACCTCCTGCTATTTTTATTTCTTTCTTCTAAACTATCCTTATATCTCTGGTGAGCTATTTTCAGGGCAACAATCACCGACTGCTGCGATGGAGCTAAAAAGTCCGTTTTAATATTCTCTATTAAAGAATCAATATCTTTACTAAAATCAAAACCAACTATCATTCGCTTAAAAAAATCCTGGGCCAATGTTGTTAAAAACGTAAATTCTGCATTAATGATGATGTGACTTTCCTTGTGAATTTCCAATACCATCCCAGCGTATTTATAATTTTCATACATGCTCGTATTTTGCGGCGCCTTCGCATAGGCGGTGATTAATAATGTTGGCTGTCCCATATAAAACTACATCCTCTCAAGATTACTTGCATAAACTAGTGGGTTTTCCATAATCCCCTTTCCAGTTTATATTAATTAAAGACCTCTTGAAAAATGTTTTACTTTTTCCATATCTATCTCCATGCCAAATCCTGGACCATCCGGGATGATTATTTCATAATTCTCATATTTTATTTCGTTTAGCGTAATATTTTCTTTAAAAAGTAACGGACCAAATAATTCAGTACCGAATTCAAATTTGGGAATGGTTGAATAAAGTTGGGCACAAATGGCCGTGCCTAATGATGATTCAATCATCGTTCCCCCATACAAACCAAAACCTACACCTTCAGCAATTGCAGCCACTTTTTTCGTTTGGGTCATCCCGCCATGTTTACATATTTTCAAGGCGAACGAATTACCTGCTCTATGTTTAGCTATTTGGAATGAATCTTGTAAAGAATTCAATGACTCATCGGCCATGATCGGGACCTTAAAACGATCGGTCAATCTTGCCATCCCTTCATTATCCCAAGCTGGCAGCGGCTGTTCGACCATGGAAACCCCGCCTTCCTGTAAAGCTTCAATGCAATACGTAGCCGTTGTTTCATCCCATGCCTGATTAACATCAACCGTAATGCGTGCTTGATCTCCCACTGCTTCAATAATTTTCAATACATGCTCCACATTCTTATATGGATTCCCTTTGCCAATTTTCAATTTAAAGATATTATGACGTTTTTGATGTAAGGATTCTTTCGCTTCTTCGATATCTTTATTCGTATCCCCACTTGCCAAAGTCCATGCCACCGGCAATGATTTATGAATTTGTCCACCGAATAATTCATAAGCAGGGATGTTTCTTCTTCTGGCTACCAAATCCACCATGGCTGATTCAACGACAGCCTTCGCAAAATTATTTCCTCTAACATTGAGTGAAACTTCATGCATGATTTTGTCATAATGGACGGGGTCTTTACCAATGATAAGCGGGGCGATATATGTATCAATATTCACTTTTATCGCCTCTGGCGTCCCCTCACCATATGAAGCCCCACCTATTGTCGCCACCTCTGCCCAACCTTCCGCGCCTTCTTCATCCATGACACGGGCAAGAATGATCGTTTGTTCCACGATCGTATGCATGGCAAGCTGATGAGGACGAATTGTGGGTAAATCAATAATGTATACTTCTACTGAACGTATTTTCATTTAATCCACCTTTTTAACATTTAATAGATAAAATCCGCTTCTGTTTTTGCTCTTACTTCTTCGATCGTTACACCGGGCATCAATTCAATCAATTTCAACTGTTTGTCAATAACTTCAAAGACAGCCAACTCGGTGATGATCATGTCAACGCTTCTAGTGGAAGTAATCGGGTAGGTGCATTTCTTTAAAACTTTACTTTTACCCTCCTTACTTGTATGTGTCATGGTCACGATCACTTTTTTGGCGCCAACCAACAGGTCCATCGCTCCTCCAACACCCATGATATTCTTGCCTGGTACCGCCCAATTTGCAATTTCACCGGTTTGACCTACCTGCAAAACACCTAAGATGGCAACATCAATGTGACCTCCACGGATCATTGCAAACGATTCTGCACTATTAAAGAATGATGCCCCAATCGATTGCCCTACTGGTAACTTGCCTGCATTGACTAAATTGGGATCGATTTCATCTTCCTCTACATCAGCAACTCCCAACAATCCATTTTCCGTATGGAAAAAAACATTTTCATCATCAATGTACTTTGCAACCAAGGTCGGAATCCCGATTCCAAGGTTCACTATACATGGACCCGTCAATTCTTTTGCCGCGCGTCTTGCTATCATATTTTGCATGAATTCTTTGTCACCCATAATCTTTCACACCTTCCTTCGTCAGGATTTTCTTTGCCTTAATGATTCCATCGACGAATAGATGCGGTGTTACAATCTCCTCTGGCGAAAGTTCTCCAGGTTCAACTATCTCATCCACTTCTGCAATTACGACATCTGCGGCCGTTGCCATTCCCGGATTAAAGTTTCGAGCCGTTTTATAATAAACAAGATTACCAAGTGTATCTGCCTTCCATGCCCTGATTAAAGCTACATTTGCTCTTATGGCAGGTTCAAAAATATATGTAGCCCCATTTATTTCCCTTTCTTCTTTTCCTTTTGCTAAATCCGTCCCTACACCCGTTTTCGTATAGTAACCGCCTATGCCTGCACCGCCAGCACGAATGGATTCAGCTAATGTTCCCTGTGGTAATAGTTCTAACTCTATTTCGCCACGTTGGTAAAACTCCCCAATTTCACGATTGCTTGTAAAATAAGAACCGATCGCTTTTTTTATTTTCTTCTGGCTTAGGAGAGCTCCCAGACCTTTCCCTTTCTCGCCTAAATTGTTGCTGATTACGGTCAAGCCTGCTACATCCTTTTTGGCCAATCCATCTATTAACGTAAGAGGGGCCCCGATCAAGCCAAATCCACCTACCATTAATGTATGACCATTCTTCACACAAGATAAAGCTGCTTCTATATCTTGATGTACTTTCGTCATGTTTTCCCCACCAATCTCACGTTACTTATTTTCAATCAATGAATCGCTTGCCTCAAACCAAGCAGGTATTCCAGCAGTCAATAAGCAAATGAGGCCCACTTCCGCTAATTGTTCTTCCGAAGCTCCATTTACCCTTGCCGCCTCCATCCATTCCCCAACCTGTTTCCCTTTTAATTCTGTAATGAATATTCCTGTCATAAGGATATGTTTTAGCCTTTTTGATACAGCTGAGTCACTTAATATATAATCTTTAAGGGAGTTTTGGCCTTCCGATTTAACCAGTTTCAAAACATTCGAGACGAATCCCGTTTCCTCATCACCTAATAACTCAATCATATACAACAGGATTTCTTCTGTTGTTTCTTTATGGCCACTTCCTTCAGGATATCGAATCCCTTTAAGTTCAAGGGCATATTCCAATGACTTTATCCCAGTTTTTAATGCCTTAGTTCCGTTATATAAGTATGAAACTATTAGGTATTCCACCAGTTCCGGTAATGTTGCTCCACCATCCATTGCCCCTTTTGTATGGTAAACCATACTCCGTTCATACAACCTTGCAGCATTCATGCCGACCAGTAATATATCTTTCTCCTTCTTCGTCAAGGCTCCCTCTTGCATGATGTTACTGCGCAAGTTGGTATAGTGATCAAGTGCATTAGGGCTATAATCGTGCATTTTTTGTACCCAGCCTGGTACAACATCATATACTTCCTTGAAATACAATAATCCTTCGCTCATTCGTCTGCACCTCTTTAAATTAATTGAGAGTCAAGTATCGATAGTGCTCTAATAGGTGAAGCGGTTGAATTTTTTAGTTTTAAAGGAATCCCGAAGAAAAGAAAACGGGAATGCTTGGGTAATTTTTCGAGATTCACTAGATTTTCAACGATATATATATCATTCTTCAGTAATTTTTGATGAATTCCGCTTTCTGAATCCTGTTTCAAATCGGCATTGGGCAAATCCAACCCGACAATATGTATTTGCTTCTCAATTAACCATTGGGCCACACTATCATCTAATGCCTGTGCTTCAAAAAAGTCTTCTTCCCCCCAGGACTTCCCCCATGTCCTGATGAGGACGATATCGTCTTTTTCAACATATACTCCCTGCCGGCGTTCCGCTTCTTCAAGTAAATCTTTCGTAACAGGTTCATGTGCCGCTTTTAACAAGCTTACATCCAGTATGAGGGCATCCCCAAACATATTCTTCAGATTGATGTTTTCAACCGACTCCCCGTTTTCTGAGTAACGTGGAGCCACATCGACATGTGTCCCACTATGGTCAGAAAAAGAAATCAACTTGGAACGGCAGCCTTTAGGATGTGAATCAGATTTCCCCTCATGTTCAAAAGGTTCATCTTTAATGCCTATTGCAGGTAAATCTTTATCCGTAACTAGACCATCATAAAGTTCCAATGTTAAATCAATGATTTTCAACGGTAAAACCCCCAAATTCATTAAGCGTTTACATTATCACGACAAAAATGGCTACCCTAAACATTACTATCAATAATTGACAGCAGGTGTTTAAGGTAGCCAGTTGTTCACTAGTTGTTATTAAAAAAGGTTATTTTTTAATAGCTAATGAATAGGCAATAATTAAGTTTATTATATATTCATAATATTACACTATTTTCTGTTAATTTCAATATTTTTTTAAAAAATATCTTCAAAAAAATCAAATTCTTTTTAAAAAAGACTTTATCTCTTTGTTGATCTCCGCCCTATTTTCAAACACCATTGTATAGTGGTTACAAGTTGAAACGCTCGTTTCAATATCAGGTGTATATTTCTTCGTATCAACATAGGCTTCTTCATAAAATAAAGGGGGAAAATCCCCTATTTTCCCACTGGCATACACCAATAACGTTTTACAGGAAATTAGTCGACAAACCTCTTTAGGGACAAAAGAATAAAAACTATCGAAATCTCTAAGAACGCTGTCTTCTGTTGATTTATTCTCCCAATGACCATCCACTTCATGTACCTCATACTCCGCTACACTTTGCAGATGATCCGTCCATTTGATACCCAAACGGCTATAGATTTCCTTAATTTCTGCAATATAGCTTTCTTGATAGTCATATTCTTTATTTAATCGGCCTAAAGAAGGTTGTACGATGTCCCTTTGTTGTTGAGAGCAATTGGCCGCACCATCCAATAATATCAGGGCCTTTACCGAGGTTAATTTGCTGGCTACAACGCTTGAGATGAAGGCTCCCATTGAATACCCGATCAAGATCGGGTTATTAATCTTTAATTCTTGAATTAACTCAATTACATCTTCTGCATGTTTAAAAAGAGAAGACTGTACATCTGCCCCCGAACTATTTCCCCTCCCTCTCAAGTCAATCGAGATGACTCTGTACTCGTCCTTTAACATTTCTGCATAATAATGCATTTGCTTATGATTACCCGTTAAACCATGTATGGCGATGATTGGCCCTTTCTCTCCAGGATAATCTGCAATTTGAATTCTTTTGTTCCCCAATTCCTTTACATACATTTCCATAGTGACATTCCCCATTTCATGATTATTAACATAAACCAGCCAGCATATTTAATAAAAAAAGCTATCTTAACTTCACCATCAAGGTAACTTGATCGAGAAATTAAGATAGCCAGTCAGTTCATTAATTTTCATTAAAAAAGGGCTTTTTTTAATGGTTAATGAATAGGCAAGTTATAAATACATGTAATGATTCCATTTTACATGAAGTTCGGATTTTTACAATTATTATTTGATAATTTCGATTTCCCAGTAACTTAAAGTCGATGCCTGGGGTTTTTATTGAAGGAGGTCCTCTACGGTCTCATTCCAACGTTCAACAACTTCTTTAGGGTTTTTCAAGTCGATTTTAATTCCAGAGGTTATTTCAGCATACTTAGCCATATCCTCCCGTGCCTCTATTATTTTGGCGTGGAATCTTTCTCTTTTGTATTGGGCATTTGGCAGCTCTTTTAATCTCTCTAATGAGAGTCTGATATATTGTGCTTTACCTTTCCAAAACAAAACCAGTGTAGCTTTATGAGTACGAATGACATTGGCAGTAGTCGAAGTATCCGGCCATAGGCCAATCCTTAATTCCTTCCTGCTAATCGCTACGATCTCACCTACGCTTATCATTGCAGTATGCGGCCATCCTTCTTCACTTACCGTCAACAGCATCATGGCTTCATGCTGCTTGTCGACAAGCTCTTTACCATTTAACAAGTCGAAAACTTCTACTGACATTTCCATACCATTCATTTCCCACCTTTTTCCCTACTTCACTAGCAATCCGTTATATTTTGGTGCGATATTTCATTCCGTCCCACCGTTTCGCACCGTGAGTATGGATTTCAAATTGATCTAACGCCCTATAAGCAAGGTGGTCAATGATATCGTTAACATTCTCAGGATGATTATAGAACGCTGGCATCGGAGGGAATATAATAGTCCCCATTTTGGAAAGCGCCGTCATATTCTCTAAATGAATCGTATTCAGAGGGGTTTCTCTAGTCATTAGTAATAATTTTTTTCTTTCCTTCAACATGACGTCAGCAGATCGCGTTAATAAATTATCCGCTAGTCCCATCCGGATGGAAGAAAGAGTTTTCATACTGCAAGGTGCCACGATCATGCCATCAACCCGGTAAGATCCACTTGATATTCTTGCTGCTTGATCTTTGTAGGAATAGGTATGATCAGCTAATCCCTCCACGTCTCTAACAGAATAAGATGTTTCATGTTGAATGGTCGCATGCGCCCACGGGGACATGATTAAATGGGTCTCCACTTCACTGCTTTTAAGCATCTGAAGAATCCTAATTCCAAAAATGGCTCCAGTCGCTCCTGTTATCCCAACAATGATTTTCATTAATTCCCCTCCTTACATTAGTCATTGAATCGAAACTTATGAATTGGAAAATCCAGGAACAAATCGACTTGGATCCACCTCTTTAAATTCAGACCTTTTGAATTCATCTTTTAAATGAAATGGTACTGTGCAGTCAAATATGGTTTTACAGGAAATCCCCTTTTCTTGAATGGTAGGGCTGTATGCGGGATCTTGTGAAGGATCTAACGGGTGACAGCGCACTCCAGGAATGAAAACCGTATCAACATCACCTTGGTAACGAGTATTTAACGCCCATAAAACATCATTGCTATCGAAGGGATCCACATCTTCATCCACTATGAATACATGCTTCAGTTCAGAAAAGGCAGAGAACGCCAATAGTGCAGCTTGTCTTTGGCGCCCTTCATCACTTGGCTGACTTTTCTTGAATTGAAGAACAACCATGTATTTACCTCCCCCTGAAGTATGGGCATAAACGTTCAATAATTTTCCTGGCATGGCCTTTTCCACCATTTGCAGAATGCTTGCTTCAGTTGGAATGCCAGCCATATTCACATGTTCTTCACTTGGTCCAATAACTGTTTGCATGATTGGATTGACACGATGCGTAACAGCTTTCACCTTGATTAGAGGCAGTTCCGCAACAGCGGAACCTGTATAACCAGGGAATTCTGGCATTGCTTTTCCCGTATTGGTGTTTTGATCTTCCCGAACACGCACTCCGGGAACCAATTCCCCTTCTATTACATATTCAGCATTCGCGATAGCCTTTTCATCTATCGTCAAGCATTGGACCAATTCTACCGCTTCTTTCCTGATCGCCCCTGCAACACTCAACTCATTAAAGCCAAGGGGAGTCGTTGGCGCTTCAAAACAAGCAGCAACTTCAATAGCAGGGTCAACACCGATACTAATGGAAATGGGTAACGGTTTTCCTGCTTTTTCAGCCTTTTCACGAAAAACTTCCAAATGACGTCCAGGAACAAAATACATGGTCATCTCATCTTTACTTTGTAAACATAAACGATGTATCGTAATATCAGATTCACCCGTTTCTGAATCGGAGGCATAGCACATGCCTATCGTGATATACGGGCCTGCATCTTCCTCTGTATTCGTAGGCGCAGGTATTAATTTTCTGATATCGAAATCCGGATCTTCTGCATAGTGAACCACTTCTTGAGCTTTCGCTTTATCATTTGAAATGGTGATTGGAACAATTGGATTTTTTACAGCTTCATTTAAAAGGAATCCCAGTCGCTCCGGTTTTGTATCCAGCATGAGGCCGACTCTTTCCCTGCTGGCTAAAAGTCCGATCACCACGCTTGAATCTTCATGTCCCAATACATGATTGAAAACCATTGCAGGTCCGATTTTTGTTGGACGCATTACTGTTCCGCCAGCACCGATATGACGATAAACCCCAGATAATTCAGCATGAGGATTGACTGGTTCATCCGTTTCAATCAATTGTCCTGGAATGGATTTCAGGAGTTCCAATGCAGAACGTAAATCTGTCACTTTGTTCATTTTTTCAGACATAAAAAATCCCCCTATCACTTCATGATCTGTATCTTATGTATCATTTAAATTCAAATAACCTAATATGGTATCGGTTATAAATGATATTCTAAAGTGTATTTCTACTATACAGTCAATGGATATTTGAAAATTCAAGTAATTTTCTCCACAGGGATTTGCAGCTGACAAAAATCAACACTATTATCATTCTCGTAAAAGGTCGTATCCAATAAGCAAGCGTCCACGACGTCCCCTACAATTCTATACTGATTCTCACGGATCCATTGAACCAATTCATTTAAAAACTCAATGTTATATGGCATTCCATATTTATACACACATGCATATTGCCCAGCAAGCAACGTCATCATATTATCCATATCAGGATCGAGAAAAGGTAATGAAGTATATATGCCAGCACCCTCGAAAACATCATCCGTTCCAAGGTTATCCTTTAAAATAATCGTGCCAAATCCCTCTGACGGAAGCATCTCATGTTTACTTAATACATTCCAAGCTTTCATCAGCGTTAAATGTAATTCTTCTCGGCACAATTCATTTTCAAATGGTATAAATAAGACATGCCTTTCAGGAAATTCTTCTATAATGGGTGTATCCAATTCACTTTTAATATTTTTGGCTTCTGAATATTTCATTAATCTTTGTTGAATGAATGTACGTGTATTCATCAAGGCCTTTATTTCTTTATCAATGAATTCTTGATGAAATTCCAAAAGTGACATGGCAGTCGTTAAATTCCGATTTCCTATATGGTCCTTAATATCATTCAGTTTGATGCCAATCGACTTCAAAAAGCAAATTTCCCTTAGAAACGGAATCTGAACGGCACTATAATATCGATAACCATGTTCATCTATATGTACGGGTTTAAATAAACCGATCTTATCGTAATAAATGAGTGTTTGCCTTGAGATACTGTGAATGGTAGCCATTTCACTGATTGATAAGTAATTGTCCATATGAGTTCCCCCTCCGCAAAGCCTTTTTATAAAGTTCCTCTAATTCTTACCTTTACTTCTACAGCCATTATTCAATTTATTAATCTTTTGATTTCCCTCCTTCCATACGGCAGCTACAGCCGATTGGAGAGGATCCTCCACTAACTTTACCATTTTTCCATTTAAAATGAATGGAATTTCAACGGCCCTTTCTATCGAAATGGAGCATATCAACATCTTCATAAATAGGCATTAAGAGAGATAGTGAAATTCAATAATATTAATATTTTATGAATCAAAATGATTATGGACTTTTTCACTATCGGGTCAGCAGTAACTTCTTTACAAGCTTTTATGTTTTTGGACTTAAACTTATTCTTGGTAGGAATAGCATTTATTTAGAAGGAACAGGAGTTTACAAATACATTCAACTTGGGAAAGCAAAAAATAAAAAACGTGCCTATTTGTGGACACGTTTTTCATATGAAAGGAATTTCCTATATCTTAATTTGCATACAATCGGTATTGGTCGCTTAATGTATCTCCATTACCATAAATATAGGCTTTAGAGCCCGATGTATAGGAAGGATTGTCGTACTTCCATTTAATTCTGAGTCCCATGTATCCGCCTGCTCCATATGTTTCATTGCCATTCTTCTTAATATATTGCGAGAAGCTATCCCACGTCCGGGGGCCAACCACACCATCCACTTTCAAGTTGTTTTCTTTTTGATATTTCTTTACTCCCGCTTCGGTTTTTGGTCCAAAGATACCATCAACGTCAACCACTGCAGAATCTGTATAAAAACCCATGACATTCAGGATATACTGCATATTTCTGACCTCCACACCATGAGTGTCCTTCCGCAAAATGGAATTCTTATCCCAGCTTTCGGGGTGGTGAAAACCTCCAGCAGATGCTGAAGCGGTGGAAAAAGATACCCCAAGGGCCATTGCCAATACTACCAAACTAGTAAATAATTTCTTCATAGCTCCATCTCCCTCTTTTTTTGTACATCCGAACTACCTTACAATTTCCCTTCAGATTTTATTTTTCCCTTCCGACCGATGTCCTGTTTTGTCCTTGCTAAACAAACAGTGTCCCAGAAAAATCGAATAAGTAGGATAAATTCGTAACTGGGACTAAATCTTTTCCTCTAATATCCCTTGATATCCATAAGAGGAAGTTTAACCATTTACGCCAGAAGGCCGCCAATTGGCGGCCTTCTGACATTGAAAGACTTTTTGTAATTGCCCAAATTCCTTCTTCTTTTCAGTCTGTTATTCGTTCAAATATGCCCAAGCATATTGGGCATAAAGTTCTGCACCGGTAGCAAGCGCATCCTCGTCGATGTTGAATTTCCCGTGATGATGCGCCCATTCCGTATCCTTTTCAGGGTTTCCTGATCCCACTAAAGCGAAGCTTCCGGGTACTTCATCTAAATAGAAGCTAAAGTCTTCGCCCCCCATTGTTGGCTTTTCATTATATATTGCGTCTTCGCCAAACGCTTGCGAGGCCACCTTTTGCACTAATTTGGCACTATATTCATCATTAATGACAGCTTGCGTGCCACGGTAGTAATCAACCTTTGCGGTCGCACCGTAAATGTTCGCAACATTTTCAGCATAAATCTGGAGCTGCTTTTCAATATGGTCACGTGTTTTAGAATCAAAACAACGGACAGTCCCTTCAATGACGGCATTTTCTGCAATGACATTAAAACGTGTGCCAACGACCATTTTTCCAACTGTCAAAACAGCGGGATTTTGGGGGTCGACCGTTCTTGATACGACGGACTGTACATTCATGACGAATGAAGACGCGACAATGGTTGCATCGATACAGTCCTGCGGCATTGCACCATGTCCCCCTCTTCCTTTAAAGGTTACGGTAAAGATATCTGCTGAAGCGAATGAAGGTCCTTGAGTGCAAGCGACTTTGTTTGTTGGCATTTGCGACCAAATATGTATGCCAAAAACATTATCAACACCTTCAACGGCCCCCTGTTTAACCATTTCCCTTGCACCTGTTGCCACTTCTTCGGCTGGTTGAAATATTAAGCGCACATTCCCAGGTAATTCTTCTTTTATTTCATTTAGTGCCTTCGCTGCAATTAATAGCATGGATGTGTGTGCATCATGACCACATGCATGCATTTTCCCTTCTTCCTTTGAAGCATACGGCAAGTCTTTATTTAGTTCTTCTACAGAAAGGGCGTCCATATCTGCTCTTAATGCGACGGTCTTTCCAGCCTTACCGCCTTTAATTTCTCCAATGACACCTGTTGGTTCTGCTTTTCGATAAGTAATTCCTAATTTTTCAAGGTAGTCACAAACAAAGGCAGTTGTATTTTCTTCTTCCCATGATAACTCAGGTTCGCTATGAAGTTTTCTACGTATTTCTGTTAATTCATCACTATAATTTTGAATCGCTTCTTTTATCGTTTGATTAATCATTCTTATTCCACCCCCGTTAAACATTTAGCCACTTCGTAAAAGATTTCCACTCCATTTGCCAAATGATGTGCATCAGACCATTCCTCTGGACAATGACTTAGTCCTGCTTTACTTGGAACAAAAAGCATGCCAACATCAGTCACATCGGAAAAAACCATCGCATCATGACCTGCACCACTATCAATGGAACAGTATGGAATTTCCAAATCTGAACTTTTATCTTTTAATAAATCCTTAATCTCATTACTCAATATCTTTGGCGGCATATACAACAGCTGTTCCGCCGTTGTATGGATCCCCTGTACCTGATAGGATTCAATTAATTCTTTCATCCGCCTGATGACATTGTTAATATGTTCTTCCTTGCTTGATCGAATATCTACCGAGAATACCACCTTATTTGGGATTACATTCGCTCCATTTGGTAAAACATCTAGTCGCCCTGTCGTTATAACCGTTCCTTCTCCTTCCTCAATTGCAAAGCTCGGTAATTGAGAAATAATTTGAGCGGCAGCAACCAATGCGTCCGTACGGCGATCCATTGGGGTTGTGCCTGCATGTCCTGCCTTTCCTTCAATGGTTACTTCAAATTGAGTTAAACCAACAATAGCTTCTACAACACCAATGGGGATATTCTTCTCTTCAAGGATTGGACCTTGTTCTATATGCAATTCGAGAAATGCTTTAATGCTATTGGGATTTCTTCTTTTCGGAAGAGAGAAATCCAGTCCAACTTTTGACATCGCTTCAATTGTGGTGATACCATCTTTATCCTTTAAATTTTTAAAACTTTCCTCACTTAGCGTTCCCACTATTCCTCTCGACCCCATTAGTCCTCCGCCAAAACGAGCTCCTTCTTCTTCAATCAGGGCAACGATTTCCAATGGGTATTTAGGTGTTAATTGATTTTCTGCAAATAGGCCAGCCACTTCAAGAGCGACAATTACACCGGCTGGTCCGTCATACGCACCGCCATTTGGTACGGAATCAAAATGTGAACCTAACAGAACGCTTGGTGCATCTTTTAAAGTACCATCAAGCTTTCCAAAAATATTTCCAAATCCATCTTCCTGTACTGTCAGGCCGTATTCCATCATTTTATTTTTTATATAATTACGTGTAAGCAAGTCTTCCTTGCTATACGTAAGCCGGGTAGTCCCTTCTCCGGGTGTTGATGTAAATTCGCTCAAATCATTTATTTGCTTTTCTATACGTTCGCTAAGACTCACTTAGAATCCCTCCTATTTTACAAGAATTGTACGAATATTCCTGCCAAAATAACCGACACGATTGTTACCGATATAAATCCGCCAACAAGCATCGGCGGTAGCATATGGCTTAGCAATGCTTCTTTTTCATTTTCATCTTTTGTTAATGAATTGACGACTTCATTGGTGATAATGTAATCAGCTGGAAATCCGTATAATGCTGTTAAAGATACAGCAAAGGCCATTTCTTTGCTGACTTTTAATAATTTCCCTGCTATGAATGAGAATATATACATACCTATCACAGCTAAGATAATGCAAACAACAAGTGGGTAAAGAATCTCCATCATCATACTTGGTGTTGCATTTTTCAATCCATCAAAGACGAAAAGCATAAGGGCCATGATGGCAAATCCAAATCCATTTGCTTTTTGCAGTGTCTGTCTTTCCAAGAAACCGATACTTTTTCCGATAACCCCGAATAGTAAGCAAAGAACAAATGCATTTATAGATATAATCGGCTCTAATCCACTCGAAACAAGGTAAGCAAGTAAAGCAACAACTGCAAGTCTTAAAAATTTGAAATACTCCGTATTATATTTTTCAGGAAGTTTCTTAAACAGCCTAAGTTCAGTCATGCCTTCTGCAGCGGCTGCAGTTTCATCCTTTTTTACCGTTAACTTTCCATTGCGATATTGCCCCAAAAGCTTCTTCCCTTCTTTCTTCAAGACAATTGAAGTTAAAGGATATCCAGCGAAGCCTTGCATGACATAAATAACAATGGCAAAAACGGACAAGCTCGTAAGTCCTGCATCTGCCGCTCCTTCTGACATGATTATTGAAGAAACCATACCTCCCACTAATGGCGGAACCGCTACAAGGACAGTTTGCAGATCAAAAATAAAGATGCCAATTCCGAATAATAGGGCAACAATGCCAAGAATACCTGATAAGGAGATGACAATCGTCTTCCATTGATTCACCAATTCCCTTATTGAAAGCAATGTTCCCATATTCGTGATCAATAAGTACATCATCATGGTTGCCACTACCGGTGGAACACCTGCTATTGAAACGATGTCTTGCGGGAAGAATGTCCAATAACCACATAGAAATAGGATCGCCGAAATGAAAACGGAAGGTACCCAGGCTTTTGTTCGAACCGCCACTATGTCTCCTACAAATAAAATCAGAATTACGATAACCAAAGCCAACATCTGTGACATATGAGTTCCCTCACCTTCTCATTTAATAGTTTGAATATTCTTATAAAATAATAACACTGAATCATTTGAATTAAAAGATAATTTCATATTTTCAGGTAATTATACACAGATAATAGGAAATGTAAGTGTTTTAATTTCAATTTCACACACCAAATATTCTCAAATAATTAAGGGATTGGATATATCAAAATAATTTTAATCTTAAAATAGACACTTTATCTCCTTTAAATATCAAAAAGAAAAAGCCGTCTATTGACGGCTCAGACTGTAGACAAACTCGATGAAAATCGAGTTTGTCTGCAGTTTTTTTTGGCTTGTACAAATTTGGACGTTGATTGGAACGTAGGGCAGTCCGCCCTCGGCGCACTTGCGCCTGTGGGGTCTCCCTTGGACCCGCTATTCCCGCAGGAGTCTCGCACACCCGCTCCAATCAACTATTTTTAAAGCTTCAGACGGAACCCTTTTTGATACAAACTTAGCCGACAAAGGACATTTCTGTTAATTAATAAAAAATATCATTAAGTAAATTGCGGCGCAGCCAACTCGGATTTATATAGGAGAAGGATGCCTTTGCAACCCAGAAGTTCTCTATCAATAAAAAATACTTACCTTAATAATTGTTGCAGTAGAGTCGTCATCTTGATTTGATAACTTTATATTTAAATTGTTGGAGGTATGATCTCTGTTTAAGGTTATTAAGTCACCTTGCTCTAAAACAATTGTCTCTTTTTCATCAATATTCATTCTACTCCTTCCTTTAAAACAATAGAAGACGTCGGTTCTTTTCGAAGAGTCCCGATTATCCAGCACTTCCGCATGGGTTCCATCATTCATATGAATCGTGCTGATGTCACCTTCACAGCCTTCCGCTAACATCAAATTAAAGTCAGTGACCTTTCCAATACTGCGGGTTGTCCAGCCTCCATCAAACCGATCCTGTTCAAATGGGCTTAAATGCACACTGGGCTTTCCCTGATGTTGCAGCGACATTTCACCATCAAGGATCATGATGATTCTCTGAATGCCTGGAAGGTGAGTAAATAAGGATTCGTCCACCTCGACTTCTGCTGTGCTTATCCGCCATTTGAAATCACGCTTCGAGTAATCAGCTTCTTCAGGATAAATGGCTAGTTGAGTTGTTTTACCACCTGACCAAAGACTTGTTATTTGTTCACTTTTCTTTATTATTTTTAGTGAAAATGACAACGAATTTCTCCCCTTTAATTATTACATTTTTTCAGTACAATCTAGGCTAGGATGGATATCATTAACAGAGATGCATAAGAGAGCTTAATTCTACTGACCTCTGATCATCGCAGCAGCATTCTTACTAAATCAGGCTGTGAAACGCTACGATACATACATGTAGATGATGCGAAATTGATAGGGTTCCGGTGCATTAATAATGCATACAGAAAAACCATCGTGAATTACCTACTATATGGGCAATTTCAGAATAAAAAAATCAATACCGAATGTTTTGGCATTCCCAAAAACATTCGGTAACACTATATTTTTTGATTCCTTATTTAATAACAATGATCATTTAAATAGATTAATACTTATAATGATGATTGGCATGGCAAATACATCAATAAGAAATGCACCGACTATCGGAACGATTAAATATGCTTTACTTGAAGGTCCATATTTCGCAGTGATTGTTGACATATTTGCCATAGCATTCGGTGTAGCCCCTATACCATGTCCGATGAAACCTCCAACCATAACTGCCGCATCGTAGTTTTTGCCAAGAAAACGAAACATGATGAATATACTTAAAAGGATAATGAAAATTACTTGTATCACCACAATTAAAATAATTGGTAAAGCAAGGTCAGCAACTTCCCATAATTTTATACTCATTAATGCCATAGATAAGAAAATACCTAAAGTGATATCTCCAATAAAATTAATACTAGGCATTTCGATAATTTTCCCGTTTATTTTATCTAAAATATTCCGAACTATTACAGCCACTATCATTGCTCCAACATAGTTCGGTAAAACATAACCTGTCTTTGCCGAAAATAACTCTCCTAGATATGAACCTAAAGCCATACAAAATGTCAGTATTAACACTTGTTTCATAAATGAAGCTACATTTAATTCTATTTTGTCTTCCATTTCTCTCTTTTCTTGAATTTCAATATCCTCTTTACTTGGTGTTAATTTGTGTTTATTAATTAAATACTTTACAGTGGGACCTCCAACTAATCCACCAAACACTAATCCTAATGTAGCTGCTGCTATTCCAATTGCTTGGGCAGATTGAATGCCCAGCGATTCAATCGTACCGCCAAATGCTGTAGCTGCACCTATGCCGCCTTCCATGGAAATTGCTCCTGCCATCATGCCAATCAATGGATCAATCCCAAAAACGGGTGCTAAAGAAATTCCGATTAAATTTTGAGCAAATGCCAGAAACCCGCATAACAACCAATATATTAATATTAATTTACCGCCGACTTTCACTAATTGGAAACTGGCACCCAATCCAACGGACGTAAAAAATGTTAACATGAATAATCCCTGGAGTGTCGTATCCAATGAAATGGTTATGTTTAAAAAGGTTTTAAGACTTGTAGCGACGATTGCAAAAAGTAATCCCCCAACAACGGGTGCAGGGATACAAAAGTGTCTAAATAATTTGACATTCTTAACGATAATCCCGCCTAGTGCTAAAAGCAGTATCGCTAAAAAAATAGTGATCGTTTGATTAATCTCGATGTTCATATTGCTTATCTCCTCTCCACACACATGAATACTTCATTTATTAGGTTTGCAGCTAGTTTTACAGTCCGTTTATCACAATCTAATGATGGATTCACTTCACAGATATCAAATGAAATAGTTTTCGTATGTGAAGTAATCTTACGAATTAATTGTCTAACCATTTTTCCAGAAAGACCAAATGAGGAAGGGGCACTAACACCCGGTGCTTCAGAAGCGTTTATAACATCCATACAAAGTGTCAATATAATATAATCATGTTGATTTATAAAATTCAGAATTTTATTTTCGTTTTCTTCAGAATTTTCATCTACTAATTCTTCTTCCAATATCCAAGAGCAACCAAGTGTAGTTGCAGTGTCAAATAATTTTTTAGTATTTCCATAACGTTGAATGCCAATTGGCAAATAACTAGCTTGATGATCATTATCTAATATTAGTTTAAACATCGTTCCAGAAGAAGTTATATCTTCATAAGAGCGTAAGTCAAAATGAGCATCAATGTTAAGAATGCCTATTTTGGCATTGGGTCCAACGCTCGACCTAATTCCTAGATAATGACCATAAAAGGTTTCATGTCCGCCCCCCAAAATAACAGGAAACATATTTTTAGATAATATTTTCTCTACGTGGCTTCCCAATTCAGCTTGAGCTGCTTCTAACTGTTGATTTTCACAAATTATATTTCCGAAATCAACTAGGCTATCTGCTGATTGGCCGTGCCAAGATAGAGATGATAAGGATTTACGTATTTCATTGGGAGCTTCTTTGCTTCCAAGTCTTCCTTTATTCCTGCGTACGCCTTCTTCACAAGAGAACCCTATTATTCCACATGTATTATTTGCTGATGTTGTTTGATTATCTTTAACTATTTGATGAATTCTAAATTCATCTTTATCTATTAGACTATCTGTTCTGCCTTTCCATAAATCCATATTTGGTAACGCATACATTTACTTTTCCTCCCCATAAATAAAAATACTTCATATTTGCAATCGCCAATAAATTTCGGGATGTACTGTTATAAAAGCTCTGGTTCAATGGCTTGTCCTTTTGTTTTCGTTAAATTTGGATAGGCCATTGACTTATCCTGCCTGATGCATTTTGCACATCCCCGCTTTCGCCGCACTCTAACTTCCAGTCCAGCTCTGTAGACCATTATGTTGTATATCTATGTTCCCTCCATTCTGCTTAATGGTTTTACTACAATTTTATTAAGCAAGTTTCATGCCAGGTCCATTTCCATAAAAACAGTGGAAAATTCAGATATATTCAAAATAAAAAGTAGGCGAAAATTGCCGCTCGGCAATTTCCGCCTACTTTTCTTCCCGATATTTCTTCAACTTGTCCCGCAATGTCCTCTCCCCGATGCCAATTGTTTGCGCTGTCTTCCTTTGATGACCGTTAAATGCGGCAAGGTTATGAAGAATCACTCTTTTTTCGATTTCTTCAAGCGGTTCGCCGACATATACGGGGATTAGGGTATTGCCGAAAAATGGGCGCGAGCTTTTTTGGATGTCGGAAGGTAAATCGGCTTTCTGTATGTAAGAATCATTCGTAAGCGCTATTGCTCTTTCAATCACGTTCTGCAGTTCACGAATATTTCCTGGAAAGTCATATTGCTGTAAAAGCTGCAGCGCTTCATGGGAAATTCCTTCTACAGGTTTCCCCATTCGATCACCGATTTTTGCAATGAAAAATTCCAACAGCAAAGGAATATCCTCTTTTCGTTCACGTAAAGCCGGAAGGTGAATCGGAATCACATTTAATCTGTAATATAAATCTTCACGAAATCGATTCTCTTTTACTTCTTTAACCAAGTCTCTGTTTGTCGCTGCAATGATCCGGACATCGATGCTGACTTCTTCTATCCCGCCAACGGGCATTACCCTTCTCTCTTGTAGAACGCGCAATATTTTCCCCTGCAGTGCCAAATCCATCTCACCGATTTCGTCAAGAAAGATTGTACCTCCTTCCGCCAAAACAAAAAGTCCATATTTTCGCTGTGTCGCCCCTGTAAATGCGCCCTTTTCGTATCCAAATAATTCTGATTCCAACAGGTGAGTCGGAATGGCGGCACAATTAATAGCCTGAAACTTTTTGTTTTTGCGCTTGCTTTGATTATGGATGGTTCTGGCGACGACTTCTTTACCGGTTCCACTTTCCCCTTCTATGAGAATGTTGGAATCGATATCCTTCACTTTTTCGATGAGGGAGAATATTTTGCGCATGGCCAAGCTTTCACCGATGAGGCCGTTCACACCTGCCACCTTATCCAATTCTTCACTCAGCCATTTCACTTTGGACTGAAGGGTGTACACTTCTTCTGCTTTTTGCATCAGCACTTCCAATTCATCAATATGAAGCGGCTTTGTCGCATATGAAAACGCCCCCTTACGCATTGCTTCCACGGAAGAAGGAATGGTTCCGTAGGCCGTCATCATAATGACAACAGTCGAGGGGGAGAGGCGTTTGATTTCTTCTAACACTTCCATCCCATTATATCCCCCGATTTTTAAATCCAGCAAAACGATGGCGATTTCTGCCCTTTCGAAAAGCGGAAGCGCTTCACGTGGGTCTGTAAACGAATAAACGTGATACTGGTCTTCCAATGCAAACGTAAGTGACTGACATATGGTTGGCTCATCATCAATAATCATGATATCGTGCATCGTTTTCACCCTTTCTGTATTAACGCTGTAAACAAATGGTCACTACTGTTCCCTTTCCTACTTCACTCCTTGTCTCGATAATGCCATCGTTTTCTTTGACAAGCTGATACGTAATAGAAAGCCCTAGCCCGACCCCATTGGGTTTCCTGGTGTAAAACGGTTCAAAGATCTTATCAATGTCTTCTTCCGAAATCCCAATTCCTTCATCCTCGATTTCAACGACAGTGAACACATCCCGATAGTATGCCCGAAAAATAAGTGTTCCCCCTGTATTGGACGCCTGTATGGCATTGAGAATGACGTTCACCAGTACTTGTTTGATCTGCTGTGTATCTGCAGTTGCCTGAATGTCTCCAGCGAACTCTCGAACAATGCTCAGGTTTTTTTCTTTGATTTTCGGCTTTAGCAATAGCTCAATCCCTGCCATGGCCTCATTCAGCGAAAATGTGACAGGCTCTGATTTTTTAGGGCGGGCATAATCGAGCAAATCGTTAATCAATGTATTAAGTCGGGTAATTTCACTAGTGACCTGTTCGGAAAAGAACGTTCGGAAATCTGCGCTTGCAAATTTTTTCGGCAGCAATTGGGTATAGGTAAGGATGGATGTTAACGGATTTCTTATTTCATGAGCGATACCCGCCACGAGTTGACCCAATGAACGCAATCGGTCATCCTGAGCCACTTTTCTCTCCAGTTGTTTTTGTTCCGTACTATCGAAAAAATTCAACACCGCACCTACACTTTCTCCCCCAATAGTCTGAATTGGATACATGCTGTAAGTTATATGCCTTTTTTTGCCCGCATAATGAGACCATACCGTTTCCTTTTGCAAGAAAACTCTCTTTTTCTCTAATGCAGCCTTAATCTCCTTTTCCGGGATGAAACGGGCAGTTGGCAGATCCTGAAAACGTTTTCCAACAACATTACCGTCCACCCCCAAATATTCCATGGCCCTAACATTAATCATCGATACAAGACCTTGCTGATTCAGTGTAATAAGCGAACTGTAGGCACTGTTTAATACTTGCTGCTGAAAGTTGATGTTTTCCTCAAGAAGGAGCATCTTCTCTTCCAAGTCTTTATTCACGTGCTCAATTTGCTCGGTTCGCTTAGCCACTTCTCGTTTAAGGCTGAGATTCCACCATAAGATGAGAGAAATCACAATGAAGGTAAGAATAAGACCAATTTCCAAATACAACATCGTTTTACGGAGCCGTTGAGTATTTGGCAGGATATATTCGCCGAACCACTTTTTCTCTATCTTTTCATACGTTCCATCTTTCTTGATTTGAGAAATGGCCTGATTGAATAGTGTCAGCAACTCTTTATTTTTCGGCATAACGGCTACAGCATAATTTGTGGTGTCAAGTGGCTCACCGACAATCTTAATGAGTGATTGCTGCTCATTTTTCTGTAAAAAATATTGACCCGTAATCCGATTTCCAATGAAAGCATCCACTTTACCGTCGATAAGCGACTGAACGGCTTCTTGTTGATTATTAGTTTCCACCAATTGCAAACGATCGACTTTACTTAGTAGACCGCTTGCAACATCTCCTTTTTGTACAGCTACTTTCCGGCCTTTAAGATCTTCGATTTTTCGGATATACATATTATCTTTCAACACAAAAATTCCTTGTGAACTTGTGAAATACGGAGCTGAAAAATCATAAAACTCTTCACGTTCTTGATTGTACTTCATGCCTTGAATCGCATCCACTTTTCCAGAGCGCATAGCTTGTACTGCCTCGTTCCATGGCATGGGATAGTATTCGAACCTAATGCCAGTCTCGATAGAAATGGCGTTCATTATATCCACATTAAAACCGGTATAAACACCCGAATCGCTCAAGTATTCAAAAGGTGGAAAGTTATTATCCCCTGCAACCCGTATCACTTTTTGGGCTTCCGAATGGGCTGCTGAAGGAAAGAAACAGCAAAAAAAGAAAAGGTAGACGGTTAATACGGCACAGATAGTATGTAAATTTCGCATCGCCTCACCCCTTTTTTCTATACATGCAGTTTTGTATCATAAATGTGTATATATACAATGTACAAAGACTCTATTATGATAACTTTTTAAAGGATATAAGAAAAGCTAATCTGCATTTCATAACACCATACATGGCAGATAGTCGAATTACAATATATTTTGAATGGAAAATGGATTATATATAAAAAAGGCATGCTCCCTTTTTCGGGAATCATGCCTTTATGCAATGTTGTAGTAGCCTAGGCTTTTCTAACAACATTCTCACTTAAATGATAGGTTTGACTGTGTATAGTATACTTATTGATTTTTTCCATGCTTGGTTCATAGCCGATTCCAGGCAATTCTGGAACACTGATCATTCCGTTTTCCACTGTAACTTCGGGGTCAGTGATATCTTCTGCCCAATAGAGGGAGGAAGCTGCGGTATCACCGGGAAGAGTGAAGTTCGGCAGTGAAGTGATTGCAATATTATGAGCTCTGCCAATGCCTGATTCCAGCATACCTCCACACCATAGCGGAATGCCATGTTCAAGACATAAATCATGGATTTTCCTGGATTCAGTCAAACCTCCGACACGGCCAATCTTAATATTAATAATTTTACAGCTGCCCAATTTAATAGCTTTCCTGGCATCCTCTAATGAGTGTATGCTTTCATCCAGGCAAATAGGTGTTTTTAACCTTGACTGTAAATCTGCATGGTCAATGATATCATTATAGGCAAGCGGCTGCTCAATCATCATTAAATTAAAATCATCCAAGGCGGATAACCGGTCTATATCTTTTAAGGTATAAGCTGAATTTGCATCGGCCATGAGCGGGATTTCAGGATATACTTTTCGTACCTTGTCTATTAATTCAACATCCCAGCCCGGTTTGATTTTTAGTTTAAAACGTTTATAGCCTTCACCGAGACGAGCTTCAATTATATCCAGGGTCGAATCGATCGAATCCTTTATTCCAATGCTTACCCCCACTTCAATTTTCTTTTTTGTTCCACCTAACACATTTGAAAGAGAAGCACCTTGCTTTTTAGCATACAAATCCCAAACGGCACCCTCTAAAGCTGCTTTTGCCATATAATTTCCGCGAATATGGGTGAAATATTTTTCGGAAATTTCATCAGGATGCTTGATTTCATTTTTTAGGATTATTGGAATTAGATAGTCTTCTAGAATATGCCAGTTTGTTTTTAAGGTCTCTTCATTATACAGGGGGTCGAGCATGGCAACCGATTCAGCCCAACCGGAAATGCCATCATCGCTTATGGCTTCGACAAGGATAAAATCCCTATCGTATTCCGTCCCAAAGCTAGTTGTAAAAGGTTCAAGCAAGTCTAGCTTAAGATGCCTTAGAATAACTTGTTTAATTTTCACTTAGAAATTCTCCTTTTGTGATAAAACTGTTAAAGAACACAGTCTTACAAATTTTTTATTAATAGGCTTACACAGCCAGAGTTTACTAAACATTATATATATTCTTCTAGTTCATTTCCTTGATAGCACATAAAACTGAACGGGAATTTCCGTCATGGAATTCTTCATAAAGCCTGTTACCTGCCATCCTTGCTGAAATAATCCGGTAAAAATGTCCCTGGTTTTCATCCGCCAGTCATTGGCCGCTTGAATATTTGTGACTCTTATTGTTCGGAAGTCCTTTGGAAGGGCAACAAAAGCTGTTTCACATTCTTGTTCAGGCAGCGGGCGAGTGAAAGATGGAACTGGCAATCCCTTTTCAATGGTATCCCATTGAATAAGCGAGTTTTCCATCACAAAGTCCAGCGGCATTCCCTGTCCGCTAGAATCCGTTGTCTCTTTTTTATCAATATGCCATTCGACAAGAAAGCGGTCAGAAGGAATTCCGCTGTTTAAAAGATCTTCCATTTCACCATAGCAGTTTGCGATATATGTGGAGCATACCCCGCCGAGCTTGGCTATATTTAAATACCCATTAACACTTTCCAAAGGATCGTATGTCCAGGTAATAAGGGAATAGCCGAGCTTTAGCGCTTCCTCACGTTGTGCTAACTTTAACTTCTCGCCTATACCTTTGTTGCGAAATTGCTCATCAATTCCTAGTATATGTGAACAAAGATAGGCTGATTGCCCATTGAATCCCGGAAAACTGTATTGAAATCCAATCAGCTTTCCTTCCCAATAAGCTCCTATAACCAAACCGCCATTTTTCACGGCTGTTAAGGTTTGGTGTGCAGGGATTGAGTCGGTTTCTCCCCAAATGCTGGACTCTAGCTTTCTTACTTCCTCTAGCTCTTCAATTCGATGAAGAGAACGAATTACAATTTCCTGTGATTTCGTCATGGTCAACCTCCTATGAAAAGCACAAGCACCTTGATCGGCCCAACATAAGATGAACAAGTAAGTTCCACAGCTGACGGCTTATCTTGCAAGGCGCTGGAGCTATCTTTTAAATACTTTATGTTTACGAAATACTCTTTTATTTGTTATTCCGCTTTACTGAAATCGGCCTCTTGCAATGGAGTCATTTTTGTTCTCTTTACGATTTTATAACCTAGAAAAGCCAGGAAAAATAAAGGAAGTCCGATATAGGAAATTAAAATTCCATACCAATCAATCTCAGGGCCGAAAAATGCAGAGTAATTTTGTCCCAGGATTGCCGTAACACATAAAAGTGTGGCTAATATCGGACCGAATGGATACCATTTTGATACATAAGGCAAATCTTTCAAATCTCTACCTTGTGCAATATATGCCTTCCGGAAACGATAATGTGTAATCGAGATTCCTAACCAGGATAAAAAACCGGATAATCCTGCAGCATTCAATAACCAAGTATAAATCGTGCCTTCACCGAAAAGAGAGGTCAGGAAAGCTGCCATCCCAACGATGGTAGAAAAGTACACAGCGTTCACTGGAATGCCGCCTGAATTCACTTTTTTTAGAAACGAAGGGGCTTTGCCTTCTTTCGCCAGCACCCAAAGCACGCGAGAAGCTCCGTACATGGCCGAATTGCCTGCAGAAAGAACGGAAGTAAGAATGACCACATTCATAACGGAGGCAGCGATGGCAAGCCCAGCGTTTTGAAAAACTAGAGTGAAGGGACTTACCGCAATATCTTCAATATCCGAGCTTAGCAAACGCGGATCATTATAGCTTATTAAAAATCCAATCACAATTATCGCCAATACATAAAACAAGAGGAGTCTCCAGAAGATTTGCTTAATGGCCTTTGGTATATTTTTTCTTGGGTTTTCACTCTCGCCGGCCGCAATTCCTACTAACTCGGTACCTTGAAAGGCAAATCCTACCACCATAAAGACACTTATAATAGAGAAAAAGCCTCCTTTAAACGGTGCCTCTCCTTTGGTGATATTTTCAAAACCTACGGCATCCCCTCCCATGATTCCTACAATCATTAATAAACCTACTGCTATAAAAATGATAATCGTCAAAACCTTGATAATGGCAAACCAGAATTCTGATTCTCCATATCCTTTTACCGATAAAATATTAAGGCCAAATATGACTGCAAGAAATAATGCGCTCCAAATGATGCCCGGAACAGAAGGAAGCCAATATTTCATTATCAGGGAGGAAGCTGCTAATTCCAGTGCGACTACGATTGCATTGTTATACCAATAGTTCCACCCAATCGCAAATCCCAATGCAGGATCAACAAACCTTGATGTATAGGTACTAAAAGAGCCTGTAATAGGAATAAGGGCAGCCATTTCGGCTAAGCTTGTCATCAGAAAGTAAACCATGATCCCGGCAATAATATAGGCAGACACAGCTCCTCCAGGACCCGCAGTATGAATAATGGAACCGCTCGCTAAAAATAGCCCCGTTCCAATGGTGCCGCCGATTGCAATCATCGAAAGATGCCTTGGTTTGAGTTTTCGCTCCAGTTGTTTTTCATCAGCAGCTGTTTGGTCCCCGGTTTGTGATGTTTGTGCGGTATTTTCCATAAAACACCCCTTCATTAATTTTTTAAGTGAAAAATTTTACTCTTCTGCCGCCATCATGACTGTGTTAATTAGTATTTTCGTTCCATAAATAAGTGCTTGTAAATTAAACTTCATATCCGGATGGTGCAGACCAGGCGTTAGATCGCAGCCTAACCCTATCATGGTTGCAGTTATATCAGGATTTTCGGCTGTATAAAAATGAAAATCCTCTCCTCCTTGAGAAACACAGACCGGAACGACATTTTCCATCCCAAGGATATCTGCAATTGCGGCGTCAGCCATCTTTATCGCCTTTTCATTCAAGGTCGCAGCTGGGACAAATTCTTCCGCAGACCAGGAGATCGATGTTTCAGTTTGTTCCATTGTCTGTTCAAAAGCTTCCTTTGTTAAGCGATTTAGTTCATTCATTACATCATTTGACTGTGCTCTGGCATCAATAGCAAAGACAGCTGTTTCCGGGATAACGTTTGATGCTTTATTGTTTGTTTCAAATTGAGTCATTTTGATGGAATAAGGAATTTCGGTTTCAAGATTAATCTGCTGTAATTTTTGGACAAGCAAAGCTGCTGCTTCGATTACATTTATTCCATCTTTTGGACGGGATGCATGAGCCTGAAGGCCTTTGATTGTACCCCTTATTGTTTCGGCTGAGCCATGGACAATGACGGGGGAAGCCTTCATATAAGGAACCTCCGTACTGGGTCTTACATGTACCCCGAATAAATATGTAACATTCTCCAACGCGCCATCATTGATCATTTGAAGAGCGCCTTCCCCTTTTTCTTCTGCAGGCTGAAATATAAATCGGAGAGTGTGTTTAGGCCGGATTCCGCTGGAGGCAATGGCCAATGCCGTATATAAAACCATTGTGCTATGTGCGTCATGTCCACATGAATGATTGGCCTTAACAACTCCATCTACTTCCTGAACAAGTGCATCCATATCAGCCCTTAATGCCACAACCTTTTTTGAAATGCCTGGAATCTCGGCAATGATTCCATAATGGCCCTGAAATGTTTTTACGGTGATGCCCGCTTCCCTAAGACATTTTAAAATATAGCAAGACGTTCTTTCTTCCTGACAGCTTGGCTCAGCCAAAGAATGCAAGTCATGGTAGGACTTCATCAATGTTTCTTGATGCTGATCAATATATTGAATCGGGTCCATAATGATACCCCTCCTCCTTTACATGAATTTTAACTTTATTAAAAACTCATTCATTAAACACCTCATAACTTGAATATAGCCTTTCTAATTTTTGCTGATGGGTATATATCCGTTTTGCGTCTTTTTGATGGATGCCTGCAATGACCAAGTCCAACAAGCTAATAACGGAAGCGATTGAATTGGTTCCGGTTTCTGCGTTTTCTTCAGTTGTCAGAGAAATATCAGAGATGCGTCCAACTGGTGACAGAAGGCGGTCTGTAACTGAAATTAAACAAACTCCTTGTTCTTTGGCACACTCAGCAACTTTTAATGTTTCGTTTGCATATCTGGGAAAGGAAAAAACAACTAATGCAGACTTATTTGTGAGATTACAAAACTTTTCATAGAAGTCTCCTGTAGGTGAACATAAACTTACATTTTCCCTTAATGAACTTAGCGTATAGGAGAACCAATAGGCGGCAGCATGGGAAACCCGATGTCCTGCAATCAATATTTGGTCAGCCTGGATCAGAACATCGACTGCTTTCCATATATCCTGAACGTTCGTATGATCTAATAGATGTCTTAAAATATGAACTTCGTTTTCTATCACTTTTGTAAAGGGATCTTGCTTGTCATCAATGTGGAGAATGGAATCAGTATTCGATAAGTCTATTTGATTTTGGTGCAGCAGCTGTTTTTGAATCCTCGACTGCATTTTACTAAACCCTTCAAATCCCAATGAATAGGAAAACCGAATGACCGTTGTTTCACTAACCTCCGCTTCCCTACCAATTTGAAATGCCGTTTTAAAAGCGGCTTCATCCAAATTTTCAATCAGATAAGCGGCAACTTTTTTTTGACCTGCCGATAGATGGTCAAATTTTTCTTTTACTAATAATTTAAATGAAAGATGTTCCACCATATCACTCCTTTCTGATGAATTAAATACTTCTTTTTAAATTTATGACGAAGGAAATACTTCTTTGTTTTATACACTATCACAATTTAATTAGAAAAAGAAGAAGTTTTTGATTTTTTTGACAATTATCAACTTTGAACTTTTCTACAGTTTTTTATAAAATGATATCCAGTTGATTTCAGAAATCCGCTCCCTTTCCGCCGACTGTCTGCCGAGCCTCCTCGACGCAAGCGTCTGTGGGGTCTAGGCTAGACAGTATTTCGGCAGGAGTGTCGCAAATTTCTTCAATCCAATGAGGATTACTCTGAAAAACTTAAAGTATAAACTAGTCTAAACTTGGTTCCGAATAGAGCAGCCTACAATTTTTTCTTTTAAAACACAAAGTTGATTGGAGCGGGTGTACGAGACTCCTGCGGGAAAAACGTGTCTAGGGAAGACCCCGCAGGCGCGCCGAGGAGGCTCCCGCCCGCGGAAAGCGAGTGCCTGAAGTGGAAATCAACGTTCCCATTTTATAAACCCACAAAAAAAGACTGTCGGCAAACAAAAATTTTCTAGGTTGTAGACAAAAGGATTCTGTCTAAATAAAACAAAGTTGATTGGAGCGGGTGTTCGCGACTCCTCCGGAACAAACATGTCTAGAGGAGAACCCCGCAGGCGGAAGCCGAGTTAGGCTCCCCAGACCGCCCGCGGAAAGTGAGTGCCTGGGGTGGAAATCAAGTCCACCACCAAATTACATTTCTTGGTTCAGGGTGTGACCATTCCGAGCTACTTTTTATACAAAAGGGTTTCACATCTGAATTTTTATACAAGTTGATTGGAACGGAAGGTACGAGACTCCTGCGGGAAAAGCGTGGCATGGGAGACCCCGCAGGCGCGCCGAGGAGGCTCCCGCCCTCCCGCGGAAAGTGAGTCCCTGGAGTGGAAATCTAATCCACCACCAAATTACATTTCTCGGTTCGGGGTGTGACCATTCCGAGCTACTTTTTATACAAAAGGGTTCATCTGAATTTTTAATAAAAGTGATTGAAACGAAAGGTACGAGACTCCTGCGGGAAAAACGTGTCCAAGGGAGACCCCGCAGGCGGAAGCCGAAGAGGCTCCCCAGACCGCCCAAGGAAAGCGAGTGCCTGAAGTGGAAATCTAATCCACCACTTCGGGTCTCTAATTACTTTATTTGTAAAATCAATAACTTCATTGACACTAAGATATATGTTAGAATATTCTGTAGTTTAAACTTATTCAAGGGGGGCGTTTTAATGGGGGAACCATCTAAAGGAAACGAGCTTTTACAAGTTATTACAGAGGGGAAACAACCTCCGAATTGTGATCTAACGTTACAGATTGAAGCAAATTATGCCCAGGATGGAATTGCGAGAGGTTTATGGAAAGTAGATGAAAAGTTTATTAACGGAATTGGTGTAGCAATGGGTGGATTTGTCACTTCTGCAGCAGATATTATGATGGCTTATGCGATATCATCTAAATTAAGCATCGGACAATCCTTCGCATCCATTGATTTACATACTACCTTTCATCGACCAGTAAGATTAGGAGACGTACAAGTTGAAGCAAAAGTAGACCGAATCGGAAAAAAAACAGCTTATGTACTTGCAGATTTATTTCAAAATGATAAAAAAGTGGCTAGCGTTGTGTCATCAGTTATGATCCTTTAAACCATAAAAAAAGCATGTTGCACAAAAAATCCCTTCGTAACATGCTTCTTTCATTTAGACCATTCGATAAAATCAAGAGAGCACAAGATTCACCGCTTCGCCTAATCACCTCATGGTAAATCAATTTTATACTTTCTTTGGATAGACACCTCATCAAACAAGCCATCGCAGCACGGGGCTTTTGAGATCCATGGTGAATAGACCGTAATCAATGACGACCATTTCATCGTTCTCGTTATATCCGACATTATCTAAACGCAAATCTATTGGGATAATACCGTGCCTCAGGAATTTTAATTCCAACTTGAACAGTTTCGTATATTCCTTGATTGCAAACGGCACTTTCGTGTCCACCTTCTTCATGATTATCCAGCCCGTCCCATACTCCTTAACTGGACATAAATACTTTTTGACTTCCTCATTACAGTTATTGTATATATAGGCTTCATTTGCATTGCTTATTAGTCCTACTTGTGACAATGCAATTTTTAAAATATAGCCATTATTTAAATCATAGACAACCCGGTTAAAACCATGCCCGATTATTTTATACTTGAACTTGAGCGTTTTTCTGGCGGTAGATACTAATTGTCCAGCGGTTATATATATTTGGAATATCCCTATTTGAGATATCCAGGACTCAATGGCTTTTATCTCTTGCATGGACAGCATTGCACTTTTATTTGGCTGATGTAACCTTTCCTTACCATTGTTAATTGGCCACAACATTCCCTAAACGTCTCCTTTTTTTAAAATTTGTTACTAGAGAGGTCTCCAGGGATGAGAAAACTATAAAAGAATAAAAGAATGTTCTCAGTTTTTCAAGATTTCCCCTTCGTTATAAATATGATATGAATCTTTTATAAAACGGCTTGTACTGTAGCTGAGAAATCATTATCATGGACAGGGAACTTCGAATCATTTGGATGAACATGTTCTAGTAATCATAAGGATCAATCTTCAGGCACTCCCCTTTCCTTCTTTTGCAAAAAAAATGGTATATTACTCTTTGACATCAATGGTTTAAGACAAGGAGTGATGAAGTATTCGCAAAAGTTGGATCATTTCAGCAATGGTTGGATTATTGCTTATTTGTTTAAGTGTGATTGCCTTAAATTATTTCAAGAGCGATAAAACTGAAAAAGGGGAAAATGCGGAAGCCAAGGAATCCAAAATTCCTGAGGTTGATGAATATGGCGGGATCCATCTTGAAAAAGTCGGGGATAAGGTTCGCCAAAAAAATTGGGGAACCTTCAGATTACTAGAAACGAAGTCTATTAATGAGGCTTTTGAATTGGCACCGATGGTCATCACAGTCAAGGATATCCGCAGGATTCAATTATCTTCACTCACAGATGAAGCAAAAGAGGAACTCAAGTCCTATACGGGATTGAGTTTTGAAGAGGCCTATTCGATATATTATAAAGAGAATTTATCCATGGAGGAAATCGATCAACGGGCGGCGTTGTCTAAAACGGATATCGATGAAGAGGTTTCTTATCTAGAGATAACTTATTCTGTTGAAAATAAAGATTCGAAGGAACTTCAGTTCTTCAGCATGGAAAATGTTACTTTCAATGATGATCTTACATATGATGTGCCTTCTAAAAATTTCATCCATTCCGGGGATACTTTTATGGGGACAAAAAAAGTAAGTCGATTAGATTACCAACCAGGAGAATTGAGAAAAGGCACAATTGGTTTATTGGTTGATCCAGAGGCAAAATTAGATCGGCTCGATTCCTTTTCATACACTACCGATGATATAGCGGATGGTGAGTCTCATGAATTATTGGTGGATGGGACTTCATTTGAAATTCCCCTAAAAGGAAAATAGATTATCGTCTATAAACCCTAAATAAGGGGAACCTCGAATAAAGGTTTCCCTTATTTAGGGTTTCATCTGAGCTCCCTTACGATAACTGCTATGCTTATCTGCCCCCGGCAGTAGGGCTCTGTGCTTCCTCCATTAAAATTCTGCGCAATATTTTCCCGACAGCTGATTTTGGCAATTGCTCCCTGAACTCAAAACTTCGCGGCACTTTATATCTGGCAAGTCGCTGCACGCAAAACTCCCTGATTTCCTGCTCCGTGACTGACTTGCCTTTCTTTAAAACTATGGCCGCTATTACCGTTTCCCCACGGTATGAATCCGGTACTCCATATACACATGTCTCTTTCACGGCTGGATGCTGATAAATAATATCTTCGACTTCGATTGGATATACATTATAACCGCTTGCAATGATCATATCTTTCTTCCTGCCTACGATATAGAAATATCCCTCTTCATCCATCGTCGCGATATCCCCAGTGTAAAGCCATCCATCCCGCAAAGCTGTTGCGGTTTCCTCTGGATTTTCCCAATATCCCTTCATTACTTGCGGGCCTTTAATGATCAGTTCGCCTCTTTCTCCTGCTTGCAATTCATCAACGCCTGTTTTCAAATCGACGATTTTAGCATCGGTATTTGGATATGGAATTCCGATACTTCCTTGTTTTTGCTGTCCTATGACTGGATTACGGTGTGTAGTGGGGGAAGTTTCCGACATCCCGAATCCTTCCAATATTGTAATCCGTAATTTTTTTTCGAACTGTTGAATGATTTCTATCGGGAGCGGCGCAGAACCACAGCTGCAGTACTTAAAGCAGCATAAATCGTCCGCCGTCAAATCCGGGTGATTCAATAAAGCAATATACATGGTCGGGACACCAGGAAAAATGGTTGGCCGATGTGTTCGAATCAAATCTACCACCTTATCTATTTCAAATTTCTCTAATGTGATATAAGTTGATCCGGCATATATGGCACTATTCAATCGTCCATTACCAAAGACATGGAATAATGGGGTCAATCCAAGCATCCGTTCGCCAGGACTTTGGAGTTGAAGGGCATTAGCCGTGAAAGCAAAATCTTGAAATACATTCGAGATCAAATTAAAATGCGTGAGCATGACCCCTTTTGATTTCCCTGTAGTTCCCCCTGTATATTGAAGAACAGCCACAGCTTCCTTTGGGTCGATGTCAAGAACAGGAAGTTCCTTATCTTTTCTTGATAAATCCGTTCCAGTTTCCATTAATTGCTCGGCAGATATGAACGTTAACCTTTCAGAAAAACTTGTTAGCGCTAATATTTCCCGTTGTACCTCCCGCCCAATGAACCAATTGGCTCCGGAATCCCGTAATATATAGTCCAATTCACTCGACTTATACAGTGGGTTCACTTGAACGACCATACCTCCCAAACGATGGGTGGCATAATAGGCAATGATATATTCTAGACAATTTGGCAGCATGATTGCTATACGATCGTCTTTTTGAAATCCACGGTTGTCTAAATTCACAGCAAAACGATCTGCGGCATCCTTTAATTCCATATATGTCATTTCCCGATCCCCATCTATTACGGCCTTGCAGGTTGGGTAAAGTCGGGCTGAACGTTCAAGGAGTCCATATAAGGACAATACTGGAATGTCAATTTCTGCTGGGGTTTCTTTCGGATAAAATCGATGCCAAGTTCTAGTCAATTTTTTCACACCTCATTTTTTACTATTAAAATGGAGCATAGTCACTTGTCAGCCAATTTAATCATCCTTGCCTCATTTATCGCGAATGATTTTAAAAATCCCTGTCCCCTTAGCAATGATGTTGCCTTCAGCATCTTTTATTTCTCCTTCAGTAAAGGCAATTTTGTATCCTTTTTGCAGGACTTTTGCTTCCGCAAAGAGTTCCCCGCTTGATATGCTAGCTAAATAATGTACTGTTAAACTTGTCGTCACGACTTTAGATTTGGTAACGGAACGAGTCACCATTCCTAGGATGGTATCCAGCATGGTGGCATGAATGCCCCCGTGCAGTGTTCCATTGACATTAAGTAAATGTTCTTCAATGTTTAGCTTTATCGTTACATTTCCTTCTTCAAACCGAATGATTTCAAACCCAATATGCGAAAAGAATGCACTACTTTCGAATTGATTCCGAATATCCTCCACTTCAACAGGCAATCTTCCTCCCCCTCACTTTTGCGCGATTCAAATTATAAACGGAAAGGAGCAGAAACGTATGGGGTTTCCGCTCCTTTATCGTTGGACTATATCGTTTCAATCATGATCGCCATTCCCTGGCCGCCGCCTACACAAAGTGTAGCAACTCCATATTTTTCTTTCCTGCGAATCAGTTCATGTATTAGCGTTGTCACGATCCTTGCGCCCGTCGATCCGACTGGGTGCCCAAGTGCAATGGCGCCTCCGTTTACATTCACCTTGTTTTCATCTAGCGATAAATCCCTGATTACTGCCAATGCTTGTGAAGCGAACGCTTCATTTAATTCGAAAAGCCCAATTTCTTCAACTTTTTTCCCGGTGCGCTCCATAAGTTTTCCAACGGCTGGTACTGGACCAATTCCCATCACTTCAGGAGAAACTCCAGCAGTCGCCCAATCGACGATCTTTGCGATCGGCTGTACTTGCGACCGTTCCGCTTCACTGGCCTTCATTAAGACCAATGCAGCTGCCCCGTCATTACGGCCACAAGCATTCCCTGCTGTGACGGTTCCGTTTTCCCTGAATGCCGGTTTTAAGCTTGCAAGCCTTTCCATTGTGGTGTCAGGGCGTGGATATTCATCCGTTTCAATGATAACCGTACTCTTCCTGTCAGAGACCTGGACAGGAACGATTTCATCTTTGAACCTTCCTTCTTCCATAGCTTGCGCCGCTCTTCGTTGACTTTCCACTGAAAAGGCATCTTGTTCTTCCCTGGAAATGTTGTATCGCTGTGCGACATTTTCAGCGGTGATTCCCATCCCCAAACTTTTCCCATAAATTTCTTGAGGCTGCTGCCCAGCTTCAGTATTAGAATCAACTAGTTGGGTCCTGTCTCCCCCAAAACGGGCACTTCTTAAATAAAGCGGTGCCCGGCTCATGCTTTCCGTACCCCCGGCAACGACTATATTTGCTTGACCTGAGCTAATCTGCTGTGCTGCTGAGGTGATCGCTTGCATTCCTGATGCACATAATCGGTTTACCGTAAAAGCCGGTGCAGAATCGGGAATCCCTGATCGCAATGCTGCCACCCTCGCGACATTCGAGGATTCGGTCGTTTGCCTAACCTCCCCGAAAATGACTTCATCCACTTGTTCCGCTGCAATATTTGCCCGTTTGATCGCTTCTTTAATGGCAATGCTAGCCAAATGACCGGAACTAATCTCTTTAAATGCTCCACCGTACCTACCAATTGGTGTTCGTACAGCACTCACGATCACGATATCTTCTCCCATTTCGTTCCTCCCCCTTGAAATTCCGGATACTTGGGCAAAAGACTACCTGCCCGAATAAAACATTAAACATTCAGCACTCTTCCAAGACATTTCTTGCAATGATTAAACGTTGGATTTCATTCGTTCCTTCATAGATCTTCGTTATGCGGGCATCCCGATAAAAACGTTCTACTGGATATTCAGCCATATATCCCATCCCGCCATGAATTTGTACCGCTTTATCCGCCACCCGATTAAAAACGTCAGAAGCGAACAGTTTGGCCATTGATGCTTCCTTGATCACTTTTTTTCCTTCATCAATCTTTTGTGCCGCCATCATCGTCAATGCTCTTGCGGCTTCCGTTTCGGTTGCCATATCAGCAAGCATCCATTGAATCGCTTGGTTGTCAGCGATCGGTTTACCGAATTGGATGCGCTCTTTGGCGTATTTAGCTGATAATTCAATTAATTTCCCACTTGAACCCACTGCTCTTGCAGCCAATCCTACTCGCCCTTCACCTAAAATTTTAAGTGCAGAAATATATCCCATTCCAACTTCGCCGATTACATTTTCTTCAGGTATGATACAATCTTCAAAAATGACCTGTGAGGTATATGATCCTCTTAATCCCATTTTTTTGTCCTTTTTGCCGACAGTCAAACCAGGAAAGTCTCTTTCCACTAAAAAAGCGGTAATCCCTCCCTTTGCCCCTTTATCTTTATCCGTTAAAGCGAATACGGTATAAACATCAGCTATCGGCCCATTCGTGATGAAATGTTTCGTCCCGTTCATCACCCAGTAATCACCCTTCTTTTCTGCACTCGTTGCCAAATTGGTTGCATCCGATCCCGCTCCGGGTTCAGATAAAGCAAAGGCGCCAATTTTCGTGCCTGCTGCCATTTCAGGCAAGTATTTATTTTTCAAATGTTCGGATGCCAGCTTAACCAGACCTGTACTGCCAATCCCGGTGTGAGCGCTTATTAATGAAACGAAACCATTATGGGTCCTTCCTAACTGCTCTAAAACGGTAGCCTTTCCCACCGCATTTAAGCCAATTCCACCGTATTGTTCGGGAATGCTTATCCCGAATAAGCCAAGGTCTTTCGCTTTTTCCACCAAATGCTCTGGGATGGCATCTTCTTCTTCAATTTGTATGGCGAAGGGCTCCACTTCCCTTTCAACAAAATTACGGATCATTTCCTTCATTTGCTGCATTTCCTTGGTTAAAGTGATTGTCATGAGTTTATTCCTCCTTAGTTCTGTTCATGTATAGTAGCCATCGACAAGTAGGGCATTTAGGTCTGAATGCTGTGCTAAATTGATTGTTTTTTTGTAAACACACATATAAAATCAGCCTTCACGTTCAATTATCGTAGCAATTCCCTGTCCGCCTCCAATGCAAGCTGTAATAAGGGCGAACCTTCCGGCAGAACGCTTCAATTGATGAACCGCTTTCGTAATGAGGATGGCACCCGTCGCACCTAGCGGGTGTCCATGTGCAATGGCTCCCCCGTTCACATTCACTTTTGCTAGATTCATATCAAGCTCCCGATTACAAGCAATGACTTGAGCGGCGAATGCTTCATTAAACTCAATGATGTCCATTTCATTTAAGGAAAGTCCTGATTTCTCCATTACCTTTCTTATAGCGGGAACAGGTCCTATTCCCATATAATTTGGATCTACCCCTGCAACTGCCTGTGCCCTGATCGTCGCTAAAGGCTTAATCCCCAATTCCACCGCTTTTTCCCTCGACATGATGACCAATGCTGATGCGGCATCATTCAATCCCGAACTATTGCCTGCAGTCACGGACCCGCCTTCCAGAAATGCAGGCGATAATTTGGCTAGCCCTTCTTTCGTTATTTGCGGTCGAGGATGTTCATCCAATTTAAATTCGATATCGTCACCTTTTCTGACGGGAATGTGGATAGGCACAATTTGTTCATTGAACCGGCCCTCTTCCACGGCTCTGGCCATATTTTTTTGGCTTTGTAGAGCAAAGGCATCTTGTTCTTCCCTGCTGACCTCATATTTTCCCGCTAAGTTTTCAGCCGTGATTCCCATCGGGGGATCGCCAATCTCTTTAGGGGACAACCTGGACTTTCTGAACTGCGGCGGCTTTGCACTGTATGGTTTTTCCGGTCGGTCCATCAAGTATGGCGCCCTGCTCATGCTCTCGACCCCACCGGCGATATAGACATCGCCTTCGCCAGCCCGGATCGCTTGTGCAGCCAAGTTGACAGCATTTATTCCCGAGCCGCATTGTCGGTCGACAGTCAGACCCGGAAGATGAATCGAGAGGCCTGTTTCCAGTGCAGTTAACCTGGCAATGTTTCCACCCCCGCTTAACACATTCCCCATGATTACATCATCTACCATACGAGGTTCTAGATTCGCTCGTTTCAAGGCTTCTTTCATCACTTCTGCTCCAAATACGTGGGCAGGAACAGATGCAAGTGCACCTCCCTGTTTTCCAATTGCTGTTCGAACTGCAGAAACTATGACGGCTTCTCTATTCATGTCCAATCCGCTCCTTTTCCTTTTATTCACGCCATTATTTGAAGGCATTCCTTCTCTTCACTAGTTTCATTGAATGTAAGCAGGTTCGACTCTGCTTATGAGGACTTAAGGTCAAAGTTATCCGAACTTTTATTTTTAAGTTTCCCGGCCGGTTTAACGAATATCGCAAACAGGATGCCAAAAGCCAGGACAAGGATGGCCATGAACAATATCGATAGGTTATAACCCAATAGTTGATTTCCTCCAGCTAGACTTATGATATAGCCAGTTAATAGAGGTGCAACAATTCCCGCTAGATTTCCTGATGATGTTAAGATGCTTGTCATCAATCCCCCTCGCTCCTGCATTTCATTGATCATGATCGTTGGTCCAATTGGTAAAATGGCGTATGTAAGACCCTTTGCTAAACACATGGCGACTATCACCCAGATTGGATTTTGAAATATCATGATTGAGGAAAAGAACAATGCACCAAGAATCATGGCGCCCGCAACGACGAATACCCTTGATGATCGCCAATTCTGATTCTTCTTGAATAAATGATCGGACGCCATCGAAACACCCATATAAATACATACGGAAACGACTCCGATTATCGCAACGCTGGTTCCCATTTGACTTGGAGTCATTTTTACGGCTTCCACTAAATAAATCGGGAGCCAAACGGAAAACCAAACTACTAAAATATACGTTGAAAAATAAGCGAGCGTAGTAAACAAAGCAGTTGGCGAGGCCAGTAGCAGCAAAAAGTCTTTCACTTTTATTTTTTCCAGTTTTTGTTTCTTTTTCTTTTGGACGTTTTCGTATACTTCAACTGGATTTTCCTTTGTTAAAAATTGAAAGAGGAAGAACCAAACAAGGCTTGCTGCACCAAGGGCGGCAAAGGCAACCTTCCAGCCGAATATCGTAATTAAGGATACGAGGATCGGTGCCACGATCATCGCGCCAACGGTCCCTCCGCCAACAACAACCGAATTGGCAAAACCTTTCAGCTTCGACGGAAACCACTTATCGGCATGACTGTAAGCAATTGGGCTATAAGGCCCTTCGAATGCGCCAAGTAAAATCCTGTATAGAATTAATAATGGAAGAGCGGTAATGGCTAAAACGCCGAATTGCAAAACGGTCCATGTCAGCATGATGAACCCCAGCACTTTTTTAGCCCCCAGCCGATCAGCCCATGCTGCCCCAAAAATCCCTGTTACTGGGTAAAGCCAATAATAACTGCTTCCAACAAGGCCCCACTCTGCATAGGTAAGATTGAATTCCTTCATGATGGGAACAGCTGCGAGGCCCACGATCGATTTATCTGCAAAATTGATGACGGCTCCAAAGAATAATAGAATGAGAACAACCCAACGCATATGAATCCCTCCTCTTTTGTTTACAATGGCTTACCAACCAACGTAAGGTTCAACTTAGATGGTTGAAATCACACTCCCCCACTTTCAACCCTTTTCTAATTCCTCCTTAACTAACAATCTTTTTAATAGTTTACCCACTGTATTACGCGGAAGTTCTTTTCTTAATTCAAATACTTTTGGTACTTTATACGGCGTCAATTGGGAATAGCAATATCCTTCTATTTCTTCAAGATCCACGGAAGCGCTTTCTTTAGGTACGATGAATGCTTTCACTATTTCTCCTTTTTCTTTATGTGGGATGCCGACCACAGCTGCCTCTTTAATGGCCGGATGTTCGTACAGAACCCCTTCTACCTCCTGCGGGTAAATATTGAATCCGCCGACGATGATCATTTCTTTTTTCCTGCCGACGATATAGAAATATCCTTCGGCATCCATCACAGCAAGATCGCCAGTATATAGCCAATCATTCTGCAAGGCCTTTTTGGTTTCGGCTTCGTTATTCCAATAACCCTTCATGACTTGCGGGCCTTTTATGAGCAACTCCCCGACGCATGTGTTAGGCACTTCATTATTTTCATCGTCAATGATCATACAGTCCGTGCCTGGAAAAGGGATGCCAATGCTTCCTATTTTCCTTTTTCCGAAAGGCGGATTACGATGAGTGGAAGGTGAAGCCTCAGACAAACCGAAACCCTCTCCGATTTTGGCACCGGTCAGCCCCTCAAATCGCTTTATTACTTCAACCGGCAGGGGCGCCGATCCACAAGAACAACTTTTTAAACAATTCAGTCCATAGTTTTCAATTCCTGGATGATTGACGAAAGCGTTATACATCTTTGGAACTCCCGGAAAGAAAGTCGGACGGTACTTTTTTATTTTTGCAAGTACATCTTCAAGTTCAAATTTAGGAAATAAGAGGATGGCAGCTCCAATATAGATACCTAGATTCATTGCGCTCGTCATGGCATAAACATGGTAAAGAGGCGTAGCTGCCAAAACGATTTCTTCGCCAGGTTTCAGGGAATCACCATACATTTCAAAGCTCTGCACGACATTGGAGGTTAAATTATGGTGAGTAAGCATGACACCCTTCATCTTCCCAGTGGTGCCGCCAGTATATTGGATGACTGCCGTATCTTCATGAGGGATTATCACTACGGGCTTCTTAATCGCATCCCCTGTTTCAATCATCGTTTTAAGGGAATAGGAGCCATTTTGATCATTTTCCGTATCAATGCATACATCAAATTCATATATCGCCTTCGTTTCTTTGATTGTATTTGCGGCCGTTTGGTCAAATACAATATTCTTGGTATCCGAGTCTATTAATATTTGCAATAGTTCCCGCGGTTTATACATGGGATTAATTTGTACAACCAACAGACCCAGTGCCTGTGCAGCATAATAACTGATTATGAAATAAGGGTGGTTGCCCATCATCAGTCCAATCCGTTCACCTTTAACAAAGCCCATTTCTCTCCATTTACCTGCAAGTTTGTCTACCTGCATTTTTAGATTCTTATAATCCATGGACTGGTCTTCATAAATGATGGCTGTATGGTGTGGAAACTTACTCGCTGTTATATCAAGCAGTGAATAGACGGATATTTCCGGTAGCTTCATAGATTTCATTCTTTCAACATACCATTGCTCCCATGGTTTATTTATTGTTTTTCGCACCATTTATCCCTCCGCACATAAACGAATTTCATATCGTGCATGTTTGATTTATAACTATTATTATGCAACTAGCATGCCAAGACCCAATTTAATGTAAAATCGCTTATTATTAACATCAGTCAATTCATTAATGAATTTTATTCACAAATAATGCCTTTCTGTAGGGGATTCATCGAAATGCCCATAATTCATTTTTGAATTTATATAAACTCAGCTCTTTACTAACGATATTGAAAAGTTGACTTTTACCATATTATAGATTATACCTACTCACAAATCGTGTTATAGACTTTGGGGATTATAAAATTGAAAAGCCCATCCAGCTGAGGATGGGCTTTTCGAATTTTATTGACCTACGGTTAATAAAAAATCTATAGCTCCCTTTCCATTCCTGGATTTTTAGATTTTGCGCGTTCGTAGACTGATTTTGCCACCGCTGAATCCAAGAATCATCAAAGCCACACAACTGGTTCAATCGATCGGACCATCCTGTAAAGATCTAGATATACGTTCTTTAAGAACATTATCCAACATGGCCTGAAGTTGTCGTCCTTCATTTTGATCTTTGCTACTCACTCTTATGTATCCAAATTTACGGACATCCATTTTTTTACTCCTTCATCTATTTTTCTCTCTCTTATTCTATCAAAAGCGTTCGTAAATGTTTTTCTAACTTTTACGAACGGGTGTAACAATGCTATACAGACCATTTCGGAAATTTTTTAGCTTTAAACGGCGCTCAACCATTTTTGTGAAATACAACATTTTCTTTTTTGGATATTATTAAAATAATAAATCTGCTGATTTTGTTAATTTTAGCCCCTTCATCCTATCAGCCTGTCATCCTTTTATCATACCAAGAGGTTTTTGCTCGAATTTCCAAATGAAATTCTTGACAATGTAAGCGCTTTCTTTTATGATGATAATAGGTTGGATGGCATGCGTGGCCGTCATAGTATCTGGCGTAGGTGGGGCCAATACCCGGAACAGTACATAGAAAGAATAGCTTCTTCCGAATAGGAAACAGTGATTCATCAATCATATTATTCAAATACAAAAAAACTCTGTATTCGGTCAAATTCAGGGTTTCCCTAGCTTAAAAGCTCCCCTTTAAATCCCTTATGTTTTTATTACAAATATGTATGCTAGTTTTATTGTAAAATGAGGAGGTACTTTATGAAGATCAAAAAAAGTTCCCTTTACGATGAATTACCGTTAGAATTATTGGCAGGATTTTATTATGAAATAAATAAGAACATTGAAAATGGAATCTTGTCTGGTGCTATGCAGCATGAAATTAGATTAATTGAACAAACAGCATTAAAAAGGAGTATCTCACTTGAATACCTACATGACAGGGGTGCTTGTATAATTGAAGCCGAGAAACTACTAAGAGAAACTACCCTGCAACCCTAAATTGTAGAATAAGAAGTCCAATGATGTTTTCTAGTCTACCCTAGGTAAAGAATAAATTCCTTCTAATTAACCCTCTTGGCTACCAAAGGGTTGTTTTGGGTGGCATTCACCAAAAGAGATCTTCTCCTTAAAAATTCCTAGTCATTTTAATCTGTCCTTTAAAAGGCCTACAACTATAAAAGAAATGCTATTTTTAAATCATCAGCATTAAATTCCCCGTGCTATTGGAACTTATATAATGAAGGAAAACTTCTTGTATATCGTTAAGTATTCCCAATCCTACAAATTATCAAAAGTATTTTCAATGGCTGATTCCAATTCTTCTTTTCCTTCTCCTATATAACGTTTGGTCATGTTCAAATCTTTGTGCCCCATCAATTTTGAAACGGTTTGAAGGTCTATCCCCTTTTCGATTAATGTTTGGCAAAACGTATTCCGCAGCCTATGGGGAGTCGTATTATATTTAGTCAACATATATTGCACGGACCTTGGCGTTATGCGTTGATTCACACTGGATATGAAGATGGCTTCCGTTTCCATATTTAAAAATTCCTTGTATGCCTTGATCTTTTCACTAGCAGTCATGGAGAGTGGAATCTTCCTGTCTATATCACCTTTTGAATCCCGAATGAGGATATATTGCCTTTCTCCCTCTTTTTGAATGTCACTATGGTTCAAATCACAAAGTTCGGACACCCGGATACCCGTATGAATCATTGTGTAGACAATAGCAATATTCCTGAAATGCCCAGAGACCTCGATTTCTTTTAGGAGAGCAGCTTGCTCAAGCATGTTCAGGGCTTTTGGCGGATCTTCTTTCTTTTCCTTTGCTTTACGATCGATGTTGAGGACGATTTCGGGTTTATCAAGGAACCTGGAAAACATGGTAATGGCTGAATAATGTTTTTCAATCGTTCCTCCACTCTTGTTTGACTGTTCCATATCGTCTAAATAGCTTTGGACGTGGAATTTTTCAATCTCTTCCGCCTCATCTTTAAACCATTGAAGAAACTGGGAGATGACTCCCACATAGGTTTTAATCGTACCATCGGATTTATTTTGACCCATTAACCATTTCGCAAAAGAATGAAGAATTTGTTTATTGTCCAGGATTTCTTCTTTACTGGTCATTCGAGAAGCCCCCTACCAAAATCATGCTATTAATAAGCCTTTCCAACGAATTGTGGAATTTATACAAAAAAACCTTAGGATAATCCTAAGGTTTAGATGCGTAGATAGGATTTGAACCTGTTTATACGGGTTTATGAATCCTAATTGATGTGATAAACATTGCTTGGCGGCGTCCTACTCTCACAGGGGGAAACCCCCAACTACCATCGGCGCTGAAGAGCTTAACTGCCGTGTTCGGAATGGGAACGGGTGTGACCTCTTCGCTATCGCCACCAAACATAAAAGGAACGTTATTCCTTCAAAACTAGATAATAAGAAGGTATTTCATTTTTTAAAAAGCGTTGGTTAAGTCCTCGATCTATTAGTATCAGTCAGCTCCACATGTCACCATGCTTCCACCTCTGACCTATCAACCTGATCATCTTTCAGGGATCTTACTAGCTTGCGCCATGGGAAATCTCATCTTGAGGGGGGCTTCATGCTTAGATGCTTTCAGCACTTATCCCGTCCGCACGTAGCTACCCAGCTATGCCTTTGGCAAGACAACTGGTACACCAGCGGTGCGTCCATCCCGGTCCTCTCGTACTAAGGACAGCTCCTCTCAAATTTCCTGCGCCCGCGACGGATAGGGACCGAACTGTCTCACGACGTTCTGAACCCAGCTCGCGTACCGCTTTAATGGGCGAACAGCCCAACCCTTGGGACCGACTACAGCCCCAGGATGCGATGAGCCGACATCGAGGTGCCAAACCTCCCCGTCGATGTGGACTCTTGGGGGAGATAAGCCTGTTATCCCCGGGGTAGCTTTTATCCGTTGAGCGATGGCCCTTCCATGCGGAACCACCGGATCACTAAGCCCGACTTTCGTCCCTGCTCGACTTGTAGGTCTCGCAGTCAAGCTCCCTTGTGCCTTTACACTCTACGAATGATTTCCAACCATTCTGAGGGAACCTTTGGGCGCCTCCGTTACTCTTTAGGAGGCGACCGCCCCAGTCAAACTGCCCACCTGACACTGTCTCCCACCCCGATAAGGGGCGCGGGTTAGAATTTCAATACAGCCAGGGTAGTATCCCACCAACGCCTCCACCGAAGCTGGCGCTCCGGCTTCTCAGGCTCCTACCTATCCTGTACAAGCTGTACCAAAATTCAATATCAGGCTGCAGTAAAGCTCCACGGGGTCTTTCCGTCCTGTCGCGGGTAACCTGCATCTTCACAGGTACTATAATTTCACCGAGTCTCTCGTTGAGACAGTGCCCAGATCGTTACACCTTTCGTGCGGGTCGGAACTTACCCGACAAGGAATTTCGCTACCTTAGGACCGTTATAGTTACGGCCGCCGTTTACTGGGGCTTCGGTTCAAAGCTTCGCTTGCGCTAACCTCTCCCCTTAACCTTCCAGCACCGGGCAGGTGTCAGCCCCTATACTTCGCCTTGCGGCTTCGCAGAGACCTGTGTTTTTGCTAAACAGTCGCCTGGGCCTATTCACTGCGGCTTTTCTGGGCTATTCACCCTAAAAAGCACCCCTTCTCCCGAAGTTACGGGGTCATTTTGCCGAGTTCCTTAACGAGAGTTCTCTCGCACACCTTAGGATTCTCTCCTCGCCTACCTGTGTCGGTTTGCGGTACGGGCACCTTACATCTCACTAGAGGCTTTTCTTGGCAGCGTGGAATCAGGAACTTCGGTACTATATTTCCCTCGCCATCACAGCTCCGCCTTAATGGAAACGGGATTTGCCTCGTTTCCGGCCTAACTGCTTGGACGCGCATATCCAACAGCGCGCTTACCCTATCCTTCTGCGTCCCCCCATCGTTCAAACGATGTATAGGTGGTACAGGAATATCAACCTGTTGTCCATCGCCTACGCCTTTCGGCCTCGGCTTAGGTCCCGACTAACCCTGAGCGGACGAGCCTTCCTCAGGAAACCTTAGGCATTCGGTGGAAGGGATTCTCACCCTTCTTTCGCTACTCATACCGGCATTCTCACTTCTAAGCGCTCCACCAGTCCTTCCGGTCTGACTTCAACGCCCTTAGAACGCTCTCCTACCATCGACACCATACGGTGTCAATCCACAGCTTCGGTGATACGTTTAGCCCCGGTACATTTTCGGCGCGGAGTCACTCGACCAGTGAGCTATTACGCACTCTTTAAATGGTGGCTGCTTCTAAGCCAACATCCTGGTTGTCTAAGCAACTCCACATCCTTTTCCACTTAACGTATACTTTGGGACCTTAGCTGGTGGTCTGGGCTGTTTCCCTTTCGACTACGGATCTTATCACTCGCAGTCTGACTCCCAAGAATAAGTATTTGGCATTCGGAGTTTGACTGAATTCGGTAACCCGTTGGGGGCCCCTAGTCCAATCAGTGCTCTACCTCCAATACTCTCATCTTGAGGCTAGCCCTAAAGCTATTTCGGAGAGAACCAGCTATCTCCAGGTTCGATTGGAATTTCTCCGCTACCCACACCTCATCCCCGCACTTTTCAACGTGCGTGGGTTCGGGCCTCCATTCAGTGTTACCTGAACTTCACCCTGGACATGGGTAGATCACCTGGTTTCGGGTCTACGACCTCATACTCATTCGCCCTATTCAGACTCGCTTTCGCTGCGGCTCCGTCTCATCAACTTAACCTCGCATGAAATCGTAACTCGCCGGTTCATTCTACAAAAGGCACGCCATTACCCATTAACGGGCTTTGACTACTTGTAGGCACACGGTTTCAGGATCTATTTCACTCCCCTTCCGGGGTGCTTTTCACCTTTCCCTCACGGTACTGGTTCACTATCGGTCACTAGGGAGTATTTAGCCTTGGGAGATGGTCCTCCCTGCTTCCGACGGGATTTCTCGTGTCCCGCCGTACTCAGGATCCACTCAGGAGGGAACGAAGTTTCAACTACAGGGTTTTTACCTTCTTCGACGGACCTTTCCAGGTCGCTTCATTTACCCCGTTCCTTTGTAACTCCATGTTGAGTGTCCTACAACCCCAAGAGGCAAGCCTCTTGGTTTGGGCTAATTCCGTTTCGCTCGCCGCTACTCAGGAAATCGCGTTTGCTTTCTCTTCCTCCGGGTACTTAGATGTTTCAGTTCCCCGGGTCTGCCTTCAGTACCCTATGTATTCAGGTAAAGATACTGTTCCATTACGAACAGTGGGTTTCCCCATTCGGAAATCTCCGGATCAAAGCTTACTTACAGCTCCCCGAAGCATATCGGTGTTAGTCCCGTCCTTCATCGGCTCCTAGTGCCAAGGCATCCACCGTGCGCCCTTTCTAACTTAACCGTTAAAAAAGATCTTACAGATGCTTTGAAAAAAATTAATTGCCTTCTATCTATTATCTAGTTTTCAAGGAACAAAGCAGAAAGTTATCCATCACATTGTGATGTTCGTCTTTCCTATTTGAATGAATTACTCATTCAAAACTGAACAAAACAAAAGCGCTCTCGTAATTATCCTTAGAAAGGAGGTGATCCAGCCGCACCTTCCGATACGGCTACCTTGTTACGACTTCACCCCAATCATCTGTCCCACCTTAGGCGGCTGGCTCCATGAAGGTTACCTCACCGACTTCGGGTGTTACAAACTCTCGTGGTGTGACGGGCGGTGTGTACAAGGCCCGGGAACGTATTCACCGCGGCATGCTGATCCGCGATTACTAGCGATTCCGGCTTCATGCAGGCGAGTTGCAGCCTGCAATCCGAACTGAGAATGGCTTTATGGGATTCGCTTACCTTCGCAGGTTTGCAGCCCTTTGTACCATCCATTGTAGCACGTGTGTAGCCCAGGTCATAAGGGGCATGATGATTTGACGTCATCCCCACCTTCCTCCGGTTTGTCACCGGCAGTCACCTTAGAGTGCCCAACTGAATGCTGGCAACTAAGATCAAGGGTTGCGCTCGTTGCGGGACTTAACCCAACATCTCACGACACGAGCTGACGACAACCATGCACCACCTGTCACTCTGTCCCCCGAAGGGGAAAGCCCTATCTCTAGGGTTGTCAGAGGATGTCAAGACCTGGTAAGGTTCTTCGCGTTGCTTCGAATTAAACCACATGCTCCACCGCTTGTGCGGGCCCCCGTCAATTCCTTTGAGTTTCAGCCTTGCGGCCGTACTCCCCAGGCGGAGTGCTTAATGCGTTAGCTGCAGCACTAAAGGGCGGAAACCCTCTAACACTTAGCACTCATCGTTTACGGCGTGGACTACCAGGGTATCTAATCCTGTTTGCTCCCCACGCTTTCGCGCCTCAGTGTCAGTTACAGACCAGAAAGTCGCCTTCGCCACTGGTGTTCCTCCAAATCTCTACGCATTTCACCGCTACACTTGGAATTCCACTTTCCTCTTCTGCACTCAAGTTCCCCAGTTTCCAATGACCCTCCACGGTTGAGCCGTGGGCTTTCACATCAGACTTAAGGAACCACCTGCGCGCGCTTTACGCCCAATAATTCCGGACAACGCTTGCCACCTACGTATTACCGCGGCTGCTGGCACGTAGTTAGCCGTGGCTTTCTGGTTAGGTACCGTCAAGGTACCAGCAGTTACTCTGGTACTTGTTCTTCCCTAACAACAGAACTTTACGACCCGAAGGCCTTCTTCGTTCACGCGGCGTTGCTCCGTCAGACTTTCGTCCATTGCGGAAGATTCCCTACTGCTGCCTCCCGTAGGAGTCTGGGCCGTGTCTCAGTCCCAGTGTGGCCGATCACCCTCTCAGGTCGGCTACGCATCGTCGCCTTGGTGAGCCATTACCTCACCAACTAGCTAATGCGCCGCGGGCCCATCTATAAGTGACAGCGTAAACCGTCTTTCCATCTTCTCTCATGCGAGAAAAGAACGTATCCGGTATTAGCTCCGGTTTCCCGAAGTTATCCCAGTCTTATAGGCAGGTTGCCCACGTGTTACTCACCCGTCCGCCGCTAATCTCAGGGAGCAAGCTCCCGTCGATTCGCTCGACTTGCATGTATTAGGCACGCCGCCAGCGTTCGTCCTGAGCCAGGATCAAACTCTCCGAAGAAATGTTTGACTTGCTCATTTGCTTTTTTGATAGTGTGTGCTCACTTAAAATTTAACGTTGGCGCTTTGTTTTGTTCAGTTTTCAAAGAGCAATTTGTTGTAGGTTTTTTTCAACTATTTCATCTTAACATAACGTTGAATAGTTGTCAACTTCTACGAAGTATTTCTTTTTTAAAATCGCTCATTAATTAGGCGACTTCATTATCATACTGCTATTTTTCTTTAGTGTCAACATTTAATCCGTAAAACTCTAATAACACTTTCCTCTTGAAACCATCTTGTTAATGAATACAAAAAAAACACCCTACGTGTTTCATCTTTAAATTAATCAACTGGGACGCACTAAAATAATCGATGGATCATTCAATATGAATATAAAAGTTCGTACGAACAGACTATTGAGAGACATCACCAATTAACAACAGTTCCTAAATCATAACCACTAGGGGTAATAGGCTCATTCTTCCTAAGTATCCCCTCGTTCTTAATGACGATGGCAGCTTTATTGTACTCAATAGGATAGATCGTTGTAGGTTTCTGTTTTACAGAAGCATTTTCTTGCAACCAATCTTCTATATCTGCTGCTGGTAAAACAGCTAACAAATTAAGTTTTTTATTATACTTTTTTAAAATGGCAAGAAGTTGTTTTTCTTCTTTTTCAGTCACTTCTGTTGTGGGCAATTTTTTCTTCCGAATAAATAAGTTCAGCTTCAGGAGAAGTATGCATTGCGTCATCTTGAAGCATATGTCTTTGTTGTTTCTTATTACGTTCAAGATACTTATAATAGGAGTGCTTCGCTATTTGACAAAGCCAAACTGACATTTTACATTCACCATTATATCTATCAATGGATTTTACAGCTTGATAGAAGGTTTCTTGTGTTAGTTCTTCTGATAAATCTGAGTTGTGACAAAGACACATTAGATATTTAAAAACTTCTTCAGCATAATTGCTATAAATTTCATCTAGTTCTCCCAAGCCTTTTCCTCCTTTCGTCTATATATCCGATTCAAGTCAATTTTGTTACAAAAAATATTTTTTTTATTGGCAACAGAAAACCGCCAAACAAAATGGCGGCTAAAGCATTTAATTCAACATAACTAACCTCCCCGTTACTTTAAGTGAAATATTTCACAATATGTTCTCTTATACAAACAAGAATCTTTTTAATGTTTGTTTCCTTTAGCCTCTATTTGCACGTGTGAAATGAACAAAGCAGCATAAGACATATATTAGAGCGAACTCTGTAAGCTGATTTTCATAATACATTCCATTTTCCTTCTTTTATTGAATATTTCAACTGATTACATTCCTTGCAAAAACAAGAATAAGAAGAGGGGCAGGACACAAACTATGCTAAAAAGGAGAGTGTATATCATGGATGAAAAGGGTTTAAAACAGAACGCTAGTAATACTTTACGTACGAATAAAAAGAAAACTTTAGAAATAATAGCAAGTGTTGATGAGTTGAAAAAGGAGCATGAAACAGAGTATGTCTTTTTATATTGGGATGAATTGAGATAAGTATCTTAAGAAGAGAAATTGAAATGGATATTGGATAGAATAATACCAAAATAAAGAAATTCTCCTTATTGAGAATTTCTTTCAATCCAGTAGGATATTCAAGTAATGTACCCGTTAGTTGAACAAGATTTTGACAAGTGTATAAGTCTTATCTTTCAGACTTCATTTTAAAAACAAAGAAAATCAATAAACAAATGACCAAATATATTAATGCTTGAACAGTTGAATTTTCACTAAGAAAATTGTGAATGCCATTGGCACGAAGTATGGAACGAATAACAACGGAAAGAATTGCAGCGATAAATATTGAAATAAAGACTCTTTGCCCATGAAATTTCACTCACTTTTGGTATTTAATCTTAAATGTTTTAAAACATAGGTCGTAAAAGGTATTCAAATTCCTCCACCTAGATGACCAATACACATCCAATCATCTATTCCAGTTCCATAAGTTTTTGATATTAAAGTATTTAACGCTTTTATTACCTCTTTTTTATCCTTAATCGATGTTTTCTCTAATTGACTTAACACAGGACATTCTTTAGGTTGTGCGTATCCTTGAATTGAACAAAAAAACAACATCGGAATGGTAACAATCAATATATATAGCCTTTTCATAAAACTCAACTCAAAATTTATCTTTCCTAATTTTAAGAAAAATAGTCCAGTATTTGAGGTTTAATAGCTCAATTGTTATTCAACTAATCTGCCCCTTTAGTTCATTAAGCAAAAAGACCACCAAATGGCAGCCCCGGTTCTCAACTAACGCACCTGTTAGCTGAATAAGATATTTCCTTTATATTAATTCATTTTAAGGATGTTTAAATGCTTCGTTGTAGAAATCAAATCTATTTTATGATTTCCTTTTGTGTAAAAAACGGAAGCCCCTTCTCTTTCTCCCTTTTTCCATCCATTCGCTTTAAGGACTAATTCATATCCAAATGGTATGCCATTTTCTTCCGACGCTTTTGACCAATCATAACTTTTCCCTTGTTCATTTTCCTGGACTAGCTCAGCATTTTTAGGAACTGGGAAGTCAAATGCATCTTTTGATGGTTCGTATAGAGATAACGTTATGAAATAATAAATGACTCCACCTATCAAAAGCGTAGCTAAAGTAAGTGTCCAACCAACCATTTTCTTCATTTTACTTACCCTTCCTTCATAGGTTGTTATTTGGATTGATACTCCAACCAACTATTTGTTTTCTACATATTCTATTCAAATTGTGGATTATCCTTGTTCAACTAACCTGCCCCGATAGTTCCATATGAAAAAGCTGCCTTAAAGACAGCTCTGATCTTCAGCTAACGCACCCCTTAGTTCATTAAGAAAAGCGAAATTTCTTCAAGAACCACGCCCTTTAGTTTAAGAAGTTACATGCTTTATAAGCCTTATTTGTACTTATAAAGTTACAATCCCTCTAAAAAATCCACTCTTTTAGAAGGACTTATGACCCTTTCTTTTATAACTTGTTCTGCTTTTTAATACCCGCATACACATTGTCCCTTTGTATTGGTTGCTTTTTACATTTTTCGAACCAATTTCCCGAAATCTTTTATTATCTTCAATTTCACTTTTCCAATCACCATTCTTCATGCTCCATCATATAATACCTCAAAGGAAAACCGGGGGTATCAACATGCAAGACAATCAACATGGATCGCAAATGACTGAGGTTGAAAAGTTTGATGAATGGGTAAAAAGTTTTTTTCTGGATCCGGAAACTTGTGCGTTGGATCATCAACTTTTTTCAATTGATATATACGAAAGTGACGATGAGTATATGGTGGAAGCGGTTTTGGAAGATCATGATGTAAAAGATATTAAAGTATGCCTAAGTGATAATGAGCTATCGATCATCGTTGACGATACTCATAAGCCATTTCTTGAAAAAAAAGAAGATAAGCTGCCCACACAGAGAAAGATCCCTTTCCCCTTTTCGATTTGCTCACGAAGAATTACCGCTGAATTCTCGAATCCGATATTGGTGATTCGCATCCATAAGTTTTCCCCCGGAAAAACAGCTGAAGATATTAACATTGAGTAGTTCGTTCATAAAAATAAAAAGAATGGCCTAGGGACCACTTCCCCCTTAGCCATTCTTTTTTCTTGATTAACCAGCAAAATAAAAGGACGTCCGACTTCCTTTTTGTGTCGAAATGACTTGAAGCTGTGCATCGATTCTTTCTTTCAATTCCGGGACATGGGATATTATCCCGACCAATCTCCCAGTGCTTTGTATATCCATTAATGCTTCAATTGCATGATCAAGAGATTCAGGGTCGAGCGTACCGAAACCTTCATCGATGAACATCGTTTCAAGTGAAATTCCGCCAGCATTCTGCTGGACAACATCCGCAAGACCCAAGGCAAGTGCAAGGGAAGCCTTAAAGCTCTCTCCTCCCGAAAGGGTTTTGACATGCCTCTCTTGTCCTGTATATTGATCATACACAGATAACTCCAGACCGCTCTGGATATTCCTTCGTGTAGGATCAAGCTTTCGCAATAACTGATATCTTCCGCTTGTCATTTTCAGCAGCCTTGAATTGGCTTCTTTTAAGATATCATCTAAAAAGGCTGCCAGTACATAACGTTCAAAAGTTATTTTGAAGGAGTTTTGACCTTTGGAAATCTCAGACAGATGACCGACGATACTGTACCTTTCATCCAAACTTTTCTGTTCTTCCCTAATTTGCGCCAATTTCCTTTGAATTTCTTCGTTAGTCCGTTTTTCAGCCTGCAACTCATTCTGTTTTTGGCGTAACGACTCCAATTCTTCATCTATGAAATCGAAGGTCTTTTTCAATCCTTCAAGATCCGGTTTGGTCACATCTTTTAATTTCATTTCCAAATCATGAAACAGACTTAAAACACTTTGCCAATTTTGATTATACTGCTGAACTTGGTCCTCCAAGTTTCCAAGAGCTGCTTCCGATATTTTTGCTGCCGTATATTCTTTATAATTGGAAAAACCTTGATTGGTCATATCCGCAATTAACTTTTCCCGCTCCTCTTTCAATTCTGTATTTAAAGCCTCGATATTTCCACTTAGGGATTCTTTTTTCGCACTGATGGCCGATTCTCTTTCCTTCACCAGTTGAAGGTTTTTTTGTGCATCTTCCAAGGCCGATTGTAAGCGTTGCTGCGTATTTACAGCCATTAGATAAGCTGCATTATATTCTTCCTCTGTCCGTATTCCGTCTGGCAGGGAATCGGTTAATCCTGTTAGTTTTGTAGAGTTTTCAATATACCTGGTTTTTTCTTGGTCCTCTTTTCTCTCTAAAGAGATCAGATTTTCCTTTAGCTCGGATGCTTTCTCTTTTAAATCCAGCAACCTTTTTTCCAGATCATTTAATACTGACTTTTTCCGCATCAATTCTTTTAGCTGTTCTTGCAGCACTTTTCCTTTTTGTACAAACTGTGTCAAATGCTCTTCAATATCCTCAAACTTAAACTCCGGCATGTCATTTTGTAAGTCACTTAGCTTCTCTTGTGAAGACTCTAACAGTGCGTCATATTTGGATTTCGCTTGATAATATTCACTTTCAGCTTGGCTTTTTTGTTGTTCCGCCGTTTTCAGCTTGTTTTCTTGCTCTTTCAGTTCAAAATCCGTCGGCATATGCTCATGCATCTGTGCTGGTTTTGGATGACTTTGTGAACCGCACACAGGACAATTTTCTCCAGAGTGCAGCATGGAAGCAAGCATACCCGCTTGGCCTGATCGCCAGTTTCTGTTCAGGGTTTCCAGTTTTTCCTTCTCCTGAATTTGTATTCTTTGTAACTCCTGGAACCGATTATTCTTTTCATCCAGCACTCGTTTCGTATTCTGGATTTCATAAAGAACTTCTTGAAGCTTTTTAATTTTCGATAAAGCTGAATGATTTCTTTCTGCTTCAATTTCCTGATCACGATAAAGAACAGCCGCTTTTTCCGCTTCTGTTTTTTCTTGAGCGACTTTCTCAGCTTCCGCTTCGACCGACAAATGTTCCGAAACAGTTTTTTCACGAAGTCGTTTACAAGTTTGCCACTCTTTTTCATCTAAGGTAACCTGTGCTTTTAAGCTTGCAAAAGTCATGACAGCCTCTTTTACCTGCTCAAGCTGATGAACAGCTCGGACTGCCCGCTCTCTTTCATTTTCCTTCAACATTTCCTTATCATAGCAATCCTGCTTCTCAATGCGCTCAGTTCGTAACTTCTCGGACTGCTCGCTTAACTTTTGAAGTTCGGCATTCGCATCTTGCACTTGTTTGCCAATTCGCAAATAGTATTGTTCCTGCTTTTCAAGTGAAGCCGCTTTGTGTGCCATTTTCATTTGGACTTTCACTTGTTCCATTTCTGGCAGCTTTGCTTCAAGGGCCTCTTTTTCTTTTCGAAGTTTTTCTTTTTCCGAAAATCGATTTAATAAATCGACAGCTTTTGAAAGCTCTTGATTTACTTGATCACGAGCTTTTTGCTTTTCCTGTATTTGGTTATTTATATATTCATTTTTTTCTGTTGCTTGCAAAATGACTTCCTGTAACAACGGTAAAACCTGCTGTTCATTAGGCTCTTCCCCTTGCAATTGCGCCTGCAGCTCTTCATGATTTCCAGGATGGATGCCTTTCATCAATTCAATTCGCCGCTGAGCACTTTTTTCGCTTTGCTTTCTTAGGATGGAAGCCTCTTCTTTTAATTTTTCTTCTATTCGTTTATAAAGTTCAGTATGAAATAATTTCTGGAGAATCTGTTCTTTATCCTTGCTGTCGGAAGTTAACAGTTTTCGGAATTCATTTTGTGGAATCATCAGGATTTGCCGGAATTGGTTCGCATCAAGTCCAATGAGTACTTTAATTTTTTCTTCAACTTCCCTTACATTCGCACCCAGCAATTTTTTTCCTTCAGGCAATACCTCATATAATTCAGCCTTTGCTCCAACCGTAATTGTTCCTTCACCTGCTTTTTTCTTCCGTTCCTGCTGTGGCGACCGGGTCACCAAATACGTTTTTCCACGCAGGATAAATTGTAATGATACTTCAGTCAACAGATCATCTTCGGCAAACTGACTTCGTAAATCTTGCCCGCTCCGATCTTCACCGCTGGCTTTTCCATATATCGCAAAACTAATCCCATCAAATATCGTTGTTTTCCCTGCGCCTGTCTTTCCAGAGATGACAAACATGGTCCGTTCCCCAAGGGAATTAAAGTCAATGGTTTCCCTTCCTGCATATGGTCCGAATGCCTGCATCGTTAAAATATCCGGTCTCATTTCAAAGCCTCCTCTTTCTTAACAGCTTCAATTACCGAAACCATCAAATCCTGCTTTTGTGAATCAAAGTCCCTATCTGTCATTTCTTGATAAAACGTTTCAAACAGGTCCAATTCTGATTTCCGTTCATCTTTTACAGAAGTGAAGGAATTTTTCCTCCTAAGGTCGGTCAAATCCCACTTTCGCTCCAGATGAAGTACGTTCGGATAAATCTGACGCAAGCGGTTAATAGGATCGATGAGTGCCCCCTCATCATTTAGTGTTATTTTCAAATAGTCATCCCTTTTTTGCGATTGATAGAAAGCGGGATCAAGCAACTCTTCCATAACCCCGGATATTTCCCTCATATCGAACTTGGGTGCCAAAGAACGATAACGAATATCAAAGCTTCCATCTTCTTGCATATCGACGATGGAAAGCGATTTATTCTGCTTGGCCTCGGAAAAAGAATATTTTAATAGTGATCCAGAGTAAAACACCTTAGGATGACGTATCGCGTCTGGGCTATGTAAATGCCCAAGTGCCGTATAATCGAATGCATCGAATAAGTCGGATGAGACACAGCCAGAACCACCTACCGACAAGACCCTTTCCGAATCGCTCGTTTTTCCGCCTAATACAAAAGCATGTCCTACAAAGACATTCGGCTCATCACTATTGAAATTCTCGGCTATCGTTCCGGTTATCCGCTTCATTGCCTCTTGATGGGAATGGATACTATCATCTTCAAAAAGATGGCGGACCGTCCCAGGTTCTGCATAAGGAACACAATAAAAGTTCACGCCCTTGATGCGAACCGGCTCACATGTTTTTGTCAATTTCCCATGAATGTATAACTGGCTATGACGATACCATGATGAACCGAATGCGAGTCTTTCCGCAGAATCATGATTTCCCGATATCGCAACGATCGGAGTATTCATTTTCACATTAATCGTATAAAGGATTTCATCAAGAAGCTCCACCGCTTCAGTCGGCGGAACGGAACGATCATATAAATCACCGGCAATCACAACCGCATCCGGTTTTTCCTCTTCGACAATTTCTATGAATTGCAAGAGCGCATGCCTTTGGTCATCTGTCATATGTACCCCGTGAACGATTTTACCTAAATGCCAATCAGCCGTATGGATAAATTTCATAGTTTCACTCCGTCCTAAATTTTACTTACTATTATTATATCAAAAATTTAACGAATAGCATGGTTTGGGTACAAACGTTCTAATTTTTACCACACAGCTCCATTCTTTTGCATGATACATAATGAAAAAAGCAGACTCCAAATGAGTCTGCTTCTGAATGTAGACAAACTCAATGAAAATCGAGTTTGTCTACATTTTTTTTGCTTGTACAAATTTTGACGTTGATTGGAACGTAGGCACTCGCTTTCCGCGGACGGTCCGCCCTCGGCGCACTCGCGCCTGTGGGGTCTCCCTTAGACTCTCTATTCCCGCAGGAGTCTCGCACACCCGTTCCAATCAACTATGTTTAAAAATTTGGATAGAACTCCTTTTGCCTACAGTCTTTTTTGTTTTAAAATAAATCTATTAAAACTTGAGGTGATGAGGATGCTTTCGAAACATCATTCTATTCAACGAGAATAACGTGAAATGATTACTTTTAATCAACTGGTGCCACCGAACCATTTGATTCGTAAAATGGAGGCTTCCATTGACTTCACTTTCATTTATGACTTGGTGAAAGATATGTATTCAGAGGTAGGACGCCGAAGTAATGATCCAGTTATTTTAGTTAAACTGACATTCATTCAATATACCTTCGCTATTCGTTCCATACGACGATTATGTGTGTATTCGGGGATGCAAAAGAAAAGCAAGGTATGCGTTGGACTACTTTAAGGGGAATTAAAAAATTGTCGATGAAAGCGATGCTTACTTTCACTGCCATTAATTTAAAGAAGATGGCCATGTGGACATGGCAAGGTCCTAAAATAGCATAACCTAGTGGCTCGAAGATCCCAAATCTCTTAACCTTTGGTCAAAATTTCAAAGGGAATTTTAAAAGGGGTTCGAAATTTTTTATTCTGAACCCCTTTTGTCTACAAACTGAAGCAGACTCCAAATGAGTCTGCTTTTTTCATCATTAGCTGAATAAATGTTCATATGGACCCATATTCACCTTTCTTTCAGCTAATTTTTTTTGCAAAAATTTATGGTCCCGCTTTGGTGTGGCAATGATATAGCCGCGTATCACTAAATCTTCGGTAATATCGCCCGCTTTTTCCTTTAGCGCCAACTCCCCGATTTTTCCCGCAATCTTATGACGTGCAACATCACGAAAAAGTTCTGGCACAGGGCTCACTAAATCTTCCAGTAATTCCTTTTGCTGCTTTGACCATAAGTGCTTTGTTTGATCCAAATAGTATTCTTCCCAATCCATATCGGATTTCCCATCTTCTTTTGGAAATCTTTTCAGGAACTTTCGAAACATGAAAAAGCCACCTATGCTCATCAATATAATTAAAAGGGCTACCCAAAATAGAATGAACCATAAAAACCATCCGCTAAGCAAAGTACCACCTCATATGTATAGAATGATCGTCACTATTATTATAGACAGTAACCCATATCTTTACAAGACTGGCAATGCAATCATTCTTGACCGTTCACTTCCAGCAAGACGAGTGAAAAATCCCCTACCGCATTTTCTTCATATAGATTCGTGACCGAAGTTGCATAGTTAAAAATCTCTGCACGAAACTCCTCGTTTGACTGTGGAATCTTTAAATCAAAAACCATCTGATAAAGAAGTGTAGTAATATCATGATATTCACTATGTGTGACCTTGAAATTGAAACTGACTTTTCTGATTTCCTTACCTTCAGAATCCTTTACAGTTTCAAAAAGAAAATCCGTAACTTGCAGCGGAACATCGTTTAAAATGACCTCGTCAACCATTATCAACATCTCCTTAATAAAGTGGTTAAAGACATGTTATCACTAGAAACTCTCAGCGCCAATTATTCAACCTTGAAAAAATGAAAAAACGTGCACAGGAAACTTGAGCACGTTTTCTTCAAATCAATTTACTTTCCCTTTTTAACGATTATACGCCATTTAGCGTCATCGATTTGCTCGAACTCGGTGATTTCATGACCTTCTGTAGCAGCCCAACGCGGAATGCTCTCCGTTGCTTGTGTGCAATCGAAATTAATGATCAATTCCTCACCTTTTGCCATGTCCGCGATCGCTTCTTTTGCTTCCACTAAAGGGAATGGACATACCATTCCAGTCGTTTCCAATACTTTTGCCATTTATATTCCACTCCTTGATTAAAAAATTTTTGACTCGTATCTTAAGCCGCTTTGGATGCGGCGGCTGCCTGCTTTTGCTTACGGATGATCGTGAAATATGTTGCTACCCATGTACCCAGAAGGAAAAAGATAATCGCAATCCAACCTTGCCAAGCAAATAACGCCGAATTCACCAGGCCATTTCCGATTGTGCATCCCCCGGCAACACTTGCACCGAATCCCATGGTTACACCGCCAATTGCATTATTACGTAACGTTTTCATATCAGGCAAACGCCAACGGAATTCCCCGCTCCCTTTGGCAGCGATGAAAGAACCTAGGAAAATGCCTACTACTAAAAACGTCCCCCAATCGATTAACGCATCATCTCCGGTGATAAGGAAAGTTAAAATATTCGCGGAAGGCGCTGTAATTCCAAGTCCGAACATCCTCCCTGTCATTGCACTCAGCGGCCAAGCCATGATTGCAATAAGGCCGACCAATAATGCTGTCACAAAAGGATGCCAGCGTTTCTCGAATAAGATGTGGGCCACTCCGGTTTTTTTCGGTTTCATTTTAAAGATTGGAAGTTTCGGTTTTCTCAATTCACGAATCACCAATATGCCAACCAAGAGTGTCAAAATAATAACAAGAACCCAAGGCGAAACATTTAACGTTTCATGAATATACGTATTATTTGTACGATAAGATAACAGATTATCCCCTGCCACTTTCCATACACCATATTTCGTCATTGCTGCCCCTAGCATATATCCAAAAAGAGCAACCCAACTTCCGATCATGCCCTCTCCGGCACGATACCATGTTCCAGTCGCGCAACCTCCTGCCAGAACCATACCAATACCAAAAATAAAGCCACCCACAATGGTTCCCAGCCATGGAAAACCATCATTTCCAAACTGAATGACCCCTGTATCATTCAATGCATAAACACCAATACTTTGTATCGCTATAACAACAAATGTAGCCAAAAACATCCGTCCATCTTTAGCTAAAATCAAATCACGATATGCACCAACAACACAGAAACGGCCTCTTTGAAGCACAAATCCCAGCAGTAAACCACAAATAATCCCTAACACAATCATTTGTAACATGTACCGTTTCCTCCTTAAGTAAAATAATAATAATACTAATATAATATAATTCGGATGAAATTACTAGGTTTTTGGATTGATTTTTTTCTAATGAAGTTCCCATGCAAATGAAAAACCCGAGTCATCATGAATAACGACTCAGGTTTTGTAGATTATTCCTTTGATATCAAACCATACTGCCTCCGCCGAAACTGGCTGCTTTAACTTTCTTATATTGGTAAAGCATGGCAATTCTCCACGGAACGATCATCGCAAAAGCAAGTAAGAAAAACATTCCGCTCAATACACCGATTTCAATCGTGCTTCCAAGCATCAGCTTTGCCACCAGTCGAATCACCATGAGACCAATCAATATGAATATGAACGCTTTAGAGCGCAGAATATAAATTTTTTCATCTCTAACTTCAAATTTAGATGTTTTGATCAATAAGATGGAAAATAGCATTCCTGCAACAAGAGCCTCCAACAATTCGTATCGAGTGACCCTGAACATCGGGAAAATAAACATCAAGGCACCGGTACTCATAAACAGCGGCGGTAAAATGATTTTCTTTTCATTCACTGGTTTTTTCGTTTCCTTCATCCGTAATATGAAAACACCTATAGCCATCACAATCGCTATACCTGTTGATATATATATCATCTCTTAACCATCCCTTTTAACTAATAATAGGTAAGTACCATTAAAAATTATATATGACTTCAATTTATAAACAAAGTATATAGTACCTATTTAAGATAAACAAGGAGGTGTTTATTAATTAAGCCCGCTATTGATGATGCTTCCAATTCCGGCTCGACAAAAGGCTTGTCGATAAAACCTTGGTCCCGGCTTCTATAGACTTCGTCAACCATTTTTGCATTATGAACATCGCTGCCTGAAGTTCCTTCTTAATTTCTTAAATCAGGATTTAATTTCTATATAATATTCATTGCTTACCGCCCAATCCCGCCTTCATCAACCACTTAGTGACTGACCTTATACCCAAAATCAACGAAATGGGCACCATAAGACCTAATAGCTGGCCTCAATTAGAATAATATTGAAAAATTAACTTATTATGGACTAAAAACCTGTAAAGCCACCGAATAGTCTAGACAGGACTGCAATTATTTTGGTCATCCAATCAAAAAATAAAACCACACCCATTATAATCATTAAATATCCGCCAATCTTCATGATGTATTGGCTGTACTTTTTGATCCATTTCAACTTTCCGACAAAGAAGGATAATATGAAGAACGGGATGGCAAATCCTAAAATATAGGCAGTCATATAGCTCATGGCAGCACTTGGATTCGTTGCCCCCAATGAAATGACAGCACCTAACAGCGGACCTGCACAAGGAGTCCATCCAGCGGCGAAGGCCAGTCCGATAAGAATGGAACCTATATATCCGCTAGGTCGATTCTTGAATTCAAAACGACTGTCTTTCATCAAAGATTTCGGCTGAAAGATTCCTACAATGAATAAACCAAAAATGATAATCAGGATAGCACCAATCTGACGAATTAATTCTTTGTAATCCGAGAAAAAGGAACCTAAGTATGAAGTGCTAAAACCAATTGCAATAAAAACCAGGGAAAACCCAAGAAGGAAGAATAAAGTATGCAGCATGCTTCTTCTTTGGAGCATGACGTTCTCGGATTTGATTTCACCTACACTCATACCAGTGATATAAGATAAAAAGGCCGGATATAGCGGTAAGCAGCAAGGCGAAATAAAACTCAGGAATCCCGCCCCAAAAGCTAAAAACATATTAATATCATTCAAATAAGCTCACTCCTATGTATGTCAACCTATAAACATTGTAACAAATAAGATAAAAAAATACATTTATGGAACTGTGAATATTTCATGACAACCAATAGCTTATAACTGGATGGGCGACAGGCTAAGTTAACTTATTTGAATTCATTAGTCCAAGCCGATATAATTGTTATATTCATACAGATTTTACAACGAACACATAAATTAAGGGTACCTTGAAATAAATGTTGGGGCCAGAAAGGAAATATAATGGCTAAAAAGAATGAATTTCTCGAACAGATTGAAATAAAGAGAAATGAACTTATCAAAATTGTCGCTAAAGATGGTTTAAACTCTCATGTTGCCGTTGAATATAGCCAGCAACTTGATCAGTTACTAAATAAATATAATGAACTTTTTTATAAAACCGGTACAAATTTTTAATCCAGTACATCTCCCATTGATAACCACATAAGTTATTATATGATTTATTTTGCTGTCAATCTCCCCTTTTTACCTTCTTTCTCAATTAGGATACTTAGGCATGACCTTTGCAATATAAGAAAACAGGCAACCGCCATGGGCATTGCCTGTTTTTCCATTTAAAATAATGCATAAGAATCTTTTTGCATCGGAATGTCGAAGCATAGTTTGTCACAACAGAACAGCAGAAGATTCAGCAAAGACGGAAGTACCGTCCGGACCACTTCCTACCCCAGTGTGATACGTTATTTAATCCTCGTTGCAGCACCCTACACAACACATATGAGTATTTTCGATTATCTAAACACCTTAAGTAATGGCCGCCGGTTCTTAATCAATTTCTTAACTGTATTTCCAAGTCGGCGGCCTCAATTGATTTCCATATATATTGATCACGAGTAAATGCGCGGAATTCACGAGTAAATCAGCTAAACTCACGAGTAAATAGAGCGAATTTACGAGTAAATCGTGTAAATTCACGAGTAAACGCAATATTTACGAGGGCAACAGCTAAATTTACGAGTAAAAACAGCTAAATCTTCGATAAACGCAAAATTTATGAGTAAATCAGCTAAATTCACGAGTAACAGTGTGAAATTATATGTAAGATGTATGTAGCAGGAGGCATTCGTTTAAGAGATATCCCTTACAAATAAAAGGAATACTTTTTTCTACCTAAATATATTTATTTTCAAATTCAACCAGGAAACCTCACCTATCCTCGTTTCTTTTTCTAAAGCAATCATTTTAAATTTACATGATAAAAATTGTGTTTGACAAATCGATCAAAAAATATTATCTTTAATTAAAGATAAATTAACTCGAGATAATATCAGTGTATTTTTTTAAACATAAATCTCGAATTAAAGATATCTAAATTCAAAATAAACTCTAGGAGGAATCATAAATGATTGGTATTGGTTTATTAGTTATACGCTTAGTAATAGGGTTATCGTTTGTTGGACATGGAGCTCAAAAATTATTTGGGTGGTTTGGCGGTCACGGCTTGAAAGGTACAGGAGGCTGGTTTGATTCAATTGGGATGAAGCCAGGAATTACCATGGCCCTATTTGCCGGTCTATCTGAACTTATAGGCGGAGCGTTATTTGCTTTAGGTCTCCTTACACCCTTTGCAGGTATATTAATTGCACTTACAATGCTCGTTGCGATCGTTAAAGTCCATGGAGCAAATGGCTACTGGGCAACTCAAAACGGTTATGAATATAATCTTGCCATTCTTGCAGTGGCGATTGGCGTTGCGCTAACCGGAGCTGGCCCATACTCTCTTGATTCCTTTCTATTTTAAGGAAGCTTGGGTTTTATAATCCTATATTATGAAAAACACGGAGTTGGCTATAGCCACTCCGTGTTTTTACTTTTTCCCCATTATTAAGAAATTTTTCTAGTGGTTATCAAAGCTTATAACTAAGTGATAGTTACTTCGAGTATAGCTTACATAGGTTGTCCCATATTTAAATTAAATGGTTTCAATATTAAAATGCAAACTCCCTAAGCATCACTCTTATACAGTAATTTTCACAAAGGAGTTGGAATAATGCCATTAAATTATAGAGTACCATCGAATCCTATTCTTTATGTTCCTACAAAAGAAAATCTTGGATTGAAAACAATAGTTCCTAATTTGAAATATCATGTCTAAAAACTAAAACTCACATTCAAAAATAATAGAGTACAGTAATAACGAGAATGATCATTACCTCATGTTTTTTTGATTTATATTTTTAACGCTTGAAAAAAGGAAAATCCATAATAAAAAGAAAAAGGGGGAAAAATAAATGAGGCTTTTATCTTTTGTGACAGTATTTTTATTTTCTTTTAGTCTTTCTGCAACAGGATTTGCCGAGGAAAATGGTACAAGCGTTAGCAAAGAAAGGCTGACACCAGAAGAGTTGAATTATCTTGTAAATGAAGTCGGCAATACTCAAGAAGAATCCGAGGATTTACCTGTTGAAGTTTCAAGACGATTAATTGAAGAGGAGGCTAAAGTTATAGATTCTGGATCGGAATTTATGGTTATATATGATTTAGAAGTTACTAAACCAGGGCAAATCAGCACTTTTGCATCAATTGCTGCAACAACTTTAAAAATGGGGGGGAACTGTATATAAAGTAAAAAGTGATCGTTCAAAAGAAGATAAATTTTATATATACGGTAACTTTCAATGGCTAAAAACACCTTCATATACGTTAATTGATAAAATGACGATTGGTTTCCCTTCAGGTTCAGGGCTGTACCTGCCAACTAGTGGAGGGAAAGTAAAACAACACCAGCACAGATATTCTCAAGATCAACAAGGAAATGGACGTTGGATTGATTATGCAATCAAGTATTCTCCAAGTAATTGGGAACCAAGTGCTGGAGTGGCTGGTTCATATGATATAAGGGCTTCTACTAGTAAAACCAAGCATAAAGGTTATATTGGACAATATGTATATGTTCCCACATCCAAAAATGGTAAAATAAACATTAAAATAACGTATGGTCATAGAAGAATTGCTGGTACACCTTCTGTTTCAGTTTATCCGGCCGGTTTATCTATTACACCAACAACAGCTACAGATACAAGGTCATATGCATTGACGCTGTCTTATTGATCTGTTGTTAGAATGGGGGAGACCATGAGGCAAATTATTATTAATTTCATTTTCATTCTAATAATATCAGTGATTTTATTTTTTATCTTTAGCTATGATGCATCTTTAGATGAACATTTTATATTGTCTCTTTTACTTATCATTTCTCTGCAAATATCTTTAATATTAGCTATTCTGTTAAAAAGAAGATAACACCAGAAGAGCAACCATTAATTAATGGTTGCTCTTCTGGTGTTAACTAGCGTCCTTCCTACCTTTTCCACGCGTTCCGTAAAGAAAGCCCAAAATTTCCGAATGTATCTGCCGGTGAGGCTTAAGTGCTAGTCAATAAAAATTCTAAACTTTCCCCTGTTTTATTTCCGAATCAGCTTAGAAATAGAATGCTCAGTTATTCATTCGGACTCAATTTAAAATCACTATTTAGATTCTCATTCATATAAATGACTTTTCCATACATAAAAACCCGGATAAGAACACTTTTATATGTGTTTCTTAACCGGGTTATATAACCAAATCAGTACTTTTAAGAACTTTTATTCAATCCCCGGAAACCATCCTGGAGAGTGGATGATCGCTTGCCATAATGGGTCTGGAATATCAAGTTGCTGCTGATTTTCTTTGTTTATTTTGGTCACGATTTCAGCTTCTCTGCCTTGTTCCACTTTTTGTACCCATTCAGGATCAATTATGATTTCACGCCCTAATGCAATTAACGGAACCCCCGATTGCAGTGCTTTGATCGCATCATCTGCTGTATAGATGGAACCAACACCAATTAATGGAACTTGATCTCCGATACGTTCTTTAATGATCTCTATCCGAGGTCGGTCAACGTCGGTTCCCCGTCTTGCTTTCGACCAGAAATCCATTAATGAAACATGAAGATAATCCAGATCCTTTGTTACAAGCCCATCAATTAATGCAAGTGTATCATCCATTGTGATTCCTGGTGTTTCCGGTTCTTCCGGTGAAAAACGGTAACCTACGATGAACGGATCCTTGGCATGGTTGGCAACCGCCTTTTTTACTTCATCCACAACCGCTAATGGAAAAGTCAGACGCTTTTCAAGAGAACCGCCCCACTTGTCTTCACGACGGTTCGAATGCGGCGAAAAGAATTGCTGTAGCAAGTAACCATTTGCACCGTGAATCTCGACACCGTCAAATCCCGCTTCAATGGCACGTCTGGTGGTTTCACCAAAGTCGAGAATGATCGATTCTATTTCCTTTTCAGATAGTGGACGTGGAACTGCTTTCCCTTCACCTTCCGATGGGATGTTGCTTGCACTGACAACATCACCATTTACCAATTCGGGTGGAACCTCTCGGCCGCCATGAAAGATCTGGAGAATTGCCTTTGCCCCTTTCGCTTTAATCGCTGATGCCAAACGACTTAGACTAGGTATCAATTCATCCTGATCTCCGCCAAATTCCCCGTGAAAACCTTTGCCATTAGCCGTCACGTAAGTACATGCCGTTATAACCATGCCGACCCCGCTTGACCGACGTTCATAATAGTTAACTTCCGCATCGGTTACAGTCCCGTCAGGATTAGAAGAGAAATTTGTCATAGGTGCCATCACCAATCGATTTTTCACTTCTAATTTCTTTCCTAAATTGAACGATTCAAATAATGGTGTATATTTAGAATTCATTTAGTAATCCTCCATTAGTTACCCACCCTGTTGGTTGGTATAAGTCCTTAATTAAATATCATCCGCGTTATGATTATAATCATGCATACTTTGCGATTAATGCCGAAATGGCTTCTTTTGGCTGGAAGCCAATAGCTTGATCTACCTTTTCTCCATCTTTGAATAGAATAAGAGCTGGAATTCCCATCACTCCATATTCGCTCGTCGTATCTGAATTTTCATCCACATTAAGTTTAACGATCTTAACCTGATTACCCATTTCCTCATCGATTTCATTAAGAACTGGGGCAATCATTTTACACGGACCGCACCATGGGGCCCAAAAGTCAACCAATACTAAGCCTTCCTTGATTTCGCTAGCAAAATTATCATCTGTAACATGTTCTATTGTCATGATCATTTCCTCCTTGTATTATCCGAAATATTAATGATCTTTACTCACACTATTTAAAATCGAGTTTTGCGATTCTATTTCCCGGGATTTGAACCTCTGATTTCCGGGCAGTTATTTTCGGGTGGATTTTGATGGATTCCAATTTACCGGATAACTCCATAAACCATGTTTCATCTTTAGAAAGTAAAGCCAAATCAATTAAGGCCAAAAGATGAGCTTCGTTACTGACTTCTAGATCCGGCAGTTTTTCAGTCCATTTACTCGGAATCCAAATCGATTTCCCAACCGCTTTTTCATTGTCACTTTCAACTACATTCACTTTAACGATTTCTCGATTATCGCTTACGTTTTCAACGAAACCATGGATAAGTTCCCCATCTCTTGATTTTCCCTGTACCCAATCCCCATTTTTGAACAGATTGTTTTCAACCATTTCCTTAGCACCCCTTTTATGTTCATTTAATATTAAAACTATAGTTATTAACTGTATTAATAAAATATACATTTTGTGCAAAGAAAAAACTAAATCAATATCACGGACATTGTTTAATTTTTTCCAAAAATGTGCTGAGAGTTATATCTTCTAAATATTTTTCAAAATATAATTCAGCTTCATCAAATATTTGATCCATGACTACCTGGGTATTTGAAGATATGACACATTTTTTCTCCGGATCGCCTGTACACCACTTTGGTTTCAGGGTTCCATGTGAGACCGCTATATAAATATCCGCCAAACTTACCTCTTCAGGGTTACAGTCTAGTATATAGCCTCCGCCCACACCTTCTTTAGTCTTAACAAATCCCTTTTTTCTTAAGCTGCTCATCATTTTCCGAATCCTAGCCGAGTTTGTACAAACGTTTTCTGCGATGGACTCACTGCTTGCCATATGATCTGGTAGATAAGCTAAATAGACCAAACTATGCACAGCTATTGTAAAATCACTATTCACTTTACGTATCCTCCTCAAGGAGATTACTGTAATATTAATATTTACAGTTGATAAAGTCAACTCAAAAACCTCAACAGCTTCCTCCATTATATTTGATCAATTTAGTATTGCAGTGAAATCCCCACTTTACGCTTTTAATATTGCCCAAGTTATTGAGCCTTAAAGTAAGACTTGGTGATAATATTTATCCCTTAATTATAGATACACTAAATTGACAACGAATCCATTCTTTCTTCATGAATGGTTTTTCTATTTACAAACATTCAAATAAAAAACACCCGATTACTCGGATGATTACTTTAATCAATTTTTATAATCACTAACTCATTAATGGTTTAGCGCTTAAATAAAAAGATTAATAGAAAAGATTTATTATTTTTTACATTTAGATTTCAATTTGAATTTTGATTCCCATTTGTTGTCTTTAAATTTACTTTTGTGTTCAAATTTAAGCTCACACATAGGAAAACACACCTTACATTTTTTTACAAAATCATTTATCATTATAACCACCCTCCTTAATACTATATATGCATCTTTTGATAGAAAGTGTGGACAAGTATAATTTTTTGGAGAATTTACTTTCCAAATAAAAAACCCTCACATAGATGGAGGACTTACCTTACCATTCCAAAACAAAAACCACCTTTTCTGAATCATTCATTCAGAAAAAGTGGCTTAAGAAACAAAAATGAAAGATAAACCAAAATTTTATATAAAATCGGTAGAAGGATTCAGACTAAATCCATTTCGATATTATATAAAATTTTGCATCCAATCTTCCAAGAACATTGATATATCAAGGTTTCATGCTATCTTATTTTGTTTGTTGTTTATTCATGGCGCTCATCATTTGATTAATTTTCTTTTGGGATGGTTTCATACCCATTTGCATCATCATCATTTTCAACATCTGTTCGTTAATTGGCGGATTTTTCTTTAAGTAATCCATCATGTATTTACGAGCGATGAAAAATCCCAGCACTACTCCAGCAATCAATGCCAGTACGCCAACTAGAATGTAAACCCACATACTATTTCCTCCTTCATGTTGTCTAACATCAGTGTACTAGACCAAAGGTTATTATACAATACCCGCTACCGAAAAGTCCCCCATTTAGACAAATTTTCTTTCTTTTATCGGTTTTAACCAACCGTATTTTTCATGTTCAAAATCAATGGCCAGAAAACTCGCTTCATATTTTCGAATACTTTCAAAGAAAGCCGTTTCCGCTTCATAGTCTCCTTCAGCTTCAAGAGTAATGGAATCATTCTGAATGATTAAAACGGCTTTACTTGTTCCGTTTGTTTTTTCTAAATAGTATTTTCCATTTTGAGTCCAATAATTCATCTTTTTTTGCAAACGTTGTTCAATAGCTAACTGCAACTGGATAATCGGGACTTTTTTGGTGACATATTCGATTTGTTTTTGCAAAATACTCTTTAGTCTGCCCCTTGCTTGAATATATTCCAAAAACAAATTGAAAAATAGCTTTTCTCTTCCATAATAATGATGGGCAAATTCATCTTCGATTAAATAAATTTGATAGGTTCTCATCAGCCAATGCCTCCTAGCTTTCCCTATTTTGGTACGAAACATCTAACCACCAGCACCCTGTCCACTATTTTCCACTATTGATGACTTTCCCCTTTAACTGACACATTTAAACGAAATTTATTTATTCTCATTATATATTGACAAACAAAAAAGATATGTTGTTTGCTGGAGAAATTTTCTTCTTTTTTTGTCGAATGGAAGATTTCCTTTAGTATAGAAGCACATTCAATATGAAATAGGACTCTTTTGATAAAAAAACTGACACCAATCTAGTTGGTGTCAGTTCCGCATTATTGTTATTTAAGCATTTCTTTAACAAGAGCAACTACATTTTCTACAGTGAAACCGAATTCCTCCATGATTTTACCGCCTGGTGCAGAAGCTCCAAAATGATTGATGGCCAATATTTCACCCTCATCACCTGCATAACGATCCCAGCCAAACGGTGAAGCCACTTCGATAGCTAAACGTTTTTTCACTGCCGGATTGATTACGCTTTGTTTATATTCTTTTGATTGAGTTTCAAATCGGTCCCATGATGGCATGCTGATTACCGCAACATCAATTCCTTCGTTCGCTAAAGCTTCCTGTGCTTCCACAGCCAAGTTCACTTCGGAACCAGTCGCAAGAAGTAATGCATCGGCTACTTCTTTCTTAGAAGCAGAGATGATGTAAGCACCTTTTGAAACACCTTCATACGCAGTTTCGGAAGTGCCTTTTATTGTTGGCAATCCTTGACGAGTCAGTACAAGAGCAGTTGGTTTATTTGTAGACTCCATAGCCACTTTCCAGGCTGCTGCCGTTTCATTGCCATCAGCTGGACGGATTACCCCTAGGTTAGGCATTGCGCGCAATGATGCTAATTGTTCGATTGGCTCATGAGTCGGCCCGTCTTCCCCTACAGCAATGCTGTCATGGGTGAACACATAATTAACAGGCAGTCCCATCAGTGCTGCCATTCTTATGGCAGGACGTAGATAATCAGAGAATACGAAGAATGTTCCTCCATATACTTTTAAGCCACCATGAAGTGCCATTCCATTTAAAGCAGCACCCATAGCGAATTCACGTACACCGAACCATATATTACGGCCACTGTAATTACCAGGTAATAGATCTGTCTCACCTTTGATGGCAGTATTATTAGACCCGGCTAAATCCGCAGAACCCCCAATGAAGCTAGGGACCTTTTTGGCGATCGCATTCAGTACTTCCCCACTTGAAGCACGGGAAGCTAATGTCTTACCTTCTTCATAGACTGGAATTTCCTGATCCCATTCAGCAGGCAGTTCACCTTTAATTGCAAGCTCTAATTGCTGTGCTAACTCAGGATGTGCTTCTTTGTAATTTTTAAATAATTCATTCCAAGCTTCTTCTTTTTGAGCTCCTGCATCAACAACAGCTTCATTGAAGTGTGAATACACTTCTTCAGGTACATGGAAGTCCTTTTCGAATGTCCATTTGTATGCTTCTTTTGTCAATTTAAGCTCATCAGCACCCAGCGGAGCGCCGTGAACGGCAGATTTACCTGAACGATTTGGTGAACCGTAACCGATAACCGTTTTCACTTCGATTAATGTTGGGCGTGCTTCGTCGGTTTTCGCTTCTTCAATCGCTTTAGCAATTTCCTGAAGATCATTGCCATCCTCAACGCGGATATATTGCCATCCATAAGATTTGAACCGGTCTGCTACGCTTTCACTAAATGATTGACTTAAGTCGCCGTCAAGGGAAATATCATTAGAATCATATAAAACAACAAGTCTTCCCAGTTGTAGATGTCCAGCTAATGAAGCGGCTTCTGCAGAAACACCTTCCATTAAATCTCCATCCCCACAAATGCTATATGTATAATGATCGACCACATTATAAGAATCGCGGTTATAGCTTTCTGCCAAGTGACGTTCCGCCATTGCCATTCCGACTGCCATTGCGATACCTTGTCCAAGCGGCCCGGTAGTTGCATCCACACCAGCCGTATGTCCGAATTCAGGATGTCCTGGAGTTTTACTGCCCCATTGACGGAAGCTTTTCAAATCATCGATAGATAAGCCATAGCCTGATAAATGAAGAAGGCTGTATAACAGCATGGAACCATGTCCAGCTGAAAGAACAAAGCGATCTCTATTAAACCATTCTGGATTTTTCGGGTTATGGTTCATATATTCGGTCCATAGTTTATACGCCATTGGCGCTGCACCCATTGGCATACCCGGATGGCCGGAATTAGCCTTTTCAATTGCATCAATTGATAATGTACGAATCGTATTGATAGAAAGTGCATCTAATTTATCTAACATATTGTAAAAACATCCCTTCCTGTAATGTACCTCTTTATATTATAGTGACAAGCATAATATCACAACTAAAATCACTATTTAATGCCCCAATATTACAATTTTCTAGGAATAAGAAGTCACCTATTTAGATTAAACTAAATAGGAGAATACATACATGAATGCACTTTCTTTTTACTCCAAAATGCCAAAGAATCCTCAAATGGAATATTCCATCAGAAGAATCCAAGCATTAATGTAAATTTCGTTTTTCTTTTATATTTTTTATCTTTTGAGGAGTGACGTCATTACCCTCTGGATCCACGACTTTCACATGCTCCAACGTGTCGGACATGGATTTCCTGAATGTTTCCAAATACTCACTTCTCAATTGGGTTTGCTCTTTCGCTTCAACTTCCGTCAAGCCTTCACCCTTTGCCTTTTTAGAAAGTTCATTTATACGGGCTATTTTTTCTTTTGATAACATAATTTCGCTCCTTCATAATCTGCGGATATTGTCATGGTATTAAAAAAAAAGCGAAATTACAAGTTCTATGATTTACTTTCCTTTGTATTCATTTGATGTTCGAGAAAGCGCCTGTTCACAGTAGCCTTAGATACATTGTATCCAAAGCCCCTTAATGTGGCTGCGATTTCCGAGAATGTTAACCCATTGGCACGCAGTTTAATAATTTCTTCAATAGGAATCTCCATACGATCCCTTCCAGTGGAATTCCTTTGATTCTGAAGATTTTTTTGAGGACGGTACCCTTTTTCAACGGCTCTCATCATTCCGCGCTTTATTTTAAGATTATGTAGTTTCCTTTGATATTCTTCTACAATGCCCACTATCTGAATGACCATGGCATCCGAATCCGATAACTCCAGCTCCCCATCGTGTGAGAGAGTATAAATTTTCACATCTTCTTTAAGGATGACATGGAAAAGGGCTATTTTGGCATTCCCTCTTCCCAGTCTTGTTTCATCCTGGATTAATAGCACTTCAGCTTCTTTGGTTTTAAATAGTTCGAGCATGTCAAAAATGCCATCCCGATTCAACTCATAACCACTTGCCTGTTCTTTTATAATGGAGACAACTTCCACATCCATCTTTTCAGCCAATTTGACTAATTCATCTTCCTGCCTTGCCAATGATGTTTCCTGTGACTCTTTTTCGGTGCTGACCCTACAATAGATTACCGCCTTCATAATACCCTACCTTTACTACTTACTGCTCACTGGCCAAATTCTGGACAAGTTCTTCCCCTTTAACCGGTATGACAATGACTTGTCCAGGCTTTATCGAATCCGCACTGACTCCATTATTCTCTTCTATCCAACCAATGAATTCTTTTTTTGTCAAATTTGATTCTTCATATTCTTCGGCAATTCCCCATAGGGTGTCACCCTCGCTTACTTCTATAGAAAGGAAATCCTTTTTTTGATCATTGTTCAATGTACAAGAGAATAAAATTGAAAAGATGAATACTGATCCCGCTAATAGAATCGTATAAATATAATTTTTGTATAATTTTTTCATGATAATCCCTCCAAAGCGAATGTTCGTTCGTATGTTATGATCAAATTATAATACGAACGTTTGTTTCAGTCAACAACAAATTCGAACTTATGTTTGTATAGAGATGGGGGCCATGCTATAATGTAGCAAAGAACATTGGGGAAGAGGTGCACAAATGACAAAACTATCAAAACGGCAGCAAGATATTCTTGATTTCATTAAAGAAGAGGTCCGCCAAAAAGGGTATCCGCCTTCCGTACGGGAGATTGGCGAAGCAGTGGGACTTGCATCAAGTTCAACAGTACACGGACATTTATCCCGCCTGGAAAGTAAAGGCCTTATTAGACGTGACCCAACCAAGCCAAGGGCCATTGAAATAATGAATTTGGAGGAAGCGAACAATATTCCCAAAGTCAATGTCGTTAACGTGCCGTTACTTGGAAAAGTTACAGCGGGCATGCCGATAACGGCCATTGAGAACATTGAAGAATACTTTCCGCTTCCCGAAAGCATGGTTCCACATGATGACCATGTATTCATGCTGGAAATCATGGGTGAAAGTATGATAGAAGCAGGAATTCATGATGGAGATTATGTCATCGTGAAACAACAAAGCAGTGCCAATAATGGAGATATCGTCGTGGCGATGACGGAAGATGATGAAGCCACTGTAAAACGATTCTTTAAGGAACCGGATTACATAAGGCTTCAGCCTGAGAACTCAAATATGGAACCAATTATTTTACGAGATGTTTCGATACTTGGAAAAGTAATAGGCTTATATAGACAAATACACTAAAAGCGCTTCCCGCGCTTTTTTTGTTTGTTTAATTTATGTCCAGAATTCTCTCAATATGCATATGGAAGAGTAGATATTGAAATATTTTTTAATAGAATCTAGTTTCATGGGAATTTATACATCCTTTATAAGGGATGAAAGTTATACTATCGCCTTTCTGGTAATATGTACTTTGGAAAAAAGCTCATTGAAATAAAAAAAAGAGGATTTAAAATCCCCACTTTAATAAGGTTTAGATCGACCAAGTCATTCCACTGTTGAATCTGCACTTGTTGACAAGCATTTGCAAGTGCAGGGAAAAAAATACATATATTTATTTTCCCCCTATAACAAACTTCCAACCATATCCATCAGAGACCCGTTGAATTAATACTTCAATAAGTAATTACGACCTGGCTGTTTCCATTGGCTGAATTACCATTTCCCTAGTTACCCCTACCATCAAAATAATGCCTCCTCAACTAAGAGAAGGCATTTCGTTATTTCTCAATATAGACCGAACGAATCAGCGTCCGGGTTCTTTCAGTACCATCCACATTTTTTTCCTTAACATCTATTGTTACATTATAAACACCTGACTTAGGTACTTCTGGAAGGGTGCCAGTAAAATTTTCAGTATCCATTGCCTTAATTGAGTTTTTTTCACTAATTTCATTACCGGTTTCATCTATCAGATGAACCAAAAATGTTGTACTGATTGGTCTTTTTTTATCATTCATTGGATTCTTTATTAAAAATTTTGCATCTTTTTGCTTAACTTTACCGGCCATACTTAATGTAATGGGATTCTTTTCGTTAAATTGTGCTGTGAACAGGAAGGCGTCTTTTGGCGATTTAGTCTTCATTCGTACTTTCCAGTCACCAATTTCAAGGTTATTTCTGTAGAATGATTGGATGGTTGCACCATTAAAAAAGGAAGTTTCATTTTTGGCTGAATGAACCTTTAAGGAAGGTGAATACTTTTTATTGGATGGAGAAATCAATTCAACCTCGACATCATTTGAGGCTGTATATATGCTTATATTACCTGGGGCAGCTTCATTTACATGGAAGCTTTGTTCGACCCAGGCATTTTGTTTCAGGACATCACCCAGAACGGTTTGAGCGAGTGCGGTTGTAATGATATCATCTTCAACTCGTTCTTTATAATTGACATGATATGCAGGAATTCCAGCGGTGGATGTGCTTTTTAAATAGGGTTCAATTCTTGAAAATACAGCTGAGCCAACTCGAATATTGTCGTGATCAAAGTTGGGATCCGTAAATAAATGTGTTGCATAGGGTATTTTTGTACTCCATACATTCACCAGTCCATCATTTTCCCCATATGATGATAAATATTGTCCCCCCATTGATAAGGCTGATAGTACCGGGCCTCTGTTCATACCTGCCACAGTGAAATACAAGTTTTTACGAGAGTTGATATGGTTATCCGTGACAGAACGAAATTCAGCCATTTTACCAACTTGTAAAGAATAAGTTCCCTCATCTTTTTGACCTAATAAGGAACCAAGCCAGCCCGCATACCAGCTATAAGCCAAATCAGCTAAGTGCGAACCATGATGTGGGGAAGCTAAAGTGATCACCCTTCCAACATATTGGTGTGCTCCATAGTGGACTAGAGCCGCTTGGGTGTCTGGGCCCCCTTTGCTGTGAGCTATAATATTTACTTTTTTGCCCCCGAAATGGTTACTGATTTCTGAAAGCATTTGAGCTAAAAGCCTTCCATTGGCATATTGGCTCACTGACCCATTTCCAGCTGAATCATGAAGCTGAACAAAAACCGTTTGGTAGCCAGCTTCATACGCTTTGGTATACATATCATTGACACCATGATAATCCGTTTCGCCATACCAGCTGGTTGAACTGCCGTTTTTCCCTTGAACAAACACGATAGGTGGTTTGTTTGTATCAAGATTGGGAGGAATACTTCCAAGAAACCAATCCCCTGGACTGAAAGTTTCGGAGGGCGGTTTCAATTTTCCTGCTGAGGAAATGTCTGGCTTTGCCATAAATAATATGGTTAGAATGAGGACAAGAAAAACGACATAATTGATTACATTCCTTTTCAAGGGTTATCTCCTCCAATATCATCTGGAATTTTTTTGAACTCATCCAATTACCAATGCCCAGCTTCCATAGCCTTCATTAGTATATAATTGTACTTTTGCATACCATTACCTGCTATCTTCATAAAGATGGGAGAAAAAAACTAGAAGAAGTTTCATTTATAATAGAGAAAAAGTATGAAGATTTGACTTCCATTCATTTATGTATGTGTCTTTTTCATTTTATGAAGACGTGCTTTGGAGAAAACGGAATGCTGCCAATTCACGAAAATAGAGAACAAGCCCTTATCCTGCATAGGATAAGGGCTTGTTCATCCAGATTAACTTTTCCTTCGAATTTGCCATTGTCCATTTGCTCCTATTCATGGTGTTCAGAAGTCCGCCCTAAACATTAAGTAAATAATTTTCTTTAACGGCAATTGGCTGTCATTATTGGAATCTCAGTAACAATCGTATATTTGCACAAGAAGATTGGATTTGTACACCTTTAACTCCATACACGTATTTTACAAATGTTCTAATGTCAGCAGCTCCTATGCAACTTCAAAAGAATTATTTTCCCTTTCCTCTTTGTTCCCCCTTTCCATCGTTACTTGAATCTTGTCCTATGGAAGTCAGGATTGTATGGATTCAAATGGCCACTCTGTTGAGGAAATGCTGGTTCAATTGAAGTTTTAACTACATTTAAAGTGTAGGTCAGGGTCAAAAAAAATGATATCGTCAATCGAGAATCCTACACATTCAGCAAATAAATAAGCCTTATCGATTCGCAAAGGAATCTTATATTGCTCATAGTCAATGTAAGTCCTCTTGGCCATCTTCAGCACTTTAGCCATTTCATCTTGAGTTAATCCTTTATACTTCCTGGCTTGTTTAAGTGTGAACTTAACGCTTGTCATATCTTGTCACCCCCTATCTAAAAAAATAATATCACACTTGAAGTATAGTTACCAACATTTTTTCGCAAAATTCACGCACTTTTCGTTTACTCACTTTCACTCATAGTGTATATTCAAGTAAGAGGTGAAGAAATATGCACATTGGTGAACGGATTAAAATGTTAAGAAAAGAAAGAAAAATGACACAAGAAGATTTGGCAAAAGTATTAAAAGTAGCTCCTACGGCAGTATCAGCTTGGGAATCCGGACGGAATAAACCTTTAATGGATAAATTGAGCATGATGTCCACTTGTTTTGAAATACCGCTATCCCACCTCATTGAAGGAGCGCCTATCGTTAGAAATAATCCTGGAATGGAATTCCTAAATGAAAAAAATGTAAGATTAATTGGTGTCTACGGAAATATCCCAGCTGGAGAGCCTAATTTCACCAACGAATATATAGAAGCGTATATGCCGGCATTAAATTCGATGCTTAAATCGGATAAAGAATATTTTTTCCTTAGAGTGAATGGCAATAGCATGAATAAAGAATTCAGAGACGGATCATTGATTCTCGTTGAAAAAACCACCTACCTTGATAACGGGAAAATTGGAGTGGTCTTGGTAAATGGACACGATGCTACGGTCAAAAAAGTGAGAATCAATGAAGAAAACATCATACTCACTCCCTGCAGCACGGATCCTTTTTATGAAGAAAAAACCTATAACATAAAAAATGATAGAGTCCGTATTTTAGGAAAAGTGGTTCAAGCCATTAAAATATACGACTAATATCCAACTCGAGGGTTTATTACGGGAAGAAAGTAAAATAAATGAATAATGAGCAGCCATACATAGATTCAATTCTTTCAGTTTATCAACTTAATTGCTGCTGCATTTTAGGTACAAGCCATCATGGTTTGTGCTTTTTAGTATTGTCTTTTTATTTGTCTTTACATAAAATCCATTTAAATTTGTGTCAGCCCATAAAAAAAAGGCATACCTTACATACGGAAGGACCGAATCAGGACGGCAGAATGTAGAGTTTTTCATTACATGTATATTCCTGAATCAAAAAGGCCCCTCTCTTTTTGAGAAGAGCTTACTGTGTGGAGTGCTTCTGGAAGGTATAAATAATTATTAATTATTCATTTCACCCGCAGTTTCTGGTTAACCGTAATGGTGTACTGACTGTCAAGACCGTTCCAATCTTTAATTTGCTGAACCGTACTGCCATAAGAATTGCTTAAGGAATATACTGTATCCCCACTAACGACAGTGTGGTATACAGCTGTACTTTTCTTAGTTAGATTGAAGCATTTAACTAAACCGTTTACATGTCCTCGAGCCAGTGATTCGATAAAGGATGACGTTTTCAACTTTGCTGCGTCATTTACATTATCGATAAATCCATTTTCAGTCAGGAGTGCAGGCATTTCCGTTTCACGGAGTACATGTAAATCTCCTGTTTTTTGTCCTCTGTCCTGGATGTTGATAAGCTTCATGACCTCTGAATGAATATGATCTTGATACTCTTTCGTTATCTGGTTAGTAGACGTATAAATGTAATCCTCGTACCCGGTTCCGCCGCCTGCATTAATGTGGATGGAGAAAAAAAAGTCAGCTCCCCACGCGTTCGCTGCATTCGTACGATCGTTTAAGGTGGGGAAGGTATCTTGGGTCCTGCTCATTTTCACAGAAACGTTATTATATTCTATCAATAAGATGTCTTTAATTCGGGTTGCAATGTTTAAAGTTAAATCCTTTTCTCTCAATCCATTTCCGACCGATCCTGAATCCGTACCGCCATGGCCGGGATCAATAAATACTTTCACCATTTCTATCACCTCTATTAATCTTATGTTACGTATTAACAAATGCTTGTACACATAACTATCGGATTAAAGAAATTCTGCCGTTCTCAAAAAAAAAAACACCCCCTAAAGGTGAAGTGGCATTATATGATGTCATTCGCCCAATGGTGGGGAATTCTTTGAAAAAGACTTTCTCTATTTTTTTACTTTCGCATTTGGAATTTTTGGAGAATAAGCCATCTATAATCTAAGGAACAAGAAGATTGAGGGATATTAAAAAAGTCAACATTAACACAAATTTATCGGTTTTTGGTTTGCTGTTTCCACTAATATTATATTGTAGCGTCCCTTTCGTAGTTTCCGCCTTATACTTTTCTATTTTTCAATGTCAGCACACCCCACTTTGTTTAGATTAATTGTGTGTGACAAGCTATTGGTTTCATTTATAAAAATTGCTAAATGGAATCTTTGAATTTTTTACGAAAGCTATAGAAAATGATCATGTGAACTTTCATTCCTAAACATTGTAGGGATTCTAAAAGGAGAGATTGTATGATAAATGAATATGATAAGTTTGAACAATTAGTTAAAAAGTTGGATCAAGGAAACAAGCTAATTCGCGCATGGGAATTAATGGGCGGAATTTCTGCAAATGTGACAGGACTGGAAATATTACAATCGTCAGGGCGGATCGTAAAAATGATCGTTCGTCAGCATGGTGATAATGACTTGAAACGGAATCCAAATATTGCTTCATTTGAACACAAGCTCTTAGGGATATTGAAAGCTGCCTGTTTGCCTGTACCAATGCCCTATTACTTTGAGCAATCCTGCGAGATATTTTCCAAGCCATGCATACTTATCGAGTTTATTGAGGGTAAGTCAGAATTCACCCCCTCAAATCTTAATGATCATATCTTGCAATTGGCAATCAATCTAGCAAAAATCCATCGTGTTAATTGTGCAGATCTATCTTTATCATTCATGCCTAAACTGGAAAATACATATGTCGAGATGTTAAATAATAAAGATAGGGTAATCCTGGACGAAACATTAAATTTGAGCTTGATTAGAGATTTGCTGAAATCCTCCATGCCGCTACCCTCCATGAATAAGGAAGTGATTCTTCATGGTGATTATTGGCCAGGAAATATATTATGGAAAGAGGATACACTAGTTTCCATAATTGATTGGGAAGACTCTGGTTTAGGGGACCCTTTGACTGATCTTGCCAATAGTCAACTCGAAATTTTATATCATTTTGGAATGCAAGCGATGAATGACTTCACCAATCGATATAAATCCATGATGCCAGAGGTGAATTTTACAAACCTACCCTTCTGGCAATTATTTGCCGCATTGCGGTTATCTACATTTCCCGAATGGGGCTTGGAAAAAAGCAAGGAAAATATCTGGCGGAAAAGACACAAGTCATTTGTTTGTGAAGCGATTAACCGAATGCGGTAAATTAATGTTTATTCATTTTTTTTGAAAATGATTGAAGGATCTGATATGCCCGTAATTTTTGATAAAGGCATTTATACCAGTCCCTTTATCATTTATTTTCATAAACTAATAATGACTTTCAAAAAAACCCCAGGAGGTGTTTACATGTATAATAAGCCCTGGGGGCATCCGAAAGGCGGTCAATGTCGACCACAATATTGCCCACCTCACAGAATGCCCACTCAATATAATCCATCTCAAACCTCCCCGACCAAGCAATATGTTAAAACCAATGTCATTAACACTGTTATTCCGGTTTTTCACCCGACACATACAACAACCGTGAATAAACACTTCAACACCTATATACCGCATACCCGAAGTATCGTAAAAGAGTGTTATTCACAAAGTTTTGTTTGTGGAGTACCTCAACCCCCCAGTTATTCGAGGAGAATGTTAAGATATTAATTAAAAAAACCCCGAATCGGGGTTTTTTATTAATTCCTTCAAACTCATTGAGTTACAAAGGATTTACAACTGTCTGAATGCAAACTCCCTATACTTTTTAAAATTTTGTTTCTTATAAAACTCTTTTGCTGCCATGTTTTCAAACCAATAATCCAGTTCTATTAAATCTATATCATTCTTTTTAGCAATATCATAGACCTCATTCATTAGTTTTTTACCGTAACCTTTATGGGTTTGACCTTCAATGATACTAAGCTGATGCACATATACTGATTTATACTCATTTTTAAAAACACTTTCAGGATAGTTTTTAATTTCAATCCATGCGTAACCAATTGGCACTTCATGATCTTTTAAAACTAGAAAAACAAAATTATCATTTTCAACCAAATTTTTAAAAGTTTCTTTCATTGCATTATAATTATATTCCTTAAAATACTTAGGATATAGTTTTGCATGCAGATTGTGAACATTTCGATTTAATTTTGCAATTACTTCATGATCCCTGGATTGACTTACATACATAATTATCCCCCCCTGCCTATACTATATTACAATCAAGCAACGTCCACATTCCAAAAACAATCCTAGCCACTATTTGAAAAGTTAGTTCAGGAAGGCAAAAAAATCAGGTCCATATTTCAATCGCTTCGCCACCACAAGCTGCTGGCTATGGATCTTAGAGAACTTGCCTAAATGAAGGAACATTAATCTTATTAAAGCAGATAGAGCTTCTGATGAAACGCTTATGGCTTATCCGAAAGCCAAACTTGTCTGCCGCTGGCTTTCTTAAGGCAATCTATGAATTGTACTTACTATAAGGAATCCTATTTTCATAGGATAACGTCAGCCAAATGAAAAAGGTATCGGAAACGGTTATGAGCGAAAAAAATATTACGGAGAAAGTCTTCTAAATGTCCTTGCATATGTAATAGTTGAATATGTGAGTTCAAGCACGATAAAACACGATCCTTCCTTCTTGAAAGCGGATAAGGATCATGAGCTTTACAACTTAAAGCGTGACCCTTTCCTTCCTGCACGGTTTGATTTTGTACATTCGAAATACGTGTTATGAATGGTGCTAGTACACTCTAAAAGTGGTTACCTATTTCGCACTTGGGAATATTGTTTAAACACCAATATGGATGATATTCCGTTGATTTTTTCACAGTTGGGTATACCTTAAAACGGAGCCATATTATCATGCCGGATTAACCAAAGACTTTTGTTAAGCTTTGATTTAAGGGTCTTTAGTTGAATAAGTGGTAAAAATCTTCATACAGAAAATCCCTTCAGATTGTGGACAAACTCGATGAAAATCGAGTTTGTCTATTTTTATGGCTTTTACAATTTGGACGTTGATTGGAACGTAGGGCACTCGCTCCCGCGGGCGGTCGGGGAGCCTCCTCGGCTTTCGCCTGCGGGGTCTCCCCTAGACGCGCTTTTCTAAGCAGGAGTCTCGAACACCCGCTCCAATCAACTTTGTCTTACCTTGATAGAACACTTTTTCCTAGATTCATTTTTGTTTTAAAATAGAAGTATTAATGAGTATGCTTTCTATACATGATTCTATTCAGCGAGATCAACTTGAAATGATTACTTTAGATCAACTGGGGACACTGAAAAAAACACGTGAAGCGCAACTGCTTCCGGGAAAACTTCAGCTTGATCCCTACTTGCGTTTAGCAGTAGATCCTTCTCTATCTCAAGATCTAAAAGGAAAAGAATTATTGCCATCGTATATGAAATTTTTGGATGTACAATTCCACTTCTTGCGCCAATAAGTGAAACCTCCCCGTTTATAGGAAAAACAATTGGCGGTCAAGGTTTCCTTCTTGGAGCGTTCCTAACTGGACATAGGAGAAATACACCCTACTAACAAACCAATAGTGAGTATTTTGCTATTGGTGGATCACATGAATATTATATATTCTATCGAGGTATATCTTAAAATAAACCATGTCTTTACAGAGGTTCTTCAGACTGTCGACTGGTTTTTCCATTCAATTGATGGACGGATGTATCTGGCTAGATGAAAGGTTCTACCTTTACCTTCGAAATCAAGTGCCGGCCTTACACCAAGAATGAAGACCTTTTTTCTATCTCTATGAATATAATGGGTCCAGATTTTACTGGATCTCTTTTTCTTGGTGATTGACTGTTACCATATCTTCCACCTGAAGTAATAGGCTGTTGCCGTTCCCCCCGTTATTCGTTTCTTAGGCTTTGTTCCTCAGTATGTTCTCACTGGTGATATAAGATGACGATAGGAGGAATTTTCGCTTGGCTCGATTAAGACAGGTCTCATTGGACCGCCAAAACTTAGCTTTACCTCGTTTTCTTTTATCGCTTTTAAGGCATCCAATAAAAAACTTCCATCAAGTGATACACTTCCCCCCGCCTCACCTCTGATTGACTTGATGCTTTGCGTTTCTTCTATTTTCCCTAATTCCGATGAATTAGAAGATATCCTTAACTTACTATTATCAAGGATTTCGGTCGGAGGGGGCGGCTTATTGTATCACTTTCAGTCTTATAATGAGCGTAACTGGAAATTTTCTGCCATGACAGAAAATATGTAACTGAATATAGGTGGTATGGGTTTAATATGAATCCTTTAGATGTTAAGATTCTTGGGGGAAGAGATTGAAAAATAGTAAGTAATATATATATAGGAGGAGTTCATCTTGAATCCTTATGCATTTTTGGCAATTGCCATCCTAAGTGAGGTGTTTGGCAGTTCGATGTTAAAAGTATCAAACGGGTTTAAAAGGTTATTCCCTTCCATTGGTGTGGTTATTGGGATGGGTTTGGCTTTTTATTGCCTATCGTTATCTTTAATAACCATCCCGCTTGGAACGGCTTATGCCATTTGGTCGGGAATAGGCACAGCTTTAACTGCTTTAGTGGGAGTTATCGTTTATAAAGAAAGCTTTAACCTGAAAAAATTTTTAGGTTTAGTCCTGATCATTGGCGGAGTGGTTGTATTGAAACTCTCTAGTGAAGGCACTTCTTAACAATTTAATAATCGGAGGTAACAATATGAAAGGATACATAGCTTTAGGAATTTCTATCATAAGCGAAGTATTTGGTACGACCATGCTTAAGCTGTCTGAAGGCTTCACTCATTTATCCGCTACATTTGGGGTTATGATAGGATTTGGTATAGCATTCTATAGTTTATCTGTATGTCTTAAAACAATTCCGTTAAGCTTAGCTTACGCCATTTGGTCAGGAATAGGCACAGCTTTAACAGCATTGATAGGCGTGCTTTTATGGAATGAGCCATTCAGTATCACTACTTTAGGCGGCTTAGTATTAATAATTGGCGGAGTGGTTTTACTAAATGCTTCCCATACCTCCAAACAAGCGGAAGGAGAATCAAACTAAGTTTGACTCTCCTCCTCTCCCCGCTCATTCAAAAATATCAGTAGACTTCACCAAGTTCTCCGTGCAAAGTCCGTGAACTTGAATTTATCGGGTCTATGCCTGGATTCGCTATACTGAAACAAGCTTCCATCGATTAAATGGACCGTACTTTTCACAACTGCCACCATATCGAAGTCTTCAATGTCCAATAATTGTTTATCTTCTTCACTGCATGGCTCCACGGTAATTTCCTTATTTGAAAAACCAATCTGGAGCCCAAGTTCCTTTTCGATATATCCATAAATCGAATCCTCACAAATTTCCTTTGACAGGTTGCTTACGAACTCGCTTTTGAAATAGTCTTTGTCCAGGATGATTTTCTTCCCATTGATTTGCCGAATCCGGGAAACCTTCCATACTTTACCATCATCAGTTAAGTCTAGAAGCTTGGCCATATTTGAGTCGGGGGTCTCAAGCTCCAACTTATGAATGATCGTTTTGGAATGCAAATTCAACTTTTCCACCATTTCTTTATAGGAAATCAACCCTGCTACAGGAAAATTAAATTTGCTGAAGTCCAAGACAAATGAACCCTTGCCTTTGATTTTATGGATATATCCATTTTGTTCAAGCAACTGTAGGGACTTTCTCACAGTATCCCTGGATATGTCATACTCTTCCATGAAGCTGCTTTCGGAAGGAAGCTTTGAATTTGTCGGAAAGGTTCCTTCTTCAATTTTTGAAACGATATCACCATATAGCGATAGATATTTGCTGTTCATTTCATCACCACAATATATTTTTCTTAGTCTGCTACTCGTCCTTTTTCAACAAATAGACAACCGATTCATAGGGACGGAGGATAAAATCACCTGCAAGTTCTTTCGAATCGATATAGTTTGAGAGCAGGAGCTCTGAGTTGTACCCGGATAGGTCGATATCATTTGGTATTTCGAAGGACGCTTCTTTTGCATAAAAGTTATTGATGACCAAAAGTTTCTCGTTTTCATAACTGCGTATATAAGCGAACAAAGCGTCATGGTCGCCAAGAATTTCCTGATAGTCCCCATATGCAATGATATCATGTTTCTTGCGTAAGAATATAAGTTTTTGGTAATGATGAAAAATGGAATCCTGATCCATCAGTGCGTGTTCAGCGTTGATGTTTTTAGCATGATCAGGCACCGCAATCCATGGAGTCCCTTTTGTAAAGCCTGCATGCTCCGTATCTTCCCATTGCATGGGAGTTCGCGAGTTATCACGGGACTTAGCTTGAAGGATTTCAATTATTTCCTTTTCATCCTTGCCTGCCTCTTTTAAAATATTATAATAATTAATCGATTCCACATCCCGGTATTGTCCAATATCATTGAACTTCGGGTTGGTCATCCCTATTTCCTCCCCTTGATAAATATAAGGGGTTCCCCTAAGCATATGAATGGCTGTTGCCAGCATCTTGGCAGATTCGTTATGATACTCTTGATCATTCCCGAACCTGGTTACAATCCTCGGCTGGTCATGGTTGCACCAGAACAGGGCATTCCATCCATTTCCTTCTTGCATCCCATATTGCCAGCTGCTTAGTATCTCCTTTAACTGACTGAAGTCAAAATCTGCAAGTGACCACTTTTCCCCATCCTTATAATCCACCTTTAGATGATGGAAACTGAATACCATGGACAGCTCCTTTTCAACTGGAGCTGAATATTTGATGCAATGGTTAATGGTCGTCGATGACATTTCCCCTACTGTCAGCACCTCTTCATCCTTCCCGAAAGTTTCTTCATTCATTTCTTTGAGGAATTGATGAATCTTGGGACCGTCTGTATAAAAACATCGGCCATCTCCATCTTTGTCATTTTCATAGATGTCAGGTTTCGAAATAAGATTGATGACGTCCAAACGGAATCCTTTGACACCTTTATCCAGCCAGAAGTTTACTACATTAAAGATTTCCTGCCTCACTCTGGGATTTTCCCAATTAAGGTCAGCTTGTGTTCGATCGAACAAATGGAGGTAGTATTCATCATGTTCCGCTACATATTCCCATGCAGGACCTCCGAATTTCGAAATCCAATTCGTAGGGGGCTCTCCATCTTTCGATTTCTTGAAAATATAATAGTCCTTATATTCTTTATCTCCAGCCAATGCTTTTTGGAACCATTCATGCTCTGTTGATGTATGGTTGAATACCATATCCAACATGATTTGGATATCCCGCGAATTCGCCTCTTTCACCAATCTTTCGAAATCATCCATCGTCCCAAAAACAGGATCAATGGATGTATAATCGGCTACATCATATCCATTATCATTTTGCGGTGAACGATAAAAAGGGGTGAGCCAAATATAATCCACTCCCAGTTTATTCAGATAATCAAGTTTTTCAATAACACCATTTATGTCCCCGATGCCGTCACCGTTCGAATCCTTAAATGATTTCGGATAAATTTGATAGATGGTACTTTTTTTAAAATCCTTCATTGTAATTCCTCCTCTTCGATCCCCGATGTATCTTTCGTAAGTATCGTAAAAAAGAGGGAGAATGCTTCTCCCTCCGCGTTATCAAGCATTTAATTTCGTTGTTTTCGTTCTAGTTTTCAAGTTCATATTAGGACGTTTGGAGAATGCTATAGTCAAAATGAATGGCACAACGAAAGCAACCAGCATCGCGAGTGCAAACATTCCCATATGCTGCGGCTGGATGGATAGGATACCTGGAATCCCTCCAACACCGATTGAGTTTGCCATTACTCCAGATCCGACTGAAACGATGCCTGCGAAAAGTGAACCGATCATACCGGCTAAGAACGGAAAGCCGTATTTCAAGTTAATGCCGAACATGGCTGGCTCGGTTACACCGAGATAACAAGAAATCGTGGCAGGTATGGAAACCTGTCTCTCCTCCTGGTCCTTTCTGTTGATGTAAATCATTGCTAGCACTGCCGTACCTTGTGCAATATTGGATAACGCGATCATCGGCCATAGGTTCGTACCGCCAAGTTCACTCATAAGCTGAAGATCGATTGCGTTTGTCATGTGATGCAGGCCTGTGATGACAAGCGGTGCATAGGCAAAGCCGAAAACGGCAGCAAATAGCCAGCCAACTGATGAAGTCAATCCGGAATATACAATCGTAGAAATGACAGAACCGATTTTCCAGCCTATAGGCCCCAGAATGGTATGGGCAATGATTACAGTTGGAAGTAACGCGAAAAATGGAACGACGATCATGGAAATGGAATTGTGCACTTTATCTCTCAAGAACCGTTCTAAATACGCCAAGACGAACCCTGCAAGTATCGCTGGTATGACTTGAGCCTGGTAGCCGATCATATCGACATGGGCAAAACCGAAATCCCAAAAAGGTATATCACTTGCCTTTGTGTTTGCCACTGCATATGCATTAAGAAGCTGTGGGGAAACCAGGGTCAAACCAAGGACGATGCCGAGAATTTGAGTCGTGCCCATTTTCTTCGAGATCGACCATGTAATCCCAACAGGAAGAAAATGAAAAATAGCTTCACCTATAAGCCAAAGGAAGGCGTGTACCCCTCCCCAAAATTGTGAAATATCCACAAGGGTCTTTGTGCTGTCATCGAACATTTTAATATCCCCGATGATATTGCGGAATCCAAGAATGAGTCCGCCAACGACTATGGCAGGAATCAGCGGGGTGAAAATATCCGCAAGATGAGCAATCATACGCTGCAGCCAGCTCATATTCTGTTTTGCTGCATTTTTCACATCTTCTTTTGACGCTTCCTGAAGTCCAGCTATGGAAACGAATTCATTATAAAACGATGATACTTCGTTCCCGATTATGACCTGAAACTGGCCAGCTTGTGTAAAAGTTCCTTTCACAAGCTTAATCGATTCGATATTCGTTACATCCGCCTTGGCGGGATCTTTCAACGCAAAACGCATTCTTGTTGCACAATGCGTAACCGTCGCAATATTTTCTTTCCCTCCGACATGTTGGAGCAAATCCGTTGCTGGTTCTGTGTATTTACCCATTTCACTACTTCCTTTCCCTAGAAAGCAAAATATAGTTGTTTTTATAACCTGTACGTATAGGTTCTGTATACGCTTTCATATTATCCTGTACGTACAGGATATGTCAAGAACTTTTTCCCCCACTTTAAAAGAATTGATTATCATGGACTTTCATTTACGATTCTGTTCTTGCACTTTTCCCCCACTTTAAAAGAATTGATTATCATGGACTTTCATTTACGATTCTGTTCTTGCACATTTGGATTTTGATAGCATTCATATTATCCCGTGATTTTAGACGAGTAGCTGAAAAATTCAGAAATAAGGTATAATGAAGATATAACCTCTCAATTTATATTTTAATGGTTAGAATTTAGCAGGGAAATGGGAGATGAACTTATGTCTGAAACTAATAAATTTCCACTTATATCAGGGAATCTTTCTCTGGATTTAGTGAATACGGAACTGGTCAGTCGTGGCCAACGGCAAGACTTAATACTATCAGAACGGGATATGCTGGACTGGCTTACTGTAATAAAAGGGAATAACTCATATTTGGATAATCAGTTATCCCCAATAATTAAAGAGAGAATTCAACGAGTATTTGCAAGCATTCTAGAAATGCGTACTATTTTAAGAAAACAATTTGAATTAATAGCAGATGGGAATTCGATTCCTGATGGGTTTATCGCCTATTTGGAAAAAAAAATCGAAAAATCGCCTTTCACATATAAATTAAGTGATCAAAAACTGGTTCCCATACCTGTTGGAGAAGCGGAAGGTATCCTGCAATCTTATATTGCCTTCGACTCATTAACTTTAATTGAAAAAAATAAGCTGTCATCATTAAAGCGATGCTCGAATGATGATTGCGTCCTGTTATTTATCGATGAAAGCGGAAGACGCAAATGGTGTTCAATGAAAATATGCGGGAATAGGAAAAAGGTAGCCAGATTTCAACACCGGAAATCTGATGATGAATGAAGATACACACCTTATTAAGTTTGTCAGAATGTAAACAAATTTTGAAGTAAGCTTGTTGCCTGCAGTTTATTCATTATAAAACGATTCCAGTTAATTTCTTCACATCCATTTAGGATTTCATAAAACAGTAAAATGATTCGGGTTGAAACTATTCTGAACCTCCTCTTGTCAACACACTAAGTTGGCTTTTTTTGCTATTTTTGGATTTTTAAACTAACCACTAAAAATTATTTTGACGGGTTAGTCCATTTCATGTAAAGTCTAATTATATAAAAAAGGAGGGTTCACTTTGGACCGTATTTCAGCCGCGAGGCATAATGAAAAACGCTTATTTCATATTCATTATTTATCGAAGATGAAGGGAAAAGGAAGAAGCCCTTTACAAATAAATGTAAAGGACGCAATAACGGGGTTGATTGGGGGATTTTTAACTATATTCGCCTTAATTCTTTTAACAAAAATAACATCAGCAGTGTGGTTAATGGCTCCATTTGGTGCCAGCTGTGTGCTGGCGTTCGGTCTGTGGAATGCACCATTATCACAACCGCGTAATATTATAGGCGGTCATTTTATTTCAACATTCGTAGGTTTAGCTTCCTATCATTTTTTTGGCGATGAACCTTGGGCAATCGGCTTGGCTGTCGGATTAGCAATTGCGGTGATGATGCTGACAAAAACGACGCACCCGCCAGCTGGAGCAGACCCGCTTGTAATCATGCTTGGCCAGTATGGCTGGAGTTATTTATTTACTCCTGTTTTAACTGGTGCCGTGATAATCGTTTTACTGGCATTGTTAATTAATAATTTGCGCAGCAATCGGAGCTATCCAACCTTTTGGATTTGATTGCTTTTTAATGTGGATAAAGCATAATTTTTCAATGTTTCACTATCATGAAATAATAAACGAGGAACGCTCAGACTCCTCGTTTTTGTCAACCTTAATTGCTGTATTCCTGTTAATTAAGTTCTCCCTCGCTTTTCAATAACCTTTATCATCCATCATTTAGTTTGACTTGCGTTTCAGCAACTTCCACTCCGTTCACAAGGAGTGATATTCGATGGATCCCCATGTAATGTCGACGTGTCGTCAGGTCTTTCCAATTGTGAATCCTCACTCTTTCAACTCCTTCACCATCTGAGAAATCCCTATCTGCCAATAGGAAAATTTTACGGGAAGTTTTCTGATTTGCTTTCACAAAATCGATGGCATACTCGATGCGAAGTTTCACAGTGTTCTTTCCTTGAACTTGAAAACCGAAATGAAGTTCACTCGTTTCCCCAATAATAATCGAGTCTGGTTCATTTCTAATAAATGCGTTTGTAATGATATTCGGATTATTCAATATATCCGTGTATCCAAATAAAGAAAGGACTTCTGGATCTGCTTGACGAACTAAGGTCCTGCATCCCCGTCGAATAATCCAAATCGTGTTGGGTTCTCCGCTTTCATACCAGCGCTTAGCTGTTTCTATTACGGTTTTCGGATGATCTTTGGCAATATCATTCAAGTTATTGGCCACACTTTTGCGAACATATAGGGACGGATCGTTTTTCAGGTTCTCAAGTAATTCCAAGACGGGTGCCGGATCGGATTTGAACATCGGTAAAGATTGGCCCCAAGGTAACCTGGGCCTGCATCCCTCACTAGCCAGCCTGCGGACATGCTCATCATCATGATTGGTCCATCCCTTCATCTTCTCGATCATTAAAACGGGATCAAGCAAGATAAAAGCACGGATTGCAAACTCGGAGGATGACCTTGCTGTAAAACGCTCCAACGCATCTAGCGATAACGGCCAATCTTTCTTATTCAATCCATGTACCTCTACAAAATCAGGGAAAAATAAATATCTAAAACCCTCACAATCCTTATCAAGCCGATACAAAATATCCAAAGCCTCTTGATAATCACTTGGAAGATACTTTCCAAGAGTAATGGAAATGTGCCTTATTCGTTCTTTTAACTTCCTCTCGTCCCAATGCTCATCAATTACTTCCCCTTTAAACGATTCAGTAGAGAAGGACGGATGGACACCCTTTACTTTTTCACCGAATTCACGAATGAACATTTCATTATATAAATCCTTTAAAGGCTCAGCCATTTCATTCACTTCTTTTCTTCAGGTTAAATTTGCTTTTGGATACTTGCACTGCCTATCAGCTATCATTTCAAACTATGTTATGCACGATACAATCATTAAAAAAGGAAGCTTACTTTACAGAACAAGTCTGTCCAAAATCAAGTGAAGTTCATTCATCACTATTAGGAACGACTGCATAATAGCTGATTCTATAGGAATCTATAAACCTCTTTCCAATGGATGTAATCTTTGCACCAGAACCCGTTTCCCATAAGTCCATTTAATATCCCCATACAGGAGTTTTCCTTTGTGTATAGTATGATAGTAGTAGCATATAAAGTAAAATATTTCTAGCATATTAATGAATGAATCAAAACGACAAAAGGCCCACTCTAATAGCAAGGGCCTGCTTCTAGCTTTTATCAAAGAAAAAGGGTCAGTCCCACTGAGTTAGTACTTTAACACAGTGGGGACTGACCCCATTATCTATTAGACATTTTGATTTTTGCTTTATCTGACCTTTCTACTTATCTATTTAATTGTTTCACCTTTACAGGCTTTTTTTCCTTGCTTAATTTGATGATTTGACCGATAATACTGATGGCAATTTCTTCTGATGTTTCCGAGTCAATTTCCAAACCGATTGGAGAATGGACCTGCTCCAACTGTTCTTGCGTGACCCCTTCACTTTTTAACTTTTCAAATATGCTTATGACCTTGCGTTTACTGGCTACCATCCCAACATATGCAATCGGAAATTGCAGTGCCGTTTTTAATACAATATCATCACAATCTTTTGTAACAATTACCACATATGATTTTTCATTTAGGTTGGCTGCGAGCAAAGCCTTTCCAATATCCTCGTTCACAAAAAGGTTTGCCGCATTCGGAAAGCGTTCCTTTGTACAATAACCAACGCGATCATCGACAATGCAATAAGGATATTCAAGGAAATCAGCAAGCTTTGCCAACGCATGGCCTAAATGACCGGCCCCAGCCAGAATGAGTTCAGGCCTGCTTTTATAGACTTCAATAAAGACCCGTAACGTGCCGCCACAATTCATCTGAATTCCGTCTTTTGCATGTTTATTCAATTTATATTCAACGATTTTCGATTGTCCATTTTGGATCGCCTTTACACTATCTTCGATCACATAGTGTTCAGCCAAGCCCCCTCCGACAGTCCCTTCAATGGTACCATCCCGGTAGACAATCATTTTTCCAACATGCCTGGGAGTCGAGCCCTTTGATTCAATAATCATGGCTAAAGCAAAGGTTTCGTTTTGGCGCGTCAGCATGGCCACTTTTTCCATCAGCTGCATGAAAAGCTCCCCCCTATCTTTAAACATTAATTCGGTTGATATTGCTTCATGCTAAGAAAATAACGTAAAAGATGTAATGCGACGGTTTTTCTGTATGCCGCAGTGGAGCGTTGATCGTCGATTGGTCTAATGATCTTATCGAAGGCTGCCACAATTTCAGCGATGTCTGCATCGGCTAATGGTATCGTTTTTCCAACCAGTTTCCTCTCAATATCAATGGAACGAACCATCGTAGGTCCGACCGCCCCGAAGGCAAATCGAATGTCATCGATTCGATCTTTGCTTATCCGGACGAAACCCGCAAACGATACTTTGGCAATGGCATCTGCGTTGCGGTTGCCGACTTTCTCGAAAACGACATGTGAATCTCCTAATACAAACGGCAGAATAATCTCCGTTACCATTTCATTGTGAAAGCGTTGAACCTGTCGTGGACCTTGAATGAAATCGCTAATCGCGACCATGCGATCACCATTTACGGAGCGCAACAGAAGCTTTGCATTGTATACATATAACAAAGGAAGCATGTCACCGGCTGGAGAGGCGTTGCATATATTACCGCCTAATGTTCCCCGGTTTCTAATTGCCGGGGCAGCAATTGTTTTAATTACATTCTTTAAAGCAAAAGGAATCAACGGATTTTCAAGTAATTCACTATAGGTACAGCAGGCCCCGATGTGGAGATCCTTGTGATGTTGATACACCTGCTTTAATTCGGAAAGATGATTAATGAAAACAATCGGTTTAGGGATTTTTGGAGGTACTCCCCTTCTACTTTTGTGAAGGACCATAACATCGGTGCCTCCGGCTATGATTGCACAATCTTCTCTATTCAATTGGCTCAAAGTTTCGTCTAAACGCTCGAAGCGATACGCTGTTATTTTCTCTATCATAAGCCATCACCTTTTTTAGCTGCTAGGTTAATCGCATCAACAATCATATTGTAGCCCGTACAGCGGCACAGATTTCCGGAGATGCCCTCACGAATTTCAGCCTCTGAAGGATGAGGATTTTCAGATAACAAAGCTGCACTTGCCATAATCATTCCCGGTATGCAATAGCCGCATTGCACTCCCCCGGCTATGGAATAGCTTTCATCTAAAATTTTAAATTGTTCCGTTTCAATGATGCCTTCGATCGTTTGAATATCGGCACCAGCAATCGAGCCAATTGGAATAAGGCAGCTGTTTTGCAGGAGGTTATTCACAAAAACACTGCAGGCTCCGCACTCCCCTTCACCACAGCCTTCCTTTGTTCCGATTAACTCAAACTCATCTCTTAATAAATCTAGTAATCTTGCTGTAGCAGGGGCGTCAGTTTCTACCGTTCTTCCATTTAGTGTGAAAGTAATCAACCCTCTTCACCTTCTTTCATCCAAAGACTTTCAATAATGACTTCCGGTGTAATCGGAATTTGCTGAAAAGAAGTGTGCAGGGCATCCTCAATCGCAGCTTGGACTGCTGGAGCGCCTCCGATTAAAGTCAATTCACCTGCGCCCTTCGCCCCGTATGGACCATCAGCATAAGGGTTATCAAAGACCTTGCTTTCAATTGAAACAATATCCAAGGAAGTCGGCGGTCCATAATCCGATATGCTTTTTTGTTGGATTCTACCTTGTTTTGACGTCATCTTTTCCAGATAACCGTATGCTAGCCCTTGAGCCAAACCACCGTCAATTTGGCCTTTCATAATCCGTTCATCGATGACCTTCCCAACTTCATAATTGCCGTATACTTTTTCTAACTTTAAATTACCTGTTAACGTATCAACTTCTACTTCAACGATATTAACGCCCCATGAATAAGCCGGGTACGCATCTCCAGTGAAGGTTTTCTCGTCCCAAGGAATCATTTCACGGTGAACATAGTGCTCAACCACCTCCTGTTCCACCCCTGTTTGCCACTGATTCTTAAGTTTTTTCGCGGCCCGTTCAAGCAATTTTCCGACAATCATCGTCGTCCTGGAAGCTACTGTCGGACCCGAGTCGGGAACCTCTTTTGTGTCGGGGTAGGGGTACAAAATATCTTCGAACGGGAGGTTAAGTTCTTTGGCGACAATTTTACACAACGTCGTCAAAATACCTTGTCCCATATCAGAGTTTGAGATTTTTAGTGATACCTGGTCGTCCTTTGATTTAACCAGTTTCACCTCTGCTTTAATATGATCTCTTTCGCCACTGCCAGTAAACCCACAGCCGTGGAGGAACAGCGAAGTTCCTATCCCTTTTTTATAGCGCTGATTTTGTTGATTTAAGCGCTGAAAGTCTTCTTTTTTCTTATTGTATTCTGACACGGTGAGTACGTCCTCAATCATATCTTCCACTAATATCGGGTCGCGGAATTTACCTTTGGTGATGGTGGGATCTCCTTGTTTGACGAGGTATTTTCGTTTATAATCAAGCGGGTCGATTTTTGCCAGTTTACTAAGATGTCCAATATGACTTTCGATTCCGGCAAAGCTTTGAGGAGCACCAAAGCCTCTGAAGGCGCCGTTCGGAACGGTATTGGTTTTTAAGACATAGCCTTTTGCATGAAAATGCGGAATTTTATAAACACCAGCACTGTTTAATAATGCGCGCTGCAGCACGACAGAGCTCAATCCAACATTTGCCCCTCCATCGAGAAAGATGTCAACACACATGCTTAAAATATTTCCTTCCTTATCAAGGGCCGTCCGATATTTGAGTTTGGCCGGATGCCTTTTCGTCGTTACCAGCATATCCTCAGAACGGTCGAACACGAGCATTACCGATTTTTTTACTGCTCTTGCGGCAACGGCTACGTGACAAGCCATCATAGAAGGATAATCTTCTTTTCCGCCAAAACCTCCGCCGGTAGGACTTTGAACAACCCTGACTTCATCGTCACCACAGGCTAATGCGCTTAGCAATGCATTTTTTATATAATAAAGACATTGCATCGATCCCTGGACGACAATTTCATCATCCTTATAAACGGCGAGCATTCCTTGCGGCTCAAGATAGACATGCTCCTGATAACCCGTATCATATTCTTCTTCGATGATTTGATGGGCTCCCTGCTCGATAGCTGAAATGTTTTCTAAGCTTTCCCCAAATTCATAGCTTGCCAAAACTAAGGATACTGATTTTTGCTTGATCGCTTCGTCCAATGTATAGATAGCCTGATGTTCTTCAAATTCAACCTTCACTTCATTTAACAAACTGTATAGGATATCCAGGTCTTTGCCCGTGAGCATGAGAATTGGCTCACCAATATAATTGACCCACTCATTGGCAAAAATGGGCTGATCTTCTTTGATAATTTTGACATAATTCGGTCCGGGGATATGCTCTGCTCCAACAGCTTCATACCCTTCCGGAAGATTGGGTAATTGAATGGATATGATTTTTCCATAAGCAATTGGCGATCGATACAAAACACCATAAACCATATTTTCCACTTTCACGTCACTAATATAGGGCAACTGGCCCGATACTTTACCTTTATGGTCCTTTTTGGGCACTGAGGTGCTTATGTCTTTGAGATTCATTGCAACAACACCCTTCGACTCATTTTTTTAATGGGACATATTCTGAATAGAAACCTCTTCCAATGATTTTATCAATGAGCATGATCTTTTATGATTCATTTCTATTCAAGATTTTCGTAGGTTTTATTTTTATTTTTACTTCGAGAAATTTAAAGCATTATCATAATCAATGGCTTTTTGGTAATCCTCCGGTGTATCAACATCCATTAATACTCCCGCATCATCTACATTCATGTATTGCTTTTCGTAACCGTCCAGGACCACACGCAAATTACTTTCTGGATTGGTTTCGAGAATTTTCTGTTTCACTTCGCTCGATAATTTAATGGGATGGCCGCCTTTATAGTCAAAGCTCGGAATAACCACGTTTCCTTTGTGTTTTGCTAGTAGCTGAACAGACTCTTTTTTTACAAGCGGACAATCGCCGGGAGTTAAAAAGAAGGTTGGGGCATTTACTTCGTTACAGCCCTTTTGAATGGAATGAAACATTCCCTGGTTAAAGTTTTCATTATAAACAAATTTGATCTGAAATGAATAGGCATTTTCACTGATGATTTTGGCAATTTCCTCTCGGATGATTTCCGCTTGAAATCCAGCTACGACGATGACCCTGCTGCATATTCCTTCAAATTTAGAGATCGTTTGCTCCAACACGCTCATTTGCCCCATCGGCAAAGTCATCTTAAATGCATTCGCTCGGCTGGAATATCCAGCAGCTAGGACGATCGCTTCCATTTTCGTCACCTTCTACCTATCATTTTTCTTAAATCTCACAATAAAAGCACAAGCGGAGGCAGGATTTGCTGTATGGACTAATAAGAGAACATATTGTTTTTTCTTTATATGCTTAAAAGCCTCATTATATTACTTATGGTACGCTTCACCGTAGTTATTTAAGAGGCAAAAAAACAGACAGGATAAATATTTTCCTGTCTGTTTTAGTTTATTCAAAATAAGAATCAGAATCATTTCACCCCTAAATTTTCACAACATTGAAGGTGTAAACTATGTTCCCACATACTATATGTGTAGAGTGCGGAGGTAGGAAATATACAAAATAAAGATGAGATGTAGTGGTGCATCTTTGCTTATCTATTTTACTTGTTCATGAATTAAAGTCCAGAAGATGGGACATAAATAGTTTCTATATAAGTTCCTTTTAACCTTTTCGTATCCATAAAAAAGGTTTGGAACCTGAAAACAGTAATAGATTGGTTTGTTTTCCCGCATTTTCTATTAATAGACTGCTTTCTTCCACATATCATATTGAACGGAAATGAATGGTTTGGGAAACATGGGAAAGTGGATTGATATGGATTCAAACAAAATAATTTGAGCCTATTACCCCGATTTTCATGTTGTTTCACCGCTAAAATCAAATAGTATTTTTATTATATGGAAAAATCTTATTAGCACTTAAAAAAATTCACCAAAAATCATGCTTTGTAAAGTGAAAGTCCATCTCGTCTCTGTTTGAAATTTAAGAATGGGGACCTCTTTACGGAGGTCCCCATTAATGAAGGCAAGGTTTCTTGTTCAAAGGTACAATTCATTACGGAATATCATGTCCCATCGAGCTAGTAAATATGTTAAACCATTGCTCTTTTTCCATGCTTAAGTTTAGTGAATCAATGGCGCTGTCCAACCGTTCTTTCTTACCGGACCCAACGATTGGAATGATTTTTGCGGGATGCCTCAACAGCCAGGCATACATCACTTCATCTATTCCATTGGCACCGATTTCTTCTTTCACGGTTTCTAACGTTTTTCTTAAACGGACAGCCTTTTCGTTCGATTCCTCAAAGATGCTGCCTCCTGAAAGCGGTGACCATGCCATAGGCGCAACGCCCTTTTCCTGACATAAGTTCAAGGTTCCGTCTTCGAAGTTTTCAAGATTGTATGCCGAAAGCTCCAGCTGATTCGTCACAAGCGGATAGTCTAGATATGATTGGAGCATATCCCATTGCGGTTTTTTGAAGTTCGATACCCCAAAGTTTCGGACCTTTCCTGATTCCTTTAATTGATTAAACGCCTCAGCCGTTTCCGCCGGGTCCATCAGGGGATCCGGACGATGGATAAGTAACAGATCAATATAATCGGTTTTAAGATTCATAAGAGATTGTTCAACTGACTTTATGATATGGGTTTTACTAGTATCGTAATGGTGACTTTTATGGGAAGGACGGTTTTTTGATTGAAGAACGATGCCACATTTCGTAACGATTTCCATTTTATAGCGTAAAGAAGGCTTTAATGAAAGTGCGTTCCCAAAAATCTCTTCACACGTATAGCTTCCATATATATCTGCGTGATCATATGTAGTGACGCCCCGATCCATTCCATGTTCAATAAGAGTTAAGATTTCCTCGGCAGAAAATCTCCAATCTGCCAATCTCCACATACCGTGTACAATTCTTGAAAGACTAAGATCTTCAGTTAGATTGACTCTTTGCATGCTTTTCTCCCCTTTTATAAAATGATTGCGCTTGCTAATTAGTTGTTTGTTTTTCTATCATGACTGCCCTTCGTTAATCAGTGACAGTATCTATGGCTACTGTCATGAACCTAGTATAATTTAAATTTTCGGAGAATCCTAATCCTGAGTGACCCTTATCTGCCATATTCATTTAACTTAGGTTCATGAAGGAGGATATCTCCGCCTTCTCGTTGAAGTTCACACGTTATGAACATAAGAAAAAGGCTGCCGCAGCAACCTCCTGAATATTGTTAGTTCTTTTGTGTTTTCTTGTGTAATTCCACGATTTCTATCGCTAAATCTTTTGTTGTCATGGAAGTCATCAAGTGATCTTGAGCATGGATCAAGAGCATTGGAATATCGAATTTCTCACCATTCACTTCCTGTTGAATCAATGCGGTTTGGATTTTATGTGCAGCAACAAACTCATGTTCCGCTTCCTTTAATTTATCCTGGGCATCGCTTGATTTACCTTGTTTTTGCAAGGCAATGGCCTCCATTGCACAACTGCGGGCATTCCCGCTATGGAGAATTAATTGAAATGATAATTCTGATAGATCCTCTTTTGTTTTCGTCATTTTACCACTCCTTTTGATAGTATGCTATTTTGAAATTAATTGGAGGGCCGTACGCAATACTTCCTTGCCATTACAAGTTCCATAATGCATTGGATTTATCGTATCTACAGGTATTCCTTTTTCATCCCCTATTTTCTTTATATCATTAAGTTGATACCGAACTTGAGGGCCTAAAAGAATAACATCCACCTCATTTATATGGTTTCTTACTTCCATAGTGGCAACAGCCTGGATTTTCACGCTCAATCCTTCTTCCACCGCCGCTTTCTCCATCTTATTAACCAAAAGACTAGTGGACATACCTGCAGAACAGCATAATAAAATATTCATCATTATTCCTCCTTATAAATTAGGGTCAGGTTATTTAATCAATCTAAATGTGCCCCATGGTTTAATATAATCCAGTAAAAAAAGTTCCTCTTTTACAACATGGGCGACTGCATTTTTACGTTCATCCAATGGCATATCCCTTAAGATGACTTGAAGTTCGCCTTTGTATTTTCCAAAAGAATCATTGCCAATGAAAACGGCCCCTTTGCGCTGTGGGATACTTTCCCGGACTGCGAAATCTTCATTCGCATATTTTTTTCGGACCTCCACTGAACGGACCATATACTCGCTGATGTCACCACGGCGAAGGTGTAATTCATCCAGTACAACTTTTTGCTCAATTGGTGACGCATCCGAATGGAGTTCCACTTTCAACTCGATCATGTCACGCTGTAAGGCCCCCAGCATTCTTAGTTCCTCTTCACTAGCGTAAGCATTCCCAATGATGACATCATCAATTAAACCCGTTGCCCATAGATGCTTGGCTTGTACATCAATTGAAAGTTCACGGTGCTGTTCTAATGTGCATAATCCATCATTTATACTCCAAGGACCTATATCACCGGTCTGTGAAGTAACGAATGCAGCTGTACGAATGCCATGTTCTTTAAACCGTTTACTGCAGGCGATGAAGAAGTCGTAAGGAAGACCTGTGAATTTTTGGGGATAGAAATTATGACAGCCAATGATTTGATTTTTATTGCCCTGATGCGTCAGAATGTTCGATAAATAATCAACATCATTACTCATATTCAATTCGATTTTCAATCCATAAGGATTATAGGTCATTTTAGCTTCTTTCAAGCCATCGAATCCAAGATCCAGACGAACGCCGTCAGCTCCCATTTCTGCGAAAAAACTTAAATCATCATAGCTAATATCAAACTTATCGAAAACAGCTGGAGCAACATCAAGTATGACTTCCATATGTAGCGCTTTCGCATAAGAAATAATATTTTTATATTCTTCCATGACAATTTCATATGGTTTTGAAACCGATAATAAACACGTGAATATTCGTTCAACACCATAACTATGGGCAAGTTTAATATATTGCTTGTCTTTATCCGGTGTAGAGTGTTCCGGATAAATTGAAATACCTAATCTTCTCATAAGCTATCATTCACTCCTTTTCTACTTTCTTTCCATTGAGACCGCTTAGTTTGTAATCCCATTAAATAGTCACGGTAGCGGGAGGATACCATTACAGAACAAATAATCGTTGGTACAATGACAATCAAATAATAAGTCGATCCCATTGCGGTAAATAGAAAGATTGAAAAGCTAATGATTAAAATAGACAGGCCAACCGATTTCCATGGTGTTAAACTTTCACCTAGCCGAGTACGGGAAAAAATGATTTGCGCCCCGACAAATGATAGAATGGCGAATATTATTTCAGGCATATTTAATGCCCGCTTTCTTTTCTTCCGGTCCAGCTTCTATTTTATTTTCATCACGTAGATGCTGCTTCTCGAACATCTTGAAAAATGGAAAATAGATCATTAATGAGATGACAAAATTCAATAAAACGAGAACCCCGGCCATGATTGTCCAATTTGTACTGATGACAGCGGCAATTGGACTAAAGACCGTAAACGGCAGTTTAGCCATTATCATCGGTATTAACCCTAATTGAAAGAATGTATAAGAGACGATGACATTTACCAAAGGGGCAACAATGAATGGAACCATTAAAATGGGGTTCATGACAATCGGCGCTCCAAAAATGATAGGTTCGTTAATATTAAAAATCCCTGGAACAAAGGACAGTTTACCAAGCTCTTTCAAATACTTCGATTTTGAAAATAGGAATAGTACAACAAGTGATAATGTCGAGCCCGCCCCGCCAATCCAGACGAACCATTGAATGAATTGTTCGGTAAATAGATTGGGTAAATTCGCCGCATTACCCGTTCTTGCAAATGCATCCATATTCTCGAGAATCGCCGAATCCCACATCGGCCGTATGATTGGACCCAATATTGCCGGTCCATGAATACCAAGAGACCAAAAGAAAACGATGAGAAAGACTGTAAGCAAACCTCCTATTAAACTATTGCCAACCAATAAATTTTTGAGAGGTGACACCAAAGTAGTGATGATCGAGTTAATGTCAAAGCCCAAACCATAACGAATGCCCCAGAAAAGAAGAACTACGACCAATGTTGGAATCAGGGCTGCAAAGGAATTCGAAACCATTGGCGGAACGCTTTCCGGTAATTTGATTTTAATATCGCGTTTAATCAAAAAATGATAAATCTCAACGGAAATCAAGGATGTTACTATTGCACCGAATAAAGAGGCTGCGCTTAAAGAGCTGATAGGTAACCAGCGACCGGCTTCTATTACTCCTGGAACGGATTCCATGACTTGGGTAGGCACAACACATGTAATCAGAAAAGCTAAGACTGATAGAAGGCCTGCACTGAGCTGATCTAATTTATAATGTCCTGCAAGCGCTGACCCCACCCCAAAAGCTGCATATAATGCCATTGCTCCGACCGTAAACCGAAACGGAACATCCAAAGCGGCACGATAAGGTGCAATCCATTCGTCATACCCATTGATTGGAAAATTCAACAAAATAACAAAGAATGATCCAATGATCGTCAGTGGAAGTGTTGCCAGAACACCGTGCCTGATTGCCAGCAGATGTCTTTGTGAACCAATTTTGTTTGCGACTGGAAGCACTTTCATTTCGAGTATCCCCATAAAATTATTCAATAACTTTTCCCCCTTTTGATTAAAAGTCTGAAAAAACACACAATTACAATAAATAAACATTATAACGTTATATTGATTATGTCAATATTTTTATTGAAAATATAGTTTGTGTTATAAACTTTGAAATCCAAGAATACATAGTGCAGTTATAAATCCGCTGTTGATAAAAGTAGCGCAAACCCTTCTCGTGACTCCCCAAGTGCACAAAAAAAAGAAAACTGGAAAATTGATCACTGCCAATTTCCTGCTTTCTTTTTTGAAATCACTTTTCACTTCCAGAATTGAGTGCAAAGATGAACCAAAGCCTACATACATTTCCCTACACTATATTTGTTAACCCTCAATTAAAGGTATATGATAGATTAAAAGACTGAAGGTGGAACGGCCTATCAATTCTGAAACGAGAAAACCAATAAACATTACCCTCAATCCGTACTTGAATAATAGACTCGCTAATTTGGCTGAAGAAAGAGGTATCCCCATCGAAAGACTGATGGATAAAGCGGTAGACTTGCTGCTTGAATACATGGAAGATAATGATACCGTTAATCAGGTGAAATACAGTAATAACGAAGCGATTGAAAAGAATAATGAATTGATTGCAAAAAGCAGAGAGTTCATAAATAAAAAACAAGCACATAACCCCTAGGTAAAGTACTTGTTTCATACTGTAGGCAAACTTGATGAAAATCGATTTTGCCTACAATTTTTTATGGTTTTTATAATTTGAACGTTGGATTTTCACTCCAGGCACTCGCTTTTTGCGGGCGGACAGCCCTCGGCGCCTTTAAACCTGCGCGGTCTCCCCTAGACTCTGATCTTCATTGTTTTAATGGAATGAATAAAACTAGAGTATCGAAATGATCTCTAATCATGATTCTATTCACCATCCCACTGCGGATTCCAAACGACTTCCCAAAGGTGTCCATCAGGGTCTTGAAAGTGTGCAGAGTATCCTCCCCAGAAAGTGTCATGTGCCGGATCGGTTATGATCGCTCCAGCTATTTTTGCTTTTTCCAACACAATATCCACTTCCTCTTTACTGCCTACATTGTGACCAAGGGTAAATTCAGTAGGGCTTGCTGGAGACAAAGGAACCTTGGCCTCATGAGCTATATCCCTTCGATTCCATATGGCAAGCTTTAGGCCTTCTTGCAAGTCCAAAAAGGCAACGGCTCCATGCTCAAATTCTTTGCCCACTATTCCTTCTGTTTGAAATCCCAGGCCATCCCGATAGAATTCCAGCGATTTTTCCAAATCATCCACACCTAATGTAATGACAGTAATACGTGGTTTCATGATTGCCCCCTTCTTACTTAGTTTCTCCTTCTAAATCTCATTTATTTTATCTAATTGAATCCCAATCAAGATGAGTCTTTCCTTCATACACTTGGTTAATTTTAACATCCCCCATCTTTTTTTTCATTAATTTCACTAATCCATTTTATTGGTATTTAAAGTGTAATCTATCTCTCTACTTTAACCGCTCTTTATCAATCAAAAGGCCCCTCTCGATTGAGAAGGGCCTTTAATGGATTGCACTTAACCTTCAAGCTCTTTTTTCTTGTTCAAGAGTTGGAGGTATTCCCTATCCAATTCCGCTTTTTCCTCTTCCTTCATAACACTGGACAGTTTACCAAGTGTCTCGATGATTTGCACTTCAATCATAAGAAGCTCAGCCTGCTTATCTTCAAGGCCATCCTTGCGAGTGGCTGATTTTGTTGATTCCTTATTTATAGCACATACTCTCGGAGGTTCTTTTTCAAATGAAAGTGAATGTGTTGCAAGCGATTGGATCAATGAACGATCATGAGTCACAAAAACGATCGTTCCTGGATATGCTTTTAACACTTCTGTTAAAGCCTCTTTAGTATGAATATCCAGGTAATTTGTAGGTTCATCCAAAACCAGTACATTATAGTTTCCCAAAAAAACTTTTGCTAGGGAAGCCCTGACTTTTTCCCCACCGCTTAAAAGTGATACTTGTTTGTGAACGTCATTTCCTTTAAAAGCTAATCGTGATAAAAGTGTACGAATAAAGGCTTGATTGTAGGGACTGTCCTCCAATATATTTTCGAGAACCGTTTTACTTTCATTTAAATTTTCTTGTTGTTGGGCAAAAAATCCAATCTTTGCTGGCATCGCGACATATAAATCTGGGTGCCTTTCCACTATCTTTTTCAATAATGTCGTTTTTCCTGAACCATTTTGACCATTGATGGCGAGTCTGCAAGCTAAGGGGACATCTCCGAAAATATGTTGTTTCAGCACCCGTGACCCGACTTTCAGGGAACAGCCATTAAATCGAATGACCCTTTTGCTATGCAAAGATGGAAATTCTGAAATATCAAAGATGATGGGGGAATCTTCCCTCGGTTTTTCTATTTTTGCTAATTTTTCGATTCGAGTTTCGATCGCTTCAGCAGAACGGTTCAATTTCGCCTTCTGTTTCCCGGAGCTCCGTTTATGCAGCCTTGCTTCTGAATTACCCATTCGTTTAGGGGCTTTCCTAATTGAATCGGATTTGGCTTGGAGGTTTTGTGCAGCCTGTTTCAACCGGTTCTTTTCGCGGGTATACTCTTCATATTGCTTATTTTCCTTTTCTGTTTTTGCCTGCTTTTGTACTATATACGCTTCGTAATTCCCTTCATATACCGTTACCTTGCCTTGCTCAACTTCCCATATTGTTGTACATAGATGATTCAAGAATGCTTTATCATGTGAAGTAAGCAAAATAGCGCCATTAAAAGATTTTAAATCTTTTTCCAATTGTTCAATTCCGAATATATCCAAATGGCTGGTAGGTTCATCCGCGATCAATACATCCGCATTGGAAGAAAGGGCTGCGGCGATTTTTCTTCGGGTTCGTTCACCGCCGCTGATGATTTCTTGATTCTCATCGGGCAGTTTCCATATACTCGTTAATACCCCGCTTATTTCTTGTTCAGTTTCTTCCATCTGCGGGATATAGCTGACTGTTCCATAGCTCTCGATATGACCGGAATCGGGTTCCCTCACTCCCGCTAGTATAGAAAGCAGGGTCGTTTTACCTTCTCCATTCCTGCCAACCAAACCAACACGGTCATGACTGTAAAGATGAAGTGTATCAACAGAAAGAACTTCACGGCTTCCGTAACTTTTCTTTAAATCATTCGCTTTTAAAAATAACATAAAAAAATCCCCCTCCATTTTTCTAGAGAGAGATCGCCTGTTACTAAATTAATATACATAAACCAAATATACCTCATCTGATTGAATATCAGAAAAAGTAATTGTATATGAATTAGTACCTATAAACGAACAGACGAATCCATCTCTAAACATAATCATTAAAAATCTCACATGGGTATCTAAAAAGATTCTTGTTCAAATGAAAAAATGAATTCACTTTACTTACCGATAAATCCGGTAAGCAAACAAAGTGACGGCTTATTTGCATTGAACATATCTAACCGATTACACCCATTGAAATTGATTCAGATTTACTGTTTATTTGATAAGATTACTGCTTCATTGTATAAGGTACCTTTTCCTTCCAATGTAATGAATTAATGATTGCATATCATTTATATGTTTGTAAAGCAGATTTAGACCTTTTTTTAATTCATAATGAAAGAGAGAGTTAATTGGGCTCTACATGGACATGAACATCATAAACTCCATGATCTTTCATCATCACTTTTTCTACATGTGTTGCTATATCATGTGCTTCTTTAATATCCAAGGTGGAATTGACAAGGATCACAACATCAATCACTTCATTGTTCCCGTAATTTCTTCCTTTAATTTCTTTTATCCCCTTGACTCCATCTACATTTGTAATTACATCCTTATATAGATGAATTTTATTTTCATCAAAACCGTCAGAAAGTTCATGTGAGGCTTGACTGAATATATCCCAGGCTGTTTTGCATATTAATAATCCAACAATGATGGCCGTAAGGGGATCAAGCCATGGCATGTTTAATTGGGATCCGAAAATCCCTATAGCTGTTCCTATACTTACCCAAGCATCGGAAATATTATCTTTCGAAGCTGCCATAACGGCTTTACTGTTAATTTTCATAGCAAGCTTTTTATTATATCGGTATACAAAATACATGGCTATTGCTGATAAAACACCTACATATCCGGCAATAATGTCAGGTGATTCCTCTCCACCTTTAAGCATGGAAGCAGCAGCATCTATCAATACTTGTACACCAACAGCAAACATGATAAATGAAGCTACCATTGATGCAATCGTTTCACTCTTCCAATGACCATAACCATGATCTTTATCTGGGGGTCTTTGAGCTAGCCTTAAACCGATCAGTACGGCAAGGGACGCGATAATATCAGTCGTGTTGTTCAACCCATCCGCTTTTAAAGCCGCTGAGTCGCTTATGTATCCGATAGCCAGCTTTATGATTGATAGACAAATATAAGCAATAATACTGATGATTGCACCACGTTCGCCTAATTTGAGGTCATTATATTTTTGTTCTTCCATTCAACTTCCCCCCACAATTAAGTACCTGAATATCATATCAACTTAAAAATGGGTGGGTCTATAGCAACCTTTTTGTATCACTTTATATAAGTAAGTGATAGATAACTATGTTGCATATGGCAAACTATCTGAAAAGAATGATATTTATGGTGGTTTTATTATAGGAAAAGCCCTTATGCTGCAAATTTCCCTCCGAAAGAAGATTTGTTGCATTAGAAAAGGGTTGCGGTAACACAACCCTCACTGCTAAGGAGAAGTACAACTTATTTAGGGAATGAAGTTCCTACGCATAAATAATATTATATGTAGGTTTAAGCACCCCGTTTGGATATTGTTTCATTTCAACTAAATCTAATTTTAGACTTGGCTTAACACTGCCGAAAAGAGGGATGCCTTCACCGATTATGACTGGATTCACTTTCAGCACCAATTGATCAATGAGTTTATGTTTCAATAACGTTCCAGCCAGTTCTCCGCCCCCGCAAAGCCATAGCTTTCCGTCACCTTGCTGTTTGAGGTTTTCAATAAACGCAACGGCGTTTCCCTCGATAAGCTCTACCTCCTCATTCGATTCAAACTGAAGGGAGCTCGAAAATATATAATGTTTCAAACCCTTATAACCTGGTTCACCAGGTTTGGCTCCGAATTGAAATCCAAATTCATATGTTTTACTTCCCATCAACACCGCTTCATAATGCTGGATATCGGATAAAAAGTCCGGGACATGCTCTCCTTCAAATAAGAAAAAAGAATGATTGATATCCCCTTCCAACATTGCTTGGTCGGCAATGAAATTATCCAGTGAAACGGCTACATGATATACCAATTGTGCCACTTAGCATCCCTCCAATAGAGAATACACATTTTACACGTACTTTATTTCATTAGCCTCATGTGGTATCAGATAGCCATATCGATTATTCTTTTGATTTGGTCTTCATTTGTTTCGACACCCCATTGAGTACATAAGTATTCATTTAGTCTGAGGAATTCCGAGATCATACGTCTCACCGTTTTAATAATTTCATTTGAATTGCGGCCACAATCCCAACTTTCCAACAGGGATAACTGCTTTCCAGCTAACTTACTTCTATTGCCCTCAATTTTTGTCCATACTCCATAGGGAACATCTAAATGCTCTTCCATTTCCATATACCAACCAGACACAATCAGCCACCGTATCCTATCAAGATTGGATAGTGCATATAGCATTTCTCTTCTCATAACGGCCCTGTAGGTTTCATGGACAAATGCAAGCAGCTTTCCTCTCCAATGCTCAACTTCATCAGGTGTAGGTTTATACACTTTCTCTGCCGATTCTTTTATAACAGGACTCATACTATTTAAAGGATCATAGATGACTTCTACCTCTTTTAACCAAATGGAGGGAACAATTTCCTCAGGTGCATGATACCAGCTATCAACTTTTACAAAGGTATTATAATGAGTGACGACATACGGTGAATAAGGATTGCAGTCTTCGTGAAATGAAACATCTCCCCAATTATTGGCTCTATCCCTTTTTCCCTTTAAAAATTCTGCTTTACGTTTTGGATTAACAATGGTGTGCAAATCTATATCGGAGTATTGATCATCGTTTCCTTTTGCTAATGAACCAGAAATGTAAATAGCCAAAACATCAGGATCTGCCGATAAATCTTTTAATGCACTTTCCAAAAGAATATCGCGTTGTTCCGGTAAAAATGCATCTCTTTCTATATGGTTGCTAACGAATCCCGCACACAAGACCATCTCCTTTTTTTGTAAAGCCGTTAAAGTAATATATATTCGTGAATCAGAATAAAATCCCTTTAGCAGAATTGCCGTGTCAGATATATATACTGCTTTTTACCTCCTTGTTTTCTTTGCTGAGTACCTCTTTACCGGGCAACTATTCCCATTCTCGCCTATGTGGTATTATTTTGAATATTAAGTTAAAAGGAGGCATCATTTCATGTTATTTGCAAATACTCCCGAACCGCCCTATTACGCTTGCATTTTTACTTCGCTAAGAAGCGATAAGGATGCCGCAAGCTATAATTCAACCGCAGAATTCATGGATGAACTTGCCGCTCAACAAGATGGCTATTTAGGAGTCGAAAGCGTAAGAGATCAAAACGGGTTAGGAATTACCGTATCCTATTGGAAGTCCTTGGATGCCATAAAGCTTTGGAAGGAAAATGCCGCTCACAAAAAGGCACAAGAAAAAGGTATGAAAGATTGGTACTCGTCATACACTACCCGAATTTGTAAGGTTGAAAGAGATTATACAAGCAAATGAGTAAACTAAGATTTATGAATATATAGTTATAAAAAAAACCGCTCTACTATTTTGGGTTTGTAAATTCGAACGTTGATTTCCATTCCAGGCACTCGCTTTCCGCGGGCGGTCCGGGAGCCTCCTCGGCGCTCTTCGCGCCTGTGGGGTCTCCCTTGGACGCGCTTTTCCCGCAGGAGTCTCGTACCTTCCATTTCAATCAACTAGATTTTTTTTTCACTTTAGGATGTTCATCCCAAAACATGTTAAAGACTAATTCCCATTATGGATTTTTACTGTTTTGTGAAACACTTATTAAATTCGACAATTTCACCATACCCTTGGAGAGTAACTTTCAGATACCAAAGCCGCTTGCGGTTAGAACTTTTTTTAACTGAAATCAAACTAGTTTTCCATTGAGTTTGTCTTCAGACCGCTAAAACCCCAATTGGTAATCATCCCCTCAGTAAAATCGTAAAAGGGCTTCGCAATGAGTGCATTCCGAAATCCACTTTTGTCGACAAACAGGGACCGCTTCTTAAACGATCTTCATAATGAATTAATTAAAAGGAATTGCCGTTAAGATCTTCCTTTATGAGTGAGTACATGTATAAATCATCGAATTTGCCACGGGTAAATTCATAATGCCTAAGAAGTCCTTCTCTTCTAAATCCTTGTTTTTCCACTAGTTTTTGGGATGGGTGATTATCAGGTTCAATTAAAGCTTCAATCCTTTCCAGGTGAAAGTGGCGATAACCATACATAACAACGGCTTCCAATGTTTCACTCGCAATGCCTTTTCCCCAATGGTCTTTACTTAATTCATATCCAATTTCAGCACGATGGTGTTTGGTTACCATATTCAGATAACCACAACTTCCTATAACCTTACCGGAATCTTTTAATGTAATTCCCCATCTAATTCCCGAACCTTTTTCGAAAATAGATTCATACCACTTAATTTCATCCCATACATCATTTACTGTCTCGAATGGATCTAACCCCATTGGCTTCACCACATCTGTATCAGATAGATATTTGAACATGTCACCCGCATCTTCCAGTGTCACTTCCCTTAATATCAATCGTTTGGTTTCAATAACCGGAAATACCTTCACCATTCAATTTCCCCCTTCCAAACTCCCATTTCCATATTTAACTATTTAATCATTACCTAATTAAAGTCGATAATCAACGCATTATTGCTTAAAAATTAATGTTAATAACTAAAAGGCGTCCCTACTTTCGTAGAAACGCCTTTTTTCGTTTACTTCATTATTTTCGGTTCCTTTACTGCTGAGATCATTAAAAACATGGGCCTTCGATTTTCATCTTTCATTTCAGGAACAATTTTTAACATGTCATCAGAAGGCATCGGTTCCTTTACTACCTTAATGCTGAACAAAAATTCAATATGAGGCAAAAAAAAAAAACAGCCATTAATATTGTTGTCTTTTATTTTAACAACAATAAATAGGCAGCCCTGTTTTGTTGTCCATCATTGTCCATATAGGACCCTTCCCACCCTTTGTACATAGTCTGAAAGGGTAAACAAAAAAAGGAGGATTTCTTGAATGTATAATTACACTTACTACCCTAATAATGTGCATTATTATATAGATGGAGAACGAATACCTGGCCCGGGCGGCGGTCAATGGGACGGACACGGTGGCGGTCATGGCGGCGGTCAATGGGACGGACACGGTGGCGGTCATGGCGGCGGTCAATGGGACGGACACGGTGGCGGTCATGGCGGCGGTCAATGGGACGGACACGGTGGTGGTCATGGCGGCGGTCAATGGGACGGACACGGTGGCGGTCATGGCGGCGGTCATTGGAACGGACACGGTGGCGGTCATGGCGGCGGTCAATGGGGCGGACACGGTGGCGGTCATGGCGGCGGTCATTGGGAACACGGACAATGGATTCCACGCTGTAGGAGAGTATGGGTTCCCGGATTTGGTTGGAATTGGATTTGTAGATGGTGAAAAAAAAGACAGCTTATGCTGTCTCAGTTTGTAGACAAAAGGGGTTCGGAATTAAAAAATTCCGACCCCTTTTTGAAATTCCCTTTGAATTTTCGCCTAAAGTTAAGAGATTGGGGCTCAACGGGCCTACTATGTTAGGCCATTTTTGGACCTCGCCATGCCCAATTGGCCATCTTCTTTAAATGAATGGCAGCGAAAGTAAGCATCGCCTGCATCGACAATTTTTTAAGTCCCCTTAAAAGAGTCCAACGCATACCATGCTTTTCTTTTGCATCTGCGAATACACGCTCAATCGTTTCTTTACGTTTTGCATATATAGGTTTGCATCTTGATGACGACGCAGATGATCTGCTTCTTCCACATGTGTTTGCCAGATATGCCGCGTCGCCACTTTTTGACAGTCCTTGCTTTCTGTACAACGAGATAAAAATGAGCATGTTGTACAAATTTGTTTTGGCGATTTGTACTCGCGATAGCCCTCTTTATTAGTTGTTGAGTACTTTAAAGTTTCGCCCGAAGGGCAAAGGTAACAATCAAAATGTTCATCGAATACATAGTCCTGTTTGCGGAAAAATCCTTCTTTGGTGCGAGGACGTGTATAAGGTAAAGCCGGTATGATTTCTTTGTTAAATAGGTAGCTTGTAATCGCTGGTGTTTTATAAGCTCCATCTGCGGCAACGGCTTCCGGTTTTCCAACTTTCTCAATCACTTGTTCAACTAGTGGCTCTAAGATCTGACTGTCATGTGTATTTCCATGTGTTACAATCGTTCCCATTACAAAACCGTTGAGGTCTGCTGCCGCGTGGAATGAATAGGCAAACTGTTTTGTTCGTTCATCTTTCACATAGTTACAACTCTCAGAATCCGTTATACTTTCTTTAATCTCTTTGGTCTCTTCTTTATCAAATTTATCTGGTGGAAAAGGCTTTTTTCCATGGTTTTCACGATCTTGTTTGATTTTATCTAAACGGTAAGACAAAGTTGATTGGAGCGGGTGTTCGAGACTCCTGCTTAGAAAAGCGCGTCTAGGGGCGACCACGCAGGCGAAAGCCGAGGAGGCTCCCGACCGCCCGCGGAAAGCGAGTAACCTACGTTCCAATCAACGTCAAAATTGTACAAGCCATAAAAATAGACAAACTCGATTTACATCGAGTTTGTCTACAGTCTGAGGCGTCCCTACTTTCGTAGAAACGCCTTTTTTTCGTTTACTTCATTATTTTCGGTTCCTTTACTGCTGAGATCATTAAAAACATGGGCCTTCGATTTTCATCTTTCATTTCAGGAACACTTTTTAACATGTCATCAGAAGGCATCGGTTCCTTTACTGCCTTTATGCTGAAACCTGCACCAATCAAGTCATTCATATATGTTGAAATCGTTCGATGATACTTTACTACGTTTTCGGTTAAGAAGGTTGTTTCTCTCACACCTTCGTACTGATAGTTGTCAACTGGCCAATGCAGATGATTGCCGTGATTATCGTCATACCAAGCTTGTTCGTTGCGAGAAGTAAAGATTGGATGTTCAACCGAGAAAACAAAAGTGCCTCCAGGCTTTAAACAATCATGGACCTTTTTGCAGATTGCCTCATATGACTTAATGTAATGAAAAGCCAATGAACTGATAACCACATCAAATTCAGAGCTGGAAAAATCGATATCTTCAATCGGCATTTTAATATATGAAATACAAGGGTCATCCGTTTTTTCACGTGCTCTTTGAAGCATATTGTCGGAAATATCCACACCAACGACGGAACTTGCCTGTTGCTCTCGGGCAAATCGGCAATGCCAGCCGAAACCGCAGCCCAAATCAAGTACCGTTTTATTACGCAGATTTGGCATTAGCTCTTTTAATACATGCCATTCTCCGGCAGCTTCGAGTCCTTTGACTGATCGTGGCATTTGCTCATACGCAGAAAAGAAATTTGCATCATCATATTTGTTTTGTTTCATAACTCATACATCTCCTATAATTCAAGATAGCCTCCTAAGATTAATACCACATCTATTACAGGAGGCTACCTATCTCCTTCTCACCATTTTTTTCACCTCATTATCTTGATGGATCACTGTCCTAATACTAACACATTGCTTGTTTTCCTACCCTCCCACCTAAAGAACAAAATACTTCAAATTAGTTGTTATCCTTGATTTCAAATTGTAGGCATTAGGCCTTATCTCCTAATGTCTTTTTTAGTAATAAGTCTTTTTTACTCATCCTTAATAAGTTATCGAGAAGATAAGCAAACTATACCTTATTGCAGCTTATACGGAATCTTCCCTACCTAGGCTTATTTCTCAAAAATTACCCAGGTAGTAAGTAAAGAATACATGTTTAACATGTTTAACCATTATTTTTAAATTGCTTAATCTAATTTAAAGGGGTGAATATATTATGAGAATGAAAAAAGCATTTATAGGTCTCTCACTCTTATGTATGATTGTTCCTGGTATTGCCAAGTCAGCCGATTCTTTAAATTCCGTTGCTGAAAATGATCGGAGCAGTATCGTTGCAAATTGGAAATTCACAAAACAACATGTTAAAAGCGGTTCAATCGATAAAGGCAATTTAATTATTGAAGATACAAGCAAACATGGAAATGATTTAGAGTTAGTGACGAAAGGTGACCCTGCATCACCCGAATTAAAAAAAATGTTGAAATGGTCTGAAGAAGATTATTACGCTCAAGATAAAGTTGATAGCTTGAAATTCGCCAATTACGAAAACGCCCCTGCAGGAAGGTATTTTAAAACCATACGGGATGCACCTATCAATTCAGAGAATTTCGATAGGGGTTTTACCATTGAATTTGTATTTAAGATGCCAAGGAAACCCAAAAGTGGCATGGGGCTTTTTTCAAGACAAGGTCAGGCGGCAGATCTTAATAAAATGGAAGGCGAGAAAAAAATCCTTTCTGCTTTATCTATATCCAGTGATCAAAAATTACACTGGACAAGCCATCCATCCAATCTAAACTATAATGTAAGCAATTGGTCTCGTTCGTTAAATGCTGGTGAATGGTACCATTTGGCAGTCGTTAATGATGGTAGCACAACGACTCTAACTTTAAATGGCGTTAGTGATTATGGAGAATCAGAAAAGGCCATAGGTATTGCAGCATTAAAAGGTAAAGGCTGGAATATCGGCGCCACAGAGTGGGGAAATAAGTTGGATGCGCTTTTCGGAGGGAATATCCAGGAAATACGAATTGCCAATAAGGCATTAACTGAAAAAGAATGGCTAGTACAGGATGCTCGTGACGATGAACCCTTTGAAGGATCAAACAAGTCCTTCCCCATTCTAACGAATAAGAAGAATTACAATTTCCTCTTTATTCCAGATACCCAGAAATATTCAAGCCAAAATCCTGAGATTTTCAATAGTCAAATGAACTGGATATCCAATAACACCAAGAAGAACAATATTATCATGAATACATTTGTTGGGGACATTGTCGATAGTGATTCAGAAAAACAATGGCAGAATTCGCTCAGAGCCATTTCCCTTTTGGATAAAAAGGAAATTCCATATATGATGGCGGCTGGGAATCATGACTATGCTGCCGGAGATCCTTTTTTAACACATTATGGGCCACAGCGTTTTATGAATAAAAAATACTATAAGGGATCGGCTCCCTCTGGGTATAGCTCATATGCAATCGCTAAGGCCGGGAGTTATGAATACTTAGTTTTAATCGTGGATATGAAAAATCTCCATAAGGACTTGGAATGGTCAAAAAAAGTTCTGGAACGGCATAAAGATAAACCGACAATCCTCGTCTCACATGATATTATTTTTCCGAAAGTTAAAGATGATAAAACCATTGCCGCCGATTCGTCCAATGGCCGGCTGATATGGGATGAACTTGTAAAGAACCATAATCAAGTGTTCATGACGGTTAATGGACATTTTTATGGGATAGCGCATCGGGTAAAACAAAACTCAGCAGGAAATGATGTCATTCAAATGCTGGTCAATTACCAAACGAATTATCGAGGGGGAAATGGCTGGCTAAGACTTGTAGAATTTGATGAAAAGAAAAATGTATTATTATTCCGTACTTATTCCCCATATGTTGACGGAATGACTAGGAAAGAAAAGTCCTATATTGATTATAAATTTTTAACAAGTGAAAATAATTCATTTAAATTGAAATGGGACTTTAAACATAGATTTAATTTCAGGTAATGAACAGGTCGGAAAAATCCAATTCCCCAGGTGTCTGATTAACCTCATCAACCTGGGTGAATTCCTTTTATTAGGATACCCTCCTATGTGTTGAGTCGTCCTAGAAGGATATACGTTCATTCATGATGATCTGGGATGCTGCTATTTTTTCTAGTTTTCATGCTGCTTTTTTCACCACTGATTTATACTTTCCGAAACCATTAACGACAAGGACCCCCAATATCGCAATACTGCCGCCAATGACTGAAAGGGTACTAGGTACTTCCTGCAGCCAAACCCAAGCGACGAAAATGGCAATCACAGGTTCAATGTACAACAAACTGGAAACGGAACTGGCTTTTCCTAATGATAAAGCGACTGCCCAAGTTACATAACCGATGGCCGCAGGGAAAATACCAACAAAAATCGCTGATAAATGACCTTCCATCGTTGCATGTTGAATTTCTTGAAATAGCCCAGGAAAAAATATAAAAAAGGGTATTGTACCGATCCATGTGAAGTAAGCTGTCAATTCAATCGGATTATAACGGCTAAACAGTGGCTTTTGGAAAACAAAAAACACCGCAGAAGCAATAGCTGACATCAGTACTAAAAAAGCTCCTTCAGAAATATTCAGGGAAGGTCCTGCGGTACCTAATGTTATTAAGGTGATTCCTGTGAATCCAATTCCTAAACCAATCCATCCGTAAAGTCCGAGGCGTTCTTTTAAAACGAACCCAGCAATGATCGCGATGAAGACAGGTGCTGAACCGATCAGCATTCCAGCCGTTCCCGCCGAAACCGTTTGTTCCCCGAATGTCACCCCGATATGGTAAATACTAATGCCAATAAATGCAAGAATCGAAATCCTCAACAAATCCTCTTTTTTCGGGAGTCGAAATTTCACCCCAGGCCAGAGAGCATAAAGGATAAAAACTCCTGATGCTATAAGATAACGAACAAGTACCAAATGACCGGCTGAATATCCGCCATGCAAGCTTGCACGAATAGCAGCGAATGTAGAGCCCCAAATAATTACTGTTATAGATGCCAATAAAAATGCCTTAGTGTTCAAAACCTATTCCTCCCAACCATCCCTATAAATTGAAGGTATCATGGATACGTGAGAACTTCAATAAAATTTCTATCTCGCTGTGAAGTGTCACAGTAAAATAACGAATTTAAGTACATTCTGTGTTGTAACCATCGCTGAAGAAATTCTATTCCATTTGGGATTGGATTTGAGAGCTTTGTTAAAAGATGGATCAGGTTTGAAAAGCATACTAAACCAAATAGTTATATAGTCAAAACAAGTTGATTGGAGCGGATGTGCGAGACTCCTGCGGGAAAAGCGTTTCCAGTGAGACCCCGAAGGCGCAATTGCGCTGAGGGCGGACTGCCTGCGGAAAGGGAGTGCCTGGAGAGTTCTACCTAAATTTTTTTCACTGTAATCCTTATTGGATTGAAGAAATTTGCGACACTCCTGCCGAATTACTGGCTGGCCGAGACACCGCAAACGCTTGCGTCGAGGAGGCTTGCGTCGAGGAGGCTTGGCAGGCAGCCGGCGGAAAGGGAGCGGATTTCTGAAATCGACTGAAACGTTTTTTAATAAAAAAACGTATCCAACCTCGATTTTCATTGAGTTTGGCTACAGTTTAGTTGATTGGAATGGAAGGTACGAGACTCCTGCGGGAAAAGCGAGGCCAAGGGAGACCCCACAGGCGCAAATAGCGCCGAGGAGGCTCCCGGACCGCCCGCGGAAAGCGAGTGCCTGGAATGGAAATCAACGTTCAAACCGCGGATAAACTCGATTTTCATTGAGTTTGGATACAGAATTAATTTAATTAATTATTTTCAGGTTTCCAAGATGAAAAGCGTCTTTCAATAATGCCTAATAATGAAGTAAGAATGATTCCCGTAATCGTAATGACTAACACGCCAACAAACATGCGATCTGTTTGTAGATTTTGACCATTGCTTGTCAATTGGTATCCGATACCAGCTGTCGAAGCGAATAATTCACCTACAACCACTGCAATTAATCCTTGACCTATACCTAAGCGAATACCGTTTAAAAGGAATGGTACCGTCGAAGGCAATGCAATTGTTTTAAAAATTTGAAATTCACTTGCACTAAATGTCCTTGCTGCTTTTATTAAGTTTTGATCTAATGTTAACATAGCTTTTTGAGCGCTCATCACTATTGGAAAGAAGGCCATCAAAAATACGATAACAATTTTTGATGCTGGCCCTATTCCGAATGCAATGATGATCACTGGTAATAGTGCTACTTTAGGAGTTACATATAATCCTGAAATGAAAGGGTTAACCACTGCATTAAAGGTAGAGTTCCAACCTGATAACACACCTATTGGGATTCCAATAAGTATGGCTAAAACAAAGCCTGAAACAAATTCGTAACCACTTACCTTCATATTTTCCCAAAAGGAAACTTCTTGGACCATTAAAACTGCCGCTTGTGCAATTTCAATTGGTGAGCTTATGAACAATGGATTTATCCATTCATTTTGAGAGGCAGTTTCCCAAAGCAACAGGAATAGTAAAACAGAAGCAACACTGATAAAAAATGACTTTTTTTCTTTTTTCATTTTCTTCGCCTTTTTTATCTTTTGCTTTGATTGTGTAAGTTCTATCATACCCTTCGTCATAGTGTTCTCCTTTCACATTAATTATTTCTCTTTATTATCGAAACCTTGTTTAGAAGACTCCTGTTCAATAATGGACCAAATATGATCTACAAACTCTAAAAATTCCGGGCTGCGCTTCACATGGAGATCTCTTGGTCTAGGTATATCAACATCAACAACCTCCACTACACGTCCTGGTCTTGCCCCAAAAACAAAAACTCTATCAGCTAAAAATACCGCTTCATCAATTTGGTGTGTAATGAAAAGACTTGTCTTTTTTGTCTCATCCCATATTCTAAGTAACTCACCTTGCATAAATTCCCTAGTTTGTGCGTCCAATGCCGAAAATGGTTCATCCAATAATATTAATGATGGGTTTACCGTTAATGCCCGAGCCAAGTTTACCCGTTGCTGCATCCCACCTGACAATTCATGTGGATAATGATTTTCATAACCTTTTAAACCGACCATTTCAATAAATTCTTTGGCCTCTTTCTTTTTCTCTGCGGTTATTTGCTTTAACAGTTCAACTCCATAAAGAACATTTTCCAAAACAGTTCTCCAAGGTAATAGACTCGGGTTTTGAAAAACCATTGCCCTGTCCTTGCCGGGACCATCAATTTTTTGCTGATCTAATAGTATTTCTCCCTTACTTGGCTTTAGCAATCCAACTACAGTATTTAAAAAAGTGGTCTTTCCACAGCCGCTCGGCCCAACAATACATATAAATTCACCATCTTTAATGTTTAAATTTATATTCTGCAGGGCAATCACTTCTGCACCAGTTTTGTTATTTACGTAAGTAACATCTAAAAAACGAGTAGACAATTTAAAGTTTTCCAGTTGTGCATTTTCCATCTTACCTATCATCTCCTTTCCATTCTAATTATTTTTTAAAAACCTCTTCTATATAACTATTTGTCCAAATAACATCTTCAGTTGTATCCTGTTTAGTAGAAACGCCTGATATCTTGCCAAATTCAACTAATGGATCCTGGGCATTATCCCAAGCTTCTTGATTCATTTCCCCATAGCCTTTAAAAGTGTTTTTCAATCCGATTAATGATTCCTCTAGAATATCAACATCTATTCCATCAAAATAAGATTCGATCGATTCGGCTGCCTCTCTTGGGTTATTACGTGTGAATTCCATACCTTTCCCTATTGCCCGAACTACTTTCAATGATGTTTCATGATTTTCTTCTAAATATTCTTTTTTAGCAAATACAGCTTCCCAGACCATATTCCCATACATTGGCTCTTCACTTGTATTGATTACAATGTCTCCTATATCTTTACTTTCCGCTTGTAAACCCATTGGGGGTGATGCTATTCCCCCGTCAACAATCCCCTCCTGCATACCGCCAATCTTCGATCCATCTCCTGCTAATTTGACGGTTTTAAGAGTATTGGGATCAACTCCATGCATTTGCATTAACTGACGGGTGTATACGTCTCCAGAATCTCCAACAAGGTTTGTACCAATAGTTGCGCCTTTCAATGAAGCCACTCTATCTTCAAGTGATGAGTCTTTAGAAACATTCTTTTTCTTTTGATATTGTTTAGAGAGTGTAATTTGATAGGTTAGCGCAGAATTTAAAGATTGAATTGCCAATAAATCTTCACCTTTGTCAAGAGGAGTAAACATACTTCGAGGACCCGAGACCGCAAACTGAGCTTCACCTGATAATACAGAAGCGATTACTTGTGCTCCTCCACCACCAGAAACAATCTCAGCTTCAATTCCTTCCTTTTCAAAAAAACCTTGCTCTATTGCTACATACAATGGGGCAACCGACAATAATCGTGCAGGTTCCGTAAAAGTAAGCTTAACCGCTTTTCCTCCTGAATTCCCTTTGTTTTCTGTAGTTGTTTCGTCACTTGGACCGCATGCAGATACTATTAACACCAAACAAAGCAGAACGAACGCCAATTTATTCTTAAACATATTACTTACCTCCCTAAATCAAATATTTTTAACATTTCATTCACTAACTAACTATATTCCTCCTCTATTTTAGTTTTATATACAAAACATAATTTCATATACATATCAATTCTAAATCAGCTGTCCCTTATGGGTCAATTGTAATTTTGGAATATTTAGATAATTGAGCAAATTACTGCACAAAAAAACACTCATTAAAATCATGAGTGCCCTTTAACTCTTGAGATACAATTTTATGCGAAATAAAGAAAAAAACTTAATGCTTCAGCAATTTAAAAAAGATTGCAGTATAAGAATCGAAGTCAGTACTAGAATATGTTTTTGTTAAGGTTACCCCATTATACACATAATCCCACATTGTATATTGTAATTCCACTGCTTTGTGAACGGAAATTGCCCCCACCTAACGAATAAGATGGAATTGCCATTTGACATTATTTCAATATACTTATTTATTCGGTAATTGAGTTTTTCAAGCAGGGTAAAGATGAGTCCAATCTTGATTAGGTATCATAGGGAAATCATGAACTGAAATAACATTATAATAGGTATCTTGAATAATATGCGCTTTTTGCTGCTTGCCGCACTCATCTGAAAAAACCACTTCTCCATCATCAAGATAAAAAGCGATGCCATCTACCTGCTTCATATTGTTAAGATCCATAAATCCGACAAATCTGTTCTTCAATATTCTGCTTACATCCGGGAGCGAATTAAATTCAACCCAATCAAGGGGAAATGAAGACCGCCTTAAATTAAGGGAAGGTCCACACCAACTGCCAAGGCTAATGATTACATCATAAGATCCTTTTATATCTTGTAATTTCAATTCAGTCATCCGCTCTACTAATTTCCCTATTTCACCGAGGTAACTAATTTTATTGCCAGTCTTTTTCACTTTGTTCTGGAATTATATACACAATCCAGCCATAACGAATTTTCAGTTCTTCAGCCATTATTTCGGCAGTTTCTTTATCCGGAAATGTGCCTGTTATTAAGCGGAAACGGTTATTTTCCGGGTTAATTATTTTTTCTCTCATAGCTTGTACCTCCTTTTTTATATCCTATGAAGCTTCATGGAAATCTGTATAGTACTTAATAGATTACTAACAGCCCTTTTTATGTACATGAAAAATAAAAGAATCCCAACTTTGATAAAGTGGACTTGTTGGGAACTTGAGGGATTATTGGAAATGCAAAAGAAAATTATGGAGAAGTTAATGACTATCTAAATATTGTCCCCTTTCCACCTTTTATTGTAGGGTCAATAATCTTTATCTAACTCCTCAATCGCTTGATTCTATCACCCACTTCAAAGGCAAGATGCCTAAGCCCTCTTGCTTCAGGATAAGTTGGACAATTGGGCTATAAGAAAAAAGAGAACAATTCCGGCTGATATTCCCCTCCGACTATTTGGGGTACCGGTATGATCTTAAACGAGAAGCTATGAAACTCAAAAGAGTTTTTCAATAGGTGGTGAGTCAAATATTCAAAGTCATTACTTTCTTCTTATTGAAAAATATCTCAATTTATGTCAATTGAAACCAATTTATGAGTTTGTTATCTTAGTTAATGAACCGGTTCATGACTAGTTTATGTATGAATATTAGTCACAATAAAAGGAGAGATGAAACCATGACACAAGTACGTAACTCAACAAGCGCAGTGGAGCAGTATGCTAATCTCATCCCCATGAGTGAAATTGCTTCGAACGCAGATCAATTATTTCCTTTTCCAATCTTTAATAGTTTACGACAAAAAACTCCTGTAAGGTACGACGAGGCTCGAAGCTGCTGGGATGTATTTCGATATGAGGACGTTCATTATATTCTAAAAAATCCAAAACTGTTTTCATCGGAACGAGGGTCTGGAACTCTTCAAGGAAGCATTTTGACAATGGACCCTCCTAGACACACAAAAATGAGAAACTTAGTGAACAAGGCATTCACTCCTAAAGCAGTGAAGGATTTAAAAAATAAAATCGAAGAGGTGACACTTTACCTTCTCGATCAAGTTAATGAGAAAGGGACTATGGATCTCGTTCATAACCTTGCTGGTCCGTTGCCTGTCATAATAATTGCCGAATTATTGGGGGTCCCTGCTAGGGATCGGGATCTTTTTAAAACCTATTCTGATGTTCTCGTGGCAGGCGCCAAGGATAATTCAAATGAAGCCTTTCAAAGAATGGCACAGAAACGTAAGGAAGGAAGTGAGTTTCTTAAAGAATATTTCAAAAAAATAATTTTAGAGAGAAAAGTAAATCCAGAAGAAGATTTAATTTCGCTATTATTAGCAGCAAAAATTGATGGGGAAAAATTAACAGAAGAAGAGGTACTATCTTTCTGTGTTTTATTATTAGTTGCGGGAAATGAAACAACAACTAATTTGATTACAAATGCCGTACGCTATATGACAGAAGATAAAAACATTCAAGAACAAGCTAGGACAAATCTGCCTTTAATACCAAAATTGGTAGAAGAAACACTACGCTTTTATCCTCCAATACAGGCAATTGGCCGTGTTACAAAGGAACAAGTCAAAGTTGGGGGCAAAACAATCCAAAAGGGGGAACAAGTAATTTGCTGGGTCGCTTCGGCAAACCGGGATGAACAAAAGTTTGCAGAGCCTAATCGGTTCACATTAGAAAGGAAATTAAATCCTCATTTGAGTTTCGGGTTTGGTATTCATTTTTGTTTAGGTGCCCCGCTTGCACGTCTAGAAGCAGAAGTAGCTCTCGTGAAACTATTAAGTACATTTGCAAAATTGGAAGATGTAAAAGGGACTGAGCTGGAGGCGATTCCAAGTCCGTTCGTTTTTGGAGTGAAAAGACTTCCTTTAAAATTCACAAGACAATGAGCCTTGCTGCCTGAGAATATATAGATTAGGTAATACAAAAACCTATCAATAACAAAAAATGAATTTTTAATAACTCAATGAAAAAGAAGTATATTAAAATTACGACCTTTTAAAATTGAATATTTGAAAAGCATTTATTGGAGAAGATATTAAATCCTACATTTATCCAGTTATTAAAAATTCCATTGTACTAGGTTGATAAAAATTTATATATAATACGGATTTTATGACATAAAAAATACAGAAACAAAAATGGAAATCACAAAATGAGTTCCATTTTTGTTTTGAGTACTATTTTGTTTTAGGGCACCTTGATGAAAGATTTTTCTTATCAAAATATACATAACCCTACTGCAAATACTACTTTCCATATATTTCAAGAGGCAAATCATCCGGATCACAAAAAAAGGTAAACCTTTTTCCTGTTAACTCATCAACACGGATAGGTTCGACTGGAATGATTTCTTTTTCTAAATCTTCAATCGCTCGATTAATATCTTCCACTTCAAAAGCAAGATGTCTAAGCCCTCTTGCTTCAGGATAACTGGACGATTTGGGCTATCAGGAAATGAGAACAATTCAAGCTAAATTTCCCCTCCGACCATTAAATCCAATTTATACGACTGCCTATCTGACCGATATGTCTCCTTCACGATATCACACCCTAATTTTTCATAATCGGAACAAATTATTGACATGATGTATTTTTTTTACCTTCATTTGTTTCCTCCCTAAGAACATTGGTTATTTTAATAATCTAGCTTTACCAAAGTTATCCATTTATAAAAAAATTAGATTTCAGTGCTTCCTTCGGAATATACTGCACCATACTGGTACATCCATTTCCCTTTCACCTGGATATAGGTCTTTACAAAGGGCGTATAATATAAGTAATCTAAAAAAACGTATAATAAAAAAGGAGCCTTCCCCTCCTACTCTCTCGATCAATAATATAGATTCCTAGAACGCTGATTATGTTAATTAACTTTGTATATTGGTGTACTTGGTTGTAGTTTAAAATAAAGTCGTTACGTTTTCTAGTTGTAAACCAACTCCCACTTCCTCGCCAAATAAATTAAAAGGGATGTTTTGAATTACTGCCATTTTTCAGAGTGTTAACTATCTTTCCCAAGCATATGCTTATATTTACATGCATGATGTCCTTTTTGTTCGTATAATAGGACAAAGGGGAATTAAGATGAGTCTAATTTACAAGAAGAGGAGCAATTTGTTCTGTGGAAACAAAAGGCGAAGATATAAACTGCTTAGCATTAAAAGTCAAAGAGATTATTCAATCTTCTGGATGTCAAAATGAAGATGTAATCTTTCTGTGCATTGGTTCAGACCGATCAGTTGGGGATTCATTAGGCCCTTTAGTCGGGACAATGCTTAAAGAACATACGGTGCCTTATCGTGTTTACGGTACTTTGGAAAATCCTGTTCATGCATTTAATTTAAAAGACACATTGAAAAAAATTAAAAAACAATTCAAAAAGCCTCTTATTTTTAGTGTGGATGCTTGTTTAGGGAATCAAAACCAGGTCGGTTATGTTTTTTTGAAGGATGGACCTCTTGTCCCTGGGAAAGCTTTAAAAAAAGTATTGCCGGAAGTTGGAGATTATCATATTACAGGAATGGTCAATTATATAGATCCGCTGCCAACGATGCAATTTTTAAATGATACTCGTCTATACACGGTTATGAACCTTGCGAAAACAATCGTAAAAATAATTACTCAAGCTAGCGGCGAGACTTCTGGAATTAAATAAAAGAATGGGCTGTGCCAAAACCACTAATAATAATTGGTTTTGGCACAGCCCTACTTTGTTTAAGTTCGAAGAATTTATTAGATAACATTGTACTTAAATAATAGCCCCTGTCAAGATAGCAACAATGATAAGGACTAATGAACAAATTAGAGCCCATTTAAATGCATACCGCTGTAGTTCCCCGATATCCGTTTTTACCATCCCTACCAGTAAAAGAGTCGATGCCACGAGTGGACTTAAGAAATGTACAGGCTGGCCCAATACGGAAGCTCTGGCAATTTCTAAAGGACTCACTCCATAAGCTTCTCCTGCTTCTGCAAGAATTGGCAAAACACCAAAGTAGTAAGCATCATTGGATAAAACGAACGTAAATGGCATGCTGGTGAACGCAACGACCATCGGTAAAAAAGAGCCTAAAGAATCCGGAATGATGGCCACTAATGAATTTGCAATGGCATCTACCATTTTCGTTCCGGAAAAGATCCCAGTGAAAATACCAGCCGCAAATACTAGTGTGACGACGGTAATAGCATTTCCTGCATGTGACACGATTCGCTCTTTTTGCTGTTCTAGATTAGGGTAATTAATGATTGAAGCAAGCACAAAACCGATTAGAAACAACACAGGTACCGGCACTAAGCCCATTACAAGAATGACCATAACCGTGAGCGTCAACAAAAGATTGACCCATATTAATTTAGGGCGCTTTAAATCGTCTTGTATGGCGGAAGCTACCGCTGCTTCAGCTAGAGCCCCTTTCATTTCAGGTGCAGCTTTGATATGAACAACACCAAGCCTTTTACGCTCTTTTTTCCCAAGTACGTAAGCGGTAAAAAGAATAGCTGCAATACCTGCGAATAGTGTTGGGATAATCGGAACAAAGAATTCATTTGCATCGAGACCTAAAGATGCTATTGCTCTTGTTGCAGGTCCTCCCCAAGGAGTCATACCACTCATAATACTTACAGCCAGCATAGAAATAGTGGCAAGAATAAGTGGATTCATACCAAGGCGTAAGTAAAGAGGCAGCATAGCGGAAATCGTAATCATATGAGTCGTGGTACCATCACCATCTAAGGCAACGGTCATTGCGATTACTGCTGTACCTATCGCTATTTTTACCGGATCCCCTTTTACGATTTTTAACATGGTTTTAATGAGTGGATCAAATAATCCAGCGTCAATCAGAACTCCGAAAAACAAAATAGCGAACAATAGCAAAGCGGCTGAAGGTGCGACAACCTTTATTCCATCGAGCATCATATCTCCGAGCTCTGGACCAAATCCGCCAATTAATGCAAAGATAATTGGAATGACTACAAGAGAATTAACAGGTGATAACCGTTTAGACATGATTAAATAAGTAAAGACAACGACCATTGAAATTCCAAGTAACGTAAGAATATGAATCCCTCCTATTAAAGAAACCGCTTACAAACCAGATGAGAAGTTTGAATAACTAAAAAATATTGCATATCTTCTGATTCCCTGTTGCTTTATTTTCTATTTTTAGAATAGTTCATATCATCAAATAAGTGAAATACATATTTTTTTTACTTTTTCGAAAAAAAAACTTATAATCCATTTTATATTAAATTAATAAATCCAAAAAAGCACTATGAAATTTTCAATACTTTCATAGTGCTTTTTCGTTAAAGATTGGAATTTTTATTCAAGAAATCAATAAAGTTTTTCACAGTAGAGAGTTTTAATGAATCCTGGTTATACATTAACCATGTATTTCTTAATACCGGCTTCCCATTTTTGTAGGATAACCCGTATGTATGCAAATTATCTGAAGGCTGCAGGCATATTTCCGGCAGAATGGAAACACCAAGATCATTTTTGACCATCTCTTTGCACGTCTCCTGCCGATCCGTTTCCATAGTTACAAATGGTGGCTCTGGAAATCTATCATGCCACCAGCCATTTATTAAGTTTTTTAAAGAACTGTCGGTCTTATAATTTATGAATGGAAGTTCCGGCAAATTATCCAAGTCTACCTCTTTCTTAGAAATTAAACAAAGTCTTTCTTTATGCAGTAATGATTTGATTCCATACCATTCATAATTTCCACGCAGTATGCCTAATTGAACACTAGAGGAATCCAGAAGATGCATGATTTCAGTACTCCACCCTGTATTCACATTAAATTGTACATGAGGATATTGTGTTGAAAACTTTTTCAATATTTCTGGTAGTTTATATTGGGCAAAGTTGCTGGAAACGCCAAGCCTTAACGTTCCTCTTACCTCATTTTTCATATTCAGCATATAATCTTTCGTTTTTTGCAACTTTTTCACCATTTCTTCCGCATAGCCCGCCAAATGTATCCCTTCTGAAGTGAACTCAATGCCTCCTTTTATTTTGAAAAATAGGTTTGTGCTAAATTCTTTTTCTAAATTTTTAAGCCGATACGTTAGCGCCGGCTGCGATATATATAAACGCTCTGCGGCACGGCTAATGTTTTTTTCTTCATATAGTACCCTTATCGCAATCCAATCTTTTTCGTCCACTTAACCATCTCCCGCTTTTGGATTATAAGTTTTTTTATCATTTTTTTAAAAAAAATATGTATTTTACTTATGAATGAACATATCATACTATATTTTCAAAGGAACCGGTAGTGCTATAAATATTGATTTGAGAAAAGGTGGTTATACAATGAAAGTACCTGTAGTTGTAATGCGCGGCGGGACAAGTAAAGGTGTGTTCCTTAACTTTGAACATATGCCTTCGAATCGCTCACTCTGGGAAGATTTCTTACTTGACGTGATGGGCAGTCCGGATCGGAGACAGATTGATGGTCTTGGAGGAGCGAATTCATTGACAAGTAAAGCAGCGATCATCAAAAAATCAGAATCACCGGAATTCGATGTGGAATATACATTTGCGCAAATCAGTATCGATAATCAAATGGTTGATTTTAAAGGAAATTGTGGGAATATTTCATCTGCTGTAGGACCTTACGCAATTGAGCAAGGATTAGTCCCTATACAAGAACCTGTTACAACGGTGAGAATTTTTAACGTGAATACACAGAAATTGATAATTGCAGAAGTAGAGGTTGAAAATGGACAAGTGAAAAAAGAAGGCAGCTGCTCAATTCCAGGCGTGCCTGGTAAAGGATCACCTATTTATCTTTCTTTTACTCGTGCTGAAGGAGCAGTTACAGGAAAACTTTTCCCTACAGGAAATCCAATTGACATGATTAAAACGAAGGATCGACTGATTCAAGTTTCAATCATTGATGTTGCCAATCCACTTGTTTTTGTAAGGGCACAGGATATTGGTCTAAACGGAAGCGAATTGCCCACTGATTATTCACAGGAAAAATTAAATGAACTAGAAGAAATCCGGTCGATTGCAGCTGAAATGTGTCAATTTTCCGATAAGAAATCAGCAACTGTCAAATCTCCTGCTGTGCCTAAAATGACCCTAATTGCTCCTCCTATGGATTACGTCGACCTAAACGGATCGGAAAGAAAAGCGTCAGAGATGGATTTGATGATCAGAATGATGTCGATGCAAAAGCCCCATCAAGCGCTTGCTATTACAGGAGCCATCTGTGCAACTGCAGGAGCTTACTTACAGGAAACGATTTTATCTGAGATGGTGAACGTTAAACAGGAAATTTTTCGATTAGCCCACCCGGCAGGGATCATGGAAACAAAAGTTGATTTTTTGGCAGGACACATACGCGCTATTAAGGTGGTACGCACAGCGAGAATCATTTTAGAGGGATACGTGTACACGAAAAAAAATTACGAGCTTTCCTATCAATTAGCTTGATTTGAATTGATTTGCAAATTACAGCAAAAAAATTATCTAACACTTGGAGGCTTTTCAATGTGGGTCATCACTGTCTTTTTAAAAGGAAATATTAAAATTTTTGAATTTGACACAGAAAAAGAAGCGAAAGAACTATTCAAAAATATGAAAGGCACTAAAATTCTTTCCGAAATAGTTTACTTCAATGATCCTTGTTTTGTATAAGTGAGTTTTCAATAGAGCCCAGACTATAATGTATCTCCAACTAACCGATGCCTACAAAATTCAATTATAAAATAGGATTGAGAATAGATGAAAATTTTCCGGGGGGGAGCGCTCACCCTTATACAAGTTAGGATATACTGAATCCCGATTTTCATGGTTACTGGAGTATTTAACCAAAAAGAAAACAAATTGTTATCTATCATCCTTGATATAGGGAAAAACACCCACAAACCAACCCATTATTTATTGAATGGTATCCTTTTTCACAGGCTCAATTTTTGCATCAATCGGAGCATAGGAAGAACAGCTATATAAATATATATCATACAAAATAGTTGATATCTGGTAACTGTTGATAAGTCAGCGCTGACTTCATGCGCGATAGTGCCCAGCTGATCCATTCAGCTGGTGCTAAAATTGAATAGCTATAATAGAAGAAAAATCATATTGTCTGGCCATCAGGACGCTTAAAGCTATACTCTAAAACTCATATCCCTATATGATATGAGTTTTAGTCAATGCATAAAGACTTTTAATATTTGAAGTACCAAACAGCCAAGAACTTTTTTAAGCCTTGGCTGTTTTTCATTCTTCTATTTAATGTATCCCTAGATTTTTTGGACAAATTCTTATCTAATTAACTATGCAAGGAAAGGACTCAATGATTATTGACCGCTTCAACCTTTTCTTGAATATAGTGGGCTGCGGATGAACCAGCTAATTTTCCAAAGACTGCTCCAGACATTAACCCGGATCCACCAGGATAGTTTTCATAAAAAATCCCCCCAATCATTTCACCAGCCGCAAAGAGACCATTTATCGGTTGTTCTTCTTTGTTTAACACATGTCCCGTAACATCTACATGCAAACCGCCGAACGAGAACGTAATTCCGCACGTTACAGGGAAAGCATAGAATGGCCCTTGCTCAATTCGAAGTGCCCAGTTGGATTTAGGAGGGGTAATTCCTTTCGTTCCTTTGCCATCTTTCTCTGCGGGTCTATACTCGCCATCTTGTACGGCACTGTTGTATTCTTCGATCGTTTTAAGGAATTGTGTTTGATTGACCGGCAGTAAACTAGCCAACTCTCCAAGTGTATCTGCTTTATAAATAGTCGCTTCTTCAAGGTCATATTCTTTACGCAGCATCGGGCGTACCTGTGCATCATAAATTTGATATGCCACATGTCCAGGCTGTTTTAATACCTCACGGCCGTATTTGGCATAGGTGTAATTTCGCAAATCTGCTCCTTCATCAACAAAACGTTTTCCTTCATTATTAAGCATGACGCTGTACGGATAAGAATGCTTTTTAAAAATATCTCCCGGCTTTGTGAAATCTCCTACTTTTGGCGCGTTATAATCTGTCCCAATCGAATGACATCCAGACCACTGCCCAAATTTTTGAGCCCCTACTGCCATAGCCATGGAAATGCCGTCTCCTGTGTTGAACTCGGTTCCACGAACAATTGCAGCTTCCCATTCTTCACCAATATTTTCACATCTCATTTTCTTATTGGCTTCAAAGCCGCCACAAGCCAAAATCACACCGGATGTCTGAACTGTTACCATTGTTTGATCCTTCTCAACAACGACACCGGATATTGTGTTATTCTTTGATACGAGCTCCACAGCACGTGAATCGTACCAAACGTCAATGCCAATTTCTTCTGTCCGCGCAAAGAGCTGTCTCATTAAGCCCACGCCTTTATCTTCCGTTTTGATAGGCAGTCCTCCCCAGAAATTGCGCTTGCCAGCTTGTACGAAAGATTGATTTTCATAATTCAATTCAAATTTTATTCCCTGATCACGCATCCACGCAATTGTTTCATACGATTTAGTAACCAGCTGTTTTGCTAATTCGGGATTACTTTGTCCGCCTGTTACTCGCATTAAATCATTGTAATAGTCGGATTCCGTGTATTCAGGCATTACAATTAAATCGGATTCTTCATCTGTTAATTCAGGTATTACTTTTCTGATTGCGTCTAAATTATTGTATGCCACACGAATGGCTCCATCCGTGAAGAAAGAGTTCCCTCCACGCTTTTCCAATGGTCCTCGTTCTAATACAAGAACTCTAGCACCTCCCTCTTTTGCTGAGATTGCGGCACATAATGCTGCATTTCCTGCCCCTACTACAACTACATCATAATTTCGTGTATTTGACATCTTTACCCCTCCTGATAAGTAGTGATAACGCTTCATGTAAATAATAAGTGATTATAATAAATAAAAATAATATTGTTTTTTTATTCATTGCCATAGAAAAAATTTATGAAGGAATGCTGGAAAGGCAAAAATATAGTGAGTCTATTGGTTTACATAAAAAGATAGATTTCTTTTTTCAATAGTTGTATTATACTTTTAGAAATCAAATAAATTATCATTATTTATAATTACCCATAAATATTTTTTATGGTTAAAGGAGAAAAATTTTATGGATGAAAAAGACTGGCTTATATTAATTACTCTTTACGAAGAAAGAAATATAACCAAGGCGGCACAACGACTATTTATTTCTCAGCCAGCTTTATCCTATCGTATAAAACAGCTGGAAAAAGAGTTCAAAACAAATTTAATCTCTAGAGGCAAAAGAGGTGTCGAGTTTACAGTTGAAGGGGAATACCTCGTACAATATTCGAAAAATATGCGTAAGCAATTAGGCGCTGCAAAAGAACACATCTCAAATTTGGATAAAAAAGTAAAAGGAACTTTACGCTTGGGTGTATCTGGCTTGTTTGCCCGATATAAACTACCAGTATTATTAAAAGAATTTCTAACCCTATATCCAGAGGTTGAAATCAGTTTGAAAACTGGATGGAGTTCTCAAATTCATCAGATGCTTCAAAAAGAAGAAGCACACCTCGGGATCGTTAGAGGTCCTTACAAATGGCAGGAAAATAAAGTGTTGTTTCAAGAAGAAAAGATTTGTATTGCCTCCAGTAAAAAAATTGAATTAAAAGAACTTCCTTTTCTTCCTAGAGTTAATTATCAGACAGACCAATCGTTAAGAAATACTATTGAAAACTGGTGGCAGGAAACATTTGCGGTACCACCTAAGATTTCAATGGAGGTAGATCGGATTGAAACATGTAAGGAACTGGTTCTTAATGGTTTAGGATATGCCATTTTACCAGAAATCTGTATTAAAGATGATGAACCACTGTATACTTTCCCCATTGTATTAAGCGATAATAGCTTTTTGCTTAGAGAAACTTGGGTTTTTTACCGAGATGTGACTATGGATTTGGCACAAGTAAAAGCATTTATTGATTTTCTTAATGATTCTAAACAATAGAAATAAGACGAATCGAAATAAAACTAGTACAAAGGAAGAGAATTAACATGAAAAAGTGGGATTTAAATGATGCAAGCAAGACAATCCAATTTTCAGCTGCACTTCTAACTGCTTTTATTGGAGGCAGTCTTTTCTCTCTTATCAGGTTGCCAATCCCCTGGCTTCTAGGGCCAATGGCAGCCCTATTAATTGCATCACGTTTCAAAAACGTTAAATTAATTTGGCCCGTCTCGATGAGAAATACTGGATTAATTATTGTAGGTTATTCAATTGGCATCTCTTTTACCAAGAGCTCACTGTCTGACATGATTAGTCACCTTCCCTCAATGTTGATCCTTACAACCTTAATTGTCCTTGTGTGTGTATGTACAGCTTTTGTTATGTCAAAATATTCCGGCATTGACTATCCTACCTCCTTAACAAGTAGTATACCTGGAGGTTTGTCACAAATTGTTGTGTTTGCAGAAGAAATGAAAGGTATTGATATTACGACCGTAACCTTTTTCCATGTTACAAGAGTGATAATGGTTGTTTTCTTAGTTCCCCTTTTAATTTTCAGTCCCATTTTTGCAGCGAATCGTACCAATGATTCCTCTAATATAATGGATAACGTTATTCCAGAGTGGAGTGATTTATTTCCTCTGATCTTTCTGTTCGCGCTTATTTGTTTTCTCGCAGCAAGAATAGGTAAAATATTCAAATTACCAGCTCCTTACTTTTTAGGACCAGTAATTGTTACTGCTGCAATAGGTCTTTTAGGTTTGCAGGGACCACCACTTCCTCCTTCACTTCTTGATATATCTCAATTTATGGTTGGCGGTTATATCGGTTTACTATTAAAACCGGAACAACTTGACAACAAAAGAAAAACCTTATTATTTGCTTTGATGAACGGACTGATTTTGATCTGCGCAACAATGTTTTTTAGTTTTCTACTGACCCATTATTATGATTTATCGACTATTACGGGTTTTTTAAGTTTAGCCCCTGGTGGAATGGATCAAATGGGAATCATTGCACAAGAAGTAAATGCTGATGTATCTACTGTTACCAGCTATCAACTATTTCGGATGGCTTTTATTTATGCCGCAGTGCCTCCATTACTAAGATTGGTATTAAAATTAAGTTTAAGAAAAAAAGACAAGAACAGTAACGTTAAAACTAAATGTTAATTAAAAAAGGAGAGAGCTTTGCTCAAGGACACTGAAAAAGTCTGATTTATAAAGAAAAGAAGGTCATCATTCACAATATTAAGATGATGACCTTCTTTTTAAATACTAAAAATAGCATTAAATTTTTAAAAATTTCTTTATTGTATCACTTATCCTTTGGCTTTCTTTGCTCTCCTCCCTCCAATCTTTTTTTTAAGAATAAATTATTTTGATACCAACACAAAAAAAATATGTATTTAACTTATTGTTCTCCCTGTATTACCTTTAATTAAGAAAAGCGCATAAGCATAATGTAAAACTTATTAATCTACCAGTTAATTTTTTATGAAGAGTCACGAAATTAATTCTTAGTCATCCAGAGATCAATTGAAAGCGCATTCAAAATTTGGGAGGGGATTTATTAATGTTTCTTACAATTTTAGGCATCTCCATGGTTACCGTTTTTACCTATTTAATTATGTCCAAACGTTTATCACCCATTGTTGCTTTAACTTTAGTTCCGATCGTTTTTGCTGTAGTTGGTGGTTTTGGAAGCAAAATTGGCACTATGATGATGGAAGGCATTAAGCTAGTCGCTCCTTCTGCAGCTCTATTATTATTCGCCATATTGTTTTTTGGCATTATGATAGATACGGGCTTATTTGACCCACTTATCAAAAAGTTATTAGAAGTTGTCAAGGGAGATCCTGTCAAAATTTCGATGGGTACCACAATTCTTGCATTACTTGTGGCCCTAGATGGAGACGGTACAACAACGTATATCATTACTGTTTCAGCTATGTATCCACTTTATAAACGAATCGGTATGAATCCATTGGTTTTAGCCACTGTAGCCATGCTGGCTTTAAGTGTTATGAGTGGTATGACCCCCTGGGGCGGCCCTGCTACCCGAGCAATAGCAGTATTGGGACTTGATGCATCCGAATTTTTTGTTCCACTTATTCCTACCATGATCGGTGGTGCTCTTTGGGTTATTTTCGTCGCATTTATTTTAGGGAAAAGAGAACGTAAACGACTTGGTGTAATACACATAGAAGAGTTCAAAAATGAAATAGCTGCTACTGTTGAAAATGAAGCCACTGAAACATTTCCTCATATTGACATTAAACGTCCTCGTTTTTTGTGGGTTAACTTATTAATTGTGGTAGGCATTATGGTCATGCTTATTATGGGATTGGTTCCTTCCCCCATTTTATTTTTGGTCGGTTTCGCTATAGCTTTAATGGTTAACTACCCCAATCTGGAAATGCAAAAAAGACGTATCTTAGCACATTCTGGAAACGCTTTAATTGTTGTTCTATTAGTTTTTGCGGCAGGAGTATTTGCAGGAATCTTTTCCGGTACAAAAATGGTTGATGCTATTGCTAATGGACTGGTTGCGATAATACCTGCTTCATTAGGACAGTTTTTTCCTGTCATTGTTGGCATTACAAGTATGCCATTCACTTTTGTTTTATCGAATGATGCCTATTATTTTGGAGTTCTCCCTATTCTTGCAGAAGCAGCATCAGCCTATGGTATTAGCCCATTGGAAATTGCTCGTGCTTCTATATTGGGACAACCCGCTCATTTAATGAGTCCACTTGTTGCATCAACCATTCTATTAGTTGGTATGGTTGATAAAGACCTTGGAGAATATCAGAAATTCGCATACAAATGGGCCATCTTGACAACGTTAATCTTAACAGTATTAGCTATTATTAGTGGTGCTATTTCTTTTATGTAATTTATAAAAGTCCTTGTATACTTGTTTGCAAGGACTTTTGTGGCATTTTTCAGCTAGATGGTTTTTTGATACAACTTTGTTGTTAGGTAAAGTTCTATGATTGAAACCATGAAATAAGATTGGAAAACTGAAGTAATTACTGATATTATGTGGATCTATTGGATTAAAGAATGTAAATATTTTTATCATTCATTATGTTAATGTAAAGCATGTCCTTCAATTGACTTACTTACCAAGTTCCATTTCTTTTTCAACCGTTCCACAAAACGCTCATTGATATAAGTACGGACAAACTGGTCCTTTTTCCAAATCGATGTCTTTTCTAAAAAGGCTGTTTTAACATACTTTGTTGCTATTTACCAGGTAGTGAGTTGTGGTTGATTTCCCCTCCAGATGCTCGCTTTCCTTGGTGCGGGCGGTGAGCCTCCTCGGCGTAAACGCCTGTGGGGTCTCACCTGTCCCGTTGCTCCCGCAGGAGTCTCGCACTTCCGCTCCAATCAACCTTAAATAGTTTCGTTTTAAAAACAACAATCTTTACGAAAAGAGCCTCTAAAAAAAACACCCGCTTAAGGCGTTGATCCTCAGGCAAGTTGGACCATGCCTGGTTCGCCTCCTCTTCCAGTGAACTTTCAATCTTTCTCTGGATCACCATCGCTTGATAATACTAAAAAAGAGAATATATGACAATCTACTAGAGTTCAATAGATTCTCATGCATTCTCATGTAATAGACTATATTCGGTTTTTTAATAGCAGATTCTGCTTCTGTGCGGTTGTTACTTGCTTGTAGCACTTTTACCATGTAATAGCCACCATTTCCATGGTTTCAATTTTTACGGTCATTTGCTGAATGTGATTTTTTACTATGTGATTTTTATTTATGGCGGCAGTTTTTGCAGACTTTGATGGTTTGGGATGTTTCAGTTTTGTGCGGGTAGAGAAGCTTTACTCCTGTTCTTTCACACAGTGGGCATTTCCCTCTGCCATTTGAAGGCAAGTAGCTGATTGATTTTCCTCGGTTTCTTTTTGCCATTCCCCATCATTCCTATTCATAATAATTCTTGTTTCTTTATTAAATGTTGGACTGGCACAAAGGTTGATAGGCATTTGATGGTTTTTAACAATAGAGCCGCAATTCACATGAAATATATTACAACTTTCCTTTTACAAAATTAAACAAACAACAACAATATTAAACAATAAAAACAGTTGATTACCAATATACAGTTTATAGGAATTATAATGGAATAAAATCCAGTAATTTTGTACTCCTGAAATTACTGGATTTCGAGTGGCGCAGTACTTTTTAAATAGGAAAAACAGTCTAAAATTCAATCTTCTAAAATAAAGTATTATATTTTCTCAATAAAATTTTTGTATTTTTAACTGCCTCTGATTTTACGACAAGATATTAAGTACATTCAACTTACAATAAGCTTGTATTAAAATTTTTAGCATTTTGGGGGTGCAGTTTTTGACACAACAGAAAAAGCAGAAATGGAAAAGGAATTTAGTGGTGATGACTGCCATAACCGGACTAGGGTTCTCTACATTCTATACAAGCCTAAGTATTCCGGTTGCAGCGGTCGAACAACCTGACCAGCCGATTCCTAAGAAAGAAACGGTCTCAATTGTTCAACTTGTAGTACCAAATGATAAGGCAAAGGACAAGCTTCTTGAGCTTGGAATTGACCTTACCCACAGAATCGAAGCACACGACGGAGTCTATGAAGTGGATGCCGTTGTCACACCAACAGAAATTGCCATGTTAAAGACCTTTGGCATCAATGTAAAAGAGACCCTGATCACCGAAAATCAATGGAGCACACGCGTGGCAGAGCGGCAATCTACTGTCCAGCTGCAAGCCAGTCTGGCAGCTTCCGAGGATACACTTAAAGTCCTTAGGGCAAACCATTTTACCAATCAATCAGGCACCTTCCTATATCTCGAAGTAAAATCAAGCGCCGGTGCGACTGCTAGCACAGCACTTAAAGCAACTTGGACCGAGAACGGTGAGGAAAAATCTGCTACACTTTCTAGATTGGTAGATTACGGTGAATATTTTTATCACTATTTGCTTTTACCAGTTAGCGCCATTCCTTCATCTGTTAAAATTGAAAGTAATCTTGGAGGAACAGCTACGAGCACCATTACTGAATGGTTAGGGAAAGAGCCGAAACATCCAAAAACAGATTATGTTACGGATTTTGTTGACCACTATATGGCACCAAATGAATTATATGAACGTGCCGAAAATCTTTCAAAAGAATTCCCGAACTTGGTAGAAATCATTGATATGCCAAATAAAACAAATGGTTACAGACGTCTTGCCCAAGCAACTATCGGCGGCACGACCAATCTCGCAGTTGTTGTTTCCTCAAAAGCATGGGGACATGAAGGCGGGAATGATGTATCGGTAGAATTCAAGAATCCGGGAACCAATAATGCACCACTAAAAGTGACTGTGGATGGTACCAAGATTTTAGTAGATTTAGCTACTGATTCGTCAGGAAAGGCAACAAGTACTGCCGCACAAGTGGTTAAAGCACTGAATGAGAATGCTAGCCAACTTGTCACTGCGACTACATACCGCGGTAATACTGGTGCTGGTGTTGTCGCACCAACTACAAATGCTGCGATATTAACTGACGGCTTGAAAGCTGGGGCAGACGTTTCCCGTGATCCTTTCACAGTAAAAGCGATCCGAATCGGCAAGCATCGTGACGGTTCTAAACCAGGTGTTCTTGGATATGCTCAGGAGCATGCCCGTGAATGGGTGACCCCACTCGTAACAATCGAAACGGCGGAAAGACTACTGCGAAACTATAATCAAGATAGTGAGACAAGAAAGCTTGTTGATAATCTTGATATATTCCTTGTACCTTCAGTAAACCCTGATGGTGCTAATTACAGCTTAAATGATTACAATATGCAGCGTAAGAATATGACCAATCACTGTGGCCCCACTGCCTCTGATCCTGGGTACCGAAATAATTGGGGAGTTGACCTTAACCGCAACCATTCTGTTGGTTCCGTTTTTGATGGCTATATTGGCGGAGGTACAAGTTGCACGGGAGATACTTACGCTGGACCAGCTGAAAACTCTGAGCCTGAAGGAAGAAACCTTGTCTGGCTTGCTGACAAAAACCCAAATATTAAGTTTGCAATGAATATTCATAGTTATGGCGGCTACTTCATGTGGTCCCCTGGTGCTTACGATTCAAAACGTACTACACTGCCACGCCCATCAGCTGGTGAAGAAGCGTTTTACTGGGCAGCTTCTGATAACATCTTAAATGATATTCAGGACCACCGCGGAACGGTCATTCTACCTAGTCGTACAGGTCCAATTCCTGACGTACTATACTCTGCTGCAGGTAACTCTGCGGACTACCTATGGTATGAAAAGGGGATTTATGCCTGGAACTTCGAAGTAGGGGCAGATTTATGGAATAAGGATACAAAAAGATGGCAGGCAGTTGGATTCCAGCCAGCCTTTGTAGAAGGTCATGAAGAAGCAATGGAATTTGCCAATGGGTTGATTGGCTTAATTAAAGTAGCCTACAACAGTGCAAAAGACCATCAGCCGCCTTCCTCAAAAGCTACACCTGGAAACGGTAAATACACAGGTCCGGTTGATGTTAAGATTGAAACAAGTGAGCCAGCCACGATATATTATACGCTTGACGGCAGCCGCCCATATTTCCACTAATTTGTAACATGCTTAACGTAAGTTAACACATGCTAACTAACCCGCGTTATTATGCGTTTTTTTATGACTTTTAATGTAACATCTTTAACTCAATTCAAGGAGTAACACAGGGTTGCGTTACCCTTTTGTTACTCCACTTTTATCAATGTGAATTGAAATATAGATTTTTATATTGAATAAAACCTGGTAACTATTTTATTAATAAATATTAATCTCTTCGTTCTAATTCACAAGGTCTACAAAAAGCTACACCCAAGGTTCCTTGCTCAAACACCTTACCGCATTCCGGACAAATTTCATTATTTACCACAGCAAGGTTTCTGTTTTTTTGTAGTTGTGCGTTTTACCATTTCCTCTTTCCACTCATGATTACATTCTTCACAGAACCACCAAACAACCATTTTTGAATTAGGAGCATATCCGTAAGGATCTCTTTTATTTTTGGTAGGATGCCATTGCTTTCCTAAATATGGATAGTGACCACCAAAGCTTTCTTCTGGCAAAAAACGCTTTCCCGAACAGTAAGGACACTTGGTTAAATCTGATGTTCTGGAACTCACAAGAGTTTCCCAGATATGTCTTTCGTTATTTACACATTGCCAAGTTATTCTTTTCCCCGATTTAGAGGATAGACTCCAGGGATTAATTCCTTCATTCAAGATAGGGTGCCATTCTTCGAGCATACCAGGGAATAATGCAGCAAAGCTTTCCTCTGGTAACACTCGTGTCTTTGAGCAGTACGGGCAACCCTCACCATGATGAGTACGTCTATTAATTCCTATTTCCCATATATGCCGTTCATCCCTCTTGCACTGCCATGTCACTTTTTTCCCTGATTTAGGTGTCAACTGCCATGGGTCTACTTCCTCGTTCAATTTTGAATGTAGTTCTGAGAGCAATGTTGGATGTAGGGCAGCAAAGCTCTCTTCTGGCAACACTCTTTTTTTGGCACAATAAGGACAGCCTTCTCCTCTAATACGGTACCAAACGGGCATATCCCAGATATGGTTCTGTTCCCTTTTACAGCGCCACCATACTTTGCCCATAGGTTTTAATAATGGATCATCCGGATTAATTCCCTTATTTTGTTCATAACACCATTCTTCCATAAGTTTAGGATATTGAGAAGCAAATCCATTTTCAAAGTATGTTCTTGTACCTGCACAATATATACAAGTTGTTTTTCCATTCACTCGATACGCAATATTCATTTTCCATACGTGCTCTGAATTGTTTCGACACATCCAATACACAGATTCTTTGGAGTTTGGTAATACATCATTCGGTGTTACATCTCCATTTAATGTTGGATGCCATTCTGCCGCAATCTCTGGATATTTACCCTGTAATGAAGATAATTGATTTAAGATTTTGCTTCGGCAAACTGGACAGCCTTTGTCTTTTCTGCCTGTTCTTTTAGATATTTCCTCTTTCCATTCATATCCACATGAACAAATCCACCAAGCCTCAATATCTGATCCATATGTAATACCGTATGGAATGTTTGCTTTATTAAACTTTTGATGCCATTGCGCAGCTATATCAGGGTGTGTTGTAACAATAGAGTTACAAATCGGGCATTTTCCCCCTCCGTTTTTTCGTTGTTTCACTGGTGCTTCCCACTCATGCCCTTGCTCGCATTGCCACCATACAACTTTATGAGAATTAGCAAAAATATGTTCTGGACTTACTACACTATTCTTTGTTAGGTGCCATTCTGCTGTAATCTCTGGAAATAATATTTTTAAACTTTTTTCTTTTTTATTAGTACGGTACTGACTCAAAATTTCTAATCTGTCATTAAACGAAGAAATAGATTGCATGGCTTTTTGAATTAAGTCTTTCTTCTTTTCATATATAGATGGACATAGTTTTTTGAGATGCAAACCCAAGGAAATAAAAATTTCAAGAATCACTCTATCTAACGATGAATAATAACGACCCTGCGAATAATAATGAGTCAACAATAATGCATCATGTAATCGTATAAATGGTAATCCATCAGAACGTACACGTATCAGTTGGACTCCCGCTTCTTTCAGAACATAGTTTTTCTGTTCATCGTTTTCCTGTTGCCTGTTTCTATCATGAAAAGGTCTTCCATCATACTCCACAGCAAATTTAACAGATGGAATATAGATGTCTATTTCTTGCTTTTTATCTTTAAAAGTTTCATGATAAAACTTATTTTCAGTGTCTTCCATCACTTGTTTCAAGTAAAAATGAATTGCCTGTTCTGGAAAAGATGTCTTTTGACCTTTCCAACACTTTGGGCATCCTCGATTTAATCGATCTACCACTCTTGCTTGCCATGTGTGGCTTTTATCAAATTGGCATTGCCACCATACACGTTCCGATGAACCAAACACTACTTCATAAGGCGTCAGCTCTCCATTTAATTTAGGATGCCATTCTTTCGCAATGTCAGGATAAGCAGTTGCTAAGCAGTTATCATCACATACTTTTTTATTACTACAATATGGACACCATGTATTAGAATTTTTAATATCGTTGGGTATTACTTCAAACCTGTGCCCTTTTTGGCACTCCCACTCCAGAGCCGTCATAATATTTACATAAATTTCTGATAAACACTTACCAGCGTTTAGTTGAGCAAGTTTATGCATATCTTCAATCGACAGTCGATTATGTGTTGTACTTTTGTGTAATTTTTTCGAAAGACTCACTTCTTCTTCTTCCAAGGATTTAAGTATCTGTTCTAAATATTCAGGAGTTAATTTTCTAACCTTAGCACAGAATGGACACCAGCTATCATAAGATTTTAAATCATTCAAACGTTTTTGAAAGATATGACCTTCCCTACACTTAAAAAATAACTTTTGCTTATTATTAATGTATCTTTTAGATAAACAGACTCCCCCCTTTGCTTGAGCGAGTTTTTGAATTCCTGCTATATCCATCCTTACAGGCACATTCTACACATCCTTAAAAAGTCTTTAAGTTAATTCATTGTAGCTTTAAAATAAAGTTTAATCAAAAACGTTCAATAAACCCATATTCTACGGAACAAAAAAAGAATCCATTTTATAAAAAAGTTTGATTAAAAATCACTTAGAATTCTTTAATCGAAAAGGAATGAAACGGCTTTTTTACAAATGGTATAACTTTCAGCAGTCATCCAGACCTAAATCTTAAAAAGTCATAAAAATTTGATGCAACGGGTTGGAAAACAACTGAGCTAAACCATTCAAACCGAGTTCCAAAAGATCGAATTTTTTTGAAAATTAATATTACACAGGCGATTGATAAGGATTTTGATCCCGCAGGGGAAGCTAAAGAAATGTCTGAAATAGGACTTGGGGGTTTTTTCTAATCGTTTGGAGTATGACGATTTAGGTAATCCAAAGGAAATTGAGTTAGATAATGGTTGGTTCACTGCGTTTAAAGAGAAGTATTACCGTTGGGATTGGAACTTTGGGACAATCGCCATAACATTAGCTATTACAGCATTCACTATGCTGACAATTACTATTAAGTTAGCAAAACTTTTCTTTGAGTTAACATTCAACTACGTATTAGCAATCATTTTAGCCCCTTCTGATATTCATTCAGGGCAAAAGACAAAGCAAATCCTTCAAAGTATCCCAAATACTTTTCTAGTGACAATTATGATTTTCCTATCAATGAAAATCTATCTGATTGGTACAGAGTTTATTACCGATAAATTAGATGGTGTCGCCTATTTAATTGCATTATTTGCTTTCTCTCTTGCTGTAATTGATGGTCCCAATATCGTTGAACCGTTATTTGGTATTGATGCAGTACTGAAATCTAGCTGGGGTGCCGTATAGCCGGTGGTTATGCTGTTGCAAAAGGCGTAACGGGTGCAACAAAGGGTACTGCAAATACTCTGAAAGGATTATCAAAAGGTAAATGGCCGCATTGAAGGGTGTAAGTGGTATTCCAGGAGTTGCAGGAATGGCACAAAGCCTTTTAGATCAAAAGGACAGGACCAATCCACAGAACAGACTTCGTATGGTTCTAAAAGTGGTTATTCTGCAGATTTAAAAGCACAAAATCAAAATCAAGAAAAACAAAGTCCAAATGGTTCGAATGGTTCCTGGAAAACCGAAACTTGAACGCAAGAAGTTGCTTTTTCAATTGAACAAGAAATGGTACAGCAACAACAAGAAGGGCAAACAAGAATAGGGAAAGTAATGGGGTTACATGATCAAATGATTATTGTATTTTGATTGTATTTTGATTGTTTTTTAATTGCTCGATATCACTTTTTAATTTTTCAAGTTCCATTATTATCTTCCTTCCTTTTTGAATCATCATTTTTAGTTCTTATGGCAACATGCTTAACGTAAGTTAACACATGCTAACTAACCCGCGTTATTATGCGTTTTTTTATGGCTTTTAATGTAACATCTGTAACTCAATTTAATGGAGTAACACAGGGTTGCGTCTCCCTTATAAAGACACCTACCATTCTTCATATTGGGATAAATTAAGATGTCCTAACGACTATTATTATGCCTCACTAAATCAAGTTATTTAATTTGGCCTCCATGGAAATGAGTCTATATTCACCTTTTAGTTTTACCATTACGAACGCTATACTTTACTCTTCAGCATACTAGGTTTATTTTTTCTCAGAAAATAACAGGGATTTAATCCGGATCCAGGGACGCTCATTCTCCCATTCTACTTTGACTGGGACACAAAAGGTCTTTTCCAATAATGATTCGGTTAATACGTCCCTTTTTTCTCCTTTATCCATAACGTTCCCCGAATTGATTAACAGAGCATGGGTTATAGATGGTACGATTTCTTCAATATGATGTGTAACATATAAAATGGTTGGGCCGTTCGGTGCAGCAGTCATATCTTCAATAGATGCTAACAGCTCTTCTTTAGAGTAAATATCCAGTCCATTGCAAGGCTCATCTAAGATTAATAATTGCGGTGAAGACATAAGGGCCCTTGCAATCATTACTTTTCTTTTTTCACCTTGAGAGAGTGTGTGGATAAATTGGTTAGACAAAAATTTGATTCTGAATTGGTCAAGTAATGCTTTTGCTTTCTTTACATCATCCTCTGTAATTTCCTCATATAATCCAATTGAAGCAAATTTTCCGCTTAAAACTACTTCAAGTGCTGTATCATTTGGGCGTGACTGATATTCCTGATCTAATGAGGAACTGACCCAGCCGATGGATTTCCGCAGTTCAGGAATATTCGTTTTTCCAAAAAGATTTCCTAAAACTGACACTTCACCACTATTCGGCCATTGATAACCTGTAATCATTTTTAAAAGAGATGTTTTCCCTGATCCATTTAGACCTAGAAGTGCCCAATGTTCCCCTTTTTGGACCTCCCATGAAACCCCATTCAATAACAGCTTTCCATTTCGCTTCCAGATAATATTTTTAAGTGAAATGATGCTTTTCGTTCGACTCACTTTTTCTCCTCCTTAAGGTATTAAAGCCTTTTACAAACGGTTTTCCACATGTACGGAATTTTTAAAAATGTTTCCTTGGTCCCTTGCTACGTTAGTAGACGAGAACCAATGTCCCCTAGCAACCAGGGGTAGTGTAAAAAACAAATTAACTGAATAATGTAATTATACTTACATTTTAACATTTTAAAATATAGGTTCTATCTTATAGAGCTCCAATTTGTCGCATATATAAAGATTAGTGTTTTTACAATGATTGAAGTTTGCAGGACTGCAAACTGTTGCCAGCCATAATCCAAGTGAACACTTTACCCCGTTTGTTACAAAAGCGAAAGTTCTCTTAACTGCAGCTTAACAAACTGTTAATAGCAATATTGCGGTAGTCAGGTTAGTGAGACGATTGAATTTCTTAAATAACATGCAAGTTGAACTTTTAAAATGTCTTCTGGATTCGAAAAGGAAATTTGAAGCTTTTCTTCGATCCTTTTTAGCCTTTGATATAAAGTATTTACATGGATATGCAAATTTTTGGCTGTTTGTGTAGCTTGACGGTCGTTCTCCATATAGGCAAGCAGGGTTTGTTCTAAATCCAAAGTACCGTCTTTATCAGATTGGAGGGGATTAAAAACTTCATTTACAAAAGAGTTCAAGTCATCAATGGGTTGGTGAATAAACAGATGATTTATGCCAATATCCTGATAATTAACGATACTTTTAAGCTGTCTCGAGATTAGAAAGGAAAGGGCTTTATCCGCTTCGGAGTAACTTTTCGCTATATTATCCATACTTGGATAGCAGGTACCTATCCCTATTTTTAGCGTTTCTTCATGCACATTAATCCAGTTGGAATGAATAAGCGCTAATCTCCTTTTAACATAATCTTGATCTGCAAAGTTATTAAATTGACATACCAACGTCACTTTATTTCCATAACCAAAAACGATTGAAACAAATATTCCTAACTGCTTTTTAATTTGGGCAATAAGTTTGTGCATTTGCATATTAACAAAATGGAAATCTGCATGAGGATGTAGATGAATTACGATTGCCATATAATAGGGATGATCATTAATTCTAAGCTCACTGGCCTTCTTTCGTATCAGGTTATATTCTTGGCTCTGAATAAAATCATTGAATAGATCATTTGTTTTTTGATAAAAAGAATCCACTAATGTTTGTTTTCTGATAATCTCTAATGCAATTACTGAGCTTGCCTGTTCAATAATCATTTTGTTTAAAGGAAAAAGGTCATCTTCCTCCATTTCTACGGCCATTATTCCAATTGGAACATCAATAGCAATAATAGGGTGAATATACAATGACTGACTATTATAAGACTCAGTAAAAAAAGATTGAGTTGGTAATTTTGTATTTAACTTTATCAGTTCTGAAGGAAGCTCCACTTTCCATGCGGTTGGACTTGAATATAATTGATCATCTGTTAAGTCTACTATCATTAATGGATGGTTTATCATCTTTTTTATTTCAATTGCGATTTTTTGTAAACCTTTACTTTGAAGAGATAGTTTTATTAAAGAATTGTGTATGGTATCTCGTTGAATTAAAAGGTCATTTTGTTTTTTTAGATTTTGGTATAGCTTCGAATTTCTTAAAACAATAGAAACCTGATCGGAAAAACTTTCTAACAGTTGTTGATCATCTTTCGTTAAAAGAGGATAAGCACCATTTTGGTAGACGATCAATACACATAAAGTACTCTCTTCAACCTTTATTGGAACTGAAATAATGGATTGTAAATCGTCAAATTGGACAGAGTTATACAAATGAAAAAGATTACCTGGTGAAATATTAGAGGATTCTGAGAGAATTCCCTCTATATTTGTAAGAATAAAAGATTTATTATCTTTAAAGGTTTTTCCGATAATTCCCTCCCCAACCCTCATTCTCATTTTTCCAATTTCTTCATTAGGACCGCCTGTCCATGCTTTAGGAAAAAGCACCTCTAAGCTTGGTTCGTATATCCATAAAACTCCCATATTAGCTACAGGTATAACAGATAAGGCATTTTCTAATATTTTTTTTAGCAAATCATCTAAATCTTCGTGTACGGATATATCACGGATGCTCTCCATCATTTTGTTCCTAATATATTTTTCTCTATCTAGCATTACTTGCAAGTAATGTAAATCGATTATCGTTTTAAGTTTTTGCTTGCTTTCGATTTTTAATACGGATGATTTGCTGAGCCTAAGGACAATGGTTGTATGATTGACATAATGATAGTAAATATCGGTGTAATTTTCATGGGTGCGAATTTTTTCATTGAAAAATCTTTCTGGTATGGGTGTTTCTTTGTCAAAATGATGAGATATAACAAGTGAAAAATCTAATCCATTTAGGCTTTGCCACAGCTGAAAATGTGAAAAGCAACAGTCACCCACTAAAAATTGTTTGATTTTCATCAATGTTTCCACTTTATACAACCTCCATAGGAATATGTAGACCTCCACATAGCTTATGTAATTATTATATAGAACCAAACATTGTTTGAATAGTTAGATTTTTTTATAATTATACAGAATTCAACTAATTTCGCCAGGAGGAATTATATGGTATCTAAATTGTCGCAGAACTGGAAGTATGTCATTATCATCTTGCTATTTTTAGGATGGTCAATTGGAAACTTTGATCGATTTTTTATGAATTATGCGATTTTAGGTATTTCAGAGGATCTACATTTAAGTGCCTCCCAGACTGGAATTGTTTTAAGCAGCTTTTTTGCAGGCTATGCCTTAATGCAAATTCCCGGTGGGTGGCTCGCAGATCGGTTTGGTTTCCGAAAAATCATTATCATGGCTGTTTTTGCTTGGTCCGTCTTCACGATTTTGTCGGGAATGGCGTGGTCCTTCATGTCCTTAATCCTCATTCGATTTCTTTTTGGACTTGGAGAAGGCAGCTTTTTTCCATCTGCGTCAAAAGGTATTGCGAGCTGGTTTCCACAAAATGAACGTAGCCGTGCCATGTCCTTCATGCTCACTTCTGGGACGATTATGGGGGTAATAACACCAATAATAGGTACCCAGTCCATGCAAAGTATCGGTTGGAGAACAATCTTTTATATTGCGGGTGCCATTGGTATTATATTTGCCTTCCTCTATGTATTTTTTATAAAAGAGCGGAAAGATTCAACTGTAGGAAAAAGCGAAAACCATTTAAAAAATAAAGCGCCTTTAAGAGAAGTTTTAAAAACTCCGATTATCTGGAATTTGTTCATAGCCTATTTTGCCATTTATGCAGTGCAATGGGGATTAATGGCGTGGATGCCAACTTATTTAGTAGCGGAACGCAATCTCGACTTAACATCAGTCGGGTATATTTCAGCTATTCCAGCGTTTGCAGGAATTATTGCGATGATTGTAAGCGGCTATATTTTGGATAAATTACCTGAAGGGAAAGATAAGGTAATTGCAGCTGTATTTGCAGTATTAACGGCGGTTTTTCTATATTTAATGGCTTATGCACCAAATATAGCAATGTTTGCTGTCTATCAAAGTGTTGTTACTGTATTCATGTCGTTTAATATTATTCTGATCATCTCAGCTCCATTAAAAATGCTGTCTGAAGAGGTTGTAGGTACTGCAAATGGGTTCATTAATACCGGAGCCCAATTCGCTGGGGTTCTTACTCCGATGTTAATAGGATTTTTAGTCGATGCTTTTGACGGTTCTTATACAGTTGCTTTTATTATGCTGATTATGTTTGCTCTATTGTGTGCGGGATCTTTATTTTTAATTCGCACTAAGAAAGAGGTTCCTTCTTTCAAAAATAACGCAATTTAGGAGATGGAAAAATTGACTACTCTATCAGAAAAAATTACAAATTTAATCGATAATAAACGCACCTTGTTTACACAGCTAAGTGATCAAATATGGGAGTTTGCAGAAACCAGATTTGAGGAATTCCGTTCAGCTGATTTGCTTAGCGAGGCAATGGAAAAGGAAGGGTTTACCGTAAAAAAGGGAATAGCTAGTCTTGAAACAGGTTTTGTTGCCTCATATGGATCTGGTCATCCGGTCATTGCGATTCTCGGGGAATATGATGCCTTGGCAGGGCTAAGTCAACAAGCACGCAGCGGTATATCTGAGCCCATTATTAAAAATGGAAATGGCCATGGCTGTGGACATAATTTGCTGGGCGTAGGTTCCTTAGCGGCAGCTATTGCGGTTAAGGATTATTTGATGGAAAATAAGCTTGGTGGAACAGTAAAATATTTTGGCTGTCCAGCAGAAGAAAGTGGATACGGGAAAACCTTTATGGCAAGAGACGGTCTTTTTAAAGATGTTGATGCTGCCTTCTCATGGCATCCTTCAACAATGAATGCTGTAATGAACTCCACTGCCAATGCTGTCATCCATGCACACTTTAAATTTAAAGGGAGAAGTGCCCATGCCGCTGCATCACCACATTTAGGAAGAAGTGCCTTAGATGCAGTCGAACTTATGAATGTTGGAGTCAATTATTTGAGGGAACACATGATTGATGAAGCTCGAATTCATTATGCTGTAACCAATACAGGAGGATTGGCTCCAAACGTTGTTCAGGCTGAGGCCGAAGTAACATACTTAATCCGTGCACCGAAACCAGATCAAGTAAAAGAGCTTTATGACAGGGTAGTTAACTGTTCCCGCGGTGCGGCACTTATGACGCAAACGAAGGTTGATTTCGAAATTCAAGGTTCCTGCCATAATTTAATCCCTAATATGACCCTTGAAAAAGTGATGCACCAATATATGCAGGAAATAGGAGCTCCTCTTGCTACTGAACAGGATATAAACTATGCAAAAACAATCTATGAATCGTTGACTGACGAGGAGAAGCGTGCGGCAGCTTTACAAGTTGGGAAACAAGGAGCTTCTCAATTAGCAGAACGACCTATTGCCGAATTTATCGTTCCTTTTTCTGAAAAAGAAACATTTATGGGGGGGTCTACAGATGTTGCCGATGTTAGCTGGAATGTTCCAACTGCACAATGTGTTACTTCCACCTGGGCGTTTGGAACACCCTTTCATACTTGGCAGGCTGTCGCACAAGGTAAAGAAAGCTACGCCCATGATGCCATGTTATTAGCTGGAAAAGCAATGGCATGTACGGCTATTTCGGCTCTTGAAAACCCAGAATTACTTGATAATGCTAAAAAAGAGTTAGCTGAAAGACTCGATGGGGAAACGTATACCTCCCTAATTCCTAAAGAGCTTACCCCTCCGAAAAATAAACAAAAGGGTATCAAACAAGAATTGTTTAATTGATAGTTTGATCAATGAAAAATAAAAATATCATTTAGATTCATTACGGGAACCATAAGTAAAGGTGTTGCTTGTAATAATAAATAAGCCTACTCGAGAGTGATCTCGAATAGGCTTATTAGTTTTAATCACTGGCGCTTCATCAGGAATTGGAGAAGTAACTGCAAAATACTTGGCGAAAAAAAACCTAAAATTGTTTTAGGCGCTCGTCGCGAAGACAAATTAAAAGCAGTTGCAAATTTGAGATGTTTAAATATAAGTTATATTAATCGTTAATGTTGATATTTGGATACTAAAAAAGAATGCCTATATATAGGCATTCTTCATCGTTTTTTATGACCATTTTTCTTCATCATCAATCCATTGATTATTTTTTAACTCATATGATTTAGTATCGTCGTGGAAAACCAAGAACGATGGTAAATTCAATATATCCCCACCTGATTTTTTCCAACATTGACCAAACCAATCTGTAAACGCTTTTTGTTCTAACTCGTATATTTCTGGATAGTTTTCTTCGTAAAAATTATCAACAAAATTATCCAATGAATTGTCGATTAACTGATAGTATGTTACATCAGGAATTACATCAACACTACCTGCAAAAACAGTTGTGTCATTACCTTCATAGAAAACTTCGTTAGCTTCTCTATCCATAGAGAACATCCTTATTGAAATTTCAAAATTTGTAGGCTCAATAAATGCGGTAAAATCCAACAAATCTATTTCAGAAAAATAGTTGTATGTAATGATATTTTTAAGGTTACCTACTAACAAATCTGAATGTTTCTCAAGGTTAGCTTTAATAGAATCAATATAATTATCGACTGTTAACATATTGTATTTTCTCCTTTTTTAATGCCTTATTTAAACAAATGCACCTGCTATTATGAAGTCACTAAGCTAAATTTTGCTTACGGAATCCATATCTATATAAACCTAGAAAGAAAGGATACATAATGATAAGTGTGAAAGCTGTAACGAAAATCATTCCCCCTACTCCAAGTTCTGGATCATTAAGCACATCCAACATTGTGTATGCAAGCACTTCAATTACAGTAATTATAAATATGAATTTCCAGAATGACTTTGATAACAATTCTTTGTTATATACATAACCAAAAAATCCAATTGTGGAAATAATACTGATAACAGTATCCGTAGTTTCTATCACCGGACCATGAACCGCTTCTACAAACATTGAAGCTATCGATATAGCTATAATTAGCCAAAAGTACATTTTCCAGAGCATTTTTTACACTTCCCTACTAATTAAAATGACCCTCTCAATTTTTCCATTTCTAGTATATCAAACCAACCTAGTAAAATGGGCTTATTTTTAAAATAATCCTTTTGAAGCGCATCTAATACAATATACGCTCATTAAACCCAAAATACCTAGAATTAATTGGGTGTTTATATTTGCAACAAAAAAAAGCCCTCACAATGAGGACCTCGAAAAAACCTACTCTTATGTAAATCTCCCGGAAATTGTTTCATCGAGCAGATCTTGATGGAAGAGCTCTATAAACTTATCTAGCTGTTCTTCAATCACCACGAGCAATTCTTCCTCCGTCTTATATTATTCAGAGCACGTAGTCTAGTATTAATTTTTAATAGCTGCTATAAATTCAATCTTATAATATTCGATTGTTGCTGGCCGTAGATTCCCTAAATAACAATCTCTATTGAAAACTTCAAAAGATTCTTCATTGTTTATTCTCTTTCTCCATTTAACAGAACTCTTCAAGACCTCGTTATTTTTCCTTAGTAAATTTTATAGTAGAACAATAATGTTTTAAATTCTTTTTTAGATGGGTATAGAAAAAAATGTTAATAAAATTTCTAGAAGGTGCATCTTTTAAGAGAAAAATAGAATTCCTTACCCATTCTAAAGGAGAGAGTATTCAGTGAAAAAACATACTACTAGAGATGAATATGGTAACTTTCGAAATGCAACGCTCGAAGATTTAGAATTAGAAGATGTGAAATCCTTAGTTATTGCTTTAGGTATAGCTATTACGAGATACCAAGAATGGGGATATGATGAAAGTCCTGAAATGAGAGATAAATATGAAAATTTTCTAAGACTTAGAAAAAAAATTAATTCCCCGTAAATAAATTTGAAGCACCGATAACCAATAGTGGGTTCTCTTAGGGGGGAATCGTATCTATTTTCACACCCCTTTTTATCAAGGTTTTTGAAAAATTTTCATTTCAAATCGTAATAGCTATCTGTTAGTCTATGTTTATTTTTTTTCAAATGCTCATACTCACTCAGGAGTATTACAATCTCCTTAATGGCTGCTCATTTTCGAAGTTTTGGCACTACAAGAAAGTACAAAAAGTTATAGGGAGTCGCCTTGACTCTGCATTGTATCCCCTTACTTCCTTTTTAAACCCTTATATATTGCTTTATCTTGCATTATAAACTTCATATTAGGGTTTCTCCTTAGGTTTTGAGTTAGAGTAGTGTCTTACTCATAAGCTAAGGCACCTGTTAGTTGAATAAGACAAGGTGTAGAAAACAACAATTGTTAAGAACAGAGCCAAACCAAAAGAAAAAAAAAGGCTAAATAGGCATATCTATCCCCTTGCTTGTTTAAAGGGGATAGATATGTCTTAAACTTTTGATGTCTTATTAAACTATGTCGTCCATTTGAGCACTGCTATTATTAGTCACCTTTCGGCCAACCCTTATCAAATAATACAGGGAGCTAGAAACTTTCTCCTGAAGCCAATACAAACTTAGGGGTAAGGTATATACTTGTTTTCTCCTGCTCCCTGTTTATACAGGCAGACAGTTGAATATTTCTTCCAAGAGAATGTGCTTTTTCCGTCATTATAAGCCGAACCAAATTGATATTCGAGGAACGCATCGTAATAACACCATCACCCTCAACTTTCTCAATCATGCCTGATTCAATAATTTTTATGTGGATCAGAACTAACATCCCTGATCGTGTGTTACCTGGTCCACCTAACTAAGGAGTGCCATTGCAACCACTAGGCTTATCAGTGACTGTGATTTGAATTTTCAAAATTCATCTAGTTCCTTTTTCTCTTTGTCTGTTAATTTGTCTTGCGGATTTTTAGGCTCAAATTCATATTCCGGTATTCTTAATTTGTAGAGCATTTTCCTCATTTCCTTTGCTTTAGAACGGTCCATATCCTTCCAAGTTCCTGAGTTTATCCATTCTTTCAACCTGTTTTTAACATCTACGGAATGAAATTGTTCGTCATCTTGTATCTTAGTATCTGTTTTGGCTTTTTTCACAATAATCACTAATAGCGTTACAGCAACCCCCCACAATGAGAGAGTGTTAGCCCACATTGAGATTACGTCATCATTACCTTTATCAACGAGAAAGATAAGCCCTAATACCACTATCACTATTAATATAGTCGTTAATATTCCTCCATAAGTACTTGGTCTATAAAAAGTAAAAACTACACTCGCTAAAGCGATAACCAAAAATGAAAATGGGGCTATAAACTTCGGTTCGAATAAATTAAAGAATCCAGCCAGTAGTAGCCCGATAACTATCAATACTAACTTAAAAGCACTTTTTCCTTCTGACGGTAATGAATCATACCATACTCTCAAATCACTCATTTGTATTCCCCTAATCTTTTTTTCTGTGAATTTTTTAATATTTTGGAGATGGATACAGACAGACAAAAAAATAGGGAGGTTACCAGTAAGTCTCCGGTAGTAGAAAACCTCTACTTTTAAAAGAGAAGAAACCACCTATTTGGGCAACCCCTGATTTTGTAAAATCACATCCGTAAGTTCAATAAAAGTACCTGCTGCTAAGCTATAATAGCAAAGACTTATAATTAAACCATCTATCTCTTAAGGACCGTAAAAAAGACTAAAACGCATGTTATTTTCCCTGGTTTTCTCTCATATCTTTGGTACTCTTCAGCTTTCTTCAGCATCACATGAATTTTTTGCTCCAATAATAAATATGATTAACAATGAGAGATACTTGCTTTTTCTTTTGTCCTGAATGAATGTTTGCAGGAGAAATGTACTTTTCTACAGGAACTATTCTTTTAAAAGGAAAGCGCCTAATTGAGGATTAAAATTGTGATTTCAATTCAATCATTATTATTAATCTATAATCTTAATGACTTTTGCCACCTCAATTTCAATTCCTAAGTTCTGTGTTTTTGAAATTACATTATTAATATAGCCTTTATATCTGTCCATAAAGCCATTTTGAGCAATTATTAATAACCTTTCTTCTGGTCTAGAAATTGCAACGTAATGCAAAAAGTTCATACCATCTCTTGACATGTCATAGTCTTGGGCATTTAAGATTACCTGATCAAACTCAAGTCCCTTAGATGAATGGATTGTACCAGAAGTTAATTTGTAACGGTCTTGATTGTAAGTGGGTATATATTTCTCATCATTCACTACTTCAAATAATTTACCTATCTCCTTCTTAATTTTATCCAAGTATTCACTATAACCGAGGAACTCGTACAATTTAAAACAATTTTCTTCATATAGGTTACAGTCATGCTGTGATTCCTTAATTCCTTTTAGCATGCTCTTTATATCAGAAATCCTGTAAGCTTCTGGCATCGGTATTTCATCCCTAAAATCATACTCACTATATCGATGCTGTAATGAATAATGAGCTATAGCTCTTGCTAGCCAAATGTGTTCACTTTCAAGATTAGTATAATCCAAAGGCGAGCCAGGAATAAAGACGAACGGAATACCAATGTTTATTAATCGTTCACTCCACGTCTCTGCGTTATAGTTACTAAAGTTTAAAAAGGCACATTTTTTACTTACATCAATCCATTCATTTATATATTGGATAGCTTCACTATCAATACTGTACTTAAAAGCAATCACTTCATTGTTAAATTCAGTCTGTTGATAATGTTTTCTCACACTCTTCATGAATATATTTGAGTAATTTTGAATAACTTTGTTTGACCTGAAGTTATGCCATAATTCAAATTTCTTGAAGGTTTGTTTAGTAAATAATCCAGTAAACCCACTACTATAAGCACCTCTCCAACCATATATCGACTGTTTAGAATCCCCTACAATAAATAACGGAATATCTAGTTCATCGCATAGATACATAAAGAAGTTGTGCATATCTACGTCACTATCTTGATACTCGTCAATATAAATTCGATAATACTTTGCTTTCATATATCTTCTAGCAGAATGAGAATTCTTTAAAATTTCTAGTGCCAACTGGAAGGCAAAATTTTTCTTTATATTACGATATTTACACATCAATTGCGTCTTCCTAATCTTCTCTATTCCTTGATCAAAAGAACTAATTTGATTATCATCATTGAAGTCTGGTTTGATTTCTCTCCTGAAATCCATACCATAGACATCATACATGAATGGTTGAATAATCTCTAACCAAATAAAATTATCATTTGTTCCTACAAACCCTTCGCCCTTATTTGGACCTAGTCGATTTATAATCTCCTTCGCTGCTTTTCGTGTGAAAGTAACAGCTGCAAATGATTGATAGTTATTACTCTCCTCTGCATCTTTGATAATTCTTTGTATAGTAGTGTATGTTTTCCCTGTTCCCGCACTAGCACTTATTACAATATTACCTTTTGTAGTGAGGATCTCATCCCTAATATCAATATCTACCGGCAACATAAATCCACCAACTCTTTCAGACACTCGAATCTCTCATGTTTATAAATCTTGTCTATTCCGTGTTTACTAATACTCGTACATAATTCGATCATGTTAATCAGTTTCGCACTTTGCAAATAATCAATACCATTTTTTGCACTATTTTTTTCCCTAGCTAATTTGTCCATAATCCCAGGAATAACTTCATACAAATCATTTTCCAGATCAACCCTGGATAAATAAATATTGTTGTCTTTTAATCTCTTGATTGTTGTAGGTAACTTACTAAAGACAAATTTCTTCCTTTCAACTATGTAATTAGAATCTTTTTCATATCTTATAGGGTCAATATCGCTTAGATTTATTATTTCCCTTCTACCTATAAGTCTTTGACATCTGTTTACACCTAAAAGATTACACTCTGTTTTTCCTTTTACTTTCTTGAGGTCATTATCAGTTTTAACTAGCACTTTAATACCAAGTGCAGTTAATACCTCATAATATTCTTTAAAGTTGATACCATCTACTTCAAGCATATAACCACCAAAACTCTCATAGCGTTCACACTTATCTTTTAGTATTCGTTCAAACAGTATCTTCTCTGATGGTCCCTCAACAAGCAAAACTACATCTGCATAGATTGCTTCCGCTAAATTTTGATTTAGTTTTTGTTTCAATGTTTTATAATTTTCAGGTACTCTATATATGAAAGATTTCCCCACCACTGTATTCTCCCTGAATAACTTGATTAGGTTAACATCATCCATCTGACTTACAATTAATGATGAATGTGTTGTCATGAATAAGTACTTAAATATATCATCAGAAAAAATCTGATACGACAATGCAATCTGCATTGACCTATGTAAATGATTCTCTAATTCTTCAATCAGGAATATGTTAATTTTCCTTTCCTCTAATCTACGGTTCTCAAGCGTAAGTAGTGTGTAAGCAAGAATTTTTTTTCGACCATCACCGGAAGTTGGATAGTTTTCAAGTTTATCATCTAGTATATAAGGTGTAAGTTTACTATGAATATTGCTTAATTCAATCTCAGATCGAATTGAAACATTGAAGTTCTTGTCATCTTTGAATTTTTTATACTCATCTATCAGTTCCTTTTCAAATGCCTTAATTGTGCTCAACTTACCTACACTTTTATTTAGATTCTTAATATGAGTGCTAAGTACTTTTCTTTCATCCTCATTTATACTTGACTCACCCTTTAAAATTTCTTTCGAATATCTCTTGAATGTATCCTCTAGTTTTATGGATGAGTCTATGTAAACTACATTAAAGTATTTATCTAATTCAAAAAACGATTGACTGCTTGGGATTTCCTCCAAATTTTCTAAATCAACACCCCAAAAGAGATTCGGTTGTCCCATAAGAGCTTCACCATCATACAATGATTTAAGTTGAATGTAGATTTCTTCAGCACCTGAAGAAATAGCACCACTCATCATCGTATAAATTTTCTTGTTATCATCATTTTCTTCATCATCAGCAATCCCAATCTTAAGAGTAATTACAATTTCTCTATTTGTATCTTTATTGTAGAAATCTGAATCCATGAAACCATTTCTCCTAAAGTTTCTATCTAGTAAAAACCGTATAGCAGATAGAAAATTACTCTTACCTATATCATTTAGTCCAAATACAATATTACGGTTAGTTAAATCTATATCCACATTTTCAAAATTCCTAAAATTCTCAACAGTCAACTGTTTAAGAATCATACTAATTCCCCCATTTTTAGATTATTTTGAGAAGGACCTTGCTTAAGACTTCCAATTCCAGGTTAAGTATTTCCATTCTTCATTTATTGTAATAATCACAAGTTTAATGCATGCTTCAAAATTAAATCAATTTCGGACCAAGGTGTACTCAATTTTCATAGAATTATAGGCACTAATTCACTGATTAAACTTTTAAGGCTATTGATTGGCATAAAAAAACCATCCCTTTGGTTTATTATAATAATATTAACTAAATAAATAGTACCATTATAAGAAATTTTATGTAATTACATTTTTACCATTTCGAGGGTTAGTTACCAAAAACTATATTTTAAATATTAAAATAATTTAGAGCTCTTCTTAAACATTTTCTTTCTTTTTATTATTCAGGTATAAAATAAACTATTGATCAAAAAGGACATACCTAGAGAACAAAAGCATTTGCAACAAAATGAACAAGGACATCTTCACTTTAATCGTAATTTTGTTAAGTCCACATCTTTCTTGAACTCTTCGATATTAAACTTAAGGAACTGACTACGAAAGTATTCTAAGTAATGAAGATAGATGGTTCCTCGATTACATTTGCTCTGTCTGCAATATCCAGAATGGTAATGTCAAAGTGCGAATCTGTATGCCACTAAAATGGCTGAACGAGGAATCGTTACTTTGTTCTTGGATTTGTCTTTTTGAGGAGAGAGTGTTGGTCAGCCTCGCAACGCTGTTTCTCCGGATATCTATCCGAGGGTTTCTGTGCTGCGTTAGATTTCCTAGGCACCTGTTCGTTTGTTGGCAGGAATCGGATTGGTGTTCTCATCTCACCACAAGAGCTGCCCACTAAACTACCCCTGAGCAGGAGAAGGCTAAAAGCTACGAAACTGATGGGAGAGAGAAGGAACCAATTATCGTGAAAAGGATTAAATGAAAAAGGAGAAGATCTTCGAGTCTTCTCTTTTTTGAATGTATGTAGAAATGAAAACATTGGATTAGATACCATCTATGCTTCTGTCACAAAGTAAGGCTTTATACCTGTAATAATTGCTAAGAATTCTTTACAAAGTGACTATAATAAACGTTATGTAAACTAGTGAAATTGTGTAATAAAAGATCCTTTAAATCCTCTACCTCTATTATTGCGCAGGTATTGCATACTGTAAAAAGTTAGGGGAATGCTCAAAAACCAGTCATAGCAAGGGGTTTAACTGTAAGATGACCTGTGAGGGATTCGAACCCACTACCCCTGCCCTGTCAAGGTAGCGAAATCGTTTTATAACAGTTTTAAACTCTATTTTACCGTAGGTTATCACTTACATAATTAGTGTTAAAGTAATTTAATGTTGCCATCTCGTCCCCACTGTGTCGCCAACTATTAGCCCTCTAAGGCCTATTTCCCTCTTATCAAATTACTCTGGTATTTTTTTAATATTTCGAACTATTGTAGCTTTTATTCTTCTTTAATTAAAGAATATCAACGTTTTCAAGCCTTTATTCCTAAAACTATTTTATCCGTCCAAACTTTGTCCTTGTTAGGCATTTATCTTTTCTCATTAACAACCAATCTCTTCCTCTGTTTTTACTGATCCAATTAGTTCATTTCTAGGTAAAACTATTAAAAATAAAAAAGAATTTAAGCGTGTGATCAAGAAATTAACCATACTTGGTGTATTTTTTGAACTCAGCATTGTAAACCAATTTAAATCAGTTGGTGCAATTGCAATCACCTTGTGCACTTCCTCATCTAATTACTAATCATTCCCTATTATAATTGATTTCTGTTAACATAATAAAAGCTGAAATATATGGGAGGCGTTTAAAACGACTTCATCTTTTGTTGTAGGAAAAACGTATTTTCATATGATACTATGATTTTTAATGTCCCAGCTGAATCATAAGCGACAATATGTTCGAGAAAGCAAAAATAATATTACTAAGGGAGGCAAAAATATCTTGGTTGACTCATTAGATATGCTTACATTTATAACTAAGTCAGCAACGATTCGTAATTTAAGTGGTGAACCTAAAAAACTATACAAATATGTCGTAGGTTCTATCTTTCTTAACCTCATAAATGGTGAACAATTGGAACAAGGACAAATCGAGAACATTCGTATCACCCGTGACATACTGAAAAACCCTATTGATGTAACAAGAAAGTACAGTTTAGAACGAGTCAAGAAGCAAGTTCAGGACGTCTTTGCAGCAAGACACTTCAAATGTCCGTATGAAGATGCAACAATAGATAGGGTATTTTTATTTTTCAGAGAGAAATTAGAAGATGTCAAGAAAGGAAAAACAATGTTTTTAGCTTCTGAACTAGAAGAGATAATTGAAATAGTCCCCCATTTTGAAAAACAAGGGGTTCCCGTTAAGCCACACCATTGGCTAGACTTCTCTATATATGAAGGACTAATACTTACACAACCTGAGTTTATTACATATACTGATATGATAAACTTATGGAATCTTTCGATGGAACAGAAGAATATAATAGATGAATGTCATAATAAAGCCTCTAATAGCAGAGGATATGCTGAATTAGATAGTACTTTTGAATTTAGATCTACCCTGACGACCCTTTTAAGAAATTGCGTTGTCTCAGCTATTACTTTTGCTGAATCTTACCTTTACTTTCTCTTTTATGACTTTAAGCAGCTGAGAATATTTGAAGACAACCCAAAGGTTAAGGCGTTGTATGACAAAGAAGACAGGGAGTACATTCAGGACACAGAAATAATAAAGAATTTAATTTTTGAAGTATTCCCTAAGATCAAAAGCAATAAACACATAAACAAGTTGTACAAGGAATATAGGAAGATAAATAATACACGTAATGGAATTATTCATACTTCTGTATCTAGAGATAATAGGAATCAACAACCTAAATTACAGCCTGCCTTAAATCTTAGTATACCTCTTGTTCAAGAATATCTTAGTACAATTACAAATTTCGTTTTCTGCATTGACGAGAGGTTGCCCTTAGAACACCAAATTTTGTTTTGGCGAGACAAATTTGAGGACCCCGACTTCACGAAAGGCGAAAAAGTTTCCCTTGAAAATGACGTGTACCATTTCACACGTCATATATAATGTCCTTTTGCTATTTTGCCCTTACTTTCACCTCACAATGTAGGTAGTTATAGAGACCATAAAAACCCGCTGCATCAAGCAGCGGGTTTCAGATTGTATAATTTAACCTCGAATAATTATGAATTGGTCACTGGTTTAATATCTTGTCAATTTTTTTCTTAACACGTTGTTAATAATGTGTTCCATTATGATTTTTATATCTAGCGGTTTACATATATAATATCCTTGTACATATTGGAAACCTAAGCTTACAAAACTATCAGTTGTTCTTGTGTTTCTACCCTCTACAATCACCTTATAGTCCTTGATGAATGGTGTAAACCGTTCGAGGACTTCTGGCTTTTGATTTTTTATTATTGATTTATCTAATTTAATAAATTCTGGTTCAAATTCATCTAATTTATCGTGATTCTGATGTTTGGAGCCGAAATCATCTAAAGCTATTTTTAAACCGTTGCTTTTTAATTTGTTTATTCTGTTCTTTATTCTTTTTCCGTCCGTAATAGAAGATTCTTCTGTGATTTCCAAACAACGTTAGAAAGATCTATATCTTCGTAAAATAAAGGTTTAGACATTTCTTTAGGAGACGAGTTAACAAACAGTTTATACTCTTCTATTTTGAACTCGTTCAGTGCTTTATCTCTGGCCTTAAAATCTAAATCATCATATCCGTTAGCTTCTCTTAAAGCTTCGTATCCTATTGTTTTATCATTCTCTAGAACACCTAGAATGGTTGCTTCAAAACCTATGATTTCACCACATTGAATGTCAACAATAGGTTGATATTTAGCTTTAAGGTCTTTTGCTTTCATCAAAACGTCGCCCCCCCTTTTGGAACTTAATCCCTTTTAATTCTACATTTATTAGTGAGGGTGTTTACCCTATACTTTAAAAGAAATATTGACAAAAAGTCTGTTTATCCGATTCCTTCGTCAAGTGCATTTTTGGATCGTCTGCTTAAAATAAATCAGAGTCATCTTTTTTTGAATCCCATATTCTCCTTAGGGAATACCGATAGGTTCTAGTTTCAATTAGCTAAGTTATCCTTTCATATATTAGAACAAGATTAGATTAAGTTATGGCAGCAATGACGGAATTACGAGAATAGTTTAAAAAGGAATCGGTTTTAGCTTTGTTTTTTTTTTGCCTTTATCATCTTTATCAGCTTCTGGTCGGAAACTTTCAATAGTTATTGTTATAATTGCACATAGTACTTATTTTAATATTTCTTTTTTTTTAGGATCATTAAAAAATTTCATAGTTGTTCTCATTGATTAAGTATTTCTAGACATCCATTTTTAATTGTTTAGAGTAGTATAATTCTGCATGTGTTGATTGTGTGAAAAAATAGAAAATACTTCCCCTACAATTTGCTGAATTGGATTGAGTTTTGATGCTGTGGGTAGTATTGCCACTTTGGTTTAATTCCTGTTTATCACGCCATTCAGCAGGCTTACGATTCTTTAACCCGAAGATTTGCGCTGTAGTATCTGGAACAACTACTTTCCTTTTGAATCCATCTTCTGACTCTTCCTCTGTTACTTCTGTGTATTGATAACCAAGCGCACGTTTGAGCAATGTATTCTTTACCTGGCGATTAATTACCTCTTTCCCCTTTTTAAATGCCTGTAAAATCGGTAAATGGTCTTTTTTCCGTTGTATAGGGTTTTAATAGCAATCCCTATGTTATGAGCTATCTGTTCATCTGTTAATCCATCTCTTGCCCAGCCTTCAATCAGCAGCAGTCCTTTATCAGTTAGTCACTCTTCATATTTTTCCTTTGCCATGTCATCTCACTTCCTCCTAATCGCTCCACCTCGACCTCTTGTATATGTTAAAGCTATCATATTCATTCAACGCATTCAGATCCCGAAGACTTAACTTTTTGTAGCTTAATAAAGTTTGTTCAAAAATACCTCGCAATCCCAAGTTTTACGATAAATAAAAAGAATCCATTTTGAAAAAAGATTGATCAAAATGGATTCTTCTCCAGCAGATTTAAGTTTGGTTTTTATAAAAAAGTTTGATCATTTCTACCTATGTTGTTCCACAATCGCGCCCGTTAGCCATCCATGAAGCGCAAAAATCAGCGCTTCACCACAGAGAATGAAAATGGTTCAGAACGGTCAATACTGATTCTACGGCTGTGGGAGAGGAAGGTCGATGAACTATGGTGCGTTAGAGCCCATCCGTTAGTCTGACTCCAACGACCAAGGTGCACCACTGACTGTCGCTCCCTTACGGGAAGCACACATGGTAGATTAATCCTATTCTGGTTTTTGCACCAGCCTCCAATTGTATTGAGAGCCGTAGAAAGGATGTTTTCAATGGAAGTAGTCATTGAAAGAGCATGTGGTATGGATGTCCATAAGGACAATATTACTGCATGTATTATGACACCAGAAGGAAAGGAGATTCAAACGTTTTCAACAAAAACTGTTTTTCTAATACAGTTAGTGGATTGGATTAAAAAGAATAACTGTACTCATGTTGCCATGGAGAGTACCAGTGTATATTGGAAACCTATTGTTAATTTATTAGAAGCTGTAGAGATTGAATTTTTGGTTGTGAATGCTCAACATATGAAAGCAGTGCCAGGGCGTAAAACAGATGTTAAAGATGCAGAATGGATTGCCAAACTTCTTCGTCATGGACTTCTAAAAGCTAGTTACATTCCAGACCGAAATCAACGGGAACTACGTGAACTAGTTCGGTACCGTAGAAGTATCATTGAAGAACGTGCTAGACAACATAATCGAATCCAAAAAGTGCTAGAGGGCGCAAATATTAAGCTAGGCTCTGTCGTTTCAGACGTTATGGGTGTTTCAGCTCGAGACATGCTTAACGCAATTGCCGAAGGTGAAGAAGATCCTGAAAAACTAGCAAACTTTGCTCGACCCACAATGAAAAAGAAGAAAGATGAACTAGAACTCGCCCTTAAAGGTTATATCAATTCGCATCAACGCCTCATGTTAAAAACCATTTTAAAGCATATTGATTTTTTAACAGAACAAATCGAGATGCTCGACCAAGAGGTCGAGGAAAGAGTAAGCTCCTATCAAGAAGATGTGGAACGATTAGACTCTATTCCTGGTATAGCTACAAGAATGGCTGAGCAAATTTTATCTGAAATTGGGACTGATATTAAGAAACAGTTTCCAAGTGCAGTTCATATGTGTTCTTGGGCAGGATTAGTTCCCGGGCATAACGAAAGTGCGGGAAAAAGAAAATCGGCTAAAACAAAAAAAGGAAACAAGTATTTGAGATCAGCATTAACAGAAGCAGCTCATTCTGTAAGAGGATCTAAAAACTATCTCGGAGCACTGTATAGGCGTGCAGCATCACGAAAAGGTAAGAAACGAGCAGGAATAGTAGTCGCTCATGCCATGTTACGTATCTCCTATTATCTCTTAACTCGAAAAGAAATGTATGTAGACTTAGGCGAAGACTACTTTGATAAACAGAGACAACAATCTATTTTTCGGCATTCACTAAGAAGACTTGAAAGTTTAGGATACACAGTTACATTACAAGAACCTGAAGCATCTTAATCCAGTCCACTTACCTACAATAAATCAGTAAATTAGGCGCTCTCCCCTTTTTTAAAAAACAATGAGCTGCGTCTTCTTAAGTATCGCCTTTTCCCCTAAATTCCAGAAGTCTATTTTCATGGTAGTTTAAGTACAATCCTTCACAAATTGATATCTATCCTTGGATAATCCGCCTTTCAGTTCAGATCTTCTTTTCACTATAAAAACACCCCTTTAGATAAACAGATTCAAAGGGGCAAAACATCGCGACTTTTTTATAAACACCGTGACTTTATTTAAAAACAACATTTAAAATTCAATTAAGTCTTGATAAGATTGTATATGTTTTTTATCGAAACCATTTTATTTTATTCATGTTGCAAATAAAACTTATCGATTTCATCCATTATTAAATCAGCTGGATTTTCTCCCCTTTCTTTAATATATAACATTTCAACTAATTTTTCTGTTGTAATAAACAAAATTACAGTGCCATCCTGGGAGTATATAGTATTTCTTTTTATATGTGCAGCCTTATTGGGTAACTTCGTTGAGCAAATTATACCTAACTTTCCCATTGCCTCTCGAATATAGTTTTTAGTTTGTAAAATTTCTTCTTTACCTACATCACTAGTGTCATAATTTTTAAACTCAAATAAAATCAGCTTAGCATTTAATTCTCTTCGAATTTTAGCCCATGTACTATCTCCTTGATCTTCCCAATTCGGAAATACAGCATCTCTTCTATCTATTCCTGAATAGGTTTTTGCTTGAGTATGCGGATTTCTCAAAGGTGGAACAAATAAAAATGTAAGTATTTCAGTACAAATTTCCTCAAAATCGTTCCAATGACTATGACCTGGTGGACACTCATTAAGTTTCTCAACTAATTCTATAGCTGTGGTCATACTAGTCCTCCTTATTAGGAGAAAAATATTTATTTATTATGTCAGGATATTTGAGAAGTAATTGTTTAAGCTGTCCACCATCAACAATATATACACTTACCTTCTCTTTTTCACCTAATATCTCTAAAGCTTCTCTTGCTGAAGATGTAATTACCCCATTTGTAATTAAAATCCCTTTATGATTTGGAAATTGTGCTGAAATTAAATAAGTAAATTCTCTAATAGCGCTTACGTCTAATCTGTTTGTTTTATGAAGCTTACATTCTATAATCCAATTAGTTGTAAAGCTCCCCACCAGTGGATTTTTATGGATTGATCTTGCTAGAATATCAATATCAAAATTTTTGGACCTTTGTTTAACTTCTTCAATTTTGAATTTCAATTTTTTTAACAAATCTATTATTAAAAGTTGAAATTCTAACCCATTGATTTCTTCGAAATCTAAGTTATTAACGTTTTCTAAATAAGATACTAATTTATCTAAATTCTCCTCGAAATCGTTGTACAAATTAAACCCTTTAAACTTATTTAAAATTGAAGATTTTCTCATTTTAGAAAGGTATACTGGTATTAAATTAACGTCTCTATAATGAAATTCCTTCACTATTCTATGTAAATCTATCCATTGATCATTACTTTCATTACCTATTCTATAAAAATCTGACATTAGTAAAATTACATAATCGTCTGGACTAACAGCATAAGTTAACCTATTATTAAAATTTTCTCCTCTATCAATAAAAAAAACTTCTAATCCCACTTTTTCTAGTCGTTCTTTTATTTGTTCTGCTGCAATATAATCGTATCCAATACAGCTGATAAAAACTCTTGATTTTCTCATACTCTGCTCCTTTGTATAAATGTAGCTTTGAAATAAAGTTTGATCAAAAGCATGCTACAAACGTTGATTTTATAATAGAAGAAACCCACGCGTTTTGAGCAATGATTGATCAAAATATGTTGATTTGTTTTTTGGTGAAATGAGGTTTTGTAAAAAAGATAATTAAAACAATAAATGACTTCATGCACTTTGTCTCTGTACAACTCTAAACGGATTTTCACTTTCTACAACAACACACTTGTCAATCATCATTTTTAAATGCCCTTCATGGTTACTATTAATAAAAAGTTTAGTGAAAATCTCAAAATATTTTTCATTCATTTCTGACTGCTGTTGTACATATAAGTCCTCTTCTATATGATGTGATCCATCATGTGTCCACTTGATTAATGAAGACACAATTATTTTTTCATCTTCTTCAAAATGTTACACAAGATCTTCTAATTCAATTCCTCCAAGAAACTTAAAATAGTTTTCTAAAATTCTTCTCATAATGTTTTGAATTATATTTGAACTTGAATCCTTTAATTCTACAAGCTCCTTCCATAGAGCTTCATATGAAGTCGTTATTGGATTTTTCTCGTATCTTTTAGCATATGAACCGATATCATTATTTTTTCGTATAACATAATAACTACAGTTATCTACTCTATAAGTTATTTCTTTGAAGAAATACGTATTATGTGTGGATATAAACATTTGCTCAATTTTAAATGTGTCAATATTTGTAATTAATTCTTTAATTAAAGTAGAAACTATATATAACACTGTACTATCTAAACTTGAGATTGGGTCGTCTATAAAAATCAATTTTTTACTTTCTTCGTTTTTCACTAAGTGATAGTAATAAAGAAAAGTAATAAATGTTTTTTCGCCCTTACTTAAAGTTTTATTAGCATCTTCTCCATTTTCTCTAACAATCTTATACTTTCCTGCAGCTTCTAATAAAAAGTTTTTAAATCCATATAAATGCAACTGTTTGTTTATAGCACTTACTGTAGATGAAATTCCAAACATAATCGCTTTGATTTCATCATACTTTTGTTGTTCTCTTGCGATATACAAATCTTTTTGCCCAATAGACTTTCTCAATCCTTTTAGTTGTCCTTCTAACTGTTTCATTTCTCTATCGTATCGTTTGGACTCTTCATCAGTTGAATTTAAAAAGAATCTCCAAATATCCCCTATTTTTTTCCCTTTTTCTTCATCAATTTTCTGTACTGTGCTATTATGTATTTGTATCTTTTCATTATCTAAACTTAATTGCTCGATTAATTTCTCTAGTTCCTTTTCGAATAGATTTAATTCAACTTTATTTGAAGGTACTCTTTCTTTTTCAGAAAGATATTTTAAATTTTCTTCATTCTTTGCTTGGACTTTTAATAAAGTATTTTCTACAATTTCTTTTCTGAGATATTTATTGTCTAAAGTCTGCAAGTCTTCCAAGTATTTAATTATATTTACGGAGTATTCTTTTCTTTTTAATTCTATTATTTCATTTTCAAACTTTTCGTTAAAATTTTCTGAGAGAGAGCTAATAATTTCTTCTTTTAACTCACTTCTACAGAACGGGCAATAATTTAAATTGTTATCTTGAATTTTTTTATATCCTTCATGAACCCATGTATGTATATTTAATTTTCCAACTAAGTCTGCAAATTCTAAATCTTCTTGTCCGATTATTGATTTACTAAAAATATCGTTATCTAAATCGCTCTTATTTTCTAGAATTGGTATTTGGGGTAACTCACTTTGTTGTTTGGCAAATATTACTTCCGCATTCTTAAAGAGATCTTCATCATCTAATAAGTCTGATTCATTAGAATTTTGTTGTATACGGTATTCATCATAAAAACGCTGTTTACTCCCGTGTAATCCTGTAAATGCATGTTGATACAATTCGCTTATTTTACTTGTTTTATCACTTTTTTTACTCCATATAAAGTCAATAAATTTTTTCATTGATTCATTAATCTTTTCATTAGTAATAGCCAAATTATTTTGAGCTTTAATTTTCTCTTGCTTATTTTTTTCGATATTCTCTTGCGCTTTTTCAAGTTCTACCTGCATTTCCACATGCTCTTTACCTAAAGTAAATATTCCAGGAATATCATTATCAGATATAAAATTATCATCAATAAAGTTCTTATTATAAATCAATCTATTTTCTATCATATTCCCTTCATAAGTACAACCCCAATAAGCTCTATTACCTATGTTATTAAAAAATCTAGAAAGTGTGGATTTACCAGTTCCATTATTTCCGTAGATAAAATTAATTTTCTTTAAATTTTCAAAGCTTGTCCCTATTTGACTATAGCTAGCTACATTATGTTAAGAAACTTTAGATATCACATAGATCATCCCTATTCCATTAAATTTAAAATAAGGTGATTCTAATTATATTAGAATCACCTATAAAATCCTTACAACTCCAACGCCAGTTGTTCTGACATCAGTTCTGCTTGTTCAATGACGGTTTCGACTGCCTGTTTACTGATTTCTGGTGGGTAACCGTACTTTTTTAAAAGGCGTTTGACGATGACACGCATCTTCGCACGTGCAGATTCGCGTAAACTCCAGTCAATACTCATATTTTCTTTAATTGATTGTGTGAGTTCATGTGCAATGATTTTCAGTGTATCGTCGCCTAATACTTGTTCAGCTGTCTCATGAGAAGCTAGTGCATCATAGAAGGCGATTTCTTCCTTCACCATACCGTTTGGTTCTCCACGTTTATATGCAGAGTCCATTTCTTTTGCTAACTCGATTAGTTCTTCAATAACTTTGGATGTTTCAATCGTACGTTTGTTGTACTTATTCAATGAATTCGCAAGCATATCTGAGAACTTACGAGCTTGGATTAAATTGCTACGTTGTACGTTTTTCACTTTACCGTTTAATAAACGATTCAGTAATTCTACGGCTAAGTTCTTTTGTGGTAATGCACGCACATCTTCTAAAAACTGATCTGATAAAATAGAAATATCTGGACTTTCAAGGCCTAATTCTTTATAAATATCGATAACATCTTCAGAAATAACCGATTGTGAAATCAATTGGTGAATTTGTGCATCCATTTGGGTAGCTGTTTTCTTCTTACTGCCATCGCCTATTGTTTTTACGATACTTGCCTTAACCGCTTTAAAGAAACCAATTTCATCATTCAATTCTTCTGCTTCTTGCGTTGTCGCACATAATGCATAAGCTTTTGATAATTCAGTTACTGTGTCTAAGAAGCGTTTCTTTTCTTCTTCGCCAAGACCGATTACATAATCCATCGTATTTACAATCGCTTTAATTCGTTTTGATGATTTTTCAGATTTAAAATCAGAATAATTATGACCGTATAACATTTCTAAAATTAACTGATGCTTCTCTAACATGACATCGACAGCAAGTGCTGTATCTACACCAGCTGTTTCACGATCGCTATCTGTATATTGTTTCAATGCTTGTTTTAAGTTATCTGCAATCCCGATATAATCAACAACTAAGCCACCTGGTTTATCTTTGAATACACGGTTTACACGTGCAATGGCTTGCATTAAGTTATGACCTTTCATTGGTTTATCAATATACATCGTATTTATCGCTGGTACATCGAATCCTGTTAGCCACATATCACGTACAATGACAATTTTCAATGGGTCATCATTGTCTTTCATGCGACGTGCTAAAAATTCACGACGTTTTTTATTTCCGATGAATGGTTGCCATACTACCGGATCACTTGAAGAACCGGTCATAACAATTTTAATCGCACCTTTGTCATCATCATCCGAATGCCAGTCAGGTCGAAGCTTAATGATTTCTTTGTAAAGATCAATCGCAATGCGACGCGACATAACAACAATCATTGATTTCCCAAACATCGCTTTTTGGCGTTCTTCATAATGATGTACAACATCTTTCGCCATCTTTTCAACACGAGAACCCGCACCGGCAATCGCCTCTAAACGAGACCATTTCGATTTTAGCTTTTCTTTAACAGATAATTCTTGGTCTTCTGTAATATCTTCATAATCTTCATCAATTGATAAACCTTCTGGTAATTCTAAAGGAATAACACGTGACTCATAGAAAATTTTAACTGTTGCACCATCTTCTACAGCTTGTGACATATCATACACATCAATATATTCACCGAATACAGCTGGTGTATTGCGGTCTATAGACTCTACTGGTGTTCCTGTAAAACCGATAAATGAAGCATTGGGTAATGCATCACGAACATATTTCGCATAGCCATACTTCACTTCACCTTCATTTTCTTTTTGTTGTGACAATGAAGCACCAAATCCATATTGTGAACGGTGAGCCTCATCTGCCATTACGATAACATTAGTACGATCTGTTAAGCACGGAATTTCGCCTGTTTCTTCATCAGGTGCAAATTTCTGTAATGTCGTAAAGATGATACCACCAGATTCTACATTCAATAATTCACGTAATGAATCACTTGATTGCGCTTGGCTTGGTGATTGACGTAAAATTTCTTTAGACATTGAGAATGTTTTATACAGTTGATCATCTAAATCATTACGGTCTGTTAACACGACTAATGTCGGGTTATTCATTGCCTTTATTAGCCTACCTGCATAAAATACCATTGATAAACTTTTACCAGATCCTTGTGTATGCCAAACGACGCCAATTTTATGGTCTCCATCTTGTGCTGTCGCAATTTTTGCCTTCTCAACTGCCTTATTTACCGCATGATATTGGTGATACGCTGCTAAAATTTTAAACGTATCCGCACCATCTGTTTGGAATAAAATAAAGTTATGAATAATATCTAGTAAACGACTAGGTTCTAGCATCCCATTAATCATCACTTCTAGTTGAGGTTCTGCTGGACTCGCCAGTGATTCACCATCCACCGTACGCCACTTCATAAAACGTTCTTCATTAGCAGTTAGTGAACCTACTCGTGCATTAATACCATCACTCGTAATTAAAAATGCATTGTAACGGAATAAAGTTGGAATCGCTTGTTTATATGTTTGGATTTGATTATAAGCATCTGTAATATCGACATCTTCATTGGTCGCATTTTTCAATTCCATGACAACTACTGGTAGACCATTTACAAAGACTATGACATCTGGACGTTTATTCGCTTGTCCTTCGATAATTGTGAACTGATTAACTGCCATAAAATCATTGTTTTGTGGGTTTTCAAAGTCAAAAACATAGACTGATACCGTTGGATTGTAGCCATCTTCACCTTGAATTTGAATCTCAATACCATCCGTCGCAAGCTTATGGAATCCCTTGTTATTTATAATCAAATTTGGTGAAGCATTTGCTACAATCTTTTGTACGGCTTCTTCGATAACCGCTGTTTCAAGTGTTGGATTAATCTTTCGTAAAGATTCACCCAAACGATCCACTAACACGACATCATGATAACTTTCACGTTCTGGACTTTCCCCATCATGCGCAATATCTGGACCTTCAACGATTTCATAGCCTAGTTCTTCTAACCATTCCAACGTGGCAACCTCTAATTCAGATTCATTGTACCTAAACATTTATTACACCTCCAATTCATCAGGAATTTCGATTTCACCTGATAAAAGTTTTGGGAGAAGAGTATCGCGGAGTTGAGTAAGTTTTTGATTTTCTTTTGTTAGGTTGTAAATCATATCGAAGTTTACTTTACACGTCTCTAAATATAATTCTATAATTTCTTTATTCGGATATATAACAGGAATTTTTCTTAACTCAGTTAAACTAATATATTGTTGAGTGCTTCCCGTCATACGTTCCTTAATATAATTAATCATAAACGGACTTTTAAAATACATATAAATGAATTCCGCAATCTCTGTTTGAGAAGATTTGATTAATCCTATATTTTTAATTGCATAATTTACATGATGCTCTTGTACAAAATATAATCTTCCCACAGTTCCTATCATACTGATTAAAATATCTTTATATTCTACTAGACTTCTCTTATTAACTTTTACAAAGTCATCCTCTGAAATCAATTTAGTTGTGCTAAAATCAATTTCATTAGCTTTCAAATGTTTTGATGTAACTAACGGATATCCAGTTTCAACTTGTTTAGGGGAATCATGGGTTCCATCTTTCACCTCGCAAATATCATTTAAAAGTCTCAAAGTAAAATCTTTAGGTATCTCCCCTAACTCACTTTCCACCATTTCGCCACCACTTGATTTATACGGTTGACCTTCTTCATTTGGAAATTCAAAGTCGATAAACCAATGTTTGAAAAAGGTTTGAGAGAGTTGTTCAAGATTAACTATAATTTTTTTATTTAAAAGTATTTTATTATCAATATCAATTAAAAGTTTAGTAATTTTCTTTTGTTCGGATAATGTTGGAACAAATAGTTTCATCTTTTTCAACAAAGGAATTCGTATATTACTAACAACTGATCCCGTTCCTTCATTCATCATAATTTGATGTTGTAATTCTTTTGTTTGCAGAGAGTAATATAAAAATTCTGGTGTTATAACCTTTGGGGAAGCTTTCAATTGCAACATTCTTTGACCTAGAAAATACTTATATTTTTCATTTTCTCTTAATAAGGCTACCTCTCCCATTGGTGCCTCTCTTGTTAAAATAACATCTCCAGGTATTAAATAACCTCTTACACTCCATTGGTCATATATCTCTTTTGTAACCGATTTAGTCTCATCAACATCTCGTAACTGACCATTACGGATATTAGCCGTTCGCAACATTCTATATTCTGTATCAATATCTAAAGTTGGAGCTGTTTTATGTTGACAATCAGTTACTGAACAAACATCATTAATAGTTAACTCAGTCCAGTTAGATTTCATACCCAATCCTCCCTAATGCTCGGCGAATTTGTTCTTCTAACTCTTTCGACTTCGCAAATTGCTCTGATAATTCACTTGTTAAACGATCCATTTTTTCTTCAAATGGTTCGCCATCATCTTCTTGTTCTGCTAAACCAACATAACGTCCAGGAGCTAGGATATAGTCATTTTCTTTTACATCTTCTAACTTAGCTTCTTTACAGAATCCAAGTTCATTTGCATACTCTTGATCATTCGTACCACGCCATGCATGGAATGTATCTGTAATTTTTTTAATATCCTCTTCGCTAAACTCTTTATGTGTACGGTCTGCCATAAATCCGAGATTACGTGCATCGATAAATAAAATGTTATTATTACGTTCACGTTTACCTGTTTTCGCTTTATTTTTCGATACAAACCATATACATACTGGGATTTGTGTTGAGTAGAATAGTTGTCCAGGTAAAGTCACGATACATTCAACTCGATCATTTTTAATTAAGTTTTTACGGATTTCACCTTCACCACTTGTATTTGAAGACATGGAGCCATTCGCCAATACAAAGCCAGCTGTGCCTGCTGGTGCGAGTTTTGAAATCATATGTTGTACCCACGCATAGTTGGCATTACCTTTTGGTGGAATACCATATTGCCAACGCACATCATCTGTTAACTTTTCTCCTCCCCAATCACTAATATTAAATGGAGGGTTCGCTAAAATATAATCCGCTTTTAATCCTTTGTGTAAATCGTTATGGAATGTATCTGCATTGTGCACACCTAAATTACCATCAATTCCACGAATAGCTAAGTTCATCTTACAAAGCTTCCATGTTGTCGGATTAGACTCTTGTCCATAAACTGATAAATTATCAATTTTACCTTGATGTTCTTTCACGAATTTAGATGATTGAACGAACATACCACCTGAACCACAAGCTGGGTCATATACGCGACCTTTATATGGTTCTAACATTCCTACTAATAATTGTACGACGGATGATGGCGTATAGAATTCCCCACCATTTTTACCTTCCGCACTTGCAAATCTACTTAAGAAGTACTCATATACGCGACCTAAAATATCTTTCTGACGGCTTTCTTCATCACCGACTTTGAATGAGAATAAGTCGATTGTTTCGCCAAGACGTGTTTTATCGAGTTCTGGACGCGCAAATGATTTTGGTAGAACCCCTACAAGTGATGGGTTTTCTTTCTCGATTGCGACCATAGCTAAATCGATTAACTGACCAATTTCAGGTTTTTTCGCATTGTCTTTGATGAATGACCAGCGTGCTTCTTGTGGTACGAAGAAGATATTATCAGCGACATATTCATCGCGATCCTCTTCATCTGCCCATTCATCATTTTTAAGTTCTAAATACTTCTCTTCGAATGCATCCGATACATATTTTAAAAATAATAATCCTAATACGACGTTTTTATATTCACCGGAATCCATCGATCCACGTAATTTATCTGCCATCTGCCATAACTTCTCTTCAAAGCCTAAGTTTGCTGTTGCCATGTTGTTGCCTCCTGTAGTTAAAATCTTTTATCTATGTCTATTATACCAATTAAATTGAATGAAGAATTAGAGATTAACAATAAATTCTATTTTTCGTTACACTTATATCCTACGATATTCATATTATTTTTTATTAATCAACAGCTTCGCTCTATGTTTATACCCCTTTTTACTATGCTTTGCTTTTTGCACTATAACTTTTCTTCGTTCCACTGCTTTAATTAATTCTTTCTCCCTCACACCACTACTATTCACTAAATTCACTAATAGCTCATCAATCAGCTGATTCCAATTGACTGTCGCTGCGGAAGATAAAATCAGCATAGAAAGCGAACGATTTTCCCTTTCAACTTCTAAGACTTTAAACTGCCTCCCATTAAATAAGTTAACTGTCGCAAGCGCATATTGCTTATTTGTCACACCATCTAGATAAACGTGATTCCTCCGGACCATAGAATACGTTTTCAGCACGGGACAAATCATGGTCTTCTAAAAAGATTTGTCGTGTCTCTTCGTCCTCCGAGTACCAGTCACTATTGTTGTCTTGGGTCATTGCTTCAATTTCAAATTTCCTTTGTTCAAATCTATTTGAAAGATACCGAAAAAAAATAAGAGGAAGTACACGATGCTTGTAGTCTGCCGGAGCCACACTCCCCCTCATCTTATTCTCTGCATCAAATAAATCTTTCTGAAAATTAACATCTGCTTTTGTAGGTATATATGCTTGTTCCTTAGTATTTATAATTATTGATTATATTGGTAATTTATCATCATTTTTATCACAATATAGGCTAATGGTTGGGTAGAATCAAAGAAAACACTATACAGTATTTATGAAAGTAAGTTGGATTTTGAGATGTGATAGTATGCTGGAATGGAAAAAATAAAGCTGTTGTTCATTGATAAAAAAGAATTACGTAGAAGGAGAATATTCACATTGTATTATAAAACACAATTTGCTGACCTTATTACTAACAATATCCTATTATTCATGATATATTTTTTTAAAAAAAGGATGAAATAAATTGAAGGTGAAATTTGAACCAGAAAACTTAAAACAGGAGCTAGACCAACTATTAGATTTTTGCGAAAACTATGAAATTAAATACGATTTAGATCATTATTATCCATATTGGGATGAAGATGGAGAAGTGATAGATGAAGAGGAAACAAATAATGATATTACTATAATTGACTATAATACTGAAATTAGTATAGGGTTACCAAGGTCTTATGAAGATTATAAACATAAACTTGGTTTGATTCTAAATATTGTTAATGAAGCAAAAAATGGAAAGAACGTTGATAATTATAAATTTATTGGCAAAAAACTAGCATTCATAAGAGTCGGATGCAATAATTGGGAAATTTTCAATAAGCTATTTTTAGAAAGTGATATGGATTTCAGTAAAAATATTATAATTTCAGAAAAGTCCTATCAGTTAAACATTGTAAATGGACTAACTAGTTTCGGTATCATCTTAACAATGGAAGGAAAACTTAGTAAATACGTCCCACCAGTAGATAATGATGACATATTCCTTCAAATATCATCAAGAGATGGAATTGATCATCATGTAATAGACCATTTATTTAACTCCTATATTTTCGAACTAAAGTCAACGCTGGGTTTAGAAGCATACATAGCCCCTAAACCAGATCACAATCCTTGGGAAGAAGTTGCAGATTTTGCAGATTCTGAACTAACTAACCTAAAATTAAGACCTTTAATATACGGTAAGGGGATTAATGAATTACTTGATATCTATAACACAACTATTACTACTCATGATCCAGAAATGCTAATCTTAACATATACACGTGTTATTGAATATGTTTCTCAAACAGTAATAAGAAAAGATTTAATTGAAAAAACCGTAAATAAACTTTCTAGTCCTAAAGCACTCACTCCAGATGCGAATTATATACTGGAATTAGGTAAAATTTTTGAGGAGCATAGAAATAACAATAAAGATTTTTTAGCAACTAGGATTACAATTGAGACATGTTGTGACCTACTTGATTTAGTTAAACATGCACCAAAATTCTTAAAGAAAACAAATAAAATAAATATAGATAACAAATCAGAGGATCGCCAAAAGGCGTTTGATGAAATAGCTAGTTCTGTTTCAAACACTAGAAACATGTTCGCACATGCAAAAACAAATTATCAACCTAAGGGTGATGAATGTCCAAAGGAGCAATTGCATGATTTTGCTGAATTTGTAGATGTTATTGCTCAACAAATCATAAGATGGTTCTCTCGACAACCTGAAAATACAAGGCTCGTTTAAACCTAAATGTGCCTCATAACCAGAGAGTACTTTATTTTTTTTCAGTTCAATATATTTTTTGTAGCTGTAATAATTTCCCATTCAATCTTCTTACTTTAGACATTTCTAATTGTAGATTGGCCAAGAGGGGATTATACAACATGCATAGGTTTCAATACGGAACAACTACAATTGATTATTCTGTTGAATATAAACAGGGAAGAAAGATGTTTCGCTTATTGTATGCCTAGTAGAGGGGTAAAGCTAGTTTCTCAAATCATCAACGAATTAAGGGGAAATTAAAAGACATGAGCCCGGTAGATTACCGAGTTCATGCCCTCAAGGTTGCCTAATTAAATAAAGTGTCTAACTTTTTGGGTTCACTTCAACTAATTAAAAGTCTATTTTCGTAGTTTCAGATATAGTAGCCCACCCTTATCAGTTCGAGAAGAGTGAGTGCTTTCCCAATTGAATTTTGTAGGCAGGATAGTCTATTCATTGATTTTGTGACTACTTTAAACTAAATCTATAAAAATGATAATATCATTTTATTGGTGGGGAATTTTGTTAAATCTATTCCTTAAATAATCAGGTATGGCTTAATTATGGATTTGTTTTCTTATTCAAATTTACGGTACGCAATCATTACGTGGAATATCAGTAATTACCAATGCAAGTTGAAATTTCATCCATTATTCAAAAATCCTTCAATAATATAAAGATTACCTTTAAATGTCTAATCTTTGTTACTGAGATTCGCTTTACAGCGAAATTAACTTTTGTTTTATGGATAATGGTTCATTCGATTTAAATAGAAGCTTTTAGAATCACACTATTTTAAGAGATATCTATTGTATATCTCTTAAATCTTCTTCTTAGGATTAGTTTTATATACATAATTCCTAAGCTCCGATAATATATAGTTATTTGAATGAATCCAATAACTCCTTCTTCAATCAAAATCACTTTAGCATGGATGATAATTTTTGCTCTACCCACTTACTCATACTGATTCCTTCTTGTTCATCTAACTCTGTCATACTTTCTAATAGATCAATAGGTAATTCCAAACTAGTTTTTCGATAGAAATTTCGAAAAATCAGGTGACCCTCTTCATTGTAGATGTCTCCTTTTATTAAAAATGGCAGAATATCAGCTGCAAAGAAACCCTTTGTCGTTAATGGTCTTTCCCCTGCTCGAATGAAGAGTACTATCGTGTGATCCTGTGCCCTCAGTCTCATGTTTTCCATTCCCTAAATTCCATATAAATAGTCAATGAAGGGATAAAATACTACTTCGTTTTTTGGTACCTGAAGCTCAACATAGCCTTTATAATCCAAAGTAGACTGGTGGATCGAGTATGATGGCTTTAAAGTATAAGTTTTCATTCCTTCTTCATACGTCAACCACTTTTGGATATTGGGTAGGTAAAAAACCAAATACATTTTCTTCATTACGAACCACACGTGCCTATGATATTTTATTTTGGACGAATGAATCCTTTGATACAAAGCAATGTTATTTTTTGAATCATAATATTCATATCTTTTTGGACGCTGAGTGAAAGTTGGTTTGAGTGACTTCTCTGCTTCCTGATAGGCTGTTTCCGAAATTACATACGTGATTCTTTTATCCCCATAAGGGACGGCCTCACCTTTTATGGAACCATCTTGAATATACTTATAAACACTTTGTACAGATAACCCCAATTTCTTTGCAACATCATTTGGACTCATACCAGTACTAAAAATTGTTTTTCATACACTAATCGATCCACTTCCGCTTTTTCATAACGGGCCTCTTTATGTAATCGATGTGGGTCCAGAATTTTAATGATTTTCTTCTGCTTTCCATAATGGTAGACCGTTGCCTTGGATACTCCTAATAAATCAGCTACTACTTTTTGTATATACCATTCCACTTTATCCCCCTCCCATCCTTCTTGATTATCCAGTACTTTTATTGGAACATCCCGTTGGTTTCCATTCGTCAATTCCTCATGATACAAGACTGCTTCCGCCTGGCCAAATTCTACACGATATTGGAGACGTGGGTGTTCGATGAATTCCAAAATCACGCCTTCTTTTTTTTTTTCAAATTGTTTAAAGAATGGCGCGCTCTTAAACGATCCAGTTTCTAAAATGGTTAAATTAATAAAATGAAAAAAGAGGGAGAACAATCACCTGGATGACTTGTTCCCCCTCTTTTTTAGAATCTCCTAGATAGGCATGACGAAGGAATGATAGGGCCTGGAGGGAAAGTCTCCAGATTCATAACAAGGTAAAAAATGGAGTTCTATTATTTAGCTAAAAAACTCGGATTCAAACCTTTAATTCTTCTCCCCGAACTCTTTTCCTGCTGATTTTTGATCCTTTATTTTAAAAGAAATGAGGAAGCTAATTAACGAAAGTACAGCGATGACAATAAATGAGATTTGCGCGCCATACATATCAGGATGGACTATCTCGGGACGCTGCTGAGCATTTTCGGTAGCTGATGTCATCACAGTAACAAGTATTGCCGTACCTACAGATGCGGCAATCATTTTCATCGTATTATCCATTGCTGCACCATGGGCGATTAACCGTTTAGGCAGCTGGTTTAAGGCGGCCGTTGAAACAGGCATCATAACCATGGCTAATCCGAACATCCGAATACTGTACATGACCATTATAAATGTAAAACTTGTCGAAGGACCAACATTCATAAAAGTAAAGGAGGAAGCGGTTATGAGGAGTAATCCGCCAATAACCAGCCACCTGGCCCCAATCCGGTCGAAAATACGTCCAATGAACGGGGACATTATTCCGGTAATAAGTGCTCCAGGGAGTATGGCTAATCCAGCTTCAAAGGCAGTAAATCCTCGCATGTTTTGCATAAATAGCGGGATGAGCGTTTCGGCACCAATCAGACCCATAAAGGTAATGGCTCCAATAATGATAGCAATCGGGAATAATGAATACGTGAACACACGGAACTCCAGCATTGGATGTTTCAGTCGCAATTGCCTGTTGATGAACCAAACAAGTGAAATTGTCCCAATGCCTAGGGATATGATTGTACTCTCGTCTGTCCAGCCATAATTACCAGCCGCTGTAAATCCATACAATAATCCACCGAAACCTGCGGAAGATAAAACAATCGAAAGCACATCCACTTTTGGCCGTGTAACTTCTGTTACATTTTTTAAAGCGAAGAACGCAACGATGATATCAATAATAGCAATTGGAAGAATGATAAAGAATAACACCCTCCATGAGTAGGTCTCCGTAACCCAGCCAGATAAAGCGGGACCAATAGCCGGCGCGAAGGAAATGACCAGCCCGACCAGTCCCATGGCTGCACCCCGTTTATGCACAGGGAAGATCATTAGGAAGACTGTTTGCATTAACGGGAGCATGATTCCTGCTCCGCTCGACTGAATCATCCTTCCTAGCAGCAGCATTCCAAAATTAGGAGCCAGCCCTGCTACCAATGTACCAATAGCAAATATCCCCATCGCGGAAAGGAAAAGCTGTCTGGTGGTAAAGCGCTCCAGTAAAAACGCGCTAACAGGGATCATGATCCCATTAACCAGCATAAAAACGGTTGTTAGCCACTGTGCACTATTTGCCGTAACATTCATCTCCTCCATTACAGGAGGAATGGCGGTAATCATTAAAGTTTGATTCAAGATCGCAATGAATGTACCCGCAAGCAAAAGAGCAACAATTGTTGTCTGTTTACGATTTGTTGAACTCAATTATGGTCCCCCTTTACGATTTGGAAAAAAACATACTTTTGTAGATTACACGAATTCACATCAGATTTCCAGTAATTTGCTGTTAAAAATAAAAGCAAAAAAGTCGGTATTAAAACATTACTTCCCCTACAACTAAAAGGGGATTTCGTTTGAAGAACAGGTTGCGATTGATGCGTATTAGCCTAGTCAAAGGGTAGCTGTTGAGCCAAACACGAAAGGAAGTACCTTCAAAAGTCACTCCCTATAAGAGCGGATCAAATAGCTGCAGCAGACATCAAAACAATCTTATTAAGTGATAGAGCTTATACACTAATCACCATTGTAATTACGTTGCCGATATTTGCTTAGTATATTTCCACGTTTTGATACCGTGGTCCCTATGATCTAAAAGCGAATGATACTTTTTTGTTTTTTATAAATAACATAGAAGAAAGTCGTCATTTTCAGGGTAGTTTTGCTGTATTTTGGATTCTATTGAATGGCGGTCACTTAAAACATAAATGGTTTAAAAATTAAAGATATGAAAAGTAGTCCAAATTTATAAATATTCCCACACCTAATCCTGCAAATATAAAAAGCACCCATTTAATGGATGCTTAGATTTCCTTTCTTTCGTAATCTTATTTCAAATTTATCACTGAAAAATTCATTTGCATTAAAAATCGTACTAATGTCTGAAATATCACCTATGTTCACAATTAAGGCTTCATCAACTTCTTGATCTGTGAGAACTATGCGATATTCATATTGATTTTCAAAGTATTTATCTTTCCAAAAATAAATATCTGTCCCTTGATTTTTATAAGAGCTCATCCTAGCTGAGGAATTGATGTTATAATCATCATATTTTACCAAGCCGCCTCTGTAAGCATAACCTTTTTCATTGAGTGTTCTAGTAATTCTGTCAATAAATTGCGATGGGGTAACAAAAATCAAGCTATCTCCGAACTCCCTGATCATTTTATCGATTTGTTCATTAGGTAAATCAAATTTGGTATAGTAATATTTTTCATCCTCGTTAACCACTTTTAACATATCGCCAATAATTGCAAACATACAATATAATGGTCTTTTTTCATTTATATTTTTTCTGAAATTCAATTTTTTAGTTCGCCCCGACATTATTAATTCATTGGTATCTTGAGTAAAAAAATTCATGGTTAATTCCGTAAAAACATGTGTTGCTTCAAATTTGTCTCCTACACCTTTTTCTCCTGAAGCACTTTCTATATCAATATACTTTTTGAAATTATTCATATATAAATCTCCAGACAAAAAACTTTCCACAAAAGGTGTGAACTTTATAAATCCAAAAACTTGACCTTTAAATCCAACGTCTGACATTTTCATACGCTGCATTCCCTCCTATTTAACTACTAAATTCACAAAAGGGACTAATCACCGGTATTTATTCCAAGACTATTATGAACGTTTACTGTTAGTGAACATGTACCAATGTATGCCTAGTTTACAAAGAATATACTTCAGTAAAAAACGCTTATCTAAAGGATAGACAGTCTTTCTTCTTTACAGTCTTCTCTTTAGCCTCTCCTGATTTCATAATCTCTCCTTAATAAAAAAAGCACCCAATTTAACGGATGCCCCCAATTTAACTCGTTCATTCATCAATAAAATCCTTATAGAAATGACTCAAGATGTAATGTGCTTGACACCTGGGGTTTACCCTTTCCCATTTCATTCTTATTTCTAGTTAGCCTAAAAACAGTTCTCCTGCTTCCAAATTAAAACCACAGTTAACCGTTTAAAAAAGTTATGTTAAAAAACGTTCACTAAAAGCAAAGACCATTAATTTCCTTCGAGTGAGGATTAACTAGCATCTAAATAATTTATAGATGAATTTTTTGATTTTGGGCAGTCTCCTTGTTTCATATGCATTGCTTTAATGCCAAGTTATCATTTCTGCATATATGCTCCGAAAAAATACGAAATGAACACTATCCAATTTTATTGTAGGGTTCTTTTTCAAATTTAATTAAAGCAGGAATCGTGAATATACCGAATATCCCAGGACAGCGGTACTGTATAATGGAAGTATAAGTTTACTTATTTTTAATGCTGATTAATTGGCGTTCAGCTTATTAACTAATCTATCGGCAGAAAGGTTGGTAACTATTTTGAGTATAAATCCAAATATGGTGGAGATAGCCTCCCTCCTTGGGGAAACGTCACGTGCAACAATACTTGCAAGTCTGCTGGATGGGCGTTTTCATACGGCAGGTGAATTAGCGTTGATGGCTGCAATAACCCCTCAAACTGCCAGCTTTCACCTTTCTAAGTTAGTGGAAGGAAACCTTGTTATAGTTGAAAAACAGGGACGACATCGCTATTATCAGCTAGCAAATGGAGAAATTGCGCACATTTTGGAATCGTTTCTTGCCATTTCCCCACCTCCTGAAGTTCGGTCGTTAAAACAATCAAGTCAGGTCAAAATGCTTCAGGAAGCCAGAACTTGCTATGATCATTTGGCAGGAAAACTAGGCGTCCAATTAACTGAATCGATGTTGAAAGCCGGATATTTGAAAAAAGAAGAGAGAGAGTTTACAGTTACACCCAAAGGAGATCATTTTTTTTCAGAATTCGGCATCGATTTACTTGATTTAAGAAGAAAACGCCGTTCATTTTCCCACTCATGTTTAGACTGGAGTGAACGTCACCATCATCTTGGCGGAGCTTTAGGGAATGGGATCCTTACCCATTTTTTTGATTTAGGCTGGATAGTCCGTGTTCCATCTATTCGCGCAGTAAAAGTCACACCTAAAGGGAAAGAAGGATTTAAAGAAGTTTTTTGTATAGAGGTATAATTTAATAATCCCTCATGATGAAAAAGAAAGGTTCTTTTTCACCATGAGGGACTTTCTGTCTTTTGCGGCTTAAATCCATGCGATTACTATAAAGCTCTTTTAACTATTTTATTTTCCTTTTGGAAATTGCTATTTACAAGATAGATGCCAATGATGATAAACAGTCCGCCAATCAAGAGTGAAGTGTATATCTGTTCACCTAATAGTGCCCACCCTGATAATACACCGAAGAAAGGTGCCAAAAATAAAAAGGCACTTGTTTTTCCTGGATCACTCTTTTGTAAAAGGTAATACCAAACAGCAAATTGCACGATCGATGACATGATACTTAACCATAATAAAATGAACAACGAATTGCCATTCAGTATGAAAAATGGTTTTTCAAGAATAAAGCTGCCAAGTAAAAGCAGTAAACCGCCAAAAAGCATCTGATAGGCAGATAAAACCCATGTATCGGAAATCGCCCCCCATTTTTTCGCCAATAAAGTGGAAATCGCCCAGAAAACAGAAGAAAGAATGCCGAAAAGAATACCAACCTTAAATTCAAGTTGCGCGCCCATCGTTATAATTACTCCAACTAATCCTAATAAAACACCAATCCATTGATATAGTATATAGCGTGTTTGTGAAAAGATCGTACCGAATACAACAACAAGCAACGGGTTCGTGAATGTAAGAATGGAGGATTCACTTGCTGTAATCGTGCTTAAACTCAGGAAAATGCACCCCATTACTCCGGCTGTTTGAAAAGTGCCGATAATGAGCATTTTTATCCAATCCCCTTTAGAGTTTGGGTGCGGTCTTTTTAAAAAGATTACGATTATCGCCATTATGAGTCCGGCAAGTGTGAAGCGTAATGCTGCTAATAATAATGGGGATGAATAAGGTAGACCAATTTTAACTACTGCAAAAGAAGAACCCATCAAAAATGTCGTTAAAAGTATCAACACTGTAAATTTGTAAACATTCATTTTTTTATCTCCTGACATATTTAAATGACCAATCTACAGATAGTATAGCCGATGATTATTTCAGCTCTCATCGAAATATGGAATACAAGTGGATCAAACTTAATGGTATCGACATATCATAGGGAATCTTCATAGTTTAATTGATATAAGTAACCTCTTTAAATCATCGTATTCATCTTAGAAATCAGCTTAAGAAATAGAGGTAACCTCATCCTATTTTTCATATATTTCAATAGGCAAATCATCCGGATCACTAAAAAAAGTGAACCTTTTTCCTGTTAACTCATCAACACGGATTGGTTCGACTGGAATGTTTTCTTTTTCTAAATCTTCAATCGCTAGATTAATATCTTCCACTTCAAAAGCAAGATGTCTAAGCCCCCTAGCTTCAGGATAACTAGGACGATGCGGGGGATCAGGAAATGAGAACAATTCCAGCTGATATTCCCCTCCGACGATTAAGTCCAATTTATACGATTTCCTTTCTGACCGATATGTTTCCTTCTCGATATCACACCCTAAAATATTTACATAGAAGTTCTTTGACTTTTCATAATCGGAACAAATTATTGCTACATGATGTATTTTATTTACTTTCATTTGCTTCCTCCTTAAAAACATTGGTTATTTTCATCTGATTTCACCAAAGTTATACTAGTGCTTCCCTCGGACTCTACTGCACGATATGGTATATTCATTTCCCTTTGACAGGTCCACCATTTAGATTAATTGCAGACATTAGAAAAGTTATATATTCATCATGGAAAATGCCAAGGCCATACTGTTTGATTAATATTATTGCTAATGGCGTATAAAAATATAAAAAGCCCTGTTAGCTGAAATTCAGTAACATCAGGCTTTCAAGATCTAACCGGTAGAGTTTTTGCACTATCTATATATGATTTCGAACAAACTTTTATAAATCATAACCACTTTTTCCTGCATTGATTTCAAACTATTTTACAGCAGGAATTGTTTGTGGATGTTCAGTCATGAAATTTTCCTTACCCAATTTCAAGGTCATGAAAGCGATAAAACAAACGACTCCGAATGAAACCAATAACCAAACAGCTCCATTAAACGATCCATCGAAAGCGTCTATGACAAAACCAATCGTTAAAGGAGCGATGAAGCCAGCCAATTGCATCTTTAAATTGACCATCCCCATGCAACCTCCATTAGCGTGCAGTTCACTTCACGTATGCTTTTCTTTACCAGTTATCTGTTTTATCTAATAATTGATCAATATCAAATGCATCGAGATGAAATGGAATTGACTCTTCGGCAAGTTCTTCAGTAGCAAAAAGCAATTGGTCAATATCTATTATAGTCAAAAACAATTCCCCTCCCTTTTAATCACTTTACCCTCAAACATTACTTTAATAGTTAATTTTTTTGAGGGTATCTTTATTCAGAAATTATTTGGATCCTTTTTAATTCTAGAATTTGAAGAATGAATAGCTCTCTATATGTAAATATTCATACACCAGAATACATTTCTAATAATTTCCATTATACCGCAAATGAAACTGTATAATTTTACAATTGTATAACAATTATCGTTTAGCATTTAACTTGTATTTATCGAATTTTCAGTTGAGCCCAAAAAACCTCATGGGAATTTTTATTTTTGTAACAATGCTAATAATATAGTTCTATAAGTAATGCGATTCTTTATAAAAGATTGCTCCCTATTGCGGAACAAGAACCGGTTGAAATAAAGCTAATTTCAGGAAATTCAAACCATATTCTTTTCCGGCTTTTACTGGTATAATATGGATGATTTTGTTAGTGAGAGGGGAGAAAACATGAATCAACTTGTATTTAAGCAATTTGAGATGACGAGAGAATACTTCATCAAGAATGTAGAGTCCATTTCTAAGGAACTAAACGATGTGCAGCCAGATGGCTTTAATAACACAATTCATTGGCATACTGGTCACGTTTTGACAATTACAGAACAAACTATGTTTGGTTTCCCGAATGTAACAACCCATCTTCCCACGAATTATATAAAGTTGTTTGGGAATGGCACAAAACCAGCCGATTGGACAGGGAATATACCTGCTATGGATCAGCTGGTTGTACAGTTGAAAGATCAATTAACTCGTTTAAAGCAAATTCCTCCTGAACAGCTAGATCAAGATTTAGATACACCATTCCTAGGATGTAAGACTGTTGGAGAACTTGCAGGTTTAACATTAATGCATGAAGCGACTCATATGGGGCAAATTCAGGTAATGAAGCGGATGATTGAGCATGTAAGTCTCAAAAACTGAATTTAACAAAGTGTTCTATTAAGATGAAAAAGCCAGTCTAATAAAACTGGTTTTTTCTTTTGTTTGTTATATTTTATACATCATTAGTCTACATAACACTCTCTATTTTCATTAGTCCACAAACTTTTCTTTCTTGAACACACTTAATCTACCTATTTTTATTAAGCTATTCTGCCCCTTAGCCATAATTTATCTAAATAAGGTTTTCTATTATGTCAAAAAACAAACAACAGCAAAAAAAATAGACACTCAACTATCTGTAGCAACCTTTACTGGTACTGAATTAGGACAAGAGCTTGCAAATATGTCAGCCATATCCATTAAGCGCAAAAATCAGCGCTCCACCAACAGAATGATAATCGTCCATACCCATTCTATGGCTGGGTGAGTAAGGCGATGAACTATGGTGCCAATAGAGCCCATTCGTTAGTATGACTCCAACGGCCTCGGTGCATCACAGACTGTCGCTCCCTTAAGGGGTTGACAATAAATAATGGATGATAACAATACAACTAGGCTCGGACCTTTTTTGGTGGATCTCATTAACTAGCTCACCTAGACAATAAACCCATGAGCTAGCCTGTTTTGATCCTGATGATGTAGATGTACAAGAGTTCCCAGATTATCCTCTCAGGTTATTGTTTACTTTAAGGTATCCAATCCAACTTTAAAAATGAGTTTAATCCATAAGCCACTGATTGAACCGTATTCGCATTATCCAATAGTGACTGTTTGTTCTCCCCAGTTGGATTCTCTTTTGCACGTATGAAGGAGGCTTCCAGAGCTGACAACTTTTGTTTCAACTCATTGATTTGCTCTTGGACTGAACCCTTAATTGCAGTAGCTTCCCTGAAGCACTGTTTACCTTTTGGACTAATCGTTGCTCTGCTTATCTTCCCAGTTGTACTCTTTTTGATAGCTATGAGCTTCTTGTTCGCAAGTATCACTAACTCAGCCCTTACCACTTCAAGATTTTTATCGTACTTTTCAGCAATTTTACTTACACATCTTTCTCTATTGCATTCCTCAAGGAAAGAAAGTATTTGCTTTTGTAGATGATTCATATTGGTTTCTCCTCTTAAGTTTGTTTCCATTTGCAAGAATTATAAAGTTTCTTTCTACCGTTTCTTTAAAGTTTGCATACCATTAAACCCCAAAACACATATATTGTTTTTTTCGTGTTTTTCTTACAAAAAAACACCTTTAATTTATCACAGGAACCACAGAATCTAATATAAAACTACAGAAACTAACAAATGTTTTTTAAATATTCAATCAATCGCACAAAAATTGGAAGTATACGCATTCATAACGTAAGGGAAAGAACGAGACAAGCATTGTTTAAGGATATAGGGACAAGAGGATCAAAGCCATTCGATTGCGGGAAGTATTAGGCTCAACAACTCTAAGAGTAAGAAAAACAGCTGCTATGTTAACCGAAATCGATGAATATAGTAAAAGGATCTAAGATCATCTCACCAAGAAAAGCTGGTGGCAGAAATTATGAAAGTAAATAAAAATATCCATATGGATTATACCAAGATAAAATTCTCTGGCACCCGTTAAGAAAACAGTTTTTTTCTGAAGTATATATCAATTAGGATTTTCCATCCTTTTCCCAAACAATAGTTAGCTCGGATTTTGAAGATATATCTTCTATAAATTCTTCATCACGATTTCTATATCCCTTTTCCCCGTCTAAAGTTAAAAAGTCATTCCACCTTGTGAAATCATATTTCCACTCAAATGCTTTACTATTACCGCAACAGACTCGATATTATGAGTCCCATGTATTTTCCTATAGAAATTGATTTACCGCTTTATCTCCAAGGCTTTTTACACTTTTAAATCTTTCAATTACTCTTTAAATATTCGTTTCCAATATCATAGTCAGTCCCTTCTAAAACTAGCATTTTCTTAAAATTAACTTGAAATTTTTACCACAATCATTTAAATAAAGTTTTCTTAATGAACTAACTGCCCAATTAGCCCATTAAGAAAAACCGAAATCAGGTCATTTCGGTTTTTCTTTTTTATAAACAGTACAACTTTTTTCTAATCCACAATTTCGATTCTTATTGCAGTTAAAACATCTATTAATATCCGATAAAACTTAACAACTTTCATTTTCTTTTCATTTGTATATTCCACAAAACTTTTGTCCTTTTTAAGCCATTAAAAACCCCTCAAGATAGTAGTTGTAACATCGTTTGTTCGTGATCTTGTTACACTGCCTACCTTAAGGGGATAATATGACTAGAAAATCCAAGTATTCTAACTCTCTCGTGTCTATCTTAGTCCATATTGATTTGAACTTGCCCAAAACTTTCGAACTTCTTATTAAAATCACTTGAAGTAAGGTCAGATATATGAACACCAGTATTCCTTGTTGTATGAATAAAACGACCATCCCCTAGATAAATACCGACGTGGGTTATCTCTTGACTTAAGTCTGTATCGCTAAAAAATACTAAGTCCCCTGCCTTTGGATCTCTGAGTTTCGGCAGCAAGGAATAGTAGTCCGCTGCCGAACCCCGTTTAAGGGAAATACCCTGCTCCTTCATGGCCCAATAGATAAAACCGCTGCAATCCATTCCAATCATCGGATCATATTCTCCGAAAACATAGGTAAATCCACGTAGAGTATAAGCATACTTTATGACATCATAAGCTTTATCATAGGAAGCCTCTTGATTGGAATAAAATGGATACATGGGACTGCTGTATATTTGAAGATACTGTCCCTGCATCAAGCTATCAGTTGGTAACGCGTTACGCTTTTTGATTGTATCCACCGATACACCGTAATTATCCGAGATACTTTTAAGTGTTTCATTATTTTGAACGACATGCTCTCCTTTTGGTGTATACGTTTTATACTCGGCTTGGTATTGTGCAAAATATTTTTCCATGGTAGATCTCACCTGAACTGTCTCCGCTCCGTATCCAGAATTAACGAACTGATTTCCCCCCAGATAGATTCCAGCGGTCACGACTTTTGAACTCCCCTTTTCCAGAAAAAATATAATATCTCCAGCCTTAGGTGTATTTGTATCCATTCCTTGCTTATAATAGCCTTCAACTGACAAACGGTCGATAGGCACCTTTTGCCGGGAGAGTACCCAATGAATCAATCCGCTAGAATCAAACCCTTTGATAGGTGTCTCTTGTCCAGCCGTTTTTTTAAATCCTGTAAAAGTTTTCGCATAATTCCCAATTTGTTTCCCTCTCTCTGACCACTGATAGTTCGAAGGAGTATAAGCATTTTGAATGGTTAACTTCTGGCCAATATATAACTTACCATCCGGTAAACCATTCATATCCATTAATTGCTCTGTCGATATATCATAGATCGCTGCAATCGATTCTACCGTTTCTTGAGAGGATACAGTATGCACTGGATCTGCTGCTTCAACTTTTAAGCCAGATAAAAAAGTAAAACTAACCATGCCTAGTAATAAAAACAACATACTACCTACTATTCTTTTCGCCATTTGACCCATCCTTTATCATACAGATTTTGTTCCTTTCTATTGAAATTATGTAATAAAATATCAACTGTATAACTTTAACATAAAAACACTATTAATTGGATTCACTTCCACTTTCATCAATGAACTAACCTTCTCTTTTGTTTATACTTTTGCGATATTAATATAAGGCCATTAAAAATGCTCCTTCGTAAAAGTGTCTTTTACGAAAAACGCTATTAAGCTAATTATAGGATCAACAATAAAAATGATCTGACGCGAAATACAAAACGCTCAGTTCCAAAGTAAGAAAGAACTGAGTACAGACTGTAGACGAACTCGCTGAAGAACAAGTTTGTCTCCATTTTATTTAGTTTTATAAAACCTTGAACGTCGCTTGGAACATAGGGCACTCGTTTTTCGCGGGCGGTTCGCGCCCTCGGTGCTTTTGCGCCTGTGGGGTCTCCCTCGACGTGCTTTTCCCGCAGGAGTCTCCCACACATGCTCCAATCAACTCTGTTTTGAATTTTAGATAAAACCCCATTTTTCCCCCGGATGTATATAAAATTATATAGAGAATATCTATAAAGCGACCAAACTAGATCGTAATCAAATTATCCGTTTGGCCTTATTTATCACTGCACATTCAAAAAGAGTATAAAAGTATCCTCCATAAACATAAAAATTACTGAACCCTGCAACTGCTTGTATCGTTTCTTCTTCCAAGGATATGTTTTTAGCATTCACCGGTATTTTTTTATAATATGCAAAAAAAGAGCCCTCCAGCAGAGTTGAGTAATCTAACATCACTCATCTTACGGAAGTAGCTCAATTTCACATGCAATTATCACATCTAACGATTTTCCTGATTGATAGAACCAGCTATTAACCCTTACATGGTTTTATACTGCCGTATAACCGCCGTCGACAATTAGGCTAGTGCCAGTAACAAATGATGCATCGTCACTTGCAAGGAAGAGAACGGCTTTAGCCACTTCTTCCGCTCTGCCTAACCGGCCGATTGGATGTAAATCGATTAAACCTTGTCTTATTTCACCTTGTGCTTCGGCAATAAGTGGAGTATCAATATATCCAGGGCAAACTGCATTGACACGAATGCCATCTTTCGCATAAGTCGCACCTAATGTTTGTGTTAATAGTTTGACCCCGCCTTTAGCAGCAGAATAGGCTGTTACCCCCGGTTTCCCTGCATGGCTATGGATGGATCCCGTATTGACAATGGCGCCGCCAGTAGATTGTTTTTGCATTTGCTCTATCGCATATTTATCGGATAGGAAGACACCGGATAAATTAATATCAATCGTTTTTTGCCATTGTTCATAGCTTAACTCATGGATGTTTCCGTCTCTGGCAATTCCTGCGTTTGCAAACATGATATCCAGTTTTCCATATTTGTTAACCGTCTCTTCGATCATATTCTTTACGTCATTTTCATTCGTCACGTCAGTTTTAACAAAAAGAGTATCATACCCTTTTCCATTTAACTCTTCTGACACCGCTTGTCCATGATCAGCAAAATCGGCAATGACCACCTTTGCTCCTTCTTCTGCAAATAATTGAGCCGTACTTGCTCCAATCCCGCTTGATCCCCCTGTTACGATTGCCACTTTATTTTCTAATCTCATATCTAAACACTCCTTAGTTTTAGTTACTACTACCCGCTAGAAAGTCAGGTTTTAGCGAGCAGTCGCTCCGCCGTCTATCACAAATTCAGTACCCGTCGTATAGGAAGATTCGTCCGAGGCAATGAAAAGCACTGTATTCGCCACATTTATTGACGCTGCCCAGATGTCCCAACGGGAGCTCTTTACCCCATTCATCTTTTGAACTGACCGTTTGTTCAGAAGCATAGTCCACCATCCCGGTATGGATATATCCTGGATGAATCGAGTTCACACGTACCCCTTTTGAAGCATACTCGATCGCAGCATCTTTAGTCATAGTCCGGACCGCTCCCTTGGTTTTCGGTTAGGCCTATTGAAGTAAAATTGAATTACCTTTACTCATTGTGTAAGCCAAATTAAATCCTTACATAGTTAGTTGTTGAATATATCATTTACATTAGCTGCCATATCATGATCATTGAAAAAACGGGTTTGAAGAAAGATTCTGTCATATCAGCCTGCAATCCACTTTTGAAGGATCAATTCATGTACTCATATTTATAATCGCCTGTTATTTTAATACCAACTTCCACCTGAATATTACGGATTGATCCTTCATTAAGGCTAAAATCCTCTTTAGAAATTTCTTTCCATTTTTTCAAATGCTTTCTGTAGATAACTCCTTCTAAATTATAGATATCTATATTTTTTTCAAGAGCATATTTGTAGGTATCCCTGATTTCTTTCTCTAATGCCCCTTGGATTTTTTCTTTAAGGTGGGGTAAGGAGATGTTTTCTTCCATATCCGTTATGGCACCTTCTGCTTCAATTGAAATATCGAATTCGACTGCATCATTTACATAGATAGGCTTTATATTGAATTTTGGCCTCATTAGAGATATTTGAACATTTTTGTTTTTGTTGATTTTTATTCCAATTGGGGACCTTACCGTTGATTTTGTTAACCATCTCATCCCCCCAAGATGTTTATTTGCTATCTCCCCCTTTAGCTGATTATTTTTAATAAAATAGGACCCTGATAGTTTTACGGTGTTCTGTGCTTTTTCTTTTGCTTTCCATACCTCATTTTTTAATGAAATCTTCGGTAGTTTTATTGTCATCCCTGTTTCATAATTTTGCGTATAAAATCTTTGGATCCTGATGGGTTCGACAAAGGATCTTAATTTATAAATATCCATCGGATTGAAAATGCTTGTTTGCACTGAAGAGCCGAATAAACTATTGACAAAGAGAATCTTTTCTAATGAATCATCCGTTCCATATAACCAAGTTGTTTCCCTAATTTGCTGAAATCTTAAAATGGGGTCGTTTACGTTGTCCAATCCATGTTTTAGTAAGCTTTCAGAGAAAATGATCAATTTAACATGAGCCCAATAAATATACTGGTTTGACCTTTTATAAATGTCATTCATGGCCTCATTCATTGTTTTCCCGCGTCCCTTGGCGACCCAAACAGGTGTTGGTTTTGGTTCCAAGCCTTCTTGTTTAGCCACACCGGCAAAAGACGTCACCTGCACATAAATGACATACTGCCCATTCTGATAATCTATTCCCATTGCACTTATATATTGAATATCTTGAATATCCTTGGTATCCCAGCAGCCACTTAAAAGAGCAACGCTCATTACGAATAGTATAAATCTAAGGATCATTTTCATTAGCGATTCCCTTTTGTTCTGTCCTTTGTTTTCAGCATTTCGGCTCGTTTCTTTCTAAAGAGATATGGCTTCACAAAGACACCGCCCCCTAAAAGATCTTTCAAGGATAGTGGTGATATAGGCGCTAAGTAGGGTAAACCAAAAATCTGCAGCCTTGATAAATAAAGGATAATGGAGAAAACACCGAGAAAGAATCCGAATAAACCTAAAACAGAAGATAGAAATAATACAAAAAACCTGGCCATGCTTACAATTCCACCTAAAGATTGATTGATTAATGTATAGGTGGCTACCGCAGTAGTACCTGCCACCACCAACATCGTCGGGGATGTAATCCCTCCTCTGATTGCCGCATCCCCTATAATTAACCCACCCACAACGGCAAGTGATTGACCGATTGCTTTTGGGAGTGTGATCCCTGCCTCTCGAAACAACTCAAATAAACCCAAAATCAAGAAGGCCTCTTGTTGAGGTGATATGGGCAACCCAAATCTAGATACGGTTATTGTCGCCAAAAATGGGAAGGGGAGCTGGTCTAATTGAAATGATATTAGTGCTATATAAAAACCTGGCAGAAATATTGATACCATTAGTCCGAAAATGCGAAATAAATATTCGAAATTTGTATAGTAAGATGGAGTATGACGATCTTCCGCGGCTTTTAACAATAATGCAATATTGCCTGGTCCAATTAAGGCAGTTGGTGACCCATCCACTAAAATGGCAAAGCGCCCATTATTTAAACTGGCTACAGCATAATCCGGCCTCCCTGTATAATCAAATAACGGGATCAGGTTGAACTTACTGTCTGATAAAAATTCTTCAAGTTCAGTAGTTCCCAACAAGATATCTGTGTTTATTGAGGAGATTTTCCTTTTTACTTTTTCAATGGTTTCTGGATTTACAACATCCTTCACATATAATAAATTGATTTTTGTCTTGCTCCTTTTGCCAATAGTAAATGCTTGATTTTCGAGTGATGCCGTTTTATATCTTTTTCTGATCAACCCTAAATTAACAGAGATATCTTCGATAAATCCATCACGTGGACCTCGGATGGAAATTTCACTACTTGTTTCTTCGGGACTTCGATTCGGGATGCTTGGTAGGGAAAACATAAATAATAATTCCAATTCTTCAAATAGCATCAGGACCATCCCGGAAAATACGTTTTCCTCCACATCTTCTTTTATAGTGGAGGAAGGGAAAACCCTACTGACTTTAAATTCGTCTTGCGGATCCTCTATAACCTCTTCTTCCTTCAGTTTAGAATTAATGAATACACTACCTTCAAGCCGTGCTACTGATTCCCACAATTTTTTGACATCGACCAACACCTCTGAATAAATCAAAGTACAAATAAGGGCCGAATCTGTTTTCCCCTCAGATGTAATGATATGCCTTTTGAATTTTACATCCGAGCTCATTCCGAATAGTTCATTGAAATATTCCGTCGTTAGTTGGATTTCCGAAGAACTCCCCTTATTTGCCTTGTTCAATAGAGGCTCCATTCTTCTTCACCCTTTCTTTCAAAAAAATGACTATATTAATGAAAAAGGTTATAACCAAAATGCTAATCACACTCAATTTAAAATAATATCGTTCCGTAAAATTCCTGTATGCTGGAATGTCGATTGGTATACAAAGCGCAATGATTAAGGAGACTGATATAGCAAGCAATACAATATTTTTTATTTTCTTTGTTTTAATTTGAAACAGTTCCCCCATTAGGAATATCGATAACGAAACACGGATAAATGCACCTGAAAGCCATTGGTATATTGATAAAAAATCCAGCCGGTTCAAATACTTACCCATGGTTAGTAACCGCCATTGAGCGTATGCAGGATTGCTTATTTTTGCAGCCTGTACCGGACCAAACTCTGTAATGGAGCCTATTATGGGTCCCATGCTGATAAACAAAAGAAATAAACCTAAAAAAAGTAAACTCCTGAACTTTATATCAGTCTTTACAAACTGTTGAATTAAAACGAGAAGAAAGATCTCTGTAAAACCTCCACCTAGTATTACGATACCGTCCCAAACAGGTGTAATCCCATTTTCAAAAATAGGGAAAAGCAAGGAGTAATCCTTATACTGTATATTTGCCGTCATAATCATAAATCCAAGTACAACAACAAGGGGTAAAACCAATCCCCCGGCAATGGCTATTGTTTTGATTCCAGCCTCGGCAGCAATAAAACATAGAATGATGAAAGGTATGAATAATATATATTCTGGCGTTTGAATCATATAAGTACTTTTCACCCAGGAAAATGTGCTATATAAAGTGACAAATAAGTTTAATGAAATATATAAGAAAAGAAGGATTTTTATGGTCCAGGCGGCGAGCGGGTGACTGTGAGTATGAAGCCAACCAATGATATGCTGTTGCTTTGTTTTACTTATTATCCAATAAACCATGGGAAGCCATAATAGAAAAAGCATCCCGGTTACTAAAGTACTTATCCATGAATCTCTTCCGGATGCACCAAGCAGTGAAGGCAAAACGATAACATGGTTCATCAACCCAATAGATAGAATCAGTACCATTGTTGCTTGAAAAGTAGATATACTTTTTATCATGTGACACATCCCCTCTCATTTAATATGAGGAGCCATTTTTGTTTTTATTCATACGGTGCATCATTTCTTTAATGGAGAGACAGATAGGTAATTGAGTCCCTCCCGACAATAAGCTCCGCTGAATCACCTGCCATTTATCATCGGCTTTACGATGAGTAATTTTAGAAGCATTTTTTGTTTACAGGTCAAAAAAGATTTGTACGTCTTCATCAAACGCACTACAGGCACCAGCTGTTTTTAAGATGGTGCCTGTTGGCGTTTTATCCCTTTTACTGTATCCTCTGAGTATGAATGATACTTTAAGATGTTAGCTTTATAGGTTCTTCATTGAAAGTTTTTTCTATACTGCTGCTTTCTGCTTGATCCTCTTTAATCCATTTAATGAGAGATATCGATGCCATCGCCATAATTAAGATGAGTGTAACGTAGGCAATGACGACTACTGGTTGAAGTGCATGCAGTCCTTCTCCAAACATCATGGAAAACACTATAGTTCTATGAACAAAGTCCAAAATATTTTGTGCCATCAAGCTAGCTCTTAATCTAATGACAACTTTTTTGATGCTGCGCTTGCTACTGTGAATGACGAAGAGTCTAGTGTCACTAAAAGAAAAATAAGGGTGATAATGTTATGGAAAACAAGGCATACTGCAGCCGGGAAGGCTTTGGTAAATGGCAGCAATGGCAAAAAAGCACCTCCAATTGTTAGAATGATGTCTAACAATTGGAGGTGCAGTTCAAATTTGAAGTCTGTCTAAAGTTCTAATTTGGCAACGTTAACAAAAAAATAACCCTAAGGAGCTCATTTAGGGAATTAAATGAACTATTTCAACTCTTAATAACATTAGTGATTTTGCTTATCGTTTTTTACTGTTTTTCCAGATAAAAACCATCCGCCTATAGCGATAAGAAGCATGACAGACCAAAAGATTATATTCCAAACCGGTCCTTCAACAAAATCGTGAGAGATAATGTGCACGGCTGGATGTGCAAGGGTATGCATTAATAACTTAACCCCTACCCAACCAACGATTAACATGGCTGCCGTTTCGAGGCTAGGCCGCTCCGTCAGTACCTTAACGAAGTATCCTGCCGCAAACCGGATGACGATTAAACCTGCAATGGCCCCTAATAAAATAACAATGAATTTTGCCCCATCCATTCCTCCTATATCCCCCATTGGCGTATCTGGCAAGGCAATGACTAGAGCGACTGCAGCTAAAATGGAATCAATAGCAAAAGCAATATCAGCCAATGCAATTTGCGCAACGGTCATCCGGTAGCTTTTCCCTTTTTTATCTTTTTCTCCGTGATCCCTTTTTAATAAATGCTTTAATGAGATGAAAATCAGATATGCAGCCCCAATGGCTTGAACTTGCCAAACATGGAAAAGGTACGAAATGATGAAGATTGCACCGATCCTAAATATAAAAGCCAAAAGCAATCCAATATTAATCGCTTTTTTTTGCTGTTCTTTTGGTAAATGCTTTGACATTATGGCTAAAACCAATGCATTATCAGCAGATAATAACCCTTCTAAAAAAATTAGAATAATTAACACCCAGCCATATTCCAATAATAACGATAGTTCCATGATACCCCCCTAAAAGCATGTAAAAGAATGCGTATATGACTTCAAACCCAACAACACTTTCTCCTCCAATATTGTCCCATCTTCTCTTCTTCCTTATTCAATCCTTCCGTCCAATTAGCTTACTCCCTATTTAAAGTAAAGCATCCGTCAGCTCTATAATATTCTTTTATGCTTAGACTTCATTCCAATTGGTTAGGATTTATATCTCCGCACTTCGAAAAGCACCAACTTCCTATTCTTCCATTAAATGATATTTCTGTCATATATTTTTATGATGTTCCTGGCATCTGCCATTGTACGGAGATATTCGTAACAAAAACATAGTCACTTTCATTTGACTCAATATTTTAGGTGTTAATAATCCCCATCTTTTCATACAAGCTTAATTAAAAAGAGAGCTAGGGCGGATAACATGGAAAGGTAAACATCATTGTTCCTTATATGATTTAGTTGCAACATTAATCAAATGAATAAAATCAAGGATTTCCCTAAATAATAGGAAGACTAATTAACAGGGAGGGATTTATATGGATGCTAAGCGTGTAAAGCAGATTCTTTCGTCTTCATCTGACATTGAGGTTAGATATAATGGCACTTCAGTTTGGATTGATAATTTAAATGAAGATGGAAGAACAGCTACAGTACATCTAAGAGGCCCATTAGAGGAAAGATCTGACGTAGCAATAGACGAACTTAAAGAAATATAATATCCATTAAAATAAGCTCCTCCTTATAAGAAGAGCCAGTTTGTCTACGGTAAATTAAGGATTTGTACAAATTGTACGTTGATCCACTCTCCAGGCATTCGCTTTCCGCGGGCGTTCCGGGAAGCCTCCTCGGCGCCTTTGCGCCTGTGGGGTCTCCCCCTGGACTCGCTTTTCCCGCGAGTATCGCAAACCCGCTCCCCCTACTTGTTTTGACCTTTTGAAAGTTCCTTTGCTCATTTCAACCTTAATTTTTGACCGATATAAATTTTGTCTGGGTCTTTAATTCCGTTTAGACTGACAAGCGATTTTACGGTTGTTTTATGTTTTTTTGCAATGAAGCTAAGTGTGTCGCCTTTTGTTACAGTATAAGTTGAGGTTGTTTCAGTTTTAAATGCACGTGGTTCGTCAGTCCTAACAGTATTTATGGTATTTGTAAAATCCCTATAGGCTATATTCAAATCCACCTTTGTGCTGATTCCACTTACCTTACCTGAATCAGAATGCTGCCAAATGTCCGTGCTGCGTCCCAACGTCCTGTTGTATCTGGCAATCCAAAAAGCGTAATTCTTCAACCTTGATTCATCTAAATCATTTTCGAGAAAGTATTTACCAGTATACAGCATAGCCGTGTATCCAGCTTTTTCAATGGCTGCTAAAAAGGCGATTGCGGCATCGGTCAGCGTTTTTTTATTTGCCTTTTTTTTATTTTCCTCAAGATCAAGAACAACAGGGTAATTTAAAGCAAACGAGCTGATTGAATCTAAAAAATAAGCAGCCTCAGCCTTTGCTTCTGCAACAGTTGCAAACTTTGCATAATGATAGGCCCCGACTTTCAATCCCGCTGCCAATGCTAGTGGTGCATTTTCTTTGAAATAGGATAGCTTAGAATAACTCGTTCCCTCTGTTGCTTTAATAAAAACGAACTTCACGCCTGCCTTTGCAACTTCCCCCCAAATTATAGTACCTTGCCAATGTGAAACATCGATTCCCTTGATATATTCCATATTAAAGTCCTCCTTAAGGAAACAACCCTATGGGGGTAAATGTTTTATGATTTTAACATATCCCTTATAAAAACATCATATAGTGAAAACTGCAGGCTGGTTGCCCACTGCCCACCTTATAATAAGATATTTGATTGGGTTAAAACAATTTTAAATCTTTAAATTTGGCTCTTTTCGTAAAGATTGTTGTTTTTAAAACGAAACTATTTAAGGTTGATTGGAGCGGAAGTGCGAGACTCCTGCGGGAGCAGCGGGACAGGTGAGACCCCACAGGCGTTTACGCCGAGGAGGCTCACCGCCCGCACCAAGGAAAGCGAGCATCTGGAGGGGAAATCAACCACCACAACTCACTACTTGGTAAATAGCAACAAAGTATGTTAAAACAGCCTTAAATTCAGATTGAAAGCAAAGTAATATGCTGTTTCCTTTTGTTTTCAAAGATTATTTTATGCTATACTGATTTTATTAATATCAGAAGGGATGATGGGTGGCCGATGATTAACTAATCTTATTTTTTAAATTTGAAATCGCATATTTCAAATCATACAAAATAGGATTAGTCTACCCATTTTCTATAAATTTTAGAGCTATCGTGAAAATAGCTCTTATTTGATAATGCACAGGTACGACTAATCCTTCCAAATGAACTGGGAGGATTTTTTTTATTCTCCCTTAAAGAGAGGGATTGAATATATGAAAGAACTTTTAAAATTAACCAATATTAGTTATGAAGTATTGGACCAGAACATTTTTGAAAAAGTTAATGCTACAGTTCAACAAGGCGAGATCATCGGTATCATTGGTAAAAATGGTGCCGGAAAATCTACGTTGTTGCAATTAATCAATAATGATTTAGAGCCTGCACATGGACAAATCCAATGGCTGCAGCAAGACGTGAACGTTTTTATGGTTGAACAAGAAGTCGAGTCCCATTCTTCAGAAGATAAGACGCCTTCAGAAGTTAAATTACTTGATAAAATGCATGTACCAAGCCATGACTTCCCACAATTAAGCGGGGGAGAAAAACTGAAAGCCCGGTTAGCAAAAGGACTTTCTAAAGATGCTGACCTTTTACTATTAGATGAACCGACGAACCACCTTGATGAGGAAAGTTTAGAATTCCTCAAAGGACAAATTAAAAATTATAGAGGTACCATCATTTTTGTTTCGCACGATCGTTATTTTTTGGATGCTGTAGCAACGAAAATTTGGTCGATTGAAGATAAAAAACTAATTGAGCACAGAGGGAATTATTCCAGTTATATGGAGGTTCGCAAACAGAAAAGACTTACACAACAACGTGAATATGAAAAACAGCAAAAAATGGTTGAACGGATTGAGGGACAAATGAAAGAAATTACTTCTTGGTCAAAAAAAGCCCATTCACAATCGACGAAAAAGGAAGGAGTTAAGGAATACTATCGCGTGAAAGCGAAGCGAATGGATGCACAGGTAAAATCTAAACAAAAGCGTCTTGAAAAAGAGCTTGAAAAAGCAAAAGCTGAACCTGTTGAATCAGAATATACTGTACGCTTTTCAATTAAAACAAAAAACAAGACGGGAAAACGTTTTTTGGAAGTTAAGAATTTAACGAAGACTTTTAGCGGGCGAACACTGTTTAAAAACGTCAATTTCACGATTCAGCATGGTGAGAAGATTTCCATTATAGGCCCCAACGGCTGCGGAAAGACGACATTATTAAAAATAATTCTTGGACATGAAACTTTTGCGGGCGATGTATGGATTTCTCCATCTGCAAAAATAGGCTATCTGACGCAAGAAGTGTTTGATTTACCACTTGAACTAACACCCGCCCAGCTTTTTCATAAAGATACATTCGAGTCGAGAGGGACCGTTCAAACTTTAATGAAGCATTTAGGCTTCACGGCGTCTCATTGGACAGAACCCATTAAGAATATGAGTATGGGTGAACGGGTGAAGTGTAAGTTAATGGAATATATATTAGAAGAAAAAGATGTGCTTATTTTGGATGAGCCGACAAATCATCTGGACTTAGCTTCACGGGAACAACTTGAAGAAACCTTAGCACAGTATACTGGAACGCTAATCGTCGTTTCGCATGATCGATATTTTCTCGAAAAAACGACAAGCAGCAAACTTGTCATTTCGAATAATCGCATACAAAAGCAATTGCATGAATCAACATCCTCAAAAAGAGATAATTTGGAAGAACTGCGATTAACACTTGAAACAGAAAGGCAGGAAGTTTTGGGAAAGCTTAGCTTTATGACTCCAAACGATAAAGAGTACACAGAACTCGATAAGAAGTTTAATGAGCTTACGAAAAAAATAAACGAACTTGGTGACAAATGACTTTCAACTGTAACTTATTGAAACGGATAAATTAAATGTAGAAACCCTTAGAATGATTTAAGTCTAAGGGTTTTTTAGATAGGCTCTTTTCGTAAAGATTGTTGTTTTTAAACGAAACTATTTAAGGTTGATTGGAGCGGAAGTGCGAGACTCCTGCGGGAGCAGCGGGACAGGTGAGACCCCACAGGCGTTTACGCCGAGGAGGCTCACCGCCCGCACCAAGGAAAGCGAGCATCTGGAGGGGAAATCAACCACAAATCACTACCTGGTAAATAGCAACAAAGTATGTGAAAACAGCCTTTAGATAAGACTCAAATCGTCCAGGATTTTTGTACATCCCTCAGTTCGAAATCCATTTCCCTTCCTTTATACTCGCTTACTTTTCTTCAAGAACATGGATGAATCAAATCCTACAAGAGAAAACAAAAAAACTCAATGGTTTGAGATGTTAAAAGGATATCGGTAATGATACGATTTGCAATTCGAGCAGAATAATAATGCCCCCTCCTTAATATGCTTTTAATGATGGATTTGTTAAAAGGGGGCATTAGTTATGAGTGAGAACACACAGGAAGCCAATATGAGGAAAAACTCTGGAATGTTTGTTGAACGCTCTTTAGATGAGATTCGTTTTTGGTCAAGAATAATGAAGGAACACTCGTTATTTCTAAGACTAGGTTTTAGATGTGAAGATACACAGCTAATTGAGGAAGCTAATCAGTTTTATCTTTTATTTGAACGGATAGAACAGCAATCCCATTCATTTACAAATCAAGCTGATCCAGAACAGATCAGGAGATTTAACGCGGAGGTGCAACAAGCTGCTACAGGCATATTTTTATTTAAAAGGAAGGTATTAGGATTAATACTCACCTGTAAATTGCCTGGTGCAAACAACTTCCCACTTTTAGTTGACCATACAAGCAGAGAAGCCAATTATTTTAGAAAACGATTAAAAGAATTAAATGAAGGTAAATTGAAACCACTGGCAGATGCGATCATCAAAGAAAATGTTTTCTTTTTAAGAATCATGGCGGATCATGCAAAATTCATTGGACATCTCCTTGATCCATCGGAAAGAAAGCTGGTGGATATGGCGCGAAACTTTAGTAATGATTTTGATCAATTAGTCTTTCAAGCCGTAGACTTAGAGTCCATGAAACCGCAATCTCAAACGGCCCCTCTTCTGGATCAATTTCTAGATCAGAACCGTGTTTCCGTCGTATCACTTCGAGACTTTAAGAAAACGGCCAGAGATTTAATCGAAGAATGCAAAATCAAGAGCATCATTCATCCACTATTGGCTGATCACGTTTTCCGTGAGGCCGAACGTTTCCTTGAAATTATTGATATGTTTGAATCCCATCTTACAGGTTAAAATACAATTAATTAGAGGTTTTTATAAAATTGCTATTATGGATTATTATATTCAAATAAAATTGGCCCTTCTCGATATAGAGAAGGGCTTTGATATGTAAAAAGTTAAGATTGGGAGTTCACCAATGTTTCAAGTTTCTCTTTATCAGAAACAGAAATCCATGGTAAATCCTGATTGACTTCATTAATACCAGGTTGGATAACGCGGCTATTTAAGAGGTCACAAATACACTCATTTATTAATTGGATATCCTGGTCTGATATTTTTCGGTTATATGCAGCGGCTCCTGTTTGTTTGGTTATCCCCCCTATCAAGCCTCTTTGATTTAAAGAACTTCTGATCACTTCTCTGATAGCCTCTATACTAGTCAACGGAAATACATCAAGGTGCTTAACAATCATCCTAAAAATATCCTCTTTATATAAATCCTGTTCAATATGCTGTCGCAATTATTCCACCCCCATTTGTCAAAATATTCTCCAAATGAAACGTAAAATCCTCCTTTTTCCCTGAAAAGGACGATACACAATTCCCTTTTGTGTACCGCACTGACCCTTTATTCCAAATATAGAAATGAACACATAAAAACCAGATTCACTGACGATTTTCCGCAACAAATACAGCGCCTGACCGTTTTGCAAAGGACGTTTCATTGTATGGAAACTCATCCGCCCTAACTGAATTGATTTTTTCTTTGAAAATTAACATTCATATTTTTAGTAAATATTTGTATTATAATAAAATAAATATTTAATCTGTTACATTTTGATAAAGATTATTTAACGAAGGGAAGGTTGCTTATCTTTAAGACCATTCTGTTCATTCACATTTGCGCTGGAGCAATATGTCTTATTAGTGGAATAGGTGCTATGTCTTCAAAGAAAAAAAGAGGTATGCATACAATTTGTGGTGAAATTTATCACAGTGCATATGTTGTAGTCTTTGTCACATCCCTGACTATGGCAATATTGAATTGGGAAAGCAGCGCATATTTATTTTTCATTGGAATATTTTCATATTCTTTCGCATTTATAGGCTATGTAGCTGGTAAGAAGAAATGGAAAAACTGGATTGCCTCTCATATTAGCGGGATGCTCGGTTCCTATATCGCTATTTGTACAGCAATTCTTGTAGTAAATGTATCCAATATAACTATCTTGAATGAATGGAACCCATTAATTTTTTGGTTTCTTCCAAGCATTATAGGTTCCCCTCTGATATTGTTGGTTGGAAAGAAGTATAAAAAATCCAATTCGATCTAAGTTCAGTCCAAATACCTCCTATTAACAAAAATCATTTAACAAATCCCAAAACAAAAAACCCTTCTCAATTAAGAGAAGGGCTTTTAACAATGGAGGAGTACCACTTAGGGGGTAGTACAATAATATAATTATCGCCAAACGAATACATTTATATTCACCCCCTTCCTCAAGTTGGTAAAAACGGCCTTGCGTGACATTGAAAAATGACGCCATAGTCGTTCCCGTTCTGCCCTTCCAACGTTTTATCTCCTTTGATCGGAGTGTCGTGATTGGCATTATATTAACGGATTCAAATGATTAAAAGGTTGGATGGTCCTATCTTTGGTATTAAGGATGCCTCTTACACTATTCAATTTTCACCATGTTTCTGATATGCTTTTATCAATTGAAAAAAGAAAGGTGTAGTTACAATGATAAAGGAATTCAAGGAATTTATTACTAAAGGAAACGTTCTCGATCTTGCAATAGCTGTAGTAATGGGTGCTGCTTTTGGGAAGATCGTTTCATCACTAGTCGAAAATATTATCACACCGCTAGTAGGAATTATATTAGGGGGGATCAATGTTTCTTCGTTAACCATTAAAGTTGGAAACGCAGTTCTTAAATACGGTATATTTGTCCAAGCTGTGATTGATTTCTTGATCATTTCATTTGCGATTTTCATGTTTATGAAGGTAGCGAATTCTCTTATTAGAAAAAAACAAGCGAACGAGGAAGAGGTATTGGAAGCGGTACCGGCATCCGAGCAATATTTAAAGGAAATCCGTGATCTTTTACAAAAAAATGCACGGCAGGATGAAACATCGTAAGTATATACTGAATCTGTAAAAGTGCAGAAATAGTCAAAAATCAAAATAAGAAAAAGCCCCTCTCTTTAATGGGAGCGGCTTTTTAATGTCATAATGAACTAGTATCCGTTACTATTACTATAACAAGACAGGCGACACTTATTAAAGAACCGTGTGTTGGAATTCGTAAAGCAAAGCGACAGTAATGTTGGCAATCAAAAGAGGCTCTCTATCAACTCAATAGCAAGTACAGCTGTAATAATTTTTATGATATGAACAGAATTATACAACACCCCTGCTTCTACATATTATTTATCGGCAATATTTATCCCGTAATGCAAGGGTATACTTAACCGATTGTACTGTACCTTTTTCTTGATCTTCAATCATTTGTTCTAAAAGTTCTTTTGGAGGATAATAGTAATCCAATGGTTTAATGACACTTAAATCATATGGTGGTTGTTCGACTTTGAAAGCTCCTTCTCCAACCGAAAAGATTCCGCCAGCACCAAGCTCTCTCTTAAAATTGGCAGCATATGGAAAACACATTTCGACGTTGATTCTAGTTAGGGTAGATTTCTCAACAAGTATTTTAAAACACTCTTCTGTATCAATATTGCCTGTCCCTACTGGTACACCACATACCCTATAATCCTCTCCATCATGAATGATAATATGATCTTTAAAATGGGTTGTGAATGCATATGGCGCTAATTTTCTTACAGCTTCAACCGGATCCTCCCATGCCATCATTCCGTTGCCCACATCACAATGAGCGCTAACCCAAGGGCTGTTTACTTCATTTATTATTTGGATAACCTCATCTGTTAACTCTTCCTCATGATTTTCCACAGCTAGTTTTATCCTGTATTTCTCCAATAATGGTACAATTTGTTTGATATCTTCTGGTGCTTTTTTCAATCTTTCCGGATCATACTCTCCCAAGCATGTATACGTGCGAATCACATCCGCTCCGATTCTATGTGATGCTTTAATGACTTCTTTTAGATGTTCCGGATCGCTTCCATTTGTGTCTATTTCAGCGAAAAATCCATACTTTTGAATTTCTTTTCTTACTCTCTCTAAATATTCCGGCTCAAATGATTCTAATGTACCCCATCCTGACAACCCTGGCCATGGAACAATATTGATCATGACTCCGTCTAATCCCAACTCAGCTGTTTTTCTGATAAAACCGAAAATATCCATTCGACCCGTAATAAATTGCAAGTGATAGCTTTCTGTTTCTAATCCAATTTTCATTTTTTCCCCACCTTTAATTAAGCATTTGATTTTTTTAAAAAGTTTTGTTGATTTTTTTCTTGTTTACGATTTTTAACTAAGCTGCTTATAATAAAACCTTTGACACAGAACGCAATCATTGTCAAAAGACAAGTCTTTTGCCCTCTATTCCTGGTGATCGGTCGAACATGCTTCCGTGTAGAATAAATCCAAACATAGAAGGGGCATATCCAACTAAGCAGGCTATAGAAACTGCTGTGCCACTTTTTTCTACCGGTCCGCTTAACATACCATTTTGATTAATTTTGATGAGTTACACTAATTAATTGAATAATATATAGATGAATACAATTCGACCAATGAAGCCTAAAAGAATGCCTCCCACACCATACGGGAATCATCAATTAGCTCCTTAAATTAAAAGTCTTTTTCGATTAATGTCCAGAAGTCATTTTAATACCTATAGCGCCTACAATGATACAAATAATGAATAGGTTTAATCTTAAACTTCTAGGTTCATTAAAGAAGATCATTCCTGCTAAAACACTTCCAACTGAGCCGATACTGGTCCATATTGCATAGGCAGTACCCACTGGAAGTGAAGTTAATGACAAGGATAGAAAATAAAAGCTTAAACTACCCAAAAAAAGACACGCTACAGAGGGGAGCAATTTTTTAAAGCCGTCTGCACGCTTCAGGCTAATAACACTACCAATCTCGGCAAATCCGGCAATAATAAGAAAAAACCAAGCCATTGAATCATCCCCTAACCTTGTATATCAGTTCATTTCCTTTAATGTTTAGGCTCTGCTGGATTGACTTTTATTCCAATTATCCCTAATATCATTAAAGCCATAAAAAATACTTTCAGTGGATCAATGGTCTCACCCCAAAAAAGCATCCCAATTACTACAGTTCCAACCGTTCCCAATCCAGTGAAAATGGCGTAACCAGTTCCTAATGGTATTGAATGTAAAGCTTTTGAAAGTAAAAAGAAACTAAAGATTATAATAACTACCGTAAATATACTAGGTATAATTTTGGTGAATCCGTATGAATGTTTAAGACCAATCACCCAGACAATTTCCAAAAGTCCTGCCATTATGATATATATCCATGCCATTTTATCGCTCTCTCCTTTGGCATTGACACTTATTTTTGAACCACGAAGTTCTCCATATATCGATAAATCGCATAAGCTACCCCATTTTCATCATTATTAAGGGTTGTCGTTGTACAAACAGTTTTTATGACATCTTTTGCATTTCCCATCGCTACGCTGTATCCAACTTTCTGGAACATGGATAAATCATTGTTGCTGTCCCCGATTGCCATAGCCGTATCTAATGAGCCATTCATCAAGAAAGCCAATTTTTCAAGGGCTATTCCTTTTGAAGCTTTTTTACTGGTAATCTCAATGTTATGATCAGCAGATGAAACGACCATCAACTCATCAAACTTTTTGAATTGGTTCCAGGCTTCCTCTAATTTATTTTCATCAAAAGAACATGCTAAAATGTTATAGAATTCTTCCTCCTGTTTTAAGATATCATGATAGTTTTCAACTAAAACATATCCAAACTGGTCAAATTGCCTTTCCGCTATTTCAACTAATTCTTTCATATCTGGATTCAAATCTGCGCTTTTCAAACTTTTAATCTCGTTATGGAAATGTTCTCTTCCTTTTTTAAGAGTATAGATGGCTTTATCAGTGAACACTTCGTAATAATAATTCCGTTCATCTAACCATTGGAGAATGGATTCAACACGATCTTTAGTTATCGTAATAGAAGAAATGCACTTTGCGCTTTTTGAATGAATGGTTGCTCCATTTGTCCCGATTACAAATGGGGATATCCCGGCTTTTTCACATATTGTTTGAACGTCAAAATAAGCCCGCCCTGTTGAAATAACTACTTCAAAGCCTCTATTTTGGGCATATTGAATCGCCTTTATATTTTCTTCACTAATTTCATTCTGGTCGTTTAATAATGTTCCGTCTAAGTCTATCGCAATGAAACTCATGCTATATAGCTCCTTTTCATTCTATCCATTAAATTTTCTTTCTAGCTTTTTTTGCTGCTATCAAAAAAAGAGAGTACTCCCTCTTCCTACTCTTTTATGGGCTATGCTTGAATCCAATTGACTTCCTCTAATTTTGAATCATTTCTCCATTCCTCTGGAAATGGCTGCTCGCAGACAATCACATCTACTTTTTCTAGAGGACAAACTTTACAAAAGGTGTCAACACCAATTTTAGAGTAATCCGTTAGCAATATGACTTGCTTTGATACCTCGATCATTTTGCGTGAAACTAATGTTTCACGTAAATGATAATTACTAACACCACTTTGAATGGAAACACCACCAGCCGAAATGAACGCTTTATCGATATTAAATTGATTTAACATTTGTTCAGTGAGACCCCCGCATATAGATTGATGCTTTGGATCAATTTGTCCTCCCAGTAATAGAATTTGTCCTGTAAACTTATTTTGATTGAGCAATTCGGTCAACACAGACGACACAGGAAGAGAATTGGTTAAAATCGTAATGTCTTTTTTATTTTCAATACACTGGGCAAATTCAAGCATGGTTGTACCTACATCAATGGCAATCACATCTCCGTTGGAAATAAGTTCCACCGCTTTTTTCCCAACCTTGATTTTCGCATCTTGATTCACCGTTGTACGCTGTGTAAATGGAGGCTCCTCAAATTCAAAGACTGTTTTAATCGCTCCACCGTAAACCCTCTTTAACAGTCCTTTTTCCTCTAATATCATCAAATCGCGTCGAATCGTTTCCTCTGAAACATTAAATTGATCAACTAATTCTATAACTTTTACTTTTCCCATTTTGTTAAGTTCTTTTAAAATTTCATTCTTTCTTTCTTCAGGCAAAACAGACATATTTCTCCCCCCTAGATCATCAATACTTTATAACATAATGCATTCTTTCTTCGGTACAAGAATTTGAACGCGTGCTCCTTGCTCAAACATTTCCCCACGGTGGTGAAGATAGTCTACATGAAAAGCGCACTCCTCTGTTTCTACTTCATATCTCAAAACATTACCGGCCATGGAAACATCTTTAATGAATCCTTTAATCCCCCAGTTCCCTTGTAAGTCCAACCTGTCTTCACCAACAGAAACTAATTGTAAAACTTCTGGACGAATGGCAACTTCATTTCCTTTTAATTCTCTGGTGCGAACAAGTTTTCGGAAAACTTCCATATTACAGACATTATAATTCCCGATAAATTTTGCAACAAATGTATTGACTGGAGAAGTATAAATTTCTGAAGGAGAACCGGATTGTACAACTTGTCCTTTATTCATGACAAAAATCCGATCAGACATCGTCATTGCTTCTTCCTGATCATGTGTAACAAAAATAGTTGTGATATCTAATTCTTTCTGTATTCTCTTTAATTCTTTTTGCAAACTTTTTCTAATTTTAGCATCTAATGCGCTTAACGGCTCATCCAGAAGCAGTACTTTTGGCTCCATGACAAGCGCACGGGCAAGAGCAACCCTCTGCTGTTGTCCACCAGATAATTGATGAGGATAAGACTCTTCTTTTCCTATTAAATCAACCATATCAATCATATTTTTCACTTTTGACTTAAGATTTTTCACCTTTTTCATTTTAAGGCCGTAAGCAATATTATCAAAAACATTCATATTCGGGAAAAGCGCATAAGACTGAAACACCATACCGACTTCACGCTGACGCGGTGATAAATCAGTAATGTCTTTTCCATCAATTAAGATTCTTCCTACATCAACGTCTTCAAGTCCCGCAATGGAACGTAATAATGTACTTTTTCCGCACCCGCTTTGCCCTAGAAGTGTAGCAAATTCACCTTTTTTTAATGTTAAAGAAATGTTATTTAAAACTAATTGATTGTCATATCCCTTAGTCACTTGTTCGATGGTTACATAGCTCATTAGTTTTCACCTTCTAAAGTAGTATTTTATGACGGTATTTTCTTAAAAAAATGAAGGAATTCGCTGCTTATTTTGACCCGACAGGATTTCTTTTGTTGCTAAACGTAAGCTTTAATACAGTCCCCGTTAAAAGTAAAATCATTGAATAATAGGTTATAACAATTGCACTTGTTAAGTGACCACTGCTGTTTAGTTTGTCGGATAGATAAATTTGAAGGGTTTCGAATCGGCCCCCGACAAGCAAATTGGCAAAAGCAAACTCACTAAATAAAAGAGAGACAGATAATAGGGTAGACACTAAAATTCCAGATATAATATTTGGAAACACCACCGTACGAAAGGCTTGGAATTTTGTGGCACCGAGTAATTCAGCTGCATCAACAAGTTGTACAGCATTAAGCGTACGAAGGCTGTTACGAATTCCTTGATACATAAATGGTAGAATGGTAATGAAATAAGCACCAATTAAAATCCAAGGTGTTCCGGCAATTTGAATCGGTCCAGCAGAATAAAGCTTGATTAATCCAACAGCTCCAACAATCGGAGGAACTCCATAAGGAAGCATGGCTGCGGCTTGGAGTAATCCTTCCCATTTACTGAAATATACCGTGATAATAAAAATTGTCGGAAGCATTATAACAACACTAAGACCTACAGACATGACAATTAAAAACAGTGTTCGTCGGAAAGCATCATAAAACCGTTCATCTTGAAACAATTCAATATACCATTTCATTGTATAACTCTCAGGTAAAATAGTATGATCCCATTTACCAGCAATCGAGAATAAAAGTGTTCCTACAAGCGGAATTAATAAATATATAACTAGTAATCCAACAAACAATTTATGAAATGTCAATGACGACTTCATCGTAAATCCCTCCTAACTCTACGCATCATTCTTTCATTGAACCACATCGCCCCTATCATGGTCGTAGCTAGAAGAACTCCCAACGCACTACCTAGCTGCGGCTTTAATGCAACATCACTAGCAACTAGAGAAGCAATTTGCAATGACAATATGTTATAGTTGCTGCCGACCAATGCATAGGCTGTTGCGTAGGCTCCCATCGCATTAGCAAACAAAATACTGAATGTACCTACAATACTAGGTAAAAGAACTGGAACCCCTATCCGAAGCCAAAATGAAAATGTTGACCCTCCTAATAATGAAGATGCTTCTTTCCATTGTTGCCTAATTCCTTGATAAGACGGGTAAATGAGCATAACGGCAAGCGGAATTTGAAAATAAATATAAACAAGAATGAGGCCTGTCCAGGAATATAAATTAAAATCTGCAAACAGGTCCCAACCAATCTTGGCAAATAGCAACGTAAACAACCCATTGTTTCCAAGTAAGATAATATATGAAAATGAAAGGGGAATCCCTTCAAAGTTCGACGTCATATTGGTAACCATCAGTAGTCGGTTTTGTATTTTTTGAGAGAACTTTGTAAACGAATAGGCTGCAATGACTGCTACAATCACAGAAGTTATAGCAGAAAACAAGGAAATGACCAGGCTATTTTTAATGGCTTGTAAGTAAAATTCACTTTTAAATATGGTTAAGTATTGATCGGTCGTAACTTGAATTCCATCATCTGCATAAAAACTATTTTTAATCATTGCCACTAATGGTCCTATCTCAAATCCAATCACAAACATAATAAATGGCAGTAAAAGAGCTAATAAGTAAATTTTTTGTTTTTTTATTTTTCGCAAGACTTCTCGCTCCTCTATGTCCTCTAACAATTTGGGAATTGGTCTAATAGTACATTCGTTAAACCAATTCCAGTCAATCTTGAATCATCATTTAATGTTTTTACAGGGTGACATTTCCTTTCAGACCTGGAAATTGATATGAAATCATTTTATCGGACGGCTCAATATTTAATAGTTCACAAACGAGCGGTGCAAAAGCTAATTGCGGAACCACTTCACCATAAATGCCAGGCTCAACTTTTGGACTAATGATAAAGAGCGGTACATCACGTTCATCATCAGTTATGCCGCCATGGTTGCCATATTCACTCATGCCATGATCCGATGTAATTAATATGTGATAACCTTCTTTGATCCAAATTGGCAATAGTTGTGCCAACAAGCTTCCCATTTTTAGGATTTGCTCACGATATTCTTTTGATTCCGAGCCAAAAATTTCTCCTTTTACATCTACACCGAGCGGATGAATATATAAAAAGTGAGGGTCATACTTTCTGCGTAAAGCTTCTGCATCCATTAACACATGGCTATCTGGATAGTCATCGTCCCAATAAAATTTTCCGTATTGCATTGGATTGGATTCATCTTCTTGCTCACGGTCTTCAATAAATTGGAATGGCGCACGATTATAAAGTTCGCTTACCCAGTAATAGGACACTGTTCCGTTTCTTAACCCGTTTTCTTTCGTAAGATGAAAGAGACTTTTCTCAGTAGATAAACGAACGGCTTGATTGGACGTAATCCCATTCATTGAAGCCGGCGTACCTGTTAACAACACTTCATATAATGGACGGGAAAGACTTGGAAGCTCCGACTTAACTTTGTAAAGTGACGCTTGATTCGTTTCGACTAAATGCTGAATAAATCCCAGCGCTTCGCATGCTTTATCGTATCTCATACCATCAACAACAATTGCTATTACTTTATTTGACATGGACTAACACCTCTTCTTGCCAAATCTGAGGTAAATTTTTAGCCGTTTCTTCCCAAGCTTTGTAATCTTCAATTGGTTTTGCATTTTTGTACTGTTCTTCTGGAACCATTTTTTCAGCTACTTCTTTCGGAAGTTCTACATCGCGAATTGGACGGGCAAATCCTTTAGCTAAATTAATTTGTCCTTCATCGCTTAAGATATATTCTCTAGCTGCCATCGCCGCATGCGGATGCTTTGCAAATTTGTTAATAATGGTTGCGTAGCCGCTTACGACTGAACCTTCAGTTGGAATGGTCACTTCAAATTGATTGCGGTTAATTTGGTCAGCGTAACCAAGAGCATTGAAATCCCAAACAAGGGCAACTTCCACTTCCCCTTTTTCGATGTTAGCCGGCTTGGCATCAGTTAAACTAAGGCGGCCTTGCTTGGCAAGCTTAGCAAAAAAGTCAATTCCTGGTTGGAGATTTGTTTCATCACCGCCGTTAGCGATAGCGGCAGCAAGTACGGCCATTTGATTCTGTGTACCACGCTGAACATCTCCCACTGTTACTTTATAATCCCCTCTTAATATGTCATCCCAAGATTTAGGCGGGTTATCTACTAATTCTTTATTAGTAAAGAATGCAATCGTTCCTTGATAGCCAACAACCCAATCTCCATTGTCATCTTTTGCCCACTCAGGTACCCCGTCCCAATAGGAAGTTTTATATGGCATCGTTAATTCTTTTTGTTCCGCGATTGGCCCAAAGGAAATCCCTACATCGCCGATATCGGCTGTTGCATTCTCTCCTTCAGATTCCATTTTGGCAATCTCTTCGGCACTGGACAAATCTGTATCATTGTGTTCCAATGTATATTTTTTCATCACTTCATTCCAAGTTTCTCCCCAGTTAGCCCATGAATCAGGCATACCGACACTATTAATAGTCCCCTCTTCTTTTGCCTTTGTTTCAATTTCTTTCAAGGTTAACGAATTTGGATCCTTAACCACTGGAGCAGCCTCCTCATTAGTAGCTCCACAAGCAGCTAATCCCAGTACACTCACCCCTAACATCAAAGCTTGAATAGACTTGTAACAATTCTTCTTGAATGTGCGATTCATAAAAAGTGCCTCCATTTAGTGTGGAATCTTTAATGTTCATTACTGTTTATTACGGTTTAATCATAGTCACAAAACATTAATCCCACATAAACCAAATGTTAAGATTTTGTAAACCTGCTCTTTATTTCTCCTACTCATCAGCTTTTATCTTCATAAGCATTAACAACAATCCGCAAACAGGACCAAGGAAAGGCAAGTCTATAAAAGAGAATGTGAAAAATTTTTCATTAAAAACATATCATCCTTCTCCCCTTCTTTTTAGCTCGCCGTTAACAAAAATCCATAGCTAAATAAATTTTCATGAAAAAAACTCTCTTGATACAAGAGAGTTTTACATAGATCTTATTATTATCAATGTGGCTATATATAATAATTGGTCTGGGCGGAATTTTTATACTTCATCCATTCCCCCAATTATAGCGCACACTACTAAACTGACAATTACAAGATAAAGGTCGTTACACTTCAAAGCCATGTCGAGACTATGAACTATAATAGCCACACCAATTGTAACCATCACAGTTTATTTCATATGATCTGGAAATCTTCTTTCAAAAGCCCAATTACTGTTCCGAGCACTATACCTAGTGCATTAGCAGAGGAAGCACCTTTTTTCCCATTATTGTAAAAATTCAAGAGAGGAAGAAATAAATATGCGTCATATTTTTCGTCAATTCCACTACCCTTAGCGCTTTTCTTTTTCCACTTATTTAACTAAAGGGAAGCTTCCTCCGCACAATGAAAAGCTCCTTCCCCCCTGCCTAGACTACACCATTTCATTCATTTCAGACTGGGCTAAATCACCAGCGGCTTTCACACGAATACGGGATGCATTCCCAGGCATATACGCTAAAGGTACATCCTCTAATTTTCGAGTGATTTTTTACTATGCCTCAAGAAGTTCGTTACTGGTCAAAACAAACTAACCCTTTGGCAGCATCGGCATTAGTATGTACTTTTTGTTGGATCCAGATTTCACGGTTCAAAAATCATTTTGTTTATATTTCCAAAAAAACAAAAAATCCATTTATCATTAAAAATGAAAAATGGATTTTAATAAACTTTTATAAGATTGTAGTTATAGACCCAGGTAATCCATTTTAAAGACTCTTCCGACGGCGCGCAGAAATCTACTGGGTTAGAAAAATTGAAAGATCACGGAGGTTCTGCAATGAAGACAAAGGTTTTGCTTGATTATTTATACCCATTTTTCACCTAATAAATATGTGCATGATCATAAATCTCCTCTCTCCTTATATTTTTACATTTATTATTATAAGGAGGAGGATCATTTAGCAAGCTACAGGATATAAACGGTTCTCTTATTTACACTTTTAAACGTTAAGAATTTCGTTGTAATGAAGGAGAATAAATTCGAAAACGAAATATTCGTTTCCCTCCGGTGTTACAATTACATTGTTTCATAGTTTTTTATTTCAAATTCATTTAATGGCCGATTAATCGACTTACTCAATTTTTTAATAAGCTCTTGGTAATCCTTAGTATCATTGGGATCTATACCTTCTCTGACGTTTAGTATCTCGTATCGGTCATACTGTTCTGGAATAAGTTTTCCGTCTACATGGATATAAAGCCTATATTTGATCCTCAGATTCATATTACCATCTCCTTTACTATCAGTTCGATATTGGGTGCTATTTTCCTGCAAGAAAAAAAGCCTATATGTGATGCTCCACTATCTATTCATTTATAACCCGAATGTTTGTAGCTCGTATTATCTCAAAACCTCTTATTTATATATATATTACATTTGAGGAGCACATATACCCGAAGAATCATAAGGAGGAATTGTTATATAAATTATAGAACAGCATATTAATGAATATGCTGTATTGAATAAACCTGAATACTTTGTTCTTATTGCATAAATTGTCCAATACGAAAAAACTAGTGTTTATGGAGGTTTTTTAATGAATCACCTCGAGCCAGTATTAGAAATGTATAACTATCACGCATGGGCAAATGGAGTCATCATCAATCGGTTAAATGAACTTCCAGAACACATTTACCATAAGGAAATTCAGCGTGGTTTTTCGTCGGTATCAAAAGTGTTGTCTCACATTTATCTGACAGATTACACGTGGTTTGATATTATCTCTGGTATAAGTATGGATGAAGCAATGGCATCTTCTAGTGAATTAAAAGAAGAGGTGGAAAAGAAAAGTATTGAGGAAATGAAAAAAATATTTATAGACTTGTACGAAAGAAACAAAGCACTTCTGAGTACAGAGGATATGGAAAAGGTAATGGTTGTGGATAACCCATATGCTGGGTCGCTTGAAACTACCATTTCCGAATCGGTATTACACATTGTCACTCACGGATCATATCATCGTGGCAATATAGCTACCATGTTACGGCAAATGGGGCACACTTCCGTTATGCAAGATTTTGGTCTTTACCTTTATACAAAATAGAACACCAAACTATATACCATTTCCTGAATAGGGGGATGTATCGATGGATGAACTAGTTGGCTCTTGTGTTCGCTGTGCACATGATGTGTATTGTACGGCTGGTTTTCTGAACGGTATTCTTTTAGATAACAAGAATATCTTATGTTTTAATTGTAAGGATATTTTAAATGCGATGATCAAAGAAGAAAGTTTGGAGGAGGAAAATCAAAACTAGATGTTTAAATAGGTCATGCCAAATTAATGGCATGACCTATTTTGCCCGATGAACAGTCAGATTGACCTTGTTGGCTTCACACATGAACGTTGAGAGGTGCACAGGCTGGTCGTTTGCATCGAAAGCAATCTTCACTATTCTAAATAAATTTGCGCCAATATCGCATTCTAAATATTTAGCATGGATTTTTGTAGCACCAATCACGTCTATAATTTTATCGTTACTGACTATTTCGGTATGGTAATCTTCCAATAGGATCTTATAAGTTGATTCATCCCTTGCAATCTTCTTTTCCAAATCCGGAAAACGAAGTAACGAATAATGAGCGGTATCGTAGAATAGCGGACGCTCATCTACATACATGAGTCGCTCCAGTTCGAGAACGGGGCTTCCTTCTTCAATGAGGAGATGACCTGCAACATCTTTTGGTGCTGCTATGACCTCACTTCTTAAAATCCGGGAATTCGGTATCTTCCCAAGCTGATGACTAAACTCTGAGAATCCACTTATGGATAACAACTCATTATGAAACTTATTAGATGCAACAAAGGTTCCCCTGCGCGGAATACGTGTCAGTGTTCCTTCCTTCACCAATTCCTCGATTGCTTTTCGAATGGTGATGCGGCTGACGTTATAAGTTTCACAAAGCTCTGCTTCGGTTGGGATTTGTTCATCTGGTTTGTATTTACCGTTCTGAATATCATTCTTCAACATTTGCCTTATTTGCATATATAGTGGCTGGGGGGTTGAAGGATTTAAATTCATATTAGATTCATCCTTATCCGTCAAAATTTATTATTTACTACCTATTATACATGATTTACAGTCCCAGTCACCACGCACCGAAATAGCTAATGGTTTTCGCAGCAGAATCTGTACCCAATTCTAAGCAATTTTCGATAGATTGGCCTTTCAATAATCCATAAATAAAACCGGAAATGAAGGAGTCCCCCGCACCCATTGTATCCACCACATTCGCTTCAACGGCACCGCATTGATAAAATTGAATGCCGTCATAGGCAAGTGAACCATTTTCTCCTAAAGTGGCGACCGCAATTTTAGATCCTTGATTTTTTACATCTTTTAAAAATTGGCGGATAAAAGCATCATCCTTCGTATAAGAGAAAAAAGGATAATCAACAAACTGCGGTAAAGTCTTCACTAGATCGTGATCTAGCTGATCTGAGAAATCAAAAGACGTGAGCATTCCATTTTCTTTAAATAAGGAATAGTACTTATCCGCATGTCCCCAAATCCCTGAATGTATGAGCTGGTATGTTTGAATGTAATGGAGTTCTTCCGTCGTTAAGCGGAAATGTTTCATGACACCTTCATCGTATTCTCCAAACCTGCGGTCATTTCCTACCATTTCAACAAAGGTAACAGCTGTTTTTCCTTCTTTCCGCGAAAGATGAGAAATATCAACACCTTTTTCCTGTATCGCTTTAACCATTTTTTCACTGTATTGATCGGAGCCCACCCAGCCGATATAAGCAGATTCAGCACCTAACCCTCTTAAATAGACAGCCACATTTAAAGGATTACCGCCAGGATAGACCTCCCCGCTCTTTTGATAAACATCCATACAGTTATCTCCGACTGTAACCGCTCTCATCACTTTCCCCCGCTTTCTTTAAACTTAAGAGCACTACTAAGTAGTGCTCCACTTATCTTAATATTCCATTTGGCGATAGTATCTTCTAAGTGTTAATGGATGATTTCTCTCACGCTCAAGGTATACGCTGATTCGACTTAATACTGACCAGTTGATGCTAACTGAAAAGTGCTTTCTGAATTCTTCGCTGATGCCTTCCATTTCAAAGCTTTTGGTATCAATAACCGTTATATTTTTTGAGATTTTTTCTACAAATCTCTCTACACGGTCCATCAGCGGTCTAGTTTCATCTTCCCCTTTTAATAAAATAACACTTGTATCTTCAACAACAAGTTCAAGCGTACCATGGAAAAACTCTGCAGCGTGGATGGATTTCGCTTGGATCCATTGCATTTCCTCTAAAATGCACATGGCATATGAATAAGTGTTTCCCCAGAGGTTACCAGAGCCGACCATCATGTGGTAATCCGTGTCTTTATGTGTAATGGCGAATTCCTCTGCTTTTTTGTCAAAAGATTTAACGGCATCTAGAATTGCACGCGGAAGTAGAGAAACCTCCTTCGTGAATTGTTCATATTGCGGGAATTCATCGTTGTTATGCATGAAACGGAAGACGACCATGTACAAAAGCATAAAGAAAGTATCAAAAGAGTGCGTTTCAGAACCGGTCGTTATACAGTAATCCGCAATTTGTGTTAACGGAGTATTTGGCTCTGCAACTAAAGCGATTGTAGTGGCCCCTTTTTCTTTACAATACTCAGCCGCTGCAACTGTTTCTTGAGTAGTCCCTGATACAGATGTAAAAATGCAGACTGAATCTTTGCTGAAATGCTTATGATTCATCACCATGAACTCAGCAGCAATTTCTGCATGGACATCGATGGTAGAATTTGATTTTAAAATGTATTCATATGGATACATCATGGCTATGGTGCCGCCAGCACCGATAAGGAAAATATTGCTGTAGCCCCTTTTTGTGATTCCATCTACGATTTCTTCAATCTGGCCTCTAAAAGCAAGGCCCTCTTTTTCTACAAGATTTAGAAATAACTCCTCATCAAACTTTAGCATTAACAGCTTCCTCCCTTACCTCTTTTTATTTGTTATGTCTTGTATTATATCTAAACATAATAATTTGCACAATCGTTTTATTTTAAAATTTTTTTGGTTTATCAAAAGAAGGCCTAACTTCCCTTATCATTCTGCTAAGCCACGATATCGCTGTCGTTATTTTTCTTTGATCCATATTTCCTTTCCCAATAATAGTATACCGGCAGACCTGTTACGATAACGATCAGCGCTGCAATCACTCCTTGAATAGGCGCCCAAGTAAATGTTCCCCAGGCAAGCCATGATGCTCCAAGAATAGCTAAAACCGTCGTTAACCTCCACATTGGCATACGATAGATTGGATTATAATCATCCCTTTTACGGCATTTATAAACAGCGGCAAAGTCCAGGATGTTAATTACCAATTGAATCAGTGTGAAATAGCCCAGTAACACAGTTAAATTACTGAAGCACACAAGTATACATGCATACGCAACCTGAACGATGATAGAGAAACTTGGAGTTTCATATTTAGGATGAACTCTTGCAAAACGTTGAAAGAATAGTCCGTCCTTTGCCATTGCGTACTCAAGGCGGGGCTGAAACATTATGCAAGAACTCAGCGAACCCAAGATAACAATAATCGCCGTAATGGCCACGAATGATGATGCAATATCAGATAATCCCGGAATATATTTTACAGCTTCAGAAACAGCCGCATTGGAGTTGATTAATTCATCAAACGGCATCAAACCGATGACACAAACGGCTAACAGTGTATATAAAGCCAACACGATGAATACCGAACTAATAAGAGCCCGCGGAAGTATTTTCCCTGGATTTTTGAACTCCCCAGCCATGAAACAAATCGCAGCCATTCCCGTATATGCCCATGTGGTTGCGGATACGCCACCCATTAAACTTGAATTTTGGGCACCAGGTCCTGGTGTATAAGCAAAGTTATCAGGGTTCATGTACATAATTCCCAAGACAATGACAATCAGGAAAGGAATGATCTTGATAGCCGTGATAATGACTTGGAAAAGACCTCCTTCCTTCACGCTTCGATAATGAATCGATGTGATGAGCAGGATGATCGCAATACCCAATAATTTCCCGGCGACCCCAGAGAAAAATGGGAAAAAGGTTGCTAAATAAGAAACGATAGCTAAAGCCATAATCGATATGGATGGAGGATCTAACGCCCAGAAAGTGGCCCATCCATATAAAAATGCCAGAGGCCTCCACCCAGCTTTATTCAAATAAACGTAACCGCTTCCATTTTGGGGGTATGCTGTCGATAACTCCGCCAGTACCATTACTTGTGGAATGGCAATCACCCCGCCTATTATCCAGGCTAGAATGGAAATGGAAGGAGTACCCGCAGCCTTTGCAACATCACCGGATGAGACAAAAATACCCGACCCTATTGTAGTTCCAACAGCAATAGCCAGAGCAGACCAAAAACCCAGTTTTCGTGTAAGTGTGCCATTACTCATAAAGAGTTCCTCCAAATTAGATGATTAAATTCCCAATTCCCTAACTTTTTCAATTGATTTTTTGATTGCATCTCTTGGATTTTGATAATAATTTGATCCCATAATCTCTAAAGTACAACTTCCTTTGTAACGATGGCTTTGAAGGCTTGTTAAGTATTCCCTCCAATTTAAAACCCCATCATCCAGTGCCAAATGTGCATCTGATTGACCATCTCCGTCCATTAGGTGAAAATGGCCTAATTCGGGAAGGAAGGAATAGTACTCATCAGGTGTTTCACCCGCCAGATGCATGGAAACCGTATCTATCATTCCTTTTAATGAAGTAGATTGGATTTCCTCTAACATTTTCTTTAGCCCTTTTGAGTCGATTACCAGATTGGATTCATACTTTGTCAATGGCTCTAAAACAAGAATCAAACCTTCCATCTCAGCTACTTTGGTTAATTGAAAGATTGAGTCACTTGCATATTTCCATGATTCCTCTTGTGAGACAGAAAAGTCCCCTATTCCAGAAGTGATAAGCATCATGTTTGTGTCTAACTCCAGCGCGGCATAAAGATTTTCCATAAAATATTCCATGCTTTTTTTTCGCCAATGAGCATCCGAGGATGCAATGTTATAAGGATAGATACATTGTTCTGGGGTATAGCAAATGATTTTCATATTTCTAGACTTAATTTCCCTTCTCAAACTCCTTATATTTCCTAATATGTTTCGATAAACATACAAATGTGGCTCCCCACCCCATAACTCAATGCTATTAATCCCAAGGTTGTCCATGCAATCCAAAAAATAATGAAAAGGGAAATTCCTAAAAGTTATATTCATCCCTGCAATATTCAATTATTTCACCCCCTCATAATGACTTTTTATTTGTTATGCTTTGTATTATAATTAACCAGTACATTGATTGCAATAATTATTTTGAATATTAAAAAAATAATTATTCGCAAAATACGGAAAAGTCGTGATTTTATTGTTCAACATTAATTAACTATTTTTTAGTGAATACGAATGGTAGAATGTTAAAGTATTATACCTAGTGCACAAATTTCTCTGGTACATTGTAAGTATTATATTGGTGATTATTGTTTGAAATATGATATACCTGTAGAATGGATGTTAACCTGGGGGATTTCCAAGAGATAATGTATCCTGAAATATTGTCAAGTGAGTGGTTAATAAAGAATAAACACCTCAAAAAAGCCGTAATTGAGGTGAATCTCCTTAAATGCTGTATTTTACCGGAAAATATAGGTGGGTTTACACTAATACTTCGTGAAACGAATTAGTTTCTAAACTTTTAAAAATAGCAGGCAGTACAATTTGTACTATCCTAGCGGAAAGGACGTGCCATAATAATGAATCACGACAAAACAGCCATCACTAAAGTACGTACAGGTCCCATGTTTGCGGTGATGCTGGCTGGTGCTCTAGTCGCTTTCTTAAATCAGACTTTAATTAATATCGCATTGCCTCAATTAATGACTCATTTTGACATATCAGCTGCAACAGCGAATTGGCTTACTACTATCTTCTTATTGGTCAATGGGATTGTCATCCCGATTACCGCTTTCTTAATGGAACGATTCAATACAAGACAATTATATCTAGCTTCGATGGGACTCTTCGCCTTAGGAACTTTTTTATGCGGAATTGCCCCCAGCTTCTCCGTCTTATTGATCGGACGTGTGGTTCAAGCTGCAGGTGCGGGGATTTTGTTCCCGTTGATCACAAATGTAATTTTCACTTTATTTCCGCCTAACAGACGCGGTTTCGCAATGGGCATATTTGGTATCGCGATGAATTTTGCCCCTGCTGTAGGACCTACGCTATCAGGATGGATTATCCAAAACTATTCTTGGCGGGTTCTGTTTTTTATCATTTTCCCATTTGCCCTGCTTGACTTCATCTTTGCCATTTTCATCATTAAAAAAGTAGGGAAAACCAGCCGGCCTAAACTCGATAAGCTGGGTGTCATTCTATCCACTATCGGATTCGGCGGGGTTCTATATGGATTTGCTACTGGCGGTACCAAGGGCTGGGGCAGTCCCGAAGTACTGACGATGTTCCTTGTTGGAGGAATCAGTTTAATTTTATTTGTCTGGAGGCAATTTACTGTATCACATCCTATTTTGGAATTTAGAATTTTTCGGTATCGGATGTTCACTTTAACGACAATCATCAACATCATCGCAACCATGGGTATGTTCTCTGGAATGATCATCATGCCGATCTATATGCAGAATATCCGTGGGTTCACTCCGATGGAATCCGGTCTCATGCTATTGCCTGGCGGGATTTTAATGGGGATCATGTCCCCTATCACAGGTAAGCTGTTTGATCGATTTGGTGCGAGATGGCTTGCGGTGAGCGGACTTGCCATCACTATCATTACAACCTATCTTTTAACGCGGCTTCAAACAGATACGTCTTATTCTTATGTGGTGTGGGTATATACCATTAGAATGTTCGGAATGTCGATACTGATGATGCCTATCTTCACAGCCGGATTAAATGAATTGGCACTTAGCCTAAATAAATACGGCACAGCAATGGTCAATACATTGAGAATGGTGGCAGGTGCTGTTGGCATGGCATTCTTTGTGTCCATCATGACAAACCAAGGAACGAAACATGTTCAGGAAATCTTATCTCAAAGGAACATATCACCGGATAATACATCACAAATGGCGACGGCCATTAAACAGGGCAGCGTAATGGGAGTGGATGATGCATTCATGATAGCAACAGGTTTGACCATAATTGCTTTCATACTGGCCTTTTATATACGGCAAACTTCCCCACAAGAAGATACCATTACAAATCGCCTATCAAAAAAAACATCTTGAATAAAAAAGGCTAAATCCAACCTATTTTCCAAGGTATAAAAAATTCTTTTATTATTAAACTGACTTGCCCCATGAAAACAAGGCAAAAAAAAGAGACTCTTTTAGTGTCTCTTTTTTTTGCCCTAATTACATCATGGCCTAAAACGAGAAGGCCTTTACTTTGATTAACTTACTCCCATGTGAATTAAAAATATCTTATGGAACAAATAGCAATCGTAATTTCCAATCAGCTAAGTATATATTTAGATTTCTCTCATATATTTTAAGATAATGATTTGGACAAGGGGAATTTTTTTATGAAAAAGTTTGTTACGCTGATTTTTTCAAGTTTTTTCATTGGAGTAGGTCTTAACTTATTTATTATCCCCATTCATCTAATAAATGGCGGGATATTTGGCATAAGCTAATTAATCAAATATGTTTGGGGAATCCAGGTTGGACATACCATGATCATGATCAATATTCCCATATACCTTCTATCTCTTCTATACGATAAGTCTTATTTCTTTAATGCCATCCTTGGGTTAGTTTTCACTTCAACCATTATTGATTGGCTAACACCACTAAACGGTTTGGTTCATCTGCCGATCATAACAAGTGCCATTATCGGTGGAATGACGATTGGGATTGGTGTCGGTTTTATGCTGAGACAACATATTAGCCCCGGTGGAGTGGATTTACTAGCACTATTAATATCTAAAACCACAGCAATCAATCCAGGAATTATTATTTTTATCATTGATTCTCTCATAGTAATTGCGGGAATCATTATATTGAAAGACTTAAAGTTAATGTATTCCCTCATCACGATATCCTGTGTCGGGTTCTGCGTCATTATAATCAATTCTTTTAAGACAATAAACTTTTTAAGATAAAGTTGTACTTACAAGTGCTGAACAAGGAATGCACTCCCTTACGATATGCATCTTGCTTGTACTGTACTCGGGATTTCGTACGTTTTCCCATGATTTCGCACCGTTTACGCGTGAGTTTGGTCCGTTTACTCGTAAATTACGGCCATTTACTCGTGAATTCGGCTTATTTACTCGTGAATTCGTGCTACCCTTGTGATTTCGCTCTGTTTACTCGTGAGTTTTGGCTTCTTACTCGTGAATTTTACTGTTTTACTCGTGAGTTTTGCTGTTTTACTCGTGAATTCGGCTATTTACTCGTGAGTTCGTGCTATACCTATGATTTCAGCTGTCACCTTGTGGGAGCGGATTTCTGAAATCAAATGAATATTTTTCAAGAAATAACTGCAGGCAAACTCGCTTTTCTTCAAGTTATCCTTCAGTCAAGCGCGATTCCTAAAGGATTGTGCCACAACTGTTTAAGATTAAGATTTTTTTAGAATGCATTAAAAAAAGAAAAGTGGAATATGATTAAAATGTCAATCTAAGGGAGGGAATGTGAATAAATGAAAAAAACAAAAATTATATATTGGATTTTCACAGGACTTTTAGTGGCACTAATGGTTTTGGGTTCTATTCCGGATATAATGTCTGTTCCCGATGCAGTCGCATTATTCAATCATTTAGGTTATCCTACTTACCTCCTACCCTTTATTGGGATTGCCAAATTATTAGGTGTCGTGGCAATACTTATTCCAGGCTTTCCAAGAATCAAGGAATGGGCTTATGCCGGTTTTGTATTTGATTTGACTGGGGCTATGTATTCAAGCATTTCAGTGGGCGACCCTGCCAGTGGATGGCTGATTTTCATTATCGGGTATATATTGATAGCCGGCTCTTATATTTACCATCATAAAATATTAAAATCCGCTTCATCTGGCACATCGAGCAATAAGAATAGTTTAACAATATAAATAAATTGGCCATGAAAAAACATCGTGAAAGGTGTTTTTTCTAATTGGTTTAAAAGTGGAGGAAGTGATATCATCTCGCTTTTCTTTCTAATAAGAAATAAAATCAAAAGCGTCCCAATAGGTTTCCTTATTGGGACGCTTTTTTTTAGTACATTTGATTAACTTACTGTTTTTGAAGTTAAATACGCGACAAGGATATAGCGTTCAGGTGCTGACCCAATATAATCAAAAGGGTAACAGGTACTGACGGTTAGCGTTGCCCGTGGCTTTGGTACGATTACGGTTCGATCATCCTTATCCACAATTCGAACTTTGTTGACTTTGTATGTGAAATCTCCTGCCGATGTTCTTACTACCAACAAATCTCCTTCGCCCACTTGCCCGAGTTTACGGAATACCGTATCTCTATGACCGGAAAGTACGGAATTGTCATTTTCACCAGGTAACACACTTCCTGCAAAGTGACCAACTCCTTTTTCCAATTCATCCTCATTTGTGCCATGGAAAATAGGAAGTTTTGTTTTTAGTTTGGGTATGTACAGCTCCCCGATTTCTTCACCCGTTTTAGGGCGGATAGGATATAGCTCTTTCTTTGTTGTGTCATTACTTGGTGTTTTATCAATTGTTGGTTTATCACTTGGTGTTTTCTGTACAGTTTCATTCACTTGGCTACTAGGAGCATGAGTCTTGTAAAGAAAGTAGCCTTTTGCAAACTTATACAGATTGGATGTGGAAAACCAAACCCCAAATAAAATGATGGCAATTGCACAAGAAAGCAGCAGTAACCGCTTTTTCTTTAATTTTTTCATATTAAGCTTTCCTGATTTTTCGATACATCAAGCTTCCGAACAAGACAAGAAATAGTCCTAAAAGGGCACTAGGCAAATAACCGGAAGCGGTATTTGGCAGTTTAGCACCTTTTACGGTTTGATGTTCTGAATTAGTATGGGCACTGATCTTTTGTATTACTGGTTTAGCAACTGGTGCCTTTTCAATGGTCTTTTGTACCTCTTTAGCAGATTCCTTTATTTGTCCGCCTGCATTAGTAAGAGTATCAGAATCGACCATATCACCTGTTATTAACAGATCAGCCAAGAACTTCCCGTCAGTATTATATATTGATATTTTCAGGTTAGCACCCTTCAATTCTTCCAATTTCATTAAATCCAAAAGGGATACAGGTGATTCCGAGCCACTTTTCACAAGGGAATAGGAAACATTAAGCTTAAAGATGGAAAGTAATTCTTCATAGATTGAGGCCATTTCAGCTATCTGTTCAGCTGTAAGCTCGGTTGCTACATCAAATTCCTCGAAAGCCATCATGCGGTTGCCCAATTCTTCAAGTCGCTTGACTGTTTCCGGGTTGGAAAGATGGTCTTCCAAAGACATCAAGTGGTCTTCAAGCCGCTGTAGTTCCTCTTCCGTTAGACCGAGTTCCTGCTCGAAAATAGGAAGAAGCTCTTCGGCAACTTCGCCATCCATCCCGCCGCCAGTAAGGTTCCAAACAGTTTCTTCAAGATTATCTATGTATATATAATCGTTAATATTTTCACCATTTTCTTCTAACATTTGAAGCAAGGCTTGTTTATCCAATCCATAATTCTCATTAAAATAATCTAAGTTGCTTAGGTCTGCCTTTATGACGTCACCCAGGAATTCGCTAAGCTCTTCGACAGATTCAAATTCTTCCGTGCTAAAATCATAGGGTTTCAATGACGCTTCGATATCTTCTAGTGTTACTTGGAAGCCTCTTTCTTTGCTAACCTTGGCCAAATAATTGACTAATTCTTTGTCAAAATTCGGGTCGCGTTCAAAATCGCCCTCTTCTGTCTCTTCTGTATAGAAATAAACAGTTTCATCGAGGTCCCAGATAAAGATATAATCGTCTAGTTCTTCGCCATTTTCGTGTAATAGATTGATTAGGCTCTCATTAGTTAGATTATAATCTTCATAAATGGCATCTAAATTACTCAAATCAGCCTTAATAACTTCGCCCAAGGCTTCTTTTAGATCACCAATAGATTCAAAGTTCTCAATACTTTCATCGTAAAAAGAAAGAGATGTTTCAATATCATCCTTCGTCACTTCAAAACCCCTGACAAGGCTTACCTCTTTTAAATACTTTGTAAGTTCTTTCTCAAAATTCTTGCTTGGTGCCGCCGATGCTAATTGCGGGAATAAGCTAATTAACAACGTAAATGAAACTAAAATGGTCCACAGTTTTTTCATACTTTTCTCCTATTCATATCATTTCATATGTTTCTAGAAAATTATAAGGTAATAACAATAATTTAACAATGAAGTTATTTTTTCCAATAAGGAAAAATTGCTATATTACTTACTTTTCAAACAAACTTTTTAACAGCATATACCACTGTTTACGGTAATCAAGACGTATTTCTTCCTATTTATATATTGATTTCAAAAAGAGGGATTAAAAAACTCCCGCTACTGTGCCTCCAGATAAAAAAATTATTAATATTTTAGGGGAAACATAACTTAGCTCAAGCAAAATGAATATAAATTCACCACCGGGCTACATCAATTTCAAGTAAAGTTGTCAGTCTATAAGTATCAGACCTCATAGCCTATAAAGTTCGCTTAGACAAAGCGAAAAAAGACATAATCGACCCTGGAATGGGTCGATTATGTCGGAAACAGCTATCCAGCTTAATACTCCTTCTTCTACAACCAGACAAAAAACTACAGGTTTTTTATCATTATTTAATCACCGGTATTAACTACTGATACTATACCGCTTCAGAGATTTAAAATGAGTGTTTATTTAATGAGGTCATCGTATCATATCTAAGACTACTTAAATAAAAAAATGAATCAGGAAGTTAAGCAGTATTACCTGATCGATTATTATTATTTTATTTCCTTTATTGAATTCCTTTTACCTTGTTAAATAAAGAATATAGATTTTTACGCAAAGATAAATTGTTTACCATCTCCCATTCCTTTGAAATTATCTAGGTGTACTCACCCGTACAAACCTCCTAGGGCCGATACGTCGTTTAAAACTAAAAGGAGAACGACAGCCCCCTTTGCAAGTTAATAATTTTGTTCGCTAATCATATCATTTATCTTCATCTATAATAATTCCTGGTTAGTTAATCCATATCCAGCTTGTGAATTATAAGAGTAGTCACCATTTTTAATCGGCTAAAAAACTACTTATTGTCCTTCAGGGTTTTTGAAACAGATGATTTAAAAGTAATGAGTTCAGAGCAAGCGTTCAGCATTTTTTAAATTACCAAAGCCGAATTCAATGCTGAATCCGGCTTTGGCTAATTCTACTATTTTTCGAAAATTGCATTAGATAGAAGACGGAACAAGTAATCCGGGTGGTCGCGGAAACCTGCTTCTAACCCAATAAGAGTTACATCTTTATTCTGTTCTTTTACGATTACGGCATGGCCCTTGGCGGTTATGTTATTTTGCCAGTGACCAGCTACGAAGAAATTATCTGAATCTGCAAGGGTCGCGACAATTTCATCATTATCCGTACCCGTGAACCATGTTGGACGATAGACAAAGCCGATATCATCCTCTCCATAACCTGCTGTTAAACCAGTTCCCTCATAATCGACTTTTACGATACCATTACTGTTGGAACCTCCTACATTAATGATGTCGTCTGTAAGACCGAGTGTTTTAGTTGCTCTAGATGCACCAGCACCTACAGCTATATATTTGCCTCCTTCATTTAAGAAGCTTGTCACATTGTCTTTAAATGCATTAAGTTGCCCGGCGTTCTGTAAACCAAATTCTTTATTAGCTTCGGAAAGGTTAGTAGAAATGAGAATTTCCGTTCCACTATAGACAAAAATATCAAAACCGTTAAGGGGATTTTTAGCCACTTCGACTGGCGTTACTTCTGTCACATCAAAACCTAGTCTTTTCAAAGCAAGCTTTGTTCCTGCGTGTGATTTCTGTTTACCCATACCTCCATCCTTTAATATAGCCACTTTTACAGACGTAATAGCCACTGCATCTGCTGGTACATCAGCAGTTCCAACCTGTAACCCAGATTCTTTCACCGCTGCTGATACCTGATTAGCTACTGTTTTTGCAAAGAAGTTACCTTGTGCATCACGTACAATAGGTATTCCTTGCTTAAGCAATCTATTTACTAAATTTACCGATTGGACAGAGCTGTTCGGAATCATAAACGGTCCTTTTCCTGAAACCTTGCCTTGACCTGTAATCTGGTTTACTTTCGTTGCATTGACTTTAATAGGATTTTGTGTGGCTACTGCCTCGAATCCCCAAAGCTCCGGTAAGCTCCATGCGGAAATGTCGTACATTGCTGGGGTATCGTTCGTGATGTCTTCCCCATCCCAGAGCATCGTGTTTGCTAATCCGGCTTTCGCCTGGTCCATCTCAACGAGATAAGTTCCTTTTGGATATAACACTCCATCCGCTTCAAATGCATTCACAGCTTGAACAACTTCAATATCATTATTGATCAAATGATTTACAGCCTTATTCGTAACAGTCGGATCCTTAGGGTCTAGTGGAAGTATGTAGGCTTTTGGAAATAACCCTTCCTTATGAAAAGGATGGTCAAAGTTAATTCCTCTTTTAAAAACTTCAATTTGATCAGTAATCATGGATTGCTTGTTGGCTGTTGCAAATTTCAGTGCTCCCATAATCGAATTATACATCCATCGTACGCCGTCCCAATCATTTGTTGGAGCTTCTAATGTATGACCGTAAGCACCATGATACATCGCATACATTGGTGTGAAAATTGGAGGATAATCATCCCAGCCAGCGGAGTCATCGCGCAGCGGAATATAGGTACCTTTCATGTTTTGATACAAGGATCCTGAATAGTTCTCATGATCCTTCATTATTTCCGCTTCCATCGCTTCTGCCTGTTTATAGGCCCATTTTCCGTATAAGTCATACTCATAATTAGGATTATGCGGTGGCGTACAAGGCTCAATTAACCCCTGCAGATTTGGCTGATAATTCTTCACATAACCATGAGTATCAAGGAACACCATCGGGTTCCATTCTTTAATGAGCTCAACCATCTCTTTCGTTTCTGGCTGCGATTGGGTGATAAAGTCACGATTTATGTCAATTCCTTCGCCATTAAAGCGGGTGGCATCAATACGTCCATCAGGGTTTTGTACGACATTGAAAATAAGAATATTATTCTCTAAAACGTCTTTGGTTGTTGCATCATTTTGGGTAGCAAAACGTTCAATTAATTGAAGGATTGCATCGCTTCCGACAAATTCAGTCCCATGAATAGAACCATTAATCATGATTGGAACTTTAAAGTCAGGATTATTGGCAACCCATTCTTGAGCTTTGCCTGGATTCTTAAACATTTGCTTTCTAAGTGCCTTCACTTTTCCGAACTTTCCTTGTGTTGTTGGGTCGGCAATCGTGACAACATAGAGTGGGTTTCCATCAGCTGATGTTCCACGGACTTCAACTTTCACACGGTTTGAAAGTTTTTCAATCTCTTTTAATTTGGAACCAATTTGTGAAAATTTCACAAAGTCATAGTTTTCGCTATTAAACTTACTTCCGTCCTGTTCCTCATATGTATTCACATTTGTCCATTGAGGTTTCTCAGCATGTCCAGAACTCCACGGTATTACTGTTAGTAAACTCACAGCCATCAGGCCGGATAATGCTTTTTTCTTTTTCATCCTAAAACCTCCAGTATGATTTTTTTGTATATATCCCACCAAGTCGTTCAAGGTTTATTTTATTGGGATTCGCTCGCCTATTGCAGCACTAGTTTCGGAAGGTCAAATTTATGTAGTGTTACTTGCTGGGGGAGCTTATCAAATTTTATAAAGAATATTTTTAACGATGTGGTTTGTTCAACGTTATAAAATTAAACCGCTTTCAATAGGGTTTGTTCAGCCTTTTAGCGAGTCATTCGTGTTGTATTCAATTAAAATATGTATTAATTAATTAATTAACACAATACCTAAACCCGCATTGGCTACTGTAGCTGATTAAATTCCTTTCTAGACTAATAAATTTCTCCTTTTCTGCCCCCTACTAATATTTTAAATTTACATGTTTAAGAGTATCGCCTCCTTATTAAGAAATAGTAACTACAAACTTAGATAACTGTTTTATAATATTATACACTTATTTTTGTGCGAATTAAGAATTTTCAGTTAATAATAATTGAATTTTTATCCTTTTTTCATACTTCAGAAACATAAAATTATTTACAAATAATTTCCACACGCTAAATTAGTAAAAATCTGTATAACTGTTTTGAAGTTTGTGCCCAACGGTCAAGTTACATGGGAAATCCCTCGAATCCTATGAAATTCATGTGCTTTTTGATTTCCTCTAATCAGTATTATAAAAACTAAAATGAGCTCACTTTTCTAATAACCTTATTTTGAGCATAGTAAATAGAGCAAACCACAAATGTTGAACTTCCGTACTTGGGCCTTTAAATACATATTCAGTATTGCACCCTGCGAAGGAACTCCGAGAGGACTATTATAAAACTCCTAGGCCACAGTTGATAAAAAAGCAACCGTTTTATATCCAAACGGTTGCTTTTTTTCATTGCTATAAACGTTTCCAAATTCTCTTTAAATCTATTGGTACGAATACTTTATCCCCATGTATTTCCTTATGAATGATGAGATGTGAAAAGTATGGTTCTAAACTTAACCCTTCTGTTTTATGTCTATCTGGATTTTATTAGGAGCCCATTCATTGCACTTACACCATTAGATTTAAATCTCCACACACATAACTGACAAACTTGAATATCATTTACAGGCATCGTACTCCATGAAATTTAATTGATTGAAGTAGCAATACAGAAAAGGATGGAGCATTCTCTCCTTCCTTTTCTGTATTATGGCACATAAATCGAAGAATAGTCTTGGTCTACAACTATCAGATGAACTTTTCCACCTTATTTAAGGGCAGTTTTTATAACAATGTGATTATCATACTTATACCTTGGCTAAAAGCTCCAAAGGTTTACTGAGCTTTCTTGAAAAGATTGCCTAATCAAAACGGAGATAGAGCAACATTTCGGTCTAGATCATATTTAAGCAAAAGTTGCAGTACTAAAATATTTGCTTTATTATTTAGGGTATAGTATATTAATTGATGCATCAACTATTGAGCTATCAATTATTTTGTCTAACGTATGAAAAGAGGGTGTTTCTTGACGAATTCATGGTGTAATGAATCATTAATTTTATATAAAATGAACTGCCTTAACAAACAGATAAGTTCAAAATTTGAAAGTTGTACAGGCATTAGTCAATCAAGACATGATATCTTATATCAGCTTTATCAAGTTGATGAAATTAGTCAAACAGCACTTCAAAAAGAGGTTAACATTGACAGTGCAGCGATTACCCGGCATTTAAAACAACTTGAAGCGACTGGGATGATTTTAAGACGCAAAGATCCGGAGGATAATCGATTTACTCTTGTCTGTCTTTCAGATTATGGTCGCAAACAGATTATTCTCTACCAAGCTGAAAAGGCTCGTTTTGTCACTTTAATGCTTAAAGATTTTAAAGAAGAAGAACGTCAAGAATTAACAGATATGCTGACACGCATTCAAAAAAATATAAGCCAAGTCTAACACTTGCTTAAATTAAACTACTAAAGTTAAAAAGAGGAGACTATCAACTATGACTACTACAGCACAATTAACAAATGATTTCAAAGAAATTGTCACAGGACGCCGCTCCATAAAAAATTACGACAAATCTGTAAAAATCAGTAGGGAAGAAATGGAGAAAATACTTACCTTAGCGACACTTGCTCCTTCTTCAGTTAATATGCAACCATGGCGCTTCCTTGTAATTGATAGTCCTGAGGGAAAAGCAACACTTGCACCTCTTGCTCGCTTTAACCAAAATCAAGTCGAAACATCTTCCGCAGTAATTGCCGTATTTGGTGATATGAACAATTTTGATAACGCCGAAGAGATCTACGGTAAAGCTGTAGATTTAGGGCTTATGCCTTTAGAAGTAAAAGAAAACATATTAGCTTCATTTGCTGGATATTTCGAAAAAATCACTAGAGAAGAGATGAAAGAGGTCGTTCTAGTCGATGGTGGTCTTGTATCCATGCAACTGATGCTTGCGGCTCGTGCTTATGGCTATGATACAAATCCAATCGGTGGCTATGAAAAAGACCAGATCGCAGAAGCTTTTGGATTAGAAAAAGATCGGTACGTACCAGTTATGCTAATTTCAATCGGTAAAGCAGCAGATAATGGCCATCAATCAGTTCGTCTTCCAATTGATAAAGTCGCACAATGGAAGTAAAGAATCCATTCATTTCAACCGAGATGTTATTTTTACTTTAATTATATATTAAGTTTATTATGCTTAACAAATGAGAGGATGACGTTTAATGATTATCATTCATGCCGTATTCAATATTAATCCAGCAAAACAAGATGCATTTCTAGAGGAGATTCAACCGCTTATCGCAGCTTCAAGAGCGGAAAGTGGAAATGTTTCTTACAATCTTCACAAAGCTACAGAAAAAGACAATGAGTTTACAATGGTTGAAGTTTGGCAAGATCATCTAGCGGTTGCAAGCCATAATTCAAGTGAGCACTTTACCTCGTTTGTTGGTAAAGCTAAAGAATTCCTCTCTTCACCTTTAATTGTTAACGCATTTGAAGGACAACCATTAAAATAATGAGTTAAAATGTATGGGATTTCCTATATACCATCTTATAAAACAAAGAGTTGCTGCTTCAGTAAAACAAGCTGCAACTCTTGTTTATTTCTATTCCATTTTCTCGAACATCACGCGCTTATTTGGCGTACATAATCTGTGTGACAATTTCCATGGAAAGAGGAATGCAAATAGTTCCATTTATTTATCGACTTTCAGTTTTTCCAAAGCATCCGCCAATGCTGTATCAATCGGTTCTTCTTTATTTTGATGCTTCATGAAATTGGAGATTTCTTTATTCGACACTTTTTGATTTTTGTTTTGTTAACTATTTTTATGTTCATACGAATTCTAAAAGGATGGCTGAAAGTGTATATGCTTCATTCACCCAGGATGGATATCCCCCACAATAAAGCGAAATATCTAGGGATGGCCGGCTAATTTTTTGACGAGTTTCTTCTATTACTTGAGCTTTCGGTCGCCCGAAAGGCACACCGTTTTGCAAAGCCACATCAATTGCTTCACGCTGCCGTTTCCGGACCCTATCCCGTTCTTCTTCCTCCATCCAGGAAAGAATTTGCAAAACTAAATCTGCAATGAATGTACCGAGACTATCTTTAAATTGAGTTGTATCGAGTAATGGCATATCCAAAACGACGATATCCGCCTGGATATTTTTTGTAATGTCATTCCACTCTTTTAGAATCTCCTCTTTGTTCCGACTAAAACGATCAAGAGAATAAATGTATAGAATTTCTCCTTTAAGTACCACACGTTTTAGTAATTGGTGGTATTGAGCCCTATTGAAATCTTTTCACATTATTTGTCCAAAATATCACGTGGATCAACGCCTAATTTTTTTATCGCTTCTAACTGCCGACCTTCATTTTGATCTTTGCTACTAACTCGTATGAAACCAAATTTACGAACATCCATTTTTTCACTCCTTTTTCTGCTTTCTTCCCTCTTATTCTGCCAAAATCGTTCGTAAAAGTGTGTGCAACACTAAGCACGTTCGTAAAATGTTTTTCAACTTTAACGAACGTAAAAACAGGGTGAATTTATCGAAAAAAGAACCGTTCATTAAAGAGTACTTTTACGAACGGGTTCTTTTGGTTGATGTAAAAAAGGACAAGGGAGGGAGAACAGGCAATAGATTTTATCTGTTAATTGACCTATTATATGGATTGTCCTTTTGTTTCACTTATTCCATTATGGCCTGTTGTTTCACTTTTCGACTTGAGTACTACTCCAAAAACTAAAGCAAGTATTGAACCAGCCATTAAGAAATAGCCTAATACGTAAAAACCATTAGATAAATCACTACCTTCTGCTACAGCACCTACAACGATAGGTCCAACAATTCCGCCAATATTTCCGCACATATTGATTAACCCGTTTGCTGTACCTGTTTGGTTGTCTGGAAAGAAGGACATTGCCCATGCCCACCATGGACCAAAAGCTGAGTAGATTCCTATTCCTGCTATTATCAGGAGAACCATGTTAAACACAAGTCCTCCTGATATGAAATGCTCAGCTGCGAGTGCTATTCCACCTATCATTAGCGGGATTGAAACAAATAAAACTCGATTTTTCCCTACATGGTCTGACCACACTGAATTAATATACATAAAAACCGCAGCTAAAACAAATGGGATAGCCGTCATCCAACCTACGGCACCAATTCCACTGTTGCTTAATTGTTTAATTAGACTTGGCATCCATAAACCAAAACTGTATACACCGGTAATCCATAAGAAATAGATAAAGGAAAATACCCAAACACGATAATTTTTTATTACATCTAAAAAGGATCCTTTTTCTTTTATCACTGTTGAACGGTTTTCTACAAGATAATCCCGTTCTACTTTGGAGAGTCGCTTATCCTTCTCAGGGGAATCTGCCGCAAGCCATGCGAACAAGATGGCTAAAATTAGAGGTGGAGCTCCTTGTAAAATAAACATGGTATGGTAGTCCCATTGCGTAATCATCCAACCAGCTAGTGGAGCCATAATAATGGAAGAGATGGGTAGAGCCATCTCAGCAAAGTTTACCGCTTTAGCTCTCTCTTTGTCTAAATACCAATTTACAAAGAAAATAGAGAATGCTGGCCATAATACACCTTCTGCTAATCCCATAACAAATCGAAAAAAAATAAGCATGTCAAAACTTTTGATCAAACCTGTACATATCGCTGAAATACCTAAAACAACTAAAGAAATCACTATTACATTTTTGGCACTATACTTTCCTGCCGCCCATCCTCCTGGTACCTGAGTTATTACATATCCCCAAAAAAATGCAGAAAGCACAACCCCGATAGCTGTCGATGAAACTCCCAGTGATTTCACTATCTGTGGAGCAGCCATCCCTATATTAGACCGATCCATAAAAGCTGCTAAGTATATTAAAAATAGCAATAAACCGATTCTGTACCAACGTGCATTTGGAATTCTCATATTATGACGCTCCTTTAATTCGATTTATTAAACTGGAGCCGAATCGCTAGGTTGGAATACTGCGTCTATTTCCCTTGGAATTTTTTCACTTTACTGATTGGGGGAAGAGGTGATTTAACGGCTGAAATAATAGGCCCTGTCTTTAACGCTTTTTAGCTCGACCTTTTCACCAATATAAACACTGTTCTCATTGTATCTTGCTGTTACTTTTAATCCTTCGTCTAGATGTACCAATATCACAAAATAGGGTGATTGATCTGCAAATTGCTCAGGGGCAGCATGGATTTTTGTATAGGAATAAACTTTACCTTTTCCACTTAGCTGTCTATCTTTTAAATTTTCCGAGAAACAGACAGGGCAATGATATTTATCCGTACTAAGTATCTGGTCACATTTCGTACAATACTTTGCTGATAGTTCCAATTATTATGCCCCCTTCCTTCGTAGTATATGGACGGTAGAATAAGCTCCCGTACCTCCCAAATTTTGTGCAAGGCCGATACGCGCATTTTCAACTTGATTGCATGCCTTTCCATTTAGCTGATCAACAATCTGAATAATTTGCGCAATGCCAGTAGCACCTATTGGATGTCCTTTTGAAAGTAACCCTCCGCTAGTATTCACAGGAACAGTACCGCCGTGTCTCGTTAAACCTTTTTCAACGGCTTCCCACCCTTTTCCTTTTTCAAAGAAACCCAGTTCTTCAATAGCAACAATTTCCGTCATAGAGAAACAATCATGTAATTCAACGACATCAATATCCTTTGGCTCAAGGCCTGCCGCTTTATAGGCTATTTTTGCAGATTCATAGGTGGCAGAAATATGAAGAAGATTCTTTACTTCCTGCATAAGGGGGGACCCAGATGACTGTCCTGAAGACAAAATTTCAACCCCATTTTCTCCTTTTTGAAGCACTACAGCAGCAGCTCCATCTGATATAGGGGAACAGTCAAATAATCCAAGAGGGTCAGTTATAGTGCGCGCATTCATTATTTCATGAAGAGAAGTTTCTTTCCTGAAATGGGCAATGGGGTTCGATATAGCGTATTGTCTATTTTTTAAGGCAACCATTGCCAGATGTTTTTTTTCAGCTCCGTATTCATAAAAATACCGATTGGCAAGGACTCCAAAAAATCCAGCAAATGTAAGTCCAGAAGCCCCTTCATTAGAATCATTATCCATGGCAAGATTAATAGATTTTGTGATTTTTTCTGTATCCATGCCCGTCATCTTTTCAGCTCCTGCAACCAGAACCGTATTGTACTCTCCTGCTTTTACTAGCTGGTAAGCCTGGCGAAAGGCCAATCCTCCCGACGCACAGGCACCTTCCACTTTTAAGGATGGAATACTACCTAGCCCAAGTTCATTGGTAAGAACTGAACCTAATATTTCCTGGTTTGCCAACGGCCCTGAAGCAAAATTTCCTACAAATACAGCATCCACTTTTGGGCGTCCTGCCTCAATTAGTGCATCTCTGCAAGATTTGATGAGCATGGATTTAATGGATTCATTCTTTTTTCCGAATGTTGTTATTCCACTGCCTATGATAGAAACACCTGTCATCGTATTCCTCCTTGAGGTTGATAACTTTCTCTCAGAGTTTTTCTGAGGATTTTTCCATAACTATTTTTCGGTAAGGCGTCTACAATATGAACAAAACGTGGTTTTTTATAGCTAGCTAAGTTCTTTTTACAAAGTATGATAATTTCCTCTTTATCTAGATTTATCAATTGTTCATTCAATACAATATGTGCACAGATAGATTCACCCCATCGTTCGTCCGGGATACCGAATACACAAGTTTCTTTTATGGCCGGATGCTGATTTATTACTTCTTCCACTTCACGTGGGTAGACATTCATTCCACCTGTAATAATCACATCTTTTGTACGATCAACAAGGTGTATATATCCTAATTCATCTCTCCAAGCAAGATCACCTGTATAAAACCAGCCATCTTTAAATGACTCATTATTTGCTTTTTCATTATTCCAATAACCTTTCATCACTATAGACCCTTTGCAAGTTACTTCACCGATTTCTCCGTTTGGGACTTCAATACCGTTGGGATCGGAAATTTTAACTTCTACAAAAGGACCAATTGCACCACATGAATCAGGATGGTTCTCCAACTCTTGTTTTGGCATCATAGTTATGACCATTGGCGCTTCAACAAGACCATATGTTTCGGCAAATATCGGCCCTAATAAGCCCAGTGCTTTATGAATCTTTTCGACGGAAATGGGGGAACCTGCCATATTAATGGATTTAACATATCGAAGCTTTTCTGGATCAAAATTTTTTCCGTGAATCATTAAGTTTACTAAGGTAGGAACCAGGAAGATGATTGATATTTTCTCTCTTTCTAAATCATCAATGAAATCATCAGGTTCAAATTTATTGAAAATGACTTGTTTTAAACCAAAAAACAATGCGCATTGTGCTAAAAAGTTACTCCCGTGAGTTAATGGGGCGACATGGCCAATAGTATCACCATGTGTAATTTCACAAATCATATTCAATGAGAGGGCACTCGAAATCATGTTGCGGTGAGTAAGCATTGCCCCTTTTGGTTTACCTGTAGTTCCTGAAGTATACATAAGGGCGAACAAATCATCTTGATTTATTTCAATATCAGGAAAATCAGTTTGTTGATTACTGATAAATGATTCATATTCTGTATCAATATTTATTTTTTTAATTAATAATCGAACAGAGTTAATTAATGCTTCTTCCCCAATTAAAATCGATGCTTGGGAATTTTCTACTATATACTCAAGCTCTTTTGGATGAAGACGATAATTTATAGGTACCTTTACCAAACCTGCTAATGCTACAGCAATATCAAGTTCAATATGTTCTTTGCGATTACTCATAAGAACAGCAATACGGTCCCCTTTTTGTAATCCTTCCTCTATAAAAGCATGAGCCAGCTGACATGCATTAATTCTAAGTTGACTAAATGTGAGAGTACCTCTAGAATCTTTCACTGCTATTTGATTACTGTACTGAATAAGTGTTTTTTTTGCTAATGCACTTAATGTCTCCAGTTCAATCCCTCCCTCTTAATGTTTGGAAAAGTTAATTACTTTAAACCCTAAGTTTGCATCAAATTCACGAACAGCTCCTATGTTGTTACTAGCTGTTATAGAAAATTCTATTGTAATAAGTGTTGGATTTTTCCCTCTAAGAAAGTGCCCAGCACCCATTTCCCCGTCTTCGGTTATTACTAAGCCATGAAAATGCAAGTCCAATTCTTTAGATTCATTTTCACAGATGAATCCAGTACCACTTATAAGCTCAACAGGTTTTTTTATAGTAATTTCGCTTCCATAGCCTAAAGGCATTCCATTCATTGTTTTGAAAAGTACATATCCCACTTCCTTAAGTGAACCGATACAAGAAACGATGCCAGATTTGATGTTATGCTTTTCGCATTGCTCTAATATTCCATTCATAAGGTCAGATCCTGCAGAAAGCGATCCAAATATTGTGAAACTTTCATCAGCTTTATATGAATGACTTTGACGAGTCGTAGGTTTACTTCCTTCTGAAAGATTAACCAATGGCTGAACCACCACATACTTTAATTACTTCACCTGTTACATAATCAGATCCTGAAGAAGCAAGGTAAACAACTGCATCAGCAATGTCTTCGGGTGTCCCCATTCGTTGAATCGCCTGGTCCAACTTATAATTCATTCCTTTGGTAATGACTGTTTCTATAGGGCCAGGAGCAATGCTGTTGCAATTAATTCCTAACTCTCCCACTTCTTTTGCTATCCATTTCGTAAGAGCTATTACACCGCCTTTAGATGCAGCATAAGCCGGACCCGAACGACCACTTTCTTCGCCTTTTTCCCCTTTTTCACCTGAAATCGGTCCCCCCATAATCCCCGAAATAGAACTTATATTAATGATTTTCCCTGATTTCTGCCGTTTCATATGTGGATAAATTGCTGCTTGTGAAAAAAGGAAAGTTCCTCGCAGATTAGTATTGATGTCTCTGAACCACATTTCATCTGTCATGCTTTCTAAATCAAGGCGTGAGCAAGTACCTGCATTGTTCACAATTATATCGATGCTTCCAAAATGTTCAACCGTTTCATTTACTACTTGCTCCACTTGATCTCTTTCTTTAATATCAATCTTGTAAATAAACACTTTAGTTAAATGGTCTATCTCTTGAATTTCTTCTTTAGTCTGCTCACAGTTTAGTAGATCGACCAAGACTATATGTGATCCTTCTCTGGCTAATGCTTTTGCAGAAGCTGCACCAATACCTCGAGCTCCGCCGGTAATAATTGATACTTTATTTTCAAGTCTTCTCGCCATGGATATTCCTCCTAAAAATTGAATAGTAGATTACATGTACATTTTATAGAGCTCCACCAAAATTAAAGCGCTTACATTTGAGCTATTTAACAGTCTTATGAAGACTGGATGTACCTTTTTGTAATATTAGAAATTTTACGGAAGCGAATACATTTAAGATTACGAGAATTTTGATATTTCTTGTATATTCAAGCATGTAGCCCGTTACTTCAAAAGTAGCATTTCATAGTGTTAACAGGCTTTTAGACGCTTGATACCCCATTTTTGTTGAAATTTCTTTTGAAGCTTTAAGTAATGCAGTCACAATGTCATTGGGATCATTTCTTTCCTTTATTCTGCCAGCAATACCAGCTAAACAAATTGTTCGAATTGTTTTTCCATCTGCATCTTTTATAGGACAAGCAAAACCCTGAAGACCGATTTCATATTCTTCATTGTCCACGGCATAGCCAAGTCTTTTGATTGTGGAAAGTTCAGCTATTAATTTATCTTTATCAGTGATCGTGTTTTTCGTATAAGAAGTAAAATGTTCACTTTCCATATATTCATGGAGGCGTTCATTTTCAAGGGAAGCCAAAAATACCTTTCCAGATGCAACGGCATGTGCTGGAGCAGTTTTACCTGAATCAAATACAATTCTTACTGCATAGGAACTTTCCATCTTATCTTCATATTGACAACGGTATCCATTAAATGTTGCCAATAGAGCACTTTCCTGGAACTTCTCTGCAAGCGCAAGTAAGTAAGGCTTGCAAATAGCAACAATATTATATTGATTTTGTGCTTTAACACCTAGGTTAATAAAAGATTGCGATAAAGAAAAAGAGTTATCGGAGTGTTTATCTACATATCCAAGGTCTTGGAGAGTGGATAAAAATCGATGAAGAGTACTTTTATTAATATTGAGTTGTTTAGATAATTCGGAAGGTAGTCTTGATTTTAAGGCGAGCGCTTCAACTATTTCGAAAGCCCTCTCTACACTCTTGATTTTATAATCCACTATACTTCATTCGCTTTCTTCAGTTTCACATTATGAAACCATAGTTTTATTTTACTAAATTCAGAATAATTCAATTATTAACAAAAGTCAACATTATTGTAAATTAATACTTTTTTCTATTTCTTGAGAAGTAACTTGAAAAGTAAGATCCTAATGATAAATTAAAAATCATATTAATAACTGCTGGCACAGCCGCGATTTCTCCAAATACTTCAAGCGCTAAAATTGCTGCTAGTGCTGAATTACACAACCCCACTTCAAATAAAATTGGAATAGCATTTTCTTTCTTTATTCCTATCATTAGTGCAATCTTATATCCGCCAATCATAGGTAAGAGTACTTGTAAAAATACGGCACAAGCAATAAAAAATAGTAGATTTGTTGGTACAATAACCTGACTGCTTACTTTCCCTACTACACTTAAAACAATTAAAAGAATTGTAAGTGATGAGATGAGCTTTGAATATGGTTGGATTTTGTGAGTGTTCCCTCGAGAAAAATGATGAATTAACATACCAGCTATAATGGGCAAAATAACGATAATAAGCATCTTTTCCGCCATTTCAACAAAAGAAACTTGAACACTGCTGTCAGCAAACACATGCATTATGGAAGGAGTTAAAACTGGGGAAATAAATACATCAATAATACCCATGACTACAATTAAAGAAGTGTTGCCTCCAGCTATAAAGGTATATAACGTGGCAGCTGTTCCACTTGGTACACTTCCAGTCAATATCAATCCTGCCGCTAAGTCAGGATATTTCCAAAAGAATAGTTTTGCTAAGATTACAGAAACCAGGACAGTTAATGTCCATTTAAGAACAATCCCCGTACTCAAAACTAAGGTTGATCGTTTTACCTCCTTTAAATCCTTCCAGGACATTGTTAGACCTGTTAAAAATAAAACTAAACCTAATAAAAAACTGGTGCTCTCATAAAACCAAGAAAAAAATTCAGGTTTTAAAAAAGAAAAGATTGCAGTTACTGTAATATAACCTGGCAAAAACTTTGAAACATGATTATTTAGACTTTGCACTTTACCAGCCCTTCTTTCAAATTATCGCTATCATATTTAAAAAAAAAATTTTTTTCAAGGAATTTCATTTCAACTTATTGTACGGCTGGTTAAACTTTCCACTTTTTTGTAATTCGTAAAAGCGTAACTAACCTTAAAGGAAAACAACACAAAATTCTTCTGGTCAAGGAAGGTTAAAACGCAAATAATCCGCGACATGTATATCGCGAATTGCTTCCAGGAGGTCTATGACTATGAATACGCCCCATTCCCCACTCCGGCTTACTGTCAGTTAAATAAGGCGGCAGAGTTTGCTGGCGTGGAACATGTGGGCAACCATACCTTACGGAAAACTTTTGGCTATTGGTTTTTAAAAAACCGCGAAGGAAATTGCCATGTTGCAACGGATTTTACATCATTCCCATCCTTCGGTTACATTGCGTTATATCGGCATTACCGAAGAAGAAATGAATAATGTATTGAAATACTTTATTGAAATACTTTAGCACTTTTATAGACTCAAATAAGGAAAAGAAACTCGGCCTTTAGCTGTAAAACTCCCTAAAAAAACAACACTAATATTTTTATCATTGATTCAGTATAAACGTTACTTTATGAAAAAACTTCAGTCCGCTAGGGGGACGGGAACAAATATAAAAAACCAAAAACTCCCCTAGTAGAATAAAATCTAATCTTGATTTTGAATAAAGTTTGAGAAAATTAATATTAAGCACTTTGATTAATTGAACAATTAGCAAGAGCATAATTTTGAAAAATTTTGTTCAAAACATGCTCTTAACATAATTAATTGGATTAACCTTTTATAAAAAATTAAAATCATTTTTGTTTTCTTATTACACTAACCTGCACCGCGGGCTCCATAAGAAAAGAGCTGGTCGCATAGTTCTTTAAAGAACTAACACACCTGCCCTTTAAGGAAAATCTTCCTAATCTTTCGCTTTTTTCGGAAAAACTCACAATATTATGTAATACTCTGTCAATTGAAACCCGATTTATTTTTTCCCACCCTATATATTTCAGCCAATGTGTGGATATTCCTTTCTTAAACTCTTCTTTCCCTTTAGTTGAACATTCCCTGCTCATCTTCAACAATATTGTCCAATTGTTGAAAAAAGATCAAATTTTTCGAACTTTTTTTGATTGGTCCTGCATTAATAAAATGTCCTTCCACTAACCTCCCTCAATAAGCAGTAAGACACTTTTATGGTTAAATGAAGAGCTTGATTGTGTCTTACCCAAACAAATACGTGAAGCTACTAAGAAATATTTTTCGAAGAGCAACATATAAAACAAACCTCTCATAAAATCCTAAATTAACTGGAATTCCAGAGAGGTTTTTTGCTTAATTCATGAAAAATACATCGTTCATTACTCTAATGGTAACTAAAACCAGTTTTCAACTAACCTCCCTCAATAAACTAAACACAATCTCACGATTGCTCTAGAATTCTTAGGATTTCATAGTCATATCATTAACCGTTATCTATGTAAGCTTGGCATTACGCCTCAAGAATATGGATTTACCGAAAAAAGTGCATGCTAAACTAGCCAATCATAGGTAAAAATTGGTTTAAGCAATGTTATGATCGCACTTAGGATATCCACATGTCTCATGGAGGTCAACCCTCCCATGTCTCACAGAGTCGATGCTCCTACATTCCTTCGTTCAACCTTTCCATGAGGTGGATGTCGGTCATGCTGCCCCATCTAAGTCCTCACGTTAGTTGCTTTGCCGACTAATCCGTGCTTCACTTTTAATGAGTGTTAATTAAATAACCGTGTAACCATAAAAATCCGATGAACTATGCGACTGTTTGATGTGCTACAAATGTTGCCATATGAGGGATATCCTTTAACACCTTGTCTTCTTGAAACGTAAATTGTTTTTTACCGATTGAAAACAGAATTCGAATAAGCTTGTTACACAAGGCTATCAGAGATTGCATTTTCTTTAAGGGATTATGGGAACGTGTTGTGTAATATATATGAAGAGCTTTAAAAGCCTTGTTCTTTGCCACCAGTATCATGGCTGCCCGGAATAAGAGAGCCCTCAATTTCTTTCGTCCCCGTTTGGTAATCTTGGTCTGACCTTTGTGCTTTCCGGATGTGTTTTCTTTTAAACTTAAACCTGCTAATTTTACGATTTGGCGAGGGTGTTGATAGTCTCTGAGGTCTCCGACCTCTGCGAAAAACCCTGCTACTGTATCTCTACCGATTCCTGACACCTCTAACATCTGTGTGACACCTGGGATATGGTCTAATAACTGATCTAATTGATGATCTATTTCTTCGAATTTCATTTGAATAAAATCATACTTCCCTAGTAAAGCTCTCAACTCTAATTTCGCCATAGCTGCCCCTTGACGAATACCAATTTTGAACGATTGGCTGCTTCTTTAAGTGCTCGTATTTTCTTTAAGCCTATACTGCGTTTTACCACTTGTCTTAGGGAAAGTAAGAGCTCTTCATCCGTATACTTTACAAGTTCATGTGGCAAAGCTTCTAGCTTTAAAAAATGAATAGCTGCCTTGCCTTCCCAACTTTTGAACACCGTCAAAAATTCGGGAAAGTAACGATCAAGCCAGTTATGAACTTGTCCCTGAACGACCTGTAAATCAACGTTGAGAAGATCGCGAAGTTTTTTGGCCACTCGGAGTTCTGCATAAATTCCACGTGGAATTGTTGGTTCGGCGTATCTTCCGTCTTTGACTAACTGTGCGATGACTTTTGCATCTTTCACGTCATTCTTTGTAGGTGAATATCGTCTAATTCTTTACTTCGTTTAACATGTAGTGGATTGACTGATACGAACTTAATATTATTCTCTTTTAGAAGATGAGCTAGATTTAACCAGTAGTGACCGGTTGGCTCCATCCCTACAATCACTTGATTTAGCTTACACTCTTTAACAAGTTGGTTAATCCAATCTAGAAACGAATGAAATCCTGCTTTCGTATTTTCAAAGAAACACGTTTTCCCCAGTTCCAATCCTCTAAAATCTTATGCTCTTGCGACATGATTGTGTTTGGCGATGTCAACTCCGACAATTAAAGTTTCAGAAGTAATTTGAGTGATTTTATGATTTTGGTTATAATTCATTGTGAGGCCTCCGATAGATGTTTTTGTCCTTTTTAGCTGGCCAGCTCAGGACACATTCATCTTATCAAGAGGTCTTTTTTCGTTCAAACCTCATTTTCAGTTATTACAGGAATGCTGCCCCGTTAGTTGCATAAAGAAAAAGCTGCCTTAAAGACAGCTCTGATCTTCAGCTAACGCACTCGATAGTTTAAGTACATTTCTTCACAATTCAAGAAAGGCTGCATCCAGCGTATCCTTTAGCCATGAGCCAGTTAAAAGAGGAAAAGATGATGCCTGAAGGCGTTAAAATCAGACGAATACGGTACCTTAACAATCTAGTGGAACAAGATCACCGCTTTATAAAGAAGCGAGTCCGTTCTATGCTAGGATTAAAAAAGTTCCGAACAGCCAAACAAATCATCTGTGGAGTAGAGATGATGCATATGCTGAAAAAAGGACAACTTCAACAAGGGGTGAAGTCTGTCCAAAGCGAGATTGATTTCATACATAAATTATTTCGAGCAGCCTCATAATTCATAGATGAAAAGGATATTGTGATTCTATGTTTCACAGGTTATATTTGTACCGGAACCATCTGTTGGAAGTTCATTGTTTCCAATCAGCAATCCCAATAGATATTTTCTTTACGAAGTATTCATTTTCTAAAAAAACCATGTTACTTAAGATACTGTATGTTAAATCAATAACACTATTTTTAAAAATCATTAAACTAGTAAAAATATCCTGAAAGTAGGGAAACTTACTAGAAGAACAGTGATAAATTGTTTCTACCTTTGTACTTGTACTCGATCAGGTTTTACTTTCCCATCAGTGAGATAATGAAATGCGGATGAAATAAACAACTTCCCAATTTGCAACATAGATTTTTCTTCTACATCAAACATCGGATGATGATGCGGATACTCATGTCCCCCGCCAACATGGAAGAAAGTACCCGGCACTTTTTGTAAATAATAAGCAAAATCTTCACCACCCATTGCCTGTGGAATATGGATTACTTTTTCTTGGCCAAAAAGATTATTCGCGAGTTCCTCCACTCTTTTCGATTCTTCTGGATGGTTCCAAAGGGCAGGATAACCTCTACGATAATTATATTTTGAGGTTGCACCAGCCCCTTCACATGTTGTTTTAGTTATTTCTCCGATCGTTTTTTCTATTAAGTCTCTAACATCTTCATCAAATGTTCGAACTGTTCCAGTAATTTTTCCCGTTCCAGGAATAACATTAAATGTTTGACCACTATTAAATGAACCGATTGTCAATACAGCCGGTTTTATTGGGTTCACACGGCGACTTACAATTTGTTGTAAGTTCAACACTAGCTGGCAGCCTGTTACAAGAGGGTCCACACTTAAATGCGGCATTGCCCCATGTGCGCCTTTTCCATAGATCTCAATTTCAAAAGAATCGTAAGCAGCCATCGAATAACCCTCACGTACACCTACTGACCCTGTTGGAAACGTGGCTGCTACATGAGCTCCATAAATGACATCCACCCCTTCCAGACAACCGTCTTCAATCATGAATTTCGCTCCTCCTGGAAGCTGCTCTTCAGCAAATTGATGGATAAATACAACATTTCCTTCGATTTTGTCCTTCACTTCACTTAATACTTTCGCTACTCCAAGCAAAGCAGCTGTATGAATATCATGTCCGCAAGCGTGCATGACGCCAGGAATTCGAGATTTATAGTCTACTTCTTTTTCATCTTGAATTGGAAGAGCATCAAAATCTGCCCTTAATGCTACTGTCTTGCCCGGTTTGCCTCCTTTTAGAAACCCGACTACACCTCTACCACCTACACCTGTTTTTACTTCTATTCCTAAAGTTGATAAAAAGGCAGCAATCTTTTTTGGTGTGTTTTCTTCCTTAAAGGATAGTTCAGGATACATATGTAAATCTCTTCTAAAGTTCACTAGGTCTGGATACAGTTCTTCCAATCTGTCAAATAAGTTTTCTAGCATGTTAAAAGCACCCCTTTATATCATAAAATTAATAAAACGGTTTTATTACTACCATTTTAAATGAAAAAAAATTATGTTTTAAAAAAAGCTGACTAATGAAATGGGCTGGATCGAAGCCATTTTTCCTTGCTTAAAAATGCTATTCAGCATATTTTTTAATTTGCTAGGGTTATATTTCACGGTTGCTTTAATCCTTTTCCTTAATAATAGTTATTGGACCGTTGCATTTCTATCTGGGTATTGTTTCGAATGATTATTGGTATTAAGCGTTAGTCCGACAAGTCCTGCAAAAATAGTTGATGCAATCAAGAACCAGAATGCCGCATCATAGGAACCATTGAAAGCACCAATTAAAAATCCAATAGCAAGAGGAGCTACAAATCCTGCAATCTGACCTCCAAAATTAATGGTCCCGATCGCCGTTCCAATTACTTCTGTTGGAAGCAATTTATGAGGGAGAGCAAAAACTGTCGCTAATACAAATGATTTAACGACACTTATCAAGATTGAAAAGGTAATGACAAGGGAAACTGTTGGAGCCTTAAACATAAAATAAAGAAAGACAGCCGTTAAGACGGAACTTGCAACTAAAAAAATTTTTTCACGCCCAGTTATCTTATCTAAAATCCAACCGCCCATAATAGTTGCAAATCCTCCAACAATGGCAGGCAATGACAATAGCATACCTGATGACATCAAATCAATATTTCGTACCGTAACTAAATAAGTTGGCATCCAGGAAGCAAGCCCCCAGTTAACAATACCGATTCCAAACCAAATGACGATTAACTTCCATACTACTTGCATTTTTAATAAGTCTCTTACTGGTATTACTTTATTTTTAGAAATTTGCACTTTTTCCACTTTTGCTTCTTTTAATTCTTTTACTTCAGACCGTGGGCGAATAAACAACCAAAATAGAACAGCAACGACAATCCCAAGTACACCGGTAATAAAAAACATGTTTCTCCAGCCATGTGCAACAATTAGTGGTGTCGCAAGAATCGGTGCCAGCGCCCCGCCAAAGTAATTCGAAGACATAATCGATGACGATGCCCTTGCCCTCTGCTCCTTCGGAAACACTTCAGCAACTGTCTTTTGACTGGCAGCAGGATAGCCTCCTTCACCTAGTCCAAAAAGAAACCGGATCACGATTAGAGAAAGCATCGACCACGCAAATCCTGTTAAAAAGGTGAATAAAGACCATAAGACGACCGACCAAATGAGCACTTTCCTAGAACCGAACTTATCTGCCAACCAGCCGCCAGGAATTTGCATGAGTGCATATCCTGCGAAAAAAATGCTAAGGACAGTCCCGTAAGCTTCTGGGCCCAACTGAAACTCTTCACCAATTTGTACCATGGCAATGTTAATTGAAACTCGATCAAGATAAGAGACCATCCAACCAAGAAATAAAAGTGCAAGAATTATTATTTTGTTTTGTCCTTTTCCCACTAACCGTTCCATTTTTGACCTCCCATTGCTTTTTAAATAATAGTATCCTCTGGTTACAATCAAAGAAGAATCTATTTTGAAACGGTTGATTTGCGACAAAGTGCTAAATAAAAATTCGCAGCACAACTCACGTATTGAAATTTTATATTATTCAGAATATTATTACAATGTAGGTTTTTAACGTATATATTTGTGATATGTGTAAATTTTTACACAAAAGGAAGGAAGGAATAAATTGAATATATATGAAAAGATACTTGCATTTTTCAATACTAAATATATAGACACTTCTTATCAGATTTGGATACGCAAACCACTAGAGGAGAATTTCAATTTAGCTTATAAACAGGGTAAAGAGGATATTGAAAAATTGCCATTAACTGAAATAGATCATGAGCAATCTACGCTTTTGTATGAAGGGGGAGATACATATCTATCATTTTCCTATTTGGAAGATTATCAGGTGATCGTTTGTGTGTTAGATAAAGAATGTTTTTTCAATGTTAATGAGCTCGACCATTTAAATCTGCTTTTTTACTGTTTTTTTACACATGAGATGTTCCAAGTAAGAGAGAACGAACTTGAAAAACTAATGGAAGGCATGCAATCTATTAGCTCATCTCTTGATCTGGATGAATTGCTGACAAAAATAGTCGGGAATGCTCTTGCAGTTATTACTGCTGTAGATGCAGGATATTTACAACTTTATGATGCTGAAATTGAACGGTTAGTTCCAAGTGCATCGGTTGGTTTTAACCAGCAGATTCAATATTTTAAAACAAAAATCGGTGAGGGGATTACTGGAAAAGTCTTTATGGATGGAAAAGCCAGAGTTCTCAACTCTAATGAAGAAGTTATAAACGAAATGTTTGTTAACAATATGTCAAATGAAAATTTATTCTACATTTCTTCATCCGCGATAAGCTTGGATGTGAGAGCAATCATGTGTGTACCCGTTTCAATTGGAAGTAAGCGAATTGGAATAATGATTGTTCATCAATACGATACAAAAAGAAGATTGACAGAGCGTGACTTGAATTTATTACAAGGATTTGCGAATCAAGCAGCGGTCGCCATTGAAAATGCGCGCCTATACACAAAAGTGAGAATGAGTTTAGAAGAAGTTACTAAATTGAGTAATCAATTAAAGGAGAGAAATCAATTTCTTTTAAAAAGAAATGAGGTTCACGAAACGTTAACAAAGCTTTCACTGCAAAATGAGGGAGTACAAGCTATCATTATGGAATTAAATCGAATGTTAGATACCCAGATTGTTTTTGCTGATTTTTTAGGAAATGAGTTTTATTTCAATAAGCCAAATCAAATTCCTCCGTTAAGCATTGACGAAATATCAATTTTGTTCTTTAAACGTCAGTACCCTGTTTATATTGATGTATATGATCAACAAGCATACAGATATTTTATATACCCCATCATCAATAGAACCGTTTTTTTAGGCTGCTTGATCATTACTCTTCTTAGACCTCTTTCACATCTTGAGCGGATTACCATTGAGCAAGGGAGCTCAACCCTTGCATTAGAATTGGCAAAACAGCATACATTGACTGATGTGTATTACAAAAAGACACATGAATATTTTACCGAGTTATTAGAATACAAAGAGCCAGAACTACTTTTAACAAAAGGGAAAGAACTTGGTTTAAATATGAACTCTATCATGTTTGTCACCTTATTTAAAATTAGATCCTATCAAGATTTGCAAGTTTTAGAAGCTATCATTCATCGATTGGTCTCGATTATTAAACAACAAATGGCTAGAGCCGAAAAGATCGTTTATGGCTTTCATAATAAAGTTACACTTCTAATTTCTTTATCAAGTGCAGATCATATTTCTTCAATTACTAAACTGCTTGATTCAATCATTAAAGAATGGAACAGAAAAGACGGACCGCCATTGAGTGCCGGAATCGGCAATTCTTATTATGGTGTTGAAAATATCCGAAAAAGCTATGATGAAGCTGGTAAAGCTCTTTCGTATTTAACAGAGCAGAACAGGCCTGGTATGATAAGATATGGAGAAATTGGACTTAATCGCTTTTTCTTAAATCAAAAGCCCGAAGAAATAGAAAGGTTTTTGAACGAAATATTTTCACCATTATGGTCTCATAAAGCAAAGAAAAATGAATTAGAAAAAACATTGTTAGTCTATACAAATTCAAATCGTTCTGCAATACAGGCAGCTGAAAAATTACATATTCATATTAATACACTGTACCAACGTCTAAAAAAAATTGAAGAAGCCTTAAATCTAAGTTTCAATAATACTGAAGATATGCTGAAAATTGAGTTAGCCTGTCACTTGAAGAGAACTTTTAATACATAGAGATGAATTTATTTTAAAAGTTACCTTTTAAAGTCTAAGCTTAAAACAACGTTCAAAGGTCAGTGTTTTTCATTATTTACATTAAGGGGTCCTACCGATGGAATTACCCCATGCCCTTAAAATCATACCTCTTGGGGTTCCTGTATCAAGCTAAGTTAAAATTATACCGTCAAAAAGAAAAAACGCTATGCTTATCGTAAGAAGTTTACGAGAAAGGATGGTGTTTTTTTTATGAATCCTGCCATTTCAATTGAACTGAATCTATCTCACAAGAGCTACAGTACTTTTTATGGTTCTCGTGCAAAAACTACTCACTAGAAACACAGAGTATCAATTTCCTTTGAATGGCTAATTTATGAAGCTAATCCAAAAAAATTATGGATAAATTTTTTTTGGTTTTGGACAGACTTCAATATGTAAGTAACTGTACGAAATGATTTTAAACCTAACATCGAACGAACTCGCTTCTTTATAAAACGATGATCCTGTTCTACCATGCTATTGAGATATCTTGTCTTATTTGCCTTCAGGCATATGTTTCTCTTCTTTTAACTCTTGAATCACTACGAGATAGGATAGGTTTTTGTCCACTGTTATGACACGTGGTTTACAAACTTGAGAAGTAGCCAAGGTTTTCTTGAAAAAGCGCTTGGCTGCTTGTTTATCTCTTGATTCACTTAGATAAAAATCAATGGTAATCCCTTCTGAATCGACTGCACGATATAAGTACATCCATTGAGCCTTTACTTTGTTATACGTTTCATCGACTCTCCAGTAATCATTTGTTGACTTAAGATGAAGCCTTACTCTTTCACCTAATTCAGGTCCATATTGATGAACCCAACGCATAATCGTTGTATGAGCCATGGGTAAGCCACTTTCCTCCATCCTTTGGAAGGTTTTTTTCTCTATATCACAAAACCGTTATTTGGCTAAATCCAAAAGTTTTTTCAGCCGTTTTCATTTCCTTAAAATAAAATTAAAGTCATTCTACCTTTACCTTAATTTTATCAATGGCATTATACCCATAACCTTTCTTATTCCAAAAAGGTAAATTAGGTTGAATTTGACCAAATGAATCTGTTGCTCTGGATTTAATCGTGTACTCACCTTTTTCTGATATATTCCATTCGAATGACCAACTAACGCATCCATAACCAACATTCTTAACAGGTAATATATCGGCGTTACTCCATGTATAGCCATCATCCATACTAATTTCCACCTTGGTAATAACTCCTTTTCCTGTCCATGCAATCCCTTTTATTAAATGCACACCTGTATTAATTTTTTCCATGTCCAGCGGTTTTTGGATAGTCGAATTGATATTTATTGCAGTGACCGGAAATGCATTTTGATCATTGTCTTTATTTGGATAATACATATAATCAATGTTTTGAAAAGGTCCATTGAAAGTAGTATTAATAACACTTATCTGCCTTATCCACTTAACAGATGCCATCGCATACCACTGCGGAACGATTAATCTCAATGGATAACCATGTTTAAAAGGAATTGGCTGGTTATTATACTCATATGCAATGATTGTATCCTGATGCAGTGCCTTCTCGATAGGCAAACTCCTCGTGTAGGTGTAAACCTCATCCAGATCGTTCCTAAGGCCATAATCATATCCCTCCACGACAACTTCTTTTGCCCCTTCTCCTATGCCAGATAATTCAAGTAATGTCCGTAATGGTACACCTTTCCACTTCCCTTGACTAATGGCCCCCTTTTCCCATTGTTCCCCAAATGTTTTAGGTTCGAAGAGATTACGCTTGTCTCCCGAGCATTCAAGGACAACTTCAACCGTTTTGGATGGGTATTGAAGAATGTCTTGCATGGACAGCAGTAATGGAGCTGATACTGCTCCATTTATAGGAAGCCAATAGTTTGAATAAGAAAGTGTCGGATAAGTAAAGTGGTTCCTTCTAAAAAATAATTGGTTTTCCACACTATCATTATTGATGAATTGAATGGGTGTCTCCTGATTTTCCGGCAGTAAACTACGCGTAGTTAAATAGGGTCTCACTTTTTGAGGTTTTGTCATGGTTCCCTCCTTATTAATATGAATCATTATAGATGTATACTTCGTAACTGCCCATTTCATCCACACACCATCCTGTTTAATTCCAGTTTGACTAATCCTACGGCCGATCCCATTGATCCAGATGCCCTTAGGATATTAATCCAATTGCACATTTTAGTACTTTCGGTGCCTTTTTAATTCCTTCCGTTCCAACAAAACTGCTCGCACTCGCTATTAAAATGCTTGAAGAAATGAATTTGACCACATAAAAAATTCCTGATCCAATAATTAGATCTAGGATTAAAAACCTTTTAATTGTTGAACCTTTTATTATATAAATAACGATTTGGTCGTTTTTCTTCATACCCATAATGGTCACACCCTTATCTTTTTCTAAATGTTATGTCAAAGGGGGTTGTCATATTCTTGTGCCTCTTGCCTTTACTATTTAAATAGAACTGCTTTCTGTTAGCGTTGGGCATAAAAACATATTTCTTTTGCTGCAATTTTGTGACGACTCCATATGGTCGATATGAATGTCTTTCATTCCACCAATCTAAAATCCTTTACGAACTGAATGGGTTCTCCAGATGGAATATTAACAAACTTGTCAAGGCGTTACAGGCAGGAACAATAACTGGCAAACAAAAGAAAAGATATCGGATAACTTTTTGGGTACTAGTTGCTCTTACAGTGTTTTCACTGCCAGGAGTTTATAACCCTTCATCTATGAATGGATATGATGTTATTGATCTAATTTTTTTTTTTATTATCAATATGATTACAATCTATCTTTTAGTCGGTATTTATAAAAAGAGAATGAGGAAAGAATAAGATTTCTTCTTGCCCATTTTTGGCTTACTGATTCCACTGTTTTTACGTAACAGCATATGGACCATACTTTTAACTATCATTGGCTCAATTTACATTGTCTTATTTGCTCCTTATCATTCACTTGAGGAAACTAATATTTTCGATGTAAGTATTAATGCTATAGTCGAAATTGTCATGAATATTATGTTTGTCCGTTACTTTAAGAAGATATAAAACTAGTAAGCACCTTTTTTGGTGCTTTTTTAATTTGACTTCACACTTTCACTTCTTCCTGACAGCTTCATTCATTCCTTATAGGTATCACGTTTCATTACTATTAATTAAACAAACGAGAATCAAAAATGAAAAAAATTTGCTTCTTATCAGTTTCTTAGTACTAATCTCTTTTTCTCCTAATAAACTTAATAAACTAACTATTTAGGAGGGGTGCAATGTTTAATCAAAAACTGGATAATATTAGGCCGCTTATTTGTAAAATTAATGACGTCACTTACCAAAAGTACCATCTATATAAGAAATCATATGAGCGGGAAGTTTTCGTCATAAAAGATTACGGAGAAGACCGCGGTATTACCAATAAAAGTATTGCATTATTCGAAGCAGTCAAGGATCATTTTGATCGTTTTAAAATTGCTAAAATTACTAAAGAAAATATTAAAGATAATATTTTGCTCGATAGCGATCTCATCCTTATAGACAAAAAAGGAAATGAGCTACACCTTTCTGGTTGTAGTTGCGGGTATGCTGGCACTGGTTCACAGGGGACAGTTGAAATTTTGAATAAGGCTGGATTCGAGATAGATAGAAGGTTTGTGTTTTGTTCAAAAGGATTCACTCTTTTTCATCCAAATGAAGAAAAAGAACTTTATGGCGAACGTTTATAAATTATCCAGATAACGGTCTATATCTATCATTACTTAATCTCCTCAGCAAGATATAAAATGGAAATGTATGAAATAAAAAATAAAAAAGCCTTGGGAACTGATTAATCAGTAATACCAAGGCTTTAAAGCTATTAATACATTGACATTAATTAAAGATCATTAACGAAACTCGGGATATATCTATGAAGAACAGCAATATATCGACGAAATTCAGGATATATCTCCGAAAAACAGCAATATATCGACGAAATTCAGGATATATCTCCGAAAAACAGCAATATATCGACGAAATTCAGGATATATCTCCGAAAAACAGCAATATATCGACGAAATTCAGGATATATCTCCGAAAAACAGCAATATATCGACGAAATTCAGGATATATCTCCGAAAAACAGCATTATCTACATTTCACTGTTAATTACAAAACCTGTTATTCCTCAAGCATGCCCTTCACTCGTTCTACTTTGTCTTCCATCCTGCGTTCTTTATCACGACGGTCATCGATTCGGATATTCGTACAAACTCTAGCAAGACCTTTTTCAAAAGGTACTTCGTGCATCGCTTGGATCACTTCAAACAATTTAGGCAGGTCGCCTTCAATGATTGTATTCATGGGTGTCAATTGAAAACGAATTTCCCCCTTCTCTTCATATTGCTTTAATACTCTTTGAATATCCGCCACATAGCTGCTAACACTTGGAGTTTGTGTACCGACAGGAATAACCGTTACATCAACTATTGCCATTCTTATTCACCAATCCTTTATATGTATTTCAATCAAGAAGCATCCATCCTATAGAAGACGGATGTTTTTTACTATTATAACTCAAACTTCGCACCTGGGAAATTTGAGAAGAGCTTTGAAGTTTGCGATTCGTGAATCAAAGCACTTCATCCCTTACGAGTAGAACTGGATGTATTCCAGTTCTACTCATTTTGGTATTCCAGCTAACAAATCCACCTCTATTAAAATAGAGGTGGATTTGTTTTAGATCGATTTATTATGCCTTATCTTTTCATTTATATAATCCTTATAGACCAACACAGCAACAACAATAAAACTTAGACTAACAATCCTGAAGATCATCTCTAAACTGATCCATTCTGCTAAAATACCTAATACAAACGCGCTAACTCCAACACCAACGTCAAAACTGGAAAAAAAGGTTGCGTTGGCTGCTCCTCTTTTTTCTTCACTTACCTTTTGAACAGTCCATGTTTGTAAACATGGCATAACGGTACCATAACCTGCCCCAAATAAAATCGCAGCAACGATGAGTTGAGATTCATTTGTCGTATATGACAGGATAACAAGTGAAAAGAATCCTAACCCAGCCGCCATAATGATAATAGACCAAGGTCCTTTTTTGTCATACCATTTTCCGGTAAACGGACGTAGTAAAGTTGAGACAGTTGCATTGATAAGGAAGAATAGAAAAATATGATCTACTTCCCTTTGCTTCCCAAAAAGAACCAAAAATGTGATGATAGCCCCAAAACCTAGTGTTGTAATAACCGTAAGTAACGCTTGGAACCATACGTCTTTTTCAAAAATCATATCCAAAAAGCGAAATGGCTTCTTCTCACGCTTTACAATAGTAGGTGAATAGACCAATTGAAGCGCAAGTACTGCCAATAAGCTCAATACGGCTGATGACCATATCAATATATCGAAGGAAAAAGAGTCATAGATAAGGATACCTATACTCGGTGCAACGATAGCCCCGACCGTTGTGGATATAGAAAAATACCCTATCCCTTCTCCTAAGCGTGTCTTAGGAATAAAATCCACTACCATTGTACTGTTAGCTGTGGTTGATACCCCCCATGCTGCACCATGGAAAAGCCGTAACAATAGAAGAAGCCATATCATATTAAGAAACGGATATAGAATTGTAATGACCATTAAAGCTGCACTTGCACAAATGGCCAGACTTTTCCTCTGGCTATCCATTAAATAGTAACCTACAAAAGGCCTGATTAAAACAGCACCTATCGTAAATAATGATGTTACTAGACCAACTTGAATGGAAGATGCATTCATGCTTAACAAATAGGCAGGCAAAATAGGAAGCATCATTTCAAACCCAATAAAAACTAAAAAGTTGCTTATAAATAAAAAAAGAAATGATTTATTTAAGATTCTTTGATTTTTCATATGATTATTCCTCGCTTCTAAATTATTTTTCTAAGTTAGAAGCGTTTGGAACACCGAAACATTTTTCAATTGCCTAAGGTTTTTAGTCAATTGACTCACCCTCTCTTAACCCCTTAAAATATCAAACAATCATATCAGAACCTACCCTTATAAACAAGCAGCTCTATTTTAAATAATTTTATAGGAAGGAATTAAGTGAGCGACAAGTTAAGATTATTTAGGTTGTGACCGGAAAAATCCGACACTTTCTAAATGAGTAAAAAGTTATTGGGAGTACTATGTTTTTTTCTACTGTCAAGTAAAGCAATACAGTGAGCCAATCGCTCTACCCCTAGTTTAATTTGACTCTCGTTCACTTGAGAGATGCATAAACGAACGAGATTCTCCTTTTTATATTCTGCTAAAAACATTCTGGAGGCATCATCAACATATATATGCTGCTCGTTTAGCATATGAACCACCTGTTTTGCTTTCACATTCTTGGGCAAACTGATGGAAAGATAGAATCCGGAATTCGGTTTAGAAAAAGAAGTATTAGCCGGCAGCAATAATTCACATGCTTCTTGAAGGATTTGCATTTTAGTTCGGTATACCTCTTTTACATTTTTGAGATGATTATTAAACATACCGCTTTTTAAATAGATTTCTAGCGCACCTTGAGAAAGTGCTGAACTATTAAAATCCGAACTGAATTTATAACGTAAAAAGTTGTTCATCATTAATGCAGGAAGAACGACAGTCCCAATCCTTAGCCCTGGGAGAAAAATTTTCGAAAGGCTTTTAATATAAATCACTCTCCCAGAAGGATCAAAAGAAAATAAAGGATCTGATTTTGGATTTGGATCAAGGTCTCCTAAAATATCATCCTCCACTATGTATACATCGTATTTTTCAGCTAACTCAACGATTTTTTTCTTTTCGCCATTTGTGTAACTATGTCCAAGTGGATTGTGAAATCTCGGGATAATATAGAAAAACTTTATGTCATTATTTCGAAAAATGTATTCCAGTCGATCAAGATCTATTCCTTTCATTGATAATTCGATCCCAAAAGTGGTCGCTTGATGCAGATTGATGGACTCTATAAATCCAAAATAAGTAGGCTGTTCAATTAGAATATTGTTTTTTCCATTTGGAAATGGCATAGAAACTAATAAATGGAGGGCTTGCTGCGAGCCAGAGACAACGACTAATCTTTCTGGTTTAGTGAAGACCTGTAAATTCTCCAAATATTTCACCAACTGTACTCGCAGTGAGTAAAGCCCTTGTTGATCAGAGTATGTAAATAGCTCTTCTTTGTAATGATCAATTGCTTGATTCATACAATGTTGAAATTCAACATAAGGCATAACATTTTTATCTGGACCGGCAGACAAAAAATCAATCACCTCATTTTCTTCCTTCGCTTTTTGATATTCATTCACAACATAGTAGCCGCTTTTAGGAACAGAATAAATTAAATGCTCTTTTTCAAGTTCTGTATATGCTTTAATTACCGTATTTTTGCTACATGAAAAATACTCAGATAATTGACGAACAGAAGGAAGTTTACTGCCTGCAATTAGCGAACCATCTTCTAGGCGAAGCTTAATGTCTTCCATTATCATTATATATTTTGAGTTCATATATTAATCCCCCTCCAACTGTACCAGGACAGATAGGTAAAAAAACGGTTTATTTTTATTGAATGTACTCATAGTATGTTAATTATATCAGAACTGTTTTTAAGATAAGTGAAAAATGGTACAGATGTGGTACAAAGTATAAAGATTGGGGTTGGAAAAGATGCTGGGGGAAACAAGAGAAAAATTCGGATTATTTTTGGGATTGGTGGGTGTCATTTGTTTTAGCTTAACGCTCCCCGCTACAAGTATTGCTGTAGAGTATTTTGGGACTACGGTCGTCGGTTTAGGAAGAACGGTTGTTGCTGCTATTTTAGTAGCGGTGGTATTGATCGTTCGAAAGGAAAAACTGCCTTCTCCAAGTCAATTCAAAAGTCTACTTATTGTTGCTTTTGGTGCAGTTTTAGGATTTCCTCTCCTCACTTCTTGGGCAATGGAATCCTTGCCTGTTTCTCATGGAGCTGTGGAAGTAGCCCTGTTACCGTTAGCAACAGCTGGATTTGCCATATTTAGGGCAGGTGAAATCCCTTCAATCAAATTCTGGGTTTCAAGTATCATCGGCTCTTTAGCTGTCATTATGTATGCACTTCATCTTGGATTCGGCCAATTGCAATTAGCCGATTTAGCTTTACTGGCAGCAGTGATCATACTGGGACTTAGTTACGCAGAAGGGGGGAAATTAGCGAAAGAATTAGGCAGCTGGCAAGTGATTGCTTGGGCCATTATGATCGGTGCTCCATTTTTCATTATTCCAGTTGGACTAAACCTTTCAACTGAAATGCTCCATGCCCCTATCCAAGCTTGGGTTAGCTTAATTTATCTCGCAGTGGTTAGTCAATTTCTAGCATATGTTGCTTGGTATAGCGGAATGGCTATGGGCGGAATAGCAAGGGTTAGTCAGATTCAATACTTACAACCATTTTTGATGATTGTATTTGCAACAGTATTTCTAGATGAATCCATCACATTTTTCACCATTGTAATAGCAGTAATTGTTGTCTTTTCTGTCATATTAGGCAAAAATGCTCCTGTAACAAAAAAAGTAGCTGTATCAGGGAAAAGCTAACTGCATTTAGAACAACCGAATTCCAATAGATGAAAGAGACCGACAGTCATGAATATGGATTCAAAATAAAAATCAACAAAATCGTAGGGAAACTAAGTTATGTCAAAATCATCCATTGTAAGGACAAAAGTTAATCATTGATCAACTGAACGAATTTCGAATACGGATGAGCAACAGATTTCATTATTAATGAAATCAAATCTAAAGAAATAATAGAATGTTACTGCCTAACGGGAGTGTTGATCAAGGATTAACGCTCTTTCTTTTTCAAATTAGGCTTAAATTTCGTATTGTAAAATCCTTATATGTAAAAGCTTTCATATTCATTAGATCTTCCAGATTCCACGACTTAGTTTCAATGGCTTCTTAACCGTTTTCTTTCCTTATCATGGTTCATCGTTCTCACCGCCATAAAAAAGCACCCAAACCAATGGATGCCTTCTCCTTTTATTCATCAATTTTGACTTCTTTCAGTAGATCATTTCTATACGAAATTGCATCTCGTTCAAAAACTTTTTTAAACCTGTTTTCGTACTCTTCACGGGTTATTAGACCTTTTTCTTCCAGTAATTCCACTATAGTTCTAACCCTTACTCTACTCGACACTAATTCGTTTGTCATATTGGACAATAAAATACTGATTTTCTCATCATCATTCATTTTCTCATCCCCTTTGTTTAACTAATTTGACAAAAGGGACCAATTCCCTGCAAAAAAAAGCACCGAAAATAATCGATACTAATGTTTTTAAATAAGTAAAATAAGAGTGGTGTTTGTTCCTCTTTTACACCCTCATATAAACTATGAGCCATACCATAACACCATATTATGGATAACTTTATTGCGTCCTATGGTAATAATGCACCTTTTACTCTATGTAAACTCCTTCAATCTTTGCTACATAAAATAATGAATAATGTTAACAGCTAAGTTTATGCTATTCTATCGGCTTAACCTTATATCTTAATTTTGGAGGTTCAACTTTCCTAAAATCTGAAAGATATATTTCTATATGCTGTAATGACGTTTTTTCCAGATTATTATTTTTTATGAATTCATTCATTACTTTAAAACTTTGAGGTTCATCATCATATGGACCAACATGAAGCATTTGGACTGATAACCCATCTTGAAATGTACCGAACCTTACATCATTTAGAAATGGATGCGGTTCCTTTTTTTCTACATTTTCAAATGCTATGTCCACTATTTCCTTTGTTACAAAATCTGGTTGTCTAATCATGATTGTATATTATAATTCATCTTTATTTAAAGTATCTAGTTTCTTACCCTCTTCCGTTAAACTCCAAATCCCTTCTAATGGATATACGGTATATTCAAAATATCCAGCCAGCTGGAGTGTATCCTTGCTTCGGCATCATCCTGACCGCATAAGCCAATGAATAAAGAACACCTATCTTTTCAGCGAATTCGTGCTCATTTGGATTTCCTTTTCCCTTTAACAAAAAAAATTTCTGTCCTGAAATTGATACAAGTTCAGGTTCTTGTTTTGGGATATACAAATTCTTCTCTCGTTTTCTCCATTCGTGCTTCATTAGTTTTTGTTCCCTTATATATATTTTTTCCATTCATCAAGAAATTAACAAACAGTTTGTCATCTTATTATTAAAGGAGAATAGTTCCTCTAAACGTTCATCCACAACCTTTTTATTACCCGTGCGGAAAAGAACATCATTATGATAAATCTGCCCTTTGTCCTAAAGGTCTTTAAGATTCACTATTGGTTGATATTTCTTTTTATCACTCATCTATTATACCCCCGCTGTTGTTCCGGGATAAGACTTTCCACCTATCTTTCGGAAAAGGGCATCCCGATTCTCTATTTCCTTTCTTTGTCCGCTCACGCTTGAACATTCCTTATTGTAAGCCATCCCCATCGCTGTCCACATGTGTCTGTTCCTTGTCTAATGCCTCATGAAAATCGTTTCGATTAAATGTTAGCTCTCAACTTAAGGATCCATACAAAAATTCCATCCACAATTTAATCGATCTTTTTGAATAGATTTCACTTATAAAAGCCAGATTATTAAAATATATGAGTGATACAAATGAGGGTCCTACATGAATCAAGCTGGTGTTAATGAAAAATATAAGGTATCGCCATTTTATGTGTTTTTTTTAGTGCATTCCATGCAAACTGGATTAGGCGTATTGAGTTTTCAAAGAGATTTGGCTAAAGCGACGGGAACCGATGGCTGGTTATCGATACTCCTAGCTGGATTGATTGTTCATATATTAATTTGGGTAATCTATAAGATATTTAGTTTTGTTCCTGGCGATATAATCTCCACTAATAATCATGCATTCGGTAAATGGATTGGTAATTTCTTCAGTCTTTTATTTATTCTTTACTTTTTTGTCCTTGGAATGACGATCATAATCGGTTATATAAATGTCATTCATGTTTGGATGTTTGAAGAGGTACCTTCTTGGGCATTTGCTTTGGTTTTCCTTATCTTGATTTATTATATAAATACAGGGGGATTCCGAACCATTACGGGTATTGCCTTCTTAACTGTAATAGTTTCATACTGGCTTTTATTTGTACCTTTTTATGGTTTTAAATACTCTGATTTCAACGGTTTTCTTCCTATTTTCCATCATAATTTATTCGAAATAATGAAAGGAACTAAAAGTTTTTCATTATCCATGCTTGGATTTGAAATGATACTGATGTATTATCCGTTCATCAAAAATGCTGAAAGATCTCAAAAGTATGCTCACGGAGGAGTTGTGCTCACTACGTTATAGAGCTTATTACTTTATTTTGTATCGATAGTCTTTTATTCCCAGAAACATTTGACCCTTACTCTATACACAACACTAACATTGACCAGTATTATTGAGTTGCCCTTTATTCAACGGTTCGAATACATAACTGTTTCTTGGTGGACCATCATTATCATACCCAATATGGTCATTCCTTTGTGGGCTGCCAGCAGGGGGATCAAGCGCTTATTCAATGTCCAGCAAAAGTATCCCTTATGGGGAATGTCCATAATCATACTACTTGTGAATATACTTTTTTATGATATCGATTCCTTATATATATTAAATAAAATAATCAATCCCTACTTCGTATGCTTCATTGTTATATATTTGCCTCTTCTTTTTGTTTTCATAAGCATTAAAAAATCGCGGAACCGGTTATGAAAAAGTTTGAAATTCCTAGTGATACTGTATTCTGCTGTTCTTATAACGAGCCCACTATCACGAATTGTCCCCATCAGATAAATATCAATTCCTTCACCAAATAAGTTCGGGCTAGGAAAACAAAAGGAAGACCACTTATTGTGGTCTTCCTTTATACCCTTTGGAACTAAACCAACTAATAAGAAGTAAATATCTTTCACAAAAAATTTCTTTTCCATTTGAGGCTGCCAAGCGACTTAGAAACGAAGAGATAGTCGATTTGTTTAGTACGAATATGTGAGAATAGAAATTCCATGTCCTATTTACAAATCTATAAAAGTAGATATAATAGTTGTTATGGAACCTTCATTAATTTATAAAGCATTATCAAACGATACTAGACGTCAAATCTTATTATGGCTAAAGAATCCAGAAAAGTTTTTTGACGAAAAGCCTTATTTAGAACAAGGAATTAGTTTTCAAGTTGGAGTATGTGTAGGAGATATCCAGCTCAAAACTGGCTTAGCCCAATCTGTTGTTTCTAGTTATTTATTAACTATGAAAAATGCAGGATTATTAGAATCCGAACGCATTGGGAAATGGACGTATTATCGGCGAAATGAAAAAAAAATACAAGAATTTTCCGATTATGTCCAAAACGAAATATAAAGTGAAACTTGAATCAGTGGGAGTTTTCTTTGCCCTCACTGATTCTTAGTCTTCTCGAATTAAGCTTTTAAAGGAAGCCGGTTCTCCACCTCACCATTTTGCAAACCTTACTGCTATTTCTTGCAAGCAAATAGAAAGGAGGATTTTTTTTTAAGATTTCATATCTAATTATACAGATATCTATTTTTGTATGTTTAAATAAACAAGAGAACAATGACATTTTTAGTGATATCCCCTTGGAACAATACCCAACTATTTTTTACGTTAATGAATTGGATCCCTATAAATTTTAAGCATTTATGTATACATATTATTAAAATCAATATAAGAATGGAGAATTTTATAAATGAAAAAAGTAAACCATCTACTTATTATTATGCTAGCAGTAGGTGTATTTGGAATTATTACAACAGAGATGAGTATTGTCGGCGTATTACCACAAATCACTCAAAAATTTGGAATTTCAACTGCACAAGCCGGATTATTAGTAAGTATATTTGCTCTAGTTGTTGCGATTTCTGGACCATTTTTAATACTGCTCGTATCTGGGATTAATCGTAAAATACTTTTATTAACTGCAATATCTATTTTTGCTATCTCTAATATGATTTACGCTTATACAACACAATTTGAAATTATGCTCATTTTTCGTATTCTACCAGCAGCACTTCACCCACTCTTCTTTTCAATCGCTCTTGTAACTGCTGCTAAACTTGTCCCTCCAGAAAATAGCGGTCAAGCAGTTACAAAAGTTTTTACGGGAATTACTGTTGGATTTGCTTTAGGTGTACCATTGACTTCTTACCTTGCAGAACAGCTTTCATTAGAAATTGCGTTCCTATTTGGAGCATTTGTAAATGCTCTCGCATTTACCGGAATATTGATTTTGCTTCCTTCTATGCCCGTTGAAGAAAAAATGTCTTTTGGCAAGCAAATTCGTATATTGAGTAAATCAGCATTATGGTTAAATATCGCAACTGTTACCTTTCTTTTTGCAGCCATGTTTTCAGTTTACAGTTACTTTGCCGAGTACCTTGCAAAAGTAACAGACATGAATAGCTCTCTTATCAGTATCATGCTATTCATATTTGGTGTCACTATGATTTTAGGTAATCATTTATTTGGAGTTTTTCTGCAAAAAAGTATAGTAAATACCGTAATATTTTTCCCAATTTTATATTCAGTCGTTTATTTATTGGTTTATTATTTAGGGTCTTATCTTATTCCAATGATTTTTATGGTATTCATTTGGGGAATCGTACATTCCGGCGGTTTAATTGTTGGTCAAACATGGTTAATAAGTGAGGCAAAAGAAGCTCCGGAATTTGGCAATAGCTTATTCGTCTCGTTTTCCAACCTTGGAATTGCATTAGGAACCTCTATTGGCGGCTCGTTCATTTCTCAATTAGGCATTCACCAGCTTATCTGGAGCGGATTCACATTTACACTGCTTTCGTTATTATTGATCATCATAAAACTAAAATTTTTTAACTCTAGTAACCAAGCATCGTTATCAAGCTAACATAATCTTATATTCATACGATCATGTTGCTTTTAATTAAAGCTTTCAATTTTGATATAAGTTCAAATATAATGAGCATGTTTAGAGAAAAAAGATTGATCAAAACATGCTCTTATTTAATATTATTTTTTAATCCTGCGAATTAGCGAGTATTCGTGCGCATTATCTAATAAACTGAGGGAGTTTTTTAAGATTAATTCTTTTTTCGGCAAGCTATCTTCAATTAAACATCAGTTCATGTGAACTGAATCCTTTAATTGAAGAATACTTTACTAATACTAGTTAGTATTGCTGTTAACTAATTGCAAAAATATCAGGTGAAAACTCAATGGTATTGTTGCTTTAAATAAAGTTTCATCAAATTGATACTCATAACCTTGATAAACCAAGAAAAAGCGTGTTTTGAAAAAAGATTGATAAAAATACGCTTTTAATATAATAATGAATCATTCTTTTATTAAAAAAACTTGCCGAAACTGGTTAATAAAAAATTAGCATTACAGCTGCAATCGATTTTATAGATTGGGCTTTATACCCCCCCTTTATTCACAGAGACTGACATGATTGATAAAACTGGAATTTTGATAAGTTTATTTTAATAATGATAATATCGTCGCTACAGAATTTTCTACAAATGAACGCTCTGGACGAGATTTCATCAACACGGTAAGTCCGATTAATGAAACGACTAGTGTCTGTGCTAAAACTTTAGCATTAAGGCTGCTTTCGAGCTCACCTGAGCGAATACCTCGGACAATCGTTTCTTGAAATATGATCGAAAGATACATCTGATGCTCCCTTGTAAGGATTTCAAATTTTTCATCGTGAGGGGCAAGTTCCACCATTGTGTTAATGCAAAAACATCCCTTGTTCGGACTTTCTTTATATTCCTCTTCCACCAAATCTTCAAAAAATGTGTGAAATGCTTCCTTTACTGATAGATTGTTTTGAAGTTTTTTTCGAATATGGGAAGCATGTAGCTTTGTATATTTGCGTAATGCAGCCTCAAACAATTTCTCTTTGTCTCCAAAAGCTGAGTATAAGCTTGGTCGTTGTATCCCCATTTTGGCAGTCAAATCGCTTAACGAAGTAGCCTTGTACCCCTTCTCCCAAAAAAGCAACATAGCATCATCCAATGCTTTTTCCTCATCAAATTCACGTTGTCGAACCATAATAAATCCCTCATTTCAGAATAAAATTTCTTCACTAGATAATTAATCTTGTTCTTGATTCTTTTTTATTTGCTCAATGATTCCGAATCTGTCCACTTGAATCCAGTATTCCACTATTTTTCGATCCTCTAATCGGTATACGGCACTACCTATTTCAATAACCTCTTTATTTGTAGGTAGATAACCCTCATACTCTCCAATATGCATTCCTGTCTGCTTCCATCTGACATGAACTTTTTGATTTTGAGAAATTAATTCTTGAATTTCAATTTTAAATTTCCCCCATGAATCTATCATTTCTCTTATATGATCAGCATAATTCTCAGGTGACCTTTTAATTGTCACCATGCTTTCTGAATTCACTTGATGTGCTCTTACCTCCTTCGCCATAAAAAACTTAGCTTGTCCGGGATTGCAACCTGATCTGACAACTTCAAAGAAACTTTTTATAATCTGTTCGTTTGTCTGTAGGAATTTTGGAGATGGTGAATCGCCCCCAGATAATTCAGTTAATTCGTTATTCCCCGGTATTTGATTCATGGATAATTAATCCCTCTTTTAATTACCAATCGGTATATTATGATTTTATTTAATTAAAGTCCTATTGTCAAATTGTGATCATTTTTTCAAGGACAGCATTCAAATAACTGCATAACTTACTTGACATCAAAACGTTTTGTTGGTTATCCTTATAAGGAATCATTTCATACCGATCGGTATATTATACTGTTAAGTACAAAAAAGGGGGTGTAAGTAATGGTAAAGGTGAAGGTTAAAGAAAAAACAACAATTAAAATTGAAGATCATGATACGAAAACGGTTCAGTTACAAATAGTATCCGGATCAACCATGACTTGCTATATGGCACTATTGTTTGCAACAGCCTGTGGGATGGCTGTCGCCAACATTTACTATGCACAACCGTTGCTAGACTCTCTGGCGACCGAGTTCGGTATCGCCCATTCATCCATCGGCATTGTCATTACCATTACTCAGCTTTGTTACGCGCTAGGACTGCTACTGCTAGTACCGCTCGGTGATCTACTGAATCGACGTCGGCTAATCATCGGCCAGATGCTTTTATCCGTGTTGTCTCTGATTGTGGTTGGCATCGCCCCCATCATCACAGTGCTTTTCACGGGGTTAGCTGCGGTCGGACTGCTTGCTGTGGTGACTCAGGTGCTCGTAGCGTTCGCATCGACTTTGGCTGCCCCAGCCGAGCGTGGACGTATAGTCGGCTTGGTGCAAAGTGGAGTCGTGATCGGCATTTTGCTCGCACGAACATTCGCTGGTGTACTAACCGATCTCGCCGGTTGGCGTTCGGTCTATCTAGTTTCTGCCGCCATGATGCTCATCATGACTGGCGTGTTGATCAGAGTACTCCCGCTTGATGAAAGCGAAAGAGAGTCACTATCCTATCCGCAGCTGCTTCGTTCGGTGCTCACATTGTTCATGCAAGAACGAATCCTACGCATCCGCGGAGTACTGGCTCTGCTGATTTTTACCGCGTTTAGTACATTGTGGACTTCGTTGGTGCTTCCTCTCAGTGCTCCACCATACTCTCTTTCACATACCGCTATTGGAGTGTTTGGCCTTGCTGGAGTTGCCGGAGCATTAGCTGCTGCTCGTGCTGGGGGTCTGGCTGATCGAGGTTTAGGGCAGCGAACAACCTGCATAGCCCTAGTTTTATTGCTAGCATCATGGTTCCTAATCAGCTTTACCGAACACTCACTGATCGCATTAGTTATTGGCGTTATCTTTCTTGACCTGGCTGTGCAAGCAGTACATGTCACCAATCAGAGTATGATTTTCACAGTGCGTCCTGAGGCGAGAAGCCGACTTACTGCTGCTTACATGATTTTTTATTCCATCGGCAGTGCCATGGGTTCAATTATTTCAACCAATATATACGCAAACTACGGATGGATCGGAGTATGTCTATTTGGTGCCTCTGTCAGCGCTTTGGCCCTTTTGTATTGGGTAATAACCTACCGTCTAACGGAGCAGGTTAGAGAGAAATAATAACGATTTTTATGTTGGTTTGAAATTTTTCAAGTCTTAAAATCATACAAAGTTACAAAAAGGGGTGATACATATTAGTCATGTTTAATATGTATACCCCCTCTTACTTCTTGTTCAACAAACGCACGCTTATATACAGAGTTTTTCCAAAGCAGTGCAGCTTTATTTCAAATATACACTTATTCGATTAAATGGCCCAATTGTTGAACAAAGATCAAACAGTACTCTTAAACTAAATTGCCCCGATAATTCCATAAAGAAAAAGCTGTCTTAAAATAGCTATGATCTTCAGCTAACCCAGCTGTTAGCTAATTCTTTATCTTGGTGCATCAAATTCAATTGGAAGAAAATAGCGCTTAATAAAGCTATGATCATTCCTAACATTGAAGCATAGCCAGAAAATACTTCATTTCCCTTGAAAACACTACAAATAACTATTCCGCCAATTCCACCGAATCATATTTTACCCTGCTGGATGGTTCTGGTTACACTAAACGAACATATAGGAAGAAAACCCCCGAAAATTTTGATATCAGGGGTTTTCTTCATTTTTTATATTTAGTATTTTTCTTCACATACTTAGTTTTATTTAAGCAATCTGGATTGAGCTGCAATTGTAATACAATTTTTTTCACTGCAAAAATCTACATTAGTCTCTCTAAACTTTTTTGGACTTTCAACGTAGGAATAGTGGATACTATCTAACACGCTAACACACGAGCTTTTCAGATTTAGTCATAAGTTCAATAGTAGACTCCTATTTCCAAATAGAATTATCAACTGTGTTATATCGTTAGATTTTTTAGCATTTCAATATATGCCTTCAATTCTGAATCCGTCAATCCTGAAATACGTTCGAAAAAAATAGATTCTTTTTCTTTTAAAGCTTTTATTGTTTTGTCATGACCAAGCTCGGTTAAAGATAACATTACCCCTCGACGATCTTTAGGGTGGGGTTCACTCTTTACATATCCCAGACCTTTTAATTGCCCTATAAGTCTACTAATAGAGCTACGGTCCATTGCTGTTGATTCAGCTAAAGTCGATGCGTTAGTAGGACCATGTGAAAATAACCAGCGAACAATCAAAAAGGCTGCTGGCTGCAAAGTTGTATCAAATGTAGCTGCAGTTCTGACATTAAGTGCATGTGCCTCACTAATCAACGAATTGAGCTGTTCACCAAGAGCTAACTCCAGTTCTTCTCTCAAATCAGAATTATTAATATCCATAGTTCTCCCTTCTCAACGCAACTAAATGTATTTGACATATATCAAATACTTGAATATGATTGATATATGTCAAATATATTTAATTGTTAATACTATGTCAAGTTTATAGAAGGAGAATGTATAATGCCCGAATATCCAATAATTGTAATGACTGGTGCTACCAGTGGTATTGGTCAGATTGCTGCAATTGAAATCGCAAAACGTGGTGCACATTTAGTGCTGACTGCTCGTAACAAAGAACGGGCTAAAGCAACTGAGAAATTAATTAGAGAAGCTTCACCAAATACGGAGGTTGATTTCTATTTTGGTGATTTATCGTTAATGCATGATGTTCGCCGTATAGGACTTGAGATAAAACAAAACTATTCAAAAATTGATGTACTCATCCACAATGCTGGGCTTCATGGGTTCGAGCAACGTGTTACCTCTGAAGGATTTGCCGAGATGATTGCGGTAAACTATCTAACGCCCTGGCTACTAACAAATCTGTTAAAGGACTCTTTGGTAAAAGCAAAAAATGCAAAAATTATTAATGTCGCTTCGGAAGCCTCACGAAATCATGGGGAACTAAAATTACCATATGATTTGACGGACACATCTCCATTTACATGGAGGGGTTCATCTAAAATTTATGGAAAAACAAAGCTTCTAAATATCATGTTTACTGGTGAGTTAGTGCGTCAGTTTTCAGGAACTTTGGTAAATGCCAACGCTCTAAATCCTGGTTTCAATAATACTGGCCTGGGAAGAGAACTTCGTATATCTTCTGTATTGGGAAAAGTCTTAGAATTCCTTAATATCGGAAATCCAAAAAGAGGGGCTGACATCATTGTTCGTTTAGCACTTGATTCCGAATATGAGAGAGTGACAGGAGGATACTTTAATGTAGGAACTGGAGATAAAATTGATCCGATATATCCAGGAAAAGATGTTTCTATGCAGCAAAGTTTGTGGAATGATACCAAAGAATTATTATTAGAGTATATAAAATGATTTTCTATTCTTCAATGAAGTTACATTTTCCTAAACGGAAAAGTATATGGGAATTGATTAATGCGATTCCAATTTAGACAAATAGTCTTTTATTATACAACTAGTGCTGAAACTTTAGTAAATTCAAGTTCAATTTCACTTCCCGTATTTCTCATTTCCAAACTTTTATTACGTTTGTTATTGAACTAACCTCCCTCAATAAACTAAACACACTCTCACGATCGCTCTAGAATTCTTAGGATTTCATAGTCATATCATTAACAGTTATTTATGTAAGCTAGGCATCACACCTCAAGGGTAGGGATTTATCGAAAAAAGTGTATGCTAAACTAGCCAATTATAGGAAAAAATCAGTTTAAGCAATGTTATGATCGCACTAAAGGATATCAATGTTTCATGGAGGTCAACCCCTCCCATGTCTCACAGAATCGATGCTCCTACATTCCTTCGTTCAACCTTTCAATAAGGGGTTGCCGCAGCACCCCCTTATTCACTCCTGAAGCACCATTTGCTACTAGACAGAGCATGGCTGCCTGTAAAGGTTTGAATCCCAATGAAACTATTAGAAAGGCACAGATTGCAATCGGTACACCAAAACCTGCTGCCCCTTCAAGAAAGGCATTAAAGCAAAACCCAATAAGTAAGAGCTGAAGACGTTGGTCTTGTGAAATACCCGCAATACTTCCGCGTAAAACATCAAATTTCCCTGATTTAACAGAGATTTTATATAACCAGACGGCCATCACAATGATATAACCAATCGGCCATATCCCTTGTATTGTACCTTGTACAACACTCCCGATTGCTTTCCCAAAGGTAGCTTAAAGAGGAAAAGTACAATAAGAAGGGTTACAAATAAATTTAGAAGCGTTGCATAAATACCTCTCATTTTAAAGATCGTCAAACATAAGAGAAACAAAAGGATCGGTATAGCTGCAACTAACGCTGAAATAGCAAGATTATTAAATGGATCGATAGTTTCTACTAACATAATAACAGCTCCCTTATGTAAGAATTTCTTACTTAAGAATTTCTTACTTAAGAAATTAAAATACTCCCAAAATAGAGATTGAATATCTTTAAGTATTTTAACAGAGTGTGCCAACTTTTCTTTTTCGCTCTCATTTAGTGAAAGCTCCACAATATTTTTTGCACCTGTACGATTAATTACAGTTGGAGTATCAACATGAACATTTCTTTGACCATATTGGCCTTCTAACAACGATCCAACTAGTAAGTATCTGGAATAAAAATGCCGATACACCTATGCTAATGATTAGTGTAAGAAGGGCTGTGATAATGCCATTCATTTTAAATACAGTCAGACCCAATAGAAAGGAATATGACAGGAAAGGCAGCAACCAAGGCTGATAAGTACGTGTTATTCAATGGATTATAATCTTGAATCCACATGATGCTTCCTTCTTTCTATTTAATGTTATAATTTTAATTCTTCAAAATGAGGCGCCAAAATGTCTTTTAAGACATAAGCACTGTGTTGGAATTTCTGTTGTTCTTCTTCATTGAGTTCTAATTCAACAATTTCTCGGATTCCACTACGATTAATGATTGCTGGAACACCCATGTACACATGCTTTTCACCATACTGGCCATCCAGATGAGCAGAGACAGTTAACACGCTATTTTCATTGTGGAGAATGGCTTTTGTAATTCGCACAAGTCCCATAGCGATGCCATAGTAGGTAGCACCTTTTCCTTCAATGATTTTGTAGGCTGCATCACGTACATTAATAAAAATCTCATCTAAGTCTTCTTTTTTATAGTGTTCTTGGCGTTCAATCATTTTTAAAACGGGAATACCACCCACGTCTGCAGAACTATAAACAGGTAGCTCGCTGTCACCGTGTTCTCCGATGATATACGCATGCACATTTTTCGGTGCGACTTTAAAGTAATCACCTAGTAGGAAACGGAAACGAGCTGTATCAAGAATGGTACCAGATCCAATGACTCGTTCTTTAGGTAACCCACTATAATGCGATGTTGCGTATGTTAAGATGTCAACGGGATTGGTTGCAACAAGAAAGATGCCATCAAATCCACTAGCCATGACATTCTCGACTATTGTTTTAAAAATCTTCAGATTTTTATCCACAAGGTCAAGGCGTGTTTCTCCTGGTTTTTGGTTCGCTCCTGCACAAATTACAACTAAATCTACATCTGCACAATCTTCATACTCTCCAAAGCGAATATTTGTTGGATCTGGAGCGAAAACTTTTCCATGATTTAAATCCATCACATCACCAATTGCTTTTTCTTTATTTAAATCAATCATAATCAACTCATCTACAATTCCTTGGTTCATAAGAGCAAAGGCGTAGCTTGAGCCTACAAACCCTGTTCCAATTAATGCGACACGGCTTACTTTTTCTTTTGTCATAGGTTTTTCATCCTTTCATCTCATTAAGTTTTCAAAAGGATAATACTGTTTGTGAAACATTTCACAAATTAATGATACATCACTTTTTTCCAATTTACAATCCATTTTCAAAAAAAATTTGTTTTTACAAAGGCTACTAAACTGCATAAATTTTTCTGTAAAGCTACTCAGTTTCTATCTTTAACGCTCTCCCTTTTTTTAAAACGATTGAGCGGGGTCTTCTTAAGTATTGTCATTTTTCCATTCTAAAAAAACTTATTTTCATGGTAGTTGAATAAAGAAAAAGCTGCCTTAAAGGCAGCTCCAATCTTCAGCTAACGCACCTGTTAGCTTAATATTTTTCTATTCTTTATTTCTGTTCATTAAGTTTGAAAATAGAGGATAATGTTTCACCGTCTTTCCCTTCCAAAACGCCCCATACCTCCTTTTCATCCTGCACGTCTACGGAGCCAGCTTCGTTGAACCACACCTTATATTTCTGCCCTTCCTTGTTTTCTTGGTCTATAAACCAAAATGCAGAATCTTCTTTACTACTTTTATCAACTGATACTGTTTTATCCCATTTGACATTTGCTATAATGTCTTCAATCTTTTTGACATTATCTTTATCCAATACAGCTCGTTTATCACTTAATCCACCGTACTCTACTATTTGATAGCCAACGTCTTTTGCCTCAGGAGAACCCGAAGTTTTAGAGGAACTTGAACATCCCCCTAACGCCACAATGATAACAAGCAAACTGAAACTCCATAATAATTTCCTCATACTAACACCTCTTTTTTTCCAATTGTACCATTCATAAACAGTGTTGATTGAGGAATTCCAGTCTTTTATCAACTCTATTTTACTACTTCTTGTTAAACTAACCTGCCCCGTTAGTTCAGTTCTATAAGAATTTTACTTAACCTCTAACTTTTTGCATCAATTATCTGTTTAATAATTTCTATGCTTTTAAAATCCTTTGGACGAAGTGTTCTTCCTGTTCCTTGTTCGTAAACTCTTTTTTCCTCAAGTAATTGGTATGGGTTTAGAACATTTATTGATACACCTCTTAAATTATAAAGTTCCATTGGCAAGGCATCTTTCCTCCATACCCACTCTGGAAAACCGTTAGCGACTATATCGCCATTATCAGAATACCGAACAAATACAAAACTCACATCGACATTATTTTTGAGGAAATCGGTTTGAAACTCTCCTACAGGCTTTATTTGAAAACCAGCATTAACAAGAGCATGTTCCAAGTGCTCACGATAATGTAACCAAGTAACTAAATCAATATCAGTATGTGAACGAGTAATCTTTCCAAGAAGAAAATCTATCGCCCATCCGCCTCGTAGCCACAGGTTAAAATTAAGTGATAAGCAAATTTCATTTATTTCAAGAAGTATATTTAATTGTGATTTGCCTGTATCATTTTCTCCGGTAACATTCTTACAATCCATCCACATACACACCCTTTATGTACAAAGATTTTAAGCATTACCTTATTCTGCATAAGGATTGCAAAATCCTTCTTCAAAAAACCTGCCCCGTTAGTTGCATATAGAAAGAGCTGCCTTAAAGACAGCTCTGATCTTCAGTTAACGCACCCGTTGTTCAATAGCGTTATTGTAGAGTTGATACAAACTTGACGTAAAATGTGTAATTCAAGGAAGTATTAATGAGAAGGCTTTTTCTCCAAAATACTTTTAAAACTTTTTCTGTAACAAAACAACAAATAACTATTCATGATTACAATTATTACTGCTAAAACAAGTAACGAATGATCAAGGATCAAATGAAGTAAGAAAATGTTGGCTACAATTGGAGCCAATATTGCAAGTGCTAATGGGACAAATCGATTACTTAAAAGTAAAACTCCACAAACAATCTCTAAAAACTTTTCAAATATTAATAGATATTCAAATTTGAATAATGCCATCGCTTCGGGGCTAGTAGCAATAAATGGTTCAAAGTCAAAAATGACAAAATAACCGTTTAGACCTGCAATAAGGAAGATAAAACCTAAAAATATTCTGGAGAGATGTAAAAGGACTTTATTCAACCTGCACACCACCAATTTGATTTTAGTTTTAATTCTAATTTTATTATAGTTGGTTACTGCGCAGTACGATAAAACATTGTACTAATGCAACTAACCCTCCCCTATAGTTGCATAAGAAACTCCTATGGCGGCGCTCCGCCGCCACCATCTACTACGAAAATCTAAATTCAAAATAGAGTCTAACCCATTAACCCCTTGACAATAATGGAAAATAACAATACAACCAGGCTGAACTTTTTTTGGTGGATCTTAAGGAAGATACCCTGTATAAGAAACTGGTTGTGACAGTATGGAAGAACCATTTAGTGTACTGCTAGTACGTATACAAAAATTTTTGTAACAAATCTCCTGTCATATGTATTGTTAATCTTTTTTGAGGTGATTTCTCCTATGGAAGCAATGATTGAACGGTGTGCTGGCCTAGATGTACACCAAGAAACAGTAGTAGCCTGTGTATTATTTGGTCCATTAGATAAAAAGCCAAAGACCTCTATTGAAACTTTTTCAACTACAACAACGGGACTCTTGGCTTTAAGTGATTGGCTCGCTACCCTTCAGGTATCCGATGTTGTGATGGAAAGTACCGGAGTCTACTGGAAACCAATATGGAATATACTCGAAGGTTCTTTTCACCTTGTTCTTGCCAATGCCAGACATGTCAAAAATGTTCCAGGGCGTAAAACTGATGTGAAAGATGCCGAATGGCTTGCCAAGCTTCTAAGATGCGGACTTATTGAAAACAATTTTGTCCCACCAGAGGATATTCGTGATTTACGAGATCTTACTCGTTATCGAAAAAAATTGATTCATCATCGCACATCAGAGCAGAATCGCATTCACAAAATCCTTCAAGATGCTAATATCAAGCTAACATCCGTTCTATCAGACATTTTTGGTTTATCGGGACGTCGTATCCTTGAAGCGATTCTAAATGGTGAAAAAATAGAGACCGATGGTCTTCGAAAAATGGTGGATTGGCGAACAAAAGCAAGTATAACTGACATTGCCAGTGCAATTAATGGTCGTATTCGCCGTCATCATCGTGATATGTTGCGTTACCATTGGGATCATATGGGTTATTTAGAACAAACCATAGAAGAATTGGAAAAACAAATCGATCAACTCCTGTCCCCCTATCGTAAGGAAGTAGAATTATTGGATGGTATACCTGGTGTGAACAAAGCTGCCGCAGCCACTTTTATTGCGGAGATGGGTGTTGATATGTCCGTATTTAAGTCAGCTAAACATCTTGCCTCTTGGGCTGGTGTGAGTCCTGGAAATTACGAAAGTGCTGGTAAAAAAAAACGAGTAAAACCACACAAGGAAATAAAGCTTTAAAAACAATGGCCGTAGAATGTGTATTAGCAACATCAAGGCAAAATAATCGAATTGCTTCACATCGAAAAAGGATTACTAAACGACAGGGGAAAATGAAGGGACGAATCGCATCTGCCCATTTACTATTAACGATTACTTACAACATCTTAAAAACAGGAGAACCTTATCATGAACTAGGCTCAAATTACCTTGAAGAAAAACAAAATAACAAAGAATTAAAAATGATCGAATACCTAAAAAAGAAAGGCTATACAATCGCTCCATCTGAACAACAAACTGCATAACCAGTTAAATAACGACATAGTACATTTACCCCCATCAAAAAAATGAGAATATGGAGGGTTTATTTTAGCATGGCTTTTTTACTATTGTGTTTTCATACAAAAAAGCTGTCTTAAAGACAGCTCCGATCTTCAGCTAACGCACCCTATAGTTTAAGTATTTTTATTCACAAAATGATTCAAAAACCACTCCAAATCATATCCAATCTATTTGTTAGTTTGTCCAATCCTCCATTTAACTTTTGAATAAGTTATCAAATGGAGGTGTTAAAAATGGATAACGAAGAAAGTATGGATGAATGTAAAATGAAAAATGACAAAATTGCTAAGGACAAAAATTCGTGTCTTCTCGGTCCCTTATCTCCTGCAGAAAGACGCGAGGAGGCATTTGATATTCGTAAGGATGCTGCGAGATTCTACAAAAATCAGCCATTAGTTCACCATCCCTGTAATGGGGATGAAGATAGGTATCCAAATAAAATTGCCAGTTATACAAAAGCATTTCCGCATAATCAGTTAGGCGAGGTAAACATCCAAGCTTATAATAAATATTTAAAAGCATTGGAAACAGGAGACCCTAACGACTTTGAGAAGATTCCACTGGGTGGCGTTGTTAAACTAGTAAATCCACAGGGTGCTTATGCATTCGAATTAGTCGGACCTGATAGTCACCAATTGGTTATTCCTGCACCACCAGCCTTTAGCAGTGCTGAAATAGCTGGAGAGATGGTTGAGCTTTATTGGCAAGCATTGGCACGGGATATTCCTTTCAATATATATAATCAAGACCCATTAACAAATGATGCTGCAAAAGAACTTTCCAGCCTGCCTGTTTTTCGGGGACCGAAAAAGAATGGACTAGTCACGACAGGTACCTTATTTCGAGGGAACCTTCAAGGCGACTTAAATGGGCCATATATTTCACAATTTTTATGGAAAGATGCCCCTTTTGTTTCAACTAAAATTATCCAGCGATACCGTACCACTGTTCCTGGGGACGACCATCTAACTTCTTACGACGCCTGGCTGGCTGTACAAAACGGCTCCAGTCCTCCTACCCCAAATCGTTTTGACCCCCTACCTCGCTATATTCGAAATGGCCGGGATTTGGGAGAATGGGTACACAGGGATAGTTCCATTGATGGCGGGTTAATTGCTTGTTACATTTTGCTCAGTTTTGGCAGACAAGCTTTGGATCCGTCCAATCCTTACTTTAACTCTGCAACCCAGGTTGGTTTCACTACCTTTGGACCACCGCATATCTTGGACTTTGTGACAAGAGCTTCGCGTCCGGCTCTTGAGGCAGTTTGGTTCCAAAAATGGCTGGTCCATCGCAGTCTCCGTCCGGAGGAATTCGGCGGCCGAATTCAAAATCGGAAATCGGGTGTTGATTACCCGATCAATCCGGTAGTTCTGAATTCGGAAGCAATTGCCGAAACTTTTAATAAATTCGGCACCTATTTGCTACCTCAGGCATATGCAGAAGGAGCTCCTGCGCATCCATCCTATGTTTCCGGTCATGCAGCACTTATTGGAGCAATGGTAACAATACTGAAGGCCTACTTTAATGAATCGTTTGTAATCCCCGATCCGGTTGTTGCTAGTTCCGATGGTCTTTCCCTTATACCTTACGAAGGTCCGCCGCTTACGATAGGCGGGGAACTAAATAAACTTGCATCAAATATTTCCATCGGCCGGTCGTTCGGTGGTATTCACTACCGCAACGATTATTTCGATGGAATTATGCTCGGAGAATCTATGGCCATTGGGATAATGAGGGATTACAGAAAAACCTATAACGAGTTTTTCAAAGGATTCTCTCTCACAAAATTTGATGGGACAAAGATAACAATCTGAGAAAATAAAAGACACCCTGTATCTTTAAACTTGGTGTCTTTTAGCTTTGTGTCCTTTTTGATTTACTTCAGATTTGCCAACCAATTTTCACCTCCGCTTCACCATGAGAAAAGCTGCCAAAATAACAGCATCGTTGTTCAACTCTTGCACCCGTTAACGAAACAAGGTAGTATGTGTTATTCACAAGAAACAGACCAATTTAATGTTAAAAAATCTTGCTCGATTTTTGGTGTCTTATTGTTATCAATACAAGCATTTTTGGTGTATTCAAGCGAGATAGAGTTTAAAATAATAGCTACTACAAGAAATGATAAAATGATAACGGATGTAATAAAAAAAATTTTCTCTTTATCTTCATTTCAAAAACCTCCTTTTATAACTATTTTCCTTCTTCAACAATCCTGATAGTTCCATTAGAAAAAGCTGCCTAAAAGACAGCTCCGATCTTCAGCTAACGCACCCGTTACTTTAATAAGCACAAGAAGGGCTAAACCTAACAAGTGGTTCATTTATTTGTTGAATTTCTTAATTTCCTCAGTTAATATGTTCAATTTTTCTTCAATCCTGATAAGTTGATTGCTTCGTTTCTTATTAGAACGGAAAAATGAAACGACTATTATAATGGCTAATGCTAAAAAAAACCAAATTTATTAGCTGAAATATAACGTCTCCTACATTTATTGATGAACTATTCATTATGTTCGAACCCTCCAAAATAAAAATTGCTTTTAACAGTATTAGGTAAATGATTTAATCTTTTAAAATTTTTCTTTAGTAATAAGGTTGCAAATAAATGCAAAAATATAAAACACTGTGAAACAGACAATTAATTTAATTAATTGGTTAAGTATCCACATATTCGATATTTCTACATCTTTCATAGAGTCCAAAACAACATAGATAATAAATATTGATATAAACGATTTTTTATCCATAAATTCACTTCTTTCCGCCTATAATCACATTTTTTCAACATAAGCGAAAAAAATTCAATTTCATACCTGAAAATATTTCCACCTTGATGAACTAACCTGCCCCTTTAGTTTAAGTACATTTCTTCACAATCTCATACCGATATTAACATGAAGATCCAGTTTTATTTAGAAGTCCCATTCCGTTTGATAATATATCTCAGATTATCAATACTCATACGCCTGTTTGGCCTTCTTTCCGTAATAAACAAACAGGGATCCTCATCATCTCGCTCATCTAGATACCTTTTTATCCAAATGGAGCAACGAGTATTAAAGTACACTTCCCTTTCTTTATCACCTTGCCCATGTACAATGACTGAATTCGTAGAGAAATTAATATCATCACGATTTAATTTTACAACTTCCCCAATACGGCATCCGGTCGAATACATAAACTCAAACAGCGCATTCTCCATCGTTGTATGACAAGCCTCTCTTAGATGTTCTATCTCTAGTTCTGAAAGGAACTTTGGAATTCTTTTACCTAATTTCGGCTCTTTTAATTTAGCAGCAGGATTTTTAGGGATATAGCCTTCTTCATGTGTCCATTTGAATAGTGATTTAATGCAACGAACCCTATGCCCTAAACTAGATGGCTTTAAGTGATCCCCTACCTGTATTAGATATTCTTTTAGTTTCTCAGTAGTAATTTCACTCATGTCAATATCAACAAAAAATCGTAACAAGAGATTATATTGAAAACAATATGTTTTTAATGTAAGTGGTGAATATCCCTCAATTTTTTTATCTTGTTGATACTTTTTCCACGCTTCTGATAATAACATGACTCTTTCACTTTCCTACTATTTAAATCTATTAATCTAGATTCTATTATGTTCAAAGAGAGGAATTTTCATACACAAGTTATTCAACAATCGCAGACAAACAACTAATTACCAAACTATGAGAAACCTTGAAACACAAAGAAAAGGACCCTTTCTTTACTTAGGAAGAGCGCCCTATTGCGGAATAACTCATTAAAGAGTGCTGCTCCGTGTATTCCTCTTTTCTGACGAATATTGCACCTGTTAGTTCAATAACCCTTCATGTGAACGATTTCAATCATGGGCAACATTTATGAATGGCTACTGAAGCTACCCCACCACAAACAATAATAAGTGCTTTTCCCATTCTAATCTCCTAACTAAATAGATTTTGTAAATGAAAGAGGGAAGTCAATAACAAACTAACTAGCAGTGCATCAACTTATTAGGATGCTTTAGAAAACAAATGAATGCAGTGTCTCTGCTTATCATTAATCAGCCTATTCAATCCATTTGAGTCTTTGATGCAATAATCCATCGGAGCCTTTATTTTCTCCTGTGACAAAGTCAGTCATATGGTAGGTTAAATACCCTCCGTACTTGCTCTTGGTGTTGAGCAAAAGCTCATCAACATAATAGATACCTAAAGAAAGGTCATCCAGGATTATGCTGGCCATAGCAGCATAAATGCCACAAGCAACTTGGAAGTACGTGGCGTTTGTTTTGAATTTCGGATATATTTCACTACTTTTCATCACATTATATATATACTTTTCGCTATCCTCGTAAACTAATAGGACACCAACTAGGTCTTCACCTTCAATTTCACCTACATCCGGATCAAGTAATTGTTGATTCCAATCCCAGAGAACGTCTACATTAGCCAAATTATTTCGGATTGATTCCGTTGTATATTCATTAACACGATAAATAAACCCCAATTGCATATCAAATAATTTACCTAATGTAATCACTTCTTCATGTGGCATTAGACAACCATAAAACTCTTTTTGCCCTAACCTTACTTTATACTCCATTGCATATACTTCTTCATAAAAATATTGTGGCAAATGATGTTGGACAAACATAGGGTAGCATAATATCGCTTCATCCAGGAAGCATTCGACCGACCAAGAAGTATAGAGTGTGTTAGGTTTGATTAACGTTTTGTCTTTAAAAAAGGAATCGTCATGCTCCACAATGTAGCAGGCTAATGGTTTTCGATCCGGATTTTCGTTTATGAGTTTTATGGCCATCCATTGCACTACACCAGGATTCATACCCGAGCCAACAATCGCCTTCATATTGGTAAGGTTTTTTTTGCTACCTTCAAATCTAATATATCGCTCGGTCAATGGGAAACCATATAGACTTTCGTCCTCATCGACCTCAGTGTTCTCGAGGGCTGAATTGATGTAAAAAACACCTAATTCGTTACAGCATTTCATCATCTCAATTGTATCAGCCCATGAAACATCAATGACTACTTTCGTTTTTGTCTTTTTTAAATGTCTCTGAAAGTGACTTACATCCGTGAGATCAAGCTGGGAAATTTTGATTTTATCTGCAAGGTTTGGGAATAATTGGTCGTAATACTCTTTATCCTTTTGTTTAATATCAATTAGGTGAAGCTGGGAAATGCTAATGATGGGGTACATAGGGTCATTTTTATCTTGGGCGGATTGATTTAGAATGGCCAATACCGCTTTTGCAACACCTCCACTGCTGCCTAATATAGAAATGGAAAATGAACTTGTCCCATTTAACATTTCATCACTCCTTTCGCCAATTTATGCTGTACGTGAAACATGTGCAATGATTTCTTAAACAATATATGATTCTAATGATCGTTACGTATGTGCTTCTGTCTATGAATAAGAGAGGTGTTAGAATTAATAATATGAGATTTAGAATAAGTGCTTTTTCAACTAAGGTGGCAGTAGTTTATAGAAAGGGGTTATACCATTGAAGAAACATATCTGATTGAAGGTGTATTCGGCATTCAAAAGATATCCATTTATGGCAGGATGATTTTTGAATGTAAAAATGCTTCCGATTGTGGAACAAAAATAAAAGAGCTTTCTCGTTTTCCAGGGGGGACATTCCGCTGATTGAACTTGGATAAAATACGCGAACGAACTGTCACTTAAACGAAACTGCTGTATATAGTAATAGTAAGTTTTGAGAAAGGGTGAATAGGATCGATGATACATCCAGATACCGAGATTCGGTTTGTCAATGAAAAGATTGGTGTGGGCGTTTTTGCCACAAAAATGATCCCCAAAGGAACGATCATCTGGGCATTGGATGATTTGGACATCATTCTCGAGGAAGATGAAATTGAATCGCTTGATCTCGTACGAAGGGAAATTGTCTATAAATATGCCTACCTCAACGATGACGATTACTACGTGCTGTGCTGGGATCATGCCAGATACATGAATCACAGCTTCAGTCCAAATGTGGTATCGACGGTCTATGAGATTGAATTGGCGTCGAGGGATATTCTTCCCGGAGAGCAAATCACATGCGACTATGCTACGCTCGGGTTGGACGAACCTTTTGAGTGTGAACCGGAAGAAGGGACTTCTAGCACCGTAGTGATGCCGGATGATTATCTGTATCGCTACAAGGAATGGGATGAGTTGGCTAGGGAGGCATTCAAACAATTGAATCAAGTAGACCAGCCGTTGCGTCATTTGATTCGACCGGAGTTCGTCGACAGGGTAAACGCGATCGCAGAGGGACGTGCCGAGCCGGATTCCTTTCTTACGCTCTATGAAGAGGAGTAAAGGCAACTAAACAACCACCAGGACAGAAGGATCTGTTGGTTTGTCTATGTTCATTTAACCAGCTTTTTTTGGCGATCTAGCAAGATGGAACATGAATCATCAACGTGAGGGTTTATAACCCAGAAAAGACCGCACCTCTGTCAAGTAGACAGTGCTAAAAAAGACTATGCAGCCACCGTGATTCGGTATTCTACTGGAGCACGGTGGTTTAGTCGTTTTTGGAATCTCTTATAATTGTAATGATACATCTATGTTTCTATAGCTTGTATTAACTCTTCCTCTGTTTTACAATCAGTTTGATACAACATTTCTGTTTTGAAATGTGAAAAAAACTATTCTACACAGGCATTATCGAGGCAGTTTCCTTTGCGAGAGTGGCTGCCCCTTATGCCGTATTTGTTTAATCGTTTGCTGTATTTCTTAGACGTGTATTTGAATCCTTGATCTGAATGGAGGATAGTTCCGTGCACGTTTCTTTTTGTATTAAGGTCCTCAATAGTATCTAAAACTAATTTCAAGTTGTTTCTGTCTGGGATTTCCCAAGAAACTATCTCGTTATTATACAAATCTTGAATAACTGATAGATAGTAAAATTTATTCTGGAAAGGTATGTATGTAATATCGGTTACCAGAACTTCGTTTTTCTCTCTGTCTTTAAACTCCCTGTTAACCAAGTTAGGATACACTTTGGATCCCTTCTTGCCAAAATATCTCCATTTCTTTCTGATAACGGACTGAATTTCCATTAACTTCATTCTTACGAATTTATTACGGAGAATACGGTAGCAAGTTGGAGAAATATAAGGAATTTGATGGGTTTGATTTAGCAACCATCGATAACTTCGAGGTTAAGTGGCAAGACGACAACGTATCTTTGATTAATGTGTACCGAAAGGCTGAGGATGGAACTAGATTCAAAGACGAGACCATTCGCTTGGACACTTCCATTTAGTTCACAAATGGGTACTTATATTGAAGCATCCTCTCGCTAAACATCCTCCTTAAAACGGATTATATCAAGGTTTGATTAGTATGTGGAAAAACTTATGGAACTAACCTCCCTCAATAAACTAAACACAATCTCACGATTGCTCTAGAATTCTTAGGATTTCATAGTCATATCATTAACCGTTATCTATGTAAGCTCGGCATTACGCCTCAAGAATAGGGATTTACCGAAAAAAGTGCATGCTAAACTAGCTAATCATAGGAAAAAATTGGTTTAAGCAAGGTTATGATCGCACTTTAGGATATCCACATGTCTCATGGAGGTCAACCCTCCCATGTCTCACAGAGTCGATGCTCCTACATTCCTTCGTTCAACCTTTCCATGAGGTGGATGTCGGTCATGCTGCCCCACAGGATCTAAGTCCTTACGTTAGTTGCTTTGCCGACTAATCCGTGCTTCACTTTTAAATGAGTGTTAATTAAATGACCGTGTAACCTTAAAATTCAATGAATTATGCGACTGTTTGATGTACTAAAAATGTTGCCATATGAGGGATATCCTTTAACATCTTGTCTTCTTGAAACGTAAATTGTTTTTTACCGATTGAAAACAGAATGCGAATAAGCTTGTTACACAAGGCTATCAGAGATTGCATTTTCTTTAAGGGATTGTGGGAACGTGTTGTGTAATATATATAAAGAGCTTTAAAAGCCTTGTTCTTTGCCACCAGTATCATGGCTGTTTTCTTTTAAACTTAAACCTGCTAATTTTACGATTTGGCGAGGATGTTGATAGTCTCTGAGGTCTCCGACCTCTGCGGAAAACCCTGCTACTGTATCTCGACCGATCCCTGACACCTCTAACATCTGTGTGACACCTGGGATATGGTCTAATAACTGATCTAATTGATGATCTATTTCTTCGAATTTCATTTGAGTAAAATCATACTTCTCTAGTAAAGCTCTCAACTCTAATTTCGCCATAGCTGCCCCGTTAGCAATCCATGAAGCGCAAAAATCAGCGCTTCACCACAGAGAATGAAAATTGGCCTCTATGTCGATAATGTTTTTATGGCTGGCGAAGAAGGTCTTTGAACTATGGTGCCTTTGAGCCCATCCGTTAGTCTGACTCCGACGACCACGGTGTACCACCGATTGTCGCGCCCTTTATGGGTAGCACTCATGGGAGATTAATCCTTTTTTTGTCGTCGCGCTAGCCTCTACTTAATATGCTATGATTGGAGGTTTTTGTTTAACGATTGACCAAACTCAATCAGATTACTCATAAGGCTCACCTTTTTTTAAAAGCGTTTTTACTGGGTCTATTTTGTTGTGGTCTTTTCTAGATTTTGAGCTTTTTTAATTTTCATGGGAGCATTCCTGTAGATCGTTAAATATCAGGTTTGAAAAAAATAGAACCCCTCAGTAAGATACGAGTATAGAGACCAATCTAACTCAAAGTCTTAAGGAGAAGCCCTACTATGAATTTTAAAATGCAAAACAAACAAAATCAACTAATTGAGAGAATTACGGATCAACATCTAGTTGTTGGTGTGGATATTGCCCAACACGTACACGTGGCCCGTGCTGTAAACTTTCGGGGCATTGTGGTCGGGAAACCCCTGTCTTTTGAAAATAACGAGGAGGGTTTTACTAGCTTACTAAACTGGATCCAGGAACTAAAACAAATGAAAAATCTAGACACAACGATAGTGGGTATGGAACCTACCGGTCATTATTGGATAAACCTTTCAAAGTGGCTAGTCAAACAAAACATGGATGTCGTCACCGTCAATCCTCACCATGTCAAAAGAAACAAAGAAAATCGTGATAATACGCAATCCAAAAGTGATAAAAAAGATGCCCTTGTCATCGCTGATATGGTGAAGAATGGCTACTATGCCTTCGTTCGTTCCACTTCAGAATCATTTGAAAAACTTCGTGTCCTTATGGCTAACCGAGATGTGATCGTTAAGCGTCTTGTTAGCTCCATCAACCAAATTAATCGCTGGGTGGATGTTGTCTTTCCCGAGCTCCGGCAAGTGTTTAAAGACGTATCATGTAAAGGGGCAATCGCAACCCTACGCCTCTTTCCTACCCCAAATGAATTATGTTCCTTACAGCCTCAAGATATCGTAACCGGATGGAAATCATGTATGAAGCGACATTCCGGGCATAAAAAAGCCCGTTCCCTGCTTGTATTGGCCAAGCGTTCAATTGGGACGAAACAAGCCCTAGATGCGTATAAACTTCACTTGGGACAGTTATTAGAGGAATATGATCTCGCTTCATCCCAACTCGAAAGAGTGACGCAAGAAGTCACAAACGTCTTGGAACAGATTCCATTCGTTAAGCAAATACTTGCCATTAAAGGCATCAGCGAGATTTCCCTGGCGGGAATCTTAGGAGAAGCTGGAGATCTGAGTGGGTTCGCTCACGGGAATGCGCTCATTCGTCATGCAGGATTGCATCTCGCTGAAGCAAGCTCTGGGAAGTGGAAAGGCCAAATTGTTCTTTCCAAACGTGGAAGATCACGCCTGCGGCGTTACCTCTTCCTTGCGACCATGAGTATGGTGATGAATAACCCTGAGTTTAAAGCCCTACACTCGAATAATGTTAAAGTGAAGAAGATTAAGAAAATGAAATCCATCATGAAACTTTGTGGAAAACTCGCCCGTATCCTAGTAGGGATAGCTCGTAATGGCTCTGTCTATAAACCGGAAATGATCTTCCCACTTGAACAACTAGCAGCGTAAATTTACATTCACATTGTTATTTAACGAAAGTTGGCTTATCCGTAGGATTTCAAAGAAAGCACGAAGTACTGGATGTAATGAACAAAAGGGCAATGACCCGTTCCGTTAGCAAAACCGGCCTTCACCCCTTGGATAGGCATGACGAAGGAATGAAAGGGCATAGGATTATGACCCGTTGAGACATGGGAGGGAAAGCCTCCAGGGGCAGCGTGGAGAATGCGTGCAGTATATGTAATAATATGGGATTTTAAACAGATCCCCTATTTCAATCTGCCCTCATCTTATCAAAACGGTCCTATCTCTTTCGTTCATCTAAAGCAACCTATACCATGTGGTTTGAAATCCTGCGAATAAGCGAGTATTCGTGAGCATTATCTATTAAACTGAGGGAGTTCATTAAGGAATTGATTCAATACTCAACTATATTTAGCCATTGACCATCAGGTTTATCATTTATCTCAAATAAATTGACACCAAGCTCTTTAATACTGCCGTTTCTCAAGCAACACATGCGAATGCACGTACAAAGAAACTCTTCTTTCTTTTTATCGCGATGTCCCCTGTAACATTTTAAAAAGTCGGCTCATACATTTATGAATATTTTCATTTTTGGTATTAACAATTCAGGCACATCCTACTGAACCTCATTACACAACCGACCTATATTCTCGACTTCAACAACCACCACATCCCCCGACTTGATCGGGCAGCTGCCAGATGGTGAACCCGTGGCCAAAATGTCACCTGGCTCCAGTGTCATTACCTGTGAAAGCCAGCTGATTAAAAATGGAATGCTTAGAGACATTTCATTGGTATTCCCGTCTTGGACAACGCGGCCGTTTAAAGTGGTCACAATCCTTAAATTTGTAGGATCTACCCCGGTAACGATGCACGGCCCTAAAGGTCCGAACGTATCAAATCCTTTGCCCCGCGTAAACTGTGGATCTTTTTTTGTAAGATCTCTTGCTGTGACGTCATTAAATATCGTGCAACCAAACACATAATCAAGCGCATCTTCTTCTTTAATGTTTTTTCCTCGCTTTCCAATGACCAGGGCTACTTCCCCTTCAAGTTCCACTTGGTTGGATAGATCGTTTGGAGGAAGGATAATTTTCTCCTTGTCTGGAATAAGCGCAGATAATGGCTTTAAAAATAGAAATGGTTCTACAAGGTTTGCCTCTCCTCCTGTTTCCTTCGCATGATCTGCATATGTCCAGCCGAAATTAACCACCTTAGAAGGTTTTACAGGTTCCAAAATTTTCACGTCACTATATTTCAGCTCTACCCCGTCATACTTTATTTCCTTTTTGACAAGTTCCGCAAAACTGCTAGACAGTTGTAATATCATCTCATCCTCAACAATACCGTAATGTATTTTGCCGTGTTGATTCTGATAGCGAACTATTTTTTGTGTTTTTTGTAGCACATGCATTATGAATAAACTCCTTCGATGAGTAAGATATACTTACCTCAGATAATATAAAATTCGGCTCTCCTCATAATCACAAACAAGCCCCCTGTAGGGGATAATACCAAACCCTTATGTCTGAAAATTTTGTTTATTACATGATGTTTTCTTTTTTTATATTGGTAGCATCTTGAGAGTGCTCCCAACATTCAAGATTTTCAAGACCTTTAATGCTGTTTTTATAAAAAACTGGATCTTGACCAGCCTTTTTCTGTTTCATATAATCACTTAATGCTGCAAAAGCTACTTTTGATAATAAGAGAACGGCAATTAAGTTTACGATAACCATCAAGCCCATAAATAAATCTGCTAAATCCCATACAAGCTCGACCTTTGCAACCGAACCGAATACAATCATGGCGAACGCGCCTATTCGATATAGAATCAACCACACTTTACTTTTGTGTAAAAATCGAATATTTGTTTCCCCATAATAATAGTTACCAATTAACGAACCGAATGCAAATAGGAAAACAAAGATAGCAAGACAACCTGATGCCCAGGAACCGATGTGTTCACTTAATGACGTTTGTGTAAGTGCAATGCCAGTTAGCCCTGGTTGTTTATAAGCATCAGAAAGTAAAATAATAAATGCTGTACTTGTGCAGATGATCAGTGTATCCGTTAATACGCCAAATGCTTGAATAAGTCCCTGTTTCACCGGATGACTTGTTTTTGCCGTTGCGGCAACGTTTGGCGCACTCCCCATACCAGCTTCATTCGAGAATAAACCACGTTTAACTCCATTCATGAACGCAGCGCCTATTGAACCGCCTGCTATTTGTTCAAAGCCAAACGCGTTATTAATAATAAGAGAAAGAATTTCCGGCATTTTGGTTATATTCATTGCTACGACAAATAATGCCATTCCAAGGTATAACACACCTAGAATCATAACCTTGTATTCAGCAATTTTTGCAATACGCTTCACCCCGCCAAAGATAATCACAGCGAAAGCAAGTGTCATGAGAATCCCTACAGTTAAACGATCTGTACCAAATGAGTTCTCAAAAGCAATTGTAACGGTATTTGATTGTACAGAATTGAATACAAGACCGAAAGAAAGCGTAATTAAAATAGAGAATAATACTCCCATCCAACGTTTGTTCAATCCTTTTTCCATATAATAGGATGGGCCGCCTCGGAAACCAGTTTTATCTTTCACTTTATATACTTGCGCTAACGTACTTTCAATAAAGCTGGTTGCTGAGCTAATAATAGCAATAATCCACATCCAAAATATCGCTCCAGGACCGCCTAATGCAATCGCAATCGCAATTCCTGTGATATTACCTGTTCCAACGCGAGCGGCCATACCAATACAGAAAGCTTGAAATGGGGAAACGCTGTCTTTAGAACTAGTTCTCCCTTCCATTAAAACACGGACCATTTCCTTTAACATTCGAACCTGTACAAATTTCAATTTAAATGTGAAATAAATCCCACAAGAAACAAGCATAATAACTAATAATTTTGACCAAAGGAATTCATTTGTTACGCCGACTACATCATGTAATAATTGTTGCATTCTATCACCTCTTATAAAAAATTTACTAACTTAGAAGATACCTAGTTTTTTCACTGTAAAAATATCAACTTCATCAACTGATGAATTCTGTCCAAGGTCAGGAGTTATATAGCCCCAAATATTTGAATTAATAGCCTTGATGGCAATATCTCAAAAATATAATGTAATATCTGCTGCAATCGATGTTTCCATCATTTCTTTTACCTTTTTAGGATCTGTTGTTTTTCCTAGCACCCACATCAATTTCGGCACGATTGCTTCTGTGTTCATATTTTTAGAACGTACTACACGATTATGGTCAATTTTCCGACCGACTTCATATATCCCCATGTCTTCTCCTTCTTCTAGACATTGAGTCGTAATGACAACCGATACACCGTGCTCTATTAATTCAATTAATTTCGCCAAAATGTTGCGCACTTGAAAAGGAACACCACCACTTCCATAGCTCTCCACAACCACTCCTTTATACAAATCTTTTAGGCAGTCAAAAAATTCTGGCTTTATCCCAGGATGTAATTTCACAACCGCTACATCTGTACAAAGTGATGTATCTAATTGAATGTGTTTCTTTTTTTGAATATGAATCGATTCATTATATTCAATATGGTCATCATGCATCGATGCAACATACGGATAATTAATACTTTCAAAGGCATCATAGCTTTTCGTTCTAAGTTTAATCGCTCTTGTCCCTTGAATGACTTTGCCGTCAAATACAATATATACCCCACCTATATCTTCACAAGCAAAACGAATGGCATCTGAAATGTTTCGTTTTGCATCCGTTTTACTATACGAAATAGGAATTTGCGAACCTGTAACAACAATCGGTTTTGATGCATCTTGTAACATATAAGAAAGTGCAGCTGATGTGTAAGCCATTGTATCGGTACCATGAGTAATAATAAAGCCATCGTATTGATCGTAATGTTCGTAAATAGCATTCGCCATATCTACCCAAAACTCTGGTTGCATGTTGGTGCTATCAATGTTCATTAACTCTTTCGTATCAATACGGCAACGTACATTTAATTCAGGTATGTAACTTAATAGATCATCGGCATGCAGTTCAGGTACAAGTCCGTTTTCTCCTTCAAGTGAGGCTACTGTTCCACCAGTCGTAAACAACATTAATTTTTTCAATGATAATGGCTCCTCTATCTCTTTTTTACAATAAGTTTTTTAAAAGAAAGTATTCAATTCGCGTATGTTTATTCGATTCGCGCACTTTCCATGTAATTATAGTAACATAAATATAATAATTCAAGATAAAAATATTCAATTTCCGTAAACTTCCTCCACTTTTTGAATCCACAGAATGGTGTTTGCTTCCTGAATCTGAGCTGAGTTATTACAAATATCAAAAAGATGATTATTTCATTAAGATACTTAATTACAACTTAGATGAAATTAAGCCTAAAAACTCATATACATCAACTTGTTTATATGTTGTCAATGAGAATATTATAGTTTTTATTAAAATCTTTAATTAGGGGACAATTGATTTTATCCCATGTCGGATAATATACCGTCTGTCCAGATTTAAACATACAGTATCCTTAAAAATATCACGCAAAAAAAGCGATCATACGTTCAAAAGGCCGCCAATTGGCGGCCTTCTTATGGTGCTAACGCACCCGTTAGTTCATACAGGTTTGTTGGGTTGACACAAACTGTGAGGTGAAAATTAAGTTAAAAAGGACAAAAAAGATTACTTTTTCTTATCCTTTTCAAGTAAATCAATTATTCTACAACTTTTGTTCAATGCTTTCTGATTTGCTTGGCTGTTTAATAACGAGAGAAAGAAAAAGAAAAAAACACACCAGAAAAAATCCCAAATATAAAAATAAGGAAAACTAGTTGAAATATCAAATCACCAATATTCATATTAAATCCTACCTTTACTTCAATAAGGGGTTGCGCAGCACCCCCTTATGAAGTAAATCCCCTTTAGTTGGATAATATAAGCTACGATAATGAAAGCTACGATCTTCAAAAATAAACCACTTAATTGAAAACCGTCTATTGATAAAATAAATTATTATTTTAATCGGTGATTTTTAACCTTTATGTTAATAATTTGTATTTGTAAACCAGGAAAGTTAAATATATTGTGTTTAATGATGTCGGTATATGTTGTTTTATGTAGATTGAAATATAGAATAAATATGAACCCTATTTGTTACAAAAAAGTTCACTCTATATGTTAAGTTGGAGACTATCTTCGTTAATTATTAATTACTATAATTTGTCTTACTTGAGTTATTATATTTTTATTTATCACTTAATATTAAATACTTATATTGTATGTTTAAACGGGGGTTTAAAGAAATAAAAGAGGGAAGATATGAAAAAATTAAATGATCAACTATTGATAGACTCATACCTTAAAGCAATTGAATTAGACTTAGAAAAAAAATTCATCCTCGTTCTAGAAGAGGAATTGAAGAGAAGAGGTCTACCCCTTATCGATCAAAAAGGTAGGAGTAACTAATTAGTATATGCTTTAAACTGTAATTCTTTGCTTTGTTTTTTAACCCATACTATCTTGTTCCTTATTAGTCAATTCTCTGTATAAGGCTCGTTCAAGCTGTAAAACTAATTAACTCTCTAAGATCAACCTTTTAGTGTCAAAATATTGACTCAAATCCACTTTTAGAATTAATTAAATCTCTTACTTGAATTTCGACATAAACTTTCATTTGTCCTTTATGAACTAAACTGTAAACGGATTGATACGCAAATAGCATTGTTGAAGGAGACTTCTAATTAATATTCGTTAAGGAGTGATGAAAGATGATCAGCGTAACAGTAGATAAGTTAAAGTTCAAGAAACAATTATCGGTGATTGAACAAATCACACTGAAAGATTTTCTGTATACCTGGGTAGGTAGCTCCAGCAAGGGATTTGACGATTTTTTTCACCTTGAGTACACAGTAGATGTATTTGCCAAAATGGAAAAAACGACGAATGACACCGATTTGTTGATTTCTGATGATGATTATTTCAGATACATAACATTGACGGAAGATAATCAAATTGTGATAGGTGTTTTAGATATGAATTCAGAATTAAAACATAGAATAATTTCACTAGATAAGATTAAATAATTCTTCGTTTTCTTTAATTCATACAAAATGAGGCAGCGTGGTACACTGTCTTTTTTTATTTGTTCACTATATGTCTTATGGGACGTTACTGTCCTGCCCCAAAAAAGCTGCCTTAAAGACAACTCAGAGCTTCAGCTAATGCACCCGTTAGTTTTAGTAGATTTCTTCACATCCTTTTTAGTATTTCAGTTAATACAGGAATGCCGCCGTATGACGATTCTACAAGGAAGCTAACATTCTGAATTTCTATGGTTTTTTCCAACTGAATAAAAATCATGTAAGAAATATCAAAATATGATAGTATTTTCTATGTCATACATAATTTAATAATTAATAAAGAAGGAGCTAACTAGACATGAACATAAAAAAATATCTAGGAATCACGTTTCTATCAGTTACACTATTACTTTTTGGATCTATCACTGTTATCCATAGCTCAGCAAATAGTAATCCAAAAGAAGAGAGAGTAGAAGCAACTTCAACAAATCCAAAGTTAAACAATGTGAAAATTTTAGCTACTGGTGGAACGATTGCAGGTTCTGCTACGTCCAATACTGACACAACTGGTTATCAAGCAGGTGCACTTGGTGTTGAAACACTAATTAAAGCTGTTCCTGAACTAAAACAAGTAGCAAATGTGAGTGGTGAACAAATCGCCAATATTGGCAGTAACAATATGGATAATAAAACTTTATTAAAGTTGGCGAAACGAATTAATGAGTTATTAAAATCTAAAGACGTTGATGGTATTGTCGTAACGCATGGAACAGATACCTTAGAAGAAACTGCTTACTTTCTGAATCTGGTCGTAAAAAGCAACAAACCTGTCGTGATTGTTGGGTCAATGAGACCGGCTACAGCTATAAGTGCAGATGGACCTTTAAACTTATATAATGCTGTAAAAATTGCTGCTAGTAAAGATGCTAAGAACAAAGGTGTTTTAATCTCATTAAATGATCGGATAGGTTCTGCACGTTATATAACAAAAACCAATACAACCATGACAGATACATTCCAATCGGAGGAACAAGGCTATTTAGGAGCAATCGCAGGTAATAAAATACTTTTCTACAATGAACCTACTCGTAAACATACAACCAAATCGGTGTTTGATGTATCAAAACTAGATAAACTTCCTCAAGTGGACATTATTTATAGCTATCAAAATGATAGTAGATATTTTTACGATGCATCTGTGAAAGCAGGAGCTAAAGGGATTATAATAGCAGGTGAAGGAAACGGTTTAACTTCTGATACTGCTTTTGAGGGTGCTAAAGACGCTGTCAAAAAAGGCTTGATTATTACTCGCTCTAGCCGTGTAGGAAATGGTATTGTTACGAGAGAAAAGATTGACGATGAAAATAATTTTGTTACAGCGGACTCACTTAATCCTCAAAAAGCACGTATTTTGACGATGCTTGCATTAACAAAAACAGATGATCCAAAAGAAATTCAGCAATTTTTCAACGAATATTAATCATTAAAATTAGAAATTTCTAGATTAACTAAAAGTGAATGAAATTTAAAGCATACGATGGTATGAATCACCAACGTATGCTTTTATTTATTTTTGTACTAAGTTGAACTAAATTGTCCTAGTTGTATAAAGAAACAACAGCCCTTAGGGAAGTTCAAATTTCAGCTAACGCACCCATTAGCAAAAAAACTCTTTACTTAATATTCCTAATATAATCATCCGTTTCATTATAAGAATTTATCTGATTCGTATTTCCTCGATTTTTCATATAGTAGAAGAGATAGCATAAAATAATAAAAGGTACTCCACAATACAGAGCAATTCTTTGGCTCGCATCAAAAGCAAGACCTATACAAGAAGCAAGACACAAAACACAAGCAGCAATGGGTACAAAAGGATAAAATGGTGTACGGAATTTTAAATTTTTAATATCTCCACCCATTTTCAAAAAATGTTTACGGAACATGTATTGAGATAAAACAATCCCTATCCAAACTACTACTACTGCAAATCCTGATATAGCCACAAGTACTACATAAACTGTATCAGGTGCAAATACACTAGATAATAGAGATAAACAAGCTACTGCCATACTTATAACTAAAGCATTTAATGGTACTCCATTTGACGTTATCTTTCCAAAAAATGAACTTATCATTTTCTCATTTGAAAGAGACCATAACATACGAGTAGATGCGTATAGACCAGAGTTTGCTACTGAGAGTAAAGCTGTAATAATAACAAAGTTCATAATATCAGCTGCATAAGGAATTCCAATGTTGTCAAAAACCATCACAAATGGACTTTCAATGACTCCTGCTTCTTCCCAAGAGATTAAACCAGATAACACAAAAATTGCACCAACAAAGAAAAACATTGTTCGCCAAATTACATTTCTAATAGATCTAGGAACGTCTTTTTCTGGATTTTCGCTTTCTCCAGCAGCAATGCCAATAAGTTCTGTTCCTGAAAAGGCAAAATTAACGGAAATCATGGCCATAAAAACTGGAAGCAGGCCATTTGGGAAAAGACCCCCATCTGCAGTGAAATTAGAAAGCATGGGGGCAGAGGCTCTATCATCCATTGGAATAAATCCAAGCATTGCAGATCCTCCAAGTACAATAAATAAGATAATAGTAATTATTTTAATACCTGAAAACCAAAATTCGGTTTCTGCAAATATTTTTACTGAAAAGGAATTAAGTAAAAAAATTAGAATCGCAAAGACTGCGCTCCACATCCAAACAGAAGTGTTAGGAAACCACCTCTGCATCAACAGTCCAGAGGCAGTAAATTCGGAACCTACCGTTACCACCCAAGTAAGCCAGTACATTAAACCAATAGTAAATCCAGTAGCAGGACCGATATATTTGGTAGCGTAAGTTTGAAATGAACCTGTTACTGGCATAGCAACAGTTAGTTCACCTAGGCATAACATGACAAGGTACATGATTAATCCGCCTACTAAGTAAGCGAGAATCGTACCTCCTGGTCCAGCTTGGCTAATTGTATATCCACTGCTCAGAAAAAGACCCGTTCCAATTACACCACCTAGCGAAATCATGAACAAATGCCTGCTTTTCATTGAACGTTTCAACTGGTTTTCATTGGTATCATTTGTGTTTGGCATCTAGTCTCCTCCTCGTTTACTACTCTACAAGTACTTATTTTAATAGATAACAATATACAAAGTTTATATTGTTACAGAAAAATCAGAATCTTTAATATAAAGACTGACCTGCACAGGTCAGTCTTTATATCATCATATTGTTTTATTATTAACTTTAAAACAAACAACTTTTGGTTCAGTCATTTCTTGAAGTGCAAACTTAATTCCTTCACGACCTAAACCAGAACCTTTTACACCTCCGAAAGGCATCGCATCAATGCGATAATCTGAGCTATCATTTACCATAACTCCACCTACATCAAGTTTACGTATTGCTCTAAATGCCTTATCTAAATCACGAGTGAATATACCTGCTTGCAGTCCGAAATCTACACGATTAGATTGGGAGATAGCTGTATCAAGATCAGGAACATTATAAATGGTAACAACTGGGCCAAAAACCTCTTCAGTTGCCAATTTACAATTTTCTGGTACGTTAACTAGAACGGTAGGTTGATAAAAAGACCCTTCACGTTTTCCACCACAAAGCAACTTTGCACCTTTCTCAACAGCTTCATTTACCCAACTTTCAACACGTTTTGCTTCTTTTTCGGAGATCATTGGTCCCATATCTGTTTCTTCTAATAATTTATCACCTACTCGATATTGTTGAGTACGATCTATAAATTTACCAATAAAATCATGATAAACACCTTCTTGGACATATATTCTTTGTACCCCTAAACAATTTTGTCCTGCTGCCCAAAATGCTCCAGAAACAGTTGATTTCACAGCTTCTTCTAAATCAGCATCTTTCAATACAATAACGGGTGAGTTTGATCCAAGCTCCATACATATCTTTTTCAAACCTGCTTTTTGAATAATTGCTTTGCCAGTGGCAAGTCCTCCTGTAAAAGAAATCATTCGTATAGCTGAATGAGTAATTAGGCTATCTCCCATGTCACCTGGATGACCAGTAATGACGGATAAAATTTTCGGTGGCAAACCGGCTTTTTCAAAAGCTTCTGCCAATAAGAGAGCACTTAATGGTGTTACAGTTGCTGGTTTTACAATAATAGCGTTCCCAGCAGCAATAGCAGGACCCACTTTATGTGCAACAAGATTTAATGGATCGTTAAAAGGTGTTATAGCTACAATAATGCCAATAGGAAAACGATAATAGTAACCTATGCGATCTTCGCTTCCGGGCATTTGATCAAACGAAATGGTTTCTCCATTAATTCTCCTTGCTTCTTCAGCACTTATACGAAGTGTTTCAATACAACGTAGTACTTCTTTTCTTGCTTCTTTAATTGTTTTACTTCCCTCACGAGCAATAGTAGTTGCATATCTTTCCTTATTTTCAAGGATCCAGTCCGCAGCACGATGAAGAATAGCAATTCTATCGTGTGTTGGCATATCTGCTGCTAATTTAACTCCTTTTTTTGCTTCTTCTATTGTATATATGACGTCTCTTTCATTAGCAGCAGGAACTGTTGTGATTAAACTATGATCCTGTGGATCCAAGACTTCAATGCATTTATCACGAGATACCCATTCCCCAGCAAGAAACATCTTATTTTCATTTATTAATTTGTCAGTAAATATCATACAAAATCACCTCAAGATAAGTAATTTTTAACTTATAACTTTAAGACTGAAACGAATTATAATTATAATTGATCACGGTTAATATTGATTAAATCAATAAGAATCGAGAATCCTGTTTCTTTACGTCCAGCTCCGGCTCCAATTAAGGTAATCGGGCCCGCTAAATCACAATCATAAGTAATAGCATTTTGTGCACCTAAAACTCCAGCTAGAGGATCTGTAAGAGGTATAGCTTCAGGTCCTACCTTTGCAATAACTTTATCGCCATCCTTTATACATTTAGCAATTAACTTCCATCTCTTCCCTTCAGATTTTGCCCACTCAATGTCCTCTTCCGTAAGATGACTAATCCCTTCACATTCTACTTCTTCTCGTTTCATTGGAATACCCATTACAATGTTAGCAAGAATGGTAGCTTTATATTGAGCATCATATCCCTCAACGTCGCTAGTAGAATCTGCCTCTGCATAACCAAGAGCTTGTGCCTCTGACAATGCATCTTGATAACTCAATCCTTCTTCCATTTTAGTTAGGATATAATTAGTTGTTCCATTCAAAATCCCCCGTATTTCAAAAATGCTGTTCCCTGCCAATGAACTCAGAGGCATTCTTAATGCTGGGGTTCCACTCATAACTGTTCCTTCAAAGCCCCAACGAACATCATTTTTTTTTGCTAATTCAGCTAACTCTTGATAAGCTAGAGAAACCGGACCTTTATTACTCATTACTACGTTCTTTTTGCTTTCAAATGCTGCTTTACAATGATCAATGGCAGGTTGTCCTGTTTTTACATCAGTAAAGGTAATTTCAACAACAGTGTCTGCATTACTCTCACGTATTGTTTGAAAACTATCCCACCCTCTTACCAAGCTAGAGGTTTCAGGGTAACTATCTAATTTTCCTGTTTCCTTTACAGCTTGTAACGCTAAAGAAAGATCCAACCCCTTTGGATCATAAAGGGAACCTTTCATAACATCAGAAATAGCAACGATTTTTGCATCAAAGTTAAACCCACTACGTAGTGACTCACTTTTATCTTGTAAAATTTCAGCTAACCCTTGTCCAACTACACCAAATCCAAGTAATGCTATCCTATGTGTCATATTTCAATACCTCTTCCATTAGTAATATTTTATGCTTTCAACTACAGCTAACAGGGTAATTGGATTCTAAGTAAGAAAAAGCTTGCTCTAAATCTGCTATAAGATCTTCTGTATCCTCGATACCTACAGAGATACGAACTAAACCTTCTGGGATACCAAGGGCTTTACGCTCTTCAATAGTACATTCAACATGGCTGGTCGTTCTTGCAGGCCCATATATCGTTTCAACGGCTCCAAGGTTCCCAGCTTTGTTTGCATATTTTAATTTTGATAATAAAATTTTGATAGCTTTCATTTCATCTTTTAATACAAAACTTAATATCCCACCGAACCCTCTCATTTGTTTCTTTGCGATATCATGATGTGGATGCGCTTCCAATCCCGGGTAATAAACTGCGTCAACAAGCTTTTTCTCTTGAAGATACTTTGCAATTTCCATTGCACTTTTTTCTTGTTGCCGTACACGAAGCTTTAACGTTTTCATCCCTCTTAAAATAAGGTAGGCTGACCACGGGTCCATAGTTGCTCCATTAATTTCACGAAAATGATAGACTTTTTTCATTAATTTTTCAGAGCCACATACTATGCCACCTAATGCATCTGCATGTCCACTTAAGAATTTAGTTGCACTATGGACTACAATATCAACTCCTAATTGAAGAGGATTTTGATTAATTGGAGTAGCAAACGTATTATCTATGATAACTAATGCACCCACTGATTTTCCGACTCTTGCTAGCCTCTCAATATCAGTAACTTTCATAGTAGGGTTAGTAGGAGACTCTAAATATAGCACTTTACACCCTTTGGCCACTTCAGCTTCAATTTCTTTATGGTTTCCGGTATTACACAATGTCACATCGACATCAAGATTGGGCAAGAATTCAGTAAAAATTTTATTGGTTCCTCCATAAGTATCTTTAACTGATACAACCCGATCTCCCGGTCTTAGAAATGTATATAATGTACTACTAATAGCAGCCATTCCTGAAGAAAAACCTACAGCTTCCTCTGCCCCCTCGAGTATCCTCAATTTTTCTTCCAGGGCTTGAACAGTCGGATTTGCCATTCGATTATAGGTATAACCAGGTTTATTTCCAAGGGCAACTTCTTGCCATTCATCCACGTCATCGTAATTGTAGGCTACACTAAGAACTACTGGAACTTGGGTTGCATTATATGCAAGAGATTCTTTTTCTCCTGCCCATACCGCTTTTGTTCCATCTTGCACATCTTTAAAGTTATTCTCACTCATATTTTTCCACCTCTAATTTAATTACTTTGTAAAAATGGTCTTGTTGAAACATGAATTTTATTTTGTATATAATATATTGTATATTTTATACTCCACCCCCTTCCACATTACAGTTTTTACCTAGTGTTTTCTTGGGTTTATTTCTTGACATTAAGGTATCTAATACAAATAGTTAAAAAAATTAAAACAAACGCTAAAAATATACTTTATATTGTATATTGTATATAGTACAGAATAGTCTGAAAATATTTTACATATCGAATTATATAATTAACTAATCTATTTTTCAATGCTTTATTATTTTATTCTTAAAAATTCTTTTAAAAAAACTGCATTATTTCTAATGCTATAAGCTATATCAACTTGAAAAACAACAATTCATAAAAAAATGGAAGTAGGAGTCGTTTTATATCTTAAATATAATAATAAATAATGGAGATATTGAAGTCTGTAAAAGATGGTGCTAAGCTAATATAAAAGACAAGAATTTCGAATTATATATTGTATACTATATATATTAACTTTTGGCTTAGGAGGAAACGCTATCAAAAATAGATATCAATCATTAAAAGATCTCGTATATGATTATATAACTGAAAGAATTCAGAACGGAACCTTACTTCCTAAGCATAAGATAAATGAATCGGTATTATGCGAAAAATTAGGAGTAAGTAGAACTCCTGTAAGGGAAGCTTTGATACAACTAGCTTCAGACAATTTACTCGAGTATCTTCCTAGAAAAGGATTTATTGTAAAAGAACTTGATACCAAGAAAAAGCTAGATGTATTTCGAATTGTTAGTGTATTGGATTCTTTAGCAGCCTCTTTATCTTTAGAGCATATCACGGAAAGTGATATTGAACGTATGGAAGATTTGGTTAAGAAAATTGAATTTTCAATTTCAACAAAAAATTATTTAGATTATCAAAAATACCAAAATCAATTCCATAAAGTATATATTGATAAATGCAATAATCCTACATTAATAGATCTTCTTGATTCTTTACAAAATAGTTTTGTTAGACAAATTTATTTAAGTAATAATGAAGAAAAGCTTTTTGCCGTATTAGAGGAAATGAATGAAGATCATAAAGAAATTACCAATTATTTTAAAAAAAGAGATAAAGAGAATTTAGAGCAACTTATTAAGAATAAACATTGGGAAATAACTCATTTAGATATGATATAGGGTTCCTGTCTTATAGTGAAAGGTAACGGGATTATCTACTCCCACCAATCCGATTCTGGAGAGGGCCTGAAATACTTATATGACTAGCTATTTTGTAAACACAAAGAGCGTTAACCCTTTTGGCTAACGCTCTAAATCTATTAATAATACCTTACCAACTCATATATGAACCTTTCCGACTATGAGTTAAGCCATACATCACACTCTTCTTTCTCTATTCTATCCCTCATATAAATCGTGACCACCAACATAAATAGGACCGTTTGCATGATCAATTCCTATTGGCCATTCATACGGAACAGATATACGTCTAGCCACACCTCTCCAAAAATTACATGAATCGGCTTCAAAGTCTTGAAACTCTTTTAATAGTTCTTTATAAGATGCACCGTCAAATTGTATAATCATATCCTGCAACCTCATGAAAGCCATATGTCTAATTTCAAGCTCGGCTACCTTTTCCATTTCTTCATCAGTTGCCTCATCAATAATGGTTCCTGGCGGGGGGGAAAATAGCGTAGATATTATCTACTTCTTCTGTCGTTTCTTGTGTGGGAATCAATTTATTTCGAAACTGATTAAGCATAAAGTCAACCCCTAATGGTTTTTCCTGGTATATATTACCTACAAAACTTAGTAAACTAAATAGTCTTAATGTTCAACAAATAAAACTGTTAGTCGTGAATGAGCTTAGTTGAACATGTCTTATCTTGTTCCATACATGTGACCTAAAAACTTCTCCTGCTGCTCATCTGTCTTGTACTCTGCCAAGCTAAGCAACAACTCCTAGTCATTCGCTCGTAAACCGTTTCATTTACTTATAGAACTTCTTAGCTTATCAGGCTTTTATTTGTTATTGTGAGCTACTTACCCATGAATTAACACAATTATAATAGACCCTAGACTTCCCTTACTATCTTAATATAGATGGCTTTGCAGTAACCTAACCTATAATTAGTCTGATACTGTACTACATAAGGGGACAACAATGTATATCTGGAATATTAACAAACTCGTCATAGCTTTACAGGAAGGAACAATAACCAACAAACAAAAGAAAAGATACCGTATATTCTTCTGGGTGATATTTACTCTTTAAGTACTTGCATATCCTGTAGTTTATAACCCTTCAACTATGAATGGATGTTATAGATTTAATTTTGACTTCAATTATCGATGTAATTGCAATCTATCTTTTAATCGTTAATTATAAAAAAGAGAAGTAGTAAAGATTTAGATTTTTTCTTACCATTCTTTAGCTTAACGATTCCTCTATTCTTGCGTACCTTCGTATGGTCAATACCTTTAATTATCATTGATTATACATATATTGAACTTTTCGCTCCTTATCATTCTATGGATGAAACTAATCTAATTGATATTATTATGTTTACGATAATCGGAATTGCTATTAACATAATGAATATCCATTACTTTAAAAAGATATTTAACTGAGCACCTGCACCTTATTGGTGCTTTTTTATTTCTCCTCACAGACCCACCAACTGGTTTAATCCTTCTTTTTTCTTTGGCTTGGAATCAGGTTTACTCGGATTGCTGCCTCTAAACTTCTGGATGTCTGATTTAGAAATATGGTCAGTTAACTTCAAATTGCTAACCTTCCTTCTCCACAAAAAAAAGCACCATCTTTTATGATGATGTTTCCCTTTTTTCATCCATATACTCTTACGGTTTACAATATCGTCTTTAAAAAATAACCGAGGCAAATCCTTAATTGGAGTGATTAATTAGAAGTACTCACTAATTTAAAAACGTCTCATTACATTTATGTCGAACTGTAAAAAGTTCGTTTTTATTTACTGGGGCCAATATATAGCCCCACTAAAGATACCTTAGAGCATAATACTTAATTGCCTATATTTTTATAGTCAGTCTAGATAAATAAGTAATTGCCCAAGCAAATCGTTTATTTTCTTAATACATTGTAATTACTACTGCGAAAATACTTTTTGTAGTACTTTAGTTAGATTCGATACTAAACTCCATTTCATTTTCAAAAAAAATAAGGTACAAGAAAGGATTGTGATTTTGTGGGAAATTTCGGTAATCAAAACCCATTAAACAGCCACTGGGGTTCTGTCTGTTTTAACGACAGCGACTGTTTTGGCAAAAAATCAAGAATTGACAATCATTCAAAATTCAAGCAGGAAAATAAATGTAAGTCTTGTGGGTCTTGCGATTCTGCTTGCCAATGCGATTTTAAAGCTCCAGCACGCGAGCTCGCTGCACCATTAAACAGCGACTGTGTCCTAGTTAATTCAGTTGTAGGCTCAAAAGCGGTACAAAAGGTTGCAGAAACAACACTTCCTTTTACCGCGTTTGCTCCTGTTATACCAGCTGGATCCACAATTAGAACAGTATCTGTTGTACCAAATCTAGCTGGTATTACCCGTAACACGACAATTATTAGGGACAAAGTTGTTAACATCGGGCTTATTCCTGTAACTGTTACGGTAACGTTTACGGCACCAGGAACAACCACTCCTGTTTTAACAGCCACACTTGCAACTAGTTTACCATTCCAGGAGCATACAGATTTTCCAGGTGCCTGCCCTGAGGATACAGTAATAGAACCCCCATTAGTAATAGAAGGGATCTTTGCTCAACCAGGCGTTCCAGTCATCGGCCCTACAGGACTTGTTACTGCCAATGCTATTTTAGTCAAGATTGTACTACGCACTACAATTACAGTGACTCGACAAGTTATTGTAGATTCACATGGTGGTATTTGCGACGTAAATGAACGTCGTTGTGAAACTACAACTACTCCAACAACTAATACTCTTCCTGCTCCATAAATGACGGTGTTGAGTTAGTTTTAGTCTTGACTAACAAAGCCTTCTCTATATAGAGAAGGCCTTTATTAGTTTATTCTAAACGAAATCCCTAGATTTACTTTTACAGCAGCCTTTAAATAATGTGAGTAAAACCATCGCCGACAAGATTAAGGCTCTTATAACGGGAGTGTCGACTAATGGCAATGCAGCGAAATTAACTGATTGCAACCCCCGCACTGGCAGCACCAACCACGGCAGTAGCAAGAGTAATTCCAGTGCCTACTACAGAGAAAACCATCATTAGACGCTCTCCCGGACTTACTGGTATTGCCAATCCTGCAGTAATCCCTTGACTAATAGTACCAATAGAAACTATACCTGTGAGAGGTGGAGCTAATACTACAGTAGCACCTGGAATTGCAGTGAAAATGTTACTTCCTGCCGGTGCTCGAAATAATTGTGCTGTGATCGTTGCTGTACCAACAGGAAGAGTTAATCCAACTGTAGTGCTGAAGGTTGCAGCTATCGAGGTAATGGTTCCAGCACGCGGAACCGTAAATGCCTCATTAAGAAGGCCTGTTAGGTCTACTGTGCCTCCAAGAATAGTAAGACCAGGAATAGCAGTTCCAAACCCAATAGCACTTGAAGTACCAACGAGTCCACCTACAAGAATAGTTAATGCTGCAGGAGTAATACCGGATGCGAATGGAATGATCGCACCAGCCCCTGGAGGTCCTGCGGGTCCTGGAGGTCCTGCGGGTCCTTGGGGTCCTGCGGGTCCTGGAGGTCCTGGGAATCCTTGGGGTCCTTGGGGTCCTTGGGGTCCTTGGAGTCCTTGGGGTCCTTGGGGTCCTTGAGGACCTCGGGGACCTGGAGCTCCTGGAAATCCTTTATCTCCTTTATCTCCTTTGAATGCTTGATGAACAGGGGGACAACAACAGATCCTATTGAAACAGCGTGGACAGCAAAAATTGGAATTAGTTGACATATAATTCACTCCTTTTAAATAATATATTTTTGTTTTTTAATATTGCGTGGCTGTTTGTCCATATAACTGTAACTAACATAGAAAAAAATTTTCTAATGCGGATCTTACCTAAACAAGAATTCAAATGGTTCCAAATGGTGCATCCGATAAACGTAATGGATAAATATAGGGAATTACCCCACAATTGATAAGGCGTTTAAAGTAGCCAAAATATTTAATGTGAAGGTCGATGATTTATATGAGGGCGATTGAACTATTGGAAATCTGTGCTAACATTACTTTTGGAATAAAATTAGGGGGGAATTATTGTGAAGTAATCGTATATTAACATATATGATTAATAAATAAATCACTTGTTCATTATGGAGCTAATCTGCCCCGTCAGTTGCATAAGAAAAAACCAAAATCAATGATTGATTTTGGTTTTTCATTTTTAAAAATAGGTTCAATAAATAATGGTCCATTTTAATAAACAAATTTTATTTTTAGTTACTACTTAATAAAGCATCAACTGTTACAAATTCATAGCCTTCTGCTCTTAATTGGTCAATCATTTGGGGCAGTGCCTCTTCACTGTTCTTCTAATTCCGGATTTTGGAAATTGTGCTGCAAGACACAATTCCACCGGGTGATTTATCCCTATTCAAAATCGTCATAATTTCCTCTGCGGATGTACCACTCCAATCGAGTGTATCTACTGACCAATGGATATTTTTAAATCCTAGTTTTTCAAATACAAGGGCACTGCGGGTGTAACGTCGCCATATGGAGGCCTAATTAATGTAGCTTTTACTCCTGTTACTTTTTCAATTATTTCGTTAGTAGATTTTAGTTGTTGAATAACCTGGGACGTGTATAGTTTGGAAAGTTCCGAATGATCCCAAGAGTGATTTGCAATGGTATGTCCCTCGTCTACCATTCGTTTTTCCAATTGTGGAAAATAGGAAACTTGCTCCCCAACAAAGAAAAATGTGGCAGGAACACCTTTTTCTTTTAATATATCTAAAATTGGGGGTGTAATAAGTTTGTCAGGACCGTCATCAAAAGATAATGCAATTTGCTGTTTGGTTGTTTGGGCTTTTTCGTAAGCGATTGGCTTATTCACATCTAGCGTGTTTGACTGAATAAAGGTTCTGTAAATCTTTGGATCATAGGTAACGGTCATTCCCAATTTCTGTGCAGTCACTAATAACGGAACATATGGCCGGCCATCAATTGTTCAAAACCACAAAAACTAATATTTTAGGATAATATATGATATTTTAACCTTGATATGTTTACATTTAAAAAGGAGGGTGAATCTATGAAAAAAATAATTAGTATAGTAACACTTATAGTTTTATACTGGATTGTTTTATTAACGTATAGCGATAACTTAGAATATGATTCAATATTTTATTTAGCAAGTTCCTTATTCATTTTATCTTTAATTTTTATATGTTTCTTAAAAATTAAAGATAAGATAAATATATTTATTTTAATTGCGCTTTTAAATATCTCGGCAATTTATTTAACTATTAATTTTCTTATAGGCATAATACTTTTTTTAGCTTTCATTTTGATTTTATGTTTTTCTATTTATTCATATATAAGTAAATAGCAAAATGACAATAGAAAAAAGTTGAAATATTATGAACATTTATTCCTATTTCCCTTTTTTATGGTAGGTTTATATATGTACATGTACATATATTTAAAAGGAAGGAATGAAGGCGATGAATTTTAAAAAAGGTACTGCATTTTTCATGAGTTTTATATTATTACTTGGTACCAGAATTTATTTAAAGAAAAGAATCGTCCAGAAAGACTATTTAAAAGTTAAAATTTTCTTTATCCAGCAACCAATTCAGTGAAAGTAGCTTTCCCCGCCTTCCTATCAACTGAAATATCACCTACTTCCTGGTTAGCTAATGCAGTTTCACTACCTTTTCCAAAGATAGAATCGAGTGATTCAGGGCTATATCCTTCAGTATAAAGTGCAGCCTGTAGAATCCATGTAAGATTGCCTTTTGCACCTTTTTTGACAGTGACAATGGCTGCTCTAGTCTTAGGTCCCCATTTTTCATCCACAACTAATTTCTTATTGTAGGTTATTAAGTTCTATTTATAAGGCTTTGATAAGAACTGACTTAGTTTTAGGTCCCGGAATGTCATCCACATTATCCCCAGTTGAATATGAAATAGTTTGAAGTGTGGTCAAAATGTGGTCAGCCAGCCAGTTCCCTTTCATTTTATAAAAATAAAAAAAGCCTTGGCAACTGAGAAACTCAGTAATACCAAGGCTTTAAAGTTATTAATACATTGACATATATTGTTCGCGTTCCCATGGGTGAACTTGTGTACGGAACATATCCCACTCGATTTCTTTTGCTTCGACGAAGTGTTCAAGTAAATGTTCACCTAATGCTTCTTTAATGACTTCATCAGATTTTAATGTTTCCAATGCAGCATATAAAGTAGCTGGTAGATCAACGATACCTACTTCTTCACGTTCTTCTTTATTCATTACATAGATGTTGCGATCAACTGGAGCTGGAGGAGTCAAGTCGTTCTTGATACCGTCAAGACCAGCTTTTAGCAGAACGGCAAGTGCCAAGTATGGGTTTGCTGCTGGATCGACACTACGTACCTCTACGCGAGTACTTACTCCGCGTGAAGCTGGGATACGGATTAGCGGGCTACGGTTTTTAGCAGACCATGCTACATAACAAGGAGCTTCGTAACCAGGAACTAGACGTTTGTATGAGTTAACAGTTGGGTTTGTTACCGCAGTGAAGCTTGGAGCATGCTTAATGATACCCGCGATAAATTGCTCAGCTGTTTTGCTTAATTCCAATTTACCTTCTTTATCATAAAATGCGTTTTCGTTGCCTTTGAATAGAGAAACGTTACAATGCATTCCAGATCCGTTAACACCGAACAATGGTTTTGGCATGAATGTTGCGTGTAAACCATGTTTGCGGGCAATCGTTTTAACAACCAATTTAAATGTTTGGATGTTATCACAAGCTGAAATCGCATCTGCATATTTAAAGTCAATTTCGTGTTGTCCTGGAGCTACTTCATGGTGGGATGCTTCGATTTCAAATCCCATTTCTTCAAGCTCAAGAACGATATCACGACGGCAGTTTTCTCCTAGGTCAGTAGGTGCAAGGTCAAAGTATCCGCCTTTATCGTTCAATTCCAGCGTCGGCTCGCCTGCTGCATCCAGTTTGAATAGGAAGAATTCAGGTTCAGGTCCAAGATTGAAATCTGTGAAGCCCATTTCTCTTGCTTCTGCAAGAACACGTTTTAGGTTTGCACGTGGATCCCCATCAAAAGGAGTTCCATCCGTATTGTAAATATCACAGATCAAGCGTGCAACTTTACCTTTTTCGGAAGTCCAAGGGAAGATAACCCATGTATTTAGATCAGGATATAAGTACATATCAGACTCTTCGATACGAACGAAGCCTTCAATGGAAGATCCATCAAACATCATTTTATTATCAAGTGCTTTTTCTAATTGACTGACTGGGATTTCAACGTTTTTAATTGTCCCTAAAATGTCAGTGAATTGTAAACGAATGTACTTAACATTTTCTTCTTTCGCTAAACGAGTGATGTCTTCACGTGTGAACTTTGCCAATTTCTATTCCCCCTAATAATTCATAAATCATATTTTTTATTGGAAAAAACGGGACATATCCCCTTGTCTAAGAGATGTTCGATGCTTGCTTCCTTGTAAAAGCTCGGCACGCAGAAGCTTGCGAAGATCCTCGTCACTAAGGTCATGCCTTATTTTTTCCGCTTGTTCTAATTCTTGGGTTTTAGGTAAATTCTGTTCCTTTACAGTGAAAATCTTTTTAATGCCAGCCAGATTGACTCCTTGTTCGATTAAATCTTTAATCTCAAGCAGTCGATCGATGTCATTTAATGAAAAGACCCGACGATTTCCATCTGTTCTCATAGGAGTAATAAGTTGATGCTCTTCGTAATACCGAATTTGGCGTGCAGACAACTCAGTTAACTGCATGACGATTCCGATGGAAAAAAGAGGCATCGAACGCCGAATGTTGTTGCCGCTCATTCTTAGCATCCTCCTTTTGTTTATCTTAAAATAATCTTATATCATGTTATTAAACTTGTCAATATGATGTTACATTTTATGACGTGATTTTTCTCAGAAAAATTAAATGATTTGTTAATACGCAAATATTATGACTATTACTCTTACTGGAATCCAATTGTATCTAGATTCCATAACATACCTTATTTAATTTCAATTACAATTGGATCAGCTTTTTGTCCATTAGCGCATTCACAGCAGTCAATACAGCCATTTTAACATGGGCGTATGTCAATCCGCCTTGAACATAAGCAACATATGGAGCCCTTGTCGGACCATCTGCCGTCAGTTCAATGCTGGCCCCCTGTATAAAGGTGCCTGCAGCCATGATTACATCGTCCTCATATCCCGGCATATAGGCAGGATACGGTGTCACATGTGAATTGATTGGTGATGCATATTGGATGGCCTGACAGAAGGCAACCATCTTATCCCGTTCATCAAATTGAACGGATTGAATCAAGTCAGTTCGTTTCGCATCCCATTTTGGGGATGTATTCATACCGAGCTTTTCTAAAAAGGCAGCTGTGAACATGGCTCCTTTAACAGCTTGGCCCACGACATGCGGTGCTAGGAAGAATCCTTGGTACATTTCCTGCAGACTATAAAGCGAAGCACCTGCTTCAGCCCCTATTCCTGGTGATGTTAACCGATAAGAGCAGGCTTCAACCAGGTCCTTTTTACCAACAATGTATCCACCGGTTTTCACTATCCCGCCGCCAGGATTTTTAATGAGTGAACCAGCCATTAAATCCGCTCCGACATGACATGGTTCTTGTGTCTCAACAAACTCTCCATAACAATTATCCACGAACACGACGATTTCCGGGTTAATGCCTTTAACGAAGGCAATCATTTCCTTTATTTCATCGATCGTAAAGGAAGGACGTGTAGCATACCCTTTTGATCTTTGTATACCGATCATCTTCGTATTCGGTTGAATGGCATGTTTGACGGCTTCGAAATCAACGGTTCCAGTTTCCGCCAACGGAACGGCCTTATAGCTGATCTGAAAATCACGTAAAGATCCAATACCCGTCCCCCGGATACCGACGATTTCTTCCAAAGTATCATACGGCTTTCCTGTTATGTATAACAATTCATCCCCTGGGCGCAAAATGCCAAAAAGAGCGGTGGAGATGGCGTGTGTGCCTGATATAATTTGGGGGCGCACCAATCCAGCTTCCGCTCCAAAAACATCTGCGTATATCAATTCCAGCGTATCGCGGCCCATATCATCGTATCCATACCCAGTAGTCGGGATGAAGTGGGAATCACTCACTTTATGTGCTTGATAACTTTGTAATACGCGAAATTGATTTTCTTCGATTCGTTCGTCCACTTGCTTATGTAATGGAGAAATCATTGCTTCCACTTCCTGGGCAATGTTTTTCAACACTTCTCCATTTGTTAACTGCTGATACATCAAAATTCCCCTTTATAATGAATATTTCTCCAGCTGCCCGGTTATTGGATGATCAGCTAGACAAAAACCTTTGCATTCATATCTTTCCGATTCTTCATTAAAGGAGAGAGTGCGCAATATGGTTTCATTTTTCAGCTGTGATAATAGTTTACCCTCACTCGATGGCAGGAAAACATGATACGGGATCATTTCTTCAATCACGTACTTTTCAATTTCTTCCATGATTTCATTCAGATCCGATTGTTCATAGGCACTGATCATTAATGAAGCACGACTGGCTGATCTCACAAAATCAGCGTGAACCTTATCTTTCTTATTATACAACGTTAGCTGTGGAATGGAAGGGACATCTAAGTCATTTAGCAAATCCTGCACCGTTTTCTGATGATTAAAGTAATCGGTACTTGAGGAATCGACCACATGTAACAGCAGATCCGCTTCTTTCACCTCTTCCAAGGTAGAGCGGAATGCGGCAATTAAAGATGTCGGCAAATCTTGTATGAATCCAACCGTATCCGTCAGAAGCACGGTAAATCCGCTAGGAAGAATCGCCTTTCGTGTCATGGGATCCAGCGTAGCGAATAATTGGTTCTCTTCATATGAATCCGCCTCCGTCAAACGGTTGAACAGCGTTGATTTACCTGCATTCGTGTATCCCACTAGTGCTATTTGAAAGGTCTTATTACGTTTCCTTCTATCACGATAGCGTTCACGATGCTTCACTATTCCACTTAATTGCTGCTTGATTTCATCTATTTTTCCACGGATGTGGCGGCGGTCGCTTTCCAGCTTCGTCTCCCCTGGTCCCCTTGTGCCGATTCCGCCTCCTAGCCTGGACATTGCCGTCCCCTGTCCAACCAAACGCGGCAATAAATATTGGAGCTGAGCAAGTTCAACCTGCAGCTTCCCTTCCCTGGATCGAGCCCGCTGAGCAAATATATCCAATATTAGCTGTGTCCGGTCTATGACCCTTGCCTCCAATTGTTTCGAAAGGTTCCGAATCTGGCTCGGGGATAATTCATCATTAAAGATAAATAAATCCGGCTCCAGCTCCTCTTCCAGATTCCGGAGTTCTTCCACTTTTCCTTTTCCTATATATGTAGCCGGATCGACGCTTTCCCTTTTCTGGGAGATGGTCATTAAAACCTCAGCATTCGCCGTCTTCGCCAAAGAAGACAGTTCATCGAGTGAATATTCAAAATGTTCACTTGTCTCAGTTGTTTGACACCCAATCAAGACAGCCGTTTCCTTTATTGCTTCTTCCAAATCACACGCACCACCTTCTGGTAAATTTAACTTAATCATAACAAAAAAATTGAATATATAAAAATTTCCTCAAAACGAAGCTTTTAACCGTTTTAAAAATTACGATACCGTGCTAAAATCAAATTTGGCTTTACCATCAAAATCGAAAAGACATAGAGGGACATTCATATGACATGGGAAGTATTAAGCTTCATAGGTACGATTGCATTCGCTATAAGCGGAACCATCATCGCCATGGAAGAAGAGTATGATATTTTAGGAGTTTATATTTTAGGAATCGTAACCGCCTTTGGCGGCGGGGCAATCCGCAATCTGTTGATCGGCGTCCCCGTTTCAGCTTTATGGGATCAAAGTTTCTATTTTGTCATCGCTTTAGTATCCATCACCATCGTTTTTGTTTTTCCTACAAACCTATCAAAGCACTGGGACAGATGGGGAAATCTCAGTGATGCCATTGGCCTCTCAGCCTTTGCCATCCAAGGGGCGATGTATGCCGTGGAACTTAATCATCCAATAAGCGCCATCATAGTATCAGCTGCATTAACCGGATGCGGCGGCGGGATACTCCGTGACGTGCTGGCCGGAAGAAAGCCATTGGTCTTCAGAAAAGAAATCTACGCAGTATGGGCCATCATTGCAGGCTTGGCTTTAGGCAGTGGTGTATTATCCCAATCATGGCAGCTTTATTCGCTCTTTGCCGTCATCACGATATTGCGAGTCCTTTCTTACACCAATAATTGGCATCTTCCTAATAAAAAATGGGTGCCTAAAACATAAATTTGAAAAGCCCGCCATCCTGGTGGGCTTTTCCATGTCATTCTTTCTCTTCATCCTCGAAAATCAAATCTTGGCTGGTAAGCGTCAATAAATCGGATTTTTCAAATGAATCTTCCAGTAAAAGCCGCATCGCCTGCGCCCTAATTGACTTTTCTATTATATTGCGGATATAACGACCGTTAGAGAATGAAATAGGTCCCCGGAAAGAACGTAATATGATTAAATGTTCCCTTAATTTCCTTTCGGCATCCCGATTCATAAGATACTCCTTTTCCTGCAGCATCCGATCGGCTATTTCCATTAACTGTTCAATCGTATAATCCGGAAAATCAATAACAAGCGGGAACCTCGAATGAAGGCCAGGATTAAGACTTAGGAAATATTCCATTTCCCTCGAATATCCAGCAAGGATCAAAATGAATTCATGCTGCCGATCCTCCATATGCTTGACAAGGGTATCTATGGCTTCTTTTCCAAAATCCTTTTCGCCGCCTCTTCCCAAGGAATAGGCTTCATCAATAAATAAGATTCCGCCAATGGCCTTCTTAATCAAATCCCTGGTTTTTTGGGCAGTATGGCCAATGTATTCCCCGACTAAATCTGCCCTCTCCGCTTCAATTAAATGCCCTTTCGAAAGTACATTCATTTTTTGAAACAACTTCCCGATTAAACGTGCTACCGTTGTTTTCCCTGTTCCCGGATTCCCTTTAAACATCATATGCAGCGCTTGCCGGCCAGTCTTCAGCCCCTTTGCCTCACGTTGTTTATTGATGTAAATCCAGGCATATATCTCTTTTATCATCCGTTTCATTTCTTCCATTCCAACCAGCGATTTCAGTTCATCTTCAATCTCTTTCAATGCCACATGCTGGTGGGGGATTTCCTGCACCAAAATTTCTTTTATCGGCAGATCCTTTTGTAGCGCTTTTCTGTTTTCCGCATTAAACACAATATTGATTTGCCCGTTATTTTTCATACGGATCGGTTGTTCCATTTCATTCACCTCTCCATCTTGGACCCTGACTCTAACACCACAATTTTTTATGATGGCATGGCAAATGCTGCATAGCCAAAATTACCCCATCGGAAAATCCGTTTATTACTTTCGTGATTAAGCCCCATTCCCTTCTTGAAAAGCGACTTATTCTGACAGGATTTTTTCATTAGAGGATTTATTACGACAAATCCCATTCCCATTCACCAATATATTAGGGGTAATGTCATTTCCTGCGGTTTCCCGGAAAATAATCCGTCCCTTGATATATATTCAAATAAGGTACGTAAAATTATCGATTCTTTGAAAAAGGACAGAGAAGGGCATGCAAAAAAAAAAACAGGTCGCTATAAGCTAAACCTGTTTTTTACATTCATATATATGATTATTCCTTCACTTCGTAATCGATCTGAACATTACGTTGTGGAGCAAATGTAGAAATCGCATGTTTATAGACTAATTGCTGCTTGCCCTCCGATTCAAATAAAACGGTAAAATTATCGAACCCTTTCACTTGTCCTCTAATCTGGAACCCGTTTAATAAAAATACCGTCACATACGTACCATCTTTACGTAATTGATTAAGAAACTGATCTTGAATATTTACTGATTGTTTCATGTATTAGTCCTCCTCTTTTCTCTCTAAATTTATGTATTCGCCTTCACCGAAAAGCTTTCCTGCTATAAATCCAGATATTTCATGTATTTTTTTTGGAAAACCCTCGAGATCGGTCATATCAAACCAAATTACATCCATTTTATTCCGGAACCAGGTCAATTGCCTTTTTGCGTATCGACGGGAGTTTTGCTTTAATGTCTCAACGGCTTCATCCAATGAAGCCCTTCCATCAAAATAATCATAGATTTCTTTATAGCCTATAGCCTGGATCGATTGGCAATCCCTCAAACCTTTTTCATGAAATGACTCCACCTCTTGAATCAGCCCTTCTTCTACCATAACATCAACACGTTGATCGATGCGTTGATATAACTTTTCACGTTCCATTGTCAATCCAATGATGCACGTATCATATTTGAATTCTGTAGGCTGTTCATTCAGCTGCTCACTCATCGTTTTACCAGTACAATGATAAATCTCAAGTGCCCTGATCACCCTTCTTACATTATTAGGATGAATCCGATTCGCGCTTTCCGGGTCAATGCTGCGTAATTGTTCAAAAACAGGATCGATTCCTGACTCCCTTACCTGTTTTTCAAGTCCCTCCCTATAAACAGGGTCGGATGGCGCCTCCGAAAATTGATAATCATAGATGACTGATTGTATGTATAATCCTGTTCCACCGACGATAATGGGAAGTTTACCTCTGCTTTGGATATCCTCGATATAAGCATTGGCTCGCTCCTGGAACTCTGCCGCACTAAATGGTTCATCAGGTTCTTTAATATCAAGTAAATAATGAGGGATTCCTTCTGTTTCTTCCCTCTTGATTTTTGCAGTACCAATATCCATCCCCTTATAAACCTGCATGGAGTCTCCGCTAATAATTTCACCATTAAATAACTTTGCCATCTCAATGCTCATCTTTGTCTTCCCAACAGCAGTCGGTCCAATGATAACGAGAAGTTTTCCTTTTTGTTGTTTCACAATCTCACTGCCTTAAATGATTTTTTCCCTATCTTATCATAATCTCGTTGAGAGCAGCTAAACATCTACCCATTATGTCCAATTGAGGCACTTTTATTCAATTTTTCACCTGCAATAATCATCATCTTTATATAAAAAAGGTATGATCCCTTTCAGGGTCATACCTTCTTATCAAATGTGTTTCCTTTGGATCAATTCAGCCCATTTTTCCATTTACGGGAATGATCATCGTAACGGTCGTTTCATTTTCAGAGGATTGTACATGAATCTCTCCATCATATCTGTTCACTAAGTCTTTGACGATGAACAATCCTTGTCCGCGAACTTTGCCCTTTTGTGCCTTTTTGGTTGAAAAACCGCTGGCGAATATATTCTCCAGATCTAATTCCGAAATCATTGGTCCGGTGTTCGTGACCATAAACGAATACTTTTCATCATCAGCTTTGCAGGCAATATCCATTCGGCGTTCTTGCTCTGGCAATTCAATTGTTGCCTCAATAGCATTGTCGATAACATTTGATAATAATTTTATCAAATCGATTGTTTTGATCCGATTGAAGGATTTGGGTGAAACATCAATTTCGATATCGATATTATAATTCTGGGCCGAGAGCCTTTTGGTCTCCAACAGGACAGACAAGCCCGGATGAATCACATCCAATTTCATCGATTCAATTGAATGCACTTCTTTTGAAAGCCCTGTTAAATATTCGAGTGCTTTTGCGTTCTCTTCTAATTTAAGCAGTCCATGTATCACCTGAATATGATTGGAAAAATCATGCCTTAATGAGCGGACTGAAGCAAATAGAGATTGGAATTCCGATTGATACGTATCTTCCGTATCCCCCACTTCACGTGTCAGTTCCTTTTGATACCATTTTTGAATGACAAAAAAGGTAACCAGCAGCATGATGACAAATCCACCATTATAAACAAGAATGGCAATGCTGCTTTTCAATACCTTGCCGTTAATGGCATTAATATCTTCCGCGCTCACATCAATGCCCAAAAAACCAATAATGTCGCCATCTTGATTTTTCATTGGCACTCCCACAGTCAAATACTCACCATATTCCGGATCTTCTAGAATCCCGGTAATGAAGCTTTTGCCTTCATACCCCTGTTTGACCTGCTCCGGCGGAACAGTACATGCACCACCGATAGGAAAATCCCCTTTATGATCTTTAGAAAACCCAGTAATCATGCACTTGGATACTGTGGGATTATCAATCAGGATGGTATAAACATATAATGCTCCTATTTTTTCACGGGCATCCTCTAAGTAAGCTTTTATATCCAAATAATCCTGGCTCTTTACTTGGTTATTGAGAAATCGTTGATAAGCCTCCATATCCATCGAGTCGGCTATAGATCTGGCAGCTACCAAGTTTTGATTGGCAACGGATTTTTGCACAGAATTTTTAATGCTTAAATATGTTGAAAACATATTTAGAAGAATGAAAACAATCAATAAAAGTATGGTCAAATAAAGAAGTGCCCTTAACTTTTTATTTTTCATAGGATTAAACTTACCTCATCTCTAGCAGCTAAAAGTTAACGAACCTATTCTGAGTTTACTATATTAAGGGATAAAGAAATAGGGAAAAATCTAATATTCTCTATAACCCCAGGCATATAATACTATAATAAATCAAGTAATTGACAGATTACCCACCATTTTTTGATCATATGACTTTTTATGTTTAATATAAACCACATCAATTATTAATACTTTCCAATAAATCATTTTATTCCCAAAAGTAATTATTTTAGTATAATTATGTATGTGAAAATGGTAAAAATAAATGATGCGGGGTTCGATATTCTCGCTTCAAATAAATAATTTTACCCTTTATATGAAAATATTACAATATTGTAAAGGATTAATCTGTAAAATCACACCATATTTCATATATTCGTGCAAAATAGCGGATCACTCCTCTTTCAATAGTGCATATTGACTAATTTTTCATCAATGAAAATGCCGTTTCAGTGAGAGGAACCCTGAATAAAAAAATGGAATCAGGGACTGAACCCCAGATTCCATTTACATATGATAGCTTCTATTTAATCGAATTGATGACTGCCCGCTCATACATCTTTTTAGTTACTTGATAGTATAGCAGTTGAAAAAGAAAATACGTTGCGATGACCATGGCCGAGTAGGCAAACAAATTCGATTCCAATAAATTGCTTAATGCCACGTAGGCGACTATGGCATGAATCACCCCTATCAGAAACGGAGCGAAAAAGAGGATGCGTATTTCGGCGCTTAAAATTTGCCGTATTTCTTTTTTTGTCAACCCCAATCGATGAAGGGCATGGATTTGAATTTTTTTATCTTCTAAATTCGTAAAAACTCGCAGATACATCATGCTCCCTTGGACGATAAAGAATAATAGACTGACAAACAAGCCGATAAAAAGAATCAATATGCTTCCCTGTTTCATTTCTTGATAAATCGGAGCTCTTGTTTGCAGTTGATTATGGTCAGGATTATTAGACATTTTTTCGATTTTAGCAGCTGTTTCCATTGATTCTTCCCAGTCTTTAATTTCATACCCTCGTACTCTTGCCTTCTCTTTTAAAGGCACATCAGCTGTGATTTCATGATACAGCTGATCATCGACCACCATCAGAGTCGTTGCTGCTTTTATGGGTGCGACTATCGATTGATTTCGCTGACCAACCATTGTTACCTGAATGGTTCCATTGCCAAAGTGCAGCTCCTTTTGTTCTCCCTTGTGGACGAATTGATAGTCCAGTCCCCCATAAGGAAAAATATATAACGCTTCTTTTCCTGATAACTTTGCTGGTTCAATTTTTCGCAATGCAGCCGCATTGTTATAATCACTTTCCGAGATTAATAATGACCTATTTTCATTGGGTTCTCCCGTTCTCATATGGGGTAACATGTGGGTGATGGGCACTCCAGTCATATTTACTTCGTAAAGGAGCTTGAATCCATCTTCCTTTAATATTTTCTCCACTGCGGATGGTTCAATAACTGAATTAACGGAAGCATCATTTTCAATCCAGCCAATTGATTGCGGAATGTTATCCATCCCTTGCTTTTTTAAATCTGCACTGAACATGAAAAGTGTTCCTGCAGCTGTCAAAATCACGGCTGTAATGATCGAGGTCAAAAAGAATAACCTGGAATAGTCCTTAATATTGAAGATCAGGTTTGTTTGAGTAATTAAATTCGTTCCGCCATATAAGCTTTTCTTCTTCCGGTAAAGCCTGCTGCATAGAGCGACAATGCATTGGCTGAATAAAAAATAGGTGCCGATCAGTACGAAAAACACTATGGGCAATACTCGAATATAAGAATTGTTCAACGACAGCGTACATGCCAAATAATAAGAAATGCTTAAGCAAACTGCTGATAATGCAACTAACCACTTTGAAACGAAGGGAGTCTTTTTGGGTTTTTGTTTATCTTTGAGTAAATCGACTACCTCCGCATTTCCTATGTGGAACAATGAAAAGAGCGATAATAGCTGAAATAGCAAAATGAAACCAACAATGGTATAAATAAAGGCCTCAGGGACAAAGACAAACGATATTGGTTGCTCTACAGCCAATAACCAAGAAATTGCCATTAAGAATAACTTTGAGAACAAAAACCCTAAGCCAACTCCAATTAGGATAGATATGAGGGAAACCATCGTTTGCTCCAGGTAAATCAGTTTTCTAAGTTGGGATTTGGACATTCCAAGCAGTGTCAGCAGCCCAAACTCTTTTTTTCGCGGCTGTATAAATGCTGCATTCGAATAAGCGATAAAGAAAACCGAAAATATGATGATCACTATTTCTGCTGCAATGAGTCCCCTGCTTATTAGCTTTCCCCCCGGGATATCCGCATGGACCACATCAGGATGAAAGATAAATGATGCGTAAATAAAAAAGATTGAGACGGATAGGACAATACTGAAAAAATAAGCTAGATAACGTTGTGCATTTCCTTGGATATTTCTCTTAGCGAGAAGTCGGATGTTCATGATAGACTCCTCCCAAAACGCTTAACGTATCTAAAATCCTTTGATGGAAACTCTGTCTTTCCCCTCCGCTGTGCACCTCTGAAAAGAACTTGCCATCCTTTATGAATAGAATCCGGTCACAGAAGCTGGCGGCAGTCGGGTCATGAGTGACCATAAGGATGGTTGCTCCCTTTTTCTCCTGAAGTGTCGTGAGGGTATCCATTACCTGCTTGGCAGATTTGGAATCCAAATTACCAGTAGGTTCATCCGCTAAAATAATGGAAGGCTCATGAATCATCGCTCTTGCACAAGCCGTTCGTTGCTGCTGACCTCCGGAAATTTCATAAGTCCGCTTTTCTAAAATCCATTCTATACCAAGAAGGCTCGCCAACTGATTCACCCTATTTTCCATTTCCTGCAGTTTATAACGATCTAACGCTAGAGGAAGGAGGATATTTTCGCGAACGGTAAGTGTATCAAGAAGGTTGAAGTCTTGAAAAACAAATCCAATTTCCCTCCTGCGAAACAATGCCAGGTCCTGATTGTTTAATTCATTAGGATTTTGATCATTTAGAATGACTTTACCTGTGGTTGGCTTATCAATCGTGGCCATTAAGTTAAGCAGGGTGGTTTTCCCGCTGCCGGATGGACCCATCACTCCGACAAATTCCCCTTTCTGTACATTCATGGTGAAATTATGTAACGCCTTATGAAATAAATTCCCCTGTTTTTGAAAATAAGTTTTGGATAGTTGTTCTGCTTTTAAAATCGACATCCGAAAATACCTCCCTTTCTTACCGTAAGTATAATGAATAAAGCGGGAGGCTCCCATCGAAGTTTATTACATAATCGTTTAGCACCCTTACAATTCTGTCACCTTTCATGTAAGATATTTGTCTTAAAGAGAAACTCCACAGTAGTCCCTTCGGATACAGTCGATTGGATGGTAACGACATGCCCAAGTCTATTAACGATTTCCTTCACAAGATATAGTCCCATCCCGGTTGACTCTTGTTTGACTCGCCCGTTCTCACCAGTAAAGAATGGATCAAACACCCGTTTTACATCATGTGGGACGATTCCAATTCCCTGATCTGTTATCCTAAGGAAAATCTCCGACTCTTTTTCAATGATATTGAACGTTATGCTGTCATGCTCTTCCTGCCTTGAATACTTCAGTGCATTAAAGACCACCTGACTAATGGCGAAGTGGAGCCACTTACGATCCGAATGCACATATACATTCTCAAGCTCCGTTTCAAGCCTGGGATATATGAACCGTTTGATGAACTGTTTCTTTTCCTCGTTAATCACTTGCTTGACTAGATTAATTAAGTCAACCCGCTCCGATTTTACATCCTCCGAAAAACGCTGCAGCCTTGCCCCGTGCAATATAATTTCCAGCCCTCTGCGAAATCGATCATTTTCTTCTTCTATCTCTTTAAGATAATCCTTCATCGGCTCATTCGAAAATGTCCTTTTGCCTTCTTGAATCAGTAAGGAAATGACTGAAACAGGTGTCTTCATTTGATGAACCCATTGATGAATCAACAGCTCATATTGCTCCTTCTGTTTGATTTGTTCTTGTAATTGACCAATGGTTACCTTGTTCATTTGTTGAAAAAGTTCCATCCACAACTTTTGTTCATTTGTCAAAGGTTCCCTAAAGGCTTCGACATATTCAAATGACAAGCTCGTTTCTTGCTTCATTCTTGCTAATTGATTAAGAAAACGGTAATGCCTTATGTAATCGGCCGCTAAAAATAGAAGCATCATAAACAACGCGAGAATAATTAAATAGATGATATTTGAAATCGATATGTGATTCCCCGCTTCCAGAACGGATAATGTATAAGCAATAATAAGCAGGCTTACCAATAGAACGGTATAAAAAATAAAATAAAGACGGTCTTTAATAATGGATTTCAGCTTCACTTTTCTTCACCTTGCACTATTTTTAGTCGGTATCCTTTTCCCCTGCTAGTTGTTATGGCATGCTTGATGCCAATATCCTCAAGTTTTCTCCGTACCCTTGTGACATTGACGGTCAATGTATTGTCATCAACAAATGAATCATCATTCCATAATGCTTCAAGTAACTCTTCACGCGAGACGATAGTGTCATACTGTCGTAGTAAACAACTCAATAATTTCAACTCATTTTGAGTTAACGCTACCTGATTGTCTTGATATTCGATCATCGCTTTTTCCGTATAAAGCGTTAATCCCTCCATTTCCTTTACTTGCTGGTGGAATGAAGATATATCCGCATATTCACCATACACCCTACGCAGGACACTCTTTATTTTCGCTAATACCACTTCCAAATGAAACGGTTTTGTTAAATAGTCATCTCCCCCATATTCAATGGCCATGACTTGGTTCAGTTCATCTGTCCTTGCAGAGATGAATATGACAGGAACCTTCGAAACCGTCCTTATTAGCCGGCACCAATGGAACCCATCATAATAGGGCAGATTAATATCCAATAAAACCAAATCTGGCTTTGTATCTTGGAACTCCGCAAAAACTTGGTCCAGTTGCTTCACTTCAAAAACCTCATACCCGTACCTTTTTAAATAATTGACCAAGATTCCAGCTATTTTGAGATCGTCTTCAACCAATAATATTTTATACATTTTTATCTCCTCATTAACCTGACAATAAAAAACCTTGAATGGCATGAGCCAATCAAGGGGATTACAATAAAATTAGATTTCCTCCGGGACTTTCAATCCCTCAATGAAGGATTGAAAACTCGATGCAACTTTATAAATGTTTTCATCCTGGCTTGATGGATCCGAATACCAACCTTGATCCCAGAAGTAAACTCCCTTTTCTTCTTCATTATTTATCAGCAAAATTTTACCTGCACATGTATCATTACCTATTATAATGCAATTCTTATGTAAGTCTTCTCTGTTTTCTTCATGCCATTTCTGTAAATCCAGTTCTTTATCTAGAAGCTCTAATCCATAAAGTGCATGTAAGCATACAAGTGTGTCTAATCCATCCACATAAAACTTACAGTTTTGAACCGTAGTTGTGCCGCCATTATGCTTAAGGAGAAATTGTTTATAATCTTCAGGAATTTCAAAACCCACAAATTCCTGAAAATTATTCACTGCTTCTTCTCTCGCTTTCCCATATCCAGTAATACTCACCATTGTATCGACTCCATTTCATTTTATTGTATTAAAATCAATTGAACTAATTGCTGTTTAGAAATACCTTTTCTTAATGGAGATCCTTTAAATATAAATTATTCATTATTACTTTAGAAAATAATACTTTTTTTAAATATATTAACATAATTTTACTATCCATTTCAGTATTTTCTGATATATTTTTTGACAATTTCGTTGCTTTTCACTAAGAAAATACCTTTTTTTAATCGAAGTTTTGTCGAAAAATCGATAAATCGTATACTTTCACAGATAATTCAGAAGTTTCCGATGGTATATCTCCATTTTCGAAGATATATTCCCGATTTCGCAGATAAAATATTATTCTATAAAAAAGGCGCCAAACTTCGTCTTCAAGATTGGGCGCCTTTTCTCTATTTATCAAACAATTTTATAGTCTTCATACGTAATTAATAACCTGCTCATAGAAACTGTTTCAGCACGAAGCTTATTCTTGTCACGACAATAAGCAATGATGGAACTATTAGGAACTTTAGCTGTACAATTCCATTTACTATATTTTTCATTATACCTAGAGGATATTTCGATAATCTCACCACGTACCTTTAACATCCTGCGTTCTACCAAGGGCATCAACTCCAATTCCGATAATAGTATGTACCCTAAATCAGATAAAATATTCTCGAATCCCATTCCGTCAAAGATTATGGACATTATAGCAAAACAAAAAGGTGTCTGCTATAGATTTATTATTATAGGAAATGACAAGGTAGAATGCCTCTAATCCCCTCTTTATTTAAGGTATTATAACCAGAATAATCTTAATACTCTTTTGGAATATTAAGATAAATCAAAAAAACCACCAAATAACTCTTAATTATTACGATAAAATTATATTCGTATCACAAAAGAAATATTTGAAATTAAGAGATTAGAGTCGTATGATTAGTAGTATCGGCGGAAAAAACATAAATCAAAATAATTAAGTTTAAAGGGGAATTAGATATGGTAGATGTAATCTCAAAACCTGAACATGAAACACTTAATATTTCTGCAAACCAAGAGCAATTGGATATCTTAGATCAGCTTTTAAAGCCTGAGGTTCAGGAATCATTGAACACTTTAGTCGAGCAGTTACCAAAACTGACTGAGTTAGTGAATATTTTAACAAAGTCTTATGATTTCGCTCAATCGGTTGCGACTGATGATGTGTTGAAAAATGATACGGTCAGCGCCATTTCGGAGATCGCGACACCTGTAGTCCATTCAGTGAAAGGGCTTGCGGCAAATGCCATCGAAGCTAAGGATCGTGCAGAAGCGAATAATGATGTGATCGGTCTTTTTGGTCTGTTAAAAATGTTGAAAGATCCGCAAGCACAAAAGCTTTTCCGTTTCGCCCAAGCTTTTCTTGAAGTTTCTTCAGAACGTAAAAACCAAAAATAATTTGATAACTTTCAATCAGTAAGGACGGGGGATTAACTATGTCAAAACAAATCGTCATCTTAGGTGCAGGTTACGCAGGATTACTATCTGCCTTATCCGTACGTGAATATTACAAAAAGGATGAAGTGCAGGTTACAGTGGTGAACCAATTTCCAACGCACCAAATCATCACTGAATTGCACCGTCTTGCAGGCGGATCCATTTCTGAACAAGCCGTTTCCATTCCTTTGGAAAAGCTTTTCAAAGGAAAAGATATCGACCTTGTCATTTCCAAAGTGGAGTCATTCTCGGTCGATAATAAAGAAGTGAAACTTGCCAATGGTTCCACATTATCTTATGATGCCCTGGTTGTTGCTTTGGGAAGCCAAACAGGATTCTTCGGCATTCCGGGACTTGAGGAAAACAGCATGGTCTTGAAATCCGTAAATGATGCTAACAAGATTTACAAACATATCGAAGATCGCATCCGCGAATATTCTCAAACGAATAATGAAGCGGACGCAACCATCGTGATTGGCGGCGGCGGATTGACGGGCGTTGAGTTAATCGGTGAAATCGTGGATCATTTCCCTAAAATCGCCAAAAAGTTCGGAGTGGACTTCAAGGACTTGAAAATCAAGCTTGTGGAAGCTGGGCCAAAAATCCTTCCGGTACTGCCTGATCACTTAATCGAACGTGCCATGACAAGCTTGGAAGCACGCGGCGTTGAATTCCTGACAGGTCTGCCTGTAACGGGTGTTAAAGGAAATCAAATCGAATTGAAAGACGGACAAACGATAACGGCCAATACGCTTGTTTGGACAGGCGGAGTTGCGGCTCTTCCTATCGTAGGCGAATCAGGCCTTGAAGTGGATCGCGGCAAAGCAACCGTCAATGAGTATTTGCAATCCAAATCCCATAAAGACGTATTCGTTGTCGGCGACAGTGCCGTTGCTTTCCCTCCAGAAGGCGGCCGTCCATATGCTCCTACTGCACAAAATGCTTGGCAAATGGGTGAGCTTGTTGGATACAACCTATATGCAGCATTTGAAGGCAAGAAGCTTGAAGAATTCTCACCTGTAAACTCAGGTACACTTGCGAGCCTTGGCCGTAAGGATGCAGTGGCAACCGTTGGGGCCAATAACACGTCCCTTAAAGGCCTTCCGGCTACATTGATGAAGGAAGCAAGTAATGTTCGTTACCTATCACACATCAAAGCCCTATTCAGCCTGGCTTATTAATTCTAAGATAGAGCACAATAAAAGAGGACCATTCATCTTTTGATGAATGGTCCTCTTTTAAAATCAAATCTTTACTTGGTTGATGCTGAATCTAAGGGAAAATCCCTCAGGTAATTTAGCCTTTGTCAATATCCTGGTTTCTTTCAAGCGTATATCATTATAAGAGGAGACCTCCATCAATTCTTCATCCATATAAGCAGGATGGGTCATTATCTCCACACTCTCCCCATCCATTACTCTCCCTTTCAAGTTTTGAAAGTAATCTTCAACCACCATTTCTCCATAAAAATCATCCAGGAATACATCTGTAACGGTTTGAATCCCTGCAAGGTGGCTTCCGGCATTACGGACTGGCAATCCATATTTATCTGACAGCTTTTTAATAACCGGTAGAAATGCTTTGATCCCGTGTACATGATGGTGGCTGTCGAAATGAGTCGGGAATAGGCCAAATTCCAAAAATCTTTCGATTTGCGCTGACCACTCCCTCTCCAATTCGCTCAAGGAAATGCCGGCAGGATCCCCATATACCGTACCTTGCTTCTTAAAGAAACCAGATTCGTCAACCAAACTCGGAACATCACTCAACAAAGGTTTACCCCATGTCAGGACTAAGTGAATACCTACCTTCAACGAGGGTGTTTTCTTGGCGATTTCAATCGCATGCTCCGTTGCTTTCGCATTCATCATGATTGTTGCCGAATTGACAATTCCATATTTGTGGCTATCCAAAATCCCATAATTCACCGCTTTAGTTAACCCAAAATCATCTGCATTTACAAGGACTTCAATCATGATAAATTATCCTGCAACTCCTTTTTTTCAAAAAACTGCGGCAAATAATCTTTATGTGCCTCCAGCATTTCGTCCAAGATAAGTTTTGCAACCCGGTCGCTTGGAACGAGTGGATTGATCGTCATGGCAAGCAACGCAGTATCATAGTCCCCCGAAATTGCAGCTTCGATGGCTACCCTTTCAAAGGATTTGATTTGCTGAATTAATCCGCGGACAGCGACAGGAAGCTCTCCTACATTGATTGGTTTAGGTCCATCCTTAGTTATCACGCAACTGGTTTCAATCGCCGATCCGTACGGGATGCCTTCAATTGCACCATGGTTGACCGTATTCACCGCTTGAATATCTCGCTTATCCGTATGCATCGAGCAAATCAACCGCACAGCCGCATCACTGTAGTACGCACCTCCGCGCTCTTCAAGCTGCGGCGGCTTGATAGCCAGATCCTGGTCTTTGTATAGCTCGAATAAACCCGCTTCAAGTCTTTGAACGACCTCTGCGCGTGTTTCCCCTTTTTCCGCATCCTTCAATTCTTGGGCCAGCACATCACCCGTTTTATAATAGTAATTGTGGTATGGACACGGAAACAGGTTCAACGCTCTAAGGAATTCCGGCTCCCAGCCCATTGCATGGATATTCTTCATCGTGACAGCTTTAGCTGGATCAGTAATCAACTGGATGATTTGATCTTTGACACTCTCGCCATCAACGAATACATCCAAGCCGTAAACCATATGGTTCAACCCAGCAAAGTCGATACGGACCCTTGATGGTTCTACACCCATCAAATCCGCAACACCTCGTTCCATCCCAATCGGCACATTGCAGAGTCCGATGATTTTGGAAATATTACTGTGACGCAGAACTGCTTCCGTTACCATTCCTGCAGGATTCGTGAAGTTAATCAGCCATGCTTCCGGACATAATTCCTCCATCTCATGAGCAATATCCAGAATGACGGGAATCGTTCTAAAGGCCTTGAAAAGCCCGCCTGGTCCATTCGTCTCCTGTCCGATCACTCCGTGTTTCAATGGAATCTTTTCATCAAGAGCCCTGGCTGCGAGCTGGCCAACCCGCAGCTGGGTTGTTACATAATCAGCGCCTTTAAGCGCTTTCTTCCTATCCAGCGTGAGATGGACTTCAATATTCACACCAGCCTTTTCAATCATCCTTCTTGCCAAATTCCCGACAATTTCAAGCTTTTCCTTTCCGGCTTCGATGTCCACGAGCCAAATTTCACTCACAGGAAGTTCTTCATGATATTTGATGAAACCTTCGATCAGTTCAGGCGTATAGCTCGAACCTCCGCCAATCGTGACGATCTTCAACCCCTTGCTCATTCAGCAGTCCTCTCCTTCACAGCATCTGCATGTAAGAATTCTTCGCGTAGATCGATCATTTCAATTGCAAGATCCTTCATAGTCATCGCTGTCATTAAATGATCTTGTGCATGCACCAGGATAATGGGAAGATCAAAAGAGTCCCCGCCTGCCTCAGCATGGATTAATTGGGTTTGGTATTTATGGGCTTGCAGTAATTCCGTTTCCGCCTCGGCGATTTTCAAACGGGCAGAATCAAAATCCTTCTTCTTTGCCTCCTGCAACGCTTCCATTGCAAAGCTTCTCGCATTCCCGCTATATAAAATCAATTGAAAGGATAGCTGGTATAATTCTTCTTTTTCCATTTTTCATCACTACTTTCTTAAAGGCTTAGCGTTTCTGAATCTTTTGTAAGCTTTGTTTCATTTTTTGTGTCTATCTTCACTTGAGCATAAACGAATGGTAAATAAATCGCTGTTGAAATGACTAAGTTGATTGCAGCCAGGACCGCTCCAGACACATGCCCGCCTGTGGCCAGGAATCCACCCACAATCGGAGGGGTTACCCATGGAATCTTAGCAACGATCGGGAAAACCATTCCGCTGCTTACTGCGATATAAGATATCACCGTTGTAATTACCGGGCCGAGAACAAATGGGATGAACCACATTGGATTCAGAACGATAGGCAATCCGAAAAGAATGGGTTCGTTTATCTGGAACACTCCTGGCGCCCCTCCGAGTGCAATCATCTGTTTATACCGTTTCCGACCGGCAATGATCATTGCAATGATAAGGCCCAATGTTGCACCAGATCCGCCTAAATATACAAATGCATCCAGGAAAGAACCCGCCAATACGCCGTATTGGTCCATTTCTTTGACGCCTTTTGCATATAAATCGATATTTTTCACACCCGAACTTTCAAAGAGCGGTGTCGTTATCCCGCCAAGGATATTAGGTCCATGCAAACCGATCATCCATAATAAATGAACAAGAAAAACTAGTAAAATAGCGAATGGCAATGAATCTACTGCACTTTGTAACGGAGATACAATCACTTTACTCAGCCAGTCATTCAGTACCTGCCCATCCGTAGCTTTACGGAATAGCAGTCCGAATACGCCAGCGATAAAGATCGTTGCCATACCCGGCACTAACTTTGCAAATGAACGGGCTACCGCTGGAGGTACTCCATCTGGAAGCTTGATGACTAAATATTTTACCCGGGAAAGTCTTACGAAGATTTCAGTTGCTATTAAGGCAACGACAATTCCTGTAAATAGGGCTGTAGCATTAAAATAGTTTACGCTTACAAAACCCCAGGCCCCGCCAGTAACATCCCTTTCATCGATGGTTAAAGTGACATTTCCGATTTGAGGTAATAATAAAAAGAAACAGGCTGCGGAAACCAACATCGCTTCAAAACCATCGTCACCGTATGACCGTGCCAATTTATAAGAGATGCCGAATACAGCGAATACCGTCATGAATGCAAAGGTTCCAAACCAAATATCACCGCCGAGCGTATTCCATGCTGGACCGAAGATGGCCTCCATCATTCTTCCGTATGGCTTGATGACTTGCCCTAGATTATTAAACAGGACGGCGAATGACCCGATCATTGTAATCGCTATCATTCCAATCAATGCGTCACGAATCGCAAGCAAATGCCGGTTATTTCCTACCTTTACCGCCCCAGGCATAATATACTTATCAATAAAAGTCATCATATCCTTATTCTCCTTTTATTAAAGTAGTGGCTTGTTTTAGCACTTCTTCACCATTACATAGTCCATAGAACATCGGATTGATGGTTGCGACTGGAATTCCCTTTTCTTTCCCCGCTTCCTGTAGCTTGGAAAGAAGATATCTAACCTGCGGCCCTAATAAAATAACATCGGCCTTATCTATTTCATTGTTAACTTCTGTAGAACCAACTGCCCATATATGACACTCTACCCCTTGGTTTTTAGCACTTTCCTCCATCTTGGTAACTAATAAACTAGTAGACATCCCTGCAGAACAACATAATAAGATATTCATTGAAATTACCCCCCTTTTTAATGATTGATTATTCAGTATTTTCAAGTGAGTTGAAACCGTTTTCTTTCTTATAAATAACCGATGTTACTTTTTTATCACTTCCCTTGGATGAAATGGGTATTATTGCCTCCATACATATATTGTAGTTACAAATCGAAAAAATATCAACACAAATTTAAATTTGTTACTACAAATTTGTGAATTAAAGTTGATTATTGTACTTATCCGAGATAATCTATATGTATATATTGGGAATGAGCATAGGAGGAATCACTGTGGAGACCATGAATAAAGAAGCGGCATTGCATTCCATAGTTAAGGAATCGATTATCGATCTCATAAAAAATGGCGAATATCAAACAAATACAAAATTACCGACTGAGGCTGAATTTTGTAAAATATACGGAGTAAGCAGGACAACAGTTCGCACGGCCTTACAGCAATTGAACGTCGAAGGCTATATTTACCGTGTCCAAGGCAAAGGTACTTTCGTTTCGGAGAATAAAGTGAAGCAATTTCTTACAAGCACGGTTGAAAAATTCTCTGAGCAAGTCACGATGCAAGGTAAAAACCCTTCAACAAAGGTCATTAGCTTAAAGGTGATTGAAGCAAACGCTACCCTTGCCAAGCTTTTCAAACAAAATATTGGAGACCCCGTAAATAAACTGGAACGGATACGTTACGTAAACGATATCCCCCTTCAATATGAAATTGCCTTTCTCCCTTGGTATAAAACACCCGGGCTTAATATCGAAGCCTGTGAAAAATCACTCTTTAAAGTACTTGAGACACAATTCAATTTAAAAGTAAAAAAAACGGTCGAACACTTGGAGTTTTCACTTGCCGACGATTCCATTTCTGACAAGTTGGACGTACCGAACGGCTCACCTTGTTTTTCATTGGAAACTTACACATATGAGAATGACGGATCGGTCATTGAATTCTCTAAAACTCTCTTTAGAGGCGATCGTGCTCACTTTGTCATCGAGCGGAACTATTGAAATAAGACGGATGCCTTATTAATTAAGGCATCATAGTCTGAAGACAAACTCGATTTTTTTTAGTGTTTGTAAGATTGGAACGTTGAATTCCACACCAGGGCCCCCCTCCAATCAACTGGAACGTTTTTTTAATAAAAACTGCATGCAAACTTAATTTTCTTTTAGAGGCAATCATAACGATTGCCTCTTTTTGTTGCGCATCTTATATATTTTTACATAATTGCAAATACATTCATTTCATGAGTAAAATTGACAAATATATCATAATCACCTAATCTAGAAGACTAGGAGATTCCATTCTATTTACATTGGCATTCAACTTTGTACCTATTTTTTGAAAATATTAATAAAAGATATTAGGAAATCTCTTACTATTAATAAATTAGGCAGGTGGATTTTATGTGCGGTTTTGTTGGATGTATTCACGAATATCCGAAAGCCATAAATTCAAATATGAAAGAAACGATTCAGAAGATGAACACGATCATTACCCATAGGGGGCCGGATGATGAAGGATATTTCTTTGATGAATTTGTGAATTTTGGATTTAGGAGATTAAGCATAATCGATATAGATAATGGAAACCAACCCCTTTCATATGAAAATGAAAGATATTGGATCATTTTCAATGGCGAAATCTATAATTATATTGAACTAAGAAAAGAACTCATTGATGAAGGATATGAGTTTACGACAGATTCTGATACGGAAGTAATATTGGCCCTCTTTAGTAGCCAAAAAGAGCAAACTGTCCAGAAATTGCGAGGCATGTTCTCTTTTGTCATTTGGGATAAAATCGAGCTAAAGCTTTTTGGTGCAAGGGACCACTTTGGAATCAAGCCTTTTTTCTATTGTGAGCAAGATGATGTTACTTTTTTTGCATCAGAAAAAAAGAGTATTTTGACAGCCATGAATGACGAGCTGGATGCGAATTCATTACAGTATTTTCTTAGTTTTCAATATGTTCCCGAACCAGCGACCCTATCCAAGAATATTGAAAAGTTATTACCTGGACATTACTTCACTAAAGAACCAGGAAAGAAAATGGATATAAAAAGGTTCTGGAAACCTATTTTTCACCCTTCCAATATAGACGATTCAAAGGTCCTAAAAGAAATACAAGACACTCTGATGGATTCCGTAAACGTCCATATGAGAAGTGATGTTCCAGTTGGATCTTTTTTATCGGGCGGGATTGATTCATCATTTATCTGCTCCATCGCAAAAGAGATTAACCCTAAGATCAAAACTTTTTCTGTTGGGTTCGAAAGAGATGGATATAGTGAAATAAACGTTGCACAGGAAACAGCAGCCGCACTTAATGTAGAAAATATAAGTTATATCATTAGTCCTGAAGAATTCTTGGCGGAACTGCCGAAGATCATCTGGCATATGGATGACCCTTTAGCGGACCCCGCTGCCGTTCCACTATATTTTGTCGCCCGGGAAGCTAAAAAACACGTCAAGGTCGCTTTGTCCGGTGAGGGGGCAGATGAGTTATTCGGCGGATATAATATATACCGGGAGCCCCATTCTCTGCGCATGTTTTCCTATTTTCCAACATCATTGAACAAAGTGTTGAAGACGATTTCCTCTGTTTTGCCAGAAGGTGTTAGAGGAAAGAGTTTTATAGAGCGTGGAGTGACACCTTTAGAAAACCGATATATCGGGAACGCAAACATATTCGGCGAGAAAGAGAAAAAACGACTACTTGTGAATTATCTCAACGGACTAGAAAATGAGAAAGTGACAAATCCCATCTATTCAAGTTCTTTAGGGTATGATCCTATAACCCAAATGCAAAACATTGATATTCAAACTTGGCTAAAAGGTGATATTTTATTGAAGGCAGATAAAATGTCCATGGCGAATTCTTTAGAGGTGAGAGTTCCCTTTTTGGATAAATGCGTTTTCAATACGGCTTCAAAACTTAATATGGATCAAAAAGTGAGAAATGGAACGACCAAATACATGCTCCGAAAAGCTGCCCGCGGGATAGTGCCGGAACATGTATGGAGCAGAAAAAAGCTAGGCTTTCCTGTTCCGATACGACATTGGCTGAAGGATGAGTTATACGATTGGGCAGTAAGGTTAATCCAGGAAAGCCCGACTGACTACCTTTTTAATAAAGCGCAAATTATAGAATTACTTGAAAACCATGTAAATAATAAAGCGGACAACAGCCGGAAGCTCTGGACCATTTTGACGTTTATGACCTGGCATCAAATTTATATAGAAAAACGATATGAGCCCCAAAAGAATTCACAATATGTTGTAAATTAAACATCCATTAAAAAAGGGAATATTGCTTAAGTGCTTATTAAGCATAAAATAAACTTAGTTCGATTTGGCGCGGCTCTTTAATCCCGAAGGACTTTTGCGATAAACTGAACCCCGTCATAACGGGGGTTCAGACTGTAGACAAACCCGATGAAAATCGAGTTTGTCTATTTTTATCGCTTGTACAATTTGGACGTTTATTTCCACTCCAGGCACTCGCTTTCCGCGGGCGGTCGGGGAGCCTCCTCGGCTTTCGCCTGCGGGGGTCTCCCCTAGACGCGCTTTTCCCGCAGGAGTCTCGTACCTTCCGTTCCAATCAACTTCGGCTTACCTTTTAGATAGAACACTTTTGCCTAGAGTCATTTTTGCTTTAATATAGAAGTATTAAAACTTGAGGTGATGAGGATGCTTTCTAAACATGATTCTATTCAACGAGATCAACTTGAAGTAATTACTTTAGATCAACTGGTTCTTTTGTCTTTCTTTCCAAGTCAAAATATATTTCGGTATTAAAATGCCCTCAATTTTGAGGGCATTTAATAAGGCTTAATCCCCATTCTGATTAAGCCATTTTTTTGTGACAGCTATCATCTCTTCTTGTTGTTTCTTAGCTGAGATAGTCGCTTCATTATCTCCCTTTTGCTTTCCATATACACCAAATTGACCGTGGTTTCCTCCCGCTATCTTATGCATGTTTGACTCTTTAGATAGTAAGTGCTTTGTCTTCAAAATCTTCTCTACTGTAGATAGCCCATCATGTTCTGCATATAACGATAGCATAGGAACTTTCATTTTTGAAAAGTCATTCGAGTCACTGGGATATGAACCGAGGAGGATAACCCCTTCCACCTCTTTTGGATTTTCATAAGCATATGCGGAGGCGGCTACTCCTCCCAACGAGTGTCCAGCAACATACCATTTCTCCACTTCTGGATATGTATCTTTAGCTTCCATCGCTTTATTTTTATCAAACAAAGCGAAATTGAACCTCACATTTGGGATAACGACTGTATATCCCTCTTTTGATAATTCTTTTGCATAATATCCGTATGCTTCCGGCTCAACCTTGGCACCTGGATACAGGACAATGCCCACTTTCTTAGTTTTTGTTGGTTCAAATGTGACAAACCCATTTTCCTTTTTTATATCCCCCTTTCCAACTAACGCATACAATTCATCTGATGGTTTGTATGTTTGTTCTGACCATATATAAAAGGTGCCGAAAGCGATAATCATTAATAGAATTATACTAACGAGAATATATTTAATGACTTTTTTCATTTTATACCTCACTATCCCTAAAATTTATTTCTAAGTACTTTTACTAACGCACATAGATACTGGTATTTCTCTTCATTTCCTTATGGGCTATATAAAACGAACATTACTTCTAACTTCCTTCTAATAGCTTATGTCATTTTCCTCATGTAGACGGATAAGTCATCTCTACCTAATCTAAAAAAGAATCAAGGCGCGAAAGAAGGTGGTTACCACGTATTTCAATGGCTGCTTAACAGTAATATCGCTATTTATATGCATTTTTGATGCAATGCTTCCCATCCTTGTTTAAATATAAAGTTTCTTATGTAGACCTTTGATACTTTATAAAAACCACATATAAAACCTACCCATTATATTCTCTGATATAGGTATTTACAATCTTTCTTGAACAATTTAACATTAAACTAAAATTATATTTAAAAGGGCACTTTTTGTTTTGTTCTATTATAGTACGGAAAAAACAATATAGGGGGTGATGTAGTTGGATACTATTTTATATTTTTGTTATTCAATCGTTTATATGATTCTTTTTATCATGGGAATGGTGTTACTTCGACAGGATCGCAAACTCTTTTCGTATTCAAGCTTTCTTCTTCTAGTTACTTTCGGGCTTATCGTGGATAACTTAATTATTGCCTCGGGAAAGTTCATTGGTGATGGGCCTTTGTTAAAGTCATTAAATGCATTACGTTTCTGGAGTCATGGATTTATCACTCCTACATTGATCTTGTTTGGATGGGGAATGGCAAAAAGGATACATATTCCTTTTACAAAAAAAACGATAGCACCCTACTTTTTCCTTTTCCTTACAGCTGGGCTTATCATATATGAATTTATTGAAAATATGCATAAGACATTTGTACCAATCTACGAGTATGGAGTTTTAAGATATGTTAGTGAGGAATCTTCGGGCCCACCTTTAATGGTGCTTATTGTCACCTTTATATTATTGGTGATTAGCATCTACATATTTATAAGAACACGTTGGATTTGGATGCTTTTAGGGGTTATAGTCATGATAGTTGGAAGTGCCATTCCTATTCCCATAGAAAGTTCGGCTGTTACCAATGCATTTGAATTAATTTTTTTATGTTCACTATGGCTTACAAACTATAAACTAGAACCTCGCTCTCCATATACAAAGTGATTCATCCTTAGAAAAAAAGGGCATAAAATTAAAAGATAAAAAATGGAATAGGAGCATGCAAAAAAAAGTAATAAGGATTTTACAATCCGCTTTATATTAAACACCTTTATTGGCTTCACTCTTTGCACCCAAGCATCCATGAAAGATTGCTTGGGTTTTTTTATCACCGAAAAACGAGTATCCATTCAATATAACAATTGGTATATGACGAATTTCTCAAAAGGATTAGATTCAGTCAAGCCAGGTAATATCACTTCGTTTTTCAGCTCGAAAGCGGTTTGATTTTCGAGGAAAAAAGTATAATCTTGTGAAGCATAATATAATATCAGTTCGATTTGGCGCGGTTCTTTTTCAAAGGAAAGCAAAATGTTATTGATGATTTTCATGAAAATCTGTACCGAGAACGGATTAAAGAAATAAAAATTATTGTCCTGCTTATCAATATCATATTCTTCTGCCAAGCAACAGTGGAATTCTATATCGTTATTGTCGTTTTTCCTTTTTTTCATGTAGCCATTCAGATTCTCGATCGCTTCTTTATAGAAATTTTCATTCATTTCCACGCCAACCACAGATGATTGATAGAAGTGATGGATGAAAAAATTCAAGCGTCCTTTACCGCATCCAAAATCCACAATGCGATCATTTCTTTTCAGTGGATATTCTTTGAATAAATGTTCTAATGCGCTGTATGGCGTAGGTTCATATCGATGATAATGCAAAGAATCATTGAATTTTTTTTGTTCACCTTCCGTCCTGATGTTCAGTATTTCATCATAATTTTTTACTTCCATTGTTATATGCACCTGCTTCATGTTTTTTAATAAAGGGCGTCCTAACTAAAAACCCCGGAAAGCGTTGATCTTATCCAGGGTAATGTTTTGTTATATGAATGTCCAGACAATTAATTGGATTTTGCTCTCGTTACATAATCATTAAAATCAGAGATGCTTGGGTTGGCTATATGATGACCGCCTTCCACTTGGATCGTCTGACCCTGTAATGAATTTGGACTCGTCAGATGCAAGGAATAGTACGGTATAACCGATATCATCCGCTTCACCATGATATGGCAATGCTTTGAATTCGCCAAAAATATCGAGTACGGCCTGAGGCATATTATTTTTCGCTGCAGGAGTTAAAATGAGACCTGGTGCCACTCCATTACAACGAATATGATCTTTACCATACTGTGCAGCGATATAACGAGTCAAATTCACTACACCCGCTTGGACGCACCATATGCGGATCGTACGGAGTCACCTGTAAATCCGGCCATTGAGGCCGTATTGATAATTGAACCTCCTCCAGCTTTAATCATGTGAGGAATCGCAAACCAGCTTCCCAATAGCACACTTTTTAAATTCACGTCCATAAGTCGATCCCATTCTTCCAAATCTAAGTTCACGACATCCAGATCTTTATGCAGGTTAGTTAAACCCACATTATTAACGAGTACCGTAACCGTTCCATATTGTTCAATGGTAAAGTCGACTGCTGCCTGTATGGAGTCTGCTTGTCCAGCATCCAAAAATACTCCAGCTGCTTCCCCACCTTGTTTTTTTAATGTTTTCGGCCGCTTCTTTTACTCCTGCTTCATTAAAATCAGCAATCACGACTTTTGCGCTTTCTTTAGCCATTAGTGTCGATATGGATAACCCAATGCCTGAAGCTCCACCTTTCACTAACTTTACCTTGTACTCTCCCCATGATAAACCACCTGCTCTTCAAAATATGAATAGTTTTGCTTTATTAATCATGACTAACAGTACAAGAATACAACGCATATAAAGTTACAAATAATTATCCCTATAGTCTAATTTCGTAAAATGCAGATGTGGTAAATTTTGTACCAATACAGAAAAAGCTGAAGCACCCAGAAGTGCTTCAGCTTTTTTTCATTTTTCTTCTTCATCATCCCATATGATCCAATCATGAACCTCTAGAATTTCCAGGAATTTCATCAACCTCGGTAAGGCTGGTTCCGCTTCCTCACCAAAATGTTCACTCATCGCTTCAGAGATCTGATTTACATTCCTTTGGAACTCCATCTGTTTAATAGCATATGCTCCAAACTTATCAAGCTTGATTTTACGGACTGATGGCTGTTTTAAGAAACGAATGGTCATTCTTTCCACAAAATTGGTCCTTTGAATGACCAAAAAAGTGGCTTCCGAAGATTCTTGCACCATAGTGACGCGTCTTTCCAAAAGGGGAACCATGGTTAGCAGGTTCCTCTTTTTTGATTGGCGTTTACGAAGCATCTTCTTTTTTCCCTTTGCTGGATACGAACCAAAGCAATCCAGCTAGAGCAAGGAATAATAAGAATGGCAGCAAATTGCTGGCTAATTTAGCCGCAGCCGGAACTTGGACACCTGCTGCGATCAATATGGCAATAAGAACACCAATCAATGATTCACCCGCTATTAAACCAGAGGCAAATAATACACCTCTGTCAACCCGTGCTTTAAGCGCTTCTTTTGTTTTCGAGAAGAACTCAACGAAGAATCGAATAAATCCACCGATCATGATTGGCGCACTAGTATGAACCGGCAAGTATATGCCCACTGCAACAACAAGTGAATTCAAACCGAAAAACTCTAATGTAATAGAAATAGCCGCACCGATAAAGATCAGAGTCCAAGGTAAATCTCCCCCTAAAACACCTTCGGCAAGTATTTTCATAAGAGCCGCTTTAGGTGCAGGCAGTTCTGCAGAACCCATCGTATATGCGTTATCCATAAGAACCAGGATAAAACCAATGACAGAAGCGGATGCAACAACACCGATCATCATGGCAACTTGTTGTTTCCATGGTGTTCCGCCGACTATATATCCTGTTTTTAGATCCTGAGAAACATCACCTGAAACCGCAAGCGCTGTACAAATGATTGCAGCGACGGTTAAAGCGGCTACCATTCCAGTCGTACCAGTAAAACCAGTTGCCTTATAGACAATCGCAACAATCAATAGAGTGGCGATTGTCATTCCAGAAACAGGGGAAGACGAACTTCCGACGATTCCAACAACCCTTGAAGCCACTGTCACGAATAAAAATCCAAAAATCGCGATTGCAATCGCACCGATGATTCCTACATCCGTTATAGGTGTGAAAGCAATGATTAAAATTAAGATGATCGTACCCAACCAAACGTATTTAGCCGGTATGTCTTGTTCTGTACGGATAGAACCCGATTTTAGTTGTCCTTTATTGGCTTTTACGCCTTTAAGAGTATCAATAACTGAACTGAAAAGTATTGGTAATGTTTTGATCAAAGTGATCAATCCGCCCGTTGCAACGGCACCAGCACCAATATAGCGAATATAATTATCCCAAATTCCCCATGCATCCAATTCACCGATTGGTACATCAGAAGGGAAAATGGCTGTCCCATTGTTTCCGCCAAAAAAGCTGATGGCCGGTATTAAAACGACCCAGGCTAATAAACCCCCACCTAGCATTTGTCCTGCAACACGCGGTCCAATAATGTACCCTACACCCAAAAGGGAAGGAAAGGCATCAAGACCAACCACTGCATTTTTAAAATTAGTGATCCCTGTTTCAACCTCTGTCTTGAAAAGCTTAAATCCATCACCAAGCCCTTTAACAACACCGCCAATTACCAAACCGGCTCCGATTAGCTTGGCGCTTGTACCGCCCTTTTCTCCTGACTTCAGGACCTCGGCACATGCCGTACCTTCTGGATAAGGCAATGTTTCATGCTCCCTTACAATCAAAAGCTGGCGAAGGGGAACCATCATGAAGACCCCTAAAAATCCCCCAGTTAATACTACGAAAATGATGAATGCTTGACTCACGTCCATGTCCCACATGAATAATGCCGGAATGGTAAATACAGCACCGGCACCAATAGCCTCACCTGCCGTGGTCATCGTTTGCACAATATTGTTTTCTAATATTGAATCCCTGCGAAAAACCCCTCTTAATATGGCCATTGAAATTACCGCCGCGGGTATAGAAGCAGAGACAGTTAAACCAATAAGTAGGCCTAAGTATGCATTTGCCGCCCCGAATACGATTGCAAGAATGATCCCTAGAATGATTGCAGTTGCAGTCAATTCCGGTAGAGATTTAGATGCAGAAACGTACGGGACGAATTTACTCTCTTTTGAATTGTTCGACAATTTAGCCACTTCCTATGTTAAACTTTAAAATCACAGAGAACATTATATCACTGTAATTTAAAGTCACGCAATGGGGAAATTCTGCTTATTAAAAGTTTGATTATATCCAATAATCAGATTAGTAGTTTCGGTTATAAAATATATAAAATAATATTGATATAATAACCATGACTAATACGTTACCCGAAGTCACTGTCTATCATTCATTCAATGACAGTATCATCAGCAACCCTTATCACCTCGATAGGCACATAACCACTGGGTAAGTGCACATTAGAATGAGATTTAACATATCCTGAAAAATCAAGTCTTAAAAAAGGAATGATAAATTCATGGTCTCCTATATGGACTATACTTCACCATCCACACAATTCTTTTTCGATGTCAATAAAAGCAATTTCATGAAAAAAGACAATCAAAACTATATTAATTCATTAGGTGTTAAACAATTAAATACCCTCGAAAATGTTTCATTATTAGATATTTACCTTAGTACAGACAATGTCGTAGAACCGCATTATCACCAAAATGCAGCGGAGTTAGTGTATTGCATTTCTGGAGCGGCAACCGTTTCCTTACTGAATCCATTTACAAAGCAAATTCAAAATTACCCCATTAAACCCGGTCAAGTAGCCAACGTCCCACAAGGTTGGTGGCATTATGAAGTGGCTAATGCTAATAATACCCACTTGCTCGCCATTTTTAATGCACCAACACCTGAGGTGATCCTCGGTTCAGATATCTTGAAATTGACACCTGCAAATATTATGGCTCATACTTATTGCATGGATGAAAACCAATGGAAAAAAGCAATTGCACCAGTTCAGCCATCAACATTCATCGGTCCGCCAGCCAACTGCCATCGAGCGGCCGAAGAAGACATGCAGCAATATCCTCAATATATTAATCACCATGATAACAAAATGTATACTGCCCCGGATTACAACTATCAATATCAGCCCAATCCCCCATATTATTATTATTGAAGATAGATATTGGGAGCATGATTCCCCCTGTTCGAGGGTTTTCAACTAATAAATCGGAATCGAAAAAGCAATGGAGAACCCTATTACATAAGGGTTCTCCATTGCCTTTAATTACATGATCCGTTTTTCACGCCACATCTTATATTATGTTGGTCACCTAATGTGGTTTATGGGCATTAAAAATCCAGGGTACGCTTGGATACAATCAGTTATACTTCTCTTTATATTCTACCGAGTTTCTTCTTATAATATAAGAAATCTCAAATGGACCCCCATCTAAAACAACAGATGATTCATTTCAATTTTGCGGTTGGCTCAGAGCTTTTCTTCTATAAAGGTACCTACAGATATCAAAGTGTTCAATCCAATTCCATAATTTGCAACTATAATGTTGGAGTTCGGAGAAAATGCTAAAATGGTATCAGAAAGATTAGCACATTCAAAATCAGGACTCTTCAGCAGAAAACTTTACAAAGGCTACCTTTTTACAAAGTGACAGCTTCCCTGTTTTAAGTTCAGACTTTAAGAAGGAAGCTGACTGGACTGCAGCCATTGCAGCCTACTATTGGATTAAACAAATTAAAAGTAGCTGCACAGCTAGTGAAGATTTCCGAATAGATCAAGTGATTTATAATGATGATGTTGATATTACTGAGTTAGTTAAGAAGGTTAGGACTAAATTTTGTTTACTATTAAAAAAAACAGCAAAGTTATGCGAACAGGCTGTTTTTTTAAAATAGAAAAGGCTTCTTATAACGATAATAATTTTTGTTTTTGAATCTGAAACTCTTCATCTGTTAGAAATCCTTGTTCTTTTAATTTTGCTAGTTTTTCTAACTTTTCAACAATATCAATCTCTTTTATTGAAGGAATTGAGTTAAGCAGTATTAATACTTGATTTTGCCCAGTACGTTTCATTACCCTGAAACCTTGATCTGCAGCTGTAGCAATACCTTCTTTAAAAGGACGACAGTAACCCCCTGCCTTACATGTACCGTCATCGCGAACGAGAAGCTTCCCGACTAGTCCTACCGCCACCCATTCAGGTTTTTCTAACCTTGAACCGCATTGGTTGGATGGATCCCACAAAGGATTTAGTTTCTTTCTTGATAGCTCGTGCTCTTCTATTAGAATGTTTCCTTCATTATCAGTTACGTCCGGAATTATGACTTCTTCGTAGACAGGCCGGTTCCATTCATCCAGTAAATATTTACTACATTCAGGGTCTTGAATATCAGCAAGTACAGCAGGATTCGAACTAGTAATTCCTACGATAAAATCATCGAATGAATTTGCTGTACGAATTTTTTCAGTTTCCCCGTCAAACGTGACAAAATAACCAACATCAATCGGTTTACCGTTGGACGTTTCAAACATTTCAGCAAAGTCACAGGCCACGGGTGCAACGATGTTGGCAGATACATCTCCTTCAAAACAGGCCGATCCATCGTTTAGTATTTTGGCAACGACTCCACCTAACGCACCGTTTACTAGGTACCATGAAAAAGGTAAGTCTCCTACAGCTGGTCCACCATTTTGCCCCATTACGTGAACTCCATTCAGACCACTTGCTGTAGTATTCAACCCTTCAGTATGTGAGAAGTCAGCATTTGCAATCGTTCCTAGTCCTTCCGCATGAGATGCTTGCCCACTGGCAGTTGTATCTGCCCCTTCAGAATGAGAGTAAATCCCATTAGCGGTTGTACCGATACCTTCTGCATGGGAGAAGGCCCCGCTGGCAATTGTATTTGCCCCTTCGGCATGGGCGGAAGGTCCAACGGCGGTAGTTTGAAAACCCTCAGCATGGGAAGCTGATCCACTAGCGATTGTTCGTTGCCCCTCGGCATGAGCACCAAAGTTTCCATTTGCAATTGTATTCATTCCTTCTGCATGAGAGAAATCCCCCAAAGCTTGCGGACCAGATTGGGACGTAATATCTTGGGTTCCCCCTTCCGCATGAGCAGCAAAACCACTTGCAGTTGTACCGATGCCTTCCGCATGGGAACTATCTCCACTCGCCAAGTTAGGAGCTGGATTACCCAATGGATCTAAGCCGCCGCCTTCCACATGGGAGGCTCTTCCACTAGCTGTATTACCTTCTCCTTCAGCATGCGCGTTAAAACCGCTGATCGTTGTTTGCGTACTCAATCCTTCGGTGTGCGAATTAGCTCCGGCTGCTGTTGTATTGTTCCCTTCAGCATGGGACGCAAATCCACTGGACGTAGTCTGAAATCCTTCGGCATGAGAATCTGTTGCAGTAGCGTTTGTATTGCTACCCTCAGTATGAGAAGCTTCCCCACTTGCGGTTGTACTTTGCCCTTCCGCGTTTGAACGTGGCCCACTGGAGACAGAACCCTCCCCTTCGGCATGGGAGGAATCCCCACCCGCATTTGTTCCTAACCCTTCCGCGTGGGCAGCAAATCCACTCGCATTTGTATTGACACCTTCGGCATGGGAAGCAAGTCCATTGGAGATTGTACCTATTCCTTCTGCATGGGCAGCAGGATTACCGGCAGATGTATTGAAGCCCTCGGCATGAGATGCAGGTCCACTCGCGGTTGTCCCTACGCCTTCTGCGTGAGCACCATCTCCGCTTGCTAAGGTAGGTAATGGATTACCCATTTGATCTACTCCACCCCCTTCCGCATGGGAAGCCCTGCCACTTGCTGTATTCCCTTCTCCTTCCGCATGCGCGTTTACACCGCTGATCGTTGTTTGCGTATTCATTCCTTCTGTGTGCGAATTAGCTCCGGCTGCTGTTGTGTTGTTCCCCTCTGCATGCGATTGAGCTCCAATTGCATTAGTTTCAAAACCTTCCGCATGGGAAGCCATCCCGCTTGCTGTGGTAGAAGATCCCTCTGCATGTGCTGTACCTGCTGTCGCCGCTGTCCGAAACCCTTCCGCATGGGAGGAGTTTCCCGTAGCAATTGTTTCACTTCCTTCCGCATGGGAAGTATTTGCAATAGCGTTAGTTAGATATCCCTCCGCGTGGGAGGCAACACCGCTTGCTATCGTAGTAGATCCCTCTGCATGTGCCGTATCAGCTGTTGTTTCGGTATCATACCCTTCAGTGTGTGAAGCGTTACCCCCGGCAATTGTGGTACTTCCCTCCGCATGAGAAGCAGCCCCGTTTGCAATTGTATTCATTCCTTCGGCATGGGAGGCTGTCCCATTAGCAGTAGTATTGATTCCTTCCGCTTCAGAACACGCCCCTATTGGATTTTGGTTACATCCATTAGCCATCAACATTCTCCATTCTTATTAAATTTGTTCATATAAAAAACCCTATTATTACGTTATGCATATTTTTTAAAATGGTATAGACAATCTACATTAACTAGTTAGACTATTTAGGATTCTGACTGGATAAATGCGTTGTTAAAATAAGTGGTCTATCACGGAGATCATATTTCGGCATGTTTAGGTTTGGTCTGGCATTTATGCGATTGCGCTTATACATTCGTTCTTCACAATCCTTTTATCTTTCTTTACATATAATTCGGATTGGCTGATGCTTCCAAACATATTGATACGCTTTATGTGAAATTTTTGGAAGTATCTTCGATTAATTCAATATCAAACACGATGGTTCTTACCCAATTTAAAAAGGAGATAAGAAAAGTGAGTAGTAATAAAAATAAAAATAAAGATCTTAAAGTATCAGATTCCTTAAGCAAATCTAAAAATGAACCTTTAAGAAAGAAGAATATCCATCATTGAAATAAGAAATGTGTTGATCGTGCCTTTCGTATTCGCATATTTCTAAGTACAACAAATACGTTAAATCCAATTCAACTACAGTTTCAAAACCAACTTATTTTGGAGATTGGGAACGCATTGCTTTTTCCACGTACATTGCCTGTAAGTGAACAATACCCATTTTAACAAGCATTCACCGCTTGGTTTCATCAAGCTATGGAATGTTAGCAATCAACTTTCATCGCTTCCTCGTTGAGATTACTGATACTAAAGTAGGACAACATCCATCATCCACTCCTTTCTGGGAAGGCTCCGTTTTTTTACAAATTGAACCCACAATGTCTTTTCAATTTGGACTACCCATATTATTAGTAAGGGAAGCTAATACTGACACAAATACTGTAATTTGGTCAGGAGGAACTGCCCCACTCAACACATTCAAAAGCTCTAGGAATAAAGAGCATGGACCAATAAATGTGGTCATTTAACTAAAAAAGCAATGGAGAACCCCATTACATAAGGGTTCTCCATTGCTTTTAATTACATGATCCGTTTGAACATTTTTTCCATTTCATATATGGAATATGAGATGATGATAGGTCTTCCATGAGGGCATGTGAAGGGATCTGTTGTCCGCCTCAGTTCATCCAGTAGTGCTTGGATTTCATCATTGCGCAGATGACGGTTTGCCTTTATGGAGGCTTTACAGCTCATCATGATGGCTGCTTCTTCGCGTAATTTTTTGATGTCGACCTTTTTCATCGATAGCAATTGTTCTATCATTTCCTCAAGGATTTCCTGTTCAATTCCTTTAGGGAACCATTGTGGATGCGATCGGACAATATAGGCATTATAGCCAAACTCCTCTAAAAAGACGCCGACTTTTTCCAACTCATTCCGATATTCATTTATCCGGATACATTGGTCCGTTGAAAATTCAAGGGTGATGGGGACCAGCATATCCTGTAGCTCGTTTTCAACCCGACCGACTTTTTCTTTAAAGTATTCGTATTTGATCCGTTCCTGGGCAGCATGCTGGTCTATGATATACAAGCCCTTTTCGTTTTGGGCGAAAATATATGTTCCATGCATTTGCCCAATCGGGTACATCGGAGGGATGCGGCTTTCCGGTTCATTCGCCTCGATTTCCTCCTCTTGTTCGACTGTGTAGGTTGTAAACTTTTCAGCTGACTCGAAATATGATTTGCTTTCATCATCTAGTAAGACCGGTACATAGACATCTTCCATTTGCTGCTGTTCAGTGCTATAGATTATTTCCTTTATTGGTTCAAGATTGAAATCTTCATTATGATCCACGTAATTCTTTTGTTCCTGCTTTTCCCGTATCAAGGTATCCTTCAAGAGGGAAGCTTCTTTCTTGGCTTCTTCCAGGACCCGCTTGCCGCTTTCCACAACATGGTCCAATTCCAAAGTGGTTTGCTCACTTTTCACCTGTTCCGGCTTTGCTGCTGGTGTATATCCACTTGGTATTAGAGACATCTTTTTAAACGAAGATTTAATCGTTTCCGATACAAGACTGTACAATTCCTGTTCCTTGCTGAGCCTTACCTCCATTTTGGATGGATGTACATTGACATCGACAAGAATCGGATCCATTTCGATATTCAGCAAAGCGATTGGAAAACGTCCAATTGGAAGAAGTGTATGATACCCATCCAGGATTGCTTTCACGAGCGCATAGTTTTTAATGAAGCGCCCGTTTATCATGGTTGAAATGTAATTCCTTGATGCCCGGGTGATCTCGGGCATGACGATATATCCGGATAATTTGAAATCCAAGGAGCTTGCCTGAACCGGAATCATCTTTTTGGCAATATTCGTACCATAGATTGCCGCTAGCACCTGCCTGACATCACCGTTACCATTCGTATGGAGGATACGCTTCTCATTGTGTGTTAACCGTATAGAAACATCCGGATGTGAAAGTGCGAGCCTGTTAGCGACATCCGTAATATTTCCTAGCTCGGTATGAATGGTTTTCATATATTTCAACCGTGCAGGGGTATTAAAAAACAAGTCGGAAACCAGGATATCCGTTCCTTTACGGCTGGATGAAGCCTCAAGTTCCTTAACCAAGCCTCCTTCAAGAAGTATGCGCGTTCCTACCCCTTCGCCAGTGCTGCTTTTCATTTCAAAACGGGAAACTGAAGCAATACTGGGCATGGCTTCACCGCGGAAGCCAAGTGTTCGGATTCGGAAGAGATCATTTTCATCTTTAATTTTACTAGTGGCGTGACGTTTAAATGCCGCTTCTATGTCATCAGGTAAAATCCCATCGCCATTATCCACGATCCGAATGGAACCAAGTCCAGCCTCCACCAATTCAATCTCTATAATGGTACTGTTTGCATCTATTGCGTTTTCCACAAGTTCCTTAACGACTGAGGCTGGGCGTTCAACAACTTCGCCAGCTGCGATTTTATTAGATAAAGCCTCATCAAGCTGTATGATTTTTCCCATTTTTATCGCCTCGCTTTAATTCTCATTTAAGTTTCTTTTGTAATTTATAAAGGGTATTCATTGCCTCAAGCGGCGTCATTTCAAGGATATCCAGTGATTTTATGTCATCCAGCACCTTTTTTTCCTTTGGTGAAGAATTCACCCTTCCTTTAGGAGCTTCTTCTCCAAAGAAGGAAAGCTGTGCCTCATTGACGGATGTAACAGGGGCAGCTTCGGCAATAGATGCTTTTTCAGCAGCAGGCTGTTCAGGAATCGCCTTTGCCTGTCCATTTTCATTCTCTAGCTGGGCTAAAATAGCAGCCGCCCGATCTATTAACTGCTCCGGTAAATCAGCAAGCTTAGCCACATGAATTCCATAGCTTTTATCTGCTGGCCCTTCTTTAATTTTATGAAGGAAAACGACATTTCCATTTTGCTCAATGGCACTTACATGGATATTTTTCAATTTTGGGAGTTCCGTTGCCAATACAGTCAATTCGTGATAATGAGTCGAAAAGAGTGTCTTTGCCCCAATTTCCTCATGAATATATTCAATGATGGCCTGAGCAAGCGCCATCCCATCATAAGTTGATGTTCCCCGGCCTATTTCATCGAATAATATCAAACTGTTTTCTGTCGCATTCATGATGGCATTTCTTGCTTCAAGCATCTCGACCATGAATGTACTTTGACCGGAAATCAAATCATCTGCCGCGCCTATCCTGGTAAATACCTTATCAAAAATAGGTAATTCAGCTATACTTGCGGATACGAAGCATCCAATTTGCGCTAAAATCGATGTTAACGCTATTTGACGCATATACGTACTTTTACCCGACATATTGGGCCCTGTGATCAAGAGTAACTCCCGATCTCCATCCATAAAGCAGTCATTGGGGACATATTCCTGTGATTGAAGGACTTTCTCGACCACTGGATGCCTGCCTTCCTTCAGTACGATTCTTCGATCATCGGAAAAGACAGGCTTCACATAATGGCGTTCTTCACTAATCGTCGCAAAGCACTGCAGGACATCCAGTTCACTGACGCCTTTCGCCAAATCCTGTAAGCGAGGGATATAGCTTTTGACCTCTTCACGAAGATTGAGGAATAAGTCATACTCCAAACTGATGCTTTTTTCTTCTGCTTGTAAAATCAAAGCTTCCTTTTCTTTCAATTCAGGTGTGATATAACGTTCGGCATTCGTTAAAGTCTGCTTCCGTTCATAACGGCCTTCTTCAAGCAGATGCAAATTTGCTCGTGTGACTTCAATGTAATAGCCAAATACACGATTATATCCGATTTTCAAGGATTTGATCCCGGTGCGTTCCCGCTCTTCGCGTTCAAGCTGTGCAATCCAAGTTTTTCCGTTTCTGCTGGCATCCCTGTATGTATCCAGCTCCGTATGGAAACCATCCTGAATGATATTCCCTTCCTTCACGGACAATGGAGGGTTTTCTACAAGCGCCGTTTCAAGTAAATCCGTCACTTCTTCACAAGGATCCAATTTATCGGCCAGGATTGAAATATCCTGATTGGAAGCCATTGACTTCACGATTTCACGAATGACCGGCACCTGTTGCAAGGAACGTTTCAGTTGAATCAAGTCCCGAGCGTTTACATTCCCGAAGGCCACCCTTCCGGCAAGCCGCTCCAAGTCGTACACTTCCTTCAGGCGTTCACGTAAGTCTTGTCGTTCGAAGTATTGATTTTTCAGGGTTTCAACAAGGCTTTGTCTCCGCTCGATCTGTTTTTTATTAATGAGCGGTCTATCAATCCATTGCTTCAACATCCTTCCGCCCATGGCTGTTTTTGTTTCATCAAGCAGCCATAGTAATGAGCCTTTTTTACCTTTGGAACGAATAGTTTCAGTTAATTCCAAATTACGTTTGCTATAATAATCAATTTTCATATATTGTGATGTTTCATATGCAAGCACTGGCTGTAAATGATCCAGGCTGCGTTTTTGGGTACGGTATAGATAATTCAATAAACGTGAGGTCGTTGTCGCCAGTTTCTGGTCTTTTAACAAATGAAGCAATGGAGCGAATGACTCGCTTTGGACCAAATTACTCTCTAGGGATAGGGCGGCTGCGCCCCGTTCTTGAAGCATTTTTCTCCATTCTTCATTGAAATCCTCGGCAATGACCACTTCACTCGCACCAAGGATGGCAAATTCATTCAGAACTTCCTCGAAACTCTCAATCAATGTAACCTTATTTTCCCCTGTCGATAAATCATTGTATCCAAAGCCAAACTGACCATCCGTAAAATAAGTGATGGTGGCAATATAATTATTTTCCTTTTCACGAAGACCCTTACTATCCATTTTCGTTCCCGGGGTAATCAGCTGGACAACTTCCCTGCGTACCACACCTTTGGCTTGCTTCGGATCTTCGGTCTGTTCACAAATAGCTACTTTAAAACCTTTTTCTATCAATATATCAATATAATTAGCAGCCGAGTGATACGGAATGCCGCACATCGGAATTCGCTCTTCACTACCGCCTTCTCGGCTCGTTAATGTGATTTCGAGCTCTTGTGATGCATTCAGTGCATCATCAAAAAACATTTCATAAAAATCGCCTAAACGAAAAAATAAAAAGGCATCCTGATACTCTGCCTTAATTTTTAAATATTGCTGTATCATTGGAGTATATCCAGCCATTCCTTCAAAACCTTTCCAAACTAAAATCTATTACACATTTATGTCCTTCATTATAACATACGAAAATGCAACATGGCCTGTATTCGAAATTGCATGGTAAATCAATTATCCTTTACATAGTAAGTTAGCTGTATCTGTAAAGCCATAGGGACTTGTCCCGCTTCAAATTAAATAAAACCGGATGAAGGGAATGTCATCCGGTATTAATTTCTATATTCTATTCGTCTTCGAATTCATCAAGGAAATCCGGATCTAAATCTTCGAAATCCTCATCATCGAAATCAGAGCCCCAGTCATCCTCACAGCGGCCATCTGGACTTACAGCGACACAAATTTTCGTTTCGCCGACGACTTCCACAAAGAATTCCCTTTCCACATGGACAATGATTTTTTGTCCACATGGGGAGATGCATGCTTCTAAACAATTCGGCTGTTGGACAGCTTTTGCAGCGATTTCATGGTCATCAAGATAATCGGGATCACGGTATTTCAGCGAAATAACGTCGGTATATTGCACTTTTTCAGTTACAACTTCCGTCTTCGAATTATGGTTATAAGAATACCAGACGTTGATTTCGTAGCTGCCGTGAATTTCTACCTTTTTGCCGACTTTCTTTGCATCGTATTTATGGTTGATGATCCAACAACCTAGAATGCTAGAAGGATGATGAGCCGGGCAAATGGTGTGAGAGGACTTTGTGAATTTACGTCCTTTTGCCACCACCGCTTTAGTAATTATCTCTCTATATTGTGACATGCTAGCGAACCCTCCTCATACAGTTTCCATTCATCCTATGCGTGGTAAAAGTCTATTGTGCGTAGAATTTTAATTGTTTGAAAACTGCTGTAATGTTTTAAACCTAGGTTATTTTATGCGCATGTTTTGGGATATGTGTCACGAATGGGCACTGTATAAGGATTTCCGCATATTAAAAAAGCCCTTCTGAAACCAGAAGGGCTTTTTTAATATTCATGAGCAGCTTCCGCCGCCTGCTTGTACCTGTGAACCTGTCTCACCGCGAAGGACATCGCCTTCGGTCGATTCAATAATCAGGTCCGTCACCTTATTCGATACCTGTGATGAGACCATTTGTAAAAGATCATTTACATCCACTTGGGATTGTTTGAATTCTTGCACGATCGGAAGTTCATCCAATTGTTTTTCCAGTGCATCAATTTTGGCCTGCACTTGACTGTATGCTTTCTCTTTGCCGTAATGTTGGAAGTTTACAGCCTGTTTTTGCAAACTCTTGATGCTGGCGATCATTTCACGGATTTTCTGATTTTCATTGATGTGAGCTTCTGCCCGTTTAAAGAAATCGACTTCTTCCGTGCTGGCGATCATTTCAGCAAGCTCGGCCGCTTTATTCAGAATGTCATCTTTAGTATATTTAGTCATATTACTCCACCTCAATCGCCGTTGCTTCTTCAACCATATCCCCATTTAATGACCATGTTTTCGTTCCGGTGATTTTCACTTTTACGATTTTGCCAATAGCGGATTTTGGTCCTTTGAAGTTCACGAGCTTATTTTTCGTTGTATAACCTGCTAATACTTCCGCATTCTTCTTGCTTTCGCCTTCAACGAGCACTTCAACAATCTGTCCATCATACTCTTTCATTTTCAATGCGCACGTTTCATTTACAAGGGCATTCAAGCGTTGTAGACGTTCCTTTTTAACTTCCATCGGTACATTATCCTGCATTTTCGCAGCCGGTGTTCCCTCACGTGGTGAATAGATGTAAGTATATGCTGCATCGAAACCAACTTCACGGTATAATGACATCGTTTCTTCAAAGTGCTCTTCCGTTTCATTCGGATAACCTACAATGATGTCCGTGGTTAGCGATGCACTTGGGATAGCTTCCTTGATTTTTTTAACTAGCTCTAAATATTGTTCGCGTGTATACTTACGGGCCATGATTTTAAGTGTTTCCGTACTTCCCGATTGAACTGGAAGATGGATATGGTCAACGAGATTTCCGCCTTTAGCCAGTACTTCAATCAAATGATCATCAAAATCACGGGGATGGCTTGTCGTAAAACGAATACGCGGAATGTCGATTTTGCGGATTTCATCCATCAAATCGCCGAAACGATAATCGATATCCGTAAAATCTTTACCGTAAGCATTCACATTCTGTCCAAGCAGGGTTATTTCCTTGTAACCCTGTGCCGCTAAATGACGGACTTCCTGGATGATATCTCCAGGCCTGCGGCTTCTTTCTTTCCCTCTCGTATACGGTACGATGCAGTATGTACAAAACTTATCGCAGCCATACATGATATTGACCCATGCCTTGGTTTTTCCTTTACGCACTTTCGGAAGGTTCTCGATTACATCACCTTCTTTAGACCAAACCTCAATGACCATTTCCTTGGAAAGATACGCTTCATTAAGAATTTGCGGCAGGCGGTGGATGTTATGCGTTCCGAAAATCATATCTACAAAATGGTGCTTCTCTAGAATCCGCTTTACAACTGTCTCCTCTTGTGACATACAGCCGCAAACCCCAAGCAATAGATCCGGCTTTTCCAATTTCAATGATTTTAAATGCCCCAATTCACCGAACACTTTATTCTCTGCGCCTTCCCGAATCGCACAAGTGTTAAGTAAAATGACGTTAGCATCATCCACCGAGTCTGTCGCCTGATAACCAAGTGCCATAAAGATGCCCGCCATGACTTCTGTATCATGTTCGTTCATTTGACAGCCAAAAGTGCGAATGTAAAACTTTTTACCTTCTCCCATTCCGCGGAAACCTTCAGGAATGGCAAAGTCATCATGATATTCTACTTCTTCTTTTCCCCGCTTTTTCGCATCCTTTAAGGAAGGTGGAATATAAACGGCTTGAAAGTACTTACTGAAGTCCTTTTCGGATTTTTTGTCCGCTGGATTCTCAGCCTGTACTTGTTGTGATTCTAATCGTTGTTTCTCGTTCATAGTTAATCTCCTTTCAAAATAGTTAGTTTATTTCTTTCACCAACTATTTCAAGACCTATCATCAAATGGATTTATACGGATTCCTTTTTAAGAATTTCCAGTAAATATTAGCTATTAAGTGTGATATATCCACATTATCATAGTATAAAGCTTTTAACAGCAAGAAACAATTATTCTGTCGTGGCTTCTTCAATTGTAAGAAATTTTTCACAAATATTGAAAATAAGAACATGAAAGAAGAGGCTATGACGAATTTAGCCTCTTCTTATCATTTTTGGATGACGCTTTCCCCTTTCATTATTTTTCAAATGCAGAGCATGCAATTTCCACCTTTTTAGGTGTTCAAGGTATAAGGAGAACCTTACCACACTGGCCTTTGATCATCAGTTCAAATCCCTTTTCAAAATCACTGAGTGAGAACCGATGGGTAATCATTGGTTTTACATCAACCTTGCCACTTTCAAGCAGACTTGAAACCTGTTGCCAGGTTGAAAACATCTTCCTTCCAGTTATCCCTTGGACAGTAAGACCCTTGAATACGATATCCTCTGTTATATTAATCGTGACGGGCTTAGAAGGCAGACTTAGAATGGATATTCTTCCACCATTGGTCGACATCTTGAACCCTTGTTGGATAGCTGCTGGATTCCCGCTCATTTCACAAACAACATCCACCCCGTCCCCACTTGTAATGTTTTTCGTGATTTCCACTGGATCCTGATTCATTGAATGAATGAGGTGTGTGGCACCCATCTTTTTGGCTAGCTGAAGTCGATAATCATTAATATCAAGAGCGATTACTTTATCAGCACCTGCGGCCTTTGCTACAGCAATCGCCATAAGCCCAATTGGACCACAACCGATTATTGCCACCGTTTTACCCAGCACCTCGCCAGCTAGCACTGAATGGACGGCATTCCCCATCGGTTCTTGGATGGTAGCTATATCGAGTGGCATATCACTTGGATTTTTCCATAAATTCTTGGCTGGCAGAGCTATGTACTCTGCAAAGCACCCTTGTTTATCCACACCGATAATGTTTGTTTTTTTACAGATATGGAATTGTCCGGTTAAGCATTGCCTGCATGTACCGCAAACTATATGTGTTTCGGCAGATACACAATCACCAACTGAAACATTACTGACACTTGCTCCTATCTTGATTACTTCCCCTGCAAATTCGTGCCCAAATACGTATGGCGGGCTCACCCTTCCTTGTGACCATTCATCCCAGGTGAAAATATGAATATCCGTTCCGCAGATCGAGGTCATCTTCACTCGAATCAAGACCTCGTCATCACGAATGTCCGGTATATCGACAACTAGTAATTGTGCCCCATAACCTCGGTGATGTTTGACGATCGCTTTCATTTTACCTCTCAACATGTACATTCCCCCTGAAATAGGGCTGTGCTTTTTCATCTACCTTAATATGTAAAGATATGAAAAATCAATCACAAAAATACCATAATCACTTTTGTACCGGCATTTTCACATTAATAATGATGATTTTTAGGCATTCATACATTTTTGTTAAATGGGTCATGTTTCTATAGCATCTTGTCCGCTCTCGAATAAGATATCTTGTACAACAAAAAACAAAAACAATGAAGGAGTGACTTATATGTCATGTGGATGCAATAATCATGATCGGGATCGCGATCGGGACAGAGATCGGGACAGAGATCGGGATAGAGATCGGGACAGAGATAACAAGAGAATCGCAGACGATTTTTGTCGTGCTGTGAGGGGCTGCAATAGGCGCGACCGCGACCGGGATCGGGACCACGATCGGGACCACGATCGGGACCACGATCGGGACAGAGATCGGGACCGCGATCGCGACCACAACCGCCATCACAATTGTTGCAGAAGAAGGAATCGTTGCAATTTCTTCTGTGGATGCAATAACGGTTGGTGGTAAGCTAATCTAGGGAGGCTAGTGATTCTCTCTACTGAGCTTTCCAGTTAATCACAAAAAAAAAGGTTCACCCCATCTTAAGGGGTGAACCTTTTAACTTTTACATAAATTCAGCAACAAGCTTATCAAAGTGCGCTTGATCCAGTGTCAAATCTGATTTGTTTAGCGCTTTTTCAGCATACCCTGGCACTAATTCCTGGTACGAAGGGCGTGAAGAATCTTGATAAATGATCCCTGTCACAAGGCTGTCATGCTGCATCAAAGTCTGCATGGCCTGTTCTTTATTTGATGAATCATACCCTTCAATCGTGTTCAATTTAGTTAAGTTTTGTTTAAACCAATCATACGTATTGATCTTATTATATGTTACGCAAGGAGAGAAAACATTGATAAAGGAGAACCCTTTATGGTTTATCCCTGCTTCAATGATCGCCGTAAGGTCTTTCAAGTCAGTGGAAAAGCTTTGGGCGACAAACGTAGCGCCAGCTGACAATGCTAATTCCATAGGTGAAACAGCCTGTTCTATTGATCCTTCTGGAGTGGATTTCGTTTTAAATCCAGCAGCTGATCTAGGAGAAGTCTGGCCTTTAGTCAATCCATAAATTTGGTTATCCATGACAATATACGTAATGTCGATATTACGGCGGATCGCATGGATGGTGTGTCCCATCCCGATTGCAAAACCATCCCCGTCACCGCCTGAAGCTATAACCGTCAATTCACGGTTGGCCATTTTTACTCCTTGGGCAATTGGCAGTGAGCGCCCATGGATGCCGTGGAAACCATATGACTTGATGTAACCGGATATACGCCCTGAACAGCCGATACCGGAAACAACGGCCAAATTCTCCGGCTCCAATCCCACATTGGCTGCCGCACGCTGCATGGCAGCCTGAACGGAGAAATCTCCGCAGCCAGGACACCAGTTAGGTTTTACATCATTCCGAAACTCTTTAAACGTTGCCATATTCGAACATCTCCTTGCATTGTGTGTGAATTTCATGCGGGAGGAATGGGTTGCCATCATATTTTAGGATGCTTTTTATTTTATTAACATGTCCGACATTCATCTTGATAATATTAGCCAATTGTCCAGTCGCATTATTTTCAATAACTACTACTTTCTTAGCACTTTGCACCAATGAAAGGACTTCATCAGCTGGGAAAGGATGAATCAAGCGGATTTGCGCATGATTCACTTTCACTCCATCCGTTTCTAAACGGCCGATCGCTTCATCAATCGTCCCGCGTGTTGAGTTAAAACCAAGAATTAATAAATCCGCTTCTTCATGCGGTGTGTTTTTGTATACTGGTGTTTGGAATGTGTTAGTTAAATTATTCAGCTTACGCATCCGTTTATCCATTTGCAATTTGCGATTCAAGGCCGTCTCGGAAGGTCTGCCCGTTTCATCATGTTCAACACCCGTAACATGGTGAATTCCATTTTTCATACCAGGCACTACCCGTGGTGAGACTCCGTCTTCCGTTACTTCATAACGCTTGAAGTAAGATTTGTTTTCTGGCTCTTCAATTTCAAAGTCAACCAATTTTCCGCGTCTTATCTCCACTTTGCCGTAATCAAGCGGCTGAACCGTCTGTTTACCTAATGATAGCTGTAAGTCGGATAAAACGATAACCGGACATTGATATTCCTCTGCAAGGTTGAATGCTTCTGCCGTATCATAAAAAGCTTCCTCAACAGTACTCGGAGCCATGACGATTTTAGGTATTTCACCATGTGTACCATAAATCATGGCCATTAAATCGGATTGCTCCTGTTTTGTAGGAAGTCCCGTAGATGGACCGCCACGTTGAGTATCGACGATGACAATTGGCGTTTCGGTAATGCCCGCTAAACCTATCGCCTCCATTTTCAAGGAAAGCCCAGGTCCAGCTGAAGCTGTGATGGCACGTACACCGCCATAGTTCGCACCGATAGCCATTGTGGCTGCCGCGATTTCATCTTCAGTCTGTATGACCGTCCCGCCAAATTGAGGAAGTTTCTTAATTAAGTATTCCATGATTTCCGAAGCCGGAGTAATCGGGTAAGCTGCCATGAAGCGGCAACCTCCTGCAACTGCGCCTAAAGCGATAGCATCGTTTCCGATCATGAACATTCGTTTTTGGCCGTCTGCCTTTTCCAGCTCCATCGCGCCCAGTTTTTCTCCAAGCAATACTTCCATTGCCTTATAGCCGGCAGTAATGGCATCCATATTCTTCTTAACGATTTCTTCACCTTTACGGCCGAATATTTCATCAACCACATCGTTGAATACGGAAATTTCCATTCCGAGAACAGCACATGTTGCACCGATGGCAACCATATTTTTCATTAATGATGTTCCTAATTCGGCTGCTATTTCCGTAAAAGGAACAATATATAATTCTGCCTTTGTATCTTCTGGGCAGACAGGTTTGAATTTTGCATCTGCAATTATGATGCCACCCTCATGTAATTCTTTATAATTGACGTCAATTGTTTCTTGGTCAAAAGCAACTAAGATGTCTAAATCATCAGAGATAGCACGAGTTTCCGTAGTACTTACACGAATTTTGTTATTCGTGTGTCCACCCTTGATTCGGGATGAGAAATGACGGTAGCCATACAAGTAATAACCTAAGCGATTGAGGGCAATACAGAATATTTCTCCTGTACTTTCAATACCTTCACCTTGTTGTCCGCCAACTTTCCATGAAAGTTGATTGATCATGTCTTACACTCCTTTAGGACGTTCGTATATAAATGCATTTAACCGCACCTCTCTTAGAACATTCAACTATGTATAATTATCGTTCTAATTTAGGAAAGGTGTACTAAACGCTTTCAATTCTATCGGTTAAATCATCAAATTGCAACCTTTTTGCTTTTATTTTTTATATTTTCAGAATATTTATTCATATCTATATAGTAAGAATTGAAAATCACTTAAGATATTTCCTTTTCAAGCGGAAAATTACGAGTGAAATTATCAAAAAGGAGACCTTTTACAAACTCACTGGAATAAAGCCTGTTCAATTCATTTATTAAGTTATGATAATCCTTATATGACGTTAACTTCTCTACCATATGATCGATTCCATCGAAGTCGGACCCTAATCCAATTTGTCTTTCCCCGCCCAAACTGCATATATGCTCTATATGTTTCAAGATATCCTTTATCGTAACCGGGCCATTTGCTAGAAATTGCGGGACAAAGGTTACTCCGATCATCCCATTTTTCTGTAAAAGGGCTTTTATCTGCCCGTCCTTTAAATTTCGCGGATGCGGACAAAGCTGATAAGCATTCGAATGGGAGGCGATCGGGAATTTCGCCAACTTTAGGGTGTCCCAAAATCCAGCTTCAGATAAATGGGATAAATCACACCAAATTGACTTCTCATTCAGTAGCGCGACCACTTCCGTTCCAAACCCGGTCAAGCCTCCCCCTCTTGTTTCCAATGCCCCATCCGCTACCAAGTTAGCGTGATTCCAAGTCAAACCTACGGAGGATACTCCAAGATGAATAAGGGTTTTCAGTTTCAACAAATCATTCCCAATGCAATCGCACCCCTCCAAAGTTAGCATTGCACCGATTTCCTTTTCTTTTAAAGATTCGATATCTGCCTTGGTCTTAATAAATTTCATTTCCGGCTCCGACAAAATCTTTTCATGAAAAATATCCACCATCGCCAAAGCCGCTTGAAATCTCATATCAGGGTGGACTTTTTCAGGTATATATATGGCAAAACATTGGACTTTTCCCCCTTCGTCCAATAAACCCCGCTTTGTTATATGTAATTTATCACTATTTGTAAAAGAAATATCCGGATCGATGAACATCTTCATCAGCACATCACAATGTGCATCAAAAATCTCCAATGTAATCCCCCTTCCTGTACTTTTTTATGATTATATATACCATTATAAGGCGACACGGGCCTTTCGTCATTTGGAAGTCACGACAAAAAAGTGCCTGCTCGCCATCCGACAAACAGGACACCCAAACTTGCAATTATCTTGGTTCAATGATTAGTTTTATTGCCGTTCTCTCTTCGCCATCAATAAGTATATCTGTAAAGGCAGGAATACAAATCAAGTCAACTCCACTAGGTGCGACAAACCCTCTTGCGATTGCTACTGCCTTGACGGCTTGATTTAACGCACCTGCACCGATTGCTTGAATTTCGGCTGCTCCTCTTTCCCTGAGCACTCCCGCTAGTGCGCCTGCTACAGAATTAGGATTAGATTTTGCTGAAACTTTTAATATTTCCATTCCTAGTCCTCCTTGTTTTCCCTGCCGATTCTAACTTGGCTAAATAGTTATAACACTTTCCACTGCTACTATATTCATCAAGTAAAACTTGTATGACAAAGAAAACCGGGATTGTACACCATTTATTAAAGAATGGAAAAACGGATGGCAGTTTGACTGTCCATCCGTTCGAATCAATGGTAAAAGGGATGATCTTCGTTAATCAGGATCCTTTCTATCTTCTTTGCCTTGCCAGTTTTCTCATCAATTTCAAGGAGAACCCCGCTTAATAGGGTACGTCCCTCTTTTGGGACTTCGAAACGAACTGGAAGGCTGGTCAGGAACCGATGGATGACTGCCTCTCTTTCCATACCAAGGATGGCATCATATGGTCCTGTCATGCCTACATCTGATATGTAAGCGGTGCCTGCAGGTAATATACGGTTATCTGCTGTCTGGACGTGTGTGTGTGTACCAACGACTGCTGTAACCTTACCATCCAGGAACCAACCCATGGCTTGCTTTTCACTTGTCGCTTCACCATGAAAATCGACAAAGATGATCGGTGTCTTTTTTCGAGCCTCCGCCACTAGTTCTTCCGCCTTTTTGAACGGACAGTCCAAATCCGGCATGAACGTTCTCGCTTGCAAATTGATGACCGCTATTTCATGCTGGTTCAATTTTAAAAATTTCATACCTTCTCCGGGAACCCCGTCTGGAAAGTTTGCTGGACGGACAAGATATTTCGCTTCATCAATAAAGTTGAAAATATCACGATTATCCCATGTATGGTTTCCCATGGTCACTGCCTGCGCTCCCCACTCTAAAAAACTGCGGTAAATCTTTTCTGTAATCCCCCGGCCACTTGCTGCATTCTCGCCATTGATGACCGTGATATGCGGACGATACTTTTCTTTTAACTTAGGAAGGTATTCTTGAATCATGTCACGACCTGGAGATCCCACTACATCCCCTATAAATAGCAATTTCATTGTAAAACCCTTTCTGGATTCACCTGATTATATGAATTATTCAAGTATGTATTGTAACATAATTGGGGGTAATTATAAGAATTATGCTTACGATTCATATCGGAAAAAGAAAAAACGAAGTGGTTTGCACCACTTCGTCTTTCACTAACAATTATTTGGCATATTCGACTGCTCTTGTTTCACGGATGACCGTGACTTTTATATGACCTGGGTAATCGAGCTCTTCTTCAATCCTTTTCCGGATATCACGTGCGAGTCGATGTGCCGAAAGGTCATCGATTTGTTCTGGTTTCACTAGAATCCGCACTTCTCGTCCGGCTTGAATCGCAAAAGATTTCTCCACTCCATCATAGGACTCGGAAATTTCCTCAAGCTTTTCAAGTCTTCTAATGTAATTTTCAAGCGTTTCACTTCTTGCTCCCGGTCTTGCAGCTGATAATGCATCAGCGGCAGCCACAAGCACTGAAATGATGGAAGTTGGTTCCGTATCGCCATGATGTGAAGCGATGCTGTTAATGACAGTTGGATGCTCTTTATATTTGGTTGCTAATTCAACGCCAATTTCAACGTGACTGCCTTCCACTTCATGATCGATCGCTTTCCCAATATCATGCAATAAACCTGCACGGCGGGCAAGAACTTCATCCTCACCGAGCTCAGCGGCCAGTAAACCTGAAAGCTGGGCCACTTCAATTGAATGTTTAAGTACGTTTTGCCCATAACTGGTACGGAATTTCAAACGTCCTAGTATTTTGATGAGATCTGGATGGAGACCGTGAACTCCAACTTCAAAAGTAGTCTGTTCACCAATTTCACGAATATGTTCATCTACCTCACGTCTTGCTTTGTCAACCATTTCTTCAATGCGAGCCGGATGGATCCGTCCGTCCTGAACAAGTTTCTCAAGAGCCAAGCGTGCCGTTTCCCGTCTAATTGGATCGAATCCAGATAAAATGACAGCTTCAGGAGTATCATCAATAATAAGGTCAATACCTGTTAGCGTTTCTAACGTCCGGATATTTCGTCCTTCACGTCCGATTATCCGTCCTTTCATTTCATCGTTTGGAAGATTTACTACAGAAACGGTGGTCTCTGCAACATGATCAGCCGCACAACGCTGAATGGCAAGAGAAAGGACTTCTTTTGCTTTTTTATCAGCTTCTTCTTTGGCACGGGTATCACTTTCTTTAATCATAAGCGCTACATCGTGAGCAAGCTCGTTTTCCATTCGGTCTATAATGATTGCTTTAGCCTCTTCACGAGTTAAACCGGAAACACGTTCAAGCTCTGTTTGCTGCTTACGAACCATCTCTTCCACTTTGCTTTCCATCTCTTCAATATGCTGTTGTCTTTGGTTTAGAGAATCTTCTTTTTTCTCCAAAAGGCTCTCACGTTTGTCTAACGTTTCATCCTTACGGTCCAGATTCTCTTCTCTTTGCAATAACCGATTTTCTTGTTTTTGTAATTCGTTCCTTCTTTCACGGGCTTCCCGATCCGAATCGGCACGAACTTTATGAATTTCATCTTTTGCTTCCAACAAGGCTTCTTTCTTAAGTGCTTCCGCTTCACGTTTTGCATCCTCAAGGATGTGTTCTGCAGAGCCCTTTGCCCCTGCTATTCTACTCTCAAATTTTGATTTGTGAATAAAATAACCAACAACTGCACCGACGATTAGGCCAAGCAAAGTGAAGATGATTGTCATGGGTTCCATCGTTTCACCTCCCCTTGCTATGAACTTTTTACATAAAATGTTGAACTGTCGGCAAGTACATTGCACATAAATTCAATATACAGCACTTAATTTTCAAAATTTTAGTTTGAAAAATTGTAAAATATACATATTAATTGTATAGTTGAGAATTTTTATTGTCAAGCGTTTGTCCCTTATGTATCAATGTTTATTCAAGTTTTCTTAATATCAACCATCATAATGTACAGCATTCATTATGGAAGCAGTCTGTAAATCTGATTACAATGCCATTTAATCCACTGAAAATTTCGCATTTTTCTTAAAATATACATAAAAGGCCTAAGCGAATAAGCTTAGGCCTTTCCAAATATCATTAATCAAGCAATTCAAAATGCTCTTCTGTTTCATTTTCTTCTGGTGGTAATTCATGCTCTCCATCAAGATTATAGTGATCTCTGATTTTCTGAGAAATTTCCTGAGCGATATCCTGATTTTCTTTCAGGAAAAGCTTCGCATTTTCACGGCCTTGTCCGACACGCTCTTCATTGTATGAATACCATGAGCCGCTTTTAAGGACGATATCAAGGTCTGCACCCATATCGATGATTTCACCTTCCTGTGAAATCCCTTGACCATACATGATGTCAACTTCTGCTTGGCGGAATGGTGGAGCAACTTTGTTTTTTACAACTTTGATTTTCGTTTTATTACCCACGATTTCATTACCTTGTTTTAATTGCTCCGCACGGCGCACTTCCAGACGAACAGTTGAATAGAACTTCAATGCCCGGCCTCCCGGAGTCGTTTCTGGATTCCCAAACATAACACCGATTTTTTCACGGACTTGGTTAATGAAAATGGCAATGGTATTTGATTTATTAATGGAACCAGACAGTTTTCTAAGTGCCTGAGACATCATCCGGGCTTGGAGACCCATATGGGAATCTCCCATTTCGCCTTCGATTTCAGCTTTTGGTACAAGTGCCGCCACCGAGTCAATGACAATGATATCTACCGCTCCGCTTCGAACTAACGCTTCAGCGATCTCTAGGGCTTGTTCACCCGTATCAGGCTGTGAAAGCAGTAACTCATCGATATTCACACCAAGTTTTTCTGAATATGCTGGATCTAAAGCATGCTCGGCATCAATGAATGCAGCCGTCCCGCCAGTCTTTTGTACCTCTGCAATGGCATGTAATGCTACAGTCGTTTTACCGGAGCTTTCAGGTCCATATATCTCAATGACCCGGCCTCTTGGATATCCGCCTACTCCCAACGCTACGTCCAATGCTAAAGAACCGCTTGAGATCGTTGAAATCCTACGATCAGTCTGTTCCCCAAGTTTCATAATCGAACCTTTACCAAATTGTTTCTCAATTTGTTTTAACGCCATATCTAAAGCCGCTTGACGATCACTCACTTAATTTCCTCCTCTATATTCAACTAATCGGCTGTCCGATTAAAGGTGTACTTACGTTAGCAATTATTCGAGTTCAAGGTTTGTACCCTGTCTCAAAACCTATCTTTACTATATACTCTTTTTACTATTTTGCCAAGCAAAAAGTCGAACATTCATTCGTTTTTTTCTTTCGGGATATTCTTTGTAAAAAAGCGTTTTAGCTTAAGGAAATTTCCATTTCGCTTCACTTACTCCCTAAAAAATACATTTTTATTGAATTAACTTTTTTCTTTTTTCCCTATTTTTCAAGAAACAAACTTCTAAAACCAAATAAAAAGCAGAGCTGTATTAAAGCTCTGCTTATGGCGTTTATAAATCCCTTAATAGGTAATGACAGCCGTATTTCACACTCCGAATACGGTTTTGCGCCCTGCTACCGGAAAGATTCAACTCCTTGAAATGAGTGTTTCCATCGCGATAGGAAATGCCAATAAATACTGTTCCAACAGGCTTGCCTTCTTGTTCATCCGGCCCTGCAACACCCGTAAAACTTATGCCTACATCCGCATCGAGCTTACTCCGGACATTAGAGGCCATTTCCATTGCACACTCACCGCTGACCACCCCATACTCAGATATGGTATCATCACTGACGCCGAGGACATTGGACTTCGCATCATTCGTATAGCAGACCATTCCGCCCTTAAAGACTTTACCGGCGCCCGGGATGGTTGTCAGCTGTTCTTGGAACATCCCCCCGGTCAAGCTTTCAGCTGCCGCGATTGAAAGCTTGCGGACCGTTAATTCTTTTACAAGTTCCTTTATTAGCGAAGTATTATCACTTCCATAATGGAACTTGCCGACCCTGCCAAGAATTTCTTTTTCCGTTTCTAAAATAAGTTCTTCGCATTTTTCTTTGGAAGGGCCTTTGGCGGTGATCCTTAACGTCACTTCCCCTTCGGCTGCCAGCGGAGCGATTGTCGGATTCGTTTGATTGACAAGGAGATCTTCAATCACCGTTTCCAGTTCGGCTTCACCTATACCATAGAACCGTAAAACCTTGGAATCGATCCGTTCATGCTTTTCCAATTTATTCATGATCTTTTCATAACCATAACTTAAAAACATTGGCTCCATTTCACTTGGTGGACCAGGCAGGAGCATATATGTAATCCCGGATTTGGACAAAACCATTCCTGGGGCCATGCCATGATCGTTTGCCAACACTTCACTGCCTTCTAAGACAAGGGCCTGCTTTTTGTTGTTTTCCGTCATCGGCCGTTCCCGTTTTTGGAAGTAAGCTTCAATGGATTGCAAAGCTTCATCATTAAAAACGAGCTTTTTCCCGATATGGCGAGCAATCGTTTCTTTCGTTAAGTCATCTTTGGTAGGACCAAGCCCACCGGTAAAAACAATCAAGTTCGCCCTCGATTCAGCGATTTCTATAGCTTGTTGTAATCGACGGTCGTTATCCCCGACCACAGTATGGTAAAAAACGTTGATCCCCATTTCCGCAAACTGCTGCGATAAGAATCTTCCATTAGTGTTATTGATTTGACCTAAAAGAAGCTCTGAGCCCACTGCAATGATTTCTGCATCCATCTTTTCAAAACCACCATTCGTTTTTACTTTGAATTAACAAATACTTCTTTGTTTTTTATAAAATAATCCAAACCTGACCAGATTGTAAAGATTAATGCAATCCATAATGCGATATTGGCAAATGGAAGTGAAATGAGGGCGAATGGAAGGTTATGCAGCAATAAAGCCGAAATAGAAACAATTTGTGCCCATGTTTTAATTTTACCTAGCTGGTTCGCTGCAACCACTTCCCCTGTACCCGCTAACACCAAACGCAATCCAGTGACTGCAAACTCGCGACTTATGATCACGATGGCAATCCAAGATTGACCGTACATTAAATCCAGATCAACCAAAACGATTAAGGCAGCCGAAACAAGAAGTTTATCTGCCAATGGATCTAAAAATTTCCCTAAATCAGTAATCATATTATATTTTCTGGCAAAATGGCCATCGATCCAATCCGTAGTGGAAGCGATTATAAAGAGGATGGCTCCAGCCAGGTGTGCCACTGGCAAACTGTATTCTCCCCAAGTCAGAGTCCCCCATGAAAAAGGAACGAGCATGATGATTAAAAATACTGGTATTAAACAGATTCTTGCTACTGTAATCTTATTAGGCAGATTCAAAACTTTTACCTCCAAAATTTACGCCTGCCATTCGGGCCTGCGTCTTAGATCTAAAATAATGCTTATATGTATAATTTAACTCAAAATCCAATCTTATATGCCGAGTGGACCATTCCCCGCCGCCTTACCATTAAATAGAGCAAAAATAGTCATCTATAAGATGACTATTCGGCTTTCGTAAATTGTATCGTAACCAATTGCGTATTCACTTCAGTCGGTGAAATGGAATACTCCAGCTTCTCATCATTCACATAAATCTCTGTTTCATATGCCCTGCCTATATTGATGACAGCTTCTTTTTCATTGGTGAAATCAATTTCCTGGCTTTTGTCCTTTTCGATAGTGCCTTGGAAAAGTAATTTACCTTCACCATTTTTTATGCCGACCCATGGTGAGCCTTTGGAGGTCACCTTTAATTTAAAAGTATCGGTATTTTTTAATTCATACGTACTATTTTTACCGCTGGAACTTGTGACGGCAAGATTTTGCTCTTTCTCTTCATCTTTGACTGCTGTATCATCTTCATTCTTCTTTTCAGATGAATCTGATTTTTCTTCATTCTGTTTTTGGTCTGCATTCTCTTCTTCTTTGTTAAACTCTTCACTTTTATTGTAACCCACGGCATCGCTTTGTTTCGCGTCCTTTTTGTCCTCGTTATCCGGATTACTCATATAGTTCAATACCAGAACCCAAATCAATACGGCCGCACCAATGACTAAAACCGCAGCCAAGATCTTCGGTAACAATTCCACTACCTTTGAATCTCCTGCCGGAATGGTTTTCCGGGATTGGACCCGTGAAAGCTGTTCTGGCAATTCCTCACTATAGACCGATGGTATTTCACTCTTATATTGTTCGAAAATCTCTTCTGAATCCAGTCCGACCGCTTCACAATATTGCTTTATGAATGCCCGTACATAGAACTTTCCTGGCATCATACTGTAATTTCCCTCTTCAATGCCAATGAGGTAACGCTTTTGGATCTTCGTTAATTCCTGCAAATCTTCTAGGCTAAGACCTTTGGCTTCCCTAGCTTCCTTTAATCGATTACCCAACTCAGTCAAATAAAACACCTGCCATTTTAAAAGTCAAAGGAACCAAAATCGGACCCTGAAAACTGGTCTTTTTGGTCGACAACTTCATATGTTATTTCTTCTTCAGGATTGTTTCGCAATTCAATAATATAATCAAAGTCTTCGAGGGTATACTCCGTATTTTGGACAAAAACATCCGGATGTTCGATTACTTTGACAGCATCAAGCCTCATTATTTCACGAATCAACTGCCAATGACGCTCATTTGCACGGCGAGTGGAAACAATTCCATCTAAAATGAACAAATTATCATTATTATATTCATCCTCAATAAGCTGGCTGCGGATAGTCTGCTTTAAAAGGGTCGAGGACACAAACAACCATCTCTTATTAGCACAAACACTCGATGCCACGATAGATTCAGTTTTTCCGACACGGGGCATCCCTCGGATCCCGATTAATTTATGACCTTCCTGTTTAAATAGCTCGGCCAGGAAATCGACAAGCAAGCCTAGTTCATCACGAACAAACCTAAAAGTGTTTTTCTCATCGGCATCGCGCTGAATATAGCGTCCATGCCTGACTGCGAGGCGATCACGTAATTTAGGTTCCCTAAGCTTAATGACCTTTATCGTATCCATCGTACGGAGAATCGACTCGAATCTTTCTATATTACGGCTGTCTTTGGCCAACAAAAGTAACCCACGCCTGCCTTCATCGACCCCGTTAATGGTGATGATATTAATGGAAAGCATACCCAGAAGGGATGAAATATCCCCTAATAAACCAGGACGGTTGACTTGAATTTCATATTCAAAATACCATTCTTTATTATCCACGATAACACTCCTTAAGCCTAAAAGCTTTTACCCTAATCATGGGCAAAAAACTTATCCATCGTAAATTTCAAGGTCTGAACACTTTAATATTAATTGTCTAGCTTCTATAATATAGCATTTCGTGATAAGTTAAAAGGAAAAACCCTATAAAAGTATTCATTTTTATATAAGAGGGCAAATAGTCATCCCCCTCGAATCCAAAAGGCCCTGTTAATTAATAACAGGGCCTTTTGGATTGATATTTTACTTCGTTCCATTGTTCTCGACTAACTTGACCATGACACTTGCCATGGCATGTTTTTCTTGATCGCTTGCCACTGACCAAAGATCAGCAAGCACTTTCTCTTGATCATTCTGGGGCTCAACCTGATTAGCTAGGTAATCACCGATTTCGTAAGCCAAGTTGGTAACAGCGCCTTCTGACAAGCCTTGTTGTTCACCTTGATGTAATCTGTCGCCTAAGAAGTTTTTCCATTGATCCCAATTGTCCAATACAGACATGAATGGTCACCCTTTCCTTCAAAATAGTACAAAGATATTTTGTGAAGAAATTGAGGAAATTATTCATGTCTTTTAAAAAAAATCATGTGTACCATCCGCCATTTACGCCTAAAATCTGCCCGGTTATATAGGACGACTTGTCGGAAAGCAAATAGTATACGGCCTCCGCGACTTCTTTGGAATGCCCCATCCTGCCCATCGGGATATCGCCTTTGATGATTTCCAGATCTTCTGCACTGAAAGATTCGAGCATGGAAGTGGAAATCGCACCGGGGGCAACGGCATTCACCCGGATTCCATTAAGCGATACTTCTTTGCTAAGCGCCTTGATAAAAGCATTTTGACTGCCTTTGACCATTGAATATAATACTTCACAAGATGCACCTGTCTGCCCCCAAATTGATGTGACGGCAACGATGGCAGCCTGTTCTTGGTACATAAGCTTTGGAAGCAGTTCCTTTGTTAATTGGAAAGGGCTCGTTACATGCAGCTGAACCATTTCAGTAACGATAGTCTCATCCATATCAGATATAAGCCCATAATAGCTATTGCCACTATTAAGGACGATTGCATGAAGGGCAAAAATATTTTCCGCCAATTTCTTATAGCCGTCCGGTGCAGCCAAATCCGCTTGTATCGGAATAAGTTCGACTTGATGAGGCTTCAGTTCTTCAATCAGGGCAAGTATCGCTTCTTCATTGCTGTTATAATGTAAATAAAGTGAGTAATTCTCCTCGGCGAGCTTTATAGCGATTTCCCTGCCGATTCCTCCACTGGCTCCTGTAATAAGGGCAAAACGTTTCCCCACTTTCACGCCCCCTTTATATTATTTCGGAAGTACCTGACAGACTGTCATCCGTTCATCGGATATTAAGTCCTTGGCGACCTCCCTGATATCTTCGATAGTTAGTTTTTCCAATACCGATACAACATCGAACAAGTTCATATCATTGAATGCATATCTGGTGAATTGATTCGCTATATATTCCGGCGAATTCAAGGAACGAAGGAAAGAACCGATTTTTTTCTTGATAGTCCTTTGCAGGCTTTCTTCATTCAGGCCGGTTCCGGCTTTTGATTTTTGCAGGATACCGAATAAAGACTCCATCAACTCATCAGGTTTGGCACTGTCCCCGCCAATTAACGCAAACCCAAAACCTTGTTCCTGTGTGTAATCATATGAGAAGCTTTGATCGATCAACCCTTCCTCATACAGCTCCTCATGCAAAGGCGAACTTTTGCCAAACAGCATTTCCAAATAAATATTGGTCGCCAATTCCCTTTTCAAAAGCTGTAAACCGGATTGGTTTACATTGATGGCCTTGATGCCCAGCATCACTTTTGGTGTCTGGACATTCATCCTTAAGACTTCCTTATCCTTGGCAACGATTTCCGGCTCTTCGTCAAATTTACGTTCCACTGCTGGTTGTTCGTTGTACCCTTTATCAGTTTGGTTATCCCGAATCAGTTTCATGGTACTTTCGACCTCTACCGGTCCTACAACAAATAGGAGCATGTTGCTAGGATGGTAAAACGTATTATAACATTCATAAAGCATATCTTTCGTAATACCTGCAATCGATTCCACAGTACCGGCAATATCGATTTTCACTGGATGCTGATGATACATATTGGCAATCGTCCCAAAATATAACCGCCAGTCTGAATTATCATCATACATGTTGATTTCCTGCCCAATGATTCCTTTTTCCTTTTCTACCGTCTTTTCCGAAAAGTAAGGGTCCTGGACAAAGTCAATTAAGGTAGTAAGATTCCTCTCGAAATCAGACGTGCTGGAAAATAAATAAGCTGTACGGGTAAAAGAGGTAAAGGCATTTGCAGATGCTCCCTGCTTTGAAAATTGCTGAAAAACATCACCATCTTCCTTTTCAAATAGCTTATGTTCAAGAAAATGGGCAATCCCATCTGGTACTTTAGAGAATTCCGTTTCATTCAATGGTTTGAAATGGTTGTCGATTGAACCATAATTCGTCGTGAAAGTCGCAAATGATTTATTGAACCCGCTTTTCGGAAGAATATATACTTCGAGACCATTATCCATTTTTTCATGGAAAAGCTCTTCTTTCAATTGAGTGAATGCTATTTTTTCCATTACCCTTGCACCTCCGCTTCCGTTAGGAAATAAATCGTATCAAGCTGGATCTTTTGACCAACTGCAATGATTTCTTCCTTTGTCGTCCGCTCTGTTTTTGTAAACCACTCGTCGAGTGATATATCCTGCCCGGAAATCACATTATGATATAAAATTTCCACAAGCCCTCTCGAAACGTCAATGGTTTCAAGGAGCTGGTTCTTAACGACCGCCTTTGTCTGTGCAAGTTCTTCATCGGAAAAGTTACCTTGCTTCATTTCCTTCATTTGTGCATGAATGATATCCAATGCCTGCTTGTAGTTGGCATTTTCAATGCCAGCCATGACCATCAATAGTCCTTTATGACTTTCAAGCCTTGAAGCTGCATAATAAGCAAGGCTGGCTTTCTCCCTGACATTAATGAAAAGTTTTGAATGTGAAAAGCCACCAAAAATCCCATTGAAAAGCTGAAGAGCATAATAATCCGGATCACCGTATGCAACTTGGGTTCGATAACCGATATTCAATTTCCCTTGTTTCACATCCGAATTCTCGATGATTTCTTTTTCCTTCTCCACTGCCTTGCCCGTATCCCTCGGCAGTCTAACAGGCTCACGTTCTTGCAACGACACATACTTGTCAGCAAGTGCCTCCACTTCCGATCCATCGATGTCGCCGATTACATATAAATCGATTTCATCTTCCGACAGCATTTTTTTATAGTAGGCGAATAGGGACTCTGGAGTTATCGTTTCCAAGTCTTGAAGATTACCGCTCGCTTCTAAAGCATATGGTTCGTTTTTGCACATTTCCTCTACTAGACGTGTAGCTGAATATCGCATTTTGTCATCGGAAATGGATTGAATCCGCTGTTTTAAGGAACGGATTTCATTGGAAACCGTTTTAGAGTCAAAGGCTTCGCCGTTTTTCTTCGGATTGAAGATCACCTCTGATAACAACCCAAAAGCCTTTTCGAGAAGCGGGGTTGAATCACTAAGGAATTTTTCATTGACGATATCAATCGTAAAACTTATGATTTGATATTCTCCTTTTTTAGCTACATCGACATAAAACCCTGCTCCATATAAATCATCAAGATAAGATCGAAGCTCGGGTGTTGTAGGATATTTACTTGTATTGCTTTGTAACACATATGGCAGCAGTGCACGATATGTAACGTCCTCTTTTGTCAAAGCGGCCTTCATCTTCAGCACGAGAGTGTTCGTTTTATATTTATCCGTCCGGACCACATGAAGCTTGTAGCCGCTTTTTTCCGTAATTGTATCGGAAGCAATAGACATGAATAATCCTCCTCATAATATAAATCACCTTTATTAGCTTATTGTTTGTAGATTGGAACCCTTTTAAACATCTACTTAAAATATACATGTGAAAGGAAAAATCATGCAAGTTACAGCTACTTTTTTTGGTTTTTCACCAGCTCACCATCATTTATGGCTCAATCTCTAAAGAAAAAACCGGCCAGCACAGTTTGCTGACCGGTTAGACACTTATCTTTTCCCTTTGATGTATGGCTGTCCGGATGCTTTTGGAGCATCAGCACGTCCAATGAAACCAGTTAGCGCAATGATCGTCAGAACATATGGAGCGATCAAGAGGTAAACTGATGGAATATCCTTGAAGAAGGGAAGGCTCGAGCCAACGATACTTAAACTTTGAGCCAAACCAAAGAATAAAGCTGCTCCCATTGCCCCGATCGGGTGCCACTTACCAAAAATCATGGCGGCAATGGCCATGAAACCTTGACCATTTATTGTCGCATGATTGAATTCATTTGAAAAGATGGTAGCATAAATCGCTCCGCCGATACCTCCAAAAGCACCTGATAATAAAACGGCGGCATATCGGATTTTCGTAACATTGACACCCATCGTATCAGCAGCCATGGGATGTTCTCCCACTGCACGAATCCTTAACCCGAAAGGTGTTTTATAAAGAACATACCAAACGACAAAAGATATGAGAATCGCTATATATACGATGTAATAACCATTTGCGAAAAAGATGGGCCCAATAAATGGAATATCACTTAATAATGGAACATCAATCCTTGGGAATGTTTCTGTGATTCTATCAGTTTGACCTTTGTCAAAAATCAGCTTCACCAAAAACATGGTCAGACCTACTGCCAACAAGTTGATGGCAACCCCACTAACCGTTTGGTCCGCCCTGAACGTAATGCATGCCACAGCGTGCAGAATGGAAAACAGCAAGCCGGCAATCATTGCCGCTAAGACTGCGAGCCAAGGAGTCCATTCCCCAAATACATCAGCAAACATTAAGTTAAAAACAATCCCTGTAAAGGCACCAATGACCATCAAACCTTCTAAACCGATGTTTATGACACCAGCCCGCTCAGAAAACACTCCTCCGAGTGAAGTAAAAATAAGTGGAGCAGCTAGAGCTATCATAGATGGAATAATAATTTGTAATACTTGGAAAAAATCCACTTATTTCACCCCTTTCTTAAATCGAGCGGCAATCCAACGAATAAAATAACTGGATGCTACGAAGAAAATGATCAATGCTATGACAATATCCACAATTTCACTAGGTATTCCGGTTTCTAGCGGCATATTTAAGGCCCCGGCTTTCAGTCCCCCAAATAATAAGGCTGCAAGCACAACACCAATAGCCGTATTCGCCCCTAATAAGGCTACTGCAATCCCATCAAAGCCCATACCTGTGAACCCGCCTTTGACCGCGGCATAACCGAAAGTTCCAAGGCCTTCCATCGCACCCGCAAGTCCTGCAAAAGCACCTGAAATAACCATGGAAAGTATAATGTTCTTATTGACACTCATCCCTGCATACTCGGACGCGTGCTGATTGAAACCTACCGCTTTCAGTTCAAAGCCGGTTTTGGTCCTTTCAAGCAGGAACCACATGATGATTACGCAAATAATCGCTACCACTATTCCCCAATGCATCCGGGAAAAATCCGTAATGCTTTCAAAAAAAGGAGACCGCAGTGATGCTGTATCAGCAATTCTTTCTGTTTTATCCAGCTTGTCAGTCATTACATTCCTAATTAAATAATTCGTCACATATAAAGCTGTATAATTCAACATGATGGAAACGATTACTTCATGTACACGGAACTTAGCTTTTAAATAACCAGGGATAAAAGCCCACAATGCCCCAGCAGCTGCACCAGCTAATATGGCCAATGGCAAATGGATGATCCTTGGAAGATCAAAAGCGATTCCGACCCAAACTGCAGCCAGCCAGCCTACAATTAATTGCCCTTCTACACCGATATTGAAAAGGCCCGTGCGAAAAGCAAAAGCCACTGCCAAACCGGCAAGGATATAAGGGATGATTGTCCTGACGGATTCCCCTACATAATAAGAATCCCCGATAATTCCATTTACCATGGAGCCATAGCCGGCAACTGGGTCATAGCCGCTTACCAACATGATTATGGCCCCAACGACTAAGCCGAGGATAACTGCTATTAACGGACTCGTTAATTTAGATAAATACTTAGACATTTTGTTTTCCACCTGCTTCCGTCCGTTTACTGCCGGCCATTAGAAGGCCAAGCTCCTGTTCAGTCGTTTCTTTCGGATTGACAATTGCGACGATTTCCCCTTCGTATATAACGGCAATCCTATCGCTCACATTCATGATTTCTTCCAATTCAAATGAAATGAGAAGTACTGCTTTTCCTGCATCACGCTGTTCAATGAGCCGTTTATGGATAAACTCGATCGCGCCTACATCAAGCCCGCGTGTTGGCTGTGCGGCAATCAATAAATCCGGGTTCCTATCAACTTCCCGGCCGATGATCGCTTTTTGCTGATTCCCGCCAGAAAGAGCCCTTGCCGGGGTATATTCACTCGGAGTCCGAACATCATAGCTTTTGATCAATGAACGGGCTTTTTCAAATATTTTCTTTGAGTTCAAGATACCGGCTTTTGAAAAAGGCCTTTGATAGTAGGTTTGCAAGACAATATTTTCCCCAATGCTGTAATCGAGAACCAAGCCATGCTTATGCCTGTCTTCTGGAATATGGCCGACACCTGCTTCAGTGATTTTACGCGGCTTCAGATTCCTGATTTCTTTTCCATTTAGCATGATCGAACCAGCTGTTGTCTTCCTTAGGCCAGCCAATGCCTCAATCAGTTCGGATTGACCGTTTCCATCTACACCGGCAATACCGACAATTTCTCCTGCACGGACTGTTAAATCCAAGTTCCGAACAGCTGAAACGCCCCGGGAATCCTTGACTTCCAGTTCCTGAACCTCGAGAACTACATCCGAAGGAGTAGCGGCCGTTTTTTCCGTCTTGAATAGAACTTCCCTACCGACCATCAAGCTCGCCAATTCGTTAGGATTCGTTTCGTTGACGTTCACTGTACCAATTCCTTGCCCTTTGCGGATAACCGTTACCCGGTCACAAACCTCCATGATTTCCTTAAGTTTGTGTGTGATTAAAATGATAGATTTACCCTCTTTGATAAGGGCTTTCATAATATAAATCAATTCCTTGATTTCTTGAGGAGTCAATACAGCGGTCGGTTCATCAAAAATCAATATTTCCGCACCACGGTAAAGCGTCTTAAGAATCTCGACACGCTGCTGCATCCCTATTGAAATATCGGCAATTTTCGCATAGGGGTCAACACGAAGCTGATATTGTTCTGATAGTTTCCTAACTTCCTCGCTCGCTTCTTTTAAATCGATCTTACCCGCTTTGGATGGTTCTTTTCCTAAAATGATATTTTCCGTTACTGTAAAAGGGTCAACGAGCATAAAATGCTGATGGACCATCCCAATTCCTAAATCATTGGCAATGTTGGGACTGGTAATCTTGACTGGCTTGCCATTCACACGGATTTCTCCCTGCTCAGGCTGGTATAAGCCAAATAAAACATTCATCAAAGTGGATTTACCCGCGCCATTTTCACCTAATAATGCGTGAATCTCCCCTTTTTTAACCTGAAGTGTAACGTTATCATTTGCGACGATGCCGGGGAATTCCTTACGGATATTAAGCATCTCAATTACATATTCCACGTATTATCAACTCCTAAAATGAGTGTAAATATTCTTAAATCATTTAATTGCTTTTACTAGCTTATTGATTTTTTTAAAAAAACCAAATGAAAAACTACGATTCTTTCATAGTTTTTCATTCGATATTTTTTCAGTTTCAAAGCGTGATTGGGAAAAGAAAGAATAGAGGGCAATTCTGCCTCCCTATTCTTTCTGGCATTACAGCTTATAAATCAAGTTTTTCGAATTCTTCATCCGTACCCGGAACGACGAATTCACCTGATTTAATTTTTTCTGTCCATTCTTCGACCGCTTTTAAAGATTCTTCTGTTACGTTATCTTTTGTTTCGGAAATGCCTACACCATTTTCTTCGATACCGTACTCAATTACTTTTCCGCCTGGGAAGTTTCCTTCTTTCGCTTTCTCGGAAAGGTCTTTAACTGCCACGTCAACACGTTTTAGCATAGAAGTCAGAGTGATGTTGTCGTCTGTTCCAGGAACTGCTCCCAATTTAGCTTGGTCGCTATCTACACCGATAACATAGATTTCTCTCTTAGGATCTTTTTGCTTTTGCTCTACTGCTTCAGTGAATACACCTTTTCCAGTTCCGCCAGCAGCATGATAAATGATATCGATACCTGAAGAATACATGGAGCCTGCAGTTGATTTACCGATGTCAGCTTTATTGAAATCCCCGGCATATTTAACTTCAACTTTTGCATCCGGATTTACAGATAAAACCCCAGCCTTAAAGCCAACTTCGAATTTCTTGATTAACTCAGATTCAACTCCGCCGATAAAACCGACTTTGTTTGTTTTCGTTTGCATTCCGGCAATTACACCTACTAGGAAAGAACCTTGCTGCTCTTTAAAATTAATGCTGGCTACATTCTTTTTGTCTACAACTGTATCCACGATAGCAAAGTGTGAATCCGGACGTTGGTCAGCCACTTCACCAACAGCTTCCGCTAAAAGAAAACCGATACCATAGATTAGTTGGTAATCTTCACGTACAAGCGTATTCAGGTTCTTAGCGTAATCGGCATCAGATTTAGATTGCAGGTAGTTGTAGCCATCTTTACCTTTTTCCAGACCATTATCCTTACCGAATTCCTGAATGCCCTTCCAAGCGGATTGGTTGAACGACTCGTCATCCACGCCTCCAGTATCAGTTACCATCGCAACAGTGAAGTTATCTTTGTTTTTCCCATTTGAAGATTCTTTATCATCATTCTCTGAATTACCACATGCTCCCAGTAGCGTACCGGCTGCAAGAACAAGTGAAAGAGCTAGTCCTAATTTGCGCTTTTTCAATTTTTATCCCCCTAATTTACATAGTTTTTTGAGCAGGAATGTTCTGAAAAGTCATTCATGTTTGCGTTTTCACTTCTCGTTAATTTTTTTTGCATACGTTTTGATCGACTTTTTTTGGAATCGAAACAATCGCTTGCATTCATCCGTTTGCAGAGTCAAGGCCTACACACGTTTACGAAGAACATGAAAGCTGAACATATTGGCTTTAAAGTAGTTAACAGAATACAGGATAGGCTGGTCCCAATCATCCAGATGCATCTGCTTTAAAACGAGTAGCGCGGCTTCTGGCGAGCATTTAAGGATAGGAGAAACTTTCTCATGATATCCAATGGGCTCAATCTCCGCTACGGCATGCGTAATTTTCCGATGCGCATCTCTTTCCAAAATATCAAAAAGAGACTCATCATTACGGTCAAAATTTTCTGAAAGAATAGATTCAGGAATTTTGTCAATACAGTAGACGACTGGCTCCCCATTCGCTGTCCTTACTCGTTCGATGCTGACGATGCGTTCGTCTGTTGAACAAGAAAACCTGCGTATATCCTCTTCTGTAGGTTCTTGGGCCGTCGAGCTTAAGAAAATCGTACCCGGCTTCATCCCTGCCTCTTCAATCATGTTCGTGACACTTTTTAATTGCTCGATACCTGAAGTGAACCGAGGTTTCGGATTGACGAAAGTCCCAACTCCATGGCGGCGAATGATAATGTTTTCTTCTTCCAAAATTCGCAGCGCTTCTCGAAGTGTCGCCCTACTAACTCCCAATTTTTTCGCAAGATCGAATTCTGAAGGGAATTTTTCATTTTCCTGATAGACTCCAGCTTCAATATCCTGCTTCAGGTAATCAATGACCTGCAAATATAAATGTCGACTATCTGATTTTATTGACATACAGTTTCCCCCAGCTAATTTCTTAAGACATCAGACCTCTGATGTTGAATCATTCCTACTAATCGAAAATAATATAACATTTTTTTTAATATAAATAAATAGTGTTTTACTATTTACTTTAAAAGAATTTAGGAGAAATTACCCTTCCCTGTGTCTTTCAATCTAGATGTGGCCGCGGAATTTGTACGATTATTCTCCTAAATCAGATAAATTTATAAAAAAATGCAAGATGCATGCAGCTATGTTCAAGATGCTTTTTTCCTGTATAATAGGATTTATCTTCTTTGAAGGGATGTACACAAGATGTTAAAGATTACAGAATACACAATCGAAAAATTGAATGATCCATTTGGTATTTTGTCCGGGGAACGTTACGAGTTGTTCTTGGATATTGAAGTGCCTGAAGAGGATGAGCTCTTTTCAGAAAATGGTTTATATATCCGGGTGCTTTTTGCTGTAGAAGAACAAAAAGGCAAATTGATTAAATATGATATTTTTGAAAAAGGGAACGAAGGCGCACTCGAATTCGATTTAGAAGAAGATGAAGAAGCGATGATTACCGACTTCTGCCTTCAACATTTAGACGAGGCGATGAATATTTAAAAAACCGGGCAGCTGCCCGGTTTTTTCTTTACCTATGATGAATGCGCTTCATCTTGTTCATCTTTTGTAACCAATACATTTCGTGGTTTACTGCCTTCATATGGACCGACAATTCCCCTAGCCTCCATTTCATCAATCAATCTGGCTGCCCGGGTATAGCCAATCCGGAAACGGCGCTGCAGCATGGAAACGGATGCAGTCTGCATTTCTACGATCAAGGATACCGCATCCCCATATAAATCATCTTCGACTTCACCATTTGAGGTTTCTGCAATTTCATCGGGTATCATTTCTTCGTTGTATTGTGCTTTTTGCTGTGAGATGACATATGTGACAACTTCCTCGACTTCATTGTCGGATAAAAAGGCCCCTTGGACGCGGACCGGTTTTGAAGCTCCTGAAGGCAGGAAGAGCATGTCACCCCGGCCTAACAGTTTTTCGGCCCCGCCCATGTCGAGGATCGTTCTCGAATCGGTCATTGATGAGACACTAAAGGCAATCCTAGATGGGATGTTCGCTTTAATGACCCCTGTAATTACATCTACGGATGGCCGCTGAGTGGCAATTATCAAGTGGATGCCAGCGGCACGTGCCATTTGTGCAAGCCTTGTGATGGCATCCTCTACATCGTTAGAAGCGACCATCATCAAATCTGCCAGCTCATCGACAATGACCACGATATAAGGCAAGAGCGGTTGTTTGGCGTCTTCTTCAATGTTATACCGGTTAATGTAATCATTGTAGCCTTCAATATTTCGCGTACCGGAATGAGAAAATAGCTCATAGCGCCTTTCCATTTCACTGACCACTTTTTGCAGAGCCTGTGCAGCTTTCTTCGGATTGGTCACTACAGGTGCGAGTAAGTGGGGAATTCCATTATAGACATTCAACTCGACCATTTTTGGATCGATCATCATCATTTTCACTTCATGCGGTTTTGCCCGCATCAGAATACTCGTAATAATCCCATTGATACAAACGGATTTCCCGCTGCCCGTAGCACCAGCCACTAGTAAATGCGGCATTTTATTGAGCTCCGCCTTAACCGCTTCACCGGAAATATTCCTCCCTAAGCCTATTTGCAGTTTTGCGTCAGGCTTGTCAACTTCTTTGGCCTCTAAAACTTCCCTTAATGACACCATCGCCACTTCGGAGTTAGGCACTTCTATTCCGATTGCCGATTTTCCGGGAATCGGCGCTTCGATCCTAATATCCTTTGCGGCAAGTGCAAGGGCCAAGTCATCGGATAGGCTGACAATTTTACTTACCTTCACCCCTACATCCGGATGTACTTCGTATTTGGTTACGGCAGGACCTAAATGAACTTGAGTGACCCTCGCTTTCACTCCAAAGCTATGAAAGGTGCGCTCAAGTTTTGCCGCATTTTCATGAATCAATTGGTACTCTCCGCTTTGGTCGTTTTTTTTAGGCTGCAATAACAAAGAAAGAGGCGGTAAAAGATATTCTTTATTCTCCACTTCCGTAAAATTCATAGGCGGAACGGCATCATCCTGGTCCCCTGCATTTTCAGCTGCAGTTTCCGGAACAGCGGGAATTATTTCGTTTTCGTCATTATAGGCTTTATCAGCAAAGCTGGAAATGATTCGTTCCGTCGCCATTTCCTGTGTTTCCTCTTCTAGAGGGGCCTGATCCGTATCTTCCACCGGTTCGTTTTGCCGTTTCTTCTTTTTTACGGGATTCTTTTTCTTTTCTTTTTTGTCTTCATTCCACGTTTTCACATCATCTCTGAATGCTGACCATTGCTTTATGAAAAAGCCTCCAAGACCCCTGAAAAACTTCCCGAGGGTTTCACCTAACGTTTTCCCGGTCAATAGGACGGCACCTACAATGATAAAGAGGAATGAAACGATTTTCGATCCAGCTTCGTCGAATAAAAAGTATGAAGCGGCAAATAATATCGCTCCAATCATACCTCCCCCAAGGTCCTTTGAGCTGGCCTTGCCGGTCACTTCCATCCAGAATAGTTCCCATGTATTCGAAATGACGCTGGGCTTCGTAAATGGTCCCCCATCTGCAAGCATGTTAAACAGGGTAACATGACTTAGCAGGAGCATGCTCGCAACAAGGAAGTACATCCCGACCAATTGCCGTTTCAACAGGTACGGGACCTCTCTCTTTATCATCAAATAGAAACCAGCTGCAATTGCTCCCAACAAAAAGAGGATATACCATTCCCCCATGAAGAAGCGGATTAAAAAGACCGTCCCGTTTCCCACTGCTCCAAGCTTGGCAATGGCAATGATGGCCAAACCTATTATGGTGAGGCCAATCAATTCATATTTAAGCGTTAGTTTTAACTTCTCTGTACTATTCTTTTTTCTGCGTTTCTTCTTTGCCATAATATCACCTGATTCTTCATGAAACTATTCTAACTTTCCTATTCAACATCACTACTTGATTTCCCTTCACGAAACAAACGTTCGCTACTGATTATACCAAATAAATATGACCCTGTCCTTGATATATATACCATTCATTCTTTAGGCGGACATTTTTCCCATATAATGAATAAAGCAGCCAAGCGGCTGCTGAATTTCATTCCAGTATATCATAATTTACCTCAGTTAGTCGTATTTACTAATGGTTCATATGTTCGAACACATTTATGACAGCTCCCGGCTGAATGTGTACATTCATATAATCTTCAGGATCGGTGCTGACGATTCGATCAATGCGAAACGTACGGCCACCGTCATGTTCAACCATCACATGTACACCATTGTAGATCATTTCTATTAAATTTGCCGTCTTCTCATGGTGATGAGGGTAAATTATTTCTTCAGGAACGATCGTATAAAGCGTCATTGCAGAAGCCCCTCCTCTTCCCCGGCAATTTTTGGCCTTCTTTCTTCCATGAAGCTATTTAGTTTTCTCATGGCCTGGCCCACTCCTCCTACATCATCGATCATACCGATTTCAACTGCCTCGGCCCCGATAACATTCGTACCGATATCACGTGTCAAGTTTCCTTTGGCAAACATTAAATCCTTAAAACTTTCTTCCGTAACGTTGGAGTGGCGCGTAACAAATTTAATCACTCTTTCCTGCATTTTATCCAAGTATTCAAAGGTTTGAGGCACGCCAATGACTAGCCCCGTCAAACGAATTGGATGAATCGTCATCGTTGCTGTTTCTGCTATATAGCTATGGTCACACGAAACCGCAATCGGCACACCGATCGAGTGCCCTCCCCCAAGTACAATCGAGACGGATGGCTTTGATAGGGAAGCCAGCATTTCTGCGATTGCCAGTCCCGCTTCGACATCTCCTCCGACTGTATTTAATATGACAAGCAGCCCCTCTATATTGGGATTTTGTTCAATTGCCACAATTTGCGGAATAACATGTTCATATTTGGTCGTTTTATTTTGAGGCGGCAGCTGCATATGTCCTTCAATTTGTCCAATGATCGTCAAACAATGGATTTTTGAGTCTTGAGATAGTTGCGGAACATTAGTAGCCCCCAGCTGCTGGATCTTTTCGATTAAAGTTGAATTCTTACCTTCCTGCTTGCCTTCATTTTCATTTGGTAATGGTGCATTATCCACTATGCCAACCCCTTTCTCTTTTAGCCTATAGCTTTATTATGTCTCGAGCCTCGGACTTCATTCTTCAAGATATAAGAGTCAGAAAAAAGAACCCCTGACTGTTCAAATCAGGGGTTCCATACTTAATATTCCATTATGATCGGTAAAATCATTGGGCGGCGTTTCGTTTTTTCATAGAAGAATTGGTTTAACGCATCACGCATTTCCTGCTTCAGCGTGGACCAATCAAAAGGCTGGCGCGACCCATTTTTCTTTACGATTTCACTTACTATTTCAGTTGCTTCCGCAATCATTTTTTCTGATTCGCGAACATATACGAAGCCCCTTGAAATGATTTCAGGGCCTGCTGCAATGCTTTTATCCTGACGGTTCAACGTGACAACTACAATCAAAATGCCATCTTGTGATAACAAGCGCCGATCACGAAGAACGATATTACCCACATCTCCAACACCGCTGCCATCTATCAAGATATTTCCTGCAGAGACTTTGCCGGAAAGCCCCATTTTATTGCCCTTAAGTTCGATGACATCCCCTTTTTCGGCAATTATGATGTTTTCACGCTTAATTCCCGCAGCAACCCCAACTTTTTGATGGGCATATAAATGGCGATATTCCCCATGTACAGGGATTAAGAATTTAGGATTCATCAAATTGATCATCATTTTTAGCTCTTCCTGGCTGCCATGCCCTGTTACATGCACTTTATATTTATTGGCAGATACCACTTCAGCACCTACCCTGTATAGTAAATCGACGGTTTTGGATAAAATAAGTTCACCGCCCTGCAGGGGTGATGCACTGATCAAAACGGTGTCTCCCTTTTTGATCGTTACCTGCTTGTGGGTCTGCTTTGCCATTTTTTGAAGTGCTGCAATGGGTTCGCCCTGATGACCTGTCGATAACACGACGATTTCACGGTCGTCATACTGGCCAATTTCATTAATCGGGATTATCAGCTCTTCTTCGACCTTTAAGTAGCCAAGATTCAAGGCTGTTTCATAAACGCGTTGAAGGCTTTTTCCTACAACTGCCACTTTTCTGCGACTTGCTGCCGCTGCATTGAAAACATGTTGAATCCGGTTGATGTTCGAAGCGAAGCACGCAACGATGATCCTTCCGGAGGCAGCATGGAAAGCCTCTGTAATATCTTTGGCCACAACTGCTTCTGAAGTCGTATAACCTGGCCTCTCGGCACCGGTGCTATCCGAAAGCAGGCATAGGACACCTTCTTCACCGATACTGGCCATCTTACCGATTTCCGGTTTATATAGATCCGTTGCTGCCTGGTCGAATTTGAAATCCCCTGTATAAACGATTGCACCTTCACGAGTGTGGATCACGACTCCGACAGAATCGGGAATGCTATGGTTAGTCCGGAAAAAGGACACGGCTGCTTGAGGGAAACTTAAAAGGGAATCCGAATCGATTTCAGTGAAAGTTGCCCTGCCGTTAAAGCCATCTTCCTTTAATTTCGTTTTGATTAAAGCAAGTGTAAGCTTAGTCCCATAAACAGGAGCCGGTAAATATTTCAAGACATAAGCAAGCGCTCCCATATGGTCTTCATGACCATGGGTAATGAATATCCCCTGCACCCGTTCCTTATTATCCATCAAATAAGAAATATCTGGGATGACCGCATCGATTCCGAGCATTTCGTCTTCCGGCAGCATTAATCCTGCATCAAGAAGATAGATGTCCTCGTTCACCTCAACGACGTACATATTTTTACCAAGCTCCCCTTGTCCTCCAAGAGAAATCACTTTTATTCCATTATTTTTATCTTTACCCAATCGAATATCCTCCTTAAAAAATCCCGTTCATAATTTCCCAATGATTTCATTATAACCGATGTTCAAAAAACATGACAACACTTACCATTTTCAGAGGTACTTTTTCATATAATTCAAAAAAACAACCTATTATGTAAGAGATGTTTCAATTGATCATAAAAAATTCCAATACTATCATCCCGAAATCGGAAAGTATATCCCGTTCATATAGATCATTATGTAAAAACAAGCCAATCTTCAACGATCAGCTTGTTCCGTGTCTTTTTATTTTTTTAATACCTTGGTTAATGCCAGGCGTTCCTGCTCCGTCAATGGCACGATTGGGAGTCTCACCGATCCAACGTCAATTCCATATAACTGAAGAGCTGTTTTGACAGGTGCAGGGCTTGGCGCTGCAAACAAACCTTTTATAAGCGGTAACAGTTCCTGATGCAGACGGGCTGCCTCTTTCAAGTTCCCACTGATGAAGGCCTCCACTATTTTCTGCAGCTCCTTGCCAGCAATATGTGAAGCAACCGATACTACACCCACACCACCAATCGCCAACACCGGTAGTGTTAAAGCATCGTCCCCGCTATATAATGCAAAATCTTCATCCGTGCCGGCTATGATTTGGGTCATAGCGTTTAAATCCCCGCTCGCTTCCTTAACGGCTACGATATTAGGAATTTTCGAAAGGCGGATGATCGTTTCCGGTTCAATGTTAACTGAAGCCCTCCCAGGGATATTATATACCATAACAGGGAGCTTCGTACTGGCTGCAATAGCCTTAAAATGCTGGTACAGCCCTTCTTGATTCGTTTTACTATAATATGGGGCAACCAGCATTATCGCATCGGCGCCATTTTGTTCCGCCTTTTTTGTCAACTCGATGGAAGCATACGTATTGTTGCTTCCTGTACCCATGATGATGGGCACACGTTTTTCAACAACCTTAGAAACATGACGCAATAACGCGATTTTCTCCTCCGAAGATAAAGTTGGAGATTCCCCTGTCGTTCCCGACAGCACAAGCGAATCGGTTCCATTCGTTAATAAGTAATTAACCAATGAAGTCGTCTTTTGAAAATCAATATTTCCCTTGCTATCGAAAGGGGTGACCATCGCGGTTGATACTCTACCAAATATCATCATCTAACACCTCTTTAATTTTTAAAACATTACTTAATAAAAAACCTGATTATTGGACTTCCCCTTCATGCAATTGAAATGCATAGTGCAGGGAATTAACGGCTTCTATTAAATCTTCTTCTTTTACGAGTACCCAAATTGTCGTATGGCTGTCCGCTGACTGGAGAATGGCAATTTCCTTTTCGGAAAGCGCTGTGACAATCTTCGCTGCCACGCCAGGTACTCCATTGATGCCTGCACCGACTACCGATACCTTGGCACAATTCCTTTCAATGACCGGTTCATGACCAAGCTCGGCCAAAATCGAGAGGGCAAGTTCTGTCATCTCTTCCGATACGGTATAAACTACACCACTTGGATATATATTTATAAAGTCAACTGAAATGGAGGCATTTGCCATCGCTTTGAAAACTTCAGCCTGTAGATTATATTGATCTTTTTTCGCACGGACCTTGATTTGAGTGATCTTTGGTACATGGGCAATCCCGGTCACAAGCCTTTCACGTATGTCACTGCCCTGGCTTCCCTTGTTCATGCCTGTAACAAGGGTTCCCAAACCTTCGCTGTATGTTGACCTTATCCGAATCGGGACTTTCGCCTGCATCGCAATTTCAACAGCTCTCGGATGAATGACCTTCGCCCCTTGATATGCCATGTTGCAAACTTCCGTATATGAAACGATTGATAATGGACGAGCTTGATCGGCAATCCGCGGATCTGCTGTCATGATTCCTTCCACATCCGTAAAAATATCGACCCGTTCAGCTTGCAATGCGGCACCTAATGCAGCTGCTGAAGTATCACTTCCACCACGGCCGATGGTCGTGATGTCACCATTTTTAGCAGCTCCCTGGAAACCTGCTACAACGACAACATCCTTCACCTCAAGTTCTTTCATGAGGCGATCGCATTTCATTTCGATTATTTTCGCACTGGAATAGTCGGTATTCGTCATGAATCCTGCTTGAGCTCCAGTATAAGCAACCGCATCAATACCATGTTCCAAGAGCATGTTAGTAAATACTACAGATGATATCGTTTCTCCGACAGACATAAGTAAATCCTGTTCTCGCTTTGAAAGGCTGGCTTTGGCTCCATTTACAAGGGAAAGTAAGGTATCCGTTGCATAAGGATCCCCTTTTCTTCCCATTGCTGATACCACAACCACTACTTTATATCCTTCTTTAATCGCTTTTTCGATATGCCCCTTGGCAAATGAACGGCTTTCCTCATCACGAACGGATGTCCCACCGTATTTCTGGACGATAATTTTCATAATATGCACCCCAAATATAAGCCAGCTCCCCGATCCGGGAAGCTGACAAAAACTCTCTATCCTATTGGAATTTATTTTTCTGTCGAGTTCATTAAGAATAAATTATTACTTAACGGTAACCAAACCTAATTTCAAAAGGCTTTCAGCAATTTGAACGGAATTCCAAGCTGCACCTTTTAATAGATTATCGGAAACCACCCATAAATGGAAGCCTTTATCTTCATCCAAATCTTTGCGAATTCGACCGACGAATACATCATTCTTGCCGACGGATGAAGCAGGTGTTGGGTAAACTTGTTGTTCCGGTTCGTCTTCCAACACTATTCCAGGTGCCGTTCTCATTAAATCCTTGATTTGAGAAGCCGCTATGCCTTCTTTTTCAACTTCAATGTATACAGATTCCGAATGACCTGTTACAACAGGAAGCCTCACGCAAGTTGCAGCCACTGGCAGGTCTTGCATATGCATGATTTTCTTTGTTTCATTAATCATTTTCATCTCTTCGAATGTGTACCCATTATCTTGGAATTTATCGATTTGGGGAATGACGTTAAATGCGATTTGATAATGCTTTTCGTCCCCTTTTACCGGTAATATTTTCGGATCGATCTCTTTTTCATCAAGCAAGTCGCGAGCCTGTTCCTTTAATTCATTTATCGCTGCTGCACCTGCACCAGAAACAGCCTGGTAGGTAGAAACGACAATTTTTGATAAGCCATATGTCTGGCGGATAGGCTCTAATGCCACAACCATTTGGATAGTTGAACAATTCGGGTTTGCAATGATCCCATTATGCTGCTTCAAGTCTTCTTCATTTACTTCAGGAACGACTAGCGGCACATTTTCATCCATGCGAAAAGCGCTCGTATTATCCACCACTATCGCACCGCGTTTCACTGCTTCTGGAGCCAATTCCTTAGACACGCTTCCTCCAGCACTGAATAAAGCGATATCGATGCCTTCAAAGCTTTCAGGTTTTGCTTCCTGCACTTCGATTTCTTCGCCCTTAAACGTAAGTTTGATGCCTGCGGAACGAGCCGATGATAAAAAGATGATTTTCTTAATCGGTAAGTCCCTTTGTTCGAGTGTTGAAATCATTTGTTGTCCTACTGCTCCAGTTGCTCCCACAACTGCAATACGCAATCCCTGTGTCTCAGTCATTTATACATACTCCTTTTCTATCTCTTAAATTAGTTATTTGTTGGATTTATTACTTCATGTTCAGAATATCATTTATTTTATCACATTAACATTCCAAAGGGTCGGACTTTAACAAAATATTCTGGTAGTGGAGTGGTTTTTTATAACTTCAACCCACAAATTTATGCATATATGTCAGTCGTTGAAAGCAGATCCGTGGCAAAAACTTGTTCAGGCTAAATCATCCTTGAACCTTTCGACGATGACTGGTTGAATCTGTTCCCTCTCCAGTGCCGATATGATCGTATCCCTTATCATGCTCATCCTTGCAACCATGGAACTTGGTTTGCCTGTGGGATTATCCTGGCCATATGGAACAAAATAAATATCTTTTGCTGCCATCAGCCTCATTAGATTGACACCATTTAACCCAAGTGCATCATTTGTTGATATCGCGACCACGACTGGACGGTGATTCCTCATCGTCGCTTTTGCAGCCATAAGTACAGGCGAATCGGTAAGTGCATTTGCCATTTTACTCATTGAGTTACCCGTTAAAGGAGCGATCACCATACAATCGAGTGGCAATTTAGGTCCTAAAGGCTCCGCTTTGACGATTGTATCAACGACGTGATTCCCCGTCAATTTTTCTATTCTTTCGACCCAGTCTTCGCCCTTTCCAAAACGGGTTTCCGTGTTTTGAACAGTCGATGTTACGATTGGGATGACTTCCGCCCCTTCATTTACAAGTTTTTCTATTTCCGGAAACACTTCATCATATGTGCAATGTGATCCTGTTAATCCGAAACCAATCCGTTTACCTTTGAGACTCATATCATTTTCCCCTTCCTTTTCAAGAACTCGCCTTGAATCAATAGTCCCAGTGCATTCGCTAATATCTGACCAGCTGTTTTCGGAGCGACTATCCCCGGCAGGCTCGGTGCCAACAGCGCCTTAATTCCCCTTTTTTCAGCGTAACGAAAATCCGTCCCCCCCGGTTTTGAAGCAAGGTCGATGATTAATGTATGAACGGGCATATTAGCGATGACTTTTGCGGTAATTATAGGAAAAGGGATCGTATTGATACATATATCAACATTTTTCATTTCTGCAGCAAGATCATTTAAATGAAAAGGGGCTAATGCCATTTCACTGATCCTTGCTATATCTTCGCTTTTTCTTGCCCCCACCTTTACTTTTGCTCCAAGCGCCTGGAATGACCGGGCTACACTCATACCGACCCTTCCCAGTCCTAGAACGGCTACATTTGATCCATGGATAGTAAAATCCGTATGTTGAATGGCCATCATGATCGCACCCTCAACAGTGGGAATCGAATTATAAATAGCGACATCATCACGTTCGAACAATAGAACAAGTTTGCGATCCACCTTCTTGAATATCTCATCGAGGTAATCGTTACTGATTCCTGCATAAAAAGTGCAATGTTCCGGGGTATTTTTTATCATTTCTTCAGTCAAAACAACCTCTTCACTGGAAAAGATCGTTTCTACTTTCCCATCTGAATCCGTACCCCGGACAGGTAAAATAACTGAATCCAATTCCTTGAAGTTTATATCTTCCATTTTTTCCTTAACAGCTCCGGTAAAAGCATGGTCGAGCTGTTCAAAACCTACCAATAATAGCTTTGCATCAAGCTCTGTCAGTTTACGGACAACTTCAAGCTGACGCGCATCTCCACCAATTACAGCGATTTGCATGCCTGTAAGCATTAAAACCGTCACCTTCTTTATATAAAAGATCCTAAACATTCCTTGCCCCATGATACAATTCCTTCAGGAAGCAATTCGGTTTTTGCTACATTCTCTAGTTACCCTGCCATCTTATGTTTTTACTTAAAAAACGGTGATAAGAAAAGAAAAAACGCCATAGCTATTGCCAGCTAAGGCGTTTTCGAGAGTGTATTTCAAAAAGTTCCAAGGAGTATGAAGCGAGCGTCATGATCCGTCCATATGCTCTCCGTCTTTAAGCGAAAGTCCTTCCTGAAAATCAATGATGACCATATCCGCACCGATTTTTTTTATATGTTCCCATGGCACTCTTATTTCACTGCCATTCCTTAAAAGGCCGAACCATTTGACAGATGGAATGATCAACGAGGTAATTTGTCCAGTTTCATCTATTTCCAAATCCGTCTGACCAAGGATTCCTAATCTTTCCGCCCTATTCACATCGACTATTTCCTTACCGCTCAGTTCGCTTAACCTCAATTTTGGTTCCCCCTTTTTCGTCTTCTATTCAATCTATATCCGAAAAAGGTAAACTTAGAAGGCATTTAACCAAATATTGTCCATAACACTGGACACTCCCGCATTCAAAGAAAAAAAGCCTGACCTCCCATTAAAGAAGGTTCAGACTTGTTCGATATTATTTGTCCCAATTTTCCAGCGGGCTCACTAATGACAAGGAATGTTCCGTAAAGATTTGATTTGCCAATTCATTGACGGTATCCTCAGTCACTTCGTCAATCTTGATGATGATATCATCAAGGGAACGGTGCTCACCCAACATAAGCTCATTTTTTCCGTTCCGGCTCATGCGGCTATTCGTGCTTTCAAGGCTGAGCATCAAGCTTCCTTTAAGTTGCTCTTTGCTATTCCGTAATTCCTTTTCCGTAATGCCATCCCTTTTTAAAGTATCCAATGTTTCCTGAATGGTTTCATACAGGCTGTCAAGCTGATTTGTGCCTGTCCCCCCATATACTGTCACCATACCGCTATCTTGATAGCTGGAATGATAAGAGTAAACGGAATAGGCAAGGCCGCGCTGCTCCCTGACGTCCTGGAATAGACGGCTGCTCATGCTTCCCCCAAGGATATTATTCAAGGTAATCAGGCTGTATGTTTTATCATTGCCGATTTCCAATCCGTTGTAACCAAGGCATAAGTGGGCTTGTTCCGTATCTTTTTTACGGGTGATCCTATTTTCGTGGAAGGAAGGTTTGACCAATTCAAGACGGTCATCCCCTCCTTGATAAGAGCCAAAGTAGCTTTCGACTTCCTTGATCAATTTTTCATCCACATTTCCGGCAATGGACACGACTACCTTATCGGGTGTATACATGTCATGGACGTATTTTTTTAATGTATCACTATTGAAGGTTTCAAGCGTATTTTCCGTCCCTAGTATTGGATAACCAAGGGGGTGAGTTTCATATACAGCCTTGCTTAAGAGGTCATGGACAATATCATCTGGTGTGTCTTCGTACATTTTTATTTCTTCATAGACGACATTTTTTTCTTTTTTCAATTCTTCCCCATCAAATGTTGAGTTGAAGAACATATCAGCCAGGATTTCAAGCGCATAGCTTGCATGGTTATCCATTACTTTAGCATAATAGCATGTATATTCTTTTGAAGTGAATGCATTCACCTGTCCACCGATACTATCGAACGATTCGGCAATTTCACGCGCATTTCTCTTAGTTGTCCCTTTAAAGAACATATGCTCCAGAAAATGTGAAACCCCATTCAATTCTGGCGTTTCATTTCTTGAACCTGTTTTGATCCATACTCCAATTGCCGCTGAACGTACAGTTGGAATATTTTCCAATACAATTCTAACTCCATTTTGACACGTGTATTTCTTAATCAACTAACATTCCTCCCAATCATTCTATGCTGATATCGTTACCAATACATTATGGATTCGATCGCTCTTCATCTACTGCTTCCGAAACGGTAACAACATCTAAATCTTTCTTTTTTATTTCAATTATTAACGTTTCCAATGATTTTGCAGTAGATTCAGTCGGATGCATCAATATAAATGCTCCAGGGTGTACCTTAGAAAGCACTCTTTGTTGAAGGACTTCAGGGCTTGGCTTTTGCCAGTCGATCGTATCCACACTCCACATGGCGGTCTCCATACCGAAAGAATCCGCGATTTTCACCGTTTCATCCCGGTAGCTTCCACTTGGCGGTGCGAACCATTTCATTTTCAAACCTGTCACAGCTTCAATGACTTCATTCGTTTTTCGAATTTCCTCACGTGTAGCTTGTGCGGATATGTTTTTCATATCTGGATGTGAATAAGAATGATTTCCAATTTCGTGCCCGCCACCCTTAATCATCTTGGCCAATTCTGGATTTTTCTTGGTCCAATTACCTTCAAGGAAAAACGTGGCCTTAACATTATTCTTTTTTAACACGGCCAACATATCTTGTAGGTATTCATTCCCCCAGGCCACATTGATTAAAAATGATACCACTGGCTTTTCGGGATGGGCCCGGTAAATGGGCGCCGGCTCCAGATCCTCCATATGTATCTTTGCAGGGACCTGCTGAAATACCAGCTTATTCTTATCGAACACGCCCTCCTTCTTCATGGCTTTATACGAATCATCAATATTTACCTTCAGGCCGTTATATGCAGGAACGGTTTTCCAAACAGAATCTATTCGTGCATCCTGTGGTGCAATCTCATATTTTTTTGTTGATTCTTTTATTTGTAAAAGAAGCTCGTCTTCTTGCTTCATAGAAGCAACTGAATCATCGGTTAATTGGGTCAAATAAATTTGTGTATATGGATTTTGCACTAATAACCATGATATACCTGCAATGGCACTTATCGCAACTATCTGCTTCCATTTATTATTCATTTTTTACGCCCCCTTCATACCAAAATGTATGAAGAAAACGGACAAGGTAGAACATGACATCCTTTTGACGCCATTCTCCCCATGGATATTCCAATACCTTTAAACAAAAAAAGCATGCAGATTCACAAGGAATCGCATGCCGGATTTCTATTTTTCATTACGATTGAGAAGGGTTGGCTGCCTCTTTTTGCTCTTTCAAGACTGCTTTACGGGAAAGGTTAACCCTTCCTTGCTTATCGATCTCAGTGACTTTGACCAATAATTCATCGCCAAGTGAAACGACATCTTCCACTTTTCCGACTCTTTCTTCAGCCAGTTCAGAAATATGTACCAAACCGTCTTTACCATTGAAGATTTCAACGAAGGCACCGAACTTTTCGATACGTTTAACTTTACCTAAGTATAGTTCGCCCACTACGACTTCACGTACGATATCTTCAATGATTTTCTTCGCTTTTTGAATCATTGGTTCATCAGTAGAAGATATGAATACCGTTCCATCTTGTTCGATGTCGATTTTCACGCCAGTTTCTTCAATGATTTTGTTGATATGTTTTCCGCTCGGTCCAATGACATCACGGATCTTATCCGGATTTATGGACATTGTAACGATTTTTGGAGCATATTTGGATAACTGCTCACGCGGTTGATTGATCGTTGACATCATTGATTCCAAAATGTGCATCCGGCCATGTTTGGCTTGAAGTAAAGCTTCTTCAAGAATCTCTCTTGAAAGTCCTTCAATCTTAATATCCATTTGTAGGGCAGTAACACCTTTTGAAGTCCCTGCGACTTTAAAGTCCATGTCTCCCAGATGATCTTCCATACCTTGAATATCCGTTAAGATTGTATAGTGCTCACCTGATTTGACTAGGCCCATGGCAATACCGGCAACTGGAGCTTTCAATGGAACTCCGGCATCCATCATTGCCAAAGTGCTTGCACAGATACTTGCTTGTGATGTTGATCCGTTCGATTCAAGGACTTCAGATACAAGTCTGATTGTATATGGGAAGTCTTTATCGTTTGGAATGACAGGCTCCAATGCTCTTTCACCAAGTGCACCGTGACCGATTTCACGGCGTCCTGCCCCACGGATAGGACCAGTTTCACCTACACTGAAATGCGGGAAATTATAGTGATGCATAAAACGTTTTGACTCTTCGGTCCCAAGTCCGTCCAGAATCTGCACATCACCAAGTGCACCTAATGTACAGATGGATAGTGCTTGGGTTTGTCCGCGTGTGAACAATCCGGAACCATGTGTACGGGGCAGAATGGTGACTTCAGATGATAATGGTCTGATTTCGTCAGGATTACGGCCATCCGGGCGCACTTTTTCTTCCGTGATCAAACGGCGGACTTCGGATTTAACCAATTTATTAAGGATTTCTTTAATTTGCTTTAATTTTTCTTCATCAGTTTCTTCTTCATAATGAACCAATACACGATCTTTTACTGCTTTGATCGCGTCTTCACGAGCATGTTTTTCCTGAACTTGTACAGCTTTGTTCAAGTCTGCTTCACATAGGCCTTTCACTTCTGCTTCCAGTTCAGCATCCACTTGGTATAAAGTGACCTGCATTTTTTCCTTGCCGATTTCAGCAACGATTTTCTCTTGGAATGCAATGATCTTCTTGATTTCATCATGTCCGAACATGATTGCTTCAAGCATTGTTTCCTCTGGTACTTCATTCGCTCCGGCTTCAACCATGTTGATGGCATCTTTAGTGCCGGCAACCGTCAGATTGATGTCACTTTTAGCTAGTTGGTCAACAGTAGGGTTAATAATGAATTCATTATTGATTCTCCCCACTACAACTCCAGCAATCGGACCTTCGAACGGAATATCGGAAACTGAAAGTGCAAGGGAAGAACCTAGCATGGCTGCCATTTCCGTAGAGCAATCTTGATCGACACTCATGACCATGCTGATGATCTGAACATCGTTCCTGAAGCCATCGGCGAAAAGCGGACGGATTGGACGATCGATTAAACGGCTTGCAAGAATTGCCCTTTCACTCGGTCGTCCTTCACGTTTGATGAAGCCTCCCGGAATTTTACCGACTGCATAAAGTCTTTCTTCGTAGTTGACTGTCAAAGGGAAAAAGTCAACATTTCTAGGTTCCTTCGAAGCTGTCGCAGTACTTAATACAGCAGTTTCTCCATAACGGACTAAAACTGCCCCGTTCGCTTGTTTGGCTAATTGCCCTATCTCTACCGTTACATTACGGCCGGCCCAGTCAAATGAATACGTATGTTTTTCCTGTCCCATTTATTAAACCCCTCTCTGAATCTTCACTTAGAGGCTTAGTTTACCTAAACCTGTATTGGATTAAATCATTTATATGTGAAAGTAACTAAACTCGAGTTAAAACCAAACTATTCCTATTATGCACGAAAAAAACAAGCATTAACAGTAAAATGAATAAAAATTTCATTCATTTGATTATGTATATCCTGATCATTTATAAATGGAAAAGGACCCGGCTCCTGCCGAGTCCCAAGGACGAAGGCCCAGCCTTAAGTAGAACACGTCCAAATCATTTGATTAACACCAAAAAAGCGGGAAATTTCCCGCCTTCCTGAAAAAATTATCTACGTAGACCTAATTTGTTAATTAGTGTACGGTAACGAGTAACGTCTTTGTTACGTAGGTAAGTTAAAAGATTACGACGTTTACCTACCATTTTTAGAAGACCGCGACGTGAATGGTGGTCTTTTTTGTGTGTGCGTAAGTGATCGTTCAAGTTGTTGATTTCTTCTGTTAATACTGCGATTTGAACTTCTGGAGATCCAGTGTCAGTATCGTGAGTTCTGAATTCTGCGATAAGTTCGTTTTTGCGTACTTGTGTAATTGCCATGTTATTATTCCTCCTAAAATTCTGTAAAATCACCAATTACCGAGCCAGCGTCGGAGTCTCGACTAGCCAAGCAATGGTTATTTTCATACATACAATAGAATACATGTTTTTCGTCAAAATTGCAAGTCTTGTCTTTTATGCTTCAAGCTTTGCAAAATAGGCTATTGCATTTTGCTTATCCGTTTCGATCTGTGCGACCAATGCTTCAAGTCCGGGAAATTTCTGCTCACTACGAAGCCTTGTATGCCATTCAACCGAAACCTGGTTGCCATAAATATCTCCCGAGAACTCCAAGGCATGGACCTCTACAGTGGGATATTTAGGTTTTTCCTCGTGGAACGTAGGTTTGTATCCGACATTGCAAACCCCGTTATACCATTTACCGCTTATTTTGATCCTGACGGCATACACGCCTGCAGCAGGGAAGATATAATCGTCACTTACTTCAATATTAGCGGTGGGGAAACCCAACTTCCTGCCCCGCTTTTCACCGTGAACGACATGACCTTTCGTTAAATAGCGTCGCCCAGCCAAATGATAAAAGTCGGAGAAGTTGCCATTACCGAGAGTTTCCCTGATTCTCGTCGAGCTAACCTTTTCATCTTCAAGTGTCTGTTTTGCAACGACTGTCTGCGAAAATCTGCCCTGTGCGTAAACAGGCAAATCTTCCATCGACCCTTGACCATAGCGACCGTATGAATAATCAAAGCCTGCAACTACATGACGGACATTCAGCCCGGCAATGTATTCGTCAACGAACCGTTCCGGCAGTACCGAAGCAAATTCCTTGCTGAAATGGACAATGAATAAATAATCGATCCCCATCGACTCTATGATATCCACCTTATCTTCAAGTGGAGTGATATAGCGGATATTTTCCGTTTTCCTACCCAGTACTGCAGAAGGATGCGGGTCAAATGTCATGACTGCTGACTTAAGATTCATTTCATCGGCTTTTTGCTTGGCGGTTTGAATGACAATTTGATGGCCTTTATGTATGCCATCAAAAAATCCAAGCGCCATTACAAGCTCGGGAAAATCATCCGTATTAAATTGATGAGGATGCTCTATTGCGATCACTTTCACCTTTCAATCTCCTCTTTCCGGCGGTAAAACGGTCTATATTTCTTGTGCCAATACTTTTACAGGTTTAATTAATCCCTCTTTTGTCGGATGTATTTGATAAATGGCAATGGCCTTATCTGCTGGATCGACCATCACAAATGGCATTCCTTTTTCAACAACAACATCCTTTGTTTGTTCCAATACCGCCCCGTTAAGTACTTTCTTTGCTACTTTATCACTAATCTGAAATTTGGGCAAATGAAATAATCCCCGCTCCAAAGGCAACAGAAATTCATCCGTTTGACCATTTTCCATGAACTCTTCCACTTCAGAAAATGTGAAACAGTCCTCCTGCTTAAAACCTGCTGATTCAATACGCGTCAAGTCTGACATATGAGCAGGAAAACCCAGTTCTTCCCCCATCATGACTGCAAGTGTCCGAATATACGTTCCTTTGCTGCAATTTACGCGAAAACGAAAAGATATGGTTTCCCCTTTAAATTCAGAACGATCATCGAGAAGGGTAATATCATAGATGGTGACCTCCCTTGTCGGCCTCTCCACATCTATCCCTGCACGGGCATATTCATATAATTTCTTCCCGTTCACCTTTACCGCTGAAAACATCGGCGGCGTCTGTTCAATTTTTCCAGTCAATGATTCAAGCATCTCCAGAATCCGTTTACGCTGAATCACTTGATCAACCTTTTTCTCTTCGACTTTTTCTCCGCTTGCGTCTTCAGTTGTCGTTGAAAAACCAAGGGTCACTTCTCCTTCATAAGCTTTACCGGCTTCTGTCAGATATTCGGCTATCTTTGTTGCCCTGCCAATACAAATAGGTAAAACCCCTGTTACATCAGGATCTAAAGTACCTGTGTGACCAACCTTTTTTGTCTTTAAAATCTTTCTTAATTTAAAAACACAATCATGGGATGTCAATCCCTTGGGTTTCCATAATGGAAGAATACCGTTCACGCTTTCACCTCATCTTTTATAAAACACCTTAAACGATTATGAACCCCGTCCCGAAAGGTGTCTTTCCTTTTTTTATATTCGGTTTCAAAAAAAAGAGACCGACTTCAAGAAGTGCAAAGCACTTATTGAGTCGGCCTCCTTTTACTGCTTGCTTATTCCTCGTCTTTTTCAGCCGGTTTATCCTCTGAATTGATTTGGGAAATCAACGACTCGATACGATTACCATAATCGACCGATTCATCAAATTCAAAAAACAGCTCAGGGGTTTTGCGCAGGCGGATTCGCTGCCCAATTTCTGAACGCATGAATCCTTTTGCCTTAGCTAGACCTTGCAGGGTTTTCTCCCTTTGTTCCTGGTCACCCAAAACGGAAATATAAACTGTTGCCTGTTGTAAATCGCCTGTAACCGCGACATCCGTCACTGTAACAAATCCGATTCTTGGATCTTTAATTTTTCGGCCGATAATTTCACTCAGCTCTTTTTTCATTTGTTCGCCAACACGATTTGAACGAAGGCTCATAATATCACCTCGATAGCCTAAAGCCAGTCTATATCTGTTATTGTTCGCTCTAGTTCCGGAAAAGAATCTAGAAATTTAAGGGCATTTTGAAGTTCCCGTTCAGTAGCCTTCCTTGAGGATGTTACGGTTACGATTGAAATCTTTGTCCGCTGCCATAAATCCTGAAAATCGGTCTCTGCTACAGAAATATTGAACTTCTGCTTAAGCCGTGTCATGACACGCTGAAGCACGGCCCTTTTTTCTTTTAAAGAATGGGTGTCATGGATGATGCATTCACATTGGACGGAGCCAACGATCATTTACGTTCGATCTCTTCCATTACATACGCTTCAATTACATCGCCTTCTTTAAGGTCGTTGTAATTTTTAATCGTAATACCGCACTCATAGTTCGTTGCCACTTCTTTAACATCATCTTTAAAACGTTTCAATGCATCAATTTCACCTTCGTAAATGACGACACCTTCACGAATTAAGCGAATTCCGCTATCACGTGTAATTTTTCCTTCTGTAACGTAAGAACCGGCAATCGTACCAACCTTAGATACTTTGAAAGTCGTACGAACCTCAGCCTGACCGATAATTTTTTCTTCGAATTCAGGGTCAAGCATCCCTTTCATAGCCGACTCGATCTCTTCGATCGCTTTATAGATGATGCGGTGTAGACGGACATCAACATTTTCTGATTCAGCTGCACGCTTCGCATTCACGTCAGGACGGACGTTAAATCCGATGACGATCGCATTCGAAGCAGTAGCTAGGATGATGTCAGACTCTGTAATGGCACCAACGCCTATGTGAATGATTTTCACTTTAGCGCCTTCCACTTCTATTTTATTCAGGGAAGCGGCTACTGCTTCTGCAGAACCTTGAACATCAGCTTTTAGAATGATGTTCAATTCTTTTATTTCCCCTTCTTTCATTTGTTCGAACAAAGTATCCAGGGTTACACGGGATTTCTCATTACGTTGTGAAGCAAGTTGTCTCTGTGCACGCACTTCCCCAACTTGACGGGCCGTTTTCTCATCTTCAAAGACGATGAAGCGATCGCCGGCTTGCGGCACTTCGTTCAATCCAGTGATTTCAACCGGTGTTGAAGGACCTGCATCCTTAACACGGCGTCCAAGATCGTTGACCATCGCACGAACACGTCCGAATGTATTACCGATAACAATCGGATCCCCAATTTTCAACGTTCCGTTTTGAACAAGCAATGTGGCAACCGATCCGCGCCCTTTATCCAAACGTGCTTCGATAACCGTTCCATTTGCTTTACGAGATGGATTCGCTTTATACTCCTCCACTTCACTGACAAGAAGAATCATTTCAAGCAAGCTATCGATACCCTCACCGTTCTTAGCTGAAATTGGTACGAAAATTGTGTCTCCGCCCCATGCTTCAGAAACTAAACCATGTTCTGTCAATTCTTGCATGACACGGTCCGGATTGGCAGCTTCTTTATCCATCTTATTTACAGCAACGATAATTGGAACTTCTGCCGCTTTAGCATGGTTGATCGCTTCAATCGTTTGAGGCATGACGCCATCATCCGCAGCGACGACAAGAATGGTGATATCGGTAACTTGTGCACCGCGGGCACGCATTGTTGTAAACGCAGCATGACCTGGTGTATCAAGGAATGTTATTTTCTTATCGTTAACTTTAACTTGATAAGCACCGATATGCTGAGTGATTCCGCCCGCTTCGCCTTCAGTGACTTTTGTATGGCGTATAGAATCAAGCAATGTCGTTTTACCATGGTCAACGTGACCCATGATCGTCACGACAGCCGGACGTTCAATCAAATCTTCAGAAGCATCCTCAGTGACAAGTGATTCAAGGTCTGTTAGATCGACACGAATCTCTTCTTCGGCCACTACACCGTATTCCGCACAAATCATTTCAATTGCATCTTTATCCAAAGTTTGGTTGATAGTTGCCATAACACCAAGCATAAAGAGCTTTTTAATGATTTCAGAAGGTTCACGGTGAAGTTTTTTTCCAAGTTCCATAACCGTCAAAGACTCATAAAACGTAATTTTCTCTGGAAGTTCTCTTTCTTTACGTTTTGTAACAGGTGCCTGAGGCGCTTGTTGTCTTTGTTTATTATTTTTATTCTTGTTATTGCGACCCTTGTTGAACTGGCCGCCAGTTGGTTTTTTCGTCCCTACAGGTTTAACTGGTGGTTTCTTCTTCAGTTTTTCTTTATTGACAGTGCTCTTTTCATCCGCTTCGGCTTCGTACTTCGCAACCGTAGCGTTAGCTTTTGGCTCTTGGCTTTTATCTTCGTTTTTAGGTTTGATTGAATCGTTTAATTTATTTACAGTTGAATCGTCTAATGCTGTCATATGGTTTGTTACCTCTATATTCATTTCTTTAAGTTTATTTATTACATCCTTGCTTGAAACGTTCTTTTGTTTTGCATATTCATATACACGCAATTTTGTCATACGTTCACCCCCGTAAAATTTAATCGAGCAGCGTTCGGAGTTTTTGTGCAAAACCTTCATCCAGAACTGCGACGGCAACTCTAGCATCCTTACCTATCGCATGGCCGAGCAATGACCTGCTTTCGACTCTTTTTAAAGGAACCTGATAAAATGCGCACTTATCAGATATTTTTTTTTCAGTGTTTTTTGAAGCGTCCGCGGATAAAATAACAACTTTGGCATTACCGCTTCTAATCTCTTTAACCACTAATTCTTCACCCGAAATTAGCTTGCGTGCTCGATTGGCCAAACCTAATAGAGACATCCATTGTTGTTGTTGGGTCATGGTGTTAGTTTTTCTCCTTATTCACTAATTCGAGCAATTGTTCATAAAGGGAAGAATCGATTTGGGTACTAAGGTGATTAGCCAGCACATTTTTCTTTTTGGCCAGCTCGATAACATCCCGATCAAGAGTCAAATAAGCTCCCCTTCCAGATTTCTTACCGGTCGGATCCAGGCTGACTTCCCCTTCTTTAGATCGAACGATGCGAATGAGTTCTTTCTTCGGCTTCATTTCGCCTGTCGCCACACATTTACGCATCGGGATTTTTTTTCGGTTATTCATCTTTTTTCACCTCGAATTACTCGTTATCCTCTTCGAAATCTGTTTCCTCTTCAGTAACATAACTATCTCTGCTCAAAAGGAATTCCTGTTCTTCCACAGGATATATACCAGCTTCGCGGGCTTCCGTTTCACTCTTGATATCTATTTTCCAGCCTGTAAGCTTTGCAGCTAAACGGGCATTTTGTCCACGCTTACCAATTGCCAGGGAGAGTTGATAATCCGGTACGATTACAGTCGTCGCCTTTTCCTCTTCTTTAACAATGACCTCAAGTACTTTTGAAGGGCTTAAAGCATTCGCAACGAAAATGACCGGATTCTCCGACCATTTGACGATATCGATCTTTTCACCTTTCAATTCGTTGACGATGGCCTGAACACGCTGGCCTTTTTGGCCTACACAGGAACCGACAGGATCGACTTCTTCGTTATCGGAGTGCACGGAGATTTTTGAACGGTCGCCTGCTTCGCGGGCAACTGACTTGATCTCGACTGTTCCATCGAAAATTTCAGGCACTTCGATTTCGAATAAACGTTTTAAAAGGCCAGGATGTGAACGGGATACAAAAATTTGCGGACCCTTGGAAGTCTTTTCAACTTTAGTGATGAAAACTTTAATGCGGTCATGCGGTTTATATTGTTCATTCGGCATTTGCTCATTCACCGGGAGCAAAGCCTCGATTTTACCTAAGCTCACATAAATGAATCGGGAATCCTGGCGTTGAACGATACCAGTCATGATATCCTCTTCACGATCGATGAATTCGGCATAAATGATGCCCCGTTCCGCTTCACGCACCCTTTGAGTGACGACTTGTTTTGCTGTTTGTGCAGCAATACGGCCGAAATCCTTAGGTGTTACTTCCATTTCGACAACATCATCTAACTGATAGTTGGGATCAATTGCTCTTGCTTCTTCAACAGAAATTTCCAGACGCGAATCGAACACTTCGTCAACAACGTCTTTTCTGGCAAATACACGCATTGTTCCTTTACCAAGATTCAAGTCGATACGTACATTTTGTGCTTGGTTAAAGTTACGGCGATATGCCGATATAAGGGCAGATTCAATCGCGTCGATCAAAACCTCCCTGGAAATTCCTTTTTCGTTTTCTAAAATATAGAGAGCATCCAATAACTCATTGCCCATGGTGATCCCCCTTACGGATATTTAAATTAATGATTTGCTTGACTTAAGCGAAGGTAATCGCCAATCTTGCTTTGGCTACCTTTTCGAATGGTATGACGATCGTTTTCTTTCTTGTCTTGATTCTGACTTCGATTGTCACTTCTTCACCATCGAAACTGGTTAAGATTCCTTCGAATTCTTTTTCATCTAAAATGGGCTCGTATGTTTTTATGTAAACATTTTTACCGATAGCATTAAGGAAATCCTTCTCTTTTTTCAGAGGCCTTTCAGCTCCGGGTGATGAAACTTCGAGAAAATAATTTTGTGGAATCGGATCAACCTCATCAAGCTTTTCACTGAGTTTTTCACTCACATTTCCGCAATCATCAATATCTACGCCTGTTTCTTTATCAATGTACACTCGAAGGAACCAGCTTTTACCTTCCTTCACATACTCCACTTCGACTAATTCAAGCTGCAATTCTTCAAGAATTGGTAATGCTAATTCCTCTACGACTTCCGTTACCTTTTTACTCATTTGTTTCCTCCATACGTGCGTTGTATGCGCTTGGTTTCGGATTCAAAATAAATGGTCATTACAACACGAAAGAGTGGGTTTCCCCACTCTTGCCATTGGTTCCTCTTAGTATTTCCAATAAAAATATACCATAATCAAGATATTTATGCAAATATCATGTCTGTTTCTTCCTTTTTGAAATCCGTTTCCTCTTTTAAAATAAAGATAACTGATTTTGTTCAGGCAATGACTCCAGACAGCCTTGTTTATCAAGGTATTCAAGGATGGTCTTCGAAACCTTACCCCGCTGTTGAAGGTCTTCTTTAGAGAGGAATTCACCATTTCCCCGTGCGTTGACAATATTGATCGCCGCATTCGTTCCAAGACCAGGTATCGAATTGAAAGGCGGAATCAAAGTATTTCCTTCAATTAGGAATTGATCTGCACTGGATTTGTACAAGTCCACTTTAGCGAATGAATATCCTCGTTCACACATTTCCAAAGCTAGTTCAAGAACCGTCAATGTATTCTTTTCCTTTGTGGATGCATCCAATCCCTTTACCATGATTTCTTCCATTTTTGCTTTGATCGCTTGCGATCCCCGTGTCATGGCGTCGATTTCAAAATCATCGGCACGTACTGTGAAATAGGCCGCATAGTATAATAAGGGCAGATGAACTTTAAAATAGGCAATCCGGACAGCCATTAAGACGTAAGCTGCAGCATGGGCTTTCGGGAACATGTATTTAATCTTCTTACATGAATCGATATACCATTCCGGCACCTCATTTTTCCTCATTTCCTCTTCGAATTCCTCTGAGAGCCCTTTCCCTTTACGTACAGATTCCATGATTTTAAACGCCAGGGAAGGATCGAGACCTTGATAGATCAGATAGACCATAATATCATCCCGGCAGCCTATAACCTCACTTAGTGTGCAGATCCGGTTGTGGATCAGTTCCTGTGCATTGCTCAGCCATACATCCGTACCGTGGGAAAGGCCTGAAATCTGAACAAGCTCGGAAAAAGTCGTAGGTTTCGTATCTTCAAGCATCTGCCGGACAAAACGCGTACCAAATTCCGGGATGCCAAGCGTACCCGTTTTACACATGATCTGTTCTTCGGTAACTCCTAAAGATTCAGTACTGCTGAATATTTTCATTACTTCCGGATCATCGGTAGGAACGGTCTTTGGATCGATGCCACTTAAATCTTGAAGCATCCGGATTACTGTCGGATCATCGTGTCCAAGTATATCAAGTTTCAAAATATTATCGTGAATGGAATGGAAATCAAAGTGAGTTGTTTTCCACTCTGAATTCCGGTCATCCGCAGGGAACTGAATTGGTGTGAAATCATAGATATCCATATAATCCGGAACGACGATGATTCCGCCCGGGTGCTGTCCAGTCGTCCTTTTCACACCAGTACAACCGGCTACAAGGCGATCGGTCTCGGCTCCGCGCATATGGATGTTATTATCAGAGGAATACCCTTTAACATATCCATAAGCCGTTTTTTCAGCGACCGTACCAATCGTTCCGGCACGATATACATATTCTTCACCGAATAAGACCTTCGTATAGTTATGGGCCTTCGGCTGATATTCACCGGAGAAGTTCAAGTCGATATCCGGAACCTTATCCCCTTTAAATCCAAGGAAAGTTTCAAACGGGATATCATGCCCGTCTTTTGTATAAGCGATGCCACAATCGGGACAGTCTTTATCGGGCAGGTCAAACCCTGAACCTACAGAACCGTCATTGAAGAATTCGGATTTCTTGCACTCAGGACATACATAATGCGGCGGAAGAGGGTTCACCTCTGTAATTTCAGTCATGGTGGCAACGAAAGATGATCCAACCGATCCCCTCGAGCCAACTAGATAACCATCATTCAATGATTTTTTAACAAGCTTGTGGGAAATTAAATAAATAACGGCAAAACCGTGGCCGATGATGCTTTTCAATTCTTTCTCAAGACGGGCCTCCACGATTTCCGGCAGGTTTTCCCCATAAATCTTCCTTGCCATGCCATAACTCATTTCACGCATCTCTTCATCTGCACCTTCAATTTTAGGTGTGTATAACTCATCCTTGATTGGCTTGATTTCTTCAATCATATCAGCGATTTTATTCGTGTTGGTTACCACGACCTCTTTGGCTTTCTCGGAACCGAGGAAGGAGAATTCCCGCAGCATTTCATCTGTTGTCCGAAAATGTACGTCAGGAAGCTTATGACGATTCAGCGGGTTCGCGCCGCCTTGTGAATTCACAAGGATTTTACGGTAAATTTTATCATTCGGATCCAAATAATGCACATTTCCCGTGGCTACGACTGGCTTGTCCAGCTTTTCACCAAGCTTGACGATATTGGAGATGATCGTTTCTAATGATTTATCATCCCGTACATATTCAAGCTCAATCAAATGCTGATACACTTCCTTCGGATGGATTTCAAGATAATCGTAGAATTCGGCGATATCGACGACTTCCTCAAAACCCTTCTGCATCATCCCTTCAAAAACTTCCCCTTTATCACATCCCGATCCGACCAGGATTCCTTCACGATACTTTTTAAGTTGTGAGCGCGGTAATCGGGGCACACGATAGAAATAATCGATGTGTGATATTGAAATTAATTTAAAAAGGTTTTTTAACCCCGCCTGTGTTTGCGCGATCAACGTACAATGGGACGGCCGGGAACGCTGGTAAGCATTTCCTTTACCCATATTGTCATTAAGTTGATCATGATGGGTAATCTCCTTTTCCATTGCATCCTTCAGCATCTTCAGCATAAGGTAACCTGTAGCTTCGGCGTCATAAATGGCCCTATGATGCTGGGTCAAATCAATATCGAACTTTTTACATAGTGTATTTAACCGGTGATTTTTAAACTCCGGATATAAGAAACGGGCAAGTTCCAAAGTATCAAGCACAGGATTGGAAGCTTTAGGATAACCCAAGTTTTTATAACCTATATTCAAAAACCCCATATCGAAGGCTGCGTTGTGGGCAACCAGGATCGCATCGCCCGCCCATTCCTTGAACTTTTCCAGCACTTCCGAGACTTCTGGAGCATTTTCTACAAGATCATCAGTGATTCCAGTCAATTCTATCGTCGTATTGGATAGTGGGTGATGCGGATTAGCAAATGACTCGAAGCGATCAATGATGTCCCCGTCACGGATTTTGACTGCAGCAAATTCAATGATCGTATCATAAACAGCTGACAGACCCGTCGTCTCTACGTCAAACACAACATAGGTTGCATCTGCCAAAGCGATATGCGCCTCATTATAAACGATGGGTACACCATCATTTACAAGATTCACTTCGACGCCATAAAGGATTTTGATACCATTCTTTTTCCCGGCACTATAAGCTTCAGGGAATGATTGTGCTCCCGCATGATCTGTAATGGCAACAGCCTTATGCCCCCACTTTGCAGCTTGGGCAACAAGCGCTGAAGTAGGTGTCACTGCATCCATCGAGCTCATTGGGGTATGCATATGCAGTTCTACACGCTTTTCTCCTTCCGGTGCCTTATCCTGCCGTCCTTGTTTAGAAATTTCATTAATATCATTTGCGATCATTACAAGGTCACGTACGAATGTATCATTTTGAATGCTGCCTTGGGCACGTACCCACATCCCTTTTTTCACTCGGGCAAGTATGGCAGCATCTTCTTTATCACGCGAAAACATTTTGACCAATATCGAGCTCGTATAATCCGTGACTTTAAATGTCAACAGGCTTCGTCCGCTTCGCAACTCACGCACTTCTGCATCAAATACGAAGCCTTCGATAGCAATCCTGCGCTCTTCATCGATAATTTGTTCGATTCTGCGGAAATCCGCATCTTCTTTAATCGTGTAGCCAATTTTAACCGGTCCTTCGTAGACGCCATCGTCGCCGCCTTTTTCCGATTCTTTCTTCTGCATTTCCACTAGCGCAGCAAGTCCCTTTTCCGCGTCTTCCTTTTGTTTCTCTTCCAAAAACTTTTGGTAATCAGGATTCGACACCGTTTCCTTCACTTCCGCTTCAAGTGTCAACGGAGGAAAACCGAATGTTTGGTAGATATTCGAAATGATGCCGGAGTATTTTCGTTTCAGCTGACCAGCTTCCGTATCATTACGGGCGCTTACGATAAGCTTATATCCATTTACCGTTGGCACTTGTTCATTCAGAAGCGATAACAGTGCCGGAGACATGCCTTCAAGCTCGCCAATGCAGTTTTTCCAATACTCTTTTACCAATTGTTCGGTCACTTGCGGATTGGCCACATTCAAGTTGAATGTGACCTTTGCAATATGGGAAAACGTACTTGCCAGATGAGTAGCAAGTCTTGTATGAACACTGCAAGGAATCAATGCAGGTATATTAAAGGCAAAATGCCATGTTTTGGACTCCCTCTCGATTGAGAGTTTATCAATTTCGGCACCTATGAAATAATTCACAAAGGCATCCTCGGTCAAGTCCATTTGCTGGAGCAAGAGTTGAAATCTCTCTCTACCGCTATTTGGATTTTGATCCATTCCCTCTCTCCCCTATCTACTATCTCTTTAGATATTATTCACTAGCATTTTCGTTTTGATATCAGAGGCTATTATAACATATCATGAATGTTTCACTAGTATCCAAATCCATGAAAAGGAAAGGCATCATCCAATTGAATGATGCCTAGTTCCCCCATTTTTAAATTATCCCAGTATTTCGTGAAGCTTTTGAGTTAGTTCAGCTCTTTCAAGTTCAAGAACCTCACCCGTTTTGCGAATTTTCACTTCGACAATTCCGTCGGATGCCTTTTTACCAACAGTCACCCTGACAGGGAGACCGATCAAGTCGGAGTCTGCGAATTTTACGCCTGCACGTTCTTGACGATCATCCATTAGAACTTCCATGCCTTGTGCCTTTAAATCTTTATATAAATCTTCTGCCAGGGCAGCCTGAGCCTCATCCTTCATATTGATTGGAATCAAATGGACTTGGTATGGCGCTAAATTCTTTGGCCAGACCAATCCTTTTTCATCGTTGAATTGTTCAGCGACAGCTGCAAGTGTACGGGAAACCCCAATACCATAACATCCCATGATCATTGGCTGCGACCGTCCATTCTCATCCAGGAATGTCGCATTCATAGCTTCGGAATATTTTGTTCCCAGCTTGAATACGTGGCCTACCTCAATTCCTTTGGCAAATTTAATTTTTCCGTTTCCGTCGGGCGATGGGTCGCCCTCTTGGATGAAACGAAGATCTATATAATTGGCCACGTTAAAATCACGAGCGGGATTGACGTTCACATAATGGTGGTCTTCCTCATTTGCACCACAAACTCCATTAACCATGGCTTCGACGGCAAGATCCGCAATCACTTCCACATCAGAAGTGACATTTATTGGTCCAAGAGATCCAATTGCACATCCCAAGACTTCCTTCGTCTCATTTGGATCGACCAAATCAACGATTGAAGCGTTATAGAAGTTCTTCAGCTTGATATCATTGACTTCATGATCTCCTCGTACCAAAACTAGCACATACTTTTCATCCACTTTAAACAATAATGATTTTATTAGTTTCGCTGCATTGGTATTCAGGAATGCAGCAACTTCTTCTATCGATTTTTGACCCGGTGTATGAATTTTTTCAAGTGCAATTTGTTCTTCGCTGCTTTTTTCATATTTTACATTCACAGGTGCCATTTCAATATTGGCTGCATACTCGGAAGTATCCGAATAAGCGATGGTATCCTCCCCTATTTCAGACAGGACCATGAATTCATGTGTATCCTTACCACCCATTGCCCCAGAATCGGCAATGACCGCACGGAAGTTCAACCCACAACGGCTAAATATATTCGAATATGCCGCAAATAAATTTTTATATACAGCATCCAGGCTTTCTTGATTAGCATGGAAAGAATAAGCATCCTTCATGATGAACTCACGTCCACGCAACAATCCGAAACGCGGTCTTTTTTCATCACGGAATTTGGTTTGGATTTGGTAAACCGTCAATGGAAGACGCTTATAGGATTTCACCTCATCGCGAACTAAACTGGTTATCACTTCTTCATGCGTGGCACCAAGCGCAAATTCACGGTTGTTGCGATCCTTAAGCCGCATCAACTCTGGACCATAAGTATACCAGCGTCCAGATTCCTGCCAGAATTCAGCTTGTTGTAAAGCCGGCATCAACAGTTCCACTGCACCTGCATTTTCCAGTTCTTCCCTAACGATCGCCTCAACCTTTTGAAGCACCTTTTTTCCAAGCGGCATAAAACTATAAACCCCGCTGGAATTTTGTCTCATAAATCCTGCACGCAATAGCAGCTGATGACTTTTGATTTCAGCATCTGCAGGCACTTCCCTCAATGTAGGGATCAACGTCATACTTTGTTTCATATTTGCACCTCTTCAATATTTCCTTTAAATTACTTGCAGCTTCGGTAAATTTGATACCGCAACATTTTAATACGGTCAATTCATACAAAAAAGACTTTCCGGTCATTCAGAAAAGCTAATTTAATATACTCATTCTCGATTATACTTACGATTTCCCTAGAAAACAAACAATTTTCCCAAAACGATTAAAAAACTAGGAAATCCCTTCAGATAAGAAAACGGCCAACAGATAATTCTGCTGGCCAGTTTTTGCATTATCCAAACATGTCTTACAGGAAGAATCGCTGGATGTCATTCCAGGTAACGACAATCATCAATAACATCAGCAAAGCAAAGCCGATGAAGTGGACCATCCCTTCTTTTTGACGGTCAATTGGTTTCCCTCTTAAGAATTCGACCACAAAGAATAACAGTCTTCCTCCATCCAATGCCGGCAGCGGAAGCAGGTTCATGATTCCCAGGTTAATGCTTAGCAGCCCTGCCCATTTCATTAACGTGAATAAACCTTGTTTCGCCACTTCCTCAGTTGATTTATATATGCCTACAGGACCAGATAAACTGTCGATCGTAAATCCTCCCGTTACAAGATCACCAAGGATGATGAAGATTTGTTTTGTCCAAAAATACGTTTCTGTAAAACCATATTGTATAGCTTTAATCGGTGCTTTTTCAACCGGAGGGTAAACACCGATAATCCCGATTTTCTTCCCTTCCCTTTCCACTTCTTGTGGAACAACCGGTACTTCTAGTGTTTTCCCGTCCCTGTCAACGACAAACTCGATCTCTTGCCCAGGGTTCTTTTGAATGCTTTCCTGAACATCTCCCCAAGTGGAGACTTCCGTACCTTCTATGGATTGAATGACATCTCCCGATTTTAAACCGGCATTTACAGCCGAACCATCCGGAGTCAACTCACCTAGTTTCGCTTCATCCACCACAACACCTTGAAACAGGCCGATCAGCACAAAAATGACAAAAGCCAAAACGAAGTTCATTGCCGGACCAGCTACAATCGTCAGAAAACGATGCCCAAGCGACTTTGAGGCAAATTGCCGGTCAAAAGGAGCAATCTGGTTCTCTACACCATTTTCAACGATCACAGCCTCTTTATGGATGGCAAACGTTTTTAGTGTATCTTCCTCTCCCTCTTCATAACCAGTAAGGATCAGTTTATGATCAAGGTCGATCACTTCAACTTCCACAAGTCGAATATCAGGATATTTATCTTTATTGTTCAAAATGATCTTTGTAACATTCTCATCATTATCGAACATTAACCCCACCCGATAGCCGGGTTTCAATTCTATATTTTCTGCGTCTTCACCGGCCATACGCACGTAACCGCCAAGAGGAAGCAATCGGATGGTATAAACGGTTTCCTTCTTTTTATATGTGAATACTTTTGGCCCGAAACCGATTGCGAACTCACGGCATAAGATTCCTGCTCGCTTTGCAAACACTAAGTGCCCAAGCTCATGGAAAAAAACTAGAGCTCCAAAAATGATGATGAACGCTATAATCGTTTCTAAAGTCTGCATGTTCCGGTCACCTATCTTTCACTAAAGATTCTATATACTGCCTTGTCATATTATCGACTTCCTGAATCGTTTCTAATTCTGGAAGGGCTATGACGGAATGCTGATTCAGCGCTTTTTCAATTAACGTCTCAATTTCAAGGAAGGTTACCTTTCCAGATAAGAATGCTGAGACTGCAGCTTCATTGGCGGCATTCAATACAGTAGTCATCGTTCCGCCCATTTTACCTGCTTTATAAGCGAATTGCAAACAAGGATATCTGGTGAAATCCATATCCCTAAAATGCAGTTTGCCTGCTTCAGCAAGGTTCAATCGTTTGCGGCCTGCCAGCGGAATACGGTCTGGATAAGTAAGTGCATATTGTATCGGCACCCGCATATCCGGTGTCCCCAGTTGTGCTATCACGCTGGAGTCATGAAACTCAACCATGGAATGGATGATGCTCTCCTTATGTAGCAATACATCAATTTTATCGTAGGGAAGATCGAATAGCCAATGGGCCTCGATCACTTCCAACCCTTTATTCATCATTGATGCTGAATCGATCGTGATTTTAGCTCCCATTGACCAATTCGGATGGTTCAGTGCCTCTTCCACCGTTACATCCTTTAATTCTTCCCTGGTCCGATCTCGAAAACTGCCTCCTGAAGCAGTAATGACAAGACGTTCTATATTTTTTTCCTTTTCACCTTGCAGTGCCTGAAAAATAGCTGAATGCTCACTGTCAACCGGCAGCAATCTGACCCCCGCTTTTTTTGCTTCACTCATGACCAAATGACCTGCCGTCACCAACGTCTCCTTGTTGGCGATAGCAATATCCTTTTTTGCCTTTATTGCTTGAAGTGTCGGATAAAGACCCACGCTTCCGATGACGGCATTGACCAATATCGTCGCCTGATCATAAACAGCAACAGCAGTCAATCCCTTATCCCCATACATGAACTCGATATCTTTGCGGTTGGAGAATTCACTTTTCAAAACATGATAATCTTCTTCCGTCTGGACTGAAACCAGTTTCGGTTCAAACTCTTGTATATAAGTCCTGACCAATTCTATATTCTTTCCAGCAGAAAGCGCCACGATCTTGAATTGATCTGGATGGGACCTGACTACATCCGCCGTTTGTTGACCAATCGATCCTGTCGCGCCCAAAAGGCTGATATTTTTCAAATTGTTCATCTCCTAATTCATATAACGCTTGCCTATATTTATATTATAAAACATGCAATAAATGCAAAATCGGTAAAATGAAGATCACACTATCTAGCCTGTCCAAAATTCCACCATGTCCCGGGAGGAGATTCCCTGAATCCTTAACGCCATAATGACGTTTATACGCGGATTGGACGAGATCACCCAATTGGCCGAATACCCCAATGATTAATGAAATCAATAATAATTGTAATAACGTGTAATCAAGGCTGGAGAAGGAGTAAAATAAAACACCCACCACCATCGCGGATATTAACCCGCCGATAAATCCTTCCACCGTCTTGTTTGGACTTATTTCTGGCCATAGCTTTCTTTTACCAAGCGATTTACCAATGAAGTAGGCTCCGGAATCAGTTGCCCAGATCGTAAATAGGGTAAGCAGGATATAGATCAGCCCCAACCCCAAAGAGTCACGTGTTTCAAATAGGAAGTAGAAACCTATCCCCAAGTATAGGATTGAAATCACTAGAAAGCCTGCGTCATCAAAGGTAAAACGGTTTTTTGAAACGACTGTATAAAGTAACAGCAGCAAAACCCCGATCAAGAATACTTGAACTTTATCATAATTAATTTCTGCCAAAAAAGCGGTATGCTCATTAGGCAATAAAAGCACCCACAATAATATGTGAGAAAGAAATGCTTCAAAAGAAAGTACACGTAACTTTTTCATTTTCATCAGTTCGTACAAACCAATCGAACCTAACAGATAAACCGTCAGTAAAAAGGGAGTGCCCCCTAAAATGACTAGTGGAATGAAGATAGCGGCAACTACGACCGCCGTAATAATTCGTTGTTTCATTATTCCATTTTCCTCGCCTTCTACATTAAACGCCACCGAATCTTCGTGAACGCTTTTGATACTCCTCAACTGCCTGCAATAAATGCTCTTCACTAAAATCCGGCCACAGCACTTCAGTAAACCAAAGCTCCGTATAAGCAGACTGCCAAAGCATGAAATTACTTAAACGGATTTCACCGCTAGTACGGATCAGTAAATCGGGATCCGACAAATGTTTGGTCATCAGGTAACTGGATACCATTTCCTCCGTTACATTTTCCTTTATTATACCATTCTTAGCATCTTGAATGATGCTATTCACTGCAGATACAATCTCCCCACGGCTTCCATAGTTCAGGGCAAAATTCAGAATCATCCCATCATTGTCTTTCGTGTCTTCCATTGCCCGTTTAACGGCACTTTGAGTATGTGACGGAATGAGCGACAAGTCCCCAATCGTTTCAACTCTAACATTTTCCGAAATGAGCTCGGGCAAAAAAGTCCCAAGAAATTCCTGGGGCAGCTTCATCAAAAAGTCGACTTCACTTTTCGGGCGTTTCCAATTTTCAGTGGAAAACGCATAGACCGTCAAAGTTTTGACCCCTAATTTATTGGCAACTTTCGTAATTCTACGAACGGTTTTCATTCCTTCATGATGACCCGCCACACGTGGCAATGCACGCTTTTTGGCCCAACGGCCGTTCCCATCCATAATGATGGCGATATGCTGAGGAACATCAAACTGTTTAATATGCTGAATCCTATTTGTTACATCGGAAGAAGCATCTTTTTTAACGAAACGCTTCCAAAGTGAATACATATGTTAGTCCCCCATCAGGTTGTACTTATCTCTCTACAAAGGCAAAGTTTTTCGTGCACTATGTATATCAAGCTTTCTGCCGCTTAAAAAGAATCTATATTATAATATCAAAAAAAAACTGGTTCTCATATTATTATTATGAAAATTATTTCTTCATTAGAAGCTTGAAAGGGAGAAATCATTCCTTCTTTTTTCTGAAACCGATTATGACTGACATGAAAAATGCAAAAAAAAGGCCACCTCCAACGTTTGCATGCAACATACTAACTCAAGGAGTAATCATTATCGGAGAAACCTTATTATAACAGTTTTCTCCTTTAAGCACACCTATATGTTAGCACCAAGACATGACCCAGTATGGATTCGGCCCTCTTTATTTAATCAATTCTTCAATGGAAATTATACTTCCAAAATTTCTTTTTCTTTATCTTTTGTAATTTCATCGATTTTCGTGATATTGCCATCTGTCATCTTTTGGATGTCATCAGCATAGCCACGCAAATCATCTTCAGTGATTTCACCACTTTTTTCAAGCTTTTTCAAATCATCATTAGCATCGCGACGCACATTACGGACAGCTATTTTTGCCTCTTCCGCTTCTTTTTTCACAACTTTCACAAGCTCTTTTCTGCGCTCTTCAGTTAACGCCGGGATGGCTATCCTGATGATCGATCCGTCATTAGAAGGATTTAAGCCTAAGTCTGATTTCAAAATCGCCTTTTCGATTTCACCCAATACCGTTTTATCATATGGTTGAATGACTAATAGTCTAGCTTCCGGGACAGAAATACCAGCCACCTGATTAACCGGTGTCGGCGAACCATAATAATCAATCGAGATTCTATCAAGCAATGAGGCATTTGCCCTTCCGGCACGGATGCTTGCTAATTCACGTGTGTACGCTCCAATGGCTTTTTCCATTTTCGTTTTCGCATTCGAAATAACTTGTTTCGGCATCTTTTATTTCCCCCTTACAATAGTTCCAAGCGTTTCGCCTAAAACGGCCCGTTTAATATTACCTTTTTCCATGATCGAGAAGACGATCAATGGAATATCATTGTCCATACATAGTGAGGACGCAGTTGAATCCATTACTTCTAACCCTTCTTTAATCACATCAAGATAGGAAAGTTTATCATACTTCACTGCATTTTTGTCTTTAACCGGATCTGCATTGTATACGCCATCCACATTATTCTTCGCCATCAAGATGACATCAGCTTCAATTTCTGCAGCACGCAGGGCGGCAGTGGTATCCGTTGAGAAGTATGGATTACCTGTACCAGCTGCAAAAATCACCACTCTCTTTTTCTCTAGATGCCTGATTGCACGGCGTCTAATGTATGGTTCTGCTACTTGTCTCATCTCAATGGAAGTTTGCACGCGTGTTTCAATTCCAAGCTGATCAAGGCTGTCTTGTAATGCCAATGAGTTCATGACTGTAGCCAACATCCCCATATAATCGGCATTAGCACGATCCATGCCCATTTCACTGCCTATTTTCCCGCGCCAGATGTTTCCGCCACCGACAACAACAGCTACTTCCACATCAAGCTCAGCCACTTCCTTGACTTGTTCAGCAATGGATTTAATTACTGCAGGGTTAATTCCAAATCCTTCTTCACCGGCTAATGCTTCACCACTTAGTTTTAGAACGACACGTTTATATTTAGCGTTACTCATGAGAACCTCCAACTATGTAATCTTTTCATTCGTTCATCATGCTTTCTTGCAATACTGCCAAAAAATCATGACATTTCAAAAAATAGGGAACACAAGAGTGTTCCCCATTATTAATTATCTGACAATTAGTCTTTTTTAACTTGGTTCATTACTTCTTCAGCAAAGTTTTCTTGACGTTTTTCAAGACCTTCCCCTACTTCATAACGAACGAATGATTGGATTTTTCCGCCTTTTGATTCAACGAATTGTCCCACTTTTTGATCAGGGTTCTTAACGAAAGCTTGTTCGTTAACACAGATTTCTTCGTAGAATTTATTGATACGTCCTTCAACCATTTTCGCAACGATTTTTTCAGGTTTTCCTTCATTAAGAGCTTGCTGCGTAAGAACTTCGCGTTCGCGTTCTAATTCGCTAGCATCCACTTGGTCGCGAGAGATATATTTAGGGTTAATTGCAGCAATATGCATTGAAACGCTTTTAGCTGCCTCTTCGTCAGTTGTACCTTCAAGAACTGACAGTACGCTGATGCGTCCGCCCATGTGAAGGTATGCACCAAATGCGTCGTTATCTGTTTTAGAAACGACTTGGAAACGGCGAAGAGTTAATTTTTCCCCAATTTTAGCAACAGCAGCATTGATATGATCTGCAACTTTTGCTCCATTTTCCATTGTTTGCTCAAGAGCAGCTTCAACGCTTTCAGGTTTGTTCGCAAGAAGGAACCCAGCCAATTCCTTAACAAGAATTTGGAAGCCTTCGTTTTTAGCAACGAAATCAGTTTCAGAGTTCACTTCAAGAATAACCGCTTGGTTTCCTTCAACAACGATTGAAGTTAAACCTTCAGCAGCGATACGGTCGCCTTTATTAGCAGCTTTTGCAATTCCTTTTTCACGTAGGAAATCGATTGCCTTTTCCATATCGCCTTCTGTTTGTACAAGTGCCTTTTTACAGTCCATCATACCGGCACCAGTTTTTTCACGCAATTCTTTAACTAATTGTGCAGTGATTGCCATAATATATATCCTCCTCAAATTAAATGCAGTTTATTCAATCTTTACCCATTATTGCCAAAAAATACTTGTTATCATCAAAGAAAATAAGGAGCTTTGACAATATTTCCGAAAAACATCCACTTTTTCAGTCAATATGACGGAACTAAACCAGCTGATGATTTTCATCCCTTAAAAATCGCCCATACCTTTTAAAAAAGACATTCCGTACAGTGATTTTATGTATGTTTATTTAGTGCAAAAAAAAGGGATAAAAGGCATTATCCTCTTATCACCTTTTTTCTTACTGAATAAGCAACCTTTTTTACTTATTAAGCAGTTGTTGTTTCAGTTGCTGTTTCTTCGCCTTGTTTAGCTTCTAAGATAGCATCTGCCATTTTACCTGTTAATAATTTAACAGCACGGATTGCATCGTCATTCGCAGGAATAACTACATCGATTTCATCCGGATCACAGTTTGTATCAACGATACCAACAAGTGGAATGTGTAATTTGTGTGCTTCCGCAACAGCAATACGCTCTTTGCGTGGGTCGATAACGAAGATCGCATCTGGAAGAGTCTTCATATCTTTAATACCGCCTAAGAATTTCTCTAAGCGATCCCATTCTTTTTTAAGTTGGATAACTTCTTTTTTAGGAAGGACTTCGAAAGTTCCGTTTTCTTCCATTTTTTCGATATCTTTAAGACGAGCGATACGTTTTTGGATTGTTTCAAAGTTTGTTAAAGTTCCGCCTAACCAACGTTGGTTTACATAGTACATACCAGAACGGATAGCTTCTTCTTTAACAGATTCTTGAGCTTGTTTTTTAGTTCCGACGAATAGAACAGTACCGCCGTTAGCAGCTAGTTCCTTCACGAAGTTATAAGCTTCTTCAACCTTTTTAACTGTTTTTTGAAGGTCGATGATGTAGATGCCGTTACGCTCAGTGAAGATATATTTCTTCATTTTTGGGTTCCAGCGACGTGTTTGGTGTCCGAAATGCACACCAGCTTCAAGCAATTGTTTCATAGAAATGACTGACATTTTAGTTCCTCCTAAATGGTTTTGTTTTTCCTCCGCACCGATCATTTTCATACAGAAACTGTCGTAACAGCACCATCTGCAAGAATCACGGGGCGTGTGTATTAACACCATTTCATAATATATCATAATGACTCTTCACAATCAAGAGATAAGTTTATCTATTCATGCGAAACTTTAGTAATAGCTCTATCTCCGTTCGACCGCAACCTAACTTTTTGGCGATTTCCTCTATTGAATGTCCTTGATCCGCTAACATATCCACTTTTTCATTTAATGAACGTTCATTTAACGAAGCCTGCAGCATGTCCGAAAATTCCTTGGCAGCCGGCTTCCCTTGATTTTGAGGGGAAGTGGCAGCCGATGCAAGTTCCAATTTGTCCTCGACTTTTACGGGTAAAGCATTGGCCTCATTTTCTTCAGGCATTATTTTATAAGCGTTAATTGCCTGCTTTTTAGCGGCGGCACGACTTCCCGCTTTATACTCTAGCAGAATGTTTTGTTCTTGTTCTTGTTTTTCTTTCTTTGTTTCTTTGATTGAACTATGTTCTTGTCCTTTTTGTCCATGCTCAGGATTCATTGCCACCGAATTGTTGATTGCCTTTACCAGTGTCTCGTTATCCTCTTTCATCTCCATTAAATAACCAGACAAAAGTTGTTCCATTTCTCCAATGACGGCCTTTTGGTCTTTTTCCAACATGCTTAAACGATTTTGACGAAGATATAAAACGATGATGGCAAAAATGGTGAATATGTTCAATACAAACAACAGAAATATAAAAAATGCTGACATACTGCCTCCTAATTAACCGGAATAGTCAATCCTGTTACCTTTAAACGGATGGGGATCTTTTTTCACTGTTGTTTTTTCTTGAGTACTTTCCCTATTCTCTTCTTGACAAAGTACAGTTCGAACATTCTGTGATTTCGAATCATTTATTGATGCAGGTATCCGCAAAAATTCTATCAAGTTGATTTACAGGGCTTTCTTCGTTCAATAGGAATCCCTAATGCCTTCCAGACTCCATAGCCCTCTTCAATGGAAGTATCTTCATTAAATCTTTTGATCTTGCATCGTGTTTCTTAATTTATAAATCGCTTTCGAGTGAATTTGGGATATCCGTGACGTAGATAGACCCATCACTTGTCCGATTTCGGTTAACGTCAGTTCTTCTTTATAAAAAAGCTGTAAAACCAACTGTTCTTTTTCATTTAGGGTTTCAATGACTTTGGCTAATTCCTCATACAGTTCGTCCCTTAACACATGTTCCTCAGGTAAATCCGCCTTTTCATCTTTAATATGAAAATTCGCGCTTTCTTTATCGTCCTCTTGGGGATTTTCATCCATCGATAGTACATTGGCAAAGAAATTCTCATTTAATGCAGCATATACTTCATCTTCCGGAATATTCAATTCAGCGGCAATCTCAGTTGGCGAAAGGTTCCTCATGTATTGCTGCTCCAGCTTCTCTATTGCAGATTCAATTTTCTTGGCTTTATCTCTTGCACTCCGTGGAAGCCAATCCTCTTTTCTTAATCCATCTAAAATGGCACCACGAATTCTAAATGATGCATATGTGTCAAACTTGAGGTCACGCTTCGTATCAAAACGTTCCAGGGCATCGAATAACCCCATCATCCCTAAACTCCTTATATCATCCCGGCTCACATTTTTAGGAAGACTTACTGAAATACGTTGAACATGGTACGATACGAGAGGTATGTATTTCTTTACCAAAATGTCCCCGGCTAGCGGATCTCTGCAATCCACCCAATTTTTCCAACATAACTGCTCTTCTTCGATGGTCAGATGAGACATTGGACATCCTCCTAACATTGTTATACGATTTGTGATCAATACGGCCCTTAAAGCCATACATGCAATAATGATCCGGTTGCAAATGTACCTGTCATATTTTTGGCTTTTCAAAAGCCAAATCCGATCCTATATGTTTTTAGTCCCTTTTGTAACGGTCCGTATATTTAGCAGACAATCATTTAAATTGAATTCAATCGTTCTTCCGCTATTCCCGCCAACATCTTCGGCAACGATTCTAATCCGCAAGTCAGATAACTCTTTCCGGACAGCTTCCACATTCCGGGGTCCGATTCTCATTAAATCCCCTCCGGAGGCAAATGGAAACATTTGTGCTCCTCCAGCCAGCTTCGCTTTGAGGTATGGCATTCTTGCGCCTTCTTTGACTAATACCTGCACTAATTCCTTTATCGCCGTATCTGCAAATTTGGCAACATTGATCTGTCCCGATTTTGCGAGTGAAGAGTCTGGAAGCATAATATGGGCCAAACCTGCGATTTCTTTTTTTTCATCATAAATCACAACACCGACACACGATCCCAAACCTGAAGTACGAATCGTATAGGGAGGTTTTATTATATCCATATCCGCTATTCCAACCTTAACAACCTGGACCTTTACGGATTCAGTCATTAGGTGAAACTCCTAAGGCGGAAAAAATGATATCAAAAAATTCGGGATCAGGTAATGCTTCCCTCACTTTAATCTTGCAGAATAAATTCAGGCGTGTTGCCAAGGATTTCGTGAAACCGGGGGGCATATGCTGGACAATGAGTATGGGAGCATCAATTTCTACTGGGAGTCCTGTCAAGACAGTCTGCAGAGCTCTCGGGCCTCCTGTTGATGTACCGATGACTATTATCTTCTTATATCCATAGGATCATTTTTTTAGTTTTTTTCGTTTTTTGACAATCCAGTTGAATCTATTTTACTATATTTTTCCCAAAATAATGGGCTTCTTTCAATATTTTTCGCATTTTTTTCTAGTTTGTGAACATTTGCCCTGCTGGCAACCATAACTTTTTTATGGAGTTCTTTCTTGATTTGATTTTATGTAAATCAATGAAACGGCTCCCGAAGGTTTAGCTACAAAGTCAAAGGCTCCACTGTTCATGGCGACAAATGTATTTTCCGTTCCTTTTTTCGTGGCGCTTGATAACATGACTACAGCGGTTGGACATTCATTATCCGGTTTAATGCTTCCAATACGTCCATAATCGGCATTTCCACATCCAAAGTTACGACATCGGGTTTTAATGTTAATGGCATCTCTTCCATTCCTGGCAGTCCCGATGACTTCCACCCTGCTATCTTCTGCTAAAAACTCTGAAATTAACTTTCTCATAAATGCAGAATCGTCCACTATCAGCACTTTTAAACTTTACCCATAAAAGGAGACCTACTTTCCAAAAAAATATCTCTTCATATTTTGGAGGAAATGGCTTTTTTGCAAAGTCAATTCTACCCCAAATGAATGATTTGCATATCTCGAAGTAATGTCCACAATGGCTTTGGATACATCGGCTTCAGAATCGAAAAGGAGAAAGGGCATTTGGCATTTTCCGGTGATTGAAAAGTATTTGAAAATAACTCCACATCGATCACCTCTCTCTATAATTAACAAATAATTACATTATCAACAAATTAACCCAGTGTATTTACGTTTTTAATTTTAAAGAAACATTATAACTATGTCCATAAACAATACATAGACTTTAGACCTATTCTCGTCGAAAATTGTCACAAATTGCTCAAATTTGTCGTTTTTATTAGTATGATTACAGGGTTATATTACGTAATATTAAATTTTAATACGATATTCTACATATTAACCAAATTTTACTTCTGTTAGCTTTTTTATCATATCGAAAAACAAATCTATATAACTGATACTTTAGAACTAATTTTCACATTCACTTTCAATTAATTATTTCAATTTAGTTGATTTCACCCTTTAAAATAAAGGATTTATAAGAGAACAAAGGTTTACTGCCTTTTTTCTTTTTTTGAAAAAAACGTTTTTTTCAAAACGCTGATTCATTCGACAAAATTCCCTAATGGCTAAACCCGTTATCCATAGAGTTTTAGTAATCCAAAAGTTTAAACAACGTTCATTTTCACTATTACAACAGTTATAATAGTATAATTATCTTTTTTAAGAAAAGTTTAACTAGTTTTTCAATTCTAATAGAAAACAAACCTATATACACATTTCCCTTTAATTCGAATTACCTCTTTCTCCTTTCTCCTCCTGACATTCACCCGCTTTTGCTTATTAGTCCCAGAGAGCAACAGATCCAAATACCACAAAAAAAGCAGCCCTTTTTAAAGGACTGCTTTTTTAGTATGTTAATTATTTTTAAGCTTTTCTAATTCAAGAAGGAATTTATCGTTCAGTACTTTGATATAAGTACCTTTCATTCCTAGTGAGCGGGATTCAATGACTCCGGCACTTTCCAGTTTCCGTAGGGCATTTACGATAACTGAACGGGTGATGCCGACACGGTCTGCAATTTTGGATGCTACAAGCAGACCTTCATTACCTTTAAGCTCCTCAAAAATGTGCTCAATTGCTTCCAATTCGCTGTAAGATAACGAGGAGATTGCCATTTGAACAACAGCTTTACTACGAGCTTCTTCTTCTATCTCTTCTGATTTTTCACGCAGGATTTCCATGCCGACTACAGTCGCACCATATTCAGCCAAAATTAAATCATCATCATGAAATTTTTCTTGTAATCGGGCAAGAACCAATGTTCCTAAACGTTCTCCCCCACCCATAATCGGTACGATCGTCGTTAAACCAGTTGCGAAAAGCTCTTTGTTTTCGACTGGAAAAGCAGTATATTCGCTTTCGATATCAAGATTCGAAGAGGTTTCAGGAATATTGAACAGGTTTTTTGTGTACTCTTCAGGGAATTGTTTATCTTCCAACATTTTGTACATGCGTTCGTTTTCAATTTGCTGACTTACCGCTATGCCAAGTAATTTCCCGCGGCGGCTGACGACGAATACATTCGCTTCGATAACTTCACTTAAACTTTCAGCCATTTCCTTGAAGTTAACAGCTTTACCTGCTGCTTTTTGGAGCATTGCATTGATTTTTCTTGTTTTTGCTAATAAGTTCATTTGATTTGTTCCTCCTAAAAATACCATGGTTCACAATAACTATGAAGTTGTATTTCCGTAATTTTATGTTCATTGCTTAGGCAAATCATTGCCAAGATTGTCTCTTAATTAAAGGATAAACTGGCTTAAATCTTTGTTCCGGGCGATAGAACCAAGCTTACCTTCGACATACTGGGGCGTAATTGTAATCTTCTCCATCGTTATTTCCGGAGCTTCAAAAGATAAGTCTTCAAGCAACCGTTCCAAAATGGTATGAAGTCTTCTTGCACCAATATTGTCTGTGTTTTGATTTACTTCGAAGGCCACTTCAGCTATCTTACGAACAGCATCGTCAGAAAATTCAATTTCTATACCTTCAGTTTCTAATAAAGCAACATATTGTTTTAACAAGGCATTATCCGGTTCATGAAGAATCCGTACAAAGTCATCTACAGTCAGTTTGTTCAATTCTACACGAATTGGGAATCTACCTTGTAATTCAGGGATAAGGTCGGATGGCTTAGCCATGTGAAAGGCGCCTGCAGCAATGAATAAGACATGATCTGTTTTAACTGAACCATATTTAGTCACTACTGTCGAACCTTCAACAATTGGCAGGATATCCCTTTGGACACCCTCTCTTGATACATCCGCTGATGAACTTCCAGATTGCTTACTCGCAATTTTGTCTATTTCATCTATGAAGATGATCCCATTTTGCTCAGCCCCGTATACTGCATCTGAAGTTACTTCATCCATATCAATCAATTTTGCCGCTTCTTCATTTGTTAAAACGGTTCTCGCTTCACTTACTTTCAATTTGCGCTTCTTGCTTTTTTTCGGCATCAAGCTTCCTAAAGCGTCCTGCATGTTCATCCCCATTTGTTCCATTCCCGAACCTTGGAGCATATCAAACATCGAAGCAGCCTGTTCTTCCACTTCGACCGTTATCATTTCACTTTCCAGCTCACCATTAGCCAGCTTTTCAGCGACGATTTTTCTTTTTTCCTGCAAACTTAAATCTTCGGAATTTTCTTCCGAATCCTGTTCGTCTTGATTGTTATTGCCTCCAAAAAAGACTTCAAGAGGATTCTTGAAATTACTCTGTTTTTTTGTTGATGGCACTAAAAGTTCTATTAAGCGGCGATTTGCATTTTCTTCTGCCCGTTCCTTTACGCTGGCCATCTTTTCTTCCTTCACGAGGCGGACGGAAGTCTCAACCAAATCACGAACCATGGACTCTACATCACGGCCGACATACCCGACTTCCGTAAATTTTGTTGCTTCAACTTTTACAAAAGGAGCACCTACCAATTTAGCCATTCTCCGAGCTATTTCTGTTTTCCCAACGCCTGTTGGTCCAATCATTAATATATTCTTCGGAACGACTTCATCACGAAGTTGATCCGAGAGAAGGGAACGTCGGTAGCGATTCCGAAGAGCCACTGCCACTGCCCGTTTTGCCTCACGCTGCCCAACGATATACTGATCCAGTTTTTCAACGATTTGCCTCGGTGTTAAATTAGCTTTTTTTGACATTTGCGCTCCTCCTTACAACTCTTCCACGATTATATTCGTATTCGTAAATACACAAATTTCCGCTGCAATTTGTAAAGATGATTGAGCGATTTCCTTTGCCGATAAATGGTCACTGGAAAACCGCATCAATGCCCTGCCGGCAGCCAGTGCATAATTCCCTCCCGATCCTATGGCGAGAATCCCGTCATCCGGTTCAATTACTTCCCCGGTACCAGAAACGAGCAGCAAATGGTTCTTATCCATCACGACTAGCATTGCTTCCAGCTTTCTCAAAACATTGTCACTTCTCCATTGCTTTGCCATTTCGACGGCAGCACGCTGAAGATTGCCATTATACTCTTCAAGTTTGGCTTCGAACATCTCAAATAAAGTGAATGCATCTGCAACGGAACCAGCAAAACCTGCAAGAACATTACCATTAAAGATTTTTCTCACTTTCCTCGCTGTATGCTTCATCACTACTGAATTTCCTAAAGTAACCTGCCCATCACCGGACATGGCACATTCACCTTTATGATGCACTGCAAATATCGTTGTCATAAAGTGTCCCCTTTCAACATTTAAGGCCGCGGATGTGATGCATTGTAGACTTTTTTCAATTGGTCTTTTGTAACATGCGTATACACTTGCGTTGATGAAATTTTAGAATGACCAAGCAATTCCTGAACCGTGCGAATGTCCGCCCCATTATTCAATAGGTGTGTAGCAAACGAATGCCTTAGCATGTGGGGATGAAGACTTCCATCTGCGGCTGACTTTTTAATCAATTCATTCAATATATAGCGAACTCCCCTAGGTGTCAGAGGGTCTCCACGAAAATTAACAAATAAATAAACATGCGCCTTGGCGTCAGACGAAGTCAATTCCATCCTGGCTGTACGTATGTATAAATCTATCGCTTCCTGTGCATATCTACCAACCGGAACGTAGCGATCCTTTTTTCCTTTTCCATGGATCAGTACCGTCCCCAAGGAAAGATCGATATCCTGCAGTTTAATATCACAACATTCACTTACGCGAATGCCTGTAGCATACAATAATTCCAGTAAGGCATTGTTCCTTATTCCTATCGGTGAATCTTTCTTTAAAGAAGAAAACAACTGATTCATTTCCTTCTCATAAAGAAACCGTGGCAGTCTTTGATCCTTTTTAGGTAAAGAAGCAAGGGAAAAAGGGTTATCCTTCACATCACCTTCACGCAGTAAAAATTTATAAAGGCTCCGCAAGCAAGAAGTTTTTCTTGCAACAGTGCGCTTAGAAAGTTTTTTCTCATATAAATTCGTTAAATATAACCGGACATCAAGATATTCAACGGACGTGATGTCCTCAATCCCCTGTTCATTAAGGAACAGAAAAAATTCCTGAATATCACGTTTGTAATTTTCAATGGTGTAATGTGAACTGTTCTTTTCAATTTGTAAATATTCGATGAAGGATGATAATGCCTTTTTTTGATTAATCATGGAAACACCTCGCAAAGGCTAATAAATAGTATCATACTTTAAAACAGCAGGCAAATATTTTACAAATTTTTCACAAAGTTCTGAATTGTGTCCAAAGCGCGTTTAGCATGTGTTTCATTCCGCTCTTTTTTGGATTTGATTCTCACTTCAAGGTCTGGAAGCAATCCAAAGTTGGCATTCATCGGCTGGAAGCTCTTACCATTAGTCGACGTTATGTACCTTGCCATGCTGCCCATCGTCGTCTCCGCAGGGAAAATGATAGGCTCCAAACCTTCGACGATCCTTGCAGCATTGATACCCGCTACAAGTCCCGACGCAGCCGATTCAACATACCCTTCAACTCCAGTCATCTGACCGGCAAAGAATAAATCATCGCGATTCTTGAATTGGTACGTTGGCTTCAAAACATTAGGTGAGTTTATGAAAGTGTTTCTATGCATGACCCCATAACGTACAATTTCCGCATTTTCCAATCCAGGTATGAGCTGCAATACTTCTTTTTGCGGCCCCCATTTCAAATGTGTCTGAAAACCAACAATATTGTAAAGTGTTCCTGCCGCATCATCCTGACGCAATTGAACTACAGCAAAAGGGCGTTTTCCCGTTTTTGGATCTTCTAGGCCAACAGGCTTCAATGGACCAAATAACATCGTTTTCTTCCCACGTGATGCCATCACTTCAATCGGCATGCAGCCTTCAAAAAAGATTTCTTTTTCGAATTCTTTAAGCGGGACTGTTTCAGCAGCAATCAATGCATCATAAAAGCGGTCAAACTCTTCTTCCGTCATCGGACAGTTCAAATAAGCCGCTTCCCCTTTATCATAACGGGATTTCAAATATACTTTATCCATATTGATGCTGTCTTTTTCAAGAATTGGTGCGGCAGCATCATAAAAGTACAAGTATTCTTCATCCATGATTTGCTTTAAGCTATCAGATAGTGACTGACTTGTAAGCGGACCGGTTGCAATGACGGTAGGACCTTCCGGAATTTCCGTCACTTCTTCATTAATGACCGTCACATTTGGATGATTTTTGACCCTTTCCGTAACAAGACCGGCAAATTCATGACGATCAACAGCTAATGCACCGCCAGCCGGTACAGCACAAGCATCCGCTGCGGACATGATGACCGAATCCAGTATACGCATTTCTTCTTTTAATACACCAACTGCATTTGTTAACGTATTTGCCCGAAGTGAATTGGAACAAACAAGTTCAGCGAATTTATCGGTATGATGGGCTGGCGTTTGTTTTACAGGGCGCATTTCGTATAGATCGACTTTAATTCCTCTTTTAGCTAACTGCCACGCCGCTTCACTTCCAGCAAGCCCAGCACCGATTACACTTACTTTTGTTTCTTTCATTTTTCGAACCTCCATGTATAGATATGATAAGACAGGATCATTTATCATTAAAACTGCTTTCCAGAAGTTTCATTTTTAACGATATCTATGTATTTATACCCGAAATACTCATTCCTGCTAACGATTATTTTAAAGATATGCCATCCTTATTCACTAAAAGGGTAACGGACGCAAATAGGAATTATATCTTTAAAAGAATGTACTTGTCCACTGAATTTTACATCACATGGCCTAAATAAAAAAGTTTCAAGTGTTATCCATTTTCTTCTTGGAAGTAAATCCACATATCACCATGATATCATACTTCCCTGAACATAAAGAAACCCGGCAAATGCCGAGTCCATTTATATTTAGGGTTTATCGATAGTTCACAAGGAAAGTAAACGATTTCACGGCCTTTTCTATGCTTGGGGCATTTCTTTAAAATCACAATCCATGCACTGGACCTGGACTCCTTTTTTGAGTTTTTTCTCAACAAGTGTACCTTCACATTTTGGACAACTCCGCGGCAGCGGTTTATCCCAAGATATGAAGTCACATCCAGGGTAGGTATCACACCCGTAAAATATGCGTCGTTTTTTACTCTTCCTTTCAATGATATTTCCTTCTTTACATTTTGGGCATTTGACCCCGATTTCCTTGACGATTGGTTTGGTGTTACGGCAATCCGGGAAATTACTGCATGCCATGAACTTTCCATAACGTCCCATCTTAAAGACCATCCCATGTCCGCACTCCACGCAATCTTCACCTGCAGGTTCATCTTTGATTTCAATTTTCTCCATCTCGACTTCGGCCTTGGCCAAATGAATGGCAAATTCTTTATAAAATTCATCGATGACCTTAATCCATTCAATATTGCCTTCCTCAACGCTGTCAAATTCCTGTTCCATCTTGGCAGTGAACTCTGCATCGAGAATATCCGGGAAGAATTCGCGTATCAATTCGAGAACGATCTCACCAAGCTCTGTCGGGATGAACCGTTTATTATCCAAGGTAACATAGCCCCGTTTTTGGATCGTATCCAAGGTAGGCGCATATGTAGAAGGACGGCCTATTCCCAGTTCCTCTAGGGTCTTGACCAGACGGGCTTCAGTATATCGGGGCGGAGGCTGTGTAAAATGCTGCTTCGGCTCGATATCTTTTGAAAAGAATTGATCTCCTTTTTTCACATCCGGAAGTGCATTTTCCTTTTCTTCCACCGAGTCATCGGATCCTTCAACATATACCTTCATGAAACCCGGAAATTTAATTTTTGAACCATTTGCCCTGAAGATGACATCCCCGTTATGCAGGTCGATGCTCATCGTATCCATGACCGCCGAAGACATTTGACTGGAAACGAATCGTTCCCAAATCAATTTATAAAGACGGAATTGATCTCTGGATAAGAACTCCTTGACTACACCCGGTTCACGTAATGTGCTTGTTGGCCTGACCGCTTCATGCGCGTCCTGGGCATTAGTTTGTTTTTTCTCCTTGCGCTGCTCGACCTGAACATATTCTTTACCATAATTATTTTGAATGAACGTATGGACTTCCTCTTTGGCACTATCTGAAATACGGGTCGAATCGGTTCTCATATAAGTGATTAACCCGACTGTACCTTCCTTGCCAAGCTCGATTCCTTCATAAAGCTGCTGAGCAAGCATCATGGTTTTCTTCGCACGGAAATTCAATTTACGTGCCGCTTCCTGTTGCAGGGAAGAAGTTGTAAAAGGTGCTGCTGGATTGCGCCTTCTTTCCTTTTTAGCCACGGCTCCTATCGTAAATTCGCCGCCATTTAAAGAAGCGAGCACTTTTTTGACGTCCTCTTCGGTATTTAATTCCTTCTTCTCGCCGCCAAGGCTGAAGAAAGAACCTTCAAACTGTTCTTTCCCTTTTACAAAATCAGCCTTGATTGTCCAATACTCTTCCGGAATAAAATCTTTGATCTCCTTCTCCCGGTCAATGATCATCCGTACAGCAACCGATTGGACCCGTCCCGCGCTTAAGCCTTTTTTCACCTTTTTCCACAATAACGGGCTTATATTGTATCCGACCAAACGGTCCAAGACCCTTCTTGCCTGCTGAGCATCAACCAATTTCATATTTATTGGCCTAGGCGATTTAAATGATTCCTTGATAGCCTCTTTCGTGATCTCGTTGAATACCACGCGGCAATCCGAGTTAACGTCAACATCAAGACTGTGAGCCAAATGCCAGGCAATCGCTTCCCCTTCCCTGTCGGGGTCAGCCGCGAGATAGATTTTTTTCGCTTTTTTTGCAGCGGTTTTCAATTCTTTTAAAACCGGGCCTTTGCCGCGGATAGTTATATATTTAGGTTCATATTCATGTTCAACATCGACACCCATTTGACTTTTAGGCAAATCGCGTACATGCCCCATGGAAGCCTTTACTTTATATTTTTTTCCCAAGTAACGTTCTATTGTTTTCGCCTTTGCGGGCGATTCCACAATCACTAAGTATTCTGACATCCAATAAATCCTCCTCAAAGAGGTAATATAAATCTTCACTATTATTAATCATTCAAAAATCATTTGTCAACACCTCTTTATTTTTCAAAGCATGCTGATTCATTTATTTCTAGTTTTTTGACAAGAGGTGCCATTTGCAAAACTTATAACAGTTTTACAATATTTTCAACCTTTTTGTCTAATAATTCAACCCACCCTTCAAAAAAAGCACCTATTTTTTCAATTTTCCCGTTTGATTCTCCGTCTATCTTCTATATTATATTGTTCAAAACTCTTCCTCGATCTGCCTGGAGCTAAAAACAAGTTTGGCACCATCATAAATTAATTGATTGGTACCCAGTGATTCAGGGCTCGTAACATTACCAGGAAGCGCAAATACTTCCCTGCCGTGTTCCAAAGCAGCTTGTGCCGTAATAAGGGAACCGCTTCTTTCTTTTGCTTCCACCACGAATACGCCCTGTGATAATCCGCTGATGATTCGATTCCTAAGTGGAAACATCCATGGTTCCGCCTTCACTTCCGGCGGAGTCTCAGATATAAGCAGGCCTTTATTCATGATTTCTTCAGCAAGGGTAAAATTGGATTTCGGATATATTTGCTTAAGCCCTCCGCCTAAAACCCCGATCGTATCTCCGCCTTCCCTTAATGTGATGTTATGTGACTCTGCATCGATTCCAGCAGCCATTCCGCTTATGATCACGAACTTTTTCTGTACAAGCGGTAATAGAATCGTTTTTAAGGCCTCCAGCCCATACGAGGTTGGCTTGCGTGTTCCAACAACACCTAGGGTATTCTTCTTTGTTAAAAGCTTCTTATCACCTTTAAAATAAAGAACCCACGGAGGATCGAATATTTGCTTTAGCAAAAAAGGATACTCATCATCGAAGATCGTCAAACAATGGATTTGGCTATCTTCGTATTTTTTAAGTTTTTCAATGGAATGGAGTGAATGTAAATCTTTGAGAAAGAGGTTAAGCTTATTTGAAGGGATAGGGAGCATTTTTGCCCATTCAACGTAATTCGTCGTGAACAGGGAAGATAATGATGGGTCTTTGGACATGATTGCTTGGATTGTTTTCCATCCTGCTCCGCGGCAATGATGGAGATGGATTAACTTTTCATTTTTATTCAATCGGAAACGCCCCTAATCGGATATTTTTAAAGGTAGGTTGATAGTGATGTACTTGGTCTCTCCCGAGGAAATTCGAGGAAATAAAGACCGACCCACAAAAAGGTCGGCCCAGCTTAAATCAATGTGTTTTACAAGGTTCGTAAATATCTTTTTCTTTTAAAACGGAAATCAATGTTTCTCCCATTACGGATGGAGTTTCGGCAACTTTAATTCCACATTCGTTCATGACGCGGATTTTCTCGTCAGCCGTCCCTTTTCCTCCTGAGATAATGGCACCAGCATGTCCCATGCGTTTACCGGCAGGAGCCGTACGGCCACCAATGAAACCAACAACTGGCTTAGTCATGTTTTCCTTCACCCAGATTGCCGCTTCTTCTTCTGCCGTTCCGCCGATTTCCCCGATCATGATCACCGCATGTGTTTCCGGATCTTCATTGAACGCTTTTAAAACATCAATGAAATCCGTTCCGTTAACGGGATCTCCACCGATACCGACAGCCGAAGATTGCCCGATGCCTGCTTGCGATAATTGGTGAACAGCTTCATACGTCAAAGTTCCAGAACGGGAAACTACGCCTACATGGCCTTTTTTGTGGATATACCCTGGCATGATACCAATCTTACACTCTTCAGGAGTAATGACACCCGGGCAGTTCGGTCCGATCAAGCGAGTTTTTTTGCCTTCCATGTAGCGCTTCACCTTGACCATATCCAGTACAGGAATATGTTCCGTGATACAAATGGCAAGATCAAGTTCCGCGTCTACAGCTTCAAGAATTGCATCGGCAGCAAATGGTGCCGGTACATAGATAACAGATGCACTCGCGCCGGTTTCAGTGACAGCTTCGGAAACTGTATTGTATACAGGTACCCCTTCCACTTCTGTTCCACCTTTACCCGGAGTGACTCCCCCTACGATTTTCGTGCCGTATTCCAACATTTGTTTTGTATGAAATAATGCTGTTGAACCAGTGATTCCCTGAACGATCACTTTCGTATCTTTATTAATATAAACGCTCATTATGTTCCCCCCTGCCTATTATCCTACAAGTGATACTATTTTTTGTGCTCCATCTGCCATTGATTCAGCAGCCGTAATATTTAAACCTGACTCTTTTAGAATCTTTTTGCCAAGGTCCACATTCGTTCCTTCAAGACGAACAACAAGAGGGACATCCAGTCCAAGCTCTTTGGCAGCAGCCACGACGCCTGTAGCGATGATGTCACATTTCATGATTCCTCCGAAGATATTAACGAAGATGCCTTTAACATTTTGATCGGAAAGGATGATTTTGAAAGCCTCTTTTACTTTTTCCTCAGTGGCGCCGCCACCAACATCAAGGAAGTTAGCCGGATCTCCCATATAATGTTTAATGATGTCCATCGTCGCCATAGCAAGCCCGGCACCATTAACCATGCATCCGATATTTCCGTCAAGCGATATGTAACTTAGGCCATGTTTTGATGCTTCAATTTCTTTCGCATCCTCTTCATCCAAATCACGGTACTCCGCGATGTCCTTATGGCGGTAAATCGCATTATCATCGAAATTCAATTTAGCATCAAGCGCCATTACATCGCCGTCGCCCGTTACCACTAATGGGTTGATTTCTGCGATTGAGCAATCCTTATCAACGAAAGCTGTATATAGGTTAATCATCAGTTTAGAAGCTTTATTTATAAGTGAAGCCGGAATATTGATATTGAATGCAATCCTCCGTGCTTGGAAACCAGTCAGGCCGACAACCGGATCGATTACTTCTTTGAATATTTTCTCTGGTGTCTTTTCGGCCACTTCCTCAATTTCCGTACCGCCTTCTTCAGAAGCCATCAATACGACACTGTCCGTAGCACGGTCAAGGACAAGCCCGATATAATACTCTTTAGTAATGTCGCAGCCTTCTTCAATAAGTAAACGCTTAACTTCCTTGCCTTCAGGTCCCGTTTGATGGGTCACCAGTGTCTTGCCAAGAATCTCTTCTGCATATGTACGTGCTTCATCAAGATTCTTCGCTACCTTGACTCCGCCGGCTTTACCGCGGCCGCCCGCATGAATTTGAGCTTTGACGACAACAACTTCCGTACCTAACTCCTTCGCTGCTTCAACTGCTTCATCAACAGTAAAGGCAACCCGGCCATTTGGAACGGATACCCCGTATTGTCGCAATATCTCTTTCCCCTGATACTCATGGATATTCATTTCCCATCCTCCTTATCTACTAAAAAACAACTTTGAAATTTAATGCGTGTTTTCTCTATCATATTACAACAAAATTCTCCCTCGTGCATAATATTCTTTCACATAATTTTTGAAATATTATTATAATATACTTCCTTACCCTTTAATGAAATAGAAAAAACCTTCTGCGTCGTTGTGTTTTTTTCTTATTAATACCATTTATTTCGGATCTGCAATTCTAGTACAAATAGAGTCATATTTCTATCAAAAAACACTTCCATGAAAGCCTTTTCAATCTTTTGATCCAAAGATATCCTCATGAAAAACTACTGTTAAAACCTGGTCTTGATTCAAAGGAAAAGCAAAAGGACAAAGCCATGGCCTTGTCCTTTAACAAATAGTTTAGTATTTTTTTAATATAATGAAAAATCGTCAGTGATTTCCCTAATATTCTACATAAACCAACAGAAACCAAATGGTTAGTCTCCTACCGATTCATGCCCTTGTCAACTTTATAAATGAATGCAAATACCTCTGCAACAGCTCCATACAATTCTTCCGGAATCGTTTGATTTATATCCAATTGACCTAAAAGTGCAGCAAGCGATTCGTCCCTTTGGACCGGTATATCGTGTTTCATGGCCTTTTCCATAATAGTTTCAGCCGTTTTCCCTTTCCCCTTGGCCAATATGACGGGCGCTTTGGATGTCTTTTGATCATACTTTAAAGCAATGGCTTCTTTTCGTTTATCTTTTATCATATTCGAATATCCACTCCACTATATGAACCCGCTTCCGAAAAAGGAATCGCTTTCCCCCTAAGGTCCCGCTCTTTTTCATATACGGGATTAACAAACGAAACTCCTGATAATCTGTAATCCATTTTCCCAAGATTCTCTCTCAGGATGCCAAGATATTGACCGGCCGCCTCTTCAAGGGTTGCACCATGCCCATTGATGACCGTCACCTTTATGATTCGGTTTTGAACCTGCATGTCGATGACCGTCTCTTCAAGGCGCCCCAATTCTAAATAAAATAGGACTCGCCAGTAATCCGGGTCTATTTTGCCTTCTTTTGTCTTCCTTCCGCTCCATTGTAACGTCAGATCCGTTTGAGTAGACCCCAGATTGAGTGGAAGTGTAAGGAGTAAATTCTGAATCGGCCCGTTTTCCTGTGAAAGGATCTGTTGCGCTGTAATCCGATTCAGGATTTGTTCTGCCATCTCCTTGATAGCTGCCGGAATTTGCTCATTCAGCAATTTAAGCAGCAGCGGTTTAAGTGTCTCTAGATCATTGCGGAAATCCGCCAAATCATCTCCTGGAAGATTAATGAGTGCATGTTCCAGCTGGAGTCCAAGGATCTTGGTCATTTCTTTCAGTTGGTGTGCGACAGAAGGTCCATTGGTAAAATCGATTGATTGAAAATCAGCTGCCAATACATGTGAAAGGACCAGCTTCTCATTAATCCTAGCATATTGGGCCTCAGGAGGCTCATTAAGCGACTTAAACAGTAACTCAGCCGCTTTACCCTTCGACTCAGATACTTGCTCTGTGTCCATATTCAAGTAGCCTATAAGGTCATTCACTTCTATTTTTCCGCCTACCGCCTTTGTAGCTATCGCTTCGGCAAAAGCATTCTGGAGTAAATGAAAAGCAAGAGGGGTAAGTTTTTCTGCAGAAATGTTTTTTCTCTGCATCGAGTGGATTTCGATCGGCAGTTTTGCCTTCTCGTGATCATGACTATTCAATATGCGGTTAATAGCCATTTCGATTTCTTCAACATGTGCAAATGCTCCGCCTTTAGCCTCGGAAAGCAGCTGCAATCCTTGGTGTAATTTATCAATCGCTGAATTTTTAGGAATACCGGACCTAACCTCAGCTCCATCCACTAAACTTTCCAGAAAGACGGATTCAGTCATTCCCTTTGGAACGAAACCCGTCTTTTGAAGCAGGGAAAATGCCCCGGATTTCATTACTGGCGTTGAATCGGAATTCAGCCAAGTGGTCACAAGTTTTTGTAAACCGATTTGTTGAAGCTGGTTCTGTTTGGCAACATGTAAAGAGTCCAATACCTCCTTTAGTTTGGAGGCAGTCCCCGTTACTGCCCCACCATCCTGCAGCTACTGCCTGAAGCCACTGAGGAGTTTGTGAAAAGGTTCACCTTTGGACTGCGTAAATAATGCATCAAATACACCTTTTACAAAAGGCAGTTGCTGAATGAACATTGTTTTTATTACAGGCAGACCAACTTCTGCAGCATCAGCAGCTTTTAACCATTGCAAAGCGGATCGAAAAGTCTCCTTGGTTATCGGAAGGCGGTTTGCCAGCAGGTATTCGGCAAGCTTGATTGCGGCCGGTTCAGGTTTTATGCCGAGGTGAGCGATCAATTGTGCAACTGTTCCCTTTAAGCCAGAAACGTTCAAATTGGGGGCATCTAAAGCTTTTAACACGACAGACCCCTCAATTGACTGCTGCACTTGAAACCAATACTTCACTCCTGTACGAAGCGGGATATCAAGAGTGGCAACCATTTTTTGATGGTCAAACTGTACCTCGGCCGTTTGGTTAAGAAAAACCTTATTTACCTTCCCGAAAAGGATTTGCCCGTTTTTCAAACTCGCAGTTCCTTTTATTTCAATGGGTGAAGCTACGGGTTGACTGCTTGCTATGGATTGCACCACCCATCCCCCCCCCCTTATTCCTTCGTTCGTGCAGCGATTTCCTTAACTGGCGCAAAACTTCTTCTATGCCAAGGTGTAAGCCCGTGTATGTCGAGCGCTTCTAAATGTTGGCTTGTCCCGTAACCCATGTGCTTTTCAAAACCATATTCCGGATATTTTTCACCATATTCCTTCATCATCCTATCACGAGTCACCTTGGCTATTATGGATGCCGCAGAGATGCTAATGCTTCTTGCGTCACCCTTTATGAGCGAAAGCTGGGGAATCGGCACATCCAGTTCCATCGCATCGATCAACAAATGATCCGGAAGTTCTGACAGATCGTTCACTGCAGCCACCATTGCCTTTTTCGTAGCTTGATATATATTGATTTCATCAATTACTTCGCTATGTACAACACCTACACCTACGGATATCGCTTCCTTAAAAATCATCTCATAAAACTGTTCCCTTTTTGACTCCGGAATCTTTTTAGAATCATTAAGCCCTGGCAAATAAAAAGAATCAGGCAAGATGACTGCACTTGTCACAACCGGTCCTGCCAGAGGTCCTCTTCCCACTTCATCGATGCCAGCGAGAATGGAAAATCCCTGTTTCCTTAATTGCCTTTCAAACTCAGTCATTTCCGTGAAAGCATCCCTTACCTGTTGTTCTTTTTCATAAGTTCTTTGCCATTTGTTTACTAAGTCGGTTACTCCCTTCCGACCGTCCTCCCGGCATTTCTGTAAAAATAAATCTTCAGGCTCTCTTATCGTCTTTAACTTTAAGGAGATTTCCTTAATGCTCATTGCAGTTATCATCTTTTATCACCCATCATTTTAATTATCGGCAGTCTTGCTTCCTTTCTACAGTTCAAACAAAAATACGGAGCGGAAAAGAGACATCAAAAAGAAAAAATCTTTTCGACATCCAACTCCAGCTCCGTATTACAACACTCAAGTCAATGTTAATCTTATTCGGGGAGGATATCATCCTTTTCATAATCCGAAGGAACCTCGAACGTAAGCGGGCCCATCTTTTCTGAACGGATTTCACGTACGACCAACTCTGCGGTTTTGTCATAATCGATGAAGCCCCCAGATGCTAAACAGCCCCTGAACTTTCCGACAGCATCAAACAATTCGAGCGTTTCCTGTGGAATTACATCCAGGTTATAACGGGATTTCAGTCTTTCCGGGTATTCTTTTTCCAAAAAGCGAAGGCCGTATAATGAGACTTCGTGCAAGTTTAAAATCGTATCCTTGATCGCACCTGTCAACGCAAGCTTCAAACCTACTTCTTGATCCTCGAATTTCGGCCAGAGAATCCCCGGCGTGTCGAGCAATTCCAATTCCTTACCCACTTTTATCCATTGCTGCGCTTTAGTGACTCCAGGTGTATTTCCTGTTTTGGCAATGTTCTTTTTGGCAAGTCTATTGATTAAAGTCGATTTCCCCACGTTCGGAATGCCGACTATCATGGCACGGATCGCTCTCGGCTTTATTCCTCTTGATTCCATCCGCTCATACTTTTCTTTTAAAAGATTTTTGGATGCAGCTGTAATCTGGTTTAAACCGTTTCCTGCCTGTGAGTTAATGGCAATCGCCGTTTTCCCCTGCGATTTGTAATGTTCCAGCCACATTTTCGTTTTTGCCGGATCGGCCATATCAGCTTTATTCAAAAGGATGACCCTCGGTTTATGCTGAATGATTTCGTCGATCATCGGATTTCGTGAAGATGCCGGAATCCGGGCATCCACGAGTTCAAAGATAATGTCGATCAGTTTTAATTTCTCTGTTACTTCCCGTCTTGCTTTGGCCATATGGCCAGGGAACCACTGTATTGTCAATGGAATCCACCTTCCTACTATTCCGCCAATCGAAAGTCCTCGATCGGCCAATAAACTAATTTAGTTTTTCCTAACACTTTATCGTAAGGAACGACACCTACACCAATATGGCGGCTATCCTTGCTGAAACGGCGGTTATCCCCCAGGACAAATAGGTGATCTTCAGGCACCGTTCCTTGTTCTATGACATCACTTAATGTAAAAGGTTCCGTCAAAGCCCCGCCATCAATCAATTGTTCTTTATATTCATCCAAGTATGGCTCATCATAAGCTTTTCCATTCACGTAAAGAGTATCATTTCTATATTCAACTTTTTCCCCTGGCAATCCGATGACCCGCTTTATGTAATCTTTGCCTTCTGGAGCTTCGAAAACGATAATGTCGAATCTTTTGGGTTCGCCAATCGAATAGGAGATTTTATTAACGATCATGCGGTCCGTATCCTTTAATGTCGGCATCATGGAATTGCCGTCCACAACAATAGGAGCCAGGAGGAAATAACGAATCAGCGTCGCCGCTATAACCGCGATTATGACCGCCTTTGTCCATTCCCACAATTCATTTTTCTTTTTCGCCATCCTTATCCACCCTTTTTGAAGCATATCAACAATTATTTTAACATGTTGCAGACGCTATAGCGAGCAGGATTCTATATAGCTTTCACCCTATGTGCATTCATCGTTTCTTAAAGTGCAAAAAGGGAGCCTGATAAACAAGCTCCCTTTTTTTGCATGATACTGTTTGGTTATTCACCTTATGTGGATCATGGTAAACCCGCATGAAGATATTCGAAGAATTAACGACGAATTTCTTTAATACGTGCTTTTTTACCACGAAGTTCGCGTAGGTAATAAAGTTTCGCACGACGTACTTTACCGTGACGGATAACTTCTAGTTTCGCAATTTTTGGTGTGTGAACAGGGAAAGCACGTTCAACTCCAACGCCGTAAGAGATCTTACGTACTGTGAAAGTTTCACTAACTCCGCCGCCACGACGTTTGATTACAACGCCTTCAAACAACTGGATACGTTCGCGAGTTCCTTCAATAACCTTTACGTGTACACGTACTGTGTCACCAGGTCTGAATGATGGAAGATCTGAGCGAAGTTGTTCTTTTGTGATTTCGTTAATAAGATTTTGCATCGATTTCAACTCCTCCTGGACGCTCTTGCAAATACTTATTGTTTGCAGCGGAACATCGTTATAAGACTGAGCATTTTGCCCAAGTCACAAGGTATATCCTATCATACTCTAAACGTCGATGCAATAGACATCAGTCTTCTTTTTTAATCTCGGACAATAATTTTTTTTCAACTTCCGATAGTTCATAACTATCGAGTAAATCCGGACGTCGAATCCAAGTTCTGCGCAGAGATTCCTTCATCCGCCATTCATCGATTTTTTTATGATTCCCGGATATTAGCGGATCGGGAACTTTCATCCCCCGGAAATCTGCAGGTCTAGTATAATGGGGATGCTCTAACAAACCAGAAGAATAGGAATCAAGGATCGGGGAGTCAACATTCCCCAAAACGCCCGGCAGCAAGCGAACAACGCTGTCAATAATGACCATTGCACCCAATTCCCCGCCTGTAAGCACAAAGTCACCTATAGATATTTCATCCGTTACGACATGCTCCCGGATGCGCTCATCATACCCTTCATAATGCCCGCAAATGAAAATGAGATGTTCTTCTTCAGCAAGCTCTTCGGCTTTTTTCTGCGTATAACGCTCTCCCTGGGGACAAAGGAGGACTACCCTTGGGGTTAGCTCAGCTTGCCCTTTAAGAGCTTCCACAGCATCAAAGATCGGCTGTGCCTTTAATACCATTCCGGCACCGCCTCCATAAGGATAATCGTCTACCGTCGAATGCTTATTATCTGCATAATCTCGAAAATTGGTCACCTTATAGCTAACAGCCTGCTTTTCCGCAGCCTTTTTTAAGATTGACGAACCAAATACCCCTTCGAACATTTCTGGAAAAAGCGAAAGCACATCGATTTTCATCAGTCTAAAAGTCCTTCCATCGGCGTAATGATGACCTTTTTAGCGGAAATATCCACTTCTTTAACAATTTGTTCAATATACGGGATCAGGATGTCCTTACTGCCAGCTTTCTTAATGACCCAAACATCATTGGCACCAGGCGTAAGAACCTCAACGATTTCCCCAACTTCCATTCCTTCATCCGTAAATACCGAACAGCCGATGATTTCATGGAAGTAGAACTCACCTTCGTCCAATTTACCAAGCTGTGCTTCCTTCACTTTCAGGACCCCGTTTTTAAATGCCTCGACCTGTCCGACGTTATAATAGTTCTCGAACGTCAATAGGTTAAAGTTTTTATGGGTGCGATGCGACCTGATGATGAGGGGCAAGGGTTTTTTCTCCGTGTCCCTAAACAGATACAGAGTATTTCCCACTTTGTATCGTTTTTCTGGAAAGTCTGTTGAAGAAATTACACGGACTTCTCCTAAAAGACCATGTGTGTTGACAATTTTACCTACATTAAACCATTTTTCCATTCTTTCACCTCTAACGAATTTCCGAGACGATCCCATCTTTTATGACAATGGTCTTCGTTGCCATGATTTCGTCCCAATCTGCCCCAATTTCCACATCAATGATACTTTGAACTTCCCGTTCCTTCAATTCACTACCTGCGGGAAGGATCTCCAACTGCTCCATTTGAAATTCAAGCAGTTTAATTTTTTCTTGCCTCTGGTTTATTTCTTTTTCAAAATGAGCACGGAGACTAGCAGGTTGGAGAGTTCTTGTTTTTTCAAGTTTTTTCAGTTCAAAGCGAAGCTGTTCACTCTCTTTTTGAAGCTGAAGGCGTTTTGACTTGTATTTCTCGAGGAGCTGATTCTTGCTGGATTCCGTTAATACTTGGTTAACGATTACATTTTGGAGAATTTTCATTCCAGCACCTCCTATTATCTATGATTTCTTATTTCCTTCAAAAATTATGTATGATGGGGTAATCTTTTTGAAATGGGGGTCATTCTCTTAAGTATAACGTAAATCGATAAAAGATGCGTCTTAAAAAGGCGTAAAGTTTAAAGTCCGGGTCTATTCAATTAGGATCCAAGTCGAAATTTCACTATCTTGAAGTACAAAAAAAGGAGGGGTATTAACCCTCCTTATTCGGAAATCTCCAAATAGATTTTCTTCTGCTGTGAAGATCCTGCTGCATATACCACAGTCCGAATCGCCTTAGCAACACGCCCTTGTTTACCGATAACCTTGCCCATATCCTCTTTATGAACGGAGAGGATATAAACAATCCGGTCGGATTCTTCCTTGGAGGTCACAATGACCTCTTCCGGATAATCCACAAGTGCTGAAACAATCGTTTCAATAAGTGCTTTCATCAACTACCGTCGATTACTTGCTGTTTTTTGCAACATGGAATTTTTCCATGATGCCTTGTGTAGAGAATAAGTTACGAACTGTATCAGATGGTTTAGCTCCATCTTGTAACCATTTAAGAGCAAGCTCTTCGTTGATTTCAACTTTAGCTGGTTGAGTAACCGGGTTATAAGTTCCTACCACTTCAATGTAACGTCCGTCACGTGGTGAACGAGAATCTGCAACTACAATACGATAGAAAGGAGATTTTTTAGCTCCCATACGTTTTAAGCGAATTTTTACTGCCATTTTAAATAAGCACCTCCGAATAGTTTCACACAAGATAGTATAATATCAAATGTCTTGCATGTTTGTAAAGGTTTTTTTCTTAACAGGTAAAAAAAGTGTTGAAATACATGGCTTCGACCCGTATTCGCCTCAGTTTTAACCTGAAATAAACCTTACATGAACGGGAATTTGAATCCCTTTTTCTTTCCTTTTTGCATGTTCGTAACCTGTTTCATCATCTTTTTCATTTCTTCGAATTGCTTCAGTAGACGGTTCACTTCTTGAATCGATCTGCCGCTTCCTTTTGCAATCCGTTTCTTGCGGGATGCATTCATGGTTTCCGGATGTTCCTTTTCATGCGTTGTCATTGAACGGATGATAGCTTCAACATGACCGATCTGTTTCTCATCGATCTGAAGGTTGTCCATCCCTTTCATTTTATTCGCACCGGGAATCATTTTCAGAATATCATCAAGCGGTCCCATATTCCGCACCTGACCAAGCTGATCAAGGAAATCATCAAAGGTAAAAGTGGCGGTACGCATCTTTTTCTCTAATTCTTTCGCTTTTTCTTCATCTACATTGGCCTGTGCTTTTTCGATAAGGGTCAATACATCACCCATGCCGAGGATCCTTGACGCCATCCGTTCTGGATGGAACGCTTCAAGTGCATCCAATTTTTCACCCATACCGACGAATTTGATCGGCGTGTCGGTGACTGAACGAATTGAAAGTGCCGCACCACCACGTGTATCCCCATCAAGTTTCGTTAAAACGACTCCTGTCAGGCCTAGCTGTTCATTGAAGCTTTGGGCTACATTGACCGCATCCTGACCTGTCATCGCATCGACAACCAGGAAGATTTCATCAGGTTTTGTCAACTCTTTGATATCCTTCAGTTCGCCCATCAAGTTTTCATCAACATGAAGACGGCCTGCGGTATCAATCAACACATAGTCATGATGTTCTTCCTTAGCTTTTTCAATTGCCTGTTTGGCAATTTCGACAGGGCTGACCTGGTCCCCAAGGGAGAAAACAGGCATGCTTAATTGTTTGCCAAGTGTTTCGAGCTGCTTAATCGCCGCCGGACGGTAAATATCAGCCGCAACGAGCAATGGCTTGCGGTTGTATTTTTTTCTAAGAAGATTGGCAAGCTTTCCGGTGGTCGTCGTTTTACCAGCACCCTGAAGACCTACCATCATAATGACAGTCGGTGGTTTCGAGGCAACGGCAATCTTGCTCTGTTCGCCGCCCATCAGCTCAGTCAATTCTTCCTTAACTACTTTAATTACCTGTTGACCGGGGGTTAAGCTTTTCAGCACTTCCTGACCTACCGAACGTTCACTGACACGTTTTACAAAATCCTTCACGACTTTAAAGTTAACATCCGCTTCAAGCAGGGCCAATCGAACTTCACGCATCATTTCTTTAACGTCCGCTTCGTTGACCTTCCCTTTTCCACGGATCTTTTGCATCGTGCTCTGCAGTCGGTCGGCCAATCCTTCAAATGCCATATTGCCGCCTCCTAATCCAACTTCTCAAGCGTTGTGATTGCGTCTAGCAGCTTCTCTTTTGAAAAGGATTCCTTTTCTATGAGTCCCTTCATATTCGCAATCCACTGGTTACGCTCTTGAAATTTTTGAAATAACAATAGCTTTGCTTCATATTCCTCAAGCATCGCTTCTGTTCTTTTTATATTATCATAGACTGCCTGCCTACTGACTTCGTATTCATCGGCAATCTCGCCAAGAGAGTAATCATCCAGATAGTAGAGGGACATGTAGCTCTGCTGCTTCTCTGTTAACAACGATTGGTAAAAGTCATACAAATAATTAATCCGCGTTGTCTTTTCAAGCATCTTAGCAAGCCTCCCTGCTGTTAAGTGAAAACCCTTTACAAGTTTATATTGTAAAGCCTTGTTTATTTGATGTCAAGTTAAACTCCTTACCACGTGTTTGCAAAGCATTATTTTTTTCATTTTCCGCTTCTTTTTTGGACCTTTCTTCAATAGGTCCTCCAATTATCATGGTAAAAAAACCAGAAGAGAATGAACTCTTCCGGCTTACAATTTTCCCTTAAACCTCTTCTTTATCGATGATATCAGCAAAAAGGCCATAAACATATTTCTCGGCATCGAATTCCTGTAAATCATCCATTTTTTCACCTAGCCCGACAAATTTAACAGGAATGGCCAATTCATTGCGAATCGCCAAAACAATTCCACCTTTTGCGGTGCCATCAAGCTTTGTTAAAACAATACCGGAAACATTCGTCGCTTCCTTGAATGTCTTGGCCTGGATAAGGGCATTTTGTCCAGTTGTAGCATCAAGGGCAAGCAGCACCTCGTGTGGTGCACCTGGTACTTCACGTTCAATTACACGTTTCACCTTTTCCAATTCCTTCATTAAATTCACTTTATTCTGCAAGCGACCGGCAGTGTCACAGATAAGGATATCCGCTTTTCGTGCCTTGGCGGCCTGAATGGCATCGAACATGACAGCTGCTGGGTCAGAGCCTTCACCCTGTTTGATTACACTGACACCGACACGCTCACCCCAAACCTCAAGCTGTTCAATCGCACCGGCACGGAAGGTATCCCCTGCAGCCAATACGACAGATTTTCCTTCTGTTTTGAATTTGTGGGCAAGTTTACCAATGGTCGTCGTTTTACCTACCCCATTAACCCCTACAAACAAAATGACCGTCAAACCTTCTTCTTGTATATTCAGGCTAGACGTCGCTTCATCATCACCTTGGTAGATTTCAACAAGCTTTTCGGAAATAACGGACTGCACTTCCCTCGTATCAGAGATATTGCGAAGCTTGACTTCCATTTTTAATTGATCAATCAGTTCCATCACAGTATCAAAGCCTACATCAGCCTGAATCAGGATTTCTTCAAGTTCTTCAAAGAAGTCCTCATCCACTTTCCGATAACGGGCAACAAGTTCATTAACCCTTCCAGTAAAGGAATTCCTCGTCTTTGTCAAACCTTGTTTGAATTTTTCCCCAATGGATACTTCTGCTTCAACTGATTTTTCTTTTTCTTCCTGAGTCGTAAATTTCTCTTTTAACTTTTTGAAAAAACTCATTGTCCCACTTCCTCTAATTCATGAATTTTAAACTTCCATAAAGTTTTCTGATTCTTCCATCCGGACGGAAACAAGTTTGGAGACACCTGACTCCTGCATCGTAATGCCATATAGGACATCTGCCTCTTCCATCGTGCCTTTGCGGTGAGTAATCACGATGAACTGCGTTTCCCTGCTGAACTTTCTTAAAAATTGGCTGAACCGGACGACATTCGCCTCATCTAGCGCTGCCTCGACTTCGTCAAGGATACAGAAAGGAACAGGACGCACTTTTAGAATGGAGAATAAAAGGGCTATGGCTGTCAATGCTCGTTCTCCGCCGGATAAGAGGCTCAAGTTTTGCAGTTTTTTTCCGGGAGGCTGCGCAATGATATCCACCCCTGTATTTAGCAAATCATCAGGATTCGTCAGTTTCAGCTCCGCCCTGCCTCCGCCAAATAAAGCTTTGAAGACTTGTTCGAATTCTTTACGGATCGAATAGAAAGTATCCGCAAAGCGGCGTTTCATTTCATCATCCATTTCATCGATGACTTGGAATAATGTATCTTTCGCCTGTTGAAGGTCTTCCTTTTGACTAAGAAGGAATTCATAGCGTTCAGCTACACGTGCGTATTCATCAATTGCACCTAAATTCACCGTCCCCAGTTCCTCGATAGCAAGCTTGATGAGCTTCACCCTTTTTTGAGCTTCGTCGGCAGGCATCATCAATGGATACTGTTCTTTAGCACCTTCAAAGGAAAGGGTATATTCTTCTCGCAAGTGGTCGAGGCGATTTTCCAGTTCGACATCCAGACGAGTTAATTTCACTTCTTCATCCTTCATCACTTCGACAATGCCTCTATAAAGTCGATTTTCTTCTTTCAAGGACAGTTCGAGCGTTTCAACTTCCATTAGAAGCTCGTTTTTTTCCTGTTTTTTTATGGTGATTCCTTCAATTGCTCCATTTTTATCGAGCAATTTCTGCTGAGCCATATCTTCCAGGGACTCTTCCCCGCTTGAACTGTCTGTCATTTCATTGGTCAGGAGCCCTAAATCATCTTTGTTTTCAGCAAGCCTGCTTGATTCCTTAGAAAGGTCCGATTCAATGCGTTCCATCTTCTCTTTTTGGTTTTGCAGCTGGCCACGCTTGGAAGCCAGCATTACCCTCAGTTCATTCGTTTCTTCAGCAAGGCTCTCTTTTGAAGATTGTTGTGATTGCTTTTGTTCGGTCATTTCGGAAATCAACCGATCCAGACCATCAATTTCCGATTTACATGATTCCAAAAGTTCTTCCAGCTCTTCAAGTCTTGCCGTTTTTTGCTGTTGTTCTTCTAAATATGAATTTTTATCCAAATCATAAAGATGCAGCCGTTCATTCACATTTCTTTCCTGAAGCTCCACTTCACGGAGTTCCCCTTTAAGGGTTTGTTCTTGTAATCGAAGTCTCTCTCCCGTTTTTCTGGTTTGTTCAAGCGTTTGCTCTTGAACACCCACATCCACTTTGAGCTGTTTGACTTGCTTTTCAAGCTGATTCGTTTTGACTTCCATGGCAGCAAGTTTTTGTTGGAGCTCCTCCAATTCCGTTTTCCTTGAAAGCAGGGAGGTCGTTTTTTGCTTTAAGGCTCCACCAGTCATTGAACCACCTGGATTGACGATATCCCCTTCAAGTGTTACGAAGCGGAAACGGTGCTGCATCATTTTCGCCAGGTCATTTGCCCCTTTTAAATCTGTGGTGATAATCACTGTTCCTAATAGGTTTTCAGCAATCGCTGCATGCCTATCATCATATTGGATCAATGAGGAACCAGTCCCTACAAAAGCTGAATGGCTCTTCAGCATCGATAATTGGTTAGCTGATATCTCTCTTGCCTTTATGACTGATAAAGGCAAGAAAGTCGCACGCCCGTACCTATTTTTCTTCAAGAAGGAAATGGCTTCACGTGCATGCTCTTCGCGTTCCACGACAACATGCTGCATCGCTCCGCCCAAAGCCGTTTCAATGGCCGTTTCATACTCCTTTGGAACCTTTATCAATTCCGCAACTGCCCCTTCAATGCCTCGAAGGGTTTCTTTCGCTTTCAAAACCTCTTTTACACCCTGAAAGAAGCCAGCATAATCATCTTCCATTTCTTCAAGCAGTTCCTTACGCGATTTAGCCTGTTGAAGGAATTGATAGGCCTTATAAAGGGTGGTTTCTTGTTTTTGATACGTATCTTTTGCCGCATTCAATTTATTCTGCTGATTTCGGAAATAAGTGACATGCTCTTCAAGCTGCTTGGTCATATTGTCCATCAGCTGTGAATATTCCATTTTTTTAGCAGTGATATCCATTCTTTCAGTTAAGAACTTTTCATTTTCCATATCAAGTTTTGCATTTTTATGTTCCTGCTGCGCAAGCTGCTGAAGCAGGTATTGTTTTTCGTTTTTGGCCGAGGCCTGCTTGTTCAGCCACTCGATATAGTCACTCTTTTTCGCTTCGATCACCGCTTCGATATCACTATTGAATAGGCCGAGGCTTTTTTGTTTTTCATGTAAGGTTTCAGATATCCCTTTCACTTCCAAGTTCAGTGCATGCAGGATTTCCGTTTCCCTTTCCTTTTGCAAAGACAAACGCTCGACAGCAGCCTCACCTTCCACAATCGCTTTTTCCAGCTGTGACTTGTTTTGGGCGGCATTTTTTTTCCGTTCTTTCAAAACTTCTTTACGGCCTTCAAGCTTTTCAAGTTCTTCGCTGGCATTCAGGAGAATCTCCTGAAGGCCATTGATCGATGTCTCAAGCGTCGCAAGACTATCCCTTAGCTTTTTGAGATGCGCTTCCCTGTCCTGAAGCTGTCCTGCCATTTGCTGTTCCATTTCATTATGTTTTTCAAGCTCCTGTGATAGTTTTTCCCATTTTTCATAAAGCTCTTCAATTTCATAAACGGTTAAAGCCACTTCTATTTGCTCTAGTTCGTCTTTCTTCGCCAAAAATTCCTTGGCGAGGGAAGACTGAATTTTTAACGGCTCCACCTGCCCCTCCAATTCATGGAGGATATCATGGACCCGGTTTAAATTATCCTGTGTTTCCGTCAGCTTCGATTCCGCTTTTCGCTTTCTCGTTTTATACTTCAGGACACCGGCCGCTTCTTCAAAAATCACTCGTCTTTCTTCAGCCTTACTGCTAAGGATTTCTTCTACTTTCCCTTGGCTGATGATGGAAAACGCTTCTCTCCCAAGACCGGAATCCATGAAAAGGTCTATGATGTCTTTCAGACGGCAACCTTGATTATTAATGAAAAATTCACTTTCTCCCGATCGATATACACGTCTTGTCACACTGACTTCATGAAAGTCGATCGGCAGGGAATTGGTCTCGTTATCAAGGGTCAATGATACTTCCGCAAAATTCAACGCTTTCCTCGTGTCACTTCCCGAAAAGATGATATCTTCCATTTTTGCTCCACGCAGTGATTTCGCAGACTGTTCTCCAAGGACCCACCGGACTGCGTCGGTCACATTACTTTTACCGCTTCCGTTTGGTCCAACCACTGCCGTGACACCAGGTACAAAATCTATCGAAATTTTCTCTGCGAAAGATTTAAATCCTACAACGTCCAAACGTTTGAGGAACATGACCTTTCCCCCTCTACTGTTCAACTATCTTGTTGATTTTTTTCTTTTAAAACGATCAATGCATGCTCGGCTGCATGCTGCTCCGCTTCTTTTTTGGACTTTCCTATTCCAGAGCCAAGTTCTTCCCCATTCAGAGAGACCGTCGAAACAAACTCCCGATTATGGGCCGGTCCTTTTTCCTGCAAGATCTTATATTGCAGGACACCGATGGCATCGCGCTGGATCAGCTCCTGAAGCTGGCTCTTATAATCCATCACATGAGAAAAAGCACCCTCGTCTATCTTCGGAAACACGACATTCGTCAAAAACTGCACAACTGGCTCTAATCCTTGATCAAGGTACAAAGCACCAATATAGGCTTCGAATACATCCGCAAGCATGGCAGGGCGTTCCCTTCCACCTGTCATTTCTTCCCCTTTTCCGAGTAATACATATTCCCCGTAAGAAAGGCTATTGGCAAAAGCAACAAGTGAAGGCTCACACACAATGGCTGCCCTTAGTTTGGTAAGTTCACCTTCGCTCATCATCGGATATTTTTGATATAAGTATTTAGAGATGGTCAGTTCAAGTACAGCGTCCCCCAAGAATTCAAGCCTTTCATTATCTTCATAAGGCTTACGGCGATGCTCATTCACATAAGATGAATGTGTAAAAGCTTGTTTTAATAAATTTTCATCTTTAAAATGAAAACCCAGATTTTCTTGCAACTGTTTGAATTTATTTTCCTTGATTGATGGTTTACGATTATTTCCGTTCCTACGCATCACACAAAACCCTCCACGGTTCAAAAAGCATATTTTTCCAATATATAAAAAGAAACCTGGCAGGAATTCCTGTCAAGCTTTCCTATGTAACATCATACATGATTATCCGCTTAAAGAAAACTAAAGGCAAAAGACACTGCATGCAGGCGGAGCATACCCGTGAACTGCTCATTCCGTTATCTGCCGCTGAATCAACTTCTTTAAGCAATAAGAGAAAGCCCCGTTAAAAAACGGAGCTTTTAGTCAAATGACAATTCATTACATAGTGCTTTGTATGTAATTCACAGCATCACCTACTGTGGCGATTTTTTCAGCGTCATCGTCCGAAATTTCCATATCAAACTCGTCTTCGAATTCCATGACTAGTTCAACTACATCAAGGGAATCGGCACCAAGATCTTCTTTGAAAGAAGCTTCAAGTTTTACCTCTGATTCTTCTACGTTCAAACGATCTACAACGATTTTAGTTACTCTTTCTAATACATCTGCCAATGTGTTCACCTCCCCTCAAGACATTATAAATTAATTTCGAAAAAAATCAAAGAAAACTTACATGACCATGCCGCCATCTACATGAAGAGTTTGCCCAGTCATATATTTGCTTGCATCGGAAGCAAGGAAAGACGCCACTGCAGCAATATCTTTAGGGTCACCGAAACGTGCAAGCGGAATTTGGTCCAGCATGGCTTTTTGGACGTCTTCAGGCAATTCCCCAGTCATATCCGTTGAGATGAAACCTGGGGCAATCGCATTGACCGTAATGCCTCTTGATGCAAGTTCCTTTGCCGTCGTTTTAGTCAAACCGATGACACCTGCTTTAGCCGCTACATAATTAGCCTGCCCTGCATTTCCGCTGACGCCGACGATCGATGCCATATTGATGATCCTGCCGCTGCGCTGCTTCATCATTTGCCTTGTGACAGCTTTGGTGCATAGGAACACGCCTTTAAGATTAGTATTGATCACAGAATCCCATTCATCTTCTTTCATGCGCATCAATAGGTTATCACGTGTGATGCCGGCATTATTAACCAGGATATCCACTCTTTCAAATTGTTCGACGACCTCTTTGATCATGCTTGTCACCGATTCACTATTTGCAACATCGCATTGGATGGCGAATGCTTTTCGGCCCAATGCCTTGATTTCATCAACCACTTCATTCGCTTTAGCTTCACTGCCGGAATAGTTAATAGCAACGTCTGCTCCCTGTCGGGCAAGTTCCAATGCAACTTCCCTGCCAATACCTCGTGATGCTCCCGTTACAAGCGCTTTTTTACCTTCGAGGATCATGCTTGTACCCCCTTCAATGTTTCAATTGTTTTAGTTAGAGTGTCTATATCGGATACCGAATGAATTTGAACGGAACGATCAATTTTCTTTATCAATCCGCCCAACACTTTCCCTGGGCCAACCTCGATGAACGTATCCACGCCCAATTCAAGTAGATTTTTCACACTGTCCTCCCAAAGGACCGGTGAATACAGCTGTTCGATTAATTTTTCTTTTATTTCGGCAGGTGCTGTAATGGGCTTAGCCGTTACGTTTGAAATGACAGGAATTTCTGCCTGTTTGAAGCTTACTTCATCAAGGACACCCTGTAACTTTTCTGCTGCCGGTTTCATTAATTCAGAATGGAACGGTCCACTCACTTCAAGAGGAAGAGCCCGTTTAGCCCCATTTTCCTTGGCTTTTGCACTTGCAAGTTTAACCCCTTCGGAGGTGCCTGAAATGACGATTTGCCCTGGACAATTAATATTGGCCAATTGAACGGATTCACCTGTGGCCGTAATTTCAGAAGTGACTTCAGATAGAGCTTCACGGTCCATTCCCAAAATCGCAGCCATTGAGCCTTGACCATTCGGTACCGCAGCTTCCATGAATTCACCGCGTTTACGCACTGTATATACGGCATCTTCGAAAGAAATTGCACCAGATGCCACTAATGCCGTATATTCACCTAAACTGTGCCCGGCAGTATAATCGGGTTTGATTCCCGCTTCTTCCAACTCCTTGACAAAAGCATAACTCGTAGTCAATAAGGCTGGCTGTGCATTATAAGTCACCGTTAATTCTTGTTGTGTGCCATTAAAGATCAATTCCGTAAGCGGAAAATCAAGTTTTTCATCTGCTGATCGAAAAATTTGCTGAGCACGCTCTTTTTCCTTAAATAAGCCATGCCCCATTCCTATTGATTGTGATCCTTGTCCTGGAAAGACAAAAGCAATTTTACCCATCTGTTACTCCCCTGCCTCTATGATTTATTATTGTTTTTCTATTGTCTCCGCAATTGTCGATATGACGTCATTTCCAACCATATCGCGAGTCTGGCGTATAGCATTATAGACCGCATTCGCATCTGAAGAACCATGCGCCTTAATGACAGGTGCCTTCAAACCGAAGAGGCCAGCACCGCCATACTCCGAGTAATCCATTTTATTTTTTATGACTTTTAGTTCTGGCTTTACCATTGCTGCAGCCAACTTACTTTTGAGGTTGCTCATCAAGGCAGCTTTCACCATTTTGAATACGCCCATAGCAGTACCTTCAAGAGTCTTTAACACCATATTCCCCGTGAAGCCGTCCGTCACGACAACGTCCGCCGGCCCGTTTAGGAGGTCCCTTGCCTCTACGTTACCTATAAAGGATATCTCCGATGATTGCTGCAGTAATGTAAAGGCATGCTTAGTCAGTTCATTCCCTTTTTTTTCTTCTGTTCCGATATTAAGTAATCCGACACGGGGCTTTTCGATTCCCCGCACTTTTTGGGCATAAACAGACCCCATTATGGCGAATTGAAGGAGATGCTCCGGTTTCGCATCGGAGTTCGCGCCTACATCCAGTAATACAAAACCCTTGCCATCGATCGTCGGAAGGGTGGGAGCCAATGCCGGACGTTCAATGCCTTCTATCCTTCCAACCACAAACAAACCTGCAGCCATCAGCGCCCCCGTATTGCCTGAAGAAATGCATGCGTCCGCTTCTCCGTCAGCCACTTGCTGTGCAGCCAATACCATCGAAGCGCTTTTCTTGCGGCGAACCGCACGAACAGGTTCATCGGTACTTAATATTTTTTCATCAGTATGTATAACCCTTATTCGGCCATGCTTCGCTAAGTATTGGTTAATCTCGGATTCATTGCCTATCAAGGTAATTTCCACATCGGAAAAAGCCTCGACAGCTTTCATAGCTCCCAAAACCTGTGCCTTGGGAGCATTATCGCCACCCATTGCATCTATCGTTATCTTCATTTTTTTCATCCTTTACTAGCAAGTTAAGAGCGATACATTTCGAACTCGCCTTTAAAAACCAGTTCATTACCTACGTAGCTTCTAACCTCCACCACGGAACGATCGTTGGTGTGGTCCACGTTTTTAACCCTCGCTTTAGCTACCACTCTTTCATTTTCCTTTACAGAACGAGTGAATAAAATGGATGCTTTCGCAGTTAATGCCAATTCATCATTTATGACTGCCACAGCCAATGAGTTTGCTTGGGCAAAAAGGTGATGTCCCCTTGCGATTCCATTCCGCTTAAAGACATGCTCTTTATTTATATCCAAAATCGAAATTGCATTATCATCTAAATTAAGATCAATTACTTCCCCGATGATTTCATCCAAAGGCAATGCCCTGATTTCGTCACTGAATTTTTTCTCGGCCACGCTTTTAATCCGTTCACGCAGTTCCGGTATCGATAATTCAAGACGGTCAAGCCTAATGGTCTGGACGCTCACCGAATATTTTTCAGCCAGCTCCTCATCCGTTACAAAAGGATTCTGTTTAATCGTTTCGATTAATAATTGCTGGCGTTCCTTCTTATTTCTTCGCATTTGAAGGTCACCATCCGTAGTATTATGACTAGGTACTAATAGTAGTATATATATTTTAAAAACAGATTGCAAGATATTGCGTAAAATCTCACAATCTGCTATTGGTTTTTTATTCAGTTCAGTCCAGCTTTTCTCCTGTAAATACTCCCGTTCCCTCTAAATAGTCCCGCAAAGGTGCATACTCCGGGGAATGCCAAAAGCTTTGGGAGGCAATCAATTTTGCTGCATCCATCCTTGCCACTTCAAGGGTCCTGTAATCATGGACCATGTCGGCTACCTTGAATTCGGGAAGGCCGCTTTGTTTTTTACCGAAGAAGTCCCCAGGTCCACGGAGTTCCAAATCTTTTTCGGAAAGGGCAAAACCATCGTTTGTCTCAGTCATGATTTTCATCCTCTCTTTGCCGACTTCCGTTTTCGGATCAGCCAGCAGGATGCAAAAGGACTGATCGCTCCCCCGCCCAACCCTTCCGCGCAGCTGGTGCAACTGTGAAAGTCCAAAGCGCTCCGCATCATAAATGACCATTACCGTTGCATTTGGAACATTCACCCCAACCTCGACGACCGTCGTGGAAACAAGGATTTGCGCTTCATTGGCACTGAACTGCTGCATCACTTCTTCCTTTTCATCCGCAGGCAGCCGTCCATGCATAAGACCCACTTTGTACCTGTTCGCAAAGTATTGTGTCAGCATTGCATGAACATCAAGAACATTCTGTAAAGAATCGAGTTTCTCCGACTCCTCAATCAATGGACAGATGACGTAAGCCTGTCTCCCTTTCTTTAGTTCCTTTTCGACAAAGGATAAGATCCGATCAAGCATTTGGTGTTTCGCCCAATAGGTCTCTATCGCTTTACGCCCGGCAGGCATTTCATCGATCGTCGAGACGTCCATTTCCCCAAACACTGTAATTGCGAGAGTTCGCGGAATAGGTGTAGCCGTCATGAAAAGTACATCTGGATTGGTACCTTTTTCACGAAGGATGCGGCGCTGCTCCACTCCGAAACGATGTTGTTCATCCGTTATGACAAGACCTAAGTTCCGGAAATTCACTTCATCTTGAATCAATGCATGAGTTCCTATCAAAAGATCCAGCTCCCCGGATTCCAGCATTTGCAAAAGTTCCTTGCGCTTTTTGCCTTTTACCGAACTTGTCAACAATGCGACCTTTACTCCACTAGGTTCCAACATGGCTTTCAGCGATTGTGTATGCTGCTCAGCCAAGATTTCCGTCGGGACCATAAGTGCACCTTGGAAACCTGCTGTAATCGTCGCCTTCAGGCATATGGCGGCAACCACCGTTTTCCCAGACCCGACATCCCCTTGAAGCAGACGGTTCATCCTGTAGGGAGACTTCATGTCATTCATTATTTCCTCGACGACCCTATTCTGAGCGTTCGTCAAAGGAAAAGGGAGGGTTTCAACAAAGGCTTCCAGCCGCTCCATGTCAAACTCCTGGCCTATTCCTTTTGACTGCTCCCGCTGTACTTTACGAAGTGCCTGCATTTTAAGTTGAAACAATAAAAATTCTTCATACACAAAACGGCGTCGGGCCTTCTTCACCTCATTGGCCGATTGAGGGAAATGCATGGTACGAAGAGCATCATTACGCGGCATCAGTTTGTATGCCGCCAATAATTGCGGGGGCAGATTTTCTTCTATCATTGTCCCATATTCAGAAAATGCATTGGAGATGAAGCGGCGGAGCCCTTTGACGGTAATGCTGCCCTTCACTGAGTACACCGGTTCGAACTCTTTCTCCCGGCTCCGGTCACCAACATGGCATTCCGAGCCTGTAATGGTTTGACGATGACGATCCCACTTTCCCGTTACCGTTACGGTTTCGCCGATCGCAAGCTTCGGCTTCAGATAAGGCTGGTTAAAAAAAATGACATTTATTAAATATCTCCCAGTCAAAACTTTAATCGTGAGCCTGGATTTTTTCTTTCCGAAGTACCCTAACGTGGGTACCGTATGAACTTTGCCTTCTACAGTAACCCGTTCATCATGCTCGACTGTTTCTAAATCCCTCAACCGGTAATCTTCATAGCGATATGGGAGGTGCTCAAGGAGATCCGCGACGGTATGGATCTCCATTTCCCCCAAAGCTGCTGCCGTTTCGGCCCCAATGCCTTTTACTGCGGTAATGGGTTCGCGTAAAGTCGAGTTCACTTCTTATTTAGCGGTAAGCCAAAGATTTTCGCTTCCAACTCCCGCCCAGTCGGTGTAGCCGCTAAACCTCCTTGTGCAGTTTCCCTAAGAGCAGATGGCATCGTTTGCCCGATTTTATACATCGCATCAATTACTTCATCACACGGTATGCGGCTTGTGATACCCGCTAAAGCCATATCTGCTGCAACCATGGCATTGGCTGCACCCATGGCATTACGCTTCACACAAGGCACCTCCACAAGCCCAGCAACAGGATCACACACAAGACCAAGCATGTTCTTTAATGTGATTGCCATCGCTTCTGCACTTTGTGCCGGTGTCCCTCCTGCCATTTCAACGATGGCTGCCGCTGCCATACCCGAAGCAGAACCGACCTCCGCCTGACAGCCCCCTGCGGCTCCAGAAATCGAAGCATTATTCGCTACTACAAAACCAAACGCCCCTGCTGTAAATAGGAACTCTATTTTCTGTTCCCGATTCGGTTTTAATTTATTTTGCAAAGCGAAAAGCGCACCAGGCACAACACCAGCAGATCCGGCAGTCGGTGTCGCACAAATCGTCCCCATGGCTGCGTTCACTTCGTTTGTTGCCACGGCTTTGCTTACCGCATCCAACAGCAGTTCACCGGATAAGGAGTTTCCGGATTTAATGTAATTCTGAAGAAGGACTGCATCCCCTCCCGTCAGGCCGGAAACGGACCGTACACCTTGAAGTCCTTTTTCAACTGCCTGTTCCATTACATCCAGGTTGACTCCCATCTGGCGGATGATTTCTTCACGGCTTTTTCCCGTTACTTCCATTTCCTGCTCGATCATCAGCGTTGAAATTTTTTTCTGCTTTGATTCAGCTAATTCTACTAATTCCGCTACATTTCGAAACATGATTTCTTCTCCTTCCTAAGTGGAAACGATTGCTCTATCAATCCACAATCCTTGCTACTTGAGTGATATTGGGGAGTGCTGTAATTTCAGCTATGACGTGATCCTCCAGGTTTTGGTCCACTTCAATCGTCATCAAGGCCATCTGCCCTTTCTCTTTTCGGGAGACTTCCATTTGGCCAATATTGATTTGATGCTTGGCTAATATGTTTGAAACATTGGCAATGGCACCAAATCGATCATCATGAACGACGAGTATGGCAGGGTTGTGCCCGGACAGCCTCAATTTAAATCCGTTCAATTCGACGATTTCGATCTTTCCCCCGCCTATCGATATTCCGACAAGTTCCAATTCACCATCATCATCACCAACTGTTATTTTTGCTGTATTGGGATGTTCCGGTACTGCCTCTTCTTCTCGAAATGTAATTTTCATTTTCTTTTTGCGTGCTATTTCCAGCGATTCTTTGATTCTCTCATCAAATGTATCAAAATCAAGCAAGCCTCCTACAATGGCTACATCGGTTCCATGGCCTTTATAGGTTTTGGCAAACGATCCGTAAAAAGAAATATGGGCCCATTTTGGTTCCCGGTCGAATAAATTCCTGGCAACCCTACCGATCCTTGCAGCTCCTGCTGTATGGGAGCTGGAGGGGCCGATCATAACAGGACCAATTATATCGAATACACTTCTAAATTTCATGATTAGCTCCTCCTTCTATTCACTTGGAGTCAGTTTAATAATAAAGCCTGATATATTGTAATTACAATTATGCTGTCCGTAATCCTTCTTTTCATAAAAATAAATGCTCTTTTCGTAAAGATTGTTGTTTTTAAAACGAAACTATTTAAGATTGATTGGAGCGGAAGTGCGAGACTCCTGCGGGAGCAGCGGGACAGGTGAGACCCCACAGGCGTTTACGCCAAGGAGGCTCACCGCCCGCACCAAGGAAAGCGAGCATCTGGAGGGGAAATCAACCACCCCTCACTACCTGGTAAATAGCAACAAAGTATGTGAAAACAGCCAAAATAAAACTGCATAGCCTAATGACATATGCAGTTTATTGCCTTTTATTTTTTTCGGGATCCTCCAAACATTATGACGGATAGGTTTCCCTTATTTTCATGTTCTCTACTTATTCAATTGAAAAAATGAAAGAATATAAAGGTTGTTTCCCATTATGGACTTCAACTTCAACGTCTTCGAAATTCTCATTACAAAACGCAACAAGACTTTCGACATCTTCAGCAGTGGCATCTTCACCATATAAAATGGTAAGGATTTCTGAATCTTCGTCAATCATATCGGAAAGAAGATCTTTTGCCGCTTGAGTCATGTCTTTATCCTTCACCTTGATGGTGCCTTCAGCAATTCCCATGAAGTCCCCAGTCTCGATTGCAAGACCGTCAATGTTGGTATCCCGGACAGCATAAGTAATCTGGCCCGTTTTCACATGTGAAAGGGCTTCGATCATCGCTTTTTTATTCTCTTCGGCATCAAGTGAAGGGTTGAAAGCCAACAATGCAGCCATTCCCTGTGGTACTGTTTTCGTTGGAATGACAGTCACATGATCCCCAAGTACATCTGCAGCCTGATTGGCGGCCATGATGATATTTTTATTGTTAGGCAAGATGATCACATGATCTGCATATGCCCCTTCGACAGCTTTAACGATATCTTCCGTACTAGGATTCATCGTTTGCCCGCCTTCGATGACGGACTTAGCGCCGATGCTTTTGAATAATTCGCTGATGCCAGCGCCCATCGCCACTGACACTACAGCGTACTTCTCTTTGGTGGGCGGTTTAGTTTGAAGCGGTGTATTCGTCTCACCTACAATCGCAGTATGCTGTTCACGCATATTATCGATTTTCATTTTTATTAAACTACCATATTGCTGTCCATAATTCAGGCAGGTGCCAGGCTGTTCAGAGTGAATATGTACTTTGACGACTTCATCATCTGAGATGACTAGTAAAGAATCTCCGTATTCACTTAAATCATTTCTGAATTTTTCTTCATCAAATGATTGATTGGCAAGTTTTTCACTTTCCAACCGGACCATGAATTCCGTACAGTAGCCAAACACGATATCTTCCGTGTTCATATGTCCTTGTACATTCATATGATGTTCGGCACTGATCATGTCATCCATGCTTGGACCATTAGCGGATCGGACTGGAAGGGCTTCACCTTTCAGCTCAGCAAGGAAACCTTCATATACGAACACCAACCCTTGCCCCCCGCTATCAACGACACCCACTTCTTTTAAGACTGGAAGAAGATCAGGTGTGCGTTTTAATGAAGCATTGGCCTCCGTAACGATTTCTTCCATTACCTGAATTAGATCTATATGCTTTGCTGCTGATGAAACCGCTTGCTTGGCTGCATCTTTTGCAACCGTTAAAATGGTTCCTTCAACAGGTTTCATAACGGCTTTATAAGCTGTCTGAACCCCTGCTTCAAAAGCTTGGGCAAATTCTTCACTATTGATTTCCGATTTATGTTCAATCGCTTTAGCAAAACCGCGGAACAGTTGCGAAAGGATAACTCCCGAATTGCCGCGTGCGCCCATAAGCAATCCTCTTGAAAGCGACGCACCCACTTTTCCGATGTGTTCCTGGACGTTATTTTGCACTTCCTTAGCTCCCGAAGTCATCGATAAATTCATATTCGTTCCTGTATCTCCATCCGGAACAGGGAAAACATTCAACGCATCAACCATTTGGGCATTAGCCGCTAAATGGTTGGCACCTTGAATGATCATTTCTGCAAAGCGCTTTCCGTTCAAACTTGTAATTGACACAAAACTTTCCTCCTATACTTAAGGGTTCGTCACACGAACTCCCTGTACAAAAATGTTAACGGAATCAACAGCTAATCCTACAGTTTTGTCCAGAGTGTACTTTACCTTTGATTGCACATTATGTGCAACTTCCGAGATTTTCGTTCCATAACTTACGATAATATACATATCGATATGAACTTCTTCCTCTTCTTGACGGACAATTACACCTTTAGTAAAGTTTTCTTTTCTTAAAATTTCGGCAATGCCGTCTTTAAATTGTTTTTTGGAAGACATTCCTATAATTCCGTAGCAATCCACGGCTGCGCCGCCTGCTACAGTAGCGATAACCTCATTAGAGATATCAATTTGTCCATACTTCGTTTGTAATTCGATAGACATTTTCTTTTCCCTCCCAAAAATCAAATCAACTAAAGACATTTTACTATAATGTCTATGGTTTTAAAAGTAAATGTCTTACGGTACTCTATATAATTCAATTTTGAAGTATGTATGTCAAGGTTTTTTTCTTGAAAGTAATTAACTGAAGTATTGCATTCTAGCGGTAGGTATGATAAATTATTAAAGTATTTTACAAAGACTTAAGACGACTGCGAAAAACTTAAGCTTGTTGTAGTTAGGAGGGAATTTGACATGGCACGTAAATGTGTAATCACTGGAAGAAGAACTCGTTCTGGTAACAGCCGCTCTCACGCAATGAACGCTAGCAAGCGTACATGGGGCGCTAACCTTCAAAAAGTACGTATTTTAGTTGACGGTAAACCTAAACGTGTATACGTTTCTGCAAGAGCTCTTAAATCGGGCAAAGTAGAACGCGTATAATGTTACGGCATCCTCTTAGGATGCCTTTTTACTTGTAATGGCCGGTATTTAATGGGGATGGTTTCAAATCCTTGACCAGGTCCAGTCTGCATCAAGAAGGATGCCTTCACCCATTAATGGATGGCCGCCCTATTTTACTAAAAAATAACACCTCCCTTAATTTGAGAGGTGTCATGGAGATAAGTATCAGCCTTTTTTAAACGCTCCGAGCATAGCCCTTACCAAACTGCCCAGAACTTTTGGCAATTTAATCGTATAAAATTTCATCATGCCCCTCCTCTTTGCATCCCACAATTAAAGATGAAGTGGAATTTTTCTATTACAACATAAGCTTTTAAGCGGATATAGGATGATCGTAATTATATCCGAATCTGCTCTAAGCATGAATTTTAATCACTGCTTCTTATCACCATTAATATGCCTTTCTCAAATGAAACATTCCCAGATTCGGAAATTAGTTCATTGCTGATGCAAAGCGTCGAACCCATTTCCAAGCTTGCATCGTCCAGCGGATATTTGAAACCCGAAAGAGTAATGCCGGTGACTTCAGCGTTTACTGGGAGCAAGGACAAGTATTTCTTATCATTCAAAGCAGTGACCTTATATGAACCTGCTGTCTTTACTGTGATTATATTTTGCCGATCGACTATGTATATATCCATATCACCATGATGAGGGAGGACACTTTCTTTTTGGAGCAGCTGGATATTCCCGAGAAAATGGTCCATTCTTCCCCCTGTTGCGCCCAGAATGTGAATTTCTCTTGGCTTTTGCCCCATTGCCCATTTAAATGCGATTTCTAAATCCGTTTCATCCTTTTCCGAGGAATAAAGATTGATTTCTTCCAGCATTTGCTCAATCTTTTCGTATTCACCTTCCGAAACCGAATCAAAATCCCCAAAACCGTACTTAGGTTCGATACCTTTTTCAAGCAGAGACCATACTCCCCTGTCAACCCCGACCCAAAGATCTGTCTTCTCCTTATACCATGTCAAATCCGGCCAAAAACATTCCGGACCTCCAGCCATTATACTGATAATCATCGAAATCATCCTTTTCCATATAAAAATCATATCCAAGGTGCCTTAGTTTAATTGATAAAAAAAGCCGATCACCATCATATGAATATGATAGTGTCGGCTTATATCACTTTCCCCGAATCTTTTGAATCGCTGCGTGTCGATCTTCCTGATCATATATTGCCGAACCGGCCACCAGGATTGTCGCCCCTTGTTGAATACATAGTTTAGCCGTTTCTTCATTTACTCCACCATCAATCTCTATCTCGAGATTTTGATTATACTTTCCTGCCATCGCCTTCACTTCGGCAATTTTCGGAAGAACGGATTTAATGAACTTTTGCCCCCCAAAACCCGGATTAACCGTCATCAACAATACCATGTCAATATCTTCGATTATAGGTTGTATCAAGGAAGCCGGAGTGGCTGGATTAAGCACCACGCCTGCCTTTACACCAAAAGATTTGATCAATTGAACCGTTCGATGCAAATGTGTGCAGGCCTCTACATGTACAGTTATATAATCAGCTCCCGCTTTCGCAAAGGACTCGATATAACGTTCAGGTTGTTCGATCATTAAATGAACATCAAGCGGAAGCTTCGTTACTGGGCGGATAGCATCAACAATTAGTGAGCCTATCGTTATATTCGGCACGAAATGCCCATCCATGACATCCACATGGATCAAATCCGCTCCGCCCCTTTCCACATCAAGAATTTCTTCTCCCAATTTTGCAAAGTCAGCTGATAAAATGGATGGTGCGATTTTAACCATTTTAATACCTCGGCTTTCTATCTCTTATTTCTTCTAAGAATTGCATATAATGCTCGTATCGATAACGGGGAATTTCCCCGGAATCAACCGCTTCCTTCACTGCGCATTTCGGTTCTTTATCGTGGAGACAGGCCCTGAATTTACAGTCTTCCCCATGCTTATGCATTTCCGGGAAGCAATAGGATAGCCGTTCAGCTTCCATTTCCATGAATTCAAGTGAACTGAACCCTGGAGTATCCGCGACAAGTCCAGAGCCAATATGGATCAATTCAACGTGCCGGGTCGTATGCTTCCCGCGTCCCAGGTGTGAAGAAATATCATCCGTCTTTAAAGCCAATTCCGGATTGATCGCATTCAGCAAAGACGATTTCCCAACACCGGACTGACCCGCAAATACACTGGTTTTTCCTTCTAAATACGGCACTAGTTCTTCAATCCCTCCGGCGGTAACGGAAGATGTCTCCAGTACAGTATAGCCAAGTTTCTGATAGTCCTTGATATACTGAGACAATTTCTTTTGATTTTCAGCTGTAACCAAGTCCAGTTTCGTCACGACGATAATCGGTTCGATTTCGTTATCTTCGATCAATACGAGAAATCGATCAAGCAAGGCTGGACTGAAATCAGGTTCCACTGCCGAAAAGACAAGGATTGCCTGGTCTACATTCGAGATTTGCGGACGTATCAATTCATTCTTTCGCGGTTTTATTTCGGTCACGGTCCCGTCCGTTTTATTTTCCGATTCAAAAACAACATAATCACCAACGAGCGGGGTTACCTTATTCTTCCTGAACAGGCCCCTTCCACGGCATTGATAGACCTCTTCACCATCAAGGACATAATAAAATCCACTTAATGCTTTGATAATTTTTCCTTCGGGCATAACCACACTCCTAATTATTAAATTTATTCTGGATATGAGACGGATTCGTCAATGATGACCTGATTGTCCCTCATGACTTTATATCCTGCTTTCTTATCCGGGGAAACCATTAATTCGATCGTTCTCTTCGCATCTTCCAATATATAGAATGTTTCTTGAGGCTCCGTCATGCTATTGTCGATATCCTCGATGAAAATTTGGATTTTTTGTGATTTGCCTGGCTCAACCGGATCATACTCGATTTTGACTTCCTCCGTTACACTCTTGGGCGGAATCTCTTCTTTCCCTTTTGAAATGACCACTTTCACAGTACTGCCCTTTTCCACCTTCGTAGCAGGTTCCGGTGACTGGGAAATGACAAGCCCCTCCGCTACGGAATCATCATAGATTTCTTCTTCGACATCGATCTTTATTCCACTTTCACTGGAATAATCATCAAGGGCAGCTTTATTGAACCCCGTTAAGTTCTTCAAGCTCAACAGATCTGCCCCTTTACTGACCGTCAGCTCAAGCTCCGTTTCGGATGGTACGACCTCAGTGGCACCCGAGGGAGATTGATCTATGATCGTGCCGGGAGCACTGTCATCATATTTTTCAGTAACGCTTATGTTTTTGAATCCCATTTTTTCAAGCAGGGATTTAACATCAGAGTAATCTCGACCTTCATAGCTGGACAATGAAATCGTCTCTTTACCAACGCTTTGATAAATATCGATCACTGCACCTTCCTTGACCGTCTTACCTTCCTTAGGATTGGTTTTGATCACAAGACCAGCTTCAACCTCTTCATCTTCAATCTCGATCGTCTCTCCAATTTCCAAATCCATTTCAAGCAATTCAGTAATGGCGTCATCCAATTCTTCCCCTTTAAGGTCAGGGATCGTCACTTCCTTCGAGACAAGGAGGGGAGGTAAAACTGTGACAGATAAAACAGCAAGCAGTGCGAGAACTAAAAAGGTGGTCACCAAGATCGCAGGCATGTTCTTTCGCTTTTTACCTTTGTGTTCCGACTTGTTTTTTTGTTTTTTCTGTTTCTTTTGTTTCTTCTGTTTCTTTTTTGAATTACTCTCTGCTTCTGATTCACTTTCCTCATCGTCCGCATAAACTAACGTATTTTTTTCAGGACCCCTTATGATTGTCTCATCGATGCTTGAAAGCTGATCATCCGTTATGACGGGGATGGCTTTTGTTGCATCATGATCTTCGGGAATCGCAAAAGGAAGTTCATTTGAACGCTCCGGATTAAGCGACGTCCGTATATCATCCTCCATCGAGTCCACACTCTCATAGCGGTAATATGAATCTTTGGCTGTCGCTTTCAAGATAATATTTTCCACACTCTGGGGTATCTCAGAATTCCAGCGTTTTGGCGAAGGAGTTTCCGATTGTAAATGTTTAAGAGCTATCGACACGGCTGATTCACCCGAAAAAGGCAATCTCCCCGTCAACAATTCAAACATGACGATGCCAAGTGAATAAATGTCCGATTTCTTATTGGCCATACCGCCTCTGGCCTGTTCCGGAGATAAATAATGAACCGAACCCAAGACTGCGTTGGTCTGCGTTATGTTTGTTGCACTTAGGGCCAATGCAATCCCAAAGTCCGTAATCTTGACGGTTCCTTCCTTATCAATCAAAATGTTCTGTGGCTTGATGTCACGATGGATGATCCCATTATGATGGGCATGGGAAATCGCTGCCGTGATTTGCCTCATGATATCCAAGGCTTCATCAACTGGAATTGGATAATATTTTTGTATGTATTGCTTAAGTGTAAAACCGTCAACGTATTCCATAACAATATAATAGATGGAATCTTCTTCACCAACATCATAAATACTTACGATATTGGGATGGGCCAAACTGGTGGCCGATTGGGCTTCCCGATTGAAGCGCTTGATGAACTCTTCGTCATTATTAAAATCCATGCGAAGGATTTTCAATGCAACATCCCTATCCAAGATCATATCCCTTGCAAGGTAAACATTAGCCATACCGCCGCCGCCGACCATCTGGATCAGTTTATAACGGCCGTTGATCCTTCTGCCAATCAACATTCAATTCACCTGCTTTCACTTTCTTCAGTAAATTGAACAAGCACAAGGGTGATATTATCTTCCCCACCGTAGTGATTGGCCTTATCTATTAATGAATTCGCCTTTTCTTCAAGTGACTGTGCATTGGTTACCGTTTCTTCCAGTTCCAGTTCACTCACTTTATTCGTCAATCCGTCCGAACAAAGCAATAGTAAATCATTTTCTTCGAAGATGACCGTCATAATGTCCATTTCCACTTGCATTTCTGTCCCCAAGGCTCGTAATAAAACATTTTTCCGTGGATGGTTTTCGGCATCTTCTTTCGAAATCTGACCGGAACGGACCAATTCATTAACGAGTGAATGATCTTCCGTGACCTGCTTAAAACCACTCTCATTATACAAATAACACCGGCTGTCCCCGATGTTGGCAATGGTAGCAAACTTGTCGGTGCAAATGGCTGCAACAATGGTGGTCCCCATGCCCTTACATTCCGTATTCGCTTCTGCATGTTCAAAAAGCAACTGATTGACCGTGAAGATTTGCTGCTTAAGCCAATCTTCGGCATCATTTGCCGTTTCGATTCCGGTGGATACTTCCCAGCCCTTTTTCAGAAGGTCTATCGTCATTGCACTGGCTACATCCCCGGCACGGTGGCCGCCCATGCCATCTGCAACGATGGCAAGGCGAACGCCTTCCGAGTTCTTAAAGATTCCGCCATTATCTTCATTATGCTGGCGGACTTTTCCACGGTCTGTCTTAAATATTGCCCTCATAGGGTCACCTCGTCTCTTCTTTGCGCTCCTTGGCCCGAAGCTGGCCGCAGGCTGCGTCAATATCACTGCCTTGTTCCCTTCGGATCGTTACATTAATGCCGCGCTTCTTCAATGTTTTTTCAAACTCAAAAATCTGGTCCCGAGGTGTTCGTACATAGTTGCGTTCCGGTACATAGTTAACCGGTATTAAGTTCACATGGCATTTTATCCCTTTTATTAAAGCTGCTAATTCTTCAGCGTGCTCCACTGAATCATTTTCGCCACCGAATAGACCATATTCAAAACTTACACGGCGGCCTGTTTTTTCTGTATAGTATTTGATGGCCTCAATCAGGTCTGGAAGTTTGTAGGCCTTATTGATCGGCATCAATTTACTTCTCAATTCCGTATTCGGTGCATGAAGGGAAACAGCAAAGTTTATTTGCATGCTTTCTTCGGCAAACTTATAGATTTTAGGAATGATTCCACTTGTGGAAACGGTAATATGACGCGCCCCGATGTTCAAGCCCTTTTCATGGTTTATATTCTTCAAGAATGACATCATATTATCGTAGTTATCAAACGGTTCACCGATTCCCATGATAACGACGGAACTAACACGCTCTTCCGACTCATCAAGTGCTTGCTGAACTTTAACGACCTGGGCAACAATTTCCCCTGATTCAAGATTCCGCTTTAAACCGCCAAGTGTCGAAGCACAGAATGTACAGCCAATTCTGCATCCTACCTGCGTTGTCACGCAAATGGAGTTTCCGTATTCATGACGCATCAGCACCGTTTCAATCGAATATCCATCTTGGAGTTCAAATAAAAACTTCATCGTTCCGTCATTGGACGTTTGCTGAATCAAAGTCTTCAATGTTGTGAAGGTGAATTGCGACTCCAACTTATCCCGTAATGATTTCGAAAGGTTGGACATATCTTCAAAACTGGAGACACGCTTTTTATAAAGCCAGTCATATACTTGCTCGGCCCGGAATGCCTTCTCTCCATTTTGAAGAAGCCATTCTTTAATTTGGTGAAGCTCCAATGAGTAGATTGATGGTTTTTCTGGTGTCGTGTCTTTTCTTACTCTAGATGATTTAGTGATTTCTGCCATTACAGCACCTTCTTTCTAAAACTCGCAATAAAGAATCCGTCACTGCTAAAATATTGCGGAAAAACTTGCAGCGTATGACCCTCGATATATGGCTGAACGCTTTCAGGCATTCTTGTGGACAAGGTTGCATCGCTTTCAAAATCCGGATGGCTTTCCAAAAATGCTGCAGCGACTTTGTCATTTTCTTCTTTATCCACCGTACAGGTACTATATACTAACCGTCCTCCTTGCTTAACAAGCGGGGCAGCCGATTCCAATAATTGTTGTTGTATACTTGAGAGTTTCATTATATCATCTTTTGTTTTAGTATACTTTACATCAGGTTTCCGGCGCATGACTCCCAACCCGGAACATGGTGCATCGATCAGGACCCTGTCAAACCCTTCCTTATTAAAGTGCTCTTGCACTTTTCTGCTATCAAGGGCCATTGTCTTAATATTGTTTCTGAGTTTTAGGCGCTCCGCCTGCTCTTTAATTAGCTTGACCTTATGTTCATGAAGGTCGAGTGCATATACTTGTCCTGTGGTCAAGCCTTCTGCGATATGGGTCGTTTTCCCTCCAGGTGCAGCACAGCAATCGAGCACAGCATCATTTTCATTCGCACCCAATGCATGGGCAACTAGCATTGAACTCTCGTCCTGAATCGATAAATACCCCATTTTATAGCTTTCTGAATGAGCAAGATTCCCTTTATAGCTGATGATTGCTTCGGGAACGACTTCACTCGCTTCAACATCATATCCTTCTTCCGTTAATATGCTGATCAGTTCACGGCGTGAGATCTTTTTTAAGTTAACACGTCCTGTCTGTAATGGCGCAGTTAAGTTGATTTCACACATTTCCTTGGTTTTTTCATAGCCAAATTGCTCTACCCAACGCTGGACCAGCCAAATAGGATGACTCACTTCTATGGAAAGCCGTTCCAGATCATTTTTAATTTCCTCTAAAGAAGGAACACCATTTCTTTGAATATTACGAAGCACACCATTGACCATCGAAGAGGTGCCCTTGTGTCCGCGCTTTTTGGAAATTTCTACGGCCTCGAAAATGATTGCATGATCAGGCACTTTATCTAAATAGACCATTTGGTAAACGGAAAGTCTAAGTAAATTGATGACCCAGCTTTGCGTTTTTTTAGGTTGTTTAATAAACGGGTTCAAAAAATAATCCAAAGTCATTTTCCTCTGGATGGTACCGTAGCTTATCTCTGTAAGCAAACCGCTGTCCACGGCGGATAACTGGTGCTTTTTAATCAAGTTGTTCAATAATAGGTTACTGTAGGATTGGTTTTTCTCTACAGATTCCAAAATATCGAGAGCGATTTCACGTACTCCCTTTTTAGTTTGCTTCATTCTGTTCTCCTAACTTCATGCCTGCTTTAATGAACGATCCGGCTCCGCGCAAGTAATCTTTCGCCGGCATTTTTTTCTTTCCTGAAGGCTGCAGTTCTGTTACTAGTATTGCCTTCTCATTGCCTGTCGAAACGATGAAACCATCATTTTGTACCTCAACGATCGTGCCCGGCAAGGCCTGCTTGCCAGCTTCCAATTTCTTTACTTGCCATATTTTCATAATGGAACCGTCTAAGGTTGTATAAGCAACAGGCCAAGGATTCAGGCCGCGTACATGGTTATAGATGTCTTCCCCTGATTTCGACCAGTCGATTTTTTCCTCCGACCGTTTGATGTTAGGCGCAAAAGATGCTTTAGCATCATCTTGCTTGATTGCCTGTAACTCTTCATTTATAAGTTTCGGAAGTGTCTCCGCAAGTAAATCCGATCCTACCTTGCTTAATTTATCATGCAGTGTACCAACATTGTCTTCTTCCTCTATAGTAACTTCCGCCTGAGTCAATATATCACCGGCATCCAATTTTTCTGCCATATACATGATGGTTATCCCTGTCTTTTCTTTCCCCTGTAAAATGGAATAATGAATTGGCGCCCCTCCACGCAGTTCAGGAAGCAGGGAGGCATGTACATTAATACAACCGTACTTAGGGGCATCCAACAATTCATTCGGAAGAATTTGTCCGAATGCCGCCGTCACCACTAAATCAGCATTCAATGCAATGATTTTTTCAAGTTCTTCTTTTTCCCGGATTTTTTCAGGCTGATAAACGGGTATCCCATGCTTTTCGGCTTCGACTTTAACTGGCGGCGGCGTAAGCACCTTTTTGCGGCCCACTGGACGATCTGGCTGTGTGACAACAGCGATCACATCATACCCTTCATCAATGATTCTTTTCAATACCGGCACCGAAAAGTCCGGTGTACCCATAAAAATTATTTTTGTCATTCTTCTCCATACCTTTCTAACTCTTCTTCCGAAATATACCGGGAAACCTTACTTGTAAATAAGACTCCTTGCAGATGATCGATTTCGTGTAGAAGGGCCCTTGCAAGGAAATCCTCCGCTTCTATCTCGAAATAAGATCCTTTTCGGTCTTGTGCCCGGACTTTGACACGGTAAGGACGCACTACTTCACCATATAAACTCGGGAAGCTCAAGCATCCTTCAACACCTGTCTGTTCTCCTTCCAATTCCAGCACTTCCGGATTAATCAGTTCGATTGCACCTGATCCTTCCTCTATTTCAACGACGGCCACTTGCTTTTTCACGCCAACTTGAGGTGCTGCAAGTCCAACGCCATCCGCCTCCACCATCGTTTCATACATGTTATTTAACAGCTTTGCCAACTTTTTATCAAAACTTGTTACTTTATCGCATTTTTGTTGTAAAATTTTTTCAGGAAACAAAACAATCGGTAAAATAGCCAAAATTAAAGGTACCCTCCTAGATATGAAAAACAACACTTCATTATATAAAAACGCAAGCTGTTACAGCTCGCGGTAATCATCCATCTCTAAAATAATTACATCATGATCTGTGGATTTAAATCTATTGAAATCTGCAGATGATTTTGAGCGGTTTCTTTTTGGTAATGCTCTAAAAGTGTGCGTAAATGCTGATTCAGGTCCGGCTCTCGTTTGTATTTTATCAGACATTGATAGCGATATCTATTGTTGATTCGACTAATGGGCGAAGCAACCGGACCTAGTACGACAGAATCCCGATTCAATCGCGAGCCTAAATAATTGGTGATTTTCTCAGTAACACTCACCGTCTTCATTAAATCTTCATGTGAAACGGTTATAAGGACAACATAATAATATGGAGGGTAATGACTTTGCCTCCTTAGATACATCTCCCGTTCATAAAAAGCATCATAATCCTGCAGGGCAGAAAGCTCGATGCTGTAGTGCTCAGGCGTATAGGTTTGGATGACCACTTCTCCCGGAAGCTGATGACGTCCCGCCCTTCCGCTGACCTGCGTCAGCAACTGAAATGTCTTTTCCGAAGAACGGAAATCAGGCAGATGTAGCATCGTATCGGCTGAAAGGACTCCAACAAGAGTGATATTAGGAAAATCAAGGCCCTTGGCTATCATTTGGGTGCCTAGCAATATATCCGCTTTTCCTTCACCAAAGGCATTCAGCAATCGCTCATGTGAACCCTTCTTACTCGTCGTGTCAACATCCATTCGTATGACCCTTGCTTCAGGCAGGATTTTTGCAAGCTCTTCTTCAACCTTTTGAGTTCCTGTACCAAAGAACCTTATATGTTCACTTTCACATTCAGGGCAAACGGAAGGCATTCCCTCTTCAAACCCACAATAATGGCATTTCATTATATCATTAAAGCGATGATATGTAAGTGAAATGTCACAATTAGGGCAGTTGATGACCAATCCGCAGCTTCGACACATCACAAAGGAAGAATGCCCCCTTTTATTTAGCATCAGGACAGTTTGCTCCCCCTTCTCAAGCCGGTCTTTCAGCTTGGTAAAGAGCAGCTCCGAAAACATGGAACGATTTCCCGTTCTTAGTTCTTCCCTCATATCTACAATATCCACTGCTGGCAAAGCATTTTTATTCATCCTCTGGCTAAGGGTCAATAATTTATAGACATTTTTCTTGGCTCGAGCAAAAGATTCAAGTGTAGGTGTGGCGCTGCCAAGAATAACCGGACAACCATATGATTTTGCTCTTTCAATGGCAACATCCCTAGCATGGTACCTTGGTGTTTCTTCTTGCTTATAACTGGATTCATGCTCTTCGTCAATGATGACCAGCCCCAGGCTTTCAAAAGGAGCAAACACAGCAGAACGCGCCCCGACCACCACTTTTACTTCTTTGCGGTGAATTTTACGCCATTCATCATATTTTTCACCTACGGATAAACCGCTATGCATGACAGCTACCTGCTCCCCAAATCGTTCCTTAAACCTCTTCACCGTCTGTGGCGTCAAGGAGATTTCAGGTACAAGCATGATGGCTTCCTTCCCTTTTTCAATAACAGAGGCAATTGCCTGTAAATACACTTCCGTCTTCCCGCTGCCGGTTACACCATATAAAAGGAATACATCATGTTCATCATGATGTATTTTCTCTTGGATCGGCTTTAATGCAGCGGCTTGTTCAGCTGTCAGTGTAAAGGGAATGGATTTTTCGAACACACGGTTTTCATAAGGATCACGGTATACTTCTTGATCCATTTCAGCCAAGGCCCCTTTTGAAACTAGGGATTTGACGGTACCGCTTGATGTGTTCATCAATTCAAGCAATTCCTTTAACGGGATGGGTTCTTGATGTTCAATAAAGTATTGAAGGAGTTCCTGTTGTTTTTTTGCATGGCTGGATATGGCTGATGCCATTTCTTTCAGTTCCATAGGGGAAAGCAAAGATTTAATGACTCGGACCGTCTTCTTGTTAAGTCGGTTTTTCACATTGTATTCGAGCTCAAGATTGCCATTTTGCATTTCCTTTTGGACCAGGGAGGCATTCTCTCCTTCAATCACGTCTTTCCAAGATAATGAATCACTTTTTCCGAAAAGGTTTTGAATGGAGGGAGGGATCTGGTCCTTTTTATCTTCAACGACTTTAATGACTTTTTCATACTTTGCTTTCATCGCTGCCGGAAGCATGGCCTGTAGCGCTGAAATTTTAAAACACATCGCCTCCTTGGTCAACCAGTCACCTAGCTGAAGCAATTCATCATTGATGATGGGCTCCAAATCCATTGGTTCCTTTATAAAGCGTAATTTCGCAAAGTCGCTTTTAGCTTTTAAGCCTGTGACGAACCCCTGCACCATTCTTGGACCGAATGGGACGATGACTCTCATTCCGGGCTTGATGACTTGGTTCCACTTTTCAGGGATGCGATAGTCGAATTCTCGATCCGTTTGTTTAGCAGGTACATCCACGATGACGGATGCTATATCCATAAGACATCATTCCTTTTGCTTGCGAGATACTTCTGACAGGATGCTTTTAGCTATATCCGCTTTACTCATTTTTGGAAGTTCGGTCGCACTTCCATCTTTATCGTAAATGGTCACGATGTTCGTATCCGTTCCAAATCCTGCCCCTGCAACGGTAACATTATTGGCAACGATCATATCTGCATTCTTTTTGACCAATTTTCCTCTTGCGTATTCTTCAACGTTGTTCGTTTCAGCCGCAAAGCCCACCAAAATCTGATGCGTTTTATTTTCACCGAGTTCCTTTAGAATATCCTTTGTCCGTTCAAATTCAATCACATTTTCCCCTGGCTGCTTTTTCATCTTTCGAGTATGATAGACCTTCGGTTTATAATCCGCCACTGCAGCCGTCATGATTACGACATCACTGGCAGCGAACTGATCGAATACCGCATCATACATATCTGCTGCTGATTCCACTGATATTACTCTGGCCTTGGGAGGTGGCATCAAGTTCACTGGGCCGGTAATCAATGTCACCTCAGCGCCCATTTCAATTGCCGCTTCGGCTAAGGCATAGCCCATTTTGCCGCTGGAATGGTTCGTCACAAAACGCACCGGATCAATCGCTTCACGTGTCGGTCCTGCCGTGATTAAATATTTCTTTCCTTTAAGAGGCTGTTGCTGTAATTTGCGTTCATTGAAATATCGATTAAGATGTTCTACGATTGTTTCAGGTTCCTCCAATCGCCCTTTCCCTACATATCCGCAGGCCAAATACCCTTCACCCGGTTCAATGAATTGATATCCAAACGACCGAAGTGTCTCCATATTTTTCTGAACCGCTGGATGTGCGTACATGTGCACGTTCATTGCCGGCGCAACCCAAACAGGTGCTTCCGTTGCCAATAGGGTGGTCGTGATCATATCATCCGCGATTCCATTGGCTACTTTGCCAATGACATTGGCTGTAGCTGGAGCCAACAGGATGATATCAGCCCAATCAGCCAAGTCGATGTGGGCAATGACTGAAGAATCCTTCTCATCAAAAGTATCTGTGTACACATCATTTCTCGAAAGTGCTTGAAAGGTGAGCGGCGTTACGAACTTACGTGCCGATTCACTCATGATCACTTTAACATGCGCACCTTCCTGAGTTAATTTACTTGTCAGGGCAGCAGCCTTATATACAGCAATCCCGCCGGTGACACAAAGAAGTACTTTTTTATCGATAAGCATGCAAATTTCCCCTAACTATACATTCTATTCTTTCTAATTATGACGGAAAACCGAAGAAATTTCATTTGAAATGCGCAATAACCTATGGATTCCCCCAAACATTACTTTAAAAAAAATCAAAACAAACAGGCCTGACACCTTGGCCGCAGGAAGGAAGCACTTTCTAAATGTAACGCTCCTGTTTGCTTTAGGGTGTCAGGCCCGATAGGTCAAGCTCTGTGTTCTCTTAGTTTTCCTCGTAAGAATTATCGTAAGTCAATTTACCGGAATGAATTTCTTCAAGGGCACGACCTACCGATTTATGGGAAACCGGTTTTATAAGGCAATTATCTTTAATCTGCATTTCCCTGGCGCGTTTAGCTGCCACCGATACAAGTGAGTATTTAGAATCGATTTTAAGTAATAGAGAATCAATTGATGGATATAACATGATTTATTCCGCCTCCAACATTTTTTTATATAAAACTGCAACTCTTTCCCGACGGCAATGCTCGGCAATTACAATTGCATTAATTCTAGCACATGCTGCATCCACATGATCATTTTCAACAACATAATCGTACAGATCCATAAGTTCTATTTCTTCCTTGGCCACTTTCATCCGGCCTTTTATCGCTTCCTCCGTCTCGGTTCCGCGAGTAACGATGCGGCTTTCGAGTTCAGTCAAACTCGGAGGAGCAAGGAAAATGAAAAGTCCTTCAGGGAACTTCTCCCGGACCTGTTTAGCTCCTTGAACTTCTATTTCCAGAAATACATCTTTTCCGGAATCGATTGTTTCACGGACATAATCCACGGGTGTTCCATAATAATTACCGACGAACTCAGCATATTCCAGCAATTTGCCTTCTTCGATCAGTGCTTCGAATTCCTCGCGTTTTTTGAAGAAATAGTCCACTCCGTCCACTTCACCATGGCGAGGCAGCCTTGTCGTCATCGAAATTGAATATTCGAATGCCGTTCCTGGCTGAGAAAAAATCGCCTTCCTAACAGTTCCTTTACCAACACCGGATGGTCCGGACAAAACGATTAATAAACCTTTTTCTCTCATATTGTTTCAGTTACCCCTCTTCTACGCTGTCATCTCTATCTTGTAGCCGTGCAGCAACCGTTTCAGGTTGAACGGCAGATAAGATAACATGGTCGCTGTCTGTAATTATAACGGCCCTGGTTCTTCTGCCATATGTAGCATCTATTAAGGATCCGCGATCTCGGGCGTCTTGGATGATCCTTTTTATCGGAGCCGATTCAGGGCTCACGATGGATACGATCCGGTTCGCGGAAACGATATTCCCAAAACCAATATTAATGAGCTTAATTGACATTTTTGTCCCCCATTCATATCTATTGTCACCTTGTTAGGTTCATCATAAACCGACTACTCGATATTTTGAACCTGTTCCTTTAATTTTTCAAGCAAACTTTTCATTTCCACCACATCTTTCGTAATGGCCGAATCATTTGCCTTTGATCCAATCGTATTGACTTCCCTATTCATTTCCTGGACAAGGAAGTCAAGTTTCCTTCCAATTGGTTCACTATGGGTAAGGGTCCTTGAGAATTGCTGTAAATGACTATCGAGTCTGGTCAGTTCTTCATTTATATCACATTTATCAGCAAAAATGGCCGCTTCTGTCACAATACGGCTATCTTCAATCAAACCATCAGTCAACTCGGCCAGTTTGATTTCCAATCGGGCTTTATATTTTTCGACGACTGAAGGTGCATGCATTTTGACTCCTGCTACAATCTCACCAAACTTTTCAAGCTGGCGTTTCATGTCCGAGGCAAGTTCCTGACCTTCGAGATCCCGCATTTTTTTCAGATTTTCCAATGCCCCCGTGACGGCCTTCATTAAAAGGGATTCCAAATCGGCAGGAACCGCAGGTACTTCTTCCGTCATGAAAATCGATTCAAGTTGCAGCATATCCTGTAATGTAATTGAACTTTCCAGATTGTATTTTCCCTTGACTTCATCCATCAATCCCACATATTGATCAGCAAGATCCCAATCGATCTTCACCTTTTTGGAAACCAGGCTCTCACCTTCCACTGTAATGAAGATTTCCACCCGTCCCCTTCTTATGTATTGATTCGCCTTCTTTTTCACCTTTTCTTCCAAAACCAAAAGCTGGCGCGGCATTCGAATCGTATATTCACAAAAACGATGGTTAACGGTCTTGATTTCAGCAAAAACCCTGACCTGTTCGTTTTCCGCTTCTTCTCTTCCATAGCCCGTCATACTGGTAACCATGGTTCCACATCCTATCAAAACATAATGTAGTAATTTGGCCTTTTGACATTCATTATATATTAGCTAAAGTACGGAAACATTAGCTTACAAATAAAATACCATAAAAATAAAAAGGCAATAGAGCAAGACTCTACCACCTTAAAGATTATACCATATATCACTGTGCTTTTCTTGCTAAAAAGGTTCCAGCCAGTAAAAAAGTTGGTATGGATGCCATTCCTATTACTAATAGCCAATCCCTTCCCGAAATCGGTACCGTATGAAAGATGGTTTGTAAAGGCTGTACATACATGACGGCTACCATCAATAATAGGGAGGATAGTACCGCCCCCACTAGATAAAGGTTACCGAATGGATTTCTCGAGAAGATCGAACGTTCACTTCGGCAATCGAATACATGTATAAGCTGAGCCAAGACCAAGGTAGCGAAAGCAATCGTTTGTGCATAAGCAAGATTATCCGGATTTGCACGATATACAACATAAAATGCGATCAATGTGGAAACCCCTATCAGAAAACCGCGTGAGATGATCTTCCAGCCAAGCCCCCTTCCAAAAACACCTTCATTGGCATTTCTCGGATTTCTTTTCATTACATCTTCTTCTGCAGCATCCAGGCCCAATGCCATCGCGGGCAGTCCGTCGGTTACAAGGTTCACGAATAAGATCTGGATTGGTATCAATGGTAATGGCAAGGCACATAGCATCGCAAAAAACATGACCAAAATCTCCCCAACATTGGAGGCAAGCAGGTAACGGATGAACTTCCTGATGTTTTCGTAAATATTCCTGCCTTCTTTAATGGCCGATTTTATTGTGGCAAAGTTATCGTCAACCAATATTAAGGAAGAAGCTTCTTTAGCAACATCAGTCCCCGTGATGCCCATGGATATACCAATATCCGCTGATTTTATCGCCGGGGCATCATTGACACCATCCCCTGTCATTGCAACGACATGTCCTTTATTTTGCAAGGCTTTTACGATTTTTAACTTATGTTCCGGGGAAACTCGGGCAAATACCGAAACAGTTTCAACAACTTCCTCAAGTTCCCCGACTTCCATGTCCGCCAATTGCCGTCCTTCAAGTACACGGTCTTTTCCTTTTAAAATTCCAAGCTCTTTAGCAATTGCCTTTGCAGTTATCACATGGTCGCCTGTAATCATGACAGTTTTGATCCCGGCGTCCCTGCATTCCTTAACTGCCTGTTTCACCTCCGGACGCGGGGGATCGATCATGCCCTGAAGTCCCATGAAGGTCAAATTACGCTCAGCTTCGGTTTCATGCAGCAAAATCGTTCCTTTTGAAAGAGGTTTATAACCTACTGCAATCATTCTAAGTGCCTGCGAAGCAAGCCCATTCATGTCATGTTGCACCCTTTCCTTGCTCTCCCGATTTAATATTTCCGACCTTCCTTCCCAAAGGATCGTGTCGGACTGGGCAATCAATACGTCCGGGGCACCTTTTACGATAACGAAATGATTATCTTTATCATCCTTCACTATGACACTCATCATTTTGCGGCTCGAGTCAAATGGAAACTCCTTTACTATCGTAAACCTCTTAGATAGGTGTGCCCTCGTCAATCCAGCTTTCATTGCCGCGACCAACATCGCCCCTTCTGTCGGATCACCGTCTAGAATATATTGCTTCCCATTTTCCTTTAACTCAGCTTTATTACAGAGCATGCCGAATGTAATTATTTGAAGCAAGGCATTATGGTTTTTCGGGGCAACTGAAACTCCATCTAAAGAAAATTCTCCGACCGGATTGTAACCAGTACCGCCGACATCCCAAGTTTTCCCTCCACTCCAAACCTTCGTCACCGTCATTTTGTTTTGTGTCAGTGTACCTGTTTTATCTGAGCAAATCACTGTTGCACAGCCAAGCGTTTCTACGGCAGGAAGCTTACGGACAATCGCTTTTTGTTTGATCATACGCTGAACACCTAAAGACAAGGCTACGGTCACAATGGCCGGCAAGCCTTCGGGAATCGCCGCAACAGCCAGAGATACCCCGGCCAAAAACATCGTATAAAGGTCATGTCCTTGAATGACACCAGTCAGGACTACGATTACAGTTAATATTAAGGCCGTGACGATCAAAATTTTGCCTAGCTGCTCCAACCTCCGTTGAAGCGGTGTTTCTTTTGTTTCCGCAGTCTGCAGGAGATCCGCAATCTTTCCCATCGCCGTATTCATTCCAGTAGCGATCACGATTCCGACTCCATTCCCTCTTGTAACCATCGTTCCCATAAACGCCATATTTTCCTGATCACCGATACCTTCAACCTCATTCATCAATGGATCAGAACATTTAACGGCCGGGAGTGACTCGCCGGTAAGTGCCGACTCTTCTATTTCAAGGCTTGAATGGTCGATGATCCGTAAATCGGCACCAATACGGTCACCGCTCGAAAACTTCAGGATATCCCCAACAACCACTTCTCTCGATGGGATTTTCATCCACTGGCCATCTCGAAGCACGTTAACTTGCGGTGCAGCCATTTCCTTTAAGGCATCCAAGGATTTTTCTGCCTTCCGTTCTTGGAAAAAACCAAGTAATCCATTCAAAAAAACAATCGCCATGATGGCAATCGCATCGATATATTCACCCAATATCCCCGAAACCAATGTCGCGGCAAGTAAAACTATGACCATGAAATCTTTGAATTGGGCGAAAAATAAAAGAATGGCTGACTGTTTTTCTCCTTCCTTCAATTCGTTAAAACCATTCTTTCGCAGCCTGTCCTTTACTACATCATCGTCCAAACCGTGTGTAACGTTTGTTTGAAGCGCTTTCTCCATTTCTTGATTATTCATTTCCCTGAACTCCATCAAGTATCACACATCCCTTTGAATAGAATGAAATAGGCTCCTGTATACATCTCAACAGGCGCTTTTTGCTTTACTCTTCCAACACCTGCCTGCTTACCGATACATAAAACAACCTGCTCTTCTTCCATGATTATTCAGACTCGTCCAAAATAATGCTATAATTAAACAGAATTGCGGAAAGAAGAACGATCCGGATAATTTTTTGAATGAACGAACTGTAATCATGATGAATGGACCAATTTTTGTATTCACTATCAGGAAATAAAAATACATCCATTCACTGTACCTGAACTGCTGCTTTCACCCAGTTGGCTAAAAAAATTGTGATTTACTAAAATGGGCAGACGTGATGCATTTATAACGCCCGGCAAAAATGAGTTCTTAGAAAATCTTATGTAAAGGAAGTAAAAATAGAATGTCATTTGATGGATTATTTACGAAAGCGATGACGGAAGAAATCGCTTCTTTATTAGAAGGTGGACGAATCAATAAGGTACATCAGCCTTATAAAAATGAAGTAATACTGGTTGTTCGTGCTGGAGGTAAGAACCATAAGCTCTTATTATCAGCCCATCCAAGTTATTCGAGGGTGCAAATGACCGAAGAAAGTTATGAAAATCCCAAAGAGGCACCCATGTTCTGCATGCTTCTTAGGAAGCACCTCGAAGGCTATACGATAGAAAACATTTATCAATATGAACTTGATAGGATGATCATTTTTGAAGTGAAGGGCCGTAATGAGCTTGGCGATGTCTCTCAAAAGCAGTTAATCATCGAAATCATGGGGCGACACAGCAACATTGTTTTAGTAGATAAAGAACGAAATATGATTTTGGACAGCATTAAGCATGTTTCACATGCCGTCAATAGTTATCGGGCGATATTGCCCGGCCAGGAGTATAAGGCTCCACCCGCACAGGAAAAGAATGATCCCTTCAAGGCTACCGAGGACGATATCAGGAAGAATATTGACTTCAATGCAGGAAAGCTGGATCGACAGCTTGTTGCCCATTTTTCAGGGGTTTCACCATTAGTTGCAAAGGAAGCCGTCTACCGGGCCGGACTTGCCAACAGCACGACCCTTCCAACAGCCTTTTTAAAGATTATCCAGGAAATCTCGGAACGGAAATATGCTGCCACGATCAAACAAGATGGAAATAAAGAAGTTTTTTATATGCTTTCACTAGAGCATCTGTCTGGGAATCAACGTACGTTTTCTTCATTGAGCGAGATGCTCGACCGCTATTACTTCGGAAAGGCAGAAAGAGATCGGGTTAAGCAAAAGAGCCAGGATGTAGAACGTTTCATTACTAATGAAATCGAAAAGAACTCAAAAAAAATCGGCAAGCTCGAACGTACATTGAAAGATACGGAACGCGGTGAACAGTATCAGTTGTTCGGTGAGCTGCTTACAGCTAATCTATATCAAATGAAAAAAGGCATGAAGGAAATAGAAGTCGTCAATTATTATGATGAAGAACAAATTATGGTCACCATCCCGCTTGACCCATTAAAAAATCCGTCAGATAATGCACAAAAGTACTTCTCAAGATACCAAAAGTCCAAAAATGCAGTCGGAGTCGTCCAAGAACAAATCGAAAAGACAAAATTGGAATTGGCCTACTTCGAAGCCTTGCATCAGCAGCTCCAATCAGCGTCACCCAGGGATATAGAGGAGATTCGGGAAGAACTTCAGGAAGAAGGATACATTAGGCAAAAAAAGAAAAAAGGCATGAAAAAGCCTGCAAATGCAAAACCGCAGCTTGAAACATATTATGCTACGGATGGAGATCTCATTTTTGTCGGGAAGAATAATAAACAAAATGATTATTTAACGAACAAGTTTGCACGCCGTGATGAAATATGGCTTCATACAAAAGATATACCCGGCTCACATGTTGTGATTCGAAATGAATCGCCAAGTGAAAAAACAATAAAAGAGGCCGCCGTATTAGCAGCTTTCTTCAGTAAAGCAAAGCAATCGAGTTCAGTGCCCGTTGATTTCACACAGGTTCGCCATGTTAAGAAACCGAATGGTTCCAAGCCCGGGTTCGTAATCTATGACCAGCAGCAGACCGTTTATATTACACCGGATGCCGATACTGTCATACGCTTAAAGGAAGCGGTAAAGGAGTAAAAAAATAGAGGGGGCCCAGTCCTGAGTGATTGGGCCCCCTCTATTTTCATGCCGAAATCCAAGCTGTATCAGCCGGATTCTCCCGCCATTTTTTTAGCTTTTCCAATTCTTCTGCCGTGATGTACCCTTTATCATTAGCGACTTTTATCAAAGTAGAGTAGTCACTCAACGAATGGTTAATAATGCCCTCAGCTTCGAATTTTTCTTTTCCCTTTTCCAATTCGTAAGTAAAGATCGAAACGACTCCTAGAACATCACATCCAGCCTCTTTCAGCGCGTTAACAGCAGTAATCACACTTCCGCCGGTTGAAATCAAGTCTTCTACAACGACCACTTTTTGTCCTGGAACTGCGCGGCCTTCGATTTGATTGCCCTTACCGTGCTCCTTGGCTTTGGATCGAACATAGCACATCGGTGCATTTAATTTGTCACTCACCCAAGCTGCATGCGGAATGCCGGCAGTTGCTGTGCCTGCAATCAGTTCAGCCTCAGGGAAATGCTGTTCAATCAAACCTTTCAATCCTTCCGCTATTTCATTGCGAACCTCTGGGTATGAAAGGGTCAAGCGATTATCACAATAAATGGGTGATTTAATTCCAGATGCCCAAGTAAAGGGGTCATTCGGCTGTAGGTACACTGCTTTTATTTCCAATAGATGTTCAGCTATCTTATTATTTAACATGATATTCCCTCCCAAGCTGCTTTCATATCCAAATACGCCCTTAATGGATCTGCCGCCCCCGTTATGGCTCTCCCTACAACGATGGCATCCGCTCCAAAATCCCTAGCTTGTTCAGGCGTGGCAATTCTCTTTTGATCATGCGTCTGTCCACCTGCACTTCGGATTCCAGGTGTTACGGTCAAGAATTCATGACCGATGCGTTCATGTATTTTCTTTACTTCATGGGTAGAACAGACGACGCCATCCAATCCTGCCTGTCTAGTAAGTTTTGCATAATGGAGGACCGAATCTTCCAGAGACCCGGCAATGTTTTGCTCAGCATTCATTTGTTCTTGTGACGTACTCGTCAGTTGGGTAACCCCAATGCATAATGGACGTTTTTTACCAGCGGACGTACCCTTATCCAGACCTTCCATGGCTGCTTCCATCATCTTTTGTCCACCTGCCGCATGTACATTGACCATGTCAGCTCCTAAAGCTGCCAATCCGGTCATGGCCATTTTAACGGTATTTGGAATATCATGAAGCTTCAAGTCCAAAAACACATCGTGGCCTTGCTCCTTTACGAAAGAAACGATTGATGGACCATTCTGATAAAATAATTCCATCCCCACTTTTACAGCCAGTTTTTCCGAATGGAACTGTTTTAGGAATGTCTCCGTTTGAAGGAGGTCAGGGAAATCAAGAGCGATTATTAGTGACTGTTTCATTTTGCTTCCAGCTCCTTCCGGTACATTCTGAAATATGGTCAAATCCCAGCTCATCCAACAATTTCGGTAATTCTTCGATGATGGTCGGGCATACAAAGGGATCCACGAAGTTCGCGGTTCCCACTGCAACAGCACTGGCACCCGCATAGAAAAATTCAATGACGTCTTCCGCCGTAGCGATGCCGCCCATTCCGATTATTGGAATAGAAACTTGCTGGCTAACCTCATAAATCATCCGGAGCGCTACAGGTTTTATTGCAGGACCAGATAATCCACCCGTTCTGTTAGAAAGGATCGGTTTGCCCGTTTTTAAATCCAGTCGCATGCCGACTAATGTATTTATCATGGTCAACCCGTCGGCCCCGCCATCTTCAACTGCTTTGGCCATATCCACAATATTACTGACATTCGGTGAAAGCTTCACATAGACTGGGACGGAAGATACTTCCTTTACCGCCTTGGTTACCTCTTTGGCAACTTCCGGTACCGTACCGAAAGCTATGCCTCCTTCTTTTACATTCGGACAAGAGATATTCAATTCAAGTGCTTTCACATTCCCCGCCTTGCTTATTTCACTGGCAACTTTTACATAGTCTTCTATTTGCGAACCTGCAACGTTGGCAATGATGGGAACATCATACCTACTTAGCCAGGCCAGCTCTTCACTGATGACCTTTTCCAAGCCTGGATTCTGCAGACCGATGGCGTTCAGCATTCCCGAAGAGGTTTCCGCAACACGCGGAGTCGGGTTGCCGAACCTTGGCTCAGGAGTGGTCGCTTTGATCATGATCGCCCCAAGAATATCCAAGTCGAAAAATTGACTGTATTCACGGCCGAATCCAAAGCATCCAGATGCTGGCATGACCGGGTTTTTCAAGTGTAATCCTGGTAATTCAACTGAAAGCCTGCTCATAATACCACCTCTCCTGCCCGGAATACGGGTCCATCGCTGCAAACCTTTTTATAACTGAAACCAGTTGGGTCATCCCCTGTATGACACACGCAAGCAAAGCAGGCACCGATGCCGCATCCCATCCTTTCCTCAAGGGACAGGAAAAGCTTTTTCTCACGATAGCCCGATTCCAAGGCTCTTAACATTGGTGTAGGCCCGCATGAAAAGATCGTTGCAAACTCTTGCTCCAGATTGTCTATTACCGTCGTAACAAATCCTTTTGTCCCGTATGAACCATCCACCGTGGCAATATAGGTATCACCTAATTCACTGAATTCTTTTTCGTAAAAGATGGCTGACTTGGTCTGGAAGCCCAATACATGGATTACCGTAACACCTTTCGCAACCAACATTTGTGATAATTGATACAGGGGCGGGACACCAATCCCGCCGCCAACCAATAATGCCGTTTCACCCTGTTTAGCCTCATGAACGGGAAATCCGTTGCCAAGGGGTCCAAGGATATCGACCGCTTCCGCCTCTTTACGCTGCGATAACAGTGTCGTTCCTTTACCTTCAGCCCGGTATATCATCGTGAACTGTTTTTCACTGCTGTTGTAAGAAGAAATCGAAATCGGGCGTCTTAACAATGGCTCAGTGCCTTCTGTTGTCTTGACTTGGACAAACTGGCCTGGTTGATTCATCTCTGAAACCAATTCACCTTGCAGGGTAAGTTCAAAGATGGACGGGGCCAGTTCCTTATGATTTAACACCTTCATTCTTTCCTTCTTGATCATATATAGCTCACCTCACGACTTTTTTCCGTTTTTCCCATTGCTTCTGCCGAGAAGGTCATGGATTCTATCACTCTTAAAATGGCTTCTGCCGTATCAAGTGATGTTAGGCATGTCACTCCATTTTCAACCGATTCACGTCGGATTCTGAAACCATCCCGTGCCGGCTGCTTACCTTTTGTCAAAGTATTTATAACAAATTGCGCTTCCCCGTTCCGGATGACATCCAGCAGGTTTGTACCTTCTTCGCCAATTTTTCCGACAATCGCAGTCGGAATTCCTGATTGCTCCAATAGGGCAGCAGTTCCGCTGGTGGCTATCAGCTTGAAGCCGATATTATGGAAACGCCTTGCTAAAAGCAGCGCTTCCTGCTTATCTTTATCCGATATCGTCAATAACACCGAACCATGCCCCTTGATCTTGAAACCGGAAGCGACCAGCCCTTTATATAAAGCTTTTTCAAGGGTGGTATCTTTCCCCATTACTTCACCAGTCGATTTCATTTCAGGTCCGAGTGAAATGTCCACACCTCTTAATTTCGCAAATGAGAAGACCGGCACTTTCACATAGACCCCCGTTTGTTCTGGCACTAACCCCGATTTGTAACCTTGGCTTTCAAGTGTGTGACCCAAGATGACCTTCGTGGCTAAGTTAGCCATCGGCACATTCGTAATTTTACTTAAGAATGGAACGGTTCGGCTGGAACGTGGATTTACTTCAATCACATACACTTCTTCATTGCTGATGACATATTGGATGTTCAAGAGACCGATTATATTCAAGCCTTTTGCCAACCGGGTCGTATAATCAATGATTACTTCTTTTTGTTTTTCCGTTAAGTTTTGTGGCGGATAGACTGCAATCGAGTCACCTGAATGGACGCCGGCGCGCTCAATATGCTCCATGATCCCAGGGATAACGACCGTTTCGCCATCGGAAATACCATCCACTTCGATTTCCTTACCTGTTAAGTAGCGGTCTATCAGGACAGGGTGATCCGGATTAATTTTCACGGCATTTTTCATGTAATGCAGCAATTCTTCTTGTTTATAGACGATTTCCATCGCTCTTCCTCCGAGGACATACGATGGCCTTACTAGAACCGGGTACCCGATATCTTCAGCGATGACGATCGCTTCATCAACCGATGTTGCAGTTTTACCCTTTGGCTGAGGAATGCCTAAATCCTGAAGTGCTTTTTCGAATTTATTGCGATTTTCCGCCCTATCCAGGTCTTCAAGTGAAGTACCTAGGATTTTCACTCCTCTTTCAACCAGACCATCTGCAAGGTTGATTGCTGTCTGTCCGCCAAACTGGACGATGACCCCTTCCGGTTTTTCCAAATCGATGACATGCATGACATCTTCAATAGTCAATGGTTCGAAATAAAGTTTGTCGGAGATACTGAAATCCGTCGAAACTGTTTCGGGATTGTTGTTGATGATGATCGCTTCATATCCCGCTTCCTTGATGGCCCATACCGAGTGTACGGTCGCATAATCAAACTCTACTCCTTGCCCGATCCGAATTGGGCCTGATCCCAGAACAATGACACTTTTCTTGTCAGTGACGATGGATTCATTCTCATCTTCATATGTCCCATAAAAATACGGAGTTTCCGATTCGAATTCGGCAGCACATGTATCAACCATTTTGTAAACAGGGATGATTCCTTGCTGTTTCCGGTATTCATAGACATCAATTTCGGGAACTTCCCATATTTCCGCGATCGTTTTGTCAGAAAACCCTAGTTCTTTAGCCTTTTGCAATACTTCACAATCAAAAGAATGTTCTTTAAGCTGCTTTTCAAAGTCGATTATCTTTTTCAACTTATGCAAGAAGAATAAATCGATCTGGCTCCATTCGTGGATGGTTTCGATCGTTTTTCCCCTTCTTAACGCTTCACCGATATAGAATAACCGTTCATCTCCGGCTTTTCTGATCCGTTTCTCTATCTTTCCATCCTCAAACTCGTCATTCAAATTAAGGTGGAATATACCCGCTTCAAGGGAACGGACAGCTTTTAAGATTGATTCCTCGAATGTACGGCCGATTGCCATGACTTCTCCGGTCGCTTTCATTTGGGTACCGAGCCTACGGTTGGCGCTTTCGAACTTATCGAAAGGCCAGCGCGGAATTTTCGTAACGACATAGTCCAGTGCAGGTTCAAAGCTGGCATAGGTTTTGCCAGTGACAGGGTTCATCATCTCATCGAGCGTCAAACCAACGGCTATCTTTGCTGCTAGCTTTGCAATTGGATAACCAGTCGCTTTTGAAGCAAGTGCCGAAGAACGGCTGACCCTTGGGTTCACTTCAATGACATAATATTGATAGCTGTTTGGATCTAGCGCAAGCTGAACATTACATCCACCTTCAATTTTCAAGGCGCGGATAATCTTCAAAGACGTATTTCGAAGCATTTGATACTCTCTGTCACTTAATGTTTGGCTTGGTGCCGCAACGATTGAATCGCCTGTATGGACACCGACAGGATCGAAGTTTTCCATATTACAAACGACTATTGCATTATCATTGGAATCACGCATCACTTCATATTCCACTTCTTTGAAACCGGCAATGCTCTTCTCAAGCAGACATTGGTGAACCGGGCTGCTTTTCAGGCCACCCTCAACGATCTCGATAAGCTGCTCTTCGTTATCACAAATCCCACCGCCTGTTCCGCCAAGCGTGAAGGCTGGACGAACAATGACCGGGTAGCCGACTCGTTCAACGAATGTATAAGCTTCTTCCAGGTTATGAATAATGTCGCTGTCAGGCACCGGTTCCCCAAGATCGTTCATTAGCGTACGGAAAAGGTCACGGTCTTCCGCTTGTTGTATAGCCGAAAGTTTGGTCCCAAGAATTTGGACATTGCATTCTTCCAGAATTCCTGATTCGGCAAGCTCAACTGCCATGTTCAAGCCAGTCTGTCCGCCCAAGGTAGGTAACAGTGCATCCGGGCGCTCTTTACGAATGATTTTGCTGACAAATTCCAATGTGATCGGTTCGATATAAACCGCGTCAGCCATTTCAGTGTCTGTCATGATTGTCGCAGGGTTAGAGTTAATCAGGATCACTCGATAGCCTTCTTCTTTTAAGGCTATACACGCTTGGGTTCCTGCATAATCGAACTCGGCGGCCTGTCCGATGACGATCGGACCGGAACCAATTACTAAGATGCTTTTTATATCATTGCGTTTTGGCATGTTTTTTCCCCCTTGTTGGTTGCAGCTTCAATCATTTGTAAGAATTCATTGAATAAGTAGTTGGCATCTTCCGGACCTGGTGATGCTTCCGGGTGATATTGTACGGTGAAAGCCGGATACTTTTTATGGCGCAGGCCTTCAATCGTATCGTCATTCAATGCTGTATGTGTCACAATAAGATCTGTACTTTCAATGGAAAGCTCTTCAACTGTATATCCATGATTTTGAGATGTGATGGATACCTTTCCGGTACGAAGGTCCCTGACCGGATGATTCGAACCTCGATGGCCGAATTTTAATTTTGCCGTATCCGCCCCGTTTGCAAGTGCGAATAATTGATGTCCTAAACAGATTCCGAATAACGGTACTTGCGTTTGGATTGTACGGATCATTTCGAGCGTCTCAAGAACACTTTTCGGATCTCCAGGGCCGTTTGAAAGCATTACGCCATCCGGATGGTATTGCATCACTTCTTCGGCCGTGACGTTATAAGGCACAACCACGACATCACAGCCGCGCTTCGTCAACTCACGTAAAATCCCATGCTTCATGCCGTAGTCTACAAGAACAACCCGCGGGCCTCTGCCCGGGCTGGAATAAGGTGCTTTTGTTGAAACCTGTTTTACCTGATTAGAAGGAATCACCGTTGCCTTCAATTGGGAAACCACTTCATTTGCATCTTTATTGATATTGCAAAGCGCCCCTTTCAGTGCACCTGATTTCCTGATGATTCTTGTCAGCTTTCTCGTATCGATTCCGCTTATTCCAGGTATGTTCTTCATTTTCAGATATTCATCTAGTGATAGTTGGTTTCGCCAGTTGGAAGGAAGTTCTGCTGTTTCCTTAACGACAAATCCTGCTATCGCTGGATTGATGGATTCAAAGTCATCGCGGTTTATCCCGTAATTCCCGATTAATGGATACGTAAGTGTAACGATTTGACCGCAATACGATGGATCGGATAGAATCTCTTGGTAACCCGTCATTCCTGTGTTAAAAACGACTTCACCTATTTTTTCTACGTCCCCTCCGAATGCTTCCCCAAGGAATACTGTCCCATCTTCTAAAATTAGCTGTCTTTTCATCCTTGAACACGTCCTTTTTCCCAAGCTATTTTTCCTTCTGCAATCGTCATGACTGGCCAGCCATAACATTTCTTTTCATTAAAAGGTGTATTTTTCCCTTTTGAAGCAAACTCTTCAGCATTGATTTCTTTTTCCGTTTCCAAATCGATGAGTACGATATCCGCAGTAGCACCTTCTTTTAGCTCTCCATAAGGAAGGGAGAAGCTTTCGGATGGTTTGATTGTCATGAAATCGATCAATTGCTTTAATGTTATGATGCCCTTTTTAACCAATTCGGTGTAAAGCAGCGGGAATGCCGTTTCCAATCCTACTATTCCGAAAGGAGCCAGCTGCATTCCCTGCGCCTTTTCCTCTGCCGCATGCGGGGCATGGTCTGTTGCTATAAAATCGATGGTTCCGTCAAGCAATCCTTCTATCAACGCATCCCGATCTTCACGGCCCCTTAATGGCGGGTTCATTTTATAATTCGTATCAAGTCCCGGTATATCATCTTCACACAATAATAAGTGATGCGGTGTAACTTCGGCGGTGACACGGATACCGGCGCGTTTGGCATCCCTTACCGTCCTTACCGATTCCTTCGTGGAAATATGGCAAACGTGATAATGGCAGTCCGCCGCTTCGGCAAGAAGGATATCCCGGGCGATATGTACAGCTTCACATACCGACGGAATCCCATTGATTCCCTGTTCTTTTGAGAATCTTCCTTCATGGACGGAGCCTTTATTGATTAAGCTATTGTCTTCACAATGAGCAACAATGGCCATATCTTGAGCGGCTGCCCGTTTCATCGCTTCCAGCATCATCCCGGCTTCTTGAATTCCTACGCCATCGTCCGTAAAGGCGAAAGCACCCGTTTGTTTTAGTGAAGCAAAGTCGGTCAGCTCCTTGCCAGCTTCCCTAATCGTGATGGATGCATATGGGAGTACCCTGACATGAGCCGTTTCTTCAATTTTCCTGTTAAGCGCTTCTAGGTTCTCCACTGTATCAGGAACTGGCCTTGTATTAGGCATCGCCGCTACCGTAGTGAAACCGCCTCTTGCCGCTGCAAGCGTCCCGCTAGCGATTGTTTCCTTATGTTCGCCGCCCGGTTCGCGTAAATGGACATGCAGGTCAACAAGCCCGGGTGTAATCAGTAATCCTCTAGCGTCAACTACGTTACAATTTTCCGTCTCCAAGTTCTCGCCGATCTTTGTGATGACCTTGCCTTCTATCTCAATGTCCGCTTTTTTGAATGAGTTTTGATTATCTAGCAATACTCCATTTTTGATTACTGTTTTCATGAATGTTTCCCCCTTCGGTTTGTTCAAGCACATTTTTTAATACGGCCATTCTAATGAATACGCCATTTTCCATTTGTTTAAAAATTCTCGAGCGGCTGCATTCGACTAAATCACTGTCTATTTCAACACCGCGGTTTATTGGTGCAGGATGCATGATGATCGCATCCGGTTTCATATTTTTTTCACGTTGTTTGGTCAGGCCAAATTTTTCCAGGTAATCTCCATTTGCCTGATCGTATTTATCAATATGCCTTTCATGCTGTATTCTAAGCAGCATGACCACATCCGATGTAGCTACCGCATGATCGATGTCTTCATATCTTCCTAAACTGTTTGATCTGTCAAACCATTCAGGCGGGCCCGAAAATACGACATTCGCTCCTAAACGAGTCAGTGCTTCTGCATTCGATTTCGCAACCCGACTATGCCTTACATCACCGATTATCGCAATCTTAAGACCTTTGAAACTTTTAAACTCTTGTTTAATCGTCAATAAGTCCAGTAATGATTGGGTTGGGTGATTTCCGCAGCCATCCCCTGCATTGATTATTGGAATTCCGATCTTCTCATTCAATTCGTCAAAATAATTATCCTGTTCATGACGGATGATCAAGGCATTTACACCTATCGCTTCTAAAGTTTTAACTGTGTCATATAAGGTTTCGCCTTTTAACACGGATGATGTACCCGCATCAAAAGGAATGACCTCAAGTCCCAATTTTCTTTCAGCCATTTCAAAGCTTGATTTTGTACGTGTACTTGGTTCAAAGAAGAGATTGGCAACTGTGGTCAGCTGCTTTGGAATCCAGCTGGCTCCGTTGGCAAAACACTCTGCCTCATGTAAAATCCTTTCAATTTCACTTATTGTCAATTCATTCATGGTCAATAATTTTTTCATCGATCCTGCTCCTCTCACATTTGTGATGCGGGGCATAAAAAACACCCCGCCATTAAGGACAGGGTGTAGGTCATAAAGATTGTGAGGACACGGATTGGTTTACACTTTTCCCCGTTCTCATTCATCTTTACAGCAACACCCTTTTAAGCCTCTCTGGACTTCTTTTAAAAGGTGATCTATTGTTTTGATGCAATATCTTATTTTCCAAATATATCTCCGGATATTTTTTCCCGGTCAGGAAGAATCAAGTTAAGAAGGATTCCGACGATGGCTGAAAGTGCCATTCCGGAAAGCGATACCGTTTCCGATAGTTGTACGAACGCTCCTCCGATTCCTAACACCAGGATGACTGAAGCTATCATCAAGTTTCTTTTTTTGTCAAAGTCTACCTTATTATCAATAAGCATCCTCAATCCACTTGAGGCGATGATACCGAAGAGCAAGATGGAAATGCCGCCCATCACAGCTGTAGGTATCGAGCTGATGACTGCTGAAATCTTACCGTTAAAGCCAAAGATGATTGCAGTCAATGCTGCCCCTCCTATGATATAGACACTGTAAGCCTTCGTCATGGTCAGGACCCCAATATTTTCACCATACGAAGTCAGCGGCGGCCCACCGATGAAGGACCCAATCATGATTCCTGCGCCATCTCCTAAAATCGAGCGATGCAAGCCTGGCTTTTCCAAAAAGTTTCTGCCGACTACTTTGCTCAGTACCATCTGATGTCCGATATGTTCTGATAAAGTTACGATGGCAACCGGTACCATGATGGCAATGACTTCCCATGAGAAGGTAGGTGTATATGTTACATACGGAAACATGAATTCAGGCATTTCCCACCATTTTGCTGCCTTGATCGGTTCATAATCTATTATTCCTGCTACAGCCGAACAGCCGTAGCCCACTATGATTCCCATTAAAATGGGGATCAAGTTAATGAATCCCTTAAAGAACACGTTGCAGATGATGGTTACCGCTAAAGTGATCAGCGCTATAATTATATAAGTGACGCTATATTTATCTTGCGGATCATACATTGCCATGTCCACTGCCGTTCCGGCAAGGCTTAATCCGATTACGATAATCACCGGTCCCACCACAACCGGAGGAAGTATATTCATTAACCAGCGCAAACCGACTTTCTGGATGATCAAAGCTACAATCCCATATATGAACCCTGCCGCAAAACAACCGATCATGGCCGCTTCCGGACCTCCCAAAGCCTTAGCCGCGATAATTGGCGTAATGAAAGCGAAAGATGAACCGAGATAAGCTGGTATCTGACCTTTCGTTATCAGTAAGTATGAAAGTGTTCCCAACCCGCTTGATACCAGTGCTACCGCCGGGCTTAAACCTACCAGGAATGGCACCAGCACCGTTGCACCGAACATGGCGAACAAATGCTGGATGCTTAACGTAATCCACTGTCCAGCCTTTGGCACGTCCTCGACATCCAGTACGATGTCCCTTTTCGTTTCTTCCATTTCCGTATCCCCCTCATGAAAATTCCATCAAAACTGTAAAAACCCTCTTTGCTATATACAAAGAGGGTTTCTCAGAAGGTAAATGCCTATACATAGGGCACAGCTCTTCCGATTGACTCCCCTTTGCCAGCCTCTCTGGACTGTCTTTAAAAGGGTAATATGAAATTTTCATGGTGTTTAGTTTTCTAATATAGTAACTTGATCTACTTGATCTACTTCTGTTAAAGTAACTGTAATTTTTTCAGATTGTGAAGTCGGAACGTTTTTACCGACGAAATCCGCGCGAATCGGCAATTCCCTATGTCCCCTATCCACTAATACGGCAAGCTGGATCTGCGAAGGTCTTCCCAAATCCACCAGAGCATCCATTGCGGCTCTAACGGTTCTGCCTGTGAAAAGAACATCATCCACTAAAATCACTTTCTTGTCAGTGATATTGACCGGAATGTCAGAGCCTTTTACGATGGGTTCCCCATCATTGCTCTTTTTCGAAAGGTCGTCGCGATAAAGCGTAATATCCAGTTCACCCAGCTCTATTTCCTTGCCTTCTATTTGATTGATGCGCTTCGCAAGTCGGTCAGCGAGGAAAATCCCGCGTGTACGTATCCCGATTAAGACGCAATCCTCAATCCCCTTATTTTTCTCAATGATTTCATGGGCAATCCTCGTCAAGGCTCTGCTAATGGCCTGCTCATCAAGTACTATGGCTTTCTCATTCAACACGTCGGCCACCCCGATTCTTTTTTCTGATAAGTCCATTTCAACAAAAAAATCCTCATGCCAAGAAGGCATGAGGATTTTACCGCGGTGGGCATAATTATCCCACTTTGCGTATCCGTTTCCTTCTCAGTCTCTCTGAACTGTGTTAAAGGTTCTTATTAAGTTGTTATTATAATATATCAAAAAAGTGAATGTGTCAATCCTTACTTCTACGTAATTGATTAATTAGATTTTCAAACTCCTCCGGAATCGGAGCTTCGAATTCCATATACTCATTAGTACGTGGATGAATGAAACCTAGAAGACCGGCGTGCAACGCTTGTCCATCCAATTTCAGGGTCTTTTTCGGACCATATTTCGGATCTCCCGCCAGTGGGAAGCCAATGTATTTCATATGAACACGGATTTGATGTGTCCTTCCCGTTTCAAGCTGGCATTCCACCAAAGTGAAATCTTTGAAGCGTTCGATGACACGGAAATGCGTGACGGCATTTTTGGCATTCGAATCTGTGACAGTCATGCTTTGGCGATCTTTTTTATCGCGGCCGATCGGTGCATCGATCGTTCCGAAATCATGAGGGATCACACCATGAACTACAGCTTGATACTTACGGGTAACCGTTTTGTCAACAAGCTGCTGTACCAGTTTCTCATGTGCCATATCATTTTTGGCAACCATCAATAGACCTGATGTATCTTTGTCGATCCGATGGACGATTCCAGGACGCATGACACCGTTGATTCCAGAAAGATCCTTGCAGTGAGCCATCAATCCATTTACAAGCGTGCCAGATACATGTCCCGGTGCCGGATGGACGACCATACCGCTCGGTTTATTAACCACGAGTACATCTGCATCTTCATAATAGATATCCAAATCCATTTCCTCTGCTACCGCATCCAATACCTCAAGTTCTGGAATCGTCACTTCGATTGTATCGCCAGGAACAGCTTTGTAATTCGTTTTAATAACCGCGCCATTTACCAAAACATGATCTTCCTTGATCCATTGCTGGACCTGAGTGCGAGACCATTCCTCATTCAAAGTGGAAAGGGCCTTATCAATCCTAACTCCTTTTAGTGTTTCATCGATGCTGTATAACCTTTTATCCATTATCTTTCTCCTTAGCGTTTTTTTCTTCTAAAAACATATGAATCACGAGCAGTCCGACACCAATTGAAAGCGCAGCATCAGCAACATTAAATACCGGGAAACTGTAGCTGAAAATATAGGTATGAACGAAATCCACTACTTCCTGACGAGCAACACGATCGATGAAATTACCAATCGCACCGCCTAGCATGAGACCAAGTGCAACTCCAAGTAAAATGCTTTCCTTCGCCATTTTCTGAATATAATAGACAAGTCCAATGATGACAGCGATGGTGATGATGTAGAAAAACCACATTTGACCTTGTAGAATTCCCCATGCTGCCCCACGATTACGATGCGAGGTGATATATAGAAGGTTTTCAATAATTTCAATGCTTTCTCCGTACTCCATTTTTTTCACAATCATCCATTTTGTCAGCTGATCGAGAGCTATGACCAAAAGGGCAATCAAATAATAAAACACATTTTTTCCCCCAAACTAATCAAATCTTCACTTTTGAATTGTAGCATAAACTAGAAATAATGACTAATCCGAAAAACAGAAGTCCGCTAACTGCTCCTTAAGAATATCGGGAAGATTGGATAAAGGCAAAATTCTACGATTGGGGTTTTAGCTTTCATTCACACAAAAAAGCCGGCCCTTCATATAGGGACCGGCATTTTTGCAGGAATTATTGATTCACGTAATGTTCTTTCACAACTGTAGCACAACGCGGGCAAAGTGTTGGATGATCCTCCACTTGACCTACTTCCTTCGAAACATTCCAGCAACGTTCACACGTTTCACCTTCTGCTTTTGTAACAAGGATCGCTATATCCTCAAGTTTAACCGCTTCGGCTGGGGCACTTGCCACATCTCCAGCGATTTCAAATTCGGATACTATGAATAGCTGTTCAAAGCTTTCCTTGATGCCATCAAGCAGATTTTTCGTTTCTTCATTAACATATACCGTCACTTTAGCATTCAGTGATTTTCCGATGACCTTCTGGTTCCGGGCTTCTTCCAATGCTTTCAGAACATTATCCCGGACATCCATGAACGCCGTCCATTTTGCTTCAATGACTTCAGCATCTTCAATGGAAATTTCTTCAGGCATCAATGTCAACTGTACGCTTTCTTCCGTTACACCCGGAATGAACGCCCATACTTCATCAGCTGTATGAGAGAGGATCGGTGATACCAATTTGGTCAAGCTGACCAATGATTCGTAAAGGACCGTTTGAATGGCCATACGCTCTTTCCCATTTGGTGCTTCACAATAAAGAATGTCTTTTGCATAATCAAGGTAGAACGAACTTAAATCCTGTGTACAGAAATTATTGACCATATTATAAATGGTAGCAAACTCATAATTTTCATAACTTAGCTTCGACTGTTTGATCAGCTTATTTAATTTAACCAGCATGAATCGATCGACTTCAGGCAATTCTTGAACAGCCACTTTATCGGTCTTAGGATTGAATCCATCCAAGTTCCCTAACAGGAAGCGGAATGTATTACGGATCTTGCGGTAAACTTCCGAAACTTGTTTTAAAATAGGATCGGAAACCCTGACATCCGATTGGTAATCCACCGAAGCTACCCAAAGACGTAAGATATCTGCACCAAGTTGATTCATGACCTTGGATGGCAGTACGACGTTCCCAATCGACTTACTCATTTTACGGCCTTCGCCATCCAATGCGAACCCGTGGCTAAGTACACCTTTATATGGTGCTTTGCCTGTAACGGCAACGCTTGTTGAAAGTGATGAGTTAAACCAGCCGCGATATTGATCGGACCCTTCTAAATAAAGGTCAGCAGGGCGTTGCAAGTCGTCTCTTTCTTCAAGTACCGCTTGATGAGAAGAACCGGAATCGAACCATACGTCCATGATATCCGTTTCTTTCGTGAAGATACCATTCGGGCTGCCTTCATGTGCATAGCCTTCAGGCAGAAGATCTTTCGCTTCACGCTCAAACCAGATGTTTGAACCGTGTTCGCGGAATAGGTTTGAAATATGGTCGATGGTTTCATCCGTAATGATCGGCTCGCCATTTTCTGCATAAAACACTGGAATTGGTACGCCCCAAGCGCGTTGGCGGGAAATACACCAATCCCCACGGTCACGGACCATATTGAATAGACGCGTTTCGCCCCAAGCAGGAACCCATTTCGTTTCTTCAATCGCTTCCAGAAGTTCATTGCGGAAGTCCTTGATTGACGCGAACCATTGTGCTGTTGCACGGAAGATCGTTGGCTTCTTCGTCCGCCAGTCATGTGGATAAGAGTGTGTGATGAACGTCAAGTTCAATAACGCGCCTGCTTCAGTTAATTTTTCGGTAATCGGTTTATTCGCTTGATCATAAAATAATCCGGCAAATTCCCCTGCTTCTTCCGTCATGACCCCTTTTTCATCTACAGGACAAAGTACGTCCAAGCCATATTTTTGCCCAATGATAAAGTCGTCTTCACCATGGCCTGGCGCAGTGTGAACACAACCCGTTCCAGCTTCAGTCGTTACGTGCTCACCTAACATCACTAAAGATTCACGGTCATAAAGAGGGTGTTTGGCAACAGCACGGTCCAACTCGCTCCCTTTTACTGTTTTTTGGATGGACGGATTTTCCCAGCCTAATGTTTCCGTAACCGATTCAAGCAGTGCCTCAGCAATTAAGAATTTTTCATTTTCGACAGCCACTACTACATAATTTAATTGCGGATGCAATGAGATACCAAGATTAGCTGGAATCGTCCATGGAGTTGTCGTCCAGATGATGATCTTGACGCCTTCATCTATCACACCTTTGCCATCTGTGACTTCAAAAGCAACATAGATCGACGCAGAGCGTTTGTCTTGATATTCAATTTCAGCTTCGGCTAGCGCCGATTCACTTGAAGGGGACCAGTAAACAGGTTTTTTCCCTTTATAAATGTAGCCTTTTTTCGCCATTTCACCGAATACCTTGATTTGCTGTGCTTCATATTCAGGCTTCAATGTGATATAAGGATTTTCCCAATCACCACGGACCCCTATTCTCTTAAACTGCTCCCGTTGATTGTCAATCTGGCCATAAGCATACTCTTCACAAAGCTTTCTGAATTCGGCAACGCTCATTTCTTTCCGTTTCACGCCTTTTTTCGTCAATGCCGTTTCGATTGGAAGCCCATGTGTATCCCAGCCAGGTACATACGGTGCTTGAAAACCGCTCATCGATTTAAATCGGACAATGAAATCCTTTAAAACCTTATTCATTGCATGGCCCATGTGGATATCGCCGTTGGCATATGGAGGTCCATCATGCAAAATGAATAAAGGACGTCCTTCCGTTTGCTCTTGCACTTTTTTATAGATGTTCATTTCTTTCCATTTTTCTTGGATTTCCGGTTCACGCTTCGGCAAATTCCCCCGCATTGGAAATTCAGTTTTAGGCATCAATAAGGTATCTTTGTATTCCATCATAAAATCCTCCATCCGTCTTTTAAAAAATTCATTCGAACCGATGACTTGATATCCGGCCAAAATAAAAAGCCCTCTCATCCCTAAAAAAGGGACGAGAAAGCTTTGCTTCCCGCGGTACCACCCTGGCTAGAAAGATTCACAAAAGTGAATCCAACCTCTCGAGCATTCGTAACGTGAATGAAACGCTTCATTTACTTACTGCAAAAGCAGGTTCAACTCAGAACTCAAGGGTGATCTTCAATTCTTCGCTTATTCCGGGCTTTCACCATCCCCGGTTCGCTAAAAATAAGTGTGTGAAGAATTTACTTTCCCTGTCATCGTCTAATTTCATAATGAATTGTATTGTTAAAAAATTATATGCGAAAAAAGTGTTCAAAGTCAAGGAATCGTTTAAATTTCCTCTTCCACTCTCTCATTTAATTCTATTTCAGTCGCATCCACTTCATAATCCAGAAGATGATCCCAATCGTCATTGTCCAGCAAATCCAGCTGTGCACCGACAAGCATTTTGAAACGTGTCCGGAATACTTTGGATTGCTTTTTCAAATCTTCAATATCCATCGCTATTTTCCTTGCTTTCACAAGTGACTCATTTACGATCCTGTCAGCATTTTTCTCTGCTTCCTTTATGATCAGTTTCGCTTCTTTTTGGGCATTGCGCCTTAATTCTTCGGCTGCTTCCTGTGCGACAATAATCGACTTGTTAAGTGTACCCTCAATTGTCGTAAAATGTCCCAAACGATCAAAAGTCTCGTTCAGTTTATCTTCAAGTTCCTTCTTCTCCCTCAAAATCAGTTCATAATCTTTAATGACCTGGTCGAGAAATTCATTTACTTCATCTTCATCATACCCTCGAAATACTTTGTTAAATTCCTTGTTATGTATATCTATCGGGGTTAAGGGCATTACGGCACCTCCAGAACGGTTTCTACTCTAGTATGTTAAAACTCTATATTCGACAATAAATTTATGATTCCTGCTTTTTCTTGAATTATTTTTGTCTGCCTAACGAGATTCTCCACTTATCCTTCTTGGTTTTCCCATCGATTGAAGCTATTTTACATCTGCCAAAACCTCTGATGGAAAGTGTGTCACCCTCACGGCATTCTTCCGAGACGTTTTCCGTTTGCTTGAAATTCACCTTTACTTTTCCTGACGTTATCAAGGACTGGGTTTTTTGACGGGACAAATTCAGGACGGCCGATAGTACACTGTCAAGCCTAAGAGAACTGACGGTGGTTACTTGCTCTTCCCATTTTTCCTTAACTTGAACGATATTCCCGATTGGAAGCCGTTTGATGGAAACGGAAGCATTACCTATTTTCTCCAGATTTCCAGTGAGATATGAATCCATCTCTTCGGCAGCTATAAATTGAATATCCTCTTCCGTCACTATTATATCACCAAATTTTTCACGTTTTACCCCTAGTGACATCAAGGTTCCAAGTATTTGCCTATGTTCAAGCGTTACAAATTTTTTTGGATAGGAGATATCGTATAAGGAGATATTGAAATCAGATGGTTCAGGAGAGTAATAATCAGGGTAAATGAGCACACGTTTTCGCTCTACGAAATCGCTCCCGCCATTGAATTGCAGTTTCGCTTCCGGATCATTCCCTATTACGGAAGTAAGGATTTCCTGCTGACGCGGATCAAGAAAATCAGATAGTTTCGGAGCGTAGGAATGTTTAACCTGATCAATCCAATTCATGGCCTGGTCGATAAAATCTTTTTCCTCCGGCCTGAAATGCTGATAAATACTCATGATTGAATAAATGCTCCTTAGTTATCAAATTAATGGTCGATCATCTGGAATTGATTGAACTCATTCTGCGTTGCAACTACACAGCGGAAAATGTTCCGACTGTGTAGTAATATGCATGTCAGGTTAATTGTTGATCATCCAATTAATGTCTGTAAGTAATAGATTCCATAACCGCTGGCAAAATTAAGAACCAGCAAGGCCACAAGAGGTGAAAGATCAATCATGCCAAGTGGCGGAATGAACTTTCTGAACGGTTCTAAATACGGTTCGCAAATTTTTTCCAAAAACTGACCGATTGATGTCTCCCTTGCATTGGGGAACCATGACATCAATATGTAAACGATTAATGCCATTGAATAAATTTCAATTAAATAATATAAACCCTGAAGCACTAGACCCATTAACCATTACCACCTCGCTTCTTCGTACTCCTCTTCGGCGGCGAAGCCGGTAATATTACCGGAAACATCGACGTTGTCCGGGGTACATAAGAATATATCTGTTCCGATTTTTTGGATATCCCCGCTGATTGCATAGACAGTCCCACTTAGAAAATCGATGATTCGCTTTCCTTGGTCATGCTGGATCCGTTGAAGGTTCACGACTACTGCGCGCCTGTTTTTCAAATGATCAGCTACCTCCTGGGCTTCTGCATAAGCACGCGGCTCCAATAATACTACTTTAGAAGATTTTTGTACGCTTTGCAAACTTACGATATTCTGATTGGTATTATTCCCTGCAGAAGCGGACTGCTGCTGTTTAGCTGACTTCACGACTTTTGGTTCAGCCTCCTCTTCTTCCACCACTTCTTCCCTGTACTCATACTCATCATCCAGCGCGAAATAAGATTTAAATTTTGATACGAACGACATCTATAGCGTACCTCCTTAAAATTATTCGCCTACAAGTGCTGTACCAATCCGGATCATTGTAGCGCCTTCCTCAATGGCAATCATGAAATCATTGGACATACCCATGGACAATTCAGTACAGGGGGCATGCTTCAACTCCAAAGCTTGTATTTCAGCCTGGATGCCTTTCAGTTTCCGGAAGCATTCCCGCAAAATCCGTTCATCATCGGTCAATGGAGCCATCGTCATCAATCCTGCAACATTCACCTTATCAAAAGCAGATAACCCTTTTATGAAATCAATAGTCGCTTCTGGATTCAGACCATGTTTTGATTCCTCACCAGATACATTCACCTGCACTAAACAGTTTATCGGCTCATTAGCGCGTTTTTGAATTTCTTCTGCCAAAGAAATGCGATCCAATGAATGGATATATGAAATTTTATCGATGACATTCTTAACTTTGCGTGTTTGCATGGAACCAATATAATGCCAGTTTGGCTTGTCCTTCAGCACTTCATATTTAGCCAATAGCCCTTCGTCACGGTTTTCGCCCAAATCAAGTATTCCCGCTTCCAATGCTTCATTCGCTCTCTCGACCGAAACATATTTCGTCACTGCGATCAACTTTATCGCTTCACGGTCCCTTCCACTATTTTCACATGCTATATTTATTTTTTCTTCGATGTTTTTTAAATTGTCCACTACTTTCACTGTTACTCTAATCCTCCTTCCAACCGATAAAACTCATCAATCTGCCTGTCTTCCCGTTATCACGGCGATGTGAAAAAAACAATTCATGATCACAGCTTGTACAGTATGATGTAACGTCGATCTGACTATTTGGAATTCCTGATTTTTGAAGAATCAATGCATTAAGTTGCTTAAGATCTAACTGATATTGTCCTTCACTGATTAAATTATAGGGCTTTTCGTCAATATCTACCAGCAAATTCTGCACTAAATCCATGACATAATCATCAACTACATAGCATTTTGAACAAATCGAAGGTCCAATAACAGCAAATATCTCACTTGCTTTTATACCCTCATTCAGCCATGCCTCAACCATCTTTCGTGCAATCCCATTAACCGTGCCCTTCCAGCCAGCATGTGCCACCCCAATCATACCATGTGCCGGAGCAAGAAAGTATAAGGGCACGCAGTCAGCATAGCAAAGGGTCAATAGAACGTTTGGGTCCTTCGTATAGAATCCATCTGTCGCTTTAAAGGCTGAATCATAATCCGCAGCACCTCTCCCGCAATCGCGGCTGGTAACCTGATGGATATTCGTTTCATGTGTCTGCTCGGCCCCTATCCATTCATTAAGCGGAAACATCAGCTTATCGGCTATAATCCTGCGGTTTCCCTGGACATCACCAAGTTTATCCCCGACATGAAAACCGGTATTCAATGTTTGAAAATCACCTGTACTGACTCCACCATTTTTTGTGGTGAAGCCCGCTACGAGCTGGAGATTTTTTTGTCTCCAGCTGTCAATGAGCATATATTGGTCTTTTATTAAAACAAATGGCTCTTTCATGCAATAAACCTCTTTATTTTTAGTCTAGTGTATCATATATTTGCGCCATGCACCTTTAAAAACGTTCATCTTTCAGTTCTCCTTGAAATACCGTCTGATGTTCAACAAGTATGACATCCGCACCGATCTTTTTTATTTTGCGCCATGGAATCACAATGTCCTGTTCTCTTCCAAAAAAGCCCATTAATCGGGTGCCATTTGAAACGACGATGGCCTCTATTTTCCCCGTGGCCGTATTTATTTCAAGGTCTGACATATTACCCAACTTCTTCCCATCCGCTATATTGACGATATCCTTTATTTGAAATTCTGAAATCCTGGTCACATCACTCAGCTCCTCAAAAATTCATCATAGATGAAGGTCCTATTCCTATGTATATGACAAGATGCGCTCAAGGATGAAGATTACGATAAATAAACGTCCCCGATTCACGATCCCTTCCGGAAGGGATTTTCAACAAAATAAAAAAGCCGCAATGGATAAGTAGCTATGAAGCGGGTATCGACATTTTTGCCCTGCCCGCTTCAGCTAACTTTTTCTCATGCTCAGCTTCTACTGTTGGATATTTTTATTCATTTGCTTGATTGCCGCTTTTTCCAAGCGGGAGACCTGTGCTTGTGAAATGCCGATTTCCTCGGCTACCTCCATTTGCGTCTTCCCTTGGAAAAACCGTTTGCGAAGGATCATTTTTTCCCGGTCATTCAACCGTCTCATGCCTTCATTTATAGCTATTTCATCAATCCAGGTACTATCTTTATTTTTTTCATCACTCAGTTGGTCGAGTACATAAATCGGATCCCCGCCATCATTATAAATCGGTTCAAAAAGTGAAACTGGATCTTGTATAGCATCTAGTGCAAAAACAATTTCTTCATGAGGTACTTCCAACACCTTGGCGATTTCTTCAGCTGTCGGCTCACGAAGGGTCTGGCTTATGAGCTTTTCTTTTACCTGCAAAGCTTTGTAAGCGATGTCTCTTAAAGAACGGGATACCCGAATCGGATTATTGTCACGAAGATATCTTCTGATTTCTCCAATAATCATCGGTACAGCATACGTTGAAAACTTAACATTTTGACCTAGGTCAAAGTTATCTATCGACTTCATCAACCCTATACAGCCTACCTGAAATAGATCATCTACATACTCTCCCCGATTGTTGAAGCGTTGAATGACGCTTAGAACGAGTCGAAGATTCCCGTTTACCAGTTTCTCTCTTGCTGAAATATCGCCATCTTGCAGTTCTTTAAAGAGTTTTCTCATTTCTTCATTCTTTAAAACCGGTAATTTTGATGTATCCACACCGCAGATTTCAACCTTATTACGAGACAAAATTATTCCCTCCTCACAGGAGCGCTGTACAAAAAACAGTATTTCCGCGGGAGGAAAAAATATGCACATGGCTAGAACAGAAAATCCCGATTATTTTTCAATATTACTACCGAAGTATTGATTTGATTGACATTTAAGCACTTTATTTTTTTACACCATTTTATTAAATTCTTTACGAAGCCTCTTAATAATCCGTTTTTCCAAACGCGAAATGTAAGATTGGGAAATCCCCAGCATGTCGGCAACGTCCTTTTGGGTTTTTTCTTCTCCTCCTGCAAGTCCAAAACGGAGTTCCATTATCTGTTTTTCACGTTCCGATAACTGTGTAAGTGCTTTTGTTAGCAACTTACGGTCAACGTTTGCCTCAAGGTCTTTCGTGATAATGTCATCATCCGTTCCAAGTACATCGGATAACAGTAGTTCATTTCCATCCCAATCAATATTCAGAGGTTCATCAAAAGAAACTTCAGAGCGGATTTTGTTATTTCTGCGTAAATACATCAATATTTCATTCTCGATGCATCTCGATGCATATGTAGCCAGTTTTATTTTCTTCTCTGGATTGAATGTATTCACAGCCTTGATCAAACCTATGGTACCTATGCTGATTAAATCTTCAATGTTGATGCCTGTATTTTCGAATTTCCTGGCAATATAAACAACCAGCCTTAAATTACGTTCAATCAAGATCGAGCGTGCAGCTTCATCGCCATTTGGTAATTTATTAATCAGTATTGCCTCTTCTTCCTTTGAAAGGGGCGGCGGCAGTGCCTCACTCCCTCCTATATAAAATATTTCGTCCGTTTTCAATCCGAGCTTGAACAATAGTTTGTACCAAAAGTAAGTAAGCCGAAGAATGAATTTCTTCAAAATAATTCTCCCTTCTAATAAACGGATTATGGGTCAAATTCAAGAGTGAATCGATGGTTCAGGAGGCAGTTTGCACCGGTATGCCGGTTAACATCTTCGGGTGAACGATAGATTGATAGCTATTGTCGGGAGAGAGTTGTTGAAAGGTAAACGAAATGAGACCCTGCTTGACATGAAATTCTTTTTCTCCTTGAACGATTTTAATATAATCCGGTTTGATTGCGGTTAACAGCTGATGTTCATGACCTACGACTTTATAAGGGATGACACGCATTCTTCCTGTCCATGAATATTCGGGCTGCACTTCCTGGCTAATCAGGGTATCGGGGTTTTTAAAGAGCTCTAGCATATCATTCGGAATTCCCGTTTCCGAGCCTGAAAGAGAAATGATCATTACTGGGGAACGTGTAATCGGGTCATATAGTTGATTGCCGCTATCCACCAATCCATGAAACGTTCCTTCAAAGTCAGAAATTTTAACCGAGACCGAAACCATTCGTTCATGTGTAAGCTTGGTCATTTCCATCCCTTCTAATGTTCGCTTGGAAAATTGCCATGCGAGCGGGAACCCGATCATGACGAATATCCAGCTGACAGGGTCGCCAAAACGATTGATTCCGGCATATTGACCAGGGTCCTTGGACACGATTTGGAATTCAAATAGGTAGTGAAGTCCCAGAAGGATTCCTCCCGATAAAAATGTCACAAAATATAAAGTGCCCACCGATTTCACGAAAAGTTTTAGCCTATTAAACCCAAAGGTTGCCAGCACCATGACCATGGATACTAAAATCTTCATGTATACCCGGTCGGCAATTGCATAAAAAGGAGTGAATGCCAATACGATAATGAAGGAACCAATCAGTCCGCCGATGCACACCCGCCAAAGAGCTACCCTTCGTTTGAGAATGATTGCGGTCCAATATAAAAGGAGGCAGTCAAATAACCAATTCAATAACCAGATCACATCTAAATATAAAGTCAAACACCCTCCCCTCCTTATATGAACTAACCTTCCACTAGCAAAAAGTATAGCGTACCTGCCCTAAGAAAGTGTGTCACTTTTTGTACTGAAAACTTAAGAGTTTTTCAGTCATTTTTACCCTTTTTGTAGAAAATCAGCTATTGATATTTTCAATACTGTCTTAGAGACTATCCTGCTCCCTTTTACTGCTGTCGATTTATGTTATAAACGTTTAATAATTTCTCTCATCTTTTTACATTAATGAATGGAAGTGAGCAAAAGATGGAAGCTCCCTTCTGCCTAGGCAACATCCAGCACAATTCCGTAGGGATGCATTTTATTAACGACAAAAAACCGTCCCCAAATGGGAACGGCATATGACGTCGTTATTAACGGCGTCTATTACGGTTACGGAGGAAGGTTGGAATATCCAAAGCCTCATCGCCTTGATTGGCATTACGTGCAGGCTGTTCATTGACTTCTTCCCTCTTCACTTCACGCTTCACGTTAGACTGTGGCGTTTGTTGTGTCTGAGGTCTTGATTGCTGCTGCTGTCCGAGTGTTGGACGTCCAGTAGGCCGAATTGAAGCTTCAACCTCGTTAAAGCCTGTAGCAATTACCGTAACGACGATTTCATCTTTAAGGTTTTCATTGATAACAGAACCAAAAATCATGTTGACGTCTTGATCGGATGCTGTAGCCACGATATCGGCCGCTTCCTGGACTTCAAAAAGACTTAGGTTCGTACCACCGGTAATATTCATCAGTACACCTTGGGCGCCATCAATCGATGTTTCAAGCAACGGACTGGAAATGGCTTTTTTCGCCGCTTCCGCTGCACGGTTTTCCCCGGAGGAAATCCCGATTCCCATAAGAGCGGAACCTTTGTTGGACATGATCGTCTTCACATCGGCAAAGTCCAAGTTAATAAGACCTGGAACAGCAATTAAATCTGAAATCCCTTGTACACCCTGGCGAAGTACATTATCCGCTTCACGGAATGCTTCAAGCATTGGCGTGCTTTTATCGACGATTTCAAGGAGGCGGTCGTTCGGAATGACGATGAGTGTGTCAACCGATTCCTTCATGGATGAAATGCCGCCTTGTGCCTGTGTTGCACGTTTTCGGCCTTCGAAAGTAAATGGACGGGTAACTACACCCACTGTAAGGGCCCCTAGATCTTTAGCAATGCCCGCTATGACAGGAGCTGCCCCCGTTCCCGTACCGCCGCCCATTCCAGCCGTTACGAATACCATATCGGCACCTTTAAGCGCTTCTTCAATCTGCTCTTTGCTTTCTTCAGCAGCTTTTTTTCCTACCTCTGGATTGGCACCTGCACCCAAACCGCGTGTAAGCTTCCCACCGATTTGCATTTTGATTTCTGCTTTTGATAGATTAAGAGCCTGTGCGTCAGTATTGACAGAAATAAACTCAACGCCCTGTACACCATGCTCGATCATTCTGTTTACCGCATTGTTTCCGCCGCCGCCAACACCTATTACTTTTATCGTTGCTAATTGTTCTAGATTAGAATCAAACTCCAACATGACAATCCTCCTATTTTGACGAAATTCCCGATTCTTAATGATTGTTATTCAAAAAAGTAACCCAGGATTTTTTTGAATTTAGATTCACCTTTTTCACCTTGTTTTTTAGCCGTGTTCTCTTTATTTTTCTGAGAAACCTTCTGGCCGCGCTGGTCGTTATCTTCTTGAGCTTGTCCAGCTGCTACAGGAGTTTTATTAGCGGTGTTTTTTTGCATTCTCTCTTTCTTGCATGCGTGTTTAATCAAACCAACAGCCGTGGTGTATTGGGGTTCCCTAACACCGATGTAATTGGGTTCAGCTGTCCTTACTCGGTTTTGGAACACATATTGAGCTAGCTCCAGGACACCCGGCATCTTGACGACGCCCCCGGTCAACACGAAACCACCCGGTATATCCTGGAAGCCAAGTCTCTTCAAATCATCTTGAATCAACTCGAATATTTCGGTCACCCGCGCTTCAATGATATCCGAAAGCATTAACTGGTTGCAGGTCTGTTGCTGATCGCTGCCGATGATCGGTATTTGGAATACTTCATCTTCAGACGCGTCATCATAATAGGCATGTCCATGCTTTACTTTTATTTTCTCAGCTTCTTCCATAGTCGTCCTTAGAACGATGGAAAGGTCCTTCGTAAGTGTTTCCCCGCCTATAGGTATCACAGACGTATATTGTAAATAGCCTTGTTCGAAAATTGCCAGGGTCGTGGAACCTCCGCCAATATCGACAAGTGCCACACCAAGTTCTTTTTCATCCTTTGATAAAACAAGGGAACCTGCGGCTAAAGGCTGAAGGGCGATATCGGTTATTTCCAATCCTGCCCTTTCCACGCAGCGCAGCGTATTATGTAAAATTGTCCGAAGACCTGTGATTAAAATCCCTCTCATTTCCAACCGGACACCTATCATGCCCCGTGGATCACTGATTTCATCAAGTTCATCAACTTTGTAGTGAATCGGCACCACGTCGATGATTTCCCTGTCGGATGGTATCGTTATTAACTCAGCTGCTTCCCTGACACGGAAAACGTCATGCTCGGTAATCTCTTTATTGTCACTGGATACCGCTACTACCCCATGACACGGCTGAAGCGTCACATGATTTCCACTTATGCCGACGATTACCTTTGTTATCTCCATCCCTATCATCCGTTCTGCTTGCTCTATAGCCTTTTGAATGGATTGGACGGTTTCATCTATACCGACGATCGAACCCTTTTTGAGCCCTTCTGATTTAACATTTCCTACACCGATTATATTTAATGTGTCATTGACCATTTCCCCAATGATAACTTTTACACTGGATGTACCGATGTCAAGACTTACGTATATTTCGTTGCTGTTCATTCCATGGCACCTCCTTCAGTTTATACATGTATTAGTAGAATAACATTTTTATATCGAAGACTTATACATTATAGAATAACAGAACTGTTTACAACAACTGACGAATTACATAGATAAGCGTTTCATTTTGTATTTCCCGAACAAAACTCGTACTTTATGGTGCATATTGTTCGCTTCTCTACGTGACTGATTTACTAAAAAAACTAGATACTGCCATAAACTATTCGTCATTTATAACTTAATTCCCTTTAAAATTATAGATTTTTTTTCTGCTTTTTCCGGGAAATGGACCATTTTTCAATCAGGATCCTTCTGATCAGGGCAATATTTTGAAAGAGCCTGACACCGAATACAAAGATTGCGGCTAAATATAAGTCTACACCAAGATGTACACCTAGAAAAGCCAAACCTGCGGCTAAAATAATATTAAAGAAGAATCCTGTTACAAATACAACTTCATCATAAAGATTTTGCAAATGAGCCCGTATCCCCCCAAATAAGGTATCAAAAGCAGCAAGCACGGCTATGGAGAGATAATTTGAATATTCATGGGGAATATCAAAATCCACCAAAAAACCAAGGGTGATTCCAATCAACAGACCAAAAACTGAAAGCCACATCACGATTCCCCCCCATCCATAATGGGCTCCATATGTTCCACGTTAATAGCATTTTGGTAAGCCGGCAATGTCAACTTGCCGGAAGGCACCTTAATCTGCACTTCAAAATTGTCTATAAAGAAATCATCCATAAGTTCGGAACCTTCAATGCGCTGCTTCAGTTTCTTTGGATTAACGGTTATTGCCTGCATTTCGACCGGGTAATGAACCAGAGGATATCCGTCCATTTTCGGCTGCCCATTAATATCACGAATAACCGATGTTGATATATACCTTTGTCCTGAAATGGAAATTTCGTCAGCGCCATATCTATACATTTCATTAATGAGCCGAATGATCAATACTGGTGAAATATACTCGACCTTCTCACCAAGAAGGATATCGGCTTTGATAGGCTGTATAGATACGATTACCCCATTACCTCTTATTTCGGTCAAACCTGCGTCAGTCTTCAATTCGGTCAGGGTGTCACGCAAGACTTCTTCTTTACTCTCATTTTTCTTTGTTTCATAAGATGCTATTTTTCCCTCAAGCTTACTTATACCCTCTATTAATTCCGCCTGGGTCTGCTGTTCTTTCAATAAATCATTTTTCAGTTCCCACATATCCCTTGTATCGGATACGACAGGCTGATTCACCAAATTGAATTGAATAGCGAGCATGAAGCCAGCAATCAACGTAACCAAACTAAAAGAAAGCTTTTTTTTCATTTCCAGTTTCTCACCAATCTTTCATCGAATCCGGCGGTCACGATCACCCTCCAATAATTGGATCAAAAATGATATTCTTTTGCTTTTCCACTGTAAAGATAATATTCTCATTAACCAGCTGTTCCTTGATGCCACCCGGTAAATCCAGTGAAGCACCCAGGACTTCCGGGTCCCCTATCGCAGATATGATGAAGGGAGCAGGATGCTGATGGCCATCGATTGTAATCACAGGCCCATTACAGATTATGTATGAATCATGATTTAACCTTTGGCCGTTAATCGCAACAGCCTCTGCACCTGATATGTATAATTCATTGACGACCTTGAAGACATGCTGTTCATGGACGAGGTAATTATTAACATTGGCTTCTGATTCCATATCTGTACCATCTTCAAGCGTCACCTGAAGGCCTGAGCCTTTCACTTTCACTTTTCCGAGAAACATTCGGTATTTTTCCGTTTCCTTTGCCAAATTGAAAAAAAGCTGCTTTTCCTGAGCTAGGTCTTTTTCTATTTGGGATACATTTTCTTGCTTCTGGAGGAGTTCCTTCTGAAGTTCCCGGTTCTGCTTCTCTTGTTCGATCAGCTGCTGCCTGAGCTCATATTCCTGGTCCCAGGCTTTGTCCTTCCCTGCACCTTCACCTTCTTTGGTCAGATTGTAAGAGAAGGCAATCATGAATCCGAGAACCACGCAAACCAGGGGTAAAACCACCCGGTTGCCATTAATTTTCCTCATTGGTGTCTTCCTTTTGTTCAGCGTCTTCATATGCTTTAAAATAAGAACCCACTTCCAGATCGATGACTCCCTTTACATTTGGATCCAGCTGGCTGACTATCGATGGATAGTGAATCATTTTCTCGTATAAAGTCCGGCTTGTCGCACTTACTTCAAACCCATCGTTCATGAACATGACGATATGGTATTCATCGGTTTTTGTAGGAGCATAATGAATTTCCGAAATGGCATTCTGAATCTCGTCAGGAAGCTTGTCCAGCTCTTCTAAAAGCAACTTTAATGCTTTACCCTCTTTGAAACCAATTAAAACAGGGGCAAATACTGGAATTTCTCCTGTTGCTAACTCCTCTAAAACGGACCCGTTTTCCAAAATGGGTGCAAACTTTCCATTATTGGACAGATATGCCATCCTGTTATGTTCCGAAACCGTAATTTTAATGGAATTAGGAAATACCGGTGTCACCTTAACGCTTTTTATTTCTTGATTTTTTTTGATATTGGCTGCCGCTGTCCCTGTATCAACCTTCCAGATGCTTCGATCCTTCTTCACCTTACTCAATTTAATGATCTGTTTGGAAGTAATATAACGATTCCCCTCTACCTGCACGGATTTCACATAGCTCAACGGGGATAGGAAATATAGCACACAAGCAACAAGAATGAAGAAAAGGGACAGCAAAAGAACAAGTCGCCTGTTTGCTTTGCTTTTTCTTAATTGTTTTAATTTCGGGATGCGGTCCTCAATGGAAACGATTTTTCCCTTTTCCATCCCCTTCACCTCTTCCTGAAAAAAATGGATGGTTCTTGACAGTGCGAAATCAAGACAAACTCAATATTATGTTCTTAACAAACTTTAAAGGTAACACATTATATCACAATATTTGGATATAATGAATCCCGTTATTTTCTTCCGATAATTTCCACTTCTGTTTCCATTTCAACTTCAAATTTATCATATACAGTATCCTTCACATGCTGTATCAAGGCTTGAACATCCGCTGCACTTCCATTACCTGTGTTAACGATGAAGTTCCCGTGCATCGGTGAAATCTGAGCTCCGCCAATAGAATGTCCCTTCAGGCCTGCATTCTCGACCAATTTACCAGCATGGTGTGGAAGTGGATTCCTAAATATGCTCCCGGCACATGGAAGATTATACGGCTGGGTATCTTTACGATAATTCTTGTTATTTTGCATTCTTTCAACGATTTCGGTTTTATCCCCCTCTGTCAATTGAAAAATTGCTTCCAGTACGATACCGGGTCTTTTCTTCTGAAGCAGAGAAGTTCGATAAGAAAACTCCATTTCCTCTTTCGAAAGCCAAGCTAGAGTTCCATCTTCAAAAAGAACATGTGCCTGCTTGAGTATTTCACTCATATCGGAACCATGTGCACCAGCGTTCATATAGACCGCTCCGCCGACAGAACCAGGAATCCCACTGGCAAATTCCAATCCTGCATATCCTTTTTTACTGATTTGTACGGAGAGGCTGACAAGTGATACCCCAGCTCCTGCTTTGATCTCCGTCCCATTTATCTCGAGATGATCAAGTCCTCTGCCCAATTTAAGCACGGCACCTTCAATTCCGCCATCACTGACCAGCAGGTTCGAGCCCCTGCCGATCACCCTCCACGGCATCCCATTTTCTTTGATGACCTGCATCGTTTTTTCTATATTTTCAATGGATGACGGCACGATGAATAAATCAGCAGGCCCCCCAATTTTCATAGTTGTATGATTTGCAAGCGGTTCCTGTTCAAGAACTTTGCCGATTTTCATTTCAGTTAATTGCTTTATCACATTATCCATGATAAACCTCCTTGTTGTTCCAAAATTCCAAGTTATAATTTTCATTTCCTCTTCCATGAGGTCACTTTTATTACAAGATTAATAACGCCTTTTTAGCAGAAAAATGAACAGAAGCAAGCCCCAGTACGGCCTAACCCTCTTATACTATAGTCTAAACAAAGACGTATTGCCAATATTTATTGTGGATTCCCCAACATTCATACATGGTAATATTTAAGCGGCATTTCATTTATTTCTAATTTTCGGCAAGCCCCCCAAAAAAATCGTTTTTCCTGGAAGGGTTTTCAACGTAAAAAAAGGAAGCCCTGCGTTCAACAGGACTTCCCTTTTGCCAAACCACATTTTTTTCTTATTTCAGAACCTCGAATATCGGCTAATATTCAGGAGCACCCCAATCGCCATCAACATGAGCGTCAGCGATGAACCGCCATAACTTAAGAGGGGCAAGGTGATACCCGTAACCGGCATAAGTCCCGTTACCACCCCTATATTGATCATCACTTGAATGGCGACCATTGCAATGATTCCTACCGCTACAAGGCTCCCGTATAAATCAGGGGCACCAAGTGCGATCCGAATGCCCCGCCAAAGCATTAGCGCAAATAATAAAATGACAAGAGAGCCCCCGATGAAGCCAAGTTCCTCGGAGAGTATGGCAAAAATGAAATCAGTCTGCGGTTCGGGTAAATAGAAAAACTTTTGGCGGCTTTGCCCGAGTCCCAATCCGAACAACCCCCCTGGCCCGATTGCATAAAACGATTGAATCATCTGAAATCCACTGCCCAAAGGGTCTTCCCATGGATCCAGAAAAGACGTGATCCTTTTTATCCGGTAGGGCGCTGACAAAATCAGACCGATAAAACCTGCTACCCCAATTAGCCCCAAGCCGACAAAATGACTGATTCTTGCCCCGGAAATAAAAATCATGACAATGCACGTTCCAACCATTACCGTTCCCGTTCCAAGGTCTGGCTGTAACATGATCAAACCAAATGCCAAAAACACTAAACCCAAGGATGGAAGCATCCCTTTTTTAAAGGAGGTGATCAGCTTTTGCCGTTCTGATAAAAACTTAGCTAAAAAAGCGATCATCGCCAGCTTCATGAACTCAGAGGGTTGGACCGAAAAAGCACCTACACCAATCCAGCTCCTCGAACCATTTCTCGCCATCCCTATACCTGGTACAAGCACAGCCAGTAACATAATGAAACAAATGATGATAAGGATTTTGGCCCATGTCCGCCACGTCCAGTAATCCACATTCATGATGAAAAACATGGCTATGACACCGACGCAGGCAAAAAGCAACTGCCTTTTAGCAAAATAAAACGAATCATCAAATTTATATGTTGCCCAAATGGCACTCGCGCTGTAAACCATGATTAATCCAACAGTCAAAAGACTTAAGGTGACGATAATGAGAATGAGATCAGGATTCGATTTTTTTAATGGCACGGACATCCACCTCTAGGAAGTTTTTAGCCTACGAATATAAACATCAGTGCTGATTGCTTGTCAGCACTTTAGTCAAAAAAAAAGCGATAACGGCTCATTATCGCTTTTTTCATGGTGTCAACGTAGAAGCAGGTTCACTTCTCTCTGCGAAAGCTCTTACTTAAGTTTATGCACGGCCTCCATAAACATGTCTCCTCTTTGCTCAAAAGTTTTATATTGATCCCAGCTTGCACAAGCCGGGGAGAGAAGAATACAGTCGCCTTCATTTGATAATTCAAATGCAGCCGGTACGGCCTTTTCTACATTATCGACACGTTTTATATTCGCTATTCCTATTTCTTTGGCTACCCGTTCAATTTTTTCCGCCGTTTCGCCAAAAGTTATCACGGCTTTGACATTTTTCATCGCCGGTTTCAACTCATCAAATTCATTTCCGCGATCCAGACCGCCTGCCAATAAGATGACCGGTTCCGTAAAGGATGTTAACGCTTTGGATGCTGCAAGAATGTTCGTCGCTTTCGAATCATTATAAAATTTACGGTTATCGATTGTTGCCACGAACTGCAGACGGTGCTCCACACCATAAAATGTTTTCAATACAGTCTGAATGGCTTCATTAGCTACACCCTTAAGCTTGGCCGCTGAAATTGCGGCTAGTACATTTTCCAAATTATGCTTCCCGGGAAGGGCTATCTCTGAAACTTCAATGATTTTTTCCCCTCGGAAACAGGCGGCACCATCTTCCACATAGGCTCCATTCTCATGTTTCACTTCAGCTGAAAAAGGTACAAGTTGAGCCTTGGTCTCTTTCGCCATGGATAAAACAAGATTTTGATCTGCATTATAAATCATGAAATCTGATGCTATTTGATTTTTCGTGATGGCAGCTTTTGCTTCGACATATTCCTGTTTGGAACTGTGATAATCCAAATGTGCATCATACAAATTTGTCACGATTGAGATTTCAGGACGAAATTCGTCTATTCCCATTAACTGAAACGATGATAATTCTATGACGATCGAGTCATCTGGTTTTGCATGTTCAGCAACACCAGAAGCCACTGTCCCGATATTACCGGCAATCAGCGGGGATTTTTCACCGGACTTCAACATTTCGTATATCAATGTTGTCGTGGTCGTTTTCCCATTTGTACCAGTGATTCCTATGAAAGGTGCTTCACTTATCTGGTAGGCCAGTTCAACTTCCGTGATAACAGGAATCCCCTTTTCCAATGCCCCTTTTACGATAGGGTTCCGATAGGGGATTCCCGGATTTTTCACGATCAGCTCGAACCCCTCATCCAGAAGCTCGATTGGATGACTGCCGCAGATGACTTTGATTCCCTGTTCAAGAAGTCCTTGAGCCTCAGGATTTTCCGATAATGGCTTCATGTCATTAACCGTCACGAAAGCACCTAATTTATGTAGAAGCGAAGCTGCCATCACTCCGCTTTTTGCCAAACCCAATACTAATATCTTTTTCTCTGAATACTTTGCAGTCTCTTTCAATTATATCCACACCTCTAAATAGATTCCGAGTACCGCACACAGCAGCCCCACTGTCCAGAAAGTGACGACGACACGCCATTCCGACCAGCCGGAAAGCTCATAATGGTGGTGAAGCGGACTCATTTTAAATATACGTTTACCAGTCGTTTTAAAAGATCCTACCTGAAGGATGACCGAGAGCGTTTCAATGACGAAGACTCCGCCAATGATTACCAGGAGGATTTCAAGCTTCGTTAACAAGGCGATGGTTGCGATCGCTCCCCCAAGGGCCAAGGAGCCCGTATCCCCCATGAAAACCTTTGCCGGGTGTGCATTGAATACCAAAAATCCGAGTACTGCACCGACAACCGCCACCGAAAAAATGGCGACATCATATTGTGACTGACTCCAGGCCAAAATGGCAAAAGCACCAAAGGCAATGGCTGATGTCCCTGAGACAAGTCCATCAAGCCCATCCGTCAAATTGACGGCATTCGAAAAGCCTACCAGCCAGAATATAACGATGAACAGATAAAACCAGCCAAAATCAAAAGAAAAGTCAGTGCCTGGAATCGTCAATTCAGGATTAAAACGGTCTGTCTGCTTGAAGACGAAGTAAAAGATGACCGAAATCACAATTTGTCCAAGCAGTTTTTGCTTGGAAGTCAGTCCCAGGTTACGCTTCATGACCACTTTGATGAAATCATCAAGGAAACCTAATAAACCAAAACCTAAAGTAACGAATAATAATAAATACGTTTCGGTTGAAGGTGCCGAAAATTTCAAAGTCATGACTAGTGTAGCGATGGTAACAGATAATAATATGACCAAACCGCCCATGGTGGGTGTTCCCGTTTTTTTCAAATGCGATTGCGGGCCTTCTTCCCTAATACTTTGCCCGAATTTCAATCTTCTTAAAAACGGGATGAAAATCGGCGAAAGAAGAACGGTTACTAAAAACGCCACCAAAATCGTATAAAAAATCACTTGTTCCAACATTCCTTATTCCCTCATTCCTAACACAATTCAAATATTAAATTCTGCTTGATGTCTTTTTTTTGTTGCAGGGCAATTTCAGCATTGGTTCAAACTGAACCCAAACGACTTTGAATCGCCTTTTCCGCTTCCTCACGGTCATCGAAGTGAAGCACTTCGTCACCGACCAATTGATAGGTTTCATGACCTTTTCCAGCAATTAATATAACGTCGCCCTCTTCCGCCTTGGAAACTGCGTAAGCTATCGCCTGCCTGCGGTCTTCAATAACCGTATATTCTTTGCCTGCTACACCAGCTTCCATATCCCGGAGGATCTGGGCAGCATTTTCACTGCGTGGATTATCCGAAGTGAAGATCGGGTCAGTCGCCAAGCTGCATGCAATTTGCGCCATGATTGGACGCTTTGTCTTGTCTCGGTCCCCGCCGCAGCCCACTATCACGTAAATTTTCTTTCTAGCAAACTCACCAACAGTCTTCAGAACATTTTCCAAACTGTCCGGAGTATGGGCATAGTCAACAATGACTGGGAAGTCCTGATTCGCTGAAATGAGCTCAAAACGGCCTGCAACACCTTTTATATCCTCGATGGATCTAATTGTCTCATCCAGATCGTTACCGGCGCACAAAGCAGCAGAGATGGCAGAGAGTACATTATAAACACTGAATTTACCAATTAGCTTCAGCTGAATGTATCGCTCTTCTTTACCTGCTGTCAAGGTGAACGAGGTGCCATTTGCATCAATTTTTATATCTTTGGCCCTGATATCCGCTTCATTGTCTATGCCGTATGTAACGACTGTAGCGGCAGTCGCCTTAATGAAATCGGCAGTTGCCTCATCATCAGCATTAAGCACAGCATATTTAGGGCGATTTTCTATGTAAGCATTGCCAAGCTGTGAGAAAAATAAGGATTTTGCCTGCCTGTATCTGTCCATGGTTTTATGAAAATCCAAATGATCCTGTGTGAGATTCGTAAAGACGGCAATATCATAATCACAGCCATGGACGCGCCCAAGCTCAAGTGCATGCGATGAAACCTCCATAATGGCCGTGGAGACGGATGTTTCGGCCATTTCATGAAAAGCCTTCTGCAGTGTAACGCTATCTGGCGTCGTATTCTTGGTTTCATATACCGTATCGGCGATTTTTGTATACATCGTGCCAATCAAGCCTGTTTTTTCATGTCGATCCTCGAAAATCTTTTCCAGTAAGTGACTGGTCGTCGTCTTTCCATTCGTTCCTGTAATTCCGATCAAGCGCATCTTTTGAGTCGGATGGCCATAAAATGCATCGGCAAGAACCGCCATCGCCCTGCTCGAATCCCTGACTACGATCACGGGAACATCGAGGTCAAGCGGCCTTTCGGCAATGACTGCTGCAGCTCCATGCTCTACAGCAAGTTGGGCAAAATCATGACCATCGACTGTATAACCTTTTATACAAACAAATAAACTTCCGTCTATGACTTTACGGTTATCATTTTCAATGGAGGTGATTTCAGGATTTTCTCCTTCATACGTAAATAAGGAGTGTAAATAAGATAGTAATTTGTGAAGCTTCATTTTTCCATCCCTCTCAACTTAATTTGAGGATTCATTATATGTGATTAGCCTTGGCTTGTCGAGAAACCAATTTCAATTATACGGGGTTATCCCGACTCCGTAAACAAAGCGGCTGATGAATCTTCAGCCGCTTTAACTATTCATATATTATATTATACTTATTCTGTATTTTCGCCAAGATAAATTCTTATTGTAGAGCCTTGTTTTACTTTAACACCTGGATCTGGGGCTTGATTTATGACTTTATCCCCATTTCCGGCAATATCAAGCTTAAGGTCGATGAGCTGGGTTTGCAACTCTTTTTTGCTGAGACCCACGACGTCTGGTACCTCGACCATGACGGGATCCGTCCAGACCGTCTCCTTCTCAATCTGGTTTTTCCTTGGCTTGACGCCCATGGCCCTAAGTGAATCCTCCATGATATTCCCAACGATCGGTGCGGCAACGACCCCGCCGAATTGTACCGTTCCTTTCGGATTATCCACAGCTATATAAACGACGATTTGCGGATCATCCGCTGGAGCGACACCAATGAATGAGAGAATATAATTATTTTCAAGGTATCTGCCATTTTCAGCTTTTTGGGCTGTACCCGTTTTCCCGCCGACGCGGTACGACTCCACGAATGCTCCTTTACCGCTTCCTTGGGCGACAACGGATTCAAGCGCTTCCCGGACTTTCTTCGAGGTTGCTTCTGAAATCACCTTTTTCTTCGCCTGAGGGGTCTTTCGCATCAGCACTTCCCCATTTTTTGGATTCACGAGTTCCTTCGCGATATATGGTGTATACAAAGTCCCGCCATTCACGGCTGCCGATACCGCTGTCACCTGCTGAATGGGCGTTACGGCTACACCTTGTCCAAACGCAGTAGTTGCCTGCTCTACCGGACCCACTCGATCCATGTTGAACATGATTCCTTTTCCTTCTCCGGTTAAATCAATTCCCGTCTTTTGCCCAAAACCGAAATCATTTATATATTTAAACAGCTTGTCTTTACCAAGCCGGTTCCCTAATTCTACAAAACCCGGGTTACATGAGTTCTCGACCACTTCAAGATAAGTTTGATCCCCATGTCCTCCGCTTTTCCAGCAATGCAGCGTTGATCCTGACACTTCCACATGTCCGGAATCATAAAAATGTTCCTTTTGTAAGTCGACCTTCCCTTCCTCAAGCGCCGCAGCAAGCGTGATGATCTTAAAAGTCGATCCTGGTTCATATATACTCCAAACTGGTAAATTACGATTATACACTTCCGAGGGGACATTTTGAAAATTGGCAGGGTCGAAGGTTGGCCTGCTGGACATTGCCAAGATTTCCCCAGTGTTCGGGTCCATTGCAATGGCAATTATACCATCAGGATCATATGTCGCCTCCGCATTATCGAGCTCCCTCTCCACAATTGTCTGGATTTTGCTATCGATGGTCAGCTTCAAATTATCACCATCAACAGGGGGCTTATAGTCATCGGCCATATTCTCAAGCCTTTTCCCTTTCGCATCGGAGTAAAATTTAACGAATCCTTTTTCCCCGCTTAGTTCCTTATCATAAGACAATTCAATACCCATCAACCCTTGATTGTCAGAGCCTGTAAAGCCAAGAACATGTGAAAGGTATTCACCAAATGGGTAATGGCGCTTTGAATCTTCAGCGATGTATACGCCCTTTATCCCCAATGCTTTAATTTCCTTCGCCTTTTCGTGAGATATCTTTCTGCCTTCCGGAATTCTGACGCTCATCGCCTGTTTCGTTAACCATTGATAAGCCTTTTCCTTTGTCATATCCAATATTGAAGCAAGCTGTTCCGCCGTCTCCCCAGGATTCTCAATCTGTCTAGGGATGACATAGACTGTTGGCGCAGATATATTCGTTGCCAGCTCGACACCATTCCGATCAAGGATTTCTCCTCGTTTGGCTTCAAAAGGAATATTCCTGCTCCAGGAATCTTTAGCCAGCCCCGTCAACTTATCCCCTAGATAAAACTGTACAATTCCCAATCGGATATCAATGATAAAAAAAACAACGATACCGATCGCCAATGCGATTGCCAGCCGTTTTCGGACAGTAACATTCGAAACACGCAAAAACAGGCACCTCCATTTCATACATGCTTCAATATATGCTTGTCTACTCGATGCTAGACTAGAAACTTTGAAAGAAATAAAGAGGGAATCCATTTGGATCCCCTCTTTATCTTCACTCTGTTTTCTCTTTTGTCGGTATATCTTCACCAGCCCCATCAGGCTGGGATAATTCAATATTGAAGGTTTCGCCTTCATTTACCTTTTTCCCGGCCTTAAGACTCTGTTTACTCACGTATCCAGTACCTTCGGTTTTCAGATCCAGTTTTGCAACCTTAGCCAATTTCATGACATCGCGCAAGGACCATCCCTTCATGTCAGGAACTTTCATTTCGCCTTCCGTCCTGAGGATTATCTTTTCACCTTGTAAGAGTACACTCCCCGCTTTCGGGGATTGGTCGAGCACTTTACGTCCACTTCCGATCATACTTACATCATAACCAAGTTCCTTCAGTTCTGTAACAGCTGAACTCTCGGTTTGATTCGTATAGTCTTTGATTTTATTTGCTTTTTGTTTTTTAACTTCAGAAGGTTTTATGTTTAGATATTGCAGGCTATTTTGCATGACAGGATTAAATATCTCTGACAATGGATCAGCCCCAACATAAGATACACCTAACTTGGGCTGCTTGACCGCCACATACATGACCAACTGCGGATCATCTTTTGGAGCCATTCCTAAAAAGGAGAACACATAGTTATTTTTCCCTTCTAAATATCTACCTGTCGGACCCGCAATTTGTGCAGTACCGGTTTTCCCCGCTACTTGATATCCATCAATGGCATATTTTTTCCCTGTTCCTTTTTTCGCGGAAATTACCGTTTCCAAATAATCACGTACTTGTTTTGCAGTTTCTTCCGAAATCGGTTGCCCTGTCACTTTCGGCTTGGTCGTTTTCAAAATTTTTCCGGTATCCTGATCGGAAATGCTTTTTATCACGTACGGCCGCATCATTTTTCCGTCATTGGCTATTGCGGATGCAGCTTGGATTTGTTGAATCGGTGTAACGGTCGAACCCTGTCCAAAGGAGGTAGTCACTTTTTCAAGCTTATACTTGTATTGAATTTTACCGGTTATCTCGTTTGGCAGGTCAATTCCCGTTTTTTTATCAAATCCGAACTTAGTCAAATACTCACGGAACGTATCGGCTCCTATTTTATCCATTGCAAGTGTGGCAAAAGCGACGTTCGAGGAACGTTGAACCCCTTCCAGAAAGGTCATGCTCTTTCCTCTTTCGATTCCGCTATGATCCCCGATTTTACCCGATCCGGCTTTGTAGGTTCCTGCAACAAAGCTTTCATTCGGATTAAAGACCCCTTCCTCAACAGCCGCGGCAAGGGTGAATGTTTTCATGGTTGAACCCGGTTCGAAGGTTTCTTCAATTGCCAGGTTACGCCATGTATCCGTTAGCCCGACTTTCGTTGTCGGATGGAAGGTGGGCCTTTGCCCCATCGCCACAATCTCCCCCGTTTTGGGATTGGAGACAATCGCTATGATTTGTTCGGGATCATATTTTTCCTGCACTTTGCTCATCGAGTCTTCCAAGAATGTTTGTATTTTCTTGTCGATCGTAAGCATGACATCATTGCCATTATCAGGTGCAACGACCTTTTCTTTCTTATCCGGTAAGAGGAAGCCCCATGAGTCACTGTCATATGTCAGCTTCCCATCCGTTTCCTGCAATTCTTTATTGAGGTACTTTTCAATGCCGAACTTACCAGCCATTTCTTCCGTTTCTTCATCCTTTTCTACATAGCCAATCAGATGGGAGGCGAAAATCCCATTCGGATAAAAACGTTTATTCGTCCTTCCGAATGTAATTCCCGGCAGTTCCAAATTTTCTATTTTCTGCTTGACGACCTGAGTCAAATCCTTGCCGGCACTGCCAAATTCCACTTGGTATGCCTTTTTTTTCGTAAGTCTTTCATAGATGTCCTGTTCATCCATGTCGATATATTTAGAAAGCTTTTTCGCGGTCATCTCCGGATCCTTGACATGCTCCGGCTCCTTTTCACTAAGTACCGCCCTTAAGATATAGGAGGAAGTATCTTCGGCGATGACTTCACCTTTTGTATCGAGTATGCTTCCCCTTTTTGCTTCTATGATCTGTTTTTTTTCATATTTCTTGTCGATTTTCGAAGCCAGTACCTCCCCGCCAGCTGTACCAGTCACCTGAATATACAAAAATCGGCAGACTAAAACAAAAAAGAGCAGGCCGAATAAGAAGAATAATCCGGCTGCCCCATGCTTCATATTTTTTTGTTTCTGCATTATCACTGCACACCCTTCACATTATTCTCATTTAACTTGAACCCTAGCGCTGCAGCTTTTTTCCAAATTCTCTCGTATGTACTAAGTTCAGCAACCTGCACTTTCAAATCATCATTCACTTTACCCTGTTCTTCAATCGACGTTTCCACTAGCTGGATCTCTTTATTCGTTTCATAGATGGCCGCTTGATTAGAGACTATTTTCACTCCCATGAAGGTAACCATGATAGCAAGGGCACAGAGTAAGAAAACTTCACCAATGGATATCTTCGCTTTACGGATGACCACTGTTTGCTGTGCCTGTTGCTGCTGTTGGTCTTCATATTGCTGTTCTTGTACTTTTTTGGCTATGGAACTCATTCATGTTCCCCCTCACTGATTTTTTTCTGTAATCATTGCTTTTCGGCGATTCTTAGCTTAGCCGACCGGGAACGATTATTCCCTTCCAATTCTTCTTCTGAAGGTAAAATCGGTTTTCTCGTAATTATTTTCATAGTTGGCTTGAATTCATCCGGGATAACTGGAAGTCCAGGCGGAAGATCCGGCATGCTACTGGCCTTTTTAAATACTGTTTTACAAATTCTATCTTCGAGCGAATGGAATGTAATGACAGATATTCTTCCCTCTTTATCCAAAAGCGAAATGGCCTGCTCCAGGGAGTCTTCAAAGACACCAAGTTCGTCATTCACAGCGATCCTTATTGCTTGGAACACTCGTTTCGCAGGGTGTCCGCCTTTACGTCTTGCCGGGGCCGGTATCCCATCCTTAATTAATTCCACAAGTTCGAACGTCGTTTCAATCGGTTTTATTTCACGTGCCGCTTCAATTTTCCTGGCAATTTGTTTCGAAAACTTTTCTTCTCCATATTGGAAGAAAATTCTCAGTAAATCATGGAATGACCAAGTATTCACGACATCATAGGCAGAAATGGCTGCACTTTGGTCCATCCTCATATCCAATGGTGCATCATGGTTATAGCTGAAACCACGCTCCGGTGTATCCAATTGCGGGGATGACACACCTAAATCATAAAGGATCCCGTCCACTTTCTCGATTCCCCGGGCATTCAACTCTTCTTTTAAGTATTTAAAATTATTAGGAACAAGGACAATACGTTCGCCATAGCTTTCCAATTTTTCCTTAGCATTCCGAATCGCCGTTTCGTCCTGATCAAAAGCATAAAGCCTGCCCTTGTCAGAGAGCTGTGAAAGTAAGTATTCGCTGTGACCGGCTCCTCCTAAAGTACAATCCACATAAATTCCATCAGGTTTGATGTTCAATCCATCAACCGTCTCTTTTAATAACACTGTTGTATGTTGAAACATGCTAGACATCCTTCCAATCGGTTATTGAGTGACTCTATTTCTGAGGGCAGCCTTAAATATCAAAGCCAATCATATTTTCTGCTATCTCAGCGAAAGAATCCTCCGAAGCTGAAAAATAGTTTTCCCAAAGGGATTTGCTCCAAATCTCAATACGATTGGTAACACCAAGAATTACACATTCTTTTTCCAATTGGCCATATGAAGTAAGCGGCGTGGGGATATTAATTCGCCCTTGTTTATCAATTTCGCATTCTGTAGCTGCAGAAAAGAAAAAACGGGTAAAGGCTCGGGCATCTTTTTTTGTTAAAGGCAGGGCTTTCAGCTTTTCTTCTAGCAGCTTCCACTCTTCCATAGGGTAACCAAATAAACATTGATCGAGTCCGCGGGTAAGGACAAATTGCTCCCCGAGATTTTCCCTGAATTTCACCGGGACTATCAAACGGCCCTTTATATCGATGTTATGATGGTACTCTCCCATGAACATACCCACTACCCCCACATTCTAATCTCAATGTACCACATTCCCCCACCTTTCTCCACTTGTTTTTACTTTCTCCTTCCAAGTAAAAATTACCTTCTTTTCTTATTAAGTTTATTTAGCCAAATTATTCAAAGAAACGTGCATTTCCCTCGAATGCACTCAAACTAAGACGCAGGCCCACCATTACTGTCGAAGCCCCGCCTGACAAGTACTCAGGAGACAGAAAAAAAGACAGGCTTTAGCACCTGTCTTTTTTCACATTTCAATCCCTCCATCAGGATTGGTTTGTGGCAACCGTATTCAAAATGATCTACCCGCCACTTTCCCCCAAAACGGATGGTTTTTCTAAATGAAAATCAATTTATGCTGATTATTGAAGCGATAGTCCAGTTTCATCATATCCCTTACGAGCTCTGGCCCATATTGATTCAAGTAATAAAACACATTCCAAATCCTCTCCTGGGGTGATTCGAGAGGGTACAGCGAATTTGCTACCCGATCATATTTTTTCAAGATGACCGAATGTCGTTCCTTTGTACGGTCACCGATTTTGCCATACATGAAATTCAATTGCTTTTGAATGAATTCAATGTTCTTGTTCAACATCGGCTCGAGCCCCCTATCCAAAGAGACAGCGTGGACAAAAAGCTTTTCATGGTTCTCTTCAAGCTGTGATTTCAGCGTCCCGAACAGGGTGTCAATCGTTTCATCTTTAACGGAATCAAGGTAACTTTCCACAGCATTAGCGGTTCCTTCAGTCAGAACAGTTTCCAAACTGAGTTCCATTTCTTCAAGGTCGCTTTGGATACTCCGCTCCACCAGCGTGATATTCAACCTAGGAATGATTGGCGGCATCTTCATGGAAAACAACTCAAACACTTTTTTTAATTCTGCCCAATAGGCTATTTCACCTGGCCCAGAAACGAATGCCAATACAGGGAAAAGCATTTCCTGCATGAGCGGGCGTGTAATGACATTGTTGCTTAATCGTTCTGGATGATTTCTGGCTATCTGCAGGAGTTCTTCCCCGGTAAATGATACCTCACCGTTTTTTCCGCTGAAACCGCCTTCTACACGTTCGAGTAAACATCGATCTTTTTTTTCTGGATCATAATAAAATAAATTAGCGGCGCGTTTATCCATTTCAATCATTTTTGCATACCCTTTCGCATGCATGAATGATTGCTGTTCCTCGACCACTTCAGCAATCCGTCCACTTTCATTGACCATCGATTCAAAGTATGCCTTCTCAATTCGCCTTAAATCCGGATCTCCGGCATCGACTAGTAAAAGGCCATATTCTTTGAACCATTCATGAATCAGCTCGGCGAAGAAATCGACGAAGGTATTCGATCTCTTAATGGTTTCCTTCATATCAATCAGGAGTTTGTTCGTAAATTCCGTTTCTCCATAAGTTTCAATGATTTCCTCAAGCCACTTCTCTGCCTTTTCCGTTTCCAGCTCCACATCAGAAACCATTGTTTTATATGGCTGGTAGGAAGGATAGGTTTTTTTATCGGGTTTTCCGTTTTTCATAACATAAACATGATTGACCTCAGCCAAATCATGATCTTCTCCAGCTATCCAAAAAACCGGAATGACTGGCTGCCCCAGTTTTTTTTCCTGTTCTTCCGCAAGCTTAATGATCGATATCACTTTATGAATGGTATACAGCGGCCCTGATAATAACCCAGCCTGCTGTCCTCCAATCACAACAACGGAATCATCCCTGCGCAGCCTTCCAATATTACCCTTAACTTCCTCACTGAATGAAAGACGAGACATGTATTGTTGTATGTAATCCGACAATTCATCACGTGAAAAAGAGCGGTTCATCAATTCTTCATATCTATTGTGATAAATGTCAGGCTTAGACAAGTCATAGTGAAAATAATCCTCCGTTTCAAGACGGTTTTGTAAATAGTCCGATGCAAAACGGTTTAAAGATGGTAACGCGAGATCTTTCATCTCCATTTCTGTTCTCCCTTTCTCTGCAACTACAATTCTTTTTAGAGTATAACATTCCGGTTTAAGAAAACAAAAGAAGTTGCCCAGCAGCAGAAAATTGATGCGATGTTCTATGTTATGTAGTCAATATCTTCGTGATACTTGTAATTATTCCAATGGAAAACAATAGAAGGTAAGCCACGAAAAAAAAGGCGAAGTTCACTCTCCAAAAACCCTTTAATACCTTATGGAAAATGATTTCTTCTTTTACCTTGTAATGGACAAGAACCACCACGAATGCGTTGATGAGCATGATGAGCATGATCACCCAAATAATTTGCATATCCCAGATCGTAATGATCAAATAATGGACGGACAATACGAACAGCAGCGTACTCATGTCCATTGCAAATTGAACGGAGCGCCGATGGTTTCCAGTGAATTGTTTGGCACCTATAAAAAAAAGTATATACCCTACGAAAGGCAAGGTAATAAATATCGCGGCAAGGCTTGAAACTACGTACGGCACATCCTCATCCCCCCTGAGACTCTTTTCCTTTGACCATCTTATATAGAGAAGACGTCAGGCAATCACTTTTCCCTTTACTCTTTGCCTCCGAGAGGATATGACCCAAAATGGCATCAATTTCCGTTTTACGGCCATTTTCTAAATCTTTTAGCATGGAAGATCGATTTTCCGCAGTTGCGATGCAAACGGCTTTAACATGTTCAAATGACTCATCCTTATTTTGAACTTCCAAAATACCGGAGATTTCTTCAAAAAGCTCTTGAAATAATTGGTAGTAAAAAGAGTTAGTGATTAAACCGCCATTTTCCACACCAAGTATCGCCGTTAATGGATTTATCACCGCATTGACGACAAGCTTATCCATCAGCATCGAGTGAAAATCTTCACTCTTCGTAAAAGGAAAATGATCGATCCTTTCATTCACTAGCGATAGTTGCTCAAGTTCCCCGCTAAAGGAAGCGATTCTTGTCATGCCCAGTCCCGTATGCTCCACGGTATTCCCATCATGTTTCATTGCTCCATGCTCCACTACCCCCACATATATGGTCGGGGATTGAAGCTGCTTTAAATAAGAAATATGCCCATAGCCATTCTGCAAGAATAGCAATGGAACCTGAAAATCTTTGATCCTAGGCAGTATTTGCGGCAGGTGATATTGCTTGACGGCCACTATAAGAAGATCCACATCCGATATCCCTTCATCCAGCCCCTTGGACATGATGCCCGTCTGCAGTCGGCTTTCACCATCCGCAATAAGACGGATTCCATCACGTTGGATGATGGACGCCTGATCCGCAGTATGGGTATAGAGAGTCACATTATGCTTTTCACTTAAACGGGACGCAAACAGCAGCCCTATGGCCCCTCCGCCAATGATTCCAATTCTCATGATAACCTTCCTTACTTTTTGAAATATATTTACTATTTTATCACATTATCTTTTTTAGCCTGCACGAATTTTCCCATCGTTGGAAAACACAGCCATTCCGATTGAATGAAACGACGGAACTGCCATTAACGATGGCTCGTCATAAAATACCAATGGAAAGAATGATTAATACGCCATTGAAGATATAATATTTTCTTCTTTAAGTGTTAATTTAATGGTATATTAGATACGAAAAGCTTAGCCATTTTGAAGACTTTACAGAAACAAAAGATAACTCCAAACTCACCCCAAAAGAAATTGAAGGGAAAAGGGCGGGGAATAAAAGGCTATAAGCATTTAGTAAGCTAGGATAAGTCGATGATGTCATACTAGATTTAACCTAAGTTGAAATTCCACACGGCAAAGATCAGTGGGATGACTTTCAAAGGGTACTATCGGAAGAGGTTTATCAGAATTAAGGGGGAGCTTTTTTATGGAATACAAGGTTGAACGATTACTTGTAAATTTTAAAACGCTTGAGGAATTCAAAAAATTCAAAGAATACGGGATACAGGAACTGTCCATGCTAGATGATTTAGAAGGTAACATCATTGAAAATGACAGCCAATCACCTTTTTACGGAATCTTTTATGGCGATAAACTTGTAGCTCGAATGAGCCTTTATAAAAGAAGCGCTAAATTCGACCAGTATTTTGACAATTCCAGGGATTTCCTTGTTCTTTGGAAACTTGAAGTCCTGCCTAACTATCAGAAAAAAGGGTATGGAAGAGCTTTGGTCGAATTCGCCAAAAGCCTGAACATGCCTATCAAAACTAACCCAAGAGTCCATTCACAAGACTTTTGGAAAAAGATGGGTTTTTCTGCTGTTTCCTATGATTTGGACAGGGACCTCGGAGAAAACCCTCTGATTTGGAGCCCATTTGACGTACAAGATAAGAAAGAAATAGATACACAAGAATAAGGAAGCATCAAGAAAATGCGGGCGGATTTTCCCACCCGCATTTTTTATTTATTGACCCTTTCCAAATTACCATTCTTATCCATTTGGAAACTCACCTTCGGATTCGCCTTTTCGTCCTCCTGGACACTAAGTTTTCTTGCGCGCTCCATGATCTGCATTAACGCACGATAATCTTCCTCAACAGCTTTCAGGTTTTCCTTAAGCAGGACATTCTCTTCCAGTAATCGGACATTTTCCCGTTCAAGAAATAGGGAACGCTCAGAAATCCGTTCTTTTTCCTTATTATCAAGCTGAAAGAATTCATCCATTTTGGTTAAATATAATATAACTTCCTGAAGGGTAATAGATTCTTTATCTTCATGCTCGGGCGTTATTTCTTCAATCGTGACATTTTCGACCGTTGCTATCGAATCCCTTTCCACTTCAGGATTATTGACTACCTGTTCTTTCCTTTGTTTTTTCGCCAGCTCTATCCCTGATTTATATTGCTTCCTAACAAATGAATTCCAACGGAACCCACAAGCAGCAGATGTCCTCGATAACTGTTTCCCCACTTCTTCAAACGCCTTTAATTGTGTACTGCCTTCCCGTATATGCCTCAGTACCACTTCAGCCAACAACAGATCCTCATCATGAGTCCATGCATCTTGTCTCGCAATCGTCATCTCTCTACCTCCTTAGCAAGTTTTAATTCATAATATGCACATGCTAGGAAAGATAGAAGATATATAGAGCGTGTAATATTTATTTTTTCTTATTTAGAAAACGCTCGACTGCAGCATGATGCTCATCACTCGCCCACAGTTTGGAACATTCCCGGATTTCCGCATCCATTCTTCCTTTAAGCCCGCTATCCTGCCATTTATGTACCAGCAATCGTTTATAGGCCATCAATACCCCTGTCTCATGGCGAAGAAAATCTTCCGCAAACCATTCCCATCCATCCGTACCTTCTCCGACTATCTCATCTACGAAACCAAGTTCCTTCGCTTCCTCAGCTTTATGTACTTTTGCATCCAATAATAGCTTTAGCGCTTTTTGCTCTGGTATTTTTTCAAGTAAAAGCGAAGCTCCGCCCCAGCCAGTCGTTATTCCTAGAGTACCTTGTACAAACCCTAGCCTAGCTTCCCTCTTTGCTAACCTGAAATCACAAGCTGTCGCTATTTCGCATCCGCCGCCGAAAGCACTTCCATTGATTAGCGCTATTGTCGGTTTTGGGAAAACTGCTAGTTTATACAGAATTTCACCCATTTTCGATAACATAGCAAAGGCCTCTTCTTCTGTATGCAAATCCTGAAATTCCCTTAGATCCCCGCCTGAACAGAACGCCTCAGAGCCCGCCCCGGTCAGGACCAGCAACTTAACTTCATCATCGCATGCAGCTTCCGATAATATCGACTCAAGTTCGTCCATCAGCTGATAATTCACGGCATTCCTTTTCTCCGGTCTATTAAATAGGAGCTTCATGAAACCGCGTTTACCCTTTTCAACTTCAATCACCTGATCCATGTAAACACCTTCTCCAAAATCATCGGCAAACGCGAATGATTCAAAATATTCTGCCAAATAAATTTGTAAAAAAAGCACAGAGAAAAATCCCTGCGCTTTGATTAGCGTGTTGCATCAAGAGAGCTAAGCTCTCAAGTAGGTCAAGAAATTATTTTGCGACAACTTCTTTTCCTTTATATGTTCCACATTCTTTACAAACGTGATGTGAAAGAGTCATTCCACCACAGCTCGGGCATTCTACCATACCAGGTACTTGAAGCTTGAAGTGTGTACGACGTTTTCTTTTTACAGTTTTCGACGTTCTTCTAAAAGGTACAGCCATTATTCCCACCTCCTTAAAAAATATAAAAAAGCTGGAAAAATCGGATTAACGATTTTTCGTTCCAATCAAGATTCTTTATTGTTGTCAAAAAAGTCGGCAAGCTTTGCAAATCTCGGATCAACCTTATGCTCATTTTCCTCTTCGGAAATAACAGCCCAGTCTTTCCCAGATTGAGGAGCAGCTTCATTCGAATCGACATCCTCACAAAAAACCTGCATCGGAATTTCTAGCAATAAATTTTCTTTAATTACCGGTATTAGGTCTACAACGTCGCCTTCCACAACAGTGACATCATCTCCGTAGAAATCTGTGCCATCTGCCTTTAAAAGAAAGGTTTCCTTTGTATCAATATCAATCGGATATTTAACGTCTACCAGTGTACGGGAGCAAGGTAATGTTAATTCACCTGAAAGATGCAAGTGAAAAGTAATCTCGGTCGAGCTGATATCAGCTCTTCCTTCTACTCTGATCGGAGAAACATCGCGAATTTGCGGGTCTCTTTCTCTAATGTCCAAGACATCCACCAGTTCATCAAACCGTAAATCTTTGTCCCGAATTTTTTGAAGTTGACTAATCGTCCATTTCAAATGAAATCACCTCAAGGCAACAAAAATAATTATAGCTTTCAATTATAAGTTTGTCAATATTTTTTCTTTACACTATAATGTAGTCATCCTAACTGATTGTCTAAGTTTTATGAATCATTTCTAACAAAAAATCCAGACGATTACTTATAGTAATTTTACTTGAAATACTATTTTAGCACTAAGTTGATAAAATACAAAGTTTTTCTCTGAGGTGAACGAATGAAAGCTTGCGGTTTAGTAGTCGAATATAACCCTTTTCACAATGGACATGTTTTACATGCAAGAGAAAGTAGAGAAAAAACAGGGGCAGATGTCGTTGTCGCTGTTATGAGCGGGCCCTTCTTACAGCGTGGCGAGCCAGCTATCGTCAGCAAGTGGACACGCGCCGAAATGGCCTTGAATGGCGGCATTGATCTTGTCATTGAGCTGCCATATGCTTTCGCGACACAGAAGGCAGAAATATTTGCAAAAGGATCTATTGCTCTTTTGGAATCGCTAGGCTGTGACTCTTTTTGCTTCGGAAGCGAGGATGGCAAAATTGAACCATTCATCATCGCCCACAAAATCCTTTCGGAAAATTCCGCTGCATTCGATGCCGCAATCAAATCGGCCATGGATGCCGGTAATAGTTATCCGTCAAGTGCTGCCCAGGCTTATCGTTCAATCATCCATGGTGATGCGGCATTGGATTTGACGAAGCCGAATAATATCCTTGGAAAAGAATATGTAAGTGCTGCCCTTTCAAACGGCTACTCCATTCGCCCTTATACGATTCAAAGGGTCGCTGCAGGGTACCATGAAACAAAGTTGTCCAAAGACCCTATTGCCAGCGCAACGGGGATACGTAAAGCCATCCATGAACACCAGGAATTACATTCTGTTTCCAGTTATATTCCTCAAGCGACAATGAGTGGCCTTGAGCAATATTTAACGCGCTACCATGCCTTGCATGACTGGGAAATGTATTGGTCCATGTTGAAATACCGTATCCTTTCTTCCTCTTTAACCGAATTGGCAGGAATATACGAAGTTGAGGAAGGCATAGAGCACCGAATGAAGGAGATGGCCAAACAATCTTCGAGCTTTTCTGGATTCATGGCAGCGCTGAAGACAAAACGCTACACATGGACACGGCTGCAGCGGATGTGTGTCCATATATTGACGCATACATTCAAGGAACAGGTAATTTATAATGACCAACCGGCCTATATCAGACTTCTTGGCATGAATGGCCGGGGGCAAGAATATCTTCGTTCTGTAAAAAAAGGCTTGCCCCTCCCTCTCATCTCTAAACTTTCGTCCTATCGGAAGCAGGACATCGATTCGGACTTGCGAGCAGCACAGGTGTATGCCCTGGGCTTGCCCGAGCCGCATCAAGCTGCATTGATGAAACGTGAATATGAATCTCCCATCATTTTCAAATGAAGAAGGATTCAAGCTTGGCCGTTTCATCCTTAAGTGTAAAAAGCTAATCATGAAAAAAAGCGCAGACAGTAGATGACTGCCTGCGCTTTTTTTCATTTTCCTTTTCCATTTAGCTTCGTTAAATAGGCTACTGCATCTTCAAAGTTGTCAACCGGCACGATCTTCATGTCAGTGTCAATATCCTTTGCTGCAATGAGTGCATCTTCATAATTCGAACCCGCTGCTCCGTTTTCATTCGGGGCAAAGAATATCTCGGCTCCAGACTTATCGGCTGCAACAATTTTCTGTTGGATTCCGCCAATTGGACCGACTGTCCCATCATCAGACATCGTGCCCGTACCCGCTATGTCATATCCACTTGTAAGATCGCCTTTCGTTAATTGATTATAAATTTCCAACGAAAACATTAAACCAGCCGAAGGACCGCCTATATGTTCTGAATCTATGGCAATTGCCGGTTTTGTGTTCACTCTTCGATTGTCATCCAGCGAAATGCCGATTCCTACCCTATTTGGATCATTTTTAAAAGGCTGCAATGAAAGAACGGCCGTTTTCTCCGTCTCTTCCCGCTTATAAACGATTTTAACTTCATCTCCGGCCTTCTTTTCGTTAATATAATCCATGAATTCCTGTGCAGACTTGAATTTAACATCATCAACTTGAATGATTTGATCGCCCGCTTTCAGCTCTTTTGCTGCAGGCATTCCTTTTAGCACGTCCAAAACATATACACCCAGGTACTCGTATTCGACTTCTTTCCCTGCTTTTTCATATGCGATCTTAATGGCATTATTTTTAGAACCATCCATTAAGTGGAGCTGCCTGATATTATATTCTTCATCTGTTTCATCTTCGCTTCTGATGGAGGATTCCGGATAAAGCTCCTGATATTTGCTCCACTTCGCCATCATGTAGGAATATATATTTGCCCGGCCCATCCTTACAGTGGTTAACATAAAGCTTCCTTTTGCTTCATCTCCCCCGGATACCTCAATGATTGGCTCCAATTCTTTAGCCATTCCTGGTTTCGATACATAAAAAGGTAGGGAATAAAGGGCTGATGCTATGAGAAGTATAGCCACCACCAGGAAAGTGCGTACATACGTTTTACGGCTCATCTTCAAAGGACTCCTTCCAAGTAACAATGCTCTGCTTAATTTGATCAATCTTACCTCTTGCTGCTTCTTCTCCAATACTAATTATTTCCTGTACGTTTGTAAATGATTTCGAGCTGTATTTCTCAACCCTGGGGCGTATCATGACGTCTGAAGCAAACTCCCTGCTTTTAACCAGCTCCATTTGCAGGATATCGAGGCTTTGCATGATGACGTCATATATGGAGTTTATCTCCATATCCTGTTTCACGTGAGCTACATCCACACCAATTATGATGTCTGCTCCCATATCCTTCACAACTGAAACTGGAACCCTGTCAACTACGCCGCCATCAACAAGCAGTCTGTTTCCGATTCTTTCGGGAATGAAAATCCCGGGAATGGAGATGCTTGCCCTTACAGCCGGTGCGATGGGACCTTCCTGAAAAATGACCTTTTCCCCCGTTTTTATATCAGTGGCTACCACCGCCACAGGAATATCAAGTTCTTCAAATTTCTTGCCATATGTAAATACCCTGATTAAATCCTTTGTCCGCTTACCCGAAATGAAGCCCATCTTAGGTATGGTGAAGTCCAAATAATACTTCCGCTTAAATGCACGGGACAACTTATACAGCCTCTCGATATCCGACCCCGCTCCATAAAAGGCTGCAACCATTGCTCCCATGCTGCTTCCAGCAATCATATCTATCGGAATGCCTTCTTGCTGCAATACCTTTATCACGCCAATATGTGCAAACCCCCTAGCTCCTCCTGACCCAAGTGCAAGCCCGACTTTTGGTTTCGACAAAGATATCCCTCCCGCTTTAACTAGTGCAAAATATTGAAATAACACTCATTCAAAGTTATGGTCTTAAACGGATTTATAGAAGCATATTATTTATATTGACAGTGAAACAAGCATGGCAGATATATTCCATGGAGCGGATCATCCCTCTTTACATGTCGGTACAATCCTTATTCCATCATGCGCTTACTTTTCGAGAAAAAGAAGTTCATATTTTATTATATACGAAACGAACTGCCCTTATTTAGTAACCTTCAAGAGGAGGCTGAATTTTGCTAAAATCAAAATCTAAAACAGTACTGTTAGCTACCTCCGTCACGATGATGGCAGTTGGCTTGATCATCTTCCCCCAAGAATCCTTTGAAGCTTCCAAAGGCGGACTGAATATTTGGTGGACAATTGTTTTCCCTTCACTTCTGCCTTTCTTGATTTTCTCGGAGTTATTAATCAGTTTTGGGGTTGTCAGGTTCATTGGTGTCATGCTCGAACCATTTATGCGTCCCCTATTCCGTGTACCAGGAGTGGGAGGTTTCGTTTGGGCGATGGGACTTGCATCAGGGTTTCCAGCCGGGGCGAAATTCACTGTAAGGCTTCGTCAAGAAGAACAATTGACCCGCATTGAAGCTGAAAGACTCGTTTGTTTTACTAATTCATCCAATCCATTGTTCCTATTCGTTGCCGTTGCCGTTGGTTTTTTCCACAACCCTCATTTAGGGATCATCCTTGCCCTTTCCCACTACCTAGGAAATATTTGTGTAGGCATCATCATGCGTTTTTACCGTTGGAAAGAAGAAAAATCCCATGCAAAAGTAATGACCAAGCTCCCCTCCATAAGACAAGCCTTTGGTCAAATGCATCGTACCAGAATAAAAGAAACAAGGCCATTTGGCAGTTTACTTGGAGATGCGGTACTCTCATCCATCCAAACCCTATTGATGATCGGGGGGTTCATCATTCTCTTTTCTGTGGTGAACAAGCTTTTATTTCATATGAACATCACCGGATTGCTAGCATCTGGGGTCGGAGGAATTCTACATATTTTTAATTTCCCGGACTCCTTAAGCCTTCCCTTCATATCAGGCATGTTTGAAATGACTCTAGGTTCAAAATTAACCAGCACGGTCGAAGAGGCGACACTCTTTCAGCAAACCGTGATGACAAGTTTCATCTTAGCTTTCAACGGGTTCAGCATCCAAGCGCAAGTTGCCAGCATCATTGCCGCAACGGACATTCGTTTCACTCCCTTTTTTCTGGCCAGGATTGCACATGGCCTTCTTGCATCCATTATCACCATCCTGCTTTGGGAACCTTTCTATAAAGGCAAAATGTACAGCGGCAGCCCGATAAACGCATTCCCGGTCAGCGGATCCGGTGAACACGCGAATTCCCTATATCAAAGCATGCTTGATATAGGTCCCATTCTAACACTCGTGTTTTTGATCCTATACATCATCATATTTACCAAAAGGCTATTCAAAGGCATTTCGTAAACCAAAAAAGAGCATTGCCCGTTGGCAATGCTCTTTTTTCTATCCTTTCAGTTCCTCGTATTTTTTGGCCAGAGCTTTCTGGACGACACTTGGCACTAGTTCAGAAATATCCCCGCCATACTTCGCAACCTCTTTCACGATACTTGAACTCAAGAAAGAATATTGATTTTTCGTCATGATAAAGAATGACTCTATTTTATTGTTAAGGAATCGGTTCATCGAAGTTCCCTGCATTTCATATTCAAAGTCAGAAGTCGCCCTCAATCCCCTGATGATGGCATTCGCGGAAACGCTTTCAGCATAGTCGACCGTCAATCCCTGATAGAAATCCACTTTAACATTCGGCATATGGGCAGTCGCTTCAGTAATCAGTTCCAGTCTCTCTTCCACTGTAAAAAGAGAATTTTTCGCTGAATTGTTCACGATGACCACATATACCTCATCAAAAACATTCGCTCCCCTTTGAATGATATCAAGATGACCAAATGTTATTGGATCAAAACTCCCCGGACAAATCGCTATTTTGGACATTCATAGTTCCCCCTGTTCGTGTACGTTTCCCCATTGATAAATCGTAACGGCAATGACGCCATAAACTTCTTTTCTCTTAACGGTAAAGTCACCAACTTTTTCTGGCAAAGTAACATCATGGCCATGCTCACAAACAATGTATCCCATATCGTTCAGCAATCGGTATTTATGTATTTCTTCAAGAATCTCGACTAGCTTTTGTTTCTTATAAGGTGGATCAAGAAATATCAATTCAAAAGTCATTTCCCTTTTCACCAAAGCCTTTAATGCACGTTCTGAATCATTTTTATAAACTTCTGCACGGTCTGAAAACTTGCATAGTTCCAAATTAGCCTTAACCGTTTGATTTGCTTTAAAATCCCGGTCGACAAATATGGCTTTATCCATGCCTCTGCTTAACGCTTCAATTCCCAGTCCACCGCTTCCGGCAAACAAGTCGAGGACCAGCCCTCCTTCGAAATAAGGACCAATCATGTTGAAAATGGATTCCTTGACTTTATCAGTAGTCGGCCGGGTTCCTGTACCCGGTACAGCCTTAAGTGGTCTTCCTTTGCAAATTCCGGATACGACCCTCATCATTCTCACCACATTTTATGACAAATTTCTGTTACTTTCCTATCCTAACATATTAGAAAAAGCTAGCCAATATTTAAACCCATTTGCCTTCATTTCCATGATGAAAAGAACATATCATTTCGTACCATGGATAGAAGATATCCATTCTTTTTATAAATCTTTTACATCTTGAATAATAAAATGGTTTTTGGCAATAATGTGAATAACAACATTCCTTTTTAGGTGTTGTTGCCAACCGCGGAGAAGGCTTACGTTTCCCCATAAGTTCTTCCTCCGGTTTCTCCTCTCCCTTTGCCTTCTGGTCCTTAGTTAGACATAGAAGGACCCTGCATATTTTTGCAGGGCTTTTTTTCATTGATAAACCACTTATCCCCAATTCCCTTTGTCATCATTCGTCAATGAAGTTGTCCTTCTCTTTTATGAGGGATAATGATAAAGTAATGAATAATAAGTTAGTTAGGAGAGGTTTAATTGATTCAACGTTTTATTGAAATTGGACAAGGATATTCCGATATATATGAGTTGCTGGAAGTAGGCCGCAATCAGAAACATCGAGTTGCAAGGCTATTGGCCATGCATACTACCATAAATGATAAAAAGGTAACGTCATTGGTCATCGTCATGGAGCCCACAGATCCCGGGAAATTCCAGCCGCTTTATATTTGCCGTGAAGGTATCCCTAACCCACATGCAACCAAAAACAAACGCTATGAGCTTTTTGAGAACTTGGCTGAGGAACTGGATAGGCCAATTATTGAAATCGAAGTGAAACCTTCGGTGCTCTTTGCAGAAAGCGAGTTGTACTACCAGCACTTAATCGGCATTTTGCGAATGAATAGATATCTGCCGCCATTAGGCTGAAAAATGTTGCTGCCCTGAAAATGAAAAAGCTGACTCCGCATGAGTCAGCTTTTTTCAAATTCCCATTTTATAATCATATTCTTTCGCTTTATCCGGTTTGGAGTTTTCGAACTCCACCTTCAAAAAAGGCTTGTAAGAAAGGTCCACCTTTTTAACGAACGAATAATTATTCAGTTTTTCCACCAGTGGTTCCACTTCATCCATATTCGTATAAAGCACGACATATTTCAACTTTTTTGAAACATAATGGATATTTCCAAATTTCCTAAGCATTTTGGCTTGTTTCAATGTATGTAAATAGACGATGATTCCCTGTCTCGCTCCAAGCATATCAATAACTCCCTTTTATAAAGGTTTTAACTAAGTGTAGCATAGCAGAATCTTTACTTTCAACCAAGAAAAAAAGATTATAAACAAAATTCTCTCACTATTATGAATATACACACTGTGAAGGGAGCCAAACAAACGATGGATTTAAACCAAATTTGGCATCAATTTATTGTGCATCTATTAGATAATGATGAAATTACCCAAGCATCGATAAAAAAGTTCACAGGAATCCCCTTTATATATATCCATTATCATCCGGCACCAAATGATGATGGTAAGCTTTCCCTCTTAATAAAAAAAGCCGCAAGCCTTTCAATGCGTGGCAAGCAGCTTCATTGTGAAACCATTTTCGTACGGCAGGAAGAACATTTATATGTATTCCGGCATCGTTTTTATGTGCCGCAGAAAAAGATGTTTTGCTGCGGCAACCTTTGTCCGGATTGTATTTTATATCGCAGTTAATCGCTTTTTGCCACGTAACCGAAATATGTAAGATGATAGTTCATGCATCGGTTCATGACCATGTCTCGGCGAGGTTCCAAACATGACACAGCCACCGAACTCCGTAGTAATGTCGAATTTCGATGGCTGCATGTTATATACCGGCCCTGAATGCTTCCAATCTGGCCATTACCCTAAGCAGAGCACCCGCAACTTCCCCCGGTTCCGCAGCTTCCCGTCGAACATCCGCCGGATGAAACAAAAAATGGATTCCCAGCCGGGGTTTTTACCTGTTCAGAAACCGCTCGGCCAATTCTTCCGCTTATTTCATCAAGAACGGATTGCAATTCTGTCTCCGCCCGCTTAAACCTTGCAACGGCAGGATGCATATCCATGTCCCGTTTAGCTTGTCTCGTTTCTAAATTGATGCGTTTATAATCCGGGTGATATTTACCGAACCTTTGAACATCTTCAAATAGATCCTTGAGCGAAGTAAACTTAGAAATAATCCCCTGGGCCTCTTTGTCGTTTTGTAATTTATATAAACTAAGGAGATATTCTTCTCCTATTTCAGAATGAAGGATCATTTCAGCTAATCCATCAGCCTGATGTAAAATGTCGATGATTTCCATAGTAGCAAGCATTAACAAGCTCACCTCCACAACCATTTTACCATTTCTCCCTTTTAGATGCTAATGGTTTGATTAAATCGAGGAAGTGATATGTACCTCAAGCTCTTTTTGCAGCCCTGTTTTTTCACCTGCACCGTTCAAAATCTCCAGCTTTATTTTATGCATGCCATTCGGGACATCCTTTACGATAAATGCTGCCGTTTTCATATCGACTTTCTTTTGATTATCAATAAATACGGACACAGTTGCCAATTGTTCAGGATTTGATTCAGAAAAACCATAGTTTTTCAAGTAGCACTCAACATAGACGGAGTTGCCTTTTACAAATGTTTTTACCCGAAAGTCCTCATCTGAGTTTTGGATGCTCGATACAGTGGTGGCAGCTTCTAGTGTAGAAACACCTTGTATGGCTACTCCTGAGTTTTCAGGTTCAGGTATTTTCTTGCCACAACCCGTCGCTGCCATCAACACTGTTAGAGCCAATATCAACTTTCTCATTCCATCGTCCCCCTTTTGCCTTTATTGTTCGCCAAAAGGAGTAATTTACTCTTACTTTCTTCATTCACTTGGAGCATTCATTGCTTGAAACATATGAAGCATCATTGAGGCAACCTGAACGCTTTCCGAAAATTTAGAGACCCGATGTGGAATCGACTTCTCAAAATAATATTTAGCTTCGGTTTCAAACACATCCACTTCATGTGGATTACGCATTAATCTTTTGTACCATGCAGGCTGAACCCTCAAATAATTTCGCATATCTTCGTTTGTTTGAATGAATTCATATATATTCTGGCGCATGAAAAACCCTCCTTAATCTTTGGTGAATAAAAAAGGGTTAGCTCTCTGCTCTTTTTCTTTTGGGGGAGGACTGGTATCACCTGATTTATTCCCTTGGAAAGCAGATAGCACTCCTTGGATTGCACCGATGGCCTGATTGGCATTCGTAATATATTGTTGAATCTGCCCCATATCCATGTTTTTAACGGCATTCATTAACGAACCGATCAACTCAGTGCTTTGGTCTCCCTTTTCAACCGGCGGTGATTGAGATCCTGTATTCTCTTTGGGCTCACCCACACTGCCGTCAGCCTGCCAGCGTGGATGATCTTCTCCGAGTAAATACCACTCTTCAAAAAGTTCCTGCCATGTTGCTTGTTTGCTTCTCACTTCATTCACTAAATGAGGATGTTCCTTTACAAACTCCCGAAATCCATCCACGGAGGGCCGCTTTCTTTTTGCCATTACTCTCACCTCACACTTAGACATCGCCTATTGCACCATATGCTAAAGGGAGATAAAAAGTGCATAAATTCCTTTACTAATGTAAAGGGGCGTGACTGCGGAATACAAGTTCGTTATGTAAAAACCTCCATTGGCAAACGATCCTCATCGAGGGGAATGCAAATGGTTGGGACCTTTTAAAATATGAGCCACAACAAGAAAACGGACCCAAACCGGGTCCGTTCAGTTTGTAGACAAAAGGGGTTCGGAATTAAAAAATTCCGAACCCCTTTTTGAAATCCCCTTTGAATTTACCCCTAATGTTCAGAGATTGGGGCTCTACGAGCCCACTATGTTAGGCCATTTTTGGACCTTGCCATGTCCAATTGGCCATCTACTTTAAATTATTGGCAGCGAAAGTAAGCATCGCCTGCATCGACAATTTTTTTAAGTCCCCTTAAAGTAGTCCAACGCATACCATGCTTTTCTTTTGCATCTGCGAATACACCAATCGTTTCTTTACGCTTCGCATATATAGTATTACATCTTGATGATGACGCAGATGATCTGCTTTTTCCACATGTGTTTGCCAAATATGCCGTGTCACCACTTTTTGACAGTATTTGGTTCTGTACACCGAGATAAAATTGAGCATGTTGCACAGATGTGTTTTGGGGATTTATACTCGCGATAGCCCTCTTTATTTGTTGTTGAATACTTTAATAGCTCTCCCGAAGGGCAAAGGTAACAATCAAAATGTTCATCGTATACATAGTCCTTTTTGCGAAAAAAAATCCTTCTTTGGTGCGAGGACGTGAATAAGGTAAAGCGGGTATGATTTTTTTGTTAAATAGGTAGCTTGTAATCGCTGGTGTTTTATAAGCTGCATCTGCGGCAACGGCTTCCGGTTTTCCAACTTTCTCAATCACCAACTAGTGGCTCTAATACTGACATGTGTATTTCCAGGTGTTACAATCATTCCCAATACAAAACCGTTGCGGTCTGCGGCCGCGTGGAATTTAATCTCTTTGGTCTCTTCTTTATCAAATTTATCTGGTGGAAAAGGCATTTTTCCATGGTTTTCACGATCTTGATTGACTTCTTCTTGAAGACGTCCTTGATACGCTCGTGTTTCTTTACGAACGATTTTCTTTTCAAATTTCCGTTTATTCGCACTGGCTTTCACATGTGTGGAATCCACGAAAACGTGTTCAGCACTTATTAACTTTTTATTAGCAGCTGTCATTAACATGCGATAGAAAATCTGTTCAATCAGGTCTGTATCTTTAAAGCGTCGCTCATAATTTTTCCCGACCGTGGAGTAGGAGGTGCTTTATCATGAAAACCACAGCCTAAGAACCGGTAAGCCATATTTGTTTCCGCTTCTTCAATCGTTTTACGCATGGAACGAATACCAAAGGTATATTGAATGAATGTCAGTTTAACTAAAATAACTGGATCAATACTTGGGCGTCCTACCTCTAAATACATATCTTTCATCAAGTCATAAATGAAAGTGAAGTCAATGGAAGCCTCCATTTTACGAACCAAATGGTTCGGTGGCACCAGTTGATCTAAAGTAATCATTTCAAGTTGATCTCGCTGAATAGAATCATGTTTAGAAAGCATCCTCATTAATACTTCTATTTTAATACAAAAATGAATCTAGGCAAAAGTGTTCTATCTAAACGGTAAGACAAAGTTGATTGGAGCGGAAGGTACGAGACTCCTGCGGGAAAAGCGCGTCTAGGGGAGACCCCACAGGCGAAAGCCGAGGAGGCTCACCGACCGCGGAAAGCGAGTGCCCTACGTTCCAATCAACGTCCAAATTGTACAAGCCATAAAAATAGACAAACTCGATTTTTATCAAGTTTGTCTACATTCTGAACGGACCCAAAGGGCCATATTTTATCTCTTTATGAAATTCTGGGTGTAATAATTTTTATATACCCCGACGCCCAGACCTGTAAATTCCTCGTTCAGCATCGCATCCCGATGTCCTTTGCTATTTAGCCAACCTTCCATGACAGCAGCTGCATCCACATAATGGGCTGCTATATTTTCACCTGCCGCCCTGTATTTCACATGACCTGCATCAAGACGATTTTCCAAATCCCCCTTTGTTTCAGAAACATGGGTTCCTTCAGGGGTGTCCTTCATTTCCCGGCTATGAAGGTAAGCAACCTCCGCAGTAGCGGCATCCCATTCTAAAGGCTTCAAATCAAATCTGCTGCGCATGATATTCGTAATATCGAATATTTGCTGCTCATTTCCATCTTCCACTTTCGCCATGTCCTCATCTGAAAGGTCCTTAACTGTCACAAGTTCACCATGATAGGTCAACTCATACGGCTTTTGTTTCAATAGGGCGGAATCATTTAAGAATCGGACGCTTGAAACAGTACCAGTGAACTTATCCAAATAAAGCTGAACATTAATATTCCCTAAATCAATTAACGGCCTCATGTTCATATCTTCCTCCGACAATTCAAAACGATAGGAACTGTGACCAACTTCAATATCAACAGTTGGTTCCACATATAAACTGGAATAGATGGCATCAATCGATTCTCCAATTTTAAAAGGAGCGACATTGACCTCATCACCGATTCCATAAGCAGATACCACTTTTTCATTTTCAACGGCTAATTGGAAATAATTATTGTAGTCCTTTTTATAAACCCACCATTCATATCCATAGGCAGACAAATCAATTCGATCCGGCTTACCGTATTCCCTTTCTATCTCTTTTACATTTTTCCCGATCGTTACTGCCAGACCTTCTGTCACTTCAGTAACCCCTTCCTTTTCAGAGGAAGTGCTTCTTTCATTTATATGTCCATTGGGGTTAACACCTTTGTTACCATCAATAAGGGGGTTCCCTTCATCTTCATCGCCGATATTAAGATAAATACCGATTACGAAAAAAATAATGATTAACACCAACACCTTACCTAAACTGCGCAGAGGAACACTCCCTCTCTCTATCTAATTTATGTATCCAATGCAAAAACCTTTCTTTCCTGATTATATCACTGTTCAATCATATTTTTCTAATTTACGTTAGACTGCCCCTTCATTAAATTTATTTTAAAAATGGAACTTTTGTGAATGATTAAAATACCATGGTTGAGTTCATTGCAACTTCCACCATTTCGTACTATTATAAAATATAGGATAAAATGGTATATTATAAACATACTTGGAGATTTTTAATATATTCATGTACATAATATTTTCCCGGTATGTCATTTTAATTCTCAATAGTAAACATAGGAGGTACTACTCGTGAAATTTGAAAGCTTTGGAATCGAAAACATCACAGCCGACTTAAACCGATTAGATGACCTAATGCCGCAATATGGTTTAATACGAGCAGAACAATGGGATTACGAAAGAGTAAGTTACGATCGTAAGTTCGAATTAAAAGAAGGCACGTTTTACCTGAGAATACTTGGCTATGCTACAGAGGGCGATGTTGGCGCTCACAGGGCCGTCATCAAATTAATGGTTCCTCTATTAGGAAAACATTATTATCCACACGGAGTTGAATATGGTGAAGGGGAGGATTTTCCTGCATCACTAGTTAAACAAAGTGAAAAAATCCTCGCTCAAATCAAAGAAGAACTTACGCAATTCAACGGCCTATAAAAGCCGTCAGCGAAAAGTGGTACAAAGAGAGAGAATCATGTTTGATGCTCTCTTTTTTGTATCCAATACAAAAGCCTGATGCTTTTTTTGCACCAGGCTTTTTTGTCATTTTAAAATCCTAGGATCGCCTTTATTAAAGATGTTGTTTCGCCGCCATGATAAATCACATAAAGCAGGATGTAAACAGCTACTCCAGTAATCCCAGTGAAAAACCAAATGATGCTTGTCGCCGGCCCGATTTTTTTATGAATGGTGAATTTACCTTTAAACCCAGTGGTAAGCATGATGATCCCCAAAACAGCTCCAGTTGTTGCAAGCGTTATATGGAAAATCAAAAAAATCGTATAATAAATTTTTATGTCATCGGGTCCGCCAAACGACGTACTACCAATGAAGACCGTCCGAGAAAGATATATAGTGAAAAAGATCACCGCAAAAACCGCAGCTGCCATCATGGTTTTTTTATGTGTCTCGATTTTGCGCTGTTTAATTTGATACCAGCCTATTGCAACAGTGATGGCACTTAATACAATGAAGGCTGTACTTATCGTTGGAAGGATTGGTAAAGACATATGAAATGTAGTCCTCTCTATATTTATTAATCAACTACCATTTTATAAGAGGCAATCATAAAATTCAATAAAATCAAGGATTATTAACAGAATGCTCACTTTTATAGAATACCCAAGTCAAATTACTGGCTATTTGCTTTAATTCGAAAATCAGGTAAAGTCAGATAAAAGACTTGTCCGCCCCAAGACAAGTCTTTTATCGTACAATTATTCTGCAGTCTGAAAATCCGAAGGTATAGGATCGATATCTTTTTGGCCGCCATTCTCCTTTTTGAACCAAGCAAAGAAAATGACACCCAATACATAGCCTAATACGATTTCTTGAATCACTTTCATCAGAACCCCGCCAAGCTGTTGATCCTCAAGCAATGGCAGTCCATTGAACATTTCCGGACCACTGAGCGTTAAACCGGATAGTGCGGAAGCCGGAACGCAAAGTTCCATGGCACTGGCCCAAGATTCCGCATTGGTGAATGTATCATACATTGGATCATTAGCAAATATGATTAAAGCACAGGCAGGGGTCATTAGAATGCCACTGCCGAATATATAAGCTACTTTTTTCACACCTGATAGACTTTCACGTTCGGGCAGTTGATTGACAAGCGGGAACCACATCAAAACAGCGGTCGTAAATAAAAGGACCGTGTATCCGGCATGAATCCACATCCCCGTTTTGATAAAGTCGAATACTAACGGGATATGGTACAACGAGAAAAGAACGTTAAATAATAAAAGGGCGATAAGAGGTCTCGTGAAAAACTGAAATAACGGCTTCACTCCCCTTGAATTTATGAGTGTTCTCATAAGCCAATCTGGAATCGCAATGATAAATAATGGCGGAATCACGAGATAGAGCAGTGCCATTTGAAACATGTGGGCACTGAACATGATATGGCTCAATAAATCCAGCGGCGATCCTTTTACCACATAAAGAAGGAACATGGCTATCAAAAAATAAGTTGCCTGTTTGACGGAAAGCGGTGAGCTGCCCGGAAACTTCCCCCTTTTTTTTGTCACCAGCCAAAAATAGCCAACGGTAATAAGTACGAGGGCGGCAAAATAATAAGGACTCCACAAAGCGCGAAATCCAAAAATATCAATAGACAAAAAAATCACCTCGTTCATGAACTTTTTCTTACTATCCATTATACCTAAAATGAAACATTTTAACAAATATAGATAAACTTGGATGAGAATCACCACATAAAGAAAAACCGGCTATCATTCAATAGCCGATTTTCTTTATGGTTTATATCCAAACAATCGTTAGGAACACTAGGACCGTTATCAAGCCCACTGCAAGGCCGGAAAATAAGAACAATGCAATGGTGCCATGCCCTTTATGCTTCATGTGCATGAAATAATACAATTGGAAAATCACTTGTACAACTGCCAGCAGCAAAATGACCGGTTTAATGAACCAATGTGAAAAACCCTCAATTCCTACTGCAGCAAAAGCAAGTAATGTAAAGAAAATCATTAGTGTAAATGATATTACTTGGTGTTTCATCTCTTCAGCATTTTTCTTACGGCGATATTTTAAATCGACATTCGGGTTCGCTGAATTTGATTGTTCATTCGCCATCAGTTATCCCACCATTCCCATTAAGTATACGACAGTAAAAATAAATACCCAGACTACGTCAATGAAATGCCAATATAGACTCGCAACAAAAAATTTAGGAGCGTTATACAAATTCAAGCCCCTTCCTGCATTACGAACCATAAGAGATATTATCCAAACCAAACCGAAAGCAACGTGTCCTCCATGAAAACCAACTAACGTATAAAACGCGGAGCCGAAGGCACTGCTCGTAAAGGTATGATGGAATTCATGAACATAGTGATTAAATTCATAAATCTCGAGTCCAAGAAAACCAAAACCAAGTGCAACCGTAATCACAAGCCAAGCTTGCATTTGTTTAAAGTGGTTATTTTTCATATGGTACATTGCATACACACTAGTCAATGAACTGGTCAGTAACAGCATGGTTGCTACAAAAGTAAGTGGTAATTCGAATAAATCTTTAGCTAAGGCTGCATCACCATTTGGAACTTTATCCTTCAATGCTAGGTAAGTTGCAAATAGTGAGGCGAATAAAACAGTCTCTCCACCAAGAAACAACCAGAAACCTAAATACTTATTTTTACCTTCTAAAGTCGCTTTCTCGGGAGAAGCAGGCCAAGTGGCATCCGTGAATCTTTCATCTGTTTGCATTATGCCTTACCTCCCTTGTCTTTATCGTCCATAAGGTCTGCTTTATGAATATGGTATCCATGATCGTCTTTAACTGAACGGATAAACATTGAACCAAATGTCACCAAAAGTCCTACTATCATTATAGGCAGGGTCCATGTCTTATCATCCATATGGTATAAAGCGCCGAATGCAGCGATAAATAAACCTGAAGCAATCGTTAATGGAAGAATAGATGAATTTGGCATATGGATATCCCCAAGTGGTTCTGCAGGAGTCATTTCCTTTTTCCCTTCCATTTTTTCAACCCAGTATGGGTCTAATCCGCGGACTAACGGCAGTTGTTTAAAATTATAAAAAGGCGGTGGTGATGGAATGGCCCATTCTAGCGTACGGCCATCTCCCCAAGGATCATTGCCGACCTTTTCATTCTTCACAGATGTAATGATGATATTGATGACCATAACCAAGACACCAAATGCCATCAAAAAGGCTCCCACAGTACTAATCATATTACCTGTATTAAAGCCTTGATCGTCCAAGAATGTAAATACGCGACGAGGCATCCCCATCAAACCTAAGAAATGTTGAATGAAGAATGTTAAATGGAAACCGATCAAGAACGTCCAAAATGTGATTTGCCCCAATTTTTCGCTTAACATTGTTCCAAACATCTTCGGCCAATAGAAATTGATCCCTGCCAATAAACCTAATACAACCCCACCGACGATTACATAGTGGAAATGGGCAACAACGAAATAACTATCATGGTATTGATAATCAGCTGGTGCAGATGCGAGCATGATACCAGTCACGCCGCCCATTGTAAATGTAGGAATAAAGGCAACTGCATAAAGCATCGGAACCGTGAACTTGACGCTTCCTCCCCACATCGTAAAAATCCAGTTGAATATCTTAATACCTGTCGGTACAGCGATAGCCATGGTCGCCACGGCAAAGATTGCATTTGCGATCGGACCTAGACCAGTGGTAAACATATGGTGCGCCCACACCATGAAACCTAAGAAACCGATTAAAACGGTTGCAAATACCATCGATGAATAACCAAACAATCTTTTTCTGGAGAAGGTAGCGAAAATTTCAGAAAAAATACCGAACGCTGGAAGAATCAGGATATACACTTCCGGGTGACCGAATATCCAGAATAAATGCTCCCAAATGATCGTATTTCCCCCTGCCGCTACATCAAAGAAATTCGCACCAAACATCCGATCGAACATCATTAACACCAATCCCACGGTAAGCGGAGGAAAAGCGAATAATATCAATGCAGAAACAACGAAAGTTGACCAGGTAAACAGCGGCATACGCATATATGTCATACCTGGCGCTCGCATATTAATGATGGTTACTAGGAAATTGATCCCTGCCATTAGTGTTCCAAAACCTGATATTTGTAGTCCAAGGACGTAAAAATCAATACCATGGCCTTCCGAGTGAAGGGATAGTGATGCATACGATGTCCAGCCTGCATCGGGAGCCCCCCCTAAAAACCAGGAAAGATTTAAAAAGACTCCCCCAAAGAAAAACAGCCAAAAACCTAATGAGTTCAAAAATGGGAACGCAACATCACGTGCTCCTATCTGTAATGGCACAACCGCATTCATAACAGCAAATACCAATGGCATGGCCGCCAGGAATATCATTGTCGTACCGTGCATGGTCAAAATTTCATTATAAAATCCGGCACTAACGAAGTCATTATTTGGGATTGCAAGCTGGATACGGATAAACATCGCTTCCAAACCGCCGATTACAAAGAATAACCCGCCAGAGATAAGATATAGAATGGCGATTTTCTTATGGTCTACCGTCGTCAGATAATCCCAAAGCGTAGCGCCAAATCCTTTTTTATTAGCGTAGGTACTCACGATTTAACCTCCTTAATCAATGTTCTATTTGTCTTCCACCTTAAGCTCTAATAGATAAGCTGCCAGTGCATTAATATCTGAATCCGAAAGTTCACCGTAAGTACCGGTCATCGTGTTGCCCGGTTTATACTTCTCAGGATCCTTGATCCATTTCTTCACATTCTCTTCCGTATGATCCAATACGCCAGCAACTTTTTCACGCTCACCGAATGTAGCCAGATTCGGAGCCTGACGAGCAGCTTCAGGCCTGCTGTCATTCGGCGTCACCGCATGGCAGCCAATACAACTTTGATTAAAGACATCTTCACCCTGTTTGGCCAGATCGCCTTCAACGACAGGTTCCTTCGAGGCTTTCATATCTTTAGTCCATGCTTCAAAATCACTTTTAGACTTCGTTATGACCTTAAAATCCATCAAAGCATGTGAAGGACCGCAAAGCTCAGCACATTTTCCGTAGAATACGTTGTTCGAATCTTCTGCCTTTTCACCATCGAATTCTAAGAAAAACTGATTGACCCCTTCTGTATTTGTATCCATCTTTCCTCCGACAGACGGTACCCAGAATGAGTGCTTAACATCTGAAGCAGTTAGATTGAAGTACACTTTTCGATCTGTCGGCACAACCAAATCCTGACTTGTTACGACGCCAAGGTCTGGATATTCAAACTCCCACCAATAAAGGTTTGCCCTAACATTCACGACAAGTGCATCCTTCGTCTTTCCATCCTTATCTTTCTTATCCATTGCCTTTGTGTCGGCTAAGTCAAAAGTCGTGACGACGGTTGGAACAGCCAGAACAATTAAAAGAAGGATAGGAATAACAGTCCAGATAATTTCGAGTTTATGACTTCCTTCAATTTGTTTCGGTATTGTTTCGTCGCCTTCCTTCCGACGGAAGCGTAGTATAACTACAACAAACAAAATAATCACAACAATAATAACCAGTACCATGATTAGTGTACTCAATATCAGTAAGTCATACTGAGATTGCGCAACATCGCCAGCTGGCTTCAGTGCGGATAGAAATGGTTCGCCGCAGCCCGAAAGGACAAGTCCTACAATTCCCAGCAGAGCAATTAGGCGCCATTTGTGCAGCCTTTTTTTCATAGCTTCAGAAACCCCTCTTTCGTCAAAATTTTCTCACAAAAATAAAAATGGGCGCAATTGCGAATATTCTCTCTATGTCAATTTCTAAAAAGAAAGAATCCCTAATCTAAGGAATTATTAAGTTGATTCATGTAACCGCTCTTATGTATGCCCCTGTTGGTTCCGTTAATATGTATGAATGGCGGTCAGTGCTTTATTTATCAGTAAACTGGAGGCCTGTAAAAGAACAGGCCGCCAGTTTATTTAAACCAAAACTAGATCAGTGTGACAATAACCATCGCTACAAATAAAATGGTCATATAATTTAGAGAATATACAAACATGGATGTTGCCCATTTAACATCGTCTTTCTTTTTATACCCCTTAATCCCCAAAATAAGCCAGCCTGTGCTCAATAATGCAGCAAGAATAACTAGCGGTGTTCCTAATGGAGTTAAAAAGAAAGGAATGAACATTAAACAGATGATCCACAGCATAATCGATCTTTTTGCAGCCTTGAACCCTTTTACGACCGGAAGCATAGGTACTCCAGCTGCACGATATTCTTCGACACGCCTCATTGCAAGTGCATAAAAATGAGGAGGCTGCCACAAGAACATGATCGCGAACAGGACCCAGGCGATCTTATCAAGGCCCGGGTCGACCGCAGCCCACCCGATAAGCGGAGGCACCGCTCCGGATATACTGCCTATTATCGTATTCGAGACAAATCTACGTTTGAAAACCATAGTATATAAAACAACATAGGCGAAGACGCCGAATGCTCCAAGTATGGCAGTTGTCATATTAGTCAATGCAAGTAAAATCAGCCCTGCAGCAATTAAGCCGAAACTTAACGCCAATACCTTTGAAGGCTGTACTTTCCCGGTTACCGTTGGACGGTTTTTCGTTCTTTCCATTAAATGATCGATATCACGGTCATAATAATTATTGAAACTGCAAGATCCCGCCATTATGAGCGCCGAACCAGCAAGTGTATAAAACACTACATCTAGATTGCTTAAGAAGCTAAGCCCCGAAAAATGAAGAGCTAACCACACGCCGGTAAAAGCTGTAATTATATTTGAATTGACGATCCCCACTTTTATAAGTGCGAGAAAATCCTTCCAAGCTGTTGTTTCAGGTATATCCGATTGAAGGGCGGCTTTACTGTCCTCCATGACAGCTTCTGACAAACCCCTTGTTTCTGACATTTGTTTTCCTCCTTTAAATCATTCAGCACAGACGCAAATGCAAAAAAATACTTACATATGCTATAGAACATTATTTCATACTTTTTGATATTTGTAACCAAGGAAGCGTAAACAAAAAGTAAATTATTTACCAATGACTGTCGTCAATGGAATCCATCGAGAGCTATCATTCTTAATATCATGCTTAATAACAGTAAAATTTAGTAAAATCATTTCTTCAATATATTAAAACACATTTTTGGAAGCTTTTGTGAAAATTTTTCGGATATTTTTGACCAATTTGTGTCTCAATAATTTACTGCTCTTGTAAGATGTTCATCAAGAACATGAATAGTATGCTTTTATCATCATCCCCTAGGCTCTATCCCTATTTTGCTCCTACTTGTAGGTTTACACTCCCTTTATTTCTATCAAAGTCTTTTGTAACTTTCAACTATTTCAGGCATTTTAATTAATAGTTATAATATTAACTGAACTTGTAAAATCATTCTATTTTGTGTAATATCGAGGAAGTTCGACAAATATTATGAAAAATCTTATGCTATTATTAATTTTATGGAACAATCCTAATTTGCTACAGAGAAAAAGGTGGGACTACTAGTGAAATCGTCTCTTAAATGGTTTGCTGTTTTAACAACGATTGTAATGCTTTTCATCTTACTTGGCGGCGCTTTAGTCACGAAGACGGATTCCGGCATGGGATGCGGCAGGTCCTGGCCATTGTGCAATGGCCAATTGATCCCGGACAAAATCACGATTGAATTGGTCATTGAACTTTCCCATCGTCTCGTTTCAGGTGCTGGAGGATTCTTGGTTTTAATTTTATCGTATATGTCTTGGAAAAAAATCGGCCATATCCGTGAAGCACGTTTCTTATCCGTCCTTTCTTTTGGTTTTCTGTTACTACAAGGGTTAATCGGGGCCGCTGCCGTCATTTGGTCACAATCCGATTTTGTCCTTGCCCTTCATTTCGGCATATCGCTCATTTCCTTTGCTGCCGTCTTTTTACTGACATTGTTGATTTTTGAAGTAGACAAGAAGTTCGAAGCCGAAAAACTTATAGTTGACAAACGAATGAAATTCCATATCATTGGCGTATTGATTTTTTGTCTCGTAGTCGTTTATACAGGTGCTCTTGTAAGGCATACAGAATCAAGTCTTATCTGTAAGGATTGGCCTTTATGTGTAAATGACAGCCTTGCACTCCCCTCTAACCTTTATGAATGGATTCAGATGGGACACCGTGCAATCGCAGGCGCCATTTTCATTTGGGTATCGTATGTGGCTTATATCGCAAAAAAACATTACAAAAATCAAAAAGTGTTATATGGCGGTTGGATGGCTGCATTCATTCTCGTATTTTTACAGGTTACCGCTGGAGCCTTCATCATTTTCTCAAGGCAAAACTTATATATCGCATTGACACACGCATTATTCATTGCCTGCTTTTTTGGTGTAATGAGCTATTTGATGCTATTGACATCAAGAAGCAAAAAAAATGCACTGGCCAAGCAAAAAAGAAACTCCACGCACACAGTCAAAGGACAGGATGAAAAGGACATAACACCAACAGTACCCGCCCGTTAATTTCTGATTGTTCAATCAATAATATAATAAGACAAAACAAGAACCACCATTCCCTGGGGAATGGTGGTTCTTGTTTTGTCTTAAGATACCGTGGATTGCCTTGAATGAGGGTGTAGGGCAGCTTGAAACCTCAAGCATACCCCATATACCCTAAATCATTCAGAAGGTCACAGTCAGCGATATTACTTAGTTATTTCAATCAATAAGTCCCCAGTACTGATCGCTTCTCCATCTTTTACATAAATATCTTTGATGGTCCCGGAGAATGGTGCTTGCACGGTGGTTTCCATTTTCATCGCTTCCGTAATGATCAGGTGATCACCCTGCTTGACCTGATCTCCTTTCTCGACCACTACACGAATTACCGTACCTGGCATTGTCGCACCGATTTGTTCTTTATTTTTTGGATCAGCTTTTACTTTTGATACAACGGAAGATTTAATGTTTTCATCCTTGATGATCACTTCACGTGATTGACCATTCAACTCAAAATACACAACCCGTGTTCCATCAGCCAATGGCTGGCCGATTGAAACCAATTTTACGATAAGCGTTTTACCCTTTTCGATTTCAACTTCGATTTCTTCCCCTAGCCTCATACCATATAAGAAAGTCGCGGTATCGAGGTTGGAAACATCTCCAAACAGCTCAATCGTTTTATTGTAGTCCAGGAATACTTTTGGATATAGGGCATATGCAAGCACATCGAAATCAGTGACTGCCCGTCCCAATTCCTTGAATAATTCTTCTTTAAGTGCTGCAAAGTCCACTTCTTCCAATAACTCACCCGGTCTTACTGTTATAGGTTTCTTCCCTTTCAGGATAACTTCCTGAAGCTCTTTAGGGAATCCCCCAACTGGCTGACCTAGATAGCCTTCGAATAACTCTATGACTGAATCAGGGAAATCGATGGATTTACCTTTTGTCAGAACATCCTCTTCAGACAGGTTATTTTGTACCATGAATAAAGCCATGTCCCCAACAACTTTGGATGACGGAGTCACTTTAACGATATCACCGAACATTACATTGACGCGCTGATACATCTCTTTCACTTCATGCCAGCGGTCTCCCAGCCCAACTGCTTTGGCTTGCTGCTGCAGATTACTATATTGACCGCCCGGCATTTCGTGTTTGTAAACCTCGGTATGAGGTGCATTCATTCCGCTCTCGAAGTCATGATAGAATTTCCTGACCTCACCCCAGTATTCTCCTAAACGCTCTAGTGAATCGACTTCCAACTTAGGCTGTCTGCTTGAACCCTCCAATGCATAATGAAGTGTTTGTACACTTGGCTGAGAAGTCAGTCCAGCTAAAGAACCAATCGCCGTATCAACGATATCCACACCGGCTTCAATCGCTTTAGAATACATGTAAATGCCATTTCCGCTTGTATCATGAGTATGCAGATGAATCGGAAGGGATGTCGATTCTTTCAGTTCCGAGACAAGGCGGTAAGCAGCATCAGGCTTCAAGAGCCCGGCCATATCCTTGATCGCTAAAATATGGGCACCAGCTTGTTCCAATTCCACCGCCATATTTTTATAGTAGTCGATATTATACTTGCTGCGTGTTGGATCATTCAAGTCCCCTGTATAACAAATGGCAGCTTCTGCAATTTTGCCGGATTGACGGACTGCATCAATAGCCAATTCCATCCCTTTAACCCAGTTTAAACTATCGAAGATACGGAAAACATCAACGCCTGCATCCGCTGATTTCTCGACGAATTCACGAATGACATTATCAGGATAATTTTTATAACCAACTGCATTTGAAGCCCTTAAAAGCATTTGTAATAGGACATTCGGTGCTTTTTTCCTGAAACTTAACAGCCTGTCCCACGGATCTTCTTTCAAGAAACGATAGGCGACATCGAAAGTTGCCCCGCCCCACATTTCCATTGAAAATAAATCAGGAAGCAGTTTTGCTGTAGGTTCTGCGATATCAAGGATATCTTTCGACCTGATTCTCGTCGCCAATAAAGATTGATGTGCATCACGGAAAGTCGTATCGGTGATCAATACCTCTTTCTGTTCTTTGATCCAATTGACCAGCCCCTCTGCTCCTTGCTCTTCAAGTATATTTTTTGTACCCGAGATAAGCGGCAAGCCACCAACATTCGGAATCGGTGCTGGATCAAAAACAGGTTTTTTCTTTTTCTCGACTCCCGGGAATCCATTCACGGTCACATTTCCGATATATGAAAGCATTTTTGTCCCACGGTCTTTTCTAATTGGGAAGCTAAATAATTCCGGTGTTGAATCAATGAATGATGTATCATATTCCCCATTTATGAATTTTTCATGTTTTACAACATTTTCAAGGAAGGGGATATTTGTTTTAATACCACGAATCCTGAACTCCTTAAGGTTACGAACCATTTTGGAAGCTGCCTGCTCAAATGTAAGCGCATGAGTAGAAAGTTTAACGAGAAGGGAATCATAATATGGTGTGATGACCGCACCTTGGAACCCATTCCCTGCGTCCAGGCGGACACCGAATCCCCCACCAGAACGGTACACCATCATTTTCCCGGTATCAGGCATGAAATTATTCAATGGATCCTCGGTCGTCACCCTTGATTGAATCGCATATCCATGAGTTTTAATTCCTGCTTGTTCGGGAATCCCGATCTTCTTGCCATGGAGCTCATGCCCTTCAGCCACCATGATTTGAGATTGGACGATATCAATGCCCGTAATCATTTCAGTGATCGTATGCTCAACCTGTACCCGTGGATTGACTTCAATAAAGTAAAACTCGCCATTTGCGACAAGGAACTCGACCGTACCAGCGTTTACATAATCAATATTTTTAGCCAACTTGACAGCTGCTTCACAAATCCTTTCCCTTAAATCTTCGGAAAGGGAAACGGAAGGTGCCACTTCCACAACTTTTTGATGCCGTCTCTGAACGGAACAGTCACGCTCATATAAATGGACGATATTCCCATGAGTATCAGCCAAAATCTGAACTTCGATATGCTTCGGATTTTGTATGAATCTCTCTACATAGACTTCATCATTACCAAAAGCTGCTTTAGCTTCCGATTTTGCGCGATCATAAGCCTCTTCAACTTCTTCGATTTTTCCGACAATTCGCATTCCGCGTCCGCCGCCGCCTAATGAGGCTTTTATAATAATTGGAAAACCGTATCGTTCACCAAATTCCTTGACTTCTTCAACACTGGTCACCGGTCCATCGCTACCAGGGATAACCGGAATATCCGCCAGTTCAGCTTGTGTTCTGGCTTTTACTTTGTCACCAAACATATCTAGGTGTCTTGATTCTGGTCCGATGAAGATTATGCCCTCTTCCTCACAACGTTTCGCAAATTCAATATTTTCTGAAAGGAAACCATAACCGGGATGAATCGCATCGACGCCACTCATTTTGGCAATCGCAATTATGCCTTCAATATCCAGGTATGCATCAATCGGCTTTTTGCCTTCCCCGACCAAATATGCCTCATCCGCTTTATATCTGTGATAAGAACCATAATCTTCCTTTGAATAGATTGCAACTGTGTGAATGTCTAATTCCGTACAAGCCCGAAAAATCCTTATCGCTATTTCCCCGCGATTTGCCGCAAGTACTTTTTCTATACGTTTCCCCATTGCTACCACCCTAATCAATATGTATTTTTATTGAATATATAGAAAAAAAGCGTGAAAGATTTCCACCACTTTTTATTCATGAATTGATTTCCCAAATAAGGAGTCCAATCTGTTTAGGCTCATTTTATCGCTGATGTAATTATTTCGATATATTTTATATTTTCGTTTTTCACATCCGATAAAGACAAAAAAGAGCCATATATCATTAACAAATTAAAATTTAGCTATAATAATATATTATCAATTTGATTTAACATTCAATTAATATAACAATAATACTAAAATTAACTGAATACAATAAAAAAATAAAAAATTACATATATTCGTATAAAAAAACAGGGAATTAGATCTGACTCCCCTACTATCGATCCATTATTGATCAAAGCCATATGACCGGAAAATCCCACAGGGAATATTTTAAAATCGGAAGATGACCATTGAACTTAGAAAGAATTCAAAAGAATAAGATAACTCAAATTGAACTTCGCGAACTAATTAGTATGTCACTATTAAATATAGTATAACATTATTCATTAATTGTGTATATAAATAAAAAACTCAAACAATCATCGAGATTTGTTTGAGTTAGTATGTTTTATCTATTATTTTTTTAACGATGCTTCATGCAAAACTGACAATTCCTGTTCAAGGGTTTCCAAAAGGGATTTACCCTCGGTCTCCTCTACCAAACCTAAGCGTACGGCAAAATCAATTTCTCGTGATAGGCCGAACATTTGCGTATCAAGTACCTCTTCATATAAAGGACATTGAGGCATAGTGAGATTTTCCATTTGAACTTTAATCAGTTTTAGAATCTTGTCAGCATCTGCTTTTAATAAAGCATAAGCTTTTTCTCGATGATTGACAAGCATATCAGATGCCATGTTAAATCCCCCCGCTCAGAGCGATTAAATCTTATCTCTAAATTCTACCTTTAGTTTTGTGAAAAAGCAAGGACATTGACGAACAATTTGCCATTGAAATATCACGATCACCTCTCAAATGGATATACCCAGCCATGGAATTTGTTCACCATCTTGAAGATGTGACATTTCTATTATAATTGATTATAATCATTAAAGAGCAACAGAAAGGAATGAGATATTTGGAACCCATCGTATTTATAAATGGAAAAGTGAAATATCCAATTACGCTAGATCCTGGAGTATGGATTTTTGATGACCGTAAAGTTGAAATCGATACATATTTCCACGCTGAAAGAGTCCAAGTCAATGAATTAGAAGAATATACGATTGCCGCCTCCAAACATTGGCAAAAAGAAATACAGGAAGGAGCAATAATGCCACCCACAATAAAAACGGAACGAAAGTTCGAGAAGCAAAGATTGCTGGAAGGGACTTTCGGCATCCCTTTTGAACCGTTTTTAAAAAATGCCGAACCTGAAAATGGGGTGACCGAAGTCATCGTTACAACCGATGATGAGGAGCTTACATTCCCGTTGGCAACGGCACTTGAATTTTTCCTGGGCTTTTCCAAGGATGGAAAGCCGCTTAAAATATCCGAAGGCGGCCCTCTGGAAATTTTTTTCGGAGACGCTTCCAACATCAATGATCCGATAAAAAATGTACGGTCTTTCACCGTTAAATAAGACTTCGTTCATCCTTGCCAAAAACTTTGGCAATCGGCAAGGGAAACCCCTTGCCGATTGCATTATAAAAGTGTAGCTGCCAGTTGTGCCAATCCCGATCTTTCCCCTTTTATCAATTTAACATGGCCGGCTATACGCTCGGTCTTGAATTTTTCCACAACATAGGTCAAACCATTATTATATTCATCTAAATAAGGATGATCTATTTGCTCCGGGTCCCCCATCAAGACAATTTTGCTCCGTTCCCCGACCCTCGTCAAGATTGTCTTGACCTCATGTTTCGTTAAGTTCTGCGCTTCATCGATGATGATGAACTGATCCGGTATGCTCCTTCCCCTGATATAGGTGAGGGCTTCAACTTCGATCGAACTCATTCCTGCTAAAATCGCATCCAATTCCCCAGGTTTTTTCGTATTGAACAGAAATTGGAGATTATCAAAAATAGGCTGCATCCATGGTCTTAATTTTTCTTCTTTTTCCCCAGGCAGATAACCAATATCTTTACCGACCGGAACAATGGGCCTGGCAACCAAAAGTTTCTTATATTGTGACAAATCTTCAGTTTGCATCAATCCTGTTGCCAATGCCAATAAAGTCTTGCCTGTCCCCGCCTTACCAATGAGCGTCACAAGCTGGATATCCGAACGAAGCAACAAATCAAGGGCCATGGTCTGCTGGACATTTCTCGGTTTAATTCCCCAAATATGCTCCCCTTCATACATCAGTTTCTTGACTAGCCTGCAGTTCTCATCCACTATCCCGATCGCCGAAGCTGAACTGCCCAGCGTGTCCTTCATCAACAGGAATTGATTTGGGTAATATGCATCTTTTGTCAATTCTTCCAGTAAAAGAAAGCTTTTTTCATAAAACTTATTCAGGTTATCAATCGATACATACACTTCTTTGTGCCCAGCGTATATATGATCCAGTTCTACAACGCGATCATTTAAAAAATCCTCTGCCTCTAGACCGATGGCGTCAGCTTTAACCCTGACGAGAGTATCTTTGCTAACCAGAATGACCGTTTTTCCATCTTCCTTCGTCTCTTCTTCCAAAGATAAATTTTTCGCGACTGCCAATATCCTGTTATCATTCGTTTTCTCAACAAAAATTTCCTGAAGTTTGTGAAATGAACGGTGGTTGAGTTCAATCCTTATGCTGCCTCCATTATGAAGCGGAATGCTCTGATGCAGCTTTCCTTTTTCACGAAAACTATCGATCAATTTCGATACTTGCCTGGCATTCCTTCCGATTTCATCCATATACCTTTTTTTTGAATCCAATTCTTCTAATACGACTGCTGGAATGACAACTTCATTATCTTCGAATGAATAAATCGAATACGGATCCTGCAACAGGACATTCGTATCTAAAACATAGATTTTTTTCCCCAATATGACGCCTCCTGCCTGCTCTATAGGATATGTCTTACCATTTACTACACTCAGCAGTTATGTAGCGGACGAGACTGTTGATAAAATATATGTTACTTTGCATAAAGATAGAAGAACATTTACAGACTATAAAGAAAACTTCCAGCAAAGAATGCCATCCCCAACATTGATTACACCATGTTTCACTGCATGTAATAATGACAACAGACTTGGTCGGTGGCGGACAGGCTGGAACCAAAGAACATTTAAGGAGGTTGTACATTGCAAAAAATCATATTGTCGCTCGCTGCTGTTCTGTTGATGTCAGGTTGCGCAACGGATAATAAAAATGAAGTGTCTGAAAATAATGCGCAAAACAATATAACGAAAGTCAATAATACGACCATTAAGGAAGCAGACAGGAATACAGGTCAGCAAACTGCGGAAAGACTCACCGGTTTGGCTAAGTCCATTCCAGAGGTGAACGATGCCACCGCAGTCGTACTTGGCAAATACGCCATCGTCGGAATAGATATCGACCAAGATATTGAGCGTTCACAGGTTGGAACGATAAAGTACTCAGTCGGAGAAACTTTAAAACATGATCCTGACGGTGCTAGTGCCATCATCGTCGCTGACCCGGATTTAAATGAGCGGATCAGGGAGGTAGCCAAAGATATTAAAGACGGCAAACCGGTAACCGGGATCCTAAATGAACTCGCTGACATCACAAGCCGAGTCATCCCGGAGGTTCCTGGTGATATTTTAAGCCCAACGCCATCTAAGAACATCGAAAAGGAAAAAAATAAACTTGATGATGATACGGAAAGAAAAGAACTCGATAAAGAGCAAAATGATCAATCCAATCACTTTAAAGAATGAATTTACCCGACCCGAAATGAATCTTCGGGTCTTTTTCATATCCAACAATCAACTTCAACTGTTAGTTTCACTTTATCCTCGTTTTACCATAAAAATATTGGTATACTTAAAAGCATATTCAAATTGAAGTGAGGTTCAACTAATATGAAGGTTAAATGTGTAATATGCGATCAAATTGAATCTATACCTGACGATAGCCCAGAAGCGAAGAAACTTCGAAACCGTCCTATACATACCTATATGTGCAATACATGCAACCAACGCATAGAAGAGCGTACGAACGAGCGGATTGCTACCGGTAACTTCCGTCTTTATCGGACGATCAAAAATGAAGATGAGTGGTAGAACATTTCATAAAGTTACTCTGATTGGCCTGATCAATGGACTTCTGCTTGGATGGATAATGAAGTGGGTCGAAATGCTATCCGGTAAACAAGTGTATAAGCTTTTATTGAATGTGGATTTCCTCCCCCTAATGGGAGCGGTTTCCTGGAGTGTGGAATCATTATTCTTTTTCCACCTCCTTTTCTCACTGGCAATTACGTATAGTTACGTTTATTTTCTACATCCTTTGAAAGTTTTCAGGAAGTGGAACAAATACGCACTTGCTTTTATCGCGATCATTCCAGCGATCATGCTTTACTTCCCATTATCGGCGCTGTCAAAAACAGAAGTTGTCCTTCCTTCTGATTTGACAGCTTTCTTTTTGTGGACAATCTTACATCTTTTTTATGGACTTTCCCTCCCTAAAGCAATATAAAAAGAACCGTGCGTAAATCGCACGGTTCTTTTTATCATTACTCGATATTTTTATACTTTTCTGGCTCTAACTGAATTTGGTCTAACATGATATCAATCAATTCAATCGGATAACGCTGCTTTTTCATTTCGTCTCCCAAAAGGTACTCGACGAAATAAAAAGGTTCTGTTTTTGTAACCGAATCGATTATCACCTGATGATCGTCTTTCAGCATCTGCATGAAAAACATTTCTGTATCGCGTGCAGCTGAATCATCAGGCCTTGCATCACAGACAACTTTGATAGTCAACCAATTGTATAAAGCATCCTGTAATGATTTCATCATCTTAAGCCTGTTCTTCTTTTCTCGAATTATGAAGACGGATCCTATAAATCCCCAGAACAAGCGAAGCGATGACTAATGCCTCCCCCATAGGGAGAAACACCGCAAAGAAAGAAAGAAGGGTACATCCAAGTGCCATTACCACATAAATGACCACATTTTTTAGCAATGGTAACTTTTTGGCAAAACCTAACTGATAGACAAGGATGCATAATCCAAAGACCGTCAAATATAAATACCACATTCCTGCTTCAGGATTTTCATCCACTCTGTACAATGCTGCAAAAAATGATAATCGCTCTTGGATATCCAATCTTTTCTCCTCCTCTTGCTATTTATTTTTCTTCAATAGCAACTTTTTTTCTTTTAGCTGCTCTTTCACGCTCGTTTTTATCTAGAATTTTTTTACGAAGGCGGATTGAATCCGGAGTTACTTCACAGTACTCGTCATCGTTCAAATATTCCAGAGCTTCTTCAAGGGACATGATTCTTGGTTTTTTCATGGAAGAAGTTTGGTCTTTATTTGCTGAACGCATATTGGTCATTTGTTTCGCTTTAACGATATTAACAGTCAAATCGCTATCACGGTTATGTTCCCCGACGATCATGCCTTCATAAATATCCGTACCTGGCTCAACGAAAATAACACCGCGGTCTTCTACTTGCATAATACCGTATTGTGTAGTTTTTCCTGATTCCATGGATACAAGTACACCTTGGCGTCTTCCGCCGACTTGACCTTGTGCCATTGGTTGATAGCTGTCAAATGAATGGTTCATGATACCATATCCGCGTGTAATCGTTAAGAACTCAGTTGAATAGCCAATAAGTCCGCGAGCTGGGATCGTGAACAGTAAACGAACTTGACCGCTTCCGCTGTTGATCATATCCAATAATTCACCTTTACGGGCTCCCATTGATTCCATGATCGAACCAGTGTGCTCCTCAGGTACGTCGATTTGTACACGTTCAACCGGCTCACAACGGACACCATCAATCAAACGAACGATAACTTCCGGTTTAGAAACTTGCAGTTCATAACCTTCACGTCTCATGTTTTCGATCAGGATGGAAAGGTGAAGCTCCCCACGACCTGAAACAATCCAGACATCCGGAGAATCAGTATTTTCGACTCTTAAGCTGACATCAGTCTGCAATTGGTTTCTCAAACGCTCTTCAATTTTACGAGCTGTAACGAATTTACCTTCACGGCCTGCGAATGGGCTGTTATTTACAAGGAAAGTCATTTGTAATGTTGGCTCGTCAATACGCAGGATAGGTAGAGCTTCAGGGTGCTCGGTCGGACAAACCGTTTCCCCTACGTTAATATCCTCCATACCAGAAACGGCAATTAAATCACCGGCAACGGCTTCTTGGATTTCAACTTTCTTCAAGCCAATATAACCAAAGATTTTCGTTACACGGAATTGTTTAACCTTCCCATCAAGTTTCATTAATGAAACTTGTTGACCTACATGCATTTTACCGCGGAATACACGGCCAACGCCAATACGTCCTACATAATCATTATAGTCAAGTAAAGCCACTTGGAATTGAAGCGGTTCATCTGAGTTATCAATTGGTGCAGGGATCGTTTCGACGATTGTTTCGAAAAGTGGGGTCATGTCTTCTTCTTGTTTAGCAGGATCTGAATCCAAGCTCGCAGTACCAGCGATACCTGAAGTGAAGACAACTGGGAAGTCTAATTGTTCTTCTTCAGCTCCTAGTTCGATGAATAAGTCAATTACTTCATCGACCACTTCATTTGGACGTGCAGAATCTTTATCGATTTTGTTCACGACAACGATTGGCGTGATCTTTTGTTCCAATGCTTTTTTCAACACGAAGCGAGTTTGCGGCATACAGCCTTCATATGCATCAACAACAAGAAGAACGCCATCGACCATTTTCATGATCCGTTCCACTTCACCACCAAAGTCGGCATGACCAGGTGTATCCAAAATATTGATTCTTGTATCTTGGTATTGAACTGCTGTATTTTTCGCAAGAATCGTAATTCCGCGTTCTTTTTCAATCGCATTAGAATCCATCGCACGTTCTTCCACATGTTCATTTTCACGGAAAGTACCAGATTGCTTTAGCAACTGATCCACTAACGTCGTTTTACCATGGTCAACGTGAGCAATGATGGCTATATTACGAATATTTTCTCTTAATTTCAAAAAATTCACTCCTAAAAAAGTTTGTGTAAAACGTATCACTAGTATTAACTTACATATTATATCACAAACATACTAGAAACAAATACAGAAATTATGTACAATAGATATATTAGGGGTGATATTCATGAACATTAAATGGAATTTCTTAATATTAGCGGTATTGGCAACATCATGCATTGGCTCCATTGGCATCTTCATTGCTGAAAAAAGCTTGATTGGAATATTAGCTGCAATCGTTATTCTTTGCGGAATCATGGGGTTCGGTTTCACCCAGAAGAAGAAATTACGTGAAGCCGGGAAGTTATAATATAAAAAACTCGCTGGCAGACAGCGAGTTTTTTTTGTTAATTATTTCTATCTGGGACTTTTATCATGGCCGCAATAAGTCCTTGATACTAACAGCTGGAGTTTCCTGATAAGTATTTGTCAAATACTTCTTTGTGCAGCCCTGGTTTTGATACGAAAAGTGAGTCGCCTTTTAAAAAATCCAATTTGTCACCTTTCATATTACTAACTTCCCCGCCCACTTCCTCGACCAGTAAAACTCCCCCGGCAAAGTCCCAAGGCATGAGTCTCATGGTTATGTATGCATCAATCCTCCCAGCGGCCACGAATGCCAGCTCCAACGCTGCCGAGCCATAAGAACGTGTTCCTCTTGCATCCCGGACCAGCGGTGCCAAAAGACTCGGGTCGATCCTCCGGTTTTCCGTTACCCAGCTTGCATTAATGGAAATGATCGCTTTGCTTACCGATGCCTCTTCAAGAGATGGGAGCCTTTGATCATTCAGAAATGCTCCTTGTCCCTTAATCGCATGATATAATTCATCACTAAAGACATCATAAACCATGCCAATCTTTCCGATGCCATCCACATAAACCCCAAGAGAAATCGCAAAATTCCTCTGTTGATGAATGAAGTTCAAAGTTCCATCAATTGGATCGATGATCCACACCGTACCTTTTAGGTCTTTAATATCATTGCCCATTCCCTCTTCACCAAAAATGCGGTGTTCTGGAAAAGCTTCACCGATTTTTTCGCAAAAAAACTTTTCTATCCCCTTATCCATATTAGTTACCAAATCATTCGGATTCGTTTTCATTTCAATATTCAACTTGGTTTTGAAGGACGCCCTTAGCCTATTACCGGCTTCTTTCATCCATAACTTCGCATATGTATCCATTTCCTTGACCGATGCCATTATAATATCCCCGTCCTTTATGATCAGAAACTACATTAAAATGATCCTCTTTTAAAGATTAAAGCAAATATAGCTTGCCTTCAAGCTTTTAACATCTTAAATTTTCCATTTTTTTAACTGATGAGGAAAGAAGTTTCCTTGACTGCCCATCCATTAATCGTAATCATGATTTAGCCAGCAAGAATATTCTCCCTTACTTGACGTTCCCCTTCCTTATTAAAGGGACTCGAGACAAAATGAAATTCCACCTTATATATATTGGACATTTAATGAAAAACGGACACATTATTTTTTAATAAAATAAAGTGTCCGTTATCTATAATAAAATTCCTTGTATTGAAATTGATTCATTTCCTTAATTCATTCTCCTTCAAGGTCTCTGCAGCCAATCATTTACAAGGCTTTCAGTTTCAACAATTCCAAGCGGATTCGTTCTAGTCTTTGCTTGCATTGTGACCTCTTTTGGTCATTCTCTTCACCGATTGCTTCAAAAAGGGTTGCTAATTCATAGTCCATTTCCATTCTTAACACTGCAGCTCTATGTCTTTCAACTTCTTTAGCTTTTAATGCTTGGTTCATGACTTGTTTCATAATTAACATTCTCCCTTCGTTAATTAACGTAATTTTCTGAATTTATATTATCATATGACTTCCTACCTCAAATAGCAACTAATTTGTGTTATAACCTATAAGGAATTTTACATTGCCAACCCGAATCGTATTTTTTAAATTTTACTTTTACTTATGCTACAATATGTGCAGATATTACGGTAGGAGAGATGAAAATGAATATAGCAAGTTTTACAGCAGATGATTTTGATGTTTTTAAAATTGATGGATTGGAACCGCGCATGGATGCTTTAAAAGAACGGATCCAGCCTAAATTGCAAGCCCTAGGAGAGCACTTTTCTCAAAAGCTCTCAGTTATGACCGGCGATGAAATGCACCCTCATGTTGCAAAGCATGCTAGACGGACAGTGAATCCCCCTAATGATACATGGGTTGCTTTTGCTGCCAATAGCAGAGGTTATAAAATGATGCCGCATTTCCAAATCGGGTTATGGGAAACGCATATGTTCATCTGGTATGCCGTCATTTACGAAGCCCCTAATAAAATGGAAATCGGAAAGCATCTGGAGCAGCAGGCAGATCGATTGGTGAATAGCATTCCCTCCCATTATGTTTGGTCAATGGACCATACAAAACCTGATGTCATCCCTCATGATGGTCTTGGAGTAGATGATTTGAATTCAATGTTCACCCGTTTGCAAACGGTAAAGAAAGCCGAAATCCTATGCGGTATAAAAATTTCCCGTGATGACGCTATTAAGTTAAAAGATGATGATTTCATTGAAACCATTCAAGATGCGTTTGAACATCTTTTACCCTTATATCAATTAAATTAAACACATTGATTCCTATTCGGATCCAACAATAACTGGATAATATAAAAGGAGAGCCAAAGAGCTCTCCTCAGACTGTAGGCAAACTTGATCTGACCCAATAAAGTTAGACATATAATTTAAGCAGCTTCTAAGACCTGAGTTCGGTATTCTATCGGACTCAGGTCTTTTAATTTTACCTTCATTCGTTTGTGGTTATAGTAATGAATATAATCATCTAATTCCTTTTCAAAGTGCTCCATACTTTCAAACTCTTGGAGATAAAGCAATTCAGACTTTAACAAGCCAAAAAAGTTTTCAATGACTGCGTTATCTAAACAATTTCCCTTACGGGACATGCTTTGTATAATGCGGGAATCTTTTAAGGTTTTTTGATACTTCTTCATTTGATAATGCCACCCTTGATCCGAATGGAGGATGACCGTATCTTCTGGTTTTAGGTGTTTAATCGCCTCATCTAACATATCTCCAACAAGTTTATAAACAGGGCGTTTCATCACTTTGTAGGCAATAATTTCACCATTACATAAATCAAGGATAGGGGATAGGTAACGTTTCTCCCCAAATAAATGAAATTCCGTTACGTCTGTTACCCATTTTTGATTCATTTTCTCGGCTTGAAAATCACGTTGTAAAATATGGGGGGCAATTCGACCAACACGCCCCTTATACGAACGATACTTTTTCATACGGACTAAACATTTTACGCCCATTTCATTCATGAGGCGGTTGATGGTCTTTGGATTGTGAGAAAACCCATATTTTTTTAACTCTTTTGTGATACGACGATAACCGTAACGTCCTTTATGTTCATGATAGATAGACTGAATAGTGGCTTTTACCTTCGAATACTTATCTTCTCGATTCAAGCGTTTTTCCCAATAATAGTACGTGCTACGTGGAATATCAGCGACTTTAATTAAGGCCACAACCTCATAAATGGACTTTAGTTCATAAATTACTTGCGCTTTGATTTGGGTTGTAATTTTTCCTGCATTTGAACTAAAGTATTTAACTTTTTTAAATACGCATTCTCCATTTCTAGTTGTTTAATTCGTTCTTCAAGCTCTTTAACCGAACCTTCAATTTGTTTGGATGGATTGATATCTTTTTTCATGGATGGTCTCCCCTTTTTCTTAGAAATTAGGGCATCTAATCCATAGGCATTAACATTTATTCTCCACGTCCGAATTAGTGCTGGAGATGAAATATTAAACCTTGCGGCTGCGTCGTAAGAAGATATACCCGTTTCATTCATATAATTAAGTACATCCATTTTAAACTCCGTAGAATAACTTGTATAGGATTTCTTAAATCCATCGGCTCCTTGAATTTGGTATAAACGAACCCATCCTTGAATCACTTGATACGAAACTTCAAATATTTTTTGAAGATCCATATAGCTGTGCTTTCCTTCAAGGTAAAGTCGTGTAATGAATATTTTCTGTTCGGCAGAAAAATTAGCCATAAAAAACACCCCGTAAATGTTAGTTTGGTGTCTAACATTTACGGGGCAGTTCAACTCGATAATCATTGGGTTTGTCTACAGTTTTTTTAGGTTTTTAATAATTTGACCGTTGCCTCCAGGACTCGCTTTTCCGCCAGAGTCTCGTACACCCGTCCCAATCAACTATGTTTAAATTAGAACTCCTTTTGCCTATAAACTAAGGGCAGCCTGGGAGTCTCTCCATCCCTATTTTTGCACTAAACCTTTGCTTGCTTGAATCAAGTCTCTAATTCGGTCTTCCTTGCCTGTCTCGAAGCATTCGATGATCTTGCTGCCGACAATGACTCCATCGCAGTATTGTATGGCATCACGGATATGTTCTGGAGTCGATATGCCGAACCCGGCAAGAACGGGAACCGGACTTATCTCTTTTACTTTCTTTAAATAGCCTCCAAGTTCTTCTCCGAAGGCATCACGGGCACCTGTGATGCCTTTGACTGTAACTGCGTAGATGAAGCCCTCCGCCCCTGCGGTTATCTCAGTGATGCGCTCTTGCGGAGACGTGAGTGTCACAAGTCGGATAAGAACGATCCCTGCAGTTTTGATTGATGAAAAGATGGCTTCTTCTTCAATCGGTAAATCGGGGATGATGCACCCGGAAATTCCTGCTTGAAGACAGTCAGCCGTAAACTCTTTAAGTCCATAAGCCAGGATTGAATTCGTATATCCCATTAAAATAATGGGGATGTTCACATCATTTTTGATTTCCATTACTTTTTTCAGGACATCTTTTAAAGTTGTTCCATTTTTCAAAGAACGGATTCCAGCTTGTTGGATAACGGGTCCATCAGCGACAGGGTCAGAGAAAGGTATTCCTAGTTCAACGGCAGTCGCCCCGCTGTTTTCAAGGAAAAGAAGCTGGCTCTTTAACCGATCAAGACCTCCATCACCTGCCATGATATATGGTATGAATGCTTTTTCCTGCTTTGTTTGGCATTCTTCAAGCGCATTTGTTAATTTATTCATGTTCACTACCCCCCATCAATGATTGGACCGTTTCAACATCCTTATCACCACGGCCGGACAGGCAAATCACCAGTCCTGTTCCTTTCTCCATTTCTTTAGCAAGCTTTAAACCATAGGAAATGGCATGTGAACTTTCTAAAGCGGGGATGATCCCCTCCTCCCTTGAAAGCATCGCTAGGGCTTCCAAGGCTTCATCATCGGTTACTGAAGTATATTCCACCCGATTCGTATCTTTTAAGTAACTATGTTCAGGCCCTACCCCTGGATAATCCAGCCCTGCCGAAATAGAATGTGCCTCCTGGATCTGACCGTCCTCGTTCTGCAAAACATACATGAATGCCCCGTGGAGCACCCCAGGTTTCCCTTTAGTCAAACTTGAAGCATGCAACGGTGTATTAAGCCCATGCCCTGCCGCTTCCACTCCGTATAACTTTACCGTTTGGTCCTCAATGAAGGGATAAAACATCCCCATTGCATTACTTCCTCCGCCTATGCATGCAACTACTGCATCCGGCAGGGAATGAACCGCCTCAGAATATTGACGTTTTGTTTCATTCCCTATCACACTTTGAAAATCACGGACAATTACGGGGAATGGGTGCGGACCAAGAACTGATCCCATTATATAATGGGTGTCATCCACATTAGCCACCCAATATCGTAACGCTTCATTTACTGCATCCTTCAGTGTCCCGCTTCCTTGTGATACAGATATGACCTTGGCTCCCAAAAGCTCCATCCTGAATACATTCAATTTCTGTCTCCTGATATCTTCTTCCCCCATAAAGATGATGCATTCCAACTTTAGCAAAGCACACACAGTCGCCGTTGCAACCCCGTGCTGTCCTGCACCCGTTTCGGCAATCACTTTTTTCTTGCCCATTTTCTGAGTCAGCAAAGCCTGGCCGATCGTATTATTTATTTTGTGGGCTCCGGTATGATTCAAGTCTTCGCGCTTCAGATAAATGTCTGCACCGCCAGCCAGTCTCGTTAAGTTCTCCGCAAAATAAAGAGGGGTTTCCCGACCGATATATTGTTTCAGGTAATAACTTAGCTGCCTTTGGAATTCTGGATCATTTTTAGATTGTTCATATACTTCTTCAAGCTCCGTAATCGCCGCCATTAAAGTTTCTGGAACGAAGCGGCCTCCATATGCTCCAAAATGTCCAGTTTTATCAGGCTGTGTATAAGTATTCATCTATTCATTCCTCTTTTCCGGCTGTATTTTTTGCCTCATTGATAAATGCTTTCATTTTTACAGCATCTTTTAATCCGTTTGTTTCAACGCCACTTGCTACGTCAACTGCGAATGGTGAAACGGCATTTATCGCTTTTCCGACATTTTCCGGAGTCAGCCCACCGGCTAGAATTACCTTCTCCAGTGGCAGATCAGCTTTTCGAATCATATCCCAATCCAAAGTCAATCCCTTGCCGGATGCTCTCTTAGGAAGATCGACCAATAGATAATCCGCTGGGTATTCATGCAGGTTTTCAAAGTCTTTCTCTGTATGGATGGCAAAGGCCTTGATCACCGGCAGGGGCATTCTGCGGGCAAAGCTGGCAGACTCGTTACCATGAAGCTGAATATAATCCAATCCCGCAATTTCAGCACTTTTTATCACTTCTTGTTCAGTTTGATTGGCAAACACTCCGACCTTTTTAACATGGCCAGCTAGATTCGCTCCGAAATCTCCTACTATCTCCGGCTCAACCTTCCTGCTGCTCTCGGCAAAAATGAAACCAATGAAGTCTGCCCCGGAACTAACAGCAGTCTGAGCAGCTGCCAAAGTCTTTATCCCACAGATTTTCACTAACATATTAATCTCCTTATATACTCATTTGCAGTTCGGCCATCTTGTGCGGTAGATTTGATGCAGTCATGAGTGTCTCCCCGACCAAAACCGCTTTTGCACCAGCATCCTTTACACGCATCACATCTTCTTTTGTTTTGATCCCACTTTCACTGATAATGATATGGCGTTTGGGATCAAGCAACTTCGCCAGTCGTTCCGTTACAGCCAAATCCACTTTGAAGGTCTTTAAATTCCGATTGTTAATCCCTATGAGCTCTGCATTTAGCTCTAGAGCACGTTCCAGTTCGGCTTCATCATGGACTTCCGTCAATACTTCAAGCCCTTTCTTTTTTGCATATTGATATAATTCATGAAGGCGTTCTTTAGAAAGTGCTGCCACAATCAATAGAATGATAGTCGCACCTGCTCGATGGGCCCGATCGATTTGGATTTCATCGATGATGAAATCTTTGCACAACCTGGGAATTTGTATAGCCTCGCTTACGTTTCTCAAATCTGCAATGGATCCTTTAAAGAAAACCTCATCCGTCAATACGGATATCGCTGCAGCTCCGCCACTTTCATATGAAAGGGCCTGCTCGATCGGATTTACATTGATTTTAATGTCCCCCTTTGAAGGGGAAGCCCGTTTTATTTCCGCGATGACCGCCATCGATTTAGCCGTTTTCAAATTTTCCACCAAAGATGGTCTGACTATGTTGATCATGACCGAATCATCTAAGGCCCTTTCTTTTAATTTTGCGACTTCCACCTTTTTCTGTTCGATGATTTTCGTTAAGATATTTTCCATTACATGACCACCTTATTTCTATTGCCATAAGCAATCAGATTTTCTAACTTTGCAAGAGCCGATCCGCTATCAATGCTTTCTTTGGCCATGGAGATTCCTTTTTTGATCGTTGCTGCCGTACCATGTGCGTATAATCCCAATCCGGCATTCAATAAAACGGTATCACGATATGCACCTTTTTCCCCTTTGAGAAGCCTAAGCATGATATCGGCATTTTGTTTGGCGTCACCACCACGGATGGCATCATTTCCGTAAACCGGCAGATCCACTTCTTCAGGATGCAGCGTAAATGGGATAATATCTCCTTGCTCCAAAAGGACGAGTGAGTTTTCACCCTGCAGGCTCGCTTCATCCATGAACCCGGCACCGTTTATCACGACTGCGCGTTTTCTGCCCAATTTATGCAGAACTTCCGCAAAAAGCTCAAGCATATCGCGTCGATTGATTCCCATTAATTGCGTGTCGAGCTGGACTGGATTTGTCAGAGGACCGATAAGATTAAATATCGTCGGGATTTTCAGTTCTTTTCTCACTTTCATTATCCTTGCAATATTAGGGTGAACAGATGGGGCAAATAAGAATGTGATCCCATTTTCTTCCAACAGTTCCTTTAACATGTCAGGCTCCAAGTACAAATTAACGCCTAATGCTTCCAATACATCCGCACTTCCCGTTTTGCTTGAAATGCTGCGATTTCCATGTTTGGCAACCTTGACACCGGCCCCAGCAAGCACGAAGGCCGATGCTGTGCTTATATTGAAGCTTTGTGACCCATCTCCTCCCGTTCCGCAATTATCCATTACATTAAGGGAGCTTGTTTGTACACTTCTTGCTTCCTTTCTCATGACTCTGACAAGGCTTGCTATTTCACCTGCCGTTTCCCCTTTGGCTTTTAAGGCAATGATGAATGCTGCCATCTCGCTTTCGGAGATATCTTTAGAAAATAACGATTGGGCTGCTCTGCTCATCTCTTCTTCCGTCAATGTTTGACGCTCTGCTAACTTCGCTAAATACTCCTTCACCGCTAACTCCCCCAGTCGTTTTTTGTTTTATAGAATGGATTGTTCCTTTTCTGATTGAAAGGTACCGGCAATCTCATAAAATTGATGTAATAATTCCTTGCCGATTTTCGTCCCTATTGATTCAGGGTGGAACTGTAAACCGTAGAGAGGGAATTCCTGATGTTTAAGGGCCATGATTTCCCCATCATCCAGTGCCACTGCCGTCACAGTCAGTTCTTCTGGCAAACTCGCCCTTTCAACCACAAGGGAATGGTAGCGCATTACCGGGAATTGTAAGTCCTGTTTGGCAAAAACACCTGTTCCATCGTGTTCGATTACCGATGTTTTTCCATGCATGATTTGTTTCGCCCCAACAACATTCGCTCCAAAAACCGCCCCAATGGCCTGGTGCCCCAAACAAATGCCTAATAGCGGAACCTTCTCATAAAAATTGCGGATGATCTCCATACTGATTCCAGCATCTTCGGGCCTGCCCGGTCCCGGGGAAATGACGATTGCCATTGGATTCAGTTCCTCAATTTCCGCAAGGGTGATTTCGTCATTCCTTTTTACTACGATTTCTTTTTCCACTTCACCTAAATATTGATAAAGGTTGTATGTGAACGAGTCATAGTTATCAATTAATAAAATCATCTAGTGTGAACCTCCATTAAAGCGCGTGCTTTATTTTGTGTTTCTTCATATTCCGTTTTTGGATCTGAATCATATACGATTCCAGCCCCTGCCTGTACATAGGCCTTGCCACCTTTAATGATCATCGTCCGAATGGCTAAAGCCATATCAAGATCCCCTCCAAAACCTATGTAGCCTATCGAGCCCGAATACATCCCCCGTTTACAATTTTCCAGTTCATTGATCAGCTCCATTGCCCTGATTTTAGGAGCACCTGAAACTGTTCCGGCAGGAAGGCAGACCGTCAGTGCATCTAAACTCGTGTACCCTTCCCTAAGCTTTCCGCTAACCTTCGAAGCAATATGCATGACATGCTGATATCTTTGAATTTCCATTTCCTCGGTAAGGTGGATTGAACCGATTTCGCAAACCCTGCCAAGATCATTTCTACCTAAATCAACTAGCATCTTATGCTCGGCAAGTTCCTTCTCATCCATCAGCAGGCTTTTTTCGAAGCCCTTATCTTCTTCATCCGTTTTCCCTCTCGGCCTTGTGCCGGCAATGGGATTAACATGAACCATTCCTGATGAAACACTGATTAAACTTTCTGGAGAAGACCCAATGATTGTATATTCACCAAATTCTATATAAAACATATAAGGAGAGGGGTTGGCTAATCGCAAACGACGATAGGCGTCGAAAGGCTCCCCATCAAAGTCCGCTTTAAACCTTTGTGATAAAACAACTTGGAACACTTCACCAGCTATGATCGCCGATTTAGCTTCAAGGACCATTTTCTCGAATTCATCCTGACTGAAATTCGAATTGAATTCCAAATATTCCGACGATATTTCCTTTGACGGCTTGCTTGCCTGATTTATTTTATCCTTCATTCCCAATAAACTTTTTTCACTATCTTCTTCAGCAGTCAAAAGATGGATCTTCTGCAGAACATGATCGAATATATACAGTTCTTTATAAAAAAGAAAGTGAGCATCAGGCATTTGCAATGAATCAGGAGGAATCGGACCAATATTTTCATAAAGACGAATGATATCATAGCCCATATATCCGATTGCGCCACCGTTAAATGGCGGAAGATGTGTGGGAACCTCTTCTATTTCCACTAATAATTCTTTTTTTAGAAACTCGATGATATTGATGTCCTTAACGATTTGATCACCTGTTTCAATGTCTTTCACATTTACTCGGTCAGCAAGCGATGTCACCTCCAAATAAGGTTTTGAACCTAGATATGAGTAGCGGCCGTTGTCATGATGCGAATTCGAACTTTCCAATAAAAACTTCTGGTCACCATCTAATTTCTGAAATATGGCAATGGGTGTATGGATATCCCCTTCAATTGTATCCATTTTGAAACGGAGTACTTTTTTTTCATCCAAATTATTCATCTCTTGATTCCCTCCCGATTCTTATGCGCTCTTATAATCCCCCGGAGGGAAAACCCTTTTGGCCAAATGACCAGGTCTTCATTTCCTCTGGATATTTTCTTTAAAAGGTATATATATTGAAATTCCAATAAAAAAATCCCCTGCAAACACAAATATGTGTCTGCAGAGGACGGTATACCGCGGTGCCACCTCAAGTTGGAAAAATGCATCATTTTTCCCTCTCAAGCAAGAATTGAATTCTTGCGATTACCCTTTAACGGTGGCAGCCGAGTTTCCCTACTTATTTTCAAGAAACCACTCATAAGTCCATTCATCTTCTTATATCGTACCGGTTTCCACCTATTCCGGCTCTCTGTGACGCATCTAAAAAGATTACTACTCTCATTCATAGATTTAATTATCATTTTCAAAAAAACGCAAAAAGGGCCCTCATCCAAAGGACGAGGAACCCGTGGTACCACCTTAATTAGCTAAATTAGCTCACTTTACGGCATTAACATGCCTATCTCCATTAACGATGAGATAATCGCCAAAGCCTACTCCGTTCATCCGTTTCGGTTTGGGGCTCGGAAGTCCATTCGCTTAATTTCGTTCACCAGTTTTCAGCAACCACTGGCTCTCTGCAGAACATCATTAAGGTACTCTTCTTCGTCACTGCCTTTATCTTTTTCTTGATTATTATGTTAAAACAATCTTTTCAGTAAGTCAATGGAGTTTTCGAAAAATTATATTTTTAATGTTTCATTTTTATCCATTCCCCGTCATCGATTCCTTTTGCCTTCTTAATGACAAGATAGGCTGAATAGGTGCTGACTGACTCGAACTCATCCGTATACTTTTTTTCATCCGCCTTACCGGGGACTATTTCCTTGAATCTTCGGTAAGCCTTCATGAATTCTTCCTTTTGTATCTTATTTTCATAAGCCTTTTCTACTGCTTCAAAGAATTTAATCACATCTACGATTTCGTCAGTAGACCAATCAAGATCCATTGGATATTGATAATCCATATCCTAAACACGCTCCTTCTAGATAGTTTTTCATGTTGTCCGGCGGACCATGCATCATCAGTCTGCCCATTTTGAACGAATTGCTTCCGCCTGGTCGATAATCCGACTGAATAGTTCAGCAGTCGATGGTACATCATGAATCAGCCCCATCACTTGTCCAGCCCAGGCAAAGCCTTCACCTTCGACACCGTCATGAATATAACGCTGATTCGCTTTTCCACTTATGTATTCCTTCAATTGTTCATATCCGCCGTTTTCTTTTTCAATATCAAGAATCTTATCGGTCCAGCTGTTTGCAATTACCCTGGCTGGTGCACCAATGGACCGCTTGATGATAACGGTATCATTTTCCGTGCCGGAAACCAAGGCATTTTTATATAATTCATGTGCATGAACACACTCCTTGACAGCTATGAAACGTGTTCCCATCTCGATTCCTTCGGCACCAAGCGCCAACGCTGCCATCAAACCTCGTCCATCGCCAAAACCTCCAGACGCGATGACTGGAATTTTAACGGAGTCCACAACTTGAGGAATTAACACGGAGGTTCCAATATCATCACGCCCTAAATGTCCTCCGCCCTCCTGACCAACTACCATCACTGCATCTGCACCAAGCTGTTCAGCCTTCATTGCCTGCCTTCTTGCAGCAACAAGCACCAGTTTTTTCACTTGAGTGCCTTTAACGTAATCAAGAAAAGGGCCAGGGTTGCCACCGGTTACGGAAACAGCTGCAATTCCCTCTTTCAAGGCTGCTTCAAGCATGTGTTCATAAGGCCTCCCATGCTGGCCGATCGCAAAGTTCACACCAAACGGTTTATCCGTCAATGATTTTGTTTTTCTTATTTCTTCTATCAGCTGCTCCGGAGTGTCCAAGGACATGGCCGTCACCTGCCCTAGCCCGCCTGCATTCGACACTGCCGCAGCCAGGTCGGCATATGCTAAATGGGCCAATCCCCCCTGTATAATTGGGTATTGAATACCTAACAAATCGGTCACACGCGTTTCCCACTTCAAACTCCTCATCTCCCTTTTCATTTGCTGGATTGTTTATTTAGCTGAATCCAAATCATTAGCTTCATTATGGCAAATATTGTTTACCCGTTCAATTTTTAACTCACACATACAATATAAAAAAAGAAGAATTCTTGAGTAAATCAAGTTAATACTAGAAAAATGGATATTTATAAACTGCTGATAATTTTATTGGGCTCTTTAAAGACAAAGACATATATAAATTGTTTAAGTCAGGACATTAAATCACTCTAGGCATTTATTATAAGACGTGCTATAATTCATATGTTTTATGTCTATCCACAAGCTTACTAACCATACAAATGGAATCGGAGAAACATACGATCATTAATAGAAAGGGAGTAAAACCTCCCATATTTCGTACCTATTTTACTGAAAAGGGGCCACAAAGAATTGTCACAGAATGAAACACCCTTATACACTGCCTTATTGCAGCATGCAAAAAGAAATCCCGTTCAATTTCATATTCCAGGTCATAAAAAAGGAAAAGGAATGGACGCTGATTTCCGTAATTTCATTGGAGAAAATGCATTATCGATAGATTTAATCAATATCGCTCCACTCGATGATCTCCATCAGCCAAAGGGGATCATCAAACAAGCTCAGGATCTTGCCGCTGAAGCTTTTGGGGCAGATCACACATTCTTTTCCGTTCAAGGAACAAGTGGAGCAATCATGACCATGGTCATGACAGTCTGCGGACCTGGGGACAAAATCATCGTCCCAAGGAATGTACATAAATCCGTAATGTCTGCCATTGTATTTTCCGGAGCTGTTCCCATTTTCATCAATCCTGAAATAGATAAGGATTTGGGCATTTCACACGGAATCACCGTTGATGCCGTTGAAAAAACTTTAAGGGAACATAGCGATGCAAAAGGATTGCTTGTCATCAATCCCACGTATTTCGGCATTTCGGCTGATTTGCAAAAAATAGTGGAAGTTGCCCATTCCCACCAAATCCCAGTACTCGTAGATGAAGCACATGGTGTCCATATACACTTCCATGAAGACTTGCCGATGTCAGCCATGCAGGCTGGAGCGGATATGGCTGCTACTAGTGTTCATAAACTGGGCGGTTCACTAACGGGAAGTTCCATATTGAATGTTAAGACTGGATTGGTTTCCGCAAATCGTGTTCAAGCCATATTGAGCATGCTTACAACCACCTCAACCTCCTATATCCTTCTGGCTTCCCTGGATACGGCTAGAAGACAACTTGCGACTGTAGGCAGGGAAATGATCGATGAAGCGATCAATCTCGCAGGGTATATCCGTGAGGCCGTTAATGAGATTCCTTATCTTTACTGTGTCGGCAGCGAAATTCTCGAGAGCGAGGCAGCCTTTAGTTATGATCCGACAAAATTGATCATATCCATCAAGGAATTGAATATTACCGGATACGACGTTGAGAAATGGCTTCGTGAAAAGCATAATATCGAAGTGGAACTTTCCGACTTGTACAATATCCTTTGCCTGATAACACCTGGAGACACAAAAACAGAAGCGGACCTGCTGATCGCTGCCCTTAAAGACTTAGCGGATGAGTTTAAGGAAATGGCGGCTGAACATGAAAAGATCGAAGTCCTGCTTCCTGATACACCACCGCTGGCTTTATCACCCAGGGAGGCATTTTATGCAGAAACCGAAGTGGTTCCCATTGAGGAATCTGTCGGCAAAATCAGCGCTGAATTCATCATGGTTTACCCGCCTGGTATTCCGATCTTCATTCCAGGAGAATTGATTACTGAAGATAATATCAATTACATCCGGAAAAACATCGAGGCCGGACTTCCGGTTCAAGGCCCTGAGGACCCAGAAATAAAACATTTACGCATCATAAAAAATTGATTATCCCATCAAACCAGAGCAGAGTACTGCTCTGGTTTTTTTAACCTTTTATTATTAAGCACTGGCTTCTATAAAAAGGGTGCTCCAGGTTACAACCCTGAAACACCCTTACATTCTATTAATCTTGAAATCTTTTTTCCATTTATTTTTCAGAGGCAGCTGTATCACAGCATTGGCAGTTGTGATTGTGTGTGTATAATACACTTACTTTCTCATCTTCAAAATGTTCAATCGTGCTATTGCAAGTTTGACATACGATAGTTCCCATTTTTACAACCCCTTCCCCTATATTGTATGCATCATTGATATAATGTAACCGCTTTAAATGAATTATAATATAACACATTTATTATTTCAAGCTAAAAAGTATAACATATATACTTTTTCTCACTTAATGAACGATCATGTTGAAAGAAATGGATTCCAATCGTTCGTTAGACTGATTCTTTTTTCTAGGCTCTTTTCATAAAGATTGTTGTTTTTAAAACGAAACTATTTAAGGTTGATTGGAGCGGAAGTGCGAGACTCCTGCGGGAGCAGCGGGACAGATGAGACCCCACAGGCGTTTACGCCGAGGAGGCTCACCGCCCGCACCAAGGAAAGCGAGCATCTGGAGGGGAAATCAACCACACCGCACTACTTGGTAAATAGCAATAAAGTATGCGAAAACAGCCTTTTTTAAAACACGGGAATTTATTTATAAAGGGCCCTGGACTCAGTGCATCACACTCCTTGCTTTGGGATGGCAAGGTGAAAAAGGAATTTCGCCTTTTCATTTACATATAGATAGGTATATAATACATCCATAAAATGTTAAAATATTCTTACATCTTATCAATTGAAGGGGGATCTACATGTCTGAAAATGCCTATATCAAACTCGTTCCCGAGTCCGTGAAAGGAACTGTAACCATCGAAGACGTGAAAGAATTGCTGAACTATTATCAAATGATTACAGCGAAAACCGGAAAGCAATTGGATTGGGACTATGATAAGAAAGCATTTCCTTATGAAATGAAAGAACCGGAAAGAATGAAGGATAAGGCCTTATATCTCCAAGCCAAAGAAGATCGATATCACATGATATTGATAGGAGTTGACCAAGAAGTCGTAAAAGATGAAGATGGATCAGATCGGATCCAATCCTATATCCAATTCACCCTCCCTGACACAGCAACTTTCGGTGATAAGGGAAAAGCTAATGAATTGTGCAAATTCCTTGCAAAGAAATTACGGGCACAGCTGCATCTCTTCAATAAACGGGTGATGTATTATTATCCGAGGAAATAAAAAAACCTGCGAATGCCGAAATTGGCTCATGCAGGCGTTTCAATTAATTTTGGATCAAGGAACTCATAGCCTTTCTTTTGAAAACCTTTCACGATATCCTCTATCGCTTCACTCGTCCATTTCCGGTCATGCATCAGTAAGTTCGCCCCATTTCCCAAATAAGGGCTGTTCAACATGATTTCCGTTAAAGCTTTTTTATCTTGATACTCTTTTTCCCAGTCATAGCCGTAAGTCCAATTCATGACCAACATTTTTTCTTTCTCAGCGACTTTTTTTGAATGCTCGGTATTCGAACCAAATGGCGCCCTGAAGTACTTAGGGCGTACCCCTATTATTCCCTCAACCAAATTGTTCAATTTTACGATTTCCCGCTCTTGTTCCTTTTCGTTCAACTCTTTTAAATTTACATGGGAATACGTATGATTTCCTATGGAAAAACCCATTTCATGAATTTCTTTCAGCATCGCTTTATTTTCATCATTTTCAAGAAAGTGACCGTTCACGAAAAATATCGCAGGTACTTCTAGTCGCTTCAGGGTTTGGGCGATTGCCAGGGAATATTTATCAGGTGCATCATCAAATGTCAACAACACAACTTTCGGATTTGCATCCCCAATCGGTTTAAATGACCAATTCTCTTTATCCACCCGATATTCTGCCTTTACATTCCCTTCGCCAATCGTTTGTGACGTTTCTGTTTCCAAATCTTTCTCTTGCTGACTTTCATCTTGGACCGTTGTCGTCGTTTCGACACTTTTTTCACTCTCATTTTCAGTTTGATCGGAACTCGGGTCATTACAAGCCATCAATAAAAATGATACTAATGTAAATAATGCCACTACTTTGTTAAACATGATACCTCCGTGGTTTTATATGTCATCGAAGCTTACGTGAAAATTCAATATACGGGTACCAGCGTTTCCAAAAGGATTTGCAAAATCCCGTAACATAATAGACTTATCACGGTAACAAGCATGGTTCGTCTATTGGATTTTAAAATCATTTTACCAATGTAAATGGCTAGATAAGAAAAGACCAGAAACATGAATACTTTGAAAACGAATCGATCGTTAACAGACAGCCATTCAACTAATGTATACCCGCTCCAAACGATTAGTTGAAAGAGGATTACCAGATAATTTTTCAAGTGATCCACCCCATTTTAATATGAATATATCAGCCATGATCCTTTTATTGGCAAAAAATATTCTTTAACAAATCGCTCATCTTATTTTTTATCCTTTATGGCCTTTTTCAAACCCTTTCAAGGAAAAAAGTAAGAAGTCCTTTTTATAGCTTATGCCCTTTTTGTCCATTTCATTTAACTAGTGAGAAGAAATTCATGAATGGGGAGTCATCCTTCATTTTTTTAATCCGGCCAATAAAAAAAGCGTACTGCATTTAGCAGTACGCTTTTATAAATCTCAATTACTTAATGATGTGGATAGGAGTTCCAAGGGCAACTTCAGCTGCTTCCATTGTGATTTCCCCTAAAGTTGGATGTGCATGGATTGTCATCGCAATATCTTCGGCAGTCATTCCTGCTTCGATAGCCAAACCTAGTTCTGCAATCATATCAGAAGCGTTTGGTCCTGCAATTTGTGCTCCAATAACCAATCCGTCTTCTTTGCGAGTGATAAGCTTCACAAATCCGTCCGTATTATTTAATGAAAGAGCACGTCCATTTGCAGCGAATGGGAATTTAGAAGCAAGCGCTTCGATTCCAGCTTCCTTCGCTTCTTTTTCATTATAACCGACAGAAGCAAGTTCCGGTTCAGAGAATACAACAGCCGGAATAGCAAGATAGTCGATTTCAGATGAATGTCCAGCAATGGCTTCAGCTGCAATTTTACCTTCATAAGAAGCTTTATGAGCTAACTGAGGTCCAGAAACGATATCACCGATTGCGTAGATGTTTTTCACGCTAGTACGGCATTGTTTATCCGTTTCGATCAAACCGCGGTCAGTCATTTTGATTCCGACTTGTTCCAGGCCGATTTCAGCAGTGTTTGGACGACGTCCAACTGTTACTAAAACGTAATCGGCTTCAACTTTTTTCTCTTCGCCTTTTACTTCATAAGTAACGGTTACACCTGTATCAGTTTCTTCCACGCCTTTAGCATTTGCTTTAGTAACAATTTCAGCACCTTTGTTTTTAAGGTTACGCTTAACAAGTGCTGCCATTTGTTTTTCAAAGCCTGCAGAAAGGATTTCTTCGGTACCTTCAAGGATCGTCACTTTAGTGCCAAAGCTAGCGAATGCTCCGCCAAGCTCAGTTCCGATGTAACCTCCGCCGATTACCACGATCGAACTTGGAACTTCTTCCAAAGCAAGAGCGCCAGTTGAATTAAGTACGCGTTTCGTATATTTAAATGACGGAATCTCGATTGGCGATGAACCAGTAGCGATGATTGCGTTTTTAAAAGTATATGTTTGGGCAGAGTCTTCATTCATAACACGGATGCTGTTTTCATCAACGAAATAAGCTTCGCCAGTTACAACATCAACATTATTGCCTTTTAACAGGCTGCTTACACCGCCAGTTAATTTTTTTACAACAGTACCTTTCCAAGCTTGTACTTTAGAAAAATCAACAGTAACTTTTTCTGCAAAGATACCCATATCTTCTGAATGCTGAGCTTCATGGAAACGGTGTCCAGCCGAAATTAAAGCTTTCGATGGAATACAGCCTACATTCAAACAAACTCCGCCGATTGTTCCTTTTTCAACGACCGTTACTTTCTGTCCAAGCTGTGCTGCGCGAATTGCGGCAACATATCCCCCTGGGCCTGAACCGATTACTAAAGTATCTGTTTCGATTGGAAAATCTCCTACTACCATTGTTTACGCCTCCATTAACAATAATTCTGGGTCGTTCAATAACTTTTTGATATGATTCAATGCATGTTGAGCTGTTGCTCCATCAATCATGCGGTGATCAAAGCTCAGTGATAATGCCAGAACTGGAGCGGCGATAATTTCCCCGTCGCGTACAATTGCTTTTTCGGCAATGCGTCCAATCCCTAGAATGGCAACTTCTGGATGATTGATAACAGGTGTGAACCATTGACCGCCTGCGGAACCGATATTCGTAATGGAGCAAGAAGCACCTTTCATTTCGTTAGGAGCCAATTTGCCGTCACGGGCTTTCGTCGCTAATTCGTTAATTTCTTGTGAAATAGCGAAAGTTGATTTACGATCTGCATCTTTTACAACTGGAACGAGCAGTCCTTTGTCTGTGTCTGCCGCAATTCCGATATTGTAATAGTGTTTATGGATAATCTCACTAGCTTCATCATCAAATGATGTGTTAAGCATAGGGAATTCACGCAATGCACTTGTTAACGCTTTAACAACATAAGGTAGGAATGTAAGCTTGATTCCTTTTTGTGCAGCAATTTCCTTGAATTTCTTACGGTGAGCAACCAATAGCGTCACATCGACTTCATCCATTAATGTAACATGCGGAGCTGTCTGCTTGGACTTAACCATTGCTTTTGCGATCGCTTTTCTCATACCGCTCATTTTCTCACGAGTTTCAGGATATTGCCCTTCTGGAATTGAAACTTTTTGTTTTTCGGTTGTTTCCGTATCATTTTGTTGTGAAGCTTCACTTTGAGCTGCTGGTTGCTGTGGAGCGGTTTTGCCGTTTTTGAAAGCATCAATGTCTTCCTTCATGATGCGGCCGTTATCCCCAGAACCAGTGATCTCACGAATATTTACCCCTTGTTCGCGTGCATATTTCCTGACAGAAGGCATGGCGATAATACGGCGTGAAGGATCTGCCTCAACCTGTGGTTGTGCTCCCGCGCCCGTTACTCCGCTATTTTCTTGAACCGGAGCAGCCTCTTTCTTGACTTCCTGTCCAGCTTCAGCAGTTGCTTGAACCTGGGCCTCCGTATTCTTCTCGCCTTCTGCCTTCGCTTCTTCTCCATGATCCCCTTTAAACTGAAGATTTTCATAACCTGGAGCATCGAATGTTACAAGTACATCGCCAACAACGGCAACCGTTCCTTCTTGAACAAGGATTTCTTCAACGGTACCTTCCACCGGTGATGGGATTTCAACAACGGCCTTATCGTTTTGAACCTCGCAAAGCACGTCATCTTCTTGTATCTTATCTCCTGGCTTTACAAACCATTTCACTATTTCACCTTCGTGTATACCTTCTCCGATATCAGGGAGTCTAAATTGGAATGCCACTGAGTTCAACCTCCTATATTAAATCATACTTAGTGCTTTGAATAAAGTCCTTTATCTTGCATTACCGTTAATGCAAAATCACTTTCCCGAGCAGGACATTCATTCCATTACTTAAGATTGTTAAAACTTCAAGACTTTAGTCGCCGTTTCAATAATGTCTTTATAATTAGGGAGCCATACTGTTTCAGCTTGTGAAAACGGGAATACCGTATCAGCTGCCGCCACGCGCAGTACTGGAGCATCCAAGCTCAAAATGGCACGTTCGTTAATTTCCGCTACGACATTCGCTGCTATACCAGCTTGCTTTTGTGCTTCTTGAACAACGATAGCGCGTCCTGTTTTTTCTACAGAAGCAATGATTGTATCGATATCCAATGGTGATACAGTCCGTAAGTCGACCACTTCGACGGAATGGCCATCCTTAGCCAATTCTTCAGCTGCCTTGATGGATTCCTGCACCATCGCACCATAAGTAATAATGGATAAATCCGTTCCTTCTCTTTTCACATCCGCTTTTCCTAATGGAATTGTGTATTCTTCTTCAGGAACTTCCTGACGGAAAGAACGGTACAATTTCATGTGCTCAAGGAAAATGACAGGGTCATTATCACGAATCGCTGAAATCAATAAGCCTTTTGCATCGTAAGGGGTGGAAGGGATAACTACCTTTAACCCTGGTTGCTGGGCCATTAAACCTTCTAAGCTATCAGCATGCATTTCCGGAGTATGGACTCCGCCCCCAAAAGGTGAGCGAATTGTAACCGGTGCACTGTAACGTCCGCCTGAACGGTAGCGCATACGAGCAAGCTGACCGCTTACGGAATCCATTACTTCATATACAAACCCAAAGAATTGAATTTCAGGAACAGGACGGAAACCTTGTAAAGAAAGACCGACCGCTAATCCACCGATTCCAGATTCAGCAAGAGGTGTATCGAATACACGATCTTCACCGAATTCTTTTTGAAGATTTTCCGTTGCACGGAAAACTCCTCCATTAAGACCTACATCTTCCCCAAAAACGAGTACATTCTCGTCATTTTTAAGTTCTGTACGTAATGCTTCTGTAATTGCTTGAATCATCGTCAATTGAGCCATGGCTTACTTCGACTCCTTCTCTTTATAAATTTCATATTGTTCTTTTAAGTTATAAGGCATTTCTTCATACATGATTTCAATTAGGTCTGTAACCTTTTGTTTAGGTTCTGCATCAGCCAATTTGATTGCTTCTTTAATATCGTCTTTGGCTTTCTCTATCGTTTCGTTTTCTAATTCTTCATTCCAAAGTTTTTTGCTTTCCAAGAACTTGCGGAAACGAACCAATGGATCTTTCAGTTCCCACTCGTTATCCATTTCGGAAGTACGGTAACGTGTCGGGTCATCCCCAGCCATCGTATGTGGTCCATAACGGTAAGTTAATGTTTCAATCAATGTAGGGCCTTCACCATTGATTGCACGTTCACGAGCTTCTTTAACGGCTGTATAAACGGCCAACGCATCCATACCATCAACCTGGATTCCAGGAATACCTGCAGCCACACCCTTTTGGGCCAATGTTTTCGATGCTGACTGCAAATCAACTGGTGTAGAGATTGCGAAACGGTTATTTTGCACGATGAAGATAGCTGGCGCTTTAAAGGCACCTGCAAAGTTAATTCCCTCATAGAAGTCACCTTGTGAGGTTCCACCGTCACCCGTATATGTAATGGCAACAGCTTTTTTCCCGCGTTTCTTCAACCCAAGAGCAACTCCGGCAGCTTGGATATATTGAGCGCCGATAATGATTTGAGGAGAAATTACATTGACGTCTTCAGGAATTTGATTTCCCTTAAAATGACCCCGGGAGAATAAGAATGCTTGCCAAAGCGGCAGGCCATGCCAAACGATTTGCGGAACATCACGATAACCAGGCAAAATGAAATCTTCTTTTTCCAAAGCATACTGGGAAGCGATTTGAGAAGCTTCTTGACCGGCAGTCGGTGCATAGAAACCTAATCTGCCTTGACGGTTCAGTGATATGGAACGTTGATCCAAGATGCGTGTATAAACCATACGGCGCATTAATTCTTGCAATTGTTCATCACTTAAATCAGGCATAGCCGCTTCATTCACGACTTCTCCCTCTTCATTTAAAATTTGAAAAGTTTCAAATTGTTCTTCTACTTTCTTAAGCTGATCCTGAACATTAATTTTAGCTTGTTTAGTTTTTTGAGCCATTTGGCACCTCATCCTTTCATTAAAAAGGTTTGCTATTATTATTCTATAAAGCAAAAATAGTTTGCTTTTTAGTTTCTGCAACAATACATTCTTTTATTTTTCCCTTAAGACCAATCCTCAAACGTGGATATGCTTAATATGTCTCAATCTTATTCTGTACCATAAAAAAAATCAAGGAAAATGATACAAGAATTTTTATAGATTAAGTTTACAAGATGAATTAACATCAAGTCAATCACTTGGAGTTCCTAATAATTTTGATTTAATAGAATTTCCAATACTCATACTTCTTCTCTGTATTAGTTTTCAATTTACAACTGTACTATTAAATTTCCCTTATTTATCAATTTAAGGATGGCCAAGGATAACATTTCAATTCCCCAGCATATCCCATCGATTCCAAAACCGCTTTAACTAAAGGCATTTGAGCCTGTAAAATAATATACCGAAAAAATATTCAAACGCTTTCATCTAAGTCTGCTGTTAGATTTTTAATTATCGTTTTTTTTTAGTACAGGTATGAAAATTTAAATCAGGCTGGTTGCACAAAAAAAAGACCATTCTAAAATTTTTTTTTATTCCAAAAAGAACTGGATTGAAAAAAATAGGGGCTGTGAGTGAGGATCACAGCCCATCATTATTTATATTAATTTGTTGAATCCGCGATTTCTATGCCGGAACTATCATAAAAACTTTCTTTTTTTTGATTTGATTTTTCCGTTAATGCATTAAATTCCTCATTCGCTTTCAAAACTTTTGTATAAGAGGTATTTATTTTCTCGATTTGCACTTGTAATTCATCCATTTTCAAATCCTCTTTTTTGAAAAGCTCATATAATTCACGATCATAAGCGAGACTTTGTTGATAGGCTTCATATAAATCATCATAGGTGCTATAGCGCTCACTCATGATCTTTTTCATTTCAGTCGCTTCTTCTTTTATCTTTTCATCCTCTATTTTCCCGATTTGTTCATCTATTTGATTGAATTGTTCTTTTGAGGATTGCATACTGCTTTGTTCCTTTTCAATTATTTTTTCCCTTTCGTCGATATTCTTGGTTGCTTCATCTGAAAGCTCGACGATCTGTTCATAATCATCCAATCCAAGTTTAATGATTTTCTCATATTTTTCTTTTTCTTTTTTCTCCAAATCATTAAGCGGCTCTTGAGTCGCGGTGAAATCACTTTCCTTTTCTGCAGTTTTCTCCAGGATTTTGTGGATTCTTTCTTCCGGTGAACCATTAAAACAACCAGTCAAGGTCACTAAAGAAAGAAGTAAGATAACAAATGGACCAAAACGTTTCAACATAGACAACTCCTTCTGATAGTTCTTTGAAGATTCATGTTCCTCAATTCATTCTTAAGCCGCAGACATTTGTTACAATCATATTCCGAGCAGGTTTTTTTCATTACTGGGCGCTAGCCTACACCCTTTAAACCATACTGCATAGGCTGTAGGGACCGTTTCAAATTTGAATGGTCAGCATTTTAATAAATACAAAAACGGAGGTATGAAATTATGTATGGAGGTTTCAACCAAGAATGTTGTTATCCGGTTTCCGCTGCACCCAGCTATGGATATGGCGATGGTGGAGGCTGCGGCTTTGGAAGCGGCTTTGCCCTGATCATTGTCCTGTTCATTCTGTTAATCATCGTCGGCGCGTGCTTATGCTAACCAGGTAATTACTATTACCTTTACCCGAAAATGTTAACGATTTACCCTGATTCGCAAAAAATGATAATATTTTTTAAATAGACCAACATGCAAATAAAATAATGGCAGGGATAGGAAATCATCGACTTGATTCCATCCCCTCCATTTTTCTTTCATTAAACCATTCATTAACTTTCAGCCTCTTTTTTGTTAAAATAACCCTATACATATTATAAGAATTTTTATGGGGTGAAAGATTATGCTTACCATGGATGATTTTGTTAATGAAGACGATCCAATCTTAAGGCAAGTCGCGGTAGAGGTTCCGCTTCCGGCATCAAATGAAGATAAGCAACTTTTAGCCAGCTTGATGGAATATGTCCAAAACAGCCAGAAACCTGATATTGCTGCTCTATACGGGTTAAGGGCAGGAATTGGCTTGGCTGCACCACAGGTTAATGTTTCAAAAAGGATGATTGCGGTTCATTTAAAAGAAAAGGATGATCAACTTTATAGCTATGCACTTTTCAACCCTAAACTCGTTAGCCATTCAGTCGAAAAAGCATACTTGACATCCGGAGAAGGCTGTCTTTCCGTAAATCGTCCCGTTTCCGGCTATGTGCCACGTTATGCCCGAATAACGGTTGCGGGTACGGACCTGGAAGGGAAATCGGTTCAACTCCGCCTGAAAGGCATCGCAGCCATTTGCTTTCAACATGAAATCGACCACCTTAATGGTATCATGTTTTATGATCATATCAATCCGGAAGACCCCTATGCCATTCCGGAAAATTCAATTGCGGTGGAAAGGTAACGTAATAGGCAAAACCCCCGTCTGTTGGTTGACGGGGGTTTTATTTTTTATATCAGTTCAAGTTCCTTCAAACCAAAAAGTATGCCATCATCATCGACATCCTTCGTTACAAAGTCGGCCTCTTGCTTCACAAGCTGACCGGCATTCCCCATAGCCACGCCATATCCCGCTACTTTTAACATCTCTATATCGTTTAAGCCATCTCCAAAGGCGTAAACATCCTCAAGAGCAAACCCGACTTTTTCCATTAATATTTTAATGCCTTCAGCCTTTGAACCCCCGAATGGAAGTACATCCGTCGAATACTCATGCCATCTAATGAAGTGAAAATCATCATATTTCCCAACAAAGTTCCCTTCTTCAGCTTCCGAACAGAATAATAAGGCTTGGTATATATCATGGTCCTCATAAAAATCCGCCACATGTTCAGGGTGGGGAAACTTAAGGCTGCTCAATGCTTCTTCAATTCTGCTATGATGCGGAACACTCGATTTCATTGTCTCCTCATTCATGAACACGATCGGTATTTCATTTTTTTCAGCATGTTCGTGAAGGCGTTTTATCTCAGATTTGCTCAAAGGGTTTTTATAAACGACTTTCCCTTCAAAAACAACGTATTGTCCATTGAAACTTACGAATGTATCGATGCCAAGCTCTTCCCTTAAAGACTCGAACATGAACGGAGCCCTTCCTGTGGCAATCGCTACAAAAACCCCGCTATCCTGCAGTTGCTTAATGGCTTCTTTTGTTGAAGCAGGTAACTTTTTTTCATGATCAAGCAATGTTCCGTCAATATCAAAAAATACGATTTTCACTTGCGATTCACTTCCAATTCATTCATTTTTTCCTTTTTAATATGTAACCATTTAATAATTGTCATCAAGATAAGTCAAGTAACTCTACCGGACCCAACTCAAAGTTACGTTTTTTATTCAGGAATGGGCATATACTATTCTTAATTGAAACCAACTCAGGCTTTCCAGATTACACTTCTCCCATCCTTCTGCCTCTCAAACCAGTTGCTTGTTTGAAAGAGCCTTTTTTTTCAAAAATGGGCCATGTACCTGTAAAGACGTATTTACATTATTGAATAATCCTATACAATAATAATTAAGGGAGCGTGATCGCCATGTTAAAAAAGCTTCGTAAAAAGCTTGTTAAACAGTGGAATGATCTTTTAAGAAAAAAATCTATCGCATGATTTGCCACTCATTCCTGCCTTGGCCGTCATCCATATGCGAATTTTTTTCGGACAGCCCTTCAAAAACTTGCGGAGGGCTTCTTCCTTGTTGTAAAGTTCTTGTTAGGCATTCTTTCTATCTTGGCTTTTATATGGTCTGGTGAATACATATTTCAATCAAAATATGAGTCGCTGTGTTTTCATGAAACGCTGCACACAGTGGTACTGTATTAATTTAGAAAGAAATCGTTTAAAAAAAGATCCCATGATTTAAGTTTTACACATGGCAAAAACGGATAGGATATAAGATAGAGGAAGCTACAATTGGATTGATACCAGATTCGGCCATCTATTTTTTTATATACTTTTAGACATTGGTATATTTAATTCATCAAACCCCTTCCGTTTTTATGGCGGAGCTGGGTTTATTTTTACATGATGTTGAAAAACATGAAAAAATTGTTGTTTTTATATATAATGAAAAAAGCAATGCAAACTAGTGAGGAGAGATTAAAATGGTTTTTAAGGTATACTATCAAGTAACCATATCAGAGGTTCCCATCAGGGAGAATACTAAAACAATGTTTGTCGAAGGTGAATCCGTTCGTGACGTTCGTTTAAAATTAAAAAAAGAACCTTATAACGTAGAAATCGTACTACCCGTAACCGGAGCATATTTAGAATATGAAAAACAAAATGAAGATTACAAAGTATTGGAGCTATAATTTATGAAATTCGTAAAAAACGATCAAACAGCTGTATTCGCCCTGGGCGGTTTAGGCGAAATCGGTAAGAACACATATGCTGTTCAGTTTCAAGATGAAATCATCATCATTGATGCTGGAATTAAATTTCCTGAAGATGAACTCCTCGGTATTGACTATGTGATTCCAGATTACAGCTATTTAGAGAAAAATGTAGATAAAATCAAAGGTGTCTTCATTACCCATGGTCATGAAGATCACATTGGCGGGATTCCTTATTTACTTAGAAAAGTGAATGTCCCTGTATACGGCGGGAAGCTTGCACTTGGACTGCTTCGTAATAAATTGGAAGAACACGGCCTTTTACGTCAGACAACCATGATTGAAATCAGTGAAGATGAAGTGATCAAGTTCCGGAAAACGTCCGTCTCTTTCTTCCGTACAACTCACAGTATCCCTGACTCATATGGAATCGTCGTAAAAACCCCACCTGGACAAATTGTCCATACTGGTGATTTTAAATTCGACTTCACCCCAGTGGGTGAGCCTGCAAACCTGACCAAGATGGCTGAAATCGGTAAAGAAGGTGTATTGTGCTTACTCTCAGATAGCACAAATAGTGAAGTGCAGAACTTTACTATGTCCGAAAGCCGTGTCGGTGATACCATTCAAGATATTTTCCGCAAGGTTGACGGCCGGATTATTTTTGCAACGTTTGCATCGAACATCCATCGCCTTCAGCAAGTTGTGGAAGCAGCCGTGGCCAACGGCCGTAAAATAGCCGTTTTTGGCCGAAGCATGGATTCAGCCATATCAATCGGACAAGATCTTGGTTATATCGTAGCGCCTAAAGATACATTTATTGATGTACAGCAATTGAATCGTATGCCTGCGAATAAAGTAACCATCCTTTGTACAGGCAGCCAAGGTGAACCAATGGCAGCACTGTCGCGCATAGCGAACGGCACTCACCGTCAAATTCAAATCATCCCTGGTGATACGGTAGTATTTTCATCTTCACCCATCCCAGGTAACACAATCAGTGTTTCCAGAACGATCAATCAATTATATCGTGCAGGAGCAGACGTCATTTCAGGTCCTCTTAATGACATTCATACTTCAGGACATGGCGGACAGCAGGAACAAAAGCTTATGCTCCGTTTGATAAAACCAAAATTCTTCATGCCAATCCACGGTGAATACCGTATGCAAAAACTGCATGCCCGCCATGCAGTCGATTGCGGCGTTCCCGAAGAAAATTGTTTTATCATGGATAATGGCGAAGTTCTTTCCTTAAGTGAGAACACAGCTCAAATCGCTGGTAAAATCCCTTCAGGTTCGGTTTATATCGATGGAAGCGGCATTGGGGATATCGGTAATATCGTTCTCCGTGATCGTCGGATTCTTTCCGAGGAAGGCCTTGTCGTTGTTGTGGTCAGCATCAATATGAAGGAATTCAAAATTGCATCCGGTCCTGACATCATCTCACGCGGATTTGTTTATATGAGAGAATCAGGAGACCTTATCAGCGATGCTCAATCCTTGATCACAAAGCATTTAAATAAGGTGATGGATCGCAAAACTACTCAATGGTCTGAAATCAAAAATGAAATTACAGACACTCTATCTCCATTCCTATATGAAAAAACGAAACGCCGTCCGATGATCCTGCCGATCATCATGGAAGTGCAATAAATAATAGAAGCCCAGCCATCATTTGGCTGGGCTTTTTTTGTTTAGGTTTGTAAATCCCCCCACCTTGAATTCCACTCCAGGCACTCACTTTCCCCGGCGCCTTAGAAGCCTGTGGGGCTCCCTTACACGTCTCCCGCAGGATCTCGAATACCCGCTCCAATCAATTTTCTTTTAAAAGTTAGATAGAACTCCTTTTGTCAACAGTCTTTCTTGTTTTAAAAATGGAAAGCTTCCGAAAGTAAACTGATAAGAAGCCTATTTTGTTGATTCCACACTGTCGAAGTGCCGGAAATACGAGTTTATCATGTACGCAAAAATAAAAAGGGAATTGAAAAATTGTCGATGAAGCTATTCCCTATAACTCCTTAAGATCCAATTAAAAACCAAAAAGGTTTCGGAATGAGGCCATTCCGAAACCTTTTTGGTTTTCCTTTGATAAAAGCGCTGCTCGATTTTAGCAGGACGCTTACTTATTCCACAATTTTTTTTTCAAAGCGATTGATGTCCGAATCCGCGCCGATGACGATTAATATATCACCTTTATGTATTAAATCGCTCGCCTGTGGGGAAACATTAATTTCGTTCCCTCTTTTGATTGCGACTATATTCAGTCCATAGTGGGCACGGATATCAAGGTCAATTATCGAGTTTCCATTCATCTTTTGGCTTGCAACAATTTCGACGATGGAGTGTTCATCAGAAAGCTCCAAATAATCGAGAATATTATTGGAGACGATATTATGGGCAATCCTTCTCCCCATATCCCGTTCGGGGTGCACGACATAGTCGGCCCCGATTTTACGAAGAACCTTCTCGTGATAATCATTTTGCGCTTTAACCGTAACATTTCCGACACCCAATTCCTTAAGCATGAGAGTCGTCAATATACTGGCTTGAATATTCTCGCCAATCGCTACAATGACGTGATCAAAATTTCTAATCCCTATATTCCTTAGTACATTTTCATCTGTCGTATCCCCTACTACGGCATGTGAAGCTATTCTGGCAAATTCATTCACTCGATCTTCGTCGGCATCGATAGCCAGAACCCCTAATCCTTCTTCAGCTAATGTCTTGACTATGCTGCCGCCAAAACGGCCAAGTCCAATCACCGCAAATTCTTTTTTCACAATAAGCCCTCCAACGTCATTCGTTCTTTCTTTAGAGCATGTTCTGCACTGAAAATCATTTTTATGCTTTGCTTCCTTTAAACGTTATATAATCCGTTAAGTGATCGATCGCGAGTTCAATGGCTTTTTCGTCCGGGCTTAACTTGGCGTGATGCAATCCGTATTCCGATGAAACCCCCAGCCAGAACATGAATCCTGGAATCTCCTTTAACATATAACCAAAATCTTCGCCAGTCATTGCTTCAGTACATTCATGCAAATGAACAGCAGTTGACTTCTCTGTGAAATCCATGAATTCCCGGGTCAACCGCTCTTCATTATATACCTGATGATACATCGCGCCATAGTCGATTTCAGCCAAGCACTCATATCCTACTTGTATACCATCCACAAGCGCTTTTATCCTAGACTTGACCTTTACCATCGATTCGGGGTTAAGAGTGCGTATTGTGCCCTCTAACCGCGCTGTCTCCGCAATAATGTTTTGAACGGTGCCTCCAGTGATCTTCCCAACTGTAATGACAGCTGAATCTAGCGGATTGACATTCCTGGATACGATTGTTTGAAGCTGCCCTACAAGCGAGCAGGCCGCAATGACCATATCATTTGTTTCGTGCGGGTAGGCTGCATGCCCTCCCTTCCCCCTCAAATCGATGAATAATTCAGATGTATTGGCAAATAGAAGCCCTTCTTTAACGGCAATCGTCCCAACTGGATACTCCGGAGCAATATGTAAAGCAAGGATCATATCAGGCTTCCATTTTTTCATCGTTTCCGATTTAAGCATTGGTTCAGCTCCGCCAGGACCCTCTTCTGCAGGCTGGAAGATGAATAGCAAGTCATCATCGATCGGATTTTCCGTGAAATATGTCAATAATCCCAAACCTATGCTCATATGAAAATCATGACCGCAGGCATGCATATATTCCTCGTGGTTGGATGCAAACGGCAATCCGGTTTCCTCTTTTATCGGCAAACCGTCTATATCAGCCCTGTAGCCTATGGTTTTTCGCGGGTTCATTCCCTTCACTTTCACGAATATCCCAGTTCGCCATGTTTCTATTTCCATTCGCTCCTGGGCCAGATTCGTTATGTAATTCAGTAGGTATTGCTGCGTCTTAAATTCTTTGAACCCTATCTCCGGTATTTGATGCAGATCACGCCGGATCTTGGCAAAAGGGTTTATTTTCACATTATTCCCTCCCTATACAGAAAGCGTGGATATAGTTATCCACGCTTCAGGCAATATTCACTAAAGAAATTAAAGTTGACGAAGTTCTTGCATGATTTCTGTTTTTGATTTTGTTTTTTCGTCAATTTGTTTAATGACCCTCGCCGGGATACCAGCAGCCACGGAGTATGGAGGAACGTCTTTCGTTACGACGGCACCAGCAGCGACAACGGAACCTTCTCCGATTTTGACACCTTCCAGTACGACCGCATTGGCTCCGATCAATACATCATCTTCCAAAATGACCGGCTGTGCGGAAGGCGGCTCGATGACACCTGCTAAAACGGCACCAGCACCTACGTGACAGTTTTTGCCCACTGTTGCACGTCCGCCCAGTATTGCGTTCATGTCGATCATTGTACCTTCACCGATGACAGATCCAATATTGATTGATGCACCCATCATGATGACTGCGTTATCTCCAATGGAAACTTGGTCACGGATTATTGCGCCTGGCTCGATACGGGCTTTGATGCCTTTTAGATCCAATAAAGGAATGGCAGAGTTACGACGATCATTTTCAACTACATAATCCTCGATTTTTGTTCCTGCTGCCTTGATCGCTTCTTCGATTTCAGACCACTCACCGAATACAACCCCTGTATTTCCTGTTATGAAAGTTTTAGAAGCTGGACCAAAATCCAGGCCTTCTAAATCGCCTTTGACATATACCTTTACAGGTGTGGATTTTTTACTATTCGAGATAAAAGAAATAATTTCGTTTGCATCCATTTTATTCATTCCGGGTAAACCTCCTAAATATGTATCATTACTCGTTTTAAATTTACCAGACAACTGCCGGCAAGACAAGTTGAATGTCACTCATATATATTATTCTGCCCTATTGACATTTTCGTCGGCGGACCTATAACATTCCTTGGTCGCGAATATGCTCTTTAACCACTTCCGTGAATGCCTGGACTTGCTTTAACTGGAAGGCAGATTCATAGCCGCAAAGCCATGTATCACGTTCGATTGAGTGGTTATGCCCATCCAGTAGAGGGATTTTAAATACATTCGTATCTTTATCATGTAAAGTGATGGCTGGCAGGATCGCATATCCAATACCATTAAACACCATTTGTTTGCATGTTTCGATTTGATCAACGACTATGGTGTTTTTTGGTGTCGTTTGAAATTGCCGATGCCACCAATCTTGAATTTCCTGATAATAATTCGAATCGCTCTTAAACTGAATGAATGGACGGTCCGTTTCGAACACTTGATTCAGTTCCTTCATTTCAGTATCCACCAAATACAGCATATCCGTGAATAAATGCTGTTTTACGCCTTTCCAATCCGGTGCTCCCCTTATGATGCCAATATGCACTTGCCCTTCATACAAAGACTTTAAAATCTCACTGCTCCAGCCAGTGATCAAGGAAATTTTTGCATACGGATATTTTCGGACGAACTTTTTCAATACTTGCGGCAGCCAATTTTGACCGACAATCGAGGCACAGGCTATTTTCAAAGTGCCATATACTTCATGGTCCATGGCTTGAATACTTTCCCTGACCTTCTCTTCTTTTTCTATAACCTCATTGGCCAAACGAATTACCGCTTCACCTGCAGGCGTCAGTGACAGCCCTTTTTGTGAACGCAGAAACAGTTTCGAGCCCCAATCCTTTTCTATTGATTGTAAACGCTGGGATAAAGCCGGCTGGGAAACGAACAACCGCTCAGCTGCTTTTCTCATATTCATTTCCTGAGCAAGCACTGATAATAAATGAAATTCTGAAAATGACATACACACCAACCTCTTGATAATTAAATCTTATCATGATGATTTAATTTATTTAAATTTTATTATCAACAAAGTCCGCTTATAATACAAGAGAAAAGGAACGGAGTGAATATCCTTTGACGATCATTTATTGCTTGCCATCAGTTTTGCAGCATCCTTTGTCGGGACATTGGCCCGGAGCGGCGGTCTCAACGGCATGCCGTCCCTTCTTTTGATAGGCCCACCCATTCACCAGGTTATTGGATCAGTCAAATTCCCCAATGTTTTCTTCTTTTTCTAGCTTTTATATTTTACTCAAGAAAAAGCAGCTAAAATTGAAGGATGCCCTCCAGTTAATCCCATTTGCCCTTTTTGGTGGCTTATACGGCGGTCTGCTTGCTAATTCATTCTCCGGGAAGGCAATGAATTTGTTAGCCATCTGCCTTTTGACTGTCGCTTTGATCATGAATTTCATCAAAAAACCGCAACCTTCCGATGAATCGGATTGGCATCTCCCAAAAAAAGTTTATCCATCCTATTCGGAATCAGTGTCTATGACGGAATGTTCGGACCGGGACAGGCGACCATGCTCATGTATACCTTTTTAAGAAATGGCGCCACCTACCTTCAATCCCTGGCCTTTACTAGATTCCAAACTTTCATTAGCTGTAGAGCTGCATTCATTACCTATTCATGGCCGGTAAATTGGATTGCCATTTATTACACGTTCGGTTCCCTGATCGGATTACGGCTGGCCTTGCGTGTGGCTCAAAAAATCTCCACTGGACAGTTGAGATTCATTTTACATTCGGTCACGATCGCATTATCGATTCAATTGGTCATCAGAGTTGCATTTCCTTAAAACAAAGGCAAACTACATTAACGAGTCTGCCTTTTTCCTATGCCTTCTTATTCTTCCTTATTCTTTCTTAGTCTCGTTAGAAACAGAAAGCTGATTACAGAGAAGACTAGAACAATGAGATAAATCGTCTGTAAAGACAATGTAAGTCCTTCCTGTAAAACATTTACCACATTTTCAGGAAGCGACGTGCGTTCTTCACTGTTCAACAATTTATTTGCCGTATCTATCGTCACTCCCGATCCGGCCGGCACATGCTCGTTCAGATAAGCGTGAAGTCTCATATTCATGATTCCTCCAAGTAATGCAGCACCTACAGTATTACCTAAATTACGCATGAACATATTGGAAGCTGTCGCAATACCCCTTCGTTCCCAGCTGACGGTTTTTTGAATGACGACAATGAATGAAGTAGAAGTCAAGCCCATGCCTACACCGACAAAGAAGGAACCCATGGCGGCAATAATGGGCCCAGCTTCCGGCTTCATCCATACTAGGATCAGACTCCCAAGGATCAATGAGCACCCTCCAAGAAGGGAGGTTGATTTAAATCCTATTTTCAACAATAACTTGCCTGACACCATAGATGCGATCGGCCAGCCAATTGACATGGCTGTCAATGTAAAACCAGCTACCGTAGGCGAGCGCTCCATCACGCCCTGAACGAATGTGGGGAGGAAACTTGATAATCCAATCATCATCACCCCTGTCGTCAAGGATACTAGGTTCGCAATCAGAATGGAACGCTCCTGCCAGATTTCAAATGGCATCATCGGTTCGGCTGCTTTCTTTTCCTGAAGAATGAATAGGATAAAGGTGATGATGGCCACTAATGCCAAGGATATGACCGGAGCTGAAGTCCATGACCATTTCACTCCTCCTTCTACGAGCAGCACCATAAGAGTGGATATGGACAAAGTTAATAGCGTTGCACCTAGGTAATCGATATCACGTTTTTTCTTTTCGATATTTTCATGAAGGAATAACCAAATTCCAATAAAAGATAGTACGCCCAAAGGAATATTGACCCAAAAGACAAGTTTCCAAGTCAGGGATTCAACGAGCAAGCCGCCCAATACTGGTCCCATTACCGCAGAAATCCCCCAAACGCTCGAAAGATACCCTTGAACGCGTGCCCTCTCTTCATTTTTATAGATATCACCAATAATTGTCGAGGCTACAGGCGCTACAGCTCCCGCCCCAAAACCTTGTACAAAGCGATAAATGATGAGTTCCGTCATTGAATTGGAAAAGCCGCAAAGAAGAGAGCCGATTAAAAAGACAACGATTCCAAATAATAAGACGGGTTTTCTCCCGAGTATGTCCGATAGCTTTCCGTAGATTAAAACTGTTACGGCGTTCATTAACAAATAGCCTGAAAACACCCAGCTGTATAGTGAAAAACCACCTAAATCACTTACAATGGCCGGCATTGCCGTCGAAACGATCGTTCCTTCAATAGCATTCATAAACATCGCTAACATGATGGCAGCCAATATGAAGGGACGTTTCAATTTTTTATTCTGCACGTTTGCACTATCCATTGCATGGCCCAATTTTTGCATCCTCTCCTAATAGATCCTACCTGTTAATAGACTTCACCACTAACTGGATCAAATATGTAAAAAACAAGAAAACTCGCCAACTGGCGAGTCTTGGGGTTAACCGTCATTTTATGCCTTGCTTATTTATCAGGTGTATTTTGTTTAAATACTTTTTTCAAGATTGCCCTTCTTGTTAAGATGCCTTCAAATACATGTTCGTCATTCTCCACACAGACAAACGGATGATCAATCAACAATTCCACACCCTTGGTCAATGTATCTTCAATATGCAGGCGAGGTATTTCTATATTCATTATTTCGGAAACTTTTTTATGCTCAAGATTATCAAATTCAATTCGTTCCAGTCCCAAGATTGAATCGAGAATGACTGGTGTGCTAATTAAACCATGCAGTTTATACATCGGATCTAACACAGGAATGGCCGTATAACCGCTCTTTGTTAATACCAATAGTGCATGTTCTAAGTTATTGGTTACCTGCACGTGGGCCACGCGTTCAGAAGAAATCATTAAATCTTTAACGCTGGATTCCAATAAATCCCCATCATGAGTACCGATCATGTTAAAACCCCTTACCATATGTTTTTATAAACAGCTCTTTCTATAGTTTAACATATGTAAGCAGAAAAGGCTCATTCCTAGACCAATAAAATCCCAATTGGCGGGATTCGTGAGAGACCCTTAGCCCTTACTAGTTTTGATGTTAACCTGTTTAAAACCGCATTCCGGGCATTGATAAATCACATTTTGGTTGGATTGTGCCGTTAATACATTTTCCATTTCCCTTTCCTCACCGCATTCCGGGCATATTACCATCGGATTTTTCATTTACATCCCTCCAACTAATAAGATGTCGTAAAAATCACTACTTCATTCAGTAAAAATTGACCGGTTTTTCACAATAAAAAAGCCGCTTCCAATGGAAGGCGGCTTTTTGTGTGTTTTTAAGATTGAAGAAGATCAAAGATTTCAATGGTAATCATATCAATATTATCAAATTGATATTTTGATGATTTCCCTTTATCACTGTATACTTCAAGCTCGAACATTTCTGTTTTGCTGAAATATGTAACCTGGCACTTTTTCACACCATCTATTTCAAAAAAACGTTGAGCAGATTCAGATTCCTTCGCTTGCTCTTGAAGACTTTTCAATCTGGTAAGGATGCCCTGTAATTGAGACATACTCCCTCTCCTTTCTGAATAAAACCTTTTCGATAGGTTTCACTATACCATACTTTTCTATCCAGTAGCCACGCGGAAATAAATTCAGAATAATTTAAAACTTCATTCTTTACATGGCACTATTAACAGAATAAAATAAGGAATGGATTTTGTACATGAAAAATTTTCTGGGGGTAGATTCTGTTGCAAAACATTAGTGAGCTTGGTTTTCGAATTTCATTGATTGATGGTTTTGATTTGGATAGAAGAAATCGTACAGGAACATATGTAATTGCCGATGAGGACATCACCTTAGTCGAAACTTCCGCCAGCCCTTCCATCCCCCACTTAATGAAGGGGCTCGAACATTTGGGAATCGCCCTCGAAGATATTACATATATCATTCTTACCCATATTCATTTGGACCATGCAGGTGGAGCTGGACTTTTTTTACAGCATTGTCCGAATGCCAAAGTGATCGTCCACCCAAAAGGCGCAAGGCATCTAGAAGATCCAACGCGTTTGATCGCTGGGGCTAAAGCAGTCTATGGTGAAGAATTCAACAAGCTTTTCGATCCGATATTACCTATACCTTTTGAAAGAATGCTGATTAAACAAGATAGGGAATCCCTAAAAACAAGTGATACTTCCACGTTGACCTTTTATGATACGCCAGGACACGCGAACCATCATTTAAGCATATACGATTCGGTTTCAAAAGGGATGTTTTCAGGTGACACCGTAGGCATCTATTATCGTGAACTCGATGAAGAAGGTTTGGAATTTTACTTACCGTCCACATCGCCAAACCAATTTAATCCCGACGCGATGCTTGCTGCAGCGGAATTGTATGAAAGCATTGGCGTCGAACGTATATATTTTGGCCATTACGGCGTATCGGAAAACCCTAAGGAAGTATATAAACAACTTCATTACTGGCTGCCTAAATTTGTGGAGACTGCCAAATCGGCATATAGGGAATATGCTAGCTTCGAGGATCAAGTGGCAGCAACCAGTAAAAATATTTTCACGGAAGTCGCTGTTCATTTAGGCGAAAAAGGAATCACTGCTGATCATCCAGTTTTTGAAATCATTGCCATGGACTTGAACGTTTGTTCCATGGGATTGATAGACTATCTTGTAAAACAGGAGAAAGATCGGTAAAACGATCCTTGAGGTTTATCCCTATTCAAATGTCTTGGCATTCTCTATAATGAAAAAGTACCTTACTAAAGCATATATGGAGGAATGAAATGAAAGACGTTACACTCTATACCCAACCTGATTGCCCTCCCTGCAAAATCATGAAAATGTTCTTTGATGATAATAATATAGTATACAAAGAAAAAGATATTAAAGCAGATGGGCATGCACGTAAAGAACTAACCAATAAATATGGGGCTTATTCCACACCAACGGTCGTCATCGATGGGAAAGCCATTATTGGTTTTGAATTGGACGAAATAAAAAAGGAATTGAATATATAATAAAAAGTCTAGAGAAGGCTGTGGCCTTCTCTAGACTTTTTCATTTCAGCTTCCTTTAAAATCCCCCATTCTATTTTCTGCTTTCATACTTTACATCCTTTACCTTCCAAGCGCCATTTTCCTTTTTCAAAGTAACTGCTTCTACATGTTTTTCCATCGTTACAGGTCCGTCCCCATTGTCCTGGAATTCTTCCTGAACATAAATGACATCACCTTTTTTCCCATATACAATTTCCGTATTCTTATCGTAACTGAAGAAAGGGATATAATACGGAGCGAAATCTGAACCAAATGCGGTATAACCGCCATCGACTTTCACTACATTCGCGTGGACGAACTTCTCGATGAAATCACCAGTGAAATGTTTTTCCAACTTCCCTTCAATCGCTTCCTTAGAACGTACTTCCTCACTGATCGAAACCTGATTCTCCATGGCATCATGTATTAAAGATAGTACTTCCTCTCTATGTAAGCCCTCCGCTGAAGCAGTGACCCCCCCACTTAAAAATAAAAGGACGCTGGCAAGACATGCAACTAAATATTTACTCATTACAATCATCTCCTCGTTATAGAATTTCTCCTAATGATTCGGATTTTTTGCCTATGTCTTTCAATACCCGTCCAGATCAAAGCCAAACTACAAAATCACATTCTCCGTTAGACCTTGAAACCATCGCCCATTTTTCACAATAAAAAAGAAGATTTCATGATATTGAAATCTTCTTCTTACAACTATCGAAAAGCATAGTAAAAAATAAAACCGGCAACCAAAATCGTCCCAATAAAAAGAGAAACGAATATCGGGTTCTTTAAATAAGGATGTTCCTTAACTGAATCATCGATAGTCGAATCATAACCGGCTTTCACTTTCTGTGCCCTTGCTACAGAATAAGTATAAAAGAGCAGATATAACGCCATGACTGTAACGATAATGATTAGAATCCAGATGTACGTGCTCAAAATATGTCTCCTCCAAGCGCATCATTTCTGCTTATCGTTACACATTTAAAGCGATTATATTCATGAATCGTTTTTTATAATAGTGCTTCATTTTCATATAAATAACTATAAGAAAGATCACAGAAAATATATTCCTTATTATTCAGTGGATAGGAAAAGGTCCGAATGGTTTCCCCGGTTTCAATATCACTGTATAAATCGGATAACCTTCCTTTTTTCTCGTTACGCATCTTTACAATATTTTCGAGGAAATAAGGTCTCCAGCTCCAATTTTTATTCATATAACTCGGTTGGACCATCCATTGTCCGTCCTTATGGAGGATATTGGGGGATTTTTGATACCCCGCTTCATCACATATATATAGACGAAAACATATTGAATCCAATTTTTTCGCCAAAACTCCGAGAAACTCTTCATGTGAGCCGGCCCGCTTGTGCTGTTTTAAGAAGTTATGCATATTCTCGTTGAATTGCAAAGTCTTTTGATAAACGGCTTCAAGCTTCTTGGTCTCTAAAGAAATGAAGGACTGGCATTCTTGATGGAATTTTTCACGAAGTAAATCTTTATTAATGAATTCGCCTTCCGGTTTCGCCAAGAAATACCCTTGATAATATCGTCCCCCATTCTTCCATGCAAAGCGAAGCTGGTATTCGGACTCAATGTTCTCAAATAGTAAGTTGGCGCCGATTTTACGTGCTAGCATGCTTAAAGAAAACAGGATGACCTGATAGGCATCCCCACCTGAGATGCGAAGCTGGTCCAGGTTAACTTTTAAAATATTCGGAGAAATCTGTGCGATTCGGTCCAGTTGCGTATCTTGTCCTAAATGATCTAAAGCTATCTTAATCCCATATGTTTTAAAGTAAGCAAGCACATGCTGCAGAGGATCTATGTTTTCCGGACTGATCGTGTCTGATAATTCCAAAACGATCCGGTGCATTTCCTCCGGTTGAAAATGACGGTGTAAAATCTCCATGAATTCTTCGCCATGATCCAGCATAAGCAAATTAGGATCTCTGTTGATAAAGATAAGAAAATCTTCACCATAGTCCTTTATTCTCTCCAAGGCAATTTCAAGTACGTAATTATCCACTTCCACCCTATACTCTTCCGGCACTGCAGAATCGTGAAAAAATGGGCCAAGGCTTTTATATTCAGATTGTTCCTCATAGCGCCCTAGAATTTCATACCCGATTACCTGATGTTGATCTGCACTGAAAATCGGTTGAAAGAATGGTGTCACCCTGTCTAAATTCTTTAATATCTTTTCTGTATCCATGATGCATCTTCCCCCTAATTACGAAAACACCAATATGCCAAAATTATACCATTAGTTTCTTGCATTGATAATAAATAATTTTAATTCCTACTGCATAACTCTTTTTTCAATACACTAAAATTCCCCATTCATCCTATCGTTTTGAAAAGAAATACATTGAAAAGGCATTGTCCGGAACAATGCCTACCATTTTTTATGGTTTGTAAATGAACGCTGATTTCCTCTCCAGGCACTCGCTTTCCGCAGGCGGTCCGGGAGCCTCCTCGGCGTCTTTGCGCCTGCGGGGTCTCCCCTGGCCTCGCTTTTCACGCAGGAGTCTCGAACACCCGCTCCAATCAACTTTCTTTAACTTTTAGATAGAACCCTTTGCCTAAAGTCTTCATGGTTTTAAATAGAATTAATAAAACTAGATATGACAGGATGCATATCTGTGTCATCATCAAGATATAAAACCTATATATGCTAACGTAAAGAAACGATTGAGCTTGTATCCGCAGATGCAAAAGAAAAGCATGGTATGCATGGAATACTTTAAGGGGACTTAAAAAATTGTCGATTGCTGCGATGCTTACTTTCGCTGCGATTAATTTAAAGAAACTGAAGGCATTGTCCATAAATGGAACAATGCCTTCAGTCTGATCAAAAAGGGAAGAACCATGGTATCGTGATCACCATGATAACGCCAATGAAAATCTGTATGGATATCCCGATCATGATAAAATCTTTATGCTTGTAATCACCTGCCGTCATGACAAGCGCGTTGGTAGTGGCAACCCTTGGAGTGGATAACGCCAAACTGCCAGCAACGGCAAGGCATAGAAATACAGGAAGTGGATCGATTCCTTGATTAACCGCAGATGTCAGGGCGATGGGCGTCATGATAACCGTCGCGGCTCCATACGGGATGAATTGGCTCAGGATCAGTGTCAGGAGGTAAAAGACCGCTAATATGCCGTGTGCTCCGATATTACTGAATAAAACGGCAAGCCAATCACTTATCATTCTCACTCCACCCGTATTATCCAATGCAGCCGTAATTCCGAACATGGCAGCTATCAATAGCACAGGTTCCCAGTTAATCTTTTGGTAAGCATCCTCCATCGAACGAACACAGCCAGTAACCACCATCAACAATGCAGCCGTCAATACCGACAGTACAGCAGGGACGGATTCCATCGATAAAAGAATGACCATCAAAGCAGTGATTCCCAAGGCAATCCACGCTTTGCCCTTGGAATTCACCGGTGAGCCATCTTCTGATGTACTCCCAATAACGATGACATCCTGCAAATCCGAGGAAATCCTTTCAATGTTCTCCCATTCTCCATGTATCAGGATTGCATCCCCCGGTTTCAGGCGTTCCGTTCCGACATCCGCTTGAATATATTCGCCATTCCGATTGATTGCCAGTACATTACATTGGTATTTCTCACGAAAATGGACATCTATCAAAGTTTGATTTTCATAATCCGAGTTCGGGACGATCAATATTTCCGTCAATCCAAATCTACTGCTAAGAAAATGTTTCTTTATTTGTTCGGTATTGAAATGTTTAAATTCCAGTTCATAGTTAAGTGCCAATCTCTCAACTGCCTCTTCTTCTCCAAACACCAAAATGATATCTTCAGGGTGAAGAACCTCATCCGCCCTGGCTGAAATCGTCTGCTGCCTTTGCAACAGCGGCAGTTGCTTATCCTTTGGCTTCCGCTGGATTTCAATTAAAGTCAATTCATACTGAATAGGAAGCTGGAGGTCCGACAGCCTTTCCCCAACAATATCGGAAGTAGCGGGTATATGCAGATAATGCAATCGGTCATATACTTTGTACATGCCGGCAAGCTCCCCTGCCGACAGTCCCTTTACACTATTGTTCGCTGCAATGGTCTTCTCGGGAAGCAACAGGCGTCCGAGTGTCAACATGAAGAATAACCCTGCTGCAAAGGCGACTAAGCCCACAGGTGTAAAGTCAAAAAATGATAAATTCCCTATTCCATTTTGCCGTAATACATCAGCGACGATCATATTGGAGGGAGTACCCGTAAGTGTTAATAGCCCTCCAATACTGCTTGCATAGGCAAGGGGCAATAAATACCTTGTCGGACTTGTTTTTTGTTGTAAGGCCATGCTCATGACGAGCGGCAGCAGTATGGAAACAATTCCGGTTCCGCTTAAAAAAGCACTTAATATTCCTGCTGTCAGCATGACGATAAGCAGCGATTTCCATTCACTGCCCCCACATAAACCCAACAACTTGTTTCCTGCCTTTTCCACGATTCCTGTATTTAACAGGCCGGCACCGACTATGAATAGCCCAGCCAGCATGATGACCACTTGATTCGCAAAACCGGCCACTAGTTCATCCAATGAAAGAATCCCCAGTAACCCAAGAATGGATAGCGCACTAAGTGCAATTAAATCTGCTCGAAATTTTCCTTGTATAAAAAGCGCAATCGCGCATAGAAGTATAATCAGTGTAATAAACATTGGTTCGGTCATCATGTTACCTCCGTATAGATGTTCAATTTCAAACCGGATACGGTTTCATCAAACCCCAGTTTACATGTTTTTCATAAGCTTATAGAAGATATTTTCTTCAATTTATGTATATTGTTTGTTAGTATGAGGAAGTAACATTTTTATATTAGATAGGTTGATTAATTTGAATAAACCCATTTCCAGAAGAACATTCTTAAAGAAAAGTCTTGGTACTTTGGCTACCTTAACCGGTTTAGGTATTGGCGGAAACTTTTATGCCCATAATTTGGAGCCGAAATGGTTGGAAACCAAGCATAAAATCATCAGCAATCCGCTTATCCCAAAAGGTTTTCATGGCATGAAAATGGTCCAATTCAGCGATACGCATTTAGGCTTTCAATTTCAGCTTAAGGATTTACAAGCAATTGTCAATAAGATAAACGAACTGGACCCTGATGTTATTTTATTTACTGGAGATTTAATGGACCAGCCTAATAAATACAAGGCTCACCAAAAAATCCCTCTCGTTTTGAATCAGCTCAAAGCGCCGCTTGGAAAATTCAGCATCTACGGTAACCATGATCATGGGGGATATGGCTCAGAAATTTACAGCGATATCATGGAAAAATCCCATTTTACCATGTTGCAAAATACCTCAGCTAAGATAACCTTATTAACGGCTGAAGAAATAATCATTGCCGGTGTTGATGATGCCATGCTAGGAAAGCCGGATTTTGAAAAAGCCCTTTTCGGCATCCCGAAAGAAGTGTTCACCATCATGCTTTCACATGCCCCTGACCTTGCCGACATATCAAGGACTTACGACATCCAGTATCAAATAAGCGGTCACAGTCATGGAGGTCAAGTGCAAATCCCCTTTGCCGGTGCCCTGGTAACTCCCCCATACGCTGAAAAGTACCGGGAAGGCACATATGAAATCGATTCATTAACGTTACATGTTAATCGAGGCCTTGGCACTACCCGTCTCCCCTATCGTTTTCTTTCACGTCCGGAGTTAACTGTTTACGAATTCCAAGCCGAAAAATGATAGAAAAAGAACACAGGGGAAAACCGCCACACTTATTAACAAAACCTGTGCGGATAAAACAACTTGTTGCCATGAATCATTTGTAATCGACTCCTATGAATTATAGCATTAGATGTATATCTGAGAAAACCAGGTTTTTTTTACCAGTACCCATGGTAATTACCATAAAGGTTATACCATACTTAAATAGCCACATAGGAAAGTGCCGATACAACCTAAAACAGACACCGTTATATAGATAAGGCAATCTATATAACGGTGTTTTCTTATAAGTTCAAGTGTTTCCATACTGAATGTTGAAAAGGTCGTAAAAGCGCCAAGGAAACCTATAGTCAGAAAAACCTGCAAAGATAAAGCCCAGCTTTCTTTCTGTGGCAACACCATTCCCAGCCCAAAGGATCCTATAAGATTAATCAGTAAAATGCTAACGGGTATCGAGACGGCTGGCAATAGCCTATTAAAAATAATCTGCAAGACATATCTAGAAGTTGCCCCAAAAAAGCCTCCTATAAAAACTGAAAGGACCTCAATCAAAGAGTCTCACCTCTCCTTTTTTCAAACAGGCCCAGTCCAAGGAAACCAGCGGCCAAACCAAATAAAAGCGTGGCTCCAAGATACATTCCCGCCAATGGCAGAGAAGTCTGCAGGAGATTCACCACTTCCTGAGAAAATGTGGACATTGTGGTAAAACCGCCGCAAAACCCGCTGCCCAGGGCAAAAAAAACAAACGATTTCTTTTTTGAGGCGAAATACCCATTTATCATTCCAAGTAAAAAGCTGCCTACTATATTTATTAAGAGGGTTCCAAGCGGGAAGAAGGTATGGCCAGCAGACAAGATTACGCAATAACGCAATATCGCTCCAGCCGCTCCTCCAAAACCGACTGCAAAAATGTTTTTAAACCTTTCCATCCAGGACACCCCAAATTTTTATCATAATTAGCTTCATTATAACAGATTAAGATGAAACAGGCTCTTTTCTTTAAAAAATCCATACTATGTAAAGAATTTGAGAAAAGGAGGCTAATTATGCAAACACATTATTTACCTTACTACCACTATCCACAGACCATAATGCTGCAGAACGATTACAGAAATGCATATGGGAATGAATATGGACCTGAATATTGGAATGACGAGCGCTTCTTTCCTTTCTTTCCGCTATTGGCTCCTGTAGCTTTTGTTGCAGGATTGGCAATTGGACCGTTGCTATTCAATAACCGTCCACCTGTCTATCCTCCATATCCTCCTCCATACCCGCCCGCCTACCCTCCTTACCCTGCTTATCCAGCGTACCCTCCCTATCAAGGCTTTCAGGGTTACCAGCAACAACAATTCGGCGCACAGGCTGGGGTATCTGAAAATATCAATATCTACACTCAATAAGAGTTGGACAGAAGGCGACATAAACGCCTTCTTTTTCTTGGACCAAAAGGGAGTCGGATTGAATTTTACTTCCCTATATATTTTGAAGTGGTATAATATGAAAATGAATAGATGGTAAAGTGTTGGGAAATGATGGTCATACCCTAGAGATGTACATGCTTAATTATTTCACTATTTTCTGCCTAGTTGCACATACGTCCCTATTTCAACCAATATATAAAACAGGTTTTTCCTGAAGGAAGTCTGTATGTAACGTCCTTCTAACCTTATTAAGAAAAGGAGTTTCCACTAATGAACCAAACGAAAGGACATTCTGAAAGGGATGAGTTTTCGATAAACTCCCTTGCCCAAGCCGTGTTTATTGTCAATAAACATGCAAAGACTGCATTGGAGCCAAAGAATTTATATAATTTAAAACGGCTCGCATTAAGCAAGCTTATGCAAGAAGGAAAAGCGAAGAAGATTGGACTTCATTTCTCTGATAACCCTCGCTTTGCAGCACAACAATCCGATGTCATTGTCGAATGCGGATCATATGTTTTTCATTTACCTCCCACTAAGGAAGATTTGAAAAAACTACCCCACCTCGGCAGCAGGGCAGCCTCCATACGGAACCCTAAAGCCGCGTTGTCATTATCAAAAGCCAAACAGATCCTGCAATCTTACGTTGGACAAGCAGGTGAAAAACAACCGAACACAACCAATACCGAGAAAAGGGCTCACGGGCGCAAGTCGGTCAAGCAACCTTTTCACAATCCATTCCCATCCTCCTTTTTAGGAAAAGGTTCCAAGTATTGATCATTGATAAATCAATAGGGCCGTGAGGTAACGCCTCATCGGCCCTTTTTCACATTCATAATACCAATCTGTCTATCAACTGTATAAGCTCTGCAATTTCAGGCTTGCTGATTTGCGCGTCAGCCCCTACGACCTGACCTTTATGACGCAGGCTGTCAGTAATCAAAGAAGAGAAAATAATCACCGGCAGCCCAGCGAGTTCTCCGTTTTCCTTTATTCTTCTAGTCAAATGATGTCCATCCATCTGAGGCATCTCAATATCGGTAATCACCAGTTGCACTTCATCTTCAACAACTTTTCCTGATTCAATCAAATTCTCAAGATAATTAAATGCATCAAGTCCATTCTCATAAAACTCCAAGTACTTGAATCCTGCTTCTGACAATGTATCGAACAGCAGCTTTCTCAGTAATGGTGAATCTTCAGCAATCAGGATCCTCTTGTCAGAATTTTGCCGGATACCAAGCTTTTTTACCTGTTGGATGTTTATTCCTGATTCTGGATTGATTTCGACCACTATTTTTTCAAAATCGAGTAACAGTAACATTTCACTATTTAATTTTATTACTCCGATAATCTGACTTTCAAGGCCCTGATACATATCCGAAGGCTTTTCGATTTGGGACCAGGAAATACGGTGGATCTGTGTTACGGTATGGACATGGAAAACCACTTTTTGCTGATTGAATTCAGCCACTATGAATTTATCCTGCTCAGGAGTTTCAGATGGAGGAAACCCTAAAGCATCCGCGACATTCACAACTGGCAGTACTTCTCCGCGAAGCTCGATGATCCCCTCCACATTTGGATGGGAATGAGGGACAAGCGTGATGGGGACAGGATTGATGATTTCCTTCACCTTAATTACGTTAATGCCGAATTTATTCTTTCCGAGACCGAATTCCACTATCTCAAGCTCATTCGTTCCACTTTCCAGTAATATACCTTTATTTGCTTCCACTGTTTCATCTCGCCCTTCTGCTTTTTCATTTCAAAATTCCATAAATCATTAAACCGCTAGGAAAAATATCATGGTTTCATCAATGAACTCATACCTAATAATTCGGTTAAATATTTCTTTTGTTTAGAGCATGGATAAAAAAAATCCAGAAGTGATCATTTATTAAGGCTGTTTTCACATACTTTGTTGCTATTTACCAGGTAGTGAGTTGTGGTTGATTTCCCCTCCAGATGCTCGCTTTCCGCGGGCGGGCGGTGAGCCTCCTCGGCGAAAACGCCTGTGGGGTCTCACCTGTCCCGCTGCTCCCGCAGGAGTCTCGCACTTCCGCTCCAATCAACCTTAAATAGTTTCGTTTTAAAAACAACAATCTTTACGAAAAGAGCCTTTATTAAAGCCCAAACAAAAAAGGGACCCATCTGAGTCCCCCTTATTCCAAGCTCATTTTCACCACTGTCATTCCGCCACCATATCGTTCGTGAGCCTATCCCTTCGATATAAACCCCCGCAGCGCAAACAAAATAATGCATACTCACCAATTTCTGAAATGTTTCTATCTCTTTCGCGACTTTTTCTTTGGATTGAGCCAACCTTTTTTTACAAAGAATAAAAACATCATCAAGGCAATACCGCCCATCGTTCCAAGAATGAGGAAATAGCCATAATGCCAATTTAATTCCGGCATATATTCAAAGTTCATCCCATATACGCCCACTATGAAGGTCAGCGGCATGAAAATGGTAGTGATGACAGTCAATGTCATCATCGTTGAATTCATATTATTAGAGTTCACAGACAAATAGCTATCACGGATATCGGACGAAAAATCTCGATACGATTCAAGCATTTCAGTCAATTTAAGAAGATGATCGTACACATCATTAAAATATAGATGCTGATCTTTCAAGTAATTCAGACGCTCCGATGAAATCATTCTGTACAATAAATCACGCATCGGCAATATGGTCCGACGGAGCCTGGACATATCTGTACGTAAATCGAAAAGCTGATCCATCAATTCGTTAATCGTGTCATTTTCAGTATTTTCCTCAATGCTAGCCAATTCGCTTTCAATTTTATAAACAGGCGGGAAGAATTCATCGACGATCCTGTCAATTATCCTATGCATCAAGAAAAAGGGACTTTGCTTCAACATTTTATTACCGGCAATTTCTTCCCATACCTTTTCCAGTTCAAGCATATCTTCCTTATGAAAACTGACTATCCATTTTTCACCAACAAACATATCCAATTCCACTGCTTTAAATACCTTCTCCCTTAAAGCATGAATCACAAGAAATTGGTAGCCTTCATAAAAATCCATTTTGGGACGTTGATTAAAATCATCCAGGCAATCTTCAATTGCCAGCGGATGAAAGTGAAAATGATTGGTTAAAAGTTCGATTTCCTTGTTTGTGGGATTGGAAAAATCCACCCAGTACCACTCGATATCCGGATTATTCATTTCCGTTAGCGGTAAATCAAAACTGATTTCTTGATTAGAAGTAATTGCGCAAGTCCTTATCAAATGTATCAACCCTCAAAATTTTCTTATCATACATTATACCTTTATTTCATTAATCTCAAAAAGTTTTCTCCCCCTCCAAACTAAATGATAAAATAGGATGAATGAGTCAAACATAGTACATAAATTCATGTAGGTAGATAAGGGAGGATATTCATAGATGGAACATTTAATAAACCCTCTAGTAAAAGACGTACAAATATCAGGAATCCGCAAATTCTACAATATGGTCGCTGATATCGAAGGCACCATTTCCTTAACGATAGGACAGCCTGACTTTCCAACTCCAACGCATATTAAAGAAGCGGCAAAACAAGCCATCAATAATGACTATACCGTTTATACTCACAATGCCGGCTATCTGGAATTAAGGGAAGCCGCTTCAAATTATGTAAAAGATAAATACAAGCTTGAGTATGATCCCGCGAATGAAGTGATCGTGACCTCTGGTGCCAGCGAAGGCATAGACATTGCCTTTCGGACGATTCTCATCCCAGGGAACGAAGTAATATTACCTGGTCCGGTATATCCGGGATACGAACCCATCATTAAGATGTGCGGCGCAACACCTGTTTATGCCGATACAACAAAAAATGGATTTCGTTTGACGGCAGATATACTTGAAAAGTACATAACTGAAAACACTCGGTGCATCGTTCTGCCCTATCCATCGAATCCGACCGGGGTTACATTAACTGCCGAAGAATTATTGGACATTGCCGAACTTGTTAGGGGCAAGGACATCTTCATATTGGCTGATGAGATATACAGTGAGCTGGTATTCGATCAGGAGCATGTTTCGATTGCCACTTTCTTAAAAGAACAAACCATCGTCTTGAACGGATTGTCCAAGTCCCATTCCATGACCGGGTGGAGAATTGGCCTTCTGTTTGCGCCTGCAGCCATCTCTCAGCATCTCCTGAAGGTTCACCAATACAATGTGACATGTGCCGCATCCATATCGCAGAGAGCTGCCTTGGAAGCATTGACGGCAGGCAGAAATGATGCAATACCCATGAAGACTGAGTATGCACGGAGACGGGAATACGTGTACAGTCGCTTACAAGCGATGAAACTGGAAATAGTCAAACCAAATGGTGCCTTTTACTTCTTTATAAAGCTGCCTGAAGGCTATGACTCTTCCCTTGACTTTTGCCTTAAGCTTGTTCAACAGGAAAAAGTGGCAGTGGTCCCTGGAGATGCCTTCTCTCCCCTTGGCGAAGGGTACTTCAGGATATCTTATGCCTATTCCATGGAGACCCTGGAAAAGGCCTTGGACCGTATTGAAGCTTTTTTAGCTAAAAAGTAATCGCAAAAAATAGTGGCCTTCAATTGAAGGCCACTTTCCAATTTTCAAGGATGTCAGGCTACCTAAGGTTTTTCACCTTGCCGCCAACTAATACAATCTTCGTAAAAAACGAATTTCCCGATATCCTTCTTCCTTATTTGTCGTGGTAAGGCTCACTTCAACGATGGACCCAAGTAAATCAGCCATCACTTCTTCAAATTCCTTTGCGGAGCGCGGCTTTGAAAAGCCTAAGCTCTTCAATTCGCGCATCAGTATCTGAAAACCGGCATTCGTTTCGATATGACTGAATTTCACCGGCAAGATTAGCGGACTTTCATTCATTAATTTCAGATCCCAACGAATGGGCTTTGTTTGATGAATGGTTTTTTCTCGTTTAAAACCTTCAATCCTTACAATATATCGACCATCTTCTAATTCCTGGAATTTCATATTGATATCATCGAATTCGCCCATAGCTTTCACTCCTTTTTGTAAAGGCTGTCGCTATCAGCTTATTCATGATAAAGAAATGCTAGCACTTAATTATAATGTTTATATAATGCCTGTGTACCGCTATTTTCTTCGCCAGCTTCTGCCAGCCCCTCATACAGGGATTTGCTCAGGCTTAATCCAGGAGCGTCCATTCCCATTCTTTCCGCTTCATCGAGTGCAATCTTCATATCCTTGATAAAATGCTTGATATAAAAACCAGGTTCAAAATCCCCTTCAACCATCCGCGGTACGAGATTGGACAATGACCAGCTCCCGGCAGACCCCGATGATATGCTTCTTAATACCCGGTCCGGATCCAACCCCGCCTTTTTGGCATAGGAAATCGCTTCAGTCACTCCGATCATATTGGATGCAATGGCGATTTGATTGCACATTTTCGTATGCTGTCCTGAACCAGCGGGGCCTTGATGGACAACATTGCTGCCAAGGATTTCAAAAATGGGCCGGACCGCTTCAAATGCCTCACTAGACCCGCCGACCATGATCGTGAGCTTTGCATCACGAGCACCGATATCTCCTCCGGAAACCGGTGCATCCAAGGATTCCATGCCCCTTTTCTTCGCTTCCTCTGCTATCTTCACTGCCAAAGTTGGAGTCGAGGTCGTCATATCGATTAAATAGGTTCCTTGTTTCCCGTTCTCGATAAGCCCATTTTCCCCAAGATAGATTTCCTCCACATCACTAGGGTATCCCACCATGGAAATGATCACATTAGCTTTTTGCGCAATTTCCTTTGGAGCAGCTGCCCACTTCGCTCCCTGTGAGAGCAGTTCACTTGACTTATCTTTCGTCCTTGTATAAACAAATACCTCAAACCCCGCCTTAAGCAGATGTGCGGCCATGCTTTTTCCCATAACTCCTAAACCAATGAAGCCGATCACTTTGTTCGATTGCATCAATGCAGATTCCTCCCAATCATTTTGTTTTAAACAGAACTTAAATGGACTTTATCATACCTCCGTCAACTAAATAGGACTGCCCCGTTATATATGTATTAGCACCTGAAACAAGGAAAGTAACGAACTTTGCAAATTCCTCGGGTTCCCCATAACGCCCAAGAGGGATTTTATTAATGGATAGTTCAGTCATCTCCTCAGGAGTGACGCCTTGTTTCTCTGCATTCATCTTATCAAGGTGCTGAACACGATCCGTTGCGATTCTTCCTGGACCGACTGTATTGATCAAAATCCTGTCTGGTGCTAATTCTGAAGCTAACGTCTTCGACAAACCAACGATTGCCGTCCGGAATGTATTCGATAATATCAGTCCTGGAATCGGTTCCTTAATGGATGAAGAAGCAATATTAACGATTTTCCCGCCTTGTTTTTTTAAATGTGGCAAGCTCTCACGAATCGTCCTTATGAAGCTTAGTAAATTAAGTTCAAAAGATTGTTGCCATTCTTCATCATTGAAATCTGAAAAAGAACCTCCTGGAGGACCTCCGGCATTATTAATAAGAATATCGATACCGCCGAATTCTTCAGCGGTCTGCGCAACCAGGCTTTTAATATCTTCAGCTTTTGTTATATCCGTTACCTTATAAGAAACTTTACCCGTCCCAAGCTGTGATAATTCCGTTTGTACGGCGGCTAGCTTTTCCCCATCACGGCTGGCTAGCATGACATTTGCTCCTTCTTTAACCAATTCGGCTGCCATAGCCATCCCCAAACCTTGACTTGAAGCTAAAATCAAGGCGTTTTTCTTTTCCAAATGTAATTCCATATTATACCTAACCTCCATCTTCTTAAAAATATAATTCCATTATATCGTTATAACCGTAAAGTGAAAAATCTGAATAATCATTCTTGTGATTTTTTATTTGCAAAAAAAATAGCCGGCTGGATAACCAACCGGCTTCAAAGGGGGAAATGAGAATGTCAGCTGCCCTAAAAGAGCTAAACAACTGTGCTTGCTTTTTATTTACCCCTTTTTTGGTGCAATAAACATTTTTTCTTTAAAGTATACAAGAATTACAGGACAGCACCCCATCCGAAGGTTCTAATGGATGGGGTGCTGTTTTCCTGATTTTAATTATTTCTTCAAAGCGTTAACAACCGCTTCTTTCACATTATCATTCGTGTCCAGCCCCAGAACTTCCTGAGATAATTTTTTCATCTCTTCAAGTGAAAGTTGGCTAATTAAAGAACGTGCTTTTAAAATCGAAGTGGCACTCATTGAGAATTCATCAAGGCCCAATCCGATTAAAATCGGGATGGCCACTTCATCTCCAGCCATTTCCCCGCACATTCCGGCCCATTTCCCTTCTTTATGAGCTGCATCTATGACCATTTTAACCAAGCGTAAAATCGCAGGATTGTATGGTTGATATAAATAAGATACTCTCTCATTCATTCGGTCAGCGGCCATCGTATACTGAATCAAGTCATTAGTGCCTATGCTGAAGAAATCGACTTCCTTAGCAAATATATCCGCCATCACTGCAGTTGAAGGGATTTCAACCATGATTCCGACTTCAATCTTTTCGGCAACTTGAATACCATTATCAAGCAATTCCTGCCTGACTTCAGCCAAGACGGCTTTAGCTTCGCGGAATTCAGCCAGTGTTGCAATCATCGGGAACATGATCTTCAAATCCCCGTAAATGCTTGCACGAAGCAGGGCACGGAGCTGGGTCCGGAAAATCTCCTGCTCATTTAAGCAAAGGCGAATCGCACGGTAGCCAAGGAAAGGGTTCATTTCCTTAGGAAGCTCTAAATAAGGCAACTCCTTGTCTCCGCCTATATCAAGCGTTCTGACGACTACAGGCTTCCCTGACATTCCTTCCAGCACAGCTTTGTATGCCTCGAACTGTTCTTCTTCACTTGGAAAGTCATTTCTGCCCATATAAAGAAATTCCGTACGATATAACCCGATGCCTTCACCGCCATTTTGATGTACGCCCTCCAGATCTTTCGGCGTGCCAATATTGGCTGCCAATTCCACATGGTGGCCATCATTCGTAACGGTTTTTTCATGAACAAGTTTCGCCCACTCAGCTTTTTGCCTGGCATAGGCTTCCTGCTCCTCTTCGTAGCGCTTCACGAGTTCAGGAGTGGGATTGATGTGGACTTCACCCTTTAACCCGTCAATTATGACCAAGTCACCATTTTCAATGGAAGAGGTCACTGACTTCGCTCCAACGACTGCTGGAATTTCCAATGAACGGGCCATTATGGCTGAATGGGATGTACGTCCACCGATATCGGTCGTAAATCCTTTAACATATGCCGGATTCAACTGTGCTGTATCGGATGGAGTCAAATCCTCCGCAATGATGATCACTTCTTCAGCAATCATGCTCGGATTAGGAATATGAACACCTAAAAGATGTGACAGCACCCGTTTCGTGACGTCACGGATATCCGCTGCTCGTTCCTTCATGTATTCATTATCCATTTGTTCAAACATCGTAATGAACATGCTTGCGGTTTCATTTAAGGAAAACTCGGCGTTGACGTTTTCTGATTGTATTTTATCCTGAATTGGAGTGATAAGTTCCGGATCAGCCAAAACAAGCAGGTGCGCGTCAAAGATTGCGGCTTTATCGGCCCCTAGATCCTTTTCGGCTTTATCCCTGATTATTTCCAATTCATTTATTGACTTTTGAATAGCTTCCTTAAAACGGGATATTTCAGCCCCAACATCTTCTATGCTTCTTTTTACAATCGATAAATCTGGCTCAGTCAGTCGATAGGCTTTAGCGATGGCTATTCCGTTTGAAGCTGCTATTCCACTAATTAAAGTGGACATTATTCTGCTAATCCTTCTCTGTTCAACGTTTCAGCAAGTGTGTTCAGTGCATCATTTTCATCGCTTCCTTCAGCAGAAATCGTAATTTCCGCACCTTTGCCGATACCTAGGGACATTACACCCATAATGGACTTAAGGTTCACTTTTTTCTCTTTATATGCAAGGTTTATTTCTGAATCAAATTTTCCTGCAGCTTGTACTAGCAATGTTGCCGGACGCGCGTGAATTCCTGTTTCTGCAGTTACTGTAAATGTTTTTTCTACCATATAGATCAATCTCCTTTAAGATAAATTAACAAAAATAGGTTATGTAAGGGGTTTTCTCTATCCAAATGAAAAAAGAAATGCCCTTTTCCTTATCAGGATAGCATTATCATTCCCAACAAACAAACCAAAACTATTGGTACCTACAAAATAGTACAAAAATATAGATGGAACTGCAACTATTACTTTTCAGATTCTTCAATGATTAAATGGACAGCTGTGCATTTTTGGTAAAAAAAGCCCTGAAACTCAGCATAATGAAAAGGACCACCGTTAATGAAACACTTCCGAGAATTCCAATCAGAATCGCAATCTGGTACTCAATAGCAATTAGCGGGCTTATCCCCGAAATGATTTGCCCTGTCATCATTCCTGGAAGGAAGATAATCCCCATCCCGAGCATATTGTTCAAAGTCGGGAGCACAGCCGAGTCGAATGCAGCATCCACATATTTCTTCACAGCCCTCGCTGGAGTCGCTCCAAGCATCAACATCGCTTCTACCCTTTCACGATTACCGCTTATCCCTTCATGGAGGTTCTTAAGCGCCAATGTAACTCCGGTCATGGCATTCCCCACGATCATCCCTGCAATTGGAATGAAGTACCTCGGCTCATACCATGGCGTGAAATGAATCACGACCACATTAAAATAAAACAAGGCAGCCATGGGACCTGACAACATACTTAAGATAACGATCCTTTTGATTTTCTTATTAAGAGTATGGGACACTTGCTTAAAAATATTATGGATGGAAAATAGGGCCATCGCACATAAAAATCCTAAAGAAAGTAATGGGTGGGGATTTTCAAAGATATATGTCAAAACATATCCTGCGAGAATGAGTTGGACAGTCATCCGCACTGTGGCCAGCATGATTTGCTTTTCCCGTGTAATCCCGCGCCACTTCACGATTATGAGCAGAATCACTACAAACACGTAGGCCGCACAAAGACGCCAGAACTCAATATCTATTATCCCATTCGACTCCATTAATAGTCACTCTCCTTCGCCTTTTTCAGAACGATCCTATGTTCAGCACACATGTCCGCCAGCTGTTTTGAATGGGTTATCATGATGACCGTTCCTTTTTCCCGCTTCACTCCTTCTAAAAAACGCCCCATGACCGTCAGCTCGGCTTCCTCATCAAGAGCTGAAGTCGGCTCATCCAATAAATACACGTCGGGGTTCAATAAAAGTAACCTCGCCAGTGCCAGCCTCTGTTTCTCCCCGCCAGAAAGATATTCCGCACCCTCGTCTAAGGACTTCTGTAACTGGACCGTTTCAAGTGCTTTAACCAATTCTTCTTTATCCTTTTTTTCCCGTTCCGTCAATTCCAGGCCAATCTGAAGATTTTCTTCAATCGTACCCGGTAAAGTGAATGGTGCCTGAGAAAGCATTGTGACTTTACGCCGGAGCTCTATCGGGTTGAATTCATCCAGCAACTGATCCTGATAATAAATCGAACCGCTATCCGGGTCATCCATCCTGTTCAATAACCGTAGCAGTGAAGTTTTTCCTGAACCGCTTTCCCCAGTCAAACAAGTAACCATACACGCCGGTATTTCCAAATCATCAATATTCAAAATCCCTTTATATTTAATATTTTCTAGCCTGAATATCATTTTATCCGCCTGCCTCCCTTACTCCACGATATCATTATAAGAAACTATCCTGATATGGGGTAGCGATGCATGTAAAGATTTTCATTTTCTTTCGCATTTTTATAGGTTAGTATTATTCCTGCCGAATATATCCATGAAGACGTGGAAAACACCTTAATAAATGGAGGGACTTATCATGAACGGAAATTCCTTTTTACATTCTTACCTGAATGTTTTTCTCCTTACTGCACTTTGCCTGATCACGTTGTCTGGCTGCCAGGCAGCTTCAGATAACGTGATCAATCAATCCAAACAGGAAGATTCACTTTCCAACGAAGACACCCGTTCCAGTGCGGATTCTTCAAATGAAGAGAAAGGCAAGACATTCACAGCCGAGATCATCAAAGTTATTGACGGAGATACAGTAAAAATCAAAATGACTAATGGAAATCAAGAAACGGTCAGGCTCCTGTTGATAGATACTCCAGAAACCGTGCACCCATCCAAGCCCGTTCAGCCTTTTGGGCCTGAAGCAAGCAAGTTCGCCAAGGAACTCATGCCTTCGGGCTCTAAAGTGGAAGTAGAAACCGGCATAGGTGAAAGAGATAAATACGGCCGGCTGCTGGCCTATTTTTATGTGGATGGTAAAATGGTGAATAAACTCCTGCTGGAAAAAGGACTGGCGAGGGTAGCTTATGTTTATGCACCGAACACGAAATACCTTGATGAATTGGAAAATATTCAAAAACAAGCCCAACAAGACGAAATCGGTATTTGGTCAATTGAAAACTATGCAACTTCAAAAGGGTTCGATGATTCGAAGTCAAAAGAAGCATCCACGGAAAAGCCCATTGGGTCTTGCAATAACCCGCAAATTAAAGGGAATATAAATTCCAAAGGCAATAAAATTTATCACATTCCTTCGGGCCAATATTACGAAATAACTAAACCAGAAGAAATGTTTTGTACTGAAAAAGACGCCCAGGATGCTGGATTCAGAAAATCGCAAAGTTAACAAATACATTGGTTTTATTAAAAAAAGATCGAGTTGATTTCAAAAATTCGCTCCCCTTCCGCCGGCTGTCTGCCAAGCCTCCTCGACGTAAGCGCCTGCGGGGTCTCGGCCAGCCAGTTATTCGGCAGGAGTGTCCAAATTTCTTCCATCCATTAGGATTACAGGAAAAAAACATGATGGATATACTAGTCTTATATAGGGTTCGGAATAAGACGAGCCAGCTGTTTTTCTTTTAAAAATTCCAGTTGATTTCAGAAATCCGCTCCCTTTCCGCCGACTGTCTGCCAAGCCTCCTCGACGCAAGCGTCTGTGGGGTCTCGGCTAGCCAGTTATTCGGCAGGAGTGTCGCAAATTTCTTCCATCCATTAAGGAGTACAAGAAAAAACATGAAGGATAAACTAGTCAATTAAACATGGTTCGGAATTAGACGAGCCAGCTGTTTTTTTAAATAACACAAAGTTGATTGGAACGGAAGGTACGAGACTCCTGCGGAAAAAGAGTGGCAAGGGGGACCCCCGCAGGCGTGCCGAGGAGGCTCCCTGACCGCCCGCGGAAAGCGAGCGCCTGAAGTGGAAATCTAAATTTTACACCGCCTCAAAAAATCTGCGGACAAAAGGATTTCTATGTTTTAAAACAAAGTTGATTGGAGCGGGTGTTCGAGACTCCTGCAGGAAAAGCGGTCTAAGGGGGACCCCCGCAGGCGCGCCGAGGAGGTTCCCTGACCGCCCGCGGAAAGCGAGCGCCTAAAGTGGAAATCAAAGTTGAACTATAAAATATATCCTTGTTTTAAATGAGGCCATTCCAAACTACCCTTGTCGACAAACGGAACATGATGTTTCGGCACATCCAATCTTAGGATGTGTTTTTTCATTTGGTCCCACCACTCAATATTTCCTTAATTATCCTTTTCTCATCAAAAAGGTTCTCTTAGCTCCTTTAAAACCCACTTGTTATTACCGCCATTTTTCGGTTATGCCATTTGGCTTTATCCGATCGATTTATTTATGGTAGAAGCACCCGGGAATACAGGAAAGTGCACTTTCTAAAGGTGACTTGCTTAATGAAAGATTTCTCAGCGCTAACGGAAGAATTCACACCGATGATCCATCATATTATCCGCTCACTTTCCATCTATAAAAATAAGGAAGAATATTTTCAAGTAGGCTTGATCGCTTTATGGGAGTCATTAGGGAATTACAATGAGGAATCCGGACAATTCTCCAACTATGCCTATACGGTAATCAAAGGCAAAATTCTGAACGAATTAAAGCATCATCATAAATATGAAATCCGTACCGAACCCTTTGATTCCTTCCTATTAGAGATGATTAAAGATCCTTTTTCAATGCATGAAGAGGCCTTTGCCATCGAAAATATATTAACCTATACGGAAGGATTGACACTGAATCAGCAACGCTGGCTTTTACAGACATACCTTGAAAATAAAACCGTGACTGAAATAGCTGAGATATATCAAGTTACTGCTGCAGCCGTCAAGTCATGGAGAAAGTCCGCCTTAAATAAATTAAGGAAACAATTGATTTTTCCATTATAAATAATTTGGGGTGGCTCAATCATGAGCCACCCCAAACTATACATCCATCAACTTCTCGCTTCTTCTAAATACGTATAAATTATCACACCGTTATGTTGAGCATTCCCCCGAAAATGTTTAAAGTCATCCCTTTTAACAAGAACCTCACGAAAAGCTAAAAATTCTTCTTTTGTTATCAGGAACTCTTCCATTTCCCGATTTGCCAATTTATCGAGTACTTCTTTTGCTTCCTCTGCATTCATATATTATCCTCCTTAATTATCGAATGTTCCATCATTTTCAGACAGGAGAAATTCCGCTTTCATTTTAACATAAACTTGCCACTTAATATAAATCGGAATTTTTTGTTGCCCACTTACTACATTATTCTTTACGAATGCTTTAAAATAGTGCAAACTGTATATTAAAATATCATAATGTAAAATGATTGGCATTTTTTGTACATATAATTACATACTGGTACGCATAACTGTGTTTGCAAGATATACCAAATTATGCCACATCTTTACAATGCTCCATTACAAGAATCGTACCTCCTTTTAAAAGTTTAGCTTACTGTACCGACATAAGAGATAACTAATTCTCTTACTAGCACTTCCCACGTCAAAATCTAAACGGCAAGATGTTCGAATAATCCAATTACTCCATTGTTACTTTTTGATCATTGGAAACAAAATGGGAAAGGATGATTACCATGAAGAAAGCGGAAGTTGGAAATATCATTGAATTTAGAGAAGGCTTAAAAGGAATCGTCGAGAAAGTGAACGAGAACTCAGTAATCGTGGACGTCACGTATATGGAAAATTATCGTGATTTGGAGCTTGAACAAAAAACAGTCGTAAACCATAAAAATTATAAAATCATAGGATAATTCAATTTATCAAACGGGATGGTTACTAGATGACCATTCCGTTTTTCACTTTTTAGCAATCGCCCCATTCGATTCCCCCGCTTTTTGTAACCATTTCCATTTCATGCCGTCTAATTCATTAAAGGGAAAAGCACCTGTATGTGATGCAGGAATATCCAGTTTGAAATTTCTATCAGAAAGAGGAGGGAAACACATGACTTGTTGGACACGTTATATTGGCTGTGTCACATTCGCCGCTTTTCTGCTGACTGGCTGTGGTACGGCCACAGACGAAAATGCAGATGAGCCACAGGAAGATTCAATAAAAGAGGAGAACGGAGGCAACACTTCTCAAAGAGGCAATCGTAATAAAATAAGACTGATGGAGCAAAACCTGCAGTATACAATGAACGGGGAAGCAAAAGAAAAAACAGCATTCCTAAAAAAAAGCGATAATCAACCGTTCAGCCTCTATGTTTTGCAACAATTCAGGTTAAGTGCCGAAGAACCTGGAAAAGATATTGTGTTCCTGATTGAAGATGAATCCATTTATATGAGAATCGAATTGTTGAAGGCCGATGTCAGTTGGGATGAGGTGGAAGAAAATGTTCAAGACCAGCTGAAAAGCATTTCAGAAACGATTAGGGATCCTTCACTCGATATCGAGAGCGGCACAGGATTTGAAGTGGAAAGTGGGGATGATGTCATCACTTCCATTTTGCTCAAGGATGAAAAAGCCCCCGTCCGCTTAACGATGTTCACGAAAAAAGATAAAGATTACCGGGATGCTTTTCTAGAGATGGCTAAGACGCTGATGAAAGGGTGACCATTGATTTCCCCATGGTACGGAGGGCTTAAGAGGCCCCCCGTTCTCAATTACTCCTTGCCTGCCTTGCTCTTCCAGACCAGCACTAAAAAAAGGAGGCTTATGTATCCAAAAACCGGATAAATATATCCTAGTAACCTTCCATATCCGAATTCACTAATGACTAAAGCTATTAAAAAGATCACCGCTATGATCAGCATGCTTGGCAATTTAATATAACTGCTGATTTGCCTCTGTAAGCCATATATGTTTCCGATGACCGATGTGAATATCTCTCCGTATATCACCAAAATGAACATCCAATACAACTGACCGGCCGCAGTTCTCATAATAACTGCTGAAGGGATTTCATAACGATTCACGTCAGGAAGTGTCATAAGTGAAAAATGCCCCGTCAATAAAATGATGGTCAGGAATATCCCTCCAAGAATTGCTCCATGCTTAATGACCTTCTCATCTCGAACTTCATACGCAACCGGAACCAGCACAGCCTGTGCCAAAGCAAGATTAAAGGCTGTGTAGGCAAAGGGGGACAAAATCATTTTCACGGTGATCACTTCATCCGGAACTTTTGTAAGGGTCTTAAAGAAATCCCCATTACCTAAAGTCGAGAAAAAAAGAATCACGCTAAAGCAGATCATGATTGGTACAACAAACGAGTTCACAGTGAAAACACCGCGCATGCCCATCATCAGGACCAAGGATGCCAGGATGATCGTAGACCAACTTCCTATACTTTTAGGCACGCCAAGTTGTTCTTCAAAAACGGCTCCAGAACCCGAAATCATGACAGCCGTCACCCCTAACAGCATGATTAGGAAAAAGAAGTTGATGATTCCTGCTATTTTCTTCCCAAAAAGAAATTGATTGAACTCCTCATACGAAGATGCTCTGATCCTTGCGGAAATGAGCATGATTTTCGTCCCGGTGAATATGAAAATATAACCTGCTATTAAAATCCCGATAAAGCCATAAAAACCATAACGGGTAAAAAACTCGACAATCTCTTTTCCAGTTGCAAATCCTGCACCGACGACTGTGCCTACATAAACCGCTGCAATCTGAAAACTCCCTGACCACCTTGACAGCATACTCTCCCCTCCTCCTTACATTTATATGTAAGGAAGAGATATTTAAGACAAGCCGGGCGATATTCCTTTCGTCGGCTGTTTTTTTCCTCGGTTTCATTTCTCTCACAGTGCAGTCTGAAACCCCCTATGCATTTCACTTTGAAGCATCATTCCGAATGCATGAAAATTAAAAAAAACGCTTGGAATAATCTCCAAGCGTTCAGACTGTATACTAATTAATAAACGTACCAGTTGATTCCAGAAATTCGCTCCCTTTCCGCCGATTGTCTTTCATGCCGCATCATTGCAAGCACCTCGGCAGGAGTGTGGCAAATTTCTTCAATCCAATAAGGTTTCTTTCTATATAAAAAAGTGTTCATGAAGGATAACCAAATCTTCTTTTATAATCATGGTTCAGAGTTAGACCATTTCATAATGCCTTATCATCAACAGTGGAGAGCCATTCGTCTATCACCTTCACAACGGACTGTACAGTACCGTCTACAAACGGTGATTTCAGATTCGCAGATTCAACGAGATCAAGGAAGGACTTGCTGCCTCCAAGTTGGCACAGATTCAAATAATCCTCCCAAGCCGTTTCATCTTTTTCAGTCGACCTTTTCCAGAATTGGAAAGCACAAATCTGGGCCAATGTATAGTCGATATAATAAAAGGGTGATTGATAAATGTGGCTTTGCCGCTGCCAATACCCGCCATGCTCCAAGAATTCATTTCCTTCATAATCGCGATGCGGCAAATATTCCATCTCGATCTTACGCCAAGCCTGCTTTCTTTCAACGGGGGAGGCATTAGGATTTTCATAGACAAAATGCTGAAATTCATCAACAGCTACCCCATACGGGAGGAATATGAGGGCACCGCTTAAATGGGAAAACTTATATTTTTCCGTATCTTCCTTGAAAAATAGCTCCATCCATGGCCAAGTTAGAAATTCCATGCTCATCGAATGGATTTCACATGCTTCATATGTAGGCCAATAATATTCAGGAATACCAAGATCACGGCTGCGATACACTTGGAATGCATGACCTGCCTCATGTGTCAAAACATCAATATCCCCGGAAGTGCCATTGAAATTAGAAAAGATGAATGGAGCTTTATAGTCTTCTATAAAAGTACAGTAGCCACCGCTTTCTTTTCCTTTTTTCGCCACAAGGTCCATCAGGTCATTATCAATCATATAGTTGAAAAACTGATTCGTTTCAGGCGATAGTTCCTGGTACATCCTTTTCCCATTTCCGATGATCCACTCAGCATCGCCTTTTGGAATGGCATTACCCGTTCTGAAATGAAAATTCTCATCATAATAGTTCAGCTTCTCCAATCCAAGACGTTCCCGCTGCCGTTCCTTCAGCCGGGTGACAAGCGGTACCACTTCCTCTTTCACCTGCTTGCGGAATGCAGCAACCATATCAGCATCATAATCAGTCCTTGTCATTCGATAATACCCAAGTTCCACGAAATTCCCATAACCCAGCGCTGTCGAAATCCCATTCCTCACCTTGACAAGTTCATCGAATATACGATCCAATTCCTCCTGCTTTTCTTCAAAGAAACCGTAATATGCCTCACTTGCATTTTTCCTTAACTCACGGTCCGAGGACTCCATAAAAGGCTGAAGCTGCGCAAGCGTTAATTCTTTTCCATCAAAGCGAATTTTTGCAGAGGCAATTAATTGTGAATACTCACTTGATAATTTATTTTCTTTTTGCAGCTGTGGTATGATTTCGGGCGAAAAGGTTTTGAGTTGGGCCTCTGCCAGGTCAAATAGTTGAGTTCCCCATTTCTCCTCAAGCTCCTTACGGAATTTCGAGCGAACGAGATCATTGTAAAATTTCGAGGTCAATTCTTCCATTTCAGGGGAGAAGTCATCTAAGTAATCATTCTCCGCTTTATAAAAAACATCATTGGTATCTATGGAATGCCGGATATAGACTAAATTAAACATCGTACCTACATAATTTCGTATTCCGTTTATTTCTTCCATGGCTTTTATTTGTGCATCGGCATTTGCAGCATCCGTAAACTTTTCCAAAGCTTTCATGAACCGGGTTTTAATTTCATCCATTTCAGGCCGCTTATATTTATACTCATTAAATTTCATATGTAAACTCCCTTTCGAATATAAAACATTTTTTCTGTATAACCAGTGTGACGTTATCCAATCGAATTCGTTTCCAAGTAACATTCACCATTATCACGGTTGTCGTAATGTAATTTAATTCGCCATAGCTTATTAAAAACCTTTTTATGTCGCTAAAACAAATTCATGTTTTATCAGACATGAAAAACCAGCACCTGTAGTCAAATCCAGGTGCTGGTTCTTTAGCTAATTTTGAGCGGAATACCCAATCTTTTTAAGCAATTCGATCACGGTCGCCTTTTCATCTTGCGTAAGTACACTCATGATATCATCGATTCTTTTTTCATGCTCAGGAAATACTCCTTCAATAAAGGCCTTTCCTTTATCGGTTATCTTTGCAAAGGTTACACGGCGATCCTCTTTACATGCTATGCGCTGCAGATATTCCTTCTGTTCAAGTTTATCCACGACATAGGTAATGCTGCCGCTGGCTAGCAGGATTTTTCCGCCTATTTGCTGAAGAGGCTGATCCCCTTTATGATAAAGCAATTCCAGTACTGCAAACTCAGTTGGATTCAAACCCTCTTCAGCTATATGTTTATTAACCACATCATTAATGGATCGATGAGCTCTAGACATCACAATGAACAGTTTCAAAGACTGTTGGATGTTATTATTCTCCATAACTTCACAACCTTAAAAATTTTTAATTAAAATATCTTGAATTAAAAGTTATTATATGACATTAAGGATTTTTTGTCAATCTGCCCTGTTAGTATGCACTATTGTTTAATCAATCATTTTGATATACTTGAAAAAAAAGCTAAAGTAGTGACAAACATGAAAACGAGGCATAAATTCACCACATACCTACTTATTGTTATTTTACCATTAATTTTTCTCTCTATCATTTATTGGATGCATTTAGAACGTTCCCTTCAAAAAGAAAGACAGGTGCAAGCTGAATGGGCGGGAACGGTTTATCAAGAATACATAGATCAAGTTATAAGGGAAACGAAGGAAAACCTTGAACTGCTTAGCCTTAGCAGTTCCGTGCTTTATATGGATGATAAAAAAACCGAACTTCTTATGAACTGGATCAAAGATACAGATTCCAGGTATGCCGGAGTATATTGGCTAAATCGCGACGGTGTTTCCATTTCGGGTACGAATAAGAATTTCCATCATTACCATTTAATCGAACAAAATGATATAGAACGTGCAGTAAAAACTCAAAAAGCAGTTGTAGCAGGAACAAAGGAGCTTTATAACACTCATTTTAATTATTTTTCCATTTTTGCTCCCATACTGGATCAAGATAAAAAAGTGCAAGGGTTTTTATTGGCACATATCAGGCTGGATCATATGGAAAAAATATTGAAAATGCTCAGCCCTGGTCATACCTTTATATTGGAAACAAAGGACAAAACCCGAATTTTAGATATAAATGCCGAGGGATTCAATGGACATTCAACATGGGTGGATGTTCCTTTGACCGAAGTCGATTGGAAACTGTCCGTCAAAGTGCCCGACAAGATTAACACAAATAACATGAATGTTTTTTTAATGCTTGTCTTTTTCACCTTCTTTATTACTCACATGATTTATATCATCATGGAGGAACTGATCGTTCGCAGGCATGCCAAAAACCAAAAATTACTAAACGAAAGCCAAAAAATAGATTTTGTCGGTACATTGGCTGCAAGTACTGCACATGAAATAAAAAACCCACTTACCGGCATAAAGGGGCTAGTTCAGTTACTGGTAGAAAAACACCCTGAGGAGCAAGATCAGTTCTATTACTCTGTCATCATGAAGGAAATTGAACGGATCAATAGCATCGTCAGCGAATTTTTGATTTTAGGAAAGCCAATGGTACAAACTTTATCCTTATATGATATTCGCGGTATCATTGCTGAATTGAGACCAATAATAGAATCAGAAGCACGTCACTTCAATATTGAAGTGGAATGGAATATCATAAAGGAACCAATCCTGGTTCATTGTACAAAGGACCAACTCAAACAAGTCATTCTCAACATTGCCAAAAACGGTTTCGAGGCCATGGAAGTTGGGAAAAAGTTAAGGATTCGAATTCACCATGAAAATGAATCGGCTAAAATCATGATCATCGATAACGGGCAAGGACTGACTGAAAAAGATATAGGGAAAGTGTTCGATCCCTTCTATACATCGAAAAAAGAAGGAACGGGATTAGGGCTATTTGTGTGTAAACGAATCATTGAATCTTTTAACGGCACCATCGAGTTTTCAAGTAAACCTCTGATCGGTACAACCGTTACAATCCGCTTGCCGCTTATAAAAGACCACACTTAGCAATACTTTGAAGAGTTATCGATTTTTTCATAAAGGCTAGTAACGATCCCGATTTATTTAAAGGTGTCATGCATACGGTGCATGCTTATTGAATCTATTTATGGAATAGGTAAAAATCTTAATAAGGAAGAAGGATATATACAGATGGGAAGTATCGCTGCCATTAAAACAAAAACGCAAAAACAAGATATGACTCTGAAAATCATGATCATCATAGGCATATGCCATTTAATGAATGATTCTCTTCAGGCCGTCGTACCGGCCATGTTCCCAATCCTCGAAAAATCAATGTCGCTTTCATATACACAGCTAGGAATGATTGCATTCTGCCTGAATATCGTCTCATCGCTCCTGCAACCGGCAGTTGGGTTTTATACGGATAAAAAACCGTTTCCATATGCATTGCCCATTGGGTTGACCAGTACTTTAATCGGGGTCATCATTCTCGCAATTGCCCCAAACTATACCATTATCCTTGGTGCAGTCATCCTGATGGGCTTAGGGTCGGCCATATTCCATCCGGAAGGCTCCAGGGTTGCCTACATGGCAGGCGGACCAAAGAGAGGCCTGGCACAATCCATTTATCAGGTCGGCGGGAATAGCGGGCAGGCACTTGCCCCACTCATCACAGCCATCGTACTTGTTCCATTTGGTCAAAAGGGCGCACTCTGGTTTGCCCTGGTTGCCTTAATGGCCGTTATCCTATTGCTGTATATTGCCAATTGGTATTCCCAAAAATTAGTTCACTTCCAGCCTAAAAAGCTTGCTGCAAAAATAATCAATAAAGAGCGGTCCCATAAAGTGGCCAAAGCCCTGGTATTGATTTTATTCATAATCTTTGCCCGTTCCTGGTATGTATCGTGCATGACGAATTTTTATAGTTTTTATTTGATCGAACAGTATTCATTCACGATAAAAGCCGCTCAATTTTTCCTATTTGCCTTTTTGGCAGCTGGTGCTGTTGGTACTTTTTTCGGAGGCCCGCTTGCTGATAGATTCGGACGTAAAAACATCATTTTCTTTTCTTTCGCTGCCAGCATGCCAATAACCGCACTTTTACCATTCGTACCTCCTACAGCCGCTTTTATCTTATTATTGATAGCGGGATTCATTATAATGAGCAGTTTTTCCGTCACGGTAATATACGCACAGGAATTGGTCCCGGGAAAAGTCGGTACGATGGCAGGCTTGACCGTAGGTTTAGCCTTCGGAATGGGTGCCATTGGATCCGTTTCATTGGGAGCCATTGCAGATATAATTGGAATTGAATCCATGATTAAACTAGTGGGATTCCTGCCATTACTGGGAATCATCAGCATATTGCTACCGTCTGATCTAACATTGAAAAAATGGTATGCAGAAGATTGATGCAAAATGGTTTTTTCCAGGAACATATTCTTTATGTCTAAATACAATGAATTATTGTTTCACCCAAAAATCCGCAAAGAAGTAACGATAAGTACCTTACAAAGGAGAAATTTATGAGTGGAGTTTTATTAGGAAGCATCCTATCTGCTATGTCTACAGGGTTTGGTGCGTTACCGATCTTGTTCATTCAAGGTTCAATCACACATCGATTCAGAGACACGCTACTGGCATTTACCGCTGGAATCATGATGGCTGCTTCGTTATTGAGCCTGATCCCGGAGTCTCTGGCCACCGGAGGGTATATTCAGCTGGTAATTGGGGTTTTTCTCGGGGTAATGACATTAACGGTCATGGAACAAAACATTCCTCATATCGATCTCAGCCATACGAAAAGTGGTATTCAGTTCGATGAAAAGGCCTTGCTCATCATCACTGCCATTACACTCCATAATATTCCTGAGGGGCTTTCTGTCGGGGTCAGTTACGCCTCTGATACAGCTGATACAGGTAACTTGATCGCTTTTGCCATCGGCCTGCAAAATGCTCCGGAAGGCTTACTGGTCGCCTTGTTTTTAATTAATCAAAAAATCGGTAAACTCACAGCATTCCTGATTGCAACCTTAACCGGCACCATCGAAATAATTACAGGCTTACTGGGTTATTATTTAACCTCTTACATTGGGTTCCTGGTTCCATACGGCCTAGCTTTCGCCGCCGGGGCCATGCTTTTCATCGTTTATAAGGAACTGATTCCCGAAAGCCATGGGGATGGTAATGAACGCACATCCACCTATTCCTTCATTATCGGCCTTTTGTTCATGGTCATATTATTGGAAATTTTATAATTGCGGTACTTCCATGGCTGGCTCCATCAAGTGAGTCAGCTCTTACTTTTTATTTATCAGTGTAATCCATTCAGAAAAATTAAGACTTCTAAACCAATCCGATGCACGAAGGACACCTTCTGGTGACCTCCCCTCGATATATACCCCAAATCCAAAGGAAATTCAAAAGATATATTATTGTTTACATATGTCTTTCTTTTTTTGTTTTCAGATATGATTCATTTCACCAGAAATCACACAAAGTTGATTGTCTCTTGCCTGCTAATATAAAAAGTCATGGGCATTCAGTTCCTTCTAAAAGGAAATGTCTTCATTAAAGGGCTGCTGTACAATAACAACCATTTCATCTCGCTTATTTCTCACTTCCACTGATGGATGATGTTGAAGGATCAGATACTCATTTATAAGTTTGTCAAGCTGCTCGCTTTGGCGAAGGGTATACTCATGGCCAAGTCCATACATTTTCGCCAACTCCATCATTTCCCAACGCTTCATTCGAATCTCAGAACAAATTTCCGTTGCACACCTAGAATTCATAACTACATTCACTACTCCTGCCCTTTTAAAGTTACATTATAATAAAGAAGTATTACAAAATATGCCTTATATGTAAATAGATTCGCAAAAAAAGACAAAACTTCTTAAATTGCGATATGGCTTGGTCCATCAGCAGACAGGATATGACGGAAATTCCTAAGCATAAGCATCATATATTGATCAGGAAGATTTCATATGAAGACAGCTCCGAAAATCGCTTTGAAAGATTCCCCTATTTGGATGCTATTATTAGTTTTCGCTTATTCAATTCGAGCAAATAATTTCTCAATGATTTAAAAGCAGGACAGCCCCTTAAGTGAAGCAAAAATGTTTATCATTATTACAACCCTCATTTGAAATCCCAGGATAATGATGATGAAACAAAAAAGGAATCCGATAAAGGATCCCTAATGAAGTATCCATGCTTTCCGTTAACTTAAGAAAGGTATAGAGCATCCCCTTCTACATTACTCGAATGGCAAATAAATATGAAAGCTCGTCCCTTTTCCCACTTCGCTTTCCACTTCTATATAGCCATTGTGTTCTTCAATGATTTTATAGCTGACCATGAGCCCCAGTCCTGTTCCCCTATCCTTCGTCGTATAAAAAGGTTCACCCAATTTTTTTAGCATTTCCGTTGAAATCCCCATGCCTTTATCAGTAATTGAAATGCAAACGTATTTCTCTGAAAATCGGCTTGTTTTAATGTGAACAGATCCGCCATCCGGCATGACTTCCAATGCATTTTTGATGATATTAATGAACACTTGCTTTAACTGGTTCGCTTCACATAAAACCTTACATTCATCTTCTTCAAAGTTTGTCTCGAATTGAATATTTTCCAACAGTGCCTGAGCGGCCAGTAATTCCAGTGTCTCTCTCAATATGGTATGAACGTCCTGTTTGAAAACTTTTAGCGCCTGCGGCTTTGCCAGAACCAAAAATTCCGTGATAATGGTTTCGATTCGCTTAATTTCGGATGTAATCACATGAAAATATGTGGAAAACTCCCCTTTAACACCATCCTCAAGCAACTGGATAAAACCTTTTAAAGCTGTCATTGGATTCCTGATTTCGTGAGCAATACCTGCCGCCAATTCACCAACGACATTCAAAGTATCCGATTTACGGATTTGTTCCTGCATTTCGAGATTTTTACTCACATCACGGAAAATGCTTAAATTCAGATTCGAATATAAATTTTTCCTCGTCAAAAATTCAATATGCTTAACTCTTCCATCTTCGAATGTTATCGGAATGATGGAGGAGTATACCTCATGCTTATAAACATTTTCAATGTGAGAGTTCAATTCTGGAGCATTTTCAGGAATTTTTTCGATGAACCCCTTAACAGATAAAGAAAGCAGTTTGCGCTTCGAAATCTCCAATATTTTCTGACCCGCTTCATTAATATCCGTGAACCCTTCATGATTCCATAAAATCAGGCCGTCTAATGTTCCCTCAAAAATCTTCCTGAACTTCTTCTCACTATCCCTTAATTCCTTCTCAATCAGCCAGCGCTCACTGACATTTCGAAAGATCGTTACGTTATATCCGTCACCTTCATGTTTTTTTGCAGTCAATTCCAGCAATTTAATTTGGTTATTAGGCATTTTATAAATCAGCTCACCACGCACCTGAGTGTCTCTTTCAAACCTTTCCATCATCTGACTAAAATGGTGATTGTTGCTGTAAACGTATTTCCAGATATAACTGCCAATCAAATCCTCCCTGCTGGATTCGAATATTTTACATGCTGAATGATTGACCCGAAAAATGATCCCATCATCATTCCAGAATATGATTGCATCCATGGACTGGTCGAATAATTCCGCAAAAATCCGTTCGCTCGTCTCTAACTTTTTTTCTATTATATTTGATTCTGTAATTCTTCCAAGCACAGACATATATAGTTCATTTCCCACCGTTGAACTTATCGAAAAAGTAAAATGATGCAGTTCATCCCCGACCTTTATCTCTACCTCCCCTTTATAGTTTGACTCATCAAAGGCTCTTTGTATGCTCTCATCCCAATATCCCCGATAATCTGGGGAGATGAGGTCCCTCATATTCTTACCGACAATCTCTTTTTTCGGAATGCCCAAGGCATAGATAAAGGCATGGTTCACTTCCATTATTATTCCTGAACTGTCAAATAGAACGATGCTTTCTATGGCTGTATCGAAAATGTCCAAAAACATCTGTCTTGACATCCCTGATTCCCTTGACGAAGAAACATCCAATGTCACATCCCCCAAACGATAGAACTGCTGTCCTTCGGAAAGTGATCCCATTCGTATAAACTCTATTTGCTTAAGGGCTCCGGTATGTAGCTGGATAATTTGCCTTTCACTTTCATTCGAGGTTTTTAGGGTGCTTGACACTTCCTGGTTATTTAAAGGGATGACATCGAGAAAATCAGTTATCCTCATGGACTCCAGTTGATCTTTAGGTGTTTCCAGCAGGGCACAAGCGGCATCATTGGCATAAGTGAGACGCAGTTCCTCATCAACCCTGATATAAGGCTCTGACATTGAATCGAACATATTCAGAAACCCTTCGATCTGTTTATTCAATTTTAAAATTTCCTGTTTATATTCCGTTTCATTCTCATAACCGATATTCATATTAACCCCCCTCATCAAAACCCATACCTACCCAACTTTATTCGACATCCATCTTGATTTTCCTCGGTATTTTTCGAAAATCAGGACAAACACCTTTATCCAAAATTAACCTATATATCAAATGATAGTATATTGAATGCTGTAAAACTTAGCGTTAAGCTTAATTTAAGGTTTTTATAATAAATTTAATAAATAATGATTTAGTACAAGGTATTTAGGGAATAAGAAATAACAATGCTTTCTAGCTACCTTAAAATTTATTAAATGGAGGCAATAAATGAAACAACGTGATTTTTTCTTCGATAACGCCAAGTTCATTCTCATGGCATTTGTCGTCTTTGGTCATTTGCTGAATACGTATATACATGACAGTGAAACGATATATGCTTTATATAAAACCATTTATTCCTTTCACATGCCTGCCTTTATCCTTGTTTCAGGATTCTTTGCGAAAGGTTTTTATCAAAAAGGGTATTTAGGTAAAATTACTAAAAAGCTGATTTTACCCTACATCATTTTCCAATTGATATATACCGTTTACTATTATTTCTTATATGAACGTTCTGCCATCACTGTAGACCTGCTTGACCCCCAATGGTCGCTATGGTTCTTGATCAGTTTATTCTGTTGGAACATCATGCTGCTTGGTTTCTCAAAGCTAAAGCCATCAGTAGGCATAGGTTTATCTTTAATAATCGCATTATTGATTGGTTATATAGACAATATTTCCAATTACCTTAGTCTCTCCAGGACATTCGTTTTTTTCCCGATGTTTTTGATTGGGTACCATTTAAGCAAGGAACATTTAAAAAAACTATTCACTCCCAAAGTTCGTTTGGCATCACTTATTGTCATGTTAGTGATTTTTATCGGTTTTTATTTAAATACCGATATTAATTATAAATGGCTGCTCGGTTCGAAACCATATGCCGAACTTGAAGATGCGACAATCGTGTCCATGTTTAAACGCCTGGGATTTTATGGATTGAGCATTATTTCAGTGTTCAGCTTCCTTTCGTTCATCCCACGCAGACAATTTTTCTTTACGAATTGGGGTAAACAAACCCTTTATGTGTATCTGCTGCATGGTTTCTTCATTCGTTTCTTCCGCGAAAGCACCATACAGGAATACTTCAGCAATACAGAGAGCTTTATAATGCTCGCCGGACTCTCTTTCTTGATTACCGTGTTATTATCAAGTGAAATGATCGCTTCCATGGCACAGCCGATCATCGAATTGAAGGCGACCAAAACAAAACGATTCATGACTAAAACGAAAGACTATATTAAACAAGCGTTTTAAATAAAACGGATGAAGCATTTCCTGCTTTATCCGTTTTTTCAAATTCGATTTCTTATCCGACTTTCAAGCAGAAAAGATTCCCCTTCAATACCATAACTCATTTTTCAAATGGAGCACGCTATGGTAAAATAACTCGTTAGTGCTTGTTGGCTTAAAAAGACATGTACACGAAAGGAGCCAGGCGTTTCTTTTACGCCCTTTAACATGAATATAATAATCAGTACTCTTAACGCAAAATATATCCATACATCGCTATCCATCCGATATTTAAAAGCTTACGCCCAGCCTGATTATGATGTCCAGCTGGCAGAATATACGATAAAAGATCCAATTATGAACATCGTTGGTGACCTTCATTCCAAAAAACCTGATGTCATAGGGTTCAGCTGCTATATTTGGAACATCGAGGAAACAATGAAAGTCGTAGCCATGCTTAAAAAAATCAACCCGGAATTGGTCATCATTCTCGGCGGACCTGAAGTCACCTATGATGTTGGGGAATGGCTTGATCAGATTCCCGGGGCTGATTTCATCGTAATCGGTGAAGGTGAAGTCACCTTCAAGGCCCTTTTATCTGAAATTGAAGGTTCGAATGACTATAAGAAGATCGGCGGCATTGCGTACCGACAGGATGGAAAAAAAATCATCCAGCCTCAGAACGGCAAGGTTGATTTAAAATCCCTCCCTTCTCCATATCGTTTGGAGGAAGACCGCGGCGACCTATCTAAACGTGTCACCTATATCGAAACTAGCCGAGGTTGCCCGTTCAGCTGCCAATTTTGCCTTTCATCGATTGAAGTGGGTGTCAGGTATTTTGATCGTGAAAAGATTAAAGAAGATATCAGGTACCTTATGGCTAATGGTGCAAAGACCATTAAGTTCGTTGACCGAACCTTCAATATCAGCCGAAGCTATGCCATGGAGATGTTTCAATTCTTAATCGATGAGCATCTTCCCGGTGTGGTTTTCCAGTTCGAGATCACGGCGGACATCATGCGTCCGGAAGTTATCCAGTTCTTGAACGACAATGCCCCTGCAGGACTGTTCCGCTTTGAAATAGGGGTACAATCGACGAATGATCATACGAATGATCTAGTAATGAGAAGACAGAATTTCGAAAAACTGACCAGGACCGTAACCATGGTAAAAGATGGTCAGAAAATTGATCAGCATTTAGACCTTATTGCCGGTTTACCGGAAGAAGATTATCATTCTTTCCGAAAGACCTTCAATGATGTTTTCGAGCTTAGACCCGAAGAGATGCAGCTTGGTTTCTTAAAGATGCTTCGTGGAACCGGCTTACGGATACGAGCCGATGAACACCAATATATATACAGCGAACATGCTCCTTATGAAATATTGGGGAATAATGTTTTATCCTTCGATGACATTGTCCGCATTAAACAAGTTGAAGATGTACTTGAAAAATACTGGAACGATCATAGAATGGATCATACTACGGAATATCTTGTCAAAACGGTATTTCAATCACCGTTCGACTTCTTTCAAGATTTCGGTACCTATTGGGATGAACAAGGGTGGTCACGAATCGGCCATCAGCTTGAAGACTTGTTCAGACGTTTACAGCAGTTTTTGGCTTCCCGGGAATCTGCCGAACTGAAAAACATTATCGGACTCATGAAATTGGATTATTTCATGAATCAAAAATACAAACCACGTAAACCTTGGTGGGAAGCTTCATTAGATAAAAGTGGTCGGAAAGAGATATATGAATATATTCTCAATAAGCCTGAACAGCTTGGTTCCTCTTTCACTGCTTTGGCCCTGAATGAAAAAGAAATACACAAACACACGTTGCTCGAGGCACTTCCCTTTGATTTGGAAACGTATTTAGCTGAGGGAACAATCGTCGATAAACCTTCATTCATGCTTGCCTATTTTGATCCGAGTGGTAAGGGATCAACGATTTTCCCTCTTTCAAAATCCGGTAGCATCATGCTTTAATAAAAAGGACGGACCCAAGGCTGGGTCCGTCCTTTTTTACTTATCACTTTCACGTTTTTTATTTTCTTTTGCCAAAATTTCATAAATTTTAGTTGCGTTCATATCGCCGCTGAATTCGATTCCAAATTCAGTTCGTACATGTTCACCCAGCTTTTCCCCGCTGTTCCGTTTTTCTTTATCCATTACTTCTTCCTTTTCTGCCTTGCTTTGAATTGCGGTTGGCACCTTTCATTGCATTTTCCTCCATTGCGAACTCATTGGAAAATTCATTTTCAGCTTGATTTCTTTTTGGCGTTTTACTTGCTTTTACAGCTCCATCCACATTGGCTTTCCGTTTCATTTTCATCCACCCTTTTTAATATAGTTTACCTTTTAGAATGGGGTAAAAATGCCGGAAATTATTCAGGGATAATATAGGGACAGACGAGAAAAATAACCGTAAAACGAAAAGGGAGACACTACATGAAAAAGAAATTGGATTCACCAATTGTCAACGATACACAGCCACACCAAATTAACGCACCAAGCTTTAAAGGGACCGGCATAAAACCACAGGCTCCATTCGTCAATGATTATGGAGTCGTCATTGGCGACAGTAAATATGCCTCTGAAAACTCACCACTCGAAAACTGGAGCGAAGATACAGACCCGGAAATCATGGCTGGAGACGAATGGGTACACCCCACCAATGATATAGGCTGGAATTCAACTGAAAACCGCCAACTATTAGAGTCTAAAATAGCGCCGCAGCCGCCTTTCATGCATCCAGATAAAGATGTTAGCACTAATACGGATTGAGGCGTGCTTTCTTTAGGGTCAAAGGAACAAGTGAAATCCTAGAAGGGGTGCATCATACACCCCTTATTCTCATTTAACCTGCAAAATCAACTTCCCTTTCGTTTGCCGGGCGTTCATTTCCTCATGAACGGCTGCTGCCTTTTCAATTGGGAAGATGCCCCCGATAGTTAACTTAAGCTCCCCAGACGCAACGTATGCAAAAAGGTCTTGAATGCTAGGCAACAGCAAATCCGGGTGTTTCATGATCTGTGGCAGGAAAAATCCCACGACGGATTGATTGCGCCTCATTAATTGCTGCGGGTTCATCGTATAAGGCTTACGACTTGCATTGCCAAAAACAACAAGACGTCCAAAGGGAGCCAAACATTTCAACGTTTTATTGAAAATATCCCCTCCAGCCATTTCCAGCGCAACGTCTACTCCCTTTCCTCCCGTGACCTCACGGACTTTCATTTCCCATCCTTCTTGCGTGTAATCAATGAGTTCATCTGCCCCCATCTCTTTAGCCAGTTCCAACTTTTCCACTGTACTGGCGGTGGCAATCACTTTTCCAGCCCCGAAGATTTTGGCTAACTGTACGGCAATCGATCCCACTCCCCCAGCAGCAGCATGGACCAATACCGTTTCGCCCTGTTGCATGCGTCCCATTGTCTTAAGAATATGATAGGCGCTCAGACCTTGGAGGGGCAAGGCAACAGCTTCATGGAACTGAATGGCATCAGGAAGCGGAATGGCCGAGAATTCATCAGAAAGGGCATATTCTGAATATCCACCAGATTCAATTAAACTGACGACCCTTGTACCAGGTTTGATTTTGGTCACCTTTCCACCAACTTCCACCACTACGCCAGCCACTTCCGCACCGGGAATGAACGGAAGCGGCGTAGGAACTACATATTGCCCTTCCCTTCTGGCTGTATCTGCATAATTGACGCCTACACAATCGATTTCAATCAGAACTTCATGCCCTGTTGGCACAGGTCTTTCCATTTCAGTCAATTTCAGTACTTCCGGTCCGCCGTATTCTTCAAAATGAATAGCTTTCATCTTTATCCCTCCCTTATTAATTTCCTGTAAATTCCGGCTTTCTTTTTTCTTTGAATGCCGTTACCCCCTCCAGATGATCTTCCGTGGAAGCCATCAAGGTTTGCGTAATACGTTCCTGTTCCAGTATTTCATCAAGTGTAGCCGTAAACGAATGGCTGACGAGCTTTTTCATCATCCCATATGCTTTTGTCGGTCCATTTGCCAGTTTTACCGCAAGTTTCAATGATTCCTCTTCAAGTTGATTGAGTGGATATAAATAATTAATGACACCTAGCTGATATAAGCGTTCCCCAGAAATTGGCTCGGCCGAAAAGAAGAGCTGCTTTGCAAGGTGGGGCCCTACTAATTTAGGTAAAAAATACGAACCCCCTCCATCAGAGATCAGGCCTACCTGTGAAAAACTCATGGCAAATTGACTATCATCGGAAGCCACGATCAGATCACAGGCCAGTGCCAAATTGAATCCGGCACCAGCAGCAAATCCATGGACGGCAGCGATTACAGGAACCTCGGAAGCATCCAGAGCCAATATGCATTCATTCATTCTGCCAACATGATCATACAATTGACTTGCAGAGGCCTGCCCCATTGACTTCACATCGCCTCCTGCAGTGAATGACCTTCCCGCACCTTTGATGATGACTGCCCTTATATGCGGTGTTTGTTTAACATCCTTAATCGCTTTCGTTAAGCTTGCAATCATATCCGGACTAAATGCATTCAAGCTTTCAGGGCGATTCAAAGTCAGGATCATTACATTATCGGTTACTTCTTTCAATAAGTGTTCTTTTAACATTTACCCATCCCCTTTTTCTATTTGATCAACCAGCCGCCATCCACCAATAAATCCGTACCAGTCATATAGGAAGCCTCCGGGGAAGCAGCAAAGGTAATGACATTACTTATTTCCTCCGCTTTCCCCACTCTTTCCAGTGCCGTGTTCCGTTGAATGGACTTTACGAATTTTTCATTTTGCAGTCCATCCTCCGTCAATGGCGTTTCAATGAATCCCGGTGATATGGAATTGACCCGAATGCCGACAGCAGCGAGTTCCAGTGCCAAAGATTTCGTTAAACTGATGACTCCGGCTTTAGCAGAGCTGTAATGCGGGATGAACGCTCCTGCCTGATGTCCTGACAGTGAAGCAACATTCACGATTGCCCGATTGCTGGAACCTTCATTTCCGCCACTAGCTCCTTCTTCCATCAATTTCCCCAAATACTTGGAAACTAGAAAGACACTTTTCAAATTGACATGTTGAATCATATCCCAATCAGCTGCAGATGTATCCAGGAGCTTCGAGGACTTTGAACCACCTGCGTTATTGATTAAAATGTGAAGGTCACGATATTTTTCCTTCACAAACTTGGCCAGCTCCATTACCTCTTCCTCGACGGTAACATCTGCAGGGAAAATATCAGCAACCGGAATCGGGTGCCTGGCATTGATTTCTGCAGCTGCTTCCTCCAGCTTTCCTTTCGTCCGCCCTACCAACAGCACTTTTGCCCCTTCGTCCGACAAGCGCATCGCCGTAGCTTTCCCAATACCAGAGCCTGCACCTGTCACCACCGCTATTGACTGCGAAAACCTCATCCCCTTCACTCCTTATCTTTATTTTTGAACTACGATTCCTGCCTTTTCAATTCCGCCTCGATCCTTCCATCCACCAACTCTGGGACAAGATCCAACGAACCTTTTTGCGCCGCCAATTCCAAATCGGCGATCAAACTATGTTTGTCAAACAACTGTCCGACATACGATGATTTCAGGATATCAAAGGCATTTTCGCTATTCGTGCGATAAAGCGCATTGGCACCCTTTGCTGCATCGTTGAGTATGAACGTACCTTGTGATCCAGCAATCAGGCAATCTATCAAATGGCCTGCACCGTAAAAGTCTTCCAGACTGAATTCACCTGAATTTCCCGAACAAACGATGAGGATCGTTTCTGTTTTATGATACTTTTTTATTTTTTCCGCAACAGACGGATTATTCAACAAAGAAGCAATATAAACCCTTTTGGCAGCGGCTGAATTCCTCAACGCAACCGTTCCATTAGTAGTGGACAATATTAAAGTTTTGCCGCGTACCAACTTACTCAATAGCGTTGGACTTGGATACATTAAATCATCAACCGGCTTTGCTTTTAGTTCTCCTGCCACTACAAAATCCCCATGGTCCAATTCCTGGCTTTTCACCAAGGCATCCAGTGGATCCATGACAGGTATTACCTGGCGTGCTCCATCATGAAGTGCTGAAATAATCGTGGTAGTCGCTAATAACACATCCAGGATGACCGCAACTTTCTCCCCTTCTTGAAGCTTTTCCATATCTATCTCTTCTTTTTTTAGTAGTAAATGAATGTTTTGAATATATTCCATTTTATTAAACTTCCTTCGCAGCTACATTTGCAGCATGAGTGAGTAAGCTTTTCACCGTTTTTCCAAGATTGGAAAAACGGGGATCATCAGTCTGGCCTTTTTTATATCGATAATAGATTTGCTGAAGGATGACAGCTAACTTAAAATAACCAAAGGTTAAATAAAAATCGACGTTGGTAACATCCCTGCCACTTCTTGCTGCATACGTCTCGATAAACTCCCTTCGAGTCAGGAAACCAGTTAAAGTCGTGACGGATGCTTGACCCACACCGATTTTGATAAGTTCCGGGTCACCGCTTTCAGTCCAGTAGCTTAATGCCACTCCTAGATCGGCCAGCGGATCACCAACCGTGGACATTTCCCAATCAAATAAACCAACCATCTCTGTAAGGTCCTGATTGAACATGGCATTATTGATCTTATAGTCATAATGGATTATTGAAGTCTGGCTATACTTCGGGATATTCTGTTGAAAATAATTAATAAGCGGACGTATTTCCTTTATTTCATCAGTCTTTGCTCTCTCATAGCGGGAAATCCATCCGTGTACTTGTCTTTCAATGAACCCTTCAGGTTTGGATATTTCGACCAAACCCGTTTTCTCATAGGGAATCGAGTGAAGATCAGCAAGCCGATTCACCATCACATATGAAAGCTGTCGGCACTTTTCAACAGCAGGCTCGATTCCCTTCGGAAATTCAGTATCTATTACAACTCCATGTTTCCTTTCCATTAGGAAAAAAGGGGCACCCGCAACCGATTCATCATCCGAGTACAGAATAGGCTCGGGAGCTGCTTGGAAATATGGGTTGATTGAGGAAAGGATATGATGTTCACGCTTCATATCATGTGCCTTTGGAGCAACAGGGCCAAGTGGCGGCCTTCTGAGAACAGCCTCCCACTCACCAACTTTCAGCTGATAGGTCAAATTGGAATAGCCCATAGAAAATTGTTGTAATTCCAACGGTTCATTTGGAAGGTCCAATACATTTTTTCTTAGGAAACCTTCTAATGCACCAATATTCAATTCCTCGCCGGGCCGAACAGGAATCGTATCGTCAACCATGTTCTTCCACTCCTTTAGACTTTGTCATTCTAATTATGAACAAGATGTGAAATGAGCTTTTCTTTAATAAATTCAGGAATAGGTTCACTTTTTTGTTTCAAAAAATTAAAACAGACTAAAACTGCACTTCCTTTAGCAATCACTTCCCCAGTTTGTGAACAGAGGATATCATGGACCATATCACAGCTTTTCGTACCTACCTTTGTCAAAGATGTACGAATGGTCAAGAGTTGATTGAAATATCCCTGAGCAATAAAGTCGCATTTAGTGGAGGCTAACAAAAAATTCCAAGATTCTACATTTGTCGCTAGGCCTAAAGCTTCAAAAAATTTCAGGCGTGCTTCTTCGAGGTATACGAAATAGCTTGTGTTATTGACGTGGCCCAAAGCATCCGTTTCGGAAAAACGGACGTTGACTTCCAATTCATGCATAAGACCCCTCCTTGATTAACGATGTACGAAAGCAGGTTTACGTTTATCCAAGAAAGCGGAAACCCCTTCTTTAACATCTTCAGTTTGGAAGATTTCCTCAAAAAGATTCGTTTCAATCTCTAGACCTTGTTCAAGTGTTGCCTCACTTCCTTCATTAATCGCCTTCTTGATTCTCGAAAGTGACTGAAGTGAGTGCCTTGTTATTCGTGAGGCCAAGATTTTCGCTTCCGATAAGCCGCTGCCTTGCTCAACGACTTTATTGACAAGCCCGATCTTTTCCGCTTCCGCGGCACCAAGCGGATCACCGGTAAATATAATCTCTTTTGCCTTTGCATTTCCTACAAGTCTTGACAAACGCTGTGTACCGCCAGCTCCAGGGAATAAGCCTAATTTCACTTCCGGCAGTCCGATTTGAACTTGTGTTTCAGCTACTCGCAAATCACAGGCCAGTGCCAGTTCGCATCCGCCGCCCAAGGTCAGGCCGTTTAATACAGCCATCGTAGGTTTAGGAAACTGTTCGATTTTAGTTAGGACGGCATGACTTTCCTTAACCATTTCTTTCATATTCGGGTTCCCCATCATGCTAGGGAATTCTTTTATATCAGCCCCGGCCGCAAATGCGATATTGCCTGCACCGGTTATGAGTACCGCAACAGTTTCAGTATCTTTTGAAAGTTCATCGAAAGATTCTCCCAATTCTCTGAATACTTGTTTACTGATTACATTTAATGGAGGATTATCGATGGTGATGACCGCAAGCTTATTTTCCTTAACCACTTTAATTAATTTTGGCATCAATTCTTCACTCCTTGGTTTGGATAATCATACCAGCCTTTTCCTGTTTTCCTGCCTAAATGTCCTTTATTCACCTTTTCTTCTATACAAGCATTTGGCTTGTCTTCTTGATTTCCAGTTTCATTGAAACGCTGCTGCATGACAAAATACCCTACATCGATACCTGATAGATCCATCAGTTCAAAAGGACCAATGGGATGGCCTAAAGCTTTCCTGCAAATCAAATCGATATCCTTATAGTCAACAATTCCTTTTTCATACAAATATAAGGCCTCACGCTGCAACGCTCCCAAAATTCGGTTGGCTACGAATCCCGATATCTCTTTCCTCAACAAAACTCCTGTCCTATTCATATTCTCTGTGACTTCCATTGCAAGCTTCGCTGTTTCCTCGGATGTTTGGTCACTCATTACAACCTCAACACAATCCATTACTAGAGGCGGGAAAAAGAAATGCATATTAATGAACTTATCCGGACGATTCGTTACACTCGCAATCAGGCTATTGACAATCGTTGAACTATTCGTGGCAAAGATGGTTTCTGCTGGGGCCAGTTCTTCAAGTTTGGCGAAAACCTCCTGCTTCACATCAAGTTTTTCAACTACCGCTTCAATGATCAAATCAGCCCCACTAGCCGCTTTCTCAAGATCGGTGGTATATTGAAGACGGCTAAAAGCAGCCAATTTACGATCTTCAGACAATTTTCCTTTTTGAACCCATTTAGTCAAAATGACGTCCAATTTTTCTTTGGCTGCATTCAACGCGTTTTCATGAACATCCTGAAGAATCGTTTCGTAACCTCCCAGTGCAGCAAGCATCGCAATTTGATGCCCCATCTGCCCAGCCCCAATAACGGTAATTGATTGGATTTGCTTGTTGGCCATGCCTTCTATCTCCCTTCGACTAACCGGTTAGTATGTAACCTGGTCACGCTTCAATTCCCTGCAGAATCATCCCCATAAAAATGGCTGCAACTTCCTGTTCGGTTTTTTCACCTTCTGGGTCGAACCAATGATAGCTCCAATTGGCCACACCCAAAATAGCAAAAGAAATGATCGATGCATCGAGATTGGAACGCAGTTCTCCGCACTCGATGCCACTAATCAGAACTTGCTCGATTTTATTACGGAACTCATCCCGCTTAGGAAGGATTTGTGCAAGCTTATCGTCACTTAGATTCTTCATTTCACGGAAAAAGACCGTTGCGCTGGATTTTTTGGTTTTAATGCTCTTTAAAAGCATCAAGACCATATCGAAAAGTTTATCCTTGCAGCTTTTCCCAGGTTCCAACATGATTCTTTCCTGCTCACTAAGCAACTCGTCGATATAAGCTAGATGAATATCCATTAGCAACTGCTCTTTGCTCGTAAAGTAATAATAAAACGTTCCCTTCGTCACCCCGACCGATTCGACGATATCAGAAATCGACGTTTCACTAAAGCCCTTCTTTTCAAATAAGCGTATGCTATGTTCTGTCATTTTTTCTTTCATGTATGCATCCTCGCAATCTGTTAAAATTTCAGCTGAATTGATATCATACGCTTTCGTGCCAACAAAGCCCTTTTATTTCCTGGAGAGTTCTTCTCTTAAAGCCCTCCTTAAAATCTTTCCGACATTTGTTTTCGGTAACTCTTCACGAAATTCAACGAAATGCGGAACTTTATAAGCCGATAGGTTTGCACGGCAGTAATCGATGATTTCCCGTTCATTGGCCGTTTTATTATCTTTAAGTACAAGCACCGCTTTTACCGACTCCCCTCGGTAAGCATCTGGAACTCCGATGACAACGGCTTCCTGGACAGCTGGATGTTCATAGAGAACTTCCTCGACATCTCGCGGATATATATTATAACCACTTGCGATGATCAAATCTTTTTTCCTGTCGACAATATAGAGGTATCCATCTTCATCAACTTTGGCGATATCACCCGTATAAAGCCAACCATCTCTTAGGGTAACCGCCGTTTCCTCTGGCATATTCCAGTAACCTTTCATCACTTGAGGCCCTTTGACGACCAATTCCCCCAATTCGCCAGATCCCACTTCTTTTGTTCCGTCTCCCAGGTCCATCACTTTATATTCAGTCGAAGGGACACCAATCCCCACGCTCCCAGGTTTCCTTTTTGCAAATGCCGGATTACAATGCGTTGTTGGCGAAGCTTCCGTAAGACCGTAGCCTTCCAATATCTTCGCACCTGATTTTCGTTCGAACTCACGCAGCAGTTCCACGGGCATCGGTGCACTTCCGCTGTTACAGACCTGAATGGAGCCCATTCCATATTCTTCTGCCTTCGGATGATTCGTCAACGCTACATACATGGTCGGTACACCAGGAAAAGTGGTCGGCTGTTCACGCTTAATCGTTTCCAGCACTTCTTCTATTTCAAATCGTGGCAGCATGATGGCGTCACCCGCGATATACACGGATAAATTCATTGCGGACGACATTCCAAAAACATGAAAAAGCGGGATGACCGACAGCGTTCTTTCAGTACCTATTTTTAATTCATGCTTGAAGAATTCATACGTTTGAACGACATTGGCCAGAATATTGCTGTGTGTCAGCATCGCCCCTTTTGAACGGCCAGTCGTTCCTCCTGTATACTGAAGAACGGCTATATCATTTTCCGGATCGATTGATACGGGATTGATTTTTCCGTCTCCTGTCTTCATGAATTGATCAAAAGACGCATCAGGCTGAAAATCTGCATCCGAAGTCTGCAGGCTTACGACGATAATATTTTTCAAATTTGAATGTTGCTGCACACTTTTCACTTTCGGGTATAATCCATCCAATACAACGATCGTTTCTGCACCGGAGTCCTGTAAAATATGCTGCAGCTCCCTTTCAACCAGCATTGGGTTGATTTGGGTGATAATGACTCCTGTTGTCAATGATCCATAATAAGCTATGACGTACTGCGGACAGTTAGGCAGCATGATGGCGACACGATCACCTTTTTGAACACCTTTTTTTTGCAAGGCTGAAGCAAAGGCTCGCGACGCATGAAAAAGTTCCTGATAAGATATCTTCCGGTCATAAAAAGTAATAGCTGTATTGTTTGGATGGGACTCACATGCATTTTGAAGGATTCTTTGCATCGGGAACTCAGGGACTTTTATTTCCTTTGAAATTGAATCAGGATAAACGGAAAGCCATTTTTTTTCATTCATCATTTCATACCCTCCAGCCATATTTACTTACCTTTCATTACTTTGCATGTGAACCCCCATCGACGATCAAAATATTACCAGTCACAAAATCAGATGCCTTTGAGGCCAGGAAAACCGCTGCCCCTTTCAAATCATCATCACTCCCTAACCTTTTTAGCGGCGTGGAATCCAAGATAGGATTCTTTCCTTGCTCAAGAACCCCTTTCGTCATTTTTGTCGGAAAGAAACCAGGTGCGATTGCATTAACATTGATATTATGCTGACCCCATTTAACGGCTAAATCCTTCGTTAAAGTAATGACCGCCCCTTTACTCGTATTATATCCGACCGTATCGAGCACCCTCGGGTCGGTACCCCCTAATCCGGCAACGGAAGCGATGTTTATGATTTTCCCATGTCCCTGCTCAATCATGACCCTGCCTGTTGTCTGGCTCATGATAAAGGTTCCGGTTACATTGACATTCATCACCTTCTGCCACGCTTCAAGGGGCATGTCGACGGCTGGTGCCCCCCAGGATGCCCCGCTATTGTTCACTAATATGTCGATGGCTCCAAATTCACGGTAAGTTTTGTTAACGACTTCCTGGACATCTGACGGATTGGTGATATCACACTTGAAGGAAAGCGCCTTGACTCCAAGCTTTTCGATTTGCGAGGCAACTTCGTCACATGCTTCCTTCTTCCTTGAACAAAGTACGACATTTGCCCCAGCTTCGGCAAAGCCGGTCGCTATTTGTGCTCCCAATCCTCTCCCTCCACCGGTTATGATCGCCGTCTTGCCAGTTAGATCGAATAAGTCGGTAACTTTCATATTTTCACCTCATGCTTTTGTTGGTACTTTCGAAGTTCTATTTTAGCAACTTGTGAGCGGTGAACTTCATCGGGACCATCAGCAAGCCTTAAAGTCCGTGCATTGGCCCAATGAGCAGCAAAAGGGAAATCATCGGAAATCCCGGCGGCTCCAAAGCCTTGGATGGCCCTGTCCAGCACATTCAATGCCATATTTGGCGCCACCACTTTTATCATCGCAATCTCCGCCTTCGCTTCCTTGTTCCCGACGGTATCCATCATATAGGCAGCTTTTAAGGTCAGAAGTCTTGCTTGTTCGATTTCAATCCGTGAATCAGCAACCCACTCCATGATTACACCTTGTCTCGCCAATGTTTTACCAAAAGCGACACGCTCTTGAATGCGCTTACATAATTCTTCAAGTGCTCTTTCAGCAGCGCCGATCAGCCTCATGCAATGATGTATCCTTCCCGGTCCGAGCCTTCCTTGGGCAATCGCAAATCCTTTTCCTTCACCCCATAGAATATTCGTTGCCGGGACCCTTACATTTTCAAACGTGATTTCGGCATGGCCATGCGGGGCATGATCATAACCAAACACAGGGAGCATTCTTTCGATTTTGACACCAGGTGTATCGAGCGGGACAAGAATCATTGACTGTTGTTCATGCTTGGCCGCCTCAGGATCTGTCTTACCCATGACGATGGCAATCTTGCATCGGGGATCGCCTGCTCCTGAAGACCACCATTTTCGGCCGTTGATGACATACTCATTACCCATCCTTTCAATCCTGCATTCGATATTGGTCGCATCGGAAGACGCCACTTCCGGTTCCGTCATCGAGAAGCATGAACGGATTTCCCCAGCAAGCAAGGGCTTCAGCCAGCGTTCTTTATGTTCATCCGAGCCATATCTCACCAACACTTCCATATTACCAGTGTCCGGCGCATTACAGTTGAAGATTTCAGGTCCTATCGTCGACCTACCCATGATCTCGCAAAGCGGGGCATATTCTAGATTTGTTAAACCCGCGCCATAACCGCTATCAGGTAAAAATAAATTCCATAATCCTTCTTCTTTTGCTTTTGCCGTCAATTCAGATAAAATCGGGGGAATTTCACTCCAGCGGCTTTTCTGTGCTTCGAGCTGCTTTTTGTAGGTCGATTCATTTGGGTAAACGTGCTTCTCCATGAATTCCGTTAACTTCATTTCCAGATTTTTCACCTTTTCAGTATGTTCAAAGTGCAAATTGAATTCCTCCTTTTAAACTTACTAACCGGTTAGTATGTTATTACTTTTAAATTATATACACAAGATTCTGATTTTTTCAAATAATTCAATCTTTTGTTTTCTTGTCATTCAAGATCCCGCATCTTGACCTTTTCGTTCTCACTATATTGCTTTTGTTGCACGGTTGGAAATATACAAACGATTTTCGTACCTTTTTTCAGTTCACTTGTGATAAATACTTTTCCTCCATGCTTTTCGATGATTCTAAAACAAACGGAAAGACCCAAACCCGTTCCTGATGTTTTTGTAGTGAAAAATGGTTCTCCTACTTTTTGAAGGGAGTTTTCCGGAATACCATCCCCTTCATCCAAAATGCTCAAAAAAACTTCCCCATTTTTTTCATTTATGCTCACAAAAATATTTCCGCCATTCGGCATCGATTCTATGGAATTTTTTATCATGTTTATTAGCACTTGCTTGATTTGGTTTTCATCAAAGTACATAAAAATTGGTTCTGAATCATAATTTTTATGAATTTGAATATTGTTCAGTACAGCATTTGTCTCCAACAGCGTTACGGCATGGTTGCAGCTTTCCTTTATATCCTTCTCAAGGAATACCGCCCCAGTGGGTTTCGATAGCAGCAAGAGTTCATTCAGCACTTTCTCGATTCGATTTATTTCCGAAAAAATAATATCGTAGTATTCCTCCTTTTCGGCACCGCCATCTTTAATCAGCTTCACGAATCCCATTATCGCCGTCATCGGATTCCTGACTTCATGTGCAATCCCAGCCGCAAGTTGGGCGGCCGTTGATAACTTGCTTGATGTGATTGCCAAATGTTCGTTTAGGCTCACAAGCTTTTCCTCCGCATGTTTACGTTCATTAATTTCCGATAATATGCCCGCCGTCCCGATGAATTTCCCAGCGTCATCGTAAATAAGTTTAACGAATGCCTCCACCCAGCTTGTTCCCTTTTTCGCATTTAGTTTAATGTCCGCACGAAAATATTTATCCCCTCGATGAAAGGAGTCCGCAAAGGCCTTTAATACGTCTTGGTAAGAATTGTTATCCATATGTTTAGAAAAGTGAAGCCCCAGGGATTCATTCACGGTTGCACCACTCATCGATTTCCATGCCGGGTTTAAGTACAACCATTTTCCTTTATCATCCGTTTGGAAAATAACCTCATTGAAGCTATTGACCAATTCTTTAGAGTAATTGGAGAAAATGCGATAACGCCCTTCACTATCCTGCAATAAAGCTATCGTTTTCCGTTTATGATCATAGATGGCACCCAAACACCAGGCTATGGTTAAAATTACGACTAAATATATTCCTGCAAAGGCGGAAGAAAACCTGCGTTCTTCATGACCCAGCCACCCTAAATAGGGTAATATCAATACAAAAAAAAGAACAGGGACAATGATCCTTCCAGTATATTTCTTCACATTCTCCACCTCCTTACCAAAATGATTTATACTTCATCCGATCGAATTCCAAGAAAGGGATCAAATTATGCATATTTGAAATGGTAGGACACTCACTTATAGGTAAATTTCAACATTTTATCCATGATTCCTGCAAACAACACAAAAAACCTTCCCACGGGTGGAAAGGTCACTGTTCAACTTAAATCATTTACCCAATGATGACGCGTTCTTTTGGATAATGGAAATTTTCCGTAACTTCTTTATGGCCTATGATATACAGGAGGGAGGTTATCCCAACACGGCCAATGAACATAATGATCATAATGACAATTTTACCGGTATTGCTGAGGTCAGGTGTAATTCCCATCGAAAGGCCGACTGAACCGAAAGCCGAACATACTTCAAAAATGATTTGCATCAAAGTGAAATTTTCGGTAATGGATAATATGAAGACCGCCATTATGCAAAGAAGCGATCCCATGATCATAACCGCTGTCGCTTTTCGGATATCATCGGGATGAATCTCCCGTTTGAAAACTTTTATGGAACGCCTTCCTCTCATGAAATTCCATAAAAATAGAATCATGATGGCCAGTGTAGTTGTCCGGATCCCTCCCCCGACTGAACTTGGGGAGGCTCCAATGAACATCAATATGCTCAACAACAAAAGGGTCGGTTCCGAAAAGTCACTCACATTCATGGTTGCCAACCCGCCGCTCCGCGTATTGGAGGACATAAATAATGAGTAAAAGAACGATTCATGCCAGTTCTTATTTTTAAAGAACCCATTAATTTCCAGAAGATAAATCAGGATCGTTCCCCCAACGATAAGGGAAAAGAAAGTGACTGAGGTCAGCTTCGTGAACAAAGAAAAATGAAACTTATAAGTACGTGCCTTATTGGACAAAAACTCCCTCAGCTCAATCAAGACAGGAAACCCAATGGCTCCAAGGGTAAGCAGGATAATCGTTATGAACTGTACAAAATAATCGTCTTTAAATGGAATCATCGATATACCGGTAATATCAAAACCAGCATTCGTGGTGGCACTTACGGCTAAAAATAAACCATTTAAAAAGGCTTCTTTCCCGTTTGGAAAATAATTCAGAAAGTAAATGCCTAAAACGAGAGCCCCTATCATTTCAATTACGACAAATATCTGAATGATTTGGATCAATAATTTAACAAGACCGGAAAGATTCGATTGGTTTTGATCTGTCATAATCAATTGTCTTTCCTTCAAGCCGATTTTCTTGCCCACTATAAGCCAGAAAAAGGTTCCGAGTGTCATGATGCCAATACCGCCAAATTGGAGAACGAACATGAGAATGAAATAGCCTACCTCATTATACACTTCGGGCAAACTTACAACTGTTAGACCTGTTACACTAACTGCACTTACGGCTGTGAATAAAGCATCCATGAATCCAAATTCCACGCCTGGCTTAAGAGCGACTGGCAGACTCAACAGTACGGTCGAGATGCTGACTGCCAAAACATAATAACCGACGATAAGCTGAGCTGGTGTTAACTTTGATAATAATTTTTTGATAGCAAACATAAAGAGTTTCCTTTCTTGCTCCTTTATAGTTATGCAAATCACATAACCATTAAAAATCTAGTTTACCCTTTTTTCATTCTTTTTTCCATTCTCTTTTAAAACTGACTTACTTACAACAAAAAGGCAGGTTTACCAATAAGTTTGATGCTGCTCGCATAAGTAAAACTCCACATTCTACTTATACTATCATTACAGCGGCAAAAGCCGTTGAAAAAGTAAAGGGGAGATTCAAATGGCTAACAGCAGTAACAACCTTCTTGTTCCAGGAATCGAACAAGCATTAGAACAAATCAAATATGAAATTGCATCTGAATTCGGTGTACAATTAGGTTCCGATACTTCAGCACGTGCCAATGGTTCAGTTGGCGGAGAAATCACGAAACGTCTTGTACAACAAGCACAATCTCAACTTAAAGGTCAATAATTCACAATTAAATATCCATGGCTAAGAGTCCAGCTGCATGCTGGACTCTTTTTAATGATTATGTCCATTTCCGTTTCCATTATTGCCTTTACCCCTTTTCGACTTATCCCAATCTTTCCTATCTTGTTTATACTGCTCACCCTGTTTACCTTGTTTACCTTGTTTACCTTGTTTTTCCTGCCTATCCTGTTTATCTTGTCTATCATGCCTACCCTGTTTATTTTGCTTATTTTTATTGTCGGGCTTTATAGAATCATCACTATTCTTTTCTTTGAGTGATGAAACTTTTTTTTCATCGAACTTTTTATCATTCTGTTCATTTTTCTGCTCGTCCTTTGATTGGTTGCTGTGATATCTATCCGATTTCCCTTTTGACTCGTTGCTTTTTTCCTTATATCCATTTATCGCATTCCGTTTTCCACTTGTATCTTCCCGTTCGGCTTGTTCCTTAATTTCGGTAACTCCCGCGTTTTTCCGTTCAGTCGGTTTGGCTTCATTGGCCGGCTTTTGTTTTATTTCATTTTCATTATTCTCTTTTTTCTTTTCTCCATCCGATTTGTTTTCCGCACTTAGCATTACGCCCTTTTCTTTCGGAATAACAACGTTTTCCTCGACTTTTTTAACTGGCGCTGGGGCAGGCTCCCTCTTATTGACCTTTATCTTATCTTTATCTTCATTCAACTTCTTTTCAAGATACTTACCCGTGGATATGCCTTGTTCCCTAGCTTGCTTCCGATCGCTTTTTGTTGCCTGGATCACTTTCATCTTTGTTTTGGAAACATTATCTTGCTCAGATATTTCTTTTATCTCCGCTTTTAAATTCTTATCCAGTTCTTTATTTTTTTCCATTAACGTTGTAGAAACGACTATTTGTTTATTTCCTTTCAAATAACCAAGTTGCTTCGTCGTTTCAACGATTCGGTTTGTAACAGCCTTTATATCCTTGCCTTTCCAGTCCTTCAGCTGACCGATCACAAGCTTTCCGTCTTCATTTAATCCTGTAAGCTTAAGAACTTCTAAATCATCGTCAAGCTCCAATTCAATGCTTGGATTCACATCTATCGTCATATATGCCGACACAGGACCAGAGAAATAAGAAGGAAGAATTGAAAAGAGAATCAGGAAGGTGGAGGCAATGCTTAGCACCGCCGTTTTTTTGAAAGATGAATGAATATTGGAAAAGGCTAAAGTGAATTTTTGTTTTGCAGGTGAAAAAGTGATTTCCTCACCCACTTCATATTCCCTTTCCTGCCTTTTGGTTTTCAGAAATTCACCCTCGGGGGTCAATAGGGTTACAAATCGTTTATTAACTGAAAGAATAACTCCTTTTTTCATTCATCGATAGCCCCTTTTATATAATCATTCAAATACAAAAAATCTCCGTTTATTATGATTGCCACGGCAATGATGTATTTTCTGTTCCGTTCAATCGTTTTTCTGCTAACTTCCACTTTTCCCTCAAGCTGTTTTACGGGCAGCCGCTTTTTTGCAAACAGGATTTCCTTCAGTTCGTCATCTTCCATTAACAATTTAGCGATCATAATAGCTCCCTTCCTGGCATCTGCATGTTTGGGAGAGTTTTCAACTAAATCCTCAAATGACAGACCAAAATCCTCTAGATGGCTTATATAAAGCTGAATTTCTTCTTTTCTTCTTTCCGATTCCTTCTGCATCTCGTATTCATTGATGGAATTTTCATTATCGATATATATTTGGCTTTGATCATTCTCATCATTCAGTGTTAAATCCAATAGGATTTCTTTATGTTTGGACTGGCTTCTTAAATAATCTATAACCCTTCGTTTAACGAGGGTTTCGGCAAATGCCAATAAAGAACGGCCTTTTTCCGGGGAGTATTTTTCAATTGCCTCGTTAAAAGCAATCATTCCAATACTGAATTCATCATCTGATTCGTATATGTAACGTTTGCAAACCGATGAGACTGTTTTTGCAATAAAAGGTTTGAATGACTCTATAGTATCATTACGAAGGCTATTATCGCCTTGTTGAATTTTCAATACGGTTTCTTCTAAAGAACGCTTTTTTTTGAATGCTGTAAACAACAAACCAAGCATTTGCTCACCTCGCTCCTGTTGAACATAAAATACGCATCAACATACTTATCTTAAGCGGAGGGAGTCTAAAAGACAGTACCAAAAGAACTATTTTTGCGATAAAAATGAAATCACACAATTTATCAACATGATAAAATACTTAGTTTTTTCTCGTTTGTTACAGTGCAATTACAGTAAAATATCTTTTTCCGTTTTTTGCCCAATACAATGGGACAATTGTCATTTTTATAACCGGAATTTAATATTCACATCTTTTAACATATCATTCGTAAACATACCTGCGCTTTTGAGGGTCATCTCCATAAATACTTTAAGAAGCAAAAAAAATAGGCGTGACCGGCACGCCTGTTTTTTTACGCTTCCTGTATTTTTTTCTCTTCTTTCTCTTTTTTTTCTTTTTTGCTTGAAATGATCCATGCACCTGCTGCAATTCCAATCAATACAGTCCAGAAAATCGATTTCCAAAGAGTTGATTCAGGGAAATGATGATCAATGAAAGCAAGTGAAGGGTGTGCAAGTGTGTGTACCGCCAATTTCACACCAACCCAACCCACAATCAAAAATGCTGCCGTTTCAAGTGAAGGACGCCGATGAAGCAGCTTAACGAACGCATTTGCTGCAAATCGCATAATGATCAACCCGATCATGCCGCCGAGGAACATGACAGCGAATTGCCCTCCGTCAATACCGCCGACTTTCATCCAGCCTGTTGCAGGAAGTGTAACAGCCAGCGCGACGGCAGCCAACATGGAATCGATTGCGAAAGCGATATCAGCCGCTTCAACCTTTACCACGGTCATCCAGAAGCCGGATTGCTTTTTAGGTTTCGTGATTTCCTTCTCACCTTTACCAGCGTATTTTTTGTAAATGTGCTGAAAAGCGATGAAAAGTAAATAAATCGCACCGATTGCTTGAACTTGCCACACCTCGACAAGAAAGGAAATAAGGAATAGACTGGCAAAACGGAAAACAAAAGCTCCCATCAGACCATAAAACAAGGCTTTCCGCTGTTGTTCTTTTGGCAAATGCTTAACCATGACAGCCATGACGACTGCATTATCTGCAGCCAGTATCCCTTCTAATCCAACCAAGATAAGTAGGACCCAGCCATATTCCAATAACATTGATGCTTCCATCCATTCAACCTCCAATAGTGGTATTTCCTTCCTATTGGCATTGGCAAAAAGAAAAAGACCTCTGCCGTATAGGCAAAGGTCTTGCTGAACATGAAATCATGTCAACAAAGCCGATGAATGTTTAACATTCACGTAATGACGACTTTGTTTTAGGGCGAACCCTAACGCTACTCCCCTTTGAAAAGGAAAATCAGTTATTAAGTATATTAATAGTATACGCGCTCGTTATGAAAATAACAATCTTTTTTTAAAATAGATCTCATTTTCTGTTCCTTTTGGATAATTTCACCAGTGATAAATATTCTTTGCCGAAACGAATCCAGTTCGGTTTGGCAGAAAAATAGTTCTGAAACAGCGATAAAAAACTCGTGTATTTCCCTTCATATGGATACCATTGTATTTCTGTATCGTTTTTACCTTTATCGATCATGATTGCTTTTTCATGGCAGAAAATCTTCAATCCATGCTCGCCATGATAGCGGCCAACCCCGCTTTGTTTGGCACCGCCAAATGGTAAATGATGATTAGCAACCGTAATGAGCACATCGTTGATCGTCACCGCACCGGTTACTAACCGTGACGCAATCCGACTTGCTTTTTCCCTATCCATTGTCCAAACGCTGGAATTTAGTCCATATTCACTTTCATTTGCCAGGGCGATCACTTCTTCCTCCGTATCGAAAGGCACAACAGGCAACACGGGTCCGAACGTTTCTTCTTTCATGATTTTCATGGAATGATCGACATTGGAAAGAATCGTCGGCGGAATGAAATGGGTCTGCCCCGTTTTCCACTCTTTCGGAGGTGTTCCGGTTTCAAGTACGGCCCCTTTATTCAGTGCATCCTCCAGTTGGCCAGCCACAATATCGACTTGTTTAGGGAAAGTCATTGAACCGATATCATCCTGCGATTGCACCCCCTGCCTCATGGACTTCGTTTTTTCTTTAAGAAGCATCAGGAATTCCTTATAAACAGGACGTTCCACATAAACCCTTTCAACACTCATGCACACCTGCCCACTATTTGTGAAAGCCCCCCAAAGAGCCCCGTTCACAGCCCGTTCCAGGTTAGCATCACGCAGAACGATCATCGGATCCTTACCGCCAAGCTCCAAAGTCGTTGGGATCAGGTCTCTTGCTGCAACCTCACCAATCATTTTTCCGGTCCTTACAGATCCAGTAAAAAATATATAATCTGGTTTTTGCTCAGTTAATGCCGCACCCAATTCTTTCCCTCCATGGGCAAACTGTATAGTTCCTTCTGGGAAACCAGCTTCAAGAAACAGATTTTCGATGCACGCCCCAACTAAAGGAGTTACCTCTGATGGTTTGGCGATGACAGTATTTCCAGCCGCTAGGGCATTAAGAATGGGAACCATGGAAAGCTGCAGCGGATAATTCCATGGTGAAATGACGAGAATCGTTCCACGGGGCATATAATGGACATAAGATTTTTTACCAATTAACAAGAGTGGAGTGGTGACCTTCCGCCCGGAAAGAGTTTTCACTGCATGTTTCTCGATATGCTTGATTGCATCGATCGTTGGCATGATGTCAGCAACCAGCGCTTCAATTTTCACTTTTCCCGCATCTTTTGAAATGACTTCTGCTATTTCATCCATCCTTTCAACCATCAATAAACGGAGCCGTTTTAAATAGTGCAGCCGTTCCTTGATGGGAAGGTTCGACCATGATTGGAACGCATGTCTTGATTTCATATATATATGAGGAATCGAATTCAATGGTGTTGGGACGATTTCTGCAATCTTCTCACCTGTTGCCGGAGAAAACACTTCCAACTTGTCATGTATTTCTTCCATAACTACTCCCCTTGCTTTAACTTTTTTTATCGTACTCCATATCATTTTTATACTTTAAATAAAGATCGACCGAGGAGGAACACCTCCTCTGAAATGCAGCAAAACTTATCGGCTGCACAGCAGTGAAATTAGGATGCCTGGAAGAATTGATTAGAGCGCCTGAGCACTTTTCTTGAACAGATATACGTTCTTATCCTTCACAAAACGTACGAAAATTCTCCCCTGAACCCTCTTTATATAATGCCAGAGACAAAGCAGCCTGTATAATATAAGCGCTTGGAACCAACTTCACAACCGGTTCTTTCTCTTCATAAGATTCCTGACCGACTCCCTGCCGCTTAATCGGTGTATTCTCCTTAAGATGAATTACACTAACAAATTCGTTTACAGTTTACAGTAGCCACTGCATCACATCACGTTTTACAACTCAATTGGTGAAGCTCCATAAATCCATCTCCATCGCAAATACCATTAACTTAATCTTCCAGACATGATAGTACTTCAAAATGGAATTTATAGTAAAAATTCTTCGTTATAAAAAGGAATATTCACTTTTTTATCGAAGGTAATGTATATAAGAATCGAAATTCTGATAATCCGGCAGACAAGTTTATCGGTTTTAGTGTTTAATACTGGGTAATGGAGGATAAATTCATATTATCGAATAAAAATTATTATCTATATAACCGATTTTCCGTTACTATATAAGAAGGCGATTTTTTCGCGCATACATATTTGAGGTGAGCGCACAAGTGAAAAGAATAATTAAAGCATACGACTTCCCTATTTTCATCGCTGTCGTATTACTCTGTTTGTTTGGTTTAGTCATGATTTACAGTTCGAGCATGATCACTGCTGTCGCTCGATACGGCCAGTCCATGGATTTCTTCTTTGAGAAACAAAAAACGGCCTTTCTCATTTCATTCGTGGCAATGATCGTCACGATGATTCTTCCTTATAAGATGTACAAAAACAAAATGTTCTTGATGTCTATGATGTTTGGCATGGCCGGTATCCTTTTCCTGTTGTTTGTCTTCGGCCATACAGCAGGAAATGCCACAAGCTGGTTCAAGTTAGGGACAGCATCGATACAACCTGCGGAATTTTCCAAGTTAGCCATGATCATTTATCTGGCAGCCATTTACGGAAAAAGGCAGGATCGAATCAATAGTATTGATAAAGCCGTCATCCCGCCGATTTTCTTTCTGGTATTCATCTGCTTTTTAATCGGAATACAGCCTGATTATGGAACGGCAGCGGTCATTTTCCTGATTTCAAGTACCATGATCATTTCATCCGGGATGTCTTTTAAGAGTATATTCAAACTCTCTTTGATCACTGCGATATTCGTTGCCATATTTGCATTGGGGGTGCTCGTGACAGGAAATTTCTCAGCCGTTCTTTCTGAAAATAAGTTATCCCGTTTTACCGGGTTTGCAGACCCTTTCGGAAAGGCAGGAGAAAGCGGGTATCAACTCGTGAATTCCTTATTCGCAATAGGATCCGGCGGCCTTACTGGAGTGGGACTTGGTGACAGTGTACAAAAATACGGGTACCTGCCTGAATCACATACTGATTTCATCATGGCCGTCATTGCAGAAGAGCTCGGGATATTCGGAGTGGGATTCGTTCTATTGACACTGGGTTTTATCGTCCTGAGGGGATTTGTACTTTCAGCCAAATGCAAAGATCCATTTGGAAGTCTTTTATTGATCGGCATCTCATCCATGATCGGCATTCAAGTCGGTATCAACGTCGGCGGAGTGACCGGACTTATCCCTATAACAGGGATCACCCTTCCCTTCATCAGTTATGGAGGATCTTCCTTACTGCTGCTCATGCTTTCAATGGGCATATTCCAAAATGTCGTCATGCGAATGAATTTACTTGAACAGAAAGAAAAAGTCGTATCCATCCCAAAAGATGAGATCGCATCTTCAAAATAAACGATCAAATACCCCTGGCATTTCTGTTCATGGCAGGGGTTTCCCTTCTCAATAAGGTTATGGAAGTTATCACAAAAAAAACAGGCAGTCGAATCCGACCGCCTGTTTTTTCATTTATAATGGATACCGATTTTAGTAAAGCCAGAAATCAGGCTAAGCAAAGGACAAAGTAGGCAGAAAAATGCAAACGGAGCATATTCAAGGGTTGAAACACCCAATACCTGTGTCAGGAATACACCGCAGACACCCCAAGGAACTAAAGGATTCACAACTGTTCCCGCATCTTCAAGTACCCTCGCAAGCGTTTTGGGCTGCAGGCCTAAATCTTCATATTTCTGCTGAAAAGCTTTCCCAGGCAGTATAACTGACAAATACTGTTCACCCACTAGGAAATTCACGCTGATTCCTGCAAATACAGTAGCGGAAATCACTTTCGCTACACTCGTCAATGAATCCTGGATTGCATTTAAAATAGAAGGAATGACTCCCAATTCAAACAATAATCCGCCCATCGCCAATGCCAGCAACACCATCGAAACGGAGAACATCATACTTTCAATTCCGCCCCGCGATAGGATTGAGTCAAGTTGTTCCATTCCACTCTTCAGTACAAAACCGCCGTATAAGATATCCGCTAGTTTTGCAACCGTCAAACTTGGGGTTTGTATGAAAGCAATGACAGCCGCCGAAATGATTCCTGCTGACAATGTCGGAATCGCTGACACCTTTTTCAAAGCCATGATTAGAACGATGACAAACGGAATCAAACTCCATATGCTTATATTCGTTTCCATTTCCAGGGCTTTGGTCATGGCTTCGATTTCCTCAACGCGAGCAACTTTGACATTCGGTGAAAGGAAGTAAAAGATGATAAGCGATATGAAAAAACCTGGAATCGTAGTCCAAAGCATATTATTAATATGTTCAAATAATGGTGCTCCAACCGTTCCTGATGCAAGGTTGGTAGAGTCGGATAATGGAGACATTTTATCGCCAAGAAAAGCACCGGAAATGATAGCACCTGCTGTAATCGCCAACGATAAATCCATCGCCGCCGCCATCCCTATCAAAGCAACGCCGATTGTTGCTGATGTTGTAAGTGAACTCCCGATACAGAGCCCAATTAGCGAACACACCAGAAATGTGATTGCATAGAAATATTCACCAGAAATCCAGTCAAACCCATAGAACATGATGGTAGGGATTGTCCCGCTTGCCATCCAGATCGAAATCAGCATTCCAATGAAAAAGAATATATAGATGGCTCCCATACCAGTGCCTGCACCTTTGACGATAGCTGCCTCCATAATCGAAAATGGCAGCTTCTTGAACTTTCCATAAACAAATAGAAATAGGATTGCCGCTATAATTGGAATATGGGGGGCAAGTCCATAATGAATGATGCCAGTTGCAATGATTAAGAAAAGAACTGCCAAAACCCCGATTGCTTCAGGTAAGGAGAGTTTTAGCTTTGCATCTTCAAGACGCATGATGTATTTCCCCGCTTTCATGTTGTGTATTCACTGAGGTAAGGATCGGACCTTTTCACTCCTCATAATTACTGAAACGCTTTTAAGCACTAAAGTTACTAGCTAAATATAAAGGAGTTTCAGGTGATTGTCAAAGGAATAATAATCTATTTTAGTAGAATTCGATTCTTCATTCCTTTTTATCACAAAACGAAAACCCATACTTTGCTTCGTATAGGCTCAGCCTAGTATACCCTAAGATATAAGTCCTCTTCTTTGCTTTGCCCCCAAATAAGGCCCTGTCTTAATCCAATACCGATGTCCCTAAAATTCTTTCAGTTATGTCATAGCCCCACCTAAATGAACAGCAAACCGTTCCTGATCATAGATAATTTGGCTTTTAACTATGATTCCTGTACGCCGAAGATTTAGATTTAAAATTTCATCAACTGCTGCATTCGAATGTGTAATTAAAATCTTATTTTGATTACTAGCGAATTTTTGCAATTGATACTTTTTGCGACGCATTTTCCGGGCTTATACCTTTATTAAAACGCCATCCACACCTTTTAAACTATCTATTTTATTATTTTACCTTTACCTTTACCTTTAATAGCCTTAAATAAAAATAGCCAACACATCTCCTCTTTTCAAAAAAAGGTTAATGTTATACAATAAGTTTGTTAAGTATTTCACAAACTTCCGTTGAAAAGTATCCATCCAAGAAGGATGGATACTTAGAAGGCTACATTAACAAGGATATATAGATAGGTAATGTAATTAAAGAAAGAATGGTACTAATTACAAATGAAGATGCTGTTTCAGTTGATAACGAATCAAATCTAGTTGAAATCATTGCCGCTACAGCAGATCCCGGAAATGATACTAGCAAAATGGCTTTAATTGTATCTGCATGATCAAGGCCAATTAGATGAGCAACCAGAATCATATATAATGGAATAGCCACAACTTTTAAAATGGAAATACCAAAAGCAATTGGTCGTAAGCTAATCTTACGGATACCCACGGTTACACCAACAGCAAATAATGCAACCCCAGATGTCACTGACCCAATTTGATCGAGCGCATTTTTTATGATATCCGGTGCCTGGAACCCTAATAGTGTTAATACAACAGCAAGTAATGGAATACATGCAAGCGGTTCGCTAAGACCATGCAAAACGATACCCAGAATGTTTGTTTTTTCATCTTTAGATTTACCCAATCCGGATTGTCCGACCGTACCAACTATTGTTGCTAATGGATCCAGAAGGGCATTCACCACAATACCGGTAATCGCAATAGGTATAGCTATCTCTTGCGCCCCAAACAAGCTGCCTAATACAGATATCCCCATAAATGCAAAGGCTGGCTGAGTTGCGTTTAATGAAAACATAGATGCTTTAGTTAAATCGAATTTAAACACCAAACGAGCCACTATTAAAAGGATAATGTAAAAGCCAATAACACCTATGGTCATAGTTAAGAAAAATGACCATTGATTAATTAAGGTTTGTTTTGAGGTTGTTGTGATCCCAATGAATAAGTGTGCAGGTAATGCAAATTTTGTAACTAACGTGTTAAGCCCTTTGGATGATTCTGAATTAAAAACTTTAAAATACCCACCCAAATAACCAATAATAATTGTAAAAAAGATTGGTATTAATGTTAAAAATATATTCCCAATATTCACTCGAGATGCACTTCTCTTTCCAAAAAATTGTCCGATTTAAAAGATTACTATGACTGACTTATACGGAGATTTCCCTAAAACGGATCCCCTTTCTTTTGAGACAACAAAATGATCTGGATTTATTTCCCACGAATAGTTTTGTACTCCGGCTTCCACATGGATTCTGTTATTGCTTTTTCAATATCTGTTATATCCGCTTTCGCAATGCCTTCTTCAATGGCAGTCTTTGCCACTTCAATGGCTACAGATTTAGAAACCTCTTGCAATTGTTTGATTGAAGGGAGTAAAGAAGCACCAGGCTTACTGCTATCCGATAATCTTGAAACAGCAGATGAGGCTGCTGCAAGCATTCCCTTAGAGACTTTTGTTGCTTCTGCGACAATTGCACCAAGTCCAAGTCCTGGGAAAATATATGCATTATTAGATTGTCCGATTGAATAAATCACATCATTAAAGTCAACATCATCAAACGGGCTTCCTGTCGCTATTAAGGCTTTACCTTGAGTCCACTTTATCAGGTCTTCAGGAACAGCTTCCGCTAAGGAAGTCGGATTTGACATCGGCATAATTATAGGATGTTCCACGTGCTTTGCCATTTCTTTTACAACTTCTTCTGAGAAAGCCCCTGTTTGACCAGAAGTGCCGATTAAGATGGTTGGTTTAACCTTTTTTATTACCTCTAATAATGGAATAATTCCGACTTCATTCCGCTCCCAGTCCTCGACTTCCTCAGCTTTCCGGCAATACGACTTTTGGAATTTCAAAACATCTGGAATGTCATCTATCAACAATCCACGATAATCGACGGCCCAAAAGTTACCATATGCCTCTTCTCTGGAAACGCCATCTAGGATCATGGCTTCAACCATTTGATCAGCATTACCGATTCCTGCTGCACCTGGACCAAAAACAACCACCCTTTGTTCCTTTAAAGGAACACCAGTTACTTGTAAGGCAGACATTACGGCGGCTAGTGTTACTGCACCTGTACCTTGTATATCATCATTAAAAGTGAGAATTTTCTCGCCATAATTATCGATTATATTTCGTGCATTTATATTTCCCAAGTCTTCCCAGTGAAGTAATGCCCTTGGGAAGAAGGCTTGAGACATTTTAACAAATAAATCAATGAATTCGGTGTATTCATCACCGCGAACACGCCCAAACCTGTTACCAATATACAGTGGATCACTAATCAGGCTTTCATTGTCTGTCCCAACATCCAGGACAATAGGTAGCACCCTGCTTGGATCAATTCCCGCAGCTGCTGTGTAGACTGCCAATTTGCCAATGGCTATGTTAATTCCACCAACTCCCTGATCACCGATTCCAAGAATACTTTCAGAATCTGTAACAACTATTAAATCGATATCATCAGATGAAAGGTCCAGGTTATTAAATGCATCTTCCATTCCCTCCATATTATCAATAGATAGGTAAAGACCTCCTGGACGGTGATATTCCTGGGAGTACTGTTGAATAGCCTCTCCTACAGTAGGTGTGTAAATGATCGGCAGTATTTCACTTAGATGGTCTTTAAGTAGACGGTAAAACAGGACCACATTCCTATTAAATAAATCATATAACATTCCATTCTTCCGAATATTGCTCGGTTGAGTGGAGAATTGTTCATAAGCTCTTTTTACTTGTTCCTCAAGAGTAAGCACCTGGGATGGTAGCAAGCCTACCAATCCTAGCTCCTTTCTTTCTTCCTTAGTGAAAGCGACCCCTTTATTAATAAATGGGTTTGACAGAACACCTTTTCCTCTTAAAGTTGTATCCAAACCCGTTTTTGTCTTTTCATAAGCTGTCATAGACGTTCCCTCTTCCTAAAAATGTATATTTAAAAATGATCATTACCAGGCAATAGAGTATATTCTTCCCTGGGGAAGTGTAATTACTAAAAGAAAACTGTAAAAAGGAAAATAAATATACAGCACAAAAATAATATTTCCTCATTACTGCGTATTTGTTCAATCTTGTTAAAAATTTATAAATAACTCAATCGCCAGTCTATATCTTAGTAGTCATTTACGGAGGACACTAGCTTATTTAACTAATTTTAGTATTATGTAATTAAAAAAAGTAAGCAGCACTTTGGCTGCTTACAGATAACGTTGAATAATATGGCTCTTTTCATCATTAAATTTGTGTTGGGAGACTGGTCGGCCTACCGTTCCATAGATTACCTTAACATCAAGGACACCGATATCCTTCATGAATTTTAAATATTTCCTTACTGATACCCTGGATATACCCGCCACATTTACGACTTCCTCTGTTGAAAAGGGAGAATTTTTAAATACCTGTATCACATTCCATATAATCTTTAAGGTATCTTGTGCTAATCCTTTCGGTAATTCCTCTGGTAAATGAATTTCTTCTTGATGCAAAATTCGATAATCCAATTCTTCTTGATTTAGCATATTTTTATCTTGAATAAAATCTGATTTGTTCCGATACGCTGATAAGGCCGCGTTAAAACGGTCAAATTCAAACGGCTTAATTAAATAATCAACAGCACCTAGTCTTAATGCTTTCTGAATCCTCTCAATGTCCGACGCAGCAGAAATGACAATAACATCTATCTCTTTTTCACTTTCTCGAATTTGCGAGAGTAAATCGAGTCCATTTTTCCCAGGCATGAAAATGTCTAATAGAACTAACCCTATTCTTTGAACTTCCAATACATTCAGAGCTTGATCCACTGAGGAACAGACAGCAGCTAATTCGTAGCCATCGACTTGATTCAAATAGCGCTTATTGAACTCTGCAACCATCGGGTCATCTTCTACGATCATTACCTTAATCATCCTACATCATCCTTGCTTTGTATGGTATATAAACCACAAACGTTGTTTCTTGACCTTCTTTTGAACTAATATTGAGATCTCCTCCTAGCTTATCCAGGCTTGCCTTAACTAAATATAAACCAATCCCCCTGTCCTCTCCTTTTGTTGTATATCCTTTTTGAAGGATATGATTAAGATTGGCATCAGATATTCCCTGTCCAGTATCATGAACTTCAATAGTTAAAATATCATCTGCATAATCAAACTTTAATTCAATTCGTTTAACGGGCCTTTTTTCTACTGCTTCTATAGCATTGTCAATCAAATTTCCTATTATCGTAATTAGCTCATGAGTAATAGCTGCATTTTCTGGTTCGGGCAATTGAAAGTCAGAGGATAATGCCAGCTTAGCACCTGCTTCCCTTGCATAACTTAGTTTTCCAATTAAAAAACCGGCTAGTACTGGATCTTTAACGGTTTTGGTAATAAAGCCAATCTCGTTTTCTCTGTGGTCAACAAGATCACTAATATATGCTGCAAGCTGATCATAATAATGCATATGCACCATACCAAGTATTACATGAAGTTTGTTCATGAATTCGTGCGACTGGGCCCTTAACGATTCAGCATATAAGCGGACTCCAGTCAGCTGTTCCGCCAGCAGATGTATTTCTGTTTTATCACGAAATGTAGCCACGGCCCCTACGATTTCATCCTTCACAAATACCGGTACCCTATTTACTAGTAAGACACTATCTTTTAAATCCTGCTCTTTATCTAATTCGACTATTCCGGTCTCCAGGATTCTATCCAGGTTTGAGTCAGGCATATAACTAGTTACCTTTTTACCCGTTGGATTTTCATTAATGCCCGCTTTCTTAAATATCTTTAAAGCTGCTTTGTTTACGAGAGTAATGGTTGAACTCTGATCTACCGCTATGATTCCCTCTCGAACTGATTGTAAAATGGCATTTCGCTCTTTTAGAACCTTCGCAATAGCAAAAGGTTCCAGCCCAAATAATATTTTCTTAATATACCTTGCAAAAAGTATTGCGCCGGCAATTCCGGTCAATATTCCAAAAACGGTTCCTACATAAATATTAAAACGGCTTTTTAAAACAGCATCATTAACTTTTTGAAGGGAAATACCGACCACCACGGCTCCAATTTGATTATCCTCTGAATCATAAACAGGGGTGAAAGAACGCAAAGACCTGCCTAAAGTTCCTTTGGAGATAGAGATGTGCTCTCTACCTCGTAATACATCTTTCTCATCCCCTCCAACAAATTTTTTTCCTATTTTACTTGGATCGGGGTGAGTTTTCCGGATTCCATTATTATCGATTATTACTACAAATTCTACATCTGTCGATTTTTTAATCCTATTGGTAAATTGCTGAACTTCCTGATTGTTTTCACTTCCACTTAACGCTTCGATTACAAGCGGGGTTTGTGCTGCCATGCGTGCCACGTTTACTGCTTTTTCAGTCTGGCTCTTTTCTATAGTATCTGCAACTGTTTGGCTAATGAGAATATCTGTAATGAATAATGAGAGGGCTACCACCCCACACACCAGTATCATAATAGTAAACTGTAGACTCCATTTACCTTTCTTCACTTCTACACACCTCTTTGGTCTAAAAACTCTATTAACTTTAAGGGATACTTTTATGCTAAGTATGTTCATTTTGCTTACATCATACAATTATTCGGTACTGTATCAAGTTCAAAAAGGTAGCCAAGTGATTTAAATCAATTAAGAGAAGATATATATAACCTAACCATTTGCTAATGGTATCCTTAAAAACACTGATTTCAGACATTAAAGGGGAATAATTAATTTATATCCAAGCCTACGAAGGTATAGTCTGTTTTATTATTTGGAAAATATTGCGGTTGACCCCAACTTACCTCGATAGTTCAATAAAAGTAATTTTTGCCCATTCTCCTCCTGCACCAAGGTTAAATCCACAAGTTTTCTATTAGTATTATGCGGTTCATAAGAATTTAGCGGAATATCCCAGCAATTCTTACAATGCTCGAAGTTACTATGAGTTTCTTATTTAACCTTTCCAATTAGTTACTATTTAATTTTCAAAAATACAGCTGTATACCATCTTCTATCTCCATGTTTCCGTATATCTAAAATCGACATGTTTAAAACAGGAGGAATGATTAAAATACACGCATTTTCAACAGATTTCAAAATCAACAAAGTAATAAAGAGAGTACTCAAGAATCTTCTACCCTATCTAGACTTTTTGACCATTAAGGGTCGTCATTTTCCCTAGTATGGAAACATGTTTAAGGTATTATCAAAAAACCCTTTCGATATTTAAACAATGCCCCAGATAAAGTAAAAAGCCCGTGTATAAAACACGGGCTTTCAGACTGTAGACAAACTCGATGAAAATCGAGTTTGTCTATTTTTATGGCCTGTACAATTTGGACGTTGATTTCCACTACAGGCACTCGCTTTCCGCGGGCGGTCGGGGAGCCTCCTCGGCTTTCGCCTGCGGGGTCTCCCCTAGACGCGCTTTTCCCGCAGGAGTCTCGAACACCCGCTCCAATCAACTTTGTCTTACCTTTTAGACAGAACACTTTTGCCTAGAGTCATTTTTGTCTTAAAATAGAAGTATCAAAGCGTAAAGAAACGATTGAGCGTGTATTCGAAGATGCAAAAGAAAAGCATGGTATGCGTTGGACTACTTTAAGGGGACATAAAAAATTGTCAATGCAGGCGATGCTTACTTTCGCTGCCATTAATTTAAAGAAGATGGCCAATTGGACATGGCGAGGTCCATAAATGGCCTAACATGTGAGCTCGTAGAGCCGCAATCTCTTAACTTTAGGCGAAAATTCAAAGGGAATTTCAAAAGGGGTTCAGAATTTTTTAATTCCGAACCCCTTTTGTCTATAAACTGAAAGCCCGTGTATAAAACACGGGCTTTCTTCTTTATTTCAAATCCATTGGATTATATAATTCCACGTCAGGATTTTTATCTTGGAACCAACGAAGTGCAAACTCATTTTCAAATAAGAATGCATATTTATCAAACCGGTCCTTAACAAGGATGCTTCTTGAGCTATGAAGATTTTCATCAAGCTTTTCATCTTCAGCCCAGCGTGTAATCTTGCTGCCCATGCGCTCCATCACGACTTCAACATTGTACTCGTTCCTCATTCGATGCTCGAATACTTCAAATTGAAGCTGCCCAACCGCACCAAGCAGATATTCTTCCATCCTAACCGTTTTGAAGAGCTGAATTGCCCCTTCTTGTACAAGTTGGTTAATACCCTTATGGAAATGTTTCTGTTTCATGACGTTTTTAGCTGTTACCCTCATGAATAGTTCCGGCGTAAACTGAGGCAGCCTTTCAAACTGAAACATGTCTTTGCTTGTGGTAATCGTATCGCCAATTTGATAATTACCAGTATCATATAAACCGATGATATCTCCGCTTACCGCTTCATTTACAGTGTTTCGATCATCAGCCATGAATTGGGTAGAGGAAGAAAGGTTGATCGGTTTCCCTGTCCTGCTCAAGTTGACGCTCATTCCACGTTCGAATTTACCGGAGCAAATGCGAAGGAAGGCGATTCGGTCACGGTGTTTTGGGTTCATGTTCGCCTGGATCTTGAAAATGAAACCGGAAAAATCATTGCTGACAGGATCCATTTCACCTGATGTTGTCATCCGTGCTTGTGGAGCTGGTGCAAACTTCAGATAAGCATCCAAAAATGTCTGAACACCGAATGTCGTTAAAGCACTTCCGAAAAATACAGGACTAAGTTTTCCATTCGCAATGTTTTCTTCAGAGAATTGGTTACCCGCTTCCGTCAACAGCATGATTTCTTCCAAAGTTTGCTCATATAGCTGGGAATCCTTAAGTTTATGATCCACTTCGAGTTCACCATCTTCATTCAACGGAAGGAAACGCTCTTCCCCTTCAGTTTTGAACTGTTCAATCCGATTGTTGAACCTGTCGTAAATGCCCACGAAGTCTTTTCCCATCCCGATCGGCCAGTTCATTGGATATGTTTCTATTCCTAATACCTCTTCAAGTTCGGCAAGCAATTCTAGCGGCGTTTTACCTTGTCGGTCCATTTTATTGATAAAAGTGAAAATCGGTATACCCCTCATCCGGCATACTTTGAATAATTTAACCGTTTGATCCTCGATACCTTTTGCCGAGTCGATGATCATCACGGCGCTATCAACAGCCATCAGTGTACGATATGTGTCTTCACTGAAATCTTGGTGGCCCGGTGTATCGAGAATATTGACACGGAAGTCATCATAATCGAATTGCATGACTGAGGATGTAACGGAAATTCCCCGTTGCTTTTCAATTTCCATCCAGTCACTGGTTGCATACTTCCCTGTTTTTCTAGCTTTAACTGTTCCGGCATCGCGGATCGCGCCGCCAAACAGCAGTAATTTTTCTGTCAAAGTCGTTTTCCCGGCATCGGGGTGAGAGATGATTGCGAAGGTCCGTCGGGATTGGACCTCGTCTTTTAAATTAGTCATAATATGTTCCTTTCATTATTGGAGTTATCAATAAAAAATTTATAGGAGGTTTACTGTATTTTTTACATTGGAATGGCAACCTTTCTTTGTATGCAAAAATCCTGATCATACACAATATATGTAAGAAGAAATATATCATAAGGCTTAAGCATTGGCTACTCAGCATTCATTTCAATCAACCTTTCTATTTTAACACGATATGAAGGAAAGATGTAGAGGTGAATGAAACACCCAATAGGGGATTTATTCAGATGCAAAACAAAGGACGCTTAATCAGCGCCCCTTATCTTGATCCATATGATTACCGTTCATTTATTCATGGTTTATTTATTTACCTTGCAGTTTTTAACGGTTTTTGATTCCGCTTGTTCTTCCAGCGTTTTTTTACTTCCTTGAATATGATTGGAGCAGCAAAAATGAGAGCTCTTTTTAATAATTTCTTCATTTTTCATCAGTCCTTTCTTTCTTATCCTATACCCGATTATTTTCGCAGAAAACTTTAATGCCAACTTGTTTTCCTGTTTTCACCATAAAGCCATTTCATATTTGACATGGAATCCCAAGTCAAATTTCAATCAAGGAAAATCTCGCGCGACAATATCGTTATATTTCCCCATATAAAACCTGTCTAATATTATTTTCCCCAAATGGGAATGTATAAATTACTTCCATTTGTTTTATCCTTTATAAAGGTGGGTATATACTAAAAAACTGGAAATTGCTCCAGAGGTTATTGTGGTAATTTTTCCTGTAGGCTTTCACATATTATCAAGCATCGTCGTATGATAATTTTAACTTGAATGAGGGTGCTGGATAATGTGTGAAATTGATTTTTCCCTCTAGGTAAAATCATCACCATTAATATTTTTTAACTTTTTAGGAGGATTCATCGAATGACAGTAACAGGTAAAGTAAAATGGTTCAATAGTGACAAAGGATTTGGTTTCATCGAAGTACCAAACGGGGATGATGTTTTTGTACATTTTTCCGCCATTCAAGGAGAGGGTTTCAAAAGCCTTGATGAAGGTCAAGAAGTTGAATTTGAGATCGAAGAAGGAAACCGCGGACCTCAAGCTAAAAACGTCGTAAAACTCTAAAGCATAGATACACAAACATAATTGATAGGCAATGCAAAAGGATGCCGCCCATATCGGGCGGCATCCTTTCCTTTATATGAACATGCGAAATATTCACGTTATTTTTCATTAAAATGATCCAAAATGAAATCGGGAACATGTTCGCCAGAAAAACTCTTGATGTCCACATCTCTGCTTTCTTTATAATAAAAGGCAGCTGAATACTCCCCGCTCCAATCAATTTGGGCATTATCAATCGCTGTCTCGATTTCAGAAGCGGTCTTAATTTTCAAGCGATTTGGCTGTTGTTCAATCTGCTGTGCAAGTTCACTTTCAGAATTCGTGTGATAAATTTTCGAATCGGACTTTGCAACCAGGATATAAGAAATATCATCAGCCATTAACCGCGCTTGTTCCGATTGTCCGGTACTTACCATCCATTCTGAAAACTGAGGATATGAAGAGTCCCAATTCATATAAATGGTTTTGTTATTATTCAAAAGAATCTCTATGGAGGCATAATCACCAAAAGAAGAAGTCATTTGTGCGAACGATTGATTATTCAGGTCCTCCGACAATGCCTTCACTGCAGCTTCCAGCTGTTGACGGTCCGTGATCGTTATGGATTTGTCCACTTGGCCGCTCGCCGTTATCTTGATTTTAGAAACGTCTTGAGCGGAAACATTCAATACCTGATTAACCATTTTTTTATATTCATTCGACTCATATATTTTCGCCAACAGTGGCATGTATGAGTCGTAATTCTGCAAATGATACTCTCTTGCTAACCGTTTTCCATTCTTGAGTTTATACTTCAGAAATACGGATTGACCATCATTCCATTCACCAATGGAAACCTTTTTACCCTTATCGATGATTTCCCGATGCAATAACCTGATCGCTTCAATATTTTCCTTCTCTTTAAGATAATTGGAAGCATTATTCGACGTGTCATCGCCTTCAAAAAATATAGGAGAATCACCAATATAAGTTTGTCTAATCATCTTTTCATCAGGAATCTTGGTCTTATACTGAAGGGGATCTATTTTTATAATGAGTCCCAGCACAATGACAGCCACTATAAACGCTACATAACCTTTCAGGTTGACCCGTATTCGCCAAGTCTTTTGCAGGACGATTTCCCCTAAATAATATCCAAGCAAAGAACCGACGGCATATCCAAAAAAAATCCACCCAGGTTCGCCTGTCGTTTCGCTAAAATAAAGCCCTGTAAACAGCATCATGCATAATGTCAGGCCGAATTTAAACACTGGCTTAATCTTCGGGTAAACAAATGCCTGCGACACATGCTCCAGCTTTCTCCTCTCATAGAGAAAAAGAGAGCTAATTAGAAAAAGAGAGGTTAATATACTATAAATTAATGTATTAATAGAGAAGAAAGTGATTTTTTCCATCTCCGTTGCTGCTAATAATGGGGAGATGCCATTTATATTGGCACCTAGATAATAATCTGCAGAAAATCCTGTTATCAAAAATTTCACATTAGCTGCAAACAAAACAAAAAGCCCCACCGGCAAAGTAAGAAAAATATAGGTCAGCACTCCTTGAAAGGCTGATAATCCTGTAACCATTCCAAGTAAAACGGCAACGGAAAAGATCAAAGCTTCCAAAATAAATGTAGTCCCCATCCAAGACCATATATCCGTCATGGTATATAGCCGTTCTATATCAATTGCCGAGTGAAATAATATCAATATTGAACCTGTAAGTAAAATCGGCAAACCCATGAAACCAATTCCCGTTCCAATCATATGAACGTAGATGCTGCGTCTCGTAATCGGTAAACTATGAATGAAGTCTGAGGCTTGTTTCATTTGTAAAAACCGAAAAAGGAAGATGGCAAGTAATACTGGAATAACGATGACCAAGACAAACTGTATCATCTGCTGACAGGAAAAAAGGTTTTCGAATTCCACATATTCATTGTTCCCATTCAAGATAATCGCTAACATTTCCAGAGGCAGCGCAAATATGAGGCCTACAAGATATAGGAAACCAACCCAGCCAGTGCTTCTGAAAATATAGATAATCAGTTCCCTATTAAACCAGGTTATTCTGGATGACATAACCGATATCCCCCATTTCATAAATGAATATCTCCTCAAGAGTAAGGGGGAGAATATCTAATATTTCCGGCTGAAACTGATTAAAATGCGATTTAATCATGGCTTCACTACCTTTAACGATACAAACGATCACGCTGCCGCGTCTTTCCTTGTTAAGGATTTGAATTCCGCGGTATAAACCATGGGGAATTTTGTGCTTAAAGGCAATTTGCACTTTATGTACATCAGCTTTCAAGTCATTCAAAACCTTTTGGATAACAAGCTCACCCTTATGCAAAATCCCTACATGATCGGCTAAATCTTCAATTTCCCGGAGATTATGGGACGATAGTAAAATCGTCATATTCCTTTCCGATACATCCTGAATCAACAACTGTCTCACATTTTTTCGCATGACCGGATCTAATCCATCAAACGGTTCATCCAATATTAGAACTTCCGGCATCGTCGAGAGTGCTAGCCAAAAAGCAACCTGTCTCTGCATCCCCTTCGATAGTTTATGTATTTTATTTTGGACGGGTATCGGGAATACTTCCTGTAATTGATAGAAACGTTCATGATTCCACTCGCTATAAATATGGCTATAAAAACCTGCCATTTGCGTGATCGTATAGTTAGCCAGGAAATAAGGCGTGTCAGGAAGGAAGAAACAACGATTTTTCACTTCACGGTTTTCAAACACATATGATCCATCAATAAGAACTTCACCTGCATCCTGTATCAGGTTGCCTGAAAGCATTTTTAATAGAGTCGTTTTCCCCGCTCCATTTGAACCTAATAACCCGAATATGGAGCCTTTTGGTATAACCAAGGTGACGTTTTTGATTGCTTCTTTTCCTTCATATAATTTACTCACCTGTTTTATTTCAATCATGAATCCCCCCCCTTTGCCAATGGACTGATTTCCTTTATTATTCTATAAATTTCACGTTTATCGATTCCGATATACAGAGCTTCAGCGAGTACCTTTGAAAGCTCGTTTCTGATCTCTTCTTCTTTCAATGAATTTTTGAAGTTAGGAGGTGCCACGAAATTCCCTTTGCCTGGTAAGGTATATATAAACCCGTCAAACTCAAGCTGCTTGTACGCTTTCTGGATCGTATTTGGATTGATGGTCAACTCCTGAGCCAATATTCGGATGGATGGGAGCTGATTATGTTCCTGTAAAACTTCATTGATCATTAGTTCCTTTATCTTATCCATCAATTGCTCATATACCGGCTTTCCACTTTGAACATCCAACTCAATCATCATGAACCCTCCTTGCAATGGGTGTATTACATCTCCTAGTACAGTACATTATAAAACAATATCTTCCAATTTAAAACCAATTTAATACCATTTTCAAACAATACTCGCTTTCATTTTGTTTAACAAGACTTACAGCAGGGAAGTAATGATAGTAAGAATGAATAAAGGAGTTGTTTTCATTGAAACCATTATATACAGCTACAGTTACCGTACACGGTGGTCGTGAAGGACATATTAAATCAGAGGACGGGATTCTGGATTTCGATGTGAGGTCACCGAAGGAATTAGGTGGTTCCGGTGAGCGCGCCACAAACCCTGAACAGTTATTCGCAGCCGGTTACGCGGCATGTTTTGACAGTGCCTTGAATCTTGTTCTGCAAAAGGAAAAGAAAAAAGCCGATACATCCGTGACGGCAAATGTAACGATCGGTAAAGATGAGGAAGACGGCGGTTTTAAATTGGCTGTAAGGTTGGATGTTTCGATTCCCGACCTAAGCAGGGAAGAAGCCGAAGACTTCGCCAAAAAAGCACACATGACCTGCCCCTATTCAAAAGCAACACGCGGAAACGTCGATGTCACCTTGATTTTGGTATAAAGTTTTTGCAAGGGACTGGATACGGCATTAAGGCCGGCTCCAGTCCCTTTTTCTTATTTCACTTCTTCCAATCCCTTCAGTTTCAAAAGAAAGCCAAGACCTATTATCGCCATGATGATTAAAGACCCTAGTGCCATCCTGCTCGCCAATGTACCGAGGTCATGGAATATCAACGTTATCGTTCCATATAATAGCGGACCGATTATTGAAGAGACTTTTCCAGAGAATGCAAATAGTCCAAAAAATTGCCCCCTCTTCTCATCCGGAGTCAATTCAATGATATAGGTCCGTGATGTCACCCACATCGAACCTAGCGAAATTCCGAACATACTCCCTGCAACCCAGAACCAAAGGGCGGTTTGTGCGAAGACCGCTATAAATAAAGCAACCAAGAGCAGAACCCCCACATACGTCACAGCCAGCCGCGGTCCCTTCGACTGCGTGATGTATCCAAACAGAAACGATCCGGCAATGCTCGATACTGTCGATACCAGGTATAGCAAAATGAATCCGCTGGAGGAAAATCCAACAACAGTCTTGGCATATACGGCCATCATGCCGATAGTGGTCGCAATTGCATCATTTAAAAAGAAATAAGCAATCATGAATGTAAAAACCGATCGGTAGGAGCGCATCTCTTTAAATGTTGATTTAATTTCCTTATAACCTGATAAAAAAGGTTCTTTCGCTTTTTGCTGTTTTGGAGACTCTTTTAAAAAAAAGAATAAGGGAAGGGAAAAAACCAGAAATAAAATGGCCGTGGGTATGAAGGCTTCATGTGAACTCCCTTTACTTATGAATGGATAGATTGACAGTCCCACTAACGTTCCAAGGTAGCCTACCGCCACGCCAAATCCTGATATTAGCGGCAATTGCTGTTTCGTGCCTAAATCACTCATCATCGTATCATAGAAAACCAGACTCGAATGATAGAAAAACTTTGCTATCACAAATAAAAGAATGACGATCGCCAAGGAAACGGGAATGCCCAGAATCTTTCCATCCAACGGCGTCCCCCCGAATACCCCCATTAAAAATGTACATATGACGGAAATGAGGGTGAAAATCATAATGTATTTTTTCATTTTTCCCGTTCGATCGATCATGACACCGAACAGCGGGGAAAACAAAACGAGAAACAAACTGGCAATCGCATTAGCGTAGGAGATGAAGGTACTCGCAATCTGATCAAGAACGGCATTTTCCCCAATCTGTTCCTGGAGGAAGAACGGAAAGAAAATCGTATTAATATTAGAAGAAAATATCGTATTGGCAAAATCGTAAAACGCCCAAGAGAGAATGGGAAGGGAAAAATATAAACCAAAATTCCCCTTCCATTTTTTAGACTTCGGTTTCACCTGCAATTCCATCTGCTTTCCCTCCTTATTGATACTTAAATTATATGTATTCCATACCTTTCCAATAAATCCTTTAAGTCGGATTATAACATTGTGTAAAACATGATTTTTTCCTGCCTAACATGTAATATTATGAAATGAGACTGTCCTGCTAATTTTTAATCATTGTGCCTGATAGGAGTGTGAAAGATGACCGCATTTTTTCTTATTATCGTGATAACCATGCTTGTCCTGTTCGCTCTCTACGCTAAAAGATCAAAAAGTGATTTCCCTGAAAGCTTAATAAAGCAGCATTCCCCCATTAAAATTGGACATCGAGGTGCATCTGGATATTGCCCCGAGAATACAATGGCATCTTATAAAAAAGCCATTGAATTGGGTGCTGATTTCCTGGAAGTGGATATCCATCTCAGTAAAGATGATGTCCTTGTGGTTCATCATGATCCCACCTTGGATCGAACCACAAACGGCAAAGGGAACCTCCGTGATTACACGGCAGCCGAATTAAAGGAACTGGATGCAGGAAGCTGGTATCATTCTCGCTATAAAAATGAAAGGATACCTTTACTAAGTGAGGTATTGGAGAATTTCGGGTCTGAGGTCGGAATTTTAGTCGAATTGAAACATCCCTCTGCTTATCCCAGCATAGAAGAGAAACTTGCCGAAGAATTAGGTAAATTCCAAGAATGTTCAACAAGTAAAAATAAGATAATGGTTCATTCGTTCGATATGGAATCCATGAAAAGGTTTCATCAATTAATGCCGGACATACAAGTGGGCGTTTTGATAAAACGGCGAATCAATGACCAAAAAATAAAAGAGATTGCCGAGTTCGCATCATTTTTGAATCCAAAACAAACGATTTTGAGTACGAAGCTGCAAAAGCGAATCCAAAAGCACGGGATGAAAGTATTTACATGGACCGTCAACAATAAAAAACAAATACACATGTTCAAAATGATGCAGGTAGATGGGATCATTTCCGATTTTCCAGATTATTTTTTGGATTGAAACTTTGAATGATAAGTGATAACTAGTTCTTTACACGGTTCAGGGTGAGACCACTCCGAATCCCTTTTAAAATTCCCTTTGAAATTTTGATTAAAGGTTAAGAACAAAAGACTGTAGGCAAAAACATAGTTGATTGGAGCGGGTGTGCGAGACTCCTGCGGGAATAGCGGGTCCAAGGGAGACCCCACAGGCGCAAGTGCGCCGAGTCCGGACCGACCGCGGAAAGCGAGTGCCCTACGTTCCAATCAACGTCCAAATTTGTACAAGAAAAAAAAATGTAGACAAACTCGGTTTTCATCGAGTTTGTCTACATTCTGAACAATCCGCAAATGCGGATTGTTTTTTGTTTTTTAATAACAATGAAAGTATTGTATTTCATGCGCGTCCGTCCCATAATAGGCCCATCGCTGTTGACTTCGTCTCCAACGATAACCTGCCACTGAATTATATCCGACATATGTTGGGTAAAACCAAAATGAACGCCCATTCTTAAGCCAAATATACGTATGTTTGTATAAGCACCCTTTCATTGACCCAGTGTCCATTGCCTTATACATTCCTTCATGAAGTTGTGGAGTGAATAATAGCGGAGCTATATGAGGCGGTCCTCCTCCGTGCGGCGGCCGAGGCGGTGGCTGGCCCCCTCCATAGGACGGACCAGGCGGGACAGGAGGAGTCCTTACTTCCATCATCTTATTCTCTAATGGATATGCCCCTGCCATGAAATGATTGCCCTTATTTCGGAGATGTGCATTTCGTTCATTACCGTTATGGTCGTTCTGTTGATTGAATGAATCGTATGGTTTCATACCATTTCACCTCATAATTTGAACCTCCATTTATCCGTATGTAGACGAATGACCATTTGTGCAACCTTTGCTCTGAACAGTCTCGAATTTGATTTCCATTTGATCTATTTTTGAAATTAATGCATCAGAAAATATTCCCTGTTTATTTTTTGAAAAAACCCCTATATTTTTTAGCTTTCTTGCCCTAGAATTGATATAGTGTTGGTAATGATTTAAATGTGGTCAAAAGTCATGTCAGGCCCTAAATCATTTTTGGACAAATTTTCTTATCTTAGAAAAAACGAGGGATTCCTATGTGGGAATTATTATTAGAATTCGATTATCAAACCGTTCGCCATGCGGTATGGGCAGGTTACTTATTTACCTTTGTCTTTCCACTGGCCGCGTTTTACTTCTTAAATAAAAAGCAATCGCTCTTGAATGACAAATATCAAGCTTCCGTTCATACAGATAAAAGTAAATCCCCTGTTCATACAGGCAGCACCTTTGACTGGCGCGGTGCACAGCGCTTTTTCACCTTTATCCGGCAAAAAGATTCACCAGATGATTCCGATGAGCCAAGCCTCCTTCTAGTTGTTTAAACATTAACAATTCGAGGAGGAAATTATATTGAAGAAGAAAAACATGTTTTTAATTGCCGTCCTATTTTTGGCAACGACCCTTTTGACTGGTTGCTCAGCAGCAACGAGCGGACCATTTCATACTGCATTGGTTAACCCCATGACAAAAATGCTGGAATTCAATGCTGGTTTATTTAATGGCAACTATGGTTTAAGCATCATCATGATGACATTTTTGATTCGCCTTGTTTTGCTACCTCTGACTGCCAAACAATACAAAACACAGCTTAGCATGAAGACGAAGATGAATGGCCTGAAACCGGAAATGACAGCAATCCAGCAGAAAATCAAAGAGACGAAAGATCCTGCTAAACAAAAGGCCCTTCAGCAGGAAATGATGCAGCTTTACCAAAAACATGGAGTCAACCCTTTAAACATGGGCTGTCTGCCGCTCTTAATTCAAATGCCGATCCTAATGGGCTTTTATTATGCGATTCAAGGTTCCCATGAAATTGCGACCCATAGTTTCCTTTGGTACAGCCTAGGTCAGCCGAATATTGCCATGGCGATAATCGCTGGTGTCATTTATTACTTCCAATCGGCCATTTCCGTGAGACAAATGCCGGAAGAACAGCAGAAACAAATGAAGATGATGAGCTTGCTCTCACCAGCAATGATTTTATTCATTTCTTTCTCTGCTCCTGCTGCATTGCCACTATATTGGTCTATCGGAGGTATATTCATGATTGTTCAGTCAATCGTGCTTAAGCGAATATATAAAAAAGACCATGCCGCTGTCCCGGCTGCAAATGAAACGGTCATGAAAAAAAGCTAATCCATTTGGATTAGCTTTTTTCTTACATTCATTTTCCACTTACGCTGGAAAGTGAAGCGATTTCCTGGGTGAGATCACTTTGTTTTATTTCTTCGGCAACGGATTTGTAGAAACCTTTTCGAAAAATCTCTCTACATATTCGAAATCCGTGTAAAAGAACAATAATAGGTCACCCGGTTGTGATTTCTCCCAGGCTTTTATGAATGCGTCCAATTCATTAGGTTCGATGAATGTCCGATCTTTTTGTAACCCAGCTTCTACCGCAGCATCCTGAAGCAGCCCGGCTACTTCTAACGGCTCCCTCCCCCGCAAATCATCGTCTTCTTTAATGATGAACAGATCGGAATTAATGGCCGCTACCTTGGAGAGTCTGATAAGTTCTTCATCAATACGATCCCCCGGCCCTGCCAAAACAGTGATAAGATGATTTTTGTTATAGGCACTGACCGTTTCGAATATGGCCTTCAATCCCGCTTCATTATGAGCATAGTCGATGATGATCGTGCGCTCTTTCAACTTTTTCAAATTGAACCGTCCTTTGGACAAATTCGTATCAGGCATAAATGTGGCAGCCTTCCTTCTTAGTTCTTCCATGGAAATGCCTTGTGTTTCGGCTGCGGCTAACGCCTGAAGTAAATTGGCGATATTATGACGTGCCATGCCGGAAATCGTAATTGGAACCATGGTGCAATCCATAAATGGATGGATGACTCCATCAGCTGAATGACAAATGACGCCGTTTTCATTGACGTACCAAACTTTACATCCCTTATCTATCGCAGCTTGCACGTGAGGCTGGGTGGCATCTGTAGAGGTGTAAATGACCTCCCCATCTGTATAAGCGTTCATGGCAGCTACATTCGGATCATCTGCATTCAGTACACAATAGCCTGTTTTCATTACGACTTCAGCTACCAGCCTCTTTAATTTAATGAGATCATCCAATGTATCGATTCCATCACGGCCGAGGTGATCCTCACTTACATTGGTGATGATCCCCACATCACATTTACGAAAAGCAAGACCTTCACGCAGAATCCCGCCCCGGGCCGTTTCCAATACGGCAATATCGACTTCAGGATGGGCCAATACCATTCTTGCACTGACAGGGCCACTGCAGTCACCGTGATCCAATACCTCATCGCCGATATATACTCCATCAGAATTTGTCATCCCAACTTTTGTTTTTTCATTAGTAAGAAAATAATGAATCAATCGGGTTGTTGTCGTCTTGCCATTTGTTCCGGTCACTGCAATGATCGGTATAGCCGCCTCTTCCCTGGTCGGAAATAAATAATCGACAATGGCTTTGCCTACATCCCTTTTTTTCCCTTCACTCGGATAATGATGCATTCGAATTCCCGGTGCAGCATTCACTTCAATAATTGCAGTCTTTGAATGTTCGATCGGTTTTGATATATCCTCACAAATAAAATCTATTCCGGCGATATCCAAACCGATCGCTTTCGCAGCTGCAACAGACATATTCTTAATGGTCGGATGAACCTGGTCCGTTACATCGATTGCCTTTCCGCCAGTCGAAAGATTTGCATTGCCGACAACTTGAACCAATTCACCTTGATTCGGAATCGTATCGAGCGTCCGATTCGATTTTTCCAAGTAACACGTCACGGTATGTGTAAGTGGGATTTTTGACATCGGCTTTTCATGACCTTCTCCCCGCAAATCATTACAATTTTCCTTTTCTATCAAACTGCGTATCGTTTCCTTGCCATTGCCAATAACATAGGGTGGAAGCCTCAAACTGGCGGCGATAAGTTCTCCATTAACTATCAGTAACCGATAATCATGTCCTTCAATATGCCGTTCGATAATATACTTCTCCACATGCAACTCCAAACAATTGATCACATTGAATAGCTCATCCTTATTTTTGATATGGGTGATGACACCCTGACCCTGTCTCCCATTATACGGTTTTATGACCAGTGGAAAACCCAGCCTGTCCGCCGAGGCAAAGATATCTTCAATGGAATGGGCAACTTCCCCTTCAGGTACAGGGAGGCCACATCCTCTTAAAATGGATTTGGTCAATGCTTTGTCACATGAATTCTCAACCGCAATATTCGAAGTCTGGCTAGAGATTGTCGCCTGGACATACTTCTGCCTTGCACCTGTTCCTAAACGCAGTAAGCTTTCATCACCCATTCGCTCGACAGGGATATCTTTTGCTTGCGCTGCCTTAAAAATGGCTTCGGTACTTGGCCCCAGTTTATTTTTATAATATAACTGCTCTATTTGTTTTACATAAGATTGTACATTTATAAGTTTTTCACCATTCAGGATGGCCTCCGCGATATCTTTTGCTGCTAAAAAAGCTTGAAGACCTGAGTGAGGCTCCTGATAGTCAAAGGTAACATAATAAAAACCCTTCTTTTCCATCATTATCGTTTTTCCCCGAATGGCTTCGATTCCGGCCAAGTTTTGAAGCTCAATCGTCATATGCTCCAATATATGTCCCATCCATGTTCCTTTTCTCAGCCTTTCGGCGAATCCGCCTCGATACCCTTTTGAACATGTATGGCTTCCCAAGTTCGGGAGCACCTTTAACAATTTTTCATTGAATCCAGGTATTGAATCAGATGGTTTCTGTTCCAGTTCCCCTATATCCAATTCAATGCAAATCGTAGGTGTATAAGCAAAATAATTTGGTCCTTTTAAATAACGGACTCGATTGATCTTCATTGTTGGATCCCCTTTTTCATCAACAATTTCCTTGTAAGCAGGTCAAAACGGTATCCCCTGGTTAGTGCATGAAGGTTGAATCCCGAAAGAGTCAACTCTTCACTGCCATTATCAGAAGATGTGATATTGATATAATCACTGGTGCTGCCATCAAGAACCAATACTTGATGTTGGCCGACAACTTCAAAATGACCGTCTTTAACTAAAATTGCTGTATTTTCATCAATGCCAATACCCATAATTTCTTTTTTCCCTGCTATTGCACTTAACAGACGATCAAAACGGCCACGCTGGGAAAAATGTTGATCGATTATCAGTCCGTCCAGGAAGCCGAAACCTACGCCAATTTCAACCTTTAACTTATTGTCATTCAGCATCGTGTCAGCAGCAACGATCATATACTTTCCTAAAATCGAAGCACCAGCACTTGTCCCTGCTATCACCATTCCTTCATGCCAGGCTTTAGAAAGGGCATCGTGGAACTTTGTTTTTCCAATCAGTTCAGACAATCGGCTTTGGTTTCCCCCTGAAATGAAGATGGCGGAAAAAGATGCAAGCTGTTCACAAATTGCCGGATCGTCTGCATCCTGCCTTGAATCCAGCTTGATCACTTCCACCCTGTCCACACCTAAATCCCTGAAAATCTTGATATACTCTGTACTCACTTCCTCAGGAATTTCACTCGCTGTAGGCAATATTCCTATTCCGCCTTCGCTATGGGTTGCAAGCTCTACAAATTTATTTAATACTTCACCTTCAAGGCACTTATCCTCTGCCCCGCCAATGATAAGTAATTCACCACAATTCATTCATCATACTCACCTTTACAAATGGATTCACATCATGAAATTGCTCTAAACAGAACACATAATGACTAGTATGGCAACTTCTTTCATTATTCATTCATAAAAATGCAAACTGCATAATTTTGTTTAACTTAATGAAAAAAGAGGAAAAGTAATAGAGTAAAAAATAAAAGGAGTGTATAAAAATGAGCCAAAACCAAATAAAAGAAAAAGTATTGAACATCATCCGTGATCATAAAATAGGAGTTTTATCTTCAGTTGAAAACAACAAACCACATTCACGCTATATGACATTTTTTAACGATGAATTAACTTTATACACACCAACGAGCGGAAAGACGGAAAAAATCGATGAAATTGAAAAGAACCCTAATGTTCATATCCTGATCGGCTATGATAATGAAGGATTGGGCGATTCTTACCTGGAAATCTCAGGTACCTCGAAAATAAACGATTCACAGGAACTGAAAGATAAATTATGGAATGAATCTTTTGAAATGTGGTTCGAAGGTCCGAAAGATCCAAATTATTTAATTCTGCAAATTAAGCCGGAAAGCATACGGTTGATGAACAACAATGGTGAACCTCCACAAGAATTATCATTATAATTTGTCATTCACGAGTATTTGAGCGACATTCACCAGTAAAACACCAAAACTCACGAGTATTACGCACCAAACTCACGACTTTAATGAAATATCCTAAAAAACAAGTAAAAGCCCGCACTTCTATGATAGGAGTGCGGGCTTTTCTCACGATTATACCAACTCTGATTGGATATAATGCAAAATTAGATTGGCTGTATGCTTTAATGAAGAGACATGTGTCCGCTCGAAGGCATGTGATGCATCGATTCCCGGTCCGATCAGGCCATGGACGACATCATATCCTGCCCGGATGGCAGCGGAAGCGTCCGATCCGTAAAATGGATAAATATCGACGCGGTAGTCCACGGCATTTGCTTGGGCAAGTGAGACCAGATGCTGACGCAGTTTATAATGATAAGGACCCGAGGAGTCTTTTGCGCAAATGGAAACGCTGAATTCATCCGTCGTTTGTCCATCACCGATCGCGCCCATATCGACAGCAAGATATTCGACTGTTTTCTCAGGGATATTGGAATTTCCTCCATAGCCGATTTCTTCATTGTTGGAAATCAGGAAATGGGTCGTATATGCCAATTTTATCTTTCCTGTGGAAATGAGGTCAATGATATGTAGGAGGATGCCCACGCTAGCTTTATCATCCAAATGCCTTGATTTCAAAAAGCCTGTATCCGTCACTTCCACTCTCGGTTCAAAGGAGACAAAATCTCCAACAGAAATGCCAATGGCCTCGGTTTCCGCTTTGGTTTTCACGACAGCATCTATCCGGACCTCTATTGTCTCATCATCACGCTTCGCATCGCCGGCATTTTTATATACGTGGACAGAGGTCTGGTTGATTAAAATGGTCCCGGTGATAATGGCTCCGTCAGCTGTATGGATTTTACAATATTCCCCTTCCACCGAGTTCCAGCGGAATCCGCCGATCATCGTCAATTTAAGGCGGCCATTCGCTTTGATTTCCTTTACCATGGCCCCCAATGTATCGACATGGGCAGTCAGCAAGCGATGTTTGTTATCATCTTCGCCTTTTAATGTAGCAAGCAATGCCCCTTTATTCGTGATGTTATATGAAACCTTCCTCTGCTCCATGAAATCGGCCGCGTATTTAATGGCTTGTTCAGTATAGCCGGAGGGGCTGGGTATGGACACCAATTCTTTTATGTAAGATACGATTTCTTTTTCTTCGATCACGCTCATGCATATCTCTCCTTTCCTCTTTGTTCATTATATCTTTTCATGGCAACTTTTAACATATTAAAAGACCGCCAAAAGGCGGCCCTTTAATAGATTTACCTCATAAAAGCCATGACAGGCAAGATGGCCATAGCTAATGTTGCAATTCCATATAACGCTAAATTATCCATATTCACTCTTCTTTTCCACTTATCGCGCCATACCTTGTATCTGTCCATATCTTCGTTTCTCATAAAAAAACCTCCTTCATGATGAAAGTTCAACTTCACTTCAATTGTCTTTGTTTGTTGGACATTTCCTTCATATATTCCAAGAAGGCAATTCTCTTTTCGTCTGGATAGGCTACAATGTCTGCAATGATTTCCTCTTCGAGAGGTTTCAGTAAACGGCCAACCGATTCAGTAAACAATATTTCTAACTCTCTCTTTGTTTCATTAGGATTTCTCACTTCCATCAATATCACCCTTCCAATTACTTACTATTATCTATATAACCTTTATCCACTTCATTGAAACGCAAAAAATCGACCGCCATAAGGGCAGCCGATAGTCAGCTTAAATTATTTCGTTACCCCAACATTATGCCATTGATATTGACGGCCTGCGAGATAATCGTAACCTGTAACGCGTTCATTCACTCCAGCCAATTGATAACGGAATAATGTCGGAATGACCGGAACCTCTTCATGAATCAATTCTTGCCACTCATTATACGTATCGATTCGATATTGATCATCGAAGGCTTCCTCTGAAATCCCTTTAGCAAGAAGCTCATCATTTTTTTCACTCACCCAGCGGGTATAGTTAAATTCTGCAGACCTGGACCATATTCCTGATGGATCCGGATCTGAAGCGACGCCCCATGCTGCTGAATAAACATCAACTTCGTCATTATCCTTTTTCAGGAGGTCGTAGAATGAATTGAACTCATGCAGCCTTCCATCCTGCAATTCGACGTCCAACCCTACTTGTTCCCATTGCTGGATATAATATCTTGCCAGTGGCTCAGAAACATCGGAACCGCTCATGGAAGCAAAGTTGATTTTGAACTCTTTTCCATCAGCATCTTCACGAATGCCATCATTATTCGTATCTACAAACCCTGCTTCATCCAAAAGTTCCTTAGCCTTTTCAGGATTATATTCATATGGTTTTACATCTTTGTTATTATATTTAAAGTTCGGGGTAATGACAGAGTTGGCAGGGAAGCGAAGGCCCTTGTACATCTTTTCGCCAACTTCTTCATTATTGATGGCATATGCCATCGCCTGACGAAGGCGTTTGTCCCCGAATTTCGGATTCTCATCCATAATATTTTCTTCTTTTTCTTTATCATAGTAGCCGAAATTGAATCCAATATAGGAATAGGCCAATTCAACTTTCCCCAATAATTCGACATTATCCAATTCCTTGGCCTGATCATATTGTTCAGCCAAGACCTCCGCTACATCGAGGTCACCATTTTCAAGTGACTTGACGACAACAGACGGATTCACGACTTTCAATGTGATACTGTCCAATTTTGGTGCACCGCGGTAATAATCTTTATTCGCTTCAAATTCCACCGCTTCCCCTTGAACGATTTTCTTCACTTTGAATGGTCCAAACCCAATCGGATTTTTACGGATTTTATCCGAAGATTCCAACTCTGCAATCGGAACATCTTTTAAGTATTCTTTATGAAGCGGGTATGTCCATAATCCGGTCGTGACGGAAGGATTCGCTTTTTTGAATGTGAATATGATTTTTTTGCCGTCGACTTTAATGCCTGAAATCTTATCCGCTTTCCCTTCATGATACTCTTCCATACCCTCGATTAAAGCCATTTGTTCATCATAGCGGACACCTTTGTAATCTTTGCTTCCCATGACAAGATATGCATATTCTAAATCAGCACCTGTCACAGGTTTTCCATCTTGCCAATTTACATTATCCTTAATCGTCAGCGTAACCGTTTTATGATCGTCTGAAATCTCATATGAAGCGGCACCTTCATTCGTATATACATAGTTTTCGTCTGTATCCAATAAATCCTCATCAAAGAATGTGATAACTTGGTTATCGGGTTCGCCTTGATAGAAAACCTTGTTTAATATCCCTTCAAACGGGGTATCTGATACCAAACCATATGTCAAATGGCCGCCTTTAATCGGCTCTCCTTGATTTGTCGTCTTTGTCGGGAATTTAGAGGTATCGACCTGTTCTACATCTTTCCCTTTTTTCTCTTTCGTTGACGATTTCTCCGTATCATTCGAACATGCAGCAAGCAGTAGAGACGAAATGGCCAATGCACTTAATACCTTACTGTAGCTTTTGATTTTCATATCATACACTCCCCTTTTATTATCCTCTTCTTTGTCTTGCATCGGCTGCGCGTTTTAACGCCTGACCAACGAAATTTATACTCAGCATCAACACTAAAATCATGAGTGATGCGGGTACCCATATCCACCACTTGTTTTCCAGAACATCTGGATTTCGAGCATAACTGATGAGCGTCCCTAAACTCGGGGTGCTCTCCGGAAGGCCGAACCCTAAGAAAGTCAAACTGGATTCTAAGCCAATATTGCCTGCAAGGTTCAAAATGAAGTTGACGATGATCAGTGAACTGACATTGGGCAGCAGTTGAAACAGGATGATTTTCCAATGTGGCGTCCCGAGTGTCTGTGAGGCATGGATATAATCCAGCTCACGCTCTGACAAAGCCTTTGAACGAATCAGCCGGGCCTTTCCTGTCCATAAAAACATCGTCATGATTAAAATGAAAACATATACATTGAAGATCGGCACAATCGTGACCACAACGATGATGAACATCAATTGCGGCAGGGCAATCACGAAATCGATGACACGCATGATCACATTATCGGTTGCCCCGCCGAAGTAGCCCGCCAGAAGCCCTAATGATAAACCGATGATAGCCGTGAATAATGTAATGAATAAACTGATCGTGAATGAATTTCTGGTACCGATTATCAGTTGGCCGAATACATCCCGGCCGCCATAATCGGTTCCAAGCCAATAGTCTGAGGATGGTTCCAAATAAATGGAGAGAAAATCGACCTTGGCTATTTCCTTGGCGTCCATGAAAAACGACGCACCGTAAACAAATAGCAATATGGCTGCTAATATAATCAATGAGCCCATGGCAAGCTTGTCTTTCTTGATTTCCTGCCAGATGATCTTGATACCTGAAGGGCTCACATCATTAACTTGTATGTTCTTACCGGTTTCCACTTTCATTTCCATACGACTCACCCCGCTCCTATTCTATCCGTATGCGCGGATCGACCGCACTAAGTATGATGTCCGAAAGAAGGGTGCCAAGCAGAGTGGCAAATCCCGTCATCATGACGATGGCCGTGACAACACTGAAGTCCCGCAGACTGACTGAACTAAGGAAAAGCTGCCCAAGTCCCGGATAACTGAAAATGGTCTCGATTATGACCGCGCCGCCGACCAATCCAGTAATTTCATAACCTAAGAATGCTGCTATCGGTAAAAAAGAATTTCTCAGGATATGCCGTGAATACACTTTTGATTCGGGCACTCCCTTCGAACGCGCTGTCCTTACGAAATCCTTGATTTTATTATCGATGATTTCATTTCGCAAATATTGGATCGTACTTGTTGTTGCAATTAAAGCTGTACTTAAAGCTGGTAAAATCAAATGATTGATCTTGCTTACAACATAGGCGAATGTTCCTTCATCCACTTTTGAATCGACACTGCCTCCAGAAGGGAACCAATCAAGGGCAAATCCGAAAACGAATAACATGATTAAAGCAAAAATGAAAATTGGCGTGCCAAACCCTAAATAGCTATAACCCGTAACGGTTTTATCCACCCAGGTATCGTTATACCTTCCACTAAGTATGCCTAATGGTATCGCAAGCATATATGTAAAGATCAGCGTGACCAACGCGAGGAACACCGTATTCCAAAGCCTGTCTTCGATCACATCCATAACGGGCGTCTTATGTGTATAGGAAACACCGAAATCCCCCTGTACTGCATTGGATGCCCACCTTAGATATTGTTGGTACCAAGGGTCATTCAAACCCAGCTCTTCCCTGATCCTATCAAGCTCGGCTGGATTGGCCCTAGGGTTTATTTCCTGGCCGGACAGGGCATCTCCCGGCATTGCTTTTGCCATCATGAAAACGATGATGCTCAATAAAAAGAGCTGCGGGATCATTACTAATAATCGTCTTAGGATAAATTTCCACATATACCTTCCACCTCCTTATTGTAATGCGACTCTATGTGTCGATGAGATTGGCTTCAAATCGTAAGCACGTCCGTTCTCATCGAAATATTTTGAATAGGTAGACTCATATTCCGAGGTGAGTTTTTTTCTAAGCTGCACTTTATCTTCGCGGACTTCCGGCTCTAAATCAGGAATGGCGGCAATCAGGCGCTTCGTGTATATATGTTGGGGATTTTCATAGATTTCCTCGCTTTTGCCTTCCTCTACCAATCTACCTCGATACATAACACCCATCCGGTCACACATATGCCGGATTACACCTAAATCATGCCCGACAAATAAATAAGTCAAATTGAACTCCTGTTGGAGATCCTGAAGAAAATTCAATACTTGTGCCTGAACGGAAACATCCAGTGCTGACACCGGTTCATCCGCAATGATCAGTTTAGGTTTCAATGTCAATGATCGGGCAATCCCGATTCGCTGGCGCTGCCCCCCAGAAAATTCATGAGGATACTTGTGAATCGATTCCGGACTCAGTCCGACTTTGTCCAAGAAGTCCTGTACGATTTTCTTTTCCTCTGAAGGGGATAACCGTTCGAAGTTCCTCAGCGGTTCGGCAATGATGTCAAGTACCCTCTTCTTGGGATTCAATGATGAATACGGGTCCTGGAAAATCATTTGGATATCTTTTCTGAACGGTTTAATTTCTCTTCTACTTAAAGATGCTAAATCCCTGCCTTCAAACAGGATTTGTCCGGATGTCACTTCATTCAGTTTGACCACTGCCTTGCCTGTCGTGGACTTGCCGCTTCCGGATTCCCCGACCAAACCATATGTTTCCCCTTGCTGCAACTCAAAGGAGACACCGTCAACCGCCTTTACGTGATCGACCACCCTTCGAAAAAAACCGCCCCTTATTGGAAAATGCACTTTTAGATTATCTAATTTTAGTAATGTCATGAGCCGATGCATCTCCTTCAGCTTGAAAATAGAATGCTTTATAGCAGGTACAGCGGACAAAATGACCTTTGCCCACTTCGTGAAGCCGGGGTGTCTCTTCATGCGCATGTTTTGGTATCCATGGAATCCTATCTTGGAAGCGGCATCCGATCCGATCCATTTTGGCTATAGATGGAACGATTCCCTCGATAACATGCAAACGGTTTTTCTCGTTTGCGGCCGAAGGAATCGAATTCAATAATGACCTTGTATATGGATGCAGCGGATTGCTGAATATCTCTTTAACACTTCCCGTTTCCACTACCTGACCTGCATACATGACAACGATCCTGTCAGCGACCTCTGCTACAACGCTCAGATCATGTGTAATTAAGATGATCCCCATTTTTGTCCTGCTTTGGATATCCTTCAGCAGATCAAGTATTTGCGCTTGGATCGTAACATCCAAAGCCGTCGTGGGTTCATCGGCGATGACCAGTGCAGGGTTGCAAGCAATGGCAATCGAGATCATTGCCCTTTGCCGCATTCCGCCCGAGAGCTCATGCGGATATTGCTTGTACGTCCGTTCAGGGTATGGAATTCCCACTTGTGTCAAAAGTTCGATCGTCCTGTTCTTTTTTTCAGCACTGGAGAGTTCAGTATGGTAATCAAGATTCTCCTCGATCTGTTTTCCGATGGTCATGAGAGGGTTCAAAGCCGTTAAAGGTTCCTGGAATATCATACCCAATTCTTTACCACGGACTTTATTCATTTGTACATCATTCAACTTAAGGAGATTTTGGCCTTTATAATGGATGTTTCCTTCGGATTTCGTTCTCTGCTTATTATGTAATTGCATGATGGATAAGGCCAATGCACTCTTACCACACCCTGATTCTCCAACAACTGCTACAATTTCATTTTCATTCACCGTAAACGAAACATCATCCACCGCTGCATGATATTTGTTACCGATTCGGAATGAGGTAGTTAGGTTTTCTATTTGTAAAATAGCTTTCTTCATCCTTGCTCCCCCTAAACTATTTTATCGGGAAAATAATTAATCTTCTGATAATTATTTAAAATTTTAATCATTTTTTTACAATTATACAATAGTTTTTATAGAAAATAATCACATTTTTTTCATAATTTATAACTTTAGGAATAATTTTCTGCAACATAAAAACGTTTCCTTTATAACTGTTATACAGTAAAGTTTTGAAGTCCTATTAAATATATAGAATCAATAATTTCGGATTTATTATTTCGAGATAGCTTTTTTTGAAGTTTATGTCTATTTATTGACCTTAGCGCTTTACTTACCGCGGAAAGGTTTCGTTTAAAGTATTTTAATATTTCAGAAAAATTAGTATATTTGTAAGAATATCATAGAAAAGGTAATTACTTCATATATATTTCAATACTTTTAAAAAAACACCAAATTTTCATTGTATGCAATGAAACCTTTTTAAAACAGATTCGTAGAAAACGGTAGAAAATAAATGATGGGGTGATTGAATGTATTCACAAACTGTACAAACATATATGCCGTCCGTCATGCGGACGTTCGCTTTATCTCTTGCCGTTTCCGTTTTAGGTATGGCTCTCGGCACTCTTGTTCCGCCATCCTTGTTTCTTCCCTTGGCGATACTTGAGATTGCCATGTTGATTGGAGCATTCATATTGCGAAGGAAAAAAGCCATCGGTTACACATTTTTGTATATTTTCACGTTGATTTCCGGAATTACGACCTATCCGATCATTGCCCACTACCTAGCCGCAGCAGGGGCAAATGTGGTGATCCTGGCAGGTGTTACGACGACAGTCGTATTTGGAGGACTGGCGGTTTATGCCACAACCACCAAAAGGGACCTTTCATTCTTGGGGGGGATGTTATTTGCGGCCTTGCTAGCTTTAGTCGTCATTAGCATTTTCAACATTTTCTTTCCATTAAGTTCTACAGCCATGCTGGTCTTTTCATTTATAGGGATTTTAGTTTTCAGCGGTTATATTTTATATGATTTCAATCGAATGAAGCATTACGGGGTAACAGCCGAAGAAGTACCGCTCATGGCGTTGAATCTATATCTTGATTTCATTAACCTTTTCATTAACATCTTGCGTTTCTTTGGTATTTTAGCTAGCGATGACTAAAAGACCTAACAAGGGAACATAAACAAGACGCTTGGAATTATCCAAGCGTCTTTTCACTTAATGTCTCGATCATCAATAAGAACGGCTGAAGGGATGCCTATCTTATTTATATAATCCTGGATTTGATTGATCGGTCCATGGAAGTTTCACACCGAAAGTACTTGCAATGAACTGTGTATCTTCCCTTCTTTTTTTCCTTATTTGGGCCCGTTGTTTTGCTGATTCATTTAAATTCATTTCCATCTCCGTTTCCGGAACCAAACGGGGAACAGGAATTGGTTTACCTTCTTCATTAATGGCAACAAATGTCAGGAAGGAAATGACGCATAAATTTCGGGCTCCTGTAACTAAATCCTCTGCAATCACCTTTACGATGATTTCCATTGATGTTCTGCCCGTATAAGTCACGAAGCTTTCAAGGCAAACTGCATTTCCTTCGTGAATAGGGTGCAGGAAATCGACGGAATCAGTTGATGCCGTAACGACGTTGCTTCGCGCATGACGCATGGCTGATATAGCCGCTACATCATCAATGTATGCCATTAATTTGCCTCCGAACATCGTACCAATATTATTTGTATCCGGCGGGAGGACCAGGCTTGTTTTTATGACCAAAGAGTCCCGGCAATTTTTTGTTTCTTCCATGGTGACTGCACTCCTTTATGTCTGATTTCTCACTAGTTCACTTTATCGAATTCTTACCTGTAAAGCAATTCACATGCTTATTTTCCTGCTTTTAGTCAAAATTATGCGGCTTATGATGAAGCCAACCACTTTCACTGCCCTTTTGGCTGCTTGCCTTGCTGCAGCTCACGCAGGCTTAAGCCAAATGTCATTTGTAAATGCGGATAATCCTTGAACCCTGCCCAATCCCCTCCCCAATCGAAACCTAACCCTTTAGCGATTGTTACGACTTCCATCCAGTCTGACTTTCCATTATCGTTACCGTCATAACTCATATCCCAAATGGCCTCGCCTTGTTTGTTAATGAGGGCAAAATCTATCGCCAAACCGAAATTATGCAGCGACTCGCCACCTCTTGCATTCGTTACGATGTTGCCCGGGTCTGATCGGCCCTTTTCATAGAGTTCATTTTGCTCGGCTAAAGACCGGAATCCGGCCGTAATGATTACCGGGATGCCTTTGTCCTTAGTCAGTTGAATGAGCTCGTCTTTTTTTTCGGCTACGATCGGATTCAGCTCGTCAGTCAGTTCGATTTCGTCTAGATCAGGCGGAAGCATATACTTGAACAAGAGCCACAGCAGCAATCCGAAAAAGCCCAATACCAAACATGTCCTTATCCAAGTGGCTTTCACTTAAAAAATCCTTCCTTTACGAAAATATCTATCTGAAAATGAAAAACTCAACCAGAGACGGATGAGTTTTTCTTCTATTATAACTTTGCTTTTAATTCTTTAATTTGCAATAAATGCCGCTTTTCATGCAGTCCCACGAACGGAATCCATTGCTTCAGGCTTAAATCTTTGAACAAAGGATGCGGAAAAGACTTTTGTTCGAGATCAATTTCCTTTGCATGGTCAACGACATGTACAAAAGCTTTTCGGGATTCGGACAACTTCTCCTTAACTTCACTCAAAGTTTGGTATGATTCCGATGGAGTGACAAATGGCGGGGCCTGGACCTTCATTTTACGATTTAACGTAAGTTCTATCGGTTTATCCACAGCAGGAATGCTTTCATCGCTTTTCAATTTATCGGAAATGCTCTTTGTTATGGCCCTCTCCATTAAATATAAATGATCCAAAACCTGGATAATGCTCCATCTTCCTGTTTCAGGTTGGGCGTTCAGCTGTTCATCCGATAGTCCGTTGACCGCATTTAAAAGTTCTCCCCTGATTTTTTCATTTTCATTCATTTTAGCATCTCCTCTTATCAGCCTCGCTAATCTCCTTTAATTATTCCATGTCCTATAGGAAAGTGTAAAATAATAATTCTTTTTTGACAAAACGAACCGATTAAAAGTTGTCTATTTTTCGAAAAGCCCTATGATAGTCATAAAGGCAAAAATCATCTAGGACAGTAAAATAGGAGTGATCGTTATGAGTGGAGGACATATTCCATTCAGCCACAAAGGGCGCAGTGCAATACATGCAATACCCTCAAAAGGAAGCATATGGTTGATGCTTAAACAAATGTTCAATCGGGTCCCGTCGAAATGGAAGTTTTGCTCTTTGGTTTTATGTATCATGCTTTTCATTTCATTGCTTGAGTTCTCCATCCCCCAATTGACACAGTTTACGATTGATAAAATCATTCCCGAAAAAAGATATGACTCGTTGATCTGGATTGGTGCAGGAATTCTTTGTGCTGCAATCTTATTGGCTATACTGAACTACTTTAACAGCTATATCGTTTCCAAAGTCGGTCAAAAGGCCATCATGGATATACGCAATAGCATGTATGAACATATTCAAACACTGGATATGAAATTCTTTGATAAAAACCGGACTGGTGACTTAATGTCGCGGTTGACCAATGATGTCAATTTACTGCAGCAGCTCATCTCTTCGAGCATGCTTCAGGTTTTGACTGACACGGTGACCTTCATTGCCGTAGCGGTATATATGCTTTTCATTAACTGGAAGCTTACCATTGTCCTTCTTATTACATTCCCTTTCATGTTCTATATCACAAGGGTATTCGGGAAACGCATCAGGATGTCATTTAGGTCTGTACAAAGTTCCGCAGGAGATGTCAGCAACCAGTTACAGGATTCGATTTCAGGAATGCGGCTCATTCAATCTTTTACAAATGAAGAATTCGAATCAAGGCGGTTTGCGGAGCGTAATCAGGAAAATATGACTGCAAACCTTAAGTCCGTTCGGCTGCGTTCCATGTTCGGGCCGATTATTGATTTATTGAACAATATCGGTCTTGTAGCAGTCATCGTGTTCGGAGCTTGGCAAGTGATGGAAGGTGAATTCACAATAGGATTAATCGTGGCCTTTCTTGCCTATTTGAGGTTGCTGCAGAGTCCCGTTCGCAATTTTAGCCGGGTAATCAGCATTGTCCAGCAATCAGCCGCCGCCTTTGAGCGGATAACTGAAATATTGGAAACCCAACCTGAAATAAGTGACAAGGGAAATGCCATTGAACTCCATGCCATAAAAAAGAAAATTGAGTTTAAAAGTGTTGACTTTGCTTATGATGAGACTGTTCCTGTTCTCGGCAATCTAAACCTGACCATGAAAGCTGGTCAAGTAACCGCTTTGGTCGGCTCCTCCGGCGCAGGAAAATCGACCATCACGAGCCTACTGATCCGATTTTATGATCCGCAAAATGGAACGATTAAAATGGATGGACATAATATCAAAGATGTGTCACTGAAGTCATTACGGGGACAAATGGGAATTGTTTCTCAGGATATCATTCTATTCAATGGTTCCATCCGTGATAACATCGTGTATGGCAAACTTAATGCTACAGATTATGAAATCATCGAATCCGCCAAAGCGGCAAATGCGCATGACTTTATCTGTGCCTTTCCTGATGGTTATGATTCTCAGATTGGAGAGCGCGGAGTCAAGCTTTCAGGCGGACAAAAACAGCGCATTGCCATTGCCAGGGCACTTTTGAAAAATCCGCAAATCATCATTCTCGATGAAGCAACGGCTGCCTTGGATACAGAATCTGAACATTTGATCCAGCAAGCCTTGTCACGTTTAATGAAAAAACGGACTTCAATAGTCATTGCACATCGTTTATCGACCATTCATGACGCCGATCAAATCATTGTTCTGGAAAAAGGGCAGGTTCTTGAAAAAGGAACACATGACCAGTTAATGCAAAACGACGGCCGACACAAGCAGCTCCATGACTTACAGTTCCCTCAACTAAGCGATATCAAATACCTAGCAACTTAGCAGGCAAACATGCACAGAAAGCCTTTCTGTGCATGTTTGGTTTCATTTGAAATCATAACTTTCCAAAACCCGATTCGCAATGAGCTGATACCCTTTTTCATTCGGATGTAACTTATCACTGAAATACTTTGTTTTCTTTTCATCTTCAAAAAGATCATTTGTAGGAATGAATAACATCCTTTCACCTTTATCGGCTAATCCCTTTATTGACTCGTTATAATCGCGAATGTGCTTTTCAAGTTTTTGATTGTCTTTAATTGGGTTATATAGTCCTATTACCAGAATATCCGCTTTATCGTTTGCCTCTATCAGTGTTGATGTAATCTTTTTCAGATGGTTGATATATTCCCGTTTACCCTCATTGATTTTTCGGTCACTTATTTTCTCCAAGTTCCCGCCATTACTATTGATCAAGTCATTCGTTCCAATAAAAACAATGAAAGTATCGGCTTCATCAAGTTTCGTTTTAATTCGGTAATCATCTAGCTGTTTCATCACCCCATCCGTTTCCTGGCCTTTAATACCGTAATTCCAAAAACTCACTTTTTGCTCCGATTGGGGATTATTCAATTCATCTTCAAGGCCATCTATATATCCTTCCCCGTCCTTATCCCCTTTTCCATAGGTTAATGAATCTCCAAAAGCCATGACCCTTTGCACATCTTCCGACTCCGAGGCCTGAAATTCATATGCAGCAAAACATATAACCAGTACGATAATCAATATACCTGCCAATTTTTTCATTTGGTTCTCCTCTTGTCTATTTACTAGAAGTATTTAATCTTTTTCATACCCAAAAAATCTGCAGTACTAACATAAAAAAGAATTGTCAGATAAAGAATAAAGAGTGTATGATAATATAAAACTTTCAATGGATTGGGTTTCATTCAACGTCCCTAAAACCAAAAACGGGATTACCCTTCATTCTGGAGATTGAATAAATGATAGTTAGGAGTTTAAATCATGGAAGAACACATAGAGTTTAGAGAGGCAGAACTATCTGATCTACCCAGAATTGTTGAAATATATAATTCGACAATTGCTTCAAGGATGGTCACGGCAGATACGGAACCTGTATCCGTCCAATCGAGGGTTAAATGGTTTGAGGAACATCATTCAGAAAGTAGACCGCTATATATCATTACTATAGAAGGGAAAACCGCTGGATGGATGAGCTTTCAATCCTTTTATGGCCGACCGGCATATAATTCCACTGCCGAAATCAGCATTTACATTGATGATTATTTCCGGGGAAAAGGAATTGGACAAATTTCGATTCGAAAGGCAATTGAATTGAGTCCAAAATTAGGTGTTAAGACTTTATTGGGTTTCATTTTCGCCCATAATACACCAAGCCTTAAGCTTTTTTCTAAATTCGGGTTTGAAGAATGGGCACATTTACCTCAAGTTGCCGAGATGGATGGCATTGAGCGGGATTTGATCATTCTAGGTAAACGTGTCGATATTTAAATATAATTCTTTAGAGCTATTGCCTTGAGCAGTAGCTTTTTTAGATTAATACAGGTCGAATTGCTAATTTAAAAATACCTATATGCTTCTTGAAGGGAAAAATATTCAGAATCTCTTTTACTTGCTAACGCATTCAATAGCGTATCCAATTCTTGGCTGGCTTGTACAGTCAGCAGACTTGTTAAGCCGTAAATCGCTCCCAACTTTATCATTTCCTGTCTCTTCTCTTCTACTTTTTCTATAGTTACCTTACGGCAATGCATCATAGCCACCTCCCATTTATTCAATATTTTTACACTTTTATCATAATGAAATCACTAGTTAAAATCAACTATTTTCCAGAAATTAAATGTGTTATTTTATAGGTCAAATGTGACAAAACACCTATTTTGTTATTTAATTATGTATAATTTGTGTCGTTTTCTAATAAACGCAAAAAAAGCATCCACTAGTGTAGACTGCGAATGCTTACATCATATCCCTTATCCAAAAACCCAAATATTGTATTCCGATTACTATGTCATCCATTCAGAAGGTGACTCGTTATTAGGTCTATTTATAACAATCTTATATTCATCTTCAAGTACTTTTAATGGGGCATCATAAAGGTGCCTTTCATCAGAGGTTTTGTATACTCCATTGGCCAATAGCTCTTCAATGAGTTTTGCCTTCCTCTGTTCAATCCTCTTAAATAATTCTGCCATGTAAATGGCTCCTTTCCGTCCTAGTGCCTGATTCTAGTTAGCTAAACTTTATCAACTTGTTTGATTTCACCAAATTATATATACCTTTTCTAGTATGTCACTAAACGTTATTTCCCAAAAATAAAAGCCCCTTCTAATTTAAGAAGAGGCTGACAGTGTCCGTTCGGCTCTTCTTATCTTCCAAGCATATGCTTGTTGGATTTAGCACAGTTCCCTAAACGGGTCCGCTGCCGAGGTTTCTTAGGGCCAAGTCCCTCCACCTCTCTGGATAAGAATTCAATATATAATGATGTAGAAATGATTCTATCCTAATAATCTTCAAAAGTCAATTACCTGGTTCTCCCTTTTTTCCTGGACATAAAGTGATTCCTCTTTCAAATACGGGTTGCATTTTCTTGTCTTTCTGATATGATGTCAGTAATTACATACAATTCACACCACTAGGGGAGTCTTTTTTAAGACTGAGATGGAATTAGTTCCGGACCCTTTGAACCTGAACCGGCTCATACCGGCGGAGGGAAGTGGATGATATCGTCCATTTTACAGACTATATCCATCTACCCCGTTCCGTATTCAGGAACGGGGTTTTTTATTTAACAAAGGCAAAGGGAGCCATTCTATAGGAGGATGAACAATGGAGAATACAAAATTAGAAACATTCAGTGATAGACTGCATGCACGGGCAAAAGAGATTTGGAAAAGGAACCATTCACATCCCTTTGTCCAGGCAATTGGAAACGGCACACTTCCTGAAAAGAAATTTGCCTATTACCTGAAGCAGGACTATGTCTATCTCATGGATTATTCCAAGCTCTTTGCTTTAGGTGTCATCAAAGCCCATAACATCGAAACCATGGCAAAATTTGCGTGTATTTTAAATGAAACCCTTCAAGTGGAAATGGATATTCATCGGCATTATGCTTCCGAATTCGGGATCAGCTCCAAGGAATTGGAAAATACAGAACCTACTCCAACCACTCTAGCCTATACAGGTTACATGCTAAATGCAGCTCAGCATGGAACTTTGGCAGACTTGATCGCCTGTCTCCTTCCCTGCGCTTGGGATTATTATGAAATCGGTTTGCTATTAAAAGAACAAAATGGAGCAGCACTGGAAAACAATCGCTACGCAGATTGGATAAGGTCCTATTCATCTCCTGAATTCGGGGAAGCACACAAGTGGCTGATCGCTTTGTTGGAAGAATTGACGGAAGGCATGCCTGAAAAGGAACTTCTTAGATTAGAAAAGCACTTTTTGGTTACTTCCCGATATGAATATTTATTCTGGGACATGGTTCAAAATGAGCAGGATTGGCCTCTGTAGGTGGTTGACATGAGGATGAACCCTATCAAGAAACTGACATTGACTGCCATGATCACGGCTTTAACGACGCTTACCAGTTCATTTATTTTCATCCCTGCAGGATTTGCAAAAATCTTTCCTATTCAACATCTGGCAAATGTCCTGACGGCGGTTCTATTGGGGCCTGCATATGCGGTGACACAAGCTTTTTTAGTTTCCATCATTAGAAACATGTCTGGTACCGGTTCAATTTTCGCCTTTCCCGGCAGCATGATTGGTGCACTTTTGGCCGCCATCCTTTACCGAAAAACACAAAGCTTAAAATTCGCCTGTTTAGGGGAAGTGATCGGGACCGGCTTTCTCGGTTCCCTGGCCTGTTATCCGCTTGCCACCCTCCTATTGGGAGAAAAAGCTGCTCTTTTTGGTTTTTTACCGGCTTTTATGTTCAGTTCATTCGCAGGGGCGATTTTAGCTTTCATATTACTTAAAATACTGCTAAAAAATAATTATATGAAGGGGTTTTTTTATGAAAACAGCATTAACGATCGCAGGCTCTGATTCAGGGGGCGGTGCTGGAATACAAGCGGATTTAAAAACGTTTTCTGCACATGGTGTATTTGGAATGTCTGCCATCACAGCCGTAACTGCCCAAAACACAATGGAAGTCCGTTCTGTACAGCCCATTGAAACAGCTATCATATCGGATCAAATTGCAGCTATCTTTGAAGATATTCCTGTCGATGCAGTAAAAATAGGCATGCTTGGATCAAAAGAAATCGTGGAAACGGTCGCTGCGTCCCTTAAAACCTTCATGCCTGCCATCGTTATCCTTGACCCTGTCATGATTTCCAAAAGCGGCCATCATTTGCTCGACGAAAAGGCCATCTCTGCCTTAAAAATGGAATTGCTTCCGCTTGCAAATCTTGTAACACCCAATGTACCAGAAGCGGAAGTACTTACTGGCTTCCCGATTCGGACGAAACAAGATTTCTACAGGGCATGCATTTCGATACAAGAAATGGGTTCCAAAGCCGTTTTACTTAAAGGCGGCCATGCAGCAGGAAATCCAAATGATCTTTTTTATGATGGGACTGACTTCCACTGGATCAAGGGAGAGCGCATTCATACAAAAAACACTCATGGTACGGGCTGTACCCTATCATCCGCCATTACATCTAACCTGGCAAATGGACTGCCATTGCAAGTGTCGATCGAACATGCCAAGACCTATATTTCCGAAGCGATACGCAATAGCTTTTCAATCGGTAAAGGTCATGGACCTGTCCATCATTTTCATTCATATTCAAAAAAAGAACGGAGTGACTTGTTATGAAGGTTTCTTCAGCCGATTTATTTATGAAGGTAAGAGAAAGGAAACCACTCGTTCACCAAATCACCAACTTTGTTACGGTCAATGACTGTGCAAATGCCACCCTTGCCATCGGAGGTTCACCAGTAATGACATCGAGCCCAAGAGAAGTGGCGGATATGGTCAAATTAGCAGATGCATTGGTCCTGAATTTCGGAACGATCGATGATAAAGCCTTGGAAGCAATGGAGATTGCCGGTAAAACGGCAAATGCCCTGGACATCCCGGTCATTTTGGACCCGGTGGGAGTTGGTGCCACCTCCTATCGTTCAGAGCAAGTCAAAGAGCTCCTAAGTAAGGTTACTTTCCAAATCATTCGCGGAAATGCGAGTGAAATCCTGTCATTGATGGGTGGGGATACCGTTACACGCGGGGTGGATTCGGGGGAACTTGCGATTAGCAATGCAGAGCTGGCTGCACGAGCGGCAAATGAACTGAATTGCATCATCGTGGTCAGCGGAGCTAAGGATGCGGTCAGCGATGGAAAGCATACGTCCATCATCGATAACGGGAACCTCCTTTTAACTAATGTTACAGGTACCGGTTGCATGTCCACTGCTCTTATCGGAACTTTTTCCGGAGTCACCGATGATTTCTATTCTGCCGCAATTGCCGGTATCTCAACAATGAGCATATCAGGGGAACTGGCAGCCTCAACCCTTCAAAAGGATGAAGGAGCAGGTACTTTCCGTGTGCGATTAATCGATGCCATATCAAGAATGGATAAGGAAATCTGGATGCATGAGGTGAAAATAAGTGAAGAAGTCCCAAATTGATTTAAGCCTGTATTTAGTTACGGAAGAGTCCATAGCAATAGAAGAATTGACCAAAATCATTGCACAATCGGTTTCAGGAGGAGTCTCGATCGTACAACTTAGAGAGAAAAACAATTCCTCCCTCTCCTTTTATGAAAAAGCATCTGCATTAAAACAGTTATTGAATGAGCTTTCCATTCCCCTTATCATCAATGACCGGGTGGATATAGCACTTGCGGTTGGAGCGGACGGAATTCATATTGGGCAAGATGACCTTCCACTGCCTGTCGTCAAAAAAATGGTTCCTGTAGATATGATTGTCGGTGTATCTGTCTCCACTCTTGAAGAAGCTCTCGAAGCCGAACGAAATGGAGCGGATTATATCGGAGTCGGTTCCGTTTTCCCCACCAAGACCAAACAAGATGCAACCTTAATGGCACTTGAGGATCTGGGGGAAATTTGCCGCGGCGTATCCATTCCCGCAGTAGCCATCGGGGGTATCACTGCCGATAACATTTCCGCTCTTTCTGATAGCGGACTATCAGGTACCGCAGTCGTATCGGCCATCATGAATGCAGATAATCCGAAGACTGCCTCCGAATCCCTTTTAAAAATAATAAAAGACTTTAAATAACAAAAGGATGGGGACTGCATGCAGTCCACATCCTTTGTTTATGTCAAAACGGTATTCTTTGTTTCCTTCCCAAAAGCCACGGCAACTGCCCCGACTAAAATAGCAATTGTAAAAATGGTGAAAATCGAAGAAATCGGGGTGTCTGCGGCAACTAAATACCCTACAAGCAAAGGTCCCAGAACACCGCCAATCCTCCCGATCCCTGCAGCTAACCCAGCCCCTGTACCGCGAACTGATGTTGGATACTGTTCAGGTGTATACGCATAAAGTGCCCCCCATGCCCCTAGGTTGAAGAAAGAGAGGAACATTCCGGAAGCTATCAGCAGTGCCAGCCCCTCTGCCGATCCAAAGAAAAAGGCACTGACGGCCGTTCCAATTAAGTATGTGATCAAAACGAATTTACGTCCCATCTTCTCTATCAGCCATGCAGCTGAAAAATAACCCGGAAGCTGTGCAAGCGTCATGATCAAAACATATTCAAAGCTTTGAATCATGCTGAAGCCTTTAAGGACCATCACACTTGGCAGCCATAAAAACATCCCATAATAGGAAAAGACCACGCAAAACCATAGAATCCACAATACAAGGGTCTGACGGGAGTAATCCTTTTTCCAGACACTTTTCATATTGCTTAATACAGATGGTCTTTGCTTTTTTTCAAGTTCCGTATACTTTGGTGAATCCGGCAGTTTCAAGCGTAGATACAGCGCATATAAAGCTGGAGCTGCGCTCAATAATAATGCAACCCGCCAACCATAAGCCGGTATGATGAAATAGGATATGAGTGCTGCCAAAATCCAGCCAACCGCCCAAAAGCTTTCAAGAAGGACGACAACCCTTCCCCTTTTACTCGCTTCAACACTTTCAGAGACCAATGTCGAGGCAACCGGAAGTTCTCCCCCAAGTCCCATTCCAATCAAAAAACGCAATATCAAGAACAGGCTGAGTGTACTGACTGCTGCAGACAGGCCACTTGCGATCGAAAACAATAATAAAGTAATGATAAAGACATTCTTTCGTCCGACCCTGTCGGCCATCGCACCAAAGAATACGGCGCCAACAGCCATTCCTATGGAGTTTATGCTCCCAATCCAGCCAACCTGCTCACTGGTTAAGTTCCAATCCTGCTTTAATGCAACAATGATGAAAGAAAGCATACCGACATCAAGTGCATCGAACATCCATCCAAGACCCGCAACACCAAGTAACTTACGCTGCGATATCATTTTCGCATTATTTCCCATATATTCCTCCTGAAGAACTTTAGACCTTCTTGTTATTTTATCCTTTTTCATTTTAACTATTAACTTTCATTTTTGCTATAGTAATTACACATGTCTTGACAAAATAATACTACATTTTTTTAATAGATGAAGAAATCTTGGATATTCTGTCGAATGTTATAGATTGAATATTCCCTTTTTTTCATTTATCATAAAAATTGGCAATCATAGCGTTAACAATAAGTCATCATGTTTTGCCCAAGATAAACATTTTATTCAGGAGGGTAATTAATGACAAATCTAACGTTAGAAGTAAGTGGAAAGCTGCAAAAATTTTTAACAGGACCAAAAAAGCTCTATATTAATGGTCAGTTTGTAGAAAGTGCTTCAAAAAAAACCTTCTCCACTCCTAATCCTGCTACAGGACAAAAACTTGCCGATGTTTATGAAGCTGATAAAGAAGATATCGACTTAGCCGTCAAAGCTGCACGCAAAGCATTCGATGAAGGTCCTTGGTCAAGAATGAGCGCAGCTGCACGCAGTAGACTGATGTATAAACTAGCCGATTTAATGGAAGAAAATAAAACTGAACTTGCTCAATTGGAAACGTTGGATAATGGGAAACCAATCAGTGAAACTACAAATGCCGACATTCCTTTAGCAATTGAACATATGAGATATTTTGCTGGCTGGTCCACCAAGATTGTTGGACAGACCATCCCGGTAAGCGGAAATTACTTTAACTACACGAAACACGAGGCTGTTGGTGTTGTCGGCCAAATCATCCCATGGAACTTTCCGCTTCTTATGGCGATGTGGAAACTGGGAGCGGCACTTGCTACAGGTTGTACGGTCATATTAAAGCCCGCTGAGCAAACACCGCTTTCCGCTCTTTACCTGGCTGAATTATTGGCTGAAGCCGGTTTTCCTGATGGGGTCGTCAATATCGTTCCCGGTTTTGGTGAAACGGCTGGACAAGCGCTTGTCGACCACCCGCAAGTAAATAAAATCGCATTTACCGGCTCGACCGAAGTTGGAAAATTGATCATGCGTTCCGCTTCATATTCATTGAAACGGGTCACATTGGAACTTGGAGGGAAATCGCCAAACATCATCCTGCCTGATGCGGATTTCTCAAAAGCCATCCCTGGAGCTTTGAATGGGGTCATGTTTAACCAAGGCCAGGTATGCTGTGCCGGTTCAAGGGTTTATATCCAAAAGAAACATTATGATAATGTTGTTGCCGATATGGCTAGCCATGCAAAAAACATCAAACAAGGGATAGGCCTGGATCCAAGTACCCAAATTGGGCCGCTTGTTTCCGAGGAGCAGCAAAATCGGGTAATGGGCTATATTGAAAAAGGGAAAAACGAGGGTGCGGAAGTTCTTGTCGGCGGAAATAAACCGGGTGAACAGGGCTACTTTGTTTCTCCTACTATATTCGCTGGTGTTGAAGAGGATATGACGATTGCTAAAGAAGAGATTTTCGGACCGGTCATAGCGGCAATGCCATTCGAGGATTTAGATGATGTCATTAACCGTGCAAATGCCAGTGAATATGGTTTGGCTGCCGGCTTATGGACAAGCGATATAGCCAATGCCCATTATGTTGCAGGAAAACTCCGTGCCGGTACCGTATGGGTGAACTGTTATAACGCGTTCGACGCAGCTTCTCCGTTCGGCGGCTACAAACAATCCGGAATCGGACGTGAAATGGGATCTTATGCACTGGACAACTATTCGGAAGTGAAAAGTGTCTGGATTAATTTGGGTAAATGATTTACTGACTATTAAGAAAGAGGGTCTCAAAGAGGCCCTCTTTCTTTCAGTCCATTGATTCACTGCACCAAATCATCAAATTATTCAACTATTCAAACCTTTTCAATAGTCTTTCCTTCTTTAGTTTTGGTAAAATGCAAGATAGACAAAATAGCTGCTGGAGCAGCTCCCTGCCGGTTATAATGAACTCCTTCGTATACGAGTAGTTTTCACAAACGATGTAAATAGTTTCTTTTTTATATGACAAAAAGTACAATTAAAAATGTAGAAAATGGAAAAGAGGAGTTTTAAATGATGAGTGATTTTCAAACGAATTTAGAAAAATATGCAGAACTTGCCGTAAAAGTCGGCGTAAACATCCAACAAGATCAAACCTTGGTCGTAAACACAACATTAGAGGGTGCTGACCTTGTGCGTCTCATTGTAAAAAAGGCATATGAGAACGGTGCGCGCAATGTCATCGTTAATTGGAATGACGATATCGTTTCACGTACCAAATATGAATTGGCTCCAGATGAAGTGTTCCACGAATATCCAAAGTGGCGCGCAGAAGAAACGATTGAACTCGCAGAAAACGGAGCTGCTTATCTTTCCGTCATCTCCTCCAGCCCTGACTTATTAAAAGGTGTAAAACCTGAAAGGATTGCCAACTACCAAAAAGCATCCGGGACAGCACTGAAGAAGTGGCGTCAGTATATGCAATCCGATAAAGTGAGCTGGTCCATAGTTGCCGTCCCTTCAAAGGCTTGGGCCGATAAAGTATTCCCTGAAGAAGCAGAAGGAAAACGTGTTGACCTCCTATGGGAAGCCATTTTCAAAGCAGTTCGTGTTGATGTGAAAGATCCTGTGGAAGCCTGGAAAAAACACGATGATACCCTGCATGAAAAGGTTGATTATTTAAATGATAAGCATTACCAAAAATTGCATTATACGGCTCCCGGAACCGACCTGACAATCGAATTACCCGACAAACATCTATGGGTAGGGGCAGGAAGCGTTAACGTACAGGGGCATGAATTCATGGCTAATATGCCAACCGAAGAAGTGTTTACAGTTCCATTGAAAACAGGCGTTAACGGTACGGTTTCCAGTACGAAACCACTTAGTTACGGCGGAAACATCATCAATAATTTTTCCGTGACGTTTAAAGAAGGACGGATCATTGAAGTAAAAGCAGAAGAAGGAGAAGAAATCCTAAAGCAATTGGTTGAAACGGATGAAGGTTCACACTACCTTGGTGAAGTCGCGCTTGTTCCATTCAACTCACCGATTTCCCAATCGAATGTTTTATTCTTCAACACATTATTTGATGAAAATGCATCAAACCATCTCGCTATCGGCAGCTCCTATGCTTTCTGTATTGAAGGCGGAAAAAACATGGGTCCAGAAGAACTTGCAGAAAATGGACTGAATGAAAGCCTTACACATGTCGATTTCATGATTGGATCTGAGAAAATGAACATCGACGGCATCAAACAGGACGGCACTTCAGAACCTGTCTTCCGTAATGGGGACTGGGCGTTTTAATTAACCGGCTTTAAGCCCCTTCCATCACTTGAAAACCTTCAGCCACGTGATTTCTGCAGTACCCGGGAACATGTGGCTGTTTTTTCATGCCCAAAAAGGTGGACAAGCCCATAGTAATATCGACTCCTTGCTTTCGAGTAAGTTCATTCGCTATAACTTGGCCTGCCCCCGCTTAGTCCCATATTGTGACATCCACTCCTTGTTCAACCTAAAACATGACCCATTAACTTTTTCTATACAACATTCAAAATTATTAGGCTCATTGCCATATGCTTAGTCAGTTTTTTATACGCAATGTATTATTGGAATATGTTGAACACATCTTTCATTGCCAAATATGTTATACTATTAGTAAAGAGGGTGGCTAAATTGAAAAGCAATAAGTATAATACTGGTGAAACAGTAACCATTCAGGATACTAATGAATCAGTAACCATTAATAAATGGGCATATGTTAAAAACATGAAGAGATATTCTTATACTGTTAAAGAACATCCGACTACTTTTTTCTTTGAAGAAGAATTTAAAAAAGCTTAATGACAAGTCACTAAAAACCTACTCAGTCAGAGTGGGATTTTTTTTGCTTTCATTTTATTGCACAATAAAAAACAGACTCCCATCGAGGAAGTCTGTTCATATAGGTTACGATTTAATTTTAAAATTAAGCTTTTTGAACGTTAGCAGCTTGAGCTCCACGTGCACCTTGCTCAACTTCGAAAGTTACTTTTTGACCTTCGTCTAAAGATTTGAAACCTTCGCTTTGGATAGCTGAGAAATGTACGAATACATCGTCTCCGTTTTCGCGTTCGATAAATCCAAAACCTTTTTCTGCATTAAACCATTTAACTGTACCTTGTTCCATTGTTGTTGCCTCCTAGTGCATAACACACATTGTATTACTATTTTTAATCATTTGGAAAATAACGAGTATCCTCTTCCACAACCAAAAACAATTCTTTATTAGATTAACATGAATTGATGCAGATAGCAAATTTTCCAGTGATAATTTAAAGATGGCCACATTCTTTTTGCCTTCTTATTTTCTTTATTTATCCAATTTAATGATTCAGATAGTAATTAATGGGTATATCAGAGTAATAAGAAACAGTACGATGTTCACTTAAAGAATTATCAACAAGGAGGACACTCAATGAAATATTACAAAGTTTCTAATAGCGGTTTTGACAGTAAGGTCATTGTAGCCTATAGCGGGTATGAGGCACTCGGGTATTATTTAATGGAAATCGATGATCAACTTGGTTTTGTTGATGATATAGATGTAGAAGAAGTGGATGCTGATGATCGAGTCGAGATTTCCTATACCGGTTATCCCGTTTATAAGACACTTAAGGAGCTATATCAAGAGAAAGATTTTTGGCAAGTTCCTAATGTTGTCGTGGAAGTCGAATAATGAATCACCCCACCTTTTAGGAGAATTCGAAGTTACCTCCCAATCAACCCGGTCAAATAGTATTTGGTAATTGCCAGATATTCACGGGTATATGACTTCAACAGTGACACTTTTGGTGTCTTTGCCGGCAATCCCTTCATGTCCAAGCCTTCTTTTTTTGCTATTTCGACTGCCCGGTAGATATGAAAGTCATTGCTAACGATTAACCCTAAAGTTGCTGTATCAGGAATGAGCTCTTTTGAGAAAACAATATTTTCGTGAGTTGTTGTAGACTTGTCTTCCATCATGATGCGTGCTTCTTCAATTCCTTGGGCGATTAGCCCCTGTTGCATTGCTTTTGCTTCCGATATATCTTCTCCCGGTCATTTGCCGCCAGATACAATGACCACTGTATGTTTATTCGCCGATAAATATTCTGCAGCTTTATCAATCCGGTATTGTAAGGATAATGATGGAACCGAACCTTTGACCCTTGCTCCAAGAATCATGAGGTAATCGGCATTTTCCGGAATTTGCTGGTGAATGCTTTCCTGAATTTTCATGTGCAAAAATCCAAAATACCCAAGTACCGCAATGACACATATTACATAAAAAAGTTTCATCGTCTTTTTCAAATTTTTTCCCCGCTTCAGTTTCTTATCATATATAACTTTCATTACCATTAACTCCTATATAACTAAGATCGAAGAGAGGGAAATCATGAAAGACTTCCCTCTCTTCTCAATCGGACAGTTTATTCTGCGACCATATCATCATATATCAATTTTCCAATTTTACTGATTACTTGACGGCTTTCTTCCTCTGATTTCATATCTTCAGTAAGAACTGCAGCATAAACAGTTTGTGTTTCTGACCGAATGATTGCACAATCATGGGCAACTCCCCGAATTCCGCCCGTTTTGCTTGCGACCTTGACTCCTCTGCCCATCAGAGATGGAAGTTTATCCCTTAATTGCTGATTGTCAAATACATGCAATATTTTTTCCCGGCTTTCTTTCGTTAAAAAGTTGCCTGTATGTATGGCTTTTAAGCAGGTAATCGTATCTTCTGCCGAAATGGTATTGTCGCGCCCTTCTTTTAATGCCTTAAAATCCTGCATTTTCCGTTCAAGGACAGTATTTTTCAAACCAAGTTCCTTGATGCATTGATTGATTTCTTCAAAGCCCAACAGGTTCATCATCATATTCGTGGATGTATTGTCGGAAACAGTTATCATCAATGTCAGTAAATCCTCTACGGTCAAAAATACCTTATTCGATAAGACATGCAGGACCCCAGATCCCCCAGTCACTTCACTAGGCGGGATGGTCACTGGTTGGTTCAAATAGATTTTCTTTTGTTCACTTTGACGATAACCTTCGATGATCATTGGTATTTTGATCAAACTCGCTGATTGAAAGGATTCATTCTCGTGATATCCAATCGTGTCCCCAAGACCATTTTCAATTTTATATGCGATTCTCCCATTAAATGTTTCAACTAATGCCAAAATATCATGTTCTATAGTTTGTAAGGTCATCTACTCCCTGTTCCTCCCTTAGATATCATTTAAACCCCTATAAAAAACTCCCTTATACCCTAACTTATTCTACCATGTTAAAAGCAGTACAATCTTATTAGAAATTCCAAATTGAATAAATTTTTGTATAAAAAAATAGCCTTCATATTTGAAGTCTACAGTTTTTTTGCTTGTACAAATTTGGACGTTGATTGGAACGTAGGCACTCGCTTTCCGCGGACGGTCCGCCCTCGGCGCACTTGGCCTGTGGGGTCTCCCTTGGACTCGCTATTCCCGCAGGAGTCTCGCACACCCGCTCCAGTCAACTATTAAAAATTTAGATAGAACTCCTTTTGCCTACAATCTTTTTTGTTTTAAAATAAATTTATTAAAACTTGAGGTGATGAGGATGCTTTCGAAACATCATTCTATTCAACGAGATCAACTTGAATTGATTACTTTAGATCAACTGGTGCAGGCGAACCATTTGGTTCGTAAAATGCAGGCTTCCATTGACTTCACTTTCATTTATGATTTGGTGAAAGATATGTATTCGAAGGTAGGAAGCCCAAGTATTAATCCAGTTATTTTAGTTAAACTGATTCCGAACCCCATAAGTCTACAAACAGGAGCCTTCATATTGAAGGCTCCCTTAATACCTGTCATTCATCTAGCTTTAACGGCACGGCCCTTCACTAATGGGAATCGTTTCTTCTCGGTGGTATCCACTTGAGTGATTTCACCATCATGTACGGTAATTAAAACCGATCCATATTGCAGATCCTCCAAGCTTGAAATGATATGCCTGATTTTCAATTCTTCTTTCTTTTCCATAATATCTCCCCTTCACTACTGGTAATAAAGCTTCGTTTTCACCTAATGTAAAAAAGGTTCGCACGACAAGCACATGTGCGCTTCCCACTTTCAATGTTTTCTTGGGAACTTGGTTTACCTATCATATCCTCATCACTTAACTTTCCGTATAAGAATAACCAGTTAATAGGAACTCCATATTCCCTCCCTTCCCTATAAAAAATAAAAGGCACCCGCCATCTAACAGATTAGATGTAAGGGTGCCTTTAGTTGACTAATCGGCAATATTCGGGAATGGCAAATGATATAGAAAAATACGATTTAATGTGGCAAACCACATTATTCTTACCAACTAACTTGGTATTTACTACTATAATCCAATTTTATCCTTTTGTCAATCCTGTGTTTAAATTTTCTGATTAGTCCGCCTTTTACATTTTACTTATTTACCACTTTACCAAACTAAACTATTTGAGATATACTATTTTAGTATAAGTTGTCGGTATAAACACACACTTTGTATATAAGAAAGGTTCGATATAAATGGTAAATAAAAAATGGGGTTTATTGATTTTGACCACTTTCGTAATTGGAAATATGGTCGGCGGCGGAATTTTCATGCTCCCTGCTCAATTAGCACAGGTATCCAGTCCGTTAGGGTCCACATTAGCATGGATCGTTACTGGACTAGGAGTTTTTCTAATAGCTTTGGTGTTTGGTAACCTGGCAGTCCGGAAACCTGATTTGAAGGCTGGACCTCAAAGTTATGCTCAGTCATTATTTAAATCTCCTGTTAAAGGAAGGGTTTCAGGGTATAGCATGGCTTGGGGGTATTGGGCTGCGAATTGGGCTGCGACAGCTTCTGTCATCATTTCATTTGCTGGTTACCTTTCAACGTTTTTCCCTGTGATGCATAGTCCAAAAGTGATTTATACAGCGGGTTCGTTTCAACTTGAACTAGGTAAAACATTAACGTTTGCGGTATGTTCTGTTGCCCTTTGGGGGATTCAGGCAATCTTGGTAAGAAGTTTTAACAGTGCCGGGAAAATGAATCTTTTTGCTACAGTTACCAAAGTGCTTGGATTCTTATTTTTCATCATTATCACGATATTCATCTTCGATACTTCCAATCTAGGAAACGGAGCTGAATTTTATGATAAGGCGGGAACTGCAATCTCCCTAGGTGATCAAGTGAACGCTGCTGCCATTTCAACATTATGGGCCTTCATCGGTATCGAAGCTGCCGTCATGCTTTCAAACCGTGCCAAGTCACAAAATGATGTAAAGAAAGCGACGATTCTTGGTTTACTTATCGCTGTTGCCATTTATATCGGCATTACTTTATTGACGATGGGTGCCATATCACAAGACGAGTTGAAAATATCACAAAAACCGCTTGTTGACGCACTACAAGCAGTAGTTGGTTCAAGCGGCACGTATATAATGGCTGCTCTAGCCGTCATTTCCTTATTGGGATCGACGATCGGTTGGATTGTCGTTGCCTCGGAAGTTCCTTACCAGGCAGCGAAATCGGATTTGTTCCCGGCCTATTTTGCGAAAGCAAACAAAAATGGCACACCTGTCCGTTCTATGACAATAACAAATATCATGACACAGATATTCTTATTCTCCACTATTTCAGGTACGATTTTGGAGGCTTATAAATTTTCGATGATCGTCGCTACACTCGCTTACTTGATCCCGTACCTTGCATCCGTTCTGTATCAATTGAAACTTGTGATGACCGGGGAAACCTATGACATCATGAAAGGCTCAAGGGTACGTGATGGCATTATTACAATCTTGGCGTTAATCTACTCGATCTGGGTCATCAAGACAGGTACAGCGGATATGAATACATTCATACTAGGCATAGCCTTATATGTATTCGGAATCATCCTATACCCACTCTGGATGAGAAAAAAAGCATAACCTTAAACACCTAGGCATTTTTAAATGCCTAGGTGTTTTTTATATATCTTTCACAATCAATCTGGTTTTCAGCTGTACCGTTTCCCCTGAGCATAACTCCCTCAATCCAGTCAATTTTGCAGGCAAATCCAAATTAGGAGCATTCGTTACCCAAGTATATGGTTCAGGACAGACGAACCCTTCCTGATTGAACAATACCCAAAACTTAAAATGTTGATCGCCTTGATAGATGACTTGTATGCCAGCCTCTTGATCAGTGAGAATGCACTCGTTTTCCGGATTTCTTTCCTTATCATAGCCAAATAAGTCATCAAATTGCCGGCCGTCCAAGCTAATACCGTTTTGGATTTCCAATGTATTGGCAGTTTCATGTATTGCACCTGTGGGCAATGATCTTTCATTCAACTCCCAATGTTTATTGACGGGAAGAGATATTCTGCAATCCTCCCATTTACTCACTGGTCCAAATGGAAAATTGAATACAGTATGATAACCTGCTCCCCACGGAAATGGTTCAATGCCCTTGTTGGTGATTTCCAATTGTATTTCCAATGTTTCATCCCTTAAAGATAAAGACATATTCACAGTGATATCTTGTGGAAAGCTACCTTTTAGATCAAAATCACTGCTTGAGAATTCAGTATTAATCACGATTTCTTTCCCGTTCACTTCCTTTTTGCGGACTTTCCACGGCATGTCATGCAAAAACCCATGAATATGATTGGATTTTTCCATTTCATTGATTGGAAACTTATACGAAGTCCCCTTATATGTAAATTGACCATCTTCTATTCGATTAGGAGGAAACAGGATTGGCATTCCGTATAAAATGGAAGCTTTTTTATACTCCTCCACACTATCCGGAGTTCGCAGCAACTCAATATCCTTATGCTTGTATTTCAATGAAAGCAGATTGTTTCCTAAAGATGGTACAAGGATCGCTTCCACTTTTTCATTACCGAACTTAATGGCCTTTTCATTTAAAAAAGTGATATCTTCTATATACCCTTTCACTTTTTCTCCTCCTTTGACTTGAACATATATCCATCCTACTTCCACGGACCATTTATTGCAACAAATGGAAAATATATTTCGTCCTTACTCTTTCTAAGTTTGAAATAGTATATATAATCGAGGATTTTGCTTAATTTACTTTGCTATTTTTCTATTTTCTTTTTTTCCCTTTCCTTCTTCCGGACGACTTGTAACTTTTCAAATAAAAAAAAGATGCCGTTACGGCATCCTTTTTTACTCATCTATTACTTTCACTTACCAAAGCCACTATACCTTCATCATCATCCAAAACAAGTTCAATACCTGAGTATGGATCTTTATTCATATATTCATCCAGCCATAAACGAAGCGCTTCTATCAAGTTGATGGTGATTAACACTTGTTTCCGGCCATCGACAAACGCTTCCGCCGAAAAGCCATAATCATCATCATACATTAACTCCACTTCCACCTCATTAGGTTGTACCTGCTTTTTACGGGCAATGTAAACACAAACCGCATTGATGATATCTTGTTCGGAAATCTTTAGCCTCTCCATGGGTTTGGATCTTCTTTCTTCTTCTTATCTTTGAAATATGTGAATATTTTACGGATTACAACGATTAATACTACAACCGCCATCACGTTGATTAATAGACCAAGTATAGAACCAAGGGCTCCCATATTGGCAAATAGGCTACCAAAAAGTAAACCTGCCAATCCTCCTAGCATAAGTCCTTTCATTAAGCCGCCTTTTGCGAATGTGTTTCCACTCTTGGCTTTATTGGCAGTAGTGGCATCGGATTTCTTCGTTTGTTTATTTTGGAAATTCGAATTATTATTGTTGTTGCTGTTAAAGCTTCTTTTTCCGGACTTGTAACCCCTTGCATCGACTGACTCCGTATGATCCTGGAATACATAAGTGCCGACTGGCGAGAATGCTAGTGTAATTGTAAGTAATGCAGCCATAAATTTTTTCATCATGTTTTTTGCCTCCGTTTAATAGTATGGAATGTTGTTTCATTATATCTTTACCCAGATTACTGAAAGTCCACATCACCTATCCTTATTTTATCTTATAGTATTTACGTTGAATATCAAAATAAGTTTCATTTTTTTTGACTTTTTTTAAAAAAAAATAAGCAGGGGCATTTTCTCCCCTGCTTATTATTGAACTATTAGTTTACACGAACGACACGGCCGTTGTATACACCTGCCCAATATCCACTATCCATATTGGCAATTGCAACACCTGTTGAACTTTGGGAACCGATAAACTTGCCGCCGCCGACATAAATCCCGACATGCCCATCCGTTTTATAGGTATTGAAAAATACTAAATCTCCAGGTTGTTTTTGACTATCAGATACTTGACGTCCCGCATTTTTCAATGCATCCGTACTGGCTGGAAGGTTCACACCAGCTTGTTTATAAGCCCATGCAACGAATGCTGAACAATCGAAAAGACCGTTAGCAATATCGGATGCCGTTCTTCCGCCACCAAATTTATATGTGGAGTTACCGATATATTTATAACCTGCAGTAATGGCAGAGCCTGTATTTGCACTGCTTGGCTTGCTAGATGTTACGGTTTTACTGGCTGCAGGCTTACTAGCTGCCGCAGGTTTATCAGAACTGTTTTTAGATGAATTTGAAGATGATTCAGCTTTAGAAGAACTTTTTACAGAAGCCTCTCCTTTAGACGAACTTGATGATTCTTCGCTAGAAGAACTTGAAGATCCTTCACTGGAAGCATTTGAAGAATTCACTTCTTCAGCAGCACGGTCAAGATCTGCTTTTTCCGATGCTTTACGTTCTTCCTCTTTTTTGATATTTTCACGAATAGAAGCTATTTGTGCTTCTAGACCAGCATCTTTATTCTCTAAAGATTGTTTAAGCGCTTCTGTTTCCGATTCTTTCTTTTCGATCTTAGCCTTCATGTTGACAGTTTCAGCTTTTTGATCTTCAATTTGAGATTGCATGCCTTTAAGCTCTACTTCCATATCCTTAAGGCTTTGCAATTTCTTCTCAACGGTCGCTTGTTTTTTCTCTAAGTCAGCTTTATCCGCTTCCTGCTCGCTAAGAATCTGTTGGTCAGCTTCCACGATAGTGGCTACCGCCCCAACACGATTAACGAATTCACCAAAGCTTTTAGAACCTAAAACAACTTCTAGGTACTCAACGTCCCCGCCGCTCTCTTGGAAAGAAAGTGCGCGCTCTTTCAAGACTTCCTCGCGTTTTGCGATTCTTTCTTCCAACGCTTTAATTTCTTTCTTTAAAGATTCTATGTCTTTTTCGGTGTCATTAATTTCTTGTTTAGTATCTTTGATTTTTTGGTCATTTTCTTTCATTGCCGATTCGATCTGGGCAATTTGGGCATTCATTTTCGATTGTTCTTTTTTCAATTGCTGAATAACTTGTTCTGCCTCTGAAATATCTGATTGTATTCCAGTACGTTGCGATTGAATATCCGTGATAGATTCAGCTTTTACAGACGGTATGGCAAAAGCGCTTCCTAATCCAAGCATAATTGTCGTGTTCAATACGATAAGTTTTTTCTTCAAACTCATTTCCCCTGCTTTCCTCCCCTTGCATTTCCATCGACCCACTTCTTTTTCTCTATGAAAAATGATTAGTCAAAACAATTTGCTGGGAACTCTTCTCTATTTTTTTTACTCTTTATGTAATCTTCTAAGGTTGAGATAATATTAAATACATTTCTTAAACTCTACTATGTTTTCATCTAAGTCGTAGTATATCATCAGATTTTGTCAAATACGTAATAACAATATTACAATTATATTTCAATTTTAACATTAAACATAAAGATTCGACTTTTTCACGTGATAAAACATCCAATATCTTACATAATCACCTTCACATTTCGATGCAAGACTTTCTATCTAGTGTTTAGCACCAAGGGACCATGGACTATTGGCAGACAAAAACTCACCACCTGTGAAGGCACGGTAGCCCTTTTGGAACAGATTTCAGCTCATTTACCAATCATGGAGGAAGGTTTTCTGAAAGTCTATTAAAAAAAACCGCTTTCAGCGGTTTTTTCGTCAAGATTCGACCCACTCTTAAATTCCAGCCATAAAGTCGACAAAAACTTTCAATTCTTTCGGTCGGACGAATACCCTTTCCCCTTTGCTTATTTCCAGATTCAAATATTGTTCTTTCGTCAGTTCGATTTCCAGCGGTTCGTTTGTATCCTGACGAATGACTTCTATCCGGACGATGGGGCCAATTGTATGGATGTGGTCAACTATGGATGCGATCGAATCCTTTTCCGCTGGTTCTCTTTCTATGATAAAGTTATGGGCCCTTACATAACCAGTGCCCGCTCCATCTTCACTGCCCGGGGCATTCATTTCTACATTGCCAGTAACCAATTTCCCTTTATGCACGTTGCCCTTGAATAGATTGACACTGCCTAGAAAATCATAAACAAAGGGATTTTCAGGGTGATCATATACTTCTTCCGGGGTTCCAATCTGTTCAATTTTCCCTTCATTCATGATTACGACCCGATCAGCAACATCCATCGCCTCTTCTTGATCATGAGTCACGAACACGCTCGTAACATTGAATTCATCATGAAGTCTTCTTAGCCAACGACGAAGTTCTTTGCGCACCTTGGCATCCAATGCCCCGAATGGTTCATCAAGCAAGAGGATATTCGGTTCAACGGCAAGTGCCCTTGCCAATGCGACACGCTGGCGCTGGCCGCCTGATAATTGCGATGGATAACGATCTTTATATCCTTCCAGCTTGACGAGTTGAAGCAATTCGGTAACCTTTTGTTCGATAACTTCTTTACTGGGCCTTGTTTTTCTTGGGCGAACCTTTAATCCATAGGCGATATTATCAAAAATGGTCATATTACGAAAAAGGGCATAATGCTGAAAGACGAAACCCACATTTCGATCTTTTACATGCTTATGCGTGTAATTCTCTTCATTAAAAAGGATTTTTCCGTTCTCAGCCTGTTCAAGGCCTGCGATGATACGCAGTAATGACGTTTTTCCCGATCCGGAAGGGCCAAGCAGGGCTACGAGTTCACCGCTCTTTATTTCCAGATCGATGTTTTGGAGTGCTTGATAGGACCCGTAATATTTTGTAACATTTTCAATGATGATACTCATTTCATTCCTCCTATCTCGCTTTGGTCGATTTAAAGTCCGTTTTCCATTCTATGAAGCTTTTAATGATCAACGTTATGATTGCAAAGATGGACATCAGGGATGCAACCGCAAAAGCGGCCGAAAATTGATATTCATTGTATAAGATTTCAATATGAAGCGGCATCGTATTGGTCATGCCCCGTATATGGCCTGATACGACCGATACAGCTCCAAACTCCCCAATTATTCTGGCATTACAAAGGATGATTCCATATAAAAGTCCCCATTTTATATTGGGAAGCGTCACATACCAAAATGTCTTGAACCCTCCCGCACCCAGCGTGAGTGAGGCCTCTTCTTCAGACGTCCCCTGACTTTGCATGAGCGGGATCAATTCGCGCGCAATGAATGGGAAGGTAATGAAAATGGAGGCGATGACAATCCCTGGTATTGAAAAGATCACTTTAATGTCAAGTGATTGCAGCAGTGGACCAAGTGTTCCATGTAAGCCGAACAGAAGGACAAAAATCAACCCGGCAATGACCGGTGAAACGGAAAAAGGCAAATCTATCAATGTTATTAAGAAGTTTTTTCCCTTGAAATCATATTTTGTTATCGTCCACGCAGCAACCACTCCAAATATGGCATTGAGCGGCAAGGTGATGAGGACAACGATCAATGTTAACTTAATCGCAGCCACGGCATCAGGATGGGCGATGGCCGCAAAATAAGCTTCGGCACCTTTTTCAAAGGCTTTTACAAAGATTGCGATTAATGGGACTACTAAAAACAAAGTGAGAAATAGCAATACAATGGAAATGAGGATCCACTGTATGGATTTAGGCTCTTTAGTTGCGTTTCTCGTAATAATGACTGGGTGATTCGCTTTTGCAACCACTGAATGATCATGTTCCATCATATCCCCCCTACTTCCCTGAATATCTTTTGCCGGTCCACCATTGTAAGATATTGATGGTCAACAAAATTAAAAATGTAATAATGAGCATGACGGCTGCAACAGCTGTTGCACCTTCATAATCATACTGTTCAAGCTTTGTCATGATGATCAGCGGGGAAATTTCCGTTTTAAATGGCATATTTCCGGCAATGAAGACAACGGATCCATACTCTCCAAGTGCCCTCGCAAAAGAAAGGGCAAAACCCGTCAATATCGCTGGAATCAATTCCGGGAAGATGATTTTAATGAATGTCTGCATTCGATTCGCCCCTAAAGAGGCAGATGCTTCTTCCATCCCTTTTTCGATATTTTCAAGCACCGGTTGAACCATCCGCACCACGAATGGCAGACCGATAAATATAAGGGCGATGATGATCCCTGCGGGAGTGAAAGCGACTTTAAAGCTGAAAAATTGCCCGATCCATCCGTTAGGTGAATACAAGGTGGTCAACGTGATTCCTGCAACGGCAGTCGGGAGGGCAAAAGGCAAATCAACCAGTCCATCGATGATCCTTTTGCCGGGAAACTCATAACGAGTAAGCACCCAGGCAATCAATACACCAAAAACTGCGTTAACAAAGGCCGCAGTTAACGCTGTCAAGAAACTCAATTTATAAGAAGCGAGAACCCTCGGTTCAGTTATGGTCGCCCAAAAATCCTGGAACCCCATTGAAAATGTGTTTAGAAAAACCATCGATAACGGGATCAAAACGATGATGGTGAGATACAGCAGCGTAAAACCCATCGTCAATCCAAAACCGGGTATGGTCCTCTTTTTCGTCTGTTTACCTTCAGTCACTATATTCATCGCTTCGCCTCAACCCTTTTTCTGATTTATGAAGGAGAAGATGTTAAAGCCACACCTTCTCCTTCATGCTTACTGCTGTTGGTAAATCTCGTCAAATGTGCCGCCATCATTAAAATGTGTTTCCTGGGCTTTTTTCCAACCGCCAAATATATCATCAACAGTCACCATATCGATATTGGCAAATTGGTCTCCATATTCAGCGAGGACCTTCTCATCCCTTGGACGATAGAAGTTTTTCGCGGCAATTTCCTGACCGGCATCCGTATACAGATATTTCAGGTAGGCTTCGGCCACTTCCTTTGTTCCTTTTTTCTCGACCACTTCATCGATAACAGCTACCGGTGGCTCTGCTAATATACTGATTGAAGGGTTGACGATTTCATATTTGTCATCACCGAATTCTTCCAGTGTTAAATAGGCTTCATTCTCCCAAGCGATCAGTACGTCACCGATTCCCCTTTCCACAAAAGTGGTCGTTGCACCGCGGGCCCCTGAATCCAGGACTTCAACATTCTGATAAAGTTTTTTCATGAAATCCTTCACTTTTGTTTCGTCATTATCGAAATTTTTCTCCGCATAAGCCCAGGCAGCCAGGTAATTCCACCTTGCCCCTCCGCTTGTCTTTGGGTTTGGCGTAATGACGGATACATCCTTTTTAATCAGATCATCCCAATCTTTAATGCCTTTAGGGTTATCCTTTTTCACCAAAAACACAATCGTTGATGTATATGGTGTCGAGTTATCCGGTAAGCGTTTTTGCCAATCCTTCGCTAATAGGTTACTAGCTTCATAAATGGCATCAATATCATAAGCCAATGCCAATGTAACGACATCCGCCTCCAATCCGTCAATGACAGCCCTGCCCTGTTTACCAGATCCGCCATGTGATTGTTGTATCGTTACATCCTGACCTGATTCTTCTTTCCAGTGCTTCACGAACGCTTCATTGAATTCCTGGTACAATTCCCTTGTCGGATCATACGACACATTCAAAAGCTCTACTGACTTCGATGTTCCGTCCCCTTTCGTATTTTCCGAGTTGCATCCAGCAAGTACACCGAAGGCTAAAATCAAACTTGTCAATAACATCAACTTTTTCATGAGCTTCCCCCTCTTTTTACAGCAAAAAAGGCATTCTATTTCCCTTCAATTATTTTTCGGGAGATAGTATGCCTTCAGTTCTCTGATCAGCAATTATTTTGATTTTTGTATATCCTTACCATAAAGTAAAGTTTACCAAGTTGTCAACTAGGTATTGCATGTCCCTTTAATTAAATTCATTCACATTTTGCAGGTTGAAAAATTCCCTATACGAAAAGGGCTCGATCCACCGGGAGATCGAGCCCTTTTTAATACCTTGCCAACAATTATGAATTTGATGATTTTTGATAAAGCTTATTTTCCACGATATACTGATAACACTGATCGGGCAGTAAATATCGTGGTTCCCCGCCCATTGCAAATTCATCCCTTATATATGTAGAACTGATTTCCATGGAAAGGCCTTTATCAATAAGGTGAAATGTATTGCCATCATCATAATTCCTTAGCAATGGACTTTTGGATATGATTTTCAGCATATCGATTCCATCACGGGCCATGACGATGAATTTATGATTGGCAATCAATTTTTCCCTGAATTTCCATCGTAAGTGTACCGGCAGCTCCTGATTATCAATATCTTCAAGTAAATCTGCACCCATTATGAAGTAAACTTCGTCTTTTGGAAATCGAGATTTAAAATATTCCATCGTATACCAAGTATATTGTTTACTCGTTCCGGCACGTTCATTAATTTCATAATCACTGACTTCGAATATCGGGTTGCCCCCTATTGCCAGCTCGAGCATTTGCCAACGGTGTTCATTGCTTGTTTTCATCTGTTTATCGATACGGCCATTTGCGCAAGGTAAAAAAATCACCTTGTCCAGCTTAGCACGATGCGCAATGGTGGATGCTGTCCATAAATGCACATTCGTGACCGGATCGAAGGAAGATCCGTAAACCCCAATTTTACCCATCATTTTATCCCCCTCATCAGCCTTTCTTCTTCACCACGGCCCTGACCGGGCTCCCGTCCCCTGCTTCCAATGCCAGCGGCAATGCAGCCAAATCGTACAGCCCAGGCTCCAGTCCATCAAGGACCAGCCCTTCGAGTATATGAATTCCACAGCCTGACAGTTTATTGTGGGCAGGTAATTCTTTGCTGTCGAGACAGTCGACTGAAGGTAAATCAAGCCCAAGGAGCCTAACCCCTTTATTTGCAAGGAAGGGAGCTAAATCTGGTTCAACCGGTGGAATCCATTCCGGAAAACCGCTAAGGTCCTTCCATTGACCTGTTGCCACCAACAACCTCCGGACCCCTGTCAATTCGATGCCTTCAAAAGCTTTAATGCCCATGCTTTCAGCTGAATCCACCTTTATTACAGTAGCAGTGCCAATATATAAATCAAGATCGAGTTCGATGATTTTTTTTCCATTCTCATCAAAATGATAGGGAGCATCAATATGAGTTCCTAAATGTGTACTCATCCGGATTTCCCCTACATTGACGGAAGACCCTTCAGCCATTGATGGATTCAGCCGATATGAATATTGCGTATCTCCTGGCCAATATGGCGTATTTTCATTGAGGCGCTGAGAAATATCTAACCATTGATTCATGTGTTCACCCCTCCTTACAGTTTGGTCCTTAATGTCCAAAGTTCAGAAAAAAATGGCTGTTCGACCACTTTCTTCAGATAACTTACACCGGACGATCCGCCAGTTCCCTTTTTATTGCCGATGATACGTTCTACGGTGCTCATATGATTGAACCTCCAGAATTGTTGTTGACTACCAATATCAACGAGTTTTTCGGCCAGCTCATACAAATCCCAGTAGTTATGCACATCACGGTAAACGGTCAGCCACGCGCTTTCAACACTTGCATTTTCCTGATAAATGACAGACCAGTCCCTGTTCAATACCGATTGATCAATGGGAAGTCCCCTTGCAGCCAAAGCCCCTATAGCCGCATCATAAATACTAGGTTTATTCAAGGCTGCCATCATCGACTCATAAAGCTCGGGCTGATGACGGAAAACGGCCAATATTTGCGAATTCTTTTGACCCATCGCAAATTCTATCAACCTGTTCTGAAATGATTGAAACCCTGAAGAGTTTCCTAGTTTCTCCCGGAATTCCATATAATCGGATGGCGTCAATGTCGAAAGCACATTCCAGGATTGAACTAGTTGCTGTTGAATTCTGGCCACTCTGGATAGCATCTTAAAGGACGGCTCCAAATGTCCTGCCACAATATGATCAGTTGCCGCAGTCAATTCATGGAGGATCAATTTCATCCATAATTCACTTGTTTGATGAATGATGATGAACAGCATTTCATCGTGATGGCCGGAAAGCCGATGCTGACTTGATAAAATTTGATTTAAATGCAGATAGTCCCCATAGGACATATCTTTTTCAAAATCAGTTACCATATTTTCTTCCAAACGATGTTCATCCCTTGGATCCTTATCCATACCATCCCTCTTTCCCTTTACTTTCTTTTGAATTTCGACATCAATAAGTAAACGATGCAAAGAAAGATCAGCCAAGGAACCCCGAACTGGAGTACGATTTTAAATGGGCCAGTGAACCAGGTGGATACCGTCAAAGCAAACAAAAGAAATGCACCCAGAATCGTTAGATATGGAAATCCATACATTTTAACCGGTAATTTGCGGCCCCCTGATTTCTCCCACCTCTTCCTGAAATACAAATGGGAAATAAACACCATGAACCAGGTTAGAATGGCTCCGAACATCGATATCCCCATCATGAATGCATATGAAGTATCCGGAAGCAGGACTTTTACTCCTGCAGCAAGAAATATTCCTAAAGTGGATATGAGAAGGGCCCTTAGCGGGACACCTTTCCTGCTCACTTTTTGAAATAGGGCTGGAGCCTGATGTTGCTCGGATAATGAAAATATCATTCTGGTGGAGGCATATAATTGACTATTCATTGCAGATAAAGCAGCGGTTAAAATAATGAAATTCATTATCCCAGATGCCCCGGGAACATTCAGGATTTCCATTACCTTGACAAATGGGCTCTTATCAATACCGGCAGCTTGCCAGGGAACAATCATTAACATGATCCCGATAGTCAGTACATAAAAAGTGGCAAGCCTGAAGACAGTTGCCTTCAAAGCTTTAGGTACGGCTATATCCGGGTCCTTTGCTTCCCCCGCCGTCACCGCAATCAGCTCAGTTCCTAAAAAGCTGAAGAGCGAAATGAATATGGCGACCCAGAGCCCCCAAAATCCGAAAGGCATAAAACCTCCATCACTGGCATAGTTCTCTACACCGATCCCGCTTGAAGGTTCGGCGCCAATCACCACATAGGCCCCCAGTAGAATGAATATGACAATGGCGCTTATCTTGATCATTGAAAATACATACTCAAAATTGCCGAATGTATTGACACTCGTCGCATTTACATAGATTAGCAGTGCAGCAAAAAGGACAATCCAAATGCTCCCAGGCACAGCCGGAAACCAATATTTCATATAAACAGCGATGGCACTCACTTCGACACCAATGGCAAGAACATTCGCTATCCAATAGGAATACCTCACAACAAAACCCGCAAATGGACTTATATATTTTTCCGCAATGGTTCCAAAGGATCCCGATGTTGGATGGGCTACAGTCATTTCCGCCAAACATCCCATCAGCAGAAGGACAATGAATGCACCTATTGCATAGCTGATAAGTACACTTGGACCAGCCGTTGAAATCGCAAGGCCGCTGCCCAAAAATAACCCGGTGCCAATTGCACACCCCATGGCTATCATAGTGATTTGATTCGATGATAATTCACGTTGAAGCTTACTTTTCTCCATATGTTGCTCCCATTCTAGGCAATGATTCCCCTTTTATTTTCATAGTTTTCATATAAATTGCCGTCCATGACCTTCTTTAGTACCTGTACAGTTTCGTAGACTTCCTGAAAAGAGGTATAAAGAGCGACAGGTGTTAAACGAATCATATTCGGTTCACGATAATCGGGAATGATGGCCTCTTGTTTCAATGCTTTACATATTCTCGCAGCTTCTTGATGTTCAAGGATGATATGACCGCCCCTTTTTGATTCATGCCTTGGGCTCCCAATTTCAAATCCATATCCCGTTAATTCCAATTGTATTAAATCCATAAGATATTGAGTCAGCCTCAAGGATTTCTTTTGAACTTGTTCCTTCCCCCCCCCCCGCTTCCTTCCAATCCACTTTTTTTCATTTGTAAATCCCTATCCCTTCCCATGCCAACCTTATCATTCCGTCAGGATCTTTTTCAATATAATCCTTTTTATCAAAAATCATTGTGTAGTGGTTGGTTTCATCATATTTCGGCCAAATTTCACCTTCCGGGGGGTTGGGGTTTCCATATTTCGCAAAGTTGACCCAATGGCCCTGCATTCTATGGGATACCTTTAGGGCAGCTGACCTTGAACCATATGAAACAATCCGTTTCCCGAATGCCGAGTCGAAGGTCTGGAAAGCAAAAGGGATTTCCATACCATGCGTCGCCCCTAATTTACTTATGCGCATGGCCGCCGTTTTATAATCAAAACGATACATCCATGTTTTTTCAAAGCGGCTGTATGCCTCCGCATACCAAACCGAGGGAATATGGAAAGTCGCATCACGGCCAATGCCTAGTACAGCTTCCTTTTCTGGGTAGTTTGTATAAGCGTTCGTAATTCGCTCTTTCGCCTTCGGATCAGTATTTTCGAACATTTTATGAATCATCGCCGTATTAGTTGGGATTAGAGGGGGGGCCATCTGATCGAATAATGTCGCTTCGTCCCTATTTGTTCCTATAAGCAAGGGTATACCCCCTGTTCTTCCCGATCGAATCGAATCTAGTGGATAATCGGGCAGGAAGTCACCATCAACGACTGGTCCAAATGCTAGGGAGCCCGGCATTTCCTGTGAATTTTCCTGTAAAAGTTGGTGGGAGGCAGCGACAATCTCTTGAACCGGAAGGGTTTTTAGCCGGTGGCTTTCACCCTTTCCAATGCCCAATATCTCAAGGAACTTTTCACTCAATTGGCGCGCAAATCCTTTTCCGTAAACAGATGTCGGAGCAGGACTTTCTGCAATGGCCTGCTTAAAAAGACCCCTTGCTGAAGGTACAGTAAGTAAAGTCGTCACCGCATTACCACCAGCTGATTCACCAAATATCGTAACATTATCAGGGTCGCCGCCAAAAGCTTCTATATTTTCTTTAACCCATTTCAAAGAAGCAACTTGGTCACGTAAACCTAAATTGTTTTCAAATATTTCCCCTTCACCTGCCAACTCGGTAAAATCCAGATATCCCAGTGCCCCCAGCCTATAGTTGATGCTTACCACGACTACATCTCCATTTTTAGAAAGTAAGTGTCCATTGTACATATCAAGGGATCCAGCTCCCGTTATATATGCTCCCCCAGGAATCCATACCATGACCGGGCGTTTTTTATCATCAGCTCTAGGCGACCAAATATTCAGGAACAAGCAATCCTCATCCATTTTTTCATTTGTGCTCATCCCTGTTCTTACCGCACGATCCATCGGCTGCGGGGGAACGGGACCAAAATCCACTGCGTCCATGACACCGCTCCAATTATCAACTGGCTCCGGAGAACGGAAACGCAGTCCATCAATCGGCGCTTTCGCATACCTGACTCCACGCCAAACGCATATATCGTTTTCCATAGTACCTTGAAGATGTCCTTTTACCGTCGTAACTATTGATCCAATCATTCCCAATCACCTCTTCATATAGTAGTAGATATGTAAGTTCTTCTTTTTCCATTCCCTTATATCCTTCATCTTTATCGAAAAAAGATCTATATTGTCAGTTCAGCCAAAATAAAGGAATGCTATCGTATATAAAGCTCCGGTTATACTCAGGAGTTTGAATTGTTATTTTAAATAATGGTTTTCATTGACCCGTTCAACAAAAAAAAGACCCAATCAGGTCTTTTTTTGTTGAACTCGGCAAAAATCTTAGGCAAGCATGGCAAGGATACTCAATAAAGAGCTGCCCCGAACGGAAAGCTGCTGTGCAGCATATGTTAATTGCTGTTCATCGAGCTGTTCCAATAAAGGCTTTAATTCCAGCAATTCATTCTCCAGTCCTCTAAGGTCTGTAGATAGCTTGTCCACCATCAAGAGCACCTGCTCAGAATCAACAGTGGTTTCAGACAAGACTTGTAACCGTTCCTTGATTTCAGTCAAAGGCATATTCTGTTCTTTAAACCGATTAATCATTTGAAGACGATTTAAAGCATCTTCTGTGTAATACCGATATCTTGACCCCGTTTTTTCATAGTTCAGCATTCCTAATTGTGTGTAATAGTCAATGGTTCTTCTCGAAACATTCGCAAGTTCAGCAAGCTGGCCAATCCGATATACATTCATCCAGATAGTCACCTTCTTTAAAAAATCTACTGTTAACGATACTATAACATATCTATCCGAAAAGGTGACTTCAAGATGAAACTATTAGACTACTTTATCCGAATTGCCCTTCAGCTGCTTCTTGGCAAAATACAGGGCATCTTCCTTCGATTTAAAAAAGTGCTGTTTTTCTATTTTATGATACAATCCAGTGCTGAGTAACAATTCCTTTGGTTGCTTCTGAATTCCGGAAATGATCAATTTCCCCTTATATTTTCCGATGCGATTAACGATCGCCAATAGTGCTGCCTCTGCTGAAGTGTCCATATATGTTACCCGGCGCATGCTTAATACCAACACTTTCGTCTTATTATCCAAGTTCTCCAATATCGATGACTCCAGGACGTCTATCGAACCAAAGAAAAGAGGTCCTTCCAAGTTATACACATTGATCTTCGAATCCGAATTATCAATTGGAACAATCTCGGTAATCTCATGACTTCTTTCCCTAACCTTTAACGTGTGGCTCATTTTTGCAATGAAGGTGATGAATGCAATCAATAAGCCGATTCCCACTCCCATGATTAAATCAGTGAAGACAGTGATGAGGAAGGTGACTAGCAAAACCGCAGAATCCGCCGTCTTCGTTTTCAATACATGAGCGAATTCCTTTCTTTCACTCATATTCCAGGCAACAAACATCAATATGGGTGCCATGCTAGCCAAAGGTATATGCGCTGCAAATGGGGAAAGCACCAGCAAAACCAGTAAAACGACAATTCCGTGAATGACTCCGGACATCGGGGAGGCTGCCCCGCTTTTTATATTGGTAGCTGTCCTGGCTATTGCGCCTGTTGCAGGTATCCCGCCGAAGAATGGCGTCGCGATGTTCGCGATTCCTTGACCAACCAACTCTTTATTACTATCATGCTTGGTACCCCCCATGTTATCCGCAACGGTAGCGGATAACAATGACTCGACACCGCCTAACAAGGCAATCGTAAAAGCAACTGGAAGGAGTGTGATAATGACTTCCACTGATAGCTCCGGCACTTGGAATTCCGGAAAACCTTTCGGAATCGCTCCATACGTAGAACCAATCGTAGCCACCTTATCGGGAAATAAAAAGTAAGCTGCAATTGTGGAAATCAGCAGACCCAGAAGCGGTCCTGGCACTCGTGGCAAAAGTCTAGGTGCCAGCAGTATGACGACCAAACATATAATTGCAACAATCACACTATATAGATTGATCGTGTCTGCTTTAATCACCAGTTCCTTCATGTTATCCATGAAAGCTTCATGTTTTTCCACTTTCATACCAAGGAAGTTAGCAATTTGCCCTGAAAAGATTATTATCGCAATTCCTGTTGTAAATCCAATGATGACAGGACGGGGAATGAACTTCATCAAATTACCTAACTTAAGCAGACCCATCAGGACTAACATTATCCCCGCTAAAAACCCGGCAATAAGCAGGCTTTCATACCCATATTGCATAACGATTCCAAATAATAAAGGAACGAACGCCCCGGTCGGCCCGCCAATTTGATACTTGGAGCCACCCAAAATCGAAATGAGGATTCCTGCGATGATGGTCGTATATAACCCGTATATCGGTTCGACGCCTGAAGCAATTGCAAAAGCCAGTCCTAAAGGAATGGCTACAACCCCTACGACCAATCCTGCCGTTACGTCTTTTTGAAAACCCTTCATGTTATATCCTTGAAATCTAGAATCTTTTATCATCTTTTTCAAACTCACATCCTTAATCGTTTTTTAAGATTGGAATCTAGCATCATCATGAAAATGACATTCTTTCATTTTAGAGGGAGTTACTTGTTTGAAATTAATCAAATTATTGTAGGCATTTTTCAACGGGACAAACCAAGCGGGGGACTTTTCAAAACTAAGAAATAATCGTCATATATAATCTCCTTTTGTAAGGTTATTTTACATGGTTTCGACCATGCTTCAACATTATACAGTAAAACGTAAAACTGTACATTGTTAGAAACGTTAACATTTGTTTACAACTTTTTGAATATTTTTACATTAATATTACAATCCGGGACCATTTTTCCAGTCTAGTTAATTTGAAGCCGGAGATTCAGACTACGAATCAGGAGGTTTGAACTTTGGTCTAATTCCCCATACCGGAAACTTGATCAGTGAACAATGGAAAAAAGCATGTTTTGAGAAAGATTGCTCAAAACATGCTCTGCCCTATACACAAAACCTCTTGATTAAAATAAAGTGGTTTTCTAAGTTTGTAGACAAAAGTAGTTCTATCTAAAGTTAAGTTGATTGGAGCGGGTGTGCGAGACTCCAGCGGGAATAGCGCGTAAGGGCCCCGCAGGCGCAAGCCAAGGGCGGACCGCAAGCGGAAAGCGAGTGCCTGGAGCGGAAATCAACGTCCAAATTGTGCAAGCCATAAAAAAACTATAGGCCCAATCATGTAGACCGGGACCCACAGTTTGTAGACGGAAAACTTATCTTTCATCAAATGATATTCCCAAACCAACACCTTCAACTCTTCATGTTTGGTTTCTAATTATATGCTATAACAAAGTTGATTGGAGAGAAAGGTACGAGACTCCTGCGGGAATAGCGCGTCTTGGGAGACCCCACAGGCGCAAGCCGAGGAGGCTCGCGGACCGCCCGCGGAAAGCGAGTGCCTGGAGCGGAAATCAACGTCCAAAGTCTAAAAACCAATAAAAAATCGTAGACATACTCGATTTTCATTGAGTTTGTCTACAGTCTGACAAACCCCTTGATTAAGATCAAGAGGTTTCCTTTCAATTTACAGCTCTTCTCCTCTCGTCTCGATAATATGCTTATACCAATGAAACGACAGCTTCTTTTTCCGTTTTAACTGATCATGATGATCCACGTAAATAAATCCGTATTGCTTCTTATACCCGTTTAACCAACTTAAAAGGTCAATGACAGACCATGCGTAATATCCTTTTAAATGGATACCTTCTTTGATTGCACGTTTAATCACTTTTAAGTGTTCCTCAATATACTTAATGCGCGGAACATCTACTACTTCACCATCGATAATCGGATCCTCATCACCAAGTCCGTTTTCTGTAACATACATTTTAATATCGCCGTAACGTTCTTTTAACATATGCAGCCCATCTAAAAATCCTTCAGGTGAGATTTCCCAACCCCATTTTGTATAGGTTTTATCTTCCATTTTTACAGTCCGATAAAAGCCATCAAAAGACGGGTTCCCTGGAGCCAGAGTAGATGTTTCTCTTGAATGCTCCATGTTTGAAACGGCTTCCAGGTATTTTTCCACCCGAATGGGCTGGTAATAATTGAGTCCAATAAAATCATTTTTCTCCGCATTCCTTTTTAGCGTATCCAGTTCTTCTTCTGTCCAACTTGGTGTCCAACCTCTCTCCTTTAATTGCTCAACCACATAAGCTGGATATTCACCTTTTAAAATTGGATCATAATACCAAAAGGTTTCATATTCATTGGCATGCCGAGCAGCTAATACATTTTCATGTTTGTCATCAATACTATAAGCTGGCAGGAATACATGGGTAATCCCAATTTCACCGTAATGATTCAGTGCCTTGTATACCTCTACCGCTTTGGCATGTGCATAAAATACATAATGTGTTGCTTGAAAGTATTTATTTTCATCGTTTTGGATTCCAGGCGGGTGCGCTCCTTTTAAATACCCTAAACCGCAAAACATAACCGTTTCATTAAACGTAATCCAATGTTTGACTCGATCTCCGAATGCGCGAAAACAAATCTCCGCATACTTGACGAATGCTTCAGCTGTTCGCTTATTCGTCCATCCCCCAAATTGTTCAAGCGTCAAAGGCAAATCCCAATGATACAGCGTAACAAATGGGACAATCCCATATTTTAAGCATTCATTAATCACATTATTATAAAATTCCAAGCCTTTTACATTGACTTCCCCATCACCTGTTGGCAAAATACGGGCCCATGAAATGGAGAAGCGATATGATTCAAGTCCCATCTCTGCCATTAATTTAATATCTTCCTTGTAACGATGATAATGGTCTATCGCTACATCCCCATTTGTACCTTCAAAAGTTTTCCCCGGAATCTTTGAAAAAACATCCCAATTCGTTATACCTTTACCATCTTCATCCCATGCTCCTTCTATTTGAAAAGAAGCAGAAGCTGCTCCGAATAAAAAATCGTGTGGAAATTTCATTAAAAATCCTCCCTTTTCATACCTGCTTATTAAATTGATAATAATATATTTTATTCATTGGTACAAATATTAATTTGATTATTTGGCTTTAATTCATATTTGACTGCATGAACTTTAAGCATAAAAGATAGTATTTACTGTGAAGGAATGAATAAATCAAGATAAAAAAAAAGACGTTAGTTCTGGTGAATCAATTTTCCTTTTTTAGTAAGAGATGAATGATATACATCTAGTTGTTAGTTTCATATGAACATATGAAAAAACCGTCCACCTTAAGGGGACGGGTTCATATCTTTCAAGATGTCGGCAATTAACTGGAGGATGTGCAGGTAAGTCTTTTCTGAAATAAAAGACTCAATGAAGTACGGCACCAATGTATTACCATCCACTTAAAAGGTATCTTGGAGAACTATCTTTCTCTCCATTTCATATATTCAGACTTTATCATTTCCCATTGAAGTTCTTTCGTTGCATGTACCTGATAATCGGCTTTAAAAAGAGTCTTTCCCACACCTACAGCGAACATCCCGCTTGCCTTGATGGCGTCAATCCCTGCAGAAGCATCCTCAATTCCGATTGATCGTTTTGGATTCGCATCGAGTTGTTTACATGCCGTCAAGAAAATTTCTGGATCAGGCTTCGATTTTTTCACTTTTGCAGCATCTACAACGTAATCAAAAGTTTCCTCTAACTGGAGTGCCTTTAATACAGTGCTTGCATTTCTGGAAACAGAAGCAAGACCAATGGAAATTCCTTCGAATTTAATATGGGTAATCAGCTCCAAAATCCCTGGCAGTATATCTTGAGGCGTCAATTCATTCAGAAACTCACAGTAGTGAAGGTTCTTTTTTTCAGCCATTGTTTCTTTTTGGCTTAAAGTAAAGTCATGTTGCTGATTCCCTTCTTGTAAAATCAACTCAAGGGAATCCATGCGGCTTACCCCTTTTAGCCTCTCGTTAAAGACCTCGTCAATGCCAATACCCAGTTCACGAGCCAGTTCTTGCCAAGCCAGGAAATGATAATGCGCGGAATCAGTTATGACTCCATCAAGGTCAAATACAACTGCATCAATAAATCTTTCTTCCATTATAATCGACCCTCTCTTATCGAAGAAGTGCTGCAACATTTCGAGATGTTCTCTCTATATTTTTAAATGCGCCGCCTAGAATGTTTTCGATTGGAAGTATTGCAGGAATGGTCGGGAATATGGCATCAAACCCATGATCGTAAAGAACTTCAGATCCCTCACCCACACTTCCGCAAATCGCTACTACTTTCGCTTTTGGTGGTGCGCATTTCGCTACACCTGAGGGTGCTTTTCCAAATATTGTTTGGCGGTCCATTTTCCCTTCTCCCACAATCACTATATCTGCATCTTTGCAAATTTCTTTTACCTTTAGGTACTCTAACATAAGTTCAATGCCCTTTTTTAGTTTTGCCCCTGTAAATAACACCAGACCGGCGCCAATCCCTCCCCCTGCACCACTCCCTGGTAAGCAGGAGACATCCATCCCTAAGTAATTTCCTGCCATTTGATAAAACCTGTACATGGCTTTATCCATTTCACCCAGCATATCTTCTGGAAGCCCTTTTTGCGGACCATAAATATAGGTTGCGCCGTTATTGCCCGTTAAGGGATTTTCCACATCTGCTGCAATCGTAATATTGACAAGATCTAATCGCCGGTCACGGTTACTATCAGACATTGAAGCAATATTAAAAAGATCCTTGCCGACACCCTTTACTGCTTTTCTTTCAACATCAAAAAATTCATAACCAAGCGCGGAAGCCATACCTACCCCTCCATCATTGGTCGAACTCCCGCCAACTCCAATGATCAATTCTGAAGCACCTTGGTTCATAGCGTGAAGCATCAGCTCACCCACACCAAAAGAAGTAGTATTTAAGGGATTTCGTTGATCTAGAGGTACAAGATGTAATCCGCATGCTTCCGCCATTTCGATAAATGCTGTTTCACCATCATTAGAGAAAGCTATTTTCGCTTTAACCGGCAGTCCCAGTGGACCGGTAACGGAAATGCTTTCGACTTTTCCCCCGTGAGCGGATACCAAAGCTTGAACAGTGCCTTCACCGCCGTCTGCAATTGGAAGCAAATGATACTCCGCTTTTGGAAAAATGGACTGAAAACCGGATTGAATGGCTCTTGCGACCTGGTCTGATGGTAAACTCTCTTTAAATGAATCTGGTGCAATTACAATTTTCATGTTTACCTCCTGAATGATGCCTGATGAGTTCTTCTTATGAATAATCGTGAAAGCAAGCAAGTAAAATCCATTCAAATGATCTCCTTGCAAGTGCAAGTCTTTTAGAGCGAAGCTATCTTCTGCTATTGGAGGCTGACTTCAACTTTGTTTGTAAGCAAATATTCAGCACCGTTTAGTTCTATTGGTACATCGTCACCCGCAACCTTCGTTATTACGGCTTTATCATGTGTAAGGTTGATATGTAAGCGCGACCCTCGGAAAATTACTGGAAAAGCAAGTTCCGTCCATTCCGATGGCATGTTAGGTTTTAAACTTAAGCGATGATCCTTGATCGAGACATTCGCAAAACCGAACATTGTTGCCATCCAGATGGCACCAAGGGATGCAGCATGAACTCCTTCATCCGATGATGATGGGTTCGGTCCCAAATCGATTAAAGACGCCTCGTGGAAAAATTTGTATGATTTCGCTTTTTCACCCGCTCTCGCTGCTACGATGGCATGAATCGCTTTGCTCAGTGAAGAATCGTGGATGGTGTGCTCCTCATAATAATCCAAATTTTCAGAGACTACATCAATTGGAAATAGGTCCGGAAACAGATAAAGAAGCATAACGACATCCGCTTGTTTTAAAATTTGCATTTCATTTACTTCTTGACGTGAATAATCCATAAGAATCCCTTGACTGCCCTGAGATTCTTTATAACGGGATAGATCAATTTCAGGCTTGCTGAGGAACGTATCATCCTGGGGAATGATTTTATGATCATTGGCCTTTGGTAAATATAAACGCATTAGAAATTCTTGTCCTCGTTTCATTAACACCATATCTGAATCCCCGTACTTGTCCATATAATAAAGTGCCTGCTCAACATTGTACCAAGCCATATAGTTTGTAAATGCATTATTATCAACGTGTTCAGTGTATTCATCCGGCCCGATGACATCTTTGATAAACAACTGTCCCTTTTCTTCTACAGCCCTGCTGATCCAAAACCGGCTCGTTTCTTTAAGCAGCTCAAGCCCTTCTTTTCTCATAAAAGCATCATCCAAAGTATTTTGGTAATATTCCACGACAGTATAAGCAATGTCAGCTACGATATGATGTTCAGCTATAGCGGATGCGACTTTCTGCCGCTTTCCGGTTTTAATATTGATGGCCGCAAATTCAGGTGTTTCCTCTTCTCCGGTTAAAGCACTTTCCCAAGGGAATAAAGCACCTTCAAATCCATTGGCTGCAGCTTTTGCTTTTGCATGTTCCAGTTTTAAATAACGGTAACGTAATAGTTTTCTCGCCTTTTCAGGATCTGTAAACAGATGGAACGGTAAAATGAACATTTCAGTATCCCAAAAAACATGACCTTTATAGCCTTCTCCCGTCAAACCCTTAGCGCCGACACTGAAACGTTCATCATGGGCTGGTGTCATGACTTCTATTTGATATATAGAAAAATCAACAGCAAGCTGATCAAAATCCTTGGTTGACGTTATTTTGATGCGATTTTGCTTCCAAAATTGTGCCCACCTCTCTGCTGACTTTTCAAGTAAAGCATCATATCCATCTAAAGAGTATTTTCTTAGTGCCACAACACCGGCCACTTCAGGGCTTTTCCCCATAATATCTGCATCCAGTGACGTATAAATGGTACCGATTTTTTCTAGAGTAAAAGGGGTACCAGTCAGAAGATCCTGCTTGATCGTGGATAGCAGCTGCCTATTTTTTGCTGAATGAGATATATCATTTTCTCCTGAACACGTAAAACACGCCGCTAGTGCAATCGCATGCCCTGATTCAGTCGTTTTATAGATCCCCTGTATCAGGTCCCCTTCAATTACACGAACCTTTTCTTCAATAAGATGCTGCCTTCCAAAGTTAGTTTGCTGCGCATTGATTCCTGTAACTATTTTTATTTGAGTCTTTTTGTCTAAAGAAATGACCGTTAATTTTGTACCAAGGACATGGAGGTCATTTTTTGCTGTAAAACGTTGAAAAGTAAAGCGGTAACGTGCACCTGAATTGCTTTTCCATAATATTTCACGGTTTAATTCCCCGGTCTCAAAGTTTAGCTGGCGACTATATGAAAGGACTTCTCCCGTTTGCAGTGAAAAGGTTTCTCCATCGACCTCAATATGCATCCCTATCATATCTGGCAAGTTGACTAATTCGGACGGTTCATTTGCCGTAGCTTTATTATAAATACCGGCTACATACATACCCCTTGTTTGGTCTGCATAGTTTTCTTCATGAGTGGCTCGCAGACCACAGTAACCATTCCCTATTGTCATTAAACTAGCAAATTTATTTATATAACGCAGGTCAAATTCGTTTTCCTCTAATTTTTTCATATGGTTACACTTTCACCTTTTTCAGCAGATTGATAGAGAGCTTCGATAAGCTGCAAGATCAAGTGACCTTCTCTACCATTAGCCACCATGACTTCTTTGCCCAAACATTTATCAACAAAGGCAGCCATTCCTTTCTGAAGCCTGTCTGGATCAGCTGTCTTTCTGTCCAAAATCGTCACTAACTCACCTTTTTGATCAGTATAAATACTGGCAGGAAAAAGTGTTGCTCCCGCCTCATCTCCACAGAATTCCACATTCATGATCGAAGTTTCTTTAATATTTAAAGCAAATGAAGTCTCGAGTTGCAGCAAGCAGCCGCCTTCAAGCTCAATAAAGCCAAATAGGGAATCTTCGACTTCAAACTTTTTTGGATCCCATTCCCCAAATGAGCCATGTGATTTTTTGGGGCCAATTTTTTGAAACATCTTGGCCGTTACCTTCTCCACATTTGGATACCCCAAAACATAGAGGGCGGCATCAAGCATGTGGACACCCAAATCTATTAGCGGGCCCCCTCCTTGCGCTTCTTTATTTATAAAATCCCCCCACCCAGGTACACCGCTGCGGCGCAGGGCTTTTGCTTTTACGACATAAATATCCCCCAGCACACCTTCTGTCACTTTTTTTCGCAAGATGTTAACATCATCAGCAAATCGGTGATGAAAATTATAGGCAAGAATAAGATTGTTTTCATTAGCAACTTCATACATATGCTTTGCTTCTACAGCGGATATAGCCGGTGGTTTCTCGCACATTACATGACAGCCATATTCCAAAGCCTTTATCACATTTTCATAATGATATCGATTCGGCGTGCAGACACTAACGATGTCTGGCTGTTCTGCCTGAAACATCTGATTTGCATCCGTATATGAGCTAGCAATTCCGTTCCGTATCGCAAAGTTTTTTGTCCGCTCCATATTTCGTCCAACGACTGCGACGATTTCTACTTCTTCACGTGTAAGATAGTAGGGAACATGCACTTTTTCTGCCGTTTGGCCTCCACCAATTATCGCAACTTTCTTCTTCATCCTTGTTCAGCCCCTCTAAAGCCTAATGATTGTTGGAGGTGACGCAATGCTTTTAAATATTCTTCTTTTGGATCATTTCCCCTTACACGGCATTCAAGTGTTAAAAAGCCATCATATCCATCTTCTTTTAGTTGATTAAAAGGGGTCTTGAAATCCAATGAGCCGCTACCTGGCTGAAAACGATGATTATCTGCCAAGTGAATGTGCCCAATCAAGTCCCGATTTTTGTGCAATGCCTCAGAAATACCATCTTCTTCAATATTCATATGATAGAAGTCCGCAATGATTTTTACATGGGTCAAATCATTTTCTTCTATATAGCCTCTTGCGTCGGCTAGTGTGTTGATCATATGATCCTGATAGCGATTCAGTGGTTCCAGGAAAATTGTCGTCCCCGTCTCTTTTGCGATTGTGTCCAGGTAGAGAAGGGAATTGCTTATGGACTGTTTATCCCCCTCCCGGCTTCTTGGAGAAACCATTGGGGGCAGACGGTAAGTGAACATGCCCCATGCAGCTGGAACGACGATCCCCTTCCCACCTACTTCTTGTAACGCTTCCAGGATTTTTTTTATTTCCCCTAAACCATTTAGTCTGCGTTCTTCGATAAAGTCACCAATCCAGCCTGTATAGCCCCCACAGGCAGTCGTAACAGGGAATCCTGTTTCGGCTATGGCTTCTTTTATTTCGTCTAGATGGTCAACTAGAAGTCTGCCATCAATTTCAAACCCTTCAAAGCCAGCCTCTTTTAAAAAATGGAATTTTTCTTTGATATCCCTAGGGAAAAACTCCTGGTCCTGTGTGCCGATTTTCATTAATAACTCCCCCAAACACATGTATTAAAATGAAAAATTCACCTATATAAGCAGAATTACAATTTTTCAAATTGTAAGGAAACCGCTACAGCTGGTCTATAACATTTTTATTTTTTATACTCGATACCCATTTTAATACTTAGTTCAGGATGCTGATCTACATATTCCATGTACGCTTCTGCACTCTTTTCAAACGTAACGATTGGTTCGATGATGTCTTCACAATTCAGATACCCGTTCATCAGCAACTCCCAGCATGTCTCCTCTATCCGCTTTCTATTCCATCGTGGATAATCTGGATTAGGTTCGCTTGCTGCGCGGGAGAACACGATCTTAGCATTATTGAAATGTGCTTCGCGGCCAAAATTCAAGCCTTCAGGAAAAGCCTTTCCAAAGGCTACATATGAGATGGTCCCGCCATATGCAATACCCTTTAGTGCTGCCTGCAAAGCTGCGGCATTGCCACTTGTTTCGATGATTGAATCAGCGCCTATTTTGTTTGTCAGCTTTTTCACTTCAAAACCAACATCGCAAACGGTTGGATCAAAACAAATATCCGCCCCGTTACGTAGTGCAATATCCCGGCGCTGGTTCAAAGGATCAATGCCGACAACTATACTCGCACCCGCTTTTTTAGCCAGCTGGATAGCCAGTTGTCCAATTGCACCCAGTCCAACCACAACTACGTAATCACCTGCACGGACATTGGCATCGCGTACACCGCTCATTGCAAATTGTGCGGGATCATAACATACGGCATTTTGCCATTTTGAACCTTCTGGCATTTTACGTAAACGGTGATTATCAACTGCATTTACAATAACGGTTTCCCTGATTGGTCCATATGTACAAACAGTCTCCCCCACCTGGAATCCCGTTACTTCGGAACCAACTTCGATTATTTGACCTACAACCATATTTCCAAGCTGGAATTCACCAAAGACGATTCCTTTAGTTGTATCTTCTTCCCGTGGCATAAACATGCGCCATTCTTCAGAAAAGTCCTCATCCATAAAAGGAGTCATCCCGCGAAAGTCTATAACTTCCGTGCCATGTTTAGGAGAGGCGAACTGCACTTCTATTTTCACTTCATTTGGACTTATGGACCTGTCTTCATATTCCAGCAATTCCGCTACCCTTGGTTTTACTGCAACTAGTTTTTTCATAATAAATTACCTTCTCTCAATTATTTGTTATTCCGTTTATCCTTTCACTCCGCCTTCAGTCAAGTTTCCTTTTATGAAGTGCTCGGAGATTGCGTACATCCCTACCACAGGCAGCGCCGTTATAAGTGAAGCGGCCATCATTCTGCCCCATATATAGTCAGGTGTACTGAACAATGCATTTAAGCCGATTGGAAGCGTGAAGTTTGCGGAATCCGACAAGAAAATGGATGCAAATAGGTAATCATTCCAAGCGACCATAAAGGAATATACAAAAACGGAAATGATACCTGATATGGCTAGTGGAATGATAATATAGAAAATGATCTGCACACGGTTCAACCCATCAATCATCGCCGCTTCCTCCAGATCCTCCGGGATAGTGTCAAAATAACTTTTTAACATGAATATCGAGGTTGGAAGCGTTTGAACAATCATGGTGATAATCAGTGCCGTTTTCGTATCATATAACCCAAGTCCGGAGATGATCTTAAATAAAGGAACGACAAGTAAAATCCCAGACAACATATACACCGTATAAAAACTGGCATTTATGGTGGTTTTTCCGATAAACTTCAATTTCGAAAGGGCATAAGCCCCGAAAATGCCTATTACAACGGACAGCAATGCTGCAGTAAGGGCCACTATTAAACTATTCTTAAAATAAGCTAAATAGGGGAAGATGTCGGGATTAAAAATATCTACATAATGCTGGAATGTCCAATTCTTTGGAAAAAAGGATGGGTTAGTAGCAACCGCTTCCTTCGAACTTTTAAAGGAAGTCATCAACATGATGAAGAAAGGGAATAGGGAAATAGTCAACAGGATGATCAGCCCAAGATAAAACCCGATCTTTCTTGCTGCTTTATTCTTTTTACTGCTAGCCATTGCCATTTAATTTCACCCGCTTTCTTGATGCTATTATAACGATAGAAAGAATAATAAAAAGAATTACAGAGATGGATGCTGCTTTACCGAGATCATTAAAAGCAAATGCCGTTTCATATAGGTAAATCCCAATAATATTCACTTTGTTTGTTAACAGATATACATCTGTGAACATATAGAACAACCAGATGGACCGTAGAGTTATAATGGTTATCAGCACCGGCATAATTGCCGGGATGGTAACGTTTTTGAACTTTTCCCATGTGGAAGCCCCATCAATTTCTGCCGCCTCATATAAACTTTTATCCACCGTCTGCAATATCGCCAGGAATGAGATGAACGCATAAGGAAAGTATCTCCATATTGCAAAAAGAACGACTAGAATGAAGCTGCTGACAGGGTTGTCAAACCAGAGTGGTGCCTTTTCAAATAAATGAAACACGTCAACCCCTAAATGGTTTATGACACCATAGCCATTATTGAACATGTATTTCCAAGCAAAAACCAAAGAAATTGAAGGTGTAACATATGACAGGATAATTAATGAACGGGCAGCCTTACGGAATTTGAATGGACGGTTAAAAAAGATAGCCACAACCAATCCCAAGGCTGTACTCCCTGCCACCGCTAAAATCATGTATAAAAGGGTAATTCCCAATGATTTTAAAAATTCGATATCCGTCAGTATATCTGTATAGTTTTTTAACCCGACAAAGGTTGCACTTAGCCTTGGGTTGATTGGAAGATCAAAAAAGCTGATCTTTATGTTAGATATCATTGGGTATGCAACAAGCAAAAGCACTAAAAAGACACTTGGGAAAAGTAGCACCACTGCCAATTTCAAATCTGATTTCCCTCTTTGCTCCATTTTCACGGTCCCCCTAAATAATCACATTTTTTAAATCATACAAACCAATAAGGGATTTTCTAACTATATCGTTAGGCGTAGACCTTGGACATATTTCTAAAAATTGAGGGCCTTAATCACCTTCTGTTGTGCCTTATTTCTTTAAGATCTCTTTCATTTTCCGTTCTGCGTTTTCAAGTTCGATATCAACGCTTTTTTCACCGACTGTTATATCATTCACTAATTTGGGAATAGTGCCTGAACTCGATATATCTCCCATTTTCAAGTAGTTTTTTTCACCAACCAAACCAAACACTTGGATATCATTGAATGATGCTGCGATTTCGGTTGATAAGTCTCCGAAGGCTTTTACAACTTCATTTGCCTGATATGCGGCATTTTCTGTAACCGCTTTACTAACTGGTTGTGCACCGCCTGGGGACATTAACACCCACTCGGTCATATTTTCTGGTTTGGACAAAAATGTTGTGAATTTCTGCGCTGCTTCTTTTTGATCTTCATCCAATCCAGAAGAAATCGTGATTGCAGAAACCGTTCCAAACACCGCTTTAGTTTTTTTCTCCGGAATTGCAAACCCAATATTTCCTGCATCCCCTTCTTCATAAACAGAAGGCAGGATATATGTCGAATATACCGCCATTGGAGTTGTGCCATTCATGAATGCATCTTTCACTTCAGTGGTATCATTTGAACCAGGCATCGTGTATCGGGCCAATTTTTTATAATAAGTCAGCGCTTCTTTCATCGCCTGTTTATTAAAATCCAACTGTCCTTTGCCATCAAGTACATTCGCATTGTTCGAAAGAGCGAATTGTGAAAATGCCTGCTCTGAAAATCCCCCTTCAACAGTCGGCAAACCAATACCATACTTTTTATTGCCGCTGTCAGTAAATGCCTTTGCGATCGACATTACATCTTCCCAGGTTTTCGGCTCTTCAAATCCTTTAGATGCCAGCATTTCTTTATTAAACCAAATGCCTTGAACCCAGCCACTGATAGGGACACCAGTGTGTCCTTTCCCATCTTCTGGTGTTAATAATTTTAAGGCACCATCATAGAAGTTTTGGCTACCAGCTTTATCAAGCGTATTACTGACTGCCTCTTTGTCGATAAGTTGTTCTTTATCCATGACTTTGGCATAATCATGTCCCACTTCAAGGACCGCAGGGAGTTTTCCGGCACTTGCTAAAGTGATGATTTTTGTATTATATGAATCTTCTTGAACTGGAACCTGCTTGATTTCAATAGTGGGATTATCTTTCTCGAACTTTTTTACCAGCTTGTTGATGACGGCTAGACGCTCTTGTTCTACAGAGGAATGCATGAACTCAATCGTCGTTTTTGCATCTTCTCCTGTCTTTCCATTCCCGCCGCAGGCTGACAAAGTAATGCTTAAAACTAAGATAACCACCAAACTTAGGATGTTGAATTTCATCTTTTTACCTCCTAGTTAAATCGCTTTCAACCAAAGGAATTGATAGGGACTTAGTATAATAGAACCGTCGAAAGCCATTTCTTCCCCCGTTATAATATTTATAAAATCTCCTGAAATATTGAAATCAACAGGTTCATTCGCAATATTATGAATATTGACCAGGCTTTTCTGGGGATCATTTCCTCTTTTAAGTGCAAATACTTTTTCACCTTTATCCAAAATTTCCATCGGTACATCCGGATGAAATAATGCTTCTGCTTTTCTAATTTGGATAATGTCCGTTAACTCCCCATATATCCTGCTTCGTAAAGAACCTGATTTCTCAAGTTCAGTTTCAATTTTATCCAAACTATACTTCTGGCGGTTAATTGAACGGTTCATTCCTGTTTTGGCAGCACCTTCATAATCATTTCTGGATCCTAATATACTCTGGATATAAACCGCAGGCACTCCCTGAAGTGATAATAAAATAGAATGTGCCGTTAAAAAGCGTTTCACCCTTAATTCATCATTATCCGACAGTTTATTCAAAGCGTCCAAGTATGTCACATTGATTTCATACGGACTTTCCGTGCCATCTGGATTTTTTTTGTAGTTTACTTTTGCGCCTTCCCTTTTCAGGTCTGTTACCATATCGAGAATTTCTTCTTCTGAGATAATGCCGCGAATAGGATTCAATCCAATACCGTCGTGTGAGGCAAGGAAATTAAAGAATGTTGTATTCTCCCCTGCTGGCTGTAGATTTTTTGCCCACTCTGTGAGAGCGCTCCCATTTCCGCGATTAATGGAGTAAAGCACAAGCGGCGGTAAAGGGAATTGATAAACCATATGCGCCTCATCGCTTCCATTGCCGAAATATGAAATATTATCTTTATGAGGTACATTCGTTTCAGTGATGATGACAGTTCCTTTAGCAACTTCCTCAACAATATCACGGAACAATTTTATGATTTGATGCGTTTTTTCAAGGTGGATGCAAGTCCCTCCGACTTCTTTCCACATGAACCCTACCGCATCCAGCCTGATATATTCCGCACCTTGCTCAATATAGAATAATAGAATATCAATCATTCTTAATAAAACTTTTGGGTTTTTGAAATTCAAATCAATTTGGTCTTCACTAAATGTCGTCCAAATATGCTTTTCCGATCCATCCTCCATTTTAAACCTGGTTAGGACAGGTGTGGATCTCGGTCTTGTTACTGAACTCAGATCTACATTTGGATCCATCTCTGTAAAGAAGCCGGAATATTCAGGGTTTCCTTTTTTGTACTCTATAAACCAATCACTCTTTGCTGAAATATGATTGCACACATAATCAAACATGATTCTCGTTTTCTTCGATAGTTTTTCAACATCTTCCCAATCTCCTGCAATTGGATTGACCTTCTTATAATCCACTACCGAAAAGCCATCATCCGACGAATATGGATAAAAAGGCAGCAGATGGACAATTTCAAATTTGTCTGCTAAATAACGATCAAATACCTTCTCAAAAGTCGCCAGTGTAGGCTGTCCTTCCTCCTGAAATTGATCCGAATATGTAATCAGGACGATATCCTTCTCATCCCATTCTTGTTTTCTTTCTTTATAAGGTGTTTCTTTTGCTTCCACAAGCTTCCCTTTTAGTTCAGGCCACATCTTTTCTGTATCCGATTCTCCATAAATTGCAGACAATCTCTGTTTAATGTTTTCCATATACGCCCCCTTCTTGGAACCGTTTCCATTAATTAATAGAATTATTTTTTTTCGTGGAACCGCTCCCACAAACAAAATATAATACAGTAAGCGTTCTCTGTCAACAAGAACCAAAAATTAAGAATCACGCTTTTATTTTAGTGGGATTACCTGCTTTTGTATGAAGTATAGAAACGACTTTCTCTGCAACATTGCCTATCACTTTAAAAATTTCTATTGCCACTATCCTGATTCATCCATATAATTTACCCTATGAAACCGCTCTCTAAATTTAAGATCAACCTATAATAAAACCATCAGTAAGGAATTAAATCCATTTTTCCTGTGGTGCATAAAGACCCAATACAATTCAGAAGTAATGATCATCCAGATAACATAGTAGGAGGGAGAGAACTTTATTGGGACACACCATCTACGATATCGCCCGTGTTGCAATGGTTTCAAAATCCACCGTATCTCGCGTGCTAAACAATCAAAGCAACATCTCTGTTGAATCGCGAGAGCGCGTGTTAAAAGCAATTGAACAATTAAACTATCAACCTAGTAAATTAGCTCGGGCCCTATCTTCCGGCTTTGATGCGATCATGGTATTATCTCGTTCTGCCAAAACTACCGAAAATAACCCATTTTTCTCAGAGATCATTCATACAATATCAACCAATGCTGAAGACGAAAACTTCGATGTGATATTACAAACTGCGAAAAACAGTCAGGATGAACTTCAAAAGTGCATCAGGAAAATAAAAGAAAAATTAATAAAAGGGATCATAATGCTAAGTTCCCCTGCTGATGAAAACTTCTTTCAACAAATAGATAAATTTAATATACCTATAGTAGTCATCGGAAAGGTCGAAGGTCATTACAAAAACGTTTTTTCCGTAGACACAAATAATTACAAGGATAGTTATGATTTGACGCAATATTTGATAGATAAGGGACACCGTGAAATCGCCTGCTTACATTCTCCACTCGATTATCATGTTTCGATCGATCGCTTGGAAGGATATAAATCATGCATGAAGTACAATGGGCTCCCACTAAAGAATGAATGGATCATCAACAGTGGGTATACGATTGATGCCGCACATCAATCAGCAAAACAACTATTGGGAAATAACGGGCCGACAGCGGTTTTTGCAACTGATGACCTTAAGGTGATGAGTATCTATAAGATGGCAGCAGAAAATGGAATCTCCATACCGGGGGACCTATCCATCGTAGGCTACAGTAATTCAAATTTACATCCTTTTCTCGCTCCCTCTTTGACTTGTAAAGAAATTCCCGTAAAAAAATTAGGGGACATCGCTGTACAGGTTCTCTTTACAAAGATAAAGGGTAATCAAGATCAGATACCACATACCATCATTCCAACTGAAAACATCATCCAAGATTCCGTAGCTGAAATTTGATTTTTAAAATAATAAAAAGCCTGCATTTGTTATTTTAAAATAACAAATGCAGGCTTTTTTAGTCATGGACCTTAGCCTTATTGGAAACTAACATCCCGCCCTCCAATAAAATGAAGGATGGGTAACCTATTATTCAAGATATCGGATCATCATTCCACTACCGGGAGCCAACCTTTTATCCCAATCAACTTTTCCCAAAGCGGATCTGGAATGACCAGTTCATCCTGATCTTTTTTTGAGAGGGTAGTCCGTATATCCGCTTCTTTTCCAGACCTGATTTTTTCAATCCAATGCGGTTCCATAAGAAGTTCACGGCCAAGGGCGATAAAAGGGACCCCCGTTTCCATGGCTTCTGCAACTTCATCGGGTGTATGCAGTGAACCTACACCGACCACCGGGATACGATTACCTACTTTATCGTAAATTTTAACGATGCGCGACTTTGTCCTATCACTCTCACGGAATGAGCCATTCCAGAAGTGACCTACCGATATATGTAGATAATCCAGGTTTTGATTCGCTAATCTATCAACGAATTGGATCGTATCATCTAAAGTGATTCCAGGATTGCTGCCTTCTTCAGGAGAAAGGCGGTAGCCAATTATAAACGGCTTTTCTGCATGCTCGGCAACCGTTCTCTCGACTTCATTCACAATGGTAAGCGGGAAAATCAATCGTTTTCCCAATGTTCCGCCCCATTTATCTGTACGGCGGTTCGAGTGTGGCGAGAAGAATTGTTGAAGCAAGTAAGTATTGGCACCATGGATTTCCACACCATCGAAACCTGCTTCGATGGCCCTTCTTGTTGCTTCGCCAAATGCCTTAATAACGTCTTGTATTTCATCTTCATTCATTTCCCGCGGTACAGGTGCTTCCTCGCTGGAAGCAATGGCACTTGCAGAAACAGGTTGGTTATCAGACAATAATTCCGGCGGACTTTGACGGCCTCCATGATATATTTGCAGGATCGCTTTTGCCCCGTTGGACTGAATGGTTTCAGCTAGTTTTCGCAAGGATGGGATAAAGGAATCGTCATCTGCACCTAGTTGGCCTGGGAATCCCTTGCCTCCAGCAGATACATAGGCACATGCCGTGACAACCGCACCTACACCAGCCGAGCGCTCAGCGTAATAGGCCAGTTCATCATCGGTTACAACCCCTTGGTCATCCGAAGAATAAGTGGTCATAGGAGCCATCATGATACGATTTTTCACTTCTACCCCTGATGGAAATATATATGGTTGAAAGATCTTTTCGTATTTTTGATTCATGCCAATCCTCCCCCTTTACTATTAGTGGTGATGATGTCCATGCGGTTCTTTAGAAGGATTCGTGATTTCAAAGCCTTCTTCTGGAACATAAAAATATTTAATCCAGACACCATCCAGAAATTCTTCACGTGAATCAAGCAAAATATCGATATCTTTATCTGTTTTTACGATTTCATCATATTCTGCCGGTGTATCAAGCTTCATGTCATAATGGGCATGATCACCATGCATATGGGTGATATATACACGAATCATTTTCCCTTCGGCTTCTTCAGTGCTGAGCATTTTTTGTAAGACCTTTGCTGCATTGCGATTTATTTTACAATTCATGTCCATTCCTCCAACAATAAAATTATCCCTGAACTGAGTTCTACCCAATTAAGGGTTATCAGTAACATCCATTTTTCCCCTTCATGATTGGCCTTATCCGCGGTCTGAAGGAAAGACGATGCCGATTTGCCTTCTTGCTTCATCCATGATTTCCATAGTCAACAGTGAATTCGAATATGTATTTATTTCGGATTCCATTTTCCCCTGCTGTATCAAATCAACAAATTCCTTCGCTTCATAATACATGGTAGGCATATCCTGTTTAACGGAAATATTTTCAGTGGTTCCATTCCGATACTGAATATCCACCGCTTGCGGTCCTGAAATTTTCTGAATGATGATGCTTCCAAGTTCTCCTTGAATTTCCGATGGCAAATTGGACTCAGTAATTTTGGAAAACATGACGACTGCCTCCATTTCATCATAGGAAAGCAGAATCGTACCTTGCCCATCAACTCCTGATTCAAGCATCGTTCCTGATGCCTGCACCTTATTCGGTTTACCGAACAGTACAACAAGTGGATAGAGGACGTAAATGCCTAAATCCATTAAAGAGCCACTGGAGAATTCCGGATTGAATGCATTCAGCACAGTTCCTTGTTTATATGAATCATAGCGTGATGAATATTGGCAAAAGCTTCCCGAGAAACGCCTAATCTTCCCGATTTTATCCAGATTGCCCTTTATACTTTCGAAATTCGGCATGATGGTCGATTTCATCGCTTCCATCAATAGCACATCATTTTGTTTTGCAGCCTCAATCATTTCCCTTACTTCAGCCGCATTTGAGGCCATTGGTTTTTCACATAATACATGTTTTTTATTTTGTAAAAATAACACGGCTTGCCTGCAATGATGAGAGTTAGGGCTTGCTATATACACAGCGTCGATTTCATCGCTGCTGGCCATTGCTTCTAAATTCGTAAAAGTCGTATGTACTTCGTATTTATTGGCAAATTCCTTCGCTTTCTCCTCTGTACGTGAATACACGGCGGTTAAGGATAAACTCTCTACATGCTTTGCAGCCTCCAAAAATCGTTCCGTGATCCAATTTGTACCTATTACCCCTAATCTTATCAACAACCTATCCCCTTTCAAGCTAACTTTATCATGTCCTCAATATACAGACATTTCACTGAAAAACAAAGTATATTGAACACTCGCAATTGCTTAAATTGGATTTTTTAGGCAATATTCGTTTATAATTTTTCTATATTACCACTGCCATGATGTTTCTACATACTCCCAAATTGGGAATAGAAGACTTAAAAGGAGCGTGTGAAGTTTATGACAGAATTAATGAAAAACAAAGTTGCCATCATTACCGGTGGGGGATCGGGAATTGGCCGGGGTGCCGCACTGAAACTAGCTGAAAACGGCGCGAACATCATCTTTTTTGACCGTACAGTCGAAAATGCCGAAAAAGTGAAGGAAGAAGTCGAGAACCTTGGTCGAGAGGCTTTAATCATTAAAACGGATGTTTCCAAGGCTGAGCAAGTTGAACTTGCCTACAAAACAGCCCATGAACATTTTGGGAAAATTGATTTTGTATTTGCAAACGCAGGCATCAACGGAGTGATTGCCCCTATAGAAGACATAAAGCCAGAAGATTGGGATAAGACACATACCATCAACCTCAAAGGCACCTTTCTCACCATCAAATACGCCATTCCTTACATGAAGGAAACGGGTGGCAGCATCGTGATCAACAGCTCCATCAACGGAAACCGATATTTCAAGAATTTTGGTTTTTCCGCTTATAGTTCATCCAAAGCCGGTCAAGTCGCTTTCGGTAAAATGGCCGCACTCGAATTGGCAAGATATAAAATCAGGGTAAATACCATTTGTCCCGGTTCCATCGATACGAACATTGACAATAACACATTCCCGGAAGAAGAAAACCTTAAAAAAATCAGGATTCCCATTGAATATCCCGAAGGCTCCCAGCCCCTGGCAAGGAAAGCGGGGACTGCCGAACAAGCTGGTGATCTCGTATTGTTCCTAGCATCAGACATGTCCTCCCATGTTACGGGCACGGAAGTTTATATCGATGGAGCGGAATCACTATTATGAATCAAAAAGGCAAAAAGCTGAAATCCACAACAGGATTTCAGCTTTTCTTTTTAAGCAACTCGCCTTAACCCGCGACGGGCAAGGAGTAAATAAGCGCACATGGCGATGACATGACAACTTACCATCACAATTCCCATCGGCAAGGGAGACTCACCTGAACCTAACCCCACCAGGGGAGCCATTAGCGATCCTAATATGAAGGGAAGCAAGCCAATTAAAGCCGAGGCACTGCCTGCCGTTTTTTTCTGATTTTGCATCGCTAAAGAAAAACTCGTTGTACCGACAATACCGACGCTGGAGACGGAGAGGAATAAAGCCGCCAAGATTCCGGCCAAGCCCATTTCGAGAAGGACTGAGGCCAGAAGTAATATTCCCCCAAACAAAGCTAGGCATAACCCCATTTGAAGCAATCTTTCTTCTTTAACCTTGCCAGCCAGCTTCCCGGCAACTTGTGAAGCGATGATGATCCCAACCCCGTTTATTGCAAAAATCAGGCTGAAGGTCTGTGGGGAAACCCCATAAATGTTCTGGAGAACAAAAGGCGATCCGGAAATATAAGCGAACATTGCAGCACTTATGAATCCTTGTGCAAAAGCATAGCCCATAAACACACGATCCTTCAATAAGTTCCCAAAAGTCCTGATCGTATCATTTACCCCGCCAGCACTCCTGTGATTGGACGATAAAGTTTCCTTTATCCCAAAAAATGCAGCCGCAACCATAATGATACTTAATACTGAAATGACAATGAAAACGCCCCGCCAAGAAGTGAACTGCAAAAGTTGACCGCCAAAAACCGGAGCCAATATCGGTGCCGCCCCATTCACCAGCATTAACATGGAGAAGAACTTGGTCAAATCCGTTCCTGAAAAAAGGTCACGAACTATGGCCCTTGAAATGACAATGCCTCCCGCTCCCGCAATACCTTGGATAAAACGTAATAATAAAAGCAATTCAATGGTTGGAGCAAAAGCGCATAACAGAGATGAAATGCAATAAATGGATAAAGATATGATTAACGGTGAACGCCTACCTTTTGCATCACTTAGAGGCCCTAAATAAATTTGACCCAAAGCCAACCCTAACAAGCAGGCAGTCAAGCTTAGCTGCGCTAACGACGTACTGCTTTTCAGATCCTCTGCCAGTGTGGGGAGACCCGGTAAATACATATCAAGTGACAGTGGTCCAATCGCTGCAAAAGACCCTAGCATAAGAGCCATCAACAGCCTTTTGGATTTAGTCATTTCGTTGCCTGATGATATCGTTTCCTTCATTTCAATCATTATTAACCCTATCCCTTTCAACTAATTGTTCTTCCTAATAAACTCGACTTTCTTTATTTTACAAAAGATCGGCACAATTTACGATAAGTATGCTCCACTTGAATGGGATTCTTCCTTTCGGCACTCAGGTAAGCACAGGTGCATCAAAACTCTGAAATCTTCTAAAAAGGACAAATCATATTTCAGAAAATATCATTTGAGAATACTACGAACCAAAGAAACACTATTACATTCCCCATAAAAAAATGACCCCATTTTTGGGGTCATTTCAGATTGTAGACAAACTTGAAGTGAAGAGAGATTGCCTGCGCTTTTTTATTTAAAAAAGGTTGCCGGTGATTTCAGAAATCCGCTCCCTTTCCGCCGACTGTCTGCCAAGCCTCCTTGACGCATGCGTCTGTGGGGTCTCGGCAAGCCAGTTATTCGGCAGGAGTGTCGCAAATTTCTTCAATCCAATAAGGGTTATAGTAAAAAAACATGAAGGATAGTCTATTCTTGTTTTAGAATCTTTGTTCGGGATGAAACCAATCCGAACCCCCTTTTAGCGTCATTTTGATTTATTCAACAATACTAAATTACGGGGAGTATCACCAGTTAATCCGTCCACCAAGTTTTGTACAGCAAGAGTTGCCATTTTCATTCTTGTGGCAATGCTAGCACTCCCGATATGCGGTAATGTAACCACATTGGGCAAAGTTAGCAGCGGGTGGTCCAGAGGGACGGGCTCTTCTTCGAATACATCCAATCCAGCCGCCCAAATCTCTCGATTTTCCAGCGCCTGGTACAACGCTTTTTCATCGATAATTCCGCCTCTTGCGGTATTAATGAGCACAGCCGTCCCTTTCATCAATTCCAGCTGCTCCTTGCCAATCATATAAGCCGTTTCCGCTGTGAGCGGCAGCATGACACAAACGAAATCCGAGATTTGGAGCAATTTTTCAAGGGGCTGATATTCGATTCCTAACTCTTTTTCCTGTTCATATTTACGGCTTCGATTAAAATAAACTAAGTTCATATCAAATCCCTTAGCTCTTTTTGCAAGAGCTTCCCCAATTCTGCCTAACCCGATGATACCCAGCGTTGCACCGTGTACATCTTGTCCTGTCAGCTGCATCGGCGACCATGTTTCCCACTTTCCACTCCTTAAATAATCTTCTGCCTCCATCATCCTCCTTGCCGTTGCAAGCAGTAAGCCGAAGGTTAAATCAGCTGTTGTTTCCGTTAAAACCCCCGGTGTGTTCGTTACCATGATGCCCCGTTTTGTTGCACTTTGAACGTCAATATTATTATGGCCCACTGCCATATTCGCGATGATTTTCAGATTGGGTGCCTGTTCAATCAGTGACTCATCGATTTGTTCCGTCAATAAGCAAAGCAGCCCCTCGACTTCTTTCATTTCTTCTACAAGGACTTTTCTAGGGACCGGTATATCCTCTTGATCCCACATCCTGACATCATAATTCCGACTAAGACCTTCGATGATTTGTTCTGGCAATTTCCTTGTAATATAAATTTTTGGCTTCAAACCAAAACCTCCTATTCCGTTTCGTTCCATGGAACACATTCAGTTTTCATTACAATAATTAAATTTAAAGAATATTGGCTAAATGACTAGCTTGTTTATTCAATTTTAAAATAAACTAGATAAATAGACCATCCATTTCCAATCAATTTTACTATTAAATTTCTTGATTGCCTGGAAGCTTCCGCTTGACAGTTTCAATTCATTCAACCAATCATGGAATAATAACCATTTACATCTATTCGGTCATTAGTAATATCGCAATTTTCCAGATAAAGTTTATCTCGATTTAGGAGGATATGGGACGTTCATGAAAACGAATACAACATTTAAAATTTATCCAATTATAGCTCCAAGCGCTTTATCTTTAAAAAGTATAAACTTTTATTTAGTTAAACAGGATGAATCTTTAACATTAGTCGATGCAGGTATGAATGATGACGTTTGCTGGAATGCACTGCAGCAAACATTAAACGAAAATGGATTTACAGTTGGGGACATCACGGAAATTTTGTTGACCCATCACCATGGAGACCATGTTGGTTTGGTCAACCGGATTACCGAACTCCATCCGATTCCAGTTTATGCCCATTCTAAATCCATTCCCCGTTTAAAAAGGGACCCTGATTTCTTAAGTATGAGAATTGAATTTTATAAACAGCTATACCTTGAGATGGGCTGTGGTGAACTTGGAGATAAACAAGTGGCTTACCTATTCAACGCGGTCGATAATAATAAAGATCAAAAACTGAATGGTGACATCATCGCAATCACGGAAAAACACTGGCTGAATTTTGAAGTGGTCGAATTTCCCGGGCATGCCCCGGATCAAATTGCTTTCCTTGACCGAGAAGGGAAACGGCTTCTTGCCGGTGATTTATTGATTGAACATATCTCAAGCAATGCCTTGATCGAACCTGATGAAAACGGTAATAGAATGCTGACTCTTGTAGATCATATCGATTCATTAAAACGATGTTCAGCATTACAGGTGAATCTCCTATTTCCTGGTCATGGTAACGTGATTGAACAACCCGGTCATCTGATTGAAAAAAGACTCAACAGCATAGAGAGGAAATCACAAAAGATCCTGGCCTTGATAGAATCCGGAATTTCTACAGGCAATGAACTGGCAAAGGAGTTTTACAAACAAAAGTATATAGCAGAATTCCCGCTCGTCATGTCAGAAATCATCGGCCATTTGGATTATTTGGAATATCAGGGGAAGGTCACGAAACAACTCGTTGGAAATGTAGTTCATTATCAAGCTAAATCACATCAAAAAAGGCTGAATTGAAAAAGTCCCCTCTTAGCAGGGACTTTTTCATGGAAAATGTACAAAATAATTGAATCTGAAATACTAGGCCTTTTTGGGTGTTTTAATGAATCTAACAGGAAATCGATTAGAATGTGAAGAATTTATTATCTGAATATTAAATATTTTCAGAATAGGGGATTTGCTGTGAAAAGAAAATTTTTAAAGGTTTTAAGTTCAACAGTAGTAGCCGCAACATTACTTGGCCCAAATGTCAGCTTAGCTGAAAGAGGACCAAATCCGACAGGTGGAACGAACCTTTCTACCGAAGCATTCCTAAATTATGACGAACTTGTAAAAGAATTAAATCAACTTGAGCAAGCGAGTGCAGGGATAGTCAATGTAGAAGTGGCCGGAAAAACGAATCAGGGCCGTTCCATTCAAAAAGTGACTGTCGGTCATGGTGACAAAGTCGTTCTTATTCAAAGTGAAATTCATGGAAATGAAAAAACAGGAACTGTCGCGTTATTGAACATTCTTAAAAACCTTGGTCAAAGTAACTCGCCTGAGGTAAAGAAAGTTCTTGATGAACTAACAATTGTTGCCATTCCAATGATGAACGTAGACGGCTCAGAGCTTGATCGTCGTGGAAATGAGATGAAATGGTCTGAAGTTGTAGGTAAATTCCCCCAACTTTCTAATGCAAAACCTACTTGGAACTATTACACTACTCCCAGATCAGGAGACGACTATGCTAGCAAACCGGGATTTGATGTTAATCGTGACTTCAATCCAGACCTAAATTATGTACCAAAACCTCAAGACTTCCCGGGGGCATCTGAAAAGCCAGGCTGGTTTATTACCCCCGAAGCGCAAACGCTCCGTGACACATATAAAGGGTTAAAATCGAAATTCGGGAAAGTGGATGTTTTTATCGATCTTCATCATCAAGGATTCCCATATCTCGAAGGAACTGATGAGCGTGCAACTATGTCAATATCGGGTAAATTCGTTCCTAACCCAAGCACTCCAGAAGGTGCTAAATATGCAGAGTATGCAGATGATTTCAAATATGATTTCTCCCGTCAGTTAACACTTACTGCGTATAATGCACTGCAAGCAAAGGGGAATTCAGTTTTCACAAATATTTCATTATATGATCAATCCATTGACCTGCCAGGAACTGCTTTAGGGACGTTTGCTTTAAACGGAAGTGGGACGGTTCTATTTGAAGTTAGTGGTCAAACACAAAACTTTGGGCAAAAAAAGAATGGCCAGCTCGTAAAAACGGTTGAAACGGGGCTAATGGGTATTATCAATGGCGTAACAGATGGATCGGTTCATAATCTTAATCCATCAGACTATGAAAAAATTCCTGAAAGTTCATCTACACCCGGAATCTAGTCGATTTTGAAACTTAATTGTAAAGGGGACTTGTCCGCCATCTGGCATCGGTTGAATATCGAAGCCAGATGGCAGCAAAGCCCTTTTTATTTGTCTAATTGACACTGAAATTTCAGCCTTTTCTTGCTGAAGATACTTACACGCACACGACAATCTCTCTGGAAAAAATGCCTTTCCTGGCAACACATCGATCAGCAATCTCAAATCCAGCTTCTTCAATCATATGATCCATCGTATCGATCGTTACGACAACGACCTTATCAGCAAAGCTCCTTGCGTGCTTAAGGATTGATAGCTGATCCTCCGGCGTCGCATGTGTATATAGATTATAAGGCATATCGATAATCGCTACATCATATTTACTGGTGACCTCCGAAATCGGACCTGTAGTTACATCACCTTCGAGTCCGAAATAGGCAATGTTCTCCCTTGAACCGTCGGTAACAAGCGGGTTGATATCCCGGCCATCAATATTGATCCCCATCGAAAGGGCTTCCACCAATACCGTTCCAATTCCGCAGCATGGATCAATTGCCTTCACCCCATCCGGATGTGGAACGGCAATGTTGGCAATGGCCCTCGCCACTCTCGTGCTAAGCGCTGTTGAATATTCACGGGGCTTCTTCATATGTTTTAACCAAACCGCTTCAGGTTTGACATACTTCCCAAAATACCAACGACCGCCAAGCGTCACGATTCCAAAGACCTGATCAGGGTTACGCACATCGGCATTTCCCTGAATGTGCCAGCCAATCTGACGTTCAATTTCACGCTGTCCATCATAATCGATCTTTGCTTCTTTATTCAAATCATTAATTTTCACGAATAATACTTTGAATGTCGAGTCAGGCAAATGAATACCTTTTACTTGCTCAACGATTTCGGATATGCTTTCCCCTTCAAACATGATGTCGACCCGCCCTTTTATAAAAGGGCTCCTGCTCGGTTCAATGGCTATATCACTTTTCAAAATATCCCCTGAAGTCTCAAAGCCAAAGAAAGAACGCATCTCCATTTTAGATAATGAGCGTTCGTCAGGGGTGCATGTAAATGTATATATATATGCCGGTTTGCGGCTATGATTAGTCAATCCATTCCCATCCTTCATTACTTTAGATTATACCTTTCTATCAAACATAGCTGTAATAGTATAGAAAAGCAAATGGAATCGTGCAGAAAAAAACAGGAATGCTTTTTATTCAGCATTCCTGCCACTATATTTTTCATTGTTCCATCTCTAAACGAAAGGAATTATTAATCCAATTTATACAGGTGGCTATTTATATACTTCGCACGGGCCTCAATGAATTTCAGGATGAATTCGGGCTCATCATCAAATTTCTCCTTATTCCCCTTGATATATGGATCTTTTGATACATATGGCCTTAATTGATCATGCATTTCCTGAATGATAGGTTTCATATAGGCCACGGTATAATGATTGTTCAAAATCTCCTTAAGAAGTTCTTGGTACCTGACACGAAATCCCCTTACATCAAGGATTCTAGCAGTCAATGTATTGAACCCCCCGATTCCCACATAATCCTCTTCCATCACTTTCCCGTTAACATCCCTGCCCCATGTCGCATCATAATCCCATGGAATTATTTCAAATAGACCGGTATCTCCATTTCGATACAAAGCATAGTTATGAACGAACCCATCATAGTTTTGCGTGAATATGACACCGGCCAGCCAGCGCAGATACTTTTCCACATCGACATATTTTACGATTTCCTTTTCAAAATCCACTCTTGAAATTGTATTGATTTGGAGGATCAGCTCTTGTAAATATAATTCCTCCTTTTCTGTCCCGCATTTTTTTTGATAGCCCATCTCCAATGATTTTTTGATTCCTTTATCCAAATCGCTCATCAATGAGAAATTGGCATCACCATCCACTGCATAGAAAATGGACCCATTGGGGAGCCCCCTTTTCTTCAAATAATATTCATCCACTGATTCCAATTCCAGATATATTCCCTCGTCCTTTCCGTTTAGATTTAGGAAAACGAACTGGGCTTTCGGTGATAAAGTCCCTATATCTGCAAAAAAATCTAAAGATAATTTATTTCTTAGTAAAGATTTATCTTTATATTCGGCATTTAAATGAACTTCCTTGGCATTCTTAAAAGTATTAGGTTTATAAAAGACTACATTATAGGATTTTTTCCGAAAACTTCGGATATGTGAGCCACGGTAAACAATATCAATATCAAGTTTTTTTTTGTTGATCGTTAACTTTGCAGGTAAAGGATCATTGCACCATATATCTCTGCGAAGCTCCATTAAATTAACTGGTGGAATAAAAAGCTGATACACAGGCAGCTTCTTGTCAGCATTCATATAACCTAACCCTTCCCTTTCACTTTCCTATTAAATTATGGAAAAAAGGCGAGGGGTGTCACCAAAAACAAATATTTAATAAAAATGTGCTATTATCCCTGGCATATTACGTACAAGCGCATAGTTTAACGTATAGAAAGGGGGATATATAAATATGTCTGACATCAATCGTGATATACAAAATGCGGTGGATAGAGCTAATTCCTTCGGGTTAAGCGATTTCATGCATAATGACCCATGTTCAAAAGGCCGTTCTTCACGTAAAAACAACAATAACAGGCGAACTTCCCGCAGAAGCACTAAACGTTGCACGAGCAGGAATCGGTCCACTTCCGGCACGCAAAGGCGCTCTTGCTGGAAACGGAGATCTACATGCAGCACACAAAGGCGCACTAGCAGGAGGAGGTCCACTTGCAGCACACAAAGGCGCACCAGCAGAAGGAGGTCCACTTGCAGCACACAAAGGCGCACCAGCAGAAACCGGTGTTCCATATGCAGCAGACAACGGCGCTCCAACAGAAACCGGTGTTCGTCCAACCACTGCAGTTGGCTTTGCGGCAATAACTTTCGCAATAAACGGAAAAGGTGCTTCTAGTTTCATGGTACCGTTTTAATGTATAACTAATATTTTTTTGCTGGATATTAAGCTTTACTTTAAAGTCCAAATTCTATAAAAAAACACAAAACTCGTCCTATAGGGGCGAGTTTTGTGTTTTTAAAATTATCACGATCGTTATATCCATTCAAATGTCCCGTTCCTTAAACAATAAAACACTGCCATTTATAGTGACAGTGGACTTATTTGCCATGTACCTGAACCTATAAAAAAGGATCCTACCCTCTTACATACGGTAGGACCCTTTTCGGTTTCACTTATTTAACGGAGACCAATTCGAACTGTGCATACACATCCTTCAGCCCTGCTTGAATGGCTTGACCAGCCTTCCCACGATAATGAATTTGCACACGATCAATCAATTCTTCGATACCATCTTTCAGGCAATAACCGCGCAGCAGTTGACGGATGAATTCCCTGCCATGCTCTGTAGCAAGCGTACAGGAAGCCTCGACTATTACTCCATATTTAAAGTCAAGCTCCACCGTGATCGTGATTGAATCATATATATTTCTCGCTGCCATCCCTTGTGGAAGTTTTGCATGCCCTGCAATAAAGTATGTGTTCATCATCTGATTTGATCTCCTCTATCTATAGTTAATGTACGGAAACTTGCTCGAAGGGCCATGCAGGCAATTGCTTGCGAAGCTCTTTATCTTGTCTATAGCCAAGTGCGTATTCACCCTGCATTACAGTATGAATCTCACGGGTTCCTTCGTAAATGACCGGAGCTTTTGAATTCCGCAGAAAACGTTCGACTGGATATTCATCCGAGTAGCCATAGGCACCATGAATTTGAACAGCATCATTGGCCGCTTCATTAGCAGCATTACATGATATCCACTTGGCAAGTGATGTTTCCTTCGTATTCCTTTTTCCTTGATTTTTCAAGGTGCCCGCTTTAAAGACCAGCAATCTGGAAATCTCTAAATTTGCTGTCATCTTGGCAATCATCTGTTGAACGAGCTGATGCCTGCCAATCTCTTTTCCGAATGTGCTTCGTTCATGGCAATACTTCAAGCTTGCTTCCAGGCTTGCTTCTATTAACCCTACAGCACCTGCGGCCACTGTAAACCGGCCGCTGTCCAATGCCGACATGGAAATTTTAAAGCCCTCACCTTCTTCACCAAGCCTATTCTCCACCGGAACTTTTACATCCGTTAAAAAGATCTCGCCTGTATTCCCTGCACGAATTCCTAATTTTCCTTTAATGGCTTTCGACTCCACTCCCTCGAAAGTCCGTTCCACGATAAAGGCAGTGATTCCCCTTGAACCGGCATCATGATCCGTCTTGGCGAAAATGAGGAAATGATCTGCATGATCACAGAGCGAAATCCATGTTTTTGACCCGTTTAAGATATAATGGTCCCCAACACGTTTTGCCGTTGATTTCATTGCCGCTACATCAGACCCTGCATTCGGTTCAGTCAGCCCAAAAGCACCAATCTTGATTCCTTTTGCCTGGGGTACTAAATATTTCTGTTTTTGTTCTTCCGTCCCCCATTGAAGCAGGGTCATGCTATTCAACCCTGTATGTACAGAAACTGCAGTTCGGTAAGCCGTATCTCCTCGCTCCAGCTCTTCACAAACGATGGCTAGGGTATTATAATCCATTCCGACCCCGCCATACTCTTCGGGTATACACACGCCCATCAACTGCAATTCAGCTAACCTTTTTAAAATATGCGGCTGGAATTGACCTTGCCTATCCCACTCTTGAATATATGGAATAATTTCCTTATCCACAAATTTCCTAACCACTTTCTTCACACTTTGCTGCTCTTCTGTTAATTCGAAATTCATCATTAAAATTCCTCCTAAATAATTTTATTTTCCTTGAATTTGCTTATTTGATCTGGACTATATCCTATTTCAGCCAAAATGGAATCGGTATGCTCGCCATAGAGAGGCGGATGCTTTCTCATGGTAACCGGTGTTTTTGAAAGGTTCAGGGGAGATCCCGTCACTTTAAGATCTTCGATTGTGGGATGTTCCATACTCACCAACATGCCTCTTGCGATGATTTGCGGATCCTCGAACATCTCTGCTATATCATTAATCGGACCATTCGGTATCCCTGCATCATCAAACAGCCTTTTCCATTCCTTCTTTGTCTTACCTCTCAACGAATCCTCTATTATCGGTATTAATTCTTCCTTGTTTTGCAAACGTTTTTCATTATGTTTAAACTGTTCCTGTTCCGCTAAATCAGGTCTGCCTATAACGGTTGAAAATCTCCTGAACTGATCATCATTTCCCACAGCCACGACAAGCTCTCCATCCCTTGTCCCGAACGTCTGGTATGGAACGATATTTGGATGTTGGTTCCCCATTCTTTCAGGGGTCAAGCCACTGAATAAATAGTTGCTGGCGACATTCACCAATGAAGAAACCTGACAATCCATCAATGAAATATCAATTTCCTGGCCTTCCCCCAATTTATCCCTATGATGTAAAGCGGATAAAATGCCAATGCATGTATACAAGCCAGTCAATATGTCAGCTATGGCCACTCCGACCTTCACGGGACTCCCATTTTTCTCTCCGGTGATGCTCATCAAACCACTCATCGCTTGAATGATATAATCATAGCCTGGCAAATCTTTATAAGGACCGGTTAAACCAAATCCTGTAATCGAAGCCATGATCAGTTTGGGGTTGATTTCCTTTAAATCCTCATAACCCAACCCCAGTTTTCCCAATGTGCCTGTCTTGAAATTTTGAATCACTATATCCCCTGAAGCCACCAACTTCCGGAAAATCTCTTTTCCTTCCTCAGATTTTAAATTCAAGGTCATGCTTTGCTTATTTCGATTTGCACATAAATAGTAAGCGCTTTCCCCTTCGGCGAATGGCGGCCCCCACCCTCTCGTTTCATCCCCTGATTCATGATGCTCGATTTTAATGACATCGGCACCCAAATCGCCGAGAATCATTGAACAAAACGGCCCCGCCAAAACACGGGATACATCGATAATCCTGACTCCCTCCAAAGCTCCATTCATATCATCACCCCTTTCAAACTGTCGTGGATACACAAAAAAGAGCCAGTAAAACCAACAATGTCATTACATTGAATGTTTCACTGACCCTTATCCACGAACTGTCTTCCTGCAAAGGAAGATCAAGTGAACCAAGTCAATTTTTATGGATTCCAGTTTTTTATGTCAAGCCGGCCATGCAACAAGGTAACTTGTTGTCATCGGTTTGGTAAATTAAGTATAGTTGTATTTTTTGAATTTTGCAATAATTTTGTTTGAGTGTTTTATTACATCTGTTCCGTATACTTTCCGTATGCCTCAGGACTCCCCCCCATCCAAAGTAATCGGAATTGCCTTTACTCGTTTGGCATGTGATGATTGAATAGATATAACTGTCAATATATGAATTTTACATATTATCAATCGTCGCACTGCATACAAGGAAAGCTTAAAAAGGGGATGGCGCTATGGACAATAAAAAAATGGAAATAATCGAAGCGATCAAGAAATACCACACAATCATCATTCATCGTCATGTAAATCCGGACCCGGATGCATTGGGATCACAACTCGGTTTAAAGAAGCTATTGAAGGACTCCTGCCCTTCTAAAGAAGTCTATGCGGTAGGCGAGGAAGTGGACAAGCTTCTATTCATAGGTGATATGGATGTCATTTCCGATAACAAATATAAAGGTGCCTTAGTGATTGTTTGTGATACTGCCAACATTTCACGGATCAGTGATTCCCGATATGATCATGGAGACATGCTGATCAAAATTGACCACCACCCCGAATACGAACAATTCGGGGACATTTCTTGGGTCGACCCTTCTTATAGCTCTGCAAGTGAAATGCTTGTTGATTTATTCTTGGAATTTCCAGAAGGGTTCATCATGAATAAAGAAGCGGCTAAATCTTTTTATGCAGGAATACTTAGTGATACAGGGAATTTCACGAATGGGAATACAACTCCCAGGACATTAAAAATGGTTTCGCACTTAAGAACCTATAATATTCAGCCAGAAAGAATCCATAACAGCCTTAATGTTAAGCCGAAAAACGCTTCCCGACTTCAAAAAGACATTCTCATGAGCTTCAAGGTAACTGATAAAGGGGTAGCTTACTTCATTATTACGGACGAGCTTTTAAATATGTATGGGGTGGATCGACTCGAAGCTTCGAATTTAGTCAATACGCTATCAAGTGTCAGGGACAATAAAATCTGGGCTTTCTTCATCGAATACCCTTCTGAAATCCGTGTCAGGATACGTTCACGGAATATTCCCATCGCATCAGTCGCACGTCAATTCAATGGTGGAGGACATTCACTGGCTTCAGGCGCTACCATCCATTCCTGGGAGGAGGTTGATCATGTTATCCAAGCATTGGATCAAATCTGTCCATAAAGGAAGTTCATGACCTGAGGTGTTTATATGGAGGATTATTTCCCCGCTTAAATAAAATGGATTAATCCGGCCTTTTAAAAAAAGCGCCAAAGCCAGGATGGCTGAGGCGCTTGCTTGTTATTTGGACACTTCTTCAAGAATTGATAAATCGATCATGCCTTTTATATCACTGCTAGGGATATAACCGGCTTCCTTGCTTATGTCGGCCATTTCTTGAATGACTTGCTCATTAACTTCAGTTGTCACTTCAAGGCGTGAAAATGCTGAAGCCACTTCTTCTTTGCTTAATTCTTTTCCAGTCAGTTCCTTCAAATGCTTAATAACCAGTTCTTGGCTTTCTTCAGGATTTTCCTGTATGAACTTCACCGCTTTTTCATGCGCTTTCAAATAGGAAGCAGCGAACCCCTTTTTATCCAAGAACTTCTGGCTTGCAGCCACTACCGTGTTAGGTGAATCTTTTCCCCATGCAAATTGATCCCAGTCAAGCACCAGCTTTCCTTTTGCCTGGTTTTCCAATACATACCCCCATGGTTCCTGGGTCGCTGCTGCATCGACAGACTTTTGAACAAAAAGGGCGGTTGTGTCAGCAGGTGCTGCCGCATACAGTTCAACTGTGCCCCCATTTGTAGTCGGTTTTAAATCTACATCTTGAAGGGCCTTCCTAAGCATGACATCCTGTGTGCTTCCAATAACGGGAATCGCTACCTTTTTACCGGCCAGATCTTTTAAATCCGTAACCTTGCTGCCTTCGCTAGCCACAAGTACGGCACCTCCATTAACAGCCCCGGAGATCAGGTGGTATTCAGGGTTTTTCACGTAAAAGTTAAGCAATGGACCAGGCCCGACCGTTCCGACATCAATGGCGTTTGTGGCCATTGCTTCCATGAATAATCCTCCATTGGCCACTGTTTTGGTTTCAATCTTGACATCTTTACCGAACTCTTCTTCGAAAAAGCCTTTTTCAAGTGCAATGATCGTTGCACTGTGGGTTAGGTTAGGAAAATAACCAATTTTCACGGATTTCCCCCCGGACCCTTTCCCTTCTTCATCATTACTGCTGGATTGAGTGCATCCGCTTACTATTCCGATTAACAAAACAGACAGAATAAGGGCAAAGAATGATTTTTTCAGCATATTTTTCTCTCCTTTAAAACTATTATTTTATTAAACTACCGTTACTTCACTCCCCATTTCAGTTGAACATTACGTTCAAGACGGGAGAAGACGACATTATCCACGATTGTTCCGATGATTGCGATGATGATCATCACGGAGATGACCAAATCCATTTGTCCAAGTGATCTGCCCATTTCCAGCAATTGGCCAAGACCGCCTCCCCCGCCAAGTAATTCACCTGCCATCAATGCACGCCAGGAAAAGGCCCATGCAATTCGGAGACCGGATATTATTTGCGGGACGGATGCTGGTAAAATCACCGTGCGAAGAAAATGAAATCCGGTCGATCCATATGTTTTGGCAACCCGCTGATACAACTGGGGTACATTCCGGAAGCCACTTGTTGCATTAACCGTCATCGTCCAAGTTGCTCCGATGGTGACGATGAAAAGGATCGAAAAATCATTCAATCCAAACCAAATGATCGCTAAAGGGAACCAAACGATACTCGGAATGGACTGTAAAGCCGTCACGACGAATCCTAAAGTGTCTTCGACCAATTTAAAGCGCCAAATGAAATATCCTAATATCAGACCTACTATAATGGCAATCATAAAGCCGATCAGAATACGGCCAAGGCTTTTTCCGATGGCTTCGGTTATTTGTCCGCTCATCAGTCCCTTAAACAGAGTTTCCAAAACCTGAGTCAGGCTTGGGAACATGAAATCCGGAAGACTGGAAAGTCTAGATGTGACTTCCCATATCCCCGCTATCATCGCGATGAATATGATTCGTCTTAAAGCTGTAATCATTCCCCATTTCCTCCTTCAGCACTTTTTCAATTTCCTCCTGCAAAATCGATAGAACCCTTTGTTCTGTATGCAAAGTTACACTATCCGGCATAACTCCATCTTTCATGGAAGGAACGGAAATCGTCTCTTTGATTTTCCCGGGACGGGTAGCAAAGACGATAATTTTTTCGGAAAGCTGAACAGCCTCGCGAATATTATGGGTAACGAAAAAGATCGTCACTTTAGTTTTTCTCCAGATTTCGAGCAGCTCTTTATGCAAAACCATCCTCGTTTGCTCATCAAGTGCGGAGAATGGTTCATCCATCAACAGGATATCCGGTTCCATCACCAACGCTCTTGCGATGGCTACCCTCTGTTTCATTCCTCCTGAGAGTTGATGAGGATAGGAGTCAACATATCGGCTGAGGTGAACCATCTTTAAAATGTCCAATGCCTTGGCTTTTGCCTCTTCTTTGGGCATTTTCTTTATCTTCAATCCGTATGTAACATTTTCAAGTACTGTCAGCCAAGGAAATAAACCCGCCTCCTGAAACACGACAACCCGTTCCGGACCTGGCTTCACCACTTTTTTCCCAGCTACACGTATTTCACCCACATCTGCTTTATCAAGGCCGGCAATCAGATAAAGAAGCGTGGATTTACCACATCCTGAAGGGCCGACGATTGAAACGAAGCTTCCTTTCTCGACCTCTATGTTTATCTTATCGAGCACCTTTATGCTTTCTTTCTTTTCATTCTTAAAACTTTTTTCAATGCCATCTATTGTTAAATACATAAAGTCACCCCACTTTTATATCGCATCGATTTACTAAACATTATTTCTTAATAATGATTAATCCAATGGTTTTTGTCAACTATAAAAATGCAAAAATTCTAATTTATCGGTATTTTTCTATTCAACTGTCAATGTATTGATGAATATTCCAAACCTACATAAAAATACATATCTATAAATACCATTCAGCAAATAAAAAAACCCGAGCCCCTTTTAAGGGTTCAGGCTGAATATAACCATAATTTTCAACTTCAGTTAACCGCGGTCACAGCACTCTTTCAATTACCTTAAAAAATCCTGCTTCCATACAATTTATCCTTCATCTTTTGTGTCCTTGCATGCAGAGGCTTTTTCAAAATGACACCTAAGATGAACGTGATTATTAAAAAGAGAATCAAGATAAAAATGTCCTTGCCAGCTACACTCCAGGTTATTCCCCCAACAGATTCACGAAGCAAACCCACAGCATAGGTGAATGGCAAGAAAGGGTTAATATGCTGAAAAAAGGGCGGTGTGACTTGAATGGGGAAGGTGCCTCCTGAACTTGATATTTGAAGGACCATCAAGACGACGCTTATCCCTTTTCCAACATTTCCAAGAACGGAAACGAAGGTGTAAACAATGAGTGTAAATACCGTACTTATCAGAACGGAAAACAGGATGTACTCAAATTTATCCGCTACATAAACACCGATAAGGAAGATGTTCCCAATAGAAACACTAAGGGCCTGCATCACCCCAATGATAAAAAATATTAGATACCGCCCGATATAAATTTGATACGGGCTGTAGACCTTTTGAGAAACACCCACGCTAAGCATGGAAATCAATATTGTACCGCCGACCCAAAGGGAAAGTGCCGTAAAGAAAGGAGACATGGCGGATCCATAGTTCGGAATCGGAAAGAGACTGTGTTTATTGAGCAGAACTGGTTCTGAAAAAAATTCACTTTCTTGTTCAATATCATTCCTTAGGAAATCGATCACTTCTTCCATATTATAAGACTTATCAATTTCCCTCATTTTAGAAGCCAGAGCCTTTATTTTCGTTTCGATTTCCGGAAACTTATTCTGTAACTTATTAATATCCACTGTACGTGTTTCCAATGTTCGATTGGTCTCATTCAACAGCGTCCTCACCTCAGGAAGAACCTTGGTTCCCTCCTCCATCGTAAGCTGGACATTATTCAATATTGCTTCTGTTTCATTCCAGATTTCATTGAATTTTGGCCCCGTTTCCTTTGAATAGCTCTCCTGGAAGCTTGCCAAGACTTGATCATTGTTCCTGCCAAGTTCGATAAGATTGCCGTATGCTCGGTCATTCAGCGCTTGAAGTTGGTTCGAAGCATTATCCCTTAGTTCATCAACCAGCTGTATTTCTGGCTGAAGCACGTTTTTCTCATTAAATTGATTGACTCTCACCAATAAATTATACATACTGTCCAAAAGGTACAACTCTTTATTTATCCTCGTTACACCTTGTTCCACTAGCTGATCCGACTCATTGTCAGGTAAATCCTGACCCGTTAACCGGTTTGCCAGCACTAAAATGGATTCATTATCGCTCCTTATGTTCGCAATATCATTTTTTAAGAGGGGATTGATTCCTTCGAATGCCTGCCTTGTTGAATCTACATAACTAGAAACGTCCGATACCAATTTGTCCTTCTGTGATGTTATTCCTTCTATCGAATTCAGGCCATCATTGACCCTCTTAATGATATCTTCAGCCTTTTTGACATGTGTTTGAACGGTTTTGATATTTTGTTCAAGCTCAGGCAGTTCAGCCTCTAATAAATAAACCATATTCTTCATTTTTTGAATCGTCGGCAACTCGTTTTGCAAGGTGATTCCCAGTTCATTAAAAATTGCAAGGATACTCCCACTGGCTGATTTGATAAAGGTTTTGCTCACATTGTCCACAATGCTGTTGGCACCCGCTGCCGTAATTTTAGGAGCAATGGAATTGATTTTTTCATTAACATAGTAATCAATCCCCGCCTTCTTAGGGTCATCGGTCATGATCGTCGCAATATGTTCGGAAAAGTTCTCCGGAATGATGATGGATGCATAATAATCACCCTTTTCCACCTTTTCTATCGCTTCTTTTTCCGATGTGAACCTCCAGCCCAGATCCTTATTCTCCTTTAACCCTTCCATTACTTCCTTGCCTATGTTCACGGCTTTGCCATTTAACTCCGCACCTTTATCATTATTGGCAACACCGACAAGAATTCCTTCCGTGTTTGCATACGGGTCCCATGATGCAACAATATTAAACCACGCATAAATGGAAGGGATGAACATGAGAAAGACGACTACGATACAAACAAAGAAATTTTTATAAATGCTTTTTAAATCGTCAATGAAAATTTCCTGAATATTTCTCAAAACATACCCCCGTGCAAATGTATTTTGATACTATTATTCGTAGAAATTTCTTAATCGATACTAAGTAAACATATCCATCGATTCATCAAATAAAAAAGAAGCAAGTATTGAGCGGCTTGCTTCATGATATTTCACTAATATGAATGCCTGGTTTATTGAATGTTGTTTCATAATTCATTTTTTTATGTATCGCACCAATCGTTTAAATCTATTAATTCAAGAGGGGTTCCCAAATCAAAGACGGTTTCTTGTCTGTTTCCTTTACAGAATAAATGGCAAGGTGTAAGAACATACTATCTCAAACGAACTGTCGGGAGTTTTGTAAGGGAGAAATCGTCATGTCGGAATCTGTTGAAATCATCTTTCGAACCTTTACCTCTTTTATTTTATTATGGGTATTTGTCCAACTTCTCGGTAAACAGACAATTGCCCAGAAGACCTATCACCTTTATATCGCTTCCATGACGATGGGGACAATTGCAGGAAATCTAGCATTCAATATTAAAATTAAATTCCTGTATTTCATCATTTCCATAATTATTATGGGTACCGTCGTTTTCATGCTCAATCTTCTAGCGGTTCGAAATCCGCGTTTCGGGAAATGGATTGCCGGAGAACCTGCCACTTTAATTCAAAAAGGAAGAATTCTTGAAGAGTCAATGGAACGGATGGGGTATTCAATGGATTCTCTTAAACAGGCTTTGCGGGGAAAAGAAATCTTCAACCTAGATGAAGTTGAATGTGCCATTTTAGAGATAAATGGTTCACTCTCTGTATTAAAAAAAGAACAATACCAAAATGCCACCAAGCAGGATTTACCAATACTGCCCCCAGCAGGTTCTGTACCGATTGAACTGGTCTATGACGGAAAAATCTTATATGATAACCTAACCACACACACCTACAATGAAGGATGGTTGATGGCTGAACTCAAAAAAAGGAACCTTGTTGTTTTTGATATCTCGTATGCTGTCGTAGGGACAAAAGGAAATTTATATATTGATTTGATTAAGGATCAATCAAGGGAATGATCTTTATCATAATCACTATTAAAATAAATTTGGGTATGGATAAAAAAAGTGTTTTTTCCAGAAGGAAAAAACACTTTTTCACCGTACTATGGATTTAACCCTTTTCAATCACGTTTATCAATTCCCTTAAATAATCCGGCAGATCAGGCGGACGCCTGCTTGACACAAGGTTTCCATCTACGACGACGGGCTCATCTATCCAAGTTGCCCCTGCGTTTTCCATATCATCTTTAATGCCAGGTGTACTCGTTACATTCTTCCCCTGTAAAATTTTCGCGGATATCAACACCCAACCAGCGTGACAAATTTGCCCAATGGGTTTTTTATTTTCTTCCATGCTTTGGATAAGTGATATCACTTCAGGAAACCGGCGAATTTTGTCGGGTGCCCAACCGCCCGGTACAAGGATGGCATCATATTCTTCAGCCTTGATACTGCCATACTCATAATCAGATATGGCTGGTACACCATATTTTCCAATGTATGTTTCATTCGCCTTTTCTCCGGCGAGATGAACAATCGCCCCTTCTTCTTTTAAACGTAAAATCGGATACCAGAGTTCTAAATCTTCAAAATCATGGTGCACAAGACTGATTATTTTCTTTCCTGCTAATCTCATGAAAATCTCTCCTTCTTTCGTACTTTCCGCTTTACCATTCTTCCCTATTACTTCCCTTTTTCTACTGCCTTTACACTTAATATACAATTACCGATGCATCAAAGGCCGGTCTAAAAATCAACCTTTACCAAGTACAGCCCAGCTGCCTCCGCCATACGGCCCGTTTGGATTCTTTCTTTTGACTCTATAATACTTGGTATATTTTCAGCATCTATTTCATTTAACCCTACTTCTATCAACGTCCCGACAATCTTCCTAACCATATTATAAAGAAATCCATCGCCTCGCACCGTAATTTCGATGAAGCCGGCATTCTCTTCTATATCAATGGTATATATTTCACGCACCATGGATTTTTTCTTGGATTTTGCATTTGAAAAAGCAGTGAAATCATGTTCACCTATAAAATGTTGACATGCTTTTTTCATTCTAGTGATATCCAGCTTTTCCTCTACATGCATACTGTACTTTCTCATGAAAGGATTTGTGTATGGCTCGTTCCAGATCTTATACAAATAGGTTTTATCCTTAGCATTATAACGTGCATGAAAACGTTCAGGGACTAACGTAACCTCGACAATGCTGATATCTCTTGGTAAATATCTATTCAAATAATCCATGATTTCAACTTCAGTCAGATTTTCACCGATCTTAAAATTGGCGATTTGAGCAAGGGCGTGTACACCGGCATCCGTTCTGCTGCATCCGATGATCTCGATTTTTTCCCCTGCCATTTCCGTTAATACATTTTCTATTTTCCCTTGGATCGTATCATCACTATTACCAAGTCGCTGCCAGCCTTTATAGCGCCCGCCATCATATTGAATGGTCAATTTATAATTGTTCATTGCTTCCTCCTTATTTCATCTAAACAGAAAATTCTCAATAAAATACAAGCCCCCATACAACTCCTGCTGTATGAGGGAACAGATGGTCTTCTTAGAAAAACTTTTATATTGTTAAGGTTTTGTACCATATTTCGTTCGGGAGCACCCCACCGCTTACAAAGACCATGAATTATGTAAAGGTGACAGCATCTTATCTATCATTCGATAGTCAATCCTAGCTGAAATGCACTTCTGCATAGTGTACCAAAGTGGCTAGCGTCATGCAACGAACGATTCACCTTCACATGCATTTTCTGTGCAACTTTGTGCAATGCATAAAAACACACAGGAATGATATTTGGATATGCTGTGACATCAAGGATTTGAGCCTTTGTTAGTTGATGACCTGTTAGGGCCCTAAATATTAAGGACAGAACTCTATCTTAATTATAAAAAAATGTAATACTTGAAAGTTAATATTCTAGAAATATATCACTAAGATGATAATAAATGGATTATCCAATACAATATAATAAGGATATTAGCAAGATGATAAATCAAGAAGGAGCTCAGATAGACATAGTGTCACTCGGGTCATCTGTTTTCCCATTTACTCTAGGAGGTACATTTTGAAAGAATCTAAATCGAAAAAAGGATGGGTAGGTTTGGGGGCAATCGGGTTATTTTTCCTTGGAAAAATGAAATGGTTGTTTGCGCTATTGAAATTAGCAAAAGTAGGTTCCCTGATTTCTATTTTCGTTTCATTAGGAGCGTATGCCTTGGTTTACGGTTGGAAATTTGCCGTAGCCCTAGTCTATCTAATTTATATCCATGAAATGGGGCATTTACTTGCTGCAAAGAGAAAAGGCATCAAAACATCCAATGCCATTTTCATCCCTTTTGTCGGAGCATTAATTGCCCTTAAGGAAGAACCCAAGAATGCTAACCAAGAAGCTTATCTTGCCTTCGGAGGTCCTTTATTAGGTACATTAGCATTTCTACCAGCCATCCCCTTATTTATGATGACGGAAAATCCATTTTGGCTTTTAGTTATTACACTTGGAGCCATGATTAACCTATTTAATCTAATGCCTGTGCACCCTCTTGATGGAGGACGTATAGTGGGAGTCATCTCCACAAAGCTTTGGGTAGTAGGGATTATCGGGATGGTTGTATATTTATTTCTCCATCCAAATCCATTCTTAATTCTTTTCTTATTATTGGGCATTTCTAAGTGGTGGAAAGAAATTCGTAGCGAGATTACCAGAAATCAAAGAGACATCATCATAGAATTGAATCAATTTGGATTAAGGCAAATAGAACAATATGCAGCTGCAACAGATGAAGAAAAAATTCGCCTGGTTAATATTTGGAATATGGAATCGAGCCAACAATATGAAAAGTTTAACAACATGAAGAGTTGGCATATCCCGCTATTTGATAATAATAAACTAAAAGAAAAACAGCTGACCGAGGTGAAATTAAATATGTATAGATCCTTAATGGATGCTGCTAATACGAATGAATACCAGAACGGACCGACCGATTTTGAAAATATAGGCACCTATGAACGAATAGCAGCAAAGTTCTTTAAAGAAGTGCAAGAACAAACTGAAATTAGGGATAAAGAGAAATCCTATTACTCATCGAGGCTCAAAACAAAAGTCATCTGGTTCTCATTATACATTGGGCTTGCCATTTTCTTAATGATAACAAGCTTATATGCAGGTGATTTAATGGAACAATATAAAACTTCATTACCGTAATACATTATGAAAGGGGGACCTCATTTATGGGTGTCCCCTTTGACTGTCCATTTATTTAGGCTTTTGAAACATTAATGTTAATTATGTATAAATAAAAGAGACTACTTCTTGTAATCTCTTTTATTACACCTATAGTACTAAAGCTCCTGTTAATCGAAGAAAGATCATCAGTATTATCAAAAACTTAAACACCAAATATCTCAGTTCCTAAAATCAAATATACAAAAGGAAATATTAATAAAACCGAAATTACAATGATAACACTAAGCATCCAAATCTATGCCCATAACATTGTTCTGTTAATACCATCTTATATAGCAAGAAATTGGTCTCGATTAAATTGCTTCAAGTTTGGCTGGATAAAAACATCGTAATTATGGTCTGCTGTATCTAAATTACTGCCATGAACAAATCGTTGGATGAGCAGGTCATAATACTTATCTACGCAATCGTACTCTGGAGCCGCTTGACCAATAATCTCTTTCCTCTTTATCTAGTATATGTTGTTCATTAAAACCTCTCTTCAGAGGTATGTTCAGTCCAGTGTATTTCTTTTGTCAAGCAATCGATATCTCTTAAAAGTCGAGCACGAACTTTGAACTTGATTTTCTCTTTGTTTATTCATCAATCTTTCTAAGACAACTCCTCTTTCTCTGGGTCTTGTCTTATTGGATATCAGTTTAATTTCTCACTCAAAAATTCAGCCAGAGAGATTCTCCAAGGAGGCTTCTTTTTCTTGTTTTAGTTTAAAGTGGAGCCTCATTTTCTTAGAGTACATTAATTTATTAACATTTTATCCAATTCACGAACTTTATCATATGACTCCATTAGGTGTTCCGGTATTAATGTTCTCCCATAATCCCAAGCATTAGTTTCTATTTCAGATTTCAGCTTTTCTTTTTCTTCTTCGTGACCATACATTAAAATCCTTAGATCATGTTTGTTTTTCTTAAAATCTAAATAATAACCAATCATACGATAAAGAATAATTTTAACAAAATCTTCCTCTGTCTCTTTTATTCTAATTTTCCCTTTATAACCGTTAACTTGAAGGTAATTGAATTTTATAGTATTGGTCGATACGTTATAACTCATAGGTGCACTTAGGTTATTGTCAAATTCATAAATAATATCCAAATTGTGCTCATTTAATGTGTTATTAATTATCTTTCCGATATCGCTTATATAAAGCATTTAACAATCACTTCCCTTTTAAAGACTTACCAAATTGTAGTAGTAGATTAAATACTTCATCCTTTATCAATATAATAAACTGTTGAGGTATTAAAATCATCCGTTAAAAACAAAGGGAATATTTACTATATAATACTGAAGTGGAGGGTAAGGGTTGTAATTCTTCTCTATATTGTTCTACCATCATTTTAAGTGAAGTCATTGTATTATACTTTTCAAGCCAAGAAACATCGTTTGCTGATATTTTGCATAGTCTTCATGCGTCATGTTCAGGGCTTCCAGGAAGTATTCCCGTGCATGGTATTTAGTAGTGAGTAATCCAACACATTATAGTAAAGTGGATTTTACCGAAGAATATGATTATGTACCTTTTAAAGAAAAGCCAAAAAGAAGACCTCCATCGCTAGCCGAATAAGCAAAAGGCTTTACCCACAGTTCCTTAAAATATTAATTATTACAAATAGTTGTCCTTTAATGTCTTTTAATCCTTCTCTATCCGCCACCAATCCAGTAAATAATACATAATGAACTATATCTTTAAAAACAAAAAAAGACCCAAACCCTTGTGATATCAAGGATTTGAGCCTTTGTTAGTTGATGACCTGTGAGGGATTCGAACCCACGACCCCTTCCCTGTCAAGGAAGTGCTCTCCCACTGAGCTAACAAGTCGTATGTAATCAAGCTCTATAGAGCTTGGTTTAAAACTTACTTAGTTGCTGACTTCTTTTCTGAACAAGATTTATTATATAGTGGTATTCAAAATAAAACAAGTAGTTTTGCTAAAAAAGTTTTTTTCCGTAAAGTGTGGTCTTAGGCGTTAATCCCTGAAAGTACGATCTGACCCCCAAAATTTCTCGGAATAGAATCTACCTCACCTTTTTCAAGGAGAATCCAGGGCTCCTAATCATACGTTTACTCGACTTTAATTAACAAATATGATGTCCATTTACTCAATCTAAGACTAAAGCAGAAAGATCTTTACATTGGAGAAGGGAATCTAGCAGCCTGAAAGTTTGTTAAAGATGCTTCTGCTAAAATTTCTCCGTTTGCATCTGCGCTAAATAATACTTGTACCCGATCTCCTGCTTGTAACTGAAGGATTGTAGTAACCGATAGTCCAATAGGTCTTGATTTCTCCAAGAAGTCATTAACAATATCTAAATTATCTCCGTTTACGTTAATGGAAATGGATGCGACATATCCTTCTTTTGAAGAACTCCTTTTTTTGTCTTTTGAAGAATGATGTTTTCTGCAATAATCACAGTTGCAACTATTTTTACTGCAATAATCACATTTGCAATTATCTTTTTTGTTTTTTGAGGAATCATTGCTTTTACTTTTTGACGGACAAAACGAGACTTTTGCTGTTATCTCATAAATTCCATCCTTAGTTGGAATAAATGTTGATATGTGCGGATTATATTCATCCGCTAAATCAAACTGTTCAGTTTGGAATAAAACTTTTACAGAGGGAGTTAACGCTGCTTCGTATAGTTGTGGTGTATTCTTATTAGCCCTGAACGCAGATGCTCTTACTAGATTATGTTTCTTATTGTCACAGTGACAGTCTTTATGTTTCTTATGGCACAAATGACAGTCATCGGTTTTCTTTTGCTCACAAATACAGTCACTGTGTTTTTTATGACAACAATGACAATCATCCGGTTTCTTTTGATGACAAATACAGTCATTATGTTTCTTATGGCACAAATGACAGTCATCATCTTTCTTTTGCTCACAAATACAGTCATTGTGTTTCTTATGACAGCAGTGACAATCATCCGGTTTCTTTTGATGACAAATACAGTCATTGTGTTTCTTATGACAACAGTGACAATCATCCGGTTTCTTTTGATGACAAATACAGTCATTGTGTTTCTTATGACAGCTATGACAATCATCCGATTTCTTTTGGTGGCAAATACAGACATTGTGTTTCTTATGGCAGCTATGACAATCATCCGGTTTCTTTTGGTGACATATACAGTCATTGTGTTTCTTATGGCAGCTATGACAATCATCCGGTTTCTTTTGCACACATTTCTTATTAAGATATGTGGTGTCTATAAAGGAATTACAATGTGAAATGGAATTATGATTTTTAATTATAATCACCTTTTTCTTTTTTATTTTCGGGTTATTTTATTCATTAAAAGAAAAGATGTTTGTACATATGTTACAAATTTGAAAATAAATCTAACTTAAACAGCAAAAATCTACTGGATTATATATCTTATTAAGAAGGTGGTCGTTAACAATAAGGAAGGTATTTTTGTGGATATAATCGGGGAAACAGATTCTTTATTCTCAATCTGAAAATGAGGTGAGGTATAATCGCACTTCAGTTTTGGTTGATGAAGAACCTAGCTACTGAGATTCTAAGAGGACTGTTAGAAGAAAGGTCAGAAATTGAGTACATAAATTGTTTTTTTGTTAAAAACTCTACATATAATATTAAAAAGGTTATAATTTCATCTTCTTCCATTCACCCTCACAACAAGACAGAACGAACATTCGCTTTTCACTTGCATATAAAACGTACGTTCGCATATAATGATAGCAAGCAAGTCAGCAAAGGAGTGACCGGGAATGAAATATATACTTCGTAAACATATGGAAGAAAATGCTCCATTAGAAATAATTTATCTCTCCGAACAAGGTAAGATTACACAACGGAAAATCCAGGTGCTTGAAATTTATCCAGGCCATATTCACGCATTCTGTTTTCTAAGGCAGACAAAACGGACATTTAAAGTAGCCAACATCCTTTCTGCCCGCCTCATTAAGGCCAGGTTTTACAGGTCTGGCTGAACATTGCTCTTCAAGGTTCAACCTATTAACTCTTCTTCTTCCTGGATGTCCTTTTCCTGTTCAGTTAACGATTCCTCTTCATCTCTCAGACGATGAGCTAACCTTGAGGCGGCACTCGCGGCAATGCTTGCAACGATGTCATCCAGGAAGGTATGCACGATTCCTTCTTGCTTCTTATCAAGTTCGTGTATGACGCCTATTTTATTTTTATCCAAATGGCCAAAGGTTGTTACAGCAATGCTTCCATAACCGAGTACTGCACCAAAGGCAATCGTTTCATCCACTCCGAATAGCCCTTCATCCGATTCAACAATCGATTGCAGGGGTTCTGATAGTTTTTTTTGCTCTGCCAGTTTATCCAGCTCCACACCGACTAAAATGGCATGTTGAATTTCCCTTTTCAACAGGACACGCTCAACGCTGTGGATGCATTCCTCCAGCTTAAGATCAGCCTTGTACGGGAACTGCAATTCATAAACGATTTTTGCAATTGCCTCCACACTGACACCACGCTCCAATAATGTTCGTTTAGCCGCCTTTGTCACTTCCCTGCTGTGCACGTGTACATCTGCCATTTTATTCGCCACCTTTTTTTGTATTATTTTTCTATATCCTTGTATTATAGCACCTTATAATTTAAATTTTTAGAAAATATAACGAAAATTTTATATTCCAAATTCTTGTCGCGGGAAAAAGTTGCAAGGCTATGCTAAAATAATCAAGTAAGTTGTTTTTCATTATTAATTATCATTGAGGTGCGGGAGAATGAGTTTACGCAAAGGCACAATTAAAGAGTACATGTTTAAAAGCGAAGCTTTAGCAGAAGAATTGGAATTGCTTGTCTACTTGCCTGCTAATTATTCGCCATTGTATAAATATTCGCTTGTGATTGCTCAGGATGGCCGTGATTATTTTCAAATGGGCCGAATCGGTCGGGTAGCAGATGAACTGTTAGGGAACGATGAGATCGAGAATATCATCATTGTCGGCATTCCTTATAAAGACCGCTTTGACCGCAGGCGCAAATATCATCCGGACGGGGAACAGCATATTGCATACATACGTTTTCTTGCCCATGAACTAGTTCCGTTTTTAGATGATGAATTCCCAACCTATCAAATGGGACATGGTCGAACTTTGATCGGTGACTCTCTTGGCGGTACAGTTTCTCTATTGGCCGCTTTGCAGTATCCGCATACATTCGGTAAATGCATCATGCAGTCCCCGCTTGCCAATGAAGCAGTAATGGATGCTGTACGTAATTTTGAGGATCCGCATCTCCTCGAACTTTACCATGTGATCGGGACCGGTGAAACGGATGTACCGACGACGGATGGCAATAAGGCAAACTTCATAGAACCAAATAGGGAATTGCATAAATTAATAAACCAAAAAGGATTTCCTTGCTTCTATGAAGAATTTGAAGGTAATCATACCTGGAAATACTGGCAGGCAGATTTGAAACGAGCACTATTGGAAATGTTCTAATTACTCGAAATCATCTGTTTGGGATGGTTTCAAGAAAAAAACATGTCCAACTATAATACAACAATAAAAAATATCAGGAGGTTTTATTTATGAAATATGGTGTTGCAATTTTCCCTTCAAAAAAACTTCAAGATTTAGCTAACTCCTATCGCAAACGGTATGATACGAAGTATGCTTTCATACCACCGCATCTAACGCTTAAACCAACGTTCGAAGCGACGGATATGGAAATTTCAACAATCGCGGAACAATTAAAAGGCATCGCTCAAAAGTGCAGACCTTTTACGATGAGCGTAACCAAAACGAAGTCTTTCCAACCCGTAAGCAATACGATTTATTTCAAAGTAGAATTATCCGAAGGGCTTCAAGAGCTGCATGATGCGCTTAACAATGAGGATTTCATAAAAAGTGAAAGTGAACATGCATTTGTCCCGCATATTACAATCGCTCAAGATTTATCCGATAATGAGCATTCTGATGTTTTAGGCCAATTAAGCATGCTTGACATCAGCCATGAAGAAGAGGTGAAACGAGTTCACTTGCTGTATCAACTTGAAGATGGGGCATGGACCGTTTATGAAACATTTAGATTAGGAGCTGAATGATTTCGTGTTTGTAAAAATCGCAGAGAACAGCCAAGAGCTTGAAAACGCATATATGATTCGAAGAAAAGTGTTCGTCCAAGAACAAAACGTCCCTCTTGAAGAAGAGATCGATGAATATGAAAAAGATTCCACACATTTCGTTTTATATGATGAGCAGCATCAGCCAATCGGTGCTGGCCGCTTCAGGGTCATTGACAACATCGGTAAAGTACAGCGCATTTGTGTACTGTCATCGGGCCGTAAGAATGGTGCCGGCGCCATGATCATGAATGCTATTGAGGAATACGCAATCCAGCAGGAAGTGCCTCAATTAAAGCTTGATTCCCAAGTGCATGCCATCCCTTTTTATTCAAAATTAGGTTATGAGATCGTTTCCGACGAATTCATGGATGCTGGCATTCCTCATAAAACGATGAAGAAAACCATTTTTTGATATAAAAAAGCTGTCCTTTCAGTCTTCTGATTGGACAGCTTTTTTTGTTCGTTCATGGACTTAAATTATCGTTTTATGAAAAAAACCATTTCCGTTCAATGGCAATCTCATCAAAAATACATAGTCTATATATAGAAAGCAAGAAGGAGGGAAAATTTTATGGGTAACAATGATTTTAACCTGGATGAGTCTCAAAAAAGACTGATGGAGCTGCTGGTTTCGAGGACTTTGAGAAAACATGGTTTCAAAAAGGAAAAGGTCGATCTAACTGAAAAAGAGAGAAACAACCTTAAAGAAACCGTTCGTTATTTACAAGAGCAATCACTGAAAATCATAAACCAAGAAAAGAACATCACGGAACATGATGTTAATCCAGTTACCAATTCCATTCACAACAAATTCACGGATTCCAAAAATAAATGACGCACCATATCACCTAATCACCTTACTTGCTGGCGAGAAATAAGTAAACCGAGACATAGCAGCACTTACATTTCATTCCTAAAGCTCCAGCTTCTTTATTATTCATCCCCCACACACTAATACTTTCTCTAAGTATTTAAAAAATAGACGAATGAACTGATTTATTCGTCCAACCCGATTAACCATCAAAGCATATTTTAATAGGGAATAAAACCTAAGGAGGAAAAAACAACATGAACCAAAATGTATATCGTAGCAATTGTAACACACATGATGACTCTGAAAGGTCATGGTCGGCTCTAGATTCCGCTTCCAGGCATCCCCTTTCAGGATTCTGTAACGACGATGACACAAAGATTGACCAAGACGCAAGACAGGATAATAATCAAGTTCAGCTTTCTGAAGAACTTATTTACATTAAAGATTCTTGTAATGTAAATATCACTTCAACGGATGTTAAAGCGGCCCTCTCACTACAAGCTGCTCTACAAGCTGCAATTGCGGTCATCGTAAGCATTTCCGTTGCAGATGCTGATAATGCTGATAAGATCACTCAACAATTAATCCAATCTTCTAATGTTAAACAAATCACGCGCCAAAAAACAATTGTTGAAAACAGCCGTGATATCGACATTACAACAACTGATGCACAAATCGCTCTAAACATCCAACTTTTATTGCAACTATTGTTAGCCCTAATCGTGGAAATAGACATTCTTTAAGAAGTCAGCACAAAAAGGACACTTCACGTGTCCTCTTTTGTCTTTCTGGAGGAACTAGACAATTTCGTTGATGAACCTGCCTTTTCCTGTCATTCCAGCCGTTAAATCTTTCCTGACGCTCCTGCCCATTTCATGTTGATATGTGCCTGCTCCATATGCACTTACCCGAACATTATCTTGAATTTGATTTAATCCTTCAACGCTTTCCCTTTCCCTTTCCCTTTCCAACACCTGATCAAAACGGATGGGTTGAATGGGTGCCGCTCCTTTAACAATTCTCACTTTCCCTGCAGCTTCGACCGTCCGGTTGGCATATTGAATATAATCAAATTGTGTGACAGGTGCTATATATCCCATAGTAACCCCTCCTTATATTGAAATAGTTATGTTGTCATTTAATTCCCCTGCCAGAACAATATTTAAACATGATTTCCATATTCTTTTTTCCTAATCTTCTGGTATGATGAGTATTGCCGATATTTTTAATAGATTAGAGGTATCCATTTATATGAATCAAGCAAAATCTGGCAATGAAATCGTACATTTACATACCGTTTCAGCTGGTGAGCTGCAGACACTTTTTGAAAAAGGAAAACGTGATCAGCTTTCTTGTATCATTTGTCATAAACCAGTGAAATTATTTATTGGAATCCATGAGACACCTTATTTTTATCATAGCGACCCATCGCAGGGACCCTGTGAAATGCCAATTTCAGAATCCATAAATGAAGATAAGCCCTTAGAATATATGGAACAGAATGGATTTAGGATTCCAACATCACGAACCATTACTGAAACGAAAACCATTACCGAACCTTTCCTTAAAAGCCGCCCCATAACCGGCAATCCGAAATATTCAGATAAACCATATGACATGGCACAATCAGAGGAACCATACTTTCAAGAATTATCCTCTTCAGGGGTTGTTCTCGATGCAGAGCAACTCAAGGCGGTAATGACGATCGATGGACCCATCCTTGTCCTTTCAGGAGCAGGCAGCGGGAAAACCCGCGTATTGACGGTACGCACTGCCTATATGCTCACAGTGAAAAAGATTGATCCCAAGAGTATCATGCTTGTAACATTTACGGCGAAATCCGCAAAGGAAATGCAGCAGCGTCTGCTCGGTTATCCCTATATGACGCCCTCCCTTGTTTCTCAAATCGTTAGCGGGACCTTTCATAGCATCTTTTATAAAATCCTGATTTTCCACGAACCAGCCAAATGGCAGCGCGATTTCCTATTGAAGTGGGAGTGGGAAAAAGAAAAGGTATTGAAACAGGCTGGCAGGGAATTGGAACTTGATGATAAGGAATTTGCATATGATCAGGCCCTTCAACAAATCGGGCTTTGGAAAAACTCTTTGGCCTTTCCAGAAGATATTCAACCTAAGGACGATTGGGAGAAATCGTGTTTATTTTTATATAAGAAATATGAAGAATATAAACAGCAAACAGGGAAGTATGATTTTGATGATATGCTTGTAGGCTGTTATGTATTTTTAAAAAATCACCCAGATTTTTTAAAGAAATATCAGCAAAGGTTTAACTATTTTTTGGTAGATGAGTTTCAGGATATCAATAAAGTTCAATATGAATTGATAAAACTCCTCTCTGCTGAATCAAAAAATGTATGTGCGGTTGGAGATGATGACCAATCCATCTATTCATTCCGCGGAAGCGATCCGAAGTATATTTTGAATTTCAATCATGACTTCCCTCGATCCCAAGTGGTGAAGCTGACGGAGAATTACCGCTCTTCCCATGAAATTGTCGCTACTGCGAACCGCTTGATCAAGCGAAACCAGAACCGGATGGAGAAAAAGATGAGGGCACAGCATGATTCAGGAAATCCACCTGTTTTATTTTATCCTTATGATGAAGAATTGGAAGCGACGATGATCGTATCCGATATCCAAGAGAAAATATCCAAGGGAGCAAACCCTGGGGACTTTGCAGTATTGTACAGGACACACACGATGTCCAGGGCCATTTTTGAACGGCTTGCCGCTTCCAATCTGCCATTCGTCATTGAAAAGGATGCGGATTCGTTTTATCAGCGCAAGGTCATTCGCGGCATGCTTGCCTTTATGCGCTTGAGTTTGTTCCCGCATGACAGCAAGGCAGCATCTGAAGTCCTTTCCTGCCTATTCTTAAAGCAAAGTATATTACAAGAGTTAAAAGCAATGACAATATTGCAGGATTGTGACTTCATCGATGCATTTGCTTTTGTTAAGACTGGACATGCTTTTCAAGAACGAAAATTAAAAACGATTCCTGAACAGATTCGGTCTTTAAAAATTATGTCGCCACTCGTAGCGTTAGAGATCATCGAGAAAGATTTAGGATACCAGGAATATGTAAAAAAACGCGGTAATGATGCGAACCTGGAAAAAGGATCCGATGACATCCGTGACTTAAAGGTGGCGGCAAATCGTTTTCCAACCGTCGCCGCTTTCATTGAACATGTCGATCATATGACTGCGATGGTCCAAGAGATTAAACAGCTATCGAAACACTTTAAGGACGCCATACAGCTTACCACCATACATCGTTCCAAAGGGCTTGAATATCAAACCGTATATGTCCTTGCTGCTGTCGATGGCAGCATTCCTCATGATTTCGCACTTGAATCTTACCGAAAAGGGGAACTATCCCCTCTTGAAGAGGAAAGACGATTGCTCTATGTAGCGGCAACCAGGGCTAAAAAGGACCTTTACCTTTCCATCCTGCAAACTAGACGCGGACGGACTGCCCATCCATCACGTTTTCTGAAGCTTTGACCAAAAGCCGAATCTTGCAAATGGACTTTTTTAGTTTAAAAAACTGCAGGCAAACTCGCTTTCTTTCAAGTTTGTCTGCAGTCTGAAGGCCTGCATAATAGCAGGCCCTTTTTCATTTTTTATTTATCATATTGGATATCGTCCCGAAATCAAGTTTATTCCCTTCAGCTACGATGGAATGAACGATTTTATCCTCAGTTTCCTTATTGACCGGTTTATTCGCTATTTTTGAAACACGCTTAATGACGTTTCTAACCGTTGTTTCATCTTTGAAGTTGGCTCCTTGCAGCGAGTTTGCCAATTCTAATACATCTTTCATATTTACGCCGGTTTTACCTTCTATGTTTTTAAAAAAGTTATTATCCATACTTAAGCCCCTCCCTTTTCTGTACCTATCCTATGGCATTATCAGAAAAAAGTGCTAGGCCCATACAAAAAAAATAAAAGGAATAGGCTTCTTCTGCCTATTCCTTTTACGCCTTAGCAGAAAGAAGCCCCTACAATGATCAATAGGATGAACAATACAACGATTATCGCGAAAGTAGAACCGCCGCCGTATCCTCCGCCATATCCGCCGCCGTATCCATAACCGCCGCCGCCACAACAACCGTAGCCACCAAAACCAAACATACATATCACCTCGCTCTCGCTAAAGCTTACTGATAACATATGTAGGTCTGGACAAATATGTATAGGCCATGTCCCATTCCAAGGCTGCCTATTTCGCTAATTTTATCCTTTTGGCCTGAAAACCAATGCTCCGATGAATCCAAAAACGATTGCTGCAGAGATACCGGAACTCGTAATTTCAAACATACCTGTCAGTACGCCAACGAGCCCATGTTTTTCCGATTCCATCATCGCCCCGTTCACCAGCGAGTTCCCAAACGAAACGATCGGTATGGTTGCTCCTGCACCGGCAAAGTCAACCAGCGGCTCATATAAATCAAATCCGCCAAGAACAGCTCCTATTACAACGAATAAGCTTAACGTATGTGCTGGGGTCAGCTTAGCAACATCAAAAAGCAGCTGGCCTACTACACAAATCAAGCCACCGATGACAAAGGCCCAAAAAAACATTGCTAACATCGAAATCTCTCCTTTTTCATGAATTCATCCCATACTCAATGGACACTGCATGGGCGATGCACGGAATCGTATCTTTTTGCTGGACAGAAAGCGGCGACAATAACGCTCCTGTTGCGACAAGCAGGATTTTTTTATATTTACCGGAAATCATTTCATTTAATATATGACCGTATAAAACGACTGCCGAACATCCCGCACCGCTCCCGCCAGCCAAAACAGGCTGGTCCTTTTTAAAAATCATCAATCCGCAATCCTTGAATTTTTCCTGATTGATATTACAGCCCTTTTGTTTCAATAAGTCATGGGCTGCCTCACTCCCTATTTGACCTAAATCCCCAGTAATGATGAAATCATAATCATCCGGGGTCAAACCAGTATCTTTGAAATGGGCAAGTATCGTATCGACTGCAGCCGGGGCCATTGCTCCCCCCATGTTGAAAGGATCTTTCAATCCCATGTCAATGACCTTACCAATAGTGGCCGAGACAATATGTGGATATTCCCCTTGCTTGCTTCCATTAGGAGCAACCAGCGCCACCCCTGCTCCTGTTATCGTCCATTGGGCTGTAGGTGGCTTTTGCCCGCCATATTCAGTTGGATAGCGAAATTGTTTTTCAACAGCTGCATTGTGGCTCGATGCACCTGTCAACACATAGTTAGCCCCGCCATAATTAGTGATGAAGGCAGCTAGAGCAAGACCTTCCATCGATGTGGAACAGGCTCCAAACAAGCCGAAATATGGAATTCCATTGGTTCTTGCCGCAAAGCTTGTCGGTGTAACCTGATTGATTAAATCACCAGCCAAGAAAAACTGTACCTGCTCCTTGTCAATCTCCCCTTTCTCCAAAGCAAGCTCTACCGCTTTCTCCATCAAATGGCGATGAGCCTTCTCATATGAATCCTGCTCCATCCATAAATCGTCGTAAAGAATATCGAAATCTCCCGCGATTTCTCCATTAGCTTCAAATGGCCCCCCTGTTACCCCTGTTTCCAAGATGACCGGTTTATTGGTGAACATCCATGTTTGTTTTCCCTTTAACACCGCTTAGCCCCCACTCATTAGGTAAATCGTTTTTATCAACGCCACGACAAAGGCTGAAAATACTCCGAATAAAATAACCGATCCGGCCAATTTAAACATATTGGATCCAACTCCAAGTACAAAACCTTCCGTCCGATGCTCGATTGCTGCAGAAATGACTGCGTTACCGAACCCAGTGACAGGGACGGCACTCCCTGCCCCAGCAAACTGGCCAATGCGGTCGTAAAATCCGAAACCGGTCATCAAAAGGGCCAGAAACACCATGGTAGCCGTTGTCGGACCTCCAGCTGTCTGCTCCGTAAAGTTGAAAAAATAAATATAGAAGTAGGAAATGGCTTGTCCCACTATACAGAAAATGCCACCTACTAAAAAGGCCTTCAAACAATTCTTCACTATTGGTCTTTTAATTTCATGCTTCCCTTGAAGCTCTTGATACGCATCCTGTATTGGGGTCGTTTTATCCTTGCCGCTCATGTGTTGAACCTCTCTTCTAAATTAATTCTTTTTGAAGTTCTTCGATTTCCTTGAACTTCTTCCTTGCCTTTTTCTCGGGAACATCCTTTTCCTTGAGTAACTCGTTCAACCTTACTGATTCCAAAAAGATTTTATAATCGCTTGAAACAATAAAATCATTCTCGGGAAACTTTTCTTCCAGATTTTCAGTCACAGTCTTTTCGATTTTCTTCATATGAAAACGTTGTAAGTGCTTAACTTTATAAGCGACGATAATCTTTTTCCCGTTTTTCACGACGATCACGTCATAGATTGTGTCTTCATTAGCAACTGTATCCTTTACCTTTGAGATCAGTCCCTTTTCATCCTTCTCATCCATTCCATTAATGATATCCATCGGTTCAGGATTCGTACGTTTAATCATCGCGAAATTCTCCGTTTTTCCATCATTCTGATTGCTGCACGCCGTAAGCACACACAAAACAACTATAAAAATCAGCCAGCTTCCCTTAAAATATCTTCCTTGTCTGAACATAGAATCACATCCTAATTTATCGTTCTATTGTTATTTTCTTGTTTAACGGTTTTTTTATGAATGGTAGGATTAGGAAATAAAAAACCCTTCCAAAATGGAAGGGTTTTTTCACTCAATAGCCTTTATTTTTATTGTTATTATTACAGCCACAATCTTTCTTGATTTTGATTGGCTGATCTTTTTTTATCGGTTTTGCATATGCCCATGGATTATTCTGTTTCTGATTCAATTCATGACTCCTCCTTTAAGATCTATATCATACTATATGAATGATTAGACAAGTTGTTTCCAATCAAATGTCCATAATTTTGCTGATTATGACCTCAATTATCGCTCCTACTGCTGCAACGGCAAGGATCAATATCAGTACGTCGCCTATAAACCAATGTTGGATATAAAGGAAAACCAGAAAAAGACTGACCCAGACACCCACACACCAAAAACAACTTAGCAATTGACCAATCCACCCCAGCAGACCCTTTTCCTTGGGCATTAAAAATATTTCCACAATTCCTTCTTCATTTTTTTCCTCTATCTCTTTAAAAAAGGGGCTGCGCAGCGGCTCCATGATTTTATCGAAAACGATCAAGCGTGTCAGCCTGAAGGAAGCCAAGCCTAATATGATAAATAAGGTAAATTCACTTTGTGGGGGAAACATTTAATATTGCTCCTTCACTTGGATTCTTCAATTATTTTGGCATCGATGATATCCGGCAGACCCACGAAACGGATATGGTTCCCTCTTTTAATTTTCACTGATTCCCCTCTCATGCCCAACACATGAAACCGAAGCTTTTCTCCGTTAATTACAGCCTCACATAATGGTTTTGGAAAACCTTGATGATTGGATAGGCGGGAAATGATGTCATGTGAAGATTCTTTCTTCTCCGCCTTTTTCCTTTTTCTCTTAACTGGCTTTTCATTTTCCTGTTCTATTTGTTCAGGATGTTCCATTTTTTCAACCGGAGCTTGCTCAGGGACATATTCTTCCGTGATTTTCCTTAATCCCGTAATCTCTTTTTCAATTTCCATCATGGCATCATAAACGCCAAATTCGCGTTTGACCTGTTCGATTTTTTCTTCTTTATGCTCGGCTTCTTCCTGAAGTTCCGGCTCAGCGCTGTCTTGAGGTTTAGCCTTTTTCGTTCGAAAATCACTTTGCATATTTCCACGCAGATCTGATATTTTTGCTTGATCGACATATATAAGTGGTTTGGATTCCTTATCGCCATTTTTCCCTGACATGAAAACCCTCCTTAATATTTCAGAATATCCACGGACTGCAGCTGTTCCATTTGGTATTGGACAACTTTTTTCCCGAATTTATGCCTTATGAACAAACTGGATTCTTTTTTTTGTTCCAATTTCCCGAATAGTGTACGGTCATTGATAATGAACTTACAAACAGGCTTAGGTGCAAAGGCTGGAAGTCGGGACAATAGCTCCACCAATTCCTCGGCGGTATATGAAGTACTGATATTTTTTCCATGTAAATTGATATGTCTCTTCAGCGTATTTTGTATAGTTTGTTTTCCATCAGCACAAGGCACACCAACTTTTTCCACGTCCATGATACCCCTCCTTCTTTTTCTCGAATAGGGTTGAAAGCAGCTTTATGCCGATTCTCGAAACAATGAATATCCGCTCTATGTATCATTTATATGAAACTCACCCTTCTTTATGCTGGAGATGTGACACTCCTTCAAAAAAGGACATCAACCAAGCTTGGATATGCTGGGCATTTATGAAAAAAAACTAAAACATTTGAAGATGGAAAAAAACCGGATAGATTTCAAATGAGGATGCAGCAATTAAGGATTCCTGAGGAGTGGAAAATCAATAAAAAAGGGGACCGATATCGGTCCCCTTCTTTTACTGTCATCCGATTATATGGTAACCAGAATCCACATGGATATTTTCCCCGGTAATCCCGCGGGACATGTCACTTAATAAAAATACTGCCGTATCCCCTACTTCTTCTGGTGTCGTTGTACGACGAAGCGGTGCTTCTTCTTCAATCTTCTTTAAAATGGTATTGAAGTCGCGAACACCTTTTGCGGATAGGGTACGGATAGGTCCCGCTGAAATAGCATTCACTCGAATGTTATCTTTGCCAAGATCACTTGACAGGTAACGGACATTGGCTTCAAGTGAAGCTTTAGCCACTCCCATTACATTATAATTAGGCATGACCCGTTCACCGCCAAGATACGTCATTGTGACGATGCTGCCGCCTTCCGGCATGATTTCTTTCGCCGCTTTAGCTACAGCCGTTAAAGAAAATGAACTGATATTATGGGCAAGCAAGAACCCTTCACGGCTCGTATTGACGAACTCACCGTCCAGTTCTTCCTTGTTAGCGAATGCGACACTGTGTACCACGCCATGAATGATACCTGTTTCTTCCTTAATCGTCGCAAAACATTTTTCAATGCTTTCATCCTTCGTTACATCACATTGTAAAATGATGGAGGGCTCCCCTTCCAATGTAGAAGATAGTTCCCTAACGCTTTTTTCCGTACGGTCTTTTCCGTAAGTGAAAATCATCTTTGCACCTGCTTTATGTAAGGAACGGGCAACTCCCCAAGCAATACTTCTTTTATTCGCAACACCCATTATGACAAACGTTTTTCCCTCTAATGAAAAAGTCATCGTATGTGACCTCCTATTTTTAATACAAGTTATTAGTACCTGCTACTAATGACAGTATATCAAATTTCCTTTGATAAAAACACCGTTTTCTAAAGTCCTCTGGGAATGACCCTCCAGGAGGGCCATCTTTGACTTATAGTAAATAGCCCATTAATAATGTTGCTAATCCGAAATAAATAAGAATACTGATAAGGTCATTTATAGTTGTAATGAAAGGACCTGAAGCTACTGCTGGATCGATTTTCATTTTATGCATGAGAAGCGGGACGATTGAACCGGCAAGTGTGGCAACGATCAGAGTTATGAAAATCGAAATACCGACCAATAACCCCAGCATTAAATCTTTTTGCCAAAAATAGACGATGAAAATGATGGCAATTCCGCATGTCAGACCAATAATAAGGCCAGTTCCAGCCTCTCGAAGGACTAGTTTCCACTTGCTTTCCTGTTCTAATTCACCTGTTGCGATTCCTCTGACCGCCACTGCCAATGCTTGTGTTCCTGTATTTCCAGCCATGCCGCCAATCAATGGAATAAATACAGCCAGAATCGCTTTTTGGCTTAGTGTCTCTTCGAATCGCCCAATCAAACTCGCAGTCAGCAAGCCTAAGAACAAGAGGATGACCAACCATGGCAGCCGTTTTTTTGCAGCTGAAAATGGACTCTTATCAACATGATCCAGATCAGATATACCGGCGAGTTTAGAATAATCATCGGATGCCTCTTCATCCATGACATCAATGATATCATCAACCGTAATTATCCCTAACAAATGGTTCTGGAAATCGACGACCGGCACGGCAAGGAAGTTATAGTCCCTTATTTTTCGTGCCACCTCTTCCTGGTCTTCAGATACAGGTACGGAAACTACCCTGTCATCCATTAACTCACCAATTAAAGCATCTTCATCTGCAATGATCAAAGTCCTCAGCGATAAAACACCAAGCAGCTTCTTTTCCTGATCGGTAACGAACACATAATATATCGTTTCCGCATCCGGAGCTTCCCTTTTTAAGATCTGCATGGCTGATCGAGCCGTTTCATTTGCTTCAATGGCAATGAACTCTGTCGTCATGATACTTCCTGCCGTAGATTCCTCGTAATTCAGAAGTTCCTGGATTTCGCTTGCCGCTTCATCATCCATGATGGTCAAATAGCTGACGGCCTGCTCATCATTGATTTCATTCAGGACGTCAGCAGCATCATCCGCATACATATGGGAAAGCATATCGGCTGCGTAAGAAGGATTCATTTCAGCCAACAGGCTTTCATAATCCTCTTCATCTATTTCTATATTCTCAAAAAGGTCCGCCATTTCTTCCGGTGACAAATATGTGTAAATGACGGATCTGAATTCATCTGACAAGCTTGTATAAAATTGAGCCTGATCATAAGGATGCATTTCGAGGAACTCCGTACGGAACTGATCTAGATTTTCCGTTTTAAGCGCTTCAAGCAAAAACTCGTTATTCACTTGACTACTCTCCCGCTCCCTCTCCCGGTCCTTCATCTCCTCCATAACCATACACCTCCTAAAACAAATTTTTCATTTCTTCGTTTATATTTTATTTTTTAAATAATACTATACTAATACCATAAACATATACAAAACAAACAAAGGATGTGTCAAATGAACATCGATATCATAGGGGACATTCATGGATGTTTCGCTGAATTCAGGCAGCTGACCGAAAAAATGGGCTATACATGGGAGACTGGGGTTCCTGTACATCCCTCTGGAAGGATTCTCGGCTTTGTAGGGGATTTAACCGATCGCGGCCCCAATTCCCTTCAAGTAATCGAGGTTGTCCATGAATTAGTCATTAACCAAAATATAGCAAGGTATGCCCCAGGTAACCACTGCAATAAATTGTATCGTTATTTTTCAGGCAATAAAGTACAAATATCACACGGTTTAGAAACTACTGTAGCTGAATATGAATCACTGAACAGTCGGGAGCAGAAGAAAATCCGAAAAAAATTCATGGATCTATATGAACGCTCCCCACTTTATCAAATCATGGATGAAGGGCGATTGATCATTGCCCATGCAGGAATTCGCAGTGACTATATTGGTCAATATAGCAGTAAAGTAAAAACCTTTGTCCTCTATGGTGATATAAATGGCTCCAAACATCCGGATGGGTCTCCGGTCAGGAAAGACTGGGCCAAATCATACAAAGGGGAATCTTGGATCGTATATGGCCACACACCTGTCCCTGAAGCTAGACAAGTCAATCATACATACAATATTGATACAGGCTGCGTCTTCGGTGGAAAACTGACGGCTGTCCGTTATCCCGAAATGGATCTTCAAGAAGTGCCTTCAACCATGCCATATATAGCGGAAAAATTCAGGACATCTTTTGATTAACCAAAAAAACTCGCCATCTTGGTGAGTTTTTTTGCGTCCATGATTTTTTTTAAAATCCTGAATCGTTCGTTTTAATGTGCCCCGTTATAAAATCAGGAATGCCATCCTTTACTTCCATCGAGCAAACGGGACATATCTTCTGGCAACTCTTCTTGAAACAACATCATCTTCTTTGTGAAAGGATGTAAAAATTTCAGCTCAAAACAATGCAGGGCTTGGCGAGGTATACCTCTCCTGTTCCCTCCATATAAATCATCACCAGCCAGCGGGTGACCAATATGAGCCATATGGACCCTGATTTGATGCGTACGCCCTGTTTGGAGTTCCAAATCAAGGAATGTATGGGACTCTGTGTGTGCCAATACCTTAAATAGGGTACAGGCATGCCGGCCATCTTCCCTAACTTCCCGTTCGATGATGCTGGTCGATTTTCGTCCGATTGGCGCCACTATCTCTCCTACAGGTCCTTCAACGATCCCCTCAGCTATGGCTTGGTATCTCCGTTTAACCTGTCCTGATTTTTGCTGTTCACTTAATAGGTGATGGATATGCCGGTGCTTGGCAATTAAAACCAGACCTGATGTGTCCCGGTCAAGACGTGTAACTATATGGATCGTCGCCTGTACTCCCGTCTTCCTATAATAACCCGCCAAGCCATTCGCCAGACTGCCGTTGGGATGCTCGCGGGAAGGAATGGTATTCATGAAAGGGGGTTTGGCCACCACCAATACAAACTCATCTTCATACCTGACATCCAGGGGGATCGGTTCCGGTAAAAGGCCTTCGCTTGCCTGCTCCGGCGGGAATATGACGGTAACGGTGTCACCTGTTTCAATCCGTTCCCTTACGGTTACTTCTACGCCGTTCAACCGGATATATCCACCTTTAAACTTAATATCCGTTAATGCTCGTTTTGAAATATCGCATTTGCTGAGAAACTCTCGCAATAAAGAGCCAGAATCCTCTTCAGAAACCGACCAGGTCAAAGAAAAGTTTTGATTTGACATGAGGTGAGTCTATCTCCTTAATTAGCAATAAATGAATCATGCACTCTTTTCCAGAAAGGAAAAGGGCGGAATCTGGCAAATCGGATCTTTTCATCTGCCACCCGGCACTGTATCGACTTTACATTTTCCTGAAGCAAGGACAAATGGTCGACCGTAATTTGAAAATTGACCGCATTGACCGGCCTGAACATACATGTATGATGTGCCGGCAGCAGAAGTGGAGATCCTACCGTTCTAAACACCCGGTTATTAATGGATGCCAATTCGGTAATCTGGATGGCATCGATTGATGGATGGACGATGGCCCCGCCAAGCGCCTTATTATACGCCGTGCTTCCAGATGGCGTCGCAATGCATAAACCATCTCCACGGAACGTCTCGAAATGCTGGCCGCGTATTTCAACGTCCATTACGAGCGTCCCTTCAACACTTTTGACTGTCGATTCATTCAAAGCCAAAAATCTGTTTTCCCGTCCTCCATGCTGATAACGGACAATCGTTTCGAGCAGTGGATATTCCACTATTTGAAATGGGGTTTTGGCTAAAGCTATCACCAATTTTTCAATTTCATCAGGGGTCCAATCTGCATAAAACCCAAGATGTCCTGTATGTACTCCAACAAAGGCAGTTTTATCCAATCGATTCTTATAACGGTGAAAAGCATATAATAAAGTGCCATCACCACCGACAGAAATGACAATATCCGGCTGATCTTCGTCATATTCCAAATGAAAGTCCTGAAGATACGTTCGCATCCTTTGCATTAAAGTATTCGATTTCGCATCTCCTTTTGACGTAATCGCAAATTTCATGTAATCCCACCTTCAATTTAGATTTCTTCTCGTTTACCCATTTATTTGTTCAAGAATCTTTCTTCCGGGAAAAAAGACGCTGGGCTTCCTGGATTTCCGTACGGATTTGCGACATCTCTGCATCAAGCAGGAAGGCAGCTTCAGCTGCACGTTTGAGTCGCAGTTGAATATCTTCCGGGAAAATGCCTTTATATTTATAATTTAAAGAATGTTCAATCGTCGCCCAAAAATTCATCGCAAGAGTCCTGATTTGAATTTCGGCAAGGATATTCTTTTCGCCATGGATCGTCTGGACCGGATAGCGGATTACAACATGATAAGAACGATAGCCGCTAGCTTTTTTATGGGAAATATAGTTCCTCTCCTCGACTATCTCGAAGTCATTTCGACCTCGTAAAAGTTCAACCACCTGTTCGATATCATCCACGAACTGGCACATCATGCGAAGCCCTGCAATATCCTGGATCTCAGTTCCCAATTTATCAATGGGAATGTCCTTTAGGCTCGCCTTATCCAATATGCTGACAATCGGCTTTACCCTGCCTGTTACAAATTCGATCGGTGAGTGAATATTCTCTCTCTCAAACTGTTTCCTTAAACCCTTTAGCTTAACCTTCAATTCTTCGACAGCCTGAGTATAAGGCGCCAAGAAATCGTCCCAACTCTCCATTGCCACACCACCTATATCTATCTAAAAAGCGCCTGTTCAACTCTGGTATGGGCAGAACGCTCTCCTAAACCCAGCAGCCAAATGACTTTATGCCAATTCACCACTGGTTCCTATTAAATCTTTCTCTAGCAAAGAATATGTATTAAATTTCTATATATACGATTGACCAATTCTCGTGCTCAACGTTTATATTTTATCATATCCTGCAATTGATTCCTAAAAATTCAAGTACAATAGCAAAAAATTATTGAATTCAATTTGACAGCTGGAATGGTTCTTATATGATTAACCTAAGAATCAGCGAGAAAGGATGGGACACATGAACCAGCATATTGAAATTGAATTTAAAAACCTCTTAAGCGAAAAAGAATTTCGTCAACTGATCGAATACTTTCATGTCGGGGCATCGAACTTTAAAACACAGAAAAACCATTACTTCGATACACTTGGATTCTCTTTGAAACAGCAAGACTCTGCACTTAGGATCAGGGAGAAAAATGGGCGATACGAGCTGACTTTAAAACAGCCCGCTAAAGAAGGATTATTGGAAACGAATCAAGATATTCCTGAAGAAACCGCATATGGCTTCCTGAAACATAACATATTCCCTGATGGCGAGATCCGACATCTTATCCTCGAGTGCGGAATTGATCCAAAAGACTTTACCTGCTTTGGGACACTACAGACAGACCGTTTTGAATTTCCTTACAAAGAGGGTCTGCTCGTTTTAGACCATAGTTCGTATTTGAATCAGGAAGACTTTGAGCTTGAATATGAAGTGTCGGATGCAAAAGCCGGGAAAGAAAACTTCCTGACCCTCCTTGAAACCCTTAAAATTCCGGTAAGGGAAACCGAAAATAAGGTTAAGAGGTTTTATCGTGCCAAATTCCAAAAATAATCCTGTTTGAACCCATTCGGAGGTGGAGAGTTTGAAAATCCAAGATTTCAAAACGTTTATGGAATTGCAGGCAATCGAGCAATTCACGAACGGCAACATCAAAAATACAAATTCATCTCGCTCCGTTTTCCAGGACATGCTCTCGGCATTGGTTTCGGGTGATGCTCTAGAAGGCACTTCGCAGACATTGGGTTCCTTATTATCCAATGTGGAAACGGAAGCGAAGAAGTCCTTTCTTCAACCCATCGGCCTGACATCCATGAAGATCAACCCGATTTCCGCTGCCCATGCTAACAATCAGAGCAGCGGAAACGCAACAAACTATGATCATATCATCAGCCGGGCGGCAAGTTTATATAATCTCCCGGAAAAATTGATTAAGTCTGTCATTAAACAAGAATCGAACTTCAACCCTGAAGCCGCCAGTTATGCGGGTGCAACCGGCCTTATGCAGTTAATGCCAGCAACTGCAAAAAGCCTTGGGGTGGATGATGCAACCGATCCAGAACAAAACATCATGGGCGGGAGTAAATATTTAAGTCAAATGATGGCTCGTTATGACGGGGACATTCAGGTTGCCCTTGCTGCATATAATGCTGGGCCAGGAAATGTCGATAAATATAACGGCATCCCTCCTTTTAAAGAAACTCAGAACTATGTCCAAAAAGTTTATGGCACATTTTCAAGCTAAAGCAAGCTGACCCTGTTTTTTTATGATGGGTCAGTTTTTTCATGTCTATATATGCTTCTTCCACGCACCTTGAACAAATGGTAAAGCTCCTCAAATGCTGTCATCTTCGATCATTTCCCTGTGTCATACTACAGATGTAAAATTTTCTTTAAGCTATATATTTGTTATATCAGTACGTCATTGATAAAATATGAATAAATATCAACCATCTTTCTTTAAAAGGAGTAATCAACATGATGCAAGGGAACCCTACACCATATGAATTAATTGGAGAAGGGCAATTACACAAATTAATTGATGTGTTTTACTCCAACGTTAGTCAACACCCGGATCTGCAGCCAATATTCCCTGACGATTTAACTGAAACGGTCCGTAAGCAAAAACAATTTATGACTCAATATTTAGGCGGTCCCTCTTTATATACCGAAGAGCATGGCCATCCTATGTTGCGGGCTCGACATATACCTTTTGAAATTACACCAGAACGTGCGAAAGCATGGCTCTCATGCATGTATCAAGCCATGGACGAAGTTGGCCTTGAAGGTGAGATTAGGGAGTTTTTCTATCACCGCCTCTATTTGACGGCACAGCATATGATCAATACATCCGGAACTGACGGGAAAGGAGAAGACAGTTGAGCGCACAAAAACCAGTTTTCAATATTTCCGATTGGATCAAGACGCAGCATTGCTATGAAATAGGAAAAAAGCCAATTGAAATTTATGTTTTTGTTGATCCGCTTTGTCCCGAATGCTGGGGCTTAGAACCAATTATTAGGAAATTACAGATAGAATATGGCCAACTGTTCAGTTTACGCCATGTTTTAAGCGGTAAAATCGATTCTCTTAATATGGGGAAAAATAAAAATTATGAAAACCTTGCTCAAGTTTGGGAAAAGACAGCCAGCCGCTCGGGAATGTCCTGCGACGGGAGCCTTTGGTCTGAAAACCCAATCTCTTCTCCATATACAGCTTCCATCGCAATAAAGGCAGCGGAATTGCAGGGCCGTAAATTGGCCATTCGTTTTTTAAGGCAGCTTCAAGAATTTGTATTCATAGGTAAAAAGGATATATCCAATATCGAGGTCTTGACCGAATGTGCCAAAATGGTCGGTTTGGATGTGGAGGAATTCCTTTATGACATCAATTCTTCCAGTGCAGCAAAAGGCTTTCAATGTGACATGAAAATCACAGGTGAAATGGAAGTGACTGAAATACCTTCCCTTGTCTTTTTCAATCAAAATATTGAAGAAGAGGGAATAAAGGTTTCAGGTGTCTATTCTTACGAGGTATATGTTCAAATTTTAGAAGATATGCTGAATGGTCTTCCAGCCCCCGCACCCCCTCCCTCTCTCGAAGAATTTCTAAGCTGTTTCAAACTAGTGGCCACAAAGGAGATTGAAACGGTTTATAATATGAGTAAGAATACCGTCGAGTTGGAAATGAAAAAGCTTGTTTTAAAACAGTTGGCAGAGAAAATTCCTGCTAAATACGGAACGTTTTGGAGATACACAAAGAAACAGTCATGAATTTGACTGCTTCTTTGTTATAAAAAGGGAAAAACCATGCAAATCAAAAGATTGCATGGTTTTTTTATTATAAGAAATAAGGGGATGGGAGAAATTTTTCACGATCAAACAAAGGGGTATAAGTTTGTTTGTGATTCACTTCACAATATACAATATAACAGATAACCCATTTATGTTTCAACCATATGTGTAACTTTTCACAAATTGTTCACAATATATATTGTTCGTCTTTTATTATCCTTTCTAGTATATATAGCTAAATAAGAGACGGTTTTAATTTTTAGGCCATACGTGTTTTGATAGCTGATTTAGTATGGGATTGAGTCTATTTGTGAAATGAATCACAAAAATGGCTAAACATTTCTTTTTATTCATTCAGCTAACGTTCAACTTTTATTACTACCGGTACCATTATATTTCATGGACATGAAAAACCCCGGCAAATCACGAAATTTGCTGGGGTTTTCACCTATTTATACGATTAAGGGGATAGGAGAAATTTCACGACGAACAAACAAAGGGGTATATGTTTGGGATGTGATAACTTCTATATCTGTACTATAGCAGATTACACACCTTATTTGCAAGAACTTTGTGCGCGACTTCACATTATTGTCATATTCTTAGAATACTGCTTATTCTAAAACATACTATCTAATAATGAGCAGATGAGTTTTTACTGCTGCCAGGTTGGAGGTGACCAAATTGAAAGGCTTTATTCTACTCATACTCTTGATGGGGTCGCTATTTGTCCAGCTACTCGGTATCATGGACCTCATTCCTCTGTATTTTACCTCCCCTATTTTATTTTTTGTTTTGTTCATAATTCTTCATAGCTTAAATCAGAGAAATCGTTTTAAAGGATTATGACGGATATCCAGATAAAGATGAAAAGGACCCGAAGTGTTCGGGTCCTATCCACATCCTATTTATTCAAAAGTTCTTCCAACTCATTTAATTTTTCTTCGAATACATTCATGGCTTCTTGTACAGGCTCGGCTTTTGTCATATCGACGCCGGCCTTTTTGAGTACTTCAATCGGATAATCGGAACTTCCTGATTTCAGGAACTCCAGATACCTTTTGACAGCAGGCTCTCCTTCTTCAAGGATTTGCTTGCTCAATGCTGTTGCTGCACTGATTCCAGTTGCATATTGATAAACATAGTAATTATAGTAGAAGTGTGGAATACGAGCCCATTCCAAACCGATTTCTTCATCAATGGTCACGTTCTCGCCAAAGTATTTCTTGTTCAGCCCATAATATTCCTTAGTTAGCATATCCGCCGTCAACGCTTCTCCATTTTGAGCTTTTAAATGAATGGTATGTTCAAACTCAGCAAACATCGTTTGTCGGAACAATGTGCCACGGAAGCCTTCCAGGTAATGGTTCAGTAAATAGATGCGTTTCTTTTCATCTTCGATTGAATTCAGTAAATAATCATTCAACAGGTTTTCATTACAAGTGGATGCAACTTCCGCTACAAAAATTGAATAATTCCCGTATGGATATGGCTGATGTTTACGTGTATAGTAGCTATGGACCGAATGCCCAAACTCATGAACGAGCGTGAATAAGTTATTGACGTTATTTTGCCAGTTCATTAGAATATAAGGGTTCGTCCCGTATGTCCCCGAAGAATAGGCACCGCTTCGTTTCCCTTTGTTCTCATGCACATCGACCCAACGGTTTTCAAATCCCTCTTTCAAAACGTTCAAATAGTCCTCCCCTAGCGGAGCAAGACCTTTAAGGACATAATCTTTGGCCTCGTCATATGTCACTTTCATCTTCACTTCTTTAACAAGAGGAGTGAATAAATCATACATATGAAGTTCATCTAATTCCAGTACCTTTTTACGTAAATCAAGATAACGGTGCAGTAATGGCAAGTTGTCGTTGACCGTTTTAACGAGATTATCGTATACGGTCTCCGGAATGTTATTATTACTTAAAGCCGCTTGGCGTGCTGAATCATATTTTCGAACCGTGGCATTGAAGTTGTGGTTTTTCACCTCACCTGACAGTGTTGAAGCAAATGTATTACGGAACTCCCCGTACTTGCTGTATACCCCTTTAAATGCCTCCTCACGTACACGGCGATCTTCACTCTCAAGAAATCTGATATACCTTCCGTGAGTAATTTCCACTTCATTTCCCTCTTCATCCTTGATGGTCGGGAATTTCAGATCGGCATTGTTAAGCATACCGAAAGTATTACCCGATGCATCGAGTACTTCTGATGCCTGTGCCAATAGTTCTTCCTGCTCTGCTGATAGGATATGGGGTCTCTGAAGATTAATTTCCTCTAAAGAATGTTTATATAATTTCAATTCTTCTTTTTCTTCCAAAAACCCTTCCACTTTACTTTCGTCAATACTCAATAGTTCAGGAACCATATATGAAAACGCAGCCGCTGCCTGTGCGTATAAAGCTTTTGCCCGATCCTCCATCCCTTGATAAAATGGATTGGTTGTATCTTGATCATTGCGCATATGTGAATAAGAATAAACTTTCCCTAGCTTCTCGAAAACCTCATCTTGAAGTTGGAGGGCCGCAAATAGCTTTTCTGCGCTTTCTCCCAACGTCCCTTTATGCGCCTCCGCTTTCTTGAGGTCTTCCTTTACCGCTTTGAAGGCAGCTTCCCAATCTTCCTCGGTTGCGAAGATATCTTCCAGTCTCCAAGTATCTTCAGGAGCTATTTCACTTCTTGAAGGTAATGTATTCGTTTTTGTTTCCTGTGCCATAAAAATTCCTCCCCATTCTATAGAAACTTGCCATTGGGCTAACTCATTAAACCGGATTGAACACTGCCATGCTTCATTCTGTTTAATTCCCAGTTCTTATTACTATTTCTCCATTTACAAAAATAATCCTGCCATTTCATCTGAATTCAAGATAAATTGAGATGTCATCACTGATTATACTGGATATTCCCCTTTTCCATCATCAATTTATGCTTATCATAGAAATCTTTTTCCAAAATTTGAGCTTGATCACTGGTGAAGGGAAGGGTAAATTCCTTTTCAATTTTAAAAACCCCTTCTTCCAGCTTTGATAGATAACCCAATTGTTCCAAAAGCATGATATATTGATCAATAGGATACTCGATGGTTTTTTCATGAAGCAATGGCAACGGTCTGAACTTTATTTCCCCTTTTTTTGAACGCTTTCTAAAAATGCGGATAATATCAGCCATATAAATCTTTTCCCCTGTTCTTTTCTCTTGAAACGCATCCATGTATAACCATGCCTGCCATTCGATTGAGGCAGTTTCGATCAACAGCATCCCTCTGACGGGAACACCCACTTCAATTGGAAGTGTCGCAGGTGAAATATGATGTAAATATAGGGCTTCGAAAAAAGGATCGCATCTGCGTGCTGTTTTCACTCGATGGAGCGACCAGCCATTTCGTTTATATCTCCATACAGGCAGGAAAGGGAAACGAAAGCAGTTTTGGGGCACTGCCCGACTCGGGGGAAGGAGCTTTAGAGAAGCTGTTGTCAATTCGGCAAAGACGGTTCTAGGGGTAAAAGGAGTGAGGTTCTTCAATACTGATAAATGATCAGTTTCCGGGCAATACATCCAAAGAAACGGATGATGGAAGCTGCCGGTGACGAAGAGCCATTGGAAGCGGGATATACTGAATTCATAAAAGCTTTTCCTTTTTAAGCTTTTTGCAGCGAGGATCCAGATTGGTTTAATGCCTATGCTTTGATAGGCTCTTGACCTTTCCATGAATTCCGCCTCGGGGATAACTGAGCATTGAAATTCTATCGCATAACGATTACCTCCTATCCTCACTAAAATATCAGTTCTTTTCTTAATTTCGGGAAGGTAGGCTTCTAGATCCACTTGATAACCATGTGATAAAAACCACTGAAACAATTTTCTTTTTCCCATTAAATGATAGGCGGATTCCGGTTCTGAAGAAGCACGGCATGAAGAACTATTTTTATGGGCGAAATGCGGAACCCTTACACTGCCCGCTTTGATGGTCAATTCCATCTTGCAGCATGGACAGTAATAATCTGCTGACTTTCTCCAGTCATCAATCATGTTTGCCGGTATCTTTTCAGGGAGGGTAATCCAAGTCCCTTCTTTATTTATCGCAGTTAGCATACATCTCCTCCTCACCCACTACATTCGCCTGGTTCGCTTAGGATTCCTTTTAATGTGAAAAAAAAAATGCCTGAACGGCATAAAAGAGAGTTACTATCTAAAGAAGAGGTGAAAGCAATCGGCAAGTGGACTCCAATAATTTTAAACCGAAATTCCGTTTGGAAAACTCATCAATCTCCACTTCCTTGGATACCTTTATATCTTCCATGTAATCATTCACAAGCTGCTGAGCACTTTCCGTCCGGTAAAGAAATGCATTGACCTCGAAATTCAGGTGAAAGCTTCTCATATCGATATTGGTTGTCCCAATTGATGCCATTTGGTCATCCACTATGATGATTTTACTATGCATGAAGCCTTCATTATATTGAAATATACGAACTCCAGAAGCAAGCAATTCGGGAAAATAAGTTCTCGAAGCATGAAATACGATACGTTTATCGGGGTTCTTCGGGACGAGAAGCCTGACATCCAAACCACTTAAAGCAGCCACCTTTAACGCTTGTAAGATATTGTCATCAGGAACGAAATACGGGGAGGCAATCCAGACGGACTTTTCTGCTGAAGTGATCATCTTAAAAAAAATGCTTTTAATGATCGTCCATTCACTATCCGGCCCTCCGCCAATCAATTGAACTCCGCCATATCCGTGATGGTTCGGCATTCCGGTCATGAGATATTCATCGCTTAAAAAACTATTGTTGGTGCTATAATACCAATCCTGCAGAAATATGAGCTGTAACGTCCTGACCGCTTCCCCCTTTATGATGAGATGCGTATCCCGCCAAGAACCGAATTTCTGGTCTTGTCCCAAATATTCATCCCCTATATTGAGGCCGCCGATGAAACCGACAGAGCCATCTATCACAATTATTTTACGATGGTTGCGAAAGTTGAATTTATTATTTAATAAAGGGAGATGCAACGGACCAAAGGCCACCATTTCGGCTCCCGCATTCTTCAGTTCATCGATATAAGATCGGGCTAACTTCCAGGAACCAACCGCATCATAGAGAAAACGGACCTTTACCCCTTCTTTTACTTTTTGTATCAAGATGTCTTTTAGCAGTCCGCCAATGCGGTCATCCCTAACAATATAATATTCTAAATGAATATGATGTCTTGCTTTTTTTAATTCTTCGATGATATTGGAAAATGTCTCCTCACCATTCCGTAAAACCCTGGTTTCGGTCGTAAATGATACAGGGCTATTCCCCAGCCTATTTGCAAGAGTGATTAACTGCTGAGGGTGCTCGCCCATTTCCATAATTCGTTCATTATATCCCGCTTCGCCGCTTATTTTCACGAAAGTATGTTTATCCAAAAAGTACTTCTTGCGAAATATCCTATCTTTCCGAAAATTACGGCCAAACAAAAAGTAAAAAATGAAACCGATGAATGGGAAAGCGCAAAAAATAACTAGCCATGTTATGGTCTGGATGGGATCTCGATTTTCGAGGAAGATGTTGAATCCAATTATCACCAAGAAAATGGTCAAAATAAGGCTAGAATAAAAAATCAGCCCGCCATCAACGTCATTTAATAGAAAATGCCAAGTGCTGAACAACATGAGAATAAGCAGACCGATGCCAACTATATTCTTCACCTAGACTCCCTCCAATTAACAAACACAGGAACACTAAAAAAACCCCCTTAGACGAAAAGGCCGATTTCTACTGAAATCGGCCTCAACAGTCTATGCGAAATATTTATCGACCGTTGTGAATACATCATTTTCGATAACTATCTTTCCGTACTCTTCAAGCATGTGCACCGTTATAGGCGACTCCTGGCTATATTCCAATAAAAGACTTAGAACATTATCGATTTCTTCCTCATCAATCTCCGCTTCGGAAAATTCGATATAAAGATAATATTTATTCTGATAAACATAAAGTTTAGTCGTCCAATCATCCAAGCCATGACGTTTGCTTAATGAAATGACATCTTCGAAATCCTCGAAAGTCGTGATGAATTCAATCATACCATCTTCGAATGTCATACCGCTTTCTTCATCTTTGCCATGAAAATGTTGATCAAGAAGCGTATCCATCTTGTCTGATACATTCAAATCCCTTAACTTATCATCTGAAAGAGGCAGCTCGAGTTTCTGACCATCTTTGGCAAGCTGGGCTTTTGTGACCAAAACTTCCAAGCCTTTTTCAAGGGCTTGAACTTGAATCCATAAAGGTCCTTCAATCATGAATTCTTCTTCCTGATGCACTTCATCCATCATTTCCCAAAAAAGTTCCTCACTTCGCTCGCGGCTGTACCAAATTTCTTCGCGATCAAAGCCTCTTTCCTCAATATCTATATAGGAAATATAAAATTTTACTGTATCGTCATTAATGCGTTCGATTTCCATGATTCCCCTCTCCCTTCCTTTCTCATTTTGAAGGGATAATAACCCCCAAGCGAAAATTGCTCTTAAAAGCTCTTTACCCGTAAGTGAATACTGTAAATCATGATAGTCATTAAAACAGACTATTTTACATCATTTTATGACAAAACCTTGAAGAAGGGAAATAAAAAACATTACTTATCTAAAAAACAATTGTTTGCCTAATATTCCATTCATTCTATAAAAAAATACATCCGCATGCAACTATCATAATGCTTTATTAAATTTCACTCTTACTGCCGTCAATGTCATATTATATACATGGCATGATGAGCTGCATTCTTATTTTTTCTTTAAATGATGACCGGTTCAAGGGACCTGTTGCAGCTAAGAAACGACCGCTGTCGCCTATCAATCCTTTTATGTTCCCCGTCATTAAGTTAAAAAAATCAGCGGAAAATCGGATATGTATAAAGAAAAAGCCCTGCACATTTCCTGGCAGAGCTTGAAAGACCTTATTAGTTGACCATACGTTGTGCTTCCCGTAATTGGAAGGTACGAACTTTACGTGGTAAAAATCGTCTTATCTCATCTTCATTATAACCAACTTGAAGCCGTTTCTCGTCAAGGATAATTGGACGTCTCAACAGTCCAGGATTCTCCTTGATCAATTTATATAATTCTTGAAGAGGCAGGCTCTCTAAATTTACGTTTAACTTTTGGAAAGTTTTTGACCGTGTTGAAATGATTTCATCGGTTCCATCTTCTGTCATTCGAAGAATTTCTTTAATCTCATCAATCGTTAACGGTTCTGAAAAAATGTTTCTTTCTTTATATCCAATCTCATGTTCCTCTAACCATGCTTTTGCTTTTCTGCATGAAGTACAACTAGGTGATGTATATAATGTTACCATGCTTACTCACACTCCCTAAATATAGAATCGGTGATCTATGAGGGGAAATCTACTATTAGTATTCATAAGTACCACTCTAATTTGAAATAATTTTAAATAAGTATTTCATGTTCCTTATTATACACTAATTTTTTTAAAATGAATACCCTTTTTGATATTTGAAAAAATCCTTTAAAACTTCCTGTTCAGGCTGTACTATAGCTATTTCATTTTTTTATGTAATACATTAAGACCACATTTTCTAATTGAAAAAACATACCTGCCATTCTCATTTAACTCTCAATTCTGCCCTCATGATTATTTAATTATCTCGTTACTTTTATTTACCCCCAATCCTTGTCAATAAACAAGATCATGTTAATATATTTTCTTTAATAAAAAGCAAATTCCTCCTTTTACAAGAAAAACCATTCTTTTAGCACATATATTTCCAAAAGTAAAAAAGGTAATTCGAAAGAATCCGCAATAAGGGAGTAATCTACCATCCAAGAAGTTATAGATATTCATTTCCCTGCAGAATATGCCAGTAAAAGACAGTTAGTCTTCAGTCTAAAAAACGATTCAGTTGATTCCAGAAATCCGCTCCCTTTCCGCCGACTGTCTGCCAAGCCTCCTCGACGCAAGCGTCTGCGGGGTCTCGGCTAGCCAGCTTCTCGGCAGGAGTGTCGCATATTTCTTCCATCCTTTAAGGATTACAGTAAAAAAAACATCAAGGATCACCTTATCTTAAATTTGGTTCGGGATGAGTCTAGCCTACGGTTTTTTCTTAAAATTTCATTCCATTTGTTTCCAGAAACCCCACTCCCTTTCCGCCGACTGTCTGCCAAGCCTCCTTGACGCAAGCATCTGCGGGGTCTCGGCTAGCCAGCATCTCGGCAGGTGTATCGCATATTTCTTCCATCCTCTAAGGATTACAGTAAGAACATCAAGGATCACCTAGTCTTAAATTTGGTTCGGGATGAGTCTAGCCTAAGGTTTTTTCTGTTAATTACATTTCAGTTGATTCCAGAAATCCGCTCCCTTTCCTCCGACTGTCTCCCAAGCCTCCTCGACGCAAGCATCTGCGGGGTCTCGGCTAGCCAGCTTCTCGGCAGGTTTGTCGCATATTTCTTCCATCCTTTAAGGATTACAGTAAAAAAAACATCAAGGATCACCTTATCTTATATTTGGTTCGGGAGGAGTCTAGCCTACGGTTTTTTCTTAAAATTTCATTCCAGTTGATTCCAGAAATCCGCTCCCTTTCCTCCGACTGTCTGCCAAGCCCCCTTGACGTAAGCATCTGCGGGGTCTCGGCCAGCCAGCATCTCGGCAGGTGTGTCGCATATTTCTTCCATCCTCTAAGGATTACAGTAAGAACATCAAGGATCACCTAGTCTTAAATTCGGTTCGGGAGGAGTCTAGCCTACGGTTTTTCTTAAAATTTCATTCCAGTTGATTCCAGAAATCCGTTCCCTTTTCGCCGACTGTCTGCCAAGCCTCCTCGACGCAAGCATCTGCGGGGTCTCGGCTAGCCAGCTTCTCGACAGGTGTGTCGCATATTTCTTCCATCCTCAAAGGATTACAGTAAGAACATCAAGGATCACCTAGTCTTAAATTTGGTTCGAGATGAATCTAGCCTACGGTTTTTTCTTAAAATTTCATTCCAGTTGATTCCAGAAATCCGTTCCCTTTTCGCCGACTGTCTGCCAAGCCTCCTTGACGCAAGCGTCTGTGGGGTCTCGGCTAGCCAGCTTCTCGGCAGGTGTGTCGCATATTTCTTCCATCCTCAAAGGATTACAGTAAGAACATCAAGGATCACCTAGTCTTAAATTTGGTTCGGGATGAGTCTAGCCTACGGTTTTTTCTTAAAACTTCATTCCAGTTGATTCCAGAAATCCGCTCCCTTTTCGCCGACTGTCTGCCAAGCCTCCTTGACGCAAGCGTCTGTGGGGTCTCGGCTAGCCAGCATCTCGGCAGGTGTGTCGCATATTTCTCAATATATTGGAGGTTACAACCAATATGACTTTATTGAATATTAACCAAATTATCCTTTTAAAAAACATGATCTCGACAAACTAAAAAGGGCAGGTTAACAACCGGCCCTTTTTACTCAAACTTCCATCTCTTTAAAAATATCGGCTTCCTGACCTGCATTCAAGCTAAGTACATCATCTACATCTTGATAAGATTTCCCATAAAGATCATCATCTTTGTAAGTATGGATTTCAGAATAAATCTCTTTCATGAAATCAAATACATCTTCTTCATCGACAGATGGATTTGCCGGCCAATACAAGATTTCCATAGGCGTATTCTCCTTGGTGGCAAGCGATTTTCTGCTGTAGGAAATCGAAGAGGCGTGCTTGAATCCTTCCCTTTTATAAAATTTCAGCCTTTTAAATGTATCATCATCATTTTCTTGTACTGGTTCTACTTCCAGCAAGATCGTTTTCTGCTTTTTTTGCAACTTTTGAATTAATTTTCTTCCAAGTCCCTGCCCCCTTGATTTCTTTGATACAAAAAGGTAATCAACGAATATAAACTCGTCCCCTTCCACATATAATAAAACATGGTCGGGACCTTCATCCTTTTTATATATTTCCTGCTTATCTTCTAAAAGAACTTCTATGTGTTCTTTTGACTTCATTTCTTCAATAGGGAAATACTGGTTTAGCTTTTCATACCAATTCATAATTTAATCTCCTCATTTGCTAGTTTATACTTTCCAGATTTTTTCTTATCCACTACAATGGAACTTGAATAGCTTGAAAATATTAGGAGGGTTTTGATGATCAGCTACTTTTTGGACTTTTTTTTAGTCGCCGCTTGCGTTATTGGCATTACGGCTGTGAATGGCGTTGTGACGAATGGCATCGGCGAAAAATGGTTTGGCGGGAAACGTCACTCTCATATTTTCGATCAATCGAAACGAATTCAGTCAGGGTGGAGTCAAGTTGGCGGGAATAAAAAGCGGTAATTCAGAGAGAATTTTGGATGACCGGAAGGAACTTCCTAGGTCATCCTTTTTTTCATGGGGTATAGTCTACTCCCTTTGTATATCGATTTGCTGCATTCCACAATAGGTATTCATCAATACCATTATCATTCAATGCTTTTATTTGGGCTTCCACTTCTTCCTTACCATACCTTTGGTAATTACCATCACCTAAATATGAAGCAGTAAAATCTTGGAGCCAAGGTCTTGAAGTAGGTGGTGTTTTTAGTTCCTTCAGCTTCCCGTTCTCCAATTTCGCATATTCCTTAACGAGATTATAAGGCTCCAAATCAGGCTTTTCGATACCAAAATAAGATGTCCAGTGGCTCGGATAGATCATCGAGGAAATTACATCAACATTCTCAGAGATTTTTGTGAAGTTTTGCCCAATTCCGGGAGCTTCAGGCAATGTAGCCGCATATCCAAAAATATCCACCGACACTTTGACATCGTATGGTTCCAGTTGTTTCCTCGCATAACTTACGAAATCAGTAACTGCCTGAACCCTTTTGGCTGTATGACTCATTTTCGCTTCATCATATTCACCGACATCATATTTCAAATCATCTTCTTTATTTTCGAATCCTTCGGGAAAACGGACATAGTCAAATTGAATTTCTTTAAAGCCCATCTTTGCCGCTTCAATGGCAATACCGACATTATAATCCCACACTTCTTTTAAGAATGGGTTAACGAAGGCTTCCCCTCGACCATTCTTCCATACCTTTTCACCATCTAAAAAAGACAACTCAGGTTTCTCTTTGGCCAAAAGGGAGTCTTTAAAGACGACAACCCTTGCAATCGGATAAATCTGTTTATCCTCAAATTTTTTCAGCATTGCCCTTGGGTTTTTTATGTAGTCTTTACCAATCCCAGCATATGGAGAGTCGGGATCTTCCGTTTTATACGTTACGTTCCCCTTGTCATCCTTAATGTCAATGACCATCGCATTCAAATCGGTTTCATCTACATATTTGATAAGTTCATTCAGTTTATTGCCACCCGCTGCAGGCCCTGTCACATATATTCCGCGTACAGCATCCGGATAGTCGAATTTCAACCCCGAATCAAAAACAAAACGCGGTACGCTCGCAGGCAATTCTTTATTTTCTAATGCTACCTGCCTCGTTTCGTTCATGCCTTGCGCATGAACTGGCTGTTGAATCAGGAATATGCACATACCTGTCATCAACCATTTACACATTGGTTTCATTTTCTCCACCTCATTCGCCATCAGTCATCAATATTCAACAAATATAATAAACCCCTTTCTTTAATACCACAAACAATTAACTTTACTCCTATATATGATAAATAATTAAAAAAACTGCTTTACAAAGTTTCAGCTTAAGAATACGTTCACAATCCTGTATTCCCTTGTGAGTATCCTTCCCTAAAATGGTCTGCTCATTGTGGTATATGTTAAACGGTTTGATTTTCCTCGAACCCTTCATTTCTTCCATGTCAAAAAAAGAAACGGAAATCCTTTCTAATGGCTTGATTTCCGTTTCGATTATACATTTAATATGAATAAATGCTAAAATACAGTATAGTGGACATTTCGTATTCTCAGAATGGCATCGATACAGGACAAAACGGCCCTCCACAAGATTCAAATGAGCGTTTCCTCACACAGGAACATGCACATTTCTTTCAAAGAATGTGGATTCATTTTCTATTTATCCTTACAATAATGAAGAGCGAATATCCATTTATCAATAAACGTATTTAGAGGAGTGACTAGCAGTTGAAAAGGATTTTCTCCGGCATTCAGCCATCCGGTTCCGTTACTTTAGGAAATTACATCGGAGCCATGAAACAATTCGTTAACTTACAAAATGAATATGAATGTTTCTTTTGTATTGTTGACCAACATGCAATTACAGTTCCACAAGACCGCATCAAGTTAAGGAAAAACATTAAAACATTGGCTGCTTTATATCTGGCCATTGGCCTGGATCCTGAAAAGAATATCATCTTCATTCAATCAGAAGTACCAGCGCATGCACAGGCAGGCTGGATTTTACAGAGTATATCCTATATCGGGGAACTTGAGAGAATGACACAATTCAAGGACAAATCCGCTGGCAAAGAAGGGGTATCCGCAGCACTGCTCACTTACCCGCCGTTAATGGCTGCCGATATTCTCCTTTATAGTACAGATGTGGTCCCTGTCGGGGAAGATCAAAGACAGCATCTTGAATTGACACGCGATCTGGCTGAACGATTCAATAAAAAGCATAATGACATATTCAAAATCCCGGAAATTAGCCTCCCTACAGAAGGGGCACGTATCATGTCCCTTCAGGAACCAACCAAGAAAATGAGCAAATCCGATCCTAATAAAAAGGCGACGATTGCCTTATTGGATGATCCGAAGCAAATCGAAAAAAACATCAAGAGCGCAGTTACCGATTCGGAAGGAATTGTCCGTTACGATAAGGAAAACAAAGCAGGTGTTTCCAACCTGATGTCCATATACTCCATTTTCAGTGGAAAATCCTATTCAGAAATTGAAGAGATGTATGAGGGCAAAGGCTATGGTGACTTTAAAAGTGATTTGGCTGAGGTGGTTCTTGGAGAAATCCTACCAATCCAAGAACGCTATAATGCATTGATCGATTCACCTGAATTGGATGAAATTCTGGACCGCGGTGCAGAAAAGGCGAATATTGAAGCCAATAAAATGATCAGAAAAATGTATAATGGCATGGGACTTGGCAGAAAGAGATAAAAGAAGACGATTCTCAACAAAAATCGTCTCAGTGTGTAAACAAAAGGTTTCGGAATGGTATCATTCCGAAACCTTTTGTTTGTTTGGAGAAGTTGACCTCTCGTGATTCTTTTCACATTCTTGCCAAATATGTCACTCCTCCGCGGGCTCAGGCAAATTTTCAAATTGCACATAAAAAACTGTAGACAGATTTGATCTGACCCAATAAAGTTAGACATATAATTTAAGCAGCTTCTAAGACCTGAGTTCGGTATTCTATCGGACTCAGGTCTTTTAATTTTACCTTCATTCGTTTGTGGTTATAGTAATGTATATAATCATCTAATTCCTTTTCAAAGTGCTCCATACTTTCAAACTCTTGGAGATAAAGCAATTCAGACTTTAACAAGCCAAAAAAGTTTTCAATGACTGCGTTATCTAAACAATTTCCCTTACGGGACATGCTTTGTATAATGCGGGAATCTTTTAAGGTTTTTTGATACTTCTTCATTTGATAATGCCACCCTTGATCCGAATGGAGGATGACCGTATCTTCTGGTTTTAGGTGTTTAATCGCCTCATCTAACATATCTCCAACAAGTTTATAAACAGGGCGTTTCATCACTTTGTAGGCAATAATTTCACCATTACATAAATCAAGGATAGGGGATAGGTAACGTTTCTCCCCAAATAAATGAAATTCCGTTACGTCTGTTACCCATTTTTGATTCATTTTCTCGGCTTGAAAATCACGTTGTAAAATATGGGGGGCAATTCGACCAACACGCCCCTTATACGAACGATACTTTTTCATACGGACTAAACATTTTACGCCCATTTCATTCATGAGGCGGTTGATGGTCTTTGGATTGTGAGAAAACCCATATTTTTTTAACTCTTTTGTGATACGACGATAACCGTAACGTCCTTTATGTTCATGATAGATAGACTGAATAGTGGCTTTTACCTTCGAATACTTATCTTCTCGATTCAAGCGTTTTTCCCAATAATAGTACGTGCTACGTGGAATATCAGCGACTTTAATTAAGGCCACAACCTCATAAATGGACTTTAGTTCATAAATTACTTGCGCTTTGATTTGGGTTGTAATTTTTCCTGCATTTGAACTAAAGTATTTAACTTTTTTAAATACGCATTCTCCATTTCTAGTTGTTTAATTCGTTCTTCAAGCTCTTTAACCGAACCTTCAATTTGTTTGGATGGATTGATATCTTTTTTCATGGATGGTCTCCCCTTTTTCTTAGAAATTAGGGCATCTAATCCATAGGCATTAACATTTATTCTCCACGTCCGAATTAGTGCTGGAGATGAAATATTAAACCTTGCGGCTGCGTCGTAAGAAGATATACCCGTTTCATTCATATAATTAAGTACATCCATTTTAAACTCCGTAGAATAACTTGTATAGGATTTCTTAAATCCATCGGCTCCTTGAATTTGGTATAAACGAACCCATCCTTGAATCACTTGATACGAAACTTCAAATATTTTTTGAAGATCCATATAGCTGTGCTTTCCTTCAAGGTAAAGTCGTGTAATGAATATTTTCTGTTCGGCAGAAAAATTAGCCATAAAAAACACCCCGTAAATGTTAGTTTGGTGTCTAACATTTACGGGGCAGTTCAATTCGATTTTCATCAAGTCTGTCTACAGTCTGAGACTTATCCTCAACGGATCGTCTTTTTTGTTCATAATATCGATGGGCTATCGCCAGCCTCCACTTGCCAAAGCTTTTCAAAAAAAGGCTGCCCCTTCACAAGGTTTTCACAAAGTTGAAGGTGCTTCTCTGACCAGCCTTCCTTCATTTCCTCATATAACTCAAGCCAAGCTATCTGAAAATCCATTTCTTGAATGCTTTCATATTTCTCAGGGGCCCATTCTGTGTACCAATACCGGATTTCAGCAGTGTTTTTCGCCGTGAATAATTGGTCCATGGCCATGAATAGCAATTGCTTAAGCTGTCTTTCTTTTCTTGTCAAACCGTTCATGAATAAGGGAGACGGCGACAAAATATGATATTCTTTCTCAGATGTAGGTTTTTCAGTAAAGGTGTAATCCATCTCATCATGGTTTTCTATCATGTCATAAACAATTTGTTCCTGCCGGGGAATTATTCTGCTTTTCCTAATCGGAATATGATAACCTATCGTATCAACAGCTAAAATTCCATTTCCGTCAGTCACGATAAAACAATAGTCAAGCTGAATTCGCTCATGATTTTTCCTTGCATATGCTTTTTGATAAACATCATTCAACAATGGCTTAGGTAATTCTGACAAGTCGTTTTCTATGTAGTGGAACAATGTTGATGACACTTTCAACAAAGGAACTTGATCTAGTAGTTCGATCCCGTCATCTTTCCTCCATTCATGAAAATGACAAATATTATAGCCGTTTTCTTCTCCTTCAAACCAGTTAACCCATACATCATGAAGATATAGCATCATTCATCCCTCACTTAAACAAATTTCTGTTTGTCAATCAGTATAGGCAGGAACCATACAATTTATTCCTATTCTAGAAAACAGATTGAGAAAAAAAGAACGTATATATTAGCTCTATTTTGATAAGAATTCTTCAGATTGAATAATGAATGATCTTTTCACAGAGAGTTTTTCAAAATTTTTCACCAGGTAATAGCCACTACAGTATCCAAGCATATATGGATATCCTTTTGTCCCAAGCAGAAGTACATCATGCAGAGGATCTGTACGTTTTATTGTGTGCTTTTCCTCTAAATGCTTTCTCCAATATTCTCGTAGTTTATCTTCCTGATATAACTTAGTCCAATTCGCTAAATATTTTGTTCCTAAATATTTTCCCACCGTTCTTTCCGCCAGTCCTTCCATGATCATCGTATCAAGGAGAGTGAATTCTTTTTGGTCCTTTTTCAAATGATGCAGACGGCAAACATGATGGTATTCATGAATCAACAGGGCCTCCATTTCCTTTTCGGCTATCCCCTTTCCGTAAAAAAGGAATAGTTTATCTTTAAAGGCCAACCCTGACTTCGTTTCAACTTTTTTATTCCATATCCCTGTAGACATGAGCGGGAAAATATATATGGGAACATCAGGCCCTCCCCATAGCTTCTTATAAGCCGTAAACAAGCTTTGTGTTTTTTCCCATACATCGTTTTCCTGTAAGTCTTCCCATGTGAGTTTTGTTTTTTGATTCGGCGAATACATGCCATGCTTCAATAAATGATGATACATCATTTCAGCATCAAGGGTATCGTTGAAATTGCTTTTAAGTCTTTCCATCATCTGGATCGGCCGGTTGAAATCCTTCCTCATCCATTCATTGGTTGAAATGACTCCCATTTCCCCAAACACCTCCGCTTCTATTGACTATCGTATGATTTAATGAAGGCGGATGACACAATATATCCCTTTTCCCTTTAACCTAAAAAAGAGCAGATCCCAAAAAGATCTGCTCTTCCTTCAAAACTTATTGATATTTCTTGAAAAGAATCGTTGCGTTATGTCCACCGAATCCAAGTGAATTGCTGATGGCTGCATTGATTTCGCCCTTCCTTGCTTGATTCGGGACATAGTCCAAATCACACTCAGGGTCTGGTGTTTCAATATTGATGGTTGGAGGCAAAATGCTGTCCCTGATTGCCTGAATCGTGAATATTGCTTCCACACCGCCTGCTGCACCTAACATATGGCCTGTCATTGATTTAGTGGAACTTATCGCAAGTTTATTAGCATGGTCGCCAAAGACTTCTTTGACTGCCATCGTTTCGTATTTGTCATTGTAAGGCGTACTCGTTCCATGGGCATTCACATATTGGATGTCTTCCGGATTCAAACCTGCATCCTCAATTGCAATTTTCATGGCTCTTGCACCGCCCTCTCCACCTGGTGCCGGAGCGGTAATATGGAAGGCATCTCCAGTTGAGCCATAACCAGCTATTTCAGCATAAATATTGGCTCCTCTATTCAATGCATGTTCAAGGTCTTCCAGAACGATGATTCCAGCTCCTTCACCTATTACGAAACCATCACGGTTAAGATCGAAAGGACGGCTAGCGGTTTGTGGATCAGGATTTGTCGATAAAGCCGTATTTGCACAGAAGCCTGCAACCGACATTTTTGTGATTGGCGCTTCGGCCCCGCCTGTAATCATGACATCGGCATCGCCCCGTTGAATGGCTTTAAACGCATCACCAATTGAGTTTGTTCCTGTTGCACAGGCTGTTACCGTACATGAATTGATTCCTTTTGCACCCAGTAAGATAGAAACCTGGCCGGCTGCCATGTCCGGTATCATCATTGGAACGAAAAATGGGCTAACCCGTTTATATCCCCTGTTTAAAAAGTTTTCATGCTGTGTTTCAAGTGTCTCCAGCCCGCCGATACCCGAACCGATCCAGACCCCGACACGTGCAGCATTTTCATCGGTTATTTCCAGCTTGCTATCATTATATGCCATAACGGAAGCTGCAATTGCATAATGCGTAAAACGGTCCATTTTGCGAGCTTCTTTACGATTTATATATGTTTCTATATCAAAGTCCTTGATTTCAGCAGCCACTTTAACGGGATATTCTTCAGCATTCAAACGAGTTAAAGGCCCTATTCCCGATTTCCCCTCGATTATATTCTTCCATCCAGTTTCTGCATCATTACCAACTGGAGAGATTGCTCCAATACCTGTTACAACTACACGACGATTAGTCATTGAAAATGGCTCCTTCCTATTTTTAAAGCTCTTACGATTTGTTTCTTCTTTTATTTACCCCACCTAAGAGCGATCGCTCCCCATGTAAGGCCACCACCAAAACCGACCATGACGATTAAGTCATTGTCCTTGATTCTTCCAGCTTCCATTTCTTCCACAAGGGCCATTGGAATGGACGCTGATGAAGTATTTCCATATTTATGAACCGTTTTTGTCATTTTCTCAAGCGGGAGACCCAGGCGTTCCCTTGAGGCTTCCATTATGCGTATGTTTGCTTGATGCGGAACAAGCAGATCCACATCTTCCTTTGTCAAACCAGCTTTGTCCAATACACCCAGGCTGGATTCCCCCATCTGACGGACAGCAAATTTAAATACTTCACGTCCATTCATATGAATGAAATCTCCTTCCTGTAATAAGTGTTTCCCGCCAGTTCCATCTGCGCCTAATTCAAAGGAAAGGACCCCTTTGCCATCAGATACAGGTCCAAGTACAGCTGCACCCGCTCCGTCACCAAAAAGGACAGCAGTATTACGGTCTTCCCAATTGGTTACTTTCGAAAGTTTTTCAACACCGACAATCAACACATGCTTATATGCACCTGTCTTAATAAATTGCTGTGCCGTGATCATTGCATACATAAATCCGGCACATGCCGCACTTACATCCATTGCAGCTGCCTTCATCGCTCCCAATTTCTCTTGAATCATGCAAGCGACAGAAGGAAACGACTGATCAGGTGTAACGGTAGCCACAAGAATCATATCTATCTCTTCAGCCGAAATTTCCGCATTTTTCAATGCAGCCTTTGCGGCTTCATAAGCCATATCCGATGTATCAATATCATCATTTGCAATTCTTCTTTCTTCGATACCCGTCCTGGTCCGGATCCACTCGTCAGAAGTGTCCATAATTTTTTCTAAATCCGCATTTGTAACGATTTTGTCGGGTAAGTAGCGGCCAAGCCCTAGTATTCCAGCATTCATCTTGCCATCCCCTTATATTTTAATGAGTTATTATAATCATCTATTATTACCTGGTACTAATTTTATATAAAAAAAGACTTCCTTGCAAGAGTTAACAATTTGAAAGGCTAAAGAAATCTCCTTCGGAAGTCGGTCAAGCGCCTATGCCAGGGGAATTCAGGGACATACATTATAAATAAAAGGAGTAAAGGAGGACTCATTGTGGACATTTTCAATCGCAACCGCGAAAGAAACCCGGATGATCATTTTTCGAATTTGATGTTTGGCAGGAAACCCGAACCGGAGCAAGAGGAATCGAAGGTTGATTACTTGCAATTGATGGCGAGCGTTGAAACATTGATGGGCTTGTACAGTCAATACAAACCGACCATTGATAAAATCAATCTGGATCCATTGATTGCCAAGTTCTTGAAAAAAGAATAAAAAAATTAAGGCTGCCCTTTATCGGGACAGCCTGCCTTTAATTAACGCTGAGCATCTTGTTTGCCAAGCTCATAAGCTTCTTGCATTACGCTTTTAAAGAGCTCCATGAATGGCTCTGCCATCTCCATTGAAAATGGAATCCCGCTTGCCTCAAGCTTCGCTTTAGCCTCTGGGAAGTATTTCATGGCGATTCCCATAAATTCAAGAGTTTTATCTGAACTCATTCGCGTTTCCCCCCTATCTTTTGAATATTCATCAATTGATTTGTGATGCCAAAATAAAGCTCAATAATATCATAATTCCACATAACCCTTTCGTAAAGGGCGCACATATAAAATCATGGATATCTTTTGATGTTCTTCCTATCCTTGTACATTATAGTACAAGACATATAGATTAGAGGCAAATATACCGTTTTGTTCTTCTCAAATAACGAAAATATTTTTTTAATCACGCTTTCTCCACTTTTTAAGTAAGTTTAATCGTTTATTATGTTTTTTTTGTAATGCAATGCCTTCTTCCGGTTCCATTTTGCATTGCACTTCAAATATTGTTCCTTTATTGATTTTAGTTGTTGATTGTTGGGGAGTGAATGAATCCATGCTTTCATCAAATATTAGCTTGGCACATTCATTCCAATGATCATCAATAGAGCTGCACAATTGGATGTCCCTATCGGAACCTGAGGTTAGCACCGCTTCCAAAGCATTAACAAAATCAGTGATATAGAGAGCATCAAAGGTATATTCGGCAGCTATTGCCGCTTTGATATCAGACTGCCCAAGCTGATTGATTCCAGCTTCAAAGCTCATGCCTTCCGATTGCCAAGGTCCATAAATCGTAGGTAAAAATATGATTTTTGCGGAATCGATTTCACGAATCGAGTTTAATATGGAATGAAAAATACTGACATCTTTTTCAATGGGCATGAAAAGAACGAAATTGGGCGTTTCATTCTTGCCATTTTTGAATTTCTCAATAAAGGAAACGATTTCGCCTATCAGAAAATCGATTTTCCCCATTTTGCCGCTTTGAATATCGTAGCAAGAGATGAACACCGTGTCCTCCTGTGAAATATCCAATAATTTAAGTTTATTTATCGGAAAGTATATAAAATTTGAATTCCTTCCTATTTCAAGTTCTTTTTCTTCCATAATATATTGATTTGCTTCGGAATCATCCCAATCGATTCCAATTACTTCTTTCCCTTGGTTCAAAAAATATTGAGTCACATAGAATCCCACAAATCGATAAGTGCCAATGACAATGTTTGTTTGCATAAATACAGCCTCCTCGTATGCCATCAAGCCCACTTCACCCGGCACGTCTAGTTTTTTTAGATGCTGTATCGTATGCAAACTATTGTAAAAATATATCTCTTCTCATAAAATCTCTTCATTCTCATTGAAAAACTTTTGTATTTGATAGGGGATTTTATAACGTTTTTCGGGCAATATATACGTCAGCTGCAGTTCTGCTTTTCTTGCCAGCTGGATTTGCCGATAAAGGGAGGCTTGCTCTTTCCGTAAGCTTCCAAAAACCTGAATCACTTTCATGGGGATATTCTCTGCGATTACTGAATCTTCAGTGTCCAGGATATGCTGCTCACATTCCGCAGGCTCAAGCTCATATGCAGCAGCAACCTCGGACAGCCACTTTTTATAGAAGAACTTATTTTCCTTTTCTTTCTCCAATTGTGCTTTCAAGGAAAAAACCGGATCAATCAATACGACAGACCGAATTTTATTTCCAAGTTCATTCATTAGCTTTAGGGCAAGTAGTGCGCCTGTCCCCTCTGCCAATATATGAACCCTTTGATTGACTATTTCTTTTTTCATGAAAAGAATATATAGGTTAAGGGAAAGGTCCAGTGCTTTAGGACTGCCCCAGTTGGCTCCGTGAAAATTGGATGAAAACAGCGTGTATCCGTATTCCTTTAAATATTCCAATATCTGCAGCCTCCCAGGATGCTGCAGCCAAAAGCTGCTGTCTTTTTCGACAAAATGACTGCGGTCTCCAATTACCATTACGGAAAAACCACTGGGCCGCTCTGGATAATAGATGATATTCCACTGGTCATCAATTTGAAAAGTTCGTTGTTCCATCGTTCTAACTCCTTTAAGGAATATTACTACTACTATATTAATTTATGACGAAAAATAGAAAGGGTCAGTGGAAACGCCTAACTTCTTATCTTAAATTAACCAAGCAGGGACGACTTTTGTGTTTATTTTCCCCTATAATTTCCTTTTTGAAGTTTTGAACCAACTTGTATGCCAAAAAAAATTCTCTTATGATTTAATGTATTGAATAATTTAAAGGTTATTATTAAAAACACGTTTTAACTGTATATTAATTATGGTAAGATAAAAATGAATGTAGTGGAATGAGGTGAAATTCGATGCGTTATGCTTGGACAATTTTTTGGACATTCTTATTAGTGCATATGACTGTATATGTTGTTTCTTCCATGATCGGAGTTTCATACGATGCTGCGCAGGGAACGATTTTAGGATTGGCTGCTGCTATCCTGATTCTTATCATCCCTGCTATCTTGCCTGCTGGGCCAGCTAAAGACTCCCATCAACATTAAGAAGCAAAAGAGGACATCCTTTTTAGGATGTCCTTTTTGTTATACCATACTTTGCTTACGGGTAAACTGCATGGCGACGTTTTTATATGAGGACCAATTCATCATGATCACAATCAATCGTGATTCCTTCTTTAAGCTCAACAGTCCCGGCTATGATTTTACGGGCGATTTTCGTTTCGAGATGCTTTTGGATGAATCGCTTCAGCGGTCTTGCCCCATATACCGGATCATATCCCTGGTCCGCAATGAATTCCTTAGCCGCTTTTGTGACGTTGAGAACTATATTTTGTTCAGTTAACCTCACTTGTAATTGATGAACCATTTTATCTACGATTTCAACGATTTCTTGTTTTGTCAGAGGCTTGAATAAAACAATATCATCAACTCGATTCAAAAATTCCGGACGGAAATGCCCTCTTAATTCTTTAAAGACCTGATTTTTTATTTCTTCTTCAATGCCACCATCCACTCGGTTGGATTGCAATAAGAAATGGGAACCGATATTGGAAGTCATGATGATCACCGTATTTTTACAGTTGATTGTTCTGCCTTGGGAGTCTGTTATTCTTCCATCATCCAACATTTGCAGTAAAATATTGAAGACTTCCGGATGCGCCTTTTCAATTTCGTCCAATAATATGACTGAGTAGGGGTTTCTCCTAACAGCCTCCGTAAGCTGGCCGCCTTCCTCAAATCCAACATAACCGGGAGGTGCACCAACAAGTCGGGACACGGAATGTTTCTCCATATATTCCGACATATCAATTCGAATCATATGTTCCTCACTATCGAATAATGTTTCTGCCAAAGCTTTTACCAATTCGGTTTTACCGACACCAGTCGGCCCTAGAAAAATGAATGAACCGATTGGTCTGTTTGGATCTTTTATTCCAGCCCTTGCTCTTAAAACAGCATCGGATACGAGTTCCACCGCTTCTCCTTGACCGATTACCCGTTCATGCAGGATATCTGATAGGCGAAGCAGCTTCTCCCTTTCACTTTCCACCAGCTTGCTTACCGGAATCCCTGTCCACCTTGCCACAATCGAGGCAATTTCCTCCTCCGTCACTTCCTGGCGAAGCAATCGTGATTCCTGTTTTTCCTTTTCCAATTCGTCTTCCATTGCTTCCAATTCTTTTTGAAGCTGCGGAATCCTTCCATGCCGAAGTTCAGCTGCCCGGTTAAGGTCATAGTCATTCTCTGCCTGTTCCAGTTCATGACGCAGTTTCTCAAGCTCTTCACGTTTGTCCTGCACCTTTTGAAGCGCTGATTTCTCCATTTGCCACTTTGATTTCATGCTATTCGCTTGATCCTGAAGTTCTGATAGTTCTTTTTGAAGCCCTTCCAGCCTTGCTTTGCTTTGAGGGTCGTCTTCATTTTTCAGGGCCGCTTCTTCAATTTCAAGTTGCATGACTTTTCTCGTGATTTCATCCAACTCGGATGGCATGGAGTCGATTTCCATGCGGATCATCGCACAAGCTTCATCCACTAGATCGATCGCTTTATCCGGTAAAAATCGCTCCGTTATATATCGGTTCGAAAGGACAGAGGCTGCAACGATCGCCCGATCATGTATCCTGACGCCATGATGAATTTCAAACCGTTCCTTTAATCCCCGCAAAATTGAAATCGTATCTTCAACATCCGGTTCAGGAACCAGAACCTGTTGGAAACGGCGTTCCAAAGCCGGATCCTTTTCAATATATTGCCGATATTCATCAAGGGTCGTTGCACCGATGCAATGCAGCTCACCGCGCGCAAGCATCGGCTTTAACATATTTCCGGCATCAAGGGCGCCATCTGTTCTTCCTGCACCGACAATTGTATGCAATTCATCAATGAATAAGAGAATCTTCCCATCACTCTTCTTGATCTCATTCAACACCGCTTTTAGGCGTTCCTCAAATTCACCTCGGAATTTGGCCCCTGCGACAAGTGCACTCATATCGAGTGAAAAAACGGTCTTATCCTTTAAACCTTCCGGCACATCCTTCCTGACGATCCTTTGAGCCAACCCCTCGACAATCGCTGTTTTACCTACTCCAGGTTCTCCTATTAATACAGGATTATTTTTCGTTTTCCGTGAAAGGATCCGGATGACGTTACGGATTTCCGTATCTCGACCGATTACTGGATCGACCTTACCCGATTTAACCTCAGCAACGAGATCTCTGCCGTATTTTTTCAGTACTTCATAAGTGCTTTCAGGATTTTGACTAGTCACTCGCTGATTCCCCCTTATATCGCTTATAACCCGTTTTGCTTTATCATAATCAATTCCATATGATGAAAATAGCCTGTTTACATTCGTTCTATTGACTTGCAAAGACGCAAGCAGTATATGTTCGACAGATAAGTATTCATCCTCCCACTTCTGCATTTCCTTTTCGGCAGCCGTCAGAATTTGCTGTAGGGAGGATGACATGTAAACCTGGGAAACACCCCCGCTCACTTCCGGTAATCTATCCAATTCCTTATTCAGCTCTATATCAAATAGATTCACCGATTTACCAGATTCCGATAAAATCCTGATTAATAAACTTTCATCCTGCTCCATTAAGGCCATTAATAAATGAAGCTCTGTCAGCTCGGGATTCCCTCTTTCATTGGCTAGTTCCTGACCGCCAGTGAATGCCTGTTGGGTTCTCTCCGTCATTTTATTAATATCCATCTTGAAACCTCCCATTCATCTATATCATGAACGAATCCCCACTGGGTTTGACCAATTTTGACCTTTATATTTTTATTATACTTCTAATTCTCCCCATGTAAAGGAAAGTTATAAGAAATGCAGTAGTTTGGAAAATAAACGCAAAAAGCCTTTCTTCATATAGAAGAAAGGCTCAGACTGTACAAATTTGGACGTTGATTGGAACGTAGGGCACTCGCTTTCCGCGGGCGTTCCGGGAGCCCCCTCGGCGCACTTGCGCCTGTGGGATCTCCCTTGGACTCGCTATTCCCGCAGGAGTCTCGAACACCCGCTCCAATCAACTATGTTTAAAATTTCAAATAGAACTCCTTTAGCCTACAGTCTTTTTTGTTTTAAAATAGAACTATTAAAACTTGAGGTGATAAGGATCCATCTTCTTTAAATGAATGGCAGCGAAAGTAAGCATCGCTTGCATCGACAATTTTTCAGGGTCCCCTTAAAGTAGTCCAACGCATACCATGCTTTTCTTTTGCATCTGCGAATACAAGCTCAATCGTTTCTTTGCGTTTCGCATATATAGGTTTTACATCTTGATGATGACGCAGATGATCCACTTGGACATGGTAAGGTCCTAAAATGGCTTATCATAATGGCTCGAGAGCCCAAATCTCTTATCCTTTGGTCAAAATTTCAAGGGAATTTTAAAAGGGGTTCGGAAATTTTTTAATTCTGAACCCCTTTTGTCTACAAACTGAGCCTTTCTTCATATAGAAGAAAGGCTCAGTTTGTAACATGGATACATTCCTTTATGGATGAAACAAAATGGTTTATGCTTTCACGGCCGTTTTATTGTAACCATGAAATTCATCGACGAATTGGAAATCCCTATCCGTCCGACCTGCAAGGATCGTATCTCGGAGCAGAATGCCTGCATCGGTCGTATTGTGGATGATTTCCCCCCACATTCTTGCACTCGTTTGAACATTAGCCGTACGTGGAATGCGTTCCTCCTGGTATTCCAAAAATGCCTGTTCGATGTCATTCCCATGCTTATGGAGCATATCAGACAAATAAGCTGCATCTTCTAAAGCCTGGCAAGCGCCTTGTGCCAAGTATTGAAGCATCGGATGTGCCGCATCGCCCATAAGCGTAATTCTTCCTTTTGTCCAATTATCAATTGGAAAACGGTCATACATCGGCCAACGGCGTTGTCTTTGAATGAATGAAATCGCATTCTGAACAAGCTCACAAGTTCCGGCAAATACACGGTCCATTTCTTCCGGTGTTCCCCATTGATCTGTTTTTTCGTTTTCTTCTGTATATTGAGAACTTTTGAAAACCACTACTTGGTTATAAAGTTCTCCCCTTCTAACCGGATATTGAACAAGATGAAGGTCTGGCCCAATCCACATGTATACATCATCTAAATCCCCATGGCTCGTAACCTCCTCCATCGGGATCGCTCCCCTGTATGCAACATATTGAGAGCAGACCGGCTGATCTTCCACAAAAAGTTTCCGTGCCTTGGACCATAATCCATCGGCTCCAATTACAGCAGTTCCTGAATGTTGGGACCCGTTGGCAGCAGTAACCGTCACTTCACCTTCATACTCTACTGTCTCAATAATGGTTTGATTCGTGACCAGTTCGATATATGGGTTCTTTTCACAGGCTTCAGCCAATACTTTATGCAAATCGGAACGATGCAAAACAACATACGGAGCTCCATATCTTTCTTTATAAACATCACCTAAATCCAAAGCGGAAAGCTCTTTTCCGGAAAAGGCGTCCATCAGCACCAATCTTTTTGGAAATACTGCAATATCATTGATTTTATCCATGACACCTAAACGCTGCAATACGTTGGTGGCATTTGCTGCAAGCTGAATCCCTGCACCAATTTCCCCAAATTCGGGAGCTTGTTCCAGGACTTTTACATACCGTTTTGTTTCTGCGATTCCTAAAGCAGTTGCCAATCCGCCAATTCCCCCACCGATAACGATGAATGGTTTTTTTTCTGTGTTCATCATCAATTCCCCCTATATTAGTTGCTTTTAGCCAAAGTTGCGGACCACTACCACAGTAAGCGTTTTCATTCGAATGGCATTCATCTATTCACTAGTATCTTAGCTGAAGATTCCAAACCGATTATTTTCAAACCAAAACAGGCTTGAATTCACTTTCAACCTTTTGGTACCCATTGTTTGTGTCTAATGCTTGTTGCTGTTCCAAATCGAATCTTTCCATTATTGGTAGGTCGTTTACCGAGAATAAGTAAGAATCAGCTTCTGCAACGTGCTCATGCCATGCCCAATTCGGAACGACGAAATAATCTCCCTTGGACCAGTCAAAACGCACACCATTAATGACCGTATATCCTGATCCTTGGTGCACTTGATAAATCGTGGAATGGGTATGCCGATGGGCTTTCGTATGGAAACCTTTAGGAAGTTTCTGCATCCATGCCCCCATCGTCGGATTGGCCGTCTGGCCATTTGATGGATTGATATATTCCACGGCAAAACCTTCATATGGATCCGGTTCAAAATTCATCAATCCTTCTATCGCTGCTTTGGTGCCTTTCCACTTGTAGTTGGCAAGCGGTGCCACTTGTGAATAACGGTCGGATACTGGACGAACCATTCCGCCTTGATAACGGAGCTCTGAAAAATTATCCGGCCGCTTAGGCGTTTCAATCCGATCTGGATATGGTTCAAAGAAAGTGCCGCCTATGGAATAGATGGTTGGGATATCAAGGGCATCCATCCAAATCATTGGTTTTTCCCCAACATGGCCATGACCATGCCATAAGTTTTTAGGCGTGATCAAAAAATCGCCTTCTTCCATGAAGATCCTTTCTCCCTGCACGATGGAGTAGGCACCTTCACCATCCGTAATGAAACGAAGTGCACTTTGGGAATGACGGTGGGAAGGGGCCACTTCACCTGGCAACAACAGCTGGACCGCAGCATAAAGCGTTTGTGTTGTCGAAGCCCATCCCCAAGGCTGGCGATAAGTAAGGCCAGGATTTTGAAAATAAATCGCCCTGCGCTCCCCGCCTCGGTCAGGTGTGAAGATTTCAGCCGCTTCCATCAATTTTTTTGTCAAAAGCTCTTCTTTCCATAAATAAGCATGTGCATGAGGTTTAGGTTCATGGTCCATCAGAGCGGGAATGGCTTCCCACAGCGGCCCAAGGTTATACTGCTGAATATCCTTTGTAAAATCTTTTACGATTGTACTATTCATGTATTCCGATTTTTCAGCCATATTAATCCCTACTTTCTTTTTTATCTTGCCTCACTGGATTTTAGAAAGATTTCGCTTAATTTGATCATAATGTCCTGAAACATGCTCATCGATGAAGTGATCGACTATATAAGAAACTGGTTTGTTTCCGAATTTAGCGAAATTCCGGTGTGGCGATTCTTTTGATAGTGTTTCTTCATCTAAATTCCCGAGACCGCTCTCCACTTTATATTTAAGCTCCTCCACTTGCTTCATGACATCATCCACAGCAAGTTTGTCAGTATCGGTAACCGCCGCCAATCGGGCTGGATCTTGCAATCCACGCCCCCATTCGGCTCCAGGCATCGCTATTACAGTTTCCACTTCACCTAACCAATAAGGAATGGCTTCAGCTAAATGGGAAAGTATCTGCATGATCGACCATTCATCCTCTGCCGGTTTAAATCGGATCGTTTCTTCCGGTAGGTTTGCCGTTGTCTCAAGAATATGGTCAATGGATTGTTGCACTGATTGGATTGATGTCCCGATTTCCTGATAAGTCATTTTATTTTCCCTCCCCGACACGTCTCACACGGTTTTCAAGATACCCTATTTTGTCGATTTCGATTTTGACAACGTCACCATCTTTCAAGAACACTTGCGGATCACGGGCTACTCCTACCCCACCCGGTGTTCCTGTTAGTACGATGTCACCTGGTTCAAGAGTCATTAAGTTCGATAAGAATTCAACTAGATACTTCACATCGAATACGAAATTGGATGTATTCGTTTTTTGGCGTTCTTCACCATTTACCGTTAATCGGACATTCAAGCCCGATGGATCGGACAGTTCATCGGAAGTGACTAACCAAGGCCCCATCGGAGCACTTCCTTCAACCGTTTTCCCTTGTAGCCACTCAAGTGTACGCCGTTGGATATCACGGTAAGTGACATCATTCGCAATTGTATAACCAGCTACATAATCAAGAGCATCTTCTTTTGAAACATTACGTGCCCTTTGTCCGACAACAAAAGCGAATTCCGCTTCATAATCCAGTTGTTCCGAGATTGGGAAAAACGGTATATCATCCTGGGGACCGATAACTGTATTGGCGAACTTTGCGAATACTACAGGGAATGGCGGCAGTTCACGGCCCATTTCAGCAATGTGTTCACGGTAATTATGGCCGACACAAATAATTTTGCTTGGCTTTTGGACAGGGGCCTCAAGCTTTATATTTTCAATTTCATGTACCAATTGATGTCTGAAGGAATCACGATTTCTAATAGCGTAGTCCGCAGCCTTTTGCGCGATGGAAAGGCTTTCATTCCCTCCCTGTAAAAACTCCTCCATTGTTGCAGGGACATAAGCGTCAGCAATTTGTTCACTGCGAAGTTTCCCTTCGCTTTCAAGTAGCGCTTGATAGGCATAGTTCAAGTCAACGACTACATTTTCCGGGTAAATTGCACCGATGCGTTTAAATCCTTGACTGCTGAACGTTACTAATTTCATATTCATTCTCCTTTATTAATTTGGATTTTTTTAAAACCTCTTTTTGATGCCAACATCCTAATTCTGCTGGATTCGCTTCGCAAACCAGAATTTGAATGACGTACACCTTATCTATTTCACTTATAGATAACATTGTTCACTATTTATATAAATGATAACTTAATTTTCGGAATACTGTCAAGAAAGTATTGCAAATTTTTGTGCAAATGTTATCATCTACACCATTATCAGTACCGCGGAATCAAAAAGTTCGTTATTCATTTAATAGGAACGTATATTGATAGCTTCAAGCATCCGGCGGTTTTTCTGTTGATTTTCATGTATATTTTACATATTCTGATATACTAGACCTAAATTAAAACAGATTAGGGAGATTGATTTATGGAAATCGTAAAATCCGGTTCGACGATTCAATCATTACAAATAGGGATGAGCATCATAGATTTACTTGCTTCCCACAGAACTCCTTTAAGATTCTCTGATATTCAGGAATTAACGGAGATAACGAAAAGTAACCTCTATAAGTATTTGAATACTTTGACTCAACTTGAGTTACTATATCGCGATAAGACAACCGGTATGTATCACCTTGGGAGCAAATTGATTCAATACGGAATGGCAGCGATAGGAAATGAGGATATAACGAGCAGAATAACTCCTTATTTACAGGAAATCAGTCACCATACTTCCTGCACGGTCCTTTTTTCCGTTTGGACATATGATGGACCAATCACGGCAAAAATATGGAATTCCAATCAAAACTTAAACATAGGGGCACAGTTAGGTACACGACTTCCGCCATCATCCTCTTCCGGAAAGGTATTCACTGTATTTCAGGATCCTTCCTTGACGGCGGAATGGATTGAAAAAGATCGTAATGTTACGGGCTCGTTCCTTAATGAAACAAATGAATATGATGAAATTCGGACATACAAAATAGCCTTTGCCAAAGAGCCTCTTGTACCATCGGTTTCCTCCATGTCCATTCCGGTTTTTAATTATAATTCGGAATTGTTGGGAGCAATCACTGCCGTTGGGTTCACCGAAAACATTCCTGATCATTATGAAGATCCTTTAAGCGTCTATTTAAGGAAAAGCTGTTTGGAAATCTCGAATATATTCGGTTATTCCGCTGAATAGAAAAAAAAGCAGGAAGAAGGATGGCGACCATTCCTTTTTCCTGCTTTTTGATGTTTCATGGCTTCCGCTTATAGGTCCATATCCGATTATGATTGGATGTTTCAGGAAAAGAATCCCCTGCATCCAGCTTTACCATTTTCGGATTCACTACCGTGCTGCCCGTTTCACCGATTTCTACGTAGGTCCCATTATTCGGTGCCTTCTGACCTGGCTTAAATTGACGATTTTGCCCCATAGATTTCACCCCTTTACATGCTTTCCCTGTTATTATTACCAGGTTCCTACCTTTCATGTCAGAAAAATTTGGAACATACAGGAAATTCGGCTGAATTAAAAAGCGTCTGTACTCTGAGCAGACGTCTTTTTAAGTTTTTAAAAATTGACCGCCGATTGGAACGTAGGGCACTCGCTTTCCGGGGCGGTCCGCCCTCGGCGCCATTGCGACTGCGGGGTCTCCCTTGGACGCGCTTCGAACACCCGCTCCAATCAACTTTGTTTTAATATTAAGGATAGAGCCTTTTACCTGCAGTCTTTTTTGTTTTAATATAGATGGATTAAAACTCGAGGTATAGGGATGCTTTTCTAACCATGGTTCTATTTTAGCGAGATCAATTTGAAATGATTACTTCAGATCAACCGGTACCATAGAACCACAATTGGTGTCTTTTTCATTTAAACTTGATGGGAGATATGTTTTAGAGGTAGGGTGCCCAAGTATTTATCCAGTTATTATTCTCTAACTGATACAAATCAAAAAGGTTTCGGAATTCCGAAACCTTTTTTCTACAAACTGAGTGACTGCTCTCTGAAGTAAGCTTTTTTGGTTAAGACATTAAGTCCACCAGGACCGCCTTTTGGGCATGAAGGCGATTTCCGGCTTGGTGGAAAACGACGGAATTAGGACCATCGATGACTTCAGCCGTAACCTCTTCCTCCCGATGTGCAGGCAGGCAATGCATGAATAAATAATCTTCTTTAGCAAGTTTTACTAGCTCACCATTAATTTGATAATCTTTAAAAGCTTCTAAGCGAATACCATTCTCGATTTCCTGCCCCATGGAAGTCCAAACATCCGAATAGACGATATCCGCATCTTTTATGGCCTCCGAAGCTGAGGTTGTCACCAAAATTTCACTGCCAGTCTCTTCTGCCACTTTTTTAGCATAGGCGACGACCTTTTCATCAGGTTTGTAGGCGTCAGGACACCCAATGGAAAAATCCATTCCCATTTTTGCACAGCCTACCATCAATGAATTTGCAACATTATTGCCATCACCGATATAACTCATCTTCAAGCCTTTTAACTGCCCTTTTATCTCGATGATCGTCAAGAAGTCTGCAAGTACCTGACAAGGATGTGCAAGATCTGTTAACCCATTGATGACTGGGATAGAGGCATTTTCCGACAATTCCAGGATTTTTTCATGCTCGAAGGTACGAATCATGATGCCATCAATGTATTCAGAAAGAACTTTTGCTGTATCGGAAATCGTTTCACCACGTCCAATTTGCAAGTCATTGCCACTTAGGAACAAAGCGTGCCCGCCAAGTTGCATCATGCCCACTTCAAAAGAAACACGGGTACGGGTAGACGATTTTTCAAAGATCATCCCCAGCGTTTTCCCTTTTAAAGGCGTATATTCTTCACCTGCTTGCAATTTGCCTTTAATGGTCTGCGCTAGCTTTAACAAATCTGCAATTGCCGTTGGTGTGGACTCTTTCATGGTCAAAAAATCTTTTCCATTTAAAATCTTCGCTTGTGTCGGTGCCGTCATTGAACTCATACGTGTGACACTCCTTTCGAATATGGTATAAGCCATTCCTGAAGCGAGGTAACCCCTGGATCGGCATTCTCCACCGATTGCAAATAGGCCTTGAACGTCTCTTCTTCCGTAAAAGCAAGCAGTCGGTATTTCGCTGCAAGTAACCTTAGCTGCTTATCTTCCTCCGTTGTTCCATATGCCAAAACGACCGCCGCATTTCCTTCATTTAACCATTCATCAAAATCTGAATTCCCCAATGTCAAACCTGCTTCTTTGATTTGCACTAACAGGTCTTCACTTAATTGAACTGATTCTGATTGATAAACGCCTGTGGTATGATTAGCTTTTTGAGCATGGAACACTTTTGTCAACGCTTCATTTACCGTTTCCCCGATGGCGATTCCTTCACCTGTCGATTTCATTTCCGGACCTACCTTCGAATCAAGTCCGCTTAGTGCAAAAGTAGAGAATACGGGATATTTGACAACTGCATATGGAATTTCATCCATTAAGCCCGTTTTTTCGAAAGCATTCGACAATGAATATTTCCCAAGCAATATTTTTGTCGCTATTTGCACCAAAGCTACATCGGTCACTTTACTGATGATTGGAATTGTTCGGCTTGCACGAGGATTCACTTCCAATACATATACACTATTTCCTTCGATCACGAATTGGATGTTCATAAGACCTTTATAACCAAGTTCACTAACTAGTTTTTTAGCATAATGGGTCATTTTATCTTTAATATCATCCGTTAAGGATTGAGCTGGCAATAAGGCCATGCTATCTCCTGAATGGACGCCTGCTTTTTCTATATGTTCGGCAATGATGGGAATATAAACATCATTTCCATCAGCAATCAAATCGATTTCGGCTTCCTTCCCTGGAATATAGGAATCGATCAACACGGGATAGACTAGTGCCGTTCCATTAGCCATTCTATTCAACAAGCTTTCTTTAGAGCCGATGATTTCCATTCCCTGGCCGCCAATTACATAGGATGGGCGTAAGAGTACCGGAAAGCCGATGGCCTCTGCCCGGGAAATTAATTGTTCTTCTCCATTAGCCATTGAACCTGGTACATGGGGGATATCAAGTTTTTGAAGAAGCTGATAAAAACGATCACGATCTTCTAATTGATCAAGTGTATCGAAGGATGTCCCCAACAAATTGACACCGTATTCTTCAAGGCCTTTAGCAAGGTTTATCGCAGTCTGCCCGCCAAATTGGACGATAACATCTTTTATGTCTTCCGCTTCTATCACATTAAGAACATATTCAAGGGTCAACGGTTCGAAATAAAGGCGATCTGCTGTCGCAAAATCCGTGCTTACCGTTTCCGGATTATTATTGATCATGATCGTTTCAACATTTTCATCCTGGAGTGCATAAACACCGTGAACTGAACAGTAATCAAACTCTATTCCCTGTCCGATGCGGATCGGGCCGCTGCCAATCATCAAGACTTTCTTTTTATCCGTTTTTTGCTGTTCGTTCTCACCAAAATATGTTGAATAGTGATAGTTTGTATGTGATTCGAACTCGGCTGCACATGTATCAACCGTTTTGTAGACCGCCGTAACACTTAGTGATTTCCTGTGTGCTCTGACTTCCATCTCATTTACTTTCCATACGGAAGCAAGATAGCGGTCTGAAAAGCCCTTTTCCTTGTATGACTGAAGTTCTTCCCTTGTTACATGATCGATTGCCTTAGCTTCAATCTCCATTTCGCTTTGGATCAATGAAGCAAAGGATTTAAGGAAGAAATAATCTATGGCTGTCGCTTCATGAATTTCTTCAATCGTCACGCCTTTTCTGAGCATTTCAAAAATGACAAAGATTCGTTCATCCGATTTTTCGGCAAGCTTTCCCCAAAGTTCAGGAACGGTTTTATTTTTCAGTGATGATAGCTGCAGCCCAATCGTTTTCAATTCCAAAGAATCGACGGCCTTTTGGACTCCCCCCTCAAAGCTGCGGTGTAAAGCCATGACTTCACCAGTTGCCTTCATCTGTGTTCCCAATTTGCGGTCGGCGGTCGTGAATTTATCGAATGGCCACCTCGGGAACTTCACCGCTACATAGTCAAGCGCAGGTTCGAAGCTTGAATATGTGCTTTTCGTTACAGGATTGATGAGTTCCGATAAATCGTAGCCGACAGCGAGCTTTGCCGCTATACGGGCTATGGGATATCCTGTTGCTTTTGAGGCTAGTGCCGATGAACGGCTGACGCGCGGGTTTACTTCGATTAAATAATATTGCTTGCTATTCGGATCAAGTGCAAATTGAATGTTGCAGCCGCCTATGATCCCTAAAGCAGAGATGATTTTAATGGATGCGGCACGCAGCATCTGAAACTCATCGTCCGATAAAGTCTGTGATGGTGCCACGACGATCGAATCACCTGTATGGATCCCTACCGGATCGATATTTTCCATATTACAGATAGTGATGCACGTATTGTTGCCATCTCGCATAACCTCATATTCGACTTCCTTAAAACCAGCAATGCTTCTTTCAATCAAGCATTGTGTAATTGGGCTTTCTTGCAGGCCGCCCCGTACAAGTTCCTTAAAGGTTTCCGGTGAATCGGCAATACCGCCGCCAGTTCCGCCGAGTGTATAAGCGGGACGAACGATGATGGGGAAACCGATTTTGTCGGCAAAAGCCAGCGCTTCTTCAAGAGTATGGACAATCGTACTGTCGGGAACGGGTTCACCTATTTCAAACATCAACTCACGGAACAGCTCACGATCCTCCCCTTTTTTGATGGAGTCGATCGGAGTTCCCAATAATTTGACCTTATATTTTTCAAGTATTCCAGCATCATCCAACTGATAAGCTAGGTTCAATCCTGTTTGACCGCCTAATGTAGCTAGCAGGCCATCCGGCTTTTCTTTGGAAATGATCTTTTCCAGTACATCAACCGTTAAAGGTTCGAAATAAACAGCATCCGCATTCATATCATCAGTCATGATCGTTGCCGGATTGTTATTGACCAGTATGACTTTATACCCTTCTTCCTTTAAAGCGAGGCAGGCCTGTGTACCTGCATAATCGAATTCGGCGGCCTGCCCGATGACAATCGGCCCCGAACCAATCACTAAAATGGTCTGTATCGTGTCGTCCTTAGGCATAAGCTTTTTCTCTCCCGCTATAATCATTTATCATTTGTAAAAAGTCTTTGAATAGTAATGAACTCTCGATAGGTCCTGGATTTGCCTCTGGGTGGTACTGGGTAGTGAAGATTGGCAAGTCTTCATGCATGAGTCCCTCAACCGTGTTATCATTCACGTTTCTGAATCTCACTTGAAGCGATGTTCCTTGCAAGCTCGGTTCATCAACCTCATAACTATGATTCTGCGAACTCATATACACCTGTTTCGTTTTCAAATCGACCACGGGCTGATTCGCACCACGATGTCCAAACAGCATTTTTTTTGTATTTCCACCTAAGGCAAGGGCCGTTAATTGATGACCGAGGCAGATGCCCATCGTTGGAAAACTCGTAATGATCTTTTTTATGTTTCCTAAAAGGTATTCAAGCTGTTTTGGATCCCCAGGCCCATTTGAAAGCAAAATACCATCTGGCTTCAAGTCCTTGATTTGCTCGAATTCCGTATCGAATGGTACGACAGAGACTCGGCAGCCTTGAGCGACCAATGAATCCAAGATTGATTTTTTATAACCGAAATCCATCATCACAACGTGCTTGCCGCCTTCACCAAATTTCTCGACAACCTTTGTGGATACCTCAGCTACATGTGCTGATAAGCCATTCAGGCTGGGTACGACAGTGTATTTTTCATCAGCTGTGATGACTGCCTGCATGGAACCTTCCTGTCTTATATTCTTAACGACCGCTCTTGTGTCCACATGGCTTAAAAGAGGAATGTTCCACTTGTCTAAATATTCACCAATTGAATATTTAGCCTGATAATGGGAATGGCTCATATTTCCTTCATATACAATCACACCGGCAACATGCGGCTTTTTACTTTCAAAATCATGTTCATTGATTCCGTAATTTCCGATTAGTGGGTATGTGAAGATGACAATCTGGTCCTTATATGAAGGATCTGTCAACACTTCTTGATATCCGGTCATTCCTGTAAAAAAGACAATCTCTCCAGCGATTGTTTTTTTTGTCGATGTAGTCAGCAGTTCCCCTTCAAAGACGGAACCATTCTCTAAATGTAGATAGCTTTTCATGATTTTCACCTCTTTAGATGATGTATATTTATATATACAATAGCATAATTATTCATTTTATTCTATAAAAATTCAATTAATTTAGACAGTTTGTTTTATTGCCAATACTTTTTTAATTTTATTTATCGCCGTATCGATCTCCGATTCGGAAACAGTCAGGGATGGGAGTAAACGAAGTACTTTAGGACCTGCACTCAATACAAGTAAGCCCTCTTCTTGCAATTCCATTAAAAACACTTGAACATCTTGTTTACATTCAATTCCGACCATCATTCCCAGACCGCGAATCTCTTTCACTTCTTCGATGCCTTTCAATGCTTTTGCCAATTCGCTCTCAAGGTATTCCGCCTTTTTAACGGTTTCTTTTAAAAACCCTGATTGGAAAATTTCCTTTAATACAGCTTCGGCTGCTGAGACACTAACTGGATTCCCTCCAAAAGTGGATCCATGACTTCCAGGGTCAAAGAATACAGACAACTCTTCCTTCCCAATCATCGCCCCGATTGGCAGGCCATTTCCCAACCCCTTTGCCGAAGTGATGATGTCCGGCAGGATATTGAAATGCTGGAATGCAAATGGCTTTCCTGTACGTCCTATCCCAGTCTGAATTTCATCTATGATAAGGAGAGCTCCGTGTTCTTGGCATTTAGTTTGAATCGCGTCCAGATATGATTGCTGTACAACATGGATGCCGCCTTCTCCTTGAACGATTTCAATCATTACAGCTGCCGTATTTTCATCGATGGCCGCTTTCATGGCATCTTGATCATTAAATGGGACATATTCGAACGAAGCTAGCATCGGTCCGAAACCAGTCTTGATTTTTTCCTGTCCCGTTGCAGCCATCGTTGCAAACGTACGGCCATGGAAAGACTGCTGACACGTGACAATCTTGCTTTTCCCGGTAGCTTTACGTGCTAGTTTGATGGCCGCCTCATTCGCCTCGGCACCGCTGTTGGCAAAGAACACCTGACTTAAACCAGAGGCATCAGCCAACATTTTTGCTGTCCGTTCCTGTATGGAACTTTGAAACATGTTCGATACATGCCAATATTTATTAAGTTGTTCCGTCACGGCCATTTTTACCAACTCATGACAATGTCCAAGATTCAAAACCCCGATTCCGGATGTGAAATCCAGATACTCTTTACCTGTTTCACTCGTAATCTTCAATCCTGACGCTTTTCTTGGCTCAATGTCCCACCTAGCGTATGTAGGAAATAAAGAACTCATTGAAATACCCCTTCTTCCTGAAGAAATTTTGTACCGATGAATTGTCCGCCTTGATAAAAATGATCTTTCCCACTAACGATCATCACTTCTTCAATCCCTTTATTCAGCACCGACAAGGCTGTATTGACTTTCGGGATCATTCCGCCATGGATACTTCCATCCATGATCAAATTCTTCGTTTCCGTTTCATTCAATTTCTCAATGATCTGCCCATTCTTCAAGACCCCTTGAACATCGGTCACAAATAAACACATGTCAGCCGATAGTGCCTTAGCTACAGACCCGGCAGCCATATCGGCATTCACATTTAGTTTATTGCCCTCTTCTGTAGATGAGATGGGCGTCAATACCGGACAATAGCCTTTTTCGAATAAAAGTCCGAATAATTCCGTATTGACTTGTTGTATTTTACCAACAGCCCCAAGTTTCTGTTCATCGATATAATCACCTGTGAGAATCCCGCCGTCCGAGCCATTTAAACCGACTGCCTTGATGCCATGGGCTTCCAATTTATGAACGAGGCTGCGGTTCGATTTTCCTGCCAGCATAAGTTCCACAATTTCCAGCACTTCTGTGGTCGTTTTTCTTAACCCATCTTCAAACACTGGTTCAATTTCAAATTTTTCAAGCATTGAATTTATATCAGGGCCGCCCCCATGCACAAAGACAATATGGTATCCGCGGTTTTGTAACTCTTTAATACTATTGAAAAACGACTCCGATAACTCATTGATGATGCTGCCGCCGCACTTTATGACTAATATGTTCATACTTTTCACCTCTTACGAACGATAGCTTCCGTTTATTTTCACATAATCATAGGTTAAATCGCAGCCCCATGCCGTGCCAGATTCATTACCATCTTTCAAATAAACATGAATGATGATACTTTCATTTTCCAAGTATGCTTTGGCTTCTTCCTCAGAAAACATAATCGGCTCACCGTCTTTAAGTACGACGATATCACCAAAAACGATTGTTGTTTGATCCGGATTGAATCCCACTCCGCTTCTTCCCATAGCAGCTATGATTCGTCCCCAGTTTGCATCCGCTCCAAAAGCTGCCGTTTTCACAAGATTTGAACCGACGATCGTCTTCGCCATCATCTGTGAATCTTGTTTCGTATGCATGCCATGAACATTCACTTCTATCAGTTTAGTCGCACCTTCTCCGTCTTTCGCAATTTGTTTGGCGAGGTTTTCGGAAGTTTGTTTTAATAATTCCAGGAAGATGGACCATTCTGGATGGTCAGGTGTCAAAGGTTCATTGTTCGCTTCTCCATTCGCGAGCACTAACACCATGTCGTTCGTTGAACAGTCGCCATCAACCGTGATTTGATTGAATGTATCATTGGTAATCGAGGATAATGCTTGCTGTAAATCATGTGGTTCAATGACGGCATCCGTCGTAATGAAACCTAGCATTGTGGCCATGTTCGGATGAATCATTCCCGAACCCTTGGCAGCACCGCCCATTTTCACGGTTTTACCGTCGATGATTGTTTCATAACCACAACTCTTCGTTACAATATCCGTTGTTAAAATGGCGGTACCGAAAGCTTCAGCAGCTTCAGGTGTATTTTCTGGCTGCAATGCCTCTATGCCGTTTCTTACTTTCTCCATTTCCATGAATTCCCCTATGACTCCCGTTGAAGCCACTGCAAATGAATGGTCCTCCAAACCGAACTTTTGAGCCGCAAGCTTCCTCATTTCATTTGCATCTTTTAAACCTTGTTCACCTGTACAAGCATTCGCACAAGCACTATTCACTACAATGCCGTGAAGTTTTCCAGTAACGGCAATACTGTCTTTCGTTACATTGATTGGAGCGGCTTGAACGACATTTTGTGTATATACGGCCGCGGCTGATGCTGGGACATCTGTAAAAATGATGCCAACGTCCTTTTTAGAATAGCGTAATCCTGCATGGACACCTGACGCTTTGAACCCTTGGGGCATTAAAATGTTTCCTTCTTGAATTTGTTTGATTTCTTCAACTGGCTGTAGTGTATTCATTGGTTCCCTCCATAGTTTACGGATATAACGGACTGTTCCATAGTCCTGCCGTTTCTTCTAGTCCCATTAATATATTTGCATTTTGAATGGCCTGCCCTGCGGCACCCTTCACTAAATTATCAATAACCGAAACCACCGTTACCTTACCTGTTCTTTCATCATAATCGACGCCAATGTCGCAAAAGTTCGATCCGTATACTTGTTTCGTGGATGGAAAGCGATCAAGGGGCTGTACCCGCACAAATGGGTGTCTCTCGTAAACCGTTTCGTACAAATCCTTTAATTCAACATTTGAGGTTTCCCGATTTACCTTTATATACATCGTTGCCATAATCCCTCTTGTCATTGGGACAAGATGGGTATTGAAGGAAATGGGCTGTAAACCTGATGACCATCGCCCAAGCTGTTGCTCGATTTCAGGTATGTGTTGATGTTGATTCACCTTATATATCTTAAAGTTCTCATTCATTTCACTAAAATGGGTGACTGCGGAAGGTGATTTACCCGCCCCTGAAACCCCGGATTTTGCATCGATGATCACATCGGCATCGGCTCCGGCCAATCCTTCAGTGAATAAAGGGGCAAGACCTAATAGTGATGCGGTTGGGTAGCACCCAGGATTTGCAATGATCTTCGCTTTTTTTATAGCTCCGGCATTCCATTCAGCCAATCCGTATACGGCTTCTTCAATAATATGCTGAGGCGCTGCCGGCTTTTTATACCAGTTTTCGTATTCACCTGGAGTTTGAAGCCTAAGGTCTCCTGATAGGTCGATCACTTTAATGTCAAGGTCAGAAAATTCCGAAATCAATTGCGATGAAACGCCCGAAGGAGTTGCAAGAAATACAATATCGGATTTTTTTGCAATCGCTTCCGGGTCAATTTCTTCTAATGTATCTTTCATATGCATTAAATGTGCATTTTCTTCATATAAATTTCGACCAAATTGGGATGAAGTATGCAATGATTTTATTTTAAATTGCGGATGATTATTCAAAAACCTTATTAGTTCCATTCCTCCATAACCCGTTGCACCTACTATTGATACGTTCATAAAACCATCTCCTATAATTTCAGGTCCCTCTGTCAATCTTTGATTCTATTATTATAAGACTGAATAAAAATAAAATCAAATGTATTTTTATAAAATTATAAACATAAATTTTAAATGAAATATTATCCAACAAAATTCCTAGAATTATCCAAACCTGTTGACTACTAGGGTTTTTTCCGTTTAAATCAAAGGTAGTAATTGAGTAATGACGGTTTCTGAAAGGTGGTCATATGCATGAATGAATTATCGTTATCCAATCGGATGCAAGCAATTTTAGATAATAAACAACAAATTAAACATATGGAAAAAGGGCGCTACCTTTTTCATGAGAGCACCCCAGCAAGTGATTTGTATTACATTATAAATGGGAAAGTAGAAGTGAGTAAGGTTGTCCCAGACGGTCGGGAATTAACTATACGCATTAGTTCGGAGAATGATTTGGTTGGGGAGACAGTCTTATTTTCTCAAAATCCTAAATATATGATGAATGCAAAAATGATGGAAGATGGTACTGTCGCGGTTATTTCCAAAGAAGCATTAGAAGAAAAAATCGCCGCCGATAGCCATCTCGCAGTCGAGATGATGACATGGTTATCCGCTCAAAACCGTAAAAATCAGGCTAAATTCCGCGATATGCTCCTGCACGGTAAGAAAGGTGCATTTTACTCCACCCTCATCCGTTTATCAAATAGCTATGGCACTGAAGCGGAAGACGGCAAAGTTATCAATCTTCCCTTTACAAACCAAGAACTCGCCAATTTTTGCGGCACATCCCGCGAAGTAGTCAATCGAATGCTCGCTCAATTAAGGAAAAACAATGTCATCTCCATTAAAAAGGGCCGCATTACGATTCTTGACTTTGACTATTTGAAACAGGAAATCGACTGTGAAAACTGTCCAATAGAAATCTGTACAATCGATTGAATCCTTTTCCATAAAAAGCAGCAATACATATAACCTTAATATCTTAATAATGAATGGAATTTATTTCAGACTAATCCAACCCTAGGACCATTGAATCATTTTCATTACCTGTATCCTAAATAAAAATGCATAAAAAAAGTATAAACATGGATTTCGCCATTGACCGGCATCAGGTCCTGACAACTATACAAAAAAGGGATGGCATAGCTGCCATCCCTTAATTTTTCATTCGGACGGATTATCCGCCAATGAATGACATTTCGATTTTTTCCTGTTTCTTCACAGTTCCCGCTGCACGCTCATCCGAATAGCGGTCGTCCCTACGGTTCCAAAGTGAAATGATGAACCCTGTCAATTCTTCATCGGTCATGTCGGAACGGAGCAATGACTTCAAGTCATGTCCCTTTCCATTAAACAGGCATGTATATAAACTTCCATTAGCAGAAAGACGTGCACGTGTACAACTTGAACAAAAAGACTCGGAAACCGAGGTAATGAAGCCTACTTCTGCAGTAGTGCCCTTATAGCGGAAGCGTTTTGCGACCTCTCCAAAATAATCTTCTTCAACTGGTTCGAGATCGAATTCGGTTTGGAGCATTGCAAGCAGTTCTTTTTTCGTAATGACATTCTTTAACTGCCAGCCATTTGTATGTCCGACATCCATGAATTCTATATAGCGTAATTGAAGGCCCTCATCTTTACAAAATCGGGCCATCGGCAGGATTTGAGATTCATTGGTTTCTTTTTTGACTACCATATTCACTTTAACGCCAAGCCCTGCTTCTTTAGCAGCAGCGATGCCTTCAATTACGGGCTTTATGCCGATATCCCTGCCGTTCATCTTCTTGAAAAGATCGTCATCGAGGCTGTCCAAGCTGATATTCACCCTCTGCAAACCAGCTTCCTTCAAATTTACGGCATGTTTTTTCAAGAAGACCCCATTCGTGGTCAGTCCAATATCTTCAATACCTTCAATTTTAACGAGATTTGAAATCAGAGTGGTAAAATCTCTTCGGAGTAATGGTTCCCCGCCAGTCAACCTTAGTTTTTTTACCCCTAAGCCTGCGAAGATTTTAGAAAGCCTTACAATTTCCTCATAAGATAATAGCTCACTTTTAGGCAGGAACTGAAAATTCTCGTGAAAAATTTCAGCAGGCATGCAATACTGGCAGCGAAAGTTACAGCGATCTATGACTGAAATCCTTAAATCCCTTAGTGGCCTGTCCAATGAATCTTTAATTTGACTGTTCAATTAACCACTCCTAGCCGAAAGTATTAGAAAAAAACCAGACCATAAAAAGTGGCTCCTTGAATGGGTTCACTTTTTTTGACTGGCTTTTCATTTCTATTACCGAGTTATTATTTTATACCTAATGCAATTTTAGCATATCTGGACATTTTGTCTTTCGTCCATGGCGGACTCCAGACTATCTTCACGTCCGTTTCCTTGACCTCGGGGATATCTTCCAGAACCAATTTAACTTGATCGACGATCGTCCCAGCCATCGGACAGCCCATTGCTGTCAATGTCATCGTAACGGTGGTCAGACCTTCCTCATCCATATCCACATCATATACCAAGCCTAAATTAACGATATCTATACCAAGCTCAGGGTCAATGACCTGCTCCAAAGCTCCAAGAATAATGTCTTTTGTATCTTGATCCACTTCAATCACTCCTTTTATGGAAAATTTCTAGTTTTTCGCTTTCATCATTATGTCCGTATAAGCATCATAACAGATTTCGAGTGAGTACTTAAGCATTTTGCACAGCAGACAGTAAATGTTTCGCGAACCAGTCCGCTGTCTTAAGCACTCCTTCTCTGCTGACCTTATGTCCAGCCTTAGGGTCAAGGATAAAATCAATTTTTTCATCTGCCTTGCCATACCCTGCTTTGACCCCCTCATAAAAACGGTATGCATGCTGATAAGGTACAACCGGATCTTTGGCACCATGCCAAAAAAGAAGCGGTCGGTCGCAAAGCTTATCCTGATTTAGACTCAAATCAAATGGCTTGAGTTGTTCAATCACCTTCGCAACTTCCTCATCAGTAACTGGGAAATCAACTTTCCTTTTCTTAATCTCCTCCATTTGGAGCTCTGCATACGCGACATATGATGGGTTCCCCATTAAACTGACTCCGGCGGAAATCCATTCATATGCAGCAAGGGCCCCATTAGTAACTATTCCCCCCATTGAAGTACCTGCCACGCCAATTCTGTCGGGATCAATCAATTTTCGGGATAATAAATCATCCTTCAGCAAAGATAAATCCTGGATTGTTTGTAAAACCATTTCCCAAAAACGGGGCATCATTTGAGAATCACTTAAACCGGCTTCCCTTTCCCCATGATGAATCACATCGGGTAGAAGCACACGAAACCCCTTTTCAGCCAATAAATAAGCATAGTGGAGATTATGTTCTTTTGCACTTTGAAAACCATGTATAAAAATAATAAGCGGCAATTCCTGATTGAAAGTGGTTTGTTTCCCTAAATGCAAGACAGGAATTTGTCCAATTCGTTCTTTTTCAATTATTATCAAGTTAACCCCTCCGAATAATTTGTTCCGGTCTTTTCAATCCATTATCAAAATGGAATTCATTATCTTTAAATCTGAGCTTCGCTTTAATTATCATAATCCTGAATATAGTAATATCATACAGGAATGCATAAAGAATGAAAAAGATTTACATTTACTTTAAAATAGGCTTAACAATATTTGCATATAATGAAATCAAAAAGAACAGAAGGTGTGTACATGACTGAGAAACATTTAATCGTATTGGATCTTGATGGCACTTTACTTACAGATAACAAAACAATTTCTTCAAGGACTAAAAAAACACTCCTAAAACTTAAAGAAGATGGACACGAGGTTATGATCGCCACCGGGCGCCCCTTTCGCTCAAGTGAACTTTATTACCGGGAACTGGGGCTGACTACACCAATCGTTAATTTCAATGGCGCTTTCGTCCATCACCCATTACATACAAGCTGGGGGGTATACCACTCTCCACTGGATATAAATGTTGCGAAAGAAATTGTCGAAGCGTGTGATCAGTTTACATATCATAACATCATCGCTGAAGTCCGGGACGAAGTTTATGTCCATTATCATGATGAAAAGTTGATGAACATGTTCAATCTAGGAAATCCGATCATGAAGACAGGTGATTTACGCAATTACCTTCAGGATTCCCCAACTTCGATGCTGATTCACACAGATAGTGAATTCGTAGGGCAGATTCGCCAGCATCTATCCGATGTCCATGCAGAATTGGTCGATCACCGCCGCTGGGCAGAGCCTTTTCATATCATCGAAATAATAAAAAGCGGGTTAAGTAAAGCCGTGGGGCTAAAACGCGTATCCAACTATCTGGAAATTCCTCAAAACAGGATAATCGCTTTCGGTGATGAAGATAATGATTTGGAAATGCTCGAATATGCGGGAACCGGGGTGGCCATGGGAAATGCGATCTCACCAGTAAAAACGGTAGCAAATACGACGACATTGACGAATGAAGAAGATGGTATAGCCGTCTTCCTCGAAGAAAAATTCAATTTGAAAGCCTAATTCGTCATTTTTTACCTTCATAATATTCAACTTTCAAGCCAAACTAATATGGACAACAGATCTATTCCGTTGTCGACAACGCTCAGAATCGGAGGAGATAAGAATGGGTAAAAGCAGTAAATCTAAACGATTTGTACAGCAGGGCAAAGAAAGTGTTGCCAGGCATGCCGAAAAAATCCCTTATCACACTACGTTTGAAGAGGCAGAAAAAGACAGGTTAAGAATTATGTCTGAACAAAGCTATGGTGGCTTCTAATGGGAAACAAATTATTCCAAAAGGCTAGGGAATTTGTTGAAGAAGCTCTTCACTCTGAGCATGACGGTGATCAGCATAAAACAGAGGAATTTGTTGAAGAAGCTCTCCACTCTGAGCATGACGGTGACCAGCATAAGACAGAGGAAATCGCTAAAAACGCTCTTTCATCAGCCTTTGCCAATACGAACGAGGCTGAAAAAGAACAATTGCGAGAACTCCAGCAAGAGCTGGAAAATCACTCTAAATAATGTGAAAGCCTCCAGGGATTCCTGGAGGCTTTCGCTTTGTTTTTCATCAATTGTTATTTCGTGCCTTACCGCCTTTTTCACCGATCTCTTTATAAAAATCTTTACCATGGGAGTCAGCAGTGGCTTCCCCGCCCTTTTGTCCAATTTCCTGATAGAATTCCTTATCATGATTATCCGAAGTGGCTTCTCCGCCCTTTTGCCCAATTTCCCGGTAAAAATCCTTGTCGTGATTTTTAGAAGTGGCTTCCCCGCCTTTACGGCCTGCTTCCTGCCTGCTCATTTTTTCGTCGTTAGCCATTTTAATCACTCCTTCATAAGATTTTAAATTGGCGCTACAATATAAGAATTAGCCGTTTTGTACAGGCAATAAACTTATTACGCCGAAATACTTCCTTTTGTAATAGAAGTGTAATGGCCTTGATTTTTCATTAACATCATTCCCTGCGGAAAGTCCCAACAATTCCTGACGTTTCTATGATGTTTGTGAATGCGTGTGGATCCACTTCCTTGATGATCTTTTCAAGGTCATACAGTTCATACCTTGTAATGACAATCAATAACATTTCCTTAGTTTCGTTAGTGAATGCACCTTTTGCGGGAACCCTTGTAATTCCGCGGACTAATTTAGCATGGATTGCCTGTTTAAGCTCTTCGCTTTTCTTTGTAATGATCATTGCCGTAAGCTTTTCATGACGTGTATGTATCGCGTCCACGACACGGGTCGATGTATAAAGGGTAACAAGTGTATACAAAGCTTTTTCCGGTCCATAAACAGCACCTGCCGTTACAATGATCACACCATTCAGCAGAAATAAATAAGTCCCTACAGGTTTATCCTTCTTCCGTGAAAGAAGCATGGCGATAATATCCATTCCGCCAGTCGATGCACCGTATTTCAAGGTGATCCCCACACCAACTGCAGCTATGACTCCGCCAAATACTGCATTCAATAATATGTCAGGTGACCAGCGTGTAATCGGGATGATTTCCATAAAGAAGGACATCAAGGCAACGCTGAGGAAACTATAAAAAGTGAAAGACTTTCCTACCTTTCGCCAAGCAATGATCGTTACTGGAATGTTCAATAAAAGCAAGAGAATACCTGTCGATACATTAATAGGAGCAAAAGATCCAATCATCCTCGATAGAAGCTGGGCCACTCCGGTAAATCCGCTTGCATATACGTTTGCCGGTATTAGAAAAAAGTTCATTGCGATGGCATTAAGCAATGCCCCGACCACAACTATGATAATTTTCTTCATTTCACCACTGTACATCCTAAAAACCTCCATTTCACCCTTATTCTATTATCTTTTTACCCTTAATTATTTATTCTATTTACGTAGAGATTGAATTTTTACCGTTACGTGCTACACTAAAAAGTAGAGTGACCACTCATTTTCTAAAAATTGTAAAAAGAAAGCAGGTGTATTATGGCTATCACAATTCTTGCAGATAGTGCATGTGATTTGCCGTTGTCTTTCTATAAGGAAAACAATGTTTCATTAATCCCTTTACAAGTCCATCTTGACGGGGAAACTTATGAAGATTTACTTACCATTAATTCTCACGAAGTCTATCAGGCGATGCTTGAAGGAAAAGCCCCGAAAACATCGCAAGCTTCTCCAGAATACTTTATAGAACTTTTCACACAGTTTGCCAAAGAGAAAAAACAAGGGATATATATCGCCTTTTCCTCCGAGTTATCAGGAACATATCAAACGGCAGTCATGATTCTTAATCAGGTGAAGGAAGAGTACCCTGACGTTGACATTGAAATCGTAAATACGAAATGCGCTTCGATGGGCGTCGGTTTAATTGTAAAGAAAGCAGCCGATCTGGCAGCAAACGGTGCCACTAAAGAAGAAATTCTGGCTGCCATAGAATTCCAAACCCGGCATATGGAGCATCTATTCACTGTAGACAACCTTGAATATCTGGCCCGTGGCGGCCGCATCTCCAAGACATCTGCCCTTGTTGGCGGTTTATTAAACATTAAACCGTTATTGCATGTTGAAGATGGGAAGCTTGTTCCGCTTGAAAAGATACGCGGCAAAAAGAAATTGATCAAACGTGTAATCGAATTAATGCACGAAAGAGGCAAAAACTTAACTACCCAAACGATTGCCATCAGTCATGGTGATGATGAAGCAACGGCCCTGGAATGGAAGGAAGCCATCCAAAATGAATTCGGGACAACCGACTTCATGATCCATACAATTGGCTCCGTCATCGGCGCGCATGCCGGCCCTGGCACAATTGCCCTCTTCTTCTTAAACGATACCCCTGAGAAATCATAAACATACATACTCCCTTCCATAATTGTGAACAATATATATTGATCAGATAATGGAAGGGAGTTTTCACTATGTCCAAAACAACCGATGACAATAAAAGGCCAAAAGATAACCAAGCGAGAAATGCTGAAAAAAATATCGCTTATCAGGAAAACCTTACTGCAGGTAAGCACTCCTATTCAAAGAAAACGGACCATAAATGAAGCGCGGGGCTTGTCCCCTCGCTTTTTTAATTATCGTTTAGATAGTTGTCTTCCTATCATACTTTCTCTATAATAAAGGAAATAAACCCTGCTGGAGGTAAGTGATGGCAAAGGAAAATTCATTTGATATTGTTTCGAAAGTAGACTTTTCAGAGGTAACGAATGCAGTTACCATGGCTATGAAGGAAATACAGACACGATATGATTTTAAAGGGAGCATAAGCAGCATCACCATTGATAAAGAAGACTTGGTTTTGGTATCCGACGATGAATATAAGCTCGAACAGCTGAAGGATGTTCTCATCAGTAAACTCATTAAACGTGACGTACCCGTTAAGAACCTGGATTATGGAAAATTGGAAGGAGCTTCTGGCGGGACCGTTCGCCAACGGGCCAAGTTAATTCAAGGCATCGATAAGGAGCAAGCAAAAAAGATCAATACCATCATTAAAAACAGCGGCCTTAAAGTGAAAAGCCAGATCCAGGATGATCAAATCCGGGTTACCGGTAAGAACCGGGATGATTTACAAGGAATCATTTCCGCGATTCGGGGCGCTGATCTGTCCATTGATGTACAATTCTTAAATTACCGCTAATTATGAAGGTAATTATGAAGGCCTCACCTGCTTTGGGTGGGCCTTTTTTCATTTGTTTCAACTGCCCCCATCAGCGCTCATCCTCCTCTTTTTTGTATGAAAACACAATAGTAAAAAAGCCATGCTAAAATAAACCCTCCATATTCTCATTTTTTTGATGGGGGTAAATGTACTATGTTGTTATTTAACTGGTTATGCAGTTTGTTGTTCAGATGGAGCGATTGTATAGCCTTTCTTTTTTAGGTATTCGATCATTTTTAATTCTTTGTTATTTTGTTTTTCTTCAAGGTAATTTGAGCCTAGTTCATGATAAGGTTCTCCTGTTTTTAAGATGTTGTAAGTAATCGTTAATAGTAAATGGGCAGATGCGATTCGTCCCTTCATTTTCCCCTGTCGTTTAGTAATCCTTTTTCGATGTGAAGCAATTCGATTATTTTGCCTTGATGTTGCTAATACACATTCTACGGCCATTGTTTTTAAAGCTTTATTTCCTTGTGTGGTTTTACTCGTTTTTTTTTACCAGCACTTTCGTAATTTCCAGGACTCACACCAGCCCAAGAGGCAAGATGTTTAGCTGACTTAAATACGGACATATCAACACCCATCTCCGCAATAAAAGTGGCTGCGGCAGCTTTGTTCACACCAGGTATACCATCCAATAATTCTACTTCCTTACGATAGGGGGACAGGAGTTGATCGATTTGTTTTTCCAATTCTTCTATGGTTTGTTCTAAATAACCCATATGATCCCAATGGTAACGCAACATATCACGATGATGACGGCGAATACGACCATTAATTGCACTGGCAATGTCAGTTATACTTGCTTTTGTTCGCCAATCCACCATTTTTCGAAGACCATCGGTCTCTATTTTTTCACCATTTAGAATCGCTTCAAGGATACGACGTCCCGATAAACCAAAAATGTCTGATAGAACGGATGTTAGCTTGATATTAGCATCTTGAAGGATTTTGTGAATGCGATTCTGCTCTGATGTGCGATGATGAATCAATTTTTTTCGATAACGAGTAAGATCTCGTAAATCACGAATATCCTCTGGTGGGACAAAATTGTTTTCAATAAGTCCGCATCTTAGAAGCTTGGCAAGCCATTCGGCATCTTTCACATCAGTTTTACGCCCTGGAACATTTTTGACATGTCTGGCATTGGCAAGAACAAGGTGAAAAGAACCTTCGAGTATATTCCATATTGGTTTCCAGTAGACTCCGGTACTTTCCATCACAACATCGGATACCTGAAGGGTAGCGAGCCAATCACTTAAAGCCAAGAGTCCCGTTGTTGTAGTTGAAAAAGTTTCAATAGAGGTCTTTGGCTTTTTATCTAATGGACCAAATAATACACAGGCTACTACTGTTTCTTGGTGTACATCTAGGCCAGCACACCGTTCAATCATTGCTTCCATAGGAGAAATCACCTCAAAAAAGATTAACAATACATATGACAGGGGATTTGTTACAAAAATTTTTGTATACGTACTAGCAGTACACTAAATGGTTCTTCCATACTGTCACAACCAGTTTCTTATACAGGGTATCTTCCTTAAGATCCACCAAAAAAAGTTCAGCCTGGTTGTATTGTTATTTTCCATTATTGTCAAGGGGTTAATGGGTTAGACTCTATTTTGAGTTTAGATTTTCGTAGTAGATGGTGGCGGCGAGGAGCGCCGCCATAGGAGTTTCTTATGAATCGCCTTCATGGAACATGGAAAGACTAGTCATGTTCCCTTCAGTTAAAACACATAAACCGAATTTTTATGGGTATTTTTTCCATGTTTTCTTTTTCCTAAAAGAAGGAATAGAAAAAGCGTAGATCATTAAATGGGAGGCGTTTATATCTTGACTACTCAAAACCAAAATCAGAAAAAACAAGGATTTCCACCACAACATCAGCAGCATCAACCTGGATTGGAAACAAAAATGGAACCGAACCCTGATTCAGTTAATGCTGCCTACAAAGGAAGCGGCAAATTAAAAGGTAAAACGGCAATCATAACGGGAGGGGACAGCGGAATCGGAAAATCAGTTGCCATTTACTACGCTAAAGAAGGAGCGAATGTGACAGTTGCATACTTGGATGAACACGAGGATGCCAAAGCGACAAAAGAATTGATCGAAAAAGAAGGCCAGAAATGTTTACTCATTTCCGGTGATATCGGTGATGAAGCCTTCTGCCAGGAAGTCGTCAAAAAAACGGTTGATGAATTTGGCGGTTTGGACATTCTAGTCAACAACGCCGGAGAACAGCATGTGCAGACAAGTATCCTGGACATTTCAGCTGAACAATTGGAAAAAACGTTCCGCACGAATATTTTCTCGATGTTCCACTTAACTAAAGCTGCATTGAAGCACCTGAAAAAAGGAAGCAGCATCATTAATACAACCTCTATCACAGCCTATCAGGGCAACCCAAAACTAATCGATTACTCTTCAACTAAAGGTGCAATACTTGCATTTACAAGAGCCCTGTCGAACTCCATTTCAAAAGATGGCATCAGAGTGAACGGTGTGGCTCCAGGCCCGATTTGGACACCGCTGATTCCTGCCTCATTTGGCGAAGAGGATGTTGCCAAATTCGGACAGGATACTCCAATGGGCCGTGCAGGTCAGCCTGAGGAATTGGCACCAGCCTATGTATATTTGGCAAGTGATGATTCATCCTATGTCAGCGGACAAGTCATCCATGTAAACGGCGGGACCGTTGTTAACGGATAAGGCCTTACCTTTTTTCCAAAAGCAGTGGATTTCATAAATTGAAATCCACTGCTTTTACTCTTTCAGGCAGGATATTTCCGGATAACGCGGAATATATGACTGGGAAGGAGTGGAGTCATTTTTGAAAAATATTGTAGATCCATGGTTCACCGTTCAGGGATTGGACTCAAAAACGTTTGCAATCAGTGAATATGGTCATTGGGAGAAAGTTCATTCCTTTTTATTACTTGGTGAGACCCGGGCTGCGTTAATCGACACAGGATTAGGCATCGATTCGATTAAGCGGATTACAGACCAGCTTACCGACCTTCCGATCATCGTTCTGACCACACACGTTCATGCGGATCATATTGGCGGTCACGGTGATTATGAAACGATTTATGTTCATGGTGATGATGCCAATTGGCTGATTAACGGCATTGAAGGTTTGCCCTTGGAACAATGGCCCGGGATATCACATTACCCATACCCGATTCATTCAATCCTGATACATACAAGCCATACCAGGGGTACCCCGATAGACTTTTATCGGACGGGGACACGATTGATCTTGGAAACCGAAGTTTAAGCATTTATCATACACCTGGTCATTCGCCTGGCCACATTTCAATTTTGGATGATGAAACAGGTTATTTATTTACTGGCGACCTGCTTTATTCAGATACTCCCGTTTATGCCTTTTATTCCTCGACAAGCCCTGAAGACCTTGTTAATTCGTTAGAAAAAATCGCAAAGATCAAGGCAGTCTCCAAAATCTATGGCGGTCACAACCAACTTGGCCTCGAACCAAAGATCCTTGAAGAAGTCCTTGCAGCCATTCAATATCTTAAAGAGAATCATTTGGTCAGACACGGAACGGGTGTACATGCATTCAAAAGTTTCAGTGTACATTTCTAGATAAAAAAGGCATTGCTTTTACGCAATGCCCTCTCGTTCAAAAAGTCATGGCCATTGCACCTTGCTTGATCGATCTGCAGGAATGCCTTTCCACGAAATGATGTGGAATGATGGTCCCGGCAGGAGCATCTCCAGTCTGCAGCATATGAATGATGCCCTTAGCGGCCTGATATCCCAAATCAAAAATATTAATATCTACGGAGGTCAGAGCTGGTAATGACAGTTCAGAGAAAAGAACGTTATTGAAGCTGACGATAGACATTTCTTCAGGAGTGCGCACGCCCATTTCGCGAAGTGAATGCACGATGCCAAGTGCCATGAGATCATCACTGACCACCAAAGCGGTAGGTGGTTCATCGATGGATAGTAACCTTTTTGCAGCGGCTTGTCCCCCTTCATGCAAAAAATCTTCATGCAGGGTATATTCCATCCTTCGATCGATTCCAGCCCTCTCCAATGCCCGTTCATATCCTGATAAGCGATCAATGGTCATCATGAGGGATTCATCACCTCCGATGAATCCAACCCTTTCATGTCCTAGCTTTATGAGGTAATCCGTTGCCTGTTCGGCAGCCAAGACATTATCGTTATCAACATATGTTATCTCCCCGATGTAATCATAGGGTTTCCCAATGATCACAAATGGAAAATCCCTTTCCCTCAAATAGGTCAGAATGTGATCGTTCATCCTTGAATACATCAGGATTATTCCATCCACCATCCCCCCCTGCACCATATTCACTACTCCTTCGTAGATTTCATCTTCTGTTTTTCCCGTGCTTAACAACAGGGAATAATGATTTTCCTGAGCCCCCTCACTTAGACCCTGGAGGATCGTAGGAAAAAAGGGATTTTGATAATAATCATTTGACGAACTTGGCATTACCAAGCCAATGATCCTGGTCGATTGATTGGCAAGACTACGTGCAATGAAGTTTGGATGGTATCCTAATTTCGTCATCGCCTTACGTACCCTTACCTTTGTTTTTTCACTTATCCGAGGATTATTTGCAATCACTCGAGAAACTGTTGAAGGAGCAACATTCGCTAGCTGTGCCACATCTTTTATTGTGATGGCCATGCATTTCCCCTCTCCTTTCTTAGCCTTTATTGACTTCATTTAAAAAAAGGTGAATACCAATAAACACTTCTCTAATATTCGTTTTATATTTATACATTTTGTATGTATTCATAATACACTCAGTTCAATAGTTATATCCATACTTTTTTTAATGTTTATTTAATTTTTCAGAAAATACTCACTTTTCCGTTTTTTAACCTAAGTTTAAAATTCAAAAAGAAGCTGATGGATGATCAGCTTCTTGAAAAACGACAGGTCTATTGGAAATTAAGAAGTCAGACGACTAACTACATAGGTTTTAGGCTAATTCCCAATCAAGTCCATAGAATCAATAACGATAAATCCTCGTTTCATATGGACGTAAATCAATAAGGGGGACCTCAGGACAATCCTCATAATTAGCCAGCAAGAGTTCCATTTCCCCCCAATAAGAAAGGTCGATTTGATGGTGATTCATACTATAGTTACATACTACCATAACTGAATTTTCATTCATACTTCTTGTATAAATATAAAGTTCAGGGTGATCTTCCCATAATAACTCATATTCCCCATAAACAAGGACCTGATGTTTTTTTCGAAGTTCAATCATCTTTTTATAAAAATGATAAATGGATGACGGGTCATTTTTCTGCTGTTCTACATTAATGGCGCGATAATTTGGATTAACCCTCATCCAAGGGGTTCCATGAGTGAATCCGCCATTTTCAAGCTCATTCCATTGCATCGGTGTTCGTGAGTTATCACGGCCGCTATGCCATATAATGTTCATGATCTCATCATGAGGCCGCCCTTTCGAGGTCTCTATCCTATAAAAGTTTTTCATTCCGACATCATCATAATCATCAATCGAATCAAATTGGACATTTGTCATGCCAATTTCCTGACCTTGATAAATAAAAGGTGTCCCTTGCATGAAAAAGTAAAGGGCCCCAATCATTTTTGCGCTTTCCAACCAATATTGATGATCATTTCCCCAGGTGGATACACTTCTCGGCTGGTCATGATTTTCAAAAAACAAAGCATTCCATCCTTTGTTTTTCAGCCCCTTTTGCCATTTCGTCATCGTTCGCTTTAACCCTTGAACATCAACAGCGTGATTCTGTCCCCTATTCCATAGACCAAGATGTTCAAATTGAAAGATCATATTGAACTTCCCATTCGATTCCCCGACCCATTCTTCCGCCTGCTCTATCCTGACGCCATTGGCCTCACCGACCGTCATGATATCATACTTAGAGAAAGTCTCTTCTTTCAACTCCTGAAGGTAATCCAGAATCCCGTCCTGATTCGTATGCATTTCAAAAGCAGGTACATACTGATGCCAATAAGGATTGGGCATATCCGGAAGGCCTTCACGCTTATGAATATGCGTGATCGCATCAATCCGGAAGCCATCGATTCCCTTATCGAGCCACCAATTGACCATTTCATATAATGCCTTTCGCACATCAGTGTTTTTCCAGTTTAAGTCCGGCTGCTTTTCGGCAAATAGATGTAAATAGTATTGATTGGTCCTTTCATCGAATTTCCAGGCACTTCCGGAAAAGATGCTTTCCCAATTATTAGGCTCACGGCCATCCTGACCATCCCTCCAAATATACCAATCCCGTTTCGGATTATCGCGGGAAGAACTTGATTCGACGAACCAGGGGTGCTCATCACTTGTATGATTCAAAACAAGGTCGAGTATCACCTTCATCCCACGCCCATGAACATCTTTCAATAACAGATCAATATCTTCGATTGAACCGAATTCATCGGAAATTGCTTGATAATCACTAATATCATAGCCATTATCCGCATTGGGCGATTTATAAAAAGGACAAATCCAAATGACATCTATCCCTAATTCCTGCAGATAGTCGAGCTTTGAAATCAAACCTTTTATGTCTCCGACCCCATCACCATTACTATCCATGAAACTGCGCGGGTAAATTTGATAGCAAACCGCTTCTTTCCACCAGGTCTTATTCATGCTGTAACCTCCCGATCCTGTTTTCCACAAAGCCTTAGGGACAATGTTTGGCGGCTACCGACAATCGAGAGGTATATGATTATTTTGGTTGATTCCGTTTTGAACGTTTAATAACCAAAGCAATGAATATACCAAAAATGAGAAGAACCAATCCTATGACTAACAGGTAAGGAATATTAATAATCGACTTAGGTGACAGCGTATAGACTTCTGTCGTCTCCCTGTCGATTACGATAGAGTAGCTGTTGTCCTTACTGCGGACCAGATCCCCATTCAGCATACCTCTCAACTCTTTATTACTTTCAAGTTCCTTATCAGCAAGGTTTATCGTTTGAGTTTCAGTCGTATTGTTCATGGCGACGACGATCGTTTCATCACCATACACACGCTTGAATACCGAAGCTCCGCCTTCTTCATATAAAAGCTCCATATCCCCTTTTACCAATGCTGGGTACATGTCTCTGAGATCAGAAAGCTTTGTTATATATTCCACCAATTCCTGTTCTGTCTTAAAATTCATCAACTTATGATTATCCGGGGCAATATCGCCATTTAAGGCAATTTCCGATCCATAAAATACGATAGGCACCCCTGGCATCGTATAAAGATACGACAGAGCCATTCTCCATCTGGAGCCTGGATTTTCGTTATGATCGGCTGCATCCTTTGTAAAACGGGGCATTTCCTGTGTGTCCATGAACAATGCCTGATGGGCATTGCCCCCTAATTCATCTTCGCTTTTTGCAAACGCATTAAAAACAGGACTCAATTCCTTATCGGGCGCAGCAAATGCTTCACGTAGCTCAGCATTCTGCGGATAAGCCATAAAAGCATCGATACCCGTCTCCTTGTAGCTTGAGATCAATTTCGCATCACCTTGAACATCGCCGATTGTATAGAAATTTGATTTTTCAGATTTGACTGCATCCACAAATTCCTTCCAAAAACCTTTTGCTACGTATTGGACTTTATTTATACGGTATCCATCAATATCGGTTTCCGTTATCCACCATTTGGCAGCATCAAGTAAATATTTCCTTGTTTCCTCATTATCTTGATTCAAATCGGGAAGACCATCAACCCACCCTGTTTCCAAATCCGTTTGGCTACCGTCCTTGGAAATCTTTTTTTCTTCATGGAACCAATCTTGTTTTTTTGGATCGGTCAGCCACGCGGATTCAGGCCCTACATTATTTGCTTGAAAATCAATGATCACCTTCATATCGCGTTTATGTGCCTCATTCACGAGTTTTTTAAACTCTTCCATTGTCCCATAGTGTTTATCCGTTTTATAAAAATCGGCCACCCAATCGCCATGATAACCATTTGCATCATTAGCGAAAATCGGTGAAAGGATGATAGCGGTATAACCCATATCTTTTAAATAATTCAGTTTCTTCGTGACACCTTCGAAATCCCCGCCATTAAACGTGGAAGGATCATTCACGTTCGCATCTCCATTATTTTGGGTATCCCCATCGAAAAATCTGTCGACCAATAATGAATATACGATTTCATCCTTCCAAGTTCGTTGTTCTTTTTCAGCTGCTCCTACTGGAATGGCGTAAAAAAGAAGCAACGGAATTAAAGCGAGTGATAACGCTCTTTTTCTCATATCCGTTCTCCTCCTAGCTATCTCTTTACGCCTTTAAGATTAGCCTTTTGACCCCTTAACGTCAAATCCAATTTATAAAAAACTTTACACTTAAGGGACAAACTGGGGATACTGGTTATGGTTACTGAATTGGAAAAGAGCCGAACACGGTTAACGTTCTTTTTTTATCTTCTTGACCGCTTTATCCAAAGCCCTTTTTGGTTTTGCTTTTTGAGTGGTCATTTCATCCATGGCTGAATTCATCGGTCCCCATACTTTATTCATTTCCGGAATATTCGGCACTGGTTCGGCGTATTGTAATTGTATGCTTAAGGCTTGTGCCCTTTCATTTTCTTTGATTGCGGCATTGTGTTTAATTGATTTATTAGGTGGGATTTCCCCTGTTAAATCAAAACGCTTCATTGCATTATCATCATTAGTCAAATATTCAACTAACTTCGTAGACCAATAAGGGTGTTTTGTGAATGCTGTTACATGCCAGCCTTTGATTTCCATGAACGTTTTCATTGGCTGACCATTGGGCAATTCTGGCATGGGGGCAATTCCTGTATCCTTTCGCTCGGTAAATGAGTTCCCGTCACTCATGATAGAAGCCAATTTACCTTGTAAAAACAACTTCTCGATTCCTGCCTTGCCGCCTTTAGGAATCAAACCCGCCCTATACCATTTTTGGATGTACCCAGCCCCTTTTATGGAACCCTTATTATTCAAACCAATGTCGGAAGGGTCTAACTTTCCATTCTTATCTTTAAATATATAACCTCCCATTCCAGCCATTACTCCATACGAATCATGGAAATCATTCCACTTGGCATAGTAACCATACAAGTTACGCTTTCTTAATTCCTTCGTCATTTTATAAAGGTCATTCATCGTCTCAGGAGCCTTAGCCATCAATTTTTTATTATAAATGAAGACGGAGGTGGTTACGGACTTTGGCAATCCAAAAACCTTATCTTGATACATCTCCCCCCTAATTGAAGGTTCAATGAATGCATTCAATACCTCATCTTTCACCTTCACTTCCTGAATTAAGCCTTCCTTCACGATTTGCCCGACCTTTTCATGGGAAAAAGTTACGACATCCGGTGCCTTTCCATTTCCGATTGGCCCATCTCGACGAAGTCGTTCATACATCCCGGTAGCCATTTCAACCCCTTCATGCTCAACTTTGATTCCATATTCTTTTTCAAAGGCTTCAATCACCGGCTTTAGGGCCTCCGCTTTACCTTCTTCCTCCCAAATGATCAATTTTTCCGGCTTCGCTTCATTGCTGGCTTCGTCTTCTTTTTTCTTATCTTCTTTCACTGCTTTATTTTTATTTTCTAAATCTGAACTGGATCCGCAAGCACTTACACTAACAATCAATAATATGGACATGAACAAATGAAAAATCAGCTTCTTCACTTTCATTCTCCTTTTTGCAATGTTTATTCTATCATGTCCAAAAGCACCAAATAATACTGTTTTTCAGTTCAGTACTTCAAATAAAGCCAATTGATGAAAGCGATACCAAAGCTATTGTTATCATTATATGAACGGCTTTGATTTTTACAACATTTTCCTTGGCGTATTTATTTCCTTGTAGTGATGAACAATTTTTGTTATTTTTTAGTTAATAAGTGCTTTTTTCAATTGAAATTGGGTATATAACCAAAATGAAAAAGCACTTTACCTGGCTTAGTACCACTTCATAGAGACCCTCCTCGTAACAGCCGGAAGTTTCCTTTTTCACAGTCCCAAAACTTATAGAATCGGAGTGGTTTTCATGGAATTTTCATCCATACACCATAGACCTAATGACAATTACGGCTATCCTATCAACACTGAAACCCTACATATCCGCTTACGTACGAAAAAACAAGATATCTCCTCAGTTGGATTGATTTTTGGGGATCCTTACATTTCAAATAATGGTCAATGGCAGTACGAGGAACTTCCCATGAGTCTGTCGGGCAGCGATACCCGTTATGATTATTGGCATATCTATGTGAAGCCTCCCTACCGAAGAATTCGATATGGGTTCAAGGTATCGGCAGAAGAAGAATGCTCCATTTACACGGAAAAGGGCTTCTTCAAAGAGCCTCCCCGAGATCCCGGATGCTATTTCGCGATTCCCTATCTCCATCAAAATGAAGTTTTCGGGGCACCGGAATGGGTCAAAGATACAATTTGGTACCAAATTTTCCCTGAACGATTCGCGAACGGAAACCCCGCCAACGACCCCGAAGGTGTGAAACCCTGGGGAAGTGAAGAACCGGCGGTGGATAATTTTTTTGGCGGGGACTTCGAAGGAATCATTGAACATTTGGATTACCTTGAGAATCTCGGCATCAACGGAATCTATTTCACGCCAATCTTCCATGCCTACTCCAATCATAAATACGATACGATTGATTATCGGAGTATCGATCCGCAATTCGGAACGAAGGAAACATTGAAAACACTAATAGCCGAATGCCATAAACGGAATATACGGGTCATGCTGGATGCCGTTTTTAACCATAGCGGCTACTATTTCCCCCCTTTCCAGGATTTACTCGAAAAAGGGGAGAAATCGAAATATAAGGATTGGTTCCACCCTCACAGCTTCCCTCTTAAGGGAGGGGAAAGGCCCAATTATGAAACATTCGGTTTCTTTGAATCGATGCCAAAATTGAATACGGCAAATCCGGAGGTGAAAGAATATCTGCTCGAAGTCTCGGCTTATTGGATCAAGGAGTTCGATATAGACGCCTGGCGGCTCGATGTCGCAAATGAAGTCGATCAGCCATTCTGGCGTGAATTTCGAACAACGGTGAAAAATATAAAGCCTGACCTTTATATTCTTGGGGAAATTTGGCATGACTCCATGCCATGGCTTCGCGGCGATCAGTTCGATGCCGTCATGAATTACCCTTTCACCAACCAAGTCTTTCGCCTGGTCGCCTCACAAACCATCAATGCACGCGAGTTCACTGAAGAAATGACAGCCATCTATAACAGTTATCCTACCAATGTTTTTGACGTGACATTCAACCTTCTTGGAAGCCATGATACACCGCGGATTTTCACGGATTGCGGGGAAAATCTAGCTAGAGCCAAGCTCATTCACGCAATCCTGCTTACATTCAATGGCAGCCCTTGTATTTATTATGGAGATGAAATCGGCTTAACCGGCGGCATGGATCCAGGATGCCGAAAATGCATGGTCTGGGAAGAAGAAAAACAAAACACCGAGCTACTCAATGAAATTAAGGCATTGATCCACTTGCGAAAAGAAGAACGGTTACTTGCCAATGACGGGGAGTTCAAATTCCTTGATACAGCCGGAAACGAAAATATCGTGGCTTACCAAAAGTATAATGAAAAACGTTCTGTCGTGATCCTCATCAATCCGACCGATGTCAAGCAATCCTTTACCCTTCCTGTTGATTTGAAAGGACGTACACTAACGGATTTAAGAACGAAGGAAACCACACAAGTTGGCAAATTTGAATTGGATGGTTATCAATATAAAATTCTCGCAATCAATCATTGAGGCAAATGGAAACGGGGCGTTGATAATCATCCGCCCCGTTTTTTTCACTCGATTATTTGGATATCATATTCTTTGAACCATACATGGGTCTGTGCCAAATGCGCGAGCAATTGTGGCCCTGACATCAATTGGCCGAACCATGGCACTTTAAAAGCCGCACCCTTGGAATCTACTATATCGGTTAGCTTCTGTTTATCGAAAAATTCATGCAGGATCGAATTATTATCCGTCAGTAAGTCTTTCAACCACGCCTGCACACTGTCTGTATATATAGGGTTATGAGTTTTGGGATATGGACTTTTTTTACGATACAATACTTCATCCGGTAATAACCCCTCCAAAGCCTTCCTAAGAATACCCTTTTCACGGTTGCCTTCCATTTTCATTTCCCAAGGAATGTTCCATGCATATTCAACAAGGCGATGATCGGCAAATGGCACGCGCACCTCTAGACTTGCCCCCATACTCATCCGATCCTTCCGGTCAAGGAGCGTCGTCATGAACCATAATAAATTCACATAGAAAAGCTCTCTCCGCTTTGCCGCTATACCGCTTTCCCCTTCCAATTTAGGCGTTTCGGCAAGGGTGGCCAAATAAGCTTCCTGGGCATATTCCTCCAGCTTCAATTTCTCGCGCCATCCCGTTTTCAATAAAGATACCCGTTCATCCGTAGATCTCATCCATGGAAAACCAGCACGATTCAAATCATCCTCACGGTGAAACCAAGGATAACCTCCAAAAATTTCGTCCGCACATTCGCCGGACAGGCCTACGACAAAATCCCGCTTGATTTCCTTACAAAACCAAAGTAAAGAAGAATCGACATCCGCCATGCCTGGGAGGTCCCTTACAAGGACAGCTTCCGTTAAATAATTTGTCAGCTGCTCTTGAGAGATGACCGATGAATGGTGAACCGTGTTAAAACTATCCGACATCTTTTTAATCCAATACCCATCGGAGTTTGGCTGAAAATCATTTGCCTTGAAATAACGCTCATTATCCTCATAATCAATGGAATACGTATGAAGCTGGCCTTTCCCTTCTTTTTGATAGGCATTTGCAGCAATGGCCGTAATTGCGCTTGAGTCAAGCCCTCCTGATAAGAAGGTACAAAGCGGAACATCAGATACAAGTTGCCGCGTCACTGCATCTTCGACAAGGAAGCGAACCCTCTCGGCCGTCTCATCAAGAGTATCCCGATGTTCTTCGCTTTTCACATTCCAATATCTCCAAATCCGGAGGCCTTTCCTTGATAAAGTAAGCGCATGGGCGGGCCTTAATTCCTGGATATCATGAAATACGCCTGAACCTGGCTTCCGGGATGGACCAACACCAAAAACTTCAGACAACCCTTCGCGGTCAATCTCCGTTTTAACATCCGGATGGGCCAGAATCGCCTTCAGCTCCGATCCGAAAATGAACCCGCCGTCCCTTTCCGCATAAAAGAATGGTTTTACCCCCATGCGATCTCTTCCGACGAATAATTTCTGTTCCTTTTCATCCCAAATCGCAAACGCAAAAATCCCATTGAACAAGTCAATGCATTTTTCTTTCCATTCTATATAAGAAGTTAGCAAAACTTCTGTATCAGAATGACCGTTAAAGGAATATCCTTTTAATAATAGCTGTTTACGAATATCCTCGGTGTTATATAGCTCACCATTATAACAAAGCGTATATCTGCCGTTTTCATGATTTTTCGTCATCGGCTGTTTTCCGCCTTCCGCATCGACAACCGTTAACCGTTTATGACCAAAGGCAACATGGGCTTCGCTCCAAACATTATCTTCGTCAGGCCCCCGCTTTGCCAACGTTTTTGTCATGTTTTCCAGCGTTTTCGTTTTTGTCCGTAAATCTTTTTGAAAATGCACCCAGCCTGTTATCCCACACATTTTACACTTCATCCTTTCTATCCGGACTATCAAAAATATATTGGCTCCCTGTCTTAAAAAGATTTACAGTCCCTAAGTATCGCTCAGCATCATTCCGTAGGGCCACCTGCCAACAACGCCCGGCGTCGTTAATGAATTGTTGAGCAAAGCATCCCGTGTTAAACATAGCCTATGCAAAGACGGAAAGATGGTTATTTGTCCATAATATTTTAAAATATACAGTTATATTTTCATTGGATTTTGACTAAAAAGTAGGTGAGGATTCCACTATTGGAGGTATATGTATGAGTCAGCAACAACGAACTAAGTTAATGAATAGGCAAACAAGAGCTTTTACCGAAGGAACAGTGGAAAATATCAATCAACAATGGATTTTTTTCGATGATGAAACAGATGAGGCCTGCTCCATTGAAGACCACGTTGACAGCATCATCGAAGTGTACAGGGGCGGGCGCTGGCAGCAAGGAGTTATTGAAGAAGAGGGAAAGATCCTGCTTCATCGGGAAATCACCTTCTTAAGGGAAAATGAGCCCATTCGGATACGCAAAAAACTGCTCTACTCTTTTGAACGTTTATTGGAAGAATTGAACGATGATTCCTTTTTCCAATTTGTAACGACATTGAATTCACTTGATTTTTCTATTTATGATTGTATATATAGCTATAACCAGCTCACTTTTTTAAGGGCCGTCCCAAACCAGTCCGGCGTGAATTTCTTCACCTTTGATAACGAGAGCCAAATTTGTCTCGTTCAGCACCATTTTTCTTACGGGAAAAAGGATCATGATCGTTTTGAATTCACCCTGAACACCGGAAAAAGGATCGTCATTGAGAAAGTGAATTCACAATAACGGGTAAAAGAAAACGGGTAAATGAGATTTCCTCATTTACCCGTCTTTAATTCTGTATTAAAAAAAGTCCATTCCTTGTGGCAGTGAAAGTCCTAAATAAAGGACGAATACAAGCGCTACGATGAACAATATCCACATGGCACCTGTACTTTTTCTTTTTTTCGTACGGACCAGCACCATTTCCATCGCCGCAATCACGATGATTCCAACAATCATTTTTACTGCGTAAGCACCAAAATCAGTGATCAGCATGCCGCCAGTAAGGAAAATCAATAGATAGAACAACCGTGTTATCATATGTAGCATTTTCGCTTTCGGGTTTGCACCTTTAAGCATCGAATATGTGACAAAGAAAAGAATGATTCCGATAACCCAAGCTGTAATATGCATATGTGTCATTTTTTTGCCCCCTCGTTCAGTTTCCATTTCATCATATCATAGGCTTTTACAAAAAAACAAAGCTAAGTATCCACCTGAATGGGTAAAACCAACAATTTAATGAACATCATTTACATTTCTTCTTAACTGGTCCCTACCTGCGCATGACCGGCTTTTTACCATACGTAAAAAAACGCCATATATATTCAACCGGTCCGTATTCATAAAGGCCCATCCACAATAAGGAAAGCAGGATTTGCAGGCAAAACAGGGCTATTAGAAAAACAAATCCTGTCGTATATGAGACTGATCCATATAAACCAAGGCCATATGAATAAAAAATGCCCGTACATACCATCGATTGGAACAAGTAATTGCTCATCGACATCCTTCCGATATACGAAAGCGGATGTAACAGGCGGGAAGCCCCTGCCCGTTCCGCCAAAAGCGTGATTGCCGTGATATAAAAAATCGTAAGTAACGGTCCTCCCAAATAATCCTGGACGAATATCGTTCCAAAATGGTATACCGTCACATATGGCAGCATCTTAATTGACATGCCCAATAGCAAGCTTACGATCGATATCGCTTTCAATTGTCGTTTATATTGGGTTGGATTTTGGAGAAAGCCTTGTTTTGCCACGCCTGCTCCCATTAAAAAAAACGGAAAAATCGATAAAAAAAGGATAATGGCATTTAATGGGTTGTTCACCATATACCAATCCAACGCCCTTTGACTCATCAGTTCCGTAAATGTACCAGATTGATAAACTTCCAAAGACTGTTTCATCATCGCCGAATCAGTCGTGATCGCCATCCCTTCACTATCAAAAGTGCCCATTATAAGAAATAGAGAACCTAATATTGCAAAAGGCAGGACATAACAAACCGAGCCAAGCAGAATTAAATTCCGCCCCTTCATCTTATAAAAAAACAAAAGTGCAAACCCAAATACAGCATAATTAATGAGGATGTCCCCATGCCAGATGAAGAAAGCATGAATACAGCCCAGTATCAGCAGGAAACTTAGCCTTTTGATATATAGTAACGGAAATGAAATACCCTTTTCTTCACTCCTTACTGCCAAAATGATTGCCCCGAAACCGAACAGAAAGGCAAATAACGGATAAAAGCTGGCCTGTGCGACTATATCACTGAATCTGTACAAAATCCCATCCCATCCTCCTGCCCACCGCTCTGCACCATCTATGTACAAGAGCGGGGAGTGGAAAGAAGGCATATTCACTAAAAATATCCCTAAAATGGCTAATCCACGTAAAATATCGATGCTTACGATCCGTTTACTTTCCTGCAATGGTACCATTGCGCCCTTCATAGGTACACCCTCTTTCATTCATACAGATTTAACATCTTTTCTATATCTCCATTGCATCACCTTTAACTTTCGTGACCGCTTTGTGCTTTTTTATCAATATGACAAACAAGCTGCCCAATAAGCAAAAGATTCCTGCAAGGAAGAATGCCCATGTATAGGAGTTGAATATTTTGAAGATAAGCCCTCCACCGTACGCCGCCACTGCTGCACCCACCTGATGGGCCGCGAATATCCACCCGTATACGATCCCGCTTTTCTCCATGCCAAATACTTGCCTTGAAATGCTTATGGTCGGAGGAACGGTCGCTATCCAATCCAAGCCATAGAAAACGGAAAAGATAATCAATAGACCGATAGAACCTTCATTTAATGCAAAAGGAAGTAATACGAGGGAAGCACCCCTTAAAGCATAATACCAAAACAACAGCCAACGGTTATCAAAACGATCTGATAGCCATCCGGATACAGTCGTACCAATCAAATCAAAGATTCCCATGAAAGATAGCAGAGATGCTGCCGTCACAACCGGTAAACCAAAACTAATGCAGTAAGAAATGAAATGTGTCCCGATCAACCCGCTCGTTGAAAGTCCGCATATAAAAAAGCTACCTGCCAATAACCAGAATTCCTTCACTCTCACTGCTTCAATCAACGACTGAAAAGCCATGGCGATGGGATTCTTATTTTGGACTGTAACAGTCTCCTGCTTTTCCTCTTCCAATCCATATGGAAGAGTCCCGACTTCCTTCGGATTGTTTTTCATGAATAAAAGGATGATTGCCAGCATGATCAAGCTAAGGACCAAAATTAATCCAATCGCCCATCTCCACGAATAACTCTCAATGATGATGGCTAAAACCGGAAGTAAAATGAGCTGGCCCGTGGCCGTACTTGCCGTCAGTATTCCGACCGCCAGCCCCCGCCTCTTCTCGAACCAACGATTTGCCACATATGGGCTCAATACCGTTAAAAACACTCCAGAACCCAATCCAATGATAATTCCCCAAATTAAAATGAGCTGCCACTCATGCTGCATGAAAAAAGTGAGGAGAATCCCTGCCAATAAAGTGGACATGGCCGATACCATCATTTTCTTCAATCCAAGCACTTCAATTAGTGCGGCCATGAATGGACCCGATAATCCATAAAGAAAAAGACTTATGGCAAAGGCTAAAGAAATGACGGACCGGTCCCACCCGAACTCATTTTCAAATGGTACGATGAATACTCCCGATGATGACCTAACGATTCCGGCTACAATAATCGAGAAGAATGTTATGATTAAAATGACCCAGCTATAATGAATACGTTTCAATGATCTCCCCCACAATCCAAAACTGTTAAAATCAACATAATGAAAAAGAAAAATTATAATAATTTGAAATATTTTATAATAGTAACACTTTATCGTTAAACAAGAAGCTTTTTTCAAAACAAATTCCAGTGTTCCTGATTGACCTTCCCTTATCCAACAATAGCTTGAGTTAGCGCCTTACATATCAGTGTCCACCTCGATCCTCCTTTCATCAGGATCGATATCTGCATAGCTTAATATGAAACCGAATTTAAACGGCAACAAAAAAATGCTGTTCATTTCTGAACAGCGTTAGCGAGCTTCAATTAACGAATCTGCCTGTTTTCCCCTTAGATTCCCAATAATCATTACGGAGATGGATTTTTTGTATTTTCCCCGATGCCGTTTTTGGAAGCTCATCGACGAACGACACACTGGTAACTGATTTAAAATGAGCTAATTTTTCCCGTGTGAAGGCCTTTATATCATCCACCGTTAATTCCACGCCCATTTTTGGCACGATGAAGGCATGCGGTGTCTCTCCCCACTTTTCATGCGGAACGGCAATGACCGCCGCTTCAAGAATGTCCGGATGTTCGTAGAGTATTCCTTCCACTTCTATTGAAGAGATATTTTCTCCGCCACTAATGATTATATCCTTTTTGCGGTCTACTATATCCACGTTCCCGTTTTCATCGATTGTGGCCATATCCCCTGTATGCAGCCATCCATTTATCAGTGTCTGGCTGGTCGCTTCTTCATTTTTCCAATAACCTAACATCACTCCATGGCTGCGGACGATAAGCTCGCCGATATCCACGCCATCATGGGCAACTTCCTCACCATCTTCATGGATAACCTTTACCTCACTGCCTATGATGGGATATCCGGCTTTCGCCTTCATTCTGTATTTTTCTTTTTCCGGAAGATCATCGAATTCAGAACGAATCAGCGATATCAGACTGACAGGTGTTGATTCTGTCATTCCGTAAATTTGAATGAACTCCCAGCCTAACTCTTTTTCCACCCTTGTAACGAATGCAGGAGGCGGAGCGGAGCCTGCAACGACGATTCGGATATCCTGCTCGATATACGGAACATTCCGTTCATGATATTGGAACAGTGAATTCAGAACCGTCGGTGCCATATGCATGATTGAAACCTTATGCTTTTGCAGTGCATCAAATATCATTTCTGGGCTGGTTTTCCTCAAACAAACTTGAGTGGCACCATTTGCCGTATAATAAAATGGCGCCCCCCACCCATTCACGTGGAACATCGGCAGTACGTGCAAATATGTATCGCGGTCATTGACCCTGAAATGATGCATCGCACCCAGGGCATGTAAATAGTTGTTGCGGTGAGTCAGCATCACCCCTTTGGGATTTCCTGTGGTCCCGCTCGTATAAAGAAGGCTCGAAACATCATTTTCATCCACTGACTCCCGGTTAAAACACTTGTTATCATAACGTTCCAGCCAATGGCTGTAATCGGTTTCATTTATCTCCTCATCCTTATAATGAACGATTATGTGCTCCACCGATTCAAGTTCGTCCTTGACAGGGGAAATTAGATGATACAATTCCTGATCTACGAAAAGGACCTTGGACTCGCTATGGTTCAAAATGAAAACATAATCTGCAGGCTTTAAACGAATATTCAAGGGAACGATTACAGCACCAAGTTGAAATACCCCATAAAAGCCTTCAAGCATTTCAATTGAGTTAGGTGCCAAATATGCCACCTTATCACCCTTTTTGACACCGATATCCCTTAAGCCATTTGAAAGCTGGTTTACACGGCCATTCAGCTCTAAGTATGTTAAAACCTTGTCATCTCCAATGATGGCTTTCTTATCTCCATATAGTAAGGCTGCTCGATCTAAGAAATGCGATAATACTAATGGTACATTCATTTCCTCACCTCTATTTTTATTTGAAAATTCTGAATTAGCATTATATTACCATATCTGTTACCAACATTCCAATAATATCAGCTGTTGTTATATAACAATATATTAATAGGCAGATGAATCACATCAATCATGAGCCAACATACAATACAGTGAAACTCCCTTCAGTGATAGGCTCATGGCCTGAGATACATGGGGAAAACCAGAATAAAAAAGGGTGATTTTCTTGCCGGCCATCGTAGGAGTCGTTCAAGTCATCAACGTCGGTAGCAGTGGAATTGTCCATATTGGTGACGTCTTTAAAATTAGTCCATATTCCACATCAAAAACGTTTGCAGGTGCTGGCTCTTTCAATACAGGTGAATCCATATCCCTCTATAATGCCTATAGCACCACGAATACAAATGATACTGATGGTGTCGATCAGCCACTGGTCCTAAATCTCTAATGTTTTTAAGAAAGGAGTCAGCATGATCTTCAATATTCACCAGACCATACAAATCAATATGATAAAAATTGAAAGCATCGCCAATTCATCCGTTTTTCAAATAGGAAGTGCCGGAGTGATTAAACCATATTCCACATTAGCCAATACCGGTGGATTCACAGAGCCTGCTCCCCAACTTGAAGCTGATGTAACCCCATTACCCAGTTTCGTCCCATTTACATCCTCCTAGTTCATAGGCATTCACCTACATCCAACTTTTTCATATACTGTCATATATGAAATTAACATATTGTGAAGGTGAGGTGTTGAATCGTGAATCAGGATCTATATTCATATTCCATACAAATGCAGCGTTATCTTGAAGCCCAGGATAAACGGATCATGAAACTTGAACACGAACTCAAACGCCTGACAGATGAACTTGCCGAGCTGAAAAATAAACCGCCAATCCATGTTGATAAAATTGAATATAAATTCGATCAGTTAAAAGTCGAATCTTTGGATGGAACATTGAATATCGGTTTAAATCCAACTGACCTTAACAACATAGATGAATTTGCCGTCAACAACCAACCTGTTCAGCCTGCCCCTAACCTATTTCCAGGCAGGGAAATCGTCGTCCAGGAAATTCACAACGATATCCTTTCAGACTTGGAAAATATGATCACCGATGCTGAAAACCAACTGAAAACATCATTGGAACCCTCATATCATGACTTCATTAAGCAAGATGTCGAACGCCAGCTCCATCAACGCATCAATATGTATTTCGATAACCTTTCTTACGCGGAACGCGCTCCGCAGCAAAGGGAGAATATCAAGGAAAAGATCAGGGAAAAGGTGAAATCCGATATTCAAACTGCATTATTACAATTCATTACCCATTCACAAGCCGAGACAGGAGGAAATCCAAATGGAGTTTAATGTAACCAATCATCAGCTTTGTGTAGGAGATATCAAAATTACCGGTGTAGCAAGCTCTGCTTTATTTCTCATTGGGGATGTACAAACGGTCCAACTATCCTCAGCATTCGATACCCCGCCGGAATCTCTGATCATCGGGCCATTCGTACCGCTTACTCCAGAAGGGTAAAAAAACATGTTTTCAAGAATATCAAAAGTAAAATCTATATTTTCCGACACGGTATCTTTCAGCTCCTCCATGCAAATCGGGGATACCTCATATATTGACGGGAATTCCCTGGCTTTAGCCGTTCAAATGAAAAGTGAAACTTACGACTCAGTCGATATTCATTTCGAAGACTATGACATTTTTAAGAGACCATTTTATATCCCAAGGTTGAATGAACCAGTCATATCAAGTTTTTCAAATCCGAATCCCTTCATACGGGTCGGCAATATCAATATAATCGGGGTATCAGCCTCATCTGTGGTTGGTGTGGGGAACGTAGGCCATGCACGTATGGAATCAAGAGTGAAGCATATTCGGGTGGTGCCTAAAGAAAACGAAGAGACGCCAATCGAGGATTCAACCAACAACACTTAAACTTTTAAAGGAGGGGTTCATATGCCCGCCATTATCGGCCCGGTTCAAGTATTTAATGTCGCTCAAGGAAACCTGTTATTCGGTGATTGCGCCGTCATTTCCCCTAAGTCTTCCTCCAAATCGGTTACCGGATCCGGCTCAGGGAACACGGCTGCAATCGTTTTTACGGCCAATGGTCTGAACGGTAGCAATGTCCTTGATGTCAATGGGGTCGACCAGCCCATTACAGGGAATAATTAGTCAAAGGAAAAAGCCTCCCATCTCCAGGGAGGCTTTTAATTTCGGCCTATTTTTCTAACATGTTGAATACTTGCTCGACATCTTTGTCTCCCCTGCCTGATAAATTAACGATCAGTATATCATCCCTTGTTAACTCTTTAGCGAGCTTCATGGCGTGAGCTAGGGCATGTGAGCTTTCGAGAGCCGGAATGATTCCCTCTGTTTTGGATAATACCTGAAAAGCCTCAAGAGCTTCTTCCCCTTTTACCGTCACATACTCCGCTCGTCCGCTTTCTTTCAAAAAACTATGCTCGGGCCCCACGCTCGGGTAATCCAAACCTGCAGCTATAGAGAATGTTGGTTTTGGTTCTCCTTGTTCATCCACTAACGTCAAACTTTTGAATCCATGCAATACTGCCGGGACACCTTGCGAAATACTTGGGGCTTCAATCGGTTCTACACCAATTAAACGGACATTTTCTTCATCGAGATAATGAGCAAAAGCACCGATCGCATTACTTCCCCCTCCTGCACAAGCAATGATGGCAGTTGGCAGTTTTCCTTCCTTTTCAAGGATTTGGCGTTTTGATTCTTCACTTATGATTGATTGGAAATGTTTAACGATCGTTGGATATGGGTGTGGCCCCACTGCTGAACCAAGCAAGTAAAAAGTATTTTCATAGTTTTGCACCAAGTCATTCAATGCCTCATCAACAGCATCCTTCAATCGACCCTGTCCCTTTTCGACAGCTACGACTTTTGCCCCCAGCAATTCCATCCGAAAGACATTCAATGCCTGCCTCTCCGTATCCAGCTTACCCATATAGATCACACACTCCATGCCAAACATCGCACATGCTGTCGCAGTCGCCACACCATGCTGTCCTGCTCCTGTTTCTGCGATGATGCGTTTAGCACCCCTTCGTTTAGCGAGCAGGATTTGTCCGATCGCATTATTAATTTTATGAGCACCTGTATGGTTCAGATCTTCACGCTTCAAGTATATTTTTGCCCCGCCAACCTTTTCCGTTAAATTCTTTGCAAGTGTTAACGGGTTTTCGCGTCCGACATATTCTTTCAGATAATATCGGAACTCCTCAATGAATTCCGGGTCATCCTTATATTTCAGGAATTCCGTTTCTAAAATATCCATAACTTCCTGAAGTTCACCCGGTATAAAGCTTCCACCGAACTCACCAAAGTATCCCTTGCTCTTGATCTCACTCGTCATACTCTTCTCTACTCCTTTAAAAAGGTATTTTTCTCCACTAGTATATAGTAAGCATTTACACCTTTTCAAACTATTCTGTTTATTCAACCGAAAAGAAGCGTCCCACATCAATGGGACACTTCTTCTCTCTTATACTTCCAATAAATGCGAGCCGTCAAAGAAAAACAAGTAACGGCCGGTTACCTTCTTATTCATTATTCCCTCAACAGCCCTCGTATAAAGCTGAAGCTGCATCTGGTATCGATCGGCAAGAATCCCTTTAGCCCCTTCGAACCCGCTTGCAAAACGGCCGGTGATCGTATCCGTTTTATAGTCGAGAAGCACAAGACCTTGTTCATCCTCAAAGATACAATCAATCACCCCTTGGATAAGGACTTCTTCATCTCCAGCTGTCCAATCGCTGTAAGCTTCCTTTGCAGGCAGCGACATCGTAAATGGCACTTCACGGCGAATGCTTTCGGCCCTCTGCATTCTTTGGCCGATTTCACTCTCGAAGAAATCGACGATCGTCTCCGGATCCACAGCTTCTTTCTGTTCCTCCGTCAACAGCTCACGTTGAATCAGATCAATGATCAGTTGCTGAATCGATTGAATGGTAATCTCTTTAGATAGATCAATATGCTGCATGACTAAATGTGTAATCGTACCCCTTTCAGCAGGAGTCAGTGACTTTTCTTGCATGAAAGTCGGCCGCTTCGTGATAGGCCGCTTAAATTTACGCAACAGCTCTGTGGAGCTTTGCTCGTCCTTAAGTTCATATTGACGTTTTAATTCAGAAACGGATTGCTTGGAACGATACATTGTCGCCTCATGCTCGGGGTACTCCCATTCCAGCTGTTCCTTGATATCATCATAAAACTCGGAAACGATGCCGACCTTCTCCGATTTCTGGACATGTTCAAGCATTTGCTCTTGAACCAGTGCCTCTTCCTCATCCAGAACAGCAAGCTCTTCACTTGGAATGACGGAAATGGACCAATTCGATGGATGCGACTCCATTTCCAGGCCAAGACCTGCAGCACCAAGAGAATCCCGATGTCGGACAAGGGATGGACCAATCCAATCAAGATAACTTTTTGCACCTGCCCGTACATAGTCCTTCAATAGCCAATCTCCATGTGCCGCATTACTTTCCCAGTTCTGCTGCGTTTTTTCTGCATCATTGATACTGGCAATCAAATAAAGCTTTTCCTTAGCCCTTGTTAGCGCCACGTAGAGGACACGCATCTCCTCGGCAATTAATTCAAGCTGCTTTTTTTTCTTAAAAGCCAATTGAGGGAGGGATGGATAAGTTATCCGTAATTCGGAATTCACGTACTTTGCCGCAAAGCCATAATCTTTATCCAGTAAATAGGACTTTCGTAAATCCATCATATTGAATTGCTTGGAAAGACCGGCAATGAACACGATCGGGAACTCAAGCCCCTTTGACGAGTGAATTGTCATCAGCCGGACTACATCTTCCTGTTCCCCTAAAGCCCGAGCTGCCCCTAAATCATCTCCACGTTCTTGCATCCTTTCTATGAACCGCAAGAAACGGAACAGACCGCGGAAAGAACTTGCTTCATATTGCCTTGCCCTGTCATACAGCGCTCGTAAATTGGCCTGACGCTGTTTGCCGCCCGGCATCCCACCTGCAAAATCATAAAAATGCGTTTCGCGGTATAGGAGCCAGATTAGATCTGATAATGCCTCCTGCCTGGCAAGCTTCCGCCACTTCACAAGTTTTTTATAAAATGCAGAGGCTTTTTCATAAAGCCCCGGATGTTCTTCAGGGTCACTCTTTCTGTAAAAATCAGCTAGTGCTTCGTAATAGCTTCCTGTATGGAATAAACGCACCTTTGACATCTCTTCTTCATCCAACCCGACGATAGGTGAACGGAGAACGGAAGCCAATGGGATATCCTGTTGCGGATTATCAATCACCTTCAATAAGGAAATCATGATGGCCACTTCGGTCGCTTCAAAATACCCCGTGGATAAATTAGCATATACTGGTATTCCCTGCTTTTTAAATTCCTCCATGATTTGCGGTGCCCATGGCATTGAACGAAGAAGAATGACCATGTCCCGATAAGTGGCAGATCGGTACCTTTTGGTTTTCGTATCATATATCCGATGCTTTTCGCTTATAGCCTTTTTAATGAGCTTGGCCATCTGCCTTGCTTCGAGCTGCGCTTTTTCAAGCTCCTCGGCCTCAAATCCGCCATCATATCCTTCCATTTCCGAATGAGCTTCAGGATCGGCTGCTCCATCAATTAAATGGAGTTCGATCGGGTATGGATCGTCTTCGGGATATGGGGCACCTTTTTTCAATTGGGCATCTTCATCATAATCAATCTCACCGACTGTAATGCCCATCAACTGTTGAAACAAGAAATTGGTCCCATCAAGAACTTCCTTTCGGCTCCGGAAATTGCGGTTTAAATCAATTTTCAGTCCGGAATCAACACCGTCATGGGTAAATCGTGTGTATTTTCCAAGGAAGAGATTCGGTTCTGCAAGCCTGAACCGGTAAATGGACTGCTTGACATCGCCTACCATGAAAAGATTCCCATCATATTCTCCGTCAGCCGTCACCAATTTTAAGATCGATTCCTGAACCAGGTTCGTGTCCTGGTATTCATCCACTAGTACCTCTTTGAACTGGTTCCTGTATTCGATGGCTGCCGCTGAAGGTTTTCGTTCACCATCCACCGTTTCCCTTGTCAAAATTTGAAGACAATAATGTTCCAAATCGGCGAAATCCACCAAATTCTTTTCTGCTTTTGCAGCAAAGAATCTTTCGTCAAACCGTTTAACAAGCATTACAAGTGTATCGACATAACCCTTAAGCTCCCTTATATCCCGCAGGTAGCTTTCCGGTTTCCGGGAAAATAACTCTTCCTGTAACGATTTGATGATCTTCTTGGCCTTATCCCGGTACTTGGTAGCCTCATCAGCCACTTCCTTGATAAAATCTGCACCGGTAAGGCGTTTTGCCGTCCCGAATTTCACGTTTTGGATTTCCTCATAAAGTGCATTCCAGGATTGGTCCTTCACTTCCGAAAGTTTAGTAACCATTGCAAGATCGGCTAGATAGTTCTCAGCCCTTGGAGCCGGCCCCCCAGGGATTTTTGTCAACGCAAGCGAGCGTTCCAATAAATCCCTGGCCGTGTCCAATTGTAAACCAATATCGAACTTCAATGAATCGATAAACGAAAGATCATCAATCCCATCATCATCTGCCAGCTCATACATGCTGGCGGCACCATCGAGCCATCGGTCCGGGTTTGGATTCGATTGCGAAAAATCATGCAGCGACCGAACGATATTCTGAAGTGCATCATCATTTCGATCGCTTGTGAAAGCATCGACCAAATTAAAGAACTGTTCGTTATCACTTTGGCCATACTGCTCCTCGAAAAGCTCTTCCATCACTTCATCACGGAGCAGCTGGATCTCCGTTGAATCTGCAATCCGGAAGCCCGGGTCGATATCCGTAAGATAATAATACTTCCTGATCACCTCTAGACAAAACGAATGGAGTGTGGAAATCGAAGCACGATTAATCAAGCTCAACTGCTTACGTAAATGCTGTGAATGCGGATTATCATCGATCGCTTTTTCTAATGCCTCACTTACCCGATGGCGCATTTCGGCAGCCGAGGCATTGGTGAATGTAACCACGAGCAGTTCATCAACATCGATTGGATCTTCTTCTGAAATGACTTTTTGAATGATCCGATTGACCAGTACCGCTGTTTTCCCTGAACCCGCAGCGGCCGCAACCAGGATGTCCTGATCTTTAGCCCATATTGCCTTCCATTGATCTTCCGTCCAAGTCACGTCTCCCGGCAGAGCAGGAATTTTCGTTTTACTCATCGCTCTCCCCCTCTCCCCTTAATAGCTCAAGAACGTCATTTTGTTTCTTCTGTGCCAAATTCCTGAATTGGTTCTCCTCCAGTGACTGGTCGAATTGGCATACAGATTTAAAGGAACAGAAGGTACACGGCGTTTTTTCCTTTAATTTGTATGGAGTAATATCCACATCACCATCGACCATTCGATCTCCAGCCTCCTGATAAATACGGCGCACATGATGATTCAGAAGCGAAAACTCCTCCCTGCTGGCAACTTTGGAAGCCGCCAGGAGCGATCCGTCCTTTTTAAATCCAGCTGGAATGATATCCGACTTACCCGAATTTTCAATATCAAGCGAGGTATCCATCAACTGAATGACATTTGAATGGTCCAGTACAAGTCCATTCATTTTAAAGCTTTTATAAATTTCTTCTTCAATTTTATCCAAACTGAGCATTCCCTTTGATTTGACAACGGGATTATGCACATGAAAATACAAAACTCCGGCTGGAATCGCTTCTTTTCCAATCAGCGACTTGGAATGGGTGACAACGATATCTAGGTATGTCAACATTTGCAGCGCTAGTCCATAATATACTTCACTCATGTTCAGTTCCTTTTCACTCGACTTATAATCGAGCACACGCAAATAGACACCCTCATCTTCTTCCGCTTTATCCACGCGGTCGATCCGCCCGATCAATTCCATCTTCGTACCGTTTTTCAATGTGAAAGAAAGTGGCGGCAGCTCGCCATTTTTTCCGAATCCAAGTTCTAATCCAATCGGAGCAAAACCGCTCGCCTTTGCATGTTCACTTAATACGATCGAGGCACGTCCAATCACGTGTTCGAGTTTCCTGCGTAAATAGTGATGGCGGTTCGTACTTAACAAAATCTGATTTTGGAGTTTAGGAGCAAGTCTCTCCACAGCAATTCTGGCCAGCTCCAAGCATTGTTCCGGGGTCAATGTAGACCAAGGAATATCATGTTCCTTCAAGTAATCGGAAATCATTTTCAACGCTCCATGGAACATCTCGCCTATATCCGGGGCATCCAAACGGAAAATCTGCCTTTCCCTCAATTTCAAGCCATGAGCCGCATAATGGGAAAACGGGCAGCTATTGAACATTTCCATCCTGGATACACTCGTAAGAATGCTCTCACCGTATAATTGCTTACTTGTTTCCTCAGTTAATTTCTTTGTCCTATTTTGATAAAAAAGGCTCGATAAAACCTTAGTTGCTGAAGGACCGGCCATTTCATCATCAATAATGGAATTATATACATCCCACCATAGTGAATGGATTGGATAGTTCCTTTTCTTCAGCTGCAATTGGGCAGCCAGGTACGAAAGGGCAACATCATGATTCGCTGCATATTTCACCTGTTCCTCTGCAGACAGATCGGACGGATCGTTCATATAATACACATCGGAAACATTAGGCAATACGTCCCTTACCCGTTTCAAATAGGATGAAGGTAAAAGCGCCTTCCCTTCCTCATCGGCAAGCGGATATGATAAATAAAGGGCCTCGGCAGGCGTAGTGAATGCTTTGTACGCTGTGAACTCCTCATCCAGCAGGCGCACTTTCGAACTTGGGGCAACATCAAGTCCACCAGCCAGCAGCACATCACGATCACTATCTGAAAATATCCCGTCAGATACTGCTTTTCCCGGCAGAACCCCTTCGTTCAATCCGATAACAAAAGCTGTCTTCACATCATCCAGGCGGGATAAATCTAGATTAGCGACTAATACTTGGTCAATTGCCGGCGGTACCAAAGAAAATTCAAGAGACTCCAAACCAGCTTCAATGATTACCGCAAACTGTTTCATGGAAAGCTCTTCCCCGCTCAGCAGTTCAACGAATTGGTCCAATAGGTCGACAACCGCATTCCATGTTTGCTCATGCTCTCTTGCCGATACCAAATCACCTGCTTCTTCTGCCTCCAGTTTCAGCTTTTCCAATTTTTCCGGTATATGCAATTCTTCAAGATATAGATAAAGGGCTTCACACAATTCCCTGCCATTAGCAGCCTTTTTAGCCCGTTTTGAGAGCCTCAAGATGGGCTCGGTAAATAATTGCTTCATTTCATTCAGCTCTTGCTCAAGCATCATTTCCTTATCCGTTTGGTTCCGGTCCTCGAGTTCCAGACCGCGGAAGCGCCGGTAGGTCCAACGATCTTTGGACGTCCACCCGCTTCCTTTAATGCCGCGGGCCAGCACATAGTTTTCCAGCTTATCTACCTGTTCACGCATCCGGTCGTGGTTTTTTTGCAACGGAAATAGAAGCTCCGTCTTGATTGCCCGAAATACCGGTTCATAACGCCAATAGCCATTGATGATCTCCAAAGTCGAACGAATCAGTTCAATCAGAGGATGATTCAGCATCGTCCGTTTGGAATCGACGAACAAGGGAATTTGATAATCCCGAAAAACGGTTTGTAAAATATCTGCGTATGCTTCCCCGTTACGGACTAAAATCGCAATATCACGGAAACGGTGCTGTTTCTGTCTGACCAGCGACAAGATATCCCGGGCAACTCCTTCAATCTCAGCTCTGCGGTTAACTGCCTGGGCGATCGTTACATCAGGTGACTGCTGCTCAAACGTTCGTGCAGGACGAATGGAAAAATAAGTTTCCAGATGATTCAGCCCCGGACTCTTTCCAAACCTTTCCGATCTTTTTAAGATTCGATCTTCTGAAATCGGTATGCCATTCCTCAATCCAGCCTGATATAGGTGATGATAAAGGTTTCCCGTTTGCCTGAACAATTGCAAATCATCCGGAGCATATTGCCTGTAGGGCTGATCTAACGTCAGCGAGACCGTTACACTCCTGCACAGCTTCATCATTTCTTCAACAATCAATAATTCCTGTGGAGTCAAGCTATAAAAACCATCGATATATATATCCGCATTCCTTATATATGAAGACTCTGACATTTTTTCGATCAGCAAAGTGAAATAATCTTCGGAGTCTAAATATTTATTGACCATTTCATCCTCAAAAGCCTGATAGACCAATTCAAGATCATGCAGTTTATCCTGAATGCCGCTGCCGGCCTGTGAGGTTTCAGCCAAATAGTTTTGAATGTCATCAGGTTGGATGCAATACTGCTTGAACTCAGCCAGCATCAGCTCCATCTGTGCAATGAACCCCTGCTTATCAGCAGATCGACTGAACATCTTTAACTCTTCCTTTTTATCATCCATGATCTTCCGTATCAGCATATTAACGCCAACACTGTCCAGATGCAGCCGGCTCATCCCCCCGGTTTCCTGAAGAACGCGCCAAGCAAGCCTGCTAAAACTGAAAACCTGTGTCCGGATCATTCCGGCAAGGCCTGGTGTTTTAATTAATTTATATTCAGATAGAAACGTCATCTGATCAGGAACGAGGTAGATAATTGGATTTCCTTCGGGATCTTCTGCCAATTTAGAGCGGATTTCGTCCAATATATTCGAAGTTTTCCCTGTACCCGATCTTCCCAGTAAAAAACGGAGTGACATCTCTTTTCCCCCTTACAACATAATATCTAGATCCATCATACCAGAAATACTTTCGTCTTTATGACTAGGTTTCTGTTTCCAATTAGATTTACTTTCTATTATTTTACCGTCTCCCTTAAAAAAACACCAATCGTACGTTCGCGTTTCCCCCAAAAGAAAAAGCCCGCATCTTACTCGGGCTTCCACAATCACTCACCTGTAAACTTAAAATTGAAATCATTGACCGGCCAATATCGAACATCCACTTTACCGACAACATTTTCTACCGGTATATAACCAAAGTGACGGCTGTCAGCACTTTCAAGACGATTATCACCCATGACAAAAAGCTTGCCCTCCGGAACTTTAGTCATATCCGTCAATTCTTTTAATGTAAAATCACCTGTAAAATCCTGTCCTGGGAAACCTTCCTTGAATTTCTCAAGATAAGGCTCATCCACTTTCTTACCATTTACGTAAAGCCAATCATCTTTATAACGAATACGGTCACCTGCAACCCCTATAACCCGCTTAACATAATCTTCTTGTGAATTCGCATGAAAAACAATAATGTCAAAACGGTTGATATCATGAATCTGGTAATTGATTTTATTCACGACAAGTTTATTTCCATCTTCAAGGGTCGGCTGCATCGACTTTCCTTCAACATCATAGCTTGAAAAGAGAAATGTACGGATTAAGATGTAAATAACAAAAGCTATCATCGCTGGTTTTATCCAATCGGATAAAGAATTCTTGTTTGTTTTTTCCATCTAGTTCAACCCCTACTGCATTTATATATTAATTTATTGCCCTTCTTCTCTCTTCATGCTTTTATTTAACCGGACTTCCAGCCTTTTCCCCACATACCATAGGATAAAGATGACGATTCCGATAATGATCGTTCGCACAGGTTTATGAATCAATGATACTAAATCGTAACCTACGAAGCTGATCGTAAAAATCATCACCGCCTTCCCTCCAACTACTGCAAGTCCATATTGCAGGGTACTGACTTTTGAAAGTCCTGCCACGATATTAACGATAGCCGAAGGTGTAAAAGGGAAGCAGAGCAATATGAACAAAGGACCGAATCCATGGCTCTCAACCCATACCATCAACCTCTGCACCTGTTTATGTCTTTGCAAAAATCGGAAAAACCTCATTTGACCATATCTTCTAATAATCCAAAAGATCAAAAAGGACCCCGCTACCGCACCAATCCAAGAAAATAAAAACCCCCACCAGAGACCAAATGCCGTTGCATTGGCAAGCACGAACACCACTAAGGGCAAAAAAGGCAAAAAAGCTTCCAGCATCGGCAGTAAGATTCCGGGAATTGGACCGAATGAGCGATATTGCTGAATAAGTGCCGATATATGATCAAGTGTAAACCACTCACGTATAGTATCCAAATCCATAATTATCTCCCTCGACATGCTGCCATCAAAGCAGCATAAACTTATTAAAAACCGTTTATTTTAGATATATCACTTTCCCCCGAAATTGCAAGAATTATTATCCATATATCTTCATACTTTCCCTATCTCCGGAAAACATAATCTTGTTAACGAATATTTCTAGATTTATCAAAACTGCTTGCATAACCACTGAAAATACATTAGGATAAAAACGGAACAGATGTTCTTATTTTTCAGGATATACATATTAGTATTAAAAACGCGCTATTTAGAAAGGGGCGGTCATGATGACCCGCATTCCAGAAGGTGACCGAAATATGATTGAAAAAGCCATCTACCTCCCTATGGTTATTACAGTCTTAAACCGGGATCTCAAGGTCATCGAAATTAGTCCGTTTAAATTAAAAAGGCCCTATTCGGAGCTGGTGGAACATATTTTAAAAGTGGTTCAAGACGAACTTGCCGAAGTACGGCGCTATTTGCGCAAAGAGAATATTAAAGTTAGTGAAATCAAACGCGATGAATCCTTCACGATGTATTGTTTTTTATATAAAGGATACGAGGAACATCATAATTATTTCAATCCCCGCCTTCGCAACAAAACCGAAGACTTGTTATGTTATTACTTTTTCGAAAAAAAACCCTCAAGGGATTAACGGGTTAAAAGGGAGCCTTCCGGAAGGATACAAATTCCCTTGGATGTAAAAAGGTTGACCATAAAAAAGCATCGCATCTTTCCTGGCATAAAGGTAAGGGAGTCTTTCATGATCAAGATCGATTAGACTCGCTTACCTCCATTCCCCCTGTTTGAATATTCCATAACATCATAATTTAATTGGCTAGTTCAAACCAAGGCATAACCTATGTAATCAAGTGCATACTGAATATCCTTTTAACATTTAAGTTTTAAGTCTCATTAAATGAAAGTTAATTACATGCTCCATGACAAAGGTTGGAGTGGCACCCGTTATGATCGACTCATCATATTGAAGAAAAGGATAGGAAAACAGTCAGCTTCGACAAATCGATGTAAAAGTAACCAATATCATGATCCGCCGCAGAATGTAACACGTATTCATGATTTGCCCTGATCGATTGCCGTCAACCATTCCCTGCATCGAAAGAATGGAAATTCCTTTAGGACGATGGGACGCTTAAAAAGCCCATGTTATCCTTTGTTGGATCAAGCCCTCGCATGTCGAATGAAATGTCTGCCATGGATTTCAGATAGTTAATATCTTCTTCCAAAAATACCTTTTACATTTAACTGCGTTACTTCAAGTTCCCTTGTAATGGCATCCTTCATTAAAAGTTTGCTGTATGCATAGCATCGCCTTTGTTCTTGGTGATTAAACGGAGGAATGTCGACGCTGCATCCTTCTGGTATATTACCCTCTTCCCTATTAAAGGAACCGAGGACTGCCAATAGCCGCTTCTCCACTTCTTGTTACACAAGCGGTTTGCACAATTACTGCTCACTGATTAAGGCAACAGTTTCGACGAAATTGTCCTTAACGATTAAAAGGTCTGGCCCGTTTGTTCATTATTAAGCGACATTTAATTTCCATTCATCTATTATAACTATACGTCTAAACTATCATTTTAGTGTCAGTACAATGTTATTAGGAAAGATGTTAATTGCATATCCATACCTAGTATTATCTACTAGTAACAACCTCTTTATATTAAATGTATAAAGCAAAAAGAATTTCCAGAAAAACAAAATCTTTTGTGAAATACTGAACAAAAGATACATCATCGGTGTCTATTATATTATGTATTAAGGAGTCAATCATTAAGGAAACTTATACTCATCCCTAATTTCTTATGATAACCATTCAATATTTTATTTGCATGGTTTAATTTGTAGCCAAAAGGGTTCCTATCTAAATTTTAAACCAAAGTTGCTTGGAACGAAAGGTGCAAACGCGCCGAGGAGGCTCACGGACCGCCCGCGGAAAGCGAGTGCCTGGAGGGTAATAAACGTTTAAATTGTACAATCCTAAAAAAACAGAAACAATCTCTTTAACAAAATATTTTGTTGGTAATCCTAACTTTCTACGCAGCCTGCTCCTTGAATATATGCCAACTTCACACTCTTTTCTGAGAGAAATAGATTTTTTATTGATTGATTCTTTAAAATAATGGCATTACATTTTCATTCAAGAGATTAATCATAAATACCCAGAGTCATTTTCCCTAACCATAAATCCAGACGGCATCTTCCTTTTTTTACCACAAATAAAAACCGCGTCCATATTCCCATTTTTCCGGTTACACATGGTAAATTATTAACTGGAGGGGAAAAATGAAGAAAATAAATATTCTACTGGTGGCTGTTCTTGTTTTGTCTTTATTCACTGGACTTAAAACAACTGAGGCAGCCTCAAATGTAAAGGTACATTTCATCAACGTTGGACAAGGAGATTCAATCCTGATACAAACCGGTAATGAAAACGTTTTAATCGATGGCGGCGGTAAAGGAAAGGGCGACGAGGTTGTTGCCTACCTAAAAAAACAAAATGTAAAAACACTTACTGCATTAGTTTCCACTCACCCAGATGCGGATCATGTTGGCGGTCTTGCTCATGTGATTAAATCGCTTAATGTAAAATCTGTGTACGCCCCTAAAGTTTCACATACTACCCAGGCATACAAAGACTTTTTAACGGCTGTCAAGAAGAAGAAGCTTACAATAAAAAAAGCGAAGACGGGCGTGGAAATCAACACTAAAGCAAAGGATAATTCCCTTAAATTCATTGCACCAGTTAAGGACTATGCTAAGTCTGACTTAAATAATTGGAGTGCTGTCTTGTTGCTTAAACACAGCAAAAAAACATTCTTGTTTACAGGTGATGCCGAAGAAAAAGCAGAGAAGGATATGCTGGCTAAAAAACTGGTACCAAGTGTGGATGTACTTAAAGTAGGCCATCATGGTGCAAAAACATCGACAAGTTCAGCTTTCATTAACAAAACAAAACCGAAATATGCTGTAATCAGTGTAGGGAAAAATGGCTATGGGCACCCTACTTCCACTGTTATAAAACGGTTGAATTCAGTGAAAGCCAAAACTTATCGCACAGATAAATCAGGTAACATTATTTTTACTTCTACAGGTCAGAAAATTACTGTAAAGACGGTGAAATAATTGGTACAAGGAATTATTGATCGCTTCGAAGGAAAGATAGCTGTCGTGGAAATCGATGGTGGTGACATGAAGGATTTCCCTAAAAGTGCTCTTCCCAAGGGAGCAAAAGTAGGAGATATGCTGATTATCGATGGTGATACCATCACCATTTCCAAAGAAGGAACTGAAAAATTAAGAAAAGAAATTGACGATTTAATGGATGAATTATTTGAAGATTGATTCCAGGGCCCTTCTTTAAATAAGAAGGGCTTGCTTTAAATTTGATTATTCCCGTTTGCATTCTTCTCTGATTTTTCCCCTGAACCCCCTCTTATCGCGGTATATACTTTGAGATTACCTCTGAAGCCTTGACTCCATTAGCATCAGTGAACAGATAAAAGGATTTCCTCTTTGTTTCCTCAATCCTCTGGATCAATTTCGTTTTTAAAAAAGAGGTCCGGTGCAGCTGGTTTTCGAAAGAGCTGCATGACACTGCTATATCGATGGTTTGTCTATTCCTGAATGTGATGGTTGTATGTTTGGAATCCAGGCGCTCATAGGATACCACATGTTCATGTGATAACCAGATGCATTGAGGACGTAACGGAGATGTAGTTGGAAAGAAGAATATCGAACTGGTCGGATCAATCGCGATCGGTGCTTTATGTGTGATGTTTATGAGCTGTTTCGTGCCTTGCTTGCGTCCTTCATAACTTGATCCGAAGAACTCGCAGCTTTTCTTTATTATTTCCATAGGTTTAAACGGGGAGATGAACTCGTCCTCCATTTCAATGATACGGGCATATATTTTACTGCCGTAATTAATTGGCGCAACCATTAGTGTATGTGGCGTGATTTCATATTCCTCGATGATTCCCTGATTGTTTTCCTTCATTTTTAATCCACCTCTTCCTCATTGCTAAACATCGCTATCACTTTCCAAAGCTTATATTCTTAATTGCTTGTACCCTTCCATTCCTGTACAAGAAGAGTGAAGGGGGATAGTAAATGTATGTTAAATTACTCACTATAATAGCATAGACCTTAAACATATAAAGCAAGTTCACAAAAAATTTGAAATTCTTTTATATAGTGGCTTTTTCGTCATCTAAACGACACATTCTCTATCATAATTTAAATTTTTTAAATTTTCAGTTGATTTTATCCGCTCAAATCCATATAATAATAAAAAGGGTCAGGGGTGGTAACTTTGAAAAATGAAAAATCTTATTCAGAGTCAGTGAAGTCCTTATCAATGAGCGAAATGAAAAACGATGCCGTGGTTCAGGAAATGTTAATTGATATGATTATTCAGGAAGCCGTCCTTTCTACCAAAAAAAATCTCCTTGCAAAACAGATCGATGATGCCTTGGATATGAAAAACAAACCTTTATTCTTAAAACTAAGTTCTGAAATGAACGTTTTACTAAAACAATTTGGAAATTAACATTCATGATCAAAAAAGCCTCCCATAATGTCGGGAGGCTTTTTTTCATTATCATCACTCTTTATGAAACATACCCATGACCTCAGCAGTTTCGGTTATATTAACAAAAGCATTCGGATCCACTTCTTTTATCATCGTTTTTACATCGGTTAACTGATAACGTGTAATGACTGTCATCATTACTTTGCTCTTTTCTCCTGAATATGCACCTTCACCATCCATGACTGTAATTCCACGATATAGGTTGGTCAGGAGCTTCGTTTTCATTTCGTCACTCTTTTTGGTAACGATCATCAATGTTAATTTAATGTGATTGGAATGGATCGTATCGATCACCTTTCCTGCTGCATAAATGGAAATCAGCGTATATAATGCGGCATCCCAACCGAAGATGAAGCCTGAGATTACCACCACAACAGCATTCATCACCGAAAGCAATGTACCAAGCGGAAAGTCGCTCTTCTTAGCCAATAGCATGGCAATGATATCAAAGCCGCCAGAAGACCCCGAAGCGCGAAAGACGATGCCTATACCGATTCCCGATATGATTCCGCCAAATAAAGAAGACAAAATCGGTTCAGTGGAAATACCGTGAACTGGAATGAGGTATAAACTGATGGAAATCACGACAACTGATAATATCGTATAGGTGATAAAGCGTCTCCCTAATTTCAGGTAACCAAGAATCAGCAATGGCAGGTTCATCAGAAAATTCAATATCCCTGTGTTGACTGGGGTGATGATTCCGAACATGATCGCAAGTCCACTAAGTCCGCTGCTTAAAATTAAATGTGGTATCAAAAATAAGTTGTAGGCCACTGCCACAAGCACTGAGCCTACAGTGATCAAAAGTACATTATACATATCCGATCTCCTTAAAACGAACTGGGAATTTAATTTATTATAGTAGAGAACCTAAGATTTTTTAAAATAATAGTTTTTTCTGAAAACGACTACAAACTTCCACTTTCCGAAGAAAAAAAGCCAGCTGGTTTTCAGCTGGCTTTCACTCACCCTTTGTATCTGCATTTTCAACCGTTGAAATCCGTTCGAGCATGGTCGGATGGGAATACCGCAGCCATTTAACCAGGAATGGCGGGTTGACCTGACTCAAACCCGACCTCGTGAGTTCCTGGAAAGTCGTGATTGCTGATTCTTTGTCCCCGGTCATTTCAATGGCATAACGGTCAGCCCTTGTTTCCTGATATCTGGAAACATAATTGGACAGCGGACTCGAAGCAAAGAGCAGCACAGACGTTATCAAGAGAAATAACGGAAGAGATGATATGCTGTCAACCGAACGGACCTTTAACTGATGGCCCCAGCGACCAATGATAAAGTTCATGATTTTCGAAGTCAGCCACAAACCGATTAATGTCAGTCCTAAATAACCTGCAATCCCTATATAAATGTGCTTTTCCACATAATGAGCCATTTCATGTGCCATGATAAAAAGGATTTCATCTTCCTTCAGTTTGTTCAGGGTCGTATCCCAAAGAACTATTCTTGAGTTGGAACCTATGCCGGTAACATATGCATTCAAGGCATTTGTCTTTTCCGCCATATTTACTTCATACACGTGTTCAGCCGGGATCTCAGCCTGTGAGGCTAGTGCCAATATTTCCGTTTCCAGCTCTTTATTTTTGAGAGGATAGAATTCATTGTACAGCGGATCAATCAATACAGGCTGAACGAACATCAGGAACAAGGAAAAAGGAATGGACAACATCCAAGCATAGAGCCACCACTTCTTCACACTTTTCTTCATTAACCAATATAAAACGGAAACGATGATGAACATCATCCCAAAATTCACCCAAAATTCGATGACTCCATCCTTCATCCACGAGGTGAAACTTTGTGTACTTATGTGGTAACTCTTGCTCATCCGATATCCAATGAAACTGATTGGAAATAGAGCCAGGTATGAAATAACGGAAAGCCAGAATAAGTAAATGCCCGTTCTGATCGCTTTCCGTCTCGAGACTGCCATTGACGATTTTTCAAATGCCTTTGAAAAACCGAATAATAATATGAAGAAATACAGAAGCCATTCATATGGCGTCGATACGAAAAAAATAAAATTCCGCAGTCCTGAATACTCTTCACTAAGCTTTAGTTCCCTTGCATTCAGGAATGTTGCAGGATCTGCTGCCGTTCCACGCAAAGCTTCGGGAATGGTCGTATCCGCTCCATAAAAAATATACCAATACATCGCTGCTGCATAAAGGATATATAATATAATCGCTCTTCCAGCCCATTTTCTAACCATGATGCCCCTCCTTAAAACGAATCTCCCTCTTAATAGTTTAATCCAAAATGGACAGGTTAGAACCGGATTTCCCTTATTATTCACTTCTTACAGTTCCCATCATTTTGTTGAATATTTCACAGAATACTCCATCAGTCAAACATGCACTTCCGGGATGGGAGTTTTAAGGCAACGACGAATTTATTCTTTTGCCTATTTGCTAAGATGAAATCGTTTCATCAAAGGATTTTAAATGTGAATTTGATTTATAATGAATGAGACCGATTAACGGAACGGCGGGCATGATTGGTCATCCCTTCATCCCGCTATTTTGCAAACCATACAAAAGTGCCATAAGCTCCGGTCGATTATTAACATTCAGTTTTTTGTAAATACGGCTTATATAGTTTTTTACCGTGCCGATCGATAGAAAAAGTTTTTGGAAATTTGCTGATTCGTTTCGCCTTGGGTTAGCAGGATAAGCAGTTCATGCTCGCGTTTAGAAAAAGCCCCCAATTTTCCGATTGCCTTTTCCAAAGTTACTGGTGATCTTTCAACATCCCGCTCCAGCCTTTTCATTAAAATTGATTTGAATGAGGCAGGATAAACGATCTGACCGTTGGCACATTGACGGATTGCCGACAACACCTGTTTCATTCCGCCATCCTGTAACACATAACCTGCTGCACCATGGCCTATTGCTTCAATAAGATAGTGATTTTCTGAATAGTCAGTAAAAACGACGAAAGGAGTGGATGGGTGTTTTTCCTTAAGGACTTGCATGACTTCCTGTCCATACTTCCCTGATGAGCGGGCATCAATAATAATGACATCTGGTATGACTGATGGATGATCAGAATCAAGAAGGTCCCTTTCATTTCCAGTCATCCCCATGACCTTAGTGTCACCTTCTTGTTTGATGATTCCCTCAATTCCTCCCTGACCACCATATATCATTAGCTTAATCGACTTCATAACCTCACCTGTTACTTTCTTTATTTGTTATTAATCCGATAGTTTTTTATAATTGTTCGCCATGGAATAGTTCTAATGGTCTATATTTTACATCATTAATTCACCTGTTAACAAATTTAAACTGTAAAAAATAATTTTAATAATTGTGTTCCTCCTGACAATAAAAAAGGCTATCAACCCGTTTGACTTCAGGATGATAGCCTTTTTCTTTGTTCCTCATCTATGAGCGTATCAAGTTTCATGATGCTTTCCTTTGCCCGGGGAAAATCAATTTTGCGATAATGGTGTTTTCCGCCTTCTTCTTCATCTTTTTCGTCGGCCCATTTGACGACTTGCTGAAGCGGTGTACGAATAATATCATTCGAAGGTAAGAACGAATCGGTATGAAATAAAATGGCGAGGGAAATGGTCTTTGCCTTGATCGGGTTTTCTCCCAAGCGGATTAACAGTTTATGTGCTCGTTCGGCACCTTTGATGGGGTGAATATCATTTTGTTTATAAAGATCATAATCCCATTTACCATTGCGATACCAGGTGAAATGACCCATATCATGCAATAGCCCAGCTTTAGCGGCAATATCAGGGTCGACATTATATTCATTTGCTAAGTGAAACGCATGGTATGCTACCGCAATCGCATGTGCCAGACCTGAACGGTTCAAGTATTTTTGAGCAATGGGATGTGTAAAAATATCCAAAAGTTTTACATCTCTCATCTAACCCCTCCTTACAATATTGTGGAAATTTTTAATGACAATCATAACTCTTTTCGAAACAAGAATCAAGGTTTTAAGATTCTTCAATATATTTTATGCAACCTCATACACTTTGGTTGTACAAAAAAGGACCATTGCCGGTTATAGGCAATGATCTCCTCATGATCAATGTAATTCAGTTTTGCAGTACATGGTTTTTCAAGGAACGTCGTAAAATTTTACCAGTCGCGTTTTTTGGAAGTTCATCCAAAAACTCAATTTTTGCCGGCACCTTATATTTGGCCAAGTGTTCCATGCAATGGGCAAGCAGTTCTTCCTCGGTCAATGCATTGTTTTTCTTTACCACAAAGCATTTAACCACTTCCCCCTGATTGGGATCGGGAACGCCAATGGCTGCTGCCTCAACTACTTCAGGATGGGTATACAAAACCTCCTCCACTTCACGTGGATAGACATTATAGCCACCGACGAGGATAAGCTCCTTTTTACGATCTACAATGAAAAAGTAACCTTCATCATCCATCCTGGCTAAATCGCCTGTATATAACCAGCCATTTTTCAAGACAGCGGCTGATTCTTCAGGCATTTTATAATAACCTTTCATTACATTCGGACCCCTGACAATCAATTCTCCTACACCATTGATCGGCACTTCTTCTCCAAGCTCATTGACCACTTTGTTTTCCACCCTAAGGATGGATGTTCCGATGGAACCCGCCTTCCTTGGACGGTCCAAAGGATTGAAGCAGGTAACAGGGGAAGCTTCGGATAAGCCATATCCTTCTGAAACCCTAACATTAAATTTCCGCTCGAATGATTCAAGCAGGGACACTGGCATGGCGGATCCGCCAGATATGCATATCCGCAAAGACTTCAAAGCATCCTCTTTCGCATCTGGATATTGAAAAAGAAAGTTATACATCGTAGGTACGCCAGCAAAAACGGTTGCATCATATTTTTTGATTTGCCTGAATATTTCCTTTGGACTGAATTGCGGGACAATTAAAAGCGTACCTCCGCTTATCAACGGGGCATTCACAACTACCGTTAAACTGAAAACATGGAACATTGGCAATGTCGTAATGACACGGTCACTTTCCGTGATATTTAAATATTCACCAATATCATGTGCATTGGAGTAGATATTGGTATGTGTGAGCATGGCCCCCTTTGGTTTCCCCGTTGTCCCGGAAGTATAAAGTATGATTGCCGTATCTTCAGGTTCCAGTTCAGGACCTTTAAAGCCTTCATCCCCCGATTTGACCATTTTTGTAAACGATTTCATTTTATTGCAGATGTTAAATTCGCTACTATCCCCATTATCCGGCTGCATTTCACAAATTACATATTGTTCTACGCTTGAAAGGATAGGGTTCATTTTCTCCAGTAAGGGTAAAAGCTTATCTAATGCCACAACAACCTTTACATCGCCATTATTCAGGATATAACCAATCTCGTCAGGTGTGTATATTGGATTGACGGGAATTACGGTCGCCCCTGCTCGCATAGCTCCATACAATGAAATGATGAAATGTGGAGAGTTGCCTAATAACAGCGCAATGTTATCACCTTTTGAAACACCAAGCCTATGTAATTCGTCCGCGAACTTCGTAACGGCTTTATCCAATTCCCCATATGAAGTGGATTGATCCAAAAAGTAATATGCTGGCTTATCCGCCTTTTTTAAAGCCATTTGATGAAGCTGTTCAGATAAATTCATCTTTCTCCCTCCCCTGCAAATAACATGAATGAATGGTCATTCATTTTTATGGTGAACTAAATACATTTTTATTATATTAAAAGAATGCGATCACAGCAACCATTTTATCCATATTCAAGCAATTACTGTCATTATTAGTCACAAAAGCCGTCCTAATAAGTCGGGACGGCTTTCAGGCTTAATATATTAAAGCCAATATTTCTTCTTTTGTTACATTGCCAAAATAATGACGAACATCGATCTCATCCAGTACTCTGCTGATTGCTTCCTTTTCATAGCGTGTTCCAGTAAGCTTTCGCTCAATATCCGCGACCTCTCCGACCCCGAAGAAATCACCGTAAATCTTGCAGTTTTCAATGATTCCCCTGTTCACTTCAAGGCGGATATCAACAGATCCCACAGGAAATCTATGTGAGTTTTGCAAGTTGAATTTAGGTGATTTTCCGTAATTCCACTCCCAATTTTGATACCTATCTTCCGAGATTTCGTGAATTTTCTCCCAATCCGTTTCTGTTAAAACATACTCTGTAACCTTTCCGGTTTCTTTGAAAATATTTTGCAGAAGGAATGAACGGAATTCTTCAACAGACATCGGTTCTTTTAGAAAATCGGCGATATTACCGACACGGCTTCTTATTGATTTAATCCCTTTGGACTCGATTTTTTCTTTTTTCACTTTTAAAGCGGATACAATGTGATCCATTTCTGATTGAAACAGCAATGTTCCATGACTGAACATTCTGCCCTTCGTTGAAAACATCGCGTTTCCCGAAATTTTCTTTCCTTCAGCCAGAATATCGTTACGACCGCTCAATTCAGCATGTATTCCTAGTTTCTCGAGCGTTTCCACGACAGGCTGGGTGAATTTCTTGAAGTTATGGAAACTATCCCCATCGTCTTTCGTAATGAAACTGAAATTGAGATTCCCTAGGTCATGATAAACCGCTCCACCCCCGGAAAGGCGGCGAACAACTGTAATGCCCTTTTCATCTACATAATCGGAATTGATTTCTTCGATCGTATTTTGATTTCTGCCTATGATGATTGAAGGTCGATTAATGTAAAATAAAAGATATGTTTCATCTATATTTAAATGTTTAAGCGCATATTCTTCGATGGCCAGGTTAATTCTTGGATCTGTAATTCCCTTATTATCAATAAAAAGCACAGTTGTTCCTCCTTGTAGACTTCATATCACTGATGTTTCATTTATAGTTGGAACTCGAGATTGGTTTTGGCTACAGCTATTTCCCTTTTGAATACCTCGGATGCTTCTTTTTTCAGTTGATCGAGATTCCCATAATGAGGGAGGTGAGTTAACAGCAACAGCTGGACGTCAGCCTTCTCTGCCAGCAGGCCCGCTTCCCTTGCCGTCATATGCCCCGCCTTTGAACCATCCATATCACTGTAAAAGTTACTTTCACATAATAAAACATTTGCGTCTTTAGCGAAATCTGCAAGCTCATCCATATATGAACTGTCACCTGTGTATACTATCGAATGATTTTCAGCTTCGATCCTCATTGCAAAACAAGGGACTGGATGTTTTGTTTTCATGAACGTAAATTTACACGGTCCAATGGTTAAGGGCTGATCAGCAGAGATGGCTATCCCCTTTGTCACGTCTTTGTATGTTAACTTACCAAATTCGACTTTGTCCAAATCATGACCATATATAGGAATCGTCCTTTTTTCGCTGCCCAATATCTGCTGTATGAACGCAGCGTGCTGCAGGACACCAATATCCGCTACATGATCAGGATGATAGTGGGATAATACAACTGCACCAAGATCCTCCGGCTTCATATGGTTTTGAAGCTGTGATAGTACACCGCTGCCACAATCAAGCAGAATGCGAAAATCTTCATATTCAAGCAAATAGCCGGAACTTGCCTCATTTTTAGCTGGATAACCGCCCCAGCACCCAATTACGGTGATTTTCATGCTTAGGCACTCCTTTTTTTCTCTCAATGACTTCCCCATTAATATAAACTATTCTTGCCCTTATTTCACCTTTTTTACTTATGTTATAAAACATTCATTGACATCTATAATCTGTTATAATACAATAAAACCATAGAAAAGCGAATAATAAAAAAATTCAGGAGATGATGTTCATGATTCAAAGTAGCGTTGAGTTCTTTAAAAATCTGCCACCGAAACAATGCACGGAATGCGGAAAAAAAATTGAAGAACAGCACGAATGTTATGGAAACCACTGTGATCATTGCCTTTCTGGAGAGTAGTAGTCTTTATGTTTCACCATCCTATCCCAAATAGCAGGATGAATTCATAGATGTTTCGGTTTCGCAGCTGAAAAAAACCCCAATAAAAGCAGAGATGCCGATCATCGGCATCTCTGCTTTTATTGGGGTTCATTGTCTTTCAGCAAAAAAATAGAATGATCACGTAACGGATAATCCTTTGAACAAATATATTTTAAATAGTTCAGCAATTTCCTCTTTCTCTAATGGGGCATGGTTCCTTTCCCAATCAAAGATCAGGGCAAGGTACATCTTTAGCATCAGGAAAGCTGTTATCTCCGGATCGCAAGGTTGTATATGGCCCTTATCAATCGCTATTTTTAGTTTTTCCTTAATGTAGGATACAATGGCTTCTTCCATTTCATTAACCATTTCCTGAACGGCCGGCGTACCAATTTCCCGCTCTTCCTGAAAAAGTTTTAATGATAATTGATGTTCCTGCCTGAACTCCAGAATTCGATAAACGGCCCGATGCAGGTTTTCAAAAAAGGAGAGTTGGTCATCCAAAGATTGTTCCGCCTCATATTTCATTTCCTCTATCATCCGCTGAACGATTTCTTTAAACAGCTCTTCTTTATTTTTATAAAAGGTATAAATGGTCCCTTTTCCCACATTGGCAATTTTAGCGACTTGATCCATCGTCGTTGCCTTATAGCCAAAAAGTGAAAACGACTTGGTCGCAGCTTCCAAAATTAATTTTTTACGATCAACAGACATTTCCCACCTCAATTCTGACCAGACGAACAAAACAGTCATTATGTTCAACGATATCATACCAAAAATTTTCAGTTTTTTCAATTATATTTTCAATTCCCAAGAGAAACAATGGCCATCCCCGTTACTGGACAGCCACTTTTCGAAAATACATATTTATTTAAATCTGCAAGGCCAAAGGCAGCGTCGCTTTCCAGTGAATAACATAACTTCAAATGAAAATATGTATAGCACATAGCAAGCATGGTTAAACTAATTTTCCCCTATTGACTGATCATTTTTCCTGTAATCTGTTTAAAATGATCGTGGCCAAAGCATCGATGAATTCAGGTTTAACATTGGGCATATCCGGCCTATAGTAGCCTGCGCCAATCTCTTCCGTCACAACCTTACATTCATAATCGTTATCATAGAGGACTTCAAGGTGCTCGGCAACAAAGCCGACAGGAATATATATGAAAGCTTTATAACCTTTTGCTTGATGAAGATCTCTGGTTAAATCCTGTACATCGGGTCCCAACCATGGTTCAGGAGTTTGTCCAGCGCTTTGCCAGCCTACTGCATAATTGGTAACCCCTGCGCCTTCAGCGATCATGTCTGCCGTTTCTTTCAGTTGATTTGGATACGGATCTCCCGATTGCAAGATTTTTTCCGGGAGGCTATGTGCCGACACAATCAAAGCGAAATTATCGCGTTCTTCCGAGGTCATTTTCCCAATCACTTCTTTTACCTGGTCTACCCAATATTGGATGAATTTTGGCTCATCATACCAGCTTTCAACGGAAGTGATGGTCAGATCCCCCAATTTAGCGGCTTCATCCTGGGCACGTCCATTATAAGACTTCACGCTGAATGTTGAAAAATGCGGTGCCAATACGATACTGACCGCTTCTTTGATTCCATCTTCATGCATTTGTTTCACTGCGTCTTCAACAAAAGGTTCAATATGCTTCAGGCCAAGATATGCCTTGAATTCAACTTCCTCCTGAACGGAATTCAATTTCTTTTCAAGCGCTTCAGCTTGTCCTGCCGTTATTTTTGCAAGCGGGGATAATCCACCGATCGCTTCATATCTGCCCTTTAGGTCGGCAATCAATTCGTCGCTTGGCCGTCTCCCATGACGAATATGTGTATAATACCTTTCAATATCCTCTTCAGTGTATGGAGTACCATAAGCCATGACTAAAAGGCCCATTTTTTTTCTTGACATGAAGTTACACCTCTTTTAAAGATTTCGTTCTTTTATTGTGCATCCAATTAAGGAGTTTTAGCAAATGGTTCGCTCACCTTACTTCATTTTTGATGAATATTCATGAATGAAAGCGGTCAGCCTCTTCAGTGTTTCCGGATTTACGGAAGGGAAAACCCCATGACCAAGGTTAAAGATGTAGCCGTCCTGCTCCATGCCCTGATCGAGGATCCTTTTCGTCCGTTCTTCTATAACATCCCATGATGATAATAGCAGGGCAGGATCTAGATTACCTTGTACCGTTTTCTGGATTCCCATTTGTCTTGCTTCTGTAATTGGCAGTCTCCAATCAAGCCCGACTACATCAATCGGAAGATCATTCCACTCAAGTGCCAAGTGACTTGCGCCGACCCCGAACATGATTAGCGGTACATTTTCTTCACGCAATGATGAAAAGATACGAGTCATGATCGGCTTGATGAATACGCGGTAATCTTCAACATTCAAAGCACCCACCCAGGAATCAAAGATTTGGATGGCTTTGACGCCGGCTTTGATTTGCGACTTGACATAGATGATGATCATATCCGCTAACTTATCCATTAATGCAAACCAGGCCTTTGGCTCGGAATACATGAAAGCTTTCGTCTTATTGTAGTTTTTGGAGGGGCCGCCTTCAATCATGTATGAAGCAATGGTGAAAGGAGCCCCTGAGAAACCGATCAAAGGAACGGACAATTGCTCCGTGGTCAATAATTTAATCGTGTCCAACACATATGGGATGTCTTTCTCTGGGTTCAATTCACCTAATTTTTCAACATCTGTCACCGATTGGATCGGATTGGCTATGACTGGACCGATTCCGGACTTAATCTCAACATCGACACCAATGGCTGGTAGCGGTGTCATTATATCTTTATATAAAATCGCAGCGTCTACATCATATTGCTCAACTGGCAATCTAGTTACATAAGCGCATAATTCCGGCTGATGAGTAATTTCAAAAAGTGAGTACTTCTCTTTCAATTTACGGTATTCCGGCTGTGAACGGCCAGCCTGACGCATATACCAAACAGGCACATGATCCGTTTCCTCTCCTCTTGCAGCTTTTAAAAATGTATCATTCGTAATTTCCTTAGACATTAATATCCACCTTTCAAGCAATCACGTTTCTATTTTTATTCATTACCTACATAGAATATCAGAAGGATGTTGAATTTCAAATCGAATCTCCTTAAACTATAGCTTTTTCTATAATATATTTGTCAAAAAATCGACTTTTATAAATGTATCTTACCGGTTTGCCAGCTTAATGGTTAGTTTGGAAATGGTAAAAGCTCTATTCATTGGGTAAAATGGGTATACAGGTACTATATAGAAATTGGAGGGGAATTTATGAATGTATTCATCACTTCAGGTACTTATGATTTTTTGAAATTAAAAAAAGATAAACACCCGAATGAAAAAATATTACTTATGCAGAATGCTCAAAACACAGTCCTTTTACATGAAACTACAGGTAAAACGCTCTTCAGCTCGCCACGAAAATATGAGGTAGTCGATGGGAAGGGAACTCTTCAAGATCATGGATATGTGGTCATGAACAATATCCCTGTCAGTGAGGAAGGACGGCCGGTATTTGAACACCGTTTTAAAAACAGGGCCGGATTCATTGAAAATGAACCAGGCTTCGTTGCCCTTCGTATCCTGCGTCCAATCAACTCTGAAACATATGTAATCTTAACGATTTGGGAAAAACAATCGGACTTTATGAACTGGAAGAAATCCAGTTCATTCCAGCAGGCGCATAACAGTGACTCCAAACCTCCTGTTACGAATTCCAGCCAGAAGTTGTTTTCAGGTGAAGCCTTTGTAACGCAGTATACATTGGTGAAAGATTCTGAGGAATAGACTATTAAATGCTTAATAAGAGGCCCATCCTAAAGGATGGGCCCCTTCATAGTAATGCAGAACGTTATTTGGACGCTAAAAATCATATAACCCTATAACAATCCGACAAATTCCTTCTTTATTTCCGGGGAAATGCAACCGATATTTACATATATTTCATCAGATCAAGTGGCCACGCAATGGTGGGCATTATTTTCTTCAGTATGGTAGCTTATTTAATCATGAATGAAATTAAAGGAAACTCATTGAAATGGGCAATGGGAATTGGTTTCGTTTGTCTGGTCCTGCTGATCGGTGTCAGCAGGATCGTTATGAAAGTTCACTTTCCAACTAATATCTTGGCAGGTTTTGCATTAGGGGCGGCATATAGTTTAATCTTGTTTAAATTGTATAAATTCCTGGGATCTAGATGCTTTGATTTTCAGGGCGCACTCTTTTAACATAATTTTTTATCCACCCGTTTAACACATCACCCTCATCAATTCCGATAGAGAAGACGGCCATGTTCCAATAGTCCTTCTTCATTATCCACAAATATAGAACACATAATATGCTTCCAAAACCAATGAATTTGGATTTCCCAAGATAGGTAATGGACTTGAAGAAAGTGAGCGAAAAAGTATTTTCCCCTACGGAAAAAAGTTCCGTAATATATGTATCGAACGCTAAAGCCTCCTCCCTTTGGACTTCATGCACCAAAAAAAGAATAGCAACACGCAAAGCAAAACCAAAGCAATCCAGAAATATTTAATCATTATATATCTCTCCTGAAGGTATTTAATACACTTTGGATCATTCAGAATATGATATACTACTTACAATTAATCCAATCATTGGGAGGTGCAAAATGATACAGCGATTACACGATCTTCTGGATGGTTCATATGAAGAAATGGTTTCCATCAGGCGTTATCTTCATCAACACCCCGAGCTTTCTTTTCAAGAAACCCAAACGGCGGCCTTCATCGCTGGATATTATGAAAAACTTGGAATCGAACACCGGACGAATGTAGGCGGTAATGGTGTTATCGCCAAGGTCACAGGCAGTAAGCCTGGTAAAACCGTAGCATTGCGCGCTGATTTCGACGCCTTACCCATTCAAGATGAAAAAGAAGTTCACTATAAATCTTCCGTACCCGGGGTCATGCATGCGTGTGGACACGATGGCCATACAGCGACACTCCTTGTCCTTGCTAAAAACCTGAATGAACTGAAGGATGAGCTCGAAGGTGAATATATATTTATCCACCAGCATGCTGAAGAATATGCTCCAGGGGGTGCCAAACCGATGATTGAGGCTGGCTGCCTTGATGGAGTGGATGTAATTTTCGGCACCCATTTATGGGCAACGGCCCCAACCGGAACAGTCCAATACGCTTATGGACCCCTTATGGCCGCTGCTGACCGTTTTGAAATCACCATTCAAGGGCAGGGCGGGCATGGAGCCCAGCCGCATAAAACCCGTGATGCAATCTTAGTCGGCTCTCAGCTCGTCATGGCCCTGCAGCAAATCGTAAGCCGCCGCCTAAACCCAATAGATTCGGCAGTCATTACCGTCGGATCCTTTGTAGCAGATAATGCCTTTAACGTCATTGCAGATAAGGCTAAAATAATCGGGACCGTCCGTACATTCAAGGAAGATGTCCGTTCATTCATTAGCGAAGAAATGGAGCGGATTGTTAAAGGAACCTGCATAGCTGCGGACTGTACCTATGAATATCAATACTTTCAAGGCTATCCAGCAGTTATTCCACATGTCGAGGAAACTAAATTCCTCATCGAAAGTACTAAGTCAGTCAAGGAAGTTTTGGTTACAGAGGAAATTGACCCGGATATGACAGGTGAAGATTTTTCTTATTATTTACAAAATGTAAAAGGTACATTCTTCTTTACGGGAGCCAGGCCGAAAAATGAACATACATATCCACATCATCATCCTTTGTTTGACATTGATGAAAATGCGATGCTCATTGCAGCCAAAATATTAGGCACTGCAGCGGTGACCTATCACAATAAAAAACAATCATCCCAAATGGTTAATGAATCTTTATTGCGGTAATAGTGAAGGGACGGGTTATCCCCGTCCCTTACTGTTTAAGAAGTCTGATTCGGAAACAATGGACAGCCGTTTCCCCAAGATGTTCCAACAAATGATGGTTGGCATATCCACCGACAGCTGCCCCAATACCTGGAACGAGCTGGAACATTTTGATGACATCTATGTGATCGCGATATTCCTGCTGAAATTCTTGCCAGTCTATTTCCGGCCATTTCCCTGAATCCCATTCCTCTATTACCCGTAATGTTTCAAATTTCTTCTCCTCGCTTGAAAATGCCATCTGGAAGATATGGAGAATGAATAAACGTTCCTCATATTTATTTGGATCGAAACCGTATATACGGGATAGTTCGAATAATAATTTCATCTTGATGCTAAGCAGTAATGGGAAATCAGCCAATCCAATTAAAAGCCCTGCCGCTCCGGTTCCCACACCTTCTATAACGGCCGTTTTCCGATATGCCGTTACAGTTTCCGCAACCCACTCTTCTTTTTGCTGCAAGGTTAGGAGCACTACATTTTTTTCTTTAGACATATATTTAGAACCTGATAATACGGCCTCTATCATCCCTTTAATACTATCAGTAATTACTTTGTGCACTCGGTCTGGAATATAACTATTCAATTTGATTTGCGCCTTTTTGGACATCCGCTCAAGCCTGCCGGGTTTCTTGGCTACTTTCTTTTTCCATGATACTAGTTCAGATAATGCCTTTTGTTCATATTCATCCATTATTCAACACCTCCGTTAAATATGTATATACCCCCTATGAGGCTTTTAGTTTCAATTTTCACTTCTTAAAAGAATAAAATAACTAAAACGTTTTTTGGGGGTTGTAAAAGTATCCAATATTGTTTTCCACTCCAGACTGGTCCATTTCGAACCAAATTTTAGAATAGGTGATCCTTGATATTTTTACTGTCATCCTTAACGGATGGAAGAAATTTGCGGCACCCTGCCGAAAAACTGGCTAGCCGGGACCCCACAGACGCTTGCGTCGAGGAGGCTTGCGTCGAGGAGGCTTGGCAGACCGTCGGCGGAAAGGGTGCGAATTTCTGAAATCAACTTTAACATTAATAAAGAAAAAGCTGATTTTATGAAAAATCAGCTTCTGCTTAAAAGTTTTTTATTTTCTTTGTAGCATAAATTTTAAAACCGAATATGAAAACAAGCCCCATTGCCAAGGCGGCTAAAGCGGACATCCATTCCCCTTTCACTAGCAGGACCAAACTGAAGACAAGGTCCTCAAATAATAGGAAATAGGAAATTAGTTTTATTACTGCAGATTCTCTCATTTTTGCTGGCAATGGATACAATGAGACCCATACTTTCCACTCATGTGCCTTCCAAACCGGCAGCAGTTGCAGGGCTGTCATGAATAAGAACATGAACGTAACAATCAAATGTGCAAATATGTTAGTGAATACACTTAAAATCACGGATCCCATGATCGTTAAACGAAAACAAAGTCCCACATAATCATTGGATCGCAGAAGGGTACGGGCGTAAAGATAGGTATAAGTTGACTTATCACCATACGGAATGAGTGCTAATAGCCAGTCCATCCATTTCCTTCTCGCTACCTTCCCTTTTAAATGAGGAACATCAGTAAACATGTTCGCTATTCGATAGAAGGAATTCATCCGTTTGTTTTCCAGTTCCACCAGCCGTTCCCACTTTAACACGAAACCTTTAGTCGCGCTTCGGTAATACATGTAAAGTGCTAACAATAATAAGAAGGTTATAAGTGCAAACAGTATATTTGCCCTTGAACAGATGAAATAAAGAATCACATCATTAAGTAAAAAGCGGATGAGAGAGTCCCAATGGCTCACTGATGTATCCTGATATTTCAATACCAGCCAGCGCATGGTCAAATTCAAAAACTTCAAAATAAGCAAAACGGCCAGGATGATTCCAAGGTCCTTACCTCCTGCACCCGTAACCTTCGCATACATCGGTATCGATGCAATCAGGACAACCAGAAGAATAAAGCCCTGCATGGCCCAGCTTAATATCAATGAATTCTTGAAATAACTTCTCAACTTCGTTTCAAGCGGAAGCAGGAATACCGTATCGGGTTCTTTCAAGAAAGTATTTATCGGGCTTCTGGTTACAATGATCGATAAAACAAAGGCCATGATCAATGCAGCAGGAAAATCATTGTTTAACGTCTTCACCCAATCACTGTAATAATAAGCCAACCCACCCAGAACCAAAACCATGACAAAAACAAGATGGCCATTAAAAATATAACGAAGATATTTTTGCGTTTCATTTATATAGCCTAAATATCTTTCCTTCCAGAGATTTTGACTATTCATGACCGATTTCTTCTTTCGTCAATTGGATATATAAATCGTCCAGAGTTGCCCCTGGCATGGAAAATTGTTCACGAAGCTGCTCAAGATTGCCTTTCGCCCGAATCTCTCCATTATGCAGTATGATGAAAGAATCACAATACCTCTCGGCTGTCGCCAGAATGTGTGTAGACATTAAAATTCCCGCTCCGCTCTCTTTCATCTTCCTCATCAAATCAAGCAGGGATTGAATGCCTAGTGGATCAAGACCTACGAAGGGTTCATCGACGATATATAAAGACGGCTGAACTAAAAAGGCGCACATTATCATGACCTTTTGCTTCATTCCCTTTGAAAAATGGGCCGGGAACCATTTAAGCCTTTTCTCCATATGGAATTCCTTTAACAGAACGTCCATCCTTTCTTTAAATGTGGCTTCCGCCAAACCATGTGCCATGGCTGTAAGCTTTAAATGCTCCTCAAGTGTAAGCTCATCATACAAAATGGGCGTTTCTGGAACATAAGTGAATTGTTTTCGATATGTATCCGGGTCCTGAGCTAGTGTTTTACCATGAATCGAGACGCTTCCGCCTTTCGGCTCCATTAGTCCGATGATATGTTTAATCGTCGTACTTTTCCCAGCCCCATTAAGCCCAATTAACCCAACCAGCTCATTTGGCTGAATGTCAAAACTTATTCCTTTTAAAACGGGCGTTTTCGTGTATCCGCCCACTAACTGCTTTATTTCCAATAAGGACATATAAACGATCCTTTCTATATAGAGGTTCTTATTTCCATTTTATCAAATTCTCCTGCTTTTATATAGTCGAGTGTTCCGGAACAAAATTTCCATAAATAACTAATTATATTTTTCCTGCTTGATGGCCATCATAATTAAGGAAGAAGGGGTTAGTCATTACGTGTGATTCACATCATATTGTAAATGAGGTGTCAGTTAAAGACGTATTATACTGAAATACCCATTAGGTTTATTACAAATGATTTACATCATATTGTAAATGAGGTGTCAGTTAAAGACGTATAAACTGAATTAAACCAGAAGCTTCATAACAAAAATCGTTTCGAGCAAGGAGATGGTTCTCTTGCACGTAAAAGCAGAAAAATCATTCAATAATTATCAATTATGCTTTAAAAGTTGATGAAACTTTAAAGATATAGGAGATGGTTGCTTTGAATGGAAAATCTCTATTTAGATAATAACCATATTTTACTACAATGTAGATGAGGTGTTTGTCGCAGAGAATTTATGCTAATGCGAATTTTGAAGCAAAACCCCCTTTTTCGACAGGCAGGGTGCAACTTAATGTTGCATCCTGTTTTTATATTTTTCCTTTTCTCAACGATTCAAGCTATGGTACGATTAACCAAATACATTAACTTTTAAAGGAGCGTTATTCATGAGTGATTGCATTTTTTGCAAAATAATCGATGGGGAAATTCCAAGTAGTAAAGTTTTCGAAAATGAACATGTTTTGGCCTTTCTCGATATCAGTCAAGTAACGAAAGGCCATACGCTGGTAATACCTAAAGTACATAAGGAAAATCTTTATGAGTTGACACCAGAGATTGCCAAGAACCTTTTTGAAGTGGTGCCGGAAATTGCCCGCGCCATGAAGCAGGAATTCCAACCTGTAGGCCTGAACCTTTTAAATAATAACGGTGAAGCTGCAGGGCAGTCCGTTTTCCATTTTCATATGCATTTAATTCCTCGGCATGGGGAAGGTGACGGCTTTGGTGCAGTTTGGAAAACAAATACCAGCGACTATACACCGGATGACCTGAAACAAATCGCTGACTCCATTGCACAGCATATACAATGAGACTGCAATAGCCTGTTAAGAAGGTTTCTTTCTCCTTTCGTTGCTTGAAAAAATGATCCCGAGTTGGTCCTCACTTTAAAGTGCAGGACCTTTTTACTTTGGTCTGTTATTAAAAAACGGATTTAAAATTCTAAATTTTCCTCCAATTGAATTTAGTTTTCTGGTAGGATATATGAATAGTCTCAAATACTTTATCACATAGTCGCATAGGAGGAAAAAAATTGAAACGTGCACGTAATTTTAACGCTGGGCCAGCCGCCCTTCCTTTAGAAGTTTTACAAAGAGCCCAAAACGAATGGTTGAATATTGAGGATTCCGGTATGTCTGTCATGGAATTAAGCCATAGAAGTTCCGAATTCGAAAAGATTCATAACCATGCCATTCAATCATTAAAAGAACTTATGGAAATTCCTGAAAATTATGAAGTTCTCCTGCTGCAAGGAGGGGCAAGTCTACAATTTTCCATGATTCCCATGAACATTTTGAAAGATGGAAAAAGGGCAGATTATGTCCTCACTGGTTCTTGGTCGGAAAAAGCATTAAAAGAAGCCAAAAAGGTTGGTGAAACGGCCGTAGTCGCTTCATCCAAAGATGAAAAATATACGTTCATCCCTAAAGTGGAAGATATCAAATTGAATGACGATGCTGCCTATCTTCATATCACAAGCAATAATACGATTTACGGAACACAGTGGAAGGATTTCCCGGAAACAGGCAACATTCCTCTAGTAGCCGATATGTCGAGTGATATTCTCAGCAAAAAGATTGATATTAGTAAATTCGGCATCATCTATGCTGGTGCACAAAAGAATCTAGGTCCGTCGGGAATCACAGTCGTTATCATCCGTAAAGATTTAATAACGGATAATGACAAAATCCCATCCATGATGAACTATTCGATCCATTCGAAAAATAATTCTTTATACAACACTCCTCCGACATTGGCCATTTACTTATTGTCCCTTGTGCTGGATTGGGCAAAAGATCAGGGCGGAGTGGAAAAGATTGCTGAAATCAACGAAGAAAAAGCAAAAGTCATTTACGATGCCATCGACGGCAGTGATGGTTTTTATAAAGGCCATGCCCTACCGGACAGCCGTTCATTAATGAACGTAACGTTCACGCTTCCGTCTGAAGAAGCTGAAGTGCAATTCCTTAAAGAAGTGAAGGAAGCCGGATTCGTAGGACTGAACGGTCACCGTTCCATCGGCGGCTGCAGAGCATCCATCTATAATGCGATCCCTCTATCCCATTGCCAGGACCTTGCTGATTTCATGAAGAAATTCCAGGAATCGTATAAAGCGAAGGAAGCACAAACTCTTTAATTCAAACAAATATAACTTCTAAAAAAATAGGTCTTATGATATACTATTTTAAACTTCTTGCAACAAGCAATAGTGCATTGTTGAAGAAAAGCTGTTAGTTGAGATGAGAATAGGAGAGATGAGTAAATGAAAACGAAAACCCTTGTGTCACTGTCCCTATTAATCGGGATTGGGGCTGCCCTGCATTTTATCATACCTGGATTCTTCCTTGGAATGAAACCGGATATGATGCTGTTGATGATGTTTTTGGCGATTACCCTGTTTCCCGCTAAGAAGAATGTATTCATTGTCGCCCTGGCAGCAGGAGCCATCTCTGCCATGACAACTACATTTCCAGCAGGACAGATCCCAAATATCATAGACAAATTGGCAACAGCCTTTCTGTTTTACCTTTTATTCATCAGTCTAAAGAAGTTTTCAACATCCGTTGTCACCGTCAGTATCTTGACTGCCGTTGGAACATTGATTTCCGGCGCTGTCTTCCTTGGTTCGGCTTATTATATCGTTTCCCTTCCAGGGCCTTTCGTTGCACTTTTCGGAGCTGTTGTGCTTCCTGCCGTATTGTTAAATACAGTTGCGATGGTCATCATTTATCCAATTGTGAACGGCATCGTAAGAAAATCAAATATACCCATTAATGCTTAAGCAGCAGGATCATCATACCTAAAAAAGCACCGGAGAGTCCGGTGCTTTTTTTTCCAATCATATGAATCTGGAATTCTAGTCAGAATCATCCTCCAATGGTCAATGAATCAATATCCACATAAACCAAATGAAAAGCAGTAAAACCCCGGGGAGACCCATAGCGAAGGCTCTAGCCTGGAGCACCCTCCTAGGCGGATAGATGCCAGGAGATTTAGCTTGCCTTAGAAAATACCCCATTCCGCACAGACATACCAGGCCTAATAAAAAAATGATTTTCATTATTAACCCACCAGTGCCATCCAAGTTCCGACAGCTTGTTTTTATTATCTATATGCCGCTCTTCCCTTTATATGAAGCATTATTATTAAAGCTTCAAGTTATTTTTAAATATTATATATTTACTCTCTAAGTTTAAAAAAATATTTTTGTGATATAAAGATAAAATGGTCGATTCTCTTCCATAAGGATGAAAATTATGGTATTTTGATATCAATAGTATTTCTCTCCCTATTTATCATAATTTCCAATTGATGCAGCAGGGATTAAGACCATGGAAAGCGAAAACATATTATAAAATGAGGTGATCCTAATGAAAGCAAAATCATTACTAATTGGCTTTTTGACCGGAACAGTAGTAGCTGGTGCGGCAACCTTACTTTCGACACCAAGTTCAGGTAAAGACCTACGGACCCGCATCAAGACGAATACCGACGAAATTAAGGCTACAATTGATGAATTAAAGGTAAAAATGCAGAATATTAAAGATGACACGATGGAAGCTTCACAAATCAGCAAAGAAACGGTAAAAACATTCATTTCGGATGTTCAGGTCGTCATCGAGAACTGGAAGCGGGAAATCGAACCCAATAAGAATGAATTATTGAAGAACGTTCAGGAAATTGAAAATTCATTGAAAGAATTGGAAGCGGCCGCCCCTACTTCTAAAAATAGCTGACATCGTCACACAATCTTGATTCTCCATTTTTCCCAGTAAATTACATGATTTATTGGAGAAGAATGGAGAATTCATTAAAAAACTAAAATTTTCTAAAAATTTTGCAAATATTTTTCTTTATTAATTTTTATTTTATTGTCATAATAAATATATAGAATCTTATAAGTAGGTGAGCCCATAATATGCAGAATAAAAATTATTCTATGAAAGAAGCAATGATTTTTAGTCAACGAATTGCACAATTAAGCAAAGCATTATGGAAATCGATTGAAAAAGATTGGCAGCAATGGATCAAGCCCTATGATTTAAACATCAATGAGCACCATATTCTTTGGATTGCTTACCATCTTAATGGATCTTCCATTTCAGATGTTGCAAAATTTGGGGTCATGCATGTTTCTACCGCATTTAACTTTTCAAAAAAATTAGAGGAACGCGGATACTTAACATTTTCAAAAAAGGAAAATGACAAAAGGAATACGTATATAGAGATCACAGCGGAAGGTGAAAAAATTCTCCTTGATTTAATGGAGACATACGACCCAAGTAAGAACTCCGCTTTCTCGGGTGCACTTCCATTGCGTGAGCTTTATGGCAAGTTTCCGGATATGATTGAAATGATGGCCATCATCCGAAATATATACGGTGAAGACTTCATGCAAATCTTTGAACGATCCTTCGATAACATCGATCAGGAGTTTACGGACGTGGAGGGTAAAATCAAAAAAAAGATAGAGAAAGAAACTGAGCCAGTTTAATCTCATACTCTATCCATTTCCTTCATGAATGATACATATAAACCTTGTGAGATGCATGCATCAATGCATTCCTTTGTAGTTATTTTTGGATTAACCTTTCTTTCAAATTGATTAAAAAGCGGTCGAAAGTTCATATACCCTTCCGCTTTTTCTATTTCATAGCGTTTGCTCAAGATATCACATGTTTCCAATAATTCTTCCGCTTCCTTCTTCGTGAAATTTTTTTCCACAAATAGATAGTCCAACTTGGCCTCCGGATTGCGTATAAGGTTTAATAAAAGCCGTTGATGAAAACGGAGTATTTCCATTTCTTCATTTATATTTTTCATACATCACTAATCCCCATTCAATCATTCAATTTAACATAAAAGACTTATAACCAATTTTTGATTTTTCACACTCGGTAATCCGCCTGATCTCCATTTCAGAACCTGCCCATTGCATGCTTACTCACCAAAGTGATTTCTTCTTAAACATAATCCAAGAATTCCATTGCTTTTTCCACCCATTCATCGTAATGTATGTAAGTATATTCAACAGCTTTGGAGGGCTGATTTCGAAATGAATTCGTGGAAAACAATTGACGTGGCAAAACAATATGGGAATTGCCGTCTGCTCTTTTTTTCAGTTTTTACTATATTGATGTCTTTTGTTCTGATCTATACATTATTAAGTGTCTTTTCAACACATGTTATTTTGTATGGCGATCAAACAATGGTATTTTTTAGCCTATTGCTCTTATTATATCCTGTTCACAAACTATTACACTATTTACCTTTACTATTATTATGTAAAAAAGTGAAAACTTCATGGTCCTTGAAGTGGAACCTGGTGTTGACATGCAGAGTCAATGTGCATGATCCGATTCGAAAGCATCTTTATCTCTTGACCCTTGTGTTGCCTTTCGTCATTATGTCTGTCACTTTGATTGGTTGTGCCCTTAGTTTTCCGCATTACATCCATTATTTCACTATTTTATTATCCCTGCACACCGGCTTATGCGTATCGGATTTTATTTATATAAAAAACCTTGTTGGTTCCCCAAGGCATTCTTTTATCGAGGAACATCTCGAAGGATACGATATACTTATTCAAAAGTGATTCCTTATTCATTCATAATGATGACTGCTAAGATTTTTAGGTATCTTTTTTCATTATAATTTGGTATCGTATTTATACATGATGTTTTGCAAGGAGGGATTTTAGGTTTTGATCTCGTTCTGGTTTATTATTTTTGCTATTTTGATCCTTTATAATATTAATAGAATGACAAACTCTTTATGCATTCAAAAGGAAATTGCTGAAGACCGGCAGCCTAAAGTATTCAGGACCATTAATGTATTAATTACTATTATGTTATTATCCTCCTATATTGAAATTTTGTATACGTAGAGATGAGCAACAAATGATGTCCATCATTTGTTACATACATTGGTGATACCCGGGGCATTATCCACATAAAGAAAAAGGGCGAAGCAAAAGCTTCGCCTTTTGTTTATGAGTTTAGCACCAAGAAGCTCCAATGATGACTAACAGGATGAAAAGAACGACAATTAGAGCAAAGCCTCCACCTATTCCTCCAGACATTGATCTTCCTCCCTTCCATTCTTAAGTAATTGTAATTTCATGCACACTCTTAAATCCGCCAAAAGGAATCCATTCCTTTCATAGCTTGAAAATCACTTAAATCTTTTTGTTGAGCGGCTACCCTATCCTATTCAACTCCATGGCAAAAGGAGTGGGCTCTTTCCATTAGTAATTTTGCAGCCGATTAGAAACAGGCTGATCCTACAATTATTAATAAAATGAATAACACCACTAACAAAGCGAAGCCTCCGTTAAATCCATTACCCATTATGCTACCCCCTTTTGTTATCCTCGATTTATCATATGTAATGGATTTATATCCGGGTAGGCGTACACCCATTTTTCAAAAAAATCTTATTCATGCACCAATATATTATTTTTTGTAAAGTAACCAGAATATGTTATAGTTAATTTTGTGGAAATACGAAAAAATAGCAAACCAGAAACTTATAACTAGGAGTTGTTTTTATGAAGAAGTGGGCATTATCGATTGCTGTTACTGCAGGGCTGATCGGACTTACAGCATGCAACAGCGACAAGGAAGCAGTCGTGGAAACTAAAGCGGGGGATATAACGAAAGAAGAGTTTTACAATGTAATGAAAGACCGTTATGGTGAAACCGTTCTTCAAGAACTTGTTTATGAAAAAGTTCTTTCTGAAAAATATACAGTAACGGATAAAGAAGTTAAAGCTAAAACGGACGAACTTAAAGCGCAAATGGGTGAAAATTTCGAAACGGCCCTGGCCTCTTCCGGATATAAGAGCGAAGCTGATCTTAAACGTGCACTTAAAATCGGCATGCTTCAAGAAAAAGCAGCCGTTGCCGATATAAAAGTTAAAGAAGCTGATGTGAAAAAAGCTTATGAAGACTATAAACCACAAATCAAAGCGAGACATATTCTCGTGAAAGATGAAAAAACGGCCAATGAAGTTAAAGCTAAATTGGACAAAGGTGAAGACTTCGCCAAACTTGCCAAAGAATATTCAACGGACACAGGCACAGCTGAAAAAGGCGGGGAGCTAGGCTGGTTCGGACAAGGTGAAATGGTTCCTGCATTTGAAGAGCAAGCTTACAAAATGAAGAAAGATGAAATCAGCAAGCCGATTAAATCCGATTATGGCTACCACATCATCCAACTTCTTGATACAAAAGAAAAAGAATCATACAAAGATATGAAAAAAGATCTTGAATATGATTTGAAAGTCGCTCAAATTGACCAAACTAAAGTTCAGGACATTCTGAATTCAGAAGTCAAAAAAGCGGACGTGAAGATTAAAGATAAAGATTTAAAAGATGCCATCACTTCTGGTGACGCAGCCAAAGCTGAAAAATAATTGAATAGTAAAAAGCGACAGGACTTTACCTGTCGCTTTTTTTCATCATTCGGGCTATGCTCCCTGATTTATATCCTTTTTACGCCTCTCACGCTCTTCTTCCATGCGGTCAATGTATTTCTGGCCTTCCTTTTCAATCCAAGCATCATCTATGAGGCGTTCCTGCCTAGCTGTCCAAATTGACATGATTGCACTGACAATTATTCCAATAAACACGAACCAAATCCAAATTGGCATGTCCTTTCCCTCCCAAAAAATCTACTATTCATTTACTAGAGAATATGCTCGAACAAAAAAAAATATGCTTCTTTCTCCATCGAGAAAGAAGCATATTTCATTAAAATGTCGGTTTATAGAATGAACGATTATCGAGCGCGAAGACTCTTTCCGTAAATTCACCCGGCTTCACTTTTTCCAAGGCGCGGTCCATCATATTTATCTTGGCATCCATATTATCAATATAATGCAGCACTTCCGCTTCCCTAACCATCGGCGGCTTGGGACTGCCCCACTCAGCTTTACCATGGTGGCTTAATATCAAGTGCTTGAGAATCATGATTTCTTCCGCTTCAATGCCCAATTCCTCTGCAGCTTTACCGACTTCATTCACCATGATGGTGATATGCCCCAACAAGTTCCCTTCCACTGTATAAACAGTCGAAACAGGTCCAGATAGCTCATGCACCTTTCCAAGGTCATGCAGAATGACCCCTGCATACAAAAGATCCTTATTGAGGGAAGGATATAGGGTTGAAATGGCCTTAGCCAGCCCTAGCATCGATACAACGTGATAGGCCAGTCCCGACATATACTCATGATGGTTCTTGGTGGCAGCAGGGAACGTCAGGAATTCATTCTGATATTTTTTTATGAGATGCCTAGTCACCCTTTGGATATTCGGATTCCTCATTTCAAAAATAAATTGAGTGATGGTTTCCATCATTTCTTCCTGACTTAAAGGCGCCGTTTGAATTAAATCGGCTTTCGTGACCCCGTCAGTATCTGAAGTAATTCTAATATTACGGATTTTCAATTGGCTGCGTCCTCGATAATTCTGGACTTCCCCTTGAACTTTCACTGTTGCTTCCGCACAGTATGTTTTCTCATCAGCCTCGGAAACATCCCATAGCTTTGCCTCTATCTCGCCGGTTTTATCGCACAAAATCAATGTTAAAAAAGGCTTTCCATTACTTGCCACCGCTTTTGTACTCGTTTTAATGTACATATATATATCTACTACTTCACCAATTCCGTAGTGTATGATCCCATTTCCCATGCGACTGCCTCCGTTCAATTAAATATCAACATTATAACATACCAATCTCGTTAGTGCGTTTAGTTTTCGTTAATAAGTGATAGACATTGGACAGGAAAAACTAAAGCTTTGCCGTCTCTTATCACTCCACAAGAAAACCAGGCTTGACCCCAAGCCTGGCTCTCCAATCAAATCTATTTCAACAGTTTTTGTTCGGACAATACGCGCACTTCTCCTGGCCATCAATTCGGTAATATAAACAGCATGTCACCCGTTTATAAGGGTTCATTGACTCCGGAACACTTGTTTCCCCAATGAATCGTTTAAAGGGGGAACGCGTTTCAATATTAAGCCATACCTCATCTTCAAGAAGCATTTCAATGTCCTTTTCAACTCGCGTCTTTATATCAGTTTGCTTCAATAACTCACTATACATCCATACCGTATAGCTCCAAATATTTTCCCAGAGAACTAGTTTCGATATTTTAGCAGTTCCGGAAAAGAAGCGAATGGCATCAGCACCAAATCTGTTCAATATGGAATGGAGGGCAGAAGGGCTTTCCTTTTCCGTGACATGGCTCCACCTGTTGGTTTTCAGCAAAAAATTCGGGAGCCAATGCTCATCTTCCGGATCATCCAAAACACCAAAGTCCTGAAGTGTACCTTCCCAGATAAGCCGATGTTTGCCTAACATGTACAATTGTGCCGTGACAAAAAAAGCATAGCGTCTGAACCACATTGAAATGGCTATCCTTGACGTTTCCGCCCCAGTCCGGGCTTTTGCATACTGAATAAGCTCATCAGCATGATTGAAGGTCTTGGAAACTTGGGCTACATCTCGAAAGGATATCCGGTATCCCTGAAGTTCTTTTTCAATGGCTGGTGTGAGGTTATGCATTGGCCAGCGCTTTTATCTGAGTTTGTGCGTAGCGCCCTTTACCAAACGGGACGCACATGGGACTGCCGAAAATTGGATCAAAGGATATTTGACATTCCATGCTGAATACATGCTGTACCAATTCAGGCGTGATGATATCCTCCGGCCGGCCTTGAGCATGTATCGCCCCATTTTTAAGTGCCACCAGATTATCCGCATAACGGCAAGCTAAATTCAAATCATGAAGCACCATAACGATCGTTCGGTTCTCAAACTCATTCAAGTCGAACAATAAGTCCAAAATCTCGATTTGATGGGTCATATCAAGATATGTAGTCGGTTCATCCAACAAAATGACATCAGTATCCTGAGCAAGCGTCATGGCTATCCATGCCCGTTGCTTCTGCCCTCCCGATAATTCATCGACTGCCTGATCCTTTAAATCGGTCAGATTCGTTGCTTCAATCGCCTTTTGAACTTTTTCTTCATCCACGGAACTCCACTGTTTCAACCAACTTTGATAAGGATATCTTCCTTGTTTAACAAGTTGATAGACGGTAAGCCCTTCAGGAGCAACCGGGGATTGCGGAAGAATCGCCATCTTTCTCGCTACATCCTTCGATGGCATGGTTGAGATCGCTTTGCCTTCGAGCAAGACCGAGCCGGATTGAGGTTTTAACAATCGGGCTACAGACCTTAGAAGTGTTGATTTTCCACATCCATTAGCACCGATGAATACGGTGATCTCCCCTTTGGGTATTTCTATATTCATATCATTTATTATTAATTTATCACCATAACCGAGCGATAAAGACTGAGTGTTAATAGCTGGTCGCATTAAAATACTCCCCTTTTAGTCTAATAATACCATTTTAATGAAAATGATTCTCACTGTCAATCTTAAAAAGGAATATAAACCATAACTCCAAGTCCCATTCCTCTTAAATGATTCATTAAAGTGAATGCTCCTTTAAAGATATGAAGCTTCCTTTGGAAACATTAATCTAAAAAAAACAGCACATTATACTTTCATTCATCACTGCCTGTAGCTTCCGAACGATAGTCCATTCTCCCCCTCTGCGAATCACTATCGGAATTTCCAAACTCCATTTAGCGGAAAATAAAAAAAGCCCTCCATATGGAGAGCCTTTTAACCGACAAGCAGGCGATTTGTACAATGTTCCAGGGATTCATCCCTAATGAAGGTAAATAAATCATGATCGATAAAAGGAATGATTCCTTCTGCAATATTCCATGCATTGACCTCTATTTGATAAAGGATTTCTGATTTTCCTGTACGGTGCAGCTCCTCACTAAGCACAGCAAGATCGGGGTCTAATGCGTGCCCCATCTCATGTGTGAGAATCACCCATGTATATTCCTCAAGCCTTGCAAGCGAGCCTAGGGAGCGTTCACACTGAATTTCAATATCTCTCTCATATAAAGTGATGCGATGACCTATGGCAGAATATTTTCCCCCAACACATCGTTTACCAGGAAACTCCTTTTCGATGATTAACTCCAAAGAAGAATCATGGCGGCTTACAAACTCATTCCTATTCAATGACTTCACTCTCTTTATCTATAGTTTAAGACCCATTATATTTCGGGGATGATCAAATCATTCATATTTTGGCGCAATACGGGGCTGGATAGACGAATCACTTGATTTTCACTAAAGTGCTCCATTATATATCGGTGGCATGTAAAAAATAAGATTTGCCGCTTTTCCGAAACTTTTTTCAATAACTCAAGCATCCGTTTTGTCCTTTCCGCATCAAAATTGACGAAACTATCATCAATGATGAGAGGGAATGAATCATTTTCAAAAGTATGATCAGCAAGTGCGAGCCTTAAGGAAACATAAATTTGCTCAGCTGTCCCGCGGCTGACCTCTTCAACCCTGAAACTCAAACCATCACTGCGCTGTACCAAAATCCCTTCTCCCGACTGATCAAGAATGATTTTCCGATAGTTTCCATTCGTTAAAAAGGAAAAATGCCGCTCGGCATCAGCGATCACCTTCGGCAGGCGCTCCCTTTTATATCGGTCCAATGTTTTATTCAATAAGCTTTTGGCTATTGCCAATTTCGCCCATTCCTTCGCCTCTTCGTTAAAAGCAGCTTTTTCTTCATGAAAACGATGAAGTAAATCATCATAAATCCCTGAAACCTCAAGCTGTTTTATCTTATGCTTCGCATCCGACCGCTTCTCTAACAAAAGGGATTTCACCTTTACAGAATCCTTCCGTTTCTGTTCTAAATTCTCAAATGTATAAGTATTGATCCCCTGTTTTAAATAAGATTGGATTTGATCAGGCAGCATTCTGGATTGCCCAATTTGAATGGTAATCAAATCAAGCTGCTTTTGTAAGGTGAATTTCTTTTCGGACAATGCAGCGACATGCCTGAATTCTTCCTCGTCCTTGACCTTCGCTAACTTAAAAAGCATTTCCATTTCTGCATCAAGATAGCCATTTTCCATCGTCAGCTGCTCGATTTCGTTCGTCAAACGACTTTTTTCCTGCATCCATTGCGTTAACTGAACGGAGAATTCAACCGCTTTATTCAACTCCCGTTTCAATTGGCCAATCGCTTCCCTCCATGTGGATGTTTCAAAATCAAGGCTATTTGCAAAATGAAATAAAGCCTTTGATTTACTCTCAAATTCTGCCTGGAGAAAATCATGCCTCTTGATTGTTTCATATTTTCTATCAACGGTTTCCTTCCATTTCTCAAGAAGTTCAAATACAGATTCAAGATTAATTTCCATTCCAGGATAAGACAGACCCCAACCGCTTAAGATGTTCCTCAATTCTTTATCCAACCGGTCCCTGCTAGCTTCCCAATCGGCATACTCCTGAATCGTCGATTCAAACGCTTCCTCCCTTTCTTCATATTTGAAACTTTCACTTTCAAAGCGCCTTTGGAGACGTTGGTCCAGTTCAAGCAGCCTCCCCATCGACTCTCCTTCACTCCCTTTATTGGTTTCACTCCCAATTGCAGCCCTTTTCCTTTTCATCTCATCCAATTGCCTGATATACCCGGACGATATATCATCACCTTTAAAGAGATACCTGGAAACCGCAAACAGAACAGCTACGGCTAGAAGTGTCACCCCCAACAAAATCTGTTCACTGAAATAACTTCCGATTGCACCTAAACATAGTAGCACTATTAAACTGCCATTCATGATATTTGAACGTTTGTGATTATCCGCTTCCTTCTTCCTCTGTAATCCCAATTGCTTTTCAAGTTCAAGTATTTGTTCATCAAGAATAAGGGATTGTGCTGCTTCAAATTCGATGTTATTCTGCTTGTTGTATAAGGACTCCAGCTCGATTCTTTTTTCATCTGGCAGTAACTGGGCCTTAATCTCCTTCAAACGGGCTTCTGTCGTTTCCAGACTTCCCTTTTGCAGTTCATATTTCTCATCGAGCTGTTTTTTATCATTTTGGAGCTGATGCTTTTCCCTTTCGGCCCTTTTCACCTTTTCCTTCATGAATGTACTGATATCCAGTTTTCTTATTTCCTCATCAGAAACATCCAAAAATAATTCCTGCTTCACCTTTTCGATATTCTTTTCTTCCAACAGCCTTTCGTGTTCCGCTTTTCTAATATCCAGCTCGAGCTTCTCCAACAATGTTCCTTGATCGATTGCATGTTCAATTTGCTCTTTATGCTCCTTGATGAATGGATTGATTTTGATTTCCGTGAGTTTCCCCTCAAGTTTGTTCATTTTCTCAGTCAATGCAGCAAGTTGGGCTTTCATGGGGATACCAACTGCCTGTAGCTGTTCAAGTCTTTTTAAACCATCAACAGGAAAATTCACATCCGGAATTTTACTTATTTCAGCCTCTAGTTCCCCCTGTTCTTCAACCAAGGGTTTAATTCGCAAAAAAGCACTTACGTTAACAAGATTTTCTTCAATCTCTTGAATATCCACCGTGACTTTAGAGAGCTCCGCCTTAAGTTTTGCTTCTTCCTGAAGTAATGCCGTATATGACTGCTGTTCTTCTTCAGATGCTTTCACCTTTTTCTGCAATTCCTTAAGTTCTTTCATTTTCACATTCAGTAAAGGTTTTTGGCCTGATGGCTTGAACCTTGAATCGAGCTCTTTTTGCAATTTCGTTTCGGCTTCAAGAAGTTTATCATTCCCGATCAGCCCGGCTGAAAGCAGATATTTACTCATCGTACCTTCACTTAGTGTATGTAATCCCTGCAGACCTTGAAGGTCGAAAGAAAAAATGGCTTGGTAATAGTTTTTATCAACGCCATGAAGAATCTCATTCAATTCTTCCTCGCCGCCGACCCTTCCATCCTCGAAGGTCAATTTCACATCACCAGTAGCTTTTCCCTTCACACGTTCAATAACGATTTCCCCGTCTTTTTTTGTTATGAGGCTGAGCCTTCCCCCATATTTGGCATGCATTTTGGGCTCGTAACGCGGTTCGATTTGAACCTTTGTCGGAAAACCAAACAGCATACTATGAATGAAAGACATGAGGGTTGACTTGCCCGATTCATTTTCCCCAAAGAAAATCTGCAGCTGTCCCAATTCAGGAAAACGCTGATTTTCCAGTTTGCCGTAACCATAAACATGGAGGTCTTTAATAATCAAATCCGTTCCTCCTCCCTACACTCATTTATTCGCTTCAAAAACGTGCAAAAGCCATCTTTCCGCTTCATCCAACAGTTCCCTCTTCTCATCCGGCTCTATTGAATCAAGAAACCTTCTTGCTCCCGGATGAATGTATAGCGGGGCAAGAGCAGCCTCCGTATCATCAAATTCAGAAGCAAGCCTGGATACCTCAGCCAGAAATGGCGATATACTTTCATTTGACCTATTCATAGGAATGGACTGGATGAGTTTGATTTTATACACCCAGACAAATGATTCCCCTTGGTCCTCTTCCTGCAAAATCCGGGTCAATTCTTCAAGATATTCCCCGGAAACTCCTGCTGCATCACCTGCATCCAGTTTCAACTCCAAAAGAAAGCTTCTCCCATCGAAACCCTTCCGTTCAATTTCTTCCTTGCATTGCTTGAACAGGGCATCAAATCCACCTTCTGCAGATAATTCAATTGTTTCGCTTTCCCATATCACCTCAGAGGTTTCAATAAAAGAATGGCGCTTCATGTCCCCATCGAATTCTATAAGCATGCACCCTTTGACGCCTGACTCCTTTCTGTTCCTGCCTTGAATATTTCCTGGATATATCACAAGCGGATCTTCCGAAACAACCTGATGTTTATGAATATGGCCTAATGCCCAGTAATCGAAATCTTTGGCAGCAAGTTCCTTCAATGAAAAAGGGGCGTACGGGCTATGTTCGGAATTGCCTTCCAAATTCCCATGAAGCAGACCTATATGATAATCGGCCCCTTCAGCTTTTATGTAGGTTTCGATCATTCTCTCCCTTACTTGACGGCGCGGATAACTGAATCCATAAAGGTGGACAGTCGTCCCATCGATTTTTTCAAATCGTTTCATTTCGGTTTGCCCTGAAAATACGTGGACATTATCCGGCAGCCCCACAGTAATCCATGAGCCGCTAAGGTGATCATGGTTACCATGAATGATATAGGCAGGGATTTGATGTTGCTGGAGTTTTTCCATCTCGGTCCGAAAGCGGACCTGTGTTCGGAGACTCCGATTTTCCCCATCAAATAGATCCCCCGATAACACGATAAAGTCAACCTGACGGGTAATTGCCTCATTAATGATAGTTTGAAAAGCTTTAAACGGACTTTCCCTTAATTCCTTTAATATAGATGACGGCATATCCTTCAACCCTGAAAAGGGACTATCCAGATGGAGATCTGCCGCATGAATGAACTTCACACCGCTCAAAAGTGTCACCTCGATTTCTTTCAATATTTCATATTCAATTTTAACATGAGCAGAACATACTTTCCCATACATTATTATTTTAATACGTCATCATCCAGTATGGGCAAATTCAACAGGAAAAAGACCGAATGGTGAACATTGTTTCATTCACGGCATTCGGTCTTTTTCATCAATTAAAGATATCCATACTTAAATAGCGTTCACCATTATCCGGTGCAATGCATAATACTCGTTTTCCGCTTCCAAGACGACGGGCTTCCTGCAGGGCAGTCCAGACAGAGGCACCTCCCGAAGGCCCAATCAATATCCCTTCCTTCGAAGCCATATCCTTCATGGTGGAAATCGCATCTTCATCAGCCGCTTGAACGATTTCATCAAATACCTCTGTATTTAAGATGCTAGGGATAAAACCAGGGCTCGTACCCACTAACTTGTGGGGACCAGGCTTTCCTCCGGAAAGAACTGGGGAACCCTTAGGCTCGACAACGACAACCCTTAAATCCGGCAGATGTTCTTTCAAGGCTTCACCTGTACCGGTTATCGTTCCTCCCGTTCCGGCAGTAGCGACAAAAACATCCAGGTCTCCATCCATCTGATCCAGAATCTCGACTGCTGTCGTCACTCTGTGAATATCAGGATTGGCTTGGTTTTCGAATTGCTGCGGAATAAAGCTATTAGGAATCTCTGCTGCGAGCTCCTCGGCTTTACGAATGGCTCCCGGCATCCGCTCTGATGCAGGGGTGAGGACAACTTCCGCTCCGTATGCCTTTAATATATTGATTCTTTCTTTCGACATATTATCCGGCATGACCATAATCGCCCGATATCCCTTAGCCGCGGCATTCATGGCAAGCCCAATACCTGTATTCCCTGATGTTGGTTCTATGATCGTAGCCCCGGCTTGAATGATACCATCCAATTCTGCCTGCCTAATTAAATTGAAGGCAGCCCGATCTTTTACACTGCGGCTCGGATTGAAATACTCAAGTTTCACGAATACCTCAGCGTCATCCTCCGCTGTTAAATGATTAATCCTAACAACAGGTGTATCTCCTATCAATTCAGTGATATTATTAACGATTTTTACCGTCATTCAAAAAAACCCCCTTCGATCCATACACTTCCAACATGCACTTTCACTCAAGTTTATTATATCATTTATGATTTTTCATTTTAAAGAGAGAATTCCTCTAGTATAAATAGGTTTTGTTTTCATTCTTTCCAAGCTTAAAGGAAAAAAAACGAGAAGTTAGTTCGATATAGTTACTTTTTCAAGATATTCAGCTATGTATCAATATTCCTTGTCTTAATAGATTCACTCACATAACAATAGTCAAAATTGACAGAAAATGATAAAATTTTTATAACAGTTTATAACATTTTTGATAAGGGAGTTTTTGAAAATGAGCAGAATATACAAATTAACCGTTTTTGAACCGTCAGGGGAAAAACTATTGGATGAATCATTTACAGCCGAGAATGATGAACAAGCAAAAGAATTGGGACAAAATCTATTGAAGGAAAAAAACTATCAAGATCAAACACATCGCTGTACATCGCCTTCAGGCGCTTTATTGCTTTTTCATCGCTGATTGAAAATGGAAGCGCAATCACTAAAAATATGATCAACTTTTCCATACTTTCCTTATATAAAAAAAGGCCGTCACTGGAAAGTGACGGCCTTTCTTATTCATTTTCCAATGAAGTTCGGTTTCCTTTTTTCCACGAACGCTTTTATTCCCTCTTGGTGATCCGCTGTTTGGCGCATTTTCATCTGAGCAGCTTTTTCAATCTCAAGCATCTTAATTAATAGCGGGCGATTTTTTTCACTAAGGATCTTTTTCGTTTTAATCATGGCCTGCACCGGACTTTGCAGCCAAGATTGCACTTTTTTCTCTACCGCATGTTCCAAGGTTCCGTCTGCCACTTCATGAATGAGGCCCTTTTCTTTGGCTTCAAGCGCTGTAAGCACTTTACCTTCCCAGATCAATTCTTTCGCACCCACTTCACCAAGACGGCGTTCAAGGAAGAAGTGTCCGCCGCCATCAGGGATTAATCCAATCCCGATGAAATTCATCGCAACCTTACTTTCCGAATCGGCAATAAGATGATCCGTTGCAAGAGCTATACTCAACCCTAGCCCTGCAGCTGCACCATGAATGGCACTGATGGTCAATTTAGGCATGAAGTATAGGGTGGTTACCAATTCACTGATTCCATCCATCAGCTCATCGAAAGCGTTTTCTTTTCCAGGCGAGAGCATCATCTTAATGTCACCACCAGCGGAAAACGCTTTCCCATTCCCTTTTAAAATGACGACGTCCACTTCATCATTCTCGCTCACTTCCTTCAGGGCATTAATGAAATCATGCAGCATTTTCGGATTTAGAGAATTCATTGCCTCTGGACGGTTCATTGCAACAGTGGCCGTCCTGTCCGAATATGTGACTAAGACCGTGCCTGCAGGTGATGTCGATTCAATACTCAATTTATTTCCTCCTCTTTCGTTCTATGAATCTATTATATATTCATCAACCATTATGAGAATAGGGTGAAAAGTTATAATTAAACAAATATTGCATTATTTATTGATATATTTATCCTGAAGCTGATCACGCAATGCCCTTTTCAAAAACTTCCCAACGCCGGTTTTTGGGATTTCTTCCAAAAAGACCACTTCATCCGGCAGCCACCATTTTGCAAACTGCGGTTTTAAAAATTCGATGATGTCTTCCTGGGACACTGGTCCCTTGTATGCCTCCTTCAAGACAACACAGGCGATCGGCCGTTCCTGCCACTTTTCGTGAGGCACTGCAATTACCGCCGCCTCAAAGATTCCTTCATGGGCCATTAAGGCATTCTCTATATCAACGGAAGATATCCATTCACCGCCGCTTTTAATCAAATCTTTAGTCCGGTCAACGATTTTCACGAATCCTTCTCCATCAATCGTGACTACATCTCCTGTATAAAGCCAGCCATCTTTAAACGTATCCCCTGACCGCTCATCCTTAAAATACTCATTGGCAATCCAAGGACCCCTGATCAGCAATTCTCCCATTTCTTTTCCATCAGGCTTCACTTCGCCATCCTTACCGATCACTTTAATTTCTATCATTGGCGAAACAAGGCCCTGCTTGGCCTTCAACTCATAAAGTTCTTCTTCAGGGAGGTCTTCCTGATAGCTTTTGGGTTTCGATATAAATACGAGCGGGCTTGTTTCCGTCATTCCATATGCATGCAGGAATGGTATCCCATACTTTTGTTCAAAGGTTTTAATCATGCTTTTCGGAGCAGCCGACCCTCCGCATAAAACGGCACGAATACTGCTCGTATCATGGCTGCCTTCTTCCAGCTCCTTCAATAAGCCCAGCCATATCGTCGGAACCCCTGCTGCGATAGTAACCTTCTCCGTCTCTATAAGCTCCGCCAAAATCTTTGGGGTGAAATAGGGCCCTGGCAAAACCATCTTCGTTCCAAACCAAACACTGGCAAAAGGCATGCCCCAGGCATTCACGTGAAACATCGGCACGACAGGAAGGGCCACATCACGCTCACTTATTGCTGTAGAATCGGCAAGCCCCAGTGCAATCGCATGCAGTAAAATTCCGCGATGCGAATAAACCACACCTTTGGGGTTCCCGGTCGTGGCGGACGTATAACATATGCCGGCAGGTGCATTTTCATCCAAGGTTTGGATGAATGGCTGTTTCGGATTTCCTTCGGCTAATAATTTTTCATAATGATAAATAGGTGAAAGGGTCGTTTCAGGCAGCTCATCTTTATCCGTCATAATGATATACCCTTCCACTGTCGTTAACTCATCTTTAATTGCTTCCAAAAGGGGGATGACATCCGGATCTATCAATAATAATCGATCCTCCGCACTATTGACGATATAAGAAACATGTTGAGGGGACAAACGCATATTGATTGTATGTAAGACAGCACCATGACAAGGAATCGCAAAATAAGCTTCTAAATGCCGATGATGATTCCAGGCAAGCGTTCCAATACGGTCACCTGTTTGAATACCGAATTTTTCAAGATTACTGGTCAGCCTTCTTGTACGCTCAGCAATCTCAGCATATGTAAATGTGTGAATGCCACCATCCGTACGCGAAACTACCTCTTTCTTCGGAAAATATTTTTCAGCTCTCTCAATGATTTGAGTCATGATCAATGGAGTATCCATCATTACAATCTCCCCCTTATATTAAAAGCATGCTCATTATATATTCGACCAGAAAAAAAATAATCCTTTTTCCCTAGGTACCTTTTATATTATTTTGAATCTGTCTTTATTTTGATGATATTTTCATATCAGTTTGACGGCAAAAAGCAGATTCAGAAAGGAAGCAAATTTTTGAAATCAACTGGAATGTAATTTAAGAAAAAAATGTAGGATGGACTCATTCCGAAAAAATTTCAGATTAGGTTATTCTTCATGTTTTTTTCTGTAATCTTTAATGGATGGAAGAAATTTGCGACACTCCTGCCGAATTACTGGCTGGCCGAGACCCCACAGGCGTTTGCGCCGAGGAGGCTTGGCAGGCAGTCGGCGGAAAGGGAGCGGATTTCTGAAATCAACTGGAATGTAATTCAAGAAAAAACGTAGGCTGGACTCATTCCGAAAAAATTTTAGATTAGGTTATTCTTCATATTTTTTTCTGTAATCCTTAATGGATGGAAGAAATTTGCGACACTCCTGCCGAATTACTGGCTGGCCGAGACCCCACAGGCGTTTGCGTCAAGGAGGCTTGGCAGACAGTCAGCGGAAAGGGAGCGGATTTCTGAAATCAAGCAGAAACACTTATTAAGAGCGGAATCTGAAAAGTTTTTTTAAACCATCTAAATCTGTGGTGCAGTTCCATGACAATTTTTTATGTTTCTTTCTAGAAAAAAGAGGAAATAGTAAAGATACAATTATATTTAGAGGGAGCTCATTTATGGTAAATAAAATAAACGAAGAACTAGAAGCTTATTGTGCGAGTGAATATTCAAAGCTATCACGGGTAATTGTTTGTGAACCTCATTATATGGAGATCAGAGAGATCATTAACGAAACACAAAAAGAGTTTCAAGAAGAAAATATCGATCAAGCACTCGCCTTGGAGCAGCACGCACAATTTACAAAGGCTCTAGAACATGAAGGGATTGAAGTCATAAAACTTCCGCCTCAATTTACATATCCGGAACAAGTCTTTACGAGAGATATCGGTTTCACTCTTGGCGAAACCGTTTACGTAGCTGAGTTGGCAACAGGTATCAGGCAGGGTGAAGAACAAATATTGAAATCCTGGCTCGAAACGAATGGTATTTCATATTTCAACCTCCTCAAAAATCATATTGAGGGCGGGGATGTCCTTATTGACGGAAAAACCATCTATATTGGAATCAGTGAAAGAACGGATGAAACATCCGTCAAGCATCTTCAATCCTTATTACCGGAATACGAGGTCATAGCGGTTCCTTTCATTGAAACATTCCTTCATTTAGACTGTGTTTTCAATATCATATCACCGACAGAGGCGCTTATTTTTCCAGAGTCCTTTACAAAAAAAGAGATGGATTTATTAGCTTCACGTTATGACATGATTGAAGTGACGAAAGAAGAACAATTCACTTTAGGTACCAACGTGCTTTCGATTGGGAATAAAAAATTATTCAGTCTACCCTGTAATAAACAGGTAAATAGTCAGCTTCGTGAACGCGGATATGAAGTCATTGAAGTCGATATAAGCGAAATCATCAAGTCCGGTGGCTCGTTCCGTTGTTGCACCATGCCACTATTGAGGACAACAAAAAAGAGGACTGATTCAGCCTGAGCAGAATGGAAGAAACCGGACTTTTATGGAAGTCCGGTTTCTTTCACCTTATTGTTGTCAAACATTAATTTTCAATGGAATTTGCGACCACCCCTTAAAAAGGCTGGCTGCATATATAACTCTGATGATAGTCGGGCACATGAGAGTTCAAAAAATGCTTGTCCGGAAGTTTTTGAAAGCAAGGATCTCCTCTATACATCAATTAAGCAGTCTTAATATAATTTCAGAATCCTTTCTATTTAACTGTACATACTGGCTATGTTCGTCCTTCGTCAATTCTACACTATTTTCATCCGTATTAACCCAGGCATAATATACGGAAATTTCACCTTCGTTTTTCTCATCATTAAAATAAAAGATGAAGTCCGCCTTAGGATGATCCTTCTCCAGCGCGAATTCTTCCCAATCGGCATTCTTTATTATTTCTTTGGTTTTTTCTGTTTTCCCCAATTCTATCTTTTCTTTATATGCTTCGAATTTGTAGTGTTTACCTTCATATTTTTGAACGGAAATATGTTCTTGCTTTGTTGTGCAACCTGAAGCCAACGTTATTGCTATTAAGCAAAGTCCTACCAGGGGCGCTTTCCTTTTCATTACATGTCATCTCCTCATACCCAAATGGATTAATTATCCAATAGCTATCATTATACTAGTCCTCGCAAAAGAGTAATAGGATTGTTTGTCGATTTAGTAGTAAAAAACCCTCAAGTTTATAACTTGAGGGTTTTTTAACCTTTATCCCTTGGGCATATGTCTTGCATTCAACCAAACCATACAGAAAATAGTTCCTCGTTGATGCCGAGATTGTACATATAATAGATTCCGAAAAGCGTGCTTATCACACCTGTCAATCGGATGAGTGAGTGATTGACTTTTTTGGAGGAAGAGCTTGTGACAAAGGGGATGCTTAAAATCGTAGTGAACAGAAGCATGCCCATACAAGTACCTACACCAAATATGATAATGTAGATTGCCCCCTGCCACGCTGCATCTATCGTACTTAAAGTAAGAAGGACCATTGCAGCACTGCCTGCAAGTCCGTGGACAATTCCCACTAACATCGATTTCAGATATGTAGCCCGGCCTGTATGGTCATGCCGCTTCGTTTGCTTCCAAGAAAAAATCGTCGTGATACCTAAATATACCAGCATGATTCCCACAAGAAATTCCAATGACATTGCCCAAGCTTCCGGAATTTCGTTTTTCAAAAGGATTAGGATGACACCGAACACTAAAAGAGTAAGTGTATGACCGATTCCCCAAAATACGCCTGCAAGTGAAGATTTCCATATTTTCTTGCTTTGGCTCGCAATCGTAGAAACGGCAATGATATGATCGGGTTCCAGAGCATGCTTAATGCCTAATACAAATCCAATCGCTAAAACAAGCAATAGACTCATTTCCATAATACACCGCCTTTCCCTTTACTAATATTTACGATAAAAAATCGGATCCTCCCGTAGGATCCTCCTTCGGAAGAAATCCTCACAAACTGAAAATACCTTTTCTATATGTTGAGTTTGATTTGCCAATACCCGCAGCATCAGACCACGTATTGGCAGCCGGGAAAAACCTATTCTAACTTTGCTTCCTAACGGGGAAAGCATTTCATCGAGTTCGGTAATGAATGCCCCATCCACCTCATGATAAATCAATAATAGCGAGCCAAGATGACTATATCCTTCCAATAATAGTACAGAGTCCATCTCGTCTGAAGGATTCAGAAACAAGTGGTCCATCAACAGCCTTTTACCATCTTGAAACACGTTCGTTTTGGAGCGGATCCAATCATATGTGAATGCCCCCCTACTCTCTGACCATCCTGGTGTAAATATATCAGTCATGAACAATCCCGCTCCGCTTTCCATATGTATCGTCGTATCCTGAATATATCGAGCAGATTCATAGGCAATTACGGGGTCCTGCACATAGGTAAGGAAACTTTCCTTTTTCAGTACTAACTCGGTTTTCTGCACTGCCGGCTCATCCATCGTCTTGTATATCTTTGTCGCAGACTGCGTCGTCAATGTTATTGTTGCCCCTTCTTCCAAACAAAAAAGCTGATGGTACTTGTCACCACCTACATAGCCTCCTCCAACATGAATGAGAAAATAGGTAGGTGAAAGTTCATCAAAAAACACAGGACGGGACAATTTGAATGCCCCGTCATAATAAGTATCACTCACTATCGTTCGAGCATTTTTCAGTTCCGCCTTTAAGCGAATGCTGCCTGTCCAACTCACTGCTCAAGACCCACTAGAAACGCCTCTGACTTTATCCAGTTCACGACATCAGTCAAACCCTTTTCTTCTTTTAAGTTAGTAAAAAAGAAAGGTTTATCCCCTCGGGTCGTTAATGTATCCCTCTCCATCACTTCCAGGCTTGCTCCTACATACGGGGCCAAGTCCGTTTTATTAATGATGAATAAATCCGATTTAATCATTCCCTGGCCACCTTTCCGGGGGATTTTCTCCCCTTGTGCGACATCAATGATATAGATTGAAAAGTCAACGAGTTCAGGGCTGAAGGTCGCCGCTAAATTATCACCGCCGCTCTCCACAAAAATCAAATCCAGTTCCGGATGGAGTTCCCTCAACTCATCAATGGCTGCAAAATTCATCGAGGCGTCCTCACGTATCGCTGTATGTGGACAGCCGCCAGTTTCCACACCAATGATCCGATTTTCAGGAAGTACGCCATTTTTCATTAAAAACAGCGCATCTTCTTTGGTATATATATCATTCGTTACAACTGCCATGCTGAAGTCATTTTCCATTACCCGTGTCAACTTCTCGACAAGCATTGTTTTTCCGGCACCAACTGGGCCGCCTACTCCTATTTTGACTACTTGTTTCATCTATTATCGATTTACCTCTTTAAGGCAAACCTTTCACCTCTTTTCTGGTTAACTCATAAATAGTCTTACATGTAAATTCTCATGCCTCATTTGGGCGATTTCCAATCCCGGCAGTGTCCGTCCGAGTTCATCCTCCGGAAGTCCTTTAATGAATGCAACGGCTGTCTGGATGACCTCATGTGACCATAATAACAAGGATTGTCCAGCTGTCTGACCCAAAGGGATTCCTCTTACTGCATTTTGGATAAGCGAGGATACAGCTGCATACAAACAGGCATGAATGGCCATTTCTACGGTAAGGTTCAGTTTGGTACACACAAGCGCAAATACAATGGCCGGATGTCCATAGCATTGTTTTCCTTGGATTTTCTTCAAGTATGCCAATAACTCTTCGGATGGATATAAGTTCGAGCATAGTTTAGCCATCTGCTGTCCAATTCTTTTCGAGGCTTCCCTGGATTCCCGGGCGGAACATGCGGCATAAAGCAACTCATCCAGATCCCATATTTTTTCAACCCTTTGACTACTTACGAATTCATATGCAAGCCGGCACCCCAGTCCATCTGTATAGGTTAACGATTTAGAAATGTATACCTTCAAAAACGCCTTTAAAGAAGTTGCATCATGTACCTTCCCTTCTTGAATGTAAGTCTCCATCCCGAATGAATGGGAGAACGAACCAGAAGGAAAATTGGAATCACAAAGCTGGATCAACGGAAACAAACGTTCAATCATGTGAATGTCCGATATGACGGAATGCCTGCTTCACCTTCCTCTTTTCACGACGAAACGGTATATCAAGTTCCATTAAAAGCTCTTCCACCAGGTAATCATATTGAACAAGCATTTCATCCCCATCAAACTGGGCAGGTAAGTGGCGATTTCCCAATTGATGCGCAATATCGCCCATCTGCCCTAGAGTTGTAGGCAAGATCGTCAAAATATCGTCATCTATCGTATGGATCACAATCATATTATTCTCATCCATATAAAGGATGTCGCCATCCATCAAATCCTTGTTTTCTTTAAGGCGTATCCCAATTTCATTTCCATGATCCGTTTTAACCCTTAGTATCCGTTTTCTTAATGCATCGCTTTCCAGATAAATCCTTTCCATATGTTTCGCTTTTTTTTCAATAAACTCTATATTTCCCAATACTTCTTCAACTATCATGTCATCACCTCAGAATAAAAAGTATCGTTGCGCCATCGGCAGGATTTCCGCTGGCTCGCACGTAATTAAATCACCATCCACCGTCACTTCATATGTTTGCGGATCAACTTCTATGACGGGGGTCTCCCCGTTTAACTTCATATCTTTTTTTGTAAGATTGCGAATATTCGAGACAGTCTTCACTATTTTTTTCAAACCCAGGTCATCATGAATTCCCGCTTCATATGACGCTTTTGATAGGAACGTAATCGACGTACTCTCAACGGCCTTTCCAAAACTTGCAAACATCGGGCGGTATAACACCGGTTGAGGAGTTGGAATCGAAGCATTCGGATCGCCCATCATACTGTGCGCGATCATGCCTCCTTTTAGAATCATGTCCGGTTTAACCCCGAAAAAGGCAGGATCCCATAGCACCAAGTCAGCGAATTTCCCTTCTTCCACAGATCCGACGACATCAGAAATCCCATGTGTAATTGCAGGATTTATCGTATATTTGGCAATATAACGCTTAACGCGAAAATTGTCCCCTTCCCCTGTATCCTCCAGCATTTTGCCACGCTGCTTTTTCATCTTATCGGCCGTCTGCCATGTTCGCAGAATAACTTCTCCTACACGCCCCATCGCTTGGGAATCGGAGCTGATCATGCTAAAGACGCCCAGGTCATGAAGAATGTCTTCAGCTGCAATGGTCTCTTTTCTTATTCGGGAATCAGCAAAAGCGATATCTTCCGGAACGGATGGATCCAAATGATGGCATACCATCAGCATATCCAAATGCTCTTCCAACGTATTGATGGTGTATGGACGGGTAGGGTTCGTCGAGGACGGGAGAATATTCGGATAACTAGCCGCCTTGATGATATCAGGGGCATGCCCTCCGCCCGCTCCTTCGGTATGATATGTATGAATGACACGGCCGTCTATCGCTCTGATCGTATCCTCGACGAAACCACCTTCATTAAGCGTGTCGGAATGAATCGCCACTTGAACATCGTATTCGTCAGCCACCATTAAACTAGTATCGATGGCTGCAGCTGTCGTACCCCAATCTTCATGTAACTTCAGCCCGATGGCACCAGCCTCTATTTGCTCAGCAAGCGGTTCTTTGGCAGAGGAATTGCCTTTACCCAAAAAACCGAGATTCATGGGGAAATGATCTGCTGCTTCGAGCATTTTATGTATATTCCAAGCTCCCGGAGTACACGTCGTGGCGTTCGTTCCCGTTGCAGGTCCGGTTCCCCCACCGATCATTGTCGTGATCCCGCTTGACAGTGCAGTCTCTATTTGCTGCGGGGCAATGAAATGGATGTGAGCATCAATACCACCAGCTGTAACGATCTTTCCTTCAGCTGCAATTATTTCAGTAGCTGCTCCTATCACCATTGTCACCCCATCCATCAATAAGGGATTTCCCGCTTTTCCTATAGCTGCAATATTTCCATCCTTCACGCCAACGTCCGCTTTATAAATGCCTGTATAATCGATGATGATCGCGTTGGTGAAAACAAGATCCATCACCTCATCTCTTGAAGCGGTTGGGTGTTGCCCCATACCATCACGGATCACTTTACCACCGCCAAATTTCACTTCATCCCCATACTTTGTAAAATCCTTTTCCACTTCTATGAAAAGCTCGGTATCTGCCAATCTAATTAAATCCCCTGTTGTGGGACCAAACATGTCGGCATATTGCTTACGTGACATTTCATGACTCATATTTTCACTCCTTATCAAGCGGACCATTCGTTTTGTTACTTAATCCATAAACTTCCCTCTTGCCGCTGAATGGGACCAGTTCGATTTCCTTCGCATCGCCCGGCTCAAAACGGACAGCTGTACCAGCAGGAATGTTAAGTCTTTTCCCAAAAGCATTCTCACGAATGAACTCCAGTCCAAGATTCACTTCATAAAAGTGAAAGTGTGAGCCAATCTGTATCGGACGGTCTCCCCTGTTGATGACCGTTATGACCGTTGAGATCTTTCCCTCGTTACATACGACCGGTTCTTTTTTCAAGATATATTCACCTGGTATCATGGCCTCCTCCTCCTTACTGAATCGGATTATGAACAGTCACAAGCTTTGTACCGTCCGGAAACGTTGCCTCAACTTTAATATCAAGAATAATCTCAGGAATTCCATCCATAACATCTTCACTTGAAAGAATAGTCCTGCCAAATTGCATCAGTTCCGATACTGATTTCCCATCTCTGGCCCCTTCGACTATTTCATAGGTAATCAAGGCAATGGATTCCGGATAGTTCAATTTCAAGCCGCGATCTTTTCTCCTTCTTGCCAAATCTGCCGCCACTACAACCATTAACTTTTCCTGTTCCCTTGCTGTTAAACGCATACCCTCTCTCCTTTTGCCAAACTATCCCGCCAATCAATTCCAAGTATCCCCATTAAATCGGGTGCACTCTTCCCTCGCTATAAATGCATATACTTACTTTAATCACCGACATCTTGTTTCTCTTTCCGTACTTAACTTTACATAATAGTGTAAGATTACCTAACACTATTTTAATTATATTAAACTATCTGACAATTACAACCCTTAAAATGAAATAAATTGTAAATTGATAAGCCTTCCCCTTTTGAAAAGACTTATCTAAAATTTGATAATATTGAAATATACTTGCTATAATTTTCATGAGTAGCGGTAAGCAATACAAGATTGAAAGGGGAATGTAAAATGAATTATGTTAAAAACCAACTGACAGCCATGCGCAGCAATCTTTTAAAAGAAATTGAGGGAATCAATCCAGAGTTCATGGATGTGCAGCCTGAAGGTTTTAATAATACAATCCATTGGCACATTGGACATGTACTTTCTGCATCGGAAAAATTTTTATTGAACTCCAGCAGCAATTTGCCAGAGAATTACGGGCAGCTATTCGGATATGGTTCAAAACCTGCCGACTGGACCGGAGATGTACCTACCGTTGAAGTATTAAAGCAACAGTTGCATGAACAACTTGATCGACTTCTTGAAATTCCGGAAGAACGATTGACCGAAAAAACAGCACAGCCTTTCAACGGAATGGAAACAGTGGGAGAATTCATTAATTTTGTAGTCTTGCACGAAACCAATCATATAGGCCAAATTCACGCAATGAAATTATTCATAGAATCCAATAATAACTAAGAGTAAGTAACTGTCACCCTGTTTTTCTTGAAGTGGGAGTGGCAGTTCTTTTATTTAGGACGAAAAATTACAGTTTTGGTGCGTTTGCACGTACGTTTGGAGCATATGCTCGTGAGTTTTTAGCTTTTACTCATAAAATTCTAGCGTTACTCGGTAATTCGGAGCTTTAATTCGTGAATTCGGAGCGTTACTCGTGAGTTTCCATCTTTTACTCGTGAGTTTAGTGCAAATACTCGTGAATTTTATGCTTTTACTCGTGAGTTTAGTGCAAATACTCGTGAATTTTACGCTTTTACTCGTGAGTTTGCAGCAAATACTCGTGGATTTTAAGCTTTTACCCGTGAGTTTGCAGCAAATACTCGTGAATAAAATTAAAAAAAGCCCCCGCTTTTTATAGCGTGGGCTTTCGTCTGTTCACCCGTAAAGCTGAGTAAACGCCTCTCAAGTCATCTGGTCCTGGTTATCCATATAATCACTGTATGCTTTTTCCGCTGAGGCTTCCGAAGTGAACAAAGCATCATCATCCTCGATCGTATGAAATGTATCATTCAGGAACAAGGCAACTGCATTGGGATCTTTGGGGTGCGGAACAATTTCCGCTGCCCTGATATTCGAAACTGTAGGGACATGGGGATTATTATAAATCACAAACACCTCGTCACCGACCTGCACTTCTTTTGCATTGATTACACCCATTGAATTCTTCCTTTCCATTACTGATTTTCCTTTAGTTTATGGAAAGAAACTTATAATTATTTATGAAAGATGACAGACCTCGCAAGCGGCGTTATCTGAATGGGGCCCCTTCAACAGAAGGAACCCCGCCATTCACTTAAGCATATTCATTTTTTGTAAAAATTCGATCGGATGCTGTTTCCGGAAAAACTCCCTAAGCATATAGGCAACACCATCTTGATCATTGGAGCGCGTCACCCATTTTGCCACTTTCCGTACTTCCTCATCCGCATTGCCCATGGCAACTCCCAGACCAGAACCGGCAATCATCTCCATATCATCCAATCCATCGCCAATCGAGACGATCTCCGTTCTTTTCACCTTTAAATGGTCCGCTAAATACAATACACCACTCCATTTAGATACACCCTTCGGAACGATTGTCAGTTTATGTCCTGGGTGTAAGACTGCATCTACCTCAGGGAACATTTCCTTTATCAATTTCAACATATCATTTCGAGCATTTTTTTCTGGAAATATAATGTCCATCTTCGTCGGGGCCATCGGCTGATCAATAAGCTCTTCACTGATATCATCCACATAATTTTGAGCATAAATATTTTGGTCATTCAAATACATAACCGATTTACCAAGCAAATTCTCCGGGAGGTTCACCCGATTGCCCAGCGAGTATTTTTCATGAATGAGCAATATTTGGCACGTGGTCTTTTCAAGCATTTGCACGAGCTCTGCAGTCAGTTCTTCTGATATTCTTTTTACCATTATCGGCTTTTCCATGGAAGCTCCGACAAAGGCTCCTTGCTGAGCAACGATCATCGGATTTATTTTGAGGGCTTTGGCCACTTTTTTTGCTGAGTGATAGTTTCTTGACGTCACAAGTGCAACATGGACACCTTTTTGGTGAACATAATCTATTGCTTCTTTAGTCGATTTATTTAAACGGCCATTCGACTGGAGCAATGTCCCGTCGATATTGACCGCAAGTAGTCGATATACCATGCTGATCTCTCCCATCTGTTGTATCCTCTTTCAAAATTTATGACTAAAATTTCGAGAATAGAACAAATAGTGGTTCCCGACCCTTGTACTTGTGTTTTCAGGGAACAAAAAAACCCCCAACCATTAAAGTAGGGAGTCTCCAACTGCTTATTGCTGTTGCTCAGGCAAGCCATATAAATCTTCAAGCGGCTTCATGATAATTTTATTGAGGTCTGCGATGACCATGCTCATCCGTTGTTCAGCTTCCATCAATTGTGAAATGGTTGGGTTTTGTTGGACAAGCTGTACCGTCTTTTGTGCTTGCTCAACCTCTTCCGGTGCAATCTCCTGTCCCATCATTTGCTTTTGCTGCAATGACATTTGCAGATTACGGAAGTTTTCAAACATTCCTTTTGTTGCTTCATCAGAATTCACAAGATCATATAAGCGTTGCAAATCGGCATATTCATTACTTGCCCTAATCGCCTTTTCCATTTCATACGCTGCATCATATACGTTACTCATTTATTTCCCCTCCCGGTAATCATTGTATTCCTACACCTTTTCCACTATAACAAATCCGATTGAGAATTACACGTCATCCTATTAAAACAGTTACGAAACCTTGAAATAAACCGATGATTCCACCAAGCAAAGCCCCAATGCATGTGATCATCGACAATTCCTTCTTAGTGATGGAAACGACCATTTCCTCTAGACAAGACACCGAAAAGGTCGAAACCTGTTCTTCCACGATATCGTCCAAATGCAGTTATAGCGGCTGGAAATGATTGATTACGTACTCGGCAACTTTTTCCACTAAAATCGGAACGCCCTTTCCACGATAATGTCCGAGAAATCGGCAGTCAATTCTAATCCATTGTTTTATCGTTTCTCTCCCGATCATTCCCTCGATTTTCTCTATATCCCATTTCTCGAGATTTCCCCACTCTTTCACCAACATCACTGACAATATATCAATCGTTCTCGATTGTTCAAAAAATTTAATGATTTCCGGCTGAATCTTATCAATTAACTTTTCGTTTCCAATGAACAGCTGAATTAAATTGATCAGCTTGCCCCGTTCCTTGAAAAAATCATCCAACATGTCTTCAAGATGGCGTTTGCCTTCCGCACTATAAAAATATTCTTTTCCCTTTTTCACGATGAAATGTGACAAAGCAGGAATCGAGTCGAGGGCTTTTTGCTGAAGGTGCGGGGGGACGATATCTTTCAAGCTCTTGCTCATGTTCTCTTCCGACCATATTTCATATTTACCGAGAATGAATGTTTGTAACCGCTGTTCTAGCGTAAATGAAGAATTCTTCATTCCCAATTGATCAAGCAATTGAGCAGTACTTTTTTGTGTGGACAATGCTTTCTTTACTTCTGCCTGGACGAAAATTTTCATATTCTGTATAGAGGCATCATTGATGACTTTACTTTGAATGCTCCCTGGTGTGATTAAGTGATCGACCACCAATTTACCTAATTGTTTAGCTAACTCATCCTGCCGCTTCGGAATCAACCCTGGCGCTTCCAAAATATGGATTGGCTTATACGGTCTGAATAGCATTCTGATAGCCAATAAATTAGTGAACCACCTATTACTGCAACAACGACGACCATAAACAGTATGTTTACCCAAAACTCACCCATGAAATTACTTCTTTTATTGCTTGAAATAAAGGCTTGATGACACCTTCTAATTAAAAAATCATAGAATGTGTTATCCACATTTGCCCATCATTTAATTATTAAAGGATATCAAACTTAGTGCAAACGGGGAATTATTATGAACCTTGACCATCAGAAAGTTTACATTACGGTAAATCCCGCAGAGACTAGAAAGAAGGCGCTATTGTTTATCGAAGAAAAATTATTTGAGGAATGGGACCTTCAATTTGGAGAACCCGTAACGATAATGGCTGGATGCCGTTCCGTCCCGGTACTTGTCCAGCCATTCCCGTCATCCCAGCCTACATTGAAACTTTCATATGATATGAACCAAATTTTATCCTTACCCGTTTTTACCGATCCAATCTCCGTCTCATACCATGCGGATGATAGGTCAATTAAAATAGGCCCATTCTTCGCTTCACTCATGAACCAGACTCCCTTGCAAGACGGGACATTCGGCGAGATGGAAAAATTTTATCAGGAAATGAAATCATATTGTAATCAGCAAGGCATCCCCTTCTATTTAGTTAAACTGCAGTCTCTTCAAGATGGGGTTGTGGAAGGCTACCTGCCAGGGCAAGGTGACTGGAAAGCCTTGCCCCTCCCCATCCCTGATGTATTTTATAACCGGATACATTCGCGCAAACTTGAGCAATCGCCTTCTTTCAAGCTGTTTAAAACTGAACTGGAGGAACGGTCGATTCCGATGTTCAACGGAAGGTTCCTCTCCAAACATGATGTACACGAACTACTGATCTTAGAAGATGAGCTGTTGCCAAATTTACCAGAGACGATACTGTTTAACGAAAAGGAACCTTTCTTGACATTTATAGAAAAGCATTCGGTTATCTACTTTAAACCCGCATCAGGCAGCCAAGGCAGGAATATTTGCAGATTAACGCAAGTAGCTGGAAAATGGAAAATCGAGCAATCCGGACATTTCCAGAATGTACATTTTGCTGATACGGATGAAAAGTTGTTTGAAACCTTAAAAAATTTTTCCGGAAAACGATCCTTCATTCTTCAAAAAGGGATTTCCCTATTCGAAACCGATCAGAGAAAGGTTGATTTCCGCATACTGCTTCACCGGAACGAACAGCTTGAATGGAAAGTAACATCAATGGTTGCCCGGATTGGGGACCCTGGTACTATTGTTTCCAATCTTGCACAAGGCGGATTGATGAAAAATGGGCCGGATTTTCTAAAAGAAGCATTTGAACTTCAGGACGCCAGCCGCATATATCAAAAGCTCGTACGGCTGGCTAAAAACACTGCCCAGGCTTTAGTCGAAAACCTTGACGATTCATTCGGTGAGCTAGGGATCGATTTAGCACTGGATACCGATACCCATCCATGGATCATCGAAGTGAATTCAAAACCTTCGAAAAAATTTCAAGGCAACTATGAAACCTTTCGTCCATCAGTAAAATCAATCATAGATTTCATGCTTGCCCTTAACCGCGAAAACCATCCATAAAAGGAGTTGCTAGCACGTGTTAATAGGATTAATGGCCGCGTCGGATACTCATGAAAACAACTACTTCACCGAAATAGCCAAAACCGCTAAATCATTTAATATGAAAGTTTGCAAATTCTCACCGGAAAATATTGATATGGATCTGAAAAAAGTGAGGGGCGAGCGTTTTGATGCCGAGAACGAAACTTGGATCGCCACATCTTTTGATTTACCTGATTTTGTATATGATCGCTGTTATCACGGTTTAGTCCGTGAGTCAACGGAAACACGACACAAAATCGAGTGGTTAAAAGATAACTCGAATTTCTTAGGACTGGGCCTTCCTGGTAAGTGGGAAGTGTACCAAATCCTAAAAAACCATCCACACCTACAGGCATTTTTTCCAGAAACCGTACAAGTGACGACACCTGAAGATATTATAGGACATTTGGAACGCCTGGATAAAATCATCATCAAACCTGAATTCGGTGCAGGCGGTACAGGAATCTATCTCCTTTCAAAAACCGAAGACGGGACTTTGGTTTCCATGACGAAAAAGGGCACCAAATATGACCGCCCATTCTCCTCCAAATCTCAGCTTAACAAATGGCTGCAGCATTTATTAAATCGATACCGTTATCTTTGCCAGCCATATTTAGAACTTTGCACCCAAAATAATGAGCCATTCGATTTACGGATTTTACTTCAAAAAAACGAGAAGAATCAATGGATGGAACGGGGCCGCGGAATTCGTACGGGACAAAAAGACGGAATTACTTCAAATCTTGCCACAGGCGGGGAAGCCATTTCATTGGATACCTTCAACAAAAGAAACCCGGAAACGATTTCGATTGCAGTCGAACAAAAGATTCATCATATCCTTCGCACCCTGCCCGTTGAAACCGAAGCTGTCTTTGAAAGATTATTCGAGTTGGGAATTGATCTAGGCATCGATAAAAAAGGCCAAATATGGATAATGGACATTAACTCGAAGCCTGGTAGGAAAATCATTCAGGCACTACAGCCGGAGACCATGAAAGATATTCATCGAGCACCGTTTCAGTATAGCCAGTATTTAGCCGAACAGCTTCAGAAAGCAGGTGAATAGGAAGTGAGAAAGACTTATCCTGCCGAAATTGCCGCTATCCCTGGCAATGTTCTCTACTACCCTTCAGAGCTTGGAGATTTGGCAGAGATTGAATTAATTTATTTCGGACGGCATTCATGTCCTGCCATCGTCAAACAAAACCCGGCCGTCAATCAAACAATCGTGCTATCGAAAAGTCTTGCGGAAGCTCTACTATTCGATCATACCGATATTCCCCTTCATTTATTCATATACGGCAAGAGCATCCATATCGGACCGCTTGTCGGAATCTTTTCCTCAGGCTTCACGGGCCTTTCAAACAAACCTTTAGGGGAGAGATCTGAATTTTTCGCAAAGCTCCTTTCGCTTAGCAAGACCACAGGCTGTATTCCCTTTGTTTTTGGAGAGAATGTAATCAATTGGGATGAGGAGACAATCAAAGGCTATGTATTTGATAAAGATGACTGGAACATTTATGAATTTCCTTTTCCTAATGTCATCTATGACCGGCTACCAAATCGGTTGACGGAAAACCGTGAAGGACCTAAAGAAGTGAAGCAGAAATTCCAAAAAATATATACCATACCATGGTATAACCCCGGATTTTTCAATAAATGGGATGTAAATGAAAGGTTATGTGCAGATGAGCGGGCACTGCCTTATTTGCCGGAAACGTATCCATTTCAATCCATATCCGTGGTGGAAACCCTTCTTTCCCATTACCGTCAAGTTTATATAAAGCCCATTCACGGCAGCCTCGGTCTAGGGATTCACCAAATTCTTTATGATAAGCATGAGAATGTTTATTATTGCCGCTATACAAACGAAGCAAAAGAAAATAAACTGCAACGGTTTTCAACATTGGAATCCATCGTTAAACACATTTTTCACGACCGCCCGCTCGAGAATCTGATCGTGCAGCAGGGCATCCCATTAATTCGATCTGAAAAACGTCCAGTGGATTTTCGGGTCCATACGAACAAGGACAGTAATGGAAAATGGCAGGTGACCGCGATTGCCGCAAAAATCGCCGGCGCCGGCAGCGTCACGACCCATATTAAAAGCGGGGGTGTCATCAAAACGGTTGCCGAACTGTTTGGAGATGACGATGAGGCGACAGAAGTCGAACGAAAGCTTTCGGAAGCCGCACTGATTTTAAGTGACAGTATAGAAAAGAACTTGGACGGCATCATCGCAGAAATAGGATTCGATTTTGGATTGGATAAAAAAGGGCAGGTTTGGATGTTTGAAGCCAATTCCAAGCCTGGACGTTCCATATTTTCCCATCCAAAACTCAAGGATTTCGAATTGCTGACCAGAAAGCTAAGCCTTGATTATGCCATTTATCTTACGGAACAGACAATTACAAAATCAATCAGAGTGCCGCAATGAACATTTTTTATGATATCCCCACTGAAAATTGGCACCACACTCATGAGAATGCGGAACTTTTCGCCGGCTCTGCCGAAGAAGAAATCAGCTATAAAAAGAACCATTCGAATCAACCTCTAATTCCAATCACAATATTTCCGGGTAACCGGATGCTTACCGTCGGAATTTTAACTGTTTCCAATCCCAAAAAGGAATCAGGTTTGGGTGGAAACCTGACCCTTTTTCGGGACTTATTATTATATTTATTGAAACATGGAATATTGGCGTATGTATTCACAGGAAATGCCCTTCATTCCGAGTCGATGAAAGGGTATCTTTTTTCCTCCATTTCAAACAAGTGGATTGAATGTAAAGTGCCCTTCCCTGACATCGTCTATAACCGTGTCCCCTGGAGGAGCTATGAGGCGTCAGAGGAATTCCAACATCTTATCACACATTTTAAAGATAACCGAATGACTCTATTCAACCCCTGTTTTATAGATAAATATGTGATGTTCGAAGCATTAACTGAAGATGGATCCCTCACCAACCACCTTCCGCCCACCATAGTCTTACGAAACAGCGGTTGCCTTGATTCTTTCCTGGAGACATACAGGCATATATACCTTAAGCCATGCAAAGGAAGCCAAGGGAAGGGCATTTATACCATTATCAAAAATGATGATGATACCCTATTGTTCAATAGCTTAAAGCATAGTGAGTCCTTCCCTGATTTTCCTTCCTTCTGGGATACAAAAAAAAGGGATTTATTAAAAAGGAGCTATCTTGCTCAACAGGCGATCATACCAAAAAAACTCTTTGGGCATCGTTATGATTACCGGATTCTCGTCCATTATGAAAAAGGTTTTTATAAAGTGACCGGCAAAGCGGTAAGGATGTCGCAAACCCAGGAAATCACCACCCACACTCCCCGAGGCGGAAAGCTTTTTCCTTATCAGGACCTTAAATCAAAAAACCTGGATCTGAAATTAGCGAATGTCGCCCAAAAATGCGGAGAGATACTTTCAAAAAAGATCGGATTTCTCGGTGAGTTTTCCATTGATATAGGGGAAGACGAATCGGGCTTGCTTTTCATATACGAAGTGAACTCAAAGCCGATGCAATTCGATGAAGAAGAAATTGAAACAAACAGGCTTTTGCATTTAAAAAATCTTTTCATTGAATTAACTTTTCCCAACCTGAAAAGAAAATAACACCTCCAGCTGCCGTTTTCCATTATAATCGAATGAGAAACAGTATATATGGAGGTAATACATATGATCACTCATTTTCAATGGGAGCCATTGCATAAGAATCTGCCTGGATGGAAAATTTCCTTTTATTTCAACAAGCAGGCAGTCAAAGCCTTGTATCATAAAGATGGATCCATCGAGTGGACAGCCAATCCGCCTTCCGAAACAGATGAAACCCAACTCAAAAGCATGATACATGATTTAATGATCTTCCATGTTTATGAATGAAACCCCTTTACATTCATGAAATCGCTAAACAGAATAAAAAAAACTCCTTTGCCTAAAACTAAAGAAAAGGCTAGGAGGGATTTCTTTTGGATAAAGAAAAAATGACATTTTTGAAGGATACCGAATATGATGGCAAGGACTCCGTTTACCTGGATATCGACCGTATCATCAATGAAGGAATGGCGGGAGGAAATGTGTATGAAGTCGCTAACCTTCAGAACATCGAAGAAGCACATGATTTTTATGATGAAACAGATCCCAATGTCAATAAATGAATAAGGTGGGCTCTCTTATGGAGAGCTCTCTTTTATATCAGTCAGACCGTTAAACGGATAGCAATCAAATAGTCCCATTCTCCCTCGCACTTAAAATATTTTCGTTTAATATCGATGTAATGATATGCTCTGAATCCCATTCATGCCCAGATATCTCGATAAGGGGATAGCGATTCGGTAAAACGACCTGCTGGATTTCATGAACGGTCAGCCCTTGAGAATGCAAGCGTAAAATTTCCCCTTGGAGGTTTTCCAGATAATCCAGTTTTTTTCGAAACATCTCCTTCCCATCAGGGACATGCCCAGCATGACAGCAAAACACTTCCCCGAAGTCATATTGAAGCAATCTTTTTATCGAATCGATGATTACCGGGACGGACTCTTCCCGTAAAACAAGCTTTGTTTTTGGGGTTACGAAAAGGTCTCCTGAAAAGAGCACGCCATTATTGTGATTCAAATACACCATATGGTCCTTTGCATGACCTGGGGTAAAAATCGGCTCCCACGTTTCGGTACGGGAATGAATGCCCTTCCCTAGCGGCTCAGCTTTAAAGGCGTCTCTCTTTCCCCAGAAAATTTTGCGATATTCAGGATATTCAGCATCCTTTGCACAAACCTCAACCGACATCGGGTGAATGAAAAGAGGGACCTTTTTATGTTCCTGTATCCAGGCAGCACCCCCCGTATGGTCTTCATGATAGTGAGTCAGGGCCACTGAGTCGAAGTCTGCGGATTCATAGAATGGAATAAGCTCTTCCAATAAAATCTGTGCGCCAGTATCTATCAATAGGCCATCCGTTAAAAAGACATACACACTCATCCCCGCCTTGTTCCCGCCAGGAGTCCCATGCACGCAAACCACATCATTTATCGTCTTGATCTCTATCATTCGGTTTCCTCCCCATCATTGTATAAATATAGTTTCATCTTCCTTTTTTTAACTTTACTATAATAACTGTAGTACCACTTTACCTTTTTGACAAGGAAATATTGGAATGAATAGCCTCGATGAAAATGCTGGATTATTGCATAATAGCCCATTTTCCATGAATCGTTTTAACGGACTGTACCAGATTTAATGACAAAAAAATAAAAGAAACGATTGACAATGCCGGATTTTACAAATAATATAGATTATATTACAAAACTTGAAATATTCTAAAATAATAATTTACTTATCAAGAGTGACGGAGGGATCAGGCCCTGTGATGTCCGGCAACCGCCCTTAGGGAACGGTGCCAATTCCTGCAGAATGATTGCATTCTGAAAGATAAGCCGAGATATGATTTCGCTGCCTCTTTCTGAATGATAGAGGCAGCTTTTTTAATGTTTAAGGGGGAAAGCTCATGATTGAAATCCGTTCAGTCCGAAAGGAATACGTCTCGAAGAAAAACCGAGTTATCGGAGTGGATAACGTAACTTTAACCATTCAAACTGGTGAAATATATGGAATTGTCGGCTACAGCGGAGCTGGAAAAAGCTCATTGCTCCGCTGCTTGAATTTGCTTGAACGTCCGACAGGTGGAAATATCATTATCGACGGCATTGATTTAACCTCTTTATCTAGCAAAGAGCTTCGTAAACAACGGCAAAAAATCGGAATGATATTCCAGCACTTTTCCCTGGTCAGTTCAAAAACCGTTTATGAAAATGTCGCTTTCGCCTTAAGGGCCGCGCATCGATCGAAGGACGCGACTAAGTTACGTGTATTGGAATTGTTGGAAATAGTAGGGCTCAGCGATAAGAAAGATGTCTATCCTGCACAGCTTAGCGGTGGACAGAAGCAACGGGTCGGCATAGCTCGCGCGTTAGCAAATGAACCCACTGTACTATTATGTGATGAAGCGACTTCAGCCCTTGATCCAACAACTACAAAAGCGATTTTACAGTTATTGAAAAAGATAAGCAGTGAGCTTGGTATCACCATCGTGTTGATTACACATGAAATGGAAGTGGTCAAAGAACTATGCCACCGAGTCGCCGTGATGCAGGATGGCCGGGTAATTGAAGAAGGACCCGTTTATGAAATATTTTCACAGCCCAAACAGGAGTTAACGAAGCAATTCATTAGCAGTGTACTGGATTTCGAACTCCCTTCGCACTTGATTGAAGAAAGTGAAGGTACGATTATTAAGATCCAATTCGAAGGGCAAACCGCCGGTGAATCGATTCTTTCGGATACTCTCCAATCCCATGCAGTAAAGGGAAATATTTTACACGGTAAAATTGAGTATATCCAGGATGTTCCTTTAGGCATTTTAATCATCGAGTTAATTGGCGATGCCGTCCAAATTCATTCGGCATTGGAATATATAAAAGATCGTTCCAGTTCTGTGGAGGTGTTAAAACATGTCACTGCTTAATCCCATCGTCAATATTTTACCTGATCTTAATAAAGCCTTTCTTGAAACGATTTATATGGTTGGCGTTTCTCTTGCAGTAGCCCTGCTGATCGGTTTACCGCTTGGAGTATTGCTATTTTCAACAACCAGGAATTTATTTTTTGAAAATGGCATCGTGAATCGATCTCTCGGTTTCGCAGTCAATATTGTCCGTTCAATCCCGTTCATCATTCTTTTGGTCGCCCTCCTTCCTTTAACGGACCTACTTACAGGATCGACGATAGGGCCAAGAGCAGCTTCTGTTTCCCTGTCCGTATCCGCAATCCCTTTTTTTGCAAGGATTGTTGAAACGGCATTACGTGAAATAGACAGAGGAGTGATTGAAGCTGCAATTGCCGTAGGTGCCACTCCATGGATGATCATTAAGGATGTACTTCTTCCAGAGGCAAAACCGGGAATCATTCAAGGACTGACATTAACGACCATATCGCTAATCGGTTACTCAGCAATGGCTGGGACAATCGGCGGTGGCGGAATTGGCGACCTGGCCATCCGGTACGGATATTACCGATATGACAACACAGTCATGATCACGACGATCGTCGTGCTGATCTGCCTTGTGCAACTCATTCAAATGGTTGGTGACAAAGTTTCATACATAGTTAACAAGCGATAGGTTCAATCACTTTTTTTAATGACTCAATACATTTCATTACTCAGGAGGAATTTCAAATGAAGAAAATAGCTTCGTTATTATCAGTCTGTGCACTTGCACTCGGCTTGGCAGCTTGCGGGAGCGATGATGCATCCCCAAATACAGAAGACAAAAAAGAATTGAAGATTGGGGCGACTACCGGGCCGTACGCCGATATGGTTAAGGAGGCCATCAAACCAGGTCTGGAAGATCTCGGATACAAAATAGAGATCGTCGAATTCACCGACTATATCCAGCCGAATAAGTCGCTTGGCAACAACTCGATCGACGCCAACCTTTTCCAGCATAAAGTGTACATGGATAACTTCGCTAAAGAAAATGATTTAAAGCTTTCCGACCTTATCATAGTTCCAACAGCGCCAATGGGCATATATTCTAATAAGTATAATTCATTGAAAGAAGTGAAAGACGGTACATCCCTTGCAGTGCCCAATGATCCGGTTAACCTGGCACGTGCACTAAAAGTGCTGGTGGATGAAGGGTTGATTGAAGTCGATCCAAATGTCGACCCTTTAAAAGTATCTGAAAAGGATGTAACGAAAAATCCAAAAAACATCCAGCTAAAACCATTGGAATCCGCTCAGTTGCCCCGCGCAACAGACAGCGTCGACCTATCGGCGGTCCCTGGCAACTTTGCTCTTGCAGCGAAAATGGACCTCAAGGATGCCCTAGTTTTAGAAAACATGCCGGATATGTATCGAAACGTTGTTGCAGTGAATACAAAAGATGTAGACGCTCAATTTGCCAAGGATATTAAATCTGTAGTGGAATCCGACCAGTTTGAAAAAGTGATCGATGACAAATTTGCCGGATTCGGAAAACCAGACTGGATGAATTGATCAAATAATCAAGGCCTGCTTCCCCTTTACCGGGAACAGGCCTTTCATTAAGGAGAGAAAATATGAATACCCTACTGGAGGTCCGCAGCGGCCCCGCTTATTACGCCTGTAAAGCAAATGTCCTTGAAAACCTGGAAGTGAAACTGAATAGAGGGAACATTCGTAAAGTGCTCGTTATTCATGGACAAAAGTCCTGGGAAGTTACTGAACCCTTCTTTCCTTCCTTAGAAAATATTGAGACGATTTTTTTCACATACGGCGGGGAATGCAGTGACCCGGAAATTGAACGCGTCAAGAAGGCAGCTCTTGAACATGGTGCAGATGCCTTAATTGGCATTGGCGGCGGTAAGTTGCTCGACCTCGCCAAATCGGCCGGAAACTCGCTTCAAAAGGAAATCATCCTCATTCCAACCTTGGCTTCCACCTGCGCTGCCTGGACACCGTTGAGTGTCATTTATGATGATAATGGTTCATATGTCCGTTATGATATTCATGAAAAAAGCACTTGGATGTTATTGATCGAACCAGGAATTCTTCTTAATTCGCCGATTAACTATTTACGTGCTGGAATCGGCGATACATTGGCGAAATGGTACGAGGGCAATGCACTGGCCGAAAAGCTTGCCACCAAGTCCGTTTGTATTGAATTGGCCCATCTGGCCGCAAGGCAATGCCAGGAAGTTTTATTGACATATGGCGAGGAAGCCTTAGCTGATTTGAAAAAGGGAAATGGACAGATGCGCTGCAGCGTGTAATTGAAACGAACATCATCACAAGTGGTCTTGTTGGCGGGTTTGGCGGCCAGTATTTGCGCGTTGCCTGTGCCCACTCCATTCATAATGGCATGACTTCCGTCACCCAAGCTCATCATTTACTTCACGGGGAAAAAGTGGCATATGGCATTTTAGTCCAGCTTGTGAAAAAAAGCGATGGGGTTTTGTCCCCATCGTTTTTTTGATTCCTCATTGTATAAAATCATCCTTTCCACCAAGCATACATAATGTTCCATTAATACTTCAGTATAATAAAAGAAGGTCTCAACCTATTGTCTGTTTCCATAATCCAAGAAGATCACTTTCATGTTGTCTGTGCATGCCTGCTTTTCTATCGGCGGATTCCGGACGGCCCTTTTCCCAATTCCATATATCTTCGAGAGTTTCTGATAGGGGACGGAATGTCAGTCCATTTTTGATTGCTTTATCGTTGTCGACAGCCAAAAACCCATTCAAAGGTTCCTTACCTCCTGGTAAAGGGAATTCTTCCGGTATCCATAAAGGCATTTCTCCCCACGGCTCTACTTTATTGTCATTTAAAAATTTTTCAGAGACCCATGTAAAGGCAGCATTACTTCTTGTTACCTTTTTGCAGTCTTCTAGTATTTGCCCCATAGTCAGTGTGTATTCTGGCCCAACGGCATTATACGTACCTGTCACGCCCTTTTCCATCATTTGGATGATCCATTGAGCCAAGTCCCTTGCATCGATAATTTGGATTGGACGTCCAGGGCGTCCAGGCGCTAAAACTTCTCCCCCTTCCGCTATTCTTTTAAGCCAGTACGGCAATCGGTCAGTGTAATCATATGGACCTACTATTTGCCCGGCACGAATTGACAAGACTTTCCCCGGCAGTTCTTTTTCAGCTGCTTTTTCGCTTAATGATTTTAACGGTCCATAATATTCACCGTATATCGGTCCAGCCGTTCCGCGGGTTATTTCTTCTGCTTTATCTTCATTTAGTGCATGAACCTCTCCACTTTCATCAATACCTGGTTCGGTTGGATCACTATAAACTGAGATGCTTGAAATATATGTATAATGTTTAACTTGATTAAGCAACCTGCAAGATTTTGATACAGTTCGAGGGATAAAGCCTGATGTATCAATGACTGCATCCCATTGTCTTCCTTTCAGCATTTCAAGATCACCGTCGCGATCCCCTTTTAATTGTTCTATTTCAGGGAAAACATAAGGGTCATTTCCACGATTAAAAAGTGTGACATCATGCCCCTTCTCTATTGCAGCTTTTGCTATATATCGGCCTAAAAACCGTGTACCGCCCAATATTAAAATGTTCATGGATCTCCTCCTCTTAACCGATATTCCATAAAGCATACGCAATACCCTCTCCTGAAATTAATAATACTTGCAACTTTTCTTTGGTTTTCCCTTCTCGGAAAAACTAAAGATATCCTAATCTTTTGAACTTTATTCTTTTTCGCTATAATGATATGGAAAGGGAGAAAGAAGGTGGAACCGATGCTTGAAAATCTTAAACAAAAATTCCCGAACGCTCTTACCAATAAAAAGGATACTGATGATATTTCTAATTATGTTTGGTTCGAAGACTTCAGAAGTATACTTGGTATTCCCCGTTCAGAAATCACAGCAGAAGAAATCCGTTTATTGGAACTGCTTTTTGTTCCTTCCATAAACCCAAATAACCTCAATGCACATCCAGGCTCATCATGGAAAAATTTTTTATCCGAACCGAATGCACCATTGCCTTTAACGAGCTGGGAGAATGTTCGATTCCTTCATTTCAAGTTGACTCATGCTGATTTTTCCAACTCCGATTTTGAAGGGGCCTTCCTCGCTTTCGTTCCATCTGACGCAGCTATTATTTGGGAAAATGAAACGGCAGGCGTCTTAATTGAACCGGACAAGGATGAACCATTATCAAATAAAGAACTGATCGCCATTACTTCCACACTTGAAAGTGACTTTTATGTAAAGACCCGTATGTTCACCGGGCGATTTCACCCTGTAGATCAAGACCTTCGTCATCACTGGACTCAGGAGAAAAAGTGTTTTGAAGTGGCACAGGTGCATCTGCCGGATATAAAAGTGACTGATTTGGCAGACATCATCCCATACTCATTAATAAATGATCCATCCTTTAAGAATGCAAATTGGTTTATCAATGAAATTCTTGGCAAGACCAAGCAGGATACTGAGCTTATCAAAACGGTTAAAACATATATCGAATGTAACTCCAATGCCACATATGCCGCCAAACAGCTTTATATACATCGGAACAGCTTACAATACCGAATCGATAGATTCTCTGAAAAAACTGGTCTCGATATTAGAAACTTCCGTCATGCCCTTACTGCATACTTGATACTTTTACTAAATGATTAATTTCCAATGTAAACACTTTTTTGTGCAATATGCCCATACTTTTTTCAAAACCTATAGCTTAGACTATAGCTAATTGGTACAAGTAATCTAAGAGTTTAAAAGGGGGATTTTTCATGGCAGAGTTAGTATTAGATCATATATTCAAGATTTATGATAAAAAGGTGACGGCTGTTAAAGACTTCAACCTTCGTGTTGCCGATAAGGAATTCATCGTTTTTGTGGGACCTTCAGGTTGCGGTAAATCAACGACATTAAGGATGATTGCCGGACTGGAAGACATTTCCCAAGGGGATTTATACATAGACGGCAAGCGAGTCAATGATGTCCCCCCTAAAGATCGCGATATTGCGATGGTTTTCCAGAACTATGCCTTATATCCTCATATGTCTGTATTTGACAATATGGCATTCGGATTAAAGCTCAGGAAAACGCCAAAAGCTGAAATCAAGCAAAGAGTAAATGAAGCGGCAAGGATTCTCGGACTTGAAGAGCTGCTAAACAGGAAACCTAAAGCGCTTTCAGGTGGTCAGCGCCAGCGTGTTGCACTTGGCCGTGCAATTGTAAGGGACGCAAAAGTTTTCTTGATGGATGAGCCATTATCCAATCTCGACGCAAAACTGCGGGTTCAAATGCGCGCGGAAATAGCTAAACTGCATAAACGGCTCGACACCACAACGATATATGTCACACATGACCAAACAGAGGCAATGACCATGGCGACACGTCTTGTTGTAATGAAAGATGGTATCATCCAACAGGTCGGTGCTCCAAAGGATGTTTATGAGAAACCAATAAACGTGTTTGTCGGCGGCTTTATCGGATCGCCTGCCATGAACTTCTTTACCGGAACATTAAAAGAAGGCACAATCAAAATAGGCGAACAAACGCTTGAAATACCTGAATTTAAGATGAAAATGCTACGTGATCAAGGATATGTCGGAAAAGATGTAATCCTTGGAATCCGTCCGGAAGATTTCCATAATGAAGGAGCTTATTTCACGGAGTCCCCTAACACTACATTCACGACCCAAATTGATGTAGCCGAACTCATGGGCGCGGAGATCATGCTCTACTCCACTTTAGAGGGGCAGGACTTCGTTGCAAGGGTCGATGCCAATAACATTATCCAGGCAGGCGAAAAGATCGAACTTGCCCTCGACATGAATAAAGCGCACTTTTTTGATAAAGGGACCGAACATCGCATTTTAGTTGAAGAAGATGAACAGATGCAGGAAAGCATGAAGTTATCTGCCAATTAAACATGAAAAGACCCATTCATTATGGGTCTTTTTACGTTTATTAAAATAAAGGGCGATTCATTCCTGGACCAATACCACTTCATCATGTCCGCATTCAGGGCATTTCATGAGATGGGGACATTGCCCTTTTTGAAGGGATTGAGGGTATCCGTCGTTTTCTTTAAGTATGTCGATATCCATATAAGCACTGTAATCATCAGCATAATCCATGAATTTCCCTTTATCCTCAAGTTCACTGCCGCATTCCGGGCAATCCACATGAATTTTTCTTAGACCGTTGCAAAGCGGGCATATAGACATTGTTTTTCCTCCTGTTCCAGATACTTATGATTTCAGTATTTGTCGATTCCAGTATTTTAACACATGGAAACACCCTCCCTAATGTTAGAGGGAGGGTGCTTCCAACCAATTATTTATTAACCATGTTAGCAGGATCGACCCATGCTTTGAATTCATCTTCCGTCAGGAACTCCAGTTTCAATGCCGCTTCTTTTAACGTGGAGTTGTCCTTGAAGGCAGTTTTGGCGATCTTGGCTGCTTTTTCATAACCGATATGCGGGTTCAATGCTGTTACCAGCATAAGGGAACGCTCTACATTTTCTTTGATCTTATCTTCATTTGCAGTGATGCCAACCGCACAATTATCGTTGAAGGAATGAATGCCTTCCGTCAATAATTTGACCGTTTGCAGGAAGTTATAGATGATGACTGGTTTGAATACATTCAATTCAAAGTTACCTTGGCTTGCTGCAAAGCCAATTGTAGCATCGTTACCCACGATTTGTGTCGCAATCATGGTAAGCGCTTCACTTTGGGTCGGATTGACTTTACCTGGCATGATGGAGCTGCCCGGCTCGTTTTCCGGAATGGCAATTTCTCCGATTCCGCTTCTCGGTCCACTTGCAAGCCATCTGACATCGTTCGCAATTTTCATTAAATCTGCCGCCAATGCTTTCAAAGCACCGTGTGCGTAGACGATTTCGTTATGGCTAGTCAATGCATGGAACTTATTATCAGATGTGACAAAAGGATATCCTGTATCCGCTGCAATTTGTTTGGCAGAAAGTCCCGGGAATTCTTTCTTTGTATTGATTCCGGTTCCTACAGCCGTTCCGCCTAGAGCAAGGTTCAATAGTTTTTGGCTGCTTTCCTCAATCATCGCCAAATCTTTATCGAGCATCGCTTTCCAACCGGAAATTTCTTGTCCTAATGTTAAGGGTGTAGCATCTTGAAGATGTGTCCGGCCGATTTTCACGACATCCCAAAATTCTTTTTCTTTTGTATTGAATGTATCACGAAGTGCTTTGATGGCAGGAACCAATTTTTCAGCGACTTCCATAAAGGCTGCAATATGCATGGCAGTCGGGAAAGTATCATTTGAGCTTTGTGCCTTGTTAACATCATCATTCGGGTGAAGGATTTCCGATTCACCATTTTCTTTTAACCATTCATTCCCTTTGTTAGCGACCACTTCATTCACATTCATATTACTTTGCGTACCGCTTCCCGTTTGCCAAACTACAAGCGGGAAATGTTCATCAAGCGTACCTTCAAGGATTTCGCCGCAAATCTTGACGATGGCGTTCTTTTTAACTTCGGAAAGATCGCCAAGATCATAGTTCACCTTTGCAGCAGCTTGTTTAACGTATGCAAATGCACGAACCAATTCTATCGGCATTTTTTCGTTACCGATTTTGAAATTGTTACGGCTTCTCTCAGTTTGTGCTCCCCAATATTTATCAGCAGGAACTTTCACTTCACCCATCGTATCACGTTCGATTCTGTATTCCATGTGTTCTCCTCCTAAGTTTGCACTATTCATTGAAGAATTTTTGCATATGAAATGAATAATGTCGGATTATTCTTTCTCTCCATACATTGTACAAACTTTATTATTTTAAAGCAAAAATATCCCGCTGACCCTTTCCATATTTCTGAAAAATCCTAGGCCATTCATATTTAGATGAAAATTTGGATATTCTTTTTTGACACATAAAGTGTAGGCACCGCTAGGCTTCAATTGACCTGGCCATGAACACCAACACATCATCATCCCCAAAATGTCCTTGACAGTGTTTTGTATATATAGTAAATTCAAAAGAAATTGAATAATCTAAACTCTTATCGAGAGAGGTAGAGGGAATGGCCCGATGACACCTCAGCAACCTTCATTTGTTTCAAACCAATGAAAAGGTGCTAATTCCACAAGTTTATGAACTTGGAAGATAAGAAGAATGACTCGTCCCTACTTAATCAAAGTCTTCTTCTTAAAGAAGACTTTTTTTTATTTTATTTAACTCAAAGGAGCAGTGAAAACCATGTATAAACCTGAAACATATCTTGCTCAATTAGGAAATCGCAGTGAAACGGCGACAGGAACAGTCAATCCGCCGGTATACTTTTCAACAGCTTTTCGCCACGAAGGAATCGGTCAATCGACGGGATTCGACTACACAAGGACAGGTAACCCTACCCGCCAGCTATTGGAGCGATCCATCGCCGATCTGGAAAAAGGAGACCAAGGCTATGCCTGCAGTTCAGGAATGGCCGCCATCTCCACTATACTCGCCCTTTTTAAATCCGGGGATGCGTGGATTGTCAGTGAAGATCTTTATGGCGGTACATATCGGCTGTTAGAACAAGGTTTTAAAAAATGGGGATTGCAGTGTGACTATGTAAACACTTGTTGTTTGGAGGATATCGAAAAAGCCATCACTCCTCACACGAAAGCCATCTTCATCGAAACTCCCACTAACCCTCTTATGCAGCAAACGGATATTAGCGCCGTTGCCGCATTGGCTAAACGATATAATTTATTGCTAATCGTTGATAACACTTTTTACACGCCTCTTATTCAACAACCAATCTTGCTTGGAGCTGATATTGTGATCCACAGTGCAACCAAGTATCTCGGTGGTCATAATGATGTGCTCGCCGGACTGATCGTTGCTAGCGGCGCTGAATTATGTGATGCACTTGCCTTCCATCATAATGGCACTGGAGCTGTCTTGAGCCCATTTGATTCATGGCTGTTGATGCGCGGAATGAAAACCCTGGCATTGCGGATGGAGCGTCATGAAAAGAATGCCAAGATACTTGTAGATTACTTATCGGAGCATGATTGTGTTACGGACGTATTGTATCCGGGCCGAGGCGGCATGATTTCTTTCCGCATCATTGATGAAGCGGCGGTCAACCCATTTTTACAATCGCTCTCATTAATTTCCTTTGCAGAAAGCCTGGGAGGGGTTGAAAGCTTCATCACCTATCCTGCCACACAAACACATGCCGATATACCGCTTGAGGTCAGAACGGCAAACGGTGTTTGTAATCGACTGCTCCGCTTCTCCGTTGGCATCGAGGATAGCGACGATTTGATTGGTGACTTGCAGCAAGCATTCGCACATGTAAAAAGGGAGGCACTACGATGACAGATCATGATTTTAGCTTTGAAACAAAATTACTTCATAATCAACATAAATTCGATCCGGCAACGGGCGGTGTGAGCGTCCCCATCCAGCATGCATCGACTTTCCATCAATCCAATATCGATCAATTCGGCAAATATGACTACAGCAGAAGCGGGAACCCAACCCGCGAGGCACTTGAAGACATCATTGCCGAACTTGAGGAAGGCACTCACGGCTTTGCCTTTTCATCAGGTATGGCTGCCATTTCAACAGCCTTCCTGCTATTGTCTGCCGGGGATCATATCGTCATTTCCGAAGATGTGTATGGCGGAACGTTCAGGATGGTCACAAGCGTTTTAAACCGTTTCAATATTGAGCACACCTTCGTTGACATGACGGACCTTGAAAGTGTCAAAGCGGCGGTTCAGCCAAATACCAGGGCCATATACATTGAAACGCCTTCAAATCCTTTACTTAAAGTGACCGATATTCAAGCTATATGTGATATCGCAAAAAAAGCCGGTGCCTTAAGTTTTGTTGATAATACATTCTTGACGCCCGCATTGCAAAAACCGCTGAATTTGGGCGCTGATGTTGTCCTTCATAGCGCGACGAAGTTTTTATCCGGACATAGTGATGTGGTAGCTGGGCTTGCGGTCGTGAAAGATCCGGATTTGGCGGCAAGACTCGGTTCGCTTCAAAACTCCTTTGGAGCGGTCCTTGGTGTTCAGGATGCCTGGCTCGTAATGAGAGGCTTGAAAACCTTGTCAGTTAGAATGGAACATTCACAAAAAGGGGCCGAAAAGATTGCAGCCTACTTAAAGGAGCAGCCCTTGGTGAAAAAAGTATATTATCCCGGCCTAGCCGATCATCCACAGCACGCCATCCAGAAAGGCCAGTCACTCGGAGCAGGGGCGGTCCTTTCATTTGAATTGGAAAGTGAGGAAATCTTCCGTTCCTTCGTGAACACTGTCGAGCTCCCTGTTTTTGCCGTAAGCCTAGGAGCGGTAGAATCCATATTATCCTACCCGGCCAAAATGTCCCATGCGGCCATGCCTGCTGATGAAAGGGAAAAGCGAGGCATTACGAATAGCTTGCTCCGCCTCTCTGTCGGACTGGAAAATCCGGACGATTTAATCAAGGACTTCGAAGCTGCCCTCGTCAATATTGCCAAAGGGGAAGCAATTGCTGCAAAATGATTAAAGTAGTGGGTGCCTCATATTTTATGGGCACCTTTTTTATTCCATCAATAAAAGAAGACCATCGATTTCCCGATGGCCTAACTCTCATTTCTTCATATTATATTTATCCAGGAAGCGATCGACCCGTCCGCCTTTTTCAGCAAACTTCTGCTTTCCTGTATAATAAGGGTGCGTATCCGAGCTGATTTCCACTTTTAATAAAGGATATGTTTGGCCGTCTTCCCAAACGATTGTTTCATTGGACGTCTTAGTGGAGCCTGTCAAAAATTTATACCCACTGTTGGTATCCATGAATACCACTTGTTGATAATCGGGATGAATTTCTTGTTTCACTATTATCACCTCATCGTCAGTATAGGTATATCTTAAACGTAATGATTACTATTATCAACCATTATGCTTGAAGGTACCAAAAGTCGGTACCTTCAATATAGTTTAATCTAGATGATCTACCCTTATTCCATTGTGTTCAGCCAGCCATGCCTTTATGCGGACCTGCCTGCAGTTCATACATTTGATAGTACTTCCCTTTCAGTTCCATTAATTCCTCATGTGTACCTTGCTCAGCAATCCGCCCTTTTTCTAGTACAAGAATTTGGTCGGCATTTTTTATCGTGGAAAGCCTATGTGCAATGATGAAGGTCGTTCTCCCTTTTTTCAGCACTTCCATACCCTCCTGGATAATTGCCTCGGTTTCGGTGTCGATGCTTGCTGTCGCTTCATCCAAGATCAATATGGCCGGATTGAATGCAAGGGCACGGGCAAAAGAGATTAGCTGACGCTGTCCGGAAGACAGCGTTCCGCCTTTTTCAATCACGGGCTCGTCAAGCCCTAAAGGAAGATGCTTCAGCACTTTGTCCCCCCCGACATCTCTTAATGCTGTTTCAACCATTTCCCTTGTGATGCCTTTATGATTGAGACTGATATTGGAGGCGATGGTGCCTGTAAATAAATAGGGGTCCTGAAGGACAATCCCCATATGCTCCCTAAGCGTCTGATGGGGGATATCCAATATATTTCTGCCATCGATTTTGATCTGACCTTCACTTCTGTCATAAAAGCGGAATAATAAATTCATTATGGAGCTTTTTCCTGAACCGGTGTGGCCAACTAAAGCCACCGTTTCCCCCTGCTTAGCGGAGAAGGAAATGTCCCTTAACACATATTCTTTATCCTTATAACCAAAAGAAACATTTTCGAATTGTACGTTTCCTTTGTATCTGGATATGTTTTCATCGCTGACTGCCAATCCCTTCTCATCCAATAAGCTGAACGTCCTCTCCCCTGCAACAAGCGCCTGTTCAAGATTAGCGAACTGATTGACGATTCCGTGAAGCGGATGTAGCAGGCGGCTGATCAAATCAACAATTGCATACATCATCCCTAAGGAAATGGCCGAACCCGCTGTAAGGGAAATCCCGCCGAAATACCAGACGAAGGCCATCAGCGCCAAAAGCTTAATGACGCCAATCAAGTTTCCACCCGTCAACGAATTCAAATGGAGCATTTTATTTTGATAGGAAAAATGCTCCCGGTTCAGATTTTCAAAAGATTGCTTCGTCTCCTTTTCACGTCCAAATGCCTGAATGATGCTCATACCAGAAATGGATTCATTAATCATTCCATTAATATCGCTGACCCGTTCCCGAATGATGTGATTATATTTCGAGGCGAATTTACGGTATACCATCGTCCAGATAACGATGATCGGAATAAGTAGAAGGCCAATGGTACCGACTCGTGGATCCAGAATAAACAAAGCAATTAGAACGCCGAAAATATTAATGGTACTCGAGAAGAAGTTGGCGAGCACGGTTACATATAATTCCCGGATCGCTTCCGTATCATTAGTGACCCTGGCTACAATTTTACCCGCTGGCATATTATCAAAATAACGTATCGGCAGACGGGAAATATGCCTAAAAATATCATTTCGCATCTTCTGTATGATTCGGTTCGCCGCTTTCTGTAAATAAAAACTCTGGCCATATTGAAAAATGGAGGAAAGGATGACAAGGCTAAAATAAAAAGCCACAAGCTTAATGATCCGCGGGATTTCCGGTTGATAAAATCCCATCACTTCCTGACTCGTCAATTTCACTGCTTGCGCACGTTGCTCTTTCCCGTCTTTCCTGATGATCAATGATTGGTTCTCCAAGGTTCTGCGCCCATCGATAGGGACAGCTTCATCTACGAAGACAAATTGATTGCCAACCTGCAGAACATGGACTTCCCTGCCTTTCTTCTCACCTTTTGAAAAGTAATCAGCCCGTTTATACCAATTTCCATCATACTTAACTGCATCTTTTCCTTTACCTGCTTCATGCCAGGAAGATTCGATGCCAAGTATATGTGAATCGATGATTTTCTTGGCAACGAAAGGACCCGTTAAATCGGCCGCTACCGAAAGAGCAAGCATGATCAGGGCGCCAATGATCAATTTTTTATAAAGGGCAGCATAATTAAAAAGTTTCTTTACGACCTTCATGCTTTCACCTCCGTTCCTTCGTCAACCTGCTGTCGTTCATATTGCTCCCTATACCAGCCATCATTCAGCAGTAAATCCGCATGAGTCCCCTCTTCGATGATCTTTCCGCTGTCCAATACGATAATCCTGTCCGCGTGCTGAACGGCTGATAAGCGGTGGGTTGTGATGATGGTCGTTTTCCCTGCCCGTTCATTTTGGATATTTTCGATGATTGTCGTTTCCGTTTTTGCATCGACAGCGGATAAGGAATCATCCAATATAAGGATTTCCGGATTTTTGATCAATGCCCTGGCAATCGAGATCCTCTGCTTTTGCCCACCAGACAGAGCGACACCCTTCTCACCGACGAGTGTCTCTAATCGGTTTGGCAGCATCATTAAATCCTTCTCAAAATCCGCAAGCCGGATGGCTTCAGCCAGTTCACCTTCCGTTGCATCCATTTTACCGAATAAGATATTTTCCCTAACAGTCTTCGAGAATAAAAAATGGTCCTGTGGAACATATCCGATCCATTTACGGATATCTTCAAGGTGCAGTTGCTCCAGCGGCATGCCTGCAAAAGCGATTTCACCTGTTCCTAAAGGATATTCCCGCAGCAATTGCTTCACGAATGTCGTTTTTCCACTACCTGTTTTCCCCACTATCCCCAATGTTTGACCGCGCTTAAGCTGAACGGAAATATCGGATAGATTCACAACCGTTGAGGACGGGTATGTAAAATGCACTGAATTGAATTGGATATTCCCCGGGTTCGTAATACTCTCCATCCCCATTGAATTCTTCACATCCGCTTCATACGAAAGGGTATCCTGAACACGGTCTAGCGAAGCATTTCCCCTTTGCATGACATTGATCAGTTCACCCACCGCGATCATCGGCCAGATTAACATGCCTAGGTACACATTGAACGAAACAAGTCCGCCAAGCGTTATGGCTTGTTGAAACACAAGATAAGCCCCATAGCCCAACCCGATTAAATAACTGATGCCAATGATAATGCTGATTGTCGGATCAAAGAGGGCGTCGATCCTTGCCACGGCTAGGTTTTTGCTATATACATCCTCGGTCATTTCCTCAAATCGCTTTTCATCTTCCCGTTCCTGGACATAGGCCCGGATAACACGGACACCGGAAATGGATTCCAGGACCTTGTCATTTAAAGTGCCAAAGGCTGCTTGTGCATCCGTAAAACGTTTGTAAATTTTCTTCACGTAAATTTGCATTAGCACTGCCATGATCGGAAGCGGCAGCACCGCCGCAATCGTCAACTGCCAGCTGATCGTGGCTCCCATCATGACCACTACCGTGATGGTGAACAGCACCGCGTCTACGAGGGTCAATATCCCGAAACCAGCTGTGAGGGATATGGCCTTTAAATCATTGGTTGCCCTTGCCATTAAATCTCCTGTACGGTTTTTTTCATAAAAACTTGGCGTCATTTTAAGCAAATGGCCCATAAACCCTGACCTTAGTTTCCGTTCGACCAAGTTTCCGCCGCCGAATAACAGATAACTCCATAAGTAACCAAATAGGTAACTGCCGATCAGTACCATGAGCAAATAAATAACGTATTTCATGACCCCTTCCTGCGTCATGCTGCCATTGTTCATATCATCGATGGCATTCCCGACAAGTTTTGGCGGGATAACCTCCAAGATATTCACTAGACATAGAAATAAAATCGCCAAGGTGTAACGCTGCCACTGTTCTTTAAAGAACCAGGACAGTTTTTTAAAAATCGCAAACATGAATTCCCCTCCCTTTTGGTCAAACCTTTCACTCGCTAACCGCTTTCTGGATCTCCCGGCTGCAATAAGATTTCAAATGTCTTTTGTCTCATTTATAGTTCCTCCTATCCTTTATATGGAAAGGGTGCTAATGCACCTGGATCCAAAATGCCAAAAAGCCCCCGCCAATTAGCGGAGGCTTTTTTAGATGCGTAATAACACATATAAAAGCGCAGGCCGCGAAAATTCCACAACCTGCGCTTTAAAATCATGAATGGAAGCGAGGAATCCTATGTCTGGAAAGACAAGGTATCAGGGCAGGCGGACGTATGATATTCAATTGTGACATCACTGTGCTTAACTGATTTAGTCATGACGTTCGCCTCCTTTTCCATTGATTAATGGTAATTTTTAACTTATTTTTAAAGGTTACTACGTTTGCATATTTTTGTCAATTATGACTTTTCTAGATTATTGATGGATAATCCTATATTCTAATAAGAATGACGCAACCTAAGGAGGTTCAGCTTATGCAATGGAGAAAATATATACTCCTGGCGGTTCCCTTTTTATTATCTGCCATTTTCATCTTATTTGCCGTACCGGTCCAATATAGATTTTTATCCTTCATTCCTGTGTTTCTTTTCTGGATAGTTTATTATATTTTATTGTACCGGGAAAAGAAGAAAAAAAGATGACATCACCTTGGGGGGTTGCAAATGCAACGCCCCTTTCTTGATGGCTATGCATATAATGATCGAAAAACATTCGTGGTGAAATGTATGCTTTCCCAATATTTGCAAAAGCTGTTGAGTAAACACCCTGCCAAAACAAAACCGATCATCGATGCTGAAAGATTTGACACGCTAAAATCCCGTTTACAAAAAGAGCTCTTTCAGCCTGTTGATGAGTCAAAAGCTTTTTTCCCCGAGGAAGCCGCCCTGATAAAAAGCATTCGAACCGAAACGGCTGCCTTGAACCGGAACAATATCACAAGAACTCAAGCCTATCTTGCCTTTTACAATCGCAATCCAGAGGTTCACTGGGCCTTTTTAGCACATATGGTTTCGAGGAATGGAGGATACCATATGACTGACTTGAAAAGTTCAAACATGACCCATCTACTTGACAGAGCGGAACGGCAAAAATTTTTCCTTTTCCTTGAGCGTGCCAATTCAGCCATATTTGCAGATGCCTTCCCCCAGCTTCTTTTATATGAACATTCTAAACAAAAAGAACTTCCGCTAAGAAGGTATTTACCAGTATTCCGCATTTCAAGATTCATGGCCCCGATTTGGGAATCTTTCATCGAAGAGCCCCATTCACCCCTTTTGACAACGGCCCTTATCATTAATGAACAAAGAATGCTTCAGGAAAGGATATTAAAACGCACCCATCATGGTGAAATCCTCCGCAGGCTTGATTTTCAGCTTCAGGAATACTTAGGCTTCATGAAAGTGATCTTCCCTTATGCAAACAAGCAAAAAGGACTTCATTCCTTGACAGGACTTACCGTCGAACGCTTTGCCGACCCGAAACAGCGCATTGAAACGGGAAAATTATTATATGGGCTTCTTTTTCAGCATCCGGTGGTTTTTCGCGGAGTCGGCCATTTTACAAAAGAGATTCCCCACACGGGTTCCAGAGAGGATTATTGGGCAAGCATATATACCTCTGATGGATCCACGTCAAAAGATGATAAAATCTACAGCCCCACTCTTCATGATGCATGGAAAGATCAACTATTCTTTCCTCCCCATTCCTTTGATTGGTTCACGAATGAAAGCTACATGGAAGATTTACGAAGTTTACCAATCATTAAAAAGGAGGACCTGACCAACGAGGTGCTCGAAAATGTCAAGCAGCTCAAAACCCTTAACGGAATGAAAGCCATTTTCTAACATGATGCCTCTTACTTTGAATATCCCATCCCCCATTTGGCAAGAATGGTTAGCAAAAAGAATGGGTGAATCAAATGAGGGGCATTGTACTTTTGAATCCAAATTACAAAATCGGGGATTTACATACGGAGGAAAGCTTTGCAATCCAAAAGATCGTGACGGACAAGTATATGGAAGAGAATAATATTTCCCCGGTCATACTCAATCCGTATCAAATCCACCCTTATTACACCATCCCGCATGAGCTGCTATCCAATTTACAAAGTAAAAAAACGGGGCAAATCGATTGCCTTGTGCTTCACTCCCTGGAAACCATTGAACGTTTCAACTATATTTATCCTGAAAAATGGCTTGAGCTATGCGGATACTTCAATGGGATTATCACTGTCACGACTCAAACTCCCGTTAGGAAACATGAAGCAAAATAAAATCATGGTACTTAAGTCTCTGTAGTGAATTAGGGTTATAGTCATTAATCGTTCATGTAAAAGAGTTCTTTCCAAGTACCTTGGTTTATGTTCCCCTTTTTTTATGGAGCCCCCCAACCACGCATCCCTACTAATGATTGCCGCTGTACCGCTTCTTCCTCTATTTATCTATTATATCAATTTTCCTAATTATAAGATTACTAGGAATTATATAACTACAAAACATTCTTTTGGAAATATAGATAAATTTACGGATAAAGCATAGAAAAATAAGTTAATTTTATATATCATTGGAGATAGGAATTTTCTTATTTTTTACTTTTACTAGAAAGGAATGTTAATGATGGCCAAAGAAAAAAAGAAAAAAACCCCAATTCCTTTCCGACTGAACTTTATGTTCTTTTTAATATTCATTTTATTTTCAAGCTTAATAATCCGGCTTGGCATCGTCCAAATCGTGTATGGGGATGATTACCTCCGCGAAGTCGACCGAACGGAAAACGATGTGGCCAATACCCCCGTTCCCCGGGGCAAGATGTATGACCGGAACTTGAATCCGGTCGTTGATAATGAGCCGCGTAATGCCATCACCTATACGAAATACCCGAATACGAAAACGGCAGATATGGTGAAGACGGCAGAGGTCCTTGCCACCTTGATAGAAAAAGATACCAAAAAGGTAACCCTTCCGGATAAAAAGGATTTTTGGATTTTAAAGCATCCGAAAGAAGCCGAAGCCTTGATCACCAAGGCCGAGAAGAAGAAAGTCATCGAAAAGAAACTGGAGCAAAAAGATTTATACAAACTTCAAATGGAGCGGGTAACCGATGAGAATATCAAGGAATTCTCCAAAGATGAATTGGAAGTGATCGCCATCTTCCGGGAATTCAATAGCGGCTATGCCCTCGCACCTTCGATCGTGAAGAATAAAGATGTCACCACTAAGGAATTCGCCAGGGTCAGCGAACATTTGGATGAAATGCCAGGTGTGGATGTAACGACGGATTGGGAAAGGACCTATAAGTATGACGAGACTCTCCGCTCGGTTCTTGGCAAGGTCTCTTCTTCCGAAGAAGGCATTCCCAGTGAAAATATCGACTATTACCTGGCACGCGACTATACCAGGAATGACCGGGTCGGAAAAAGTTATATCGAAAAACAATATGAAGATGTCCTCCGCGGTCAAAAGACGCGGATTGAAAATGTGCTGAGCAAAGGGGAAGTCATCAAAACGAATACCCTCACTGAAGGGCAAAGCGGAAAAGACTTGGTCCTTACAATTGATATGGAGCTGCAGCAGCAGGTTGAAAAAATCATCGAGAACGAATTGCGCAAAACCAAGGCTAAGGGAAATACCTACCTTTTGGATCGTGCCTTCGTCGTTTTAATGGACCCGAATACAGGCGAGGTGCTCACGATGGCTGGCAGGCAATACGGCCGTAACAGTAAAACTGGATTGACCGAAATGAACGATTTTGCCCTTGGAAACATAACGACATCCTATACGATGGGGTCATCTGTCAAAGGGGCCACTGTCTATACGGGCTTTCAGACAGGAGCCATCGCACCAGGGTCAGCTTTTTTTGACAGGAAACTCCATTTAGCAGGAGCTCCTCCGAAAGGATCTTATAGTGATTTGGGTTATGTAACCGATGTCTCTGCGTTAAAGAAATCGTCGAATGTCTATATGTTCATGACGGCGATCAGAATTGCCGGCGGGCATTATATCCCTAACCGGCCGTTAGGAATCAATCGGGAAGCTTATGCCATCATGCGGAATCATTATGCCCAATTTGGATTGGGTGTCCGTACCGGAATCGACCTGCCAAATGAATCCGTAGGGTTTAAAGGCGTCGATATGTCAACAGACGGATTGCTGCTGGATTTATCGATTGGCCAGTATGATACATATACCCCTATGCAATTGGCACAGTATGTATCGACGATTGCAAATGGCGGAAAAAGGCTTGAGCCCCATATGGTCAGGGAAATCAGGAATCCATCCAACGAACACAATGAATTGGGCAGCGTCTTTAAAACGATGAGTCCTAAAGTGTTAAACGACTTAGGCGGAAAAGACGTTTGGATGCAGCGTGTCCAGGAAGGATTCAGGCAGGTCGCACAGGAGCCAGGCGGGACGGCATATAAATATTTCGGCGGGAAGTCTTACCGTGCGGCAGCAAAAACGGGTACTGCCGAGGCCTTTTATGACGGACCGCGGAGGAATCAATATAGCGCGCCAGTCCCGACTATCAATTTGACGCTTGTAGGTTATGCACCTCACAATAATCCGGAAGTGGCATTTTCTGTCGTCGTGCCATGGGTGTATCAAGGCAAGCCCTCTGATGATATTAACAAACGGATCGGGCGGGACGTAATGGACGCCTACTTTAAATTGAAGGAAAAAAGAGCAAAAGGTGAATCTGATGCAGATAAAGCAGTAGAAAGCACTCAATGATGAATACAAAAAAGGCCTGCTCGTAATCGAGCAGGCCTTTTTATGATGCCCATTCATTCCAGCTTTTGAACGAATTCCTTATAAAGGGCCCTAAGGGCATCTCCCCTGCTGATAATGCCGACGACTTTATCATTTTTGTCCACGACGGGGATTTTCTTGAAATGATGCTTGGAAAGGACCTTTATCAATTCATCTAGCGGATCTTCGGGAGATAGCTTTGTAATCCTTTTATTTTTAATGATTTGTGAGACTTTATCATTCATTTTGGATGTAACCTTTTCATCCAACTCTTCACCGGGAAGAACCGTAATGTAGGTGAAATACCCCATGATGGCTTCCTCTGCAGGTGTCAAGTAACGAAGGATATCCCCGTCCGTCACCATTCCCAATAGCTTATCCTGTTCATCCACAACGGGGACCCCGCCCACTTTATTTTCGATCAAGATCCGCAGAATTTCCTTTAATGTAAAATCAGGACGGGCTACAAAGACTTCCCTTATCATGAAATCCTTAACTAACATAATACCACCCCTTTTTTAAGTTTGTACGTTCTGTATTCATCTCTCCCTATCAATACCCTTACTTACTCTATTTAAAAACCCTTGCCGCCTGAACTGCCTTTTTCCAGCCATTATATAAATCCTTCCGTTCCTGTTCTTCCATCTCGGGTTCGAATTTCTTATCGACCGCCCATAGCTTTGAAATCTCTTCCTGACTTTCCCAATATCCGACAGCGAGCCCAGCCAAATACGCCGCTCCTAACGCTGTCGTTTCACTAATAACAGGTCTTTCGACTGGTACATTCAGGAGGCCGCTTTGGAATTCCATCAAGAAGTTGTTTTTGACAACCCCGCCATCAACCCTTAATGCCTTTAGGTTAATCCCTGAATCAATCTCCATGGCGCTAAGGACATCTTTTGTCTGGTAGGCCAATGCTTCCAATGTTGCCCGGACGAAATGCTCCTTCGATGTCCCCCTTGTCAGTCCGAATACAGCTCCCCTGACATCACTATCCCAATAAGGGGTGCCTAATCCTACAAATGCGGGAACTACATAGACACCATCGGCTGAAGTGACCCGCAAAGCATACTTTTCACTGTCTTTCGGATCATGCAAGAGTTTCAGTCCATCCCTTAACCATTGTATGGCCGAACCTGCGACAAAAATACTTCCTTCCAAGGCATATTCGACTTTTCCATTCAGCCCCCATGCAATCGTGGTCAACAGGCCATGCTCTGATTTCACTGCCTTTTCTCCTGTGTTCATCAGCATGAAGCATCCGGTGCCATACGTATTCTTAGCCATTCCTTTTTCAAAGCATTCTTGGCCGAACAATGCGGCCTGTTGATCTCCCGCCGCTCCGGCAATCGGGATTTCATGCCCAAAGAAATGATGTGGCGCTGTTTTCCCGTATATCTCCGATGAAGAACGAACGTCAGGGAGCATCGATTGCGGCACTTGCAGGATTTCCAGCAGCTCTTCGTCCCACTTCAGGTCATGAATGTTATACATCAGCGTCCTTGAAGCATTCGAATAGTCTGTTACATGTGATTTACCACCCGAAAGTTTCCATATCAGCCACGTATCGATCGTACCAAACAATAAGTCTCCGTTTTCAGCCTTTTCCCGTGCCCCATCTACATGGTCGAGAATCCATTTCACCTTTGTACCGGAAAAATATGCATCAATCAATAATCCGGTTTTCTGCAAGAATAAGCCATCGAGGCCTTCATCCTTCAATTGCATACAAATTTCGCTTGTCTGCCGGGATTGCCAGACGATGGCATGATGAATCGGCTGACCTGTTTCCTTGTCCCATACCACGGTCGTCTCCCGTTGATTCGTTATGCCAATTCCAGCGATCTGTTCAGGCCTTACATTCATTTCCGATAGACAGGAAGCGATTACCGATAAGATGGAGCCCCAAATTTCATTGGCGTTATGCTCCACCCATCCTGGATTCGGGAAGTGCTGGGTGAATTCCTTTTGGGCAATATGCAAAACTTTCCCGCTTTTATTAAATAAAATGGCCCGGGAACTTGTCGTTCCCTGGTCCAATGATAGTATGTAAGTCTCCACGGCTGTCTCCTCCTGCACTTAAGAAAAGGTTCATTTCAGCTTAAGTGTCATGCTGTTTTTTCTTTCTACATTTTACTAGATATACCCGTGAAAACAAAAAATATATAAACTACAGCAGAAAACTGAATAATATTGGCAGGTTAAGAGTTTATCTTTTACAATGAAAATAAGCGGATAGGAGGAATGGAAATTGAATAATCATGAAATAGATTTTAAGGTATATGGAGATGACATGCAGTTTGTTGAAGTGGAATTGGACCCTCAGGAAACGGTGATTGCCGAGGCTGGAAGCTTAATGATGATGGAAGATCAAATCAAGATGGAAACCATCTTTGGTGATGGGTCTTCAAATGGTGACAGCGGAATGATGGGTAAGCTATTCGGGGCCGGGAAACGGCTACTTACTGGTGAGAGTCTTTTCATGACGGCTTTTACGAATGAAGGACGAGATAAAAAACACGTTTCATTCGCATCGCCATATCCAGGTAAAATCATCCCGATGGATTTAAGCGAGCTGGGCGGGAAAATCATATGTCAAAAAGACGCATTCCTGGCGGCCGCAAAAGGCGTTTCGGTCGGAATTGAGTTTCAGAGAAAAATAGGGGCAGGCTTCTTTGGCGGTGAAGGCTTCATCATGCAAAAACTAGAAGGAGATGGAATGACCTTCGTTCATGCAGGTGGCACGATCCATAAAAAGGAATTGGCAGCAGGGGAGATTTTACGCGTCGATACAGGGTGTTTAGTGGCAATGACTAGCGGGGTAGATTATAATATTGAAACTGTAAAGGGTGTGAAAACCGCTTTGTTCGGCGGCGAAGGTTTATTCTTTGCAACATTAAAAGGACCCGGAACAGTCTGGGTGCAATCTTTGCCATTCAGCCGGCTTGCCAGTCGTGTATTTGCTGCAGCGCCGCAAAATGGAGGATCATCCGAAGAAGGCAGCGTAGCTAGAGGCTTATTCAATTTATTCAACGATAAATAAGAACCGGACCAATGGCTGCCACCCTGGCAGTCATTGATCTCTTTTGAAAAGGATGGGTAGCTACATGCAGCTTGTTAAGTGGTCCTACATGAGACGCTATAATATCAGGGCAATTTTTGATAGATTCCCGAATTCGCCTGTTATTTTCCGAAAAATAAGAGATTACTATTTTGTTTATACCGTTCACTGGACAGCTGCCGATGCCCCTATCGGCATAAAAGAGCTTGAAGAAATGGAACAGCTGCTCAACCGTGAGCTCGGGACTGAACTGCAATATCTCTACCGAAAAAAATGAGTTACTCCTCGTACATCATTTTTCTTGTCATGCCTCCATCGACGATAAGATCCTCACCCGTAACGAAATTATTTTCCGTTGCCGTCAAATAAAGACAGGCCCTTGCAATATCGTCCGGTTTGCCAACCCGATTGGAAAAATGCTGCAGGTGATCTTCATCCCTCAGCGATTCATAATCTCCCGTTTCAATCCACCCCGGTGAAATCGAATTGACCGTAATTTTCTCTTTGCCCAAAGAAGCGGCAAGTGCATGTGTCAGTGCTTTGATCCCTCCTTTGGTTGCTGCATAGGATTCCGAATCAGGCTCAGACATCATCGCTCTGGTTGAGGCTATATTGATGATCGCACCTCCCATTTCATTTTTCCGCATCGATTCTGCCGCGGCCCGGGAACAAAGGAAAACACTGCGCAAATTCGTATTCATCATATCGTCCCATTCCCCTATCGTCAGATCATAAAGCGATTTGAATAATGCCTTTCCTGCATTATTGATTAATATATCAATGGTCTTATATGTTTTTAGAGTTACATCCATCAATTGTTGAATGTCAGCTTCCTTGCGTACATCCGTTTTAACGAACATGGCTTCATGACCGTTACTTTTGAGCTCTTCCACACACAGAAGCCCTTCCCGCTCGTCCAAATCTGCGAGAACTACTGATGCGCCGCTTTCTGCATATCCCTTTGCCACGCCTCTCCCTATCCCATTCGAAGCACCTGTTACAATCACCGTTTTATTTTTGAAACCCATTATTCCAACCTCACTTTCACAGCCGCTTTTCCCTATCATAATATCCAATCCGCTCCACTTCAAACAATTTTGAGCTATCTAAAAATCCTTTTCTTCCCATCAATAATCGCAGGACCCTTATATTTTTGTAGCTGCCCTAAAGTGATGTATGATAGATGGTAACAACAAGAATGAACTAGAGTGAAAGGCATCCGCTATTATCTTTCTTACAGTGTAAAAATTTATATTGGAGGAATGTAAAAATGGACTTATTAAAAAATGTGTTTTCTTTAGGATTAGGTGCAGCCGCTGCTACAAAAGAGCAAATTGAAAAAGCGGTGGACTCTCTTGTCAAAAAAGGCGATATCAGCAAAGAAGACTCCAAGATCCTTATTAAGCAATGGGTCGAAAAAGGGGAGCAAGCCCAAAAGCAGCTGGACGATTCCGTCAAGGCCAAAGTCAATCAAGCGCTCAATGGCCTAAACTTGGCAACTAAAGAAGAAGTCGAGGAATTGGAGCGCCGCATCGTAATTTTGGAGAAACAGAACCAAAACTTACAACCGTGACAGGAGGTACTTGAATGTTTCGCAAGCGACTGAAACACGCACATCGTTACCAAGAAATCATTAATGCCTTTTTGAAAAATGGGTTTGGTTACTTCATCTATCGCCTGGGATTATCCGAGAGTAAAGCGGGATCGAAACTCCAAACCGATGAAAACCTGAACCTCCGCTCAATCGGAGAGCGGCTGCATACGATATTACAAAGCTTGGGACCTACATTCATTAAACTTGGGCAGATTGCAAGTACGAGGCGTGATTTCGTTCCTGAAGAAATCGTCCGCGAGCTTGAAAAGTTACAGGACCAGGTCACCCCCTTTCCATTTGATAGGGTCCGTAAAATTGTCGAGGCCGAATTGGGTGATTCTTTGGAAAACATTTTCCTTGAATTTAATGAAACCCCACTGGCAACCGCTTCGATTGGACAGGTCCATACAGCTCGGCTTCCATCACTGGAAGTCGTAGCAATCAAAGTGCAGCGGCCAGATATTCTTCCGACTGTGGAAACGGATTTGGAAATTCTCGATGATTTGGCAAGACTTATGGAAGCACGCATATCTTGGGCAAGACGCTACCAAATCAGAAAAATGATCGATGAATTCGCTAAATCACTCCGCGCAGAACTTGATTATAACTCCGAGGGTCGAAACGGGGAAAGAATAGCCAAGCAATTCATCGATGATCAAGGGTTTAAGGTACCAAGGATTCATTGGGAGTTTTCCACAAAAAGGGTCCTGACAATGGATTTCATTCAGGGAATTAAGATCAATCATTATAAACAGCTTGATGATGAAGGTTATGATCGCCGGCAAATCGCGGAAAGATTAGCGAACTCCATGCTTCATCAAATATTGATCGATGGCTTTTACCACGGTGATCCCCACCCAGGCAATATCATCATATTGCCTGGAAATGTCGTCGCACTCATGGATTTTGGAATGGTGGGACGTCTTGAGGAAGAAACGAAATATCAGTTCGCCTCGCTTGTCATCAATCTGAAACGCGGAAGCACCAATGGATTGATCAAGACGCTTTCAGATATGGGTCTCTTGACGGACGAAATCGATATGGCCCCATTAAGGGAGGATATTGATGAACTGCGAAATAAATATTATGATATCCCATTGAGCCAAATCAGCTTAGGCGGAGCAGTCAATGACCTGTTCACGGTTGCCAATCGTCACCAGGTCCAAATCCCACCCGAATTCACGATGCTCGGCAAGGCTCTTCTTACCATGGAGGCAATTGTCGAAGGATTAGATCCGAATTTCAGCATCATGAAGGCAGCTGAACCTTTTGGGGAAAGGCTTTTTAAAGAACGCTACAACCCAAAAAACATTGCGAAGAACGCCTGGAATCAATTCATCGAGTCTGCTGAAGCCATTGCCGAACTGCCCAAGGATATCAGGGAAGTGACAGGTATCATTAAAAAAGGGAAATTGCGGCTCGATATCAACATCCCCGAACTTCAAGTTTTTTTACATAAGCTTGATCAAATCTCGAACCGGCTGTCGTTCAGTATCATCCTGCTTGCATTCAGCATAATCATGGTCGGTCTCATTATCGGTTCTGCAATAGGCGGGGAAACCTTGATCCTTTGGAAGATACCGGTTATCGAAATTGGTTTTGTCGTTGCAACCCTGATGTTCTTACTCATGCTCTACACTATTTTCAGATCCGGAAAAATGTAACACACTTAAAACGGGATTCAGATTGGTCTCATCCCGAACGTGGAGTAGGAGGCACTGGAAACCATAGCCTAAGAACCAACGGTAAGCCATATTTGTTTCAACATCTTTAGTTGTTTTACGCATTGAACGAATTCCGAAGCCATATTGAATGAAAGTCAATGTACAAGCAAAAAAAATGTAGACAAACCCGATTTTCATCGAGTTTGTCTACATTCAAGGGAACCCCTTTGGAATAGGGGGTTTTTCTTGATTTGATTCATTGGTTATTTATCCGACGTTCATATGAAACGGCATACGCACTATGGCGAAAATGCAAGATCCGGTCTTCCGAGCATTCGATTCCTTCAGGAATATTGGTTGGATCAAACAATAATGTATCTTTACACACTTCCGATTTTTTGGAGATCATTAAATGCCCTATCGTGATTACCTGTTTATCTTCCGACCAAGCTGTAGTCGGATCGTCAGTCGGGTCATTTTCCCCACCTATTTGGATGTTCAATTTAAAGCCCACCGGTCCTTCTTTAAGCCTCTTTTCCATTTCTTCATCCAGATACTCCGGCGAATGCTCGGCCACCTCCCCTTTTTCTAACATACTAAGGCCGGCATCTGGCACCCACTCATACTTGATTGCCTGCCGCCTTCCTTCCTTGTTAATGAAATAGAATGCGTGAATGGAGTAATATTGGCACGTTGAAAAACTGGCTGGAGAACGCATTTCTTTAAGCATTTGCAGGCTTGCCTTGCTTTCAGGGTATTTCCACAGGATTTTTGCAAGCTCTTTCAGATTGGGGAAACCTTCCTTTGCAGATTGGAAAAAGCCAGCAATATCAACAAACGCTTGCGGTGTTTTCGCAAAGAATAACGGAATGGTCACAGTAATAAGATCTGACACCTTTCCATTCGGCAAATGAAACTTGACTGCCATGCCCTTTACAGGGGAAATGGCATCAGGATGGCTTGGAATCGGTGAGCTATTTGAAAACCGAATGATCACCGGCACGGCTTCATCCTGTAGATGCGAAGCCACCGTTAATGGGGACGCTTTTCCGTTTGGGGTAAAAACCCCCTCATAAACATATCCCCTTGCATGCACACGCCGATAACCAGGATGTGTTCCTGCTACATTTTCAATCACATTTACTGCTTCCCTGGCCAGTTCAGGTTTGTAGTCGTCGGTTCCTTCCATGATACTCACCCCACCTTTTCAGATTATTATCCATTATTACATGTACCCCATATTCCATTAGCTTATTCTTTCTTGAATCACCGAAAGCATTGATTGCAAAAAAAACACCTGGCGCTGCAAACATATGTCATATCTATATGGACACGTGATTTTATCCTTTAATTCTAGAAACATTCAAAATGATCGGCATATACAGATCTCTTTTACTTCCACTATAAAAATACTCATTCCTGTTCCGGCTCCACCTGTGAAAGGATCACATGGGTAACCGTTGCTGCAAAAGGAATGGTCCGATTGATGAATTCCTCCACTTCTTCAAGGCTCCGAGTGTGGATTTTCAGCATAAAGCAAGCCTGCCCGGCAATGCGATAACAAAAGTCCACATTCGGCACCTTGGAGATATACTTTTTGAATTTCTCATATTCCCCATTTTTTATCGTAGCTTCCACGATACACTCAATTGGAAAACCGATCTTTTTATGATCAATCTCGGCAACATACCCTTTAATGATCCCGAACGACTCCATTTGCCGAACCCGATCGGCAACAGTGGGGGCCGAGAGGTTTACTTTCTTTGCCAATTCCCTCATGGAGATTCGGCTATTCAACGTTAATTCGGCAAGGATGCTCTGGTCTTTCTCATCTATTTTCATTTTTAAATTATTCCCCTTTTTCTCTTTACATTCGTTCATTATTAAACCAAATTTCTTTACAAACGGAATTAAAATTCCTGGATTTTTATATTAGGATTATCTCAAAGGAGAGATGTTCATGACAAGAATAAAAAAATCATCACAGGGCTCCAGTCCATTTCAAAGATTATTTCATTCTGAAGAGATTTCGCATAAATGGTCGGACCTCTCAGATTGCATATCTGCAGATGGGAAACTTTCGGAGAAATTGAAGGAAAACGTCAGAAGGGTGCTGGCATACGGTAATGGCTGCTCATACTGCCAGGCAAAAGGGACTCCGCTAAAGCCGGAAGATATGAAAGAAAGCTATGCAATTGCCTTTGCGGAAGTATTTCTCTTGCAACGTGAAAAAACGGAGGAAAAGTTTTTCCAAGTATTGAAGGAAGTGTTCAGTGATGAAGAAATTTCTGAACTATTGGCATTCATTTGTTTTACAACCGCCCAGCAATATTTCGGGGCTTTGATGGATTTAAAATAACACAAAAAAAGGAACAGGCCTTCCGCCTCGTTCCTTTCTGTAAAAAACCTGCATTCTACCCTTCATTAGTTTGAACGATACCGAACCCCTTTACCAGCATCAGTTGAATGACCGCCTAGGATTTCGCACCATGATCCTCCATTTCATTGATCCTTGGAAGAATGGAGCGGGAAGGTACCGGGGATGTCAAAACCACAGATGTATTCAGATGTCCATAGGGTATTAATCGATCTATCAGTAATCTCATGCTGTCCATATCAGCTAAAGCCGCTTTCAAAAAATATCCAACTGTTCCTGTTACACGGTGGCACTCGATAATGTCTAAATCATTTTTCACTAATTGCTCAAAATCGGAAACAGGAACCTTAAGTTCACTCACCTGAATGAACACAAGTACACCCCTTCCTATTGCCAAAGGGGAAACCCTTGCGCTGAACCCCTCAATGATCCCCTTTTCTTGAAGTCGGTACATTCGTTCAGAGATGCTAGGTCGACTGAGAGCCAATTTCTTCGATAGTTCACTAATCGTAATACGTCCATCTTTTTGTAAAAGTTCCAGTAAACTGACATCTATTTCATCCATGAAGCAACCGCCTTTCATAATGAAGGAATATAAGCATATATTTCTTTAAAATGTTGTATGGATAGCGAAAAATACGTTCTTTTTTGTATGTAATTTTAACAGTTAATATTCTATCATTAAAATAATCAAATAGAAAAAGAAAATTCAGAACTTTACCAAAGGGAGGAACCTGCATTGACCTTTACGAAAATCCCGGTTCGACAAAACATCGAAAGCATTAGCCCATATGTTTCCGGCAAACCAATTGAAGAAGTTCAACGTGAACTTGGTCTTGAAACGATCGTTAAATTGGCATCCAATGAGAACCCATTCGGTTACTCACCTCTAGCAAAAGAAGCCATGCTTAACGAAATGGAGCAAACCTCCTTTTACCCTGAAGGCATGGCGCCTGCATTAGCTGAAAAACTGGCAAGAAACTTGAATATCAATAAAGATCATATCATTTTGGGCAATGGATCTGATGAAGTGATACGTTTGTTGACACGAACCTATATCCAACAAAATGATGAAGTCATCATGGCTGATGTGACATTTCCACGCTATGAAACGAATGTATTGATTGACGGCGGCACACCTGTAAAGATTCCTCTTACCAATGGTGTACATGACCTTCAGGGTATGTATGAAGCCATAACAGAAAAAACGAGAATGATATTCGTCTGTAATCCCAATAATCCGACAGGAACGATCGTTCAAAAAGAAAAGTTACGCTCCTTCATCGAGAAGGTGCCGAAGCATATTTTACTGATCGTTGATGAAGCATACTATGAATATGTCGATGATGCAGAATATTTAGAAACCTTACCGCTTCTCAATATGCATTCAAATCTGGTTATCTTACGCACTTTTTCAAAGATTTATGGACTGGCTGCTTTAAGGATCGGATACGGTTTAATGGATGCTTCCATCATACAAGAGCTAGTTAAAGTGAAGGAACCCTTCAATACCAATCGTTTGGCACAGGCTGCGGCATTCGCTTCCCTCGACGACCATCCATTTGTTGAGAATTGTGTTCGTAAGAATGAGGAAGGAAGAAGATATTTAGAAAATGAACTAAGCAAGATGGGTTTGACATTCTTCCCTTCACATGCCAACTTCTTGATGGTTAAATTGAACCAGCCTGGCAAGGACATTTTTGAGAAGTTATTAATTCAGGGTGTCATCATCCGTTCAGGTCATTTGCTAGGCTATGAAAATACCATCCGCGTGACAATCGGCACTCCGCTTGAGAACGAGAGATTCATAGCATCCTTACAACAAATAATCAAGAAAACATCTGGAGATGACCAATCGAAATGAAGTTGCAGAATATCAGTGATCAGTAATGAAAGATACGACATGGACGCCTTTGCCATGTCGTATCTTTTATGCGGATTTATTTAGCGATATTTTTTTCTATTATAGGTGTTTCCTGTTTGTCCACTCTTTTAAATTTAAAAATTGAAATCAAGATTAAGGCAGCCAACACAATCAGGCAAGTAATGATACTGATTCGATTCTGATCACTGAATACGAACGTGACACAAATGATGCTTAACGTAATTACGGTAAACAAGGTTATATATGGAAATCCCCACAATTTAAAACTGGGAGCTTTGGGATATGAATTGCGAAGTTTAAGCTGCGCTAAACAGATGCTGATCCATACAAGTGATACTACAAAACCCGGAAACGCCATTAATAGAGTAAATGCCTTGTCCTGGGCAACGAAAGTAATCATGGAGCCGACGACCAATACACCTGCACTTAATAGCAAACTGTACAAGGGAACGCCATTTTTTGATACATAAGAGAACGACTTGGGAGCTTCCCCTTCTGCAGCTAAAGAATGCAGCATTCGGGTACACCCATATATTCCAGAGTTAGCGGCTGATAAGACGGCCGTAATCAAAATGAAATTCATGATATGTGCAGATTCCTGAAAACCTGACATTGACAAAACCTGTACAAACGGACTTGCCTGGTCGCCAATTTCATTCCACGGAATCAAACCGCAGATTACAAGTATCGGTAAGGTGAAGAATAATACAACTCTCCAAATATAGTTTTTAATGACCTTAGGTAAAATGCGTTCTGCATCCTTTGCTTCCGTTACCGTCACCCCTATTAACTCGGAACCGCCATAGGAGAACATGACGATCAGTAATGCCGAAAAGATGGACATCCACCCATTCGGGAAAAATCCTCCATGCCCTGTGAAGTTTTGCAGATAATTAGATCCGCCGCTTGGGATCACACCAAATAAAATACAGGCTCCCAATATGATGAATAAGATGATCATTGTAATTTTAATGCCGGCAAACCAAAATTCGAATTCACCATAATTTTTGACATTCATCATGTTAATCCCAATGATGAAGGCCGCACACCCTAAACTTAATATCCATAGCGGGATTGCAGGGAGCCAATACTGCAAAAAGCTTCCTGCCACCACTACCTCAATGACACAAACGGACAGCCACATAAAACAATACATCCAGCCTACGATGAAGGAAAGGCGCTTACCGAATGCTTTCTGAACGAAGCCTTTCATATTCGTATTTGGATAGACAATTGCCATTTCCGCTATGGCACCCATGACTACTAGCAATAACAATCCTGCAAAAATATAAGTGAATATGACTCCTGGCCCTGCTAACGATATGGTTTCGGCACTTCCTTTAAAAATCCCAGTACCTATTGCCCCTCCCATTGCCATCATGCTAATATGCCTCGGCAATAATTTCTTTTGCAATGACCCACCATTTGACTCCATTACATTTGCCTCCTTCATTCCATAATTTTCTCGTATAAATTAAACCCATTTAATCGTTGAATGGCGAATAGATTTGTTATCTCATCAACCGTTATGGTTTAGGAGTGGAAGGATCCAAAGCTTATTGAAAACTCTATACTTCCCAAAGTAAAAATGATATCAATATGCCGATGGTTTTACAAGAGGGAATCATTGCAGGCCAATACAGCCCCTGTTTGGTCAAACGCCGGGACATAATTCCAAATGGAGTGAATTTACTGATAGCCTTGCCTTTCGGGTCTTTGACTCCATTAAGATAAAACATTCTAATCGGGGACTACATTGGTAATCCCCATGAATTTACCTTTTCCTATTTATTTACGATGTGAATTGCATGTCCCAAAACTGCTTCAGCCGCTTCCAGCCACCCCTCGGTCAAGGTCGGATGAGGATGCATGCTGAGGGCTATATCTTCGACCCGAGCCGCCAGCTCAAGGGCAAGGACCCCTTCACCTATAAGGTTGGAAGCATCAGCACCTACCATATGCATTCCAAGCAATATATGACTATTGGCATCCACGATGACTTCTACAAACCCCTCCGTTTCATTCGTTACAAGCGCCCTTCCGTTGGCACTGAACGGAAATTTGCCAACCTTTACGCTGTATCCCTGTTGTTCAGCTTCTTCACGGCTTAAACCAACACCAGCTATTTGTGGTTCCGAGAAGATTACATAGGGAATATAAGGCGAGTCAACGGCACTTGGCAGCCCCGCTATCACTTCAGCTGCCACGATTCCCTGTTTGGACGCTCGATGGGCAAGTGCCGGACCAGGCGTAGTATCACCGATGGCAAAGATGTGCGGCACATTTGTACGGCATTCCATATCCACTGCTATATGGCCTTTCTCACCAACCGTCACTCCAGCCCGATTCAGGCCAATTTCTTCCGTGTTAGGAATCCTTCCAATTGTAACCAGGGTCTTTTCGCTCACGACCGCTTCCGCACCCTGTTCTTCCGAGGAAACAAGAAGGTGCACTTGACCATCCACTACACTCGCTTTCTCTACCCTCGAGGATGTTTTGATATTGATCCCGAGCTTCTTGGCATTCCGGGTGACGTCCTTTACCAGGTTTTCAGCAACTTGAGGGAGTATGCGATTGGCCATCTCAATGATGGTCACTTTAGTCCCTAACTTTGCAAATGCCATACCCAGCTCGATTCCAATATATCCTCCGCCAATGATCGACAAGCTCGCTGGAACTTCATTCAGCTGCAAAGATGATGTTGAATCCAATATATATTCTCCATCGACTTTTATGAAGGATGGAATGAAAGGCCTGGACCCTGTCGCAATAATTGCCTGTTCAAACTTGTAGGTTTCAAAATCGCCACCGGTTTCAACTCCAATGCGGTCATCAGATAAAAAAGTTGCTTGGCCTTTAACCACCGTCACTCCGTTTTCCTTACACAAATGGGCAATACCATGCCCCAACTGGGATATGATGCCCCCTTTCCAATCCTGCCAAACCCCCAAGTTCATAGTGGTTCTTTCCTGAGGCAGCCGGATTCCCATTTTCCCTAAATCGTTAAGCCCATGGTATTGATCAGCTGCGTGAATCAATGCTTTTGAAGGTATACAGCCCCGATTAAGGCAGACCCCGCCCAACTTATCCTTTTCAACCAGCACGACAGATTTACCTAACTGGCCGAGACGGATAGCCGCAGCATATCCTCCCGGACCTCCTCCCATGATGACAACATCCGTCTCAACAGCAACTTCCCCTACTACCATTTATCTCATCTCCACAACTAAACGAATTGGATTTTCCAGCAATTCCTTGATTTTATTGGTAAAGTGCACCGCTGTTACCCCATCAATCAAACGATGATCGAAAGAAAGAGACATATTCATCATTAAACGGATAACACCTTCCAAATCGCGAACGACCATGCGATGTTCCATTTTATGCAAAGCTAATATGGCAGCTTCCGGATAGTTAATGATCGGGGTAGCGTGCATCCCTCCGATCGGTCCTACATTGCTGATGGTAAATGTACTGCCTGTGATTTGGTTTATACTCAACTTCCCTTCACGGGCTTGGGTTGCCAATTGCCTGATTTCATCAGCCAGTTGGAAAATGGTTTTTTGATCGGCATGTTTGATCACAGGAACAATGAGACCCTCTTTTGTATTCGTCGCAATCCCAATATGATAATAATTTTTCAGGATGATTTCATTGGTTCTTTCATCAATTGAAGCATTTAATGTTTTGAACTCCTTTAAAGCGATGACAATGGCTTTAACGAAAAACGGCAAAAAAGTCAATTTTATATCCTTATCATCTGAGTACTCCTTTAATTGACTTTTAAATTCCTTCAATCGGTCCATTTCCAATTCATCTACATGCGTTACATGAGGAATGGTCGAAACGGACTTTACCATATGTTCAGCGATTTTTTTACGAATGCCTTTAAGCGGAATCCGCTCTTCCCGCTCATTTTCCAAACCATTTGCCAGTACGGCATCCTTCATCGGCGCCATCTCTTGACCAGTCTTGTCATCATGCTGTTTGGCATCTTCCCGTGTAATCGAATCATTTTCTTTAAACTGCTTCAGGTCACTTTCGGTAATTCGCCCAGCCGGACCGGAACCTTTAACCTTCTCGATATCAATCTTCATTTCCCTGGCCATTTGACGCACGAATGGGGTTGCCAACGCACGCACTGCCTGATGGTGCTGTTTAGTCGTAATATGCTCCTCATTTACTTTTACATCACCGGATTGCCCGACTTGGTTTTCCTCTTCACTAATGTTTGTATCCGGAACTGGCACATCGTTCTCTTCCTGTATTGTGAATATAGTGGTTCCCACTTCCACGATATCCCCAACGGAAAAAAATATTTTCTTGACCACTCCCGCTGCCGGGGCTGTCAATTCCGCATTGACTTTATCCGTTTGCACCTCAACAATGGGTTGGTCCTGTTTTACCGCATCCCCTTCTTTGATGAGCCATTGGATAATTTCCCCTTCATGCATCCCTTCCCCTACATCAGGAAGTTTAAATTCCATCATGCGTCATCCTCCTTCTCTTTCTCCCTAAATCAATTAAAATGATAACGTTTCGACAATTCCTTGTTTTACACGGTCAACAGTCGGTAAATAATGATCTTCTATTGTAAACGGCGGAACCGGTACATCAAATCCTGTTACACGCTTAATCGGCGCTTTCAGGTAAATAAGAGCTTCATCATTAATGATGGAGATAATTTCCGCACCTAATCCGGCCGTCTTATGGGCTTCATGGACGATCAATGCACGACCTGTCTTTTTAATGGATTGCACGATCGCATCCCTATCTAAAGGGTATAAAGTTCTAAGATCGACCACTTCACACTTCCAGCCTTTTTCTGCTTCAATCTTTTTCGCGGCATTCAATGCCTCCCTTAACATGGCCCCCCATGCAAAAATGGTCAGGTCGCTTCCCTCCTGGACCACTTTTGCCTGACCGATTGGTATTCGGTACATTTCATCGGGAACTTCTTCCTTGAAGGCCCGATACAATTTAGTCGGTTCCAAAAAAATCACTGGATCTGGATCTTCGAGCGCTGAAATGAGCAGCCCTTTTGCGTCATATGGATTACTGGGTGCAACCACCTTTAAACCCGGAGTATGGGCAAAGAAGGTTTCGACACTTTCGGAATGAAGTTCAGGACCCCTGATTCCGGCACCATATGGCGTACGGATTACGAGGGGCACCCCAAATTGCCCACGAGTACGATACCTCATACGGGCAGCATGGGAAATGAGCTGCTCGAACCCCGGATAAATAAAGGCGAGAAACTGGATCTCCACTATGGGCAGCATTCCGTTAAGAGCCAAACCAATGGCAGAGCCGATGATTCCGGATTCAGCTAATGGCGTATCCACAACTCGATCTTTTCCATACTTCTCATAAAGTCCTTCCGTCGCTCGAAAAACCCCGCCATTCACACCAATGTCCTCACCCAAGATCATCACGCGATCATCATGATCCAGCATTTGGTCCAGCGCTTCCGTAATAGCCTGGAGCATCGTTAAATTTTTGCCCATCATTTCCTCCCGCCTTTCCTTAAGATTTGGTTCAATTCCTGCTTCTGTTCCTTAAGATGCCATGTCTCCTCAGCATATACATGGTTAAACATTTCGAGCGGGTCGGATTTCGGATACGCTTCGGCCCTTTTAAGGTGAGCATCGATCAGTTCGTTGAATTGCTTTAACACCAATTCTTCCTGCTCTTCATTCCAATGACCCTCTTTATTCAAATACTTTCTAAGGCGTGTAATAGGATCGCGGTTTTCCCTCCAGAACGTTGAAATTTCGTCCTGATCGCGATATATGTTCGGATTGTCTGCAGTAGTATGGGCGCCATAGCGAAAGGTAATGGCTTCGATTAATGTAGGCCCTTCCCCTTTAAGCGCTCTTTCGACAGCTTCCTTTACAGTCATCCATACGGCAAAAATATCATTTCCATCCACCCGCACCCCATGGATGTCATAAGCAGCAGCACGCTGGGATATTGTTTTTGATGCCGATTGCTTTTCAAAAGGGACACTGATTGCGTAGCCATTATTTTGGCAGAAAAAGATTGTCGGGGTTTTATAAACGCCGGCAAAATTCAGTGCTTCATGAAAGTCCCCTTCAGAAGTCGCACCATCGCCAAAATAGGCGATGCTAACATTCTTTTCGCCTTTAAGCTTACTTGCCCAAGCCGTTCCAACTGCATGAACCATTTGAGTGGCAATTGGAACACTTGGAGGCAATATCCTTTTTCCTTCTGGACAAATCGAACCATCAAAATGCGCCATCCAGTACAGGAAAACACGGTATAATTCCTGTCCATGAATGATTGCCGCTCCATGATCACGGTATGTGGGAAACATCCAGTCCCCTGCCGACAATGCTAAAGCGCTTCCAGCTTGGGACGCTTCCTGCCCTTCGAAAGGTGCATAAGTCCCAATCCTGCCTTGGCGCTGGAGATTTATTGATTTTCGGTCAAATGTTCTGAGCAGGAGCATGCTCTCATACATCTTTAACATAAGTGATTTATCGATTTTTCCATCAATCGCTTCAATTATTTCCCCATCAGGAGTCAATACACGAAACATTTCCGGCTCAACTCCGCTTGAATGCGCTTTCATTATTGGGTTTCCCGTCTTTTCCATTTCATTTCTCCCCTTAAGATAGATTTGTTTCGCAAACTTACCTAGGTTTTGAACAGTCATGAAATAACAGCCCAAAATGTTTTTATTGGTCTTTCTGTCTGTGATTAAATGCTGTTTCATAAACTACATTTCCTTATATAAAAGGATAATACATCCATGTTTTTAATAATATGTTAAATAGAATGAATTTTTTACATATTACCTTTATTTAGAAGATGTTTTCTGATACTTCGCCTTCATTTTGAAAATGAGAACCTTTAATGGGGAATTTCATAATGATTACCTTCAAAATGTGATATGCTCCCGACAGATTTAGAACCTTCATCAAAAAAAAATCCAGCACAAAAAAGACCCATTATATTAATATATGGGTCTTAGCCTGTATAAAAACTCCAAGAAATCAGTTGCCTACGTTTTTTCAACAGACAGTTGATTTCAGAAATCCGCATCCCTTTGAGCCGACTGCCTGCCAAGCGTCTGCGGGGTCTCGGCTAGTTTTTCGGCAAGAGTGTCGCATATTTTTTCCATCCATTAAGGAGTACAGGGAAAAACATGAAAGATAAACTAGTCTTAAATAGGGTTCGGAATAAGACGAACCTGCAGTTTTTCTTTAAAAATTCCAGTTGATTTCAGAAATCCGCTCCCTTTCCGCCGACTGTCTGCCAAGCCTCCTCGACGCAAGCGTCTGCGGGGTCCCGGCTAGCCAGTTTTTCGGCAGGAGTGTCGCATATTTCTTCCATCCATTAAGGAGTTCAAGAAAAAACATGAAGGATAAACTAGTCTAAAACTTGGTTCGGAATAGACCAGCCTGCAGTTTTTTTCAATAACACATAGTTGATTGGAACGAAAGGCGCGAGACTCCTGCGGGAAAAGCGTGGCATGGGAGACCCCGCAGGCGCGCCGAGGAGGCTTCCGCCCGCCCGCGGAAAGCGAGTGCCTGGAGTGGAAATCAACGTTCCCATTTTACAAACCCACAAAAAAGCTGTCGGCAAACAATTATTATCTAGTTTGTAAACAAAAGGGCTCTATCTACAAAGGTGATTGGAACGGAAGGTAAGAGACTCCTGCCTGCGGGAAAAGCGCGTCAAGGGAGACCCTGCGGAAAGTGAGTGCATGAAGTTGAAATCATTACACATACCCTCTTTCAGAAATCCGAAATTAGATCAATGTTACCCTTTTTGCATTTCAGGATGGGGTAGGACCCGCAACGGGAATTGCACCCAAAGGTAGAAAAGGTCTATTTTTCAAATGTTCCTTTAACGACAGCATGGCCATCTTTGACCATCATCTGCCCCATCGCGATAACACTATTTATTTCTAAAGTTCGTTGATTCATCAGGATGATATCGGCGTCCTTACCTACCGAAAGCTTTCCCTTTGCAGAAAGCTTTAAAATGTTTGCCGGGTTTTCCGTCACAACTCGTAGGGCATCGGCAATTGCCACTCCATCCTCGAGGACCGCATCGACAACACAATCATATAACGACATGCATGTACCAATGTTCAAACCGCGCAGGTTACCGCTTCCATCGAAGTCAGGCAGGCTGGCTTGCCCATCTGAAGTTATGGTGATCTGCCCGATTTCAACGCCTTCTTCTAGTGCCATTTTAATTGCTGTACTTGCTTTGACCTCGCCTTCTTCAAGGAATTTCTGGATTGTACTTGTCGTAAAATCTATATACCCCCCTTTTTTTGCATATTCCACCCCTGCATTGAATAAATGCGGATTTCGGTTTATATGTGTAGGGTAGAACTGAGTGATCGGAATTTCCGTTGTCTCGACAACTTCTTCAATTACGTGCAAATGATCTAGACTGTCGCCGACATGAATATTGACGATACCGCTTTTCCCGGATAACAGACCTCCATTACGTGCCTGCGAGGCCAGTTTAGCGAGTTCGGCTGCAGTCGGCTGAGAAGAACGATGATCGGCAATGGCTATTTCGCCAACACCGATAATTTTATCCACAAGAATCAAATCATCCTCGATCTTGCCGGTTAACGTCTTGACTGGAACTTGATACGAACCAGTCTGAACGAAGCAGCTAATTCCTTCTTCTTCAAGCGCTCTCGCTTTAGCGAGCAGTGCAGGCATCGTCCTTGTCGTACCATCTGTGCCGATGACCCCTACCAAAGTCGTTATACCGGCTAAAGTGGCATCTGTTAATTGGATTTCAGGTGTCCTCGTTTTAAAACCCCCCTCCCCGCCTCCGCCGATAATATGTACGTGGGCATCTATAAAACCCGGAGCCACAATTTGACCACTCGCATCAATCACTTTCATTTCAACGAAATTGGCAGGTACATCAATCTGGTCCTCAATGAAGCCAATTTGCTTTCCAACCAAGAGGATATCTTTTTGGCCCATATATTCCGGTCCATAAAGCTCCCCATTTTTAATAAGCGTGAGCATTGTTCATTCCCCCTCCAAAAATTGAAATTTTCAAATAGGTTTCAAAATCTTTCACGCGGGTAAATATACAACATGACCCGCTAACAATTACATAAAAAAAGTCCAAACATACTTGTTCATTTTTAAACGTTGTAGCTGAATTGACATCTTGATTATGCTTTTCCCAAAAGTATAAAAACAAAAGGAGTAAACGACATGAATAAAGTGATTTCTTCTGACATTCAAACAAATAAAAGATTATCCATGCGACAAATCATGAACCTATATCAAGTTACAAAAGAATTTAAAGGGAATATATATTTTATCTGCAACCATAAATTGGTCGATGCCAAGAAACTTTCGACTTTCGTATCCTTCGTGCTCATTCTTCAAGAGTGTGCAACGATGAAAGTCATACTTGAAGGCGAGAATGTACACGCCATGCTTGAAAAAGTACAGGCTATTTGTAAAGAAAATGATGAAAGTGCATTTCGTTTCCAATCGAACCAAACCGTAAATATTTAAATGATTCCAACTACGTTTGAAGAGGGTGTATTTATATGAGAACCATTTTAATGGTGATAGGCGCAATCGTCGTAATCGGCATAATAGCAAATCTTATTTTTTAAGAATGATGAAAGACTGTCAATGATTGACAGTCTTTTTTTTTTTGATGATTTGATTGAGAAAGGCTTGATCATGCTCCCGGACCTGGGAATCACCACGGAACCTCCCAGTCCCTCCATTTATTCAAGCCTTCCCGTATTTCATTTCCTTTGTCAATCCAATATTGTCTCCTCTTCTCCTCTTCTTCCTTCTCCTGTTGCTCAGCTATAAGTGCCTGTTGTTCTGCTATAAGCGGACCGATATCTTGAGCTTTAAAAGATTGAGCAGCTTGATTCTGTAAGGCTTTCGACATTATTTTTTGAAAGATGAGTGCACTTCCCTGACTGCTGTGTGTCGTTAGATAATGTTTTGCGTCCGTCTTATCATATCCCGCCCAAACAGCACCGACCAGCGAAGGTGAATAACCGATGAACCATTGATCTTTAACCCCCGATACTCCTTCGATGGGAACTTGTGTAGATCCTGTTTTACCTGCTATTTCATAACCGGAAACAGCCGCGTTTTTCGCTGTGCCATATTCCACTGTTCCAAGCAGCATGGCATTCATTTTGTCGACGGCGGCTACAGAGGTCACTTTGGTGCTTTTCTCTTTCCAGGCGGCAACCTCTTTTCCATCGGCATTTTCTATCCTTACAATGGCGTGGGTTTCCATCCGTTCCCCTTCGTTGGCGAAAGCAGAAAAGGCTCCTGCCATCTGCAGCGGGGACACACCTTTTTTCATCCCTCCTAAAGCGATAGACAGGTTTCGATCATCCTTGTCATATGGAATCCCAAACCGCTTAAGTGAATCAAGCCCCCTATCGATGCCAATCTCATTCAATAGCCAAACCGTCGGTACATTCAAGGAATTCATCACCGCTTCATACATGGGGACTTCTCCTTTATATTGACCACTCAGGTTTGTTGGCTCATATTCACCGAAGCTCATTTTTTCATCCTTTAAAGGGTCAGTGATATCATATCCCTCTTCAACAGCCGGCGTGTAAACGACAAGCGGTTTAATGGATGAACCAGGAGACCTTGTCAGTTGGGTTGCCCGGTTATATCCCATGAATTGGTGTTCACCCCTCCCGCCGACAAGTGCTTTTATGCCGCCTGTTTCAGGATCAAGAAGGACAGACCCGCTTTGAACCAGTTCCTCTGTACTCGTTCCAACCGGAAAATTGGCTGAATTCTCATACACGCTTTCTGTAGCCTGCTGCATGGACTGGTCCAGGGTCGTGTAAATTTTATACCCCTTTGAAAGCAGCTCCTCAAGCTTAATTCCATATTTACTCGATGCTTCCGATAAAACATGATCGACATAATAAGGATACTTACCTCTTAATGGATCGGTTTCCTTCTCCCCCATAAGAAGTGTCACCGAATCTTTTTTTGCGGCCGCTTCTTCATCTTTCGTCAAATAACCATGTTCCGCCATTCGCGAAAGAACCAAATCACGCCGCTTCACTGCACCGTCCAAATTCTTGTATGGATCAAGTTTGGATGGCAAGTTAATGACTCCCGCCAGCAAAGCTGCCTCGGCAACGGTCAATTCAGAGACCTCTTTGGAAAAATAAATATTTGCAGCCTTTTTGATCCCCCATGCCCCATGGCCAAAATAAACTTGATTCAGGTACATTTCCAGGATTTCATCTTTTGTATATTGATTTTCAACTTCCTGGGCTAGAAAAAACTCTTCTATCTTCCTCTTCAATGTTCGTTCCGATTCCAGCATCGTGATTTTCACAAGCTGCTGGGTGAGCGTGCTCCCGCCTTCAACAACACTTCCAGCCTTCGCATTTTTAACCAAAGCCCGCATGATCCCTTGATAATCTATGCCGTGATGTTCATAAAAACGGTGATCCTCAATGGAAACCACCGCTTGTTTCATATGTTCCGGTATTTCATCTATCGCCACGCCCTCGGATTTATTTGCCGTGATCGTACTGGCTAGATTCCCATCCAGATCATAGATCCCTGTCGGTTGCTGAAGACTATTTTCAAGATGACTTATATCAGCACCCTGCCTGAAATACAATAGTGAACCGGCGCCTACAACTGCAATCGCCAATATTATAATTAGACCTAATTTCACTAACCCTCTCATTTGTACCCCCAATTTCCCATCTGCGACATGTTTCATTAAAAATATTTTACCCTTTTTGTTAAAGAAAACTCGTCGATTGAATAAAAGGCGCTCTTTTCTTGTAGCACTTTACACGTGAATCGGCATCCTTACCGATGATATCCCTTCATCGTCTGTGCCTGCCAATTAACTGAAGTACCAATTTTCATCCTACCATTTTAACTATGCTCATATCTATCCTTTACCCGTAAAAGGCAATCTATATACCGATTAAAGGCGTGAAGCCATTTAAAAGCGGGTATAACACTATTAAGGTCTTATACAGGGGAGAGATGATAGTAATGAAAGACTTAAAACATATTGTCGTCGCTTTTGATGGAAATGAAGAAAGTAAAGGGGCCGTCGAATATGGAGCAACATTGAAAAAGGCCTTTCCAAAAGCTGAGTTGACCGTCGTTCATGTCCTAAATGATAAGGTTGAACAGCGTATCATGGGTAACGCCTCCGCGCCGGGGTTCGTGCCCTCTGCCGGATTTTATGTGGATCCAGTCCAGACACATCCTGTTGTTGAGGTTGACCAGCCAAGAAATCAAAAGGTAAATGACACCCCCTCCGCCCTCGAGAATAGTATTCAGAACGCAGAAAGTAATACGTTGAGATTGTTAAGTGAATGTCAAGTGACGGGGAAATTCGAACTATTGGAAGGATATGCGCCAGAAAGCGTATGTGACTTTGCAGCGAGAAATTCAGCTGATCTTATCGTTGTCGGCAATAGCGATAAAAGCGGTTTGGAAAAATTCTTCCTTGGCAGTACAAGTAGTTCCATTGCGAAAAACGCACCATGTTCGGTATTCATTGCAAAATGAAGAATGAGCGGGTTTTTCCCTATTGGTTCGAGTCATACATTCTCCGAAAAAGGCCGGATTCATATAGAATCCTGCCTTTTTGTTAATAGGGTTTTTTCAGTATTACATTCGGAGCAGCCGAAAAACACCGGGTTGCTAATTGCTGCCCAAAATCACATCCAGCATCAGTGCTGACTATCAGGTTCAAAATGGCTGAACCAGAACCGTTCACTCCCAGCCTTTAGGCTCCCCTTGTGGAAGTATTTAATTTTCGATCATCGGTTAGAATATCTATTAGTTTCTTTAAATGCCAATTAAAGAAAAACTGTACATGTCATCGAAACTCACCTTTTTACCATTTCATGTAAATATCATTTCGTTTATCCAACTTCTTTACAGACTTTCAATAGACCTGCCGATAACCAAGTTAGAATACGACAATTTTTCTATTGACTCACTAAGGTTTGATTTCATTAAGCCTAATTTACATTTGGGGAGGGAATGGACATGGATAAACATTCGATATCAGCTGAAAAAGGCGCCTACATAAGCATTGCCGCTTACATATTCTTGTCTGCTCTTAAATTGTCATTTGGTTATTTCGGTGATTCTAAAGGGCTTTGGGCTGATGGTTTAAATAATACGACCGACATCATCGCTTCCATAGCCGTTTTGATTGGTTTGAAAATTTCAAAGAGACCTCCTGATGATAATCATTCATATGGTCATTTACGGGCGGAAACCGTAGCGTCATTGGTAGCTGCCTTCATCATGATCACTGTGGGCCTTCAGGTTGTATACAGTGCCATTGAATCCTTCTTTCACCAAGATTCAACAACCGTACCCAGTATGCTGACCGGTTATGTCGCTCTATTCTCTGCCATCTTCATGTACGGAATCTACCGTTATAACCTTACATTAAGTAAAAAAATCAACAGCTCTTCCATCTATGCCGTTGCCCAGGATAATCGTTCCGATGCCCTTGTCAGTGTTGGTGCTTTCATTGGAATCATCGGTACTAAGTTGGGAATCCCTTGGCTGGATGCGATAGCTGCAGCAGTCGTTGGGGTCATCATATGCAAAACGGCCTGGGATATCTTTCGTGATGCGTCCATCTCTTTAACCGATGGTTTCGACGAGCAGCTCCTGCAAAAGATCGGACAAACGATTATATTGACAGAGGGTGTTAAAGACATGAGTGAAATTAAAGCACGGATGCACGGAAGTGAAATCCTGCTCGAAACTACCGTTCATGTCAACCCTCTTTTGACCGTCATTCAAGGTCATGATATTACAGTTAGAATCGAAGAAAATCTTTTGAAGGAATATAATATCCAGCATGTTATCGTACACATCGAACCATATGCATTTCATAAAAAAGGTAACCGTCATTAACTTTACGGATACCTTTTTTTGTTATTTATTCCTGTAATTACTGTAATAAAACTGTGTCAAAAAAAGGTATTTATTGATTGATTGCCGAATATTTATCCAATTGACACATGTTAAAGGAACAGTAATCTGTTATCATGAAAACAAGTTGTAATTATTTTGATATTTTGTAATTTTATTCAAATAAAGCACTTTCTGGGTCAAAAGTAAATTCATTTTCCTACAGTATGGAGGGCAAAATGGTATCTAATCGAGAAATGACCATTCACTTTTTATCTTCTCAAAAAAACAGTATCATTTCCAAATGGAAAGATGAGTTGCTGCATTTACCGGACGGATATCTGGGGTATTTCAAAGGAGAAGTCGAAAATATTTTTAATTTGCTAATGGAGCAGGTTGGAAAATCGGATACTGACATAGACGATGTACTGAAGGTCGTAGGGGAAAAAATTGCGGCTGATCGCGTTACTAAGCAATTGGATATGGAAAATTTCTTTTCCACTGCAACCATCGGGAGATCCGTCATCATAGAGCACATTTTGAATTCCGGAGCACACAAAGAAGAAATATCGGCTCTAATAAAACGGGTAAACGTTTACTTCGATAAACTCATTCATTTTGCATTATCCCATTATACCGAATTGAAAACGATGGAACTTGAAGAACGCTATCAATTCATAAGCCCAAACCATAAAGACCGTTTGACGCTCCTTGGCCAAATGACCTCAAGCTTTGTCCATGAATTCAGAAATCCACTGACTTCCATCATGGGATTCATACAATTATTACAGGCAGAACAACCTGAGATAAAGTACCTTGATATCATTTCAAAGGAATTGGATCAGCTCAATTACCGGATCACGCAATTTCTTAATATTTCCAAAAAGGAGACTTCAACAACACAACCTGATCTTTTTTCCATTGCTCAGCTTGTGAATGAGGTGATCGAATTTTTATATCCCAGCATTTTGGAAGTTAATGCTTCCATTACATGCAATATTGCCGAGGATGCCGTAATTTCGGGTTCTAAAGAAGAATTCCGTCAAGTTTTACTAAATATTATATTAAATGCTCTTGATGTGGTTGCAGGGATGCCTTCCCCATCCATTTACATTTCAGGCTCTGAATCGCCACCCGGCATTCTTACTTTAAATATATCGAATAATGGGCCGAAGATACCTGACGACGTCCTGCCGAATATTTTTGAGCCATTCATCACCACAAAAAAAAGAGGAACGGGATTGGGATTATTCGTCTGTAAAGAAATCGTTTTAAAGCATCAAGGAACATTATCCTGTCACTCTACCGATTTCCTAACGACCTTTTCCATACAATTAAAAACTAAATAATGGATAAATATCCTTTTTTCCTTAGGGTTTTAGTGTGAAATTTTTGACTGATTGACGTCCAGTTACTTATACTAATAGGAAGGTTCCACTTCTGATCGAGGTGAATGATCCTATAGATTGAAAATAAAAACCAGATTTCATACAAGATAGCGAATTATTTTTCCATCTAACATTTTATATACTAATATCATTTCATTCATTATTGGTTTTGGGAGGTGACTGGGATAATTAAATCGTTCGGCACATCTGGCGATTCAATAAAGTCCCACACTAATTGGACATATTAAGTTTTTTATTTGTCATTATTTTAATTGCTTTAACAGCCTTTTTTGTAGCTTCGGAATTTTCGATCATAAGGGTTCGCAGCTCCAGGATCGATCAACTGATTGAAGAAGGAAACAAAAAAGCCATTGCGGTAAAAAAGGTTACATCCGATCTTGATGAATACCTATCCGCTACACAGCTAGGAATTACCGTTACTGCCCTTGGACTGGGGTGGCTAGGACAACCGACCGTCCTCAAATTGGTTGGGCCCTTATTCAATGCCTTGAATATCCCACAGGAAGTTACAAGCATTCTGACATTTGTCATTTCATTTTCCCTGATTACGTTCCTGAATGTGGTTGTAGGTGAATTGGCTCCAAAGACTGTTGCCATCCAAAAGGCTGAGCAAGTGACCTTGGCAATTGCCGGCCCGCTGATTTTTTTCCATAAGATAGCCTTTCCCTTCATCTGGGCCTTGAACCATTCTTCCCGATTCGTTGTCGGATTATTTGGCTTTAAGCCAGCATCCGAAAGCGAAATAGCCCATACGGAAGAAGAATTGCGTTTCATCCTGTCAGATAGCTATAAAAGCGGGGAGATTAACCAGTCGGAATTTAAATATGTAAATAACATCTTTGAATTCGATGATCGAGTTGCCAAGGAAATCATGGTTCCACGGACAGAAATCATGACCATATCCAAGGATGAAACGGTACAGGAATTCGTCGATGTGGCCAAATTGGAAAAATATACTAGATATCCTGTTGTCGAAGGTGATAAAGACCATGTCATCGGCCTAGTGAACTTAAAGGAAGTTTTCTCGGATCTTATCAAGAACCGGGAAATCCATATCAAAGCGATTGAAAATTACGCTCGTCCGATCATTCGGGTAATGGAAAATATACCAATTCACGATTTGCTGTTAAAAATGCAAAAAGAACGCATTCATATGGCTATTTTGATGGATGAATACGGCGGAACTTCCGGACTTGTCACAGTCGAGGATATCCTCGAGGAAATCGTTGGGGAAATTCGTGATGAATTCGATATCGATGAAGTTGCCTCAATCAGGAAAATTAAAGAAGGACATTATATTTTGGACTCTAAACTTCTTGTAAAGGAAGTGAATGATCTTCTTGGCATTCACTTGGAAGAAGATGATGTCGATACTATAGGCGGATGGGTCCTTACTGAAAACTATGATGTGAAGGTAGGGGACATCATGGAAAAAGACGGATTCTGCTTTAAAGTGATTGAAATGGAAGATCACGCCATCCGTTCCATCGAGGTCACAAAAAAGGTCATACATCTTCCTCTTGAAGGTACCCAAGGTTAATGGATCAAAAACAGCCACGTAAAAGGTTATTTTACGTGGCTGTTTTTTAACGATTTGTTCATTTATCGGGAAACCGTCCCATTTTTTTGACCGTTACGATTGGAGGTGTGCTCTTTTTTTTCCATAAGATATACATCATGATGAGGATAAAGGAAAAACCAGCAGCCGGTATTAGATAAGGTTCAGTTATTTCCCGGATTTGCTGCCAATTCTCGCCGAGGATCCTTCCTAAGGTCAGGAACAATATGGTCCAAGGTATGACAGCCGCAACCGTATAAAATATAAACTTCCATACTGACATCCTCGCAATTCCGGCAGGGATGGAAATGGCATGGCGAACAACCGGAATGAATCGAGCCGTAAAAACCACGCCCACGCCATACCGCTTAAACCACTCTTCAGCATGTACAATATGATTTTCTTTAATTAGAATATATTTTCCATATTTCAAGAGAAAGGGCCTTCCTCCATAATACCCCGCCCAATAGAGAAATAATTGTGCCATCGTCCCGCCTGCCACACCGGCAAGAACAGCTCCCCAAAAATTCATTTTCCCCAGGCCTACCACATAACCACCGTATCCAAGAACAAGCTCACTCGGTATGATTTCAACCATCAGCCCCAATAAAATCCCCATATAGCCCATTTCCGCAAACCAATTCAATATCGTCATAATAAGCTGTGATATCATGCTATTGGACTCCCCTTACCGCTAATTTCAAATTGTTTGTCCTTCTATCCTATTCAGCTCATAACGTTCTATTCGATTTTTCATATCCAGTTTCACAATGCACCACATTCAGGATTGCACAAAAAAAGACCAGCTGCTATGTACTCCGGTCTCTTTACATCAATATTCTTTTAGCTCCCCTTTTTGGGAAATTTGAGAAAAAACAGCGGCAGTGAGTAAGGATGAATCATTTTGTGAAACATTAGTGAAAATCTCCTGCCGTGATTTCGTTTTTTCAATATGAATCCCGAGATCTTTATACTTGTTGATTATTTGATTATTCATGCTTACCCTCCTTTCTGCTGTACCGTTATCCTTTAACTTCCCATTTAACGAAGTAATAAAACCTGTTTAAACGATTCGATCCAAAAAACAATCAATTGACATGAATAGTTTGCAGTTGGTGTTCATGCACTTCGTCTTTTTCAACATGGACCTGGACCTTATAGGTTCCAGCTTCTTCGAAAGATACCTTATTTAGATATGTTCCATTCCCATCTTCTTCAGCCTTGGTGAAATGACTCTCTTCGCTGCCTTCCTTCCACACCTCGAAATTCACATCTGCATTTGTCAGCGGCTTCCCATTCAATTCAACCGTCGCTTCAAAGTTCGAACTGTTTCCTGCCTTTACAGGGTTACTATGAAACCCGATAGATACATCCGTACTAGGGTGAACCGATGCATCTTCACTTTCATGTCCTGGAACGACAACTTCCTTTTCAGGCATTACATGAAGGCCTTTAGCCGTTACATGGGACACTACAATATATTTGCCTTGTTCCTCAAAAGTATGCATCACTTGATACATGCCACTTCCAGTATTCTTTGCTTCAAGCATTTCCCGTTTATCCTGTCCGGACTTTCTCACTTCAAACAGCACCTCATCAGCTTCATTCACCAATTGGCTTCCCTGTTTCACTGCCGTTTCAAGAATGACTTCTTTTCCAGGCTCCACTTTCCCTTTAATGACAATTGATGCATCCATCGATACTGGAACAGCACTGTTCACTTCCTTATCCTCTGGCATTTCAGACTCTTGACACCCTGCCAGCATAACTAACAACGCAGTACACATATAAATTTTTTTCATATGAACTTCCCTTTACTATTTATTAGACTAAAACTCTGTCCTCTTCATATTGCCCATCCTTTCCTTTTTTCAGATTTTTATACATAATTTCACATCAAATGGTTCGCATTACGGTGACTGAAGTCAGCATGCCTACCGCGATGATCGTTAAAAATGAATATAAAAAGATTGAAGTCCCCACAACGCTCAATCCGCAAAGCAGTACACACCCATCAATGAAAAAAATCAGCAGACCTACATTGAGTCCACTTTTCCTGGAAAGGATCTGTGCCAACATATCTGTTCCGCCTGTAGAGGTCCCATACCGAAGCATTAAACCGATTCCAAGTCCAATCAACCCTCCCCCGATTATCGCACTTACATAAATGGGGAGGTTCCATCCTGTGACAGCGTCGGAAAAAATATCGATGCATAAAGAGGAAAAAAGCAAGCCATGCAAGCTGTTCAGGAATAATTTTTTTTCAAAGTACCAAGCATATATATATAATGGAATGCTGCTCAAAATCACACCCAGTCCTGTCGGAAGTCCTATATAGTAATGAAAAATCAGCCCAATCCCTATCATGCCGCCATCCAATAAATGATAAGGTATCAGAAAAAAATTGATTCCCACACCTACAAGCATGCTGCCGGCAATGATCGCTGCCATCCGTTCCATGATTTTCATGGCCGCCACCCCCTTTAATTCTTGCATTTAAAACTTGTCTTGGTTTCTATAGAATATGTTTGTACCATCAAAAAAATAATGAAACTGAGCAATTTTTTATGAAACGGCCCTCATTTTTCTGAATATTCTATAATATGTTACAATAAAGTAGAGAAAACAGTCAAAAACAGCTATTTATTAGCTCAAACTGATCCTTTACAAGCAATTTACCGGATTTAAGGTGCCGTAAGCTGTTTGACTGAATGATTAACTCTTTCTATAATGAAAGTATTTAAATTAATTAGATTGAGGTGATTTGATGGGGCATTAAAGAATGTTCGTTGTGACGGACAGGCGCTGCTTTGCGTAACGGATATGTATCCTTTTGGAAAATGGCTGCACTCCTTCAGACAGAAATTCTTCTATTTCCCGTCTACGCATCGCTAATCGGCATATACTATTATTCTCTTCATCACTAAAAGAAATGGGAGTTCAAGCGGCTGCACATCTATGGCCACAGAAGCAATCCCGAAAATACTCAGCACGGCAAAAAAAATATACTTGTATATTTTAAAAATGTAGGAGGTGTACTCCTTATTCGTCTCGAAGGCGAGTTAAGGGAGACTATTTGGACATAATAAACTTGGTTCTTATTGCCATTTTAATTGCTTTAACAGCATTTTTTGTAGCTACGGAGTTTGCGATTGTTAAAGTGAGAAGCACGAGGGTCGATCAATTAATTGAAGAAGGAACGAGGAATGCCATTTCAGCAAAGAAGGTCATCTCCAACCTGGATGAATACCTCTCAACTTGTCAGCTCGGAATTACCGTTACAGCCCTAGGGCTTGGATTCCTTGGGGAACCGACAGTTGAAAAAATTTTGCACCCACTCTTTAATCAATTGAATCTTCCAAATTCAGCTTCACATGCACTCTCGGTTGCAATTGCCTTTTCTTTCATTACGTTCATACATGTCGTTGTTGGAGAATTGGCACCGAAAACATTGGCGATTCAAAAAGCGGAGCAAGTAACATTATTGGTTTCGAAACCTTTAATTGCCTTTAACAAAGTCATGTATCCATTCATCTGGGTACTGAATGGCTCTGCAAGGACGCTTACAAGAATGCTAGGATTAAAAGCGGTTTCCGAACATGATTTGGCTCATACAGAAGAAGAGCTTCGAATCATTGTTTCCGAAAGCTACAAAAGTGGCGAAATTAACCAATCAGAGTTTAAATATGTGAATAAGATTTTTGAATTCGATGATCGGATCGCAAAAGAAATCATGGTTCCACGTACAGAAATTGCAACGGTATCCAAAGATGATACGATCCAGCAGTTTTTCACCGTAATGGCGGAAGAGAATTTTACGCGATATCCTGTCATTGATGGTGATAAGGATCATGTTATCGGAATGGTCAATATCAAAGAGCTATTCACTGAAATGATAGACAGAAACAATCAGGCAGCGTCAACGATCGACCGATATGTTCGTCCGATCATCCGTGTCATTGACAGTATCCCGATTCACGATTTACTTTTAAAAATGCAAAAGGAACGGATCCACATGGCCATCCTCATGGATGAATACGGCGGTACCTCAGGTTTGGTTACCGTTGAAGATATCCTTGAAGAAATCGTTGGCGATATCCGCGATGAATTCGACCTGGATGAAGTTCCCGATGTCCGCAAATTAAAAGAAGATCACTACATCATCGATGCCAAGGTATTAGTAAGTGAAGTGAATGATTTACTCGGATTGGATATCAATGATGAAGATATTGATACGATGGGCGGATGGATCCTTACAGAGGATTATGAGGCCAAACAAGGTGATATCCTGACTTATGGTCCCTATAACTTCAGGATAAAGGAAATGGAAGATCACCATATTCGTTATATTGAAATATATAAACAGGCAAAAGTCGTAAGCGAAGTGAAAGAATTCCCGATCATATCACAAACCGAAATCGTTTCATGATAATAACCCCCGTTCCTAATACAATAGGAGCGGGGGTTATTTTTTTTTCAACTGGTACATGAAATAAAATAAATACATATTATATAAAACCTGCTTCATTTAACATTGGATGATTACATGAAGTATAGTTCTACCTTTATTGTTTCATACTGTTAAAAAAGCGATACTTTTTGAAGGAGTGAAGAATCATGAAACTCATAACCATTTGCCAGCACTGCAAAGGGAAAGGGAAAACCCGTTATCTTCAATTCTTTTCCCGGGACTGCAATCATTGCAACGGTCAAGGTAAAGCGGTAAAAGATATGTCAAATTTAAGAAATCAGGCCAAAAACATCTAATAATCTTTCATATTTTGAAGTTGGTTTTAATGACACCTGCCCTCTTTAGCGTATCATAAACAATCAGTATCGAAGGTCCAAGGAAAAGCCCAAGGAAACCAAGCATCTTAAACCCTAAATAAAGACTGACCAACGATGCCAATGGGCTCAACCCCATATTTGCTGAATAGATTTTTGGTTCGATGGTCCTTCTTATGATGGTAATGACCAGGAATAGAATGATGAGGCCAACACCAAGATGATGATTTCCTTGAGCCCAAACAATCGCTGCCCAAGGAACCAGCACAGATCCCGTCCCCAAGATAGGAAGAATGTCCACCACCACTATTAACAGTGCCAATGGAATCATATACTTCACATTTAACAACCATAGTCCTCCATAAGCCATGATGAACGTTATTAAACTCAACAGGATTTGTGCCTTTATGAAGCCTACGGCTGCCATACTTAAATCTTGATAAACTAGCGAAATTTTTTGATAGGTGGATGTCTTTAAATAAAGGACTGCCTTTTTTCTTAATTTAGGCAATTCAAGACTGAATAAGAATAAAGCGATTAAGTAAATTAAAAAGTCAATGAAAAGTCCAGGAATGAGTGTCACGAACTGGACCATATCCTGAACAAAGCCCTCTGTGAACCCCTCCAGAGCCATGACTCCCTTTTCCATCGTCTGTTCTACCGATTGAATGAGGTTTGTCGGCAAAGTTTGCGAATACCGTTCCCATTGCCTAATGACTGGCAATATAGCCGTCAAATACACTTCACGTATGAAACCGGGAAATTCTTCCGAATAGACAATGACCTTCTTGATTAATACCGAAAAAGAATAATAAGTGATGCTCATAAGCCCGCCTACATATAAAACAAATGAAATTAACACTGCCCAAAAACGATGCAGCTTTGCCGTTTCACCAATCATGCGGACCAATCCATCCAAAAGAACGGCGGTGAGCAGCGCTAAAATCAACGCCCATGAATACGGAATGACGATTAATATGACTAGAAGGAGTATTCCCCTCCAAAACCAGCGAAAAAAGACGGCGACATTCACTGAACAAACCCTCCTTGCACCTTCCTGTTCTCCTTATATTTATGAAACGGGGACACATATATTTCGCTTATACGTTTTATTTTCTCAATAAGGGGAAAAAGAGATACAAAGAGATGGAGGGATTTACATTGGATAATAAAGATAAAGAAAAGTATCTTGAGGAGCGTAATGATAAATCCAAGGCCTTCAAGAAAAATCAGGAGAAACAGCTGGAACGTGATCAAGTGGTCATGCCCATTGATGATTTACCAATTGATGAAATTAAATATGAACATCAAGAAGAACGAAATAAAAAAGAAACAAAGCACCGCTCCACCAGCGAGAAGTTTTAAACAAAAACCAGCCACTTTTTAGAGGCTGGTTTTTGTTTGCAGGATATACTGCATTCAGCGCGTTTTATACTTTTACCAATTTCGTCGGCACTTACGGACCATTTCAAAGAGTAATATATTCTTCCCATCATATATTACAAGCAGTAGACTAAAAGGGGTCCGGAAAGTGTATCTATCTTTAATTGATGTACCGGCAGCACCTTCAACCTCTCAGGTATGGTTTCTAACTAAATCTTATAACAAAGTTGATTGGAGCGGGTGTTCGGGACTCCTGCGGGAAAAGCGCCTCCAAGGGAGACCCTGCAGGTGCAAGCCGAGGAGGCTCCCCGGACCGCCCGCGGAAAGCGAGTGCCTGGAACGGAAATAAACGCCCAAATGGACAAACCACAAAAAAACTGTAGGTAAACGTGAATTCTCGACTTTGTCTCTAGGCTGAAATATATTCCATCATGATTGATGTTCTTCTTGTGATTGTGCAGATGCTTCCCCCTTTGTTGTTTGAGATTTGGGAAGACTGAGCTTTCCCTCAATTCATTCCTATTGCCAGAATTTCACCCTTCCCCGCTTTGCTTCCAAAAATAAACATTGACTGAAATAAATGATTCTTTACAATAGACTTTTAAGAATTAAAGAATATAATGGACTGGTCGACCATTATAAAGGAGAATCATATGACGAACCCTACTCAATTATTTCATCAATATTTACAAGTATCGAGATCATTAGTCAGCAAAATGAATGAACAAATTACAGCCCTTGAAATTTACCATAATCAGTGGACAATCCTGAATTACTTAAAGAACTGTGGCTATTCCACAATCCCCGATATTTGCAGTTACCTGGATGTAGACAGTGTGATCATCACACGTTCGGTCAACAGCATGGAACAGAATAATATGATTAAACAAGTTCCTGGTAAAGATGAACAGGAAAAACGAATCGAACTGACCCCCCGGGGCAAAGAGGTACATACAAAATGTCTTAAGATTGCAGAAAAAATCGAAGGAAAGGCCTTGGAAGGCATTACTGAAGAAGAACAGGAAGTATTTTTCCAGACGGTCCTTAAAATCCTCAATAATATAAGAAACTAAAATGGGTAGCTTGTATCATTTTAGAATAAGTGTGAAGCAAGGAGTTTCCTTACTTTCACACCAAGCTATATCCATGCCTTTTTTAAAAGCCGGATTCCAGCTTCGATTTCCCTTTCGGTTAAACCACCGTACCCAATCAAAATAGTCGGATCTTTCACTTTCTTTGAATGATAAATCGATGTTGGGTGGACTTTAACCCCTACACTGGCAGCCCTTTGGATGAGCTCTGCCTCACTGCTGCCGTTTTTTACGTTTAAAAGAACGTGCAATCCTGACTTTTCACCGATTATGGCTACACGATCATGGAAGCTCTCTTCCATTGCGTTCAGCAGCACCTTATTCTTTTTACGATAAATCGTTCGCATTTTATTCAGATGGCGTTCCCAATGTCCATTTTTCATAAAAAGACAGAGCGTTTCCTGAATCAGTCTGGAAACGGTCTGTTTATATCCGATTAACTTCTGCTGAAATCGGCAAGACAACTCCATGGGTAACACCATAAATCCCACCCTGATCGATGGGATGAACGACTTTGAAAACGTGCCTAGGTAGACGACCCTTCCATTTGTGTCCAACCCCTGCAACGACGGAATCGGTTTGCCTGCATGTCGGAATTCCCCGTCATAATCATCCTCAATAATATAACCTTTTTTTTCCACCGCCCAATTCAATAATTCCACCCGTCTAGTTATCGGCATGATCATACCGGAAGGAAATTGATGGGAAGGTGTGACATAGGCTACATCCGCTGTACTCTCTTTCAATGAGTCCACACTCATTCCACTTTCATCCAAAGGTATGAATTCCGTCACCGCCCCCTCCAGCCTCAGTACCTCCCTTACCCGATGAAAGCCAGGATCTTCTAACCCAAATACCCGCTCATTTCCAAGTAGTAACCGCAGAAGATGGATGAAATACTGGGTACCTGCCCCAATGATGATTTGATCAGCCCCGCAGCGAACTCCTCTTGATTGGAATAGATAGGATGAAATCTCAGCCCTAAGCCCCCATTCCCCTTGTGGATCACCGCTCATGAACATTTCCCTTTCCTGTAGATACAACGTATTATTCAAGCACTTTTTCCATACGGCATGCGGGAAAGAATCCACGTCCACCCGGCCATGATTGTAATCTATCTCATTTCTTTCATTCAGAGGGTCCATTATCCCTTCTGTTACAGGCAATGGCTCATTCAAAGCTGAAATCGGTTCTAAATCGGCTACGTAGTACCCTTTCCTTAATTGACTTTCCACATATCCTTCTGCCATCAACTGCTGATAAGCCGTATCAACTGTATTCAGGCCTATCCCTAAATGCAAGGCCAGTTTTCGTTTAGAAGGCAGTTTCATTCCGGCCTTTATTTGTCCATTCTGGATTTCCTTTATAAAGTATTTATACAATTGCACATATAAAGCTTCTTTGTTCGTTTTATCTAGGGTTAAAGTGATTTCAAACATTTGGTCCTCCTTCAAACTGGTTCCATAAATTATATCAGCATTGGTCCTTATTGCAGAACCAGAATATTTTTATAATGAAGATATCAATCAAGAGGAGGAAACTATGGAGCATTTCGAATTATACGGTAAACACGTGATACTCACCCCGATGATGGAACATCATATCAAACCGCTTTACGCCGCTTCCCTGCCATCTGAAATATGGAAATGGAGTGCAACAAAGATTTTGTCATATGAAGAGGCGATCTCCTATGTAAAGGAAGGCATTCGAGCAAGGGAACAGGAACTTCATCATCCATTTGTCGTTATCGATCGGACAGATGATTCGGTAGTTGGCAGCACGAGCTTAAGGAATATTCACTTTCATAATCAATCGCTGGAAATCGGCGCGACTTGGTATCATCCCGACAAATGGCGAACAGCCATTAACACTGAATGTAAGTACTTGTTATTGCAGCATGCTTTTGAAAAGTGGCAAATGAAACGGGTTGAATTCAGGACGGACGAATGCAACAAAAGATCACGTGCCGCAATAACCAGGCTCGGCGCCCTTGAAGAAGGGATTTTGAGGATGGAGAAAAAGCTGCAAGATGGGAGGATCAGGAATACGGTGGTCTATAGTATTCTCGAGCATGAATGGCCCAGTGTGAAAAGGAATTTGGAAGCTTTTTTAGAAAGGTGAAAATGAGAAAAAGAGTGCCATTGTTTTGCACTCTTTTCTCTTACTGCTATTTTTCATGTGAGTCTTTACGAATTTCCGATAAAGAATCCTTTTGCCTTTTCGTTGATCGAATGAATATGAAAACACCAATCGCAAATAAAAATGGCATTAGTAAAGCAAAAAGAAGATAAATCATATCACCAAAGAACAAGTTCATTACCCCCTAAGCCAATTCGACGCACACTTTTGTCTGTAAAGCTTTTCCGTCAGACTTGAATGATTCCTGCTTAGTCCAAGCTTTGTGACAAGCGAATCATATCCTGGCACTGAATCCCATTTTCATAAATGGCCTCGGAATAGTTTCTAGTAAAAAAATCCCGATCGACCCCAGTTATTCTAAAACAGCATTTTTGGTAAAGGGCAAGCTGCCCTATCCCCGAATTCCCCGTTCCGATTTCAATCATTTTATATCCCTGTTCCCTTGCATGGCCTATCGCATGCTCAATCAATTGCCTGCCGATTCCTCTTCCATGGTACTGTTCATCGACCGCGATGTTCATTATCTCTATCAGTTCCGGGCCTTTTTGCAGTAAAACACAAACGCCGATCATCCGGTTATCACCCATGGCAACAAAGCACGTTCCGCTTCCCAAATATTCCTCGACCAATTTCCTTGAAGGATCTGCCAAAAGCAATAAATGCATCGGGGGTGGCTCATCCAAGAATAATTCCCTTATCTCCATCAGCATCCAAACCCTCCTCAGTTTAATTCATCCACAAGCAGTTCAACCAATTCCGATGCAGGAAGTTCCCTGCTCAACTTATAACCCTGTCCTGCCCACAAAGCCATCAATTCAGGATTGTTCTTTTGTCCGGCTGCTTTTCGCATTTGTTTGGTCATGTGATGGACATAAGGATAGGCGACCGGTGCAACGCTATCATATTCCGTTAAAAAGTGATTCACCAACCCGCGTGCCCTCCGGCCGCTGAAGGCTCGGGTAACAGCAGTCTTAGTAAATCGGGGATTTCCCAGCGCCGCCTTATGGACCGGACTAGCCCCGCTTTCGGGACAGCGAAGGAAAGCGGTACCCAATTGCGCCGCTGTTGCTCCCGCTTCGAGCACGGCTGCGATATCCTTTCCATGCATCAGTCCGCCCGCGGCAATGATCGGTAAGTCCAGCTCAGCCCCTATCATCCGAATCAATACTAAAAGGCCGTAATCATCTTCTGTGCGGTCATCAAAACTGGCCCGGTGCCCCCCTGCTTCAAACCCCTGCACACATAGAACGTCCGCGCCTGCTCCCGCCGCCTTTTTTGCTTCCTGAAGGTTGGTTACTGTCACGGCTATAAGGGAACCGACATCTTGGAGCTCCCTTATTACATCTTCCGTTGGACATCCAAACGTAAAACTGACGACCGCGACCCCAGCCTCCTTCAATACATCTAGTTTATTACCCCAATCATCGTCATCACTATCGGCTTTTCCAATCTCAGCCCCAACGCTCTCGGCCTCTTTTTCGATCTTTTCACGATAGCCAGATAATATATTTTCATCCGCCGGCTCGTTGCCTGGCACAAATACATTCACGCCAAAAGGGCGTTCAGTCAACTGACGGGTCTGCCCTATCTCGTCCATCATCTCTTCCGCAGTCTTATAGCCAGCTGCGAGAAAGCCCAATCCTCCTGCATTGGATACAGAAGCCGCAAGCTTCGGAGTGGAAGCTCCTCCTGCCATCGGTGCCTGAATGATTGGGTATCTCATTAACTCTTTCAACATTCGATACAACTCCTCTTGATTTTTCTTCATGCCCTTATCATTTTTACGTTTTCTTGGTATAATGATTATCTGTAAGAGAAAAGTGTCTAAATGATCACCCTTTATATCTTGCAAATATAAAACATAGGTGGTAAATAAAAAATGGAAACAAAACCATATAGAGTATTACTTTATTATTTGTATGTACCTATCGAGAATCACGAAGTATTCGCAGCCGAGCATCTTGCGGCATGTAAAGCCCTTGAATTGAAAGGCCGTATCTTGGTGGCTTCAGAAGGTATCAACGGAACGGTTTCAGGTACGATCGAACAAACCGACAAATATATGGACATGATGAAAAGCGATCCCCGCTTTGCCGATATCGTGTTTAAAATAGATGAAGCTGAAGGCCATGCTTTCAAAAAAATGCATGTTCGTCCACGCAATGAACTTGTAACGCTTCGCTTGGAAGACGACATCAACCCGAACAAGACGACAGGCAAATACTTGAGCCCGAAGGAATTCTTCGAGCAAATGCAAGATGAAAACACCATCGTCCTTGATGCCAGAAATGACTATGAATTTGATTTAGGACATTTCAGGGGTGCAATCAAGCCAGAAATCACGAATTTCCGTGAACTTCCGGAATGGGTACGGGAAAATAAAGAAATGTTCGAAGGCAAAAAAATCCTAACGTATTGCACTGGCGGTATCCGCTGTGAGAAATTCTCCGGCTGGCTTGTCGAGGAAGGCTTTGAAGATGTAAGCCAGCTGCACGGCGGCATCGCAACATACGGGAAGGATCCCGAGGTCCAAGGTGAGCTATGGGATGGCCAAATGTATGTTTTCGATGAAAGGATTGCCGTACCTATCAATCAAAAGGAACATGTAATCGTCGGACGCGATATTTATTCCGGCGAACCTTGTGAACGCTATGTCAATTGCGCTAATCCTGAATGCAACAAGAAAATCCTTTGCAGCGAAGAGAATGAACACAAACATATGCGCAGCTGTACCCATGAATGCCGAGTGCATCCGCGTAATCGCTATGTAGTTGAGCATAACCTTTCTGAAGAAGAAGTGGCTGAGAGATTACAGCTAATCGAAGATTCCATTATGGCAAAATGATTTTAGCAAACCCGAATCAGTGGACATGATCCCTGTTCGGGTTTTTTTATCGATTAAACCAAATCTTATTTTTCTATATTAAACTTATGCCTTGGACTTCATTCCACTGTAAGAATTAACTTTGATCTTTAATGCCATCTGCTTTTACTGCAATATTACTTCCATTCTTACTTCTATATCACAATAGAAAAAACCTTCTTAATACGTAAAAAGAATGGTTTCCGCTTTTAGATTATAGCGGTCATCAGTCTTACCTGCATGAAAAGAGCGATTCCTCTTTAGAGGAATCGCTCTTCATTCATGTTATTTTGCATCTGCACTTACAACAATCCCGCAAGCTTGTCTATCGCCTGCATCACCAGTTTTCAAAGTATCTGCATCCGGTCCTTTTTTCCCATTGGCTTCATAGCGGTCAGGAATATTGGCAAAGTTGTCTGGGTTAGCATGAACGATTACAGCCAGCTCTTCTTTCTTCAGTTGGTCTATTGTCATGTTATCCAATGTTGCCGTATATTTTGCTGTCCCATCTTCTTTTACATATAAAGGGGGCATATCACCTGCGTGTTTAGAATGCGTTTCATCAGTTGGGTTGAAGTGTCCTCCCGCTGTAGTGAAAGGGCCATCCTTGGCATCCGGCTCACATGCTGCGTTCTCGTGCACATGGAATCCATGGTAGCCTGGCTCAAGACCTTCCAAAGCGGTCTCGATCACTACAGAATTCTCTTCAGCGGTAAAGTTCACCGTTCCAAGTGTTTTACCTTCTACATCTTTAACTTCCGCTTTCACCTGCGGATCAACCTCTGTATCTGTTCCTTGTCCCGCTGTAGTCATGTCCTCGGCATTATTATCGGCCTGATTTGAATCATCCGCTGAATTGCATCCATACAGTAAAAAGGCAGCACACATAGGCAGTATAAGCTTTTGTTTATAGTTCATGATAACTTCCCTCCACTCTCTTATATGTATCTTCCTCTTATTACTTTCCACTATTATGGAAGAATAAACAGATAGCGGCATAAATAGGAAAATAGATTACACCAATGAGAGTGAACACCTTACTAAATTCACAGACAAGGATATTACACTATAGCTTAATGGGCTCACATTTTTACAAAGTGATGACCCCGAAAGTAATGGCTGCGATCGTCATGATGATGGTTGTCCCAAACGCCCATTTAAACAGGAATTTTTGATGATCCCCAAAATCCACGCCTACAAGGCCAATCAATATGAATGTTGCAGGCACCAATGGCGATAAGGGGAACCCTGCGGTCGAATGACCTAATAATGCCGCCCTTCCGATTTCTACAGGGGCAATGCCGAAGTTCGATGCCGTTTCACTTATGATTGGCAGAATGCCAAAATAATAGGCATCAGGTGAGAAAATGAACCCCATCGGTATGCTCGTCAGCGCTACCACCAGTGGCAAATGTGCCCCGAGCCACTCCGGAATGACAGTTACGATTGAAGCAGCCATCGAGTCCATCATCTTTGTTTCCGTGAATACACCCGTAAAAATCCCAGCTGCGAAAATGAGTGTACAAATCATCACGAAACTATTGGCATGACTTAAAATCCTTTCCTGCTGTTCTTTTGGGTTCGGAAAGTTAACGAATAGTGCAATCGCAAAAGCGGAGGCAAATAAGATTTGGATCGGCAGCACTTCCATCACCAGCAATACCATCAGTAAAATCGTCAAGAACCAATTAAACCAAAAAAGCCTGGATGTTCCTTGAGGTGCGGTTTCAACAGCTGCAGCCTGTTCGCCCATACCAGGTTGGATGTTCGTCTCCAAGGAGCCGACTCCCAATCTCTCCCTTTCCTTTTTGCCAAGTACATATGCCGAAAAAAGCGTCCATAAAAGACCGCAAACCATGACCGGAATAAGAGGAATGAATAACTCCGAAACTTCAACCTGAAGGCTCGCGGCCGCCCTGACCAAAGGACCGCCCCATGGAATCATGTTCATGACGCCAGCGGCCAAACCAACGACACAGGCCAATACGAGCCTGTTCATCCCTAATTTGATATAAAGCGGCAGCATGGCCGAAACAGTGATCATGAATGTAGAAGAACCGTCTCCGTCCAAACCTACCAATATGGTTATAATGGCGGTTGCCATGACAACCTTTAGCGGATCTCCTTTTACAAAACTCAGTATTTTAGCGATCATGGGCTCGAATAAACCAACGTCAATCATTAAACCAAAATACAGAATAGCAAAAACGATCATGACTGCTGTCGGTGTCACCTTTAAAATACCCGCAACCATCATATCTCCCATTTCCGAGGCAAACCCACCAATCAGACCAAAAGCTATTGCCGTGAAGATAAAAGCGACAACCACTGATAACCGCTTCGTGATGACCAAGACCAGAAACGTTAAAATCATACAAAACCCTAAAATCGTCAACATGTTTAAAACTCCTTTAATTGGAAAAATGAATACCTTTTGTTTATTTAATTTTTCTGAAAAATCAGTATTTTCACATTATACCATTTGCCCATTCATTAAAAAACCTGTTAAACAAATTCGTTTAATAAATTAATTAATTTCTGTATACTATTATTTAGGAACCCGAAGTTTTTTTGGAGGAAAGAAGTGTTGTATGTAAAATGAACGCTCATAAAATAGCTAAACGGAACCTTTTCATCATGTGGTTCGCCAATTTCTTCATAGGCGGGAGCATGACGATGGTTCTCCCATTCATATCCTTATACATTGGTACATTCGGAGATTATTCGACTCAATATATCCAGCATTGGTCCGGATGGACTTTTGGAATCACTTTTGTGACAGCCTTTTTATTTTCCCCCATTTGGGGACGGATTGGTGACCGGTATGGCAGAAAGAAAATCTTGATTGCCTGCGCGTTTGGGATGGGCCTGTCCATCTTCCTGATGGGATTCGTCGAAAATGTTTGGCAGCTATTCGTCCTAAGGATGTTCACAGGAATATTCACCGGCTTCATTTCCATGTCCCAGGCCTTCATATCAACGCAAACACCAAAAGAAATTGCCGGACGTGTACTGGGAACCATACAAACGGGAAATATAACCGGTTCCCTTTTCGGACCATTGCTTGGCGGCGTCCTTGCAGACACACTCGGCTATTCAACCGCCTTTAAATTCACCTCCATCACCATTTTCATCTCTGGTCTTCTTGTTTTTGCAACCAAGGAGTACCGAATGGAGCGGCAGAAGGGAACGAAGTCGAGCTATACAAGCAGGGAGGTTCTCTCACATATCTTAAGGAATCCCATCCTGGTGAATGTCATGCTCATCTCCACGCTTGTCCAAGTTGCCCACTTCAGCATCCAGCCCATTCTTTCATTATACGTTGGTGAGCTGCATGGAACTTCCAATCTTGGTTTTTATTCAGGAATCGCCTTTTCTGCAGCAGGCCTGGGGAATTTATTGATGGCGCGTCACTGGGGCAAGATAGGTGATCGGCATGGACATGTGAAGATACTTGTGCTGCTTCTTTTTCTGACAGCTCTTGTCTACTTGCCCGGTGCCTTCATCAATCATTTTTGGCAGCTTGTCTTTGTACGTTTCATACTAGGCATGGCAATAGGCGGCATCATCCCTGTAAGGATTGCCTACATTCGCCAAGAAGCGCCTGTCGCAATGCAGGGGGAAGTGCTTGGGTACAATACGAGCCTGCGCTTTTTAGGCAATATCATCGGACCCGCAATGGGCGGAATGGTTGCTGGTTTCTACGGATTCTCTGCCGTCTTCATCACGACCAGCACGTTACTCCTCATAGCCGGACTTGTCCTCTATTTCGCGATGCACCGCAATCCGGAGTTGGCCAGATCACATTAATCACATTTTTGGCAAGGAAGCCTGCTTCCATCTTTAAGCAGGCTTTTCCTGTTTAATGCTCATACAGCTGTAGTGCTCGATACTTCTGGAGCTTTTTTATATGGGGAATGATCGAAGAGAAATCAAGGAAAAGAGATTTGAAGGGGTCACGTTCATGCCTATCCGTAAAGTCCACCAACCCTTATGACACACCCACAAACTGATAAGTATTTTTCCAGCACTTCATAACACATCGAACTTTATGTTAAGATTAATTCAGGCAAATTTTATGAAAGTAAAAGACGCAAAGCCACGGGCCTAAACCAACAACTTAGTTGTCACGGCAGCCGGGTTGCCAAGATTTTTCTTGAATGGATCACTTTATAATTAATTTTCTTGCCCCTTTTTAATTTGCCTAAAATTAAAACAAGGAGGGTTATATATGTTCTTTCCAACCATTTATTCAGCTACTACGGATGAGAGACACATAGTTAAAGATAAAAATACTTGTGCATGCGGCACAAGATATAATGCATTCGCAATGTTATCCAGAAGCGACCTTCGAAAGATCAGGTTCAAGCATTATAAAGAAGTAACATGTCCTTTATGTAAATCCAGTATCATTGATGAGGAATAGCCTCTTAACACAAGGACGGTTCATACTCCCAAACTTTGATAGAGCTGGCTTTTCATCCTCACCACTTCCATATATGGTAAAACGGGAAAATATCATTCCGGTAAAAAAACTCTCTTACTTCCTGCCCACATATTGACACAGTTAGAGCACGATCTTTTTTTCATTATATGAATGGTAAAGGTACGGTCACCCTATAGGGCTCGATAAGATATAAATCAAGTAAGCGTAGAATGTCATGAATCGGTTCCAATCGGTGGCGTAAAGCTAGCAGGAAAGGGATATCCATGTTTTTGATTTTTAATTATGAAATAGATCTCTACCGTTTTACTCCACTCCCCCTTAGCGGGAATTTCACAAAAGCCTATAGGGGCCCCTTACGTCAAAAATGGCCAAGCCATTAACGGAAATCCCATTCGACTGACTTTATTACAAGCTTTACCTGTATGCATTCGCCTACCTCGATATAATTGACTTCCCTCACATGATAGCTCAATCACCTTTTATACCAATTATTCTCTCTTAAAGCATTTTCCTTCGTAAGATAAGAAATGAATAGCCCTCGATTTGTCGTTTATATTATCCATATAGATAGAAAAAAGGACTCATGCTATAATTTAGTGCGTTAAAAAAGAAATGAACACACATATATAAAAGAAGGAGTGTTTCTTTGAATACATCTGCTTACAAAAAGGAATGGTTCGGCAACGTTAGAGGAGATGTTCTTTCGGGTATTGTCGTTGCCTTGGCATTGATTCCAGAGGCGATTGCCTTTTCGATCATTGCTGGCGTTGACCCAATGGTTGGTCTATATGCCTCATTCTGCATTGCCATCGTCATCTCCTTTGTCGGCGGAAGGCCGGGAATGATATCGGCTGCCACTGGCGCAATGGCACTCGTCATGGTCGACCTTGTTAAAGATCATGGCTTGAACTATTTACTTGCTGCAACCATATTGACTGGTTTGCTGCAAATTTTACTAGGGGTTTTAAAAATCGGGAAATTAATGAAGTTCATTCCGAAGCCAGTCATGACTGGTTTTGTGAATTCTTTAGCCATCTTGATTTTCACGGCACAGCTCACCCATTTCGTGGGCGAAACATGGATCATGTATGTTATGACAGCCGTTTCATTAGCTATCATTTATCTTTTTCCGCTGATCACGAAAGTCATACCTTCACCACTTGTCGCCATCATATTCATGACGATCGTTGCAGTTACCACGGGGGCTACGGTGCGGACGGTTGGGGATATGGGGCAATTGACCGAAGCGCTTCCGATGTTCATGCTTCCAGACATCCCTTTGACCTTCGAAACTTTGGCGATCATTTTCCCTTATTCCATTGCCCTTGCGTTTGTTGGACTGCTTGAATCGTTATTGACGGCTCAAATTGTCGATGAGATGACTGACACGGACAGTAATAAGAATAAGGAAGCCAAAGGCCAGGGGATTGCGAATATCGTCGCCGGATGTTTTGGCGGCATGGCAGGATGTGCGATGATCGGCCAATCCGGTATCAACATTAAATCTGGTGGAAGGGGCCGGCTATCGACATTTGTAGCGGGCGCATTCCTTATGGTATTAATCGTGGTATTGAATGATGTCCTTATCAAAATACCGATGGCTGCACTTGTCGCAGTCATGATCATGGTTTCAATCGGGACATTTGACTGGTCTTCCCTAAAGAGGCTCACTAGAGCTCCTAAGTCGGATGCAGCCGTGATGATCGTGACGGTCCTCATTGTCCTTTATACACATGACTTATCAAAAGGCGTATTTGCCGGAGTGCTTTTGAGCATGATTTTCTTCTCGGCTAAAATTTCTAAAGTGGCAGTAGAGAAAACGGCAGACATCCAGGCTAAGAAAATCACTTATCGTATCAGCGGACAAATATTTTTCGCTTCTGTCCAGGACTTTGTTTCAAAGTTCGACTTCAAGGAAAAAGCCGATGCAATCGTCATCGACTTCTCCCATTCCAAGATCTGGGATGCTTCAGCAGTCGGTGCTGTCGATACGGTTATTCTTAAATATCAGCTCTTGGGAATACCTGTCCAAGTCCAAGGACTCGATGAAGAAAGTTCGACATTGCTTGAAAAACTCGCCACCTCAGAAAGTAAAATATCTTAAAGAAGTAAAATTCTGCTGAATAGAAACTTTTCAAACCGACAAAATAGATAACATGAATCATTTCCTTTTGAAAGGAGCGAAAAGCATGACACCCGAGCAGGATTATACGGCAGCAAATCTGTCACCGGATTTATTGAATGAACTGAAAAGCTTTGAAAGCAAACTTGGCGAGGAAGCCAATAAAGAATTGATTGTCATCGCCTATGAAAAAGAAAAGGAATCTTTAAATTAAGAAAAAAGACTCAAACACCCTTAATGGATGGTTGAGTCTTTTTTTGAATGTACAAAAAAAGGCTGCCCAAGTTTTAATGAGCAACCCTTTTCCTGAATTATTTGCTGAATACGTCGGTTAAGACCGGAACGATTTGTTTTTTACGCGATACAACGCCTTCCAAGACGGCGATGTTATTGTTTAATGAAACGTCATATGCCTTTTCAACCGCATATGCCGCTTTACCAAGGGCCAAGGCAACGGAATCATTAGTCAGGATATCCGTAACGACGAATAGGAACAAGTCCAATTCCTTCACTGCGATGACCGCTTCAATCGCTGCTTCCAATTCTGCTTGCTTAGCAAGGACTTCGTTCGGATCAACGGCATTGACCTGTGCTATTTCCACTTTAGCCATTCCCATGGAGAATTCCTTGGCATCAAGAGTGATGAGCTGGGCAATCGTTTTGTCGCTTAAGTCAGCTCCCGCTTTCAACATTTCCAAGCCATATTTTTCAGCGTCGACTCCAGCAATGGCAGCGAGTTCCATTGCTGCTGCAACGTCCTGCTCCGTGCAAGTCGGCGATTTGAACAATAAAGAATCGGAAATGATGGCAGAAAGCATAAGACCTGCGATTGCTTTAGGGACTTCAATGCCGTTTTCTTTATAAATTTTATTTAAGATGGTTGCCGTACAGCCAACTGGTTCAGCACGGTAATATAATGGATCGCTTGTTTCAAAGTTAGCGATACGGTGATGGTCGATAACTTCCAACACACGGACTTGGTCAATATCTTCAGCGCTTTGCTGGCGTTCGTTATGATCGACCAGGATTACGCCATCAGCTTCCCCTGCAACTTTTTCCACAAGACGGGGAGCATCGAATTTGAATTGGTCCAATGCATATTGAGTTTCACCATTCACTTCACCCAGACGAACTGGTTCAGCGTTGATACCTAGCTGTTTTTTAAGATCTGCATAAGCGATTGCTGAACAGATTGTGTCTGTATCCGGGTTTTTATGTCCAAAAACTAATACTTTTTCCAAGATTTTATCCCCTTTTTCATAAATATTTTTCCGCGAATCCCCTCAGTGCAATAACGGAGAGCCACCTTTACTAGACACTTTATTTTAACACAAAATCCCGTAAAATCAGCGCTTGATTTATCCATTCCCCCATAAAATCTTTCATTCCCCCACCCTCTTCCATCACTTTGTCAATAGATAAGGGTTGGTTTTTTTGAAATATATTAGTTGAATTATCATCGTATATGGCTTACGATAATATAAGCAGAAATACTAGATATTGATTACATAAACAATTCCAATAACTATATATAGAATTTTTATAATCCAAGGTGCCAGTGATGGCTGAAAAGGGAATCCGGTGTAAACCCGGAACTGTCCCCGCAACTGTAAATGTGACGAAATGAGAAAACCACTGTATAGATCTCTATACGGGAAGGACTCAAAGTAGGATGATCATGAGTCAGGAGACCTGCCTTGAATTTTTCACGTTTCTTATTCTTCGGGGATTGAGATGATGAAACGATAGTATAACGGCTATTTTTTCATGCCTCTTTTATTCTATCGTTTGATCCGCTCAATTCTTTGGGCGGTTTTTTTATTTTAGCGGAAGTTAACAAGGAGGATTATTAATGACTCAAACATATAACTCTACCATAAGTGAAAATGACACAGAAGCGAAATCCATCCAGCTTGAGATGTTATCGAAGGAATTCGAAGGCCGTCTCGATATGGAAAAGTTCAAAAAGCGTTTTACAAAATGGCTTGATCGCAAAAGTGACTCAACCGAAGAACAGGCTTCAAAAAAACTGATTCAGCTCGCTCTTGAAGGCGTGGATATCGATGCCCCGGATTGGACTTTCGTTGCTGCAGCAGAACTGTTGAATACAATGTATAGGGATGCACAAGCCAATCGAGGTTATGAGGGCAAGAGTTATGGCCCATTCTATGAGCTGATCACAGAACTCTCCCAGCTATCGGAAGGTCAGCGTTATCCCATTTATAAACCAGAACTGCTATCTTCATATACAAAAGCGGAAATTGAGGAATTGGGATCGGTGATCGACCCGGAAAAAGATAAATTATTCTCTTACATAGGCATCTACTTATTGAATGACCGTTATCTGGCCCGCCCAAAAAAGGACAAGGTCTTCGAACTGCCGCAAGAACGTTTCATGATCATCGCGATGGAAATCATGCGAATGGAAAAAACGGAGCACCGCCTGCAACTGATAAAAGAAGCATACTGGGCCATGTCCAACCTTTATATGACCGTTGCGACTCCTACACTCTCCAATGCAGGTAAAACACATGGACAGTTAAGCTCCTGCTTTATCGACGCAATTGAAGATTCCATCGACGGAATTTACCTATCAAACTACGATGCGGCAAAAGTATCTAAATTCGGCGGCGGTGTTGGTCTTTACGTCGGTAAGGTTCGCTCGCTTGGTTCCGATATCCGCGGTTTCTCTGGAAATAGTTCCGGCACGACGCCCTGGATTCGACTATTCAACCAGACAGCTGTAAGTGTCGATCAATTGGGACAACGTAAAGGTGCCATCGCGATTTACTTGGATGCCTGGCATAAAGATATCATGAGCTTCCTCGATTTGAAGACTCAAAACGGGGATGACAGATTAAAAGCACATGATATTTTTACAGGTGTATGCATACCGGATTTATTCATGGAGGCTGTACGCGACAGAAAAGAATGGTATCTTTTCGATCCGCATACCGTTAAGCAAACCCTTGGATTTTCACTTGAAGATCTTTATGACGAAAAGAAAGGCGAAGGAAGCTTCAGGAATCATTATGCACTTGCTGTCGAGGCCGCAGAAAATGGCACGCTTCCAAACTATAGCTTTGAAAAAATCAATGCGATGGACATCATGAAAAGCATCATGATTTCTCAATTAGAAGAAGGCGTACCGTATATGTTCTACCGCGATGAAGTGAATCGGAAGAATCCGAATAAACATAAAGGTATGATTTATTGTTCTAACCTTTGCACGGAGATTGCCCAAAACCTAAGCCCTTCGACGATCACGGATGAATATGAAACAGAAGATGGAGACGTTGTTGTGGTTCGTAAAAGCGGCGATTTCGTTGTCTGCAACCTTTCATCCATTAACTTGCCCCGAGCGGTGGGCAGCGATGTTCTGGAAAGATTGATTCCCATTCAGATCCGTATGCTGGACAATGTCATTGATGTGAATAATCTTCCTGTCAAACAAGCATCCATCTCGAACAAACGGTACCGGGCAATTGGTTTAGGAACGTTTGGATGGCATCATTTACTTGCCACACAGAATATTTATTGGGAATCCGATGAGGCTGTTCACTATGCAGATGCTTTATACGAAAAGATCGCTTACTTAACTATCAAGGCATCCAACGAACTGGCCAAGGAAAAAGGATCTTACCCATACTTTGAAGGTTCTGATTGGCATACAGGGGACTATTTCGAACTGCGTGACTATACAGATCAAAAATGGCTGGATTTAAAAGCAGACGTGCAGGAGCACGGAACCCGTAATGGCTATTTAATGGCGATTGCCCCCAATTCATCGACAGCCAAAATCGGTAATTCCACGGATGGAATCGATCCTTTGTATGAAATTGAATTTTACGAAGAAAAGAAAAACTTCAAATTCAAGGTGACCGCACCAGGCTTGACGCCAAATACGTATGAATATTATAGAAAGACGCGATTCAATTTGGATCAACTGGAAAGCATCAGGCAAAATGCAGCCCGCCAACGCCATATTGACCAAGCAATCAGCTTTAATCTGTATGTACACAATACAATCAAAGCGAAGGTCCTTTTGGACATCCATTTAACGGCATGGGAAAGCGGGTTGAAATCAACGTATTATGTTCGTTCGACGTCTTCCGAATATGACAATGCCTGCGAAAGCTGTTCAAGTTAACGTCAATCATGACCCAGTAATCTATTCTTAAAGGAGTTTTCACGAATGACCAATCATATAAAAAAAATTCGGATGCTCGAACCGACGCATCCAACAAAGGCAACCGGTGTTTTCAAAGGAGAAGCTTCAGGCTTCCTTCTTTGGAACGATATACAGTATGAAAAATTCTATGATACCTATACACAGCTCATCAATAACTTTTGGAAGCCTTCGAGCGTGAACATGATTCAGGATAAAAAGCAGTGGGGCGAATTGGATGAAGATATCCAGGACGCTTTTCTCGATATCCTTACGATGATTGCTGGAATGGACAGTCTTCAAACGCCCACTTTAGTAGAGATCCTTCGGTACATAAAAGATCCGGCGGCAAAAGCTATCCTGGCCAACATGGCCCAGCAGGAATCGATCCATAATGAGTCTTATTCCTATATCCTTGCTTCCTTGATTCCGGTAGGCAAGCAAAAACAGCTTTTCGACCGCATCAAAGAACATCCTGAAGTGATTAAGCGTAACCAACCGATCGTTGATGCTTATCAAACGTTCGTGGACGATCCCAGCCCTCAGCATTTATTCGAGGCACTGATCCATTCAACGAACCTTGAAGGGATTTATTTCTATTTGGCTTTCGCCTTTTATTATAATCTAGGACGCCAAAATCTAATGACCGGTTCAGCTACGATGATATCCTATATTCATCGCGATGAAATGGTCCATTTCGATTTCATTGGCATGCTCGTTCAAATCTTGATGTATGAATATCCTGAGTTAAATAATGAAGAAAACACGAAGTTCATCTATACAACGATTGAAAAAGCAGTCGAACTCGAAAAGGAATGGTCTGAATATATGCTCGAAGATATCCAAACGAAAGCCGATCTCGATTTGGAAGAATTCAATGAGTACATCGAATATATCGCCAACAAACGGTTACGTATGCTAGGCCTTGAAAATTTGTATAAAGAGTATGGCGAGAACCCGATGCCATGGATCAAGACGTTCGATGATGAATCCATCGGCCTTACCAAAACCGATTTCTTCGAACAGAAGTCAAGGACATACAGTCAAGTAAATGCCAGCAATGGGTTCGATGAGCTGTAAAATCGCCATTGTCTATCATTCTGCCGGCGGCAATACAAAAGCGCTTGCCGAAGCCCTCGCTGCCCTTTTACCTGAGGCTTTCTTATATCGAATGAATGAATTCGATTTACGTACATTGCCGGATTACGATGCCTTGATCGTCGGCACCTATACATGGGGCAATGGGGAGCTTCCCGCTAAATCAGCAGCCTTTTATAAAGAACTGGAACAGTTGCCTATTGCTCGCCTGAAAACGGGAGTCTTCGGCACTGGCGAAACCAATTATAATCATTTTTGTGGGGCGGTCGATCATTTCCGGGATATGTTATTTGCGAAGAGCCAGTTATTGGTGACATTGAAGATAGAACAGATGTATCAAGAATCAGACCTGCACAGACTTCAAAAGTTCGCTTCGCTCTTCCAGAACTGACTGAAAGGGGATTGCGTTTTCGCATATCCTCTTTCAGTGTTTTTTTTAAAACTTGGCACCCTCAAGCATAGCAACGGTAAGCATGAAGTATAATGGAGAAAAAAGGAGATGATATCCAATGACTGAGAATATAACCCAGTTCCTCCCTATCCTTTTCATGCTAGTGCTTGTCGCATTCGTTATATTCATCGTGTTTTTTCTGTCAGGGCATTTTAATCGTACTAAACGGATCGAGGAAAAATTGGACAAAGCATTAATGGAAATCGCCGAAAAAAAGGAAAAATAAAAAGACTCCAAAATCGGAGTCTTTTTTTTATATGCGTTCAATTATTTTTGAACGTTAGCAGCTTGTGGTCCACGAGCGCCTTGCTCGATTTCGAAAGAAACTTCTTGGCCTTCTTCAAGCGTTTTGAAGCCTTCACCTTGGATAGCTGAGAAATGTACGAATACATCGTCTTGGCCTTCAACTTCGATGAAACCGAAACCTTTTTCTGCGTTAAACCATTTTACTTTACCTTGTACCATGATAGTTCCTCCTGTGTTTGGAAAAATCCATTTTATTACTATTTTTGGTTCTGGATAATGTTTCAAGAGGAATCCTATTACAGTAAATCCTTCTATCAAACTTTTCCGAACAAAAATAATTACTCATATTATATCATGGAAAATCCAAAAAAAACAAGATTATCGCCGTAAATCAACCGACAAATTATCCTAAAATTCTACATATTCCTCTTCTTGCTTTGTCGGAAGCCTTCGTCCAATAAGTAGCGCTCCGCCTCAACCGGACTTTCGAAACATTCCTCAAGATTCGACCCTGAATAAACATTCCAAAGCAGGTCTTCCTTTTGAAGTGTAAGCTCTTGCTTTTCAGGGCCAATCCATGCCCCTTCCAACCTAGCGAACTCGTTTTCCTCTTCTTCGATTTCAGCCGGAGGTTCAGATAGGTAATCCACGCTTCTTTGGATCAATTCTTTTAATTCCGCTTCATTATAGTCACGTATATTGATAAACCCTTTACGGTCAGTGTCTTTTTTTCTCATATGCCCTGCGTAAACGAACCCATTTCCATTGGGATGCAAGTGCTGAACGACGATCTTTTTCTCCTGGACGCTATCTGGATAATGGAAGTTCACACGTCCCAATGAAACGTCTTTTCGCTGTAATTCCGGAAAAGTTTCAATGATGCTCAATTTTTCTTCAAATGTTAACAAATTTCTTCCTCATTTCATTAGTTCATATTGTTTGTCGATTATAACACAGACTGATTAGAAACAATAATCCCCCTCTTCCATTATAATGTAATGAAAAGGAGTGATAGGATTTGATCATGAGAATTCGGGACCTGGAATCAGACTATGGCCAGCAGCTATTTAAACTGCAGAAAGAAGCCTATAAGGTGGAAGCGGAAATGATCGGTTTTGCCGATATACCTCCTCTATTGGAAACATATGAACAATTCATACATTGCCAAGAAACGTTTTTATGCTATTTAAAGGGTGACGCCTTAGCTGGTGCCATATCTTATACAAAAGAAAATGGCCAAATGCTGATTTGTCGAATGATCGTCCATCCTGATTATTTTCGGCAGGGTATTGCGGACGCATTGTTGCATGCTCTTCAATTACACGTCGACTGGGAAAAGATATCCGTTTCGACCGGTAAAATGAACCTGCCCGCACGAAACCTTTACGAAAAAAACGGATTCACCCATAAAGAGGACGTAGAAGCCGCACCTCGCTTATTCATAAGCATATACGAAAAACAGCATTCATTTTATGTATGTCACGATAAAAAGCATAATGAATGAAATGACAATGATTACGGCAACCCATAGCCAGGCCAATGTCATATTCCCGGAGTCCATGGCGATATAAATCGCGGTCGGTATGGTTTGTGTCTGTCCGGGAATGTTTCCGGCAAACATGAGTGTGGCCCCGAATTCCCCCAACGCACGCGCTGAACTTAAGATGGCACCTGTAACGATTGATTTGACCGCCAATGGGAGGGTTACAAACAGGAATAACCTCCACTCCCCGGCCCCGTCAACCCTTGCTGCATTTTCAATTTCTTCATCTATACCTTCAAAGCCCGTTTTAGCGGATTGGTACATTAGAGGAAAAGCTACCACGGTAGATGCAATGACCGCAGCCCACCACGTGAACATCAAGGGCTGGTCAAAAACCCTTTCAATGAATTGTCCCGGCAGTCCATTCTTGCCAAAAATCACGATCAATAAAAAACCAACGACGGACGGCGGCAAAACAAGCGGCAATAAAAACGCTGTTTCCAACAGGACTCTTCCCCTGAATTGCTTTTTAGCCATCATTCGCGCAAGGAAAATTCCTAAAATGAAAACAAGGATACCCGCCAGTCCCGCTACTTGTATCGATAGCCTGACTGGTGACCAAAAATCCCCTGTCATGATACTTCTCTCACATCACTATTAAATATCGGCATATGCAGGTCCTTATTCGGTTTCATTACCCAAACCGTTTCTTTTTCATTAAAGGCAGATTTCATTTCATTTTCTCCCTTTCCTTTTAAAATAACATTTAAGTTTATTTTTCTTGACATCTTGCTGACACAAAGAAACGTTAAAGTAAGAGTATCACAAATATAAAAATAATTTCATTCCAATAAACTTGAAAACTTTGAAGGAGTCGATTTTAATGGTAACAATTTATACTACTCCAAGCAGTTTAGCCTGTCGTAAAGCAAAAGCTTGGCTTAAGAAGAACGAAATTTCCTTTAATGAACGTAACCTATATTCCCAGCCTCTTTCTATAGAAGAAATAAAAGAGATTTTACGTAAAACGGAAGGCGGGACAGATGAAATCATCTCTACCCGTTCCAAAAAATTCAAAAGCCTGAATATCGATATAAATAATACACCGCTTAATGATCTTTGCAAGCTTATTCAAGATAACCCGGATTTACTTCGCCGGCCAATCATTTTCGATCATAAGAACTTGCATGCAGGATATAATGAAGAGGAAATGGGACGCTTCCTTCCAAGGAAGGTCCGTCATGTACAATTATGGCGGGCAATCAGCCAATTAGCTTAATTAGTTAGCATTCTGCATAATAAAAGGGTTGTCCATTACCAGGACAACCCTTTTTTATATTTGATCCGCTTTTTCTATGACAATCGTGAAGATGGTGCCTTGTTCATTGCTATCCTTAAGCACAAGATCTCCCTTTTGCGCTTTTGCGAGCATCTTACTGAATGGCAGTCCCAAACCTAAACCGCGTACCTTCAACTTTTTGTTTTCGCCTCGATAAAATGGTTCGAACACATATTGCTGTTCATGCTTTGGAATCCCCCGCCCGCTGTCCAGAACATCAATGCAGATTCGTTCTTCATCCTTTTCATAAAGATGAATCGCTATTTTGCCTTTGCCGTCAAGTGCATGTCTGGCATTATTCAAAAGGTTAATGACGATTTGCTGCATCCGCAAAGAATCAATTTGACCAAAGACCGGTTCATCAGGAACGCTTATCTCCAAAGCGAACGCTTGATCATCATCTTGGGTCACCTGCCAGCGATAAGCGATTTCCTTGATGAATATATTGATATTCTCTTTTTGCACCCGGATTTTAAAAGCGCCTGCCGATATGGCATTATAATTGAGTAAATCCTCTATCATACCTTGTAAACGCTGAGTTTCCTTTAATGAAATATCGAGGAATTCCTTACTTTGCTCTCCCTTGACGACATCATCTTTCACCGCTTGTATCAGTCCGCTAATGGAAGTGACTGGCGTTTTCAAATCATGGGTTACGCCCGCGAGCAATTCCGCCCGCAACTTCTCCATGACCTTCAATCGATTGGTCATTTCCTTAAATGATTCTATCAGTTCATAGATTTCTTCTTCCTTGATTTCCTCTTCCTCTTTGAAATGGATATCATAGTTGCCTTCACGAACCTGGACCGCGGCGTTAGCTACGTCTTGGATGGGGCGCGAAATCTGCCTGGAAAGAAAATAAATGACGCCCGTTCCGAGAATCAGAAGTCCTCCAATCATTATCGCCAACAAACCATGATCTTGGTTGATTTCCTTCAATGCCCCTTCTTCCTGGGCAATGACCACCCAGCCTCTCGTCTCATCATTGAATGTAATGGGGGATTTGACGACATATACTTTGTTGTCGGAAATCTTGACTTTCTGGACCAACTCCGTATTTTTCATGATGACGTCCGGCAGTTTATTTTCATCCGGATCGATATACAACTGCGGCATCGTATATATGATGGTGGCATCGGGATCGACGATATAGATGATTGGCTGTTGATTCAGATGGAGGATTTTCTCCCGTTCCTCAACAATTTCCGAAAGGATCGGGCCAACGACAATCTGGCCATTTTCCTTTATTGCCCGATCGGATGTTTCATCCGCTAAGTACTTTAGAAGGCTGAGCCTATATTCCAAAGCCGTTTTTTCCATCCACCATAAGGAAAAAACAGATAATAATATCAAACCGGAAATCAAGGTCAATACGTATCTCTTTGTCCAATAGCGTTGTAAAGTGGTTCTTTTTTTAGTTTTCATAGACACTCAATTGATACCCCAATCCACGCAATGTTTTTATTTCCCCCTCAGTTACCGGCCATGCATCTATCGCCTTCCTGATACGTTTGATCGCCAGGTCCACCGCACGGTCACTGCCGTCATAATCCATGCCCCACACCTGGTCGAGCAGCTGTTCCCTCGTGAAAATTTGATTAGGGTGCTTAGCGAAAAAAACGAGAAGAGACAAATCACGCGGCGTCAAGTTTATCTCTTCCCCATTCAAATGCACCATATATGACAGATCATCGATGATTAAACTCCCAAACTCGTGTACATGACCATCTTCCGTAACAACCGATGATGATCTTCTTAAAACGGCATGCACCCGGGCCACGACTTCTTCAGCAACGAAGGGTTTGGAGATGTAATCATCCGCACCTGACTTAAATCCCGATAATCTGTAATCGACATCTGTCAGTGCAGTCAACATGATAACCGGACATGTATCGCCCTCCCGAATTTCCTTCAATATATCCCAGCCTTCCTTACCCGGCAGCATGACATCCAACAGGACAAGATCTGGCTTTGTTTCTTCAAACACTGGAATGGCCTTTAGCCCATCGTAAACTTGGACTACATCAAAACCTTCCCGCTCCAAATATGCTTTCAATACCATCGATATGGCAATTTCATCTTCTACTACAAGAATTTTTTTCATATATGGATTCCTCCTTCCTGAATTATAGTGGAATTATTTTGTATATGCTAACTATAAAAAAACACCAAGCCTTTTCCCTCAATTTTACCCTTTTTATGTGTCAGGATTATGTTCTCAGTAAAATTAACCGGTGTTTTCACTTCGTAACTTTGTGTAAGTGATCTCGATTCATTTTAACAGGAATGCCGCTATGTGATCGTAAAAATCATACAGAAAAATCATGAGCTCCTCATTACACTCTAAAGAGGCTGGCTCTAAACTGAGCCAGCCTTTTCAATTACATGTCTCGTGTGGATTGGGACAGCCCGCTTCCTGCCTTTCCACTTGGATCGTACTATGTTCAATTCCAAACTGATCATGAAGTAGTTTTTGCGCTTCTGCTAAAACTGAATCGTGATTACCGTTCTCATCTATGACAACATGGCAGCTCATTGTCAAAAAACCAGAAGTGATCGTCCAGATATGGAGATCATGGACATCGGATACACCGTCCAATTTTACCAAGGATGCTTTCACTTCATCCATATCGACTTGATCTGGTGTGCCCTCCATCAAGATATGGAAAGAATCCCTCATTACCCTAAAACCGCTGATAATAATTAAAATCGCGACTATGACGCTCGCAATCGGATCTGCAATTCCCCAATCGAAAAAATAAATCAAGAGTGCGGCCGCAATGGCACCCACAGATCCAAGCATATCACCAATGACATGTAAAAAAGCACTTCGCACATTCAGATTGTCTTCCTTATCTCCGCTCATTAAAATCCAGGCGGCAATGACATTAACAAGTAAGCCAATGATTGAAATCATTAGCATTCCCATGCTTTGAACCTCAGGAGGATCCAGGAACCTCTTAATTGCCTCAAAGAAAATGAATACGGATATGACGATCAATGTCAATCCATTCAAGCAAGCAGCAATGATCTCAAACCGTTTATACCCAAACGACTTGGACGATGTCGCTTTCCTTTCCCCCAACCTTATCGCTGTATAACTAAGCCCTAATGCTGCCGCATCGCTAAGCATGTGACCTGCATCCGACAGTAAAGCCAGACTATTTGTCAAGAATCCCCCAATGACCTCTACTATCATAAATGTGGAGATTAATAAGAAAGATGCCAACAATGCTTTTTTATTGTTAGAATGGTGGTGTCCGTGCCCATGATCATGGGAGTGACCATGATGATGTCCCATGCCATCCCTCCTCTCGATTTGAAACTTATATATAGTATGGGATAAATCCAGAATGGTTTCAAATGATTCACTTCAGGGATTTCACTGGCTGCAAAAAGAGCGATCAAACGGGCAGGAAGTGATTTTTTACTAAAAATAAAAATCGGACTTCAACCAATTCAAAGTAAAAATAAACGCTACAGACATTTCCTGCAGCGTCTTCCCCGTTTATTTTTCCTCTTGCATCGTATCATCGACAATGGCATACAGATCCTTATTAAACAATTCATCATTACAGACAAGACTATGCCGTTCCATCTCTTCCTGCTCTTGAATTACCTGTTCATTTTCCTTCATGACCTACCTCCAGCTTCATATTGTTTGCCTATTAGCGTATCCGCAGGCATGTACCTTTATGCTCAACATTTCCCCAACCTTCATCTTTTATAAACGTCTTAGGCCTGCTGCCCGCCATGGAAGGCACGTATAATGAATTCATGCTCTGGAACTTGTAAGCTTTGGTACGATGACAGGAACGATGTATTATCATAGGCCACTTTTTCAAGCTTTACCTGAATACCCGCATTTTCAATTGAAACAATGGCATAAGGAGCAACTGGTTCACCATTACAGCCAAGAGAACCAGGGTTCAGGAATATCGTTCGGTCATTTTTATAAAGGTGGATAGGATGATGGTGTCCGAATCCTATTAAATCGTGATGCTGATCTTTGAAAAGCATTTCCAAGTTATTTAAACTCGGTTCAACGATTTTACTATATGGATTTTGGCTTATGTGCTCATCCAATTTCTTCGGTTCCATGTGATAATGGGTGAAGTAAACGGAGTGATCATTAATGATATGATGTATGGTTCGAGGCAATTTTTCCAATTCATTTATGAATTTCCGCTGCATCCTTTCAGCTATCCATTCATGATGCTCCTTAACATGAATATGTCCGTCCGGATGCGGCTCCCCGTTAATGATGGCCAGGACAGCTTCATCATGATTTCCAGTTATCATCGATAAATCATTTCTTGAAAATAAAAGTTCAAGGACTTCATTTGTATCCGGGCCAATCCCAACCATATCTCCCAAACAATAGAGACGATCTATTTCTTCCCTTTGATCAATATCCCTAAGGACGGCTTTTAACGCTGAAGCATTACCATGCACATCCGTTATAATGGCAACTTTCATGACTTAATTCAGCTCCCTTCCTCCACAATCCACATGGTATATTATAACATTCAAAACGAAATCAAAAAAATATTCGGGCTTAATCCCTTGGTTTGCCCACGCCCATTTTTTATGAATAAGCAAACACTTCGGCCTAGAATACATAGTATGAAGTATTCCCGGTAAAGATGTTTTGCTAGGTATGTAATTCATAATATATATGAGGAGGAAATCAAATGGGTGGAAATGGTAACGAATGTTGTGGCGGCGGTTTCGATAACGGATTCGCATTGCTGATCGTATTATTCATCTTGCTGATCATCATTGGATGCAGTTGGGGATTCGGCGGCGGCTTCGGCGGATGCTGCTAATAATGACATAAATCAAAAAGGCGCCTGTTCATGGCGCCTTTTTTGTTATGGATTGACTTTTATTTTTTCTCTTTGCTTTTGTTTTCGAGTCTTCATAATGAACCAAATGACTATAAGTGCAATGGGGATAAGCAAGAAATTCGCATATTGTGAAAAGATGGCTCCCGCCTGCTCCCATCTAGGTCCTAACTTAAACCCTAAATAAACATAAACGCTTGTAACAGGAAGCATCGCCATATAGGTATATAAGATGAATTTCCAAATATTCATTTTCAATATTCCACATGGCAGCGACACGGCGGTACGAATACCTGGTACAAACCGTCCAAAGAAGGCAATTCCCCCACCATACCTTTCAAAGAAGCGGTCAGCTTTGTTCAACTGCTCATCTTTGATTAAAAAGTATTTTCCGAACTTTAATACAAGCGGCCTCCCGCCATACTTGCCTAAGGCATAAAGCGTCAATGGTCCCGTTACCCCACCAAGCGAACCGGCAAGGATAGTCAAGTATAAATTCAAATCACCTTGATAAACCCAGTATCCTGCCAGTGGCAAAACTATTTCAGCAGGAATGAATTCAAAAGTCAAAGCTAGTAAAACACCGAAATAAGATAAAGATTTAAACGCTTCAATCATATCCATTATTAAAGTTTCCATTGAGGTTTCCCCTTTTCTAACTTTTATTACATATAAAAAGGAGTGCACCAAAATGAATCCGGGCACCCATGATGTCAAAAAGGACATTTTACATTGTATCACAAGTTAACCCGCAATTTTTCCATAATGTTATCCTAAAACAATGTTCTTATGGAGTCCATGTTTTGTTATCGGGCTATTTACTACAGAACTATGCTTGTATGAAGAACGATAATAGAATATCAGATGGCCCCGAAACGAAAAAAACTTGAGGACGAATTGACCTCAAGCATTCGATATAGTTAACCAAGTGAATAGCCCCTAAATAGGTAGATATGTACACATAACAAGATCGGTACCCTTAGTTCTCAAATCATAAAAGGGGCAGAGAGCCTGCTCAATCCATCCTCCATTTGTTTTTTGGCATCTTTCATCATGCCATCAAGTAATTCCTTTACCGTGAGTATATCGTCTATCAATCCGGCAACCTGGCCGCTGTTCATAAAACCATTGGTAACATCCCCATTCATCGCTCCATTAATATGATGGACTTCAGAGGTCATTTCACGATAATTCACAGGAGACAGACCCTGTTTCTCCAGATCCAGCACTTTCTCGGTATATGGGTCCTTCAATACCCTTCTGACCTGTCCAAATGATCTGCCCAAAATTACTGTATCATTGCCCATCGCTTCGATTAGTTTCTGCTTATATGACGGATGGAACGGTGCTTCTTGTGTAGCAATCAGCCTGGTTCCCAATTGGACGCCTGAAGCTCCCAGCATCAATGCAGCTGCCACCCCCTGCCCATTGCCTATTCCTCCAGCGGCCAGAACGGGAAGCGTCACATGCTTGCTGATTTGCGGAATGAGTGTAAACGTCGTCATTTCCAGGTTCGAGTTGATGCCGGCGGCTTCAAACCCTTCCGCGACCAGCACATCTGCCCCTGCTTCTTGCGCTTTTTGTGCGTGCTTGACCGACGCAACGATGGCAATCACTTTTATATTCTTTTTTTTCAATAGTGGAATGAAAGGGGCAGGATTCCCTGCAGATAAGGAAACTACAGGTATATCATGCTTCAGGACAAGATTCACTAATTCATCTGTATATGGACTAACGTTTATTGGAATGTTCAACGCAAAATTGTTATTGGTTTTATCTTTGGTTTCGAGAATGATGGCTTCTACCTGTTCAGGAGTCATGGTACCGCACCCTATTGTTCCCAGGCCCCCTGCATTGGATACTGCAGCCGCAAGACTTGCATTGCTTATATTCCCCATGCCGCCTTGAATAATTGGATATTTTATCTCAAAAAGTTCACAAATATATTTCACTTTCATCCCTCCCAGTCAATTTAATGTTATACTATATTCATTAGAAAAACAATTCTGACTTTTTAAAAAAAGGAGCGAGACTATGATTATTCCGTACAATAATAAAAAACCATCCATTGATGATACCGTTTTCGTGGCACCAGGCGCTCATTTAATCGGTGATGTTTCGATTGGGAAAGACTCGACCATTTGGTTTAATTCCGTACTGCGGGGTGATGAAGATTCAATTACAATAGGAGAAAAATGCAGTATTCAGGATAATTCCACCATTCATTTATTTGAAGGATGCCCGGTTGTCATTGAAGATGAAGTGACGGTCGGTCACAATGTCATCCTGCATGGCTGTAAAATAGGCAAACGCTCCATTATCGGTATGGGTTCAACGATATTGGATAATGTAGAGATCGGCGAAGAATGCATCGTCGGAGCGAACACATTGATTTCCTCTGGCAAAATCATACCTCCACGTTCACTGGTCATTGGTTCCCCGGGAAAAGTGGTTCGCCGTTTGAATGATAAAGATCTTGAATTGATCCAACTTTCCATCGATACATATGTTCAAAAAGGGAAAGACTTCAAAGGGATACTCGATTAATTATTGCAAGGAATTTGAAAAGAGCTCCGGCCAGTCGTCGTTAACTGCTGGCTGAAGCTCTTTTTCACTTAATGATGAGTGGATGGTCCTTGGCATCATAGGTTTCATCTTTCCGGCATAAATCATTGTTTTCCTGAAATACGCTTTCAAAGAAACGGCTTGCTGGTTCAGCCAAGACTTGATAATATTGGCTAAATAAAAGAGCAGCATGATTCCCATTCCACTTAGAAGGCAGAAGTTCCTTTGGCAGGCCCGGATCGATGAATAAAAATTTACGGTATTCATGCACCAAGTTCGTTCGTTCCACAAAACAATCTGCATCGGACATTTCGTCCCTGCTAATGATGCTTTGATGAACGATGAATTGTTTACTGTATTTCTCGATGAATTCTTCATATTTATTTTCAATCTCTTCTAATTGCCAGCTCTTCTCTACAAGCGATTGGTTTTCTTTTGGACCTTTGTACTCCGAGATGAAAAAATCTACATATTCATCTATGTCATATTTCTCGATCAAGCGATTGATTTGCTTTTCCAAATCATTGGGGGAAATCCAGCAACCACTTGAAAAACTGCCAAACCCGCTCCATAATAATTCTTTGCGGAGATCATCCCGTAATTGCCGCTTATCTTCAGGGATCGTGTACATTAAGATGCGCCATTTACCATCCCATTCATTCGGTTTCATCTTATATATGCGATTGGCCGCTTCATCCATTCTCTGCACACCGCGATCAGTCAAAAAATAATAGCTTTTATTTCCCTGCTTCTCTGACTGAATCCACCCTTGCTTGACCATTCGTGAAACGGCTACACGAACGCCCTGCTCATTATGGCCGAATTCCTTTAACAAACGAATTAAACTGCCTATCCAGATTTTACTTCCATAGTTACGGATATAATCGCCGTATATCGTAAAAATCATGGATTGTGTATTAGTACCTATCTTTCTCACCTCGTCCTAACATTGTTACTATTTTCACACGGAAGACATAATAATTATTATATCTTTTTAAAATGAAAGCGCAATATTATTCACCAGTAAATCGCGCTTTTCTCCGTTCACTAAATGCCAGGAGCGCTTCCGATCTATCTTGAGTCGGAATGGTCAATTCATAGGCTTTTCCTTCTATGGCCATTCCCGTTTGCAAGTCCGTATTCATTCCTTGGTCAATCGCATATTTGGCTTGTTTGACTGCAATCGGCCCATTCTTCATGATATTGGCTGCCAATTCCTCACAGGCTGACATTAGACGATCCCTTGGTACGACCTTCAAAAGGATCCCTAATTGACATGCTTCTTCCGCAGTCAATTTTTTAGCGGTGAAGATCAATTCCTTGGCCTTCATTTCCCCAATCAACCTCGGCAGCCGCTGTGTACCGCCTGCTCCCGGAATAATGGCCCAGCTAGTTTCAGTGAGCCCCAAAGAAACACCTTCCGCAGCAATTGCAAAGTCACATGAAAGCAGCCATTCAAATCCTCCCCCCAATGCATATCCATTGACGGCAGCCATTGTCGGCTGCGGAAGCCCTGTGATACTATTAAAAACATCGCGAATCGCTTTAACGTTCCTTCTTACTTCGGCATCATTCAAAGACTTCCTTTCTTTCAAATCCGCTCCCGCGCTGAATGCTTTTTCCCCTGCACCGGTGAAAATGACGACACGGATATCGCCGTCATAATAAACGGCATCGATGACTTGCTGCAGTTCACAAAGTGTCTCATAGTCGAAGCAGTTCAATACGTCGGGCCGATTCACTGTTATATAGCCGATTTGATTTATCACTTTATAAATAACCTTGGACATGAGTCTCCTCCCCTTTTTGAAAAAATGACCCTTATGCAGATAAAATTAATAAGGGCCATACGCTTAATCATTCTTTATCGATATTTTCTATAATGGCGGATATGCCTTGGCCGACGCCTACACACATCGTCGCAAGGCCATAGCGTACTTTCCGCTTTTTCATTTCGTGGACGAGTGTTGTTAAAATACGCGCCCCGCTTGCACCGAGCGGATGGCCAAAAGCTATTGCTCCGCCGTTGACATTCACTTTCTCCTGATCCAATTTCAATTGGCGGATGCACTCCAAGGATTGAGAAGCGAATGCTTCATTCAATTCCACCAGCCCGATGTCTTCAATCGTCAAACTTGCCCTCTCCAATGCTTTTTTAGTGGCATGAATCGGGCCAAGGCCCATAATGGACGGTTCCAAGCCCGCTACCGCCCCTACAACATATTTGGCCAGAGGCTTCAACCCAAGCTCCCGTGCTTTTTCTGCACTCATCAAAAGCAGTGCCGAGGCTCCATCATTTACACCTGAAGCATTACCGGCGGTTACAGTGCCGCCTTTAAAGATCGGTTTGATTTTTTCCAGCTTTTCGATGGTCGTGTCAGGACGAGGGTGTTCATCCTTCTCGATAATGACCTCATTCCCTTTTCGATCCGTATATCGAACAGGTACGATTTCATTAATGAAACGCTCATTTTCCACTGCGTTTTTCGCCCTTTGCTGGCTTTGATAAGCGAATTGATCTTGGTCCTCCCTTGAAACAGAAAAACGCAGGGCGACGTTTTCAGCCGTTTGAGGCATGGAATCCGCACCATACATTTCTTTAAGTTTCTCATTCGTGAAACGCCATCCGATCGTTGTATCCTGAAGCTCCATTGCCCCCCGCGGAAATTCACTTTCAGGTTTGGCCATGACGTACGGCGCCCTTGTCATGCTTTCAGTACCCCCTGCGATATAAATATCGCCTTCACCGACTGCAATGGAGCGTGCAGCATACATGACGGCATCCAATCCGGATCCACATAAACGATTTATTGTCGTTCCAGCTACATTTACCGGAAGACCAGCTAAGAGGGCGGACATCCGGGCCACGTCGCGATTATCCTCTCCCGCTTGATTTGCATTCCCGAAGATGACATCCTCAATTTGATCAGGCGGCAGCTCTGGATTGCGATCTATCAGCGCCTTGATTACAATTGCGCCGAGGTCATCCGGGCGAACGCTTTTCAATGCGCCTTTATATCTTCCGATTGGTGTTCTCACAGCATCAATGATCACAACATCCTTCATTTCCTCACCAGCTCGCCGTCTTTTGTATAATCGTACACACCTTTACCAGACTTACGGCCGAGCCTGCCAGCTTTTACATACTGTTCAAGGAGGGGAGCCGGGCGGTATTTCTCACCCAGTTTACTATGTAAATATTTTAAATTATTCAAGCGGGCATCCAATCCCACCAAATCACCTAGCTCAAATGGTCCCATTGGGTAATTCAGCCCTAACTTTATTGCCTTATCGATTTCTTCTGGTGTTCCTAAGCCTTCTTGAAGCATAAAGAACGCTTCATTACCTACCAAACAGCTGATCCTGCTTGTAACAAACCCAGGGAATTCATTTATGACCACGGTCTCTTTCCCCATTTTTTCGGCTACCTCTTTTATTATGGCTGCCGTTTCATCGCTTGTTTCAAGACCACGTACAATTTCAACGAGTGGCATTTTTTGTACAGGATTGAAAAAATGCATGGCAATCGTTTTTTCGGGACGCTTTCCATAAGAACCAATTTCCGTCGGACTCATCGTGGAAGTATTGGTTGCAAAGTAACAATCTACTTTTGCATGGATTTCAATCGTTTCGAAGACTGCCCTCTTGATTTCCGCCTTTTCCGGAACTGCCTCTATGATCAAGTCGGCATATGCTGCTGATTCTTTCAGATTGGCAGAATAGGTAAATCTGCTTTTTGCAGCTGCCGCTTCTTCCTCGGTAATCTTTTGGTAGCGCAAACCCTTTTCAAAAATGGAATCGATTTCGTTTCTAGCACTTTCCAAAGCATCCTGATTCACATCCACCAATATTACATTAAAGCCCCCTATTGCTCCTACATATGCTATTCCCCTGCCCATGACACCAGATCCGACGACCACTAGATTACTAATCATTCGTTCATTCCTCCTTCAAAAATAAATAGGGCTGGCTGTGGGTGAATCAGATAAGCATTCAACCATACCTGAATTACTTTTCCGACATACCGTTCAGCCAGCCGTCTATTTTATTGTTTTATTGAATTCCAAATGGATTTAACGGACGGCTTCCATGATAGGAAATGATGCTTTTCGTTTCTGTATAAAGATCAAGTGTCTCAATGCAAAGTTCCCGGCCGAATCCTGACTGTTTATACCCTCCGAAAGGTGTTCCAGGAAATGCGGAGAATGGGCAATTCACCATGACGATTCCCGCTTCTATTTGATTGGCCACTCTAGTCGCACGCCCGCCATCTTTTGTCCAAAGGGCTGAACCTAAACCGAATTCCGTATCATTCGCGAGCCTCACAGCTTCTTTTTCATCTTTGAATTTCATTATGACAACGACCGGCCCGAATATTTCCTCTTTCACTACATCCATTTCATGATTGACATCCGCTATGACCGTCGGCTCATACCAATAACCGTTTTCGAAACCTTCAATGACCGCTGGCTTTCCTCCCGTCAGGATCTTCGCTCCATCAGTAATGGCAGATTGGACATAATTGTCGATGACATCCAATTGCCCTTGATCTATGACTGCACCGATGTGTGTTTCTTTGTCGAGCGGATTGCCCAATTTCAATTTTTTCGTCTTTTCTACGAATCTGGCAACGAACTCATCGTATATGTCTTCGTGAACGTATAAACGGGATCTAGCTTCGCAAGACTGCCCAGTATTATAGAAAATTCCATATAATGATCCATCGATGGCTGCTTCAAGGTCTGCATCTTCAAAAACAATATTAGGGGACTTGCCGCCAAGCTCCAATGTGACCCTTTTTAATGTCTGTGAAGCCTTGCCCATAAGATCTCTGCCGATTGGCGTAGAACCCGTGAAGGCCACCTTATTCACTTTCGGATGCTGAACAAGGTAATTCCCTACGTCCGATCCAGGACCTGGAATGATATTGACCACGCCTGAAGGAACACCTGCTTCTAAACAGATTTCCCCTAAAACAATGGCCGTCAGCGGCGTTAACGAGGCTGGCTTAACGATCACTGAACAGCCGACCGCGATTGCAGGTGCAATTTTCCACGCAGCCATCATCATAGGGTAATTCCATGGGATGATTTGGGCACAAACGCCTACTGGCTCTTTTTCCGTATAGTTATGGAATTGACCAGGCACATTATTCACAGATCCGCGGTGTGCAACTAACGCTCCTGCATAAAACTCGAAATCTTCAATTGCCTGCATGACTTGGCCTTGCGCTGCAGAAATGGATTTGCCGCTGTTCAGGACTTCCAATTCAACCAATTCATTAAAGCGTGAACGCATGATCGCTGCAATTTTGTTCAAAACACGAGACCGTTTGTTAATCGGAGTCCTCTTCCATTTCCCGTTATCAAATGCTTCACGTGCAGCTTGAACAGCCTTTTCTGCATCTTCCTTGGTCGCCTTTGCAACCTTGGCAATGATTTCACCAGTCGCAGGATTGTACGCATCAATCGTGGAACCATCCGAGCTTTCCACTCTTTCTCCATTAATGATCAGATGATAATAATCACGCTTCATTTCCGCTTTTTCAAATGCCGCCTCTTGTACTCTAACCATGTAATCCCACTCCCTTTTCTATATTACTTGCCTATGAATTGAGCTTTCCTTTTTTCAGTGAATGCTGTCACACCTTCTGCATAATCCTTCGTTAAGCCAGCAATGCGCTGACCCTCCGCTTCTTCTTTTAAGTATTCTTCCAATGAAAGATGATAGGACGCCTCTAAGTATCTTTTGATTAATCCGATTGCCTTCGTTGGTTTGTTTGCGATATTCTCTGCAAAGGCTTTCAATTGCTCGTTCCACTCATCCAAACCGATCACTTTTGTAGCGAGCCCGATATTTTTCGCCTCGCCAGCCGTAACCTTTTCGCCCAATAAAGATAATTCCAGGGCTTTCGCATGACCAACGATTCGCGAAAGGTAATACAGATTCCCCGAATCAGGAATCAATCCAATATTGACAAAAGCATTTAAAAAACTGGCTTTTTCAGAAACAAGCCGAAAATCGCACGCCAGCGCCAGGCTGAAGCCAGCACCTGCAGCCACCCCATTGACTCCTGCAATGATCGGTTTTTCACAGTTTGCTATTTGCTCCATCATCGGACCGTAATCCTCACGTAGCTTCTGGCCTAAATTCATGCCCTCATCAACATCCGATAAATCCTGCCCCGAACAAAATGCCCTGCCTTCCCCAGTAATGATAATGGCCCGGACTTCATCTGCCCCCGCGGATATTTTGATCGCTTTCTGTATTTCCTTATTCATTTGGGACGTAAAGGCATTTAGTTTATCAGGACGGTTCAAAGTAAGCCAAGCAACTCCATTTTCAACCCTAAATTTGATCGTTTCGTACATAGAGCACCCCTTATCCGCCTGTGAATTTTGGCTCCCTTTTTTCAACAAATGCTTTCATTCCTTCTTTTTGGTCCTCTGATGCGAAAAGGATATAGAAATTCTTCCGTTCAAATTGCATGCCCTCATTTAAGGGATAATCAACGGCCTTATTGATGGATTCTTTGATCAGCCTTACAGCTAACGGGGGTTGCTTTGCTATCTTTCTAGCAAAGTCAACCGATTCTTCCATTAACAATTCAGGTGCGACGATCTTATTAATGAAACCATATTGCAGGGCTGTCTTTGCCTTTATCCTTTCAGCCGTCAATATCCATTCAAGTGCCTTCGTCTTGCCTACCAATTTCGTCAACCTTTGGGTTCCTCCTGCACCAGGCATGACCCCTAGTGTCACTTCAGGAAAGGAAAACTGGGTATCGCTGGCGGCAATCAGGAAATCACAGGATAAAGCAAGTTCAAAACCGCCGCCGAATACAAAACTTTTCACCGCACCAATCACAGGCTTCTTGACTAGGCTTATTCGGTCCCAATCGGCAAATTGGTTCGTTAACTCCATACTGATTGGATCATCGTTCACCATCTCGTCAATATCAGCTCCAGCGGAAAATGCTTTTCCATTGCCCGATAGCAAAATAACCTTCACTTGCGGGTCCCGGTCGAATTCTTCCATGGTTGAAACTATTTCCCTAACCATTATCCTGTTAAGGGCATTAAGTTGCTTAGGCCGATTTAAAGAGATATAACCAATTCCATCCGAGATTGACGTTTCGATGAATTGAAGCGCATTCATTTTATTTCTTCACCGATCATCATCGTTACAAGTTTCCCGGCAAAGCCCATTAGGTCTTTCCCTGATGCTTTTCCTTCCGGGGAACGCATTCCTTGTTGCAATGCATCATGGTCTTCATAATACATTTCACAAAGAATGTAGTACTCAGAGTCTTTGCCCATTGGGGTCCCTACAATTTTAGTGACCTCCATTTTTTGAAGACCAGGAATTTTTTCCGTTATCGGACCATGTACATTGAAGTAGTGCTCATCGAATTCTTCCTTGTTTTCAGGTTGTTTATAAAGGGCGATTAGTTTTACCATTTTAGAAAACCTCCATTTTATTAGATTATTTTTATCATCGGTTTCATCGCTTCGAACGGATTTTTGCATGCCTTACAATATAAAATGCTGCGGCAGGCCGTTGGACCGAAGATATTTTCCATCGTGACATATGTCGATTCACAATATGGGCAATCCACATGCCATGATCCATCACTTTTCATTTGTCGAGGAGGAGGGGAGATTCCGAAAACCTTCAATCCAGCTTTCCCCTTTTCCGTAATTCGATCGGATGTCCAGGAAGGGGAACGTAAAAATTCCACACTTACATTTTTTACGGCAGGCAGCTGTTTAAGGGCTGTTTCCACATTTTTTTGAATGATCGACAATGCCGGGCACCCAAGAAAAGTTGGCAGCATTTTTACCGAAACGTCCTGGCCCGAAACCGTCACGTCTTGGACCATCCCTAAATCCAGAATACTTACTGTATCGATTTCGGGATCTTTAACGTCTTCCAGGAGCCTATATATTTCTTCTGTGTTTAACTGTACGGTCGCCATGGTACCCCTCCCCTTTCTATTGATTCACCATGAAGCTGCTTTATCGCTTGCGTATACTTCGCTTAACGTTTCTAGCGCCTTTTCCAAATCTTCCGTATGCTGGCCATTGCGGCCATCACCTCTTGCCATCCCTATTTGAATCGTTGCTGCCAAGCCGACACTTTCAAAAATTGGTGTGATGGCCTCGATCCACTTTTTCTGTAAAACAGCTTCGCCCTCTATCAAGCCGAGCTCCACCATTTCCTCCCCATATTGTCCAAGTGAAAATACGCCAGCAAAATCGGGCATTGTTTTACCAATCGCCGCTTTCATTCTCGAAACCGCTTCCAAGTGACCAGATCCCAGCAATTGGACGAACCAGGTTTTCCAGTGCATCAAATGATAGTAAAGTTCCATCTGTACCTTTTGTGCCACTTCAGCAAGCGGTTCATACGAACATGAATGAAGGGATTGAACCTTAATTGCTTTGGCTTGGGTATAAAAATAATTCCGCACTACCGCAAACGCCCAATCATAATCCGGGTCTTTCATATAGTGACCAGGACCATTGACCAATTCGAGAATGATCGCATTGCGCCGTTCCTTGGCGGGACGGTCATGAGCCAGCTTATCCGCATCCCCTTCACCGAGTTCATCAAGTAACTTATAATAAATGGCTGCATGCCCCATCGTGTCTTGGGATATCGAGGCGGATGCAACATCTTCTTCGATATGCGGTGCGAGTCCCAACCATTCTGCACCACGGTATGAATGGATGAAGTCATCGTCCGCCAGTTGAAGCAGCAATTCCTTGATTGCGATGTCCTTCAATGATTCATTCCTCATTTTTCACACCTCCAGCCCAAGACATTATCTCTTTTTCATCGAGCATTCCCTGCTCATACTTCCGCCATTTTTTCTTTAAATACCCGTACCCTTTTGTGGTCCTGTAGTCTTTATTATCGATACGTTGAAGCGTTTTCTTTTCCTCGGCCGTCATTTTCCGTATATTCCGTCTTTTCACGACCCAGATATCATCAACCGCTTCACGTCTCATGAAATTTTCTTGTGCCATCATGATGGCGATATCCTCATTCGGGGCGAGCAGGCTGAAGTGGTATTGAACGGGTGATGATTGCGTTTTACGGCTGAACACTTCAAATTCTTCAAAGTAATTTCCTTGTCTAGTTTCCATATCGTCCTTCCCCCTCCCTTAAATGACCTTTGGCGCCAATGCCTCGCGTACCCATTTATTTTTTTCGTAAGAATTTCTTCGAAGACTTAAGCGATCCTGCGAACGGGGACCTTCATTCCTTGCGAACACCTTCAATTTCCCCCAATCGGGTTGTTGGTAAATCCAGGTTTCAGACTCTTTGTCAAACCTAAGCGATTCATCTGGAATGCTGAAGCCAAGCGAAAGGATCCGCTTCACATATTTGGAAAAAAAAGCTTGTCGAAGTTCTTCATTCGTACTGGTTCTGATTTTGTACTTAATCGTTATATCCTGTTTGGATGTGCCCACTTCATTCTTACTGGGAGGTCCAAAGAAAAGTAATAAAGATTCCCACCAATAATTGATGGAGTCTTGAACCAATTTCCTTTGTTCTTCCGTCCCTTCAGCCAAAGCCATGATTATCGCTTCACCATGCTGCGCGTGAAAAACTTCTTCCGCACAAATCCTCTGTAATGCCCGGGCATAAGGGCCATATGAGGCACCAAGCATGTTCGTCTGGGAAATGATGGCTGCACCATCAACCAGCCAGCCAATCAATCCAGCATCGCCCCATGATTTGGCTTCCATATGGAAAACATTATGAAACTTTAAATCTCCTTTAAACAAATCTTGCATGAGGTCATCCCGTTTTTTACTGTAAGGCTTTAGCAAATCCTCGGCGACGCGAAGCAATAATTGCCCATGCCCCATTTCATCCTGCACCTTTGCCATGATTCCAAGTTTCCTATTTAAGGTCGGGGCTTTAGGTACCCATTCCTTTTCTGGAAGCGCCCCCATGATTTCACTGATTCCATGCATAGATATTAATTTGATTAAAGTGCCCCGGTATTCTTCCGGCATCCAATCATCCGCCTCTATCTTTTCTCCCGCTTCGATTCTGGCAATGAATTGATTTAGCTTTTCTTCCCCTGCCATATCATTTAAAAGAACGTTCATCCAAATCACCTCTTTTTTTAAATATAACGTTTATATAACGTTATTATATTTTACTGTTATACTTAATGCAAGACTATTCTGTCTTTTTTTAAATAAAAGGAAATTTTCTGGGTTTCTTTGAATCTTTTAATCCACTAAAACTTTAAAGGGCGAAGTTTCCACTTTGATAGAATCTGTCGGACAACCCTCCACCGCATCATCCAGATCATCAAAGAAACCTTCCGGGACCTCTGCAGTTCCTTCATTTTCATCCAGGATGACAAATGCCACTCCCTCATCATTGTAATCAAAGATTTCTGGTGCAGCCGCACCGCATGCAATGCAGGTTTCTTGATCCACAACTGTATATTTTGACAAGAGGCCCTCCTCCTTCTCCATTTCATGATTGGCTCCATCTTCTCTTCCATTAAGAGATAAACCCATATTTAAACACGATTGCATCCGCTTTATGTATGGCGTTTACTTGTTCGATTTCTTCAGCTCCACTTATTCCAATCGATACTTCAGCTGGAAAGAACTGAACGACAGAATCGTCCGGTTTCCACATCCATATTCATGAGCATGGAATTTACAAACGAATGACTTCATCCTTCCGCTTATCAACGACACGAATCGCTTTTCCTTCTGAACGGGGAATGCTTTTTGGGATGTTGACAACAATATCCATCGTGACAAGACATGCGGATTTCAAATGATGCTGAATCGTTTTCCTTAATATCTCTACATTCCCATGCGTTAAGTCTTCTTCAATCTCTTTGTAGAAACCGCTTTCAATTTCAATGTGCAGTTCAACACCATCCATATTCCCCTTCTTAACGAGATGAATCTGATAGTGCGCCACAATTCCCTCCATTTGGAATAACACACGCTCTATTTCAGATGGAAATACATTCACTCCCCTGACTATGATCATATCATCCGTTCTGCCCTTAACACGGGACATTCTAGTTGTCGTACGCCCGCATTTACACGGTTCATGTGTAATTGAGGCGATGTCCCCTGTACGGTAACGAATGATTGGGAGCGCTTCCTTTGTAAGGCTGGTGAATACAAGTTCCCCATCTTCGCCGTCCTCAACCGGTTCAAGCGTGTCCGGGTTAATGACCTCGACAAGAAAATGGTCTTCTGCGATATGCAGTCCATCCTGTGCTTCATGACATTCAATCGCCACTCCCGGCCCCATGATTTCACTCAATCCGTAAATATCGATGGCTTTCAATTTCAGTTTCCTCTCAAGTGTTGCCCTCATTGCCTCCGACCATGGCTCAGCTCCGAAAATTCCGTACTCAAGCCCATTATCAGCAGGATCAATTCCCATCTCTTCCATCTTTTCAGCGATATTCAAAATATAAGTAGGGGTTCCGCAAATGCCTCGCGGTTTAAAGTCATTGATGATCGTAATCTGCCTATCGGTATTCCCCCCTGAAATGGGTACTGTCGCAACCCCTAGCTTTTCTGCCCCACAATGCAAGCCCAGCCCCCCTGTAAACAGACCATATCCATATGCGTTATGGAAAATATCTGACTTGCGGCCTCCTGCAGCTACAATTCCACGTGCGACGATTGTTGCCCAGATTTCCAAATCATTTTTCGTATACCCGACAATTGTAGGCTTTCCGCTCGTTCCGGATGAACCATGAATGCGTGTTACATCCTCCATCGGAACGGCAAATAAACCGAATGGATACTGATCACGAAGCGTCTGTTTTTTTGTAAAGGGAAGCTTTATCACATCGTTTAGAGTTTGAATATCTTCTGGTTCCAGGCCCATCTCCCTAAACTTTTCTCTGTAATAAGGTACATTTTCATAAACATGGCTAATCGTTTTTTTAAGGCGTGCCATTTGTAAACTTTCCATTTCAGCACGCGAAGCCGTTTCAACTTCCGGATTGTACATTTTTTCAGTCCCCCTCAATTTTACTATTGTCCCACCGACATTCATAACAGTAATAAAACGGAGAATAAATTATTGTTATGATTTAGTTCAAGATTAATACGTCATTTCTACGTTGTCAATCATGTTTTTATAATTCAGCTAAAATGACTGAATAGACAAAATACCAATTTACTAAATTTTCAGACTATGTTAATTTTAACAATGATATATCATTTTATCAAACACTCGTTTTAAAAACGTACTATATTAAAAGGGGGGATTACTATGGAATCACAGGCTAAAAACTGGGCATTCACCATCAGGACATGACAGAGAAAATAAGTATCGTAAATTAATTGAAACGGAAGAATTCAAGGAACTAATCCAAAGGAAAAAGCTTTCATGTACCTGTCACTCTCCTCTTTCTTGCTTTTTATTTTGTTCTGCCAATTTTAGCTGCTTATAGCGAAGTGCTGAAAGGCGAAGCCTTCTTCTATATTACTTGGGCTTGGGTATACGCACTCCTCCTGCCGTCGTATGGATAAAAAAAGCAGCGAAGTACGACAAGATGGCAAAAAAAATCTTGAATAAATATGAGAAGGAGCTTGGCGAATGAGCCTTTTATCCCTCACGCTTTTTTTGGGCATCATCTTGTTAACGCTTACTATAACCTATTACTCTTCTAAGAAGACGAAAAATACCAGTGATTTTTATATGGCCGGCGGCGGATTGACAGCATGGCAGAATGGATTAGCCGTGGCAGGTGATTTTATGTCAGCCGCATCTTTCCTCGGAATTACGGGGGCAATCGCACTGATTGGTTTTGATGGCTTTTACATGAGCATCGGGAACCTTGTTGCCTTTCTTGTCTTATTGTATCTAGTGTCGGAACCACTACGCAATCTAGGTAAGTTTACGCTGGCAGATATGATTTCAGCACGCTTCAAATCAAAAAAAGTGCGAGGGATAGCTGCGGCTAACACACTTGTCATTTCAATCTTTTACATGATTGCCCAACTTGTCGGTGCAGGAGGATTAATTAAACTCTTGCTCGGCATCGATTATTGGCTATCCGTTCTGCTTGTCGGTGTACTGATGACGATTTATGTGATTTTCGGAGGGATGACAGCGACAAGCTGGGTGCAGATCACCAAAGCAGTGCTCTTGCTAGGCGGTTCTAGCGTGTTGACGTTCATCGTATTTTCGCGTTTTAATTTCAACATTTCAGAAATGTTTCATCATGTCCAAACTGCAACACCGCTCGGAAAGGATTTTTTGGATCCAGGAAATAAATACACCGATGGACTCGACATGATTTCATTCAATATGTCGCTTGTCCTTGGAGCAGCCGGCCTTCCGCATTTACTCGTCCGCTTCTTTACAGTAAAGGACGCAGCTACTGCAAGGAAATCCGTCGTATATTCCACATGGTTTATAGGGGTATTTTTCATCATGACGATTTTCCTTGGTTTCGGGGCTGCATCTTTCGTCGGGTTTGAGCGGATCGTCGATGCAAACCCAGCTGGAAACATGGCCGCTCCACTACTTGCATTAACCATAGGCGGTGAATTTTTATTCGCATTCGTTTCTGCTGTAGCATTTGCCACGATTTTACTGGTTGTATCAGGCCTTGTTTTAACGTCGGCATCCGCTTTTGCACATGATATATATGGTGAAATCATCAAGGATGGAAATATTACGGGAGTACAGCAAGTACTCGTCGCCCGATTGGCTTCTGTCGGCGTAGCGGTCATTTCGATTCTACTTGCTTTATTCGCACAATCAATGAATGTCGCTTTTCTTTCAGTCCTCGCGCTTGGGATTGCTGCCAGTGCCAATTTACCGATCATCCTTTGCACAATATATTGGAAACGCTTCAACTCTACCGGAGCGATCACAGGAATGTCATTCGGTTTACTCAGCTCCATCATACTGGTCATGCTTAGCCCCAATGTATGGAATCCGGAACCTGGAATGGGGATTTTCACGGGCGATCCCCTCTTCACGATGAGCAACCCGACCATTTTCACCGTGCCGCTCGGCTTTATTGGAGCTTATTTAGGCACAATCTTGTCAAAGGCAAAAGATGAGGAAAACAGGTTTGCTGAAGTACTGTTCAAATCAAACACTGGATATGGGATAAATTCAGCAAAAGACCATTAATAAGGGGGATTTCGATGACCGCACATTTAGATAAGGATATTCACGAATTGCATTACGATCAAATCAAACAAGTACTGGTCGACGAACCATATGCTTCTTTTCTAGGGATGAGATTGACGAAACTCGGTCCCGGCACAGCGGAAGCAGAATTGATTCCAAGTGACCACATGCTAAATAGCCACGGAACGGTTCATGGTGCCATTATCTTTTCACTTGCTGATTACGTGTTCGCAGCAGCCAGCAATTCATATGGCAAAGTAGCGGTTGGCGTTTCAAACAACATCAATTTCTTATCAGCTGGCAAACGGGGTGAGACTTTAACTGCCAGAGCGGAAGAGATCAAGAAAAACCATAAACTGGCCTGGTATAAAATAGACGTGTTAAATGAAAGGGAATTGATTGCAACCATGGAAGCGATGGTATTCAGGAAAAATCAATATTTCGTCGACCAAGTTGAATAAGTAACGTTTGAAAGCGGACATGCAACCCATTTGTCCGGTTTCGTTTCCCTTGATTTGCCAAGGATACGTACGCATAGAAAAAAAAGGGGGATTCCCGATTGGAATCCCCCTCCCCTATTTTATAACCCTTCTTTTAGTTATTGACCGTAATACTGTTACCTATCACGATTAACGACTCGCCGCACTCCCGTTCACTTACCCCATCCGTCTGATAAGCGATTTTCTCTCTTTGCCTTCCCGATGATCATGGCCGGATTTGCTGAAATCCACATGGACATCCATTATTCAAAGAGACCCTTGTGATGCTACCATTTTCTCCTTCTTTCCTACATATACATCAAGCGCAGCCTGCAAAGCCTCTCCCCGATTAACTTGAAACCCCTGGCGCAATAGGACAGCTTCCAAGGAGGCCAATACAAACAGGATGTTTTCTTTCCTGCAACTGAATCCCATGGTCCCGATTCTCCAGATTTTCCCGTGAAGCGGACCAAATGAGGAAGCGATTTCGATGCCAAATTCATTCAACAGCATGTCTCTTACAGCTTCACCATCGATTCCTTTTGGAATTTCAATGCAAGTTACACACGGAAGTTTGTTTTTCCCATCCCCGAATAACATTAGTCCCATTGCCTTGATCCCTTCAACGAGAGCAGCTTCGTGGAGTTCATGACGAGCAAAGCGAGTTTCCAGACCTTCTTCGAGCACAAGGCGCAATCCTTCACGTAACGCATAAATCATGGAAGTTGCTTCTGTATGATGATTCAAACGACGCGGTCCCCAATAATCCTGCAGCATGCTTAAATCGAAATAGTTACTGGCGATCGGACGGCTGAGCGAAACCTGTTGGTTGTCTTCATCTGTGGCAATACCACGTTCCACCTTTTTGCGGGACTGGATGATTTCTTCTATTCGCTCATTATACGTAATCGGTGCCATACCGGAAGGAACGGACAAGCATTTTTGTGTCCCTCCTATCAATCCATCAATACACCATTCATCCACCTTAACATCGGTGCCCCCGATGGAGGCAACCGCATCCACAACAAGCAGGACACCCAATTCACGGCAGGCCCGCCCGATTTCCTTCAAAGGCTGCATACAACCAGTGGAGGTTTCCCCATGCACGATTGCTGTTATTTTTGGGGAGACTTTCTTGATTTCCGCAATGACTGCTTGCGGTTCGAACACTTCTCCCCAAGGACATTCCATCGTATGGACTTCAGCTCCGTATCGCTCACAGATTTCCACCAATAAATGACCGAACCTTCCGAATATAGGAACCAGGACCTTATCCCCCGGCTCAATGATGCTGCATAGAATCGCTTCATTACCGGATCTTGAGGTGCCATCTATCGGGAACGCCCATTTATTTTTCGTTTGAAAAACCAAACGCAGCATTTCCATCACTTCATTCATGATAGTGGTGAATGCAGGATCGAATTGCCCTAATATCGGTGTGCTCATCGCCCTTAAAACACGCGGGTCAACTTCGACCGGTCCTGGTGTCATGATCGTTCTCATCGGTGCATTCAATTCTGTATATGCCATTTTTACCAACTCCTTCAATAGGCTATTTTATAAAATATTTCATTCAAAAATCCGATTCCCTGATCCATATCCATCGCAACAGGTTTGAATCCATCCATTGTGAAATCCCAGCTTTATTTCCGCTTTCTTTGCCAGGGAATCGAGAGCCGGTAAGTGTCCTTACAAAACCTTTCAAAAACCTCTTCCTCACCGATGCCATTCAGAACATTGAATTCCGAAGCCAGACGACAGCATCCTTCCTTTATGAATGGGAGTGGTGCCCGCATGATCACTCTTACCAATGATTTTCACCGTATAAAGGCGGTGACGCCCCATCCTTGTCCGTTTCCATATGGGAACTGGTCAGATTGATTCCACCGGAGGGACGCCCTAAAGCATACACTATCAAAATATGTAGTAAGTTTTTTCCCATCCTCAGCTTTCATTGCCTGCTGAGCGCTCATCCTTTCCTTGGAATATAATATCCGGGTCACTCCATTACTCTCTGTTGCCCCGAAAAATGCTAACCCTTCTATCAGCGAACGTAACATCATCCTTTTCATCTATTAATTTTTCGTTATGATTGCCCATCATATCGCTTCCCTTCGCATTAGCCTTTGATGTCATGAACATTCACAAAATTTATGTCATCTATTATTTTACTTGCTTTCGCATTTAACTTCATTGACAATTCTGTTAGTATTTCGATGCTTTTTTGTGCAAAATAACCAACTGAAAGACAACCAATAATGTGTATATATACAGATTTCTATGATCAAAAGAGCTTTTGTTATAGGCAGCTCCTCATCATATTGACTGGTATTTTTGATAAATTAAGATACTAGTTCTACTTATTCCGGCCAAATTAACTTTTGATGGACTGCGAACCTAAAAAGATGATGTCTAATCTTGTTACATCTAATTCACATATGTTTTATTTGCTTTTTCTTTTTATAAAGAATTAGACCAAAATGGGGAACAAGTAATCGTAATCACTTGTTCCCCCATTTTATCGATTAATCACTTATTTTAATCCGAAGCCCCGTATGAATCACTGGTAGAAGTTAAGATATGGCACTATGCTAAACATTGCATCCTGGTTGGTCTGATGCCCCAGAATTCACTTAATGTTTACACTTATTTTTCTTCGCTTCAATGCGTCGTCGATGCAGGATAGGCTCAGTATACCCACTTGGTTGGTTATAGCCTTGAAACACTAGGTCGCATGCCGCTTGAAACGCCACTGAGCTGTCGTAATTATCCGCGATACATTGATAGGCTGAATCTCCACGGTTTTGTTCATCCACTACTTTAGCCATTCGTTGTAAAGTTTCCAAAACCTGTCCTTTTGTACAAATTCCGTGGTGAAGCCAGTTAGCGATATGCTGACTCGAAATTCTTAGTGTGGCACGCTCTTCCATCAACCCTACATTGTTGATATCTGGTACTTTGGAACAACCAATTCCTTGTTCTACCCAACGTACAACATAACCGAGGATACCTTGGGCATTGTTATCCAGCTCTTGCTGAATTTCTTCCGGACTCCATTCGGGGTTTTGAGCCACCGGGATTTCCAAAATATCATCACGTAAATTTACTGGATTCTTTTTCAACTCATCTTGCACCTTTTTTACATCCACTTGATGATAATGAAGAGCATGCAATGTCGCTGCAGTCGGTGAAGGCACCCATGCTGTATTCGCCCCCGCTTTCAGATGGCCAATCTTTTGCGTTAGCATTTCCGCCATCATGTCAGGTATTGCCCACATTCCCTTACCAATTTGAGCTCGACCTTGAAAACCGGTTGCCAGACCTACATTGACATTCGATTTTTCATAACCTTGTAGCCATTTTGATCCTTTCATGTTATTTTTGAGGATCATAGGTCCAGCTTCCATAGAAGTATGAATTTCGTCTCCCGTTCGATCTAAGAACCCTGTATTAATAAATGCCACCCTTTCTTTAACTTGGCGGATACAAGCTTTCAAGTTCAATGAAGTTCGACGTTCTTCGTCCATAACACCAATTTTCAGTGTATTTCGCTGTAGACCAATCATGTCTTCCACACGATCAAAGAGCTCATTGGCAAAAGCCACCTCTTCGGATCCATGCATTTTTGGCTTAACGATATAAACTGATCCTTTAGATGAATTTTGATATTTACCATTCCCCAACAAGGAATGTTTGGCAAGTAAACTAGTCATGACCGTATCCATAATCCCTTCAGGAATCTCCTCACCATTTGCATCCAGGACTGCGTTTGTGGTCATTAAATGTCCCACGTTACGGACAAACATAAGTGAACGACCAGGTAAAGAGAATTCTTCTCCATTTGGTGCCCTGTATAAACGATCCGGGTTCATTGTACGTGTCATCATTTTATTATCCTTTTTGAAGGTTACAGCCAGATCCCCCCTCATAAGACCTAACCAATTTCGATAGACCAGGACTTTATCATCAGCATCCACTGCTGCAACAGAATCCTCACAATCCATAATTGTCGTAAGAGTAGATTCCATTAGAATGTCCTTAACGCCTGCTTTATCTTTTTTACCGATCGGGTGACTTCTATCAATCTGAATTTCAAAATGCAACCCATTATTTTTTAATAATATCGCCGATGGATTTCCGTATTCACCTTGATTGCCAACTAGCTTAGATTCCTCTACTAAACTCGTAATTTCTCCATTTCTGAGTGTAACAGCTAATTTTCCATCTACTACTGTATATTTCACGGCGTCTTTATGTGAATGATCCTTTAAAGGAGTTACTTGATCAAGAAAATCCTTTGCAAATGAAATGACTTCTCCACCGCGTACTTCATTGTAGCTCCCTTCTCGGTAGGCTCCTTCTTTTTCGCTAATAACATCTGTACCATATAGGGCATTATAAAGGCTTCCCCACCTTGCATTTGAAGCGTTAATAGCATAACGAGCATTATCAACCGGGACAACTAGCTGCGGACCGGCTTGGAAGGCAATTTCATCATCTACCCCTTCTGTGGTAATATGAAAGTCTTCTCCTTCAGGTTCGAGATAGCCAATTTCTTGTAAAAATGTTTTATATTCAGCAAAGTCCATCTCTTTATTTTCCCTGTGCCATGTATTGATATTGGTTTGAATTTCATCACGACGAGCTAATAATTTTTTGTTTTTTGGAGACATGTCATGTACCAATTTTTCAAAATCAACCCAAAATTGTTCCTGATTCAGTCCGCTTCCAGGCAGCCCATCTTTATTGATAAATTCAAAAAGTACCGAAGCCACTTGAAGATTACCTACTTTCACATATTCTCCCATGATGTATTCCTCCTCTAAAAATTAGTTTGACTCCCGGCATACGCCGAGATAATTTTCTTAAACCAGGTGATCTCTCCTCCCTTTGAACGGGTTCAATACTTAGTTTGTTTTCGATTTCAAGTTCTCAAATTTATTGTTTTGTTTTCTTATAATCAATTTCAAGTTTATCGTTAGAGATGTCAAATATAGTCAGTATGGTATGAACACCTTTTTTTCTTCACTCGCAAAATGAAAGCCCATTTTTTAAAAAATAATCACTTTGTGTTTCCATTTCCAGGTAGATAGATCGGTTACTGCCCGACCTCCAACTTATTCATTAATTTATTCCAATTAATGAATTTCTCCAAAAAGATCGATATAATGACACCCATAATGAGACCATTTGTAATGAAAGGCTGCAAGAGGACAGGTATACTGCCGAATAATGCTGGCGGGATGTTCATAATGCTAACTCCAACTAGGACCGGCCCTGCTAAACGGAGTATCGTTTCAGAGTTGAATAACGTTCCTTTCAGACTGTTTAATGCGGTCCCGAACAATTGAAGGTATGCGACAAATAAAACAGCGTTACCTATTGTTAATGGTATTGTTCCTAAGAATCTCCCTAATGGAGGAATAACTCCAAGGAGAGTAAACAAAAATCCGCTTATAATGAATGGCTTTCGTTTGAATAACTTGGTACTTTGTAAAAAACCAATCGTAGATGTAAATGGTGTAAAAGGGACCAAGCCAAAAATCGAAGTGATAAACGCAAAAATACCTGTTACAAAAATAGATCTCCTGTATTGACTATGTTCCACCTTTTCCTTGTAAACATCTGCAACAGCTTGAATAGAAGCGAAAGAATTCGTTAAATTCAGAAGGACAGCAAAAAAGGAAACAAAAATAATACCAATATTCAAGTTTGGAGTTCCAAGGGGAAAGAAAGTGAATGCCATACCTGAAGAGCTAGCCGTCGGAAGATCTGAAGGGAAAATAATTCGATATAATGACCACCCTACGATAATTCCGATCAGGATTGAGAAATTGCCTAGTATTTTCCCTCCTTTAATCCTTAAAAAGCCGACGAAGATGACAATCAAGATTGAAAACAAACTGACAGGAAGATCAATTGTTCCACTTTCGGTTATTTTAAACATACCTTTGAAGAAAATAAAGATGAGCTGAAAGGTCAGTAAAAATATATAAACACTTATCACCATCGGCTTAATTACTTTTTGTATGATATAAATCAGGTTAAATGCCGCAAGCAGTACGGTTACAGCTCCAGCCAGCAAAATACCTGTTGCAATACCTCCCCCTACGGTTTCAAAATCCAATCCGAGTGCAGATGCAGAGATGCCCATATTTATCATCAGACCCCACATTAGCCCTGAATGGCTGTCCAATAATGGATAACGATGCCCAACCCATGCCTGCAGAATACAGGATATTCCGGTAAAGATAAAGGAGCACCTTATCGTCATTTCAATCGTTTCTGTAGGAAGCTGGAATGCTGCTCCTACAGAAATTGGTACGACAACCGTATTGGCAAAAATAAAAAAAAGCCACTGTAAAGAGGAGAATAATGTTACAGTAACTCCTTGCTGTTTCATCTTAATCATCACCATTTCCGATTTCTGGATTTTTATAAAATCTGTTTGCTAGTTTTTAAGGAAGCCAATCGTAGAAATTACAAAACAATAAAAATATAAGCGAAGCGCTGTCTTCACTACAATCGCTTCGCCTTAATCACTTTTTTGTTTTTTAAAAGAAGAAACTTAAATTATTTTGTAATGTTTAATAAACTTAGCATTTTTTTAATATCTTGTTATATCCATAGGCAATGCCCCTGCAGCAAAGCCTACAAACATGAATCGGCTGTTTCCTGTATTACGCATTCCATGAATTTGATTAGGCTTGGCCAATACTACCATTCCTTTTCTGATCGTGATCTCATTCTCTAGGTCAGGGAAGTATGTTCCTTCCCCCTCAATGCAGACCCAAATATCATCAACATTCGAATGGGAATGTAAATATACTTCCTGCTCAGGTTCAAGACACCAAACTGCCCCAACAGTTTTATCCGTTTCATAGAAATAATTTTTTTGTGGTGCATTAGAATCGAATTTTGCTATTTTATCGATTTCAAAAACTCTTTCCTCTATTATCGACTTTTTGTTCATAATTACATTCTGGTCCATACCTCAGCACCTCTTTTATATTTAATGGTTTTGAATTACACTTACCGGATCTCCCTAAAATACAATTCTGCCCGCATTAAATCTCTTGAAGTTGTCATCTACTCACTTCTTCTATATGATGTGACCTTTTACAAGGATGCATCACGATTACAATCTTTAGAGTAAACATATGTTAAACTTTCTCTGCCTACCGCATAGGCTGCTTGATGTACATATGGACCCATAAAAATGTAATCTCCTTTCTTTACAGGAACCCACTGATTATCCAGATTATACATCCCTTCTCCCGAGAGTAAGTAGGCTCCATGTTCTTGCACATGTGTTTCGATGAATGGATGAGATGCAGCAGGATCAAAGGAAAGAATATGAAAATTCATATCAAAATCTATATCAGCAGGCAAAAGATCCTTAAGATGGACATTATGCATATCATCATAAATCCTGAATTCGATGTTGTTCGCATGGTTTGAATGAACCCATGGCCTCCGTCCTTCAAGCGGACGATACTTTTGCTTATATAGGAAAAGTTTAGAATCTCCATCCGATTGGTTTTCTAAATACATCTTTGTTCCTGGCGGACAATATAAATAACCGCTTTCATCGAGGACAAACTCTTGTTCACCTGCAGCAGCTTTTATTTTCCCTTCAATAACATAGACAAATGTCTCAACATCTTCTTGTCCACCAAACCCCTCGCTGTTCTTTCCATCCTTTTGCATTGTCACAATGTAATCGACAAAGCTTGCTCCAAGCTTTGGAGAACCCAAAATGGAAATGATACAATTCTCAAATCCCGGAATAACATTATTAACCAATCCTTCAGGTGCAATTAACGCATATTTACCGTGCTCAATTATTGATCTGCTTGCTAATAAATCTTTAGGATAACCCATCTTTTAATCTCTCCTTTTAATCGTATTTTATTTGAAATATGTGACTCATGGTGTGCCCATTTCCCGCTATAAATCAACTTATAATTGTAGCTTCTTTTCATATATTATTAGCTTGTGTTAGAAACAATTAAGTCCCTTATATAAATATTAACCGCTTTCATTTAATTAGTCTTTATGTCTAATTGATAAAAACGTTTTATATTTTTGTTCATTATAGATAAAAAGATTTTCTCCAGTCCTTTATGCTTAACAATCCTAGATTTTAATTTTTTCCACAGTGGTAATGCTTCCATTTTCAAAAACAATATCCCCATTGACAATCGTTGTTGTTACTTGCCCTTTGAATGTCCTGCCAACATAAGGCGACTGCTGATGGCGGTAGAACAAATCTTCCTTTTTCAGCTCGAAGCTTTTGTTCAGATTAACTATCGCCAGATCAGCGTCGCTATCAACGGCTATTATCCCTTTATGGGGATAAAGGCCAAATAACTTAGCTGGATTCGTTGATGTTAATTCAACAATTTTCCCCAGAGGAAGATTACGGTTGAAATGCCCCTCTGTCAACATAATATTGAGCGTAGATTGGGCACCGGAAATCCCGCCCCAGGCACTGAAAAAGTCATCATTTATTACTTCTTTCATAGAGGCAGGTGCTGGTGAATGGTCGGATGCTATTACGTCAATTTCACCGTTTGCTACAGCTTCCCATAATTGTTCTACTTCTTCATCATCACGCAGTGGAGGGCAGCATTTTGCCAACCCGCCTTTTTCCTCTAAGTCTTTTAATGTCAAAGATAAATAATGAGGGCATGTTTCTACCGTAATATCCAGGCCTCTTTGTTTTGCCTGATTGATGACTTCCACTACTTTGCGGCTGCTCGCATGAACAATATGCAGTTTACACCCTGTAGCTTCTGCATATGAAATTATTCTTCTTACCGCTTCAATTTCGGAAATTATCGGTCTTGATTCGACGAAGTCCTTTGCAGTCGTCTTTTTTTGTCTTTGTTTTTCTTGTGCAAGCTGATCACAAATCACTGTACTTTCAGCATGAACGGCTAAAAGTGAACCAACAGAGGCAATTTCTCTCATCCCTTTAAAAATCGTACTATCATCGACATGATTGAAATCGACAATTCCGCTCGGTGACATAAAAGCTTTAAATCCAATTACTCCATTTTCATCAAGTTCCTTAATATTCTCAATATTTTCCGGTATAAGTCCACCCCAAAAGCGGCAATTGACTACCGACTTTTCTTCGGAGCAAGCTCTCTTTAATGCCAAATATTCTTTATTGATTGTTGGTGGTGTACTGTTCAATGGCATATCAAAATAGGTTGTCACCCCACCTGCCGCTAAACTTCTGCTACCAGTTTGAACACCTTCCCACTCAGTTCTGCCTGGCTCGTTGAAATGAACATGAGTATCAATTAATCCTGGGAGGATGTGCTGCCCCTCAGCATTAATTTCTCTTGTTGCTAAAGCATCAATATTTTTGCCAATAGTCACTTCTTTAATTTTCCCTTCCTTAATTGCAATATCTCCTTGAACAATCGAATCAAACATTACAAGATTTCCATTTCTAATGATTAAATCATATGTAGCCATAGGTTCATTCCTTTCTGTGGGAAATCAAATTTTATAAAAACTTTTAAGGAGAATCCTCTTTTACAAGTTGCATAATGAAGAAACGAACATCTTGCTTTCTACAACTGAAATCGTATATATTCCGAATTAAATACAACTATTACTTTCTGAACATCGTTTTGAGATTTAGTAGATTCCGCTAAAACTTCTATCAAGCAATTTTGGAATGAAACTTACAATCCATTTTCCCAACTTAATCGCATCCACCTTTATGAAGACAGGAAGCGAGATGCGCAGCCTTGGCTGTTATCTGGTTTTGTACGGCACCCTCACCAAGGCCGTCAACACCGATCATTTTTTTAAATATTCGGACTCTTTTCCTGACTATTTCACGTTTCCATCAATTAAGCCCCTTTAACCACATCCTCTCGTTTCTGTTGCGCTTTTTAAACAAGGTTCTTTCGTAAAGATTGTTGTTTTTAAAACGAAACTATTTTAGGTTGATTGGAGCGGAAGTGCGAGACTCCTGCGGGAGCAGCGGGACAGGTGAGACCCCACAGGCGTTTACGCCGAGGAGGCTCACCGCCCGCCCCGCGGAAAGCGAGCACCTGGAGGGGAAATCAACCACACTGCACTACTTCGTAAATAGCAACAAAGTATGCGGCGAACAGCCTTAAGCAAAAACAATATAGATGAACGAATGCGAGCATCGTACCTGAGAAAAATGATAGAGAACTGGCGGATTGTATACGCTTCAAAATATAAATATAGTTTCTAAATATAATAAAAACTTGGGATTTATGGAATGTAAAAAAAATTTTGAAAACAGTTTCATTAACCTTCAATCCTCTATACAATTGATTATAAGCGGATTCATTCACAAAATCATTATGCGATGTAAACAATTTCCATTTAAATTTTTGTCCAAATTTAACAAGATTCGTTTGCTTCCCTTTCTAGTAATAAAAACTGACAAAATGTAGAATTAGAAGGTGTATGATGAAAAAGGTAGAAGATTTATTTATCGTTGATGTGTTTCAAGAAGCCAAAATTATTGCTGGACATGCCGGACTTAAAAGGAAAGTAGAATCAATTGAGATTTCAGAAACACCAGATGCCATCAATTTTTTAGCTAAGAACTCCCTATTATTGACAACAGGATACGCTTTTAAAAACGACCCCCATGCATTATGCAATCTCATTTCCCAAATTAATGAACTTCCATGTGCAGGGATTGCCATTAAACTTAAAAGATTCATTGATGAGATCCCGCAGGATGTAATCGAATTGGCCGATTCATTAGAATTTCCAATTATTCAAATTCCAGAGACATTAACATTAGGTGCGGTTGCTCATCAATTATTAAGCTTTATATGGGATAACCAAATTGAAGAGTTATTCTATGCGATGCATATTCACAAGGAATTTACCAATATGATGATAAAAGGCTACAGTCTGAATTCTTTAATTGAAAATCTTGGCTCCCTATTAAAATGTCCTGTTCTCCTACTTGATCCTATTGGTGATGTGACATCCTTTTCTCATCATTTTCGTACAGGAAATATGAAAATCGTTATGAAAAATGTTCAAGAACAAATTAAACGTGATATAGAAACATACCTAGAGAAAAACCAGCTTACTATCGACATCCAAAATACGGACATTTCTATAAAAATGTTTCGGGTGAAAACAATGCGTCCCTATCCCTATTTTCTATTAATTCTTCACCCTGATAAGCTTTCATACCCATCTTCACAATTAGCTATAGAACAAGCATCAACAGTCATTTCATTCACGCTGCTTAAAAACGAGGCTATTAGAGAAAACAGTCGTTTGTTAGAAAATAACTTTTTTGCTTCCCTTGTTGATGGAAAGATTTCTAACAAACAAGAAATTATTCATAGGGGAAAACAGCATGGCTTAATCGACAATATGAAATATGTATGCATTGTATGTAAGATTGATGATGATAAACAAAACGCTTTACAAAAAAGTGCAGACATAATGAATAGATTATACGACTATTTATATAAATTTTTACATAAATCATTTTTAAAAATAGATACTAACAACATCGTTTTTATGAAAGATGGATATTTTGTTATTTTGATGCAAGCTCCTCTGAATATTAATGATTCGATTAAAAGCATAATAGAAGAAAGGCTGAAGGAGTTCCAGAATGAGGCTTATTCAAATCTAAAAATTTCGTTGTCGTTTGGAGTTGGTAACTTTTCTAATGACCTTACCTATATCCACCTTACATACGAAGAGGCAGTGGAAGCATGGACAAATGGGGCTGAACTGTTTCAAAATAAATTTATCAACTTTTACGAGACCAAGCAATTAATCGAACTGATTCGGTTAATTCCCGAAAAAGATTTAAAAAAATTTTATGAAAATACTTTACGTTCTTTATCCTACCCGAAAAATAAAGATGAAAAAGACTTAGTTAATACCTTATTGGTATATTTGGATAATAATTGTGAACTTGCTATTACATCCAGGAAACTGTTTGTTCACCGTAATACCGTTAAATACCGAATTGCCAAATGTGAGGACATGTTGAATTATTCAGTTCATGATGCAAAAAACTCACTTCATTTACGGATAGCTTTACTCATGAGTTCAATTTTCAGGGGTAATAGTGATTAATAAGTTATTGTAATCACTACTAAAGCAGATATTGACTGAAGGTAAACTGCTCCACGCAGACAGAGATCAATATAAAGAGTAAATCTCGACTTTATTTTCTGGAAGTGTCTTGGATTATGGAGGAATCCAGGAATTTCAGTGGCTTTTTTAAATTACATTGGATCATTGTCGATACGCATGACTGTTTCATCGAATGAAGGATCTTTGTCCTATAATTGAAATGTATTCATTTTGAAAAAACTCGTGTTCCGATACAGTCGGATCACGAGTTTTTTTGTAAGTTCTCTTTTAGTTGATAGCTAAAACTTATAAGTTCCTCAATATTGTTTTGTGGCTATCTTAATCACTGTAGAGTAAAGGACTCTAGCTCCTGCACCCATATCTTCTACAGTCACGAATTCATCTGGGTGATGACTAAGACCATCTTTACAACGAACGAAAATCATTGCAACATTCGTTACCTCCGCCATAGCCATTGCATCGTGACCAGCACCGCTTACAAGACTGATAGGACTGCCATCCAATTCGCTAATGGACTCCTCGATTACTTTAATCAATTGTTCATCACAGTATACAGGATCGGCTTCCATGACCTGTTCAAAATGAATTTGGAGTCCTCTAGCTTTTGCTACTCTTTCACCTTCAGTTAATATGGCATCAATGGCTTTTTTCTTACGATCCACATTTAAATCACGGATATCCAGCGTTCCTGTTACAAGGCCAGGTATTACATTACTAGCACCCGGACTTACAGTAAGTTTTCCGATGGTCGCCACTAATGGTTCATTTTGGATAGCGATGTTCTCAATGTAGGAAATGAGATCACTAGCTCCTAAAAGCGCATCTTGTCTAAGGGCAACAGGAACTGTCCCTGCATGTCCAGGTTTCCCGATAATTTCAAAATAAAATCTTGTAGCACCAGCAATCCCACGAACTATGCCGACAGGTTCATTCTCCTTCTCAAGCACAGGCCCCTGTTCGATATGAAGTTCCAAATAAGCGAGAAGTTCTTCTGGAGTACGACTAGCGTCTTTATAAGCATATGGGTCAGCAATACCAATTCCTTTTAACGCTTCAGCAATTGTTATTCCTTGTTCATCTGCTCTTTCTAAATCTTCAGCAGTAAAAGTTCCTGCAATCGCTTTACTACCAAGGAAAGTTGAGTGAAACCTTACTCCTTCCTCATCACAAAAACCTACCACTTCGATTGGATTGCATAATATAATGCCATTATCCTTAAGAGTTTGAACAACTTCTATTCCAGTTATAACTCCTAGAATCCCATCATATTTACCTGCTTCAATCACGCTATCTAAATGTGAACCAATCATTAAAACTGGAGCTGTAGGATCTTTCCCTTCATAACGTCCGATTATATTATTAAGAGCATCTTTTCTTACCGTCATCCCAGCTGCTTTCATCCACTCTTCAACTAGACTTTCTGCTTTTAAACTTTCCACTGTGAAAGGTAGTCTAGTGACACCAACAGTTGTGGATGAACAAGCAGCAAGTTCTTCGGTTCTAGTGTTGATTCTTATAGCATCAACATCCTTCTGAAGTTTAACCAATCGATCACTTCCCTGCCAATTTAATCTCTAAGTAAAAATTTTGTTATTTAAATCCAGTTACTTAATATGCAAAGTCATATTAACACTTTATTTAGTCTTTGCTCAATAGGAATTCTACATGATAAGCTAATTAAAAGTTAGATTAAACGGTGACAAGCAAAAGCACTTGTCACCGTTTAATACATATCGTACATATATATAGGCTAACTAACTAAACGCCCTTTTTTTGAATGTAATAATGACCATGCATCAACGAGAGTACGTTTTGACTGTGCAATTACAATATCAGATGATTCTGTACCGACAGGTTTTACTTCAAAAGCGACTATATTCTTTATACCTTCACCGATGTAACCAATTTCTAATAGAGATCGTAAATACTCCGCTAATTCAGGAACATCAACTTCACTTCCTGGATATCCGAAACGCGGATGCTGATCGCCGTAAGCAGGATCAGAAGCATCTTTAATATAGCAATTTCCGATATGGGCATGGTTAATATAATCACGAGCTAACGTTAATGCATCATGAGACGTTTCACGCTGCATTGGTAAATGACTTAAATCAAGCATTAAACCGAAAGTGGGATCTACTTTACGAACTTCTTTTGCAACTTCAACAGCAAGTTTATTCGAACCGATTAAACATTTCTTATCAGTCTCATCATCAAATGTTTCAAGTGAGAGTACTAAATCACCTTTAGATTTTGCATAATCGCATAATTCTTTGATAGAATTCGTTAGTAATTGTAAGGCAACATCTTGTTGAGTATCTGGTTTAGCCCCACTTAAGAAACCAAGTTTAGCAGCATTTACTTCGTAAGCCTGGTCAATTCCGCCTTTTACTAAATCGATAGCCCTTCTACGCTCAGCTTCATCAAAAGAATTAAGGTTACCTTTGTTTCTTAATAGAATCGGTTGTGCACCAAATCCTACATTCATTCCACCGGATTGTAAAATTTGAGCAGCCTCTTTACGTTCTTCAGGATTGTTAATAGATGTAATTTCAATTCCAGAGAAAAAATCATCTTGTACAATTTTCTTAATTGTTTCAACAGCTGGGCCATCTCCACCCATTGTTTCCGGATAAGCCATGAAGTGAACAATTCCGACTTTCATAGAATTATGAAGATTTGCTGACATTGTTTCGCCGATTTTTCGGCTTCCCTCCTTTAATGAACCCATTATTTAAGTACAGTCAAGACTGCTTTTCATTACTAATATATTTTTTGAAGCAATAGGTTATATCCCATTGCTTCAAAAAACACTTCCATCGAGAGTGATTATTATTTAGAATAATCAATCTTTTCGGAGTATTTGAAGCCGTTAAGTGCACCGTTATTAGAGAATTCGCATGCGTTCTTAGGATCTGGATCAACTATAACTTCGATTAAATATGGTTTACCTGAGTCAACTGCACGTTGCAGAGCTGGTTTGATATCATCATAATGTGTAACAAGCTCACCACGAACACCCATACCTTCAGCCGTTTTAACAAAGTCGATTCCGCGCTCTTCATTATCACATAATTCATTTTTGTAAATTAAGTCCGTAGAAATTTGACGTCCATTATAGAACCAGTTTTGTTGTTGACGAATTAATCCCATTAATGAGTTATTCATACAGAAAATAATGACCGGAATATCATGCTTTGCAGCTGTAGCAATATCTTGTAATGACATCCCCAAGCTTCCATCACCAAGGATGTTTACACTTTGTCTTTCAGGAAATGCAAGTTTCGCTGCCATTGCTGCACCAAGGCCCCAACCCATTGTCCCCGCACCACCAGTTAATAAGTAAGTTCTTGGTACATACGTTTCAAATAATTGAGAAGACCAGATTTGGCTGATACCGCAGTCATGTGATACGAAGGCATCTCGATCTAAGAATTCACGAAGTTCTCGCAATGCACGTTCTTGTCTGATTGGAAGTGTTGTGTAATCTGTTTTTCGTGCCCATTTCTTACGCTCTTCAGTTAAGTTGACTCTAGTACCTACTTCGGCAGTTGCAGCTACTTGAGCACCAAGTGCTTTATGGGCTTCTGCAAGTTTAACCATAAATGTTTTAACATCAGAAACGATACCTAAAATCGTTGGTACAACTTTACCAATTTCCTTATTATCAAGATTTACGTGGATAATTTTCTTACCGTTTTGTGTGAATACAGAAACATTACCAGTTGAACGATCAGCGAAACGTCCGGCAAGGTTGATTACTAAGTCAGCTTCAACAATTGTTTTGTTACCGAATGGAGTATCAAGCATCGTTCCCATACGTCCAGCGAATAAAGGGTGATCGTTAGGGAAGGTATCCATCCCCATGCCAGAAGTTACTACAGGGATTTGCAATTCTTCAGCTAACGCTTTCAATTCAATGGTAGCGTTTGCAATGTTGACCCCTCCACCAGATAGTAAGACCGGTCTTTTAGCATCTTTTAATAATTCCAATGTTTTCTCTATATCAGCGTCAGAAGCTTGTGGTAAGTTATCGACTGGAGTAGAACCGATAAGTACATCTAAGTCGACTTCTATTTCAACTTTTTGTTGATCAACTGGTAAATCAAGAAGAACTGGACCCTTTCTGCCAGTAGTAGCTGTTACCCATGCTTCATGGATAAATTCAGCAGCTTTCGAACCGTCAGTTAAACGGTATGCAGCTTTCGTTACAGGCTTTGCCATTTCAACGATAGGCGCTTCTTGGAATTGCATGGTTCCAATTAAACTATTTTTTTGTTGACCGGTAATGGCTATCATTGGAATGGAATCCATCCATGCACCGTAAAGGCCAGTTAAGAAGTTAGTTCCGCCAGGACCTGATGTGGCAGCACATACGCCTACTTCACCAGTTGCTCTTGAATATCCATCAGCCATGAAAGCACCCGTTTGTTCGTGACGAACAATATATGATTCAATTTTAGTTAATTCTTTTACTGCATCATAGAATGGTAAAATCGCAGCTCCCGGTACACCATAAACATGTTTCACCCCTCTTTTTTCTAAATACAAGGCAATTAACTCAGCAGCTGTCATTTTTTGTTTAGCCATTTATATCTCTCCCTTTTGATCCTTTTTTATATTTTCAAAGATTTGAGCAATTGAATCTTTATCCCCAACGTTGCCCGGAAATACGATATAAGGTGTATCTTTGAACTTAGCTTCACTTCCGGTTAACCATACTGGAACACCGGCGATCGCTTGCCCTAAAATTTTTGCATATTTAATATCTAAGCCGTCAGTTGCCACATCACTCGAAGTTATACCACCTTTTGCGATGATGAATTTCGGCTTTACTTTTAGTGAGCGAATAACTTTAACTAAAGAACTTGAAACAGTTTGACTAATCTTTAAGTTTTCTTCCTTATCTTCCGCACTAATTAAATCTCTACTCGTATATACAAGCGTATCGCGATTAGAAGAAATATTTTGATCTACTAATTGACATACTCGTGTTAGCTCTTCAATTCTTGTTTCTTTATTTAGAACTTTCACAACACTCATTTCGATTTGTTCAATCGGGTATTTACTCATTAGTTCCTTAATTTGTTCCGTAGTTTTATTCGTGTGAGAACCTACTATAATAAAGCCACCATTGTTTTGGCTTTCATCATTTGAAACAATCTCATTAGCTGATAAATATGGACGATCCTGAATTCCCGCAATCGATTTTACAATAGATGCTGCAGTTCTAAACAAGAATTGCTTGCCAGAATCAATTGCTTTAAGAACAGCTAATGAAACGATGTCCAAATCATAATAAGATTTAGCATTTACTATAATAGGAGCATTATTGTTAGCAGATAGTAATATCTCATAAACTCTATCAATGCCGCCATTATGAATATCTTCCAGTGAAATGATCAATGCTGACTCTGAAGCTACGCTTCCATTTGTCTTTTCTTCAATCCATCTTGGCAAATTAGCGGTTTTGAAACCGAAAACGGAATCATTCGCGAATTCTGTTTCATTTACTGGTACAAGCTGGCCGTCCACACCTAAATAATGAATATTATCTATGGTGTAACGGTGTGCTTCAAAAAAAGCCGGAATGATTAAATGACCTGAAATTTGTACATCAGCAGTTTTTAATAATTCATCTTGGAGCACATTAATTTCAAGTGGATAATGCCCTCTTAATGTTGAGTCACTTCTACTGATAATTGAATAATTGATTCCCATTTCCTTAGTAACGTCAACAATGTTTTGGACAATCTCCCTATTGATGTTTTCCGTCTTTTCTGCATTATAACTTCTTGTGTTTGTTAAAATATAAAGTACACTTCTCTCATCAGATAATCCTTTTTTAATCCAGTCTTTTCCCCAGTCCGTGATGACAAAAATATCATGTACCGTTTGGACACCGGTTGGATCATCATCTAAAACGATAAACTTATGTTTTGTTTGATTTAAATGAGCTTTGATTTCAGCACGAAGGCTGTCATCCGATTTAGAGAAGAGGTCTAAAGTATCCTTTAAACTTAGATATTGGGTTGCGTTTGACAAAAACCCTCCCCCTTTCATTATCTAAAAATGTGATTAGCTAGTTACTCTATGCCCTAATAATTCATTTGCAGTAGAAATAATTCGGTGTGCTCTTAATTCAAATAAATCAAGTAATTCATCCATTTTTCCAGAAACCCCAAAACGGTCATTTGTACCGATTCTTCTTAATTTAGCTGGTTGGTTTTCCGATAATACTTCAGCAACAGCACTACCTAATCCACCTATAATTGAATGCTCTTCAACTGTGATGACATGTTTTGTTTTCGCAGCAGAGGCAATAATGGCTTCTTTATCAATAGGTTTAATTGTATGGATGTGTAAAAGTTCGGCGCTTACACCTTGCTTTTCCAATTCACCTGCTGCTTTTAGTGATTCATCAAGCATTATCCCAGTACTGATGATTGTTATATCTGTTCCTTCACGATATTTAATTGCTTTGCCTATTTTGAATGGTTCTTCTTTTTTGGTAACGATCGGTACTGGTAATTTGCCAACACGGAGATAAATTGGTCCTTCATGGTAATAAGCAGCTTCTACTGCTTTTTCCATTTCAACCGCATCAGCTGGAACAATTACCGTCATACGTGGAAGTGAGCGCATTAAAGAAATATCTTCAAGCGGTAAATGTGTTGCACCTTCTTGTGCAGCTGATGTACCAGCGTTATGACCGACAATTTTCACATTGTTATTTGAATAACATACTGAAATTCTCATTTGATCAAATGCGCGCCCAGTAAGGAAGTTTGCATAAGCATTGGCAAATGGTACTTTACCCGCCACTGCCATACCGGCTGCGGTACCTACTAAATCACATTCAGAAATACCGATGTTGAAAAAGCGTTCTGGAAATCTATTTTTATATAGATTTGTCATATTCGATTTTGCGCAGTCCGCGTCAAGTACCACTAAATTGTCATGTTTTTCTCCAAGTCTAATTAGTGCATCAGCAAAACCTTTACGTGGTGCTTCTTGATTTGCCATCTTAAGCCAACTCCTTTAAAGCGATTTCTAATTGCTCATCATTCGGAGCCATTCCATGCCAATCATGGGTATCTTCCATAAATGAAACTCCCTTGCCTTTAACCGTATGAGCTAGAATTGCAGTAGGTCTGCCTTTAGTGCGTTTAGCTTCTTTATACGCTTCATTAACTGCATGAATATCATGACCATCAATTTCAACAACGTGCCAACCGAAAGCTCTAAATTTATCACCAAGATTTTTTACACCTTTTACATTTTCAACAAAATCATCAAGTTGAATTTTGTTCCAGTCGATAATCGCACAAACGTTATCTAGATTGTAATGTGCTGTTGTCATTGCCGCTTCCCAAACTTGACCTTCTTGTAATTCTCCATCACCTATCATGCAATAGGATCTTCTATTGCTGCCATCCAGTTTTGCAATTAATCCAACGCCATTAGCTACCGATAATCCTTGACCAAGTGATCCTGAAGATATGTCTACACCTGGAATATGCTCTCCACATGGATGTCCATGTAACCTACCGTCAACATCCCTAAATGTCATTAATTCTTCGACCGGGAAGAAACCTTTTTCAGCTAATACTGAATAAAATACAGGTGTACAATGCCCCTTAGATAAGAAGAAACAATCTCGGTCTTGCCAATCTGGGTTGTCAGGATCAACATTCATGTGTTCAAAAAATAGGACGGACATTAATTCAGTTGCCGATAAAGAACCACCAGGATGACCACTTCCAGCATGGTTCGTCATTTTAACTATGTGCCGGCGAATCGTTTTCGTTAGATTATTATAAAATTCGCCTTTCTCTTTAGAAAAATCCACTATTTACTCCTCCTTTTAGTCGCACAATAAGCAACGTCGTTTCATTAAATGATTAAAAAAATAAAAATAAGTAATCTGTTGCTTATTAACTAACCTTGTTTCTTATTTTGATATTATCATCGTTTTTTGAATATTTCAAGTATTTTACCATTAAATTTTTTATAAAAATTTTCGCAGGGCAAAACACCAAAGTTCCTATTCAAAGATAAACTTGATTCAATAAACTTCCACAAAAAAAGAATTGGTCTTATACATTCTTTCAGACTGTAGACAATTTGAACGTTCTCCTCTCCGGGCACTCGCTTTCCGCGGGCGGTCGGCCCTCGGCTTTCGCCTGCGGGGTCTCCCCTAGACGCGCTTTTCTAAGCAGGAGTCTCGTACACCCGCTCCAATCAACTTTGTCTTACCTTTTAGATAGAACACTTTTGCCTAGAGTCATATTTGTTTTAAAATAGAAGTATTAATACTTGAGGTGATGAGGATGCTTTCCAAACATGATTCCATTCAGCGAGATCAACTTGAAATGATTATTTAGATCAACTGGTGCCACCGAACCATTAGTCGTAAAATGGAGGCTGCCATTGATTTCACTTTCATTTATGACTTGGTGAAAGGTTTGTATTAAGAGGTAGGATGCCTTCAAATGAATTAAATCAAGGATTGGACAAACCATGGAAAGAAGCCTTTTCCACCTGATAAATTTGATAAGGAAGGAAAAATCCCGAACCCCTTTTGTTCACAAAAAAAGAATTGGCATTATACCAATTCTTTTTCACATTATTTAATTATCCGTGTAACCAAGCCTCTTGGAAATCTTTTTACCAATATCCATTATAATTGGTTTAATTTCAGTTAATCTTTCTTCAGTCATTCGGATGCTTGGTCCTGATATACTAACAGCAGCTGTTATTTTCTTACGATTATCAAAAATTGGCGCTGCAATACAGGTGATTCCTTGTTCATTTTCTTCAATTTCCCTACCAATACCTTCATTCCTTATTTTTCCCAATTCTTTAAAAAAGGATTCTTTATCGGTAATCGTTTGTTCAGTATGTTTTGGTAAACCATGCTTGTCAATTATATCTACGATCTCATTTAATGGCAGATGGGCCAAGATTACCTTCCCAACTGCCGTACAATGCATTGGGGCACGTCTCCCTACTTGTGAATGTGTTCTAAGGGTTTCACTTCCCTCAAGTTTTTCAATATAGACTACCTCTCCTTGATCATATACGGTCAAGTGGATCACTTCATTAATATGTGATTCTAACTCTTCCAGAAATGGTTTAGCTTGAGTTCTCAAGTCAATAGATTCAAGCAGCATCGAACTTAATTCTAAATATTTATAGCCTAATCTATATTTTTTAGTTTCAGGATTTTGTTCGATGAATCCATGATCTACAAGAGTACTTAATAGTCTGAATATAGAGCTTTTATTTAAATCTAGGTTGGAGGCCAGCTCAGTAACCCCAATCCCTTCTTTACGCTTGCTCACTAATGAAATAATTGTTAATGCCCTATCTACTGACTTAACCATTTATATTAACCTCCGATTAAATCCTATATTACTGATCCTGTCTTTATCTTACCACAAGAGCAATACCCAGACATAATACCAGTCAAAAAATAAACCAAAAAAGAAGGTATGACGCCATTAAGGGCAACTAAAGTGCCCTTTTGGGTCAACCTTCTTTACATAACTTTATGCTTGTACGAAACTATTTTTTGCCGAAATGAACTTCCCAATTGGATGACTTACAATCCCTTTCTCAAAATCAAATACTAGTTGTCCTCTTACAAACGTTTTCGTCACTCGACAGTTAATCTTTCTTCCAACATAAGGGCTTTGTTGATGACGGTAATACAAATCTTCTGGCTGAATGGTGTATGATTTATTTGGATCAAGAAGAATGATATCAGCGTCATAGGAAACTTTAATGCTTCCTTTATTTCTTAAGTTAAATATTTCTGCAGGTTTAGTCGCAATCATCTTTGAGAAATCACTTACAGAAACACCACGTTTCTTAACAGCCTCGTCAAACATTAAATCAACATTATTTTGGCAGCCACTAATCCCTCCCCACACATCAAACATATTATTCGTGTTGCTCTGCTTCATTTCTGGAGGACATGGGGAATGGTCTGAGGCCAGGATATCAATTTTCCCTTCCTTAAGAGCTTCCCATAATTTATCTTGTTCTGCTTTAGTACGAAGCGGCGGGGCGCATTTCGCAACAGGTCCTATCCTTTCAAAGGTTTCCATATCCAACGTGAAATAGTGAGGACACGATTCTATCGTAACCTCTTGGCCTAGTTTACGTGCTTTAAGGATTTCTTCAATAGCCTCTTCACTGCTAATATGAACAAAATGCAATTTGCATCCAGTCTCTTTCCCCAATAACAAAGCACGTTTTACAGCATCAACCTCAGTAAAAATGGGGCGGGACTCTACATAATCCCTTGCTGTTGTCTTCCCTTGTTTTTTCTTTTCAATTGCCAGTTTATCGGTAAGCTCTGCATTCTCAGCATGTATAGATAAAATATGCCCCAATTCCGATAGTTTTTTCATACCTTGATATAAAGTAAAATCATCAACATTTTTAAAATCTCCAATTTCCTCACTGCCACATGTTGCCATAAAACATTTGAAAGCCACAACGCCTTCGTTAGAAAGGTCCTCTAAATCTTGGAGATTATCAGGAACTAATCCACCATACAAAGCATAATCAACATACGCCTTATTTTCAGCAGATCTTAATTTTAAATGCAGTGAACTCTTTGTAGTCGTTGCCGGCAAAGCGTTTAATGGCATATCTACAAATGATGTTGTTCCTCCTGCAGCCAGTGCTTGAGTTCCTGTTACAAACCCTTCCCACTCCGTTCTGCCTGGCTCGCAAATATGGACATGGGCATCTATCATCCCAGGCATGACATATTGATGAGCAGCATCTATGATTTCAGCAGATTCTCCGGTTATTTCTATTGAAATTTCTGCAATCTTACCATGAAGTATACCGATATCTAGTTGTTCCACTGTATTTTCAATTACTACATTTCCGTTCTTTATAACTAAATCAAACTTCATTCTCCCAACCCCTTTTTGCAATTTTCAGTATATTGACATTGTTCAATTGCCTTGTTCATTTCCTCCTCAGATTGCATCAATCCATTATAAATAGACAGAGAGAATAGCCCCCGGAAACATAGAAATACAAGTCTACTTTTCAAAAATTGTACCCTTTTTGAATTTTGAATCTTTAAATGCAAATTTCATCAAAAGCAAATATGCACTGCCTCCCACAACAACGCCGATAATCCATGCCAGCTCCACTTTCAAACAGGCTGCACCGGCGCCGATTAGCAATGCAAGCACCGCTGCTGGATTATACCCGGCAAATGGACCGTCTTCCTTATACAAATCTGCAACATTCACCTTCTGCTTTCTTAATATATAATATTCGACTAATAATATAGAAACAATCGGTCCTAAAAATGCCGAATATATAAGAATGAAGATTCCAAGACCCTTTGCCGAAGAATCCTGCACAAGAACCCAAGGGAATGAACAAAATGCAAGCAGTCCGGTTATGGTAACTGCAGGTTTATATTTCATTTTTGTAAGCAATGTAATAACATAGGTTGGCGGAATGATATTGGCAACCATGTTTACTGCCACCGCACCCAAAACAATAAATGCGGATACAAAGAGGGTAATATACGAGTTATCCACCACGACCGCAAATGCTTTGACAGGATTGTTGATGCCGGTTGCGGAAGCAAGCATTCCACCGATTGTAAGTGTCAAGCCGTACGCTGTTAAAATAGGAAGAAAGTACAAAAACCCGCGTTTTTTGTCGCTAATACCGGTTTTTAGCTCTCTTGAATAGTCCGCTGCACTTAAAAAGATAGCCGCATAATTCCCCATAAACATCATGATCAATGCAAAGAAAGGTAAGCCCCATGATCCTTCTGCATGAACCCATTTTTCTGCAATAACATCGCTATAGGAGGTTAGTAGAACGCCAAATACATAGAGAAGCGCAAGTACAATAACAATAGACGCAAGCGTTTCCACCCATTTAATGGCATGGAATCCATACAGCGAAAGTCCAATTTGCACTAACTGCAGCACGACAAAGCAAATGGCAACATTATCAAAGGCTCCCCCCGTCATAATCTTCGCAATTTCATTCAAGGCAGTACCGCCAATCCAACTTTGAAAACCGTACCAAACGATGGCGGGAATACCGCGCATCAGTGATGATATTACGGAACCTTTCAGGCCAAAGGACATTCTAAGCTGTACAACATATGGGATACCCGTTCTGTATCCGAGCCTATCATTTAAAGCAAAAACAGTTGAAATGATACCAATTGCCATGATAGCTGCGGCAAATGTCTGAAAGATGTTTAACGTAGCGATTCCCGCTACAATCATACTGGCTCCAAGCGTCATATTACCTAGATTAACACCGTCACCAACCCACATGAAAATATAGTCTACCGGACTTACCGTCCTACCTTCCTCGGTTTTCGGATTAAGTGATTCATCCACACCCGTATCATGTTGGATCTGCGTTTCTTGTGGAACGTAACTTTCTAAATTTGTAGACATAATACATCCAACCCCTTTTTTATTGTTTGCCGCATTTTAATGCATTGGTTAACAAGTTAGGTCTTAGATGTTTGCCAAGGCTATGATATGTTACAAACTTCCTTCTAAGTGGTCTTTTCCGTCATCATTCACAGGAATTAAAATACGAATTTGTTTTGTTAAAAGTACTATTTTCCATCACTCGATGTATTGTCGCGTATTAAGCAACGTAGTTTCTTTGAATTTGCAAAAAAAAAAACACATGACAACACTTTAAATCTGAAAATGCTTTCGAAGGGCTGTATCACCTCCTTAAAAACTCTAATGGTAAACGCTTTCATTAACTGTATATCAAATTACAATTAAAGAAATATATCTGACAAGGAAGAAGAAATCTGTAATTCCTCATTAAAATGAAGATTCGACTCAATTTCACTAAGATGAATGAGAGATAAGCGTTCTGCAAGATCACCATCCCTTTGCTTAATGGCATTAAAAATTTGCAAATGATCGTGAGAACCACATGTTTCCATTTTACCTCTTCCATAGATTGCTATAATCACATAAGTTAGGGAAATCAAGTCTTCCAGATATTGATAAAAATACGAATTCCCTGCGATTTCAGCTATTTTCAAATGAAAATCCCCAGAGACTTTTAAAGATTCATAAAAATCCAGACTACCATAAATATGTCGTTCTTCTTCTACCAGAGTCTCTAGTTCTTTTAATTGTTCCTCATTATAGAGTCTGCATGCTCTTCGCACTGCTTCCCCTTCTAAGATTCTCCTCATTTCAAATACTTCTTTTGCTTCTTCAATTGTTGAACAGGAGACAAAGGTACCTTTATGCTCTTTAATTTTCACTAATTTTTCATATTCCAATCTGCGCAGAACATTTCGAACAGGGGTACGGCTTACGCCAAACGATTCAGCAAGATCCTTTTCTATGAGTTGCATATTTGGCCGAAGCTTTTGCTGGATAATAGCTTGCTTGATTTTTTTATAGATATCCATTTCTAAACTATTCAACACTTTATACCTCCCCTCAATGAAGAATTCAAAATTGAATGCAGTATTGTATACAATACTGGGTAAAAAAATTTGAACTGGATTATTGTACTAAATTTTATATGATTGATCATTTAAATTAAGTTGTTTAAGTTGCTTCAATCTGTCTGTTTTCAAAGAACATTGCCAAATCTCAAAAGATCTAGCTGCCCTTCCTGTCCCTCAATAAGCAACATCGTTTCAATAAGTGAGTAAAATATAACATTTTATTCTATATTTCACATTTTTTATACTATCACCACTAATTTAGTTTTTCAACAAAAAAATTCAAAATTCAGAATATTTTTATCTCCTTATTTACATAAAATAAATACTATTATAGCAGGATGCAATTTTTCTACTTAAGACTATTTCTTTAAGGTAATAACAACTTTTGCACCTCACCACCCCATTATTAATAACCATATAGGAGAAGAAGGCTGACCTTTTGAAAGGCAGCCTATCTACTGAGAAAAAAGATTTTAATGCAGTAACATTTTACTTCTTAGGATCTTTAAACATGGTGTATATTCCTTACTTATATCACTTTTTAACTTTTATAAATGATTTAATTGCTTTTATAGCTGCTTCATAGTTCGGATGTTCCGTAATTTCCGGAACGTATTCAACATACTGTACGATATCATTTTCATCTACAACGAATACTGCACGGCATTCTAAACGATGTTCCTTTATATATGTGCCATAAGCTGTTCCAAATGACATCTTAAAATGATCTGAAAGGGTTTGGACTTCTTCTATTCCTGCTGCTCCACACCATCTTTTTTGTGCAAATGGAAGATCTACACTAATTGTTAACACTTCTACATCATTTCCTAGATTGCTAGCTGATTGGTTAAATTGCCGTGTTTGTGCGTCGCATACTCCTGTATCAAGAGAGGGAACACATGAGATTAGGCGGACTTTCCCTTTTGAATCTTCAAGTGTAACTTTTGAGAGATCGTTTGCTAACACTTCAAAATTTGGCGCTTTATCCCCAACACGAATTTCACTCCCAATCAACGTAACTGGATTTCCAGCAAATGTTACTATACTTGATCTTTCTATAGACATATTATTTTTCCTCCTATTACCTTAGCAATTCTTCTAAAAAAAGTTATCTTCAACGATAAGTAGTATAGCCATAAATTATGTGGTTAAAGGGTTTATGCATGTATCTAATATATGGGGTACTGTTCAAAGGTTCGTATCATATTACTCCTTAATCATAGTAAGAAGCACTATCACTACTTATTAAAAAGTTTTCAATTTTTTCTTTTACTACGTTCTGAACTGCGTTTTGGACTAAAGTCAATGTTTCAGTCGGTAGTTCCGACCACTCTTTTTCTGTAACATGAATTTCTCGATTAAGAGTTTTTATCATCATATGTTCTAAATCTGTTGCAATATTCACTTTACTGATTCCACCATTAGGAATTTGAATTGCATTCTTTATCATCTCTGAAGGAGTGCCTGAACCGCCATGTAACACTAAAGGTACAGATGTTAATGCACGAATTTCCATTAATCGATCAATATCAATTTTTGGATCTTTAACGAGATAAACCCCATGTGAAGTTCCGATAGAAATCGCTAATGCATCAATACAGGTCTCTTCAACAAACTGTTTTGCTTCTTCAGGCTCTGTAAATAGCTCTTCATCAACGTCGGTTTCAATAAAGTCGGTTGTCCCTATCTTGCCTAATTCAGCTTCTACAGTTACGCCTTTTGAATGTGCATACTCAACAACCTTTTTTGTTATCTCAATATTTTTATTGAATGGTTGCTCTGATGCATCAATCATAACGGATGTAAAACCAACTTCGATGGCTTCTGCAATTACATTGAAATCCTTCGTATGGTCTAAATGTAACACAGCAGGGATCGTAATATTCTCCTCTTGGATCACACGATAAAACTCTCGGCTAAATTCCGCTAAATTAATTCCATATCGTTCCTGCTCCCTCTCAGAAGTTTGAACAATAACCGCAGATTTCTTTTCTTGGGCCGCTCTAAGTATAGGAGCTACCATCTTTGTAGCTCTAGGGGTAAACGAACCGACAGCAAATTGATTTTGCGTAGCTACTGCAAGTACCTTTGTTAATGAACTAACATTGTTTGGTTTTATATTTACTTTCATTCATTCAAACTCCCTTAAAGATGATTTAACTTATTTCGTTCATTCACGCCCTTTAAGTTACCTAATAAGCAACAGTGTTCCCTTTTGATTTTAAATACTTTTCTGAAAATCCAACATTTCCCCCTCTTTCTTACCCACTATCTGAAAAAAAGCGTCTGTATTTCAATGTACAGGATTCGGCATCTGACAGCCTCTTTTCAACAAGGGTTTTCTAAATATAATGCTATTACCACGTAAAAAAACATTCTCAACAAAGATAAATGAATCCATTTACTTACTAAATTAGCAATTCAAATTAGGCTTCCACTATTGTTCCTGACTTTAATGAATTTTCTTTTTCGGTATTATTGCCAATCGTAAGGGCAATAATTGCTGCTACAATGATGGCTGCAATCATTAATATGAAAGTTGAATTGTAAGAACCACCGCTGCTTTCAATCATATAACCCATTAATAACGGGGAGATAAATCCTGCAATCGATCCGAAACAGTTAACAGTAGATGAACCTGCAGCCATTATTTTCGCAGGAAGCGTGTCAACAACCAGTCCCCAGAATGCTCCTTGAGCTAAGAACATGAAGAATGCAGCAACACATTGATACGTAATGACCACTGCAGTGGAAGTAGATTGAAGCATTAATAATAATGCCAGCCCACTAATTACAGCATTAGGGATAAACACCCATTTCCTCTTTCCTTTTACTTTATCTGACAAGTACCCACCAAGAATAATGGAGACTGTACCTACTAAATACGGTAAGGCACTGAAAATGCCAGTATCCATTAAAGAAAGCCCCCTAACATTTATCAGATAAGATGGAAGCCAAGAAGTGAAGCCCCAGAAAGTAATATCAAAGAAGAACCAAATGAACGCCATTTGCCATAAAATCGGTTTTTTAAATAGTTCCTTAAAGGAAACTCCTGAGTTTTTTTCTTCATTCGATTTTTCATTCTCAATGTCTTCCTCTAATTCTGCAAGCTCTTCTTTCGTCATTTTAGGATGATCTTTCGGATTATCTTTGAATTTAAACCAGATATACAGACCGAGTATAATGCCCGGAATACCCATTACGATAAAAACGGTACGCCATCCAAATGCCCCAATAATTGCTGCAGCAGCAATAGCAGCAATAGCCGGTCCTAAAGTATTAACTGTTGACTGAATTCCAGTAGCTGTTCCTCGTTGTTTACTGGGAAAGTAGTTAGCTATTCCTTTATAAGCAGCACCTGGTAAACATGCCTCACCTAAACCGAAAACGAATCGAATAAGTAACATAAGTGGATAAGAAAAAATAAAACCAGTCAATGATGTGAAAATTGACCACCAAACAATCGCAATGCTCATCACACGACGAAAGCCAAATTTATCTGATAACATCCCGCCTGGAATTTGGAACAGTGCATACCCCGCAAAGAAAATACTTAACAGTAACCCTTGAGCTGTTGCCGTAAGATTAAGATCTTCACCAATATATGGCAATGCAATAGTGATTACCATTCGGTCCAGGAAAGAAAACAGCCAACATAACCATAATACGAATAAGACAGTATAACGAACTTTCCATTTAGATTTCTTTTTCAGCTGCAGTTGTTTGTTCATTAAACAAAAACCTCCTGAATGATTTCATTTCCATCATGTAAAGTTGTGCCTTTTCTAAACTAGTTACGGTGTTACAGTAAAAACACGGTACATTACCAACTGATAACCTTTATACAAGCGCTTACATTTCTTCCATTCCACAAAATAAATCATTAACATACATCGCCATAACTTTTTACCGGTGCTGTAAACTAATTTTATTACCTATTATTTCCCGTCCAATGAAGCACTTCAAATCATCTTTCTCCCCCCTTATAAATAGATTTGAAGAATATTAAAACTGAAGATGTTTAATCAACACTTCCGGTTTCCTAATAAGCAACACTGTTCCTTTCTATAACCAAAAAATTTTGTATAAAAAGAATGATTAGTTATGTCGAACTGTATAACAATCATTGTACTGATTTTTTGTTTTAAAGTACTAGGCAAGAAGGCGTCGCCATAGACTTTATTTCCTAGATAGATTCTTTAGTCCCTTCATTATCAGTTATCGTTGCTTATTAGGAAACATAGTTTCAACAAAAAATCAAAATCATCTTATTTATAATATTCTTACCTGAAATGAATTCTAACATGTGCATGAACCACTTTCAAGAAAATTCTGAATTTTACATCCTTCCCCCCTAAAGTTTATGACACAGCCTTTCTCTTTTACTAGTAATGTAATAGTAATTGATATTTTATTGCTTTGATTTTATAAGATCAGATGAACTAATAAAACACCAGCAATTACAATAATACTGGCTTTACCCTATACACGTCCTCGAACAATAGAAGGTTCTTTCGCAAACATGACTATGAATACGATGAACATATTGATAGTTACCTTTGTCATCGGGCGAGCTATTAAAGTGCTCAACAACAAATAAAGAGGGCCATCGTTGGTATAAATCGCCAGCAACATCTATGCAACATGCCGAGTTATCCTATTAAAAATAAGCTCTTAAAACATATGACAAAACCCCACCTGGTTCCCATAGCAACTGGTGGGGTTTCTAACTGGCTTCTACATCTACATCAACCGGGAGGTCCATCTTTGCAATCACGTCCTTTCGTTTAAACGGCTAATTTACTGTATTCATCCAACTGATCTTTAGTTAAATTTTTGATGAAATGGTCAATGTTTATCGACTCGATTTCATACCTTTCACAAATCTTTAAATAACTTTCATAAGCTTTGTCATAAATGTTCATCATCTAGATTCCTCCTTCTGTTATATAACAATAAATTTAACTTATTAATAATATATAACAACCTTGTTTTCCCGTCAATGTATTTTTCTGAAAATTCGGTAAGAATTTCATTCTCTTAGTATTTCCCATATTGTTCTTAGCTAACCGTCTTATAAGAAAAAGCCGCCTTAGCGACAGCTCCGATCATAAAGCAAGAAATAGAATGCCTGTTACATTAACGACCGATGAATAACGTAAAAAACCAACTCTCCATATAGGAAAATTGGTTTTTATCATTTCAACGATAGATTATCCAAGCAATGCAGTCAGTCATTATTTGTAACTGCTGCAAGCACAGTGTATTTAGTTCTGCCACTAATAGCTTCGCCTAAAATTTAGCCTCTCCAAGGGAGACTCCACAGGCGCCGTGCCTAGAAGGCTCCCGGACCGCCCGCGGAAAACGAGTGTCTAGAGTGGAAAATGAATTGATTTCGGCAAACTCGATGATTATCAGGTTTGCCTACAGTCTGAGCAGGTACTCCGGCCTGCTATTTCTTACATATCAACTAAACAGCGCTTTGTTTGTTCCCTTTTTTGAAGGGGATGGGGTCGGGAGTATTTCTTTTTGTAATATAGGACCGTATGTATCGACACGACGGTCTCTAAAGAATTGCAGAATTTTTCTGGTCTCTTCTATTTCTTTTAAATCAATTTCTTGGACAATAATTCCTTCTTCCTCATCAAGTGAAGCTAAAATATTCCCGAATGTATCGCTAATGAATGTACCGCCGTAAAAATTCATGTCCTTTTCCTGGCCCACTCGATTTGTCGCAGCAACGAATACACCATTAGAAATGCCATGAGCGGAAATTGCCTTTTCCCAGGATGATCTTGTTGATATCTCGGGATGATCTGGCTCTGAACCAATAGCAGAAGGATAGAATAATATTTCTGCACCTTGTAAGCTCAAAATTCGGGCAACTTCTGGATACCACTCATCCCAGCAAATCCCGACTCCTATTTTTCCATAAGCCGTTTCATAGACAGGATATCCAGTATTGCCTGGAACGAAATAATATTTTTCATGATACTGGGGACCATCCGGAATATGATTTTTTCTTGTAATCCCTAAACATTCCCCATCAGCATCAAATACAGCTGCACTATTAAAATAAATACCAGCACCTGCTCTTTCGTAAAAAGGGACAATCAAGACAATGGCCAATTCCTTAGCCAATTCACCCATTGCGGCCAATGTACCGCTATCTACATCTTCTGCTAAATCATAATTTTTCACACTAACCGTTTGCGGAAAATATTGCGAAGAAAATAATTCCTGCAAGCAAACGATTTGTGCGCCTTTATTTACTGTTTCTTTTATTTTCCCTATCGTTTTTTGAATATTTTCCGCAATGAATTCCCCGCAATGAATTTGAATAAGCCCAACTTTCACTTTTGACATTTTCTCACTACCTTATCATTTTTTATCTTATACGGTTGTGACGACCTGGTTTTCATATACGATCTTTCCATCCATGATCGTCATCTTTACTTCTGTTTCAAGAATTTCCTCTGTTGATATGCTAAATAAATTTTTATTTAATACTGCGATATCCGCTATCTTCCCTGCTTCCAATGTGCCTAATTCCTTTTCTCTGAAAGACCCGAATGCCGGTGTAGCCGTGTAATACTTTAACGCTTCTGCTAATGTTACTCCTTCCGACTCTTGCCATGCCTTCCCGGTTAAATCTTTTCTCGTGATTGCCTGATAAATGCCCATCATGGGATTTAAGGGCACTACAGGAAAATCTGTACCAAAGGCAATTTTTGCACCAGTATCCATGAGTGTTTTGATAGGATAATAGAGTGGTTGTTGTTTTTCACTGATTCTGGCCGTATATGCCTCACTTTCCATTAATTCAATATGTTTAGGTTGAAATGAGGCGATTACATTTAATTCCTTAAAGCGATGAACATCGTCTGGATGCAATACCTCCACATGTTCAATGACATGTCTGGCGTCTCTTTCCCCATTTACGTTTCTCGCTTCTTCAAATGCATCCAATGCTAAGCGGACAGCACCGTTGCCAATAGCATGGAAACGAATTTGAAATTTTTCCTTATCTGCCTTTTTTACTAATTGTTTAATTGTTTCAGCTGGAAAAGTGGTCCCGCCTTTTGTTTCAGGACGGTCTTTGTAATGATCCAATAAAAAAGCAGTATGACTAGTCACGACACCATCTATAAATTGTTTTAATCCAGAAAAGGTAAGCTTGTCTGACTGATAATTTTTTTGTAATTCCTTGGCGGCAGCTACATCCATTTTTAACTCCGGCGAAAAGTGAATTCTGGTTGTTAGTAACCCTTCTCTCTCAAATTCCTTAAAAATTTCAAGGTCGTCTAATGGATTCGGAGCAATTTTAGCTCCGTATAAATCATTTACGGATGTGATTCCCAACCTTTTTGTTTCATTAAGAAAATCTTGGAATAGGCTTACACGTTTTTCTTTCGGTAATTTGTATGCATGTTCTGATGCATATCCAATTGCCTGTTCAAATAGAAGGCCTGTCAGTTCCCCATTTTCATCTTTTCCAATTTCCCCATATTCCGGATTTGGGGTATCCTTCGTTAATTGGATCATTTCCATCGCTTTACTATTGATCCATGCGTAATGCACTTCCGCATTGAATAATAAAACGGGACGATCACAAATATATTTATCCAGTGTCGTTCTATGCGGCAGCACTTTATTCTTCCAATTGGTATGATCCCAGCCAACACCGAATATCCACTCATCATTTGGTCTCGTTTCTGCAAATTCGGCTACTATTTTGGCTGCATCTTCTTCTGAAGCTGCATCAAATAATTTGGCACTATCCTTCTGTAAAATGCTTCCCATCATAATGTGCATATGAAAATCATGAAATCCCGGAATGATCAGCCCTTCTTCGAAGTCATACACCTTTGTTTGATCTCCAAGGAATGACATTATATCTTCTTTAGAACCGATTTTAATCATTTTATTATCTTTAATAGCGATAGCTGCCTGTATAGGCTCATCTTGTAATCCAGTAAAAACATGTTGACCAGAAAGAATGATATCTGCATTTACCATTATTATCCTCCTTGATGCATAAAGCTTTTATGCTTGAATTTCTTTTTCAATCGCACTATCAATAGAAAGCTCTGGCGGCCGCTTACTAAACATTTTCGTATTTGAAAGCAGCATGATGACACCAATTCCGAACCATCCTAGTCCGAGTAAAAGTGCCTTTGAATCAAGACTGGTCCATAACCAAATTGTGAAACTCGTACCAATAATTGGAAGTATTAGATATTTAAGTGCATTAATTCCTTTTCGCTGTTTTTCTCTAATAAAATAATGGGAGATAACCGAAAGATTTACAAAAGTAAATGCAACAAGCGCCCCAAAGTTAATAAAGGATGAGGCTGTCACTAAATCAACAAATAAAGCAGATAAAGCAAAAATACCCACCAAGATGATGTTGTATGTTGGAGTTTGAAATTTCGGATGAATATGACCAAATATTTTCTTTGGAAGAACTCCATCTCTCCCCATCGCATACAAAAGCCGCGAAACACTTGCATGAGCTGATAAACCGGAAGCCAGCCCCCCGGTAATGTATCCTGCTAGAAAAATAGATTGAAATAAATGCCCCCCGATGTACATGGCAATTTCCAAGGAAGCGGAATCTGGATCTTTAAAGGCTTGGAAATTCGGGTAAACAAGGTGACTGATGTATGAGATGGCGACAAACAGACCTCCTCCTATTAATGCGACGAGAAAAATGGCCTTTGGTATCATTTTTTTCGGATTAATGGTCTCCTCCGAAAATGTGGTAACAGCGTCAAATCCTAAAAAAGATAAACATAAAATGGAGGATCCTGCCAATACTAAAGATAGCGGTATATCGCCATTCACGAATGGAGAACTCATGAATAATGTTCCTGAACCCATTCCGTACAGTAACCCTTTAATCGAGAGGAATGTAAATATAACGATTATTAAGAATTGAAAGGCAACTAATAATAGATTTATTTTTGTTGCTATTTTCACTCCAATTATATTTACAGCGGTGATTAAAATGACAAAGGCAATTAACCAGACGGAAAAGGGAACGGATGGAAAATACGCGTTTAAGTAAATGGCGATCAATAATCCATTGATCATTGGCAAAAATAAATAGTCCAATAGGATGACCCATCCCACTAAGAATCCAAGGTGAGGATTAAGGGCCTTTTGAGTAAATGTATAAGCAGAACCGGCAACAGGGTAGGCCTTGACCATTTGACCATAACTATAGGCTGTAAACAACATACCTACCAAAGCTATGATATAAGCAGCCGGCACCATCCCTTTCGTTATTTCCGCAACAACCCCATAAGTTGAAAAAACTGTTGTAGGTGCCATATAAGCCAATCCAAATAGCACTAAGGGAAATACTGTTAACGAACGTCTTAATTTTGCATTCTCCATGTATCACTCCACCCTTATTCGTGATTAATTAATTTATATGCAAATACCATACCAAGTGGGTATTAATGTCATTTTCCCAACAATTGCAATATACAGATTATTTGATTAATTAAAAGGTTTATGCAATTCTACATCAATTATTAAATATTGCATAATCAGTCGTCCTGTGACGGGATATGGCAACCCATTATTCAATACTTTTCTTCTTCAGCTAGCCGTCCTCGGCGCTCACTATCGTATATGTAAGAAATTCTATTCATTAGGTCATATATTAAGGAAAAAAAATTAGCTGGGCCGTTTATTATTTTACTAATGCCCTCGCTGCATTAAGGATTCAGGGAAAAAGTTGATGAAGGAATCAAAATGCACACATAACACCGTCCTATTAACGGACGGTGTTTAACTTATCAAAGTCAGCAACAATAAAGTCATTTAAAAGTTAAATTGTACCTTTCATTCTAATTACTTTCACACCTAACTCAGATTTAAGTTCTAGCATTGCTTTTTTAAAAAAAACTATTGCTTGCTTGTTACTTGGTGACACACGAAGGTGGTATTCATCAACTCCATTGTTTTTAAAGAACTTCAATCCCTTTAACTTTTGAGTTATAATTGATGTTTTCCTTTTCCGTACCCATTTACTTATATACAATATTAAGTACTTTTCCCTTGGTTCCAAAAGAAAAAGCGATTACCTGGTATAGGAACCGCCTTCAACTATCTTTGCAAAGTCATCAAGAGTAGTTGAATACTTGATATAAATTCGTGGTAAAAGATAAAGTTCGTCTTTAATGCCCTTCTCAGAAAATAGTTCAGGAGTTGTCGTAAGTCCAAACAAATAATATTTCTTCGTTTCTTCTACGACTTTGTCATTGAAATTTCCGTATGGATACGCAAGAGCATTAACTGGTTTGCCTGTTATTTTTTGAATTTTATCTTTGGACCCTTTCAGTTCATATTCATAATTTTTTATTTCCGTCAAATCAGGATGTGTAGCCGTATGAGACTGGATTGAGATTATACCCGAATCAGCCATCATTTTTAAATCCGATTTCGATAATCGGTTTGAACGACCGATAAAGTCAGAAATAACAAAAATGGTACCACTTGGTTTAAAACGTTCGTTTTCAAGTTTTTGAAAGATAGCAAATGCATTCAGATTGTTTTTGTATCCGTCATCAAAGGTAATGAAAATGGGTTTATTTTCTTTATAAATGTCTTGCCAACGATCAAAAGTTAATAATGTGTAGCCATGGTCTTTTAAATAAATCATTTGTTTCTGGAAATTATCAGGAGTTACATATAGCTCCTTAGAACCCTGCCCAGTAAAATCGTCAATCGAGTGATAAATTAAAATAGGTACTTTTCGTTGAGCAAAAACTTGTGATGGAAGAATTAAGATAAGAAGACATAAGAAAAACATTACAACCTTTTTCATAAAATTCCTCGCTTTGCATCCTTTTTATTTCTTTTCATTTTATGGTGCCTCAAAAGCATAGTTCTATTATGATTTCTCCCATATTTGATTCTATCTCCCATTGATCAATGGTGACTTTGATAATCCCAAATGAAAAACAAATTTCTTAAAACACTAAGGAATCGGACTAAATGCTACATTAGCTCTATAAGAAAATTCTTGTTCCCTAATTCAAGTTAATTTTATCGATTTCAATTTTGTAGGAATCTAATTCTTCACTTTGGATAACTTTATTTATCTCTTCTTTTATTTCTTCTATCCGGTTCTCAGTGTCGGGTACTTCTACTTTAATCAAGCGCATAGTTCCTACAAAAGTTAGATGGGGACTAGCATTCTTTTTCTTCACAATCGGTATAATCGCTTACATGGATAGGTCAAATATTTCAATAATAGCAAAACCAATGATGGATGATTTAGGCTTAGATAAAGTTTAGTTTGGTATGCTTGCATCATTATTCTCATTAGGTTACCCGTTAGTTCAAATTCCAGCAGGGCTTATGGCAGAGAAGTTTGGTCCAAGAAAAATGATCACTTTTGCTCTAGTATGGTGGTCAGTATTTACAGGATTGACGGCTGTAGTTAAATCTCACGGCCTAATGTATATGGTGAGATTCTTATTTGGAATAGGTGAAGGCCAGATGTTTCCAGCTAACGCCACATTTAATACAAACTGGTTTAGAAGAGATGAAAAGGCCAGAGCATCTAGTGCTTTATTGGCAGGTTCATATGTTGGACCAGTTATAGCCCCAATCGTTACGGTTTATATATATCAATATTTTGGTTGGCAAGCTGTATTTTATATTTTTGGATTAATCGGAATAATCATTGCGGGTGTATGGTACGTTTTAGCCCGAGACTATCCTGAAATTCACAAATTAGTGAATAATCAAGAAAAAGAATATATACTTGAAGACAGAGAAATTGTTGATACTGCCAAAGATAGAGCACTATGAAATACTTTTCTGAAAAGATATAGATTTTGGGCGTTAGGATTGCAATATTTTGTTGTTTTATATATTATTACTTTCTTTTTAGTTTGGTTACCTACCTATCTACTGGAAGATAGAGGATTCTCATTAAGTAAAATGGGATTTGCTGCAAGCCTACCTTGGTTAGCAATACTGATAACTGTAATGACTGGTGGTATCCTTTCTGACTACTTAGTACGTAAAGTTTTTTCAAAACAAATATCTAGATCCTCTTTAGTCATATCAGGTTTAATAGTATTTATTATTTCAATGTACTTTGCTGTTATGACAATTTCACCCTATATGAATGTTTTATGGTTATCATTATGCTTAGGTTCACTAGGATTCACAGTAGTGTGTTCATGGGCTTCTGCTACAGACTTAGGCAGAAACTTTTCAGGTTCCGTTTCAGGTTGGATGAACTTATGGGGAAATCTAGGCGCATTTGTATCACCGTTATTATGTGGATGGTTAGCAGAAAATTTCGGATGGAATATCACACTGGGAGTAACTGTAAACCCTGTGTTTATTGCAGCTATATTATGGTTGTTTGTAAAACCAGATACTTCATTACTAAATAATATTGAGGAGGGAATAATGTGAATTATTTGGTATTTCAAATGGAATTAGAAGTTGGGAATCCAGAAGAGAATAGGAAAATCATTGAACGCTGGTTAGAAGCTAACTACAGTGATGATTTGGACGTTGTAGTACTTCCTGAAATGTGGTCTACGGGTTATGCGTTAGAAGAATTGAAAGAAATCTGCAAAGTGGATGGTAATCAATCAATTGAATTTTTACAATCACTGGCTAAGAAGTTTACTGTAAACTTGGTGGGTGGCTCGATTGCCGTACTAGAAGGACAAGATATCTTTAATCGTGCAGTTATTGTAAATCGAATGGGTGAGATTGTTCATACATATGACAAGATGCACCTTGTTCCGATGTTAGATGAACCCAAGTTTTTAACAGGCGGTCATAATCAAGTGGAAGTATTTGAACTTGAAGGTGTGAAAATGGGGATTATTATTTGTTATGATTTACGATTCCCTGAAATTATTCGTGACTTAGCATTACAAGGTATTCAAGTGTTACATATCGTAGCAGAATGGCCACTCGCAAGGGAGACACATTGGAATACGTTACTTCGTGCGCGCGCAATTGAGAACCAAATGTATGTTGTTGCATCAAATGTAACGGGAACAAAGTTAGGAGTGGAATTCGCAGGTTGCTCACAAATTGTAGATCCATGGGGAGACATTGTTCAAAAATTAGATCAAGAAGTTGGTGAATTAAAGGCAACTTTAAATTTAGAAAAAGTACCTCAAATAAGGAAAGATGTTCCCATATTCGATTCCAGAGTACCGGAAAAGTATAGAAAGTTATAAAGTAGAAGCTACTCCAGAGATACAATCTGGAGTAGCTTTTTAGGTTTAATTCTTTTGGTATAACAAAGCATAAGTTTAACATGAAAAATTCAGATAAGGATATATTTAAATAATTTCTTATACAACTAAACTGCCCGTTTAGTTCCATAAGAAACTCCTATGGCGGCGCTCCGCCGCCACCATCTACTACGAAAATCTAAATTCAAAATAGAGTCTAACCCATTAACCCCTTGACAATAATTGAAAATAACAATACAACCAGGCTGAACTTTTTTTGGTGGATCTTAAGGAAGATACCCTGTATAAGAAACTGGTTGTGACAGTATGGAAGAACCATTTAGTGTACTGCTAGTACGTATACAAAAATTTTTGTAACAAATCCCCTGTCATATGTATTGTTAATCTTTTTTGAGGTGATTTCTCCTATGGAAGCAATGATTGAACGGTGTGCTGGCCTAGATGTACACCAAGAAACTGTAGTAGCCTGTGTATTATTTGGTCCATTAGATAAAAAGCCAAAGACCTCTATTGAAACTTTTTCAACTACAACAACAGGACTCTTGGCTTTAAGTGATTGGCTCGCTACCCTTCAGGTATCCGATGTTGTGATGGAAAGTACCGGAGTCTACTGGAAACCAATATGGAATATACTCGAAGGTTCTTTTCACCTTGTTCTTGCCAATGCCAGACATGTCAAAAATGTTCCAGGGCGTAAAACTGATGTGAAAGATGCCGAATGGCTTGCCAAGCTTCTAAGATGCGGACTTATTGAAAACAATTTTGTCCCACCAGAGGATATTCGTGATTTACGAGATCTTACTCGTTATCGAAAAAAATTGATTCATCATCGCACATCAGAGCAGAATCGCATTCACAAAATCCTTCAAGATGCTAATATCAAGCTAACATCCGTTCTATCAGACATTTTTGGTTTATCGGGACGTCGTATCCTTGAAGCGATTCTAAATGGTGAAAAAATAGAGACCGATGGTCTTCGAAAAATGGTGGATTGGCGAACAAAAGCAAGTATAACTGACATTGCCAGTGCAATTAATGGTCGTATTCGCCGTCATCATCGTGATATGTTGCGTTACCATTGGGATCATATGGGTTATTTAGAACAAACCATAGAAGAATTGGAAAAACAAATCGATCAACTCCTGTCCCCCTATCGTAAGGAAGTAGAATTATTGGATGGTATACCTGGTGTGAACAAAGCTGCCGCAGCCACTTTTATTGCGGAGATGGGTGTTGATATGTCCGTATTTAAGTCAGCTAAACATCTTGCCTCTTGGGCTGGTGTGAGTCCTGGAAATTACGAAAGTGCTGGTAAAAAAAAACGAGTAAAACCACACAAGGAAATAAAGCTTTAAAAACAATGGCCGTAGAATGTGTATTAGCAACATCAAGGCAAAATAATCGAATTGCTTCACATCGAAAAAGGATTACTAAACGACAGGGGAAAATGAAGGGACGAATCGCATCTGCCCATTTACTATTAACGATTACTTACAACATCTTAAAAACAGGAGAACCTTATCATGAACTAGGCTCAAATTACCTTGAAGAAAAACAAAATAACAAAGAATTAAAAATGATCGAATACCTAAAAAAGAAAGGCTATACAATCGCTCCATCTGAACAACAAACTGCATAACTTAAATAACAACATAGTACATTTACCCCCATCAAAAAAATGAGAATATGGAGGGTTTATTTTAGCATGGCTTTTTTACTATTGTGTTTTCATACAAAAAGGAGTTGCCAAGCAACTCCTGGTAAAGCATCTGTTAACTCACTATTTATTTATTCAAAATATCATCTTTTAGTGAAGCAACTTTAGTCAAAGCTGTATCTCTGTCAGCTTCATTCACTCCAAAGTGAGCAAGTGCATCATTAAGATGTTTGACAATGGCATTAAAATGGGCAGGTTGCAGATTCAATCCTTGGTGCGCCTTTGCCATGGATTGTCCAGAATATTGTTTTGGGCCGCCTAATGCAAAACTAATAAATTTTGTCTGATGACTTCGTTGCTTTTCTATATCCGTTTTTTCAAAAAAATGATTAACTGTCTCATCTTTAAGGACCAATTCGGAGTAAAAATAGTCCACAACTTTTGCTATCGCTTCTTCTCCGCCGACTTTTTCATAAAGTGTTTGTTCCATATCCACACTCCTAATTTGTAATTAATAGAAGTATTCTTTGTAGAAAATTTGAATTTATTCCTTATCTTTCAATACCCACAACGTCGTATTTCCACTTTGTTAGCGTATCAGCCACAATTTTTCTAATTTTTTCATCATCTTCAACTATCATAATTTTAAACATAACGATCTCCTATTCATGAATCGATAAAGGTTTACATGTTCTTTAATATCATTATGCTAATTATTCCAAACTCCTGTCATTTGTACAATACATCACTCAAGAATATGGCTCAATTAAAGTAACTATAGAGAAGGAATGCGATAGTGACACCCTGCCCCCTTTTAGGGATTGTACAATTCGAACGTTGCCTCCAGGCACTCGCTTTCCGCGGGGGCAGCCATCCGTTCCAATCAACTTTTTTAACTTTTAGATAGAGCCCTTTTGTCTAAAAACTGAGCGAAGCGTTCCTTTTGGGTGATGACCTCTCCTATTTTTCGAGTGTGCACTCAAACAGAAGGATACCCAAAAAAACTGAATACATTAATTTTAAGATAAAAAATTTACCAGTTTGGCCAAAAAATAAGTATAAGAATGTAATAGATTGGATAAACTAATAAAAAAGGAGTGGGAGATTATGGAGACTAAATTTAAAGAAGGAACGAAAGAAATGTGGAGCGAAATTAATGAATGTATAACTCGGAAAATCAATGAAAAACATGATTTATCTTTTCAAAAGAAGAGCAATGATAATTATATGAATCTATATATTCAAACAGCCGTCTTACACACGTTATTTGAACTATCAGATGAGTTCAGGAAAATCGAAAGAAAATATAACGGATAGTGATGCTTCCGGAAAGGACATACACTAAATTCACCTTAACGGTGGATCAGGATTAAACTCTTAAAGGGACTATTAATCCTAATCCACCTTTTCTTTCCAGATTATTATTTACATCATTACCGCTGCCGGCAATTTGATCAGCATAATTACTGTACCATTTGATTCCCTTCCCTAAAATTCCCTCTTTCTATTCCAACTAGAATCCATGAACCAAAAGAAACCCGACCAGTTTTTAAGGTTGGGGTTTTTCCTGTGTTTTAAGTTTTAGTATAATGCGAATGATCTTAATGGTACGCTAGGTTAAATACTATAATTTGTTGTTTTATTAATCTAAAATCTTGTATATTTAAATGAGTATGGTAATAACTTACTGACGTTTGAAACGAATGATCGGTAGCAGCTCCGAATAGCTTTTTAATTAGCTAACATCATTGAAAATAAATATTTTTGGAAAGTGAGCTGAAAGCTGATGTTGTGGTCACCACTATTCGAAAATGATGTACCTGCAGTTTTTCTTCCTTAACGGCAGAAAAACTGCATCTCCGTTAAGGACTGGAAATGTTAAGTTAAAACGGAGGGTACAAAAATGAAAAACACGATAATAGGTTCTTTATATTTATCACTCGCTGCCAGCATTTGGGGCGGGATGTATGTTGTGGTAAAAGTTGTGGTAGACGTTGTTCCGCCGCTTGAATTAGTATTATTACGATATGTAATTGCGATTTTAGCATTGCTGACAATTGGTTTAATAACAAAACAATCTTGGCGGATCGACAAACGGGACTGGCTTTTGGTTTTCATTATAGGACTTGTTGGGAACACCATTTCCATCGTAACCCAGGAAGTTGGTACACTACTTTCTTCTGCGCAAATGGGAGCCATCATCACTTCAACAACACCTGCATTCATGGTGATATTTGCACGTATCGTTTTAAAAGAAAAGATCACTTTAAAAAAATCAATTTCTGTTATTTTAGCGACAATCGGTGTCGGTATCATTGTCGGAAATGCCCATATTGGCTCATCTCACCAACTTGGAGGCGTATCACTGCTTATTGCTGCGTTAACTTGGGCCCTTATGTCTGTTCTAATCAAACGTGTACCAGGACAATATTCACAAATTGTTATAACGACCTATGCCGTGCTTGTGGCAATTGTCCTTTTAACCCCTTTAACGATTAGTCGATTGGGTGAGCTTGATTTTCAAGCCATCATGCATCCATCCATATGGGGCGGCCTTCTATACTTGGGCGTTATTTCAACAGCATGTGCCTTTTTACTGTGGAATCGCGGACTGCAAATGCTTACCGCTTCAAGTGGCGGACTATTTTTCTTTTTACAGCCTATAGTCGGTACTTTTTTAGGTTGGTTAATACTAGGTGAACAAATCGGCTTGTCCTTTTGGATCGGTACAATCTTAATTTTTACCGGTGTGCTATTAGTCATTCGGGAAGAATGACCCACATTAAGTTTATTAGAATTATATATTAAAAAATGTACCTTATAGAGCAGTCACTCTGAAACAGGCTGCCTATAGGGTTCTTTTTTAGGTTTAAAAAAGGGGGCTTGCAGAAAAGTTGTTTTTTGTTTATATTTTCTCCTTCTTATCCCCCTTTAATAAGGCGGAATCCAATAACCCATCGCACTAGAGTGAATAGCATTATACTAGCTTGTTTGTCTAATGTAATCCAAACTTCCTTCCTCAAGGCAAAAAGATACTTTCTTTTGTTTATTTCAACCCATTATATCGAAAATCCCTTAAAATACATTCATTACGTAATTATTATCATAATTTCATGTACATTTCGAAAGAATTTTTGTTATCATTAATTCATAATCTTGGAAATGAATGCTGAATTTTATAACAAAGGAGGAATCGTTTTTGAAAAATCCATATACGGAATTGACGATTGGAATGATGAGAACGGGGATATTAGGATTCGGCGGCGGGCCCTCTGTCATCCCGCTCATCCGCCACGAAGCAGTTTCCCGTTATCACTGGCTTGACGATGATGAATTCGGGGACACATTGGCGATTGCCAATACACTCCCTGGACCGATTGCCACGAAGATGGCAGCATATCTTGGTTATAAATTAAAAGGCTGGCCGGGAGCCATCGTAAGTGTGGCCGCTCACGTGTTACCTTCATGCATTGCAATGGTTTTCTTGATTGCGTTCATTAATGTTCTAAGTAATTCGGCAATGATCAGTAATATGATTGCTGCTGTCATGCCGGTTGTCGCTGTCATGCTTGGTCAAATGGCTTATGAGTTTGGCGAAAAGGCGGTAAAAGGGTTAGGAAAGGTGCTCGGAATCACCTTTTTTGCGATTTCCTTTTTGCTTCTGCAGGTCATTTCCCTGCATCCGGGTATCGTCATTATGATGTTTCTTTTATATGGGGCGTTTCATTATAAATTAAAGGATAGATTGAAAAATAAAAAGACTGATAGGAAGGAGGAATCCTCTTAATGGGTATTATTATCCCAATAGGAGTTACTGTTTTTCTAGCGTTTTTCATTGCCAATATTCTTGGTTACGGCGGAGGTCCAGCTTCGATTCCGCTTATGTATGATCAAATCGTCACCCGTTATGGCTGGCTAGATAATACCGAGTTCTCACAAATGCTCGCGTTAGGAAATTCACTCCCTGGACCCATCGCCACGAAAATAGCCGCATATGTCGGATATGATGTATATGGCTGGCCAGGATTTCTAGCTGCATTGGCAGGCACGATCATCCCTTCAGCCGTGGCTTTGATATATCTATTAAAAATCCTGCGAAAATACAAGCAATCGCCTATCGTAAAAGGCATGTCACTACTTGTACAGCCCGTGATCGCGATCATGATGTTATTGCTCACCTGGAATATGGCCGCGGACGCGGTCGGGTCCATCGGCTACATCCATTCAATCTTCATCGCTGGATTGGCCTTCTTGGCTTTAGGTAAATTCAAGATCCACCCTGCATTCGTAATCATTCTTGCCTTTGCGTATGGCGGCTTTATCATCCCGCTCACATAAATAAAAAATCCGCCTATTTAGGGGGATTTTTTTATTAAAGCTTCATGCCCATCCGGCTTTTATAACGTTTAATGAGAATTTGGCAATCAACGCTGACAACACCGACGACCGCATACAGTTTCTCATTAAGAAAGCGTTCCATCTCTTGATTATCAGTAAAGATTCCGTGCATATGGAGTTTACTCGGACCGGTCATATGATATAAACTCGTAACAGCCGGTTCACTTTCTAATTGCTGCGCGACCGATTCCAGATATTTTGGCTCAACCTCCACGTTAAAGAATGCCGAAACATGGATGCCGACCTTAGCTGGATTTATGACCGCAGTGAACCTCTCGATCACACCGTTTTCAACTAGATGATTAATCCTCATCTGAACCGCAACTCTGGAAAGCTCCACTTTCTTCGCTAAGTCGGTATATGAAATTCGTGCATCTTCATGTAAAACCGATATGATTTTCTTATCGATCTCATCAACTTTCAAGCTGGGAATCTTAAAGTCCTCCGCCATCTTACGTAACTCCTTTTCAATTTCTTTACTCCATTATCGCAGAGAACACCATCGGATCACAACAATCTTCCTTTTCACTTCTCTTAACGCAAGAAATTTTTTCGTATCCCTTTTCAATGAACTCCCTCCTATTTGCCAAGAAATGTCCATCGTTTATGTAGTTTTCAAACTTAAGGTGCATCAATTCAACCAGCTGGGTGCAGCCGCCAAAAAGATCGATAGACTTAGAGCCCGACAAATTGACAACATCGCCCACACTTCCTTGATATCCTAATAGTCTGCAGTCCCCCTCCTTTTCTAAGATTGAAAGGCGGGGGTTTTACAGACCGTATACTGCAGGTTAAAAGTTTATGAATATCCAAGGGGCACTTCCTCAACCCTTTGATTGAAAGGTCTTTGCGATATTTTTGTATTCCTCATCATTGATAATGCCCATTTTTTTGAATAATGCGGAATATGCCATTATTTTTTTCTGCGTACGGTTTGTACAATTCATATGGATCAGCTCCTTTTTTACATAGTATTCATTCACGACAAAATGTTTCCTTAATACAAAACATTTTGTATAAACTAAGTAAAGAAACGGTCCATTTCCCGGCAGTTTCCATTCGTTAGAGGTGTACTTAAAATAAGTTCTATATCAATAATTAGTAACAACTTCGAAAAGTGTTATGTTTAATGGTTTCGCGTGGAAACTTATGTTTTTCCACGGTTGCCGCATAATCTTACGTATATGTTCATTGGGAGGAGTGGCTAAATACTACCTGATTCCCCCTGCACAGGACTTAAAAAAGTGACAGTTTTGGCCCATTAACCTATTGTCTCTCTTGCAACAAGTCACCATTCGGATTATCGTTGTTTAATAGATGCAAAGAAATTGAAAAAATCTGCATACTTTCTTCATACTTTTTCGCTAAACTGACTTTATTCAATAAGAAGGTGAATAATCCTGAAAATCTCCTTTAAACTCGGACTATCTATATTTATTTGCATTTTTTTGATGGAAACCGTCTCCATGATTTACTTGCATAATAAAGTGATCCATTCCCGTATCAATCAAGAATTGGAATCACTGAAGGCCCGTGGAAATAGTCATCGTGATGTGTTGGAAATCACGTATTCCGACTCTACCCTTAAGCATATCGGACTGATGGAATACCATACCGATACAGATGTCGTGATTACGAACACTAGAGGAGATATTCTGATATCTTCCGCAAAGGTAAATGGGGGAATGAACAAAATCTTGGCAAAAAAGATCCCGCAAGTACCCCGAAAAGGTATGGTCCTCCAATCAAGTTGGAAGGATGAAAGATATATAGCCACCGTAACGCCATTTATCAGTGATAAAGAAAATAAAGGCTATGTTTATATGTTCAAAGATACTAGAGATGTTGAGGATTTAATCGCACAATTGAATAGGCATTTCCTTTTTGCGACTGCATTGCTCCTTTTATTCATGCTTATCACCATCTATTTTCTATCAAAGGCTTTGACTAGACCGCTTATTTCGATGAAGGAAGCGACAACCAAACTCAGCAAAGGGAATTTTTCAGTGGCTGTGCCTGTACGATCACATGATGAACTCGGGGAGCTTGCCCAATCCATTCAAAGCTTGGCTAATGAATTGAACTATTTAAAGAAGGAACGCAATGAATTTTTGGCAAGTATCTCCCATGAACTGCGCACGCCGCTAACTTATATCAAGGGATACGCTGATATAACCCGCCGGAAAGAGTTGGATGCATCCGAACGAACAAGATACTTAGAGATCATCCATGATGAATCCGAACGATTAAACAAATTATTGGACGAACTATTCAATATGGCTAGAATGGATGTAAATACATTCACCATATCAAAAGAAATCGTTCAGCTCTCTTCATTCCTGCAAAACATTCATGAAAAAGTGTTACCGGCTTTTGCAAATGAAAGAATTCAATTGAATCTGGAATGCAAGGATGATTTATTTATAGATATAGATCCCTCACGGTTTGAGCAAGTCATTCTTAACCTGTTGGATAATGCGCTGAAGTACTCGAACGAATATACAGTCACCACCATCAAAGCCACTGAATGCAATGGCTGGATTTCCATCTCCATAATCGATCAAGGGGTTGGCATTCCACCTGAAGATGTCCCCCATATCTTTGATCGTTTATATCGTGTCGAGAAATCACGTGCCAGAGATACCGGCGGATTCGGATTGGGGCTCTCCATTGTCAAGCAATTAGTGGAGATACAAGGTGGAATCATTTCGGTTAAAAGCAACTTGGAGCAAGGAACGTGCTTCACTATCACATTTAAGGAGATAACAAATGAAGACAGTAGTTCTGGTTGATGATGAACAGAGAATGCTTGATCTATTAGAGCTATACATTAAACCTCACGGATATACATGCCTGAAGATGAAATCTGGACATGAAGCCTTACAGTTCTTAGCGCATGAACATGCGGACATAGTACTTCTTGATGTAATGATGCCTGAGATGGATGGGTGGGAAACGTGCGAAAGGATCCGTGCGTTTTCCAGCATTCCCATAATCATGCTCACCGCCCGGGATGCTGCACAAGATATGGTGAAAGGGTTGAAAAAGGGTGCAGATGATTATATTACGAAACCCTTTCATGAAGATGTTTTACTTGCCAGAATAGAAACAGTGACGCGGCGGGTGCATAATCAGGATGATTCTTTGACCTTTAGGGGGCTAAAATTAAATGAATCCGCTTATGAAGCACATTATGATACCAAAACAATTCCATTTACACCGAAAGAGTTCTCACTGCTGTGCTTGTTTTTAAAATCCCCAGATCAAGTGTATTCCAGAGACCACCTGCTTTCGACCATATGGGGATTTAAAACGGATACCGAAGATCGGACAATCGATTCCCATATTCGAAATATTAGAGAGAAATTGCGTCATGCCGGTTTTCCAGCAGATCAACATTTGAAAACAGTCTGGGGCATCGGGTATAAATGGAGTTCTGGGGATTGATATGGATTTCATTTCTGAGGCATTACTATCCAGCGGCCCTTTCTCCATTGCTGTAAGTTTAGTATTCAATATATTGATCAGCGTGCTTGGTATTATTCCAAGTGTATTCATCACGGCCGCCAATATCAGCGTATTTGGATTTGAAAAGGGATTGATCCTTTCTTACATGGGAGAAATTGCAGGTGCAGTGGTTAGCTTTTGGTTATATCGAAAGGGCTTTCAAACACTCAAACCCAAGTTCATGAAGCACCGGTGGGTCAAGAAGCTGCAAAAGTCACAAGGGTTTCATGCATTTTGGATGATCCTGATACTTAGGCTCCTTCCCTTTATACCATCCGGCGCAATCAACCTTACAGCAGCATTAAGCAAGACGGGAATGATGATTTTCTTCCTCGCGACATCCATCGGAAAACTGCCCGCCCTCCTTGTCGAGGCCTATTCGGTAACACAGGTAATGAAGGCATCGGACGATTTAAGGATTGTTTTGATACTGTTGATTCTGGTAATCGCAGTCTTTTATTACTTTAATAGAAATAAGTTATAATCCGAAATCTAACAAGTTGTTCTTAGGCAAATAACTATTCGTATATAAAACTGAAACGAAAACAAGGCTGCACCAGATTTTCCGTTTCTGGCTACCTTGTTTTCTTATTGGAAGATGGTAGTCTTCAAAAGTCTTTGTTTGCAATAGTATCTTAACACTACTATATGTGTTATCCGGTATGTGTGAGTAGGTGATATTAGCAAGCAAACATCCTATCATGTTTGCTTCTTAAATTATAGAAGATAAAATGTATTTCCTTCAGGACCGAGCGGCAGATGTCCATCTTCAAGCAATTCTACAATAAAGGAAAATGGGTTTTCTTCACCAGCAAGTTCAGCTGTACAAGCAAGAACACTTATATACATGGCATGTCCAACGAGGAACTTTATTGCTTTTTCATCCCTAAATGCGTTGAATGCATGTTTATATGCTCCATGAAAAACGGCCTCCGGCACTTTGTCCACGATATCTGCAAGCAGTTTTTCATTTCCAGCGGCATCGATCTTTTCCTTAAGTTGATCTGGTAATTCCTTTAGAACTTCCCAAAGTGTACTTCTTTCAAACGAAAGACAGCTGATTGCCTCTGAAACCTGAGTTGCCGAAAGCCACTTTATTTTATATTCACTGACGCCAATTGCGTTCATAAACTGATCTACTTTTCTCTCTGCTTCATTACACTTCACCCCGACTTGTGAATACCAGTCTATGGAAGTAAGTCGCACAATCATTTCATTGGCAGGCCGTGCGTCCGTACCGTACTTTTCTTCATTGATTATTCCGACTAAAGCCATATTAGTCCGCTCCTTTCATACCTTCCGTTTTATCAGGCTGACTGGGATTTCCCTGTCGACCAATGTCTGTTAATATTTTGTTGTCAGTTCTGGAGGACCAAATTTCGGTCCATATGGGCCTTCATCGAGCCAGCGTCCCAGTCTTGGAACTATGGATACGAGGGATGCTGCAAGTTCACGCTTTAGGTTCATTTCAGGGGCATCTCCTTGAAGGTGATGTAATGCAGTGGTTGATCCGTCACGGTTCCACTTTGCGGCAATACGTCTTTCGGTGGCAGCTGCATCAATTGCTTCTTTTCGCTCCGTTTCAGAGTTAGATTGAAGCGCTTTCTTAATCCCCCGTACAGAAATAATTGCATCCGGAACTCCGGAGTTCAATCCACGGGCACCAAAAGGTGCAAATAAATGGGCTGCTTCACCGGCGAGAAGAACTCGCCTTTTTTCATCTGTAAAAGAATTGGCAACGACCTGATGGAAACGGTATGTTGATACCCATGTAATACGCTCAGCATATTTAGCATCCATCACTTTTGGAAGCCACTTTTTGACACCCTCAATATTTGTATAGTCATTCGGATTGTCACCTTCTAAAAGCTGAAGGTCCACCCGCCAGCCACCTTTAAACGGAACAAACATCACATTCCTTCCTCCCATTGCTGGATGTTGATAATGAAATGTACGCTCAAGCGGCAGGGGATTTTCCTCATCCTCTTTTACATCAACTACAAGGAATGTATCTGCCGTTCGCGGTCCTTCAAATTTTAAACCAGCCTGTTCTCTTACAACTGAATGTGATCCGTCACTGCCAATAATGTATTGTGCTTCCCACACTTCACCGGATTTTGTAGTCAATCTCACCCCAGCACCGGTTATATCCAATTTTTTCACTGGTGAATCCCAAACGAACTCAACACCAGCGTCAAGACAGGCATCATAAATGTGATTTTCGATATCATCTTGGTGCAATGCCGTGAAATGGGGTAATTTATTTTGATCGGTATTATCCGTAAATCCATAATTACGGACATATACTTCTTTTCCTTTATAAAGTGTTCGCTTAACAGGCCAAATGATCCCATTGCGCCCCAGTGTGAACCCCAGTCCTTTCGAAATTTCTTCCAAAAGTTTTAGAGTTGCACTGTGCATATAGATCGCCCGGCTACCCGGACGAGGACGTCCGTGCGGATCGGCTTCTATAACTACAGAAGAAATTCCTTTTTGCTTCAATGCAAGACCTGCAACTAAACCAACCGGGCCAGCGCCAACAACTATTACATCGCATTTATTTATTTTTTCCATAGATGAGATTCTCCTTATTTAATATTTTATGATTATTTGTGGTTAGAATTATAAGGCAAAATAGACATTTTCAGTTTTACAATTCCTTAAACTTCACCGGCCAGTTTAACATCTACGGTGAATTCACCAATTTTGTCAATTTTAATGCGGACACAATCCCCCTCTTCAATCGGACCAACTCCTTCAGGGGTACCCGTTGCCACAATATCTCCAGGAAGGAGCGTCATATTATCGCATGCCACTTCAAAACATTTGTAACAATCGTATATGAGATGTTTTGTACTTCCATCCTGACGCACTTCATCGTTGACCCATAATGTCATGGCCAAGTCATTTGGATCTTCGATTTCATCGGAAGTCACAATCCATGGTCCAATCGGAGTAAATGAATCAAACGACTTTCGCCAGGTCCGCTCTTCATTGCCCCGAATGGAAATATCCAATAAGGCAAAGTAACCAAAGATATAATCTTTTGCCTCTTCCACCTTTATATTTTTCGCCTTTTTACCGACCACATATCCAAGCTCAGCCTCATGGTCAGTACGACGATCCTTATAAGGAAGTAAAATGGGATCGGAGGGGCCAGATAAGGACTCAGGTGATTTCAGAAACAAGGCAATTTCTTCGATTGTCCTAGGTGCGTTGTTGAATATTTCATTCATTTCTTCTTGATGTTTTCGATAGTTCACAGGTGCAGCCCAAATTTTCCGTGTACTTGGTACAGGGGACTTCAATGTCACCTCGTTCAATGAATAAGAAGTTCCTGTTTCCGCTTCCCGATTCATTTCCTCTTTTAGTTCATTATAATTTTCAACGAGCTTGAGGAAAGAAGAATTCGGGTCAGCTTTATCCCACCCTGCTACTTTTGATACATCTGTTACACGGTCTCCCATTACCACTCCAAGTAAATCGTCATTAAAAATAGCAATCTTCACAATGCCTCCCCCTTCTCTTTTCAAACGGTTCCGTCAGGAATAAAGACTTTTTCCACTACCTGGTGTCCATCATTTTCTTGGTATCCCTCGCTGAATTCAAGCTCTAATTTTTCCATGACGGGTTTGTCATTGAAGGAGAATAGGAACACATCTTCTGATCCCGTGTTCACATGCTCATGATTGCTCCATGGCGGCAGAATAAAGAAATCCCCTTTTTCCCATTCAAACTTCTGACCATCAATGACCGTATAGCCTGTACCTTCAAGAACATGAAAAATTGCGCTGTGAACATGTCGGTGCGCTTTCGTTTGCTGACCAGGTTTCAGCTTTTGCATCATTGTGCCAATGCGGGAATCGGCAGAGCCACCTGTGGTTGGGTTAATATATTCAATCGCATAGCCGTCAAACAGGTCAAAATCTGCTTCTGTCATCTGATTAAGCAAATATTTAACACGATCGAATTTGTAACCGAAAATAGGTGATGGATAATCAGGGTTTGATTTTTCATTTAGCTTTTTAAACGCTCCCATTGAAAATTGCTGATTAGCATAGTTTTCTGGTGCTTCCATCGGGTAAGACTCTTCCTCATACGGTTCAAAAAACGATGCAGCCATCGTGCGGACGAGACCGACATCTAGCCCATCCATCCAAAACATCGGCTCTGTCCCTTCATGCTTGTGCTCATGCCAAGTCCAGGCCGGCGTCAAAATCATGTCTCCACGTTCCATATACGTTTTCTCTCCATTAACCGCCGTGTATGCCCCGTCCCCTTCAATAACAAAACGGATCGCGGATTGCGAGTGATGATGGGAGGGGGCGCTCTCACCAGGTAACAGTAGCTGAATGCCTGCATATAAAGTATGTGTCCCATAGCCAACAAGACCTCGCTTCAGCAGGCTCGGATTTTGAAGATACACTACACGGCGTTCTGCGTCTTTCCCCGGCTCCAGCAATTCCCCTGCAGTCAGCACATATTCACGGATGGATTTCCACTTCCATAAATACGGCTCTACATCATGTACCGGCTCTTTCGTTACCATATGGCCAAGGTCGTACCATAGAGGGCCAAGATTTCCTTTCTTCATTCCTTCATAATACTGATCTAGCTTTTCCTGTGTATAAACTTCACTTTTAGGCACTCAATTCACTCCTTTTAAAATAAATTCATGATTTGAAAGCGATTCCATAATTAAATCTAATAATCGAACTTTATTTACCGCTCCCAATTATCTCGGTAGCTGATCTGGTATCTGCACTAATATCTAAGAAACATATTTTTCAGCTTCAATAATTACATCCGCTATTTTACGCTTCACTTCCACAATATCTTCCGGGCAACTCATGATAAGACGGCCGGCAATCCGCGAAAATGCTTCATCATCACCGAGATGATTTAGAATATTTAAGGCTCTGATGGCGACCATTTGGGATGTTTCATGTATAAATACTTTCGTATAAGCAATTTTTTGGCTGTTTTTATCTTTCCCTGTTATCTGTACTGCTTTTTCCGTTCGTAAAATGGAGCTTTCCGCCGAATAAATTCCGATGACTAGGTCCGCGATAAATGCAGCTGTTTCCTGTTCTTGATTTAGATTTATCAGGCCGTTCTTCCGAACAGACTCTATTGTAGAATGATAAAGCTTTTTCATCAGCTGAAGTGTCTGCTTTTCACGTAGCAGCGTACCTTCGTCAACATTTCCTTTCTTACTTGGCAATTCATAGGTTTTTAGTAATGTTGAAGCAATCAGGGTTCTATTAATTTCATTCGTACCTTCAAAAATCCGATTTACCCTGGAATCACGATATAGTGACTCTATTTCATAATCTTCCATATATCCATATCCACCGTGGATCTGCAAGGCTTCATCTACGATAAAGTCAAGAACTTCCGTGGACATAACTTTGTTGATCGAACATGCTAAAGTATAACGGGAAATCGTTTCACAAAAGTCATCGGGGCCAGTTTGTTTCATATTTGCAAACCCTTCCTGCATCGCGCCTGCAGTTCTATACACGGAACTTTCATTAGCGTATGTTTTTATAGCCATATCAGCCAGTTTATTTTTGATTAAGTTGAAGCTGGAAATAGGCTGGCCAAATTGCTTCCTTTCATTGGCATAGCTAACTGCTAGCTCAATCGATCTCTTTGCAGTTCCCAATGAAGTGGCTGAAAGCTTATGGCGGCCGATATTCAATACGTTAAACGCAATAATATGCCCACGCCCTACTTCTCCAATAACATTTTCAGAAGGTACTCTTACATTATCCAAAATAAGAGAACATGTGGAAGACCCCCGCAATCCCATTTTCTTTTCTTCAGGACTAATGGAGACTCCTTCGTAATCTCTTTCAATAATGAAAGCAGTAAACTTTTCATCGTTCACTTTTGCATACACAATAAATAGGCCAGCGATAGAAGAGTTGGTAATCCACTGTTTTTCTCCATTTAGAATGTAATATTTCCCACATTTTGAAAGTGCCGCTGTTGTCTTTGCACTCATTGCATCCGTGCCGGATGAAGGTTCGGTTAATGCATATGCAGCTATAGTCTCACCAGATAACATTTTTGGGAGATACATCGCCTTTTGTTGCACAGTTCCAAAATAGGCAATTGGCAACGCCCCAATTCCGGTTTGTCCTCCAAATGTAATGGAAAACGAACGTCCAAGCGCCATTTTTTCAGATATGATGGACGCACTGACTTTGCCAAGTTCTAGCCCGCCATCTTGCTTTGGAATATCTGCGCTGATCAGCCCGAGTTCACCTGCCTCTTTGATAAGACGCACTGTTTCATCAAACTCCTGGTTTTCTATGTTTCCTAATGCAGGATAAACTCTGTTCTTCACAAATTTCCCGGTCATCTCTTCCAGCATAATATGTTCATCACTAAAGTCTTCGGGTGTGAAAATTTCGTCAGGAAGGATGTCAGTATTCAAAAAATATTTGATTTCCTTTTTTTCCGTAAGCATGTATTCACCTCTTCATAGACTGGTGGGTTTTCGGCATCATTTTTTTCCGGATATCTTCAGGAACCGGTAGCGCCTTCGGTTTACCCTCAAATGATGTCCAGGCACGTAATTCATACCCTTCAGCTACTATTTGTTCGCCTCTAATAAAAGCATGCCGCAATTTAAATACTTTGTTTTGTAATTCTTCAACTGTACTTTGTACAACCACGCTATCCTCAAAGAAAAGAGGACATTTGAAAATGCAGTTAGCTTCTAATAAAGGGACACCAATTTGCTGTTCTGCATAAAGTTTGGAGGATGGAAACCCTAGGGCTGACAAATATTCATGAGTGGCTTCATCCATCCATTTATAAAAGTTGGGATAAAACACTATTCCTGCTGCGTCCGTGTCACCCCATCTTACCTGGAACGAATATTCTGCTATCATGTTAGATATGCTCCTTTCAATTTCAGACGGGACGACTGACCTTCGCATCCATCTGATCAACAAGTCTCGATTTTTGGATTTTTCCGCTAGCCGTCATTGGAAAATCCTCAATGAACATGAGTTTTTCAGGGACTTTATAATTTGCTATTTGTTTCTTTACAAAGGATTTAATTTCACCTTCTGAAATTTCTGTTCCTTTTTTTAGCTGAATGAACGCGCACACCACTTCACCAAGCACTTCATCTGGAATGCCCACGACTGCAGCAACCATTATGTTTGGATGTTTGGTCAGCACACTTTCAATTTCCTGGGGATATATGTTATAGCCCCCACGGATTATCATTTCTTTTTTTCTGCCTACAAAATGCAGATATCCTTCTTCATCCTGGACACCTAGATCACCGGTATAGAACCAGCCTTCCCGATCGAGAACATCTTCCGTATGTTCTGGCATTTTGTAATAGCCTTTCATTATCCCAAAGCTTTTGAGGGCTATCTCTCCTGTTTGCCCTAATGGGATTTCAAGTCGGTTTTCATCAACAATTTTCAACTCAACCCCAGGAATCGGTTTTCCCAGTGTCTTCGTTATTTTCTGTTCGTCATCATCATAAGGAGTCAATGTAACCGTAACCGTTTCCGTTATCCCAAATGATTGACAAAGTTTTATGCCCATGCGATCTCGTATTTCCTTAACTTTACTTGGTGGAATTGGAGCAGATCCCACCATGCCTGTACGCAATGTCGACAAGTCGTAACTATCAAAATCCTCCAGTTCCATTTCTTTAATGAACATTGTCGGAACACCCATCTTTATCGTAACTTTTTCTTGTTCAATCAGTTTAAGAGTTTCACGGGGATGATATTTTTCCTGTAACACCATTCGTGCCCCGGCGGATACGCCGCAAAACAAGTTGCATGCCATGCCAAAGATATGAAACAGCGGCGCTGATACAACAAAAACGTCCTCTTCAGTACATCTAAGTTCCCCTGCCAAAGTATTCGCGGATTGCACCACACCTCTATGCGTGATCATAACGCCTTTTGGCACGCCGGTTGTCCCGGACGTATATAAAATACAAAATAGATCGTTATTCACATCAATTTCTGCTTCCATGACATCACCATCGGTTTGGTCCTCATATTGATGGAGGCCATCCCGTGTGAACCGTACAGAGATCAATGACGGCACAATCGACTGCGCTTCTTTTAACCCAAAGTTTTGATCAAATTCTTCCGTCACTATCAACGCTTTCGGCTCGGAATTCTTTAAGATGTATTCGACTTCATGTGTTCGATATTTATGGTTAAAGGGGACGATCACCGCCCCAATTTTGGCTGCAGCAAAAAATATAACCGCTGTTTCATACCAGTTGGGCAATGAGACAGCAATCCGGTCCATTTTTTTTATGCCCAGATTGTAGAGTGTCCCGGCAAACCGTTCCACATCCTTTTTCATTTCATGGTAGGAGACCCGCCTCTTCAAATCATATATCGCTTCTTTATCCCCATTAGCTGAAACAGCACGCTCCAATAAGCCGTAAATTGTCAAAAGATTCCGATCATTTTCCATATACTCACTCGCTCCCGTATGTTTCTAAAAATCTCGCCATTTTTCCTGCCTCTAAATGTGATTTTTTTAACCAGAAACTTGTTTTCCCTTTTAACTTTAGCCTACATTAACTTCTATTTTCAGCATGAACGCCTCGTTATGGAATCCTAATCCCAATGACCATGAATCCCTGCATTTTCATCAGTTATTTCGTCATTTGTACACAAAATCCTTTCAATCCCTGGAAAAGGACTACATTAAACTTTGATTATACGGTTCTATAAATCACAACCTTATAATGCTTCCCAAATTGCCGCAATTCCCTGACCCCCGCCAATGCAAACAGCTGTTGCCCCATAATTTTTATTGCGTCTTCTCAATTCATAAATGAGTGCGGTTACGATTCTTGTTCCGCTCGCCGCTAGCGGATGTCCCATTGCAACTGCCCCACCGTTTACATTTCCTATTTCAAGGTCAAAGCCTAATTCTTTTTGACAAGCAAGGTACTGAGCTGAAAATGCTTCATTGATTTCAATCAGATCTAAGTCCGCGATTGTTAAGTTAGCTTTTTTTAATGCACTTTGAATGGCCTGAACAGGTCCAATCCCCATGTACTTTGGCTCTACTCCGACTACGTCCCAGGAAACAAGTCGAGCAATCGGCTTCAGTCCTTTTACTTCTGCATAGTCACTTGAGGCGACAATGACTGCCGCCGCTCCGTCAACCATGCCACTCGCATTACCAGGTGTAACTACCCCGTTTTCAACAAATCTCGCCTTCAGTTTCCCAAGCTGTGCCATGCTAGTTTCCCGAATGTGTTCATCGTCTTCTATGACTTTATCGCCCTTTCTGCCTTTCACGTTCACAGGTACGATTTCTTCATTTAAATAGCCTTTTTCTCTTGCAGCAAGGGCACGTTCATGGCTTGCAAGAGCGTGCTGATCGACTTCTTCCCTGGACAGATTATATTTAGCAGCCAAGTTTTCAGCGGTTTCACCCATTGTACATTCTCCATAAGTATCGTATAGGCCGTCCCATACCCAGTCTTCTACAACAGGCGCCCCTAGTTGACTTCCCCATCTCATTCCGCGAATTACATGCGGTACCTGACTCATGCTTTCAGTTCCACCTGCTAATATGACATTCGCTTCCCCTGTTAAAATGTAACGCGCCGCTGTTAAAATAGATTCAACACCCGTTCCACACAGTCTATTAATGGTCAATGCAGGGACGTGAATCGGGGTGCCAGATTTTAACCCAACATGTCTCGCCAGCAAATGGGCATCTTTGCTTGATTGCTGCACATTCCCGAATACAACTTGATCGATATCTTCACCAGAAATTTTGGCTCGCCGTATGGCTTCTTTTGCGGCAAAGACGCCTAAGTCCGTTGCTGTGATATCACGGAATGATCCGGAAATTTCAGCAAATGGCGTCCTTGCTCCTTCTAACAATAAGATTTCCTTCACTTCATTCACCTCATTTTAATTTTTCATTTTAAACCTGATAATCAATACTCGTAGTTTTGGGCGTATCATTTGCCTCATGTTCCTAGCTACCACCATTAAATGTCCTGGAATCTACAGTTGAAAACTTCTTTAATTGCCTTCATATCTACGTTTATGGGTTTTACTTATCTAGTGTTGCTTCACTATTTATCTTCCTGAATAAATTGGTTCTCTTTTTTCAACGAAAGCCTTAAGTCCTTCCTTCCGATCTTCCGTTGAAAATGCATTGCCAAAGCAAACGCTTTCGATAATCAAACCCGATTCAAGGTCAGTATTTCCTCCTGCATTGACTGCAGTCTTCACCATTTGAAGAGCAACTGGTGGTTTTTTTGCCAAGTTCCCGGCCCATTCCTTCGCTGTCTCCAGCACCTCACCAGCTGGGACCAATTTATTGACGATATGCAAATCCAATGCCCGTTGCGCATCGATCATATCGCCGAAATAAAGCAGTTCTTTGGCAACACCCTGTCCGACGATCTTCTGTAGCCGCTGGGTACCGCCTCCCCCTGGAATGATACCGAGGCCAACTTCCGGAAAAGCAAACTTCGCACGATCGGAACTTATACGCAGGTCACAGGCAAGCGCGAGCTCGAGACCACCACCCAGCGCCATTCCATTCAACGCAGCAATGACCGGCTTTGTCACATTCTCAATTTTCGTAAATACCGTTCTGGATGTCTTGTTCATCATATTGATTCCGACAAGATCAAGACTTGCCATTTCATTGATGTCAGCTCCTGCAACGAATGCTCTCTCTCCGCTGCCAGTAAGGACAATCGCTCGAACATCTTCATTGGCTTCAAGCTCATCAAATACGATTGAAAGTTCTTGGAATACCTTTGTATTCAATGGATTGACGGGCGGCCGGTTAATGGTTACAACCGCGATTTTATCTTCGATTTCACACAATAAAAATTTATACATTCAATTCAACCCCATTCTTATTATTCGTAGTCGTAAAACCCAGCGCCTGTCTTCTTACCGTGTCTCCCCGCCCTGACTAGCTGTTTCAGAAGAAGAGGGGGAGCAAAATGATCATCGTTGAATTCCTCTTTGAAATACTCCATCACATGGTAACCAATATCCACACCCGCAAAGTCCTGCAGTGTGAATGGACCCATAGGATAGTTCAGGCCTAGCGTAACGGCCTTATCGATATCTTCAGCAGAAGCCACGCCTTCTTCAAGCAGCTTGATCGCCTCGATAAACTGTGGAATCATGATCCGGTTGACAATGAATCCCGGCGTATCTTTTTTCACCTCCACCGGCTCTTTGGTCAGCTGTTTAGAGAGCGCTTTCAATTCCTCTACAGTTTCATCGCTTGTCTGATATCCACGAACCACCTCTACAAGTTTCATTAATTGTGCCGGATTAAAAAAATGCATACCGGCCACCCGTTCCGGATGTTGTGTCGCTGCTGCAATTTCTGTAATCGACATCGATGATGTGTTAGTTGCCAGAATCACGCCTTCACGGACGATTTGGTCGAGTGCAGAGAACACTTCCTTTTTTAGATTAAGGTCTTCCAGAACGGCTTCAATCACGACGTCGGCGTCTTTCATTTCTTCGAGGCGCGTCGTGGTTTGAATGCGTCCAAGTGTTTCCTGTTTTTGGTTTTCGGTCATTTTTCCCCTTGAAACACTTTTATCCATAAACTTTCCAATACGTTTTATTGCATTTTCCAAATAGCTGTCTTCAATGTCACACAAGATAACGGTAAACCCATTCATTGCCGCTAGATTCGCTATACCTGAACCCATTGAACCTGCACCAACTACCCCGATTGTTTGAATTGCCATCTCTCCATCTCCCGACTATATAAAATTATAAATATTCTGTAAATTAATTATAACCTTGGTAATCTTAGGTTTGTACCTACAAAATGAGGGAAAAAACTATAATTACTTAAGCTATTTTGTAGGATAAAAAAACAGCCTATAAAGGCTGTTTCAGATAAGTCCACCATTCATATCATAAAGCTTTAAAGCCATCATCAAATTGAACCGGACCTCAGCGTCATTTAATTCGGCATCCAGAAGCAATTCGATCCTTTCAAGCCGGTATATGAGGGAACTCCGATGAATATAGAGTTCTTCAGCCGTGCCTTTTACATTCCCGTTATTTTGAAGGAAAACATGGAGAGTATTGAACAAATCGATGTTTTTCCCTTCTGAATATTTGATAAGAGGCCCTAGTTGACTCTTCACAAATAAATCAATGGCAGTTGAATGACCCAAATGATGGAGAATGGTATAGGAACCGAGGTCTTTAAAAAGTGAATAACCAGTGTTTTCGAACCGACTACTTACTATATTCAATGCCTGAACGGCCTGCTGATAGCTCACATAATAATCCTGGATATTCTCCGTTTCACTCCCGATCCCCATCAGTACTTTACATTCGATAGATCCCTTCGCGGCCCAGCGCTGAATACTTTCAAAAAGCGTGGCCCAAAACTTTTTAGGCTTATCCCCTTCCAATTCAGTTGAAACAAGTAGAACAAACTTTTCGTCATGTGATGCAGATATAAAAGTACGATCGAGCTCCGAAAGATGAGACTTTATCGAATCCCAAACAAGCGTTTTTTTCGTCTGCTGTTCAAGAAGATTGCTTCCTTCCATTTCACTTCCATCAAGCTCTATGGACAATACAGCCAACCGATGGCGGCTGAACAGGTCCCATTGAAATAAGTTTGCATATTGGATAATGCTTTCTTCATTATCAATTTTTTCTGTCAGCAATTTGCTAATGAAGCTATCCTTTGCCTGTTCTTTTGCATCCAGGACGAGCTTTTGCTTTATAAACTGGATTGAGCAAATATTCCGAGCCAAATCGACCGTCAGACGGTCGAACTCATCCATTTCAACACCAGACCTGCGAATGGCTAGGTAGCCCAGTAAATTGCCACCGCCACTAACTGGCCAGAATGAAAAATAATAGTCTGTGCTAGTGGGATCTTGCATAGTGATAAGCTCGTTCCCTTTTTGATTACCGAGTTCTTCCTTTGCTCTTTCAGCCAGCTGATTTGTATATAGCGGACCACCTTCATGTCCATAGTCGAGAAATGATAACTCCCGCATGAACCGGTCAAATAGGATGACCGAACTTTGAAATATTCCGCCGAGCATGGTTGTGATGCCATCAAAATTGTCAACTTCAACGGTTTCTTTTACAAGCGCTTGCTGAGAATCCAAAAGAAATTGAAGCCTGTGTTTATGATCTCTTTCGCTATGATATAAACGAGCATTTTCGAGCAAAGCAGCAACGTGTTTGGACAACAGCTCCAACATTCTCAAATCATCTTCTGAAAATACACCTGTCCCTTCGTTCCCAACATGCAGGACTCCTATTGGTTTCAGATCATTGAAAAGAGGAATCGTTAGCTGATTCCCACCAGGTGTTTCCAGAAAGGGAAAGTAGTCTTTCAGCATATAATTGTCTTGGATCATGATTTTGTGTGCGTATTCCATCTTCCCGTAAGCAGGTTGTTGGAAAACAAAACAGTTTTCTTTTTCATTATATAAATAAATGCACGCAAAATCGGCATTGGTCCCTTTTCCTGCCCTAGACGTCAGTTCGGCGATATGCTGTTCAAGAGGTGCATCGAGTGAGAGGTTTTTGCTAATCCATTCAATACCTTCTATTTTTTTCAGCTGTGTTTCCTTTTCCCTCGCCATTGCCATGGCAACTGCCATGTCCTTTCCAAATTCCTCGAAGTGAACTTCCATATCCAAAAGCGGGACGAAGCTTAAGAAACCAACTATGCAGAAGCCAAAATGGTGAATGTCGTCTTTGAGGGGGACAGTAAACCATGTTTTAATGTTGGCCTTCTTCAATACTTTTGCCATCTGGCATTTTTCCGGCACTTCCGCTGTTTTATACGTCATACTTTGACGAAATAATTTGGAGGAACAGTCATCTGTGGAAAATGGAAAGGCCTCGGTTACAGAAGGTATGTTGCCGCTCCACGCTTTCGGTAAAAGCTGCCCGCCCTCTTCTAACACGACACCAACAAAATCGCAGTATAGTTCAGAACGAAAGGAATCGGTCAAGTACTGCAGTGCCTCTTCTTCGGTGTCAATCTTAATCAGATAACGTGATGTCTTTCGCAAATGGTTATCTACTTTTCTCATTAATTTCTCTCTTTTACTGCTAGACAAAACCCATCCCCCCTTCCTAATTCTCCCTAATCCTATTGTAAATGAAGAAAAACATAATGAAAGAGGGAAAAACAAAAATCATAGTACCTGATAAAATTTCATCTGCACATCAGAAGGTCTTCTTATGCCTTCTCCTACAAAAATATTTCGATTTAAAAAAGCATATTCTTTACTCCCTGTCTCAAACAGGGGAGCCGTTTTAAAATAATAAGATCCAATTGGAACCTCTTCCCCTTGGATGATACGGTCAATAATTTCTTTAGGACCATGCCGGTAACCTTTGTTCACAACATAAATAAGCACCCCCTCCTCTGTTTGAATCGTATAATGGGCAAGTGCCTCCGTCATGCCGTCATATCGAATCATCTGGTAATCCGCGCCACCCGGTAAAACAATTCCTTTTATCCCAGGCCCGGAAAACGTTCCACCCATTATAGGAATGACTCTTCTTATACCCGTTCCCACATCCCCTACTTCAATAGGATCGTCCACATGTATGTTTGCCGTAAAAATATGCTTCAGGTTTATGCTCATTTCCTCTTCCCCTTCCTCTCAGTCGTAAATCCCGAAGAGAGTATCTCATCGGGATTTACGACTATTATTTAGCGGCATTCAAACGATCTTCTGCCGATTCAGGTTTGTCCGTTTCCTTATTATAATTACCATGCTTCTCCTGAACGAACAGCATCGCGAATCCCCCAAGCACAGCGGCGCTTGCAATTGCCGCGAAGTTATACTGGGGCTGCAAGTTCATTGTAAGAAGAATACCTACGAATGTTGGAGCCACTATCCCCCCCATACGTCCAAAAGCCATGGTACTGCCTAGAGCCGTGGAACGCATTTCCGTAGGATAATACTGGGAAACAAATGCATTTGACATATTCTGTACACCCACCGATGCAGCACCTATTACTGAAATAAGGCCATATGCGATAAATGGCCTGTTCGTGAAGCCGATGAGCGATAGGGCAATCGCACCACAGAAGAACAGGGGAACAAGTACTTTCTTAAAGCCCAGTTTATCCACCAATCGGCCAAATACGATGGTCCCTACAATAGCTCCGATTTGCATGACCGCAATAAAGGTGAGGCTTGATTTAAGGTCATAACCAGCCTGCATCATAAGGCGTGGAAGCCAAGTATTCATCGAGTAAATCAAAATAAATGCGCTGAAGCAGGAAATCCAGAACATTACGGTGCTTATTGCACGTTTTTGTTCAAACAATTTTATAACAGGTGAACCTGGTGTTCTCTCATCAGGTTTCTTAAGTTCTATTGCCTCTTTCAAGTTTATTGTTGGATCAATCTTGGCAAGAACGCTCTTGGCTTCTTCCACTCTACCAGTTTGAATTAGGAAGCTAACAGATTCCGGTATGATTTTGATTAACAATGGAAAGAACAAAAGAGGGATTCCCGCGAGCCAGAAAACGGGCTCCCAGCCAACAGTCGGCAGAAGCGACCGGCTTGTAAGTGCAGCCGCTATAGCTCCAACCGAATAACCACAAAAAACGAATGACACGAGAGCAGAACGGATGTGCTTAGGTGCAAATTCAGTGGTCAAGGCAATAACATTTGGCATGACTCCCCCTAGGCCAATACCTGCAATGACCCGAAAAATTATAAACATTGTCGGTCCATTGGCGAACCCAGATAGCAGTGTGAAAAAGCTGAAGAGGAAAATGGTCAACAAGATAATTTTCTTCCTGCCCAATTTGTCTGCAAGTAACCCGAATATGATCGCGCCGGCCGCTGTACCCATTACCGTATAACTACCAATTGCACCTGCTGTCACATCCGATATTCCCCATTCCTTAATAAGGGATGGAACGACAGCCCCGTAAATGACAACATCATATCCATCAAACAAAATGACGAGAAAAAGCCAGAAAACAAGCCAAATATGGAATGAATGGATGCGGCTTCCGTCAATTACTTTCATTGGGTTAATCAACTTCATTATTATTGCCCCCCTTTAAATTTAGATTTCATTTAACAAATCGTACCCTGCCCCAATAGGAAACGCTTTCATTTTTTTTGCAACCTCTGTTCCCTCCTTTTTTAGTATCTGACTTTTCCGTAATCTAATTTTATTAGCTGGCGGTAAGGATTGTTAGCCACTTAATGTAGGAAAAAAGAAGTTTATTTTCAGTTATTATGTAGTCTATTCGGATAGTGCAACCTATCCTAACTAGTAAAACAGCTTAGTGATATATAAGAAAGAAGACGTTCGCTAATTTAATTTGCACAGTTTTCTTCTTAGACTTCAATCATTCGACTAATATTTATATTGTTTTAGAAAAGCAAGGAACTCCGTTTTCAAATCTCCCTTGATATTGATCTTTTTCGATTCCTTAACAATTTATAAAGGGCGAGCCCCCTATGGCTACTAGCCTTGTTTGTTATGGCCTTATCAGTATCTTCTACCGAGTCTACTATTCATTTGAAAATTTGCTTGTTAGTTTCGTATTGATGTTTATGTAGAGTTTTTTCTTTCTACTTTTTCGTTTCTTGTTTTACTGAGATAAAAATTTCGTATTTCCATTGGAATCCACTGCACACTAAGAAATCCTTCCGTATGATTCACGGAAGGATTTGGCTTCAATTCATTTTTCTCTCTTTAGTTTAGTTCTTTTTATTTTCTTTACCTTTTACGTGTTTATCTAAGAAGTTAATCAAGATTTTCATGACTTTTGGTTGCACCCAGTGAGTTCCACCATGGCCAGCACCTTTTACAACATAATAAGTTGAATCAACCCCTTTGTTAATTAAATTTTCGTGTAATATTTCAGTTTGATTTGGTGAAACAAGTGTATCTTTATCTCCGTGCATGATTAAGAACGGGGGTGCATCCTTAGTGATATATGTTATGGGGTTTGCTTTGGCTGCTTTTTCAAGATCATCAAAAATCGAACCACCAGGGCTCATTACGGAAGGACCATTTACCCACATACCTTCTGGTGCGGAAGGAGATTTGTGAAGGGTCTGAATCTCTTCTGAAAAGCCCTCTCCAACTCTCGTTAAGTCAGAAAGCCCATATAAATCGATAACCGCTTTCACATCACTGCTTTGATCTAGATTTTCCCCTTTATCGAATTCCGCCAAACCATTTGTTATTCCAGCAAACGCAGCAAGATATCCGCCAGCTGAACTACCCATTACAACGATATTCTCAGGGTCGATATTAAATTTTTCAGCATTGGCACGCAGGTAGCGAATACCCGCTTTCACATCTTCAAGTGGTGAAGGGAAGGTACTCTGAGGCGTAACCCGATATTCAATACTAGCGACAACGTAACCTGCCTTTGAAATGGTCATTCTTTGTTGTACAGACTTATCGTTATTAGCTGACATGAATCCACCTCCTGGTACAAATACAACTGCAGGAAGTGGTTTTTCACCTTCAGGCTGTAATATATCCATTTCTAGTGGAACATTGGAATCACCATAAATAGGTTGCTGAGAGTAAACAACATCTGAAATTAAATTAACAGAAGGATCCTTAATAGGGACTTCTAACATTTTAGCCTTGTTGTCAGCTGCACTAGCAAGTGGAGTAGCAACAGCAAGAATACCAACCATTAGTAAAGAAAGAAAGGGAGCCTTTTTTATTCTCATTCAATTATCCTCCTAGAATATTTTTATAATAACCCATAGGATGTATTGATTTATTTGAACGCTTACTTAATCTACACTCTTACTCAACCAAGTCCATGAATTGTACCCTCCTTTATTAGGACCAAACTGTAATGGAAGCGCCGACAAATCAACAGATAGTCTCTTATTAAATTGCAATTTTTTCCTTGTCTTTATATTAATAACTTGCGTGTAAAATTGTTAGCCGCTTTCTGTAGGAAAAAGGAAATGTGTTTTTGTATGTTTTGAATACTAACCTGGAAGAGAACATATTCCCTTCTTTTCAAAAGAGATTCATCGAGGGATTTACTTATCTCTAAAATCTCCTACAGGAAGCTTCAATCAAATGTATATTTATAATAAACTACTTATACAAGGGTTCTGTCGACTAGGTTTTTTGTCAAAATGCTGGCGTAACCGCTGATATGGATCGATGATGAAAACACACATGTGGAAATTAAGTAGAGATTTAAACCGCTTAATTCCTAGAAGAGTAACAAAGAATTTTCTGACGAGTCTTTCTTTTACTAAACCAATTTACAGTAGTTACGTTTTGTGATTAAGAGATTGATTACAAGTTTCTGACTGCCCACCAGGTATCAAGCCTTCGCATTCCCATTAAGAATTTTGCATGACGAAGGGTAAATGGGTTCATTTCCGCGAATGTTACACTTATATAATGAGATGATGCCTATACTATCTTCCTGTTTTCTGGAAAAAAGAATGAATTTATTGTGTTTTAATGGGAAATTCCTTTATAATGCGCATTAGATGATTTTTTAGCATTGAATTCGAGAGGAGACTGAAATATGAAGAAACTATTGTACCCAATCATCATTGGATTATTGGCAGTTGTTCTAACGGCTTGTGGTTCGAACGATGAAGCTGATAAGAAAAATGACGAGAAAGAGACTAAAACAACTGAGAAAGAAACGGCTAAAGCAACTGAGGAACAGCAAAAACAGATGGAAGAAATGCAAAAGAAACTAGACAAGCAAAAGGTTGATGAAAAGAAAACGGTAGCCATCGTCAATGACGAAAAAATTTCAGGTGCGGAATATAATACCGTGTTATCCACCACACAAATGCAGATGCAGCAATTCGGACAAGACCCAACATCCAAGGAGGGCGCCAAACAAATTAAAGAGCAAACGCTCACCTCTTTAGTGGGACAAAAATTGCTGCTTCAAGCAGCTGATAAAAAGGGCTACACAGCTTCCAAGGCTGAAATTGAAAAGCAACTTGCCGAAATCAAGAAGCAATATGAGAGTGAAGAGAAATTCAAGGCGGCATTGAAGCAAGCAGGTCTGAATTCGGAAATGCTGAATGCGCAGATCGCAGAGAACATCCCATATACGAAGTACGTTGAAAAAGAGATTAAAGTAGAAGAAGCAACTGATGAAGAAATCCAAAAGTATTACGACCAGGTTGCGGAGCAAGCTAAAACAAGCGGACAGAAGGTACAGAAACTCGAAGAAATGAAGCCGCAAATCAAGGAACAACTAGAGCAGCAAAAGAAACAAGAAAAGCTTGTGAAGCATGTCGAAGAACTTCAGAAAAATGCTAAAGTCGATATTAAGATTTAATGATGAAAAGAGCTGCCGAATTTGGCAGCTCTTTCTTTATGGTCTTTGGTCCCCCTGCTAACATCCACGCTTTTTCAATTATTTATTCACCAGTTCTAGAGAAACGAGCAATTCTTTCACCTATTTCATCTCGAACACGTTGGAAGGTTGCCCATTTCTCTTCATCTGTTCCTTCCGCTTTTGCCGGGTCATCAAAGCCCCAATGTTCACGTTTAACATGCGGTGGTGTCATAGGACATTTGTCAGCCGCATCGCCACATAATGTAACGACAAAATCAGCATTATTCAATATATCTGGGTCAATGATATCCGATGTTTGATTGGAGATGTCCAATCCAACTTCATTCATTGCTTTTACTGCTTTGGGATTTAACCCATGGGCCTCGATTCCTGCACTAAGCACTTGCCATTCGTCACCTAAATATTTCTTCCCCCATGCTTCTGCCATTTGGCTTCTGCAAGAATTGCCAGTACATAAAAAGTATAGCGTTTTCTTAGCCATGCGGTTTCTCTCCTTTGATTGTAAAGTAAGGTTTAATGAATAATTTGCAGCCATATATATAAGCCGGCCAATGTGATGAACAATGTTGGGATGGTTAAGATGATTCCCGTTTTAAAGTAAGTTCCCCATGAGATTTTCACGCCTTTTAATGAAAGGACATGCAGCCACAATAACGTAGCCAAAGAACCAATCGGTGTAATTTTCGGGCCCAAGTCCGAACCGATGACATTTGCATAAATCAGGGCTTCTCTTATTGCCCCAGTTGTATTCGTATCTGATATCGCCAGTGCATCAATCATTACGGTTGGCATGTTATTCATAAGTGATGAAAGGATAGCTGCGATGAAGCCCATCCCGACAGTAGCAGCGAATAATCCTTGATCAGCTGTTACTTGTATAAGGTCAGCTAAAATGTTCGTCAATCCAACGTTTCTCAATCCATACACCACGACATACATTCCAATGGAGAAAAACACAATCGCCCATGGTGCACCTTTGATAACGGTTTTTGTGTTGACCGCTGGACTCCGTCTTGCCATAAACAAGAAGAAAATGGCGATAACACCTGCAATGATGGATACAGGAATGTTGAAAAATTCACTGATAAAATAGCCTACCAAAAGAATGCCTAAAACAATCCCAGACAGGCGAAACATTTTCACATCCCGAATGGCATCGACTGGCTTCTTCAATTGAGCCATATCATAATTCTTCGGAATGCTCTTTCTGAAGTACAAATATAATACCAGGATGCTTGCTGCTAATGAAAACAGGTTGGGAACGATCATTCTAGATGCGAACTCAATAAACCCGATATCAAAAAAGTCCGCAGAAACAATGTTGACCAGATTACTTACCACAAGCGGTAAGGATGTAGTGTCTGCAATAAACCCACTCGCGATGATAAATGGGAAGATCATTCTCTCTTCTAACTTCAAGTTTCGAACCATCGCCAATACAATCGGAGTTAAAATGAGAGCGGCTCCGTCATTTGCAAAGAGCGCAGCAACTAGAGCACCGAGAATGCTCACATACACAAACATCCTTACTCCATTTCCCTTAGCCGCTCTAGCCATATGCAAGGCAGCCCATTCAAAGAAACCAATTTCATCTAAAATCAAAGAAATAATGATAATAGCAATGAACGCCAACGTCGCGTTCCATACAATACCTGTAACAGTAATTACATCGTTGAAGTCAACAACCCCAAATAGTAAGGCAAGTACCGCCCCCCCGCATGCTGACCAGCCGATTGACAATCCCTTGGGTTGCCAGATGACGAATGTCAACGTCAGCAAAAAGATGATACTAGCTAATATAACTGTACCCACTGATGTTCTCCTCCTCGTTAGTCACAACAAATCCGTTTTCCTTGTGCTGTTAATTCTTCTAATTTAAAGTTTTGACTCGGCAAGTCCTTGATGACCGTTTGAATAAATGAGTAATACGAGGATGATTGGTTTAACGAGTAGAATATCCATTGTCCCCTTCTCGCTTCATTCACAATTCCGCTATCTTTCAACTTTCGTAAATGTTGGCTTATAGCCGGCTGGCTCATCTCGAATAGATCCACAAATTCACAGACACAGCATTCATGCTCAGACATGATCTTAATCATGGTCAAACGGGTTTTATCTCCTAATAATTTAAGAATGTTTGCCGTGGTTTCTATATCCAACGCCCCATTCATTGCCTTCCCCCCTCCTGGCCCAAATTAAATAAGTATATGCTTATGTGATTATTCAACATTATTTTATAAGCATATTCTTATTTAATCAACCATTAAATATTTAACAAAATAATTTATAGTATGCTAAAAAGATGTTTCATAAAGGGTGTTGTTGATTTTCTTGATGAACTAACGGAGCAGGATAGTTGCAGGCATACGTTAGAGTACTGCAAAGCTACTCTTAAAAAAATTGTGTCATTTACCTATGTGGAACATAACTTAATGTAAGTAACCCTCCTTAAAACTTATAAGGAGTAATTGTATGTCTCGTGTTACTGGCGATTGTGGGGGATTTGATGAAGGTTCTGCCTAGTAATCGCTTATGCGGGTGTTTATGGTTATAGCGCTGGATTTGCCACACCCTACGGAAATAGTGCATTTTAAAAAAACGAACTCATGTTGTAGCTGTTTTTTAAAGGAGTAGTTAGAGTGTTTTTTAGACACCAAGAGGGAATTGGTGCAGTGAATCTGTCAACTCCTTATCCTCCCTTCGGTTCGGTACCGTTGACAGAGGCCATATTTAGCTCATTCTGAAATAAGAAGAGAACGAATAAAGTCTGATTGCAAGAAAATGTATTACCAAAAACCCTTGAACATAAGTTAAATTTTAACTTTTCTAACATTGTTGAATGAGGGAGCAATTGTATGAATAACACCTATTCAAAATCAGAACAAAATGAACAATCGCCAATAAGTCCTAGTCTCAGACTTGGGCTAACAGCTGCTATTCTTACCACTATTGCAGACGGTCTGTCAGCATTAGCAATTTTAACTGCTATGGATGAGGCAATCATTGATTCAGAAAAAGAAAAACAAGATCAAAAAGAATTAGATGAGAAGCTTGAAAAAATGCAACAGCAAATTGACAAATTAACAAATGTATTAACAAAAAGAGGCGTGAGAACAAAGTAAATTATCATTGTGTATATTCTTCTTCAAATGTAAAAATTACGACAGTTCAACACCGCCAAAATTCCCCTTAAGGAAGTAGGTTCAACTAAAGGGAAAGTTTATAGTTGAATAATAATGTTTGGTCTTTGTTCAACAATCGGGCTATTTAATAAAACAGTGGATTTTAGTTAATATGACCTGAATGATAAGTACATTCCCTTACCAATTGCATAGGGTAATTTTATAAACTGTGAAGGGATTGAGAAAAATGTACTATGTTCCCTATATGTATCCGTATCAATATCTTGATTATGTCAATGTACCAATGTATAACTATGGAAGACCGTCTGTTTACTGGAATTTTCCTAATGAGTTAGAGTATGCAAACAGATATGATTCTTTTCGCTCTTCCAACAGTAATGGAAGTGTTTTTTTAACAGATTATGGACCAGATCCATTTGTCGTTAATATCAATGAAGCAACGAAGCAAAACAATACCTATCGTACTGCTTTATGGACAGGAACACATTCACAAGTTACTTTGATGAGTCTGAACGTTGGCGAAGATATCGGTTTGGAAATACATCCTAATGTTGACCAATTCTTACGCATTGAACAAGGCCAGGGCATTGTTCAAATGGGCACGACTAAAGAAAATTTAAACTTTGAAAGAAATGTCTATGATGATTCTGCAATAATGATACCTGCTGGTACATGGCATAATCTAATCAATACAGGTAATATTCCTCTTAAACTTTACGCAATATATGCTCCTCCTAACCATCCATTTGGTACTGTTCATGTTACCAAAGCAGATGCATTTGCTGCGGAAGACGGAAATGGCAATGGAAAAACAGTTGGTATGACCCCAGATGAATGGATACAGTACACGGAATTTTTGGTAAAGGAAGGATTAGAGGATGTTAAAAGAGGAATAAATTCCACGCACATTCTTCAAGAATTTATTCTAATGGGAGTTCTTGTAGGGAAAGGATATTCTCCTGAAAGAGCATATGAAACAGTAGAGGAATGGGAACGTACAGGAGAATCCAAACTTCTTCAGCAAAGCAAAAATATGTATAAATAGAGTGAAAACTATTATGATGCAAGCTGAGGACAGTTCCCTTAGCCCTTTTAAAGACCACGGGTAGAATCAGAATTATCATGGTGAACCGATCACAAATAGAAATTGTTATTAATAATGAATATATCGAAAAGTTAATATGAAATATACTAATATTGAGGACAGGGAAACCTGTCTTTTTCTTATTTATCTAGAAAGCGGTTAATACAATGTGAAATAAATAAAAAAAATCAAGGATATAATATAACTAACAATAGATAAAATCGGGGTGGGAAAATGCCTGAACATATCGAAGTAATTTTGAGGTCAATTACTTCTTTCAGTTTATTACTAGTAGGAACAAAAATATTAGGTAAACAAACGATATCTCAAATGACAATGTTTGATTTTGTTGCAACAATTTCGCTAGGAGCTATTGCAGCGAATTTAGCCTTCAATACTTCTATTAAGGTACATCATACAATCATTGCATTTACTATATATATAGCAATTATTTTCCTGATGGCACTTATTTCATTAAAAAATAGTAAAGGAAGAAAATTTCTGGCTGGAGATCCCACAATTGTGATGCAAAATGGAAAAATTTTAGAAGGAAACATGAATAAAATGCGATATACATTGGATTATTTAAATCAACAACTAAGGGAAAGGGATATTTTTAACATTGAAGAGGTTCTATTTGCCATAGTTGAAACAAATGGAACGTTAACAGTACTAAAAAAGCCGCAATTTAGGAACGTTACAAAACAGGATTTGATGGTTCCAGTAATGCCTGAACAGAAGTTACCTATTGAACTTATTATGGATGGAGAAATAATTAAAGAGAATTTAGAACAAAATAATATAACGTTTTCATGGTTAGAATCAGAGTTAATAAAACGTAATTTATTAAAACATGATGTTGTTTATGCAGTACTGGCTGCCAATGGTAATTTGTATGTTGATACATTTAGGGATCATATTCATTCCCCTATTGATAAAGAATAATTATTGATTGGAACACAAGAGTTTCGTTAACAACCATTCTTCATTTTGTAACTAAAAGTAAAAACTATACATAAAGAAATCCCCTTAAGTGGTTTGTTTTATTAACTCTATTCAGGAAATCCTAACATCCATAGGGCACGAAAAAAGCCCACAATAAGTTTTCTCTTCTATTTGTTCAAAAAAAAATGTTTAACAAGGCCTATAAAAAGACCAGCCTGATTCATCTGACTGGTCTTTTGGTTTATTCACAACAGGAATTATTTTTCATTTCCAATCTCGCTAGAACGTGGCTGCCACAGCAAGAACGATCGTTTGTTTCAGTTGCAGGAATATCAGAATCGCAGGAATTAGATGCAAGATTCACACTGCAAACTCCTGTTTCAGGCAGTTCCAAGTGTCCTTCTTTTGCCCCCTCTACATCCCCTGTGAGATAAGCCACCACGGAACGGACTTGTTCGTAGCCTGTTGCCAGTAAGAATGTAGGTGCTCTTCCATAACTCTTCATCCCAACAATGTAGAAGTTCTTTTCAGGGTGCCGTAATTCCTGTTCACCATGCGGTCTCACCGTTCCACAGCTATGAATATTGGGATCAATTAGCGGAGCAAGCGTGTCTATGCTTTCCACAGCTGAATCAAGGTTTATCCTTATTTCTTTTAAAAAGCTTGTATCGGGCCTGAAACCCGTACTCACCACCATTTCATCGATGTCACCGATTGTGAATTCTTCTCCGTTTAGTTCTCCTACTACCGTGATTTTATCGTTTGTTGGATACACTTCATTAATATGAAAGGGAGTAAGAATATTGATTCGTCCAGACTCCACTAATTGCTGAATTCTTATGCCCAACTCTCCACGAGCCGCCAACCCGTCGTTTTCTTGCCCACCGGACACTTCATGAATCTGTTTTTTACGAAGAACCCAGTAGATCTTTGTATCCGAATATTTTTGCTGTAAAGTGGCCAAATCCAATAGAGCATTTATGGCAGAATGACCGCTTCCAATCACCATGGTGGTTTTATTTTGATATCGGTTTTCCAGTTGTTCGACGTTAGGAATGCCATAGTGGATTTGATTGTGTAATTGTCTCTCCGCATTCGTCCAAATTCCATTTGAAAGGATCGGGTTTGGATTGGTCCAGGTACCTGAGGAATCAATCACTGCTTTTGCTTCAATGACTTTTGTGTCACCATTCACTTCTAAATAGAGTTGAAAGGGAACTGTGTCTCGTTTTCCTGTTTTTAATTTATCGTGAGTCTTTTTGGCAACACCGACTACTTTTGCCTGTAACATAATCCGTTCTTTTATTTCTGGAAGGTTACTTAGCGGCAGAAGGTACTCTTCAACCAGTTCACGACCTGTTGGCAAAGCATTTTCGTCAGGTGACATCCAGCCAGCGTTCTCCAGTAAATCCTTTGCTGCTTTATCGATGTTATATTGCCATGGAGAAAACATGCGAACGTGTCCCCACCCCAACATGCTGGAACCAACCGATTCGCCCGCTTCCAATACGATAAACTTCTCCCCTTCTTTTAGTAAATGAGCGGCAGCGGCCAGCCCCACAGGACCTCCACCTATAATTGCTACTGGTAATGCACTTTTATCGAATTGACCCATCATTATTCCCTCCTATATTTTCATTTCTTAAAAAAGGTTGTAGTTTGCAAGTATTGTCGAAAAATTATACTACCCCCAAGGAGTAGTACAACATACGGAAGACTTCAGCATTTTATCATTAAGCAATTTCAGGGAACGCACGACGGATTCCTTTTCAAACTCATTCATCGTCTTGAAAATCTCATTCAAGTAATCATTCATTTGCTGATCGATGGTTTGATTGACTTTCACGCCTTCATCGGTCAAAGAAAGGATGAAAATTCTCCGATCTTCAGCATCTTGCGTTTTTGTGACCAAATTCAATTTTATTAGGGATTGGATTTGTCGACTGAACGTCGTAATATCCGTTCCCAGGGTTTCTGCAATTTGCTGGATGGAAGCCTTATTTTGTCGGTTTATTTCGTACAGAATATGGCTTTGAACGAGGGATATCTCAATTCCATCAGCGCTGCAACAATTTTTATTCAATAATCCAAAACGTCTAGTCAAGAGTTGGAAGAGACCTCTAAGGTTTTCATTTTCCATTACTTTCACCTCACTTTATTTATACGCTAATTATTTGCATTTTGCAACTATTCGATTCAACTATTTTTATGTTGATCCTTTTAGCTTATTAAAAGCCGTCATGAAATTTCGGTGAGTTTGCTCGCCGTAATAGCACGCTTCTCCTTTGAAAAAGTTCTTTTCGATGTATTTCTTTGCATTATCCGCCACAGGTTCACGCAATGCTAAAACAAGATTGAAATAGGCATCAAAATAACTGACAGACAATATGCTTGAATGGTTCACTGTCATAATACTCCTACCCCCTAATTGTTTACAGTAATTTCTCCATAGCCATCACATCGACAAATTCACCGTCTAATATTCCCTGGTTCTTAAACACTCCCACTTCTCTATACCCCCGTTTTCTGTACAATCCTTGCCCAATCTGGTTAAAGGGGAAAGTGAATAACACAATCTTATTGAAGTCATTTTCTTTTGCGTGCTTTTCGATTGATTGCAGCAATAAACCGCCAATCCCTTTTCCTCGATGATCTCTCGAGATATATACGGATAAATCGGCAACCCCTTTATAAGCATTACGGCTGTTATATTGATTCAAGGAAGCCCAACCGACAATTTCCCCATCTTGCTCGGCGACAATCAGCTTATATCGCCCGATATGCTTGGCAAACCATTCCTCCATGTAGGCTTGATCCTTCGTTTCCGTTTCCAACGTGGCAATTCTATCCTCAATCCCCTGATTGTATATATCTTTGACCGAGTCCAAGTCTGCTTCAATCGCTTCACGAATGATCATAACATGCCTTTCTCCTTTCGTTTGCCAAATGATTTCTTTAATATTCTTAGTTGATTTATAACATCAATAGTTGCAAGTTGCAAATATTTTGTTTTTTACAGGATCACTATACGAATAAAAGTGCTTGAAACAAGAAAACTGCCGAATGACCGGCAGTTTTATCAGCTTTATAAATATTTACGGTGAATGCCTTTGCCATCATAGGAAAACAGGACTTCTTTTCCTTCTATGACTGATTCCATATGCACGGAGCGGCCCCAAAGCTGATGGATATATGGCATGACTTTTTCGAGATATTTCAGATCCAGCTCAATATCTTCATACCAATGTTTTAGATAAAGTTCCCCATTACGCATGAAGTCCCCATCGTTAACTGTGATATAAGGGAAACCTCCGTTAACCCTCATGCTCACGAGTTGATCACGAACATGTTCCCATGCCTTATCGACGATTTTATAATCCTTGCCCTGCTTTTGGAATAGGTACATATCCTCCCGCATGACCAGGTCCTTCGTCAAATAATTGCGGAGAAAGGAAATATCCGATTCGATTTCCCTGACCTCGAACATCTTTTCCCGGCCAGATCCTGGCTTGACGCCGAGCCTGATCATTTCTTCGGTCGGATTATCATAGCGTTCTTCAATATCTTCAAGCACTTTCAATCCAAGATAATAAGGATTGATGCTGGTCCGTGAAGGCTGCACGACACCTGCGTTCAGTTTCGCGAATTCAATGGCTTCCCCTGAGGATAGATCCAATTCACGGATAATGCGCTGATGCCAGTAGGATGCCCAGCCTTCGTTCATGATTTTCGTTTCCAGCTGCGGCCAGAAATACAGCATCTCTTCCCTGATCATCGTCATGATATCCCGCTGCCAATCGGTTAAATCCCTGCTGTACTGTTCTATGAAAAGCATAATATCCTTTTCTGGCCTTGGCGGGAATTTCTTTCTTTTTTTAATGTTGGATTTCTGCGGTTTATCCTTATTATCAAGATTCCATAAATCATCGTATTGTGTGGCTGTCGGTTTTATTTCCTCTTCTTCTTCCTCATCTTCCATCGTCCAGGCAAGCTTCGGTCTCATCAGCGACGGATCGATATGTTCTTCAATGGCTAAAAGTGCATCCAGGAAGGTTTCCACTTCCTTTTTGCCATGAAGGATTTCATATTCACGGATTCTTTCTGCCGTTGCCGACATACTTTCTACCATATCCCTCTTGGTATTATTGAAACGTACATTATTCTTAAAGAAGTCACAATGCGCCAAAACGTGGGCAACAATCAATTTATTTTGTACAAGTGAATTGGAGTCCAGCAGAAAAGCGTAACAAGGATCAGAGTTAATGACCAGTTCATAGATTTTACTTAATCCAAAGTCGTACTGCAGCTTCATTTTATGAAATTGCTTTCCAAAGCTCCAATGAGAAAAACGGGTCGGCATCCCGTAGGCACCAAATGTATAAATGATTTCTGAAGGGCAAATTTCATAGCGCATCGGGTAAAAATCCAACCCGAACCCCGTTGCTATTTCTGTAATTTCACTAATGGCATATTCCAGAGCCTTTTGCTCCGCTTCATTCATCCGATATCCCCCTTGTCTTCCGCCTTTAAACTAATGTATGAAAAAAAGGAGGAAAAATGCCGTGATCATGAGTAAAGGTCCTCGATAACAGAAAAAAAACACCTCCATGAAGAAGATGTCAGGCCAAATGTTTCATGCAGTTCTGCACTCAATCCCTTTGATATTAAAATTTTGCTAATTCCGGATTCACAGCCTCTTTTTTCATTTTTGAACGGATCCAGGAAATGATGAGCGCTGCAATGATGACAAAACCTAAGTATCCTGTGATTGGGTATACCGTCCCAACCAATTTAATAAAGCCAACGAAACTTGCAAGGAAGGCGATAATCCCGACTATAATCACGGATAATTTAAATCGTTTCGTTTCCGCAGGCACCAGCCTGGCGGTGAATGCATACAGCATCCCGACAGCTGTATTATAAATCATTCCTAAAAGGATGATTGATAGGATATATCCCAACCATGGAGAAATCTGATTCGCTAAATGAAGGGTAGGCATACCAGAGCCTTCTATGCCCTTCAAGTCGGACATCATCCCCAAATTGATTAAAAATAACAGGATCCCCAATCCGATCCCCCCCAGGATTCCACCCATTCCAGCCTGTTTCTTATTCTTGAAGGTCCCGCCCATTACGGCCAGCATTGCAATTCCGGCAGTCATATTATATGAAATATAAAGTAATGAACCCATCAACCAATTTCCGGTAGCAGCCGTTCCTTTACTTGAAGATGAAATGATTTGATTGAAACTTAGATTGGATGTGAAAAATGAATAACCTGAAATAATGATCATGATAACGAATAAAAACGGTGTGACGGCACTAATGATGGACATTATTTTATTAACATTAAGTAAAAGTGTACCAATCGTGAGCACCGTCATGACGATTGCACCGACCATGCTTGGAATCCCGAATTGTTCCTCAAAAATCGTTCCGGAGCCGGCAATCATGATGACCGTAACGCCAAACAAGAAAAACGTGATGATAATATCGACCACCCTGCCTATAAAGCGGCCGCAAATATGATCGATGATGCTTTTATGGGAACGTGTCTGGAGAGTGCTCCCCAACTGGGTAACTTGCATGCCCAAAAACGCGAATAAAACTGTCGCCACCACAATACCCAATACACTGTAGATTCCAAAACTCGTGAAGAACTGTAACACTTCTTGTCCTGAAGCAAAACCTGCTCCAATGATGATTCCAATATATGCTCCCGCAAGATTTATACTGTTTTTCATATCAAATACCACCCTAATTATATGATTATTCTGACAATTCAAGTTATGAGAATATCTTTCTTTTCTTCATTATCCTTCCGGCTTCAGGGGCAATTGCCCATGAAGCCGGAAGGTCCTTTAATTCCAACTCTTATTTATTGGTATATCTTTTACTATAGGAAGTGAATTCATCGACCGCTGTGTAATCGACTTCATAGCCAATGCCTGCCGCTTTTGGAACGGTTATGACCCCATCATTCACTGTAACCTCTGGTTGGATGATGTCTTTATGCCAATAATTCGCGGATGCTGCCGTATCACCAGGCATCGTGAAGTTATCAAGTGTTGTCAATGCGATATTATGGGCACGACCCACACCAGATTCCAACATGCCACCGCACCAAACCGGTACATTCCTTTCTTTACATAATTCATGTATTTTCATTGCTTCCGTTAAACCGCCAACCCTGCCAATCTTAATATTAATGATTTTACAGCTTCCCAATTCAAGGGCTTTTCTAGCATCTTCGACGGAATGTATACTTTCATCCAAGCAAATCGGTGTTTTGATTTCCGCTTGTAATGTGGCATGATCGACAATATCATCCGATGACAAAGGTTGCTCGATCATCATTAAATCAAATTGATCAAGTTGTTTGAGTAATTCAATGTCTTTCAGCCGGTAAGCGGAGTTTGCATCTGCCATGATCGGGATATCGGGATATCGATTGCGCACTTCCTTGATTACGTCTACATCCCAACCTGGTTGAATTTTCATTTTGATTCTTTTATATCCATCCCTCAATCCAGCTTCTATCTTTGCCAGTAATTCAGGTACCGTTTTTTGGATGCCGATACTGATCCCAACATCGATTTTTTCCAGCTCCCCGCCTAAAGCCATACTTAAAGGGATATTCTTTTCTTTTGCGTATAAATCCCAGATGGCTCCCTCGATAGCCGATTTTGCCATATTATTTTTACGGATATGCGAAAACATATCCGATACATCACGAGGATGCTCTATTTCTTTATCCAATACAAGCGGAATCAGGAAATCCTCCAGCATGGTCCAATTGGTTTTTATCGTTTCTTCGTTATACCAAGGTGCTGAAAATGCCACAGATTCAGCCCAGCCTGAAAGTCCCTCTCCATTTTTCACTTCCACAAGAATGAACTCCTTATCCAAAAACGTTCCAAAGCTTGTTGTAAAGGGAGCTACCAAATCCATATTTAAATGACGTAAACGCACTTCCGTTATTTTCATCCCGATTCCCCTCTTATTCTTGTTTTTTTAATAAATAGTTTTGAATGTTTTCACCTTGTTCCCGTTCAATCCCGGCTGCAACATATCCTTTGGCAAAAAGAACTTTGAATAATTCACCGGTTTTTAACCGCCAATCAATCGCAAGGCGAAGATCAGATTTTTTGATTTGTTGAATATCCGTCGGAATGGGGATTGCGATCACCTCGGCATTGGTTTCGAAATGATAATCCTTGATGTAAGGAAAGCCTTGGTCATTCATTCCTGTCGTTACGATGTGTATGGCTTTATCAAGAAGCGGAGTCTCTTCCTTTGCTTCCTGCCGTATATTCCATTCCACCATGAATCGATCAGTGGAAAGTCCTTCATTGAGGGTATCCTTCATATTTCCATAACAATCTTCCATATATGTAGAGCAAACAGCTTTTAGCTTACCGATATTCAAGTTTGCATTCACACTTTCCAATGGATCATATGTCCATGTGATCAAGTCGTAGCCCTTTTTAAGTGCTTCTTCTTTTTGTGCAAGTTTAAGTAATCTGCCGTAGCCCTTCTTTTGATGGGCCGGATGGATGGCTAACATATGTGAACAAAGATATCCCCTTCCGTCCTTGAATCCCGGGAAACTGTATTGAAACCCGACTAACTGGCCATTGATATAGCCGCCTAATACAAGCCCGCCGTTTTTGACAGCCGTAATCGTCTGATGGATGGGAACGCAATCCATGCCCCATACAAGGGCTTCCAGCCGCTGCACTTCTTGTAGATCCTCTAGTCCGGAAAGGGATTTTATGATGAATTCTTCAGTCATGTAAGTGGCCCTCCCCTCCATATTTCTCGAAAGTGAGTATGATGGCTTTGGCCAGGATTTCAATTCCCGATAACAAAGCTTCCTTGTTGAATGTCATGTTCGGATGATGGAGCCCTGGTGCCAAATCACAGCCCAATCCAAGCATCGTCGCTTTGAGTTCAGGTCTTTTCAACGTATAAAAATGAAAATCCTCTCCTCCTGTTGTAATGACAGGCGCTACCAAATTTTCTTCTCCAAGTGTATCGGCTATCGCTTCAGACATTATTTCCTGGGCTTGATCGTTCACGGTTGCTGCAGCAACACAGGTTCCCGGTTCGAGTTTCACTTCGACTCCATGGACAATGGCCAAAGATTCTGCAACCTTTTCCACCTTTTTGGTGAGCTCGTTCATCACTGCATTATCCTGTGCCCGTAAATCCAATGAAAAAGTGGCTCTCCCCGGGATGATATTGGAACTTTCACCGCCAGCAAAAAACTGCGTCATTTTTACGGAATAAGGGATGGACGGATTTAGATGGATTCCATTTAACAAAGTGATGAATGCCGCTCCTATCTCGATGGCATTCTGCCCTTGATGCGGTCTGGCCCCATGCGCATCAGTTCCCGCTATTTCACCTTTAATGAACTGAGCGGCTCCATGCACAATGGCTGGCGCCGCTTGCCCATCTTTCACTTCCTCAACCGGTCTTAGATGCACTCCATAAAGGAAATCGACATTATCCAATACTTTTTCTTCAATCATCTTCAAGGCGCCCGTACCTTTTTCTTCAGCAGGTTGGAAAATGAATTTCAGCTTGCCTCTTGGACGAAAGCCCATTTCCTTCAATACAAGGAATACTCCCAGTGCCAAGGTCATATGACCATCGTGTCCACAGGAATGATTGGCTTGAAACGTCCCTTGCACCTCCTGCCAAAGTGCATCGATATCCGATCGTAATCCGACCGTGAAATCCCCATCCCCGATTTCGCCTACCACACCTGTACAGTCCTCGAATGTTTTTACCGTACACTGATTCCCCGTTAAAATACTTGAAATGAAAGCTGTCGTATTCACCTCATTCCAACTCGTTTCTGGATTTGCGTGTAAATGGTCAAAAATATCGAGTATACGCGGTCTTAATTTTTCGATAGTTTGTGTGATATCCATTTCTGTCTCCCCCTTACCGGTTTAATGGGCATGTTCACCAACTGATGGATGTTTTATCTCAAAAGAAATAATCGTCTTGATTGAACCCATCATATATAGCTTTTCTTTCTTTGAACCCTTGTTCATCCTTAATCGTTACACCAGCGACTAAACTATTCAATAAAGAGAATAACACTGGTGCCGTATCGATCGTGGAAGTCCTTGGTGTTGAAATAGGCAATAAAATGTCAGTGTATTCCGCAATCGGAGCCAGTTCGGAATCCGTAACCCCAATTACAAATGCACCCGCTTTTTTGGCCATTTCGGTTATTTTCACAGTCTCTTTAACATAGCGATGAAATGAAATGGCTACAAAAACGGAATTTTCAGTCATTTTATTCAACATTAAAAATATATCATCAGTATCAGGCCGATATAAATGAACCTCTTCCCTAACAAGCCTAAGCGTAAAGGTTAACCAATGTGCTGCCGAAAATGATAAACGGTGTCCGGAAATCAAAACATTGTCAGCTGCCGCCAATTTATCGACTGTTTTGGCGAAATCTTCAGTTGATAAATTTTTCATGGTCTTTTCGATGCTGATGATATCCTGCCCCATCACCTGAGCCATGAAGTTTGGCTGACTCGCGGCTTCAAGTTTTGAAGAATGATATTCATTCAAACTGCTGCTCTCGTATATCAACTGATTTCGTATAAGGTTTTGAAGCTCTGCATATCCGCTTAACCCCAATGAATAGCAAAAGCGGATGATGGTCGTTTCACTCACCCCAATGTCTTTTCCGAGATTTTGCGCTGAAGTGACTGCAAATGTATGTGAATGCACCAACAAGTATTTTGCTACCTTTTTTTGACCAGTAGATAAACCAGGGAATACTTCTTTAACTTTTTGCTGTAAATCCATAAAACATCCCCTCTGAAGCAAGATATGAATCTGATACTTTTTATATGACAATATGAAGTATAAACTTCATTAATAATAGTGAGTATTTTATCACGGGACTTTTAATAAAACAATAATATTCTGAATTTTTATAATAAGATGGTGGCAATGTCCTTCAAGCACAAAAAAACAGAGATGGACTCCATAGTTTCAGTTTGGCGAAATAAGATGGGGTTCGGAGTACGAGGATGGTTTTTTCAGTCGGCGAAAAGGGAGCGGATTTCTGCAATCACCTGAACTTTAATAAAAAAACTGCAGGCAAACTGATTTTTCATCGAGTTTGCCTGCAGTCTGAAACCACGAAGGTGAACTCCGTAATTTTCCTTCATTTATTTTTTATGACGCTTTGCGTAGCCACATCGTTTACATAATTCTTCAACTGCACATCTTCTTGAGAAACCATCATACATATTTTTAGCCCGTTCACCATTTAAAATGTCTTCAAGTGATGTTTCGAATATATTTCCAAGCGGTATTTTCCCTTCACTATCCAAACAACAAGGTACGACTGTACCATCCACCAAGATACCTAACTGATCTCTAAGAGCATAGCAGAAAATATTTTCATCGATAATGTCACGGTCCAATTCCGGCCACTCGAATTTTTCGGCCATGTTTATATAAACCCGGTCCCTTAACTTAATATTATTCTTTTGCTGAAGAGCTTCACTTAAGCGAATGTCCAATGAAAGCTTCTCCTCCAGCATGCTCAGAATATCATCGTTCAGGCCATTACTCGCTTTTAATTCAGCCGTATCCATATTCCATAAACGAATGGCACAGATCACTTCACTTTTTTCATTTGCTTCATTTATAAAATCGGCAATATTACTGACATAAGAGTCAAGACTATTGGTCGTATCGTTTGCCTCAAAGCTATGAAGTGAAATATTCACCTGCCGGAGGGCTTTTTTGGAGAGCAGTTTGTCTTTGACCTTTTGAATCAAAGTACCGTTCGTTGTAATATTAACCTTCAGGTCATTTTCAGCACTGATATCCAGGAATGTACCCAAATTTTTATTTAAAAACGGTTCACCCATCAGATGAAAATAAATATGATCGGTGTGTGGTTTGATTTTCTTGATAACATCCGTAAACCCTTCGGGATCCATGAATTTAAGGGTCCTTTGCAAGCTGGAACTTGGGCAAAAATTACACTTCAAATTACATATATTCGTAATTTCCACATAAACTTTCTTAAACTTTCTCATTTTCTAATACCCCTACAATCAAGCTTATTGTTTCAATCTGATACTAACTATACTGGTTAGCTGCCCATAAATGCAATGAAAACTTCATGGCAGCTGACCGTATTGGAATAACTACGAATCCGATATCCCCCTTTTCCGGACTACTTTTAAAAGAAATCAGAAAAAAACATCTTCTCGAGGTGAAGATGTTCGGTAAGATGCCTACCTGGAATTTCGGTTTTTGTCCTGATCTCATTTTCCTCTTTGCTCCGTAACCTTCAAACTAAGTAATTTTTCATTTTTCAAATCATGTTGTACGGTCACGATGACATTGAAGTCCTGACCTTTATCTTCGACCAAAAATCTGAAATCGTCTTCGACGAGATTTTTCGCTACAGTTTTTCTGCCTTTATATTCGTAGTCAGTAATCTCAACTTCAGGATAATCTGCCTGCACTACCGTAATCGCAATCTTTCCGTATTTTTCGTAATCGGGTTTTTGGGCCTGTGCTGAAATGGATCCTGCTTGTATGATTAAAAAAATCCCCATTAGCATCACGATGACTTTTTTCAAAATCTTTTCCTCCTCATACTTTCCGCTTAGTATTATTATGTAAAAATGTTCAGTTGTTATGCAGCTGCTCCGCTTCTTTTACAAGCATGATGCCAACTAATCGATTCCTCTTCCATTCCTCAGGAAACACAGTCAACGGCGGATTGGTTTCATCCACTAAATAACTAAGTTCGATCGTCATTCCCGGGCGGCTGAATTCAGTTATGAACCAATCAGTAAATCCGCTTCCTACCGCTTCTTTCTCCGGAAAGGTCAGTTCATACCCCGTCATTTCGGCAGTCTTTTTGGCAATCCCATAATCCCTCACCATATTTTTCCGTTTATTTTTGTAATGCCAAAAGATTTCCCTTCCTGAGGTATGATAGGAAACAGCAATAAGTGGATCGATCTCCTTCGTGAAATCCGTAAGCGCTTTTACTTCGGCTGCTTCCAGTGGTTGTCGGCCTTTATAAAATTGATACGTCGGTTTTGTTTCATGACTCATTACTTCTTTCCATCCAGCCGGATATTGCCTATTCAAATCAATGCCTTTAGCGTTGGCTTTCCACCTGGACCAATTCCTGCTATATCGGTTCATTTTCCATACTGCAGCCTTTTCAAGAACATTTAAATTGGATAAATCTCCTTGCTGGATGCTCACGCCATCTGGATTAAGCATCGGGATGAACCAGATGCTCACTTCATCCAATGATTCCGACGGAAATTCTCCAATAGGTTTGCCCGCTCGATAGGCGGCTGCATACTCTTCAAGCATACGCATTAAAAGTATGGAACTGAGCCATTCCCGTCCATGATGTGATCCCACCAGCAAAATCGATTTTTTTCCTTTCCCTAACTTGACTGCCTTTATATTTTTCCCCTTTTCAGTTTGTCCGATTATTCGAACGTCCAATTCATACTGCTTTTGGATTCCTTGCAAATCCATTTCCATCTGTTCAGGGGAATACACTTCTGCTGCCAGCGATGGTTCAGTGAAAAAAAGAAGCACTAATATTCCAATTACCATTATTTTTCTCATGTACTCACCTTTTATTTTTATTCAGGTAAAAAGCAACAACCGCGGTCCAAATACATCGCCACTTATTGTAAGGAAATGTTCTGTCAGATCTGAACAAAATACAAATAGCTCCTTATTAAGGGGGAGAAGAACATGAGGATTGCGGATTATGATCAGGCATTGTTTCACACACACCGTTCTGATTGGGACAGCTTGTTAGTATTGATGGTTCGGACGAAAGATCACTTTCTTTCGAAAAAAATAGAACATTTCTTGCACGCTTACAGGTTTGAGCATGATTATCAAATCGTTCAATCCCAGCTGTATGCACTGCTTCGTTATCTGGATCATGCGGCAGAAAAAACAAGTGATTATTTAAGTGAACTTCCAAGCTAAAATCAACTATAGTTTTTGCAAATCGGGAAAATTTATACAAGAGGATTAATTATCGGGGATATAACTTTGGCTGGTGAAACCCTATAAAAACAAGGAAGGGTCAGGTATTGAATACCTGACCCTCATTTCATCACTTTTTCATTGTAGCATATGCAGTTGAATACATTTTAAGCTCTTCGATCATACCTTCAACAAGTACCGCAGACTCTTCAAATAAACCATCATTTTCGTAATCGAAGCAATGCGGATCCAGAACCAATTGTTTGGCGATCACATTTGCATAAAGGCTTCGACCCACTGTCCTCATGGAATTCAAGGCATTGATCCCGCCTTTTCCTCCCCCGGAGACAGCCAATAGGGCGACAGGTTTATGCGTGAATTGTTCACTGCTTAAAAAATCCAAGGCATTTTTCAAGGCTCCGCTCATGGAACCATGATATTCCGGGGTGGTAAGAATTACGCCATCAGCTTCCTCGATGCTTTTCCGGAGCCCTTGAATCACTTCCAATTGATATTGCTCACCTTCACCTGAATATAAAGGGATTTCGCTATTGCTTAAATCAATAAGTTCCGCTCCGTATTTCTTGGATATGTAGCGTGAAGCAATCCCTGTACGCCCTTGTTTACGTGGTGAACCATTAATGATTACTAATTTCATGAATTAAACCTCCATTATTCCCGATGTTTCCGAGATCAGTCGCCAATACAGTATACCAAAACCGAAACGGAATTTCCTAGAATTTTGATTTTTCATTCAACTAAAAATCAAAAAAAACGAAAGACCGAAGAAGTCTTTCGTTTAGCTTTCATACATTTAAACCAATGCTTCAATCTTGCTCATGAAATCTTCCATGACTCCCGATAACTTGGACTCAGCTTCTTGCATTGATTTGCCTTGGACACCGAAATAGAATTTAATTTTCGGTTCGGTGCCTGAAGGACGCAGGCAAACCCATGTACCATCCTCAAGGAAATACTTTAATACATTTGATTTCGGAAGCTCGATCAATTCTTCATCATTTGAAAGTAATGTCCGCTTCTTGCTGCTTTGGTAATCTTCTTCAATGACTACCGGAATGCCAGCTATTCGGGAAGGAGGATTTTGACGGATTTGATTCAATATTCCTTGAATCTGTTTCGCTCCCTCAATGCCCTTTAAAGTCAATGAACGTAAACCTTCCAAGTAAAAGCCGTACTTTTCAAACACATTCAGCAACCCTTCATATAGTGTCAATCCCTGCTTTTTATAATGGGCACAGACCTCGACAGCAAGCACTGCAGCTTGAATGGCATCCTTGTCACGTGCAAAGTCTTTAATCAGATAACCGTAGCTTTCTTCATATCCGAACAAGAAGCTACTTTCCCCGCTTTCATGATACTGATTTATTTTCTCGGCGATGAACTTAAACCCGGTAAGTACATCAACCGTCTTCAAGCCATATGACTCGGCAATCGTCCGACCGATTTCCGAAGTGACGATGGTTTTTAAGACGACTCCATTTTGGGGAATCTTTCCTTTCTCTTTTTTCTGGGACAGTAAATAGTCCAGGAAAAGTGCACCTGTTTGATTTCCAGTCAGGACAACATATTGACCCATCTCGTTTTTAACGGCAATTCCAAGCCGATCGGCATCTGGGTCCGTTGCTATCAATAAGTCCGCCTCCACCTTGTTTCCAAGCTCAATGGCCATTTCAAATGCAGCTGGTTCCTCTGGATTTGGAGACTGAACTGTCGAAAAATCCGGATCCGGCAATTCCTGTTCCTTAACGATATGCAAATTTTGATATCCTAAGCTTTGAAGTGCCCGCCTGACGGATTTATTTGCCGTTCCATGAAGCGGCGTAAAGACGATTGACACATCTATTTCCTCGGCAAGCTGCGGGTTCTCGGGAACCGTCAGCAGCTCACGATTATAGGCAGCGTCCAATTCCTCCCCAATCATTTCGATGAGGCCCTGCCCTTTAAGGACTTCAGCTTCTTCAACCTGAATTTCAAGCTCACTTTCAATGGCATTCACATAGCCGATCACCTGATCCGCTGCTTCCGGCGGCAATTGTGCCCCATCTGACCCATAAACCTTGTAACCATTATATTCAGGCGGATTGTGGCTCGCCGTGATGACGATTCCAGCAAAAGCATTCAGCTCGCGAACCGCAAATGACAATTCTGGAGTTGGACGCAATTCATCGAATAAATAAGCCTTCACCCCAAATGTAGCCAAGGTTTTAGCCGCTTCGAGTGCAAATTCCGGGGACTTATGTCTCGAATCATAAGCAATCACAGCCCCTCTTCCTTTTGCTTCTTCCCCAAACGAAGAGATATATTGAGCTAACCCAACCGTTGCCTTCCTTACAGTATAAAGATTCATCCGGTTCGTTCCCGCTCCGATTTCCCCACGCATTCCGCCTGTGCCAAACTCTAAATTTTTATAAAAGGCATCTTCGAGTTGTGCTTCATCCCGCTGCATTTCCTCAAGGAGGACACGTAATTCCCCATTTAAATTCTGGTACCCTGCCCAAGTAGTGTATAAAGATTTCCAATCCATCTCCAACATCTCCTCCCAAACGCCTTATTTGTAATTATTATGTATCTGCCTTACATATACAAAATTATCATATTTATTCCAATAAATGAAGTAAAGGCTCGTAATGAAAAGAACCTAATCCAGTGTTCTTCACATCACGAGCTGTTTTCTTCCTATTTATTTCCCGCCATCTTTGTAATGCAGATGGTAAATATCATGACGGCGATCTTTCAATTGCTTTACAGTACCGGACTGACGCTCCCGCCTTAAAATCTCCAAATCGACATCGCCAATCAGGACCATCTCAAGGTTCGGGCTTGTTTCCCCGACTATGCCGTCACGTGCAAATTCGAAATCCGAAGGAGAGAAGATTCCCGATTGGGCATATTGGATATCCATATTTTCCGTTTGCGGGAGATTTCCAACCGTTCCGGAAATGACGGTATAAATTTGGTTTTCCACGGCACGTGCCTGGGCACAATAGCGAACTCGCAGGTAGCCTTGCCTGTCTTCTGTACAAAATGGAGTGAATATGATTTTGGCTCCCATGTCGGTAGCAATCCGGGCGAGTTCCGGGAACTCAATATCATAACAAATTTGTATGGCGATCTTACCACAATCCGTATCAAAGACACGAACGCGGTCACCTGCGTTAATACCCCACCATTTTCTTTCATTCGGTGTAATATGAATTTTATATTGCTTTTCAATCGTTCCATCGCGACGGAATAAATAAGCGATATTATAGATATTATCATCATCTTCTTTAACGAAATGGGAACCGCCGATGATATTGACGTTATACCTTACAGCCAAAGTGGTAAACAATTCAATGTACTGCTCCGTGAAATCCGACAGTTTCCTGACAGCCAAGCTTGGTGATCTTTCATTCAAGAAAGACATCAGCTGGGTTGTGAACAATTCCGGGAACACGGCGAAATCCGCATTGGCATCCGAAGCAACGTCGGTGAAATACTCGACTTGGTTAGCGAAGTCATCGAATGAATCGATTTTACGCAGCATGTATTGCACGACGCAAATCCGTACCGGTTCCGATGTTTTATAATAACGTTTTGTTTTCGGCTGATAATCAACGTTATTCCACTCCATGAGCGTAGCATACTTATTGGATTGCAGATCGTCCGGCAAATAATTCGGATTGATCCTCATAAGCGTGAACCCATTTAAAAGCTGGAACGAAAGAACCGGATCATATATTTTGTGCAATTGAACTTCTTTTACATACTCCCTTGGTAAGAGTTCCTCCGCATGTTTATGGTAATTGGGAATCCTGCCCCCGATAATGATGCTTTTTAAATTCAAGTGGGCAACAAGTTCTTTCCTTGAATCATATAGTCTTTGACCAATTTTCATCCTGCGGAACTCAGGATGGACCATGACCTCGATTCCATATAAATTATAACCGTCCGGATTATGATTCGTGATGTACCCATTATCGGTTACATCATCCCATGTATGGCGGTCATCATATTCGTCAAAATTAATAATGAGGCTGGAACATGAACCAATCACTTTTCCATCATATTCAGCCACAAACTGCCCTTCTGGAAAAATTGCCAGATGGCTCTCAAGCTGATCTCGCTTCCAGGGAACCATTCCCGGAAAGCAACTCGACTGCAAAGCAATTATTTCATCTATGTCTCCTAGCCTCGTATTACGTATTTCCATTATTTTTTCATATTTATGCAGGTCCAAATTAGGCATTTTCCTCAGACTCCTTTAATCTCTTCCATAAGAATTATACCCCTTATTCAAAAATTAAAACAACCGAACCTACCCATTGATTTCAAATAATAACATTCTGAATGTCCGTTAAAAGAATATATATTTTACAGACGCGGTCCTTACATACTATACTTTTCATGAGAGTAAAAAGAGATGGGGAAGAGGAACCATGAACAATACAAAACGCAGTGTGGAAAACTTATTATTTGCAGCCTGGGCTGCTTCCATCATTGCGATGTTTGGAAGCTTATATTTTTCTGAAATTAAGCAATACGAACCTTGTGCACTCTGTTGGTATCAGCGGATCATCATGTATCCTTTTACGGTCATATCAGGAATTGCAATCATTCGAAAAGATTATTGGATCAGTTTTTATACCATGATATCGTCCGCTATCGGTGCATTCATTTCCACGTACCATTACTTGATAAAAAAGGATTCATTCTTTCCCGACCACACCCTTGCATGAGAAGGGTTCCAGGTACAGGACAATATATAAACGTATTGGTTTCATCACCATCACGTTCTAGCCTTGACTGCATTCGTCATTATTTTTACATCGTATGGACAAGATCCAAGGAGGTTGCAGCTTAATGAAGAAAATGGCTATATTTTTAGTGATAATCGTCGCCCTTTTTGTCCTGCTGGGCGTTTTTACAAACTTGAAAAAAGAAGAAAAATCAAAAGGAAATCCATACGGCAAGGATAAGCTTAAACCCGCTACTGTCGATCAGCTGGATGACCCCAATTATCAAAATTTGATTCTTCCTGTAGAGTTGGAGCAGGACCTCCAAGATAGTAAAGACATGACCGTTTATTTCTATAGTCCTACGAACTCAATCAGTCAAAAAACCACACCAGTCGTGGCACCTTTGGCAGAGAAATTGGGTATTGATCTTGTTCAATTCAATCTTTTGGAGTTTGAACAAGGATGGAGCGACTATGGCATCAAAAAGACTCCTACCATCGTTCATTATAAAAATGGCAAAGAACAAGAACGAATCGTCGGATTTAAAGATGAAGTAACGTTCGAGAAATGGTTCGAGGACCACGATATTAATTAAGGATGAAAAAATGAGCCGGCCCTAACGGAAATGCTTCTCCCGTTATAGCCGGCTCATTTTTTTTGCCTTATACTAAATATTGATTCGCCACCTGGATGTCCATCATCTGCATTTCATTATTCGCTTCAAGGTTTATACTTGAAAAATGGTCATAATAAAAGGGGAAGAATATTCCGCATTCATTCAATAGAGTGATGTTATGTTGGAACAATTCTTCAGACTTAGGTTCCATCACCCTCTTTTGTTTGTCTAATATCGACATAAGGACTTGAAGACATGTCATTACTTGAAATGCGTCTCTTAATGTTGCCAAGTAAGTAAAAGAACTTTGATTGGGCTCTAAAACGCCAATCTCACGAAAATGAAGGATTTCACTTTCCGTAAAGTACTTTGGAAATACAGATTCGTAGAAACGAGACACGAGACTCGCTATTTCTTGCTCTTGTTCTTCCGTTGAAGAAAAGACCGTCTTCACTAAAAAAACCACCTTTTTTCAGATCCGTTAGACCTATCTATTATATGTATATTCTAGGACAAGGGATTTCTTTCCCCATAGAATAACATAAATATTGTAAAAAATATGTGGTAATTTCCACCACTGAAAATCTTAGCAATAGGCCCAAGGTTACTTTTTTATACCATATCCATAATTATTATAGATTTTTTTCATTCAAGCACAACCAAACGAGTCGAAAGTAGGAGTTAAATTGGAAAATTTCAAAATAACTAACCAACATTTAATAATTGATGTTCTCCAAAGTTGGAATGGATTAACATTGGAAAAGCTTTTCAGGGAGCGATGGAAGGCCCCGAAAAAATTAGTGCATGAATGGAGGATGAGTAAAGAAGTGTCAATGAACGGGAATTACGTCACCTGGTCAACTATCCTCAATGAAGGAGATACGATCAGCATCCCCTTATTGGATCACGCTGAAAATGAAACAGTTCAAGCCGCAGACTTAGGAATTACCATCTTATATGAAGATGATGTGTTGTTGATAGCCAATAAGCCGGCTGGAATGGAAACCCACCCTTCTCAACCGGGTGACGCACACTCCCTCCTCAATGGAGTCGCACACCATCTTCAAAAAACCAGCCAGACCTGTATGATCAAGCATATTCATAGGCTTGATAAAGATACCACCGGTGCGGTCCTTTTTGCCAAAAACCGCCTCATTGGGTCCATGCTGGATAGAATGTTGGAAGAAAGGGAAATCAAGCGGACTTACCTAGCTTTAGTCGAAGGAAACATTAAAAAGGATGAAGGAGAAATTAAAGAAAAAATTGGACGTGACCGCCACCATGCCACTAGACGAAGGGTTTCCCCTACTGGCCAGACGGCAGTCACCCATTATCGGGTGCTTAACCGTGATTCCAAGAAAAACTTGACCCTCGTCAGCTGCACCCTGGAAAGCGGCCGAACCCACCAGATCAGGGTGCATTTCAGTCATTTGAACCATCCCTTGGCCGGAGATACATTGTATGGCGGAAAAAAGACATTTCCACGTCAAGCCCTGCATGCAAGGAAAATCGAATTCATCCATCCCATTTCAGAAGAAAAAATGATCGTTGAAGCTCCTTTCATTGATAGACCTGAAATATTCAATCTCAACATTTAAACAGAAATAAAACACCGTGCCATTTCGGACGTTGTTCGAGCTTGTACAAAAGAGATCTAGCTAAATTTCAAAACAAAGTTGATTGGAGCGTATGGTACGAGACTCCTGCGGGAAATCGTGTCCAGGGGAGACCTCACAGGCGCAAGTGCGCCGAGGAGGCTTCCCGGACCGCCCGCGGAAAGCGGGTGCCTGGAGAGGAAATCAACATTTCAATTCTATAAACACTCAAAAATACTGTAGGAAAAATCATTTATTATCGAGTTTTAGTCAAATGGAGCTCTATCTAAAAGGTAAAACAAAGTTGATTGGAGCGTATGGTACGAGACTCCTGCGGGAATACGTGTCCAGGGGAGACACCGCAGGCGCAAAGTGCCGAGGAGGCTTCCCGGACCGCCCGCGGAAAGCGAGTGCCTGGAGAGGAAATCAACATTTCAATTATATAAATACTCAAAAATGTGCTGTAGGAAAAATCAATTATTATCGAGTTTTTAGTCAAATGGAGCTCTATCTAAAAGGTAAAACAAAGTTGATTGGAGCGTAAGGTACGAGACTCCTGCGGGAATACGTGTCCAGGGGAGACACCGCAGGCGCAAGTGCGCCGAGGAGGCTTCCCGGACCGCCCGCGGAAAGCGAGTGCCTGAAGTGGAGATCAACACTTTTTTGCAAACTCCATTAATTTCGAATTTGTGACAGTCTGAAATATCGTAACATACCGGGACGGTGTTCTTATTTCTTCATTAATATTATCCCAATTGTCGCTCATACTTTTTTTCAGCGGACAGATTTTCTGCATGTTGGGTCGAGTTTTTTTTACGCTACACGGCCGAAATATACACATGTTGGGACGAAATCCGTTCATTTTGGCATAAAAAAATAGCTGGCCACTTGGGCCAGCTTTATTTTTGTATTTATGAAGCTTTTCTCATGCCTTTTAAGATAAGGCTTAAGATGAAGACAAATACGATTGCACCAATCAATGCTGGAATTATAGCGAAATCTGCCACTGAAGGTCCCCAGTTCCCAAGAATTAATGAACCTAACCATGCACCAACAAAACCAGCGATAATGTTACCGATAATTCCAAATGGTACGTCACGTCCAACAATCATACCTGCTAACCAACCGATGATACCTCCGATAATTAATGACCATAAAAATCCCATAATATATTTCCTCCTTCAAATTAGTTATTTTTTGATTTTCTGCAGCAGACTCCAAGAAATTAAATCACTTCCATATTGTCATGCTTTTTTTCAGTACTTTTAACCTTTACATTCAAATGGTATGATGCCGATTCGCACAATATCTAATGAATGTGAATGTTTAGTTATTGGGTAGTGTTAGCTAGCTATAGCCCTTGAGTAACTGATTGAACAATCCTCATGTTAGTGAATTTTTTCTTTTTGTTTGCTGCTGTACTCATTATTTTCCCCGTTTAATTAATCTAAAACCTAATTTTTTTTAAAAATATTTGGCAATAAAAACAGGATTATCAGATATATTAAACGGGTATACCATAGGCTTAACTTTGTCACATAGTTAGTATAAGCAGCATTCGTCTCAATTATGTTCATAAAGCAAAAAGAAAAAGGATGCCCCATTTTCGGGACACCCTCCTATCATTTGCAGTATTCTTTTTAGAACAAAAGTTCATCGGGATTGCTGCCGAAACGTTCATTTTTGTTCAAGGCATCTATTTGATTCATTTCATTTAAACTCAATGAAAAATCAAATACCTGTGCATTTTCCTTGATACGGGATGGCGTAATCGATTTAGGTATTACAACTAGATCATGTTGCAAATGCCATCTAATCAACACTTGTGCTGGACTTTTCCCGTGCTTCTTTGCTATATGATTAATTGTCGGCTCTTCCAAAAGGTTCCCTCTGCCTAGCGGGCTCCAAGATTCTACCTTTATTTCATGTTTTGCACAGTAATCACGAATTTCGGCTTGAGTCAAAAGTGGATGCAATTCAATTTGATTGACGACCGGCTTCACTTCACTGTTTGCAAGTAAATTTTCCAAATGATGAATATGGAAATTACTTACACCGATTGATTTCACCTTTCCATCCTTATAAAGCTTCTCCAAGGCCCTCCAGGTTTCCAGATATTTATCTTTTCCCGGCCAGTGGATCAGGTATAAATCCAAATATTCCAATCCAAGTCGATTTAAACTATCTTCAAATGCCTTGAGCGTCGTATCATATCCTTGCTCGGTATTCCACACTTTGGAGGTTATGAACAATTCTTCACGTGGCACTCCGCATTCCCGTATCGCTTGGCCTACACCTTCTTCATTTTCATAAATGGCCGCTGTATCAATCGCACGATAACCGACTTCGACCGCTTTTTTGACGGACTCAACCGTTTCATTGCCGTTTTTCACTTTAAATACACCGAAACCCAACTGTGGCATTTTAACTCCATTATGTAAGGTGATCGTTTCCCCAATATTCGAAATCATTCCATCATTCCCCCTTACTTTTATTTACCAATTATACATCCCTCCACCTTCTATTTCTAACCATAAGCATCGGGATTTATAAAGTCCCTTGAGCGCGAAAACAACACTTAAATACCATTTAATGTATTAAAGGATACATTTTTACCTTTTAATCATTCATTAAGTTAAATATTTTGTAAAAAAATGACGAAACATCTATCCTAATAGGTATGTAATTCGTTACAATAGTATAGTTCGACTTTAAACCATGTAAAAAAGAAGGTGCCATCTTTTAAGAATAATCAAAACTAAAACTCCCATGCTATATATTGAGGAGTGCAAGCTGTCCTGTGCCCATTCATCGGCCATAATCTAGATACACTTTACATACTTGAAATCAAGGGAGTCCTCCATGTATGAATAGCATTCTCATCTTAACCGCGCTAATTATTATTTTTGCTTTGGTCTTTGACTTTATCAATGGTTTCCATGATACGGCTAATGCCATCGCTACAGCCGTATCAACCAAGGCACTTAAACCACGTCATGCAATCATCATGGCTGCGGTCATGAATTTATTGGGAGCACTGACCTTTACCGGTGTAGCGCATACCATTACAAAGGATATCGTCGATCCTTTCACATTGAATAATGGTTCTTATGTTATCCTTGCTGCACTAATTTCGGCAATAATATGGAATTTAATCACTTGGTATTTTGGCATTCCAAGCAGTTCCTCCCATGCGATCATTGGTTCAATAGCTGGAGCGGCCATCGTGGCCAGTGGATTCGATGCTATTAAATGGAATGGATTCACTAAAATTGTACAAGCATTGATCCTATCTCCCATCCTTGCCTTTACGCTTGGATTCATTGTTTACAGTATCTTCAAGGTAGTATTCAAAAATAATAATTTAGGAAAAACCAATACACGATTCAGGAGAATACAAATTGTCACGGCGGCCATCCAGTCTTATACACATGGGACGAATGATGCTCAAAAATCCATGGGTATCATCACGATGGCTTTGATCGCTAACGGATATGCCTCTACCTCTGAAGTTCCTTTCTGGGTACAATTATCTTGCGCAATAGCCATGGCGCTTGGTACATCGATCGGAGGTTGGAAGATCATCAAAACCGTTGGCGGTAAAATCATGAAAATCCGCCCGGTTAATGGTGTGGCTGCCGATATGACTGGAGCAGCGATCATTTTCGGTGCAACCTTCCTGCATATGCCGGTCAGCACGACTCATGTCATTTCCTCTTCAATACTTGGGGTCGGTTCTGCGCACCGCATCAAAGGGGTAAAATGGGGAACCGCAAAAAACATGTTGGTCACTTGGTTCATTACATTGCCAATTTCTGCTTCCTTAGCTGGAGTCATTTACTATTTGATTGCTTTATTTTTATAGAACCTTTTGCCTTTCCATATCGGAAAGGCTTTTTTTTTACAAATACCCCCTTATAAATGCAGGTTTTTCCCTTTTTTTAATTTTCCTTGTTTTTTTATGTAAAGTTTTATTAAGATTTTGTAAATTTTCGTCGAAAAACCTTCCCGGATCCTACATGAATTCGTTACAATCAATTTGTTAATACTAAGCGTACGACTAAAGTGCGTAAATTTGCATGACTAATTGGGAGGCTTTAACATGGCTTTTAAATCAAAAAAAGACAAATTCGCTGTAATGCTTTTTAACATCGCTCAAAACCTTAAAGAAGGTGCTGACTATTTCGCGGATTATAAACTCAAAAATATCTCCGATCTAAAAGTATTTTCAGATACGATGAAAGACTATGAGCATAAAGGCGATTCAATGGTTCATAATGTGATCAAAGAGCTGAACAATGCTTTCATCACTCCTATCGAACGGGAGGATATCCTTGAATTAACCATGAGAATGGATGATGTCATAGACGGTTTGGAACACTGTGCGGCATTATTCGAAATGTACTCAATTGTAAATGCAGATGAGTATATGCTTAAGTTTGTGGATGCAATCAAGCAGTGTACTTATGAGATTGAAAATGCTGTCGATACACTATCCACTAAAAAATTGCCATTGATACGTGAACATGCAATCAAAATTAAAGATCTTGAATCCGTTTGTGACGGAATCCAACGTCAATCAATCAAAAACTTGTTTACAGTTGAAAAAGATCCAATCAGGATCATTCAATATAAAGAAATTTACGAAAGCCTTGAAGAGATTGCCGATCACTGTCAAGCGGTGGCCAATACACTTGAAACAATCATAATGAAAAACGCCTAAGGAGTACCCCAATAAATGGATACTTTATTAATTATAACAATATTAATCGTTTTCTTTGCTTTAGCATTTGACTTCATTAATGGTTTTCATGATACAGCCAATGCAATAGCGACTGCCGTTTCAACAAAGGCCTTGAAGCCGAGGCATGCCATCATCATGGCAGCCGTCATGAATTTCGTCGGTGCCATGACATTTACTGGAGTGGCGAAGACCATAACGAAGGATATCGTGGATCCGTTCACGCTTCCGAATGGTTCATATGTAATTATGGCTGCTCTACTTGCCGCTATCATATGGAACCTTCTAACCTGGTATTACGGAATACCAAGCAGTTCCTCCCATGCATTGATCGGTTCGATTGCTGGTGCAGCCATTGCTGCAGCGGGATTCGCTGGAATTAAATGGGAAGGTTTCATGAAAATTCTTCAAGCTTTGATCTTCTCCCCGTTAATTGCTTTTGTAATCGGGTTTATCGTATACAGCATCTTTAAAGTTGTCTTTAAAAACAATAACCTGACAAAAACAAACCAAAAATTCCGGACTATACAGATTGCTACTGCAGCACTTCAATCGTATACCCACGGAACGAACGACGCACAAAAAGCGATGGGTATCATCACGATGGCCCTTATTGCAAATGGTTATGCATCAAGTACCGATATCGCCTTATGGGTTCAGTTCTCCTGTGCTCTCGCAATGGGACTTGGAACTTCCGTCGGCGGATGGAAAATCATTAAAACCGTTGGCGGCAAAATCATGAAAATCCGCCCGGTCAATGGTGTTGCAGCCGATATAACCGGAGCCTTTATCATTTTCGGCGCGACTGTAATACACATGCCAGTCAGTACAACCCATGTTATTTCGTCTTCAATCCTTGGTGTTGGGTCTGCGCATCGTGTCAAGGGCGTAAAATGGGGAACGGCAAAAAGAATGATCATCACTTGGTTCATTACCATTCCCATCTCGGCAACATTAGCTGGTTTGCTTTATCTTTTAATTAACTTCTTATTCTAAAATAAAATCCCTTCCGGTTTCCATCGGTAGGGATTTTCTGTTTTACAAGGATTTATCTATGCTTATCAATAGGAAATCGTTTAAAATTCAAGGAGAAGGAATTTTTTTTAGCGAGGGGCAAAATAAAAATGAAGGAATTCGAAAAAAATAGAGATATTTTTAAAGACCTTTATGGAGATATGATGGAGTTTGCCGATAGAATCAGTTCTGTTTTAGGTTGCCCCATTACAATCGAGGACGGTAACCACCGCTTACTTGCATATAGCACTCACGATGATACTACGGATCAGGCCCGTATCATGACCATAATCGGAAGACGTGTCCCTGAAAAGGTCATCAACAGTTTATGGAAAGATGGCTTCATCCCTGCGTTATTGAAGGAAGATGCCCCCATTAAAATCGGGGCCATCAATGATGTCGGTCTTGGTAACAGGGTTGCGGTTTCCATCCGGAAAAATAATGAAGTACTTGGATTCATTTGGGCCTTGGAAGTAAATGAACCTTTCACCGAAGAAGATATGAAATTTCTGCAATTCGCTGCCAAGGAGGCAAAGAACCAGTTACAGCAATTGCAATTGAAAAAGAAAAGGAAAGAAGCAGGTCATCAAGAGTTCCTATGGCGCATGTTGACCGGGCACTACCAAGAAGAATCGGAAATAATTGAAAATTACAAGAAATTCTCAATCCATGTTCCAGTGGTTTTTTCCATATTGGTATTCGAATTTCCTAAAGAGATCAATCGCGAAGTGGAGCGCTACATTTCATACATGTTAACGACCACTCAAAAGATAAACAGTTCCTTATTTGCCATTGACCATAACAAGCTCATTCTTTTCGCGGGAGCCAACCAGGAAAACAGCCCTTCTTTCACTTCATCGATTTATGAGTTCATTCCTTTTTTCATTCTGGAGATGAAACGGCGTTTCGGTGTTGAGCATATCCTTGGAACGGCTGGCAATATGTATAAAAACTTAATGGATGTTAAATCAAGTTACGAAGAAGCTCTATACACCCTAAAAATGAAGAATATATTCCCTGATGACATGGTACTCATTTTACATTATGAAGAACTTGGCATGTTTCAAATGATTGAATCACTCGCAAGCAACAAACAGCGTCGTGTTCATCCTTCCATCCTTAAACTTAAAGCATACGATATGAAAAACCAGACGGAATTGCTGCAAACACTCACCGTCTATCTAGAGAAAGACTGCAACCCAAATGAAGCTTCAAAAAATCTTCATATTCATGTAAATACATTGAATTACCGATTAAAAAGAATCTCTGAAGTGGGAAATATTCGATTAAAAGATCCAATTCAAAAAATGTCCCTCTTTCTTAACATTAAACTTAATCAATATGATGAATTTTTCAAAAAAAATTAATGATATATTCCCAGATATGGAATACTAAAAGAAGTGTGGAAAGGTTGATCATATGAAATTAGAAACAAAAGAAGAACTTGAAAAAGAATTAACAATCATTGAAAAATGGGAGAAAGATCAGAAAGGACTATGGTTTTGGGAACGGATTGGGCGCATCCCCTTCAAGCTATTGGATAAGTTGACACCAGATTTCATTCAAAAAAAATTGGGTGTCATGCTTGATGAAATCGGCAGCTACATTCAGAATGGCGGAAAATATTTAACGAAAGAAGCCCATATTCTTAGTCAGCTGCAAGCCAAGGTTCCCGAGTTGAATATTAATGACCTGGAAGATGTTTCAAGCATCCCCCTCCATATCATGGATAGCGTGAGTCAGGATATTAAAACTTCTGGCAGAAAATTGGCAACGGTTCAAGGTGCCACTACCGGGATTGGCGGAATCTTCACCTTGGCCATCGACATCCCACTTCTTCTCGGGATGTCCATCAAAACCCTTCAGGATATCGCCATCACATATGGCTTCAATCCTAGAGACCGCCAAGAACGTATTTTCATCGTCAAATGTCTGCAATTTACAACATCGGATGTTGTCGGCAAAAAGGCTCTATTAAATGAATTGTCGAAAATGAACCAGACTGATTCCCAACCAAAAAGGGAAATAGCATCCGAACTCCAGGGATGGCGAGAAGTCGTTTATACATACCGCGATCAGTTTGGCTGGAAAAAGCTTTTGCAAATGGTTCCTGTTGCCGGAATAATATTTGGCGCCATTACAAATCGTTCGATGATTGCCGATATCGCCGATACGGGAATCATGCTTTACAAGAAAAGAAGGATTTTAGAGCGCATTCAAGAACCTATTGCAAAGAATTGATTTCAGCTTTACAAAGGTCTTGATCCTCGCAAGTCCATGGTTTTTGAAACTGCGTTTGTGGAATTTCACAAATACACCTTTTTCATTTTTCTGATTTCCACATACTAACTGTTTCTTTTTCCAACTATACTTGTGATACAAATAGTAAAACATATTATTGGAGGGATTAAGATGAGAATAGGAATTCCAAAAGAGATTAAAAACAATGAAAATCGTGTAGCTATCACTCCAGCTGGGGTCGTGGCATTAGTCAATGCAGGACATGAAGTATTAATCGAAATGAACGCAGGTCTAGGAAGCAGTTTCACAAATGAAGCATATCAAGAAGCTGGTGCTGTTATAGTCGAGGACGCTGCTAGCGTTTGGGCAAGTACAGAAATGATCATGAAAGTAAAAGAACCTATCTCATCTGAATATAAATATTTCAGAAAAGATTTAATCCTTTTCACATATTTACATCTTGCGGCAGAACCGGCACTAGCCCAGGCACTAAAAGAAAGCGGTGTCTTGGCCATTGCTTATGAAACGGTTGCAGTAAACCGCACACTTCCATTATTGACACCAATGAGTGAAGTTGCAGGCCGCATGGCTGCACAAATCGGTGCTCAGTTCCTTGAAAAAAATAACGGCGGTAAAGGAATACTCTTAAGCGGAGTTCCTGGAGTTAAACGCGGTAAAGTCGCTGTAATCGGCGGAGGAATGGTTGGAACGAATGCTGCTAAAATCGCTATTGGTTTAGGCGCAGATGTTACCATTCTTGACTTAAGCCCTGACCGCCTGCGTCAGCTTGATGATATTTTCGGAAATGAACTGACTACACTCATCTCCAACCCTTATAATATTGCAGAAGCAGTCAAAGATGCCGATTTAGTAATCGGTGCCGTATTGATTCCAGGTGCTAAAGCTCCTAAGCTCGTTACTGAAGAAATGGTTAAAACGATGTCTCCAGGCTCAGTCATTGTCGATGTTGCAATCGACCAAGGCGGTATCTTTGAAACTGTCGACCACATAACAACACATGATAACCCTACTTATGTTAAACATGGAGTAGTTCATTATGCAGTGGCGAATATGCCAGGGGCAGTGCCTCAAACTTCTACAGTAGCTTTAACTAACGTAACAGTCCCATTTGCACTTCAAATTGCAAATAAAGGTGCCATCAAAGCGATCCTTGAAAATGATGCTCTTGCAAAAGGCGTCAATGTGGCTAACGGTGAAATCACGTTCGAAGCAGTTGCCACAGACCTTGGCTACAATTACGTAAGTGTTGAAAACGCCTTAAACCCGAATAACATTAACGCTTAATATAAATAAGACTCCAGAATCTTGTCTGGAGTCTTATTTTTTTTGGACGAGGGCCTCGATGAAGCTGAGCTTCTTCGTATGATATCTGGATCAGGCCAGGATATTCCGCACAAGGGTCGAATTATCCTCATATGGGTTGGATTATCTGCTCGGACGGGCGATTTTTCCGGAGATATAAGATATGCCACTTCTTGATCAAGTCTGCCCTTTCCCCGGTTGATGTTCTTACTAATCATACAAAATTGAATATTCCTCTTAATCTATGAAAATCTTTCCTGGATTCATTATTCCTTTCGGATCCAAAGCCTGTTTGATTGTTTTCATCACTTCATAAGCAGCTCCGTGCTCCCTTCGCTGATACTTCGATTTTCCAAGTCCTACCCCATGTTCACCCGTACATGTACCGCCTTTTGTTAATGCATATTCGACGATTTCTTCATTTAACCTCTTCGCTTCTTTAACTTCTTCAGGATTTTTCAAATCAATCATGAACAATACGTGATAATTCCCGTCACCTACATGTCCTACAATCGCACCCTCCACTTTGGATTGTTCGACTTTCTTCCTTGTATCCAGTATGGCATTCGATAATGCATGTAGTGGCACACTTACGTCGGTCACCATCAGCTTTTTTCCGGGTGCACTATGAATGAAAGCGTACGCGAGATTATGGCGCGCTTCCCATAAGGCGTTCCGTGCTTTTGAATCGGTTTCAAACTGGATATCTCCACAGCCAAAATCATTTACGATTTCCTTGGCAAATTTGACGTCCTGTTCCAGTCCGGCAAAATTCCCATGAAACTCGAGGAATAGAGTTGGTCGGACATCATAGGATTTGTCCATGAATTGATTAACTTTTTTTATGGACTCGGCATCCACCAATTCAATTCGTGCAATCGGGATTCCAGCAAGCATGATCCCATTAACCGCAGATACAGCCTGTTCGACGGTTGGAAATGAGGCTCTTCCGGCCATTGTGACTTCAGGGATGCCATATACCTTCAATGTCAGTTCAGTAAATACACCCAGCGTACCTTCAGAGCCGACAAACAAGCCATTCAAATGAATGCCTGAAGATGATTTTGTCGCTAAGCTTCCGGAATGAATCACTTCACCGTTTGCTAAAACCACTTCCAAATCCCTGACTTGATCGCGCATTATCCCATATTTGACCGAGGTCGTCCCACTTGCATTCGTAGCTGCCATCCCACCCAATGTAGCATCGGCGCCAGGATCGACGGAAAAGAACAAACCGTATTTTTTTAATTCTTTATTAAGTTGCGTCCTTGTCACACCCGGTTGGACCTTAACAAGGAAATCATTTTCCCTGATTTCCAATATTTGATTCATCAAGGACAAATCCAGGGAAATACCCCCTTTGACTGGAACGACATGTCCCTCCAAACTTGATCCTAACCCAAAAGGAATGACTGGTATTTCACGCTCATTCGCATAACACATGACTGCGCTTACTTCTGCAGTATCCCTTGGATATATGACCATATCCGGTAAATGCGGGCTGTGATATGATTCATCATGGCTGTGCTGTTCCAATAAAGTTTCATTCACCGTTACTTGTTCTTCCGAAAGTATCTTCCTTAATTCTTCTATATAGCCTTTCATTATTACAGCCTCCTCTTTTCTCCAAACATTCTGAAAATGGTTCGCGAATGAGATTGCCCGCTAATAGGCAATCCATCTTTCTTCATTTACTGAAACCTTTCGTTTTATCCGTGCAGGCCTTCATTGCTTGCAGAATGCTGGATCTTAGCTGATTCTCTTCTAAAGCCGCTACCGCAGAAATCGTTGATCCGCCCGGCGTGCAGACATCATCCTTTAAAGCAGCAGGATGTCTTTCCGTTTCCAGTACCATTTTAGCAGCTCCCATTACAGCTTGTGCTGCCATTCGGTATGCTTGCTTTCGTGGAATGCCATCACGGACCCCTCCATCAGCCAGCGCCTCGATGAACATATAAACATAAGCAGGCGACGAACCGCTGATGGCCGGAACTGCGTCCATCAAATCTTCATGCAGGATTTCCGTTTTACCGAAACTATTCAGCAGTGCAGTCACATCCTCTATATCAGCATCGGTAATTTCATCATTGATGCACATAGCAGTCATGCCTTCACCGACAAGCGAAGGAGTGTTTGGCATCGTCCGGACTACCTTCACTCTTTTTTCGAAGCTGTTCTCAACTAGAGATACAGTGATCCCTGCTGCCATAGTAATGATAACGGTGTCTTCTTTAACATGATTCTTCACTTCTTCAAGTACTTGCTTATGCATGGCAGGTTGGATCCCCAGAAAGAGAAAATCGGCAAAACCGGCAACCTCTTTATTATCCAAAGTACCTCTAACGTTATATTTCGTGGTGATTTTAGTTTTGGTCTCCGCACTCGAAGTACTGACCATTATTCCTTCAGGTGAAATGACCTCTGCATGCAGCATGCCCTCAAGCATTGCCTCACCCATTTTGCCGCATCCAATAAACCCGATTTTTTTATTCATATCTTACACTTCCAATCATAAGTTCATCTATGTTCCCACTTTATTATATCGGATATGATAAATGGAAACACGTTGGAGATATTAAACAGGAAGGATTTGGTGGTTTCTGGTCGAATTACTTAAAGTGATATGGATGAATTTGTATATTCACCTTTACCCACTATAGTCAAGTAATTGAATTCTTTTGCAAAAAAAATGTTGACTAATTGGTCATTAGAGATTTATAATTTTGACCTATTAGTCACAAACGAATAAGAAATACAGTTATAGAAATGGAGAAATGCTATGCAAATGGAAAAAAAAGCGGTCAATACCAAGCTTGTCTTAACAGGATTGATCATAGGAATGTTTTTCAGTTCATTGGAACAGACGATCGTCGGTACGGCCATGCCGACAATTATCGGGGAATTGAATGGTTTCACCATCTTTGCATGGGTAACGACTGCCTATTTAATAGCCTCAACGACTGTTGTACCCATTGTTGGAAAGCTATCTGATTTATATGGCAGGCGTTCCCTTTATCTGCTTGGCACAATCATATTTACGATCGGTTCGTTTTTATGTGCCACAGCCACTTCGATGGAGCAATTGATCATCTACAGAGGTCTGCAGGGAATCGGCGGCGGAATGATCATGCCTTTATCCCAAACGATCATTGGCGATATATTCTCTGCGGAACAAAGAGCCAAATGGCAGGGTGTATTCGGAGCCCTTTTTGGATTAAGTTCTGTCATCGGCCCTTTTCTGGGCGGCCTGATCGTTGACCATATCAGCTGGCATTGGATCTTTTTGATCAATGTACCGACGGGCTTACTATCGGCCATTTTGATTTATGTAGGATTGAAACATGAAGCGATAAGGAAAACTGAGAAAGTGAATATCGATTATCTAGGAATCTTCACTTTGATTCCTGGTATTGTCCTGTTATTGCTTGGCTTGACCTTCGGTGGTGATAAATTCGAATGGTTATCACTGGAATCTATCTTGATTTTCGGCAGCACCATTGTCTTCATTGTCCTATTCATCATTTTTGAAAGAAGAGCGGTCGAACCGATCCTTGATTTATCCCTTTTTAAAAATAGAGTTTTTTCCACCACGAATATTTTAGGATTCCTGCTTGGCCTTGGCATGTTTGGGGCAATCATGTTCGTCCCGCTGTTCATGCAAGGCGTTTTGGGAGTTTCACCAACAAAAGCGGGATCGACCATGACTCCGATGATGATTGGTATGATTCTTTCCAGCATCATTGGCGGGCGGTTACTTTTGAAATTCCGTTTTCGTACCGTGCTTACCTTTGGAATGGCCTTTGCGACGCTTGGCTTTTTCCTAATGAGTATGATGGACGGCAGTACGACTATATTCACTGCGTACTCATTCATGGCCATCCTTGGGATAGGTATGGGGCTTGTCATGCCGACATTGATGATTGCCGTTCAAAACGAATTTCCAAAATCGCAGCTAGGGTCGGTTACAGCGGCTTCAACCTTCTTCCGCTCAATAGGTGGAACGATGGGCATCACGATTTTGAATGCTGTCATGAATCACAATCTCCAGCAAAATATGGATGATGCGGTCGTAAGTCAAAAGAACCCTATATTGCATGAGGCACTGAAAGCATTAGCCGATAAAACGGATACGTTATTCAACATCATGCTTTATCCCGAAAACCTAAAAATGCCCGCAGAAGTCAGCAATGTCCTTGTTAAAACGATAGAAAATGCTTGGATCGATGCATTCTCCAGTGTTTTCATCACCGGTATCTTTTTCGTTTCCGCAGGGATATTAGTGGCACTTTCCGTGGGTTCGGGCCGAATCAAAAGAGATCAAGAAACGGAAAAAGAATTAAGCTAAAATAGGCTCGGGACCGGCTGATATAATCAGCCGGCCTTTTTCATCCCTTCAATCCTATGTTTCTTTTTCATTTGATAAGGGCATTTTACCTGTATGAGACTAAATGGGGTGATACTATGGACAAGATAAACGATTCAATTTTGCCTGCTGATTTTTATCAGCAGCCCACACTTGAACTGGCGAAATCGCTTCTTGGCTGCCTGATCGTAAAAGAAACAGCGGAAGGAACCGCTTCTGGATTCATTGTTGAAACAGAAGCCTACATGGGACCTGGGGACAGGGCCGCACATAGTTTTGGAAATAGACGGACAAAACGGACGGAAGTGATGTTCGGAAATTCCGGTTTGATCTATACATACGTCATGCACACACATACACTGGTCAATGTCGTAAGCGGCGGACCTGAAAATCCGGAAGCCATTTTAATTCGTGCGATTGAACCGTATTCAGGGCTCGAGTTAATGCATGAAAGACGCGGAATTGCCGATATTCGTAAATGGACCGATGGACCAGGGAAGCTAACAAAGGCACTAGGCATCACCATGGATGATTATGGCCGATCCTTTACCGATCCCCCGCTATATCTGGCTGCCGGAAAAAAGCCTGGCCACATATCCAGCGGTCCCCGCGTCGGAATCGACAACTCCAGGGAAGCAAAGGATTACCCTTGGCGTTTCTGGGTTACCGACAATCCATTTATATCCCGTAAGAACTTAATTAATAAAAGGGGACCAAAATAGTCTCCATGATGTTATTCCCCTCTAAGCGAACATTGTAATTCTGTGTATGTTACACAACTTAGAGGGGATTTTGCTTTGTCGGTAAGCATCCCGAAATCCATATCAAGTATCGTATATGAAAGTATTATGAATAAAGCTAATGACAGCCCTAGCCTCAAAAGGAACAAGACTTTAATTGAAGTTTAATTTCTGCCAAACTTATACATTAGATTATTCAAGTCCCCTCAATATCCCATAATTCAATTTCCAAAATTTCCTTACCCATTCATCTTCCAGCCTATTTTCCCAGTAATAATAAATTGACTTCCTTCTATTACGAACCTAATATAGTTAAGTCAGCAATATGGAAGGTGGTTTATGATGAACGTTCAGGCCCTTTTGCAAATGAATACAATTTTTATTAGTATCCTAATTGAATCCCTTCCCTTCATTTTACTGGGAGTCCTTATATCTGGAATCATCCAAATTTTTGTGTCGGAAGAGATGATTGCAAAAATCATTCCGAAAAATCCGATCTTATCTGTTCTATCCGCAATAGGTGCAGGAGTCTTTTTTCTTGCCTGCGAGTGCGGAATCGTCCCGATCACCCGCCGTTTGATCGCTAAAGGGGTTCCTCTTTCAGCGGCCATTGCCTTTATGCTTTCTGCACCCATTCTCAATCCGATCGTCCTGTTTTCCACCTATATAGCGTTTGGCAATAGCTGGAGCATGGTTTTCTATCGTGGCGGAATTGCATTCGCGGTCGTCCTGATCATTGCATTCATCCTGTCTTTTCAATTTAAGACAAATCAGCTTAAACAGGAACATATCGAACATATACATCACCATAAACTTACATTTAATGACAAAATAACGGGGATGTTCAAACATTCGATTGAAGAGTTCTTTTCTGTTGGAAAATACTTAATCATTGGCGCATTGCTGGCGGCTGCCATTCAAACCTTTTTGAAAACATCCCTATTGCTTGAAATCGGTCAAGGAAAACTATCAGGGAATGCAGTCATGATGGCTTTATCCTATGTCATGTCCTTGTGTTCCCAAGCGGACGCCTTTGTTGCAAGTTCTTTTAGAAGTACCTTCTCTCCCTCTTCACTAGTTGCTTTTCTTGTATTTGGGGCCATGTTTGATATTAAAAATACGATCATGCTTTTAGGTACCTTCAAAACAAAATTCGTTTTATGTTTGATGGCCTATATATTTATTTCCGTCTTAGGCCTAACTTTATTGTTTATTTCTTAAAGAGGGTGTTTTATATGGGAAGATTATTCATATTACTTGGACTTACTTTTTTATTCATGCATTTACACGCCTCAGGGAATATATCGAAATACATTAATATGGAATATTCATATGTTTCACAGATTGCTATCTATATACTGGCAATATTCACTTTAATGGGATCTTACTTATATTTTAAGGAAGGTAATCAAGAAGAAGGTGTTGATTGTCAGTGCGGACATGATCACTCCCGGGAAAATAAGAAATGGAAAAGCAACCTTACTTACTTCCTATACTTCATTCCCATTTTAACCGGTCTCTTTTTACCTGTTGCCACTATGGACTCCAATATTGTAGAAAAAAAAGGTTTTCATTTCCCTGTATATGAAGACTCGGATGAATATAGCCAGCATCAATTCCTGCAGCCGGATACGAGTCTTTATTATGGCAAGGATGACTATTTAACTTTAATGGATAACTCTCTCAAAGGCCTGGTCGATCGTGATAGTCTCCAATTAACAGATGAAAACTATCTAAACGATTTAGAAGCCATCTATTACTCTCCTGGAAAGTTCACTGGCAAACAAATAACGTTAACCGGATTTTCGTACAATTCAGATGAGCTAGCCAAAAACCAGGTATTCCTGTTTCGTTTTGGGGTCATTCACTGTGTCGCTGACTCTGGGGTATTCGGTATGTTAATCGAATTTCCTGAAGGAATGCATCCTAAAAATGATGAGTGGTATTCCGTGACAGGTGAATTGGAATCCATTTATTATCAGCCATTCAAGAAAACCATTCCCCTGCTCAAAGTATCATCACATAGTAAAATCGCTGAACCGGATGATCCCTACGTTTATAGACAATATTAAAAAAATGAATCATGGAAAGGTAAGGATATGCCATCCTTACCTTTCTTTTTAATCACCTAAAACCTCCATTTTTATGAAATGCCCTTTTTATCCATTTATGCGAAATTACAGTATGGCCCTCTTACACTCCACCTAAATCCCATAAATGCCCATTTCCCTGTAGCAAGATTACCCGAAAAATGACGAAAAAGTTGAATTTTATTTATATGGGTCATGTTTTTTATATTCCATACCTTTATAATATAAATGCTAGATATTTTTTTACCACATCAGGAGGAACTTTCCTAAATGAACAATTCTAAAAACTCTTTCATTCTTGCGGGGACCATTATAGGTACCCTAATCGCCGGCACTTCTGCTTATGCTGGTTCTTATCAAGTTAAATCAGGGGACACCCTGGATAAAATCTCTAAAGCCAATAATACAACTGTCCAGCACTTAAAATCTCAAAACCATTTGACTAGTAACCTTATTTTTCCCGGCCAAGTCTTGAAATTTAATACCCTTAACAACCATACAGATAAAAGTAAAGATAAAACCGAAAAATATGTGGTTAAACTTGGGGATTCTTTATCTAAAATTGCCAATAAATATAATGTATCCGTTAGTGCCCTACTTAAATTAAACCCTAATATTTCTAGTTCGGACCGGATATATATTGGCCAAACCATCCGGGTTTCCGGACAAACGGCCGGATCCAGCTCTACGGCTAAAAATCGTTCAAATGCTACATATAAAGTCAAATCCGGGGATACCCTGGGCAAAATTGCCAGAGTCAATAATATGACTGTCCAACAATTAAAGTCTATGAATCATTTGACTAGCACTCTGATTTTTCCAGGTCAGGTCTTGAAGGTTAATGCCATTACCAGCAATCCGGATAAAGGTAAAAATACAACAGGCGTTTATGTCGTTAAATTAGGGGATTCCTTATCAACAATCGCTAAAAGATATAACCTTTCCCTTAGTGCCTTACTTAAAATAAACCCTAACATTTCCAATTCAGATCGTATTCGTATCGGCCAAACCATCCGGGTTTCAGGGAAGGCCTCGGCATCTGCAATTAATAAACCGTCCAAATCCAACAAGGCAGATCAAGTTTTGGCAGCTGGCGCTAAATACTTGGGAGCCAAGTATGTTTACGGTGCGAGCACTTCACGCACTGATGTATTTGATTGCTCTTCATTCACATTAAGAGCATTCCAAAGTGCAGGTATTTCCTTGCCTCGAAATTCAGTGGCCCAATCACACGTTGGTAAAGCTGTATCCTCAAAGGCCCTGCAAAAAGGGGATTTAGTATTTTTCGATACCAATAACGATGGAGTAATCAATCATGTAGGAATTTATGCCGGTAACGGTCAAATGCTGAATGCTTCGACATCTAAAGGTGTATCCTACGCTAACATTAACAATTCCTACTGGGGACCAAGCTTTGTGAAGGCAGTCCGAGTCCTAAACTAAATGATGGTGGCAGTATACGATAAAAAGCAAAAAAGCGTGTTTCGATAAATGATCATACACGCTTTTTTGCTTATGATAATGTTAACTAGCCGCCAACTGGTGTTATGGCTTATACCCCTTCTTTTTGAAGCCATCCTAACTCTCGCATTAAAATATGCTTATAATTCGTTAAAGTATTAAGTCTTTTTTTATAATTGATTTTACGATTAAAAATACTCAAAACACATTAAAATATACAAAATAAACTAAACCTTCACTAGTAAACCCAAATGTATAATAGATACTCGCAGCAATGATAAACACACCCGTTAAAAATATTTTATAATACCAATAATTACTCTTTATCAATAGGTAGAATAAAATATAAAGTTAAGCTAACCTTTTTTATCCTCTCTTTCCTCATACCTGGCGCATTAACCTTGCATTTCCACAATCGCATAATTCAGTTGATTACTGATACAAGCTTAATAATTCCTTTCGTGGCCTATTTCATCCTTCCTTGTCTTTCCTGCATTTCAACCTGCTTTCTATGGACTTTTTCTTCTATAAGATCTATGAACATCTGATTATTGTTGAGATTTTCTTTATTAGACTCTATTAACCGCGCTAATGATACATTTTTACGCATTTTTTGGACCTCCTTCTCTACAGAAATTGCTAGCAGGAAAAAGAATGGTTTTCTCTGCTAAGGAAGAATATTTTTCCTATTACTTCATGATATTTTCATAATACTCTTAGTTTAAAAATTCTTGGTTTCAATTTTGAAATGACCGTTACCAATATCGGTATTGTCATTCTGGGTATATCCTGTTCACTTTTTCAACTAGCATTCTTGTCCTTGATCGGGCCGTGCAGATATAAGTAAGTACATTATCTACATTTCCAACAAAAAAAGGCCTTCATCACAGAAGACCTTTTCAGAAAGTATACTAATAAGAAGAGTAAGTTTGCCTGAGCTTTTTTATTTCAAAAAAGTTCCAGTCGATTCCAGAAATCCGCTCCCTTTCCGCCGACTGTCTGCCAAGCCTCCTCGACGTAAACGTCTCCGGGGTCTCGGCTAGCCAGTTACTCGGCAGGAGTGTCGCAAATTTCTTCCATCCTTTAAGGACTAATGTAAAAAAAACTCAAGGATCACCTCGTCTTAAACTTGGTTCGGGATGAGCCTAGACTACGGTTTTTCTTAAATTTGATTTCAGTCGATTCCAGAAATCCGCTCCCTTTCCGCCGGCTTTCTGCCAATCCACCTCAAAGCAAACGCCTGTGGTGTCTCGGCTAGACCGGTTATTCGGCAGGAGTATTTTCATAATTTTTCAATCTAATGAGGTTTATAAACAAAACATTAAAGTATATTCTAGTGTTTAATCAGGTGTGATTGCATTTCGATCATGGAATTACTTTAGTTTCTCTTGCTCTTCAAGGTACTGCCTTATTTTTTTCAAATAATCCGGTGCATCCATCTGATCTTTCACGACCAGTTCTATAAGGCAAAGTTTATCGGCGTTCATATCTTGGGCATTTGTAATGGCTTCATCCAGTTCACCATTCGTCTCGACTCTTGCTGTGAATGCCTCTTGACCAAATGCTTCAGCCAGTTTTGTATAATTCCACTCTGGTATCTCGTTGTATTTCTGTTTTTCTATATCGACTTTTACGTTTAAGAATTTTTCTATCGTATAGCCGTTATTGTTGAGGATAAACACGATGGGCTTACAGCCGTTCTCCAGCATCGAGCTTATTTCCTGTGCTGTCAGCTGTATCGATCCGTCCCCGGTAAACAAAAGGACACGCCGGTTTCTATCCGCTATACAAGCACCGAAAGCTGCAGGCGTCGCATAACCAATGCTTTGCCAGCCTCCCTGGGCTATGTAGGTCGCCCCTTTCGGCAATCTGACCTGTGACATGCCATAAGAGAATGTTCCTGTTTCCGTGACCACAATGTCATTTTCCTTCAACATTTGCTGAATTCGAGGATAATAGGAAGTCGCTTTCAGTGGTGCAGATGGGTCTTCCACCATTGTGTCAAACGGAAACGAGATGTTTCCGACAGATTCGTTCTGACGGTAGCCAATGTCCTGGAGCGCTTTTAGTATTTCCTCCGCCTTGACATTCATATAGCTGGCTTCCCCCACTTTTAATGTGTCAGGTTGAATTTCCACCATTTTCAACGGGTTAAGCTTTGCTGTACCTTTGGAAGTATTGACGTCTGACCAAACAGTACCAACGGCTATGATCAAATCCGCTTCTTCAACAGTCTCTGTTACATCCTTGCTTCCGAAAGCTCCGCCGTATACACCAATATACTGGGGATGACTCTCATCAAACCCGCTTTTCCCCTGCATCAATGAAGCAACTGGAACATTTAACCTCTCAGCGAGCTGCAGTACGGGTTTCTGCAAGTTATAACGAAGTGTTTTCACGTCGACAAGCAGAACGGCTTTATTTACATGTTCTAACATGCCTTTTATATGCTTCACTGCTGACTGCAAAGCATCGACATTCGTTTTTGTCATGTTTTCTGATGTCTTACCGAGAGAAAGCAATGGTTTTTCAACGAGATCGATAGCCACTACCAAATAAACGGGCTTTTTCTTTTCTTTCGCGATTTTGATTGCAGCCGGTATCTCCCTAGCCGCGTTTTCTGGTGTAAGTATTGCTGTATAACCGGTAATATGCTCATAAACCTTACGGAAAACATCAAAATCTCCATCCATTAACGTATGGTGGGCAAGCTCCTTTTCCTGCTGCATCATGGTCTTTGGCGAGCCGACAATATGGATGAGCGGCACATTTTCACTGTACGCTCCAGCGATTGCATTACATGCGCTCATTTCACCGACACCAAAGGTGGTTATCAGTGCCGACATGCCCTTCACCCGGGCATATGCGTCCGCTGCGTAACCAGCATTGAGTTCATTTCGTCCATTAATAAACTCAATCCCATCGTAATCTTCCAAAGTATCTAGCAATGAGAAATTATAGTCTCCAGGCACACCAAAAATCTCTGTAATGCCTTCTGCTTTTAAGCAGTCGTATAAATATTGTCCCAAGGTTGTGTTTTCAGCCAAGTCAATCACTCCTTCAATCGATTACTCTCTACTTTATTTATACCCAAACATAAGTAGGTTAACCGTATAAGTATCCATTTGCTTTAATGTAGGTGGCGTCTCTATTATTCTAGTTTTAGCTTGATGAATGAAGTGAGTGAGACTATCTCAGGCATGATTCTTATAAAAAATGATTCAATTCCAAATCGAAATATCTGAAAATTCTTGATTTCGCTTCTGTTTTTGATTTATATTTGAATCACCGGCACAGTGATAAGGGGGAAAATGATGAGTGATAACAACGTCAAAAGAGTTTTGGAATGCATTATCAACACATCCAATAATAATATTACCGTGACCGATGAAAAAGGATTCATTTTATTCACGAATCCTAACCATTGGTGGATATATGGAATCGAACCAGAACATTACCTTGGAAAATCCGTTTACCAGCTCGAAACGGAAGGAATCCTTTCACCTTCGATTTCCGCCATGGTATTGAAAGAGAAAACGCCTATCCAGATCATGCAGCAAACGAAGACGGGAAAAATCGTCATGTCGACTGCCTATCCCATCTTTGATGATGATGGTGAATTGATTCGTGTCGTCAGCTATGCCCAAGATCAAACTGAAATCAGGAACCTCCAGGATCAGTACGGTCAATTGGAGAAAAAGATTCAAGAATACCAATCGGAGGTCGAGGAACTAAGGGAACAGGAGGAGTTGATCTATCGCAGCAAGGAAATGCGGCAAATCGCCAAAACGATACACCGTGTTTCCAAAACGGATGCGACAGTCATGCTACTTGGGGAATCCGGTGTGGGAAAGAGCGTCTTCGCCCGCCGGCTGCACAATCAGAGTTACCGCAGCAAAGAGCCATTCATCGAAGTCAACTGCAGTACCATCCCAGAAAGTCTCTTTGAATCCGAAATGTTTGGATATGAAGCGGGATCCTTCACCGGAGCGCAGAAGCAGGGGAAGCAAGGGCTGATCGAACAAGCAGATAACGGAACCTTATTTCTGGATGAAATCGGGGAGCTTCCCCTCGATATGCAAGTGAAGTTATTAAATGTCCTGCAAGAGAAGACCTTTAAAAGAGTGGGAGGAAAAAAAGAGCATAAAATTGATTTCCGGCTTGTGACGGCAACCAATCAAAACCTTGAGGAAATGGTGGAGAAGGGAACATTCAGGCTCGATTTGTATTATCGCTTAAATGTGATTCCCATCCAAATACCGCCGTTACGAGAAAGAAAAGAAGACATTGCCATCTTAATCAATCATAATCTCGAAATCATCAATAAGAAATACAAGTCGGATAAGAAATTGCACCCTTCCACTTACGAAATACTGATTCAGCATAAATGGTCAGGAAACGTGCGTGAATTGGAAAACCTGATCGAACGGCTCATTTTGACCTCGGAAGACTCCATCATTTTCCCAGGCTTTCTCCCCTCCCATTTCCATGGACAAGAATCTTTGGAGAAAATAGATGATACCCTAATGATCGACAATATGATGGTTGATGATAGTGATCTCAATACTGCTCTCGAACAAGTCGAAAAATGGATGTTGATGAAAGCGAGTAAACAATGCAAGTCCACATATGAAATGGCTAAATTCTTAGGTATCAGCCAGCCTTCCGTCGTCAGGAAAATGAAGAAATATAAAGATCATCTGCCTATTAAATAACAGCGGAATAGAAGAATGTTTCAATGCAGTATCCAATTTTTTACCTGTATAAAAAGGAGACCAGCGTTATCGAGGTCTCCTTTTTCTTACTTATTTGACACGCCCGCAGATTCAAATGTTGCCATTTCTTTAATGACCAATGTCGCCGCCTTGAGAATGGGGTATGATAGGGCAGCCCCTGTTCCTTCCCCGATTCTCATTCCCAGGTCGAGGATCGGTTCCTTGCCAAGCAGTTCTATGGCCGCTCTATGACCAGGTTCTGCAGATCGATGTCCAACAAACATATAATCGGCTGCACGGCCGGAAATCAGGTTTGCCAATACAGCAGCCGTTGTTGTAATGAAACCATCAACAAGAATGGGTATACGGTTATTCGCTGCAGCAAGCATGGCCCCTGCCATACCTGCAATTTCGAATCCACCGATATTCATCAAAATGTTGATTGGATCATCAGGATTAGGATTTCTTAATAAAATCGCTTCTTCAATTATTCTTCGCTTATGTAAAATGCCTTCTGACTTCAATCCTGTTCCCTGCCCCACTAGTGATTCGACGCTTTTCCCGCTTATGATGGAGATGATGGCGGTACTGGATGTCGTATTTCCGATTCCCATTTCACCAAGAATCAGGCAGTTCACCCCACGGGCAATCATTTTCTCTGCACGGTCATACCCAATGTCAAGCGCTTGATTTACTTCTTCCTTTGTCATAGCCTCTTCCTTATAAAAGTTTCTAGTTCCATTACGGACTTTTCTGGAAGTTAACCCCGGTGCTTCGATATCTGCATCGATCCCTATATCGACAATGTCCAAGTAAGCATCTATCGCACGGCTTAATACATTGATGGCAGCACCGTCATTCAGGAAATTAAGTGCCATTTGTTCCGTCACTTCTTTTGGATACGCGGAAATCCCTTCTTCCGTAATTCCGTGGTCGGCTGCAAACACGATCACCCCCGGTTTCGAAATGTCCGGAAATGCCTCCCCTGTCATCTTGGCCAGTTCAATTATCCATTCTTCCAGCCGTCCTAAGCTTCCCTGAGGAACCGTCAGCGAATCGACATGTCCTTTAACCTGACGTCCCATTTCTTCATCCAGCATCGGGATGGAAATGGCAGATAAACCATTCTTCATATTAATCCCCCACAATCCAAAATAAAAACCTTAACCATAGGAAAAGGTTCTTATCCATCATCTGCTATAAATACAACTTAGTCCATATCATTATCATCCAAGCTTTCACTTATATTCACTGTGGTCGTTTCACTTCGGCACTCCCATTTCCTTTAAAGGGTAGATGCGAAATTTCACCTTGCCCACAAGTGATTTTTCAGAAATAAAACCAAATCTTCTTCCATCCCAACTATTCCTTCGATTATCCCCCATGACAAACAAATGACCGACAGGTACCTTGGATTTCCCGAGTAAATCACTTAGGGTGAAATTCTCCGTCAGGTTCTCTTCAGGTGGAATTTCTCCTTTTTTTGTATTCAAATATGGTTCTGTATACTTTTTCCCATTGATATATAAGACATCATCTTTCATTTCGACGCTGTCCCCTGGTAAACCGATCACCCTTTTTATATAATTCTCTTCCGCGTCCGGAGCATAAAATACGACCATATCGAAACGCTCCGGCTTTCCGATTTTAGCTACCACGATCCGGTCATCATTTTCATAAGTCGGCTCCATTGATTCACCTTTTACCGTGACTGGCGTAAATAAAAACTGTTGGCAAATGAACACGATCATTAAAGCGAATAAGATAGCTTTCAACCACGAAAACACTTCACTTTTCATATTCTTCACACGGACTCCCTCCCATCCATTGTCAACGGCTAAACCCACGATAATTGCTGTATTTTGGCTAGCAGCGCCAAAAAGAATTCATTAGCTTAATTTGCCGGTCGGTGATTTTTAGAGGAAACATTCCAAAGAAATATCTGGAAAAATTGTAACACATTCATTTATTGCTCGCGAGAATAAATGATTTTTCAGAGCAAATCTCAAACCATGAGAAAAAGGATAGCGATTTTAGCTATCCTTTTTCTTAGTTTGTTCCTCAGAATTTATTCCAAGTCAATATATCATCGAGTGGCAAACGGACTTTTTCAAAGCCTGCTTTAGTTCCTTTTCCAAGGGAAATCAACATGACAGGTTTGAAGTTTTCCGGTACATTGAACGCATCCACAAATTTGGCTTCATCGAACCCTCCCATTGGGACTGTATCGTATCCTTTTGCTTTTGCAGCCAACATGATCTGCATGGAAACCAAGCCACCGTCAATCATGGCTACGCTTAAAGCCTTCTCAGCGGAAAAGTTGCCGTAATTATGCAGAATAGAGGCTACATATGGCTCTTTGATTTCATTCTTCATGATCCCTTTATTGACTAATTCACCATAAATCCGTTCTGCATTTTTGTAACCTTCTATATCAGCTAAAACGGCAATGACAGCAGATGCATCGACGATTTGTTGTTGGTTATTTGCGATGGGTAGCAATTCTTGTTGGGTTTGCTTATCTTGAATCACAAGGAATCTCCATGGCTGTAAGTTGGAAGAAGACGGCGCTTGAATCGCAATCTCCAAGATTTCACGAATTTCCTCTTCAGTCATCACGTATTCAGCGTCGTACTGGCGAACAGATCTCCGTTCTTTTGCTACCGTAATGAAATCCGTATCATTAAGGACTTTCGGCTTTTCAAGCGGTACATTCAATTCTTTAGCTTTATTCAGGTACTCTTCTTTACTCATTATATTTTTTGTCATTGATAATGACCTCCATTTAACTGTAATCATTACAGGAACAGTATATAACGCATACTGTTCTTTTGTCAAATACAGTTTAAGAAAAACGAAACCCTGGCAGTTTCGTTTTTCAAATCAGGATTTTGAAAGTAAATCAGCAATCGTCTTTTGTTCCAAGCCTTGTATAATCCAGCTCTCCATCTCGTTTTTCAAGCCGCATAAAGCTTCGCGGGAAGATGGTTGAAAGCATTTTTTAGCATTCACATCAAGAAAGCCTTTTGAAAAAGGTTCGGATTTAATTGCAGAGTATATATCTGCAAGAATGATTTGTTCGGGATTTTTGGCAAGTGAATATCCCCCATCTCTTCCTTCCTTCGCTTGAATCAGCCCTGCCTTCACTAAATTACTTAATATTTTTCTAAGAAAACCTGACTCCGAATCAAGCTTAACGGCCAATTTATTACTATTGCATAATCCATCATGATCAGCAAGAACAAGCAGGGCTTGTACTGCAAGACTAAACCACATTATACTGGAAACCTTTTCTGCCATTTCTTTCACCTCTCTCCTCTACTTTAAACTATTTTTCATTGAATATACAACGTTACATCGAACATTCCTGCCTAAAAACCTCCTTATAAAACCATCCATCAGGGAAAGCTTGCAGCCCTTTTTGTTTCATAGCAGCGAAAGTAATGGAGAACACAAAAAGAATGGATATATTAGCATCCCACTTGGCCTATTTTATATAGTCTTACATTAAATGCATTTCACCATCTTCAAAAATAAATTGACAAAATTCTTGTCTTACAAATTATATGTTTTGGAATATGGTAAACTTACTTAATAGAATGGATGAGGAAGTGGATGAATGATGCTGAAAACAATAAATGAACAACTCGATAAAGTCATGCCTCTCATCACGCCGATAAGCGTGATTATTGGGGTATTATTGTCCGAACATCTAATGGAATACACCTTTCTTGTTCCATGGATATTTGCCTTCATTACATTTTCCGGGAGTTTAGGCTCTAACTTTAAATCTCTGCAACAGGCAGTCACCCACCCTTTACCCGTTTTCATCGTATTGATCATCCTTCATATGCTTATGCCAATTTGGGCTTTTGGCCTAGGTCATTTAGTGTTTCATGGTGATGCTTTCACAATTACCGGCCTAGTCCTCGCAGTAGTGATTCCAACCGGTGTCACCAGTATGATCTGGGTATCCATTTATAAGGGTAATGCCATACTTGCCCTAACCATCATCTTAATCGACACCCTACTCTCGCCATTCATCGTCCCTTACAGCATTTCCTTTTTCGGAGGCGGTTCGATCGAAATGGATTTGGGGTCGATAGTGAAAGGATTAATCGGAATGGTCGTTCTGCCCTCCATGCTTGCCATGTTCTTGAATCAGGCTACAAAAGGAAAGATTCAATATTCACTAACTCCCCGATTAGCTCCATTCTCCAAGATAAGCGTTGGAATCGTAGTCATATTGAACAGTTCAAAAATAGCGCCTTTCTTAACCCATTTCGATAAGAAAATAATGATCATGGCCTTCTTGGTTTTGTTCATAGCCGCTTCAGGTTATGCCCTTTCTTGGATGGTCGGTGCATGTTTAAGATGGGAAAAGGCGGATATCATCACCTTGACATTTACAGGCGGTATGCGAAACATCAGTGCTGGAGCCGTTCTTGCAACCACCTATTTCCCTGCTGCCGTTGCGGTACCCGTTGTACTTGGCATGCTGTTTCAACAAATGCTTGCCTCCTTTTTTGGGTATGTCATGGAAAGACATTTTCATCGTGGTGTGATTGAAGGGCCATCCGCCGAATGATTATTTCCCAAGCATCCTTTTTCCCTTTCAATTACATTCCAATTATAATAGGGAAGTGGAACATATTTACATGATTATCCATTATAAAATCATTGGGGGTATTGGAGATGAAAGTTGTTGCCATAGTGGGAAGTATCCGTAAAGAGTCATACAACCTTAAGCTAGCCAAATATATTCAAACTAAATATCAAGATCGTTTTGATCTCGAAATCTTGAACATTCGGGATTTACCTTTTTATGATCAAGATATTGAAAATGATCCTCCATTGGTTGTAAAAGAATTTAAAAGCAAAGTGGCCGAAGCAGATGCAGTCTTGTGGGTAACACCTGAATACAACGGGACGATTCCAGGTGTATTGGGCAATGCAATTGATTGGTTATCACGTGTCGATAAAGTCTTGATCGGCAAACCATCATGGATCATGGGTGCGTCAATGGGGCAATTAGGGACGGTAAAAGCTCAATTGCATTTGCGTGAAATCTTATTCGCAATAGGCATCTCCTCCCCACTCCTTCCTGGGAATGAAGTATATGTTGGTGCAGTGCATGACAAAATCGATAACGAAGGCAGGCTTACACATGAGTCAACTGTCCAGTTTATCGATACGGTCGTCGATAATTTCATTAGCTGGTATAATCATCATACTCGTTAATGCTTTACACAAGAATCCCAGCAGGAATGATCCTGCTGGGATTCTTGTTGCATCATAAAAGAGGAATTAAACTCATTTCATCCTCTTCCCGCTTGGAATGCAGGGTATTTTGTCATTCCTCCGTCAGCGAATAGAGTGATGCCCGTTACATAGCTGGACTCTGAAGATGCCAGCCATGCAGCAACCGCAGCAATTTCTTCAGGCTTTCCGATATACCCCATCGGAATCATGCTTTCAAGGTCTTTTTTCTTTTCGGGATCTTCAAGCTTGTCGGCATTTATTGGCGTGGCGATGGCTCCAGGACCAATGCTGTTCACACGGATCCCTTTTGGTGCATATTCAAGAGCTAGGGTTTCCGTAAGCAGCTTCACCCCGCCCTTGCTAGCTGCATAGTGAACGAATAAAGGCCAGGGAATCATCTCATGTACACTGGACATGTTTATAACATTCCCTTTAATACCGTTCTCGACAAAATACTTGATAGCTTCACGGCAGCCTAGGAAATTTCCGGTTAAGTTAGTATTGATTACCCTATTCCAGTCGCTTAACGGCATCTCGTGAGATGGAACCGGATTTTCAATTCCAGCATTATTGATGAATATATCGAGTTTCCCGAAATTCTTTATCGCTGATTGAACAAGGTTAATGACATCTTGTTCACTGGTGACATCGCCTTTTACGGCAATGGCTTCCCCGCCATTTGTTTTGATTTCTTCCATTACACTATCCGCTTCCTCTGATTTGGTGCGATAATTAACCACGACTTTTGCCTTTTCCTTAGCAAAGCGAATGGCCATCGCTTTTCCTAAACCAGTGGATGATCCGGTAATAACAACGACTTTACCTTCTAAATCTGTATACATGTAATCACCCTCCAATTAACTTTTTGCCAATCCCAGCATAATCCCAGCTATGATGATCAAGATAATCCCAATTACAATTCCAATTAGTTGGCGCTTCGTTTTCTTTTCACGTAAAATGAAGATCCCGCCAAGGGTTGAGATGACTATGCCCATCTGCGAAAGTGAAAAACTAGTGGCCACTCCCACACGTGGCTGGGAAATGAATAAAAACATGTTCCCTGCAGCCCATATCAATCCCGGAATGATATTACGAATCGTATATTTGTTAAACGGTTTATGCTTAAAAGTCAATAACAGACCGCCTATCACCATCCCAATCGCTTGAGGGAACAACGCTGACCACCCGTCAACATCAAAAAGACGGGCCACGACCACATAAACCAAATAACCGAATGTCGAGATGAGGAGAATAACAATTCCTTTCTTCAAGTTTCCCGACTTGCCCTCTTTCGATTCTTTATCTTCCAAGGAGGTCAAGATGATTCCTATAATAATGAAGATCAATGCCAATACGCCTAAAATAATCGCCTTCATTGTAGACCATTCGTTAAAAACTATGACCCCGAATAAAGTGGTTGAAATGAGCTGCAATCCTGTTGAAATCGGCATTGTTTTAGAAACTCCCATTAAATCAATGCTCTTAAGCTGATTAGCTTGTCCAACGGCCCAAAACAATCCAGATACGACTCCGACACCAAACACCAAAAGTGACAGCTTAATATCGGCAAAAATATAAACACCAATTGAAAAAATCAAGGCGCCAATCGTTGTACCTAGTGTTTGACTATAGGGTCCACCCCCGAGTTTCACATTAAATAAAACGATGCTTCCCCAGAATAATGCTGGCAAGAGAGCTAATAGTATATCCATTTTCAACCCCCATATATGTAAGTACAAAACTAAGCAGGATATTTCATTTTGTATTCTTTTAATATGTTCGCATTATTTGAAATGACCCTTGGTAATTTTATGAAGTGTTTCCCTAAAAGAATTGTTCAACACAAAAAGAGCTGCAGAAGCAGCCCTTTTGATGATATTGATATTCTTGTAACAGCTACCCGCCATGTTGATGATGTTGCATGTCCATTTCCGAATCTCCACCAACCTTGAAATAATCACGTTCCCAAACAGCCGACGTTCCGATAATGATGATGGAGAACAAGAGGGTCAGAAAGAAAGGAGCAACCCCCCTCCCACATTTTGTCTCTTTTACATCCTCTCTTTTTATATAAAAAGTCACAAAGAATATACTGCATAGGTAAATTAGATCCATCGAAACGAGCATGAAAGTTTGTGAATCAAGAGGCAGCATGACCCCAAGCATGGCTCCCATCATTGCCCCCATCAGAGTTGTTGACAGAGACTCCATAACCGCTGTTAGACCGAATGGTTTTCCGATGATGAAGCCTGCCACTGCACATATTGCGATGGCTAGAACGGTTAAAACCGCCAGCTTGCCGGGCATCAGGAATGACAGCATTAAACTTAAGGTTAAACTTGTCGTCATGCTTAACATCATGACCATGCATTTACCTAGGCCAACACCAATATTCTCTTTTTTCCGATGGGCTATTTTAGAAAAGTAAATTGTATAAGCCACGACTATCATAAAACTGGTCAGCAGCAGCATTCGATTCGTTTCCCCCTTTTCGAGCAATAGTTAGTGAAACGACTGATTTTAATGACAGGAAGAATGACCGTCCATCTGGCAAGCTGAATTCTTTGTTTTTGATGGAGGCACGTCAAGAGCTGGATTCCGATTGAAAAAGCCCGTCGGTTTTAAAATAAAGCTTATATAAGCGGTCGGCATGACTGGCCAATCTTCAGGTCGTGTTATATGATGGTGTCCCATGTTATACCAGACCACAACATCTTCATTTTCAATGGAGCGATCGGCTTTAACCCAATCTTCCAACCCTTCTCCCCCTGCATGTTGATTTGGGTATCGCCCTGAAGCAAACTGTTCTTCAGGATCGAATGGCGTCACCCAAAAATGGTGTTTTAAAAATCCAGCCCGTTTTAATAAAGGCGAATCATCATGGGCGAACGGGAAACAATTCTCCCCAGCAAACAATTTATAACCAACCGGTTCCCCCAATATATTCGTTTTTGAGGGATTGACGATTTTCCAGAAGCGCGCAGTATGCAAATCAAGGTCCCGGACAGCCTCGGATTCATTTTTAAGCAAAGTAGAAACCGGATAAAAACCATTTCCATATGGGTTGTCCGGCCCCTTTTCCATGCTTTTTGTATTGACTTCATAAACTGAATTATTCATTCCATCAACCATCATATCAAGCCTCATATTAAAGAAATGCTGGTGATGTGCAGCAAATAATTGAGGTGCGACTAGATTGCCATGCGGGTGCTTCCGGTTAGGTTCGATGGCTTGTGTATGCAATATGCCTGTCAATTTCACTTCAAACTGTATAGTCCCATCCTGAAAGAAATACCAATAAAATCCGTATTCGTAATTTCCAACTGTCGAAATGCTCGATAAGACCAATCTTCTTGAACGGCGGACTTCAACATGACCTGTCCTCCAATCCGTATGTTTCCACCCAATTCCAAAATCTTCCTCATGCAGACAAATTGCATTTTTAATTTGAATTACATTCCCTTTACTATCCACCAGGTTCGCGTCAAAGTACTTGATCTCACCTAGGCAGTCACACCCAAGTTCAAGTGAATTCGCCAACATGCCAATGCCGTATTCCCCTGCATCAAAAGCATTGTTCCTATTAACCGGATCAGTCGGATCACCATAAGGCACCACCATCTCAGATAAAGAAGCTCTATACAGGATTGGCCGTTGCACTCCATCATCATTGTAACTGATCGTATGAAGAACAAGACCCTCACGGGAGTTGAAACCAAAGCGGATATTCCATTTCTGCCAATCGATCACATGTCCTTCCGTCGTGAAACTTGGTCCTTTAGGCTGAACAATTTCCAAAGGCTTAACATCCTGCCTCATGTTACCTACTTGATCGGGTGTATAATTTCCATCAAGCGGCGGAAATGGTATGACACCTTTATCCACAATCTTGATGACTTCCATCTTATTTAAATCGACAAGGACATATAATCCCGAAATGGGACGTGCATACCCATTATCATATAATGATGAACGGTAATAACATAAAGCCCTGACGATTCGTACATCCATTTCCTCTTCAATTCCAAAATTCCCTGCTGACCATGGGTCGACCATGATATTGTCCATATTCGTAAGCCCCCTTTTGGCAAAGGCTTTTATCATCTCAGGGTGGCTTTTCACAACTTCCTGACACTCCATGAATTCATCGGCCATTATGGATGGCTGCACTCCAGGAATCAGTTTCCATGACGTTATGCTTCCTTCCGTTATGGAAACAACAGCCTCATATGTTTTTCCCTCTTTATTATGAAGAATGATGCAGAATGCTTCTCTCTTGATTTGTTCATCATCACGATAATCCAGAACAATGGATTTTGCAGGTTCAAGTAAGCTGATGTTAGCGAAGCGGTAATGGTCATCCAATCCTTTATCACGTTTTAAAATCTGGACCGTAAGTTTAAGTTCTTCTGCCGTTAATGGATCAAGCGGGTGATTTTCCCTCGTTACTTTCATGCTAGAAGTTTTTTCCATCTTAACCTCTCCCTTTTTGGTAAAATATCATTCTATCCATTAAGTAAACTTTCCTCGAAGTGCCTCGTTCATAAAGTGCAAAATTTCATTTGCCTACCTCATCATCTTCCCCGGAAACTGGTGTCGACTCTTTGGCCCAACAATACTCAATATGATGAAGATAGCCAATATCAGAAAACACATCCCACTCATACCGATTTATCAAGCTGATAGCAGGAAATCCAACTCAATCAAGCTGCCCATGAGGACGCTTCCCTGCCCTTAAACTCCATACCAGTTCAAACCCTGCTCATTCAAATCGATCCACACATTTTTTGTTTCCGTGTACATATCCATCGCTTGGATACCCAGTTCCCTTCCGAAACCGCTTTGCTTCCTGCCGCCAAAAGGTGCTGCACTATCAAGCATGCTAAACGTGTTCACATATACCGTCCCCGCTTTTAACCCCCTTACCATCCGGTGCGCCCGTTTTAAATCATTGGTCCATAAACCTGAAGCCAATCCATACAAGCTGTCATTCGCCTTGTTCAATGCATCCTCTTCATCTTTGAACTTGATAACCGACAAAACCGGCCCAAAAATTTCTTCGCGGGCAATTGTCATTTCATTGGTAACGTTCTCAAAAACAGTAGGCGTGAAGAAATAGCCATTTCCTGCCTCCGTGTTTCTTTCTCCTCCCATGACAAGATTAGCTCCCTGTTCCAGACCGGCCGCTACATATTGTTGAATTTTGTCAAGTTGCTGCAAGGAAACCTGCGGTCCCATTTGGGTCGTATGGTCTAAGGGATTCCCTACACGGATGGATCGCGCTTTCTTCACGAATGATTCCATGAATCGATCATATATGCTTTCCTGCACAAAAAGTCTTGTACCCGAGGCGCATACTTGACCTTGTGCGAAGAAGATACCAAACATGGATCCATTCACTGCATTATCAATTGAAGCATCATCAAAAACTATATTTGGTGATTTCCCCCCTAATTCAAGGCTAATTGGTTTTAAGTTCTTACTTGCTGCCTGCATGATTAGGCGGCCAGTATTCGTTGAACCCGTAAAAGCGATTTTATCGACGTCAGGATGGGAGGAGAGGGCATCACCCGCTATCTTCCCGTATCCCGGAATGACATTGATGACTCCATCTGGAATTCCGACTTCTTGAAAGATTTTAACCAATTCCAGAATGCTAACAGGAGTTTGCTCAGCTGGTTTTATCACAATCGTATTGCCTGCCGCTAAAGCAGGGGCAAGCTTCCACATCGTCAGCATAAGCGGAAAGTTCCAAGGGACTATGGCCCCTATGACACCGATTGGCTCCTTCAAAGTAAAATTGAACCGGTTATTGGGTGAGGCAAGGGTACTTCCCTGGACTTTATTGGCTAATCCCGCATAAAATTCGAGTACATCAATCATGGCTGGCATCGCAATGAATTTTGTTTCATTGATTGGCAGCCCGTTATCTTTTGATTCGACTTCGGCCAGCATATCGGCATTCTCCCACAGTGCCTGTGCGACTTTATTCAATAACCTCCCTCTATCCCCCGGTGCCATTTCAGCCCACGGGCCAGATTCAAACGCCCTTCGTGCAGCTTTTACCGCTAAATCAACATCTTCCGGACCTGCCTCGGCAACTATAGCATTCACTTCATCAGTTGCAGGATTAAATGATTCAAATGTTCTTCCAGATATTGAATCAACCCATCTCCCATCAATGAACAATCGATATTTTTTCCCCATCATCGTTTCCCCTTTCTATTGGACAATCAAAACAACAATCACATATCTATTAACACAATAAGGCTGGTCACTATTTTTTTATTGTAAAAAACGGAACATTCAGAATATTTTTGTATGCATTAAAACCAAAAAAAAGATCCTCGTCACCATGAACGGGATCCTTCAAATGTAATCACTATAAAACAAGAACGTTATATTGGGTTTGAAAATTTCTTTGAAACAGCATCGATGAATTCAGTAGGAGTCAGATAACCAAATTTTTTAAATTCATTAATTAAATGTGATTGATCAAAATACCCATTCTCATTAATCACATCCCAAACTGTAAAGGCCTGTTTATTCAATAACATATGCAGGGAGTTTTGGAACCTCACTATTTGGCTGAATAATTTGGGCGGCATCCCTACATGGGCATCGAATTGCTTTCGCAAGTATCTTGTAGAGTATCCGGTCTCAGCAGCTAATTGATTCATATTTACATTTCCTTTAGAAGAATATATTTTGTTCAAGGAATATTCTATAATTGCCGGCAAACCGTTACACGTAAAAATATTAATCCCTATTTCTTCTTTGAACAGCTTTATTCTTCCATGAAAATCCCGTTCAGTTATTAACCTTTCCATAATGGTAGGTTCAATTTTTAACATATCAGCTAAAGGGATTTGGCGATCGATTACCTCCTTCATGGAATATTTAAAATGCTGGGTTTCCTGCTTAGGCATAAACCTCACACCGAAATATTCACAATTAGCCTGAAAGTTTATCGTTTTGTACTTGAGGACAGTCCCGTACACATCTGCGGAAGGTCTTTCGGGATCGCAATAAAATAATATGTCGATACACCCATCCGGAATGACGGACATTGGATTCATTAAATCCCGATTGATTTTAAATTGATAGAACAATGTAGTGGAATGGTCAGAATTTCTTTGTTTATATTCTATATAATAATCTGATAGAATCTCGAATTCCGGTTGAAATGGAAAATAGTCGAAGTTATTGAAACCCTGAATGATGCTCAGCTACCATCACGCTCCTTTTATATTACACTGTCACCAAAGCCTTTTTACCACTGCAATAAGCTTGCACAATTACTACAGTAATCGTTTGGGATGAGTGGTCATCCGCATCACTACATTTGGCGGGAGAGCCGTTCATCAATCTTCCCACCCCTGGCCATTATCCATATGAGCGTTGTTTTTATAATTTTCGACAAGTATTTCCAAATCCCTTTTGACTGAAAGATTTAAAACAATACCCAACTTACAGAACACTTGGGTTCTCTTTTACCTTCGGTGAAAATAAAAGGCTCTGAGAAAAAGCTCTTGTTTAACTATTGGTCAAGAATACTGAAATATATGGTAAAATGTTCTAGTCAAATCCAGTTTTTAGCCTCTATGTTACGAAAGGAATGTATATATTGGTTTACTTATATGTAATTTTATTTTTCATTTTTGGCTATAGTTTTATATTTACCTTAATTAAAGCTATAAAAGATGAAGTATCCCCACATCTCACTGCAATCCTTTTTCTTGTATGGGCTTCATCAGCAATGATCGTGATGGCAAATTTAATGAGTTTTTAATTAATGTTATTCTTCAACCATCGGGGACGCTTGTTGAAAGACCGATGTAGGGGCAGTCTTTTTAATTCTAAGATTATAAGAAAGCAAACCTTATGTAGGCTTGCTCCTCCAGTTTGAGACAAAAGGGGTTCGGAAAACTTATCTTTTATCAAATGATGTTCCCAAACTCCTCATGTATGGTTTCTAACTAAATGCTATAACAAAGCTGATTGTAGAGCGGAAGGTACGAGACTCCTGCGGGAAAAGCGCGTCTTGGGAGACCCCGCAGGCGTTAGACGAGGAGGCTCGCGGACCGCCCGCGGAAAGCGAGTGCCCTACGTTCCAATCAACGTCCAATTGTATAATCCATTAAAAATACGTAGGCCCAATCATGTAAACCGGGACCCACATTATTTGTAGACGGAAAATTTATCTTTCATCAAATGATGGTCCCAAACCAACACAACTTCAACCCCTCAAGTATGGTTCCTTACTACATACTATAACAAGGTTGAGTGGAGCGGGTGTACGAGACTCCTGCGGGAAAGCGCGTCTTGGGAGACCCCGTAGGCGCAAGCCGAGGAGGCTCGCCCACCGCCCGCGGATAGCGAGTTTCTTGAGCGGAAATCCACGTCCAAATTGTATAAGCCATAAAAAAATGTAGACAAACTCGATGAAAATCGAATTTGTCTACATTCTGCTTCTATATTTCTTAGATATGGAACTTACTTCTTCAAATGATAGGGCACTGTCGTAACAACCACATTTCTTCTATAAAGCAAGTAGGCCTTAATCAGTAAACTTGATTGGTTATGAAGAATATTGTGCCAGCCCTTCTTCGGAATGAATTGGGGGATTATTACCGTAACTTTATAGTTGGATTCACTAGCCTTATGTTCTACTGTGTCCACAAATTTAGTTAGTGGCTGAATGATACTTCTGTAATACGAATTCAGTGTAACGAGCCTTACATCCGGCTGCCATTTTTTCCATTTTTCTTCGAATTTCTTTTCATCTTCTCTTTCAAAAGCGACATAAACGGCAATGACCTGATGTGCAGATAGAGATTTTGCATAATTTAAAGAGTTCTCAACCACATGAGTTATACCGGCCACAGGTACGATAATGATATTTCCTTCAATTGGCAAGATCGGCTCACAAGTTGTAATCCTTAGTTGGTCTCCAACTGCTTCATAATGCTTTCTAATTCGATGAAAAATTAAAATGATGATAGGTAAAAAAATCAAAACAGGCCAAACCTGAATAAATTTGGTTAAAAAGAATATCATCGTGACGATAAAGCTAATTATGGCACCAATTGAATTAATGGTTAATTTCATCATCCAGCCTTTTGGCTTTTCGCGAATCCATTTAACAATCATCCCGGTCTGGGATAACGTAAATGGGATGAATACACCAACCGCATAAAGCGGAATGAGATTTTCCGTATGTCCTTCAACTGCGACTATCAAGATGATGGATGCAAGTCCAAGTATGATAATTCCATTGGAATACCCTAAACGGTCCCCTCTGATCGTAAACGCCCTTGGTATGAATTTATCCTTCGCCAGATTTACCGCAAGCAAAGGGAAAGCCGAATATCCAGTATTTGCCGCAAGTATCAAGATCAATGCAGTTGTACCTTGAATGAAGAAATACATGAAATTCCGTCCAAAGATCTCTTCAGCAATCTGGGAGACGACCGTTACCTCTGCGCTAGGAACAATGCTTAAATAATAGGCTAAGTATACGATTCCCGAAAACAAAACAGCTAGTAAGGAACCCATCGCTATTAATGTTTTCGCAGCATTATTCGGTGCTGGATCTTTAAAGTTCGGGATTGCATTTGAAATCGCTTCGACTCCTGTCAATGCGGAGCTTCCTGATGCAAATGCTCTTAGCAGTATAAATAAACTGATGCCTGCTACCGGAGTCCCGATTGATGCATGCAATTCCGGTGAGACTCCTCCCGTCAGAATTTTGTAAATTCCAACCCCAATCAAGATGAACAAGGCTAAAACGAATAGGTACACCGGATAGGCCAAGACAGATGCCGATTCCGTAACCCCCCTAAGGTTCAAGATAGTAAGTAGGATGACGAAAATAATGGCTATGAGGACATTATAATCATGCAGGCCGGGAAAAGCGGACGTGATGGCATCCGTACCAGCGGAAACACTTACCGCGACAGTTAATATATAATCGACCAATAAGGATCCTCCAGCTATCAACCCTGGATTGACACCTAAATTGTTTTTTGAAACCACATAGGCTCCCCCGCCATGTGGATAAGCGAAAATGATTTGTCTGTAGGACAAAATCAAAGCGGTTAACAGGATCAATACTCCAATCGCGATAGGGATTGAATACCAGAATGCCGCAGCACCGACCGTGATCAGGACAATCAATATTTGCTCCGGCCCATATGCAACCGAAGACAATGCATCTGAAGATAATATCGCCAACGCCTTTGTTTTGTTAAGCTTTTGTTCACCAAGTGCATTTGATTTTAAAGGTCTCCCAATCAAGAACCTCTTTATAGAAGATAACATCAAGAATTCACCACCATGTAATTTATAAGTTTATATTTCCCAGCTGTCTAAAAAAAACGAGACTAAATAGAAAAATGCCTACAAGTCATAGCTAAATAGACCTGTAGACATCAATTTTTTTTGTCTAACAAGCTCCACCTTCCTTCTCATATAACGCTTACGAGGTTAGCTGTCGGATTCGGACCTAAGAGTAGCCCTACCTTATAAAGGATTCACCCCTTGGATTGTTAAAGACAATCCCAATAACGGGTCCCCCGCACCATAAGGTTTAAGCGATTTAGAAATATGAAACTGTTGATTATCATACTCCCGTGAAATGGAAAAGTAAATGAAAATTTTGCACAGAAATAGAATTATTATTTATAAGCGAGGTTTTATTCTTGACTTATATAACAAAAGTCATGCAAACACATGATTCGATGGTAGGAAAGAAGGAAAGTAAACGTCTGAAAGGAAGATATTCAAGAAGACAATGAACAAAAGATAGATTCCCCAAAAGGAAAAATGAAGTAACGTGGTGGATTAAGTAAAACAGATCTGCCCCAGCTTGGATAGTCATAAAATCAGAATTTCGCTTTCCGATTCCATTTTTAATTCCCGTCCATTCGGGGGCATTATTCCACTGATCTACGCCAATTAGTTCCTTCCTTCTTGAATTGGCCTCAAATTGCTTTTTTTAAAGACAAAGTATTTCTGGCCAAGATAGTTAAGCACTGTATAAAAGATTGTTCCTATCAGAACAGCCAAATTTTGTTGTATGGATAAATGAACGGTTCCTTCCAGTGATTCTGCAATGGCTTGGCCTATAGAATAAGCGGCGGAATAACAAATCAGGATGACGCAAAAGAAACGGGCAACTCCTCGCCGCCATTCTATATCGCTTTTAAAGGTAAAAGTCCTGTTCAAAAGAAAACTCGTTACAGCTCCCGTACCATTGCCGATAAAGGTGGAGATCCAGTAAGATAATTCAAGAGCATTCATGAGAAAAAGCATGATGGAAAGTCCAACCGCTGTATTGACTATTCCAACCAATAAAAAGCGGATAAAGGAGTTAGTTTGTTTTAGATAGTTTTTCAATACTGTTCCGTTCATTGTCTAGTTGCTCCCGTTTTTTTAAATCGAGCGGATTAAATAGATCAAGATCAACAATATATTTAGGCCGGCGTTTGGATTCATTATAGATTTTTCCGATATACTCCCCAATCAACCCGACAGCAATCAACTGTAGTCCACCGATCAACCATATGGAGGTGATCAATGAGGTCCAGCCAGTTTCGGTCTGCCCATAAAATTTCAACCATAAAAAGTAAGACCCAAAGAGTAAGCTAATGAAAAAGGAAAGACATCCTAGCCATAATACAAGCCGGATCGGTGTAACTGAAAAGGAAGTAATGCCATCAAGTGCAAAAGCAACCATCTTCTTAAATGGATATTTCGTTTCCCCGGCCAATCTTTCTTTACGGTCATAATAAACAGAGTCCGTCTTAAACCCAATGAGCGGTACAATCCCCCGTAAAAAAAGATTCGTTTCATCAAAGCGTTCCAACTCCATGATCGCCCTCTTGCTCATTAGCCGGAAATCGGCATGATTATAGACAAGGTTAACCCCCATCTTGTTCATCAATTTATAAAAACCTGTTGCAGATGTTCGTTTAAAGAATGAATCAAGGTCCCTTTTCTGGCGGACACCATATACGATTTCACATCCTTCATTGAATTTACGAATGAATTCCGGGATGACTTGAATATCATCCTGTAAATCTGCATCAATGGAAATCACACAATCTGAGGCTTCCTTGGCTGTAAACAACCCAGCCAGAAGTGCATTTTGATGTCCAGCATTCCGGGAAAGCTTTAGCCCGCGAACATATTCATTATTAATCGTTTCTTTGTAAATGATCTTCCAAGTTTGATCCTTGCTCCCATCATCGACAAACAAAATTTTACTTTGACCGGAAACAACGTTTTCATCGACCAACCCCCTCATCAATCCACAAAGCTGGGAAATGGTTTCCTGCAAAACGCCTTCTTCGTTATAACAAGGTACAACAATCGTTACAATCGGTGAATTCATTCTATTCCCCCCTTTTCACATGACTCTGTATAAATGAATTTTCCATACGCTTCCTTTTTTAGTGAAAACCCTATCCAGCACCAATCCGTTTTCCTTCGCGTTGTTGATTGGGATGGCAGAAAATATATACGTTCCGCCTAATCCTTTAAACGCATCCATGTTGAGGTCCAAATTTTTCAGCTCTTTCTTCGAGCCTTTCTTGAACATATAATGCTTCCCAAGCTCATCGGTAAATAGGTAACAACGTCCTCCCCATTCATCAAAATAGATTCTGATGTTTTTATTCTTAGCCAATTCGTTTTCAATTATTTGACGAAATTGATGTTTGTAAGAAAGCGGATAAAAATTGTTATAGCTATCGAGCGTGTAAAATCCATTATATTGAGCGATTGCGGGATGCAGCCCAATGCTGGCAACACGATATTCTTCTTGTGGACGGTCAATATGATCTTTTATTTCCTGAAAAAGGCTTTCTGAATAGAACTCTTTAAAAGTTGGCTTTTCATTGTGAGTGATTTCCTCATTGAAACCGATTAAAATCAGTATTTGAACGGCGATGAAAATAGAAAGGGTTTTCTTAGCATAGTCGCTGTATTCCCAAATGATTTTTATCGCAAGGGCAAACCCCAAGTAAATGATCATCGGCCTTAAAAAGTGAAATCTGGCAAAGTTAAAAGTATCCAGTGTGTGGAACCTTTCCGTTAAAGGAAGCCAGCCTTTATAAAACCAAAATGCGTACCACGCTGAGAGCATGAAATTCAAGCCGAATAAAAAAACATATACCTTTTCCTGTCTCCACAATTTTTTTGTCAGAATAATATAAAGAGCAAAGACTGTAATCGGCAGGATGATAAGCGCATGTACAGTCATGACATGCGTATGTCCAAGAACGAAACTTTTGAAAGTAAGCTTAATGACCCAATCGAGCGGCAGCCTTGCGTGAAAATATTCATCTCTGCTGTTTGGCTCCGAATCAAAAATGAATGAAGCGACTAAACGATACTCCACCAAACCAAAAATGACGGTCATATAAACGATTGAAAGAAGAAACGTTATATTCCATCCTTTTCCCCTGATTACATCTGTTAGCCAAAGAAAGCCCATTGCAACAAGGAAAAAGAAAAAGCCAAGCACGATGCTTGAATAAAGCGGTAAAAGTGTAAGGACCAAATAATTCTTCCAAGAATGATCCTTGCTGCGGATATTCAAAAAAGCCCAAAGGGCTAAAGGCATCCCAAGTGTACTGAGCATTCCCGATGGCCAAAATGGGGTAAGGGCAAAGGCTAAGGATGTTCCAACCCTAATCCAACCTGATTGTCTTCCTGTAACCAAATGTTCCTTCAATAAGATATACATACCAAAGAATGCAATAAACCTTGTTAATGCCTGGCTTATTGCATATGCGACCATTGTCGGAAAAAGAGCATGAAGCCACACGATAATACTGAACTCACTGCCAAAAGCATTACGGGGCAGCCCATTCATAATCTGAGGAATTCTGGCGTCAATTGCACCGAATAACTCACCGCTTTCTGAAAGGACTTTATACCAGGCAAGGTTGGAATCCAAATTATCATGTACGCGAATATGCGCATTTTCTCCAAGGATGATTAAGGGCGAAAGATATAAAACAATGACGAGTAAGGCAAAAAGGATTTGTTTTCTCTCTTTATTTTCAATTGGCAAAATATCCACCTCTTGATTAAATTCATATATCCATAATATTTGGCTTCGGAGGTAAATCTATTCTTTTTAAGGGATTTATTTTAACCTATTTTGATATAGGTCAACCAATGACCACATAAAATGCAATAAGCATATAAAAGAACCTTAAAAAGGGGCTGGGCTATGATAAGGAAAGCGGTGATTCCAGCAGCCGGTTTAGGAACACGATTTTTGCCTGCTACGAAAGCTCAACCAAAGGAAATGCTGCCGATTGTCGATAAGCCGACCATTCAATATATTATCGAAGAAGCGGTACAATCAGGGATTACGGATATTATCATCGTTACGGGTAAAAACAAACGTGCCATCGAAGATCATTTCGATAAATCGATTGAGCTTGAAATGCTTCTGCAAATGAAAGGTCAAAATGATCTGCTTAAGATCGTGGAGAACATTTCCAACATGGTCGATATCCACTATGTAAGGCAAAAGGAACCTTTAGGTCTGGGTCATGCAGTTTTATGTGCCAAAACTTTTATCGGAGACGAACCTTTTGCCGTCCTGTTAGGGGATGATATCGTGGATAGCCAGGTTCCAGCCTTGAAGCAGTTAATGGAACGGTATAACAAGGTTCGAGCGAGCATTATCGGATGTAAGGAAGTATCACCAGCCGATGTCTCCAAGTATGGGATCGTAAACTTCCAAGAACGATATGAGGATTTATTTCTGGTAAGAAACTTGGTGGAAAAGCCAAAAGTGGAGGATGCACCATCAACACAGGCGATAATTGGCCGATATATTTTATCACCTGCGATTTTTGAAATCCTTGAAAACGTACAGCCTGATCGTAAGGGGGAGATCCAGCTTACCGAAGCTTTAGACCTTTTGTTAGAAAAGGAACCATTATATTCGTATATCATCGAGGGAAATCGTTATGACGTCGGCGATAAATTCGGCTTCCTTCAAGCTTCAATAGATTTCGCCATGAAACGACCTGAACTTCGTGATCAGCTAATAAAATATTTAAGGCAGTTGTTTCCTTAATGAAGTTAATATAGACCATGCCCAATTACCAAAAAGAGGTGATTGGGCCATTTCCACATCGGATTGACCCCTTTGGTTGTAAAATGATCCACTTACCATAATCCTCTAAGTAAAATATAACTGTTTATGCTTCCGTAAAATGTTACAGCAGAAAAAGTTGAACAGAGAAAGAATAGTTTTCTATAAGTGAGGTTATGTTGATAACATATCCTTCATGATTGTTCCTAATACACGATATCCAGAAAGGATTGTAGAGAAACACATGCACAATAAAGCAAATAATCCAATAATATCTGATGAATTTTTAGAAAAAGTGGTTAAGGAGATCAATGCACAATTTGGCGGGCCCATCAATGAAAAAAATGATCGTTTCCAACATAGGGGCGATGATGAAAGAAGTTGAATTGAATCCCCCCATCATTAATCTAAAGCTCTCATGAAAAACTCTGGCTATATTCATCCAGGGTTTTTTCGCTGTAACTTTATTTCTTCAATAGAATTATCAGCCCTTTCTTTAACGACTTGTCCAAACCAATTTAGCTTATCCTCATACAATGATTACATGTAAGTATTTTAAAGAAAGGGGAAAAACTTCATTGAGCCACGCTGATGATGTCTTCCGCACTTCTCAAATGGTTCCAAAAGGAAGGCTGGTTTCCGGACATACAAAAGAGTTCCAAACAGATCCGATTGGGTTCCTGACCCGATTGTCCAAGGAATATGGGGAAGTTGCTAAATTCCGTTTAGGACCATTCCAAACTGTTTATCACGTTTTAAATCCTGATTTAATCAAACAAATACTTGTAACAAAACAACAATCTTTCGTCAAATCCAGTGACTTCAATCTATTAAAACCGCTTATCGGCGAAGGTCTGCTTACAAGCGAAAAAGACTTTCATATGCGACAGAGAAGGCTTATCCAACCCTCTTTCAAAAAGACTCATATTAGCCAATATGCCAAGGATATGATTGATGTCACAATGGATTATATATCAACTTGGCAACATGATGATGAACGGAGTATAACGAAGGATATGATGAACATCACTCTCGGGATAATCAGCAAGACCATGTTCAGCATGGAATTCAAGGATGGATATGAAATCGTTGGGAAACCTCTGGAAACTGCATTGAGAATAACAGTCAAAAGGATGAGAAAGATTTTCCGTATGCCATTATGGGTACCGACTAAAATCAACCGTGAATATAAAAAGGCGATACAAAGGCTTGATAAAGTGATATACGGAATTATTGAAAAACGGAAGAACGACACAGTAAAACATGAAGACATGCTAGGGATCTTGATGGACGCCCGTGATGCCGACGACGGGTTAGGCATGTCAAGCCATCAGGTCCGTGATGAATTAATGACTATTTTTCTTGCCGGTCATGAAACGACAGCAAATGCTCTTTCCTGGGCACTGTATGCAATTTCGAAGCATCCGGAAATTCAAGTCAAGCTTTTCAATGAAGTCCATAGCATAATCGGTCAACGGACACCCAAGCCTGAAGATTTCATGAAATTACAATACACTCAAAATATCATTCATGAAACACTTCGCTTTTACCCGCCACTGTATATCTTATCCCGTGATGTGACGGAGGATGTCACAATAGGAGGATATCGCTTTAAAAAAGGCGATATGATACTAATAAGTTCTTATGTGATGCAGCATAATCCAGAGTATTTTGATCAACCGGAATCATTTATCCCTGAGCGATTTGAAAATAACTTTATGAAAAGCCTACCTGCGTTCGCTTACTTTCCATTTGGCGGAGGGCCGCGGGTTTGTATTGGCAATCACTTTGCCATGATGGAAGCGGTGTTTGTCCTGGCCTGCATTGCAAAGAGATATAGGATAAAGCTTGCACCTGACCATCATGATGTAACTCCCCTTCCCTCCCTTACACTCAGACCCAAGAATGGACTGCGCATGGTGTTAGAAGAAAGAGCTGCAGAAGCCTTTGAACCTGGTGCATCCAATTTTTAGTAATAGGGGGTTTTTCCCCTAATAAATATCGTTGTACTAACTGGCCTACCCTTTTAAAAGGAGGGATGAAAAAATGTATTTGCTCCATTCACCACGAAAGGGAATCATCCACACTGAATTGCACTATTTAGGAATGGCTTCACAGGTATATACCGGTTATCTGCAATTTTTAAGCGAAATTGAACCGAAACAAGAAACCGAGTACCTACAGGCGCCGCTCCCATTTTCAAATGGGAACGGATAGTTTCCCGCTTCGTACCTATTATTAAAGAAAAACCGACCTTGAAAGGTCGGTTTTTTGTAATTCTGCAGTATGTTCCATAACCCTGGCCCCCGCAGCCCCAAATGCTGGCTGCGACAAACCTGATAGGAAAACTAAGAGACTTCAACTATTAAGGATTGAAACTGATTCCATCAACTTATTTACTACGAAACAAATGACAGTAATAATGCAATTAAACAGGATTATATTTCTCTCTTTTCAATATGTATTTTAAAGAATGAAGAATTGTTAATTCATCCCTTAAAAAATCACCTAGCAGTTTTTTGCTTTGATTCATTTCATAAATTTAAATATGGCAGGCCCAAGTGTTGTAATAGCCTATTTAATAGGGGGGCTATTGTTATTCATTGTAATGGCCGCACTAGGGGAGATGGCAACCGCTTTTCCTAATATGAACGTCCAACATCTCATTAATAAAGCTTTTGGGTTTCAACTATCCTTCATTGTCGGATGGCTCTATTGGTTCAATTGGATTATCGTAATCATTGTAGAAATAGTTGCAGCCGGCAGTTTTCTACAATATTGGTTTCCTACAGTACCATTATGGCTGTTAAGCATACTTTGCGCTTCAGTAATAATAGGAATTAATTTGTTTCAAGTAAAATACTATGGAGAACTCGAATTTTGGTTCGCAGGAATTAAAATAATAACCTTAATTGCTTTTATCATTTTAGGAGCTTTGATCATGCTAGGACTTTTTCCTAGTTCGGCTTCATTTTCTAATTACACGGAACATGGCGGTTTTTTTCCAAAAGGAATTGACGGAATGTTAAGTGCACTTTTAGTGGTCATGTTTTCATATGGGGGTGCAGAATTAATTGGTGTAGCCGTCACGGAAACAAAAGATAGTCAGCGAGTCATACCAAAAATCATAAAAGGAACAGCACCGAAGTAAGTCCTTTCGTTCAGGTTTTCAGCTTATCGGGTCTTCCCGGAGCCGCCGATATCATGAATTTCGTTCTGTTAACCGCTGTCTTATCAGCTGCAAATTCAGGTATATACGCTACCTCAAGAACACTGTTCACTCTTTCCCAGAACGGGGAAGCGCCCAAGGCATTTTTAAAAACAACGAAAAAGGGTATTCCGCTTAATGGTATATTTTTAACTACATTATGCATATTGGCTGGTGTGTTTTTATCCTATTTGTATCCCGACCTGATTTTAAGCTACCTTATGGCCATTCCTGGATTCACGATTTTATTATTGTGGATCAGTATTTGTTCCGCGCAATTGAAACTGCGTAAGCAATACACTGGCAAACCAGGATTCCGGGTAAAATGGTATCCATATACAACTATATTAGCCATCACGGCTTTAAGCATTATCTTTTTGGCATTTCTCTTTAATAAGCAAAACATCATCGGGACTACAGTATGTCTTGTCACGTTAGTGATATTCATCCTTCTCTCATTTATTGTCAAACAAAAAAAATAGAAATATTATCCCCCTGAATTTTATTAGGGATTTCAGACTGAAAGCAAACTCGATGAAAATCGGGTTTGCCTTCAGTCTTTTTAGTGTCAGTACAGATTGGACGTTCCACTCAAGAAACTCGCTCCGCAGGCGGTCCGCCCTCGGCGCTTTTGCGCCTGTGGGGTCTCCATGGACTCGCTTTTACCGCAGGAGTCTCGAACACCCGCTCCAATCAACTTTGTTTTAAAAGAAATAACACCTTTTGTCTACAAACTAATAATAAAGGAGAATCGGAATACTCTAACACCGACGATGGAAAGGAAACGGATTTCTGAAATCAACTGCAATTTTTTCAAAGAAAAACTGAGAGTTGGTCTCATCCCGATTTATCCTTCATGTTTTTTTCTTGTAATCCTTATTGGATTGAAGATATTTGCGACACTCCTGCCGAATAACTGGCTAGCCGAGACCCCGCAGGCGCTTGCTTGGATGCGGCTTGGCAGACAGTCGGCGGAAAGGGAGCGGATTTCTGAAATCAACTGCAATTTTTTCTGAAGAATAAAAGGGAAACAAATTTGGATTTAAAATACTCCTTACACCCATTTTCAACATACATATGTTAAAATAACCAATGAACCAATCATCCTACAAATTTGAGGTGTGTATCTTGACCATATCCAAAACAAATCGCTTATCACTTGTAGAGCAGGTGGTTTCCCAAATCGAATCGTTAATCGAATCAGGTGAATGGAAAATAGGAAATCAAATTCCCCCTGAAATGGATTTGATCCAACAGTTCGATGTAAGCAGAAATACATTAAGGGAAGCTGTACGATCACTTGTTTATGCAGGGCTTTTAGTAACGAAACAAGGAAAGGGGACATTCGTAAGGTCATCAAGTGCCTTGGGGGCAGCATTTGAAAGAAGGATCCAGCAGTCAAGTATATTAGAAACGTTAGAGGTCCGTCATGCCCTTGAAAGAGAAGGAGCCCAGTTGGCGGCATTAAGACGTAATCAAGAAGATATAGAACAATTACGGTTTCATATATCAGCCTGCAGTAGAGCTGCCGAAGCAAAGGATATCAAGGCCTACGAAGAAGCGGATATACAGTTACATAAATCGATTATGGTTTCATCACATAATGATTTATTGATTGATTTGTACGAACATATGGAACACTCCCTGCATGAATCCATCCATCAGATAGTGGTGATGAGTTCTGATGTGAACTTTCATTTGAACATTCATTGCAAACTTGTGGATGCCATCATCGAACAAGATGTGAACCGGGCAATCGAAACAGTGAATGAATACATTGCACAATTCAAAAAATCTTTAGAGTAAGTAAGGAGGAGATTATGGGCATTCATCAAGCGGCAAATCAACTAGAACAAAGAAAAGTGGATATTAAACCTAGATTAGGACTGCTCATCATCGGAATCATTCTTCTTGGGGCAAATCTGAGGGCTCCCTTAACATCGGTTGGACCCCTTGTCACTTCGATCCGTGATACCTTGGGGATTTCCAATACATTATCAGGTTCATTAACGACATTGCCTTTGCTTTCCTTCGCTTTATTATCACCGTTTGCACCTAGGATAGCACGGCGTTTTGGAATGGAGCTCACACTTTTCCTTTCCTTGGTATTATTAACGATCGGAATTGGGATACGCTCAGTTGGCGGAGTGCCGACATTGTTCATAGGGACCATTTTAATCGGGTTAGCCATTGCAATAGGCAATGTTTTGTTACCCAGTCTGATTAAACATAACTTTGCCAGGAACATCGGTTTGATGACAGGAACCTATGCTGTTTCCATGAATTTATGCGGCGCAATAGGTTCTGGGATCAGCATTCCCCTTGCTTCTTCATCCGGATTGGGATGGGCTGGTGCCCTTGGATGTTGGGGGATTTTATCACTTATTACAGTTTTCTTATGGATGCCGCAATTAAGACGGCCATTCAACTCAGGTAAGGATGTACAAACGGCGCAAGAGGATAAAAAGATTAACTTATGGCGTTCTGGTTTAGCCTGGCAAATTACATTTTTTATGGGTTTGCAATCGTTTATTTTCTATACAGTAATTACCTGGATGCCTGAAATCCTGGAGCAAAAAGGCCTGAATGCTGATGAAGCTGGCTGGATGCTTTCCATCATGCAGCTTGCAGTCATTCCCATAACATTCCTTGTGCCAATTTTAGCAGGGCGCTTACAAAGTCAGCGTCTGTTAGTGGTCCCGCCTGTCATCTTCCTTATATCAGGGATATTCGGAATATTATCCGGAAGCACTCTCTTCATCCCAGTATGCATGATATTGATTGGGATTGGAGTCGGAACCATATTCAGTTTATCGATGATGTTCTTTAGTCTTCGAACACAAAGCACCCATGAAGCGACGGAATTATCAGGAATGGCACAATCATTCGGGTACCTTTTAGCTGCCATTGGACCGGTATTATTCGGATTGCTTCATGACATTACACACAGCTGGACTCTTCCCTTACTGATGTTGGCCGCTATATCGGCACTTATTTTCATTGTTGGAATGCGTGCAGGAAATAATGAATATGTAACGACTCAATAAAGCCAGTAAAGGTATAAAAGGTTCTAAACGGCAATGGCCCCGGTATTGTACCGGGGCCATTTACATACCAGCCACTGATAGCGTTACGACAGGTTCCTATTCCGTGATTTTAATTTCGAATAAGTAGAGAGTGGTCTTTGGTTTAAATAGAGAAGGAATATATGGCGTTCTCGCTTCTCGTTTCGGTCATTTCGCGGCTCCCTTATCTTTAGTAAAAATTATCAACCTCAAACTCTGTCAGATAAGAAAGTTTCACCTTCTCCATTTGGAGAAAAAGAAATGACCTATACTTAGAGGAGGTTGCTGCATATTATGGTTCATTATCATTGGGTTAAAGTACAAAGTGATTCCGATAACTCATTTACATTCTTTGGATCCTCGCTCAATATCCGAATGATGTGCATGCGAAAAAGCCATTGCTTAGTGTTGAGCAATGGCCTTTGTGTATTTCCTTAACGCGAAATAAAACCGAATATTCCGAAAAGGGCGTCCGATGTGAACCGTACGCCTTTTTACCTTCAACTATATTGAATTGAAAAAAAATTACTCTCCACTCTTCCTATTTTAAGCATACTTCTTACTTTCCTCATCTTTAAAAAAGCTCTTCATTGCATGGAAAACATCAGCCTTTTGCTTAAGGATATAGTACCTGAATTTTTCATTATCGATGTTCTTATAAGCTGTCATCAATGTCGAATGGCGATTGTATTGATTGACTTCCCCGTATCCGAACATATTGGAAACCTTCATGAGTTCTTCAACAAGCTTAACGCATCGGACGTTATCGGATGTTAGGTTATCACCATCGGAAAAGTGAAACGGATAGATATTAAACTTCGCAGGGTCATATTTATGATCAATAAGTTCTAATGCTTTTCGGTATACGGACGAACAAATCGTACCGCCGCTTTCCCCTTTTGAAAAGAAATCCTCTTCCGGAACGACTTTCGCTTCTGTATGATGGGCAATGAACTCGATTTCCACGGTTTCATATTTTGTCCGCAAGAAACGGTTCATCCAAAAGAAAAAGCTTCGAGCCATATATTTTTCCCATAACCCCATACTTCCGGAAGTATCCATCATTGCCAGTACAACTGCTTTGGAATCAGGTTTCTGAACCTCATTCCAGGTTTTGAATTTAAAGTCTTCCTTATAAATAGGGTGAAAACCGGGGTGCCCCCTTAAGGCGTTCCGTTTGAAAGCGGATATCATCGTTTTCTTTTTATCGATATTTCCCATTAGGCCTGTCTTGCGGATGTCGTTGAATTCAATATGTTCGAGAGTGTGCTCCGCATGTTCTTTCTTCTGAAGATTAGGGAGTTCCAGTTGACTGAACAGGGCCTCCTCCAATTCCATCATCGACACTTCGGCTTCATAATAATCCTCGCCGGCCTTGTCACCTGCACCTTGACCCTTACCGGCTCCGGCATCGGACGGTGAGCCATCCCTTGCGACTACATCCCCTACTTTACTGTCTCCATCGCCTTGCCCTACATGTTTGTTCTTATCATAGTTATAACGAATTTTGTATTCATCCAAGGAGCGAATGGGGATCTTGATGACATCCCGGCCATTGGACATTACGATGCTTTCTTCTGAAATTAGATCAGGCAAATTATTCTTGATCGCTTCCTGCACCTTTTCCTGATGACGTTGTTGATCATCATAGCCTTTCCGATGGAGGGTCCAATTTTCCTGTGAGATTACATACTGTTGATTATTCTCTTCCGACATTCTCTTCCCCCCTTAAAAATGTTTGCACGCTTTTCATCATTCCTTCATATAATAAGTTAGTGTGGGAATGCCCACATCATTCCGGTTTTCCATTGAAAAATACAGTGCGAAAAAACGGATGAAAAGAAAAGTATTACTCTATCTTATGCAGCGACGCAGGATAATTTACAACAAAATTAATAATGGATGTTTGCCCATGAACTAGACAAGTCCTGACAGGGGCGTTAAAGCCCTTTAAGGTTATTTCTAAATAAGGAATTTAACAAAACGAACAGACCTGATGATTTTCAGGTCTGTTCGTTTTTTCATTCATTCGTAATAGATCGCTTTAAGCCAGAAGTAATGGAGCAGCAAAAGACTTCCAAGGACATTTAAAAAAAGCAATGGAACACAACAAAAAGGGTGTCCCAGCAGTTTTTCTGGACACCCCTTTTACACAGATAGAATGATTCTGGTTGTGGTATTCGTCAATCCTTCTCTTCCTCTATTTCATGTTGAACTGTACCTGGGCGTTTATCCCACTCTTTCAATTCTTCATTCGTCCTTTGATTTTCCATCTGCTTTCCAAGTTCTTTCATCTCTTCATAATCCTTAGCCATGGAGCTATTTTCCGGTACATGTTCTTTTTTCAGTTCCTCTTTGCTCATTTGCCATCACCTCTACTTATTGATACCCAATTTTACCAAATCCGAAACGTAACATATCTAATGGAAATATGGGGTATAGATAAAACATTATGAGCAAATGTAAGGAGGTGCAAGATCTATGCAAACAACAACCCTTTATGTAAAGGAAGCAACGTCAGAAGGCCCTATTTTAAATCTGGAGTCCATACTTTTGAAAACGGAAGGTGTGGAACGTGCGATCATCGATGTTGATGATGGGGAAATTAAAATCGACCATAGCGAAGAAAAACTCTCACCGAATCAACTTATTACACTTATTGAACAGTATGGCTTGAATGTAACTAAATAGAAATCAATAGCACCGGGTTTCCTTCATTCAGAAGGGCCCGATGCTTTGTTGAGTTATAATCTCCCATGCCTACTATAATCACCGTTTTCAAAAGATTCATGATTTCAATAGAAATTCTGGATTTCCTCTAATCCACCTTTCATCCATCCAACCTACCGTAAACGGTAATAAACCCCTGCCCGATGAGGGGGCAGGAGCAAAAAAACTATGGATTACCGATTTAACAAGCTGCCCACATAGCGCAGCAAATCATTGGCTGAAGTCGAATTATATCCGTGCTCGTCTATAAGTCTCGTGATGACCTCGTTCACTTTCTTCAGTTGCCTTTCGTCTGGTGTCTTCGTTGAAGTGGTGATCTTAACGACATCCTTCAAATCAGCGAATAGTTTTTTCTGGATCGCTTCCCGTAAACGATCGTGGGAATTATAATCAAATCGCTTCCCTTTACGGGCATATGCTGAAATTCGAATCAATATTTCTTCGCGGAATGCTTTTTTTGCATTCTCGGAAATTCCAATTTGCTCTTCTATCGAGCGCATCAATTTTTCATCTGGGTTGATTTCTTCTCCAGTCAATGGATCGCGCAGCCTTGATTTATTGCAGTATGCTTCGACATTATCCAGATAATTATCCATGAGGATTTTCGCCGACTCTTCATATGAATATACAAAAGCTTTTTGCACTTCATTTTTTGCAATGGCATCGTATTCTTTACGTGCCAGTGAAATGAAATTTAAATACCGCTCCCGGAGTTCGTTCGTAATGGACGGATGCTGGTCAAGACCTGCTTTTAATGACATAAGTACATCCAATGCATTAATGGACGGATTCTCCTTACGTATGATCGTAGAGGAAATCCGGTTAATTACGTAACGCGGGTCGATTCCGCTCATGCCTTCGTCCTGATATTCTTTTTTCAATTCATTGATGTCTGCGGAATTAAATCCTTCAACATTTTCCCCATCATAAAGCCTCATCTTTTTCACTAAATCGATATCGCCCTTTTTGGGATCTTTCAGGCGGGTCATGATGCTGAAGATTGCCGCCACCCTCAATGTATGCGGGGCTATATGAACATCCGAGACATCACTTTCACGAATCATTTTTTCATAAATCTTCTCTTCCTCGGTAACCTTCAAGTTATATGGAATAGGCATGACAATGATACGGGAATGCAATGCTTCATTTTTCTTGTTGGAAATGAACGCTTTATACTCCGTTTCATTCGTATGAGCCACAATGAGTTCATCTGCACTGATCAATGCAAAACGGCCAGCTTTAAAATTCCCCTCTTGTGTTAATGATAGCAAATGCCATAAGAATTTCTCATCACATTTCAGCATCTCCTGGAACTCCATCATCCCGCGGTTCGCCTTGTTCAGCTCGCCATCAAAGCGATAGGCACGCGGATCTGATTCAGAACCGTATTCGGCAATGGTCGAAAAATCGATGCTGCCCGTCAAATCAGCAATATCCTGTGACTTAGGATCAGAAGGACTGAATGTTCCAATTCCAACACGCTTATCCTCCGAAAGGAAAATACGTTCGACCATAACATCTTCAATCCTGCTTCCATACTCCTGTTCTAATCTCATTACATTCAGCGGCGAAAGATTTCCTTCAATCCTGATGCCATATTCTTCAAAGAAATCATCCCGTAAATACTGCGGGATGAGATGCAGTGGATCTTCATGCATCGGGCATCCTTTTATTGCATAAATCGCACCAGAGTCTTTTAACGAATAATTTTCAAGTCCACGCTTCAGTAAAGAAACGAGTGTGGACTTCCCACCTGACACCGGACCCATGAGAAGCAATATCCGCTTACGGACATCCAGCCGTTTTGCTGCCGGATGGAAATATTCCTCGATGAGCCTTTCCAGTGAATCTTCAAGGCCAAATAACTGACCGCTGAAAAAATTGTATTTCTTTGTCCCATTTACTTCTTCTATCCCTGCATCTCTGATCATGTTGTATACACGTGAATGAGCAGATTGAGCAACTAAAGGCGTTTCTTTCAATATTTCTAAGTACTCTGCGAAGGTGCCTTCCCACTTCAGCTTCTGTTCATCTTCTCTAAATTTTTCGATTTTCTTTAAAATATCCATTAAGGAACCTCCCCCTGTCACTTTCAGAGAATACTTAAATCTATGCTCCAAGTCTGACAAACATGTCAGACTTTAAAAAGTGGACGGGCATTGTTTCGAATCCCCCTTGACTCTCCATGTATCGAAAAGGGCTTAATCATTGAGAATTGATGACAAATATGCTGGCAAGAAAATTTGTGTGCACTCCTGCTAAAAATTAGGGTATACTAAGCCTATACTTAAGTGGGACAATATGGGTAAAGGGAGGTCACAACATGGGCACAGTTATTATCGTTGGAGTTGCTTTAACATTTTTAGCCGCTATCTTCACTGCCGGGTATGACGATAAACCAGGTGTGAAATAAAAAATAACAGCCTTTTCCAAAACTCCAAAAAAAGGGACAGCAAATTAAATTTGCCGTCCCTTTTTTTATTCCTCATCTATATAAATATAGAAGCACTTTCGAAGTCATTCACGAATGGCTTATTGAGCATGCCAAACGAATAAGCTTCATCATTTATACAGCGTTCTTTTTATCAGTTTGAGCTGAAACGTTGTTCTCCATCGATCTCAAGTCTTCATTTACTTTTTGTCCTTGTTCCAAATATTCCGTTTGGAAACCACTCTTTAATGCCCAACTATAAAACATTAGTGATAAACATGTAATGATGACCATATCAAAACCAAATGGGATTATATTTAGTCCACCAAACTTTTCACTGCCTAAGTATGAAATGGTCATCATACAGAGTAAGTAAACAACCATCCAAAGCCCTGCTGAAAAGTTTTGGCGGAATCCCTTCCATTTTATTTTTGATTGATAATAGAAATAAACGGGAAGACCAGCCATAATGATAAATAATACTTGACCTGTAAGCGGCCATCTTGCCCAATATAGAACCAAAGAAGCAAAAACAAAGCCCAGTGGTGCAATGATGCTTAATCCTTTTAAACGTAATGGTCTGTACAAGTTCTGACCTGTGCGTCTTAATGTCATTACAGTAACTGGACCTGTAATATAAGAGACTAAAGTCGCAACTGAAATAACCTCTGCCAATACGCCCCAGCCTCTAAACATGAATAAAAATAAGAAAGATACGCCTAGATTAAAAAACATGGCTTGACGCGGGATACCATAAAGAGGATGCAGTTTTCCAAACACGCTTGGTAAATATTTATTCTTTTCCATTCCATAAAGCATTCGTGACGTTGTCGCCGTGTATGTTATTCCTGTCCCCGAAGGAGAAATAAAAGCATCTACGTATAGTAAAATAACCAACCAGTTTATGCCTAAAACAATTGCTAAGTCAGCAAACGGTGAATTGAAATTCAAATGTTGCCATCCATTCACAATCATGGACGGGTCAACGGCTCCAATAAATGCAACCTGTAATAGAACGTAGATGACCGTTGCAATTAAAATGGAGCCAATTACTGCAATTGGGATCGAACGTCCAGGATTCTTTGCCTCACCTGCCATGTTAATTGGACTTTGAAAACCGTTAAATGCAAAGATGATACCAGAAGTTGCTACAGCAGTAAGTACACTTGCCCATCCATTAGGAGCGATACTTCCTGCAGATGTAAAATTGGATGCATGAAACCCGGCAAATAAAAGTGAGCCAATCGTAAGTCCAGGAATAATAACCTTAAAGACTGTAATGAATGAATTAGCTTTCGAAAACAAACTGACTGTCCAGTAATTTAATAAAAAGTAGACGATCAGCAATACAGAGGCAATTGCTAAGCCTCCCCCAGTAAGACTTCCATTTTCTACTAAACCATGTGTCCACCGTGCCCATTCCCATGGCCATGAGCTCATATATTGAACAGAAGCAATCGCTTCAACTGGAATTACGGAAACGATTGCAATCCAGTTTGCCCAGCCTGCAATAAACCCTAAAAAAGAACCATGAGAGTACTGCGTGTATTTTACCATTCCCCCAGCTTCAGGAAACATAGACCCTAATTCACTGTAAGATAGTGCGATAAATAAAATAACAACCATCCCGATAATCCAAGAGATAATGGCAGCGGGTCCTGCAATCTGTGCCGCTCTCCAAGCTCCGAATAACCAACCTGAGCCAATAATTGACCCGAGTCCCACCATCATTAACGAAAATGTTCCCATCTTTCGCTGCATATTATTCATACATTTTTCACCATGCTTTCTAAAATTATTCTTTACGTTTAAAAGTAACTGGATTAATGATTCGTGTAGTGCGCCCAATTACATCTTAAAGTAATTGCTGCATTTACATCACCTCTTGTAAAAGTTTGAAAATTGATGAGGAAACCTTAAGGATCTCCCCTTATTGCTTCTATTAATTACACCGGAACCAAATTTTTCTGCATTTCAGAAAATGCTTAAATCCCATTCTTGTGCCATTTGTTTCAATAACAGACTACCTGCTACGCTATTCCCATATTCATCGATGGCTGGTCCATAAATACCAATGCCACATCCATCTTGAAAAGGCATTTCGCTTCTGGCACTTGGAGGAACTAGTGCCATAATCCCGCCAGATACTCCGCTTTTGGCCGGCACCCCAATAAAAGCCGCAAATTTCCCCGAAGCATTGTACATACCGCAAGTAAGCATTAATGCTTTGGCAAGCTTAGCCAATTTTTTAGGGATTACTTGTTCTTTACGAACGGGATGGTAACCATCTTGAGCAAGAATCAGTCCAAGGAGGGCTATGTCTTCTGTGGTCACTTCTATGGAACATTGCATGAGGTAAACCTCTAAAGCTTCCTCTACTTCCGATTCCAAATAATTCGTCTCTTTCAAATAGTGAGCCAAAGCTCTATTTCTATGAGAGGTTAACCACTCAGATTGATACACTTCCTCATTGATTGTCGGGCGCTTCCCTAACAAATTTTCAAATAGCTCATAGAGAAATTCCAATTTATTTTGTGAAGAATCCCCTGGGAGAAGCGAAGCTACTGTAATCGCCCCGGCATTTATCATAGGATTGAACGGCTTTCCCGGCTTATGCATTTCTAAACGAATAATTGAATTGAAAGCATCCCCAGTCGGTTCCACATCGACCCTCTCTAACACATAAGAAATGCCGCGACCCAAACATGCGGCTATAAAGCTAAGCACTTTTGAAATACTTTGCAGCGTGAAAGGAACTTCCCAATCCCCTGACTTGATCATTGTTCCACCCGGCTCCAGTATGGTAATGCCCAATTGCGATAAATGTGCATTTCTCAATGCCGGTATATAATTAGCGGTTTGTCCTTCAATAGCAAAGGATCTGTAATATGCTACCCATTCATCTAAGTCGGATTTTCTTTGACTATTAACGTGAATGTCATACTCTTTTGACAATTCTTCAATCACATTCTTCCACCTCTTCAGTTGTTGTATCATTATATTTTCAATATGAGCGTTTTACCGAATGCCATTACTAGATTCGATGAAAAAATAATGAATATTCTAAAAATTGTTAAGCGCTTTCAAAAATTTCTTTCTGCTTAATTTTAAATTGGGAACTACATAATCATACAAAAACCTACAAAATCTAAAAAATAAAAATCCACTAAAAAAACGTGATCATCTCACATGTCCCGTTACCATTTTTTGTGGATAGAAAAACAATTTGGTTTTGCCATAATTGATTATAAGCCGTTCTATTCAGGAAAAAGTAAGCGTTGTATTGAAGCCGATGAAACTGTATACTGATTTTTTAAACAAATTAGGAGGTGACGACTTGTATCTCAGTACGTTAATGAAAAAAGAGGTCTATGTCCTTGCTTTGATGTTGTTAACTGTGCCATTAGCAGGCGAATTGAGTTTTTATCCTTTCAATGAAACGTTTCGGGTAAGTTTTGGTGTGCCTGCATTTTTCTTCTTTTTACTATTATTACAAAAAACGCCTGCCATATTTTCGGGCATCTTGACAGGAACAATGGTTGTGATATTTCGCATTCTAATCGACTTTTTCATGCAGGATAATTTCTCCTGGATTTCCGCATTTCACGCTCATTATCCTAGTTTTTTCTTTTATTTTACCTATTCCGTTCTATTCTATTTTGCGAAAATCAACCGCTTTCAAAGCCGAACTTTGATTATTGGATTTATTGGTCTCATTATCGAAATATTGTCCGACTCCGTAGAATTAATCTTTCAATATATTGTGTTGGAAACAACGATTACGTTTGGTTCACTAAATGAGATGATCGTGATCGCATTCGGCCACAGTTTTATCGTTTTGAGCTTTTTTAATATGATGAAACTTTATGAAGCACAATCAAGGGAGAGGCAAATCAGAAAACAAAATGAACATATGCTGATGCTCATTTCCAATTTATACGAGGAAACGATTCATTTAAAAAAAACATTAAAAAATGCTGAGAATATTACAAAGAAATCATATGATTTGTATCGCGAATTAAAAGCATTGGAAAAACGGGAAAAGCAACTTCATGATCTTACAGAGCCATATAGTCAAAAAGCATTACGCATCGCGGGTGAAATGCATGAAGTCAAGAAAGATAATCAACGGATTTTTGCTGGTCTCTCCAAATTGATCTCCAATGAGAGTTTTAAAGATTATATGAATGCTGCTGAACTTTTTTATTTAATTATCCGAATTAATGAAAAATATGCCTTATCATTAGGAAAGGACATTCAATTTGAATACTCATTGGAAGGAAAAAACGATTCACCTTATCATGTATATACCGTGTTATCTCTTTTCAATAATTTAGTCGCCAATGCAGTGGAAGCAATTAAAGAAAAGGGAATCGTCCGTTTAAGTTTGTTTGAAATTAGTGACAATGTAGAATTTAAAGTTGCTGATACCGGACCTGGAATTCCTCAAAAATACCAGACTGTCATATTCAAACCTGGTTTTACATCAAAGTATGATCAGTTCGGGACACCTTCAACAGGGATTGGACTCTCATATGTTAAAGAAGTCGTGAAAGAACTGGGAGGGGAAATCCTATTTGAGAATAGTTTTAATGGCGCTGTTTTTTCAATAAAGTTACCAATCCAGAAGTTGATTCAGAAAGGGTGATTCCATGCGTTTTTTTATAACAGATGATGATTGTGCCATACGTTCAAACTTAAGCCAAATTATAGAAAACGAAGATTTAGGTGAAGTGGTGGAGGAAGCGGAAGATGGCAGTCTATTGGAAGGGCATATTTTGAATTTAAAACAAATTGATATATTATTTATTGATTTATTAATGCCCATCCGGGATGGTATTGAGACACTTCGTCATATAAAAAGTACATTTAACGGGAAAATAATAATGATTTCGCAGGTAGAATCCAAGGAGTTGATTGGCGAGGCTTACTCGCTCGGAATTGATTATTATATTACTAAACCAATCAATCGGATTGAGATATTGACAGTCATTCGAAAAGTCATGGAACGCATCCATTTAGAAAGATCGATCACTAATATCCAAGCCTCTTTAAATAGTGTATTGAACTTTGAACAGCTAAAAGTTGATAATTCCAATAGTTTTAATGAAAAAAGTATACGGGAGGTGGGTGAATTCCTTTTATCGGAATTAGGGGTCGTTGGAGAAAATGGCGCAAAAGATTTAATGGAAATGCTTCAGTATTTATTTATGTATGAACGGACTTTTACTTTTGGAAAGCAATTCCCCACCCTTAAAGAAATCTTTGTAGAAATCACCAAAAAAAAGCTCGGAACAGCAGCTTTGCCGGTTGATATCAATCGGGAAATAAAAGCTGCCGAACAGAGAATACGCAGAACGATTAACCATTCGTTAAATCATTTCGCTTCGCTAGGTTTAACGGATTTTTCGAATCCGAAGTTTGAAAATTACGCTTCCAAATTTTTTGATTTCACAGTCGTTCGCCAAAAGATGAAAGAACTGCAAAATGATTCAAAAATCGTTCTTACACCTACCCGGGTAAATACAAAAAAGTTTATTCAAGTATTTTATTTCGAAGCGAAACGATTGAATCCTGATGAAATAAATAGATATAGATAATACATGATTAAATACGAAAAATTACGGAAGAACCAAAAAACATAAAATCCCCTGAATGATTTCAAGGGATTTTAACAATATCTTATTTTTTCAACAATAAATACATGAAATAAGGTGCACCGATCAATGCAACCATGATACCTGCGGGAATCCCCTCGGGTTCAATTATATTTCGGCCTATCGTATCGGCAAGCAGCAATAGCCATCCACCGATTAAAATGGCAACCGGAATGAATAGTTGATTTCGAGGTCCTACCAAGGATTTTGCTATATGCGGGGACATAAGTCCAATGAATGCAATCCCGCCTGTAACAGAAACGGCAGCCGCTGCCAGTGCCACAGCCGTGATCAGCAGTACGATCCGCTCCTTTTCAATCGATACACCGACCCCAATTGCGACCGGTTCACTTAAACCAAGCAGATTCAAACGATTTGCTTTATATAAGGTGAATGGAATGAGGATGATTAACCATGGAATGATTGCCCAAATGAAAGGCCAATCCGTGCCCCATATATTTCCTGCCAACCATTTTGCGATGAAATCGACCTTCGCTCGTTCCGCTGACGAAATGAGGACAATCATCAGGCCTGAAAGCGCCATTGAAAAACCTACGCCGATCAACACTAACCGGACGGGTTCAAGTCCACTCTTCCTCTTGTATGAGAGGATATATATTAAACAGGCCGTCAGTAACGCTCCGATAAAACCAACAAGGGGAACCATATAAACAAAAGAACCAGCGTCAAGCGGGAAAAACAGAAAGAATGCGGCAATGGCAACACCTGCTCCTGAGTTGATCCCGATGATTCCGGGATCGGCTAAATCATTACGTGTGATCCCTTGTAGAATGGCTCCCGACAGTGCAAGGGCCATGCCTGCTAAAAGGGTGATGATGATACGCGGTAAGCGGACGGAAAATAATATGAATTCCTCTTTAAACGTCCCTTGCCCGAAGAGCGTTGGAAACAGTCGTCCTATAGAAAGATTGGAATATCCCGAACACGTCCCTATAATGATCGTAATGATGATGAGTACACTCAATGCACCTATTATCCAACGCTGTTTTTTGACTAAAGCTGACTGGATCATGAAAATGCTTTACCTCCTTTACGCACGATTAGGAGGAAGAAAGGTAAACCTATCATCGCAACAACCGCTACCACAGGTGTTTCATATGGAGAATTGATCGTACGGCCGATCGTATCGGCAAGCAGCATGAAAGTGGCTCCCAAAATCGCAGACATAGGGAGGATGAATCGATAATCCGTACCCACGATAGCCCTAACGATATGTGGGACCATTAACCCGATGAACACCATATTTCCGACAAGCGCAACGGCAGCCCCTGCCAGGAGGATGATGACCACGAAGAGAACCGCCTTTATTTGTGTTGTCTTTTGCCCTAAGCCTACGGCCACTTCTTCACTTAAGCTAAGTATGGTGAGCTGTCTGGAAAAGATAAGGGAAATCAGGATTCCTATTAGAATGAACGGAACGATTACACGAAGCTGCTCCCATGAAGTTCCGATATTCCCGCCAGCTGTCCACATCGATACATCTTTTGATACCTTGAAATATATGCCGACCCCTTGCGAAACGGCAAATAGGAATGCAGAGACTGCAGCACCAGCCAATACGATCCTTAATGGTGAAAATCCTCCCTTTTTCATCGTACCGATTCCGAAAACCATGGTTGCCCCGACAGCGGAACCTATAAAACACGCAATCATGATCCCTAAATTATTAGCATTTGGAATGAATGCCAAAGTGATGGCGAGACCTGCATTGGCTCCTGCCGTCAATCCAAGCAACCCGGGATCGGCAAGTGGATTTCTTGTCATTCCCTGCATGATGGCCCCAGAAACGGCAAGGGCTGCACCCACAAAGATTGCCCCCACTTCACGAGGGAAGCGGATTTCCCGAATGATTGAAATCTTTTCACCGACAGCATTTGATGTCAGTGCTTGCCAGACGTCTTTAACGGTAACATCAGCCGCACCAAATGCCATTGAAATAATGAACATGCCTATAAAGGCGACGATCGCTATGATCAGTTTACTTATAAATGGGATGAAACGTTGATTTTCATTAGTCATCTGTCTCTCTCATTTCTTTTTTTATAGAATAAAAGGAGAGGAATTGGAATCCCTCTCCCTCGCAGTATTATTTTCCAAGAAAACTTTTGGAAAAGAAGTCTAATTGGTAATCTAATGTGATTGGATCATTGAAGTAGAATTTTTTTGCATCAGCTTCATACAGTTTATTGTTTTTAACGGCAGGTATGTTTTTAAACGTTTCAGTTTGTTGGAATGAATTGTCCTGATCTTTGTTATTGCTCAAAATCACATAATCACCTGCATAGTCTTTAAGGACTTCTAATGATAAGGCAAAGTAACCATCTTTCAGTGCCACTTCTTTTACCTTTTCAGGCATACCCAATTTCATTTCTTGATAAAGGATTTCCGTTCCACGTCCCCAATTATCACCGTATACATAGAACTGTTTGTCAAACTTTTCGAAAACTGAAACGGTAGCATCTTCTCCAATTTTGGCTTTAATTTCATCACCAGTCGTTTTTGCCCGTTTTTTGAAATCATCCACCCATGCTTGAGCTTCTTTTTCTTTATTCAAAAGTTTACCGATTTCTACATGTTGTGTTAAATAGTCAACTTTTCCGTATGTATAAGTTACGGTTGGAGCAATTTCCTTTAATTTATCGACATTTTTAATCGTGGATAAACCAATGATTAAATCCGGATTCAACTCGATGATCTTTTCCAGGTTTTCGTCCGTCACTTCTTCCACATCTTTTAACTCTTTAAAATTCGGGTTCATTTTAGACCAGGAATCAACCCCTACAAGGTTAACATCCAAAGCCATTACGTTACCTGCGAAAGATGATAGTACTAAAACACGCTGAGGATCTGCGGGAACTTCAACAGGACCATTTTCAGATTGATAGGTGATGGTACCTGATTTTTCTTTTTTGGAAGCGGAGCTTTTTTCTTTTTCGGCTGACTCGTTACCACAAGCGCTAATAATTAACACTAACAGCAGTATAAACGGAAACATTATCTTTTTCATTTGTTGTCAAATCTCCTTTTAGTAAGTTGTATGTGCTGCACATTGGTTTGTTCGTTCGTTGATCTCGTCCGATTACCGCATCAATATGGAATACTTCCTTAAGAACTTCATGAGTGATGACTTCTTCACAATCTCCTGCTTTGACTATTTCCCCGTCCTTTAAGGCAATGATATAGTCGGCAAAGCGAGCAGCTTGGTTTAAATCATGAAGAACCATGACAATTGTACGTCCCTGTTCTACATTCAGCCTCTGTAATAATTCCAGAACCTCCAGCTGATGGGCCATATCCAAATAGGTGGTCGGCTCATCAAGGAAGATGATTTCCGTTTCCTGGGCAAGGGCCATCGCAATCCAAACACGCTGGCGCTGACCTCCTGAAAGAGCATCCACGGGACGGAACTTGAAGTCTTTCGTGCCGGTCACTTCAAGTGCCCAATCAATCACATCATAGTCTTTCTGGGTCAGGCGCCCAAAACCTTTTTGATAGGGAAAGCGCCCATATGATACGAGCTCCCCAACCGTCAAACCGCTTGCACTCTCGGGTGTCTGCGGAAGTATGGCCATTTTTCTTGCAAGAATCTTAGTGCTTTCTTTTGAGATATTAACCCCATCTAAAACAACCGTACCTGATTGATTTGGAATGATTCTGGTGATCGCTTTCAAAAGTGTCGATTTCCCACATCCATTTGAACCGATGATCGTTGTGATTTTTTTATCTGGTATTTCCACACTGAGATCTTTTACAATTAAACGTTCACCATAACCAATATTCAAATTCTCTGTATATAGGCGAACCATTTTTTAACCTCCATTTACTGAAAAAAATAGGTAAGTAAAAACTCAAATGAAAATGATTATCATTATCCACTACTTAATTACTATAATTCTATCTAAATATATTGTCAATGGTAATTTCATGGTCATATAAGAAGAATTTCTGACAGTATTTTTGGGGCCGGTCCGTATTACCGACTGACAATGAAAACAATAAAGATCCCGGAGACGTTCCCGGGATCTGTACTGTTTGCCTCATACTCAGCACTTTGGCAAGAATATTCCTAATAGGCCATTTTCATTAATCAATGTTTCTTAAATCCTTGCTTCTCAACATAATCCTTCATGTACAGCCTGCTTTTCTTTCCAAGCATTCCTGCCATTTGCCCGGTCCAGGTGTCTTTTCGTTTACCTTTAGTCCGAAGCTCATAATAACTGGAAATCGTTTCATTATACTCTTCAAGTTGTCCGATGAACTCTTGCTTATCCTCCTGATATCCATTTTCATGATAAATGTTGGACAACGGCAAGCGCGGCTTTTTATCCGAACGGTTTTTCGGATATCCGACCGCTAGAGCGAATAATGGTATAACACGATGCGGTATATTCAAAATCGCTGACACTTCCGGGAGATTATTGCGGATCCCGCCTATATAGCAAATGCCTAGATCCATCGATTCTGCCGCCAATGCTGCATTTTGGGCCGCTAGAGCCGCGTCAATACAGGCAACCATGAATTTCTCGGTACTTTCAATTGATTCGGACAGGTCCGTGTTTTCCATTTCGGAAACCATATCCTGACGATATAAATCGGCGCAAAAGACGAATAGATGTCCATTCTTCTCTACATATGACTGTGGTCCGGCAAGTTCGGCAAGCTTGGCTTTCTTTTCCGGGTCGGTTACCCCTATGATTGAATACGCTTGAATATAACTTGAAGTCGATGCAGCTTGGGCACATTCCACAATCGTATTGATTTGCTCCCCAGACAATAACTTGTCCTCAAAGGAACGAATGGAACGGTGATCTAAAATCTTCTCAATAATGTTATTCAATGCTCCCACCCCTAAAGAATATGTAAAGTATCCATCATCGGGGCTAAAATGCCCCCGATGACAGTATTGATGAAACTTAACCTTTTGTTTTCAAATCCAATTCACGGTAATTTTGCTGTCTAAGTGCTTCATAAACCAAGATGGCTGCCGTATTCGACAGATTAAGGGAACGTACTTTATCCGTCATTGGAATCCGCAGGCACCGATCCATATTTTCTTGGATCAGATCTTTCGGGAGACCCGTCGTTTCACGGCCAAAAATGAAGAATATCTCACTTTCTTGATCACTGTAATCGAAGCTGGAATGCGGCTGCTCCCCAAATTTCGTCAAGTAATAAAATTCGCCGCCGGCGTTTCTTTCAAAAAACTCTTCTAACGAATCATAATAATGGATCTTTACATTTTCCCAGTAATCGAGCCCGGCCCGTTTGAGCTGTTTGTCATCCGTCGAGAAACCGAGCGGGCGAATGAGATGTAAAGACGTATCCGTCCCTGCACATGTTCTTGCGATATTTCCTGTATTTGCTGGAATCTGTGGTTGATATAAAACTACATGTATTGACACTTCATTTTCACCTCTAGTTTGAACTTCATCTTAATTATAGCATTAAACAAAAAAGACTAAAAACCTATCACCCTCCATCCAAAATCACAAAGAATTTATAAACGATGTTCGGTGTATATCTTGTTGAATCCTCATACGTCCAATATCGGTGACGGCTGTTCATCGTATGTGCATTCACAAGCGGCATCCCGTCCTGATCCTTCGCCGTTACAATCAAGTTATGGTCGAACCGTCCGTCCCCTTCGAAATCTATGCAGAGGATATCGCCCAAATTCAATTCCTTGGCCGACTCCACCTGCTTTGTCCTGATGGCATTCCCGGCTTTAAGCAGATGATATAAAGAATGAGCTGTCGTCCATGTATAACTCCAGCTTTTCCCCCTTATCCACCAGCCCTTATTTTTATTTGGCGCCCCCCACATCGGTATTCCCCCTGCATGTAAACATTGTGAAATGTAATTCGTACAATCATCGGTGAATTTATAATAAGCCGGATTGAATTCATTCCACCAACGCTCGGCATATTGAACGGCCTTCATTCGATCATACCTATATGCGAGACGATCTGCGCCTGGATCACATTTTGGCGGTGCCTCTTCGGTTTCAAAGCTGGGAATCAACTCATTTTCATCCACTATATACCCATTTCGAAACCGTGCCTCCCTTTCTTCCATTTCTTCTTCTATATAAAATGAATCCTCCTGTTTCAATAAATATTGCAGATGGACATGATAAGTAAGGACTGTATCCCTGTCTTCCTTTCTCTTCGAATGTACCTTGCCTGCCGCATTCACCCGAACAATTTCGGCGGCGCGGTTCCTCAACATTTTCTTCTTCAAATGTAACTTCCTTTCACCCCGTTCCAGATCATCTGTAGTATAAAACTCCACTCTTTCTTGTAAAAGGCGTTGCAATTGTTCCCTCAAGTTCATGCCCTCCTTCTTACCATCTATGCTAATGTGTATGTACGAGGCATGGACAAAAACACAACTTCATAAATGTGGGAGTTTCAATCCTTAACCATAATGAAACTTTTTATAAAGATTTTCCTTGAAGGAACCGGAATATCTTAAGCAAAGGCTGTTTTCACATACTTTGTTGCTATTTACCAAGTAGTGCGGTGTGGTTGATTTCCCCTCCAGATGCTCGCTTTCCGCGGGGCGGGCGGTGAGCCTCCTCGGCGTAAACGCCTGTGGGGTCTCACCTGTCCCGCTGCTCCCGCAGGAGTCTCGCACTTCCGCTCCAATCAACCTTAAATAGTTTCGTTTTAAAAACAACCAATCTTTACGAAAAGAGCCTAAGCAAAAAAGCCGCCCCGTTATATTTACGAGGCGGCTGCATTTTAAATATTATTTTGTTTCCAAGGTAAACTGCAGTCCTTTCTCAATTTCCGCCAATACCTCTTCATCCTTTTCCTTCATTCGTGCTTCTTCCAATGCGGAAACAGCCTGCTCCCGGCCAATTTTCCCAACTGCCCAGGCCGCCGTCCCCCTGATGACAGGTCGCGGATCATTCTTCATGACCTGTATCAATAGAGGCAATGCCGTTTCATCTTTGAAATGGGCCAATGCTAAAATGGCATTTCGTTGGATTGGTTTTTTACCGCGCCAAGAGCCAGATACATGGCCGTATGTCTCTTTGAAGTCCCGATTTGAAATTGTAAGCAGGGGTTTTAACAGCGGTTTCGCCAGCTCGGGATCGGGTTCCATTTCTTCATGAAAATGAAAATCCATTCCTTTGTTTTTCGGACAAACGGTCTGGCATGTATCACATCCATACAAACGATTGCCTATTTTCGTCCTGAACTCATCCGGAAGGAAACCTTTTGTCTGTGTCAAGAACGCAATGCAACGCTTGGAATTTAGCTGCCCGCCCTGAACGAGCGCTCCAGTCGGGCAAACATCGACACATTTATTGCATGTCCCGCATTGATCTTCCATCGGTTGATCCGGTTCAAATGGCAGGTTGGTGATCATATCTCCCAAGTATACATAAGACCCGAACTCCGGTGTGATGATCATACTGTTTTTTGCACTCCAGCCAATACCTGCACGCTCAGCCACTGCCCTATCTGATAACTCACCCGTATCAACCATGGACTTCATCATTGCCCCGGGCACTTTATCTTTAATGAAATTCTCAAGTAACTGCAATTTATTACGAAGAACGGTATGATAATCCGTTCCCCAAGACGCCCGGCAAAAGATCCCGCGGCGTTCACTTTTTGTACTTTGCGGAGCATCCTTCAATTTCGAAGGATAAGCAAGCGCAATCGAAATGATGGATTGCGGTTTATCGAATATCAATTCAGGCCTTACCCTTTTTTCTATATCGGCTTCTTCAAACCCTGACTGGTAATCCAGTTCCTGTTGACGTATCAGCCGACCTTTCAGTTCGGTGAAAGCCGTAGCCGAAGTAAAGCCGATTTTATCGATGCCGATTTCCTTACTATATAAAATCACTTCTTGCTTGAATGAGTTCATATCCATATTAATCACCTACGTTCATTCAGTATTCCCATTGAAGCTTGAATCCATTTCAAACCATTGCTATCTATGATAAACTAATTGCAATCATTTTTGGAGGTGAAACGGTTGGAAATTACCGTATCAGCTAATCTTAGCAGTAAAATCCCTGAATTTAAAGTCGGGGTCATTACATATGAAAACATCGAAGTCGGTCCCTCCCCGCAAATGGTGAAAGGAAGACTTCAACTATTTCAGGAAGCTCTTTTCTTCGACCTTGAAGAAAAGGAATTGACCGACTTTTCCGGCATTAAAGTGTGGCGGGAAATTTTCAAGGCTACAGGAACAAACCCATCACGGTATCGTCCCTCCGTGGAAGCCCTATACCGCCGCGTGAAAAAACAGAATTACTTGACGCCCATCCATTCGGCCATCGATTTGAATAACTTCTTCTCATTGTTATATGAAGTTCCGATCGGCATTTATGATGCTGAAAAATTAATGGGAGACATCTCGATCAAGATTGGCGAGGGGGCAGATGGGTATGACGGTTTGAACGGCCGCTTCAATTCCATGGAAAATATGATTACCTCAGCCGATCATGCTGGCGCATTCGGAAGTCCCTACGTTGATTCAGAACGCACGAAAGTCACTGAGGAAACGAAAAAAGCCATCCAAATCATTTATTTACAACCCAATACTTCAACCACGGAAGCAAATCAGCTAACGAAATCCTTGATGGATATGTTCCTTGAAATCCACGGTGGTGAAGGGACTTACTCGATTATGGAAGGATAATTACGGAAATAAACCCTTTCCACAATCGGAAGGGGTTTTTTCATTATTGTTCCACTTAATAAAACCAGTGAAAAAGGTTCTTAAAAATTTCTTTTCAGTCGATTCCAGAAATCTGCTCCCTTTCCGCCGACTGTCTGCCAAGCCTCCTCGACGTAAACGTCTCCGGGGTCTCGACTAGCCAGTTACTCGGCAGGAGTGTCGCATATTTCTTCCATCCTTTAAGGATTAATGTAAAAAACCTCAAGGATCACCTCGTCTTAAACTTGGTTCGGGATGTCCAGCCTACGGTTTTTTCTTAATATTTCATTCCAGTCGATTCCAGAAATCAGCTCCCTTTCCGCCGACTGTCTGCCAAGCCTCCTCGACGTAAACGTCTCCTGGGTCTCGGCTAGCCAGTTACTCGGCAGGAGTGTCACATATTTCTTCCATCCTTTAAGGATTAATGTAAAAAAACTCAAGGATCACCTCGTCTTAAACTTGGTTCGGGATGAATCCAGCCTACGGTTTTTTCTTAAATTACATTCCAGTCGATTCCAGAAATCTGCTCCCTTTCCGCCGACTGTCTGCCAAGCCTCCTCGACGTAAACGTCTCCGGGGTCTCGACTAGCCAGTTACTCGGCAGGAGTGTCGCATATTTCTTCCATCCTTTAAGGATTAATGTAAAAAACCTCAAGGATCACCTCGTCTTAAACTTGGTTCGGGATGTCCAGCCTACGGTTTTTTCTTAATATTTCATTCCAGTCGATTCCAGAAATCAGCTCCCTTTCCGCCGACTGTCTGCCAAGCCTCCTCGACGTAAACGTCTCCTGGGTCTCGGCTAGCCAGTTACTCGGCAGGAGTGTCACATATTTCTTCCATCCTTTAAGGATTAATGTAAAAAAACTCAAGGATCACCTCGTCTTAAACTTGGTTCGGGATGAATCCAGCCTACGGTTTTTTCTTAAATTACATTCCAGTCGATTCCAGAAATCCGCTCCCTTTCCGCCGACTGTCTGCCAAGCCTCCTCGACGTAAACGTCTCCGGGGTCTCGACTAGGCAGTTACTCGGCAGGAGTGTCGCATATTTCTTCCATCCTTTAAGGATTAATGTAAAAAAACTCAAGGATCACCTCGTCTTAAACTTGGTTCGGGATGAATCCAGCCTACGGTTTTTTCTTAAATTACATTCCAGTCGATTCCAGAAATCCGCTCCCTTTCCGCCGACTGTCTGCCAAGCCTCCTCGACGTAAACGTCTCCGGGATCTCGGCTAGCCAGTTACTCGGCAGGAGTGTCGCATATTTCTTCCATCTTTTAAGGATTAATGTAAAAAAACTCAAGGATCACATCGTCTTAAACTTGGTTCGGGATGTCCAGCCTACGGTTTTTTCTTAATATTTCATTCCAGTCGATTCCAGAAATCCGCTCCCTTTCCACCGACTGTCTGCCAAGCCTCATCAAAGCAAACGTCTCCGGGGTCCCGGCAGCCGATTTGCAATGGTTACTTTCTGCCTTTCGATTGATAATCATCGATGCTACATAAGCCTGGTACGCCTTTCTCATCCCCTTTAACAAAAAAGCACAAACTTATTCAAACTGATTCTACTAACGTAGTTAATCATATTGACTAAGTTTGTGCTGCATCGAAATCCCCGCACTCCCGGATGAAGGATGAATCAAAAATTTTTCGGGTATGACTACTGTATTACCGCTTCGATAAATGCAGGGAATTTGGACAATAAAAAAATCCCACTGTAAACAGTAGAATTCTTGTAATAATATTAAAACGCAAAGCTTCGTTCTCCAGGTAACGAAACCCTACGTTATGAGTATGTATTGGAGCGGGTGAAGGGAATCGAACCCTCATCATCAGCTTGGAAGGCTGAGGTTTTACCACTAAACTACACCCGCATATTCTTGTAGAAGTTTGTCGAATTACCAATCAACAAAATTAATTATATAGTTTAATGTGAAAAAATGCAATAGGTTTTTAAAAAAAATTAATAATTAGCGTATTGTAACGTTAATATATTCATTCACTCTAGTAAGTATGTTAAAAAGTCCTCTGATTCAGAGAACTTTTTTCATCCTATATGATGATTTAAGACCAAATGACTTCCATTAAACGCGGATAAACCTGCTGTGCCGTTTCAAGCAGCATGATTAACTTCCTGAACGCCAGATCCGGTACGATATCCCCCTCAATGGAGTATGAATAACGAATCGAAATGGTCCCATTTTCTTCATACAGTTTGGAATACCTGAAATTAGCATTAAATTCATTCAACAGTGTATGTACATCCTGTTTCTTTTCAGGGTTCTTCAACTCGGCGACATTAAAGCAAAATAAGTCCGCCACATTTTCATCTTGATTGAAAGCAAATACTAAAAGGACCTTCCACCCGTCCTTTAACTTTTGCTCGGCTCTAAAAAAGGTGGTGCCATCTTCATTCAACTCATTCATATAGATTTTCTCACTAGTTAAAAAATCACGAAATTTAGCAACGTTTGACATGGTTCATCACCTTTCTGTTTATAAGTCCATTTTATAATGAAAACAAGCATTTTTACAGACTTTTCTATTATCCTGCCAATTTCCTCCTTTTAACAGGGGCGACCTTAAAAGGAAGGGAGTCATATATGAACTCCCTTCCTGGATTGGTTATCCAGTTGCTTCTCCGCAAAACTGAAGCGCTACTTGCAGGTCCAAAATTACCTGGCGGATTTTTGAGTATCCTTCCATTTCAGGAACTCTTTATTCGTAAGTGGTCGACCTTTATCTGCCGCTATCGTCATGGCTTATCCTTCAAATGGTTTAAGAGATACCACTAATATATTTTACTAGAAAGGAAATCGGCCTTTTCCCGATTGAATATCGAAAAAAGGCCGATTTTGTTATTGCTCCTTAAAAATCACAACGAAGAACCTTCCTCAGCTATATTTCCATAAAACTTATAGTTGAGCGAATTCGGGTTCCGCAACTTTTACAAGCTGTTTTCCGAGGTTCGTTCCTTTAAACAGACCTAAAAATGCATCCGGTGTGTTTTCGAACCCTTCAATAATCGTTTCTTCATACTTCAGCTTTCCTTCTTGAAGCCACTTACCTAATTCCGTAGCACCCTCCTGGAATCTAGCAGCATAATTTCCAACTGTGAAACCTTTCATTAGTGCACTGGTTTTGATCATTGCCGATTGCAGACGCGGTCCTAGATCTTTTCCTTCCGCGTTATATGAGGAAATCGCCCCGCATAATGGAATTCGGGCATTCGCATTCAAAAGTGTAAAAACAGCATCGGACACCTCGCCGCCCACATTATCGAAATAAACATCGACTCCATCAGGAACAGCATTGGCTAAATCTGTCGCAAAACTATCACTTTTATAATTTACGGCTCCATCAAACCCGAGCTCTTTTGTTAAGTACTCAAGTTTTTCATCCGAACCAGCGATGCCAACAACCTTCGCACCTTTAATCTTAGCAATTTGTCCGACTACTGAACCAACTGCTCCAGCTGCTCCTGAAACGACTACCGTTTCACCTTCTTGAGGTTTACCAATATCAAGCAAACCAAAATAAGCAGTTAAACCGGTCATTCCAAGAATCCCCAAATGAGTTGTGACCGGAGCCACCTTGGGATCAATCACACGGATTTCCTTTTCAGTGACAACTGTGTATTCTGCCCAGTCGATATTCCCAACAACGACGTCCCCTTGTTTGAAGGAATTTGATTTCGACTCAACAACTTCAGCAACAACGCCCCCCGTGATGACCTTATTCAATTCAAATGGAGCTATATATGATTTGGTATCTTGCATTCTGCCACGCATGTATGGATCGACAGATAAATATAGTGTACGCACTAAAATCTCATTATCCTTCGGTGTGGGAACTTCACTCTCAACAAAGTTAAAATCCCCTTTCGAAGGCATACCTTTCGGGCGATTTGCCAGGGTGATTATTTGTTGTTTGGTTTGTGTCATCATTGTTCCTCCTTGGTTTGAATACGTAATTTCGAAAAGAAGCGTATCACTGATGAAGTTCATAGGTCAAAGAATATGATTGGCTATTGCTTCCATAACACTATTTATGTATCCTTTCCTGAAAACCTCAAACTTGCTACAGCCTATTATGTCCCATGTTTTTCATTTTAATAAACGTTTCGCTCACCAGAAAAATTTAACGGCCTTTCCCCGATTGGATACCGGGAAAAGGCCGCAGCTTGAAATACTCTTTTTTTATTTTCCGTTACAGGGCTACTGCCCCTTCTTCTTATGAACTATTTCATGGATAGTCTACATCAATTTTGAAATGAACATCGTTGCAATTCCAAAGTAAATTAGTAACGAGAGTATATCATTCAGTGTTGTAATTAGCGGACCAGACGCAACTGCGGGATCGATGTTGAATTTATATAATATCAAAGGAATAATGGTCCCAGCTAAAGTCCCGATAATCAGGGTCATCACCAATGAACTTCCAACCACTAATCCCAAAACGGGATTTCCCTGCCAAACATAAGCTATGATGGAAATTAATATTCCGCAGGTGATGCCTATTATCAAGCCAACTTTCAGTTCCCGTATAATGAGCCTGGTCACGGCTCCTTTATCCGTATCGCTAGTGATTAGGCCTCTTACAACAACAGCTAAAGATTGAGTGCCTGTATTTCCAGTCATCCCTGCGATCATCGGCATAAAGAAGGCAAGTGCAACAACTTTGGACAAGGTTTCTTCAAAACCGCTTATAATGGTTCCGGACACTAATCCGATGAATAAAAGTAAAATAAGCCAGGGCAGCCGACGATATGCGGCCACATGCGCCTTCGTGTCAAAGTCTATAGCTTTACCGGATGCCGATAATTTTTCAATATCTTCATTCGCTTCCTTAATGACAACATCAATAATATCATCGACGGTTACAATTCCTAATAACTCATTATTTTTTTCAACTACTGGAATTGCTAAAAAATCATACCGCTCGATAACACGAGCCACCTCTTCTTGGTCTTCATCTGCAGAAACGGAGATAACCCGGCTGTACATAATATCTTGAATTTTTTCAGATTCATTATTTATTATTAAATCCCGATAAGAGACAACACCTACTAATTTTTTATCATTATCTATTACATAAAGATAGTTGATCGTTTCCGAAAACTCCGCAAAGATTTTCAGTTTTTCAACTGCTTCACGCACCGAATAATGTTGGGGGATCCATACAAAACGGTTTGTCATGATTCTCCCTGCCGTTTCAGGGGGATAATTCATGATATTTTGAACGATTTTTGATTCTTCTTTTTTCATGCCAGAAAGAAGTTCTTCGATTTTTCCAGGGGATAGGTCCTCTAACAATGAAGCTAGATCATCATTATCCATTAAATCCATTACATGGCCGGATTTTTCTATTCCCAATTTACTAAGGATTTTTAATTGATGGACTTTCTCAACTTCTTGAATCAGTTCAGCGATTTGTTCTGAATCGAGTAACAACAAGAAGCGTGTATGATGTTTTTCTGGGAGCCCCTCAAAAATACGCGCAATGTCATATGGTTGGAGTTCATCCAATATCGCTTGAAATTCTTTCTTTTTTCCTTCTTTTAATACCTTTATGATCTGTAAAGTCATTTGATCTTCACTCCTTTTTAGGGGAGCCAAAAAATATTTCCCTTAAATATTAAAAGTAAAAAAAATATTATTATTCCCCTTCCAAAATCTTGTTTCCATTCACGAGTATGTCGTCGTGAATAGTTATCCAAATCCCTCACCTCCAGGAAAAAATAAAAACACCTCCATTACAAATGAAGGTGTTAAATACGGTATATATGCGTACATTGTCTGGATGACAAATACAAACAGCCGTATATGACTGAATGACAAATACAAGCATAAATCCAGTTCCTCCATTCGTAGAGCTTTAGCACTGTGTGGCATAGGACAAAGCCAGCTACATTAAAAACCACCTTATGTCGATGGTTTCTGTTGACCCATTGGCGTCTTTCGACATTTTTGGGCAGTAGCGTATCTCCTACACAGGAGCCTCACCTAACGAGGATATTTAATTTACACATCCACTCTAAAAGAGTTTCATTTAGATGTCAATGGTTAATTCAAATAATTCTAACTTTGACCTGATATCCATCCCCAAAAAAGTTACCTAAAAAAAACACCGACTTTTGCTCTCCCGGTTATTATGCCTGATTGAATGTCCCTTCGATATTTTTTAAGAATTCCTCTTAACAGCCACAATTGCCACCCTATTTAAAAGGATACAACGGAGAAATACACGCAACTACAAAGGAAAATATTGGAATTACATATTGAAACTTACTTATAATGAAGACGGATATCCAATGACTGAGTCTAATTATTTTAAGAAAGGAACTGGCTCAAATGAAAAAAATTTTTTCGATTATATGTATTATCGTAAGTGCTGCTTTATTAATGGCTGGTTGCAGAACCAAGGACGAGGTACAGGTGGAAGAGAAATCGAAGGAAGTGAGCTCATTGAACGCTATTGAAGGCAGATGGGAAGGAGATATTAAGATCCCAAATCAACCGCTTCCAATCATTGTTCATTTTACGAAGAAAGATGGAACGATAAGTATTCCTGTACAAGGGTTGAATGAATTCCCCTTAACAAGTGTAAGGTTAAGTGAATCAGACTTGTTTTTTGATATGAAAATCCAAAACCAGCAAATTACGTTTGATGGGAAAGTAAATCAGGATAAGATTTCAGGAACATTCGTTCAAAAAGGGCAAGCCTTCCCCTTTGAATTGCTCAAGAAATCCGATCAGGCAGTTGAAGAAAAAGAATCAGGTGAAATCGTGCAGGCCGACTTAAAGAACGGAACCATTAAAGGCCTTTTAGAAACACCAAAACATGAAGGGCCTTTTCCTGTGATGATTATAATTGCGGGTTCCGGGCCGACCGATAAAGATGGTAACACCATTGCAAATCCCGGAAAAAATAATAGTTTGAAAATGTTAGCCGAAAGTCTTGCTGAAAAAGGGATTGCAAGCATCCGGTATGATAAGCGCGGAATTGGTGAAAATTTGCAATTGGCAGGAAAAGAAGAGGACCTGAGATTTGAACAGTATATTGATGATGCAGCTGCCTGGATCCAATTTGCCAAAAAGGATGGCCGTTTTTCCAAAGTCGGCATCATCGGCCATAGCGAAGGCTCGTTAATTGGAATGGCAGCCGCAAAGAAAACAGAAACAGACATATTCATTTCATTGGCGGGTGCAGGTGAACCTATTGACCAAGTTCTCATCAAACAGCTTGAAGAGCAGCTTGCACCGGCGTTATTAACGGAATCCAAAGATATTCTGGCAAAGCTAAAACAAGGAAAACAAGTCGAGACTGTCAGTGCTGATCTGCAAAGTGTATTCCGCCCCTCTGTTCAGCCTTACATGATTTCTTGGATTCAATATAACCCGCTAGAATCAGTAAAGGAACTGAATATCCCTGTTCTAATCGTAAACGGCAATAGAGACATTCAAGTGCCGGCAACTAATGCAAAAGCTTTACATGAGGAAAAAGGCGATTCAGAATTACTTATAATCGAAAAGATGAATCATGTATTGAAAGAAGCCCCTGCAGATCGAGCAGGAAATTTAGCAACCTATACAAATCCTGAACTGCCATTATCCTCTGGATTGGTGAGTGGAATCATTGAATTTTTAAATAAAAATGACATCACCAGAAATTGAGAATTGTGTCTCCCCCGGGTTTGCAAAGATCACTCAAATGATTCTCGTGCCCACAATATTAAGGTAAATAAGGAGATCAAAATTGAAAATTATCGCTTTAAAATTACCAATTGATTTGAATGAAAATACTTATGAAGAAATGCTCAATTTGTGTTCTCGACAAAGACAATTGAGCATACACAAATTACAAAAGATAAAGGATAAATACCGTTCTTTATTTGGGGAGCTATTAGCTAAGTGGTGCATAAGTGACAGTTTAAAAGATCCATTTCAAAATATCCAATTTGTCTTAGGTGAAAATGGGAAACCCCATCTAGCAGGAGGAAGAATTCACTTTAATATTTCCCATTCGGGTGATTGGGTTGTTGTTGGCATTCATAATGATTCCATAGGCGTTGATATAGAAGAGGTCAAAGATTTCAACATCTATGAAATTGCCAAAAGTACTTTTAGCAGTGAAGAACTAATGTATTTAATTAAATCACCCAAAGCTAATCAAATCGAAATTTTCTTTAAAATGTGGACGCTGAAGGAAAGCTGGTTAAAATGTATAGGTTCAGGTTTTTTGGTTCCCCCAAATACTTTTTCAATCTTGAATAGAAGGAATCGTTATAGTTTAGAAATACCAACTGAGGAATTTTCAAAAATAAAATCACTAGGTTTAAAAATTGGAAATACGTATGACTATCGTTTTAAGTTGTATCATCTTGGACCTGGGTATCCCATAAGTGTTTGTATTAATAACGGAAATGAAAATCACTTTGAATTCCCTGATAATATCGATATTATAGAATTGAATAGTTTAATGAATGAGTTGAAAACACTTTAACGGTAAGCCCTATTTGTTTTCAACTTCTTCAATTTTTTTACGCCTCGCTGAATGGAATCATATTAATAAAGCATCTTCATCACCTCAAGCTTTATTCATTCTTTTTAAAAAAATGAAGACTTTAGGCATTTTATCTAGATGGCAAAACAATGTTGAGTGGAACGTAAGGTGCTAGACGCCTGCGGGAAAAGCGAGTGCCTGGAGTGGAAATCAAAGTTCAAAATGTGCTACCGAAAAAAATGTAGACAAACTCAAATTCCATCGAGTTTGTCTACATTCCGAAGGCAGAATATTTCTGCCTTTTTTTATATTTTCTCCGATATACTCTGTCCAACTTTTGAATTATAAGCTAATATACTTTTTTGAAAGAGCATGAAAAATAGGAAAGCGCTTATTAAGGAAGAAAAAGCAGCGACCAGAAAAGCTCCCTCATGCCGAATCAATGGTACAAATGCTAGTAACTGTGGAGCAAATATTCGACTTATTGAATAGCGTATATTTGCCGCAGCAAAGTACTGTGCTTTTTGGTTAGCAGGCGCAATGCCAGCAATGTAAGAATCCTGTGTACTAACAACAAGTAATTCAGCTACTGTAAGGATTAAGACTCCTATAAAAAAACCTATATAGTTTTGAGAAAAACCAAAGATAACCATGGAGAAAGCATACAAAATACTGGAACCAACAAACCCAAAACGGGTGCTATACTTTGAAGAAAGTCTAGCCGCCATGCTGCCTAAAATAATGACCAAAATCCCATTCGTCATTAACAAAGAAGCATAGTTTTGAGAAGCATTAATTGTAAAACCGAATATTGATGTACTTTCAGATAAACGATCTAGTAAAGTTGACGGAAGCAATATTTCTAACTGCATGAAAGCTTGAGCTGCAAATACACTGGCAACAACAAAAATTAAAAGGCGTTTATCTTTTCCTATAAGCACTACTGCTTTTGTAAACTTACCATTTGCATTCATTCTTTCTTCATTACCTAATTTTCTATTAACCTGAAATTCCGGAGTTTTCCATAGTGATATATATACTAAAGTCAGTACAGATACCAAGGATGTTCCAATAAACCAAATAGGCATGGAATCAAATATAAAACTTCCTATAAGTGGACCAAGCGTCACCGCAACATTAAATATCTGGTAGGTGAATACATAAGCTTTTTTTTGTTCCTTTTCATCGAGCCAATCAGATATATAAGCTCTTCCTGCGGGTATATATGAAGAATAAGCTATACTCATTAAACCGAAGCTGCCAAACACCATTATATTGCTTCCAGCTATTCTTCCAATGATAAATAATATAGTCGCAACCAGAAAACCTATACTTGAAGATATCATCATAGGTTTTCTTCCTATCCTATCTGCAAAGATCCCACCCCAAATACCTGATATTACACCCAATACTGAAATTATGGCTAAAGCAAAAGATGCTAGGTAAGGGTTCCAGGCATCGTTTAAATATAAAACAATAAATGGAAATAGCATATAAAATAAAGTGTTTTGAATACCCTCAGCAAAAAATCTCCAACGCATATGATTTTTTTTCATACTAAAAACCCTTTTTCCTTAGATTTATACATACCTTATAGATGCCACTTGTTCCATAATAATCTTAGCAACATTTTCAGCATTTGGAGATTTATAGATCGTAAAATGTTGAGCTGGAACTGAACGCACTGTTAGTTCCCCAGCCAAGTAATTTTCCCAACCCACAGTGGTATCCTGCTCATTTTCTTCAGCTCGTATAAACAGAACTTTTCCATAAAAAGCTCCTGATATATTGTAACGATGAATAGCGACATTATTTGCTTCCCAAATTCCCAAGCCGCTCTTAACATCCTCAACTTCCGCGTCCATATGGAGATGACCGCCATCTTTTCCTAATTTTAAAAGGAATTCCAATAGTCCCCCTTTGTCCATATGGGTTAACTCATCCGGATTAAACTTATCATTAGCTCCATTTGTAAACTTTAATGCATATGATTTAACAAACTCCATTTTGTCGAAATCACGAGCTTTACTGAAATGACAGTCTAATAATGTTAATAAACCAACGTCTCTTCCTTCAGCCTCAAAGGAACGAGCTATTTCATAAGCCACATTACCACCGAACGAATAACCCGTAATATAATATGGCCCTTCATGTTGAACAGATAGAATATAAGAAGCATATCGTTTAGCCATATTTAATAAATCATCTTCATATTTATCACTTTCAGGAATCTCCGCACTTTCAATTCCCCAGACGTCAAACATTTCATTTAATTCCGCAGCCATTTCTTTATAACACCAAAGTGCTCCGCCAGCTGGGTGAATAAACCATATTTTTTGACGGTTCTCAGCTGGTGAGACGTGTACTACGCCATTAGGTTTAATGGAGTTTGTTATAACATGAGCTATTCCTTGTATAGTGGGATAATCAAATACAATAGATACTGGCAAAGTTAGCTCGAATTGCTTATTTAGTAGAGCAATAAATTTCATGGCCAATAACGAATGTCCACCTATTTCAAAAAAGTTACTATTTATATTGTCGTCTGAGTTTCTGAAGATATCCTTCCATATGTTCTGAACTTTCATTAATGTTTCTTTATCCGCATGATAGTTTTTGTCATTTTTCAATGTTGTAGCTTCAATACTATTTTCCTGGATTTCAAATTTAGTGGTTTCATCAGCTATTCTTTGCATTTGAGAGATCCATTCTTGCTTCACTTCCGAGATTACATGATCCGTAAACAAATCGTTACAGTATTCTATTGTGAATGTTGAATTCTCTCCATCATGTTCTATGATGAAACTAAGATCGCATTTGGAAGTATCACTTAAAACCGATTCCATCTTAAATTGAGTATAGGGTTGTTTTTTCAAAAATCTATTATATACAAACATAACTTGAAATAGGGGCCGATAGTCACTACTTCTACTCTTCAGAACAGCAGGAATAATTTTTTCAATGGGAATATGCTCGTACTTTATTATCTCGGCATAATCCTGTGCAATTTTTTCGGAAATACTTTTTAATGTAGCATCCTCAGTAAAGTTTATTCTAAACGGAACAACATTAACATAATTCCCAATCGCTTCAAAATCCTGTTCGTAGGTTCTATTTGCTACTGGTACCCCCATGCAAATATCCCGTTGACCACTCATTCTGGCAAGGACATAAGCTGCCATTGCTAGATGAATGGAGAATTCTGTAATTGATGTATTCTGACAAAAAGAAAGTATCTTTTGCTCTAGTTCTTTTGGCAGCGAAAACTTTATATGATTACCATTTATTGTTTGGGTACTCCCCTTCATCATACTTGTTGAGAATCTTGATTGATTTGGAATCTGTTCTAGATACTCCTTCCAAAATTTAAGACCCTCACTAAAATCCATTGAGTTTTGATGATGTGCAAATTGGAAGAATGCAGCATTCATTTCCGTATTTTCCACTAGATCGGTTCCAATAAGTTCATGCAACTCATCTACAAATAACTGAGAGGACCAACCATCAACTATTAGATGATGGAAAGTTAATAATAAATATTCCGCCTTGTCAGTACTAAATAATGAGGCACGAAATCCTCCCTTATTTAATTCAAACTTCCTTTCTGCTTCAGTTTGAATTTCTTCTCTTAAGCCCGTTTCCTCAACTGAACGTTCACTTATTTCGGAATTCAGCGTACTGTCATATTTCTGTATATATTCACCATTGTTAGTTAATATAATTCGTGATGATAAAATCGGATGTCTTCTTCGTAAATAGGAAATTGCTTTTTTTATTTTTGTAGTTTTACCTTTTTCAAAGTTTAACAGAAACGCTATATGATATTGAGATGCTCCTTTTTCTTGTTCAAAGAATAGTATTCCCTGTTGTCCCAACGATAATGGGGCTTCAAGATTAGCATCAAATTTTTGGTTTATCTTTTCCAATTTCTTAGGTTCTACAGTATTCTTGCCATTCTTTGAAATATTCTTTTTCAGATAATCTGCTTGTTTTCGAATTGTTGGATACAAGAAGACAAATCCATGTGTTAACGAAAGTTGAAACTCCGCGGAAAGAAGGTTTGCGAGTCGAATTGCCAGTAAAGAATGCCCTCCTGCTGAGGCAAATGCAGTTGTAGCAGAATGAACTTTTTCTCCTAAGACATCTTCCCAAATATTCGCAATGACTTGCTCCCATTTATCATGAATTCCGCCAAAATCATTATTACTTCTAAAAGGTACTAAAGATAATTGCCGTCGATTCATTTTCCCATTCTCTAAATAAGGGAAACGATCCATCTGGACAAAAAAATTAGGAATCATATAGGAAGGCAAACGTTTTTCAATATAGCTTCTCAACCCAATCTCATCCCAAGACTCAGTATCACAACGTATATAAGCTACAAGCCATTGTTCTTCGACTTCTTCACGAACCTCTACTACTATGTCTTTAACGAAGGATACTTCTCGTATGGTTTCTTCAATTTCACCAAGTTCAATACGAAGTCCTCTTAACTTTATTTGTAAATCTTTACGACCTCGAAATTCGTAATGACCATCTTCTCTAATATGAACAAGATCTCCAGAGAGGTAAGACAATTGACCTGTAGAAGGACATATAACAAACTTTTCTTTTGTAGCATCGGGAAGACCAAAATAACCCAAGGCTAGACCCTCACCGGAAATCAGTAGTTCCCCTTCGCATCCAGTACCTAATAAATTCAACTCTTCATCCACAACATGTACTGAAGCATTATCGATTGGCTGTCCCAAATCGATTTCTCTAAAAAGGTGATTTTCACCTGGCAAACAAACTCTATAAGTAGTATCAATAGCTGCTTCAGTAGGACCATATAGATTTATAATCGGTATTGGTAAATTCGTTTGGATTTTATTTACTAATGATGTTTGCAATGACTCACCACCGCAAAACAATAGGCGCAAGGATGTGAAATTGGATAATGACTCCTGTTCTGACAGTAATTTAAGTACAGTTGGTACAAACTGTACAACTGTTACTTTATGCCTTTTGATATCAGTTGCAATATCAAATGGGTTGGATGAACCGATAACCATAGTACCACCAGACGATAGTGGTGCAAATATCTCCCAAACAGAAGCATCGAATCCCGATGCAGTTTTTTGTAAAAATATATCATCTTCAGTCCAAGAAAATTCTTTTTGCATCCATTGCATATGATTGACAATGGCACGATGCGGAATAACTACCCCTTTTGGTCGTCCTGTAGAGCCCGATGTGAAAATGATATAGGCAGGTGTTTCATTATTAATCAGAACCATTGGAGGATCTTCCGCCCTAATTTTAGAATGCTCTCTTAAATCTATTGAATTCCGATTAAAGGCTAAATCCTTAACGGAACCGTCAGTCATTAATACATTGACTTCTGCTTTTTCAATACAATACCTTAATCTGTCTAATGGATAAGAAGGGTCAAGTGGTACGTAAGCAGCACCCGCTTTTAGCGTTGCAAGCATGGCAGCTATTAATGAAATGGATCTTTCTGCTGCAATGGCGACCCGGTCTCCTTCGTTAATACCCTTTTTTGCAAGCAAATGGGCGAGAGCATTTGCCCAAGTATCCAATTCCTTATATGTTATAACCATATCTTTATCTTTTATTGCAATGTTATTGGGATATATAGTTACCATAAGTTCAAAAGCATTTTGAAGAAACCTATTATTCATAATAATTTAGCGTATTGGCAAATCAATAACGCTGTCCTCCTTTGGGCAACTTAGTATGTATTATAAAATTCAAAACTTTTAGAGGAATCAAATCTGTCGGGAGCTAACTCCCGACAGATTTATTATTTATCCGTTTACAATGCAATCTGTACCATCTACATAATGCTCTTTATGTTCTTCTAAACTCCACAAATTAACGGTTTTCATTATCCAACGAGTTCTTTGCTTTTCCACATCCGTGATTTCTTCAACATCCTTACCATGAATAGAATGATTGTTTGACAAGGAAATGAATTCACCCGCCTTTAGTAGGTGCGGAGCCTTTAATTCATGTAGTAAAACTTTTATTTTATCTACAACTCCCTGGGCTTCTTCCGTAAGACCCACTGTCCGATTTTCAAAATATGCAATATCAAATTCTTCTTCATTCAATAGGATGGCGTGATTTTTTGCACGCCCTAATTCAGTACGATTACCATATGTCGATAAATCATCAAAAGGTGTATAGAAGAGTTCTTGACGCATCAAATTTAAATCAGAAGGATCAAGTTTCTGAATTAAATCAATATTTTTGACGAATGTTGTAAAGATTTGATTTCCTTCATAGGCCCTCATTGATAACATATTCACAAAATCAGGCCGAACGAAATGATTTGCTAAATCTTTATGGAATCCTAAAGCCACCAGTGCTTTTTGTGATTGTGTTTCTGATAAAGATTTCATGGGATAGATATCTTGAAAGACATCGCCATCATTTACATTTATATATCCAATAGCTGGCATTTCCATGACTTGAGCATAGAATTGAAGAAAACCTTCCCCAACATATGTTTTTTTAAGCTCCCTTTTTGATTGAACTGGTGATTCATGGTCAAAAATAGGAACATCTTTATCTATAGGGCAGTTTTGTAGGTATAAGTAAGGTTCTTCCTTCCAAATCCTATTACCGGCAGCTTTTATTTTTTCCACAATATCTTCTATTTCAACATCGTTATCGACAATGTTTTCGATTTCTGAACGAAAGGAAGTGTAATCTTCATAAGGATTACATTTTAACTCCAAAAATTTATTTGTAAGAAGTTGATTCTCTGCATCTGTAAACACATAATCAACTTTTAATTTATTCTTCGTACTTGCATTAGTATCTACACCCATTAACTTAGCTCCAATTCTATTGATTTTATTTTTACGCAGTAAATCACTAAAGTCTAGATGTGAAAAAATCTAGCAATCTTCTGAATAATAGGGCCCTATTAATATGTAAATACGTAATATGATTGCTGGTGCTACCAAATTTTAACACGATAGTTTTCAGAATTCAACGAATGTTAAAAAAATACAACTTCTTGCTCATTACCACTCACATTAGAGCTTTCATTCTTAATATGGCAATGTCATGATTCGTCATTTTCTGAACACCTGGCATGGCCAGTGTTACATGAGATCAAAAGGAGGATTTTGGTGTTTTATAACCTGATTTATGGTGATGGACCGCCTCGTTGATAACAGTTAAATCTTGAGAAATACAAGAAAATGCCTGAGCTTATATGTCATTAAGTCAGGGCATCTAAATCAACCGGGCATCGAATTTTTCTTCATTTTTTGAATATATGTAAGTAATGAAGAGTAAGAGCATTCCTCTATTGACCTGATCGAGTAATGATCCTAAAACCCTGAGATCAGAAAAGCAACGTTGCGACTTCCTACCTAATTTGATCACCGTAAATGGAACAGGAACTTATGGACTGTCATTTTGCGTGGATAAAAGTAATCACTTAAGTACATATTCCGTACTTTGGTTAAAGAATGATGCCCCTTACTAAAATAACAAGTGTTTATTGAGCCACGTAAAATAGCCTCCTTCATATACATGGCATCAGTTGGCCATGGTGAACAATCCTGTTTCAACAAAATCGTACATCCAGAAAAACAATGGCAGGTAATCTAACAAAGAGGAAGATTTTGTATAAATTCATTAGTATAATTGATGAAATTACAATAAGAAAGGAAAGATCACTCATGCATGCTTTAAAAAAGAATGCCACATGTATCCTTGAAATCAGTTATCTGTATATACTGTTCTTTTTTTCAGAGCTACAAACTACTACTGCAAGCTTTTTAAAAATAAAGTAAGAATTATGTAATTAAAACCTCTTGAATGAACTATGCTAAAAGATCCTACGAACATTCCCATACGAGTATTTTATCTTCATTATTAGCACTTTCAACCGTCATAACAGCCAATTTGTACGCCTTGTCTGTGCAAGATCCCTCAAAGGCGAAATGGCAATTCCCCTTACGGTTCCAGATTGATAAACTGGATGCCCGACAAGCGTTTTAAGACATTAACTCAGTCCTCTGTAACTCCATAGGGCTGAGCTTTTTTCAACAGGTAATGATTATTCTACCTATCCTCCCTACTGAGCTGCCTTACTAGCCGTGAATGAAAAATATTACAAAGTTGTTCCTTTCAAGTGAGAAACATAAGTTCTCCAAAAAAGGACAAACTGTATTTGAAAAAAGAAAGGAGATGTGAGACATGACAAAAAAATTCAATAAAGGCAGCCATAACCAAAATTCGCCGGAATTACACGGTCAAACCCCTGTTAGTGGGGACAACAGCAAAGGAAATAAAAGAAATAAAGATCAGAGCTCTAAATCAGAGTAACTAATGAAACAAACCGGTCATATTCAGACCGGTTTGTTTCATTGCAGGCACTATTCATTGTTAAAAAGAACAATTCTCAAAAGATCCCCTTCTAGCGATCATTGAATTATCCTGTGTACACTGGACCAACTTTGATTCCAAAAAGCCCAATTCAGTAAAAGCGTTCCAAACTGAAAATGGAGTGCTGCAAAACTGACCCCAGGAAAGTTTTAATTGGAAGGAATTCGTTTTACATATTTAAACCGGATGTGAATGTGAAAAATCATGTTGAGTTAGCTATTTGATTCTTTTTGCATTAGATCTTCTGCTCTAGTGTTGATGTCTCCAAATCATCAGTATCTTGATGAGTATAAGTAAAGTTTTTTGTCATCAAACTGACCACCACTAAAACAACAATGTTAACAAATAGGGCGATAATACCAACATTCAGGTCTTTTATTGCCTGAGGAATATAAGGAAACAGTTGACCAATTTTTATATTCCCCAGTTCCATGATGGAAACTAGCACTCCTCCTGTTATAATCCCGGCAAATGCTCCATGTTTGGTTACAATATTATTTCTCATCAAACTGGCGAAAAAGGCAGGAGCTAGTTGTGTGATGAAATTATAGGCGATTAACGCGAGACTAAAGAGGGTATTTCCACCCTGAAAGGTCAAGTATATTCCTAAAAGAGAAATAAGCGGAACCATGTATTTTACCAGTTTTGCAATCTGTTTTTCCGTTGCTGATGGAGTGAATACGCTATATACATTTTTCGAAAGCAACGTTGATATAGACATCAACAGCATGGAACATGGAACTAGAGCGGCTAACACGCCTGTACCACCGATTAAGCCCACAAACCATGGATCAAAATCCTGTTTAGAAAACTGCAGCAAGATCAGATCGGCGTCGCTTCCTTTTAATCCTGGTGTCTGTAAGATAGCGGCGAATCCAACAAAAAAGGCAAACAATAAAATCAATTGGTACAATGGCATTAGGATTGCATTTTTTCTTAAGGCTTTCTCGCTAGAGGCAGCATAAATAGGAGAAAACCCGTGCGGCCACATATAAAATCCAATAGAGCTTAATATAACGGTCGATATATACCACGATACGCTCATTCCTTGATCTGGGAGTATGGTAAAGTTCGGCTTTGCCTGTTCAATGGCCTCATACATAGGCTGAAGCCCGCCATAATAATGCATGGGGAAATAAACCCCTAGAAATACGATAATGCCCAGAATGAGAATATCCTTCAAAATAGCTGTCCTGGCTGAGCCATGAATACCGGAAACCATTACAAAAATCGTAACACCTATTGCTCCAACCCAAATGGCAGCTGTAGAAGAGATTGCCCCATATGATGTTGCAAACACGATATATCCTAATCCCTTCAATTGCAGGACCAAGTAGCAAGTACAAGCTATAACACCTATAACCGCAACAAGTACACCAAGATAGGGACTTTGATATTTTTTTACAAAAAAATCAGATTGGGAAACTAATTGATGCTTCTTTGCATACCTCCAGATTGCCGGAAATGTCCAATAGGAGATGACTGTAGCCAGACAGCCATATGTGACAATACTAAAGATGGAACCACCTTCCCCATAAGCTGAGCCACTTGCACCTAAAAAGGTAAAGGTAGTATACATTTCACCTGCGGATAAAAGGAAAATCAAAAGGGCTCCCATTCCGCGGCCTCCAACCGACCATTGTTCCAAATTCATTTCTTTCCCTTTTTTAGCCTGGATACCGATCAAAACGGAAATGACGAAAAAAAACAGGATGAAAAGAACGGCAATATTCATCTTGAATCCCCCTTCTGATTAGCAGGATCCAGTAGATAAATAACCCACATTATACCTGTAGTTAGCACAGACCAGAGTACAATCCAAAAGTGAAAAAATGGCATACCCAGAACATAGGGAGTCACTTTATTTGTAAACAAAGCGCCTACGATAAAACCAAGAAACGGGATAATTCCGAGCCAATATATTTTTTTCATTCTCTTAGCCCCCTAGTATGTTAGATTTAACATTTTTAAAGTCCCATGAACATATAACTTCACCCCATTTTGTAAAGCCTGTTCATCGACTGTAAATTTAGGATGATGGTGAGGATATATAATCCCTTTTTCTTCATTACGAGCCCCTATTCCAATATAAGTTCCTGGAACTACTTCTTGAAAAGCAGAGAAGTCTTCACTTCCCATAATCGGCTTTAAAATCTCTCGACTTTCTTCACCAAATACTTCACAAACCGTTTCGTCCATCAATCGGGTAACTTCTTCATCATTAATGGTAGGAGCATAACCAAACTGATAATCGAATTCATATGTAGCTCCATGTGCTTCAGTAATCCCTTTTACTATCCGTTCGATAAAATTCGGGATTTCTACCTGCAGCTGTGGATTAAAGCTTCGAACTGATCCACCAATGCTTACCTTACTTGGAATAACATTAATCGCACTTCCCCCATGGAACTGAGTCACTGAAATCACCAGAGCATCCTGGGCATCACGATACCGCGAAACAATGTGCTGGAGATTCGATACCACCTGTGTTCCAATTGCAATGGGATCGACGGTAAGTTCAGGTTGTGAGGCGTGCCCCCCTTTACCCACCAAGGTGATGTTAAAAGTATCGGCCCCAGCCATTATCGGACCGTAACCCAAACCAATTTTCCCTAAAAGAAGAGTCGACAAGAGATGGGTGCCAATGATCATATCAACCCCATCAAGGGCACCAGCCCTCACCATTTCTTGAGCTCCACCTGGCGGCAGTTCCTCAGCATGTTGAAATAAAAAACGCACCTCCCCTTTAATTTGCTCCTTTATCTGTGTAAAGATTTTTGCTGTTCCGAGCAGCATCGCCGTATGCCCATCATGTCCGCAAGCATGCATGACTCCTGAATTCTGTGACACAAAGTCAAAATCGTTTTCTTCTACAATTGGAAGCGCATCCATATCTGCCCGAAGTGCAATGACCTTCCCAGGCTGCTGACCGATCAAACGAGCCATAATACTCGTTTTTGTCGGACGTGAAATTTCCAATTCACCAAAAGTTTGCAGCTTTTCATAAACAAATTGTGCTGTTTTTTCCTCCTGAAAGGACAGCTCCGGATACTTATGTAAATATCTTCTCCAAGCAATCACTTCATCTTTAACGGCCTCGATCAAATCATGAATCATTATGGTTTGAGACATACGCTACAACCCCTTTTCGTTTGATTTTAAACAGCAACTTTTAATTTAGGTTAGTTTAAGGAAAAAATTCCTTAAATAGAGTATAATCTCATACAGTCTTCATTACAATATTTTTCGAAAATTCAAAACCGTTTATCCCACACTAAAAAAGCACCCAAATTATGGGTGCCTGTAATTCATAATAATTGATAAATCTTACTCGGCCTTCCTCGGGTGGCATTAGCCTCTTCACCAACGCATTGTGCCAAATCAACTTCGCACATATCCGCAACAATTCGCCGTACATTGCGCTCTGTCATCTCTAGATGTGTCGCTAAGTCCTTTGTAGTAAAATCACTCCAGCCCATTCTTTGAACAAGCGCCGATATCTTCTTATACGTTTTAACACTGATATTTCCGTTTTTCAACTTTTCTATAAGGGGTTTATTATGGGTACGGGTATCATATTGCAGTTCTTTCTTTTTGCCTGGTGATTCGATTATTTTGCCATCATCTTGAATAATCACAATTTCTCGCTTTTTCATCTCTTTTGAATGTTGAATAGCACGAAAAGCATTGATTTCCGCTGAATAGGCAGTCTCGCCGAAGCCAATTCCAACTGCAACGGTTGTATCTGCTTCAAAAGCCAATTTTTCAATCGTTTCTTCGAGCGTAATGATTTCTCGTTCAATTGCGCCGCGAGAACTAAAAATCATGTATCTTCCATTCCCTTTCTCTGAAAAGGAACCATTTATTTTTTCACCAAGTTGAATCAACATTTCTTTTAGCCTAAGCTCCAAGTACTGTAAATGATATGGAGTTTTCATTTCCTCTGCCACTTTATTAAAATATTCGACTTCAATGATTTCGACTCCGATTTGTGTATCCTTAAAGTAGGATGCCTTTACTTTTTCAGAAAGAATTCGAAGAGTTTGCCTCACTTCCATCTTACTCATCGACATACGGTAGGCTGGAATGCCAAATTCCCTTAAAGCTTCACACACGGAAGGAAAACAAGAAAAAGCGCCTTCTGTCTTTCCCGCATTCCATAAATCCAAGTGAAAATGTACCAATTCATCCGTATCAACATCTGTCTCAAACACTTTCGTATAAATCTTTTGGGTTTTTATATTCAACTGTGACAAAGCTTCTTCGCTAATATTATTTGAGGACATAGTATCGATACTTAGATACTCAATGATTTTCCCTTGTTCATAGATCATCTCTAAAAAGGATTTATAAAAACCAGATTCCGTAGCTGGGACATGGACCATTATTTTATCTGTACATAGTGTTTTTCCCGCAATTTCATAGGGAAGTGGACCAGAAAAAAGCCATGCATGTACATGTGAATCATGTTCCTTTACAATATTCTCTACCTCTTCGGTCCTTACATAGGGCAAAGAGATGAATTCCAACTCATGTTTATATTCTTCTGCCGCGGCTAAAATTTGTTCTATAGAAGTTTTTAGACCGACAAGTCCGATTTTATACATCCAGTAATCGACTTCCTTTACCATCTGTAATAGATTCATTGTTATTTGTAGAATATCCTGGTTTAATCCAAGTCATGATATGTAATCCTAATTCTTCTGCTGTCTAACTATTGTTTCAATTTGTATGAGCCCTTGTTTTTATTTTTTTTGTTACCTCTTGATCATATCAGCAGCAAAAAGAAAAATGTGGTAGCCAATGCTTTAATATATAGTTGTATTCATACCCACGCCAAATTTTTTTCTCTTATGTCTCATTTTATCATGCAACATGAAGGAAAAATACGTTGTATTCGTTATTCATCTATAATCACTGCACGGATAAATATAGTTAATGATTCACCACTCTATGTACCTTAAAGTAGGATACTAAAGTTATTTAATAGTTTAATTATGTTTTTTAAAATAGGTGTTTTGAAGAAATATTGTTATAAACCCCTAATATGAATGCAAAACAAAGAAGGGGATAGAGCCGCCTTCCAGTCACATCATCTCTTTAAGTTTATTATTTTGTTAACAACTTTTATTCAGAACATCCTCTCTTAGGTACGATTATAATGTCCGCCCATAACAATAAAAAAGCTGCCTCAATGACAGCTTCGCATTTCTGGAATCCTCTACGAATGACCCAATCCAGCCATACTTATTACTGGTCATAGGCAAATCCGCAGGAGCAACGATTTTTCCCAAATAACAGGTGGTAAGATGCGGGGAATTCATGATTGACCCGTTGAACTTCATGTGCAAATTCCTTACTATCTTTAGGTACTGTTGAAAGTGCATCCGCTTTTTCTTGTGAATCAATATTAGCTCCTGGCGGTACAAACCTACCAGGCGGTATTCGAACGCCATTTGTTACTACTGCATTATAAGAAATAAATGCGCCTCTTCCTACAATTGCCGTATAAACAATGGATTTAAAACTAACAAATACCTTATCTGCAATATAACAAGGCCCATGGACAATCGCACCATGAGCAATGGTCACTTCATTTCCAATGAATATTGAATAGCCATTTGTCCCAACTAAAATCCTTTTATTGAATAATCCATGTAAAATTACTCCGTCCTGTATATTTGAATTGGATCCTATATAAAAAGGAGTTCCTTCATCCGCACGTATACTTACATTAGGCGATACATAGACATTGTTACGAATGGTAACATCACCTATGACACTGGAAAACTGACTGACAAATGCTGTTTTATCAATTTTAGGAAAGCGTTGAACAGGATTTAATGAAGTAATGGGGTTGGGGCTTATAAATGGTTCAAAACAGTGAGATTGGTTATTGGAAGAGGCGTTTGATCCTTTTTTTTCACCCAAGCAATTACCTCCCTCACAATCTATCGGGCTTAATTATTTTATGCAGGAAGATGGGTGGAGAATGGGCTATCATTCAGATATCCATCCCTTTCCTGCAGTACAGACGATAGAATTTTTTAGTCTTTGCCTTGGTATAGAAATAGATATTTCGCGTGTTAGAAACTTAGGATAATACCCTTCGATCCTGTTATGCACCTGCAAGTTTGTAAATCAACCAAAAGAATCACGATGTTTCTTCGCCACCGGGGATCTAAAACGTGAAATATACCACAATCAATACAGATATCAATGGAATTAAAAAGAATGACCCCTGTTTAAACAAAGATCATCCTCCTTAAACTAGCCTTATTTACTCTGTTCGTTACAGCGGGTGAGCTTTTAACAGAAACCGCCATATCCTTGGACCGCGCCATTACAGCTACCATAACGAGTAGCTCCAACAATGATCAAGAGTATAAATAATACGACTATAAAAGCGAAACCTCCACCAAATCCACCAACACCGTTATCAGAATCACAATTTGATTGATGACCACAATTTGATAATAGAAACTTCTCCTTATTTGTTTTAAGGAGGAATTAATTAAATGGGTTCCTTTACTTTATGTTCTAATTGGGATATTGGCACAATAATCTCACCGGAAACCGAATTTCATTTACGTGAATACGAAGAACATCAAGGTGTTACTTCTTTAACATATAAATTTTACGAGGTCTTCCCCGAGGTGATTGAAGTTCTTCTCCTTTATACTCCACTAAACCGCTTTCACTCAAACCACTCATGATTCTCTGGGCATTTCGAACGGTCATGGATAAATGGGAAGCTAAATCCGAGGAAGTGAAGCCATCCCAGCCCATACGATCGATCAATGCTTCTATCTTTTTATACGTTTTCACACTAATGTTAGCCTGATTCAATTTATCCAGCAGTTCTTTATCATTGGAACGGAAGGTGTATGCCAATTGTTCTTCTTGACCTACGGATTCGATCATTACACCATCTTCCTGGATAACAACAATTCCAGAACTTTCTTTCTTTTTTGAATGACGGATCGCCTTGCGGGCATTGATTTCTGCCGATGCTGCCGTTTCACCAAAACCAATGCCGACTGCGACAGAAACATCCATCTCAAGGGCCAGTTGTTGAACAGTACTTCGCAAGCTGCCAATTTCCCGTTCAATGGCCTTTCGTGAACTAAATATTTGATAGCGTCCGTTTCCATTTTCGATGAGGGATCCATCTAATTTTTCGCAAAATGTAAGTAATGTTTGTTTAATCTTAAGCTCCAAATGCTGCAGATGGTAACGAATATTAACCTCGTCAACAAATTGATCAAACTGATCAATTTCAATGATTTCGACACCTATCTGGCTATCCTTGAAATAAGTACTTTTTGCCTTTTCAATTAAAATCTTGACCGCTTGCCGAATTTCCATTTTGGTCATATTAATTTTGTAGACAGGAACACTTTCCTTCTTCAAGGCCTCATAAACAGATTGTAAAACGGTAAGGACACCATGTACCTCCCCTTCCCTCCACAACTGAAGATGAAATTGGACAATTTCTTGATAATCATATTGTTCATCAAATGTTTTTACATAAATATGTTCAGTGGAAATCCCCAGCTCTTGCAGCGACTCATGAAGAAAAAAGTCTTCCAATCGAATCATATCGATGGACAACTTATCGAAAAAATGTTTTTGATCTGCAGACATTTGTAATAAACATCGATATAGACTAGATCCTACAGGGGGACAATATGTAAAATTAGCCTCTGAATCCAACATTCCTTTTGCTATTCTATAGGGTACCGGTCCAGAGAAAAACCAACCATTTACTGTACTTTGATGTTTTTTTATAATATCCGTTACCTCACGTGCATCTTCATATGGAAAATCAATAAAATCAATTTCATGTTCAAATTCATTAGTAACATCCCGAATTTTCTTTAAAGATGAAAGTGGACCAACAACCCCAATTTTATACAAGTTTATTTCACCCCTACATCATACTATTCGTTTTATTATACCAAAATAACCAACCCTAACAGGGAATAAAAATGATATCCAAATATACAAGCATGGTAAAGCACCGTTTGACATGAATAAACGGTGCTGCTTAATATGGTTTATTTATCTATCATAAGTTCAAGAATGGCAGGATTTAATCATTCAATGATTTCGCATTCCATTGTTTACTTCACAACAATTACCAGAAAATAATTTCCCTTTATTCAGAAAATTTTATTGAAATAGATTATTCTTAATTATATAATACATTTAACGAAAATAGCGCTAAATATTCGTTAAATAAAAAGCAGTATATTTGGAAGAGATTAATGAAAGTTCACAAAGGATGAAAGACGCTAATTTGAGTTTAAGGCAGGTTAAGAGAAAAGTTTATAAATGGAATGGTGCAAAACGCACAAACTACAAATGGAAGAAGGTTTAGGAGGAGAATGTAATGGAACAAAAAGTAATCAAAGATACAACTAATCTTCAAAATCAGAAAACGGGTGGTTTTTTCAATAGAGTAGAGCGAATAGGAAACAAAATCCCCCACCCCTTTATCTTATTTATTTATATGATTGCCTTTTTATTTGTTGTAACCGCTCTCTTATCCGTTTTCCATGTTTCGGCATCGGACCCCATTAGTGGAGAGAAAGTGGAAGTTCAAAACCTTTTAAGCCGTGAAGGCATCCAATGGATTTTGCCGAATATGATTAAAAACTTTTCAGGGTTTTTACCATTGGGATCTATTTTAGCCCTAATGCTGGGAGTGGGACTCGCTGAAAAGGTCGGTTTGTTAGAAGTTTTGATTCGGAAAATGTCGTTAAAGGTCTCAGGGAAATACGCAAGTTATTTAGTTGTATTTGTTGCCTTCTTCAGTCATGTTTCTTCTGATGCTGCGCTTGTCATCATGCCTCCCCTTGGAGCTTTGATTTTCCTTGCTGTGGGACGGCACCCTGTTGCAGGCTTGCTCGCTGCCATTGCTGGGGTTGGTTCAGGTTTCACTGCCAACTTATTAATCGTCACAACAGATGTCTTGCTTTCAGGAATCAGTTCGGAAGTAGCGAAAGGTATGAATGCAAATTTGACCGTTAATGTTACGGATAACTGGTTCTTTATGGCGCCTTCCGTTATCGTACTCACGGTAGTTATATCCTTGATTACAGATAAATTTGTTGAGCCGCGTTTAGGAAAGTATGAAGGTGGCGGTAAACATAAAAAATTGGAGCAATTAACGAAGCAACAAAACAAAGCACTCCTGGCTACAGGTATTTCAGCATTGATTTTTATAGCTGTTATGGCCATTCTAGTCGTTCCAGAAGGAGCCCTATTGCGAAATCCAGAAACCGGAGCCATCCTCCCTTCTCCATTCATGTCCGGAATTGTCGCAATCATCTTACTCTTCTTTTTTACAGTTTCCATTACTTATGGAGTTAAGGTGGGAGCAATCAAGAAACAAAATGACATTCCGGAATTATTGGTAGACCCAATTAAAGGCATGGCCGGATTCATTATTATGGTTTTCCCGCTTTCCCAGTTTGTCGCTTGCTTTAACTGGAGTAATATGGGTAAGTTTTTGGCTTTATCCATCACAGATCTGTTGGAACAGCTAAACATAGAAGGTGCACCTGTCCTAATAGGGCTAATGTTCTTATCTGGACTTCTTTCCATGTTCATTGCCAGCGGATCGGCAATATGGTCTATATTGGCACCCGTTTTTGTCCCAATGTTCATGGTATTAGGCTATCATCCTGCCTTCGCCCAAATGTTGTTCAGGGTAGCAGATTCATCTGTACTGCCATTGGCACCTGTATCTCCATTTGTCCCACTATTCTTAAGTTTCTTACAAGAGTATCGAAAAGATGCAAAACTAGGAACTTATTATTCTCTTATTTTGCCTTATCCGATTATCATCTTCATCATTTGGACATTATTGGTTGTGGTTTGGTATTTCCTTGGCCTCCCAATTGGTCCCGGAGTATATCCGAAATTACCGTAATTTGAAAAGTCCCAAGCGCCCCGTATGTCCCTTAAGCGACTTGAGGGGCTGGGCAGCTTGATATAGACACTAAATCGTATGATACGAATTATCATCAAATAAAATTAGGAGTGAAACGAATTGGATATTATTTCTTTAAGACGTGATCTTCATCAACACCCGGAAGTTGGCTTTACGGAATTTCGTACTGCTTCAAAGGTAGTGGAAGCACTAACTTCCCTGAAGTATAACGTGATATTTGGAAAAGATGCTTTAGATGGTGATTCTCGCCGTGGAGTCCCCCCTATCGAAGTATTAGAGGAAACATTTAATAGAGCATTACAAGATGGTGCCAATCCAAAGATCCTCCAAGAAATGGAGGGTGGATATACTGCCGTCATTGGTGTATTAAAAGGAAAAATGGCTGGCCCAACCGTAGCTTTCCGCTTTGATATGGATGCATTGCCTGTTACGGAAAGTACTGATTCTGACCACTTCCCGCAAATAAACGGTTTTCGTTCAAAATATGAAGGAAATATGCATGCCTGTGCACACGATGGCCATACAGCCATTGGCTTAGGACTTGCTGAAAAATTAGCGGATGGCAATTTCGCAGGAACCGTAAAGCTTATTTTTCAACCAGCTGAAGAGGGCGTACGCGGTGCCTATTCAATTGTACAAAAAGGAATTTTGGATGATGTGGATCATATATATTGTCTGCACCTTGGCACAGATGTCCCTCTAGGAGAATTTCACGGTGGGTCTTCCGGATTTTTAGCAAGTACGAAAATGGCTGCACATTTTCATGGGGTATCTTCTCATGCAGGTGCTTCTCCTGAAAAAGGTAAAAATGCATTATTGGGAGCAGCCACCGCATTGTTAAATATTCATGCCATTCCTAGATTCAGTTCAGGCTCGACCCGTGTGAACGTAGGTGTTCTTAATGGAGGAACAGCCGCTAATATTATTCCAGCGCATGCAAAAATGATCATTGAAACCCGATCTGTAACCGAAGAAGCAAATGCTGAAATGGAGAAACGTGTTCGAAATATCGTGGCTCATAGTGCAGGTATGCACGAGCTTGAACATGAAATTGAAATTATAGGACAAGCAATTACGATTCGCTGTGATCAAGAACTTGTCGAACTGGCCATGGAAGAAGCCAGGAATGTAGATGGTTTTTCAACAATCGAAGCATGCAGGAAATCCGGTTCTGCGGGAAGCGAAGATGCAAGTTTCATGATTCGAAGAGTACAGGATAATGGCGGGAAAGGGACATATATGATTATTGGGACTGATATTCCTGCACCACATCACCACCCTAAATTTGATATTCAAGAAGAGGTATTACCAAGGAGTGTAGAACTTTTGAATCTTATTGCTAGACGGCTTTTAAAATAGTTTTTCAGTATATATATATATATATATATATATATAGGAAGGAAAGAGTGAAAAATGACATATGTAAATAGACTATCGGAAATCATTGAACAAAAAAAAGAAAAATTCATTGAAGTCAGTGACTGTATATGGAATTTTGCAGAAACACGTTTCGAAGAATATCAATCTGCTGAATTGCTATGCAAAACATTAGAAAGCGAAGGATTTTCTGTTGAAAATGGTGTTGGAAACATAGAAACGGCATTCATCGGCAGCTTTGGAACCGGTAAACCTATTGTGGCAATCATGGGAGAGTTCGATGCATTGTCAGGTATGAGTCAAAAAGCGGCTACGGCTAAACAGGAGCCACTAGTACAAGGTGAAAATGGCCATGGCTGCGGTCACAATTTACTTGGTACGGGATCTTTAGCTGCAGCTGTTGCAGTGAAGGATTATATGGAAGAGAATCATATAAATGGGACAGTTCGTTATTATGGATGTCCTGGAGAAGAAGGCGGATCAGGCAAAACCTTCATGGTCAGAGAAGGTTTGTTCGATGACGTTGATTTTGCATTTTGTTGGCATCCACTGGATGTTAACGGCGTCATGTCGATGGATTCACTTTCCAATTTCCAAGTGTATTATAAGTTTAAAGGCAAAAGCTCCCATGCAGCAGCATCACCACATTTGGGACGGAGTGCTTTAGATGCCGTAGAACTTATGAATGTTGGCGTGAACTATTTAAGAGAGCATATTATCCAGGAAGCAAGAGTCCATTATGCAATAACGAATTCAGGTGGATTATCTCCTAATGTTGTCCAACAAGATGCTGAAGTTCTTTATTTATTACGAGCTCCAGAAGTTTCACAAGTCCAAGATATTTACTTAAGAGTTTGTAATATTGCTAAAGGCGCTGCCCTGATGACAGGAACTGAATTGGAAATCGTTTTTGACAAAGCCTGTTCCAATGTTATCCAAAACACTGTGTTAGATTCCGTCATGTATAAGAATTTTCAAGAATTAGGCATTCCACAACACGATGATGATGAAAAACAGCTTGCCAAAGAAATCCGCGCCACCTTAACCGAACAAGAAAGGAACAGTACAATCAATCCATTTAAAGATAATCAAGATGATGCACTGGCAAATTGGTTAGAACCCATTGAGGGCCTCCAAGCGCCATTAACAGGTTCATCGGATGTGGGAGATGTTAGCTGGATTGTTCCTACTGCCCAATGCACAACGGCTTGTTTTGTTCTTGGGTCACCTTTGCATAGCTGGCAGTGGGTTACACTGGGATCAACATCCATTGCCCATAAAGGAATGCTTCATGCCGGCAAGGTTATTGCGGCAACTGCAGTAGAAGTACTTCAAAATCCGGAATTAATTGAAAAGGCAAAAACGGAACTAAAAGAACGATTACAAGGAAAAAGCTATATCTCCCCTATCCCGCAAAATGTAAAACCTTTAGTAAAAAGATGAAGACTAGATTACTGAGTTGCCGTAATCGTAAATTGTTCGCAGCCAAACTCGATTTCTTCGAATTTTTCTAAAGTCTCAGGGATCTTCGATTGGAAGATCCCTTTTCCATTTGTGCTTATGAGCTCGCCGTTAAGATCAGGAAAGACCCAGTTTCGAAAATCTCTAAGATTCATAAAGGTTAATGGTAAGAAGCTTATCCCTTCATATTCCACAAATATCTTTCAATATCGGGCTTACTTTTTAACATAACTATCACCTTTTCAGGGTCACTCTTTTGAAGATCTGCCAATTTGATTTTCATTTCTTTCTTGCGAGGAAAGTAAGTGGATATGATAAATTTGATAAACTCCCAGTCTAGTTTTTCATGGCAGCCTTTAGCCATATCGGTCCTTGTTTTACCTAGATTAGACAACCAGCGTTTTATCACACGGTAAAGGCAAACGGAGAGGAAGTTCTAAATAAATAATCGTATCGGCTAGCTCCGAACGCAGGTTAAAAGAATGACTATAGTTGCCTTCCATGATCCACTTGTCATGACTCACTACTTCCTTTTGAGCAGAAATAAAATCCTCTAAAGGAGCCTCCACCCAGCCAGGCCTCCAGTAGAATGTATCCAAATGATATACCTCGATATTCAAATGATCTCCAAGCCTTCTTGCAAAAGTAGATTTCCCGACACCCGCGGACACTCCGATAACCATGATACGTTCCATCGATATACCATCCACTCTCCCCTTTTATGTTCATAAGAAAAGGCGACCCTTCTTGAAGAAGAATCGCATCAGTTTTAGAAAATGAAGTATGGTTGCTGCGATGTCCTGTCAAAGAACAAGCCAGCCTTACATTTTATCTCTATTAAATCAGATGCCCTAAATGTTTCTTTACCTCGTAATCAACAAGTTTTTCATCTTTCTTAATTCGTGCCAGATAATCCGGGTTGGCTATAAGCGGACGGCCAATCGCCGCAACGTCAATGATGCCTTTTTCCAGTGCTGCTTCCGCTGTTTCAGGATCAAGCCCGCCCACACCGACTATGATTCCATCCCAGTGGCTGCGTACCAATTCATGCATGGTCAATCCTCTTGCAATCGGTTTGGTAAATTCCATCGTGGATGGGTGAATCATTTTGACTCCTGTTTCATTGAACGCTTCAATAAATGTTTGGATCGCTTTTTCAGGGTCTTCCCACATATAAGACGGCTGGTCAATTTTCAAAGCCGAGAAACGAATAAGGGTACGTTCTGCTCCTACCGCATCAATAACTGCTTTTAGCACTTCCTTCATAAATGTCAGACGCTGTTTTAAATCACCACCGTACCGATCGGTCCTTTTATTGGAGGTGTCAGAATTGAACTGGTCTATTAAGTAGCCATGTGCACCATGAATTTCAACGCCGTCAAAACCAGCAATCATTGCATTCTTTGCAGCTTGTTTATATTGGTTCACAACTTCTGCAATATCCGTCTCTGTCATTTCTTCAGGAGTGTCAAAAGGTTTGCCGAATCGTGAAACCTTACCTTCTGCAGCGATAGGTGACGGAGCCTGCGGAGGAAGTCCTCCTGCAATTTCATGGTGGCTTGCACGGCCCACATGCCAGATTTGCGCAATAATCGTTCCGCCTTCAGCATGTACTGCTTCCGTTACTTTTTTCCACCCGTCGATTTGCTCTTGAGTATATATACCGGGAACTCCAGGATTGCCCTTTGCTCTTGGTGAAATCACTACACCTTCAGTAATGATAAGTCCGATTCCATCTTGAGCCCGTTTTCGGTAATATTCTACGGTCAGGTCATTCACAACACCAGTTTCGTTATCGGCAAACGACCGAGTCATAGGAGCCATTGCCGTTCTTGTTTTTAAGTTCCATGCACCTATTGTTACAGGTTCAAACATTTTGGTTTTTATTGTTTTCATTTGAGTTCCTCCTGTTAACCGCTTTACCTGAGCTGAATTTTAGTAACTTTCATTGTGTAAGATTATCCGATAAGTGGTTAGTTTTCAAATAATTCACTCTGATTTTTTCGTTTTCGATGAAATATGGTAATAAAGACCAGTAAAAAAGCCAGACAGAGAAGCTCCATTCCCTGCTGGCTAATTTATCTTATTAGTCTCGTGCTGTTCTGATAAAAAACGATACGATCAAACCAATGATTGCAAGGACAAGGCCGAAAATAAAGGCATCTTGAACTCCTGCAGTCAATGAACCGCTAATGGCAGACGGATCGAACGGATCTTCTGCATTTGCCATATAATTTTTTTGGGATGCTGACATGATCGTAATGGCAACGGTTGTACCGATGGCCCCCGATACTTGTTGCAATGTATTCATTAGAGCCGTTCCATCTGGATAAAGATTTTTTGGCAGTTGATTCAGGCCATTTGTCTGGGCCGGCATCATGACCATCGAAACACCAATCATAAGGAGGGAGTGCATGACGATTACCATTATGATCGTCGTTTCAGTCGTTACGTTCGTTAAAGTCCATAACATGACAATCATGATAATGAAGCCTGGAACCACTAACCCTCTTGGACCGAACTTATCAAAAATGCGCCCCGTAACCGGAGACATGATACCATTAAGCACTCCACCCGGCAATAGTACCAGCCCAGCAGAAAACGCAGCTAATGCAAGCCCGGTTTGCAGGTATAGCGGTAAGAGAATCATGGATGACATGATGATCATGAAGGTGATGAAGACGGTTATTAACCCTAACGTGAACATCGGGTATTTAAAAACGCGCAAGTCAATCATTGGTTTATCCATATTGAATTGCCTCACAGCAAACAGGAATAACGCTATAAGTCCAACAATGATCGAGGATAAAACGATCGCATTGCTCCATCCTTGCTCTCCGACAATACTAAAGCCATAAACAATTCCCCCAAAACCAATGGTCGATAAAATAATGGATGGTACATCGATTTTAGGTTTGGTGATTATTGAAACGTTTTGCATATACTTGAGACCGAATAGTAAAGCGATCACAAAGAACGGCAAAGACACCCAGAAAATGTAGTTCCATTTTAGATTTTCAATAATCAAGCCTGAAACTGTCGGTCCGATGGCTGGGGCAAACATGATCACCAGCCCCATCAATCCCATCGTCGCTCCCCTTTTATGAATAGGAAAAATCAATAAAATGGTATTGAACATGAGAGGCAATAAAAGACCCGTTCCGATTGCCTGGATGACACGGGCTAGCATCAAGATGCCGAACCCGGGTGCAATTGCTGCAATGAGCGTCCCAATGATGGAGAACACCATTGAGGCAATGAATAATTGACGAGTATTGAACCACTGAATCAAGAGTCCCGAAACGGGAACCAATATCCCCAATGTCAATAGGTAACCCGTTGTTAGCCATTGCACGGTTGAAGGACTGACATTGAATTCTTGAATTAGATCTCCCAGCGCCATGTTTAATGCCGTCTCGCTGAATAACCCGATGAACCCTGCAATTAAAAATGCAATTAATATAGGGGTCGTCCTAATGACTGGGTTTTGTTGCTGTGTTGCATCTGCTGACATAAAATAATTCCTCCAATTACTAACTGTTCGACCTAAGCTTAAGATAATTTTTCCGCATGACTTATTTATTTATCAGCAATAATGGTATCTGTTCCGCAATGGCTTGAAGAGGTTCCCCGTTTTTCGCCGTTAAGGATAAAAGGATACCCCCTTCAATCAAAGCATTAATTACGATACTCAATTCTTTTGCCCGTTTCTCACTGAAGTCCGCTTCGAGTAATTTCTTCACATAAATGGATTGCCAATCTTCCATCGCTTCTTGACATGCCATTCTTATCTGCTCACTCGTCGTATATGTTTCCGCTGCAATCGTCCCGATTGGCAGTCCTAATAGATTTTCACTATGACCAAAAACCTCGGATAAATGAAAAATATGAGACTGAATGGCTTTAATAGGGTCTTCAATTTCATCAAACCCCCGTTTAATTTCATCTATCACGAATTCCTTTGTATGAATAATCGCCTCAATCGCCAATTCTTCTTTACCTTTCGGAAAATAATGATACAGCGAACCTTTTGGGATACCACTTTCCTCAATAATGTCCTTAAGCCCCACACCGTAATATCCACGTATACGAAAAAGTCTGGAAGCAGTTTCAATAAGAATGTCTTTCGAGTTTCGTTTCTCTGCCATAGCTGGATCACTCCTTGAAATTATATCAACCGGTCTATTAGAGACTATACTTGTATATCATTGTTTTGTCAAAGATGATACTTATGTATGCATGGAATATCGATTAAAACTCATTGGAAACAAAACAAAAAAGAACACCTCATAATGGTGTTCTCTGCAAGTTTAAAAAATCGAGAAAATCAATACCTTCTTTAAATAACCCGGAATTTTTTAAAACGCTTCCATTATTAATCAAACACATCGGCCTGCCTCAATATCTTCAAGGATTTTTGTCATGATTTTTGAAATCAAGAATAGCAATTACAAACATGCCAAAGCTTAGCATCAGGGAAATAACTTCGAAAGTACCCATTCATACATCGCCTCCTTATATCCAGCTTTTCCTGATCAGAGATTGTCCTATACAAGAAAAAGATGAAGCAGCGGCTTTTAAACAAAAATAAGCAAACCCAATCAGGGTCTGCCCTTGTACTCCATTCGAATTTCTTTTCAAAAGACCGATCGCTGTTAATAACCAAGTTTTTTTTCTACAACGTTCATTAGGGGTTTACCATCAGAAAAAAGCTTTAAATTTCTAAGGAATAATTCCATCACACGATCTAGGTGCTTGGAAGAGTTGTAAGCATTATGTGGGGATACCATGACGTTTTCCAGCTGCCAAAATGGGTGGTCCTTAGGTAAAGGTTCTACTTCAAACACATCCAGAGCCGCTCCTGCTATGTGCCCATTGCTCAAGGAATGAATTAAATCTTCATCGACAATCGTATTACCTCGGCCGACATTAATTACATAACTGCCTTTTTTCATTTTATTTAAGCGTTCTTTATTGAAAAAGTATGAAGTATCTTTTGTAAACGGAAGGGCCAAGACGACAAAGTCGGACATGGAAAGGACCTCATCCACTTGATCCATTCCCATTATCAAATCAGCAGGTTCATATTCGGTGTTCCTCTTGGTGGGATTCCGGCGGCACCCAATAACGGTCATACCCAGCGCTTTACATCTATTGGCTATCTCATGGCCAATATCACCATACCCAATTATCCCCACTTTCGCATTTTCAAGATCTTTCACTGGAATTTCAACCCACGTTTTGTTTATTTGATTTCTGATCATTGTCGGTACGCCTCTTGCTAACGAAGATAGCATCGCAATTGTATGCTCGGCTATCGGGACAGATGTGCAGCCTTTGACATTGGTGATGATGACATCGCTGTTTTTTATATCTTCATTCAGCATGGCCTCCACTCCAGCACTGTCTGAATGGACCCATTTAATCTTTGGAGCTTTTTTTATAATGTTAAGATTATCATGAAGCCCCAGCGTATATAAGACATCAAACTTTGTTAAATCAACTGTTGGCTGTGGTTCGGGTTCGCCGAATTCCCATGGCTCGACAACAACTTCCGAACAAATCTCCTTAAACTGATTGATGTATTTTTCCGGTATATCGACCCTGATATAAAGTGAAGGTGCTGCTTTCTTAGAAGCGGACATTATAAAACCTCCTCAAGAACATACGATTCCTTTTTCCCTCTTTTACGGGAAGGCAATCCGTTGGGATTATACCATGCCGTGCTTCATGGTCACTTCAAGAAATCTGGTTGCTCTTTTCTGATCCTTTCCCACAGAGGCTGGAAACTCAGCCATCCCTCATATTCATTTCCCGTTTGTTCTGCAGTCAATTTGGCATACTCTTCTTCTATAAAAATCGGCTTACCTACAGATTCAGCCATTATCTGTGCTTGGCATGAACGTTCCATCGTTATGAACCACCAAGCAGCTGAATCTACAGATTGGCCGACCGTTAACAATCCATGATTGCGGAGGATGACAGCTTTGAATTGACCTAAAGCCTTAGCAATGCGTTTACCTTCTTCGGATGCATAAACGACACCAGTAAAATCATCAAATAATGCATGATCATTGTAAAATTGGCAGGCATCTTGCGTAATCGGATCTAACAGTCTCCCTAAGGAAGACCATGTTTTTCCATAGACCGAATGAGCATGTGCCGCAGCAATCGCATCCGGCCGTGCTTTATGAATTTCAGAATGAATGGCAAAGGCAGCACCATTAATAGAATGTTCACCCTCTACAATATCACCTTTATGATTAACCAATATAAGATCCGAAACGGAAATTTGACTAAAATGCATCCCAAACGGATTGACCCAGAAATGGTCTGTATATTTAGGATCACGGACCGTAATATGGCCTGCTATCCCTTCATCGAAACCAAACTTTGAAAAAAGGCGGAATGAAGCTGCCAAGCGTTCCTTCCTGTGAATGCGTTCTTCTTCCATTGTATTGAATGTTGCCGGTTGCAGGGAAATTGTCTTTGTCATATTTCGTTCCTCCTCGAATCTTTTTCCGTTTTTTGCTGAAACATTAATTAGCCATGGTATCCATGTCAGCTTTGCCCTTTATATCTTGCTTTACTTCACTTTCATTTATATGATCATTATTGGAACTTAGGAGAGTGATCGTAGTAATGACGACAAAACTAGTAGCGAGCCCGTACAGAATTGGTTGAGTGGAGGAAGGTCCATTAATCACCAATCCGACAATGATAACGATCATGCTGGCGAGAATCGAGTAAAATGCCGCTGTAGCCGTGACCCTTTTCCAAAAGAAACCAAGGATGATCGGAAAGAACACAGCTCCGGATAAAATTGCGTAAGCTACATCCAATGCAACTAAAATATCTTGAATCCAAATCGAAACGATTATGGTCAATACACCAATCGTTAAAGTTGTAATTCGGGATGTTTTTAAAAATTGTCGTTCACTCATTTTTGGACCAATATATTTTTTAATGATGTCATTAACAACTAAAGTGGACGAAGCAAGCAAAGTACCTGAAGCTGTGGACATAAGGGCAGATACCACACTCGCAATGACAACCCCCAATAGACCAGCAGGTAAAGTTACCATCGCTATACTGGTAAATGCATTTTGGGGATCGCCTAAATCAGGAAGGATAATAAAGGCGCACATTCCAATGATACTGATTGCAATCGCATAAAAAACACTATATAACCCCGCTCCAATCGTTCCGCCACGAGAAACAGCTTTGGTTCGTGCGGTGAATAAACGCTGCCAAATATCTTGGCCAACGACTACCCCGAGGGTAAATAATAGGAAATATTGAAAAATCGTCTCTCCGCCAATATTTCCTAACTCAAAATGTGATGCCGGGAGATTTCCTTTAAGAGAGCCCCACCCTCCTGCCTTAGAGATGCTCATCGGAAGCATGATAAAGAAAATACCGATCGTCATGATGACGAATTGCACGACATCAGTCATGGTGACTGACCACATACCTCCTAATATTGTATAAAATAAAACGATCCCGCCCCCGACTATCATGGAAACCGTTAAATTCCAACCAGCCAAAACATGTAAAATTGTCCCCATCCCGATCACTTGCGTTACAGTCAGCATGAATGTATAGATAACAGAGACAAGGGCACTGATCAATCTTGTTTGAGAGTTGTAGCGCTTCTCAAGCATTTCACTGATGGTCAATACTTTTAAATTAAATATCTTATTTGTTAAAAACAGCCCAATAGCGATAATGCCGAGCCCGATCATCACCACTAGCCAAATACCGGATATCCCAAACTGATAACCTAACTTTGCTGTTCCTAGAGTGGAAGCCCCCCCTAATATAACAGCAGCTAAACAGGATAAATACATAAAATGACCAAGATTGCGTCCTGCCACAATGAAATCATCTGCTGTTTTTGCCCGTTTGGATCCGATTACTCCCACAATGATTAAAACAGAAAAATATAGAATCATGATCGATATATCCAAAATATGCATGTACACATCTCCTTTTGGGCTTGTATTGTTCTTATCGCTTTGTAAAGAGGGAAGAAAGGACTTTACCGCTTCCTTCCTTCTCTACAGTTAAATGAGGAAACTAATTATTAAGCTGCGTTTCCAAATCTCCTACTCTCTCTTTCTTCTCCATTTTCCCTTTTTTTGCGAGTGCGATGAGTGTGATGAATTCATAGACAATATTAGCGGCTGCGGCAGCCGTGATTTGTCCGTGATCGTATGATGGTAAAACCTCAACAAGATCGAATCCAACAAAATCTATATTCGTCAATCCTCTCACCAAGGCTAAAGCATCATCAATGCTGGCACCGGAAACTTCTGGAGTCCCCGTCCCCGGAGCATAGACCGGATCTAAAAAATCAATGTCAAAAGATAAAAACACCGGACCATTCGCAACACGCTCATGAATGACCCTTAGCATCTTTTCGACCCCGATACGCTTATAATCGTTTGTCGTGTAAACTCCCAAACCTAAATCCCGGGCATCCTGAAGATCTTCGGGTCCGTACAGACCGCCCCTCATACCAATTTGAAGAGATCGCGATACATCGATGAGCCCCTCTTCTATTGCGCGGCGAAAGACGGTTCCGTGATTATACTTTTGATCAAAATAACTATCCCAAGTGTCAGAGTGAGCATCGAACTGAAGCAGGGCAACGGGTCCATGTTTTTTTACGATTGCACGTAACTCCCCTAGTGTAATGGAATGATCGCCTCCCAATGAAATCGGAATGATCCCTTTTTCAATGACGGGAGTAAGCTCTTCTTCGATCTTTTTATATGTTTCCGAAATATACCCCGGGATGATCGGAACATCGCCATAATCAATTCCTGATATATAGTCAAAAATATTAATATCTTGTTCTGGATTATAAGGACGTAAAAGGATTGAAAAATCGCGAATGGCTTCTGGACCGAATCTCGCACCCGTCCTAAATGATTGCCCGGAATCAAATGGAATTCCCGTAATGACAAAATCCATATTTTCATCTATCTGTTCAACAAATGGGAGCCGCATAAACGTACGCACTCCACAAAAACGGGGTGATTTGAATGAGTCTTTCGGTTGATACTTCTTCATGTAACATCCTCCTAAATTCTAATTCTACTATTAATTTTTTCAATCCATTGCATTTGCAGATGTCATACAAACTTCCATCTTTTCTAATAGAATGGATATTCATAACACCCTTGTTTGGAAATTCTCTTCTTACCTTTTACATAAGCAAGATTCAGGCCAACTATTTCGCTGCGGTATATAAGGCTTTTCATTATTTTGTTTCATCAAATGATTAAAAACTTAATCATTTTCTTATTTCCTGATTTAAATTTTGATTATTTAGACTTTTTGATTTATATTTTAATTAAGCAGCATCCCAAAACCCAAAGGAGCGTAACGTATGTACGATGATATGCTGGAGGAAGAACTAAATAAAATTATTGAAACATCGAATAATAACATTCTCATTACCGATCAAGATGGAATCATTTTATATTCCAACCCAAAGCTTTGGGAGATTTATGGTATGAAAAGTGACTCTTATATCGGTACCTCCGTCTATCAATTAGAAAGCGAGGGCCTTCTTGCACCTTCCATCAATGCGATTGTTTTAAAGGAAAAGAAAGCGAAACGCATAATGCAAGAAACAAAAACGGGTCATGTTGTCATGTCTACTGGCTATCCCATTTTTAATAAGGAAGGACACCTCGTTAGGGTAATAAGCTATGGTCAGGATCAAACCGAGATCCTGCAATTGCAGGATCAATTTGAACAATTACAACGAAAAGTTAAAGGCTATCAAACGGAAGTTGAGGATTTAAGAGAAAAAGAACTGGATAACCATTATCTGATTGCCAGAAGTAATGAAACGAAGCATATTTTAAAAACGATCCATAATGTTTCAAAAACCGATGCCACGATTCTCTTATTAGGACCTTCCGGCGTAGGGAAAAGCACTTTTGCCCGTGCTGTTCATGACCAAAGCAACCGAAAGAAAGAACCCTTTATCGAAGTGAATTGCAGCACCATACCTGAAAGTTTGTTTGAATCAGAAATATTCGGCTATGAGCCGGGATCATTTACAGGGGCAAATAAGCAAGGGAGGCAAGGCCTGATCGAGCAGGCTGACAGCGGTACTCTTTTCTTGGATGAAATTGGGGAACTCCCACTTGCCATGCAAGCTAAATTACTGAATGTACTACAGGAGAAAAAGATAAAGCGCATCGGTGGAAAAAAAGAAAACCATATTAACTTCCGCCTAGTTGCAGCGACTAATCAAGATTTGAAGGAGATGGTAAGTCAAGGTAAGTTTAGATTGGACTTATTTTATCGTTTGAATGTGATTCCCATCCAAATTCCGGCATTGCATGAACGTAAAGAAGATATCCCTCTCCTAATTCAGCATTACTTAGAAAAAACCAATGATAAATACCAGAAATACAAAAAAATCCATCCATCGACATATGAAGTTTTAACCCATTACCATTGGCCCGGAAATATACGGGAATTAGAAAACTTAATTGAACGGTTAATCCTGACCATCGAAGAGCCAATTATATTTCCCGAACACCTTCCGCAATCCATCACAGGGCAAATTGAACAGCCTGAAGACTCCAACTTCCTTGCAATCGAACAGGATTGTGAAGAGAATTTCGATTTAAAAAAGACACTGGAAAAGGTTGAAAGGCAACTAATTGCAAAAGCATGGAAAAAATGTAAAACCACATACGAAATGGCAGAACATTTAGGCGTCAGCCAGCCAACAGTCATCTATAAATTAAAGAAATACAAACAGTATTTGTAATCTGGACTGAAATCCCCCGTAATCCATGAATGGTCCTTGGCCTTTAGCCATAGATGCTGTTCAAGCTAAGGGCGCTTTTTAATATTTGCCGGCAATTCGAAGTGAAACGTATGAAGATTATCGCCCATTATTTCAATATAAAGGCCATCAAAAAAATCCACATTCAAGTTGAATGGGATTCACAATATCACGTTTCCATATTATAATGTTACAGCTTTTTAATTCAAACGGATGATCTCCGTGAAGCTCCTGCCACACTGTACATGATCCAAATTTTGGATTCCCGCTCCTGTAGATCCTGTTGCTCCCGCTTCTCCTGTCGCTTTCCCCTGGCCCTGATTGATCCGGTTATTCCTTTTACTCCTGTGGCACCAGCTGCTCCAAAGATTCGCGGATGGATCAACGCATCTTGCAGAATGAATTTTTTCTTTTCATGGTACCGCCTTTCATTGTGGGCAGTAATGATTCTAGATGAATCGACTTCATGTACTTTATAAGGAAATCCCGATATGAATTCCCCCCAGCAAAAATGATATTGTACTATATCAACAGACTTGGAATTACATAACCTATCCCGAGATTTCATCAATAAAAAGAGGCACCCATAATGGGAGCCTGAATTTTAGTGAAGGTAAGCTATTATATGTGAACGGTAACCTTTCCGTATCCTTATGCTAACAAGATGTTTGAGAAATGGGATATTCCACCCAGTTACTTATTTGTACGGAATTTAAAACAGGCTAGTTTAAGGTCAGTTATTTCACTGCCTTTTTAATCGCCTTCACTTCATATAATGATCCTTCCGAACTGACGATATATTCAGGCTTTGGTTTCCCTAGGTTTGCTTTATGGCCTGCGATATGGGCTTCACTCTTTTCCCACTGCTTCCAATGCGCCTCAGACTCCCAATTGATAATAATGATGACCTCTTCATCCCCGCGTCGCACTTTTTTCACCATTACACTTAAATCGATGAATCCTTTCTGCTTTTCTATGATCCCTTCCCCGCTGAACCGTTTTACTACTTGTTCTGCATTACCTTCCTTTACCACCATTTTTCTCATCTGAACGAACAATATGAACAACTCCAATCGATATACTTGTATTGAATCATTTTATTCGATAACGATTCTCATTGTCAATTAATGAGACTTTTACTTAAGTGCACTACTTAAAATTCTGATTACCAAAAACAAAATAAAAAAAGGATCAGGAAGTCTTGCATATCTTCCTGATCCTTTTTTTATTGTCACTCACCTTTTATCTTTAAGACTTTTGGGAACATAGTCATTCAGTTTGTTAAATAAAGAAGTAATGTAGGAGCTGAGTTCGAATCGATCCTCCTGAACAAATTCAACTAAAGACACTCCATTCTTTTTCATAACTTTTCCCCCTTTAAGTTTTTATCCCGGTGCATGAACTTTTCAGCAACTAATACCTGTGAATCCCGCCATTAGCGCACTTACACTCTTCTCTCCATCGTTTCTTTATTTGATTATACAAGAAAGCGCTTACAATGTAAAATATTATAATTCTATAGATTGCTATTTACTTAGTATGTTCCAGGTAAATGAAGTTTTTTCATCGGCATATTTATGGTTATCAGCTTTGCTGGCTATTCATTGTACATTCCATATCCTAACTACTTGTCTTGTTCACAGAGAATAAAATTTCAGGAAATGCCCTTCAATATTTCAGTTAAACGTAGGAACTCTTCCTTATCACGATTTCTTAATGAGTCATCGATTTCTTTTTCGATTTGTGCTTTCCGGTAATCACTAAGGGCCTTTTTTAAAACCATTTCAGCCATCTCTTCAGGTTCAAGCGATGTTCCTGGCAATTGCTTCTCCATACGAAACCAACTCCTTAACCTTTTTTCTATTATACTAAATAACTTGGAGATTATTATTATTTATTAAAATCTTATCCTTTCCTCTTTTTCATTTTTCATTTCCTTATCCACATGATTTCCACTTTGCCACTCTTCTATACACAAAATTTCTAAATATTCGGTTTTCTAATCAGTAACATATTTTCTTTTTATCCACTTAGTCATTTTACCCGGGAAGATCGGATCATTTATTTCCATTACTTTAGAATTAATTATATGCCAATACAGGTGAAGGGAGCTAAGTTATTTGCTTCATTTTTTCAGAAAAGTCAGAAATATATTGACCGGTATGGATAGGCCCTCTAAAATAATCTAAATAATCCAGTTTTTTACTTATATTCATTTACCATCATTTTTGTTCATTTCGGCTTTATTTATCGTTGAAAACAATTTTGATGAAAAACTTTGCATTAAAGGAGCATTTATCATGAAAAAAAGTCGAGTTCTTTTCGCAAGTTTAGCGGGTTCCGTTATTGAGTGGTACGATTTCTATTTATACGGAACAGCAACGGGCCTGGTTTTTACGACGCTATTCTTTCCCAATCATGATCCAGCGATTTCACTTCTTCTCGCCTTTGTCACATTCGGGGCTGGTTATGCAGCCCGTCCAATCGGCAGCATCCTGTTCGGGCATATGGGTGATCGCATCGGACGGAAGGCAGCACTCATGTTCACCCTTATTGGTATGGGAGGGAGTTCAATGCTAATCGGTGTTCTGCCCACTTATGCCCAGGTTGGGTTGGCCGCCCCCGCCATCTTGGTGGTGCTGAGGTTGATTCAAGGAATTTCCTTGGGAGGTGAATGGGGCGGAGCCATCCTATTGGCAACGGAATCTGCTCCTAAAGGTGTTCGTGGGTTATATGGATCCATTCCCCAACTAGGGGTCCCCATCGGCTTGGTTGCCGGCTCGTTCAGCCTAACCCTCATCAGCTCCTTGACAACCGATGCCCAATTTTTATCTTGGGGTTGGCGGATTCCATTCCTTTTAAGCGGTGTACTGATCGGGTTGGCAATTTGGGTAAGGAGTGGCATTGAAGAAACGCCGGAATTTAAAGCGCAGAAAGATAGCGGCGATCTTGCGAAAGTTCCCATTATTGAAACGTTGAAACACGATTGGAGAAGTGTGCTGCAAGTGATCGGACTAAAAATTGGGGACGGCTTCTTCAATGTATTCATCATGTCCTATGTTCTCGTCTTTACTACGCTGTATTTTGGTTATTCCCAAGATTCAGCTCTTACCGGTTTAACGATTGGCTGCGCTACAATGCTGATTACCATTCCTGTCATTGGTTACATTTCAGATTTCATTGATCGAAAAATCATCTATTTTGGGGGCCTGACTCTCCTTTTCGTCTTGGCCATCCCATATTTCACAATGATTGGGCGTGGGGTTGGCTGGTTCTACATGATGCAGGCAGTTGTACTCGGTGTCATCTGGGGAGCCATTTTTTCCACACAAGGGACATTATTCTCGGAGCTCTTTCCAGCCAAGGTCCGTTATACTGGATTATCCGTCGGTTATCAGGTCGCGGCAGCCATTGCGGGTTTCGGTCCGCTCATCTGGACCGCCATGGCAGAATCATATGGCCCATCCCCTTTGGTATTTGGCGGATTCATGATGGCAGGTCTCGCGATTTCCCTGGCGCTTTGTATATTATCCCCGCATTTCAGCAGAAGAAAAGAAAAGGATCAAACACTCAAACCACATAAGCTGGATTTGAACTGATTCTAAAATCTCTTGCATGAGTAATAACAGAGGCTGCACGTCTATCACTCGGACAAGCGGCCTCTGTTTTTTTACAATGCATATACCACCCTATACTTGTTTACTTCCTACAATCTCCAAAAGATCAGTGAGCGTCCGGATTTCATAGGTGGGCTTGATTCCCAGATCATTATCCTTTTGATGGGGATTGTACCAGCATGTATCCATTCCATAATTCAAGCCGCCCTGTATATCTGAAGTCAAGGAGTCACCCACTATCAACGCTTTCGATTTATCTGTGATCTTTATCTTGGAAAATGCATAATCAAAAATCCCTCTATCAGGCTTCTGAAACCCAGCCTCTTGGGAAACTATCAAGGTCTCAAAGGTGTTGCAAAGGGCTGACCCGCCGATCCTTGCTGTCTGCACTGCCGTGAAGCCATTTGTTATAATAGCAAGCCGGCATCCTCCAAGCTTCTCGCAAACTTCTATAGCCCCGGGCAGAAGATGTATTTCCTTTCCCAAATGTCCCAGGTACGCACGGCTGAACGCATCCGCATCCATATCAAGCCCATGCTTCAGGAACAACCGCTTGAACCTTTCCACTCCCAGAATGGTTAAATCTATATGCCCCTGTTCCAAATCCCTCCATAATACCTTACTGATTTCTTGGTAGCATCCCGCATAATCCTCCGCCCCTGTTGGCAAACCAAACTCTAAAAAGGCTTCATGCAGCGCATTCTTTTCCGATATTCCAAAGTCTAGCAAAGTATCATCAACATCAAATAAAATAATTTCGTATTTCATCGCTGCCCCCATAATCATTTTAGTCCAACTTAACACATTTCCTTTAATTACGTATTAATTATGCAAATTCATGGTACATACATACTGCAAGCTTGGAAAAATTGCGAGAACGTAAAGAAGATATCATTCCCCTTACGTACAATTTTTTAAATAAGTTCAATGAAAGGTATCATGAAAATAAAGTCATTTCGGAAGAATGCTTGAACCTATTAATTCATTATTCATGGCCCGGCAATGTACGCCAGCTCGAAAACTTGATTGAACGGTTGGTCTTAATAAGTGACTCCGTTATCCTGATGTCCGACTTGCCTGAAATGATAACCGAGAACGTTGAACAGGTCACACAGATTGATCTCCCCACTTCACTCGATAAAGCACTTGATGAAACGAAACGGATATTGATCAGGAAATCTTACCAAACATATAAATCATCAAGGAAAATCGCGAAGGACCTCTCTATCAGCCAAACGAAAGCCTCAGCGTTGATCCGGGAGTACTGTGGGGACTTAATGAATAAATAGGTACCATGGAAATGACAATGCTTGTTTAACTTTAAACAAGTCCATTTTCCCCCACCCGACATGCTGGTTATTCGTTGCTAGTGATCATGGTGAATGGTAAACACTTATATTCCAATTCAAATGAGCTCCCATTGTTAATCGCGGCGACTTCTTCTTGTTTAAATCACTTAGCTATTAAATTCAGGTATGAACAAAAAAATAAGAGACTTCCCCTTTGCGGGAAAGTCCCTTATTTTTAAGAAGATCCTACTATTTTTTCGCCTCTCGGCTTTGTACTATTTGCATCCGGTTCTTTTGTGATGCCAATTTGATTGAATTTATCATTAATGGACAGTTTGTATGTCAATGATCCTGTGCCGGCTTCATCAGGCTTGAAAGTTCCTGCATTTGTCCGTTTTCCATCTTTCAGTAACCACACCTGATACACCTCGGACTTCTGAAGACTAGGCAAATTCTGAATCTGAACGATTAACCTTCTTTCTTCACCTTGTTGCAAAATGTATGCAGCACCGTCCGTATTCATATTTACAGCGGTCTTATCGGCAGGCTGCAAAGATAGCGACGTTTTAACCTCCATTGGCAGATTGATAGCTGCAAGTTCTTTTTTCAGTTGAATATTGGAATATAACAGCACAAACGCCAAAACCAGTGCAGCCAGCAAGAGACCTGAAGTGACTGGTGTAAACTGCTTAAAGAAAAAAACACTCCAATTCTTTTCCCTTCTCACCGGAACTTCATCGTCAGTCTTAAAGACAAAATCCATAACCTCTGATTTCAGGGAAGATGAAGGTTCCATTTCTTCAAAATCCCATTTCAATGAATTCCAGGCTTCTGTCATTTGTTCATACTCCCTAGTGCATTCAGAGCAGTGCATTAAGTGTTCCGTGAATGCCTTTTTTTCTTTTTCTCCCAGTTCACCCGATAAAAATGAAAGCAGGTTAACGCACTCTGTATTCATTTACAAACCACCTACTTCCAAATGCTTTTTCAACAATTTAAGCGACTGGTGAAGTCTGCTCTTGATGGTACCAACCGGTTCATTTTCAATTTTGGCAATTTCCGTTAACGAGTACCCTTTCCAATACAGTAAATCAATCAGCCTTTTTTGCGGCTTGCTTAACTTATTTTTTGCCTTGGCAATTTCACTGTGCAATAGCCCATTTTCTATATCATTATTAGGATCTTCTATGTCTATTGGATGACTCATGTCCATGTGTTTGTTATTCCGGATATGAACGCTGTCTTTACGGACATAATCCACACACACATTTCGTGTAACGGTCAAAAGCCAGCTGACAAAGTGCCCCTTTTCGGGATTGTAACTGCTTTTTGTGGTCCAGAGCTTTAAAAAGACCAACTGCACAATCTCCTTTGTTTTTTCAGCATTTCCATTTGTGAACTTAAAAATATAACCATAGATTAATTTAATATAGCGGTCATAAAGTTCTTCCAGAGCAGGACGATGCTTTTTCATGACTAATGCCATCAATTCCTTATCAAGTTTTTCTTTCAATCGCACCTGCAACTCCTCACATGTAAATTTGGAAAAAATGTGTAACAGGAACGACCATCACTGATCGCCCCTTTTTCTTATTTCGGAAAAATAGTCTTATTATTCACAATATACCAAACATTTTTCACACCTTCACCATTGACATCTCCCGCTGCCTTATCATTCGCAAAATAGTAGAGTGGAAATCCTTTGTACGTCACCTGCTCTTCCCCTGTATCTTCCCTTTGAATGGTTCCAAAGTCATTTTCCTCAAATCCTTTAGGGACAGCAAAATCGCTTTCCATGAACGGCGGCCATTTTTTCAGACAATCACCCATGCAATTACTTTTTCCTGATTTATCATTCTTGAAATAGTAAAGTGCCATTCCCTTGGAATCAGCCAGGTATTCGCCTAATGGTTCACTTTCCAATAATTTTAGGGTTACCGCTTTTTCATCGGCAGTACCACTAACAGCTTGATCCTTTTCGGGTGAATCCTTCGCTTCATTTCCACATGCCGCCAATACTAAGACCATCATAAAAACTGAAAATACCATCCACTTTTTCATATACTCTCACTCCTCATAAATTTTACTTCCATCCCCATTTTTGAAACACTTGATGGGATTCTTCCGTTTTAAGATAAGCAATGAATTGTTTTGCCTTTTTCTTGTTTCCACTCTTACTTGTTATGCTTACCGGGGTCCCTCTATAGAGCTTGTCTTCCTCAGGGAGTTGAACCAGGTCCGTCACATCCGCCAGACTGTAATGCCAGGATTCATATGTAATCCAGGCGTCCAATTTTGAATTTGTCTTCCATAAATTAATAGCTTCTGCACTGGACTTCACTGAAATGTCAATATTCCTGCTAATTCCAGGAATCAATCCTTTTCTTCCAGCTAAATCTTCCCATAGCCCCAGTTGCCCGGCTCCATTAACATCCACAATCTTTACGCCCTTCTTCGTTAGATCCTCCAATGACTGGATATTCTTTGGGTTTCCTTTTCTAACCAGAATTCCAGCTGACCGTGCGTACAATTCTGTACGGTTTTTTCCATCAAGGACCTCCGGATGATCATGCATGAATTCTGTTAGCATATACTCGGACCCTCCGTAAATAATATCCGCATCCTGTTTGGCTTGATCAATCCATTTTTCTTCGGGTCCCGCTGTTACTTCAACTTTTATCCCCGTTTCTTTGGTGAATCGTTCCGCCACTTCCTTGATAGGCCCAAAAGGTCCTCCTGGTCCATATACTTTTACGACATCGTTGACAGCTTGCCCCCGTTTCGGAGCCATTTCCGGTGAAAATCCTAACAGTACTAGCATCAATGATATCCACCCTACAAAAATGACCTTTTTCAAGTCTTTCTTCTCCCCCTTCTAAAAAGCCTTTGTACTATAGATAACGGGACAAACTTCCAAACGGTTTGAAAAAAATTGTTAATTATTTTTAACTTGCTGCAAAGTACATCTGATGATTTCCAGTTTTCAACCCGCAGCAAAAAAACCATTCGGAAACGGAATGGTTGCAGACTGTAGACAAACTTTATAATAATTGAGTCTTTCTACATTTTATAAGTTTTTAAATTTGGCCGTTGATTGGAACGTAGGGCCCTCGGTGCTATTGCGTCTGCGGGTTCTCCCATGGAAGCGCATTTCTAAGCAGGGGTCTCATACCTTTCAATCAACTTTGTTTTAACATTGAGATAGAGCTCCTTTTAAATTAAATATCAAAAAATCGGCAGAAAAGGTTAGCTTGATTTGCTTCCCTTTCTCTTTCTAATTCTTTTACTGATCATAGCAATCACCAACAATAACAGAGGAATAATCGTTTGCATCAGAATTCCATGAAATGGAAAGGCGATGACATCATATCGACTGACATCCATGGAGCTAGGATACGACCAAAAGCTGAATTCTACAATCAATATCCCTATCGGCCATACAACAGGACGATAGTCGGAGAGATTCAGCCACTGCGCTGTACCCAAAGCAGCCGCATAATAAAACACGGAAATTTTCACAAACGCTCCTACTATCCATACGGCCATGATGGCGGACTCCAGATGTTCAAAAAAGTCGGCCAAACTGATGTACCGAGATACATTCATCACGGGATAATTCTTTGTTGATGTTGTTGACCCGAGTATAAAAAGAACCATAAGATTCACCACAATTAACGTAATCATCACGGCAAAAACAGACATCATCCCGGATTTCATCCCTTTTTTCATATCGGTTAAAAAAGGGAGGAGAAAAATCATCAGAAAAAACTCGCTGAACCATCCACCCGGTACAATCGAGCCCTTGATTGGAGGCATAATTCCATTCCCCAATATCGGGAATATATTCTTAAATTCAAGATCAGGGCCCAGGAGGACGATTAAAATTAGGATTGGAAAGATAAAAACGGGAACCAATAATTGGGCAGCTCTCCCCATCACCTCTATCCCTCCGCGTACGATAAAGGCACAAAGGAGTACCATCAACGCCATGATCACGCTAATCGGGGTTTTGACCAGAAAAGAGTCGACAATGAATTCTCCGTAACTTCTTAGAATTTGCCCTGTGATCGGGATATAAAAAAACAAGAATAAAAAACCGAGAATTTTCCCCGGAATCCGACCAATGATCTGTTCACTGAATTGGATAACCGTTTGTTTCGGATAAAGTTTGTGCAGTTTATAAGTGATATAAACCGTCACATAGCCGATGAGGGACGCCAAAATGGGGGAAAGCCATAAATCAGTTTTAGCATATTTCGCTGTGATGCTTGGAACACCGAGAACAGCCGTTGCCACAATCGTTGGATACATCATGAATGCCATCTGTAAAGATGAAATTTTCCCTTTCTCCATCATCTTCCTCCTTTCCGTGATAGTATGGAAATTCGAAATCACAAAGCCCACTGATCGTTTTACTTTTTCATAAACTCTTCAATCGGCTAAAAAAAGAGTTTCAATCCATTCAGCCGGTTTCGGTTCCTTTACGATTTCTTTTCCTTACAACAGCAATCAACAACAATAACAGAGGAATAATCGTTTGCATCAAAATTCCTTGTAACGGGAAGACGTTGATATCATTACGGCTAACATCTATCGAGTTAGGCAACGACCAAAGACTGAATACAACAATCAAAATCCCTATCGGCCATACAACAGGTCGGTAGTCGGAGAGATTCAGCCACTGCGCTGTACCTAAAGCAGATACATAATAAAAAACGGAAATTTTCACAAACGCCCCCACTATCCATACCGCCATGGCGGCGGATTCTACATGTTCAAAAAAGTCGGCAAAACTGATGTATCGAGATGCATTCATCAAGGGGTAAAGCTTTGTGGATGTTGTTGACCCAAGTACAAAAAGAACCGTAAGATTCACCACAATCAACGTCATCATCACGGCAAACACAGACATCATACCGGACTTCATCCCTTTTTTCATATCTACCAAAAAAGGAAGAAGAAAAATCATCAGGAAAAACTCGCTGAACCAGCCACCCGGTACAATCGCACCCTTGATTGGGGGCATTATACCATCCGCCAATACCGGGAATATATTCTTGAATTCAAGATCAGGAATCAGTAAAATGATTAAGATAAAGATTGGAAAAATGAAAACAGGTACAAACAATTGGGCAGCTCGCCCCAACACTTCTATCCCCCCTCGTACGATGAACGCACATAGAAGCATCATCGATACCATGATCACACTAATCGGGGTACGTACCAGAAAAGAGCCCACAACAAATTCTGCGTAGCCTCTAACGATTAGCCCTGTGTTCTGGATATAAAAAAACAAGAGTAAAAAACCGAAAATTTTCCCCGGAATCCGACCAATGATCTTTTCACTGAATTGGATCACCGTTTGTTTTGGATAAAGTTGGTGCAGTTTATAAGCGATATACACCGTCAGATATCCTATGAGCGCAGCAAAAATGGGGGACAGCCATAAATCAGTTTTGGCATATTTGGCTGTGATACTGGGAACCCCGAGAATAGCCGTTGCCACAATCGCCGGATACAACATGAATGCCATCTGCAGAGATGAAATTTTCCCTTTTTCCATCTACTCCCTCCTTTCTTAATAGAATGAAATTAATCCCGCAACACCCACTAATAGACTCACTTTTCCATAAACTCTCCAAATGGCCTGAAAAGAATTTCCACCCATTGAGTTGGCCCTGACATCTGTGGGAGATTGAACATGGATAGAATCAAGCCAGTGAGGAGCAGTGTAAGAAATGCCACTTTATCTTTTTTAGGATTTTGTTTCATTTTCGGCCATTCATACAAAATGATTAAAGCTACGATCACGGTTGTACAAATAAAAGCCCCCCATCTCACTTGTCCTTCACCTCATTTTCAGACAACCCCGCCGGTTTGTTTATATAGCCCTGTCTTCGAATATGGGCCGCAACATCGACCTCCACATCCATTTCCGCGAATATCTCATCCCAGTGGTTATCTACCTTATTAAACTGTTTAGGATATTTCCGATAGAAATCTTTACCCAATCCTAAAATGTCTGATTTCTTATGCTGAATATGCAGAAAAGCCATCCTAATGCGATTTTCTATATCTTTTTGATATGCTCGTTCTGCTGCTTTTAGAGACTTAGGATTTGAAAGGTTTAAATTCGTTCCATTTTGTATAACAGCTCCATCCGTGCTTATTTTCACCAATAATTTCCATTTATCATTGATGATTTGCGGAATGATCTTGACTTTGGCTGACACTGGACTTAAAGATATCTTCCCTTTCACCCCTTTGGGTTGGAAGGTCACGGTGTATGATTCCACTTCATCCCTTAACCACAATAGCCCTCTAGTTTCCTTTTCAGTCATTGTTCCAGTCATTTTATCTTTTTTGAACACGGCTGTCCCGACAATGTAAGGAATTCCCTGTAATTTCGTTTGCCCTTTCCCCGGCGGCAATATTTTAACGATTGGAATTGCGGCCGCCTGAGGCCTACCGGTTAACATTTCATCTAAATCCTGCAGTGTGACCAGCATCCCGATATGTAAATCAGATAGTTCTCTAAGCACTTCCCCTGAATAGTTTTCCAGGGGTGGCAAAGATTCAAGGATAGGCTTTGCATCCCCTTTGCTGACATACACATTTGCTTTCTCTCTTGGCTGCGGATGGCGCAGCAGAAAATCCAGCTGCTCTTGAATTCCTTCCTTCGCTAACTTTTCACCGAATACAAAAACTTTACAATGTCCCCAAAATACTTTTCGCGGAAGCTTGCTTTGCAGCTTGGACAATGCATCTGAAATATTGGCGCCTTTTTCATATCTCACCATTGTCGTAGCCCCACTCCCCCCCTGACTGCTCCCTCCTTGACCGCCTCCACTAGTTATTGAACTTGGAATAAAGACCTGGACGGATAGTTCGATTTGATCATTACCCTTCTTATCGATGGCGGCGGCTGTGACAATCGCCAAATCAGTGATTTCTATTCGATCCCAACAACCGCTTAGAAAAGTGGTTGTTCCACAAATAACAAGCAAAAGAAGGACATGTTTAATGAAATGACGCCTCTTTCCTTTCTCCAATATCCTTTTTCGCCTCCAGACATTATTCACTCCGTTTCACTCCCCCTTTTTGGATTTGGACTCTGTTCCGGGGCTTGACGGTATACATTAGAATCCCCTGTTAGATGCGGGCGTGTATCCATCTTCCACCAAGGAGCTCTCCACAGCACATCTTTCAGCTCCTGACCTTTTAACGGCGCCAGTGGCGCTAAGTATGGAACGCCAAAGGACCGCAAACTGCATAAGTGAATGACTATGGCGATGATTCCCATCATGATGCCAAGCAGTCCTAAGGTACCGGCAAGCAGCATCATTGGGAAACGCAGCATCCGGAAAGCAATTCCGGCAATATAGCGAGGCATCATAAAAGAAGCGATTCCCGTAATTGCAACGACAATGACCATTGGGGCTGAAACCAATCCCGCTTGTACGGAAGCTTGACCAATAACTAGCGCTCCAACAATGCTGACAGCGGAACCTACCTGCTTCGGCAAGCGAACCCCTGCCTCTCTTAGTGCTTCAAACGTAATTTCCATAGCCAATGCCTCTACAATTGCAGGAAAAGGGACCGATTCCCGGGATGCCGCTACGCTTAACAGGAGTGCGGTTGGGACCGCCTCATGATGGAATGTCAAAATAGCAACATAAAGTGATGGAAGCAAAAGGGATAATCCCATAAAAAAATATCGTAACCAACGGATAAAAGTGCCTGCCCATAAACGTTGAGCATAATCCTCTTGTGATTGAATCAAAGAAAAGAAGGTTATTGGTGCAATTAATGTAAAAGGGGTTCCTTCAACAAGAATGACAGCTCGTCCCTCCAGCAAGCTGGCACAGGCTACATCCGGCCGTTCTGTCGACATGATCTGAGGGAAAGGTGAAAACGGATTGTCCTCGATCATTTCCTCGATGTACTCGCTTTCTAAAATTCCGTCTATTTTAATTCGTTCCAACCGAGTTGTAATCTCTTCAATCAGTGTTTTATCCGCAAGGCCATCAATATAAGCAATTGAAACATTCGTCCTGGTAAGAGTTCCAATCTTCATTGATTGTATTTTAAGGGCAGGACTTTTAATAATACGTCGCAATTGGGACGTATTTACTTCCAGAGATTCAATAAATCCCTCTCGTGACCCCCTAACTCCCCCCTCTGCCACAGGTTCTTCAATCGCCCGCTTTTCCCATTTGGACAATCCTAGAGAAAATCCACCGCTTCCCCCTTCATATAGAAGGATTGGGTTTCCAGAGGAAATCGATTCAATGCAATCCGCCAACATATTCACTTTTACCACTTTAGGAACGGGCATTTTATGTTCAATAAACTCATTTAATGGTTGTGGTACTTTTGTTGACTCCTGCATGAGTGGAGATAGCACATATTGCTCAATCGCCTCGATGTCTGAGAGTCCCGCAATGTAAATGAGCATCGCCCGCGTCTTTCCGAAAAGTAAGAACGAGCGGAACATGACATCCGAGCAATTATCATAAACAGAACGAAGTGTTTCTACATTTTGATTGAAATTCACATCAAGTGAATCTGAAGGCTTTGAATCCAGGTAATCATTTTGCATCAGGGATTTTTTTTCTTTCGTTTTTCTTAACAATTTGCCCACATTACGAATCAAGCTGAATCCCCCCATTTTTTTGCAGGTCGCTCTAACTCCATTTTTCTATGTTTCTTCATTAAGGGTATTTTATACAGAAAATCCTGTTTCCGACATGAACTAATTTTCATGGAAAAGCCATGTCATAAGTTGATTTTGAATAAACCGTAAACTCTTGTGATATCCTGTTTGTAATTAATAACTAAGGGGTATATCAAAAACCGAGGCTATTGTCGAAAATACTGTCTCTGGCGAAGTATTGTTTTTTGAATAAGCTACACAGGACCATAAAGTAGGGGTTACTTTTTTAAAGAAAGGATATTGTTTTAAATACCTTTTTTATATTGCATGGGCAATCAGACTAAAACATTAGAAGATAAGGGAGATTCTATGTCATTCTTAATCACATTGCTCGGATTATTGGTGTCCACAATAATCGCTACAATATTAAATGCTATATGGCCTCGTATCCCACTTCCGATATATCAAATATCCATGGGAGCAGTGTTCTCATTATTACCATTGCAATTATCATTTGATTTTCATTCAGAATTATTTATGATCTGTGTCATTGCTCCGCTGCTTTTTACAGAAGGAAAAAATACGTCTCGTAAAGAAATGCTAGAATTGCGTAAGCCAATTCTGTTATTGGCCTTTGGGTTAGTATTTGTGACGGTTTTTGCAGGAGGCTTTTTCATTCACTGGTTAATACCTGATATGCCGATGGCTGTGGCTTTTGCTTTAGCCGCAACAATTACTCCTACGGATGCGGTAGCGGTACAATCGATTACAAAAGGATTGAAATTGCCTGGAAACATGATGCCCATCCTTGAGGGTGAATCACTTTTCAATGATGCTGCCGGAATCGTCGCTTTTAAAGTTGCCCTGGCAGCTGCCTTAACTGGAGTGTTTTCTATAAAAGATGCATCGCTTAATTTTATATTTGTAGCTTTAGGCGGCATCTTTATAGGGATCCTATTGGGCTATTTAATCGTTAAATTACGATTATTTTTACGGGTTCATGGACTTGAAGAAATCCCAATGTCTATTGTCATTGAACTACTTACGCCTTTTGCCATCTATATGGCAGCTGAAGAATTCCATGTTTCCGGAATCTTGGCAGTGGTTGCTGCAGGTGTCATTCATGGCATCGAGCGGGATCGCCTTCAGAGTTCCACGACTAAATTGCAAATTGTATCAACTAATACATGGTCTGTATTAGGTTATGTCTTGAATGGACTTGTATTTGCTTTGTTAGGATTTATGTTGCCGAGTGTTTATCAGGAAATTGAGTCCAACTTAAATAGGGGCATTCTTTTTGGGATAAGTGTCTTGATCGTTCTTTTATTATTGGTGATCCGTTTTATATGGGTATACATCCTGCATAATACTTTTACGAAAAACAGAGTGAATCCATTAGAGCAATTCATTATGTCCAGGGTTCATCCAGAAGATAGCAATGACACCGATGAGGAGAATGTTTCAAGATCCCGATTTGCATTTTTGACATCCGTTTGCGGCATTCATGGAACTATTACATTAGCTACAGCTTTATCCATACCATATTTCATGCGGGATGACACTTTATTCCCGATGCGTAATACAGTCTTGTTTATCGCAGCTTGCGTTATATTGTTAAGCGTTACCTTGGCTACGGTTCTCTTGCCATTACTGGTAAAGACACCGATTGAATTCAAAGATGAGCGTCTAACCTCTGAGGAGGCTTATAAAATTGTTTTAAATAAAACGATCAATCAACTGAGCAAAGAAGCAACCATCGAGAATCAGAAAGCGGTCCATCAAGTAATGGATGATTTAAATGAACAACTGATAGATTTGGAACGGGGAATAACGAATCGACCGGATGATCGGACAATACGCGAATTAGTGGAGCTAGGAGCCAATAAGGAATTGGAAGTCGTTTCTGGATTAGTCGAAAAAGGGACTATATCTGAAACAGCCTTTGAACTATATAAAGTGTATCTTTCAAGAACCTCGAATTATATGCAAAAATCCTCCCTGAAAAGGGCTTGGATCAATTTGCAGGCTATTCTTTTCAAGAAAAAGATCAATGTCAAATGGGATAAGAAATGGGAAGCGAAATTAGAGGACTCCATCGTTAAAAATGCGGACCTGATCAGGGAGTTTCGTAAAGCACAAAAAGAAGCTTCAAAGGAAGCCATTTTATTGATCAAACAACAAACTGCACCTGAAAACCGCCATGAAGTCATGCTTGTCATCCAAAGATATAATCGTTATTTGAATCCGTTCGGAACATTAAGTGAAAAAGAAGCAAGACGCTTTGAAGAGATGGTAAGTCAATTTCAGTTGAATGCGATGCAAATCGAACGTGATATCATTGCACAAATGGTTGAAGATGAGCAAATATCCATACAAACAGCAACTGAGATTAGACAAAACTTAATCTACGATGAAATGATAATGATACAAAATTGATAAAATATTAAGAGACTCCGATACAACAGGGAGCGGTGTCTCTTTATTTACATTCCAAGGCAAGGATGAATACCTCAGGAAAAATGAAATGAAATGACTGTAGATCGAGCAGGTATAAGGGCTTTCATCGAAATTCCAGAGGATTCATGGCATCTGTTCCCATTATTCTTTATGGCCCTCATAATGGAGTTAAATCACCGTTTTGCAGCTTTTACAATTGAACCTAAATCAGTTCATAAAAGTATCATGAAGCTGGCAGGTCAATACAACGAACTCTTCTTTGAATTCAAGATGCATCGTAATGACAATGAAAAAAAGCATGTTCGTTTCTGTGTTTCACGAGTATTCGCTCCAAACTCACGAGTAAAAGCATCAAACTCACGAGTATTCGCTCCAAATTCACGAGTATTTGCTCCAAACTCACGAGTAAAAACATCAAATTCACGAGTAAAAGCATCAAACTCACGAGTATTCGCTCCAAATTCACGAGTAATAGCATCAAACTCACGAGTATTCGCTCCAAACTCTCGAGTAATTACTCCAAACTCACGAGTAATTGTCCCAAACTCACCAGAAAAGCACCAGGAAGTTCCCTTTCCAGTTCATATAACCTTTCTTTCATTTCGAAAATCCCTGTTTCGTCCTTACCATTATCGAACCTTGCTCAGTGAACAAACAGATGATTTCTTCTGCCCGGAAAAACATGCTGCATTTCTCCTTTTCTGCCGACAAAATACGGTCTTTTCCTCTCCTTCAAGCGCTCCATCAATTCCTGCACTTCCTCATTCCATTCACGATTGCGGATAAGCACCTCTATCGCCTTGATCTCCTCATCTATCTCTACGTTTATTTTCATCCACGGAACCTTCCTTTGCTTTTAATGTAAGTATATTAATATCTTAATATTTGGCTTGTAATTTCTGGCTACATGCACTTTATTACGATAACATGCTTGAAATGTATACTCAGATACACTAAATAACCGTCCAAATAATTGGACGGCCCTTTGATAGTACATCTAATTCCGGATTCGATGCGTTTACATTAATAAAGATCACTCTTTGCTTGTAAAAGTACTTGGCATCACCACAGCGATTACCTCTCCACGGGCGCAAAGTTTATCGAGTGCAAATACCTCTGTTTCGATTCTCCATTTCTTAGGGTGAATTTCATGAATCGTCCCAACGGCCATTAATGGCACATCATTTGGGGTTGGCTTTACGAACTCCACATTCAGTGACGCAGTCACGAACCTGGGTGGTTCCACTCCATCTCCAACTTCATGACCGTTTTTACGGTGTAAAGCCAATGCAGCGGAACCTGTTCCGTGACAATCAATTAAAGAGGCAATCAAGCCGCCATAAACAAATCCTGGAATTGCAATATGCTCTGGACGTGGTGTATAGATAGTCCTTGTTTGCTCGTCTTGCCAACCTGTTCGAAAATGATGACCATCTTTGTTCAAGCGACCGCATCCATAACACCATGCAAATGCATCTGGATAATCATCTTGAATCGCTTTTAGCACATTCTCCTCCATCATCTCTCCCCCCTTTTTCAGAATATTATAACACCATTAATGAATAAGGGGTCTATTAGGATACATGCTGAAAGGGTAGTTTTTTTAAATTCCATGATTCTTTATTGAGCTTACTACCAAGTTTTAATTTTCATAGAATAATAACCTGATGCAGCTTTAATCGAAAACACACATAAAAAGTTTGCAAGAATCCCTGCTCCTTTTACTCGATATAATTGACAAAGGCCCCTGTAAGCCAGAAGCATTCAGGAGCTTTCCTTTGACTGATATAGAGTTAAGAAGTGTCTACCATTCTATTGCAGGCTTACCTTCTTATTAAAAGTTAAGCCTTTTTCTTAAATCCCAATACTTGAATGTCATTTTACCCATTTTCGACTTTGAAAGTGAATCATATTTACGTCCAAGTGCTTGATTTTGTTTTTCTAGCTTAGTAATTTGTTTAAGTTGAATTTTGTTCAGTTTTTTTAATTGCTTTACTTCTTTAGCTAATTCCTTATTTTTCCCTTTCATATCATATTTTTCTTTATCAACAACTGCCCGTTCTTTGATTGAAATCTCCACATCTTTTGGTTTTAGCTTTGGATTGCCAAAGGTTTCAAATCCTATCGTTTTTAGATAAGGGACGTTATTTTGAAAATTTCGTTCAAAGTTTCCATACCTTTTATGGATGTGGAGAAATGTATAACATCCAGCTTTTTCTGCTGAAATGATTTGACCATACCCAGACAGTTTAAACAGTTTTTCGACTCGTTTTATTTCTTCAGGTATGTTTTTGACAATATAAGTGAAAACTTCGTCAACATTAAACTCCGCAGGCAATATTTTCACTTTTTTTAATGATGTATGCCTAATCAGTTCATCAAAGTCATCTTCATCAATATAAAACATATTCGCACTTTCATTCACATAATCGGTAATGCGCTTGCTCCATAATGGTCCTTGCAGTTTTTTTATTGCTTCCGAAAATAAAAACTGCCTGCTAACTTGATACATTCGTTGGGCCGCAAACTCATATATATCCTTATTACATAATGCTAATTTGACAGCGTCTCGGAAATCCTTCTCTGTAACAGCATATAACGGGTAATCTTCGCCAAAAAGCTTCATATGCATTTTGGTTGGATTCATTATTACAGCCTTCCTTAAAATCCCATACTCCAATAGCTTTGTAGACAGTTCCAGACTGCTGTCCATTTCCTCACTTCTCCAGGTTATCCCAATATCACTATTCACGATTAATTGTTGGGCATTCTCCCTTGTCAAAGCACCGTACCATGTAAGCCCATCCGTATTTTTAAGGAGGTATGCCGCCTCTTCCTTAAACTGAGAATCATCTTTAACCCATTTGAATTTATCCCCCGCCACATCAAGTGATAGATTCGGGATCTCACGTTTTAATTCTTTAAAAGCAGTAATAATGGGAATGGTCTTCCAATCCGGGTCGAATTTCCCTGTATATACAAGCTTGTTTTTTAACCGGGTCTGCCCTTCCGCTGATTCAACGTTTGGTATCATCGGGGTAAGCAGGGAAACTTTGTTTTTTTCTTTATTCAAATTAAGAATTTCGATGACAAATTCGCACATCTCTTCTGTTTGACATAAGAAATACGCACACTGATCATATATATTTTTGATGCTCTCGAATTTCTCTTCATTAACATCCTGACCTATGTGAGTCAATCCTGTAGCATAAACTAATGTATTCTTTATGATCTGCTTATGCTTTGCGATTTTTTCAACAGTCTCAATGCTTCTGACAAATAGCCAATCATATTCCTTTTGACTCCAATAATGAGAAATGAGCATTTCAGCTATATCGAAATCAATGACACCTTTTTTTACCCATTCATCACCGGCGGCATTAAAAAAAGGATCTACAAAAGGATTGAGAATGGTTATATTATCAAATTTCTCAAGTGGCTGAATTAAGATATCACGTTTGACCGGACTAGCTAAAAGTAAGTCAACTTCGATGTTGGAATCTAACGCAATGGTCGATGCTAAGGAAGATAAAAATACTGCAGATCCATCCATTGAATTCATGTCTATAAAGCCAAATAGAAGTACCTTCATTTTTCTGTTTTCAACTAGTTCATGTGAATTCAAAGTTTTCACTCCAATGACTGAAATCTGATATGAATTTTTATTTCTTTATTTGTTCTTTAATAGATGATTTAAGCGCAAGATATTTTAATGTGAATTTCCCTGCATACGTAACGTTGAATTTATGTTCTAACAACTTAAGTCTTCGTATTTCTTTGTTAAGCTTAATATTTTCCATTTGGGCCATCTTACTTTTTTCTAATTCTTCTCGCAGCCTATTATTTTCTTTTGTAACTTTCTCAATGGTTTTTTGTTTTTCCATGCCGTTGCTCTCTATGAGCTCCAATGTCATGGACATCATGTCTTTCATTTGTAATTCGAGTTCCTCATACATCGTTTTCCAATATTCGTTTCGCTCGTCCATATTGAAAAAACTCCCCTCCATTAACCTTTGATGATCTCCAATTCTCTTTTTATAACAACATCTACAGCGCATTTTTCCCGAATCGACTGAGAAGCTTGTTTTGACACTCTTAAAAATACGTCCGAGTTGTAATATAAGCGCTCTATTGCATCGGCAATATCGGTAGGAGACTCAGGTTTTGTTAGAAGGCCAGAAACGTCATGTTTAACGAATTCCGGGATTGCCGTAATATCTGTTGAAATCGGCACTAGTCCGCTCGACATTGCCTCACACATGGAAACCCCTTGAGAATCCAAACGGGTCGGGCAAAGGAAAATTCCATACTCCTTATGTAATGCAGCGATTTTCTCCTGAGAAAGGAAACCTTTATGAATCGTTACATTCCCAAAATCCCGGATTGGCTCAACGGTTTGATCGAACAATTTTCCATCGCCATAAAATGCAAATTCCAACTTATCGAAGTATGGTCTCTTCGATAGTTCCAGCACTGCTTTCACCGATAGGTCATTGGCGTATTTTCGTGAAGCGTATGGCCTGATTGAAAGGACTTTTGTCCGCATTTCAGCTGGCTTTTCAATAAAGGTAAACAGATTGTCATCTATGACATTAGGAATGATTATTGAATTTTTCGATTCTGCTCTTGCATCACATTCCGCTATATGCTCTTTGAACCATTTGGATATATGAACAAAGGTTGTATCCAATTCAGTCGTTTGATAAAACCAATTCATAAAAGAAAGCTGTGATACATAATAATCGTCCGACATTTCAAGTATCTTCCTCAAGCTTTCAGGGCTTTCAAGAAAATTAAACCATCTTCTATGCCATGCCTCCGTTTCAAATCCATGTATCCAGGTGATAATCGGTAAATCCGTGTTCGTTTCTTTTATCGCTTGCACCATTTTTGGATTAACAAAATGAATGAGCGCTTTTTTATGTATTTTATGATTTAAGAAAATGCGCAAATGCTGTTCAGTTCCTCGATAAACAGGCACATCTTCATACGTATACTTTTCCGCTTTTTTATAGGCAGGATGCAAAACAAAGACATCCACCTTCAAACCCTCATCCAGATAAGCCTTGACTCTTCGGTGGATAAACCCATTCCGATATAGCTGATCTTCATGTGGATAAGCATTCGTAATGATCACATATCTATCTTTTTCACTAAATGTAAGCTCATATAGATTTATAGATTCCTCCATTTTTGTTCACTCCTACTGTTCAGTCATCTTCAATCAGCCTGCTACTTATCTGTAAATGAAGGATTTTTAAAAGACCCTTTTCCAACCACTTTTAAAACCGTCAATCGATTATAACAAACATGTATTACTGAATATTGACATCAATGTGAGAATTCTGTAAATAAAAGTAAAGTTTTCATGAACTTTTATATGTTTTTGTAAAGTTTAAGTAAGTATTAACAAGCAAAATAAAGAAGGACGATCCAGTTTGCGGAATCGCCCTCTTACCTATAAACTATTATATTTTCATACTATTAATAGGGTTTGGGAGTTTAGGGCCTAAAGCCCATTTCAAAACGAACAATCCTGTTAAACCGTTATAAAATGTCCACTATCATCCTCCATAACTTGTCCACACTATTACAATTAAAATTCATACTATATAAGAAAAAGAGGTGAAATCTACATGATACCCATAGATGATTGTCAATTATTAATTTCATGCTGCAATCATAAAGGTGGTCTTTATTTAGTCCATTTCAAACAACAACAACCTGAAATAAAAAAGATTTTAAATGTTGGATGTACAGGCATTACAAAATACGGAAGCTCTTTTGTCGTAATTTCAAATTCTCACGGAATCTTCATTTTGGATGAAAACCTAAATGTTATAATGAATAAGGCTTTATCTACAGAATTAGATTTACATGGTGTAGCAATAGATAATGATAAAGCTTATATTATTGAAACCAAAACTAATTCAATTGGTATTTATAATTTGAAAAACAATTTGGAAAGAATCGATGAAATTAGATTTTCACCTGAAAATGACGATGTTTGCCACGTCAACGATCTGTATATAGCAAATGATAAGCTATATGTATCAATGTTTTCATATCCTCCAAGGAAAAATTCCCTCTCTTTCGCTAATAAAACTTACCAAGGTGTGATTCTGGAATATTCTTTACAGGAAAGAAAAGTGGTTAAGATTTGTCATGATAAATTACTCCAGCCTCACAGCGTACTTCATTATGATAATAAGATGTTTTATTGTGTTTCAGGTGAATTCCTAGTAAAAAGAAATGAGGAAGATATTTTTAAATGCCTTGGTTATACCCGCGGTTTAGCCGTTAGAAATCAAACGTTGTTTGTTGGCCAAAGTGAGAGCAGGCAAATACCTGTTTTATTGAATAAACATACGAATATATTGCTGGATTGCGGGATTTATGTTCATGACATCTCTACAAAACTTTCATCTTTTATCCATATACCTTCCGAAGAAATTTATGGAATATTAGTTATTTAAATACAGTAAAATCATATTTTTCTGTTGATCACTTCCTTTATCCTATTCAGTTGACTTTTTTCTACTTCCAGAATTATTCAAGCATGTTTTTGTAAGAATAGAATAAAATCGAAAAAAGACCAATTTGCTGAAGAGAGTGATATAGATGGAGGCAATTACCTTTAAAGCATGTGCAATCACTAATGAAATCGATTTGAACAAAATCGCCATTCATTGCGGCATCCCCAAAAAATTCACCTGGGAAGAGCCTTTAATTCTTAAAGGCGATATTCTACGTTCCATCCTTTATAAAAATGTGGACGAATCGCAGCAGGTGCTGGTTTTTTCCTTTGGCAGCATCGTTTTCATCAATTACTCACATGAGGATGAGATCAAGGCATTTTCCTCCTTTATCCATTCATTCGAGCCCGACATTGATCTCGTCAATGTAGATAGATATACGGATGATTACAGCCTTCACTTCAGTGAAACTGAAAACATCAATTTGACAGACGAATATGTAGTTGTTCCTAAATATGAATTTTTCTACCCTGAATTAATTTCCACCATTCTCGCAAAATCGGTGGCACTTGAAAAGACGGAGGAGCAACTAGGAAAAATCCACGACAAGCTTGAAGCCATGATTGACCGACTGGAAAAAGGCAAGCTCAGAATCGGTAACAAGGAACTAGCGAGGACTACGGCAAAAATCGTACGTCACGAGTACAATACCCTGGCATATATCATGATTCTGGATAAACCTGATATTACATGGACAAGCAGCATTGCCGGCGAATTTTATGATAGAATGCTTGAATTTTTTGAATTGAATGATCGGTACAAAATCTTGAAAAGTAAAACCGAAATTTTATATAACATCATGGATGGATTTTCTAACATCAGCCATTCAATCAGGGGACTATTCGTTGAATGGATCATTGTAATTCTCATTGTCTTTGAGATTCTTCTGACGATTTTAGAAATTATAGGATGGATTCCATGAATTCTTAATCATATCGTTTGGAATATCTTCAAAAAAATAAGCATCGTTTTGATGCTTATTTTTGCGTTTAACCACTTCATCATATTTAAGCTGACTGTATACTGTCGTTTAATTACATGCTTTTCCTATCGGGACAAAGCATTCCAGAAGTTAGCTAAATTCCCCTTAATCCAAAGCAAAGTGGAAAATGAATTCCTCCCCTTCTTCCCCGTTAAATCTGTATCCTTTGTCAATGAATCCAATTTTCTTATACAAATTTATCGCAGGGACATTCGAATGATGCACCGTTAGAATAATCTCATCTTTATCTGGATGACTTAGTTTGATCATATCAGGCAGCACTTTTAACGCCTTAAAAGCTAGCCCCTTTTTTTGATGGCGCAAATCCAAGGAGAATGATTTAAGAAGGATCGCATTCTCATTATTTGTATATTGATTTCCCGCTTTATCCGTATTTAAGGCAAAACAACCAATCAAATCCTCATCTAAATAAATGACCATGGGGAGATTATATTTATCCTTCCTGAAGTCTTCGATAACTTTTAAAGGTATAGAAGTATAGATTGCTTGTTCTATAGGTAAACAATAATTGCTCAGCGCCTCAAGGTCACTTTCCATAAAAGGTCTAATAATTAATCCAGCCATCATACTTGCACCCCATTTTCATATTTCAGATAAAGCCATATTAACAGAAACTAATGTTTTACACTCCAAGTAAAGTAATTTTCAAGAAAATTCATTCACACAAAAAAGGAATGGATTTGTTTACCACTCCTTCAGACTGTGGATAAGCTCAATGAAAATCAAGTTTACCTGCATTTTTTATTTGAATGGTTCTGTTGATTTCAGAAATCCGCTCCCTTTCCTCCGACTTTCTGCCAAGCCTCCTAGGCAGAAGCGCCTGTGGGGTCTCCGGCTAGCCAGTTATTGGGCTGGAGTGTCGCAAATCTCTTTAATCCAATGAGAATTACAGGAAAAAAACACCAATGAAAATCTAATCTTGTTTTAATTTCATGGTTCGGGGTGGGACCAATCCGAACTCCCTTTTGTCAAAAAAATGATGGAAAAGCCAAACTGTAAACGAATTGGAAAAGAGCCAGTTTCCCTACAATATTTATTTTATAAAATTCCCGTTGATTGGAACGGAAGGTACGAGACTCCTGCGGGAAAAGCGTGGCCAGGGAGACCACGCAGGCGAACGCCGAGTAGGCTCCCGGACCGCCCGCGGAAAGCGAGTGCCTGGAGTGGAAATCATTACACATCCCCCCTTTCGGAATCCCGCTCCCTTTCCGCCGACTTTCTGCCAAGCCTCATAGGCAGAAGCGCCTGTGGGATCTCGGCTAGCCAGTTATTCACCAGTCGCAATTTCTTCAATCCCATAAGGATTATAGAAAAAAACATTAATGAAAATCTAATCTTGTTTTAATTTCATGGTTCGGGGTGGGACCAATTCGAACTCCCTTTTGTCAAAAAATTAATGGAACAGCCAGACTGTAGACGAATTGGAAAAGAGCCAGTTTCCATACAATATTACTTTTATAAAATTCCAGTAGATTGGAACGGAAGGTACGAGACTCCTGCGGGAAAAGCGTGGCCAGGGAGACCACGCAGGCGAACGCCGAGTAGGCTCCCGGACCGCCCGCGGAAAGCGAGTGCCTGGAGTGGAAATCATTACACATACCCTTTTTCGAAATCCGCTCCCTTTCCGCCGACTTTCTGCCAAGCCTCCTAGTCAGAAGAAGGAGTTTCCAATCCTTTTTTCTTCTGTTTTTGAACTCATGATGTTAAATCATTTAGGCGCTGATAATTCGCTTTCGGTTACCCATTTATGGTTCTTCACTTTTTCTCCTCCCGTAGTCGGTGTGAAATCGACCATATAAACAGTCGTTTTTTCGGCAGATTCAACTTCAGCGACTGCCCCGTTCATCCCTTCCATATGAGAAGCATTTACTGTGACCTCCGCTCCGGGTTCATACGCCACTTCACCTGCATCTTTGATTTCTTCGTGAATGATCCATTTATGATTTTCCACTTTTTCTCCGCCAGTTGCAGGCGTATACGAAATTGCATAAGCAGTCGTATCAAAGGCACCCACTATTGTTGCTTCCGCCCCTTTCATGCTTTCCATATGACCTGATTCGATAATCGCTTGACTTCCAACTTCATAGGTTGGATTTTCTGCCGGTTTTAATCCCTCCGGAACATCATCCGAGCTAGAATGGTTCATGTCCATTTCACTATGTTCCTTTACTTCTTTCTCTTCTTTGTTTTTATCATCGCTGTTGGAACATGCTCCAAGGACTAAAAACAGGGCTGCAAATAATGATAAGATGATAGGCAATTTTGTTCTTATTTTCATATTGAATAAAACCTCCTTTATGATTACATCCATCTTACCAATTAAATATGCAGAAAATATGGAGTACACTCGTGACTGAATGTAACCTGATGGCGATCATATTAAAGGTCTGGATAAAAGTGAACAGCATGCCATCGAGCGTGGTTTAACGAGGAAAAAGAATGGTTTAGTGATAGAGAGGGTATTTGAGGTATTCATTCCTGCCGGATCGTGCTTGGAAATCAAGCAAGAAGGACTTGGTCAAAAGTCCTTCCTCTGTCTAGTCTTCCAAAGTTGATTGTTCGATTTTTTGCATGATATGTGAAAGGTTCAGGGAGGCATGTTTTTTATAATCCCTGCCTATGGATTTGAATAACCCTTTCGCTATACCTATTAACATGATTTTCGTATGTCCATCAGAAATAATGGACTTATTAGGGAAACTTGATTCAGCATGTGCACCGCCAATTTTATTAGCTGTTTCCTTAATAAAATCAATGACTTTAATTTCCTGGGTTTTTCCTTCGATGTCGATTTTATAGATAATTTGATTTCTCCAAAGCTTTAGCTCAATCCTTTGTTTAGTATAATCGAAGAGTTCTTCCGTAATATGATCATGATCATTGCTCATTTGATTGGAGTCTTTAATGGGATACAATTTCGGGTTAGGATTGATTTTCTTTATTAAGGATTGGTCAATTGTGACCTTTTCCCGCTTTATGCGCGTATTTTTCGTTTCACATAGAATCAGCCTTAACTGTCCGGCAATTATATTGTTGAATTCTTGTAATCCAAAGAATTCAACAAGCATTACACTATATTCCAAAATGGTGATGGCTTCATCGAATTTTCGTTTAGCAGCTGCATTCGATCTAGTAAAAACCAATCGGTTCTTCTTCTCCATATCCTTCTCACCCCACTGAATTCGAATGTATTGAATAAATAGTAAAACATCCATAATGGATGTTTCAGACTGTAGACAAATTCGTAGTAAGACAGTTTGCCTACAGTTTTCAAGTGTTCTCAGAAATTCGCTACTTTTCCGCCATAAAGCATTCAGCGGGTTCTCTACCGGCCAACTATTCGGCAGGAGTGTCGCAAATTAATATAGTAATAGTTTTCTAAGTCTTGCATATCCATGACATCCTATGGAAAGACCATTCTATAAAAAACTGTCTAGAATGGCCAATCTTTCGATAAGGATGCCTTTGATATTCAGATTTTTTTATACTATCTATCGAAGTGCTGTTTCATTAACTCTTTAAATCGTGTTCCATCTATTTCTTCTTTCGTCATTTTTCCATTTTCCCACTGTGTAAAGGAAGTATCGGTTAAAGTGATGTTCCCGCTGTTTGTCAAACGGGTGATTAATGGATGTTTATTGAATGGCGATTGGGGATTTTCCCTGATGATCGTTTGGACCTCATTAAGTTCCGCTACATTTCCCACGGGTTGTGAAGAATCGAAAGCATAGCCTATTCTCCAATCGCGATCTTTATGTTTCAGTTTTAATTCAAGGATATGATCTCCGTGGTTAGTACTTTCTTTTTTTATCCTGAATTCGCCATTTCGGGAAACGACCGTTTCTCCGTTCAACGGAACTGGTTTTAATGGCAGATTCCCGCCAAAACCCGTATCGATCAAATAGGTTTGGCCCTCATGGTTCAATAGAATGGTGACATGTGTCCTTCCTATGGTCATCCACCCCTGATTATAGATGACACCACGAACCAAAGATACATCAAAGTCATTTTCCAACAGGAAAAAATAAAGGGCTGAATTCAATTCATAGCATAATCCCCCCTCATTCCTCAGGAGGACTTTGTTCATGATATTCGCTTTATTGATATCACTCAGATGGGATGCCATGATTGATAAGTTTTCAAAAGGAATGGTTTTCGCTGTCTTATCGAGAATTTCGTCTAATTTTTCAAATGTCAGTTTCACAGCTTCCTGGAGCCCTATTCTTTTCCTGAATAATGCATTCAGTTCATTCATTAAGATTCCCCCCCTTAGACAGATACCGGCGAAGCGTATCTTGACTTTGTATATATTCATTATACTTTGTCCATATTTCATCCTTCAATCAATCTGCCATCAGCTCCACCTTTTGCTTATCACCTGAAAAGAGGTCGCCCAATCTTGTCTTAATCCTGGGCAACCTCCCCCATTCATGCACCGAGGCAGTTTTTCTTTAATCATTCATTTACCTGTAAGATTATTTTACCTACATTCTTATTGGCTTCCATATGTTCATGCGCCCTTTGTACCTCTTCAAAAGGGAAGACATGGTCCACGATTGCCTTGATTTCATTTTTGCGGAACAACGGCATTGCCTTTTTAACTAATTCTTCCGTTAACTCTTTTTTATATTCATCACTCCGGGGAGTCAGTAGAGTGCCTTTTAATTGAACTCTTTTTAAGAGAAGTTCCATCAGGTTCACTTTCTCGACTACAGTTCCGCCTAGAATGCCTATCAGTACCCATCGTCCATCAGTTTTTATGCTTTTAAGGTTTTTCTCCCAGTAAGAAGCACCGATGAAATCCAGGATAACATCCACTCCTTGATTATTTGTAGCTTTCAGGATTTCCTCATCAAAAGCTTGTTCTTTATAGTTGATACAGATATCCGCTCCTAGTGAGTGACAGAAATCCAATTTTTCCTTTGAGCCGGCTGTAGTGATGATTTTCGCTTTTGTCAGTTTTTTTGCCAGTTGGATAGCTGCAGTGCCTACACCGCTTCCGCCAGCATGAATCAATACCGTTTCTTGATCCGTCAATTCACCTAACCAAAACAAGGTTTGGTACGCAGTCAAGAATACTTCAGGAATCGCTGCCGCTTCTTCAAATGACAGGTTATCCGGTATCTTCATTGCACGATCAGCCGGCATCAAAGCATATTGAGCATAACCGCCGCCGTTTACAAGGCCCATCACCCTCGTCCCCGATTGTATATTTGCTCCTTCCCCTGTTTCCACCACTTCCCCGGAAACTTCAATCCCCAATATTGGATTGGCCATATAACCGGATTTCCCTTCCCGGGAAACAATATCCGTTCTATTTATCGCAGACGCTTTAACCTTTATTAATATTTCCCCTTTACCGGGCACGGGCTTTGAAAAATCTTTAAATAGTAATTGTTCTGCACCACCCGGTTCTTTAACCACTACTGCTTTCATTTGCCCCACTCCTTACCATTAAATTAGTGACCATCCTTTTAAAATGGTTTGTCTTGAAGATGGAAACTATCCTACTCCAAAAAATATCCACAAGCAAATAATTAGGTTTTGGCAAACAAGGCAGAATAAAAAAAGTCGATGTCCCTTTCGGGGCCATCGAGCTTTTTTTGAAAAGTTTATATTATCTTTTATTAAGCGATTGACTTCTATCCAGGTCATGATGCAATTGTGCTGCCGGAACCTTAGGGTTAGGAATCTGTCCTTTTGCGACTGGTTCAGCTACATAAACAAAATCTCCCGTACCATCTGGGGCGCTTCCTGTTGCCCATAGGCCATCTGCCGATTCATTACCTTCCGATAAGTTCCAGAATTCGTACGCTTCCGGTTGAGATTCCATTTCCGCTTCCGGTGGGAATGATGCGGGAACAACCACGCCATTTTTTTCTTCAAGTTCTGCAATGGCCGCCATCCATTGATATTGGTGGTAACGATCACGGGCTAACATTTTACGGAAGGTAGCACGTACCCCTTCATCTTTTGTCATATGATATAAACGGGCCACTTGAAGGCGTCCTTGGCTTTCAGCATGCAGATTGGATCGCATGTCTGCTAATAAATTTCCGCTGGCTACGATATAAGATCCGTTCCAAGGCACCCCATTCGAGTTGGTTGGCAGTCCGCCAAGACCGCTTACGAGCAAATGCTGGGGATTGATACCACCCATGATCGCTGCTGTAGCAGGATCTTTTGCGGCTTCTGCTTGATCTTCCGGAGAAGCGCCATCAAGCAATTGACTAATGAGTGAACAAAGCATCTCTACATGTCCAATTTCCTCTGTACCGATATCCATCAGCATATCTTTGTATTTTTCTTCTCCACGGCAGTTAAATCCCTGAAAAAGGTATTGCATCATGACAGTCATTTCCCCAAACTGTCCACCTAACACTTCCTGAATTTGACGGGCAAGCATCGGATCTGGTCGATCTACCTTAACTTCAAATTGCAATTCTTTTTGATGGCGAAACATATTAACTCCTCCTTTTTTTTATGATGTACGGTTTTTTATTACCCGCCTGTACATGCTTAAAACCATAATTCAGTTATAATGAACAATAATTAGAAGAAATTTACATACCATTAACATTGATGACTGAACTAATAAGCCAAGGATTTTCTTTGTGCTATGAATCGCTCAATAAATAAGATATATAAAAGGTCCATCTACCTGTCTATAACTATAAAATACAGGGTAAAGTAGAAAGAACCATATATAGGAAAAAGGAGGATGAAAAATGGATTTCAAGCCCCGAAATCAAAGAGATCAATCCATTTCAGAATTACGTTATACTTATTCCGCTCGTAACCTATGGTCCGGTTTTCTATTCGGGATCGGATTGGTTGCATTCATCGATGAAGCCATCTTTCATCAACTATTACATTGGCATCATTTCTATGACAAATCCACAACCAGTATCGGGCTTATCTCGGATGGTTTATTTCATGCCCTAAGCTGGTTCGCAACGGTCGGGTCGTTATTCATGTTCGCTGACCTTCGCCGTCGAAAGGGGTTATGGCTGAAAAGGTGGATAGGGGGAGTTTTGCTCGGGGCAGGTTCTTTCCAGTTATATGACGGAATACTCCAGCACAAGCTCATGCGCCTCCATCAAATCCGTTACAATGTCGATATTTTCCCATACGACTTGACTTGGAACATTGCCGCTACAATCATGATCTTGATTGGCATTACCCTCGTCATTCAAACAAGGCGCAGCTTACTTAAAATGATAGAAGACGCCAGCAATGCACAGTAATGGACATATTCATGATAACGGAACTGGTTTTGAACCGATTTTATTGATGCTACTCATGCCGGGTTTAGTGATTTATATCGCAGCTGTCATCATTTCGAACCGCCGCTATAAAAAATGGCCATTATACCGTACCTTCTTTTGGATTCTTGGCACTCTCTGTGCAGCCTCTGCAATCATAGGCCCAATAGCCAATCGTGCGCATATGGACTTCACGGCGCATATGGTTGGTCATTTACTGCTTGGAATGATTGCACCCATCCTGCTCGTGCTTGCTGCACCCATTACGCTTGCACTGCGAACACTTGATGTACAATCAGCAAGACGCCTTTCAAAGGTGTTGAAAAGTTGGCCGCTGCGATTTTTAAGCAATCCAATCACTGCCTCTGCGCTTAATATTGGAGGGCTTTGGATCCTTTATACGACTGGTCTGTACCGGTTGATGCATCAGAATGCCCTTCTGCATGCATTAGTGCATTTTCACGTGTTCATAGCGGGCTATCTATTCACTGCGTCTATGATTTATATGGACCCTGCACCCCACAGGTTCAGCTTCATGTTTCGAGCTATCGTATTTACAATTTCACTGGCCGGCCATGATATCCTTTCTAAATATATTTTTGCCCACCCGCCAAGCGGAGTCACCAAGGTACAAGCGGAAAATGGCGGAATGTTAATGTACTATGCTGGTGATGCGATTGACGTTGCACTTATATGCATCCTTTGCTATCAATGGTTCAAAGCCACCCGGCCCAAGGGGTCACTAGCCTTGTAGGAAGGCGGTTCCATGATTACTTCGGTAAACTCCTGCGTTTCTGTTTAATCGTCCAACATTTAGCTCATACTAATTTTTGATGAAAAAATTTTGGATGGAGCTGAATGAAAAATGGAATATGAAGCGAACAATTCTACTGAAAATGCTCTTCGTGATTATAAAGCTGGAATCGGTGTCTTTACGCATAAAATGCCAGATCTTGCTGAGAAATTCAATTCGTTTACGGAAGAGTGCTTTAAAGAAGGTCAATTGTCCAAGAAAGAAAAACAGCTTATCGCACTAGGAATAAGCTTATATTCACAAGATGAATACTGTATTATCTATCATACAAAAGGATGTCTTGATCAAGGCTGTTCCGAACAAGAAATTCTTGAAGCCATTGGTGTGACCGCGGCATTTGGCGGAGGAGCAACCATGAGTCAGGCTGTTACCCTCATCCAGGAATGCATTCAGGAAATAAATCAGATGAAACAATGATAAAGAAGGGATAGGAGAATCAGTCCTATCCCTTCTTTATGTTATTAATAACTGCTTTTAATGACTCATGTTGTTGTTATTTCCTTGTGCGGGGGCATACGAATTCATCATTTGTTGCATATCCTGCTGTGCAAGCTGCGGAACTTGGTAATAATGATGTTTGTTTTGATATATCGAAATCTCATAGGCCATTTCAATGCAGTTCGGAACGGAATCTGCAAATACGCGGCGAACCACCGGATTCGTTATTTCAAGCGCTGCCATCGCCTTCATGGATGCCGCAGACTTAACAGCCGCAAGCATCAAGCCTGAAATGCATTCATCCGTAATTTCCGATACGGATTGCAAAGGTTTTTTTGGCTGAGTTGGTGTCAATCCATATATAAAATCGTTACCTTGATTCATTTTGTAGCTCTGAGTTGGTTTAGAAGGATCCTGGCCCGTTTGGAAGCACTCCAATGAAATATTATATTCATCTTGGATGAACTGATATTGACGATCCAGAATGTCGAGTAATTCCTGATCTTGGACATGCTGACGCAAAAGAGTATACGTGTTTAAAGTACCGATCGCTCCCGACAGCACTTCATGTACATCGAATACTTCGTGACCACCGTGATTCAATTGTGGGGGGATAGCACCCGTTTGCATGTTCTGGTGTACTTGACCTTGTTGATATTGGTTTTGCATTGTATTTCCCTCCTCATTTTATCAATCAAGCGAACACGTTTAGTATGTTAAACCCCAACCGGATTATTCAATCTAAACTCTTCCAAGAAGACCAATAAACTGCTGCATCATTTTTTCTGTATAAAAAACCGTGGCGCTTTAAACTATAAACACTTTATATACATGGGAGGATTTCTAATGACACATCAATGCTTCTATTGTAGTGATGTCACGGAAGAAAAAAAAATCCATATAGTAACATTTCAAATTACTGACACGGATAGAAACGAAATGCTGTGTGATGAATGTTATCAAGAATGGCTGCAAGGAATAAAAGGGTAAGCATTAAAAGCCCTCTAACATTTCCCAAACACCAACGATGCATGCTTGGATGAATTCAGGGTAACTTAAATTCGTTAATGAATTTCAAGGAGGATGGTTATGGGAATTTTAAGCGGAAATCCGAAAGATGAGCCTATGCATTACGGAGAGGTTTTTGGAACATGGGCATTTCTAACAACTACAAAAGGGTTGATTGCCTGTCATCAAACCATGCTTAATCATACTGGCGACAAGGACCTGTATAAATTGCTTGTTGAAGTGATCGATCAAGGGAAACAGGAACATGACCAACTTGAATCATTATTAAAAGAAAATAACGTAGGACTACCTCCCTCACCACCTGAAAGGCCTAAAGCTAATTTGGAGGATATTCCCGTCGGGGCACGTCTTCAAGATCCTGAAATCTCCGCTTCAGTATCAATCGATATTAATGCAGGATTAGTTGCTTGCAGCCAAATGATGGGTCAATGCATCCGCGAAGATATTGCACAGATGTTTGCGCAATTCCATACCAACAAAGCTGCATTGGGTGCTGACTTCCTAAGATTGAATAAGGAAAAAGGATGGCTTGTCCCTCCTCCCCTTCATATCAATAAAACAAGTATGTAAATAGTAATGATAGATCCCCTTAATCATGTTTTGTAATCGAATCAACATGATTAAGGGATTCATTCCAAAAGGACGATTAAGGAATCATTACCATTGAAGACTTTCGATCAAGTGGCACTTTGTACATTGTTGACTATAATCATTTTTCACAAATTCATGGTTGCAATTCTCCCGAAAAATATTCAGCTCCCTTTTCAGCTGCTCCAATTGAGTTTCCAACTGTTTCATTTCAACTTTTATCTGGATTACCCGATTCATCGAATTCTCCCTCTCGTCGGAATCATTGATAGATTTCCCCATCCGTTTTCCTAAATTCATTCGCTTTTTCTTTAAGCCCTTCATCAATTACCGACTCAAAGCCCAGACCCTTTTCCTTCGCCAAATCACGGATGTCCTGAGAGATTCTCATACTGCAGAATTTCGGTCCGCACATTGAACAGAAATGGGCTGTTTTGGCACCTTCTGCCGGAAGAGTTTCATCGTGATATTCAACCGCCCTTTCAGGATCAAGGGAAAGATTGAATTGATCTCTCCAACGAAATTCGAATCTAGCCTTCGAAAGGGCATCATCCCGTTTTCTTGCCTGCGGATGGCCTTTTGCAAGATCAGCTGCGTGTGCTGCAATTTTATAAGTAATGACCCCTACCCGAACATCCTCTTTATTCGGAAGTCCCAAATGCTCTTTCGGTGTCACATAGCAAAGCATGGCCGTTCCAAACCATCCAATCATGGCAGCACCAATCGCAGAAGTGATATGGTCGTATCCAGGAGCTATGTCCGTCGTCAATGGTCCCAGGGTATAGAATGGTGCTTCTTGACAGACTTCCAGCTGTTTATCCATATTTTCTTTAATCAAATGCATCGGTACGTGACCGGGTCCCTCCACCATGACTTGAACATCGTGCTTCCAAGCAATCTTCGTCAATTCCCCAAGTGTTTCCAATTCCGCAAATTGTGCCTCATCGTTTGCATCTGCAATGGATCCCGGACGGAGACCGTCACCTAATGAGAAAGAAACATCATACGTCTTCATGATTTCACAAATCTCTTCAAAGTGTGTATAGAGAAAGCTTTCTTGGTGGTGGGCCAAGCACCATTGTGCCATGATGGAGCCTCCCCGGGATACAATCCCCGTAACTCGCTTTGCTGTCATTGGGATGTATCGCAAAAGCACACCAGCGTGTATGGTGAAGTAATCGACACCTTGCTCAGCCTGCTCGATTAATGTATCCCGGAATACTTCCCAATTTAAATCTTCCGCGACCCCATTCACTTTTTCCAATGCTTGATATATCGGAACCGTCCCAACAGGCACAGGTGAATTCCTGATAATCCATTCCCGCGTCGTGTGAATATTCTTTCCTGTGGAAAGATCCATTATGTTGTCTGCACCCCATCGTGTAGCCCAAGTCATTTTCTCCACTTCAGCTTCGATCGATGAACTGACAGCTGAATTTCCAATATTCGCATTTATCTTTACGTGAAAATTACGTCCGATGATCATGGGCTCACTTTCAGGATGGTTAATATTTGCCGGAATGATAGCCCGCCCGCTAGCTACCTCTTCCCTTACAAACTCAGGGGCTACATTTTCCCTGATCGAAATGAACTCCATTTCTGGAGTAATGATCCCTTTGCGGGCATAATGGAGCTGGGTTACGTTTTTCCCTTTCACCGCACGCAATGGTTTTCTTTTCAATCCCGGAAAAACTTCGGCATTGGATTGTGACTCCACTTTTCTATATCCGTTATCTTCCGGCTTTATTTCACGCCCTTCATACTCTTCAACATCTTCCCGTTCCAGAACCCAGCTGCGTCTAATCGGGGCAAGGCCTTTATGAATATCAATCGGATATTCTGAATCCGTATAGAAGCCGCTTGTATCATATACACGTAAAGGCGGATTCTCCTCTTCGCCGAATACCCCTGTCGTCGGACTTAGCTCAATTTCACGCATAGGTACTTTAATATCGGGTCTAGATCCCTCAACATACACTTTTTTACTTCCGGCAAAACTGGACATAATTGAAACGTTCATGTCATTTACTGAATTACTCTTCATGATTTCATTTCTCCTTTTTAAGTTCATTTAAAAAGGACAAAATCCAATCCATTTCGCACGAAAAAGCCAGGTCTCATATTTAAGACCCGGCTAACGTTAGTATGACTACAGAAATGACCAGTTGAAAGGTCATCGTTAAGTAGATTCTAACTTCCCCACGCTGGTATGAACCAGATCAGGTCCTGAGGGTTAAGAAGCTTAAGCGCTTCTCTCTCAGCCCAACTTTTATTGGACACCCCTAGTCTGAATAATTTAATTGATTACAGGGTAACTATATCTCACCCTTTTCATTCTGTAAATAATTTAAAAGACCTAGTATTTTCTCTGCAATCATCTAAAATTTGTTATTTGGAGGAGGACCGCCAATTAATTCCCCAGGCTCCCAAGGATAGGAAAAAGCTCCTCTAAATGCGTGATTTCGTAGGTTGGAATCACTTCATTCCGTTTCTTATCATGGCGATTTATCCAAACCGACTTTATGCCTACCCGTGATGCTCCAAGGATATCGGTCATTAAATTATCGCCGACCATCAATACTTCATCCTTATCTAGCTCCATGATTTCCAAAGCATGCTCAAAAATGGAGGCATCCGGTTTACCTCGTCCAAATGCGCCTGAAATCACGATTTGGTCGAAATAAGGAACCAGTTCAGGCGTTATTTCAAGTTTGGTATTTTGCAGCTCAGGAGATCCGTTCGTAAGCAATAGCAATTTGTACTTCCCTTTTAATTCATCCAGAACACGGAATGTTTCTTCATAGATAAATGGCTTTTTGCGTCTTTCGGCCGGGAAACGTTCTGCCAGTTCAAGCCCAAATTCCGGGTCATCGATCCCTAATGCCTTCAAGCCCCTCGTCCACGCTTCTTTCCGATAAGCCGGTACAATCCCGGCCATCTTCCGGAATTCATCATGATCATCCCGAAAATCCCCCCATAGTCCCTCAAATGGGTTGATTCCGATCATTTGAGTGAATGCATATGTATCGTAAGAAGAATAAAGATCACGTGCTTCCTTCCGCACCGCTTCTTCAAACTCGTCGACATTCAGACCATATTTCTCCTTGGCAACTTCGCATGTGGCCACAAAAGCCTCTTTTACACTTTTCTGATCCCATAGTAATGTATCATCTAAATCAAAAAAAACTGCCTTCAGCAAAATGTCCACCCCTCTTTCCCCAATATTGAATTCGTAAAAATTACACTATTACAATAATAAACCACAACCAATAAAAAAAGAATAACTATTCGGAAAATGCATGTCTCTTTCTTCGCAAAATGGCTTACCTTTTCCGGTGGGAACCATATATTCATTTCCCTTTTCCGCTTTCAAATACATACAGTTTTCCATTACTGGCAATCTTGAACTTTGGACCGGTGAACCCCCGTCGGATCAGCTCTTTCCTCATATATACCATGAGGGCGGCATGACTCACGATCAGAACATTCCTTTCCCCCTTTGCAAAGACTTCATCCAATACTTTATTGATTCTTTGCTCAGCAAACTTAATTTCCGCCCTTGTCTGCTTGTTGATCACCGAGCAGCAGCGAATCCAGATGGCCCAAAGGATGAACGGCAGCTTAATCCTTCCTCTCAGAGGGGGAGAAGGTATTTCCCGCAGCTCCTCCATCCGATGAACCGTGCCTGGAAAGATGTGTTCCGCTGTCTTGACGGCTCTCGACATATCACTGCAATAACATTCCTGCCATTCCTCCACGCCAAATAAAGTCGTTCCATAAATAATATCCGCTGCATCATAGTCCACAAACCATTGCTTCATATCATCCGCCGTCACAGCTTTCCCAGTAGGAAATTCATGTGCCACCTTAAAATGCCGTACCAAACCAATTTTCATATATTCTCCTTTTTATCTTTTAAAATATTCGTTTCTATTTCTTATAAAAGCCCTTAACAATATATTAACCTATGTAAAGCAATATAATAAATGCAAGTTGAAACCATTAACTGAGCGCCCCTTGTGTATGGTTAAAGGTTCTCACAGATTGTGTCACTGCAAGAATTTGATTATCATAAGGAAAAATATTATGGCCATATGTAAAAAAGAGAAAGCATATCGCCTTCTCCTTTCGTTTAATCTATGAATTGGAGTTCTGTTATCGTACATCTTTTCCTGAATTTATATTTCCCGCTCAAATCACTGAATTGATAATCATTTAGGGATTTTCCCAGTTGTTCCTTTAGTTTATCCGCCGTGATGGATTCCTCAACTGTCTCTTTCCAATTTGCATTTCCCATTATCTCTTCGAACGGAATGGTAGTCAGGACTTCATCATATATCTGGATGCTTTGATCGATGCCGAAGCTGCCATAGATACTGCCATTTTCATCGGCAAAGATATGCTCCGATTCCAATTCTTCCACCAATACTTCCAGATATCCCTTTGCCTTAACAGGCTTGATGGCAATCTCCGCTTCTGCCTTTACAGGTCCCAATCTTTTATCGATGATCTCTATCGTCAATTTAACGTGAACGGGCGGATAACCAAACCCTTCACAAAGTTCTGCTGCCGAGTTATATACCATCTGAACATCCTCCTTTTGTCACTATCATTATATAATATAAATACTCCATTTCCTTACCAAAAACCCTTATTCAAGTTCACTTGGCATATTCTCCTTCATCAATTGAAGGGTCAGTCGTCACATTTCCGGATTCCCCTGAAACGAATCCACCCATTATAGTAAAAAAATCAGTGTAAACCTGATTTCTTCGGTTCAAAGGCATAACTATCATTCATATTTCAAACCTCTTTTATACGTTTATCCATAATACACCATTAACTATTTATGAACATAACCAAAAAGTCCAATGCAACTCCATGCATTGGACTTTTTATGAGCTTCAGATTACGGCTTTAGCACCACTTTAATACATTCATCTTCATGATCGTTAAAGATTTGATAAGCCTCACTCGCTTTTTCGAGAGGGACTTTATGAGATATGATTTCCGTGGGGTCGAACTTTCCAGCCGTGATTTCATCAAAAAGCTTTGGCATGTAGTGAATGACTGGTGCTTGTCCCATTTTCAGGTTAATGTTCCGCTCAAATATATTGCCTAATGGGAACATATTATATTTCGAACCGTATACGCCAGTCAGTTGAATCGTGCCGAATTTACGTACGGCGTTAAGGGCAATCTCGATCGCACTTAACGTTCCACCCTGAAGTTTCAGCTTTTGCTCAATCGCCTCTATCGTCGATTTCTTCCCATCCATTCCCACACAATCTATGACTACATCGGCCCCGCCTGAAGTGATTTCCTTAATGTAGCTGCCCATATCGTTATATTCATCGAAGTTATACGCCTCTACCTTATTCATCCGTTTAGCCTTATTGAGTCTATAAGGTAGATTGTCGATGGCAATTACCCTTTTTGCTCCTTTCATCCAAGCGAACTTCTGAGCCATCAATCCAATCGGTCCACAGCCCAATATCGCTACCGTATCATCTTTATTGACGCCAGAGTTCTCTACACTCCAATATGCGGTTGGCAGCACATCGGACATGAACAAAAGCGACTCATCTTCTAGTTCGCATGACTCTGGGATGACAAACGGCATGAAGTTTCCATATGGTACCCTTAAATATTCTGCCTGCCCGCCTGGATAGTTCCCATATCGTTCCGTAAAACCAAAGTACCCGCCTGTATCCACCGCTTCATTAGGGTTGGAATTATCACATTGACTCTCCATATCATGTTCACAATAATAACAGTGCCCGCAAGAAATGTTGAAAGGCAGGACAACCCTGTCTCCTTTTTTCACCTTTGTCACTTCCGGACCCACTTCTTCGACGATGCCCATCGGTTCATGGCCAATGACATAATCTTTATGCGTCGGCAAAGCCCCCTGATATATATGGAGGTCGGACCCGCATATAGCTGTTGAAGTAACCCGGACGATAATATCATCCTTTTCCTGAAGTTTCGGATCTTCAACCTGTTTTACCTGTATATCTTTTGCTCCTTGAAAAGTTACAGCCTTCATAATCAACCTCCTAAAATTTTCTTGATTTATTTTATATACCCGTCCGAAAGACTACTAAGCCTATGGACATCTAATTTCCCCAAGAATTAATCGCCCATTATGCTGCACCTGGATACAAAAAAAAGCTCCGGAAACCGGAACTCACATTTGAAACCATTTATTTAGTAACTTTATTTCCATTATCTTTGTGCTTATACTCACTTAGTACCTCGTTGAACACATCGGGATAATTCGTAAACAGCCCCGTTGCACCCCACTCAAGCGCCTTTTTCATATCGGCTCTTTCATTTACTGTATATGGATGGAATTGGAGGTCATGGTTTCGAACCATCTTCACATATTGTCCGTCAACTTTACTGAAGTTTGGGCCAACGCCAACTGCATATTCCTTTATGGATTCCAATTCTTCATCGGAAATGGTTGCTTGGGTCTTGTATGAAAAAAGTTGCACAAGAGGTAACTTTGGATTCAAGTCATGAACCTTCATAAGGCTTTCTTTACTGAACGATTGTATTAATACATTGTTTGTACGGCCCTTCGAATCCACCATTTTATATTCTTCCAGAACCTGCAGAAGTTCTTCTTCCATCCCTGGATACACATCAGGGGACTTTGTTTCGATATAGTAATTGGCCTTCTTTCCAAACTTCTTAAAGACTTCTTCAAGAGTAGGGACCTTTAACCCTTCATATCCCTCTTTTGCCAATTGTGGATATTTTTCATTGAACCAAGTACCGGCGTCCAGTTTCTTAATTTCTGCCAGCGTTAAATCCTTCACAAGTCCAGTACCATTCGTTGTACGATCCACTTTTTCATCATGCATTGCTACCAATCTACCATCCTTGGTCATTTGAAGATCGATTTCTATGTAGTCGCCTTTCATTTGTTCTCCCATTTGATAAGCGGGAATGGTATGTTCAGGTGCATAACCAGAAGCTCCCCTATGTGCGACATTCACAATTTTCTTCTCATGAATAGATGAATTGGAATGATTTCCATTTGCAGCGGAGGCCCCCATTGAAGTAGCCTGCAATATAAAGGCCGCACTCATCATACAAAGACCGAATTTCTTTAGATTCGTTTTCATTTCCCTCTCTCCCTCCTATTATTACCATTATTTTAAAAGGGGAATGTGAATCTACAGCGAATATAATGTAAAGAAATAATATAGTAGTTAAAATGGTTAAAATAACCTATCAAAAACAGGGCATTCATGCAGTTCGTTCTACCCAACCAAAAAGTTGAATGAAAACTATATTGTTTGATTAATGATAAGAAGCCTCCTAAAAGCCTCTTTTTCTAAAAAAATATAAAATATTTCTTGGCATGTACATATTGGAATAGTAGAAAAAAACGATCGTCCAATGATTATAACTAAATATTTCTAAACCCTCCGCTTTTATGCAAGTCATGCTTCTTATTCAAACAATTTAAATCTTCCATACCTATAATAAACCAAACTTTCAGACGATAAATCTCATATATTGGAAAGTACACATCGATGTTGACACACCTTTCCCTTTCCATAATATAGATAGAAAGGTTATCGATGACAAAATCTATCTTTTTCTGATTTACAAAAAACTAGTATCATATTACTATTAAGCAAACAGAATATTAATACTAAGGGGAATTATGTTAAAAAATTATCAATATTATCAAAACAAACACCGATTTATACTGAAGGCTTTCATGGCAATGATATCCTTTTTACTATTAGTTGGGATTTCTGTATCACCTATAAGTTGGAAAGATAATCCCTACGAGATGACATTACAGGTCATTTTAATATCGGGGATGATAATTTCTCTGTTATTTTTCTTAAAAACAGAAGTCAATTTTTATAAAACCCTATTCATTTTCTTAATTACTGTTTATTTTTATAGCAAGTTTTGGATATTCCCGGATACTGCCATCATGCTGGCCTTATTCGCTATAGCACCCTTGTTTCCCATTTTTCTCTTTGATAAGATCGGGTTTTATATTGTGGCCAGTTTAAATATCTTATTAGGTCCCGCTTCCATCTTGATCATTTCAAAAACGGATCTTCAACACACTTATGAATATGTCGCTTTGGATAGTTTCGGCAACACGCTTAATTTCATCGCTATACAAATCATATTGGTATTCGTATTCATAGGAACCAATAATAGGATGGAATCCAATAATGCATTTCATAAGGAAATACAGCAGGCCAAGCAATTGAACTCAGTCGGACAGCTAGCTGCCACCATTGCACATGAGATACGTAATCCGATTACAGTCGTTAAAGGGTTTGCCCAGCTATTAGATCAAGAGAAGGAACTGAATGAAACGGAAAAATTTTATGTACAGACCATGCTTACGGAACTTGAATATACACAAGTGATTATCAATGACTATTTGTCTTTAGCTAAACCGCAAACGGATAATGTACAGGTCATTCCTTTAAATGATGAAATCCAAAAGATTTCCGACCTATTGACCAGTTTTGCCAATAATCGCAACATCGGCTTTCTTCTCGATTTCCGTGACGACCTGCACATTAACATGAATCCCATCGAGCTTAAACAGATACTGGTCAATATCATGAAAAATGGAATTGAGTCAATGAACAAACCCGGATTCATCAAGGTGGAAACAGAGCAGGAACGCACTATGGCAAAAATACGAATAACGGATACAGGAATAGGTTTATCAAAAGAGCAGCTTGAAATACTTGGCACCCCATTTTACTCGCTTAAAGATAGGGGAACTGGTATCGGCCTGACCGTTTGTTATTCCATCGTTCAAAAATACAAAGGGAAAATCGTGGTACAGAGCGAAGTGAACAAAGGAACATCGTTCACCATTTATTTGCCCTTATATAATAAAATAGATTAAACATACATACCTAATAAGAAAAAGGATGACCACCCATCACCGGGCGGTCATCCTTTTTCAATTACGCTTTAAAGCTATCTTGCCATTTCAGCAAATGATTTTCTAAAAGGCGGACAAACGAGTCTGAGATTTTACCAGCGAGGGCAAATATGATGATGCCTACGAATACGACGTCCGTTTGCATGAATGAACGGGCATCCTGGATCATGAAGCCGACCCCTCTATCCGCACCAAGCAATTCAGCGACGACCAGGCACATCCAAGCCGCACTTAAGGCTAAACGGATACCAAGTAATATGTTAGGCAATGCTGCCGGAATCATGAGCTTCGTTATTTGTTCCCGACGGCTAAACTCCAAGATTAGGGCAACATCGTAGAGTTTTTTATCCACATTCCGAAGACCCAAAAAAGTTTGTAGATATAGAGGAAAAAAAGCACCTAAAGCAATAAGCAGCACTTTTGATAGTTCACCAAACCCGAACCACATAATGAATAAAGGCGTGATCGCGAGTAAAGGAACCGTTCGTAACATTTGAATGCTTGGGTTAAGATACTCTTCGGATTTTTTTTGCATCCCAACGATGACACCAAACAATAAGCCTAAAAACCCACCTAAGGCAAAGCCAAGAAAAGCCCGTGTTAAACTGATCTGTAAATGCATGCCCATTTCCCCCGACTGGACGAGATCAATGAACGTCATGACGATCAATAAAGGGGATGAGAACAATTGGGCAGGCAGGATGCCAACCGAACCTAATGCTTGCCATGCAATCAACACGACAACGGGAAGGACCGAACCCCGCAATGCCGATTTGGCAAGTTTGGATTGTTTTGTCGTTTCCCTTATGACAAGGTGCCTGTTTTTTGCAACGGTCTGTGTAGACATAATTTTCATCCTTCCTTTTTCAAAAATTCAATTAAATGCTCCAATCTTCCACCTCTGCTGGATGATGTTCAAGTTGTGTTAATATGACGGACCTGAATTCCTGGAACGCTTTGCTTGTTCGGGTTCTTGGGTATGGCAAATCAATCGGAACGATAGCTTTAATCCGTCCAGGCTTTGCATCCATGACGACCACCTTCCTCGATAAAAAGATGGATTCATCAATATCATGGGTGACAAGTACCATCGTTGTCTTATTCCTCTCCCATATTTCCAGTAAAGCCTCTTGAAGATGCGTTCGCGTGAATGCATCCAATGCACCGAATGGCTCATCCAGCAATAAAACATCAGGATTACGCAATAAGGCCCTGGCAATGGCAACACGCTGTGACATTCCTCCGGATAATTGGCGTGGATACGCCTTCTCAAAACCTTTTAGTTTAACAAGTGATATCAAATCATCCACCCTTTTTCGAATGTCCGGTTTCTTTAATAGAAGGTTACCTGCAATATTCTTCTCCACGTTTAGCCATGGAAATAATCGGTGCTCCTGAAAAATGAAACCACGGTCTTTAGATGGGGCGCTAACCTTAAGATCCCCTGCCATGATCGTGCCATCAAAGTCTGAATCAAGTCCTGCGATCAACTTTAATAATGTGCTTTTCCCACAGCCGCTCGGACCAATGATGGTTACGAACTCACCATTGTTGACGGTCAGATTTAAATGATCCAAAACATGGACACTTTCATTCTCATTCTTAAATGTTTTGCTTACCTGATTAATTTCTAATGTCGCAACCAATCCCCTCACCCTTTCTCAAATAAAAAAAATAGAGATCCAGCAATAAGGCACAAATTGTCCCTTTGCTGAATCTCTAGTTAACTAGTCGATTCAATATTTCATTTTATATTAACTTATCGATTATTTATAATCAACACCTAATACCAATTTATTTTATCGGATTAATCGTAAAAAAATAATTGACAGATAATTCTAACAGCTGTTAAGATGCATTCATACACAAATCCGCTTCACACTGGAGCCAATTAAATAAAGGTCATGTGAATCAACTGGACTACCGGAGATTCAATGAAGAGTAAGCAAGCAAACTCTTCGTTGAATCTCTTTTTTGTCATTAGTCTGACTATCCAGATGTGTATAGCTGTAAAAAAAGGAGGGAATTCATGAAGGAATATCGTAAACATCTAACCGCAGTACTACTTGCCATCATTAGCATCGCTGTATTGGCAGGCTGTAATTCCGATGCCGGCAAAGCTTCCGGGAAAAGTGATCCACTGAAAGTTCATATTGCCTTAAATGGCAAGATGGGACCATTGGTCATTGCAAAGGAAAAGGGATTGTTCAACGAAGAGTTTTCTAAATTGGATGCCCAAATCGAATGGAGTGAATTCCAGAGTGGTCCCCCGCTTTTGGAATCCCTTGCTTCCAATCGGGTTGACCTGTCTTTTTTAGGGGATGGTGCACTGATTGCCGGCATTGATAAGAATCTGCCATTCGAAGTGATTGCACAAACAGGCCGGGGTGAGTCATCTGTCCGGATCCTGGCTCAAGCGGAAGGTAATATAAAGCAGATTGAAGACTTAAAAGGAAAAACGGTCGGTGTTGCCTCGGGGACAACGGGTCATGTGTATTTAATCAAGGCATTGAAAGCCCATGGCTTAACGACTGATGACATTAAACTCATCAATTTGCAACCAGATGATGCTCAAGCGGCTTTTGAAACCAAAAAATTGGACGCCTGGGCAATATGGAACCCTTATTACCTTAATAATATTGATAAAGGAAATGCTATCGCACTTAAAGTAAAAGGAAAAATATTAGCTCCTGGTGCAATCATTGCACGTAAGGGCTTTGCCGAAGAGCATCCTGAAATTGTCGAGGCCTATTTAAAGGTTTATAAAAAAGCAGCCGACTGGCAAATTGAAAATCCAGATGAAGCATCTGAAATTTATTCCAAAGAAACTAAATTGCCAGTGAGCACCGTAAAGACAATAATAACTGCCGAAAAACCAAATATCTTCTTTACCGAAGATGCCATCAAAGCACAACAAGAATCCATCGATACTTTAGCTGGTGTGGGTTATATCAAGAAATCATTTAATTTTAAAAATCAGATCAACAATGAATACATTGATGAAGCCTTTAAAAAATAAAAAACTAACCTTACAGGAGGAGATTGATTATGACGGAAACTAAAACACAACAATTGAAAGTGGTACCGGTAGCAGGAAGGATTGGAGCGGAAATTCAAGGAGTGCAATTAAGCGGAGACTTGGATTTAACTATTTTCAATGAAATCAAACAAGCGTTAAACGATCATAAAGTCATATTCTTCAAAGGTCAAAATCATTTGGACGATGCCAGCCAAGAAGCATTTGCCAAACTATTGGGTGAACCTTATGCACATCCTACAGTACCGGTCAAAGACAATACTAACTATATTTTCGAGCTTGACTCCGAACGCGGTGCTAAAGCAAACCATTGGCACACTGATGTCACTTTCGTTCCAGAGGTTCCTAAATACTCTGTTTTAAGAGGGGTGACCATCCCTGATGTTGGCGGAGATACAGTTTGGGCCAATACGAATGAAGCATATGAGGACCTGCCGGATGGATTGAAGAAATTAGCGGACGGACTATGGGCAATCCATACAAATGAATATGATTATGCTCAATTCAAACCAGCCGAAAACATTGATGATGAGGTTAAAAAGAAATATCGTGATATATTCGAATCGACCATTTATAAAACAAGGCACCCAGTCGTTCACGTACACGCCGAAACCGGAAAAAGGCATTTGTTATTAGGTGGCTTTGCTGGTAGAGTGGAAGGCTATACAACAAGTGAATCCGAAAGATTATTAAGCATCTTCGATTCATACGTCACGCGCTTAGAAAATACCGTGCGTTGGCAATGGAGTGAAGGCGACGTGGCCATTTGGGATAACCTAGCCACGCAGCATTACGCTATTGCCGATTACGGGGACCAGCACCGCGTCGTTCGCAGGGTCACAGTAGGAAAAGACGTTCCCGTAAACAAGGAGAACGAGTCCAGCAGACTAATTGTTAAGAAATAAAACTCCTGTATCGAAGGTAAGCTTCCATTACTTGACTGCCCCATAAGCGAATGAAAACATTCAAACGGCCTTATTGCAGGAAGTTTGAGTGTTTTCTTTATTGAGCAGGACTAGCCAACTCGCCCTTTGGCATTTTCAGTACTTTGTCCCCTCATTTAAAATTAACTTCAATGAATTCAACCTCTTCTGCCCGACTTAATGTTCCATGGGCTTTTCCAACGGTGCCTTCTTTATCTTCCCAAAAGAAGTTATGGTCCTGAACGATCGTGCTAAAATCAAAGTCTCGCCACCGGGCAGCGATGGACAGCAATCTATCTCTATGCTGAAAATCACTTGAATCCACTATTTTATAAACTTCTTCTATAATCTTAGGGGACATCGGTATAGCTCCCCATTTATCTTGCGAGCGAACCTTTTGATGAGTCATTTTATGCATGACGTCCATGACTTCCGTTTCGGTTGAGCCCTCATCAAGTCCCGTTTCAAATTCAATCCCATCATATATCGCCGTTTTCGCTTCAAGTTCGGCAACTTTAGCTTTCGCTTCCCTTTTGGCTTCGATTTTTTCATCTTCTCTTTCTCTTTCAATTTGTTCTTTGGCTTCCCTGGCCTCCATTACGAGTTGAGCCTTTTCGTACTCATTGGAGTTCTCCATGATTTTAAAGGAGCAACCCCCACCCCGAATAATGCAGCAGCAGAGATTCCACTAATAAGTAAAACCTTTTGCGGTTTCTTCATAAAAACTTCCTCCAAGATTAATAATGTCAGATACTATTTATTTTAACATATTAAATGGATGGACTATCCAGAAAAGGAAGAAATCCAAACCCAGATATCGATAATTACCCAACATACCATTCCATTTTTTCCAGAAGATTCATTCGTCACTTATTGCATACTGGATGACACATATAATGCAGCAACAGTATACAAAGACAAATTGATAATACCGGGTGCCGGGCATTGTGAAGCTAAGGTAGTGGATTTGGAATAGTATTGAAACAAGGTATGGGGTTTTGTGGATAAATAGATGGAGTGATGTAAAAAGGTAAAAAAAACTGCCAATCTAATATCGGCAGTTTCTTTTCGTTTTAGTACAGCCAGCGTCTTTATCAGAATTAATTATCCTGAACGATTATTTCATCGATTATACCGTAATCCTTCGCCTCATTTGCACTTAAGAAGTAATCGCGATCTGTGTCCTTCGCCACCTTTTCGATAGGCTGACCGGTCCTTTCGGAGATGATTTGATTGATATGATCCTTTAGCTTCAAAATCCTTCGGGCAGAAATTTCGATTTCCGTTGCTTGCCCCCTCGCCCCACCAAGCGGTTGATGAAGCATGATTTCACTATTTGGCAAAGCGCACCTTTTCCCTTTCGTACCCGCCAATAAAAGCATGGCACCGAATGATGCGGCCATCCCCGTACATACAGTCCGGATATCAGGCTTAATATATTGCATCGTATCATAAATGGCGAAACCGGCACTGGTCGATCCCCCGGGACTGTTTATGAAGATGGTAATTTCTTTATCAGGTGCATCTGCTGCCAAGAATAACAATTGGGCAACCACACTATTGGCTAAATGATCGGTGATTTCTTCCCCAATCATGATGATACGGTCTTTTAGAAGTCTGGAATAAATATCGTACGAGCGCTCACCCTTGCTGGATTGCTCAATTACATATGGAATGGTGGTCATATCTCTTCTTCCTCCTAACAATAATATTGGCTATGCAGCCATTGAGAGTGTGTTTGAAGGAGTGAAGCTTGATTTGGAAAGATTCGAACGATTCATCAGTTTAGGAATCATCGACTCACTGTTCAGGGATTTGAAAGATGGGATGCTTTTAATGAGGATATCAGGATTTTGGGCTTTTAAAGCCTGTGTCATCAGGGACATGAGACGCTGCTCCTCCTCATCCTGCCAAACTTCCACGCAAGACAACCTACGATCCTCAACGTCATTCTCAAAACGCTTCTTCACACGGTTCAAGATTGCCTTTACAGCCGTTTCCGTGGTGTTCAAGTAATCTGAGATTTCTTTTGACCGGTAGAGGAATCCTTCCTTTAATATGAACACTACCGCTTGTTTCGGGGTAAGGGATTTTATTATATATTCAACCGTTTCAAAGACATTTCCCCCAACTGCCCCCAGTTGTTCGGTATCCAACAGATCGTCTAAAGATTCTTTTTTCCTTTTTCGTATCGTATCAATCCAGGAATGTCGTGCTATCGTCTTCAATAAAGCTGTGGTTATCACCGTTTTTTTCCCATAGCCCTGCATTGCCTTCAATATCGTTTCCTGAGCCAAATCATCCCCATCCCAATTATTTTGGGTCAGAAATCGGCAAAACCGAATCAATTCAGGATAAACTTCACGCAAAATTGTACCGTTATCCTTTTCTTCAGAAATATCTTCCCTCAATTTATTTATCATTTTTCTCACTCCTTCAACACCCTCTATCCTCTAAACGTTTCAGAAAGAGAAAAAGATATGGGGGTGAAAAATTTTCCTTCATGCTTCATTATTCTATTCCATTTTTTCCATTGGATTTCCTTTCATACTAAAAACCTATTTGGTTAAGATCCAAACAGGCTAATATGGGCTTCCCCCGCTGTGTACCCGGTTCGTCACCAATCATTTCAGTGTAGACCATTACTCCCGTGCATTCCGCTCCATTCCAATAAGCCAGCCAGACGCTTGGATGTAACGTACCTGATGTCCTTGGTGTGAATCCTTAATTTGTTCATAGGAACTCCGCTGCTATTCCAAGTGTTCAATGCATTCGACCGTGTATTCGCTAGGTTCCATTTCGTTTACTTCCATACCAAACCAACTGGAGGAGCGACTCTCATTAGCGCTATCTTTACAATAGTTCACCATAGAACCTGCTGGCTTTTCTTCAGACTCTTGATCGCTCATCTCTTCAAAATTCACCGACCGCTCGTTATGACGCTCGCTGTCTGACTTTTCATTATCCAGGTCTGCGAACATGAACATGCAGTAAAAAACCAAAACCATAATTGCCATGGTAATCAACCTTGACATTATAGGGTGTGATTTTTTCAATATAGCCAAAACTCTCTTCATGGTGGTTTCCCCAATCCTGCTAAAGCATATTACATTCAGAATGAATTAATTCATCTATTAAATAGCCATCAATAACACTAGTTTAGAAAAATATTACTATTTTCATTATATCAAGTTCCAGAAGTTTTTATTGCCATTATTCAATAAACAACTAAAAATACTCCGAACCCTATAAAATGGACAGTCCAAAAAATATCAATATACCCCTCAAATTGACTTCCCTCCTTTTTCAGTGTTACTCTTAAAAGTATACATTCAAAATACTGATTCCATTGGCGTGAAATAAGGGTGATCACTTTTGCCAAAAGAACATTTAATAGACGTTCAACCAATCAGATCATCGGAAAAATTAGATGATATGAAATGGTCATTGAAAAGACATTGCAGCGAGAGAGACTACATATTGTTCTTGTTAGGCATCAATACCGGCTTACGGGTGACTGATCTATTATCGCTGAAGATAAAGGACATTGAAGGCAAGATGGAGGTCATCATCAAGGAAGGGAAAACAAAAAAGCCAAGAATGATACAGCTTAATACCATATGTAATGAATTGGCCACCTATATAGCCACCATTGATGGTGAATGGCTATTCCCCTCACGCAAGGGAGATAAGCCAATAAGTATGATACAAGCTTACAGACAGCTTAATAAAGCAGCTGACATGGTGGACATCGAGGGCGTCGGTACACATACCATGCGGAAAACATTCGGGTACTGGCACTATAAACGAAGTAAGAACCTCGCTGAGTTACAAATGATCCTTAACCATTCACACCCTGTAATTACACTTAAGTACATTGGGGTTGCTGATGAAGGAACAGAGGGCAGCTTATATGACTTTACACTATGGGAGGACGGAAGAAATGTCACTGACTGAATACAATGCAAAATATGAATCTATCATTCGCAGCAATATTACCGACAGGCAAAAGGCATTGAAGTTAGCTGATCTAATGACCGATATGGAAGGCCAGCTAAAAAATGAAATCGGGGAACATCGAAATAAAGAGGTAAATGCTTTATATAAAAAAGTATCCCTTTTCTCTAACTTGTTATGAAATAGTCCTAAGACCTTGCCCTTATGTGCAAAGGTCTTTTTTTTGCCTTGAAAGTAAAATTTGTTTCCTTAAGGCTTTACACTGAACTCAATTAACATCCGACTGACTCGGTACTGGTTTCCATGTTTACAAATTAAACATACTTAAGGAATACTTTTTCGCCATCATTTCCAAGATTTTTATCCCGGCAACGCTGTTCCCCTTCTCATCCAGCGCTGCACCATAAATTCCAATCCCGCATTTTCCGGGGACGGCCCCCATGATTCCCCCTGACACACCGCTTTTAGCCGGTATGCCAACATTAATGGCAAATTCACCTGATGCGTTATACATGCCGCAGGTAACCATGAATGTCTTGCAAATACGGGCAATGTCCCCTGGGATGATTTGCTTTCCCGTCAGCAAATCTTTCCCATTCATGGCAAGCACACAGCCTATCCTCGCTAAATCCTGACTGTCCATTTCAATGGCACACTGCTTCGAATACAATTCGATTAACTCCTCCACATCCTCATTTATTACTTGATGCTGCTTTAAAAAATAGCTTAACGACCTATTCAAGTCTGCTGTATTATATTCTGACCGGGCAACATCTTCATTAAAGCCGATATTCGGATTTTGCGTCAACTCCCGGATAAAATGTAAAATACGCTGAAATCGCTCGGTTACACTGGCACCCTCAATCATGTGAGTCACAGTCAATGCTCCTGCATTGATCATGGGGTTTAAAGGCTTGGATGGCTTGTTTGTCTCTAGCTTGGAAATCGAATTAAAAGGATCCCCAGTGGGTTCCTTTCCTACATAGGAAAAAACATGATCCTCCCCTTTTTCCATTAATACAAGAGCAAGTGTCAAAACTTTTGATATGCTTTGAAGGGTCATTTTACAGCTTACATTCCCCGCACAATATCCTTTCCCGTCAGGATAGTAAATAGCAACAGACAAATCCTCAGGATTCGCCTTTTCAAGAGCCGGTATATAGTTTGCCACTGTTCCGTTACTCGTATATTTTTTTGCCTCATCAACCAGTTGCTGTAATTCGTCATTGGACCTGCATTGACATCCCATATTGTTCACAATTCCGCCCCTTAGAAAATTTGTTTTGTGAAGTATTCTTTGATAGTGTTTTTTTATTTATTGCCATATTCCATCGATATTATTAAAAATACTGCTACGGCTACTTTCCTGGTCTTGGATTTCTTATATAATAATTCTTTAAAGAAATTTTTATATGCTCCTCCATTTATTATTTACTAAATTTAATTCACCCTTTATAAGGTCTTCCTATACCTCCCTCCTGATTAATGCACAGGTTCTTTTTTAAAGAATAAAGAAAAACAACAACATATATAACAAAGGTCAAGCTGTAAGACAGGTGGGCTAACGCCTTGTAAAAAAAAAAGGGGCAACCTTCTCTGTTCTTTAAAGATTTAATTGAAAAAAGAAGGAATTAGAAGCGATCAGACGGAAATATAGAACATACGAATATTATTGCATAAGCTTTTATATGTATTTCACACTTGATGGAAAGTAGGAAAGGTCATGGGAAAATCAAAAAGTTTACAAGAAATCTATAACGCCAACCGTCCAGAAAATAATGAACTTTTCCGAGCGATACAACAGCAGCTACAACTGAAGCATCCAGACAAACGAATGACAGCTACGAGAACCATGCAAATAATTGTGGCTGATAGTGTTTCATCTGGAGAGCTGCGGAATGTGGGAGCCCGCCTTCTTTACAGTTTATAAGGATCTGTTGATTCCTAAGCCCTTTAAAATTTTCGAGCACAGAAACGATCTCATCATTGAAAGAATTTCTAATAAAATGGCGTTGAATAAAGTAAATAGAAGAAGTATATAATCAAACTGGTTATGATCGAGCCTGAGATCTAACGATCGAGCTTGAATCAACATGGTAGATATAATTTGGTTCGTTTCGTAAAAAAACTTCATTCTTTCGCCTACGTCGTGCACCCGGTGCAATGATTTTTGCCTTTGGAAAAGTCTCAGATATTTTATTACTCAATTTCAATATATACCTACTTTCAACTGGTGAGTAAAAATGCTCAAAAGATAAAGATTGACAACATTTTTAGAGTGACTCATACTAGTAATGACTCGGGTGACAGAATATTATGAATAGTGGAGGGGTAATTATGAATAAGATTTTCGTTCCTAACGCAATCGCCACTTTAACAAGGCTTTTCTACAGTTCGACTACAACGAATGAGTATTTAGCTATGAGAACCGCTCAATTCTACATCGAAGACCTGAAGTTACTGCAAGACGTGGAGGCTGTTGCCTTGGCGATCGAAAATCAAAATGCCTTCGCATTAATGTCTAAATTCAAATTATTTGATTATAAGGCTGCTGAAAAAATTGAAATCGCACTCTCCGCTTCTGGCTATACCGAAGCAGACTTGAATGCTATGAATATTGAATTCTAAATCATTTATCAAAGTTAACGAAACGAATGGCAGAGTTAATACTCTTTGACCATTCGTTTTTTTTTTAATCGTAGTAACAAACGTGCTCCTTAATGGAGAATTCATGTATCGTTTTGTGGCTTCAATAGGCGTCTGTCACAGTGTATCACATGATATCCTAATACCCTTAATCACTCCCATGATGTTTGTTTGCTCCTTCGTTTCACTTTTCCTTCATTCTTGAGTGATGGAAAATCATTTGATCTTGTAGTGTCATGAACACAAAAAAGCTTCACACAATTAAGTGTGAAGCTTTTTGTAATAGCAATCCTTCGCTATTGGTGATACCGGTGGCCGGGGTCGAACCGGCACTCCAGAGGAACACGATTTTGAGTCGGGCTAAAAAAATGTTAAATTCCCCATTTGCGGAAACCGATATCCCTTAAAAACCATCATATTTCTCCCTCTTTTTGAACCGCGCAATGGGGAAACAAGCAAAAATTAGTCTCAGAACTATGAAAAACCACCAAAAAAACAGTAAATTCCTAATCAAATGGCAACCCCAAAGAGAACCACAAGCATAGAATTTCCAGATTCAGTGCCACTATGGTTTGATACTTATATTTTTCCGCTAAACTCCCACAGCCCAAGCTGCCCTTTTGCAGGAATATATTCATCGAGCATCCGCATGTCCTCAATTTCCCAGGCATAGCCGCCAACTCTGTAATCCCCTAAAAACAAGTCATTCCCTGAAATAACCCGACTATCTTCTAAGACCGCCCAGTTTCCATTGTTTTCTTCTATTTTCAAACAGTTTTTCAGCTTGCAGACTCCAATTATCATTCCGGTCGGCAGATTATCTTCTGTATACCCATGCTTAGCCAGCAGCTCGGCAACTCCATCCAGTCTACAGGCGGGCTTATCTACTTTTTTGCTCGTATGAATAGCAAGAGGACCCCGATAATGCGTTCTCCAAGTCCTTGTTTCATATTCGGATTCCCTAAGGACAAATAAGCTTGCCCAAGGCTGGATCATCGACAGTACTTTCATTATTAATCCCCCTGCTCCTGACATCATTAAGTTAATTGGTTATATAGTTCCCTTGAATAAGGATAATATAGACTGTATCTAGATTTAATGTTCTCTTTTGCCATAAAAAAGACAGCTAACCAAAATGTACGCTGTCCTCGTGGTCCTAACTATATTTTGTTGCAACACTAAGTGCATGTAGACATAATAGATGCTAGTGCAACTCCCTAAAAAATAATAGGCATTAGGAACGGAAACTTCGTAGCTTTTTCGAAATTTCCCGCCTTCAATATATAAAAAACGGCTCTTGGGCCCGCCTAAATTGCCCTGAACCGTTCTTTTTCATTGCCCGCCACGTTGCCGCATGACAGGCGTTCCGTTCGATGGTCATTGCCGTGATCCTGTCTTAATTCCGGCGTTGCCGCGCCGTTTATTTACCTTTTCGGTTTCAAACGCCTATAGCTTCCATGACTGGACCCGAATTCATTAAATAATCCTTGTCATTTTCGTCCAAATTAACGAGATAAACGTTCAGATCGCTTGTAGGAGTTGCTTTATAAACAGCTAACCTTTCGTGAGTCACGAAAACTTTATTGCCTGATAAAAGAAGGCCAGGTGTATTTTCTGATGGATAAATCTTCCCTCAAATAAGTAAGTTACGGTAATTTTTTTAGCGTTTTTCATATAATCGCCTCCAATATTTTATTTATCGGCGAATACTTGGATTGCTCAATAAGTGAGGTAGTTGAATTTATCGAAAAGAAAGAGGATGCGGAATAATCCCCCGACTTCCTCTTTTTTATTAGACTTTGTTAAAGATTAAGGTTGATCAACTAGTCTGCCCTACAGCCGTAATTTTGCAAGTTGAAATTGCAAATCTAACGATTGTTTCAGGACTTATTGGTAAAGTACCTAACACTATGCCAAGACCTGTTTGTTCCACGTTAAAATCTGCTGCAATAGAACCATTACTTGCTAAAAGATTCACTGTAGAACCGATAAGTGTATCCAGCAATTGTCTAATTGGTCGTTCACGACACTCACATTCGCACCCAGAATCAACAGGTGGCAACAAATTGATAATTGGTCCTGGAGGTAAAAATCCTACCCCTGTTACATCAGAAATATTTACACTAAAGGTTGTCACTCCATCTGTAACAGTAACTAAAAAATCATTCACTTGAATAATAGTGAATAAAAAAAAGAGAGGAGGTACATTTGGTGCATCTGCAATAGTGCCAAGAATTACAGTTTGCCCAACAAGTTGTTGTAAAACGTTCTGCATAGGAAAAACACAGCAATCACATAGACAACCTGCATCTTCTCCTGGAGGCCCTTGTGGTCCTGGAGGTCCTGGAGGTCCTGAAGGCCCTTGAGGCCCTTGAGGTCCTAGAGGTCCTGGAGGTCCTGGAGGTCCTGGAGGTCCTGGAGGTCCTGGAGGTCCTGGAGGTCCTAGAGGTCCTCGTAGTCCTCGGGGCCCTGGAATTCCTGGAACTCCTTGGAGACCTGGAGGACCCGGAGGTCCTTGATGAACAGGGGGACAACAACAGATCCTATTAAAACAGAGAGGACAGCAAAAATTAGAATTAGATGACATAAAATTCACCTCCTTCTAAATAATATATTTTTGTTTTTTAATATTGCGTGACCGTTTGTCCTTATAGTTGTAACTAAATAGAAAAATATAGCTTTTACCAGCGTTCCGACCTTGTTCCGGAATTAAGTTTCTCTCTGGATGAATTGCTGAGCTAGTTTCGCAATATGCGTCTTATGCAAATCATTGGACCATCTTTCCTTGTTCAACTAAACTGCCCAGTTAGTTCATCAAGAAAATCAACAACATCCTTTAACAGAGCCTTTTTATTTAACAACGATTCGCACTCCGCCTTCACTCGACCTGCTTGGCGCTGGTTCGCTCCTTAACGAACTCATGAACTCCGTAAATGATTCGCTTTGAAAGACCTTAAACGGATAATTTCCGTCGATTGCATAGCGCTGATCCGAAAGTATAAGGACGTGCGGGAACGGATTATCGATAACACCATTTTCGTATAACAGACAATATCGGTCGAGTTTCTCATCCATCTGCTTAGAGCTGTAAACTGTTTTCTGTACCTCGATAAAAAACGGAGTGCGCCGAAAGTGTACGTATATGTCCGGCTCGCAGCATCCGTCCTTTTTCCGTCCGTACTTCGGCTAAACTAAAAACGATTCCAGGTCGCCAAGCTTCAGCATCTCTTTATAGACGTTTAATATCGCCAAAAAATGACCTACTTTCTGCGATTGTTGTTTCATCTGTACGTTTGGACCGAAATAGCAATACGGAATAAAGGCGGTCGAGCGTTGTATCTCTCCGTCCCTGTGTAGTTGGAGCAAGACGTTATTCGCTGCGTATTTCGGGTTTTTTAACCCCGTGAAGAAAAGAAAAAAACGCCACCCGAAGTGACGCTTAATTAGTAGTTTCGTTTCTTTAACGTATTTAATGGAGAAAACTTCCGGTGCTGCTCTTTCAAATCTTCCGCGAATAGGTTAACGTATGTCCGGACCATTTCAAACGTAGTATGTCCGAGTATCTGCTGAAGCTCGAATATCCCGGTGCCATTCTTAACGCTCATCTTTGCAAAGGTATGTCGGAACGTATGCGGTCTGCAACGTACATCTTTTATACCCGCCTGCTCTCCGTAATCGTGTATTCGTGATTGTACCTAGCGTTTAGTTAACGGGGTATCGTCTACGGTCACAAACAATCTTTTCTAAAGCTTTATATAAGTTCGTTTCTTCTTTCTTTGCTCCAAGCTGAAGATCATATCCAATAAATTTTGCTAAATTATGAACTTCATCACAACAAAGAAATTTGAAATTTGATGTCCTTGCTGCGGACAAGCTACAAAAGGACCACCCAGGTCCTTTTTGTTTTGGTTAATAAAATATTGATTTTAAAATAAAAAATAAGCCTTGATGGGCTCGTTTTTGTTAAAAGTTATTATCGATAAATTCTGCTTCTTCATCCGAGTTAAGGACTCCAGTAGCTTTTCCAACAGTTCCTCCTTGATATTCCCAAAAGAAGTTATGATCTTGATCAACGTTTTCAAAGTTTCCTTCTTTCCAACCAGTTACGATCCTTAACAAATAACTTTTAAGAGAGAAATCGCTGCCTTTCACTATTTCGTAAACTTCGTTAATGTTTTCAGAAGTCATCTGAACTGATCCCCATTTGTCTTCAGAAATAACTTTTTGATGTGTCATGTGATGCATAACCTCAATGACTTCGTCTTGAGTTGAATTAGGACTAAGACCAGTTGAATCTTCAACTCCGCCAATTGCTGCAGTTTGTTCTTCCATTTCTGCTTCTTCATCATCCTTATTCAAAATTTCCCCAGGAGTATTTCTAGATTCCCGCCTTTCTTCATAATTTTTAGCATTCTGATAAATTGTCATTACCACTGAGATAACTGCTGCAGCTGTTATAAGTCCAACCATTGACCATCTAAATTTGTTCATTGTAAGTTCCTCCGAGTCATAGTTCGATTATCACTCATTTCAGTTACATCCTTTTATGGATAAGCTAACCATTATTATATTAACATAAACTATTAACAAATAATCTTAAACTATTAAGTAACCATATAGATAGATATAAAATTTTTATCTTATAATAAAAAAATAGAGCATAAGTTATTAATCCTCAAAATCATCTAAATCTAAATTGATTTGATGGGATTAATAATCACTCTGAATTGGCCATTAAACTATTCCCTATATAAAAATTCTATATAAAAGTTATTGGAATACAGAGCATCCTGAGACTTCTAGGGATTATATAAATCTTACCAGTTAATTAATTGAACATTGGAATCATTTAATCTTCCTTCAAATATCTCATAGGGATCAATTTGAAGCAAATCCTGATATAGATAACTTTGGAGCTTACTTTAGAACTTGCTTAGAAAACACCTTATATAAAAGCCAATTGAAGCATGGACCTCTTTTAAGACCCTGTAACAAACTTCTTTACTCAATCCTTTTAATCTATATTCAGAAATTAATTTATTTTTAATTCTTTATTATCCTGGCTTATGAACAGTTTGGTCGTCTCAACGTCTCCTCTTATCTTTATATATCTGCTTAGCTGCTCTTGTGTCGTTTCAGATAAATAAACCATTCTTTCAAAGAGATTCTTTGTTCTTCTAATAATGATAATGTTCCCTCTAACATCATCTGCTTCAATGCCTACAAGTTCAGACAATCTAACTCCAGTATCTAGGAAAACAAGTATGATTACTTCATCTCTAAAGGATATAAACGTTTTTTCTTTTCTAATTGTCCTTATAAGTTTCTCAATTTCTTTATTGTCCAAAGTTTCAATTGTCTTTTGTCTATCCCTTAATAATTTGATGTTCTTCATTGGGTTCTTATCGATAAGTTTGTTCTTACATAAAAAGTTATAGAATGCTCTTAGAGCTCTCAATCGGGTATTAATAGTAGTAACTTTCATTAATTCCTTACTCTGGAGAATTAAGCTTTCTACGTCCTTTTGTACCCATTCAACGAGCTGCTTATTAATAATCTTCTTTGCTCCATGAAATTCATTTTTGTAGTATTCAATCGTCGCTGGTCTTAAGTTTCTTAAATAGCAGTCCTTAAAAAAGGCTTCAATATACTTCTTCATCTGAAATCTTCTTCTTTATAATTCTTAGTTCATCTTCCGTTAATTCTTTACGCCTTCTCATCATTAAGACCTCCTACGCACACGATTCTGGATTATTTTTGTCGTATTAAAGACAAAGAAAAAAGGCCTCAACATTTAAGTTGAGACCTTTTTTCTATAAGCATTTTTGATACCGGTGGCCGGGGTCGAACCGGCACTCCAGAGGAACACGATTTTGAGTCGTGCGCGTCTGCCAATTCCGCCACACCGGCATGTATGTTGGAGGCGGCAACCGGAATCGAACCGGTGGTAAAGGTTTTGCAGACCTCTGCCTTACCGCTTGGCTATGCCGCCAACGTTTTTTGGAGCGAAAGACGGGATTCGAACCCGCGACCCCAACCTTGGCAAGGTTGTATTCTACCACTGAACTACTTTCGCATATGGCTGGGCTAGAAGGGATCGAACCTTCGCATGACGGAATCAAAATCCGTTGCCTTACCGCTTGGCTATAGCCCATTAACGTTGTAATCATTATATCATATTTTTTAAAATGGGGCGACTGATGGGAATCGAACCCACGAATGCCTGAACCACAATCAGGTGCGTTAACCACTTCGCCACAATCGCCATTATATAATTTAAATTGGCAGGGGTAGTAGGACTCGAACCCACACTGGAGGTTTTGGAGACCTCTGTTCTACCTTTAAACTATACCCCTGTAATAAAATGGTGGAGGGGGGCAGATTCGAACTGCCGAACCCGAAGGAGCGGATTTACAGTCCGCCGCGTTTAGCCACTTCGCTACCCCTCCGCATATGGATGAAACATGGTGCCGGCAAGAGGACTTGAACCCCCAACCTACTGATTACAAGTCAGTTGCTCTACCAGTTGAGCTACACCGGCACTACTATGGTGGCTCAGGACGGAATCGAACCGCCGACACAAGGATTTTCAGTCCTTTGCTCTACCGACTGAGCTACTGAGCCAAACAATAAAAATGGCGGTCCCGACGGGAATCGAACCCGCGATCTCCTGCGTGACAGGCAGGCATGTTAACCGCTACACCACGGGACCATAGATTGCGGGGACAGGATTTGAACCTGCGACCTTCGGGTTATGAGCCCGACGAGCTACCGGACTGCTCCACCCCGCGACGATAATAATGTTACTATTTTGCATCAAGTTTTCGTGTTAAGCGTTTCAATGGGCTGAATAATCAATCCTTTATGCAGAAACAACCTGATCTTATTAAAAATGGTGGAGGATGACGGGATCGAACCGCCGACCCTCTGCTTGTAAGGCAGATGCTCTCCCAGCTGAGCTAATCCTCCAATATGTTGTCTAAATGGTGACCCGTACGGGATTCGAACCCGTGTTACCGCCGTGAAAGGGCGGTGTCTTAACCGCTTGACCAACGGGCCAGGTATAAATGGCGGAGAGCAAGGGATTTGAACCCTTGAGACAGGGTTACCCGTCTACACGATTTCCAATCGTGCTCCTTCGGCCACTCGGACAGCTCTCCAATAATGGCTCCGCAGGTAGGACTCGAACCTACGACCGTTCGGTTAACAGCCGAATGCTCTACCACTGAGCTACTGCGGAACAATATAAGCTTGGCGACGTCCTACTCTCACAGGGGGAAACCCCCAACTACCATCGGCGCTGAAGAGCTTAACTGCCGTGTTCGGAATGGGAACGGGTGTGACCTCTTCGCTATCGTCACCAAACAATGTTAACATTTTTTCAAGACATATATTATTATAACGTCTTTTTGAGAAAATGCAAGAAGAAATTTTCATTCCTTCAAAACTAGATAATAAGAAGGTATTTCATTTTTTAAAAAGCGTTGGTTAAGTCCTCGATCTATTAGTATCAGTCAGCTCCACATGTCACCATGCTTCCACCTCTGACCTATCAACCTGATCATCTTTCAGGGATCTTACTAGCTTGCGCCATGGGAAATCTCATCTTGAGGGGGGCTTCATGCTTAGATGCTTTCAGCACTTATCCCGTCCGCACGTAGCTACCCAGCTATGCCTTTGGCAAGACAACTGGTACACCAGCGGTGCGTCCATCCCGGTCCTCTCGTACTAAGGACAGCTCCTCTCAAATTTCCTGCGCCCGCGACGGATAGGGACCGAACTGTCTCACGACGTTCTGAACCCAGCTCGCGTACCGCTTTAATGGGCGAACAGCCCAACCCTTGGGACCGACTACAGCCCCAGGATGCGATGAGCCGACATCGAGGTGCCAAACCTCCCCGTCGATGTGGACTCTTGGGGGAGATAAGCCTGTTATCCCCGGGGTAGCTTTTATCCGTTGAGCGATGGCCCTTCCATGCGGAACCACCGGATCACTAAGCCCGACTTTCGTCCCTGCTCGACTTGTAGGTCTCGCAGTCAAGCTCCCTTGTGCCTTTACACTCTACGAATGATTTCCAACCATTCTGAGGGAACCTTTGGGCGCCTCCGTTACTCTTTAGGAGGCGACCGCCCCAGTCAAACTGCCCACCTGACACTGTCTCCCACCCCGATAAGGGGCGCGGGTTAGAATTTCAATACAGCCAGGGTAGTATCCCACCAACGCCTCCACCGAAGCTGGCGCTCCGGCTTCTCAGGCTCCTACCTATCCTGTACAAGCTGTACCAAAATTCAATATCAGGCTGCAGTAAAGCTCCACGGGGTCTTTCCGTCCTGTCGCGGGTAACCTGCATCTTCACAGGTACTATAATTTCACCGAGTCTCTCGTTGAGACAGTGCCCAGATCGTTACACCTTTCGTGCGGGTCGGAACTTACCCGACAAGGAATTTCGCTACCTTAGGACCGTTATAGTTACGGCCGCCGTTTACTGGGGCTTCGGTTCAAAGCTTCGCTTGCGCTAACCTCTCCCCTTAACCTTCCAGCACCGGGCAGGTGTCAGCCCCTATACTTCGCCTTGCGGCTTCGCAGAGACCTGTGTTTTTGCTAAACAGTCGCCTGGGCCTATTCACTGCGGCTTTTCTGGGCTATTCACCCTAAAAAGCACCCCTTCTCCCGAAGTTACGGGGTCATTTTGCCGAGTTCCTTAACGAGAGTTCTCTCGCACACCTTAGGATTCTCTCCTCGCCTACCTGTGTCGGTTTGCGGTACGGGCACCTTACATCTCACTAGAGGCTTTTCTTGGCAGCGTGGAATCAGGAACTTCGGTACTATATTTCCCTCGCCATCACAGCTCCGCCTTAATGGAAACGGGATTTGCCTCGTTTCCGGCCTAACTGCTTGGACGCGCATATCCAACAGCGCGCTTACCCTATCCTTCTGCGTCCCCCCATCGTTCAAACGATGTATAGGTGGTACAGGAATATCAACCTGTTGTCCATCGCCTACGCCTTTCGGCCTCGGCTTAGGTCCCGACTAACCCTGAGCGGACGAGCCTTCCTCAGGAAACCTTAGGCATTCGGTGGAAGGGATTCTCACCCTTCTTTCGCTACTCATACCGGCATTCTCACTTCTAAGCGCTCCACCAGTCCTTCCGGTCTGACTTCAACGCCCTTAGAACGCTCTCCTACCATCGACACCATACGGTGTCAATCCACAGCTTCGGTGATACGTTTAGCCCCGGTACATTTTCGGCGCGGAGTCACTCGACCAGTGAGCTATTACGCACTCTTTAAATGGTGGCTGCTTCTAAGCCAACATCCTGGTTGTCTAAGCAACTCCACATCCTTTTCCACTTAACGTATACTTTGGGACCTTAGCTGGTGGTCTGGGCTGTTTCCCTTTCGACTACGGATCTTATCACTCGCAGTCTGACTCCCAAGAATAAGTATTTGGCATTCGGAGTTTGACTGAATTCGGTAACCCGTTGGGGGCCCCTAGTCCAATCAGTGCTCTACCTCCAATACTCTCATCTTGAGGCTAGCCCTAAAGCTATTTCGGAGAGAACCAGCTATCTCCAGGTTCGATTGGAATTTCTCCGCTACCCACACCTCATCCCCGCACTTTTCAACGTGCGTGGGTTCGGGCCTCCATTCAGTGTTACCTGAACTTCACCCTGGACATGGGTAGATCACCTGGTTTCGGGTCTACGACCTCATACTCATTCGCCCTATTCAGACTCGCTTTCGCTGCGGCTCCGTCTCATCAACTTAACCTCGCATGAAATCGTAACTCGCCGGTTCATTCTACAAAAGGCACGCCATTACCCATTAACGGGCTTTGACTACTTGTAGGCACACGGTTTCAGGATCTATTTCACTCCCCTTCCGGGGTGCTTTTCACCTTTCCCTCACGGTACTGGTTCACTATCGGTCACTAGGGAGTATTTAGCCTTGGGAGATGGTCCTCCCTGCTTCCGACGGGATTTCTCGTGTCCCGCCGTACTCAGGATCCACTCAGGAGGGAACGAAGTTTCAACTACAGGGTTTTTACCTTCTTCGACGGACCTTTCCAGGTCGCTTCATTTACCCCGTTCCTTTGTAACTCCATGTTGAGTGTCCTACAACCCCAAGAGGCAAGCCTCTTGGTTTGGGCTAATTCCGTTTCGCTCGCCGCTACTCAGGAAATCGCGTTTGCTTTCTCTTCCTCCGGGTACTTAGATGTTTCAGTTCCCCGGGTCTGCCTTCAGTACCCTATGTATTCAGGTAAAGATACTGTTCCATTACGAACAGTGGGTTTCCCCATTCGGAAATCTCCGGATCAAAGCTTACTTACAGCTCCCCGAAGCATATCGGTGTTAGTCCCGTCCTTCATCGGCTCCTAGTGCCAAGGCATCCACCGTGCGCCCTTTCTAACTTAACCGTTAAAAAAGATCTTACAGATGCTTTGAAAAAAATTAATTGCCTTCTATCTATTATCTAGTTTTCAAGGAACAAAGCAGAAAGTTATCCATCACATCGTGATGTTCGTCTTTCCTATTTGAATGAATTACTCATTCAAAACTGAACAAAACAAAAGCGCTCTCGTAATTATCCTTAGAAAGGAGGTGATCCAGCCGCACCTTCCGATACGGCTACCTTGTTACGACTTCACCCCAATCATCTGTCCCACCTTAGGCGGCTGGCTCCATGAAGGTTACCTCACCGACTTCGGGTGTTACAAACTCTCGTGGTGTGACGGGCGGTGTGTACAAGGCCCGGGAACGTATTCACCGCGGCATGCTGATCCGCGATTACTAGCGATTCCGGCTTCATGCAGGCGAGTTGCAGCCTGCAATCCGAACTGAGAATGGCTTTATGGGATTCGCTTACCTTCGCAGGTTTGCAGCCCTTTGTACCATCCATTGTAGCACGTGTGTAGCCCAGGTCATAAGGGGCATGATGATTTGACGTCATCCCCACCTTCCTCCGGTTTGTCACCGGCAGTCACCTTAGAGTGCCCAACTGAATGCTGGCAACTAAGATCAAGGGTTGCGCTCGTTGCGGGACTTAACCCAACATCTCACGACACGAGCTGACGACAACCATGCACCACCTGTCACTCTGTCCCCCGAAGGGGAAAGCCCTATCTCTAGGGTTGTCAGAGGATGTCAAGACCTGGTAAGGTTCTTCGCGTTGCTTCGAATTAAACCACATGCTCCACCGCTTGTGCGGGCCCCCGTCAATTCCTTTGAGTTTCAGCCTTGCGGCCGTACTCCCCAGGCGGAGTGCTTAATGCGTTAGCTGCAGCACTAAAGGGCGGAAACCCTCTAACACTTAGCACTCATCGTTTACGGCGTGGACTACCAGGGTATCTAATCCTGTTTGCTCCCCACGCTTTCGCGCCTCAGTGTCAGTTACAGACCAGAAAGTCGCCTTCGCCACTGGTGTTCCTCCAAATCTCTACGCATTTCACCGCTACACTTGGAATTCCACTTTCCTCTTCTGCACTCAAGTTCCCCAGTTTCCAATGACCCTCCACGGTTGAGCCGTGGGCTTTCACATCAGACTTAAGGAACCACCTGCGCGCGCTTTACGCCCAATAATTCCGGACAACGCTTGCCACCTACGTATTACCGCGGCTGCTGGCACGTAGTTAGCCGTGGCTTTCTGGTTAGGTACCGTCAAGGTACCAGCAGTTACTCTGGTACTTGTTCTTCCCTAACAACAGAACTTTACGACCCGAAGGCCTTCTTCGTTCACGCGGCGTTGCTCCGTCAGACTTTCGTCCATTGCGGAAGATTCCCTACTGCTGCCTCCCGTAGGAGTCTGGGCCGTGTCTCAGTCCCAGTGTGGCCGATCACCCTCTCAGGTCGGCTACGCATCGTCGCCTTGGTGAGCCATTACCTCACCAACTAGCTAATGCGCCGCGGGCCCATCTATAAGTGACAGCGTAAACCGTCTTTCCATCTTCTCTCATGCGAGAAAAGAACGTATCCGGTATTAGCTCCGGTTTCCCGAAGTTATCCCAGTCTTATAGGCAGGTTGCCCACGTGTTACTCACCCGTCCGCCGCTAATCTCAGGGAGCAAGCTCCCGTCGATTCGCTCGACTTGCATGTATTAGGCACGCCGCCAGCGTTCGTCCTGAGCCAGGATCAAACTCTCCGAAGAAATGTTTGACTTGCTCATTTGCTTTTTTGATAGTGTGTGCTCACTTAAAATTTAACGTTGGCGCTTTGTTTTGTTCAGTTTTCAAAGAGCAATTTCGATGTCGTCTACTTCGTAAGCGACTTTTACATCTTATCATGTTTTCAACTCTGTTGTCAACATGTTTTTTATTTTTTTTGTTTTGATGAAGCTGCGAAAGCTGATGTCCCGCAGCGACATGTATTAATATAACACCTATATTATTATTGGTCAACAATAAAAATGCATTTTTTTAAAAGTTTTTTGATACACGATAAAACCGATGATATACCTCGTGCCCTTTTGTCTCCGCTTTGATGACATCGATTACCTTCTTCTCTATCAAATATTCCAATAAAACGCCTAGGTCTACTGAATAAAACTTAACTTCCGGATGCTCCATAAGCTCTGCAATCGTCCACGGATCTTCTTTCATTCCCATTATTTCGACCAAATGCTGTGAACCTGCATTCGTCCTCGAATATATAAGAAATTCGCTCGCAAGGAATAAAAGCTCCAATCTTTTTTCGAGCGTTTCCTCACTGCTGATCAATTCTTTATACAGCTTGTAAATTTCAGGTTCCATATGCTTCACTTGGTTCCAGACAGTAACCTCCGGATAAAAGCCCTGTTCTATTATCTCCAAACGGGCCAAATGATGCAGGGAATGAACGATATGATTGTATGCCTCAAGATGATGGCCTTTTTCAAAGAAGCTTTTCCCATCCATGTACCTGCGAATTAACTTCGCGAACTCCATCCCCATCTTTAACTTCCTTCCATAGAAGGGGAACTCCCGGATTTCGGTTTTCAAACGGTCCAGATATTCGTTCCGGTCAAAAAGGACCTTCCCGTTATATATCCAGTCAACCACTTTGCGGTTCGTGCCTAATAGGAGCCATTCTTTTAATTGGTCTTCCTTTACGATATGCAGGGCCGCCTTTTTATCCAGGTATGTGTAGTGTTTTAAAAACACGGCCTCTTCTGCTTCGTCTGCAATTACAAAAAGGATGTAGTCAAACGTATCGGTAATCGGGCTATTATCATCTCTTTTTTCTACTAACAAGATTCCAAGTGTAGATTTTAAACTTGCTCGCTCTTGATAAATCGGGCGAAGGATATCTTCCATCATAAATTCCTCCAAAACCTTTTTTTTAGATTTTCGACAAAACTCTTCAAATTCCTGCTTAGTTCCCTTACCCCAAACCATTTCAATTCAAAAGTAATATGTATCCTTTATTTCTTTTTTGTTCCATCCATTGTTTATGTTATAGTTAAAGTTATATTTTAGGAGGGACAATCCATGGCTAAATATTCTAGCAAAATCAATAAAATACGCACTTTTGCTTTGAGTTTGATTTTCATTGGCTTTATCGTAATGTACCTTGGGCTTTTCTTCAAAACACATCCTGTTGTCATGACGATTTTCATGGGGCTGGGCCTTTTATTCATAATCGCAAGCACAGGGGTTTATTTCTGGATTGGAATGCTTTCTACAAAATCGATCCAGGTTGTCTGCCCTAACTGCAGCAAACCTACAAAAATACTAGGACGTGTAGATATTTGCATGCATTGTGAAGAACCATTGACACTTGACAAAAAGTTGGAAGGCGAAGAATTCAATGAAAAATATAACCGGAAAAGCCTGCATGATTAAGTCGATTAGCTGAATTCCCTTTCACGAAGTCTTTAACAATTGTATCATTTCTTCATAAACATGAAAAAAAGTTCCAACCAAGTGGAGGAACTTTTTTTAATGCGATTCTTTTTTCGCACAATCCATACAGTCGCCGTAGATTTCCATCCGATGGTGACTAACATTGAAACCAGTGACTTGTGCTGCGAAATGCTCGACTTCATCCAATGCAGGATAATCGAAGTCCACAATTTTACCGCAAGTTTGGCAAATTACATGATAATGATTCGTCGTCACAAAATCAAACCTTGCCGAAGAATCCCCATACGTAAGTTCTTTTACCAAACCTACCTCACGGAACACACGCAGGTTGTTATAAACCGTTGCCACACTCATATTCGGAAACTTGCCTTCCAGCGCTTTATATATATCATCAGCGGTAGGGTGGGACATGCAGCTTATCAAATACTCAAGTATCGCATGGCGTTGAGGAGTTATTCTTACACCGGTATCTTTTAAGGAATCCAACGCTTCTTTTAACTGAACTTCAGACACCGTCATCCACCTCTTTTTCTCATTAAGTATGCATTCTTAAATTATAATGTTTATAAATAGTGTACCTTTTATAAGTTGAATTTGTCAATAATTCAATGGCTTAACCATTCTTTTTTAGTTTATTCATGAAGACTTGATTCTTTCCCATTTTTGCATTGAACTTAGTATCCCCTAGATAAGTCGATTACGTTGGTGAAGTCTTTTCCAGCTTTCAGGTATTCACGCATATTTTTTTCGAATATGGCAAAGGTCCTTGGTAAATATTCTCCGCTTTTACTTGAAAGATGCGGTGTGACTGTAACATTCTCCATCCTCCAAAACGGATGCCCTTTTCCTAAAGGCTCCGGATCAAATACATCCAAGATGGCATGAGACAATTCCCCGGCATCCAGGGCTTCGATCAGCACTTCATCTTTAATCAGGTCGCCGCGGCCAATATTCACGAATACTGCAGATTCTTTCATGGCTTTGAAGTGTTCTTTTTGCAGAAGGCCCTTCGTTTCATCCGTACTTGGCAGGACGGATACTATATAATCGGCTCCCGGTATGGCTTCCAATAAATGATCCAGGTCATACAGGTGATCAATGGATCCCACCGGTTTCCCGCTCCGGTTCACTCCTATCGTCTTCATGCCAAAGGCTTTCCCAAGACGAGCCACTTCCCCTCCTATTGCACCTACACCCAATACGAGCATGGTCTTGCCATTCAATTCCCCTACTTCAATCTTTCTATCCCACAATTCTTCCTTTTCATTCTTCATAAGCAGCTTCAATTTCTTTTCATATTGCAAAAGCATCCCTATCGTATACTCGGCCATCGGGATTTTATGTATGCCTCTTGCGTTGGTCACCATAATGCCTCGTTCCTCGATGGCTTTAAATGGCATTAGTTCCATCCCTGCACTCATGACCATGATCCATTTCAAGTTCGCTGCTTTCTCAATGATTTCTTCAGTTAAATCTTCACCATATGTAATTAAGATTTCCGCTTCACGAAGCGGCCCATCTTTCCATCCTTTTTGATAAATGAAGTTCAAATCAGGAAAAGCTTTCATCATTTTCATTTGGATACCTTCATTCGGAATGACAGTCGAAAGTATTAACATGTATATCTCCCCCTTTTAATTAACATAAAAAAACACGGGCTCTATGTGTCCCGCGCAACTTTCTCTGAGGAGGTATTCCCTTAATAAAGCATATTCGGGTGTCCCCTTTTTGAGTTGGACAAAAGCCTCATCCTTATTAAAAAAGGCTTTATTTTAAAGAATTTGGGTTTAATGCATGTAATTCCGGCAAAACAAAAAAGCCATCCCTTCTGATCAGGACGTCGTCGAAATAGATGTCACCGCCCCCATATTCCGGACGCTGGATCAAGACCATATCCCAATGTATCGATGACCGGTTTCCATTATCCGCTTCATCATAGGCAAGTCCGAGAGCCAAGTGCAGGCTCCCGCTTATTTTCTCATCGAACAAAATATCGTCCATAGGTTCCAATATGTATGGATTGATTCCAATAGCGAACTCCCCTATAAACCGGGACCCTTCATCAATATTCAGAATTTGGTTCATTTCAGGGTCACGATTGGAAGTCGCTTTAATGATTTTCCCCTTTTTCAAGTTCAATTCTATGTCACTAAAGGTGATTCCTTCATAGGTTGTGGGTGTGTTGAAGGATATCCTTCCATTAAGACTATCTTTTATGGGTGCCGTAAATACTTCCCCATCCGGTAAATTCTTTTTTCCGGCACATATGACGGCTGGCATGCCTTTGATGGAAAAGGTCAAATCTGTCCTTGGTGAAACAATCCTGACTTTGTCAGTACGTTGCATCAATTGTTTTAACGGCTTCAAAGCCGTCTCCATTTTCCCGTAATCCATTGTGCATACGTTCAAAAGAAAGTCTTCGTACCTATTGAAGGTCATGCCGGCTTTTTGCGCTGCTGCCTTGGTGGGATAATTAAGTAAGACCCAACGTCGGTTGTTTACATAAAAAAGTGTAGGGGAATTCATGGCCTCCCCTTGAAGACGGTGCCTCTCGATGGGAACATCAGTCATTTCCGCATTGTTTTCTTCCCCAGTGATGATGATGACCGCATCGATATCCGTATATTTCTTCAAGGCCCATTGCGAAGCTGTGTCAAGCTGCTCCTTCACATTCCCTAGTAACAGGTGGCGGCTTATCTCATCGTCCTCGAGTTCCACATATGGATAAGCACCCACTCTGTATATTTCATCAATCAACTCTTTCAATAATGGTTTCGTGTTGATATGCCCCCGTATGAGGATTCTCTCTTTAGGCTGTAATTGTATCGAATGATGAACCAGCCTGGCTGCAAGCTTCGTTATCCTCTCATCCTTCATCTGCCTATCCCTTATTTTTCGAGTTCGCGAAGAGTTTCAAGCGCTTCTTCGACGTGGCCTTTAACCTTTACTTTTCGCCATTCTTTGACTACATTTCCAGCCTTATCAATCAGGAAAGTTGAACGTTCAATGCCCATATACTCCTTGCCGAAGTTCTTTTTCAATTGCCAAACATCAAATGATTCAGCCACTTCATGATTTTCGTCAGCCAGCAGCAGAAAAGGCAATCCATGTTTTTCGATGAATTTTTCATGACGTGCCGCTGGATCTGGGCTGATACCAAGGATGACCGCGTTCAATTCCTCGAATTGCTCATTATGGTCCCGGAAATCACAGGCCTCCGTCGTGCAACCTGGCGTCATGTCTTTTGGGTAAAAATATAAAACAATGTTTTTCCCCTTAAAATCCGATAGGGAAACCATTTCACCATTGTTTGCAGGGAGTTTGAAATCAGGTGCTTTTTCGCCAATTTTAACAGTCATATTGAACCCTCCATTTCTTTCATTATGGTAAGAGTACCCAATAATCGAAAGAAACACAACTTTCATTTATCCTTCCTATCTTTCTGCTCCAGATCGATCACCGTACGAATCACGAACGCTGCCGGCAGTGTATACCCAATGAAGGCCTGAATGGTAGCTATCATCCTTCCCATGCCAATTGGGGCTATATCTCCATACCCTACAGAAAACATCGTCATCGCACTAAAATAAAAAGAAGTCTTCAATTGCTCATAGAAAGTCCCATCCAACCGATTGCCCATATCAAGAATCACCGAATGATTCTGAAGCTCGTATAATAAATAAATCAGTGCAAATCCAACTAATATCGTCGCATATAAATTGCCAAGCCACAGCATATCCTCAAGAGAAAATTTCTTTCCTCCCGACTCAACAAGAAATAACGTACGAATGCTCATCACCATGCAAAAAATGATCCCTGCAATCAAGATGTAGAAAGTCATCCCCCACGCCCCATTTCAAAACGCCACTTCCTCTATACATACTCCCTGTCCAAACAATATATTCTTTTTAGGAATCAGCCTTATCACCGACAAACGCATTAAACGGAAACTTTCCCTAATCCTTTTTCCATGTTGACCCTTTTGGTCGGATATGTTAAGATTGTCTAAATTTTTATAATAGTTTTTATTTTATAAATATTTGACCTGCAAACAGTTAACAAGGCAGGTTTTGCAAAATTTCATATGTGGAAATAGGTTCCTAATTTCATTAGGATTAAAAGGGAAGTCCGGTGTAATTCCGGCACGGTCCCGCCACTGTAATGGGAATGTTAGCGTCAATCAATATGCCACTGATCAACGGATTGGGAAGGCCAGCCGCTAATGATATTCCCTAAGTCAGGAGACCTGCCTATTTCGACAACACTGTTTTAACCTACGGGAAATAGGGAGGTGTTAGGGACCTTATAATTGTAAGGGGCATTTTGCATGCCTCTTTATTTTAAGCATTTCTAACTTTCTTTTTTGACGGTTAGGAATGCTTTTTTTGTTCGATTAATTGAATGTAGGAGGATGGGAATTTTGAAGAGCAGCAGTTTGGGTTACCCTCGAATCGGGGAAAATCGTGAATGGAAACGTACATTGGAAGCATACTGGTCAGGTAAAATCGATGAAGCGGAATTTACGGCACAACTAAAGGCAATCCGTATAGGCAACTTACAAAAACAGCAGCAACGGGGCATTGATATCATCCCTGTCAACGACTTCACTTTCTATGATCAAATGCTCGATATGTCCGTCATGTTCGGTCTTGTTCCTGAACGTTATTCAGCTTATGAAGGCGGAAGTGTCCCCCTTTCCGTTTATTATTCAATGGCCCGGGGAAACAATGATGAAGTCGCTTCAGAAATGACGAAATGGTTCAATACAAACTATCACTATATTGTCCCTGAATTAAAACTGGCACAGCTTACTTTAACAGAAAATAAACCACTTACAGCATATCGGGAAGCCAAGGAAAAGCTAGGGATCGAAACGAAGCCCGTTTTGATCGGACCTTATACTTTCCTCTCCCTTTCAAAAGGCTTCAATAAACAGGAAATCCCTGGCATCATCCTGAGACTGCTTCCCCTATACACGCAAATCCTGCGGGAGTTGGAGCAAGAAGGCGTGAAGTGGGTTCAAATGGACGAACCTTCCCTTGTTTCATCCATTTCCAAAGATGATATGCAAACCGTTACTTACCTCTATGATAAACTGAATGAAGCAGCACCAAACCTTAACATCATGCTACAAACATACTTTGATGCCGTGGAACACTATCAAGAAGTCATCGAATTAAAAGTCCAAGGAATCGGTCTTGATTTTGTACATGATAAAGGGAGGAATTTAAGTAATCTTGAGGCGTTCGGCTTCCCAAAGGACAAAGTGCTTGCAGCGGGTGTGATTGACGGAAAAAACATTTGGCTATCCGATTTATCCAAAAAAATCGAATTGATCGAGACACTTAAGAAACAGGTAGCCGAGGACCAAATCTGGCTACAGCCCTCTTGCTCCCTGCTTCATGTCCCGGTGACCGTTCGTAATGAAACCGCCCTTTCAAAAGAAGTGAAAGAGGCCCTTGCTTTCGCTGATGAGAAACTTGAGGAAATCACACTTTTGGTCAAAGGGAATAATCAAGGCATTGAAGCAATCGCCGAAAAAGTCGATGTCAATAAATTTACGATTCAAACGTTAGCCAATTCAAATGTCCGAAATCACCGGTCTGTACAATCCAATGTCGAAAAGGTTAAAAACAGGACCGCCGGCCGTCAGCTTCCATTTAAAGACCGTTACCAAAAACAACAGGAATTTTTCAAATTGCCTTTTCTCCCTTCGACTACGATCGGCAGCTTTCCGCAGACATTTGAAGTTAAACAAGCACGCGGGAAATTCAATAGAGGAGAATGGACAGCCAAGCAATATGAAACATTCGTTAACGAAGAAATCGGCAGGTGGATCGAAATCCAAGAAGAAATCGGTTTGGATGTTCTCGTTCATGGGGAATTCGAACGGACGGATATGGTTGAATACTTCGGTCATAAATTAGGCGGATTCGTCTTTTTAGAAAAGGGTTGGGTACAATCCTATGGATCCCGCTGCGTGAAACCGCCAGTCATCTACGGCGACATCCATTTCATCGAACCGATGACAGTCAGGGAAAGTGTATACGCACAATCACTGACGAAGAAGACGGTGAAGGGAATGCTGACAGGTCCTGTTACGATTTTGAACTGGTCCTTTGTCCGTGATGATATTTCCAGGGAGGATGTTTGCTTTCAGCTGGCGCTCGCTTTAGAAAAAGAAGTCATTGCCTTGGAATCTGCTGGAATTAAAATGATTCAGGTTGATGAGCCTGCACTTAGAGAAGGTCTGCCATTGAAAAAAAGCGATCGCGACGAGTATTTGAACTGGGCAGTGAATTCATTCTTGATATCCACATCTAGCGTGGAGGATACAACCCAAATTCACACGCATATGTGCTATTGCGACTTCAACAGTTTCATGGATGTCATCTCCTCCCTCGATGCCGATGTAATTTCCATCGAAACATCCCGCAGTCATGGGGAGCTCGCTTCCGCATTCGAGGAAAAAACATATGAAAAAGGCATTGGCCTGGGGGTGTATGATATTCACAGCCCGCGTGTGCCGGCAGTGGAAGAAATGGTCGATATGATTGAACGGGGCATCAAGGTATTGGATAAAGACCAGTTTTGGATCAATCCCGACTGCGGCCTGAAAACAAGGGGTATCCCGGAAACCGTCGCTTCCCTGAAAAACATGGTCGAAGCAGCAAAAGTCGTCCGTAAAAACCTTTTAGTAAACCAGCAGGCAAATGATTGAAAAGAACGCTGCCCATCCAACACAGCAGTCACGGACTTTTTTAACCGACCTTGTTTTTCCACCGGATACAAATCATCATAATACCATCTTTGGCGGAAAAGTAATGGCCTATGTTGATAAAATAGCTTGCATTTCCGCTATGCGACATTGTCGAAAACCCGTTGTGACTGCTTCAAGCGACTCTTTTGATTTTTTGGCCCCCATCAAAACAGGGGACGCGATCAACCTTGAAGCTTATGTCACCTGTGCTCATCGCACATCAATGGAGGTATACGTGAAAGTGGAGCGAGAGAACCTATTAACAGGGGAAAAACAGCTTACGGCACGCGCTTTTTTAACGATGCTTGCCATTGATGAAGACGGTAAGCCGACAAACGTACCTCAGGTCATTCCGGAGACGGAAGAGGAAAAACAGCAATATGTTCAAGCCCAAGCAAGATATATCGAAAGAAAGAAAAAACGGAACTAAACAAAAACCCCTTCAACATGAATGCTGTTGAAGGGGTTCTTTCAGTTCCCTGCCCCGCGGTATCTCTTCACTCCCTGATTCCATATGAAAACGGATATCACGAAAAAGGCAACTCCAATTACAGGTGTGGCAAATGCATATGCATACCACTCTTCTTTTCTTAGGAAATAAGATGCCGGATAGACACCGACAAACGCGAATGGCAGCACCCATGTAAGGACAAAACGGATGACCTTATTATAAATATCAACAGGATAGCGCCCGTAGTTCCCGATATTGTACATCATTGGCATGATGGATGTTTTCGCATCCGACCAGAACCCAATGCTTGCTATCGCAACGAATATGGCTGCATAGGCAAGTGCCCCGCCTATTGCAAAAATGATGAAAAGAATCGGGTCATACCACGCAAGCTGAAGATCCAATGAAATCGCCGAATAGAATATAATGATCAAACCGGTCACAACACCAAATAACGCTTCAAGCTCGATTCTTTCTAAAATGACTTGAAACAGGCTATGTATCGGTCTTGTTAATATCCGGTCCATTTCACCTTTGACGATATAGCGGTCATTAAAATCCCAGATGTTGAAAAAGGCCGAAAAAAGGGCGAAAGGGATAAGGAAGAATCCATAAATGAATATGATTTCTTCACGGCTCCAGCCGCTTAAAAATTGCGTATGTCCGAAAACGACCAAGATAAATACCAGATTCACGACCTGATTCAGCAGATCTGATAGGATTTCCATGAAGAAATCGGCTCTATATTGCAGTCTTGTCTTCATATATTGACTCACATATTGAAAAAACATCGATACATAAAACATCCCGTCAACCTCCTTGAATAATCAGCTGTTTTTTTGCGACTATCCATAAAAGCTGAATCGGTATTATGAGAATGATGCACCAAATTAACTGCTGTAAAAGCGCCATGCCAATTTCGCCTGAACTGTAACCGTTCGTAAAAATCATGCTTGGTACATAGCTGATCCCTTGAAAGGGTAAATATTTCATCACTTCCTGCGCCCATATAGGATAGAAACTGATGGGCAGCAGCAGACCGGAAAATAAATCAATGATAACCCTTTTAGCGCGGATTAATCCGGCATTATTATATAAGAAAAAGGTAGTGATTCCCGTCAATAAATTAATTTGTGTATTGATGATGAAACTGAACAGCAAGGAAATGCCGAAGATCCCCCATACAGCCGGATCGCGCGGCAATTCAATAGGAAAAATGAAAGCTACCAGCAGCATTCCCGGAATCGAGAAGAAGAAAAAACGGAATATCCCTTCCCCAAGTCCTTGCATCGTTTTCATGCCTAAATAGTTATAAGGCCGGATCATCTCAATGGCAACCTTGCCGTCTTTAATCTCAGTGGCGATTTCGCGGTCAATATTATTGAAATAAAAAGCGCGCGCCATCCATGCAACCGCAACATAGGTTGTCATCTGCATGCTTGAAAGTCCTTCGATGGAGCTTTTTTCTCCATATATCGCATTCCATAAGAAATAATAAGCACCGATATTAATGCTATAAATTAAAATGCCAGTATAATAATCCGTTCGATACGCAAGCATCATTAAAAAACGCATGCGGATCATGGCAAGATACTTCCCCATAGCCCTCCCCCTTCTTGATAGACACGTTGTTTCTTAATGATAAGAGAGTCAGACAGTGCCTTCTTCGTAAATGTTGCGAACAATTTCTTCAATGGACGTTTCATGAATTTTGATGTCCTTTATTTTAAAATGAGATACGACAGCTGAAACAAGCTGTGAAATATGATCACTTTCTTCTTTCAACAAGGCAATGTATGTTTGATTTTTCTCATCATGAACCCAGTTAGCGGTAAATGGGAGCGGTAATGATTGCAATTCCTTCAATGCGATCGGCTCGATGAATTGAAAATGGATCTGTTTTTCCTCAGCCCAGTTATCTTTCAAACTCTGCAATTCCCCATCATAGATGATTTGCCCTTCATCCAGCATGATTACACGCTCACATAATGCTTCAATGTCCCCTAAATCATGGGTGGTCAAAAGGATTGTCGTATTATATTTCTCATTGATTTCTTTCAGGAACTCACGAATCTTCATTTTCACGAGCACATCAAGTCCAATTGTCGGCTCATCCAGGAACAGCAAAGGCGGATTGTGGATCAAGGCTGCCGCAAGCTCGCAGCGCATTCGCTGACCAAGCGAGAGTTTACGCACTGGTTTGTCCAGCAAAGGACCGATATCAAGCGTCTTGATGACATGTTCCATATGATCGTTATATTGTTCATCCGTTACCTTATAGACCTTTTTTAACAGCCTAAACGATTCTTGAACCGCAATATCCCACCAAAGCTGTGAGCGCTGACCGAATACGACTCCGATAGTCTGAGTGAACTTTTCCCTCTCTTTATGTGGATTCATGCCATTGACCGTGATTTCGCCTGCTGTCGGTTCCAAAATACCTGTCAGCATTTTGATCGTGGTCGATTTCCCTGCACCATTTTCCCCGATATAAGCTACCATCTCACCCTTTTTTACAGTAAAATTGATATCATTGACGGCAGGGACGACCTTATAATTTCTGGTAAGTAAATCCCGGAAGGCACCCTTTAGCCCTGAACGGCTTGATGCCGACTTAAATTCCTTCCGAAGCTGTTTCACTTGAATTGCATCACTCATCCTGTTACATCCTCCGTAATCTCTTGTCCTAATGAATTAGTTTATCCAAACCAACCTTTTTAGACAATAAAAATGCTTGGATGCCATATTCCATTTTCAGGGAGGAAATGGCCGTTGTACCAGATACATATATAAAGGAGACGAGTATGCTATGAATATCAAAAAATTATTATTATCCCAAATTGAAAAGGTCGTTTTCGACCTTCGATATGACTTCCTTTATGAAGATGAGTACGGTGAATTATTATGCCAGGTCATCCAAAGGGATTCCAGCGGGTCGATCGAAAGCACACCCATCAGTTTCCACCTTCGCATTAATGAAGAGAAAGGAACCGGGCAGCTGATCTATTACCAAGCCCAGGGCGAAATGAACCGCCAATCCTTCGACATCGAAAATCCTGACACCATCTTGGCCATCCTCACTTTCATAACAGGAGTTTTGGGATCCCCCAAAAAAAATGTTGGCCCGGAATCCTGATTCTTCTGGGGGTGATGCGTTTCCACCAGGGTACGAATCACATTTCCTAGCCTTCCACCCCAGATTTCCGGAGAGAAAAGTGCTATGATTAAGGGGAAATATGTTTATATTTATAGGAGGTTTTAAGATTGGATTTTAGAAATTCGGAGCTTTTACATAAAGAGGCATTGGAACATATCGTTGGCGGGGTTAACAGCCCATCCCGTTCTTACAAAGCTGTAGGCGGCGGTTCGCCAGTTGCGATGGATCATGCCAAAGGGGCTTATTTCTGGGATGTTGATGGCAATAAATATATCGATTATTTAGCTGCATATGGCCCGATCATCACAGGGCATGCGCATCCACATATTACGGAGGCTATCGTTAAAGCAGCGGAATCCGGCGTTTTATACGGCACTCCGACAAAACATGAAGTCAAATTTGCCAAAATGCTGAAAGAAGCCATACCATCCATGGATAAAGTCCGCTTCACCAATTCAGGCACCGAATCAGTCATGTCCACCATCCGTGTTGCCCGCGCTTACACAGGGCGCGATAAGATCATCAAGTTTGCAGGCTGTTACCATGGACACTCCGACCTTGTTCTCGTCGCTGCAGGCTCCGGCCCGTCCACTCTAGGTACACCGGACTCTGCAGGCGTTCCAAAAAGCATTGCACAAGAAGTCATAACGGTACCTTTCAATGATATCGATTCATTTAAAGAAGCACTTGATAAATGGGGCAATGAAATTGCAGGCGTGTTGGTAGAACCGATCGTCGGCAACTTTGGAATCGTGGAACCAAGTCCTGGCTTCCTGGAAGAAGTCATTTCATTATCTCATGAAGCCGGATCACTCGTCATTTTCGACGAGGTCATCACAGCGTTCCGATTCATGTATGGAGGGGCACAGGACTACTTGGGAATTCAACCCGATTTGACCGCGCTTGGAAAAATCATCGGGGGCGGGCTTCCCATTGGTGCTTATGGCGGTAAAAAAGAGATCATGGATTCTGTCGCACCTCTGGGACCAGCCTACCAAGCTGGTACGATGGCAGGAAATCCGGCTTCCATGCTTTCCGGGATAGCTTGCTTAGAGGTACTTAAAGAAGAGGGGCTTTACGAAGAACTTGACCGCCTGGGGAAAATCCTTGAAGAAGGTATCCTGAAAGCGGCTGGCCAATATAATGTTCCGATCACCATCAACCGCCTTAAAGGGGCATTGACGATTTATTTCACGACTGAAAAAATTGAAAACTATGAGCAGGCGGAAAATACGGATGGCGAAATGTTCGCCAAGTTCTTCAAACTCATGCTCAATCAGGGAATCAATTTGGCACCGTCCAAATACGAAGCCTGGTTTTTGACAATCGCTCACACGGATGATGATATCGCTTATACTCTAAAAGCGGTTGAACATGCATTCAAAAACCTAATTTAATAAATTGAATCAGCATAATTATGCATTTTTTATACACCCTCAGGATGTACATCTATCTTGAGGGTTTCTTATTTCCCTGTAACAAATCTTTAATATTAGCATTTGAAGCCAATCCTCAAAAAAATCCCATCAATCACAGCATCCATCCCATTGTATAAAAAATTGATTTCTGAATATTTAAATGATATGATATGGATACATTTATATACATTTATACACTTTCTTTCAATCTATCAAAACTTGGACTATTGTTCGGGTTTACTAATATTTCCCCCATTAAACATATGCTACAGGAGGTGAAAGGCAGAGAATAAGGGTAACCCTTATTCAAGCCACAAATATGGCCCAACAATGGACACCTGCTACATTCAAAGAATTTCACAAGGAAGAACATGATGCCTGCGGAATCGTTTCCTGCATCGAAAAAAAGAAGATCCCTACTAACGAAAACATCTTTGCCTGTATCGACGCCCTGGTTAAAATGAACCATCGCTGCGGCTTCATCAATGGTGAGGGCGATGGCGCCGGCATCCATATCGATATTCCCCGGGCTCTTTGGAAAAAGAAACTTGAAGCGGCAAATGTCGATTCAGGCATCGTCGATCAAGATACCTTCATAGTCGGCCACTTATTTCTAAGCAAAAAAACAGAAGCGAACGACTTAAAGGTCGAAGTTAAGGAGAAACTGCTCCAACATGGTCTCTCATTGATATTCGAAACGGATAAAGCCTACCGTTCCGAGGCATTGGGACCGATTGCCATTCAAGAAGACCCAGTGTTCTGGCAATTTGCCTGTTCCTCAACCATCAATAACAACCAGGAGCTTTCAAATGTTCTTTTTGAGCTGACTTCCGACATCGAAAAAAGCGATTTCATCCATGTTGCCTCTTTAAGCCAGCATCATGCGGTATACAAAGTGATGGGTGCGGGGGATACGCTCCCTGCCTATTATCTTGATCTTGCCGATCCTTTGGCTGCCTCCACCATGACACTGGGACATAATCGTTTTTCAACCAATACTCTATCAAGCTTCTTCCGGGTCCAGCCTTTCAGCGTGCTTGGTCATAATGGCGAAATCAATACCATCGCCAAATTGCGTGATGAAGCGAAAATGATCGGAGTTCCCATCGCTAAAGATGGAAGCGACTCTCAGGATTTAAACAAGACGATCGAAACTTTCATCTGCCGTCATGGCTACTCTTTATTCGAAGCTGTCGATCTTATGTTTCCGCCAATCATCAATGAAATCAAGGAATATCCCGAGCACTTACAAGACTTATATACGTATTTAAGGGAAGCATGGGGTCATTTTGCACAAGGTCCTGCAGGCATCATCTCCCGTTTCGGCGATGAAGCCGTATTCTCTGTCGACTCTCTAGGCTTGCGACCGCTTTGGAATATTGAAACGGAATCATCCTATATGTTCACTTCCGAACCAGGAATCATTCCTTCCAGTGAATATACCGGAGATCCGAAACCGATGGGTCCAGGGGAAAAAATCGGTTTGAAATGGAACGGCGACCGAATTGAATTGTACACATACAAGGATTACCAGGATAAAGTGTTTGAACTATTCAATGATCGTTTCGTCCTTTCCAATGACCGAGTCCGCTTACAGCCACAGGCTTTTGAAAAGGTTGTCTCCATGACAAACACGCAAGCCATTCATAATGGTCAGTATAAAGCCTTTGGGTGGGAAAGGGAGCATGTCCAATTAGTGGAACAGATGGCCGAAAAAGGCGCTGAGCCAATTCGTTCACTTGGTCATGATGCGCCGCTGGCAGCACTTAATCCCCAACGGACCAACATTGCTGATTTCATCAAGGAAAGCGTGGCCGTTGTAACCAACCCGGCGATCGACCGGGACCGGGAAACCGAGCACTTCTCAACAAGGACGATCATAGGAAAGCGCCCTTCCCTATTCGAAGCGAATAAGGCAGGAAAGGTGACGGAGCTGCTGACTCCCTTATTGATCGAAGGATCAACGGGTTATGAGTGCTCATCCATCGTATCGCAGCCAAGCTATGACCAGTTCATTAAATATAACCAAGATCAAAAACTCGTGCACATCATTTCAAGCACATTCAAAGAGGATGAAAACATCACGGATGCCCTGACCAGGATTACGGATGAAAGTGTCAATGCTGTGGATGAAGGAAAAACGCTTCTCGTTCTGGATGATGCCCTTGCCCATCAAAACGGCAACCTTTGGCTTGATCCACACCTGGTCACTTCAGCCGTCGACCAAGCGTTGGTCCGTACAGGCAAGCGTCGTGATTGTTCCATCCTTTTACGTTCAGCATCGCTAAGGTCACTGCATGATATCATCGTTTCTTATGGTCTTGGGGCCAACTTAATCAGCCCCTATTATATGTTCCTTTCCTTATCTTCAGATGACCATAAGGGGGTTACCAATCTATATAACTCCTTGACGAAAGGGCTTGAGAAGGTCATCTCAACCATTGGCATTCATGAGCTGCGCGGCTATGGAAGACTTTTCTCAAGCATCGGTTTACATGAGGAAATCGCGAAATATCTAAATGTGGCTAATTTCTTCGGATCCAATGATCTTGACTATAATTTTGATAAAATCAAGGCAGATGCCATCCAGCGTGCAGAGGATTACGACAATGAAAGAGAACGGATGGGGAAGACCTTCCATCTATTCCCTAGAATCTGGAAATCTATCGGGGAAGTTGCTTCAACAGGGGACTATGATGCTTATCGCGAAAAGATCACTGAACAGGAAGAATCCAATCCGACGACGATCCGCCACTTGACATCATTAAAAACTTCAGATGCTTCCGTCCCTTCTGAAGAAGTCAGCCTTTCGGTCGGTGAACAGGAATTGCCGTTCGTCATAGCCTCCATGTCCTTTGGATCACAAAATGAGATTGCTTTCCGGGCCTATGCAGAAGCTGCCGAGAGGCTAGGCATGATCAGCATGAATGGCGAAGGCGGGGAAATAAAGGATATGCTGGGCAAGTACCCGAAATCCCGCGGACAGCAAATAGCTTCCGGACGTTTCGGTGTCAATGCAGAACTCCTGAACTCTTCAAATCTATTGGAAATTAAAATTGGTCAAGGGGCAAAACCCGGTGAAGGCGGTCACCTTCCCGGTTCCAAGGTCACAGCGAAAATCGCAGAAGCCCGAAATGCTACAATCGGTTCCGACTTGATCTCCCCTTCCAATAACCATGATATATACTCAATTGAAGATTTGGCCCAGATGATCCATGAGCTAAAAACGGCAAATGACAAGGCAAAAGTTGCCGTCAAAGTACCAGTTGTTCCAAACATCGGTACGATTGCTGTCGGCGTCGCAAAAGCAGGGGCCGATATCATAACGCTTTCCGGTTTTGATGGCGGAACGGGTGCTGCCAGAATCCATGCTCTCTCACATGTCGGCCTGCCAGTTGAGATAGGTGTGAAAGCGGCCCATAATGCACTGCTTGAATCAGGTATCCGGCAGAACGTTGAAATTTGGGCTGACGGTGGGTTAAAAAGCTCGATGGATGTTTTGAAGGTAATGCTGCTTGGGGCAAATCGTGTAGGCTTTGGGACCCTTTCGATGATTGCAGTCGGCTGCACAACGTGCCGCGGATGTCACCTTGATACTTGCCATGTGGGCATCGCCACCCAAATTGAATCGGAAGCTCAGGCGAAAGAACACGGGCTGCGCCGTTTTGTTCCACGTAAATTTGATTTAGCCGTACAGGGGTTAACGAATATGTTCAGTGCATTTGCAAAAGAACTCAAATCTTTGACCGGATCACTTGGGGTGAAGAATCTTCAGGATATCGTCGGGCGTTCTGATTTGCTGCAGCAAGTTAAAGGTCAACAATCATTGGATTTAACCTATTTATTAAAAAATCTGGATATAACACCGTTCTCGCATAAGGAAGCGGCGGCATATTTGAATGAAGGCTCCATGCAGGTAGCCGTTGGCGCAGAATATCTTGATTCGCATGTAGATGAACTGCAGCAATCCCGCAGCTATAGCTCGATTACATCCGAGCAGCGTGTACTCGGCAGCAGGGTCTCCTGTCACCGCGTTAGGGGCAGATTGGATGGGTCATACAAAAAACTTCCTCCCGTTCACCTATCCTACCAGGATGGTTCCATTCCGGGTAATGGACTTGGGGCATACAATACGGAAGGAATTTCAATCAGCGTGAATGGCGGTGCCCAGGATGGTATCGGTAAAACATCGATTGGCGGTAACATTGCCATCTTTAAATCTCCAGGAAAAGATGGGAAGTTCTACAATGGCTCTGTCGGTAAGGGCTTTGGTTACGGTGCACAGCATGGTCTCCTAATTGCCCAGGGTGATGCCGATGCCAGGGCGGGAATCCGGCTTTCCGGAGCGGATATGATCATTGGCGGATTATTGAAACAACCGCTTCCTAAAAAGGAACACGGGAATATAGCGGTAACATCCAATATTAAGGGATTCGCTTTTGAATACATGACAAATGGAAGAGGTTTAGTTCTAGGTGATCCCGGTCCATGGATTTGCGCAGGGATGACAGGGGGTGTCGTTTATTTACGGCAACAGCCTGAATCTGGATTAACCAAAGAGGTCATTAAGAAACGGGTTGCGAAAGGGGCAAAGATATCCATTGAGTCCCTATCTGCAAAAGGCCTGCAGGATGTGGCTGAACTCCTTGGCAAATACACGGCCCTCTTGAAAGACCATGGCCAAACCGAAGAAGCGGCCTCTTTAGAGACACTGCTTCAGAATCCTGGAGAGCATTTCCTTCAGGTCGTTCCAGTTAAAGAACAGGCGGATCCTGCTGTATCCACGGAGTGATGCCGAAAATATATATTAAAAAAGGCTGATGCTCTTCATTTCGAGCATCAGCCTTTTCCCGTCATATACCTCTGGGATCGTCTTCAAACGATTGAAAAACAATGCTGAAAGCAATCAAGAAATTGCCTAACGTTTCTTTATATATTAAACTTGATTTTAACTATTGTATCTCTTAGGAAAATCCTGTATATTACTTTTTGTTTACATCATCTTATTTTAGTGTAAAGTACTAACAAATAAGTTAGAATACAATTTTAAGCAAAGGCCTATATATTAATAGAGCCTTTTCTTGCCAGACCCATTACAACACAAAGAAAGGATTAACCCATATATGAAGTTTGGTGCCCGCATTCTCAAAACAGGAATAGCAATTGTTTTAGCGCTTTACCTATCGGAACTGCTTAACCTTCCTGCTCCTGTCCTTTCTGGGATTGCTGCAATTTTTGCAATACAGCCGACCATTTACCGTTCATATCAAACGGTATTGGAGCAAATTCAAGGAAATATCATTGGCGCATTGGTTGCTGTCTCCTTCGTTTTGTTGTTCGGAAATGATATTTTTATAATCGGTCTTGCCGTAATGGTTGTCATAACCATCAATTTAAAACTGAAAATGGATAAAACGATTGTCCTTTCCATCGTGACGGTCATTGCCATCATGGAAAGCCAGGACGGGGAATTCCTTAATTTTGCCTTTATTCGTCTCTCATCCGTTTTGCTTGGAATCGTTTCTTCGTTTATCGTGAATCTTGTTTTCATTCCTCCAAAGTACGAAGCAAAGCTTTATACACGCATTACAGATGTAACGGAAGACATCTTGAAATGGATCAGAATCAGCACAAGACATGCTACAGAACACACTTTATTGAAAAAGGACATCAGCCGGTTGAAGGCGGAGTTACTCGATTTGGAACATATCTATTCCATGTACAAAGAGGAACGGGAATATTTCAAGAAGAACAGTGTTGCTAAAGCAAGAAAGCTTGTCGTTTATCGGCAAATGATCATAACGACGAAAAAAGCGTTTGAAACCTTGAAGAGAATCCATAAATTCGAGAATGAAGTATATCAAATGCCTGAAGATTTCCAACGGAGCATCTTACAGCAGCTTGATTCATTGATCCGCAAGCATGAGCAGTTGATATTACTGCATATCGAAAAAATCAAGTCAATCGAGGAGATTGAAGATTGGGACCAGGATTGTTTAAGTCGTAAAGAGCTGCTCGCCCATTTTTTCGAACAGCAGAATCAAGTGGACGAAATGCATGATAACCTAGGCCACCTCTCTGCCCGCCTTGTACCATTGATTTCTGCAGTCATAGAATATGACGAACAATTGGAACACCTTGAAAAGCTGATCGTCAGCTTCCAGTCGTTCCATAAGGAAGATAACGAAATATCTGTCCAGTACGAAGAAGATTAAAAAAGACGGTTCCCGGGAACCGTCTTTTTTTCGTCTCTATTTAGAGCATGCCCTCATTCAATCATCCAAAAGGTTCTTATCAGCAGCCTTTTCAATCGTATCCAATTTCTTCAAAAGATCCTGCAGCTCATCTTCCGAGAATGAATTGAAGTTCTTGCCCATCAATTTGTTATGATCCGCAAGGACTCTCCCCAAAATCGCTTCCCCAGCCTCTTTCAATTCTAGGTTGATGACCCTGCGATCCTTATCAGAGGGCTGCCGTTTCACATAATCCATTTCCACCAGCTTATCTACAAATACTGTAATCGCACTTGGCTTTACGGTTAAGAAGTCAGCCAGCTGGGTCGATTTAATCGACCCCTCTTTTTTCAATATCAATAAAATGAAAAACTGGGGCGATGTTAATCCATAAGGCTGAAGATTTTTTGCTACGATGGCCCTAAGCTTCTTCCTAATCCGAAAAATCTGCATCTCTATACTATTAGTTACTTCCCATTTAAATTCCAGCCTTCTCACTCCTTATATAGGACAATCCTACCTCTTAAATTTAATTAAATGGCATTCCAATGTCAACTTTACTTTCCATATATCCTTAAAACTAAAAAAAATTCAAATTTTTACTATTTCACTGTATTTATTTCCCACCATTTTTCCGAATAAATTACATGACAAAAAATAATTAAACTGGTAAACTCTTTACTTAATAATATTAATACTTATAAAAATTAATATTTATTAAAATTAATAAATAAACATTAGAATAGGAGGTTATTTCATTTCTAGCTAATGAACGTAAATCAAAAAAAAGGAACACATCATCAATATATTTTTGGAGGCGAAACAAGTGAATAGAGGACGTTTAGTTTTAATCAATGTCATTGGTTTGGTTATTATAATAGCGGCATTGGCCGGTGGGGCTTATTACTATTATGAAAGCACGAATTTCATTAAAACGGATGAAGCGAAAGTGTCAGGTGAGCTATATACCATCGTTGCCCCCGCTGCCGGTAAACTAGCAGATTGGGACTTACACGAAGGAGACAGTGTAAGTAAGGATGACAAAGTTGCCAATGTAACCACCTTAGACGGTAAAGAAGCGGTAAAAACCGCAGCACAAGGTACGATCGTTAAAACACAAGTGCATGATGAGCAGCTTGTTCAAGCAGGTCAAACGCTAGCTCAAACCATCAATATGGAAGATCTGTCCATAACGGCTAATATTGAAGAAAATAAATTGAAGGATATCGAAAAAGGTGACAGCGTCGATATTATCATCGATGGAGATCCCGATACGGTCTTCGAAGGTACATTGGAACAGATCGGTTATGCTACAACGTCTGTCTTTTCAGTGATGGGCAATCAAAACAGCAGCGGGAACTATACGAAAGTCACTCAAAAAGTACCAGTGAAAATTTCCATCAAAGCACCATCCGATAAAGTTCTGCCTGGAATGAACGCAGAAGTGAAAATTTCGACTAAATAAACCGGCTACACAGTTATACAGAAAGGAGGCTTTTCTTTACATGGCTTCTCAAACCATCACAGTAAATGAAAACAAGGGAATGAAACAGTTTGCCCCCATGTTAATTATCCTAATGCTAGGTTTGTTCATGGTCATTTTGAATCAAACCCTGCTTAGTGTCGCCATGCCAAGGATGATGGCAGAATTCAATGTAGCTGCGACTACGATTCAATGGTTATCAACTGGATTCATGCTCGTGAATGGAGCCTTGATCCCACTTTCCGCTTTTTTAATAGAACGGTTTGGCACGCGCATTTTATTCCTGGCTGCCATGTTTCTATTCACCGTCGGGACATTCATCTGCGGCATCGCACCAAATTTCCCCGTCATCCTTACAGGCCGGCTGATTCAGGCCGCTGGCGGCGGAATCCTGCAGCCTTTGGTCATGACGATCATTCTTTTCATCTTCCCTCCGGAAATGCGCGGGAAAGGGATGGGGATCTTTGGACTTGCCATTATGTTTGCCCCTGCAATCGGCCCGACTTTATCAGGTTGGGTCATTCAGGAATATAGCTGGCGGGTCATGTTCTACGCAATGGTGCCATTAGGCATGATCGTCATGACACTCGCCTTTTTAAGTATGCGTAATGTAGCGGAACCAAGGAAAATCAAATTGGATTTGCTGGGTGCCTCTCTATCCTTGCTAGGTGTTGCATCATTACTATACGGTGTCAGTGAAGCAGGTTCCAAAAGCTGGACGGATCCAATTGTTCTGGGAACGATCATCATTGGGCTGATCCTTTTGACGCTTTTTGTTGTTCAACAGCTAAAATCGGAAACACCTATGCTCGACTTCCGTGTATTTAAGTATGACATGTTCGTATTATCCAATATCATTTCTGCAATCGTCACAGTGGCCATGTTTACCGGGATATTCTTATTGCCTATATATTTGCAGACTTTAAGAGGCTTCACACCAGTTCAATCCGGCCTGTTGATGCTACCCGGAGCCCTTGTGATGATGGTGATGTCACCCATTTCAGGAGCATTATTTGACAAAATCGGACCTCGTCCATTAGCACTAATTGGGTTGGCGATCACTGCCGTCACAACCTTCGAATTCGCTAAATTGACTACGGAAACAACCTATTCGACTTTGGTCATCATCTATGCCATCCGCGCACTTGGAATGTCTTTACTGATGATGCCGATCATGACTGCTGGGATGAATCAGCTACCTAAGCATTTGAATACACATGGTACGGCAATGAGCAATACGCTGAAACAAGTGACCGGAGCCATTGGTACGAGCTTCGTGACGACCATTTATACAACCCGTGCTTCTTTCCATGGAACTGCTTTAGGAACGGAAATGAGTACAAGTGATCCCGGTTTTGTTCAGAATTTCCAAACTATCGTTCAATCCATCATGACTTCGATGAATCAAACTAGTGAACAGGCACAGGAAACTGCCATGTCGCTGATTTCTTCTCAAATCCAGGGACAAGCAAATGTGATGGGAATCAATGATGCATTCTTTTGGGCAACAGGCTTCGCAATTGCAGGCATCGTTCTCTCACTATTTTTGCGCGACGTTCGGAAGGATAAAGCAATGAAACAAGCTAAACAAGAACCTTTGGATGTACCTTTGCTTCCTTCGCCAGTAAAAAAATCGGTTTAATTAAATGGAGGAATTAAAATGAAGATCTATGTTGTTTACGACAGTGAAGGTAACCATACGAAAGCACTTGCCGAATCAATAGCTCAAGGAGCCGCTGCGGTTCCTGGGGCTGAGGTTCTCATTGACCATGTAAACGAGGCGGATGTTTATAAGCTTCAGGAAATGGATGCGATCATTTGGGGCTGTCCCGGTCATTTCGGAACCATCAGTTCGAGTTTGAAAACATGGATCGATAAACTTGGGTATCTTTGGGCGGAAGGTGCGCTGATCAATAAAGTGGGTGCTGTGTTCTGTACCACGGCCACCGTACATGGCGGACTCGAGGCTACCATGCTGAACTTAATCACCCCTATGCTTCATCAAGGCATGATCATTGTCGGCTTGCCCGGCACTGTCCCGGAAAATGCCTTATATGGTTCCTACTATGGAGTAGGGATAAGCTGTCCGCCCGGTGTGGATGACAATATCACCAAAAATGACTTGAAGCTTGGAGAAGCATTAGGAAAACGGGTAGCCCATGTCACCCGTTCATTCATAAACGGGCTCTAGGAGGCTTGATTCAATGGGCATAATTCTAATTATCATCGTTGCCATATTAGCGGTTACGGGCTTGATCACATTCAATATCAAAGCCTTATCACCTGAAGGTAAGCCGACTGCAGTCGAGGAAGAGAATTCGTCGGAAGAGTCCGCTTTCCCGACTGCAGATGATTCCATTACCGAAATCATCTCCCCTACAGACAATGATGAATTGAAAATGAAAGATCAGGATTATCGTTTGGCTCTTTCCAAGCTTCATAAACAAAAACCAAATGATGAGCCAACTGCAGAAAAAAAGCCTGATATTCGCAAAATGAAAGACAAGGAATACCGTGGTACATTGGAGGACTTCCGACAGAATGGCGATTAAAACACCCCCCCATTAGGCTAATTTGCCATTTGGGGGTTTTGTTTTATATGCCATTGAAGGATCTTCTCCTACCTTTGCGGCCACCCTCAACTTAGTGATCGACGTGCAGTCTTTAACTTTATTTTCTGGTTGACAAATATTCACAAAGACTTTAAGCTAAGGTAATGCAACGCATACAATTTGTTAAACTCAGCTTTTGTTGAGAGACGGAATTTTAAAAGGATTTCCTTTTTTCGTTCGTCACTTGCCTTTTTGGCAGGTGGCGATTTTTATTTTTATAGGGGTGAAAAATATGCAACTTTTGAAGTATTCCATAATGGTCTTAATCGGTTCGATTTCATATGGCACTTTATCCACCATGATGAAGTTTGGATTCATGGATGGCCATTCTTCTGGAGAACTGGTCGGCAGTCAATATCTTGTCGGTTGGCTGATTGTCTCCGTTATATTTCTCTTTTCGTTTAAATATAAAGTTTCATGGAAGAGTGCCGGATTACTTTTAATCACGGGCATGATGTCCACTTTCGTCGGAAAGGCATATGCCGTTTCCGTATCCGAGCTTCCCGCTTCGATTGCCGTAGTCTTTTTATTTCAATTTACCTGGATAGGCGTCCTAATTGAAAGCTTCTTAAATAAAAGACGCCCGGATAAAAATAAACTCTTTGCCATTTTCGTTCTTTTCATCGGTACATTATTGGCAGGGGCAATCTTCGGTCAGCCTCTATCTGGCCTAAGCCTAAAAGGCGTATTGTTCGGACTATTGTCTGCATTGCTTTTTGCGCTGTATATGTACTGCAACTCTCAATTCGCTGTTGGGGAATCTTCCATGAAACGGCTGTTTTTCATTGCAACGGGTGGTATGCTGACTGCTGTATTCACAACTAACCCCGTCACACTTGTAACGAATCTTGTCCAAACGAACCTATGGTACTACGGTCTGCTGCTCGGCACATTGGGTGTTTTAGTTCCTTTCTTTTTCTTTGCTGTCAGTTTACCGAAAGTGGGGGTCGGGCTTGGAACGATTCTTTGTGCTGCGGAACTGCCTTCAGCGATGGTCGTTTCCGTCATCTTCTTGAATGAACAGGTAACGTCACTGCAATGGTTCGGGATGTGCTTGATCATCGTCGGCATCGCCTTGCCTGAGGGAATAAAGCATCTGCCGCATTTCCTTCCTGGAAAAAAAACGCTGCATGAAAAAAGGATTTCATAACGTGCATGCACAAGTTCGTATCAGAATAAAAAAGAAGGCCATTCCTTTAGCGGAATGGTCTTCTTTTTTATCTTTTATTCCTTAAGAATCCAATTGTTGTACTTGAAATAGGTTGTAGTAATGCCCTTGCTTTTTCATAAGTTCTTCGTGTGTTCCCATTTCCGTAATTTCCCCATTATCGATATGAATGATCCGATCGGCATGGGTGATGGTTGATAACCGATGGGCGACGATGATCGTGGTCCGGTTTTTCGCCAAAATATCCAGCGCCTCCTGGATAAAGTGTTCACTTTCCAAATCCAATGCGGAGGTGGCTTCGTCGAGTACAAGGATTGGCGGGTTTTTCAAAAATACCCTCGCAATGGCCACCCGTTGCTTTTGGCCCCCGGATAATTTAACTCCCCGCTCCCCTACTTTCGTTTCATATCCTTCTTTTAGACCCATGATGAAGTCATGGGCATTCGCCGCCTTTGCCGCTTCAAATACTTCTTCATCACTTGCATCAGGTCGTCCCATAAGGATGTTGGCCTTAACCGATTCACTAAATAAGATATTATCCTGTAGTACCATTCCTATTTTATCTCTTAGGCTGCGGACTTGATATTTACGGATATCCGTCCCATCCAATAATACCCTTCCCTCCGTCACATCATAGAAACGGGAAATCAAACTGACGATCGAGGATTTCCCGCCGCCGCTCATACCGACAAGTGCAATGGTTTCCCCTGGTTTAACATCCAAGTTTATATGTTTCAAAACGGGTGCCTCTTTCTCGTCATAAGCAAACGATACATCCTGAAAGGTTATTCGGCCATCCACATGCTTCAGCTCTTTCGCCCCTGGTTCATCATCGATATCATACTTCTCATCCACAAACTCAAAAACCCTGTCCATGGACGCCAATGTCTGGGTCATTGTCGTCGAAGAGTTAACTAAACGTCTGAGGGGATTATATAGCCGGTCAATGAAACCGACGAAAGCAACCATGGTACCCAGTGACAATTGTTCATGAATGACCTGATAACCGGCAAATCCTATCACGAGCAAGGGGGCAATATCCGTGATCGTATTCACGACAGCAAATGACTTGGCATTCCAGCTCGTATGCTTTAAGGCCTTATCGAGGAAATTCTTGTTCTGCTTCGCAAACAATTCCTGTTCCCGGTCTTCTATCGCAAAGCTTTTGATGACTGACATCCCTGAAACCCGTTCATGAAGGTGACTCTGTACATCTGCTAAGGCTTGGGACCGAATCCTTGTATACGTTCTCAGCTTGCCAAAGAAATGCTTAATCGAAAATGCGTAAAATGGAAGCATGATGATGGATACAATGGTTAATTTCACATCCATCGTAAACATGATGACTATCACTATGATGATCGTTGCGATATCGAGCCAAAGGTTCATTAAACCCGTGATGACAAAGTTCTTCGTTTGTTCCACGTCCGTGATCATCCTTGAAATGACCTCGCCCACCCTTGTATTGGAATAATATTTAAAACTCAGTTTCTGTATATGAGTAAATAAATCATTACGAATATCATATAAGATTTTCGTTCCGGTCCATTGAGCGAAATATTGTCTGTAATACTCAATCGGCGGTCTAACTGCAACAAAAATGAATATCATGATGGCCATCGCCCATATAAGGCGTTCGGACTTCACGGCTTTGGACAGATCACCGTTTCCGATGATGTCATCCACTATATACTTACTGAGCAATGGAAGCAAAAGCGGAATCGCGAACTTTAGCAGTCCAATCAGTACCGTTCCGATTATCTGCCATTTATATGGTTTGACGAATTGCAAATATCTCTTAATGCTCCCCACGGAATTCCTCCTTTTCTTAATCAATAAATCCAAATGCTAAAAAAGCCCATAACGGTCAATTGGGAATCTTATATGCACTATTCAATTATATTTTCCTTTTCGGTAATTAACTATCAAAAGGATCACTTTCATAAACATTTGTAGGAGGTTTAATGGTTCCTGCGCCTTGAAAGATTGAATCAGATGGTGTAGATACGATACACAATGAAAAAGCCTGCCAATTATGCAGCAGGCCTTTTCTATCATCGATAGGTTAAAAAGCGTTCATACCAACTATCAATAAACTCTGCGGAGAATGGTCCTTTTCGCTGGCGTATCATATAAATCAAATAGTCTACGTTCTGTTTCAATATTGAATCGATGGCATCCGGGTAATTCATTTCTTTCCGATGCCTTTCATATTCATCCTCATCCAGCAAATTAAACGTCATATCTGGGAATACTTTAATGTCCAGGTCATAATCAATGTATTTCAATGCTCCCGAATCGTATGTGAACGGCGAACTGATATTGCAATAATAATAAACCCCGTCCTCTCTCAACATACCAATAACATTAAACCAATACTTTGAATGAAAATAGCAAATCGCCGGCTCTCTCGTAATCCAGGTCCTTCCATCTGATTCCGTTACCATAGTACGGTCATTCGCTGCTATCACCAGATTTTGGGTCCCTTTTAAAACGGTTGTCTCTTCCCAGATACGATGGATATGTCCATTATGTTTATAGCTATGGATTTGGATTTTTCCTCCTTCGGCAGGAACAATCCCCATTTATCTCTCCCTACTTTCTATAGACACCCTGACAGCGTACTGTGCCCTATTCCGTTTGCAGTTGTTGTGTGTATTTAAAATATATACTTTTTTCCATTTACCCTATATTCCTATATTATAGCGATTTATTTATAAATTTAAAACAAAAGTGGCTAATCTCCCAGTGAAAATGTGTAAATAAGTCGAAAAAGTCTGACCATCCACCCATTTCATCTAAGAAATTAGCCGGTTATTTATCGTATGGCTGCCTGTCCTTGCTGAAAATAACGGATGACTTCTTCCGTTTGCTTTTCGAACATATCATGGATACTTTTCAATTCCTGCTTTTTAAGTTGAATCTCTTCCTGAATGGTGACCGCTTCACTCTCCTCTTCAAGGGCAAGGAGTTGCTTCTCTATATCTTGGCATCTTTCGATTTCGGATTGTAAAAGTAAAAGCTTATCCATCGTTTTCAACTGGTTGTTTATAAGCCGGTTAAATTCCTCCATGAATGCACCTTCCTAATCTGTATTTTTTCTATAGTATGTATATTCTATTTTTATCAGCTTTCTCCTTTGACATAAAATGTAAACACGACGAAACATTTGTCGAATCCAATGGAAGGCAAAAAAAAAGGCACCCTTCATAAGAAGGATGCTTTTCATCGCAATTAGCCTTGGCTTTTATTGCTTTGAGATTTTTGGTTTTGTTGTTTCACTTCTTGAACGTTAGTTTCAGAAGCAAACTCTGTACCGTATTGGCCTTGTGCTTGACCTTGGCCTTTTTTCTGTTGAGATTGCGCGTTTTGTTGTCTCACTTCTTGAACGTTAGTTTCAGAAGCAAACTCTGTACCGTATTGGCCTTGGCCTTGTTGAGATTGCGCGTTTTGTTGTCTCACTTGTTGAACATTAGTACCTGCTTGTGATTTATTCATGTTGTTTTTAGCCATTGATATCACCTCCACAAATAATAAGATAACCATTATCCAGGAGTGCTATCCAACAAAAATCATTTAAATTTTTCCAGTTACATCAAACAAGCAATGAAATGCCTCCATCAACTATTACGGTTTGTCCACGAATCATCCTGGCCCCATCGGAAATTAAAAACAGGATGGTATTCACCATATCTTCCACCTCGACCATGCGTCCAGCGGGAGTCTGTTCTGCCGCTTCAGCAAGCATTTCATCCCGATTCGGGAAAGACTTCAGGGCATCCGTATCGATCACACCGCCTGAAACGGCATTGACACAAATATTTTTAGCAGCCAATTCGACCGCTAAATATCTTGTCAGGGCTTCAAGCGCAGCTTTGGAAACTCCAACAGCTGTATAATTTTTCAAATAGCGAATGGATCCTAGTGAACTGATGCTGACGATTTTCCCCCCGCCGTTCCTCTCCATTAATTTCGCCGCTTCCTGTGCGCAGAAAAGGAGGGCTTTTGTATTAATGTCCATGGTCCAATTCCAATGGGATTCCTCCAGCTCCATCAATGGACGCTGGACACCAGAGGCCGCATTATTGATGAAAATATCCAAACGTCCGTAATAAGCATCGATTTCCTCGAACATGCTTTTCACTTTCGCAACATCACCGACATTTGCCTTGACTACAAGGGCTTTTCGCCCCAACGCTTCAATTTCGGCTGCCACTTCTAATGCTTTCGACTTGCTCCGGGCATAATTAATAACGAGGTCGTAACCTTCCTCTGCAAGCTTTATTGCCGTGCTTCTGCCTAAACCTTTACTGCTACCTGTAACGAGTGCCACTTTTTGTTCCATTCGTTTATTCATCCTTTCTGAGTAAACACCGAGTAATAAAAATCATTTTTTAAGGGGTGTTACTGTTATGTATGTTGGACGTGATATGACTGAGTTGTCGATGATGAAAAAATCGGATTGGGAAAATAGTGAACTTGCCTATTTTCATCACTCCCTTCAACAAATGGTACCTTATTTAAACCAAGAAGGACAGAGTATCCATAGCGAAATCGTCAAAGAAATTGAAAATAGAGGCGGACTTAACAGGCAAGAAGCCGATTATACTCATGGAACGAAAACCAGTTACGAATGATTTTATACGGTTATTGCTTTGAAAATCAACAAAAGGAAGAGGATATCTTATCGGATATCCTCTTTTATGCATATATCACGATTTCATTCGCTTATTCAATGCACTCCTTTTTCTTTATACGCCTTTATCATTTTTTGGTGGGAGACCGGAAATGCCAACTGCTCCATCTCTGCTTCACTCACCCACTTAAGTTGCTGTTCTTTTAGCGTCTCTTCATCGATGTCCTCTTTGACCACGCCGATATACGTGTCCATTTTCCAAACGAGATGTGAGAAAACATGTTCAATTCTCACAAGTGATTCAGTGATTTCCGGTTTGACGCCATACATTTCCTTAAACCGACTCTCGAAGAATTCCCTCTTATGCAAGAGGGATGTATGGTTTTCGAAATTCGGATATTCCCAAAGATTAGCTAGCAATCCTTCTGACGCTCGCTTGTGAATTAAAAATTCACCTTTTCCATTCGTTAAAACGGCGGCTACAATTGGTACATCCCTTGTTTTTTTCTTTTGGATTTTTACCGGCAATTCCGACTGAACCCCTGCTTCAAATGCTAGACAATGACTTTGAACGGGGCATAATAGGCAGGCAGGCTTACCAGGTGTGCAGATTAATGCTCCAAGTTCCATCAAGGCTTGATTGAAGGCAGAGGTATGTTCATGATCGATCAGCTTCCTGACGGCAGCTTCGAATGTTTTTCTTGTCTTTGGCTTTGCTATGTCTTCATATATCATTAATATCCTTGATAAAACACGCATGACGTTTCCATCAACGGCTGGCTCCGGCTTGCCGTATGCGATACTTAGAATCGCACCGGCAGTATATGGGCCGACACCTTTCAATTTGGAGATTTCCTCGGGATCATCCGGTACAATCCCATTGTAGGATGCCTTCACTTCCTGAACGGCACTATGCAGATTCCTTACACGCGAGTAATATCCCAGCCCTTCCCAAGCTTTCAGGACCTTCTCTTCATCTGCATTGGCAAAGTCCTCGAGTGTCGGGAACCATTCGATGAACCGGTTGAAAAAAGGAATCACCGTATCCACTCTCGTTTGCTGCAGCATTATTTCAGAAACCCAAACGCGGTAAGGGTCCTTATTTTCCCTCCATGGCAATTCTCTTTGTTCTTCGAGAAACCAGGAAACCAAATCTTTTTGAAATTCATCGATTTTTATTTTTTCTATTGTCGGGATCGTTATTTCTTTCACATCAGTTCCTCCAAAGATGTTACACTCTAATCAAAATTGGGAATACCTATAGTAGGCCATTCTTTTTTTAATATCATGTTCATATCCATTTATTTGTAACGGGTCACTTGAAATAAATCAAAATTATATTCATTTGATGGTTAATATATAAATACGGTATGATGAAAGAAGACCATTTTTTTCAAATTGTGGCAGGGAGGTTAGTTTTTTGGATACAGGTACTCACTTTGTCATGGGAATTGCTCTTGGAGGTCTTGCCACATTAGATCCCGTCATTGCGCAGAGCCCAGTTACTGCAAGTGCAGTCATAGCAGGTACGATATTGGGATCACAAGCTCCGGACATTGACACCGTTTTAAAATTAAGGAATAACGCTGTATATATACGCAACCACCGTGGAATCACGCATTCCATTCCCGCTGTTTTACTTTGGCCCTTGATTATTAGCGGAGCAATTTTCGCCATCATACCTGAAGCAAATTACCTTCATCTTTGGCTTTGGACCTTTTTAGCCGTATTCCTTCACGTATTCGTGGATATATTCAATGCTTACGGGACCCAGGCTCTTAGGCCGATTTCGTCAAAATGGGTAGCTTTAGGGGTCATCAATACATTCGATCCATTCATTTTTGGAATACATGTTGCAGGCCTGATATTATGGGGCTTCGGATTTCCTCCAGGCTATTTATTTCTTTCCATTTACGGGATACTCGTCATTTATTACATTTCCAGGTTCAGGGAACAAGCTTTTATAAAAAGAGTGGTCAAACAGCAAATTCCTGGAGCAAGGAAAATTCTTTTATCACCGACGATGCGTTTTCACCGCTGGAAAATTGCGGTGATTACCGAAAAGAATTATTATGTGGCACGAGCCGATAATGGATATGTGAAGATTCTTGATACGTTCGATCGGGTGCCATTGCCTGAAAGTGAAATTCTCGAAGCCGCCAAGAAGGATATCAACTTGGCAGCCTTTCTGTCCTTTTCTCCGGTTTACCGATTCGAAATCGAACAGATAAAAGAATATTACGAAGTCCGTTTTATCGATCTAAGATATCGCAGCAATGGATATTACCCGTTTGTGGCAGTGGTCCATTTAGACAGCGAATTGAATATCTTGAATTCTTATACCGGCTGGATCTTTAGTGAAGCGAAGCTGCAGAAGAAATTGAATATTATTTTATAGTATATTGAAAAAGAGCTGATTCCAGGGAACTCCTCTGGAATCAGCTTTTTTAATGCAGTCGATTCTGCTGATTTAATAACTGCTGATATTTAGGGTTCTTTGCAATGAATTCGTGGAATTGCTCACCGTAGTTATCAATCCAGGTCCTTACAACGCGCGATGTCATTTCTTCACCGGCATATTCATGCCCAGCCTTTGCATAGGTCGCTTCGAAATCTTCCCATAATAATTCCACCCAAGTCAAAGCTTGCTCATACGTGATGTGTTCATTTTTCTCAAGCAGTATCTTGGTTAATCTTTCATGGTAATCATTCATTAGAACCACCTCATTGCCAATATTTTTACAGAATGAACTATACTGTCCCATACCCATACTAGTTGTAAGCGGAAACGCTTCTTTCTTAATCTGATGCTTGGAGGAGAAAAAATTTGCGAAATAAACAAAAAGGATTCCCCAACCAAAACAATAACAAATTCCAAGGCGAGCCTCGTGCAAAGGCAAGATATGCTTCAAAGCGTGCAGATGGAAGTATTAATACACACCCTCAAGAAAGAATGAAAGCTTCAAACGAGCGATCGAATTAAAAGGTACATCAGAAGGAACCGGGTACTTCCCCGGTTCCTTTTTATTTCAGCATTGAAATCGGGAGTGCTTCTTCCTTACCGCTACCGCCCAAGCGGTAACCCCAAGCGAATACGCCGTTCATATAATCAATTTTGAAATAGACACCGGGATCTCCGTCAATTTGATATATTTCACCTTTTTTGAAATCATCAGGATTTAACAAATAGGCCTTGGCCATCGTCACTTTTCGTTCCAATACTGAATATTCATTAACCATTCCCAATTGCTCTGCTTTTCTCGCTTTTTCAGTCAACGCTGCGATTTCCTGTTGCAGTTCATAGGCAGATAGCTTGCTGTATCTTACGTCGCTCATATATATGACTCCTCAAATGAAATAATTAATTTACTTCTATATTAAACAAAATTTTGTGATTTGGCTATTGATGCACTTAATCACCATCAGGATTGGAAAGATAACGCTCAATCAATTCTATTGGAAAACCTTTTCGGTATAATGCCTGCTTCATTTTTTGTTCATATTCAAAGCCTTCATGGTTTTTATATCGGCGTTGCATTTTTTCGGCATGGTGGCAAAGGGAATCCCATTGTTCATCCTCATCCTTTTCCACCGTCACATCTTCAAGTGCTTCATGGATGACATCTCTTGGGAAACCTTTCCGTAACAAGGTTTGTTCAACCTTCAGCCTTAAAGCTCGTTCGGAAATGTTTTTTTCCTTTTTGACCGCTTTTCCAGCCAGATTCCTTGCATGTTCAATTTGAATGTCATAAGGGTATTCCTTCAATGCCTCGACAATCAACTTCTCTTGCACCCCTTTTTCCTTAAGCTCAAGCTTAAGGGTAGTGGGCCCTTTATTCCCTCCATTCACATGGGTCCGCACGTAAGCCTTGGAAAATTCAAGGTCGTCTAAATAGTTAAAGCTGTATAGTTTATGTATCGCTTCCTTAATGATCGGCTCTTCCGTTTCCTTCTTTTTTAAATAAAGGCGAATTTCCGATTCCGAGCGCATCCGGTATGATAAATAATTAAGTGCATCGGTAAATGCTTTTTGGATTTCATCATGGAATTGTATTTCGGCCAAAAGCAGGTCATCAAGTTCCATACCCTTTTTCAACTGAAATTTCAATAGCACTTCTTCGTCTACACTGAAGGCATATTTTTCGTCAACGAAGATGTTATAACGATCTTTACGTTTCTTTTGGGTTGTTATTTTTGTTATGTTTGGCATAAATCCACCCCCCACACCTACTTTACCCCTTTACGTTTATCATTTCTATATATAGCATGCCTAAAAATGAAAAAAGAACATGGGCATGTTAAAGTGAAGGAAAGACAGGGAAAGGAAGTGGTTTTCATGAAAATAGCCATTGCTGGTGGAAGCGGTTTTGTCGGCACAGCCCTAATTGATGAATTATCAAAAGAAAATCATGATATATATATTTTGACCCGTCATCCCGAAAAATTTAAGAAACAGACTAATTTGACATATATCGGCTGGTTGACCGAGGAGGCAACGCCGGAAATGCACTTGGAGGGGCTCGATGTGTTCATTAACCTTGCTGGTGAATCTCTGAACAGCGGCCGTTGGACACCTGAACGAAAGCGCCGGATTGTCGAAAGCAGGATCGAGGCTTCCAAAGAGATGAACCGGATCATTTCCATACTGCCCTCCAAAGTGTCCGTCATCATTAATGCAAGTGCAATCGGATATTATGGTATTTCGGACGATGAGACCTTTACCGAAACCTCTGAATCCATTGGTGATGATTTCTTGGCCCGTACTGTTCAACTATGGGAAAAGGAAGCGGCTAAATCACGCTCTTACAGTAAAAGGTTGATCTTAACAAGATTCGGGGTGATTCTTGGAGAAAAAGACGGAGCACTGCCAATGATGGCCTTCCCCTATAAACTATTTGGCGGAGGAAAGATTGGCAAAGGGAATCAGTGGCTTTCCTGGATTCATATCCATGACGCGGTCCGTGCAATCATCTTTAGCATGAATGATGCTAGGATAGAAGGTCCAGTCAATTTTACAGCACCGAACCCCGTCCAGATGGATACATTCGGAAAAACAATAGGAACTGTCCTGCACCGGCCCCATTGGTTAACTGTCCCCCCTTTCTTCCTCAAGAAATTGTTGGGGGAAATGAGCATCCTTGTACTTGAAGGGCAAAATGTCCTTCCCACTAAACTTAAAGAAGAAGGATTCACCTTCTCCTTTCCAACCCTTAAAGAAGCCTTACAAAATATCTTAAAAGAAGATTCCCACGTATGAAAGGGTCATTTTAGGAAAAAATAGGGATATTAAGTGAATGGAGATGATCTAATTGCTCAAAAAACACGATAAAGAAAAAAGTAACTTAACTAGTACACAAGCGATCCTTTATGCTCGCGAATTTAAAAAAGCAGATCGAGCTGGTGGATATACCGAGAAGAAATCCCGTCGTTAGGTTTGGAGTTTTTTCCCTTACATTTTGAACAGCCACTCAACACAAAATAAGCTGGAGATGATTAGTGAAATTCATCTCCAGCTTATTTATATTCCAGGGGGCGATAACATGGGACGAAATAACATACACCATAATCGAGATAAGAACACACAGAAACTTCCTCAGGTTCCCAAAAACCTGAAAAGTGACGGACTTGACGTTGAATATTCTTCCGAACTGGCTGACCAGGAAGATATCGAGGCACAAGCCCGTGCAAATGCGGCTGACCGCCGTGCTCATAATCGCCGATAAGCAGAATAAACCAACCCAAGGGGCTGTAAGTTAGCCCCTTGGTCCTCTTTATTTACATAGCTTATCCACAACCCTGTGTATATTGTGGATATATTCTGAAAATACTGACAAAAAATAAGTCCATTAACTCACCTTATCAACATGAAAATAATGTTATTTCTGGATAACCCTGTGGATTATGTGGATAAAGGAGAGATTGGGCTAACACGCTACATTTTCGTTGTGGATAACTATTCTCTCTCCTTCATTTGTTCCACAAGGTTATTATTTATAAAATAATTTATCCAAATCTTTTTCCAGCAATTCTAAACCCTATCTTGGTATTTCATCGGCTGCTGACCCCGGCATTTAAAGAAGGTTCCCCAAACCTTTGCCATCAACATTTTCTTCCAACTGTTTACGAAGCAAGAACTTTTGTATCTTCCCACTTGCGTTCCGAGGCAGCTCATTACAGAAGATATATCTCCTTGGACGTTTATAGTTCGCCAAACTATTACTGTTCTTACACCAAGTTTCTAAATCGCTTTCGGCAAGCATTGGGTCTTTGGCTACGATGAATGCCGTTACCGTTTCCCCCCATTGATCATCTGGCTGACCAAGTACCGCACAGTCGAGAACTCCTTGATGCTCATATAGTGTATCTTCCACTTCACGCGGATAAATATTTTCCCCTCCAGAAATAATCATGTCGTCCACACGGTCCTTGACCCACAGATATCCATCTTCATCTAGGAAACCGATGTCACCGGAATGGTACCAGCCTTTGTAAAGCGCCTTTTCGGTCTCTCTATCTTTTTGAAAGTAACCCTGCATGATACACGGACCCTTTACAAGGATTTCCCCTGTTTCCCCAGGTTCCAGCATATCCTCGGGATCTGATGGCCCATCGTCATTCGGACGGGCAATGATGATTTCATGTTCGGAACATGCCTTGCCGGCAGAACCCGCTTTCCTAATTTGATCTTCCTCCAATAGGAGAGTTATGGCCGGCCCCATTTCAGTCATTCCATAGGCCTGGATGAACTGGATGCCGAGTTTCTCCTGACAGGCACGTACAAGGGATGGAGCCATGGGGGCTGCTCCATAAAGCCCTAACTTCAAGCTCTGGAATTTATACTCCTCCAATTTTTCCTGAATGAGCATGTTCCACATCGTAGGTGCAGCAAAAAACTTGGTGACCCCCTCGGATTCAATCAGTTCCATGACCTTTTTGGGATGAAACTGATGTAATATGACATTAGCTGCACCGACCTGTACACGAGGTAAAAAAGAGCAGTGCAATTCAGCACAATGAAACATCGGTGCAGTAATCAAACCGATATCAGAGCGTTCATACTTCATGGCCTCTATTAAAATCTCGGCTTGTTTGACCATGTCTTTATGAAGGTGAATGACCCCTTTGGGACGTCCGGTAGTTCCGCTCGTATACATGATGGCATAAATGTCATCTTCGTGAACTTCAACTTCATCTGGTTTTGAGGAGATACTGGCCAATTTTTGGCGGTAACCTTTGGCATACCCAGGCACATCCTCATCTATATACCAGAAGGCCGTTTCCGGAAATCGCTTTTCAACCGCGGCGACGTTCGTTTCCAATTCGCGTTCGAATAGAACGACCTTTGGAGCAGCGTCGTTCAAAATGAAGGCCAACTCTTCCGGCATTAAACGGAAGTTGATCGGATTGAAGATTGCACCGATTTTTGCACAGGCAAAGAACGCTGTTGCAAGCTCTTCATTGTTGTAAAGGTAAGTAGATACCCTGTCCCCTTTTCGCACCCCTTCCGCTTGAAGGGCCGCCGCCAACCTATTCACCTGTTCATTCCATTGGATGTACGTATAGCGGATATTTCTTCTCACGTCGTAGATAGCTTCTTTAATGGGGAATTTCTGAACCGTCTGATCAAAGATATTTTTAATCGTTACTGACAAATCATTCTCCTCCTCAAGTAACCACCATCAACAGGAAGAATTCAGCAAAGCCTGCCGATGGTCGACTTCATCCCTTTTTCAGCTTTTACTTTCGTGCGAATTACGAATATTCATAAATGGATAGTCCCGCTTCAGTCCATTCTTTCAATGATGGTGGCATTCGCCATGCCGTGGCCTTCACACATCGTTTGCAGCCCATAACGGCCGCCCGTCCTTTCTAATTCATGGATCATGGACACCATCAAACGGGCCCCGCTGCCGCCAAGAGGATGCCCCAATGCAATCGCCCCGCCATTTGGATTCAGCTTCTTTGGGTCTGCCCCCGTTTCTTTTAGCCATGCAATCGGTACAGGAGCGAAAGCCTCGTTCACTTCAAAGATATCGATATCATCAATTGTAAGACCCGCTTTTTCCAAAGCTTTTTGGGTGGCGGGAATCGGTCCCGTTAGCATCAGGGTGGGATCCGACCCGACAACAACCCGTGTATGCACTTTAAAGCGCGGTTTCAATCCAAGTTCTTCTGCTTTACTGCGTTCCATCAATAATAAAGCGGCAGCACCGTCACTGATCTGACTAGAATTCCCTGCATGGATTAAACCGCCTTCTTGAAATGCCGGTTTCAATCCAGCCAGCACTTCAAGCGTAGTTCCGCCCCTTGGGCCTTGATCTTCCGTAACTTCGATTTGATTTCCTTCTTTATCAGTACCCATTACTGATATCAGTTCACGGTTAAAATGTCCTTCTTTTTGAGCACGTATTGCCTTGGCATGACTTTCAACGGAAAACCGATCACAATCTTCACGTGTTATTCCCCACTTGTCTGCGATTCTTTCAGCTGATAAACCTTGGTTGATCACCTCGTAAAGGTCCATATACTTTTGGCTTGTTACAGCACCTTGAAGATTTGACCCCATGGGAACTCGTGACATGTTTTCCACTCCACCTGCCACTACCACATCCATATCACCCGACAGGATGGCCTGGGAAGCAAAATGGACTGCCTGCTGACTTGATCCGCATTGACGGTCAATCGTCGTTCCCGGCACTTCAATCGGAAATCCGGCTATCAGTGCGGCAACCCGTGCTATATCACCGGCCTGTTCGCCCGACTGTGAAACACAACCTAAAATGACATCATCGACAATAGCAGGATCGATGCCCGCCTTTTCAATCAGCTTCTTCAATACTTCCCCTGCCAGATCATCAGGGCGAACGTCTTTCAAGACACCGTTCCTTCTGCCTACCGGCGTGCGAATTCCTTCAACGATAACCACTTCCCGCATATACTCTCTTCCCTTCTCATCTTTACTATAGGCCCAGATTCTTAGCGATGATTTTCTTCATGATTTCATTTGTGCCGGCATAGATGCTTGCTACCGGAACATCCCGATACCTTCTGGCAATTTTGTATTCCTCCATATATCCATAGCCGCCATGGAGCTGCATGCATTCAATGGATATTTTTCTGGCAGTCTCCGTCAAACGCCATTTTGCCATCGAAACTTCCGTTACAACCTGTTCACCAGCCATATGTTTGGTGATCAATTGATCTAGGAAAGCACGCCCCATTTTTATCTCCGTAGCCATTTCCGCGATTTTGAATTGAGTATTTTGAAACTGACTTACAGGTTTTCCGAACGCTTCCCTGCCCTTCACATACTCAATCGTATCGGCCAGCATATCCTCAGACGCGGTTTGAGCACAAATTGCCACCACAAGGCGTTCCTGCTGCAGTTTTTCCATTAAATAAATAAACCCCTTGCCTTCTTCACCAAGCAGGTTTTCCTTTGGAACACGGCAATCCTCGAAGATGAGTTCTGCTGTATCCTGACTGTGCAAGCCAAGTTTCTTCAGTTTTCTTCCCCTGGAAAATCCGGGTGTATCCCTTTCGACCACGACTAAGCTAACGCCTTTATGTTTCGGAACGGCGCTGGGATCCGTTTTACAGGCAACAATGATCAAATCCGAATGAATGCCATTTGTGATGAATGTCTTTTGACCATTTAATATGTAATGATCTCCATCCAAAATGGCAGTCGTTTTAATATTGGCCAAATCCGAACCTGTACCAGGCTCTGTCATGGCAATGGCTGTAATGATTTCCCCTGTCGTACATTTTCGGAGCCAGCGCTGTTTCTGCGACTCATTTCCGTAGGCGGAAATATACGGTACGGTGATATCACTGTGAAGTCCGAAACCAATGAACCCAGAACCAACTCTTTCCAATTCTTCATTAATGATAACGGCAAAGCCCCAATCTACCCCGGAACCCCCATAATCTTCTTCAAGGTCCGGACATAAAAAACCCTGTTCCCCCATTTTCACCCAAAAAGACCGGGGAATGATCCTCTCTTCTTCCCAACGTTCATAGTGGGGAACTGCTTCTTTCTCTAAAAACTTTCGGAAGGACATACGGAAAATTTCATGTTCTTCACTTAGGTACGGATGCTTCATCTGTTTTATCTCCTCTCCATTCCTTTGTCGGAGGCTCTTTTTCTAGATTTACAATGGTTTGATTGACAACTTACCTTGGTGACATTCTAATGGCCCCATCCAGTCTGATTGTTTCCCCATTCAGCATTGGATTCGTTATGATGCTTTCCGTTAGTTTAGCGTACTCTTCTGGATACCCGAGCCTTGATGGGAATGGCACGGTTTTCCCTAATGACGTCCTGGCTTCTTCAGGTAATGAATCGAACATCGGTGTATGGAATAGACCCGGTGCAATCGATACGACACGTATCCCTTTGATGGCAAGCTCCCTTGCGATTGGCAGAGTCATACCGACAATCCCTCCCTTGGAGGCACTATATGCGGCTTGTCCGATTTGTCCTTCAAAGGCAGCGACCGAAGCTGTATTGATGATGACTCCACGCTCCCCCTCTTGATTCGGTTCATTTTCGACCATTTTTTCAGCTGCAAGCCGGATTACGTTAAATGTACCGACCAAATTGATTTGCACGACTTTTGAGAACGCTTTCAATTCATGTATGCCTTTCCTGCCTATGACCTTCTCTGCAATGGCAATGCCTGCACAGTTGATGACAGTATTGATGCTACCGAATTTTTTTATTCCTTCATCCAATGCTACAGATACGCTATCTTCACTAGTTACATCCGTTTTAATAAACAGGACCGAATCGCCCAACTCCTGAGCCATTTTAGCGCCATTTTCTTCCGAGAGGTCGAATATGACCGCTTTTCCACCTTTTTTAATGATGTTTCTTACTGTCGCCGCTCCCAGACCTGAAGCCCCGCCTGTCACAACTGCAATGGTTTCTTGAATTTCCAAATTCTCACCCCATCTGTTTCTAGAATATATATTCATCTTTCACTATCATCAAAACCTATTTTCAAGATTAATTTCACCGCTTGCCTGTTTTATCGCTCATTTTCAACTCAAGAAGGGTTTCGGTAAAGCCTTTGATTACCTGTTCAAAATCCTGCTTCAAACCATCCAGCTCTTTAATTCGTTCATTAAGTTCGATTAACTTCTGTCCTGCAGTTTCAATCGTTTTTTCCAATTGCTTAATGCCTGTCCTATCCTTATCGAATAAAAGGACTATATCCTTTATTTCCACTAACGAAAAACCATACTTCTTACCGCGCATTATGATTTTGAGCTGTGCATATTCTTTCTTTCCATAAACTCTTTTTCCCGTTTCGGTACGCATTGGCCTAAGCATACCCAGTTCCTCATAATAACGGAGGGTCCTTGTCGTCAATTCGAATTCTTTTGCTAACTCAGAAATGGTATACATGTTAAAACCACACTTTGCAAAGGGATTATTTACCTTTATTCTAACATTAACGTTAACGTAAACTTCAATGAAATATTCACAAAATTTATAATATATGAATCTGCATGGAAGATTTATATTGATATACTATGGGTATATTCTTTTTATAGAAGGGAATGATCGATTAATGCTATGTTCAAAAATATTAGTTGCTTATGATGAATCTGAGTTGGCACTAAAGTCTTTAGAAAAAGCGATTGAATTAGCAAAGCTGGATCCCGCTATCGAAATCCAGGTGCTTCACGCTGTTACACTGCCAATCAAGCCAAGTATATATGGCAGTGCTTTTCAGGAAATTGAAGAATCCATGCTTAAGTATGGCAAGGAAGTGATTAAAAAAGCGGAAGCCCTTTTATCCGAAATCCCGAATGCATCCCCAACATTTGTCGTAGAAGGTTCAGCCATCACGACTTTATTGGAACATGTAAAATCCGAGAATTGTGACCTTATTATCATGGGCAGCCGCGGATTGAGCGGCTTCAAGGAATTCCTGGGCAGCGTGAGCCACTATATCGTTCAACATTCTCCAGTTCCTGTCTTGTTGGTCAAATGAAATTTACGGCAGTTATGGCCAGCCCCTTCATAGGCTGGGTTCCCCTTTGGAATCCAGCTTATTTATGCGTGCATGAACTCCAAACTTATCATGTTTTACAAACACTTCCGTTTACGGGTAAAATGAAACTAATTTCAAACGAGGATAACAGGTGACGCAATGGATATTAAACATTTGCAATACTTTATAGAGGTTGCCAATTTCAATAGCTTCACTCGGGCTGCCGATCATTTATTCATTACACAGCCGACCATCAGCAAGATGATTAAAAACCTGGAAACCGAGCTAGGTGTTGAGCTTTTTGATCGTTCACGTAAGCAACTGATCTTGACCGATGCAGGCAGGGTTGTCTTAGACCAGGCAAAATTGATCGATAAGGCCTTTCACAATTTAGAAACGGAAATGGACAATTTATTAGGTTTAAAAAAGGGACATATACGCATCGGGCTGCCGCCGATCATCGACGCTTCTTTCTTCCCCCGAATTCTTAGCCGTTTTCACCAGGACTATCCCAATATCACCTTTCAATTAGTGGAGGATGGTTCAAAGAAAATAGAAGAATCCGTCCAAAATGATTTAATCGATATAGGCGTAATAGTCCTGCCAACCAACAACGCGCTTTTTCACCATTTTGCTTTTTTGGAAGAAGACATCAACTTGATAGTTCATCCCTCCCACCCCCATGCTTGTGTGGAAGAAATTGATTTGGCCGACCTGGAAAAGGAATCTTTCATCTTATTCAATAAAGATTACGTCCTTCGAGATCTCATCATTTCATCCTGTAGTGAAGCTGGTTTTTCTCCACATATCGTCACGGAAAGTTCACGATGGGATTTTATTGAGGAAATGGTTTATTGTAAACTTGGCGTTGCTCTATTACCTGAAAGTTTATGCCGTCATGATGATCGCGTAAAGACAATCAAGGTTAGAAACCCCTCCATTAGCTGGAATTTAGGATTTATATGGAGTAAGGACCATTACCTTTCATACGCTGCAAAAGAATGGCTGAAATATACTAGGGAAGCATTGTCCCATAAGTAGTGGATTATCCAGCAAGATTGATGAAAGCACTATCATAGATTTGGGTTATGCACGTGATAACATCTAACCATTTTACAATGAGTTACGGCGGGGGTAGACTAGTATGAGTAAAAAGCACGTTGAATGCTGATGGATTCCATATGTTCTAAAAAGGAGATATTCATGATCACTTTATCTAATGTCGATGAGTTACAGGCATCAGAAGCAGCTCTGGAGAAAATTAAATATTCATACCCCGAACTATTTAATAAACTGCTCCATGTCGTTGCCTTAACACGGGCTCTCCAATTTAAATATCAATTTATGGGCACATTAATCATGGATGAAAACCCTAACGAATACACCCCTGAATTCGTTATGCCCTCCGTTATCGAATTATATATTGAGGAAGTTCAAAAGTTAAAGGATGATCCGAATATCCAGGTATTACTTCAGACCTTCTCCCAAAGTAAAAATATTGGATATGCAAAAATCAGTATGCTTGTGCTCGGTAAAAGCCCTGAATCGCTTTTAGGAGCTTCATGCATAAAATGAAGCCCCCTGATATGCCCCGAAAAAAAACCTCCCATAATGGAAGGTTTTTTTCTTTACGTGTAATTAAAGGACTTTACTCAAAAAGGCTTTAGTTCTTTCCTGCTGGGGATTATTAAAAATCTCACTAGGAATATTTTCTTCAATAATATAACCTTCGTCCATGAAGATCACGCGATCTCCAACTTCTTTTGCAAATCCCATCTCATGGGTCACAACTACCATGGTCATGCCTTCCTTGGCCAGTTGCTTCATGACCTCAAGGACTTCACCGACCATTTCCGGATCCAGGGCGGAAGTGGGCTCGTCGAATAGCATGATTTTGGGTTCCATCGCCAACGCCCTTGCAATTGCGACGCGTTGCTTTTGTCCACCTGATAATGAATCCGGATATGCGTTCGCTTTCTCTGCAAGTCCCACTTTCTTAAGCAGTTCCATCCCTCTTTGGGAAGCCTGCTCTTTGGATATCTTGCGGACCTTTATAGGCGCCAGCATTATATTCTCAAGAACAGTCTTATGCGGAAATAAGTTAAAATGCTGAAATACCATGCCAACTTCCGTCCGGACTTTATTGATATTGACCTTCTTGTCTGTCGTATCAAGCCCTTCAATGAAAATATGGCCCCCCGTAATCGTTTCAAGTTGATTGATGCATCTGAGAAAAGTGGATTTACCCGATCCAGAAGGACCAATTACCACGACTACTTCCCGAGGGGAAACGATTGCATTGATATTTTTCAATACATCATTTTCGCCAAATGACTTCTTTAGATTCTCCACCTTTATCATTCTGTTTTCAACCTTCTTTCGAGTCTATTTAATACGAAACTTAAAATGAGGGTCAGGAATAGATAGATGAAGGCACAAGCCAAGTATGGCTCCCACACTTTAAAGTACTGGCTCCCCATCGCTTTCCCCCAGTACATTAATTCCGGGGCAGCAATGACACAAAGCAGGGATGAATCCTTCAATAATACGATGAATTCATTTCCTAACGGAGGAATCATTCGTTTGAAAGCTTGTGGCAATACAACATGTATCATTGTTTGGGCATGGGTCATCCCCAATGAACGCGCCCCTTCCATTTGCCCTTTATCGATGGATTGAATGCCCGCCCGGAATATTTCTGCGATATACGCGGCTGCATTTAACGATAAAGCAATGACACCGGCGGTTACTGCATTCGTTTCCCCGGTAAAAAAGGGCACGATTCCAAAATGGATTAAAAAGATTTGAACTAAAAGCGGTGTTCCGCGAAAAACCGTGACATAACCGTAAAATGGAAAGGCAAGCACTTTGTTTTTCATGATTTTCCCTAAACCGATCAATAACCCCAAAAAAGTTCCGATCAGGATGGAGGAAACCGAAAGCCCAATAGTAAGCAATGTCCCTTTTAATAAGAAAGGAGCATACTCAAAAATAATATCCCAGCGAAAACTCATTTCGTTCCCCTCCTAAAGGCCAAAAAAACTGCGTAACTTCATACGTAAAGTTACGCAATCTTTTACTATCCATTTGTTTTATTGTTGTGCTTTCAACGTTTCAATATCTGGGTCAGTGCCAAACCACTCTTTATAAATTTCTGCATATTTCCCATTTTCATAAATGGCATTCACGGCTTTATCGAACTCCGATTTCAATTCACTGCCTTTTGGGAACATAAGACCATAAAACTCCTCATTGAAACTTTTGCTGTCTTCAACGACTTTCAGTTTTTGATCGGGGTTATTTTTCACATATTCTTCAACAACCGTATTATCAGCGACGACAGCCGATGCTCCGCCCTTCAGTAATTCCTGAATGGCCAGGTTATTATTTTCGAATTTTTTGATATCCTTGTGATTCTTTCCAAGGAGTTTCTCTACCGCTTCCTGTCCAGTAGTACCGGTCTGAACGGCAATGACGTTTCCTTTCAATTCATCTCCAGATTTTATATCACTATCCTCAGGAACGAGAATTTTGTTTGTGGATAAGAAATACGGAACCGAGAAGTCATAAGATTGTTTTCTTTCGTCATTCACTGTAATCGCAGATATGGCGACATCCGCTCTCTTACCTTCGATTTCAACAAAAATCGGATCCCAGCCAACACTTTCCAATTTAACTTCATATCCCGCTTCTTTTGCAACGGCATTGATGAAATCAACATCGAATCCTACAATCTTATCGCCTTCAAGATATTCAAATGGAGCATAGTTGGCGTCAGTCACGATCCTGAGTGTTTTCCCATTTGACTCTTCTTCTTTACCAGTTGTCGAGACTTCCTTATCCTTCCCGCATCCTGTCATGACTAGTAACAAAGAAGCAACCATGGCAAACACTAAAAAAGAAACCTTTTTCAAAATAATCCCCTCTTCTCTCTCGTAAACTCTCTTTTTTTTAAAAAAACAGATAAATCTAACTTTAGAGAACTTTCAGTTTATTCTTTTAAGAATATTATACGTTTATTTGTTTTTTTATGCAATAAAAAGTCGATAAATAACTTTAGTAAAATAAAATTTTAATCAATTAACTCGGTAACTTAAAAACGCAACTGTGCTCTAATGGGGAAAGAGGCAACTTTCTTCCCTTCACTCGAATTAATGGATATTATATTGAAAACAGATAGTGCCACCGTTCAAAAGATTTAATGGAACAAAAATAAGCAGCGGCCATATTAGCGGCCGCTGCTCAAATGATTATTATGGTACTTCCGTATTCCCCTCTTCAATATCCAACATATCCAACAGGAAGATAAATATCGGTATTCCGATGATCAATCCCCATATTCCAAGGAAATGCTCGGAAAACAATAGGATGATGAAGGTGAAAAATGTTGGAAGATTCGTTTTTGCCGACATGAATTTCGGATTTAAAATATAGCTTTCAATTGCATGGATCACAACAATCATGATTAATACAGCAATCACTTTGGGCATGCCGCCGATGCTATAGGCAATCATGCTAAGCGGGATGAGGGAGATGATGACCCCTGCAACCGGAATCAAACCAAGGAAGAAAATCATGATTCCTAGACCAAGCAACTGCGGGAAGCCAAGAATCCATAAGAAAGTTACGGATAGGACGGCATTCGTAATGGCTATCAAGAACTGGACCTCGATCACCTTCCCGAATGAATTGATGAATTTGACGCCAAAGTGGCTTAAGTTTATAAAGAAAGACTTGAATTTGGCGCGCTTGAATTTAGAAGTGAAGCGAATGATTTTATCTTTTTCCAATAAGAAAAATAGACTAAGCAACATGGAAATGAAAATTTGAAATGCCAGTTTACCGAAATCGGATATATAAAGATAGAGTGTATTCATCTGTTTTTGAAGATCGAGCGGCGATTCCAGCTCGTTCATTATATTAATGGCATATTGAATGACCCTGCTATCTGGTGGATGTTGAAAGAAGAAAACGATCTGTGTCACTAATTCCGTGAATTGTAGCGTAATGACCGGTAGATATTTATAAAGTACGATGGCTAAACAAGAAATGACGACTACATATAAAAAGCTTATGACAACCTTAGAGTTGATATGCACCACTTTATTCAGCCGAATCATGATAAATTGCTCCAGCCTTCCCATCAGGAAAGTGAAAACAAATGTGAATAACACGATATTAACCATACTGCCGATGCTTATTAAAAAGAGGACTAACACAATTAATGTAATTAACCTTGAAAAACCTTCGCTTTGCAAATACTCTTTTACCACTTACCTATCTCCTAACTACCATTCTGCCGTGATAATTCCATCTACCTTTCATTTTACACGGAATTGAGGAATTCTACTACAATTACCTTGCATTGACAACAAAATTATTTGAATGATCAGTAAGGCCCATGATGCAGACGTATTTAAAGACCTTTTTCGGAAATTCGACCATTACTTTGACAGCCATTTCTGCATGAAAAAACATCTGACAAATCGGCAGATGCCAGACCTTGGACAAACTCAATGAAAATCGAGTATGTCTAAGGTTTTTTATTGGTTTGTACTATTTGGACGTTGATTTCCGCTCCAGGCACTCGCTTTCCGCGGGCGCGGTCGGGGAGCCTCCTCGGCTTGCGCCTGTGGGGTCTCCCCTAGACACGCTTTCCCCGCAGGAGTCTCGTACCTTTCACTTCAATCAACTCTGTTCTTAAATTTAGAACGAACCTACCTATGGAGTTGAAGGTGTTGTTTTGGGGCAAATGATTCGGGAACTTCTTTTGATGAAAGGTACGTTACGTTTTCCGACCCCCATTTGCCTCCGCTTTGGCTTGTACGATTGTATAAAATTGAGCTAGAACCATACCTTTGGAATTGAAGGTGTTACTTTGGGTCAATTGGTTCGGGAACTTCAATGAAAGATATGTTTTCCAGCCCCCTTCTATCTACAAACAAAAGCTGAGGCTATGGCCTCAGCTTTTGTTATGGCTGTACAATTTGGGCGTTGATTTCCGCGGGCGGTCGCGGAGCCTCCCCGGCTTGAGCCTGCAGGGGCCTCCCCTAAACCGCGCTTTTCTAAGCAGGAGTTCTCGTACCTTCCTCCTTTTTGAAACTCAGCATCTGCTAAATGGACAGATGCTAATCTTCATCCTTCACATCGATATCTTCGGGGATGGGTTCGTTATAATAATCCGCTAAATCCTTCTTATATTTCTCCATCTGTTCAAGATGCATATTAAACTGATCTTTAAAAATCAAATGCTGCTCACCATCATGAACGGTGCGAATTTTATTTTGAATGATCAAACCTTCTATATAAGATTCCGGCATCGATAGATATTCCGCAGTCTCTTTTACTGTCAAGTACATGCCTTCACCCCTTTTCCCCTCTAACTATACTAGATATGAGGCATTATTTGAAGCGCTTGATTTTTAAATGAAAATCCCTTACATGCCAAGGAAAGGACGATACCCGATTCAGGGGATTGTCCTGCAACCTCACGAGATTAATTAATTTCAGCCAATGGAACATTTTAGATAAAACAACTTACAATCCCTTCCATTAACATGTAAGATAATGTTAAAGCAATATATCCATAGATTAAGAGGAGTGGACAAAAATGACCTTCTTTTATGTCATTCTTGCGGCAATTTTTGCTGTTTTACTTGTCAATTTCGTTAAAGGGCTAAGTGAACCGGCTAAAATGGAACGCTATCAAAATGAATTCCGTAAATACCGTGAAGAAACTTTAAATCTTCATGCAACTGAAGTCGTTTCAGAAGCATTGATAGAAAAGCTTAATAAAGCACTGGATTTCGATTATATGGAAAAGGTCAATACTGAATTCCGCCTGAAGCATCCACGGTACTCACAGTTAAAGGTCAATCAGGCCTGGCGTGAATTGAAACGCTATTTGATTATGGCTGCAGTGTTTGGAAAAGTTGAAATGTTTAATTCAGTCATTGATGAGTTATGGCATATCATGCTGAACTATAGTCAGGAATATGATGAGTTTTGCCAGGTTTTCATCGGTAGGACGATTCAGCACCATCCTCATTCAGAACCCGTTTTCAAACCCGATGAGCGCACTCTTTTTGACTTTTACTATGTACAGCTATTTACGGTGGACTCCCATTCCATTCAAAAATGGGGCAAATTTTTCAAACATGATAAAGGGCTAACACATCTCCGTGATTTTGAAACGTTGGAGCTGGAGCAGTTAAAAGAGAAATATATGCGGAAACCGACCAGTATACAGGCGGAACGGACCTTTGAAGCTTTCACTTCCCAATTTAAAGAAAATCGCCCCATGACAGAATTGAATGGGCGGAAAACGTACGATCAGACTGACTACGCAGCTTCTGCCTATTTCACTTATGCAAGCACCGATGATTTTGACAGCGAATTTAAAGATATATTCGGGAATGAATCGAACACAGTTTCCTCCGGATCCGGCCATGCCGATCATGGTGGCCATACCGGTTCCCATGACAGCAGTTCTGATTCCTCTTCCAGCTGTTCTTCATGCAGTTCTTGTTCGTCTTGAGCTTTTCGCTTAGAGAAATCCAAGCGTTTTTGTATACACAAGCATTAGATGAACTGATTGATCGTGCTTAGTTTTTACTCGATTTTAAAGGAGTTACAACTGATATGGATGATAATGAGATTCGAAAATTCAGGCCAGTTTTTGTATATGCAAATTTGGAAAGTAAAAAAAAATTAGTACAAGGTTTAACTGAAGATCGAGTGAAATTGATTCAAGAACTGGAAAAATACAGAAATGTCCTTTCACCATTTTTAATTAATGTTTTGCAAACTAATATAGATCAGTGGGAAATAGAAATTCATGATTGGGATGAGGAAATAAAAAAAATAGAAGCAGGGAAAGAGAGCTTTTAAGTGCTCTCGATTTACAGGCAAAAGGGGTTCGGAATTAATAAATTCCGAACCCCTTTGAATTTTCGTCCAAGGTTTTGAGCTTTGGTATCTGACGGAATCCATTTCCTTCTTCATTAATTCCACCGATTGAACCAATTCTTGATCCTTTGTTTATTTTTCTCAAGAACCTCCTTCGATGTCCGGTTGTCTTTTTGTTTTTTCCATTCAAAGAAAGATGCAATTCCGATAAGCAGCCCTCCGCCGATGATTAAATATAGCCACCATGGCATCTCGCTCCACATCGAATTGGTATTCATATAGACATTGAATAAAATCGTCCCAGTCCCAGCGATGAAATAGGATTTGTATTTCATCATGAATCCAAAGAGCATTGCTGCCAATGACACGGTTCCGATAATGAGGGCATCATATAAGGTGTTTCCTGCCATTGCATCAATGATCAGGGCTAAAAACAATAGGAAAACAATCCCGCTTTCGATATATTGTGTGATTTTGCCTTTAACAAATATTTTCCTCAGCAGAGTGGTGCTGACAATGAACAGCGGCAGAATATTCACCTCCTCCTCAAATACAGGAGGGATCGTGAGCTGATCGACAATGACCCAATACGGATATAGGCTGAACAAAATCGCTGCTGCCATCTGGGATTTTCTTTCCAGCATGCCTGTCGTCGTGCTTCTCATCAAAATGAAATAGGCCGGAATCAGAAGTGCCGCGATGATTTCCAAAATGAAATGTGTCGGTCCCCCCGTCAAAACATCCATGTTCATGGCAATAAGAAACAGCAGACCATAGACTCTGTAAAAATCCAATTGTCCTGCCCCGCCTTTATCAAGCAAGCCTTTAAAGTATTTCTTGCTTAGCAAGACCATTATGGCCGTACATCCAAGAAGGACTGCCGTTCCAACGAAAGGCTGTAATGTGTCCGCGTACATGATGATGATCCAATACGGATACAAACTGAGAACTCCCGTCAGCCAAACGTAGATGCCCTTTTCTTTTACATCCTTTGAGAAACTTCCAATCAAGATGAAGTAAACCGTGATCAAGAGCGAGACGAAAACCTGAAGTAACTGGCTTGATGTTTCAGTTGCTAGGATTCCCCTATTCATGGCCAGTAAAAACAGCAGGCCATATATCCTGTATGCATCGAAGGTAATTCCTGTTTCTTCCTTTTTGATTAAACCATCGAAATAACGCCAGCTTAAAAGCAGCATCCCTGACATACAGCCAAAAAGGAATAGCAAGCCCATTACAACAGATAAGCTGTCGGCATAGCCAACTATGATCAGGAAGGGATACAGACTGACTAGTGCAGCAATATTGGAATAGATTTTCCTTTCTAGCTTTTCCGCTGTCAAGCTTCTCAGGAAAATGAAATAAGCGGTTAACAGCAGCGATACAAAGACTTGGAGTAACTGATGTTTAGTATCATTAAAAACCTCTGCATTCATATCGATCAAAAAGAATAAACCATAAATCCTGAAAGGATCAAAGCTGATGATGCCTGATCCGTTTTTCTTGAGTAATCCGCTGGAATACAGCCTGCTTAACAACAACATTCCTGCCATACAGCCAAAAAGAACAGCCAAACTCATGACGATTGGAAGTGTATGGGCATAATCGATGATATTGATGAACGGGAAAAGGCCGATAATGGCCGCTATTCCCGAGTAAATGCTTTTTTCTTTCTTATAGATTGTGAATCTTCCTATCAGGATGAAGTAGCTAGGCAACAGCAGGGAAACAAAAATCTCCAAAATCACAGAATCTGAGTCACTCGTAAACACTTCCAGATTCAGAGTACATAGATATAGCAAGCCAAAAATCCGATAATAATCAATGACTCTCTTCGTTCCCTCTTCGTTGAGCAATCCTTTGAAAAGGTGTCTGCTAGCCATCAACATCTCAACCATACATACAAGCAATACGATAAACGCCATAACCAGAGGCAATGTATTTACATACAAATTATAGAAGATGAACGCCAGGCTTAGAGGAGCGGCAACATAGTTCCGCCAGTTCCTTTGAATGAGCAGATACCAGGCAAACAAGAGCTGTACAGTCATCACTCCTACCCAGACTAACTCGCGGTTAAGTGGAAAGTCCCGGATCGCCGTTTCCAAAATGGATATGCTTATCCCTAAATGAATGAATGGAATAAGGTAATACTCCATGATGCCTTTCCAATTCTTATTGGATAACCCCCACAGAATGGTTATGAGTCCTGCTGTAATCATCATGCATATTGATGTAATGAATACTATTTGCTCGATGTTTACCACAAATAAATGGACCTGTAGGAAAAGGGTCGAAAACCCTAGGTAAGTAAAAACGTATTTTTCCCATTTCACATGTGCCCTTAAAGCACTCAAAATATAAATCAAGATTTGTGCAACATAAAGGAACGGAGAACTTTCCGTATGGAAGATGAGCAAATATCCAACGGGAATCGCCAGTAAATTGGCAAGGTGACTCGTATATTGGAAGTACAATTTCCCATTTTTTGAATATTTCCCAAGCCATTCTCCTAAAAGGAAAAAGATAATGGGGCCGAGCAACACGAACGCAATCCTCAGCTCCATTGAAGCAAAATCAAAAACATCGTAGAGTGAGGCATATAGGCCGGCACTTGTAATCACGACAGGCACCCAGAATATTTGCTTCCGATGTATATGGACGGACCAGCTGTTTATTGCAGTAGCTGCGGCAATCACTCCGCTTACCTCCAAAGGATTCATTGAATCGAAGGGAATCGATATCAAGGAAAGGAAGGAAAGAATCTGTCCGCTATACGCAAAAACTGGAAACAATTTATGATATCCCTTTTTAAATGTGTAAGCTGCACCGATGGAAATCAGTGAAACACCCATTAAATAGACGCTGAGCGGGATATTTGACCGAACCCATTCTAAACTTTCCGTCAAATATGGATAGAAAGCAACCAAAGCCAGTATGAAAGTGATCGGAAATCCGTATATGGCGTTTTCCTTCATATGCTTTGATTCGTCTTTTATATAGGTGATGAAGAAAAGCCCAGAGATCATGGCGAGCTCTGCACTAACAGCAAGCCAAGCCATTTCGCTCAATTTACTGGTCAGGATCACTAGCATGATCATTGGGGAGATAAGTAAGATACTCTTCTTAAACAGGCTGTACCTTGGGTGACGGTTATATAGATATACTCCAAGATATTGAATGACCTGAACAACAAATAACAGATTTAAAATGGTAGAAAAAGAGATTGGCAAGGCAAAGAAAAGATATAGGAACGCTAAGTCGAAAACAACAACAGCCGGGTACGTTAAGCTTGAATTTCCTGAATGAAGGGAAACATAAGCAAGCTGGGCGGATACTAACATGAGCGCGATGAATATTTGCGCATAGTTATCCTGGTACACCATCGCGTTACTATATAAGAAAACGATCCCGCTCTCAATCAAACTGGTAATCATGAAGTTCTTCGAAAGGTTAGTCCTTTTGACTTTAGCCAGATATTTCGATAGCATAGTAAAAATGATTGGAACAAGTGCAAATGCAATGATCATGTATTCACTTATAAACGTGTTATAAACTAGATGGATATATCCATACGTGAAAATGGCGCTAAAAGCCATTTCATAATATTTTTTTTTGAATTTGACCGAAAAAATTAAAAACAAAACAGAAAAGACCATCAACGTTAGCGAATACACCAAGTTGCTTGAAAATAACGTCAGGATCACAAAGGCTTCCACGATGAGCTTAAACTGGATGAATTGAAAAATGAATGGTTTGAATAGCGTTAAGGCTTTTTGATTTTTCAATTGCTCCATATTCCATACTAATATTAAATTAAGAATGCCAATCGCCAAAAACATCCACTCGATAGTTGGCGTCACAAAAGCCAATCCGAAATAGCAGGTAATGGCAAAAGTGAATATTGAAATGAAAATGAATATTTTCGACTTGAAGTAGTCAGCAATCTTACAATAAATGGCTAAGCAAAGTAATCCCCCAAGAAACCCCAGAAGCCCCCGCCCATCACCATTAAGTGAAAGGTACTCTCCAAAAATCCGATAATATGAAGCTGATAATATCGTAATCGGAATGAACAGCCCCGCTAGCGTCAGGAATGCAAAAGCGGTTTGTTTAATTTTCAGCTTCGACGCGATGAAGGCCATCCCTGCAAAAATGACGGAAACCATTCCAATGAAGAGAACTTTCAAGACCGCATTCAGATCCCCCCATGAAGTGGTTGCTAAAATCAACCCGCCAAACAGAAGCAATATGACCCCAGTGAGCAGGATGACAGAAATATTCCGTTCCCTGATTTGTTCAGGTGTTTTCTTCGGCTTTGCCGGTTTTACCGGTTTCTCCCGCTTGATGGCCTGCTTTTGAATAACCGGTTTCCTAACATTGCTCTCCTTGACAGGTTCAAGGCTCTCCTCGAAACCAGATTCAGTAGGCACTTCATTCAATCCACTGGATTCCCTTAATTGGAATGAAGATTCTTCGATCAGGCTATCCTGAATCCTCTTATCGGCATTTTCACCGATTATCGTTTCAGTTCCATGGGTGGATTTCTTCTTTTCTTGCTCTAAGCGCTTTTGTTTATGGAGGGCTAATTGGAAATGCCGATTGTAAGCCCTGCTAATCCGGATATATTCTGATTTAGGGATGAGCCGCCTTTCCCATAAAACATCCAGCTCTTCTTGGAAAATACGCTTCCTTCTTTCTAATGTCATTTCTTCATTTGAAGAGTCATTCATTCCAAGCTTCCCCTTCCTTCAAATAGACCTTCTACCAGCTTATGTATAATCTCTTTTCGATAATAACAAAGTTTTTCCATTTTTAAAATATTTAGGATAATGCACCAAGCGTGTTCCTGCTGACTCAAAAAAAAGAATGACTTCCATTGAAGCCATTCAACATCCTTATATTGATTTTCCTTTATCCACGCTCCTGATGATGAATAAATAAACGATCATCGAAATGAAAATCGAGGCGGCTGCCGTGATATAGATGCTCCTATATCCGAAGAGGAAGCCAATCTGCCCGAACACGATGGCACCTATGCCCACGCCAAGATCGAAAAATGAAAAGTATGTGGCATTCGCCATCGCCTTCCGATTGGGTGCCGTCTTTTCAATCGACCATGCCTGCAGCGCCGGCTGAACAGAACCGAATCCAAATCCATAAAGCACTGCCGCAATGTAAAGTACTGCTTCACTCGGCATCCATGCAAGCAGCAGCATTCCAGCCATGATGAGTACCGTTGAAGGCACGAATACTGCTCGATGTCCCCTTCTGTCATATAGTCGGCCCGCGAATAATCTCGTGACCATAAGGGCCATTGCATATACTAAAAAGTACCACTGAATTCCATCTACACCTTTTTCCGCTGTATACAGGGGAAGGAAGGTTGCAATTCCACCAAATGTAACGGAGATGAAGAAAATGAGCAAAGATGGCTGAAGGGCACTTTTTTCATAAATATCAAACCTTTTGGCTCTTACAGCCGCCGAAGGATCACTTTCCACTTTTTGATACCGAATAAGTGATGCTGCAATGATGGCAAGCAATCCTAATAAAGAGCAGATCAAAAACAACTCTTGAAACGGAAGTACCGTAACTAGGAAAAGACCCAATGATGGCCCGAATGCCAGTGCTAAGTTACCCGATAATCCGTAATACCCCATCCCCTCACCCCGCCGTTTCGCAGGGATTATATCGGAAGCAATCGTTCCTGAAGCCGTTGAAGAAAATCCCCAGCCGACGCCCTGTACAATCCGCATCATGAATAACAAGCCGATGCTCCCCATGAAACCGAAGGAACCCACTGACAATGCAAAAATGGCTAACCCAGCAAGAAAAACGATGCGCCTTCCTTTCGTCTCCAATAATCTTCCGGCAATTGGCCGGACAAGCAAGGCCGAAAAAGTGAAGATTCCAAGGACAGCCCCCACAAGACGATCATCACCGCCAAGCTGTTCCACAAACAACGGGAGGGTCGGCATCGTCATTTGAAAACCCATGAAGATGCACATATTTGCCAAACAGATCATGATGAAATCACGTGTCCAGATTTTATCAGTCCCTCTTACCCGTTCACCCACTAAGGTTTCCCTCATATTCCTTCACCTTCTAATTATAATAGTCATTGCCAGTTTACTAAAATTGGTTAAAATAAGCGAATGATTTATTTCGTGTACCTAAATATATATATATAAATAAAAGCCCAATATGACATAGGGCTCCCCCTTTAACTTTCATGATCATTTCCGTCCACTTACCTTCCGTATGCGAACCAATAATTTAGATTCTCCATGCTGTAATGCATTAAACCATTGCCTCTATTCATCCGTAACGGCTCTTAGCTGAAACGCATCCCTCCAGCATAATGGATTTTCCTTACATTCAAATTTTCATAAAACATCCCCTGAAACAACCATTCTGCAAGTGAAGGATGGTTCTACACCCTATCTTATTAAATTCCAAAAACATCTCAAAGGAAAAACTTTAAATGTTTTTCCTTATCTCCTTAAGTAAAGGGGATGCATAACTGAAAAAAGCCAATCCCAATTGGATCGGCTTTTCATGCTTCACGACTATTTCGTTATCTCGATTTTCCCATTATTCGTTTCCAATTTAACTAGATTTTCACCTTTGCCAATGACAGTATCGCCCTCATACTTACCAAGGATATCCACTCTCCCATTGTCAACATGAACGTCGAAAGTTGTATTCGTCGGTTCATTCTCCGTTTTGATCATGATTTTACCATTATTACTTTCGAGTTCGATCTGCCTATCCAAGTCTTTCGTGACTAATGTGATTTTACCGTTATTCGATGAACCAACTAGTTTTCCCTCCACATTATTAAGCTCTACTTTTCCATTAGCAGATTTCACTTCAACTTTTTCGGTTATTATATCATTTAATTCTACCCGGCCATTTTGAGATTTCACATTTAGATTTTCACTTTTCAATCCTGATATTTGCAATTTTCCATTATCGGATTCGGCGACAAAGGATTTATAAGATTCATCAGGCACATACACCTTTAAATGTAAGGATTGAATATGAAAACCAAAGCTAAACGTACGTCGATCCTTTAATTGTACCGAAAGCTTCTTCCCTTCCACATCTGCAGTGAAATCCAACTTGGAAACATCCATCCCTTTTGAAACCAACTCTATCCTGGTCTCCTTATCCTTCGTTGGCACAATCTCCACAGCTGCATTGTCAGCGTCGATCTGAATGTCCGTCACGATTTCCGAAATCGTTTTTTCCTCTGTAGTCGTTTCCTTATTCGTCATTTGGGAAAACGTAAACAGACTTCCTATTACCCCGATCAATAACAATACAAGTGCAATGATCGATAATTTTTTTACATTAATCATTTTTCAAACCGCCTTTCACAAGGGAAGCGTTAAATTTTAAATAGCGAATGAATCCTTTAGTTAAAGCACTCGTAGCGACAAACATTCCCATGGCAATGAAAATGCCAATCCCGCATAGTCCCAATGCGAAGAAAAGATCGAATAATTGAAAGTTACCTAACACAAGGTTAAACAGAGCGCCAAGCGGAGCAAGAATGAACCCTATCGCCGAAACCCACCCTGCAATGACAACTCCGATCAAGGCTATAAATGGTCCCAAAACGATCACTAAATTAAAGAACCCCAAACCAATGACTGCCCAAACTGCCCGCATAACATTACCTGCAGAAGTCGTTTGTTCAACCTGACCAAGATGATAGGTTGCCATCAGTTCCTTGGAGATCTGTTTAGGATTCCCAAGGGATTTGGAGATTTCCTGCTCTGACTTCCCTTCTTCCATTCCAATTTCGAAATACTCTTCGTAATCTTGAAGGATATCTTCCCGTTCCTCTAAGGAAAGTCTGGTTAAAGAGGCATTCAATTGTTTTAAAAATTGTTCTTTATTCATTGGTTCACACCTTCCTTGATTAATTGGTTGACCCCATTGGAAAATTCATTCCATTCCATCAGCAGTTCTTGAAGGTATCTCCGTCCTTTTTCGGTTAATGTATAATATTTGCGCGGAGGCCCTTCTGTTGATTCTTGCAAATATGTCGTAAAATACTCTTCCTTCGTCAATCGTCTTAAAAGTGGATATACCGACCCTTCCGATATTTCAATTTGATCCGAAATCTTCTGTACAAGTTCATACCCATAGCGATCCTGCTTATCCAGTAACACCAGAACACACAGTTCCAGGACACCTTTCTTAAATTGTACATTCATAGCACCTTCACTCCTTCCAAGAGTTTTTCAGTATAGTTTAATAAACAGTACTGAACACCGAACAATACATCTTATGTGAATAATTTACCACATGGTACTGTTCATTGCAAGGTACTATAAATATTTTTATGTCTTACACGCATTCTAATAAGGGTAGAAGAAAATTAGCATTATATTCAAAGCCGCAAGAGAATACGATGTATAATAGTAAAATGTGGAAGGAGGAGTTACTTTGGCCAACAAAGCAATAACAAAGAAGCAATTCGATTTTCTTGAACATGAATTTAATTACCTTGAAAAGGAAGGAGTCATCTCCCGGCAAGAGAAAGTGAGGATGTTAGGTTCCTATGATGTAAAAGGCAATTTGAACTTCATCACGATTCTATTATCCATTGGGGCACTTCTTTTAGGTTTAGGCGTATTGACCTTCGTAGCCAGCAACTGGATCTATTTAAGTAAAGCGGTTAAATTCCTGCTTATCATTGCATGCCTAATCGGAGTGAACTTTGCTGGCGTGAAGGTGCAGGCACGCTTTCCCAAAACGTCACGAAGTCTGCATTATGCAGGTATCCTGATCTTTGGTGCAGGGATATTTCTAGTCGAGCAGATGTTTAACATTAGCATCAATTTCAACAATTCCTTTTTATTATGGGCGATTGGAACGGTATTCATTGGATACTATTTGAAGGATGTTTTCATCCTCCTTTTTACATCTTTCCTGCTTTTCATTTATTTGAATGGAAGTATATTTGTTGATGAAACATCTTATCCGCTTGCCATTCTTGTGTTTCTACCGGCTTTATACATTCTGTTAAAGAAATTCGATTACCCTAATTATCTGACCTTTTTCATTAACGCTTTAGCCATCAATACAATTGCCTTATTTCTTATGGAATTCGTGCCGAAACTAGGGTTTGAAAATTCGAATACGATTGTCCTTTCCATCTTGTTTGTACTGGGTATCGTGCTTGCCTATATTCCGGTAAGAGCAAAATTACAAAACATCACACACATACAAGGGCATATCTTACATGGTTTAACCGCACTCTTCCTTACCTTTGATTTTTCAATCTGGTTTCCTATAGCTTATTTCGTTTTTCTGCTTTATCTGATTCTAAAAGGCAGTTTGACCAGCATCGTGATATTATGTGCACTGATTTTCAGATATTACATCTACTCCTTTGACTTCCTGCCAAAATCGCTTACATTCATCATCGGTGGAATCATGCTCATCGGTTTTGGCTTCTTCTTTGAAAACCAACGAAAAAAAGGAGGGGAACTCAATGAGTAATCCATCATTCCGGCCACTCATCGTATTTTCCATTCCAGTCTTGATTTTGTTAATCTTGGCATTTCCCCCGGTCTGGACAACAATGACAGGAGATGTAATCAAAATCAAAACAGCCCCGGTCGACCCGACTGATTTGTTTAGGGGAAGCTATGTGGCTTTGAAATACGAAATTGAATCAGTAAAGCCGTCGCAAGTCGATGACTCGATTAAAACCGAGTTCAATATAAGGAATATGGGTGATTATAAAAAGGTATATGTACGTTTAAAACAAAATAAGGATGGACTATATGTTGTCGATTACGTAACGAAAGAAAAACCCAGCGAAGGCGTGTACCTAAAAGGGGAACTGGAAGTCCCTTATGACCTGCAAAATGCTAAAACCATTCAGATCAGATACGGTCTGGACAATTATTTCGCATCCGAAGAAAAGGCAAAGGAAATGGAGAAGGAAGCATTGGCCAATCCTTCAGTGGCCGTCGTAAAAGTTCGTAATGGCCATGTTGTTTTAACCGATATCATCATTGAATGAATGGCCCCCGGATATGACTAGCAAAAAGAGCATCGGTTTTTCGATGCTCTTTTGTTTTCTGGACTATTATCATGTGGAATTCAGATTGTTACTTAATGACCCGTTTTGCCCCTATATATTTTTCTTTCCAATATTCATCACTCATTTTGACCACTTTAACCCCTTTGGTGGTGGTCCCGACAAATGTGCCATTTCCATAATAGATTCCTACAAAAGAGACCTGCCCTTTCTTACCTGTCGCATAGAAGACCAAATCGCCCGCTTTCAAATCTTTTTGCTTCACGGCCTTTCCGGTTTTATACTGGTCCGCACTCGTTCTTGGAATCTTCATTTCTGTGGCGGCATTTTTATATACATATTGGGTAAGACCGCTAGCATCAAACCCTTTAGGGGTCGTCCCCCCATATTTATATTTGCTTCCCACCTGCTTCTTTGCCAAAGCGGCAACTTCATCACCATAATTGATAGAGGCTGAAGCATTAGCCGGACTGAATATGAATGCCGTCAATAATGCCCCTACTAAAACTATGGCTGCAAACCATTTTGAAACTGGTAAACGATAACTCATCCTTTTTCCTCCCCAAACTGAAAATGAACCACAATTTTAAATGTATGTTACATTACGGTTTTTAGACCAAATCATTTTCGGCGATCGTCATCCCTGCAAAAAAAATAACCAGATAACGCCGTTGTCTAGCTAATACGGGGCTATCTGGTATACTCTACTTTTCAGTAACTGAAAGAATAGTGTCCATTACTTAGGTTCCTTGTATTGTCGTGCATTTTCACTGTCACTTAAACCTTTAGTTGTATGATCGACCACACCGCCGACCCCAAAGAATGTAAGCGCTATGAAGTTAATGATGCCTAAAGCGCCGTTCAATGCATCATCAGTAATGGTAAAGCCTATAGGAGTAATGAAATTGTTTATGAACGCGGCAACCATCTGCGCCAATATTAAAAGCCCAGGAAGGAGTACAGTGAATATAAACGTAGGGTTCTTAAGACGCACTTTCCAGTTGATCATTGCTTTTCCCCCTCTCTATCCTATTAAGTCCGCTTCATGGAAGATTGTCGCGGACCTGCTATATTTTATGCGGCTTGTCCTTCTTACGTTCGGAAATTCCATTCATAATCTATCACGCTAGTTTCCCATAAACATAAAAAAAGCCCATCAGAGGATGGACCTTCAAAGTAGTTCTTAAAAACACTAGAGAGCGCCACACTTTAACAAGTAAGTAACAGCTTCCTCAGGCTCTATATATTCCTTAGCGTGCCCGTGATCGAACGTTCTTAAAACCTGAATATATTAAATGCTAGATTTTTCACACTCCATTTTTTCCTGCAAAAACACTCCGATCCGTTCAGCAGCTTCAGTCAATCTCTCGGCCGGCTGGACCAAGGCCATCCGGACATACCCTTCACCCTGCTTCCCAAAAGCATCGCCTGGAACGACCGTTACCCCTGCTTTTTCAATCAATGCATAGGCAAAATCCCGTGATTTCCAGCCAGCAGGAATTTGGGCCCAAATAAACATCGTAGCTGCTGTTTTCGGTACATGCCATCCCCCTTCCGCAAGACCTGAAATCAAGGCATCACGTCGGGACTGGTATTCCTTAACCTGTTCGGATAGCAGCGAAAGATTGGAAGTTAGCGCCATTTCGGCAGCTTTTTGAATAGGATAAAAAACCCCATAATCGATGTGTGATTTCAGCGTTCCCAGGATGTTCAGCGCCTCTTGATTGCCCACTGCATACCCAATGCGACAGCCGGCCATATTAAAAGTTTTGGAAAGTGAGTTAAATTCAATCCCCACTTCCTTTGCACCAGGAATGGACATAAAACTAATTTGCGGATGATCATCAAAAATCAATTCCGAATAAGCAAAATCGTGAACCACCATTATTTCATTCTTTTTCGCAAACGATATAACGTCCGAAAAGAAAGTCTCATCAGCAAGGGCCGTGACAGGATTTCCTGGATAACTGATGATCATCATTTTCGTCTTTTTCAGTATTTCATCCGGAATTTCGTTGAGCTGCGGCAGGAATCCATTTTCGGCAGTAAGCGGCATCGGATGAATGATTCCGCCGGCAAGTTCCACACTCGCTTCATAAATTGGATATCCCGGATCTGGCACCAGTACATAATCTCCAGGGTTTATCATCGCCGTTGCCAAGTGTGCAAGGCCATCCTGTGACCCCATCAGTTGGAGGACTTCCCTTTCTGCATCCAGCTCCACTCCATAACGCATCCGATAAAAATACCGGACTGCCTCATTGAATTCAGGCGTACCTTTTAACGTATACCCGTAAGAATTGAGATCCTGCGCATATTTCACAAGCGTATCCACTACAAAATCAGGCGGGGGTAAATCCGGACTTCCTACACTCAAATCGATAACATCCTGCCCCCGTTTCATTGCATCCTGCTTGCGGGCCGCCAACTCTGAAAATATTCCTGTTGTGAATCTTCCGACTTTTTCAGATGGAGTCATATTCATTCTGCCTTTCCCCTCCATTAATGATTTTCTATCTATCATTATAGCAATCTTTCACGAGTATTTTAAGACTTCATCAGTATCTGTTCGAGAGCCTCATCAAGATGATCGAATTTAAATGCATACCCCGCCTTTTCCAATCTCTCAGGTATGACCCACCGTCTTTTTAATATCAATTCCGTTTCGGTCCCCATTTCAAGAATGGGAGTTGGACAGGGAAGTCCAATCCGAATATTCATGAGCTTTCTCAAATGAGCCATCAATTCACGATTTGTAACTGGATGCAGCGATGAACAGTTGAACACCCCGCTCAGCTCCTGATTCTTTCTTAGAAAATGGACAATCTTCTATATGTATCCAACTGAATTTCTGATTTCCTGATCCTTTATGGCCTCCCAGTCCGAATTTAACCAAATTCCTATATGGGGTCATCACTCCCCCATCTCGCATATAACCAACCACTTTCGTTTATGAGTTAATAGTATGAATAATAACGAGCGCATTCTATGTGAAGTAATTCACATAAATCACACCATGTTATTACATTAAATGGTAGCAACTCCTGCCGCTGTGCAATAATTGGTGAACTTGTCCAAGCAAAAGGGAAAATTACACATAAATTAGTAATGTGGAAATTTATAAAACAAAGGGGATGATTTCAGTGTCAAACAAAAAGCTAAGAAGAGCTGTTAATTCTGGAACTGGTAATTCCGGAACTGGCAATAGCAGCCTTAGGTCTGCCTTGAGAAAAGTCTTACAAAATTTATTAAACAATAATAGAGGTACTTCAATTAAGGAACCTACTTCCATCAAGCAACCCACTTCTGTCAAAGAATTTGAAAATTAGAAGGTTGCTTTTTTGAGATTAACATGGAATCCCTTTGGACTGATCTAAAGGGATTCCGTGTTATGTATTTACATGTACCAGCTATATATGTCTAGTGAATAACTGTTATATCTAATAGAGATAAAGGAGAAGTTATGATGTATTTTTTTCGAGACTGGAAACCTAAAAAGGATATAAAGAAATTAACGGATATCACCGTAAAAAATTTTCGGGTTTCTTCCGATAAAGTGAATGAAATTCTGCAAAAGTCACACAAGGTACTTGTGATTTGTAATGATAAAGGTAAAGTAGTGGGTTTCATTTGTTATAATCTTTATTTATATAAAGTGGCTCATATTAATTATGTAGTCATTGACAAAAAATATAGAGGAAAGGGAATTCTGCAAGCCCTTTTACCCGAATTGGTAGAATATGTGGGAAATAAAGGAATCCTTGTAGTGTCCGGTTTCGTGAACAAAAATAACCATGAAGCATTGCAAAAGTTTAGAGCCCTTGGTTTTAAACCGATTTTTATTTATCATGATGACATTCTAATTCAATCACTGATTTAAGAAGGTTCTCTTGAAGCTTATAGCGTAAATAAGAAGAAAGATCGATCAAAATACATTCTGTTTCACCCCCTATTAACTGGAATTTAATTCCTGATACCAATGCAAATAAGCGGGAATAGGATTATAGGGATATATGAATTCCCTGTTCCTCCATGCAATGAATAACTAGGGAAGGAAAGCCTGTAAATTCTACACGGATTCATAGGCATTTTCCCTGCAGTCTCTTCAACCTTACTTATAATCTTACTCCACTCTCCGATGCTTCTTTTTTCTGCAACATTTCATATATTCAAGGCAACTCTATTAAAAAAACAGTATGCAACGTTTGTCATTCCTAGGCTTGATCGTAGAGTTCCCATTAAAAAGGTCAACCAGTAAACACTAGTGAACCTATCATATGTTTATCTTTTTGAATAAAACTGGAGCGGTACTATATTGGAAGGAATCGCAATAATTCATTACCCTGTCATAACATTTTTCTATATTTTCAAAATAAACCCATTCCTGTATAGTGAGTGTATACCTTCTAAAAGGGGAGATATAATGAAATCGATAGAACTAATCATCTTAAATCTGGAAGAGGTTAGAAGAAGAAACATTAAACTATGGACTTCAATACCTAAAGGCACACTCCATTGGAAACCGGACGACAAGGCAATGAGCTGTTTAGAAATGGTTAGACATGTCCTTGATAGTGAGCATTATTATCATTTATCCATTAAAAATCAAGGCAGCTTACCAGTTTATGAATCACCATATGAAAAACAGCCGCTTATCTCCGTGGAAGCGGAATTAAACTTTGCTGAACCATACAGGCGTGATTTTTTGGAAACAATCATGTCCTTCAGCGAAGACGACTTATCCACTATTAAAATTGATCGCTCTGATGTTGGATATATCAGGGATTTAGGAGACATGTTGCTAAGAATCGCTTATCATGAGTCTGTACATACTGGTCAATTATTGGACTATTTAAGAACTGCTGGAGTCCCTAGAATAAGCGTTTGGGATTAATCAAATCATTTTCAAAGGTGTTTCATCATCCTGAAGCACCACACTGTAGGCAACTCGATGAAAATCGTGTTTGTCTGCAGTTTTTTTTGCTTGTACGGATTTGGACGTTGATTTCCGCTTCAGGCACTCGCTTTCCGCGGGCGGTCGGGGAGCCTCCTCGGCTTAAGCCTGCGGGGTCTCCCCCAGACACGCTTTACCCGCAGATTCTCGTACCTTTCGCACCAAGCAACTTTGTATTAGCATTTAGTTAGAAACCATACCCGGGAGTTGTAGGTTGGTTTGAGAACATCATTTGATCAAAGATATGTTTTCCGCCTACAAGCTGCGGGGACCGGTCTGCATGGACTGCAGTTTTTTTTGCTGGTACGATTTGGACGTTGATTTCCGCTTCAGGCACTCGCTTTCCGCGGGCAGTCGGGGAGCCTCCTCGGCTTAAGCCTGCGGGGTCTCCCCTAGACACGCTTTTCCCGCAGGAGTCTCGTACCTTCCGCACCAATCAACTTTGTATTAGCATTTAGTTAGAACCCATACCCGGGAGTTGAGGGTTGATTTGATGAAAGATTTGTTTTCCGCCTACAAGCTGCGGGGACCGGTCTGCATGGACTGCAGTTTTTATTGCTTGTACGATTTGGATGTTGATTTCCGCTTCAGGCACTCTTTATTGTTTTAAATGGAAGTATTTAAACTTGTGGTGATGAGGATGCTTGCTAAGCATGATTCTAGAGATCAACTTGATATGTTTACTTTAAATCAACTGTTGCCGCAGATGCAGCTTATAAATCCCCTGATGCTCCACCATGATCAAACAATCCAATTATCTTCAAGAAAATGTTTCATGCAAGAAAATTGTGGAAAAGTAATGATAGAGGAGGGATAAGAAATGTTATCAAAAAAACCGGCGGCCAAAATGGTCAGCGCCTTTATTCTGACCGGTTCTCTTTTAGGGGCAGGTGCATCGTTTTCAACAGAACCTGTTGAGGCTGCATCCACAATGGATTCCGCTTCTGCCATAGCTAAGGATCACGCTCTTACCACCTTACATGAAATCTACAACAAAGCTTTTTCAGGAGAAATGCCTTATACAGCCATGGGTTTGAAAATTAATGAAAACACCCAAAAAGAAGTATATGAGACATTTGGTTCTCCCCCAGAACCAGGTAACACAGATGAAACTTTCGACTATTACCATGCAGAAATGGGGCATCCAGGTTTTGCATTTGCCTATAACGCTGACAAGACCATCTCACAAATCCGATATTTCGGGACAAATGTGGAACGGGACCATAATCTAGGAAGCATCACACCTAAAGTATTAGGAAATCAACTCGGCAGTGCTGACGAAATTCGCCATATTTCCAGTACGAATGAAATCAACTACATTTACAAGACAGGGAATTATGAACTGCAATTCATTGTCGGTGAAAATCAAACTGTAGATCATATCAATCTACTCGAAGCTAAATAATATGTACGATAAAATAGGTGTCGCAGGCTGTAGAGAAAGAAAATTTTCTCTACAGCCTTTTTTTGCTTACCCCCTTCCCCTTCAACTTCCAACCGCTGTCACTGCACCAAAGCATATAATTGAAGCAATCATTTCATTCATTTACATAAACCATACTCACTCCAAACGGATTCTTAATATTTTTACAATAAAATTAGCTTGTTCAATATTATTTCAATATATGGAGGGTGTCAGTAAAATGATTAATAAGTTCAGGACTTTCACAGTATCGGTTCTAAGCCTGGCCATCCTTTTTCAGGGTCTTCCGGCGATTTCAGCAAAAGATGCAGAAGACAATCAGACAAATCCAGGAGGCAGATGGATGAAGGGGGAATATCATGCCCATACCACTCAGTCCGATGATGCCGAGGGATCACAGAGCCTTGAAAGCTTGCTGAATAACGCATTTGATAATTATGGCATGGATTGGATGGGAATTTCCGATCACTTGAGGATGTCTTCAAGGGATGATGAAGGTAATTTGATTCCAGGAGGGCCGATACCGTTGTCTCAGGGAATCTTTCAATATCAAGCCCCAAAAATAAAACAACTGCAAAAAGAGGGCAAATTTAAAAATAAAGTCATCTTTTCAGGCTTCGAATGGGACATGCCCACATACGAGCATGTCGGCATAGGCATTTTGGGAGATCAGCCGGGCTCGCCTAAAAGTCTGAAAGCTGGCAATCAGTTCGAATATCTGTTCACCAACCAGGATGAAAAGATGTTTGATCCTAAGGATGTAGTCATTTGGAAGTCACAGGATCAAAGAGCCAATAAAACATCCGAGGATGCCCGAACGGCATTGGCATGGCTCGAAAAAAATTATAAGAATACAAGTTATGCCATATTGAACCATCCATCAAGAAAGAGGGTGTACAGCATATCTGATTTTCGCGACTTCAACAATATCGCCCCGGATGTCATGTTCGGATTTGAAGGTATGCCAGGTAACCAGTTGGAGCCGGATAGAGGCGGTTTAAATCTGACAACACCGGAAAACCGGACCTATGGCGGTTCCGATTACATGCTTGCTAAGGTAGGAGGTGCATGGGATGCGCTACTTGGGGAAGGTCGTAAGTTCTGGAATTTTTCCAATTCGGACTCCCATTTTGAAATCAGTGAAAACCGCCTATACTCAAGCGGTTACTGGCCAGGAGAATATTCCAAGAATTATACATGGGTAAATGACTCATCAATAAAATCTGTCCTTGATGGCATGCGATCCGGAAAATCCTTCTCCGTTTTTGGTGATTTGATCGATGCCCTTGAATTCCAAGCTAAAAACGGAAACAATACGGTGGATATGGGCGGGGACCTTAAAGTGAAGGAAGGACAGATGGTCAAGATCACCGTCCGATTTAAGAGCCCCGAAAAGAACAATAACGGGGACCCCGTCAAGGTAGATCACGTGGATCTGATTTCCGGTGAAGTAACCGGGAAAGCAGAGCCTGGAACACCTGCTTACAATAAAGCCACCAATGATACGACAAAAGTGGTTAAACGCTTTACAAGTAAAGACTGGAAAACCGATCGCGATGGTTTTCATGCCATCACTTACAAAGTCAAAGCCGATAAGGATCAATATTTCCGTTTGCGCGGCACGAACCTAGGGGAAAATGTCTCTGGAGAAACGATGGACGGTGAACCGCTGATCGATAAAAAGACTGAAATCGAGGATAACGAAACGCGTTTTTCAGAAATAAACAATCGTAACTATAAAGACCTTTGGTTTTATTCAAACCCTATATTCGTCAGCGTAGAGGATAAATAATCATGGTAAACACTAAGTTAAAAAGAATACTGCAATAGTTCTGGCCGGCCCCAAAAACGCCCTTTTCCACTTTGCTAATAATTGACGTGGATGGGGCTTTTTTTCACCTTGATTCTTAATGATCACTTCCCTTTCTTTAAAATCCTTTCTCGGATAACGAATACACCTTTCTTTTAGTATTATTTTACCTCAATGCGTGAAAATCCGTATAATTCACCAAGTTTCATTAACACTAATGGTGTAAGTTATTTTCATTGACTTTTTTCCTTTTCTTGTATAGTATCACAGAGTATCAATCCCTATCAGATTACTAGGAGGTTTACCCAAATGAAAAAGATGGTTGCACTTTTATCGCTATTGTTAGCTTTCACGGTTGTACTTACCGCTTGTGGTACCAATACCAAAAATGAGGCAAACGATACCGACAATAAATCTTCATCACAAGAAAGTCTATATGATAAAGTCAAAAAAGATGGCGTATTAACTGTTGGAACAGAAGGTACATACCCACCTTTCACATTCCACGATGATTCAGATAAACTAACGGGGTTTGATGTTGAAATTGCCAAAGAAGTGGCAAAACGCCTTGGAGTGAAAGCTGAATTCAAGGAAACACAATGGGACGGCATGTTCGCAGGCTTGGATGCTAAACGTTTTGATATGATCGCAAACCAAGTGGGCATCGATGAAGACCGTCAAAAGAAATATGATTTCTCTGACCCATATATTCAATCAGGGGCCGTATTGCTTGTACACAAAGATAATTCGGATATTAAATCCTTCGATGATTTGAAAGGCAAGACCTCTGCACAATCTTTAACGAGTAATTACAATGATCTAGCCAAATCTCATGGTGCTGAAGTTACAGGAATTGAAGGATTTTCTCAATCCGTACAGCTTATTGGTTCTAAACGTGTAGATGCGACGATCAATGACAAATTATCGTACCTTGATTATAAAAAGCAACACCCGGATGCACCTATCAAAGTGGCTGATGAGGAAGAAACCGGAGTTGCCAGTGGTTTAATGTTCAGAAAAGACAGCGGCAAATTAGTGGAAGAAGTAAACAAAGCACTTAAAGCAATGAAAGACGACGGCACGTACGCGAAAATCTCGGATAAATGGTTTGGTGAAGATGTTTCTCCTAAGTAATATTTTCACCGACCCCGAGCGTATGAACCAGCTTGTTTCCATCGCTCAAACCTCCCTCTATCCAATGATAGAGGGAGCTATTCAATATACGATTCCACTAACACTAATTTCATTTGTTCTCGGCCTTATTCTTGCTGTACTCACAGCATTGGCTAGATTATCTTCCATGAGGATTCTTCAAATAATTGCGCGAGTATATGTGTCGATCATCCGCGGGACACCATTACTTGTGCAATTATTTATCATTTTCTATGGACTTCCAAATTTAGGTGTAACCATCGATCCTTTCATATCGGCTATTATCGGATTCTCACTAAGTGTTGGAGCATACGCTTCGGAAATTATAAGAGCGGCCATTTTATCGATACCAAAAGGGCAATGGGAAGCAGGCTATTCGATCGGGATGTCATATACCCAAGCGTTAAAGCGGATCATTTTGCCGCAGGCATCACGGGTATCCATTCCCCCATTATCCAATACGTTCATTAGCCTTTTGAAAGATACATCGCTTGCATCACTCATTCTTGTAACGGAATTATTCCGTAAAGCCCAGGAAATCGCTGCAAAAAACTATGAATTTTTACTACTTTACATGGAAGCAGCTGCTTTATATTGGATTTTGTGCACCATTCTATCTTTCATTCAAGGAAGTTTAGAGGAGAGACTTAATCGTTATGTAGCAAAATAAGAACCGCAGTAGTTAAAGGGGATTTTAAAATGATCAACATTAAGAATCTTCATAAATCATTTGGTGACCTTAAAGTATTAAAGGGCATCGATTTGGAAGTGGAGCAAGGTAAAGTCATTGTATTGATCGGTCCTTCCGGTTCAGGTAAAACAACCTTTCTTCGGTGTTTGAATCTCCTTGAGGTGCCCACGGACGGGACGATTGAAATCGATGAAACGGTAATGGACTTCAAAAAACCGGTTAGAAAAAATTCGATTACTTCTTTTCGCAGTTTGACAGGGATGGTTTTCCAAAGCTATAACCTCTTCCCTCACAAAACAGCATTGGAAAATGTAATGGAAGGCCCCATCATTGTAAAAAACATAGCCAAACATCAAGCGAAAGAAACGGCGGCTGCCCTGCTTACAAAAGTGGGCTTAGGGGAAAAAATCGATTTTTATCCATTTCAATTGTCCGGCGGACAGCAGCAACGGGTCGGAATTGCAAGGGCCCTGGCCATGGAGCCTAAGGTGATGCTATTCGATGAGCCCACATCCGCTTTGGATCCCGAACTAGTGGGGGACGTCCTGCAGGTCATGAAAGACTTGGCGAAAGATGAAGGCATGACAATGATCGTGGTAACCCATGAAATGCGTTTCGCCCGCGAAGTCGCCGATGAAGTCATTTTCATGGATGAAGGAAAAATAATGGAGCGGGGAACACCAGAGCAGATTTTCACGAACCCTAAAGAAGCGCGCACACGAAAATTCCTCAATATGATTCAATAAAAAAACGGTGCTATTCAGGCACCGCTCGCAACTGCCCCCCCATTTTTAGAAATGGGGGGTTTTGCCCATCATTATATCAATGAGATGCTTGGACCTGTTTAGTCTGTGTCCGTGCATGGTATAACTGAAAAAGAATCAAAGCAAAAACGGAAAGGATGGCACCCGATATAAATGGTAAATCAATCGAAATCGAATATAACCAACCGCCAATCGGAGGACCGGCAATCCTGCCGAACGAGTCGAAGGAAGATAGCAATCCCGTGACACTGCCATGGCCCGACATGGAACTTTTGGTAAGCAGTGCCGAAATGGCAGGCCGAATGAACCCATTACCCACTCCGAAAATCGTCAGGAAGACCGCCGATGTCCAGAACCCGGAAGAAAACAAGATGAGAATGAAACCGACTCCCGAGACGATGATTCCCATTCGAATGACCGCGCCTTCCCCATATTCCTTTGTCATCCTGCCCACTAATCCACCTTGAACGATCGCACTCCCAAACCCCATGATCATAAAGATATAGCCTAATTGCACAAGACTTATATCAGCCTTTTTGGCTGCAAAATAGGCGAAAGTCGTTTCTAGTCCTGCCATTGAAAGGGTGACGATCATTTGCAAAAAGAACATGGTTTTAAGAGGCCCTCTAAAGGCTTTCCACATGGACTCTTTATTTTTTGACTGTTGGGCCCTCTTCTCTACTGTATGTGATTCCTTCAGTATTGCAATCACTAAGAATAAAGTAATCAAAGAGGATATTCCAGCAATGTAAAACGGCAAGTTCAAACTTGATTTGGAGAATACCCCGCCAATCGCCGGTCCAAAGATGAATCCAAGCCCTGTGGCGGCCCCGATGATTCCCATCCCTTTTCCCCGATCTTCCGGCGTCGTGATGTCAGCCACATAAGCCATTGCGGTTGGCATGTTTGCCGATGACAAAATCCCGCCAATGATTCTGGCTGCAAATAATACCCATAAGGAATCTGCCGAAGCCTGGATGAAAAACGAAAGGGCCAGTCCAGCAATCCCGATAATCATGACAGGCTTACGCCCTATCCGGTCAGATATACGTCCCCATATCGGGGCAAAAAATAATTGCATCAGTGAATAAACAGCCATTAAAAGGCCTAGCTCTGTAGGACTGCCACCAACCTTTTCAGCAAGGAACGGAATGACGGGAATGATGATCCCAAATCCGACCATGACTAAAAACATCACTAAAAAAAGTACGGGTAACACCTTTTTTGTTTCCATTATATTTTTCTCCTTTTATTCTTCCACATTCGCTACGTACATTGGAACGAATTCCGAAAATCCCATTACTTAGCATAATCTTCCTAGCAATTCTTTAAACAGTTTATCATACAACCTTTACCAAATCAGTATGAAGCACGACCTTCTTTCGGAAACTCCCTTAAATAAATAAGAACCAGGCATAAATATCCTCAACTCTTTAGGCATTTCTCATGTAATGGCACTTCGTTATTTTCACTGTGTTTCGTGAAATCAATGGCATGAGTTCGTTAGAAATCTTTTCCTCCCCTTATTTTTTCTTAAGAGGTACTCTATACTGTAGGGTATGATTGATGTTTGGGAGGTAGAAGAATGTCTAATGATCAGTGGATTTTAATTATTGACGATGAAGAAGATTTGGCACGTCTCATGGAGACAGTTTTACATAAAGAAGGTATCCCCAATATTATTACGGCGGGGACGATTGCGGATGGGTGGGCAAAGTTTCAAAAGTTCGATCCATCACTAGTCTTGCTGGATATCATGCTGCCAGATGGTGAAGGCTATGATTTATGCAAGCAAATTCGTGAAGTGTCGAATGTGCCCATTTTATTTTTGTCGGCAAAGGATGAGGAAATTGATAAGCTTTTAGGGTTGGCGATTGGAGGGGATGATTATATTACCAAACCATTCAGTCCGAAAGAAGTTGCCTATCGAGTAAAGGCGCAGCTTAGGCGGGCGGGCTATACAGAGGAAAAAACCTCACCGAAAAGATTGCAAATTGGTCCATTTGAGCTTAGTTCAAATGAAAATGAAGTGAAAAAGGATGGCAAAACCCTTGAGCTCACAGCTAAAGAAATCGGTCTGATGAGCTGTTTTATGCATCATCCGAATCAGATCTTGAGCAAGGAAACTTTGTTTGAACATGTGTGGGGCGATGATTTCTTTGGCTCTGATAATACAGTGATGGTCCATATTCGCCGTTTACGCGAAAAAATCGAAGCAGATCCTTCAAAGCCATCTTTTCTAATAACCGTTAAAGGGCTTGGTTATAAATTACAGACCAAGGGTGAAACAAGATGAAGTGGAAATTGACACGGCGCTTTTTAGGATCCGTTGTGACAATTGTTGTAATCGTAGGAATCGTAAATACAATTTTACTTTTATGCTTACTCTTTGTTCATTTCGACACGGAAGAGGAATCTGCGGAAAACTTTAGCCGATCTTTTTCACAATATGTAGAACTAATAGATGACAAACCAATGGTAAATGAAGAAGGGCTGGAAAAACTGCGGAGCACGAACGCCTGGATACAATTTTTGAATAATAAGGGTGAACAAGTTGCAGCCTATTACACACCTCAAAAATTGCAAACCGTATATTCTCCAATTGAAATCGTCCAAATGTATAAGTATAAAGAAATTGATGCAGAGACGACTGTTTTTGCCGGCGAAGCTCATGATTTCAGCTATTTTGTAGGGGTTAAAGATCGAGGAATAGGCCGATATGTACTGTCCTATAATTATGTTCACATTTTAAAGTACTTCAACATCATACTTTTACTGTTTTTAACGGTGGATATCATTATTGCCCTAGTCATTGGACTATTATTTGGTAAAAGATTAACGACACCACTTAACACTTTAATAGAGGGAATTCAGCAGCTTCGTGAAAGACGTTTTAAAAAGATGAGTATACCAAAAGGCGTCTATGAAGATGTATTTCACAATATGAATGAACTATCGGTAAAGTTAGATCAGTATGAAAAAGAACGTGATCAACTCGACCAAATGCGTGAGGAATGGATTAGCAATGTTTCTCATGACATGAAGACACCACTTGCATCCATCCATGGTTATACAGAATTGATGAAAGACAATGCCACTGAATTAACACCACAAGAATTGTATGAGTTTACATCCATTATTAATAGACAGTCCGTATATATGAAAAATCTGTTGGATGATCTCAATTTAACGATGCGTTTACGCAACCAACGACTTCCCTTGCAATTTGAAGATGTTGATATCGTTGGGTTTATAAGAGAAATGACGATAGAGCTCTTAAATGATTCACAATTTGGTGATCGACAGGTCGAATTTGAGGCAAATGTGGATAAAGCAATGCATAAAGTCGATAAAAATTTACTGAAACGGGCAATTTTTAACTTTATCTACAATGCGCTCGTACATAATGATGAAAATGTCGTCGTGAAAATACAAATTGATGATATTCATCTACAATCAGAACATCATACCCAGATTACCATTGCCGATAATGGCCGCGGTATTCCCTCCAAAGATTTGGATCAGGTTTTTGAACGCTACTATCGAGGTACGAATACTGCCAGTAAACATGGGACCGGCTTAGGAATGGCCATTGCAAGGGACATTATCCTGGCTCATAAAGGTAAACTGGATTTGACTAGCATTGAAAATAAGGGAACAACCATCACGATACTTATATAACTTATTTTTCCTACAGAGAAAGGGCTGTCCATAACAGACAGCCCTTCTTTCCTATTTATTTTGGTTGTGCCTTTTTTGGAATATCTTCAATTTTCACTTCATCATATGACGAAACTTCATCACCATTTTTCACGTACATCTTTAAGTAAGCATCTTTTCGAAGATTTTTTTGTGCCGTGAATTCAAGCGGTATCGTTTTACCATCTGCATTTTTGGCGTCAAGTTTATAAGAATAGGAAGTCATCACTGTACCATCATCCAGTTTGGTTTCATGCTGCACCCCATCCTCTGTAATTTGCAAATAATAATTATCGGTATTCATGCGATTAAAGTCAATTTTAGTAAGCGCGAATACTCCTGTCGCTCCAAGTATGAACAATATGCCAACTACCATAAAAAATTTCTTCATTTAGATCATCCTTCTGTTTTATTATTTTGTGTGATAATACGATTATAAGAAGCTACCGTTAAGATATAATACAGACCGTAAATAATCGTATAAGCGATCATCCAGATTAATACAGGTTTTGCCAGATTCATCATCAATAACCTCGAGAAGGCTTTTAACGCAACCGCACTGTGCAATAGCCCGACTGCCAGCGGGACGAAAAAGATTACAAACACTTGGGATGCAATGGATTTCCGCATTTCTTTTGCGTTAACGCCCATTTTATGAAGCATATTGTATTGTGATTTATCTTCCTCAGCTTCCGTTAGAACTTTAAAGTAAATGATACTGCCTGTTGCCGCTAAAAAAACCAGACCAAGAAAACTGCCGATAAAGAGCAATGACCCTACACTTTCAATGCTTGCTTGAAAATCTTGAGGCGCACTGGAAAATAGAGCTTCTTCAGGTATTTGTTTTGATATTTTTTCAGATAAATCCACGGAGGCTTGATCAACACCGATAGCACGATAGTTCAGGGCTTCCCCTTCTTTTTGCAATGATTTAAATTGATCATTCGATACAACCAATGCAATGCCTGCTGTTTTGGCATTTAAAACCGTTTGTGTTTTAAAGCTTTGGAATGTTATCGCCGTGTTGTCTTCTGTCCTTATCGTCTTGTCCTTGTATTCAGGTGAGAATCTTTTGTCATATCCAATATCTAAAATGACTGCTTTGCCATGATTCACATGCAATGCTTCCTTACCTTGTACATCTGCCAATTTGTTATATGTTCTTTCATCGATTACCGTGTAAATCCTTTTATCCGAGTTATCGAATGCTGATTCCTCGCTAAGTTCTTTCGTATTAAATGTGATAGATAGTGCTTCAACATTTTCATCATACTTTGTATCTGGCAATATGGCGGTGACTTGATGATCGCTTTTTACATCCGTTTGCTGATACATGAAGGTATTCGGATCAACGGTCATAACTTGGTCATTCGCGTTGTAATAAAGACCATAGACCGCACCTCCAGCCGTTACCGTTGTAGCACTTAACACCGCAATTACGGTCAATGTCCTTGCATTCCCCCGAATGCGATAAAGCAATTGCGAGACCGTCATCAGATGCAGGCCTTTCCATAGCCATTTTTCATTTTTCTTGATCACGGCTAACACAAAGCCTGTCACGCTATGAAACAATAAAAATGTACCGGCAATAACAGTTGTCAAAATAATGAGTGCCGTCATCAAAAATCCAATCTTTTCCCACACTTTAGAAGTAAAAAGATCTTGCATCGCCAACCAATATCCGATGACCATCAGGAAAATTCCCAGAAAGGCTACAATCATAGATGGCTTCGGAGCCGCTTCCCCCTTTTTCGATGCATGGAAAAGATCAATTAGTTTAAATTGGTATATTAAACGATAGCCCTGGAATGATGTCACCAAGAAAATAATAAGAAATACGATAGAGGTGTTCAAAGCTGCAGATCCTGAAAATGTAAAAGGTGCGATGACATCATAGCCCATTAAATAGATCAAGATCGTCATGAACCCTTTTGAACATAGAAATCCAAGTAAAATCCCTACAACTAATGAAACCAAGCCTAGCAATAGATTTTCAAAGAAGAGCATAAAGCCAATCTGGCGATTACGTACGCCAAGCAATGCATATAATGCCACTTCTTTTTTTCGCTTTTTCATGAAAAATGAATTGGAATAGGCAATAAAAATGGCAACGAAAAAAATCAGGATGACGGCCGCACCACTCATTAATGAACCTAATTTCTGTGATGAAGCCGTTTGTTCTGCAACTGCATCACTATACTTCAATGTTACAAATGTGAAGTAGATGATAATGCTAAATACCATGGATGCGATATATAAAAAATATTGGGAAAGGTTCCGGGCAATATTTTTTCTCGCCAGACTAAATAACGTCATCTACCTCACCTCCAATTGTTGCAAGGACATCCATGATTTCTTGGAAGAAAGCTTTACGTGATTGGCCACGACGATAAATTTCTGTTGAAAGTGTACCATCCTTGATGAAAATGATCCGCCGGCAGAAGCTTGCGGCATATGCATCATGTGTCACCATCATGATGGTGGAATTATTATTTTCATTTAGTTCACTTAAGCTTTCCAGCAGACCTGTTGCAGATTTTGAATCAAGTGCACCTGTTGGCTCATCTGCCAGGATCAATGCCGGCTCTGTCACAAGCGCTCTGGCTGCAGCTGTTCTTTGCTTTTGCCCACCGGAGATTTGGTATGGATATTTAGCTAATAAATCTTCAATCCCAAATACTTTAGCAATACGATTCACCAATGCAGTAATTTCTTTCGCTGGAATTTTCGCAATCGCCAGTGGCAATAATATATTTTCCTTCACAGTCAATGAGTCTAGCAAATTGTAGTCTTGGAAGATGAAACCCAGATTTTCACGTCTGAAATCCGTTAATTCCGCCCCTTTCATATCGTGAATGCTCGTATCATTCATATAAATTTTCCCCTCAGTCGGCGAGTCGATAGTTGCCAACATATTGAGCAAAGTCGATTTCCCCGCTCCAGAAGGTCCCATGATTCCTACAAACTCCCCTGCATGAATGTCAAAAGATATATTTTCCAACGCCGTATAGGCAGCGCTTGATTTACCATATGTTTTTTTTATATTTTCCACTTTTAATAATGGTTCCATTTGTTTCACCTCTTCAGTATGGTTGATACATTTATCTTACATGCTCATTCTTACAGCATCTTTGTGCCAACCTTACAGCAAGCTTAAATCCATCAAAAAAACGCCTTCCACTTATGGAAGACGTTAAAGTAAAAGTATTTAACTTTGCTTCAGAAGCCTGCGGTCGATAACAAAATTACCAAATGGAATGAATGAAACGATGAAAATCATCGCCATTTTTAAAAAGGACCATTTTGATATGATGCTCACATAAAGTAATAAAAGCCCAAACACGACAAACAGGAAACCATGGATGCTGCCTAAAATGAGTGTTGCTTCCCCAATATCCAATATGTACTTAATGGGCATACCAATGGCAAGCAATAAAACATATGAGATTCCCTCAATTATTGTAATAAACCGAAACCATCCAATAGCTGTCGAAAACATTCTCTCATCCCCTTATTGTACAAGTATGGCATACAAATCCAGCTTCCTGTCCCAATCCAAAGCCCGTTACTCTATCATATAATATTACGGTGACACTCACTAATAAATAGTACCAGGTTTTCCTAAAAGTAGAACAACAAAAGAAGCCCAATCAAAGGATTGGGCCCTTAACAAAGTAGGTGAAATTTTACTTAAAGATGTTCAATTCCGAAACCAATTCGCTCCCTCATCCATGTGCACGAAAGGAATATCCGTATCAATTACACCTTTGATTCGTTCTAAATCAACATCTTCCCCTTCGAGCCATTTCGCAAAATCTACGGAAGTCGGCTCTTGGTTCCCTCCCAAGGCAATCCAAGCTTTCATCTCTTTAGGTAAATAAGCGGATGTATGAATCGTTCCCGCCCAGCTGCTATATAAATCCGAGAAGACACCTTGATTGGTATCATTAAACAACCGATAAGCATCGTAGGCTGAAGAAAGTTTCCCTTCATGATCTTGGATGATCTCCAATCGGCGTTTCGAATCGATAAGATGGTTACGGTTTTCATTTTTCATGATTTCAAAGTGATTGGTACAGGCATTTGACGTGCGCACCTCTACATTTCTTGGGGAGGTCTCCACAATATAGGTACTTCCGCTTTTATCATAGACGACGTAAGTGAAAGAATGACGATGCGGGATTTCCTTCAGCATCGCCACCGCTTCCTGAACGTCCGCACAAGATTCAACAATCAGTCTGCCAATCATGCAGCAGATGAAACCATCACCAGGGTTCTTGCGATTCATGAAGTTATAGCCTATCACCAACCCTTTTTCGTTCATTCCATCCATCCGGCCAGTCCCTCGCTGACTAGGGCCGATACTTGAATACCCTTGATCGGTTGGCTGGAATAAGACATAGCGTCCTTCATAAGTCTTCGGGTGGTAATCATAATTGCGAATGAGATAATCATTGCCTGTCATGATTGAACAGCCCGACCGGACATAATCCAATCGGTATCCACCGAACTCTTGCAGCACGCGGTCCATTGGCCATTTCAACGCTTCTTGCAATCCGAGTAATTCTTCCCAAACTCCAGGGGCGAATTGTGTAATGGCTCTCTTGACCTCTTCTTCTTCAACCGTAAACCTCGGCTGCCTGATCTTCCATTGATCTTCACGGTTCCTTACCGTTAGTGAATCTTTTAATTCCTCCCCTTGCATGTATCCAAACTCATAATGTGTACCCCGAAATTGTATGACATCACTATATATTTGCTTCACGGCTTATCCCTCATTTACAGTAGTAGCTATTCAAATTAAGGATACTTGAAGTATTGTTGAAAATAAAGAAGATAAGCCTTGAATCATGTCATTAGTTGAGAAGTATCTTCCCGTTATCTTACTATTGATGGAGACACGAATAAAGGCAGTGTAACGGTAAAAAGCATCTTCATAAATTAGGAAAATAAGCGGTTTTTTTTGTGCTATATTAGTTATAATTTTAATTTTCGAATTAAAGGAGGGTCTTACTTTGAAAGTACTCATTGGAACAATACTTTTATCAATTAGCCTTTTATTTTGGTCTTTTTCCAATTTTGACAATTACTATCCAACAAGAGAATTTATACTTGTTCATATAATAGTTAGTATCGTTGCCATTTTTATATTACTGTCATCATTAATACAATATATTAAAAATCCAAATGAAAAAATATAAAAATCATGCCCCACCTTATACAATTGGGGGATATCTCCCCACCCTGTTTAAACCATCTGAGTATTGCTGTACCCTGATAGTCAATTCCTCACAACAAACTTCTTACTTACGGAATAAGCTAAATTTATTTAATTTGTTATAATTTATCCCCTACTCTAGATGAGTAAGGGCTCAGACTAATGAAAACGTATAAATAAAAAAGGCGAACTTCTCAGTTCACCTTTCAATCACTTTTTCTTCTTTAATTTTCTACTGACTGTTTTTACGATCTTCGCAATAATAAATACCACTACAACAAGAATAATGATATCAATTATACCATTTACTATATTAATACTGTGCAATGTCTTCCACTCCTTAAAATGCGTATTTATTAAATGTACCAGTTTTAGTTTTAGTAGCAACTTGTACATACGCATCGGTATATGTGTATACGAATGCAAATCCAGTATATTTAACTGTTTTATCCATACTAAATTCTTCTTTGTTAATGAATGATGCTATACACGGTGGATAATTGTTTTCGTGCGCATTGAATAAGTTCCTATTTACTTTAATTTTCCTGTTCTATCGACTCTGTGGATAATCTTATTCTCTATCTTGAATCACAACTCTAAAGGAACCAAAAGTTTGTTGACTCTCATAATTATCAGCATTTACTTCATAAGGAAATGGGAAGGCGATGATTTGGAAATTATTTTCTCTTTCAACGTCGGGTAGATTAAAATCAAAAAGATGTCTAGTTTCTGGTGGAACAGTGGTATATAAGACGTCTGTGTTATCTCTAACTGCAACTTGTTCCCAATCTTTTAAAGCTATGATTGCATATCTGATCTCAGCATTTGTCTCATTTCCGGCAGAGAACTTAAGTTCCTTGCCTTCTTTTTCAGTCATAATTGATTACAACTTTTCCTGACTATTTGTGATAGATATATTTTCATTGAATCCATCCTTTACAATAGCATCAGGTTTTACTTGCTTTACTTTTTTTGCATCTTTCCCGCTGTCAGCTTTGTTGATAGAATACCGCATACTTAAAACTTGTTCTAAAATCCCTGCCCTATTTAGGTCGAGCTCCTTCAATTTATACTCTGGCTTTTGAACGATTACAAAAGTCAATTCACTGGAATCGGAACGAATGGGAACAGAAACTTTGAAGTTTATGGAGGAGTTAGGTTTCGCATCAAAGAAAAATTTATCTACTTCCTGCTCCTTATTTTCAGCTTTGAAATTTACTTGTTTATAATCTTCAAAAATAAGTAAAGCATACTTTCTGTCCTCATCAATGTCATTGTCTACTGAGGCAACAACTGTCACTTCATTGTTTTTACTATTAAGTGCACTTCCTTCATCGATAAGTTTACCATTCAAATCTTTCAAACCATACCCAACCGAACCATACTCAGCCGCATTCGTTTCTTTGCTTTCTTTTTCAATATCATCATTATTAGACGTGCTTAATCTTAATTCTTTAGGTGGAGATGAAGCATAAAACCAGTAAAAAACCCCAAGCAATATCAAAACAGATAATGCAGCTATGTAGTATTTTTTCATAAAACCAATCTTCCCCTAATTAAAAGAGATATGCAATGAGCATATCTCTTCATTATTTTTCTACTACCAATAGCAAAATCATTCCTGAAGTATGTTGAACCGTTCAATGTTTTAACTCCAATAGAGTCCGTCTTTGTAACTTGCCGATTTAGTTTTGATTAAAGAACCATCACCATCAAAGGTTTTAGCTCGTGCGTAAATCTAATCCTGTTCCTTTATACACGAGCATTTGTTCCTATTAAAGACAGAAAAAATCCTTCTCCGGTTAAGAGAAGGATTTCTTTCAGTAATTAGGAAAATCACTTACATTACAATCCATCTGTAGTCTAAATAATCATATTTCTTCGGATAGATAATGTTCCAGAATATGTATTAGCAACTGTAACAGATTTAGCAAGTGTTAGACTTGCAGGACCTGATCCACTTGTTCCATTTTTCCATGAACCGTAAGCTTTACTTTGATACCCCTGATTAAATGTTAAATACCAGAGTGACGAATAAGCACTCATTCTATTATCTGTAGAAACTTTAGTTTCAACCCCACTAGCAGAAGCAGAATTACTAAACATAGATAATGATAGAACCAAGCCAATTGATAAAACCAAAAACTTAAATAATTTAACAATATTTTCCTCCTCTTTAATTTCTATACTATAATAACAATAATATTCCAATTTTGTAAATAGCTAATTTAAACGTTATTATTATATAGTCAAAACTTAAAATGAAATGAGGATCCAACATGTTATTAGCCCTAGGAGTTTTTTGTATAATTATAGCTTTGTTAATGTTACTCTTAATTAATTTATTTTCTCAGGCTTTTCCTTCTAATGTTTTAGTAGGGGATGAAGAAGTTCTTAGAAACTTTTTCACTATGGATAACCTGATTTATCCAATTGCGACAATCATTATAGGATTAATTTTTTTGATATATCATTTTACAAGAAGAAAGAACTAACATAGCTATATTAAATTAATGTTATCAAAAGTTTTAGGGATAGCTGTCGCCAAGTCGACAGCTATCTTTCATATTTACTTTTTTTAATATGCATAAAACAATTGTTTAAAAGATTCTTTACCAGCCTTTTTATCTGCAGTTATCACTTTAGCCTGCTGAAACTTATACAATGCCGACTCAGTACCTTTGCCAAAGGTTGAATCTAGTGATCCAGGGTTAAATCCTTCCAAATAAAGTGCAGCTTGTAGGATCCATGTGAGATTGCCTTTTGCACCTTTTCAACAGTAACAATGGCAGCCTTAGTTTTAGCTCCCCATTTACCATCCACAACAAGCTTTTTATTGAATTGTTTATTGAGTTCCGTTTGTAAAGCTTTGATTAGTGCTGATTTGGTTTTAGGGCCATTGAATCCATCCACAATAAGAACAGCATTATAACGGCTATTTAACGTTATTTGAATGGACTTAACTACTTCATCTCCACTGTTTGAAGATTCATCATCCTCTTTTTTATCAGGTTGTACAATAATTTCTTTAGCATTTCCAAAATTGATTTTCTGACCAATTTTTAATTTAGTTGGATCAATACCAGGATTCGCTTTAATTAAATCTTCAACTTGAACTCCGCCTGCACCGTCTTTATGTGCAATGCTCCATAAAGTATCGCCTTCTTGGATTGTATAAACATCAGGAGCCGGTGCTGGTTTGGCTGGAGTTTTTGAACCTTTCCAATCAAAAGCATCTCTGTAGTTATACTGACAACAAGCTTTCCAACTATAACCTGGCATTTCATTATGGGCCTTATACTATTTCCCAATCCCATCTTTAACAAGTGCAGCGTGTAGATCTGCAATACTCGCAAGTGTGCCATCGTCCATCTTGTCATAGCGATAATCACCAGCAACACAAATTCCAAGTGAGAATTGATTGCTGTTTCCAACATGGTAAGTCCTTTGGTTAATGTCATTTGCATATACAATCCTGGCCCTCTTACCATTCGGTGTATTAATTAGATTCTTAGGCTCTATTACAAACGTATAGCCACATCCAGGCCAACCGAGTGTATTTACATGGTAATCTGCAAAGCTTGCAGCATCAGATCCACCCAAATTCTTTTTTGTTAATGAATGATGCCATACACGGTGAGTAATTGATTTTGTTCGCTTTGAGTAAGTACCATTTGATTTTAACTTGCCTCTCATATCAACTAATTGTGGAAGATTTGTAAAGTTCATTTACTTACTTTGTACGGATGATAACTGATTCAGTAGAATTATCTTATACAACATTCCCCTATTTCAATTAAGCCTTAAGCAAAGAAAAAATACACCATGTAATCTCCTCTTAAATTCGATATTCACATCATAAGTTGTAAATAAGATAAGCCTTTAAAATTTTTGAAACAACTCACCACCCCATACCTCCTTCATAATCTGTAACTAGGCACATTTATGAGGGGGACGAATCATGGAGATGGAATTAACGGCACTCCATTGGATTTATGTTGTTTTTATTGCATTGATAATCGGGTTTATGGTAAAACGTCGTGATACTACCCTCATCTGCATAATTGGGATTTTCCTTTTGGCTTTAGTGGCTACAGGCAGTTTAGCCTCTTCCATAAGCGGGATATTCAACAGCTTCATTTTCGCAATAACGGAATTAATGGCAACGATTTTAATCATTTCCATCATCGTTGCCATGAGTACGGTTTTGACGAAGTCGGGCATTAATGATGTCATGATTGCACCATTTGCGAAATTCATTAAGAACCCTACACTCGCCTTTTGGGTAATCGGAATCGTCATGATGGTGATATCCTGGTTTTTCTGGCCATCACCTGCCGTTGCCTTACTTGGTGCAGTCCTTCTCCCAGTTGCCTTACGGGCTGGTTTACCTGCACTCGGCGTGGCGATGGCGATGAACCTTTTTGGTCATGGAATCGCATTATCAGGGGATTTCATCATTCAGGCTGCCCCTAAACTTACGGGTGATGCGGCTTCGATACCAGTCGGTGATGTCATCGCTGCGAGCATACCCCTTGTCATTACGATGGGGGTTGTCACCACCCTCTCCGCCTTTATCCTTTTAAAGCGGGATATGAAGCTTGGAAGAATCAAGGCGGATAATGTGGGATTTGTCCAAGATCAAACAATGAGTGAAAATCTGCTTACACTGGGACAAAAGAAATTTTTTGCCGTCTTCATTCCGATCGCCTTTCTGTTGGATGTTGTGGCATTGTCGATTTTGAAGTTGCAAGGCGGAGATGCCACCGCGTTGGTTGGCGGTACAGCCGTTTTCATTTTGCTGATTTTATCCCTTGTCGCACATAAGCAGCAAGGGCTTGAAAAATCAACGGCCTATTTGATCCAGGGTTTTCAATTTGGCTTCAAAGTATTCGGACCAGTCATTCCGATCGCCGCATTCTTCTATTTAGGTGATTCTGGATTCAATCAGATCATCGGTGACTACTTACCTAAAACATCCCTCGGCATCGTCAATGACCTCGGTGCCGCATTGGCCGCCTCCGTTCCTTTAACGAAAGAAATAGCCGCCGTCACATTAACCGGCATCGGTGCCATCACCGGCTTGGATGGATCGGGCTTCTCAGGCATTTCTTTAGCGGGATCTGTCGCTAAACTCTTTGGCACGGCAATCGGAGGAGGAACCGCCACCTTGACTGCACTCGGGCAAATAACAGCGATTTGGGTTGGCGGAGGTACCCTCATTCCATGGGCACTGATTCCGGCAGCTGCCATATGTAATGTCAGTCCCTTTGAACTTGCCCGCCGGAATCTGCTTCCGGTAACCATTGGTTTAGCAGTGACTACAATAGTAGCGATGTTTCTCATTTAATCGAATTGCGCCGATTTGTGTGGACTCCTAAAAGGAGGTTCGATTGTTTTTTACTTTTTTATAAGGATGGACCCATCATTGATCGAAGAAATTAGCGACATTCCTGCCGAATAACTGGCTAGCCGGGACCCCACAGGTGCTTCTGTCGAGGAAGCTTAGCAGACAGTCGGCCGTGGGAGTGGATTTCTGAAAATAACTGGAGCTTTATAAATTTGTCTACAGTAAAAAGGACTGAAATAAATCAGTCCTTTTTTAGATGAAGATTGGGTTTCATTGGTATCCGAACGGATGCTTACATTAGAGCAGGTTTTGGTGCAAGGCAGTCAGTCCGCTCTCTTAAATCAAGACTCCACAACGATTATTGAGTACATACTCTTGAATGATTTTTAAAACGATATCCTGGTTTTGCTTTATATAGAAATGATCACCCTTTAATATATGCAAGCCTTCAATATGTTCAATGTATTCATTCCAGCTTTCGATACTTTCCTTCGTCACGGTATCATTCGATCCCAATAGCAAAACGGCTTTGTTTCCCACCTTTTTATCGCGTTTTTTTTCATGGTGATAGTTGGATAATACATTCAAGTCGGACTGGATTATCGGAAGGAATATATTCATGAAATCTTCCGTTTCCAGGAGTTCCTTGTTTGTTCCCCCGATTTTTTCAAGCGATTGTTTTAAATGTTTTGTATTAGAGCAATCGATTTGGTCTACTTTATATTCTGGGGATGACTTACTTGAAATGAATAAATGTTCAACTTTATTATCATCTCTTTCTTCTAATTTTGCCGCAATTTCATAGGCTACGATCGCACCCATGCTATGTCCAAACAAAGAGATGTTTTCCAGTGAATTCATTTGATGTTTCGTTTCCATTTCCTTCAATAATATATCCGTCAAATCCGTCATATGTTCACATAATGGTTCACTATATTTACTGCCATGTCCAGGGTATTCCAGCGGAATAACCTCTATCACGTCATCCTCAAATTTCCATTCTCTATAAAAAGATGCACTTCCCCCAGCATAAGGGAAACAAAAAAGTGTTTTCTTCAGTCCTTCCATCCCCCTTCTCTTACAATCCATTATTTCAACATGTACTTCATAAAGCTTTCAACATACCTTGAATCGATTTCCGGCATTTTCATTGATAGCAGTTCCATTTCCTTCTTGGTTTTTCCTTGCAGGATTTCCGACTCTTTTAATTTTGTTGATTCATCTATTAACTGGGACAAAGCACTTAATGAATGAATCTCGTTAGATTGTGTCTTTTCTTTTAAAGATTGTAACCACTCTTCCAAATCCATATTGGAGTAAGGTATTTCATTTTTTTCGAAGAAGGAGGTCACGAATTCACTTGAAACTCTCTGATCATTGAACATATGATAGATCCCGAGCTTCTGATTCTCTTTCAATCTTGATATTTTGTAAATAAACTCACTTACAAAATCGACTGGCATCAATTCGAAATGAATTTCCTCTTTAAATGGCAAAATCCTTTGTTCAATAAATGATTCAAAAACCTTGTACAACATATCCTTCTCGTTCCAAACCCCATTTGAATTAGATGAAATCCTGCCTAATCGGAAAATATCGATTGTCAGTCCAAGTTCCCTTGCTTGTAGAAGCAATTTCTCGGCAACCCATTTGGACTGGCTGTATCCGATCATTAAATCGGGGGAATAAACCAATTCGTCTTCCTCGTCCCATTTCCTTTCTCCGGTCAAGACAGAAAGCGTTGATGCATAATAAATGTTTTTACGATTGCATGATGAAGCAAACTTAATGACTTCCACTACACCATCCACATTCGATATTTTTGATTTGCTATACGGCTCGAAGAAATTCGTTTCAGCACCGACATGATACACATGAGAAACATCATTGCTTAATTTCTCATATGTCACATCATCCAGACCGAAATGATGTTTACTAAGATCCCCTTCAATGACAACGATTCGACTTACGAATTCATCCTGCCAAAGACCATATTTCATTAAAGTATCTTTCAATCTATTTCTTGAAGGAAATCTAACCAAACAATAGATTTTGACATCTTCCAATTCCAGTAATAATTTGTTTAATAGGTGTGCTCCCAAAAAACCTGTTCCACCTGTAATCATCATATTTTTTTCAATTTGAACGGGTTTAGCGGATATTTCCCTTATTTTCTCCATCAATACTCGATCGAGCACGGAATCCTTTTCCATCACCTCTTCCATGCTGCAAGAATAGTCGACTTCAAGTGCTTCAACAAATTTATTCACTGTATTATTTTCCAATAAGATTTGTAAAGTGGCTTCAGGAAGTACCGTTTCCTTCATTACATAGACCAGTTTGGTAGCTAAAATGGAATGGCCTCCATGTTCAAAGAAGTTGTCGTCCAATCCTAGACTTTGATTTCCCAATACATTTCTCCAAATCTCCAATACTTCTTTTTTCTTTCCAGTTTCTTGATTGGCTAAGGAAGTTTTATTTTGCACGATCTCCATTTCCAATAATTTCTCTTTATCGACTTTACCGTTGGCATTAAGCGGGAAATCATCCACCCTTACAAAAAAGTGGGGAATCATATATTTCGGCAATTCATTGTTCAGATAATCTTTAATATCCTTTTCAGCGTTTTCCGCTTTTTTATCTTCATGTTTGTAATAAGCGATCACATAATTTTCATCATTGATGTTTTTAACAGCAACGACTGAACTTTCAATCTTCATGTATTGATCAAGCTTGTCTTGAATTTCATTCAGTTCAATTCTAAAACCGCGAATTTTCACTTGACTGTCTTTCCGACCTTTATACAGAATCTCACCATTTTGTAACCGGATGCCATGATCACCTGTTTTATACCACTTCGTCTGATTCAAATCACCCTTGATCAACGCTTGCTCCGTTAATTGCGGCTGATTTAAATAGCCTCTCATGACCCCTTGACCGCCAATGTAGATTTCGCCTATTTCCCCATCTGCTACCTCGACTAGTCCTTCAGATAGAATCTTGATTTCTACATTGCTCAATGGTTTTCCAATGGGAATAACATCTGCATCTTTGTCTTCGACCTCATGACAAATGGCAAAAGTTGTGCATTCAGTTGGTCCATACCCATTAATCAAGGAGAAGTGACCGATTGTTTGCTTCAATCTTCTCACATGGGAAACCGAGATCTTATCTCCGCCAACCACAATTTTCTTTAATCCTTCAAAAATTAATGGATCCTCATCTACCATTGCATTGAAAAGACCTGTCGTAAAAAAGGCTACATCCACCTTTCCAATCGATATCGCTTCTTTCCAATCATCAAAAGAAGTGAACTCATTCGGCATCAGGAATAAAGTCGCTCCATTCAATAAAGCTCCCCATATTTCAAAGGTTGCGGCGTCAAAGCATGGGTTGGAAAATTGGGCCACTCTATTATTTTCGTTAATTTCTAGTATTTCAGAGTTCAGTACTAAATTGACTACACTTTTATGCTCTATCATTACACCTTTTGGCTTTCCAGTCGTACCTGATGTATAGATGACGTATGCGAGACCCTTCTCCGAGGAACGGTTCACGGGGATATGCCCGTCCCTGCTTAGTTCATTCATCTCAAATGGAATTGGTTCAATATTCAATTCCCGGAGCTTCCCTTCTTGACCATTAAACGATAAGAAGAACTTCATATCCGTATCTGCAAGCATATATTCCAATCTTTTTAATGGGTACTTTTCGTCGATTGGAACATAGCAACAGCCTGACTTTATTATGGCAAGCATCCCTATGATCAGTTCCATGGACCTTTTGCTTGGAATACCGATCATTGTTTCTTCTTGAATCCCCAGATCTATGATCCTTTTGGCAAGCTTATCTGAAAGCATGTCTAGTTCTTTATAAGTAATTTGACGTTCATTTTCGCAAAGTGCCGCTTTTGATTGATTATCTTCCACGATTTTTTTAAAAGCTTCAGTTATTGACATCAATTTATTCGTCGTCATCGATTTACTTATCATCGGGCCCCAACTTTCAAGTGATTTATTAATTTTCCAATAGGTGGCAGTGTTTCATTTTCTGTTAGTTTTAAGAATATTTCCTGCATGGAATCCATAAAACGTAAAATTTCATATTCGGTGAATTTACTGTCTTTATAAATGATCTTATAATGCAGCTTGGATTGCATTACAGCCGCAGAGAACGTAAGATCAAAATTGGTCGATTCACTTCCGACTGAATTTTCGATCATGATTCGCGAATCCTCTGCCGATTCTGTGCTCGGATAATTTTCGAATACAAATATATGTTGGAATAATTCCTTATCCCAAGGAATTTCAGCGTATCGCTTTATATCCGTAAGTGAACTGAACTCATACTCCCTCATTTGTAATTGCTTGTTTTGAATCGCAGTAAGATAGGATTGCAAATCATCTTCCCAATCGATTTTCAACGAGAATGGCAGAGTATTGATCAATAAGCCTACAGCTTTTTCAATATGCGGAATGCTGAGGTTCCTTCCTGAGCTTGTCACCCCATAGCATACTGAGTCGCTCTCACTTAGGCACGATAGAACGATGCTCCAAACTCCTTGAACAACGGTATTGATCGTTTTTCTATGCCGCTTGGATAATTCTATTAATCTATCGGTAAGCTCTTCAGGCAGGCTATATTCAATAACTTTATCCGCTGTAAAAGCTTCCTTATCCGTTTTCTTACCTATTAGTGCTTTTACTTGTTCAAAATCCCTCAATTCTTCATTCCAAAAAGCTGCTTCATCCTGTTTATTCATATTCCTGACATGATTCATGACTTGCTTATAGGCAATCTTATGTTCATCACTGTCTTTTACCATATTGGATGGGTTTCGATAATTATTCAAAAAATGATTAATGACGATTTGCAGGCTCCAGCCATCCATTAAAGCATGATGATGTGTCCATATGAATTTATAGCGATGATCCGATAGCTGGATCAAGGTGATGTTCATGAGCGGACCATTCTCTAAATCCATTTGTCTGTTTTTGCTATGCTCTAAAAGATTTTCTATCTTGGATGCCGATTCGTCCTCACTAAACATCGTTAGATCCACATGATTGAACACATAATAAATGTCATTTAGGATGATTTGGTAACGGTCCCCCAATTGATTGCGCCTGAAAACGGATCTAAGAACGTCGTATTTTCTACAGGTTTCATTCCATGCTTCTTCCAATTTGTCCAAGTCCAGATCACCTATTAAATCAATGGATAGCTGTGAAATATATTCAGGACTTTGAGTTACTTCACTATGGAATAACATCCCTTCTTGAAGTGATGTCACTGGGTAAATCTCTTCAATGTTATTAAACTTATTAATGAAATGGGTAATCGTACTTCCATCGACTATCTTCTCAGCTTGAAAGTCCGTTTCGACAATGGAGTCATTCAAATCTGCGCTTCCACTTAAAATATTGTTTAAGTGTACTTCAACTTCTTTACATATCATTTGGTAGTTTTCATTGTTGCTATCGCCAATAATATTCAGCATGAGCCTATTGTTTACGATGCTGGCGACAAAATTGAGCTTATATGGAAATGTATAGTTCAAATCGATATTGCTGCTATTGGTTTGTTCCATATCACCAGTGTTATTAAATTGACCTAGATAGTTGTAACTCACAAGGCTGTCTGGATAGTTATGATTCCGAGTGGAAATATACTTTAGGATTCCAAAGTCAAACCCTTTGTTTGGCACACTTCTTAATCTGTTTTTTGTATTTCTCAAGGTTGAGCCCAAAGACGGCATTCCTTTAATCCTTACTGGATAAATGGAGGTGAACCACCCTACTGTCCTTGATAGATCAATATCATCTTCAATATCCTCTCTGCCATGACCTTCTAAATCGAGCCAAAATTCATCAATTCCCATTATATTGGAAATTGAATGGGCAATAACGGATAATAAAACCTCATCAATCGTCGTTTTATGTTTTCTTAAAGTGGTTTTAATGAGGTTTTGTGTTTGGTCCTCATCCACTTGTATTTTGTACATGTTTTCAAAATCACATGTTTCTCCTAAGCTATGCGTCAGCGGAGAAACTGGAATATTCATTTCCTTTTCCCAATATTGAACGGCATCTTCCGGGAGGCCAGTGTTCTGATATTCGTTCAGTTTCTCGGACCATTGTTTATAAGAAGTCGTTTTTAAAGGCAGTGATGGTTCTTGTCCATTCTTTATCTGTTGATAGCATCTTTCGAAATGATCAAGAAGTATCCTCCACGAAACACCATCAACCACAAGGTGATGAATCACCCAAAAAATCCTTACCTCCTTTTGATTCCTGAATAGAAGGAACTTCATCATGGGGCCGTTGTGTATGTTTAAACTTTGTTGGGCGTTTTCTTCCAGCTCCTTAATTACTTTCAGACTATTTTCATCTGTAAAACTGGAAACATGATACTCATGAAAACCGCATGCCGTATCAGCATTTGATATATTGCCAATATAAGAATCACCATGTTTTTCAAATAATGTCCTTAATATGTCGTGCTGATCAACTAATTTCATGATGATTTGTTTATATTGTTCGGTCGCCAATGCGTGATCCTTCATCAAAACGACTGACTGATTCCAATGATGGATATTGTCATGATTTTCATTAAAAAACCAAGATTGAATAGGCGTCAACGGAACATAACCTGATATTTTTTCTTGGACCACTTGTTTTTGTTCCAGCTCATTTACAATATTCCCTAGCTCACGGACCGTTTGGTATTCAAATAAATCTTTAGGCGTTATAAATAGATCTTTTTCTTTTGCAGCCGAGCATATTTGAATGCTGATGATTGAATCACCACCACATTCAAAGAAGTTATCTTCTGGTCCTATAGCGGGATCGTTTAATACATCTCTCCATATTGTCAGAAGCTCTGTTTCAGTTTTGGACAGCTCTTGCACATCCGGCACTTTTTTCTTCCTCTCATCCAACTGTTCCTTCCATTTCGGCAGGGATTTCCGATCAACTTTCCCATTCGGCGTCAAAGGGAATTTATCCAGTTGCATAAAATGAGCAGGAATCATGAAAGCAGGCAGTGTTTCTTTCAGTCTTCTTCTGATTGAATCCACCGAAACCTCATCATTCACCGTATAATAAGCAATTAGCCTTTTATTCTCAAATCCATCTTCCATTGCCGTTACATAACTATCTTTGATTTCTGCTAGTTTTCGTAATGAAACATTAACCTCCGATAGTTCAACACGGTATCCTCTTATTTTCACTTGGTCGTCCGCTCTGCCTATATAAACTAATTCCCCAGCTTTATTATGCTTAACTAAATCCCCGGTTCTGTATACTTTTTCAGCAGGGTTGAATGGATTGGATATGAATCTTTCATTTGTCAGGCTCTCATTATTCAGATATCCCCTCGCTAACCCAATTCCTCCGACATAAAGTTCACCAACCGCTCCTGCCGGCACTAGTTTCCGGTTTTCATCCAACACAAGTGCAACCGTGTTAGTCAGTGGCTTCCCAATTGAAACAACGAATTCATCTGTTGCATCCTCATTGGGGGGAAACATTTTAAAACTTGTACACACCGAATATTCAGTAGGCCCGTAGCCATTGAAAAACGATATATGCTTAAACTTCGAAACGAGCTCGACTGGACATTCAGAACCTGCAGATCCCAACACTTTAATCGTGCTCAATTCATTGATTGGCAGTTCCTTCAACACAGCAGGCGGTAAAATGATATGAGAAATTCCTTCACGCTTAATTTGTTCAACAAGTTTATTCATGTCAAATTGATTTTCTTTATCTACGCTTATATGCAGCTCCGCACCGAACAATAGTGTGCTGAAAATCTCTATGACGGATGAATCAAAATTAAACGTAGCGAATTGCAGCACTTTAGCTGATGTATCTAAACACATCATTTTATTTTGGTTATGAACCAAGTTAATGATTCCTCTATGTTCCAACATGACTCCTTTTGGCCTGCCTGTCGTTCCAGAGGTATAAATGACATATGCTAAGTCCCGCTGATCCGCAATGTGAAGATTCTCTGTCATTGACAAATCCGATTCATTTTCAATATTTTCAAAATATATTATTTTGGATGGGTCAATCAAACCACTCTTTCCGAGTTCTTTGTGACTCAAGCAATAGGAAATGGACGAATCTTCAACCATGTAGCTTAATCGTTCATTAGGATAATGAGGATCCAATGGAACATACGCAGCACCTGCTTTAATTACTGCCAACATCCCCGTCACCATATCAATTGATCGATTCACATAAATTCCGACTCTTTCTTCTTTAGAAATCCCTTTGCTTAGTAAATAGTGTGAAAGCCGATTGCTCTTATCATTCAATTCGCGATATGTAATGGTTTTGGAACCATCAACAATGGCTACCTTATCAGGAAATCGCTCAACAATTTTATGGAAGGCTTGTGGGATTGTGTCATTGATCCCCTCAAAGCGAATGGTTTCTCCCTGCCATTCTTCCAATAATACTTTCTCCTGCTTCTTACTCACGACGGATACCTTGTCAATGGATTGTTCAGGCTGATAAGTAATCTTCCTGATCCACTCCAGGAAATTTTCAGCTAATGATTGAATGGTTTGTTCATTGAAGATCCCTGAATTATACTCAAAGGCGAATAATAGCTTATCTTCATATTCTTCTGCAGCTAAACTCAAATCGAATTTTGCTGCCTTTGATTTTAATACTTCAGGCGTTATCTTTATGTATTCACTTTCCAATGCAGCTTTGGCATTATTTTGTAAAATGAAGACGGTTTGAAATAAAGAAGTGCTTGCTAAATTTCTTTCAGGGTTAATGACTTCAACGATCTTCTCCAATGTCATTTGCTGATGATCATAGATGTCGATGATATGGCCTGTATTTCTTTGAAGTATCTCTTCAAATGTTTCCTCATGTCCCAGCTTTAATCTAAAGGGCAGTGTATTGACAAAATAACCTATCGATTTTTCTGTCCCTTCAATCATTCTATTCGCCAAAGGACTACCAACGATGATATCGTTTTGGCCTGTATATTTTGCTAGGAAAGACTGGTACATCGTTAGCAGTGTCATGAATAATGTCGAGTTTTTTTCCAGGGACATCCGCTTTAAACCCTGGAGCTCTTCCCTTGATAGTTCCACTATAAAACTACTGCCATCGTTGCGATTTTCTTTTGTACGAACCGTATCTAAAGGAAGCTCCAATTTAGGTAATTCCCCAGATAAGTTTGTTTCCCAAAATTGCGATTCTTCTTTCATGTTATTTTCCAACCAGTTTTTCTGCTCTAATGCAAAATCCTTATATTGTTTAAAGTCATTTCCAAGGATAAGTTCCTTTTCATTCACTTCACTGTCATAAAACGATAACCATTCATCTAAAAATATACTCACTGACCATCCGTCAAAAACGAAATGGTGGAGATTCACAAATAAAACAAAATCCTTTTCACTCAATTTAACAAGTTTCACTGTCAGGAGAGGACCTTTTTCAATTTCAAAGATTTCTGATTGGACATCGTCTTCAATTTGCAGCATACGAGTCTTTTGCTGTTCGGGCTTTAACGCAGAGAGATCGATTTCATCTATTTTTATGTACAAATCTTCCCTGATTTCCTGATAGCCTTTACCGGCTTTTTCACGGACGGTGGTCCTCAAAATCTCATGTCTAGTAACGACTTGATTTAAGGCTTTTTCCAGCATTGAAGTATCCACTCTTCCAGTAATTTTATATTTCTGAGGGATATTATAATTGGCTGTCTTACCGTTTAGTTTTTCGTTGAACCATAAAGCCTCTTGGTTACTGGATAAAACATGATTTTCTTGTTGCGCTTCTATGTGCTCTTTGTCATGATCTGAAATTTCATTAATGATGAAGTCTGTCAACGAATCGATTGTTGAATTTTGAAAAATATTTTTCAAAGTTAGAATTTGATTGTATTCTTTGTTTAATTTGGTCAATAACTTCATGGCTAAAATCGAGTGTCCGCCCATTTCAAAAAAATCGGCATCTTTATCGATTTGACTTGTTGATAAGACTTCCAAAAATGTCTTTTCCACGAAAGATGAAACGACCTGCGTTTCATTTCTTGGAGGTGTACTCATTTCCGGAAAGATCTTATGATTTAGCATTTTCAATGTAGGATTTTCAAACAAATCAGCTAATTTCATATTCGCATCAAGTCTTTTATTTATTTTAGACACCATTTTCATGGCTGTTATCGAATGCCCGCCCAATTGAAAGAAATCAGAATCACCATTAATATCGCTGTTCAAGAAAAACTCTTGCCAAATTTCTTTAAGTCCTTGATTAACGGATGTGGATGTCATCGAATGGGCATCCGTTGCTTGATCGTCTTTACTCACATTATTTTTTAGTTTTGAAAAGTGAATATCCACATATATTTCATCAATTTGCTGAGCTTCAGTAATTTGATGGGCAATCTGCATGAAGGCTGATTGGATATCATATACTAGTGAACGCTGTAAGAAGCAGGTATTAAAGTACAATTTGCATGTAATCGTTTCTTTATTATCCTGGGCTTGTAACGATAACGGAAAGCTATGTGACTCTTTTCCGCCTTCGACCTCCCAGTTAATGCTAAAGCCTTCATCTTTCGCTTCCGGATAATTTTCATAAACAAATAAAGTTTCGAAAATCGGATCTTCCTTCTTTAATTTCGTATGCCGTTTGATATCCACTAAAGAAATTTGAGAGTAATCCAGCATATTGTTCAATGTTTCCTGGAATCGTTTCAGTAAATCGGTAACGCTGTCTGTATCGTTTATTTCAGCTATCATAGGAATCGTATTAATGAGCATCCCAACGATTTCTTCCGATTTGAATAAGTTGTTCGACCTGCCAGAGCTGACGATTCCAAAGACGATTCGATTTTGATTGGACATTTCCTTTAGGACAATTGACCAAATTAACTGCAGTAATACATTAAGCGTTACATGGTTTTTAGCGGCAAATTCTCTTAAAAGCTTACTTTGTGTTTTATCCAGCTCCCAGAAGAGATCATTGTCCTGGTGGTTTTCCTTCACATGTTTCAAGACGGGAAATGTGATCGTCGGCTGCTCAATATCCTTTGCAAGCTCTTTCCAAAAACGATTTAAATCTTCCGCATCTGTTTTATTCATATACCGGATAAAATCTCCATATTGCTTTGGCTTTTCAATAAGTTCTTTGGAGTCTTTTCCTACAATTCGGCTGTAAATAACAAAGAGTTCATCGATGACTATACTGGTACTCCAGCCATCCAAAATGATATGGTGATGAGTCCAAATCAAGTTAAACTGATTTTCTTCAATTTTCACTAACTGGAGTTTCATCAAATTGGAGTTATTCACATCCATCTCCTGGGATTCGGAAGTCACTCTTTGAATTTCCATTAATTGTTCATGCTCACTCAACTCTGTCATATCGATCAATTCTGGTTGATATTCCATTGTATTGAAGACAACCTGAACATTATTTTCAATATTTTTAGAGATGACCTTCATTCTTAATGCTTCATGTCGTTCTACAACCTGACTCCACGCCTCGAACAATGCATCTACTTCAAGAGCGCCCGTTATCCTGATTCGCATTTGAGAAATGTAAAGGTTCTCTGTTGAATTGTTCATTTCCAGTTCATAAAGGATTCCTTCTTGAAGCGGAGTTAATGAGTAGATATTCTGAATAGATTTCTCCAATTTTGCGCCTCCCGATTCCATTATCTTCGTGTCATCCATACCCGCTGACCACAATCATTCTATTAAACCAGTAATCACCTTATTTGTTAGAATTCAATATATGAAACAAATCTTCCTCAGTGAGCATCGCATCCGGGAAATCACTTTCTATTAAAGAACCTTGGTCAAATTCAGTTCCCTTGATTTCCATGACAACATCACCAATAGCTTCCATTATTAGATTCATCTTTTCTTCGGCTAATTTTGAAATTATTTTTATGGTTAGTTTTCCATCCTGGATAAATGACAGGAAATGCAATTTTGGTTTATTTTCAAACTCACCAAAGTCCCTGCTATTGGATGATTCAAATTGAGAATCCAATCTTCCTAAGTAATTAAAAGTAACGTAGATATCCGGCTCCTGAATGACCCCAGGCCGTAAATACTTGATGACTCCATAATCAAAACCTTTATTCGGGATTTCCCTTATAGCATTCTTCGTGTTTTTTAAAGTATCGTCAAACGTCCCATCTGAATGCAGCAATATTGGATACATCGCAGTAAACCAGCCAACGGTCCTAGTAACATCGATTGTTTCATCCACCATTTCCCTGCCATGCCCTTCTGCTTCCAACCAGAAGTTCTTCACTTCAAAAGATTGTTTCAAACCCTTTGCGATTAATGACAACAATACTTCTTCCACAGTCGCTTTTGATTGCCTTGATAATTCCTGGATCAAGAATTCAGTTTCTTCCTCACTGAATGATTTCTCCATCGTTCTTTCTTCTTTAGCTATAAAGTCTTCCGCTATCTTAAAATCCGTTATTTCACTTTTTGTTTTGTGTTCCCAATAACGGAGTGTTTCAGGGTCCATCAACGATTCATTGTATTTCTTCAAGAAGTTTGACCAGTCTTTGAATGATGACGTTTTATGAGCAAGCCTTCCTGTTTGATTGTTTAATGCGAGATCATGGAGGGTATTGAAATCCTCAAGTAAGATCCTCCAGGAAACGGCATCAATCAATAGATGGTGGATTACCCAAAAGAAGCGATACTTGTTCGGCTGTTCTTTTAAAACAAGCATTTTCATGATCGGTCCATTACTTATGTCCAATGAACCTTGAGCCTTACTTTCCCATTCATCTCTCACCCTTATTCGCGTTTCCTCATCCAAATGATGTATATCCTTATAGACTAACTCCCATGTTTTGTGTTCGGAGTCTATATTCCCGATATATTTATCGTCACGTTTTTCAAATAGGGTTAACAATCCATCATGATGTTCCACGATATGTGATAGAATTTTTTCAATGTCCTCCATTTGAGCACAGGAATCTTTACTAAAAACAATGGACTGGTTCCAATGATTGATGGAAGCAGTGTGCTCCGCAAAGAACCATTCTTGGATGGGGGTCAGTTCCACATTCCCTCTAGTGGCTATAGGTTGAATCATGACCTTGTTTTCAGTTTTCGCTATCGCTGCCAGCTCTGCTACCGTTTGATTTTCAAAAATTGATTTTGGACTGATGATTATATTTTCCTTCCTTGCTAGTGAACATATTTGAATGCTCTGAATGGAATCGCCGCCAAGTTCAAAAAAGTTATCCCGGATACTGATGTCATCCAACCCTAAGACACTTTTGAATATTTGAAGAAGCACTTTCTCATTGAACGTCTCAGGTTCTTCCAATGTATTGCTTCTGGTTACGGGTACCGGAAGAAGTGCTGAATCAATTTTCCCATTTGCATTTAACGGAAATTTGTCCACTTGCATAAAGAATGAAGGAATCATGTAGCTTGGTAATCTCTCTTTTAAAAATGCTTTTAAGTGATCGTAATCAACTTGTTGTTTGGATGTGAAATAAGCGATTATTTGTTTATTTAAGTTTGGCTGATCCTGAACCTTAATGAATGAGTCACTTACTTGCGGATACGCATTGAGGTTGACCGAAATCTCATCCACTTCGACACGGAAACCTCTGATTTTCACTTGATTATCTTTACGCCCCAGAAAAATCAACTCACCATCGCTCGTGAATTTTGCAAGGTCACCGCTGCGATACAAACGCTTTCCAGCTTTAAAAGGATGTTCAATGAACTTTTCTTTTGTTAAATCATCATTATTCACATATCCAACAGCTAACCCTTCACCACCAATATATATTTCCCCTGCAGCACCGATTGGTACGAGTCTTTGCTCAGGACTCAATAAATAAACGTCAGTATTCAGGATGGGTTTGCCTATCGAGACTTTATTATTGGTAGTCCCATTGTTTTCATACGCTTTAAACATTTCAATCGTGGTCCATACTGAATATTCCGTTGGACCGTAGGCATTATAGAAATTTATACTTTGATAGCGATCCAGCAAGGTTAATGGACATTCAGACCCGGCTGAACCGACGAATTTCACATGGGAGCCCTCTATATTGAGCTCTTGTAATACTGCTGGCGGCAATACTAGATGCGTTAACTTTTCACTTTTGATTTGATTTTCCAATGCGAATAAATCAAACATTTCCTCCTTATTATTCCCGATATGCAGCTCTGCACCATTTAATAAGCTTCCAAAAATCTCATAAATAGAAGCGTCAAAATTAAAAGTGGCAAATTGTAATACCTTTGAGGTCTCATCAAGTTGTAAGTACTTGTTTTGGCTTATTATTAAATTCACTACGCCTCTATGGGATAACATGACACCTTTTGGTTTTCCTGTCGTTCCCGAAGTATAGATTATGTAAGCTAGATCGGAAGGTGCAATAGATTCGTTACAGCACTTGGTAGCCACGTAATGTACGGATTCAAGATCAATCACCTTAGCTATTTTTTTAATGGCAGGAGCCTCAATTTGATTCGTAATGCATATATCCATTTTCGAATCATTGACGATATATTCCAATCTTTCAGCTGGCATCATAGGATCAAGCGGAACGTATGCACACCCGGCTTTAATGATTCCCAACATGCCGATTACCATATCAATCGATCTGTTTACATGCAGGCCAACCTTATTAGAACCATTTTCGGTATGATTTCTGACCAATTTCGCAATCACATTCGATCTTTGATCTAATTCCGAATAAGTAATGGCCTGACCATTATCAGCTACGGCTAATTTGTTTGAATGCTTCTTGACGATTTTTTTGAATATGGAGGTGATCGTCTCATTTTGATGCGCATCCGAATCCTCACCTTGCCACTCAAATAACAATTGATTCATTTGATTGTCATCTAAATACTCCAAATGACAGATAGGTTTATCCGCATTTCTGCAAATTTGGAATAACCATTTTTCGAAACTCAGCATGAGTCTTTCAATTGTTTCCCGCCTGAAAAGTTCATCGGAATACTCGAATTCCAGGATTATGTCATGAGAACCCTTCACCTTTATAGTCAGGTCATAATTTGAATAAGGAATTTCGAATTTGTCTTGTTCAAGAGTGAAGAATGCGTTGCTAAAGTTCCCATCAAAGCTTTCTTCCATTGCCAAAGCTGTTTGGAACAATGGGGAATGACTGAGATCCCTGTCTGGATTAATGATTTCAACGATTTTTTCAAATGGAAAAGCCTGATGTTCCAATACATCCAAAATCACTTTACGATTCCGGTTCAATATTTCATGAAATGATTCTGATGGATCAACGGTCAGCTTCAATGGCAGCGTATTGACAAAGCATCCAACTGTCCGGGCAAATTCTTCTTGGCCACGGTTTGCCACGGTACTCCCGACAATGATTTGCTTCTTTCCGGTATACCGACTTAAAAACACTTGATAGGCAGTCATCATAAAAGCATATAAAGTCGTACCATTCTCCTTTAAAACCCTGTCAATCCATGTACGAAGTTCATTCGTTATGGCCATTTCCAGTCTTTCGCCTGAGTAAGAAGGTGATTTTGGACGTTGAAAGTCAAACGGAAGTTCTAATGCTTCTTCCTCTTGATCTAAATAACTTTCCCAAAACCTCCTTTGGCTTGGCGTACTTTCCTTGACCCACTCCTTATGCCAGACAGCATAATCTAAATATTGCATGTCCAAAGGGGGAATATCCCCAACCCTGCCTGTTTGAATTCTTTCATAAATCTCCAATAACTCTTCGAAAAAGGTGACAAACGATACTCCATCAAAAATGATATGGTGAAAATTGCATACCAAATAATGTTTTTCTTCATCAACTCGAAATAGTTTCATATTAAATAAATGATCATTTTCCAGGTCGAAGCATCTTTCCATTTCTTCAGTAAGATGGGAGGTGACCATTATATCGCTGACTTCTGGACCTAATCCCCGACAGTCTTCATAGGCAATCATGTTTCGGCTTTTTTTTGATAAGAATTGAAGGATTTGATGTTCTTCTCCTTTGAAATTAGTTCGCAAAGTTTCATGGCGTTCAATCATGAAATCTAATGCCTGTTGCAGGTCATCAATGTCCACAACGCCATTTAAAATGAATTTAAATGGCATATTATAGAGCATTTTCCTTTCACCCAGGCTGTCGAACAGATACATTCTATCTTGATTATGAGAAAGCATTCCTTCACTTTTCCCACGTTTATAAGGCTTATTTACCTCGTCTTCCCTCATGTCGAGGAGCATGTCCAGAAAACTTGCCAGTTTTTCTATATTCCATTGACTTGAAATGATTTCCGGTGTTAATTGAATACCAAACTCCTGTTTTATCGAAGACAAAAACTCATCTTTTTTTTCATTTGTCCTTAGTGATTCATTCATGTCCTCTACTAGTGATAGTTTTAAAGGTTCAATAACAATTGAAATCATGTTTAATAGCCTATCTTCCGTTTCACTGATCATCCTTTTCATAGAAAAACACCTCAATTCTTTTCCATTCAACTTAACCTATGCATATCGTCCAATTGTTTGATGAGTACTGATAGTTCCTTTATGGTGGATTGTTCGAACATCACCTTGATTGGTAATCTCACTCCCAGGTTATTCTTCACCATTTGAATAAATTGCATTGCTAAAAGGGAATTCCCACCTAAGTCAAAGAAGTTGGAATCTGTATCTATTGTCTCTTGTTCTAAAATTTCTTTCCAAAATCCAATAAGTTTTTCCTCAATTAACCTTTCCTTCACCGCAATTGTTGTCTCCATATATTTCCCCTCATTTCACTTTCGATTTTTCCAGCATTTCACTTAAGATTTGATTAAATATAGAAAGTACGGATGACCTTAACTTTGGATTGACCGCTGCCTCATTAAATTTAATTTGAACACTTGAACCAGGGGTGATGATGATGACGATTGGATAATGGGTCGTTTCCCGTCCTTCTTTCAAACTCACATTGATTTCATCATTATTAGCTAGTTTCATCGGATAGTTTTCAAAGGCATATAATGATTCAAATAGTTGGTTTTCCAAATTAGCCCACTCATAAATCTCTGATAAAGGTGTATTCTCATAGGCACTTAATTCCAAAAATTCATTTTGAACCTCATCCAGTATTTCCATGTAGGTCTTTTCGTGGCTTATACGCTTGATGAACGGCACAGTGTTGATAAATGGACCAACCATTGCCTCAATATTTTGGATAGGGATATTCCTGCCGGATGTCACTACGCCGCAGCATACATTTTCCGTACCTTTTACTTCTTTCAAAGTGGCTAGCCAAACGGTTAGAAAGAAAGTATTCATGGTAATCTTGTATTCCTGACAGAATCGTTGAATGGAATCACTTAATTCCTCATCCAATACTTTCAAATAGCTATCCTCAATGTACCCCTCGCCTTCTTGCCCTCCCATTAAACTGGATCCGGAATTTCGAGCACCTTCCAACTTTCCTGCCCAATAGTCCCGCAGTTCCTTATTACTTGTATAATCTTTCATATATTCAACATACTTTTTAAATGAAGGACTCACGGATGATGTTGGTGTTATTGAATGATAAGCAGCAAAAATGTCATTAATCACCATAGAGTAACTCCAGCCATCCATAATAATATGATGGAATGTCCATATTAACTGGTATTGATTTTCCGCAAGCTTAACGATCATGAAGCGATTCAGCTTATTATTCTCGATATCTATGATCTTATATTGATCAGCTAACAGCTTTTCCAACTTCTCTTGATGATCGATCATTTCTTCATATTCAATCTCGGTACCCATGGAACTCATTAACAGTTGGTAGAATACCCCTTTTCTGCTTGAATACAATTTGGTTTTTAAAATGTCATGTTTCCCTGCAGTTGTCACAATGGCATTGGTTAATTTATCGACGTCCAGGAAACCATTAATATCAAAAATGAGCTGCACTTTATACTGGCTGCTTTCACTATCAAACAAGCTATGGTACAACATCCCTTTTTGCAAATCCGTCAATTCATAAATATCAATAATGCCAGTTTCGTTGTGCAAGAGTTGGTTAAGTTCCTCTTCGGGCATATCCACCAATGGAAAGTCTTCCGGACGGTACATCTGTTTTCCCCTTGTTTCTTCTTCCAATGTCCGTAACAATTCCTGCATATTGAGTTGCATATATTGCTCAAAATCTTCTCTTACGAAATGTCTGTTATAGTTTATTTTTATGGTTTGCTCCTCATTCACTACAAGCAATTCGATATCGACTTCATGTTCGGTATAGGAATTATGTTGAATATCTTGTTCACTAAAAAAGGTGACCTCTTTTACAGCCCATTCATTGTTTTGGTGAAATCTACCTAGATTATTGAAACTGATTATCGGCCTATTTTGTTTCATATGTGTCTCGCCGCATAATTCGGTTATGATCCCATACTCAATCCCTTTATTAGGCAGGGTCCTCAACTTTTTCTTTGTACCTTGAATCGTGTTCGAAATCGATTCTTTATTTTCTATATAAACCGGGCACATGGTCGTAAACCAGCCTACTGTCCTGGACAGATCGACACCTGGAAATAACTCTTCGCGGCCATGTCCCTCCAAAGTAAAATGAATATCTTTTTTATTGAAATATTTCCCGATTAGCGCTGCGAAAATGGATAAGTATATTTCATCGATAGATGCTTTATACGCTTTTGTCATATCATTATAGATTTTGCTTGTAATCTCTTTATTCAGCTTCATTTCAAATGATTTTCCATCGTAAACATTTCCTGTTTTGACCAGGGCATTTTCATATACCGTTTCTTGTTCATTCAGCCAGTACTCTTTAATGCCTAAAGGAATGCTATTTTTATATTCATTGAGGTTATTCGCCCATTCCTTATATGATGTCGTTTTATTATCCAGTTTTAGTTCCTGATTGTTTATATCTTGAATATATAGCCGGTCAAAATCTTCGATCAAGATTCTCCAGGAAACCCCATCAACAAGTAAATGATGAATGATCCAAATGATTACATGCTCGTTTTGCCCAGTATTGATGCATACTATTTTCATTAGTGGTCCGTTTGAAATGTTGATGCCCTGTTGTGCACCGATCCCGAGTCTAGCTATTTCCCGTCCCTGCTGGTCCTTATTCAGGTTTGATAGATTCACGTAATTCAAAGTCCAATTTTCAGACGGGCCGATTTGCTTTTCCACCTGCGAAAATGATTCTTCTCTATTGAACCTTGATCTGAGCCCATCATGATGTCTGACGATATAGGCCATGATTCTTTGCAGCCGTTTCTCATTCAATTGCGGGTAGCCCTTTAACGTTACAGATTGATTCCAATGATTAAAATTATTTATTTGTTGAGTAAAAAACCAACTTTGAATAGGTGTAAATGGTGCCTTTCCAAAAACATCAGACTGATTTATCGTTACATCGCCCGTCAATTCCACAACCTTTGCCAGCTCTTCGATACTTTGTTTTTCAAAGATGTTTTTTGATGTGATGAGAAGATTTTCTTTCTTGGCAAGTGAACAAATTTGAATGCTTAGGATGGAATCTCCTCCACATTCAAAAAAGTTATCAAAGATGGTTATTTCCTGATTATTCAGTACCTCTTTCCATATCTTTAACAATTTTTGTTCCGTTCCATTCATGACACTTTTACTGTTAGTTCCTTCCGGGTTCATTTTTGTATCCGGCAAGCTCTTCGCATCCACTTTGCCGTTAACGGTTAGCGGAAAAGACTCCATTTTAATGAAATAAGAAGGAATCATATAATGGGGAAGATGATTCTTCATATAATCCCGGATATAATTTTCTTCAAGGTCATTGTCGGAGATATAATAGGCTATGATGAATTTCTTCGATTTAGATTCATCTTTTATCGCTATAAAGCAATCCTTTATACCATGGCATTTATTTAGAACTGCACTTACCTCCCCAAGTTCGATACGATATCCGCGTATTTTCACTTGGTCATCAGCCCTGCCTGCAAAGAGTAGATTTCCATCCTCGGCATACTTAACCAAATCTCCAGTTTTATATAGTTTCCTTGAGGGATTGAACGGATTTTGAATGAAGCTTTCATCGTTTTTCCCCGGATTATTTATATATCCCCTTGCAATGCCTTTCCCGCCGATATACAGCTCGCCTATTTGACCTTTGGGAACAGGCTTCATCCTGGAATTGAACACGTATGCTTCTGCATTTAAGATTGGCTTTCCGATCGGAATCACTGTATCATCACTTGGAAGTACCTTATATGCTGTTGCAACGACAGTGCCCTCCGTTGGACCATAATTATTATATAAATCAAAGCTCAAACGATCGGGTATCGTTTTTAAACGATCTCCCCCTGTCAAAATAGCTCTGATTGATTCTGGAAATTTCATATCGTTAATAAATAATTGCTCGAGCAGCCCCGTTGAAAAAAACGCGAGTGTGACCTTCTCCTTTTCCATCTTCTCCGAAAGGATCTCTACATCCAATAAATCATAGTAATCCAGTATCAGGAGTTTATTCCCATTCGTCAGATAAGGGAATATCTCCCAAACGGAAGCATCAAAAGATGTATTCGAAACCAGTACTGCTGCATCCTTTCCATCTACTGAATAATAATTGATATGCCAATTACAAAGGTTGGCCAACCCTCCATGTTCAATCATGACCCCTTTAGGTTTTCCCGTTGTTCCTGAAGTGTAGATGATATAGGCCAGATCACTTTCCGATATCTTTGTTGAATCGAATACTGTGCATTCAATTTCTGGTTCTTTTAGTATGTCTTCGATACATAAAAGTTTTTCTTCATCACCGGGATACTTTGGAAGTCCTTCTTCATTACTTAAACAATATGTGATTTGAGAATCCTCAATCATATGTTTCAACCGTGACACTGGCTGTGAAGGGTCCAAAGGCACATATGCCGCCCCAACTTTCAAAATGGCTAAAATGGCCGTAACCATATTGATCGATCGATCCATAAAAATCCCAATTCTATCCTCTACACCTACATGATTTAGGAATAAGCGTTGTGCCACCTGATTTGCCCGGACATTTAATTCGCTATACGTCACTTGATCATCACCATGGACAATGGCAACATCATTGAAATTTGTACTCACTTTATTCTCAAACCTGGTTATTACATCTTCAAAACGATGATCTTCCACTTCTTGAGTTACATTGCCTGTCCCCATTTCGATTAATGATCGCAACTGTGCAGGCTCTAAGTAGGTAATGTCCTTTATCCGCTTGCTTTCCTTGGTTGTAATCTCTAACAGCCAATGCTGAAAATTACTAGCCATCCTTTGAATAGTCGTTTTACTGAATAATGCTTTGTTGAATTCAAACGAAATGAGTAATTCATCCTCATCCATTTCTTCTGCCTGAACAACCAAATCAAATTTAGCTTTAAAGGTATTGATTTTTTTCGGTTTTAACTTGAAATTCCTATATGCCAGCTTTTCTTTTTGGTTATTTTGCAGGACGAATACTGTATCGAACAATGGCGTATTTTCCATGGTTCTTTCTGCCGATAAATATTTCAAAATCTCCTTAGCAGGTAAATTTTGATGGTCAAAAACACCTGCAATATTTTTTATGTTTTTTCGCAAAATCCCTTCAAATGAATCTTCCTGGGATACATGTAATTTAAAGGGCAAAGTGTTGACGAAATATCCTATCAATTGTTCAGTATCCACATGGTTTCTCTTCGCCAAAGGGCTGCCGACGACAACTTCCTCTTCATCAAAGTAAACTGATAAAAAGGTTTGATAGGCAGTAAGTAAACTCATGAACAAAGTCGATTTCGTTTTTTTATGAAGACTTTTAAGGTTGTCTTGAATTTCTTTAGGTAACAAAAAGCTGATAATATCGGACGTGCTTTTACCTTCTCCGGTTTTTTGATGATCATTTTGTAAAAAAGACTTTTGCCGTAATGCCGTTATTTCATTACTCCAGAACTCATTATCTTTATCTGTTACATAATTTGGTGAGTTTTTTTGCCATAAAGCATAATCTCCATATTGGATTGATTGGTTATCTCTATCATTTCGGTCGCCATTCTCGATTTCCTCATAAATGGCAAACCAATCATTGATCAATAATGGAATCGACCAACCATCAAAAATAATATGGTGGATGTTACATAATAATTGATATTCACTTTCATTCCTCTTCACTAACGTCATTGATAGGAGGGGACCATTTACTAAATCAAATTGCCGTTCCGTTTCTTCCTTCACAAAGTGATTCATTTTTTCTTCCTGCATGTCTAAAGGAAGATCCGAAACATCGAAATAATTAATATCATGATGAATCGACTCATCGAAAACCAAGATGCCCGCTCCAGCTTCTTCCCTAATGACACTTTTTAAGATTTGATGTTTATTGCTTAGCTTATCTAACGATAATTCCAGGTTTCCTTCATTCACTTCACCTGCTATTTCATACGAAAAAACGATGTTATATAATGATTTGTCTACATTGGTTTGATGAATGAACCACAAATTTTCTTGCTCATATGTTAAAGGATATGTATTTCTGGCATTGATATGGATAGGTGTATAATCTTGCTTTACCTCTTCTTTTTGACGAGCTTCTATGACTTCGGATAATTTCATAATCGTATCGTTTTCCAATAAAACGGAAGGAGCAATTTCAATATGAAATTGATTATTAATATTGACAATCAATCTCATTATCGATAATGAGTTCATTCCACTTTCAAGTAGCGACTGATTATTTTTTATAACCCCATTGCCTATGATGCTAACCACTAATTCCCTTACTTTTTCGCTTATTGTTTCATCTGCTGGATTCTTGAAATTCGGTGTAGTTTCACGGTCTTTTATTATGAATTTTGGTAATGAAGATTTATCCAGTTTTCCATTTACAGTTAGGGGGATGTTGTCCACCTTGATAAAAAAGCTTGGTATCATATACGCTGGCAATGAGCTTTTTACACTTTCCCTCAAATAATCAGCAGCTAATTCTTCATCAGCAACATAGTATAAAAATAAATGCATATCATCATTAAACGCTTTATCCATCGTAACAACTGCGTTCTTGATGTTTTGCAATTCATTATACGCGCTCTCAATTTCCCCTAATTCAATCCTGAAACCTCTTAGCTGCACTTGCTCATCATTTCTGGAGATATATTGCAGATCACCATCATCCAACAGTTTCACTATATCCCCTGACTTATAGTAGCGGACATTATCGATATCCGTAAATTTCATCTCATTCATCATCGGGTTTTTATAATAGCCAAGCGATACACCTTTTCCTGAAACGTATAACTCGCCCTCTTCATCTCCAGTTACTTCTTCTCCATTTTGATTCATCACTTTGAACCCAAGATGAGGCAGGACTTTTCCGATATTGGTCATTCCTTTTTCAACATCACCCTTAGCGATTTCTTTGTAGGTTACATGAACGGTGGTTTCAGTTATTCCATACATATTTATTAGCTTTGGCAGCCTGCCATTTTCGGGTGAAAACCACTGCGCCAATTTCTTGAAGTTTAATGCTTCCCCTCCAAAAATAATGTATTTTAAACTTAATTCATTTTGACGATTTATGAGCTCACCACTCACTTCGAAGAAAGCGCTTGGCGTACAATTAAAAACGGTTGTTTGTGTATTTATCAATAACTCAACAAAGGATATTGGATTTCTGCTTTCTTCAAATGAAACCACAACAACTTCTCCGCCATATATCCAAGCCCCCCACATCTCCCATACGGAGAAATCAAATGCGTAGGAATGGAAAAATGTCCATTTATCTTTATTAGTAAACTCGAACAAATCGTCGCAGCCATAAAACAAGTTCATGACGTTTTCATGTGAAACACAAACTCCTTTAGGCTTTCCTGTTGAGCCCGATGTAAAAATGATATAGGCTGGATCTTCTGGTTCAATTAAAGTATGTACATTCTCACCTGTCATACCTTTTGATTTATCCATCACTTCATCAATGGATACATAATTACAACCAATGTCGCTAATCCGGCTTTTATCCCCAATTAATAACTTCAATTCTGAATTCTTTATTATATGCTTTACTCTTTCATCAGGACTTTTAGGGTCGATAGGTACATAAGTAACACCCGATTTAAGCAGGGCTATGATCAAAAATAAAACCTGCTCGGATTTTTCAATATAGATTCCGACATTGTCTCCTTTATTTATCCCTTTGTCCTTTATGTACATTGCCATTTTATTTGCTAAGATATTCGTTTCTTTATATGTAAATTGCATACCCTTATTTCTTACTGCAATATTGTCTCCATATTTCCTGACACTTTCTTCAAATAAATTCGCTAAAGAATTCATATTCATCATTTTCCCCCATTATTTTAAATATGTGCCTGATGCAACTGTCAACATATGAAAAACCAAAGAAACCAAAGCGATTACAATCGTTATGATCCATGCATTTCTTCTCTTAATGAGCGCCAATTTTTCCAGACTATAGCTGAATAGAATTAAACTGACAATGTAAAACAACTCAAACTCAGCCATGAATGTGTGAAGGATGGAGCTTTTATCATGCACCAGTAAGGATAAACTAGTGAATGTCGTTTCCTTGCTCTTAACCAATAATGCGATGATTGCATTAACACCGGATCCAATCACGATGCATACCCCTGCATTTATGACAGCTTGGCAAACCCCTTTTATATTTACCGGTCTTTCTTTTAAAACTAAAAATAATAGGCACACAATTAATATTTGAATGATGAATGTAACCAATAATCCAAGAGCTCCCATTACAATTGTGTTAATGGCAAAACTAAGGGCTCCGATCTCTGAAATGGACATGCCATTTAATACGTTCATCCCTTTTTGATCTGCAGAATATAACAAAAGCGTCGTTTCGATACCTGCTATTAAACTGAGTATCAATAACGAAATGATTAACTTGTGAACTCTATCCTCTTTTTTAAAAAGATATTGTACTAATTTGTTTTTGTTTTTTAATTCAGCATTTGCTGCCATTTTTAATTCCATTGGTATTCCCCCTCAATTATTTTCGTAGAATTTATCGGAAAGGTAACACTTCTTATTTCATCATTCACGAGTACAACCGTTGATTTATATTGGGTGAAATTTTTATAGAAAAGTGAGATGTTATCATGATCCATGTCAACCTTGGATATTTCATAGATTTCAAGTGGAGAGGTCAATCCTGTTTTTAGTATCTTTGATAGACTTTCTTTTGCACTAAAGAAAACTTCTTTACTTAAAACACCATCGCTTTCCTTGATCATTTTTTTCTCGGATTCCGTTAAGTAGGTTTCTAAAAATTCAGAATCGGACTTCGTTTTAGTCTCAATATCGATTCCCATTGGATGCAGTTGATCAAAAAGCAATATTCCGAATGTTTTATCCGTATGTGTGATGGATATACCTATGTTCATTAAAAAGAACAAGCTTGTAACAATGACCGGCTGTCCAAAGACTCCTTTCAACAGGGATACATTTTTTATTTCATCCAAACCAATACCAAAAAACTCCATAATTGCTTTTTTTCCAAAGTACAAACTTTTCTTTGCTTCGATGGATCTTTTGGGACCATTTTGCAAATTTAAATAATTCCATTCTTTTTCGTTAAAAATATCATCAATATAGTCCAAATTGACTGAATTCGCTTCATAATACTTGATATAAGATTTATAAATTTTTTTCTTATTCATAAAGTATTCAATCATTTATAATTTTCCTCCCCTCTTTTTTCTAGAAATCCGCATTTTTTCTCCATTTTTTCCCTCTAAAATTTCTTTTTTTAAACAAATATTTCATTTTTTGGGTCAAATATTACCTATTATCATTATCGATAACACTTTATCACAACAATTTTGCCGAGTCCATTAAAAATTTGTAAATTATCTACATTACATAATAACTTTACCATTTTTTATTATTTTTCTACTTTAGTAGTATTTTCATAGGACTTATCGTGTGAAATTTAGAATGAAAAAATCAACTTGAAATTTTCTAATTAAAAAAGCCATATTTTATTTTTCACTATAATTTGTGAAAAATAAAATATGGCTTTAATACTGTTCAATCATTTTGGTTGTTTAATGAAAATGTGCATGGCCTTTTTTAATATCTCATTCTCTTCCTGTAGATCTTTAATTATTTTATCCTTTTCCTCTTTCATACTGAGCCCTGAAAAACCATTACTGGAGTCCGCCGAGCCAACTTCATTTGTTTCTTTATAGATATTGATCCAATTTCTTAATGTAGGTATGGATATGTTAAGTTCTTCGGCCAATTCTCTAGGCTTTCTGCCTTCTTCCAATACTAATCGAGCAGCATAAATTTTAAAATCTTTATCATGGTGCTTCCCCATAATAAGACACTCCTTTTTTAAATTTATTTAGTGCCGATTTTCTGTACTTCCTTTATCAAACGAAAATGTTTTTCTAATATAAAGACTTTCATAAATTTAATTTCAATCTATTAATCAAAATGGAATTGATCGCTATTGCGATCACTAAAATCATTAGCGCTCCAATCAGGGGGTGGACACTGAACCAAACCAAGCCAAAATGAATCGCTGTTACCAAGATCAATAATGGCAATCCATAAAGCAGGCTTATTAATACATTGGGGTTGGATTTAATTGCAGCAGATGGGTTCTCCCATTCAATACTAGGATTTTTCATATCATATAATGGTGTTAGAAGATTATAGCAAACCACCAAACAAGAAGTGATTAATAACATGACTGCATTTTCCATTTCCCAATAGCCAAATAGGGCAAATATCAAAAAGCTGATCACCACGGCTATAATACTGATGATTGATGAAAATATCACTTTAGAAAAATACACATATTTTTCATCAAACGGTACGCTTTTCAGTAAATAATGGTATTTACCTTCTCTTGAATATGGGGTTCCGCTTATATTATTTATACAACATAAGAAAAGGACCGAATAGGAAAAGTATTTATCGAAGACTCCCTCTTTCGTTATATTCAAATTATTCGGGAATACTTCATTCTGAATCAGCAATAACATGACAAGTGAAAAGATCGGAGGCAAAAGAAGACCTAAAGCGATTTGCATCTTAAAATATGCTTCAGACTTAATGATCCATAACTCTCTTTGTAAATAGTTACTCCATTGATTTTTTGATATATTAACCTTTGAGTTTTTCATATTCGTTTTGTTGTTTCCCAATATCCCATTTTTAAAGTAATGAACAGAAATGTTCTCTATAATCATTGAATACAAAAGGAAACCTATTACCATTATCGAAATATAAATAATGAAAAATTGAACGGTTATTTCATTTGATACAAAAGCATCCAATATCCATTTGATCACTGGAATCATATTTGCGGTTTCAAATATATGTCTCATCAACAATTCCAACGAGTTTTTTAGCCCTTCAAAAGAATTCAAATCTATTTCCGTGATGACCTTTGAAATGGCAACTGATGATTTTCCTGCAAAATATACAATGGAAATAATCATAAGCGTTAGGATGATAGCAATGTTAACCATTAAGTATGCTACTTTACTTTTGAATCTATAATAATGCCTATTCATGCACGATAGGATAAAAAGCAGGAACAAGGCCGTTAAACCATTGACAATTGGTAAAAACGTGATTAATTTAATCGCTTCGATAAACTTTAGATCGACTATCAGGAAGCCTAATGTTGGCACTTGGATCATCATTGATAAGATGATCGGGACCCATAAGCTACTTAACACTTTGGCCCTTGATATTTCCTTATAGGTGAGTGGCAGAGGTGCCAATACTTTAAATTCATCATAAGAAAATATTTGTGATGTGGACAAATAGCAAACCAACGCAAAGACCAGAATGCTGGAAATCGTTAAATTATAAAACAGGAAGACCTGGGTATCTCCAAGAAAATAAACAAAGGCGTTAACGACAGTCAGCTGCAAAAACATATAAAAAATGGCTATTATCAGGACAGCCTGCAACATTGTCTGCTTGGGCATTTTATAGAAGGAAGAAACGAAAAATCTAGTTAACTGAAGTTTTTCCTTCATATACCTGAGCCTCCATAAAGGTAGATTCTAATGAACTTTCACCTATTATATTTTGTATCTCATCATGCAGGATGATTTTTCCCTCTTTTAAAATAGCCACTGTATTACAAATTTTCTCTGCCACATCCAGCAGATGCGTCGAGAAAAACACTGTACCGCCCATTTCAACATATTGTTTGATTAAACCCTTAAAAACTAAAACGGCGTTTGGATCTAATCCGTTCAATGGTTCATCCATAATGATGATCGGGGGATTAATGGTAAAAGCCGCTATCAGGGATATCTTATGCATCATTCCATAAGAATAACTTCCCATTGGCTTTTTAATGGACTCCTGCATCCCAAACCGATTGATATATTTCCCCAACCGTTCTTTGTCATCATTTCCATATAGGTTCATCAAAAAACGAATCCAATCAAATCCCGAAACATTGTTAAACACATTTATAGTATCAGGAATGAAGAAAAATTGTTTTTTATATTCTATGCCGTCTTCTTTGGTCAGGCCATTTATTTCAACCTTTCCATTTTCTGAATCTAAAATGCCTGTAATGATGTTCAGCGTCGTGGTTTTCCCTGCACCATTTGCTCCTATAAAACCTAAGGTTTCCCCTTTTTTGATTTCTAGATTTACACCATTCAAAATCTTCTTGGCCGAGTAGCTTTTCTCCAAATCTGTGATGCTTAACAAAGTTATCATCCTCCCATCACTTCATGATTAACACATTTCCATCCTCAACTTATTCATTATTGAATTTCTTTTTAGAAATCCATATGTTCGTTATCAATATCGCTACTGCCGTCCATGCAAGTGCAGCTAATGCACCCCAAACCGCTTGTGAATTGACTGTGCCTAAAATCAGTACTTCCATGGCATGCTTACTCATGCTTGCCGGATTCACATTGTCTATTACCGGACTTAATCCAACTATGATTCTGCAGCCGAGGAGAAATACTATCGAAATTAATGCAATGATACCCTGGCTATTAAAAATGGTACTGATCATCGTCGTGAATGAAACGATGAATAGGATCCATAGCAGATAGAACAGTAAAGCCACTATTAAATCCCCAAAATCAACACTCGTAAACAAAAAAACTACATACAGATATGAAACCAAATATCCCAATGCCACACTGCAGGCAACAAACAGGTAATTGGAAATGATTTTCCCGCTTATATAAGATCCAACCGTCACAGGCCTTGTAAGTATGAAAGCAAGCATCCCATTTGCTTTATCGGATTGAACGACTCCCATCATGGAAACGATGATGATCATGACCCCTAACTGATCAAATTGAGACCCTAAAGTACTGGCAAGAACTTCGCCGCCTTTTTGGGCAGCCATGCTTGGATCAATGGTGATCCCTTGGCCCCCGCCCAGTGCCTCTAATATTGAAGGTAAATAATAGCTTACAACTGGTTGAGTTATTCCTAAAAATATAAATACGAGCGGCAGCCAAATCACTTTAAATTCACGTACTATCTGAACAAATTCCTTTTTAGCTAAAACGGCAAAGTTATTCATTTTTCCACCACCAATTTTAAGAATATCTCTTCCAATGTATCGTTATCTATTTCGAACCTGACAAGATCAACATTATGCTCCAAAGCATTCGCCAGTAGCATATTCTTGTTTGACTCAATATCCTCCACTTCTATCTTTAATTTGTTCCCCATTACCTCTACACCTTTGACGAAGTTCAAGCTTTTAACGTTTTCAATCCATTTTTGACTTTTAGAGGTTATGTCGACATTGATTTTATTTCCGCTATTCCTGTTCAATAATTCTGACATCGTTGTGTCCTCAATTTTTTTACCGCTTTTTATAATGACAAACCTCTCACATATTTCTTCTGCATCGCTTAATATATGCGTCGATAATAAAATTGTCGTATCTTGCTTTATCTCTTTTATGATATTCAACACTTCTCTCCGGCCGATGGGATCTAATGCCGAAACCGGTTCATCCATGACAATCAATGCCGGTTTATGTAACAGCGCCTGTGCAATACCAAGCCTTTGTTTCATTCCGCCCGAAAAAGTCCGTACCTTTGAATTCTCTTCCCCGCTCAACCCAACTTTCGACAATATCTCTGGGATGCCGTTTAATAATTCTTCCCTCTTGATACCCGAAAGCTGCCCCATGAAAGTAAGGGTTTCTTTGGCTGTCATCCATTGAAAGAAGTTAGGGTATTGTGGTAAGTAGCCTATTTCCTTTTTCATTTTTGAAATTTTCTTACCATCAAGCAATACTTCTCCCGTACTTGGATCTATAATATCTGCAATCACTTTTATCAGTGTCGATTTACCAGCCCCATTTGGCCCAATCAATCCAACACATTCCCCTGATTGCAATTCCATTGAAAAATTATTGACCGCTGTTTTTTCTTTGAATTTTTTTGTAACATTTTTAATTTCTAATTTCATATTCTTTCACTGTCCTTTCTACCGATAACGAAGTACAGAATTGGACCGATAGTATTTGCAAAAATAATGATGAGTGTCCACAATAAAACATTTTTCCTCGTCTTTCGATTTCTGTATAAATCAATTAATGCTATAAGCACTAAAATCATTCCAATTGCAATTACCGGTAAAATGATCGGCAGAATAGACATGAAATCAATATCTTTCAATTCGTTCCATCCATAATGCAATTCCATATATACCACTCCTTTGGTAACGAAATATTATTATCATTATCGATAATGATAACATCTAATTTGGAATTTTGCACCTATTTTTTTCTTAACAAAATATTGTTTTAGTTTTTATTGTTATTTATAATGATAATATTATCATAATGAATAATAATAAAAATATAGCGATATTTATTAATTTTCATTAAATGTAGACATTTTTTTAAAAATTAAAATAATTAAAAAATACCTTATTATTTACTTAGAAAAAATATTTCGGTACTATTATTTTTCGAACCGTGTCATTTTCATGTAAATGACAATGATTCAAACATTACAATATATGAAGAATTAAACGTATTATTCATGACCAACAGGAAAGTTCACTAAAAATTATCCAGTTATAATTTCCAATGTGAGGAGAATACGATGATTAATAAAGCTGAAATTTTAATGCACCCAGTAAGAATAAAGATTACCCAAGCTTTAATGAGAAATAGGGAAAATGGTTTAACACCATTAGAAATGTTAAAAATCATTAAAGATGTACCCCAAGCAACATTATATAGACATATACAGGTTCTTTTGGATTCAGGGGTCATTCGCATAGTAAAAGAAAAAAAAGTGAGGTCCGTTTCCGAAAAATACTACGTTTTAAATGAAGAAGAAGCACGACTTAGCGGGGAAGAATGGAAAAAATCCTCTAATGAAAAAAAGGTGAACTATTTTTCTTATTATCAATTATCCCTTATGACCCAATATCAAAACTATCTTACTAAATTGGAAGAAAGAGACTGCGCAGAAGATGGTTCAACCTTTTCCCTTTTAGAACTAAAGCTTGATGATGAAAGCTTCCTTAACTTCCAAAATGAATTGAACGATCTAATGTTAAAATACTACAAAGCAACGAATCAAAGTGCCAAACAAGACTCTCCTATTCGAACAATCGGCGTTACAATTATTCCAGAATCATAAAAATGAAAAGGCTGTTCCAAAACCTTGGACTCAAAAACGAATATTATAGAAAAAACCGTTAGGAAACATATCTGTATATTCACCAACCAGTCAGGTTGCAGTCCGTGTTTTGAAACAGCCCAATAATTCCATAATGGGCTTACCACCCGTTATGGGACATGACTAAAAGTGATGTACCCGCAATCAGCAGTTCCCCAATGTTTCCTTGATACTGCTGTATACTACGTCCCACAGGTGTTTTTCTTCAGCAAAAGCCTCAGTTATCTTTTTAATAACTGCTTTTTGCTCTGCCTCGAAACGTTCATCATCCTTGGCAGGCAGGTCAGACCTTAACTCCATTACGAACTCTTGTACCTTTGGTGCACGAGGTCCCCAAACAGCTTTTTCTTCACCATCCTTATCAATGAATATAAAAATGGGAATCGAACGCGCTGTTCCATTCGTTAAATATTGATCCATCAGTTCAAGATTTTGATCTCGTAAAATCATGCGAGTTTCGATATTTGCCGCTTCAGATATATTCAGCAGAATAGGAATATTCATCATCGCGTCCCCGCACCAGTCTTCAGTAATGACAATAACTCGAAGTTCCTTCTTCTTTAATGCATCAAAAAAGTCTTGGTCCTCTGCAGAAGTGGAAAAACCTTGCTGGATCGATTGTAAGTTTTCTTTATGAACTTTCATCGAAGATACAAATTCTTGAGCAGGAATCCCCTTTTCAAACCATTCATTCAGTGTCGTCATCGTATTTCTCCTAACTATTCTTTAAATTAAAAGTACCATAAACCACTTATTATTTCATTGTTTCCATCCCGAAAAATAAAATGACAAATTGGTAAATTAAATCCATGTTTTCTTTCCCGTGTAAAGGGAAAACTATACTTACATTCAATAGCTTACTAACTATTTTATATTGATAGAAACATTGTTTTCTAGTTTAGGAGATGAAATTTTGTGGAAGGCTTTCTCTTTGCGCTACTCCCTGCATTGACATGGGGCAGCTTAGTGCTTGTTTCCGAAAAACTCGGAGGCAACTCTTATAATCAAACACTTGGCATTACAATCGGTTCATTACTGTTCGCCATCATGATGACTTTCATCAATCCGCCGGAATGGAGCAGTCTAGTGTGGATTGTCGGCATCATTTCCGGGATAGGCTGGGCATTCGGGCAGTTATTTCAATTCAATAGCGTCAAGGAAATCGGGGTATCGAAAACCGTTCCAATCTCAACAGGACTGCAAATTCTAGGAAATACATTTTTTGCGGTCATCATTTTCAGGGAATGGAATGACAAGATGACAATCATCATCGGCATTGTTGCAATCATCTGTTTGATTACAGGTGTCTTGCTGACAAGCTATGGCGATGGTGATAACAAAAAAGAAGGAAACATGAAAAAAGGGATTATTTACCTTGCTATTTCTACGGTGGGTTATGTTACATATGTCATCGTCGTCAGATGGAATGAGGTTGACGGATGGTCGGCCATCCTGCCGCAAGCAATTGGCATGTTCCTGGCTGCCTTGCTCCTTTCCATCAAACATAAACCGTTTAATAAGTATGCCGGACGAAATATTCTAACCGGAATGATGTGGGCTGTCGGTAATATCGGTCTCCTGCTCGCTAATCCTAAAGTGGGCGTGGCCATCGCATTCTCATTTTCCCAAATGGGAATCGTCATTTCCACTTTAGGCGGCATCTTTCTTTTAGGAGAGAAAAAATCCCAAAAGCAAATGGCCTTTGTCATCATCGGGTGTGTACTCGTAATTGCTGGCGGAATCATGATTGGCTTTACAAAAGAATAGTCAAAGGAGAGCTGAACGATGTATGAAGATTTAGAGAAAAAAGTCGTCGTGATCACTGGCGCGGCAAAAGGATTAGGAAAAGCCATGGCCGAAAGGTTCGGTAAAGAAAAAGCACATGTCGTATTAAATTATCACACTGAAAATGGTGACCATAAGGAAATCATCAAAACGATTGAAGCAGCAGGCGGGAAAGCCGCAGCCATTCAAGGTGACGTTTCAAAGGAAGCGGATGTGAAGAAATTGCTTTCTTTCGCTGTTGACACCTTTGGTACTATCGACATCATGATCAACAATGCTGGTATTGAAAATGAAGTGCCCAGCGAAAAATTGACTCTTGAAGATTGGCAGAAAGTCATCGATGTAAATCTAACGGGGATGTTCCTGGCAAGCAGGGAAGCAATCAGTTATATGCTCGATCATGGCATTAAGGGCAATATCATTAATATGTCTTCCGTTCATGACCGGATACCTTGGCCTCATTTTGTCCACTATGCAGCAAGTAAGGGCGGAGTCAAGATGATGACAGAAACCCTTGCACTAGAATATGCTCCTAAAGGGATCCGCATTAATAATATTTCACCTGGTGCAATCGACACACCCATCAATGCCGAAAAATTCAATGACCCGAAAGCTAAACAAGAAGTAATCAACCTGATACCGATGGGATACATCGGAAAACCGGAACAAATTGCCGCTTGTGCCGCTTGGCTTGCTTCCGCCGAATCGAGCTATGTAACGGGAATGACCTTATATGCTGATGGCGGAATGACCAAATATCCAGGTTTCCAAGCAGGAAAAGGCTGAACTTAACTTGTTAGTTTTAGTAGCGATTGATATTTAGGAGAAAAGAATTTGAGGGACTAGGATTTCTCCTATGTCCCTCATTCCTTTTTACTCCCATTATATATGACTTTAATGATTCTAATGAAAATGCGAGATATCCCTTATTCCAAATAATTTGATATTTCTTCATTAGCAAAGCGATTTTTTGGATTCTTTAATCCAAGGTGATCACGGAGAGTGTCTCCTTCATAGTCCAAACGGAACAAACCCCTCTCCTGTAAAATTGGAACAACCTTCTCGACGAAATCCTCTAAGTCGCCTGGTAACAATGGAAATTGAAGCATAAAGCCATCTGCTGCTTTTTCAGTAAACCATACCTCCATTTCATCAGCTACTTGAGTTGGTGTACCGACAAATCTATCTCGTCTGGCAGGACTGAAAAATCTCGCATATAATTCACCCACTTTTATGTCTTCTTCACCAATAATTTTCTTCATTTCATTAAAGTTACTTTGTATGCTATTTACTAATGGAAATTCAACATCCTTCGCTGGTGTATCTAAAGAATATTTTGAAAAATCCACGTTGCCCATATAACCAGAAACGAATTTCAAACTCTCATAAGGGTCGACGAGACTTTGGAGTTTATTGTATTTTTGAATGGCTATTTCCTCGGTTTCTCCGATAATAGGGGAAATGCCGTGAAGGATGTGGAGCTCTTCCACGCTTCTTCCAAAATCCAATAAAGACGTTTTTAATTCTTGATAATATCGTTTGGATTCTTCAATGTTATCCCAATGTGTGAAAACGACTTCGGCTGTTCGAGCGGCTAATCGCTGCCCTGGTATAGACGCACCCGCTTGAATGATAACCGGCTGCCCCTGCGCCGAACGTGCGATATTCAATGGACCTTTTACCGAAAAATAGTTGCCTTTATACCGAAGCTCATGCACTTTATCAGGATCAAAAAATTGTCCCGTTTCTTTGTTATGCACAAACGCATCATCTTCCCACGAATCCCATAATCCTTGGACAACGTCGATGAACTCCTCCGCTCGTTCATAACGATGATCGTGCGCCAAATGTTTATCACGACTGAAATTCAAGGCCGTCTCTCCGGTCGCATCAGCTGTAGTAACAACATTCCATCCCACCCGTCCGCCGCTTATATGGTCAACAGAAGCAAATTGGCGAGCGAGTACATATGGTTCACTATACGTTGTAGAAGCTGTCGCCCCAATGCCGATTTTTTCTGTCGCTGCAGCTAATGCTGTAATTAGTACAATCGGATCAAATCGATTAAGTATCTGAGGATGCGATTCATGATTAATGGCCAAACTATCTGCCACAAAGGCAAGGTCAAATTTCCCTTTTTCTGCAATTTTCGAGAGTCTTTGCAAGGCTTTCACATCAATACTTGCATTGGGATTTGATGCAGGATGCCGCCACGACGCAACATGCATACCTGTTCCAATCAGATAAGCAGCTAACTTCATCTGTCTGTCTTGAGCCATTTCTAATCTCTCCTTTCTTATTTATTAGAATAAATCTCCTTATAACTGCTCAATTCTTTCAAGGTAATGAATGTTGGAATATAGTTTCCATTGTAAGTCTCTTCAATAAATTTAGCCGTTTTCTCTGATTGATAGAGATCAACTAATTTTCGGTAAATTTCATTGTCTTGATCTTCACTCCTAGCCGCTATGATATTAATATAAGGCTTTGCAGTACTGCTTTCATAAATAAGAGCATCTTTTAAATTTAGTCCCGCTTCTACCGCAACTCCATTATTAATCACCGAACCAGCTGTATCTTCCATCACACGCGGGGCACTGGCACCATCGACAGGAACAATTTTGATTTTCTTCGGATTTTCCTTTATTTTGTCCTGTCCGCCATTCCCGTCAAAGTCATCCACAACCTCTAAGAGTTTTGCTTCTTGTAATAGCAATAAAGCCCTTCCCCAGTTAGCTTGGTCATTGGGCACAGCAATTTGTGCACCTTTTGGGATCTCTTCCACCGATTTATATTTGCTTGAATACAAACCGAGAGGAGCAATAATTGTAGTCCCAATTGGAACGATGTCTGTATTATTGTTCGCATTAAATGAATCTAAATAGGCAACATGTTGAAAGGCGTTGATATCAATATCCCCTTCTGCCAGCGCTTCGTTCGGATCATATGCCGAAGAGAAATTAACAAGTTCAATTTCCACCCCTTCTTTTTCAGCCTGTTCCTTTAAAAATTCCCATGTTCGAAGTTCAGAATTTCTAATCCCTACCTTCACTTTCTGTTTCCCTCCTGCATTCGTTGAATCACTTGAGCAACCTGCCAATAACACCCCCAAGATAAGCAGTATAGGTAAAATGCATTTTTTCATCATTCATTCCACTCTCCCTTTCTACACTACCGCCACTACACTCTTCTAATTTTCCGTTCGAATATATTTCCTAAACTTTGTACTCCCTGAACAACAATTACTAGAATTACAACGGTGACGAATATCGTAATAGTGCTAAAGCGTTGATAGCCATATGTTATCGCTACATCTCCAAGTCCACCGCCACCTATAGCTCCTGCCATGGCTGTAGCGCCCACTAAACCAATTGTTGCAGTTGTTATACTTAGAATTAATGACGCAAAAGCCTCAGGCATTAAAAACCTGAAAATAATTTGTATCGGCGTTGCTCCCATGGCTTTCGCGGCTTCAATAATGCCTTCATCCACTTCCAATAGCGAATTCTCCACAAGTCTTGAGATATATGGGCCAATATGAAGCACGAGTGGCACAATTGCTGCTGTTGTACCAATCGACGTACCAACCATTAGTCTTGTAAATGGAATAATCGCCACAAGCAAGATAATAAACGGAATCGATCGGAAGATATTCACAATCGGATTCACGATAGAAAAAATAAATCTATTTTCATAAATATGACCTTTTCTTGTTACAACCAATAAAATGCCTAAGAATATTCCAATGATGCTTCCAAAGAAAAGTGAAATACTAACCATGTACAGCGTTTCCCACAAGGCGTTTAAAATGAGCTCTTTGCTTACTTCCATCCTTCGTAACCTCCTTCACTTTGACATTTTGATTCTTTATAAACTGTAATGCCCGATCAATTTCATCCTCATTTCCTATTATTTCAACAATTAAATTACCAAATGGGATGCCTTGTAACTCAGTAATATTGCCGAACAGAACGTTTATTTCCACATTAAACCTCTTCGCTGTTTTTGAAACGATAGGCTGCCCAGAGCTCAATCCCAAAAAATCAATTTTAAAAATTCGACTGAAATAGGCATCCTCATTGAGCAATCCATATACACTTGATGGCACTTCATCGCGAACAACCGATCGAATGAAGTTACGTGTTGTTTCTGTTCGTGGACGGGCAAAAATATCGATCACATTTCCTGATTCAATCACGCTCCCATCCTCCATCACTGCAACCCGATTACAAATTTCTTTAATCACTTCCATTTCGTGTGTGATAATTAGAATGGTAATTTTATATTCTTCATTAATCCGTTTCAACAGATTCAGGATTGATTTTGTTGTTTGTGGATCCAATGCCGATGTTGCTTCATCGCATAATAAAATCGAAGGGTTTGTAGCCAAAGCACGGGCAATCCCGACACGCTGCTTTTGTCCACCTGAAAGTTGATTTGGATAGTTCATTGCTTTGTCTTCTAGACCAACAAAACGGAGAATCTCATTAACTCGTTCTTCAATCTCTTTTTTCTTTTTTTTACCTAACAATAATGGCATCGCCACATTATCAAAGACTGTTTTGGAATTAAGTAAATTAAAATGCTGAAAAATCATGCCAATATTTTTCTTAGCTTCACGCAAATCTTTTTCAGACATCTTGGCAAGGTCTTTTCCTTCTACAATCACTTCACCTGAAGTAGGATATTCAAGTAGATTCACAGTTCGGATGAGTGTACTTTTTCCGGCTCCACTAAAACCGATAACCCCGAATATATCCCCTTTTTCAACGGTTATATTAATCTCCTTTAACGCTTCAACTTTCTTCTCCCCGCCATCAAAAACTTTTGAAACCCGACGAAATTCTATCAAAGTGGCCACCTCCTCTTATTAACTAGCTTGGTATAGACACCCCTTAAAATGCGGGCACGACGGCTCCTTCATATTGATCAAAAATAAATTCTTTGACCTTTTCCGTCGTTAATGCATTCGCAAGCTTTTGGATCGCTTTATCGTCCTTATTGTCTGGACGAGCAACTAAAATGTTTACATATGGTGAGTCCTTCCCTTCAATTATCAGTGCATCATCGAGAGGTTTTAACCGTCCTTCCAGAGCATAGTTTGTGTTAATGGCCGATGCTTCCACATCATCTAGCGAGTGAACTAAAAGAGGGGAATCGACTGGAATGAATTCTATTTTTTTATCATTTTTTGTAATGTCCTCAATCGTATAATCCCCTGACTTGGAAGCATCCAACTCAATGATATTATTTGCCGCAAAAAGCTGTAACGACCGCGAAAAGTTTACTGGATCTTTCGGTACGGCTACTTTCGCTCCGTCTGACAATTCACCTATAGACTTAATTTTTTTGGAATAGACACCAAATGGTTCAATATGTACACCCTTCACATTAACCAAATTCAAACCACTATCTTTATTTACTTGCTCTAAGTAAGGGGTATGTTGGAAGAAGTTTGCATCCAATTCTTTGTCTGCTGTTTGTTGATTCGTTTGAATACCATCCGTAGAAATCACGACATCCAGTTTCACGCCTTGTTTTTCTAAATCCGGTGCGATAAACTCTAAAATTTCTGCATGTGGTATTGAGGCTGCACCAATTTTCAAAGTCACTTCCTCATCCTTGTCTCCTTTACTCTCCGATGATGTTTGCTCATTACTTCCACAAGCGCCTAATACCAGCAATACTACTGTTAAAACCGTAACGGACAGCCATTTAATTTTCTTCAATGTTTCTCGCTCCTTTTTTATCCTTTTATATTGGAAATAACAAATATTTATCAGCTGCTTCATGCCCTCTGGATCTTTTCTATATGTTGGTCTCTTCCCCTAAGAGAAGCGGACTCAACAACTGAAAGGATTGGATCCGTTCTGCTTCTCTTCGAAGCGGTGTATGCAAAATAAATTCATCCACCTGAAAAACTTTCTGAATTTCCTTTAAAATCCCGTTAACATATCCTGGAGTCCCAGCAATAACACTTGCGTTCTGCTCTTCTATTTCATAAGCTTCACCAGCCTGCTTCTCAAATGAATCAGCCTGCTCACGTGATTGAACTGTCAGCGTCCGGCCACTTTGTAGATGAACTTTAAATAGTTTGTGTTCGCTTGCCAGCTCCTCTGCTTTTTGTTGGGTAGGAGCTGCCACAACCGCTACTGATACGATAAAGCGACCTTCTGGGTACTTGCTTCGGTAAGCAGAAGACGCTTCATACAGCTTGGTATCATCACTATTGATAAATCTGGCGAATACAAAATCCATTCCGAGGTTAGCGGCTAGTTGTGCGCTGTCTGAACTAGCACCAAGCAGAAAGATTTCTGGCTTTTCAGGCGGTATCGGTGTTGCTTGAATACCAGAGAGCAAGTGAATATCATCGATTGAATTTTCAATTATCTTTTGCAATAAGGCTGCACGTTCCCCAAAATCTTTTCCATCATTCACAGTTCCAAATTGTAACGCCTTTGTTGATAAAGGAAATCCACCTGGCGCTTTACCAATGCCAAGATCTACCCTGCCCGGGGCAAGAGTGGATAAAACATGAAAATTTTCAGCGACTTTATAAGGGCTGTAGTGCTGAAGCATGACACCTCCCGAACCTACACGAATGGTTGTGGTTTTCGATAATAAATAAGAAATTAATACTTCCGGTGAAGACCCAGCAACTTGTTCCATATGATGATGTTCCGATACCCAAAAACGGGTATATCCCCATTCTTCAGCTTTTTGAGCTAGGTTTACGGTTTGCTTAAGTGCATCAACTGCCGATTCCCCAGGAAAAATGGGGCTTTGATCTAATATTCCAAGCTTAAAACTCATATGACTTTCTCTCCAATCATTAATACCGAGTTAACAAATCGAATTAGTTGTTTTTAATGTAATTGAAATTCATCCTAACATTGTAAACAAGCACTTGACAACACCTTATTTGATAGAAAAATTTATTTAATTGATAAAAAAATTCTATTAATTGCTTATGAATTTGGAATGACTTTTCCTAATAATTAACCATGCTCTCGCCTATCATGGTTTGAGATTTATTCTTCTTACCGCTATCAGAATAGAATTAATCAATGAGAGGGAGAGGAGTCTATGAAAAGCTGGAATAAAAAAATGAAGAGTGACTATGTATGGAAGCTAAAATGGGGGGAATGTTCGCATCATGAATATGCTTTGAAATCAAATTGGACCGAAACCTTAGGAATTACAACAACAAAGGTGCTAGGCACAAAATTGTGTCTGGCACCTTTGTCATGTATATTCACCACTTACCATGGTTATATAATAAATCCTTGGCACTTTCAGATAAAAAATAAGCGGCCTTAATAATGGCATTTTCATCAATAGTAAAAGCTGGATGATGCCAGTCTTCGTTTCCGTTTGTACCAAAAAAGGCAAAGGTACCGGGGATATGTTGAAGGTAATAAGCGAAATCTTCACCACCCATTGAAGGTTCTGGATTGATTACATGCAATGATTGCTGCCGAGCAGACAAGCGGGCCATCTCTGTGACTGCTGGATGATTATGAAGCGCGGGTGGTCCAGGAAACCAACCAATCACAGGTTCCTGTGAAAAAGCAGCGGCGATATGATTCACAATCGAATAAAACTTTTCTTTTACTTCTTCGCGTATCTCAGAACTAAAGGTTCGAATCGTTCCTTCCAATATGACGTCACCCGGAATTACATTCCACGTGTTTCCACCTGTTATTCTCGTAACACTTACCACGGCACTTTCTAAAGGGGATACATTCCGGCTGACGATAGTTTGAAGAGCGGTAATAAGCTGAGCCGCTGCTGCTATTGGATCTTTTCCGTGTTGAGGGATGGCCGCGTGGCTCCCCTTCCCTTGAAGAACAATATGAAAACGGTCTACTGCCGCCATTAACGGACCATCTTTTATCCCAATGGTGCCTACAGGCAAATCGGGTTTATTGTGCAGCCCAATCACAGCCGCTACATCGTCAATTTGACCATCTTTTATCACATGTACCGCTCCGCCGCCTAATTCTTCTGCGGGTTGAAAAAGCAATCGCACTGTCCCGCACAACTCTGATTGATATTCTTTCAAAAGGTAGGCAGCACCTATAACAGCTGCCGTATGAAAATCATGGCCGCAAGCATGCATCACCCCTTTTACTTTCGAAGCAAATGGAAGCCCGGTTCGTTCCTCAATTGGAAGAGCATCAATATCCGCCCTTATGGCTACTGTCGGTCCGGGTCTGCCACCCTTTATATCTGCAAAAACACCTGTTTTCAATCCTGTATGACGGATTTCAATGCCCTCTTCCTCGAGCCACGTTTGTATAGATTTTGTCGTTTCAAATTCTTCATTTGATAATTCCGGATATTGATGTAAATGGCGCCGTATCGATATTAAGCGCTTTTCCAGCTCTCGACTCATACAGTCGCCTCCTTCTATAAATCCAAGCGATAGCATTTTACTAAAATATCCTGATTTTGAAATTCTTTCGTTCGATCCCTTTTAAAGCCAAACCATTCATATAGTTTAATGGCCTTATGCATCTTATCAGTAGAATGTAGATACAAACTGGACGCACCTTGCGATTTTGCATAATTTACACTAGCCTTTAATAATTCCTGAGCGATACCGCGTCCCCTTGATTCGGGATGAACGGCCAACAACCGAATGATTGGTGAAAAAATCCCAAGTTCCGGCTTTTCATATGCTTTTTCAGATGATTGAAAAAGCTGTAATGTGCCAAGGATATCCTGATTGCACTTTGCAACCAACACCTTATCAACATGTGGATTATCCAACGAGGATTCAATATTTTTTAAATATCCTTCCCAAGCTTCCGGGTTCGAATATTCATGTTCATATTGTTGATAACTTTCTACCAATAAGCGGCGCACCGTCTCTTTATCTGCTTCAATCAATTCATCGACTACGATTGTATTAATCATACGTCCTCCCTTGGCCCCTTCCTTTAATTGGCCCTTTCTTCTAAAAACGATACGGAAAAATCTCTTGATATCCGATTTAAAAATTGTCGTGTTCGATCTTCCTTTGGAGCATTGAAAATTTCCAATGGTGAACCTTCTTCTACAATCACCCCGCCATCCATGAAAAGAACACGATCCGATATCTCTTTAGCAAAACTCATTTCATGGGTTACAATCACCATCGTGATGCCTTCCTGTGCAATTGCTTTTATGACAGAAAGCACCTCCCCAACCAACTCAGGGTCGAGTGCCGACGTTGGCTCGTCAAATAGAATGACCTCCGGATTTAAAGCAAGTGCCCTGGCAATTCCAACACGTTGCTGTTGACCTCCTGACAATTGCGAAGGGAAATGGTCATGCTTATCTCCCAAACCTACTTTTTCCAATAACAGCTCACTTTCCCGTTTCGCCTCAGCTTTCTTATATTTTTTTGTAACAATTAACCCTTCCATTACATTTTCCAAAACAGTTTTATGAGCAAATAAGTTATAATGCTGAAAAACCATTGCCGATTGTCTCCTAAGGGACAAGATTTCCCTTTTCGTCGCCTTCTTGGACTTCACCTGTATATCTCCCACTTGAACGATACCCTCTTCTGGTTTCTCCAGAAAATTCAAGCACCTAAGCAAGGTCGTTTTCCCAGATCCACTTGGTCCTAGAATGGTAACTACTTCTCCCTTGCCTATTTTCAAATTAATCCCTTTTAAAACAGGCTGCTGGTTAAATGATTTTTTTATATCTTTTAAATAAATCATTGTACTCCTCCTCGATTATAGGCAGTGGCCTTTTTCTCAATTAAAAACGAAAGCCCCTCTGCAATGATTGTGAGACCCCAATAAATTAAACCAGCAGCGATAAAAGACTCCAAAAATTTCAAATTGGTGGATGCAACAATATTGGCTGCTCCTGTCATTTCTTTTTGGGATACAATGAAAGCAATGGATGACGTATGCAGAAATCCAATGAAAATATTCGTGAAATTCGGGATGGACTGAGCAATGGCCTGTGGCAAAACAATTCGCGTCATGGCTTGAAACGAATTCATCCCCACTGAATAGGCTGCCTCCATTTGGCCATTGGAGACACTGATAATTCCCGATCTGAATATTTCTGATAAATAAGCACCCGCACTCAACGATAAGGCGGTTAAGACAAATAAAATGATCGGAATGGAATTAGATTGTATACCCAAATCAAACTTTTTAGAAATTTGATCGATTAATAATGGAAAACCGAAATAGATGAGCATTATGTGCATGATAATCGGTGTTCCTCTAAAGAAGGAAACATAGCCATTTGCAATTCCACTTAGAAATTTCACTTTATAAATCCTAATCAAGGCAACAGCGAGGCCGATAATAAAACCTGCAAGAAGAGGAAAGATCGTTAAGATAAGTGTGATTGGAAGTGCTCTAATAATCTCCTTAAAAGCAGTCCAAATGAATAATATATCAATCGTCAAGTCCTTCCCTCCTCCCTTTGTTATCCAGTAACAGACACATCTACAGATTGATGCCGATTAATGCGGTTTTCATAAAGTCTGAATATCTTCTCGAACAATAGCACGACTGCATAATAGATAACGGCCAATGAGAGATAGACTTCGAGAGCATGTGCAGTTGCGGCAATCAATGTCTCTCCCCTCCCCATCATATCCATTACGCCAATGGTAAAGGCAAGTGAGGTATCCTTTAAGGATCCGATAATAGAGTTTGCGATATTCGGAAAAGCAATCCGTATGGCCTGAGGAAGCACAATTCTAAAAAAGCTTTGACTATTATTCATTCCAACAGAATAGGCTGCTTCCGTTTGCCCATAATCGACAGCCTTAATCGCTCCCCGGAATATTTCTGCAAAATGTGCCCCATTACTTAATGCATACGTAATAATGACAAAATACAGAGCATCCATTCTTGAAATATCAATATTAATGAATAACAGGATTGCAGGCAGTCCATAAAAAACTAGAAATAATTGTATTAAAATAGGCGTTCCCCGAATGAATGAAATATATAATATGACAAATTGATTCAAGACAGGGATACGAAATACTCTCAGGATGGCTGCCGCTATCCCGATGACCATTCCTAATAAAACGGATGCTGCCAGAATTTGCAATGTTACTCCAAGATAATATATTAATGTCGGAATGAAATCGACGATTAATGAAGGATCAAATGCTTTCCCCATGCTTTAGCACCTCCGCGCTTACTACTATCTAATTAAAATCCCACTGAATAGTCTGCGCCCAGCCACTTTTTACTTAGTTCGCTAACTACCCCTTCTTCTTTCAGTTCCACAAGTGCTTCATCAATTCTCTTCTGTAAAGGCGTTTCGTCTTTTCTTAGCAAAAAGTATACTTTTGAATTAAGAAGCGGCTCACCCACAACCTTTTGCTGTGCATCTGCTTGTTTATTTAAGAAGTCGACTGCAAATGGTGTAGTAATGGTAGCATCCGCCCGACCAGTTTTGATTTGATTCTTCGTATCATCTGCGCCTTGGCCAGAATAGACAATTTCAATACCGGCATTATTTTCTTTATTATACTTTTCAAGAAAAACAGCAGAATTGCTCGTTGCACTCACTATCGCTTTTTTTCCTTTTAAATCTTTAATGGAATGGATATCATTGTTGTCCTGATGAACTGTAACTTGAAGCGGAAAGACATTGTATGGTTCTTTATTAAATAGAAATTTTTCTTCCCGTTCATCATTCACTTCCATTTGATGAGCAACAAAATCTATTTTGTTCGTTTCTAAACTTAATAATAGATTAGAAAATTCCATCGTTTTAAATTCAAATTCATATTCAGGCAGCTTTTCATCGATATGACGAACCAACTCGACATCATACCCTGTCAGCTTACCATTACTATCCAAAAAGCAAATGTTAGGGAACTGCGTCCCTGTTCCAACAATGATTTTCTGAACTTCTTTATCTTTTGAATCCCCAGATTTTGCTGTACTGGTTGTTTCTTCTGAAGAGCAAGCTCCTAAAAAAGTTAGTAGCAGTGCCATGACAATTAATAACGTTTTCTTCATCTCAATTCCCCCGAACATTTTTAATTACTAACAATTGGTTCTTTACTTTCAATAATGCGATACAGCGTTTCATCTAGAATTTTACGAAGATACACAATTTTTTCTCCATCGTGATCTCGTTCTGCAAAAATCTCATAGCCTCTTCTTTCATAAATGGAAACAAGCCAAGGATGACGTTCCGCTGTCGCCAAATATACGGCCGGCGCTTTCACCTGTTTCCGAAGTATGTTTTCTTCCACGTAGGTTAACAAAGTCGAGCCAAAACCTTTTTGTTTATAAAGGGGGTCGACTGCAAACCACCAAATGAATGGGTACGGACTGAAATGATCAGGATCATTCCATGGATGACGAACTGTCACGGTGGAAACAATTTGGCCCTCCTCCTCTAAAACATAAGTGAGATTCCGCCTAATATTATTCGTCACTAGCTGCAAATCAGCTGTCGCAGCCAGAAAGTTAATATTCAATTCCCTGATTGGTTCATAAGCCCGAAGTGTGACGTTTAGCACTTCTGGAGCATCGTTTACAGTGGCAAGACGGATTAACTGTGTCATGATTAACTCCCCTTTTTTATAACATATTATTTACACAAGAATAGTCGGATTTATTTTTGCAATCTTTCCTTAATTCAATCAGTCATACTTATAGACTCAGATTTAAGCGCGTGATATTTTTTGTTATTGTACTCGTTTAAGTACTTTTTCAAGATGAGGAATTCCAATTTCCGTAACGCTCTCATATATACTACCTCGCCCAATTTCAATAATGGGCACATACCGAACTCCATATTTGATTTCTAAAATATCTCGCCGATCATCATGATTGGTAACATCCACCGTTTGATAAGCGATCTTCTTTTCTTTTAAGTATTGTTTAACCTCCTCGCAATAGTGACATCCTTGTTTTGACCAAACGACGACAGATAACGCTTCTCCCATTTCTTATTCCTCCTTCAATTTTTCAAATGATTCTTCAATCATTGATTAATGCTTTCTTTCGCATAACGATTTTCCGGGAATGGAAGCCCCAAGTTGCCTCTTAATGTTTCTGCTTCATATTCAGTACGATATATTCCCCTTTTTTGAAGGATAGGGATCACATAAGATACAAAGTCACTTAAAGCATTGGGAACACTTGAAGCAAAGATAAATCCGTCCGCCCCCTTTTCTTCAAACCATTGCTGAATCAAATCCGCCACTTTCTCTGGAGTTCCAATAAAAGAAGTCCGGGGTGTAGTCTCTTTAACTGCTACTTGACGGAGCGTTAACTGTTTCTCCTTGGCTTCCTGTTTAATTCGATCAGTTGTACTTCTGAAACTGTTTTTTCCGATGTCTCCGAGATCTGGGAAAGGTGCATCCAGTTCATATTGGGAAAAATCATGATGATCGAAGTATCGTCCTAAATAGTCAAGCGCCTTATCTATAGAAACCAGGTTAGCGAGTTCTTGATATTTGTGCTCCGCTTCTTCCTCAGTTGCACCAATGATTGGCGCAATACCTGGCAGAATAACAATTTCATCAGGATTTCTCCCGAATGCAATAGCCCTGTTTTTCACATCTTGATAAAAAATCTTGGCATCTCCCAAAGTTGGTTGACCTGTAAAGATTGCATCCGCTTCTTTAGCCGCAAGGTTTTTTCCAGCTTCTGATGAACCTGCTTGAAAAACGACTGGTCTCCCCTGTTTTGATCTGGCAATGTTGAGTGGTCCTTGCACGGAAAAAAATTCTCCTTTATGCTTTAATTGATGCATTTTAGAAGGATCAAAAAACTCACCGGACTCTTTATCCCGAGTAAACGCGTCATCCTCCCATGAATCCCAAAGTCCCTTGGTGACTTGTATATATTCTGATGCAATCCGATAGCGTTTGGCATGATCAGGGTGTTCTTCAATCGTTTTGTTATAGTTCAAGGCCGTACTCTCAAGAGGGGTAGTAACAAGGTTCCATCCGCCACGACCTTGACTAATGTGATCAAGTGAAGCAAATTGCCGGGCTACAGTAAATGGCTCACTGTATGAGGTGGAAACTGTTCCGACAAGCCCTATTCTTGATGTAAAAGCAGCGAGTGCGGATAAAATGGTAAGTGGTTCAAATCGATTTAAAAAATGTGGAATTGACTTCTCATTGATAAACAATCCGTCAGCAATGAAAAGTAAATCGAACTTTCCCTCTTCAGCCTTCTGGGCCTGCTCCTTATAAAATTCAAGACTTACACTGGCATCTGCTTGAATGTCTGGATGTCTCCAACCGGATATACTCCCTCCTACTCCATGAATAAGCGCTCCAAATTTTAACTTTCTCTGTTCAGACATCGATACTCCTCCTTTAATTAATCGGCTTATAGCTTCATCCCACATCTCCCCTGATTGCTGAGGCCTTTTTAATTTTGGCTCGTAACGTGTTTCTCTTCAGATAAGGCTAATTGAAGTGGACTCAACAATCGAAAAGATCTGAACCTTTCTGCTTCCTTTAAAATCGGTGAATGTAGGATAAACTCACCTACCCCGTACTTTTCATGTAAATTTGCTAAGACTTCTTTTACATAAGAAGGAGTTCCAGCAATAATATTGGAATCCTGTTCTTCTATTTCGTAAAGCTCCCCAGACTGCTTCCCGAATAACTCTGCTTGCGCTAAGGTTTGAACTGTGACAGAGCGACCGCTTTTGAGATGAACTTTCACAATCTTCTGATCACCTGTTAACTGTTCCGCTTCTTGTTGTGAAGGAGCAGCAATCACTGAAACCGATACCTTAAAGCTACCAGTTGGATAGATACTTTGGTAAATGCGTGCAGCATCTTCAAGTACAGTCTCATTACTGTTGATAAATCGAGCAAATACATAAGCTATCCTAAGTTCGGCTGCTAACCTGGCACTGTCAGCACTTGCACCAAGCAGAAACATCTTAGGCTTTTCGGAAGGTAGCGGTGTCGCTTGAATGCCTGCAAGCGGGTGAGTTTCATTAACTGAGTTCTCGATTATTTCTTGCAGGAAAGATAACCGCTCTTCGAAATCTTTTCCATCATTCACAGTTCCAAACTGTAGCGCCTTCGTTGATAAGGGGAGCCCACCTGGTGCCTTTCCGATGCCAAGGTCTACCCTGCCGGGCGAAAGATTCGATAATACGTGAAAGTTTTCCGCCACTTTATATGGACTATAATGCTGAAGCATAACACCTCCGGACCCTACCCGAATCGATTTTGTCTGGGCTAATAAATAAGAAATCAATACTTCCGGGGAGGACCCCGCCAGCTGTTCGGCATGATGATGTTCGGATACCCAGAAACGGGTATAACCCCACTCTTCTGCATGTCTAGCCAGGTTAATGGTTTGCTGCAGTGCATCAAATGCTGAAGCTCCTGGAAATATCGGGCTCTGGTCTAAAATGCCAAGCTTATAACTCATATTCTCTCCTCCGATTTAATTCAAAGTTCACTTATGCGAATAATTATATTTTGACATATCCTATCACCTAAAACATGTTAATGGCAATGGTTTTACTAATAGAAAAAAATATTGTATTGATAGAAAATATCTATCAATTAGATTGTATCTGTAATTGCTGATGGGTTTTCTCAAATTTCTGAATTGATAAAAGAATGTCTTTCCATAATAAAGGGGATTCCATCCCGTGATTTAAATGCGTCAGATAGATGTGCTGCTTTATCTTGATTAAATGTGACACATCCACTTCAATCAAAGTTCCCTGTTCTAACTCTTTTTTAATACATAAGTACGGTAAAAATCCGATACAGCTTCTGCTAAGAATTAGCGACTTCGCCACTTCCAGGTGATCAACCTGAAAATCAATGCGCGGCTCTACATTTGATACTTCAAAAATTTTATGAACGTGGTTCCAGTCAAGCGCACCACACTCAAAAAATACCAACGGCTCCATTGCTAATTCCTGTACTGTTAGCCCAGTTCGAAGTTGAAATGGATGTCCTGGATACACGACTAAACGAATTGAATTATCAAGGGTTTTGTAATTTTGCAGACCACTATGTGTAACATCCTTCATAAAGGCTATATCAACCTGCTTCTGAAGCAATTTTTCCATTAATGCATCATTTGTTGCTGAAATGAATTTAAAGCGTAAATTTGGGTTTTCCTTTTTCCATAGAGGAAGAGCAAATGGAATAAAGTATTGCGATGTAATGATATTAGCCCCTATCGTTATTTCCTCCAGTTCGCTTCCTGTCTTCAACTGCTTTTTCCCCTGTTGAAAGGTACGAATAATTTGATCCGCAAATGGAATGAAGGCTTTCCCTTTTTCGGTTAAAATAATCCCTCTTCCTTGCCTCTCAAATAGTACTGAATCGAGCTCACTCTCAAGCGTCTTAATTCTTGCCGAAACCGTTGGCTGTGATAAAAACATCGCCTCTGCGGCTTTATGAAAACTATTAAGGTGAACAACATACATAAACGCTTCAATATGATCAATATTCATCTAGCCAGCTCCTTTTTCCAAAATGAACGCAAAAAGCTCCTGTTCGCTTATCGCGTTCAGGAGCTTTCGGTTGTCCAATCAGCTCATCCTCTTATAATAATTCTTTCTCCGATTTTAATCTGATAAAACCAATAAGTAAAGTATAATTTAATTAACTTAACAAAGAATAAATCACATTTTTTTTGCATTATCTTACAATTTTATTCAAGGGACGCAATCTATTTATGCAGATGAAAATTTCAGGATTCTAAGTAAATAAAACGAATAATCCCATTCTCTTACTGCCCGCTTTTCAATCCTGAGCTTGCATCTTTTTTACAAATTTGGATTGTTAAATTGTTTTTCCAAATGGACTTTTTTGGTCGTTTCAGAACTTTTCCAAGCTGTCCATCTGTCTACGTTATATTTTTTTCTCCTTATAAAATAGAAAAGAAAGGTCATCCTAATGGAGTAATTTCAATAATGACATAAGGAGAGAAACTACATGCCTCAACAACAAATTGATATCAATCAATTAAATCAAGCAAAAGCTAACGTTACCCTTACGCAAACCTTACTTTCACAAGCAATTGAAAAATCTTCCTCGGATCCAACTTTGGCACAAGAAGCCATTAAACAAGCTGCTCAAGAAATTGCCCAAGCCCAATCTTCCGTAAATCAGGTTTATAGTACAGTACAAGCTCAGCAAGCGGAATGATTCTGGGGATTATCTCGAATAATTGATTCAAAACAAGAAGAAAGAGGCCTATATCCAAATTCAGGAATAGGCCTTTATATAACGAATGTTTATGGTGAAGCTAAGCTTTTTCAACCCCACTTATTTAATGGCGGTATGCTTTGTGGGAACTTAAACGCATTGTAGGGATCATACCTCGTTTTCACTTCCCTAAGCCGTTTGAAATTTTCTCCATAATACGCAGTTGGCCAATCTTTGATTAGAGTATCCGGCCAATTCACATAGTCACCGGTAGTAAATGGTGACAAGGCATGCTTCAGGTCCTTGATCCAACGAATGTTTAGCCGCTCTTCTTCTGGATTGGTCCATGTAGCCTGATACTCCTGGGCGATGATGGCATCTCGATAATAAAAAGCTGTCTCCTTTGGATCTTTAAGGCCCGCCACTCCTCCTAGGGATTGGTGCCAAATGGCTGCATTTTCATTTGGAGCATTTCCTAAAAAATGTTTCATAGTTGCGATTGCTTGCTGTGGAAAAGCTTTTTCAATGAAAGATCCTGACCTCTTTCGATGCGCCGGTTGATTTCCAGCTGGATAATCAAAGAATCTTACGGCTTCAATATATGGGACTTCCTTTATCATGACATTTATTGGTGAACCGGTTTTTGTCAAAGGCTTTAATAGCTGCTTCAATCTATGTGACGTTCCAACAAATTCACCTTTAGCAAAAATTTCGTTTGCTTCCTTTGCCTTGAATTCTATTTCTGAAGTTAAGCCTTCATCAGCTTGAGTGGCCCAATCCTGCCAGGCTTCAAACACCGCTTCGAAATCTTCCCACCCCCATGTGACGGAGAAAACGGAAACCCTTGATACGGGGGTTACCCTGAAAGTAAGAGAAGTGACTATGCCAAAGTTTCCCCCTCCTCCCCCGCAGCATGCCCAAAATAAATCACTATTGATTTTCCTATTCGCTTTAATGAGTTTGGCTCCCCTCTTTCCACAAGCCCTTACCATTTCTATTTCAAGTAGATTGTCACAAGTAAGTCCAAAGCGCCTCGTTAACATACCTATTCCACCGCCGAGCGTAAGACCTACAACACCAACACTGCTTTCGGTCCCTGCCGGAATCGTCGTGCCATAGTTCCATAACGTATTATATACTCGCCCTAAATCAGCTCCGGCTTCAATTTTTGCGATCATTTTTTCACGATTGACCTTGATATTGTACATTTCACTAATATCAATGACTAGACCGCCATTCACTAATGAAAAATTTTCATAACTATGCCTGCCGCTCCTAACCCGGAAAGGTGCATGATTTTCCCGGGCCCACTTCAATGAATTCAACACATCATCGGAATTTTGACAAAACACAATGACCTTTGGGAATTTAGAAAAACTTAAGTTATTATTTATCCTGGCACGCTCATACTCAGCATCATTAGGTGAAACGATACGCCCGGTAAGCTTTGTTCTTTCCAAAAGATAACCCCTTCCTCGGGTAAATATGTAACATCCTATGAAAAAAACTGGCATGAAGATACATTCCCCTTGCTGTCCCTCCATGGTAATGGGGTCAATTTAGCTATACTCGTGAGTTTCGCTGTTTTACTCGTGAATTCAACGACTTCTCGTGAATTCGACGACTTTACTCGTGAATTTCGCTATTTTACTCGTGAATTCGACGACTTTACTCGTGAATTTCGCTATTTCACTCGTGAATTCCACGACTACACTCGTGAGTTTCGCCGTTTTACTCGTAAATTCCACAATTGATCTACAAGGAAAAAAAGGCCCTTCTCGAATTAGAGAAGGGCTTTTTACTAGAATTTCTTATCCTGAAATCTCATCATCGGATTTAACATCCAATGGTGTTCGTTTATCCATTTTCAGCATGTAATAACTTGCTATTACCAAGGCTAGGAAAACGATCCCGACAACCAAGGAAATCCTTGTACTAGGATTGATCCACATACCTACCAGCACCATCAGTAAAAAGGCTATTGTCGCATAGTTACTGTAAGGGGCCAACGGCATTTTGAACGGATGTTTCTCCATTTCAGCGGCATTTACCTTTCTGAACTTAAGCTCACTGATAAGTAAGACAAACCATGGAATCATCCCAGGCAAAACACTCGCACTGTACACATAAAGGAATACTTGCGGCGGTGCAAGGTAATTCAGGATAACCCCGATGCCCAACCCTAATAGTACAGCGATCGTGCAATATGCCGGAACTCCATTTTTAGATACTTTAGCAAAGACTTTCGGAGCTTGGCCATTCAATGCCAGTGTGTAAAGCATACGACCTGCACTGAAGATCCCACTGTTGCATCCAGACATCGCCGCAGTGATGACCACAAAATTAATGATGCCTGCCGCTGCAGTGATACCTATTTTGGCAAAGGTAGAAACAAACGGACTGCCTAAGTCATCCAGTTGATCCCAAGGGAATACTGTCACGATGACGAAAATGGCACCAATGTAGAAAATTAAAATGCGCCATATAATTGATTGAATCGCTTTTGTTACGGTCTTCGTTGGGTCTTTCGCTTCCCCTGCTGTGATGCCGATAAGCTCAACGCCTTGATAGGAAGCCACGACAAGTGAAAGCGCAAAGAAGAATCCTGTCCAGCCTCCCGTAAAGAAGCCGCCATTTTCCCAAAGATTCGATAATCCAATCGCATCCCCGCCATTCCCTATTCCAAAGAAGATAAGGCCTAGGCCGGCAACGATCATCAATATAATCGTTATGATTTTTATAAGTGCAAACCAGAATTCAAATTCCCCGAAGGATTTAACGGAAATGAGGTTGGCCGCTCCCAAGATGATCATGGCGACCACACCTGGTATCCAGGCCGGTAACTCCGGGAACCAATATTGCATATACAAGCCAACCGCAATGATTTCGGACATTCCGACGATTACCCATTGAAACCAATTGCTCCAAGCAGTCATATAACCTGCCAAAGGATGTATATAGCTGCTCGCAAAGGTTGCAAAAGAACCTGTAGTCGGTTCTAAATAAAGCATCTCACCCATGGAACGCATGATGAAAAATATAAAAATACCTGCAATGGCATAAGCAAGCATTACAGAGGGCCCGGTCCATTTGATCGTGCTCGCAGATCCCATGAATAACCCGACTCCGATGGTTCCGCCCAAAGCTATCATTTGAATGTGACGTGCTTCCAGCCCTCTCTTTAATTCCTTGTTCGACATGATTAACTCCTCCAGATGCAATATCGGTAATGCTTTTCTATCCTTACCACGAACTTATTAATTATTGCAGTTAGAAATGCTCTATCGAAAAAATACCAATAACACTTCATTTATGTTTTCTTATCTTATAATAGTAAATATTCTGTAAAAATACAATTGTATTTTTGAAATAAACAGTTGCCAATAATATCTTGTTGATTTTTCTAATCTAAAAATATCATTTTAAAAAAATGATGTTCAGTATTTTATTATAGTGATCGTTCATAATGAGTAGAAAACAATCACTTCTGCTTAGACCTTAAGTTAAATACAGACCACTATTAAACTACAGAAAATGCCTGTTTCATTTCAAAAAAAATTGTTGACCTACCGAAAAATAGATGATAGAATTCCAATATTATTTTATAAGCATAATGAAATGATCAAGCAGTGGAAAATCATCACTGACTGACATTTCTTCACAACCGCATACAAGCAAGCGATGAATGCTATGGATGACACTATAGCAGGAGCAGCTTCTGGAGAGACTGTACAAGATGCAGCGCCGAAGGATTCACAATCTCAGGCAAAAGGACAGAAGAGTAACGAATGATATATTGTTATTCTGAGCCCTTTAAGAGATTGGTATTATCCAATCTCTTTTTTTATTGTCCATATTGTGATTGGACTATAACAATAAATGGGAAAGGCAAGCTGGACGACAATCACGTCCCTCTCTCCAAGACCATGCAGGTAAACATTCACTACCAGACTATAAAAACGGGGGCGTACGAATTGGCTAAACAAGAATTAAAAAGAGATTTAAAAAATCGACATGTACAACTGATTGCAATAGGAGGAACCATTGGCACCGGTTTATTTTTAGGTTCCGGAAAAGCCATACAATTAGCAGGTCCTTCCATATTATTCTCTTATATGATAATAGGGATTGCCTTGTTTTTTGTGATGAGGGCCCTGGGGGAACTGCTTTTATCCAATGCAGGGTACACATCATTCACTGAATTCGCAACTGAATATGTCGGTCCATGGGCCGGCTTCGTGACCGGTTGGACATATTGGTTTTGTTGGATCATGACCGCAATGGCCGATATCATAGCTGTCGGTGTTTATATGCAATATTGGTTTGATGTCCCTCAATGGATTCCGGCTCTGCTTTGTCTGGTCATTCTGTTAGGATTGAACCTATTGACCGTTAAGATCTTTGGCGAATTGGAATTCTGGTTTGCCATCATTAAAGTAATCACGATCATCGCCTTGATCATCGTAGGAATTTTCCTTCTGATCCTCGGCTTCAATACCAATACCGGAACGGTTTCCCTAACGAACCTTTGGAATCATGGCGGCATGTTCCCCAATGGCATTTCCGGATTCCTGTTATCTTTACAGTTGGTCGTCTTCTCATTTGTCGGTGTCGAATTGGTCGGGGTTTCTGCAGCAGAAACGGCGAACCCGCGAAAGAACATTCCATCTGCCATCAATAAAATCCCTGTCCGGATTTTGCTTTTCTACGTTGGTGCACTATTCGTCATTCTCTGCGTCAACCCATGGACACAACTGGATGCCACAAGCAGTCCATTTGTAGAGGTCTTTGCGTTAATCGGCATTCCAGTCGCTGCAGGGATCATCAACTTCGTCGTTTTGACATCCGCTGCTTCTGCATGCAACAGCGGTTTATTTTCAACGAGCCGAATACTTTATACGTTAAGCAGGAATGGTGAAGCCCCAGCTAAGCTGGAAAAATTAAATAAACAGGCTGTTCCGAGCAATGCCTTATTCACATCCACAATCGTTGTATCAATAGGGGCATTATTAAGCAAGCTGATACCGGAACAGGCATTTACTGTCGTGACTACCATCAGTGCCATCTGTTTCATATGGGTATGGAGCATTATCTTGATCTCCCATATCAAATATTCGAAAACAAGGCCTGACCTAAGAGCCGAATCGACTTTCAAGGCTCCTTTTACACCTTTTGTCAATTACGTCATTTTAGGCTTATTCCTGTTCATCCTTATTGTTATGCTATTCGCTGAAGCTACACGGCTATCACTGCTCTTGACCCCAATCTGGTTCATCCTCTTGGTGATACTATATAATTATCGAAAAAAAAGATAGCTAAAGGAAATAAAGCCTTGAACTCAATATGAATTCAAGGCTTTATCTGCATATGAACATATTAGGCATTCGGCTTTCTGCACACTTTTGCTAAAATATATCAGGCAACTGCATTAAATTTTATATCAAAATAGTGTAAGCTAATATATATTATCGGACCTTTTCCGTCATGTATGAATTTTCCATCCGGTTTGGTTCACCCATCCATCAGTGGCATTGAAGAATGAACCCCCATTGGTGGGCGTTTCACTTTATTTAAAACGAAGGGGGTTGTTTAATGAAGATTATATATATTCTTACACTAGTTCCTTTTATAGGCATACTGGGATTTCTACCTTTTGTTAATAAAATAGAACCATATGTATTAGGGATGCCTTTCAATATGTTCTGGATGGCTATGTGGGTGGTCCTTACCTCTGCCATACTCGGCATCATGTATAAGCTGGATCCCAGGAATCGGGAAGGTGACCAGGAATGAATATTGCTCTCTTAATCATTTTAGCATTTTTACTTCTATCGATATTTTTAGGAATACGCTCTTCAAAAGGAAAAGATATGGACTTGGAACAATGGACGGTGGGCGGACGCGGTTTTGGTGCGATATTCGTCTTTCTGCTGATGGCTGGGGAAATCTATACGACCTTCTCCTTCCTTGGCGGCAGCGGCTGGGCTTATGGCAAGGGCGCACCCGCTCTATATGTTCTAATTTACATTACTTTGTCTTACGTATTATCCTATTGGCTCCTGCCGGAAATATGGAGATATGCCAAAGAAAATAAACTGATGTCTCAATCCGATTTCTTTGTAAGCAAATATATGAGTCCCAGTTTAGGAATTTTGGCTGCACTTGTCGGTGTGGTGTCGATGATCCCAGTGATCGTCGTGCAGCTGAAAGGATTGGGGATCATTGTCTCAGAAGCATCTTATGGTGCCATCTCAATGTCTGAGGCAGTTTGGATGGGGGCGATCAGCCTTACCATTTATGTGATGATCTCCGGTATACACGGTTCAGTTTGGACCGCGGTCATTAAAGATATCATGATGGTCGCCATAATAGGATTTTTGGGGATTTATCTGCCGATACATTACTTTGGCGGATTTCAGCCGATGTTTGAAGCGGTTGATGCCGCCAAGCCTGGTTTTCTAAAGTTCCCTGATCAGGGGCTTAGCGTATCATGGTTCATCTCCACGGTAATATTGCTCGTATTCGGTTTCTATATGTGGCCGCAAGTTTTCAGCGCTGTTTATTCAGCACGCAGCGGCAAGGTATTTCGAAAGAACGCCATCATCAGTCCTTTATATACACTCATGCTGTTATTCGTCTTTTTCGTTGGGTTTACAGCTATATTGAAAGTGCCCGGACTCGTTGGTGCAGATGCGGACCTCTCATTGCTGCGCCTTTCGATCGAGACCTTTGATCCATGGTTTATAGGCATAATCGGCGGCGCTGGATTGTTGACCGCATTGGTGCCGGGATCCATGCTTTTGATGAGCGTCGCTACACTGCTCGCGAAAAACGTTTATAAGGAATTTGCACCTGACGTATCCGATCGCCATATTGTACGATTGGCAAAGTTCCTTGTGCCTATCATTGCCCTTATAGCCGTCTACTTCACCTTAAACGGCGGCGAAACGATGTCGGCATTAATTCTTATGGGATACAGTCTCATCACACAGCTCTTCCCATCCCTTCTCTTTAGTCTGAAAAGGAATAATCCGATCAATAAATTTGGCGCAATCGCCGGCATCATTACCGGATTGGCCATCGTAATCTGCATTACACTCAGTCAATCGACAATAGGGACCTTGTTTCCATCCTTGCCGCAAGCAGCAAAAGATTTGAATGTGGGAATCATTGCATTGGCAGTCAATTTCATTGTGATGATCACGGTGAGTATTACTTTCAGAAAGCACGCGGTTCAGTTGGAACCTAAATCCGTTAACGATATATGAAGCAAATTTTGAAACTGGTTATGGATCAATAAACATTGGAGGCTCAGTCAAAAGACTGAGCCTTCCTTATTCTCGGCTTCCAAACATAGTGTCCTTTATCTCATTATTGTTTATGGGAAACCTCATTTTAGACTATTAATCTTTTCTGTTTATAAACAAATCCCCTATTTTAACTAATAAATACAACGAAAAAATAATCATCAAGGTTCTGGATACTACCAGGCCATCCATAGCTAAATCATATCCACCTCTTAATAAGACTTCCGGATTCAAACAAAAAGTAATCGATATTACGAAAGCTATTAAAATCAGGATAACACCGAACTGAGATCTATTTGACATTAACATTCCGCCTCACATTATATTTTTTTCCAAATAATAGCATTATTTTTAGGGATAATCTACATTCATGGTCACTGGGGATGACTCAGTTGCATTAAAAATCCAAAATAAATAGCCACCCTGATAAAGAATGACTATGTATCATAAAATATGAAGCTTTCTTAGTAAAATGCATCGTATTGCTTCCGAGCCAACAAAAAATACTCTCTTCAGAAGGTTCGGGCTTTTATTCGTGAGTTAGGAGCAAATACTCGGGAATTTCATGCTTTTACTCGTGTCCATGAAGCAAATACTCGTGACTTTCATGCCCGTTAAAGCTCATTTCAGTAATCCACTAAAGCCTTCCTGCCATCATTCAATTCTTTGACCACTTTCTTATATTCCTGCAACTCTTGTTCCAGTTTTTGTTTTCTATTTAAAATCATTCTCGCAACCTCTTTCGGGGAGGGCCCGCCTTGAATGCTTCTAATCTCCACAAAATATTCGGGAGAGATTATTTTTTTCCATTCATCTTCTGCTATGTTCACTGATACGAATTCATTGATGATCTTGTTGATTTCTTGTGTGTCCCAATCATATAGCTCTTTCCCTTCACTAATCGACTTTTTTGCAATATGACTGGCTATGGAATGGGCTTTTCTAAAGGATATGTCGTAATCTCTTGAAAGGGTATCCGCTAATTCAGTAATCGTTATACTGAATTTTGCGGCCATTTTCTTTGTATGTTCTTCATTTACTTTCAAAGTCGACATGACGGCATACATTAGTTTCATGACACGGCCTGCATTCGAAAAAGCCCGATATAAATGTGGCTGTAAATCATCTTCCGTATCGACGATATCACCAAATGGTGTATTGTGAATCATATTAATTGCAGCAAGGGCATCACCATACGCACTGCTTGCAATCGAACGGGAATGTTCAATGGAGACAGGATTCCTTTTTTGCGGCATGATGCTGCTCACTTGAACATAAGGGTCCGCCACGTGAAATGTACCAAACTCCCTTGTCACATGCTGCAGGAAATCTTGGATCCACCTTCCGGTATTGACCATGCACGTCATGATGGCAGTTGCGGTTTCCAATAAATAATCTGCCCCGCCAATCGAGTCATAGGAATTTTCAATCACCGAATCAAACCCAAGCAGTTCAGCCGTACGGTTCCGACTGATCGGAAAACCGGTGGTCGTTAACGCGGCTGCACCCAAAGGGGATTGGTTAACCGTTTCATAAGCTGCCCATAACCGGCCAATATCCCTTTGAAGCACATCATAAATGGCTAAAAAGTAATGTCCTATTGTAGTCGGCTGAGCCGGTTGGGTATGTGTGTAACCTGTAATATAGGTTTCTGTATGTTTTTCAGCCTGCACCAAGAATGCTTCACTCAATTGGTTTGCATAGCCAACCAATTGGAGCAGATGACCTCTCAAAACAAGCCGGTACATCGCAACCCCCATATCATTACGACTGCGGCCGATATGAATCTTCCCTGCAAGTTCATGGCCGATTTCCTCACCGATCTTTGCCTCCATCATGAAGAATAAGTCTTCGAATTGGGGCTGATAGGTCAACTGAGCGAGATCTGTTTGGGCCACTTTCCGAATCCCATCAAGCATGGTTTTCGCCTCTTCATCTTTAATGATCTTTTGTTCCGAAAGCATGATGACATGTGCCCGATGAATATCGAACATTGCATCAAATAAGTAATCTCTTTGATCATTAAAAACAGGCATCAGAAGCTCTCTAGCATAGGTTTTTCCTGGAAAGACACTACCTTCATTATTGATAAATTGTTCAAGCCTGCTCATCTTTGAACCTCCGATTTATAAAGCTTTTTCCGCTTTGATTCCAAAAAACTTGTTCGAAATAAAGAGAACGATTACAATCAGCGTGATTTGAATCATCCCATAGGCAGCGGCCTGCCCCATATTGAACATCCGAAGCTGATTCATGATTTCAATGGATATGGGCCTGTTTGAAATCGTGTACAACAGGACCGAGGTCGGGAATTCCCCCACAGATTCGATAAATGCCAATAATGTCCCTGATAAAACACCAGGCATAATAATCGGAAATATTACCCTTCTGAAGGTATAAAACCACTTAGCCCCCAAGTTTCTGGCTGCTTCCTCAATCGAATCATCCAGCTGCTCCAGAACGGCATTAGTCGACCGGACAACGAGTGGAATATGCCTGATGAAATAGGCAAGCGGCAAAATCCAAAATGTGCCTACCAAGATTTGACCAAAGGAAAAAACGCTAGGTTCATTGAATGCGAATATCAAGTTCATCCCTATGACCGTTGCAGGCAACGCCCAAGGAATCATGACTAGAATATCGACAAAGCTTTTCCCGACGAATTTCCGTTTGACAAGTACATAGGAAGCAATGACGCCAAACACCAGATTTGCCAACGTTGCAATAAACGCCATCAATAAACTATTTCTTAACGGCTTGAAGATATTAGGGTCTTCAAACAAAAGCCTGTAATTTTCAACATTAAATACTGTGGGATACGTTTGAAATGTCCAGGTTCCATCCGGCACAAGTGAAAGCAAGAGAATCGTAAAGTGCGGTAAAAGCAGAATAATTACGCCGATGACTCCTGTTACGACCATCACCCATTTCATAACCGGGTTCTTCACTTCACTCCTGTGTGCCCCAATCCCTTTCGAGGCCATTCGATAATCCTTCCTTTTCTGATACCAACGCATGAATAATAGAAATGAAATCGAAACGATGGATAGAATGACCGATTGGGTAGCGGCAATTTCCATATCACCATTGATTTTTGAAAAATAAATTTGCAGGCTCAACACCCTGTATCCGCCAGCTAATAAAAACGGGGCACTGAAAGAAGCCATCGATATCATGAAAACAAGTAAAGAGGCGGCAACGATTGCAGGTGTCAATAATGGAAATGTCACCTTCCAAAAAACCTTTAATTTATTTGCTCCTAAGTTATAAGCGGCTTCTTCAAGTGATGGATCTATTTTATTGATTGCAGCGGATACGGTCATATAAAAATAAACATACATCGTATAGGCATGCACGATAAGAATTCCCGGTACCCCGCCAATCTTGAATGGAACCTTATCGAGACCGAACAGGTCCTTGATGGCATTTGGAATCAATCCCGATTCTCCATATAAAAACATAAAGGCCATTACCCCTACCAATGATGGAAGGACAATCGGCAAAATCGCTGCTGATGAAAAGAAGCTTCTGCCGGGAAAATCGTAACGGTTAAAAATGAATGCGAGCGGAATGCCAATCAAGGCACTGACCAATACACTCAAAAAGGATATATAAACAGAATTCCAAAGAGCCTCTAAGTTCGTTTTCGATTCCTGTACGAAAAAGTCCTGATAATTTCCAAGGGATATCGTTCCGTCTTTTTGCAGACTTTCAATAAAGGTCCTCAATGACGGGTAGAGTACATATGCTATGAGCACCAATACAACTGGTATAAGGAGCCAAACCGTCAATCTCGTATCACGATTTTTAATCATGGCGCATCACCGCTTATGACAGGGATAAGACGCAGCTGTTTCTCGGGAAGCTGGACATACACTTCCTTTCCTTGATAAAAGTATCCAAAATCATGGGTGTTAAATACGTCGACCCTTAGTAACACGTCTTGAACATCCACCATGACATTCACAACAGATCCAAAGAATTGGACGGAATTTATTTTACCTTTAAAGATATTCGTTCCTTCTTCGGTCACATCCAGAATCCTGATTGCTTCAGGACGAATCGAAACAGCAAGGTCAGCATCACTCTGTATGATTGAAATTCCGTCCCTAGCTTGATTTTCCACCTTCAATTTAATCGGTTTTTCACTATTCTTAAGGACAATCTCTATATTATCTTGTTGAACTTTTTCAACTTGAACGGGCAAAAGATTAATCTCGCCTATAAAACTCGCCACAAAATCATTGGCCGGCCGATTATAAATTTCTGTTGGCGTCCCGACCTGGTGACATACACCATAATTGAACACAGCGATTCGATCACTCATGGATAATGCCTCAGCCTGATCATGAGTGACATAAATGGTGGTAATCTTATAATCACGCTGCAGCCTTAAGATTTCCACTCTCATTTCATCACGAAGCTTGGCATCCAGATTACTTAATGGTTCATCCAGCAGTAATATTTCCGGTTCAATGACCAGTGCTCTCGCAAGGGCCACCCGCTGCTGCTGCCCTCCGCTTAACTGGCTCACTTGACGATCCGAGTAGCTCTCCAGCCTGACCTTTTGGAGGGCATCCAGCACTCTCTTCTTTAATTCAGCAGAAGAAACCTTTCTCACACGCAAGCCAAACGCTACATTTTCAAAAACAGTCATATGGGGAAAGAGGGCATAGTTTTGAAAAACCATGCCTGTATTTCTTTTCTCCGGAGGTACACGCGTCATATCTTTGTCGCCAAATCGGACGACACCTTTAGTTGGATAATAAAAACCGGCAATCATCCGAAGTGTTGTCGTTTTACCGCAGCCGCTTGGACCAAGAAAGGTAAAAAACTCACCTTCTTTGATGTCCAGATTTAACTGGTCAACAGCTATCGTTTTCCCGAAGGCTTTTTGGACATTCTCTATTTTTATTGACGCCATCCCAACGACACTTCCTTATTCTTTAATTTCTTTATCTCCACTTTTAATATTTTCGTCCCAGTATTTCATCCACTCGTCACCTTTTTCCTGAAATGCATTCCAATCAATATCCATCGCTTTAATTTCCGTTTCCCTGATCCATTCAGGTAAACCCTTAACATCACTTCTGGTCGGAATCCTGTAAAATTCTTCTGCTAATGTTTTTGCGGCTTCTTGTGAATTCACGAACTCATAAAAGGCTTCAGCCGCTTTTGGATGCTTGGCACCTTCAACGATGGCGATACCTTCTGTCAATACTGGCGTTCCGCTTTCTGGAATGACGAACTCAAATGGATAATTTTTATTTTCTTTCAGCATGACGACATCCGGCATTGCCCAAACGGAAAGTGAGCCCTCTCCTTTGGCTACCTTGTTATACATCATTTCCGGATTCGCTGAATATTCCTTCGTGTTTTGGTCGAGCTTCTTTAACCAGTCATACCCTTCTTTTGGATCATTTGTATCCTTATACGTACGATAGATCATCGCAGAAAAAATTGTCCTCATCGTTCCGGAGGCTAACGGATAGCGGATGATGATTTCGTCTTTCCATTTCGGATCAAGCAGCTCATCCCAATCTTTCGGTACCTCGTCTTTTGATAATTCTTTGCTGTTATACATGATGACTTCCGGTGTCTGGCTTGTTCCTGTCCAATACCATTCCGAATCGCGGAATCCTTCATCGAGACTATCGGAATAGCTAGGCTTATAAGCGGCCAGCAGCCCATCATCCTTTGCTTGATTGAAGTTCGTGGAAGGTGCACCCCACCAAACGTCCGCCTGCGGATTACTTTTCTCTGAACGAACACGGTCAAGGATTTCCTGAGACCCCATATCAAGCCACTCAACATCAATACCATACTTATCTTCGAACTGCTTTTCGAATTTTGATAAAATATCTTTGCCATGCGGTGAATAAACAACGATTTTATCTTCGAGCTCACCCTTTTCGCCAGCATCCGAATTCGTTTTCGTATCTGTACCGTTACATCCCGAAATTAATAGTGCTGCCGATAAGGTCAGTACTGAAACAAGCGACTTTTTCCTATTTTTCATTAATATTCCCCCTCATCACGAAAATTCAAAATGCCATCATGTTCCCTTAAAAATAGGGAAACCGCTCCAAGCACCCCTGCGTCTTCTCCCAGTTGTGAAGTTTTCATTTCTACTAAACTTGGAAGATATCGATCAACGACTTTCCGAATTCTAGGTAAAATGTATTCAGCAGAATTTAATACACCACCTCCTAAAATGATCACTTCCGGATTTAGCAAACTAGCCGCATTGACAATTCCGCAGGCTAAATGTTCGATGGCTTCATTTATGATGGCCATAGCTGCAGTATCTCCTTTTTTTGCTGCCAAAAAAGCATCCTCCCCCGATAGTTCGGAAGATTTGGCCCGTTCGAATAAAAAATGGTGAGGATCCTTGAGGACCTCCCTGGTGAAGTGACCGCCAATCGACTTGCCTCCTGCGACACTTTCCAAATAGCCGTATCTATGGAAAATCGGCTTGAATTCACGTTTTATATCCTCTTTGTCCGTCACCATATATCCCATTTCCCCAGCGGCACTGGAAGCTCCTCTGTATAACTGGTTATTCAAGATGATGCCGCTTCCGATTCCCGTGCCAACCGCAATGAACAGTAAATTCCGCTTATTTTGTGCATTACCCAGCCACTGTTCACCTAGTGCAGCCGCGTTTACATCATTGTCCAGAAAGATGGGGAAATCAAAATAACGCTTCGCTTCTGCTATAAATGGATATTGTACCCAGCCTAAACTCGGTGCCTCTATTACTAATCCGCTTGCCGTTTGCGTAATGCCAGGGATCCCGACTCCCATCCCCAATATCCTTTCCTTCGCAATCTGATTCTTTGCAATTAACCGCTCCGTTTCAATCGCCATTTGTTTAAGCAGCCCTGAATTTAAATAAGTGTTTGTTGAAAAACTAGTGTCAGCAAGGATGTTGCCGCTTAAATCGCTTAAAACGATTTTCACTTTCGTCCCGCCTATATCGACACCGATGATATAGGCAGCCTTTTCATTAAAAAAGAGCTGGATGGGCCTCCTCCCGCCTTGAGATGAGGATACTCCTATTCCTTTCTCGTATACCCATTTCTCCTGTATAAGTTCATCCACAGCCTGAGAAACAGTTGGTTTACTTAGCTGAAGCTTAACGGCGATTTCAGCTCTTGAAATGGGTGAACATTCTTGGATGCATTGAATGATCCTTTTTTTATTTACATATTTTTGATGACTGGGTGTCCTTTTAAAACTCATCACATCACGGCCTTACATTATTTAGTTAGTAAATCTTCCTAATTAAGTAAAAATATAACTTAAATAATTTCAACACACAAGTTTTTTTCGGAACATTTAAAATGTTCAATTTTTAATAGTTACTTCGAATTATTTACATTTATAACCATTAGTGCTATTTATTAGATAGGATTTTTATCTGGTTAGTTAGAAAACATTACTAACCTACATTTTTTTTAGGTGTTTTATAAAAGTTGAAGGGGGTTAAAAGAAGAATGAAAAAAGCTTTGTTATCGTTGTTTTCCCTTTTGTTGGTTCTTGCATCATTGCCGCTTGGAGGCAGCGCTGCAAATCCTGATGATACCAACGTCGAATTATGGAATGCGGTCAAGCCGCTCGAAACGACTGTGACATTCTTGAACAGCGGTGCCCATCCCGATGATGAACGCAGTGACTTTCTCGCTTATCTATCGAGAGGGTTAGGGGTGAAAACATCCAGCCTGATTGCAAACCGTGGTGAGGGAGGACAAAATGAAATTGGGGATGAACTGGACAACGCTCTTGGAATCATCCGTTCGAGGGAAATGATAGAAGCTGCAAAAATCACCGGGGTTAAAGCCTATCATCTAAGCGAAACCACCTCTGATCCCATTTATGATTTCGGCTTCTCTAAAACACCAGAGGAAACATTACAAAAATGGGGCGAGGAACTCACATATGAACGGCTTATCCGCTTTATTCGGACGTATCAGCCAGATATATTGATGCCATCCTTTCAAAATGATGATACCCAGCATGGACATCATCGAACAATGACAATCCTAAGTGAACGTGCCTTTACGGATGCCGCCGACCCAACTGTGTTTCCACAACAATTGAAACAAGGTCTATCGGTATGGCAAGTGAAAAAGTTATATTTGCCCTTTTCCTCGGCAGATCAAGCAACCACTTCGATAGAAATAGGTAAATATGACCCAATATACAAAATGACTTACCCACAGCTTGGAGAACAATCCCGCTATCTGCACAAAAGCCAAGGCATGGGTTCTGATATCCCTGCAGCACCGCGCCAGATCCATTTGGATTTGAAGCAAAGCGCGGTTGATACAAAAAGCGAATCGGACCTTTTTGCAGGTGTACCTTACAATTTTACTGAATGGGCTGAAAAACTCCCTCGCTCAGCTTCAAAATTAAAAGGTGAATTTAGGTACCTGCAACGGAATCTGGACGCTGTTATTGAGTCTTATCCCCATGCTAAACGTGTTTTTTCAACATCCCAAAAAGCTCTTTCCAATGTTCGTTCAATGACTGCGCAAGTCAAAAAGTCAAAGCTAAGCCCTGCCATCCAAAACGACTTGCTTCATAAGCTCTCATTAAAAGAAGAGCAATTGCAAAACGTCAGTTATGTCTCCTCAGGGCTCGAGGTTCAAGCTGAAGCAGCTTCAAAGATTCTTACTAAAGGTCAAAATACGTACGTAACCATAACCTTGAAGAATAACGGGAAACAAACATTGAAAAAAGTCGCTGCTGCATTGAACGTGCCTAAAGGATGGAAGACAAAAATAAAATCAAAAGATGTCAATCTAGCACCTAATAAATCAGCGACAATGACCTACCTGGTTGAAGTCCCTGAAGATGCAGCTTATTACCACGCCTATGATGAATCAACCATTACGACCAGCATTTCTTATAAATACGGGAGCACAAAAACTTCCATTAAGGAAGAATTGGATGGAACGATCGCCGTCCTTCCCGACGTTGCCCTTACCTTATCTCCTGAAGATATCGTCGTAAATACAGCAGATGTAAAAGAGGAAATCCCAGTGGCGGTGACCTTGAAAAACTATACAGAAGGAAAAGCATCAGCAAAGGTCGCTTTAAAAGTCCCTGAAAATTGGGGAGTTCATCCCCAAAATGCCACTGTATCATTTAACGAAAAATCAGAAGAAAAACAAGTGAAGTTCACCCTCAGACCGCCGAAGGCCATCCAAAAAGGCGAATATCAGGTGAAGGCTGCTGCCACTGTCAATGGGAAAACCTTTGATTCGACCATTCAGGAGATTTCCTATGACCATATCGGAACATTCTATTACCAATACCCAGCAGCTATCAATACCGTTGCATTTGAGCTTTTGAAGCCAGCTTCATTAAAAGTGGGGTACATTGAAAGCGGATTCGATAAAGTGGCAGATTATTTAAGCAATGCAGGGCTGAACATTACGAAGTTAACTGCAGCTGATTTAGCTGAAGGTGATTTAAGTCAATATGACACGATCGTTACAGGCATCCGTGCCTATCTATCGAGGGAAGATTTAAAGGCATATAACGCGCGCTTACTTGAGTATGTGGAAAACGGCGGACATCTCGTCGTGCAATACCATAAACCGGGTGATGGATGGGATGCATTGAAGACGGCTCCATATCCTCTTACCCTCGGGAATCCTTCGATTCGCTGGCGGGTAACTGATGAAAGAGCCACAGTAAACGTGTCGAAACCAGAATCGGCGCTTTTTACCTATCCAAATAAAATAACAAGTGATGACTGGAGCAATTGGGTCCAAGAAAGAGGATTGTATTTCCCAATGGAATGGGATGAACGGTATGAAACATTCATTTCCATGGCTGATCCGAATGAAGAACCATTTGATGGCGGTATCCTTATGGCTAAATACGGTAATGGCACCTACCTCTATACCAACCTTGTCCTATACAGGCAAATTCAAGGCCAGGTTCCAGGCGGATATCGAATCATGACGAACTTGATTAGTTACGGTGCCAAATAAATAAAAAGAAACCTATGCATGTGTTAAATGCATAGGTTTCTTTTCTGTGACGTTTGCCCGATTGAAGCTGATATGAATAAAAACATCTCCTGACTGATAGGTTCCTGCTCTATAAACAAAAAAAGTTATGCACAAAGATGAGGGAAAGGCTCATGCGTTTGGGGTTTCCCCACATTTCCCGCATTGCTTTGTCCACACTTTATGCACAACTTCATTCATGATTTACGATCTTAAAAGCATCCCGTTAAAGCACTTTGCTCAAGAATGCTTTGGTTCTTTCGTGCTGAGGGTTACCGAATAATTCATTCGGCTCATTTTCTTCCACGATATACCCTCCATCCATGAATATCACCCGGTCCCCGACTTCCCGGGCAAAGCCCATTTCATGCGTAACGACGACCATTGTCATTCCTTCTTTAGCAAGTTGTTTCATTACCTCCAAAACATCACCGACCATTTCAGGGTCAAGGGCAGAAGTCGGTTCATCAAATAGCATGATCTTCGGATTCATCGCCAATGCCCTTGCGATGGCGACCCGCTGTTTTTGTCCGCCGGAAAGTTCCCCTGGATAGCTATTTGCTTTTTCCTTTAGACCAACCTTATCCAATAACTCAAGCGCTAATCTTCCTGCTTCCGCTTTATCGGTGGCACGAATTTTAATAGGGCCCAAGGTAATGTTCTCCAAAACGGTCTTATGTGGAAATAGATTGAAATGTTGAAAAACCATTCCAACTTCTTGCCGGACTTTGTTTATATTGATTTTCCTTTTAGGATCGGTAATATCATGTCCGTTAATGACCACCTCGCCGCCGGTAACTTCCTCAAGGAGGTTCAGGCAACGCAGGAATGTACTCTTTCCAGATCCAGAAGGGCCGATTACGCAAATTACTTCCTTTTCCTGCACTTCTGCATTTATATCTTTTAAAACCTCGACAGTTCCAAATGATTTTCTTAGGTTTTTTACTGTAATGATGCTCATCGAACTTGTACCCTCCTTTCTATGAAATTAGCAATTAGGGTTAACAAATAGATGATGATAAAGTAAATTACACCCACGGCCAGCCAAACCTTGAATGCTTCAAAGGTTGCCGAAGCTTGAATCTGACCTTGCTGGGTTAAATCGGCTATACCAATTACGGATAATAGAGAAGTGTCCTTCAAGCTGATGATCGATTGATTCGTAATGGTAGGGAGCATCCTTCTAAAGGCTTGCGGAAGCACGACATATCTCATTGTTTGAGCTCCAGTGAACCCGATGGATCTTGCCGCCTCCGTTTGCCCTTTATCGATTGATTGTATCCCCGCCCTTATTATTTCAGCAAAATATGCCCCTGCATTGATTGCAACGGTAATTATTCCAGCTGTTGTACTGTCCAAAGAAATCAAATTCAATGAATTCACACCAAAATAGATAAAAAATAACTGAACGATGAACGGTGTCCCTCGTATTGCATCCACATAAACCTTTGCAATCCAATTCAAGATTTTGATGGGGGCAAGTCGCAGCAATGCGACAAGTAAACCAATCAAAAAACCTAGGATAATGGCAATCACAAAGATATAAAGTGTCACCTGAAGTCCTTTTAATAAAAGTGGCAACGCCGCAACAATTATATCCATTTCTTTCACCCCTTTGAAAAAGAAAGCGCGCCATAAGCGCGCCTAATGAGCTTTAATCTATTGTTTATTAACCTTATTCACCAAGATACGTTTTTATAATTTCATCATATGTGCCGTCTTTTTTAAGATTGGCAAGACCATCATTTATTTTTTTCAATAAATCCCCGTTTTGCCCTTTCAATACAGCTATTCCATATTGGTCACCATTCAAACGGTCACCTACGATTTTCAACCCAAGATCTTTTTGGGCGATTGCATATGAGATGACAGGATAATCTTCTATAAGGGCATCCGCATTACCGTTGGCCACTTCCTGGAACATCGCTGGACTATCATTGAATTGAACAACTTTGATTCCTAGTTTCGTAGCATTATCCTGTGCATATTTAGCACCTGTTGTTCCTTTTTTCACTGCAATGGTTTTTCCTTTAAGATCCTTAACGGTTTTAGTGCTTGTATTATCTTTCTTAACAACTATTGTTAACCCTGCATCAAAATACGGTGTTGAGAAATCCACTACCTTTTTTCTTTCCTCTGTAATGCTCATTCCTGCAATGGCCACATCAAGCTGATTGGCTTGCATAGCCGGAATGATTCCACCGAAATCCATTGGAGACAATTTGATTTTGAAATCCTGGTCTTTCGCGATTGCATTGATCAATTCGATATCGATACCTTTATAGTCGTTCCCCTCTTTAAATTCAAAAGGAGGATAAGTCGTATCCACACCAACTTTATATACCTTTTCAGGTTTCTTTTCCTCACCTGCATTTTTTCCTTCATTGGTTCCACAAGCCGAGATAAAGATAGTTAAAATCAAAAACATACTCAATAAACCAAGTTTCTTCATTTAAATCACTCCAATTCTTAATTATACGTGATAATAAATAATTCTCCCTATAATATAGCATAAGAATAAAGTATTATAATATGAATTTTTAGAATAAATATTATTTTCTTTAAATAATTTTTATGGACGTTTTTCCTAATATTGTTACAGTGATGGAAAACACAAAAAGGCTATGGGATCCTTCTCGATAAAAATAGCCGATCATGTCATCAATACCTGTAAAACAAGACCATTGGAGGGTGGTATTCACCAGGGTTCCTTTGATCCATATTACTATATGATCAATTGGAATCCTTGAAACACCATTTATGGTAATGGGAAAAAAACATAAAACTTCCTATTAAACTGTATATAATAAACTTCAGTACATTCGCAGTAGATTGAATCTGCGGCTCCTCTTGTTTCGTATTTGTCGCAACATTTGGTGATTCCATAATCATTCCCCCTATAATTTAATTTCCTACTGGGTAAATTCTGGCGTCATGCCCACATCCAATCACGTAAAGTAATTTATATTCTAATTCATCTATTATTGTCCTTTTTATAATCTATATTAAAATTAGAGCGAAATTTAAGAGCAGAATCTATAGTTTTGGTACCAAAAACTAACTGAATGAGTGGTCTATTAAGCTTGGGCAGATAAAACCCAGTGTTCCTGCCCCTTTTGTTCATAAGAAACAGAGCTAAACGTCATACATCCAACCAAACTTTCTTTTATATACTTTTTTGCTCCCAACTTGGGAATAAATAGTTCTTACACTTACGTTTAATTATCTGTTAAATTGGGGAAATATAAATTCAATCGACGATGAACTTTATAACTAGGATGGGTATGATGAGAATTAAGGTAAAAAAAATAATATATTACCTGATTAAATTAAGAGGGAAAATCTTTATACCATTTGCCATTTTATACATATTAGTTGCAGCATATATTGCTTTTTCTATAGAGCCACAGACGTTCGAATCATATTTAACTTCAGTTTACTGGGTTCTTACAACGCTTGCTACGGTTGGTTTTGGTGACTATGCACCGGTCACCGATCTTGGAAAAGCATTTACCATCGGTCTATACATAACGGGTATTGGGCTTGTTAGTCTTTTTATTGGAAAAATCATTAAATCTGTATATCTTATCGAAAAACGTAAAGTTGGTGGAAAAATGAAATATACAGGTAAAAATCATATCATTCTGATTGGATGGAGTGAAAAGTCAAAATCAGCAATTCAAGAAATTTTTAAATCTGATGAAACCATTGATATTGTTATCATTGATAACCTGGAAAAATCACCCATGTTAGAGGAGCGTCTGTTTTATGTTCGCGGGGATGCCACCGATGAAGAAACATTACTCCGTGCAAATCTGCCTAAAGCAAAAGGCGTTATCATTTTTGCTGACCAAATAACACAAGATAATTATGCTACAAAGGATCCGTTACTTGTCGATGGAAAGACATTATTAGTTGCCACTGCCATAACGTCCATTGAAGAAAAAACCAATACGCCAATACACGTCACCGCTGAGGTAATCAATCAAAAGCATATTCGTTTATTTGAGCGTGTAAAGGTGGATGAGTTTATTCCTACACAAGAAATGATCTCCCACGCAGCAGTACGATCATTATTTTCTCATGGAGTCACTCACATGTATTCAGAACTCATGAGCTCAAAGTATGAAGAGGCGATGTATGAGATTTCTAAACAAGATGAATGGCGAACCTATCGTGATGCATTCATGGACCTTCTTAATAAAGGGGCCACACTGGTAGCAGATCGTGGTGATCTTAACATAAACCAAAAATTAGATGCACGAATTCCTGATGATGCACAGCTTTTCATTATTTGCGATAAAGAGACCATTTCCAAAATAAATTCAAAAATACATTAGAATCAGGAATCTTTAGGGATGCTATAATAGCATCCCTCAGTTTGTAGGCAAAAGGGTTTTTATTTAAGTTAAAACTAAGTTGATTGGAGCGGGTGTTCGGGCCTCCTGCTTAGAAAAGCGAGTGCATCTCGTTCCCAATCAACTTGCCTGCAAATATGCATCCTTAAATGAATAAGCTTTAAAACAAAGGCTGTTTTCGCATACTTTGTTGCTATTTACGAAGTAGTGCAGTGTGGTTGATTTCCCCTCCAGGTGCTCGCTTTCCGCGGGGCGGGCGGTGAGCCTCCTCGGCGTAAACGCCTGTGGGGTCTCACCTGTCCCGCTGCTCCCGCAGGAGTCTCGCACTTCCGCTCCAATCAACCTAAAATAGTTTCGTTTTAAAAACAACAATCTTTACGAAAAGAGCCAAAACAAAAAAAGAACCTTCAATCAAAGATCGATTAAAGGTTCTGTTGTTTTTAATTTCAATGATGCTTCGATATCCAAAAATTAACTATAAACTAGCTCTTTTTTTTTGCTCAGACCAAGCGTCTCTGATGTTGAAGTTTGAATTTCGTGCAATAGCTCTGTATTTTCCATTAGTGACTCTCCATAAGAAGGAATCATTTCTTTAATTTTCGGTTCCCACTCTTTCATGCGTTGCGGGAAGCATTTATTAATTACCTCAAGCATAACGTGAACAGCAGTAGAAGCCCCTGGAGAAGCACCTAGCAATGCTGCAATAGAGCCATCGGATGCACTTACAACTTCCGTACCAAATTGAAGTGTACCTTTGCCGCCTTCAGCAGTATCTTTGATAACTTGTACACGTTGGCCAGCTACTACTAAATCCCAATCCTCGCTCTTAGCGTTCGGGATGAACTCTCGTAACTCTTCCATGCGCTGTTCTTTCGATAACATAACTTGCTGGATCAAGTATTTTGTCAATGGCATCTCTTTTGCACCTGCCGCCAACATAGTTAAAACATTATTCGGTTTTACGGAAGTTATTAAATCGAACATTGAACCTGTTTTTAAGAACTTCGGTGAGAAGCCCGCAAATGGTCCAAATAGCAACGATTTTTTATTGTCGATAAAACGTGTATCAAGATGCGGAACAGACATTGGTGGTGCACCAACTTTAGCTTTTCCGTATACTTTCCCATGATGCTGTGCAACAACTTCCGGATTATTACATACCATGAAGTATCCACTTACCGGGAATCCTCCGATATGTTTCCCTTCAGGAATGCCGGATTTTTGCAGTAAATGCAAGCTTCCGCCCCCGCCTCCGATAAAGACGAATTTAGCATTATGACGTTCTACGCTACCGGTATCGACATTACGCACTTTTAATTCCCATGAGCCATCACTGGCACGTTTAACATTATCAACACTATGTTTATATTTGATATCGACGTTTTGAGCCTTTAAGTGGTCAAACAACATGCGTGTCAGAGCACCGAAGTTAACGTCTGTACCGTAATCAATTTTTGTTGCCGCTATAGATTCATTCGATGGACGGTCTTGCATAATAAGTGGAATCCATTCCATCAGTTTTGCTGGGTCATCGGAATACTCCATACCTTGGAACAGAGGATTTTTGGACAGCGCTTCAAAACGTTTCTTTAAGAACGCTACATTGTTATCCCCTTGCACCATACTCATATGAGGCAATGGCATGATAAAGTCTTGCGGATTATCAATCAGCTTACAGTTTACAAGATACGACCAAAACTGCAATGAAACTTGGAACTGTTCATTTATTTTAATTGCTTTGCTAATATCTATAGATCCGTCAGCTTTTTCGGATGTATAGTTAAGCTCGCACAGCGCAGAATGTCCCGTACCCGCATTATTCCATTCGTTAGAGCTTTCTTCTCCTGCGTTTGCAAGCTTCTCAAATACTTTGATTTCCCATTCCGGTGCTAACTCTTTCAGTAATGATCCCAAAGTCGCGCTCATGACTCCGCCGCCAATTAAGATAACGTCTGTTTGTTTCTGTATGTTGCTCATTATAACCTTCCTTATCCCCTATATTTGCAAAAAAGATGTAGGCGCTCCTGCTTAGGTGTCAAAAAAAGCCCGGCACGAACTAGGAACACACCTTTTCTGTCTCCTTATAACTATATCATAATCTATTATTATTATTTCATAGATTAAAATATTCTACTATTACTTTTTTTGTTAAAATGTTGATTTTGAAAAGAAATTAGCTTAAACTTATCCGCCCCGATAGTCGCATTAAAAGATTTCTTCAGCAACTCCCCATCATTGAAGGAAGAAACTGTTAGTGAAATAATATTGACAGATTCGAATAAGCCAGGAAAATACACATTTATTGACAAAAACAGAAGGAAAATTAGAACTTTCTGTAACCATTTCCCTAAAAAACTAGGGCCTTCCTGAAATTGCTAAACTCTTAACTTTTTAACTAGTATCATAAATTCCACCCAATTATTAGATATTATAACAATACCAATAATTACTGAAGATTAAACCAGTATAAGGTAATATCACCGGTAATATTCTTAATTTTAAGACTTATCTCATAGTCCCTCATTAATATTATTTCTTAACTTATTGCTATTACAAAAAAACATTATTTCTCTTATTTTCGCAAAAAGATATTTTCAACTTTATGTTCCGACCCTTTTTTCAAGATGAGTTTTGCCCGTCCTTTTGTCGGCAGTATATTTTCATGTAAATTTTTCAAATTAATTTCTTCCCAAATTTGAGTCGCTTTTTTTATGGCCTGTTCTTTAGAAAAGTCAATATAACGATGGAAATAGGATTCGGGACTTTGAAATGCAGTCTTTTGAAGTAAAAGGAACCTTTCGACATACCACCGCTCTATGTCGTTAACATCTGCATCTACATAGAGTGAGAAATCAAAAAAGTCACTGACGAATACTTGATTTTCCTTGTCAACTTGAAGAACATTAACACCTTCCACTATTAAAATATCCGGATTACAGATCGTCTGCACTTCATTTGGCAAAATGTCATACTTCAAATGTGAGTAGATTGGAACTTCCACTTTATTTTTTCCCGCTTTTACATCTCCGATAAGATTGATTAATTTTTGGGTATCATAACTTTCAGGAAACCCTTTTCTTTTCATCAATCCTTTTTCTTCTAAAAGATCATTTGGGTACAAAAAACCGTCGGTAGTGACAAGACCTACGTTTCTGTGATTATCCCATCTGGATAATAAAGTCTGAAGCAACCTTGCAGTCGTACTCTTTCCTACAGCAACACTCCCTGCAATCCCAATGATATAAGGTACTTTTTTAGCATCAGTTTTTAGAAATGAAGAAGTGGCTGTGTTAAGCTGCTGAGATGCCTCAACATGTAAATTGATCAAACGGGTCAAGGGCAAATAAACCTCTTCCACTTCCTGAATGGATATTTCTTCATTTATTCCTTTTAAGTTATCCAATTCTTCTTCTGTTAAAGGAAGAGGGGTATGGTTTCGCAAAGATGCCCACTTTTTTCGATTGAATTCAAAATAGGGAGTATAGGAACTCATGATTTTTCGTTACCTCACTTTTTAGAGTTACTATCAGTTTAACAAGGATGATGTCCATAAAAAAGAAGTTCCTGATCCCTTATTCACTAAATTGATTAAGCTTTGAATGATAACCCACCTGTCTCCAAAGCTTCCCTAAGTTTCGGTAAAGAAGCTGGTCCCATACCGTGGAATTTCAAAATCTCTTTTTCACTATATGCTGATAGCTGTTGTAAAGAGGTTACCCCATTGCTTTCCAATGCACGTCTGGCAGGTGCCGAGAGCACTGAAAGGAATCCTGTATCAGGTTTTCGTTCCTGCTCACATTCAGGGCAGGTCGGACAGTCGCTGGATTTATAGTATTTGTGTCCCTTTTCGCAAGTCCTCAAATTCTTCTTTGAAGTGGTCATTGTCAATTTCTCCTTTTCTTCTGAATTTTAAGTCCAAACATAAAAAGTTCACCCTTCACAATGAAGCAACCATTTTAATCCATTTTATCATTAATTTCATTGGAAAAGGGCTGCCGCAGCAACCCTTTGCAAAACGCAAAGTGAATGATGGATTAACCCACTTTGTCCTCCTTCTTAGCCTCTGTTTGAGCATTTGCTTGTACACGCTTGTCTATTCCAAAAGCGAAATAACTGATTGCTACGATAGCTAGAAAACCTATTCCAACCATAAGAGATATACGTGTGTCATCATTAAACCACATACCGATCAATACCATGATCAAAAAAGCGATGGTCAGGTAGTTTGTAACAGGTGCAAACGGCATCTTGAATGGATGATTGTGCATTTCAGCTTTTTTGACCTTCCTGAATTTAATTTGACTGATCAGAATGACAAACCATGGAATCATTCCAGGAAGTACACTCGCACTGTATACATGCACAAATAAATTTTCTGGTGCAATATAACTTAAAACAACCCCAATCGCTAAACCGACGATCACTCCGAACGTACCGAATAAAGGGACACCGCTATTAGATACTTTTGCAAAGAACTTTGGCGCTTGCCCATTCACCCCTAATGTGTAAAGCATGCGTCCTGCACTGTAAATACCACTATTGCAGCCAGACATTGCAGCCGTAATTACGACAAAATTAATGATTCCGGCTGCTGCCGTGATACCAACCTTCGCAAAGGTCGCAACAAATGGACTGCCAATCGAACTTAATTGATCCCAAGGGTAAACGGTTACAATAATGAAGATCGCACCGATATAGAAGATTAAAATACGCCAAATGGTACTTTGAATCGCTTTGGTTATCGTTTTTTGCGGATCTTTTGCTTCACCAGCCGTAATCCCGATTAATTCTACACCTTGATAAGCGGCAACCACAAGTGAGAGAGCAAAGAAGAAGCCCTTCCAGCCGCCTGTAAATAAACCGCCATGTTCCCAAAGATTCGATAACCCTAAGGCTTCCCCACCGTTACCGATCCCAAAGAAAATCAGTCCAAACCCTGCAACGATCATTAAAATAATCGTTACGATTTTAATCAGTGCAAACCAAAATTCAATTTCCCCAAAGGACTTAACGGAAATTAAGTTCGCTGCTCCAAGAATCACCATTGCAATTAAACCTGGAATCCAAGCAGGGAGATCAGGGTACCAATACTGCATGTACGTCCCCACTGCAATAATTTCTGCCATCCCGACGATAACCCACTGGAACCAGTTACTCCAAGCTGTCATATACCCTGCCAATGGATGAATGTACTTATAACCAAATGTTGCAAATGAACCTGTACTTGGCTCTAAGTACAACATTTCCCCCATTGCGCGCATGATCAAGAATATAAATAAACCAGAGATCGCATAAGCTAACATTACAGACGGACCTGTCCATTGAATCGTGCTGGCTGAACCCATGAATAAACCGACACCAATCGTTCCGCCCAAAGCGATCATCTGAATATGACGACCTTTCAAGTCCCTATTCAAATCTTTGTTTGCCATTCCATTTCCCCCTATACTACTAATAGTCGAAATTTTATGCAAGATGCTTATTACACTCCCTATTTAGTATAGAAATGATATAGCAGGCACCACTTTATTTAATCTTTCTTAAAGCCGCCTCATAAAATCACTCTTCACTTTTAAGCATTCCTGACAGTTGGAAAGATTACTATCCATTTTCATGTTAATTCTTTATTCTGTCCGAGGTGCCATAGAAAGCGCTTACTTTTTACCGGTTATAACAAGTTCACCCCTTAAACGTAAAAATTCCCCTGTATAAAATAACTCGAATAAAAGAGTTTTGCAACTCTTTTATTCGGCTGGCAGGTTTATTACGCTGTTACCAAAAGGGACTTTAATCTCAGCTTTAACAACATATCATTGGTCATTTTCTCCAAATCATATTCCGCCTTGAATCCCCACTCTTCCTTTGCACATGTTGAATCAATTGTATTTGGCCAACTGTCTGCAATGGATTGTCTTACAGGATCGACTTCATAATTCATGACAAATTCCGGTATATGCTTTTTAATTTCGGCAGCAATTTGCTCCGGATCAAAGCTCATGGCAGAAACATTGAAAGAATTCCGATGTTTCAATTTTGAAGCATCTGCCTCCATTAAAGCAATGATGGCAGCTAAAGCGTCCGGCATATACATCATGTCCATATACGTTCCCTTATCAATGTAAGAAGTATATCGCTTGTTTTTAATCGCTTCATAGTAAATTTCAACTGCATAGTCGGTAGTTCCGCCGCCAGGAGGTGTGACATACGAAATCAGTCCCGGGAATCGAAGCCCCCTCGTATCAACCCCAAATTTATGATGATAATAATCACATAATAACTCTCCGGATACTTTATTCACGCCGTACATCGTATTCGGCCGTTGAATGATGTCCTGCGGTGTCCAATCTTTAGGAGTGGTTGGACCAAACGCACCAATGGAACTAGGTGTGAATAATTGGCAATCGAGTTCTCGTGCCGTTTCCAAAGCATTGACCAATCCGCCCATGTTTAAATGCCAAGCTAAAAGCGGCTTCTTTTCAGCTGTTGCCGACAATAAAGCGGCCAAATGTATAATCGTATCCACTTCATGTTTTTTTGCCATGTTAAACATCGCTTTTTCATCCGTAACATCCAAAACTTCAAATGGACCTGATTGAGCAACATCGCTGTCCGTTTTTCGGATATCTGTCGCAATGATATTGTCAGCTCCATAAACCTCTCTCATTTTTAGCGTCAGTTCTGAACCAATTTGACCTAAAGCCCCCGTTACCAAGACCTTTTTCATCAATAATCCCTCCCCATGTTTTAAACTCCGAAACAAGCAATCTACTTATATGATCGACATCTCTTTTCCTACTTTTTCATAAATGGCCAATGCGCTATCCAACATCTCTTTTGTATGAGCCGCAGTAGGCATATTCCTCACTCTTCCTGTACCTTTTGGAACGGTAGGGAATACGATGGATTTAGCATACACACCTTCTTCATTCAGCCTCTTGCTGAATTGCTGCGTTTTTGCTTCATCACCTATAATGCAAGGCGTGATCGGTGTTTCGCTCTCCCCGATATCAAACCCTAATTCTTTTAGGCCTTTTTTCAAGTAATCGCTATTTTCCCAAAGCTTATTTTGAAGTTCTGAGCTATTCATCAAAATATTGATGGCTTCTATGCTAGCTGCAACTGCTCCCGGTGTGGCAGCCGTTGAAAATAAAAATGGACGGCTTCTCACCTTTAACCAATCAATCAAATCTTTCTTTCCTGCTACATAGCCCCCCACAACACCAATGGCTTTGGATAATGTTCCAATTTGGAAATCCACTTTATCCGATAACCCAAAATGCTTAACCGTTCCTGCACCATTACCTAATACACCCGAACCATGCGCATCATCAACATACGTAATTAAGTCGAACTCTTCGGCAATCTTCACAATTTCAGGAAGTTTGGCTATATCCCCATCCATCGAGAACACTCCGTCGGTAATGATCATGATCTTGTTATACAATCCGGACTCCTTTGCTTGACGTGCTTTTGTCCGTAAATCATCCATGTCGGAATGGATAAAGGGAATGATTTTTGCCTTGGAAAGTCGGCATCCATCAATGATTGAAGCATGATTCAGTTCATCTGAAAGAATGGCATCATTTTTATCCATCACTCCTGAAATCGCTGCCATATTACAGTTAAATCCAGATTGATAAGCAATGGCTGCTTCTGTATGCTTAAACTCGGCGAGCTTTTCTTCCAATTTGACATGAATATCTAACGTTCCGTTGATCGTACGAACGGCACCTGCACCGACGCCATATGTTTTCGTCGCTTCTATGCAAGCCTCTATTAATCGCCTATCTGTTGCTAAACCTAAATAATTATTGGATGATAAATTAATTAGCTCCCTGCCCGCAATCGTGATAACCGGACCATTAGCACCTTCCACTGGATCAATAACGTTGTAAAGTCCCTTTTCTTTTAAATCTTCCAAATTTTCTTTCAAAAATTCATTTAATATTTCACTTGACATTTAATATACCCCCTTATTGATGGTTGGAATAAATGCAGGATTTTTTTATGTTTTACACCTATTTTAAAAATATTGTATTTTTTCCCTTTTTCCCAAAAATACACGTGTCTTCTCCAAAAACACACACAGTATTAGCGCAAATCCCTTTATACTAAGTGTTATAACACTCATAATAATGGATAATTTTAATGTTGTCCATATTGTGTGGACAAAAAAAATTGAATTTTTGTAGTTCTTACAATCAACATCCGCCTAAAATGCGTTTATATCAATGAAAACACGAAGAGAATTTCATCAATTTTCCAAGGCAAACGATGTTATATCTACTGGTTTTTTGGAGACCTTAACCATTAACCTAATTAAGGAGGGGTATAGTGAAAACGGAAGATGAAAAAACCTCAGAAGGCCTAAATGAGATTTTTGAGATTATCAATGCAAAAGGTGACATTGGAGAATTAAAAGAAATCATCCAAAAACCTGATGAACAAACAAATGAAGACAAGTAAACCAAGGGGAGAAATCCACTTTCAGTTTGTTGACAAAAGGAAGTTCAGAATGGTTCATTCCTGATCATGAACTGTTTTTGGGGCTTATTTCCCTCTCCAGGCAATCGCTTTCCTCGGGGGGCTTTGCGCCTGAGGGGTCGCTTTTTTAAGCAGGAGTCCCGTTCACCCGCTCCAATCAACTGGATTGGTTTTTAAAGATAAAAACCGCAGGCAAACCCGAGTTCTTCCAATTCGTCCATAGTCAGCAAGGGGATTAATTATCCTCTTTTTTGTCTGTTTTACATTGTACTAATGGACGCTTAAGTCCATTACAACAATACAAAATGAGCTGATGATCAGCTCGGATATTGAATTGAATCTCACGTCCAAAAAACAAAAAAGTCATGCAAAAGAATGGGATAAAGGGGCTAAGAAAAAGGATTTTGCCTATTTCTCTTCCTTGTCCACAATCGATGCATAACTAACAAAATTACTCCTCTACTGCACTAATCCTATGACAATAATGCTCCCCATAAATCAGATTTCCATGTCCCACCGTTTCTTTTCGGCCTCCTTCATCTGTTTTTCCGTTTTCTCGGGATGAACAGTACGGAATTTATGGTGGTCAGCCGGGATGATTTCGATCATCTTTTCTATCATATCTTCCGGATCGAATTGGTTTTTTAATCCCTTTTCTTGCTTTTTCATATCCTCTGCTCTTGTAAAACTCTTTTCTCCATCGTACCATTTCCATTTTTCCTCAGCTGCCCTGTCGTTAAAACCGGTATTGTATGCTCCCGGATTGATGGTCGCAACCTGCACCCCAAACTCCTCCAGCTCATCCTTTAAGGTTAATGCCATTCCCTCGATGGCATGTTTGGTTGCTGCATATGGACCGCCGTATAGTGTCGTTATGATCCCAGCCATTGAACTTAAGAACACGATTTCCCCTTTTCCTTTTTTGACCAGCTTTCTTGCAGCAAACTGAACGGATTCTAGTGTAGCGAAAACATTCACTTCGAAGATCGCCCTGAATCGGTCCATCGGCATTTCTCCGAGCGGTCCTCTTCATTGATCGCCGCATTTGCAACAAATAAATCAAAATCATGATTATCAATTCTTGCTCGATCACGTTCATTTGTAATATCCAATTTGAAGACTTCTATATCCAAGCCCCGTTCCCGCACCTCCCTCATAAGATCCGTTTTCTGGGAAGTGATTTCCGTTGTGGCAATTACACGGTGCCCCTGCTTTGCTAACCCGAGTGCAGCTCCTCTTCCAAGCCCGCTGCCCGCTCCAGTAATGAAAATTGTTTTACCCATCTTTCATTCATCAAGCTTCTCTATGTCTCTTCTTCCCATAAACGAATGGTATAAACCATTTAAAATGGTGTGGGTGTTTATCCATTCTTTTCTTTTAAAAGGAAAAAAACTATATCAAGTTTATTCCTGCATCTATATTCAAGTTAAGTGCATAATTAACAAGAAGAGATATTCAGAGAAATAAAGGAGAAATGGCCATGCATGATAAAAATATCATGATTGCCGGCAGCGGCGTTTTAGGGAGTCAGATCGCATTTCAAACTGCATTCAAAGGGTTCAACGTGTCAGTATATGACATCAATGATGAAGCATTGGAACGTGCAAAAGATAGGATCATTAATTTGAAGCCATACTATAAAGAAGACATAGGAGCTACAGAGGAAGATCTTAATGCTGCTTATGCCCGCATTTCTTTCCACAGTGATTTATCTGCGGCAGTTGCCAAAGCTGACCTTGTGATTGAAGCGATTCCGGAAGTGGTTCAAATCAAAACGGATTTTTACACAGAGTTAGGAAAAGTCGCTCCTGAAAAAACAATTTTCGCTACAAACTCTTCTACATTATTACCAAGCCAATTTGCCGAAGCGACAGGCCGCCCAAAAAAATTCCTGGCTTTACACTTCGCTAATGAAATCTGGAAAAACAATACCGCAGAAATCATGAAACATCCTGGAACGGATAATGAAGTGTTCGAGGAAGTGATTGAATTTGCAAAAGCGATTGGAATGGTTCCTCTGCCTTTACATAAAGAGCAGTCAGGCTATATATTGAATTCCTTATTGGTTCCTCTTTTGGATGCTGCCCAAATGCTCTTATTAAAAGGAGTGGCTGATACGGAAACCATCGATAAAAACGTGGATGGTCGCAACAGGAGCACCTCTTGGACCTTTCGCCATTTTAGATGTGGTAGGAATCAATACCGCTTATAATATTTCACTTGCAAAAGCGAAAGCGACAGGTGATCCAGAAGTTGAAAAGCTGGCTAACTTATTGAAAACGGAGTATATCGATAAAGGGAAAATCGGAAGAGAAGCAGGAGAAGGCTTCTATAAATATCCTAACCCCAATTTCGCAAAACCAGACTTTTTAAGAGGCTAATGAACTCGTATTTACTATGCAGAGGGTGTCCTGGGGGTGCCTTCTGTTTTTAAATGAATTCTCACTTCCTAATGTCTTCGAATAGAAAAAGACCCTGAAATCGGAAAAGTACTTTTCACGAAATCAAGGCCTAAATATCATGATGTGCACGATAAAAACAGTACCGAACCCTTATCCCCTATATCTCAAAGTTAATCCTTTTAAGAAATTCCTGGCGTATCGATCTCCGCACTCTTTATAATTCCTATGACCCACTTTTCTTAATATAGCGCTTAATTCCCCTTTGGTTATCATGACTCCTGCTTCTTCCAAAATATCAATCATATCCTCACTGGTTAATGATAATGCTATTTTCAGTTTCTTCAGAAGGATATTATTTACACTTTCCTTATGCTTTACAGCCGGTGCCTGACTTTGAGGCTGACCAGGTTTTGGCTCTTGTCTCCCTCTTTTAAAAATGATCAAACCATTTAAAAAGGACTCTAGCATCATGTTATTGCAGTTTACCCCATCATCAGCTTCATCTAAATCATCATATTCTTCATATTCATCATAATAATCATCTTTTGGTTTCGTGAGCATCTGCATGACTTCTTCCATTGTCACTTCGATCTCCCCAAGTTTAAATATCTCAACCATATCTTTATTTTTAATATCCAACGCATATCTTAATCGAATTAATATATCATGATTATGCATCCAAAACCCTCCTATGTATTTCTCGATTTTCACAGTACTTTCATTATTTCACAAATGGTTGGAAATAAACGCAGATTAAAATCCGAGAACCTTTTACAGATTCCCGGATCACTCTGCTTATTCTTTAATCAGCTTCAATGACGTTACTACTTCCACATGGCTCGTTTGCGGGAACATGTCCACGGGCTGCATGGCCTCCACTCGATATGATGAACCCAGTTCTTGTAAGTCTTTCGCCAATGTGGACGGGTTGCATGATACGTACACTATGGTTTTCGGTTTAACTTTCAAGATTGTCTGCAGTAAAGATTGGTCACAGCCGGATCTTGGCGGGTCGACGACCAATACGTCCGGTTTCCAGCCTTCTTTGGTCCAGCGTGGAAGGATATTCTCGGCTTTGCCTGTTTCATAGTATACATTGTTGCGTTTATGTTTTTTGGCATTTTTCTTGGCGTCCTCAATGGATTCTTTGATGACGTCCATTCCTCTGACTTCCTTGGCGTTTTCAGATAGCCATAGCCCAATGGTTCCAACACCGCAATAAGCGTCAACCACTTTTTCCGTGCCGGTTAAGGCTGCTGCTTTTTTCACTTCATCATATAAGCGAACAGTTTGAACCGGGTTAAGCTGGAAGAATGTACGGGCTGATAGTTCGTATGATAGGTCACCCAATGTTTCGTTGATGACTTTTTCGCCTGCCAGGTGAATCGTTTTTTCGCCAAAGATCAGTGATGTGTCCCGGTTGTTGATGTTTTGTACGACCGATTTCACTTCTGGCAATTGGTCACGAATTTGTTTTAGCAATTGATCTTTTTGTGGAATTTCCTCCGCTCCCGTAACAAGGACAACCTGGACTTCACCTGTTTCAAATCCTACCCGTGTAATGACAGTACGGATGACACCTTTTCTTTTTCTTTCGTTATAAATTGAGATGTTCAGGTTCTTCAGTATCTTTTTCACTGTACGTGTTACCTTATTCGTTGCCTTATGCTGTACAAGGCAATTCGGGATATCGATCAGTGTATGGGAATTCATGCCATAAAGGCCTGCAATCAACTTGCCATCTTTTTGGCCGACTTGGTACTGACTTTTATTGCGATAATTCCAAGGATTTTCCATGCCGATTGTTTCTTTTATATTTAATGAAGAAACTGGGAATTTTGAATGACGTTCCATCGCTTGAATGACGATATCGCGTTTTTCAACAAGCTGCTGGTCATAGCTCAAATGCTGCAACTGACAACCGCCGCATTCAGCGTAAACTGGACATGGCGCAGCAATGCGATGCGGTGATTCTTTACGGATGGTTTTTATTTTCGCCTCGGTGAAGTTTGGCTGAACCTTTGTAACCAAAGCTACAATTTCCTCACCAGGTAATGCTCCTGGGACGAAGACGACTTTCTTTTTGAAATAACCGACTCCCTCTCCGTTAATTCCCAGCCGTTTAATCGTAAGGGGAAGGGTTTGATTCACTTCCAGTTTTGTATCTTGAATGTTTGTCATTTCTTTTCACTCCGTTTTTCAATGCTTCTCCACAAATAGAGGGAAGCGTAGCTTAGATATGGAGCCCATTTCACACTATAGGACTCCATTTCTTCTTGGGTTGGCTTTTGCGGTAAGCCATATAATATTTTCAAGGCATTTTGAATGCCAATGTCGGCTTTAGGAAATAGGTTCGGCCGGCCAAGTCCAAAAAGCAGGAAGTTTTCAGCCGTCCATCTACCGATACCGCGTATTTTTATTAGTGTATCCATAACCTCTTGATCGGATAGCTTTTCCATTATATCAAGGTTGAGATGGCCCTGAATGATCTGCTCGGAAAGTCCGATGACGTATTCCGCTTTCCGGCCACTGAATTGAATGGCTCTTAATTGCTCGATTTGTAGTTGGGCGGTTGTTTCCGGTGTCGGATAAAACCAGGCACCTTCCATCTGGAAGCCGAAGGTTTTAACGAATCGTTCCGTGAGCGTATGGGCAAAAGATAAGTTCAATTGCTGATGTATGATGCATTTCACGAGGCAACTGTAGTAATCGAAGTCCAAGACGATGGCAGTACCGCGGTGCTCTTCGAAGATTTCCCGCAAATCGGATTCCCGGAAGTGCCGGGAAACGCCTTCCAATGGCTCATGCCAATGAAAAACCTTTTTTAACCGTTCGATTGCTTTTGACTTGTACACCTCTGATTGACCTTTGATGATAAAAGATGGTTCATCGATATTTCCTATTGCCTGAACCTGCAAAACGATCGGTTCTTTTTCTATATATAGCGGAACTTTTACCGTCCTGTTAGTAAAATCAACTACCTGAAGTGGGTCTAACGATAATCGTTCGAGAACAAGATCGAAATTATAGGGTCCTTGAACCTGTAATTTTTCTGTCCACACAAGCGATCCATCCTTTAGCAGTTTTCCACGTATTATAGCATGTTTCCTGAAATATTACTTGAAATTGAGAAGAATGGATAAAAGCGGGACCTGAAATATTACGACAGGACCCGCTTCTCACTTTAATAAAGCATTCGGTTCGGCAACTGTTTCTCAATCATTAATTCATCAAGACTACCAAAGGTGTACCCCTGTTTTTCAAGATCCGTCAGAATTGAGTCCAATGCTTCCGCATTATCCTTCGATACGGTATGCAATAATAAAATCGCGCCGGGATGAATCTGCTTAAGCACTTCATCATGTGCAAAAGCAGCACCCTTTTGTTGATCTACAATCCAGTCCCTATATGCCAGTGACCAGAAGATGTGGTAATACCCTTCTTTTTTTGCGACCCTCATTGTTCTCTCATTAAATACGCCACGAGGCGGCCTTAAATAGTTCATTCCCTTTTGCCCCGTTAATTTTTCCGTTGCTTCTTTTACCCGCTCAAGTTCGGTGCGGATCACATCGTCCGTCACGCTGGTCATATCCGGATGGTTCCATGAATGGTTTCCTACGATATGCCCCTCATTGGCCATACGGACAACAAGCTCAGGTGCCGTTTTTAAGTAATGACCCGTGACAAAAAAAGCTCCAGGAGCACCATGTTTCTTCAGAACATCTAAAATCTGGGCCGTATAGCCATTTTCATAACCGTTATCAAAGGTTAAATAAACGACTTTTTTCTTTGTATCCCCCTTATAAATCGCTTCATATCCAGGCAGCATTTCATTGAATTTTTTTCCGGCATCGGCAGGTGTACCATTTTTCCCTTTATTGAATCCCCAATTATAGGATTCTGCAAAAGCTGGACTGGCCAAAGAGCATATCAAGCATATAAAAGCGGATAAAATCACCATTTTTTTCATTGGAACATCCCCCATGTCTTTTTTCTTATTGTTTGGAACATGGAGATTTATATGCATGATATTGTAAAGGTCGAATTCCTTCCGCAAAACAAAAAAAGGCCCTTCCTCCGAAAAGGATAGGCCTCCATGTTCTGTTTATCCTTTAAATAACGCTTGTGCCGCCTTCCAAATAATGGCGATAGCGAAAATGAGAACGATTACAATTCCGACTACGTCAAGGAATGTTTCAAGACCGGAGAAAATCGTGTTTGCCACAGGAAGTTGGATGAAAGCAAAACCAGTTATCATGGCGAAAAAGAATAAGATGTAGTTATTCTGCATGAAAATCCCTCCTTTCTCTTCTAATGTATGTGCGACCATTCCAAAAGATTGTACTTTTCTGAGGTAATTTTCGCCTTTTTTTTCATATACATGTACCAAGGGGGGAATGTAATGCTGGAATGGGTTATCACTCTTGGCTTTGTTGGTTGTCTTGGTTTAAGTGGTGGAGTGTTTGTTCATTTTGTGAAAAGCGGATTGAATTTGGAGGATTCATCAAGGATCGATCCACTGCCGGAAATCAAAGAGTAAGATATGCAAAAGACGCTCAACCTTTTGGTGAGCGTCTTTTGACAAACATTTATTTAAATACCGGTTCTTTGAATTGTGCCAATTTTTCCAATGAAGATTGCTGAACGTCTTTATGCAGGCTGTTTCCATGTGAATCCATGGTAACTACTGCAGTGAATCCTTCAACATTCAGATGCCACATTGCTTCTGGAATACCAAATTCAGTGAAGTTCACACCCTCGACGGATTTGATGCAGTCTGCATAATATTGAGCAGCCCCGCCGATTGCATTTAGATAAACGCCGCCGTGTTCACTTAATGCTTCTAGTGTTTTTGGTCCCATTCCGCCTTTACCGATAACTGCACGGATGCCGAATCGCTTCATGATATCGCCTTGGTATGGTTCTTCACGAATACTTGTTGTTGGTCCGGCGGCCTTCACATGCCATTTGCCCTCTTCATCCTTCAGCATAACTGGTCCACAGTGATAAATGATTTGTCCATCCAGGTCGATTGGTGCAGGATTTTCAGATAAGTGCTTGTGGATGGCGTCACGGCCTGTATACATTCTGCCGTTAATATGAACTACGTCACCCACTTTTAATTCACGGATTTGTTCTTCCGTGATTGGTGCTTGCAGGGTGATTTCACGGGAAGCTTCAACGTCCGATTCTGCAGCGGCTGCCACTTCATCCTTCGCTGCTTTTTCTGCTTCCAGAGCAAAGTCGATTTTCTCGCCTTCTTGATACAACCACTCATTGATTTCGCCTGTTTCAGGATTGACTTTCACTCCTAAACGGCGGAACGCCCAGCAGTTGTAAGCAACGGATACGAAAAAGCTTGCCGGAATACGGTGCATGACACCGATTTTACATCCAAGCAGTGTAGTTTCGCCGCCAAAGCCCATCGTGCCGATGCCCAATTCATTAGCAGTCTTCATGATGTAATCTTCAAGTTGACGAAGATCTTCATTCGGATTCACATCTTCATTACTGCGGAAAAGTTGAGCCTTAGCCAGATCATATCCGGATGAACGGTCCCCTCCGATACCCACGCCGATGAAGCCGGCACTGCAGCCTTGTCCTTGTGCTTGGTAGACAGAGTGAAGGATACATTTACGGATTCCGTCCAAATCACGGCCCGCTTTTCCCAATCCTTCAAGTTCCATAGGCAGGCTGTATTGGATGTTTTTATTTTCACAGCCGCCGCCTTTTAAGATGAGACGAACATCAATATAGTCTTTTTCCCATTGATCGAATTTAATGACAGGAAGACCTTCCCCAAGGTTATCCCCGCTATTTTCACCCGATAAAGAATCAACTGCGTTTGGACGAAGTTTTCCGCCTTTTGTCGCTAAAATGATTGCATTTCGAATTGCTTTTTTTATTTCAAGTTGGTTCACGCCAACTGGAGTTTTTATTTTGAAAGTCGGCAGACCAGTATCCTGGCAAATCGGTGATACATTGTCGTCAGCCATTGTAATATTATTCGTGATAGTGGTCAGGCTCAATGCAGAACGAGTACCTGCATTTTCACGTTGTTTTGCACTTTTGACCGCACGACGAACATCCTTTGGAAGATTCGTTGAAGTTTCAACGATAAGACTGTACATACTTTCTTGGAATTTTTGAATATCCAAATTTCTCTTCCCCCTCTTATTTCCCCTAGATTAGATTTAATCATTTCCCTGCTTCTCTATAAATAGTGAATGATTCACACCCGTTTTATTATACATCTAACATAATCTTTCGAAAACAAGTAATTATTTTTCTTAATGAACAGCAATTTAGAGAGAAATGAGTAAAGCGCCAGAAATAGCCCATATGTTAAATTTCATCACCAAACATTTCCATCAAAAAAGGACGACGAAGTTTCTCGTCATCCCTTCATGAATATTAACATTGAAAAAATCATACTATCGAAACAGATATTAGTCTTCGCGGGTTTTGAATTGTTCCACTTTGCCTTCCAAATCATCTATCATGCCGATTAAACGGTCTATATCTTCCAACTCCGTATTTTCCGGTTCGATATGATCAAGAACTTCCATGAACATCGTGAGGCGTTCTTTTAAGTATGTTAATTGTTCGTTTTTACCTGTAATGGATTTTCCCATGAGGCACTCTCCTTCCGTTCTTCTTTCATCGTAACGAAATCTGCTTGAAAGTGCAATGGCAAGCTATAAATGCAGCTCTCCGCCATTTGACAATTTTTGTCCCCATTGTTCATAATGGGTTAGTGCATTATTACGTAAGGAGTTTTAAATATGTCAATAATCAAGCAAGATCTTTTAACACCAATTACACCCAAGTATGATCCTTGGGAAGCATATATGGACGTTGAACAATATGGAAAACTCAGCCTTACCAATGTAGAGTTCACCACCACCACCCTTTGCAATATGCGTTGTGAGCATTGTGCCGTCGGTTACACACTCCAGCCCAAGGACCCGGATGCACTGCCTCTGGAATTACTGATCCAGCGCCTTGATGAGATCCCTTTGCTTCGCTCGCTCAGCATTACTGGCGGGGAACCGATGCTTTCAAGAAAACAAGTGAAGAATTATGTTTTGCCTCTATTGAAATATGCCCGTAGTCGCGGGGTCCGGACACAAATCAATTCCAATTTGACCCTTGACTTGGAACGGTATGAGGAAATCATTCCTTATTTGGATGTTCTCCACATTTCCCATAATTGGGGAACGATCGATGAATTCATTGATATCGGCTTTGCCATGATGGACCGAAAACCATCCCGGGAACAGCGAAAGAAATTATTTGATAAAATGATCGAAAATTCCCGTGCCCTGACAAAGGCTGGTGTACTGGTATCTGCGGAAACGATGCTTAATAAACGTACATTGCCTCATCTTGAGCATATACACAGGCAGATCGTCGATGAAATGGGATGTCAAAGGCATGAAATTCATCCGATGTATCCAAGCGATTTCGCTTCGGCACTTGAAACTTTATCACTGGACAAAATGCGTGAAGCGATTCATCATTTGCTTGATATCCGAGATGAAAATGTTTGGATGCTTTTCGGTACCCTGCCATTTTATCCTTGCAATAACAGTATAGAGGATATTAAGCTGCTTCAACGCCTTTATGGTTCACATAAAGTGACTGTGCGAAATGATCCTGATGGACGATCACGGTTGAACATCAATATTTTCACCGGGGAAGTGATCGTGACCGATTTTGGGGACGCGCCTACATTAGGGAATATCAAAGATCAGCCCTTGACCGAATCCTATGAAACATGGATGAATTCGAAACTGGCCAATGAATTGAATTGCCACTGCCCGGCAGTCAAATGTCTAGGCCCGAATGTACTCGTCAAAAATGCATACTACCCGAAAGAGGACTTCAGGATCAGAAAGTCAACCATATGAAGAAAAACTCGCCAATCCGGCGAGTTTTTCAATTTACCTGGGTTGCTGTGAGACTGTAAAACTGAAGGAAACATGGTCCTGAACCGGTATCCATGCACCGATGCCTTGGGAAGTGATGTTCTTTATCGTAATGGTTCTTTTATTTCCTTTTAGGTTCAAATACACTTCCCCATATGTGACCTTGCCTTTTTCATTTACGGCGGAAGCAAAACTGGATAAGTAACCAATCCTATTTGACGCAACATTGTATACTTGATCTTTTTTCGTACCAGCTCCAATGATCGTTTCAAAAGCCAAAGGCAAATTCGTTTTCTCGGTGGCTTTTAACAGCATCATCTTTTGAACATCCTCAGCCTTAGGAATTTTCGCCGTCAGACCGCCACTCACTGCCTTCTGACTTTCCTGGACATAACGGATCTTATATGGAACTTCACCGCCGCGATTATCATAGTAATTCGTATTGATTTTTTGGTATTCCCAGTTTGGTGCCGTTTCCGAAGACTCATAATTCAAGGCCCAATGACCAAGGTAAATGGTCGCCCTGTATCCAAAAGCAAGCGGGGCCTTTGCAATTGCGGATTCATTCAACATTTGGATGAGTTCTGGATTTTCAATCTTGATATCCGACGATTCGATCAATTGTTCGGCAAGATTACTTGGCTGCAGCATCGGAAGATCCTGGGTCGGGTTCGGATACGTATTCTCCTTTGCAATATTCAATACGGAAGGAGGAATATTCACCTTATTCGGATTTGCTTTGACTTCTGGTATATCTGCTGCAAAACTTACATTCGCCTGTATGAAGGCAATTAGGGCAATCATCGTAATAAGAATAGTTCTTCTCATGCTGTCGCACTCCTTTTGAGGGGTTCAATCATTTGTTTATAGATTTTGTTTTTAGCCAACATTCTATACATTTCATTCAGATTTCAACTTTGTAATGAATTTGTAAAGTTCAGAATATTTACTTTTCTCTTCAAATCGGTTATACTTAATTTACATTATAAAAAGGAGGCGAAATCGTTCATACCTATTAAACCTTCAGGAGGTATGCTTATCGAACAATCCATGACACCCTTTTAAAGGATGACAGAAAACGAATTCGCCAATACTTAAATCTGATGTAAAAGGATGGTGTGACACTCTAGAATATTTTCTCAACTTTTACAAAAGCATGATGAAAAATTTTGGAATAACTTATGAATGGTAATTTACTAATATAGAAATGACTCTGCTAAATCTAAACTGAGCAGAGTCATTTTTATTTTATTAAAAGAAAGACCTTCCACATCGGAAGGCCTGCATTCTTATAATAAATAAAATCCAATTCCCATAATGAAGTAAGCGGCCAATAAGGTAAGGCCTTCAAACCAGTTCGTTTCCCCGTCATTGGAAATCATGATCATCAAGAAGACTGCTGTAACCATGGAAATCAGTTCTGGCAGTGTGAAGACGAGCGGCATATGCGTTGGATACATTAACGAAATAAGTACGAGTACAGGAGCTACGAACATCGCTACTTGAAGCGTGGAACCGACGGCTATCTCCACTGCGACATCCATTTTGTTTTTATAGGCCATCATGACGGCGGACGCATGCTCTGCCGCGTTACCTACGATTGCAACGATAATGACACCGATGAATAACTCCGACCATCCGAAGGTTTCCCCCACTTCGCTGAACGTATGGACGAGTTTTTCCGATACGTACGCAACGGCCAATGTAGCGGCAGCAAGTATTATAATTGCCTTTTTCCTGCTCCACTCCGGTACCTCCTTTTCATGTTCCTCGGGTTTCTCCGTATGCTGATATACCCCGCGGTGAGTAACCAACTTAAAGAATAAAGCAGCAAGGTATAATAAGATCAATATAATGGAAATTCCTACACTTAACGACATCGTGCTTGATTCACTCATGTCTTGTGTGAATACTTCCGGTATGACAAAGGCTACAATAACCGCAAAAATCAATAGACCGGCATTATGCCTCGCATCGAATACATTAAACTTCTGCCGTTTGTATTTAGTCCCTCCGACAAAGAATGAAAGACCTGCCACCAACAATAAGTTCCCTAATACCGAACCAGTCAAAGAAGCCAACACGACCCCAACAAGCCCCGCCTTTAATGAAAAGATGGATATGATCAATTCCACCGCATTCCCAAAGGTTGCATTCAAAAGACCGCCAATCCTTGGTCCCATGACGATCGCTAAGCTTTCAGTCGCCCGGCCCATGAAGCCTGCAAGCGCGACGATTGTTAAGCAATATACGATGAACATGATCACACTCGGCCAATGCAATAATGACCCGATGACTGATATAGGGACGCCCAGCAGGACAAGTCCCAAAAATATTTTATTCACGATACTTCTCCTCACAATCTATAGTTCTTTTTATGTAACAAAAACTATCATACAAAATCTTCGGGCGATGACAAAGGAAAATTTTATCATCTTCTCTCTTCTTGTCAATATTTACCCAAATTTCTATTGCTTAATCCTCTTCCTAAGATGTAACATCAAGAAGGTATACATTTCTTAGGAGACATGATTTTATGAATAACAAATTGCTTTTTAGCGTTTTAATCTTAATTGTCGGCATATCGGGGTTTTCTCAAGGGATGCTTCTGCCGATCATTGCCATCATTTTTGAAAATGACGGAATTAGCTCATCACTGAACGGGTTTCATGCAGCCTCGCTTTATATTGGAATTCTGTTGATTTCCCCTTTTATGGAAGCACCGCTCCGCAAATACGGCTATAAGCCATTGATCATATTTGGCGGGATAACGGTCATTCTATCGCTTGCCTTATTTCCTGTTTGGAAATCATTCTGGTTTTGGTTTGTCCTTCGTTTCTTCATTGGTATCGGGGATCATACACTTCACTTTGCTACCCAGACATGGATCACTGCCATTTCACCAATAAAGAAGCGCGGAAGGAATCTTGCCATTTATGGACTTTTCTTCAGTCTTGGCTTCATGGTAGGCCCGCTGATGACGAAGCTTCTCGAGATTAATCAGTCTTTGCCTTTCATCATCACATCCATACTTAGCCTTCTCGCCTGGTCTGCTGTTTTCCTTATTAGAAATGAACTTCCTGAACAGGATGATTCTGAAAGCACATCATTCCTGGGCACACTCCAAAGGTTTACGAAAGTAAGCCGCATAGCTTGGGTCGCATTTTTACTTCCGTTCACATTTGGCGTGCTTGAGGCATCATTGAATAGCAATTTCCCTGTATTCGCCCTGCGCTCCGGAATCGATTTAACGGCAGTTTCCATCATCATTCCGGCATTTTCCGCAGGGACCCTGCTTACCCAGATTCCCTTAGGGATGATCAGTGACCGTTTTGGCCGGCGAAAGACCTTGCTGACGATCCTTTTTTCAGGGTTTGCGATATTCACGCTTGCAGGGATTTATTCCGATTCAGTACTTGGTCTATTCATCTGCTTTATGTTTGGCGGAATGATGGTTGGTTCGACTTTCTCGCTGGGAATCAGTTATATGGCAGATCTTTTGCCTCGAAACCTATTACCTGCAGGAAATTTATTATGCAGTATTTTCTTTAGTCTCGGCAGCATCGGCGGTCCATTTTTTGGCGGCCTGGTCATTGAACATATCAAAGGCGGGAATTTTTTCTACATGATTAGCATCATGCTTATCCTTGTCTTCATTTCATTGGCCATGTTTAAGGAGAAAATGCCTGCTTCAGTTATGTAATATAGTTTATTATCTGGACTACTTCTTTTATTATTCAATTTGAACGGATTTATCAAAAGTGCCTGTATAATGGAGATTCGATACTTTATATTTTTTACTAGATTAGAATCATTCTTCTTTATTTCTGAATAGGATATGTGGTAATATAATATTAACAAAAGGGACATCACCTTAATAAACCTTTGAAAACATTGCTGTCATCGCAATTACGGTGGCAGCTTTCATATTTTATCCAGAGAAATGACGTTGATTATCTTTCTCAATTAGATATAAAGTAAATGATAATCTATATCATTTACACAAAATAGAGAAGAATGTGGGAGGGAATCTTATGACTACAGATACTAAACATTTAACCCAATTGGCTACATGCAAAACCACTTGGTTGGAAAAAGCAAAACCTCATTTAGAACTTATTGCTGCATTATTCAGCGGTTTATTAATAGTTTTGGGCTGGGCCCTTTCAAAGAACGGAATGGAGGCCGCTTCCATCGTCATTTACTTAGCCTCTTTCTTGATTGGCGGATATGCCAAGGCAAAAGAAGGCATAGAAGATACGATTGCCGACCGGGAGTTGAATGTTGAGATGCTGATGATTTTTGCGGCCATCGGTTCTGCGGTCATCGGATATTGGACGGAAGGTGCCATATTGATTTTCATCTTCGCTTTAAGCGGCGCCCTTGAGACATACACGATGAATAAGAGCCATAAAGAAATTTCGGCACTTATGGACTTACAGCCTGAAGAAGCACTGCGCGTAACTAACGGATATGAAGAAACCGTGTCCGTTTCCCAACTGCATGTCGGGGATCTGATTTTAGTGAAACCAGGAGAAAGAGTTCCTTCAGATGGAAAAATCACGGACGGACGTACCAATATCGATGAAGCCGCCATTACAGGCGAATCCATACCAGTCAGTAAATCATTGGATGATGAAGTTTTCGCTGGAACGGTTAATCTCCGTGGTACGATTACCGTGGAAATCACCAAACCGGCAAGTGAAACTTTATTTCAAAAAATAATCACTCTCGTTCAATCCGCACAAAGTGAAAAGTCGCCTTCCCAGCTGTTCATTGAACGGTTTGAAGGAACTTATGTAAAAGTGGTATTGACGGTCGTCGGTTTGATGATGTTCGTACCCCATTTCCTATTGGAGTGGAGCTGGACCGAAACATTCTACAGAGCGATGATCCTGCTCGTTGTCGCTTCTCCTTGCGCCCTTGTGGCCTCTATTATGCCTGCTACACTTTCAGCCATTTCAAATGGTGCTCGTCATGGCATTTTGTTTAAAGGCGGCATCCATCTTGAGAATCTAGGTAACCTGCAGGCAATTGCTTTGGATAAAACCGGTACATTGACAAAAGGAAAACCAGAGGTAACGGATGTCATTATCCGCGAAGATTTAAACGAAGAAGATTTCTTATTTCACATTGCATCTGTTGAAAATTATTCGAACCACCCTTTGGCAACTTCGATCGTTCGTTATGCCAAAACGAAATTGCAAAGAGATATCATTAAACCGGTTAACATGGAAGATATCTCAGGTAATGGGGTTCAAGCATACATCAATGGCGTGCTTTGGCAAGTCGGAAAAGCTGATTTCGTCGGTCGCAGTGAAGCAGAACGATTCCAAAATGGCATTTCGCTGACATTGGCTGAACAAGGTAAGACAATCGTGTATGCTAAAGATGATCACGGAATTGCCGGTATACTCACTTTGAAAGATGTCGTGCGTGATGAAACCGTAACAGCCATCGAAGCTTTGAGGAATGAGGGCATCCATACCGTCATGCTGACAGGCGATGGTGAAAAAACGGCTAAAGCGATTGCCTTGGAGAGCCATATTGATGCATATATTGCCGAATGCCTGCCAGAAACAAAAGTGACTGAAGTGAAAAAGCTTAAAGAACATTTTGGCACTGTAGCGATGGTTGGGGATGGCATCAATGATGCACCTGCTCTGGCAACAGCATCTGTTGGAATTGCAATGGGTGAAGGAACGGATGTTGCCTTGGAAACAGCAGATGTCGTTCTGATGAAGAATGACCTGCCGCGCATCGCGGAAGCAGTCAAATTATCCAAGAAGATGAATCGGATCATCAAACAAAACGTCATCTTTTCCATTTCGGTCATCATGATCCTGATAGCATCCAATTTCCTTCAATTCCTGGACCTCCCATATGGCGTCATTGGCCATGAAGGAAGCACAATCCTCGTTATACTGAATAGCTTAAGACTTTTGAGAAACTAAACCATGAAAAAGGAGCCATCCAAGGCTCCCTTTTTTTATGTTCATTTAATGATATCCGTTCTTACCGTTTGCAGAACCTGATGTTTTATGGTTCGATCCTTTATTTTTTCCTTTTTGTTTTGTGCCGCCATCCTTTTTACTCATGAAAGAACTCCTCCTCTTTAAAAGTGGTCATTTCTTGAATAGTATCCGCAGCATGATAATCCGCTATTACGGAAACTCCAGGAAGCTCATGCACATTCTGGCTTTTTCCTTTCACTAATGAGCGCATTTATTTCCCCGCCCAGTATGATGATAAGGCCCGATAAATAAAACCAGACCATTAATACGATTATCCCTCCAAGACTTCCATATGTTGCGGAATAATTAGCGAAGTTCTCCACATAAAATGAAAACAAAAAAGAAGCCAGGCTCCATCCTGCCGTTGCAAAGATTGCACCAGGCAGTACGGTTATGCACTTTAGCTTAATGTTGGGCGCAATCCAATAAAGGATGGTGAACACAATTAAAAATACAAGCGTACTGACCACCCAGCGAAGTTGGTTCCAAATCGTAAGAAACTCATCGGATTGTCCAATTTCGGCAAATAGGAACACTCCGATCTGTTTTCCGAATACCGGCAGCAATAAAACGACAATAAAAACAAAAATCATCGCTAAAGTGAGAAGAATCGACATTCCCCGGGAAATAAAGAAAGTTCGACTTTCTTTTACACCATATGCATGGTTAAATGCTTTAATGATTGCATTCATCCCATTCGATGCCGACCATATCGTTCCTATGACACCAAACGACAATAATGTCCCATTCGCTTCCAACACTTCCGATAGGTTTGCTTCAATAATTTTCATCGAATCGTCAGGTGCATATGTACGGACGGTATTTAATATATCTTCTTGTGAAAATGGCAGATAGGCCAATAAAGTGAATAAAAAAATAAGTAACGGAAACAGGGAAAGTAAGAAGAAATAAGACAGCTGTGCGGCAAGCCCCGACACATCATCGACCTGTAACCGTTTTACCAAAGTCTTGAAGAATGAGCCTTTCAGCCATTCTTTTTTATTGGCCATACCCCCACCCCATTTTCTAATTTAAGGAAATTCGTTCGTGGTTTCTAGAAGACGGCTCTTCTTCCTCTGCAGTAAAAACTTCCTTCGTCTCCATCACCACTTGGGCAACTTGTGATGGAATATCTTTCATTTCCTCAACCTTTTGGGAAATGAAGGATACATCTTCGGAAATTTTTTCAACAGTGGAACGGACCTTGGATGATGTTTCACTTACTTGTGTAAGCACCCCATTGGGATTCTTCACGAATTCCTTCATATTACTCATGCAGCTTTTGCTGTTTTCCAATACAGAATAACGCGTTTGCTTGTCAAAAAGGCTTATTGCCGCCCCAGCTAACGCCCCAATAAAGACCGCTTGCATAAACTTACTTTTCTTGGCACACTTATATTCTTCTCGAATGTTGCTCATATATTCTCCTCCTCGTCATATATTAGTTGATGGAAAAGGGTAGCTCTCTCCATTATACAATGTTTAAAAAAGTTTTTTCCTATCTTTTCCCAAACTCTCTCACTTTAAAACGCAAAGATCACCAAGATTATCGGGGGTCAAGCTTCATATCCCACCCGAATACTCATTGACTTCCAGCGGTAATCATGCAAAGATGAAAATAATTTAGGAACGTATGAAAGGATGAAGGAAATGGATTTAAGACAAAACACAGCCGAAAGTGTCGAGTTTATGATCGAGGCAATCAAGGATAAATTAAAAGTAATGAACTTCGGTGCAATCAAATCAACTCATTTTGATATTGAAATGTACGAAGAATTGCACGATATTTATACAATGGTGATGAAAAAAACGAATTTCAGTGTCCGTGAAATGGAAGCGATCGCTGAAGAACTTGGAAGACTGCGTAATAAGTAACATTCAAATCCTCCCATACCGGTGAGGATTTTTTTCATTTTCAAAAAAATTCTGCTACATTTGATATAGAAATTGAAAACGGACAGGAGTTGTAGGCATGGTAGAAAGAAGAACGCCCATCAGCATCGCAGAAGCAGTGGAAAAAGTGATGAAGCATAAATTAACAGGACATGTGGAACTGATTCCCCTCGAGGACAGCCAAGACCGCTTTTTGGCTCAGGATATTGTAGCTACAAATGATGTTCCGCATTTTAACCGCTCCCCATATGATGGATTCGCCCTCAGGTCCAAGGATACTTCTGAAGGTTCCATAAATAACCCCCTCGAGTTCGAAGTGGTGGAGGAGTTGGCTGCGGGTATGGTATCGACTATTCCCGTTCAAAAAAATCAAGTGGCAAGAATCATGACTGGAGCCCAAATGCCAGCTGAGTGTGATGCCGTAATCATGCTTGAACTTACGAAGGAATTCGAAAAGGACGGAAAGAAGTACATATCATTTAAACGCTCACTTAAGGAAGGCGATAACGTTTCTTTTCAAGGCGAGGATGCAAAGAAAGGCGATGTTCTTGTAAAAAAAGGAACAGCGATCAATCCAGGGATCATCGGCTTGCTGGCAACATTCGGTTATGCCGAAGTGCCAGTTGCCAGGAAGCCTGTCGTCGGATTATTCGCTACGGGATCGGAACTGCTTGATGTTCATGAACCGTTGCAGCCTGGGAAAATCCGCAACAGCAACTCACATGCCATCTCCGCCCAAATTCGGAGGGCCGGGGGGGAAGTCCGTTTTTATGGAAAGCTTAAGGACGAATTCGAATTAAGCTATGAGGCCATTTCAACTGCGTTGGAGGAAGTGGATCTGCTCATTACAACAGGAGGAGTTTCTGTCGGTGATTTTGACCTTCTCCCGGATATTTATCAAAAGATTGGCGCCGTTGTATTATTCAACAAAGTGGCCATGCGCCCCGGCAGCGTGACGACCGTAGCGGTATATAATGACAAATTTTTATTCGGTTTATCCGGCAATCCATCCGCCAGTTATGTCGGCTTTGAACTATTTGCAAGACCGATCATCCGCACCATGCTGTTCTCGGAATATCCGCATTTAAGAAAAGAGACGGCCCAATTGGCAGAGGACTTCTTAAAACCCAATCCATTCTCACGTCTGCTTCGCACCCGATTATTTTACGAATCCGGCCAGTTGAAGGTAATTCCAAGCGGTGTGGATAAATCGAATATTACAACAAGCTTGGCAGGTGCCAATTCACTGACCGTCTTACCTGGGGGGACACGTGGTTTCCAAACGGGAGACTTCGTGGACATCCTGCTCCTCGATGATCAGGAAGGTTCCAAATGGCCTTGGTGAAGCCCTTTATTTTTCAGGTGGTTGGCTACCAAAATAGAGGAAAAACGACCTTCATAACGAATTTAATCAAAAAGCTGCGCGAATCAAAATTAGAGACAGCCGTTTTAAAACATCATGGACATGGCGGAAAACCAGATGTTACAGGCACGAAGGATTCCAATAAACACTTTCTTGCCGGGGCGGCCGCTTCACTTGTTGAAGGAGATGGAACAATCGAGCTGCTCGGCAAATTCAGGGGGAGCGCCCCTATCACTGAGCTGATTCAATTACTTTGTCTATTTCTCCCTGATGTGATTTTAATTGAAGGGTATAAGCAAGAGGATTTTCCCAAGGTCATTTTAATCAAGGAAGAAAGTGACCTCCCGTTATTGGAACGGCTTACCAATGTCAAGGCAGCGGTGGCTTGGCCCGAATGTCTTGAGCGAACCAGGAATCATGCTTCAGTACCTGTCTTCCCTTTGGATTCAGATCAATTCATTACATGGTTTTTAGAACAAATATGAAGGAGTGGGACAATGTTCATTCAATTCCCCATAGAAAAACGCCGTAAAATGATCGAAAGTATCCAAGAATATGTTTATCAGGAACATGGGAAGGAAATCGGTGAAATTGCTGCTGAAAATCACTTGCAGTTCATTTTCGAAAATATCGCTCCCTTTATTTACAATGAAGGGATCAAAGATGCTAAAAAAGTCATGGAGGACAGATTAGGAAATATCGAAGAGGATTTGTATTCATTGGAACGCCCCATTGATTAAAATGAAAAACAGCATCATAAACGATGCTGTTTTTTAATGTTCATTGTTCGGTTAGAATCAACGGACCGTTTTTCGTTATGGCAATCGTATGCTCATACTGAGCCGAGTATTTCCCATCTGCTGTGGATGCCGTCCATCCATTCGGATTCCGGCTTGCTTTATATGTACCTACGTTTACCATTGGCTCGATGGTGAATACCATTCCTTCCTTAAGACGCGGACCTTTATTCGGCAGTCCATAATGCGGAACCTGAGGCTCTTCATGAATGACATTCCCTATCCCGTGTCCGATGAAATCACGAACGACAGAGAAGCCTTCAGCTTCGACATATGTTTGTATGGCATGACCTATATCTCCAATCCGATTGCCTTCCACACTTACTTCAATTGCCTTATATAAAGATTCCTTCGTCACATTCACTAAATGTTCGGTTTCCTTTGAAACCTTACCGACCGTATACGTCCAAGCAGAGTCAGCAAGGGCCCCATTATAATTGACGACCATATCAATCGTTACGATATCTCCGTTTTTCAAAGGGGTCTTACGAGGGAAACCATGACAGATTTCTTCATTTATGCTGGCACATGTCGCATACTCATACCCTTTGTAACCCTTTTGTTCCGGCTTCGCACCATGTTTCTTTAAGAATCCTTCAACAAATTCTTCTATTTCCCATGTTGTCACACCAGGAACAATCAACTTTGCAATCTCCCTATGACAAGCTGCCAAAATTTTACCCGATTCATGCATCGCTTGAATTTCACGTGCAGATTTTAATACGATCAATCGTGACACTTCCTTTTTTATTCGTCTCTCCTTTTATTTTACTGCAAAGATTGAAGTATATGAATCCTTTAAAATGAAAAATCCCGGCAGCCGCCGGGAATTTTCATTATTTCAATAGATTGAGCGATTCCCGGTTAAATGCCGGTAGATCTTCAGGAGTCCTGCTGGTTACAAGCTGGTTGCCGCAAACCACAACCTCTTTGTCCAAATATGTGGCACCTGCATACTCCATATCGACTTTAATGGATGTATACCCTGTTGCGTGGCGTCCTTCAAGTGTTTTGGCCGTAATCAGCAACTGCGGTCCATGACAGATCGCAAATACAGGTTTTTTATCATCCATGAACGATTTCGCGAAAGATACGAAGCGTTCGTCAGCACGCAGTTGATCAGGCGAGAACCCACCGGGGATGAATAAAGCATCGAAACTTTCCGGTTTCACCGAGTCGATGCTTTCATCAATCTCGACTTCCACCTCCCCTTGTTTCCCTTTAACCGTTTTCCCTTTCACCATTTCAATCGTCGTTACCTTATGGCCAGCTTCTTCAAATGCTTTTGCCGGTTCACTATACTCCGAGTCCTCAAACATATTCGTTACTACACATGCGATTTTTTTACCCATAATCATTCATCTCCTTAATTTTTGATCGAATGAACCTACTTTGCACTTTATTTATGTTCCCTCTGACACGATAAATAAAACACATAATTTAATAGTTGACCCTTTGTCCATGAGTAAAATACCACGAATCAATGTTTAGGGTACTGGCCAACAACGTGTATCGCATTGATGATTCTTTTATTGATCCATTTCCTGTTTTCTTCTGTATTCAAATTCCCAAATATCCTAATCCGACCTACTTCCGTAGTTACATAGTAATTTGGCAGGTTATTCAATGATAATGTGATGATGTCATTTTTACATTTCCTGCACGAACAAAATGTTTGGTATTCTATACCTGACATTAAAACCTTCACCCATGTCACAACGATTTCTTCCATCACATTTGTGTATTCTCTTTCCATATATTCTCCTTCAAAAAGAAAAACCCATCCATTCCTGACAGGTTTTCACTCATTTATCACTGTCCGTGGAACAATCAGGATTTCAACTCTCCGGTTTTTCGCCCTTCCTTTTTTCGTTTCATTGGAAGCAACCGGCTTGAATTCCCCATGTCCTTTAGCACTGAACATTTCGGGATCCAAATCCTTATTTTCGAGGAGAAGTTTCATAAAATTCACGGATCGCATCACACTCAGGTCCCAGTTGGATTCATACTTGGAATTTTTAATAGGAATATTATCGGTATGTCCGCTTACGATGATGTTTCTGGGTAAGTCCATGACCAGTAACCCCGAGATTTCTTTAGCCATTTTACGGTTTTCACTCCTCACCTCGGCCACACCCGATTCGAACAGAACGTTTTCCCTAATTGAAATCAACATACCTTCATCCGTAAGGTTCGTTCCCAATTTATCCGTTAAATCATTTTTTTCGATATAGGCATTTACGCGCTCCTGAACTTCCGTAAGTTCTTCCTGCTCGTTTTTCCCTAGCTTCTCAAGATCTTCTGCACCTGTTCTTTGTTCGGGTGACGTCGGCTCATTGCTGGGGGAATCACTTGGAAAATCCATAAAACCCGTTCCGCTTGTAAAAACCTGGTTAAATACATTGGACAACTGCTGGAACCTTACTGCATCAACCGAACTTGAAGCGAACAAGACGATAAAAAGCGCAAGAAGCAATGTTAAGATATCGGCATAGGGAACCAGCCATGATTCATCAATATGCTCTTCATGCCTTTGTTTCTTTTTGCGCCTAGCCATTATCTCTCACATCGCCTTCCAACCACTTTTTACGATCTCCAGCAGGCAAATATGATGTTAATTTCTGTTCGATCGTTCTCGGCGCTTCCCCTTCGATGATCGATAAAATCCCTTCAATCATCATTTCTTTGATCCTGACTTCCTGCTGCGATTTCCGTTTTAGCTTATTGGCAAATGGATGCCATAACACATACCCCGTGTAAATCCCCATCAAGGTCGCGACGAACGCTGCAGATATGGCATGTCCCAATGCCTCTGTGTCAGCCATATTCCCCAATGCAGCAATCAGCCCGATTACGGCACCCAATACGCCAAGCGTCGGTGCGTATGTACCGGCTTGACTGAAAATCGCCGCCGCACTTAAATGACGTTCTTCCATCGCGTCTATTTCCTCTGCTAAAATATCACGAATATAATCGGCACTCTGACCTTCGACTGCAAGGTTCAAGCCATTTTTCAAAAAGGCATTATTCACCTGATCCGAAATGCTTTCCAAGGCCAATAAGCCTTCCTTCCTGGCAATGACCGCCCATTCCGAAAAGGTCTTTATTAAATCTTCCGGCTTTGTCAATTTTTGTTCAAAGAATAAAATCTTGAATATTTTTGGCAGTCTTTTTAATTCCGACAAAGGGAAAGCCGTTACGACAGCAGCTATCGTCCCTACAATGATGATCAAAATAGCCGCCGGATTAATCAGCGCCGTTACACTAACACCTTTCAACACCATTCCGACTAAGATGGCCACAATTCCAAGAACTACGCCCAAAACTGATGTTATATCCATAATACTCACCCATTCATTTAAAGTCTCGTCTCCTCCTTATATCGGATGAAGTTCAAAAAAAGTGAGGATTATTTTACTATTCAGTTTCAATTTTCATTAAATCATCACAAAATCTTCCCACCTTATTGCCTGCATGAGCTTATCAACAGCACAAATATTCCTTCAAGAATGGAACCTCAAGCATGTTCCGTACATGATTTTCTCATAACATCTGGAATATACGAATTTACTCGTTGTTTTCACGCTTTTACTCGTGATTCCGCATATCGCTGACATTTTTTCTCACTCTTCAGTTTTTCCGAAAGAAAAGGACAAAGCCTGTCAGCTTTGTCCCTGTTCTTGTTTTCCATGATTTCTTCCGGCCAGCCATTTTATGATGGGGGACAGAAAAAATAAAATGAATAAGATCCTGAATAAATGAAAGCTTGTGACAACGGATAAATCCACATGCACAGACATGGCTGTGACTGCCATTTCGGCGACGCCGCCTGGGGCCATGCTCAAAAAAAGTTCATTTGCCTGTAAAGATAGGGTCGGGGCAAACTGAATGGAAAGATAATAGCAAAATCCAATCAATAGGACATTACTGACGAATACGGCTCCGAACATCTTTCTGAAAAGTCGGGGATTATCCACCTTCAGTGTGTAGCCTAAATGTGCGCCTATCAACAATTGCGACAGGTTCAACCAAAAGTCAGGAATCTGCGGGGCACCTGGGCCTGCTAAATTGAATAGTGCTGCGGCCATGAGAGGTCCTAGCAAAAAAGGCAGCGGAAAATTGGCTTTCTTTGTGATGAAAATGAACACTATCAAGGTTAACAACATCATGATTTCTAATTTCCCATCATATTCAAAAAAGAAAAACGCCCGCTCCGTTACGGCCATTACCGCACCTGGTTCAACTGACATTACATGAGTCACAATCCAAGGGACAATGGAAATTACCAGGATGACCCGCAGTGTTTGCATGAAACCTACAACCGTTTCATCACTATCCTTCATTTCCTCACTTAAGACCACCATCTGGGAAAGACCTCCCGGGAAACTGCCAAGCATGGATGTGCCCAAGGATAAGTTCATTCGTTTTCCGATAAACCAGCCAGTCAACACTGTAAATGAAATGATTGCGATTGTCGTAAAAAGCATTACAGGCAGATATTCAATCATCTCATTTAACGATTGTTTCGTGAATGAACTGCCCAATTGTAAACCTAGAATGACCAATCCAGTACTTCTAAAGGTTTTGGACCAATATAAGTACTTCCTTAACTTCACTTTCGCAATCATCACGACGAATAATGGTCCTAGCATCCATGGCAGGTATATGCCAAGGCTATTAAACGCGTAACCACCCATGAATGCTAGAAAAGCTGTAAAAATGATTCTAAAACTCTTACTCTCGATTAAATTTGCACTCACAAAATTACCTTCTTTATCTAAGCGGTTTTTCATCTATATCTTAACATAAAATAAATTGGTTCAAAGCTGTCATCCACGCTTGTTTTCGACTGGAGCGAGGAGCGCAGCAGTGATACCTTCTCCAGTGCAATTTTTTATATTTAATCATGTTTTCGCTCCATGAAAAGAAACAGCATGGCACTTCCACCATTTACTAGATTTCCCACCCCCACAAACTCGCAATAAAAGGTAGAATAATATATATAGGGGGTCAAACTCTTATGGAGGGGTGACTAGATGTTATCAAATACAGAAATAGGCATTGACTTAGGAACTGCAAATACGCTAGTTTACAGTAAAAATAAAGGAATCGTATTTAATGAGCCATCTGTGGTGGCCATTGATATAGAGACTAATAAAGTATTGGCAGTCGGTGTTGATGCAAAAAACATGATCGGGAAAACACCCGGCAATATCGTGGCAATCCGTCCGCTTAAGGATGGTGTCATTGCGGATTTTAATGTGACCGCGCAAATGCTTAAGGAAATCATGAAAAAAGCAAGCAAGGCCCTAGGTTTATCGATTCGCAAACCTAGTGTAGTGGTCTGTACACCATCAGGTTCCACTTCGGTTGAGAGAAGGGCCATTCAGGATGCAGTCAAAAGCTGCGGAGCGAAACAGGTCCACCTTATCGAGGAACCGGTAGCGGCAGCAATAGGTGCGGGCCTGCCTGTCGAAGAGCCCGTTGCCAATGTCATCGTTGATATCGGCGGCGGAACGACTGAAGTCGCAATCATTTCTTATGGCGGCGTCGTTTCCTGCAATTCAATCAGAATTGGCGGAGATCAATTGGATGAAGATATCAGCCAATATGTCAGGAAAAAACATAATGTGCTGATTGGGGAAAGAACAGCCGAGGAAATAAAAAAAGAAATCGGCTACGCACTCGTTGAACATTCCGTGATCACCATGGAAGTCAGGGGCCGCGATCTTGTAACAGGGCTACCAAAACCGATTACAATATCATCCACTGACGTCCAGGAAGCCATCCAGGAATCGCTTCTTCATATACTGGAAGCAATAAGGGCCACTTTGGAAGATTGTCCTCCTGAATTGAGCGGCGATATCGTCGATCAAGGAGTCATCTTATCCGGCGGGGGTGCACTTCTCAACGGGGTACAGGAATGGCTGACGAATGAAATCGTCGTCCCTGTCAAACTTGCGGATAACCCGCTTGAATCAGTTGCCATCGGAACCGGGCTTTCACTTGAGGTCATTCACAAATTACAAAAAGCCGTGTACTAAAAAGATTAGGAAACCCCAACTTGGGGTTTCTTTTTTTATCATTCCAGACCGATCCCCCCCCATGATGCAAACACAATCTCCACATTAAATAACTTCCCGGAAATATTTTACCTCGTTTGAGCAGAGAATAAGGAAAAGGATTTTTTACGTTCGAAAGCAAGCATTACTGATTGGGTAGGCATCACGTGCAGAACTAATCGCATGCAATGTTACATAAATTGTGTTATAATATAATTATGTTACATTGGTAAGAGGAGAAGATCTATGGAATATGTAGAAGCCTTTAAGGATATCAATCAAATCAGCAAAATAAAAACATACTTACGCGCTCACTCCAGTCGGGATTATTTATTGTTTGTACTCGGCATCAATACAGGTATGAAGATAAATGAAATGCTCGAAATCACCGTCGCCAGCGTTCTGGATGAAACGGGCAAAATCAAGGAGTTCTATGAGCAACGGACGGAAACTGACGAAGTCAACCAAATTTATTTGAACCTGAAAGTCCGTACCGCCCTACAAGAATACCTTAAAGGCTCGAAGGTTATCGAAGGTCAGTTTTTATTTCTTTCCCCTAAGACAAAAAAGCCGATTACACGTCAACAGGCGCACCGAATCATCCATGATGCTGTGGAAGGTGCAGGGCTTACAGGCAAATTCGGAGCAAGTTCGATGCGTAAGACTTTTGGCTACCATGCCTATAAACAAGGCGTGTCTCTGGCCTTGATACAGAAGCATTACCATCATTCCAGTCCATCGGAGACATTAAAATACATCGGTTTATCCAAGGAGAAGAAATTCAAGACGAATATTGACGTTAACTTATAAACATTCTGCTATCTTCTATTAACTCTAACCAACATTTTAAGGAGGAATTCCAGTGAAAATTAGAGAAAGTGAACTTCCTGGCATTGGCCAAAAATTCGAAATCATAACGAGAAATGATGAAAAGTTAGTAATCGTCATTCACGATGATGGCCGTCGGGAATTATACCATTTTGATAATGAACATGAGGACGTCATATCGAGCATCACCCTTAATGATCAGGAATCCCGGCAACTGGCTTCCATCATAGGCGGCATGGTCTATAAACCACAAGCACTTGAAACAATTGAAATGTCCTTGGGTGACTTGGTGATCGAATGGTTCAAAGTCGAACCCGGTTCAAAGGCCATCAATCAAACGATCGGTTCGATTGATATCAGGAGCAATTATAACGTGACCGTCATCGCCCATTCTAAAAAAGGCAAAAAACAACTGAATAATCCTGGTCCAGACTCCATCATCGAAACAGGCGACACCCTTGTAATATCCGGTGAAAGAAAAGATATTCGTAACCTGATAAGAGAATTATTGACCGACGAAAGGAGTGACTAAGCTCATATGGATCATTTAGTCTTTGAAGTGGGAACTGCCCTACTTCTAGTGGCATTAGCCGCTCTCGTTGCAGGTAAATTCAAAATATCAAATGTTCCGTTATTAATTATCATCGGGATGCTCGTTGGACCCCATGCCCCGCACTTCGGATTAATTGACCTGCGTTTCATTGAAAGTGATGAAATCATAGCATTCCTCGGTCGTGTCGGTATTTTATTCCTTCTGTTTTACCTTGGGCTTGAATTTTCCGTCAAAAAGCTTATGAAGTCAGGGAAAAATATCGTGACCGGCGGAACCTATTACATTTTAATCAACGTGGGAATGGCCTTGCTGTATGGCTTCCTGCTAGGTCTTCCATTAAAAGAGGTCCTGATATTAACCGGAATCATCAGTTTTTCTTCAAGTGCCATCGTGGCAAAGGTACTTGTGGACCTTAAAAGGACCGGTAACAATGAAACGGAGTTAATCCTTGGCATCATCATGTTTGAAGATATCTTCCTCGCTGTTTATTTATCAGTCGTATCTGGATTGGTATTAAGCTCTTCTGGTTCCGTTTGGGGAACATTACTTTCTACATTTATCGCGATTGGGTATATGCTGATATTTTTCGTTATCGCCCGGAAAGCATCTGGGGTCCTTAACAAATTATTCAATATAACCTCCGATGAGATTTTTATCATCGTCGTGTTCGCATTACTATTCTTCATCGCCGGTTTCTCGGAAACGATTCATGTTGCGGAAGCCATTGGTGCATTACTGCTCGGCCTGGTCTTTTCTGAAACGGAGCATAGCGACAGGATCGAGAAACTTGTCATTCCCTTCAGAGACTTCTTCGGGGCCATATTTTTCTTCAGCTTTGGCTTGAGTATCGATCCGACGACCCTTGGCGGAGCTGTCTGGATGGTTCTTGGTGCCGTCATCATCACCATAATCGGTAACTTTGCAGCTGGTATGATTGCCGGACGCAAATCCGGTTTATCTCACAGAGCTTCCGCAAACATCGGTTTAACGATCGTTTCACGCGGCGAATTCTCCATCATTTTAGCCAACTTAGGCATTGCAGGAGGTTTAATGCCTATACTAACCCCGTTTGCAGCACTTTATGTTTTAACCTTAGCGATTCTTGGGCCCATCCTTACAAAAGAATCCAAACACATCTATAATATCCTAAATAAAGTATTCAAATGGACCCCTCCGAAGGTTCAAAAGAAACAGGAAAAAGAAGTCCAATAGAGAAAAAGGCCGGAAATTGCTTTCTGGCCTTTTTTCTGCTTACCTTTTATAACTCTCACTAACATGATAATACTTGTAAGAAAGCGGGCATAAAATCATACTAGTAGTAGTATGGTTGCCGTACTTGAAGTTTCAACAGCACCTATTCACAGTTATTCTAGAAACTTTCGAGATTGAGGGATATTTCTTTACTGAGGATTTAAAACTTGCCTCTCTCCAAATTTGTTTTACGGGCTATGTCATTGTCACAAGCTTCTACAAGTGCCCGGATTAGAGGTTTCAATTTCTTTTCTTTTTGTGGATTAACTTACATGAACAAAGGGAATAGAAGCAGATAACCTAAGTAACTATTCAGGAGTGATGCCCAGATGAATAAGTCGATCCAATTTTCAAAGAAACTTATTAAAGAAATAAAGGAAGATCGTGTGACCGGGCTGGCAGCAGAACAAGCTTATTACTATTTACTGGCACTATTCCCTTTGCTCATATTACTGCTGTCCATATTACCTTATCTGAATATCGATATTCAGACAGCCCTCGACACGATAAAAACCTTCATGCCTGCGGAAACGATGGAAGTCATTGAGAAAAATATCATCAACATATTATCTGAACGGAACGGCGGCTTACTGACCTTTGGTATCCTTGGAACGATATGGTCCGCATCCAACGGAATGAACGCGTTCATCCATTCCATGAATATCGCCTATGATGTGGAAGAAACAAGGAATTTCATTAAAGCCCGCTTCATTTCCATTATACTGACATTAGGCCTGGTTGTAGCATTCATCGTCATGTTAGGTCTCCCCGTCTTTGGAAAGGTCATCATCGAATTATTACAGCAGGTCATTCCGATCCCAGAAGAAACGCAAATCTTATTCAGCTTATTACGGTGGGTCATCGCGGTTGTGGTCATCTCACTTGTCCTGGCCTTTTTATATCGCTTTGCACCGAATAAAAGTTTCCCCATTAAACATGTCATCCCTGGCGCAGTTACCGCAACTGTACTTTGGCTTGGAATATCACTTGGATTTTCATTCTATGTCAGTAACTTTGCCAACTACTCTTCCACTTACGGCAGTTTAGGAGGCGTCATCATCTTGATGCTATGGCTGTATTTGAGTGGTCTGATTTTTGTGATCGGCGGAGAAATCAATGCAATTCTTCATCGCCAAAATTCCATTCCAAAAAAACAGTCACGCACGATCGTTCATCCTGTCCCGCTTAAAAGATAAAATCAAGATAGAAAAGCGGCTGTCCCATTCGGACAGCCGCCTTTCTAATTAACCCTTATTGACAAACTCTTCATATCTTTCATCATGGGCCAGCCATGCAGCGTATTTCCGCTTCATGTATTTTTCCGCTTCCGCAAATGTATCGAATGTTTTTTTCTGTTGTTTTCCTTTGATTTCAACAATCCATTCCTCTTCTTCATCTTCATAGATGAATATATCCTGTTTGTCTCTTGTTGAATATAGGCAACCCTCTGGGGATCCTTTTACATTCAATTGATTCTTATGTGCGTCTCGTTTAAGGGGCTCGGCATAGAAGGTCTTTTCGACATATTGGCTATATGCCTTTTCGGACATCGTACAACCGGCGGCTTTTTGGTGGCCGCCACCATCGTACTTGCCAGCAACCTCAGAAACATCTATATCATCGTGGATTGTCCGGAAGCTGATTCTTTTGCTTCCTACCATCAGGATGGCTATATAATCCAGATGTGAGAACTCTTTCGACAGTTCATTTCCCAATTCCGAGTGGTATGACTCTGCATGGACCACACCAGCTGTATGGGGACCGACCGTAGCTTGATAAACTTCTCTTTTTTTCCTGTTTATGTACCGATCCACTCGACTCTCTTCAACATTCAGAAGTGTTTGCTCCACTTCGTCAAAAGTGAAACTTTCAGCCGTGGACAGCTTATTTGCGATTTTCATTTCGAATTCCTCTATCGGAATCATGAAAAACAGGTCATTCAATCGCTTTGCCGTTGTATTTTTATTGACTTCCCATTCCCAAGTATCATATTGACGGACCAATTCAACGAATTCAGCGACAATGCTTGAAGGTTCCAGCAATTTATTTTCAACTGCATACTGATAGAATAATGATGTGGCTGCCGTCTGTTTACCATCTTCCTGTTCGACAGTTACAGATGCCCAATCATGTTCGTTCAAATGCAGTGCTGACTTATGATGATCGATCAGCAGCGCCTTGCCTCCATCTTCCACAAACTGAGTAATCATTTTTTCATTATCTTCATCAACCGATAGATCAGTAACGATCAATGTATCTTCAATCTTGGCCTGCTCAAGAAATGCACCTACATTCTGATTAAGGCGACCAATTGAATTATAACTAACCACTACTTCATCTCCGAATGCCAGCTTTGCTACAATGCCGCACCCGACTCCATCCAAATCATTATGTGTAAAGAGATGGTACACACAAACCCCTCCTAATAACTAATAAATTTACTTTTCCCTAAAGACATGAATTTCAATTGCAATCTTTACAATTGTAGCATAATCATATCTGCATATTTTATCATGCTTCCATTACGTGACGCTTTTGTTCGTTTTTTTTTCGATGAATTACCTAATGATTCCTCATTCCCCATAATTTATAACAATAAATAATGGAAAAACACATTACTTTGAAATCGGGTATTTCCAGTGAAGGAGTTTCGGTGAGTGTCGAAGAGCAGCATTAGCTAATCGATCAATGGCTAACTTTACGAACTTTAAAGAATTGCCAGATGGTTGAAGAAAGTTGACTCAATCAGACCACGATCCGGCACATCAAAAAAAAGCCGCAGGAATGTCATTCCCTGCGGCTTCCTTATGTGAAATCACTGTTCAATCAATTTTCCAAGGTTGGCCATTTCAATTGCACTAACGGCCGCTTCATAGCCTTTGTTACCTGATTTTGTTCCAGCACGTTCAATGGCTTGTTCTATATTCTCAGTTGTCAGCAAACCGAAGATAACCGGTACACCTGTTTCCAAAGAAACGGAAGCCATGCCTTTAGCTGCTTCATTGCAGACATAATCATAATGTGAAGTAGCACCCCTGATTACCGTTCCAAGACCGATTACCGCATCATATTTACCTGTATTCACAAGTTTCTTAGCAATTAACGGAAGTTCAAAAGCACCCGGGACCCACGCGATGTCAACATCATTCTCATCAACGCCATGACGCTTAAGGCCATCCATTGCCCCTCCTAAAAGCTTGCTTGTGATAAACTCATTAAATCTTCCTACCACGATTCCTACTTTCAATCCTGATCCGATTAATTGTGCTTCAATAGTTTTCCCCATGTCTAATTCCTCCTAATTTTTAAAAACAATAATTTTTTCATGTTAAGATTTCATTCCTTAAAAATCTTTCAAGCTTTCGGGATGTTCATTTCAAGTTCCTGTTTCCCGATTGGATCATTATGTTGAAGATACCGAACCAAATCGGCTATCGTAATGAACTTCAGGTTGAATTTATCAGCGATGACTTCTAAATCGGATACGCGGGCCATCGATCCATCTTCATTCATGATCTCACAAATTACACCGGCTGGAGCGGCACCGCATAACTTCGCCAAGTCCACCGATGCCTCCGTATGTCCTGCCCTTCTTAATACGCCGCCTTCTTTAGCGACTATCGGAAAAGTGTGACCAGGCCTTTGGAAATCTTCTGCGACCGAATCTTCATTAAGAAGCTCAAGGATGGTCAAGGACCGTTCAAAAGCACTGATTCCTGTAGAGGTGCTTTTATGATCGACACTTACCGTAAAAGCAGTGCCATGATGATCGGTATTTTCGCCTACCATAGGATGCAGTTTCAATTTTGCTGCCAGTTGTTCAGTGATGGTCGTACAAATCAAACCACGTCCATGAGTCGCCATGAAATTAATCGCTTCCGGTGTCGCCTTTTCGGCCAACACTACAAAATCCCCTTCATTTTCACGGTCTTCATCATCGGACACGATTACTACCTTGCCAGCCTTCAAATCTTCTATTGCTTCTTCTATTGTATGGAACATCATTACACCGCCCTTTTATTAGAATCCATGCTCTGCCAAAAACTCTAAATTCAGTCCTGGTTTTGGATTGCCATTTTTCATTTGATGTATTATATATTTCCCAATCATGTCGTTTTCGATGTTAACGATATCGCCAGCCGCTTTTTGTCCCAATATGGTGTCCTGATGAGTCAATGGAATCAATGATACCGTCAAAAGGTTCCTTTCGATCCCAAATATCGTCAAGCTTGTTCCATCAATGGCCACGGAACCTTTTGGAATACAAAAGGCACTAAGCCCTTCTTCCAGTTGGATTACATAATATACGGCATTTTCTTTCCGTTCTTTTTTTATGATCGTTCCGGTTCCGTCGATATGACCTGAAACAAAATGACCGCCAAATCTTCCCTGTGCACTCATGGCTCGTTCGAGATTAACAGGTGATCCCAATTTTAACGTCCGGATCGAGGAAGCTTTGACCGTTTCCGGCATCACGTCGACCGTAAATAAACTTTTCGTGAAGGACGTTACCGTTAAGCAGACCCCGTTGACTGAAATACTATCCCCCAGATGCACATCTTCAAGGATTTTTTCAGAACGAATCGATAACTCCATACTGCTTTTTCCTTTTTTCAAGGAATGTACGGTACCGATATCCTCAATGATTCCCGTAAACATGTTTTTCCCCCTTTTATAAAGTATAAAAAACCCCTTAGGATGACCTAAAGGGTTAGCAGGAGAAATGAGTGAAAAAAATTGTATACCTAAAAAGCCTAATATTTTCATTTTCGAAAAATTAGGCGTACGTATACACTTGGGTTCCACACGTCCTTCTCCCATCCAGACTGTACTGTCGGCTTTGGAATCTCACCAAATCCTGCCTTTTAACAGGCTCGCGGGCTTAGAATTTCTTCATCACCGCCGGTTGGGATTTTCACCCGACCCCGAAGGACTAAAATAATATGAATCTTTGAATATTTTATCACCATAAAGTGAAGATGTAAAATTTCTAACCTTAAATGGTTCAATTGTTACAGGAACTTCCTAACTTTATGTAAAAATGATCCCCATTAACCCCGATGTGCTCCAAAAAGGTTAGGCAGGCTTAATATGTGGAATAGGATTAGAGAATCAAACTTCATATAAGGAGGAAGCTTAATGCTTATTTCCATCATCAACCTGATTTTCTATCTGTTCGTCGTCACGATGAATTTTTTAGCCAATTTCCTGCCATTGAACGGCCAGACATCAGGAGAGATTTCCGATAAACTTCATGTCGTTTTCACTCCTTCCGGATATGTATTTTCCATATGGGGCTTGATCTATTTCCTGCTCGCCATCTGGGTATTCAGGCAGTTTTTAAGTAAACATCAAAACAGCCCTGCTTATAAGGCATCCTTCCCTTGGTTCGCTTTAAGCTGTGTCCTGAATGGCGCTTGGCTTTTAGCTTGGCACTATGAACACTTTTTGTTATCCGTATTCATCATCATTGCTCTTTTGGCTACTTTAATGGTCATTTATACAAGCATAAGAAAAGTGGAACACACTACTTTCGACCTATTCCCGTTTTCCGTCTATACAGGCTGGGTAAGTGTTGCAACGATCGCTGACATTTCTTATTACCTAACCTATATCAAATGGGACGGTTTTGGGGTTTCCAGTTTAACCTGGACGATCATCCTGCTGATTGCAGCAACAATCCTGGCCTTTGTCTTCACAGATAAAAACCGGGATTGGTGCTATCCTCTCGTATTCGTTTGGGCGTTCATAGGCATCGGGATACGAAATAGCTCCGCCTATCCTGTAATCACGGACATTTCTTATATCCTCGCTACCATCACTTTTATCATATCCATAACCATCTTCATAAAAAGTAGAAGGAATATGGTAGCCTAAAATGCTTGCTGAAGATCTTGCCATACATCCTGCCAAGCTTCTAGACCAACAGAGAGACGGACCAGCTGGTCACTGATGCCCATTTGTTCCCTTGAAGCTTCAGGAACGGCAGAGTGCGTCATGGTAGCGGGATGCTGGATCAATGTTTCGGCATCCCCAAGACTTACGGCAATTTTAATTAGATTCAATTTATTGAGGAATTCCTGTGCATCCTGTTTTGTGCCATGCAATTCGAAAGAGATAAGGCCGCCGCCATGTTTCATCTGTTTTTGCATGATATAATGATCCGGGGAAGCTTCATCACCTGGATAATATACCTTTTTCACCTTTGGATGTTTCTTAAGTTCATGAAAGATTTCCATTGCATTGGCCGAATGACGGTCCATCCTGACAGGCAAGGTCTTTAACCCCCGCAATAGTAACCAGGCATCGAAAGGTGAAATGATTCCACCGATATCCTTTTGTGTAGTCCCAGCTACGTGATTCATGAATTCCTTCTTACCGACGACAAGTCCCGCAACGACATCCCCATGCCCGCAAAGATATTTCGTAGCGCTATGAAGGACGATATCACAGCCATACTCAAGCGGTCTCTGTAGGTATGGCGTCGAAAACGTATTATCGACTACGACCGTCACATTGTATTCCTTCGCAACTTTCACCACCATCTGTAAGTCAATCATTTTCATCGTCGGATTGATCGGGGTTTCTACATAGATGCAGGTCGTTTCCGGCCGGATCATTTTCCTAAGCTGTTCTTCAGTATCCATTTCACAAAAATCATGAGTGATCCGGTATTTATTTTTCATTAGCTGCAGAAGGCCAAATGTACAACCATATACCCCCTGTGAGCAGAGGATGTGATCATCTGTTTTAGTTAACGCAAAAAGTACTGCTGAAACGGCAGCCATGCCTGAACCGAAAGCAAGGCCAGCTTCCCCTCCTTCCAGTGCGGCAATCTTTTCCTCAAGCACTTGTACCGTTGGATTTCCAAGGCGAGAATAAATATATCCATCTTCGATACCGGCAAAACGCCTCTCCCCTTGCTCGGCATTTTCGAAAGTGAATGTTGAGGTTTGGAATAAAGGTGTTGCCAAGCTTCCCAAATGCTTCTTCGAGTCATATCCTTCATGGATGACTGCCGTTTCAAATTGTTTATACTTTCTTGTCATACCGTTTCCCCCTTACCTATGTCTATTGCTATCATATGTCAAAAAACCATATAAAGGAAGCGTTTTCATTCATGATTATCACCCATAAATGAACACTGAATTTAGTAAAAATAAGCTTCATTCTGTTCAGTTGGATCCTGCAAATTGAGCACCTCTTTTAATTTTAAATTCTAAAGTGAATTCCAAAAAAAGGGACAGCCGCCATGGCCGTCCCTTTTTTGCGAATCATTCATCGACTACGATGTTTCCACCATAGAAGGTTACTCTCGTTAATGGTAACTCCAGTTCACGAGCCATTTTTTTCAACTCTCGCTCTTCTCTTTCCGTTACGATTGAAATGACCGTGCCATCTGCACCTGCACGCCCAGTTCTCCCGGATCTATGGATATATTGTTCGATATTGTCAGCCATATCAATATGAACGACCGCAGTAAGGCCTTTAATATCCAGCCCCCTGGCCGCTACATCCGTTGCTATCAGCATCGGGGATTTTCCGGAACGAAGCTTACGCAGTGCTTTCTCCCTGTCGACTTTATTGGATTCACCGTGAAGCACGCCCATTTCAATACCTTTATAACTCAGCTTTTCATGTAAGACGCTAAGCTCCGCAATATCATTCAGGAAGGCAAGTGCCTTCACATCTTTAAGTCTTGTGATTTTCTCGAGAATCTTGGACTTCTCCCGTCTCTCAACAACAAAGTAAAGATGGTCCACCTTGGATTCCATTTTTTCATTTTTATCGACCTTGATCATTTCGGGTTCATTCATGAATCCCCTGGCCGCTTTTTCCGTTTCCTCTGGCAGGGTTGCTGAAAACACCATGATTTGCCGATCTTTTAGTGTTGTTTTGATAATATTATTGATCGTTCCCATATGTTCTGGAATGATCAATTGGTCACCTTCATCAAGTACTATCGTCTTAACTTCATGCATCTTCAGTTTCTTTTGGGCAATCAATTCGTAAATCCGCCCCGGTGTTCCAGCAATCACCTGTGGACGCTTCTTCAGTTTGTCCAACTGCCTTTTCACATTAGCACCGCCGATGAATGCTGCACCCATTATGCCGCTTCCCTCTGACCAAATGCGAATTTCTTCATTGATCTGCATGACCAGTTCCCGTGATGATGCCAGAATCAAAGCTTGGGGCGATTTTTTTTCAGGATCAATCTTTTCCAGCAATGGCAGTAAATATGCCAATGTTTTTCCTGTACCTGTCGGTGATTCGGCCATGATATCCTTTCCCTCGACAATCACGGGGATCGCTTTCGTTTGTATCGGGGTAAGTTGTCCGAATCCGGACTTTTTCCAGGCTTCTTGTATATATGGTTTTCTATCGTTTATTAATGCAGGTAATTCGCTCATATCGTTCTCCTTTAATATAAAACTTTTCCTATCTTTCATAGTACCATTTATTCTTGTCCAGTAGCCAATGGAATACGAATTGTAACCGTCGTCCCTTTGTTTATCTCACTTTCAAAATCCATTTCCCCGTGAAGGCGATGAACGATTTTCCGGCAAATTGCAAGCCCGATCCCTGAACCTTTTTCCTTCGTCGAGTAAAAAGGTTCACCAATCCGTTCAAGGCGCTCGGGTCCCATTCCCATGCCATTGTCACTCACGCTGACTACAGCATGTCCATCGATGATTTGCAGCGATATATCAATTTCCCCATTATCTTCGATCGCTTCAATGCTGTTCTTGACGATATTGATTACCAACTGTTTAAGTTCAATTGAATCAGCCATAATATAAATCGGTTCGGCGGTTTTAATCCTTAGCCCCATTTCGATATTATTCAAATTCGTTTCTGCTTTCATCAACGTGAATACCTGTTGTAAACTGTCGGCAAGATCGATCCTGCAGAATGCGACATCCTGCTTCTTCCCGAGAACCAATAGTTCACTTGAGATAATATTGATTCGGTCAATTTCCTTCAACATGATATCAGAATGCAGCGGGTTCACTTCCTGGGTCATATCCATTAACTGTACGAATCCTTTTAACGATGTCAGCGGATTCCTTATCTCATGTGCGACGGCTGCAGCCAGATGTCCGATAACAGATAGCTTTTCAGACATGATCATCAATTCCTCTTCGCGCCGCAATTCGGTGATATCCCTTACGATGGCATATACTCCAAGCATTTCCGAGTGGACGATGATCGGTAAAAAAGTTACACGGATTATCCGTTGTTCATCACTGCTATTCTGAATGGTCGTTTCGAATTTTACAGCCTCCCCTTGAAGGGACTGTAGAAAGAATTCAGCTACTTTATCACTTTCATTCCAGTTGATGAGATGATTCGCATTCTTGCCTTTCAAATTGTCACTATGATGACCTAACAGTTTTTCCGCTTCTGGGTTTATCGAAACGACATTTCCTTCGAGATTCAGCTCAAGGACACAATCCGGGTTATGCTTGAACAGCGACCGATACTGTTCATCCTTCAGAATGAATTCCTGTTGGGACCTCAGCATTTTCCCCGTCCAATACCTGATTATGAAGTACAGGAAAAGTCCGGTTATGAATATGAACATCCACCCTTTGGAATGTTGAAACATTGCATATATCTGAACATCTGACCTTGCCTGCGTCATAGAGATGTAATCCGTAATGATAATCCATAAGACCCCAATGAATATATATATAAAAGCCACTTTACATGCAATTTTATGAGATTGGTTCATATTTTTTCCTTTGTATTGTTTTTTGGTTTATTATTCCCAAATCACTCAAAAAAAGCCCTCATGTTTTCAACATAAGGACTCTATCGATATTGTAACATATATATAGTAATCATTGTTTTATATCGTTAAAAAATCCAGCAGCATTACTACTGGATTTTCAATAAATCAAGAGAGGTCTTTAATGGCTTGATTGAATTCTTCTTCGATATCTTTTGTAGGCTTGGCCGATAGTAAGCTGAAAACGACCACCGCTATTGAACCAGCGATGAAACCAGGAATGATTTCGTATATTTCAGCAAACCTATCGATCATATCCCAGACGATCACGGTTGCCGTACCGACAATCATTCCCGCCAAGGCTCCCCATTTCGTCATCCGTTTCCAGTACAGGCTTAACAAAATGACAGGACCGAATGCCGCTCCAAAACCAGCCCATGCATAACCAACCAATTTAAGGATCGTACCGCTTGGATTAAAAGCCAATAATAGGGCAATGGCAGATATCGCCAATACGCCAAACCGACCTACCAGCACTAATTCCTTATCAGATGCGTTCGGCCGAATGAACTGCTTATAGAAATCATCTGTCAGAGCACTTGCCGATACTAACAGCTGTGATGCAATCGTACTCATGACCGCTGCTAAAATCGCAGCCAACAAGAAGCCTGTAATTAAAGATGGAAACAGTTCTTTAGCTAATATGATGAAGACGGACTCAGCATTCCTATCCCCTAAAGGACTATTTGTCAGGTTAAAATATGCTATCCCCACCAATCCGGTGAACATCGCTCCAACAATAGCAAAAATCATCCATCCCATGCCGATTCGCCGTGCACTTTTCAATTCTTTAACAGATGAGACCGCCATGAAGCGGACGATTATATGAGGCTGCCCGAAATAACCAAGCCCCCATGCCAGAAGAGATATGATGCCAATGGTTGATGTTCCTTCAAAAACATGCAATAAATTCGGGTTAATCGATTTTATTTCATTGAAGGTGGGATCCCAGCCCCCAATATTTACAATCGTGACAACTGGTACTAGAATTAAGGCAATGAACATGATTGTACCTTGTACAAAGTCCGTCCAGCTGACAGCCAGGAATCCGCCAAATAATGTATAAAGAATAACAACGCTTGCCGTCAGCCAGATACCCCACCGGTAATCTAAATTGAAAGCCGTACGGAAAAGCTCACCGCCTGCCACCATGCCTGAAGAGGTATAAAAGGTGAAGAAAATTAAAATGACCGATGCTGATACCACTTTTAAGACGCGGGAGCCATCTTTAAACCGATTTCCCAAAAAGTCGGGAATCGTAATCGAATTGCCGGCAATTTCCGTATATGTCCGAAGCCTTGGTGCCACGAATAACCAGTTTAAATAAGAGCCTGCACACAGGCCGATGACAATCCAGCCAGCACTCAACCCGCTTATGTACATCGCACCAGGAAGACCCATCAACAGCCAGCCGCTCATATCGGAAGCCCCTGCACTCAATGCCGTTACAGCCGGCCCCAAGTTCCGGCCGCCAAGCATGTAATCGGTTAAGTTAGCCGTTTTCCGATAGGCCAAATAACCAATTAAAAGCATACCTGCCATGTATATTGCAATTGATATTATAATTCCATATTCCAAAAATGAATCCTCCTATTTATAGGTTAATTTTCATCTTGTAAGCTTATCAGAAAAAAAAACATATGTTAAGAAGTTCTTGCACCTTTCAACGATTTCACTTTCAATATAAGTAAGAAAATTCATTTTATTAGAATAAATCATTTAGGAGGAATACGCCATGCAATCCTATATCAATCAGCCAGATGGAGTCTTTCCCTCTGTTTGTTCTCTTGACTGTCCTGATCAATGCGGTTTACTGCTGCACAAAAAAGATGGGAAAATCATTAAAGTTCAAGGAGACCCTGATCATCCAGTCACAAAAGGGAATATTTGCAACAAAGTCCGCAACATGACTGCCCGCCTATATGACCCCAATCGCTTAAAACAGCCATTAAAGCGCATCGGTCCGAAAGGAAAAGGGAATTTCGTTCCAATCAGCTGGGAAGAGGCCATTGACACAATCACTTCCAAATGGAAAGACTTGATCGAAATGCATGGACCGGAAAGCATACTTCCTTACAGCTTTTACGGAAACATGGGCAACCTCAGCGCCGAGGGGATGGATCGCCGCTTTTTCCACAAACTCGGCGCAAGCATGCTCGAGCGTTCCATCTGTAATGCGGCAGGCTCAGTCGGATACAGCTATACAATGGGTGGTTCATTCGGCATCGATCCAGAAGAAACGATCCATACGAAGCTATTCATCATGTGGGGCATCAACGCTGTGAGCACAAATATGCACCAAGTGACGCTTGCCCAGCAAGCCCGAAAAAACGGGGCCAAAGTAGTTGTCATTGACGTTCATAAAAACCAAACTGGCAAGTGGGCAGATTGGTTCATTCCGATTCTGCCTGGCACCGATAGTGCACTTGCCCTCGGATTAATGCATATTCTTTATGCCGAGAATCTAGTCGACCAGCCCTTTCTCGATGAATACACAGTGGGTGCTGCTGAATTGCGCGAACATGTCCGCCAATATGACCCTGCGACCGTCTCCACGATAACTGGCGTTCCCATTGATGACTTATATGAACTTGCCAGGATGTATGGCACCACAAGCCCATCATTCGTTCGGATAGGCAATGGCCTGCAGCACCATGACAATGGAGGCATGGCGGTACGTACCATTGCCTGCCTGCCTGCCCTTACCGGCCAATGGATGGAGGAAGGCGGCGGAGCCATCAAAGGGAATTCAGGATATCTGGCCTTTAATATAAATGCCTTAAGACGTCCTGATTTATTGCGAAATAAAGCTACCCGGACCATTAATATGAACCAAATCGGCCAAGCTCTTATGGAAAAAGAAAACCCGATTCGCTCTATGTTTGTATACGGCTCCAACCCAGCACTTGTCGCTCCGAATGCAAATAAGGTGCAGGAAGGTCTAATGCGGGAAGATCTATTCACAGTGGTACATGATCTATTCTTAACCGAAACGGCCATGTTTGCCGACCTCGTCCTTCCTGCCACGTCATCTTATGAAACGGAGGATTTTTATAATTCATATTGGCATAATTACGTCCAAATACAAAAACCTGTAGTCGAAAAATATGGCGAATCGAAATCGAATGTTGAATTGTTCAAACTGTTGGCTGCTGGAATGGGATTTGGGGAACAAGCATTTGGAGATTCAGAGGAAGATATGATACGGCAGGCTCTGGATTTTCCCGACAACCCGCATTTGGAAGGCATCACCTATGACTCCCTTTCAAGGAATCAATTTGTCAAAGCCAAAATGCAGCCGATGTCCCCAGGCAAACTCCCGACACCAAGCGGTAAAATCGAACTTTATTCCGAACGGATGAAGCGGGATGGATTCGAGCCATTGCCCACATATACGCCTATCATAAAAGACAGCGACCTGCCATTTTTATTCATTCCGGCACCTAATCACAATTTCTTGAATTCAACCTTTTCTAATAATGCCAAACATATCTCCATGGAAAAGGAACCGAAACTGCACATGAATGCCGCTGATGCCAAAACAATGGGGATAGCCGCCGGAGATATGGTTAGAATCTGGAACGGTCGCGGTGAATGCTTGCTTACCGCTGCTCCCGGTGAAAATGTGTTACCAGGCGTTCTTGTCAGCCAAGGCTTGTGGCAGAATACGCCCGAAACAAAGCAACACATCAATTCCCTTACCCCAGATCGCCTCGCGGATATGGGTAATGGCGCCGTTTTCTTTTCAGGACGGGTTGATCTTGAAAAAGTCCAACAATAGTAAAGAAGTGTTTAGCAATCTATAACTATATCTGCGATTCTCGAATTATATCTGCGATTTTCGGATTTTTATCTCCGATTCCGGATTATATAACTGCGGTTCTAGAATTATATCTGTGATTTTCGGATGATATATCTCCGGTTCTCGGATTATATCTCCGATTTCGGCTTTTTATCTGCGGTTCTCGGATTTTATCTCCGATTCCGGATTATATAACTGCGGTTCTAGAATTATATCTGTGATTTTCGGATGATATCTCCGATTTCGGCTTTTTATCTGCGATTCTCGGATTATAGATTCCATAGAAAAAAGGCTGTTCCCCAAGGAACAGCCTTTTTTCGTCAAGCTATTTACTCTTCATCAAACCAGCCTGTTGGCTGGATATCCAAGTTATTATTTATTTGCTTCACTTCAGTGTAAGCTTCGTAACCGAAAGTTCCCAGTTCGCGTCCATTTCCACTTTGCTTGAACCCTCCCCAAGGAGCTTCGTTATAAGTCGGATGATATGAGTTTATCCACGTGATGCCGGCACGCACTTTTTTAATGACACGGTACGCTTTTGAGATATCATTCGTGAACACCGCTCCCGCTAAACCATATTTCGTATCATTGGCAAGTCGAAGAGCTTCCGCTTCATCCTTGAACTTTTGAACGACAAGCACCGGTCCAAAAATTTCTTCCTGTACAATCCGCATATCCGGTGTCGTATCAACAAAAATAGTAGGTTCGACAAAGTAACCTTTATCCATGCCTTCTTCTTTAATTCGATTTCCACCGACGATTAATTTGGCACCTTCTTCTTTTCCGATTTGGATATATGATAATATTTTGTTCATATGGGCTTCTGAAACGATAGGTCCCATCTGGCTGTTTTCATCAGAACCTGAACCTACTTTGATTTTTTTCGCCTTCGCAGTAAGACTTGCAATGAACTGATCGTAAATGGACTCTTCCAATAGTAAACGGGATCCTGCTGAGCACACTTGTCCTTGATTACAGAAAATCCCGTATAGAGCATAATCAACTGCAGTCTCAAAGTCAGAATCCGCAAATACGATATTAGGCGATTTGCCGCCGAGCTCCAATGTGACTTTCTTTAGGTTACCCAGCGAAGCCTCCATGATCTTACGTCCTGTTGCCGTGCCTCCTGTAAAGGCTACTTTATCGATTTCCTCATGCTCTGCAATGGCTTGTCCGACAACTGGCCCCGCTCCTAACACAAGATTCGCGACACCTTTTGGCAATCCTACCTCATCCATGATTTCAAATAGTTTGACCGCCGTCACCGGAGTGATCTCAGATGGTTTGAACACAACGGAATTTCCTGCAGCAAGCGCCGGAGCAAGTTTCCAGGCTGACATCATTAGTGGGAAATTCCAAGGAACGATTTGCCCGCATACACCGATCGGTTCCCTTACGACCATCGCTTGCTGGCCGTCAGGAACTTCAAAAGTCTGACCTGTCGGTTTTGTGGCCAATCCTGCATAATATCTAAAACATGCTGCCGAATCAGCTATATCAAAACGAGCCTCACGCAATGGTTTCCCATTATCCAATGTTTCCAACGCAGCTAGTTCTTCAGCTTTTTCTTCTATCTTGTCGGCTATTTTGAATAAAATGCGAGCTCTTTCGACGGCAGGAGTTCCCCACCAACCACCTTCATAGAAAGCATATTTTGCTGCCTCGACCGCTGCATCCACATCTTCCTGTGTTCCTTCCGCTGCTTTGGCAATAACTTCCCCCGTGGCCGGATTCAATACATCCCTCTTCTCACCCGAAGTCGAATTCACCCATTCCCCATTGATGAACATCTTTAAGTCCAATGCTCCCGTTCCTTCTTTTTTCGTATTATTTTGCAAAGTTTCCTGCATGTAATTTCCTCCTCTGTTTTAAGTTATCTACCTATATATAAATATGAGCAAGATTCATGCCAGTTTGAAATTTTAGGTAACTCACGTTTTTTTGCCCTTTCCTGTCATATTTAAATTCAGTCGTGAATTACCTATTCATTTTTGCATAACTCATAGGCAAAACTTCTTCCAAGTTTCACAGAAAAAAGAGATGAGCAGCTGCTCACCTCTCTTCTGATTAATTCCGATTAATAATGACCAATTTCATTTCCGTCATTTCTTCAATGGCATATTTCAATCCTTCGCGCCCAGTCCCGCTTTTTTTGACTCCGCCATATGGCATGTTGTCAACACGGTAAGTTGGGATATCATTAATAATGACACCGCCGACTTCCAATTTTTCTGCGGCAGAAAGAGCTAGATTGATATTTTCTGTGTAAATCCCGGCCTGCAATCCGAATTCGGAATCATTGACAAAGTCAATCGCTTCCTCCACGGAAGAAACCTTATTGATCAAAACTATTGGAGCGAAGACCTCCTGGCAAGATACCTTAAGCATGGCATCCACTTCCAGCAACACAGTGGGATGCAGGATATTACCTTCAGATTTACCTCCTGCTGCAACTATCGCCCCGTGTTGTTTAGCTTCACTGATCCAATCCAGGCTTCTCTGTACATCCCCGGCGCTGATCAATGCTGAAATATCCACAGACGGGTCCAAAGAATCTCCCAGTTTCAAGCCATTCGTTGCTTCCGTGAATTTTTTGACGAACTCATCATACACCTCTTCATGAACATAAGCGCGCTGTAAGGAAATGCAGACCTGCCCTTGAAAAGCGAATGCTGCCGATACACAGCGTTGGATGATTTTATCAATATCGATCCCTTTATCCACGATGACAGCCGCATTCGAACCTAGTTCAAGACTCACTTTCTTTAACCCGGCCTTATTACGGATCCCGATTCCTACAGCCGGACTTCCTGTAAATGAGATGCTCTTCACCCGTGAATCGGTGACTAATTTATCACCGATTACCGAACCGCTTCCAGTAACTAAATTAAACGCACCTGCCGGCAAATCCGTTTCGGCCAATAATTCAGCAAGAAATAGTGAAGATAGCGGTGTTTGGCTCGCAGGTTTCAGGACGAGTGTATTTCCGGCAGCAATGGCCGGGCCCACTTTATGGGCAACCAGGTTCATCGGAAAATTAAATGGCGTAATCGCACCCACAACGCCTAGAGGCTCACGGACCGTGTATCCTATCCTTCCTTCTCCGTCAGCTGTGGCATCCATCGTCAATGTTTCTCCATGAATCCTTTTTGCTTCCTCTGCTGCAAATTTATATGTGGCAATCGTCCGGGATACTTCAACCATTGCCGTTTTAATCGGTTTCGCTGCCTCTTTTGCAATAATTTCAGCTGCCTCATCTTTGCGGCTTTCCAAAAGGCTCGCAAGCTTTTCAAGTATGGCAGCGCGTTTATGACTAGGTAAAGCTGCCATCGTTTTTCTAGCTTGATAGGCTGATTCTATGGCCAACTCGACATCTTCAAGGCTTGCCGAGGGAATCTCCGCTAGGACCTCCCCGCTATATGGGGACTTTAGTGTCGTGAACTTTTCAGCTTCTTGCCATTTACCATTAATGTATAATTTCTTTTTCAGCGTTTCCGTCATGACCATCACTTTCACCTCTTATAAAATTTCTTTTTCGACTGCAGTAAATGTCTCATCAAGGATTTCAATCATTCTTTCGACTTCTGCTTTAGTAATGATTAAAGGCGGTGCGAATACGAGTGTATCTTGATCAAACGTAACTGAACGGCAAATCAAACCATTCTTCGCAGCTTCAGCAACAAGTCTTGGAGCAAGCTGTGTCTCAAAGCCTTCACCTGTTTGTTTGTCCTTTACGATGGAGATGCCCCCAATTAGTCCAAGTGCCCTCACATCACCAACAATCGGATGTTTGCTTTGGAGCTTCTTAAAGCCGGCAAGCAACTCTTCACCACGCTGTTTCGAGTTTTCTATAAGGTTTTCACGTTCAATTATTTCAATATTTTTCAAAGCAACCGCACATGCCATCGGATGGCCACTGTATGTGTAGCCGTGTAAAAGCGTACCTTTTGAAAGGGCAATAAAATCCTGATGCAACTTATCATTCAGGACGACCCCGCCTAACTGTGCATATCCGCTCGTCACACCTTTTGCAAAGCACATCATGTCAGGCACAACACCAAAGTGTTCAATCCCAAAATAAGTCCCTGTTCTTCCGAAACCTGTAATGACTTCATCCGTCACCATCAAAATGCCGTATTCATCACAAATTTCCCTTACTTCCTTAAAATAGCCTTCAGGAGGAAGGTTCACGCCACCGGCCCCTTGAATCGGTTCAGCGATAAAGGCCGCAATCGTTTCCGGTCCTTCCTGTTCTATGACCTTACGCAACTCCTCAATGGAGGAACCGTCCACATGATAAAAATCAGGTGCGATTGAATTCGTGAAATCCCTGAACGGCTTCAGGCCAGTCGCACTTGTAGCTCCCATTGCCACTCCATGATAGGATTTCGAGCGGGAAATGATTTTTTGACGATTAGGCTGCCCTTTCAAAAGCCAGTAATGACGAGCAAGTTTGATCGCCGTATCATTCGACTCCGATCCACCTGAAGTGAAGAAAACTGCATTCAAATCCCCAGGCGCGATGGATGCGATTTTGGCCGCCAAACGGATTGCCGGCTCATTGCTGAAAGTGGCGAAACTTGAGGTGAAAGCTAATTTGGCCATTTGTTCCTTCGCGACTTCAGCCATCTCTTCTTGTCCATGTCCAATATTCACATTCCAAAGTGAAGCCATGCCATCAATGACAGTCCTGCCCGTGACATCCGTAAGATATATTCCCTTCCCTTCCTTAAAGATGAAACTTGGACCATCTGCCTGCTGCTGTTCGATTGCCGTGGTCGGATGAATAAAATGCTTTTTATCCAAATCGATTAATTCCTGAATACTCGTAGTCTCTTTAATCATGTAAAAAACACCCTTCTCATGTAATGGATTTTTTCAAGCTAGTTTATTTTTATATTTATAGATGTAGCAAGATGCATGCCAAATTATATGGGCCTGATATTAAAGGTATTCAAGTTAAAACGATTCATATATAAATCAATAGGAGCATGTGTTGATTCACATATAAATCATTTGATTCACATTCGAATCAATCAACTCCCATTTATTTGATTAACTACTGAATGACAAGCATTTTTTCGAATCCCCCTCTTTATTTCTAATTGATGTTACAAAACCTGACACACAATGTTGAATTTTCGGAAGATTTGTATTATTATCATGTTAATATTTTTTCATTCCTTTTGAGCCGCTATGTTAATCTAAATGAAAGAAGTTGATATATATGCAGGTAGGATTTGAACTGTACCAAAAACAAACCTTGAAGTTGTCATTAACCCCTGAATTACAGCAATCGATCAATATCCTTCAATATTCCACCCATGAACTGATAGATTTCCTGAACCGACAGGCTTACGAAAATCCCGTTCTCGAAATTAGCTTTAAAGAACCCCCCTCATCGCACAGTATTCGTACAAATAAAATAAATTCTCAGATACGCGGTTCTTCCTCTAAAAGTAAAGGTTTCAACGGAGACAATGATTACAACCCTATCAACAATCATTCAGTCAGCACAGAAACACTTGAAAGGCATTTACTGGAACAATTGAGTTTACTAAGTTCATTGAATGCATTTGAAAAGAAGATTCTCCAATTTTTGATTGGAAACTTAAATGATTATGGATTTCTAGAATTGGATGTCCATTGGACTGCTTCGCATTTTTCCGTACCCGTGGAAGAAATCGAAAATATGATTCAAATATTGCAATCCCTTGACCCAATTGGAGTCGGTGCTAAAGATCTGGCCGATTGTTTACTCATTCAGCTGCGTGAGCATGAGAATCACAATGAATTGGCGTATAAGATCGTTAAAAAGCACTTAGAAGATTTAGCAGAAAAACGCTACAGGAAAATTGCCGCCCTTCACCAAGTGACCGTTCAGGAAGTACAAGAGGCCTCGGATTTCATCCGTACGTTAAACCCGCGTCCTGTCAGTCACTTTTCCGATGATATGACTCATTACATCGTTCCGGACGTTTACGTGGAAAAAGATAAAGAAGGTTTTCTGATAACGGTCAACGATAGCTGTACACCTAAACTTTCCATCAATCCTTACTACAAGAACCACGTCGCCATCAATTCCGTTAATCCAGCTAAAGATTATATAAAAGGGCACATAAATGATGCCCAATTACTGTTAAAGGGGCTCGAACAAAGGCAAATGACGCTTTACAAAGTGACCGCGTCAATCGTGGAGGAGCAGCATGAGTTTTTCATGAAGGGAATTACAGGATTAAAACCTATGACACTGAAGGATATTTCGGAAAAACTTCAGCTTCATGAATCAACGATCAGCAGGGCTACGAGCAATAAATATATCCAGACGCCGCATGGCCTCTTTAAACTAAGGAACTTCTTTACTAGAGGGTTACATCGCGTGAACAGCCCAGCAACCGAATCAACGGCCACCATCAAAGAAAAAATAAAGGTCCTGATTGCCGATGAAGATAAAATAAAGCCTTTTTCAGATCAGAAACTTTGTCAAATATTCGAAAATGAAGGGACGAAGATCTCCCGCCGCACTATTGCAAAATACCGTGAAGACCTCGGTATACCTGGATCTTCAAAACGGCGCAGATTTTAAAATCAAACCGAATTTTTAAGAAGACTCTTACAAATGAGAATCTATTGTAAGAGTCTTCTATATTTTCCACCCCTGAACCAGGGGCTTAATAAACAGTTTTGGAATCATAATATATCGGTTTATTTATTCCCCCATTTATCCTCGAAAATAAGTTCATCCATCAGCCTTCTTTTTTCCCAATTAGCAAGTTCAAGAATGGGTTTATCCGGATATTGATCCGTATAGCCAATCGACAGGAGTGCAACAGGTTCTATATGCGGCGGAATCTCCAAAATATCACGAATATCATTTTTCTTATAAAAGCTTACCCATCCCATTGCCAATCCTTCCGCATAGGCAGCCAGCCACATATTTTGAATGGCGCAGGCAGTGGATAGGATATCGGTTTCCGGAATGGAGTTCCTCCCTAAAACATGGGAGCCCCCCCGTGTCGGGTCGCATGTAACACAAATTGTATACGGTGCTTCTTTTAACCCTTCCACTTTCAAACTAAGAAACTTATTTTCTTTACCTCCTTCATAATGAATGGCGAGGGCCCTTCTTTCTTTATCCGCTGCCCATGCCAAACTGTTCTTGGTTTCCTGAGACGAAATCACGATGAAACTCCAAGGCTGCATGAATCCTACAGACGGCGCATGATGTGCAGCATCCAAAATTCTGCGGAGTATATCCTTTGAAATGGGCTTTGGCAAAAAACTCCTGATATCCCTACGGTTATAAATGGCTTTATATACGGCAGCTTGTTCTTCATTAGTAAACATAGTTTCCCCCCTGTTTCCGGCTCCCCGGAAATTTATCTAAACATACAACCTATTTTATAGATAAACCCTTACAATTAAAATATCCGCTGGCTCAGCTCATTCCGTCCACAACAAGATCCGCTCTTTCTTGAGGCCTTTGCACTCCCACATAGAGATCTTCATGAACCATCCAATTATCCTCCCACATTTGACGCGCATCTTCACCATCCCGCTCAAGGCCACGTTTCAAACGCTGATCACGGGGACATTCTACCCAAATCGTGAAATCATGGTACCCTGCCAATTCTTTACGGATTGAATACGTTCCTTCTATAATCACAAGGCCCCCAGCAGCAACTTCATGCCATTCGGCCATAGTGTCCGTTTCCCAATCATACCTTTGATATCTTGCTTCCTTCCCCTTTGTAAGCGGTTTTAGGATTTGGTTACAAACCCGTTTCCAATCATAATCCGCCCCGATAGGCTTTTGGGATGGAGGCAGTTGAACCCTTTCCGATGACGGCAAATAAAAATCATCCATATGAACGGCCACGCTACCTGGACATTCTGCTTGGATACGGGCAGCGAGTGTACTTTTTCCAGATCCGCCCCGGCCATCTATAGCCAATATATAGAGTGAGCGTTTTTTGGAAATTTCGTGAATTTCAGCTATAAGACTGCTGATCGTATACTGTCCATTAAGTGTTGGAAAGTTCATAAGCATTCCCCCCTATATACTTATTTCTATTAATCCTCCCTTAAACTCCTTCCTTGAGGGGGATAATTTAAAAAATAAGAAGAAGGTGCTGATATTGAATAAAAACCAATTTGCCCCCAGCTTCATGTCTGATTAAAGAAACAGAGGAGGAAAAGGGCCCCTTTCCCTCCACTTCATGGAGAAACTGTCTACGATCAAACGGCTAGACTTTCCATGTAATGGACTTGAAAACTTCTTGTTATAGACATATATACCGGAGAAAGGCCTTCGAATGTTCGAATGCCGACTTGATGCAATGTCATATAATGACCATCGATTTGAATACGCCATTCGGATCTGCGATTGAAACCTGATCAGATCAGCAAATAAAACGGCTTAGCGGCATTATGCTGCCAATTGGGACTTGCGAAGAAAATGATTTGGCTGATACCGACCTCTTTCTCGCAGATCCTGACTTCAACTTAGCCTCCATGGATACTAATGGCCGCTTCCCAATAGGTTTTCCTGTTCTGCGAGCATTACGGCTATCTTATCCTGGATTGCCGTAATGCCTTTTTCTTCTACAAAATTATTCAAGATGATTGAAAATATGATTTTTTCCCCTCTTTTGGTCGTCACATAACCGGATAAGGAGCTCGTACCTGAAATTGTCCCTGTTTTCGCGCGGACATTCCCGGCTGCAAGTGTCCCTTTCATCCTCTTTCTAAGAGTACCGCCCACCATCCGATTTTCGTTGCCTGCAATCGGTAAAGCATTCAAGTAAGCAGGAAACCACGTTTTTTCCTGAATGGCATACAGCAGCTTCGTTATTTCATTCGCTGGAATCATATTGACTTGGGAAATTCCAGACCCATCACGCATCATGATCGTTTGCATATCGAGACCCATACTCTTCAGCTGATTTCGAGCAACCTTCAAACCATCCTTCCAGCTTCCCTCCCCATCTGCCTCTTTGCCCATTTCCTTCACCAAAACCTCGGCATGGCTGTTATTGCTCAATTTCATGAAAGGAATAAGCAGCTGTGAAAGCTGCATGGACTGATGAGTGGCAATCATATGCGCTCCTACTGGCGTTTTCCCTTTTTTCCTTTTTCCCAACACTTTAATTCCATGTTCCTTCATTGATTTTTCAAATAGGCTCAAGGCATATTCTGTGGGATCTTCCACCGAGACCCACTCTTTGGTCACCTCGGCATCTTCCGGAATGGTCCCGGTCACCGTAATGACTTGTGTGCCATGAGACCGTTCGATTTCAATCTTATTATTAGCATCTGCCGATACAGTTTTCGTTTTGTTGATGACCTTCACGTGATCGGTTTCAGGCTCCAGCTTTACCGTTGCCCTCTTTCCAGCCTTTTCCCCAGGAGCTAACTCCACGATGATGGTACCGGTATCGTAATCTTCATTCGGGGAAGCAGTTAAAGCCGAAACGGCTGCACCGTAATATTCCTGTTCATCGCCCCAAACTAAGTCTTGAGAATAACGAACATCATCATACCAAGAATCGTCCCCTATAAGATCCCCGTGAACGAACTTAACTTGCCTTTGCTTCAGTGAAGCTGCCAGCTCATCAAAATCCTTTTCCAATAATGTGGGATCCCCTTTTCCCTTCAGGTATACATTGCCCTGCAGAACATGGCCAACCTGCACTCCTTTTATGTATAGTTCCGTTTGAAAAGTATGATCTTCCCCTAAAGTTTCCAGCGCGGCTGCTGCTGTCAAAAGCTTAAGATTCGAAGCAGGCCGCAATCTCGTTTGTGATTCCCGTTCATAAATCATTTCCCCCGTTTCAGCTGAACGGATGGAAATTCCCGTCAACGCCCCAGCCAATCCTGGCGATTGCTCCAATATTCGTTGAATTTCCTGCCCTAGGTTTCCATCATCATTTGCAGCCTGCATCGATTCTCCATTAAAAAAACAAATCAAAAACAGGAAGAATATAAAACTCAACTTCCTTTTATACGTCAAACCTATCACTCCCACTCTAGAAACTCACCACTTCTATCTTGTCCATTATTCGGTCATATAAAAAGAAAAGATCCACTAGAAAGCTCCTTATTTATACATACTCGGGAAACTGCAGGATTATTCGCCCGCCACTCCACGGTATGCGGCTGCATAGTTTCTATACATATACCTTTAATAGGGAACTTTTTTGCAACATAATCCGTATAAGTATAAAGACATAGTAAGGAGTGAATATATGTATTCCAAGATACAGCCACCAACGAAGAAAATATCCAAAGAATCAGTGAAGGTGTGGCGGATGACTGAAGCCATTACCAATCTCATTATCCTCGCCGTCCTTAGCCTCCTATTATTTGTTGATGATTATTTCACTTGGAAAGAATGGATTGGATGGATTTTAAACGGACTTATCGTATTATCTTTTTTCCATGCTATCTGGTCCATCTTCATTGAACCGATACTTTTGCAAAAGTATTGGCGATACGACGTGAACGAAGAATTCATTCAAACAAAACATGGAGCCTGGAGTGAAACGCATGAACTCATTCCGATGACGAAGGTTCAATCCGTCAAATTGAACCAAGGACCGTTTTTGCGAAAATACAACCTTTATTCCCTAAGCATCGGAACAATGGGCGACTCTCATGACATACCGGCCATCCCCGAGAAAGAGGCGTATGAATTACGAGATAAAATTGCCCATTTCGCAAAAATTAAGGAAGTGGATTAATGATGGAAGAACACGCAAAACGATTACACCCTTTCAAAATCCCTTTCGAATTTTGGAAATTGCTGAAAGGAAATGTATTTTTCATAATCATGCTTTATGTCCTGAATTTCGGTTCTGAAAAGATGTATATGAAGGTACTCCAAATCGGCTTTCTAGTTTATTTGGTTTGGAAAGTCATTTCTGTCATCCTTAGATGGTATACATACAAATACCAAATCAAAGAAGGTACCTTATACATCACTTCAGGGCTTGTCTCGAAATCGTATCGAACTGTCCCGCTTCATAAGGTTCAGAATGTCCAGCAACGCACGACGTTATTTCATAAGATTTTCAGATTGACCTCTTTAACATTCGAAACGGGGATGACTGGTGATCAGGGTAGCGTACCTTTCGAGATGATTTCCCGAAAAGAAGCCGAACGGCTTGAGGGGGAATATGCCTCAAAACAGGAACTTCCGGTTATTGATATTTCCGAAGAACGAATTGCTGAGGATATGGAACCAGCCATTGAAAAAACGATCCATTTCACTCCTAGCAAACATGATGTGCTGAATGCTTCCTTTACATCACTCAGTTTCCTGGCTCTTATCCCGATATTGGCTACGTTATATAATACACTCGATGATTTTATTGATTTGGAGAACACCGAAGGGTTTCTTGCCAAGTTATTGGATACATGGTGGATCATTACCATCGTTATTGCAGGCCTCATATGTGTCGCCGTTGCCTTCGGAATCGTTTCCACATTCGTTAAATATGGAAAATATGAAATTTCATCCGATCACGAGCGCATATATATCAAGAAAGGTGTACTGGATGAATCCGCTTTTTCCATTCGGAAAGAAAAAGTACAAGCAGTCGAAATCACCCAATCAATCATTAAAAGAGTGCTGGGGTTGGCAGAAGTGAAACTGATCAGTGCAGGAAGCACCGGTGATGAAGAGCTGGGAACGAACACCCTCTATCCCTTTTTATCAATTGAACGGGCATATGGGATGGTAGAAGAGATTTTACCCGCTTACAAAGTGGAACGATCAATGAGGTCACTATCGAAACAGGCCTTCAAAATCCGAATGCTGCGACCTAGCTTTTTCTGGATTCTCACAACATTGGCGATTTATTATTTCAAACCCTCCCTATGGTATATCTCGCTGATTCTACTCGTCCTCATTTATACATTGAGAATAATGGATTACAAAAATAGCCGTTACTTGTTAAATGATGAGTTCATTCAGTTCAAATCCGGAAGTTTGGAAACATCACTATTCATTACCAAAAGAAGCAAGGTCATTCAAATTGAGGTGGAACGTTCGAAGCTGCAAAAGTTTTTCGGGCTTGCCACAATTGAAACGATCAACCGCTCCAAGCCTGTACACCATACAAAGCTCCAAGATGTATCCGTTGAATATGCAGACGAGTTTTACACATGGTATATGGACAGGACAAAAAATATCCAATTCGAATAGTATTCAATGAATGAAAGAGTTGACCATGGCAGTCAGCTCTTTTTTTATCCACTATATTCCACCCCCTTCCCACCTTTGCACTTCACGACAAAATTAATATTGGAATTTTCTAACTTATCCCTTCAAAAAAAGCGAAAGAAGACCGAAATATCAAATAGAAGTCAAAATTAATTAGAAGTATATAAGGAGAATTTTACAGATGAAAAGACTGACAGACTGGTATTTTAATTCGCTAAAAAAACAAATATTGATTCCCTTTTTAGCTTTGATCATGATAAGCGGAATGGCCATTTCCTACATGAGCTATAAAAATAGTATCGAGTTGACGACCCAGGAAATTACCGGATCGACGGAAGAGCAAGTCAAGTCAATGAACGATTCTTTCGAGACCTTCTTTCAAAAAACGGAAAATCAATTGGATAGGATCAGCAAGTATCCTATCATGGGTACTTATGATAAGAACCCCGAATCCATAATGGATGAGTTTTCCCATACACAGTCAAGCAGTTCTGAAATAAATGGTTTATACCTTGGCACCGAGAAAGATGGAAAAACATTAATATTCCCTAAAGCGGATTTGCCGGCTGACTTCGATCCGAGACAAAGGGATTGGTATCAATCCGCATTAAAACAAAAAAACAAGACCATTTGGACGGAACCTTATACTGATCAGGCTACGAATGAACTTGTCATTACGGCAGCAAAGGCCATATATGATGATCGTGATGAATTAATAGGCGTGCTAGGTGTCGACACCTCAATCGATACATTGATCACGATGGTCAATCAAACGAAATTCGGCGAAACGGGCTATACGGTTTTGCTTGATCAGAAAGGGTCATTCGTTACACATCCAGACAAGGAAAAAATTCAACAGGATATATCAAAGGAAAATATTTCCAAAAAAATGAAAGGTGAATCCGGATCAATGATCGAGGAATTTGAAGGGCAAAGCCGGATCGTCGGATACGCCACAAATCCTACCACCGGATGGAGAATAGCAGGGGTAATGGAGGAAAATGAAGTGAAAGTCCGGGCAAGCCATATGATAATAGATAATGTCATCACACTGTTGATTGTCTTTACCGTCACTGCACTATCTGCCATCTTCATCACCCGTTCTTTAACGAAGCCCATTAAAAAGCTGCAGGAATCCATACGGAAAATGGCTGACGGCGATTTCACCTCCTGGAATTCCATTTCCAGAAAAGATGAGATTGGCCAACTTGCAGAAGATATCAGCTTAATGACCAGGAATATGAGTCATATGTTAGGGGTTGTCAACAACCTTTCCGATAAAGTATCGGATTCCTCCATGACGCTAGTAACCAGTGCCGATGAAAATTCAGCGGCAGCTAACGAAGTGGCCATGACGATGGAACAAATAGCAGCCGGTGCCATAGACCAAATCGAAGTCGGGCAGAATAACGAAATGGCCGTGAAGCTATTGGCTGACAAAATCAATGATCTTGAGGCGCAAACGGGAAAAATGGCCACGGAATCCGAAAATATGTTCAAGGCTTCCGAAAACGGAATCACTCAAGTACAAGGCCTGAAACAACAATTCAATGAAACGTCCCAGATATCCAATAAGATGAGCACGGCAGTCAAATCATTGGATGCACGATCCAATGATATCAGTGCGATCGTAAAAACCATAAGAGGGATTGCAGGACAAACGAATTTACTCGCCCTGAATGCTGCCATCGAAGCAGCGAGGGCTGGTGAACACGGAAAAGGGTTTGCTGTTGTTACCGATGAAGTGAAGAAATTGGCCGAACAAACGGAAAAATCACTGAAAGAAATCTCTGAAATCATTCAAGCCATGCAAACAGATACAACCAATACCGTTCATTTGATTGGTCAAGTCAATCAAAAAATCCATCTTCAGGATACTTCTGTAACGGATACGGAAAATGCTTTCAGTCACATTGCATCCATCATCACGACCACATTCAGCAATTTTGACGAAATAAAAGAGATGATGAACGATATGGTAAACGAGGTCACACGGATGGCGGGCAATGCAGAAAAATTAAATTCAATCAGTCAGGAAACTGCGGCAGGAACTGAAGAAGTATCAGCTTCCGCAGAACAAACGAATGCTTCCATGGAACAATTAAATGTCCTGGCTAGTGAATTGGATGCCCTATCCCAGGAAATGCACAAAGAAATAAAGAAATTCACATTCTAATCAAAAAAAGGACGGCCCCCTAAGGGATCCGTCCTTTTTAAAAGTACGACTTATAGAGTTCTTCTGCCATTCGTCAGCGTTTCATCGGTTTCGGTTATTCCCGAGTAAGAAGAACTGGATTTTCTAGCATCCGAATCGACTAACACAAGCAATTTGCCGCTCTTTACATCCGCTTCATAACGATTCGCTTCGTCTTCAGGTATACCCATTCCGATTAATGTACCGGCCAATCCTCCTGTTCCAGCGCCTACAGCCGCTCCGGCTAATGTTGCAGCAAGCGGTCCAGCAGCCAGTACCGGCCCGATTCCCGGAATCGCCAACGCACCCACACCTGCCAATAATCCGGCAGCACCGCCCAAAATGCCTCCAGTCGCCGCACCAGCTGCGAGCCCCTCTTCAACTTTTGTACCCGTTTCTTCATTCACTGCATTTAATTCTTCTTTATCTTTAGCTACCACTGAAATATCTTCACGATCATACCCTTGGGCCTGTAATGACTCAACAGCCTTTATGGCTTCTTCTCCAGTTTCATATACACCAATTATACGTTTATCCATATCTATCATCCTCCTTAAAGAATGTAAATTGTCGCTCCCCCTTTACATACCCCAGGGGATGAAAATGCTAAACGTTATTTAACAGGAAAATATTTTCGAGTTAACCCTTACTCAGAAAGGGTATATATAATAGTAGTATGCATATTTTTAGGAGGTTTTCTTTTTGCTCATCGAGTTACTTAAAGATTTAGTATCCATCGACAGTTCATCGAAAGAAGGAGCCAACCAAGCGGTAGATTACTGTACGGACTGGCTTAAAGATCAAGGACTTACCGTGAATGTGATCGTAAATAACGGTTATAAAATGCTTGTTAGCGAGATTGGCAGCGGAGATAAAACCCTAATTTGGAATGGCCATGTCGATGTTGTCAGCGGTACGCCGGATCAATTTTTCCCTGAGGTTCATGAAGGAAATTTATATGGACGCGGAACAGCCGATATGAAAGCTGGGGTTGCGGGGATGATGTGTGCATTTACCGAACTGAAAGATAAGGACTTAGGATTAAAAATCCAGCTACAGATCGTATCGGATGAAGAGATTGGCGGGTTGAACTGTTCCGGATATTTAGCGAAACATGGTTATCGGGGAGACTTTGTAATTTGTGCTGAACCGACGCAATTGGGAATCGGACTCCAGGCAAAGGGTGCCCTCCGTCTCGATATTGAAGTATCCGGCAAATCTGCACACGGAAGCCGTCCATGGGAAGGTGTGAATGCAATTGAAAAGGCCTATGATCTCTATCAAAAAATAAAGGAACTTCCATTCACCCGGGATCATACTCCCCTTTACTCTTCACCTTCACTTAATCTAGCAAAAATAAAAGGCGGGGATGTCTATAATAAGGTACCGGATGCTTGTTTGCTAAGTCTTGATATTCGTTATCTTCCTACGCAAACAATGGAAGATATCATTGCTCAGATCGAAAGTGTGACAGGAAAAAATGTTCACCTTAATATGTACAGTAAACCTGTAAAAACCGAAGAGTCAGACCCATTCATCACTTTGCTCCGACCGATTATCGAAAGAAACACCAAGCAAGACGCTGTCATTTTCGGACAACATGGCTCCGCAGATACCGTCTTTTTTGCGGCATATGATATCCCAGCGATTGAATTCGGACCAAAAGGCGAGAACTGGCATGGAGATAGGGAATGCGTCAATCTTGAATCAGTAGCAGTCTATCAAAAAATGCTGGTCGATTTCGCTTCTGAATTTGCTTTACATTAATCCAAATCATGAAAAAAGCCGGCATCACATATAGACAAAAGGAAGTCTATCTACATTTTAAAAACAAAGTTGATTGAAACAAAAGGTGCGAGACTCCTGCGGGGAAAGCGCGTCCAAGGGAGACCGCACAGGCGCAAAGGCGCCGAGGAGTCTCCCGGACCGCCCGCGGAAAGCGAGTGCCTGGAGTGGAAATCAATGTTCGAATTTTAACAAGCTCTCAAAAAAATTAGACAAACTCGATTTTCATCGATTTTGTCTACAGTTTGAGCCGGCATCACATAGATGTCGGCTTTTTCCATGTTCCGCATATCCTCTCCTACTAAAATAAACAGCATTCAATCGTCTAATATTACGTTGTTTTTTTACAAAATATACAGGACTTTAAAACCAGGGATTTTACATCCATATTTTACCTCATTAAACAGGATACGCCATTACATCAACACTATTTAACAAAAATACGCTTATACTGACATAATAAATAATATATTTACATTTAACAGATAAGTACTTTTGACCTAGTTTATATTACATTTATTTATCAAGGGAAACCTTTTTGTAACACAATTACTATTCCACCGAAACATTATTGTCATAAAGACCTGTTATTCTAAGTCTACGATTTAAAACAAAGGAGACTATTCATTTTGAAAAAAATACTACTTCCACTATTCACTGCTTTCTTTTTGGTATTTAGTTTTTCCGGAGTTTCATCGGCTGCTACTACTACATACAAAGTTAAAAGCGGCGACACACTATGGGGTATCGCCAATAAACATAATATAACAGTCAATCAACTCAAAAGTTGGAACAACCTGAAAAAAGATAACATCCATCCAAAACAAGTTTTAAAGGTCAAGAAAACATCGACCTCTGCTAAACCTAAAGCTAAAGCAAAAACATCATCATCATCCAAGAAATATAAAACGATCACGGTGAAGGCAACAGCTTACACTGCGAACTGCAAAGGCTGCAGCGGGATTACAGCATCTGGTCTTAACTTAAAGAAAAACCCTAACGTAAAAGCCATCTCGGTCGACCCTAAGGTCATTCCACTAGGAACAAAAGTTCATGTAGAAGGATACGGGGATGCCATTGCGGCAGATAAAGGCGGCGCAATCAAAGGGAATAAAATTGACGTCTTCTACTCTTCTCACTCAAAAGCTATCAATTGGGGCAGAAAAACCGTTAAAGTAAAAATCTATAAATAATGATAAGCACCAGCCTGAAACCTTTCAGGCTGGTCTTTTGTTTTTCCCATTCTTACTAACATCTAAACAGCCAGTTGACCTTCAAACGGAAATATTTACTGAAATTTCAGTCAATGTTATGATTAGTACATCTTAATCAAAAGAGAGGTGTGCGCTTTGAATATTGTCATTATAGGGGCCGGGGCACTGGGCTCCTACTTTGGGGGCAGGTTGCAGCAGGCCGGACAGGATGTTCAATACCTTGTCCGAAAAAACCGCGCCAAACAATTGAAGGAAAACGGGATCAGCATAACCAGCCCACATGGAAACTACCAATTCAACGACCTTCATATCACAGAGAATGTAAATGACATCGAAAAGGTCGACCTCGTGATTCTCGCCGTAAAAGGCCAGCATCTGCAAGGCACCCTTACAGATTTAAAGGTGCTTGTTGAAAAGGGCGCAAAGGTTCTCCCGCTTTTGAATGGATTGGAGCATATATCCATTTTACAGGAGGCGCTGGGCGATGAAGCCGTCTTGGGGGGAAGTGCCTTCATCATCGCCACCCTTAATGAAAAAGGGCATGTCATTCACTCCAATGAAAATCACGATTTAATCTATGGCCCGCTTCATCCGTCACAAAAAAAGATATGTGATGAATTCGAACAGGCGGCGGGATCAGCTATCATGAAGGTAAGCAGAACGGAAAACATATTGATCAGGATGTGGATCAAATACATGTTCATCACCGCGTTTTCCGGTGTGACAACAGCATCGAACCTCCCTATCGGCACGATACGGAGATACCCGGAAACCAATGGATTGCTAGAAAAGGTCCTTGTTGAAATGAAGGAGCTTGCAAATGCTTATGACGTCGGAATTACTGTGGAGAATATTGCTCAAGCGTTGGAAAACATGGCAGGCTTACCTGATGAATCCACCTCTTCGATGCACCAGGACCGCCGGAAGGGCCTAACCCTCGAAGTGGAACATTTACAGGGCGGTGCACTGCGCCTAGCCGACAAGGTCGGTTTGAAACTTCCTGTGATCGGAACCCTATATGCACTAATAAAACCATTTGAAAATTGATTTTCGCCAATACCGGTGCTCCACCGGTATTTTTTTTTACGGCTTAGTAATCTCTTTATATCCTAATCTTCACTTTTAATTCCTCTTCAGTTATTCAAAATCCCCAAGACCAAAAAGAACAAAAAGAAAACAATATCACCAAAAGAATATTCTGATTCTTTCTTCTGTTACACTATTATCAAGTTAAGAAAGCGCTATCATATAACAAAGGAGAATGCCCCTTGAAAATATTAAAAAATTTAACAGTTCAGGTCATCATCGGTATCATTCTGGGTATAACAGTCGGTTTCTTCTTCCCTGCTTTCGGTGAACAACTAAAGATATTGGCTGATTTATTTATTAAAATGATTAAAATGGTCATCGCACCAATCATCTTCTTAACCGTCGTAATCGGAATCGGCGGTATGGGTGATATGAAAAAGGTTGGCCGCATCGGCGGAAAGGCCCTGCTTTATTTTGAAATCGTTACCACTTTCGCACTTGCCATCGGAATCATCGTGGTCAATCTGCTGGGACCTGGTAAAGGCTTTAACATCGATTCAGTCGAGGGCGGAGATGTATCACAATATACGACAGCCGCTTCCGAAACGGAACATGGCGCCGTTGCTTTCATTTCTAATATCATTCCTGATAATGCCGTTGCCGCACTGGCTGGCGGAGACTTACTTCCTATTCTATTCTTTGCCGTATTATTCGGATTATCGATGGCAGCAATGGGACCGAGAGTGCAGCCAGTCGTTTCTTTCTTTCAGCATATTGCCGACATTTTCTTCGGCATCGTCGGTATGATCATGAAAGTTTCTCCATTGGCCGCATTTGGAGCAATGGCTTATACAATCGGTAAGTTTGGCCTTGGTTCTTTATCCTCGTTAGGACAATTAATGGGCAGTGTTTATATCACAATGGCACTTTTCATCGTTCTTATCCTTGGCTCAATTGCAAAAATGTATGGCTTTAATATTTTCAAGTTCATTGCCTATATAAAAGAAGAGATCCTCTTAGTTTTAGGAACCTCTTCATCGGAATCCGCCCTGCCAAGCGTGATGAAAAAACTCGAAAAATACGGTTGCTCAAAATCGGTAGTCGGTTTGGTTGTCCCAACCGGTTATTCTTTCAACCTTGATGGCACTTCCATCTACTTATCCATGGCTGCGATTTTCATCGCCCAAGCCTATGGTGTCGATTTAAGCATCTGGCAGGAATTGACCCTTCTAGGAATCTTGATGTTAACATCCAAAGGTGCTGCCGGTGTAACGGGATCCGGTTTCATCACACTTGCTGCAACATTAGCTGCCTTCCCGATGATTCCAGTTGAAGGAATGGCATTACTGCTTGGAGTCGACCGCTTCATGTCAGAAGCACGCGCCATCACGAATCTAATCGGTAACAGTGTCGCTACGGTGGTCATTTCTAAATCAGAAGGTGAATTCAATCCAAACCAAGCCATCTCAGATGATATGAATGAAGTGGCTGTTTCATCGGAAAAATAATCGAACCTTGAATGAAGAGGTGTGCAGCTTGCACCTCTTTTTTTGTGTGTATTCCTCCCTTTCTAGCAATGAATAGCTAATTTTCTATAAATAGCCAAACAAATAAATTTCAGAATCACTGAAAAGTGTTTATACTTTTATGTAACAGGTAAAAGTATATAGTTAGAAGTTTAGTAGTTTGATGGATTTAACCAAATTAGGAGGTTTTATCATGAAGGATTACGGATTATTTATTAACGGTGAGTGGTCGGATTTTGGATTGGATAAAATTGAAGTGAGAAACCCGGCAACGGATGAAGTAGTTGCCACCGTTCCTAAAGGCGGTGCAACTGAAGCGGCGAAGGCTGCAGATGCCGCATATGAAGCCTTTACGGGCTGGGCTGCACTCTCAGTCTACGAACGTGCTGAACTAATTTGGAAATGGCATCGATTGATTGATGATCATAAAGAAGAACTGGCAAAAATCATGACTGAAGAGCAAGGAAAGCCCCTTAAAGAAGCTCTTGGTGAAATGACATATGCCAATGGCTTTTTATCTTGGTTTGCCGAAGAAGGAAAAAGGGTGTACGGCGAAACGATTCCTGCTTCCGTGTCCAATAAGCGGCTTTTCGTGACTAAACAGCCTGTCGGAGTTGTAGCTGTCATTACGCCTTGGAACTTTCCTGCAGCCATGATTACAAGAAAAGTGGCACCGGCGCTTGCCGTCGGCTGCACAGTCGTCATTAAACCGGCAAACCTGACTCCCATAACAGCTTTAAAAATGGCTGAATTAGCCGAAGAAGCTGGCATTCCAAAAGGGGTCATCAACGTCGTGACAGGAAAATCCTCAGAAATCGGCGAAACTTGGCTTCAAGATACGAGGGTTCGTAAATTGACGTTTACCGGTTCTACAGAAGTCGGCAAAACCCTGATGAGGGGCTCCGCAGACACGGTAAAGAAAATCTCGCTAGAACTCGGAGGCCACGCACCAGCAATCGTTCTTGAGGATGCCGACCTTAATAAAGCGGTTGATGGCATCATCAGTTCAAAGTTCCGTAACGCAGGACAAACATGCGTCTGTTCAAATCGCATTTATGTCCACGAAGCCATTCAAGAGGCCTTCATCGAAAAGCTCGTTGCCAAGGTCAAGGAACTGAAGGTAGGAAATGGACTGGAAGATGGCGTCGATATCGGTCCGCTTATCGATCAAAATGCAGTGGATAAGGTTCAAAAACAAATTGATGAAGCAATCAGCAGCGGCGCTAAGCTCGAAGCTGGCGGTAAATCAATAAGCGGCCTTTTTCTTGAACCGACCGTATTGTCCAACATTGATGACAGCATGCTCTGCATGAAGGAAGAAACATTTGGTCCACTAGCTCCCATTGCCTCCTTTAAGACTGATGAAGAGGCAATCAAGAGGGCAAATGACTCCATCTTCGGTTTGGCAGCTTACGTCTTCACTGAAAACATCACAAAGGGCATCAAATTCACCGAGGCACTTGAATTCGGTATTGTTGGCTTGAACGATGGACTTCCTTCCGTTCCGCAAGCTCCATTCGGCGGATTCAAGCAAAGCGGACTCGGCCGTGAAGGCGGGCACCAGGGCATCGAAGAATTCCTGGAAGTAAAATATATTTCCTTAGGTTTGTGACCTATTTACCCCAATAAGAAAACGGGCCCGACTCAATTGAGTCTGACCCGTTTTTTCATTCCAATATATCTTCTTCAAGCTTTTCCTCTTTTCGGATCCTGATGAATTTTACGATATTCAATACGATCGTTTTAACAACAGAGTAAGTCGGAACCGCCAAAATCATGCCGATGATACCGGCAATGTTTCCGGCGACAAGCAATAGGATGATGATGGTAAGCGGATGTGTGTTCAATTTCTTCCCGATGACTAACGGTGAAATGAAATTACCATCCAATTGCTGAATGACCGTTACAACCAGAATGACCAATAATGCCTCTGTCGGTGAATGGATCAACGCCACAATGACGGCAGGAGCGGCTCCGATAAACGGACCTACATATGGAATGATATTGGTTACAGCGCCAATCAGCGCGAATAAGAACGCATAAGGCAACCCAATGATTAGATATCCGATGAACGTTCCGATCCCGACAAACATGCAAACAAGCATCTGCCCTTGTATGTATGTAGTAAGCGTCCCGCCAGTTTCCTGAAGTACTGTTAAAGCTGGTTTTCTATAGCGAACCGGTACGAATTTCATAATGGCGGCCGGAAGCTTATCCCCATCCTTCAACATATAAAACAGGATGAAAGGAACCGTTACGACAACTAAAGTGATATTCGTCACCACGCTGAAAACGGAAGTTAAACTGTTCGTTATATTACTAGGTAAGTTCGTCAAATATTTTTGCAGCGAATCCCCTACTTCTTGCAGAGGTACATAATCTTGTTCCACCGTCCATAAAAACCATTTTGACTCCGCTGAGTCTTCAATGAACTTCCTTGTTTGATTGAAATAATCCGGAAGGTTATTGAGTAAATCCGTAACCTGTTTGGAAAGCGACGGGCCAACCAGACCGACCAGTAAACTAATCAACCCAAGGAAAAATACGTAAAGCAATAAAATCGCCAATCCCCTTGGCACTCTTCTTTTAACGAGGAAATCAACAGTGGGATTGAACAGGAAGTAGAGAAAACCCGAAATCAAGATTGGAAAAAACAATGTAGATGTAAAAATGACTATTGGTTCAAAAAGAAAAGAAATCTTTGTACCAACATAAAAAAGTAAAGACAATAGTAATAACTCTAACGTCCAAAAATGCAGTTTTTGCTTGAACAAATTATCTCCTCCACTATAAGCAATTCTATTTAACTCCCTATTTCTAAGGAAACAACATCATAAATGCGAAAAATCCTATGTATGATAATCATTCATTGTTAGCAGTTTACCATATTTCTATAACTTGGATGAATAATTATATATAAAAATAATAGAAAAAAGCCTAAAGATACAGTTCCCTAACTTTTTGATGGTTAAGCATCATTTTACACTTTAAATCTGTTATTTGTCCCAGAAAAAAGAATCAATAGGAAACACCATACAAATTACTTAGGAGAAATAATCTATTTACTTTTCAATATTCCATTGATGACGAAAGATTCATTGGTTTTCACCTATTCCGGACACGGACCCAATAAAAAAACCCCGCTTTTTATTGGCGGGGTTTTGAGTCTTATTTTTGATCTTGAAGGACCGCTTCAAGCATCGTACCGTTTTTAGCTAGGTTCGTATGCCATGAAAATGCTTTTTCAAGAATGTGCGGAGTTTGATGCCCGCCCGTTTGCGCAACAGCTTCAGTGAAGTATGCACGTAGCTGTGGTCGGTAATCAGGATGAGCACAGTTTTCTATGATTAACTCTACGCGCTCTTTTGGTGCCAAGCCACGTAAATCAGCGATCCCTTGCTCTGTCACTAATACGTCCACATCATGTTCAGTATGATCCACATGAGAAACGAAAGGAACGATACTGGAAATTTTGCCGCCTTTTGCATATGATTTCGTTACGAAAATTCCTAGGCGTGAATTACGGGCAAAATCTCCTGATCCGCCAATTCCATTCATCATTCTTGTCCCAGAAACATGTGTCGAGTTTACGTTACCATAGATATCACACTCTAACGCTGTATTGATTGAAATCAAGCCCAAACGACGGATGATTTCAGGATGATTAGATATTTCTTGTGGACGAAGAACTAGCTTATCACGGTATTTTTCAAGCTCACCGTAAACTTGTTTCCCTTTTTCTTCAGCTAATGTAATCGAACACCCTGAAGCGAATTTAACCTTTCCAGCATCGATCAGATCAAATACCGCATCTTGCAGCACTTCTGAATAAACTTCCAAATCTTTGAATTCAGAATCAAGGAAGCCAGCGAATACTGCATTTGCCACTGAACCTACACCCGACTGAAGCGGAGCAAGGCTTTCAGTTAAACGGCCAGCCTTTATTTCTCCACGAAGGAAGTTAATGAGGTGGTTGGCGATTGTTGCAGTTTCTTCATCCGGCGGCACGATTGTGGAAGGTGCATCAAGATCTGTAGAAACGACGATTCCCATTACTTTTTCAGGATCAACCGCAATGCCGATCGATCCAAGGCGATCACTTGCTTTAGTCATAGGAATCGGTTCGCGTTCCCCTTGTTTAGCCGGTGTATATATATCATGCATCCCTTCCAATCCTTCTGGATGGGATACGTTCAATTCAATGATCACATGTTTAGCTTCTTGAACGAATATGGCTGAGTTGCCTACAGAAGTTGTCGGGATGATCAATCCATCTTCCGTAATCGCCAATGCTTCGATGATTGCAAAATCGATTGGTCCGACAATGCCTTGACGAACTTGTTCAGCCGTATGAGACAAATGCTGATCCACATAAGTTACTTCATCAGCATTGATTTTATTGCGAATGCCTTTATCCGCTTGGAACGGCAAACGTTTATTTATGATACCCGCTTCCGCCATATGTTGGTCGACTTCCGGTCCTAATGAGGCACCAGTATAAACGTCAACTTTGAATTTTTCAGTTTTAGCTCTTTCAACTAGAGCCATCGGAATAACTTTAGCATCACCAGCACGGGTAAATCCACTCATACCGAGTTTCATCCCATTTTTAATCCATGATGCTGCTTCTTCCGCTGTAACTACTTTCCCCTTAAATTGTTCATTGCGAATTTTTTTGAAAACGCTTTCGTTCATACAAAAGACCCCCATTTTTCGCTTTTCTTACACTTAATTTTACCAATCCTGTGTAATCGTCACATTCATTTTCGAATGAAAAGCCTTAAATTGGGCATAAACCAGCATTTCTTTCACACAAAGGAGAATCACTAAAACCCCAAAGCCCTCCTGAATTGACTAGCATATGTTTGACTGACCTGGATTTTGGAGTTGTCTTTCATTATCAATAAAAATGTAGAATGGAAATCAGGGAGGATCTCTTGTATATAGTTGATATTGACGATGTACGAACGGTGCACACGAATGAATAAATCACTAGGTAAAATGAATTCCAATTCACTTAAATTCATTTTATGAAATCCACTCACACGTTCGGACTGAATTTTAGTTTTCCTATTTTGAGCTTCTAAATACATAATTTCATCGTATGGAAGCGGTATCCAGCGATCATCTGTTTTAATGGTCAGGAATGATGTCGGTAAAATCAATGGCTTTGACGGCAAGATGGCCGTTACCGCCCCTAAAGGGTTGCCCTCGTCCATGATAGGGACACTCAGCCCATAGTAAGGTACGCCAAATACATTACTTTCAACTTGCACCCCTATTTTTTTACGGATGCTCAGCGCTTTATATGTCGCCGTATTTTCACTGATTAAATCACCTGGTTTTATTCTTAAGTCCACTTGTTTGCTCGGTTGATAATAAATGTATTTTTCGGAATCAGCCACAGAAATTGAAGCATCCTTCGGTACAAACTCCCTGATGATATTTAAAACGGATTCGACCGTAAATTGATCCATTTCCTTTCACCTCTTAAAAGAACATATTAATAATTCCCCTATTTTTAAGCAGGGCATTCATGAAGTAATTCATAGTTTTTTGGTAAACTTACATTTTTTTGAATTCACTTTTCGGAAAATTAAAGAAAAATTGAAGTAACTAAGCGAAAAGCGTCGAAAAAAGCAAAAAAATCGTATTTAAATTTATGTCCTTATTCATTATAGTTGGAATGCTCCCCGATTTCCATGGGGGATTCAAGAAAAAAGTTTCCTTATTATACAAACATTTAAATATCAAAATCCAGCGGACATCAAACAAAAAAGCCGCTCTCCTAGGATAACGGCTGAAAGGTCATTTTTTTGAAGGGGGATTTTGAAACGGGGATTTTAATCGGAGTGATAACATCTCTTCTAAATTTTTCAGTGGCAATTCCAATAAAAAGGGTCGGTCATCAGGTTGATATACATCCTCTGAAATGAGCGTATTAACGATCTTCTGTTTTTTTGCATTAACAATTCGGACCAGTCTCCCCATTTTCAGCTCCCTTTCTTTAATCTTCTGTATCCGGCGGAATTGATCACAGCATCAGATGTCATTCTTTAGCGCATCATGACCTTCTTTACCGGTACGGATATTCACAACATTCGCCAATTCATATATAAAGATTTTACCGTCACCCGGTTTACCGGTACTCAAGAATTTCCTTGCTACATCCACAACATCCTGAACTGGCACTTCACACACGACGATTTCGATTTTCATTCGATCATGCAATGACATTTCACGATTTCTGCCTCTATATGTTTCCACATAACTTCTCTGAAGACCCGTTCCTTTTACTTCCGATACTGTCATTCCGCTTACCCCTATTTTCGCAAGTTCCGCTTTGAATTGTTCAAATTGGATAGGACGTGTAATGATTTCTATTTTCGTTAAAATCTCGGACATATGGGCACCCCCTTTTAGATTGATTCGTGATAAGCTTTTTCTCCATGAAGTGTAAGATCAAGCCCCATTGACTCATCTTCTTCACTGACACGCAACGGTACGAAAAGGTTAATGGCTTTAGCAACGATATAAGTGACCACGGCAACGAAGATATAGGTCGCAATGATCGCTACAAGCTGCTTCCACAACAAGTTGAAATCTCCATAGAATAAACCATTTGCACCGCTTTCGTTTACGGAAGTTGTCGCGAACAAACCTGTAGCGATGCCCCCCCAAGTCCCGCCGATCCCATGTAATCCGAAAGCATCAAGCGCATCGTCGTAACCCAGTTTATTCTTCAGGAAGAATACGCCCCAGAAACAAACGGCACCGCCGATGACACCGATGATGATTGATGATGCGGGCGTTACGAATCCGCAAGCGGGTGTAATGGCCACCAAACCAGAAATGGCTCCGGATACTGCACCCAGCAATGTTGCCTTTTTATTAGCCATATACTCGACGATCAGCCATCCAATGATACCAGCAGCTGCTGCAACAGCTGTATTAACGAATACATTCATCGCCACTCCATTGATTGTCAGTGCGCTTCCGACGTTGAAGCCGTACCAACCGAACCAAATTAATGATCCTCCAAGAAATGTTAAAGGAAGATTATGCGGCGCACTGTCCCCCGACTCTTTCCTTTTACCTAACATGATTGCCAATACCAAACCTGCAACCCCTGAAGATATATGAACAACGTTGCCACCTGCAAAGTCAAGTGTACCCAGTTCCGCTAACCAGCCTCCACCCCATACCCAGTGTGCAACGGGTGCATATACGAATAAAGACCATAGGATCGTAAAAATCAGGAATGCTGAAAACCTCATCCGCTCGGCAATGCCACCAGCAATGATCGAGACCGTTAAAACGGCAAAAGTCATTTGGAATAACATGAACAAACTATGGGGAATTGTTTCGCTGTAAGGTCCAGGTGCAAAACCCACATCCTTTAAACCAACCCAGTCCAGACCGCCCAGAAGTGAATTACCAGGTGAAAATGATAATGAATACCCAATCAGCACCCAAAGAATAGAAATGACAGCCAGAGGCATATAACTATGCATTGCCGTATTCAAGACATTTTTACTTTTTACCATCCCTCCATAAAATAGGGCAATCCCTGGTGTCATTAGCCAAACCATCATCGTCGCCAAAAACATGAATACCGAATCTGCCATTTGCATACTGTTTTTCCCCCTTTTTATATATGTTATGTTTATTAACAAAACTATGTTATATTTTTTATCATATACTTAATTTTCTAATAATTCAACTTAATTTTTGTATTTTTCAGAAAAAAATGTTAGATTAAATAACATCAATAAGAATAAAGGATCAGCAAATTTGATTTTATTGGTTTAATAGTTACTTTTCCACATCTTCACGACTCCACGTCTGTCACATTTACCCTCCACTTATTCACCCTCGAAAAAACCATTAAAAAAAGGGCCCTCCTATTGAAGACCCTTCAATAAATATTCATTAACAGCAACGAGACACTTTCCCACCCTTTGCGTTATACCGTTCATCCTGGGCTTCGCAGAAAAATTCTTTCCTGGTTTTCACGGGATCTTCAGGATGATGCTTTTTCATATGTGCCACATACGTATCATAACTTGGCACGCCGACGAGCAAACTGACGAATTGCTTTCTATAGCTGAGAATTGTCATTATTCTTTTCAACATCGCTTTCCCTCCCTTATGACGACCTTGATACATAAGGCGTTTCATGTAAATCTATTTTCTGGTTCTTCAAGACTTTTATCCATAACCTAATGGCAGAAATCAGGACCGTGATCACCACGATCATGAAGATGGCACATAGGGCAGCATCCACATAATCATTGACGATGACCCGCTTCATCTCGGCCAGATTGGCTGCCGGAGCAAGAACTTCCCCACTATCATAAGCCGCTTTAAATTTATCCTTATGTGCTAAAAAGCCAATTGCCGGGTTTTCGTGGAACAGCTTTTGCCACCCTGCCGTCATGGTCACTATCAACAAGAATGTAGTGGGCACAAGAGTGACCCATGTGTACGCTTTTTTGCCCATTTTGAAAAGGACCGTCGTCCCAAGCAGCAACGCAATGGCGGAAAGCATCTGATTCGCGATTCCAAACAATGGCCAAAGGGTATTGATTCCGCCAAGAGGATCAATGACCCCTTGATAAAGGAAGTAGCCCCAACCGATTACACAAATGGCAGTCGCAATTATATTGGGCAGCCATCTATTCGTTTCGGCAAATGGTTTGTAAAAGGTGCCGATGATATCCTGTATCATAAAACGTCCCACCCTGGTTCCTGCATCAATGGTGGTCAATATGAACAATGCCTCGAACAGTATCGCGAAATGATACCAGAACGCCATCAGGGACGCCCCCCCAATCACTTGCGAGAAGATATGGGCCATGCCGATTGCAAATGTTGGAGCTCCTCCAGTACGGGATATAATGGTCTCTTCCCCAACATCGTCTGCAAGGCCGGTAATCATCTCAGGTGTCACAAGGAAACCCCAATCTGATATCGTAGCAGCCACTTGCGCTGGTTCCGTTCCCACAACGGCCCCCGGGCTGTTAATGGCAAAATAGATACCTGGCGTCAATACACAGGCGGCAATCATCGCCATGATGGCTACAAAGGATTCAGTCAACATCGCCCCGTATCCGATTGGACGTGCATGCGATTCGCGTTCAATCATTTTAGGAGTCGTACCTGAGGAAACGAGTGCATGGAATCCCGATACCGCTCCACAAGCGATCGTAATGAATAGGAACGGGAATAAATTTCCGGAAAATACAGGTCCCGTTCCATCGATGAATTGAGTGACGGCAGGCATTTCAAGGCTCGGCATGACAATAAAGATGCCTAGTGCAAGTCCGATGATCGTACCGATTTTCAAGAATGTACTTAAATAATCACGCGGTGCCAATAACATCCATACTGGCAAAACGGAAGCAACGAAACCATAGACAATCAACATGATGGCAATCGTTTCCCCGTCGAAAGTGAACATCGGCGCCAATGTTGCGCTCTCGGCTACAAAGCGGCCGAAATATAACGCGAGCATCAAAAGTATGATTCCGATAATCGACCCTTCACCAACCCGTCCCGGCCTTATATAACGCATGTAAATGCCCATAAGGACTGCAATCGGTATGGTCGAGGCAATCGTGAACATTCCCCACGGACTGCCCACCAGCGCTTTTACGACAACCAGGGCAAGTACCGCCAGTAAAATGATCATGATACCGAGGATACCGACCATCGCTATCAAGCCTGTAATCGGTCCAATCTCCTCTTTGATCATTTCTCCCAAAGATTTGCCGTTACGGCGCATCGAACCGAAAAGAATGATGAAATCCTGTACGGCACCAGCCAAAACAACTCCGACTACAAGCCATAGCGTCCCTGGCAAATATCCCATCTGAGCTGCAAGGATGGGGCCTACGAGAGGTCCAGCTCCGGCAATTGCTGCAAAGTGGTGGCCAAACAACACCCATTTGTTTGTAGGTACATAATCTTTCCCATCATTATTCGCTTCCGATGGAGTCTGGCGATTGTCATCTAGCTCAAACACTTTCCGTGCAATGAATTTACTATAAAAGCGGTATGCAATTGAATAAACACAGAGTGCCGCAGTAACAATCCACATGGCATTGATGTTTTCCCCCCGGTTTAGCGCGACGAAACCAAAACTCACCGCACCCAATGCAGATATGATCCCCCAAAGAATAACAGACTTAAGCGCTTTCATTTTTTTCCATCTCCCCTCTATCGATCTAGTGTACAACTATAAAAAACCTTCATTTATTAGGGGCCAGGGCTATATTTCTCCCCGTACCCATTAAATTTAAAGAATTTTATATATATTCTGAATTATATGTTACCGTAAGGTTTTTTAGCAATAGCAATTTAGTCAATTTGTAAAGTATTTTCCATTATTTTGTCGATAATTCCCTCTTTTCCCACTTTGGTGGAATCAATAATTTCAATGCTTATAAAAATCGTATTGTGTGAACGCATTTTTAGAAGGTTCATCATTAAATGAACGGGATGCGATCCCCAAGTTTATGATGCTCATTATGGGACCAACACAAAAAATGTGCGCCGGATGGCACACATTTTTCTTTATCCTATCTGATTTTCCCTTAATGAGCTGCGATTTAGATCGTAATAAAAACCCCTCTGTCCCAACAATTCATCATGGGATCCTTTTTCAATGATCCTTCCTTCATCAAGTACGAGGATTTGATCACTTTGCTGAATTGTATTCAATCTGTGGGCAATGACAAAACTTGTCCTTCCCTCCATCAAGCGGTGTAATGCTTCCTGGATTTTAAGCTCGGTTATCGTATCTATACTACTTGTCGCTTCATCCAAAATCAATAATACGGGATCCGCTAAAATAGCCCTGGCAATCGATAATAGCTGGCGCTGCCCCTGACTTATTCCACTGCCATCTTGATTCAAGATGGTATCGTATCGATCTGGCAGTTTCATGATAAAGGAATGGGCATTGGCAAGCTTGGCTGCATTCACCACTTCTTCATCTTCTGCCTCCAGCCGGCCGTAGCGGATATTTTCACGAATCGTACCTTGAAACAAGAAGGAATCCTGTAAAACGAAGCCCATATGCTTACGGAGGCTGGACCTCGTCACCTGTTGGATATCCTGGCCGTCAATCAATATCCGGCCGCTGTTCGGCTCGTAAAAACGGGCAAGAAGATTAATGATCGTGGTCTTACCTGCCCCCGTGGGACCCACAAGCGCGATGGTCTCCCCTTTTTTTGCATGGAAACTAACATCATATATCGTTTGCTCTTCATCATTATACGAAAAGGAAACACCCTCAAAGTCCACCTCACCGCGGACTTCACGAAGTTCAGAAGCCTGTTTCTCATCCACTTCTTCTTCTTTTTCATCAAGTATGGCGAAAACCCGTTCAGCACCGGCAACAGCTGAGAGGAGTGTATTGAATTGGTTAGCCAGGTCATTGAGCGGACGGGTGAATTGCCTTGAGTACTCGGTGAAAATGACAATGACCCCGATGGAAACCGTACCTATGCCATTCAGCGCCAAAAACCCTCCGACAGCGGCTATTACCGTGAAACTTAAGTTGTTCAGTAAATTCATCAGTTTTGGAATCAGCCCTGAGTATGATTGTGATAGAAATCCGGCTTTCTTTAAATTTTCACTCCGGATGATAAAATCACGGATCACTTTATCTTCCTGTGAAAAAGCCTTTACGATCCGTTGTCCGGAAATCGTTTCTTCTATAAACCCATTCAGTTCTCCAAGGTTCTTCTGCTGTGCTTTAAACAGCTTTCCCGTCCTGTTCGTTATCCACCTCAGACCGAAGAACATGAGAGGAACGATGAATAAGGTTAGAATAGTTAATAAAGGGCTCAAATACAGCATGACTCCGATCGTCCCGACAAGTGTCAGCACACTTGAAAAGATCTGGATGACAGAACTATTCAAAGTGGAACTGACATTTTCAATATCATTCGTGACCCTGCTCATCAACTCCCCGTGCTGACGCCGATCAAAAAAGGGAATGGACAACTGGTGAAGCTTTTTGAATAGTTGATTGCGCATCGCATAAACCGTATCCTGTGCAATTCCGATCATCCAATAATTCTGAAGCCACATGGATAGGGAATAAAATATGTAGACTCCGAGAAGCCCTAAAAGAAGGCTGATAAGCCCCCCGCTATCTCTTGTGACAATATAATCATCAATGGCCATCCCAACAAGAAAGGGGCCAAGCAATCCCAAAACCGAGCTTATCAGTACCATGAAAAGGACACATAATAGCAGGCTTTTATTCGTTGCCAAGTAGGGAATGATCCTTTTTACCGTATTCCAGGAGTTGACCGGTTTAGACTTTGCCTTATCGGGAGATATTCTTCGACTCAAGCGAAATCCCCTCCTCCCCAAACTGTGAGCGAACGATTTTTCGATAAAGATCGCTTGTTTGCATCAAATCCTGATGTTTCCCCAGCGCAAGGACTTGACCGCTTTCCAGCAACAAGATTTTGTCAGCCTCCATGGCTGTACTGATTTTTTGTGTAATGATGAGCGTTGTGCATGTATAGTCCTTTAAAGCGGCAAGCAATTTACTTTCCGTCTTCAAATCCAGCGCACTTGTACTATCATCCAGAAGGAGAATCTTCGGTTTGCGCACCAATGCTCTTGCAATCGATAAGCGCTGTTTTTGCCCTCCAGACAGATTCACTCCTTTTTGCCCTAACTCGGTTTCATATTGCTTCGGAAGTTTCATTACGGTCTCATGGACCTGAGCATGCATGGCCGCAGCCATGATTTCCTCCATCGAGGCACCCTCTTTTCCCCAAGCGACATTATTTTTTATGGTCCCCGAAAAAAGCAGGGCCTCTTGCGGTACATAGCCGATCCTGTTCCGCAGCGAATTCAAGGGAATATCTTTCAGATCTTGGCCATCAATTTGAATGGAGCCGCTTTCAACTTCATATAATCTCGGAATCAGCTGAAACAGTGATGTCTTCCCTGATCCTGTCGCTCCTATGATGGCAAGCGATTCTCCCGGATCGATGGAGAAGGTCAGGTTTTTCAATATCGGGGTTTCGGTTCCAGGATAGCGGAAAGATACATCCAGAAACTTAATGCCTCCCCCATTGACGGCCCCACTCTTGCTTTCCGCTTTACCTTCATCAATATCTATCGAAGTTTCAAATATTTCCGTCACACGTTCCGCTGAAGCCTTTGCACGGGAAATGACCATGATCAGCCATGAAAAAACGGAAAGGGATGCCGCAATCCTCGTGGCATAGTTGACAATCGCCACAACTTCCCCTACCTGTATATCTCCCGTCGTTATAAATTCACTTCCAAGCCAGAGAATGATCAGAATCGCCACATTCATGACAAGCATCAGCACAGGCATCGTCGTTTCAATTAAACGAAGGGAAGACACAGTCTTTCTTTTCAACTCTTCATTCGCATCGTCAAATCGGCCGATTTCATGCTCCTTACGAAGAAAAGCTTTGATCAAGCGCATGCCTATCAGGTTTTCCCTCATGACTCCATTGACATTATCGAGTTTTTTCTGGACGAGCTTAAACAGCTTAGCCGCCCGTTTCATAACCCATCCCAAGAAGAAAACAAGAACCGGAATTGAAATGACCAATACAAGGGATAATTTCAAATCGACCGCAATAGCCATGATGGCTCCGCCGATTACGATCAACGGCGCCCTTGCCATGATACGCAAGCCCATAAAAACCGTATTTTGAAGTTGGGTCACATCATTCGTCATCCTTGTGATCAACGAGGAAGTCGGGATATTATTCAAGTTCGCAAAAGAAAACGCCTGTATTTTACCAAAAAGGCTTGTCCTGACATCATGTCCAAAGCTTTGACTTACATGTGATGCCGTAAATGAATTAACGATCCCGCCAAGAAATGAAAAAACGGAAAGTCCAACCATGACACTTCCCCATTTAATCACCACCGATAAATCTTTCTGCAAAATGCCATCATCAATGATTTTTGCTATAAATAGAGGTTGTAATAGCTCTACCCCGAGCTCGACAATCATTAAGGATAAAGCAAGAATGATCAAAAGCCAGTACGGCTTAAGAAATGAGGACAATTTTTTCATCTATGACACCTTCGATTCTCCGTATGTAAATAGCATCTTTTCATCCTCTCATTATACATTTTTATACAGATTTTTTAAAAGATTTTAACTGTTTTAAAGCATTGGTAAATATCTTGAATTTTTTTTATAAATACCCTTGACAAATAACAGGAAATAAGCGAAAATTCTAATTGATAATGATTTTCAATTTCATTATCGATCTCTGAAATTTGATAAGCAATTACGATATTCTCTTATCGTACCCTTTTGATATTGTACATAGATACAATGTCGCCCCGGCTTCTCTGTGCCTAGTAAAATTATATGCTCATTAGCGAATGCAAGTCACTAGAATATTGCCCCCTCTTTATTCAAGTAATTTATTCACATTGGAAGCATATTAGGCAGCCGGGGATTATTTTTTTTCAACTATTAAACTTACATATATGATTAAAGGAGCAGGATGATCATGAAACTAGAAGATATCATTAAAGAACGGCGCAGCATCAAACGATTTAAGGACATTCCTGTTCCTATTGATACCATCCAATCATTATTGGAAACTTCGACATGGGCACCGAACCATAAAATGACCCAGCCATGGCGCTTCGTCGTGGTGCATGGTGATAGCCGTTTAAAACTCGCAGAAGCAACACGTGCATTCATGGAAGGCAAAGAGAAGGACCCTGAAAAGAAAAAAGCAGCCGGACAGCGAGGATATAATAAACTCATAGGTGTACCGATGTTTGTCGCAGTGATCATGGAAGAGAATCCGAATCCCATGACACGTGAAGAAGATTATGCGGCTACAAGTGCCTTGATCCAGAATTTCAGCCTGCTTGCCTGGGAACAGGGAATCGGGATGATATGGGAAACATACGGCATGATACACAGCATGGAGTTTCGTGAAGCTTTGGGCGTGAAACCGGGCGAGAAGATCGTCGGCAGCCTTCACGTTGGCTATCCCGATATGATTCCTGCCCCTCGTCCAAGGAACGCGATCGACCAACTCCTGACCGTCATGGACTAACATAAAAGGAAGGCCTCCAATCTTCCAGTTGGAGGCTCAGACTGTAGACAAACTCGATGAAAACCGGGTTTTCTACAGTTTTTTTATGGCTTTTTTGAACGTCGATTTCCGCTCCAGGCACTCGTTTTTCCCGCAGGAGTCTCGTGCCTTACACTCCAATCACATATAGATAGAACTTATTCGGTGCCAGTGAATCATTTAGCTCGTAAGCTTGATGTGCCATTGACATCTATTTCATTTATAATTTGGTGTAAGATATGTATGGGGTTGGACGTCCCTTTTTATCCGTTTCAAGAGCGTCAACTCCGTTCTCCTCCAATTGCTTTAGCCACATGAAAAAAGACGCTCTGAACCCTGCAGCGCGTCTGTTAGCTTGGAATGATTATCCCCACGGTCATTGCCACTACCATAAAAAGCCAGATGAAAAAAATCCAGCGTATGTATAGTGATTAAAAGGTCAATCACAAAAAACCCCCTTTTAAAAGGAGGTCCCTAAACGCTCATACTCAAAAGAACTCGTGATATAATGCCTGAATTGCCGTCTCTTCGTTGTGCCCTTTCACACCGAACATCATGCTTACCTCCGAAGAGCCTTGATTGATCATCTCAATATTCACCTTTGCTTCAGCCAAGGCTTTTGACGCTCTTGCCGTTGTACCGACATTATGGCGCATTCCTTCCCCTACAACCATGATCAAGGCAAGATCATGTTCCACATTCACTTCATCGGCATGAAGCTCTTTCTTGATTCGGGAAATGATTTTCTTTTCGGCATCCCCTTTCATCTGGTCCTGCCTTAGAATAAGCGTCACATCATCGATGCCTGATGGAATATGCTCATATGAAACTCCATAATCCTCGAGGATGTGCAGCAGTTTCCGGCCAAAACCAACTTCCCGGTTCATCAAATATTTGCTAATGTAAATACTGCAAAATCCTTTATCACTTGCAATCCCAATAACAGGCCCGTTCGTATTATCCCGTGTATTCACAATGCGGGTCCCTTGTGCCGCCGGATTGTTCGTATTCTGGATATGGACAGGTATTCCCGCCCGGAATGCAGGAATCAGCGCCTCATCATGAAATACCGAGAAACCTGCATAAGAAAGCTCACGCATCTCACGATAGGTTAGTTCCCGGATTCCCTTCGGATTGGAAACCACATTTGGATTCACCGCATAAACGGCATCCACGTCCGTAAAGTTCTCATACAAATCAGCTTTGACCCCATTAGCAAGAATCGAACCCGTAATATCGGAACCGCTTCTTGAGAACGTTAACACATCACCATCTAACGTATATCCGAAGAATCCTGGGAATACAACGATTCCCGGCTCATCACGCAGAGCATATAACCGATCATAAGACTCTGGCAGCACCCTGGTAAATCCACCTTCATCCGTTACGATCAAGCCTGCCTTCTTCGGATTGATATACTGCGCCTCCACTCCAAGGCTTTGGAAATAACCTGCGACCAGCTTCGCATTATTATCCTCGCCACCTGCCTTCAAGGCATCCAGATAGCGCTTTGGGTTAATTTGATCTGCATGCAGCAGCGCCATTAAATTTTCATGAATCCCTGTGATGACACTCTCGGATATATCCAACTCTTCCGCAATTCTCGCATAGCGGGATACAACATCTTCTATCAAATGCTCTCCGTTATCCCCGCGCAGCTGCTGTTCCGCAGCTTCAATCAATAAATCCGTCACCTTTATATCATCGGAATTGCGTTTTCCTGGAGCGGAAACGACCACAATCTTCCTCTCTGGATCAGAAACAACAATTTCGAATACCTTCCTCAACTGATCACCTGACGCAAGTGAACTTCCACCAAACTTTGCAACTTTCATCTCGACATCCCCTATTTTCGTAAATATTCTGTCAAAATTAACTCTCCCTATTATTACGCTTTTTCTCGAAACAATCAAGTGGAAATTCCATTATAGGAGGACATTTGTACTTTTAAAAAGGACAGAATGACAGAACCACTGATCGAAATTAGCTATAAACTAAAAAAAGACAACGGGCATATGCCCATTGTCCCTCCTATTCTTTAGCGATTATCCACGGTTTCCGGGTATAAGTCATGATTCATCAAGCGGTAATTCGCCATTTCCTCATACTTCGTACCTGGTTTCCCATAATTCGTGTAAGGGTCGATGGAAATTCCGCCTCTTGGTGTAAACTTGCCCCATACTTCAATATATTTAGGGTCCATCAATTCGATTAAATCATTCATGATGATGTTCATGCAGTCTTCATGGAAATCACCATGATTACGGAAGCTGAATAAGTAGAGTTTTAAAGACTTACTTTCCACCATTTTCACACTTGGAATATAGCTGATGTAAATGGTAGCAAAGTCCGGCTGGCCCGTGATTGGACATAAACTAGTGAATTCCGGGCAATTGAATTTGACGAAATAGTCCCGGTTCGGATGCTTGTTATCGAATGACTCAAGGATTTCAGGAGCATAGTCGAATGTATATTTTGTTCCTTGATTCCCAAGCAGTGTGATATCTTTTTTTAATTCTTCTTCTTTTCTTCCAGACATGAAAAGTCCTCCTAATCCCACATATCAGGGAGATTCATAAAATGGGCCTCTATATAACAAAAACCATATCTCCTCAAAGATATGGTTGATTCGCGAAAAATATCAAAGCCATAGTTTTTTTAAGAGGGTGATGCTATGAACCTCTCCCGTTTATCGGAAAATATTTTAAAATTGTCATAGTAAATATAGTAAAAAATATCTAATCTGTCAATCATACATTTTAAATTTGGTTTGATTCTTGAGGGCATTCACCTTAAAATGTAGAAGAAGTTTATCCTACATGAAGGAAGAGATTAAGTCAATGTGGATTTTTGCAGCACTCATCACGAGTTTATGTTTCGGAATCAATAACAGCATTTTTAAATGGAGCAGCGGAAAAGGGTATTCCAAGATACATATCCAATTTTTCTTTTATTTTTCAGCTTTTATTTTGTCCATTGTTTATGGAGTATTAATGGATGGTTTGCAGCTGAACTGGCTGTCCATCATGCTTGGTGCAGCAATTGGTGTACTGAACGCCAATGGTAACATCCAGATGGCAAGCGCCTTTGAAAAAGGTCCGGCAAGCTTGACATCTCCATTAATCGCAGCGAATGCCATATTCCCCATTCTCTGTGCAGCTTTAATTTTTCACGAACATATTTCTTCCTTGCAGTGGAGTGGAATCGCCTGCATGTTTATCGCTACATTAGTCATCCAATATACACCTAATGCAAAAGGTAATCATCAATATGTCCCATGGATGATGCACACATTACTTTCCATCTTATCTTTTGGTGTGCTCGGCATTCTTATGACGACATCAACACGTCTTCAATTAAACTCCCTTGATATCCTTGTATCAATGTATGGAGGCGGAATGCTTTATCTTCTTTCGGCTCTAGCCTTTAAAAAAGAAAAAATCAAGCTAAAGGAAGTCAAAATCGGTTCCTTAGTAGGCTTTTTAAGCATGATAGGCTATGGATGTTATTTCTTTGCGTTGAACACTGGCATCGCAAGCATCATTTTCCCTGTCGTCAGCCTGAACTGTTTGGTTGTCGTATTCGCTGGATGTTATATATTCAAGGAAAGACTAAAAAACTATCAAATTGCTGGTGTCCTTGCAGCATTAATCGGTATTATTTTAACTAAAATATGAATATAGTTCCTTTTAAAAAAACAACCTGGCTGTCATGTATACAAGCCAGGTCGTTTTTTAAAAAACCTGAAAATGGGGCATGTCAAAAAAAAAGTGTTGACACTTCACTTAAAATATCAGATAATTTTGAATATTAATTCTCACGATTTTAGCTTTTGAAATGTTTGATTATCCTTCTGCTACGGGTATAAAAGAAATAGGTACAACCACCTCATTTAATTCTGAATTAGGAAAGGAAAGATGCATAATGGTAAAAGTTACAGTAACAGTTGATTTCCAAGGAAAATCTTATCAAACTAACGTCCTTGCTAAACCGGGTACTGATCATGAAGTAATTTTACAACAAGCCCTTCATCAAGTTGAAAAACAATGGAAAGCATAAAAAAGCAGGCATCGCAATAGATACCTGCTTTTTTATTCCCTTAAATACTATCCCAAATACTTTTCATATGCACGATTAACGACCCTCTTGCAATCCCCTCCTACTTAATAACACTTTTAATTGTTTTTTTCAAAAGGCACTAAAATCAAGATGCCAGTTTGTGTACCAGAATTTTTATAATGTAAAAATATCTTTGAAATGGAATTATATTAAAAGCCTTATAAAAAAGAAGGTATTTTTAAGGCCCGTCTCAGCTGTAGACAATTTAACCGTTAATTTCCACTCCAGGCACTCGCTTTCCGCGGGCGGTCCGGGAACCTCCCCGGTGCCTTTGCGTCCGCGGTGTCTCCCTTGGACTCGCTTTTCCCGCAGGAGTCTCGCACACCCGCTCCAATCAACTATGTTTTAACCCTTTTGTTTACAAACTCAAAGACGGTCTTTTAAGGACCGTCTTTTTAATGTTCTATTAAACTAAATTTCTTATTAATGGCATGGAACGTTCTTGGAGGCTATCGGAAAACAGACTATAAGAAATGAGCTTCTTCTTGTACTGTTTAACTACATCCACGCGGTCGCTGTAAATATATACAAATAACCTAACATCCTTTTTGCCTCTTTTAGTATCAATGACCAATGGAGTCCCACTATTATCTGGATGTAAAAACAATTCCTCATTCCCGGGAATATATGATTTCCCTTCAAAAATCTAGCGCTATTAAAAATAATTAATAACTTGAATTTTTTCTTCACCTTCCAAACGTTTTCCGTCAAAGGTTACGATCGCATTCCCGCCACTAATTTCTGAATGTATTTTAAATTTACTGATAATCCAATTAACTGCATCTGTTGGAAGACAGGAAACCAATCTTTTTAACAAACTTAAGATGCTTGTCACAATCAAAACCGGCAATGTCAATTCATCATCTCCGCTACATTTATTAATTAATTCTTATATAACTTTTTATATCAAAAGTGGCTGATCGTTTTCTTAGTTGATGTGTCCGTTCTATTAACGTTTTACCCCAGTAACACATTGCACTTAAACACACAGGAATGCTTCAAAAGTGAAAATCCCCATTTATAAATATAATGTTGTGAAATGGTTATACTAAACAAATGGATAGCCACATCCTTGTTAACCAAACTTCCATGAATGAAATGGATAGGCCGGTATAAGAATTAACATACAAAAAAACTGGACGTCATCAAGACGCCCAGCTTTTCCAGAATCGATTATTGGTATCCCCAAATCATAGTTAGCATTGTACCGAAAATTGTAACCAATGCAACGAACAATCCGTAATAAACGTTTGTGTAAATCGATGCTTTATCTTCAGACTCTCCTGCATGCATGAACATAACAAATTGAAGTGCTGCTTGCATGAAAGCTGTAACAAGTAGGATGATCATAGCCATTTTAAGTGAGAGATCAAACATAATAACTGATAATGCGACCAAAGTCAGAACTAGCGAAAAAGCAAATCCCATAACTTGGCCCCGTGGGAATAATTCTTTCATATTACATCATTCCTTTCAGGTAGACGAAACTGAAGATGAAAATCCAGACAACGTCCAAGAAATGCCAGTAAAGTGAAAAGATGAAAGCCTTGTTTGTTGTCTGTGGAGTCATACCGCGTTTTTTAATCTGCATGGTGATGAAGGTTCCCCAGAATAAACCAAGTGTAACGTGAGCTCCATGCGTACCTAGTAGTGTGAACAAACTAGATAAGAAAGCACTTGTTTGAATCGTTGCTCCTTCATGTACATACTCCACGAATTCATAAATTTCGACTCCTAAAAAGCCTAAACCAAGAATAAGGGTGATAATGAAGAAACCAATCGTCGCTTTCTGCCTGCCAAGTCTCATCGCATTGATTCCAAGACCTATGGTAAAACTACTAGTTAAAAGAAAGATTGTTTGAAACATTAGTGTTGGGACTTTAAAAAGATGTTCCCCTGTTGGACCATTTCCAGTACCACCAACTAAGACAAAATAAGTGGCGAATAGTGTAGCGAAAAGAGCTATTTCTGCTCCCAGGAAAATCCAGAATCCAAAAATCTTTAAGCGATTTTCTTCCGTGCTATATTCAAGTGGCAGCGAGTTATCTATTTTCATTACTTAGCACCTCGCAATTTATTTTCAGTTTCTTCGATCTCTTCAACAGAGATATAACGTCCGTGATCTTTTTCGAATGAACGGTGAATCATACAAGCAAAGATACCGATCGTTGCAATGATTGCAATGATCCACATGCTGAATACCAATGCAAAGCCCCAAACGAAGAAGATACAGCTCATGATAAACGGCACGCCACTGTTATTTGGCATATGAATCTTTTCTACTTTACCGCCAAATAATTTAAAGCCTTTTTTCTTTGCATCCCAGAATGCTTCTGTAGAAGCAACTGTTGGCACAATTGCGAAGTTATATTCAGGGATTGGTGTATGTGTAGCCCACTCTAGAGAACGTGCATCCCATGGATCGTTTGAGATATTTCTTGATGCATAACGAGTACTCCAATAGATATTGTACACAATAAGTGCAAAACCTATTGCTAAACCAATCGCTCCAACGAAAGAGAGCATATTCAATGGACCATATCCCGTTGATTCAGAGTACGTATACATACGACGTGCCTGCCCATCTAAACCAGTGATGAACATCGGGAAGAATGTTACATTAAAGCCGACTATAATGAACCAGAACGACCACTTTCCAATTTTTTCGCTCAACATGAAACCGAACATTTTTGGCCACCAGTACGTGAAACCGGCAAGTACGGCAAATACAGTACCAGGGATTAAAACGTAATGGAAGTGAGCTACTAAGAACATTGTATTATGGTATTGGTAGTCAGCACTTGCCATGGCAAGCATAACCCCTGTTACCCCACCGAGCGTGAAAATCGGAATGAAAGCTAAAGAGTATAGCATTGGAACGGTAAACACGATTTTACCTTTCCAAAGTGTGAACAACCAGTTGAAGATCTTAACACCAGTCGGCACGGCAATTGCCATCGTGGTAATCGAGAAAATTCCGTTAACCATTGCACCGTGGCCCATTGTATAGAAATGGTGAGCCCATACAATGAAAGATAGTGTAGAAATTGCTACCATGGAGATAACCATCGAATTATACCCGTACAGGTTACGACGTGCAAATGTCGAAATGATTTCACTGTAAATACCGAAAGCTGGAAGAATAACTATATAAACTTCAGGATGTCCCCAAACCCAGAACAAGTTTGCCCAAAGCATATCGCTACCGCCATTGGCCATCGTAAAGAATTGAGTTCCGAATAGACGATCCATTGTCATCAACGCAAGTGCCACTGTCAATACAGGGAAAGCGAAAACGATAATGAAGTTTGTAATCAAGATAGACCATGTGAACATTGGCATTTTCATTAAGTTCAGGCCAGGTGCTCTCATTTTCAAGATGGTTACGATAAAGTTGATACCAGTCATTAATGTACCAATACCTGCGATTTGAAGTGAAATCGCGTAATAGTTCGAACCGACTGATTCACTGAAATCGTTACTTGCCAGCGGGAAGTAAGATGTCCAACCTGCATCAGGAGAACCACCGACTACGAAAGAAATGTTAAATAGCATTGCCCCCATGAAGAATAACCAGAAGCTTACTGCGTTCAGACGTGGGAATGCTACGTCACGCGCTCCAATTTGTAATGGTGTAACAATGTTCATTAACCCAATGATAAATGGCATAGCCATGAACAGGATCATGACGACCCCGTGTGTTGTAAATACCTCATTATAATGCTGTCCATCCAAAAGACCGTTATCTGGAATAGCCGTTTGAGCACGCATCATAAGAGCATCGACGCCACCGCGGAAAAGCATAAGCAGCGCTGCCAAGATGTACATGATACCAATACGTTTATGGTCAACCGTTGTTAACCATTCACGCCATAAGTAACCCCATTTTTTAAAATAGGTAATTCCGGCAACAACCGCAATCATGGTTAAACCAATGGCAACCATGGATGCATAAATCGCAGGACTTGGATGAGGTACGGCAAATCGATCAAAGTAATCCATACTTTTGTGACTCCTTTCAGGAAAATATTCCTTATCTTGTAAACCTAGTTGTTTTATCGAACGAAATTAATTCTTAGTGATTCATGTTGCTGTGTTCTGAATGTTCCTCGTGTGAATCCTTGGAATCATGTTCTTCAGTATCAGAAGATCCGTGGTCATGACCAGCATTTTCCCCTTCAGGAGCTGGTGAAAACTCTAAGTGAGTTCCAGTGTATGTGGATTGTCCCACATGACCAGGTTTTAATAATTCATTGAATTTTTCCTCAGTAATCGGTTTAGCAGTAGCTTTAATTTCATCTACCCACTTATCGTAATCTTTTGCTGACAATGCATTAACGTTGAACGTTTGCTGAGCAAAACCTGAACCACTGAAGTTTGAATTTCGACCCATATACTCACCTGGTACATCAGCTGCTAAGTGCAACGTATTAACCATGTCCGACATCGCGTATTTTTGTCCTCCAAGTTGCGGAATCCAGAAACTTGAGATTGGACCGAATGAGTAAAGTTTAAATTCGATTGGTCGGTTAGTCGGTATAAACAGATAGTTGACCGTTTCGATATCTTCTTCCGGATAACTAAAATGCCACTTCCAGTTGGAAGATGAAGCGTAAATAACTAAAGGTTCTTGATCTCCGTATCCTTTAGGTGTTGCCTCAACTTCATTTGTTGTTTTAACAGTAACAACGGATAGGAAAGCGACGATTATAATTGGGATCGCAACCCAAATTATTTCAAGAACCTTACTTCCTTCAATATGAGGCGGTTCATAATCATCACGTTGTTTGGAAGCACGATATTTCATTATCATGAAGATATACAGTACCATAACGACAAGGACGACAAAGGCCATTGTCCATATCGAAATCATAATAACATCTGCTTGTGTTGCAGCTACTGGCCCTTTAGGGTCCAAGACCATTAATGGGTTATCGCAACCGGTTAGCACAGTGGCAATAGTAAAAAGTATAGTTAATAGAGCCCATTTTATTTTCATAGTACTACCCCTTTCTTACATAATAAAATTCCAATTGGTAATTATTCGGACAAAGTGTTACCATGTTCACAAACCCCGACATACCAATATTAATCCCAAGTCTAAAAAAAGACAATACAAAGTGACATCTGTCACATAAAGTTCAATAAAGAGCAGTAAGAAGATGGTAAATGAACGGAAATGTTCGAAAATCTTCAGCAAATGAAATATAATAATTGTTTAATAACATACCTATGGAATTCACTTATCATTACAGGATTGCATATATTACCGGTCCACTATCCATTTATTATTACTCTAATATAATGAAATGAAAATTTCACATTATATTCTCCGTGTTTATTGCCTCAACCTCCCTCAAGAATATGAATGATATTACCTATCCTGTCAAGTAGGTATTTATCGTTGGAAAACATGATTTAAAACGGATTTTTTACACTCGGCCAAGGAAGTTGGTAAATGGTAGCCGCATTGGATATGATGTTGAATCCATGCTTCCAAACTCTATTGATCCAACACTGGTCAATATTATATGTATATAAGGAAACAACGAGTGGGTAAATTGGGCTCTTTCTCCTTGCAATACTTATTGCCCTTTCAGTATTCCTAACGAGCCGTTTACCAGTAGTCATAAGTGAAATAATTCAGGGGTCGGCCAAACTTATTGCAACTAGTGATGTTTATCGGTCAGCAGGACAGGTCTGAATTACAGAAAAGGACATTTGGTTGTTCAATAAACTCCGCCTTTGTAACCCACACTTCCTCATTGAATGAAACTTCAAGTAAAAATGCAAAAAAAACCACAAAAAAAGGACTTTTAAAAAATGTCCTTTTCTCGTGGATATAGTTCAAAGTTTAAAGTTAGAACTTCCTGCGTTCGGGCAGTTCGGTTTGGATATCCGAGCACATCGTGTGTATTCCATTAAATGAAAGGGTTGGTCATATTTTTGATACATAACGAGTGCAGTATATTGTATTGAATTAAAAAGTAGCCAACTGATAATTAATCCAAGTCCTCCACATAATGAAAGCGCATTCAATCATTCGGATCACTTTGACTCAAATTCTTTAGACAGGCGTTCATCCATGTTAGTAAATCTGATGATAGAATGCTCATTATACTATATTCCTCGTTTTAGTTACTGAATTCTGTACTTCTTTTTGTTTGAGTGTTAGCCTTTGACTTCATTTTTATGATTTTAGTCGTTTCCGGTACAATTCTTTCACCTTTATGTGTTTTCATTACCATTTCTTCTGTTAGGACAAAAAATATACCAACTAAAAAAATTGCAGCTGCGCTTAGTGTGATGGCGATTCCAACGGAGGTAAATATATAATCTTTATTGTAATCGCTTACAATGAAACTTAAAGCAAAAATAATAATTCCGATTACACAACCTGTGCCCGATACCCATTTCACTGCATCTAACATCTTCTGATTAGCTTCCATAATTTCATCCCCTTTCTTTCTATTTTATGACATTTCACAAATTTGTCAAATCTTTTCTATATTTTAACATATTCACAATGGAAACCTTGACAAGTAGAACACGCTACTACTAGCTTTTAGGTATTAAAGACTATATGAAGAATCTAAAAAACAGTGCAAATACACTATCTATTTTTCCGATATTAACCTTGTGTTTACTATTAAAAACTTCTAAATAAAAGGCCCCTGATGAATGATCAGGGGCCTTACCTCTTTCTATGGTTTTTGCAAGGTTATCGTTACCGTTTTCTCTTCAGTACCTCGGTATACTTTAATTTTTACTTTATCGCCGATTTTCTTATTTGTATATAAGTATTTCCTTAATGCTGCGGAAGTATTTATCTTCGTTCCATCAATCTCAACAATGATATCCTGTTGCTTTAGCCCTCCATTCGCCGCAGCCGATCCCGCTTCTATACTCGTCACCATTACACCGGACTTTACGGCTTCAGGAACATTTTGAATGTAATATTGCGGCAGTTCTTCCATACTGGCCAAGCTGACTCCTAAATATGGACGTGTGATTTTTCCATTTTCAATCAGTTCCGTAACAATCGGAATCACATCATTACTTGGTATGGCAAACCCTAAGCCTTCCACACCGTTTTCAGAAATCTTCAGACTGTTTATGCCGATCACTTCCCCAGCGGTGTTGATCAATGCACCGCCGCTATTGCCAGGGTTGATTGCTGCATCGGTTTGAAGGACATCAAGTGCCCACTCCCCGTCCGCGGTATCGACTGAAATGGTGCGTCCGTTGGCACTGACGATTCCTTGTGTAACCGATCTTGAAAAATCAAGTCCAAGTGGGTTGCCAATTGCCAATACCTCTTCACCTGGACGCATGCTATCAGAATTCCCGAATTTAATTCCCTCTGGTGCTTTCGAGGCATCAATTGTCAAAACCGCTAAATCCGTCAAAGCATCGGCCCCGACAACAGCTGCCGTTGCCTTTTGTCCGTCATACAATGAAATTTCGACTTCCTTAGCTCCTTCAATAACATGATTGTTCGTGATGATATAGGCCTTCCCATCAGCTTTTTTATAAATGACCCCTGAGCCAGTTCCGCTCTCAACCGTTTCGCTCTCCGTGCTTTGCCGCTGGTACGGGTTCTGGCTTTGCATCTCCTGTAAATTCACGACCCCTACAATCGATTTGGATGCTGATTCGACCATCTCTGCCCTATCATTTGAATCCGTACTTGTCGATAACTTTTCCGCCGTGACATTTTTATCCTTTTCAACACTGTCCGTTTGCTGTACACCTGCCGTTTCGGTTGACTCATTCACTGAACTTTTCCCTTGATCTATAAAGTCTCCGCCAAATAGAAATACAGATGATGTAACCATAGAAGCAACCGTTCCGGAAACAAGGCTAGTTATCCAGAGAGACTTACCCTTTTTCCGTTCTGCCTTGATTCTGACTTGCTCCTCACCATTATAATTCTCCATCTTTATCCCTCCTATGATTGTCCTTTACTTGCCTCAATCATAAACAGGAATTATTAAAAAATCCTTAAGAAAATAAAGAATTTGGCTATCCTTTAACAAAAATCAAAAAAATTTATCGAATCCTGTATGTTGCCGTACAACAAAATAAAAAGGCCACAACAGGGGCCCCCCATTCGACCATTCATTTATCCTTACATGACTTCATAAACTTCTTTGGTCTCCTTATTCACGCCATACCAGCCCCAAGTGGTTTTGTGTCCGCTTTTCTGACTAGGTTCATCTACCTCGAAAACATGAAAAATATAATCTCCCTTTTCGGCATCATGATCATATTCGATTTGCAATTGCGAAAAGTTTTCCATATCCACGTAATCCCTCACAAGCTTCTCCGCCTGAGATTTACTTAATGAACGATCCGAATCCTTGCTTCCTTCTTTGCCTTTTGTATCCGTTGCCGCCTCATCTTCTGCTTTGGATTCTTCCTCGGTTGTTTCCTCCGTGGATTTCACTTCATCATTTCCCACTACTGCTTCTATCGTGGCGGAGTCTGATACCGGGTGCATTTCCGCCGCCTTTGAAACCATTTGTTTACCTTCCCGGTATTTTGCTTTATATGCGGTTGCTTCTTCAAAATCTTTTTTGGCCGATTCAAAATCCTGTTCGTCGTATTTCTTCATTCCACTCGCCAGCAAACCTGAAAGATCCATTAACTCCCTTGATTTAGGTGTTTTTGCTTCTTTATAAGCTAATTCAAATGCCTCGTGGGCTTCTAAATAATTTTCCTCATTCAACTGACTTTTCCCTAAATCCATATTGGAATCATAATTCCTTGTTACGCAGCCTGAAGCAATCAACACAAAAAAAACAACCATGATTGACCTCTTCACTATATCACCACTCCATTTACCATATTATTCTGTAAATCCATCTTAAACCATTTGATAAGGAGTCCGATACCTTTATTTCCTATCTTTTTCATTAAGGAAATGTTTACTTTCATGATTAACTTTTTACAAATAGTGGTACAGAATAGATAAATGCCGGAAAGGGTGATGTGCAGAATGATACAGGAAAAACATACCTACCATGTCGATTTGGTCAGCGGTGACGTACTCGGACAAAAACTTGAAGAGAATCCGAGCTTTACGGTGCACGCAACTGATGAGGAACTTGCAGAATTGAAACAATGCTTGGAGGAACACCGAAAAGATGACCTCGAGGCATATGCCCGATCACATGTGCCCTACCTTCTCTATCATCATGACCGGGCAAATGATAAATACGATGCAGCCATGAAAAGGCTTTATGCCTTAATTTATAAATTAGGGGATGAAACGGCACGAAATCATATTGAAGAAATTGGCATATTGAATGATAATAAATTCGAGGGAAATGAAGAAGTGCAAAATTTCAAATAAAAAATAGAACAGAACCTGAAATTCAAAGGTTCTGTTCTTTTATGATCAGTTTTCCAAAAGGTTTTCATTCCCTTGTGAATCACTATGCATTTTTTGAAGAAAGTATTTTTAATCTACATATTTATCCTTCAAATAATCCGAACCGATACCGCCAATAACCATCAAAGCAAATGGTAAAAAACTCGCTAAAACTGGCATGCTCTTTAAAATGGTAATATCCGTGCCAGCAAATTTGTTAAGGCCAAAAATAATTAATTTAGACACTAACAAAAATGCTCCTATTAGTAACAAGATATCAAAAAACATTTTCCAGTTCGGAAATGCTAACTGCTTACTTTCCCGTATTATTTTTTCTTTCAATTCCTCGTCACTCCTTAATAATTCATCTACCGTAATCTGAAATAAATCACTCAGATTAATGAGTACTTCAATACTTGGATAATTTTTTCCCGTTTCCCATTTGGACACAGATTGGCGACTCACATGAATCTTCTCTGCAAGATCATTTTGTGACCAATTTCTTTTTTCCCGTTCTTTTTTCAATCGTTCGCTAAAAATCATAATGAGTTCATCGCCTTTCCTACTCCTAGTATTGTGAGATGAATCGTGCATAGTAAAGATAGTAATAAGCGCAATACTATGCAACCTATGAGTGACACCGAGGAAAACCTTGATATATCAAGGGTATCCGTTTAACTTTATGGAACTGCTGTAGAAAGAAAAAATTTAAAAAAATAGCAGCCAGTTAACACGAAAGTGGCAGGGAAAAGCCTTGTAAGATCGCTTCCTAATTTCACGAATCATTTTTTGTGGCTTTTGCAATTCCCAATTCTTCAGGATAATTCCGTGAGTAAAAAACATAACGGAAACTGTTCTTTATAGATTTCTTTTCCTCATTATTTGCAGTTCAAATGAAGGTCATGTTCCTGCATCGTTTTAAAGATAGTTTTTACCTTACCTTGAATATATAATTCTGCAAAGAATCATACTTTAAGAAGGCCCCCGATGAGAGGCCTTCTTCTGGAACAAACTCTGTTATTAGTTGTAGAAAATAGCTTTATAGGGTCCAATCGATAAGCAATCCAGCTTGAGCTAATCCACCGCCGAAACCATATAATAAAACCTTCTCACCACCACGGAGCTTCCCTTCTTTTATCCCTATTTCCAAAGATAAGGGAATTGTTGCTGAGGAAGTATTTCCATACCCCACTAAGCTATATAAAGTTCGTTCGATTGGAAAGCCGCTTCTTTCACATATTGACTCGATCATTCTTAAATTTGCACTATGCGGTACGAACCAATCAACATCATTCAATTGATATTCTGCATTTTTCACCACAGTTTGCATTCCTTTTGGAACGGTCGTGACAGCCCATTTATAAACCTCACGTCCGTTTTGTACAAGGTTGCCGCTATCATTTAAGTCTTCACCATTTATGCGTGTCGACAGGTTTGTACTATATAAATGTTTTCCGCCTTCACCCTCCGAATATAAATGTGAAGAAAGAAAACTTGGCTGTTTTTCATCATATTCTACAAGAACTGCTCCTCCGCCATCTCCAAATAAAATACAAGTGGCTCGATCTTCATAGTCCATAAGTTTTGATAAAGTATCCGCTCCAATAACTAGGATTTTCTTATTTAATCCCGATGTTACTAATCCATTAGCTACATGGAGCCCATAAGTAAATCCTGCACAGGCAGCGTTTAAATCAATAGCTCCAGTATTCTTAATGCCTAGCTTTGCTTGGACTAAAGATGCTACACTTGGAGTGTTGAAATCAGGAGTAAAGGTACAGACAATGATCATATCAACATCTTCGACAGATTTATCATACCGTTCCATTAAATCCTTTACAGCTTTATAACCTATATCACTAGTAAACTCCTCTTCATGTGCAATTCTTCGTTCTTTAATACCGGTACGTTTAACAATCCATTCATCATTGGTTTCAACCATTTTTTCTAAGTCTTTATTTGTTAACCTTTTTTCAGGAACATACGAACCTATCGCAGTAATACGTGCTTTGGATTTGAACATAGAATAGCCACCTCGTGTGTATGAATTGCATCATTTTATAACTTGATATTAACACCTGGTACTAATTATAAAGCAAAAAAAATCTTATGCAACTAACCGTTACATTTAAAAAAGAGCGGGCGGGGCAAAGCAACTTTAAAGGAAAGCACCTGTTAGTTCAATACAATCTTTAGAGAGAATGCCAAAAGTCATCTTCAAGACATTTCCTCTAATAATATTAAATTCTGCTTGCCTTACTGAACTTATCAAAAAAATCCATACTACTAGTTGATGCAGATCTTATTTATGATGACGACAGATTTGATCTTGCCTTTCGAGGTTTTGTTCGACTGCATATGTAGTGCCCCATTCACACATTGTATTTAATACAGGTACAAATGATTGACCTAACTCAGTTAAACTATATTCTACTTTTGGTGGTACTACTTTATATACTTCTCTTCGGACAAGCCCATCTCTTTCCAGCTGCTTTAATTGGTCGGTTAAGACTTTCTGGGTTATGGTCGGTATTAGAATATAAAATTCTTTTGTCCTCATTGGTTTTTGACTCAGAAAAAAGAGGATTAAGCATTTCCACTTTCCTCCTACAGTATTCATGAAAATATTTATTCCCGTATTTAGACTCTTCATTCCTCATTCCTCCTGAATAGACACATAAAGGTGGCTATGCCACTTTATTGTGCGTTATTTTCTTCTACATCATGGGTCCATTATACTCTGATTATAAAGCAAATATAACATTGGGAGTGAACACGATGAGTGTAAGAGAGACTATAGAAAAAAGACGTTCCGTAAGGCAGTATGATCCCCATTATAAAATTAGTCCAGAAACGTTGGCGACACTTATTGAAGGAGCAAGTAAATCTCCTAACGGAAACAATATTCAAGCAACCCGATACCTGGTTATAGATGAACCATATTTAAAGAATTTGTTACTGCCCATCGCTTTTAATCAACAACAGGTAATTGAAGCCTCAGTACTGATTGTTATACTAGGTGATTATCAAGCATTTGAAAAAGAAAATATCATAATGATACATGAGGATGAATTTCAAAAAGGTTATTTTGACGCATCTGTAAGAGATTATCTAACAAACGCGGCAATCAATTATTATCTAAATAAATCAAAAGAAGATTTAAAGGTTGAATTAATAAGAGACGCAAGCCTGGCGTCAATGTCGTTAGTTTTATTGGCGAACGAGGCAGGTATAGAAACCATTACAATGTCCGGGTATGACTCCGAACAATTAAAGTCAGCCTTAAACATTTCCGATAGGTATTTAGATGTTATGCTTATTGCCATGGGGAAAGGAATGAAAGAAGGTCACAAAACAGTAAGACACGATGTTAGCAAAGTCATTTATAAAAACAAAATATAGTGAGTGTATTGGAAAGAGGGTTAAAAAGAACCCTCTTCCTCTTTCTCCTTAATTTTTCGTAAAACTTTAGTGTTTTAGCTTGTAATAGGTTACCGCGAGCGCTAGGGCAAGAACTGTTCCTTTGATGATATCAATCGCATCCATGATAAGGAATCCGCTCAGGACTGCACCGCTGAAGCCTCCAAAGGCATTCGGTTTTCCCGCTCCTAAAACGGAGGAACCAATGAAGGCTGCTGCGACGGCATCAATAGCGGGATCCTGAATTGATTTCCGATGTCATGCCCCTTAATGCAAGGACAATTCCCCCGATTGCAGCAAATAGAGCTGAAATCAGATACGTATTAACTGATATCCCGGAAAGTCTAGCCGCTTCCTTATTTCCCCCAATCTAAAAAGGAATCAATCACATCTCTTACAAATTCCCATTCCAGGCGCTTTTGTTTAAAGCCTTCTTCCCCCACTGATGTAAGTCAATTTTGGCTAATTCAAGCCGTACATATCCCTCCTATATAAAAGTGACTATCTGACCTTTTAAGATTCCCCTATTAACATCTTCTTCATATTGGAATTTACAGATCGTTTTTTTAGTTAAACCTGATTTAACACTCTCCTTTAGGTAAGTACCTATACTAAAAGTGCATACTTACGCACTTGCAGAGTGCACTTTATACTTAAAATAAATAATAGTTAAGGAGGAGAAATCTTTGAAAACTCTTGTTATCGTAGCACACCCCAGTCTGGAAACATCCGTCATAAATAAGCGATGGGTAGATTCGCTAAGGAAATATCCGGAGAGGTATACAGTACACGAATTGTATAAGGTTTACCCTGACGGAAACATTAATGCGGAAAAAGAACAGCAATTAATCGAATCGCATAGTAATCTTGTTTTACAGTTCCCTTTTTATTGGTTTAATTGTCCGCCTCTCCTAAAAAGATGGCTTGACGATGTTTTTACTTATGGTTGGGCTTATGGTTCAAATGGAGGCGATAAATTAAAGAATCGCAAAGCGGCTTTAGCTGTATCTGCCGGAATTAACGAAGAGGATTATAGTGAAGAAGGAAGATATCGCTATACACTTGAACATTTATTATCTCCCTTTGAAACTACCTTCCTATACTGCAATGCAGATTATCGTTCATTCTTTGCGTTTTATGGTGCTGAAAATGAGCCAGCCGTGAGCGAATTGGAAAAAAGCGCACAAGATTATTTGAATTTTGTCGATAACCTATAATAGGCAGTTCATTAAAAAAGTATTTCCTTGTCAGGGAAATACTTCTTTTGATTTATCAAAATAGCTACACCTCCGGCTGTTTAGTATCCTGAGCTGGCAAACTGTTTTTCTCTCCCCACTCGCACATCATATTTAACAATGGGATGAGAGATAGACCACGATCAGATAATGAATATTCTACTTTTGGAGGTATTTGGGGAAATTCCTTGCGTATGATAAGGCCGTCTGCCTCCAACTCTTTTAACATGATGCTTAGCGTTTTAAAGGAAATGGTACCGATACTTCGCTTCAGTTGATTATGACGCATGACCTTATTTTCAGACAGCCAATACATTATGATCATTTTATATTTGCCGCCTATCAAGGACAGCGTATATCCAAAGCCAGTTTCATTCGGTTTCACACCTGCCGGAACACAGGTTTCGCGCATAAATTTACACTCTCCTTTAGATAAGTATATGATATGAATGTTCATACTTTACAATAGATCATTATCAATCTTATTAAAAGGTAAATAAGGTTCCTATAAAAATTACAATTGCGGTCAATCTTTATACTCCGACAATGAGGGTTCAAAAAGTGCTCCTGCCACCATTTTAGCGTAAGTAAAATGATGATGATCTCCTTAACCCATCCCTTTTTAAAAAGGAAAAATCCTGTTGCATTACAACAGGATTTTTTCATATTTTTGGATTTCTGTAGAGTAACGTAACGAATTCTTTTTAATGTTTTTGCTTATAATAGGTTACCGCGAGCGCAAGGGCCAGCACAGTTCCTTTGACGATATCCATCGCATAATACGGAACGGACATCATGATAAGTCCATTTTGAAGGATTCCGATCAGGACTGCACCGATGAAGGTTCCAAAGGCATTAGGTTTTCCCGCTCCCAAAACGGAGGAACCAATGAAGGCTGCCGCGACGGCATCCATTAAATAGGGTGACCCTGAATTGATTTCCGATGTCATGACCCTTGAAGCAAGGACAATCCCCCCGATTGCAGCAAATAGAGCCGAAAGCAGATAGGCAAGGATTTTGTATTTATTAACCGATATCCCGGAAAGTCTCGCCGCTTCCTTATTTCCCCCAATAATGTACATATAACGACCGTGCTTCGTATAAGTCAAAAAGATATGGGTCGCTATCACAATGACGGCCATGATCAGGATTATCCACGGTACCTGGCCAATTTTGGCGAAAAACGGGCTGATCAGTCCTGTTGCGAATGTCCCGTCTAGCATGACCATATTTTGCGAAACCGTGGCCCCTTTTGTATAAGTAAGGGCAATTCCCTGAATAATGAACATGGTAGCCAATGTCATCAGCATGTCGGGAATTCTCAATTTAACGATCATGAATGAATTCAAAGCCCCTACGAAAAGCGAGGCACCTACCGCAGCTAATATGGCGATGAATGTATCCTGGGAAAACCAGACAAACATCGAGATGACGATGGCATTGGCCAATGATGCGACGGAGCCGACGGAAAGGTCGAAGCCATCCACGGTCAGTGATATCGTAATGCCGATCGCAATGATGGTCACGATTGAAATGGAACGCAGGATGTTTATCAGGTTAGACGTTTGGATGAAAGATGGATTGGATACGGCGAAAATTCCAATCAGAATGATAATCGTCAATATTGTGCCGTATTTATAGAAAAAGTCGAATAGTTCCACCTTTTTCTTCGCTTTCGCTGTCTGTGTAACAGGAATGGGTATGCTCATCCTATTTACCTCCTGTTGAATAGAATAGTAGTTCTTCTTCATTCGTTTTGCTTGTTTCTAATTCGATGACAGTGCTCCCATCATATAACACATAGGTCCGGTTGGTAATGCCAATGATTTCGGTAAGCTCGGAGGATGCATAAATGATCGCTTTTCCATTCCTTGCAAGCTTTGCAATCAATTCGAATATATCCTTCTTGGCTCCGACATCGACCCCTTTCGTTGGTTCATCGAATATGTATACATCCGCATCTGCCATAAGCCATTTTCCAATCGCAACTTTTTGCTGGTTACCACCGGATAGGTTTTCGACCTTCACTTCCCCTGAAGGTGTTTTAATGCCGAGACTTGCGATCATTTCCTTCGCCTTTTCCTTTTCCGCCTTACGATCGACGACACTGAATGTTTTGCAGAATTTGCCGAGACTGGCTGCAGTCAAGTTTGCCGAGACTGATTCCTGTACAAGGACCCCTTCTTTCCTGCGTTCCTCAGGTACAAGTGCCAGCCCGCTTTTTACTGCTTCATGCGGTGATTTCAGAGAAAGCTTTCGACCATTCAGTATGACTTCACCCGCTGTGATGGACGTATGACCGAAAAGGGTTTTACACAGCTCCGTTTTCCCAGCCCCGACCAGCCCAGCCAAGCCGATTATCTCTCCTGCTTTAATATTCAGACTGACATTCTTAACTTTCTCGGCATCTGACAATCCGTTCACTTCCAGAATTACGTCTCCAATCGAAGCATTCACTTCAGGAAACTGTTCATCCATGGTTTTCCCGAGCATGTTCTCTACCACTTCGGTACGGGTTATGTCCTCGATTTTTCGACAAGTGACACGCTCCCCATTCCTCATGATCGTAATTTCCTCACAGATTTCAAAAATCTCAGGCAGACGATGTGAAATGAAAATGATTGCCACGCCTTTTTGCTTTAACTCATTTACAATTCGAAAAAGTTCTGTCGTCTCCGTATGACTTAACGGAGCAGTTGGCTCGTCGAGAATCAGGAATTTGCATTCTGTCGAAACGGCTCTTGCTATCAGGACCATCTGTTTTTCAGCCAAGGTCAGGTCTCTAACCAACTTTTTCGAAGGGACATGAATTTTCATATCTTCAAGAATAGAAGTGGCTTTGTTGTGCAGTTCTTTCCAATGTACCCTTTGTTTTTTTCCCATGTTTTGGACCATATCATTCAACATTACATTTTCCCCAACTGTTAAATAAGGGATGAGGGCGGTATCCACTTCCTGATGAACTATTTGAATGCCCTGTTCCTGAGCAGCTTTTGGCGAGCGGATATCCCGCTTCATCCCATCAATAAAAATGTCACCTGAATAATGAACATGGGCTCCCGATAAAACTTTCATTAACGTCGATTTCCCTGCTCCGTTTGCACCGACCAATGCGTGGGCTGTTCCTGATTGTAAGGAAAAATCAACATCACTTAGCGCCTTCACCCCCGGAAATTCAATCGAAATCATCTTCATTTCTAGTTGCTTGCCCATGTCCATTCCCCCTTATAGAACAGACACTCCCTTCGCTGGAAAGAGAGTGTCTCTTTTTATTTTTTATAATGATCTTTCAAAACCTTCATCCAATCTTCTTCAAATTCCGTCGATACACCCCAGCCATCGACAATATCAGACAGGTTTGCCATGTTTACCGCTTCTTTTGAAGCTTGGATTTGCTTTTGCGAAATGAGTGATGCCTCCAAATCATATGTTTGCGGTGTTTCTTCACCCGCTAATTTTTTAGCCAATATCCTCATATTCACTGCACCGATCAACTTGGGATCGACTGCTGCCGTGTAGGACCAAGAGCTATCAGCCGATTGGATTTCCTGGAGATCTGCATTCGAAACATCAATTCCATATATCTTCACTTCATCGCGGCCCGCTTCTTTAATCGCCCGGGCTGCACCGATGGCAAAGGCATCCCATGTTGCGAAAATGGCATCCAATTTGCCTTTAGGGTATTTATTCAGCATTGCGGCTACAGCATTTTGTGTCTGAACCGAAGTATCAGCGGATGCCACTCCGAATCTTTCGACTTCTTTAATCCCTGGATTTTCTTTTAGTTTTTCCTGATAGACTGCATTTCTTCTTACCATTGGAGGAAAACCATCCACCCAAAGATATGCAATTGCCGCTTCACCTTTCTGTTCTTTTATCAGTTTATCGAAAGCCAATGTTGCCAGCACTTCATCATCTTGTGAAGTTAATGTCACGCCCTCTATTTTAGATAGATCGCTTATTGAATCGAATGTGACAACGCTTTTACCTGCATCAACCAACTTCTGAACGTCATTTACAGTTGCGGCATCATCACCATGTGAAATGATATAGCCGTCGTAATCTTCCTCCAAAGCCTGTGCTATCGCATCATGGAATTTAGCCGTATCACCATTGGCTGTGTACGTATCGACCTGAAACCCCAGTGCTTCTCCTTCTTCTTTCGCCCCCGCCAGGTATTGGGCAGTATGATCATCACCGCCAATTTTACGGATCACTTTGATTTTGGCTCCATCGCCATCAGCAAATCTCTCCGGGACATTTTCAAATGATACTTTTTCTTCTTTCTTCGATTCTGTGGAACTCTGCCCTGCAGAGCAACCCGTTAAAAGCAAAGCCGAAGCGATGGCAGAAATGAATATCCCTTTAATAGACCTTCTCATCTTGTTCCCCTCCATGTTTTCTAATTATTCTTATCAGTTAAGTCGGTGTAAATCCCAAAATAAAAACCTCTCTAATATAGAGAGGTTTAATCGGCTGTTTTGCAGACTTGTCCCTCTCTTATCTGTCAAAACATTTCTGTTTTGCAGGATTTAGCACCAATTCCTAATGGAACGGTTGCTGGGCATCTTAGGGCCAGTCCCTCCGCCACTCTTGATAAGAGATATATTGTGTTACGTTTTCGTAATTATCACTTTATAGGGATATAGTCGTAAAGTCAATAGATTTTTGAATATTTGAAATGTTTCCTGTTATTTTTATTTTCTTTGGAGCTGGGCTAGACGCTTTTTCTCGATTTTTTCAAGCCTCTCCAACTGCCTTAATTTCACTTCGAACAACGTGATCGGATCACGGTAAACCTCAGGATTTTCTTTCATATGCTCCAATGCAGCCTGGTAGTCTTTTATTTCAGTCTGAGTCTGCTCTATCGTTTTTTGAAGTAAGGCAAATGAACTGCGATAGAAAAGTGAGATGTCCCGATCCAATGATTTTTCAAACAATCCAAATTGGGTTAGGAAACGTTCCGTGATCATTTCAGCAACATCCAGGTAATCTTCACTTTCCAGGTATTTCTTGTAACGATTGTACATATTGGCCTTATTTTGCGGTATCGCCCCAAATAGCTTACCTGCTCCTTTAAGCAGCAATTGTGATGGAGTCCTGCGCAAAAGGATATTAACGTTTTCGATGCGGATACTGCTTGTCATCCGGTCGGCATCACGGCGCCAGTCATCCAATACCCTGAAGTCACCTGCCAGTGTAATCCGTTCTTCTTTGTATAATTCATTGAATCCGGCACTCATCTCATCCATGAACTGTTGGCTTTGTGAGAACTCCATTTGGGAACTGGCAATCCAGTCTTGAAGAGAACGGTAATATTGAGGCATGATCTTGTCAGAAATGAAGTTTTGAATCCGCTCATTCATTTCCTGGTTTAACTGTACATGGACCTGACTGAAATCACTGCTTTCCGTTAACGATTTAGAGCAATCCCTCAGTAATTCAGGAATTTTTGAATAAAGCTGACTTTTCACTTCGTCCTTAAGCGAACGATACGACCTTATGATATTTTCACTTTTTTCTTTTTCCAGATCAGCCAGTTGATTGACCGCTCCATTCAGTTTGACTTCCATCTGCTCATTCCAAGAGATGGAATGCTCGCATTTCCGCTCATTGGCTGTCCGTTTTTCTAATAGATAAGATAAAGTTTTACGAATGAATGCCAGGATTTTTTCAGATCTTCTTTCCTTCCAATTATCATCTTGATAATTCGATTGAAGGAAGGCTGAAAGGTCCTTCAATTGCTGCCTGCTGTCATAATGTTTGGAGAAAGCGAACACTTTCGCATTCGGGAAATATGCATTCACTTTATCCCATGTTTCGTCTTCCATCCGGACTGCGACCTGATCACTGTATATCGTATCCATTTTATTTAATAGGAAATGGATCGGCAGTTTAGGCGCCATCATTTGAATTTCCAATAACAGATCCCTTTCGCTGCCGGTGAAAGGAGCCCGGGCGTCAAGAACGAACATCAGGCCATCACTGCCATGTAAATAGCCTTGGAAATCGGATTCCACGCTTTGTTCCCCATTGAACCCCGGTGTATCCAATAATCGCAAATGATTATTTCTTAGGTAGTCACTGATGATTGTCACATCGACTATAGTCCCGCGCTGACGGCGTGTTTCATCCAAATCAGTTAGCTCCTCGACAACTTTGCTATCTGTATCGGTAATTTCAAGGATTTCCAAATCATCCCCGTCTTTGACACTGACTAGGGAAGAATGGTCCTCAGCAGCAATGCTCTCTCCAACGATTGACTGAATAAAGGATGTCTTGCCATTTCCTGTACTTCCTGCAAGAAGGAGATTGAAATTGCTGGTATCTTTAAGCCCTTCCACCATCCATTTAAGCTTATTTCCAACCCTTAAATCATTATCTTCAGCCCACTGGATAATGGAATTGAACAGTTTCTCTCCCGCTTCCAGTCCGCCTCCCAATTTAGGCGATTTCGAAAGCAGGCTCTCCGCATCCTGAATGACCAGCGCATTAATCGTATCCGGGAAGATTTCATTCCAGGACAACGTGGATGCCGCCGCAAACAGCGAAAGCTCCCCGTCTGCGATTTTGAGCCAGTTTTCCAGCAACCTTGGCACGACAGGACTTAATTCTTTGATTAGATGCGTTCCTTCTAACAAACCTGCATATGCATCCCTGTAATAGACGGAAAGCTCATCCCATACATCCGCATGGTTCAATTCGATGGTATCTATCAAATTATTAATCACTCTTAACCATTCGAAATAAGCATCCGTATATTTATAATTTTTCCAAAGGGCAACCGTCATTTTCTCGAAACGTTCCTGGTCGAGTGTGTATAGCGAACCAAGGACAGTTGAGAAATAATCCGGCTCCATCGATTGGGCAACACCCTGCTGGATATACGTTTTCAGCACATCGAACCAGCCCATTGACTCTGTACGGATACTTTCATTCGCCGCTAATACCACCGCACTGTTCCAATCCTTTTGTTCTTCAAAAAAGGCGCGTGCAATTTCAGTGACATTCGGGTAGTCTGGTTGAAACTCGACTGCTTCTTTCACGACTTTGGAAGCCAAATCATTTCTCGATTCCACTATGTACAGGGAAAACAGCTGCAAAAGAACTTCTGTTTTCAAGACAGCTTCATCCGTATCGACGGATTTATAGATATCCTCTGCGGTTGAATACATTTCCAATTCAAAATACGCATCAGCGATGTTTTTCTTCGCCCATGAACCAAGTTCCCCTTCTATGTTTTCCCATTTAAAAATGGCTGCTTCATAGTCATGGTGCTGAAAATATACCTCTCCTTGAGCAAATCTAATTGCGGTTAAATCGGATCTTTCCTTTTTTTGTTCCACGAGGAACATTTCACCCAAAGCTTGAATGGGATGCTTCCTTGTATCCTCAAGCATCGTTTCATAATATTTTTTTCCGATCAGACGTTCGTCCATCTTTATTCCCCCGATATATTTCATATTTTCAATTAAAGGATAATCACTGATTCTATAAGACTCATAGCAGACCTAATATTCAATTTATAGGTTCCTTTAGTTAAAAAATCATTTACAAAACCTTAAAATGTTATTTTAACAAAACAATATGGTAACAACATGTCACCACTCTTACAATTTTAAAACAGAACCAACTAGAACTGTAATGTTTTTAATAAACCGATACAGAGATGTCATTTCCATTTTCGAGAAAATATGTTTTTCTAGTTTTACCACATATCAGCTAGAAGTGAGCGAACCATTCTCCATCCCTCTAAATGACCAGAAGCCCAGCCCTTCAACTTACCTATAAACGGTAAAAAACAAAATCACTCTGGCTCGTCCATTACTTGATCCCCATTTTTGTATTCATATAAAAAAGCAGTACCCTCATTCATAAAAGGTAACTGCTCACTGATAAGCTCCGAACAGTACTTGTCCTTTGACGAATTAGGATTATACCCCTGTACGCTTACGTTGGTTATTCGGCTTTTTGGTCAACTGGCTTTTTAGCTGTTTCGTTTTCTTCACAACGCCTGTTTCCAGTTTATCTTTACTTGATCCTGCTTGCTTTTGAGCCAGTTTTTGTTTGACTGCATCCGCCAGGCTTAATTTTTTATTTTCAGACATGTTGTTGTCTCCTTTAGTGTTCTGCCTTCTATTATAATATAGTTGTGATTAGAAAGATAATAGGGAGTAATATCCTATTCTTCTTCAAAAAACACTCTTGATAAAGTTGGTTTCGCCAAATGGGGACTAATTTCCTGCTCCTTTGAAAGGATTAATGATAAATTATGTTGACTTCATAATCAGAATTTGCTAAATTATCTTTATATTATAAAATCTATGAAGAGAAAGAGTAAGATGAGAACCCTGTTCCACAGAGAGTCGACATGTGGTGGAAGTCGATGTCCAAGGCCTATCCGAAAATCATCTCTGAGATGCAAAGCTGAAAATGCAGTAGGCTTTGACGGGTTTCCGCCGTTACAATGGATCACGTATGAATTCGTACGTTGACTGAGTGCCGCAGCTTCTTTGAAGTGCGGAATATGGGTGGTAACGCGAGCACAAACTCGTCCCTGATTTTTCAGGGGCGAGTTTTTTATTTGCACAAAACACTTTAATTAGCCTTTTTCAGGCCAGTCGGCGGGAGTTATCATTTTAAAAAAAGGAGAAATCACCATGAAAAAAACAGACACATTATTTATCGGCCTTATGCTTTTCTCAATGTTTTTCGGAGCCGGGAATCTCATATTCCCTCCATTTTTAGGAGCATCTTCTGGAACGTCTTTCTGGCCAGCCATCGCCGGTTTTGTCGCCACCGGAGTCGGCCTGCCAATTTTGGTGCTTCTTGCAGTCTCACTTGTTAAAGGCGGCGCACAAACCATCGGTGCCCGGGTACATCCCCTATTCAGCACGTTGTTCATGGTCGTAATCTATTTAAGCATCGGGCCGTTTCTGGCCATTCCGCGGAATGCGAATGTTGCCTATGAAATGGGCTTCAAGCCGTATCTTGGCGACTCTGTGGATCAACCACTATTTCTATTCATGTTCACAACCATATTTTTCATCATCGTTTATGCCATTTCATTGAATCCGGAAAAAATGGAAACCTTCATGGGACGCTGGATCACTCCCGTTCTACTTTTGTCCATGGTCATTCTCTGTGTCGTTGGGTTCGTAAAGCTTGATGCTCCTTTCCAAGCTCCAACCGAAGCATATGCTGCAGGTGCCTTTTCGAAAGGGTTCATCGAAGGCTACAACACGATGGATGCTTTAGCTGCCTTGGCCTTTGGGATCGTCATCCTTACTTCAATCCAGCAAAGGGGGATTTCCGAACGAAAACAATTGACGAGATATACAGTAAAAGCGGGTCTCATCGCTGGCGTTTTGCTTTCTTTAGTTTATATCTCCTTAGGTGTAATGGGAGCACGCATGGCGGCCGGTGGGTCATTCGAAAACGGAACGGATATCCTCACTGTCGCTTCCACCCTTTTACTAGGAACCGGCGGGAAGGCCCTTCTTGGCATCATTTTCACTTTGGCATGCTTCACCACCGTTGTCGGGTTGACGACTGCTTGCGGACAGTATTTCTCGAAACTTTTCCCCAGGCTGAACTATAAAACCGTCATTCTGATTGTAACAATCGTCGGTTTCATCCTTTCAAATATGGGTCTGAATCAAATTCTGAAAGTATCGGTACCATTCCTTGTGATGGCTTATCCGCTAACGATCGTCCTGATTGTCCTGACATTCTTCAGCCGTCATTTCAAAAATCCGAAGAAGGTTTATCGCAGTGCAATGACTTTCACAGGAGTCTTCGCCTTGATGGATGGGCTGAATGCTTTTGGCTTACAATTAGGACCCGTACAAACCTTGACTGATGTCCTTCCCCTTTCCGCTTACGGCATGGAATGGGTCATCCCTGCTCTCGTCGGTACAGCCCTTGGCATTCTGCTCAGTCAAATCGGACAAACAGCTTCCGCTGAGGAGTTGGAAGTCGAAACACTATAATAATGAAGTAAGCAGGTGATCTTTCCGGTCATCTGCTTATTTTGTACACACCTTCATTGCTTTATTTTGGAAATCGGCAACGGCTTTTTGTTATGATGGTGTCAAAGGAGATGATAAGTAATATGTCTAAGCAAACCCGTATTGGTAAAACAGATCTGTATGTAAACCCGATTGGCCTTGGCACGAATGCAATTGGCGGACATAACCTTTTCCCTAATCTAAGTGAGGATACAGGAAGGGATGTTTTGAGAACGGCATTGGAAGAAGGAATCAACTTTTGGGATACAGCTTACATTTACGGTCCTGAACGTTCAGAAGAACTTATCGGTGAAATCCTTAAAGAGAGCCGCAAACGCGAAGACATAGTCCTTGCCACTAAAGGGGCACACAAATTTGTCGATGGCAGCATCGTTTTTGATAACTCTCCCGCTTTTCTGAAAAATGCCGTGGACTCGAGTCTAAAAAGGCTCCAAACAGACTACATCGACTTATTCTATATCCATTTCCCTGATGGTGATACCCCTAAAGATGAAGCAGTAGGTGCCTTAAAGGAATTGAAGGATGCAGGCAAGTTAAAGTCAATCGGCGTCTCTAACTTTTCGTTTGAACAATTGAAGGAAGCGAATAAAGACGGCTATGTCGATGTCCTGCAATCCGAGTACAATCTATTCAAACGGGAGGCAGAACAAGACCTGCTTCCCTATACAGCCGAAAATGATATTTCCTTCATTCCTTATTTCCCCCTTGCTTCCGGTTTGCTCGGCGGCAAATATAATCAGGATTCAACATTCGATGACGGCCGGGCAAAAAGTCCGCTTTTCCAAGGACAAGCCTTTGTAAGCAACCTGCAAAAAGTGGAAGAAGTACGGGCGATTGCCAACAGGAAGCATACCGATGTCGCCGATGTCGTACTAGCTTGGTATTTAACTAGGCACTCGATAGATGTACTGATTCCCGGAGCGAAAAAACCAGAACAGGTCACACGCAACCTACAAGCATTGGACGTCGATCTAACCATGGATGAAATCGCCGAAATCAGTGCCATTTTCGCTTAATATAGATGTGTGAAAAGGCTGTTCAGCTAAAGTTGAACGGCCTTTTTATCCTGTCCAAAATTGACTGATAAGGCCCCCTATATTGCTTAGGTACCCCTATTTTGCTATATTTAGTGAATATTCCATAAATTCAGGGAGAGGCAGTCTGATGAAAAAATCTATTGTTATTTTATTTCTTATCTTGGCAAATTTGTTCTGGGCCGGTAATTATATATTCGGAAAGTACGTTGTGACCGAACTTTCCCCGATCCAACTAACCTTTGCGCGATGGCTAATCGCCGTTTTCTTATTGTTTCCTTTAGCGCAATGGATTGAAAAACCAGACTGGAAGAGTGTATGGAAAGCCTGGAAATTACTATTAGTCATGGGTGTACTCGGAATCATCAGTTATAATTTTTTCCTTTATTGGGCTCTGACCTATACAACTTCCATGAATGCAGCTCTTGTCAATTCCATGAACCCTGCATTAATTGTTCTTTTTTCCGCTTTGCTGTTAAAGGAGAAAATTTCATCCCTACATGCTCTTGGACTTATCATATCTTTATTCGGCGTTTTATTGGTCTTGACAAAAGGACACCTTCTGGATATATTCCAGCTCAATTATAATAAAGGCGACCTATTGATGATCCTGGCGATTCTCGTTTGGACCTTCTATTCTATAATCGGTAAAAAACTGAAAAACATTCCGATCATCTCAGCTACTGCCGTTTCCGTATTTCTCGGTTTGTTTCTCATTGCTCCATTTGCCATTGGCTCGGGAATGAACCTTGATTTAAGCAGTAAAGCCATCACCGGTCTTTTATATATCGGGATTTTCCCTTCTGTCGGCTCATTTATTTTCTGGAATATTTCCCTTCGCCATATCAATGCCGGTCAGGCTGGGATTTATCTAAATCTGATTGCTGTATTTACCGCCATTCTTAGCCTTATTTTGGGTCATGCGATTACGACCATCCAAACCCTCGGTGGCCTCCTTGTTTTCCTCGGCGTCTACCTGACAAGCAAAAAGAAAAAAGCAGATCCGTCAGCTGTCACGAAGAACATGTAAAGGGCATCCAGTGATACACATCAACGAACGCTTTCTTCTCTTTTCCCCTTGTCTATGCACCATGATTTACGTTATCCTTTAAAGAAGAAAATCTGAATGTAAAGGTGTGCTTTAGTTGAGGATCAATAAATTTATCAGTGAATCCGGAATTACCTCGCGACGAGGCGCAGACAAATGGATAGCCGAGGGCCGTGTGACGATTAATGGCACTGTAGCTGAGCTCGGCAGTCAAGCTGAACCCGGCGATGATGTCCGGGTGGACGGCAAGCCGATAAAAGTCGAACAGCAAAATGTCTATATTGCACTGAATAAACCGATAGGGATTACAAGTACGACCGAAAAACACATAAAAGGGAACATCGTTGATTTTGTAAATCATCCGCTTCGCATTTTTCATATCGGGCGGCTGGACAAAGACTCAAGCGGTCTGATCCTTCTTACAAATGACGGAGATATCGTTAATGAAATCCTTCGTGCAGAAAACAAGCATGAAAAAGAATACATCGTATCCGTGGATAAGCCACTTACCGCTTCCTTCATCAAAGATATGTCATCCGGAGTAGAGATTTTGGATACGAAAACACTTCCTTGTAAAGTTGAGCAGTTGACCAAATACACATTTAACATCACTTTAATGCAAGGACTGAACAGGCAAATCCGCCGTATGTGCTCCGCACTAGGTTATGAAGTCCGTGATTTACATCGAATCCGGATCATGAACATCCATCTGGACGGACTGGCGATCGGACAATGGCGCGACCTGACCGAGGATGAATTGACGGAACTATTTAAGGAATTGGATTATTCCCCTAGGAAAAGATGATAATGAAGATGCCCCCAGAATTCCGGGGGCATCGCTTTTTTAATTTCAGAAGGATTTCCTGTAATCATTTTGCTTTTATTCGTAGTTTTGCTGATTTACTCGTGAGCTTTGCGGTTTTACTCGTGAGTTTTGCGGTTTTACTCGTGAATTTTGCGGTTTTACTCGTGAATTTTGCACTTTTACTCGTGAGTTTTGCACTTTTACTCGTGAGTTCCGCGGGGAGCTCCACGCATTTTATGATAATGAAAGGAATCTATTTTTAAAACATTGATTACCAAAGCGGTTTTGTTTCTGGATCTACTCTTTTCCTGTCAATTACTATGGGCTTTATTCTTTTCATTTCCCCTTTCCGAATGACCACTACCCTTTTGCTGTAAATTCTTCTAAAGCAAGTATGGCAAATCCCATGATGGGATAAGTGGCCGCCACCAATCACCCCAATTTTGAAGGTTTCCATGATTTGATCGATGGTTGCCCCGGCATTTAAGCAGACTTCCATGTGATGCATTCATCGCATCGGCTGACTATGAAATGACCAATCCCGATAATGGTGTACTTACCCGAACTGGCGTTTAAATACTTTACTGGCGAAGAAGTAAGCGATGACCATGATGCCGACGCACCAGGCAAGCGCAATCCAAATATCGTTCCCAACAGACCCTTCATACAAAAGGGCACGAATCGCATTCACGATTGAAGTCACTGGCTGGTTCTCGGCGAACGCACGGACAATTTTAGGCATGGTTTCGGTGGGGACGAAGGCCGAACTGATAAACGGCAGGAAAATCAGCGGGTACGAGTAGGCTGTCGCCCCTTCCAAAGACCCCGCTGTCAATCCAGGAATGACCGCCAGCCATGTCAGCGCCAGCGTAAACAGCACGATTATCCCAGCTACCGCTAGCCAATCCAGGATATCAGCGCTGGAACGGAAGCCCATCAAGAGTGCGACGAGGATAACCACGACGACAGTAAGCAAATTGGATATTAACGAGGTCAACACGTGAGCCCACAATACCGACGAGCGCTTGATGGGCATGGTAATGAAACGCGCCATCAACCCGCTCTTTACATCCGTAAACAGCCTTACTGAGGTGTAAGCGACGCCGGATGCGATAGCCATCAGCAAGATTCCCGGCAATAAATAATTGACGTAGTTGTCCGTGCCTGCCTCTATGGCGCCGCCAAATACGTAGACAAACAGCAGCAGCATCATAATCGGCGTAATCGCCACCGTGATAATTGTATCCGGGCTCCGCATGATGTTGCGCATTAAACGCCCTAGTAATACCCCTGTTTTGCTTTTCATTTACATCTCCTCCTTTTTGCCGATGATTGCTAGGAAAATTTCCTCCAATGTCGGCTGCTTCTCGATGTACTCTACTTTCGCTGGCGGGAACATCTCCTTGAGTTCGGTAAGGGTCCCGGTCGAGATGATTTTTCCGCCATGCAGGATGGCGATACGGTCCGCCAATTGTTCGGCTTCCTCCAGGTACTGGGTCGTCAGCAAGATTGTCGTTCCGCCGCCAGCTAGCTCCTTGACCGTATTCCAGACTTCAATCCTCGCTTCGGGGTCAAGCCCTGTCGTCGGTTCGTCGAGAAAAATGACTGCTGGCGTCCCGATCAGGCTCATGGCGATGTCAAGCCGGCGCTTCATCCCGCCGGAATATTTATCCGCCCGGCGGTTGGCCGCATCGGTCAGGCTGAATCTTGCAAGCAGATTGTCGGCGACTTGAGCGGGATTGGAAACTCCCCGCAACTTGGCGATCATCAGCAGGTTTTCCCGCCCGGTAAGCATGCCGTCTATAGCTGCAAACTGCCCTGTCAGGCTGATGCTCTGGCGAACCTGATCCGGTTCACGCTGAACGTCAAAGCCGCAAATACCTACTTCGCCGCCATCGGACTTCATCAGCGTCGAGAGGATGTTGACCGTCGTCGTCTTGCCCGCTCCATTTGAGCCCAGCAGGGCAAAGATTTCGCCACGCCGCACCTCAAAATCCACCCCCTTTAAGACTTCATTGTCTTTAAAGGATTTTTTTAACCCTTTTACAGTAATCGCTGCATTGCTCATACTTTTTCCTCCTTTTAATAGCGCAGTAATGCCGCTTGTAAGATTCGTATTTATCCTTCCGAGCGCCTAGCGGACTAGGTTGCCTATTCTCCTCTATTTAGTCTGACTGATAATCTGTATAACTTACTACCAAGTTAAAAATATAACTGAATAGCGAAGGTGGCATTTCACATTTGTAACCAGCTATTCAGTCGGAATTATTTATTGAATTTATTTTTTCCCAATCGCTTCATGATACTGTCATTCAAATCCTCACGATACTTGGCGAAATAGGTTCTAGCATTTGCCACTAGTTCGTCGGCAAAGGACGCCACATCGTCCCCAGTGATTTCTAGCACTTGCCTGCCTTCCGCAGCACCGGCTTCGAACAACTCGATTAATTCATACTGCATGTGCAGCATATCCATCCCGTTGCCCGCTGAGAAATTCCACATATAGTTTTGAATTTTCTTAAATACAAATTGGTAGTCCTCTGGTAGGGCTTCAACCCGTGCCATCATCATTTTATACTCTTTTTTATCACCAATCATTTTTTTGAATAATTCCATCATGTTATTTTTCCTCCTTTTTTATAAACAAGACACTCCAAAAATAGCGTACGGAATATCTTATGAAGCTAGATTGACTTTAAGACATTGATTTTTGATGATACAAAATCCCATTTTTTCCAAAACAATTCAAGTTCCTGGCGTCCAGCCTCATTAAGTGAGTAAAACTTGCGGGGCGGCCCCATATCTGACGGTTTCTTCTCTATGTTCACCAGTTTTTTCTTTTCTAATCGCACGAGGATGGTGTAGACCGTCCCTTCCACGACTTCAGTAAACCCAAGCTCGTTCAGGCGGCGGGTAATCTCGTAGCCATAGGTTTCATGGCGGCTGATGATTTCCAGCACGCAGCCTTCCAGCGAACCCTTCAGCATTTCAGTTAAATTTTCCATGTTCAGCCTCCTCTATTTTGTGACTTATATTATAACGTAGTTCCGAGGGGAATTTTTATACTGAATAGCTTTTGGGAAATCACGCTATTTAGTATTACTTATTACAACTAAACTGTAACACCGAGTAGCAGAAGTGTCAACTTTCTTTCTTAAAAATATTTCTGTAACTTCACTACTCGGTGATATTGGTATCTTGCGTTACTTACTACAAGGTATGCTGTAACACGCAGTAGGGTGACTGTCAAATTGATTTTTTTAAAAAACCAGCTCTCTCCATTGGATACAGCCGACGTAAATTATGCTGTTTTACTCGTGAATTTCACTTTTATCCGTGAGTTTCACGCTTTTACTCGTGAATTTCATGCTTTTACTCGTGAGTTTCGCACTTTTACTCGTGAATTATACTGTTTTACTCGTGAATTTTATGCTTTTACTCGTGAGTTTCGCACTTTTACTCGTGAGTTTCGCACTTTTGACTCGTGAATTATGCTGTTTTACTCGTGAATTTCACTTTTATCTGTGAGTTTCACGCTTTTACTCATGAATTTCACTTTTACTCGTGAATTTCATGCTTTCACTCGTGAGTTTCGCACTTTTACTCGTGAATTATGCTGTTTTACTCGTGAATTATACTGTTTTACTCGTGAGTTTCACGCTTTTACTCGTGAATTTCACTTATCCACTTTTGCACGAGTGAGGGCGAAAATAAAAAGCAACCTGCATTAGGCTGCTCTTTTCGGCTCTAAATTATACCCACCATAAATCAGTTGGACTTTCGTTGATGAGTACAGTTTTCAGATTGGTTACGGCCCGTTGGAATCCTTCTTCAACTGACATCAGCGGATCTTCGTGTTCGATGCTGACGACGTAATCGTAACCGTATGTGCGAAGGGCGCTCATGATGTCGGACCACTCTTGCAGGCTGTGGCCGCATCCTACAGAGCGGAAGTTCCAGGCACGGCTCTGGATATTGCCATAAGGCTGCATGTCGGTCAATCCATACATATTAATGTTATCCTGATCCAGGTATGTGTCTTTTGCGTGGAAGTGGTAGATTGCTCCCGCTTTCCCTAGGATTTTGATGGCTCCGACTGGTTCGATACCCTGCCACCAAAGATGGCTTGGATCAAGGTTGGCGCCTATTGCATCAGATGTAGCTTCCCGCAGTTTTAATAAGGTGTAGGGTGTGTGGACGAGAAAGCCCCCATGCAGTTCAAGGCCGATTTTTATATTGTGTTCATCGGCAATGGCGGCCACTTTCTTCCAATAGGGGATCAATTTTTCTTCCCATTGCCATTTCAGCACATCTGTATACTCATTCGGCCATGGGGCTACGGGCCAGTTTGGATATTTAGCTCCTTCGTGATCACCCGCTGTACCAGAAAAGGTATTGACGACCGGGACGTTCAGTAAGGATGCAAGTTTGATTGTTTTGATCAGTGTTTCATCACTTTCTTTAGCGAAGGTTTCATCAGGAGAGATTGGATTGCCATGGCAGCTGAATGCACTGATCGTTAACCCTCTTGTTTGAACGGCCTCGAGGTATTCTTGGCGCTTTTCTTCACTTTCGAGCAGTTCATCGAGTGGACAATGGATATTCCCTGGATACCCGCCTGTACCGATTTCAACTGTTTTTAATCCGGAATCCGCGACATAATCAAGCATATCCTCGAATGATTTTTGAGCAAATAGCACTGTAAAGATCCCTAATTTCACATGCCCCACCTCACCTTTTCTTTAATTTATGCTCATGACCTTCCCACTTGCCGAGCTTTGATAAATCGCTTCGATTATTTTCGAAACTTTCATGGCTTCCGATGGTTTTACCAATGGTTCCGCTAACCCCAGGCAGCTGTTGATAAAGTTCTCTGCCTGTTGCAGGTCTGGTGTATCCTCTCCTGGCATCCATACTGCCTCACTGTTTAAAAGCATGCCGTGCTTAGCCTGATTCAAGACCAGCGGAAATACATCAAGTCCGCCCTGCGTTCCGGATAAACTCAAAACAGTTGCTTCTTCACGGATATTCGCGGCCCAAGATGTTTCGAATAATAGAGATGCTCCGTTGGCAAATTTGATATATGCCGTGGCATGGTCATCCACTTCAAATACCGAGGCATCGAAATTGCCCCATAAATTGACCTGATCGACACCCTTACTGACATAATTATATGTCGAACCTACGATTTCAATCGGTTCTGGGTCATCCATCAGCCATAATGCCAAATCGAGCAAATGGCAGCCGTAATCGATCACGCTTCCCCCGCCTTGCAATTCCTTGCTTGTAAAAACTCCCCAGCCAGGGACTTTGCGCCGCCTGATTGCCTGTACACGCGCTACATACGGTTCACCGATTTCACCGGCCTGAATCATTTTCTTTGCAGCCTGGGCTTCCTTCATGAAGCGGTAATGATAGGCAGTCGATAACACTTTACCTGATATGTTTGCAGCCTCGGTTATCGCTAAACATTCCTCGGTTGTAATGGCCATCGGCTTTTCGCATAACACATGTACACCCGCTTGCAGGGCAGCAATGGAAATCTCAGCGTGAAACTTGTTTGGCGTTGCGATTGTAACAGCATCCACTTCAGCAAACATTTCTTCATAATTCGTGAAAACCTTTTCGATATGAAATTCCCGCGCCACTTCCCGCGCCTTCATTTCATCTATATCCTGAATGGCGTATAAAACCACTTTATCTTGAAATTTTTGAAAAGCTGGGATATGCCTTTTTTGGGCAATTCCGCCAGCACCGATAATACCCATTTTTAATTTGTACATGATGACTTTTAACCCCTTTATAAGCGGATGATTTTTCGGGATGCATTTGATTCCATCGCGCCAAGAATGACTTTTAATGACTTTAATCCTTCAACTCCTGAGACAAGAGGCTCCTCATTGTCCACCACACATTTTACAAAGTGGCTGATCACTTCGGAATCATGCTGTCCTTCTGAGTCATTAGTCTGGATGCTTCCTAATTGGGTGGTTTCTGTCTTTCCATTATCATGATGGATGATCAGTGAGTATTTCGGATCGTCTTCAAGGCGCAATACCGCTTTTTCCGCATAAATGACCGTAGCATTGTCTTCTTTTGCATAAGACCAGCTGGCGGTAAGAGTTCCGATGATACCGTTCTCCGTCCGGAGGATACAGGCCGCACTGTCATCAACGTCCGTGTTTTTCTTGGCAGTCGTTTCCACAAAGGCTCCCACTTCAACAAATTCTTCTCCAAGGATATACCGTAATAAATCAGCTTTATGAACGCCTAAATCGCCCATTGCACCAATGACCGCTTGATCCTTTTTAAAAAACCAGCTTTCCAGTCCGTCCACGCTCCAGGTTTCCGGCCCGGAATGTCCAAAAGCCGTCCGGAAGCTATAGATCTTCCCTAGCTCCCCGCCCTCAATAAGCTGTTTCGCTTTTTGATGAGAGGGAACAAATCGCTGATTATGGCCAATCATTAGTATTTTGCCGCTTTTCGCTGCTGCTTCATTCATTTTTTCAGCGTCTGCTAAAGAAGTAGCCATTGGTTTCTCACATAGGACATGCTTACCCGCTTCCAAGGCCGCAACCGTGATGCGTGCATGCAGGTAATTCGGTGTACATACACTGATCGCTTCAATCTCCTCATTCTTCAAAAGTTCTATATAATCAGTATATGCTTGCGCTCCATACCTTTGTGCTGCTGCATTCGCCCGGTCCGGCACAATATCACAAACGGCAATGATCTCCGTTTCCTGATGTGATTCATACTCCGGAAAATGCCTGTTTTTTGCGATACTCCCGCATCCAATGACTCCTACCTTCACTATGCCCATTTTGTTCTCTCCTTCACTTCATCTCTTTGGATGAGATGGATTCCAACGGTTCGGCTTTACCATAGTTCGTTGCGATTCCGAATTCCGGCTTGACCCAATCAACGGCATTTTTAATCACACGTTGAATCTCCGGATTATGGTAGGTAGGATATGTTTCATGTCCTGGACGGAAATAGAAAATCCTCCCTTTACCCCGCTGATACGTGCAACCGCTTCTGAATATCTCCCCGCCTTCAAACCAACTGACGAATATTAATTGATCTGGTGCAGGAATATCAAAATGTTCCCCGTACATCTCTTCCTTTTCAAGCTCGATATATTCTCCGATTCCATCAACGATAGGGTGACTCGGATCGACTACCCAAAGCCGTTCCCTTTCATCCGCCACCCGCCATTTCAAGTCACAAGTCGTTCCCATCAATCGTTTGAAGATCTTTGAAAAATGACCAGAATGGAGGACGATGAGACCCATTCCCTCAAGTACTCGCTTGTGAACCCTTGCAATGATTTCATCCTGAACTTCATCATGTGCAACATGCCCCCACCAAAGCAGTACATCGGTTCGTTCCAGTACTTCCTCGGTTAATCCGTGCTCTTCTTCATCGAGAGTAGCGGTCCTCACTTCGACCTGTTCACTTTGTAAAAAGCCGGCAATTGCACCATGGATGCCATCCGGATATACTTTTGCTACTTCAGGCTTTGTTTTCTCGTGGCGAAACTCATTCCATACAAGGACTCTCATGAACAACCTCCTCCATTCAAGAATCATTTCACGGCAACTTGTTTTGTTGTTTAACTATTACCTCTTTATTCAAAACGCAAACGTTTGCGTTAGGGATGATCAAAATATAAGAACATACTTATCGACCCTAGAAAGTATGAATTTTCAAAATAATAGTGATAATCTATATTGTAAATTTATGTTAGCAAAAATCAAGCTTTAATTGGTAAAACTTTTCTACAATTTTCATTTAATTTCCTTTTCAGCAACAAAATGCGACTCTCGCTTTATGATTTTGGTAGGAATGCTGATGCTCTTTTCCATCATTTCCGGATTCGCAATAAGATCGAACACGCATTTTGCGGCTTCATACCCTAACTGATACGTATGGATATCAACCGTTGTCAGCGGGGTACTTAAAAATTCTATGAATTCTGAGTGGTTAAAACAGACGACGCTTATTTGCTGCGGCACTTTCAAGTTCTTTTCGGCTAACACTCCAAGTAAGAGCACACCCAATAAAAGATCCATAACCAAAAAAGCGGTTGGTGCCTCATTCAATTCCAGCAATTCGTCAATCGCCTTTATTCCATCCGTTCGATTTAAAGGAATCAATTTGATATATTCCTGTCGCACATCCACCCCGGCCTGTTCCATCGCTTGTTGAAAGCCTGTCAAGCGGTCCTGGATCACTTCAAACTCGGGGCTGCCTCCTAAAAAGGCGATTCGCTCATGTCCAAGATTGATTACAAACTCCGATACTTCCCTGGCCGCTTGAACATTATCGTTATCAATGAATGTGATACCGCTCATGTTCGTACTTGGCTTCCCGATCAAAACGAACGGGAAGCCCTGCTTCAATAAATACGGCACCACTTGATCGTCCTTTTTAGAGTACAAAACAATCATGCCATCCACTCTTCTGCCCTGGACCATTTTCACGACATCCTCAAAGATGGAATCCTCCGTCTCGCCGGTAGTCAGAGAAAGACTGTACCCTTCTTTATTACAGAAATCTCCGATGCCCCGGATCACTTCGGGGAAAAAGGGATTATAAAGTGATTCCCTTGCCGAACTTTTCATGACGATCCCAATGGCCTTAGTTGACTTCGTGACTAAGTTCCGGGCATTTTCATTCATATGATAGCCCATTTCCTTTAATACCTTGCGTACCTTGCGCTTGGTCTTTTCACTGATTGTCGGGCTGTTATGGATTACACGCGATACCGTTGATGGAGCGACATTTGCTTTTTTGGCAACGTCTTTTATAGTAACAGACAAATTCATCAACACTCCCCGTTCACCGCACATGGTTTAATATTCCCTATATTTAAATAGTTATTTAACGGCTCCATCTGCAATTCCTTTAATAATTTGCCTCTGAGCAAAAAAGTACGCAATGATGACTGGAATGATGGATAAAGTAAGTCCAGCCAAGGCGAGATGCCATTGCTTCGTATATTGTCCGAAGAAGAAGAATAATTTAAGTGGAATGGTCTCCGATCCCGCGCCGCCAATAACAAGGGATGGCAGCAAATAGTCGTTCCATATCCAAATGACATTCAAGATCCCAACTGTAATGGACATCGGCTTTAATAGTGGAAATATGATATACCAAAATACTTGAAATCGGTTTGCACCATCAATCTTTGCTGCCTCATCTAGTGAGAGGGGAATCCCTTTTAAGGTACCATGATATAGGAATATGGATAGACTGCAGCCAAAACCTAAATACATGAAAATCAGTCCAGCCTTGTTCAGCATCCCAAGCTGTCCGAATTGGGCAACGAGCGGTATCATCACAGACTGAAACGGGATCAGCATGGCTGCTACAAACACAAAGAAAAGCAGGGAACTTATTTTACTTTTGTTTCGGGAAAGAGCGTATGCTGCCATCGCAGAAAAGATGATGATGATGACTACACTGACGCCCGATATCAATAAAGAATTGAATAAAGTCCGGAGGAAATCCAATTGCTCGAAAGCTTGAGTGAAGTTTTCCAATGTCCAGGTTTCAGGCAGTCCCAATGTATCGGCAAATATATCCCGTTTCATTTTAAAAGCATTGACAAGCATTAAATAAAACGGAGTGAGCCATAATATGGCCAAAATGAATCCGATGAATCCAATCAGCCACAATTTCCATTTTCCCCTCATTACAGCTCAACCTCCCGTTTTTTATTGAAATAGACTTGTGTCAGCGAAACGACCGCCACGATTATGAAAAAGATAACGGCTTTTGCCTGTGCATATGCCATATCGTTTTCGGTGAAGGCGGATTTTACAATGTTCATCGCAACCATTTCAGTTGAATTATAGGGAGCTCCATTCGTCAGGGAAAGGTTTTGATCATAGATCTTGAACGAGTGGGAAAGTGTCAAAAACAAACTGACGGTAAAAGCAGGTGCCACTAGTGGAAAAGTTATATGGCGAAAGCGCTGGAAACTGTTAGCTCCGTCAATTTTTGCCGCTTCGATCAAGTCTTCAGGAACTGCCTGAAGATAGGCGATATAAATAATCATGATATATCCGGCCATTTGCCAGGACGTTAAAATGATCAATCCCCAAAAACCTGTATCAGTCGTCGATAACCAACCATTAAATGCTTCGATCCCCGTCAAATCACCAATCGCACCGAAGACCTTAATAAAAATGAACTGCCAAATAAAGCCGAGTATCAAGCCGCCAATTAAATTGGGCATAAAGAAAACTGTCCGCAATATGTTGCTTGATTTAATTTTCGAAGTCACGATGAGAGCCAAACTTAATCCGATGATATTGATTACCACAATTGCCGCTACGGAAAATTTAATCGTGAACCAAAATGTATCAAGGAACCCTTTATCCGTAAACAAGTCTATATAATTCTTAAAACCGATGAAATCCGGTGTCCCTAAACCGTTCCAATTCGTAAAGGAATAATAAAATCCGTAGATGAGTGGCACGATCACAACCAAAATGAGTGCAGCAAGAACAGGTGTTAAAAACAGCCAATATGCGGCATCCCGATTTCTCAACGAAACCGACCTCCTTGAAATGATTTAATAGTTAATGGGTTAGATCATGACTGGGTAATTTGATGAATCCCTTAGCGGCTTTTCTATAATAAGGAACAACCAATCGACACTTTTTTCTTGCCGATTGGTCACTTGCATTTCCCAACTCTTATTTGCTATGAATCTTCTCCCAATTTTCAATGTTCTGTTGGACAAGTTCCTCCCAAGTCAATTTACCAGTTACGTATTTTTGGACACTTGCACCAAGATCATCATTCCAACCGACCGGATATCCATTAAACACCCATCCAATCGTATTTCCTTCTTGAGAGTATTTATAAATTTCTTTTGAAATTGGATCGGCAATTTTTTCTACATCATATCCTTCATAAGCAGGAATGAATTTAAAATCTTCCAAAACAGCTTTTTTCCCTGCTTCGGATGTATACATCCAGTCTAGGAACTTCTTGGCTGCTTCCTGTACCTTTTCATCCGATTTCTTGTTCACTGCCCAATAGTTCGGTACACCGACCGGCATGCCTGCATTGTCTCCATTTGGAATCGGGATGATGCCAATTCCCTTTTCAGCTAACTCAGGATCCATATCATAGACTGTGTTATAAACCCAGTTACCTTGCTGAATGATCGCAACCTTTTCAAGCGAGAACAGCTCCTCCACTTGTTGGGAGTAATCAAGACTTGCTGTCGGCTGGACGGAATACTCATTTTGGATATCGACCAATTGTTTAAACTTGTCACCATCCGTGAATTTAACCGTTGGTGCCTTACTTGCTTCTAACACATTCCCATCAAACTCCGGTGATAAGAATACATTGGATAAATGGTTTCCTGTCACCCACTTCTCTTTGACCGGATACGCGAAAACTGCATCGATTTTCAATTTGTCTTTTTGTGAATCGATTTTCTTAACTGCCGCCTCTAATGTTTCATAACTTGTAATGTCATCAGGATTAATTCCGGCTTCTTTAAATATCCGTTTGTTATAAATCAAGCCGTATCCTTCCTGGTTAAATGGAAGTCCAAGGACTTGCCCGTCCTCTTCCACGCCATCCAAAGTACCGTCAAGCGCTGCAGCAGCAGCCTTCGTGTCCTTTAAATCTGTTAATCTATCTTTATATTGTGCGACATCTACCGGTCCGCCAATGTTAAACACCGCTGGCTCCTCACCTGAAGCGAACTTTGCCGTAATGGCTGATTTATAATCATTTCCGCCGCCGACTGTCGATACCTTGATCTTCACATTTGGATTTTCTTTTTCATATTGTTTTGCCAATGTCTCGAATTGCGACTTGAATTCTACCTTGAATTGAAATATATCCAGCGTCACGACATCCTTTGAGTCGCTGTTTCCGCCTGTTGAAGAAGAGCATCCAGCCAAAATCACACTAAAAATCAATAAAACAGTAAGAATTCCCCCGTACCATTTTTTACGCTTCATGCCTACCCACTCTCCCTTTTTCTCATAATATTCATGCAATTTTAAGAAAACGTTTGCATAAAATTAGTAAAATAAAAGCCATTCATTCAATAAAATTCGTAGTCTATCGTACTTCTTTTACATCACCCCCTCACAAAAACATTGCAAACGTTTACATTTATGCGCTTTATATTACCACCAAATTCCATACTTTACAATAAAATTGTAGTATATTGTAAAAAAAGGATATTAAGAACTCTCTTAATCTAATTATATGATTCAGAAACCTTTGATTATTCCTTTATCCGATTATTTATTGTACGGGCATTTTCATTCCCGGCATTATACGAAAAAAGGGAAACCCGTCGGTCCCCCTCTTTTCACTTCAATATCATCTTTACATTGGAAGGACCGTATTCATCCTTCAATTCATAATATTTATCGCTTGCTTGTCCAAATTCCTTAAACACACCGCTAATGATCAATTCATTCGTTTCCTTATCAACGACACTGTACTTGATATTGCTTTTCCCAAACTTTCTGTCATCCACTTTTAAAAGGATCATCTTGGACACCTCCACATTTAATGGCTGCACTCCTCAGGGTGTGTGGTTTCTTACTTACATAATATAACAAATTATTCAGAATTTATAGATTTTTCGCCATGCAAAATAAAAAAGCCTATTAGGCCTTTTCATTTCGCTTATACATTATTACCATCAGGACTTCGAGATATCCAGGAAACCTTCACCGAATACGTCCCGAACATCATGTATGGCTATAAAAGCATTGCTATCCGTTGACTGCACTATTCTCTTTAACTTCAGTACCTCTTGCTTACTTATAACGATATATAAAATATCCTTGGATTCTTTTGTATAGTATCCATGACCACTAAAAACAGTGACCCCCCGGTCCATCAATTCGGTTACTTGTTTTGCAATCTGGTCCGCTTCTTTTGAAATGATGGTGATCGCTTTTTTCGGGTTCAATCCCTCAATGATGAATTCCATCGTTTTTGTTCCAATATAAAGCATTAGTATAGTGAGCATCAGACCTTCAGCGCCAATTATGAAATAAGATGAGAACGCAACGATTAAATCGAAAAACAGAAGTCCGTAGCTTAAGCTCCATCCCAAATACTTATTCGTAATTCGGGCAAGGATCGTCGTACCGGCAGTAGTGCCTCCAACACGAATGATCATGCCAATACCTGCACCAGCAAAAACCCCGCCAAATATCGCATTGATGACCAATTCATCTGAAGATATCGTCCAGCTTTCGGTTAAATGAAGGAAAAGTGAATTAAAGGCAACGGCTACGATTGTATATACCGTTGTCATTTTCGACAAAAATTTATAACCGACAATGAGCAGGACAGCGTTAATGATCAAACTTAACAGCCCTGGTGACCATTCAAAAAGATAAAACAGAATGATGGTTATCCCCGTGACTCCTCCCTCACCAAGCTCATTGGGAATGACGAAAAGATTTATTGCCAAAGCGAAAATAAAAGCTCCTATTAATATAAAGAAAACATCCAAAGAAATCTTTTTCATATTTATACCTTCCTTTATGTAATGGTTAATGTGAATTCTGTTAAATTTCACTGCTCTATAGTAACATGGAATTCCATTTAATCCTTCAAAGATTTCAAGGTTTAACAAAAAGACTACCTTGGAAGTTAGATTATCTTCAATGAACGAGCTTAATACATATTTTTATACATTAGCTTAACAAAACCACCGCTGCCCGATTCTCCTTAAACTGATTTTTCTGGTTAGATTCATGTTCCTGGCTGGGACCTAAATAATCTACCAGCCTTTTCCGACCCTTGAATTCTCCCAGATTAATGGATCATTACTTTATTCTCATGCTCGTTTTCAAAGCTTGACAGTTTCATTGAGTCATGATTAGAATATTTTATGTGTTAACCTATATTATTTTTAGTTGACATATAAAAAAGGAGAATGGCCATGCACAGTGAAAAACGTTTACTTTGTTGGGAAGAAAAAATAAAAAAAGAACTGGCTCATTTAGAAGAGATTTCGCAAAAGCGCGAACTCGTATCAACCGTATGTGCCGAGCAGCCTTGGCTTACGGTCAACGGGTGCAGGATGCTTAATCTAGCTTCTAATAACTATTTAGGATATGCAGGAGATGAGCGGCTGAAAAAGGCTATGGTTGATGCCGTACATACATATGGTGCAGGAGCAACGGCTTCACGTTTAATTGTTGGCAATCATCCTCTTTACGAGCAGGCGGAACAAGCTCTTATCAATTGGAAGAAGGCCGAAGCAGGACTCATCATCAACAGTGGTTATAACGCGAACCTTGGAATAATCTCCACCCTGCTGTCCCGTAACGATATTATTTATAGTGATAAATTGAATCATGCAAGCATTGTCGATGGAGCTCTTTTAAGCAGAGCAAAGCATATACGCTATCGTCATAATGATTTAGATCATTTAGAAGCATTTTTGAAAAAATCACCGATTGAAGCACGTAAATTAATCGTGACGGATACGGTCTTCAGCATGGATGGTGACTTCGCTTATCTTGAAGACCTAGTTCGGTTAAAGGAACGTTATAACGCAATGTTAATGACAGATGAAGCACATGGAAGCGGCATTTACGGTAAAAACGGTGAAGGCTATGCAGGTCATCTCCATCTTCAAAATAAAATAGATATCCAAATGGGAACATTCAGTAAAGCGCTTGGTTCATTCGGGGCCTATGTTGTCGGGAAAGAATGGCTCATCGACTATTTAAAAAATCGCATGCGCGGATTCATCTATTCAACTGCACTTCCCCCTGCCATACTCGGTGCTATAAAAACAGCGATTGAACTTGTACAGCAAGAACCAGAACGCCGCTCACTGCTCCAAACACATTCAGAATACTTTAGAAAAGAACTCACAAATTACGGGTTTAACATTTGCGGAAGCCGATCACAAATTGTTCCTATCGTCATCGGGGAAAACGAAAAAGCGATGGAATTTGCTGCACGTTTGCAAAAAGAAGGAATTGCCGCTATTGCTGTCAGGCCGCCGACCGTTCCTGAAAATGAAGCGAGAATCCGGTTTACCGTAACGGCTCTCCACGATAAAAAAGATCTTGATTGGGCAGTTCAAAAAGTTTCGATCATTGGAAAAGAAATGGGTGTTGTTGAATGAAGCAGCCGAATTTAGTCGTGCTTCCTGGCTGGGGAATGGAAAAAGAGGCGTTTCAACCGTTAATCAAACCGCTGTCAGAACTATTTCACCTTTCATTTATAGATTGGAGAGATATGAAGGCACTAAATGACTTTGAAGAACGGGTCATAAACACAATCGCTTCCATCGATGGTCCTGTTTATTTATTGGGCTGGTCATTAGGATCACTAGTATCACTTGAACTCTCAAGTTCTTTTCGAGAAAGAATAAAAGGTTTTATCCTTTTTGGCGCAACAAGTCGGTTCACTACAGGGGAAAATTATTCAGTTGGCTGGGATCCGCGAATGGTCGAGCGCATGAAGAAACAACTGCCGCGCAATAAAGAGAAGACTTTGACTTCCTTCTATGAAGCGATGTTTTCCGATGCTGAAAAAGAAGCAGGTTTTTATCATCAATTCACCAAGATCAGTCAAAGCGAGTTTCATGGAGATGATGTGTTTTCGCTTCTGATTGGATTGGATTATTTACTTCAGAAAGATGCTCGAGCAAGACTCGACCGGATTGAAGCCCCCTTTTTAATGCTTCATGGGAGGGAAGACAAAATTTGTCCACTTGAAGCTTCATCTTTCATTAAAGAGAATCTGGGTGGGAAAGCCGAGGTTCGTATTATCGAAGGTACTGGTCATATTCCATTTTTCACAAAACCAGAGGAATGTATGGATCATATAAAAACATTTATTCAAAAGGAGTACGTTCATGATAGATAAACGATTGTTAAGCAAGCGATTCAGTGAACACGCGCAAACATATGATGCGTATGCCAATGTTCAAAAAAACATGGCAAAGCAATTAGTGGATTTGCTTCCTCAAAAAAACACCAACCATAAAATCAATATTCTTGAAATCGGCTGCGGCACCGGTTACTTAACCAGGTTACTCGTCAAAACATTCCCTAATGCCGCCATTACGGCTGTTGATTTGGCACCCGGTATGGTTGAAGTGGCAAAAGGATTAACAAAGGAAGACCGTGTTACATTTTTATGTACGGACATCGAAGAAATGGCGCTAAATGAAAATTACCACTTGATTATTTCCAATGCAACGTTTCAATGGCTGAATGATATTCCTGCAACCCTTGAAAAACTTTTTACACGATTAACGGCGGAAGGAAGCCTGATATTTTCAACGTTCGGAATAGATACCTTTCAAGAGCTTCATAGTTCATATGAACAAGCGAAAGAAAAGCTTCAACTTTCCATGGATAGTTCACCAGGTCAAACGTTTTACACTCTGGAAGAATTATCCCAAGTTTGCGAAGCAGCAATCCCCTATTCAGCAGCAGCTCCAATCGAGATTACAAAAATAGAAAAGCTTGAACTGGAGTACTTTCAGACAGTTCGTGAATTTTTCACTTCAATCAAAAAGATTGGCGCTGCTAACAGCAACAAAGAAAACTACTGCCAGCGCCCTTCCTTTTTTCGAGAGTTAATCAACATATACGACACAGAATTCCGAAATGATTCAGGTGTGAAAGCAACCTATCACTGCTTGTTCTTTAAAATAAAAAAACATGAATGATCCGAAGATAACCAGCTGGGATACAAGCAAAGTATTATACATAATCGCAAATCGTTTATATAAAGTTACGACTAGTATTCCATCCGCTTACTGTCGGTTAACCATCCCCTTCAAGCAATTCAGTCCGCCGCCACTCCTAATTCCTTTGGAGAGGCGGCGGACTTTTTACGTATAACTTCATCCAAATACCTTGCCATCCGTAATATTGACCACTCGATCACATAAATCCAACATTCTTTCATCATGCGTTACCATGATGGCCGCTTTATTTCTTGATTTCACCTCATGTGCAAGCATTTCAACAACATCCCTGCCTCTTTTGGAATCAAGACTTGCGGTTGGTTCATCCGCTAAAATGATTTCTGGATCATTCATCAGCGAACGGGCGATTGCTACACGCTGCCGCTCACCGCCCGACAGTGCTTCTGGCAGGTGATCTGTCCGATGTCCAAGTCCAAGGTGGCTAAGCAATTCGTCCGCTTTTTTCACAGTTGTTTTATCTCGCTTGCCGATCAATTCGGAAAGCAGCAGAAGCTGGTCTCGTACGGAGAGATATGGCACAAGATTCGACGATTGGAATACAAACCCGATCTTTTCAAGGCGCACCCGAGTCAATTCTTTTGGGGATAGTGTTGTAATATCCTCACCATTCAGCAGTAAGCGGCCTTTGCTCGGGGATAGTAACGCACCTGCTATCGAAAGAAAAGTACTTTTTCCTGAACCTGAAGGACCGACGATGGCGACGAATTCCCCCGCTCTCACATTCAGGGAAATATCATCAAGGGCTTTCACCTTATTATCGCCTTCCCCATAAACCTTACTGACGTTTTCAAATAATAGTTTATCCCCCATCATGATACCCTCCCTATTGCTTCGATCGCGTCTATCTTCGCTACTCGGTATAGGGATAGCAGCGAACCCAATACGGATACAGCCAAAAGTAATACGGAATATTTAATGACCAAATCGGCACTCAATTCAAATGGCATTCCTTCTGGCATGATTAAAGTGACGCCGAATGTCAGGGCAACACTGATGGCTATGCATGTCACGGCAAGCAGCATTACTTGACCAACGATGCTTTTTGCCAGGTAGCCCGTATTGGCCCCCAGTGCTTTAAGGACTCCAAATTGATTCGTCTTCTGCAAAGTAATCACATAAAAGAATACGGCCAAAACGAAAGCTGCAATGACAAACAAAAAGGCAATCATCATCGTCAATGTCCCCTGTTCCTCTTTGAACCCTGGTATACTCTGAAGTGATTCTTCTTTCGAAATGAGCGTTACACCTTCAGGCAATGATTCACGTACATTCTCTTCTGACTTCGAATCCATTTGCACGGCTATTGCGCTGATTGAGTCTTTACCTTGATTTTTCAATCCAGGATTAATCTCCTGCCACCCCTTAACATTCATGTAAACTGCCGGTGTATGGCTGTAAGACTGCTTTTCAGTAAAACCAACAATGGTGAAAACATTACCTGATAGGTCATCTTTAAGTGAATCACCCAATTTATAACCGACTTCTTTTAAAGAACGATCTGCAACGACTTCACCTTGTTTCTTATTGTCATAGCTCGTTCCTTCTATGACCTTTGGTGCTAAAATCCCACTGGCATCGGTCGCAAAAATAGTGGCATCCGTTTTCTCCGAAGATCCGATTTTATTCAATGTGATCATCATTTGCCCCAGCCCTTCGGCTGCTTTAACATCCGATATATCCCGGATTTCATCAAGCTTTTCCATCGATATGATCGATCGATTCAATTTATTTTTAGAGTCATGCTCCATGACGAAATAGTCGGCTTTCATGTTTTGTATGGATGAAGCATTATCTGATGAAAGTCCATTAGCTAATCCTGAAATGATAAAAACAAGCAAAGCGACCAATACCATGATCAGTCCAATCAGCAGATAACGTAACTTTGAATGCTTTAGTTCACGCATTGCCAAAAACATCATTTCATCTCCCTTTTCTTTTGTTTACCAATCAAGTCCTGCTTCAATCGGTATGACTCGATTGTAAACACTCAATATGAATGGAAGATGAACAACTGATTACATAAAGGGCAGCCGTATATAAAAAGTGGTCCCTTTACCAAGTTCACTTTGGACTTCAATCGTTCCTCCATGAAGTTCAACCGTCTTCTTCGTGATCGAAAGTCCTAATCCGCTGCCTGTTTCACTTCTGTTCCTCACTTTGTCGACTTTATAAAAGCGATCAAGGATATAAGGGAGGTCTTCTTCTGGAATTCCAATGCCCGTATCCGCGATCATCACTTCAACAGTACTGCCTATACTTTTAATCCGAATATGGATTGAACTGCCGGTTTCCGAGTATTTAATGCTATTGGTTATCAAATTCGTCCAAACTTGATTTAAAAGTTTCTCATCTGCAGAAATGGCGGTGGACGGCAAATCCATTTCGATCACCATATCCTTTTCCCGCCAATTCCATTCCAGCATGAACAACACCTGCCGGATTTGCTGCGCTAAATCGAACTTTGACCGCTGCAGCGGATCATCTACTTTATCCAACGAAGCAAGCATGAGCAGCTGTTTGCTTAACGACGACATGCGCCTGCTTTCTTTTTCAATGATGGATAAGTACTGATTTCTTTGTTCCTTTGTTAATTCCTCCGATTGAAGGGTTTGGGAAAAACCTTGGATGGATGCAAGCGGAGATTGAATTTCATGAGATACATTCGATACGAACTCCTGCCTCATATCATCCAACCGCTGTATGCTTTGAGTCATTTTCGAGAAGTGCTGTGCCAAGTCCCCTATTTCATCGCTTCGGGAGACATTCAATTCACTACTATAATCCCCATCGGCGATTCTTTTTGTAGCCTCCGTTAATTTCGTAATCGGCTTAACGATGAAACGCGTATTAATGATCACAAATAAAAAACTAAGAAGTAGCGTCAGAACGAGTAAAACTGCAAGGAAAAAGCGAAATTCGCCAAACTGCAGCTCTATATTGGGCCTTACAAACAATGCATGCTTTTCACCATTCACGTTCATCGGGACCCCAATGCTATTAATTAATACATCTTCAAAAAAACCCGTAATAAATAACCCATTATTATAATTGGCGATCCCTTGATAGGTATTCCCATTCAAAACTCCGGAAATCGTGTCGCGGTCCAAATTCGTTTCCCGAAACGGCTCACCATATAAAGTTCCTTCACCCTGCTCATTAAATAGATACATTTGATAGTGCAATCCTGCAATATGGGTTAAATACGCATCAATATCCTGATCAGGATTCTCCTCATATAAGGAGACGATCTCACTTGCGACTTTGCTTATCTTCTCACCATTGTTGGGTTTTTGAACCTGATGATAATAGACATTGGAAATTAAAAAAGCGATGACACTGGCAAGCACCATGATCAAAATGGTTTGAATAACTATCCTGAAATAAAGTGTTTTCACTTCTTGTTGACCTCCAGTTTATAACCTAAGCCACGGACAGTCGTTATGACAAAGTCATCGGTCCGGCCGGCAAAACGTTCCCTCAACCGTTTAATATGGACATCAACCGTTCGATCATCCCCTGCAAAATCAGCACCCCAAACCAGTTCAATAAGCTGCTCACGCGTAAAGACCTGATCAGGAAAACTTCCCAGCTGAGCCAGCAGCTCAAATTCCTTAAGCGGCAGGAGCAGCGTATTCCCCTTTATTCGCACTTCGTAACTTTTACGGTCAATCACCGTTTGATTCAATGAGATGGATTCAGAATTCACCATACGGTATCTTCGCAATAGCGCTTTTATCCGAAATAGAAGTTCCCTTGGCTCAAACGGCTTCACGAGGTAATCATCCGTACCCGCAAAGTACCCCTTTTCCTTATCGATAAGTTGATCTTTAGCTGTCAATAAAATGACGGGCAGATCATATTGATCCCGGATTTCCTTACAAAGATCCAGTCCGTTTTTATACGGCATCATTATATCGACAACAGCCAGATGGATCCGTTCCTTCTCCAGTAACAAGGAAGCTTCATAACCGTCCTTCGCTTCCGATACCATGTACCCTTCCTTTTCCAAGTGAAATTTAAGCAACTCCCGAATATGCCGATCATCATCCGCAATTAATATATGTATCAAAGAAACCACATCTCCACTTCTTTTATAGCCCTGGCTAAACATACAATAGCAATAATTAAACCTGTAAAACAACAAATACTAATTCAATTTCCGGTTCCTTATAAACTAGTTTGCCGCTAATATACAGCACCTTCTTATTTTTTTAAAAAAATAAAGTCAAAAGCGAACAGATTCTAAAAACCCTGTCCGCTTTTTTCCTATAGTGAACCGTCATATTCACACTAGTTCAGCCCTATTGATATTTTTATTGCCTAAAAGGGTTTTAAATATTCTGAATATAAATTATAATTGTTTTATTTCAAAACATCTAGGAGGTCACTATGGGAGTAGTAGAGAAAATCAGCGGATTTGCTGGTAAAACGTTTACCTTATGGGTCATTTTATTTGCAGTTATTGCGTATATCTTACCTAATCAGTTTATATGGATTGGAGACTATATTGTTCCATTACTAGGAATTGTCATGTTTGGAATGGGACTTACATTATCAGCAGCGGATTTTAAAGAAGTATTCCGACGGCCGAAAGAGGTCGCACTAGGGGTAGCAGGTCATTTTATCATTATGCCCTTATTGGCATTCGGATTAGCAATAGGGTTCGATTTGCCCAAAGAAGTCGCTGTTGGTGTTATTTTGGTAGGATGTTGCCCTAGTGGAACGGCTTCGAATGTCATGGTGTTTCTTGCGAGAGGAAATGTTGCGCTTGCAGTTGCCATTGCTTCTGTTTCCACTATTCTAGCGCCTATCGTAACGCCCCTGCTTATTCTGCTCTTGGCAAGTAAATGGGTCAACATCAGTATTGGGTCATTATTCATTTCGATCATTCAAGTGGTGATTATCCCACTAATACTGGGATTTCTTGTTAAGAAGTTTTTCGGCAAACAGGCAGAGGCCGGTGCAAAGGCTTTACCTCTAGTATCTGTCATTTCCATCGTTCTGATCGTATCTGCCGTAGTAGCTGGCAGCCAAGATCAGCTGGCTAAAACAGGTTTGCTGATTTTTGCAGTAGTCGTTCTTCATAATGTTCTTGGTTTTTTACTCGGCTTCTTCTTTGCTCGTTTATGCGGGATGGATTTAGCTAAACAGAAAGCTGTTGCAATGGAGGTCGGTATGCAGAACTCTGGTTTAGGTGTAGCCATAGCAACAGCCCACTTCTCGCCTTTGGCCGCTGTTCCAAGTGCCATTTTCAGTGTTTGGCATAACATATCAGGTTCCGTTCTGGCCTATATCTTCAGTCTCATGAAAGATAAAAAAAATGTAGGCACCGATAAAAATAATTCGATAAAAACAGACGCATCATAATATGTTGGAGATGAACAAAAAAATGCTTTTCAGTAAATGAATAAAAAAAGCCGATTGAGTGAATCGGCTCAGACTGTAGACAAACTCGATGAAAATCGAGTTTGTCTATTTTTATGGCTTGTACAATTTGGACGTTGGTTGGAACGTAGGGCACTCGCTTTCCGCGGGCGGTCGGGGAGCCTCCTCGGCTTTCGCCTGCGGGGTCTCCCTTAGACGCGCTTTTCCCGCAGGAGTCTCGTACCTTCCGATCCAATCAACTTTGTCTTACCTTTTAGATAGAACACTTTTGCCTGGAGTCATTTTTGTTTTAAAGTAGAAGTATTAAAACTTGAGGTGATGAGGAGGCTTTCTAAACATGATTCTATTCAGCAAGATCAACTTGAAATGATTACTTTAGATTAACTGGTGCCACCGAACCATTTGGTTCGTAAAATGGAGGCTGCCATTAATTTAAAGAAGATGGCCAATTGGGCATGGCGAGGTCCAAAAATGGCCTAACATGTGGGCTCGTAGAGCCGCAATCTCTTAACCTTAGGAGAAAATTCAAAGGGAATTTCAAAAGGGGTTCAGAATTTTTTAATTCCGAACCCCTTTTATCTACAAACTGAGCCGATTGAGTGAATCGGCTTTTTTTTTGCATTTATCATCAGAATATTGAACATTCAAGGGGAAATGACAATATTCAATGCCCAAAAATAATGAACTTACTGCCTTGTTGTGGTTATTTTTTTGTACTACCTGCTATACTACTAGATGAAAGTAAGTTATAAATTTTGCTAATGATTCGGGTTATAGTAATTGACTATCATTTTAAGGATGAGGGAATATAATGTCACCAAAAATAAAATCTTCAAGAAAAATAGCTAGATATTCACTAATTATCATGGGGGCGGGTTATATTGCAACCACTCCATTTCAAGGTACATTGCCTTTAGATTTATTACATGGAGGGTTTGAAGCTGGTTTAGTCGGCGGATTGGCAGATTGGTTTGCTGTCACTGCATTATTCCGCCATCCGCTTGGATTACCAATCCCCCATACAGCGCTTTTGCCCAACAATCGTAAAAGAATGACAAATGCACTTGTTTCGATGTTAAAAAACGACTGGCTTTCTAAGGAAAGCATTCAGGACAAAGTAAAACATATTCCTTTTACTGAAAAATTGATCCCTATTTTAGGAAAAGAGATTCAAAGTGATACTTTTAGAAAAGTCCTGATTAAACTGATCAAGCAAATGATTGGTTATATAGATATAGAAAAGATTACGCCTTTCGTTGCAAAAAAAATTAAAGCATCACTTTCTGGCATAGACATGAGCAAGATTCTACATTTAGTAAGTTCAGAGTTACTTAACGAAGAGTTTGATAAGAAGGCCTTGGATCATGTTTTGAAAAAAGCTGAAGATTGGTTAGGAAAAAAGGAAACCAGTCACCGACTTGGCACTGTTTCCATGGATGTACTCAGCAAGATTGAACTGGAAGGTATGCTTCAGTTCGCCGTTAAATCCATTCAAAGTCTACTTAACGAAGAGAAACTTGGGAATATAATCCAAAACCTGCTATTAAGTGTCGTAAATAATTTACAAAACGAGAAAGAACCAAATAGAGAGGCTTTAATCTTATATATCAGGAAAGAGATACAAGGCATTAACCATAACCGGGAACTGTTAGAAGGAGTTGAAAAATGGAAAAAACAACTTCTGACAAAATGGGAGCCTGAGGCGACAATAGAGGGAAGCCTAAAACAAATTCAACAAGAAGCATTGGATTTCGTAGAAGATGAACTTTTCATGGATACTTACCTGACTCCAATGATTCATCATATACTGGACAATATTAAGGAAAATAGCACCCGCATCGATCAATGGATACAGAAACAAATTACTGTTCTCATTGAAAATAATCATACTCAGATCGGCAATCTTGTACAAGAAAATTTAGATAAGCTAGACAACGAAACGCTGATTGATATGATGGAAAATGGTGTAGGAAAAGACTTGCAATGGATTCGCGTGAATGGAGCGGTCTGTGGTTTTATCATAGGGCTTATCCTAACAGGTGCACAGGCTTTGCTTAAGCTATTATGATCCAGGCATAACGGCAGAATACTGTCGCTACCAAATCAACTGGGACTGATTCGTTTTTCTGAAAATGAAGAGATAAACAAAAAGCCAGCCAAGGTTTTCATGAAACACCTCGGCTAGCTTTTCCTTTTTATCAATAAACTTAGATTACAGGTACACATATAAATCAAAGTTCCACTTAAAGCAGGGCTTCAATTAACTAAGGGTTGGATTGCTGATCACTAAGCCAGCCATCAATATGATCCAAATTAAAAATCAACAAATTATCGATGGGTCTGAGATGGGGGATCTTTTTATTCAATATTAGATCATTGATTTCCTCTTCGGTAATTGGATAATTTACCGACTCAAGGTAAATCATCAAACTTTTTATACCATAGGCTTTCCTCATTTAATCACCTCCCACCAAATTCTCCTTATTCAACATAAAGAAAACTTAGTGCTAGATATTAAATGAAAGACCGCTTAATTCTTAATACCCACCTTTTGAAGAAATAATCGCTTTTACTGTATGTAGGCACTTTAAATCAGGAAATTAATCTAATGTATAGGGTTTCCTCTCCTCGATTATCTCCACTTCATCCCATTCCACAGATTTGGAGTACATATATTTATCTGTCCGTTCAAACCCCATCCTTTTAGCAAGTTCAGTGTTTGTTGTAACCAACATTACTTTTCCGGTTTTGCTTTCTTCTGATGCCGGAAACAGTTCTCCCTTATATATTGCCTTCGAATTTATCTTAAATAAATCTACCTCTTCTACAGAAACATTTTTTATATAGATATTTTCATCTAAATGCTTGAAACCTTGAGATAGATCAGCATATTTATTACTTATTAACCTTATAGACTTATCTTCCAGTAGACTAAAACTATACTCGCTACCATTATGTATTGCATACTTTCCTTTTCTTATCATAGGTTCCTCCATTTTCAAACTTCATCAAGTATTCAATAATTCTTTATTTAATTTTTCAGCTTTATGTAATTCTACTAATAACGGATTTTGATAGTCACTATAACTATCCATATAAGCACGTACACCACCAATAATATTTAATTCTTTTATGTCTTTTTTATTTTCCAATATTTCCAATGCATTCTTATATCTTTTATATATAAGCTGTAAAGCGCCGCTAGTAATTTCATTACAATAAACTTTTTCAAGATTATTTATTACAACTTTTATTTGATCGATTAACTGCCTTTTCTTATTATCCATTTTATTCTCCTATATAGTGCAATAAATATAAATCGCATTTGAAATGAGAAAATTTAATCTAACGAATAGGGCTTCCTCTCTTCGATTATCTCCACTTCATCCCATTCCACAGATTTGGAGTACATATATTTATCTGTTCGTTTAAACCCCATCTTTTTAGCAAGTTCAGTGTTTGTTGTAACCAACAATACTTTTCCGGTTTTGCTTTCTTCTGATGCCGGAAACAGTTCTCCCTTATAAACAGCATAGGGATTAATAGAATATAATTCTTTAACTTCACTTACACCTACCATTTTCGTGTAAATATTATTTTTGTAATAAGTAAAGCCATTGTCCATATCTTTTTTATCATTGCTAATTAATTCAATAGCTTCCACTGTATCAGACTCTATGAATCTATACTCTCTCCCATTATAGATTGTATACTCACCTTTTCTTATCATTTTCCCACTCCATTATTTAATTTTCCTCACCAATAATAAACTGCTTCGCTTCCCTTTAACATAGCATAAACTGAACTTTGGACATAAAAAAACCCTATAAAGGGATTTATAGGAGTTTTTTGTTTATGGGGATTTACATCAAGCCCCATACTTTTCTTTAATGGCTTTATCTGCACAAAAACTATGGAATTGGTTGATTAATTCATCGATATCTTCGATGATATGCATCTGTTATAACCCAGTAATAATCTATTTATAAAAGCAATCTTTTGAATGAGTCCTGCATCGACAGAACCGCCTTTTCCAAATTGAGATTATCAGCTATACCATTCCCCTATAATATTAAAAGACCTTAACAAAAATTTGTTAAGGTCTTCTTAAGTAGCTCAGTCTTTATATTCGTTTATTACAATGAATAAATAATTTCCAGCCCCAAAGCGCATAATTAATTATCCAACTTCATTATATAGTCTCTAACTTCTCCCCTTGGTATAACCTTCCTGCTTTCAGGTAAATCTTCAAATATTAATATTGGTTTTTTCACCTCAATAATCGACTCTATGTCGTCAAGAGGCACGTCCTTTTTAAAAACAAATTGCTCTTGCTTTTCGAATCCATAGCAGGCTACATCATTACTATCCATACTAAATAATGAAATCTCATTTTCATCCAAGATATGCCCGCCCAATGAATAAGGACTAAACTCTTTCCCCTTATAAGTCACTAAAAAATCTAGCTCATAAGCAAAATTCACTTCTTCTATAGCTACCACCTTGATATATAGATTAGGATGTTTATTTCCCCCTAAATCAATAAGTTCTTGAAATCCTGGATCTGGTGTATTACTTCTCAGCCTTAACATGTCATTTCGAATATTCAAGTGATAATCCTTTTGATTATATGTTGCATATTTCAAATTTTATTCACCTCATTTTCTAGGTATCCATTCCATAATATCTCCATCAAATATAAAACTCATTTGTTTTTCACCAGTAGTTGCATCCTTAATATCAAGTATGTCACCATCTTCAAATTGTCTAGGTGTATGATAATATTCTGGTAATACAACTTCTTTGCTGCCAGTAAACCCTCTACCTGTATATGGATAAGATTCAGGAGTTGGATCCCAATTCGGGATTGAAACTTTACTTGGGTCATTTAACCGATATTCAAACACACCATAAAATCTATCGGGTCCTCCAATAGATTGTGAAATTCCATCTACACCATTAGTAACTTTATAGGCAGTATTGTTATAATCCAATCTTGCTCCTTCATAATGATCATGTAAAGTCTTTAATTTTATAGAATCATCTTTAACTGCAGTAAAGCCTCTAACACCATTATAATCAGGATCATATAAGTATTTATAAATATCCCTTTGTGGAATAGTTTTAGCCATTATTGTCCCTATAGATGGAATGCCTATTTGATTCCTAATTGAAGCCACAATATCTTTTTCTGTTAAATTTAATACTCTATCGGGATGTAATAACTTTATAAAATCATCGACTTCATAACCATTTTCATTTACTACCTTTTTTATACCATCACTTGTTTTTGAAATTACTTTTGTGGTAGATAAGCTATTCTTCAATTTAAACTTATGATCCACATACTTCGCCGCACCTGCCACACCGCCGATGCCAAGTGCCATCAAAAGCCCGTTCTGGCGCTGTTCCTCGGTTAGCTGGTTGCCGAACATGTCTTTGCCTGTGGCCGCTTCGCCGAGGCCGTTGGCTGCGAGGAGTCCGTATATCCCGTATTCGGTTTTCTGGAGGAGGCTAAAGCCTTTTGTCGTTTTATAGGCATCGAGCGCGTGGTTCGCTGCGTTGAGTCCTTTGGCCGTTTTGTATAGGGCGCTGCCGCCTTTGATGGCCCGTCCGGCCCAGCCGACGACGGGGATGAATCCAGCGGCGGCCATGGCGCCGGCGGCGATTCGTTCGGCATCGGACAGCTTGCGGCCCGTTACTGGATCGACTCCGGTCGAGGCCCTGATTGAATCATAATATCCCGTGAATTCCCCTGTAAAGGTTTTTGTCGTATCCCAGGCCTTTTCGTACCATGGACGATTTTCGAGTTCTTCCATTTCCTGTTCGATTTTCCGGGCTTCCGCTTGTTCCTTTTTGAAGGTTTGATAGTCTTTCATCTGACCGGCGACTTCATCCTTCACTTGATAGACGTCACTGCTCTTGAATGCCGATTGGTTGAATGTCATCGGCGAAATGTTGCCGTCCTGTTTGGTGGCATCAAGCAAGGCACGGAAGAGGCCAACGGCCACGTTTTCCTGCCCGATGGACACATCATATTCCTCGACCAATTGCCGGTCGACATTCTCGACCTTTGTCACGGTGTCATCCAGCCTGTGTCCGGCCAGCGTGATTTTTTCATTAAAGTCCTTTTGGTTGAACATATCAAGAGGCAGGATATCGTCAATGCTATTCAGGATCCTTTGAAGGTCGTTCGCTTGTTGATCAACAAGCGACTTCGCTTGGTTGATGCCGTTTGAGACTTCGCCATCTAAAAAGGGGACCTCGACCACCGTATTTCCGGAGAGGTCCGCTTCTTCCAGATTGGCCGGTATGCCTTCCAAAAAACTGATCTGGGTTGTGAATAATTCCATCCAGGCGTCCGCCACCTCGATTTGTGCTTCATAGAAGCTTTTGATGGCGGTAGCACCGGCTCCCTGGAACTCGTCATCCAGGCCGACAATGCCCTGAAATTCCTTTTTCAGGGCTGCGACTTCCTTCTTTAGTTCTTCATATTGCTTGGCGCGCGACTTGGTTGCGGCCGTCAATGTCTCGGCTTCAAATATCTTCATCGCTGGTACCCATGTGAAGACGTATGGGCGATGGCTTCATCCTGTTCTTTTAATAAGTCAATGTTAGCACGGGTATCTTCCACATTTTTCTGGACGATTTTGATATATTGCTCAAAGACCTTCTCCAGGTTCGTTTCGCGATCGATCCATTTCGAGGTGAATTCCAATTTATTGTTGCCAAGCTCGCCTGCCGGTAAATTTCCAAGCGTGACTGTACCAAGTGCCGTCTTCACTTGATCGACTTGCTTCGTTACGGCAGGATGATTCAGTTTGATTGTCGTCATTAAAACAACCACCCTTTTAAATATGATATTTTGCTTTCCAATTGATCTATGACGGCTTCTCCTTTGCCTAAAAGAACATCCGCTTCATGTGCTATCGTACCTGCTGCACTCAGAGCCTTTTTCTCTATATTAAGCATCATGATTTTACCGTCGATTTTCTCTTGATAGTCATCATAATCATCATGAATGATCGTTGACATTGCCTTGTATGCATCACTGCGGGCATCTTGAAAGTCTTCTGCCCGGTTTCCCGTCCAGCTTTTTGCCAAGTCCGGGTTTTTAATTTTAGCTATTTCCCCAAGACAAGCATTCTGTTCTTCTTTGATTTGTCTTTTTGCCTGCTCCAAACGATTGATTTTTTCATTCACATCGGAAGTTTTACTGGAGAGGGCAGAGTGAATTTCACTCAATGAATTTGCATACACCTAAAAAATCACCTCAAACATACTATTCTCATTATGTAGACTGTCATATTTTTCATAATTTTTATTATAAGGATTATAGTCTTAGAGTTAAATAGGGATAAATAAGCTATTTATGCTACGGAATTAGGAGATTCAGCCCGCACGCTCCAATTCCAAATTAGACTTTTTACCCTCTCATTTCCATTTTTAAACATAAAGAAAGGGTGCAGGCTGCACCCTCTGAATATTTACTGCATTATTTGAATTCCTTTTCGCCAAATAAATGCGGAACTTTCACTTTTTTCCCTTTTTTATGATTGAAATCAGGTTTTTTAGCTTCGATTTTTGCTTGGTCATAGACAGCTGTGCCGACAATTTCAGCAACATCTTGAAGCTTTTCTTTTGAGATTTTATCAATGGTATCATCAGGAGTATGATACCAAGGTTCTGATGGACTGTGGATGAATAAAGCAGCGGGTATTCCAGCCTCAGCAAATGACACATGGTCACTTCTCCCGCCTTGTCCATATGGAGTCGGCTCACCATTCAGTCTTGTACTTGATGCCTGGGCCAGCTCGGTTACAAGGTTCATTTCTCCATCATTAGTCAAAATGACCAAATCTCCGGCATCCCTGCTTCCCACCATATCCAGATTGAAGTTGGCAATGGTCCGCTTGATATCATCATCAGGGAGATTGTCCACATAATGCTGCGAACCCAACAATCCATTTTCCTCTGCCCCAAAGGTGACGAAGCGAATTTCCGTATCTGTAGGAAGATTCTTCAGAACACGGGCAAGTTCAAGGGTGACGGATGTTCCAGATGCATCATCATTCGCTCCGGGTGCCCCCGCGACGGAATCATGATGTCCGGTAATATAAATGATATCGCTCTTTTTTGCTTTATTGTTCTTTGTTGCTTTTTTCGTTGCCACTACATTATAAGAGGTTTTTTCTCCGGAATAGGCACCTTCTATTTTTAATGATGCTGTCAATTTGACTCCATCATTCAATTTTTCCAAAAGGGCTTCTCCATCCTTTTTGGTGATCGTGACGGATGGTATAAACTTGTCATTATCCTCTCCGAGTGTCCCGTTTAATTCCCCATCTGCATTATTGAATAGGATGACTCCCGCTGCCCCTTTTTCCGCTGCATTCAATACTTTCTCTGCAAAAGTGAGGTTCCCTCTTTGTATAAGGGCAATCTTCCCTGCAACATCGGTTTGCTCAAGCTCTTCTTTTGTTCCTAAACCGGCATATACCACTTCACCGGACAGGTCCCCATTAACTGAATAGGTTAAATGATTCGCTTGGATTTCCCCATCAAATCCGGCAACGGACAGCTCGACCAGATTTGGGTCTGTATAAGATAAAAAACTGAACTCTTCGATATCGGCTTTATAGCCATAAGATCGGAATTGCTTTTTGATGAATTGGACGGCTTTATACTCAGTTTCCGTACCGGCCACCCGAGGTGTTTGTGAGAGGTATTCAATATTCTTGTAGATTTTATCGGCATCGATTCTTTTAATGACTTGCTTGTCCATGGATGGCGCTGATAGCACCGGCGATGAAAGTGGCGCTGATAATGCGGTGGTTGTCCCGGCTGTCCCGAGTGTCAATACTGTGATTAATGTTAACGACAGAAATTGTTTTTTCATAGAATGCCTCCCAGTTTAATAGTTTCACCCACGATTTTACAATATATAGAAATTACTAACTAGGTAGGTTTATCCCTATTCATGCATGTCTAAAGTACCGAAATTACAAATACAAGAAATTACCAAGCTATTTGACCTGCATCAAAAGACCTTATCCATTCAATATTTTGTCATATTATATAAAAATACCTGTAATCCAAACAGGATTTTCGCACTTTTTCGGGAAAATAATACAGAAGATATTGAATTTTTACAGGGAGAAGGCGCAAAGATGTCGATAACTAAATTCGTGATGCCGGAAGTGATTTTCGGTAAAGGCTCGATTGAACAAGCTGGCGAGGCCTGCTTGCGGCTGGGTGCCAAAAAGGCGCTGATCGTAAGCGACTCCGGGGTGGCCAATGCTGGCTGGTTGGATAAAGTCATTGAATCCTGCCAAGATGCAGGCCTTGCTTTTGCTACCTTCATTGAAATGACAACCAATCCGAAGGACAGGGAGATCGAAGCCGGCTGTTTGACATTTAAAGAACAAGAATGTGATGCCATCATCGGTTTGGGCGGAGGCAGTGCTTTGGATGTTGCCAAAGGGGTAGCCCTTTTAGTAACGAATGGCGGCATCATCAGTGATTATGAAGGTGTTGATAAAGTCCACTCTCCCCTCCCTCCCATGGTGATGATCATGACCACTGCAGGATCGGGTTCGGAAGTATCCCAGTTTTCGGTGATCGTCGATTCATTCCGCGAGAAAAAAATGACGATCATTTCAAAATCACTCGTCCCCGATATTGCAATAGTCGATCCTGCTACCTTAACCACCTTGGGACCGGATTTGACCGCAGCTACCGGAATGGATGTGTTAACCCACGCCATTGAAGCCTATGTTTCAATCGCTGCGACACCTTTGACCGATGTACAAGCTAAAAACGCGCTTTCGATCGTTTCCCGCCACTTACGCCCCTCTGTTGCATCCAGGCATAATGAGGAAGCAAAAAAAGCGATGGCGATGGCGAGCCTGCAGGCTGGACTGGCTTTTTCGAATGCCATTTTGGGAGCTGCTCATGCCATTTCACATGCCATAGGCGGCAAGTACCTCCTTCCGCATGGTGAAATCAATGCGATACTCCTTCCCCATGTCATGGATTTCAATCGAATTGCCTCACCAAGGCGATTCAGCGAGATTGCAAACATCATGGGCATCGATACACGGGCATTGACGGAGCAGCAAGCAGGAATGGCTGCCATTCACTTCGTAAGGGAATTATCCCGGGATATAGGGGCTCCCAAGAGTTTAAGTGATGTCGGCATTACGAAAGAAATGATAGATCCCATAGGGATGACCGCTCTTGAGGATGCCTGCATGATCACAAACCCCCGTGATATGTCATTAGAACAGATTAATCAGCTGCTTCTTACAGCCCTATAAGAGGTGAAAAGCATGAACAAACATGAATTGATAGATTTAATGACAGGCGTTAAATCTTCAAAAAAAACGTATTACACGGAACTTAAGAAAACCGTGGATCAGCTGAAGAAGAAGAATATGCAGCTTGAAATCATGAATGACATCACAAAAAATATGAATATGGAAATCGACATCCAAGAGATTCTCCGAAATGTTATTGAAAAACTTAAGCAGCTCATTACCTTCGATGACAGTCATTTTGTCATATTGTATGAGGAAGAACCTGCCCTGCTTCACATCTGCCCTAATGGTCACTGCGATCTTGAAATGGATCCCAAAAACCTGTTACACCCTTTTCAGGAATTCTCATCGGCCTTGAAAGAAAAGCAGCCGATTCAGGTGGAAGTTAACCAGTTACCGGACTTCCCAGAAAAGGATCGTCTATTATCCCTTGAGATCGAATCACTTCTATTAGTCCCTTTATACGGAAAAAGTAAAAAAATCGGAATTTGGACTTTCGGCAGGAAGAAAAAGAAAACATGGCAGGAAGATGAACTCGAATTTCTTGAGCAACTATCCAATCAGCTTGCGTTAACTTTGGAGAATGCCCAGCTTTATAAGGAAGTTCTTCATTCCAAACAGGAGTGGGAGGATACATTCAAGGCAGTTGAAGATATGATCATCGTCTTCGATCACAAAGGAACGGTCTATCAATCCAATGATTCAGCCAGGGGCTTTTCCAACTTGGTTCCTTTAATTGAAAAATCACAAAATCTGATTCAAGATACCTTTTCATTTAATAAGCCAGGGTTTCAGGAAATACTCCTTCAGCATGATACCATCTTGGAAATGCATGCTTACCCGATTCAGAATAAGGAGCATCAAGTATATGGGGTCATTGCTTATTATAAAAATGTCACCGAAAGAAGACAGATGGAAGTCCAGCTATTACATGCCGGTAAACTTGGGGCGATTGGTGAAATGGCAGCTGGGATTGCCCATGAGTTGAACAGCCCATTAACGGCCATTCTTGGTAACTCGCAAATTTTATTACGGAAAACCCCACAGGACAATCCGGATTATATGCTATTGGACGACATTAAGATTTGCGGGGACCGATGCAGGCAAATCGTGAAAAGCCTGCTTACCTTTTCTAGGCAGGATGAGTATAGGTTCCACTATTACTCTATTAACGAAGCCATTCACCAGGTTCTGAACCTATTGAAGTTCCAACTTGGGAAGAAGCAAATCTCCCTCCATCTTAGCCTTCAGGAAGACCTTCCTTTCATAAAGGGCAGCCAGCCGCAGATCGAACAGATCATCATCAACTTGCTATTGAATGCCAAGGACGCATTGGATGAGTCTGCGCAAACGGAAAAATCGATTTCGATCGCTACCTATTCAGAAAACAAGTTCATGGTGGTTCAGGTGACTGATAACGGAACGGGGATTGAACAAGAACGCCTTCCCTTCATATTCCATCCCTTTCATACGACTAAAGACCGTGAAAAGGGAACAGGTTTGGGGCTGTCTGTAAGCCTTGGCATCGCCAAGGACCATGGCGGAAAGATCGACGTTTTGAGCACACCAGGACATGGAAGCACTTTTTTTCTGAGGCTTCCTATACAAGGAGAGGAAAGGGGATGATAAGGTGATTCATTTACTTGTGGTAGACGATGAGAAAGAGGTTGGTACTTTTCTATCCCGCCTTTTTACGATGAAAGGTTACCTCGTACAAGTTGTGAATAGCGGGAAGGAGTTTCATGAAATCGACTGGAATCAGCAGCGTTTTGATGTCGCAATGATAGATTTGAAGCTTCCGGATTGCGATGGACTTTCCCTCCTGCAGCATCTAAAACGACTTCAGCCGCGTTGCAAGGTACTGATCATGACCGGATACAGCACCGTCAAGACCGCTGTTGATGCCATGAAACTCGGCGCGAGTGATTACATGGAAAAACCCTTCGTGGATATTGAAGTACTGGAAAGGCAGATTGACAACCTATTGAATGAAAATGAAGCTTTGAACCAGCATTTCATCCATAAGCTTGCCGAGGATTCAGGACTCATTGTCGGTGAAAGTCCTTTAATGAAGAATTTGATTGAAACGGCCTTCAAGGTTGCCCAAAAATCCGTCAATGTATTAATCGAAGGAGAAACCGGAAGCGGGAAAGAAGTGCTTTCACGCTTCATCCACATAGCCAGCCCCCGAAACCATGAACCTTTTATCGGCATCAATTGCGGAGCGATCTCTGAATCCCTGCTTGAAAGCGAATTATTCGGTCATGAAAAGGGCGCTTTCACCGGAGCGACCCAGCTGCGAAAGGGTTTTTTCGAAATTGCTGGGAACGGGACGCTTTTCCTTGATGAAGTTGCGGATGCAAGTCCGGCCATTCAAGTCAAATTGCTTCGGGTTTTGGAAACGCGGGAATTCATGCGGGTTGGCAGCAGCGTGACATTACGGACGAACGCCCGGTTAGTGGCGGCCTCCAATGAAAACCTGCAAAAGGCAGTGGACAAGAATAAATTTCGGGAAGACCTATTTTACCGACTGAACGTCGTGACTCTGGATATCCCGCCATTAAGGAGCCGAAAAGAGGATATTCCGTTGCTTGTCCGACACTTGGTTGAGAGAAATGGTCATGGAGATATCTCATTTTCCAATGAAGCCATTGAAAAATTACAGCAATACAACTGGCCAGGCAACATACGCGAACTATCTAATGTGGTCTTGCGCACGCTAACTCTTGCAGACAATAAGTCAGTAATAACCGCCAATGATATCTCACTATCCAACAGCCAGATCACACCTGACAAAAATGTGTCACCTGAGATACAGTCAACAGAAAACCTTCTTGAAGAGTGGCGAAAAAGGCTGGTGGCTGATTTTAATGAGAAGGATGAACTGATGCTTGAAGAAATCCTTACGGAAATCAAACAGCTTCAATCAACAATTGGAAAGGAGCTCGTCATGCAGGCACTGCAAAAAACCTACGGCAACCGGAATGAAGCTGCCAAACGCTTGCAAATATCCATAAGGAAATTGCGCTATATATTAAATGAGAAGAGCCAGACATAATAAAAAGGAGGATGCCCCGTTCCAGGGCTTCCTCCTCTGTTCCTATTCTAGCGTCAAAACGATGCGGCCGTTGATTTCTCCGTTTTCCATCATTGAAAACACGTCATTGATTTCATCAAGCTTTCTTGTTTCAATATTCGTTCTGACTTTACCCTCAGCCGCAAATTGAACAGCTTCCTGTAAATCTTTTCTCGTCCCGACGATGGACCCTTTTACAGTCACCCCATTTAACACTGTATCAAAAATCGGGATTGGAAGTTCATCATTCGGCAATCCGACTACGACAAGTGTGCCGCCTCTCTTGACTGAACTGTAAGCCTGTTCGAATGCTTTTTTCGTAACCGCCACAGAAATGGATGCCTGCACGCCGCCAACCTTATCCTTAATGGCCTGTACAGGATCGGTCTTAAGCCCATTAACCGTGTAATCCGCCCCAAGTTCCGTTGCCAGATCAAGCTTATCATCTTGAATATCGACAGCAATGACATTAAAGCCCATCGCTTTTGCGTATTGCAGGGCAACATGTCCCAATCCGCCAATTCCATAAATCGCTACCCAATCGCCAGGTTTTGCTTCTGATACCTTAAGCGCCTTATAAGTCGTTACACCTGCACAGAAAATCGGTGATACCTCCGCAAAGTCAAGCCCTTCAGGAACCTTCACCACATACTTGGCTGGTGCTTTACAATACTCCGCATACCCGCCGTCCACGGAATAGCCTGCATTCAATTGATCCAGGCAAAGCGTTTCCCTGCCGGTCAGACAATATTCACAATCGCCGCAGGCCGAATAAAGCCAAGGGATCCCAACACGGTCACCCACTTTCAAGGAAGTTACGCCTTCCGCCACCTTTTCTATAATGCCCACACCCTCATGTCCCGGGATAAGCGGAAGCTTGGGTTTTACCGGCCAATCACCATGTGCAGCATGTAAATCGGTATGACACACGCCACAGGCTTTAATTTTCACTAATATCTCACCATATTCCAATTCCGGAATCGGTACTTCCTTAATCTCAAGTTTTTGGTTAAATTCATTGACGACCGCCGCTTTCATTGTCTTGACCTGTTGTTTTGCATTTACAGTGCTTTCCCCTTGTTTTACATTCATGATTACTATTCCTCCCTTAATCTAGTGAATATTATTTCTTGCTACTACTTATACAAGATGCAAGTGCCATGCCACTGCAAAAAGGCCAAGACGACAGCATTCACAAAAAAAAGTGCCGAAAGATCGGCCCATTTGGACGAATTAACGGCTCAAGTTGGACGAAATCCGGTTTGTATATTGCAGGAAAAATGGTTCACCCTATAAATAGGAGGTGCCTAAAACATGGACAAATTTGAAGAAGCCTATGAGTCATATAAACAGCAGGGAACACCGCAAGCAAACCAAAGTGATTCAGCAGCAGGAAAAGAAGAAATCATCGCCGTAAGGAAAAATGAAGAGGACAATATTATCGCCATCAAAACGAACTCCGGCCGCGAACACGACTACCCCTCAGCCCTTGCGGAAGCCAAAGCTGGCAACCTGGCCAACGTTGACGTCTTTCATAAATATGGACGTGACATATTACGGAGTGAGCCCGATGGGATAAAAGAAAATAACCTGGATCAACTGCCGGAGTTTTGAATTTTTCGGGGAGACTGCCTGATACGGGCAGTTTTTTTCTATCTGGATGCGCAAAAAAAAGAACCAGCATGATTAGCCGGATCTTATTTTTCATAAGGATAGGATTCAGAGATTTCGAGCAGTCGGCCGCAGGACTCGACAACCTCGATGATTTCCATCCATGACATGTCCAGACCCAGTTCATTAGCATGGGAAATCTTATCCCGTAATTTTCGGATGGCATTCGCATCCTTCTTCCCTTTACTTTTCGAAGGGATTTGGAAGAAGTGCCTCAATTCTTTATCTTTATGTATAATATCGAATTTATCACTGATTTGCAGGCACTCTATTATATTGATATCCTCATTTTTATCGATTCTCCTTTTATATAATTCGGTTGCCTTTTCTAAACGGTCTTCGCTGATCATTGGATACCAGCTGCCATCGCCGAATCTATCAAGGATGATATCGCTCATCCTCATTTCCAATAAGGTAATATATCCAAATATCAGCATCCTGATCGGAGGCTTTTGGAGGTCGGCATGGGTAATCAACATTTTAATTGAATTATTCTCTAATACGAACACCCTTGTCTTATTCTTAAAAATATGGAGAAGCTGGATCAAAGGGGTTGAATTCGAAACCATTTCCCTTGGTGAGAAGTTTCTCATATATTCAGAAATACTTCCCTCACCTAGTTCTTGCCTTTCTATATATCCGATGATTTCCCCTTGATCTTGGACTGCCAATATATCAAAATTCTTTTTTTTCATTGCTTTCTGGATATCCAGCGCCAGATCGTTTTTATGGCAAAACTCAAGTTCCTGGGCAATGCTCTTAACCGTTATATTTTCTTCATAAAGAGTTTTAAGACTCAGATAGCTGCTATTGCTTTTTCTTTCGCTTCCATTTAACATCTTTCAACCTCCGATCAGGAACACTTTCTGCCCGTTTTCCGCTTTAATAATAGAAATGAATGCGGCCCCAAATAAAGTTCACTTTAGTGGACTCCATCCCATTCATCAAATGCCATCAACTGCATTTCCTGCTGCCGTTTCCACATTCCCCTTTTCTTCCCACCCCTTACAAACATCCACCCAATCCTTGGCACCTGAATATTCAAATAATTCAGCGAGTGTAAGTTCTATTGCAGAGTTGGAACTGCCGCAAGCCGGAAACAATGACTCGAAGCGCTTCATCGATACATCAAGAAAAACAGCTAAATCGTTTGCCAGGCCAAACGGGCAAACGCCTCCGATTGCATGGCCGGTCTGTGCAAGCACTTCATCAGGTGAAAGCATTCGTGCCTTGAAACCGAACGTCTGACGAAATTTCTTATTATCCACTTTCGCGTCCCCTGCGGCAACGACCAAAATCGCGTGTTCACCTTCCCCTTTAAAGGAAAGGGTCTTGGCAATCCGCGCTGGGATAACACCGATGGTTTCCGCTGCCTCAATCACCGTGGCACTAGATGTTTCGAACTCCTTTACGTCGCCTTCCCGATTCCATTGTTTAAAATGGCTTTTGACACTTTCGATCGACATATTAATATTCACTCCTTTTTATGTACATATTGAAATAATATCATCCTTCATTGCAATAATTCAAAATCCAATTGTGCTGCTTCATCTGATTGGAAACCTATAAATTAAAACCATTCTTTACAAATTGACGAAACAAGCTTACATGGGCTACTATTAAACATCGGGTAAACGCCTGCACGTGGTTCGTAACCATCCCACGATAAAAAACTAGGGAGAGAGTAAAATGAATGTTCGTACACTCGTGATAAACGGGTTATTGGCTGCCTTGTATGTGGCGGTCTCATTGGTGTTTAAACCAATAGCTTTTGAGATGTTCCAATTCCGTGTACCGGAAATGTTGAATCATCTGATTGTATTCAATAAAAAGTATATCTACGGTATCGTTGGAGGAGTCTTCATATCGAATCTGCTCTTTTCGCCGATGGTGCCATATGATTTGATTTTTGGGGTGGGCCAATCCCTGCTCGCCTTATTGCTTGTCATTTATGTGTCTCGTTTCATAAAAGGCATTAAAGGACGTATGGTCGCTACGATTATCTTTTTCACGTTCACAATGTTTTTAATTGCAATTGAACTGAACCTTGCCTTTGGCTTGCCATTCTGGCTAAGCTGGATGACTACAGCTGTCGGTGAGTTCGTTGTCCTTTTGATTGGAGCGCCAATCATTTATGGAATGAACAAAAGAATTCAGTTTGAAAAGTGGCTTTAAAAGGAATCTCCGGGCCGTTAAGCCACTATAATGGAAAAGAGCTGTCTGCATGATGCGGCAGCTCTTTTTTTTCACCATTGAACTCGAAAATGATAAACTATTAGTAAGAATGGTGGTGGCCCTTTGAAAAAAGTCCTGACCATAATCGGTCTACTTGTAATCGCAAATTTTATATACTCTAATGCAGAACTGTTCACTTTGGTTTGGAAAAGTGATTTGGATTCTGTTATTGGCATATTGAAGGAAAATCTTTTGCTTACATTTATTGTGACATTCGTATTGATGTTTGTACAAAATTCTTTTACAATCATCCCCTTAATTTTGCTCCTAACCATCAATGTCACGATATTCGGATTCATATATGGCTATCTATGGAGTTGGTTTACAAGTGTTGTTGCCTCAGGATTCATTTTTTATGCAGCAAGAAACTGGTTTCAGGAGCTTCTTTTAAAGAAGATTGGTGAAAAGTGGCAAGAATCTGTAGTGGAGCATGGCTTCATGTACGTGTTTACAGGCAGGATTTTCCCGCTTATCCCCACAAGCTTAATTAACTTGGCAGCCGGAGTCAGCACCGTCACTTTCAAAGACTTTTTATTGGCGACGGCACTTGGCAACCTTATATACTTTTTCTTCCTATCACTGATTCCCTATGGACTGCTATCTGTTGAAATGAACCAATATACGCTAGCTGCTCTTGCACTCCTCTTCTTACTATTCTTCATGATCTATAAGCGTGCAAAAAAGAAGAAGAAACTAACCCTCTTCAGAAAAAACAGGTGACCACATTGGCCCCTGTTTTTTTATTTAGAGATTCTGCATATATTTTTTTCCGATAGTTTGTTAAAATGTGTATGTATTTTTACCTTTGAAATGTCTTAAAAACAGGGAGAATCTCCATGTCCAAACGCTCCATCTTAGCAATATATATCCTATCCGGGATTCTTACATTAGTCGTATTCGACTATTTTTTAACTACAAATATCCATAATAAAGAGGTCTTCATTCAACTCCAAAGGGCGGAAGGCATTGTTTTCCTTTTATCAATAGGCTTAATTCTATATCTTTATTTAGCTAAAAAGGAAGAATTCAAACGATTAAAAGAGGCGGAACAACGTCGGCGCACACTCATCAATTCAATGGTGGATTTCGTTAATTTCAAGGATGGGGATGGCCGATGGCTTGAATCCAATACCTTCGGGCTGCAATTATTTCAATTGGAGCATGTAGATTATAAGGGAAAAAGAGACAGTGAGCTCGCAGAATACACCGAATTTTATAAAGAATCGTTGATCTACTGTGAAATTTCCGATGAAGAAACGTGGGTAAAGGGGGAAATTACTAGGTGCGAGGAAATCATCCCTCTTCCCGATGGCAATCACAAGACCTTTGATACGATTAAAGTTCCCCTGTTCAATGAAGATGGTTCACGTAAAGGCTTAGTCGTCATTGGCAGGGATATATCTGAAAGAGTTGTCGCGGAGAATCAATTATTTGATAGCGAACAACGCTATAAATCATTGTTTGAGCACAACCCTTATCCGATGCTGATGCTTGATTTAAATGGAATGATCACGACCGTGAATCCAAGGTTTGAAACGGTAACAGGCTTTCAACAGGAAGAAATACATGGCGCTTCATTCATTAATTTGAATTTTTCAGCAGAAGACGCGGAATTGATCCGTACATCATGCCAATATGTCATGGAAAACCAAAAGGGGATCAAAAAAGGGAAAGATATAGAATTCCTGACGAAGTACGGGAAGTCCATCTTACTTTCTTGTACGTTTGTCCCGATGATGGTTGGCGAGGATTTAGTCGGAATCATTACTTATGCTAAAGAAGTCACTCAAATTCGAGAAACCGAAGCACGCTTAAGAAGAACCGAAAAATTATCGATAGTCGGCGAACTTGCCGCAAGTGTAGCCCACGAGGTACGAAATCCGCTGACTTCTTTAAAAGGTTTCGTCCAACTGCTTAAAAAGAGCGACCATCCCTTTGAACAATACTACACGATCATGTTAAGTGAATTGGACCGGATCAATCTTATTGTAAGCGAGTTACTCGTTCTGGCAAAACCACAGGAACTTCCATTCAGCAAACATCAAATCATCGACCTGATGAATGATGTCAAAACCTTGTTGAAACCAGAGGCGGACTCGTACCCCACCAAAATATCAATATCTGTCAAAAATGAAATACCGCTTCTATTATGTGAGGGAAATCAATTAAAACAAGTTTTCATAAACATGCTCAAGAATTCCATGGAGGCATCCGCCGACCACATTTGGATTGATTTTGAACGAATGAACAATAACCTTTCCATCACCATCAAAGATAACGGTAGCGGAATAGAAAAAAACCGCATAAAACATCTTGGAGAGCCTTTCTATTCTTCAAAAGAAAAAGGAACCGGATTAGGACTGACAGTCAGTTGCCGAATCATTGAGGCGCATCGGGGAAAGGTCCGGTTTAACAGTGAACTGAACCAAGGAACCGAGGTCCAAATCATTTTGCCCATATAAATATGAACTTCGAGGACAAGCCTGAACCTTGTCCTTTTTTTGCAGGATTCAAAACCATCCTATTTTACCAGAGAGTGAAGAATTCCTTTATATTCCCAAAGAATGAAACCGTCTCAACAGGTTGTTTCCCATTAGTCTGGCCTCCTGAATCATTGGATGTTTCGCTCACCGTCATACCAGCTGTACTCGTTTGCGCTGCCTCAACTTCCACCTCTTTTGTTTTGACATCATCCACGGTTCCTTCCTCATCCATTTCAACATCCATGTCCTTTTCGAAAACAAGGACGTAAGTACGACGCTCCCCATCCTTTGAAACGGTAACGGAAATGGCCGTTTTCGCTTTATCCTTGATCTTCACTTTTGCACTGCTCGCACCGTCATATTCAATCGTTGCTCCGCTGGCATTTGTCGTTGCATTCAATTCGACTGAAGAAATATCATTATCGACCTCTATATGATAGGTATGCTCATTAGATTCAAAAGATTTGTTCCATACGCCGGATGATACCGTCAGGCTGTTCAACACTGGTCTATTATTGCCTTCTTCGCCTAAAGAATCTGCGGACGTTACTTTCTCAATAGAATCCGTTTTCACTTTTTGTGCTGAAATACTTTCAATTTGCTGTGCATTCGTTACTTCACTGACACCACTGCTTGGCTTTTGATTATTGGAGGATTCCGCTGATGTTAAAGATGTTTTACTCCCCTTATCCGAGGATTCTGCTGATGATAAAGAAGATTTATTCCCCTTACCCGTGGAAGGTTGGGCTTTACTCGTTCCTGTTGAGGGGGCCTTTTGAACTTCATCCTCTTTTGGAGCAGCTTTCGATTCCTTTTCCTTTGCTACGGCTGCAGCCCGTGTAATCGTGAGTGTATATGTTTTTTCATCACGATTTTCCGCTGTAACGGTTATCTTCACCGTTGTCTTACCGACTGGAAGGGTAACCTTTACACCTGCACTGGTTGCATCCTTTCCATTTACCTTTACAATTGCCTTACTGTCACTCAATGTCGGAGTTACCGTAACCGACTGGACTTCATTTTCAACTGAAGCATGATAAGCTGTCACCTTAGAATCGAATGTTAATGAGCCTTTTGATAATCCAATCGATGTTAAAAGGTTATCATCACTTTCATGTTTTTCGACCTTGAGAGTATAGGTAACGGTTTCATTTTCCCCATCGCTGACGGTGATTACAAACGTATTCATGCCAGTTTGAAGAGTTAAATCCTTCAATTTACCATCCGTCATTTTGACACCATTCACATATATGGCTGCATTCTCGTTAGGGCTTGCTGCAAGCAAGGTGATCTTTTCCACATCATTCCCCACTGTTGAACTATAGTTGTGTACGTCTTCTGTAAACTTTTGATCCAGTTCTATACCCTCTATCTCTAGCTTTAAAAGACTATTTACCGTTTGTGCCTCTTCCAAAATGACAGAAGTGCCTTCCGCAGCTTCTGTCGCTGGCATATAAGTGGATGTTCCCATCCCTACAAGGGAACCAACCAAGATCACCTTCACACTTGTTTCTTTTAATCCCTTCTTCATCAAAACCTATCCCTCCAAATTCCTTAAACATGATAGGCTCAGATTACTAAAGGAACCTTAATTATTTCTTAATGGAGTTTATATCAAAAGGAGGATGCCTATTTGGTATAAACTCAAAGTGGAATTCCCACCACTTATTTATGGCTATACTGGAATGGAAGGCAAAACTAAAACTTATTGTTCTCATTTTCTAGCGAACCTCTTAAACTGCCTTTAGATAACTAAATTATTTTCACTGTTTTTTCACATTTTCCTTTTATAATGGGCTTACATAATCGGATGAAAGGATGATGGCACACCAAGATGAAAAAATATTTATGGCTGATAGTCAGCCTATTCAGTTTGCTTTTATACCCGGCAATGGCTTCTGGGCATGCTACAGTAATCAGCTCTAATCCTAGCCCGAATGAAGCGATGGATACTCTTCCTGAAAAGATCACCATTCAATTCAGCGAGAATATACAACCAGCTTTTCATTCGCTTGAGGTATTCAGCCAAGATGGAGACAAAATTCAAACTCAAGACAGTACAATCTCTGAACAGAGTGAAAAAATACTGGAAGCTAAGTGGAAGGGCACGATCGATGAAGGGATTTACTATATTAAATGGAGAGTGGTTTCGAGTGATGGCCATCCTATTGAAGGAACTATCCCCTTTCAATTCGGAGATTCGGCAGGCCTATCAGATCAAAATAAATCCGAAGTGAATGAAAGTTTTCCGAATTCCATCAACGTTATTCTGCAAAGTCTACAATACATATGCTTCGCTGCCCTTACCGGAATCCTTTTTTTCAGATTATCGCTAATGAAGGATTCCCGACTTTTTGAAGCCAGCAGAAGAACCCGTCTATACCTTTGGCTTTCATATGCTGGTTTAGCATTTTCCATCTTCTGCAGCCTGCCTTTAAGAGTTACGATCGATGCTGGCGTAGGTTGGACCGATGCATTTAATGTTAGTTATATAAAGGAAGTATTGAATGCTACAAACTTTGGGACGATCTGGATCTTGGAAATTCTAATATTGCTCCTTCTATTTTTAGTAATTTATTTCATGCTCGAGAACTCAATGAATAAATCACTACCTTTCATTTCATTCATCATAATTGCCAGCTTGATGATTTGTAAGGCATTCACCGGACATACAGCAGCCGTTCCTAATCAGGCTCTGGCCGTTTTGATGGATTTCCTTCATTTATTTTCCATGGCTTTATGGCTCGGCGGCCTTATGGCCATATTGGTGATTTTGCCTGGGCTTGCAGATCGGCAGGCAGTCCAACAAGATAAGAAAACCTTTTACTGGTCGATCATTCAAAGGTTTTCCAAATGGGCATTTCTGTTTGTAATCATCCTGATTATTAGCGGAATATATAGCAGTTTACAGCATGTGCCAACTATCCATTCAATGTTTAACACAACATATGGCCAATTGTTACTAGCGAAAATCGGTCTCATGTTAATCATGATCGTTTTAGGCGGCTTTCATTTTCTCAGAGGGAAAAAGCAAACGAAAAAACTTGGTTATAGTGTGGGAATGGAGTTTGGTTTAGGAATCGTCATCCTTCTCGTTGCAGCTTTATTAACAAATGTCCAAACTGCCATGTCTTCTCCGGGCCCCATTGAAAAAACGTTACGGACTGATGAAAATAACGAGGTTACATTAATGGTGACGCCCAATGAAGTCGGGGATAACATGATTCAAGTAAATCTATCCAATGAAGGCAAGCCAATTGCTGAAATAGAGCAGCTTACGATCACGATGCAGCCATTGGATACGCCACGCGGTGAAATAAAGCTGCAAATGAAGGAGAAAAACACAGGGACATTTACATCAAAGTCTATATTAACCATGCCAGGAAAGTGGAATATCCATGTTCATGGATTGACTGAAAGCCTGGATTCAATCAATGCTGATTTTATAATTTTCATAGGGAATTCATAATAGGAGGGATTTATAAAAATGAAAAACATTTCAAAGCTACTTATTTTTACATTTGCTGCATTATTCATTTTTTCCGGTTCAGCATATGCTCACGTTTCGGTCAAGCCAAGTTCATCTGCACCTGAGGCGTGGGAAACTTATACAATTAAAGTACCCGTAGAAAAAGAAACTGCCACTACAAAGGTGACTTTAAAAGTACCTGAAGGGGTTACTTTTGAAAGCTATCAGCCTGTACCGGGATGGAAAGTAACGACAGAAGGTGACAAAGATGGGCATGTAAAAACGGTAACTTGGGCAGCAACTGACAAAGGAATAGCTGCTGGACAATTCCAGCAATTCTCTTTCGTAGCACAAAATCCTAAAGAAGAAACGAAAGTTGCCTGGGATGCATTTCAATATTACGAAGATGGTGAAATCGTTGAATGGAGCGGTGAAGAAGGCTCAGACCTACCGCATTCTGTAACGGAAATCACGGTTGCACCCAAGGCTGATGCTGAACCTGCGGACCATGGTCACGAAGATGAAGCTGACATTAATGATTCCACGACACCTGACAATTCAAAGGATGCAGCAACAACAGAAGGTGATGGCAACCAAACGCTGGTCATTACCCTGGCTGTCATATCATTAATTCTTTCCATTGTAGCCCTTTTTGCAGCTCTAAGGAAAAATAAAAAATAATCATTATGGAAGGTGCCCCAAAAATTTCCTGGGGCACCTTTTTTCTCTACTATTCCATGACCACCGATTTACTCGGTAACTTTAGATTTTCTGATTCTATCGTAATCTTAATCGATTTTTCAGCTCTTTGTTCCGTAATCGTTAAGTTAAGCAGTCCATTTCCCTGCGCTTTTTTGCTTATTCCCAGATCTTCCGTACTTTTCACCAGCTGTGCATATAATTCCGCTTCAGTTAAATTGCGCTCAAATTCTTTTTCAGCAATCACTTTCAAGAGAGCTGCCGCACCGCTTACATGAGGCGTAGCCATTGAAGTTCCGCTCAACCTGGCATATTTATTTCCTGGATACGTAGAGAGAATATCAACCCCTGGCGCCACCAAGTCAATTTCATCATTTGTATTTGAAAAATCCGCTAAATTTCTGCTTAAATCCACAGCCCCCACTTCCACTACCTCGGGATATGCTCCTGGATAATCCAATTCATCCGTTTCATGACGCCCATCACCGCTATTTCCAGCTGCACAAACAACAAGGATATCGTTCTGAAGGGCCTTTTGAATGAGTTTGTGTTCAGTCTCATCGGGAGGTCCGCCAAGCGAAAGTGAAATAACCGAAACCTTTTCTTCATTTGGCCCCCGCCAATTGATGGCATACTCTAGAGCACCATTAATCCAATCAATGTCGCCTTGTCCTTGACCATTCAGGGCCTTTAACGCTAATATACTTGCCTTCGGAGCCACTCCCACTACACCAGCATTATTAATGGCAGCAACAACCGTACCGCTAACATGTGTCCCATGTCCGTTATCATCTTGATAATCCCCGGTATTGGTAAAATCCTTCCCGCCAATGATTCTTTCCTTGAGGTCTGGATGTCCCTTGTCTATGCCTGTATCGATGACGGCAACTACCACGCCCTCACCATAACTGCTTTTTTCCCAAATTGCCGGTGCTTTCACAAGCTCGACACCCTCAGGAATCTTCTCTTTCACCGTTTCCATTACTTCAAGAACTTTGTAAGGTATTAATCTTTTTTCTCTTGTCATTTGATTACCCCTTCCTTCGTTCAATAAGTTAAACTGCCATCAGTGTAGGGATTTTCATCCCGTCTGGTTGCCGTCTACCGTTGAAAGAGATGAGATCAAAAAACTCTTCTCTCTTATATATACCAGATTTATGAAAATAAAAAAGAAGTTTTCGGAAAATTCCGTCTAAATAACTAGTTTTTATTTCTTTTTGTGTTATTATCTGGTACTCTTATTATAGAACAAATGTTCGTTTTATGCTACACTTTTTTCTCATTTTTTTCCCAAGCACGCTCTTTTCCAATAAAAAAGAAGCGACTCCGAATCGAGTCAGCTTCCAAGATGTTAAGCTGCACCGCAGCATTTTTTGTATTTTTTCCCGCTTCCGCATGGACAAGGCTCATTTCTGCCAATGACCGGTTCTGCATGAACATGCGGCATTTTAGCTGCCTTTGCACTTTCCGTGATAATTTGCGTGCCTTTTTCCTTCATTTGCTGATACCGCTGTTTAAATAACTCCATTACATCTTTACTGTACTTCAGCGTATCTTCCGCGATATCCATCGCCTTTTGCTTCGAAATATTATAATCCTCCAGGACGAATTGATTATCCCCGAAAGAAACCCTCACTCCAAAATGCTGTCCCGCCTGTTTATTGCCTTTAAGCTCCTCAACGAATTCAAGGTATACTTCCTGGCAATCACAAGTCTGATGCATGCAATAATAATCATATATCCAATACGATTTATCTTCGTATTTACTTTTTAAAGCAATGCCATCCTCAACGCCAAATACATCCAAATATTTTATCGCTTTTCCATCGAGTATCTCAAATGGATCAATCGTTCTCATCTATAGACACATCCTAATTCATCAAAATTTATTCTTCCTTTGTATTGTACAACCTAATTCACCAATCGTCACTTGAAACGAAGCCTGACAAAGTCAAATCCCTTTCAGTAAAAGTATAATTAAAGAAGCCAATAAAAAAAGCTGCATCAGTGTCTATAAACTGATGCAGCCCCTAATCCTAATCCTCATCCGATCCATGTGGTCAATTCGTCAATCGGTGTTTTCTTAGCAGGTTTCGGCTCCATGTCAGGATAACCCAAGTATATGAAAGCCAATACCTCTCCCTTAGAGGATAAATTGAAAAATTCACGGACTTTGTCATGATAAGTTATTTTCCCCGTTCTCCATACTGCTCCCAAACCTAGAGAATGTGCTGCAAGAAGCATATTTTGGATGGCACTGTTCACAGCCGCATATTCTTCTGCGACGAGGACATTATTCTTATCACTAGGCTCTATGCCCACCGCGATGATGACTGGAGCCCTTAATGGATTCTTTTTTTGCCTTTCGAGCTTGCTGATTAAACTTTCAGGGGTATCATCAGCATTTTCGATTCTTGTTATTTCTTCGAATACCTGCCCAAGTTTATTTCTTCCTTCCCCTGTCAAAACAAAAAAACGCCAAGGCTCCGTCCGATGATGATTAGGTGCATATGTTCCGGCTTCAATGATTTGCTCGATCATTTCTTTAGGAACCGGATCTTGCTTAACGATTCCAATGCTTCTTCTCGTTTTTATAGCCTCGATAGTCTCCATGTTATCTCCCCTTATCCCTTTATCTCTAATAGTTTCTGCTTCAGTTCATTTTCCATTGACGCCAATTCCTGTTCAGCTTGACGGCGTTTATGCCTGCCTTCTTCTTGGATCCGCATGGTCTCCTCAAGCGTGGATATCAAGTTAGCTTGAGTTTTCTTTAATGTTTCGATATCGACAAGTCCGCGCTCATTTTCTTTTGCGGTTTCAATGGTATTCGTTTTCAGCATCTCGGAGTTCTTCAATAATAAGTCATTTGTAGTCTTGGAAACCTGTTTTTGGGCTTCTACAGCATGCCTTTGCCTGATTAGGGTCAGTGCAATCGCAACCTGGTTTTTCCAAAGTGGGATGGCTGTCATGATCGAAGATTGGATTTTTTCGACTAGTGCCTGATTTGTGTTTTGGATCAGCCTGATCTGCGGTGCGCTTTGAATCGTGATTTCACGGCTCAACTTCAAATCATGAAGCCTTTTATCCAACCGTTCAGCAAATTGCAGCATATCATTTACTTCTTGAAACTTCATTTGATCATTACTTGATTCAGCGGACTTCCTTAGCTCCGGAATCGTTTTCTCATGGATTTCTTCGAGCTTGATTTCCCCAGCTGCAATATAGACATTCAATGCCTGGAAATATTCCTTATTCGTTTCATATAGCTTTTCGAGAATTACGATATCCGATAACAGGATATTCTTGCTCCGATCGAGTTTTACGCTGATACGGTCGATTTGGGCACCGGTTTTTTGATACTTGGATAGCACCTCCTGTACAGATCCCGAGAGCTTCCCGAACATACGCGCAAAAAATGAGGGCTTATCCGGTTTTAACTCATCCGGGCTGAGTTCGTTTAACTTTTTCATTAAATCATTGATAATGCTCCCCACTTCACCCACATCTTTTTTCTGGACATGCTCAAGCATGGAATTAGAAAAGGTCAGGAGCTTTGATTGGGCGGGTGTACCATAGGATATCATTGCCTGATGATTCGTTGGGTCGATTTGTTCGGCAAGCTGATAAGCTTTGGCCCTGTTCTCTTCAGGAATGACATCAATCAGTTTAAGCGGTTTCGCTTCCTGGGAAGATACTTTCTCAAGCTCCTGCACCCCATCAAATGGATTGGCTAAAAGGTCATCGATCAAACTGGCGTTATTCGTTTTATTCAACAGGTTTGGATCATTGTTATTCATTTTAACCTCCTGCTTTCATCAATTACTTGTGACTCTTTTCTAGTTTTAATGGATTGCTTAGCAACATCCAATTCGAAGTTAAGGTCATCGATATCATCGGCAATCACTTTATATAAATCCTTTTCTATCGTATTAGTAAGTTCCTTTAAAGTTTTACGAGTCTCCGTTAAGGAAAGTTCAAGTTCCCTATTCTTTTTTGGCTGCTGTGCTAGAAAAACATATTTCTCCGCAAGCTCCATGGCAGAATCCAGATGCGAGTAATAAAACTGTTCCGCTTGATAAAACCGCTTCGGTTCTTTTTTTGTCAGACTGTATATTTTCCTGATCATTTTAATCATCTCTTTCCTCTGTTTAAAAGAAGAGATATGCCTGACCGAGATTAGTGCTTTTTGCACCCTCCATATCTTTGGTTTTGCTTCAATTAAATTTTTCTTTATATATTGATATTCTTTTCTCGTCAATTCATGTTTTTTGAGGTATCTTGATGAAAAATATACGGAACTCAGCCAGTATGCAAGTACCCCTCCTGCTAAAGATATGACAACGGACAGGGCAAACGGTTGATTCAATACGAAATAGCTAATTATCCAAACCGGCAAAACCATTGGAAATGCAATCAATATTGGAACAAAATCAGCAACAAATCGATTCATTATCATTACACTCCTGACTTACACTCTTTTCTTTATATACGGATTATCCTTGGAATTGGTTTCAAGATGAAAAAAAGAATTTCTCCTACCCTAAACGATATATGAACCGGATCGTTTCTGCAAATTTATTGAAATTTTTTCTGTGAGTTCCCTCTTCTTCCCATTCATATGGGCTAACGCCTAGTCACTTCACCGGAACTGACATAAGTTATAGGGTATCCATCCTGATTTTAAAAAGGAGAGTTGACCATGAATTCATACGGATTTTATCCTTATCCACAACAAAACGGAAATCATCAGTACTTTGAACCAAATTTTAACCCATACTTCCAACAGCCTGAACGATTTGATTATATGCCACAGCAAGATTGGAACTTTCAGCAGGTACAAGAAAATCCATATAGCCAGGTGCCAGACCAATTCGATATTGAAAGGCAGCCTCAACAACTTGAAAGAAGAATCCGGGAACTTGAGCGTCAAAACGAGCGTCAAACGAGGGAACTCAATCGGCAGAACCAAGAAATCACGCGGATAAATCGTGAAGTGAACCGCATTAACCAGGAAATCACCAGGCTAAGTCAAGCGGACCAGCGACATACGAATAGGTTAAACAGACTGAATCAAAGACTTCGGGCCGTGGAAAGAAACCTTAACATCCCCTTCACCGCAACAGATGATGGTTTTTAATGAAGGAAATAGCAGGAGCTCATTGTGAGCTCCCGCTTTTTGCTTTGAGATTTAATCAAACGATTGATTAATCTTTAAAGGTTCAACAAACCCTTGTCCAGGGTTACATAGCTTTACGATTTTCACTATTTGTCATATACACAATTGTTTTCGCCGCCTTAAATATGAATCCTGCTACTTGCTTTAAAAAAGTAGTTACACAATACTGATCTGCAGAATAAAAAATAGGAATCTGCCATATTCCCGCGGAATTCATCAAGTTATTTATAAGAAAATGGCTGTTTTCACATACTTTGTTGCTATTTACCAAGTAGTGAGGTGTGGTTGATTTCCCCTCCAGATGCTCGCTTTCCGCTCCAATCAACCTTAGATAGTTTCGTTTTAAAAACAACAACCTTTACGAAAAGAGCCAAGAAAATAAAAGAGCAGGAGTCTTATTTACACTCCTGCTCTTTCTAATTTACAACATGAACCGTTTCAACTTTTCGTTTCTAGATTCCTGTTCCTCCTGGGTAGACAAGTCATACTTCTTCAATAGATGAAAAAGTTCATTCAATGTTTCCTGCGAATTCCCTTTTTCAAGATATCGATCTAATGTTTGACTCAATTGTGTTGGTAAAAATGCCTTTTGGCTCTCAAATTTTAGCCTGACATCTTGCTGCGAATGATTAAGATTGCATACACCCATTTAAAAATTCACCTCTTACTTGATTTTACCATTGTATTATAGACATTATCTTGTCAATTCTTCATCCTGCTTATAGTATTCCTCTACCTTGATGAATTCCGGCGAGGTATGTGTGGCCATGATGCCATGATAACTGATATCCAACCCAAGTTCTTCTTCTTCTTCAGTCGATCTTATCGGCAGCCAAACCTTTATAACTTTAAAAACAAGCCAAGTCACTGAAAAGCCCCAGATGCATAACACCACTAATCCTAATATTTGAACTCCGAGCAAATGCCATCCTCCGCCGGCAAACAATCCGTTTTCAGTGGAGAAAAGCCCTACCGCTAGCGTCCCCCACATTCCTGATGCCGCATGAACAGGAAAGGCACCGACCGGATCATCGATTTTCCGGACTTCCAACCAATTTGTCGCAGCTAACATCAACATTCCAGAAACTGCTCCAATCAGCAACGCCGCCAGATCACTAACGAATGCACATCCAGCCGTAATCCCGACAAGACCAGCAAGTGAGCCATTGATGACGGAAGGTGCATCCGAGCGTCCATATCTAAACAGTGTATAAAGCAGGGTAACCGCTCCCCCTGATGCAGCTGAGAGCATCGTGACAATGGCAATATGTCCAATTCGGACATCTGTAGCTTGCAAGGTGCTTCCTGCATTAAATCCAAACCAGCCAAACCATAAAAGGAATGCTCCGACAGATGCCAAGGGGAGATTACTCGGCAGCGAAATGGAGCTGGTCCCCCTTGAAGTGAATTTACCTGCTCTCGGCCCGATAACAATGGCAGCCGCAAGTGCTGAAAAACCGCCTAGTGCATGAATGACAGCAGACCCTGCGAAGTCCTGCATGCCCATCCTACTTAACCATCCGCCACCCCATACCCAGTGACCGGCAATCGGATAGATGAATGCTGTCATCATTACGACAAAAATAAGATACGCCCGAAAATTGATCCTTTCCGCAACTGCTCCCGAAACGATGGAAATGACGGCGATGACGAATGCCCCTTGAAATAACCAATATGCATCCATGGAAATCGTAAGGTCGATGTGCGACAAATCACCTTTCAGCAGAAAGCCACTTGCCCCGATGATTCCAAATACATCCTTTCCATACATTAAGCCAAAACCAACGACGAAATAGCAAAGCGTTCCGATCGTAATATCGGTAAAAACCTTCATGATGATGTTCACATTATTTTTCGTACGGACGAACCCTGCCTCCAATAAGGCAAACCCGCCCTCCATCAATAGTATCATGGCTGCTGTAAGAACCACCCAAATCGTATCCAAGCCTGCGTTTAACGTTTCTAGAGTCATCTCGTCGTTCCCTCCGCTTTCTGCCAGGCCATTATTTCTTTAATGATGTCTGATGGCAAATTCATTTCCCTTTTTTCTGGTTCAGCCTCAAGTAAACCGATCACCTCATCTAAAAAAGCGACCCGCTGTTTTATTCTCTCGATTTGTTTATATCTATCTTTCACATTCACCAAATGTTCAACCGCCTGGTGATGACTTGGGGCACGCCCTGTAAAAAAACGTTTAAATGGTGACAGTGATTGATACCAAGCTTCCTCAGCTCGTCGTTTTTGCTCATATTTATGAATTTTACCTTTGATCGATTCAATTTCCGACTCCTGTTTGCTTTTGTGGAATAGCAGTCCTTTCATCACTTCTTCAGATGAAATTTCAATAACAACCCTACTATATAAATCGTCCATAATATAAATGTCATATCACCTCACGTAACAACGTTATGTTTTCTACAATTATATTTAAAATTCTGAATTCGGTCAATGATTAAACAATAAAAACGAGTCGCACAACGAAAAAGGAGGATTAAAACAATGAATTCTGCCTGTTTCCTTTCCATTAATCAAACGTTTGATTAATGGAAGAAGCTAAGTGATTTCAATCATGGATATATTTAGAAGGTATGTATATTCAATTTTTCCTCACTCTAATAAGGCAGTTAAAAACTAGGGGGTTCATATATGACAGTTATAAACGATGTCAAAACAACTATAGCAGGGTTAAAAAGCGCTCAAGCGAGCTTTGAAACTTTCGCCCTTTCAACAGATAATGAGCAAGCCAAACAATTGTACCAACAAGCTGCCCAACAAACACAAACGATTGTCGACAGCATCACTCCTCGCATAGAAGAGATTCAAAACGAGGAACCTCAATATAAACAATGATCATCCATATAAAAAAGGTTGGTTAAAGCAACCAGCCTTTTTTATATCTTTCCATAACCAAGAACAAAATCTTTAAGCCAATCACAAACTACCAAAGGGTTACATACCTGACTTGAACTGCGGATGAAAGAGCTGTAATTCTTTACTTCAGAATCATCGTAGAAGATCGTTTTGAGAATTACGATTGTCCTGGACTTCAGAAAGACTTTTAACGCCGAATGATGTGATACAAGGATGTTAAATGATAAAAAGTAAAAGCTGACTGCTTTATCTCCGGATTTTGTTTGACCGAATTGGCCGCTTTGTTACTTTCAGGTTGCAGTGATACTGCAGCCATTGAACTCCGGGCCAAAGGTTTCGTGGCTGTACTATATTCAAATTGGCTGAAGGATTTTTATGTTATTCCTTTGTTTAATCTTACTGACAATACTCATACAATGGGGTGGTTTAATAATGCTTACGGGGCATCGCACATGGGTGTTTGATCAAAAGCCTGTCATCGTCTCCACTGGAACCGTTGGCGGTCCATTTGAAGCAGACGGTTTGCTTGCGGATGATTTCGATCTTCTCCATTCCGATTTATGGATCAATCAAGATACCTATGAAAAAGCACATAAAGTCTTATTGGAGGAAGCGAGTACAAAAGCAATCGAGAAGGCGGGTCTTCAAAAGGAACAGATACAATTTTTCCTAGGAGGCGACCTAATCAATCAAATAACCCCTACCAGTTTTGCCTGTCGAACACTAGGAACACCTTATCTCGGCTTATTTGGCGCCTGCTCCACCTCCATGGAGGGACTGGCTCTTGGTGCATACCTTGTCAACACAAAAGGGGCAGAGTACTTATTGACAGGAGCATCAAGCCATAACGCTGCAGTGGAAAAGCAATTTCGCTATCCAACTGAATACGGAGGGCAAAAACCTCCGACAGCCCAATGGACCGTTACGGGGGCAGGAGTGGCTTTATTAAGCAGTGCCGGGGAAGGCCCAAGGGTCACTTCAGCTACGATAGGCCGTGTCATCGACATGGGATTGACCGATCCTTTCAATATGGGAGGTGCCATGGCTCCGGCCGCTGTAGATACGATTGAAGCACATCTCAGAGAAAGAAACCTCGACCCATCCTATTATGATTTGATAGTGACTGGGGATTTAGGAAAGATTGGACATGAAGTTTCTTTGGCAATATTTAAAAAACATGGCACGCCGATTAAAGAAGAGCAATATAAAGATTGCGGTTTAATGATATACAGGGATGGTCAACCGGTCCTGGCCGGGGCAAGTGGCCCTGGATGTTCCGCAACCGTCGTTTATGGTCATTTATTAAATCGCATGAAAAAAGGGGAAATTAAACGATTGCTCGTCGTGGCTACCGGTGCCTTGCTATCTCCCCTATCCTTTCAACAAAGTGAGACGATTCCATGCATCGCCCATGCCGTATCGATTGAATATGACGGAGAAGCACAAAACTAAGGGTTGATGTTTGAACAGACACCTGTAGCGTTAGCAGATGTGAAAAAGAATCGATTGATCGGTTGTTGCCGCTGGCATGCTGGAAGCAACCAGTGCCTGGATAACAGCTGCTCATGGTTCCGAGTCATTATTATAGACCTAAAAAGATAAGGAGGTTGCTGCATGACGATAGCTTCCAATGTCAAACAATGTGTCTCCAGCCTAAAAGGAATTGAAGCAGGCTTATCCAGCTTAGCACTCAGGACTCAAGATGATGAATCTAAACGGATTTTGCATGAAACGATGCTGGTGGTTAATGAAGTTAGGAAGGATGTACAGAAGCGCGTGGGCGAGTTAGAACGGGAAGAACCACAATATAAAGGTTTTTAATGATCAAGCAGGAGGTGTTTGGTAATGCCGGGTTGGTTAGAAATTGTTTTGCGTTCATTTTTCTTTTTAATTGTTCTTTTTTTAATCACTAAAGTGTTAGGAAAAAAACAATTGTCCCAGCTCTCCTTTTTTGAATATGTAACGGGCATAACCATCGGTAATGTTGGGGCAGAATTAGCTACAAAAGTGGAGGGCAATATTATACATGGCGTCCTGTCCATTCTTGTTTTTGCCATAGCACCTTTCATTGCAGGATTAATATCCTTAAAAAGTAAAACATTCCGTGATCTTGTGGAAGGAAAAGCATCGGTTTTCATCAAAGATGGGAAAGTCATGGAAGATAATTTAAAAAAAGAGAAATATACCATCGATGAATTGCTGGGATTGCTCCGAAAAAAGGATGTCTTTGATATTTCTGAAGTTGAGTTTGCCTTATTGGAAGCCAATGGGGATTTTTCCGTAATGTTAAAGAAGCAAAATCAACCTGTAACACCTAAGGACCTTAACATGCCAGTGGCTGCAGTAAAGGAGCCACAAACCATCATCATGGATGGCCGTATACTTGATGAACCACTTTCCACGATTGGTCTGAACCGAAATTGGCTTCTTACTGAACTGGAAAAGGTGGGGGTAATCCTCGATAATGTATTTCTTGGTCAGGCCAATTCTAATGGAGAATTAACTGTGGACCTTTTTGATGATAAACTTAAAGTTCCTTCTCCTCAAGAAAAACCTCTTTTGCTCGCGACCTTGAAGAAATGCCAAGCGGACTTGGAGTTATTTGCACTTGGAACTGAATCAAAAGAAGCTAAAGAGATGTTTGGCAAAAATAGCGAGAAGCTGCAAAAGGCGATAGATAACGTAATCCATATCTTAAGGAACTGATTATATATTCATTCCCTCACTTTCATAAGCGATGTGACCAGTCCAATGATCACGATCGTCACACATGAAAAAAGAAAAATTTCGATACCTAAGGTGAATGCTGCAGCTGAAATGATTAATGTATCTATGACGATAATCGCCAAAGCAATATCCATGGAGGTGGATTTTGAGATGATTTTGGCTAGCATATCCGTCCCCCCGCTGCTTGTCTCATATCGAAGCATGAGTCCTATGCCCATCCCTATGATGACACCGCCAATCAAGGAGCTTGCCAGTATTGAAATGGAAAAAACCTTTTTCAATGGATTAAGCCAATCCATAAAAAGGGATGTCAAAAGCAATCCGTGAACGCTGCTATAGAAAAAAGGGCGTTCATAATACCAGGCATATAAAAATATAGGAATGCTAAGGACCAACATGGATAGTCCCGTTTGAAAACTAAAGAAATAATGAAGGATGAGTGCAATCCCAATTACGCCGCCATCTATTAAATGATGAGGAACCAAAAATCCATTTATTCCAATGCCCACCAAAAAGCTACCAACAATGACAGCCACCGCTTTTTGAAAATTAATAAAATCACCTTGCCTCCCAATCCATATATTTCTTAATATATGTCCAAGTCAGAGCGTCAAGAATAATCATTCAAAAAAAAAATCCCCCTCCCTTTTCTTCAATTTAACTACGTGAAAAAGGTCCCGGTCATTTAGACCGGGACCAACAGTTTGTTGACAAAGAGGTTCGGGAACCTATCTTTCTTCAAATATTCTCCCGAAACAACCTGACCCAAAGCAGCCCTAGGCATGGTCTCCTTTCTAACTGTTGTAACTAAGTTATTTGGAGAGACTCCTGCGGGAAAAGCGCGCCTAGTGAAACCCCTCCCTCAGGCGCATGCCGAGGGACGACCGCCCGCAGAGAGCGAGTGTGTGGATCGGAAGTCAATATTGTACAAACATAAAAAATGCGGGCCCAGTCAATTAGACCGGGCCCGCATTCAATCATTTCAACTCTAATAACACTACATTTTCAACATGTGTAGTCATTGGGAACATATCGACAGGCTGGATATCAACTGCTTTATATCCGCCTTCTTCCAAGATATGAAGATCACGCGCTAGAGTGCCTGGGTTGCATGATACGTATACGACTTTATTAGGCTTCATCTCGATGATCGTATTCAGAAGGGATTCTTCACAACCTTTGCGTGGCGGATCCACCACGATGACATCAGCAGTATTGCCCTTTTGATACCATTCAGCAATAACGTTACCTGCATCGCCGACCATGAATTCTGCATTTGAGATTTCATTCAATTCAGCGTTGCGCCGTGCGTCTTCGATCGCTTCTTCGACCACTTCGACACCGATTACTTTTTTCGCTTTTTTAGCTAAAAATAATGAGATGGTCCCAATGCCGCAATAGGCATCTATCACCGTTTCTTCACCAGTCAGCCCTGCATAGTCAAGAGCTTTATCATAAAGGACTTTCGTTTGATCTGGATTGATTTGGTAGAAGGATTTTGCTGATATCGCAAATTTCACATCACCGATCATATCATGGATCACTTCGTCGCCCCATAGCACAGTCATTTTATCACCTAAGATAACATTCGTTTTCTTGGAATTCACGTTTTGAACGATGGATTTAACTTGTGGAAGACGTTCAACGATTTCCTTCACGATGGTTTCGATGAAAGGGATACTTTTCGTTCTAGTAACAAGAACAATCATTAATTCCCCTGTTTGCTTGCCATAACGGGCCATGATGTGCCGCAATACACCTTTATGTGCCTCTTCATTGTAAGCGGGGATACCAAGTTTACTGAAAATCTCTTTAACGACTTGAACGGCTTCATTAATCACTTCATTTTGGATAATGCTTTCTTTCGTTTCAACGATTTCATGTGTCCGCGGTTTGAAGAACCCTGCTATTAGCTTGCCATCCTTTTCACCAACAGGCACTTGCGCTTTATTGCGATAATGGGTTGGATTCTCCATCCCGATGATCGGGTGAACCTTCACATCCTCAAGTTTCCCAATGCGTGTCATCACTTCACGTACTTGCTTTTCCTTGAATTCCAACTGTCCTTCATAGCTCATATGCTGCAGCTGACAACCACCGTACTTATGGTAGTCTTCAGTCGTGACCTCAACCCGGTATGGACTGTTTTCGATAATCTCCATCAAGCGTCCGAAGCCATAACCCTTATTAGCCTTCATTACTTTGATTTTTGCTTTTTCACCTGGAAGGGCGCCCTGAACAAAGATCGGGTAGCCATCGACTTTAGCGACGCCAGCTCCTTCATGTGTTAAATCTTCAAATAAAACCTCTACTATATCATTTTTAGCAACTGGTGCTGTTTTTTTCATATCATCTTCTCTTTTCTTTTTTATGCTAGCCTGTATTTTACCACAATAGAGGCCTTGCCACAAAACCACTCACCAATTTACCCTGGTTTTCATAAAAATATAGTGGAAGGAATTACGAATTTTTCATAGTTCCATGAATAAAAGTTCAATAAAAAAAGAAAAATAAGGAAAAACAAAAGAGGTGAGGAAATGGGTTTATTTAACTCTATATCGGCCTGGAATGCTACAAGGATAGAAAAACATCGAGCGAGTATGGAGGAAAAAGGCCTCTGTCCGGATTGTTACGGACGTGGATACAGCTCCTTCGTACCTACGGAATATCATTTTTCCGATATACACGACTGTCCCGGCTGTAATGGCACCGGAGCTTACGCTGATTGGGCAGCCATGAATGGGCAGCAAATGTAATCGCATACAATGCCAAACTTCAAAGAACTAAAAAGGACCCCCTGTTAAACAGGAGGTTCTTCTATTTCCTTTACCATATAGCGAAATTCATGGCCGCTAATCGAAATGGTTTTCATTTCTATATATCCTAATCTGCCATAGAGACGATTCGCTGCTACATTTTCATTTTCAACGACTAAAGAAATTCTTGGATACCCCTTATTTTTAGCGTATTCCTCCACATATTGAATCAGTGCACTGCCAATTCCTCTTCCTTGAAAATTCGGGTCGACGGACACGGTATCCAAATAAAAGTCTCTCATTTCCGCTTCCTTATCGAGCGTAACGCTTGGGTCTTTCATTTTCATCCTTAATTGTTTCACTATCGGTTCATCCAAGCTTTCGGCATCCTTGCCATGGTAAGCAATGATCAATCCAGATACTTGTCCATCATGTTCACTGACAAGCGTATTTTCATAGCTGACCCGATTCCCACTTTTCCTGAACAAGTCGGCAAGAACGGAAAGTATTCTTTCTTCTTCCGTTTCACCTGTCAAAACCTCTGCAATTTCCTTAATCGCTAACCGGGTCAATATGGCTGCCTTGTCCGCATCCTCCGGTGTCGCTTTCCTGATATACATGTTGCAATTCTCCTTGCTTCATTAAACTGAAAAGGCCACCAGATTCAGTGGCCTTTTCACCTTATTTATTTGCCGGATCATCCGGCAGTAGTCCTTGCGGGATGAATACATCAAAATGGCGGTACTGATTGACGAATTCAGCTGGGGCCATCCCGCCAAATTCCCCATCCAAATTAAGCATCATATCCTTTTTGGCCTGTACTTTAATTCGATTGGCTTTTTCATAAATGACATTTTTATCATGGATATGCTCACCGCGCATTGCCAATGTTGCGACACGGACAATATCAGCCAGGTTTGCCTTTTTTAAAATAAGCAACGTGAACATACCATCATTCAAAGAGGCGTCAGGGGCCAGTTTCTCGAAGCCCCCGACCGAATTCGTGTTAGCCACCAAGAAAAGCATGATCTCCCCTTCAAAAAGCTTTCCATCATATTCAATAGAAACTTCCGTCGGCTTAATTGAAGGAAGCATTTCAATTCCTTTAATATAGTACGCTAGCTGACCGAGCATCGTTTTCAGCTTGATCGGCACGTCGTAGGTCAATTCGGTCAATCTGCCCCCGCCAGCAATATTGATAAAATACTTATCGTTCATTTTCCCGATATCGATCGGCATCGTATGCCCGCCGGCAATAATTTCGGCTGCCCCTTCGATCGACTTCGGTAAATGCAGCGCCCGGGCGAAATCATTGGTCGTTCCCGTCGGGATGATTCCTAGTTTCGGACGTTTCTCTGCAGTGGCCAGTCCATTAACAACCTCATAAATCGTACCGTCGCCCCCTGCTGCAATAACTACCTCATAGCCGCGTTCAATCGCTATCTTTGCCGCTTTCGTCGCATCCCCAGCACCGGTCGTCGCATGTGCAGAAGCTTCATAACCAGCTTCTTCAAGCTTCGCTAGCACACCTGGCAGGCTCTTCTTAATGGCTTCCCGGCCCGAAGTCGGGTTGTAAATCAACCTTGCTCTTTTCATTTCCCATCATCCTTATACATATTGATTCCATAATTTACATCTTAATCCTTCATTACATGAAAAGCAATATTCGAAAAAAAAGAGGACCGTATTTCGGTCCATATCTTTTACATTTTACTAGAAATCTTATCAGGGAAAATTATAATGCTTTTTACAATTTTATTCTAGTAAATGATTTCAATCATGGATATTGAACGTTCACGTTAAATGTATCGGTAACCGTTAAAGTATGTTTCCCATCACCATTATTGAATATCCCATTCTTTTTTACAATGCCTTCATCACTTGTTCCTTTTTTCACTTCAGTCATCTTCCAGCCACTCTCGGGGCCTTCAAGTTCCTCTACCCCTCTAGCATCTATCTTGATATCACTATTATCCTGAAGGACTACACTTAGATTTCCGCTGTCCTTTACACTCCAGTCATTCAAGAGCTTTCTAGGCTTCAAGACAAGATCGGTACTTTGACCGTCTATCTCCACTGCCAACTCAGCAGGGATTATAAGGGTTGCCTTAAGATTCCTTGTACCACTGTCCAAAAGTCCATTTTGACTCGGTAAATCCTTGAAGCTAATATAAAGAGTATCACCATTTCTTTCAACAAGTAAATAATCTTCCGCATTGTTCAACAATGAATCATCATCTTCCATTACCCGCTCACCATATGTTCCAAAAACGGAAACTTCTTCGTCCTTACCACTTTCAATTGTCAATGGGTATGAACCAGTGTCCAGAACAACTCTCTGTATGCCCTTTCCTGCCTTTTGATTGAAACCAGGCAAATTGACCGTTTTCTCTTCACTATTAACGGCAGCCCTAACTTGATCCAACAATCCGCTGGATGTAAGCAGAATTAAAACTATTCCCGTCGTTCCAAGCAATCCAACGAAAAGAATGCTAAGAATATCATATTTTACAAAAGAACTTTCTTTTCTGGAAAAATAAATATAGAAGAGAATCTCTGTACCCAAGATCATGAACAGCAACGGCCACCATGATAGCAGAATCGTCGTCAAATTCATATCCGAAATTTGGGAAACGAGTAAAACTAAACCCAAACCAACCAGGGAGATCCCCATTGAAATCGTTCCGACTCTCCATGTTCTCATTTACTCTCCTCCTTGAAGCTCCCTTTTTTACTACCCGACAGCAATTTGATTCCTCCGCCTATTAGAAGGATGCATACAAGGCCTTTTTGAAAATAATCCCTAAACCAATATTCCAAGTTGCTTCCAATCCATTCATCTAAATGGGGAGCGATGGCCGGGACGATCATATTACTGGCCAAGAAATAGATTCCAATTCCCACCAGACCCAATCCTAACCATTTTTGATGATTGACCATTCCCGAAATGATGGGCGTATCTTCTACTGGACCCTCTTCCATTTTCGAAGCTTTTTGCAATCCATCAAAAAAACTATAAAACCAGATAATCGGAATAAGGAAGAAGAAGAAACCCAACCGGAGTAAATCCAGTATGTAAATGGCGAATAAAAAGCCGGCCATCAATTGTATCCCGCGTTTTTGCAGCCCCAAATATAAGTGACCTGCACCAGGGAAAATAGCGAATAAAGTCGCGACCGCTTTACTCTTCTTCCCGGATTCCCGTCTCTCCTCGAAATCTTCCAAAACGGTCCGATCGATAAGCTCCTCACCTCTTTGCTTTTTATTCAGCTGTTGAATAGAATCAAAAAAGCTGTAAATCCAGATAACAGGCAATAGTGCCATGAATATTAACAGGCCTTCCATTTGTGTCATCACACTGATGAATATCACCATGATGCCAAAGCCTAAAAAGCTGATGAGAAAAATGAGCCCACGGTTCATGAGGCCTAGCTGAAAATGCCCTAACCCAGGAACGAATGAAAGGATGATTACATAAAACCTTTCCGCTTCCGGCGGATTTGCCATTCCCTCCACATCCTCTTCACTTTTAGGATTCCTCAGTGAGATGACCACCAAATCAAATATACTGATGAAATAAAACACCATTCCAATAACGGAAAATGCCAGAAACGCATCCGATTGACTGATTAACGAAAGAAAAAGACCTCCAAGCCCCAATCCAGCTGTGGCAAGAAAATAAAATAGCCCTTTATATTGCCTTCCTAGGTAAAAATGTCCGAAACCTGGCAGAAAGGATAATAAAAAAGCTAATACCGGACTTTTATTCATTTCTAAACCCCTCCTTATTTTTCTTTTCGATTGTATCCATCCAAGTAAATGTTTTATCAATAAAGTCCTCGGTCAAGGACTGCGTTTTCTTTTCACTGCTTGATTCCACAGAATCCACGTATTCTGTCAATGATTGAAATACCCCGCCTGCCATTAATAAAATCGTAAATCCGGCCGCAATCAGGTAATGTCTTGTGATTGTCCGAAGTGACTTCTCTTTTCGGTGTGGCCAAGACTCTTCAACAGAGCCGCCTTTCAATCGGCTAATAGAGTCCATGACTGGACCTGCAATATCAAATCCTTCAAGGTCAAGACTTGTTTCTTCTTTTTCCATCGCTTCCATATAGACGGACAAACACTTGTCACAGGAGTATAGATGATTTTCATATTCAATTTTTAAAGCCTCTGGTATTTCATCTGCCAAATATGCAACCCATTGTGCCTCTGAAACATGATTCATGAAAAATCCTCCTCTTTCCAATGTTTTCTCATCCAATTTCTTGCCCGGTATAGCTTTACTTCCACAGATTTCACTTGAATCTGCTGTTCCTCTGCAATTTGCTTGAATGTCTTTTCCTTTATGTAATAGCCATATACAACGTCTCGATATCCCTCTGGAAGGTCATTCAGCTTCCGTAATACTTGCTTTCGCCTTTCATTCCGAAAAAATACTGCCTCGACATCATCCGTTAAGCCCAAATTAACTTCCGATGAATGTTCGTCCTGTAATTCTTCCTTTTGGCGTTCCCTCTTTCTCTTTAGATCGATTGCATGATTGACGGCAATTCGGGTAATCCAAGTTTTGAAGCCTTGGTTCTTATATTGAGGAAGAGAAGTGTAGATTTTGATAAAGACTTCCTGGGTAACATCTTCTGCATCCTTTTGATTCCGCAAGACGGAATAGACGGTTCTATAAATCGTCTGTTTATAATTTTCAATCAACATTCGGAATGCATGATCATTCCCAGCCCTTACCTTCTCAACTAACTCATCGGACACTTCTCTTCCCCCTTTCCTGATAAACATTCATGTAATAGACGACACAAAAAGGAGTTACCCCTACAGATAACTCAAAATTATTTTTCCGCTTATTATTTTTCTCAGCCTTAGTCAAGAGAAAACCGTACCACTTTAAAAGTGATACGGTCAACATTAACGTTTATTGATTTCTTCCACCAAAATTTTATTAACAAGTTGTGGATTGGCTTGTCCTTTTGTCGCTTTCATAATCTGCCCGACAAGGAAGCCGATTGCCTTTTGTTTACCGGCTTTAAAATCTTCAATGGATTGCGGGTTATTATTCAATGCTTCTTCAACGGCTGTACGCAATGCGCCTTCGTCGGAAATTTGGACTAGTCCCTTCTCCTTGACGATCGTTTCAGCATCCCCGCCGTTTTCAATCAATTCTTTGAAAACCTTTTTAGCGATTTTAGACGAAATCGTGCCATCTTCAATCAGCTTGATCATTCCAGCCAATGATTCAGCAGTCAATTTGACATCATGCAGCTCTTTGCCTTCTGCATTCAAGAAAGCGGAAACCTCACCCATGATCCAGTTAGATGCTAGTTTTGCATCGGCACCTGAAGCAACTGTCGCTTCAAAGAAATCCGCACTTTCTTTCGTTACCGTTAAAACGGCTGCATCATATTCAGGTAAGCCAAATTCTTCGACATAGCGTTTTTTCCGGGCATCCGGAAGTTCCGGAATTTCGGCAGCGATACGAGCTTTCCATTCTTCATCAATATGGATCGTCAATAAGTCCGGTTCCGGGAAATAACGGTAATCATCGGAGCCTTCCTTAATTCGCATTAGTACGGTTCTGCCTGTAGCTTCGTCGAACCGGCGAGTTTCCTGTTCGATTATGCCGCCTTCATTCAAGATTTCCGCTTGGCGGATTTCTTCATGCTCCAACCCTTTGCGAACGAAGTTGAATGAATTCAAGTTTTTCAATTCGGTTTTCGTACCGAACTCCTTTTGACCAACAGGTTTCAAGGAAATGTTAGCATCACAACGGAGTGAGCCTTCTTCCATTTTACAATCGGAAACGCCCGTGTATTGAATGATGGATTTCAGCTTTTCCAAATAAGCATACGCTTCTTCCGGGGAAGTGATATCCGGTTCGGATACGATTTCAACAAGAGGCGTACCTTGGCGGTTATAATCGCAAAGCGAATAGTTCCCTTTATGTGTCAGCTTTCCAGCATCCTCTTCCATATGAATGCGGGTAATGCCAATTTTCTTTTTCTTGCCGCCCACTTCGATTTCAATCCAACCATGTTCACCGATCGGTTGATCGAACTGTGAAATTTGGTATGCTTTAGGATTGTCCGGGTAAAAATAGTTTTTCCGGTCGAATTTCGTAACTTCCGCCACTTCGCAATTCAGGGCAATTGCAGCCTTCATTGCAAAATCAACAGCCTTTTTATTGACGACAGGCAATACACCTGGGTAGCCTAGGTCAATTACAGTCGTGTTACTATTTGGAGCGGCACCAAAATGATTTGGGCTCGCTGAGAAAATTTTAGAATCCGTTTTTAATTCTACGTGTACTTCTAGACCAATCACCGTTTCAAAGTCCATTATTTTCACCCCTTACAGCTTAGGAAATTGTTTATGAAAATCTGTTGCTTGCTCAAATGCGTGAGCCGCGCGGTAAATCGTGCTTTCATCAAAATGCTTCCCAATCATTTGCAGTCCAAGCGGAAGACCATTCGCTGCGAATCCACATGGCACGGATATACCCGGTACGCCAGCAAGATTGACTGGAATCGTCAGGATATCATTCGCATACATCGTTAATGGATCGTCGACTTTTTCACCAATTTTAAATGCAGGCGTAGGTGTAGTCGGCCCAACGATGACATCATATTTTTCAAAGACATCTTCAAAGTCTTTTTTGATTAATGTACGTACTTTTTGAGCCTTTTTATAATAAGCATCATAATAACCGGAACTTAAGGAGAACGTTCCAAGCATGATACGGCGTTTCACTTCGTCACCGAATCCTTCTGCACGGGTTTGCTTATACATTTCTATAAGAGTTTCCGCATTATCTGTCCGGTGTCCGTAACGTACACCGTCAAAACGTGAAAGGTTAGCCGAAGCTTCCGATGAAGATAGCAAATAATAGGCAGCTAAAGCATATTTGGAATGCGGCAAGGAAACCTCTTCCCATTGAGCTCCAAGACCCTCTAATACTTTTAATGCTTCAAGTACGGAATTACGCGCTTCTTCACCAACGCCTTCACCAAGGTATTCTTTAGGCACAGCTATTTTCAATCCTCTAACATCGCCTGTTAATGAATTCACAAAATTCGGCACGTCAACATTAGCAGAGGTCGAATCCATTGGGTCTACTCCTGAGATCGCTTCAAGCAAATAAGCGTTATCTTCAACAGTTCTTGTAACAGGTCCGATTTGGTCCAATGAAGACGCAAATGCTACAAGGCCGAATCGGGAAACCCGTCCATATGTAGGTTTTAAGCCGACGACTCCACAATATGCCGCTGGTTGGCGGATCGATCCACCCGTATCGGAACCTAAAGAGAATAGGACTTCACCGGAAGCGACAGATGCAGCTGAACCACCCGAAGAACCGCCTGGCACATATTCCGTATTCCAAGGGTTGCGTGTTGCTTGAAATGCGGAGTTCTCATTGGAAGAACCCATCGCAAACTCATCCATATTCAATTTACCGATCGTAACCGTTTCTGCCTTCTGTAGCTTTTGAACAACGGTTGCATCATAGATTGGATCAAAGTTCTCCAAAATTTTGCTCGCGCAAGTCGTACGTAAATTTTTAGTGACAATATTATCCTTCACTCCGATTGGCATACCAAATAAAGCGCCTTCGTTCTCGCCTTTTACCAATTGATCATCCAAACGTTTTGCTTGATTGCGGGCGTTTTCTTCATCAAGTGTCAAAAATGCCTTCACCTTGTCCTCTACCTGTCCGATTCGCTTATACGATTCGTCCACAAGATCAGTGACACTTATCTCTTTCTTATGTAATCGTTCATGAAGCTCAGAAACCTTTTGTTCGAACAACGACATCATTGTCCCTCCTTATTCAATTATTGATGGTACACGGATATATCCTTCTTTGCTATCCGGTGCATTTTTAACTACTTCTTCCACTGGCAATCCTGGTTTTGCGACATCTTCGCGCATAACATTCTTCATATCCAAAACGTGAGAAGTCGGGTTTACTTGATCCGTATCAAGCTCATTCAACTGCTCCGCGAATGAAATCATTTGGTCAAGCTGATGCTGAAACTGTTTTGCTTCTTCTTCCGTAATGGCCAATCGGGCCAAATGGGCAACGTGTTTAACTTGTTCCATAGTAATACGTGACATTCTCTTCACCTCCGAAAAAATATCCAAATCGACTGAATTTCGTCGCTTTTCTCCATATAATCATCGTTTAAATCATATCAAACTATTGCACAGTAAAGCAACAAGAGATACAATGTCGAAATTCAATTATTTCATAAGGAAAAAGAGATATTTTCCGGGAAATATGGGAAAGTTGCCGGAATTTCCGGGGAAATGACAATAAGGCTTTTAAAATTCGACAAATGTTGCCTTTTTAAAGCACTTGTTCCCTAAGATGGAAGGGTTTACTTTCCATTATATATCTTTGTTCATTGTTAAAGATTATTTTGACATTCACAAGAAATAGATTCCAGTCGAAAAAAGGATGAAGCCGCTAAGCTTCATCCTTTTTTCATTCGTATATATGAACGGTTGGTTCGTCCTGATTCGCTTCACGGACTATGAGCGCTTCAGGTCCATTTACAGACGTAATGGATACCTGTACCGCAATATAGTTCGGGAAACGTTCCATTATGAGTCCGGCAACATATTGGGTAAAGCCTATCGCTTCCGAGTTCCCATAAAATTGAATGGGGATATCGATGTTCAGGCTTTGCAATTGATCATCCATATAGAACGCCCTGCCGATGACTCCGTTAAAGTTAGGGAAGTATTCTTCGACATCTTCTTTAAAGTTCGTGAAAGTATTGACGTCATCACGGTATTTCTTTTCAGCAGCAGCAGAAGGAAATAGGAAATACTCTTCGTCCAAGTTCGTCCATTTCCCAATATTGTTCGAGTTTTTATCGATATTTGTATAGGAAATGAAATTCCCAGGGACTACTGAAGATTTTTCATTTTGCTCGAATAAGGCAATCGTAATCGGAACATTTTTCAGCTTGTCCATTTTACGCAGCCTTTTTAAAACTTCTGCAGCAATTTTTTCCCCTTCTTGCTTTAGCTTTTTACTATCGATTTTTTTTTCATAGGTGGCACCGAATGCCTCTTTTTGATAGTAATGCACTGAATTCAACGCTAGACCGATTACAACTCCGCCAAGGCTTACTGAATTATCTTTTGTTTTGACCAAGTAATTATGTTCTAAAATATGGGCGAGATAGATCGGATTTTCTTCATTTCGATTATCAATGTCACCTTTGCCCGGATCAACCGGATTCAAGCCAAGGTTCTCTTTGGCCTTCATCTTCTTTTCTTTTAACTGACTATCGGTATATTTTCTGTTCAGCCAGGAAGATATCTCGGAACTATCTAGCATTTGCCCCTCTTGAAACAGGTAATCTTCCGGGTCGAATTGGGTTTGGGCCAACCGCATCAATCCATTTTCGAATTCTTCAATGTCATATCGGGTATTTAGATTGGATACGACCAAACCGCGTGCTTTTGATGGTTCAAACGGTAGGATTGTTTGATAATATTCTTCCGAAATTTTATACTTCGGAATAATTGCCGTTTCTTTTTTGTCTTTGGAGTCTTGAACTACCTCTTGCTTATCCTCGAAACTAGGCGCACATCCAGCAAGAAGCAGTATAAGAATCATCCCCAAAATGGAGTGTTTCCTCATAGCTACACCTCTTATTTATTTAGTTCCTCAATCAGTCTCTCTTCATCCCATACCATGACGCCTAGGCTTTCGGCTTTTTCCAGTTTGGAACCGGCATCTTCACCAGCTACGACCAAATCGGTTTTCTTGCTGACACTTCCAGCAACGTTAGCTCCTAGCGCCTCTAATTTCTCTTTAGCTTCGTTACGTGTTAACTGATGCAGTTTTCCCGTTAAAACGACTGTTTTACCGGCAAAAAAAGAGTCGATATCTTCTAAAGCAACAGCTCTTTGCCCTTTGAAAGTAAGATTCACACCGGCTGCATCCAGCTCATTCAATAATGCATGGACTTCTTCCAATTCAAAATAAGCTACGATGGAATCAGCCATCTTATCGCCTATTTCATTAATGGCCGTTAGTTCTTCACGGCTCGCCTTGCTTAAGGCTTCCATCGTCCCGAATTCCCTCGCAAGCGTCTTGGCAGCTTTGGAACCAACATGGCGAATGCCCAGCCCGAATAGTAATTTTTCCAACGAGTTGGTCTTCGAAGCTTCGATTGCTTGAAGAAGTTTAGTGACGGATTTATCCCCCATCCTTTCCAAAGCAATCAGTTGATCGTATGTAAGCTTATAAATATCAGCCACATCTTGTATGAGTTCTTCTTTAAATAACAAGCTAATCACTTTTTCACCAAGACTGTCTATATTCATAGCTGTACGGGAAACAAAGTGAATCAAACCTTCCCGTATTTGTGCAGGACACTTCGGGTTGATGCAGCGTAAAGCAACCTCCCCGTCCAGCCGGACAAGTTCACTGCTGCACTCAGGGCACTCAGTCGGCATCTGAAACTCGACTTCTTCCCCTGTACGGCGCTCTGCCAGTACATTGACTACCTCTGGAATGATATCACCCGCTTTTTTCACAACCACTTGATCTCCGATTCTGATGTCCTTTTCACGGATTAAGTCTTCATTGTGAAGTGAAGCTCGCTGCACAGTCGTACCTGCTACCCGGACGGGATCCAAAACGGCAGTCGGGGTCAATACACCCGTACGGCCCACATTCAGCTCGATATCCCTTAGGGTTGTAATGACTTCTTCAGCTGGGAATTTATAAGCAATGGCCCATCGCGGACTTTTTGCAGTAAAACCTAATTCATCCTGCTGTTCAAGGGAATCCACCTTTACGACAATTCCATCAATATCATAGGCTAAGTTTGGACGTTGTTCCGTCCATTCTACTATATAGGCCAGTACTTCCTCTATATTCGAGCATGTTTTTCTTTCCCGGTTCGTCTTAAACCCGAGTCTATCCAATAAATCCAGACCCTCGCTATGGGAACGGACCCCCGTTTCCCCCAAATCGGCAATCGCATAAAGGAAAATATCCAAGTTCCGTTTCGCAGCAAGTTTCGGATCAAGCTGCCTTAACGAGCCGGCAGCGGCATTTCGCGGGTTGGCAAATGGTTCCTCACCGCGTTCTTCCTTAGCCTTGTTTAATGATTCGAATGATTTTTTTGGCATGAATGCCTCACCGCGCACTTCTATGGCAACTGGCTCCCGCAGCTTCAATGGGATCGACTTGATCGTTTTCAAATTGGCGGTAATATCTTCACCGATCGTTCCGTCTCCACGGGTTGCCCCTCTTACGAAATATCCATTCTCATATTGAAGTGTGACGGCAAGTCCGTCAATTTTCAATTCACATACATAGGAAAAATCGTCACCTACAGATTGTCTGACCTTTCTGTCGAAATCCCGCAAGTCACTTTCGTTGAAGGCATTGCCTAAACTAAGCATCGGTGTGGTATGCTCCACCTTTTCAAACATATCCAAAATGGCGCCACCGACCCGTTGTGTCGGCGAGTCCGCCGTTTGCAGTTCCGGAAATTTCTCCTCATACCCAATAAGTTCACGTAGCAGCCGATCATATTCAGCATCAGGTACTGATGGCTGGTCCATCACATAATATTCATAGCTGTATTGGTTCAATAACGTTTGCAGTTCCAGAACTTTCTTCTCTGCAGCTTGTATGTCCATACGTTCAATCCTTTCTAAAGAAGACTCCACCGCACTTCTGATAGAAGAGCGGTGTCTAAAGTCAGATATCCCTATTCTTTACCAGCAGGAGCATATTAATAGCTTATGCTTTTTCAACTGGTGCAAATTTCGCCAATAGGCGTTTGATGCCGATTGGACTTGGAAAGGCAATATCCAATTCCTTTCCTTCGCCTTCCCCTTTTACGCTCACCACGGTTCCTATACCCCATTTTTTATGGGAGGCACGATCACCGACAGCCCAGCCAATTTCTTCACCGCCCGTTGCGGATGGTGCAGAAACAGCTTTTCCAAAGGCAGGCACTTTTCTTGTTGAAGCCGTTGAAGGAGACCCGGTCCTCGAAGAGCTGAAAGGCGTTTGCCTAGCCCTAGGAGCAGGTTTCGGTTTTAGGTCTTCTAGAAGTTCCTCTGGTATTTCACTGATGAAACGTGAAACGGGATTCATGCTCGTCCGTCCATACAATGTCCGCATTTGGGCATTGCTTATGAATAGTTCATTTTCGGCCCTTGTAATTCCCACATAAGCCAGGCGGCGTTCTTCTTCCATCTCCTCTTCATCCATGAGAGAGCGGCTGTGAGGGAAAACCCCCTCTTCAAGGCCCAATAGAAAGACTACCGGATATTCAAGTCCCTTCGCTGAATGCAATGTCATCAACGTTACCGTATTTGTAGCTTCTTCGGTATTCTCGTCAAGTTGGTCTATATCGGCAACCAACGCCAGGTCAGTCAAAAAGCCCACCAATGATTTGTCCTCGCTGTTATCTTCGAATGCTTTCGTAACAGATAAAAACTCATCTATATTTTCAAGCCGGCTTTGTGATTCAATCGTTTTTTCTGCCTGCAGCATCTCACGGTAACCGGTTTTCTCGATGACTTCCTCCACAAGTTCCGTCACGGATAAGTACTCCTGCTGATTTGTATAATTAGTGATCAGCGTATGGAATTCCCTTGCCGCTTTGGTGGCCTTCCCGCTTATCCCTGCCATTTCCACAGACTCCAGTGCTTTATATATGGAAACATCAAATTGATCAGCATAATCTGCCACTTTGTCCATCGAAGTTGCACCAATTCCGCGTTTTGGCACATTGATTACTCGCCGAAGGCTGATGTCATCATCAGGGTTCGCAATAAGTCGAAGATAGGCAAGTAAATCCTTAATCTCTTTACGGTCATAGAACTTAGTGCCCCCGACTATTGCATAATTAATATTGGATTTAAGCAGAACTTCCTCCATGACACGTGATTGTGCATTCGTTCTGTAAAGTATTGCTATATCTGAATACTTCCTGCTGCCGTCCTGAACTAACTCATTTATCTTTCCGGCTACGAATTGCGCTTCCCCTTGTTCATTGTCCGCACGGTAATAGAATATCTTATTGCCATCTGCATTCTCGGTCCAAAGATTTTTCGGCTTACGGTTTTGATTGTTATCGATGACCTTATTCGCAGCTGCAAGGATCTTTTTCGTCGAGCGGTAATTCTGTTCAAGGAAAATCATGTTGGCATTCGGATAATCTTTTTCAAATGAAAGGATATTCGCAATATCCGCACCGCGCCAACGATAGATCGATTGATCGGAATCCCCGACAACACAGAGATTACGGAAGCGTGAAGCCAATAATTTAACAAGCATGTATTGAGCCCTGTTCGTATCTTGGTACTCATCAACATGAATGTATTGAAATTTACGCTGATAATATTCAAGCACCTCAGGTACGAGCTGGAACAATTGAATCGTCATCATGATCAAATCATCGAAATCGAGCGCTGAATTTTTGCGCAGCCGTTTTTGATATTCCGTATAAACATCGGCCGTTACTTTAGTGAAGTAATCAGACGCCGTCTTCATGTACTCTTCCGGCCCGACCAATTCATTTTTCGCTGAACTGATGCTGCCCAAAATGGCACGATAATCATATTTCTTTGTATCCATATTACGGTCTTTCATGATTTGTTTTATGACCGATTGCTGATCCGTCGTATCCAATATCGAGAAGTTCCTATTAAATCCGATACGGTCGATATCTCTTCGTAGAATACGGACACACATCGAGTGGAAAGTCGAAATCCAGATATCTTCGGATGCACCGCCAAGTATGGCACGGATCCTCTCCTTCATCTCACGTGCCGCTTTGTTGGTGAACGTGATTGCAAGGATGTTCCAAGGCGCTATTTCCTTCTCGACCATCAAGTATGCTATTCGGTGAGTCAGCACACGCGTCTTTCCACTTCCTGCCCCAGCCATGATTAAAAGTGGACCATCTGTTGCTTTCACTGCTTTTTGTTGCTGTTCATTCAAACCAATTAATAATTTTTCCGCTAAATATTGCATTATCACACCACCTATACGAACATTCGTTTCTGTTTTAGTATACTATATTTCTTACATGTTTTCATTTAACTGCCGTAACTGTTGCAAGGGCCACTTTCAAGTCTTCATAAATCACATTGCCGACAACGATGACATCCGCAATCTTGGACATCTCTTTGGCCTGTTCAACCGATTTTATCCCACCGCCATAGAATAGTATGGTATCTTCCAAACTCTCTTTGGCCGCTTCCACCATCTGGACATCGCCATAATCACCACTGTATTCCAAATAAAAGATCGGCAGGTTGAACATCTTTTCCGCCATCATCGCGTATGCACCCACATCATCCATATCCAAATCAGTATTGGCTTTCGTCAATTTGGCCGCCTTGCACCCAGGGTTCAGGATACAGTACCCTTCAACGAAAATTTCATCCCAATTCAAAAGGTATCCGTATTCCTTGACTGCTTGCTGATGCAATTTCATCATCCAATCCGGGTTTGTGCTATTCAGGACACTCGGAATGAAATATAAATCAAACCCCGGCGTCACCGTTTCAACTGAAGAAATTTCCATCACACATGGGACCGTATATCGCCTGACACGTGCCATTAAATGAAGCACATTCTCAATCGTGATACCATCCGTTCCCCCGACCATGATTGCATCAGTACCGGATTCACAGACTTTCTCAAGTGCCTCATCACTTATTTCTTTATTTGGATCGAGTTTGAAAACATGTTTCCACTCGCGAAAATCGTACATTATAATCCTCCATTCACACTTCCCATTACACCATTATAGCATTAAGATTTTTCATTAAAAAAGAGAAGTATCGATAAAATGTTATTACCAAATGGAACCTTTTAATCTAAAATCCAATATAACATGGATACGGCTGAAAGACAGCCGGCAATGAGCGTGCTGGACACAAAATAAAAAGCCGGGAAATGAATTCCCCAGCTTTTTATTATAATCGAAAGAATTATGATTCAGTTGTTTCCTCTACGTTATCCTTAATACGGTTCAGAGCCATGGAATAAGCATCATTTCCGTAGTTCAAGCAGCGTTTGACCCTGGAAATCGTAGCCGTGCTTGCACCTGTTTCCGTTTCGATTTTATGATAGGTTTTTCCTTCTTCAAGCATGCGGGCTACTTCAAGACGCTGTGCCAATGATGAAATTTCATTAACTGTGCATAGATCATCAAAAAATCGATAGCATTCGTCCAAATCACGCAAGGAAAGGATCGACTTGAACAGCTGATCCGTTTCTTTTCCTCTTAACTTATCAATTTGCATGTTACTCCCCCTCAATTTCATGGGTATCAAAATGAGACGTCTCCTACTAAACCAGGTTCATCCGGAATAATATTGATCCAAGTTTTCCCTGGAACCAACCCTACCTCTTTATCGTTTTTCACTGGTGTAATACGACCATCCTTATTCACCCATTCTACTTCATTCGCTTTTCCTTTTTGAAGTAAATAACCATTTCCGCCACTTTTCAAGTCGATTTTCCGACGCCCTTTGTCGTCGATCACTTGATGAGCAGCCTCAATGATCAATATATTATCCAGTAAAATAGGTTTATTCGATTTATGCTCGACTGTTTGCTCTCCATTCGAATAACGTTTATATTTCTCTTCCGTGGCTTCGTATTCATACTGTACATCATACTCGTCTGATCCGTAGGAAACCTCGGTTTTCAATGCCGATTCCCCTTGAAGTCCAGCTGCCTCTTCTTTTGTAAGGAAAGCATAAGGCTTCGGTGCACCATTCAACTCATAACCCTTTTCCTTTGCACCTTTTTCGATATCCTCAAAGGAGGTGTAGGAATTATGCGGTGCTTTTCGATCTGCCGAACGTTGAAACAAAGTACCATCATAATATAATCCGTTCAAGTTATCAATATACCCTCTGTCCAGCATGGTCTTTGCCTCGGGGCTATACCCATGACAGACATAGATGCAATCAAGGCCTTTAGCCAATTCGATATAATAGTCCCTTGCACTCCGAATCGGACCGATTTGACTAGGCATTTCACTTTGGAAGATAGCTAAAAATCTGGTTATGTCACCTTCTGCGAGCATTTCGTAAACCATATCGGCTTCTGAGAGGCCCGATTGCGGGCGTGCTTCCGGATGATTATTAATCATCACTGCTGCAGCCCTTCGCTCACTGCCTGCTTCGGTGGCCATACCTGTAAGTGGAAACTCATTGGAAGGTTCATTTTTCACATCTGTATTTTTGATGACAGCTTGGTCTTTCGGCTTACCGTCATCCGATGCAGGATCCTCTTTCGTCGAACAGCCTGCCAGCAGTAAAATAGCAATAACGATGAAAAGAACTCTCTTAAATTTCATCTTTCCACTCCTCTGATTTATTAGCCATTTCTTCTCTTATATTTTAACGCATTATAGTGGGAAAGAGTATAGTTTTATTCATTACATCATATACTCCTCGCTGGGTCAGCCTTATATATGGCAGATGGGTTGTCGAAAAGAATGAAAGGGTATACACAGGATCGGCGAAGCGATAACCTCTTTCCCGCAGCAAATGTTTCAATTCATTTTCTTCTTTTATCAATTCAGGAACCTCCTTGGTCGACATGACTCCCTTTAATTTCAGAGGAAGTTCATGAATCACCTTGCCTTGTTCCGTCAAAATGATTCCACCGCCAATTTCCTTCAGCCGGTTAAATGCCAAATGCATATCCTTTTTCCTTTTACCGATCAGTATGATATCACCTGTATTTGTATAAGAGCCAGCAAAGCCACACAATTTGTCCGCAAACCCTTTTAATATCGTATTGATGCGCCATTTCCCTTCCCGGTCGATTAGCATGAAAAAGCATTCATCATCCTCAAAGTTCAGTTCTTCATGCCCAACATCATTGGCAAGGGAGTATGGTTTCGTAATTACATTATTAACCAGTTCTATCCCGAACGGCATGGAAAATTCAAAATCCTCCTTTAAACTGAGATCCCAATCAAGATCGAGCGGTTTAAAATCGAAATCACTCCATTCGATTTCCTGTTTATCCGGAATGATCTCACCATCCCTTTTCACCCATTTCCCTTTCGCCATTACCGAAACCGGTGCGGGTTCCTTTACATCGGTCAGGAAGTTGATGTTCGCCACCCTCCCTGTGGCAATATTGCCATGAAGGTATTCAATGTTATAATACCGTGCGATGTTGATGGTCGCCATATTGTAGGCATCGATGACCGGAACGCCATGCTCTATCGCTATTTTGATCAAGCAGTCTATGAAACCACCTTCATAAAAGGACGGAGGTGATCCATCTGTCGTATAAAAGAATTTGTCATAATGATCAATGCCCAGTTCATGGATTTCCTGTATCAGCTTTGGGAAATCCGGACGGATCGAAGAATGTCTTAACGATACATAATAGCCCTGCAGCAAGCGTGACATGACTTCATCACCTGTCATTGCCTCATGATCACAATCGGCGCCAAACAAGGTCATTTTTGCTAAAGTCTTCTCTGAAGCACCTGGAAAGTGTCCTTCTATTTTCTTCCTCATTCGCTTGGCTTCCTGAATCCAGTGCAACATCATGTCATCCCCATCGAGAAGCTTCGGCCATCCAGTTAGTTCCCCGCCCTGTAATACGGCGTCATGCTCCAGCCATGATTTGACGGCTCCATGGGAAAAGACCATATCTTCATCGATCAATTCCGTTTGTCCGTCAAAACGGCTCCACCAATACATTGTTACAGGAATGTTACGTAATTCTTTCAAAAGAGAAAACGCTTTCTTTTTATCTAACTGCAATAGAAACGGCAAGTTATCATTGATCAATGTCGTTGTGCCAAAATGAGATGCATAACGTGAAAAAGAAAGGGGATTATATAATTGAGAAGGGTGTGAATGCGGCTCAATATAACCCGGAACCAAGTACTGGTTTGTACAGTCGACCATTTCACAGCGGTCTATATTATCAGGAAGCTTATCACCAACATATATGATGCGATCTTCATATATCCATATATTCGCTTTTACCCATTTTCGTAAAGCCTGATTTAAATAAGTCGTATTTTTTAGCAGAATGTGTGGTGCCCTATTGCCATCCAGCACATCTATATGTTCTCTTAGATGTTTATTTTTCCATCTATAGCGCTGTTCAAGCATAAACATTCCCCCATAAGTTATTAGAAACAGTGTATGAAAAAAACCATTTTCAATCCAATTTTATTTCATAGTAACATACTTGCCCCATTAGAACAGTAATGTTATCCAGATTATTGTTAAATTTTTGTGAAGGGATGGATTTTATATGAAGTTTAAACAAAATATCAGTATAATAAATGCTTTAATGCGAATTACTTGTGGTTTTACATTTCTAACATGGGCTACGGCTAAAATGGTGAAAAAACCATGGAAAAACCAATCTTATATAATCGTGGCCATGCTTTCTGCCATGAAAATAGGTGAAGGGATCCTCCGTTATTGTCCTGTCGTCGATGCGATGGAAAACGGACAAAACTTGATGACAAAAGAACCAAAACAGGAAAATGAATCGAATCAATCTGATTCATATTAAGTCTTATAGAAGAAGCTGACTCCGCTTAGAGTCAGCTTCTTTATATTATGATGAAAAATTGTATTTTATTGCTCGGTAGCCAATATCCGTTCGCCAAAATAAACCGTCTTTCTCAATATGCCCTAACTCTTTATATACTTCAGCTTGCGCAGAGGCCAAATCTTTCCCTTTTGCAGCAACCAGAAGTACACGTCCGCCATTCGAGATGAAGTTCCCTTCATTATTGAGAGCCGTTCCAGCATGATAAACATGGGCTTTCGGATCAATCTTTTCCAAGCCTTTAATGATAGATCCCTTTTTATATTCCCCTGGATATCCATCAGCTGCGACGACCACTCCGAGCACGGCCTCTTCATGCCATTCAAGTTGTAAATCCTCTCCAGAAAGAACCGCTTCAAGCGTATCTACGAAGTCTGTCTTTAGACGAGGTAAAACGACTTGCGTTTCCGGATCGCCAAAACGGGCATTGAACTCAATGACTTTTGTGCCCTTTTCAGTGGCGATCAACCCGGCATATAATATTCCTGTAAAACTCCGATTCTCAGAAATCATCGCATTTACCGTGGGTTTAAGAATCGTTTCGACTGCAGTCTGGATCATTTCATCGGATATTTGCGGTACCGGTGAATATGCACCCATTCCACCTGTGTTCGGACCCTGATCTCCATCAAAAACCCGCTTATGATCTTGAGCAATGACCATCGGATACACTTTTTCCCCATTAACGAATGCCATCAATGAAAATTCCTCGCCATCAAGGAATTCCTCAATAACGACTTTGGCAGATGCTTCCCCGAACTTTGCTCCGACTAGCATATCATGGATGGCGTCTAACGCCTCTTCCATCGTCATAGCAACTACGACACCTTTTCCTGCTGCCAATCCATCCGCTTTTATGACAATGGGGGCACCCATTTTTTCGATATATGCTTTTGCTGAATCATAATCAGAAAATGTTTCATATTCCGCTGTCGGAATGCTATAGTTCTTCATTAAATCTTTAGCAAAGGATTTACTTCCCTCGATGACAGCAGCACGGCCATTAGGGCCAAATACCTGTAATCCTGCCTCCGCAAAATCATCTGCAAGTCCATTCAACAATGGTGTTTCGGGCCCGATCACCGTTAATGCAACTGCATTATTCTTGGCAAAGGCAACCAATTCCCTGTGATTGTTTTCATCAATTGGAACAAGAGTCGCTACATCTGTCATCCCTGGATTTCCCGGTGCTGCAAAAACGGTCCCAACCCGTTTACTTTCAAATAGTTTGCGGGCTATGGCATGCTCCCTGCCGCCCCGGCCAATTACTAGTACATTCATTATCGCACCTCGTTTTTGATTAATGTTTAAAGTGACGAATTCCTGTAAACACCATTGTAATCCCATATTCATCAGCTTTCTTGATTGAATCCTCATCTTTAACAGATCCACCAGGCTGAATGATTGCCGTGACGCCCGCTTTTGCTGCCGCTTCTACAGTATCATCCATTGGGAAGAATGCATCTGATGCCAATGCACTTCCTGTCGCTCTTTCCCCAGCTTGTTCCAGAGCAATTTTTGCAGCTCCCACACGGTTCATTTGACCTGCGCCAACACCTAATGTCATTTGATCGTTACAAACCACTATTGCATTCGACTTGACATGTTTCACGATTTTCCAGCCAAGTTCCATGGCTTTCCACTCTTCAGGTGTAGGCTCACGTTTCGTTGCCACTTTTACCTCTGCATCCTTTAAGCTATGTGCGTCCCGATCTTGAATAAGCAATCCGCCTTCAATGGATGTCAATTTACGTTCAGGCTTTTTAACCGCGTCAAAATCGATCGTTAATAAACGTAGGTTTTTCTTGCTTGTCAATACTTCCACTGCCTCTTGTGTAAACCCAGGGGCAATGATGATTTCAAGGAAAATTTCATGAAGCTTTTCCGCAGTCGCTTTATCGACTTCACGGTTCAAAGCGATGATCCCACCGAAAATGGAGGTGGCATCTGCCTCATAAGCTTTTTCATATGCTTCCAAAATAGTCGCACCGACGCCGACGCCGCAAGGATTCATATGTTTGACTGCAACTGCAGCAGGCTCATTGAATTCTTTTACTATTTGAAGTGCTGCATCAGCATCATTGATGTTGTTGTATGATAGTTCTTTTCCATGTAATTGCTTCGCTTCTGCAATCGAGAAAACGGAACCAAGCGGTTTTTTATAGAATGCGGCTTTTTGATGTGGATTTTCCCCATAACGAAGCGACTGTTTCAATTCATAGGTAACAGTCAATGATTCAGGATTTTCTTCATCGGCAAGCTCTGTCATATACTCTGAAATAACTGCATCATATGCTGCTGTATGACGGAAAACTTTTGCAGCCAGGCGGCGATTCGTGGTTTTTGTTACCCCGCCGTTTTGTTTCAGCTCAGCCAACACGGTAGGATAATCATTGGAATCAACGATAACAGTCACATATTCGTGGTTTTTAGCAGAAGAACGAAGCATTGTCGGTCCACCGATATCGATGTTTTCAATAGCATCTTCCACAGTGACTTCTGGTTTGGAAATAGTCGCTTGGAATGGATATAGGTTTACACAGACAAGTTGAATGGGTTCAATGTTATGCTCAGCAAGCTGTGCTGCGTGACCTTTGTCATCATGTTTTGCCAACACTGCTCCATGGACATTCGGGTGAAGCGTTTTAACACGTCCATCCAAAATTTCCGGGAAACCGGTGACGTCACTGATTCCAATTACCTCAATACCATTTTCCTGAAGCGTTTTTTTGGTACCGCCTGTAGAAATGATTTCAAAACCTGCTTCAATTAAACCTTGAGCAAATTCTACGATACCTGTTTTATCCGATACACTAATTAATGCGCGTTTCTTCATGTTATGTTGGTCCCTCCATTAAGTAAGTTTCTTGTGGCATAGCTCCTGCAAAACTGATGGGTACAGGTCATGCTCCATTTCCTGTATCCTTTTTTGAAGGATGTCTCTCGTATCCCCTTCAAGAATCGGCACTGTTTTTTGGGCAATGACCGGTCCTGTGTCCATTCCATCATCAACATAATGAACGGTTACCCCCGTTTCCTTCACTCCGGCATCAAAAGCCTGGCCAATTGCATCCTTGCCTGGAAAACTTGGCAGAAGTGAAGGGTGGATGTTCACAATACTCTGTGAATACTTTTGTAATAATGTCGGACCGATCAAACGCATATAACCAGCAAGAATGATGAACTCTATCTCATACTGGCGAAGTTTTTCCAGGATTTCCGATTCATATTCAGTCTTGTTGGAGTAATTCTTTGCTGAAAAGGAGAAAGAGTCAATATTCTCAAGCTTTGCTCTCTCAAGCACATATGCGTCTTCACGATCGCATACGACAAGACAGATTTCCGCCTCCAACTTTCCACTTTTTATTGCTTCAGCAATTGATTGAAAATTACTACCGTTACCTGATGCAAAGACAGCAAGGCGTCTCATTATTTGAACGACACTCCATTTCCATCCACGATCGTTCCAATAATTGAGGCTTCTTCACCGCAAGACTTTAGGTGGGCTAGCACATCCAATGCCACTTCTTTTTTGACGACAGCCGTCATCCCAATACCCATATTGAAGATATTGAACATTTCCTCTTTTACAAGGTTCCCTTTTTCTTCAAGGAATGAAAATATAGTTGGAATTTCCCAGCTTCCAAGCTCGATTTCAACACCGCATCCTTCAGGAAGGATACGCGGAATATTCTCGATGAATCCTCCACCGGTGATATGGGCAAGACCATTAACCTCAAATTTTTCCAACGTCGATAAAACGGACTTCACATAGATTTTCGTCGGTTTTAATAATTCCTCACCCAACTTGCAATCCAGTTCCGGTACGAAGTCATGAAGCCCCATGCCTGAGTCTTCAAGAAGGATTTTACGAACAAGTGAATACCCATTACTGTGGATGCCGCTTGAAGCGAGTCCAATAACGACATCACCAGCCGAAATCGCTTCACCAGTAATAAGACGTGATTTTTCAACGGCACCTACAGTAAAACCTGCCACATCGTATTCTTCCGTCTCATACATGCCCGGCATTTCAGCCGTTTCTCCGCCGATTAAAGCACAGCCCGCCTGCTCACAGCCATCTGCAATCCCTTTGACGATCATTTCAATTCGTTCAGGGTCTGCTTTACCGCAGGCAATATAATCTAAAAAGTATAAAGGTGCAGCACCTTGAACGACAACATCATTGACGCACATAGCTACACAATCCACTCCAATTGTATCGTGTTTATCCATCATGAACGCTAACAAAAGTTTTGTTCCCACTCCATCCGTACCAGAAATGAGCACAGGTTCTTTAAGGTTCAAGGAAGATAAATCAAACATGCCGCCGAAACCGCCCAGACCATTCATTACTTCTGGACGAAATGTGCGCTTTACATGTTTTTTCATTCGATTTACCGCTTCATAACCAGCCTCAATATCCACACCAGCCTGTTTATATGCATTAGCCATTTGAAATCCTCCTCCGAAAATCAATCATCATTGCCGACTTGATTAACATTTTGTTTTTTCTCGTTCGTATTCAAAAATTTCAGTCGGATAATTTCCGGTGAAACAAGCTAGGCATGAACCGCGCGTTTCTCCAGGAAACGGTCGTCCAATTGCTTCGACCATACCTTCGACACTTAGAAAAGTTAAGGAATCAGCTTCAATGATTTCCCTTATTTCCTCCACAGATTTTGAGCTTGCAATCAGTTCTTCCTTTTTAGACGTGTCTATGCCATAAAAACATGGATTCTTGATCGGTGGTGAGCTGATTACTACATGCACTTCTTTCGCTCCGGCATCTTTTAACATGCGGACAATCCTTCTGCTCGTTGTCCCGCGGACGATTGAATCATCAACCATTATGACCCGCTTGCCTTCCACTACCCCTCTTACAGGTGATAGTTTCATCTTTACGCCTTGTTCACGCAGACTTTGTGATGGCTGAATGAAAGTCCGTCCAACATAACGATTCTTTATTAAGCCCATTTCATAAGGAATGCCCGCAGCTTCAGCATAGCCAATCGCTGCCGAGATGCTGGAATCAGGTACACCTGTAACTACGTCTGCTTCAATTTTGGTTTCGAGTGCCATTTGCTTACCAAGGTTTTTCCGTGCCGTATGAACATTGATACCATCAATGTTGCTATCCGGACGGGAAAAATACACGTACTCCATCGTGCACATTGCCTGTTGGCTGGAAAGCGAAAAGTATTCGGATGTGATTCCCTCATCATTTATGACAACGAGTTCACCCGGCTCAATATCCCGGATGAATTCTGCACCTACAATATCAAGTGCACATGTTTCAGATGCAGCGAAATATGCATCGCCTATTTTCCCCAAGGAAAGTGGACGGAAGCCATGCGGATCTCTTGCCATGATCATTTGGGTTTCGGTCATGATGACAAAGGCATAGGCTCCCTTCAGCATACTTAAACTGTTCTTCACAGAATCTCTTACATCCGAGTAGCCGGAGCGTTTAATCAGATGGGCCAGAACTTCCGTATCAGAGGTCGTTTGAAAAATGCTTCCTTGTCCTTCAAGCTGTGCTTTTAATTGATGGGCATTGACGATATTCCCATTATGAGCAAGGGCCAGCCCTCCTGTATGAGAATTGAACAGGAAAGGCTGAACATTTTGATACCCGCCGCCGCCTGCCGTTGTATAACGGACATGGCCTATTGCCGCTTTACCGCTACCGGAAAGTGCCTGCATTTTTTCCGCAGTGAATATCTCTGTGACAAGTCCTTCGCCCTTAGAGATGGACATCTGCTCACCATCCGTCACGACGATGCCCGCTCCCTCTTGACCACGATGTTGCAAGCTATGCAAACCGTAGTAAGCAAGCTGCGCTGCATCGGGATGTCCCCAGACTCCAACAACACCACACTCTTCGTTTAGGCTTCTTATTTCAGCAAGCATGGTATGGCTCCCTTCCAAGCTGTTTGTAAATCTTCAACGTCCGCTTCCAATACTTTGCTATCACTTGTTGCCACGACTAATTTATTATCAGCCGTTACTGAGCCTATGCAAATCGCATCTTCAACAAGAGCTTCAAATGACGCTTGATTTTCAGGATTGATGGACAGTAAGAATCGTGATTGCGTTTCACTGAATAATTCAGATACAGGTTCCCCGGATATATTCACTTTTGCCCCTAGTTTGCTTGCCCCGAATAAAGATTCAGCTAAAGCCACTGCCAAACCGCCTTCCGAAAGGTCATGGGCTGATGCAACAAGTCCTTTTTGGATTGCTGTCAGAATTTGCTGCTGACGTTTTTGTTCAAGGTCCAAATCAAGTTCTGGAGCGCGTCCAAAGATTTTACCCTCGAGCATTTTCTGTAATTCACTGCCTCCGAATTCCACTTTCGCTTCGCCAACCACGTAAATCAAATCGGATTCATTTTTAAATGTTTGTGTTGTTATGTGCTTAAGGTCATTGACTAGACCAACCATTCCAACTACAGGCGTCGGATAAATCGCTTCACCATTCGTTTCATTATAAAGGGAAACATTTCCGCCGATTACAGGAGTACTTAAGCTTCTGCAAGCTTCACTCATACCGTCTGCCGCTTTTTCCAGTTGCCAGAATATTTCTGGTTTTTCTGGATTCCCAAAATTCAAGCAATCCGTAATCGCTAAAGGTTCCGCACCCGAGCAAATGATGTTACGGGCTGCTTCAGCCACAGCGATTTTGCCGCCTGTTTCAGGATCTAAATAAATAAAGCGGGAGTTACAATCCGTCGTCATGGCAAGGGCTTTATTCGTACCACGTACACGCACTACCGCTGCATCCGATCCAGGTGAGACGACTGTATTCGTGCGGACCATGTAATCATACTGGTCGTAGACCCATTCCTTACTCGAAATTGTCGGTTGCTTCAATAGGGATACCAATGTTTCTTTATAATCTTCAATGACTGGCACTTCTGCCGTCATGCTTTGGAAGTCACGGAAATATTGCGGCTCTGCAGATGGCTTGTGATAAATAGGAGCTTCTTCAGCCAATGCATCAACCGGAACCTCGGCAACGATTTCACCTTGATGGGAAAGTGTTAGATTTTTATCATCCGTTACTTCACCAACAGCAACCGCTTCTAGGTCATATTTCGTAAACAAGTCGACGATTTCCTGTTCGCGTCCTTTAGTGACAACGATCAGCATCCGCTCTTGTGATTCAGAAAGCATCATTTCATATGCTGTCATTCCCGTTTCACGCTGCGGTACCAAATCCAGGTTCATTTTTATTCCTGAGCCAGCTTTACTCGCCATCTCGGCAGATGAGCTTGTAAGACCTGCTGCTCCCATATCCTGAATGCCAACAAGGGCATCATTTTGAATCAATTCAAGGCATGCTTCCAAAAGCAGTTTCTCCATGAATGGATCGCCTACTTGTACGGCAGGCCGTTTCTCTTCCGAAGACTCTGATAGCTCTTCAGATGCAAATGTTGCTCCATGAATGCCATCACGTCCAGTTTTGGCACCCACATACATCACTGTGTTGCCCACTCCATGCGCTTGGCCTTTTTTTATGTCCTTATGATCGATCAAACCGACACACATTGCATTGACAAGAGGATTTCCTTCATACGATGGATCAAATTGAATTTCTCCGCCGACAGTTGGAATTCCGATACAATTCCCGTATCCTGCAATCCCTGCAACCACTTCTTTAAATAAATATTTCACGCGATCATTGTCTAGCTCACCGAAGCGAAGTGAGTTCAACATCGCGATCGGACGGGCTCCCATGGAGAAAACATCACGGATAATTCCGCCGACACCGGTAGCAGCACCTTGATAAGGCTCTATTGCCGAAGGGTGGTTATGACTTTCAATTTTAAAAACGACAGCCTGATCGTCACCGATATCAACGATACCTGCTCCTTCACCAGGACCTTGCAGCACTTTCTCCCCTGTAATCGGGAATTTCCTTAAGATGGGTTTTGAATTTTTGTAGGAACAATGCTCTGACCACATAACCGAAAACAAACCAGTTTCCGTATAATTCGGCAGTCTGCCTAAGATTTTCTCCACCATTGCAAATTCATCATCGGATAGTCCCATTGTTGCGTACAATCGATCCGATTTAATTTTTTCCGGACTTGGTTCAAGCTGTAATAACATGTGATTCCCTCCAGTTTTTTACGATGGATTGAAAAATCTTTAAGCCGTCTTTACTGCCAAGCAGCGAATCAACAGCACGTTCGGGATGAGGCATCATTCCGAGGACATTTCCTTGTTCATTTGTAATTCCCGCTATTTGCTCCAAGCTTCCGTTTGGATTTTCACCATCATACGTGAACAAGATGCGGTTATTTTGTTTTAATTCAGCCAATGTTTCATCATCGCAGTAGTAATTCCCTTCACCATGTGCCACAGGGATCGTAATCGTTTCATTTAATTCATATCCTGTCGTGAACATCGATTGGTTATTTTCAACCTTCAGTCCTACATTGCGGCAAATGAATTTCAAGCCTTCATTACGGCGCATCGCTCCAGGTAAAAGTCCTGCTTCAAGTAAAATCTGAAAACCATTGCAGACACCCAAGACAGGCTTTCCTGCTTGTGCCGCTTTTACGACTTCAGCCATTACATTCGAAAAGCGTGCAATTGCTCCAGAGCGTAAATAGTCTCCATAAGAGAAACCTCCAGGAAGGAGAATCCCATCATACTGATCTAGATTGTCTGTAGAGTGCCAAACATACTCCACTTCTTCCCCCAGTGCATCCTTTATCGCATGGTACATATCGACATCACAATTGGAGCCAGGGAAAACTATGACAGCAAATTTCATTGGGTGATAACCTCCTCAACATCATAACGGTAAGCTTCAATTACCGTATTGGCCAATAGTTTTTCACACATTTCCTTCACAAGTTGATCTAAATCACGATCCGTATCCTTAATTGTAAGTTCAATGTATTTCCCCACTCGAACATCACTAACTTCGTTATATGTCAAGCTATGAAGTGATTGTTGCACTGCTGCTCCCTGTGGATCTAATACACTTTCGCGTAGTGTGATATATACCTTAACCTTATACATGTTGAGTGCCCTCCAACTTTGCTAGTATTTTTTCGTAAGCATCTGTTAAACTTCCTAAATCACGGCGGAATACATCTTTGTCTAATTTTTCGTTCGTGTTAATATCCCATAATCGGCAGGTATCAGGTGAAATTTCATCTGCCAGCAGAATGTCTCCATTCGGGGTTTTGCCGAACTCTAATTTAAAATCAATCAATTTAATGTCCAACTCTTTAAAGAAAGACGTTAAGACGATACTGATTTCTTGTGCCTTTTCTTTTAAAATCGCTACATCTTCCTTGCTTGCAAGTTCCAATTCTTCAATATGGTCTTCCGTTAACAGAGGATCGCCGAGCTCGTCGTCTTTATAGTAAAACTCAATCAGCGTTTTCTTGAGCGGCTGGCCTTCTTCAATGCCAGTCCTTTTAGAAAAACTGCCGGCAGCCGTATTTCTGACAACGACTTCTAGCGGAATGATGGATACCCTTTTGACTAGCTGCTCCCGTTCGGAAAGCATTTCAATAAAATGAGACGGGATATTCTCTTGGGCAAGCTTTGAAAATAGTAAGCTAGTAATTTGATTATTCAACTTGCCTTTTCCGGCAATCTCTGACTTCTTCTCACCATTGAATGCCGTTGCCGAATCCTTGTATTCCACCCATACTATTTCACTGTTGTCCGTTGCAAAAATCTGTTTCGCTTTTCCTTCATACAACAATTCTCGTTTTTCCATCTGTCCAGACCCCCACATTGTGAATATTATGAATCTTCCTGCCATTGATCAGGCTTGGCAAACATATCACCATTAAAGGTGCCATGTTTGCCGCCTTCACTTTTATAAACCTAAACGATCAAAGATTACATCAACATTTTTCAGGTGATGTGTAGGATCGAAACAATCATCAAGTTCTTCTTTCGTAAGCAAGCTTGTGATTTTATCATCCTTTTCGATCAGGCTTCTGAATGGAACCTGAAGCTCCCATGCTTCCATCGCTTTCGGCTGAACCGTATCATAAGCTTCTTCACGGACAAGTCCTTTATCGATAAGGGATAGCAGCACACGTTGTGAGAAAATCAATCCCAGCGTACGGTCCATATTGCGTTTCATATTTTCTGGATAAACGGTCAAGTTCTTCACTATGTTGCTGAAACGGTTCAGCATATAGTTTAATGCGATCGTTGCATCCGGCAAGATGATGCGCTCAGCAGAAGAATGCGAAATGTCGCGCTCATGCCATAATGGCACATTCTCATATGCTGTCATCATGTAACCGCGGATTACACGAGCCATACCCGTCATATTTTCAGAACCGATTGGATTCCGTTTATGAGGCATTGCAGAAGATCCTTTTTGTCCTTTTGCAAAGAATTCTTCCACTTCGCGTGTTTCACTTTTTTGCAAGCCGCGAATTTCCACTGCAAACTTTTCAATAGATGTCGCAATTAAAGCCAATGTACTCATATAATGTGCATGGCGATCGCGTTGCAATGTTTGTGTTGAGATTGGCGCTGCTTCAAGGCCAAGCTTTTCACAAACGAATTTTTCAACGAACGGGTCGATGTTTGCGTAAGTTCCGACAGCCCCAGAGATTTTCCCAACCTCTATGTTCTTTCTTGCTTCTTCAAAACGTTCGACATTGCGTTTCATTTCTTGATACCAAAGTGCCAGTTTCAACCCAAATGTGGTCGGTTCCGCATGAACTCCATGTGTACGTCCCATTTGAACCGTGTATTTATGTTCTTTCGCTTTGTTTTTCAGGATCTCCACGAAGTTATTTAAATCCTTGGCAAGGATCTCATTCGCCTGCTTTATCACATATGAAAGAGCTGTATCCACCACATCAGTGGAAGTCAGTCCGTAATGGACCCATTTCCGTTCTTCACCCAACGTTTCGGAAACCGCACGTGTAAAAGCAACAACATCATGGCGTGTATCTTTTTCGATTTCATTGATACGGTCGACATCGAATGTAGCATTTTCGCGAAGAAGCTTCACATCTTCTTTTGGAATGACACCTAGCTCTGACCATGCTTCACAAGCTAAGATTTCAACTTCCAACCACGCATTAAAGCGGTTCTTTTCTGTCCAAATGTTTCCCATCTCTGGGCGGGTATAACGTTCAATCATTTTACTTCCTCCGTTTCAACCTGTTGATTCCATATTTTGCTTCGATCACTTTCCAAAAGAGCTTCCTCAATCGTTGGACGTAAAATATTCACATGACCCATTTTCCGCTTAAGCTTGGCTTCTTTCTTACCGTAAAGGTGAACCTTCCAATCTGAAAGCGTCGGAATTTCATCCAACAAGGGTTCGATATGCTCACCAAGGATGTTTATCATTACCACGGGCTTCAATAACGCCGTATTTCCGAGAGGCCAATTGCAGACAGCCCTTATATGCTGTTCAAACTGTGAAGTCTCACATGCCTCCATTGTATAATGGCCTGAGTTATGTGGTCTTGGCGCTAATTCATTAATGATGATATCATCCTGAGCGGTTAAAAACATCTCGACTGCCAATGTCCCCACCAAATCAAGTTTCTCTGCAAGCTGCAAAGCTTCATCAATAGCTTTCCGTTCAGCTTGGATACTGATACGGGCCGGAACAATGCTTTTATGAAGAATGTTTTCAATATGAATGTTTTCCGCAATCGGAAAATGACTTGTCTCGCCATCAGCCTTACGCGTCACGATGATGGATATTTCTTTCACGAAAGGAATCCAGGCTTCCAGCACACATATACCTGTTTTGAGCAGGGATTCAGCCTTTTTGATATCGGCTTCTTCCTTAATGACCAACTGCCCTTTTCCATCATAACCGCCCCGCGTCGTTTTTAACACACTAGGGTACCCTAATTTCTCTATATGAAGGTAAATTTCTGAAATATCCTGTATTTCGTGATATGGAGCAACGGAAGCTCCTGCATCGGATATGGCTTTTTTTTCTGTCAATCTATCCTGTGTCAACTTTAATAATTCTGAGCCCTGTGGAAGAAATGCATGTTGCTTTAACCAATCCAAGGCTTCCGAACTGATATTTTCAAACTCGTATGTTATGACATCACTGACTTCAGCTAACCTTTTCAATGCTTCGATATCATCATAAGCACCAATGATTTCAATATCCGCCACTTGAGCACATGGGCCTTCTGCAGTCGGCTCAAGGACCGCTATCTTAAAGCCCGATGCCTTAGCTGACAAGGCCATCATCCTGCCCAATTGCCCACCGCCGATAATTCCAATGGTCTGTCCCGGTAATATGATTGTATTATTTAAGTTGTTCACTGCTCTGTAACACCTTTTCTCTGGTTTCGTCTCGTAAAGCCTCTAGCCTATCAGCAATGTCAGAATTAAAAGCCGCTAACATTTGAGCCGCTAACAAACCGGCATTGACTGCGCCGGCTTTTCCGATTGCAACCGTTGCAACCGGTACACCACCAGGCATTTGAACAATCGATAATAACGAATCCATCCCATTTAATGCCTTCGACTGTATTGGCACGCCAATCACAGGGACAATCGTTTTAGCGGCGGTCATACCTGGTAGATGTGCAGCCCCGCCTGCTCCGGCAATAATCACTTTAATATCTCTATCTTTTGCACTCTCTGCATATTCAAATAATAAATCCGGCGTCCGGTGGGCGGAAACGACTCTTTTTTCATAGGGGATCTCAAGCTGTTCCAATGATTCACAAGCGTACTTCATCGTTTCCCAATCCGAGACACTACCCATAATAACCCCAACTTGCGGTTTCATATCATCTTTCCCTCCAACACTCATATTATGGCGTCCCGAGTATGCAGACAGACGCTTATCATTTATCTATAATTCATTGTAAATTAAAAAACCGGACAGGTTGCTTCCTCATAGAGAAAGCAACCTGTCCGGAAAAGAAAGCCCTTTTGGAAATACAAAAAGACTTGGCTAGTTTCCGAAATAGTCAGATGCTTTTCTCATAGTCCGATGATTTACGGTCATCAGGTAGAAACTTTTGGGCCATATCCCCATGATTATATGAGATGTATTAATGTAACTTCATCTTACCTTCCGGCCATTTTAATGTCAAGTTAAAATCGAATATTTTTACATGATATTAATTAATCGTTCGTGTTTTACTCAATTAGCTTTGCTTCGAATACAATTTTTCGATTAACTGGCACATAATGGACTTTGCCATTCTCAATTCTCTCGGCAAAGATAGGCTCTTCCGTTCGCCTTACGGGAAAGTAACCTGCCGCTTTAATTCGATCTAAACATGCATCGATCGTCTCGCCCTCGATAACTTCAAACTTTTCCTTACTCTTCTTACTCACAATACCGATCCCTTCATGGTTCTATATTTGTCAGCCTTCTTCCTTGCCCATCCAACTTGCATATTATCAATTAAATTCTTCCTAGTATAATGAAAAGAATAAGTAAAGACAAGAATGCATGTAAATAAAATCGATTACTTTATAATGGTAATTCCATAATACCTCAGAATATGATGCCCCTGTCTTCCGTAAAAACATCAACACTCATATACTGTACATCTCCTTCAATATCCTGCCCTTCTCCCCCCTGAATTACAATCGCTTGATTCATGAAATTCTCTCTGCTCCCATGAATTATTTCAATTCAAGTTTAGGACGAATAAATAAGCCAGCTGTTGGAATTAATTAGCCTGCAGGTTGATTTATCTGTTAATTCACGTCACTCCTCCCTGAAACTGAAAAATATCACAATACAAAAAAGACCAGCCGGATGGCTGATCTTTTTAAATGGCTTGGCGGCGTCCTACTCTCACAGGGGGAGACCCCCAACTACCATCGGCGCTGAAGAGCTTAACTGCCGTGTTCGGAATGGGAACGGGTGTGACCTCTTCGCTATCGCCACCAAACATAAAAGGAACGTTGTTCCTTCAAAACTAGATAATAAGAAGGTATTTCATTTTTTAAAAAGCGTTGGTTAAGTCCTCGATCTATTAGTATCAGTCAGCTCCACATGTCACCATGCTTCCACCTCTGACCTATCAACCTGATCATCTTTCAGGGATCTTACTAGCTTGCGCCATGGGAAATCTCATCTTGAGGGGGGCTTCATGCTTAGATGCTTTCAGCACTTATCCCGTCCGCACGTAGCTACCCAGCTATGCCTTTGGCAAGACAACTGGTACACCAGCGGTGCGTCCATCCCGGTCCTCTCGTACTAAGGACAGCTCCTCTCAAATTTCCTGCGCCCGCGACGGATAGGGACCGAACTGTCTCACGACGTTCTGAACCCAGCTCGCGTACCGCTTTAATGGGCGAACAGCCCAACCCTTGGGACCGACTACAGCCCCAGGATGCGATGAGCCGACATCGAGGTGCCAAACCTCCCCGTCGATGTGGACTCTTGGGGGAGATAAGCCTGTTATCCCCGGGGTAGCTTTTATCCGTTGAGCGATGGCCCTTCCATGCGGAACCACCGGATCACTAAGCCCGACTTTCGTCCCTGCTCGACTTGTAGGTCTCGCAGTCAAGCTCCCTTGTGCCTTTACACTCTACGAATGATTTCCAACCATTCTGAGGGAACCTTTGGGCGCCTCCGTTACTCTTTAGGAGGCGACCGCCCCAGTCAAACTGCCCACCTGACACTGTCTCCCACCCCGATAAGGGGCGCGGGTTAGAATTTCAATACAGCCAGGGTAGTATCCCACCAACGCCTCCACCGAAGCTGGCGCTCCGGCTTCTCAGGCTCCTACCTATCCTGTACAAGCTGTACCAAAATTCAATATCAGGCTGCAGTAAAGCTCCACGGGGTCTTTCCGTCCTGTCGCGGGTAACCTGCATCTTCACAGGTACTATAATTTCACCGAGTCTCTCGTTGAGACAGTGCCCAGATCGTTACACCTTTCGTGCGGGTCGGAACTTACCCGACAAGGAATTTCGCTACCTTAGGACCGTTATAGTTACGGCCGCCGTTTACTGGGGCTTCGGTTCAAAGCTTCGCTTGCGCTAACCTCTCCCCTTAACCTTCCAGCACCGGGCAGGTGTCAGCCCCTATACTTCGCCTTGCGGCTTCGCAGAGACCTGTGTTTTTGCTAAACAGTCGCCTGGGCCTATTCACTGCGGCTTTTCTGGGCTATTCACCCTAAAAAGCACCCCTTCTCCCGAAGTTACGGGGTCATTTTGCCGAGTTCCTTAACGAGAGTTCTCTCGCACACCTTAGGATTCTCTCCTCGCCTACCTGTGTCGGTTTGCGGTACGGGCACCTTACATCTCACTAGAGGCTTTTCTTGGCAGCGTGGAATCAGGAACTTCGGTACTATATTTCCCTCGCCATCACAGCTCCGCCTTAATGGAAACGGGATTTGCCTCGTTTCCGGCCTAACTGCTTGGACGCGCATATCCAACAGCGCGCTTACCCTATCCTTCTGCGTCCCCCCATCGTTCAAACGATGTATAGGTGGTACAGGAATATCAACCTGTTGTCCATCGCCTACGCCTTTCGGCCTCGGCTTAGGTCCCGACTAACCCTGAGCGGACGAGCCTTCCTCAGGAAACCTTAGGCATTCGGTGGAAGGGATTCTCACCCTTCTTTCGCTACTCATACCGGCATTCTCACTTCTAAGCGCTCCACCAGTCCTTCCGGTCTGACTTCAACGCCCTTAGAACGCTCTCCTACCATCGACACCATACGGTGTCAATCCACAGCTTCGGTGATACGTTTAGCCCCGGTACATTTTCGGCGCGGAGTCACTCGACCAGTGAGCTATTACGCACTCTTTAAATGGTGGCTGCTTCTAAGCCAACATCCTGGTTGTCTAAGCAACTCCACATCCTTTTCCACTTAACGTATACTTTGGGACCTTAGCTGGTGGTCTGGGCTGTTTCCCTTTCGACTACGGATCTTATCACTCGCAGTCTGACTCCCAAGAATAAGTATTTGGCATTCGGAGTTTGACTGAATTCGGTAACCCGTTGGGGGCCCCTAGTCCAATCAGTGCTCTACCTCCAATACTCTCATCTTGAGGCTAGCCCTAAAGCTATTTCGGAGAGAACCAGCTATCTCCAGGTTCGATTGGAATTTCTCCGCTACCCACACCTCATCCCCGCACTTTTCAACGTGCGTGGGTTCGGGCCTCCATTCAGTGTTACCTGAACTTCACCCTGGACATGGGTAGATCACCTGGTTTCGGGTCTACGACCTCATACTCATTCGCCCTATTCAGACTCGCTTTCGCTGCGGCTCCGTCTCATCAACTTAACCTCGCATGAAATCGTAACTCGCCGGTTCATTCTACAAAAGGCACGCCATTACCCATTAACGGGCTTTGACTACTTGTAGGCACACGGTTTCAGGATCTATTTCACTCCCCTTCCGGGGTGCTTTTCACCTTTCCCTCACGGTACTGGTTCACTATCGGTCACTAGGGAGTATTTAGCCTTGGGAGATGGTCCTCCCTGCTTCCGACGGGATTTCTCGTGTCCCGCCGTACTCAGGATCCACTCAGGAGGGAACGAAGTTTCAACTACAGGGTTTTTACCTTCTTCGACGGACCTTTCCAGGTCGCTTCATTTACCCCGTTCCTTTGTAACTCCATGTTGAGTGTCCTACAACCCCAAGAGGCAAGCCTCTTGGTTTGGGCTAATTCCGTTTCGCTCGCCGCTACTCAGGAAATCGCGTTTGCTTTCTCTTCCTCCGGGTACTTAGATGTTTCAGTTCCCCGGGTCTGCCTTCAGTACCCTATGTATTCAGGTAAAGATACTGTTCCATTACGAACAGTGGGTTTCCCCATTCGGAAATCTCCGGATCAAAGCTTACTTACAGCTCCCCGAAGCATATCGGTGTTAGTCCCGTCCTTCATCGGCTCCTAGTGCCAAGGCATCCACCGTGCGCCCTTTCTAACTTAACCGTTAAAAAAGATCTTACAGATGCTTTGAAAAAAATTAATTGCCTTCTATCTATTATCTAGTTTTCAAGGAACAAAGCAGAAAGAATCCATCACATCGTGATGTTTGTCTTTCCTATTTGAATGAATTACTCATTCAAAACTGAACAAAACAAAAGCGCTCTCGTAATTATCCTTAGAAAGGAGGTGATCCAGCCGCACCTTCCGATACGGCTACCTTGTTACGACTTCACCCCAATCATCTGTCCCACCTTAGGCGGCTGGCTCCATGAAGGTTACCTCACCGACTTCGGGTGTTACAAACTCTCGTGGTGTGACGGGCGGTGTGTACAAGGCCCGGGAACGTATTCACCGCGGCATGCTGATCCGCGATTACTAGCGATTCCGGCTTCATGCAGGCGAGTTGCAGCCTGCAATCCGAACTGAGAATGGCTTTATGGGATTCGCTTACCTTCGCAGGTTTGCAGCCCTTTGTACCATCCATTGTAGCACGTGTGTAGCCCAGGTCATAAGGGGCATGATGATTTGACGTCATCCCCACCTTCCTCCGGTTTGTCACCGGCAGTCACCTTAGAGTGCCCAACTGAATGCTGGCAACTAAGATCAAGGGTTGCGCTCGTTGCGGGACTTAACCCAACATCTCACGACACGAGCTGACGACAACCATGCACCACCTGTCACTCTGTCCCCCGAAGGGGAAAGCCCTATCTCTAGGGTTGTCAGAGGATGTCAAGACCTGGTAAGGTTCTTCGCGTTGCTTCGAATTAAACCACATGCTCCACCGCTTGTGCGGGCCCCCGTCAATTCCTTTGAGTTTCAGCCTTGCGGCCGTACTCCCCAGGCGGAGTGCTTAATGCGTTAGCTGCAGCACTAAAGGGCGGAAACCCTCTAACACTTAGCACTCATCGTTTACGGCGTGGACTACCAGGGTATCTAATCCTGTTTGCTCCCCACGCTTTCGCGCCTCAGTGTCAGTTACAGACCAGAAAGTCGCCTTCGCCACTGGTGTTCCTCCAAATCTCTACGCATTTCACCGCTACACTTGGAATTCCACTTTCCTCTTCTGCACTCAAGTTCCCCAGTTTCCAATGACCCTCCACGGTTGAGCCGTGGGCTTTCACATCAGACTTAAGGAACCACCTGCGCGCGCTTTACGCCCAATAATTCCGGACAACGCTTGCCACCTACGTATTACCGCGGCTGCTGGCACGTAGTTAGCCGTGGCTTTCTGGTTAGGTACCGTCAAGGTACCAGCAGTTACTCTGGTACTTGTTCTTCCCTAACAACAGAACTTTACGACCCGAAGGCCTTCTTCGTTCACGCGGCGTTGCTCCGTCAGACTTTCGTCCATTGCGGAAGATTCCCTACTGCTGCCTCCCGTAGGAGTCTGGGCCGTGTCTCAGTCCCAGTGTGGCCGATCACCCTCTCAGGTCGGCTACGCATCGTCGCCTTGGTGAGCCATTACCTCACCAACTAGCTAATGCGCCGCGGGCCCATCTATAAGTGACAGCGTAAACCGTCTTTCCATCTTCTCTCATGCGAGAAAAGAACGTATCCGGTATTAGCTCCGGTTTCCCGAAGTTATCCCAGTCTTATAGGCAGGTTGCCCACGTGTTACTCACCCGTCCGCCGCTAATCTCAGGGAGCAAGCTCCCGTCGATTCGCTCGACTTGCATGTATTAGGCACGCCGCCAGCGTTCGTCCTGAGCCAGGATCAAACTCTCCGAAGAAATGTTTGACTTGCTCATTTGCTTTTTCGATAGTGTGTGCTCACTTAAAATTTAACGTTGGCGCTTTGTTTTGTTCAGTTTTCAAAGAGCAATCTCCACAATCGTTCTTTCGAACGGCTGTTTATTCATCATAACATCTTATTGATTAGTTGTCAACTTCTACGAAGTTTTTAACTCATTTTAAATCGCTGTGTTTTTCAGCGACCATTTCATCTTATCATTTTCACAGTAAGAAGTCAATAGTTATTATTTCTTTCAGCAACCTGCCAAAAGCGATGAAGTTTTGCGTTTGTCTTAGTTGGTGCTTATTTATATTAATCCTTTCCCACCATTAAGTCAACCCATTTCATACATTTTCTTTTCAAATGAATTAATCACTTATATAAGGAATAAATGTGCCTGTCACACCTTGTCTTCCTCTTAAAACATATAATCCAGGAAAATCATTTATCCCAACCATTTGAACTACCGCTTCCCCTTCAACTAAGTAATGCCTTTGGCAAAATCCATAAACCATGCAAGTGATAGGTTATGGCAATAACAACTTAAATATATGAGGAAACGAATAATTAGTTGCAACAATCGAATACTGAAAACGGATTGCTCCTTCCGGGTAAAGTTATTAAACATTAAACCGCTAAAACACAGGGTTCCATTGTCCAAATATTAAAAAACTTTTTTACAATTTTACTTACTTATACTATAATAAATATATTTTAAAAATTTCAGGAAAGACTTTTAATCATTATAAAAAATAGTTGGGAGAGGGATTTATAAATGATTAATAAAAACACATCTTTGAGGATGCAAAGTATCGTTTTTATTGGCTTTATGGGGGTAGGGAAGACGACGATCGGACAGAAGGTAGCCAGGAAATTATATAGGGACTTTATTGATATAGATCAAGAAATTGAAAAGGAATTCAATATGCCCACTACGGAAATCTTCAAGAAGTTTGGGGAAAAAGCTTTTCGCGAAAAAGAAAAAAGTGTGATTGAAAGCCTAAGTCAACAACAATTGAAAATCATTTCAGTTGGAGGCGGGGCCTTTTTACAAGAGGATATACGGAATATCTGTTTAACCAATTGCATTGTCTTTTACCTGGACTTATCTTGGGAATACTGGAAAGAGAGAATAGGCTTGCTTATTGATAGTAGACCTGTTTTACAAAGTCGATCCCTTGAAGAAATCGAAGAACTCTTTTACACGAGACAGGAAATATACTCCTATCATCATTCAAAAGTGAATACCAATGATCTAGATGTTGATGAAGTGGCAGACTTTATAGTCGATTCATTGAAAGTGGCCTGGGATATTTATGAACCGCTTAAGTAAGGCAAACCTTTTTGATATGTAAATCAATGTTCCCAATAAAAGAATAATAGAAAAGATGAAAAGGGCACAGCGGTACCTAACCTCTGTAAACTAATCACCTTTTTATTTTTCTTTTTTAGGAAGACTCTCTAATAATCAGTTCTGGATTCAATATGATTCGCTGTTGTTCCCGTTCTATTTTTTCCATTTGCTGATACAAGAGATTCGCTGCCTCTTTCCCAATACGTCTAGGGAATGAGGAAATGGTCGTTAGCGGAGGATGATAGATTTCTGCGACTGGAACGTTATCGAACCCAACGATATCTATATCTTTTCCAGGAGTAATTCCTTTCATCATTAACCCTTGCATAACACCAAAGGCAATTAAGTCGCTAAAGCAAAAAATTGCGGTAGGCGGATTAGGATTCTCAAGTACTTTCAAAACAGCCTCAAGCCCTCCCTCCCGTGTAGGGGCACTATCTATCACCAACGATTCATCCACTTCCAATCCCGCTCTTGTAAGGGCTTCACGGTATCCCTCCATTCTCTCGATCCAAGTAGACGACTCCTTAATGCCACCAAGAAGCGCAATTCTTTTATGCCCCTTTCCAAGGAGATGATCAACGGCGATCCTGGCTCCTTCTGGATAGTCTATGCCTACATAGTCGCTATTCACTCCAGGCAGTTCCCTGACAGCAAGCACCATCGGCGTGTCAATTTCATTTAACCGTTCAATTGTATCTTGTGAGCTTTCAGAGACAGGACAAAGAATCAGGCCACCCACCCTGTGTTCCATCATGGTTGAAAGGAGATGATCTTGCTTGGCAACCGAGTCAAATGTAGTCCCCAGCAACACTGTATACCCGACCTCATCCAATGCATCGTGAACACCTATTAGGAATTCAGAAAAAAAGGTATTTGATATGTCGGTAATAATGATTCCTACAGTATCAGAACTCTGCGACCTTAGGTTTGCTGCAATTCTATCGTAAACATAACCCAATTCATGCATGGATTTTAGCACCTTTTTTCGCGTCGCTTCCGATATTCGAGGGTTATTGCGAACGATAAGGGAAGCAGTGGATGTTGATACCCCAGCATGTTTTGCTACCTGTTGCAGCGTGACCCGCCCTTTTTTGGATTGTTTCATAGTTCAATCACCATCTTGAATGTATTTTTGATGTACTTATTATTATCATGTTCTTACTATAATAATAATATAGTTACTGTCATTATTACACCCTTGCTTTTGGAACATGGGAATCTCAACGATCATTAATCACGCCAAAACATCTATATCCACTATTCATTAGTCCAAAAAAAAACGCCATCCTAGTTCCGGAAGATGGAGTTTTAAGTAAATCCTTCAATATTTTTAGCCATGGTTAAATATGGTCTGCTGCTGTGTCAATTTCTTATACCGGTAATATACAAAAGCTGCAGCCAGGATTCCTATAGTAGCAATAAAGCAATCAAAAAGAAATATATGCGATATATCCCCACTCTTAGCGATCAAGCCCGTTGCAATTGGTAAAATGACGCTCGCCAAACTGGATGCCGTCGCAACGATCCCTGTTACAGTTCCTTTTTTTCTCCAGAAAAGTTCAGTCATTATTGCAATGGTTAATTGAAAGATCCCAGCTGTCGATGCTCCAAGGAAAAAGGAGCTAATACTTAAGACAATAGGTGAATGAATCGTTAATATAATGATTACCGTAAGTAAAGTAATCATTGGATAAAGCAATATCACCGTCACGGGCTTAATCCATTTGTTTAATAAGATGGATAATAGCAGGACGGAAATAAGTGACCCCACACTATAATAGCTCAATAATTTAATTGCACTTGAAGATTGCATCCCTGCGACTTCCTGCCCGAAACTCGGTAACCAGATTTGCGAAACTGTAAATAACGCAGTTGATGTAAACCCAATTATGATTAGTGCGACTCCTTCGCTCCAAAATTTAGGTTCCGTTATGAACCTGTTACTATGCAAATCCTCTTCTTTACTGAAAGCTTCGGATTTGCTTGGAAATGAAGCGGACATCACCAAAAACATATTCATGAAATAGATGACAGCCGGTACGAAAAATGCAAACCCGTAAAATAATTGGTTCGTAGTAAGAAACAAGATGATGAATGGCAGGATTGTAGCACCAAGCGAACCAAAAGCCTTAACCATAACACTCGCGGAACCAGCAGATTCAGGAAACATTTCAGTTAGCGCCGGATATGTACCAGCATCCATGGCTGAGTTGGAAATTCCCGCAAGTAAGGCAAATACAAAGGCCATTTCATATGAGGGAGAAAATGGAATCCCAATTAAAAAAACGCCCATTATAACCGAAGAGACCATGATTAATGGTTTTCTTCCAAATTTATCTGATAATACTCCCGAGAGACCATACGTGAGTAATCTGCCTATTCCTATTGCTGCAATAAGATAACTAATGCCAGTAGAGTCCGTATCCCATTGTTCTGTTAAAGAGGGCATGTTGGAGGCGAGAATTATATTAACCATCCCCAGCAGAAAATAGTTAATATACATGCCAGATGCCGCTTTAAAATACTGATTTTTCATTATTACACCCCTATAATAAATCACGTTGTGTTTCTCCCATATAACGCCTTCATGCATAATGTAATTACATTGAAGTCTCCCCTTTATGTTATCCATTTACATGAAAACCACTTTTCAAAAAAAAACGCTAAGAAAAACAAGGGATCTCACGCCCTGCATTTCTTAGCTCCGAGGTTTTTTTAATCATTTAACAAGATGCACATCGAGTATGAAAAAACCTCTATTTGGAGAGCAATCTCCAGAGTGGAATCATTTTATTCTGCAAACAATTGCTCTTTGATGAAATCAACAGGCATTTGTTGGCCTGTCCATAATTCAAAGGCTAGTGCACCTTGCCAAAGCATCATCCCAAGACCATTAATAGCTGTAGCACCTACAGCTTCAGCTTGTTCCATTAGTTTAGATTTTCGTGGGATGTAAACAACATCGGTTACGATTAAATCTGGACGCAGCATTGATTCGTCTTGAATGACACTTAAGCCTTCAAGTGGTTTCATGCCAACGCCGGTTCCATTTGCCAAAATATCACTAGTTGCGATTTCAGCCTTTAATTGTTCAACATTTTCAAGAGGGTATACATTGGCTTTCACATTTAAATGCTTCATATCCTCATTGATGATTCGTGCATTCTCTTCTGCTTGCGGGAAGAATGCATCATCACGAGCAAAAATGCTGATTTCCGCCACACCTTCCAGCGCAGATTGAATGGCAATTGGAGTAGCAGCCCCACCAGAACCGATAAGAGTCATTTTCTTGCCTTTAATATCAATACCATTTTCTTTTAGGTTCCGGGTATATCCCATTCCATCAGTGCTGTGCCCTACGAACTTTCCATCGACATTGACAACAGTATTAACGGCTCCTGAAAATTTAGCACTGTCCGCCAATTCATCAAGATATGGAAGGATCTTCATTTTATTAGGCATGGATACGTTAAATCCTTTTACATTTAATGCACGCATCCCTTTGACTGCATCTTCAAGCTCTTCATTTCCAACCTCAAATGCTAAATAGGCGCAATTCAAGCCTAATTTATCGAAAGCTAAATTATGCATGGCAGGTGATAATGAATGTCCGATAGGTGTTGCAAGCAATCCTACTAATTCTGTTTTCCCATTAATTCGTCCTAGATTTTCCATGTTCTATTCCCCCTGATTTTTTAAACTTTATATAAATTCCTTCTTGGAAGGATTTATGAGTTAAATATTTTGATCAATGATTTCCAATACATTTCTTAATTGAGCAACAGGAATTTGCCCTGGTGCAGATGCTTCTTTTCCGGCACCGAATGTACAAGCAGATCCAAACACCGCACCTGATAATCGACTGACCAGGCCTGTACCCGACATTGACATCGTAATGAATGGGCGATCGGCATACTCTGTTTTCATTGTGTAAGTTGCATCTAATAATACGAGTAAGTCACCAATTGTTTGGGGCATTACAGCGATTTTGGGAATATGGGCGCCAAATTCCTGCATCTTACGCAATCGGTAAATGATTTCTTCTTTTGCTGGTGTCTTATCGAAATCATGGTTACACATCACTACGTATACGCCATTTTCCTCAGCTACCTTCACAGTCTCCTTCACTGGTGATTCCTCAAAAAACAACTCCACATCGACAAGATCAATATTCTTCGTTTTAATTGCTGTATGAAGAAGTTCGAAATAATAATCATCGCTGATTTGCTTGTTTCCGCCTTCTTTATGGCTTCTAAAAGTGAAAAGCAGCAAAGTACTAGGAACAGCACTTCTAAGTTTTGAAATCATATCCGAAACGGCTTCTAAGCTTTCGACTTGTTCAAAGACATCTACTCGCCATTCAATGATATCCGGCCGTAGCGCATTTACCGTTTCAACCTCTTTAAGCAGTTCTTCTTCCGTTGTCCCCATTAGTGGAACGATGATTTTTGGAACCCCTTCTCCGATCGTTACGTCTTTGATCGTGATTGTTTGCATGATGTTTCCCCCTTTTATCAATATCATCATTAGGGTTCATGCCCCACTGATGTTCGGTTAGACCGTTTAATTGGAAACTTTAATTACCCTCTTGTATCGATAGGCAACGAAAACTGCCAACAAAATACTAATTGCCGCAATTGCCACATCAAACAAGAAGACCGCAGTTAACCCAGCATTCTTGGAAATGATACCTGTAATGAAAGGTATGATGATGAAGGCTGAACTACCTGCAATGTTTACATATGAAGTGATTGTACCTTTATTGGCAGGAAAGAATTCTGTGATTATTGTCATGGCTAATTGGAATACCCCTGCAGTTGAAAGCCCTATGAAGAAAGCGCTCAAAACGGTTATAAATGGTTGCTGGATGTAGATGAGTGACAATAAAGATAATGCTGCAATGACCGGATAGATAATCATGACGGTAATGGGCTTAATTACTTTATTCAATAGAACAGCTAGTAAAATGACAGAAATAAGGGAGCCAATACTATAGTAACTAAGCAATTGAACAGCCTTAGCTTGGGTTAGCCCCAATACATCTTGTCCGAAGTTCGGAAGCCAGACTTGAACCAACATGAATAAAGCGGTTGATGTGAAGCCTAATAGGATGACGGCCAAACCTTCCTGAGCAAACTTCGGTTTTGAGAGGAATTGCTGTTGAACCGGCACAGCTTGTTCATCATTCCGAGTTTGGCTTTGGGCTTTATGATCCGGGAATGAAACCTTAAGCAGGAAAAACCCATTAACAAGATATACAGCAGCCATTAAAAAGAATGTATACCCGTAAAACATATCTCTAGCTATAAAGAATGCCATGATAAATGGAAGAAGTGCGGCACCGATTGAAACGAACGCTTTTACTAATACGGTAGCGGAACCAGCTTTCTTTTGAAAAGCCTCAATAAGTGCTGGATACGTACCTGCATCCAAAAATGAATTGGCAATACCAGCACATACAGCAAATATAAATGCCAATGTATAGTTTGGAGCCAAAGGTATGCCTATAAGGAAGATCAGGTAGATAAAAGATGCTGAAACAACAAATGGTTTCCTTCCTAATTTATCCGACAGTCTACCGGCGAAAAATAAAGAAACTAACTTACCGATTCCTATGGCAGAGACCAAGTAACTTATCCCTGAGGCACTTGTATTTAATTGATTTGACAAATTTTCCATATTTGATCCAATGATAATATTGATCATGCCTAAAATAAAATAGCTAATATATAAACCTGTGGCCATTTTTATAAATGGATTTTTCATGAAACACACCCCTATTTAAAAAGTTATCGAAATGCAATTTGATTCTTAAGTCTTTCAGATGTTGCCCCCTTGCCCCATACCATAAATTCAAGAAAAATAATTACGTACTAAATAAAACAATAAACATCATAGACTAACCGGCTAGTTAGTACATCGTTCTACTAACTTTGCATTACTAGTATATCGTTCTACTAATCGTGCTTGTTGTTAGTATATCGTTCTACTAAATGCAAGCGATTAGAAAAGTATTGAAAAAACATTTATGCTACCGTAAATTAGTTAAATTTATTTAGTATATCGTTCTACTGGATTATTATACTGCGCTAATTTAATTGTGTCAAACTCATGAAGCAGTCCTTAATGACCATAGAGCAATTCCCCATACTCATTATTTTTAAATTCCGAAGGGTCTCATTTTGGATCTCATTTACCTTAAAGTTCAGCCCTGCCTTGTATTCGTTAGTGTTCATACAAGTTGGTAGAATACCTTTTATTTGCAGAGGCACCAATTATTTTATCCTTTATGAGGGCTTCCTTCTATTTTGATATTCCCCACATTTTTAGTTACCAGTTTCTGAATTAATTTCTTTTTAGCTAAAATATATGTACTGCTGCTTATTTATATCAATTATCCAGTTATTTGCAATTCATTTTAATAACCCATTGTTTAAGCAGGCAGTACTAATATCTCGCTTATATCCTAAGTTACGATAGTCGAAACGGTTTAAATTTAAAAGGATGAACAATTTTCGATTTCAGCCCCTTTCAATGGTGATGTAACAGCTTCTATATATATAACAGGGCTCCATAATTTGTTCTTAACGCAAAAAAAGACCGGCCCGATGGGCTGATCTTTTCAAATGGCTTGGCGGCGTCCTACTCTCACAGGGGGAAACCCCCAACTACCATTGGCGCTGAAGAGCTTAACTGCCGTGTTCGGAATGGGAACGGGTGTGACCTCTTCGCTATCGCCACCAAACATAAAAGGAACGTTGTTCCTTCAAAACTAGATAATAAGAAGGTATTTCATTTTTTAAAAAGCGTTGGTTAAGTCCTCGATCTATTAGTATCAGTCAGCTCCACATGTCACCATGCTTCCACCTCTGACCTATCAACCTGATCATCTTTCAGGGATCTTACTAGCTTGCGCCATGGGAAATCTCATCTTGAGGGGGGCTTCATGCTTAGATGCTTTCAGCACTTATCCCGTCCGCACGTAGCTACCCAGCTATGCCTTTGGCAAGACAACTGGTACACCAGCGGTGCGTCCATCCCGGTCCTCTCGTACTAAGGACAGCTCCTCTCAAATTTCCTGCGCCCGCGACGGATAGGGACCGAACTGTCTCACGACGTTCTGAACCCAGCTCGCGTACCGCTTTAATGGGCGAACAGCCCAACCCTTGGGACCGACTACAGCCCCAGGATGCGATGAGCCGACATCGAGGTGCCAAACCTCCCCGTCGATGTGGACTCTTGGGGGAGATAAGCCTGTTATCCCCGGGGTAGCTTTTATCCGTTGAGCGATGGCCCTTCCATGCGGAACCACCGGATCACTAAGCCCGACTTTCGTCCCTGCTCGACTTGTAGGTCTCGCAGTCAAGCTCCCTTGTGCCTTTACACTCTACGAATGATTTCCAACCATTCTGAGGGAACCTTTGGGCGCCTCCGTTACTCTTTAGGAGGCGACCGCCCCAGTCAAACTGCCCACCTGACACTGTCTCCCACCCCGATAAGGGGCGCGGGTTAGAATTTCAATACAGCCAGGGTAGTATCCCACCAACGCCTCCACCGAAGCTGGCGCTCCGGCTTCTCAGGCTCCTACCTATCCTGTACAAGCTGTACCAAAATTCAATATCAGGCTGCAGTAAAGCTCCACGGGGTCTTTCCGTCCTGTCGCGGGTAACCTGCATCTTCACAGGTACTATAATTTCACCGAGTCTCTCGTTGAGACAGTGCCCAGATCGTTACACCTTTCGTGCGGGTCGGAACTTACCCGACAAGGAATTTCGCTACCTTAGGACCGTTATAGTTACGGCCGCCGTTTACTGGGGCTTCGGTTCAAAGCTTCGCTTGCGCTAACCTCTCCCCTTAACCTTCCAGCACCGGGCAGGTGTCAGCCCCTATACTTCGCCTTGCGGCTTCGCAGAGACCTGTGTTTTTGCTAAACAGTCGCCTGGGCCTATTCACTGCGGCTTTTCTGGGCTATTCACCCTAAAAAGCACCCCTTCTCCCGAAGTTACGGGGTCATTTTGCCGAGTTCCTTAACGAGAGTTCTCTCGCACACCTTAGGATTCTCTCCTCGCCTACCTGTGTCGGTTTGCGGTACGGGCACCTTACATCTCACTAGAGGCTTTTCTTGGCAGCGTGGAATCAGGAACTTCGGTACTATATTTCCCTCGCCATCACAGCTCCGCCTTAATGGAAACGGGATTTGCCTCGTTTCCGGCCTAACTGCTTGGACGCGCATATCCAACAGCGCGCTTACCCTATCCTTCTGCGTCCCCCCATCGTTCAAACGATGTATAGGTGGTACAGGAATATCAACCTGTTGTCCATCGCCTACGCCTTTCGGCCTCGGCTTAGGTCCCGACTAACCCTGAGCGGACGAGCCTTCCTCAGGAAACCTTAGGCATTCGGTGGAAGGGATTCTCACCCTTCTTTCGCTACTCATACCGGCATTCTCACTTCTAAGCGCTCCACCAGTCCTTCCGGTCTGACTTCAACGCCCTTAGAACGCTCTCCTACCATCGACACCATACGGTGTCAATCCACAGCTTCGGTGATACGTTTAGCCCCGGTACATTTTCGGCGCGGAGTCACTCGACCAGTGAGCTATTACGCACTCTTTAAATGGTGGCTGCTTCTAAGCCAACATCCTGGTTGTCTAAGCAACTCCACATCCTTTTCCACTTAACGTATACTTTGGGACCTTAGCTGGTGGTCTGGGCTGTTTCCCTTTCGACTACGGATCTTATCACTCGCAGTCTGACTCCCAAGAATAAGTATTTGGCATTCGGAGTTTGACTGAATTCGGTAACCCGTTGGGGGCCCCTAGTCCAATCAGTGCTCTACCTCCAATACTCTCATCTTGAGGCTAGCCCTAAAGCTATTTCGGAGAGAACCAGCTATCTCCAGGTTCGATTGGAATTTCTCCGCTACCCACACCTCATCCCCGCACTTTTCAACGTGCGTGGGTTCGGGCCTCCATTCAGTGTTACCTGAACTTCACCCTGGACATGGGTAGATCACCTGGTTTCGGGTCTACGACCTCATACTCATTCGCCCTATTCAGACTCGCTTTCGCTGCGGCTCCGTCTCATCAACTTAACCTCGCATGAAATCGTAACTCGCCGGTTCATTCTACAAAAGGCACGCCATTACCCATTAACGGGCTTTGACTACTTGTAGGCACACGGTTTCAGGATCTATTTCACTCCCCTTCCGGGGTGCTTTTCACCTTTCCCTCACGGTACTGGTTCACTATCGGTCACTAGGGAGTATTTAGCCTTGGGAGATGGTCCTCCCTGCTTCCGACGGGATTTCTCGTGTCCCGCCGTACTCAGGATCCACTCAGGAGGGAACGAAGTTTCAACTACAGGGTTTTTACCTTCTTCGACGGACCTTTCCAGGTCGCTTCATTTACCCCGTTCCTTTGTAACTCCATGTTGAGTGTCCTACAACCCCAAGAGGCAAGCCTCTTGGTTTGGGCTAATTCCGTTTCGCTCGCCGCTACTCAGGAAATCGCGTTTGCTTTCTCTTCCTCCGGGTACTTAGATGTTTCAGTTCCCCGGGTCTGCCTTCAGTACCCTATGTATTCAGGTAAAGATACTGTTCCATTACGAACAGTGGGTTTCCCCATTCGGAAATCTCCGGATCAAAGCTTACTTACAGCTCCCCGAAGCATATCGGTGTTAGTCCCGTCCTTCATCGGCTCCTAGTGCCAAGGCATCCACCGTGCGCCCTTTCTAACTTAACCGTTAAAAAAGATCTTACAGATGCTTTGAAAAAAATTAATTGCCTTCTATCTATTATCTAGTTTTCAAGGAACAAAGCAGAAAGAATCCATCACATCGTGATGTTCGTCTTTCCTATTTGAATGAATTACTCATTCAAAACTGAACAAAACAAAAGCGCTCTCGTAATTATCCTTAGAAAGGAGGTGATCCAGCCGCACCTTCCGATACGGCTACCTTGTTACGACTTCACCCCAATCATCTGTCCCACCTTAGGCGGCTGGCTCCATGAAGGTTACCTCACCGACTTCGGGTGTTACAAACTCTCGTGGTGTGACGGGCGGTGTGTACAAGGCCCGGGAACGTATTCACCGCGGCATGCTGATCCGCGATTACTAGCGATTCCGGCTTCATGCAGGCGAGTTGCAGCCTGCAATCCGAACTGAGAATGGCTTTATGGGATTCGCTTACCTTCGCAGGTTTGCAGCCCTTTGTACCATCCATTGTAGCACGTGTGTAGCCCAGGTCATAAGGGGCATGATGATTTGACGTCATCCCCACCTTCCTCCGGTTTGTCACCGGCAGTCACCTTAGAGTGCCCAACTGAATGCTGGCAACTAAGATCAAGGGTTGCGCTCGTTGCGGGACTTAACCCAACATCTCACGACACGAGCTGACGACAACCATGCACCACCTGTCACTCTGTCCCCCGAAGGGGAAAGCCCTATCTCTAGGGTTGTCAGAGGATGTCAAGACCTGGTAAGGTTCTTCGCGTTGCTTCGAATTAAACCACATGCTCCACCGCTTGTGCGGGCCCCCGTCAATTCCTTTGAGTTTCAGCCTTGCGGCCGTACTCCCCAGGCGGAGTGCTTAATGCGTTAGCTGCAGCACTAAAGGGCGGAAACCCTCTAACACTTAGCACTCATCGTTTACGGCGTGGACTACCAGGGTATCTAATCCTGTTTGCTCCCCACGCTTTCGCGCCTCAGTGTCAGTTACAGACCAGAAAGTCGCCTTCGCCACTGGTGTTCCTCCAAATCTCTACGCATTTCACCGCTACACTTGGAATTCCACTTTCCTCTTCTGCACTCAAGTTCCCCAGTTTCCAATGACCCTCCACGGTTGAGCCGTGGGCTTTCACATCAGACTTAAGGAACCACCTGCGCGCGCTTTACGCCCAATAATTCCGGACAACGCTTGCCACCTACGTATTACCGCGGCTGCTGGCACGTAGTTAGCCGTGGCTTTCTGGTTAGGTACCGTCAAGGTACCAGCAGTTACTCTGGTACTTGTTCTTCCCTAACAACAGAACTTTACGACCCGAAGGCCTTCTTCGTTCACGCGGCGTTGCTCCGTCAGACTTTCGTCCATTGCGGAAGATTCCCTACTGCTGCCTCCCGTAGGAGTCTGGGCCGTGTCTCAGTCCCAGTGTGGCCGATCACCCTCTCAGGTCGGCTACGCATCGTCGCCTTGGTGAGCCATTACCTCACCAACTAGCTAATGCGCCGCGGGCCCATCTATAAGTGACAGCGTAAACCGTCTTTCCATCTTCTCTCATGCGAGAAAAGAACGTATCCGGTATTAGCTCCGGTTTCCCGAAGTTATCCCAGTCTTATAGGCAGGTTGCCCACGTGTTACTCACCCGTCCGCCGCTAATCTCAGGGAGCAAGCTCCCGTCGATTCGCTCGACTTGCATGTATTAGGCACGCCGCCAGCGTTCGTCCTGAGCCAGGATCAAACTCTCCGAAGAAATGTTTGACTTGCTCATTTGCTTTTTTGATAGTGTGTGCTCACTTAAAATTTAACGTTGGCGCTTTGTTTTGTTCAGTTTTCAAAGAGCAATTTCCACAATCGTTCTTTCGAACGGCTGTTTATTCATCATAACATCTTATTGATTAGTTGTCAACTTCTACGAAGTTTTTAACTTATTTTAAATCGCTGTGTTTTTCAGCGACCATTTCATCTTATCATTTTCACAGTAAGAAGTCAATAGTTATTATTTCTTTCAGCAATCAGCCAAAAGCGATGATGTTTTTGCGTTTGTCTTAGTTGGTGCTTATTTATATTAATCCTTTCCCACCATTAAGTCAACACATTTCACAATAAATAATTCTTTTTCTTAAAGTTAGGTGAAGAATGCTTCAAGATCCTTTTTACTAGTTGGACAGATCTGAAGCTACCCCTGTATTTTTTTGCGCTGTTTTCGCGTTGTTTTGAACAAAGGGATAGTAGGGATATAGTGAGATGAAATAGTAAGCAATCTTTTTAAGGAGTGATTAAATGGCATATGCTTATAGTCCATTTGTTATTACTGTAATATGCTTTGTTTGTTATCGGCTGATTAAAAAGAAATCAGCACCTTCAAATAGATACACACCTTATGATGACATCACAAAGGAAAATAAAGATGACATATAAAACCGTTACAGGATACTACAAATCATCATATACAATATGAAGAGAAATCAAATAACGACAAGACCATTTAAACAGCCTTTAATTATGTGTGCAAGAAAGCGACACTGTATGCGAAAAAAGATGGCTGTTTCCATGACCTTATGAACACAAAAAAAGACCAGCCGATGGCTGATCTTTTTAAATGGCTTGGCGGCGTCCTACTCTCACAGGGGGAAACCCCCAACTACCATTGGCGCTGAAGAGCTTAACTGCCGTGTTCGGAATGGGAACGGGTGTGACCTCTTCGCTATCGCCACCAAACATAAAAGGAACGTTGTTCCTTCAAAACTAGATAATAAGAAGGTATTTCATTTTTTAAAAAGCGTTGGTTAAGTCCTCGATCTATTAGTATCAGTCAGCTCCACATGTCACCATGCTTCCACCTCTGACCTATCAACCTGATCATCTTTCAGGGATCTTACTAGCTTGCGCCATGGGAAATCTCATCTTGAGGGGGGCTTCATGCTTAGATGCTTTCAGCACTTATCCCGTCCGCACGTAGCTACCCAGCTATGCCTTTGGCAAGACAACTGGTACACCAGCGGTGCGTCCATCCCGGTCCTCTCGTACTAAGGACAGCTCCTCTCAAATTTCCTGCGCCCGCGACGGATAGGGACCGAACTGTCTCACGACGTTCTGAACCCAGCTCGCGTACCGCTTTAATGGGCGAACAGCCCAACCCTTGGGACCGACTACAGCCCCAGGATGCGATGAGCCGACATCGAGGTGCCAAACCTCCCCGTCGATGTGGACTCTTGGGGGAGATAAGCCTGTTATCCCCGGGGTAGCTTTTATCCGTTGAGCGATGGCCCTTCCATGCGGAACCACCGGATCACTAAGCCCGACTTTCGTCCCTGCTCGACTTGTAGGTCTCGCAGTCAAGCTCCCTTGTGCCTTTACACTCTACGAATGATTTCCAACCATTCTGAGGGAACCTTTGGGCGCCTCCGTTACTCTTTAGGAGGCGACCGCCCCAGTCAAACTGCCCACCTGACACTGTCTCCCACCCCGATAAGGGGCGCGGGTTAGAATTTCAATACAGCCAGGGTAGTATCCCACCAACGCCTCCACCGAAGCTGGCGCTCCGGCTTCTCAGGCTCCTACCTATCCTGTACAAGCTGTACCAAAATTCAATATCAGGCTGCAGTAAAGCTCCACGGGGTCTTTCCGTCCTGTCGCGGGTAACCTGCATCTTCACAGGTACTATAATTTCACCGAGTCTCTCGTTGAGACAGTGCCCAGATCGTTACACCTTTCGTGCGGGTCGGAACTTACCCGACAAGGAATTTCGCTACCTTAGGACCGTTATAGTTACGGCCGCCGTTTACTGGGGCTTCGGTTCAAAGCTTCGCTTGCGCTAACCTCTCCCCTTAACCTTCCAGCACCGGGCAGGTGTCAGCCCCTATACTTCGCCTTGCGGCTTCGCAGAGACCTGTGTTTTTGCTAAACAGTCGCCTGGGCCTATTCACTGCGGCTTTTCTGGGCTATTCACCCTAAAAAGCACCCCTTCTCCCGAAGTTACGGGGTCATTTTGCCGAGTTCCTTAACGAGAGTTCTCTCGCACACCTTAGGATTCTCTCCTCGCCTACCTGTGTCGGTTTGCGGTACGGGCACCTTACATCTCACTAGAGGCTTTTCTTGGCAGCGTGGAATCAGGAACTTCGGTACTATATTTCCCTCGCCATCACAGCTCCGCCTTAATGGAAACGGGATTTGCCTCGTTTCCGGCCTAACTGCTTGGACGCGCATATCCAACAGCGCGCTTACCCTATCCTTCTGCGTCCCCCCATCGTTCAAACGATGTATAGGTGGTACAGGAATATCAACCTGTTGTCCATCGCCTACGCCTTTCGGCCTCGGCTTAGGTCCCGACTAACCCTGAGCGGACGAGCCTTCCTCAGGAAACCTTAGGCATTCGGTGGAAGGGATTCTCACCCTTCTTTCGCTACTCATACCGGCATTCTCACTTCTAAGCGCTCCACCAGTCCTTCCGGTCTGACTTCAACGCCCTTAGAACGCTCTCCTACCATCGACACCATACGGTGTCAATCCACAGCTTCGGTGATACGTTTAGCCCCGGTACATTTTCGGCGCGGAGTCACTCGACCAGTGAGCTATTACGCACTCTTTAAATGGTGGCTGCTTCTAAGCCAACATCCTGGTTGTCTAAGCAACTCCACATCCTTTTCCACTTAACGTATACTTTGGGACCTTAGCTGGTGGTCTGGGCTGTTTCCCTTTCGACTACGGATCTTATCACTCGCAGTCTGACTCCCAAGAATAAGTATTTGGCATTCGGAGTTTGACTGAATTCGGTAACCCGTTGGGGGCCCCTAGTCCAATCAGTGCTCTACCTCCAATACTCTCATCTTGAGGCTAGCCCTAAAGCTATTTCGGAGAGAACCAGCTATCTCCAGGTTCGATTGGAATTTCTCCGCTACCCACACCTCATCCCCGCACTTTTCAACGTGCGTGGGTTCGGGCCTCCATTCAGTGTTACCTGAACTTCACCCTGGACATGGGTAGATCACCTGGTTTCGGGTCTACGACCTCATACTCATTCGCCCTATTCAGACTCGCTTTCGCTGCGGCTCCGTCTCATCAACTTAACCTCGCATGAAATCGTAACTCGCCGGTTCATTCTACAAAAGGCACGCCATTACCCATTAACGGGCTTTGACTACTTGTAGGCACACGGTTTCAGGATCTATTTCACTCCCCTTCCGGGGTGCTTTTCACCTTTCCCTCACGGTACTGGTTCACTATCGGTCACTAGGGAGTATTTAGCCTTGGGAGATGGTCCTCCCTGCTTCCGACGGGATTTCTCGTGTCCCGCCGTACTCAGGATCCACTCAGGAGGGAACGAAGTTTCAACTACAGGGTTTTTACCTTCTTCGACGGACCTTTCCAGGTCGCTTCATTTACCCCGTTCCTTTGTAACTCCATGTTGAGTGTCCTACAACCCCAAGAGGCAAGCCTCTTGGTTTGGGCTAATTCCGTTTCGCTCGCCGCTACTCAGGAAATCGCGTTTGCTTTCTCTTCCTCCGGGTACTTAGATGTTTCAGTTCCCCGGGTCTGCCTTCAGTACCCTATGTATTCAGGTAAAGATACTGTTCCATTACGAACAGTGGGTTTCCCCATTCGGAAATCTCCGGATCAAAGCTTACTTACAGCTCCCCGAAGCATATCGGTGTTAGTCCCGTCCTTCATCGGCTCCTAGTGCCAAGGCATCCACCGTGCGCCCTTTCTAACTTAACCGTTAAAAAAGATCTTACAGATGCTTTGAAAAAAATTAATTGCCTTCTATCTATTATCTAGTTTTCAAGGAACAAAGCAGAAAGAATCCATCACATCGTGATGTTTGTCTTTCCTATTTGAATGAATTACTCATTCAAAACTGAACAAAACAAAAGCGCTCTCGTAATTATCCTTAGAAAGGAGGTGATCCAGCCGCACCTTCCGATACGGCTACCTTGTTACGACTTCACCCCAATCATCTGTCCCACCTTAGGCGGCTGGCTCCATGAAGGTTACCTCACCGACTTCGGGTGTTACAAACTCTCGTGGTGTGACGGGCGGTGTGTACAAGGCCCGGGAACGTATTCACCGCGGCATGCTGATCCGCGATTACTAGCGATTCCGGCTTCATGCAGGCGAGTTGCAGCCTGCAATCCGAACTGAGAATGGCTTTATGGGATTCGCTTACCTTCGCAGGTTTGCAGCCCTTTGTACCATCCATTGTAGCACGTGTGTAGCCCAGGTCATAAGGGGCATGATGATTTGACGTCATCCCCACCTTCCTCCGGTTTGTCACCGGCAGTCACCTTAGAGTGCCCAACTGAATGCTGGCAACTAAGATCAAGGGTTGCGCTCGTTGCGGGACTTAACCCAACATCTCACGACACGAGCTGACGACAACCATGCACCACCTGTCACTCTGTCCCCCGAAGGGGAAAGCCCTATCTCTAGGGTTGTCAGAGGATGTCAAGACCTGGTAAGGTTCTTCGCGTTGCTTCGAATTAAACCACATGCTCCACCGCTTGTGCGGGCCCCCGTCAATTCCTTTGAGTTTCAGCCTTGCGGCCGTACTCCCCAGGCGGAGTGCTTAATGCGTTAGCTGCAGCACTAAAGGGCGGAAACCCTCTAACACTTAGCACTCATCGTTTACGGCGTGGACTACCAGGGTATCTAATCCTGTTTGCTCCCCACGCTTTCGCGCCTCAGTGTCAGTTACAGACCAGAAAGTCGCCTTCGCCACTGGTGTTCCTCCAAATCTCTACGCATTTCACCGCTACACTTGGAATTCCACTTTCCTCTTCTGCACTCAAGTTCCCCAGTTTCCAATGACCCTCCACGGTTGAGCCGTGGGCTTTCACATCAGACTTAAGGAACCACCTGCGCGCGCTTTACGCCCAATAATTCCGGACAACGCTTGCCACCTACGTATTACCGCGGCTGCTGGCACGTAGTTAGCCGTGGCTTTCTGGTTAGGTACCGTCAAGGTACCAGCAGTTACTCTGGTACTTGTTCTTCCCTAACAACAGAACTTTACGACCCGAAGGCCTTCTTCGTTCACGCGGCGTTGCTCCGTCAGACTTTCGTCCATTGCGGAAGATTCCCTACTGCTGCCTCCCGTAGGAGTCTGGGCCGTGTCTCAGTCCCAGTGTGGCCGATCACCCTCTCAGGTCGGCTACGCATCGTCGCCTTGGTGAGCCATTACCTCACCAACTAGCTAATGCGCCGCGGGCCCATCTATAAGTGACAGCGTAAACCGTCTTTCCATCTTCTCTCATGCGAGAAAAGAACGTATCCGGTATTAGCTCCGGTTTCCCGAAGTTATCCCAGTCTTATAGGCAGGTTGCCCACGTGTTACTCACCCGTCCGCCGCTAATCTCAGGGAGCAAGCTCCCGTCGATTCGCTCGACTTGCATGTATTAGGCACGCCGCCAGCGTTCGTCCTGAGCCAGGATCAAACTCTCCGAAGAAATGTTTGACTTGCTCATTTGCTTTTTTGATAGTGTGTGCTCACTTAAAATTTAACGTTGGCGCTTTGTTTTGTTCAGTTTTCAAAGAGCAATATTTTCCATCGCTTCGTTTAGCGACTTTATTAGTATAACACCCTCCAAACACAAAGTCAACAACAAGTTATCATTCACTTGTTTGTCTTGTTTGTCTCAAGCGGTGTATTTAATATATTAGCACTTGCATATAGATAAGTCAATTTAATCTTTTAAAATTAACTTCTTTTTTTCACTGAACCACTTTCTTTCTATAGAAGTCGGTCCATGCCAAAAAATCATCAAAAAAAACAGGAGGGCAGCTGATTATAGCCACCCTCCCGTTATTTATTAATGATTATTTATTGATGGAGATTACGTCCTCTTCTTCCCTATCTACATTTCCGGCCTTTTCAATCTTGACGCTTTCACCTTCGGAAAGGTTAGTAAAGACGATTGGCGTAATGATAGAGCTAGCATTGTTTTTGACATACTCTATATCAACTTTAAGCAATGGCTGCCCGCTTGTCACTTTATCTCCTTGAGCGACAAGCGCTTCGAAACCTTTGCCTTCCAACTTAACTGTATCGATCCCGACATGAATCAAGATTTCACGTCCAGCTTCGGAAACGATACCTATTGCATGTTTAGTCGGGAATAAATTAACGATCGTACCGTCCACAGGAGAAACAACCAACCCTTCCTCAGGTACAATTGCAAATCCATCGCCCATCATTTTTTCAGCAAAAACTGCATCAGGCACTTCCGTGATCGGTTTTAATTCCCCTTTAATAGGAGAAACAAAGCGCTCGGAAACTTCATCCGTCCGTAAAGGTTTCGGGACGACATCCTCGATTTGCTTTTCCACACCTACTTCAGGAGACGTTTCTACTTTACGAGGCCGTTTTCCATCAATGATATCTTTCATTTGCCCCTTGATCGTTTCTGAACGAGGTCCGAAGATAGCCTGGATGTTATTGCCCACTTCCAGAACTCCAGCGGCACCAAGTTTCTTCAGCCTATTTTTATCAACGTTACCGATGTCATTGACCGATACACGAAGACGGGTAATGCAAGCATCCAAGTGAGAAATATTTTCTTTTCCGCCCATGGCATCCAAAATATCCCCAGGAAGACTTCCAGCTGTACTTGCAGATCCTTCGGCTTCCTCATCCTCTTCCACTTCACGACCAGGAGTTTTAAGGTTAAACTTCCTTATCGCAAATCGGAATCCAAAGTAATAGATAACCGCAAGGACTAAACCAACCGGAATAACAATCCATGCATTGGTTTGCGGATTGATTAAACCAAACAGTACGTAATCGATCAAACCACCCGAGAACGTCATCCCGATTTTCACGTCCAGTAAATGCATGGTCATGAATGATAGACCGGCAAACAGACAGTGAATCCCGAATAGTATCGGTGCAACAAATAAGAATGCAAATTCAAGTGGCTCAGTAATCCCAGTCAAGAATGATGTAAGTGCTGCAGAAGCCATCAATCCCCCGACTATTTTCTTTCTTTCCGGTCTTGCTTCATGATAAATGGCCAAAGCTGCAGCTGGTAACCCGAACATCATGAATGGATATTTACCAGTCATGAAGGTACCGGCCGTTAAATTCTGTACGCCATCTTTAATTTGTGCCATGAAGATGGCCTGGTCTCCTCTGACTGGCGTTCCCCCTCCTTGAGGGATATAGCTGCCAAATTCGAACCAGAATGGAGAATAGAAGATATGGTGCAATCCAAAAGGAATTAGCGCACGTTCTACAACCCCAAACACGAAAGCTCCAAGTGTCAGGTTAGCACCCAACATATTTTCGGAAAATGAATTTAACCCCGATTGAATCGTCGGCCAAATCAAAATCATTAACAACCCAAGAATAACTGCGCTTGCAGCTGTTACAATGGGTACAAAACGTTTACCTGCAAAGAATCCTAAATAAGAAGGCAGTTCAATTTCATAAAACTTATTATACATAACAGCAGCCATGACACCGACGATAATACCGCCGAACACACCTGTTCCCAACGTCGGGATTCCCAGAACATTGGTATACACCGCACTATTGTTCTCAATGTCGGCAGCGTCAATGCCAAGAACAGTTCCCATCGTTACATTCATAATCAAGAAACCGATAATCGCCGCAAGGCCGGCAACACCATCTCCACCAGCTAACCCAATTGCGACCCCCACAGCAAACAACAAGGGAAGATTCCCAAAAATAATATTTCCGGCATTCTCCATTACCGATGCGACCATTTCCACTCCGCCACTCGCAAGAAACGGGGCGATATCCAATAAAGTTTCGTTTTGCAATGCATTACCAAACGCAAGCAAAATTCCGGCCGCTGGTAAAATGGCTACAGGAAGCATCAAAGCTTTACCGATTTTTTGCAAAACGCCAAACAACTTCTTAAACATAGGTTTTCCTCCTCTTTACTGTTTTTCCATGCTAATAAAACGGTTACATTTACGATGGTATTCATCTTCCCACGCATCAGAATTCAAATACAAAAAAGGCATAAGCAAAGATAGGATTGAAATGAAAATTCAGGTATATAATACCCTCTTTCATAACAATCATTCTCCTCACTTATGCCTGATCGAATCAGTAACACGTAAGTTAATGTATGTTTATTTAATTTTCTTTTGTAATCGTTGGATATGCATCGTTAGATAGACAGCTTCCGCATCACAAACCGGTTTGCCTAATTTCTGCTGCATAATTTTTATTAGCTTCCAAGAGATATTGTAACACAAAGGATATTCTTCTTTCAATAGCATTGCTATTTTTTCAGGTTCCTCTACTTTTTCCCCAGCAAGCACCCTGTCTATCATGAATCTTAAATGACGGACCAAACGTGAATAGTCTATGCTATCCTTATTAATTTTCACATTGAGCTGTTCTTCAACAACTTGGATAAGGTGATAGATTAACTGCGAATGCTGATTGACTTCCGATAAGTCTTTATTTGATATTGCGCTATGAATATGAAGCGTAATAAAACCGATTTCCCCTTGGGGCAGGCCTATGCCTGTCTTATCTTGAATTAATTCTACTACATCGACAGCAATATCATGTTCAAAAGGATAAAGGGTTATCGTTTCTTTCAAGAATGGGTTTTTGATAGTCATTCCTTGTGAAACACGCTGAAGGGCGAACAATAAATGATCTGTTAAACCGACATGTATATGTTCATTTAACTTTCCAGTAACCCGGTCATTAATGAGATGAATGGATTCTATAATGGCTGCTTGAAGATTTTGATCGATTTGCGGCAAGAGTTTTTTGTAACTTTCCTGTTCCTTAACATTTTTCAGGACAAACGTTTTCTCCGCTAGTTCCGGACTCAACTCTTCGCCTTTCTTTCGGTTGAAGCCTAAGCCCTTTCCAATAGTAACGACTTCTCCATACGACGGATGCGTGGCAATCACCACATTATTGTTCAAAACCTTTTCAACGATAAAACCATTCATTTTTCTCCCTCTTTTTTTCTCAAAGTCATCCCTATGCCCCATACAGGATAAAGTACTTAATACTTAGTACTTTTACTATACACGATATGAGCTTTCTCTTACAACATGAAAGAAGAGCCCCGAAATCAGGACTCTCCTTACTTACTTGCATTATTACTTCAAGAAAATGAAATATAGCAGGAAGACGACTCCAAGCCCCCACATGATCGGATGAACCTCTTTTGCTCTTCCTTTCATCGACATAGTGATTGGATAGAAGATGAATCCGCAAGCGATACCTGTCGCAATTGAATATGTCATAGGCATCATGATGACCGTAAAGAAGGCCGGAACCGCAATTTCGAACTTTTGCCAGTCAATATTTTTAAGTGATGATGCCATTAATACTCCGACTATAACCAATGCCGGCGCAGTCACAGCAGATGTCACCACTGATAGAAGTGGGAAGAAGAAAAGGGATAGGACAAACAGCAACCCTGTCACTACAGCCGCAAATCCGCTTCGGGCACCAGCAGCAACACCCGATGTGGACTCTACATAAGATGTCGTGGTGGATGTACCAAGAATTGCACCTGAAACGATGGATAATGAATCAGCAAGCAACCCTTTACCCACTCTAGGAAGAACATTATCCTTCATCAATCCAGCTTGTTGTGCGACAGCCACCAGCGTACCGGCAGTATCAAAGAATGCTACGAACAAGAAGGTCAGTATCACGATTAACATTTGACCAGTGAAGAGATCACCGGGATTTCCAAAGGCATCGAACGCAACCCCGAATGTAGGCGCTATGCTAGGAACGGCACCGATTATTTTGTCCGGCACCGGAACTTGTCCAAAGAGCATTCCTGCAATGGCTGTAATGACCATTCCTATGAACACGCCGCTTTTGACGCCTCTCGTCATCAAAATGACGGTTACGACAATACCAAACACAGCCAATAAAGTATTTCCTGATGTCAAATCGCCCAGTCCGACAAGAACGCTGTCATCATTCGTGATGATACCAGCATTCTGAAACCCTACAAAAGTAATGAATAAACCGATACCGGCTCCAACTGCGTATTTCAATTCGACTGGAATTGCATTAATGATTTTTTCACGTATTCCCGATAAGGAAAGTAAAACGAAGATAATACCTGAAATCAATACTCCTGTTAAAGCCGTCTGCCAAGGAATTCCAAAGCCAAGCACAACGGTAAAAGCGAAGAAAGCATTCAATCCCATACCCGGCGCGAGCGAGATTGGATATCTGGCTATGAGTCCCATTAATATCGAGCCGATTGCGGCTGACAATGCGGTTGCGGCAAAAACCGCTCCGTAGTCCATTCTTAATTCATCCGGATAGTCCTCGATGCTTTGTAAAGTCAGCATTACAGGGTTTACAACCAGGATATATGCCATTGAAAGGAAAGTAGTTAGTCCACCAAGTATTTCACGGCGATAATTAGTTCCCAGCTCGTTAAACCGAAAATAATTTTTCATTATGAGTCTCCCCCATCATAAAATCGTGCCAACAGAAAATGCCCCATTCGTTTATGAACGGGGCTTGACTGCGGTCATGTAAAGAAGTGGCGGTTTATTTAAACACGCCAATCCTTCCACATCGTAGTCAAGCCGTTCACGGCAGCTTGGTAGAAACTTTTGGGCCATATCCCCAATATTATACGACAATTATGTTTTTTTATTATTATAGGTATAGTGTATCAGTCACTAAAATAATCGTCAATATACCAAACGAATATTTTTTATGTAATTTTAGGCAATGTTCGCGTTTCGCTATTTATTCCTTAATTATCATGGCTATATCTTCGCCAACATACGTAAAATGTAAGTAATCTACATAATCAAATACTATTTCAACAAAAAAATCAGTGAAGGTTAATTCCTTCACTGATTGGATGGTTTCAATCTACTATTCCCACTCGATCGTTGCAGGCGGCTTAGACGTAATGTCATAAACGACGCGGTTTACATGGTTTACTTCATTAACGATTCTCGTTGAGATGATTTCAAGTACATCCCATGGGATTCTTGCCCAATCGGATGTCATTCCGTCAATGGACGTAACCGCACGGATTCCAATTGTATAGTCATACGTACGTGCATCGCCCATTACCCCTACGCTACGAATGTTAGGAAGCACCGTAAAGTACTGCCAAATTTCGCGTTCCAAACCATTTTTTCTAATTTCTTCACGTAAAATATGGTCAGACTCACGGACGATCTCAAGTTTTTCATCTGAAATTTCGCCTAATACACGAATACCTAAACCTGGACCAGGGAATGGTTGACGCCAAACGATTTCGTCCGGAATGCCCATTTCACTTCCAAGTGCACGCACTTCATCCTTGAATAGAGTGTTCAAAGGCTCAATCAATTTAAATTGCATATCTTCCGGCAGACCGCCAACATTATGATGCGATTTAATTGTTTGTGCAGTGGCCGTACCACTTTCAATAATGTCTGTGTAAAGTGTACCCTGTGCAAGGAAATCAATTCCTTCGAGCTTCGTTGCTTCGTCATCGAATACGTAGATGAACTCGTTACCGATGATTTTCCGTTTTTGTTCCGGATCTGAAACGCCAGCAAGCTTCGATAGGAAACGTTCTTTTGCATCGACCTTGATTACGTTCATATTGAAACCTTCCCTGAATGTTTCCATTACACCTTCGGCTTCGCCTTTACGAAGTAATCCATGATCAACGAAAATACATGTCAGCTGATCGCCAATCGCTTTATGGATCAATACAGCAACAACGGATGAATCCACCCCGCCGCTCAATGCGCATAACACTTTTTTATCTCCGACCGTTTGGCGGATTTTCTCCATCTCGATTTCAATGAAGTTCTCCATTGACCAGTCACCTTTACAGCCACAAACGCCGAATACGAAATTTTTCAGAATGTCATTACCGTATACGGAATGACGGACTTCTGGATGGAATTGCACGGCATACAATTTACGTGACTCGTCACTCATAGCCGAAATTGGGCAAGACGGGTTCGTCCCGTCAATTTGGAAACCTTCAGGCGTTTCCACCACTAAATCACCATGGCTCATCCAGACGATTTGTTCTTTTGGCAGGTCGCTGAATAACTTCGACTCGTTTTGGATGGCAAGTGTCGCTTTTCCGTATTCACGGTTCTTCGCTGGTTCCACCTTACCGCCAAAATGTTTGGTCATAAGCTGCATGCCATAACAAATACCGAAAATCGGAAGACCCATTTCGAATATGCGTTCATCACAACCAAATGCATTTGCATCATAAACACTGTTCGGGCCCCCTGAGAAGATGATTCCCGTCGGGTTCATTTTCTCAATTTCTTCTACAGTAATTGTATGAGGATGAAGCTCACTGTACACACCAAATTCACGGATACGACGAGTGATCAATTGATTATATTGGCTTCCGAAATCAAGTACTACGATCATTTCCTGGTTTTTTTGCAATTCTGTTTTCCCCGGCACAAACGTCACCTCTATCAATGTAATTCACTCATAAAATCGAGTGATAATTCTTATAAAAAATATTATCATAAAAAAAGAAAAACTAAAAACCCACCCTCAAAAATACAGAAAAAGTACAGACGAAGGCAGATTTTCAGCTTTCCTGTTAAAATCCGCCTTCATAGTCAAATCATTTACGGTGATTCGGTAGAAACTTTCGATCCATATTATCGAGGATATATGAAGGATATATTAGTTTAAGTTAGTTTTTGTTATTGTATCAATATAATAAAAACCTGGTCAAGAGCTAGTTTTTCTCATTAAGCTTTCCCAACCCTTTTGAAAGTGTTTCCATTCCCCATCTTCCGCGTCTCCACGATATATCATTAACTCGTATCCAGCCGTCAATTCACTCATCTCATCTGTAGCGTAAACTGCATCCACATAGGCGGCGTACTCCCTTAAGGTTTGCCCCTCCGGCCGAACTATACCAGCCCGTTTTAATTGTTTCAATAATATTAAATAAGCTGTCGAGAAATGAGCATCGGTTTTCTTTCTATAACGAAGAATCTGCAGAAGAGGAATCCACTTCCTTCTGAGGAAATAACCGATAGAAGCAAAAATCAATCCACCTGATAATGTGATTGCAGACCATTTTAAGAACCCTACCATGTTCCCAAAACCCGTTTTCACGGAGGATTGAGTTTCCCTATCTGGTGTATCCTGGCGTTCCCTGGCCTCTTTCTTTGTTTGCTCTTCATTAGTCGGGGTTTCTTCAGGTTTCTTGATTGCTTCCTGTTTCAATTCCGAATCGTAAAATTCAACTTCCCCATTGAAACCCTTTGTCGGCTCGAAGGGAATCCAGCCTATCCCTGAAAAATAAACCTCGACCCAGGAATGTGCATTATTATTGGTCACCTTATAAACGGATTCGCCATCAAGGATTGATTTTTCCCCTTCGGTATAGCCCTTTACCCATCTTGCAGGTATATTGGCGGCCCTTAGTAATACGACCATGGCAGTTGAAAAATTATCGCAATACCCTATCTGTGTCTCGAATAAAAATTGATCGACATAATCTTGATTGCTCTCTGGATACGGAATATCGTCCTTGGAATAAATGAATTCAGCTCCGTCAAAATAATCCTCAATGGCTTTTGCTTTATCGTACCAATTCGTTTCATTGCTTGTAAGCCGGGAGGCCAATTCAAATATCCGGTTTGGCAATCCCTCTGGAAGCTGAGTGTTTTTTTCCATTAATAAATCCATGGAATCGTCGGGTTCCGTCACCTTCCTTAACTCAGCTATATCAAAACTTGGCATATCATAAACCAGTTCATACTCATTCATGGAAAGTCGTTCGCCATTACCCTGTTCGGAAATAAATTTGTCCATCTCCTGATGATATTTGAAATCCTGCCCGTTTTTGCCCTCGATCTTTTTTACATACCCGGACTGCGGATGAAGGATATGTGAATATGATTCCGTCATGGATACTTTTGCGGTCATTTCTTCAGTCCTCACCAATTCAGGAACGTCGTAAATATCTAACGTTGCCATATCCTGCCCGTTGGAAAAAGTGTGAAATTCCGTTTCCGGTATGGAAACCCACCCTTTACCGGTATAAATATTCTTGTTCTCGACTTTCCAGTAATGTCCTGCAGGAGCATTATTATAAAAAACGATGGAACTATCCGGCTCTATCGAACCGCCAAGATCCGAATCGTCTTCATCATATCCGACACTTTTACGCTTCGAATCACCGTCTTCTTTCACAGCTTTATCAGAATAGGAAGTAATATAAGGCACCGGGTCCGGCCACTGCGGGGAAAGCTTTGGGGCGGCGAAACCGACAAGGACACTTACCAATATCATGCCGGTCAGCATCAAGATCCACTTATTGATGGAAGCCATCGGAAAATTAATCCTCTCCTGTATCGTTAGCCGCAGCAGGGAAAGCAAGCCGAGCATCAAAAACCCGATGATGATGATTCTTATCATTGCACTATCCCCCGCATAAGGAGTGAATGTGTCGAGTACAGATATAAAAATCACCGTTAACATAAAAAAGAAAAAGATGCTTTGCCTCACCATCACCCAGTAATGGATCAAATATGTCACAAGCCAAAGAAGGATAAAAAATAGAAACGTTCGAAATGGATTTGTGATCAACTCCCAATTCCCATCATATATAAAACCAAGATTGCCCTTAAAATCAGCTAGAAACCCTTTCAGCCATGACAATTGGTATAAAGCCTCTTTTGAATGGAGGAACTGTAATGAAATCATTATATATCCACTAATGAGAATAAATCGGATTGACCAATGCATGCGGAAATAATGCAGCAGCAGGGAGTAGAGCAAAAATAAAATAAAAATGATGAGATTACCTGTATCGGTGAGTCTATCGACAGGCCTCAACCATTCAGTAATCAACAACAGACCAAATACATACATGAGGACGTGCATGAACTTTTCCAATTTTTCGGTAGTGACATTCATTTCGCCATCACCTCCGATCTGCCAAACTTTAGTTGATGATGTTCAAAAAAGCTAACCTTTATCCCCCTCGAAACAGCAGCAGAGCTTGACAGCCTTTCTTCATCAGTAAGATCTGCCTGTTTCTTCACGCATAACATCAATCCCTGATTAGGCCGGAAAGCACTCAATATGTCCACCTTTTCTAAGGTTAAGTCTGAAACGATGAATATCACAGCAGCGTTTGCCGGAAGAATTCCCTTTCTGAAATTTTCGTTCAATGTGTTTACAACACCCGGCTTTTCTTTAGCAAGCCGGTAAAAAATCTTTCGTTTCTGTTTATTGCCTGCTGTTGCCGGTATGATTAACCTCGAGCCCCTACTCACATACCCAACTTCCATGCCCTTCTTTAACATGGCATGGGCAAGGGAAGCCGCCATTTCAATGGATTCTTCGAATAAATCCGACGGCTTTTCATCAAGCATGATGAATACATCCCGGTTTTTCTGCACCTCGAATTCCTTCGTCATGATTTCACTCGTCCTGGCAGTCGCCTTCCAGTTAATCCAAGACAATTGATCGCCTGGCTGATATTCCCTTACACCGGAGACCACTGAATGTTCCCGTTGTGTTTTCTTTGTTGAGACCACTGCCCCCTGATTGAACACTCGATCAAGATCACTGTAGGCAAGCTCGTGATAACGAGGAAAAACGGTTATTTTCAAAGGTGAACTATATATCGCTTCTTTTTCGACCAGCCCGATAAAGTCCCCAATCCAAAAGCGGATCGATTGAAACGAATGCTCTCCCCGCTGCAAGTTTTCCAAGGTATATGACATGCTGAAGGTACGCTTGAATCCCGGAAAGATAATTATTTTCCTTTGTAGTCCCCTATCTTCCATCTCCTGAGGCAATTCCTCCTCTACCACCATAAATAATAGGGGGAGCCGGTTTTTACGCGTAAACGTCAATGCTATCTCAACGGATTCACCAGCCTGGCATTCCCTTTTATTGACCTTTCTCTCAACGGTAAAATCATGCAGCGGATAAAACAGCAGGATCAAAGCGTACACAGAAAACGGCAAAAATGAATAAAAAATGAACCAACTGACAAAACCGCCTTGAAACATTGCATAGCAAAAGGAAACGGTCATGAGTAATACAAGTCCGATCACACTCATATTTCCCCTTAGAATGTTGATGAATCTTCGCATTAGGTTACAGCCCGCTTCACAGGCACTTTTGTTGTCGCGACAATTTCATGTATCACCATTCCAGCATCGAAGCCCTCATAATTCGCTTCCGGCTTCAAAATAAGCCGATGGGAAAATACGAATGGCACTAAATATTGAACATCGTCAGGCAGGACATAGTCCCTGCCCTGGATCAGCGCGTAAGCCTGGGCTGCCTTCATCAATGCTATCGATCCACGAGGGCTCACCCCTAAGTAGACCCCTTCATGTGAACGTGTTTGATTCGCCAATTCAACAATGTATCGTTTTATTGTGTCATCCACTATCACCGCTTTTACCTCAGCCTGTAATTCTATCAATTCATCCAAGGTGATGACGGATTCCAACTCCTCTAGCGGTGCCGTGTATTGAGCCCTATGAAGAACCTCTATCTCTTCTTCCATACCTGGATAGCCCATTTTCATTTTTAATAGGAATCTATCCAATTGAGCCTCCGGCAGCGGATATGTTCCCTCGTACTCGATTGGATTTTGTGTAGCCATTACGAAAAAGGGCTTCTCCAATCCTCTTGTGACACCATCAATCGTCACACTTGCCTCTTCCATCGCTTCAAGCAATGCAGACTGGGTCTTCGGCGAGGTCCGGTTTATTTCATCGGCTAAAATAATATGGCCCATTATCGGACCTGGCCTAAAGATGAATTCTTGTTCCTTAGGATTGAAGATCGAAACGCCAGTAACATCCGAAGGAAGTAAATCTGGCGTGAATTGAATTCGCTTGAAGCTTGCACCTATTGATTTTGCCAATGCCCTTACCATGACTGTCTTTCCCACACCCGGAACATCCTCCAATAAGACATGTCCTCCGGAAAGGAGTGCTACGATGCTTAGTTCTGCTATATCCCGTTTTCCGATAATCACCTTTTCGATATTCCCTAGAACCATTTCCAGTTTTTGATTGACCTGCTTATAAATCATTCTCTACCTCCCGGGATTCACATTATCACTATTATTTCATGACTTCTCTATATCTCGCATTTTACATTAAGACCCAATTGAACCTTACATTGTAAGTTTACTAGATAACCGGAAAACCATAAACGAATTTGTTCTAAAAATATTATAGTGGCTTACTGAAAAAGGCAGGGTTAACTGTTTACTAAGTGAATATACCAATGATGACGTCCATTTGTTTAATGAAAATGTCCTGTCACGCCATGGACCAAGGATTGGTGAAGCTGTTGAACTCGCAGACTGTTCATCCTGACTTGTTCAAATAACTGATAGGAAGCGTCAATAAATCGGCACATCGCAGTTTGTAGACAAAAGGGTTTCGGAATTAAAAAACTCCGAAACCCTTTTGAAATTCCAATTTTGGCAGTTAAGAGAATTGGGCCGGGAAAAGCGCGTTTAGGAAGACCCCGCAGGCGCAAGCCGAGGGCGGACCGCCCGTGGAAAGCGAGTGCCTGGACCTGAGATCAACGTCCTAATTGTACAAGCCATAAATAAACGGCAGGCGAATTCCAACAAATCGTCCACCTTTTCATAATTTCACGCTCCTGTCATCAGGGCAATGAAGCCACGCCCTTCCGATCTGTATATTCTTAGTAAACTTCTTTTCTGTCTTGTTTATGCTAAAATGAATGCAATCCACTCCTAAGATATTAGAGGTACTGATCATGTATAAAAAATTCTTCATTTTGATCTTCGCAGCCGCCCTTCTTTTAGGGCTTATTAAAACCGTTATGGATATGTAGTGAAAACAGCCCGATTCCTGAGGGGAATCGGGCTGTTTTCATTTTCGTTTAACCTCTCCATTCAGCTTCCCCATTTTCGGGATAAGGATAAAAAACAAACAAACGACCAAAAGTGCCAAAACGATGCCGAGCAATATCGTCAGGTCAAAATTAAGCGAAGGCTCTGTTTCTTCTTCGTTTCTCGTTGGAATGCGGACCTCCGAGAATAATCCAAGCTGTTCTGATTTTGAAGCGATGGTATTATTTTGATTCTCCATTACAGGAGACTGAAACAGTGAGTCCTTCACCGAGTCAATGGCATCATATTTCCCTCTTTCAAAAGTGAGGTCCTTTTGTTCTTCAGGCAGTTTCCGCTTCTGTTCCAACAATCCTTCTTCATGGAAATACTCCGTTTGAATATCAATATCGTTTTCTTGATATTCATTGGGCTCCACCATCGGTTCCTCTTCCGCCCCGCCATGAGGTGCATGGCTAAAAAACAGGATGAGCAAGACAGGCATTACGTATTTATTCCACTTCATGGGCCATTGCTCTTCTTTCTGCAAGACGCTTCACTATATATGGAATGACCGTTGCGATAAGCGTCAGTACAATCAAGATGATACTAGCCGGAATGAATGCCGACTGATTACCGAATTGAATGGACATGTATACGTCCGCAACAGGGTGGTCTACATTGAAATTAGGCATGATTAAATCCAATAATGGAATGGTAAAGAAACTGATCAAACCAATCACCAGGATAGCACCGACAAACGGCCCAATCGAGAAGGCAAGTCTGGTGAACGCTGAACAGAAGAATAAAAGCAGGACGGTGAAGACGGTCCATTTAATCTCCTGCATATCTCCCAGTGGATAGATCTTCAAGCCATACATGCTGATGATTAAACCTACGATCAGATTCAATAAGGTAAACAAGGCCGCATGGACCATCATTGGAATGCCTTCATAATGATGCAGGAAGAAACCGATCAATATCCCAGAAATGAGTATGATCACCAACATGACGATCGGTGGGATATTAACCTTTTCCTGATGAAGGACTTCCCCGCTGATTTGTACGGGATTCGCTAAATATTCGTACACATACCCGTTCTCCTGATCATCGACTAAAGTGTTGTTCAAGACGCTATATACGTCCGTCTTGATTTTTTCGGTTGAATCTACATTTTGGGACCAATTATCATTAAGCTGATCGGCCCTTTCCTGTACGGACCCCACTTTCGCTTGCAGGTCTGCTGTATCCTTCGTGACCGTTTCCTGTCTTTCCGCTACAGAATTGACAAGCTCGGAAATGAAGCCGACCGTTGTTGCCGTATTGTCTTGAAGTGATACAAACATTTCTCCATCAAGGTTAACGGGCGGTTCTGCCTCCATCTCAGGAACTTCCATATCATCCGACAAATTGGCAGACACTTCTTGAGCCTTGCCGGTAATTGCCGCCAATTCAGCTAAAGTGGCTTTCTGCCCCGTTTCGACGTTAGCATCATATTCTTTCATATACCCCATAATGGAATCCGAGAACATCCCGAAGTTCTCATTGACTCCTGCTAAACTGGCTTTAACGAGTTTCGCTTCTTCATCTACATTTCCGGAAACCCCATTTTTCAAGTTTTCCAATTCTTTTATATTGGCTGCAAATATCTTATCTACATTTGCTTCGGTGACTCTTTCAGCCAATTCACCATAAGATGAGAGTGAACCGTAATAGGCAAGGAGGGTAGTTGAATCCCGATTGGTGATAGGATTCTCGAAGGCCTTCACAAGCACCGCTCGCCTTTCACCCCCCACTTTTTCCAGAAGTGACTGTTCGAGAGTCTTGATTTCTGCGATAGCCTCTTCGATTGTCATACTCTGGATGTCCTGTAATTTTTGAATATCTTCCTGTGACTTTTTCCATTGGTCACCTAAATCCTTATAATTCGTGCCGAGTTCATTATAATCAGCTTGTAATTCCGTAAACTGCGCCAGCAGGTCATTATAGGAATCTACCAGTGTATTAAACTCCGTTATCACTTGGTTATAATTCCCCGTTCTGCCGCTTACCGTTCCGCTGAGATTATTGATTTCCGTTTGGAGTTCCGCTGTAAGGATGTTGACTTGTTCAGCAGCTCCTTCACTTCCTTCTGCCGGCACCAAACTTTCAAGTGCCGTGTTGATCCCATTGATTTGATCCAGCAGTACCTGGAGAGACAGTTCATCAATCGGGTCCTTCTTGTCAGGTGCAGCAGCTGATTCACCTTTTCCCGTTTCCGTTTCAATATCCTCTATAGGCGTCGTTCCTTCACCTATATCCTCCCCATTACCAGAGCTGCTTGCAAGATTTCCTCTTTGCATAAGCAAGGTTGATTGAAGGTTATCAAGACCCGCCTCTTCCGATTGTTTCAATTGTTCAATCGAGCTTTGTTGATCTTGGGTGATTTTCGTAATTTGTTCTACTTGTTTGTCTTTCATGCTTGTTGAAAATTGTTCCAATTCATTACTGCTGGAATCAAGTTTCTGCTGCATGATTCCAACATTTTCTCTAATGCCTTGATCATTTAGGCTGAATTTCGTATTCATCCCTTGCTGAATCTCTGGTATAGATTGATTCCCCTCATTCAGCACCTTGTCGTATGACTGCACACTCTCCATGACAAGCTGCTGATTTTGCGCAGAGGCCTTCTCAAAAAGGATACTTTGAGCTTTTTGATATTCCTCAAAAGAAACAACATCTTTCACAAATGAAGCCATTTGAGTCTTCGTGTTCCCTATTTCATCCATTGTTTCAGTACTTGTTTTGCCAGCATCTTTCGTCTCGGCAAAAACTCCTTCAAGCATGTCCTTATGCTGCTTGATTTCGCCTGCAAGACTTTCCGAGCTTGGAGTATAGAACTCATACATCGTGTTTTGAAAAGCGATTTCTTTAGCAAGGACATTATCGAACTTCTTACGGATGTCCTCGACCGATTGGGAAACATAGCTCCAATACTGTGTTGAAATATGCTTATTCATTTTGCTCTTTGTTTTCTCTAATTCCTTTTGTACCTTTTCCATGTTTTCTGCATTCAAACTAGGTTGTACCTTGTACTTTATCCCCGCCTTGACAGGCTGTTCATCATCGAACGTATAAATATTCTCTGAAAAATCGGATGGGAAATATATGACTGCATCGTACTTTTCATTTGCAAGTCCACTTTCCGCCGTACTTCTATTTACCACAAACCACTCATATTCAGAATCCTTGTCCAGTGTAGTAACAAGCTCTGAGCCCATGTAAATGGGGTTATTGTTAAATTCTGTCCCATTATCTTCATTTACAATGGCGATTTCACGAGAAGCCGTTTCTGTCTTTTTCATTGGATTTTGGCCAATATAAGAAAAAAACAAGATTGGCAGCGCTAAGATCACCAGTATTTTACCGATTAACAGCATCGGTTTTATTTTTTCAGACACTTTCTTGCACTCTCCTTCTTTCTTCACTTAGCGGAATTTGGATTTTGCTTTCCTGGCCATTCAGCACAAAGTATCCGTAACCCGGCTGTATTTCTTCTTCTTTTCTGGAATAGGAGAGGGTGTACAAGCTTTGGTCCGATTTTTTAAGAAGCAAAACAGCCTGTCTGACTTGTTTCAGTTCGGTTGTCAACGAATCATACCCCTTCGTGAAGTCGTTGGCATTTCCAGCGACAATCAGACTAAACCCGAGATGGCTGTATTGTTTCATCAAACTGCTGATCCTATCCTGAATCCTGCCGTCTATCGTTTGCTGGATCCTTGAAATGCTATCTATGACAAATATGACCGGTGGGAATTCCAGTTGCTTCATCGGTTTCAATTCCAATGCCGCAAGATAACTTCGCTCACGTTCTTCAAATATTCCAGTGATATGATCGAGCCATTCGGTTATCCGCTCTTTTGTTTCCACATAGCTCACCTTCTCCTCAAAAGCATAAGAAGATAGGCCGCGATCCACTCCGTCAAATAATCCAATTTCGCCGACCGCCTGTGTAAGCAACGATTCCAGCAGCACTTTAAGGACATTCGTTTTCCCTTTACGTGACTGTCCTACGACAAGCAGGAATGGATTGGCATTCAACTCCACGAATACAGGTGTAACGCTTTCCTCTGAAAGCCCGATTGGAATGGAATCCTTCTTAATGGTTTGTGAGCAGTAACTCTTGAAGCTGCTGGAATCAAGACGTGCCGGTAGCATCCGAATCGCCGGCGGTTTGTCCATTTCCTTATATTTAACCTTATGTTCTGCCACAGCTTGTTTCATTTCTTCCAAAACGGCTATATCATCCGCTCCATCGGCTGGTAAGTAAATCTGGGTGAGGTAGGTTTGGTCCTTTTTCACCAACGCCCTGCCAGGAACAGGTTCATTTTCATAAGGGGTTCTCCCCAAAACTGAATATTTTTCCGAACTGTCCATTAAGTAATGGACGACCTTCGTCTTAAGGCTATTCATTAACGGCTGGCGAATCGCATTGATTCTCGTTGCCGTTAAAATCATGAAGATTCCAAGTGATTGTCCATCACGTGCAAACTGAACGAATTGGGCTTCCTGATCCTGCATCTCATCCTTCACTATGTCAAAATTGTCGACCACGATATAAATAATCGGCAATTTATCTTCCACCAATGCATTATAAAGCTTTATGTTACTAAGCTCCTTTTCTGAAAAAAGCTGCTTACGCCTTTCCATTTCCGCCTTCATGAATAACATGAATTTTTCGATTTTCCTTAACTCATCAAACCTAAAGTATTCCCCAGTATGAGGCAGCTGGCGCATTGGGAGTAAAGCGCTATTCCCGAAGTCGAAAATATAATAATGCAGTTCTTCAGGACTGAATTGATCTGCAAAACTAAAGAGAAGTGTCAAAACGGTGGTTGACTTGCCGTACCCGGAAGAACCAAAAACCCCTATATTCCCATCATCAATCCAGTTATAGACATAATTGGTCTGGCTTTGCAATTCGGGCTCATCCTTCATTCCCAGGTGGAATTGATTCATCGTCAGGCTTCTTTCAGGGTTTCTTGATAAACGATCTGAAAGAGGCGGCAGCCATGGGCTTGCCAACTTCTTAATCTCCATTTCTTCCTGTATCGCCACAATTCGATCCGCCACGGCTTCAATTTCACTAATCTTTTCTTTCCTCATATTAGTGACCTGTTCCGATACATTTGAGATTTGAACAAGACCGAGGTCTGTGACAAGTGCCACTTCATCCTCAGATCCAACCGTATCCTCTAAATATGGGGCACCGCTCCATGCAGACTGGAACAATTCATAAACCTCGTTATTTCCAACCTGCAAATATCCCCGTCCAGTGACAGTAATATTTGCTGCATCGCTATTTTTAAGAATTTCCTTACTATCACTGGCATCCTGCACTTTCAAGGAAATTTTAAAACGGGCATTGCTCCAAATCTGGTTATCAATTACACCGCCCGGCTTTTGTGTAGCAAGAATTAAATGAACTCCCAAGCTCCGTCCAATTCGCGCCGTACTCACTAATTCGCGGATGAAATCGGGTTCTTCATTTTTAAGTTCCGCAAACTCATCTGATATCAAAAATAGGTGCGGTAACGGTTCATCCGCTTTGCCTTCTTTGTATAGGTCCGTGTAATCGTTGATATGATTGACTTCGTATCGATCAAACATGCGCTGGCGCTTCTTCAATTCACTATTGATGGATGCTAGTGCCCTGGCACTGAAGTTCTTGCTTCCCTCAATATTCGTAATGACTCCCAGCAGATGCGGAATCTGCCTGAATGGCTGTGCCATTCCCCCGCCTTTATAATCTATAAGCAAAAAGGCAACTTCATGCGGATGATAATGAACGGCTAATGATAGGATGTAGGTTTGCAGTAATTCACTTTTCCCCGATCCTGTCGTTCCGGCAACCAATCCATGGGGGCCATGCGCCTTTTCATGCAAGTTCAATTCAACCCTATCCGTTTTCCCTTTCAATCCAATCGGAACTGCCAAGGATTTGGAAGACTGATTGGTCCGCCAGTTTTGGCTGATAGGCAGCTCTTCCACTTCACGAGCTTGCAATAATTCAAGGAATGAAACCGTTTCTGGTATGGAGTTGTTCATGCCTTTTTGATGGTCTAATGAACGGAGCGTACGTGCATAACGCTCATTTCCTTCTTTTGAATGTGCATCAAGTTTAAATGGAGTATGAACGGCCTTCGTTTGCTGGATGAGAATCTCACCCTCAAAATCATTGATGTACTTCACAAGCGTATGGACATTTTCCGTCAAACTTTCTTTTGCATCCGCTGCAAAAATCGTCGAGATACCTAAATCGTCCGTTTTACCTTCTAAATATTCCAATATGACATGTTCAGCTATTAAATTACGATCCGTGACAATAAAGACAAAGTGGGGAGTGAATCGCACTTTCCCTTTGTTCTCATCCAAATCTCTTTCCCTCAATAGCTGATAAATCGAGGTCAGGAGCTGGTCACGTGATTGCTCATTATATATAAATCCTTTTGCATAGGCATGCGGCAATTGAAAATGAGGGAGCCATTTCATCCATTCCCATTCCTGATAATCCTTTTCCGGAAAGATGGCGACAAATCGAACATCATGATAACTATGAAAAAAGGCCAGTTGCCCAATCAATTGCTGCAGCTCTCGTTTAACAATCGATTCCTTTCCGACCAGGCCCATCGATCCGCTTGATAAATCGATCGATAACGGAAGATCTTCCAGATTTTTGTATACATCCACAAGTTCCTGCGACTGCTCAAGTAAATCATCTATATCCCGATTGGACATATCGCTGCTATTTACCGACACTTGATAACTTGAGGGTATGGTTGCCGTTCCGATTTTAAAGTGCAGGGCATCTTCACTTTCCAGAGTTCGTTCCCATATACGATCGCTAATACTATCAGTTAGAAGCTTCATCCTTTCAAAGGAGGGGTAATGATAGAACAGCACATTCTTTTGTTTTTCAGACAGCTCTTGCAGTTCTTCCCTCTTCTGCTCTAGATACCTGGTATATACACGTTGGCGTTTTTCTTCTCTGAATTTTTGCTTCTTTTTGTCTTTAAAGTATTGTACCGTCGAGGTAACTAAAGTCGTCGTGAACATCACAATCGATATGATGATGAAAATGCCCCGCGGCTGAATGACCGTGATGACCCCCATGACGATCAGCATCATTAAAGGCGGCATAAGGATTAACCATAACCCTCTATTATTATCTTCCGCTTCTTGGCTCGGAAAAGAAATCGTCACTTTCTCATCCGGCAATTCGTAGATCATCCTTGGTGTCCGGCGATACTGTGGATAATTTTTTTTCATTTCAGAGATTGGCTTCTTCATTTTAGCTAATGATGTTTCATGACTTTCGGCGCTATGAATCATCAATAAGTCGCCTTCAATCAACCTCAGCACCATATGCGGCCAGCAAACCAGATCACCATTTTGAATGGGAACAGGCTTCGTTACCCTTTCACCGTTCAGGAATATCCTGCTATTTCCCACTGGCATGAGGTGCCACTGCCCTTTATGCAGCACAAGGGAAAAGTCATTGTCGGAAACGGGTCCTTCTTTACGGATGGTCGCTCCCGCCTTGGCCGATAAAGTGATTTCTTTCAAGTTGCCTATATAATAGAGGCTTTCTTCCAATTCCCCTGACGTATAAAAAATCTCGACCGTTTCTTCTCCTTCTTGAAAGGTGAAGCTATGGAATGGCTTTACATCGCCAAGCTTCTTGTCCTCTCTAAACACCTCATATTCATCAAGTCCCTCATTTTTTTTCAGCTTGATAGGAACTTGTTCAAAAGGAATGGAATAAACGGTGATCGTATCCTGTTTTGATGGCCCAATCGAAATTGGACCGTTATGATTATCCTTGATCGTAAAGGATTGGTAGGTACCACTAGAATAAATCCATAATAAACTCATTAAATCTCACCTCCGCAAAAGGCCCATTGCTCACTCTTTGCTTTTCTCTTTTTCTTCAGTTGATTTTTTGGAGGAATCCTTACTTTCTTCTTTTCCCCCAGAAGCAGGTTCATTTTCCGCTTCTTCTTTTACAGCAGGTTTTGCTTCCTCTGCGCCTTTATCCTCTATATTCGAGTCTGTTGCAGCAGGGTTCTGATCTTGCTGTTCCTCCATTTGCTTATCCAATTCCTTTTTTTCCTTTTCATATTGGGATAGCTCGGTATCGACTTCTTTAATTTGCGTTTCCTTTTCTTCCCCAGATAGGCTATCGTCCAACTTAATCTGTTCTTTCTGGTTTACCAGCCCGTACATAATCAATTCGCGATCCTCCATGATTCTCGCCAAATCGATCGCTTCCTCGCTCATGCCCCTGCCTATATAAATCCAATATAGGAGATACTGACTATCCGTTTGCAACGAGATTGCATTTTCCACATTTTTCCTAGCTACCCCCTCCAACGGTTCATAAGTGACGTAGGACTTCGCCAGTTCATATTGAACGACATATGGCATCTTTTTCGGATCGTAGTTTTCCAAACGATCAATGACTTCACTGTATTTTTGTTTTAAGAAGCTTTCACCGCTTTCTACATATGCATCCTGCTTAGGTTGGGAGAAGAATAGTGTGTAAATCGCAAACAATAGCAGTGGCACTAGAACGATCACCGTACCCCAAAGTGTATAACGGCCCGTTTTCCATTTCTTTTCAGGAATATGTACAAATGCTTTTTCTTCCTTCTCTAAAGCTTCTATCCGGTTTTGAATGACCGTGGAAAGTTCATCCCAAGTCCCTGATGACAATATACTTTGTGATTCGTTCGATAGTTTCAGTGTTTTATGGTAAAGCAGATACTCTTCGAATGTATGCTGCCCATCCACAAGCGCCGAAATCGTTGCCTTCGTTTCTTTAAATAACTCATCTTGATTATGCTCATAAGGAGGCAAACTGTCTTTTACCCCATAATGCAGGAAATATGGGGTCAAGCTTGAATCGAAAACGATATTTTCCGGACAAACGACTAGTTGCAGGCGATTCAATTCATGATTCCTTATTTTCTTTTGGATTTGATAAGACGATAACCATTTACTCAATGGATTTTTATCTTTAGCTTTGGAAAAAACAAAAAAAGAGGCTGGTGGATTTACTCTGATCTTCACCTCGTCCTCTGTCACTTCTATATGTTTCTGGAGAGCATCATCCGCTTCATGAATAAGCTGTAATTCCAGTGGGTCCTGCATCGGTAGTTTTGCCCGTTGGAAAACGAACGAATGCCCCTTATCATCCTTCATCATTGCAGCTTCTGTTTTTTTCTCCAGATATGGTTTCTCATCCATTTTATGTAACTCCTTTACCCCTGCTATAGGGCTTTAGACTTTTTTCCTATAAAGAGTCCACACCTATCCATTAGAGGATCTCAAGGCGGTCCCCCGTCGTAATTCCGCTATCAAGCAGGGTTTCATAACCTGAACATACGAACTCTTTATTCTGGACCCGCACCCAATAGCCTTCTTTAGGCGCACTGGCAATATCTTTTACCTGCCATATTATCTCCACAACCTTCTTGATGGAGCGGTAATTTGACACTTGCAAATCAAATACTTCCCCTGTATACCTGTTTAAATCGATCGTTAGTTGAATATATATGGAATCCACCTCTTTTAAAGCAAAAAAGCACCACGATTCTTCAAAAAGAGTCGCGGCGCTTTTTCCTAGAAATTCTTTTTCTCATTTACCTAATGATTATCCGCGAATTTGACTAGCAATCTGATTATCTGTGTCTTCAAGGATTTGAGCTGATTTATTCAATTGTTGAGAAACTTCATTCAACAAGCGAGCCATATCCATGAATGAAGGCTTTAATTCTTCGTACTGACCTACGAAAGCCTCACTGGAAGAACCTTCCCAAATACCAGTTAAATGATCTCTCATTCTATCTAAACGACCAATCATATCAGTTACTTGTTGGCTCTCATTATCATATTGTCTAGCTACATCTTTCAGTTCCGAAGGTGTTACGCGAATTTGTGACATAGAAAAAATCCTCCTTTTATCTTATATAGTACATTTTAATAGAACCATACATTTTCTGCCATATAAATAAGCGCAAAGTCGAAAAATGGTAAATTATAATTATGTAAAAAAACCTAAATATGGCATTACGAAAGTCTATGTACCTGTTTTCCCAAACCTTTAAACCCATTTTTTAATTATTTTTTAATATTTTACTTTTTTGTGGTAAAAAAAGTACCTTATACCCAATATTTCTGAACCATTATCCATTAATATGGTTTTCACCATGATATTAGTGACTTTCGACTTTCTTTTCTACGAAATTAATCAAACGTTTGATTAAAGTCTGAAAAGCAATTTTTATGATTGATTGAATATAAACCATTTACAAAACATAATGAATGGAGGACCTTTTTTACCATGCTACTTTCAACTTTATTTTGACAGGTATCCTTGTCATATAGCGAGAATCGATATATCCAACAGAAACAGGCCAGCTCTTGCCAATGATTTTTTTGGAATATCCTTCATGCTACATTCATGATTCAATTACGTTGCTTAATCATATAACCCGTTCCAAAAAGTGTTTCAAAAACCGCTCACTTTCTACATTCGTACAGAGACGGATTCTAGGTCCGCCATCCTTTTGACCGATTGTCCTGCCTGCTTCTTCACCCTTGGTCACCACCTTGACGTTCATCCATTCTGTCCTGACAAAACTTGAATCAATCGCAACCCCGACTGCAAGTGGATCATGAAGGGCGCAACCACCCAAACCTGGATGGGAGTTTTCATATGCTTTCATATAATAATCGGTCATTTCCGCTAAAAATTCGGCGCTTTCCTCACCAGTGGCACGCCAATCATCAAGCTTCGATTTCAGTAGGTATGTTTGCAGCGTCACATCAAGCCCCACTAGGGTGATCGGCAATCCTGAAGTCAATACCTGATGTGCCGCTTCAGGATCTGATATTATGTTCGCTTCAGCATAAGGGGTTACATTTCCTGGTACATTTACGGCACCGCCCATAATTACGACCTCTTTTACAAGCGACATGATCATCGGCGCTTTATTGATCGCCAATGCGATGTTAGTCAGTGGTCCAACTGCAATGATCGTAATTTCATGCGGTCGGCTTTGCACTTGATCGATAATGAAATCTGCTGCATTTCCTTGTGATACTTTGATGGTTGGTTTAAACCGAAGGGTATTTCCTAACCCGTCTTCCCCATGAACATGCTTGGGATACCGCTTCTTCCTTCCGCGTACCAAAGTTTGGTCAGCACCTTCATATACCGGTATGCGCCTATTTAATTTCTCCAAGACGGCAAGTGTATTACGGGTCGAATTAACAACGGGCACGTTACCAAAGCAAGTGGTGAATCCGAGCACTTCCAATTCAGGGGAATTTAAAGCATATGCCATCGCCATGGCATCATCTATCCCCGTATCTACATCAAATATGATTGGTTTCAATATTTCCACACCTTCCAAAATCACTTTTTGCTTTATCAACTCATTGCTTCTCTTATCTCTTCCTTATGTATAAAGAAACACTGTTATCCAACTGAATTTTAACATTCAACGATAGCCCAGTTCCACAGAAATTTAGGAATACTCATAATTCACAAACAAATGACAAGTACAGTCGGTACTTGTATCTACCAATAAAAAAAGTTGACCGCCCATAAATATCAATGATATAAAAAGTGAAAAGAAGAAGTTGTGCCACGAACTAGTTATGAATACATGCGTTACGAATTTATGATATCCAAGGTGGAAAAAGGATGAAAATGTTTAAGTTGATTGAAGATGTTCCATCTGCGTATAAAAAAGGGACAAAATTCTTTTTAATATCGCATTCTGAATTCATTGGCGTGAAAAGTTATGTATTACTGGCAGAAGATTTAAAAGGAAAGATCGAAGTAACGGAAGAGGAATTGAGGAGTAAATTCGTTTCCATCCATTGATTCCCATATAAACTAAAAAAAGAGGGAATTCCATTACTGGAATTCCCTCTTCTTTCTTATTTTAAGTCTTCAATCGAATCAATATCGACGTAATCAGGAACGACCAGACCATTCTTTGTTCCTTTTAAGTTTGGTCCAAGATCAACCATTTCAGCTTTGTACTTATTATAGTATTCAAGATGTGTTCCCGGGAGCCATGCGGCCACCATGGCGTCCGCACTTCCGTTTGCAACGCCGGCAAACATTGGTCCCACTTCAACTTGACTTAATGTTACATCATAGCCATTCTGCTCCAGAACCTTGCCAATCACATTTGTGCTGGCAATTTCAGTATCCCAGGCAACATAAACCAGTTTGATTTTTTCACCATTTCCTGATTGTGCACCTTGGGTCCATTTGGATACTTTGTCCTGATTTTCCTTTATCCATTTTTCTGCTGCTTCTGAAGGAGACATCCCTTCAGAAACTTGGACCATTACATTTTCCATATCTTTAGTATCCCAGAAAAATTGATCAAGGATTTTATAGGCACCTGGCGCATCCTGTTCAAGTCCTTTTCTGGCAATGGAATTGATGTTTTCAGCCCCGCCAAAGGATTCATTCGGATCTTTGAGATATTTTAAATCATATTTCGAGAACATCCAATGCGGTGACCATCCTGTAACGACGATTGGTTCTTCTTTATCAATCGCTTTTTTCAATTCAGCAACCATTGCCGCCGATGACCCTTCAACCAACTTCCAATCATCCAGCTTATAATCATCTATAGCCGTTTTAGTCAACTTCATCAATCCTGCTCCAGGTTCAATTCCGATGATTTCATAATCGGCTTTGGCAGCAAAACTATTTTTATCCCCGTTCACAGCCGTATCCTTTGTAAAAGCACTGAATAGTGCAGTACCCACAACAAGTAAAGCCAAAATCGTAAAAATGATTTTCCTGCTTACGATATGCTCATAAGCTGGTTTACGAAGGTTTTGCGTGATACGATCAAGTATGATTGCAATGATTACGATGGATAAACCTGCTTCAAATCCTTGACCAACATTTATTTGGCTGACAGCCCGGTAGACATCCGCCCCAAGTCCGGGTGCTCCAACCAATGAAGCTGTAACTACCATGGATAGTGCCAGCATGATGCTTTGGTTAACTCCTGCCATAATCGTAGGAGTAGCCAATGGAATTTGTACTTTGAATAACTTTTGGCTGCTGGTTGAACCAAAAGCATCAGATGCTTCTATCAAATCATTAGGCACTTCCTGAATCCCAAGATTTGTCATTCGGATTGTCGGTGCAATCGCGAAAATGAATGACGCGATGATTCCAGGCACCACCCCTATTCCAAAGAATAAAATCGAAGGAATCAAATAAACGAAGGCAGGCATCGTTTGCATGAAATCCAAGATTGGGGTAACGATCTTACGTACCGTGTTATTTTGGGCACACCATATTCCGATCGGTATCCCGATCACTATCGTCAAGACTCCTGACAATATAACGATTGCCAGTGTTTGGATGCTTGATTCCCAATAACCAAGATTATCAATCAATAGTAAGCTGATTAATGTAAATAATCCCAATGGCCATCTGCTTGTATAGGTAACCAGAAGGGTCAGGACTATGATTAACACGATGGAAGGTCCAGCACTCATTACATCGACCAGGATATCCAGTAGTCCCTCAATCACATTCGTAATAAGTGTAAATAATCCAGCAAATACAATAGTTATCCAATCCACTAAAGAATCGACCCATGCTCCTAGTGGGATTTTCGGCATATTCATTGAATTATTCACTCTCCATTTCATTCAAGGAATCTTTATTTCCGGCCAAAGCACCGATAACGGCACCACGAAGAAGAATTCCTTTAATTCTGTTCTGATCATCGATGACTGAGATTGGCAAGCTTGAAGTCGCCATCACATCCATGAGGTTTCCAAGTAATTCATCCTCTTTTACAGTTGGGATATCGGTTGTCATCACTTCAGAGATCGATTGGTTATTACTCATTGCCTGACGTGCCTGTTCAGCAGTCACGGCCCCCAATAACTTCTGCTTCCTATCCACAACGAAAATGCTGGAATACCCTTGTTTGCGCATGATTTCCAAGGCAACCCTCGGGCCTCTGTCCACCGCAATCTTCTCTGGGCGTATCATCACATGAGACGCTGTCAATACTTTTGATAGATCAACATCTTCCACAAACTTCTCGACGAATTCATTGGCTGGATTCATCATGATTTGTTCAGGGGTACCCAATTGAATGACACTTCCATCTTTCATAAGGGCAATTCTATCCCCGATCCTCAATGCTTCATCAAGATCATGGGTAATGAAAATGATCGTTTTTTTGTACTGATCTTGTATTTGAATCAGTTCATCCTGCATATCCTTACGAATCAATGGATCAAGGGCACTGAAGGCTTCATCCATCAGTAGGATATCCGTATCACTGGCGAGTGCCCGGGCTAACCCAACCCTTTGCTGCATACCGCCGCTAAGCTGTGATGGCAGCTGATTTTCGTAGCCCTTCAATCCAACGGCCTCAAGAGCCTTCATCGCATTTTCATGACGTTTTGCCGGATCTACTTTTTGAATTTCGAGCCCAAATTCAGCGTTTTCCAATATCGTTTTATGCGGGAATAAAGCAAAGTTCTGAAATACCATGCTTATTTTCTTTTGTCTGACTTCCCTTAACCGGGCAGCGTTCATCTTCACGATATCTTCGTCATCAATTAAGATTTCACCCAAAGTGGGATCGATCAAACGATTGAACATGCGGATCAAAGTTGATTTCCCGCTTCCGGATAGGCCCATGATGACAAAAATCTCGCCAGGATAAATCTCGAAATTAACATTATTCACTCCGACCGTTTGTCCCGTTTCTTTTAAGATTTCCTTTTTCGATTTGCCTTGCTTCAATAAGTCTGTTGCTGCTTTTGGAGATTTGCCAAAAATTTTCGAGACATTTCTGACTTCTACATACGGCTTCATCAAGTCACCTCATTCTAATAGTTGCCCATATGATATTCAGTTTTGCTGAATTCCCCCGTTTTATGCGAGTGATGATTATTAATGCACAAGTATCTTGAAATAACCGAAATTCTACCCCTTCAAAAAAGCGGAAGTGACACTTATTTAGTGGCACAGGGTGTACGTGTATAGAAAAATAATCTATATTTATTATTTCCAAGAAGCAATTCTTTACTTGGATTATATTTTGTGTGATAAATTGAGCATTTCAAGTAGAAAAAAAGAGGTGCAATCACAACTGAGGAAACTAGCAGGCACAACATATACCAACTGTAATATAAACGATTTCCACTTAGAGTTTTGTCCTGATGATGGACTTACGACTACCCTCTAAAGTACTTCATTTCCTTTACCAGGTGGAATGATACTTGCAGTGCAGTATAACACCAAAACGCATAGAAATATGATTATGGGATTCCCAATAGTCTATTTTAAAGCTTTGCAGGGAAAAGAGGTGCAATACAACTGAGGAAACTAACAGGCACACAGCATATACCAACTGAAATATTATGGTTTTTTATTTTAGGGTTTTGTTCAGTCCCAACACTTGGAATGAACCTGTATCCCTAAAGTACCTCATTACCTTAACAAAGAATGAATATAAGTTCAAATGATGCGGGACGGAATTCTTGCCTAAAAAGCCCATTTACGACATCGATTCTAAAGGTTACGGAGGACACCAAAAACCTTGATATACCAACACTTCGGCTTCCTATAAACATAAACTCCCAACATCGGCCACAATTTTTTTTCAGTTTTTTTAATTCCAAAAGTCATCCAAAAAGTGGGAAAGGTGATTTTCCGCTTAAAAATCACATGGCAAGATTGGGATTTCACACATTTTTTTAATGGTTATGTTTTATGCAGCCATATAAGGAAATGTGTCATATATACAGAGAAAAACCTTGAAACAACCATTTCATTTCAAGGTTCATGCATATTATCGATACAAACTATTTAGCATTCCTATGTTCATCAAAATCAATTTGGCATTCCTCTAGCGGAGTTACTTTCGTTTTCTTTATGAACTTATAACCAAGCCACATCACCAGGAAGAATGGGATGCCAAGATAGGCAGCGAACACACTGGCCCAGTTAATGTCATCGCCAATAAAGGCTTGATAGTTTTGCGCCAATAATACGAAGAAACAAAGAGCAAAGGAAAATATCGGGCCGAAAGGAAACCATTTGGATTTATAAGGAAGATCATCCAGTGAATACCCTTGAGCGATATAAGCTTTTCTAAAGCGGTAATGGCTTGCCGCTATACCGAGCCAAAATATAAATCCAGTGACTCCAACCGCATTCATAAGCCAAATATAAATGACTCCATCACCGAAAATGGAAGCAAAAAAGGCCAACATCCCTACAAGTGAAGTGACAACCAATCCCCAAATGGGAACGCCGCGTTTGTTAAGTTTGCCAAAAATACGCGGTGCCAGCCCTTCTTTTGCCATGGAGTATAACATTCGGCTTGTCACGTAAAGACTCGAATTACCTGCGGATAATACGGCTGTCAAAATGATGGCATTCATCACGGAAGCAGCGAATGCCAGTCCCACTTTTTCAAACACCATCGTAAATGGGCTAACCATGATCGTGTGTCCCTGCAGACTGCCATTCGTATAAGGAACGATCAATCCGATAACCAATATGGCCAGGATATAAAAGAGGAAGATTCTCCAAAAAATGCTGCGAACTGCACGTGGTACATTTTTTGCCGGGTCTTCACTTTCACCGGCTGCAACGCCGACTATTTCTGTTCCTTGAAAAGAAAATCCAGCAGCAATGAAAATGCCCAATGTTGCCAAAAAACCACCGGCAAACGGAGCGTCACCAACTGTGAAGTTTTTAAAACCAATCGCCTCTCCGTTCATGATCCCGAATATCATCAATATTCCGACAACTATGAAAATGATGATGGTCGCCACTTTGATGAGGGAGAACCAATACTCCCCTTCGCCATACCCTTTAACGGATACGTAATTCAATAAGAATATCAAAACTAAAAACAATGAACTCCATAAAAAAGACGAGCTGTCAGGAAACCAAAACTTCATAACCATCGTTGCGGCAGATAGTTCCGCAGCAAGAGTCATTGCCCAAGTGAACCAATAGTTCCAACCAAGCGCAAACCCTAATGCCGGGTCGATGAAACGCGAAGCATAGGTACTGAAGGCTCCGCTGACCGGCATAAATGATGCCAGTTCTCCAAGGCTTGTCATAATAAAATAAACCATTATGCCAATTACGGTGTAAGCGACCAAAGCACCGCCAGGCCCCGCAGAGTGAATGGCTGGCCCGCTTCCGAGAAACAGCCCTGTTCCAATTGCACCGCCCAGCGAAATCATCGTAAGGTGGCGTGCTTTTAGCTTCCTTTGTAAAGTATTTGACGGCTGGTTTTTTTCATTTATGACAGGTGGTTGCAATTGCCGATTTTCCAAATTAGATTCCCCTCCAAAAATGCATGTTTAATCTAGCACGAATAGGTAAAGTCGATCATTCCATCAATAGTCATTTCCTGCATTTATTACTATTTCAAGGTCATTTTCTCTAATGCTTAGACCTTTTTTGGATTTCTGGGATCTTTGTAGCATTTACATAAGGGTGTTAGGCTTAAAGCCCAAGTCAAAGGGCTATAAGCCTAACGTTCATTCGGATATTCCGAGCTTCATATTATGTTGTAGGTAAACTCCTATGAATAAATGAATTCCAGTCAATTTGCAGTAACCAGCTTGCCGTTGCTTCAATATCCTTTGAAAAGATACGATCTTGTGTAATGCTTGGAATGAGCTTTCTTGCTTCCGAATAAAACTCTTTTGTAAACGGAGCCATCTTCTCTATTCCACGGTATTCAACCGCTTGTAAGGCACAAATGAGCTCAATCGCCAATACGCGGCGAACGTTTTGGATGATTTGATGTGCGTGCCGTGAGCCAATCGTTCCCATACTTACATGGTCTTCCTGGTTCGCTGAAGATGGAATGGAATCAACACTTGCAGGATGTGCCAGTGTTTTATTCTCAGAGACTAGGGAAGCCGCACAATATTGCATGATCATCGCTCCAGACTGCAAGCCAGGTGAAGGGCTCAAGAATGGCGGTAAATCATTGAGCTGAGGATTGACGAGTCGCTCAATCCGGCGCTCTGAAATATTTGCAAGCTCGGCAACAGCGATTTTCATGAAGTCCATCGCAAATGCAATCGGCTGTCCATGGAAGTTCCCTCCTGAAATAACCTTTTCCCCATCGTCAAAAATAAGCGGATTATCCGTCGCTGCATTCATTTCAATTTCCAATTTTTCTTTTACATAATCAAGAGTTTGCCATGATGCCCCATGCACTTGCGGGATGCAGCGAAGGGAATAAGCATCCTGAACCCGCAGTTCTCCTTGCTTGGTGATGAGCTGGCTGCCGCTGATCATGCGGCTAATCCGTTCAGCGACCTCTGTTTGCTGGCGGTAACCCCGTGCTAGATGAACATCCGGATCAAAGGCATCTTCAATGCCGCGTAATCCCTCTAAAGTCAGTGAAGCAATCGCTTCAGTTTGATGGGCCAGCTGTTCGGCTTCAATGTAATTTACGAGGCCCATCCCCGTCATGGCCTGTGTTCCGTTAATTAATGCAAGACCTTCTTTTGCTTTAAGTGTCACTGGAAGAATGCCTTCTTTCGATAAAGCTGCGATGGCCTCCATTCGCTCTCCTTTATAAAACACTTCCCCTTCTCCCATCAATACTAGCGCCAAATGCGAAAGCGGCGCCAAGTCCCCGCTTGCCCCAAGAGAACCTTGCTGAGGGATGACCGGATGGATATGAGCATTCAAAAGATCGATCAAACGTTCAATGACGATAGGACGGACGCCGGAGAACCCTTTTAATAGCGCGTTGGCACGGAGAAGGACCATAGCTCTCGAAACCACCTCTGGAAATGGTTCCCCGACTCCGCACGCATGGGAATGAATCAAATTCCACTGTAGCTGCTCAGCGTCCTCTGCATCAATCAAAACATCGCTGAACTTTCCAAAACCTGTTGTGATGCCATAGACGACTTTCTTTTGTTTCACGATATTTTCAACCGCTTCTCGGCTTTTTTCCACTTTCTTTACACTCTCGGCTGAAGCAGAGACAAATGCTTCTCCATACAATACTTTTTTCGCTTCTTCAATCGTTAAAGTTTGGCCCGTTAACATAATCATTTCCTGCACCCCTATTCTTTTTTTAAACAAACAAAAGGAGGCCATATTGACAGACTTATCCAGTCTATCAATACAGCCCCCTATTTCACTAAATAACTATAGGCTTTTAATTATTTAAATGTGGTTAATTCCCAAACCGACGGCTTCATGTTCAAATCCCCGAACCGGTGCTCCAATCGTTCCATACACGGCGACAGCAATCCATTCACCTTCGGCCCCGTTTTTAAACGGCCTGCCCCGAACGATTGCAAACCGAAGGCCCGCAGTCCTCAAAAGACCGCCAAGCTCGACTTGGCCGCGTGTCACTCCTTGGAGTGCTTCGATGATCGCATGATACAGCGCATGCATTTCACGATACATATCGGGATTGACCAATCCAAGTCTTTTCGCAGATGTCTCAATGGCCGCAACTATTTTCTGCAGCTCCATTGAACCGACTTTACCTTTTCCATAAAGCCAATCCATCCGCTTAAGTTCATTCGTCAATATGACTTCTTCCTCTTCGTCCGCAAATGCGTACATGATTGCATGGCGCCCAATTCTTCTGTCGAATTCCTTTGTCATGCAGGTACCTCTTTTACAATTTTCTAAATACACTAATAACTAAATATTATTGTAAGCGGATACAGGCTGTTCGGTCAATATATTTTTTAAAATAGTTCTTTTAGGGGGATAATTCATCACTCCCGAAAGCAGTCGAACAACCATGGCAATAACGCCCATACAAAGGTACAATTCGTCCCCCAGATCGTCCCGGATAACCAGATTAATGCCTTCATGAAATTGTTCGGTTCCAAGAATTAGTGACAATTAAACATGCCGATCGCATCATCGTTGTATAAAATGGGGAATTCATCGAACAAGGTGCCCATGATAATTTGCTCCATCAAGACGGAGCATATAAAAACCTGATCCTTGCCCAAACTGTATGGAATAAAGCTTCCAGACATTCTGATAGAACAAGAAAAAAGGCCTCCCGACATTAATGGGAGGTCTTAAACTTTATGGAGATATCCGTATATCCGTTTATTCATTCGTTTCCAATGCTTCATAAATCGCAGTTACAACACTTCCATAGCTTCCTGTTTTGAAGAGGTCGCCAAAAAACTGATTGGAATTGGCTACAGGATTGACGAGCGGAGAGTGCTTTTTATTAGTTAGTAAAACGATCCCTAAATCTATTTCCGGATCAATGATCGTGACCGTCCCGGTCCATCCAGTATGACCATAGGCACTGTCGCTTGCAAGAGGACTGAACATCCACTCCATGCTAGCATCGCCATTTCGTCTCCAACCAAGACCATATGTAGGATTCATCTCGGAAGGTGCGACGAATTCATCGATTGTTCTTTGATCAAACAACGTATGTTTACCGTATCCCCCGCCATTCAGCATCACCTGCAGAAGGACGGCCATATCTTTCGTATTGGAGAAAAGGCCGGCATGCCCTGAAACGCCCCCCATCGAATAAAAGGCTTTTTCATCATGCACTTCCCCTTGAAGTGTGTATGTACGAATGTTAGGGAAATCTATCACGCCATCCCGGGTGTTGCCAAGCAATTCGGTTGCGGCAAAATCCCTTGGCCTGAAGCCCTTTCGCAGAGGATTGAACTTAGTATTTTTCAACCCAAGCGGCTTGTACAATTCATTTTCAACATAGACATCAAGCTGCTGACCCGTTATTTCTTCAACAATGGCACCAAGCAGCATATAATCCACATCACTGTAGACATTCTGTGTTCCAGGTACATATGTGAGCGGTGTCTTGGAAATGAACTCGATGGTTTTATCCCGCTCCTGGGAATAAAGTTCTTTCGAAACCTTTGGATTATGGTATTGCGGATCGGGTCTAAACCCTGCAGTATGATGTAGAACATCAATAACTCTCAGATTGTCCTTCCCTTTGATCACATCCTCCTCCGTGTCTTTGAATTCAGGAATGTATTGCTGCACTCTTGCCTGGATATTCAGCTTGCCTTCGCTGACTAATTTCTGAATGGCAAAATTGGTTGCATACATCTTCGTGTTTGAAGCAAGGTCAAATAACGTGTCATTTCCCATTTTTTGAAACTTCTTAAGAGGTGTATGTTCATTAAACTTCTGTTTGTACCCGTAGCTTTCATTTTTAACGATCTTTCCGTCCTTTATGACAATCAAGGCAGCACCTGGGAAACCGGCTGTCACTTCCATTTCAATGAGCTGATCCACTTTTTCCAGCCTTTCAGACGAAAATCCCGCTTCTTCCGGTTTATTTACTTTCTTTAATATTGGATACTGACTGGCAGTCTCCTTACTCACAGCGGCTCCATGATTTGAGTTTTCATTAGCAAAAGACACGGAAGGTGCTAATAAGGAAAGTGCCAGAATTGAACTCAGTGTGCAGCTTGTCCATATATTCATCATTTTCCACTCCTTTGAAATCACTTTTGAAAATAAAGAACAACTTAACCGAAAGCTAATATTCTCATTCATTCCGTCCTTTTTACACCAGGCTTTACAATTCGATAATATGTTCCGGGTTGTGATGTGGATCTCTTATTTCGAGTTGGTTAATGCAGAAATTTCCCAAAATCGGGTGATATTTACAAATAATTCTCAATTTTCAGTATATGTTATTTCGAACATCATTTCAATTTGATCTTGATATTTTTAAAATTATATTTCAAGTCTTGAGCTTACGTCATCCCCCGTTCTAAGAAGTAAAGCCTATGTTCATTAAAGCTCACTACTATAATCAATGTGTCATTCGGATAAGTCCCAGACATCGATTTCGCCTCTTCCTTCTCCTCAATTATATTCAAAATCAATTTTCCCACATAATACATACGAAGTATAAAGTATGTAAATACGGCTAATTGCTTTTAACTTCATTGCATAAGAAACGTGGAAGATATTAATACTATTTGAGAATTAAAGGAATTTTAGCGGCTACTTGAAACAAGTATAGGGTGATGAAAATGTGGAAAAATATTGTTTCCTACCTTCCAGAATGGCAGGTTTTTATACAAGCTTTTATTGTGTTTGTTATTCCGTATTTAATCTCCAAATTGTTTAATCGGCTTCGCAACTCAAAGGATGAGTGATGAAAATGAAAGAGTGGATATCAAAGATCGGTAAAAAAGGAAAAGGTATCGATAAAGACAAACAAGAAGCAAATACTTCCCAAGATTCAACTGATCAGTTTACAGATAATTTTAATTTAAATCTAGAAATGGTTAAGCAAGAAATTGGACATAATTGGGATGTTCATTTTCGAGAATTTAATATCGGCCGTACCGGTATTCGGTCAATTATCATTTATGCGGATGGATTATCAGATAAAGAAATCATTGATAAACATATCATGACATCATTGATGGTTGACTTTTCAGCAGAATATAAACAAGACCTTCCTTACATCAAAGGAAGCATTTCAAAAGAATTCATAAAAAATGAAGTGTTATCTATCAGTGAGGTAGAAGAAGTTGGTTCCATTAAAGAGTTAGCATCAAAAGTATTAACAGGTTCTACCGCGCTTTTAATTGATGGATTAGTGGATGCCCTAATCCTTGGTACAACAAAAATAAAAACAAGGACTGTTGAAGAGCCGGTGTCAGAGGCATTAGTCAGAGGTCCACGGATTGGTTTCACTGAATCTTTAGTTGATAATACGTCTTTTTTAAGAAGTAGTGGTGAAATTGAAAATTTATCGTTAGTACAATTCCAAGTAGGTAAGCAGTCAAGAAAAGACTTAGTTGTCGCTTACATTAAAGATATTGTTGATCCCGAATTAGTTCAAGAGGTAGAAAATCGAATTAAGAAAATTGATATTGATAATGTGCCGGAATCAGGTTATGTAGAGCAACTCATCGAGGATAATTACCTTAGTCCTTTTCCTCAGGTACAGAATACAGAGCGTCCTGATCGCGTGATTGCTGCTTTGATGGAAGGCCGGGTGGCCATCTTATTGGATGGGACGCCATTCGCTTTGATCGTTCCAGTTACATTAAGCATGATGTTACAATCACCAGAAGATTATTATGAAAGATGGATTCCTGGCACATTCATACGTTTACTCCGTTATCTCACAGTTGTTTTGGCTCTTTTTACACCGTCTTTATATATAGCTTTCATCTCATTTCATTCAGGGTTGATTCCGACCAAACTGGCCATCTCCATTATAGGAACCAGGTCCGGGGTTCCGTTTCCGGCACTTATCGAAGCATTATTCATGGAAATATCCATCGAAATTCTGAGGGAAGCAGGACTGCGCTTACCTAAGCCAATTGGTCCGGCAATGGGTATCGTCGGCGGTTTAATCATTGGGGAAGCTGCTGTACAGGCAGGGATCGTTAGCCCTGTTTTGGTGATTGTAGTAGCGTTAACTGCTATATCATCATTCTCCATTCCGCACTATAGTATTGGGATTACATTACGGATTCTGCGTTTTCCAGCTATGATTTGTGCTGCCACATTTGGATTATACGGGGTCATTCTCTTTTTTCTTTTAATGACCAGCCATTTAGTGAAATTAAAAAGCTTTGGTGTACCTTATATGAGTCCAGCCGTTCCTTATCGCTTAAGTGAATGGAAAGACCTGATGGTTCGCATGCCGCTTATGATGATGAAGCGCCGTCCAAAGATGATGCATACAAAAAATCCCATACGTAAAGGATAACCTATCGGTGAAAAGGTGGTTAAAGAATGATTCTCAATCCGAAAGACCAAATCACGACTCCTCAAACAGCTGTCATTATCATCAACTTTATACTCGGTACAGGATTACTCACCCTACCCAGATCATCGACGGAGAAGGTACATACACCAGATGTATGGATAAGCGTTATTTTAGGCGGGGTTATTGCCATTATCGCGGGGGTGATCATGGTCAAATTAAGCCAACAGTTTCCCGATAAGACCGTTTATCAATACATCAATGAAATTGCAGGAAAATGGGTGGGGAGTTTTCTTAGTTTAGTTATTATATGTTATTTTCTTATGACTTCCGGATTTCAGCTCCGTTCAATGGCTGAAGTTGTAAGGTATTTACTTCTGGAGGGTACCCCTACATGGGCAATTATTATGATTTTCATGTGGGTAGGTCTTTATCTCATCATCGGTGGCATTAACCCGATAGCCCGTCTATTTGAAATTATATTACCTTTGACGGTTATCCTTTTTTTGGTGGTTACCTTTATGAGCATCAAAATATTTGAGATTGATAATCTGCGTCCGGTATTAGGAGAAGGAATCACTCCTGTACTAAAAGGAGTAAAAACAACGGCTCTCGCTTTTTCAGGTCCTGAAATCATATTACTGCTTCTTCCGTTTATGAATCAGCCAAAAAAAGCAGTAAAAGCCCTGCTTGTTGGAGTTTCCATTCCATTGATTTTTTATGTAATAACGGTCGTAATGGTTATCGGGGCATTATCTGTTGATGGAGTGGTCACGAGAACATGGCCGACTCTGGATCTTATACGCAGTTTTGAAATCTCCGGTTTGATCTTTGAACGGTTTGAATCTTTATTGCTCGTGGTTTGGATCATGCAAATATTTGCTACATTTACCATCACCTACTTTGCAGCTGCTTTAGGGCTGGCTCAACTTACGAAAAAGAGCATTCACCCATTTATGTTTGGCTTGCTTCCGATTCTATACATCATTGCCATGATTCCGAAAAATATGAATGACCTATTTAAACAAGGAGATTTCGTCGGCAATATCGCACTGTTTTTATTTGGTTTACTTCCGCTTCTTCTGCTTATTATCTCAAGAATAAAGGGAGGAAAATATGAAACAATCAGATAACAATATACGCCCCCTCTTCTTTTCCCTCTCCGTTCTTTTGTTCTTATCCCTTACAGGATGCTGGAGCAGTCATGAAATCGAAGAGCAAAGTCTAGGTATAGGTTTGGCATTCGATAAAGCCAAGCCGTCCTCCATCGAGAAAAAATTAAACGAACAAGGGGGTGGTTATTCAAAAAAGGACCGGATTACTGCAACCTATCAATTTATCACTCCACAAGTAGCAAGTTCAACAACGAAACAATCAGGACCAGAACAAAAATCTTATCTTAACGTTTCCGAAACTGGTGATTCCTTCCATCAAATGGTTCGTGAATTATCATTGAGAAGTGAACAACCCGTAACCGCTCACCATCTGAAAGTGGTTGTTATAGGTGAAGATCTTGCAAAATCGTATAAGTTGGAACAATTACTTAATCAAAATTTTCGAGAAAGTGAGGTTAGACCAAGCTGTCTTGTGCTCATCAGTACAGGAAGAGCGAGCAACACACTGGAAACAAAGAAAGATGGAGAAATTCCAGCGTTTCGTCTAGCTGGCATTGTAGAAAATGCCTATCGAACAACGAGGATTTTACCTCCCATGTCGCATATTAAAGTAGAAAGCAAGATCAAATCAGGATCTAGTTTTCTAATCCAAAAAGTTCTATCAGCAGATGGGCAAGTCAAATTTGCGGGTGCTGCCGTGATCGATGGAAAGACACACAAAATGACTGGTTTTTTGAATGAGGAAGAACTGGAGGGCGTAACATGGATAACAGGTAAGGGGAAAGGCGGTGTAGTGAAAAGCTTTGATAAAGAAACCGGTCAGCTGATTGTGTATGAGATAGAATCCATGAAAAGCAGTATCGTACCTCGAGTTAAAGGAGACAACATCTCTTTTGATGTAAACATTGAATCAGTGGGGAGACTGTCTGAAAACTGGGTAGTTTCAGGAGATACTTTTAAAAATGAATTTTTAAAAAAAGCAGAAAAATCATCTGAAAAAGAAGTGAAACGCTTGGTGAGAAATGTACTAGAAAAAATGCAAAAAGAATACCAAGTGGACGTTGCTGGCTTCGGAAATCGATTGAGAATTGAGCATCCAAAAGTATGGAAGAAGGTCAAAAAGGATTGGGACCAAACATTTAGTGAAACTCCGATCAACTACGATGTAAAACTAACTATTAATGATTATGGAGCATCAGATGGATCAAAGAAGTGAATCCACAGGTTGAACACCTAGCTGTGAATAACGATGAGCATGAAAAGGACTCCCACAGTATACTGTGAGAGTCCTTTTCAAAAATTTTTTCATCGAAAGATTAACTTAAATCCACTTTAGTAATTTCACTTAAATAATTCCCACTTATAATCGAGCCTTCATCTGCAACAACATATTCAATGACAGTCGGGCTTATGGTCCGAATATAAACAAATGCTGAATCATCTACATGCTCAATTCGAAGCTTTTTCCTCTGTGCCTGCTTAATATCAAGCTGGTTGGTACTAGCTTCCGGCAGGCTTGTGTAATAAATCTCAAAATCTTCTTCTGATGCATCAATGAAAAGATGCCATTTGTTATACTCTTCTTCTTGATCAATCATTGTTTTTAATTTCCCTTTTCTCCCGATGCCAAGAAAATACTTGAACTTTGATTCCCCATTCACCATATCGCGGTCAATAACTTTTATACTTCCGCCTTTTCTGCTTTGTACAAGCCCAAAGGCAACGCCTGTTTTTCCTGTAGGAGCTGTTATTATATCCCGGTTAACCACTCTGTTTCTCTCTTCTTGCTTTAAATAAGCGTCTTCTGTCCCCAGTGGCGGTAGAATCTCAAAAAGGGCACCAGACACTTCTTCCCAGTTTTGAGTGTTCTCCATTTCCCTTTCAATCCATTTATTAAATAGATTCATAACGACCGGGGATTTACTTGAATTACCCGCAAGCAGTATATTCACTTTATTAATTTTTCTGTGTTCTGACCGGGCAAAAGCGCGCCGTAGAGACTCAAAGAAATTTTTAATGCCTTTGTCGATTCTTTCCTCAATCAACTGTTCCATTTCATCTTGATCGATCAATAGTTCCACATTGAGTTTTGCGCGGCCGGCTTTGTCAAATAAATCTGCCCGGATCATGCCTTTTCCAAACTGTTCTTCATACCGTTCATGTCTTTCCCAAAGCGGCCTTAATTTTTCCACCAATTGTTTCGTATTTAAATAGGATTCTTGTGACTCATTAATCAATGTTTCACTTCCGGGAAATTTCACACATTCCGCTGGGAGGGTAAAAGGAATGTTTAACTCACGCATTGTTCTTTGGTTGTTTTTAAACACTTGGAACGCCAAAAGCTCCAGCATGTTCTCACCGCCTAAATACCGGTCCCCGCCCGCTGCAAAATGTTCAATGACATAATCATATCTGCTTTCTTTCAAGCCCGCTTCACGCCAAATCCCAAAATCAAAATCTGTCGTTCCTCCACCAAAATCAAATACACCGTAGTACGTTTTTTCATCCTCTTCCGGTTCAAATCCGTATTCCTGTAACGCACAAACGGCATAGGCAGCAGGTTCACTCGCCCCAGCGGTGACACGAAACTTTTTCATTAATTCTTCATCCTGCTGAATCGGCATAGGAAGCGTCTTTTTTAACCCGCGTTCAAAACACGTTAGAATTTTTTCCCTTACCTCTTTTTCATACGTCACCGGGAAAGAAAGGGTGTAATCGAGATAAATTCCATTGTTCTGGTTATTGATATACAACCCGAGGTAATAGGCGTACAACTCGATTGGGTTGATTTCCTGATCGGTTAAGTCCAAAAAGGAACGCAGTACAACGGCATATCCTCTCTTGTCTTTTAATCGGAGTTCGTTATTCTTTTCTCCAGCCCACTGCTTTAGATTATTCAATATGGAATAATAATGGTCACTCTTTCCATTCATCAAGTTGTTAAGTGCATTGTGGGAAACCGTCACATCTTGCCACCTTGTATCTGGTCTTCCTTCTTTTTCTTGATATAGCTCCAGGAAATGTTCTAAATCAATAAATTCAATCACGGTTGGATTTTCATAATGCCAGTCTTGTACTTCCGTGTTTAGGTAGCCAACCCCAATACGCATGGGAAGAGTAACATCACTTTCTTCTTGATGAACGACAACTGTACTTTTCGTTCCAAAATCAATGCCGACTATGCCGTCCTCCCTAATATCCATTTTAGGGTTTCTGGCCATTATTTCTTCGTTCAGTTTTATCGTTAAAGGTTTTTCATCAGAGGTGACAGGCCATAAATCCCAATGTCCCCGGTTTGGATCTGTTAACATCTTTTCATCATATGTATCAATATCAGCCCTTACTTTTTCAGAGTTTAAAAGCTTCTCATAAAAATTGTTGGAATCGATAGCGATCGATGGCAATTCTTTAAGAAAACTTTCATGATCTAATTCCTTTAATTGATACAATTCCAGCAAATAATCATACTCCTTCTGGCGTTCTGCGCTTAATCCGCTTGGAACTAACCGGTTTTCCAGCCAAAGATGGAGAGCCTTTCGGTCATTGATTTCAAAAGCATTTTCCCCATTTAAACGGAAGACGGGAACGAAAAATCCTTTTCCCAGCAAATTGTTTTTTTGATTTACTACATCGTAGCTTTGAATATCGTACCCGTTGGATTTAAACGCTATCGATTTAGAAGAGTTAGCCGTTTGATTGGCAAATATCCTTGAAATGGAAGGATTTTTACTCGCGGAATAATCGTCTAAAGTTAGTATTCTCTTATATACAGGGTGATCGGTTGTATTGAAACTTTTCGCAGCCTCTTCCCGTGTCATGACATCACCTTTAAAACCGGAAACGTCCAGATGCTTTTTGTAGTCAAAATCCTCGTCCATTAATTCATAGTATTTTCTATAAGGAAATACCGCTGCAATGTTGTGATCATATATAATATTCCCATTATTCATGTAAACCCATCTGGAACGGAGCATTTTTTTAATGTCTTGAAAGAAGCTCGCCTCATCCTTGAAGAAGGTTTCTTCTGCACTCTGATATAAATGGCTGATTAACGATCTCACTTCTTTATAAGTCATTGAAATGGCAGAGACCGGAACGGTTTGGGAATCCGTTGAGAATAGAACCTGCTCTTCGTTCTTATTCATTAAGTATATGGAACTGTCTATGTTATTTTTTTCGGCTAAGCTTGTTACGTTCTCAATCGGCTCTTTATCTTCCATCGTTTCTTGTTTTTCAACTTCTTTTAATAATTCTTCAGAAATTGCATCACCAGAATCCAAATAACATATCAGGTCACCAATCTTGACTATAGTATCCTCCGCTACGTTCAATTCTTTAAGGGTACCTTCTTTTTCTGAAAAGAGGTCAAATTCGATGCCCTCACAGCTGAATTTGGCTAAGCTTTCGCCCACCGTAATATAATCGCCTGGCTGTTTATACCATTGCACAAGAAGGATCTTTTCAATGCCTTCTTCAATCTCTGGGATAATAATCGATGTCATTGTATTTCTCCTTTACTATCATTCACTTTTTCGCCTGCTAGATTCTCACAACGGATTTTTTAATGGTTTTACCATTAATGCTTATATATCCTGGCAGCAGGACTTCCATGATGTTCCCGGATATTTTGCTATTGAGGGCCCTTATGTACAAGTCCTCCCTGAAGACCTCATTCATTTTCACTTCCTGTATTTTATATAAAGGGGTATCGTATGTTTTACTGTACTCTTGAAAGAAATACAGAAAAAGGGCGAGCAAAGTCTCTCTTTCCTGCTCCCGTCCTTCCATAATCTCGTTTTTGATAAAATCCCACAAAGATGAAATGTTTTCATATTGCACGCCACAGACTATAAATCCCTGCACGGAACCGCCCTTGAAGATTCCTTTCAAGGAACTTTTAGTGGTTTCGGATAATTGTTGAACAGCTTCGTAAAGTTCTTCTGCTTCCCGATAGTCCGCTCTTCTCTTTTGCAATTCATTATAATAGGATTCCATTTTCTCATTCAGATGGTGGATCATTATTTGGTACTCACTAATTTCTGCTTTTTTCGAGGCAAGCTCTTGTTGAAGTTTTGCTATTTCATTTTCTTTTTCTTTCAGCAGCTCCTTATGCTCCCCCAATTGACTATACGAGCCCGCTTCTGCTATTGCTTGTATCTTTTCAATGACTCTTTCGTCTTGTAGGGAAACCATTAATGCCTCAATAAAACCATCATCCCATTCCTTATTCATCTTTACACTCCTTTCAAAAGTGTTAACCAACCATACTCGCTCTGTATATGTATGAAAATGTTTTCCTTTTTTCGCCATAGAAAAATCCCCTCCCAGATAGACTGTTAGGAGAATACAACCATAACTTATATTCCAAGATATCAGTAGTGAGATTACTTATTTCTTATCAAAAATACGTATATAACGTATTAAAGATGTATGAATAATATGATGCTTACTTTCACTTTTCACTATTAAATACTCACAGTGTTCCATCCTTTTTAAGACTTCTTGTAAAACATCCTCTTTTTTACTACTCAATCCTTTTTTTATTTTCTCCCACTTAACATCAGCGTCAAGAGTATAACAAACATAGAATTCCTTTAACAGGTTAATCTTCCCCTTAAATGCTTAGTTTCTTTAACTGTTTTATTATTTATATCTAATCCGAATTCATATTTTTCCTCAATCCGATATACTACCTTATGAGTACCACTTAATAATATTCGGTATGATCATGTTGTTTAAGTGGGTTGAAATGACTAGGGTAAACCTCCGGATTACTTGATAAGAAAAGGCCTCCCCTCAGTAAACTGTGGGAGGCCTCAGACTGTAGACAAACTCGATGAAAATCGAGTTTGTCTACAGTTTTTTTGCTTGTACAAATTTAGACGTTGATTGGAACGTAGGCACTCGCTTTCCGCGTGCGGTCCGGGAGCCTCTTCGGCCCACTTGCGCCTGTGGGGTCTCCCATGGACTCGCTATTCCCGCAGGAGTCTCGCACACCCGCTCCAATCAACTATGTTTAAAAATTTGGATAGAACTCCTTTTGCATACAGTCTTTTTTGTTTTAAAATAGATCTATTAAAACTTGAGGTGATGAGGATGCTTTCGAAACATCATTCTATTCAACGAGATCAACTTGAAATGATTACATATTTCTCCCCATTCAACTTTAAATACAAATCCAAACAAAAAAAGCCCTTCTCGTTTGAGATGGCCTTTAGTTATGCTGTTCCAGCACACTCGCTTAACTATTAAATCGCACATCTTGATGCTAGTGGATTCTTGATGGTTCGCATGCATGTTTGTATGGGAGCTTAAACAAATTATCCATAACAGCATTAACACAATCTTCACAATAATAATTGACGAACTCTCTACCTTGTTCAAAAATTGGTGTCATCGTATCTATGTCAGCCCATTTAAAACAGTAAATACACATTTGCCTCATGATATATCACTCCTTTTCAATAATTTGGTAATATCCAAAAGAAGAATATGTGCCACTTGCCGACATTATTCAAGAAACGTTTGCGAACCCCGACTGTAAAATTAAGGTATAGAGAGAATTAAATGCTATAAACCGATATCATTTATATACCACTTAACCTGAGTATTAAACCTCCCCCAAAAATATTATTTGTTGCCCATCAACCTTTTCCTATTTTTGAAGTTCACCCCTGGTTCGAAATAACGGAATCAATCTTTTTTCCCTCACTAAAATTCCTTTATCCACTAGCTGCACCTTTTGTTACATACAAAAAAAGAGCTGCCAATGGTATTATCCCCTTCAGGTAGACAGAGAAAAAAGAGAACATGGTAAAATGTTCTTAACTGTCAATCTGGAGGGGATTTTTTGTATGGCAAAGAAGGGGCAAACGTTTCAAGCGTATACAGAAGAATTAAAGAGAGAAGTGGTTCGTCTGAAATTGGAGGAAGGTTGGTCATATCGCCAGATTCGTGAGCGTTTTGGTATTAAAAGTGATGCACAGATAGCCAGTTGGGTGAAGAAAGTGCAGAATAACGAGTCTTTTGAAGATCAACGTGGTGTATGGAACCGTAAGAATTTTTCTAGTGTCGAAGAGGAAAATACCTATCTAAAAGCGCAGGTGGATTATTTAAAAAAGCGCAATCCAAATCTACATGGGAAGGAATGGTCCTGAAAGCCGAAAGGTTTCAAATAATCGATGGTTTGAGGAAAACGTACCCACTTTCGTGGCTATTAAAAATCGCTGAAGTTTCAAAGGCTGGATACTACAAATGGCGGAAGACACATTCTGCTCGTTCTTTGCGACTTGAGAAAAATTTATGGATAAAGGAACATATTTTAGCCATCCATAAGCTACACCCCTACTACGGATATAAACGGATGACTGGAGCTTTGTCCAGAGAAGGAATCGTTGTAAACCACAAGCGTGTTCGTCGATTAATGAGAGAGTTGGGGGTCAATCAGTCATTCGGAAGAAACGCCCTTTCTACGGTCGAAGAGGGTCAGTTGTATTTCATAATGTCTTAAATCGTGAATTCTACGCAGAGATGAGGTTTCATAAGTTAGTAACAGATATAACCTATGTACGGATTGGAGACACGTTTGCCTACCTTTCCGCCGTTTTAGATTTGTATAATAATGAAATTGTTGCATGGGAAGTTTCTACACGAAATGATCTTGAATTGGTTCATAATACGCTAAACCAGCTAAGGGACAAGCCGTTTAGCAAGGGGGCTCTCCTGCACTCAGATCAAGGATTCCAATATACGACGAAATCATATGAAAATCAGGTGAAGGAACTCGGCATTCGAGGAAGCCACTCTCGTCGTGGCAATTATCACGACAACGCGTGTATAGAAAGCTTCTTCTCACATTTAAAAACAGAAAAGTTATATTTAAAATGTCCAAAAACAGCAGAGCAAGCTTATCTAGCTATTCAAAAGTATATAGAGTTTTACAATACGGCTCGCTTTCAAGAGAAATTCAACGGCCTTTCCCCAATTGAATATCGAGAAAAGGCCGCAGCTTAAAAAATACTCTTTTTTTATTGTCTTCTTGACAGGGTTATGTGCACAAAGCAACTCTTTTTTGAAGTAAAATACCTGTTTCAACTTCATGAACGGTATTACAAATGACTATTTCTTTTGTCACTTTCCATCACTGCCAGTTCGTGTGGAAAACCCCTGCTAAATCACGTCGTTCATAAGTATGCGCACCAAAATAATCACGTTGTGCTTGCAAAAGGTTAGCATTTGAGATGCCTGTTCGATAACTATCGTAATAAGTAAGTGAAGAGCCTAAACATGGAAACGAGATGCCGGAATTTATTCCCTCACAGACTACCTTTCGCAATCCCACCTGGTACTTTGCAACCTTTTCAGCGAAATATGGTGAAATCAATAAATTGGCCAGATTTGGCTGCTCTTGATAGGCTTCGCTAATGACGTTTAAAAATTCTGCCCGAATGATGCAGCCGCCGCGGAAAATAAGCGCAATATCCTTCAAAGGCAAATCCCAGCCGTTAAGTTCAGAACTCATTTTATATTGAGTGAAACCTTGCGCGTATGCACAAACCTTTCCCATATATAATGCTTGCCTAATATAGTCAATCCACTCATTTTTATCTAATTTTTGCTGAACGTTCTCAGGCCCTGTTAGAATGTTTTCCGCATGAACCCGTTCTTCTTTTAGAGCGGAAATGTAGCGCGCAAACAAAGACTCTGTAATGATTGATGCTGGTATTCCGTTATCAATCGCTTGCATGCTGGTCCATTTTCCTGTGCCTTTTTGTCCTGCTTTATCGAGAATCACATCGATCAATGGTAAGCCCGTTACTTCATCTTTTTTCCTTAAGATTTCGGCCGTGATTTCGATTAAATAACTTTTCAGTTCGCCTTGATTCCATGTTTCAAAGATGTCAGCAATTTCATTAACCTCTAAATGCAATTTTTCTCTTAAAAATGTATATGCTTCGGCGATTAATTGCATATCTGCATACTCAATCCCGTTATGTACCATTTTCACAAAATGACCTGCCCCTTTTGGACCGATATAGGTACAGCAAGGAGCATCATTTACTTTAGCTGCGATTTTTGTCAGGATTGGAGCTACTTTTTCATAGGCGTCCTTATCTCCTCCTGGCATGATTGAAGGTCCTTTTAACGCACCGACTTCCCCACCGGAAATACCAATTCCTACATAACTGAATCCTTTAGATTTCAATTCAGCATATCTGCGTTCAGTATCTTCGTAATGGGAGTTACCGCCGTCCATGATAATATCGCCCGATTCAAGATGAGGCAGTAATGAAGTGATCACCGAGTCGATCGCTTTACCCGCAGTCACCATCAGAAAAATCTTTCTTGGCGTTTCCAGTGACTGAACGAAATCTTGGATTTCGTAATACGGATGGATTGACTGACCGTCCAATTCAGCAACAAGCTGATCCGTTAAATCTCTTGTGTAATTATAGACAGCTACTTTTTCCCCTTTATTAGCCATATTTAACGCGATATTACTGCCCATTACCCCTAAACCAATGACACCAATTGTATTGAACATTATTTCTGCTCCTTCTTATGTAAGAATAATAGGCAGTAAATCCCTGCCATAAGTCGGGGATTTACTGCCGGGAAAGCCTATACAAATAAGCTTAGTAATAGAATGAATCCTAATCCAGCCACTGATATGATCGTCTCAAGCAAAGTCCATGTTGCGAATGTTTCTTTCATGCTTAAGCCAAAATACTCTTTAAACATCCAGAAACCAGCATCATTAACGTGTGAAGCGATTAAACTTCCCGCTCCTGTAGCAAGTACGACCAGAGCAAGGTTAACGTCCGTCTGACCTAACATCGGAATAACCAAACCAGCTGTCGTCAAGGCAGCAACTGTAGCAGACCCCAATGAAATACGCAGGATTGCAGCGATGATCCAGGCAAGCAGGATTGGTGATAATGATGTTCCTTTGAATAATTCAGCTACATAGTCACCTACACCGCCATCGATCAATACTTGTTTGAAGGCTCCGCCGCCCCCAATGATCAAGAGCATCATTCCGATATTCAGGATCGCTGATGTACAAGATTCCATAATATCCTTCATTGGAATCTTTCTTGCCACTCCCATTGAATAGACCGCAAATAATAAGGAAAGCAACATGGAAGTACCGGCTTCACCAATAAAACGGATAGCGGCCAGTAAACCATTATCTTCAAATCCCATCGTTTTTTGCATCAAAGTGATGATTGTAGCAATTGACATTAATATAACCGGAAGTAATGCAGTAAATACACTGATTCCAAATCCAGGTGTTTCTTCAAGTTTAAAAGATTTTTGTTCCCCTAATGAGGCAATGCTGCCTGTTTTCGTAAACGATTCAGGTACTAATCTTTTCGCTATCTTCGTAAATATCGGTCCAGCTAAAATAACGGTTGGAACCGCAATGAAGAAGCCGTAAAGTAAAACCTGACCAATGTCTGCGCCATATTCACCAGCGATGACGGTTGGTCCTGGGTGCGGCGGTAAGAAACCGTGTGTTACGGATAATGCCGCCACCATTGGAATGCCAAGATACAATATCGAAACTTTTAATTCTCTTGAAATCGCAAATACGATTGGAATCAATAATACTAATCCCACTTCAAAAAATAATGCGATACCGATAATGAATGATGCTGCCACGACTGCCCATTGAATATTCTTTTCACCGAATTTCTTAACAAGGGTCATGGCAATGCGTTGCGCTCCGCCCGAATCTGCGATCAACTTACCTAACATCGCCCCAAGTCCAAAGATTAACGCTAAGTGGCCGAGTGTTCCGCCTAATCCAGCTTCAATGGTTTTGACAATTCCGTCAAGCGGCATCCCAAGTGCTAAAGCCACTCCAAACGATACAATGATCAAGGAAATAAAGGTGTTTAATTTTAAGCCCATTATTAAAATTAATAAAGCGACAATTCCTAAAGCGACAATGACTAATGGCATTGTAATCCCCCCATGTCTTTACTTTGCAGCATTTATTAAGTTTCTTTGATAATTTGCAATCTGTGTATATTCGTTTTCCAATACCCTTGATAGGTTAATGAAAATCGGCAGCAGCTGCCTGTATTCATTTACAGAATCAGCTTTCGGTGTGTGCTTGTGGGTATTGCCTATCATTTCAGAAACCACTTCGAAGGAATCAATTTCCCCAGTTGCATATAACCCTAATATACAAGCACCCAGGCACGAACTTTCGTAGCTTTCTGGAACCACGACTTCCGATTCGAAGATATCGGACATCATTTGCCGCCAAACAGCCGACCTTGCGAATCCTCCCGTAGCTTGAATTCGGGTCACGGGACCGTCCATGCATTCGGTTAAGGCCAAAAATACGGTGTATAAATTGTAAATGACTCCCTCTAGAGCCGCTCGAATCATATGTTCTTTCTTATGCGACAGCGTTAATCCGAAAAATGATCCCCTTACGTCCGGATTCCATAATGGTGCACGTTCACCTGCAAGATATGGATGGAATAACAATCCATCAGCGCCCGGTCTTACCCGTTCGGCAATCTTGGTCAATACTTCATAAGCATCGATTCCGAGTCTTTTAGCTGTTTCCACCTCGGAAGAAGCAAATTCATCGCGAATCCAGCGAAGGACCATCCCCCCATTGTTTACCGGCCCGCCAATCACCCAATGCTTTTCCGTTAAGGCATAGCAAAAGATTCTTCCTTTTTCGTCTGTTTTCGGTTCGTCAATAATTGTCCGAATCGCACCGCTTGTCCCGATCGTGACAGCGATTTCACCTTTCCGGATAGCGTTTACACCTAGATTTGAAAGGACACCATCACTTGCCCCAATGACAAATGGCGTTTTTGGGTCAATCCCGATCTGTTTGGCTAAATCCGCGTCACAGTTGTTAAAGGTCTTTGTTGTTGGTACGAGTTCAGATAATTGATCACGCGTTACTCCAGCAATTCTTAGGGCTTCCTCATCCCAATCCAAGTTTTTGAGATTCAACATGCCCATGGATGAAGCAAGGGAATAATCGACAACGTATTGATCAAACAACTTTTTAAAGATATATTCTTTAATCCCGATATACTTTTTAACATTGGTTGCGATCTCCGGGTGATCATTCTCGATCCAGGTAATCTTGGATAATGGTGACATCGGGTGAATCGGTGTTCCGGTTCGCTTGTAAACTTCATGCCCATCTAATTCATCCTTTATTTTATGGGCCCAAGCTTCACTGCGATTATCTGCCCAAGTGATGCAAGCGGTTAGCGGCTGGTCGTTTTCATCCATAGCTATAACACTATGCATCGCACTGCTAAATGAAATAAATGATGGTTTTTTATCTGGATGCTGCTTCGTTATATTTGAAAAGGCTTTCAGAACAGCCTGGAAAATCTCCTCAGGGTCTTGTTCCGCCGTTGTCATATCCGGTGTGTAAAGAGGATAGCCAATATTCTCTTGCTGGATGACATCGCCTTTTTTCGTGAATAATACAGCTTTTGTACTTGTTGTACCGATGTCTACTCCTAACATATAGCTAGTCATTTTCTTGTTCGACTCCTTTTGAAAGCATCTGTTGAGCCATCCATAAGTCTTCAACTTTTCCTTGAACATCATCAAAGTTTTCATGTAACGACTTAATCATGATGTCTCGATCTTTTGTTTTGATCGCATCAATATAAAGCTGATGATTATTTATGATCCGTGTAAAGTCTTCATACTTTTCTTTAAAACGGCTACGCATGGATAGAAGAATCAAACTTTCCATTACAGGTTTTAAATTATCCCAGATCATCAGGATGTAGGAATGATCGATGGAGCGAATGATCGTTTCGTGGAATAGAACATCCTGATAGGAAAACTCATCCGCATCCAGGTATTTTATGGACACTTTCATCATTTCCAATATTTTACTAAGTTCCATTACTAATTCATTCGTGTTCATCCTCACTAGACGTTCAAATACAAACGTTTCGATGAGAATACGTACATCATAAATTTCTGCATACTTTTTTTCTGTTAAACCAATGACAACCGCACCCATTCTTTCTAATCGGATGATATTTTCAGAGGCCAGTATTTTTAACGCTTCACGAACGGGTGAGCGGCTTACACCGAAATCAGCAGCTAATTTATTTTCAGAAAGGATGGCACCGCTTTCAATCATCCCCGAAATAATACGCATTCTAAGCTCGGATGTAACGCGATCGCCAGCTGAAGCTTTTGAAAGCCATTTTACAGGATAAAGAAATCCCTTTGATTCAGCCATAAATTCACCTTCTTATAGAGTTCAAGTACACTTGTATACAAGTATTTTATAATAATAATAATAAATAATGCAAGCTTTTTGAATTCAACCGGATTTTCGCCAATATAATCAAAGTCGAACGTTTTAGAAGTATTTGACTTTAGCGAACGTTGAAATAAAACCTTTTTCATTATAAAAATCCCCGTTCATAAACGTGTACTTTTAATCCACTATTGAACTGAACTAAACAAGACAGAGATTAACCCCCTATTACAAAAAAAAAACACCACTTTTCCTTAACAAGGTGGTGTACATTCTATTTTATCCTCTCAAAAACTTACACAAAGTATTTCTATTTTTATTTAAGGGTGACGTCAGGTAAATATCCTACATGATGTACCGCCAGCAGTATACAGAACAACGCCATTAATTATCTATATGGTCATTCTACTTTCTGATGGCCCCATGCCTGTCACCTCTTATTCCGATTAAAAGGTACGTTGTACATAGGAGAATAGAAAAATTAACATAGCCTTCCAACCGATAACGATAGCAAATAAAAAGAAAAATCTCTCTTGTACCACAGCATTAATCCAATTTAGCATTCATAACAATGCAGAATACACCGATCGCTTCAGCATTATCGTCAAAATTGCCCAGGTAAATGTAACCTGATACTCAGAATATACTCTTTGCATCCACTCCCACATAGTTATTCACAATGATTCAATCTCTTGTTCTAACCTGCCCCGTTATTGCCATATGAAAAGAAAAAGGCTGCATATGCAACCTCTGTTATTAATGTAGAGCACCGCTAATTTGAACAGTTAGTAATATGAAGCTTTTTACTAAAGAATTAAGGACACACGCGACTACTTAGTTTTAGTTAAATGTATTTTAATTTCATTGCCAACTTCAAGATTGCAATCTTGACGATCCTTAACTGGAGTTTGAGTTAAATCAAACTCCATTCATGATACCTTAACTCCTTTTATTAATTCGTCTTTTAGTTTCATAGGCTCAGCTAATTCAATGCTCCAAGGAACTTTTTGCATACCATGTACCTTTTAGTCAACCAACTCTTCCACTCTATGTCCACTTATGTAATAATTTGTGTATGACAAATTGGCAATCACTGTTAAATCAATGGTTGCACATCGTTTATCATATTTAAAGTAGTTTTAAGTTATCTCTGTTCGAGGGAAATTAGACTAATCGATTTTTATAAACCAAAAACCAGTCAAGAACACGAAAGTTTTAGGGTGTATAAACTCTGAACCTTAAGACAAAAATGATACTTGAAAGGTTGGGAGATTATATTAAAGAGCAGATAATGGTGATGTTTTCACTTTAAGTAGGCGTCCAGTAGAGGAAACGCTACTACGGCTATTCTGGCTGCAATCCTAGGGGGAAAAAAATTGAATACCGAACAAAGAATACTTCGAGTCTCCATTGGCGTTACCATCTTCGTTGCTTGCTTTGGGATCATTTTCGGCCTGCTATCAGGTTCGTTCTCTATCACCTTTGATGGGTTCTATTCTCTGACCGATGCAATCATGAGCGTCTTGGCGCTCATTGTCTCAAAGTTGATTACCTCGTCCACTGCACCAAATAGGCAGAATGGTAAATTGAGTGAACGCTTCACAATGGGATTTTGGCACTTGGAGCCAATTGTCCTTGGTCTCAACGGTGTCATGCTCATGGGGGCGGCCGTTTACGCGTTGATTAATGCAATTGGTAGTCTTATGACGGGCGGCCGCAATCTCGAGTTCGGGTTCGCCATCGTCTATGCCGTTGTGACGATGATCGCATGCTGTTCCATGGCGATTTTCGAAACACGCTTAAACAAGACACTTAGCTCGGATTTTGTTGCCCTTGACGCTAAGGCCTGGATGATGACCGGTGGCATAACCGCTGCGCTCTTGATCGCATTTTGCATCGGATACGCTTTTGAAGGAACGAATTTGGAATGGCTTACACCCTATATTGATCCTGCAGTACTTGTACTGATCTGTTTGGTAATTATTCCGCTGCCGATTTCAACGGTAAAGCGGGCCTTGGCGGATGTCCTGCTGATCACCCCTCAATCACTCAAGCATCATGTGGACGAGGTCGCACAGGACTTTGTGAAGCGCTACGGCTTCGTTTCTTACCGAGCTTACGTCGCAAAGGTTGGCCGGGGAAAACAAATTGAACTATACTTTATTGTGCCTGGCGGGTGGCCGGCTAAATGCCTTGAAGAGTGGGACGCAATCCGTGATGAAATCGGTAATGCCATCGGCGAGGAAAGTACTGATCGATGGTTAACAATTGTGTTCACGACCGATGTTGAATGGGCGGACTAAAAATAGGGTAGTGAGCAGGCGAGCCTGGCGATATGCTCGTACGGCGGCAGAATGTTTGTTTAAAGAGCCACGGACCTCATGTGGATTAGGGGTAACCACCAGCAAAATCGCGTCTTTTTTTCAACTTACTGCCCCGATAGTTGCATAAAAAATGCAGCATTAAAGACTGCTTCAATCATCAGCTAACGCAATACAGAATCGCACTAAATACTTGAATAAACTTTTTACTTATCTTAGATGTAACATGTTTAGTTTCTAATTCATACTCCATCTTTCTATTAATATAGGAATGTCAAAAAAACAAAAATAAAGGTAGAGCCAAAGATAATCCAACGGTAATATGAGATAAAAGACAAATCCATATTTATAAATACCAAGAAAACAGCACATGAGATTAAAAATCAACTGCAAAAAGGCCGATATCGTGTTAGTGAATAATAATTCCATTAATAAACCTAAATCAAGTCCATTATCCTCTTTAAAAACCTAGCTATCTTCACATGAGTAGAATAGCTGGGTTTCTTTATTATATACTTCCAAGCACTAAGCTATTTCGTGCAGCTTCTACTACTTCGGTGGTAATCGATGTAAGGTGATTGATTTCGAGGATGCTTAAAATGCTTTTGAACTTTTATCTTTCCTCGTTAATAAATCATTCTTTGTCAGTAAGGTATTTAATTTTTCTGAACTTAGGAGCATTGCTGCAACAAAAACAGCAATACAAAATGGAAAGATTCCTATTGTTGAATGAGATGCAATGAAGCCAAGAAGAGGTGGTATGAAAGTACTACCTGTATAAGCAACAGCCATTTGATAACCCATAATTGTCTGGGAATGCTTCTTCCCAAAACGTGTTGGAGTTTCATGCAACATACACGGAAATATCGGTGCTAATCCTAGTCCAACCATAATAAAACCTACAAGCGAAAAAGTGGAAGGCAATGGTAGGAATAGAAGCGTGGCACCAGCTAATGCTATTATTTGCCCCATCCGAATGAGAGTACGGTTACTCATTTTAAAGGTAATGAAGCCTGTAATAAATCTACCCATTGTTATCCCTGCGTAATATAAGGAAACCCATTGTGCAGCAACCGATACGGGTAACTCCTTGACATTTACCAGAAAGCTACTTCCCCAAAGACCCACTGTTGATTCAACCCCACAATAAAACAAGAAGGAGATCAGAGACAGTTTAACTCCTTTAATTTGTAAAGGTTTTACATGTTTAGCATCTTCATTATAAAATACACCTTTTGAATCTTCCTGCTCTTCATTTATTGATATATTGCTTTTCTTTTTCACTCTATTCCATAAGGGCAAAGTGAAGAGAAGGATTACAGTTAACGTGAACTGAATTCCAGAGATTACAAGATATCCATTTCTCCAAGAATTTTGTTCTGAGATAAACTGAGCCATAATGATAGGACCAAAAGTAGCTCCGACTCCCCAAAAACAATGTAACCAACTCATATGGTGTGCCTTATACTGTGTAGCAACATAATCGTTTAATCCTGCATCAACAGATCCTGCACCTAATCCAAGTGGTATGGCACATACAATTAACCAAACAAGCGATGGAGCAAAATGAAATCCCAACAAAGCACCAGCAGTCAGTAAGCAACTGACAAATGTGACATTGCCAGTTCCAAACCGTTTAAGTACCATTCCGCTAGCTAAACTGGAAATAATTGTACCACCAGCTATCGTCATAAAAAGTAATCCAGCAGTCTCAAGCGGGGCTCCATAGTCCAATTGCATCACAGGCCACGCTACCCCCAACAATGAATCAGGTAAGCCTAAGCTAATAAAAGCCAAATAAATGATGACTAAAAGGAATGTTGTCATATTCAAACCTCGCCTTTAATTATTTGGTACTAAATTGCACTTTCCAATTTATTTTACTTGCTTGTTCCATTCATCATAGATCAGTTCCAAGACTTTGTAATCCATATAAACAATCCACACATTGAAGATGTTCTGACGGAAGATATTTTGAGCTACCTATAGCAATTTTGTCTAATATTCCTTTATCAACTTCATCGTTACAAAAAATGATGGAATGCGGGTTAATGATCGCTACAAACGAGGCCACACCTGCTAATGCATCAATCTCATAATGCTCACAGATAGTTACTTTTTTAGGTCCACTCGATTTCCCGAAACTTCCATAAAGTTCCAATAATCACACTGGGACGAACCAAACCTTGTCCTTATAAATAATGAACACAGTAAGGGATTTTAAAACTTTTTACAAAATTTCTTTCTACCCCCTCTTTGTTGTTTCCCGTTGAGTGGAAATAAAATTTAATACATGGCGTTTTCCGGGTGCTTCCTGAATAGCCCCTTTTACGGAAGCAGTCAGTGCTCCACTTGCATTTGCAAAAGTAAGTAATCGTTGATGATTTTCACTCACTCTTTCACATAGATTTTCATTAGTTACTTCAAGTGACACTAGTTCGGATAAGAAACCTCCGATAAATGCATCACCTGCCCCTGTTGTATCCGAAACAATTACTTTAAATCCTTTGTCTTCATATACCTCTCCATTTTTCAAATAAATATTTGCGCCATCGCTTCCTTTTGTATATACGACTACTTTCACGTTACCGACAAAAAGGGATTCAATCGCTTCTTTTTCCGTATGAATATTTGTTATAAAATATAATTCTTCATCAGATACTTTTACAATATCCGCTAGAGGCAAGAAATTTAGTATGGTACTCCGACAGCTTTCTTCATCTGGCCATAAAGGAAGCCGGACATTAGGGTCAAAACTTACAATTCCACCTATTTTATTAAATCTGTCTATCACTTTTATATGGGTTTGTTTCATTGGACTTTCAACTAAATCCACTGAGCAAAAGTGAAGAAGATCTCCTTGATTAAACCACTCTGACTTCACCTCATCTGGTGAAAGTAATAAATCAGCTGCATTCTTTCGGTAAAAATTAAAACTTCTTTCTCCGAAATTATCTACAGATACAAATGCTAATCCAGTTTCACCTTCATCACTTCGAATAATATAGGAAGTGTCTACATCATTTCCTCGAAGCACGCCCTCTAAATAATCACCAAAATTATCATTAGCTATCTTGGTCAGCATGACGGAATCCCCACCGTATTTTGCAATTGCAATCGCAACGTTCATAGGAGCTCCACCGGCAACACGTTCAAAACCAGTAACCTCTTTTAAAGATTTTTCTTTTTGAATCGGAATAAAATCGATTAATGTCTCACCAATACAAAAAACCTTTTTCAATGTTTTCACCCCTAAACAAGGAACAAGTGTGTAGACACTTGTTCCTTGTTATTTTATTTCCAGATATCTTGCAGGTTCCAATAGGTTAATTCCTTGACTTGTACATCACCCTTCTCAGCAAATAACTCAATTCCTAGTCTATCTTCATTCGGATAGATTCGACTTGTCATGGTCGTTTGTCCATCGTTCGCAAAGATTTCAATGGAAGATCGATCAATAAATACACGCAGGGAAAGCTCTTTATTTGTCTCAAGCATTGTGCTTCTAACACCATCTTCCACTTTTCCTGACTTGGAGCAATCAAGTGTTAGTTGTTGTTTATCTAAGTGATACGTTAATACTGTTTCTTCTTGGTTAACTCCACGAATCTTTAGACCTACAGATTGAGCGCTACAATTAATTAAATCAAACATTGCCTTCACTTCAAGTAAATCCTCTTTCGTTTCTATCAAATAGCTTTCAGAAATGGATTGATTTGTACACTCAATGTGTTCAGAATCCCGTAATAAGATTAATTCCTCAACAGGATTCATTAAAATCTTGTTATGATCCCCTAACGTTATTTCGCGTGGTAATGTTAAGGCTCCACACCATCCATCTGCTTTAGTTGGCATGTTTGACTCCCACATATCCATCCAACCAATCGCAATTCGACGCCCCTTATCATCTAACAGTGTTTGAACTGCATAAAAATCATGTCCATTATCCAGTTCAGTAAATGATCCATGAACAAACTCGTTTGTTTCGTAATTATAATCTCCAACCAAATAACCTGTTTGGAATAGATTATTATATAAATCTCCATTTGATTTAATACCTTGAGGAGAGATCATTAAAATATATTTTCCATCTAATTCAAAGAAGTCCGGGCATTCCCACATATATCCAAGGGATCCATCACTTTGTGCAAGAACGCCAATGTATTCCCAATTCAGTAGATCTGAAGAACGGTATAAAATAACTCTTCCGACATTATCCTTCGTCGAATTTCCTAAAACCATGTACCAGGTATCATTGTGCCTCCACACCTTTGGATCACGGAAGTGATGTGCACTATCTACTGGTGGTTTAGCAATAACCGGATTTTCCCCAACCTTCTCAAATGATATTCCATCCGTACTGACCGCAATATTTTGATTTTGATAGAAATGGTCTTTTTCCTTGTCTGTATAGTGATGTCCTGTATAGATCAGGGTTAGTTCACCATCATTATCAACGGCACTTCCTGAGAAACATCCATCTGTATCACAAGCATCCCCGGGAGCTAAAGCAACAGGAAAATGCTCCCAATGAACGAGATCTTTACTTTTTACATGGCCCCAATGCATAGGTCCCCAATTTGCATCATATGGATGGCATTGATAAAATGCATGATATTCCCCTTTATACTGCACGAAACCGTTCGGGTCATTCATCCAGTTAGCTGGAGCCATGATATGGTAACCTAATCGATAACGATCATTTATTTTTTTCTTGGCATTCTTCAGTGCCTCTTCAGCCTGTTTAATTCTATTAATTGTTAACATCGTAACATCCTCCTATATTATCTTTCGTAACCTTTCCAGATTGCCATTTAAGCCTTTTCTTTTTTTAGAACCTTTTAATGTAAAGATTGAAATAATGGTAAAACAAAACACCATGATTCCCATGATGAGATAGGTATTACGAAATCCTACACTGTCATATAATCCACCTGCAAGTGGTGAAAGAATGGATGCACCAACCTGAGATGCAAATTGGAAACCAACTAGATAAAGCACAGAAGATAGACGGGTATCGAAATTCGCTGCTAAATATTTAAAAATAGCAATTAGCATAATAGGCAATTCAAGGGCATGAATTAATTTCATCGAAGAAATTCCGATTGGTCCAACAACAATTCCAGAACCGATGATTCGGAAGGCCATTAAAAATCCTGCTAGAATTAAACTATTCTTTACACCAAACTTATTTACGATAAACGGAGCAAGAAACATCATTCCGGCCTCTAAAAATACTTGGAACGAGTTTAGATATCCGAATACTTGATTGCCTAACGATTCAGTCGGAAATAATGAGGCGTAATAAAGAGGGAATTGCTGATCATAAACACTGTAGACGCATGTCACCCCAATAATGTACATCATGAAAAACCAGAAATCTTTTAATAAAAAAAGTTGTCCAACGTCTCTTAATTTAATAGAATCGGCTCTATTCATCTCTTGATCCGTCATTTCTATTTTCACAGACATAATAATGGCCACTAATATGATCGCTGAAACAGATGCAACCCAGAAATTGATATTTGGATTGATATTAAACAGCTGTCCTGCAAAAAATGTAGCTGCCGCCCACCCTAGAGATCCCCACATTCTCGATTTTCCATATTCGAAATCATATTTACGGCTAATCTTCTCAATATATGATTCAATCGCTCCAATACCAGCTAGAAAAGCTACGGCTAAATAGATTCCTCCAACAATCGCGCCCCAAAAGACATTGTGTTTTAATAATGGTCCATAGATGAAAATATAAAATGGTCCTACAAATACGAGTAGCAAACTAATGAAAGATAATATTTTTTTCTTTAAACCTATTTTGTCAGATATATAACCATATAGTGGCTGCATACATAAGGCGAAGATAGCGTTTACAGAAAAGATAATACCTGTAGCTGCCCCACTTAAATTTATTTCTTGTCCTAACCAAATGGAAAATAAAGAGTAACTTGAAGACCAAGTAAAAAAGAAAAAGAAAAAATACGCACTTAACTTCCAATACAGAATTTTTGAAACTTCCAATTTAATTGCTCCTTTTACTAGACATGTGAAAAGAAATGAATCACTAGTTAACGATATGAAAAAGAAGAATCAGAAATGTGAATTTAAGTCCATACATGGTTGTTAATGATGATCCACTCTCTATTTAATGCCTGTACCTGAACCACCAATCCCCTCTAAAATATAACGTTGAGCCACAATATAGATAATAATCAATGGAACGGTGGATATCGTCAGAACAGCCATGACTTGGTTAGTATAAACCGGATCTGTACTATTAATTGCTGTAATCGCTACTTGGATTGGAAATTTCGACTTGTCTGTCAAGACCATCAGAGGCCAGATGTAGTCATTCCAACTTCCGATAAAAGCCAATGTCCCAACAGTGGCAACGGCCGGTTTGGACATCGGCAGCATGATCCGCCAGAACACTTGCCATGTATTTGCCCCATCCAATTTAGCCGATTCAATAATCTCCTTTGGAATAGCCATAAAAAAGTTCCGGAACAAATAGATATTGAATGCCCCTGCCAACGCTGGCAAAATAACCGCAAGACGTGTATCCACTAATCCAATGCTATGAATAATGGTAAATTGAGAGATTAAGATGGTTTCAAATGGCACGATCAAAATAGCCAATAAAAGTCCAAACAGCACTTTTTTTCCACTAAAATTAAGTTTAGCAAATGCATAGCCCGCCATCCCATTGATAATTATGGAACCAACTGCTACACACAAACCATAAAACAAACTGTTGCCTATATAACCTAGTAAATGGAACCGTAACAGAACTTGCTTATAGGATACAAACCAGTCTGATGGATGAAATGATGGCAGAAAAGCCTTAATGTTACTCATATCGTTATAAATTTCCGCTTCTGGTTTCATCGAGGATGCGACCATCCAAAACAGCGGAAAAATAAATAGCACCGCGAGCAAAACCAGGCATATGTATTCTAAAATTGTTAGAGGCCCGAATTTCCGTCTCATCAATCTTCATCCTCCTTCACCAGTTTACGCTGCGTAATCGTAACCAATCCGATAATCGTCCCAAACAAGAGAGCAATTGAACTGGCATAACCAACCATACGGTCCGTAAAACCAGTTTGATAAATATAATAGACAACCGTCATGGTGGAATTCACTGGTCCGCCTTGCGTCATAACCATTGGTTGAACCAACAGCTTGAATGCGCCAATTAATGTGGTAATAAATATAAAAATTGAAGTTGGTTTCAACAAAGGTAACGTAATGTACATGAAACGTTGCCATTTATTTATTCCGTCTAACTGTGCCGCCTCATAAACATCACCGGGGATATTCTGCAGTCCTGCTAGAAAAATCAGCATCTGAAAGCCAGCTCCTTGCCAAGCTGAAACCACAACAATTGTAAATATGGCCTGCTTGGGACTTGTCAAAAACGGTTGCGCTGAAATGCCGAAGTATGTGAGTACGTTATTAATAATCCCTTCATTTGGATTCAACAAATACAACCATAGAACAGAGATAACGACAAGTGACATGACAACTGGACTAAAGTAAGCTACTTTAAAAAACGTGTTTGCTTTACGTTGTTTATTTAACAGGAGGGCAAGCCCAAGAGCTGCCCCTATCTGTAACGGAATCACCCAAACGACAAATTCCAGTGTGTTCACCAAGCTTTTCAGAAAAATTGGGTCTTGGAATAGATTGATGAAATTGTCCAATCCGACAAATTTACGCATATCTGGTGTCAATAAATAGTAATCCGTAAACGAATAATAGACTGACATAATAGACGGAATAACAAGGAACATCGATAAAAGTAACAACGCCGGTCCCAAAAACGTATATGCTACTACATTTTCTTTCCACCGAGTTTTATTCTTGGTTCTTTCCTCTGGTCTCAGAAATGTATAGACACTCCTATTTTCTTTCCATCCAATTTTACTCATGGCTCCTCCTTCTAATTGGCCTTATCGATAGCTGATTGCATTTCTTTCGCATGTGTATCCAATACTTTTTGGATATCTTTATTTTGATCATAGAAGCTGATGTCATCGATTGTTTGTTGGAAAGCACGCGTTACTTGCGGATAAGCCGGTGTAACGGGTCGTGCGTGTCCTGTTTCTTTCAATTGTTTCAAGAAGACATTCATTTGATCTGAGAACTCTTTTGCCATCACTTTTTCAGAAGAGTATCGGACTGGCAGTGCTGCAATCGTACGGCTCAGTTCCACATTCGAATCTTTGTTTGTCATCCAATCGACTAATTTTGCAGCCCATTCTTTATTTTCGGACGTTTGTGTCATCGCAAATTGCCAACTACCTGAAGGAGAAACTAGTTTCTTTGTTTTTGGTGATACAGGATATGGGATAACGCCATAATCTACCTTTTGGTAGTTTGTTTTCATATCAGTTACAGTCCATACTCCACTAAACTTCATTGGATATTTTTCCGTTTCAAACGCTTGTTTGACTGGTGTTCGTGTCGTATAACCTTCTTTCAACATAGTTTGAATAAATGTCAACGCTTCAACAGTAGGTTTATTATTGAAGACACCTTCTGCCTTCTTTCCATCTTTCGAGATGATATCCCCATCAGCTGACCAGACAAACGGAGTTAGCGCATACGTCAACATTTCGTCTTTAGACTGTAATTGCATATCAATAGCTGGTTTGTCGTATTTATCTTTCAACGTTTTACAAAGAGCAAGGAATTGGTCCCATGTCCATGGATTATCAACTGTTGGCAGCGTATTCAAATCGACGCCCGCTTCTTGTAACATCCTTTTATTGTAGTAAATCCCAACAGATGATTCACTAACACCAATTGCATACAGCTTGTCTTTATAAGTTCCTTGTTGCTTAATACTTGGCAGCAAATCCTCTTGATCTTTTACATACTCATCCAATGGTGCAATGACACCAGATTTCGCGTAAGCAGCTGTATTGGGACCATCCAAAGTAATAACATCCGGCAACGTGCTGGTTGTAAGGGCCGCGTTTACTTTGTCTTCATAACCACCGCCATTTCCGCTACGTGGAATAAATTCAATTTTAGCTTTGATATTGTCAGGAGCATAATTCTTATTGAAGGCTTCTACCCGTTTTTTATACACTTTTCCTTCTTCATTTTCATCAGATATGTGCACCCACATCGTAATCGTCTTTTTACCATCACTATTTACGCTTTCGCTTTTGCTGCAGCCCACCGCAGCAAACATCAGTAATAAAGATATACTTACAAGTAGCCATTTCTTCATACCTTTCACTCCCTCCTCATATCTTTTAAAAAACTTATAAAAGCGCTTTCAACAGTAGTTTATGTCAACCGGTTACATATGTCAACCGGTTGACAGTCATTTTTTTGAAAAGTCAGACATTAAATTCATGTAAGTCTCTAACTCTTGCACCTAGTAGTGCTTTTCCCTAAAATAGGTGCGTGATCAGACTAATCTGAAATTATTTTATTATAGGGTTTTCCTAGTAGGTGACAGTTTATGATATGCTATTAAACAGTTAATTATGGATTTTCATTTTTATAACCTTCGCTCTTTATAAAATATTGATGCCAATGTTTAATAACTCTGTGAACCAACTCAAAAAGTCTCAGTTTCCAGTCAATGGACAAAAACATGAAAACTTCATTTTAAATAATAATGGATGTTTCTTAATGAGGTAGGAGGACATGAAATGAAGCCTAGCATTCACGATGTGGCAAAAATAGCAGGTGTTTCATCAACAACAGTTTCCCGTGTATTAAATAACCGCGGTTACATAAGTGAAAAAACAAAAGAAAAAGTTTATAAAGCGATGGAAGAGATTAATTATTTTCCAAACGATTTAGCCCGTTCTTTATTTAATAAACGAACTAATTTAATAGGACTAATTATCCCAAACTCAAGTAACCCATTTTACGGTGAACTTACCTTTCATATTGAAAGTATCTGTGCTTCATTAGGCTATAAATTGTTACTTTGTAACAGCTTAAACCGCATAGATAAAGAAGAAAAATATTTAGAGATGCTCATACGTAATCAAGTAGATGGAGTAGTCGTTGTGACATATAACCGAGGTATACTAAATTATGAGAAGCAGAATCTTTCTGTCGTGGCAATTGACCACTACTTATCGAAAAACATCCCTGTTGTTGGCTCTGACAATTATAGCGGAGGGAAAGAAGCTACAGAATTATTAATATTGAAAGGCTGTCAGTATATCGTTCATATAAATGGACCAATTGAGCTGCAAACACCAGCAAACTTAAGAAGAAAAGCGTATGAGGATGTTATGAAGGAACAGGGTAGACTTCCAATTACATATGAAGTTTCACCTCTTCAAAGTCATAAAGAAGTAATCTCTAAGCTTTTTGATGAACATCCAGAAGTAGATGGGATCTTTGCAAGTGATGATTTAATCGCGGCATCTGTTATAGCTGAATCTAAAAAACGCGGAAAAGAGATACCATCGCAATTAAAAGTTGTCGGTTATGATGGAACAGAAGCAGTTCAAGTTTTACTGCCAGAATTGACAACCATACAACAACCAATTGATTTAATTGCCAAGTCAGCAATTGATATTTTATTAAAACAAATTGAAGGTGAATTTAACAATTTTCCGTTAGAGACATATCTGCCTGTTAAACTTTTAGAAGGTGGAACGACTTAATTTATTGTATTTATATGATAGGTTTTGAGGTGTCAAAACCGATTTTGTGCAAATGCAAAGACGAATAGAAAATTATTGTAGATTCGCTCTAAATAGATGGGTATATAAAATAAACTGTTTTAATTGGGGAGTCAGTTCACGTACTTTGTCTGAAAATGTGTACTTTTAAAAAATATATGTAAAACCCCTTAGGTCTCAAGGGGCGATCCCTATTAAAGAATCGCTCCCTATAATGGAATAAGTCGTATCAATGATTGTATAAATAATTAGAAAAACCATTATCCTCCAATTATTGAATCTCAGGTCTTTAAATCCCCCAAATAAGCATTAAACACCATCATTTTTGATTTATGGTGTAATCAATATGTAAGAAAGGCATGCCAAAGATTCGCATTTTGTGATGGGCTGTGAGTATTCCCGCAATTGTTTCATTAATTAAAAAGTGCTCGGATAATGGAAGCTTGAAAAGCGCTTTGCCAGCTGCTAAATAAATACCAGAGTCACTTTCTCCCTCGCTCGAAAGAATAAGAGAGCCATCGATAGCGTCAAGCTGTAAAATACCAATCATTGACGAATAAGGAAGAGGAAGTGCTATATTCATATACGTCCTGCCTTCCGTTTTATGCTGAGAATAAATGGCCACAAATACGGTATTCTCCTTCACCTGGCGAATCCATGCGCGTGGATTTTCCCTCCCATCTAGCGTTTGATCAACAGCACGTATTTTATATGTCATTTCAGTACGTTTACTTGAGATGGGCAGGTTCAACTGCTGTAGTTTTTTACTTATCAATTTATAGCACACCGCAAACGGTATAAACCAAGTTGCCCATTTTACAGAAGCAAATAACCGATACTGATCTGTGTTCTCATAAAAATGGACGATTGTTTTTGGTAAAGTTTTGATATCAACAAAATCACTTAGTTCATCCACTAGTCCTGGGTGTTGCTTGCCTGCTCCTTTTAACGCACCTCGAATTCGGCTCACTGGGAAATTCCACACATCCTGCTTCGTTTTAGGAGGGACAAGCACCCAACCGAGTACGCCTAACATGCCAAAAATTAAACAGTTAAATAAGCCATGAAATTTCAGCATAAAATCAATACTAACAAACCAAAGTCCAAACGAATTATTTGTCGCATAAAGCAATGAAAATAAGATTGTGATGCCTAGTGCACTGAATGATAGCCGTATTAATATCGTCTGCAAGTGTGAAAGGAAGCGTGTTCGGTATGCAAGTACGATTAAGGTGTAAATGGCAAATATGTAAAGCAACACAGAGATGAATTCCAGTAACGGCGAAAATGAAATGCCTATGGCGACGAGTATGGGACCCGATAAAATAATTGGCACAATTAATCGATACCATGTTGAATCGTGTAAGCGTCCAAAAAAACCAAGAGATATGGGCAATAAGAAGGCAGAGTAATGAAAATGAATAGCTGTTAACCAAGTGATTAGTGGACTAAAACCTGTATCAATTCCCGCAATATAAGCAAAGAACCATAGTCCGCCTACAAATAAATACATCATCCCGATATCAATCGATATTTCTGCCCAGTTTGTAAAACCACGCTGAAAAAACCGTTTTAGCCCATGACATGCCACAAAAAAGGTTAAAATCATATAAATGAAAGCGAGTACCATCTGTCCTGTACTTGATGGGATAACTTGCAATAAAAAAATGGAGAGCATAGCAATCCAATTGAAAATAATATGTTTCCTCTTTGTTTCTAATAGTAGCTGGAGCATAAGTGGCACGAAAATCAACTGTGCAGCTGTCAGCATTAACAAATAGGGTTCAGATGTCAAAATGCTGCTTGCTATGAAAAAGAACACACCTGCAATGGTGATTGAACTAAACAGTCTGCTCCTTAAATTCGCCTTCATAAGCCATCAACCTTCCTACGATTCGGTTTCGTATATCGACTTGAATCGTAAATACTTCTCGGGCATCATCGTACCCTTCCTCAACGTTCACAACTCCTTCTAATAACCGAAGAATTGGAAACTCTAGGTTACCTATAACGATACGTTGAGGCCCAGAGCGAATGTTTATGCGCCCTTCAGGTGTCACCGTAAACTTCAAATCCGAATAAAATAAGCTCGGCTCCCCTAAATAATCCTTCACAACACCACGCTTTGTATCAACCGTCATAAACGCATTAAAATGCCGAGTAATCTCTTCAAAATAAAAAGTGCGCTCCCAATATATTTCTACCTCACCAGTCGGCAATGGTCTACAGGTATTTTTGATTGAAAACGGTACATCCTTCCCGTTTTCGGGAAAAAGAAATTTCCAGCGTGTTGCTAATTTAAAAAAGGGTTTTAGCCAGAAAGCCCCCGTTTCAATTTTTGACATCATTCCGACCCCATTAAACGGTTTATCAATTGGTAGGGCATAACGCTCTTGCAGCTTAGGATGAAGTCTTTGAAAATCCTCACCTAAGAGGTCTTGGTAGATTGTCATTATGATTCACCCTTTCTCGTCCGCTTGCAACTTGTTGCCGATGGCAAATCAGTTGCGAGTAAGAAGCTAATAATGGAAAGAACCCACAGACTAGCATTAAATGTAATAGGGTTAAACGGGTGTAATGAGAATGAAGGACTAGCGATCAAGGCACTAATGGTCAATACTGGAAAAGCAATCATCTGCAGAACAAGTAAATGTCTTTTCTTACGATAAAGAAGCCATACCACTGCAAATAAAATCTCGAGAACGCCTATTATCCCTACACCCTTTACAGCAGCAGTCCCCTCCAAGGAAGTTAAACTAGATAGCATCGATACTTCCTCAGGATGTTTGGCAATCATCTTTGGTATTAGCCCATGATAAAGCCAAACAAAGAAAAAGAGCATTGTTACTATAGTGTTAATAATGAAACGTACATACTGTGATCGTGGCGATTCCCCCTTTTCGATCCAGCGTTTTAGCACATCAAAGCTTAGAGCTGTTGCCCACCCCATGATTGGCCGAAAAAAGATGTCTAAAAGCCGTCCAAATAAACCATAACGTACATTATAGTCATATTGGGTGAGAAATGTGGTTCCGTTATCTGTCGGAATATACTGCCAATATCCTTTACCTTCACAAATTGGCGAAATTTTTTGATCGGTACCAAAGTGAAGAGAAGATGTCTTTGAACCATCCTTCTTATTATGTGTACCGATACTTTTACCCCAGCCAGCGACTTTTACCCAACATCCCAATTTCGTTTCATATAAAAAGGATTGCGGATCATCTTCTGATTTTTTCGGTAAATAGGTAATAGAAGAAAAACGCAAATCCCATTGTTCATGTAGTTCAGGCTTTTGAGTCATACGCCATACTTCGTCTATAGTTGCCTGAATTGGAATTTCCACATAGATCGGTTTGTTTTTCATAAATGTCACCTCTATTAATAAAGTAACATAAGTTTCATTACACAATGTTAGAATTTATGAAATCGCTGTAAGAGTGATAGAGTTTGAAAGACAATCTAATAACTTATTTTATTGCTCAATTTTCTGACCCAATTGTTGAACAGAGGTTAAACAGCACTCTCTAACTATCCTGCCCCGTTCGTACAATTGGTTACTCGATGTACTTCCACCTCTTTATCCTACTAGTAATTCAATCAAACTCCACCCTCTTTCGAGGTGTAGCTTTTAAATAAAGTTTAATCAAAGATATCTCGCAAACCCACATTTTACGATAAATAAAAAGAATCTATTTTGAAAAAAGATTGATCAAAATAGATTACTATTCAGAATATTCCAGTTCAATTTTTATAAAATATTTTAATCAATTTCAGTGTATCTAAAGTTTGTTCTGCCTTCTCGAATTGAATGTGCCAGCTTTCCATGACTTTCCCGGATGGGTTGATGGACAGAAGCATTAGCGGAAATATTTGCCGATTTAGCCATCAGTGCACCTCCTCGATCATCCATCCTGCAAGATCGGACGGACCGGCCGACTTCTTATTGCTGGCGGAGCCGTCGCGTGGACGAAGCATGCCGCCAACGAGACGAAGTCCCTGTTTCCTCGTCATGAATCGTCCGATCTGCGTACCTATATAATTCTGTGTACCCGGAACGACATACAGTTTCCCGTCCTTCAATGCCCGAAGCGCAACTTCCACTACCCGCTCCGGTGTGTCTTTCTTACCGACGGCGGCTTCTTCCGCGCCTACGACGTTGAAGAAGCCGGTGTCCGTCGCTCCGGGACAAAGCGTGAAAAATTGGACGCCACTGTTGCGGTTTTCCCACCACAAGGCTTGGGTAAACGACAAGACGAAGGCTTTCGTTGCTCCGTATACGGCCATATAGGGAAGGGGCTGAAATCCGGCGGTCGATGCGACATTGATAACGGCCCCGGAGTTTCTACACAACATATCCGGCAAGAACAAGTGCGTCATATCTACAACAGCGGCAACATTGAGCATGACTTCCTCATGCTGGCGCACGCCTGACACTTGTTCAAACAAACCGTGCGTGGCAAAGCCGGCGTTGTTGACTAGCAATTCGATCTCTAAATTCAGAAGTTGACATTGCCGATATAACTCGCCTGGCGCGCCCTCTTTGCCAAGATCGGTAGGAATCACCTCGACCTTGACGCCGTATTTCTTTCTAAGCTCCGATGCCAGGTTCTCCAGCTTGTTTTTCGATCGGGCTACGAGTACAAGGTCGCCACCCTCTTTGGCCAATTGTCGGGCGAATTGCTCTCCGATGCCGGATGAAGCTCCCGTGACAAGCGCCCAATTTCCTTTTATGTTCATTGTGCAACTCTCCTATCCACTTTTTTACAATTAGGAAACAGTGTTACTTTTCCCTTAAAAATAATTCCTGACTCTCTTAAGAGTCAAGAATTATGATACCTTCCGGTAACACTGTTTCTAATTGAAATCATTGTAACTAAGCTTTTTAAGAAAGTCAACATCGTTTTTTGAATCGTTGGTTTTTGGCATCCTTGCAACATTGACAACGCTCCGACAATTATATTAAAATTCCTGTTAAGAGCTGGAAACATTGTTTCTTATTAAAAATGTATTAATTGAGGGTGATAGCGATGACAGACCAAAATAATTCCTTCGATGCAAATACGAAAAAGTTGGAAACGTATCAGGAGGCTCGCTTGAAAAATATTGAAAATCTTCGAAAGCTCGTCGTCGATGCTGCGGCAACGATTTTGTACGATGAGGGTCCTGAAGCTGTGACGGTGCGTAAAGTTGCGCAGAAGATGAATTGCTCAACCAAAATCATATACAACCTGTTTGTCAATAAAGATGGACTGGCTCAGCAGCTTTATCTCGACGGCTGCAAGCTTCTCGCCAACGAATTCGAGAGAACGCCGCGCGCTGACGATCCGATGCAGCAGCTGTTTAATTTAGGTGAAACCTTCTGGCAATTCGGACAGCGATACTCCGGTTATTACAAGCTGATGTTCGGAGGAGCCTTCGCGGATTTCAAACCAGACGAGGAGAGCATACACGGCACCGTAACAGCCATGCGGCAATTGTTGACGGTAATTGGTAATGCGCAAGAGCAGGGACTGATTACCGGTCCGTATGACACGGAAACCGTCGTCCGTATCTTCTGGGCGTCGCTCCACGGTGTTATCCATCTTTACATGTGCGGACATTTTGGTGATGTGCAGTCCGCACATGCCGTTTACGAGCAAACGTTGTCTTTGGTTGTCGGTTCGTTATTTTCGAGTTGAGGCTTCTAGAGAGGGAAAAAGCACCTTAGGGTGTCTTTTCTTTATTTTTTAACACGTCGCAACTTTATTTCAAAACGACACGAGGGTATTTTTTTAATACAAGCAACCTTGATAAATGAATAAATAGAAAGGGCATGTTTTGAAAAAGATTAATCAAAACATGCCCTTATACTATTTAATTGGATTCTTCTTTTATAATAAAGATTGAACATTTTTATGTTCCTTAATCAACTAACGCACCCGTTTTTCCTGCTATTGCAAAGTCATAAATAAGCTGCTCTTGTACCGTTTCCTCGTCACCATCACCAACAAAATACCAGCCTTTTTCGCCTGAATTTCTATACTCATAACCAGCTTTATTCAAAGCTTTGCTTAGTGATTTTTCTGAAAGATGAACATCAGCCCTTTTGGCCAATATTCGCTGGTATATCAGTTATAATTAACTCCAAGATTTTACCGATTTTCATTTAGTACGCTCACGGGAAAACCAATACTTTGTTTTGATATTTCGATAAGTCCCGATGTCTTTGATCAGCTCGGCAATAAGATCATAACCGCAATATGTGTGCCTCAGCGTGCTAAATTCGTCCAATGTGACATAATCATCACTCTTTAATTCAACGTGACACTCTCCACAACAAATCCCCATATCCAACACCTCCAAAAAGTATATTAATATATTCGTCGAAACTTGGTGGCCATCCTTCTTTCGTACAAAAAACAGGTCTATTGACGGTCCTTTAATGTTTGTTAGTTTTTCAAAATTATCTAGACCTAATTATAAAAAACCTTAATAAATAAAAGGAGAGTACATATTAGCCATGTCTAATATGTACTCTCCTTTTTTCTTTTAGTGAACTAACGCAACCGTTAGTTTAAGTACAATGCTTCACAAACTTAAAATTTAATCTATTTTTTAATTTTATTAATGAATTAATTTCCATTTAAACATTAAACGTTCAAATAAAAGTATATTGTTCAGAGGAAGCATGTTATCTAATCACGTACAATGGGAATAAGTCCTATTGCAAATGTATCTGAATATAGCATTTTCTCAACCTTTCATTATTTGCAAAGTATAAGGTAATAAACAAGCAGCCCCAAAAAAGTGGGGCTGCCTCATTACAAAAGTTTCTTTTAGAGTTCTTGAATGGTTGGACGAACAATCATCTCATTAATCGCTACATCTGATGGTTGTTCGATTGCAAATCCAATGGCACGAGCAATGCTTGCAGGTTCGATTCCAATTTTAGTATCTTCCACAATGGCAGATTTCAATTCTGGATCTGAAATAGTTTCAAGCAATTCAGTAGTAATAGTTCCAGGCGAAATAATCGTTGTACGAATATTGTTGCTAGCCTCTTCTATACGGAGACCTTCAGTGATAGCACGTACAGCAAACTTTGTACCGCTATAAACTGAGCTCGCAGGGAAGACTAAATGACCAGCGATAGAGGAAACGTTAATAATATGCCCTTCTTTTCTTTCTCTCATTGACGGAAGCACAGCAGCAATACCATAAAGTACACCCTTTATGTTCACATCAATCATCGTATTCCATTCATTGATTTTTTTCTGATGAACAGGTGATAGAGGCATTACACCAGCATTATTGACTATTACATCAATTTTCCCAAACTCTTTAAGAGCAAATTCAGCTAACTCTTCCATTTGTTCATGTGAAGCAACGTCAGTCACCTTAAAAATAACTTGACCGCCATTCTGATGAATTTCTTCTTGTAATTTCTTTAAACGTTCTTGTCGACGAGCTGCCAGAACCAGCTTCGCTCCTTTAGATGCAAGTTCTCTAGCAGTAGCTTCTCCAATCCCACTAGAGGCACCCGTTATAATGACAACCTTATCTTGGATATTTGACATATAATTAATTCCTTTCTATACGTAATAAAGACAGTAACTTTTCTTTTCGATTTTAATCTTCGATATTAAACCATGGACCTGAAGCTTGAATTATGCCCCAAAGTTTTTCTGGAAGCATAAGATCGTCCACTTGTGAAGTCTTAATGGTTGTCTTAATTTCAGTTTCTTTTCCATTCTGAACCTTTTCTACCCAGTCTGGATTCATGATTAACGTATGACCAACTGCTGCTAGAGATAGACCCTTATCTAATGCAGATGCAACTTCATCAGCAGTTACCATCGAGCCTGCGGCCATTACAGGAACTCTGCCGTTTACATGTTCAACAATTAATTCAAGTTGTGTTTTTCCATCTTCAATACCTCGTGGTTTTGAAGATACATCATCAAGCGAAGCATGAATATAATCCAAATCCTGTTCAACCAGACGGTCAATTAATTCATACGTATCTTCCATTCCATAACCACCTTGTTCTTCAGGTGATATTCTGTAACCAAAAATAAACGGGCTTTTCGCATGATTCTTAATCACATTTTTCATTTCCTGAATGACTGCCAATGGGAAACGTAAACGATTTTCTAAAGTTCCACCCCATTCATCCTCACGTCTATTGAAGAAAGGAGAGAAGAAGTTTTGAAGTAAAAATCCGTGTGCGCCATGAATTTCAACACCATCAAATCCAGCTTCAATGGCTCGCCTTGTTGTTTCTCCAAATGCATAAATCACTTCCATTATTTCTTCATGTGAAAGTTCTCTAGGTAATACGGAAGGAGCAAATGCAGTTGCTTCAGTCTCTACAGCACTGGAACTTACTACTTCACCATCTGGAGATAGAGTAGGAAGTGCTTTGTTTCCTGCATGGAAAATTTGGAGTATTGCAGGAGCTCCCCCGCTTTTGGCGGCATCAGCCAATTTCCGAAGACTTGGAATGAATTTATCGTCATAAGCTGCGAATTCATGAGTGAAACCAATACCGTTTGGTTGCACATGAGTACATCCGGATATAACAAGTCCTACTCCATTAACTCTTCTTTTATAATATTCTACTTCTTCATCTGAAATGGTGTAATCATCATTACTGGACCAAGTTGTCATTGGTGCCATAACTACTCTATTATTAAGGGTAATGCCATTTTTAAAAGTGAAAGACGCCAATAAGTTGGTGTATTTAGGGTTCATTTTTATCACCTCTTTATACATATTTAGAAATATTTTTCTAGTTATTTCTTGCACCAATCTATAAAAGGATAATTACATCCTTTTTATACTTAATGTTGTAAAAAATAGTTTACTCCTTTGAGTACACTCAAAGGCAAGCATTTTTTATTTTAATTTTTCCCAGTAATATAAAACGATAATAGAAGTAGTATTCTAAAGCAGATTAAAGATATGCAAAACAAAGAACAACTGGCTAGTTATTTTTGCTCGAAACAGTCACCTAATTCATTTTCATAAAACTGTATTTTATTATCCAAATGTTCTAAACTATGATGAAGTTTCTCCAATTCTTCCATTACTTTTTTACGATGATTTTTAAGTAGGTCTAACCTATCTCCCATTGTTTCTTCCCCAAGGTGGCCCCACATGGCAAATTTTTTCATATCTTTCAGAGACATTCCCGTGTTTTTTAAGTGGAGCAAAGATTCCATCCATGCTTTATTTTCATCAGAGTATATTCTTACGTTGTTAACGTCTCTATTAACCTTAATTAGCCCTTCTCTTTCATAAAACCTCAATGTATGTGCACTTACTCCAATGATTTCAGAAAATTCACTAACAGAATATGTCATTTTATTTGCCTCCATTAATTACTGATTACCGTTTCTTCTAATTTAGTTTGAAACACAAGGAAAGTTTAATACTTAGAGTATGCTCTAAGTCAAGAAGTTTTAATTCTTCTGCATATGATGATTAACGATCTTTTAGATTTATTTCGTTAGAAAAATTTTAAAAAGGAGACATAAAAAGTAGAATAAAAAAAGTCACTTATTTGACTTCGTTATTTTCAAATAAAAAAGCAAACTCGCCGCAGTTTTGGCGAGTTTGCTTTTTTATAGCTATCACGTTCCTTATGCAACTAGACTGCCCCGTTAGTGCCATAAGAAAAAGGCTGCCTCAGCAACCTTCCTTAATGAAGTGAAGCACCCGTTAGTGTTCAACAAGGGCATTTTTTTCTAAAGTAGGATAATGCTTTTATGTAGAATTAAAGGACCTTTTATTTAAATAAAATCAATTTTCGGACTAATTTGTAATAACCATAAAGTATTAAATATGCCATCAGATAACTGACCGAAGACCAATATATATTCCATTCATTCCGGTATTCTAATTTACCTAATAATACAATTAAACTTTCCAAAAAGCTTGTACCTAAGGTAAAGACTAAAAAAGTAATTAGAGTAGACATTTTTTTATAATGAATGCTACAAATAAATAAACAGCACAGTATAGGATAAAGACCTAGATTATAGGGAATTGAGGGTAACGATAAATCTTTAAAATTTTTATCCATCTCCCAAAAATAGTTAAATCCAATATCATTTATTAAAGTGGCTACAGCCACACCAATAGGAAAAAAAGTAATAAGAAGCCTTGTCTGATTTCTAAACAAATAAACCCCTAGGACCCAAGGAAGTATAAAACCAACAATAATATGAAAAAGCATATTTTACCCCTTTTAAATCTTTATATAATTATCCTTCCATTTAGTTGTAGATGAAAACAACACAATCACTAATTAGAGAGGGGCTTATTTAGTGGAAATTTATGAAGATCGCATAACAAATAGTAATTCTTTAACTTCGGATTCAAATCCTTCTTCAACTAACCTGCCCCGATAGTTGCATAAGAAAATTGGAGCTGTTTCCAACCCCATATTTGTTAGTTCAACAAGATAATAACTTTTGTAAGGTAGTTCCATACATACCTGCTTTCATTAGTAAATGAAAGTGACAACCAGGGATGGGTGCCTTTACAATTTCATAAACACTTTGATTTCGTTTATTAATAGTATTCCTTTATACACACTTATAATTTCATTCAAATTGATTAACTATCTTTTTAAAAAAATATTGTATTTGTTAGTCCTTCTTATTAACAACTTGTCCAAACCAATCAATACTTTCCTCATAGAATGAATACAAGTAATTATACCGAAATGGAGGAAACAAACCAATGAGTGACACAAATTTTTCAAATGATTCTCCAGGCCCAAAAGGAAAATTAATTACTGGCCATTCAAAGGAGTTTATTTCAGATACACTTGGCTTTCTTACCCGTTTAGCAAAAGAATATGGAGAAGTTGCTAAAATTCGTTTTGGACCTTTCCATAATGTTTACCTTATTTCAAATTCAGATTTAATTAAGCAGGTACTTGTAACAAAACAAAAATCCTTCTTGAAATCAAAGGACTTCTCTGCTTTAAAACCAGTACTCGGAGAAGGCCTTCTTACAAGTGAAAAAGAAATTCACATGCGCCAAAGAAGGCTTATTCAACCCTCTTTCAAAAAGTCTCATATTAGCAATTATGGTCAGGATATGATTGATATTACAATGGACTATATTTCCACTTGGAAAAACAGAGAAGAAAGGATTATTACGGAGGATATGATGAGCCTTGCACTGGGTATTATCAGCAAGACCATGTTCAGCATGAACCTCAAAGAAGGATATGGCATGCTTGGGGAACCTATAGAAGCCTTCATGAGAATTGCCGTTAAAAGAATGCGAACACTTCAAATGCCACTATGGGTTCCAACTAAAAACAACCGTGAATATAACATTGCGAAACAGAGACTTGATAAGGTGATTTATAGCTTTATTGAAAAACGTAGAACAGAGGCAGAGAGACATGAGGACATGCTTGGGATTCTAATGGATGCCCGAGATGATGAGGATGGCTTAGCTATGACAGACAAGCAGTTACGTGATGAGTTAATGACCATTTTCCTTGCCGGTCACGAAACAACAGCAAATGTGCTTTCCTGGACCTTATACTTGCTTTCCCAACACCCTGATGTGGAAACTAAACTTTTCAATGAAATAGATAGCGTAATCGGCAACCGTAATCTAACAACTGGCGATTTTATGAAATTAACATTCACACAAAATGTTATCTATGAATCAATGCGCATATACCCGCCTGCCTATATCATACAACGGGAAGTGGCGGAGGATGTGGTAATTGGAGGGTATCTTTTTAAAAAAGGCGATATGATCCTGTTGAGTCAGTATGTGATGCACCACAAGCCTGAGTATTTTGATAATCCAGATTCCTTTAAACCTGAGCGATTTGAAAACAACTTTATGAAAACCCTACCTCCGTTCGCTTACTTTCCATTTGGCGGAGGTCCGAGAGTCTGTATCGGTAATCATTTTGCAGTGATGGAAGCTGTGCTTGTCCTAGCATGCATTGCTCAACGATATCGAATAAGGCTGGCGCCTGACCATCATGAAGTAAAGCCACTTCCGTCTATTACACTCAGACCTAAGCGTGGATTGCGCATGGTAGTCGAAGATAGAAATATAGGAGGTTTCCAACCAGAAGCTTCTGAAATTTAAATGAATATAAGTTGTATTAATGAACAAAATTGTCACACTACACCTAAGGTAGATCCCCCCTTTAGTTCCATAAAAAAGACTGCAGCATCAACCCTATTTTTTTAAGTAAACCAGCTAATAGGATGTCAATATCTTTCTCTGAAATTTTCATTTCCCTTATGATATACTATTTTTGGCCATGCCAAATACCCCTCCAAAACCCTTTGGAAGGATTTTTCTCTGTTTCAGAATCAAAGGTCCGGTAAGTAATAAACCCCAATAACAAAGATACGATAGGAATAATTATATACAGTTGCCCAAAAATAAAGGATGCTAGACCTAATAATAGAGTTAGCATCCCATAAGGATTTTGTCCTTTTATAGTATTTAAATGCACAATATCCTCCGGGGTTTTAAGAAGCCGGTTTTCGCCCTGTAATTCAACTAACGCACCTGTTGGTTCATTAAGAAAAGTGATTCTGGAATATTGAAAAAAGGAGGCCATCCTTTTGGACAGCCCCATTTCCGCTAATTATAAAATTTCTAGTAGAGCGCATCATTATATTGGTTACTTCAGAATGTTACCATCTATACTTCAGAGAAGGTATCTCCAAAATAAATTGGCTTTCAATCTTTGAATACTATGAGAATACTGCAATTTTACGTGCGATAGATTCCGTTAAACGAGATGCTACTTTTGGAACAGCCCATTTAATAATTGGTGTTAACACCGCACCAGATAATCCGCCTGCATGGATTTCCACCGTACAAGTCATTATTGTTTTACCATTAACATCTTCTGCAGTAAAGTGGCCGCTTCCTGTAAAATTATCTGATAAACCTTTTAGTTCAAACTTAATGTTTGAAGGTTCATTCCATTCGGTAATATCTACCTGCGCTTGTATTGTTTTTTTAATACCTTTCACACTACCTTCAAATGTCCAAATAGATTGCTTGTCATTTATGATTTCATGTTCTTTATAGGCTGGTACTGTCGTTGCCCATTTTTCGAGATCACTGACATAATCCCAAACTGCTTGTACATCCACTGGAACTACTACAGTATGCGTTCCCATTGCCACTATGATCCCCACCTTCACTATGTATGAATTGTAACTTTTCATTTCTACAAAATAATTATTACATAAAAAAGCATAAACTTACATCTCTAATTATCATAGCTTTCCTTCTTCTAATCCTCCAATTATTTGTAGAATCAAAATTTTCCAATCCTACAAAATCCGGCCCTTTAATGCAATAACAGGACAAGCGTTTTTAACCGACCTTAATGTCACTTAACAGTATTCCTCATTGAACTATCCTGCCCCGTAAGTTCTATAAGGAATACCTTAAAGAATTCCGTATTGACCCAAAACAACACACATTAATCCTCCGAAAATAAATAAAACTTTAAGAAAGCAATAATTAACTGTTTATGGTAAGGACGTTATATATTTGATGTGTTCAAAAAATTTGTTATTATCAAACCGAAAACGAGTCGTATAAATCAAACCAGTCCAGGTTGCGATAATGCCAAATATCGTTGTAAATATAGACCAAAAAAAAGTCTTTGTCCACTCTATTAACCCCACCTAACTTAAAATTCCTTTCTTTTATACGGGTTTACCTCTAAGTTCCATAAGAAAACAAAGATTTAAGAAGCACCCTAAGCCTAGTGAGTATCCAAATGATTAAAAATTTCTGCTGGAGATTACTGGTTATCCAAAATAACGGCTCTCTATTGAATTTTCAGTGAAGAATGGATATCTGATGACGAGTTTTTGTCACCGAATCTGAAATTTATGGAATAATAATAAACTGTGTCATCCATTGAAAAAAGAACTTCGAATAAAAAAAACATAGGGAGATTTTAGTCTTCCTATGTTTTAAATCATATTATTTATCTGTTTGTTTTTGCTTCTTTTTCAAATACTCCGCACGGATTTTTTCAAGTTGCTGCTTTTTATCAAATTTGGCAGGCATATGTTTTTCATGAAACTTTGTCACAGCTACCTTACCTTTGGTATCCAATTGATATTTTCCCACTTTGTTCACCTACTTTTCTTGTCTTTAAAGAGAATCTATTCAACCAATATAATATACCTTATTTTACTGAAGTAAACCTTATTACTTTTTTAGTGTACCGCTAACTTTGCATATATCAGTAAAAACATTAAAACTTAGTAAAATAATTCATCGTCAAATGGTATTCATTTCATTGTTATAATTAACATAAAATGCTTTGACATTCTGCATAAGCCTCAATAATTCTATTTCTTGTTTGTTCAGCTCTTTTCTAAAGATCCAATTGTTCGGTAAATAAGGTTTAAAATATTAAACCATTACGTTCTCGATGATTTCAAATTTAGGTTTCTGAGGAGAAATATTGTTTTTTGCAAAGTCCTTTTCTACTTGTTTTTAAAAAAATCTACATCCCCAATATTTTTCTCCAAAAAATCACCCTTTATTAACTTTTATCCTAATTAAATGACAAGGCCATGTGGTGGAAAAAGGTAAAACCTTGTTGAACGAACAGGTGTGTTAGCTGAAGATAGTAAACCGTACCTGTTCAAGTCTTGATTTCACAAAAGCTGCCATCCTTTTCTTTTTTTATGGAACTAAAGGGGCAGGTTAGTTGAACAAGGTAATATTTGGATTAAGATGGATATAAGTAGAAATTTTACACTTCTATTTTAAATCGAAGCTGCTGAGGAAGCAGCTGCTTGATCAGCCTTCACACAATCAATTGCAACAACAAGTGCAGTAATAATCGTTTCCATCTCTTCATCTATTATTTGAACCTTGTAGCTATCGCCCCAAGTGAACCACTCCTTGCACACTTTACCTACGATTTGACCATGCTGTAAAACTTGAAAATCCATATCCCACCAATTACCATGTACTTCAATGCCTGCCGCATCAATTGTATATCGTGCTTTTAAGAAGGAAAATTCCTTCTTTATTGTTAATACCTCTCGGCCATTCACCTCAACCAAAAACTTTGGTAAAAAGCTGAACACCTTTTTCGTAATGAGTGCTACTTCATCTCTTGCTATATTCATAATGGAGAAAGTCTTTGGAACTTGCATAAAACTTCCTTCCACGTAATATATATCCTTCTCCTGCTGATCCTTTACTGTAAATTTCCCGCTAAGACTGAATACCTTCTGTTTAATATAAAGCTGCCTCATACTAATGCCTCCCAACCTTAAGCCTTTACATTACTTACGATTAAAATGGGCATTGGTTCCAATCTTATGCATGAAATTCCAAATAATAACTCCACTCAAAAGCGCATTCTTTTCGGTTCACCACTATTTATCCTTAACTAATTTACCTTTTGAAAGGCAGCAATCCTTCCTTCGCAATCTGACCCAATTGTTGAGCAACTCCTTACGTACTCTTGATGTTGGCAGTACCCCATTGCCATCAAGTTAAAGTTTTGTAGTACCCCCAGAATGAAATTTTGGACTTTCTGTAACTTATAAGCTCAATTTATCGTTTTTTTGGGGGGACCTATTTTCTTAGCTTGATGGGCATGGTACCCCCAAAAGTAAAAATTGATATGGATGAAGTGAGAACAGTTGCAAATAACTTAACTAAAGATAAACAAGTCGATAAGGCACAATCACCTAAAGTCTTTTCAGTGAAGGGTGTTCAAGAAATAGCTAGAAAAATTAAAGAACAAGAGCAGAATAACGACAAAGATAAGAAACGCTCTCAAACTCTTTCAAGATAATTGATTCCAAAAAACGATAGCCGTATTTTACGTCTATCGTTTTAATTTAATATCAAAGTAAAGGAGTGTTTATCTGAGGAAAGTTATAATGTTGTAATTAACTTTCCGTCAGAAAAGTACCCGGAGACAGCTGAGCATATAGAAGATGCCATTGCTGATGGAAGTTCCAATATTTGTACCATTGATAGAAATGGAGCAGACGAGAACCGTGATGAATCTTTGGAAAATATTCAAACTAGAATGGGATATGATCATGATGAATACCCAATGGCCATGTGTGAAGAAGGGGGAGCGGGAGCAGATATTGAGTATATAACCCCATCAGACAATCGTGGTGCTGGCTCGTGGGTATCTCATCAATTAAGTGACTATCCCGATGGTACAAAGGTTTTATTCGTTGTAGAGTGAATTCAGTAGAAAAGTTATAGAGTCTTGCTACATTAGATTAAGGCCCTTTATTAAAAAAATCTGATGACTGTATTCCTCTTTTATTTTTTACTAAGCTACCACTTGTTCAAACACACAAAAAAAGCACTCCTCTTGAGTGCCATTTTTCAATTTTGTGGTCGGAACTGGCCTTTAACCGTTCAGACTAATAAGCTGCTACATAGTAGAATAATATAGAGATAAGGAATGTGAAAGATAAGGTAAACCAAAAAGTGTTCTTCGTATAATCTTCCTTATTTAATTTAATTTTTTGTAGTATAGAAATGAAATTTAGACATAAAATAATACACCATACTGGTGTAGTTAAAAATCCAAAAAAGTCTAAGAATATGTTCATAGAAGCAACCCCTTATATAACAAAGATAAAGAAAGGATAGCATAAACTTTCCTTTCTAAGCAAAATTAGGTGTTACCGAAGGTGAAACTATATTCAACATAGATTTCATCTCCAGATTGTAACCACTTGCTTGGAATATCCACAGAAACCGGCCCGATTGACGCACTTATACCTGAAATATTGGTATATGTATGGAAATAAGTTGTTTGTACGTAAGCAGGTTCTCCTTTTTTGGATTTACCCACCCGCACTTCTCTACTCATATTAATATTTTGATAGTCGCCGCCACCTAATGATACAGTCACATATTGACCGTAGGCTTTCGGGCTTTTCATACTCAATTTTTTGTCATCAAAAGTCCAAGTTGTACCGCCTTTGCCGTCAGCAATCTCTTTTCCTTGATCCCAAAAACCTGAAAATGTGTCAGCTTTAGCAACAGCTTCCTCACTCCAAGCGGACCCTAAAATATCGGTCTTAGTGCTTAATGGTGTATCATTCCAATGAGCATTAGAAACGAATGAGTATTTATACTGAGTACTAGTGGAACCAAGATAAATCACTTGTTGGGTTAGCTCCAAATCGCCCTTAATTTTTGTTTTAATTCCGTCTTTCGGCAAAGCAGCCATTAAAGAGATTCCAGAATTTTGTTTCACTTTTGACGGATAAACATTCTCGATTTCTAAAGACTCTCCTGTTGCTTCATTGTAGGTTTTTAGATCTTCAATCTTTTTTTGCGTTATGAGTTCTTCATTCTCTTCAGTGTATTCCGTTTTTGTACCATCGAGTGAAACATAATAAGACTTCTCTTCCACTTCTACTTCATCAACGACCTTACCGCCTTGGCTGGCCATATAGACCTTTTCTTTCTTCGACATATCATCCAAGTTTTTTTCTTCCAAGCCAATGGCATCTAGTACACTATCCAATTGATTTTCAGATAATAACTCAGCATTTTCCACAGGCTTAACTCTACCATCTTTCTCATAGTTGATAACATTCGTGTCAGCATACGCACCGTTCGGTAATAAAGCGGTTGTCAATAAAAATAAAAATGCTAGTATAAAGATTTTTCTCTTTTTCTTCACTTGTTTTCCCCCTTTTCTTATAGCAATATAAGAGTATCATTGTTAACTAACAAAAAATACCACTATAATAAAATAATGTAAAAATATGTATAATTACCTAGATTATTCTCAGTTATTTCGTCCTAATAGGGGTACCGTCACATGCCCATCAAGCTAAGTTTAAACAATACCTTCAAAAATGAAAAAACGCTATGCTTATCGTAAGAAGTTTACGAGAAAGGATGGTGTTTTTTTATGAATCCTATCGTCTCCAGTGAACTGACACTTTTTGCGAAAGAATTACAACGCTTTCTATCTCCATTAGTCCTACAAGAAACGGCCAAACAGATGGGCCTTGTACAGCGATCTAGTAAGTATCAAGCAGCTGAACTCATCGCCCTTTGCGTTTGGCTCAGCCAAGAAGTCGCTAGTACATCACTTACACAATTATGTAGTCGTTTAGAGGCTTCGACGGGTGTACTAATGAGCCCAGAAGGGTTGAATCAACGCTTTAATCCAGCAACTGTCACATTCCTCCGAGAAGTCTTTACTTCGCTGTTAACACAAAAACTCTGTTTAAATCAATCACTTTCTTCAGACATGATTTCTACTTTCAAACGTATTCGGATTTTAGATGCGACTGTATTTCAGCTATCTGATTCCTTTGCTACAAATTATCAAGGCTCTGGAGGGAGTAGTAATACTGCAGGGGTGAAAATCCAATTGGAATACGATTTATTAAGTGGCCAATTTTTAAACGTACAACTAGGACCAGGAAAGAACAATGATAAAACATACGGTACAATTTGCCTTGAAACTGTTGAGAAAGGCGATTTATGCTTACGTGATCTTGGTTACTTTGATTTAGGAGACTTACAAGCCATTCATGATAAAGATGCTTACTATATCTCGAGATTAAAGCTTAATACAAGTATTTATATCAAGAACCCTGAGCCAGAATTCTTCAACAATGGCACGATAAAAAAGCAAACAGAATACATCAAGCTTGATATGACACAAATAATGTCCGATCTAACCCCTGGTGAAACGATGGAAATCCCCGAGGCATACATTGGCCAAAATCAGAAGCTTCCAGCACGTGTTATTATCCATCGTTTAACCGATGATCAAACGCAAACACGCCTTATAAACCAAGCAATACGAGAAAAGAAGAAAGGAATTGTCATGAAGGAGAAAAGTAAGCATTTGATGGGGATGAATGTCTATATCACGAATTCATCGCCAGAAGAAGTTCCCACTGATTATGTCCATTCCCTCTATTCCCTGCGTTGGCAGATTGAGATTTTATTTAAAACATGGAAGTCATTCTTTGATATCGATGAATGCAAAACAATCAAAAAAGAACGCCTAGAGTGCCATTTATACGGCCAACTTATTGGCATTCTCCTCTGTTCTTCTACCATGTTTCAAATGCGACAGCTTTTGCTTGAAAAGAAAAATCAGGAGTTGAGTGAATACAAAGCGATTTATATGATTAAAGATTACTTTCCGTTATTGTTTAAAGCAATAGCAATTGGTTCAGAACAGCTTTTGAAAATTCTTCATCGCCTTTTTCAGCTACTCAAAAAGAACGGTCGAAAATGCCATAGGTATAAGAAGATGACTGTCTTTGATATTCTAGGGGTTGTGTATCAAACGACGGTGAAGGATAGACAAGCTGCCTAGCAAAAAATATCGCTTTTTTAAAGGTTTCTTTGACATGCCTAATTTCCCAGTACTGGGTGGTTTTGAATCAATATTATTTGGCTCTATTAATTTATGTTGTTAGCTTGATGGGCATGTGGCAGTACCCCTTATATGAAAAGAGACTGCAAATCTCAGCATCACAACGAGCAGTCAGCTCTTCAGCTGTATAAACCGAGTGTAGCAAGCGGAAAGTCATAGTAGCTAGTGACCTTTCGTCATCTTCATGCATGACATAAAAAATAGAGCGTAGTACGGTTAGTTTCATTGTCATGACCTATAAATCATGACATTTTGACACTACCGTATGTGACAGGCGAAAAGTTAGAATCGAAGAGCGGCTCATAACTTATTAGAAAGAGGAGGAGAAATTCTAATGACGAAAGAAGCAGCTCAAAAAAGTTTGCAAGATTTCTACTTTTTGTTGTTTACCTTTGGATCCGGATTGTTTTACTTTTGCTTCTATTTGGCCAGCATTACATTTGCACTCGTGATGACAGTTATCTTCGTAGGTATTCCCTTGTTAGCAAGTGTGTTGCGGACTACTCACACGTTTGTTCAGTATGAACGTATTCAGACGAAGGTTTATACGGATATATCGATAGAGCCAATCCTACCAAGGACAAAAAGTGGAGGGGATAAATGGATTGAAGCGAAAGAAGCAATTCTTAATAATAACCATTGGAGGGCTATTTTTTGGCTCATGCAGAAGTTTCTTATTGGGGTAATTAGTCTCATATGTGCCGTTATATTGTACGTAGCTCCGCTTGTATTTATCGTTACACCGTTACTTTTTCAATATCTTGATATATATTTATTAGGAATAACCGTGAATTCATGGAAGGAATCTATATGTGTCATGATCTTTGGGGGTATTCTCTCCTGGATACGTACTTGTATTGGAAACAGTTTAGTTCAAATGATTGGAAAGTACACGATTTCCATGTTCAAAGCTATTAAGGGGTGATAATTTGTTTGGGATTTTGAAACAATGGTTTTGGTTTGACTGGGTATTACTTTGTATACGTTTTATCATCTGGCTATCAATGATGTTAACTACTATCCAACACCAAGACCATTTAACTGTGCCACTTTGGATCATCATTCTTTGGGAAGTGGCCTCATTTTCAGTACCTTGGATTTGTTTAATGTTCAGTTATCGCTATTATCTGTTTACTGAGATAGTTTTGTTTGGTGGAGTTTGCTTCTACTTAATCTTATTATTTCCAGCGGCTTATCTTGCTTTTTTAATGCCGACTTTCATGATCGCGGCAAATAGTGCCCATAAATCATACCGTTGGTCGGGTTCTATCACAATTGTTTTGTTTCCGTTTCTCATTGCAATATTTTCCCGTGAAATAGATGTATGGGTGATTATCCTACAAATGGGTCTGGCCTTTGCAATGGGATTTTCCTTTCGTTTACTCGTTGTTAATTACCGTAACAATGAAATTATTCGTAACCAGAAGCATGTATTGGAACAGTATTTATCCCAGATTGAACGAATTACTTTGCTAGAGGAGCGTGATAGACTCTCAAAAGATTTGCACGATACGATGGGACATTCCTATACCTCAATCATTATGGGGATGGAAACATTACGTAAGGAATTAAAGACAAAAGATGGGGAACAAAAACTTGACTCATTATTGAAATTGGCCCGTAACAGTATGGCAGAAGTGAGAACGTATTTACATCAAATGGATTCACAACAAGAATCACTTCCGTTAATTGTTACCTTGAAACAATTGGCGGAAGAGTTCCAGAAACATGCAAAAGTAAATGTACGCACTCGAATAATAGGGGAAGAGTACACGGTCCCCAAACAAGTGAAAATGACATTGTATCGGAGCTTGCAGGAAGCACTGACTAATGCTGTGCGACACGGACAATCCACCGAAATCATTGTGTCACTGCATTTTGAGCCGCAACAGACGAGATTGGATGTGCAAGATAATGGCTGCGGAGTGGAGGAATGGAAAGATGGCTTCGGGTTAACTGCGATGAAAGAACGTACGGCACAATTACAAGGTAGAGTCACTATATACTCCGAAAAAGGCGTGGGGACGCTCATCTCATGTGTGTTACCTAAACTGGAGCAATTATCCGACGAACGAATCCGCTTGTGTATCGTCGATGATCATTCGTTTATTCGAGAAAGTCTCTATACAATCTTGGATGAACAGAAGGACCTGCAGGTAGTGGGCATGGCTGAAGATGGAGAGCAAGCTGTAGAATTGTGTGGAAGGCTGAATCCAGATTTGGTATTAATGGATTTGGAGATGCCCAATCAGGATGGGATTCGTGCCACCAAAATAATCAAGGATAAATGGCCTGACATTCGTGTCCTCATCCTGTCAACGTTTCAGGATATAGAAAGGGCGAAGGAAATCATACGAAGCGGCGCTGACGGCTATCTGCTAAAATCCATAGAGTCACGTGAACTAGCTGAATCGATTCGCCTCGTCTATCGGGGAGCCACTATGATTGACCAAGATTTGTTCCATAGAATGTGGGATGGAAATGATGAGGCAGAGCCAGCCGGATTGAAGTTAGATGGAAAAGAGTATGGCTTAACGAAACGCGAACTAGAGGTTTTGAATCTTTTGTCTCAAGGAATTCGTTATAAAACAATCGCTTCGGAACTTTACTTATCAAACGGCACTGTAAGAAATTACGCTTCCACTCTTTATGATAAATTGGGAGTCAAAAATCGAGAAGAAGCCGTGCAAAAGGCAAGAGATACAGGATTACTTTCATAAGAGGGATTACTTTCATCTGCTAGGGGTGTGTGAACGTTCAAGGTTTCAGGGGACCACATGTCAAAAATATGTGTTATAGGTGATTTTATAGCTTCTATAATTTAAGTAATTCTGTTTAATTTTCAATGAATCATATAAAGACAATCATATAAAACCCAACATAATCGATCTTATTTTGGGTTTTATAATGTAGCATAAGAAAAAGCCATCCTTCTTAATAAAGAATTGCACACATTTGAATTAAGTATTTGGATTACGGTCATAAACTCCTCGATTCATCTGCTTTTAACCTATAGACCAAGTCGATATAATCCTCTTCTGAAAGGGAACCTTTGGTTCTCCACTTTTGTATTACTTTATAGTGAACTTACAAAATAGTTTTCTAAATCCCTTATTGGAAACCCTGTTTCTTTGCCATTTCAGCAATAGAAAGACCTTCTTTCCAGTATTGGTCATATTCCTTCTGATTAACTTTTAGCTAATTGTAGATTGATTGATTTATAATCATAGTGGATTTTTATAAACTGCTTTCCCTTCTTTTTTATTATTTTCTTCCGTTTGAACACTTTGTGATAAAGTTAGATACATTGAAAATTAAAAAAAGTACTTTTCAAGGTTACCTTCAACACCGATATAAAACCTTCCCTTATATAGTTCATTTTTATTGTGTCGGGTTCTATTTATTTTATGTCCCTTATTTGAATAGAATAGCCTTCTGCAACTAACCTGCCATAGTCCATAATCCACTTTATACCTCCTAATGACAACTTTATTTCTTGTTTTTTCCTCCTTTTTATCCTTTAAAGAGTAAGCAGTATATATTACAATATATTAATATCAATAAAATGGTATTTAAGTTAATAATTACACATCACTAATAGGGAGCTAAGGGGAATTCCCTGTAATTCACACCGATTATCATTTAATCGTTATCATGGTAGTAATAGTTCTGCTTGTCGTTAAAATTTTAAAGTACCTATTGCATATTAAATAAGGCCAGCCAAAAGGAGAAACTTAAAATTTATATTGAAATTAATTTTATCTAGTCATGATACGATAAAATCTTATGTATTTAGTTTGTGAATATTTATTTGAAAATTACTTTTTTTCAAAAAGTGAAATTTAGTTATTTTATGGAGGGTTTAATTTGCCTACTAAAGTACCATTTTCATTTATAGTAGTTATTGGTTTAATGTTATTTGCTCTATTTTTTGGGGCAGGAAATTTAATTTTTCCACCAATGCTTGGTCAATCAGCAGGAATGAATATCTGGTCAGCAAATGCAGGGTTTTTAATAACAGGAGTCGGCCTACCGTTACTTGGTGTGTTAGCACTTGGTTTTTCGGGGAAAGATGATTTACAGTCGTTAGCAAGTCGGGTACATCCTGTATTTGGTATTGTATTCACAACCGTTCTTTATTTAGCCATTGGTCCTTTATTTGCTTTGCCTAGATCAGGAAACGTTTCTTTTGAAATCGGTGTAAAACCTTTTTTATCCGAAAATTCAGGCTCTACACCTTTACTTATTTTTACACTCATCTTTTTTAGCATTACGTGCCTTTTTTCAATCAATCCCGCGAGAGTTGTCGGAATTGTCGGGAAAATACTAACACCAATCAAGATAACGTTCATTGGAATCCTAGTAGTAGTTGCTTTTAAACATCCAATCGGAGATTTTCAAGCACCTATTAGGAATTATTCAGTTCAACCATTTTTTAATGGGTTTAGAGAAGGTTATTTAACAATGGATACGCTTGCATCTTTTGTTTTTGGCATCATCATCATTAATGCCATTAAAGAAAAAGGTGCAAAAACAAAAAAACAAATTATGGTTGTTTGTGCAAAAGCAACTGGAATTGCTGCCTTTTTCCTAGCAACCATGTATTCAGCTCTTTCTTATATGGGTGCTTCAAGTGTAGAAAAACTTGGACACCTTGAAAATGGAGGTACCATCTTAGCAAAAGTCTCGGATTATTATTTTGGAGCTTATGGCGGGATATTATTAGGGTTAATGATTACAGTAGCTTGTTTAACAACAAGCGTAGGACTTGTTACATCTTGTTCTTCATTCTTCCATAAACTATTTCCAAAGGTATCTTACAAAACAATTGCTATTAGTTTATCTATTTTTAGTGCAATAGTTGCCAATATTGGGCTAACACAGTTGATTGCAGTTTCAATTCCTCTCCTAACAGCTATTTATCCATTAGCTATTGTATTAATTTTCTTAACGTTTTTTCATTCTTTATTTAAAGGGAAAGCTGAAGTGTATCAAGGAAGCTTACTTTTAACATTTATCATTAGTTTATTTGATGGATTAAACCGAGCTGGTATACGCTTTTCATCCATTAATAATTTCTTTCATGAAATTCTTCCTCTGTATGATGTAGGACTAGGGTGGATTATCCCAGCAATTGTTGGAGGATTTATAGGGTTTAGCAGTAGCATAATACGAGTGAAATTCGGTCTTAACCATCCAACTAGAATAGTTAAAAGAAAAAAAATTTCTTGAAAATGTCAACCCTTTTTTCTATTTGTTGACATTTTAATAGAACGGCACCTGTTCGTTCTATAAAGGGTAACGTCAGGAAAATGCAGATTTACAACGTTAAGGAAATTTCGATATTAAAAAGCCCAATTTCTCAGCATTAAAATTGAGAAATTGGGCTTTTTTCGTTATTCAACTAACCTGCCCCGTTAGTGCCATAAGAAAAAGGCTGCCTCACCCAAACTTCCTTTAGTAAAATAAGTGCAGCCAGATGTTTCTGGTTGAACCCATTAATTCACCGTCGGTCCACCATTTGGCGAATAATTCAGCATATCTCCACCCAAAAACGGAACCGATTACAAATAAGCAGTATAATCTATAATCCTACTAAGTTAATAATTCCACAATATACTAGATCTTCAAATCGATTTTCTTTCCTCACATGGTCAATTAATATCCCTTCTTTTTTCAAGCCCAATTTTTGCATCACTCTTCCTGAAGCTGGATTTGAATTAAAGTAACGAGCAAATACTTTATGGTATTGCTTTTCTTCAAATGCAAAATGTAATATAGCTTGCGCTGCCTCTGTAGCATATCCATTTCCCCAAAATTTTTTACCAATCCAATAGGCTATTTCACCATTATTAAACTTTTGGTTGTTAGATAACGCTATAGCTCCATATAATTTTCCACTTTCCTTATCTGTTATAGCAAATTCATATGACTTATTAGCATTAAAATTATCAAGATGATGCTCAATCCATGATAAAGCATCATCTATAGTGTATGGATAAGGTAGGTACAATGTATTTTTATAAATATTATAATTATTACAAAGTTTAGTAACTGCTACTGCATCAGATTTTTTGAAAAATTCTTAGTACTAGCCTTTTAGTGGTAATTGTTTTATTTAAATTATCATATATCATTAGAATTCCCCCCTAATTTTGGATACTAATAGTTCCATAAGAAATTTCTATGGCGGCGAATGGGGCGTTCTCCCTTCCTGGACGGGAATAAATAGGGACTCGGGACGCTTTGGGCGTACTCAAAGACCTCTTCAAAGCAATTCGCGATATACATGTCGCGGATTTTTTGCGTTTTGCCTTCCTTGACCCGAAGAATCTTGTTTTGTTTGCCTTTAAGGTCAGGATCTGCTTCGTGGTGAGTTTGAGTAGGTCCCCAACACGTAAGCCGGTCTCACAGCCTAAAACAAACAGGATGTAATCGCGCTCCGAACAATGGCGCTTCAGCGCCCATTTCATATCTTCTAACTGCTGCTGATCCCGGATCGGCTGCACATTTTTTGTTGTGTCATCATCATCGACCTCCCCTTCTTCAAACCCTTATGTACCAATGATTTGAATGTACGATAATTTCACAAAATCATACATTTCTAACTTTTAGGCATTCATTTTTACTAGATATATGGAAGGATTTAACCGGGCTAATGATTAATTAAGAAATACATAGCTATTAAAGATAGGATTATGGGAACCTTTCCCCCACTTTCCCGAACACAAAAACCCTTAACTTCATCCTCTTTATGGATGAAGCTAAAGGTATACATATATATATATATATATATATATATATAACAACTATTTTAAAACTGAGATGGAATCAACATTCACCTCTGTAGAAGTTTTACGGGCAACAGGATCTGCCTGACCAGTCCATTCAATAGATAATACGTGCTTACCTGCAGTTAGTCCTGTTTTACTGAAGATTTCTTCTTTATACTTAGGAGTAGCAGCATGCAAGCTATAGTTTGCTGATTTTCCGTCCAATGTCACTTTTACAATTCCTTGTTTGTCATTTTTTATAGCTTTATAGGATATTCCTGTACCATTAAACACAATTTTCACCGTTGAACCGGTTTGGTTTGTACTTGTGTATGAGCTTGCCGACGCACTTCCATCGGATATTTTATTCCATGTTCCTTCATATCCAAAATATTTACTTGTATTTTCATATGTTCCTGCTCCAATGCCTTCTGTAACAGAAAGAGTGTATTTTCCAGCTCCACTAAAAGCGTGGGCATTCAAATAATATGTGCCTGTTTTAGGAGCTGTAAAAGTAAAGGACTCCTTGGATGAATTTGTAATTTCTGAATGTGCTACAATGCCGTTGCTCGAATTTACAGTCTTTGTAGTGTCGTTATACAAATATAAATCAAAGTCCGTCCCGGAATCACCAGTTAGTGTAGCCTTCACCTTTTCCCCTTTTAATAGTTTAATAGAATAAACATCATTTTTATCTTTACTTGCATCAAGTGAGGTACTGATACTTCCTCCCTTCCAAGCAATACCAGGGATATCAGAATCTACCTCGAAATTAACAGCTTTCCCTGCATTCACAAGTCCTCCCGTACCAACTTTTCCTGTTAATGAAGACAGCTTTGTAGTGGTTCTCAAGATGGCATCCTTGATTTGAATGGGAGTATACGATGAACGTGCGCTTTTTACTAACGCTGCTACTCCTGTAACATGCGGGGTAGCCATGGATGTTCCATCAAGATATTCATAAGCCGTAGAATAGTCGCCTTCCACACTTGGGGTTGTACTTAAAATACTTTCACCAGGAGCAGCGACATCTACGCTTTTTGCACCGTAGTTAGAAAAACCTGAAAGATTTCCTGTATTGTTAATAGAGGCTACAGAAAGAATGTTAGGCAAATCATAAGCAGCAGGATACATTGGACTTGTATCCGAGTTCTCTGCAAAGTTACCTGCCGCAGCTATAAATAAGGTGCCTGAGTTTTTAATAGCATCCTTTAATGCTTGTGAATTTTCTCCTCCACCCCATGAGTTATTCAAAATCTTTACACCTTTTGCCTTAGCATATTCTATGGCAACAATCGCATCAGATTCGTACCCTCCATATGGTCCGAGAAACTTGAGAGGCATAATTTTAACATTTGGAGCAATACCGGTAACTCCAATTTTATTTGCTTTTGCAGCTATTGTTCCTGCAACATGAGTTCCGTGGAAGTCTTCCTCTCCTCGAATGAACAATTTATTATTTTTATCATAAAAATTCCAGCCGTTTACATCGTCTATATATCCATTTTTATCATTATCGATTCCATCGTTAGGAATTTCTTCAGTGTTTACCCAAATTCTATCTTTTAATTCTGGGTGATTAATTTCGATTCCTGTATCAATCACTCCAATAACAAGAGAGGAACTGCCCTTTGTATTAGCCCATGCTGCTTCCGCATTTATATCAATACCTTTTTTACTAACTTGTCCTAATATTTCCTGTCCAGTATTTTTAAGTCCCCATAGTTCGCTATATAGGGGATCTGTAACTGCTGTCGGTTGATATACATAGTTTGGCTCTACATACTCAACATTAGAAGAAGCGTTAAGTTCTTTTAACACTTCTGCCATCTTTTTATTTTTGGAAAATTTCATTACATGTGTTCCTTCTTTATTCAATTCTTTTGCATTTGTTAAACCTAAAGTAGTGCTCAGGGATCCTAGACTTTTTATGGAGTAATTCTTTTTAAATTTTACGATAACCTCATTTTCTTTATACTTCTTTGGTTTGTTATTATTAAAATAAGTAAGGATTTCCCTTTTTTTAACTTCGCTACTATCTACTTTTATTATCTCCTCTTGTATGTTTCCTTCTACCTTTTTCTCATGTTTAACAACTTGAGGAGTATTCGCAGAAGTGGCAGCAAATGTTGTTGTCCCCCCAAATAATAATCCTACAGCCCCGCATATACCTATTATCTTTTTTGATATTCTCATTCTCTAATCTCCCTCAGCTTTTTTGTTTTCATGATAATAATTTGGTAAGAACAAAAACCTCCAATATCCATTTATTAGATATGTAATTCTTTTGCCAAAAAAGGATCAAATTCAGTATTTTTTTAGTTTAAAAAATAGAAAATAACTAAACTTTTCCTAACTTGGTATTTTATAACAACTAACCACAAGTTTAATAGATGTGAATTAAATATTCAAGTATTCATTTAGAAAAAAATGTATATTAATAAGGTGAATGACTAAATAGAAGGGGCATGTTTTGAAAAAAGATTAATCAAAACATGCCCTAATACTATTTAATTGGATTATTCTTTTATAAAAAAGATTGGTCATTTTTGTGTTCCTTCATCAATTAACGCACCTGTTAGCCATCCATGAAGCGCAAAAATCGGCGATTCACCACAAAGAATGAAAATGGTTAGGTAGTGTCAATACTGATACTGACCTTAATCCAGTCAACCCTAATCCATAGACTAATTATTTACGCTCTCCTCTTTTTTTTAACGATTGAGGAGGGTCTTTGCCATTTTTCATTTTTAAAGGAACTTATTTTCATGGTAGTTCCATAAAAAAAAGCTGCCTTAAGACAGCTCCGATCTTCAGCTAACGCCCCTGTTCGTTCATTAAGAAAAGCGATTCTTATCGGAACAACTTTATCGACGTGAATTTCTCTGGACGGTATGTCAAAATCCATTAATTATTGGTGTTGGTTTTGATTAAAGTTTGATTAAAAGTTTTATGTAAACCCCAAGCTATGGCTAATAAAAGAAATCAAAATGGTTTCCTTTCCTTTTATGGACTCTCCATTGTATAAAAAAGTTTAATCAAAACTCATTTAGAAATCTTTGATTAAAAAGATAAAGGATCACAACTTTATACAAAACCTCGCATCTATCTTCAAACATCGCAATTTAATTTTTAAAGATACAATTACCAATGGCGGATTTCCAAGAAGATTAATAATAAATTCCAAGTGAAAATTTAAGAAAAATTTAATATTTACCCCACTTTTTATTTTAGATGTTTTTCCTATCCTATATAAAAGTTACTTTATGGAGGAGAATAAAAATGAAAAAGTGGGGATTTTATTGGTTTTTGCATTAGCTTTTATTCTTAAGATATACCGGTATCCCAAGATAAAGTAGAAGATCAAATTTGGAAAATTTTCGGAGATGACAGCATAGTGTAAAGTAGGTTAAAGCATAGGTTATTAATTTGAAAATGAATTAGGAATTGAGGATTTATATGGAAAAATCAAAAAAACAATCAAAAAAAATAACTGCTGGCTTGTTGGCCGTATATTTATTTGCATTAACATGGGTTATAATCTTTAAAATGCAATTTTCATTCCAAGGCTTGCCGGATTTTAGGGAAATCAACTTAATCCCTTTTGCTGGTTCAGCTAATGTTAATAACCAAATAGATTTTAATGAAATAATCTATAATGTACTTGCATTTATCCCATTTGGAATTTATATCAGTATGCTAAAATCAAATTGGTCTTTCTTGAAAAGGATTACAGTAATAGCAGGAGTTAGTTTGCTATTTGAAGGATTGCAATTCATCTTTGCTATAGGAGCTAGCGATATAACTGACTTTATGGGAAATACATTAGGTGGAATTATTGGAGTTGGAGTTTATATTGTATTTTGTAAGCTGTTCAGTACTAAAGCTACTAAAATCCTTAATGTTTTAGCTTCAATCGGAACGATATGCATTGTTGCATTATTGCTGTTATTAATATATCTCAGGATTAGTGGTGTTATTATTTATAAAGTTTCCTAAGTAATTAGAGAATTGCTGTTTCATGAAAATTAACATAGGGTTTACAGCAGATTCATTATTTATAAAACAAGAATGACAAATGTCACAAGCCACCTATTTTGGATGGCTTTTTTAAATTCCATTTCTCTAAAAACAGAAAAAAAAATCAGGCCCAATAGTTGAAGAAAGACCACTATTCAACTATTCCACCCCGTCAGTTCCATAAGAAAAAGCTGCCGCAGCAGCCTACCTAAATGATCTATTCTCCTTGAGTTCCCTCTTCACTTTTGTATTCCAAAAGATCTCCCGGCTGACAGTCCAAAGCCTTACAAATCGCTTCTAACGTGGATAGTCGAATCGCTTTTGCTTTTCCATTTTTCAATATAGAAAGGTTAGCCATCGTTATTCCAACCCTTTCCGAAAGTTCCGTTACGCTCATTTTCCTTTTAGCCAGCATCACATCAATATTGATTATTATTGCCATGTTATTCACCTCAGACTATTAAGTCATTCTCTGATTTTATATCGATGGCTTCTTGTAAAAGTCTTTGAAGGACAGCCGCAAAGACAGCAATCACCATGGGGGCAAAAATCATGACCATTCCGATTAGTACGAGACCCGGTGCGTCATCTACCTCCGCCATGATATAGACGAATGGCAGGGCCACCATATACAAGCCACTGATTATGATGGCACATTTTTTGATTTTCTTTAGCGCTCTTACAGATAATTCCGAGAAAGCTTGATTCTTGTCAATATAGCTTAATAGGTTAAACGATTGATACAAAGCGAAGTAAAATGGGATTGCCGACACATACATAACCATTAATAGGCCATATACCATATAAGCCAAATCTGAACCTCTTTCTGCTGCTTCATTTGCTTCATTCGCTATCTGAGGCAACAAAAATAGACACAAAGCAAGAACCGGAATGCCGATAAAAATGACAGCTACCTTTAAGAAGAGTGTTGAACTTCGTTTCATGAAAAGCACCTCATTTAATTATTGTCAATTTGAATTTAACACGTTTTTTATTGTTTCACAATAAAATATTATTGAATTTAATTACATTATTATTGTTTATACATTTATTCAGACAAAATAAAAGGCATTCCCCATTACAGAGAAACGCTCGATAGCTTGTGCAACCACTTCTCCTTTAGTTGCATAAACAAAAAGAGCTGCCAGATGGCAGCAAGATATTCAACGTTAGTCATAATAACGAAACGCCCACATCGCTAAATCGTAAAAAACGAATAACCAGTATAAAGTATGCTATTGCAACTCCCCAAATATGAGATAAACAAGGGCCTCGATTTCCAAACGGAAACCGGCAAAGATATATTCTAAACTAGGACTTGTTAATCCTCATTGGCAGAGAACGAAAACGCGGATGCTCAGCGAGTATAGAACTTCTCATCTGTTTAACGACAGGATGTTCTGACGAAAAAAACTGATCTTTAGAATTGTAATGCTCGATTAATTCCCCTTTTTCCAGTACACCCAAAGTATCAGAGATTGAATAAGCCGCTTTAATATCATGTGTAATAAAAAGATAAGATAAGCCGAAGTCTTTTTTCAACTCACTTAATAATTCTAAAATCAGTGTTTGATTAACCATATCCAGACTGCTTACGGATTCATCCAAGACGATTAACAGTGGCTTAAGAGAAATTGCTCTAGCAATATTAATTCTTTGCAATTGTCCACCGCTAAATTGGTGTGGGTATTTTTTTAAATCCTTTTCACTTAGGCCCACTCTTTCCAATAACTCAATAACCGTTCTTTTTTGTTCGGCTACGGTTAATTTTTCATAGTTTTCCAATGGCTCGCCTACAATACTTTCGGCGGTCATTCGTGGATTGACAGCTGAATATGAATCCTGAAAGACGACCTGTAGATCTCGGCGTATCTTTTGTCGAGTAAGCTTATCAGCAGTATAGATATCATGCCCTTGAAACAGAACCTGTCCTTGCTGTGGACGTTCTAAGCCAAGGATCACTTTTCCTAATGTACTTTTTCCAGCTCCACTCGTACCAAGCAGCCCTAAACATGTTCCTTCGTCAATGGAGAGGGAAATGTCAGTGAGTACTTTTTTAGAAGGCTCTTTCCATTTTAAAAACGTATGAGCATTATAGCTATGAGTTACTGCTTTTACTTGTAATAAACTCATTTGTTCACCCCTCAAAAAAATGCAGTCCATATATCACAACATATGGGTGATAGGCTCTTCATGTTTAATGCTAAGGCGGGCATTTAGCAGTTTCTTTGTGTATTCATGCTGCGGATTATCAAATAGTTCATACACATTTGCTGTTTCTACAATTCTGCCATGTTGCATAACGACTACATCATCTGCCATTTCAGAAATGACGCCAAGATCATGAGAAATGAGTAAAATGGATGTTCCATATTCAGAACGGATTTTATCCAAGTGGCGAAGTACCTGTAATTGGTTATGTACGTCGAGTGCAGTCGTCGGCTCATCGGCAATAATAACGGAAGGCTGTAAACATGCAGCCATCGCAATCATCACGCGTTGAAGCATACCTCCACTCAGTTGAAAAGGATAGCTTTTTAATAGTTTCGCGGGGTTTGGCAGGTTTACATTTTGCATCGCTTCGATGGCAAGCTCTTTTGCTTGTTTTTTATTCAATGCGGTATGAGACCTAATCGTTTCGACAAATTGATTGCCAATCGTAAAAACAGGCGTAAATGAATTCATCGGATTTTGCATAATAAAGGCAATATCCTTGCCGCGAATTCCACGAATTTCTTTATCGTTCAAACCATTTAATTCTCGTCCTTGAAGGGTAATGCTCCCTTCAATTGTAGTTGTTTTCCGATCAAGAAGCTGTAGAATGGACATACTCGTAACTGTTTTGCCACTTCCGCTTTCCCCAACAAGGCCCAATACCTTCCCTTTTTCCAGTTCGAAATTAATGTCTTGAACGAGGGTGGATGCACCTTCCTTTGTTTGTACTTTTACATGTAGATCGCTCACTGTTAATACATTCGACCGTTCTGTTCTCAATCTTCTCATTCCTTTTTATTAACGACGTTTGACTCCAAAACGTTCTGATAGCGCTTCGCCTAATAAATTGAAGGTGACGACAACAAGCATAATCATCAAACCTGGATATAGCATTAATTCTGGATTCGTCCGAATATAGGATTTCCCTTCATGAATCATTGCTCCCCATTCTGGTGTAGGAGGCTGCACGCCCAAACCTAGAAACGACATGGCCGATATATCCATGATGGCCCAACCCATTTCTAATGTACCCATAACAGCGAGCGGTGGAAGAACATTTGGAATAATATGTTTCTTTATTATCTTCCATTGAGAAGAACCGCTTATTTTAGCTGCCGCTATATAGTTTTGTTCTTTTAGACTAAGTACCATTCCTCGGAAAATTCTCGCATAATACACCCATTGCACAAGCATCAATGCTATGATGACCTGTTTAAGGCCAGGTCCCAATATACCAACAAGTCCAAGAATGAGCAAAAGGTTCGGAAATGCCATAACACCATCACACAGTCTCATTAGCATCTGGTCCACCCATCCGCCTTTATAACCAGCAATGGTTCCGACAATCAAACCGATGCCTAAAGATGAAATAAAGATTAATGTAGCAAATCCTAACGAAATGCGAGCTCCATATAAGATGCGTGATAACGTACATCTTCCTAAATGATCCGTTCCCAATGGATACTCAAAGGAAGATGGCTGTAGTTTATTAGCTAAATTGACAGCAATAGGATCATTAGGTGCAATCCAAGGAGCCAAGATGGTGATGATAAATAGGAAGCTTAATATTATTGAACAAAGGACAATCACTTTCTGACTTCTCATCATAATACGAAGACTTGTTATCATTGACGTTGCCCTCCTTTTCTGGAGATGCGTGGGTCGATACACATTTGGATTAGGTCAACAATCAAGTTGCTAAAAATGAATAGTCCCGCAGCTAAAAGCACATAGCATTGAATGACAGGAACATCCCGATTAAAAATAGCTTCAATGAAATAACGACCGAATCCTGGCCAGGAAAAGACCGCTTCGACGATAATGGTTCCGGTCAGCAGCTTTCCTAAATTCATCCCCAGTCCAGTAATCATGGGGGATATGGCTATTCTCAATACATGTTTTCCCATAATGACTTTTTCATGAATCCCTCTTGTGCGAGCAAAAAGGACATAAGGTTCCTGTAAATTTTCAAGAACGCTAGCACGTAATAGTCGAGTATACAAAGCTATTAATGGCAAAGCTAAAGTAACGGAAGGAAGAACCAGATGTTGCCAAGTCCCGATTCCTTCGACAGGAAATAGGTCGAGTTTAACAGAAAAGAAAAAAATCAATAAATAACCAAGCCAAAAAGAAGGGATGGACGCCCCGAAAAAAGAGAGAAGGCGACTAAAATGGTCAATACCACTGTTTTTCTTTATGCCTGCCAAAAATCCAAGAGGGACACTGACCAGGATAGCTAATATGATGCTACCTAAAGCTAACTGAATGGTCGCTGGCATTCGATAGGTTACCTCTTCCCAAACAGGTTTATTCGAAAGATAAGATATGCCAAAATCAAATTGGCATATCTTAATAATAGAATTTACATATTGAACATGGAGGGGTTGATCTAAGCCAAACTCATGTCTTTTCTGAGCCAATATCTCATCTGTAGATTGGATATGTGCTGCAGATAAATATGCCTCAGCTGGGTCCACTGGTGAAAGGTGAATCATTCCAAACGTAAGAAGAGTGGCCAAGAGAAAGATGGGAATAATGGCCATAATTCGTTTCAAGATATAAGTGCCCATGAAAACCCTCCTGTAACTTACTTCTCGATGCTAATTCCTGTGAATGGATGTTCATCCCTGTTAGCAGGGAATGTAAAATTAGATACATCTTTTTGGTAAACAGCTATTTTCTTAATATATGAAATGGGCACAATCGCTCCTTGGTCTTGCAGTGATCCCAAAATAGTTGAGTAAAGTTCTTGACGTTCTTTTTCATCTGTTGTTCTAGGAACATCTGCAATTTGTTTTAACAACTCATCTCTGTTCGGATAAGATGAAATGGCTTCGTTAAAGCCAAATCCTTTTGAACCAACGACATTTACGAAAGTATGTGGATCATATGGAGCGCCATAGTTACTAAAGAAATTCAATTCAAAATCATTAGCTTTGAATCTTTCAATTTGTACCGTAAGCTCAACTCCAACGATATTCAATTTAACACCCAGTGCCGCCCACTCAGATTGTAATGTTTCGGCCATTGCTTTTTGAATCGATTCTGCAGAGTCGTACATTAACTCGATTTCAAGCGGCTTTCCGTCTTTCTCACGAACGTTTTTTCCTTTTGGAAGCTTCCATCCCGCTTCATCTAATAAAGCTTTTGCTTTTTCGACATTATAATCAATCGGTGTTACATCAATGTCTGAAGTATACGGGAAGTTTGTCGGTAAAATGAAATCTGCCTTCTCTTCCAAACCTGAAGTAACTCCGTCAACCATTGCTTTTTTATTAAATCCATATTGTAACGCTTGACGAACACGTAAATCTGAAAGTTGTTCTTTCTTCGTATTCATAACTAGTTGTCTTGTCGCAACCGGATCAGAAATACTAGTCTCATAGTTACCTGTTGTTTCTAATTGTTTGAAAGCATCCAGACTGATAGCACCTTCACCATAAATTAGGTCCAGGTCACCTTTTTCAAAAGCAAGAACACGGGTTTCCGCATCAGGAATGACCTTGACTTTGATTTTCTTAACTTTAGGGAGTTCACCCCAATAATTTTCATTGCGTTTGAAAATAGCATATTCATCTGCTTTATATTCTTCCAAAACCCATGGGCCTGTACCGACTGGTTTTGTAACACCTTTAGAAGTGTCACCATCTTTAGGGAATCCAGCATCACCTAAGAATCGGACTGGACGAACAACGGCTAACTCTTGAATAGTAGGATAATATGGCTCCTTTAATGTTAGTTTAAATGTGTTTTGGTCAATTACTTCCGTTTGATCCACTTTCGTAATAAAGCCCAACCAACTATGTAAATCAACATTTTTCAATATAGTATCAAAGTTCTTTTTCACAATTTCAGCATTAAAACTTGTACCGTCAGAAAATTTCACATCTTGACGGAGGTGGAACGTATATTCCTTCCCATCCTTGGAAATTTCCCAAGATTCAGCTAAATGCGGTTTCAGCTTACCTCCATCTTGGTAGCTGACCAAAGGTTCATATATCATTGATGTAGCGAATAATTGAGAAGGATTATAGACATGCGGATTCATTTCACCTATATCCCTCGGCCAAGCCAAAGTAAGCATGTCTTTACTGTCTTTGTTTGAAGTTGAATTTTCTTTTGATTCATTTGTACATCCAAGTAAAAGCGTTGATAGAATTAAAACGATTGCCGATATAAATAACACTTTTTTGCTGTTTCTTCGTTTTGACATAACCATTGGTGCCCCCTGTACCATATTGAGAATTATTTTCAATTGTAATGAGTAACTATATTATTGTCAATATAATGTCGAAACTCTAAAAAAATATAATTATGTTTATAAGAAATCATATGTAGATACGTAGACCCGCAATATCCTTTTCAGCCATGAATGATGATGCTACTCCGAATATTTACACGTTCGCCCCCTTTTAAAACCGGTATTGTTCGTGAAAGTAAGGAACTTGAACAAAATGAATTACATTCCGTCGTGAAGAAATAATTATCATTCACCTGTTTTTTGATAACACAATCATCAGTTGCAATCCTCTTACCCTTATAAGAGGATAAAACCTACAATATTATTCCGATATAATTATTTATACGTAGAAGACATCGGAAGGTGGACATTTAATCGTTGTATAGATTTGTGAATGTCCCAAACGCTCTTGCTGAGAACGCCGAAATATATATGTGTTATATGGGTTTTTTCCTTTAAATTCTTGAATGATTATTACGATACTCCATCGCGTCCCTGGACTTCGCCAGCGGTTTAATAAAAACAAAGTTATGACCCTGATTATCTTCATCAATAAATCATTAATTCCTGGGAACCGTCCATATTCCTTTTCCCTGTTTTCCAGCTGTTTTAGATATGTAAATTAGAAATTAAGTCCATAAAGTATTACGTTTGAACAAAAAATATCGAAGAAAAGACCTCCCAAAAGTTCAGTGAACTTACGAAAGGTCTCCTCCATGGTGAAATAAGATTGATTCAAAAACTGAAAGGTAGCATTTCACTAATCTCCACCTTACAGACCCCTATATTACGGGTTCAATCGATGATTACCTCATGCCGCACATTCAATTGATAATTTAAAAGGAAGTAATGGAAAACGGAGTGCAGCTGCAAACAGTCCACACTCCCCCTCGTCTGGATCGCCAAATCAACAATGGCGATATACAAAAAAATGAGAAAATGTCAGTGACACATTCCCAGTCCTTCATCACCTTCCTTTTCACAATCAAATTCCCCTTCGGTTTCATCTGAAAAATGCAAGGTGAATCTTATATGAAACCCACCACTAGTAAAGTTAGGACCAGGTTTTTATCTTATATACACATTGAGGTTTATGTGGGAAAGTAGGAAAGCTTATAGAAGGCATATCTTTTATTCTAAGCTTCAACTCTCACAAAATTAATGGAAACTATCGGTATAATGACAAGCCTTGTTTGATTTTCATACCCTGTTATCGATTCAACGATTTCAATCAAACCAGATTGGCTCTTCACCAATAGACCTTCCACTAAAGTAGTGTCTGTCGCCACTTGTATATTGTGAGTGATTAGATTGTTCAGCACTTCATACATTATATTTCTTCCTCCTCTACGAGTGTTACCAGTTCTATACTTCTAATCGGGATGTATACTAAGCTATTGCCCGTTTCTCGCAATACGGCATAGTCATCCTTTACTTTAATCAATTGTCCTGTTACTCCCGAGAAATGTGTTGTGATGATAATATTTCTATTGACCAAACCTTTAAGGGCCTCTTTTAATGACCGAAAATGCCCTAAGATTAAATCTGTATATAGCACGCTTTTCATCCTTTCCATGTTCTAAAACTTTTCTTGCACTCTAAAGGATATGCAGTAGACAAGTTATTGACACAACTAAATAGAATATTTTGAAGAAAGGTAGAACTACCAATTTAATTATTTTGCTTGATAAGTTTCACCTTTGATACCAATTTCACATATAGTATGTCCGAGGTGATGAAAAATGTTATACGAAAGATTTCCCGGGTTAGTAAGTGTGGTCATGACTTGTCATAATGTAGCCCCATATGTTGATGACTGTTTAAATAGTATACTTAACCAAACTTATAAGAATATAGAACTTATTATAGTAAATGATTATTCTACTGATCACACTGCTGAAATGATTGATAACTGGATCAAAAAATCCAATCCTTCATTCCCAGTTGTAGTGGTGGACCTGCCCAGGAATGTTGGTTTTTCAGGGGCATTGAATACTGGTTATTATTTATCTTCTGGTGAGTATATTGCTGTACAGGATGGTGATGACCTATCTCATCCAAACCGGATTGAACAACAAGTGAACTTCTTAAAAATGAATCCAGACCATGTGTTGATTGGGACAAACTATAAAGTCTTTGCAGATGGTGAATTTGAAAAGCAGAATAATGTACACTGGCTTAAGTACGGTCAGGATATAAAGGAAGTGTATTGGAATGGAGGGCATTGTATTTGTCATGGAACGATTTTATTCCGCGGTGTGATTTTTGATGAGTTAGGTGGCCCGACCAGAAGGATAAAGGGTGCTGAAGACTATGAATTTATTGCAAAATGTCTGAACTCCAATTACCAGATCGAAAATTTAAAAGAAGCACTCTATTATTATCGTCTCCATCCTATGCAGCGTTCCCGCGAATTTTTTGGGGAAGGCAGTAAAGAGATATGAGTGAATCTACCATGCGTGTTCTTATGACACTTGATGGAATTGATGTGGGCGGTACCGAGACACATGTTTTAAGTCTGGCTGAGGAAATGATAAATAAAGGCATAGGGATTGTCATCATAAGCAGGGGTGGTTCATTATTACAATCCTTCAGGCGATTACAATGTCCCATTTACCAAGTCCCATTCCCCTACTCTCTTCCAATTCCAGCGGATTTACAGGAGAAGTTATGTAAAGAAATCAAACAAATTATCATGACTGAAAAAATAACACTTATTCATAGCCATCAAACTCCTTCAGCTTTCTTAGCCTTCCATGCAGCAAAAGAGCTTGGTATTCCTTCAATATTTACAGTGCATGGAACTTATTATCCAAAATCCGAACTATTGCGGGTACTGCCCCTGGCAAATAAAATCATCTGTGTAAGCCCGCCAATCCAGCAATTCATACAGCAGCTTACAGATCAACCGACGATTGTCATCCCTAACGGAATAGATACCACTCGATATTCCCCATCAGACTCCTCCGATCTAAAAGTCCAGCTTGGGATCCCAAAGGATTCATTTGTTCTTTTATACAGCAGCCGAATAGCATGGACAAAGGCAAACATCTGCATGATTTTTTTGAGAGCCTGTAAAGACTTAAAGCTTTCGGACATTCCCAATTTATATGTTGTAGTTGTTGGTGACGGCCCTCGATTTAAAGAAATCAAAGACATAACGGATACAATACATCGCTCATCAACAGATAACTTCATCAATTTAGTGGGTGAAAGACTTGATTTACAGCATTATTACTCATTGGCTGACTGTGTGGTTGGAACGGGCAGGGTCGCCCTGGAGGCTATGGCCTGCGGCAAACCTGTTATCGCGGCTGGAAGCCATGGATATTTCGGTCTAGTGGAAGAACATAATTTTGAAGATGCTTGGCATTGTTATTTTGGGGACCATGGCTCTCTTAAACCCTGCAGCCGCTTTACAATGGCAAATGACATTCGGTCTTCACTATCTCCATCTGACCGTCTATTAAAGGCAGGGTCGGCTTCGCGTGAATGGATGTTAAAAAAGTTTAATATTAAATTCAGTGTAGCCAATCTGCTCGAGTGTTATAAAACTCTAATTAAGGGATGAGTGTATTGAAGAAAGTATTATATATTGGCTGGATTGGTTTTGGCAACTTGGGGGACGAGTTATTATGGAACGTGTTTAAAGAGTTAAACACGCACTATAATTACTCTACCAAGATTGAGATTGTTCCTTCCCTGCCTGGCGTGGATATCAATCATACGGAAGAATATGACACAGTTATCTTAGGTGGCGGTTCCCTATTACTCCCCGGTTATATGGCAGCACTAAAACAGGCAATAGACCTTGGAAAAGACGTTTTTATATGGGGTAGCGGCCTTGACTGGATAACTAAAGAACAGCTGGACATTATAAACTCAGGACAATCACTATCATTAGAAAAGACTTTTACAGAAAAAGATATAATCTTGTTTCGTGAGACCCTTGAAAAAGCAGCATTTGTTGGTGTAAGGGGACCTATTACCAAGAAGGTTCTAGAGACATTTGGAATCAACAGTGACAAAATTAAACTGATTGGAGATCCCGGTATCTTGCTTAACCCGCCCGCAGTGATTAGGAAAAAGGAAAAAATAGCAGCAATAAACTGGGGTACAACATTCAACCGATTGTACGGCCAGGATGAAGCTGCTATTGAAAATGCGCTTCTTCAAGTATCCAAAAAATTAATAAAGTCAGGTTATAAAATTTTATTGTACGTTGTCTGGGGCAGTGACCGGGAGGCCTCCAAACGACTTTACGATAAATTGAATGACCCGTTGAATGTGACTTATGATCCATCACTATACTCAGAGGAAGAGCTTATTGAAAAACTCTCTGTCTGCAGTTTGAGCATTAACTTTAAACTTCACGCTAATATCCTTTCCTTAGCAGGAAATGTCCCCTGTATCGCCCTCGGATACAGATTTAAAGTATTTGATTTGTTTCAGTCCCTTGGGCTGGAGAATTTAGTCGTTTCAACCGATTCCGATACACTAGCTCTCGATATTATGGAAGGGATCCGGGAAATTGAACTAAATAATGAAAAGATAATCGAACAATACAAAAATAGAAAGGAACAATTCAGTCCCTTAATAATTGAACCTATAAAAAATAATTTCACAGTAGACTAAGTTTTAGATTTCAATACCAAAATTCCAAATAGTTTCAAATATATTTTCTAAATCCTTAAAATTCACCTCCAGACACAAGTTTCGGGGGTGAGTTTTTTTCTGCGGTTAACTCCAACTGTTTTGGAATAATGAAAATAACAAATAAGAGGACAAACCCGAGGACAAGGAAAACAATTAAGTTATTGCTGTCCACTTCGAAAAAGCTTCAAAATTGGGCAATTGTTTCTTTTACTTTGACCCAACAAGGTTTAGATGGCTTTAGTATGTAGATTTTAGTAAATTACCAGATAGTTATCACTCTGAAATTGTATAACAAGATGGCACTCCTTTTAAAAGAAGTGTTTATTAAGTATGAACATAAAAAAGCACCTGTTAAAGAAATGCTAAGCTTGTAACGTTCTATATAGTGGATTTTCTAAACCAATTAGAGATTGCATAGTACTTGTCAACTAGCATAGGTTGCTACTCGCGGGGATCTAGCTGCCTTCCTTATTTTAGTTTGATGGCTCCCATTTACCTATAAAAAACGCTATCATTGTTTACCTGCTTTGGCTTGGCTTCGCTACGAGACATTTGTATCCCTTGCCTTGGGACCTCCTTTTGTCTTCGGCATTAGCCTTGTTCTCTTTGACTTGCTTTTATGTCTTTTTGTGGTGTTTGAGCTAGCACAGGTTGCTACTCGCGGCAATTTAGCTGCCTTCGATACTATCCGTAGGTTGTCCCTCATTCACCCCTTTATATTTCTTTAATCCTGAAAGGTGTGTTCTTCCCAAGCACATACGCTTTCATTCAAAAAAGAAATAATTCGTCTACTTCTCCATAATCAATACCACATAAACGTTTTCAATCAGTTTTTAACTCAATCAACCAAGCCTCCTATCTGATTTCCTTGTTAAAAAAACTCAATTAGTCATAATTTTCACCAATGTTTCACTACACCTTTAGAGACTTCTAATTTTGTCGATATCTACTCAGAATTTGTAGTTATTTCTCGGGAAATTGTTGAAATTTGAAAATAGTGATTCTAAATAGTTAGAACAAAAGAATTTCTACTATTAATTTGAGTGCCTCGGTTTAAATTGGTATTAACACCTCAATATCGTAAAAGACTCTAAAAAAACCATTAAGAAACCTTTTTCTAATTTTAAAGTAATGTTTCTTAATGGTTTTTTTTGTTCAGTTTTAAGTTATGACATATCGTTTGTCAGTTAAATGTTCACCTCACGCGTAGAGCAGCGAGTGTATTGGTTGAAAATTTCTTTAATCCTGAAAGGTGTGTGCTTCCCAAACACATACGATTTCATTCAAAAGAGAAATAATTCGTCACTTCTCCATACTCAATACCCATAAACGTTTTCAATCAAGTTTTTAACTCAATTGGTCATAATTTTCACCAATGTTTTACTACATCTTTTAGAACCTTCTAATTTTGTCGATATCTACTCAGAATTTGTAGTTATTTCTCGGGAAATTGTTGAAATTTGAAAAATAGTGATTCTGAATAGTTGGGACAAAGGAATTTCTACTATTGATTTGATTGCCTCGGTTTAAACTGTTATTTAACATCTCAATATAGTCAAAGAGACTAAAAAAAGTAATGAAACCTTTTTCTTATTGAAGTAATGTTTCTTAATGGTTTTTTTGTTGTTCAGTTTTAAGCTATGACATATCGTTTGTCAGTTAAATGTTCATTTCACCCATAGCTGCGAGCTTATTGGTTAGAAATTAAGCTCTCTTTTAATTGAATGAGAACATGGGTTAAATTGTCATATGTATCGGGTATCGCTATCTCTGTTTCATTGGCTCCTTCTAATCTTTCTTTTTCTTGATACAAGGGCCTTTAGCTCTATCGTTTAGGGGGTTCCCCGAATAGCGTATCGCTTTAAGCGTTTCGATGTCGGATTGAAAGAAAGTGTGTAAATCCCCACATTTTAATAATGGTTATTCATTTCGCTATAAGTTTTAGACATACTTTCGAGCATTGATATTGCATTTCCATTTCCTTTGAAGAGGATGCTCATTCATTCAGAAGTAAATCCTGTTTCATATCGAACTTCCCTTTCTATTTAAAGAGGAAGAATCTGTGGACTTATTTTCATGTTATATCGCACACCGATACGAAACATAAAAAAGAACCGATAAGCCCCTTTCTTGAGGAACACTATCGAGGCCATGGATCTTGCTGGAGCTGGGAAACTGTTGTTTTAAGCTGAGCCATATCCTTGTCAGTGGATTGTTCATTTCAAGCGTAGCTGCGAGTTGTTCATTGGTTAAAACATTTAAAATCTCATTTATTTGTTTGGAATTATGGGGTAATTTGTCTTTATACCGGGTATCGCTATCTCTGTTTCATCGGTTACTTCTAATCTACCTTTTTATAGATACATAAGATCTCTAGCTGTACGCTCCAGGGACATGCCCTTATCACGTATCGTATAACGCTATGTGCGCTTCGATGTCAGATTGAATAAAGATAGGTAACCACCATCTTAAAAAATCATATCCGTTTCGTTCTAAGTTTTGACCATACTTCTGAACAGTGGGTATGCATCCCCACATTTTCTGCCACTTCCTTAGAAAAGAATACAAAGAATACTCGTTCATTCGGATGTATATCATGTTTGCATCAAACGTCACTTTTCTATTAAACCTAAAGATTCGAATTTATTTGCAAGTTATATCGCCCAGCGATACGCAACACACAAAAAAGAGCCGATCAATCCCTGTCTGGAGCACCTCTATTAAGGATGACTCTTGTTTTTGAATGCAAGTTCTCAACTGTCTCAACTCTCATTTCATTAAACTGCCTTTTTTGCTTGCTTCAAATTGTGCATTTTGTTTTGGATGCATATCGCTTAAACAAAGCTCCAATGAAATTTCAATTGAGCCTTCGCTTGCCTTTGGTAGAACGTCCGATACATTGGTATCGCCGAGCTTTTACAAAACAGGTGCCAAACCTGTAAAGTTGAAATATTCTTTCTTCATTCTGTTTTCAGCTAAGCGAATCATATATGGCACTATGAATTTTTTTAAGGTTTTTTGGATTCGCATAGGCAAAAAACCTTAACATTCATCCCTTATTTTCTGAATATGGAGAAAAGTCCCCGCCATTTTTCGGAACGTTTTTGTATAGTCTCTTCTAAACGTTTATTAAATTCATTTTGTGAACTCCATTCTTTTTTCTGTTCGTCCCGCATATTTTGTATTTCTTTTTGTAAGAGTTCACTTTTTTGTTTTTCTTGTTCCAGCAATGTTTCGTAATGGGTATTTTGTTGTTCAGTTAATTGTTCAATTTTAGTATTAGTTCTTTGCGCTGAATTTCCAATACTAGAACTTATAACATGATGATCTTGCTGGAGCCGGGAAACCTTTGTTTTAAGCTGTGACATATCGTTTGTCAGTTGGGCATTCATTTCACGTGTGGCTGCGAGTTCATTGACTAAAAACATTAAGACCTCGTTTAATTGATTGGGGTCGTGGGGTGAATTTTCATATGTATCGGGTATCGCTATGTGTGTTTCATTGGCTCCTTCTAATCTTTCTTTTTGTTGATACACAAGGTCTTTAGCTGTATCGTCTAGGGGCTTGTCCGTATCGCGTAGCGCTATAAGCGCTCCGATGTCAGATTTAACAAAGATACGCCGATCTCCATCTTTCAAAAACTCATATCCATTCCGCTCTAAGATTTGACCATACTTTCGAACAGTGGGAGTTGCAATCCCCACTTCTTCTGCCACTTCCTTGGAAGAGAAAGCTCGTTCATTCATTTGTATATCGCGTCGCATATCGGACCTCTTTTCTATAACTAGTTGTATCTGTAGTCTACCCGACCTTAAATTTTCTGTCTAGATAAGTATAGCCTATCCAGAAGTCGTTAGGGATAGCGATAAGATTCCCTTTTCCTTTCTTCTGTTTCCATATAGGATTAGATCACCTATTCACTTACCTTCCTTCTCTTGCATAGCCTCCATCTCCCCTTATAATTACGGATGTTACATCTGGTTGGGCCTGGCGCCTGGTCCCGTGCCTTTGGAAAACTGGCCAGCCTTATCCTCAAGATTCCCCTTTTTTTGTTGCAAGTTACCACTCGTACAAATTTCATATAATCACTTAAGTGGAGTGAATTACATCCTAATTCATAGGCTCTTTTACATAACCAGCTCTAAGTGCTTTTCTACTAAAAGTGGCTGGTCGATTATTGAAACCAAGTTTATTAATCCACCTAAGTGTTTATTATTGTTTCTCATCTAATATAGCTTTGACTTGTTTTATAAGAACTTCCCATTGATTTGCTTTTGTTTACTTATGTTCCGTACCATTCAAATTGATGAAAGACTCGTGAAAATGCTGAAACACAATAAGATTAAGCAAACAGAAATAAAACTTCAGAGAATCGTTCCTTTCTGGTATGGGTCGTTGTGAAGACCCGCTACACCAGTTTGGACCGATTCTATTATTTTCCCACTAAAAAAAGCTCGACCCAAATGGCACATTATATGCCTTTTGGGTCAGCTCATTTTTTCATTATTTCATCAGCTTTGCGACTGGCTTCGAAAGAAACAACAATACAATACCTAAACCAATTGTTACAAAACCAATCACACTAAAGATTTCCAGGTAACCTAAAGACTGCGTATATGCAGCTAATTGTCCGGCTACCATATTGGCCACTGCGGAACTTGCCAGCCATACTCCCATTAGGAGAGATGCTAGCTTGATTGGAGCAATTTTGCTTACCATTGACAAACCAACTGGTGAAATCATTAGTTCGGCTAATGTATGAAGGAAATACGTTACAATCATGAACAGGATGTTCACTTTCAGCGCTGTATCGTTTCCTGTGTACATAACGGCAGGAAGCAGTACTAAGAAACCTAAACCAACAGTGACTAAACCAAGAGCCATCTTCGTTGGGGTTTTTAAGTCACCGCGTTTTGAGCTGCCAAGCTTGTACCATAAAGCAGACATAATTGGCGCTAAAATCACGATGAATAATGGGTTCAATGATTGGAACCAGGCAGTCGGAACCTCAAAGCCAAATACATTCCGATCAATTTGGTCATTGGCATACAATGTCAAAGAACTTCCTGCCTGCTCGAAAGCGGCCCAGAACGCAATGACGAAGACTGCCAAAATAACGATAGCCGCTGTACGTTTTTGTTCTCTTTTCGTTAACTGTGCAGCTGATTTTTTACCAGCTGTAACTTCCGGTTTGCCAGTAGGTTCTTTACCTATATCACCTAAATAGCGATTGCCTAATAAGTTGAAAACTAACTGTCCTACAATCATGCCAATTGCTGCTGTCAAGAACCCATATTTATAGCTCATAAGCCCAACCACTAAAGGTGCGAAGAAAGCCCCAACGTTAATACCCATATAGAAGATGGTGAAAGCCCCATCACGACGCGGATCATTGTCTTCATAAAGATCACCGACAATTGTCGAGATGTTTGGCTTGAAGAAACCATTACCGATAATCAATAAACCAAGACCAATGTAAAGCGCTGTTAAACTCTGACTTGCGAATAGCGAAAAGTTACCCAGCGCCATTAAAATACCGCCAATCGTGATCGCCAATCTTCTGCCTATGAAACGGTCGGTCAAGTATCCGCCAATCATTGGCGTAATATAAACGGCACCAGTAAAGAATCCGTATATGCCCATAGCCGCAGATTTGTCGACTCCAAGCCCGCCGTTTACAACCGTTGCCGTTAAGTAAAGAACAAGGATTGCCCTCATTCCGTAATAGCTGAAGCGCTCCCATGCCTCAGTAGCGAACAGCATATACAGTCCTGGAGGATGCTTTTTCCTGGACTGGCTTGGCTGCTGAACTTCTTCTTTTAATAGTGCTTGCATAATAAAGTCCTCCTCAATATGGTTAACCACCAATCGTTACATTCACAAAATAATTGCATGGTCTTTATTTTAATAGACAATTGATTGGTACGATGATGGCCACTCATTCCATCCAACTCACCATCAGTAAGCGTTTTCATTTTTTTTAATCTTCGCTCTGGTGCAAAAAGAATCTGATAGCAAAATCTACATGAGCATTAACTTATAAATTCATTCATTTAACTTGAAGACAACCAATGAAGGTATTTATATTTTAAAGAATCTTTAGTGTTGTAAAATAATTTTATATTATCAGAAAATATAAAAATACAGAAAAAAAAGAAAAAAAGTCTTGTTGCATTAACGGTCTGCGCAGCATCGGAGACCCCCCATCATAATAAAAAACTGCCTTGTATTAAGGCAGTTTCAGACTGTTGACAAACTCAATTTTAGTTAAGATTTCCTACATTTTTTAAAAAGGGAGTTTAAAATATGAACGTTGATTGGAACGTAGGGCACTCGCTTTCCGCGGGCGGTCCAGGAGCCTCCTCGGCGCTTGGCGCCTGTGGGGTCTCCCTTGGACGCGCTTTCCCCGCAGGAGTCTCTTACCTTCCGTTCCAATCAACTATGTTAAAATTTCAACTGGAACCCCTTTTGTTTACAAACTCAAAAAGCCTTGTATTAAGGCAGTTTCTTAGTCAACAATCCATTGATATAAATTTTTGGGTCTTCCTATTTTTTGATAACTCACAATAGTTTCCACTTTTCCTTCATCAAGTAAATGCATAATATAGCGATAGACGGTCGGATAAGCCAATCCAACTTCTTTAGAAATTGTATCAACGGAAAAAGGCTCACGATTAGAATGTAGAAAATCACTAACGTGACGAAGTGTTCTCTTACTAATTCCCTTTGTTACAAATACATCCTTCTCTTCACTGGATTTTTGCTGCGGAGCTGATTGGGTTAATTTTGCTAGGCGGGCATGCAGTTGAATTCTTGAAATCAAATCAGGCGCCTTTACAGGCTTTAACGCAAAATCCGTTGCGCCTGCTTCAAGAAAGCGATCAGCAATTTCCTGTCGTTCATCGACTGTTAATACAAGAATCGGAACATCAGCATTAAGTTTACGAAGCTCACCCACTGTTTTTATTCCGTCCATTTCCGGCATATGATAATCCACTAAAACAACATCCGCTCCTTTTTCTGCAAACACATTCAACCCTTCTTTTCCATTGTTCGCCGTATCTGCATTCCAGCCGGCAAATTCACAAATTTCACTTAGCATGTATTGAATTGATGCATCATCATCTATGACTAAAATGTTCATCTTGACACACTCCCCTCAGCTAGTTTAATCCAAATTATTGTCCCGTGCCCAAGCTTGCTGTCAATTTCCACCGATGCACCATGTCCTTCAGCAACTTGTCGTACGAAAGCTAATCCCATCCCTGGATGCGATTTCGTACTGAACCCAGCTTTCCATACTTCCACCTGCTCTTTAGGTGAAATCCCTTTCCCGTTATCTGATACGCCCAACCAAAGTTCATTTTCATAGGTTTTCACCTTAAGCAAAATCTTTCCATCTTCCACTCCATTCACTGCATCATGAGCATTGTCAATTAAATTCACCAATGCCCTTGTCATTCGGATTTTATTAATTAAAATTTTAATTTCAGGATCTGTTTGAAAGTCTACCTTCAGATTAAGATTTGTCCCGCTCAGTCTGCTTGCTTCGACATATTCAACTAAATCTTTTATACGGCACCAATGTTTTTTATCATCATATAAAATCTCGGAAATCATGTCGCTAACAGAATGAATCGATGCTGAAATCCTTTGACAATATTCCTTAATTTTAGAATCGTCCACTTTCAAACTAATTAAAGAATTTAGCCCCTCAATTGCTGTGAGAGGCGTTTTTAAATCATGGACCAGATATAGTGCTTCTCGTCCTGATCTTGACTGCATTGCTTCTAACTGCGCATAATGAAGCTCTTGCTTTATCCGCCATCTTTGTTCGGATAAAGAAAAATACACAGCTAAAATAACAGCATTAATAACAAAAATCAAACACAAAGTTAAACTGTACAATGTTAAAGATTGCTCAAATCCAATTTGAACCGCTATATCTTTTAATTCCTTTGAAATCGATCCTTGGCCAAATCCATATTGGGATAAAGAAGGAATCTCATTCAGCCATTCAATCCCAAAGATTAATTGAGAACAAATAATCGTTTTAATAATGGGCTTTAGTCTATCCTTTTCAAAGGCTTGCAATAATAAGATGGCTAACAACAATAACAACGCATATGCGCTAAATGAGTATGTTAAAGAATAATAAGCATTTATCACGATATAATCGAGAGGAATAACAATAAGAGGAATGACGATTTTTAACCATGGACGATTTAAACGAGCACCGATTTCGTCTCCCAACAGCAGTGCACCAATATAATGAAACAAAGCTAAAACTGTATTTAAAGAAATTAACAAAAAAACGGCAAGCATTAGCTTATTTCCCGTTTCTTCACCTTCTCTTAAAGAAATAAGCAAATCAGTAAGGCCAATTTCGTCAGGACCCAACCACGACAGTAAGAATACCCCGAATAAAATTACTCCAATTTTTATCCATATTGTCCAAGACCTCATAAGACTAGCTATCATAATCATTTCACCTTTAATCGATTATTTGCTTCTAGAATAGAATGATGACCATTCTTTCATTTCGTATTGATTTAAATGTATGTATACCCTTCCATTCTCATTATACGCAATTCATCATTATTATGAAAATTATAAAAAAATGGATTCTAATGCTCGAAAGTCTTGCAAATAAACTCTAAATCTTGAACAAAGATTATGTACTTGAACTGTTTTGTAACGTCATTTTTAACTGAGGTTTTATATCATTCACGGATGGCTAATATTCTATAGGTATGTCCCGTTTCAACGACCTAAGTTTTTCAAGGAAAGGGTGCGCTTCTGGGGCAAGAAATGCGCTCTAAGAGCCGGTGCCTTCGCATTAGGAAGATTATTGAAGGTAAACAAGAAATAATTAGATATTATCCCAAGCCTTCTCGATCAATAGATTAAGGCTTTTTCGATGTCGCTAGGAAAACAAATATATAGTAAATTTTGTTTGTCAAATGGTAGAAAACGCTACTGCCGATTGGCATGATCTTTTTTAAAATGAAAGAGATTTGCGTTGTGTACAATCTCTGTTATATAGTTCATGGTGATTTTTGCAGCCGTTTGAAAATCATAGCTTTTGCGATTATTTAAAACATTCGTAAACATTCCCTGCCATACTAAAATGGTCAATTCATTAATCGCATCAACGTTTTCCTCTTTAATGTAGCCCTCTCTTAGTGCAATTTCTAAAAAGGATCGCCCTCTTTTTGACACATTACGTTCGAAAAGGATAGTCTTTAATTCTTCGGGGATGTTAATCAAATCAGATGGATAGATTTTGTAATAATCTTCAAGCAACTTTTCAGGTTGATCAGCTAGGTCCATAATAAAAACCGCATGGAAGATTTGTGGTTGCTGAAAAGAGTGATTACAAAAACATTCCCATGCTAATAAGTACTTTTCAATTGGATCTTTTCCTTTTTCAATATAAACAGCCACCTCATCTGTGTAGCATTTCAAGAATTTCATTGAAGCGAAAAAAATCAAATGGGAGACCTCAGAAAAATAGTTATAAATGGTTGCGCTATTATAGCCCGCTTTATCCGCAACTTTCCTTATTGTTACATTCTCTAAACCTTCTTCTTCGATAATTTCAGCTGTTGCGTCCACAAAGTATTTCCACATGCGGCCCATTTGTATTTCTTTTTTTTTCATATCTATTCCCCTCACATTTTTAAAAAGATATAGGTCCATTTCAATCACTGAACCCTATAAAACAAAGCTTTCTGTATTCTTATCTATATTTTATAGTGGCATGCTAATCAATAAAGTGCTGATGGATAAATTATACCAAACTATGGCATGGAAGCCGAAAGAACATTAGCCCACAATAGAAACGTATAAAAATAAAAAGCTGGCAAAAAACAAAACGTTTATCGCCAGCCTCTTTACATTTTTGGGGATCTTTAAGAAAACCTCATTAATTCTATCACTTGGGTACCCTCTTGCCTTTGCTAACTTGCTTTCATTTCTCTCTTCAGGAGCGAAATCTCTTTTCGTTTTTCTTTCGTTACTCTTTGCCAAATTATAGCCGTAATCAACCCAACAATCGTCAAGCCTAATAAAATTGTAAATAATACCTTATAACCGTCTGTACCACTCCAGTGGTCCAAACAAGCACCTGCAACAATTGGCATAAAGATTTCTCCGCTATACCCAATAATCATCAAGGGCATGGCAACTGTTCCTGTTGTTTCGACAGGATAGTCTCCTTCCACCAAAATAGCGAAGTGCGTTGCCTGTAATGCATACATTGATATATAAATAATCGCTATAAAAACTAACAGTAATAAGATGAAAGAAGGCTTTCCGGGTAATACGATGAGAGCAGCTAAACCGAGTGCCAGAACACAATAGCCAATTATGACCATATTCGAAATACCAATTCGATCCCCGATAATGCCAGAGCCGAAACTTCCGATTGGGCGGCAATATTGTGAAAAGTAACCCAATGCAGCGGCAATTATTGTTGAAGCACCAAAGGCGGCCGTTGCATAAGGCGTAATATAATAGAAACTATTAATCATCGCATAAGACGTTAATATAAGAATGGCTGCCAACCAGGTTGTTGGCATTTTGAGAATCCTCAAAAGTATTGCCCAATCAAATTTTTTATCCTCCTTTTCTTTTATTTCACCACTACTGTTGTTACCATCTGGTTCCTTATAAAGTAACATAATCATGAACCCTAAAAGAATGCACATCACGGAATAGAAAATAATCACAGAAGACAATGCCAGCTTGTCACTCAGTTGCTTTGCTAAAATGGCGAAGAGTCCTAATACCAAAGCAGATTCGATAACTTTGGCAGCACCGCGTCCGCCTTCAAAAAAGCCGAATGCTTTTCCTTGTTCATTTTCAGATGCTAACGAACGGACGGCTTTTATTAATGCTACCCAAAAGGTCATGATGGATGTTATTCCCCAAGCTGCATAGATTAGCAGCAAAACAGGGTAAGGGGGATACAATAGTAAAGCAAAGCCTAGAATCCCTGTCGCAAATAAAGATATGGACAACAAGTGCTTCGTTCTCCATCGATCTGCCACATACCCTCCAAAGATATAGGAAATCAAACAGCAAACTCCATAAGCGCTGCCAAGCGTACCCATTTGTGTATTGGTTAAGTGAAAGGCATTTAAGAATACATCATAATAATAGTTTCGAAAATAAGGCAATGTATAAATCATTTCACCTGCAATGATTAATATGACTAGAGTAGGTATATTTTTCCTTAGTTTACCTTTCATCACTTTTCTCTCCAATCCCTGGCTTTTTAAAGTCCTGAACGCTCAATCTTTTGATCCCAATTCTTATGGAATGCCGGTCGGCTGTTTTCTTTAACATCCATTTCCCCAACAATCATAAAGCTTTCTTCATCAGAAGTTTGCGTAACGGTAATGTCAGCTTCAATCCACCAACCCTCACGCCCAATTCTCATTTTTTGACAAATGGTATATTTCGCCGAAAGAGGATTAGCATTACTTAATGTCAACTCTCGTCTCAAATTGTGTTCAACCGTAACATCGATGTCATCAAAGCGATATACCCCTTCACCAAATACCCCTCCTACACCATCGGTTATGCAAGTCCATGTATCCGTTAAAATATCGTATGAAATGGAACGATCGACTTTTCCCTCTGAAAGTATAGTTGTCGGAGTTAATGGCGCGCATTGAGGACTCATATTCGGTCCAGATACCCGGCTTCCTTTAAAGATCGGTAATGAAAACTTTGCGGTTTCAAGATTCAGAGTAAGTGTTGCATCCTCAGGCATTGGCCAAAACATTGGCCAAAAAGTTGTTGCAATAGACAAACGTATCCGGTGTCCGGCTTTAAATTTATGCCCGCAACAATCTAAATTAACAAATGCATTTACCTTTTCACCAGGGGTTAACAAGTCTACTTGATCATGTCCATTTAAATGGGTTAAATTCATTACTCCATAAGAAACACGGGTAACGGCTCCATCTGGTGCCACATCTGATAGTTGTGCGAAGAGCATTGCCTTTGGTTTGTCACTTGTCATTTGTACTTCAAATCTTGGATAACCAACTATTTCCAACGGACTTTCTAAGACATCCCCTTCAAATACCATCGCCATACCATCATCCAATCGTTGATCTGACGGACTTTCCCCCGGTACTCCGGCACCCATCCATTCACCTGATAAAAGGCCATGATTTAAAGGTGTTTTTAATAACACTCGCTCTTCTGTTTCATCTCTTTCTTTTAGCAATTTACCATGAGTCAATTGATAAGTTTGCGTTAGAACTTCATTTGATGGCCAGGAATCGAGTCCAACCCACTCTCCTTTACTTACTGGTTTAATGGAAGAAGGGGGCATACTTTCCTCAAGCCATACATTCACCATTGGTCCATCCATCACATCGTTCTCTTTTCCTTTTAGCCAATGGTCCCACCATTTAACAGCTTCTTGCAAAAAGCCCATTGCTGGTCCTGGAACTCCATCATGAGGGTATACATGTGCCCAAGGACCAATAATCCCCTTCCTGGGAACTGAAAGCCCTTTCATTAAACTTAATACGGTATTCGTATAAGAATCTTCCCAACCATCGATGGCTAGAACCGGCACTTCAATGTCATCGTAATTTTCACAAACTGAACCATGCTTCCAATAAGCATCTCTCGTTTGGTGCTCCATCCATTGCGCCATCCATAAAGGCATTTCCTCTAATCTTTCCAGCCATTTTTCACGCCAGCTATCCCCAACAATATGAGGGTAAAGCGGACGCACCTGATAGGCCAGCATAATGGCCCCCCACCAGAAATTATCATTTAAGAGGCAGCCGCCTTTATAGTGGATATCATTGTTATACCGGTCATCGGTAAACCCGAGTGTAATAATCGCTTTTAAATTTTTGGGTCTTCTGGCTGCAACTTGAAGCGAATTAAAGCCCCCCCATGATTTACCCATCATACCGATATTTCCATCACACCAAATTTGCTTTGAGATCCAATCAATAACTTCCAGAGCATCATCTTGTTCTTGCTTTAAGTATTCATCCCTTAACAGACCATCTGATTCTCCCGAACCCCTCATATCCACTCTGACAACTGCATATCCATGCCCGGCAAAATAACCATGCATCGGTTCATCTCTTGCCCTTGTACCGTCTGTTTTTCTGTAAGGAATGTACTCTAAAATGGCAGGTACTTTTTGTCCTTCCCTAACTTCAGGCAACCAGATACGACTTGAAAGTCTAGTTCCATCTTTTAAAACAATCCAAGTGTTTTCAATGGTTTGAAACGCATAAGGAAAATTAGTGATAATTTCTTTTTCTTTATATTCTGTTGACACTTTTCATCCTCCTCTTACTCATTTTCATCCGCCGTAAAGTAGTCATTATCATTATTTTTAACTTACTATTAGCGCTTTCTATAAATTTTTAATCGTAATTACAAAACAATCAAAGTGATTTTATAATCATGATTATATTTGTGAAATTAGTATATCACCCGAAGATATGTTAAACAACTTAAAATTTTCAGAATCTTTATATTGAATTTTTACTTTACATAAAAAAAAGGCCTCCCATAGTAAACTGTGAGAGGCCTTCAACTTTAAAAATAGTTACATGTTAGGTGAGCACTCATTACTGAATCGTCGTTAACCCCCTATATTAAAGGATCTAAGCGTTGATTACTTCATGCCATATTTCAATGTCAGGTGAGCAAATAGGTGAGCATTTTCAATTATATTCTTATAAATAACTGGTATGAAGAACCTGAAAAAGCCCCCCTATTACAAGAGGAGGCATAAACATAATCCTATATTATATCGGAAGGAGAAAAGATTATCATGAAAATGAAAAAATCCTTAAATCGAATTCAAACTGCATTATAAGGAAATTGAAACGAGTGGCTAAAGTAAAAAACATTGATTTAAATATTTATCATGCTAAAGAAGATACTTCAAACCTTGGCCTAAAACAAAATTCGTTAACATTTGCTTTTTATCAAGATGGTGAAATAAAAAAGAAACTAGATTTTATCGATCTCTCAGAAGATGATAATCAGATAGTAAGCCCGAGTGTGTTTTCAGGCAGTATTGGCTGCATTTCCTGGATTTGTTTCTTTGACATAAGGTCCTGCGGGAGATTATATAGCAAATGAGAAGACAGCTAACCCTAAAGAAGAATGGTCATGTTCACTAGTGAACCAATAACTTACAGACAAAAATAGTTTTTTTGATGTGTAAACTACAAGTGAAATTTAGCTTTTCCTTATTAAAAGTGAAAACCAAAAGCCAACGGAGTTATTTCCTTTAAAAGGAATTAACTCCCTTTTCTAGAAACTTGGGCTTGTTATTTTAACAAAACTCAGGCTTTGGGAATTCGACCTTGCCTCTTTAACTGCTTCAAAGAAAATAGATAAATAACATTTCTATATTATTTCCTTAAAAATCATCTATATTTGATATTTGTTTAATCTCACAATGAGATATATAATAAAAACAAGAAAAAAAGAAAGCGTTTTCAATATTTAAATACTTCGTTACTTCTCATACTATAAGGAGGATTTAAGATGAGCCAAGTAGAAAGAAAATCCAAAGTGCAGAAATTAATTGAGCAACAAAAATTCAATGAGAAAGACATTTCCAAGATGACAGATTCACAGATTGAATATTATCACTGGCTCTATTTTGATGACTCTGTTTATGATTATATGTAACTTAAATATAAAATGATAAAAAGCGGGAAAAACATTGATAATTCAGGTTTCCCGCTTTTACTTTTATTCTTTAGGACTCCCCCATACCGATGGACAGAGTAGAAGTAAACCACTTTTACCACTGCTGGACTCTCCTGATATATCTACAACTATGGGCTTCATAACAAACTCATGCAAAAATAACCGAAGCAAAAGATGCTTGTAAAGGGAAAACTGCCTTTGGGCGATCCTTCACTAAGTAAAAACATTTTCAATCAACTTTTAACAGTTCCTTTTAAGGACTCTAGTATTTGTTGTTCCCCCATCGCCAAGAACTATATGTATGTCTTTCGTTAAATTGGATGTATGAAGTTTCCCTTTCAACATCGAAGAAAAGGCCTCCCACAGTAAACTGTGAGAGGCCTTTTTCATTAAAATTGATATTCACATGTTAGGTGAGCTCATTCTATATCCTCGTTAAACCCCTCTATTAAGGGATTTAGCGAATGATTACATCATGCCGCCCATTCCGCCCATGCCGCCCATGTCAGGCATGCCCATGCCGCCAGCGCCTGCAGGTTCTGGTTTGTCAGCAACGACAGCTTCTGTAGTTAAGAACATTGCTGCTACAGAACCAGCGTTTTGTAGAGCTGAACGAGTTACTTTAGTAGGATCGACGATACCTGATTCGATCATGTTCACCCATTGTCCAGTAGCTGCGTTGAAGCCAGTGCCTACTGCTTCGCCTTTAAGGCGCTCTACGATTACAGAGCCTTCAAGTCCAGCATTGTGAGCGATTTGACGAACAGGCTCTTCGATGGCACGAAGAACGATTTTCACGCCTGTTGCTACGTCGCCTTCCGCTTGGATTTCAGCGATTTTATTGTATACGTTAAGAAGTGCTGTACCACCACCTGCTACGATACCTTCTTCAACAGCGGCACGAGTGGAGTTCAATGCATCTTCAATACGAAGTTTACGTTCTTTCAATTCTGTTTCAGTAGCTGCACCGACTTTGATTACCGCTACACCACCAGCTAATTTAGCAAGGCGTTCTTGTAATTTTTCACGGTCGAATTCAGAAGTTGTTTCTTCTAATTGAACACGGATTTGGTTTACACGAGCTTGGATTTGAGCTGTATCCCCAGATCCTTCAACGATCGTTGTATTTTCTTTCGTAACAACCACTTTAGACGCACGGCCTAATGAATCGATTGTTGCAGATTTAAGATCAAGTCCGATTTCTTCAGTGATTACTTCGCCGCCTGTAAGAGCTGCGATGTCTTCAAGCATTGCTTTACGACGGTCACCGAATCCAGGAGCTTTAACCGCAACAGCGTTGAATGTTCCACGAAGTTTGTTCACAACAAGAGTTGCAAGCGCTTCGCCTTCTACATCTTCAGCAATCAATAATAGCGGTTTTCCTTGTTGTACAACTTGCTCAAGTACAGGAAGGATTTCTTGGATATTCGTGATTTTTTTATCAGTGATCAAGATATATGGATTCTCAAGGACAGCTTCCATTTTATCTGAATCAGTAACCATGTATGGAGATGCATATCCGCGATCGAATTGCATACCTTCTACTACGTCCAACTCAGTTGTGAAACCTTTAGACTCTTCGATTGTGATGACGCCGTCGTTACCAACGCGCTCCATTGCTTCCGCAATCAGTTGGCCCACTTCTTCATCAGCTGAAGAGATGGCAGCAACTTGTGCGATTGATTCTTTGTTTTCAACAGGTTGGGAAATGGCTTTCAATTCTGCGATTGCAGTATTGACCGCTTTCTCGATTCCTTTACGGATACCCATTGGGTTCGCACCAGCTGTTACGTTTTTAAGACCTTCACGGATCATCGCTTGCGCAAGAACCGTTGCAGTAGTTGTACCGTCACCAGCTACGTCGTTTGTTTTGCTTGCTACTTCAGCAACCAATTTCGCACCCATGTTTTCGAATGCATCTTCCAATTCGATTTCTTTAGCGATCGTCACACCGTCATTTGTGATAAGCGGCGAACCGAATTTTTTCTCAAGAACCACGTTACGACCTTTTGGTCCAAGCGTTACTTTAACTGCATCTGCAAGTGCGTCCACACCGCGAAGCATGGAGCGGCGAGCTTCTTCACTAAATTTAATTTCTTTAGCCATTTATAAGTACCTCCCTAAAATTTAAGAAAATTTTCGTTCAGTTAAGTATGATGTATAATTAGCCGATTACAGCTAGAATGTCGCTTTCACGTAAAATTAAGTATTCAGTGTCTTCGTATTTAACTTCAGTACCTGCATATTTTGAGAAGATAATTAGATCGCCTTGGGCAACCTCTAAAGCAACACGTTCGCCATTTTCAAGGACACGGCCAGTACCAACTGCTACTACCTTACCTTCTTGTGGCTTTTCTTTAGCAGTATCAGGAAGAACAATACCGCTTGCAGTTTTTTCTTCAGTTTGAACTAGTTCAATAATAACGCGATCACCTAATGGTTTTAACAAGTGAAACAACCTCCTCATATTCTCTTGATAATTTGTTTCATGATTATTAGCACTCATCACCATCGAGTGCTAACACATTTATAATATTAAATAAACCGAGCCTTTTTTGCAAGTATCTTATTGAAAATTTTTTATTAATTTCTGATAAATTACGGGTAAACTACTTTAGCATAATGATTTCCTAAACTTAGTCATTGAAATGTCATGTTAGGGGTACCTTTAAGTGGTGTTCTGCCCCAATTTTTGATACCATTTTGTAGTATGCGTTTATAGATTGTCCCCATGTCAGTAACGTTCCAAGCGGATGGGTGACTATAAAAGGAGTTTTCATTTTTGAAAAAAGAATATTGGTTCGTCATCATCACTTATATTGCCATGCAATTATCCAGTATTGTCGGGGTACCCATTTTCATGCTGATCGGGTCTTATACCGGAATGCCGGCTGATGAACTCGAAGTGAAATCTGCAGCATACTGGATAGTTTTCAGTTTTCTCGCTGCTTTATTCTTGATTCTTTTTTTAATGAGAAAAGATATGAGGGAAAAGCTGGACACGAGAAACCAAACTTCCGTATCCATGTCCATATTATGGGCAATTGCAGGAGTATTCATGGCTCTTTTTGCGCAAAGCATTGCCGGAAGCATTGAACAAATGCTTGGGGTGGAGTCTGAATCTGAAAATACGCAGCAACTCATTTCACTCATTTACAAAGTCCCCATGGTCATTTTCGTCACTTCAGTAATTGGACCTATATTGGAAGAATTAATTTTCCGTAAAATCATTTTCGGATCACTTCATAAACGCTTTAACTTCTTTATTTCAGCTTTAATCAGCTCAGTTATTTTCGGCTTGGCGCATGGTGAATTTGAACATCTTCTTTTATATACGGCAATGGGCTTCACTTTTGCTTTCCTTTATGCGAAAACTGGCCGCATTCTCGTTTCCATGAGCGCTCATATTGCGATGAACACGCTTGTTATCATCCTTCAAGTGGTATATCGGGAGGATATTGAGAAGATGCTAGATACTGCACAGGCCTTCATCGGAGGTTTATTATGAAACGTCAATCACCATTATTCATGGGCATCATTTATGCAGGCTTAGGGGCTCTTTTTACCGCTATCGCAATTCAAACCGTCAATTCTTCTGGATGGGGACTCTTTGCCTACATACTTGTCCTTATTGCGACTCTTGATTTTGGATCGGGATTACGCATGATCATGCTGCACTTTAAAATTAAAGCCGCACAAAAAAATAAGAAAAAATAAAAAAACGCTGCATAAATGCAGCGTTTTTTCATTCCTCCAAAGCCGCTTCTTCCACTACCGGATAATGTTTCAGGAAGTAGATGAGCGACTGAAGTTCCACGGCCAGGTCAATGTGGTGGACCCTTATGGATGGCGGCACGGTCAGCCGTGCAGGTGTGAAATTCAATATTCCTTTTATGTCAGCTTTGACTAGACGATCGGTTATCGTCTGGGCTACCTGTGCAGGCACTGTCAATATCGCTGCAGTAATATTATTTTCCTGCAATAGTGTATCGATTTGATCCATATGGTAGATGGGCACATCAGCTATTCGCTTGCCGACCTTTTCTTCAGATACTTCGAAAGCCATTTCAATTTTTGTATTATTATTTTTCATGAAATTGTAATTTAAAAAAGCGGTTCCTAAATTTCCCACTCCGATTAAAGCGACTTTGGTCAATTCATCTTGATCAAGTGTTTTTCTGAAGAAGGATAATAAATAATTGACATTGTAGCCGTAGCCTTTTTTCCCAAGCGCGCCAAAGTAGGAAAAATCACGGCGAATGGTAGCAGAATCCACTTTTACGGCTTCACTTAGCTCAGCCGAGGAAACTCTTTGTTTGCCTGAGGAATGTAAGTTCTTTAAAAATCGATAATACAATGGCAACCTTTTGGCTGTTGCCTGCGGTATCTTTGGGTCATGGTTCATTGTTCTTCCCCGCCTTCACACATGCTTTTCAACTTAATCTCTATCTGTTCGTTTTACTTGCCTTTTATAATCGCTACTAGACACTCCGCCTGTTTTCTCCACTAAGAATGTAGGCCCGATCACCATTCCCTTATCAATGGCCTTACACATGTCATAAACAGTCAAGGCAGTCACGGATGCAGCTGTTAACGCTTCCATTTCCACACCTGTACTCCCTTTTGTCTTAGCTTCCGTTTCAATCCTAAGCCTATATCCTTGTTCTTCTTTTTCCCAATCAAAGGCTATATTGACCCCTTGCAGAGCAATGGGATGGCACATCGGAATTATATTGGATGTATTTTTGCTGGCCATGATTCCTGCAACTTGTGCAACAGCCAGTACATCACCTTTTTTCATTTTATGGTTCGTGACCAATTCATATATTTCATCATTCAATAAAATGCTCGACTGAGCCACTGCCGTCCGGGTTGTTTCAGGCTTAGCACTCACATCGACCATTTTGGCCCTGCCCTGTTCATTAAAATGCGTTAAGTCTCCCATTTAAGTAACCCCTCCTAAATCATACACTATTATTCCACTTTATGTAATAGCTTTTCTTTCAGCTTGGAACCAAGCTGTTGCCGATAATAACTAAAATACGTTAAACTAACAGTAATCAATTGAGGTGAAATCTATGATTTTATTACAAATCAATCAACTATCGAAATATTATGGAGCTGAACTTATTTTATCAAATATGAAGCTCGAAGTTCAAAATAAAGATCGAATTGCCCTTGTCGGCCGAAATGGCGCCGGCAAATCCACTCTCCTAAAAATCATTGCCGGGCAGCTTTCCCATGATGGCGGTGAAATAATCAAACCAAAAGGCGTCACCATCGGCTATATGGCCCAGGATACTGGATTGGAATCCGCATTGACCATTTGGGATGAAATGCTTACTGTATTCACTGACCTTATAGAGCAGGAAAAGGAACTGCGTCGCCTTGAGGCTGATATGGCCAGACCTGACATCTTTGAAAACGAAACGGTTTACCAAAAAGTGCTGAATGAATACGACACTTTGATGGTGGCATTCAAAGAGAAGGGAGGTTATCAATATGAAGCGGATATCCGTTCCGTATTGCATGGTCTTCAGTTTGCCGACTTTGACTATTCTACCCCAATTTCCACTTTAAGCGGCGGGCAAAAAACAAGGCTTGCCTTAGGTAAGCTGCTTTTAAGGAAACCGGATATATTGATTCTGGATGAGCCGACGAACCATTTGGATATCGAAACCCTCTCTTGGCTTGAACAATATTTACAAGGCTACCAGGGAGCTGTCCTCATTGTTTCCCATGACCGCTATTTTTTAGATAAAGTAGTAAACCTGGTATATGAGATTTCCCGGAATAACATGAAAAAATACCATGGTAATTATAGTTCTTACCTAGAGGGAAAAGCGGAAGATTATGAGCGGGACATGAAACTGTTCGAGAAACAGCAAGGGGAAATCGAAAAGCTTCGCGATTTTGTCCAACGTAATATCACAAGGGCTTCCACAACGAAAAGAGCACAAAGCAGACGTAAACAGCTCGAAAAGATGGATGTACTGGACAAGCCGCAAGGTGATGAAAAATCCGCGAATTTTTCTTTCCAGATTGAAAGGCAAAGCGGAAATGAAGTACTCCACCTCCAGGACCTGGCTATCGGATACGAAGGGGAAACGGTATCAAAGAATATTAATTCCCGGATGACAAAAGGAGAGAGCATAGCTCTTGTCGGCCCAAATGGAGTTGGAAAATCAACTTTATTGAAAACGATCATTTCCAAGCTGCCTGCCCTTTCTGGGGATTTCCGTTTTGGAACGAACGTAGAAGTCAGCTACTACGATCAAGAACAGGCTAACCTTGTTTCCAATAAACGCGTACTCAATGAATTATGGGACGACTATCCCCTTAAACCGGAAAAGGACATTCGCACCGTACTCGGTAATTTCCTATTTAGCGGGGATGATGTTTTGAAAACCGTTTCCACACTAAGCGGGGGCGAAAAGGCCCGGCTTGCTCTAGCCAAAATGATGATGCAAAAAGGCAATTTTTTAATTCTTGATGAACCAACGAACCATTTGGACCTCGATAGTAAATTGGTGCTTGAAAATGCATTAATTGATTATCCGGGAACTATTCTATTCGTCTCACATGACCGTTATTTCATAAATCGGATAGCAACGAAAGTGATAGAGCTCTCCAAAGACGGCAACGAAGAATTCCTCGGTGATTATGATTACTATCTAGAGAAGAAACAGGAGCAAGCGGAAATCCAAGCACTTGAACAGCAGGATCAGGCTAAATCTTTAGATGCGGCTGTAGAAAAAACAAATTACAAAATTGATAAAGAAGCAAAAAAAGCTGAACGCCAGCGAAAACGGCGCATTGAGGAAATCGAGGCAGCCATGGAGCTTCTTGAAACCGAAATAAACGAATATAATGACCTCCTATGTGATCCAAATGTTTTTCAGGACCACGAAAAGGTGATGGAAGTCCAAACAAAACTTGATCATGTACAAGAAAGTTTGGATCAGCTTCTCGAAGAATGGGCTGAACTGGAAGAATGAAAAAGACCGAGTCAATTGACTCGGTCTTTTTCTTTTCCAACCAAAGTGTCGCTTGAAAGTTATCCACAAACTTGTTAACAAACCACTTACCGCTCATTAGCCATTAATTTGAGTTATACACATTATCCACAGAAACATATCCACTTATCCACAAAATACCCCTTTATACACATGCAGGATGATTATCAAAAAAACTTTATCCACAGAATATTCTATTATTTTATTAACACGATAAAAAGACAGGATGCCAAAGTGACGGATCCTGTCTTCTCGTCCATTAAAATGCTTCTATATCCAATCCAGGATTTCCGTTCAAATCCAAACCGGATCGCTTTCCCTTTTCAAACATGACACTGCCAGCAGCACCAATCATGGCAGCATTGTCGGTACAAAGATAGAGGGGCGGAATGGATATATCCATAGGTAAATCCTTAAAAGCTTCCGTTAATGCTTCCCTAAGGCCTTTATTTGCCGCAACTCCTCCAGCAAGTAATACCTGTTTCACATTATATTCCTTTGCAGCCTTCACAGCTTTCATTACAAGCACTTCTATCACGCTTTCTTGGAAACTTGCCGCTAAATCTTTAGGTTCAATTTTTTCCCCGCGCTGTTCTGCATTATGCAAAGTGTTGATTACCGCTGATTTCAACCCGCTGAAAGAAAAGTCATAGCTGCCATCCAACCATGCCCTAGGCAGTTTCAAAGATGGTGAGCCTTCTTGCGCAAGCCTGTCGATATGAGGCCCGCCAGGATAAGGGAGCCCCAAGGTTCGAGCCACTTTATCATACGCCTCTCCTGCTGCATCATCCCGCGTCTCCCCGATCACCTTGAAAGAGCCCGGTTCTTCTAAAAGCACCAATTCCGTATGACCTCCCGAAACGACTAAAGAAAGCGCAGGATATTCAATCTCCTGAATTAGCCGATTTGCATAGATATGACCAGCGATATGATGCGTACCGACAATTGGTATTCCATGTGCGAAAGCTACAGCCTTCGCCGCATTCACACCTATTAATAGTGCCCCTACAAGGCCGGGACCTTCTGTAACGGCAATGGCATCCAAGTCTTCATATGTCACACCCGCTTGCAGCAGTGCTTCTTCAAGAACAATAGTAATTTGTTCTACATGATGACGGGAAGCTATTTCCGGGACGACACCGCCAAAACGTTTATGACTTTCTATTTGTGAAGCCACGACATTACTCAGTATTTCCGTTCCATTTTTTATGACGGCTGCCGCAGTTTCATCACAGCTTGTTTCAATTCCTAATATAATTTGATCTTTTTTCATGAAAAATTCACCCACATAACATAAGCATCCTCTTGATTGTCAGTATAATAATTCTTTCGGATTCCGCCCTTTTGGAAACCAAGTTTTTCATAAAGTGAAATGGCTACGGCATTACTGACACGGACCTCAAGTGTCATCCTCACCACACCCATTGAAATGGAGATTTCAATCATCTTCCTTAGCAATGCTTCTCCAAGCTTTTGCCCTCGGTATTCTGGTAATATCGCAATATTGGTGATGTGCGATTCATCAATGACGATCCAGGCACCGCAATAACCGGCAATTTTCCCTTCATCCTCTATCACCATGTATACAGCATATTGATTATGATTCAATTCATTAAAAAAAGCTTCCCGGCTCCAAGGCAAAGTAAAGGACTGCTTTTCCACGTTAAGCACTTGGTCGATATCTGCCGTATTCATCTTTCGGAACGTCAATGTTTTACTCATAATAATCGGTCGCTTTCCTTGTTTATTTCCCCTGCTGTTCAAGCCACTTAGCTTCTGCTTCAGCCATGCGGATATAATTCGGTACAAACTGGTGAACATCCACTTCAGCCTTATCAAGACCAATGAAGGCCAGTTCGCTTGGCCTTGAATTATATGACTGTACTGGAGCAAATACCGCTAATTCACCTAATGCATCGGTAATTGCAACCCGATGGATGTCCACATCTTGACCAACAAATAAAACAGGACGATTTAATTCCTTCAATTGATTCGCCCACTCAGAGGATAGAATATTACAATCTTCAATGACTGTCTTTAAAGAATCCTTTTCCATTTCATATAATCCAGTATAAATCTGCCCTCTTCTTGCATCGAACAAGGGAGATATCAACCCGTTAAAATAACGTCCATTAGCTGCTAAAACCTCTAAGCTGGAAACACCTGATAACGGAATCTGAAGCGTCCATGCCAAGCTTTTCGCTATCGTCACTCCAATCCTGACCCCTGTATAGGAGCCTGGACCTTGAGCGACCACTATCTTAGTCAATTCCTTCGGTTTAGTATCGCAGTCCCTTAACAGTGTTTCAATTGCTGGCATTACCCGCACCGAATGATTTTTCTTTAGGTTCGTCGTATACTCACCAATTACTTGATTCCCGTTTACAAGCGCAATCCCTAATGTGAAATTCGATGTATCTATAGCTAAAACCTTCATCAAATAATCTCCTTACATAACTTTACATATCGTTCGCCTTTGGCTTCCAAAACAATACGCCGGCTTGTATCGCCCAAACGATAGATATAAATGGTCAAGATCTCCTCTGGGAGGTGATCCTTTATTAAATGGGCCCATTCAACGACAGTCACACCATCACCATCAAAATATTCATCAAAGCCTAAATCTTCTTCCGATTCACTTACCCGATAGACATCCATATGATACAAAGGTAAGCGACCCATGTACTCCTTTATTATCGTAAAGGTAGGGCTATTCACCATTCTGGTAACACCCAATCCTTTAGCCAGCCCTTTTGTGAATGCCGTCTTCCCTGCACCCAAGTCACCTTCTAGAGCCAGCACATCTCCACTGGAAAGCTTTTGCGCCAATTTGTGCGCAAATTGCGCTGTTTCTTCCTCATTCTGAGAAATCCATTCAACATGTTGCATATATCAATCACCTTTATCATTATTAGGAAAACATCCGTCCTATAGTTCATGTCGAGAACCATAAACGCAATATTATGGAACAAAAACCATTCTATATGTAGTTTACCTTGTTTCAAAAGAAGAAACAAATAAGTTAGGGACATATTATTCGAATATCAGATAAAACAAAAAAACGAAACCTAAGTTTCGTTTTTTTCATGATTGCGGGGACAGGATTTGAACCTGCGACCTTCGGGTTATGAGCCCGACGAGCTACCGGACTGCTCCACCCCGCGACGGTATAAATGTTTCTTTTATAAAAATAGTATTCCCATTTATTCAAAAAGAATACAAAGATTATAGCTTGGCGGCGTCCTACTCTCACAGGGGGAAACCCCCAACTACCATTGGCGCTGAAGAGCTTAACTGCCGTGTTCGGAATGGGAACGGGTGTGACCTCTTCGCTATCGCCACCAAACATTTAATCTTTTAGCACATTTATTATCATAACATGTATGAAGTCAAAATGCAAGAAGAAATTTTCATTCCTTCAAAACTAGATAATAAGAAGAAGGTATTTCATTTTTTAAAAAGCGTTGGTTAAGTCCTCGATCTATTAGTATCAGTCAGCTCCACATGTCACCATGCTTCCACCTCTGACCTATCAACCTGATCATCTTTCAGGGATCTTACTAGCTTGCGCCATGGGAAATCTCATCTTGAGGGGGGCTTCATGCTTAGATGCTTTCAGCACTTATCCCGTCCGCACGTAGCTACCCAGCTATGCCTTTGGCAAGACAACTGGTACACCAGCGGTGCGTCCATCCCGGTCCTCTCGTACTAAGGACAGCTCCTCTCAAATTTCCTGCGCCCGCGACGGATAGGGACCGAACTGTCTCACGACGTTCTGAACCCAGCTCGCGTACCGCTTTAATGGGCGAACAGCCCAACCCTTGGGACCGACTACAGCCCCAGGATGCGATGAGCCGACATCGAGGTGCCAAACCTCCCCGTCGATGTGGACTCTTGGGGGAGATAAGCCTGTTATCCCCGGGGTAGCTTTTATCCGTTGAGCGATGGCCCTTCCATGCGGAACCACCGGATCACTAAGCCCGACTTTCGTCCCTGCTCGACTTGTAGGTCTCGCAGTCAAGCTCCCTTGTGCCTTTACACTCTACGAATGATTTCCAACCATTCTGAGGGAACCTTTGGGCGCCTCCGTTACTCTTTAGGAGGCGACCGCCCCAGTCAAACTGCCCACCTGACACTGTCTCCCACCCCGATAAGGGGCGCGGGTTAGAATTTCAATACAGCCAGGGTAGTATCCCACCAACGCCTCCACCGAAGCTGGCGCTCCGGCTTCTCAGGCTCCTACCTATCCTGTACAAGCTGTACCAAAATTCAATATCAGGCTGCAGTAAAGCTCCACGGGGTCTTTCCGTCCTGTCGCGGGTAACCTGCATCTTCACAGGTACTATAATTTCACCGAGTCTCTCGTTGAGACAGTGCCCAGATCGTTACACCTTTCGTGCGGGTCGGAACTTACCCGACAAGGAATTTCGCTACCTTAGGACCGTTATAGTTACGGCCGCCGTTTACTGGGGCTTCGGTTCAAAGCTTCGCTTGCGCTAACCTCTCCCCTTAACCTTCCAGCACCGGGCAGGTGTCAGCCCCTATACTTCGCCTTGCGGCTTCGCAGAGACCTGTGTTTTTGCTAAACAGTCGCCTGGGCCTATTCACTGCGGCTTTTCTGGGCTATTCACCCTAAAAAGCACCCCTTCTCCCGAAGTTACGGGGTCATTTTGCCGAGTTCCTTAACGAGAGTTCTCTCGCACACCTTAGGATTCTCTCCTCGCCTACCTGTGTCGGTTTGCGGTACGGGCACCTTACATCTCACTAGAGGCTTTTCTTGGCAGCGTGGAATCAGGAACTTCGGTACTATATTTCCCTCGCCATCACAGCTCCGCCTTAATGGAAACGGGATTTGCCTCGTTTCCGGCCTAACTGCTTGGACGCGCATATCCAACAGCGCGCTTACCCTATCCTTCTGCGTCCCCCCATCGTTCAAACGATGTA
>NZ_CP175708.1:167500-297500 GCF_046715815.1 Peribacillus sp. S4 | reverse complement strand
TCCACTTTCCTCTTCTGCACTCAAGTTCCCCAGTTTCCAATGACCCTCCACGGTTGAGCCGTGGGCTTTCACATCAGACTTAAGGAACCACCTGCGCGCGCTTTACGCCCAATAATTCCGGACAACGCTTGCCACCTACGTATTACCGCGGCTGCTGGCACGTAGTTAGCCGTGGCTTTCTGGTTAGGTACCGTCAAGGTACCAGCAGTTACTCTGGTACTTGTTCTTCCCTAACAACAGAACTTTACGACCCGAAGGCCTTCTTCGTTCACGCGGCGTTGCTCCGTCAGACTTTCGTCCATTGCGGAAGATTCCCTACTGCTGCCTCCCGTAGGAGTCTGGGCCGTGTCTCAGTCCCAGTGTGGCCGATCACCCTCTCAGGTCGGCTACGCATCGTCGCCTTGGTGAGCCATTACCTCACCAACTAGCTAATGCGCCGCGGGCCCATCTATAAGTGACAGCGTAAACCGTCTTTCCATCTTCTCTCATGCGAGAAAAGAACGTATCCGGTATTAGCTCCGGTTTCCCGAAGTTATCCCAGTCTTATAGGCAGGTTGCCCACGTGTTACTCACCCGTCCGCCGCTAATCTCAGGGAGCAAGCTCCCATCGATTCGCTCGACTTGCATGTATTAGGCACGCCGCCAGCGTTCGTCCTGAGCCAGGATCAAACTCTCCGAAGAAATGTTTGACTTGCTCATTTGCTTTTTTGATAGTGTGTGCTCACTTAAAATTTAACGTTGGCGCTTTGTTTTGTTCAGTTTTCAAAGAGCAATAATGGAGCGGGTGAAGAGAATCGAACTCTCATCATCAGCTTGGAAGGCTGAGGTTTTACCACTAAACTACACCCGCATTTAATTTTAAAGTATTTTCAGAAAGAAAGAATGGTCGGGAAGACAGGATTCGAACCTGCGACCCCTTGGTCCCAAACCAAGTGCTCTACCAAGCTGAGCTACTTCCCGTAAAATATGGTGCGCCCGGCGGGAGTCGAACCTACAACCTTCTGATTCGTAGTCAGATGCTCTATCCAATTGAGCTACGGGCGCTAATTTCTATGATGTTATTGGTGCGGCCGAGAGGAGTCGAACCTCCACGGGGTTTCCCCCACTAGGCCCTCAACCTAGCGCGTCTGCCATTCCGCCACGACCGCGAAAGCGACTTTGTAAGTTTAACACCTTTTCAACTTGATGTCAAGAAGAAAAATATCAGTGCGGGTGAAGGGACTTGAACCCCCACGCCTTGCGGCGCCAGATCCTAAGTCTGGTGCGTCTGCCAATTCCGCCACACCCGCGAAAATAAATGGTGAGCCATGAAGGATTCGAACCTTCGACCCTCTGATTAAAAGTCAGATGCTCTACCAACTGAGCTAATGGCTCTAAATAAAAATGGCTGGGCTAGAAGGGATCGAACCTTCGCATGACGGAATCAAAATCCGTTGCCTTACCGCTTGGCTATAGCCCAATAATTAAATACTAATTAACAGCCAGGATAATATTATATCACGATAATATTTATTTGGCAAGTATTTTTTAAAGAAAAAAATGGCGGTCCCGACGGGAATCGAACCCGCGATCTCCTGCGTGACAGGCAGGCATGTTAACCGCTACACCACGGGACCAGTATTTTGATTGTGCATAAGAAAGTGACCCATACGGGATTCGAACCCGTGTTACCGCCGTGAAAGGGCGGTGTCTTAACCGCTTGACCAATGGGCCTTGATATAAAAATATGTAACTGGCGGAGAAGGAGGGATTTGAACCCTCGCGCCGCTTACGCGACCTACACCCTTAGCAGGGGCGCCTCTTCAGCCTCTTGAGTACTTCCCCAAAAAAAATGGCTCCGCAGGTAGGACTCGAACCTACGACCGTTCGGTTAACAGCCGAATGCTCTACCACTGAGCTACTGCGGAATAATGAAAATTGGGTTCCTTTTTCACGCTCAAGGACCTTAGTGTTTGTCGTTAAGGACAAGTTGTTATCTTGTCGACTCTTATGATTATAAAGAGGTTGCAACCTAAAGTCAAGAGTTCTTTTGTGTTTTTTTATTTTTTTGTTTTTTGCTCCTTAAACCCTTGGTAAATCAATGTTCCACGACATTTACCACAAACGAAACGGGTAGTGTCGATTCGTTTTTTTCTTATATATACCTGCTGACAGTCTTCACATTTATATTGAATTGTATTCATCTTTTTCTTTAATTGGTTAGATGGCAGCGGCTCGCAAAATCTCGGTGCCCCCACTTTTTTGAGTAAATGCTTAAAGTCCGCATCACGATGCTGGTACCCTTTCTTCTCGATGTGCAGATGGTAATGGCACAATTCATGCTTAATGATTCCAATCATTTCTTCCACACCGCGTTCATCAAGATACTTCTTATTTATTTCTATATTGTGTGAACGGAGCAAGTATCGTCCTCCTGTTGTCCGGAGACGCGGATTAAAACTCGCTTGGTGTCTAAAGGCCTTTTTAAAGTCTTTCAACGAAATTTCTTCTACTAGTTTTTGCAATTGACGATTATCCATTTCCCCCTCCCTTTCCTTGGTAACATGACAACCCATTATAACATAGACTAATAATACAATAGGAAACTAAGGGAGGAAAAGCTATGCCTAATTGGTTCCAGAATCAAATCCGCAAAGCCTTTTATGAAAAGGATTATTATCAAGTGAAGATGTTGAATCAATGTTGGTTTTTTTATCAAAAGAAAGAAAGTCTCAGATTATAGATTCGACATTGTTCCAAATATAAATACATCATTTCAAAAAAACCCCTTCTAATATAGAAGGAGCTTACCTTAGGCTAGTTTTGATCCTTTGGCTCGAGCATCGTTAAAGATACCCTTTGCTTTTGGGAGTCAACTAGTTCGACCCAGACTGTGACAACATCCCCAACGGCAACTACATCCAATGGGTGCTTTACAAACCGATTGCTCAGTTTAGAAATATGCACCAGTCCATCCTGTTTAACACCGATGTCCACAAACGCACCAAAATCCACAACATTCCTCACTGTACCTTGTAACTCCATCCCAGTTTGCAGATCCTCCATTTTTAGTACATCCTGCTTAAGCAGCGGTTTTGATAACTCATCCCGAGGATCTCTTCCCGGTTTCATCAAATCATCGATGATATCTTTGATCGTAATTTCCCCAATTTCCAATTCATTGACCAAATCAGCAGGATTTAGCTTACCTAACTCTTCATTCAGTGCATCACTGCCTAAATCATCGGATTTGAATCCCATTTTCTTCAATAATTTATTCACGGCACTGTAGTTCTCAGGATGTATCGCGGTTTGATCTAAAGGTTCATCTCCATTAATGATACGTAAGAATCCTATACATTGTTCATATGTTTTGGCACCAAGCCGGGGAATCTTCTTTAATTCCTTCCTGCTTTGAAATTTCCCTTCCACTTCCCTTTTCTTCACGATATTTTGAGCAACCGATTTTGATAAACCAGCTACATATTGTAAGAGAGACGATGAAGCGGTATTGACATTAACACCCACCTGGTTAACAGCTGTTTCCACTACAAAGGTGAGGGATTCCGTTAACTTTTTCTGAGACACATCATGTTGATACTGGCCTACCCCCACAGATTGCGGATCAATTTTAACAAGTTCAGCAAGGGGATCTTGAAGCCTTCTGCCTATCGAAACTGCGCTTCTCTGTTCAACTTGAAGATCCGGAAACTCTTCACGTGCTATATCCGAAGCTGAATACACACTGGCTCCCGCTTCATTAACAATGATATATGAAATGTTCCCTTTCACTTCTTTTAAAATATCTGCAATGAATTGCTCTGATTCACGTGATGCCGTTCCATTGCCGATTGCCACGATCTCAACCGAGAACCGCTGAAGTATATCGATCGTTTTTTCACGCGCAGCATGAAGTTTCGCAGCAGGAGGATGCGGATAGATTACACTGATATCAAGTACCTTTCCGGTTTCATCAATGACAGCGAGCTTACAGCCAGTCCGATATGCCGGATCTAAGGCGAGGACCACTTTTCCTTTAAGCGGAGGCTGCAAGAGCAGGTTCCGGAGGTTTTCAGAGAAAATGTGGATAGCTTGATCCTCAGCTTTTTCCGTCAGCTCTTTTCTGATCTCCCGCTCTACAGAAGGCATGATCAAACGCTTAAGTCCATCCTCTATCGCAGATTTAAGAACAACTTGGGCTTCAGATTTGTTATTTTTAATGATTTTACGTTCCAGATGACCAACGATGACTTCAGTCCGGGGCTGAATGGAGATTCGCAAAACCTCTTCCTTTTCACCTCTATTCAGCGCCAACACCCGATGAGGTACGATTCTTTGAACCGGCTCCTCATACTCATAGTACATTTCGAAGATTTTTTTCTCGTCCTTCTCTTCATTTTTCACAGTTGAAATCACTTTTCCAGCTTTGAAAATTTCAGCCCTTATCCACTTCCTTAATTCTGCATCATCGGAAATATGTTCAGCTATGATATCCTGCGCACCTGCAATAGCCTCTTCAATAGAAGGAACTTCTTTTTCTGCCGATATGAATTCGGCTGCTTTTCCGCTGACTCGAGGATGCATTTGACATTCCAAAAGCCAATTGGCCAGTGGTTCAAGCCCCTTTTCTTTAGCAACTGTCGCTTTCGTTCTCCTTTTTTGTTTGAATGGCCTGTATAAATCCTCGACTTCCTGCAGTTTTGTTGCCTTTTCGATTTGTTTTGTTAATTCTTCCGTCAATTTCCCCTGTTCACCAATTGAACGAGTAACTTCCGCTTTCCTCTGGCCAAGGTTTTCTAGATAGTTCCACCTTTCCATAATGGAACGAATCTGCACTTCATCAAGTGAACCCGTCATTTCTTTTCTATACCGTGCAATAAAAGGGACAGTATTCCCCTCTTGCAGCATCTGTATGACGTTTTGAACTTGATGATTTTTCAAAGTCAGCTCATTGGATATTTGTTTTATCAATTCTTTTAATGTATCTTCTACAACGATCATTTTGTTTACCTCCAACCTTTTGCTCTAATATATATAGTCTAGCAAATGAGCGATGAAGTTGCGAATTCCATACAAAAAAGCTCACTTCCGAATTATGGCGAAAGTAAGCTTCCTAAAATGAAAGTTGTATCATCTGCAGTTAATGGACTGCTTTTTAATATGCATTGGGCGTTCGTATCGATAGGGACCAGCCTTTTTAAAAAAGACTTAGCTCCCTTAAGTTCCAAACCATCGGAATGAAGAATGAATTTAGCATTTGGTTCATATTTGTATCTTTGCGTCCTGTATTTTTGTTTCCTGCCGGATAAATACCCTGTAACAGGTAAAGGGTAAACGAGTTTATCGTCGTTTGGATTATACAGGAAAAAGCGGATGTTACCCACTGAACTGTATACAAATTCATTCTTATCATAAAAGATTTTCAAAATGGAAACGGCTGCCCCCCGTTTATCGACTAAAACTTGATTGCACACTGCCATTAGTGCTTCCACATCCAACTCATGATTACGTTTAACTTCCTCGATGACGGCATGGGAGGAATCGTATGCATTTTTCCCGCTGCCTAGCCCATCTGCCAGGACACATACAAAGTATTCTTCCGTATGAAGAAAAAAGTAATCATCCCCACAGTAAACCATCCCGTTTTTAGACGATTGAGAGACAAGGACTTCTATTTTTTCTCCCCTCAGAATATCTTTGATCACTGAATTAACTCCGAGTTTTCAGCATTAATGGCTTCTTGAAGTTTCTTGATCGCGCGGCGTTGGAGCCTTGACACATGCATTTGGGAAATCCCAAGCTTATCGCCAGCTTCTTTCTGGCTTAAATTCTCTAAATAAGTATGTTGAATGATCATCTTTTCACGGTCGCTCAGCACATGAAGCACCTTTTCAAGCACAAGACGCTGATTGACCTTTTCAAAACCTTCATCGACATTTCCGAATATATCAAGCAATGTGACAGTGCCGCCATCAGAATCTGCCTCAATAGAATGATCCACGGATAAAGCTTGATAGCTTTTTCCCATTTCCATCGCCTCTAAAACTTCTTCCTCGGTCACGCCTATACTATCGGCTATTTCATCTATTCTTGGTGAACGGTGTAGAGTTGTCGTTAACTCCTCGACAGTCACCCTGATTTTCGGACCTAGTTCCTTAATTCTCCTTGGCACATGGACACTCCATGTTTTGTCACGAAGGAACCTTTTGATTTCCCCGATAATAGTGGGGACGGCAAATGCCTCAAAGCTCTTACCGAAAGATTCATCATATCGTCGAATGGCACCTAATAGACCAATCATGCCGACTTGGGAGATATCCTCCTGAAATGATTTCCCTTTCGCATACTTACGGGAGATAGTTTCAACCAAACTTTTATAATGGATGACGAGATTACTCTGCGCTTCTTCATCTTGATTCTGCTGGTAAGCTCTGATCCATTCATTTACCTGTTCTCTTTGTGCCTGATTAGGTTGAGACTGTTTTTGCATCCATCTCCACCTGCTCTCCTTCTAAAAACTTAGTCATAAATACAGTAACCCCATCATGCTGATGAATTTTTACATCATCCATCAGAGTTTCAATAAGGTAAAGACCCAAGCCTCCTTCTCTTAAAAGTTCGACTTTTTGTCCATTTTCATATGGACCTAGCCCTTGACGAACCTCCTCGAAATTACAGCTCTTGCCACTATCGGAAACCATGACCTCCAAACGGTCAGGATAAAGGCCGAAACTTACTTTCACTTCACCTTTTTCAGAATCCTTGTATGCATGCTGTACCGCATTTGTACAAGCCTCACTGGTAGCGATTTTCAAATCCTCTATTTCTTCATACGCAAATCCCATCCGGCTTCCTATTCCAGAAAGCGTTAAACGAATGACACCGATGAATTCTGGTTTTGCAGGTATTTTCATTTCGATGTAATCATATACTTGACTCATTCTAACCCACCCTCTGTACCACTTTTTATATCAATGATATCTGCAAGACCTGTTATATCAAATAAACGTCGTAACCTTTCCGATAATCCAACTAAAGTGAACTCACCATTATGTGCCCTTACACTTTTGAAAGCACCGACAAAGACCCCAAGTCCCGTACTATCCATATAAGAGACTTCAGTTAAATCAATGGTAATCGAAACATTGTCCTGCTCTGAAATCGGAAATAGTGACTCTCTTAACTTCGGTGCAGTATAAGCATCGATCTCACCTTTTAGTTTTACAATAAATTCAGTATTCATTTCATTAACATCTACAGTTATATTCATCCTTGACCCACCTCTTCAAATCCTCTTCATTTCTATATCTATACCCAGCAGAAACGATACTAAACATTTGATTTTAAAATTATTAATGTAAAATCATCCCTCAGTTGGAAGTTCTGCATTTTTTCCAATTGTTTATATATATTATTCACCATTTCCTGGGCTTGCAAATGCATATTCTTTTTAATGAGACCAATAAGCGTTTCCCTTTCTATGAACCCATCATTCGTCCGGCACTCCGTTACACCATCTGATAATAAAATGATCATGTCTCCACGATTCACCTTTTTTTCATATTGGCGATACCTTGTTTTTTTATCGACTCCAAGCAATAAGCCCTTTGCATCCAAATCGCTGAAAGTACCTGTTGCGGCATCATAGTAAAAGCCAGGTTCATGTCCGGCTGAAGCATAGGAAAATTGCCTGTCATGCGGATCATATAAACCATAGAACATCGTTATGAACATGCTTGGATCCACATTATGCTCCACAACACGGTTCAAACTCTCAAGCACACTATTCGGTTCATGACGATTCTCCGGAAGACTGTCCATCGCATATTTGATCATCGACATGCACAGCGCAGCAGGAATCCCTTTTCCAATGACATCAGCTATCCCTACCCCTATACGCTCATTTTCATCCTGGACAAAGTGATAGTAATCTCCGTTCATCTGTCTCGCCGGAACACTGATCGCTCCAATTTCAAGAGCTTTGATATCAGGAATTTCCGTTTCCAAAAGAGTATGTTGAACGTTTGCCGCGATCTCGATTTCCGTTTTCAATTCCTGCTGCTGATGTCTGAGGCTTTGATGTTCACGGTATGCAATGCCGTAGCCCATCATGACTTCTAGCAGGAAATCGAAAGAATCCAATACTTTTCTCGGTAATTCCGGGTAAAGTTCCATTAAGTTATTTTTATGCATACTGATGATTTCTTCTGGAGATATATTGTATTTGATATGTAGGCGGCTAATCTTTTGCCCTTGGTAGAGTGCCTGCTCATTTAGGTCTTTAAGATAAGTGGAAAGCGCCTCATGATACTTTTTCTCCATGTTCTCCCTAATATCCATAGTTCCCCCCTAACGGAGCCATTTCGTAGCGATGATCTTAGTCCCTTCACCTGGTATCGATTCAATATCAAAGTCATCCATTAAACGTTTGGCTCCTGGAAGGCCTGCTCCCAGCCCCCCCGATGTGGTATATCCATCTTCCATGACTCTGCGGATATCCTCAATTCCCGGCCCTTGGTCCTCTGCAATGATTTTCAATCCTGACTTCCCATTTCTATTTAGCTTTTCTATGCTAACACTGCCTTGTCCAGCATATAGGTATATGTTTCGGGCCAATTCGCTAATGGCCGTCGTGATCCTGGCCTGGTCTACAGTACCGAACCCCAACTCTTTAGCGACATTTCTTCCGAGCTGCCTTGCAGCTACGATGTCCCATTCATTTATGATTTTTACGCAGGATTGGAACTCCATTCTTTAATCCCCCAATTCCTGTTGTAATTTCTCCAGGCCTTTCTCTAAGTCTAATGCTGTCAGAACATCATCGAGACTAATTCCCAGTTCAATTAATGTTATTGCAACAGCAGGCTGGATCCCCGTAATTACAACCTTGGCCCCCATAAGCTTAGACATGCTAAAGACATCGCCCAATACCTTTGCGATAAAAGAATCAATAAAATCTATTGAGGTAATATCTATAACAACCCCATTCGCGCTTGTTTCATGAATCTTATGCAGTAAATCCTCTTGGAATTGAAGGGCTGTCACATCATCCAATTCCCACTGTATAGAGACTAACAAGCAGTCATAAAGCTTTAATATCGGAATCCTCATACTTATCCCTCCACCTTTACGATCTTTCGGCTCGTTAATTCCAACGCAACTTCTATCCCTTTTTTCAACGTATTTTTTGTAATCACTTCATTTAAATTAATTCCTAGATTAACGATGGTTTGGGCTATTTCAGGGCGAATGCCGCAAAGTATACATTTGGCGCCCACTAAGCGGACCGCTTCCGCAGCTTGAATGATATGGTGGGCAACCATGGTATCCACGACAGGCACGCCCGTTATATCAATAAGAACAACTTCAGATCTATGCTTAACCACGCCAGTCAACAGGTTTTCCATTATCTGTTTGGCACGTTCTGTATCTATCGTACCAACCAAAGGCATGACCGTAATGCCTTCCAATACAGGAATGAGCGGTGCCGAAAGTTCTTGCAACGCTATTTTTTGCATGGAAACGGTTCTTTCCCAAGTTTGAGTATATATATTGACTATTTCATTATTTATCGGTGTGGCCCATTTATCCAAATGGTTAACAAGATTGACTTGATTACCCGGTGTCACCAGACCCTTTTCCACCATTCCATTTATGACAATTAACGTGAATTTATGAAGTCCTTCATTGACGAAGGTAAGAGGCCATCCCAATTGGACGACTTTCTCGGCAAAATCTGAAAGCTTCAATGTGAATTCCTTGTTTTTACTATCAACGTTCGTGATGATCATATCTATAAATTCACTGCTCGTTTGCGTGAACATTCGATCTGAGACGACTTTAATTAATCTTTCGTCCGTACTTTCCTTCATGATGCCCATCCACTCTGTAAGGATGTAATCTTGATTTTGCTTAATAAAATCGTAAACCAATTGATTCATAATATCCTCCCATTCTAACACAATTGCTATGTTTCCCTGTCCTCGTCACAAGGATGTTAACTAACTGTAATGTTATTTCCATTTGAATTTCCTTCGAGTTTCACCACTGCACTTTTGCTTTTTTTTAGTTATTTACAACATAACTACATACCCGAAATTCAGGTAAGAAAAACATAAATTAATGAAAAGTTAGGGAGATACCATAAAAAACAATGACATTCCATCCAATATCTAACTGTATAATGTTTTTATTCGTCAAATTTTTCATATTTCCTCCCTGTTTACTTTTTGGACACATGTTTATGTTATTTCATAAAAAAAAAACACGATTCCCACAGTACAGGAATCGTGCCATCTAAATAATATCAAGAATGATTTGTATTATAATAACGCCCGGTTTAACGGGAAAAATTTTCTTTAAAACTCAATGAGGCCTAAACTTATTTGCAAAGCTTCATTGACTTTTTGCATCATCGGTTCGTCAAGATGCGTAATTTTATCAGTTAAACGCTGCTTATCGATAGTCCGGATCTGTTCTAATAAAATGACGGAATCCCGTTCGAATCCGTACTTTTTTGCATTAATCTCAACATGTGTAGGCAATTTCGCTTTTTGAATTTGAGCTGTAATGGCTGCCACGATCACAGTCGGACTAAAGCGATTACCAATATCGTTTTGTAAAATTAGTACCGGACGGGTTCCACCCTGCTCTGAACCGACTACCGGGGAAAGGTCTGCGAAGTATACGTCACCACGCTTAACAACAATCAATGGCTCAGCCTCCGCTAACTAATCGTTCAACGCAATGACCAGCCTCGAATTCAGCCTGGAAGGCTTCAGAAGCAATCGTTAAATTAATGGCCGCCATTTCAATATAACCGCGTTTCATCGATTCACGAAACTCTTTCTTTTTACGTTCGCGAAGATACATTTTTGTGGCACGATAAATAAATTCACTGCGATTCACATTTTCCTCACTCGCATACCCGTCTAACTCTGTTAAAAAATTTTGAGGTAATCGAATTAATATCTCTCTTGTTGCGCTGGATTCAGACACAAACATACACCTCCACCATCACTACACACCTTTATTATATATCCTTTTCAATATTACCATTAAAATGCCTATCTGCAAAGAGTATATTCTATTATCAGCATAATAAAGGAAATCTTATTCACAATCTTAGGATTTTTTTACAATCCGCTCATTCCAAAATGAAGTTGCGTACATGATTCACCTGATTGTCTTTCAAATATATGCGGGGCACTCTTGCTCCTATCATGCATGTCACCTCATAGTTGATCGTTTCCAGTTTTGCCGCTATCTCATCGACAGTAATCGATTCATCCCCATCATTCCCGATTAATGTGACCACAGTTCCTACAGGGTATGGTCCAGGCAGCTTGATCATGCATTGATCCATGCAAATCCTCCCGACTATGGGCACTCTTTTTCCATCCACAAGAACTTCCTGACCTTGCAGCTTACGGATCCAGCCGTCAGCATATCCGATTGGCAAAGTTCCAATCCATTCATCACCTTCAGCCGTATAAGTCGCTCCATAGCTAACACTTTCACCCTTAGCAAGCTGTTTAACCGCGACCATCTCCGTTCTCAATGATATAGCCTGTTTTAATGGAAATGGCAATATCGGCTTCATCTCCATGGAAGGACTCAAACCATACATGGAAATCCCCATTCTTACTGCATTCCATTCTGAATCGGTGAACCTTAGAGAAGCTGCACTATTGGCTGCATGAACATATTCCGGCTTTCCCGTCAATTCGGAAAGCATCCCTTTAAAAAAGGCAAGCTGCTTTTCATATAAGTCCGTCTTCATTTCATCCGCAGTCGCGAAATGAGTGAATATCCCTTGGAAATTGAAACAAGTTTCCCTCTTAAGCAAACTTTCCACTTTCATGAGTTGACCTTTATCTCGAATGCCGATTCTCCCCATGCCGCTATCCACTTTTACATGGATTTGCAAAACTTGTCCCGGTTTCAACAAATCCTTCGCCTTCTCCAACCATGCTTCATCGAAAACCGTCACGGAAATACCATGCTCGGCAGCAAGCGCTGCACTTTCAGGCCTAGAAGCCCCAAGGACAAGAATCGGAGCCAATATACCTTTATTCCTTAAGGCAAGAGCCTCATCCAAAAAAGCTACACTTAAAAAATCCGCCCCCGCATCAAGCGCCGTTTTAGCCACTTCATAGTCCCCGTGGCCATAAGCATTGGCTTTGACGACAGCGAAAAGACTAACGCCATTTTTCAGACTTTTTTTCATTGAAGAGATATTTTCAAAAATATTATCCAAATTTACTTCTGCCCACGTATCTCGATGAAATACTTTTGTTTCCAAGACCTTTTCCTTCTTTCCTATACTCACCATAAGATTCTTCCCAGTAGCGAAGTTTTCGTTTCATTATAGGACCATTCTATAACCAACCGCTAGAAAGATAAAGTGCTTTTTCACCTTGATCCTCATTCCCGGCTGCCAGCCTAAATCAAATAATGGGTTAAAAAAGGTCAACAAGCCGCTTCCCCGCCTATCCTTCCCAGAAGAAAACCTTCGTAAGGAGACGGGAAACATCAGCTTGTTATGTAATCCTATTTGACTGGATCTTCCCCAACCGAACGGGCGACTTCTATCATCTCTTGCTGTGACAAATCCTTTGATGCTAGCATGTAATCGACACCTTCAAAAGTCCATGCAATCGTATTTCCCGTCATGGCCCCGACAGTATAACCCAAATCAACAGGTTCTCCATTCACATTCGTCGAAACGGAAGTTTGGACTACCTCAGCTTTTTCCTGAACTAATGTAAAACTTTTTGTACCCTCATAGGTCAAAACGACACGTTCTCCCTTTTCCGTCGTAATTTCTTTTTCTTCCGTTAAATTCATATCGCCAATATTTTCAGGGTATTTCACTGCAAACCCCTCATTTTGGACTTCTGCCATAACGGGAGCTTCAAGTTGTGCACTTGTCATGTTTTTCTTCATGTCAAATGAATCTTTATCAAAACTCGTATCGAATTTTACTTTTGAGAATTCAACAAGAACCAAAGCGGTCCTATCAGGGTCCATGACTTTTACACTGACTGGGGATAAATCCTTTTTGTTTATAGTAATCTCTTGATATGGCAACATTTTATTGTTTTGGTAGCGCGTTTTCGTTTCAAAGACATAGTGTTTATCCGTTTCTTTATATGTTGCACTTTTATCTTCCGTAATGTCTTTCACCAACGACTCGAACAAATAGGCCTGACTGCTGTTCTCCGGCCACTCGCTTTGAAATTTAAAACTTTTATTCAAAGCAGGCGTCAAAACGTATACACCATCATCATTTTTCAAAATCATCTGGCTTTGATCTTTCTCTTCATTTTTCAGATTCACGCGGTAAAAAGAAGGGTCCTTATGCCAAATCTCCACATTATACACTTGAGGTTCCGTCCCCATCTTTAATGTCATCTTCGCGTTAGCTTTATATCCTTTCATTTCACCAAGCTTCTCATTCAATTCACTAACTACGTCACTCTGCGATTTTTGGCCGCAAGCAGAAAGAGCAAGCAAGAGCATGATCCCTGCAAAAAGCATTACCATCTTCTTCATCTTTTCAACCCCTTTTTGTCATTTGAACGTAAAAGGGAGAGGAAAAGGCAGGATCCGGACATTGGCTCGACTGATGTCTTAGATTCCTCAGTATTTTAGACAGGACCATTCTCGATCCGGCTAAAAACTTTTCGAGAGCACCTACTCTGCCATGTACCTTTTACCGGGCCTTGTCTCCCTATAGCACTAAATGTATATGAGACAACCTTAAGGTTTATGACCCGATTGGACAAAACTCCATTCACCCTTCAATTACGACTTGAGCAACCGCGTAATCCCTGCTATGGCTAATCGAAAGATGGACCCCTTCAGAAAACGGCTTTGAAATCACCGGCTTTCCTTTATCATCCGAGATGATTTCAATATCCAAAAAGGATAAGTGCTTACCGATCCCTGTACCGTTCGCTTTTGAAAATGCCTCCTTAGCTGCAAAACGGCCAGCAAAATACTCGACCTTCCTTCTTCCATTTAACTTTTCGAAAATCAAGATTTCACTTTCCGTCAATATACGCTCCTTTAAACGGGGTTGCCGATTAATCAATGTTTCCATTCTATCCAACTCAGTAATGTCCACGCCTATGCCTTTAATCACTTTGACACCTCTTCTATTAATTTAATAAGTTGCATATCATTAGGAGGACTCTTTTACATGAAAATGATAATATTGTATCCAATTAAAAACGATATAAGGAGGAATTTATGTTTACAAGAACAGAAAGCTTCCGCGAATATGCAAATTCTTATCGAGCTGTAACTGTGCTCATACTCATTATGATGCTTGTATTCGTTCTCGTCCTTTTCCCCGTACTTCCCGGAAATGTACTCTTTTATTATGGCACCGGTGTGAATTTATACATCGCTGATGGACAATGGTGGCGTTTGATCACCCCCATCTTTCTACATAGCACGTTTACACATTTACTGTTTAATGGATTCTCACTTGCCATCTTTGGTCCATTCCTGGAGAAGTTACTTGGAGCCTTCAAGTTTTCAATTTTCTTTTTATCGACAGGGATCCTTGCCAATATCGCAACCTTCCTGATTAACCCACTGACATATAATCACGTAGGTGCCAGCGGAGCAATTTTTGGTTTACTCGGATTCTTTCTATATCTTGTACTGTTCAATAAAACCAATTTTACGAACAACGAAAGAAATACAGTATATACATTGACCGGAATTGCCCTTATCATGACTTTCATCCAACCGCAGATAAACGTTGTCGGTCATTTGGCTGGAATGGCAACCGGCTTTTTAACCGCTCCATTATTTCTAAGAAAAAAATGGTAGGCCAAACAGCCGACTCTTCCTTTCAATCATTGGGAGTCGACTGCTTTTTCAGGTAAATACCATGATTTAATTATTAGGCAATCCTTTTCTTCCATATCAGCAACCATACCGACCCGGGAGGTAATTCCTGATTTAATCGATGCTGTAATGGTGGCTAATTCTTTTCGATTCTGAAACCAGCTTTTTTTATATGTGATTGATTGAATTCTGCTTCTCTGCATGATCAATGTTTGCTTCGTGAAAAAACGGCTGCTCAATAGTAATAAATTCCCTTCTATGCTCCAACCTGCATCTCTATATTGCATGTATGCCCAAAAAATCGCCAACGGTACAAGCAAGAAGGAAAGATAACCCCAAGGTCTGAAAAACCATACCAAGGCACCGACGATCGGGATAAGGTATAGAAACTTTCGAAACACATACCTGGAAAGTGCACGCTTGGGTATTGGTTTCATCTTCGTATCCGTTTCATAAACCGGTAAAATTTCCAGGATTTTTCCCTGTAAATGCTTCTTTCTGATTAAAGGGAACAGCATGATGGAAAGACTTTCTTTATCTTCCATGCTCCCTCCCGCATATTCAATATAAACCGTCGCCAATCCCAATGGCTTTCGAATTAAATTCTCCATGATCCGGATACCTTGAATTTTATGGATAGGGATTGTCAGCCGTCTTTTCTCGAGAAGCCCCCTGGAAATAACGATCTCCTCATCCGTTTTTATCACGGTAAAGGAAGCGTATTTAATTACCATACTTAATGTGGCCAGCACATAAACCGCCAATAAAGCCACAAGGGCAAACAAGGTCAGAATGAAGGTCCCCATTTCAATAAAATCTTCATAATCCTTAAATATTCTCTGAAAAGGTATCATTTCATCGAACTGTGAAATAAAAGCGACTGCCCCGGATAGGAAGACACCTACCGCTCCCGAAGTGGCAGCCATAGCGAATAACTGCGGCAGTGTCTGCTTAAAAACGGAAGATGATTTTGCAACAATTTCATTATCCGCGACTTCATCTTTATCCCTATCAAATGGGTTATACGCATTTTTTCCCTCACTTATATAAGCATTGATTCGATCCGCATCACTTTTCCTTATGGCTGATAATACGGCATCCGCCTGAGACCCGCCTGCCGTTTCAATATTCAGCTTCACCAGGCTGAATACCCTCTGGATGATGCCCTCTGATATATCTATGCTATGAATCCGATCAAACTTTATATACCGTTTCTTCCTTACGAAAACCCCGGACTCAATTCTGAATTCTCCCTCTTCGATCCGATATGTAAAGCGTAACCATTGCAAGAAAGCATTCCCTATAATCAAAAGTATAATAATGGCAATGACCAGCGGTTGTATCCATCCGGGAATTCCTTCATTCTTCCCAGGAATGACGACCACTAATAAAAAAGGGATGACTAACTCCTTAATCGATTTAATGATGTTAAGCATTACAGCTATGGGGTGAAGCCTTTTAGGATCAGACATCTTCTTCCTCCACACTTGCCATTCTCGAAATATAATGCCGCAATTCATCCGCCTCTGCAAGGTCCAAGGCAGGGATAACATGAAGAGTCGCTGCAGTGGAAATTTCAACGGAGGCTAAATCGTATTTTCTTAATAATGGCCCTTGCTTCGTTTCAACATGCTGAACCCTTATCATGGGTATGAGTGTTCTTTTAATGATGAAAATACCACTTTGGATATCAATTTCAGTATTTCTTACTTCGTAACGCCACCTCTTCCATTTAACGGACGGAATCAGAAAGATGGCCAGATAGGATTGGATTGTCGAAATTAGGACCAACGCGCCAATCACCCAATATGTCCAATCAAAAATGATTGTAAGCACGAGTACGGCGATGCTTATAATCCAGGTTATTGAACAGCTTATAAGACCACTGATTTTCCATACGGTTAAGGCCTTATTCGATATACGATTTTCAGGTTCCATGTGCTTCTCCTCTTCCGGACAGGTAATGCTAATTGAATCATCATCATCCACCCTTGCTTTCATCCATTATACTATATTTAAATACTGGAAATTAACCCCTTTTCAAACAAAGGCTGTGGGCATTCCATCCAAAAACCGCGGATACCTTACATGAAGAAGTTGGTGATGCACAAAAAAATGCCGCTCAAATGAGCGGCATTCCCAATTCAATTAAATCTTATTAGTTTTTTCTCTTTTTTGGCTCGTGCTGCGGTTTCCGTAACCATTCGATTTACGGTTCGTGCTTGGGCGTTTCCCTGATCCGCTGCCGTAATCTTTTCTGCCTGAAGAACTGCGGCCATTGCGCTGTCTGTTGCCAGAAGAACTGCTTCCTCCGCGATTGCGACGCATTGGAGACGGAGATTCTTCCGTTAACTTGATAGGCGTTTGATCCGGTTCTTTTGTCATTGATTTAAGCATGGCTGCAACTAAATCCGCTGCGCTATGTTTTTGTAATAATTCTTCCGCTTGACCAAGGTATAAAGTTAAATCCTCATTCTCGATTGTATTAAGGATTTTTTCCGTTACTGCTTTTTGTTGACCTTCCAACGCTTCAGTTAACGTAGGAGTCTTAAGTTTCTCCATACGTTTTTTCGTTGTATGTTCAACTGCATGCAGTTGGCCTCTTTCTCTTGGTGTTACAAACGTAATGGCTATACCATGTTTACCCGCACGTCCTGTACGTCCAATACGGTGAACGTAGCTTTCCGGATCTTGAGGGATATCAAAGTTGTATACGTGAGTAACGCCGGAAATATCAAGTCCACGTGCAGCAACATCAGTAGCAACGAGTACATCGATGCTGCCGTCTTTAAACTTTTTCAAAACAGAAAGGCGTTTTGCCTGACTAAGGTCACCATGAATGCCCTCAGCCATATAACCGCGGATATTCAATGCAGATGCCAATTCATCGACACGGCGTTTCGTACGTCCGAAGACGATGGCAAGATCCGGTGTTTGAATATCGAAAAGGCGTGCAAGTGTATCGAATTTTTCACTTTCTTTTAACTCCAAGTAATATTGTTCGATACGATCCACTGTCATTTCTTTTGCTTTTACACGTACAAGAACTGGTTCCCGCATGAATCTTTCAGCAATTTTACGGATCGGATCAGGCATTGTAGCTGAGAAAAGCAATGTTTGCCTTTCGTCAGGAACCGTTGAAAGGATCAATTCGATATCCTCAATGAATCCCATGTTAAGCATTTCATCCGCTTCATCAAGAACTACAGTGTGAACTCCGCCTAATTTAATATTTTTACGTTTGATGTGGTCTAAAAGACGACCTGGCGTACCAACGATAATATGTGGTTTTTTCTTTAAAGCACGGATTTGGCGGTCGATGTCTTGTCCACCATAAACAGCAAGTACACGAGCGCGTTTTCCGTAACCAAGCTTGAAAAGTTCCTCGGAAACTTGAATGGCAAGCTCACGTGTAGGTGCAATGACAATCCCTTGCACGTTTTCGTTATTAATATCGATGTTTTCCATCAATGGAATACCGAATGCTGCTGTTTTACCTGTTCCCGTTTGCGCTTGACCAATGATATCTTTACCTTCAAGTGCTAGAGGTATCGTTTGGGATTGAATCGGGCTCGCTTCTTCAAATCCCATTTTTTCTATTGATTTCATGGACGTTCTATCTAATCCTAATTCGCTAAACAATGTCAATGTTTTCGTACTCCTTTTTATATCGTAAATTTACACGTGCATTCATGGATCATGCACAGATGTTTTAGTTCAAATCCTCATCATCATGACGGATGTTCTTCTTTATCTCTTATAAAAAGTTTATCATTATCACCTAAAAGTATGTCTGCCTTTTAGTTCAAATGAACTCAATATGATTTTTTAAAAAGGAAATATACCAGTACGGACATTCACTGGCATTTTTAACTTCGCGCACGTGTAGACTTATCATTAACCTACGCTCATCTTTTTAAAAGTACATGTAACCAAAATTAAATTCAATATGGAAAATTAAAAGTAGCATAAACGGGTGTTTCACCGTTTTATTCAGGTGAGGGCTGCTGCACCTATTATTCATCAGACTTAAAAAGACTGTATGAACAAAACTTGACGAGAGCCAAGATTCTTATACAAAACAGGCCCGGTGCGTTGAGGATTTGCAGAAGTGGAAAAGCGCTTAAATGCGGCTTGATTCCCTAATAGCTACTAAAGCCGCCAAGAGATGCAGCTTTTATATATGACCAGACGCGAGGCCTATTTAATCTAAAATAATCTCAAGAATGAACTCATGAAACATGTAAGAACATACAATTTTGTTGCCTCAACCTGATTAATTTTAAATAATCATCAATGATAAGACATTTAAACTCATACTCATATTACCATTTTCAAACTGTTAATGCAATAAAGGATATCGCCCATTCAGAGTTACTAAAAACTTTAGACAGTTTCAAAAATGAAAAAATTAGTCATTTCTTCCTGTTAAATATGCAGCCGTTACACTTTTGAGTAAGAATATCGCTTGTTCATTCAATAATGGGTTAAAAAAAACACATGGACTGATTATTTCATCAATAGGATCACCGTTTTACTATATCCATTTATGCGTAAGTGGATTCAAACTTAGACAAATTCGAAGAAAGCGAGTTTTTCTACAGTTTTTTATTTAAAAACCGTTCCAGTGGCTTCAGAAATCCAATTAGGAGGATTTCACAAAACCGGAACCTAGTCCTGTTAAAATCATGGTTCGGGATGAGAACATCCCGGCCAAAACGAACATCCATTTATATATGATATGAGTTTAAATCAAATAGTTTCAACAAACCTTTTTAGGAAGGATTAAAATCTAACGATACCCCCCTTCCACGATTACCCCCGTTGGAGGAAAGGGCTTATCATGAATGAATTTCCAGGTATATGGAATCATTAATTTTTCGAAAATTTCATCTTTTTGTGTAAAAATTATAGTAAATTAGTCTAAATGCAGTATGATTGACCTATCAACAAATCAACGGGGGGTTATATGAACATATTCACAATAGATGTTCCTTTATGTAAGGATTTTGGTCGAATCTTAAAGAAAATGAACAAGAAAGTCACTTTTTTGGAGGATCCACTCAATCAAAGTCATCTATTCGAAGATTCATCGGACTTAATGAAATCATTATTTATTTTGCCTTTGCACATATCAACAGATTCTTGGCAGCAAACTTCTTTATTTGCCTTAGCTGAATCTCACGAAATCCCTATCTTATTCATTTACAAACGCGCTTTAGGAATGGAGCCCCCTCATGCCTTACCGGAAAAGACCTTTTATGAAACCATGGCAGTCCCTGCCGATTCAGTAGAAGTCCGGATTAAATTAAAGTCACTCAAAAACATCAGCATGCAATTGTTTTCGGCAAAAAAGAAGGGGCAAGAGCTTGAAAAGATACACCAAAAATCAGCAAGGAGCCTGCGAATTGCAAAGGGGATTCAACTTTCAAGTTTACCTTTGTCGATCAATAATGAAGATATAGAGGTCAAAGGCCTTTTTCAGCCTTCGAGTGAGCTTTCTGGGGATTTATTTTACTGGGCGGAGGTCGGCGACAGGATATACGGCTTCATCATGATCGATGTATTTGGAAAAGGCATCCACACAGCACTTATAAACATGTCCATAAGGACTTTGATGCCCGACCTTATCAAACGGGTAAAAGACCCCATTTACATAACAGAGGAACTGGGCAAACATATTCGGGACCTATTTCAAGGAGTTAATCGGGAAAACAAAAAACATGCTCGTATTACAGCCTTCATCGCATACGTGAATACAAAGGATCGACTCATCGAATATGTGAACTACGGACTTCCTTCGGCCTTTTTGTATTCCCCATGCACCAATCAAATTCTCAACTTAAACGAAGGGGCCACACCAAGCGGACTGATCCCCGAATTGCCCATAAAAAAAATAGTCTTTCATTATGAACCAGGAAGCCGTTTCATCATCTATACAGACGGACTGTCTAAAACGCCCACACCTTCCGCCATTGACCGATCTGACAATATCGAGAGGGAATTCATTGAAAATGTCCATCTCGATACAAATGACCTTCTTCAGGAGCTATTGGTCTCAAGGATGAGGCATTCAGTGATTAACGATGACATCTGCATTATAGCCGGGACACTTTTTTAAAGACAATAAAAAAGGCCGTTTCAAAAAAGAAACGGCCTTTTCATTATTTTTTATTTTTGTAGAGCTTGAACGACTTCCTCCAGCTTCATGCCCCTGGAAGCTTTAACAAGTATGATGTCATTTTCCTGTGTGGACGACTTAAGTTCCTCTATAAGCTCCTGCTTATCTTGAAAAGGGCGAACCTGCTCCGATGAAAAGGACTTGCTCGCTCCCTTGGCAATAAACTCGGCTAAAGGACCATATGTGAAAATCTTATCAATCCGCTCATTGGAAATCAATTCACCAATTTTTGTATGAAAGTCTTTTTCCTGCGGCCCTAACTCCAACATATCTCCCAATACAAGGATCTTATTCTCGAATCCAGATAAGCCCTCAACCAACTCCACTGCCGCCTTGACTGAGGTTGGACTGGCATTATATGCATCATTGATGATTTTCTGCCCTTTTGCGCCTTCAACCAATTCCATCCTCATATTAGTTAACTGAATGGTCGATAGGCCTTTACGGATCGAAGAATCATCCACATTGAATTCTTTAGCAACCAAGATGGCCGCCAACGCATTAAGAACATTATGATGACCTAACACAGGTATCTCATAACCGATCTCCTTATCACCGCTTGCGATGGTAAACGTGGTACTGTCCGCCCCTTGGCTGATGGCCTGTGGATATAAATCATTTTCTTCCGTACGTCCAAAAGATATTACGTTTAAATCAGGAAAATCCTTTTTGATCCGATTGCGAAGCAATGGTTCATCACCATGATATATCAGCGTTCCATCTTTCGCCAAACCTTCGACAATTTCCAACTTCGCATTCGCGATTTCCTCGCGTGATCCTAAATCCAATAAGTGTGATTCACCGATATTGGTAATGATCGCTACATCAGGCTTTGCCATTTTGGATAAGAACTCGATTTCACCGCGGCTGCTCATCCCCATTTCCAAAACAGCCGCTTCCGTATCCTGTGCCATAGAAAGTATCGTTAGCGGCAAACCTAAATGATTATTGAAGTTTCCATTGGTTTTATGAACCTTATAGGCAGTTGCCAGCAGCGCAGCGGTCATATCTTTCGTAGTGGTCTTACCATTGCTCCCTGTTATCCCAATGACCTTTATATTCAACTCCTGGCGGTAAGAACGCGCCAATTGTTGAAGTGCTTTCTCAGTGTTTTCGACAATGATTATCGGTAAATCATCAGGAGGATTCGGAACATCCCTTTGCCAAAAGGAAGCTGCAGCCCCTTGCGCTAAAGCCTGCTTGACATACTCATGGCCGTCAACCTTCTCTCCCTTAAGCGGAATGAACAAACATCCTTCCTTGATCGTTCTTGAATCGATGGTAACCCCATTAATTCCTTTGGACTGGAATGGACTGATATCATTCAATCCCTCTGCCATTTCATGTACTTGTTTTAACGTTCTCTTTATCATTTTGTTCCTCCTACATTCATCGAACCGTTAATCGCTCTCCGTTAACCAAACGAAGCAGAAACCAGTTTAAATCGCACCGGTTCCTGCTGATTGGAATCCATCAAATCAAGGCATGATGGATTGTGGAGTTTACTGATACTTTACCTGCATGATCAAACTGTATATTTGATTTGTTGTTTTTCCTGATGACGTTCCAAGGCAAGTTTCACGAGTGTTTCAATTAACGCTGGATAGTCGACACCTGTGTGCTTCCACAATAACGGAAACATGCTGAAAGGAGTAAACCCAGGCATTGTATTCACTTCATTAATATAGATTTGCCCCTCATGCGTCAAGAAGAAATCTGCGCGGACCAATCCAGAGCAATCCAATGACTTAAAGGCAGTAATGGCCATTTCGGATAAAGCTGCATACTCGCTTTCCGTTATCTCCGCCGGAATGACCATCGCTGAATTACCGTCTACATATTTTGCTGAATAATCATAGAAGGCAAAATCTTTCTTAGGGATGATCTCGCCTGCCACTGAACAAGACGGTTCATCATTACCAAGAATACCAAACTCGAGTTCACGAGCAATGACCCCTTCTTCAATGATGATCTTCCGATCGAATTGAAAAGCTTCCGCTACCGCTTTTTCCAGTTCATCAGCATCATTACATTTGCTGATACCGACACTTGAACCTAAATTGGCAGGTTTGACAAAACAAGGGTACCCCAATTCATCCGCTACCTTTTTGATGGCACTTTCAGTATTCTTCTCCCATTCGGAACGAATGAACCAAGTGTATTTCACTTGAGGAAGTCCTGCCTGGGCAAAAATGTTTTTCATGATGACCTTATCCATTCCTGCTGAAGAAGCTAAAACGCCATTCCCTACATAAGGAAGGTTCAACAGTTCCAGCATCCCTTGTACGGTTCCATCTTCTCCATTCGGTCCGTGAAGCAATGGGAAAATTACATCATACCCTGTTGATTCACTATCTTCATCAGTTGAATGTGCTTGCAAGGCAAGAGGCGAGCTCGATTTTTCCGGTGAAAATGTCAAAGCCTCCACATTCTCGGCAGGACCTGTTAACTTTGGTCCATTAATCCATGAACCATCTTTTGTTATGTAAATCGGATATATATCAAACTTTGCTAAATCGAGAGCTTTAATGACCGCTAAAGCCGTCTGCATAGAAACCTCATGCTCCGCAGATTTTCCACCATAAAGCAAACCAAGTTTAGTTTTCATGAGTTATTACCCTCCAATATTCTTTTAACCATGTTCATTGTATCACTTTACACTAAAACGGATAAAGCGAAACTTCCATCATTGTGGCTTTTCCAATGATTACTATTCTGCAGAACACAGGATAAAACCGCCACATCCTGTGGCAACTCCTGTGCTAGCACATCCTGTGCGGCGCAATCGGGCATTTACAGGCTGTTGGCTCACCACATTTCTTTTTCATTACATTTATCATCAGGCTTCCTTACAGCCTGTTAATGCGGGGTAAAGCGAAACTTCCATCATTGTGGCTTTTCCAATGATTACTATTCTGCAGAACACAGGATAAAACCGCCACATCCTGTGGCAACTCCTGTGCTAGCACATCCTGTGCGGCGCAATCGGGCATTTACAGGCTGTTGGCTCACCACATTTCTTTTTCATTACATTTATCATCAGGCTTCCTTACAGCCTGTTAATGCGGGATAAAGCGAAACTTCCATCATTGAGGCTTTTCCAATGATTACTATTTTGCAGAACACAGAATAAAGCCGCCACATCCTGTGAACACCTCTACGTTTCCCTCTCTTATCTTTTATGCATGAGACGGTAAGTCTTACACCTAAAAAGTTCAAAGACTTCAAATAAAATCAGGAGGATGGTGTATTTTTAATAACGCTTTCCCAAATCTTCTCTTTTCGATTGAAGATAATAAATGCATCGGGCTCCTTACTATCTCTATCCGAAAAGGAATCATGCATTTCATCCATGTTTAAATAATCCCCTACGACCCATGCCGGTATCTCAATTTTCGTTCTAGTATACTTAACATCCCGAAAGGAAAAAACGAGCCCCTCTGCCAGAATATGAGCCAAGGAAACGATGATTTCTGCAGGAATCGCCGTCAGCTCTTTTTTCTTTCTGATTCCAAGCCACGTCCTCTCTACTTTTAACGGCTCCAGCTTTAGCGGAATCAGACTTCCTAACATCATATAATATGTCGAAAGAGAACGAAAATAAATTTTATTGAACCAGCCATCATCCTGGGCAAGGTACACAAATTGGTTATTCAATTTACGGAAAAACGGGGGATCCAGATGGGTTTTAGCGTGTCCTAAATATAAAAGTTCCGCTATTTCCCTTCCATCCAATTCATCCAGCACTTCCGCTTCTTCAAAATCAATCCAACAGAAATCTCCATATGCCCGGACATTTTCTTTAACGAGCTTCGCAATAGCTTCAGATGAAGCGCTCTCAAGCAGGACATTCAAATTGTATTCCCCTCCATCGAATTGATGTTTCAATAATAAGATCGAATCCAAGGTATACGGAAGCGAATTGACGAATTCACGAAAATTGAGTCCATTAAAAAGGACAAAGCGTTCGGAAGCCTGCATATACATGTATAAGATATCATTACTTTCATTCTTCATAACCTGACCCCCTCCGAGCTCTCAATCAATAATGTTATTTTATCAAACTTTTGGAGTTTCACGTAAGTTATATAACCCCAATATTAATCATCATCATCTGCATCAGGTAAATAACATGAATCAAAATCCATATTAACCAATAGGAAAAAATATAGGATTCGAAGAATGGATCATATATGGTTTTATCACTCATTCACTCATTTCATAGGGCCGCTTCCCTTTTTGCTGATGCTTCCCCAACTCAAAATGACCGACATTAGCTTTGAAACAAATTAACGTATTTTAAAGCCGGAAGGTAGTTTCATTTCACAACACATGACCTTCTGGGCCGAGAGGAAATGATTTGGTTTTAGGGTAAACAAGATGAAAGGCTTTATGAATTTGGGGGCATTTTGACATCCGGGAAGACGCGTCAAGAAGGTAGTTTCCTCCATAAAACAATTCAACTTGAAGTGCTTGAGTATCTCTAAGGAAGCGGAGTTTACAGTCATCGAGAAATAAGAAAGCGCTATCTCATTCAAAAAATAAATAAAAAAATCCAGAGTGACATTTCACTCTGGATTTTTTATATTAAGAAACTTGCTCTAACTCTTTTTTGGAAGGAGGGTTGAATTGACCTTCCCATTTAGAGATGACGATTGCCGCAAGTGAATTACCGATAACGTTTACCACTGTACGTCCCATATCAAGAATACGGTCGATACCGGCAATAAATGCTAGACCTTCAATAGGAATACCGACAGTTCCCAATGTCGCTAAAAGCACTACGAAAGATACACCTGGTACACCCGCAATCCCCTTGGACGTGATCATTAACACTAGCATCAGCGTAATTTGCTCATACGCGCTTAAATCGATTCCGTACATTTGAGCGATGAAGATAGCTGCTAACGCTTGGTATAATGTAGAACCATCAAGGTTAAAGGAGTATCCAGTCGGAATAACAAATGTAGCAATATGTTTTGGACATCCCGCTTTCTCCATTTTTTCCATGAGTTTCGGAAGAACCGCTTCTGAACTTGCAGTAGAGAAAGCAAGAATCAATTCTTCTTTTAGAAGTTTAATCAGCGTAAAGATATTGAATCCGACAAATTTCGCAATAAGACCAAGAATGACTATTACAAAGAAAATCATTGTTCCGTATACAGAAAGCGCTAACTTTCCTAGCGGAATTAAAGATTCCAAACCGAACTTGGAGATCGTCACACCGATTAGTGCAAATACACCGATAGGAGCGAATTTCATGACCATGTTAGTTAGGTAGAACATTCCTTCAGCTGTACCTTGGAAGAAGCGGAATACTGGTTTACCCTTTTCACCGATGGCTGCAATACTAAGCCCAAACAACACGGAGAAGAAAATGATCGCTAGCATATCGCCTTGTACCATAGCTTGGACTGGATTGGATGGTACAATGTGAACGAGTGTATCCACGAACGATTCATGCTGCTTAGTTTCTGCTGTATCAACATACGTAGAAATATCAGTTTGTTCCAGCTTATCCATATTCACACCAGCACCAGGCTGGATGATATTCGCTGAAATTAAACCAACAGCAATCGCTATCATAGTTACGACAACAAAGTATGATAATGATTTAGCACCTAGTTTACCTACCGCTTTCAAATCACCTACACCAGCAACTGCAACGATAAGGCTTGAAACGATGATCGGCACTACAATCATTTTAATCATTCGTAGGAAAATGTCTCCGAATGGCTGTAAAAAGTTTTGGGCCGTCTCATTACCATAAAAAATGGCACCAACGATAATCCCTAGAATTAAACCAATGAAAATTTGGCTAGCTAAACTTAGTTTGAATTTCTTCATTTACTTTCCTCACCTTCCATAAAGTCTTTGATGCAAAAACATTTTTGTCTCGGTAAGGGAAACAAGATACTAATAAAAGAAAGTAATTTTTCTTTTTTGAAAAACTCTGTCTTTACGCCGAAAAAAAAGACACTTCATGTGTCGATTTCTTATAGGCGTGAATATTCACACATGTTCCCTTGAAGACGCTGACGAGGTTAGCTGTCGGGTTAGGATTGGAAACACAAAAAGCCCTTTCATTTCTGAATTCACCCCTAGCGGATAAAATCCACATAAATGGGTCCCCCGTTCTTGGAATAAGATTAAGCGAGTTAACTTATAATAAAATATTATACTAAAAATGATAATCTGTAAATATTTATTCGCATCCGTTCTAGAAAAAGGTCTTTAAATATGTCTGAATATTCTGTATTAATAGCTACTCTATCTATAATTACGCTTCCCGATTTTTAATCACTTAAGTTATATTGATATAATTAATAAATAATTTGTCATCACCTCTCTTGTGAAAAAAGCGGTTATTTTTCCAGAATGCCAAGTAACAGGTATCTTACTTTTTCCCTAGAGGTGAATTTTTTATAAGTTCTAGCTTTCACTTTTTCAAATTGAATCGGGGTAATAAAATAAGAATGGTTCTTCACTGCCACATTCGGCTTCAGGAGGATGACGTCACCTACAGATGGTCCCTTTATGATTTCCTGCTTCCCTTCAGCCTTAAGACCTTTTGTAATGTAATGTTTATCCACATGGCCTTTATTCGTCAACTTGTAAATATATGGATGCTTTTGGTATTGTACCGCCTCTATCGGTATAGAGGGTACACCGGCTTTCTCATTGGTTATTACAGTAAGATTCACTTTCGATCCCACCAACAAAGGTTCCGTTTCTTCGCCTTCCGGTTCGATTAAAGCCTGAAATGGAAATCTGTTATCTTTTTTTAATGATGGCTCTTCTGCGGGATAGGAATGGATACGGCCTATCGTCCCTTTCAATGCCTTTTTTGAATCAGAGGAACTTGCTTTTATAGTCATGCCCACTTCAGCCTTTTTCATTTCCTCTCCGGAGAAATACCCTTCAATTGCCATATTTGTAGAAACGATGGATATAATGGGATTATCAAGGTTTTTATTGATATTTTTAACGACACCATCAGCCTCGCTCGTCGTCACAATTGCACTGGACTGCTCCTCAATCGAACTTAATTTAGCGTCAAGCATTTTCACTTTTTCATCCAACCTGTTTTTTTCTAGTTCCTGCTTGTACATTTCTTGCTCAATGTTACTTTTAATAAGATCTGAAGAGCTTGTCGTTATATCAATATTCAAGTTTTTCTCCACCGATTCATCAATTGCCGCTTCAGGTTCACTGGTCAAGTTCCCCTGATAAGACCTCAACTTCCCTATGTATTCCTCAATCCCTGCCCTTTCCCCCTCAGCTGCCGTTTTCTCCGCTTCCAAACTCGCTTTAAGCGCATCAAGTTCGGTCGCCGTATACTCAAACAACGAGGAGCCAGCCGTAACCGAATCGCCTTCTTTTACAAGGAATTTCTTAAAATCATTTTTCTTGGCATCAAAATAGATATCATACTCTTCTACTGGTTTAATTACCCCATTTGTTTGAATAGTATCCGTAATTGTATCTTTTTTTACCTTAGTCCAGTTTTCAACGAAAACCGTCCGTTCCACTTTGCTTTCTTTTTTTTCAATAAGGTATAAGTTAACGGTTATTAACACTATCGACGCAATGGAGACCGCCGCTATTTTCCAGTTACCGCTCATTCATTTCACCCGCTTTATACAAATACGCCTACTTGGATGTATCCTAAAAAGGCTTTAACAAACCATGTGGCCAAATAGAATAGAACAATCATTAAAAGGACCAAATAATTATTACGTTCTGTAAATTCCTTCAAATAAAAATATTGCAGAGCAATAATGAGAAATTGAAAAATGGTAATTTCACTGAAAAAGTGAATGAAATAATCACTTCTGAGAAAATACTGACTGATGATCCCCAATGAAAAAGGATTGGCATCGCTGCCTATATCCATTAAAACGAATAAGGGAATCAATAATGTTTTTTCCACTAATTGCAGGCCAAAAAGAATCATTTGAACGATAACTAATTTTATATAGGGGATATCAGTAACGATCCAAAAGAATAGAGCTGCTAAAAATATGTATATGGAAGGGTGGATTATTCCTGTTATTATATTGCCGCTCAAAATCAGCAACTTTGCTGCTTCGAATTCATTGGCGCTCATCTTCGTGATTTCTTTGGAGAATGATTCTGAACCAATGCCAAAATATCCCCCAACGGCGAATACTATAAGACTAAGAAAATATATAAATATTAATTTCAATCCAAGCTTTGTGACTGCCTCTGCATTTTGCAGCTGATAACGACTCCGATAAGGCTGTAAAATGCCCTTTAACAATCTGACCTGGTACACCATAATTGGTCCTCCTGCAAAAAATGATATATCATCATACATTTTATCCTATTTTGGAAACAATTGCAGAAATAAGGAATGAATATACAAAAAAAACACATAAGCCTTTCCCTTTAAATAGAATCCCCACACTAATTTGGTGTTAATACTGACAAATGGTGGGCAAGGACTTTAATGCGTGAAGGAGTTTGCCTATAGTTCTCTCCATCCATATCCACATCAAGCGGCCTCTTGGATTCAATAGTCAAGGTACCTGCTTGTAAATAAGTCACCCCAGAGTCAGAACTCATATTTTGAGTCCATGAACGTTTCATCGCTATTATTTCTAAAAATGCACCAAGGCTTGCATTTTCCAAGATGGCAACGCCAAAGAGCCCATCGTCTGGTCTAATCATGGGAAAGGGCAATAAATTAGTGCCGATAAAACAACCATTCAAGACCAAAATCATAACTGCTTCCCCTTCAATGAAATTCCCATCATATTCCACTTTATAGGGAAAGGGAGCACTCTCACCAATCGTCCTTACAGCGCTTAATAAATATCCTATCTTTCCGAACCTGCTTTTTTCCTGCTCATCAATATTATTTGAAGCATCTGAAATAAGCCCAACTCCCCAGAAATTGGAAAAATAATCGTTATTGGATTTACCAATATCAATTGGACGAACCTTACCGTTTACTAATGCTTCCGCAGCTTGACGAACATTTTGAGGAATCTTTAATGTCCTGGAGAAGTCATTGCAAGTCCCTCCAGGTAAAATCCCAAACAACGGCCGCCTCTGAAGGGGTGAAAGGCCATTTACACACTCATGTACCGTTCCATCTCCTCCCAATACGAAAACTACATCCATTTCTTCACCATATTCCAAACAATAACGGCATGCATCGCCTTTTTGCTTTGTTTGTAGAATGAGAAACTCATCAATATGTGGAGCTAATACCGGAAGACACCCTCCTAGATTCCTTTCGAGTTTATCATTCCCTGCATTTTTATTATAAATCAGCATTCCCTTTTTCCATCGCATGATTCTAGCCCCCATATTATTGAAAGAATTGTCTTCTTCCCATCACTTTTTACTTTTTCCTAAATCTCCGTTTTTAAATCTCATTAAAAATTTAAATGAAAAAGAGGCTTTCGCCCCTTTCAGTAAAGCCTTCATATATTCAGCAAATAATCCTTCATCAATAAGATAAGCTTTGAACACAAGGGGCTCCTTTTTTCATTTTTTTCCAAAAATAACAAAAGGCTTTCCAAGATGATTGAGCTTGGCCTAACCTTTGAAAATTCTTCCTGGAGTGCCTTTAAAGCTTCCGTAATTTTACGTGTCTCCCTTCCCTCTTCTTTACGTGTTTCCACTTCCAGCATCCTGGCGATAATCGAATGGATTTCTTCTTTTGGGCTCATATCCCGCATCGAGCAACCTGGTAGGGGAAATTGTTTCAATAATGGATCTTCCATGTTCTCCAGACTTGCGACAATGGAATCCATCCGGTTCAATATGAAGCTAGGTAACAATTCTACATCGAAAGCATTTTGTTTCCTGATCAATATTCCGATATAGCCTTTGAAAAGCGAATCTAAAATAATGGTGCAATCGGGCAGAAGATCAGATGAAAGTCCCGGGTATAACTCAATGATTTTACGCTTGAACCAAATCAAGCCCTCTTCATGGATATAATGTAAAAATCCATCTAGTTCCTTGCTGATATGAACCATTTGTTCCTGCATCATCATTTGAATCAAGTTGGTATTTCCCGTCATATGCTCAATGTGAACAGTGATCTGCCTCATGAATTTGTCTTTACTGGACAATGAAGCATCCAGTTCAAGATCAAGTAATGAGTCTGTCAACGCTTCATAATAAAATTTAAAAATGGAGACTAGTAATTCCTCCTTCGATTTAAAATAATTATAAAAGGACCCTTTTGCTATCCCGCATTTTTCAACAATTTCCTGAACCGAAGTTGCATGATAGCCTTTCTCCGCGAAAAGCTCCACAGACTTATCTATGATCATCTTATTTTTTTCTTTCATCAAATTCATCCTATCTTTTAAAATTGTCCACCGGTGACCAATGGGTCATATCTTCCAAATTGTATCCCAAAACCCTTGAAATCACAACGTTAGCACTAACGGATATTATCTATTGCAATCATAATCCATATACTATATATTTGAGTTTGTGACCGACTGGTCACAATTTTATGTATGGAGGGTACAAGCTTGAATTCAATAATTAAATTTTCATTAAAGAATAAATTGGCAATCTGGTTGCTTACCATCATCATCGTTGCAGCTGGTTTATACTCCGGTTTAAACATGAAACAAGAAACCATACCAAGCATCTCCACTCCTTTAATAAGCATCTCCACTGTTTATCCTGGAGCTGCACCTGAAGAAGTAGCAGATAAGCTCACAGACCAGATTGAGCTAAAAGTAACAAATTTGCCAGGAGTCGAATTAGTCAGTTCTTCGTCCATGGCCAATGCCTCTTCCATCCAATTACAATATGATTATGATACGGATATGGATGATGCAGTAAAAGAAGTGAAAGATGCTTTAGAGAAATTGGAACTGCCAGAGGGAGTAGATGACCCGAGCGTATCTAAATTAGAATTAAACGCTTTTCCTGTCGTCGCACTCAGTGTAACAGATAAGGCTTCTGATTTACCAGCCCTTACAAAAAATGTCGAAGAGGTGTTAGTACCTAAACTTGAAGGAATTGACGGCGTGACATCCGTATCCATTTCCGGACAGCAAGTAAATGAAGGAAGCCTTGTATTCGACCAGGACAAGATGGCTCAATACGGGCTCGATGAAGAAACCGTAAAGAAGGTTATCCAGGCTGCAAACGTCAGTATGCCGCTTGGCATATATAACTTTGATGATAAAGAGAAAACAATCGTTGTGGATGGAAACATTTCCACATTAAAGGACCTGAAAAATATAAAGATACCTTTAACCGGCGGCCCGAAAACAGGAGCGCCAGCACAAACTGGACAGGAAACCAATCAATTATCTCCTGAAATGGAAACAGGTCCTGCCCAACTGCAAAATGTGAAATTATCAGATATTGCCGATGTTAAAATTACCGGTAAGGCTGAATCGATTTCAAGAACAAACGGTAGCGAATCGATTGGAATCCAGGTTACAAGATCACCTGATGCCGATACAGTTGCAATCGTCGACGAAGTAAATGAAGAAGCATCGAATTTCAAAGAAGAGTTTAATGGAGTAAGTGTACACACTACTCTCGATCAAGCTAAACCGATTAAAGATTCCGTTGAAACCATGATCAGCAAGGCACTCTTCGGCTGTCTGTTTGCCGTTATTGTTATCATGCTGTTCCTTAGGAACTTTAAAACGACTCTCATTTCCGTCATTTCGATTCCATTATCCCTGTTAGCAGCCCTTTTGGTGCTCAAACAAATGGATATTTCATTGAATGTCATGACACTTGGGGCCATGACCGTTGCGATTGGCCGAGTCGTCGATGACTCCATTGTCGTCATAGAAAATATTTATAGAAGAATGGCTTTAAAAGGCGAACAATTAAAAGGCGGCGAATTAATACGATCTGCCACTAAGGAAATGTTCATCCCCATCCTTTCATCGACAATCGTTACTGTAGCCGTATACCTGCCTTTAGCAAGCGTTACAGGACCTGTCGGGGAACTATTCACGCCATTCGCCTTAACAATGGTGTTTGCATTAGTCGCTTCATTAATAATCGCCATCACACTTGTTCCGGCAATGGCAGACTCTTTATTTAAAAAGGGACTATCTACAAAAGAATTAAAATCACATGAAGAAAAACCAAGCAAACTATCAGCACTCTATCGAAAATCACTGGATTGGTCATTAAACCATAAACTAATCACTTTCGGCACAGCCATTGTATTATTAGTTGGCAGTTTATTCCTAATCCCAAGCATCGGTGTAAGCTTCATGCCTGCAGATGAAGAAAAAACGATCATCGTCACTTACACTCCCGCACCTGGAGAGTTAAAAGAGGATATTGAAAAGCAAACAGAAAAAGTGGAAAAATACTTCATGGATAAAGACGATGTGAAGACCGTTCAATACACACTTGGCGAAAGCATGATGGGCGGAGGCATGATGGGCGGCTCGAGTAACTCGGCTCTCTTCTATGTACTCTATGACGAAGACACCGAAAATTTCGGGGACAAAAAAGAAACCGTCATAAAAGAATTAACTGAACTTGATTCACCTGGAACATGGAAACAACAAGATTTCACATCAACATCAAGCAACGAGACCACTCTGTTTGTTTACGGAAATACACAAAAAGATATTGAACCGGTAATTGATGATATTCAAAATATCATGAAGAAAAATAAAGATTTAAAAGATGTTGATACAAGTCTTTTAGATGCTTATGAGCAATACACTTTAGTTGCAGACCAAGAAAAGCTAAGCGACCTTGGACTGACAGCTGCACAAATTGGAATGTCCATCGCCAATACGAATAAGGATGATGCTTTAACTACCATTAAGAAAGATGGAGAAGAAGTCAAAGTATATGTCGAGACAAAAGAAACAACATTCGAAGACAAAAAAGATCTAGAGAATACGAAAATTTCTTCTCCAATGGGAATGGAAATCCCATTGAAAGAGCTTGTAAAAATCGAAGAAGGCAAAGCTTCCGATACAATCAGCCGCCGCGATGGAAAAATTTATGCCGACGTGTCTGCAACAATCAAATCGGATGATGTGGCCGCAGTGACAGCTGATGTACAGAAGGAAGTTGATAAATTAGACCTTCCTGCAAGCGTCTCTATAGACTACGGCGGAGTGACGGAAGATATCCAAGAATCATTCACTCAACTTGGTATCGCTATGTTAGCGGCAGTTGCTATCGTATACTTTGTCCTAGTGGTTACTTTCCATGGTGGTTTAGCACCAATAGCCATTCTCTTCTCCTTACCATTTACGGTAATCGGGGCATTGGCAGGGCTATTCATTGCAGGTGAGACCATCAGCGTTTCGGCAATGATGGGTGTCCTGATGCTTATAGGTATCGTCGTGACCAATGCCATCGTATTAGTCGACCGTGTTATCAAGAATGAAGAATCCGGGCTATCTACCAGGGAATCTTTACTCGAGGCAGGATCCACCCGTCTACGCCCTATCCTGATGACTGCCCTTGCCACAATCGGCGCTTTAATACCTCTGGCAATCGGTGCGGAAGGCAGTGGATTAATATCACAAGGTTTGGGCATTACCGTTATCGGCGGACTGGTGAGTTCTACATTGCTAACACTTGTAATAGTGCCAGTAGTATATGAATTTATAATGAAAATAGGTAAAAAGAAGAAAAAAACAGTTAAGTAACGAAGAAAAAGAAGAGGGGATTCCTTATTTCAGGAACCCCCTCTTTTTTGATTCAACAATGCATCAATGTTCGGTCCTTTTGACTGAACTATATTCCTCTTCTTTCAACCCGTCCCATCTCTTAAGACAAAACGTCCTATTCGTCATTTCCAAGGAATCTGTTTGTTTAAACAAAAAAAGGAAAGATCTCTCTTCCCTTTTTCATTTCTTTATATTAGTGTTTCGTGAAAGTTTGATCTATCGCATTTGCCAGATCCAGCGATTTTTCTTTTAGATAACGCTTCGTTACGTTTAAATCTTTATGACCGGCAAGCTTTGATATCGTTTGTATATCTATTCCATTATCCACTAACCTTTGACAAAAAGTATGTCGCAGTTTATGCGGATGCACATTGTATTTTTTCAATATATATTGAACTGACCTCGGAGTGATCCTTTGATTATAGCTTGAGATGAATAACGGATCTGCTTTTTCTTTTAAAGAAAAAAGATAATTTTGTACATGTTGAATGGCCGATATCGTAAGGGGTACGGATCTGTCGATTTCACCTTTTGCGTTCCGGACAAGTATATAATTCCGCTCTGTTTCCATGATGACGTCACGGCCATTTAAGTCACATAATTCGGAGACACGAATTCCAGTATGTAACAAAAGGTAGACGATGGCAATGTTCCTTAGATTCCCTTCTGCTTCTATATCTTTTAACAGTATCTGCTGCTCATTGAGGCTTAAAGTTTCAGGTACCTCAAGCTTGTGCTCCTTAACTTTACGTTCCACTGAAAGCATCACTTGCGGTTTACCTAAAAATTTAAAGAAGACATTTAATGCAATATAGTGTTTTTCGATTGTCCCTGGGCTTTTCTTGCAATTTTCTAAATTATCAAGATAAGCCTGAACATCTTCAGAATGGATCTCCATCAATATCTTTTGTGTCTGGTCACAAAACTGTGAAAGGACACCAGTATACGTTTTGATCGTATTAGCTGATTTGCCTTGGTCTCTCAACCATTCAGCAAACGAAAAAATCATTTCATCTTTAGCAGAGGTATCCATCGGCTATTCCCCCAATGACAGTTTCAGAACTATGTTAAGTTTAACATATATCCCTACAGAAACGAAGAATTCTGTCCCTTTGTCTTAAACTGATATGGATAAGACAGATAGCTATAGAAATTCAGATGCATTAATAGTATGTCCTACCATTTATCCTGCATATAACTTTCTTTATGGTCTATAATAGGTTTAAATAATAAGTACTGAAGATAACGACCTCAAAAAAGACCAGCCGGATGGCTGGTCTTTTCAAATGGCTTGGCGGCGTCCTACTCTCACAGGGGGAAACCCCCAACTACCATCGGCGCTGAAGAGCTTAACTGCCGTGTTCGGAATGGGAACGGGTGTGACCTCTTCGCTATCGCCACCAAACATAAAAGGAACGTTGTTCCTTCAAAACTAGATAATAAGAAGGTATTTCATTTTTTAAAAAGCGTTGGTTAAGTCCTCGATCTATTAGTATCAGTCAGCTCCACATGTCACCATGCTTCCACCTCTGACCTATCAACCTGATCATCTTTCAGGGATCTTACTAGCTTGCGCCATGGGAAATCTCATCTTGAGGGGGGCTTCATGCTTAGATGCTTTCAGCACTTATCCCGTCCGCACGTAGCTACCCAGCTATGCCTTTGGCAAGACAACTGGTACACCAGCGGTGCGTCCATCCCGGTCCTCTCGTACTAAGGACAGCTCCTCTCAAATTTCCTGCGCCCGCGACGGATAGGGACCGAACTGTCTCACGACGTTCTGAACCCAGCTCGCGTACCGCTTTAATGGGCGAACAGCCCAACCCTTGGGACCGACTACAGCCCCAGGATGCGATGAGCCGACATCGAGGTGCCAAACCTCCCCGTCGATGTGGACTCTTGGGGGAGATAAGCCTGTTATCCCCGGGGTAGCTTTTATCCGTTGAGCGATGGCCCTTCCATGCGGAACCACCGGATCACTAAGCCCGACTTTCGTCCCTGCTCGACTTGTAGGTCTCGCAGTCAAGCTCCCTTGTGCCTTTACACTCTACGAATGATTTCCAACCATTCTGAGGGAACCTTTGGGCGCCTCCGTTACTCTTTAGGAGGCGACCGCCCCAGTCAAACTGCCCACCTGACACTGTCTCCCACCCCGATAAGGGGCGCGGGTTAGAATTTCAATACAGCCAGGGTAGTATCCCACCAACGCCTCCACCGAAGCTGGCGCTCCGGCTTCTCAGGCTCCTACCTATCCTGTACAAGCTGTACCAAAATTCAATATCAGGCTGCAGTAAAGCTCCACGGGGTCTTTCCGTCCTGTCGCGGGTAACCTGCATCTTCACAGGTACTATAATTTCACCGAGTCTCTCGTTGAGACAGTGCCCAGATCGTTACACCTTTCGTGCGGGTCGGAACTTACCCGACAAGGAATTTCGCTACCTTAGGACCGTTATAGTTACGGCCGCCGTTTACTGGGGCTTCGGTTCAAAGCTTCGCTTGCGCTAACCTCTCCCCTTAACCTTCCAGCACCGGGCAGGTGTCAGCCCCTATACTTCGCCTTGCGGCTTCGCAGAGACCTGTGTTTTTGCTAAACAGTCGCCTGGGCCTATTCACTGCGGCTTTTCTGGGCTATTCACCCTAAAAAGCACCCCTTCTCCCGAAGTTACGGGGTCATTTTGCCGAGTTCCTTAACGAGAGTTCTCTCGCACACCTTAGGATTCTCTCCTCGCCTACCTGTGTCGGTTTGCGGTACGGGCACCTTACATCTCACTAGAGGCTTTTCTTGGCAGCGTGGAATCAGGAACTTCGGTACTATATTTCCCTCGCCATCACAGCTCCGCCTTAATGGAAACGGGATTTGCCTCGTTTCCGGCCTAACTGCTTGGACGCGCATATCCAACAGCGCGCTTACCCTATCCTTCTGCGTCCCCCCATCGTTCAAACGATGTATAGGTGGTACAGGAATATCAACCTGTTGTCCATCGCCTACGCCTTTCGGCCTCGGCTTAGGTCCCGACTAACCCTGAGCGGACGAGCCTTCCTCAGGAAACCTTAGGCATTCGGTGGAAGGGATTCTCACCCTTCTTTCGCTACTCATACCGGCATTCTCACTTCTAAGCGCTCCACCAGTCCTTCCGGTCTGACTTCAACGCCCTTAGAACGCTCTCCTACCATCGACACCATACGGTGTCAATCCACAGCTTCGGTGATACGTTTAGCCCCGGTACATTTTCGGCGCGGAGTCACTCGACCAGTGAGCTATTACGCACTCTTTAAATGGTGGCTGCTTCTAAGCCAACATCCTGGTTGTCTAAGCAACTCCACATCCTTTTCCACTTAACGTATACTTTGGGACCTTAGCTGGTGGTCTGGGCTGTTTCCCTTTCGACTACGGATCTTATCACTCGCAGTCTGACTCCCAAGAATAAGTATTTGGCATTCGGAGTTTGACTGAATTCGGTAACCCGTTGGGGGCCCCTAGTCCAATCAGTGCTCTACCTCCAATACTCTCATCTTGAGGCTAGCCCTAAAGCTATTTCGGAGAGAACCAGCTATCTCCAGGTTCGATTGGAATTTCTCCGCTACCCACACCTCATCCCCGCACTTTTCAACGTGCGTGGGTTCGGGCCTCCATTCAGTGTTACCTGAACTTCACCCTGGACATGGGTAGATCACCTGGTTTCGGGTCTACGACCTCATACTCATTCGCCCTATTCAGACTCGCTTTCGCTGCGGCTCCGTCTCATCAACTTAACCTCGCATGAAATCGTAACTCGCCGGTTCATTCTACAAAAGGCACGCCATTACCCATTAACGGGCTTTGACTACTTGTAGGCACACGGTTTCAGGATCTATTTCACTCCCCTTCCGGGGTGCTTTTCACCTTTCCCTCACGGTACTGGTTCACTATCGGTCACTAGGGAGTATTTAGCCTTGGGAGATGGTCCTCCCTGCTTCCGACGGGATTTCTCGTGTCCCGCCGTACTCAGGATCCACTCAGGAGGGAACGAAGTTTCAACTACAGGGTTTTTACCTTCTTCGACGGACCTTTCCAGGTCGCTTCATTTACCCCGTTCCTTTGTAACTCCATGTTGAGTGTCCTACAACCCCAAGAGGCAAGCCTCTTGGTTTGGGCTAATTCCGTTTCGCTCGCCGCTACTCAGGAAATCGCGTTTGCTTTCTCTTCCTCCGGGTACTTAGATGTTTCAGTTCCCCGGGTCTGCCTTCAGTACCCTATGTATTCAGGTAAAGATACTGTTCCATTACGAACAGTGGGTTTCCCCATTCGGAAATCTCCGGATCAAAGCTTACTTACAGCTCCCCGAAGCATATCGGTGTTAGTCCCGTCCTTCATCGGCTCCTAGTGCCAAGGCATCCACCGTGCGCCCTTTCTAACTTAACCGTTAAAAAAGATCTTACAGATGCTTTGAAAAAAATTAATTGCCTTCTATCTATTATCTAGTTTTCAAGGAACAAAGCAGAAAGAATCCACCACATCGTGATGTTTGTCTTTCCTATTTGAATGAATTACTCATTCAAAACTGAACAAAACAAAAGCGCTCTCGTAATTATCCTTAGAAAGGAGGTGATCCAGCCGCACCTTCCGATACGGCTACCTTGTTACGACTTCACCCCAATCATCTGTCCCACCTTAGGCGGCTGGCTCCATGAAGGTTACCTCACCGACTTCGGGTGTTACAAACTCTCGTGGTGTGACGGGCGGTGTGTACAAGGCCCGGGAACGTATTCACCGCGGCATGCTGATCCGCGATTACTAGCGATTCCGGCTTCATGCAGGCGAGTTGCAGCCTGCAATCCGAACTGAGAATGGCTTTATGGGATTCGCTTACCTTCGCAGGTTTGCAGCCCTTTGTACCATCCATTGTAGCACGTGTGTAGCCCAGGTCATAAGGGGCATGATGATTTGACGTCATCCCCACCTTCCTCCGGTTTGTCACCGGCAGTCACCTTAGAGTGCCCAACTGAATGCTGGCAACTAAGATCAAGGGTTGCGCTCGTTGCGGGACTTAACCCAACATCTCACGACACGAGCTGACGACAACCATGCACCACCTGTCACTCTGTCCCCCGAAGGGGAAAGCCCTATCTCTAGGGTTGTCAGAGGATGTCAAGACCTGGTAAGGTTCTTCGCGTTGCTTCGAATTAAACCACATGCTCCACCGCTTGTGCGGGCCCCCGTCAATTCCTTTGAGTTTCAGCCTTGCGGCCGTACTCCCCAGGCGGAGTGCTTAATGCGTTAGCTGCAGCACTAAAGGGCGGAAACCCTCTAACACTTAGCACTCATCGTTTACGGCGTGGACTACCAGGGTATCTAATCCTGTTTGCTCCCCACGCTTTCGCGCCTCAGTGTCAGTTACAGACCAGAAAGTCGCCTTCGCCACTGGTGTTCCTCCAAATCTCTACGCATTTCACCGCTACACTTGGAATTCCACTTTCCTCTTCTGCACTCAAGTTCCCCAGTTTCCAATGACCCTCCACGGTTGAGCCGTGGGCTTTCACATCAGACTTAAGGAACCACCTGCGCGCGCTTTACGCCCAATAATTCCGGACAACGCTTGCCACCTACGTATTACCGCGGCTGCTGGCACGTAGTTAGCCGTGGCTTTCTGGTTAGGTACCGTCAAGGTACCAGCAGTTACTCTGGTACTTGTTCTTCCCTAACAACAGAACTTTACGACCCGAAGGCCTTCTTCGTTCACGCGGCGTTGCTCCGTCAGACTTTCGTCCATTGCGGAAGATTCCCTACTGCTGCCTCCCGTAGGAGTCTGGGCCGTGTCTCAGTCCCAGTGTGGCCGATCACCCTCTCAGGTCGGCTACGCATCGTCGCCTTGGTGAGCCATTACCTCACCAACTAGCTAATGCGCCGCGGGCCCATCTATAAGTGACAGCGTAAACCGTCTTTCCATCTTCTCTCATGCGAGAAAAGAACGTATCCGGTATTAGCTCCGGTTTCCCGAAGTTATCCCAGTCTTATAGGCAGGTTGCCCACGTGTTACTCACCCGTCCGCCGCTAATCTCAGGGAGCAAGCTCCCGTCGATTCGCTCGACTTGCATGTATTAGGCACGCCGCCAGCGTTCGTCCTGAGCCAGGATCAAACTCTCCGAAGAAATGTTTGACTTGCTCATTTGCTTTTTTGATAGTGTGTGCTCACTTAAAATTTAACGTTGGCGCTTTGTTTTGTTCAGTTTTCAAAGAGCAATTTCCACAATCGTTCTTTCGAATGGCTGTTTATTCATCATAACATCTTATTGATTAGTTGTCAACTTCTACGAAGTTTTTAACTTATTTTAAATCGCTGTGTTTTTCAGCGACCATTTCATCTTATCATTTTCACAGTAAGAAGTCAATAGTTATTATTTCTTTCAGCAATCAGCCAAAAGCGATGATGTTTTTGCGTTTGTCTTAGTTGGTGCTTATTTATATTAATCCTTTCCCACCATTAAGTCAACACATTTCACAATAAATAATTCTTTTTCTTAAAGTTAGGTGAAGAATGCTTCAAGATCCTTTTTACTAGTTGGACAGATCTGAAGCTACCCCTGTATTTTTTTGCGCTGTTTTCGCGTTGTTTTGAACAAAGGGATAGTAGGGATATAGTGAGATGAAATAGTAAGCAATCTTTTTAAGGAGTGATTAAATGGCATATGCTTATAGTCCATTTGTTATTACTGTAATATGCTTTGTTTGTTATCGGCTGATTAAAAAGAAATCAGCACCTTCAAATAGATACACACCTTATGATGACATCACAAAGGAAAATAAAGATGACATATAAAACCGTTACAGGATACTACAAATCATCATATACAATATGAAGAGAAATCAAATAACGACAAGACCATTTAAACAGCCTTTAATTATGTGTGCAAGAAAGCGACACTGTATGCGAAAAAAGATGGCTGTTTCCATGACCTTATGAACACAAAAAAAGACCAGCCGATGGCTGATCTTTTTAAATGGCTTGGCGGCGTCCTACTCTCACAGGGGGAAACCCCCAACTACCATTGGCGCTGAAGAGCTTAACTGCCGTGTTCGGAATGGGAACGGGTGTGACCTCTTCGCTATCGCCACCAAACATAAAAGGAACGTTGTTCCTTCAAAACTAGATAATAAGAAGGTATTTCATTTTTTAAAAAGCGTTGGTTAAGTCCTCGATCTATTAGTATCAGTCAGCTCCACATGTCACCATGCTTCCACCTCTGACCTATCAACCTGATCATCTTTCAGGGATCTTACTAGCTTGCGCCATGGGAAATCTCATCTTGAGGGGGGCTTCATGCTTAGATGCTTTCAGCACTTATCCCGTCCGCACGTAGCTACCCAGCTATGCCTTTGGCAAGACAACTGGTACACCAGCGGTGCGTCCATCCCGGTCCTCTCGTACTAAGGACAGCTCCTCTCAAATTTCCTGCGCCCGCGACGGATAGGGACCGAACTGTCTCACGACGTTCTGAACCCAGCTCGCGTACCGCTTTAATGGGCGAACAGCCCAACCCTTGGGACCGACTACAGCCCCAGGATGCGATGAGCCGACATCGAGGTGCCAAACCTCCCCGTCGATGTGGACTCTTGGGGGAGATAAGCCTGTTATCCCCGGGGTAGCTTTTATCCGTTGAGCGATGGCCCTTCCATGCGGAACCACCGGATCACTAAGCCCGACTTTCGTCCCTGCTCGACTTGTAGGTCTCGCAGTCAAGCTCCCTTGTGCCTTTACACTCTACGAATGATTTCCAACCATTCTGAGGGAACCTTTGGGCGCCTCCGTTACTCTTTAGGAGGCGACCGCCCCAGTCAAACTGCCCACCTGACACTGTCTCCCACCCCGATAAGGGGCGCGGGTTAGAATTTCAATACAGCCAGGGTAGTATCCCACCAACGCCTCCACCGAAGCTGGCGCTCCGGCTTCTCAGGCTCCTACCTATCCTGTACAAGCTGTACCAAAATTCAATATCAGGCTGCAGTAAAGCTCCACGGGGTCTTTCCGTCCTGTCGCGGGTAACCTGCATCTTCACAGGTACTATAATTTCACCGAGTCTCTCGTTGAGACAGTGCCCAGATCGTTACACCTTTCGTGCGGGTCGGAACTTACCCGACAAGGAATTTCGCTACCTTAGGACCGTTATAGTTACGGCCGCCGTTTACTGGGGCTTCGGTTCAAAGCTTCGCTTGCGCTAACCTCTCCCCTTAACCTTCCAGCACCGGGCAGGTGTCAGCCCCTATACTTCGCCTTGCGGCTTCGCAGAGACCTGTGTTTTTGCTAAACAGTCGCCTGGGCCTATTCACTGCGGCTTTTCTGGGCTATTCACCCTAAAAAGCACCCCTTCTCCCGAAGTTACGGGGTCATTTTGCCGAGTTCCTTAACGAGAGTTCTCTCGCACACCTTAGGATTCTCTCCTCGCCTACCTGTGTCGGTTTGCGGTACGGGCACCTTACATCTCACTAGAGGCTTTTCTTGGCAGCGTGGAATCAGGAACTTCGGTACTATATTTCCCTCGCCATCACAGCTCCGCCTTAATGGAAACGGGATTTGCCTCGTTTCCGGCCTAACTGCTTGGACGCGCATATCCAACAGCGCGCTTACCCTATCCTTCTGCGTCCCCCCATCGTTCAAACGATGTATAGGTGGTACAGGAATATCAACCTGTTGTCCATCGCCTACGCCTTTCGGCCTCGGCTTAGGTCCCGACTAACCCTGAGCGGACGAGCCTTCCTCAGGAAACCTTAGGCATTCGGTGGAAGGGATTCTCACCCTTCTTTCGCTACTCATACCGGCATTCTCACTTCTAAGCGCTCCACCAGTCCTTCCGGTCTGACTTCAACGCCCTTAGAACGCTCTCCTACCATCGACACCATACGGTGTCAATCCACAGCTTCGGTGATACGTTTAGCCCCGGTACATTTTCGGCGCGGAGTCACTCGACCAGTGAGCTATTACGCACTCTTTAAATGGTGGCTGCTTCTAAGCCAACATCCTGGTTGTCTAAGCAACTCCACATCCTTTTCCACTTAACGTATACTTTGGGACCTTAGCTGGTGGTCTGGGCTGTTTCCCTTTCGACTACGGATCTTATCACTCGCAGTCTGACTCCCAAGAATAAGTATTTGGCATTCGGAGTTTGACTGAATTCGGTAACCCGTTGGGGGCCCCTAGTCCAATCAGTGCTCTACCTCCAATACTCTCATCTTGAGGCTAGCCCTAAAGCTATTTCGGAGAGAACCAGCTATCTCCAGGTTCGATTGGAATTTCTCCGCTACCCACACCTCATCCCCGCACTTTTCAACGTGCGTGGGTTCGGGCCTCCATTCAGTGTTACCTGAACTTCACCCTGGACATGGGTAGATCACCTGGTTTCGGGTCTACGACCTCATACTCATTCGCCCTATTCAGACTCGCTTTCGCTGCGGCTCCGTCTCATCAACTTAACCTCGCATGAAATCGTAACTCGCCGGTTCATTCTACAAAAGGCACGCCATTACCCATTAACGGGCTTTGACTACTTGTAGGCACACGGTTTCAGGATCTATTTCACTCCCCTTCCGGGGTGCTTTTCACCTTTCCCTCACGGTACTGGTTCACTATCGGTCACTAGGGAGTATTTAGCCTTGGGAGATGGTCCTCCCTGCTTCCGACGGGATTTCTCGTGTCCCGCCGTACTCAGGATCCACTCAGGAGGGAACGAAGTTTCAACTACAGGGTTTTTACCTTCTTCGACGGACCTTTCCAGGTCGCTTCATTTACCCCGTTCCTTTGTAACTCCATGTTGAGTGTCCTACAACCCCAAGAGGCAAGCCTCTTGGTTTGGGCTAATTCCGTTTCGCTCGCCGCTACTCAGGAAATCGCGTTTGCTTTCTCTTCCTCCGGGTACTTAGATGTTTCAGTTCCCCGGGTCTGCCTTCAGTACCCTATGTATTCAGGTAAAGATACTGTTCCATTACGAACAGTGGGTTTCCCCATTCGGAAATCTCCGGATCAAAGCTTACTTACAGCTCCCCGAAGCATATCGGTGTTAGTCCCGTCCTTCATCGGCTCCTAGTGCCAAGGCATCCACCGTGCGCCCTTTCTAACTTAACCGTTAAAAAAGATCTTACAGATGCTTTGAAAAAAATTAATTGCCTTCTATCTATTATCTAGTTTTCAAGGAACAAAGCAGAAAGAATCCACCACATCGTGATGTTTGTCTTTCCTATTTGAATGAATTACTCATTCAAAACTGAACAAAACAAAAGCGCTCTCGTAATTATCCTTAGAAAGGAGGTGATCCAGCCGCACCTTCCGATACGGCTACCTTGTTACGACTTCACCCCAATCATCTGTCCCACCTTAGGCGGCTGGCTCCATGAAGGTTACCTCACCGACTTCGGGTGTTACAAACTCTCGTGGTGTGACGGGCGGTGTGTACAAGGCCCGGGAACGTATTCACCGCGGCATGCTGATCCGCGATTACTAGCGATTCCGGCTTCATGCAGGCGAGTTGCAGCCTGCAATCCGAACTGAGAATGGCTTTATGGGATTCGCTTACCTTCGCAGGTTTGCAGCCCTTTGTACCATCCATTGTAGCACGTGTGTAGCCCAGGTCATAAGGGGCATGATGATTTGACGTCATCCCCACCTTCCTCCGGTTTGTCACCGGCAGTCACCTTAGAGTGCCCAACTGAATGCTGGCAACTAAGATCAAGGGTTGCGCTCGTTGCGGGACTTAACCCAACATCTCACGACACGAGCTGACGACAACCATGCACCACCTGTCACTCTGTCCCCCGAAGGGGAAAGCCCTATCTCTAGGGTTGTCAGAGGATGTCAAGACCTGGTAAGGTTCTTCGCGTTGCTTCGAATTAAACCACATGCTCCACCGCTTGTGCGGGCCCCCGTCAATTCCTTTGAGTTTCAGCCTTGCGGCCGTACTCCCCAGGCGGAGTGCTTAATGCGTTAGCTGCAGCACTAAAGGGCGGAAACCCTCTAACACTTAGCACTCATCGTTTACGGCGTGGACTACCAGGGTATCTAATCCTGTTTGCTCCCCACGCTTTCGCGCCTCAGTGTCAGTTACAGACCAGAAAGTCGCCTTCGCCACTGGTGTTCCTCCAAATCTCTACGCATTTCACCGCTACACTTGGAATTCCACTTTCCTCTTCTGCACTCAAGTTCCCCAGTTTCCAATGACCCTCCACGGTTGAGCCGTGGGCTTTCACATCAGACTTAAGGAACCACCTGCGCGCGCTTTACGCCCAATAATTCCGGACAACGCTTGCCACCTACGTATTACCGCGGCTGCTGGCACGTAGTTAGCCGTGGCTTTCTGGTTAGGTACCGTCAAGGTACCAGCAGTTACTCTGGTACTTGTTCTTCCCTAACAACAGAACTTTACGACCCGAAGGCCTTCTTCGTTCACGCGGCGTTGCTCCGTCAGACTTTCGTCCATTGCGGAAGATTCCCTACTGCTGCCTCCCGTAGGAGTCTGGGCCGTGTCTCAGTCCCAGTGTGGCCGATCACCCTCTCAGGTCGGCTACGCATCGTCGCCTTGGTGAGCCATTACCTCACCAACTAGCTAATGCGCCGCGGGCCCATCTATAAGTGACAGCGTAAACCGTCTTTCCATCTTCTCTCATGCGAGAAAAGAACGTATCCGGTATTAGCTCCGGTTTCCCGAAGTTATCCCAGTCTTATAGGCAGGTTGCCCACGTGTTACTCACCCGTCCGCCGCTAATCTCAGGGAGCAAGCTCCCGTCGATTCGCTCGACTTGCATGTATTAGGCACGCCGCCAGCGTTCGTCCTGAGCCAGGATCAAACTCTCCGAAGAAATGTTTGACTTGCTCATTTGCTTTTTTGATAGTGTGTGCTCACTTAAAATTTAACGTTGGCGCTTTGTTTTGTTCAGTTTTCAAAGAGCAATTTCCACAATCGTTCTTTCGAATGGCTGTTTATTCATCATAACATCTTATTGATTAGTTGTCAACTTCTACGAAGTTTTTAACTTATTTTAAATCGCTGTGTTTTTCAGCGACCATTTCATCTTATCATTTTCACAGTAAGAAGTCAATAGTTATTATTTCTTTCAGCAATCAGCCAAAAGCGATGATGTTTTTGCGTTTGTCTTAGTTGGTGCTTATTTATATTAATCCTTTCCCACCATTAAGTCAACACATTTCACAATAAATAATTCTTTTTCTTAAAGTTAGGTGAAGAATGCTTCAAGATCCTTTTTACTAGTTGGACAGATCTGAAGCTACCCCTGTATTTTTTTGCGCTGTTTTCGCGTTGTTTTGAACAAAGGGATAGTAGGGATATAGTGAGATGAAATAGTAAGCAATCTTTTTAAGGAGTGATTAAATGGCATATGCTTATAGTCCATTTGTTATTACTGTAATATGCTTTGTTTGTTATCGGCTGATTAAAAAGAAATCAGCACCTTCAAATAGATACACACCTTATGATGACATCACAAAGGAAAATAAAGATGACATATAAAACCGTTACAGGATACTACAAATCATCATATACAATATGAAGAGAAATCAAATAACGACAAGACCATTTAAACAGCCTTTAATTATGTGTGCAAGAAAGCGACACTGTATGCGAAAAAAGATGGCTGTTTCCATGACCTTATGAACACAAAAAAAGACCAGCCGATGGCTGATCTTTTTAAATGGCTTGGCGGCGTCCTACTCTCACAGGGGGAAACCCCCAACTACCATTGGCGCTGAAGAGCTTAACTGCCGTGTTCGGAATGGGAACGGGTGTGACCTCTTCGCTATCGCCACCAAACATAAAAGGAACGTTGTTCCTTCAAAACTAGATAATAAGAAGGTATTTCATTTTTTAAAAAGCGTTGGTTAAGTCCTCGATCTATTAGTATCAGTCAGCTCCACATGTCACCATGCTTCCACCTCTGACCTATCAACCTGATCATCTTTCAGGGATCTTACTAGCTTGCGCCATGGGAAATCTCATCTTGAGGGGGGCTTCATGCTTAGATGCTTTCAGCACTTATCCCGTCCGCACGTAGCTACCCAGCTATGCCTTTGGCAAGACAACTGGTACACCAGCGGTGCGTCCATCCCGGTCCTCTCGTACTAAGGACAGCTCCTCTCAAATTTCCTGCGCCCGCGACGGATAGGGACCGAACTGTCTCACGACGTTCTGAACCCAGCTCGCGTACCGCTTTAATGGGCGAACAGCCCAACCCTTGGGACCGACTACAGCCCCAGGATGCGATGAGCCGACATCGAGGTGCCAAACCTCCCCGTCGATGTGGACTCTTGGGGGAGATAAGCCTGTTATCCCCGGGGTAGCTTTTATCCGTTGAGCGATGGCCCTTCCATGCGGAACCACCGGATCACTAAGCCCGACTTTCGTCCCTGCTCGACTTGTAGGTCTCGCAGTCAAGCTCCCTTGTGCCTTTACACTCTACGAATGATTTCCAACCATTCTGAGGGAACCTTTGGGCGCCTCCGTTACTCTTTAGGAGGCGACCGCCCCAGTCAAACTGCCCACCTGACACTGTCTCCCACCCCGATAAGGGGCGCGGGTTAGAATTTCAATACAGCCAGGGTAGTATCCCACCAACGCCTCCACCGAAGCTGGCGCTCCGGCTTCTCAGGCTCCTACCTATCCTGTACAAGCTGTACCAAAATTCAATATCAGGCTGCAGTAAAGCTCCACGGGGTCTTTCCGTCCTGTCGCGGGTAACCTGCATCTTCACAGGTACTATAATTTCACCGAGTCTCTCGTTGAGACAGTGCCCAGATCGTTACACCTTTCGTGCGGGTCGGAACTTACCCGACAAGGAATTTCGCTACCTTAGGACCGTTATAGTTACGGCCGCCGTTTACTGGGGCTTCGGTTCAAAGCTTCGCTTGCGCTAACCTCTCCCCTTAACCTTCCAGCACCGGGCAGGTGTCAGCCCCTATACTTCGCCTTGCGGCTTCGCAGAGACCTGTGTTTTTGCTAAACAGTCGCCTGGGCCTATTCACTGCGGCTTTTCTGGGCTATTCACCCTAAAAAGCACCCCTTCTCCCGAAGTTACGGGGTCATTTTGCCGAGTTCCTTAACGAGAGTTCTCTCGCACACCTTAGGATTCTCTCCTCGCCTACCTGTGTCGGTTTGCGGTACGGGCACCTTACATCTCACTAGAGGCTTTTCTTGGCAGCGTGGAATCAGGAACTTCGGTACTATATTTCCCTCGCCATCACAGCTCCGCCTTAATGGAAACGGGATTTGCCTCGTTTCCGGCCTAACTGCTTGGACGCGCATATCCAACAGCGCGCTTACCCTATCCTTCTGCGTCCCCCCATCGTTCAAACGATGTATAGGTGGTACAGGAATATCAACCTGTTGTCCATCGCCTACGCCTTTCGGCCTCGGCTTAGGTCCCGACTAACCCTGAGCGGACGAGCCTTCCTCAGGAAACCTTAGGCATTCGGTGGAAGGGATTCTCACCCTTCTTTCGCTACTCATACCGGCATTCTCACTTCTAAGCGCTCCACCAGTCCTTCCGGTCTGACTTCAACGCCCTTAGAACGCTCTCCTACCATCGACACCATACGGTGTCAATCCACAGCTTCGGTGATACGTTTAGCCCCGGTACATTTTCGGCGCGGAGTCACTCGACCAGTGAGCTATTACGCACTCTTTAAATGGTGGCTGCTTCTAAGCCAACATCCTGGTTGTCTAAGCAACTCCACATCCTTTTCCACTTAACGTATACTTTGGGACCTTAGCTGGTGGTCTGGGCTGTTTCCCTTTCGACTACGGATCTTATCACTCGCAGTCTGACTCCCAAGAATAAGTATTTGGCATTCGGAGTTTGACTGAATTCGGTAACCCGTTGGGGGCCCCTAGTCCAATCAGTGCTCTACCTCCAATACTCTCATCTTGAGGCTAGCCCTAAAGCTATTTCGGAGAGAACCAGCTATCTCCAGGTTCGATTGGAATTTCTCCGCTACCCACACCTCATCCCCGCACTTTTCAACGTGCGTGGGTTCGGGCCTCCATTCAGTGTTACCTGAACTTCACCCTGGACATGGGTAGATCACCTGGTTTCGGGTCTACGACCTCATACTCATTCGCCCTATTCAGACTCGCTTTCGCTGCGGCTCCGTCTCATCAACTTAACCTCGCATGAAATCGTAACTCGCCGGTTCATTCTACAAAAGGCACGCCATTACCCATTAACGGGCTTTGACTACTTGTAGGCACACGGTTTCAGGATCTATTTCACTCCCCTTCCGGGGTGCTTTTCACCTTTCCCTCACGGTACTGGTTCACTATCGGTCACTAGGGAGTATTTAGCCTTGGGAGATGGTCCTCCCTGCTTCCGACGGGATTTCTCGTGTCCCGCCGTACTCAGGATCCACTCAGGAGGGAACGAAGTTTCAACTACAGGGTTTTTACCTTCTTCGACGGACCTTTCCAGGTCGCTTCATTTACCCCGTTCCTTTGTAACTCCATGTTGAGTGTCCTACAACCCCAAGAGGCAAGCCTCTTGGTTTGGGCTAATTCCGTTTCGCTCGCCGCTACTCAGGAAATCGCGTTTGCTTTCTCTTCCTCCGGGTACTTAGATGTTTCAGTTCCCCGGGTCTGCCTTCAGTACCCTATGTATTCAGGTAAAGATACTGTTCCATTACGAACAGTGGGTTTCCCCATTCGGAAATCTCCGGATCAAAGCTTACTTACAGCTCCCCGAAGCATATCGGTGTTAGTCCCGTCCTTCATCGGCTCCTAGTGCCAAGGCATCCACCGTGCGCCCTTTCTAACTTAACCGTTAAAAAAGATCTTACAGATGCTTTGAAAAAAATTAATTGCCTTCTATCTATTATCTAGTTTTCAAGGAACAAAGCAGAAAGAATCCATCACATCGTGATGTTTGTCTTTCCTATTTGAATGAATTACTCATTCAAAACTGAACAAAACAAAAGCGCTCTCGTAATTATCCTTAGAAAGGAGGTGATCCAGCCGCACCTTCCGATACGGCTACCTTGTTACGACTTCACCCCAATCATCTGTCCCACCTTAGGCGGCTGGCTCCATGAAGGTTACCTCACCGACTTCGGGTGTTACAAACTCTCGTGGTGTGACGGGCGGTGTGTACAAGGCCCGGGAACGTATTCACCGCGGCATGCTGATCCGCGATTACTAGCGATTCCGGCTTCATGCAGGCGAGTTGCAGCCTGCAATCCGAACTGAGAATGGCTTTATGGGATTCGCTTACCTTCGCAGGTTTGCAGCCCTTTGTACCATCCATTGTAGCACGTGTGTAGCCCAGGTCATAAGGGGCATGATGATTTGACGTCATCCCCACCTTCCTCCGGTTTGTCACCGGCAGTCACCTTAGAGTGCCCAACTGAATGCTGGCAACTAAGATCAAGGGTTGCGCTCGTTGCGGGACTTAACCCAACATCTCACGACACGAGCTGACGACAACCATGCACCACCTGTCACTCTGTCCCCCGAAGGGGAAAGCCCTATCTCTAGGGTTGTCAGAGGATGTCAAGACCTGGTAAGGTTCTTCGCGTTGCTTCGAATTAAACCACATGCTCCACCGCTTGTGCGGGCCCCCGTCAATTCCTTTGAGTTTCAGCCTTGCGGCCGTACTCCCCAGGCGGAGTGCTTAATGCGTTAGCTGCAGCACTAAAGGGCGGAAACCCTCTAACACTTAGCACTCATCGTTTACGGCGTGGACTACCAGGGTATCTAATCCTGTTTGCTCCCCACGCTTTCGCGCCTCAGTGTCAGTTACAGACCAGAAAGTCGCCTTCGCCACTGGTGTTCCTCCAAATCTCTACGCATTTCACCGCTACACTTGGAATTCCACTTTCCTCTTCTGCACTCAAGTTCCCCAGTTTCCAATGACCCTCCACGGTTGAGCCGTGGGCTTTCACATCAGACTTAAGGAACCACCTGCGCGCGCTTTACGCCCAATAATTCCGGACAACGCTTGCCACCTACGTATTACCGCGGCTGCTGGCACGTAGTTAGCCGTGGCTTTCTGGTTAGGTACCGTCAAGGTACCAGCAGTTACTCTGGTACTTGTTCTTCCCTAACAACAGAACTTTACGACCCGAAGGCCTTCTTCGTTCACGCGGCGTTGCTCCGTCAGACTTTCGTCCATTGCGGAAGATTCCCTACTGCTGCCTCCCGTAGGAGTCTGGGCCGTGTCTCAGTCCCAGTGTGGCCGATCACCCTCTCAGGTCGGCTACGCATCGTCGCCTTGGTGAGCCATTACCTCACCAACTAGCTAATGCGCCGCGGGCCCATCTATAAGTGACAGCGTAAACCGTCTTTCCATCTTCTCTCATGCGAGAAAAGAACGTATCCGGTATTAGCTCCGGTTTCCCGAAGTTATCCCAGTCTTATAGGCAGGTTGCCCACGTGTTACTCACCCGTCCGCCGCTAATCTCAGGGAGCAAGCTCCCGTCGATTCGCTCGACTTGCATGTATTAGGCACGCCGCCAGCGTTCGTCCTGAGCCAGGATCAAACTCTCCGAAGAAATGTTTGACTTGCTCATTTGCTTTTTTGATAGTGTGTGCTCACTTAAAATTTAACGTTGGCGCTTTGTTTTGTTCAGTTTTCAAAGAGCAATTTCCACAATCGTTCTTTCGAACGGCTGTTTATTCATCATAACATCTTATTGATTAGTTGTCAACTTCTACGAAGTTTTTAACTTATTTTAAATCGCTGTGTTTTTCAGCGGCCATTTCATCTTATCATTTTCATAGTAAGAAGTCAATAGTTATTATTTCTTTCAGCAACCTGCCAAAAGCGATGAAGTTTTTTGCATGTCTTAGTTGGTGCTTATTTATATTAATCCCATTTCACTTTAAAGTCAATGCTTTTTCTCCATTTCTTACATTTATATATTACCGGTGATTAGCATCTTCAGTTTATCAACAATTCCAAGACAGCACTTATATAATAGAAAGACGAAAATGACCTGATAATTATCTTTATATCCTTTTGATGCTTCTTAATAATAGTGAAGTTTTGGAACATAACCAAGTTGACTTCATAATTTTCATTATGCTATTATATAACCAAGTAAAATAATCGGAATAGTTAAATTTATTAAAACCTTCTATTAACAAAACTTAGCTAAATCAAAGGAGATGGGAATATGACAGCAGCAATGGTAATACCAGGTGCGGAATCTTTTTTCTTACCCGGCAATTCTATCGGCATCCTTATTTGCCATGGTTTTAACGGAACGCCACAAAGCGTAAGGTATTTAGGTGAAAAATTTGCCGCCAAAGGCTTTACTGTCTTCGCTCCTCGACTGGCAGGCCACGGAACGGATGAATATGAAATGGAAACAAGTCATTATCAGGAATGGATACAAGATGTTGAAATGGCTTATGCAAAATTAAAGCGAACCTGCACCCATGTTTTCGCCATCGGACAATCAATGGGAGGCGCCCTTGTTCTCGATTTAGCGACAAAATTGGCTTGTGATGGAATTCTTACTATCAACGCCGCTCTCCAAGTTCCTGAATATGAAAGGTATCGTAACCAATCGGTTCCACGCTTCATTCCCGAAGGCAAGCCTGACATAAAAGACGATATACCTAAAGAAATCACATATGACCAAGTTCCGTCAAAAGCGATTAATCAATTGCTTGATATAATGGAACATGCCAGTCAAAAACTAATAGACGTTTCGTGCCCGATACTTATCTTTCATTCTCCAGAAGATCACGTAGTACCAGACTCTTGTTCCTACCAGATTTACGATACGGTCATCTCCGGTGATAAGGAGATGGCATCCCTTGAAAATTCTTATCATGTGGCCTCGTTGGATCATGACAAAGATCATATCATTGAACGGTCTTATCAGTTCATTCAAAGGTTAAGTAAAAGGGCAATAATTGCTTCTTAAACTCCTTTCTCAACATAAATCAGGTTTACCCATACACTTCATGGGTATATACAGTATATAAAGAAAAAGGAGGTAACATAATGAGCGGTTTATCAGACAAAGTAAAAGGTGCTGTAAATAAAGTTAAAGGTGAAACGAAAGACCAAGTCGGAAACGCAAAAAATGATCCTCACTTACAAGCAGAAGGTAAAGTCGATAAATTAAAAGGCAATCTCCAGGATGGCATTGGTAAATTGAAAAATGACCGTTAATTGCAAATAGCCGAATACATGATTCAATCTCTTAACACATTCTCATTTCATATAAAAGTGACCCCCCTTTTATAGAGAAGAGGCGGCAGATAATCTGCCGCCTCTTCCTCGTTCAATTTGCTTGAATAACAACAACACACATATCATCAGGTTGATCTTGCTGCATTTCCGGGGACATCAAAAAATCGATAGGGGGAGATTCCTTACAATCGAACCATCTCGTCGAGACCGCTTCTTTTATTTGATCAAGCCCTTCCATCCCTTCTCGATCTATCGCTTCCATGACTCCATCCGTAAATAGCATAAGCTGAATCTTCTCTTCATAATGAATGACGGACTTCTCTATTTTCATTTCGGTGAAGAACCCAACAGGACATGTCCCTTTTGAAAGTGAGGCCACTTTCCCATCGTCCATTAAAGCAAAGCCCGGAGGATGTCCGGCATTCACATATTCCACAGTCTTTTGCTCTGTATCAATGACCATATAAATCGCGGTAAAATAATAATGCACTGGATTATCTTCTTTATTAAGGGTACTCATCCAGCGATTCATTTCATTTATTACTGCCACTGGATCCGTATGTATCCTGATGGCATCCCTCAATACGGAGGAAATGAACATGCACACAAGTGAGGCGGATATGCCATGCCCCATCATATCCAGCAGGATAATCCCATACCGACTTTCATCAATGCGGTGCCAATAATACATATCCCCTGCCAATTTATTCGCAGGTAAGTATGATGCCTTTATAGTTAAGTGGTCATTTATAATGGGTTCACTTAATAAACCGCTTTGAACCTGCATGGAAAGATCCAATTCATTGCGGATTTTTTCATCCTGCATTTTATGCCAATCTTTTTCATATTTAAGTCTTAACCCGACGCGAATCCTCGCAAGTAAATCTATTTTATTGATAGGCTTCATTATATAATCAATTCCGCCAACATCAAGTGCCTCGGCAACCTTGTTTGAATCTTCAAGGGCGGTCACAAAAATTACGGGTATATCTCTAAGGTGAGGAATGCTTTGAAGTCTCCTGCACGCCTCTATCCCATCGATCTCCGGCATCATGATATCAAGCAGAATGATATCAACTGAAGTCTCTTTAGGTTGCGGACTATCCACCTGTAAATATTCAAACATCTCAACAGCTGAAGTTAATGATAGAAAATCCGTATAGCCAGCTCGTTTTAGAATTTTCTCTATAACGAAAAGGTTAACCTGGTTATCATCTACGATTAAAATCGTCATTCTTTCATTCCCCTTTTGGCTTATATCGAGCGGCAACATTTATCTTTTTTATATGGATCAGTACTTTCATAAAGCTCCCTTAATAGGGATTTTCCTATTATATTATAACGAAGTTCAGTCCCTTTTAATAATAATAAACCACGGTAGTTATTCTACATGGAGACCAACTCATCATTTATACCCCTTCTTCCGATACCTTAAACATAGAAAAGAAAAAAAGCGAAAAATAAATTAAAAAGAAAGAGTCCGCTTATATGCGGACTCCTTCTTTTTACAATTTCCGATAAATTCGTTCCTTTGAGTCAAAGTCCTCATAATCTTCCGAAAAGGATGATGTACGAAGTGTTTCCTTGCTGCCAACCGCAAGGAAGCCGTCTTTACAAAGACTGTCATAAAACAACTGATTAACATAGGTCTGTAATTCACCGGTAAAGTAAATCATCACATTCCGGCACATGATGATATGAAACTCATTGAACGAACTATCAGTAACTAAATTATGCTGGAAAAACACAATGTTTTTAAGAAGACCCGAATCAAGATAAGCATTTTGATAATCGGTTGTATAATACTCAGAAAATTCCTGGTTGCCTCCAGCTTGCAAATAGTTTTTCGTATAAGACTGCATTCTATTTAAAGGTAATATCCCTTTTTCCGCATGACGGAGGACTTCATCATTCATATCAGTGGCATAAATCCTCGCCTTATCATAAAGCCCTTCTTCCTTGAGGATGATCGCCATGGAGAAGGCTTCTTCACCGGTCGAGCAACCCGCATGCCAAATTCTTATTTCAGGAAGCTTTTTCAGGAGCGGAACAATATTTAAACGAAAGGCTTTAAAGAACTCCGGATCACGAAACATTTCAGTGACATTTATTGAAAAATCTTTCAAAAGCTTCTCGACATACCCTTTTTCATATAAAACCATTTCTATCATCCCGCTAATCCTGCGAACATGGTCCAGCCTCATTCTATTTTCAACCCTTCTTTTTATTGAAGAGCGCATATATTTGCGAAAGTCAAAGCCAGATACGGAATAAATGGCCTCTAACAATAATTCGATTTCTAGATCTTCTCTTTCTTCAATCGTTAAAGTATCCTTCATGCAAAACCTTCCTTACCCGTACTATCAATCAATTAGTCAACCATACTCTTAGGACGGATAGCAGCTGATCCAATTTTAACGGCTTGCTGACATAATCGGAAGCGCCGGCCTTCAGGCATTTTTCCCTATCGCCTTTCATCGCTTTCGCAGTTAGCGCGATGATTGGAAGTTCCTCGAACTTACTTTGCTCGCGAATTCTAGTCATCGTTTCGTAACCGTCCATGCCCGGCATCATGATATCCATCAAAATAACATCTATATCGTTCCCTTTTTCAAGGAGTTCCAAACATTCGTAGCCGTTTTCAGCTGTAAGGATTTCCATCCCCTCATGCTTCAGCGCATTTTTCAGCGCAAATATATTACGGTGATCATCATCGACGACCAATACAGTTTTATTGCAGAATGGTTTGGCCTTATCCCGATCTTCTTCATCCAATATAACTACATCCGGTTCTTCCTGACCGCCAAAAGGCGCAGCAGAATCATCGTGGTTGGCTGCTGCCACTTCTGGAGAAGCAGCTATTGCTTCGCCGACATTTTTGAAGCCCTCTGGCATGCTTGGAATAAAGAAAGTAAAGGTACTGCCTTGCCCTTCTTCACTATCTACAATGACCCAGCCTCCCAGAAGTTTGGCAAACTCCCGGCAAATCGATAGCCCTAGTCCTGTACCGCCATATTTTCTCATTGTAGCTCCGTCACCTTGCTGGAACGCTTCAAAGATAAGTTTTTGCTTCTCTTTTGAAATTCCGATGCCAGTATCCGTCACCTTGATTTCAACCCAATTGCTAGCCCCTCTTGTCTGTATCCATTGTGCTACATTTTCTTCATCAGCTTTTTGGATTTGGACAGACACAGAACCTTTTTCCGTGAATTTGAATGCATTGGACAATAGGTTTTTCAAAATTTGCTGGAAGCGCTGTTCATCCGTAAAGAAAATGTCCGGGACATTTTTACTCTTTTCTATTATAAAGTCAATGTTCTTTTTCTTCGCTACATGATCGAAATTACGGTGCAATAACTCAGGAAGTTCACTTAAATTCATTTCGTCAAAAACCACTTCAAGCTTTCCGACTTCAACTTTTGATAAATCCAAAATGTCATTGATCAACGTTAATAAGTCTTGGCCTGATGAATTAATGACACGAGCGAATTCCTGTTGCTCTTCATTTAATTTACTATCATTCGGATCTGAAAGCATTTCTGATAAAATCAGAATACTATTGAGCGGTGTCCGCAATTCATGGGACATATTTGCCATGAACTCGGATTTATATTTGGAACTTAACTTTAATTCTTCCGCTTGTTTTTCAAGATTCAGTTTTGCGACTTGAAGCTCTTTCGATTTTTCTTCAGTCTCACGGTTTCTCTCTTCTAATTGTTCATTGATCATTCGCAATTCTTCAGCCTGTGTTTGCAGTTCCTCCGATTGGGCTTGCATTTCCTCTGACTGTGATTGCAATTCTTCCGATTGAGCCTGTAACTCTTCGGTCTGTGCTTGTGATTCTTTCAATAAACGCTCTATTTCCATCCGGCCCTCAACATTATTAATCGTGATGCCCAGAGTATCAAGAACCTGGTTCAGGAAAGTTTTTTGCAGCTTCGTAAAGGTCTCCAAACTTGCCAGTTCAACCATCGCCACCACTTCATCCTCAAAAACGACCGGAGCAATGACAATGCTTTTCGGGTTGACTTCCCCTAATCCTGTCGTAACCAATTGAAAATCTTCAGGGATATCTTCAATGACTTTCGATTCCTTTTCAAGGGCGCATTGTCCGATCAAACCTTCGCCAAGACGGAATTCACGTCTGCCTGAATCTTCGCCATCTCCCGCAAAGCTTGCAAGCTTCACAAAACGCATATCCACGCCCTCGCCCCGTTTGACGTAAAAAGCTCCAATTGAGGCTCCCATCATCGGTGCAAGTCTTGTAATGAACCGGTCAGCCAGAACTTCCACATCAACAATGCGCTGATACATGGTAGCTATATCTGCGACACGAGTCTGGATCCAGTTCTGTTCACTGATCTTTTCAGTGAAATCCTTCTCTTTTTGATTATAAACTTCAAGCGATTCCGCCATATCATTGAATGATCTCGCTATATCACCAATTTCATCACTAGTCCGAACCGGAACTCTTGGTATGACCGATAAATTTTTATAATCGATATTTTTGATGACCTTCGTAATCGATTGGAGATCTTTTGATGTACTGCGAATCATCCAAACAACCGTTACGGAAATCACTAATATGAGAAGAATGACAGCAAACGTTATAAAACTAATCATATCTTCATAGGTTTGTTTCGAATTATTTAAGGTATCATTCATGACACCTTCTTGGTAATCTTTAAACTCATCCATCGTACTGATGACTTTCGTTCGCTTTTCCCTTTGATCGTCCATTAAGTTAGAAATATCCGAAGAATTTCCCGATTTTATCTTTTGGATGATTTCAGCTTCTGTTATGGAATAAGAGGCAAATTGAGTCTCGAACTCTTTCAATAATTGCTTTGCTTTCGGCTTATTTAACGTACCTGATAACCCAGCAATTTTTGATTCGATCAAACTATGATTCTCATTTAAGATTTTAAGGCTCTCTGCTCTTTCTTCCTTGTTTGCATCATTTGCTGCAAATAAAATCTCACGGTCCGACCTTGAAAACAGCTGACGGATTTCCATCGAAGCTGATACTTTTTCATAGCGGTTTTCAACTATTTCAGTCATGCTGCTCTTTAAATTGTTAAGCGTAAATATCATGAAAGAAAGTAATATAGCCAAGAAAAGCAAGATCAAACCGAATCCCAACATTTGCTTCTTCCTAAAACCCATTCTCCCGCCCACCTTCAATACTTATTTATACCAGCCATAAATAAACGGCATTGCAAAATAAATCAAATGATATATAGATAGTTTCATTGTTCAAAATCAATTTTAACATTTTCCAAGCTAAAATGGTTACCTACACTATCATTTTACATGAATTCCTTTTCCAATTAAGTAACAGTCTGCCTTACCATTGTCATAAACACCCAAATGAATGGTTCGTACAAAATAAAAGCCGAAAGTTTTCACTTTCGGCTTTTGGTGTGATCCTGTTTACTTAATCTTCTTCACTTCAACATATAAAACATGGTGGCCGTCCATTTCCTTTACAGTAAATTCATATCCGGCGTATTCAATTCTATCTCCGACAGCAATTTCAAATCTGCCTGTCAGGAACCATCCACCCAATGTATCGATATCTTCCTCCGGCAAATCGATCGCAAGGGTATCATTGACATCTTCAACCAATGTTTTAGCATCGAATACATAATGCCCTTCATCAATTTTTTGAATGAGCGGACGTTCATCCTGATCAAATTCATCACGGATTTCCCCGACGATTTCTTCAAGGATGTCTTCAACCGTTACAAGACCAGCTGTTCCGCCATATTCATCGGTCAAAACTGCCATATGGATCCTTTCCTTCTGCATTTTTAGCAGCAGATCATGAATAGCGATCGTTTCAAGAACACGGATGATGGGTGTTACAAAGGAATCCACCGTTAAAGCCGTTACATTATCTTCTGTAATCGTCGCTGTATAAAGGCGTTTGATATTGACCATTCCCACGACATTGTCTTTATCACCGTCTATGACCGGATACCTTGTGTACTGTTCTTCCTGAATCAGTTCAACAACTTCCAATAATGGCATGCCTTTTTCGATAACGGTCATTTCCGTCCGCGGAACCATGATTTCATTGGCAATACGCTCATCAAATTCAAATATCTGATTGACATATTTGTATTCCGATTGGTTGATCTCACCGCTTTTATAGCTTTCCGATAAAATGATGCGCAGCTCTTCTTCGGAATGGGCCATTTCAGACTCGGAAGCAGGCTTTAATCCGAACATGCCCGTCAGGAGACGTGCAGAACCATTCAGTAACCAAATGAATGGGTACAAAATGCGGTAAAAGAGAATTAATGGCTTTGCAAATAGCAAGGTTACCTCTTCTGCCTTTTGAATCGCAACTGTTTTCGGTGCGAGTTCGCCGACTACAACATGAAGGAATGTCACGGAACCGAACGCGATCAGGAACGAGATGATGTGACTTACAGATTCCTCTAATCCCCATTTAGTGAACAATGGTTTTAAGATCGCCTCGACCGTCGGTTCACCCAACACCCCTAAACCTAAGGCGGTTACTGTAATCCCCAATTGACAGGCAGATAAGTACTCATCGATATGCGATGTCACTTTCTTGGCTGCGAGGGCATTTCTATGCCCTTCTTCAATTAATTGATTGATACGGGAACTTCTGACTTTCACGATTGCAAATTCCGATGCAACGAAAAATGCGGTTAATGCTATTAATGCAGCTACTGCCAATAATTTTATAAAAATCTCCAATATGTGCGGGTTCGCCATAAGGTTCCAATCCTACTGTTCTTCGGAATAGACATATATGGCTTAATCCCAAGCACCTCCTGTATAAATGGTTATTTTCGTTTAATAAGCATTTTTGCCTTATAACATGAACCAAAACCATTTAGCCTATATCGTTACTATGCACCTTTGTGCATAAAACTATAGAGATAAATTTTAATCATACGAGCAACACTAGTAATGATTGGATCAAGGCCATGCTTTCACGGGATATCTGTTTTTTTAGAAGAAGCTCACTTTTTCCGTCCTTTTCAATCAAGCTGATGAATTCCTGAAGTTCTTCGTTCAGGCCATCCATTTTATTCTTGAGCTGAAGACCTTTTGCCTCAATTGCTGATGCGGCTTCCTTATCCTTTTTAAGTATTTCTTTAATATCTTCCAATGAAAGGTTTTCTCTTTTGTATCCTTCGATACGGCGGAGCCTTTCAAGTTCACCGACTGAATAATAACGGTAATTAGAGGCGGAACGTTCTGCTTTAAGCAAGCCAAGATTCGTATAATAATCTACGGTTCGTTTCGTAACATTCGCCATTTCCGCCAACTCGCCAATTTTTAAAGTCTCGTTCCCAACATAGCCCCTCCTAACCGTCACGTTATGGTTTAGACAAATCTTCATGACGTTTTATTCTATTCTATAATCGTACATTATTTTAATTGAAATGAAAAATATTTATTATGCACTTTACCCCTTATTGGAAAAATAAAAACCGATTAATTGAATAATCGGTTCATTTTTTGAGTGTGTATAAAATATGAACGCTGATTGGAATAAGGCACTCGTTTTCCGCGGTCGGTCCGGGAGCCTCGAACAACCGCTCCAATCAACTTTGTTTAAAAATTAAGATGGAACCCTTTTTATCTACAAACTCAAACCGATTAATGGTTTAGTTTATGATCTATTCCAGTGGAGTTTATTTTTTTGTTTTATCTGAGAGTTGATTGCTCAGTATCTTAGGACCGCACTGGCATAGGGAAGAATGCTTTAGCTTTTTTATTGGTGTTCCACATGTTTCACAAACTTTTGCTACCATTTATACTGTCCTCCTAACTTTTGTTTATGATAAATATATTATACTACTTTTATAATGATAATCAATACTAAATTAAAATAATTATAAATAAGGACACCTTTTGTTAACCTTTCTCTTCACAAGTGATTAAAATAAGGATAAAATATAATAAAACACATAAGGAAGGTTGGTATTATATGACGAGTGAAATTCGTTCCATTCCCCGTCCCTTAGTACGTACGAATCAATGGGTCATTTTGTTAAGCGTAGCTACCGCCTTATTGACGGGACAAATATGGATATTAGCCATTCCTTTAACAGCGGGGCTTTTGGGTCTTCTCTTTAATTTCAATCCAGTGATGCGTCTGGCAAAGCTCTTTCTTAAAAAGAAACCGTCCGATTATATTCCTGAAGATCATTCACAGCAACAATTCAACCAGGCAATAGCAGTCGTTTGCTTAGGACTTGGATTCACTTCTTTTTTGCTTGGTTGGAATGTTACCGGTTATATATTTACCTTGATGGTCGGAGTGGCTTCACTCATAGCCATTCTTGGATTCTGCATCGGCTGCTTCATCCTTTATCAATGGAAGCAATATTCCTATCGCCGATCACTACGCTAATAGCACACATAAATGGGACTGACATTCGTCAGTCCCATTTTATTATTCGGTTGCACGTAAGGAATTACTCTTTTTGACCCAAATGGCGGCCAATGCAATCAGCAATAATAATACAGCTTGCGGCACCAGCGTTTCCATTGTTGGATAAAGACCTATCGTTTCTGCAAATGGGAAGGAGCTGAGCGTATTTGTCTGTATCACTTGAGAAACCTGAAGTGAGTGGATGGAGACTCCAAGAATCTTGAAAGCCAAGGCATATATGAGTATCGTTGCCACTTTAAAGAATAGGGTCATCGGTAATTTCACACTGTACCGCAGCATGATGAAACCAATTACCACTAAAATGAGGAAGGCAAGGAAAATCCCGCTCAGCAGCTGCTTTAATTCCATATAAGGAGCCATTCCAGCATAAAAGATAATCGTCTCGGCACCTTCACGGAAGATGGATAGAAAACTGATTAAAGCGAAAGAGATGATGCTCCCCGTCGCAATGGCTTGGTTCATTTGCTTGCTGATATATCGGTTCCATGCATGGACGTTCGATTTACTATGAAGCCAAAGACCAATTGTCAACATCATCAATACGGCTATTATCCCAGTGATTCCCTCAATATATTCCCGGCTTGAAGCAGCCGTGATCTGAGAGAAAACGATATTGATTATGACCGCCAATATGGAACTGGCAACTAACCCCGCACCAACTCCTGTCCAAATCCATTTTTGTTTGTCCGCTTGCCCGATTTTCTTTAGAAAAGACAGCAATGTAGCTACAATCAAGAGTGCTTCCAATCCTTCCCGTAAAAGGATCAGAGCTGCATCCCATGTTGTATAGCCCGTATCCTCAATTAAAGGGAGTAACCTTGTGTTTAAATCGGTTACGATTCCCTTTGCTTCATCCGCCTTTACCTTTTTCGATTGCAATAGGCTGATTGCGGTCGGGACCTTCGTTTCCATATCGCTGTAAAGTTTGCTGTCCCTTGTGGAAACCTCCCCTTCTACATTAGGCCAAATTGTTAAGATTTCATTTAGCTTATCAACGGCAGAATCGATTTCATCCTTTTCAATATCCGTTGCACTTCCTTGTAAAAGTTGTGTTACATCCCCAAGTGAATAGGTGTTCTTCTGGCTTCCTACTTCAACTTTACCAGCAAGGAAATCCTCGATTAAACCCTTCAATTCAGTTAGATTTTTTTGGGCTTTTTTCGGATCAGGAGGGTCTTGGGTAATCGCTATCCGCACAAAGGCCATTTTCGTTTCAAACTCACCATATGTAGCAACACTTTTCTCCCTGACAATGACCTCTGCATCGGTCCATTGATTCAGGAGATTGGTATATTGAACTTTAGCTTGATCAAAGTCACCTTCAGTTATCAAAGCCTCCAACTTATCTATTAATGGAAGTATCGCTTGTAACCGTTCTTTATAGTCAGTCTTGTCAACAGGGTTTTCGTTTGTATCATAAATAACAAGCGTACTTGATAATGCCGATAATCGTTTTTTGATTTCATCTGTGGAGGCTTGGTCGCTCACAGCACGTTTTACTGCGGATAGCTTCTCGTCGACTTTCCTCGCACTTTCGCTGTCCGTTTTTATCGTTTTCCAATCTTGCTCGAATCGCTCGATATTTTTCGATACTTCCTCAAGGTCGCCTGATTTCACCTTCATTAAACTATCGCCAATATAAACAAAGAGCTGATCATGGTTTTCACCCGCCGAAACCATCTTAATATCAGTCGAAAGAAATAAAAGACTGACGACTAAAACAAATATTCCACTCTTCCATCTAGAAACGGTCATAGTGGTCCCTCCTTATTCATGAACTAAAATCGCCAACTGGATAATATCCATGCTGGCGATTTTCACATCCTCATTTGAAATGATATTTATCCAAAAAGGGAATCCCCGATATAGCCACCCTTTTTCACACCTGGTAAACAAGCGAACATGGCACTGCCCCTGTGAACGATATATTCGTTGAGCTTATCATTTTTTGCCAGTCGCTCTTGTATCGGTATGAATTGTTTACTTGGGTTTCGCTGAAAACAAATGAATAGCAAGCCTGCATTGAAGCTCCCTGTTTTGGGATCCATTCCATCTGCATATGAATATGGACGCCGCAATATCTTTGCTTTTCCGTCCCCTCTGGAGAGACTTACATGTGAATCTTCTGGAATGATCCGATTTCCATTTGGGTCTTTAGCTTCGAGATCCACGGTATCGAACTCATTTTTCATTCCTAGTGGAGCTCCACTGTCGCGATGACGGCCAAACGTATTTTCCTGTTCTTTCAATATAGTCCGGTCCCAAACTTCAATGTACATCTGGATTCGCCGCACCACCATATAACTGCCTCCAACAAGCCAGTCAGGACCGTCCTCGCCCTTCACCCAAACATGCTCATTCATTTCATTATTATCATTCGTATCCGGATTGACGGTCCCATCCTTAAACCCGAATAAGTTCCGCGGTGTCGTTTTTTGTGAATCGGCTTGCTTAGTCCGTTGAAAACCTGTTTGTGCCCAATGAATGATCGCTTTCCCTCTGCCGATCCTCACTAAGTTCCGGACGGCATGGAAAGCCACTTGAAGATCATCTGCACATGCTTGAATACAAATATCCCCACCGCTCCATTCTTCTTCTAAAGCATCTAAAGGGAATTGGGGCAGGTCCTTTAATTCAGCAGGCCTTTTTGATTTCAAACCAAATCGATCTTTGCCATCCTTCGAAAACAGGGTCGGACCCACTCCAAAAGTGATCGTTAAATTGGAAGGTGATAATTCTTTCGCTTCCCCCGTATCCTTTGGGGGCATATTCGTATTAAGTGATGTATCACCAATCAAATTCCCCGCTGTCATCTGAGCCGCAGCCTCTGTCCAATCCTTAAATAACTGGATTAAGTCTGATCTTTTATCCGTGGTTACTTCCAATGACGCGAAGTAAAGGTTATCTTGCGCTTCAGTGGTGATACCAGCTTGATGCGCTCCATAAAAAGGTACAATATCCTTAGTTTGTCCCTTCGCCTTTTGTTCAGAAAGTGTCAGCAGCCCGCCAAATCCGGATGCTCCCATCACGACTCCGATTCCACCCACTCCTGCCGTTTTAAGCATGTTACGACGACTCACCTTTTTTGTAAAAAATCCGGTTTCATTTTTCGGCGTATGTTCTTTCAATTAAGATTCCTCCGTTACAATCCCTATTTGCGAAAGTGGTTCAGCCAATGCATCAATTGCTTGACTTAACTCTTTGACTTCAGATTCCTTTAAATCCGTATATGAGATGTATCCATCCCCTTCTTTATGCTTTTCAAGCAAGTCATATACATCGTCAAAACGTTGTTGGATTTCCGCAGCAAGCTTCGCATCCTTTTCTTTCAGCGCTGGAGTAAGCAGTTCATAGATCTTCTCTGCACCTTCAACATTAGCCACGAAATCATATAAATCGGTATGGGAGTATCGGTCCTCTTCTCCTGTCACTTTACTTGTTGAAACTTCATTCAATAAATCCACCGCACCCGTGATCAACAAATCGGGTGTTACCTCAACCGTTTCAACTTTGGCACGAAGCAAATTGACATCACTCATTAATTGATCTGCATACTTTTCGTATCCTTTCGTTGTATTTTCTTGCCATAACCCCATTTCAATCCTATGGTAACCGCCCCATTCTTCATCTTTGACATCCCCTTTACGCGCATCGATTTTGGGATCAAGATCGCCAAAAACTTCAGCGATGGGTTCTGCTCTCTCATAATGCATCCGTGCTGGTGCGTATAATTCCTTCGCTTTTTCAATATCACCGGCAGATACGGCCGTGGTGAATTCTTCCGTTGCGTTTACGAACTCTTCTATTTCACCAATGGCATATTCCCGGTACTCGCTAGATACACCATCAAGCTTACTCTCACTCACTTCTTTGGCCTTATCATCTGCCGGTTTAGTTTCTTCCTTTTCCTGCGCACAGCCAAATAATAGACTGGTTGATAGTAAGACCGCTAATGACGCCTTTGCTTTCTTCATATTGTATTCTCCCTTTGAAATGATTTGTAGATTCATATTAGCAGATAATGAAATTCATTATCAATATATATTTTAATGGAAATAGACATTATTCATTCTCTTCCAAAATATTCAACTCTATCCCTTTTCCTTACGCAGGATAAGTAGCTCCCAGCTGGCTAAAAATAAAAAAGGCAGCCTACATATCAGCTACCTTTCACGCTCACTCATTAACTTGTCATTTTCTTTATCCATGATTTTTGTGATTTCCTCAACAAATTGATTGATCAATATTAGCTCTTGCTCATTATAAGCTGAGCATAATTCTTTTGTGGCCATGGAGAGCGATTGATAGTGCGATTTAATCTGTTCCTGCCTTTCCGGTATCGGCATAATCATGACCTTTCTTCCGTCCAATTGATCTCGTTCCCTTTTAACATAACCCGATTTCTCAAGGCGATTGATCAGTGCCGTGACCGAACCCGTGCTCAATCCTGTAATTTTGGATAATTCACCTGCGGTTATCGGCCCTGTTTCATTCAATATTTCAGCACTCTTTAAGTCCGTATGGGACACCCCTATTTTCTGGGCCATGTTTTGTTGAAATAAAACGGACCTCATTCCATACCGCTGCAACCTGTGCGTTAAACTCTCTAACAGAGCTGCATTCACCCTATTATCGCTTGACATAAAATGCCACCCCTTTTACACTTAAATTTATCTTGATTATCAAGATAAATGTTTTGTTTCATCTTAACGTTTACCCTTCAACCATGTAAAGCAAATTCATGAGCTGGTTGATACGAAGGAGGAAAATAAATGAACGCTCAAAAAAAACAAAAATTCATTGTTGCCGGTTTACTACTGGGTATCCTGATGTCAGCAATGGATAATACGATTGTTGCGACTGCGATGGGAACGATCGTTTCTGATTTAGGCGGATTTGATAAGTTTGTATGGGTGACATCTGCCTATATGGTCGCCACGATGGCAAGTATGCCGATATTCGGTAAGCTTTCCGATATGTACGGAAGAAAGAGGTTTTTTATTTTTGGACTTATAGTCTTTTTAATCGGCTCCGCATTATGTGGCATGGCCCAGAGCATAGTACAGTTAAGTATCTTCCGTGCAATCCAAGGGATCGGCGGAGGCGCCTTGATGCCTATTGCCTTTACAATCATTTTTGATATTTTCCCACCTGAAAAACGGGGAAAATTAACTGGCCTTTTCGGTGCTGTATTTGGGGCATCAAGCGTATTGGGACCACTTTTAGGTGCTTATATTACTGAATACTCCAGCTGGCACTGGATTTTCTACGTCAATGTTCCGATTGGAATCATTTCTTTATTTTTCATCTGGAATTATTACAAGGAGTCACCCAACCCCCAGGAGCAAAAAATTGATTGGGGTGGCGCAGCAACTCTCGTCATAGCAGTTATCAGCTTAATGTTCGCTCTTGAACTAGGCGGGGAGTATGGTTGGAGTTCCTCTCCCATCATAGGCCTGTTTGCCAGTTTTGTGGTTTTCTTCGTTTCATTTTTCTTTTTCGAAAAAAGAGCAAGTGATCCAATCATTTCATTATGGCTGTTTAAAAGGCGATTATTTGCCACTTCTCAAATTTTAGCCATTCTTTATGGCGGTACATTCATTATCTTAACCGTCTATATCCCGATTTTCGTGCAGGCAGTTTACGGTGGTTCCGCAACAAATGCCGGACTGATCCTAACTCCCATGATGCTTGGTTCTGTATTCGGCAGTGCAATTGGCGGGATATTCAATACAAAGACAAGCTTTCGTAACTTAATGACGGTTTCCGTCATCTGTTATTTTGCAGGAATGCTTTTATTAGGAACCATCACCCCTGATACCAGCAGGACTTTATTAACTTTGTACATGATTTTGACTGGATTTGGCATGGGCTTTTCCTTCTCCCTTTTGCCTATAGCATCCATCCACAACTTGGAACCTAGATTCCGGGGGTCGGCCAACTCAACAAACTCCTTCCTTCGTTCTTTTGGGATGACACTCGGTGTAACGATTTATGGAGCGATTCAGAACAATGTATTCACAAGTAAAATGACGGATGCGTTTAAAGGAATGCAAGGAAGTCCGGATACAGCAAGATTGATGGAGGACCCACGTCAGCTCTTCCAATCGGAAGCACGTGCGGAGATTCCGGATTTTATCCTGGATAAAATCGTTCATGCGATGTCCGATTCGATTTCATTCATCTTCACCTTGGCCCTCATTCCGATCGGTCTTGCAGCCATTACTGTGTTCTTCATGGGAAAAACAAGGGTGGAAACACCTTCAAAAAAGGAATCCTTACAATAAACAAAAAGCGCTGCACTCCCAGCGCTTTTTGTATTTTCATCTCCTCTATAAAGGAGGTGAAGATTGCCGAAATATCATTCCACTACTAAAATATAAGTAACACATTCACATACCGAGGTGAGAAGTTTGAAGATCGTATGTTTTGGAGACAGTTTAACCAGAGGCATCTCTTATGTTAGGGGGCGCCTTCGCATCATTAAAGAAAATTATCCAAACTCTTTAGCTAAGCTAACAGAATCTTTGCCATTCGTCGAAGTTTTGAATAAAGGGGTTTTCAATGATAACTCCGACCTGTTGGTTAGCCGGATCGAGAAAGACGTCATGTCGGAAAATCCCGATATCGTATTAATAGAGGTCGGTGGAAATGACTGTAACTTCCATTGGGACGAAGTAGCCAAGAATCCAGAAGGTGACCATGAGCCCATCGTTCCAATCGAACGCTACCTGGAAAATGTCACACAACTTGTCAAGCAGGTTCAGGACAAGCATATAACCCCTTTCCTTTTAACTCTTCCGCCACTGGATCCTGCCAGATATTACAGATCCATCGCCGATAAGTTCGGTCATTCAATCGGGCATTTCGTTTCCCATGTCGGCGGTATTGAACATTGGCATGGGATGTATAATCGCCAATTGAAAAGCCTTGCAGAGGAACTAAAGGTGCCTTTGATCGACGTCCGTTCCCATATTAAATCCTCCGGTGACTTGGGTCCCTTGATTAGCGATGATGGCATCCACCTCACTTCAGAAGGATACCAGCAAATGAGCCTGGCCATTTTCAGTGATTTGCTGAAGCATATGGAAGAAGATATGATTCCTAAAGCCATAAAACGGTAAAAAGGCAAAGCATGGCGCTTTGCCTTTTTGGGTTTTACAGACTTTTCACTTCCACGTTTTCCGGAAGCTTGAAAGGGTTTTCGGTATTGATCCGGTCATAAAACATCATCCCGTTCAAATGATCTAGCTCATGTTGAAACACGATTGCAGCAAAGCCCTTCAGCCGCATCTCTATTTCCTCACCATTACCGTCTAAAGCTTTGATTTTAACCCGTTCATAACGCGGTACATATCCTTTAATATCACGGTCGACAGAAAGGCAGCCTTCACTTTGCGGTAAATAGATCATTGTGGCGGAATGGCTGATGATTTTCGGATTCACAAGGGCATATTCAAACAGCTTCCCCTTTTCGTCGGGAAAATACATGACGAACATGCGTTTATTCAAGCCTATCTGATTGGCAGACAACCCAACTCCTTCACGCAAGTTGAACTTCTTTTGGAGTTTTGGATCCTGACTGTTTTTCAGGTATTGCATCATGCATTCGAGCGTTTCACGATCTTCATCCGAAATCGGCAGGCTAACTTCATCCGTTACCTGACGCAGAATGGGATCCCCTTCTCTAACGATATCCTTCATCGTAATCATATAGTCTTTTATAAATTTACTCATAGAACTTCACACTCTTCTACCATTTTATTTTTTCATGACTTAGACCATTTCACTTTAGCATTTCGCATTTAAAAAGTCTAATATCCCGGATAGATTAAATATTTCTGAATTCCGGACTCTTTAAACTCTCATACATAAGTGTTATTTCTTGCATTTAACATTATTTACCTTTAATTTAAGGTATAAAGACCTATAGATTACATGTTTAAAAATTTTATACTGAATATATATTCTTAAAGGAGATGAAAAATTGAACTCGAACTCTAAATTAGTTTCGAAATTGCTGCCGTTCCTTACGGCTCTCATTGTGATAATTGCTGGAATCAGTTGGTATGCTGTTACTCAGTCAAAGGATATGGTCATTCCTTTTTCATCGGTGGAAAAAACGATTAAAGCCCAAAATGGAGCTCCTGTCACCATTGAAGAAAAAAGAAATGGCACTCTTCACATCTCCACACCAGATGGAGAATACGTTTCAAGTATTCCTCCCAACAGTCAAATGATCAATAAACTTGTCGAAACTTATAACGTTCAATATTCTTTTTCATCAACTAATAAATCAGCATTATGGATTTTAGGCGGTTTAATGGCGGCTCTCGTCACAACCGGTGTCATTATACAGAAAAAATCAAAGGGCGGATTGCGGATTGGCAGCAAAAAACAAAGCCTTTCCACCCCAAAACCCCTGCCAGAGATAACTTTGGATGATGTAGGCGGTTTGCAATCCGAAATCAAACAGGAGATCCTTCAGACACTTACTACACTAAAGGAACCTGAACGTTCAGCTAAAATTGGAATTAAGCCGCCTCAAGGCATTTTATTATACGGCCCTCCTGGAACGGGGAAAACGCTGCTTGCACAGGCAATTGCAAAAGAGCTTGGTGCAAACTTCTTCACAACGAGCGGTTCAGCCTTCAACGAAATGTTTGTTGGAGTCGGTGCAGCCCGTGTCCGCAGCCTTTTCCAAAATGCACGTAAACAATCGCCAGCTGTCATTTTCATCGATGAAGTGGACGCATTGGCTGGTAAAAGGAAACCCCACGGCGGGGAAGAAGGCGAAAAAACGTTGACCGAACTGCTTGTCCAATTGGATGGGGGCCATCCAAATGAAGGCATTTTATTCATTGCAGCGACCAACCGGAAAGATATGCTCGATGAGGCATTTCTACGTCCGGGCAGGATCGATTTCTCTTTCCAAGTCCCACTTCCGGATACACAAGGAAGAAAGGAAATCATCGATATCCATACGAAGGGAAAGCGTCTAGCGACAGATGTCCTGGCTTCCCTGGATGAGTTGGCTGAAAGTACATCCGGTTTCTCCGGCGCTGACTTAAGCTCCCTGTTCGATACTGCCTCACGTCATGCCCTGAGGAATGAACAGGATATGATTCGTAAACAGGATCTTGATTACGCGATTGACCGTACGATACTTGGAGCGACATCACGTACTTTGAATGATGCGGATACGAAGCGGCGTGTGGCCATTCATGAAAGTGGACATGCCCTGATTGCTGCTTTGACAAAGCCTGGCTCCGTTAGAAAGGCGACCATCATTCCGCGTGGGGAAGCCCTTGGATATGTAGCGCCGATACCAAAAGAGCTCCATCTGGCAACAGCCAGTGAATTGCTTGATCAAGTCAAAATGATTTTGGCAGGCGGCGTGGCGGAAAGAATGTATCTAGGGGAACATAGCATAGGTGTAGGCGGAGATGTACAGCAGGCGAAACATCTGCTGGAACAAATGGTCGATACCGGAATGCTTCAAGATGGATTCACCCTCACCTTCAATAAAGGTGAGAAGGAGCAAAAGATGCAGGAATTATTCACGAAAGCGATTCAGGAAACGGAAATGTTGATTGACTCGAATCGCCTACAGTATGAAGAACTCGTTGAAGAGTTATTGAAAAAAGAGACACTTGAGGGATCTGAAGTTCAGCGTATCGTTGACGCTTCGGAAATAACCGGTATATGCTCGAATGCATAATACTCTTCTCCACTAAGTCTTAAGAACTGATTTCCAGAGCCTGTTTGCAATAAAACAGGCTCTTTTTTTCAGCCGCAAAATGTAGGCAGTCCCTGTGCAGCTAGCAAAATGAAAGGGAGGTCACTGGCAAAATCACAGTGGCCTTCCTGTTACTTATCCGCTTCTGACCTGTTTTACATCAAGGGATTTAGACATATGTTGTTTCGGTATCTTGGCCTTAAAATCATCCTTTTTCAAACGCATCGCAAATAATAGGGCTATGACGAGCAAAGCCACAGAACCTAGGAGAGCAAATTGATAGGATATTAAATTAACATGGTGCTCCCCATTCGTTCCTATCGAGCTAGTGCCCACTTCCCCCAGAATGCTGGCTAGGATGGCTACACCAATGGCCGAGCCAATCCGGTTTTGGACATTGAACAATGTGGCCGCCATTCCCATCGAAGCAGAGTTGATATTGGTGAAAGTGGAAAACTGTACGGCCACAACAGTATGTCCCAAACAGATACCGACGCTAAATAATAAGGCACGAAGGAACCAGGGGTTGGCTGTCGGCCCGACAATGCTGATCAATGTATAAATGATGATTGTACCAAGCAGCCCTATCCGGATCACCTGATGTATGCCCAGTTTCTTCGTAGTCCAAGGCATCATCCGGGAGGCCACCATCAAACCTATAGCTTCCGGGAAAGTGGTCAGCCCGCTTTCTAAAGCTGAAGCATGAAGCGAACTTTGATACATTAACGGGAACACGAAGAGCATCCCCAATAAGCCCGCCATTGAAAATAATGAAATGATGCCCAATGTACGAAACAATCGATCGGATAATAAACGCAAATCAAGCATTGGTTCGTTCACACGCAGCTCCAATAGAATAAATGAGAGAACAAGAACTGCACCGATAATTCCTGTATACATGATAACGGGGGAACCCCATCCTTTAGATGGCCCTAAGCTCATTGCATACATCAGCATGGAAAAGCCTGCAGCTGACAATAAGAATCCTGGAAGGTCCAATCTGCCAGCAGTTGATTCTTTATTTTCTTTTAAAAACCATACACCGAATATCAGGACCATAATTCCGAAAGGGACATTTATATAAAATGCCCAACGCCAAGACAGCTGCTCCGCAAGGAATCCGCCAACAATCGGACCAACAGCTGGTGCGAATGCTATGGGAAGCACAAGGGAACGGGACACCTTTGGGCGTTCTTCAACAGAGAACGTTCTAAATAATATGGCCATTCCAATTGGTGTAAGGATCCCGCCTCCTGCCCCCTGCAAAACCCTGAACAAATTCAAGGTTTGAAGATTATTAGCGAATCCGCATAAAAAGGAGGCTGCCGTAAAGACACCCAATGCCATCAAGAAGATTTTCTTGGTTCCAAAACGATCCCCAAGCCACCCAGCTACCGGAAGGAATACAGCCAGGCTTACTAAATATCCAACATTAATGCCACTGGCTGAAGAGGGATCAAGGTTAAATTCACTACTGATCGTTGGCAGGATCACATTGACAATCGTCCCGTCCATCGAAACCATGAACATCGCTATGACATAAACGATGCTAACTACTATTTTAGGGTCCATTTGCATCCTTACTTTCATTTTGTTCCATCAATGCTAGCAACTAGTTTTATGTATTTCCAGCAGTCCTCTCGATATATCAATGACCAGCCTTCTGGAATAACCAAAAAGGCGGGCCAAAGGGAATTTCGACCTTCTTCAATTATTAATTCATTGTAGATCCCATTTTCATTCACAAAACGGTTGGTCATCAGTCATTGTCCTCCTTCATAATTTTTTCAAATTTTCGATAGTGAATGTTTGTTAGCTATCTCCTAGCCAACCAATAATGATAATCATTATCAATCATAATCTACAGGTAATGATATATATTTATAACTTACTGGTCAAGTGCCTTCCGTGGATTTACTGAGAAAGTCCTATTTCTTACCAGTCACATTTCTCTTCAAAGCAAAACGCAAAGCCCTGTTAATCAAAGGCGGCAAAACTGAAAGATGCCCTTCCCCTTCAGACTCGTTGAATTGAACATTCACTCTGCTATCCTTCAAGGATAATCGTTTTGATAATTCCAAAGCATTTTCATTCGTGCCGCTTTTATGGGTGCCTTCCAGCTTCCCCACGCCAAGCAAAAAGGAAATATCACCATCCTTTCCTTGATTCAATCGGGAAAGAAACTTCTCCTCCTCCTCACGGAACCACTTTTTGTTCCAATGGAGAGATGGGCTTCCAGCCATTTCGAAACCGGCAAATCGCCAATCTATCCGGTGGTCAAAGACAAAAGGTTTGGCTGGCAATGGCTTTAGCACAGAAAACGGAGATTTTATTATTGGATGAGCCAACCACCTACCTTGATGATATGGCTCATCAACTAGAGGTTTTGCAAATAGTTGAAAAGCTTAATAAAGAACAAAAAATAACGACTGTCATGGTATTGCATGATATTAACCATGCGTCCCGGTTTTCACATGAAATCATAACGATGAAGGAAGGGGAAATAATTACACCTGCCGTTTTAGAGGAAGTCTTTCGTATTCATGCAAGGGTTATGATAGATCCGGCCAATGGGGCACCCGTTTGTTTTGATTATGACAATTTATCAAGAAAGATGTGGTTCGTAAAACGTATAATTCATCAAATTATATTCCCGAATCAACTGATTCAAACCAACACCTCCAACTCCTCGGGCATGGTTTCCATCTGAATTTTATAACATAGTTGATTGGAGCGGGTGTTCGAGACTCCTGCTTAGAAAAGCGCGTCTTGGGGAGACCCCGCAGGAGCAAGCCGAGGAGGCTCCCCGACCGCCCGCGGAAAGCGAGTGCCTGGATTTGGAAATCAACATCCAAATTGTACAAGTCATAAAAAAACTGTAGACAAACTCACTTTTCTTTGAGTTTGTCTACAATCTAAAGGGATGTCGACAAGTCGACATCCCTTTTTACAAATTTATAGTTTTTCCAACTGGATGATATCTGGTGTATTTTGTTTCTGGATCCCTGACTTTTGCAACTTCACTGCCGTTCCTTCAGGTAAGTTAGTGAATATAATAGGAGTGACCGTTGATGGTGCATTCCGTTTAATGAAATCTAAATCAATTTCCAAAAGAGGTGTTCCCTTTGTTATTCTTTGGCCTTCTTGAACAAGAGCTGTGAACCCTTCTCCATTTAATTTAACTGTATCCAAACCAACATGGATCAGAATTTCCAGACCATTCTCCATTTTCAAGCCCAGTGCATGATTTGTCGGGAAGATACTTAGAACTTCCCCATCGATTGGGGATACTAGTTTTCCGTTGACTGGCTCGATAGCAAAGCCATCCCCCATCATTTTCATGGCAAACACTTGATCGGGAACTTGTTCTATCGGTAAAATGGTTCCTTCAATTGGAAGGACAAAGTCATTTGCACCCAAAGCTTGGTTTTCCTCTACTATATCCTCTGCCACTTGTGCAGATGGACTTGTTTTCACTTGGCTTGGGTCGACTCCATCCTTGACAAGCTGTTTCATTGCATTTGCAACGAATTCAACATTCGTTCCAACAATGACCTGTACACTCGATTTATTCAACTTCATGACACCGCGGGCACCATGCCGTTTTAAGGCTGCTTCATTCACATTTCCTGAATCGGCCACTTGTAAACGCAAGCGTGTTGCACAGTTATCAATTAGCTTTATATTCTCTTTACCGCCAAGATCTTGAATGAAAAGCGATCCCATATCGGTATATTTATCCCCTGTTTTCACAATAGTTTCTTCTTCCACTTCTTCCTCATCGTCTTCACGGCCAGGTGTTTTTAAATCCATGATCTTGATGACAAAATAGAAAATCACGAAGTAAACTGCCGCGTATACCAATCCAATCGGGATTAACCATAGCGGTTTTTGCGCAATACCAAAGTTCAAGAAATAATCAATGGCTCCTGCGGAGAATCCAAACCCATGATGGATATCCAATATAACAGCAAGTGCCAGAGAGACCCCGGTTAAAAGGGCATGTATTACATATAACACCGGTGCGATGAACATAAATAGAAATTCAATCGGTTCAGTGATTCCTGTAAGGAAAGAAGTGAAAGCCAATCCAACAAGCATCCCTGTCACCAATTTACGTTTCTCTTTCTTAGCAGCTGCAATCATCGCTAATGCTGCAGCTGGAAGACCGAACATCATGATCGGGAAAAAGCCGGTCATGAAGGGCCCAGCAGACGGGTCCCCTGCGAAGAAACGATTTATATCACCCGTCGCTCCATTGTACTCACCAAAGACGAACCAAACCATACTATTCAAGACATGATGCAATCCTACTGGAAGCAATAAGCGATTCAATACGCCGAATACGCCGGCACCCAATGCCCCTGCACCTGTAATCCAGTCACCGACACTATTTATTACATCTTGAATCGGCGGCCACACAAAACCGAATATTCCCGCAAGTATGATCATCGCAAGCGAAGTGATGATCGGGACGAATCGTTTTCCTGAAAAGAATCCAAGCCATTCAGGGAGTCTTATGTCGGAGTATCTATTATATAGAAGAGCGGCAACTATCCCCGATATAATACCGCCTAAAACAGCCATGTTGATTTCTTTATCAATCGCTTGTGTACCATTCGTTAATACAAAGTATCCAACAAGGCCTGATAATGCCGCAGCGCCACTTCCATCTTTGGATAATCCAATCGCTATTCCCAAGGCGAACAATATCGCAAGGTTATCGAATATCGCCTTTCCAGCTGCGGCAATAAAGGCAATATCAAGTAAATCCGGTTGCCCTAAGCGAAGCAATAACGCGGCTGCTGGTAAAACGGCAATCGGTAACATTAAAGCTTTCCCAATCTTTTGTAAAAAATTTAACATCGAACTCATCTCCCTTGTACCTAACTTCTTTGATCAACAACAAGATGTATTAAGCGTTTTCATTTTATCAATATAATAACTTTTCTTTGGGATTATACTAGCACAGAAAATATATAGATGTCTATACCAATTTACTTGTAAATATACTATATTCTTCGAAAACATAGTAAAAATATCATTTTTGTTATTGATACTCCCTAACTGGTCTAGACAACTTTTAATAAAAACGATAAAATGAGGGCAAAATATATGAGACTATTTCATGACTCATTCATTAAGTTTTACTTTCATAAAGGAGATTATGTATGAAAACATTCATTATTAATAATCTGATGGTTCACAGCGAAAAGGAAACATACAAAAATGGGTACATTAAAGTCGTGGATGGAAAAATTGCCGAAGTTGGTCCAGCCAGCCAATACAAACAGGACGATGATGCCAAGGTGATTACTCTTTCACCGGATTATCAGGCAATTCCCGGTGCCATCGACATTCATATTCACGGAGCATCCAATTCCGATGCAATGGATGCCACACATGACGCATTATCCACAATGGCAAAGACCCTTCCTAAAGAAGGAACCACCAGCTTTCTGGCCACTACAATGACCCAATCCACCCAAGCCATTGAATCAGCACTTCTTAATGCTGGTAAATATATCGAAAATCAAACTCAGGAAAATGCAGAAATAGTTGGAGTTCATTTAGAAGGTCCTTTCATTTCACCGGCCCGTAAAGGAGCACAGCCTGAGGATTATATCGTTGATCCTGATGTCACTCTATTTAAAAGATGGCAGGAAATGGCCGAAAATCAAATCAAGCTTGTAACGCTTGCTCCTGAACAACCGAACGGATTAGATCTTGCCGCCCACTTAAGGGGAACTGGCGTCGTCGCCTCCATCGGCCATTCAGATGCAACATATGACCAAATAGATGAAGCAATCCAGGCAGGGACTACCCACGTTACACATCTTTATAATGGGATGCGTGGACTCCATCACCGCGAACCTGGCGTTTTGGGAGCTGCTTATCTTCGAGATGAGCTATATGTTGAACTTATTGCTGACGGCATTCACTGCAGGCCGGAAATGATCAAGCTCGCATATGACCAAATTACCAGCGAACGAATGATACTGATAACGGACTCACTTCGTGCCAAATGGCTTGAAAAGGGAACCTATGATTTAGGTGGTCAGCCTGTTAATGTTGACGAAACGAAAGCAACGCTTTCAGACGGCACACTAGCCGGCAGTATATTGAAAATGAACGATGCCATCAAGAACACAATGGAATATACCGGTTGTTCCATGACTGACATTATAAAAATGACGGCGGAAAACCCTGCCAAACAACTTCGGATTTTTGACAGAAAAGGAAGCATCCAAGTCGGCAAAGACGCAGATCTTGTAATATTGAATGACCGCTTGGACGTTGAAATGACTTTCTGCAGAGGAAATTTAGCTTTTAAAAAGGAGAATGTATAATGAATATCATACAAGTGCAGGACTACACGGAAATGAGCCGGACAGCCGCAGAAATAGTGATCGGAAAAGTCAAAGGAAATCCGAATATCAAATTGGGCCTTGCAACAGGCGGCACCCCTAAAGGAATGTACGATAATTTGATTGAAGATCACGTACGTAATCATACTTCATATGAACATGTAACGTCTTTTAACCTTGACGAGTATATCGGCTTAAAACCAAATGATCCAAACAGTTACCATTTTTATATGGATCATTCCTTATTCACTCACATCAATATAAATAAAAAGCGTACCCACCTGCCTAATGGCACAGCCGATGACACGAATGGAGAATGTCAACGGTATGACGAAATGATTGATTTCGTGGGCGGGATCGATCTTCAGATACTTGGCATTGGCCAAAATGGCCATATTGGTTTTAATGAACCTGGAACTTCCTTCACATCCGGTACACATGTCGTGACACTTGAAGATTCGACGCGCCAAGCGAATGCACGTTATTTCGACTCCATAGACGAAGTTCCGACACATGCCGTTACGATGGGCATTTCAACAATCATGAAAAGCAAAGAAATTCTGCTGCTGATTTCTGGTGAAGAAAAAGCCGAAACACTGAAGAAATTGATACACGGTGACATTTCAGAGGAATTTCCTGCATCTATCCTAAAAAAACATAATAGTGTTACAATTATCGCAGACCAAAAAGCGTTATCCGGAGTGATAATACCCTAAAGGAGCGAAAGTCGATGATTGATAAAAACTCACCTCTTCCGATTTATTTTCAAATCGAAGAACAAATAAAAAGAAAAATAGAAAACGGTGAGTTCCAAGCGCACGATGCCCTTCCATCTGAACGTGAATATGCCGAGCAATTCGAAATTAGCCGGATGACCGTCCGCCAAGCCATAAATAATTTGGTGAATGACGGATACTTATACCGTCAGAAAGGAAGGGGAACCTTTGTCGCCGATAAGAAATTGGAGCAGCAGCTCAATGGGCTGACCAGTTTTACCGAGGACATGAAGGCCAGGGGATTAAACCCAAGCAGCAAGCTGCTGAGCTTTGAAATCATTCCGGCTGATAAGAAGATTGCCAGTGAATTGCACATTTCCCTTTATGCTCCCGTTTATGAAATAAAACGCATTCGGTTGGCTGATGATGTTCCAATGGCGCTCGAGACCGTGTACATGTCTGCCAATTTAATTAAAGGATTAACGGAAGAAATCATTAACCTTTCCCTTTACCAATATGTGGAGAACTACGTCAAACTAAAGATAGACTATGCTTCACAAACGTTGGAATCATCGATTGCTTCTGAATTGGAAGTGACCCATTTAGCAATTCCAAAGCACTCACCCATATTATTCATTCAAAGGAATACGTTCTTAATAGACGGAACTCCCCTTGAATATGTTAAATCGGCTTATCGTGCGGACAGGTATAAGTTCACTATCAACATAAGCAGATAAAATGGAATATTTTCATCACTATAGTCTTTTAATTGCCACAGGTAATCGGAGGGTGTCACATATATGAACTCATACTTTGAAGAAGTGCAGGCTTTACTCACAATTGTGGGAGAACAGGAAAAGCAATCAATTAAGGAATCTGTGGAACATATCTCAAAAGCAGTCATGTCGGATGGGATCATCCATTTATTCGGAAGCGGACACTCCCACATTTTGACCGAAGAGGTATTCTACCGGGCAGGTGGGTTAGCCGCAATTCGTCCAATTTTCGTTGAAGATCTAATGCTTTTTAAAGGAGCTTCAAGGTCATCCCAACTTGAACGCCAAAATGACCTATCAGAGAAATTCATGCTTGATGAAGATATCCGTCCTGGTGATGTTTGTATTGTCATTTCGTCATCCGGCGTAAATCCCGTTCCGATAGATGTAGCCACTATCGCAAAAGAAAAAGGGGCATTCGTTATTGGACTAACATCACCGGAGTATGCAAAAAGTTGTTCTTCACGGCATAAACAGAAGCATTATCTCCACGATGTCGTTGATTTGGTCATAGACAATCATATTGCCAAAGGTGACACATTACTGAAATCAAATAATATACCTTTTGGTTCCGGATCGACCGTGGTCGGGGCCGTTCTCCTCAATATGGTTTTCACGCAAGTCATCCAAACGATTATTGAATCAGGGGAAACCCCTCCCGTATTCCTTAGCAGTAATATCGAAGGGGCAGATGAACACAATCAAAAGATCATCGCGAAATATAAAACAAGAATCCCCCAATTATGAAATGGAATACATATTTTTTTGTTTCAGTTGTTTATTTCTTACTGTAGGCAAACTCCATCGAGTTGGTCTACAGTTTTTTTGAGAGTTTGGAAGTTGAGCGTTGAATTCCACTGCAGGCACTCGCTTTCCGCAGGCGGTCCCGGGGTCCGCGGAGAGCCTCCTCGGCGTTTGCGCCTGCCTGCGGTGTCTCCCCTGCACTCGTATTCCCGCAGGAGTCTCGCACCTTCCGTTCCAGTCAACAGAGTTTTAGTAATTAGACAGAACTCCATGGGCCAACAGTCTTTCTGCAATTTTTATTCAAACACTTTTCCATCCCCTCTTAACTAAATGTTTCATTTAACGAATGAGTGCAGGGCATGTATTTGTTGATCCCACACATTCGTTTCATGCAACAGCAGACGTAACAGATTTGTGTTGTAGACGAGAGTAACACCGATTGAGAAAGTTGGAAAACCTGAAGCTGTTGAAGATGCAGCTTACAAAACCGGTACGCCTGATTATGTGTATGATGGAACTTATGATTGTAATTCTTCCTCCACCGGGCGAGCTTTTAAATCCATTTCCCATTTTATAATCATTCAAAAAGGGTTTCGGAATAGAAGCATTCCGAAACCCTTTTGTCTACAGTCTGGAGGCATCCGAATGGAGGCCTTCTTTATTTTATAGTCCCTTTTATTCCTTATTTTTTAAAAACGGCCACCAATTCGCGTTTCCAAACGTTGCAACCATAACCGGTATAAACAATGGCAAGATGACAAACGCATATAAAGCAAGCCCCACCAATATTAAAGTGGCTATCTCCAAGAGCGATAAAACTCCTGCTGGCATCATGGCAGCAAAGGTTCCGCCCAGAATGACAGCCGCCGAGATGATCACCGTTCCCATTTTTCTCATGGACAGTAACATCGCTTCCTTGACCGGCTTATCTTTCCACTCGTTAAAGCGATCCATCAAGAAAATGCTATAGTCAATGCCAAGAGCAATCAAGATGACGAAGGCAAAGAAAGGAACTGCCCAGCCAATGCCGGCATACCCGAGAATATTAACAAAAATCAACTCTGTAATGGCTGCCGCTGTATAATAAGTCAATACGAGCGACACAATCAAATAGACAGGCATGATCAAGGATCGCAGCATGAAAAAGAGAATGATTGCAATACCTGACAGCATCAAAACGACCGTCCTTGAGAAATCCTTCCCAGACATCATGCCCAAGTCATGATGTGTACTTGTGATTCCCCCTATCGCCACCTGCGCGTTTTCAAGCTTTGTATCTTTCGTTACTCTTTCAACGGTTGCCTCAATCGAATCAATTCGCTCGATTGCATCATTGGAATAAGGATTCGCCTTGAATACCACATCCATGGTCATGGTTTTACCATCTTCAGATAAATACGCATTCAATGCTTCCCCGAATTCTTCGCTTTCCACTACTTCTTTGGGAATGTACATGCCTGTTACCGTTTTATCCGTTTTTGCCAGCCCTGATAAATAACCCTGTGCGGACGATAGTCCATCATGGACTTCATTCAAACCATCTGCACTTTCATTTAAGCCCTCAGTCAAATCAGTAAGCTGCCCGCCCAGGCTTGAAAAACCATTTAGGAGTTCTTGCTGCCCATTACTTAAGCTAGTAAGGCCTCCTTTAAATCCTGACAGATTATTTATGACTTCCCCCTGACCATTAGCCATGGTGCTTAGACCCTTTTGTAAATTGTCAACGCCTGAAATCAATTGGTTCAGGCCCTCCCCAAGAGAATTCTGACCCTTTACGATTTCTTCCATATTTTCATTCGCCGTATTCAAACCGCCGGACACTGAACCAAGATTCCTATTGAGCTCTGAAAGGCCTGCTGCCATGGGCTCCAATCCACCCTGTGCCCCTTGCACTGTTTGCTTGATCGTTTGATAGGACTGATCAGCCTGTAATTCTGGATGAGTGGCTTCCATTTGCTCAAAAGAAGGATTTAAACCGGCAAGGCTTTGTGATACACCCGTAAGGTTAGTTTGAATTTCTTTATATTGACCTGTGAGCTCACTTAACCCATTAGCTGATTGTTTATAGCCTTCGAGAAGCTGTCCGCTTCCGGTGGCGAGCTTATCCAAGTTTGCCTTGACCTCATTCAATCCGTTTTTTATGTCCCCGGTTCCTGAAGACCCATCACGAATGCCTGCTTCAATGCTTGTTAAAGCCTTCTCCACCTGACCTACGCCGCTCTTTAATTCATTGGTCCCGGATATGAGCCCCCCTATTCCGTCCGTCGCTTGCTTCAATCGCGGTCCTGAATCGGAAAGCTCACTGCCTGCCGTTTTCAATCCATCGCTGATTTGTTTAATCCCTTCATTTCCTTCCCCGATTCCCTTTTCCAAGGTTTCGGCCTGGTTCGCTACAAATAAATCCTTAATCGGTTCTCCTGTCGGGCGGGTCATGGATCGAACTACATCGACTTCATCCACCTTGACTACTTCCTGGCTGATTTTTTCAGCAAGTGCGACGTACTCTTCCGAATCCATGCGTTCGTCATTCTTTATGACAATCTGTGTTGGCATCGATTGTCCTGGTCCGAATTCATCGGAAATGATATTAAATGCCATGATGGAAGGAACATCATCACCCGCTTCTTCAAGGGAGTTATATGAAATCTTCCCATCATACATAAACAAAAAGGGAACACAGACGATTGCGACGATCATAAGCGCCAATAATGGGCGGTTCAAGGAGAAGTTACCGAGAATCCCCCATAGTTTACTTTCACTATGCTCAAGTTTCCCTTTTGCCGGCCAGAATAGCTTTTTGCCAAGAACCGCCATGAAAAATGGAACGATCGTATAAAGGGCGATCATTAAAATGAAGACCCCTATGGCAACGGCCGCCGCAGATTGATAGAGCTTAAAAGTAGAAAAACCAATTGCCGCAAAGCCAATCATTACGGTCAGCCCGCTGAAGAAGATAGTCTTACCGGCAGTTCGATACGTCTCAACGATCGCTTCAGGCAAGGACTCCTGTGACGATAGCTCTTCCTTGAAACGACTAAGCAGCAGGATGCAATAATCAGTCCCTATTCCAAATAAAATACCTACCAGGAATATTTGGGTGTAAGACGAAATCGGAAAGTCCCATTTATCCACCAGGAATGAGACGATGGATTGGGAGCATAAATAAGTGAAACCTACCGTTACCAACGGAATGACCGGTGCCACCACTGAACGGAAGACTATCAGCAATACAGCCAGAATGAAAACAACCGTGATGCCTTCAGTTTTCTTCAGCCCTTCTTGGGAATTGGCATTAAGATCTTCATCGATCATCCAGCTGCTTGTGTAATAATGCTCGACATCCACTTGCTCCAGCTCTTTATAAAGGGCATCGATCACTTCCTTAGCTTCTCGGTCCCCCTTGACCATCGTGATGGATGTCAAAACCGTTGTTTCGTTCTCCGAGACCAACTGACCTTTTAGCGAGGGCTCTTTAAAATGGGTCATGACCTCTTTGATGCCAAGCTCCGCTTTATTCTTTTCAAGCTTTTGGATCGCTACCTCGATCTCTTTCAATTCCGGGGAAGACAGCTTCTTATCACCATGAAATACGAGAGCAACTTGTGACTCATCCTTATCCTGGATCTCTTTCATTAGCTCATTGGCCATCCCAGAGGAATACTCTGCCGGTACATCCAGCTGGCCCTTATTCCGGACAAGCTCCGCCATATTCGGTGCCGCAAACAATAAACCTGCCGTAATGGCAACCCATACGATAATGACCAGCCATCTTCCCTTTATGATCCCCCTCATTTATATTCCTCCCATTCCTCATTCTTCATTTGAATGAAAATTTGTGAAAGCTTCTCATATGTATCAAGGAATTTAACAATCTCTTCATAATCGAATTTCGTCATGATGCTCTCTACCAATTTATGAATCTTATTTTCCGTTTCCTGTAACAACGCTTGCCCCTCTTTGGAAAGCTTCAAATGGAAGACCCTTCGGTCAACCTGGTCCTGTTCCCGTTCTATCAATCCTTTGCCTTCCAGCCTGTTGATGTTGGACGTGACCGCACTCTTATTAATATAAAAGGCATCACTGATTTCCGTCGATGTACACAACCGCTGTTGTTGAATGAACCGTAAAGTATAGTATTGTTCGTTCGTCAGCACATCACAAATCTGATCTTTTATTAAAAGCTCCCCCATCTTATTGACATAGAAAGAAACCTTCATATATCGATCAATCAATCCAGAAACTTTTTCATTCGTCATCGTTGCACCTCTCAAAAAGTAGTTCAGTCATTTAACTATATGTAGAGTACTATTGTTTTATTTATCATGTCAATCCCATGATAGTTTATTATTTCCAGTTTAACTTATGGTAAATAAGGGAAAACCCAAAATAAGCAAACAATCTACTATTCTAAAGGAGGAAATATAAATGACTCAAACAACTATCGAAACTCAAACGAATAGCAAACTTTTAAAAGGGATTCTAATCGGGGGGCTTGTCGGCGGTGCATTGACCTTGCTCGACTCCAACACGAGAAATAAAGTAAAGCGATCTGCCGTCCTTTTAAAAGACAACTCCATGAATATGATTGAACAGGTCAAGGAAAATCCCGGCGAAATGAAGGAACAGATGGTATCAGGAGTCAAAGGGGCAACGGAGACGATTAAAGAGGCAATCAATGACGTTGAAACACTATATGAAACCGTCAATGAAGACGTGGTGGGTAAAGTATCCGAAGTAAAGGATATCTCCACTGATGCCCTTGGTACAGCGAAGGACGCAACAAGTGAATTAAAAGACATCAGTTCAAAAGTGGTCGTTGCCGGTAAACAGCTGAAAGAAACGCCAGCACAATCATTGAAATCCAATAATGATAAAGGTGAAAAAGAGAGTGATGAAATTGTTAAAAAATCAGGATTATCCAATCAAAAATCCATCTCATCCAACTTCTAAAATATAAAAAAGCTGAGGCATTATGCCTCAGCTTTTTTTGTAGAGAAAATGGGCCCGGAAAATGTGCGTTTCATCAAATGAAGTTCCCGAACAACCCAAACAACACCTTCAACTTAATAGGGATGGTTTTATCTAAATTTAAAAACAGAGTTGATTGGAGTGAAAGGTACGAGACTCCTGCGGGAAAAGCGCGTCTAGGGGAGACCCCGCAGGCGCAAGCCGAGGAGGCTCCACGACCGCCCGCGGAAGCGAGTGCCTGAAGCGGAAATCAACATCCAAATCGTACAAGCCATAATAAAAGCTGAGGCATTTTGCCTCAGCTTCTTTGTTTCGGTATATCCTTCACTTGATACCTTAGTTAGATTCCTCCAATTTATTCGTTATATCATGGTCTTTTTTCACTTCGGCTAACCAAACTGGATATTCCTCTTGTAATCTTTCAGAAAGAAGCGTTTCTTTAATTACTTCTTTACTGTCTTCTAAATTAGCTTTTTTTGCTTCCTTCTTACCGGTTACTTTTATGATATGGTACCCATATTCGGTTTTGACTGGATCACTGACTTTATTTATATCAAGATCAAAGGCAACATCTTCAAACTCTTCCACCATATCGCCTTTTCCAAAATACCCCAGGCTCCCACCGTTATCCGCCGTTTCAGTATCAGTGGAATATTCAGCTGCCAACTTAGCGAAATCACCGCCTGCTGCAAGTTCTTTCGCAACCTTTTTAGCCGTTTTTTCGTCTTCGACTAAAATATGACTAGCTTCCACTTGTTCCGCTTGAGCAAATGTATCTTTATTATCTTCAAAATACGTACTGATTTCATCGTCCGTTACGGTAATTCTCGGTTCGACCAGTTTTTTCGTTTGCAGGTAAACCACGATGTCCTTTTTTAAAGCATCCATTGAAGAACCGCTTGCTTCCAATTGCTCTTTTAACGACTTTTCATCACCATAGGACTCCACCATAACATCGATTTCTTTCTGGATTTCTTCATCCTTAATTTTGATTCCTGCTTTTTCCGCTTCCAATTCCACCAATTTATTCGTAATTAGCAGGTCTAAAGTATCTGCTCCGTATCCCGCAACAAGCGCGTCATACAGCTCATCCTCATTGATTTTCTCGCCATCGATACTCGCAATTGTCTTATCCATGGACGAAATCATCGCAAATGCCATGATCCCGGCAATGATTAAAATGCTCCCTGCCCAAATATATGCCTTCGTGCTTTTTAATAGTTTCATGAATAATCTCCCTTAAGTTTTCTATTATGATAGCTTGGAAATATTAATTAATCCTTAAGATTTAACTTAACCTTCAATATGTATGAACTCTATCATTATACTAACATACTTATATCTCTGCAGATATTTTAGAGCATTTCATTCTGTTATGGATTTACATTAAATTTTGGATGATTATAACAAAAAACGGTATTATACCTATATATCAACTCTTGATATATAGGTAACAGAGTGTAATTCGGCTTTTACTCGTAAGTTTCGAGCAATACTCGTAAATTTCGAGCAAACGAAAAAGCATGGTGTACGGAGGGAATTCCTACACCATGCTTTATTTATTTTGTTATTTACGATGCATCTTGAATTCAAGGAAGAGTTCATTGTAACGGGCCAAGTTTTTCTTCCCAAGGTTTTCGTACACTTCCAGTTTCTTCGTCAGTTCAGGTGATGGATAGAAACGTTCATCCTTAACCACTTCTTCAGGCATATATTTAAGTGCTTCTTTATTAGGCGTCGAGTAACTTACATATTCAGCATTTTGAGCTGCAACTTTCGGGTCCAGCATGAAGTTGATGAACTGGTGGGCCGCATCGACATTTTTCGTTGTTTTCGGGATGACCATATTATCAAACCATAAATTGGACCCCTCTTTTGGAACAACGTATTCGAGATCTTCATTTTCAGCCATGATTTCAGAAGCAACTCCCGACCAAACAAGGCCAATCGCCGCCTCCTGGGCTTCCAATAGCATGCGGCTTTCATCTCCTACTATCGCTTTAATATTCGGGGTGAGGGCATCAAGTTTGGTTTTTGCCTCTTGAAGGTGTTCTTCATCTGTATCATTCAATGAATAATTCAAAGAGTTCAGACCCATGCCCATCACTTCTCTAGCGCCATCCGTCAAAAGGATTTCATTTTTTAAATCTTTATCCCATAAATCCGCCCAGGCCGTTATTTCTTTGCCACCGAGCATCTTGGAATTGTAAACAATTCCAACCGTTCCCCAGAAGTACGGAACGGAATATTTATTCTCCGGATCGAATGGCAGATCGATGAATCGCTCATCAATATTTTTCAAATTCGGAAGCTTGGAATGATCCAAGGGAACCAGCAAGTCTTCTTGCCTCATCTTATCGATCATATACTCAGACGGAATGGCAATATCATAAGTGGTACCGCCCTGTTCAATTTTAGTCATCATGGCCTCATTCGAATCGAACGTCTCATAAATGACCTTTATACCTGTTTCTTCTTCAAAACGTTCGATTAGATCCGTATCGATGTAATCGCCCCAATTATAGATGGTAAGCGTATTGCTGCTCGTAAATCCCTGCGCTGAATTCAATCTTGAAATCGCATATAGCAGCAAAGCGGATACGAGGGAAATGAGCAAAAACATTTGCAGAAGCCTTTTCATCGTTTCCCCCCCATTCCCGTTTGCCTAACACGTTGAGTTATAAAGTAATAGACGACAACCAACAGCAGTGTCACGACGAACAGCAGTGTCGATAGTGCATTGATATTCAATGAAATTCCACGGCGGGCCAATGAATAGATTTCCACGGAAAGAGTGGAGAAACCATTACCGGTCACAAAGAACGTTACCGCAAAATCATCAAGTGAATAAGTCAATGCCATAAAAAAACCAGCAAAGATACCTGGCAAGATGTATGGAAGGGTGACTTTCGTCAATACATCCCACCGGGTTGCCCCTAAATCCCGGGCGGCATCAATTAAGGTAGGGCTCATTTCCTGAAGTTTCGGAAGGACCAGCAGCACAACGATTGGGATACTGAAGGCGATATGTGACAACAGTACCGAGTAGAATCCAAGCTTGATCCCGGCCATTGTGAATAAAATCAGGAAGGAAGCACCGATGATCACATCGGGACTGACAATCAATACATTATTCAATGACAATACCGTATTCTTAGCTTTACTGCTCGTAAAGGAGCGAATTCCAATTGCCCCTATCACCCCGATGATCGTTGCGATCAGTGCAGATAATAAAGCTATCACAAGTGTATTCAATACAATGATCAACAGCCTCGTATCTTGGAACAGCTCCTTGTACCACTCCATCGTGAACCCTTTAAAGTCATACATCGTTCCACCGCTGTTAAAAGAGTAAAAGACTAAAAAGAAAATCGGTGCATAGAGAATGAGAAAAATCAAAACGAGAAACGCTTTTGATATTGGTGATAATTTATTGCCCAATTTACACACCCTGCTTTCGGTTACCCGTTACAAACATAATCAGGAACATTATAATAATCAAAAACACCGCGATCGTGGAACCCATTCCCCAATCCTGTGTTACAAGGAAATGCTGCTCGATAGCCGTACCAAGCGTAATGACTCGGTTACCGGCAATCAATCTTGTAAGCATGAACAATGAAAGTGCCGGAATGAAGACTACTTGGCATCCCGTCTTTACCCCATCTAACGTCAATGGAAAAATGACACGGCGGAATGTCATCCATCGGGACGCTCCCAAGTCATTGGCCGCATCCAAAAGGGTTGGATTCATTTCATCAAGCGCATTGAATATCGGTAAAATCATAAACGGGATGAAAATATAAACCGAAACGAATATGAAGCTGAAATCCGTAAAGAGAATCTGCTGCTTTCCGATTCCTACCGCCTCCAGAAATCCATTCGCCACACCATACGTGCCAAAAATTCCAATGAAGGCATAAGCTTTCAAAAGTAAATTGATCCAGGAAGGCACGATAATCAGCAAAAGCCACAACTGCTTATGCTTGGTTTTCGTTAACAAATAGGCTGTCGGGTAAGCGATTAAAAGGGATATTCCCGTAATCAGGAATGCATACCAAAATGAGCTTATTGTCATTTTTAAATATACTGGCGTAAAGAACTTTTGATAGTTAATCAATGATAAATTGCCTTCAATGTCAAAGAAGGAATAGTAAAGGATTAACAAAATGGGTGCGATCACGAATAAAGCAATCCATAAGACATAGGGTATGAAGTAAATATTACGGGATATTTTATTCTTCATGACTTTCCCCATCATGATACGCTTCCAGACGCTTATCGAATTCTTCTTCAGTTTCACCCAATCGCATGACATGGATCGATTCCGGTTCGAAATAGAGACCTATTTCATCTCCGACTGCCACTTTTTTCGTTGATTGGACAAGCCATTCATTTCCATCATGGTCATAACAGCTGATTTCATAATGAACACCGCGAAATAGCTGGGAGTCCACCCGAACTCGCAGTTTTCCGCGATCGACGGAAGTAATCTCTAAATCTTCCGGGCGGATGACAATATCGACAGCTTCATTACTGTTCAATCCTTGGTCAACACACTCGAACTGTCTGCCGACGAATTCCACGAGGTAATCTTCAATCATTTTTCCTTTTACAATATTGGACTCACCGATGAAATCGGCAACGAATCGATTCAGCGGTTCATCATAAATATCCGTAGGGGTCCCGCTTTGCTGGATTTTCCCTTTGTTAAGGACAAAAATCTCATCTGACATCGCTAATGCTTCCTCTTGGTCATGAGTGACGAAGATAAACGTGATTCCCAGCCTCTGTTGCAGCTCCCGCAATTCATATTGCATTTCTGTACGCAATTTCAAATCGAGGGCAGATAGCGGTTCATCCAGGAGAATGACTTCAGGTTCATTAACAATAGCCCTCGCAATCGCAACCCGTTGCCGCTGACCGCCGGACATTTCCCTGATCTCCCGTTTTTCATACCCCTCCAAATTAACAAAGCTGAGGGCTTCCTTCACCTTGATTTCCACTTCCGAATTCTTCATTTTTTTGATCCGAAGACCAAATGCTACATTTTCAAACACATTTAAATGCGGAAACAGTGCATAATCTTGAAATACCGTATTCACTTGCCTTTTATTGGCTGGCACATCATTGATCTTTTTCCCTTCAAAGTAAATATCACCTTTGGAAGCTTCCGTAAATCCGGCAATCAAACGAAGGATCGTGGTCTTCCCACACCCGGAAGGACCCAATAGCGTATAGAACTTCCCTCTCTCGATTTCAAAACTAACATTATCGAGAACCACCGTTTCATCATCAAATTGCTTCGTGACCTGATCGAAGCGTATTATATTCCCATTTGCCATAGCTTCTTCCCTCTCTCCATTCCCTTACTCATCAATCTTCAACGATTGCATTTTTTTGAATTCTATAAGTATGATTCCGTCACCACGAGTAATAACTCGGACGGACCTTCAAAATCATTGATGATTTGATGTTCATCTGAAGCATGAAAATAAATCGATTCCCTTGCCTTGACGAAATACGTATGTGTACCCAGCTTTACAATGACTCTTCCGCTTAATACATAACCGAATGTTTCCGACAAGGATGGTTCAAATTGTTTGAACTCCCCTTTTTCCTGGAGAGTCAGGCGAATAGGTTCCATTTCTTTTTCATTCGATTCAGGCACGAGCCACTGAATTTGGTATCCCCGTTCTTCATCGATGAAAAATGTTTGTGCTTCTTCTTCATACACTACTTTTTGGACTTGATCCTCATCATCGAAGAACTGTTTCGGCTTGCAGCCGAGTACTTCTAAAATATTGAAAAGAGTTTCAATCGAAGGGGAACTAAGATCCCTTTCCAACTGTGAAATATATCCTTTGCTTAAATCCGTTCTTTCGCCCAATTCTTCCTGGGTCAATCCTTTTTTCAAGCGAAGGTTCTTTATTTTTTTTCCAATTTGCATTCCATAACCCTCAATCGGTTTACTTATAGTAAACACACAGTAGATAAAGTTTTATATAAGTAAACTTTCAGTTTAATTTTACGAATATCATTATACAGGAAATGCCGGAAACTTCAAACGGAATTTCCGGCATTCATTAAAAAAAGGACTGCCGCCTGGCAGTCCCCCTTTTACAACTTCAGACATATCTCTTCCGCTTTCTTTTCCCCATCAGCAATACAATCCGGGATTCCGACTCCATTGTATGAACAGCCCGCAAGTAAAACATTCGGATAATTCTCGGAGATTTTCGCCTCCAGTGATTGAACGATTTGAGGATGTTTAATATGGTAGTTCGGCATATTTTCATGCCATTTCGTCACTTCACTCGTAATTGAATTCCCAGAAATGCTTAGACTGTTCATAATGTCGTGTAAAGCCACAGAGATCAATTCCTGTTTTGTAAGGGACTGTAATCGTTCATAGTCCGGACTAGAGCTTTTATAAAAAAGCCTTACCAAAAGCTGACTGTTTTCAGAAGTATGCTCCCATTTCCGGCTTGTCCAGGTGCATGCATTACAGATCAAATCACTATTATCGCCTGCAATGAAACCTGTCCCGTCTTTAGGAAGCATGGTGTCCGGGATATCGAATCCAAGATAAACGCTAATCATCGAACTATTGATCAAGCCGTTGAAATCCTCATCCAACTCCCGATCCCCCAATAATTTCTGGGCAATTGTATGCGGTGTACTCAATACGATAAAGTCCGTTTCCAGCGTTTCACCGTTTGCCAATGTAATGATGTACGCCTCATCATTTCTTCCGATTTTATCTACACTGACCCCTTTTAATATCTCGACCATATCGAGGCTTTCCTCTATTCTTTCTACCAATGTAGATAAGCCATTTTTAAACGAAAGGAACTTCTTATTTCCCTTGCTTTTGTATTTCTGCTTATTTTCCGATAGACCTCGTATTATACTGCCATATTCATTTTTATAATCCAGCATCTCTGGCAGTGTTTTGGCAATGGTCAATTCATTTAATTTTCCTGAGTAAACACCTGATAGGACAGGCGATATCTGCTTTTGCACCAATTCCTTGCCTAAGAAACTTTCAAGAAATAAACCGATGGAGTCATTCTTCGTAAATGTCTCATTTTTTGTGTAGAAATCCTTTAAGGCGTCGACCTTACCTTGGGCGGAAACCAGATCACTTTTGGCCAGTGACTCCAGGCTCATTGGTATTCCGAATAGGGCATCTTCGGGAATTCCCTTCAGCATCCCATCTGTATGAATGAATGATTTTCCCGTCGCATTATAGACGACTTGGTCCTCCAGGTTCAATTCTTTAAGAAATGGCTGTATATTCTGTTTCCTGGCGACGATCGAATCGGCACCCGCTTCAATTTTAAAAGGACCATCGTGCACAGTCCTTATTTTACCGCCTAGTTCCTCATTTCCTTCTATTAATATTAATCGTACGGAGAGACTCCTCGCTTTAACTGTCTTTTGTAAATAATACATGGTTGATAAACCGGTAATGCCTCCACCTACGACTACGACTGTTTTCATTAGGACTACACCTCGATTAAGATTTTGCAATAAGTAAAGTGTACCATAAGGCAGCGGCATTATTAAAAGCAGCCCTTCTAAAATCTTCGGTTACATAACGAAACCTGTAACAAATTGGACAAAAAAGACTTCCCCTTTTGGAAAAGTCCAATAGCCAATTTCATTTGTTATTCCTCCCTTATTCGATATCCTTGTTCCCCATATCCAATCTATATTCCATTATCTCCATCAACCCGCTTCTGCCTTCCTTCTGAATGCCTGTATCCTGAAACCCCGATTTCGCATAAAGCGTTTTTGCGTTCACGTTCATCACGTCCACTGCCAGAATGATCGAATCCTTGTTTGGAAAAATCCCTTTTGCGAATTCCGGAAGGATTTGCAAGGCTTTCTTTCCAATCCCTTTTCCCTGATGTTTTTGATCAACAAGGAATCCCCGGAGTAAAATCGCTTTTTTATCGCTGGTGAAAGGGTCGGTGTTTTCGCCAATGTGTAAAACGAAAAAGCCAACTGGGATACCATCGGCCAATATTACGAAAGGGTGCCTGTCGCAATCTTCCCGGCAATATTTCAGTGACTCTTCCGGCAGAGCTGAAAAAGGAGTTTGTGTATTCGGTAAATAAAACTGGGAAAGCTGGTGAAGGTGTTCCGGTATATAAGGCGTTAAAGTTATGGTCTCGATTTCCTTTTCCATTAAGCACACTCTCTTTCATCAATTATTGAATACAATAATGATTCGATGCCCTGTCCGATATTCCCTTCACAAACCGGAAGGAGCACTGTCGAATATATCGACAGTGCTCCTTCTGTATAATCAATGTGTATTTTCATTGATAGTGAGTGCTTCCCGTAAATTGATTTGCTGGCGGAGTATGTTGGCAACATCACGGGAGATTTGTCGTTTTTCAAACATATCCTGCACTTCGTCCCGTTCTGCCTGGATCGCTTTATAGAACAGCTCCCTTTCATACTCAACCATTTTACTCGGGGTACTGCCTCTGTTCTCACGTTTGCATTTTAAAATCAACACTTTATACTCGTCTATGATCATCGAGGATGTCTTATGATTATCGGCTGTAATTCCGGCCTGTATCTCTTGGATGGCGGCTTTATACATCCTGATTTTAAGATCCCTGACCTTTTCCAATCTCTTAAGATTGATTTTTCTTATTTCACTTTTATTAGGGAAAAATAATTTTAAAACCCTCAGCATACTTCTCCTGAACAGCGTTACTGACCTAAAAAAACGGAACTTCAGTCGATTTGTTACGGCACCTTCCATACGCTGGATATATTCCTTGCATATATACGCCGTCTCCCGGTCCACTTTTTCATCCTTAATGAGTTTATCCAGGAATCTTTGCTCTGCTTCAAGGGCCTTGAAGCGAAGATCCTTCTCTTCTTCCCTTAATGCGGCCGGTTCTTTCTCCTGTTCTACATAGGACAGTTCATTGATCTTGGTACAATACCTGGAAATGATCGACAAAGCCGCTTCCCGGTTTTCATCTGTCATTTGGGACTCAATCACCCGAATAGCGGCTTGATGTGAGTGGATGGCAGCAGCTTTCGTTTTGTCAGCCTGCTTATCCACCACTTCCTCTTCTTCCGACCGTGCCACGATTGGCAGAAATACACTCGCAACAATCAGTGTCAGCAATATGACACCTGCTGCAATGAAAATGATTAACGAACGCTCAGGAAAAGGACTTCCATCTGCCAACACATATGGAATCGAGAACGAACCCGCTAACGTTACAGCTCCGCGAACTCCGGAAATGGTAATGATCCCGGCCGCTTTGAAGTCCGGTTTTTGGGCTCCCGCTTTTTTCGTCATCCAGCCAATCGACCAGGCAGCCGTAAGCCAAATGAATCGTAAAGCGAAAAGGAAAAGTGTAATGATCACGATATAAAGGATCACTTGTCCATTATTGAAGGCTGGATCTTGAAAGATCGTTTTCGCAACGCTTGGGATTTGCAAGCCAAGCAAAACGAATACAAGACCATTCAATACATATAAAATGACGGACCATGTACTCTTTGAAACGACTTGAAGTTCCACTGTTGGTGAAATTTCCCGATCTCGTTCAATGGCATGGACAATTCCCCCAGCCACGACTGCCAAAATCCCAGAAAGGTGGAAATGTTCCACTGCGAGGAAAATAATAAAAGGAGTCAGGATTTGGATAAGCATATGCATCGTGACATCTTCCATCCCTAAACGGCGAAGAAATACACGAAGCCTGATAATGATGAAAGCTAGTATGGCTCCACCAACAAACCCACCAATTGCAATCCATATGAAACTGAAGGTTGCATCGAGTAAGGAGAAAACACCAGTGACTGTAGCTGCAACGGCAAACTTAAAGGCGACTAAACCTGAGGCATCATTCATCAGCCCTTCGCCTTCGAGAAGATGCATGATGCTCTTCGGCAATTTGACCCGACTCGCCAAAGCGCTTACTGCCACTACATCCGTAGGTGACAAAATGGCTGCCAAAGCGAATGCTGCCGGCAATGGTATCGAAGGGATCATCCAATTAATTAAATACCCGCCTGCCCAAACAGTTATGAATACGAGGCCCAGTGCAAGCATCAGAATGGGTGCTCTCAACTTCCATAGTGCTGTTCGGGGTACATTTTTGCCATCATTGAACAATAGGGGGGCGATGAATAATAGCAAAAATAATTCCGTCTCCATCTCAACATGCATGCCCAGGGGTAAAAGTGCCAATATGACACCAAGTGCTATTTGTATTAATGGTACAGGTATAAAGGGTATAAAATGGTTAATTACATTAGACACTCCTATCAATATAAGAAGGGCTAATATAACAAGAAAAAACTCCATACGAACATCAAACTTCCTCTCTCATCTATAATCATAAATATAAGCGTAACATATTTATACCCAGTCAATCATGCATTAACTATTCTAACCTGGAATCCTTCTGAATAATGATACCTTTTATCAAAAGCGAAGGAGTTTACGTTGTGTACGATGAACACCCGCAAAGAAAAAAGCTGATTGGCTAAACCATGATCAGCTTTTTCCACATGTTGAAAGAAATGGGAACTAAACGACTCATTTAGTTCCCGGGACGAATAGACGAAGATGTTTATGCAGTACATTTGCCTGGAAAGGAAGAAGAATGCCTTCATCGCCATCGATATTGACTGCAAGTTCCTCTGACGTGGTTAAATGGAGCTTGGATGTTTTAATATATTCGACTTCGTCATTCCCCATGATCTCCCCCCTGATCAAACTGGGAATGATCTTGACGATGAGAGGAAGAGATAAATCCTTAATGATGAATGTGTGCAGCTTTCCATCATTCACTTCCGCCTCTGGTGCAAGTTGTTCAAAACCGCCGACAGAGTTAGTCATGGTTGCAATTAGTAAATGAGCCTCCCCCATCCACTTCCCGTGATCATGTTCAACAGTTAAAGGAAACGGAGTCTTTTTAATGATCGCTTTTGCTCCTTCAATGAAATAGGCAAAAGACCCAAGACGGGTTTTTTGTTCAACGGAAACATTATAGGTGGCCTCCGCGATTGCCCCTACCGCCAACACATTCATGAAGTAACGGTCATTGATCTTCCCTATGTCCGATTCCTTAATATGCATATCCTTCAATATCTCGATGGCTGCATTGGGATTCAGTGGTATTCCCAAAGACCTGGCGAAATCATTGATGGTTCCTAGTGGAATGATCCCGAAGATAGGCCGATGCTGCTGCTCGCCCAAGCCATTCACTATCTCGTTCACCGTTCCATCACCACCCATGGAAATGACAGCATCGAATCTTTCTGCACAGGCCTCCTTTGCAAAACCCGTCGCATCCCCCTCTCCTTCCGTTTTACGAACGCATACCTCATCAAAAATTTCACCAAGTGCCTTTTCCGCTTTCGGCAAAGTCTTCCCTGCCTTTTCCTTGCCTGAAGATGGATTGACGATAATCATCGCTTTCGACATATGCTACCTCCCATTATTGTACTTCTACTAGCAAGTTACCTCTTTACTGAAGTATTAAAACCATCCAGACAGGAACTTACATATAAATCGCTGCCGTTTGAATATTGCTGACATTTTAGAACAAGCTCTTTTATGTTACATCGACTGTGAAACAGGCATTCAATGATCACTCAACTTCCTGTTTCCCATCTGTTATATTAATGCCCCACTCAACACATTGAAAATTGTTTGTCCGTTTCACTCCCTGATTGTTTTTTCGTTTTATAAAAAGCATTATTTCTTTCATTTCCTACTTGCCGTGGAGAAAAATAAAAAAATGTACAGATGATAAATCCCTCTCCAATAGGGTTTTCACACTACGGGTGAAAAAAATTTCAAATTTTCTGTAAAATACCTATACATTTTCCAGATTCGGGTATATACTGTATTATAACAACAAGCAGACAACAAAAACTGTACTATAAAGAGGGGGAGCGAGACATGCAAGCAAATCAATCAGATTTACTCATAATCGATTCATTTAAACATTGCCCGGAATGTGGTGAAACACATGTGGACCAGTCAAATTCCTATCTGATGGAATGCGATCGCTGCCTTTCCAAACGTGAAGAATAAAGCGGCCGGAAAATATATCTAACATTAAAAGGAGGAAATCATCATGCAAATGAAAAAATCCATTGAGTTTTTTAACAATATCCCTGCTAAACATTGCCCTGAGTGCGGTGACCATATTATCGAGCATGCTGAATCCTACTTAATGGAATGTGACCGCTGCCTTTCCAGACGCGAAGACTGATTAAACCGAATCAAAAAGGAGGAACCATCATGCAAACTATAAATCCACTGGAATTCTTCAGGACACTGCCGCCTAAACAATGTACGGAGTGCGGAACCCATATCACTGAACAAGCTGAATCTTACTTGATGGAATGTGACCACTGCCTTTCCAAACGCGAAGACTGAAACCAAATCATAAGGAGGAATCATCATGCAAACCAAAAGCCCACTGGAATTCTTCAGGACACTGCCGCCTAAACAATGTTCGGAATGCGGGACCCATATCATTGAACAAGCTGAATCCTATCTCTTGGAATGTGACCGCTGCCTTTCCAAACACGAAGACTGATTAAACCAAATCATAAGGAGGAATCACCATGCAAACCAAAAACCCATTGGAATTCTTCAGGACACTGCCGCCTAAACAATGTTCGGAATGCGGGACCCATATCATTGAACAAGCTGAATCCTACCTCTTGGAATGTGACCGCTGCCTTTCCAAAAAAGATGAATATTAATAAAAGATGCTGACATCAAGGTGCTATATAGGCCATTTTGCTGTCAGCATTAACCTTGTTATCTGCCTCCCTTTCCTTGCATTCAAAAAAGGATGTCCCCTGGACACCCTTCAGTCTTACTATCTTTTCATCTCCCAATATATTTATCTACATACTTCCCGCTGATCTTCCTGCTGCTGTATTGTAAGAAGTCCAATGCAAAAATCATGAATTCAAGGCCCAGACGCTTATCGGAGCGCATAAAATCAGAACCTAGCAGTTTCTCCAATTTTTCAAGCCTATGATATAACGTTTGCCGGACAATGAATAATTGTTTTGATGTTTCCTGTTTAGAACCGTTACAGGCAAGGTATGTCTTCAGGGTAGGCATTAGCTCTCCATTGTTTTGCTTGTCGTATTCAATTACAGGACCTAAATATTCATATACCGTTTCCTCCAGATTGCCATGTTTATTTATGAGTGAAATCATGCGATGCATATGTAAGTCCTGATAAAAGAAGCTCCTGTCATCCTCTGGCAATGTATCCTGAAGCAGCAACGTCTCACGGGCCGTTTCATAACTTTTATAAATCTCACTTAACCTTTGAACATGCTTACCAAAACCAATCGAAAGCAGCCCCATACGATTACGCCCGCTTACATCCATTTTCATGATTCGATCCACCGCGCTTGTAACCCTTGATTTCCAATCTTCGGATGAACGATTATCACCTAAAATAAAAACAAGATGCTGATGTATTTCCATGGAAAATATCTGAAAGCCGTACTGTTCAAAAACAGTTCTAAACATTATCTTAAAATAGGTTCCATCTAATTTTGCGGAATTTTTATTATACTTTGGGTGTTGTTTGCAAATGCAAACAATTCCGCCATCCAACTGCATTTTTGGATCAATATAGGAAAGCCTCTCCCGGATCGCTTCGTCACTATATTCACCTTCAATCCAATTTGTAAGCCATATACTTTCTTCCGACATTTTCTTTTCTTCTATATACAACTCCCTTAATAGATGCTGTGCCAATGCGGTAGCCGTTCGATCCAAGATCAATGAATCAAAATCAGTCAACTCCCTGCCGTTGCTGCAAATGAGCAGTTCAGCATAATTTTCGCCAAGCACTTGAATCGGCTGTCCAAGAACGGTTTTATCCAACTTCCGCTTCTCTTCATATATGTCCGCTACCATTTGATAGGTTGATTTTTTCTTTATTTTTGGAATACTGGCTATTTCATTTTCATTAAAGATAAGAATAACCTGTACATGTAAATAGCTGTGGAGAAATTTTAGAATTGGTTCATAATGGTCAATTTCGAGGAGATTTTTATTTAACTGCTGTGAGTAGTTTTCTAAGTTGGAGATCATCTGATATTGTTTATTGATGATAAGGGAATGTATATCCTGCGTGATTTCCACGAAAGGGACTTCTTCATGAAATAGGATGATAGGGAATTGCCGTTCATTTGCGAGATCGATGGCACATTGCGGCACTGCCATGGTGTTGGCGCCCATCTCTATACAGAGTCCAGCTGCATCGCATTCTATTAACTGTCTTAAGTAGGATAGAAATGTGTCATCGCAGTCTTTCCACCCTAAACCGGTAGTCAGTATCAGTTCGTTTCCATTTAACAAATGGCTGATTTGCGTGACTTCCATGCAGTGGACCCACTTCACTTGACGCTTTATCCCACTGCTGCCTGCAATTATATCCGTCAGATTAAAATGCTTGCGTGTTAGAATTTCCTCGATTGTAATCGATGTATTCATCCAGCCACATCCTTTTATAAAACTGCTTTAAAATCTATTATAAACGGACACCCCTTAAATCTCCAGACACTTGTCAGAAAATCTAACGTCAAAATTCTACAAAAAACTCGAACAAAAAGGACCCATTCGTGAGGAATAGGCCCGGTCCGTAACTTACTCAATTCAATTTTTTTTTGAAAAGCAATGTAGAGAAGTATTTCCTACCTTCCGGGGTTTTGATGTTCAATTGCTTCCATTCCTGCTTCGTTCCTTCAATCAGTTCAAAATCGAGAAAAGCTCCACTTAAACTTTCGGAAACCCGGGTGATTCGATATCCTCTTTCAAGCAAAAAATCGATTTGTTCCCTTTCTAAGCGATACTCTTGATATTCGGACATTTCCATTCCCCCTTTTTCAAACGTTCTTCTTGCCGGTCGAAGCCGTAAAAACCATCTCTACCTCAAGTTCTGGACCTTCTCCAATTATCCAATCCCTTCCAACTGAAATGCCTAAATATTTCTCATCGCTCGGATCGATGATTTCAGCTTGTTCATATCGCTTGAACCACCAATACTTAGCTAATATAAAATAACTAGCACCGCCGAGAAGGAAACCGATAATAAACGAATAATTTGAAAAAATCGTGGCACCGATTCCTCCAATCACCCAAGAAATGATTCCTGCCCAATTCACTCCATTCAAGTACTTATACTGGCCTTCACTTTCATAGAGTTCTTGTACATTCACTCTCCGTTTACGAAGGAAATAGTAATCCGCTACCAGGATGCCGACAATGGATGCCAGGATTCCACCTATTATTAATAAAACTTCTATGATGATGCCGAACAGGCTCCATGGCTGAACTACTATCCCAATAACCCCAGCTACAACGACTCCCGCCCAAAACGGCATTTTAGGACCCATGACATTGGAGAAAATGGTAGCTGCGGGAATGACATTGGCCGTAGTATTCGTCGACCATTGAGCAAATACGATCATGATCAAAAGGACGCCGAGGGCAATTCCACTTGCTGATCCCTGTATGGCAACTACAGGGTCATAATTGGAAACAGCCATATACGAAACCGCTCCGATAATCACCATGAACGTCTGGGTGATGGGATAGGTGATAATATTCCCAATTATTTGCCCCTTATTGCGTTTGAACCAATTTTTTTCATTTTTTGGTGCCTTTATATAGCGGGAAAGCGTCGGCATATCTGCAGTCAATGTGCCCCAAAATCCCATATTTGCCATAATGACGACCATGAAAGCCGTTGCGGCGGCCCCGCCAGTGACCGGACTTTCAATCCAGGACCATACCTCCCTTCCTTGGGCCACAGCCTGATCGGATAGGGTGAAATACATCCATCCAGAAATTAGAATGATGACGGGCGCCGCCAAGTCGGCGAATCGTTCAATCGACTTTATTCCCATTGCCGTGTTGACTAATTGTAAAACGGCAAAAATGAGGAAGCAGATAAACCAATTATCAAAGTCAAAAAGAGTTGTAAAGATAGCGTTCATTGCAGTGGCTCCAAAGTAAGTATTGAGGCCGAACCAGCATGACGCTACAAAACCGCGCACAACCGAAGGGATGTGGGTGCCAATCGTACCGAACGGCGCCCTCATATAGACTGGAAATGATATTCCATGTTCAACACCGATATCCCCTGTCATTGTCATCAAAAAGCCGAGAACCACACAGGCAATGACCGTTGCAAGAACGACCCAGCCTAAGGATAAACTTTGAACACCGTTCCCACCAATCGCGAAGGCAGCCAATACTACAGCCATGCCCACCCAAATGAAACCAAATCCGGCTGCACTTATGTTTTTCTCACTATGAGGTATAGGCAGCAAATCGGGAGACTTTAAATAATCTTTCTTCTCACTCATAAAAATCCCCCTAATTTAATTTGCAAGATTCCTTACCGAAGTCAGACTGTAAGCTTTTTCCCGGTATCCGGCTTCAACGCCGAATTATATTTTGCCCGTTTCAAGAATTGTCCTTTTCCAGCTTCGCCCACAAATTGTTTGTCTTTAATGACGAATTGACCTCTCGATAAAACGGAAACCGGCTCACCCGTAATTTCCATACCCTCAAACGCATTATAATCCACCGCCATGTGATGAGTATCTGCAGAAATGGCCCTTTCAACCTTCGGGTCAAAAATGACAATATCAGCATCCGAGCCTACGGCAATCGTCCCTTTCTTAGGGAATAATCCAAATAGTTTGGCAGCACGTGTAGAGGTCATGTCGACGAATTGATTCAAGGTAATGCGCTCTTTCATGACCCCTTCAGAAAAGAGGATACTCATGCGGTCCTCTATCGTTGGGCCGCCGTTCGGTATTTTCGTGAAATCTTCACGTCCAAGTTCCTTCTGTCCCTTAAAGTCAAAAGAGCATTGATCGGAGCCGATCGTTTGCAGCTGCCCCGTTTTCAAAGCATTCCATAGCACTTCCTGGTTTTTCTTCTCCCTTAACGGCGGGGACCATACATACTTAGATCCTTCAAAATGGGGCTTTTCAAGATAAGACTGGTCAAGAACCAAATATTGCGGACAAGTCTCACCCCAAATATCCACCCCTTTATTCCTTGCCTCAGTGATCTTTTCAACCGCATCTTCACAGGTGACATGAACGACATAGAGCTGGCCATTTGCCATTTCCGTCAGTTTAGCTGCACGTCCAGTTGCTTCCCCTTCAAGCTCCGGAGGCCTTGTTAATGCATGGTAAATTGGATCGGTGTTCCCTTCGGCAAGGGCCTGCTTTGTAAGATAATCGATGACATCACCATTTTCAGCATGAACCATGACAAGTGCGCCAAGTTCCTTTGCTTGCAACAAAGTGCGGTATAGCGTGGCATCATCAGCTTGAAAAACATTCTTGTAAGCCATGAATACTTTAAAGGACGAAATCCCTTCATTATCGATGATACTTGGCAACTCAGCCAATACTTCATCATTAATCTCACTGATCATTAAATGAAAACCATAATCTATGGCCGCCTTTTCATTGGCCTTTTCATGCCATGTTTCAATTGCTTTCTTTAAAGGCACCCCTTTTTCAGTCAGGCAAAAATCGATGATCGTTGTCGTGCCTCCATATGCAGCAGCGATTGTACCTGTTTCATAATCATCCTTTGTCGTTGTTCCGCCAAACGGCATATCGAGATGGGTATGCGGATCTATGCCCCCCGGAAAAATATATGCGCCTTTTGCATCAATGATTTCAGCCCCCTCAGCCGACAGGTCCTTGCCAATCATTGCAATCTTCTCATTTTCAATCAATATATCCGCTTGATACGTATCTGCAGCCGTTGCAATCGTTCCATTTTTAATGATTTTCTTCATATTCGACCCCTCCATCATTTTACGAAATCAACACTTTCACTGCTTATGCCCCCAAGGAACGATTGGCGTTCATTCCACGTCATTGGCGGCAATTCATTTGTCAATTCGATCATATCGATCGCCCCATCGGCCGGACAGACGATCGAGCAAAGATTACAGCCTACGCAATCCTCTTCGCGCACTCTCAAGAATGAGCTGCCTGACGTGTCCTTTAACATATCTATACATTGATGCGATGTATCTTCACACGCAATATGGCATTTATTGCAGTTAATGCACACATCATTATTAATGCGCGCAACGACCTTATAATTAAGATCTAAGTTCCCCCAGTCGGAATAGCGCGGTACGGACTTACCGACAATATCCATCACGGAGGATATCCCTTTTTCATCAAGATAATTGGACAGTCCATCGATCAAGTCTTCAACTATTCTAAAACCGTGATGCATGGCAGCTGTGCAAATTTGCACTCCAGTCGAACCCATCAGCAAAAATTCCACCGTATCCTGCCAATTTGAAATGCCGCCAATTCCCGAAATGGGAACATTGATCATTTTATTCCTTGCACACTCTGCCACCATATTCAAAGCAATCGGCTTCACAGCTGGACCGCAATACCCTCCGTGAGCACCCTTGCCGCCTACATGGGGAATCGTATTCCATGAATGGATATCCACTCCTGCCAAGCTGTTGATCGTATTGATCATGCTTATTGCATCCGCACCTCCGCGCACCGCCGCTTCAGCTGTAACCGTAATGTCGGTTATATTGGGTGTAAGCTTGACGATGACGGGCTTGGATGCAGCTTCCTTCGCCCAGTATGTTTGCTTTTCAACCAGTTCTGGAACCTGTCCCGAAGCAGCTCCCATCCCACGCTCAGCCATACCGTGCGGGCAGCCAAAGTTCAACTCGTAACCATCGACCCCTACATCTTCTATGCGCTTGATGATCTCATGCCACTTTTCCTGTTGTGGCTCCACCATCACCGATGCAATGATCGCATGATCAGGGAACCTCTTCTTCGTTTCATATATTTCCTTCAGATTCACTTCCAGCGGACGGTCCGTTATCAATTCTATATTGTTGAACCCGGCAACTCTTTGTCCATTAAAACTGACCGCTGCAAAACGTGATGAGACATTCAGGATGGGGTCACCCAATGTCTTCCAAACAGCTCCTCCCCAGCCAGCTTCAAATGCACGCTGAACTTGATAACCCGAATTAGTAGGTGGTGCTGAAGCAAGCCAAAAAGGATTGGGAGATTTAATACCTGCAAGATCAATTGATAAATCAGCCATGATAAGCCTCCTATTTTTCATAGTTATTTAAGCAATATCCACCGCTCCGCCCATCAAAATCGAATCAATTTCATTGGCTGTCTTTTTCCCTTGCTGGGCAGCTGAAACAACCATTGCCTCACCTTGGCCTTTTCCGAAGATCACGTCACCGCACGCAAAGATCTTTTCATTCGATGTCCTGTAGGAATCACCCTCCAATGTCACGACGCCATCATCATGTTGAATGCCGAACTGTTCAATCAATCCTACATACCTTGATTGGCCTATGGCACGAATGACGCCATCGACCGGAATGACGAACTCTGATCCGGAAATTTGGACTGGACGGCGCCGGCCATCTTCACCTGCCTCGCTAAGCACCATTTTTACGCACTCGATACCCGTTACCTGACCGCTTTCATCCGATAGGATCCTGGAGGGGGCAGTCAGCCAGTGAAAACCGACACCTTCTTGTTTGGCAAACTCATACTCAAAATCATAGGCAGTCATTTCCTTTTGGGTACGACGATAAATAATGCTCACCTGTTCAGCGCCCAGGCGAATAGAACAGGTCGCGGCATCGATCGCCGTGTTTCCAGCCCCAATCACCGCCATCTTCTTCCCAATGAATTTATCAGTGATTGTCCCTGTTTTCGTTGCCTTTACGAAATCGATTGCATCATAAACTTCAGCTAAATCCTCCCCTTCAATCCCAAGCTTAGGAACATCGGACATGCCTATCGCTAAAATGACCGCATCATGGTCGGCAGTCAGCTGATTTGCGGAAACATCCACCCCGACCCGTGTATTCGTTTTAATATCAACATCCAAACTCTTTACTTGTTCGACTTCCCAATAAGAAATGCTCTGAGGTAAACGGAACGATACAATTCCGTAAGTATTTAATCCGCCTGGATTCTTTTCAGCTTCGAAAATGGTTACACTGTAGCCAAGCAAGGCTAACTCCCTTGCTGCAGACAAACCCGCCGGACCGCTTCCTACAATGGCAACTTTTTTGCCATTCTTCTTCCCGGCCTTGAATAGGGCTTGTTTATTTTGGATGGCCCAATCTGTGGAATAACGCTGGAGATTGCCGATCATGATCGGCTTTGTAGAATGGTTCAGGACACATGCCCCCTCACATAACTCTTCAGTCGGACATACCCGCGCACAGCTGGCACCGACAGGATTGGCCGTCATGATTGTCTTGGCCGACCCTTTAAAATTACCTGATGCTATCTTCTTGATAAAACCGGGAATATCTATTCCGGTCGGACAGGCTTGGATACATGGGGCATCATAGCAGTATAAACATCGATTCGATTCTTCCAAAGCTTCCCTTGGGGATAATCCCCTCTCCGCTTCCTGAAAGTTAATCTCTAGACCACCTTTTAACGGGCTCGTCATACTCATCCACTATTTCTCCTTCCAAACATTTATTTTTGAAAAATAAAAAGGGAGGAATTGCGTACATTCTCTCTACTGTCCTCATATTTAAACGATTGAAAGCATTGCCAACATGGTTTCCATCCATTTAATCACCTAACAAGTCATGGCGATTTCCCAGCCAAGAATCTCTCATTTTGTTTATTATTTTCTCTCTGATTCTCTCACTGGCCACGCCCCGGTCCCTGTTTCCTTTAAAAAGCCCCCCCTACTAATCTTAAAAACTCAAATCCTGATGATAAATCAGAGAATTGAGTATTCTTAATTCTATAATGTTGAAAAGCAAGTTACATTATACAAAGTGTAAAGTATTTCCAGGCACTAAATTTGCAATATGTAATATTCATGTTATTTTTCCTAACAATAAGTGATAAGCCTCGTCATTTTTCTACATCCAAACTTACTTTTCATCATACTTACTGATATTTTTGGCTGATTTGTTCCGATTACCTGCTTATCAACACTTTGTCCACATAAAAAAAAAGCCCAGAAACAAAAACCTTGGTTTCCTGGGTCTTTTCACTTTTATCCACAACTTATTCACATATTATATGGCGTTATTCTCTTTGTTTTTGCGGAACAGAAGCTTCTCACCAAAAGTTATCCACATTAATGAATCGACTTTTCCACTTATCAACAAGCCATTAACAATTTATCAACAAGCAGGTTCATTCCGGACGTATAACGTATCGTTTATATTTCTCATAATCCGTTTTCTTGCACTCAAGCTTTATTCGATATCCGATTGCCTCATATTCCGTTTCCGTTATGTGACCATTTTCATTGAAATAAGAAACCAGCTGCCCTTGATCAAATGGAATCAGCATTTCACAGTGAGTATAGTCGACAAAAATATGCTTGCGAATTTGATTTATCAATTCCTCGATGCCAACTTTGTTTTTTGCTGACATATATACAGAGCCACGATTCACCTGAGGGATATCCAAATCGGTAAGGTCCGCTTTATTATACGCAAAGATCGTCGGAATCCCTTTAATGCCTATATCGTTTAAAGTCTTTTCCGTTATCTCTATTTGCTGCTCATGATTAGGATTGGAAAAATCGACAACATGGATCAACAGATCCGCTTCTACCACTTCTTCCAATGTGGATCGGAATGCCTTCACTAGATGATGCGGCAATTTAGACACAAATCCCACCGTATCCGTCAATAAGAATTCCTTTTTATCCGGCAGCGGAATGTTTCGAACGGACGTCTCAAGCGTAGCGAACAGCATATCCTTCTCCAACACCTGCTTTTCGGCAGTTGGATGGAACATCTCAATCAGTGCATTCATGATCGAAGATTTACCTGCATTGGTATAACCGACTAAGGATACGACAGGGATGGCATTCTTTTTCCGCTGTTTCCTCTGCGTTTGCCTGTGTGCAACAAGGTCTTCCAGTTCTTTATTCAAAACACTTATATTTTCCTCGATCCTCCTGCGGTCAAGCTCTAACTGCTTTTCACCTGCTCCTTTGTTTGTACCGACCCCGCCGCTCTGACGCCCTAGTGACTCCCTTAAACCAACGAGACGCGGGAGCATATACTGCAGCTTTGCCACTTCTACCTGAAGCTGGGCTTCCTTCGTTTTCGCCCGATGCGCAAAAATATCCAGAATCAAGATTGTCCGGTCAATCACCTTGCAATCCATGTCTCTCTCCAGATTACGAAGTTGCGAAGGGGAGAGCTGGTCATTAAAAATGACGACATTAGCTTCTTTATGCTCAACGAGATTTTTCACTTCCTCGATCTTCCCGGTACCGATAAAATGTGATGAGTTCACCCGATGCAAATTTTGTGTGATGGTCCCTGCAACCTCTACCTCACATGCTTCCGTTAAATTGGCCAATTCCTCCATCGAATACTCAAAATCCTTTGAACCGTTGAGATTGACTCCAACCAAAATTGCCCTCTGCTGTAATTCCATCATTTCAAATCCCTTCCGTACATACCTTACTCCCTATATTATACTTAAACAAACTGTCATGCTGCCTAAAAGCGAGCCACATTGTAGTATACCAGGCATCGCTTGCATAAAGGTTGCTGCCCTTAGCAAAGTGTTTTTATTGGACTTCCTTTTACTTTCAACAAAAAATATGACAACCGACTATTTTTTCAAAGTTTCACATGAAACAATTGGAAAGCTCAAAATAAAAGCTCCCTGGTGCACCTTAAGATGCACCAGGGAGCCCATATTATTCTATTCTTTTATTCTCAATAACCTAAGACTGTTCAATGTAACTAATAGCGTCGCACCCATGTCGGCAAAAATCGCCATCCAAAGTGTTAACCAGCCCGGCGCTATCAATAATAAGGCCAGGACTTTAATCACCAATGAAAACGTGATGTTCTGCTTAATGATTTTTAATGTTTTGCGGCTTAGGCGGATTGTATAAGGCAGCTTCGATAAGTCATCACCCATCAAGGCAATATCGGCTGTTTCAAGGGCTGTATCAGTGCCCGCCCCTCCCATTGCGATTCCTACCGTGGAAGCTGCCAAGGCCGGAGCATCATTGACACCATCGCCTACCATGGCCACTCGATCGTATTTTTGTTTCCATCGTTTGATAATGGTCAATTTATCCTGCGGCAATAGCTCCGCCTCAATCTCATGAACGCCAGCTGCCGCTCCAATCGCTTTTGCCGTTCCGATATTATCGCCAGTCAGCATGATCGTTTTTTCAATGCCCAAAGCATGCAGTTTCCGAATGGCTTCCTTACTGCTTTCCCTTATTTCATCAGACACCGCGATGAGTGCATGGAGCTTCACTTGATCGCCAAGCACCATCACCGTTTTCCCTGTATTTTGATAGCCGCTGATTAATTTAAGCACATCATCAGAGAAAACGAAACCTGCCTCTTCCACAAAAAGGTGGGGTTTACCAATGTAATAGATTTCTTGATTGATTTTCCCTTTTATCCCTTTACCGGTGATTGCAGTAAAATCCTCTACCAATAAAGAATGATAGTCCACATCGTAGGTTTCCGCCTTTTGAAGAATGGCCGTGGCAAGGGGATGCTGTGATCTGCTTTCTAAAGCAGCGGCGATAGCCAGCACGTCCTGTTCATTCAACACATCAGATAACATTTTGAAATCGGTCACCTCAGGTACGCCCTTTGTTAAAGTACCCGTTTTATCAAACGCGATTGCCTTTAAGGCTCCCGCTTCCTCCAAATGGACCCCGCCTTTAATCAGCACACCATGTTTCGCAGCATTTCCGATTGCTGTCACGATGGCGATGGGCGTAGAAATGACCAAAGCACAAGGACAGCCGACAACCAGTACAGCCAATCCCCGATAAATCCATTCACTCCAATCCCCGTTCATCACGATCGGGGGTAATACCGCAATGCCCAGGGCAATGAGCATGATGGCCGGCGTATAAAATTTTGCGAATTTATCCACGAAGGCTTGGGAAGGAGCCTTTTCGGCCTGTGCTTCTTCAACAAGGTGGATGATTTTTGCAATCGTCGTATCCTCGACCCGCTTCGTGACCTCCACTTCGAGCAGCCCTTCACCATTTAGGGTTCCGGCAAATACTTCACCCTCAACCGTTTTAAAAACCGGCTCGGATTCACCAGTAATAGCTGCTTGATTAAGTGTCGAGGCGCCCTTCATGATCCGGCCATCCATTGCAAGCTTTTGACCAGGTTTAACGATCATGATGTCGCCCACTTCAACCTCATCAACAGCAACCATCATTTCATGATGCCCTCTAAGGATCAAAGCTTCTTTAGGTGCGATGTTCATTAATGATTCGATGGAATTACGCGCCTTATCCATCGAATATTTTTCCAATGCTTCACTTATCGCAAATAGAATGACGACGGTCGCGCCCTCGCCCCATTCACCAAGCACGGCCGCCCCGATGATGGCAACCGTCATAAGGGTGTGCATATCAAAGCGAAGCCTTACAAGGTTTTTCAAACCATTGACAAATAATGAATATCCTCCAACTATGATTGCAGCCGCATAACCGATTACCGGCATGATGCTTCCATCAGCATATCGCTTATCAAATATCCAGCTGACCAGCAATAAGATAACCGAAAACACCACTTTAATATTTTCTTTTTGCTTCCAAAATGGTTCCTTTTGAGTTGCCTGTTCCTGTTCACCGCGGATCTTCAGGTTATCGAAAGCTCCCGCCTTTTCAATCTGTTCAATGGTCGTGCTGCCCTGTACCGATATCTTCGAGGCGCCAAAGTTGATTTTGGCATCCTTCACACCCTCTAGTTCACGGACATTGTTCTCGAATTTAGCCGCACAATTCGTGCAGGATAGACCCTGGATACGATATGTTTTCATTGGGGATTCAGCCATCGACCCTTACCTCCTGCTGATGTTCTAATGCAATGAGAATCAATTGCTTAATATGGTGATCATCCAAAGAATAAAAAGCCAACTTACCTTCTTTTCGATATTTTACGATTGCATGTTTATAAAGGGTACGAAGATGATGTGACGTCGTCGCCATCGAAGCACCAATGATATTGGCCAGATCGCACACACACAATTCCTCGTCCGTACAGAGCGCATAAGCTATCTTCGCCCTATTTTCATCGCCTATAACCTTAAACAGCTTCGACATGCTGGATATATCCACCTGGGTCATTTCCCCTTGAATGCGATTGACCTTCACTTCATCATGCAGGTGAACATCACATATATCTTTCAGTTCCGTCATCTTCTCACACCTCTCATTCAAATCTTCGTTTGATTATAATATAACACAATTCCCTGAATATTCAAATCCATATTTGAATGTATAAGAATCTTTTCCCCTTCCCAAAGAAATTAATGAAAGTGCCCATATGTTTTTATATGTGGGCCATCGTTTTTTTGTTTCCCCTTTTGCTAACAAAAAGGTCATGCTGCCCTCTTCCCTGATCTTCAAGCAAAAAAAAGAAGGGACAAATTCCTTTACGCCCCTTCAATCAATGATTTCAGTAATTACCTATCGTTACCTTGATACGTATAATATATTTAATTTAGTATTTTATAGAAAAACTATGATATACTTAGTCAAACCTTTTTAAGCGTTTTACTTTACTTGTACCATTTACCCTGCTTATCGTTTAGCAGGGTTTTTTGTTATGTATTTTCACAAAACAAAAAAAGACGGACCCTTTAAAAAGGATCCGTCTTTTTTTGTTATCGAAATTATGCTTTTTGAACGTTAGAAGCTTGAGGTCCGCGTTGACCTTGTTCTACTTCAAAAGTAACTTCTTGGCCTTCGTCTAAAGATTTGAAACCTTCGCTTTGGATAGCTGAGAAATGTACGAATACGTCGTCTCCGTTTTCGCGTTCGATGAATCCAAAACCTTTTTCTGCGTTAAACCATTTTACTTTACCTTGTTCCATTGTTGTTGCCTCCTAGTGCATCTAAGCACAATGTATTACTATCCTTGCTCTAAGTCATCATCGAAAACGAAAAGTAGTACTTTTAGTATCCTTAGTACCGAACAAAAATAATTAAGACTAAGCATAACATTAAATGGTAGCGATTGCAAATAGTTTGGGGAAACTTTTTTCCAGCAATTTTTAATACTCTCTAAATTCTATAAAAAAAAGCAGTAATGAAAGTGACTCTATCTATTACACATGAACTCTTACATACATACATTCATCCAAACAAAAACCTCTCGTTTACTAATTTAAAGAGGTTTCATAGTGTAGATAAACTCGATATTTTCTACATTTTTTTGAGGGAGTGTAAAACGGAACGTTGATTTCCTCTCCGGGCGGTCCTCCCTCGGCGCGCTTTCCCGCAGAAGTCTCGTACCTTCCGTACCAATCAACTATGTTTAAAAACTCAGATAGAACCCATTTTGTCTCCAAAAACCTCCCGTAAACAAAATTAAGAAAGGTCTTTGTAGATGTTTACATCAAATATTTATTTTTCCGTAATGAACTTTTCCACCATTTCTTCTAAAATCGCCGATTCTTTTGCTAAATCTTCATTTTGTTCCTTCAATCCAGCCATTATGGTACTTTGTTGAATGGCAGCTGCCGAGATTTGCTCCGTTGTTGCGACTCCTTCTTCGGAAATCGCCGCAATTTCCTGTATGGATGCCAGGCTTTCATCCGAAGACTCATTGATTTTTTTCGAATGGGCGGCCAATTGTTCTGTGCCTTTCAGCAATTTCTCTACGGATTCGAATATCTTATTGAAAATCTCGCCATTGTTTTCCACTAAGGAAACACCATTTAGTATATCCTGAAAACTCTCATCATTATTTTGGATAACTTTGGCTGTTTGTTCATTAATCCGCATGATCGATTCTGAAATGATATCGATGGATTCATCGGTTTGCACAGCCAATTTTTGCACCTCTTGAGCGACTACGGCAAAACCTCTGCCAGCGTCACCCGCCCGTGCCGCTTCTATGGATGCATTCAGGGACAGCAGGTTCGTTTGGGAAGCAATCACCCTTATTAAGCCAATCACTTCATTTATCTTCACTACATCCTCTTCCAGGCTCACCAAATTGGCTTTATTCGCTTGGCCGTTTTCCATGATTTTATCCATCTGGCTCGTTACATCTTGCACTTGTTTACTCCCTTGCTCAGCAAGTGTATTTGCATGCATCGTAAATTCATTCATTTCATTCGTTTGCTCGTTCATTAAACGGATCGTATCCGTTAAGTCACTGATCATATTGGAAATCCGGTCAATATGATGGGCACGTTCTTCCGAAGCCTTTGCTTCTTCCGTTGTCCCCGTCACTATCTGGCCATAGGATTCCACCATCTCTTCAAAGGATTGCTGAATGGAAACTGTCGTTTGACTCATCGTTTGGGCATGTTCACGGACATTCTGGATAATATGGGACAAACTTAATCTCATATCTTCGAATCCATTTGACAGATCGCCAATCTCATCCTCTCTGCCAACGGGAATCGATTTACTTAAGTCCCCTTTTGCCATTTCATTCGTGTAACCAACAAGTTCATTGACGGGTCCCGAAATCTTTTTCCCGATGACAACGGCGCATAGCACACCCAATATAACGGCACTTGCAAGAAATAAGATATTATAGAATATCATTGTGCTTTTCAATTCATCAATGAAGCTTGCATCCATATCGATTCCGACAATCGCGTCCGTTCCTTCGATTGGCGTAAAGTACGACTTATGTGTTCCCCACTTATCTTTATATATTTCACTCAAGACGTCTACGCTTCCATTTATCGATTTTGCCTGTTCCGGTGTGAAGGGGGATTCCACCATATAGTCATCGCTGCCGCTCAAGGCTACAATCATGTCGGCATCATTCTCCCGCTTCAAAACATAAACATATTCAATTCCCTTTTTATCTTCAACAAAGGCATCCAGTTTCCGCTTAATCTCTTCGCCCCGTTCGGAAGCCTTGTTTATCAAAGTGGGATTGAGGCTCGCTGCTAAACTGTGGGCATTTTCAGAAAGGCGATCATCGAATTGCGGAAGGACATTCTCATTGATCATTTTATTAGTAATATAGGAAAAGCAAAGGCCCATGGCCCCTGCGAAAATCACGAAATGAATAATGTAAAACAAGAATAGTTTTGCCAATAGAGATTTTTTAGGATTCAGCTTTGAAAATCTCATTTCCATGCCCCCCTTAGTTGAAAACCAGGTGTTTTATAGTCAAATATGGTATTAAATCCAAATGAAGCAATTGGAGATTTTCATTCAAATCCTCACTTCTATAAAAGATGATGGCCATGCTCCGGTCATTTTGAAAAGGAAGCTGCCTATATTCCAAAACATGTTCGAATTCATGAAGAAGTCCATCATGATCAATACGTGCAACATCTTCCAGATTTATTTCAAGCGGAACCTCTGCAAAGAAAAAGCTATATATTCGATCGTCCATCTCTTCCAATATCCGATTCCAATCGGGTTTCGTTCCTGAAAAATAATGTTCATACATATTCATTCCATAGGCATGGTAACCTAGATCCGTTGTACCCGCCCCAGCAAAACGCAGGGGATTGATTTCGATGGGTATCACCCGGCTTCCCTTTTTGCGGATTTCAAAGTGTACAGGATAATTCCTAAGCGGAAGGACCGTTTGGATATTCTTCATGAACTTCAATGCATCATGATAGATTTCATCAATGGCCAACTTCGAAGTATAATAAATTCGATCGGAAGTATCGTAATCATCCTTGAATGATCGTTTGAACACATTCAAAATGACCGGTTCACCATCTTGATTGTAATAACCATCAATGGCATACTCTTCACCCTGAATCCACTCTTCTATCAAAACGGTCTGGGACCCGACCACTTCTGAATCATATAATCCACCCGAATGAAGTAAATCGGCTTTAAGCTGGTTCACGGCTATATACCAATCCTGTTCATTCTTGACTTTGTGCACACCTACACTGGAATAGCCAATATTGGGTTTGATAACTACCGGAAACGGTATTTGATTTATATCCAGCTCACTTATCATGGATAAATCGATATCTTGGAAATAGAAATCAGGATATAAAGATTTCGTCAAATTTCGCACCTGGCTCTTATCCTTCAATAACTTTGACCAAAAGTATTCATTGCTATCCGGTTGAAAATGCCCTAGTAGTGTTATTCCATTTTCAGAGTTTGTAAGAATTCTTTTGTCCTTTTCCATGGACTTGAAAAATTCTGTATCCTTTTGAATGTTTAGCTTTTCTGATGTTAATGTGTCTCCCCACTGACCTTGTTCCAATACTGGGATTTGCTGTTCCTCTAACACCTTTAGAAGAATTGGCGACACAATCGACTCATTCAAAATAATCATTTTTTCCACCTAACTTGTACTGTTTTTTGTATCTCCATATTTAATCGGTTAAAACCGGCAAGTTTTTAGCTTATATAGGTATTTATTATTTAAAATCAAGATATCACTATATCTTTTTACCTATCAGTCATAAACTTGAGATCCTTACACATATTCCTTACCGTTAACCATCGAATATTTAATTTCCTTGTATCTTCATGAAAAAAAGCAAACACTATTTTAAGTGTCTGCCATATTTTTGCAAATTTATCATTCAGAAAAGGTTCACCAAAATTTTCGTGGAATAACTAAAACTCGTTCATATTCAATTCATAACTTCTTTATATACTTCTCTGTAATGAAAATCGAGAAAGGATGTATTTACATATGTCAGAAGCAAAAAAACAAAAAGGATGGCGCCAGTTCATTCGATTGGTTCAACAAACGAAGCCTTCCAAACTAATGATAGGGATTGCATTAGCATTAAGCCTAGGCACAACAGGTGTAGCTTTATTAGTCCCATTATTCACAAAAAATCTAATCAATGATTTTTCAGTCAGTTCACTAAACGCTGAAAGAATCACACTTCTCGTTGTTGCCATCATTGTTCAAGCATTGGCCAGTGGATTTTCCATCTATTTATTAAATCGGATCGGTCAATCCGTAGTGGCAGGTATCCGCGATCAACTATGGAAAAAATTACTTGTATTACCCGTGAGTTATTTTGATGATCATCCATCGGGGGAAACAGTCAGCCGAATGACAAATGATACAACTGTAGTGAAGGGATTAATCTCTGAACATCTCTCTAATTTCGTTACAGGAATCATTTCCATCGTAGGTTCCATGATCGTGTTATTCGTACTGGATTGGAAAATGACATTATTGATGTTCACTGCAATTCCGCTCTCTGTTTTGATATTAATGCCGTTAGGGAAAAAAATGCACAAAATATCAAAAGGGATGCAGGACGAGACAGCAAGCTTCACCGCAGTCCTTCAGCAGGTTCTAACGGAAATACGTCTTGTTAAAGCATCAAATGCAGAAGCTTTGGAATATCAAAATGGCCAAAAAGGAATCCAGAAATTATTTCAATTCGGATTGAAAGAGGCAAAAATCCAAGCGTTGATTGCGCCGCTAATGAGTTTTGTCATGATGGCATTACTCGTCCTGATTTTAGGTTATGGAGGAATGCGTGTTTCTTCAGGAGCACTGACTGCTGGGGCTTTAGTTGCTTTCATCATGTATCTTTTCCAAATAATCATGCCAATGGCTCAATTGGCCAGTTTCTTTACACAATTCCAAAAAGCAACGGGTGCAACAGAGCGCATCATTTCCATTCTGGATTCTGTGGAGGAAGAAGATGCGAAGCAGCACGTTCAAAATATGAGTCAATCCATCAGCGTGGATCACCTGAACTATAGTTACAATAATGGAGAACAGGTACTTAAAGATATAAGCTTTAACGTTGAGGCCGGTAAGGTCACTGCAATAGTCGGCCCAAGCGGCAGCGGAAAAACGACCCTTTTTTCATTATTCGAGCGTTTCTACAAACCACAGGAAGGATCCATATCCATAGGCGGGACATCCATAAATGATTTCACACTGCTTTCATGGAGAAGCCAGATTGGATATGTTTCACAAGAAAGCCCGATTGTATCCGGTACAATTCGGGATAATATTTGTTATGGCATCAATCGGGATATAACAGATGATGAATTAAATCAAGTGGCTAAAATGGCGTATGCAGATCAATTCATTTCTGAGCTTCCGAACGGATATGATACAGAGGTCGGTGAAAGGGGCATGAAATTATCAGGCGGTCAAAGACAAAGAATTGCAATCGCCCGAGCATTTTTAAGAAACCCGAAAATATTAATGCTGGATGAGGCTACCTCCAGCCTGGACAGCAAATCAGAAAAAGTGGTTCAACAGGCATTAAATCACTTAATGAAAGGAAGAACAACAATAGTCATCGCCCACCGCCTATCGACCGTTATCGGTTCGGATCAAATCATCTTCCTTGAAAAAGGGAAAATAACAGGCAGCGGAACACATAAAGAGCTATATAATACGCACTCATTATATCGCGAATTTGCTGAACAGCAGTTGCACAAGCTTGAACTGGCCTAATTCGCCGAAAGGAAAGAAGAAGGATGACAAAAATATTGATAGTCGATGATGATGCACATATTCGCGAACTTATAAACCTGTTGTTAAGAAAAGAAGGCTTTGATCTATATGAAGCGTCAGATGGAATGCAAGCATTGAAAGTAATGGAAAAAGTGAAAATCGATTTGGCAGTCATCGATATTATGATGCCTAACATGGATGGATGGCAATTATGCAAAGAGTTACGGGAATTTAGTGATATCCCCATTTTAATGCTGACTGCAAAAGGGGAAACAACACAAAAAGTAAAAGGATTCGGGCTTGGGGCAGATGATTATCTTGTAAAGCCATTTGAACCGATCGAATTGGTTCTTAGAATAAAGGCATTATTAAAACGGTATAAAATCACTATTTCACAAACATTAAATATCGGCGAATTAAAGATGAATCGTAACACGCATGAAATGTCATTCAAAGAACAGGAATATACGATTCCATTAAAAGAATTCGAATTGCTATTTAAATTAGCAAGCTATCCCGGAAAAACTTTTTCCAGGGAAGATCTTATCGAAGACATTTGGGGCTATGATTATGAAGGGGATGAACGAACTGTCGATGTTCATATAAAAAGAGTGAGGGAACGGTTTCCTGAATCGGAATTCCCCTTCCGGATTAAAACGATTTGGGGATTGGGCTACCGTTTGGAGATAACGAGATGAGAGGCAATCGATTTTTCAAACAAATGCTTGGCATGCTGTTTTTTGTAACGTTTATTTCAATTTCCTTTTCCGCCGGGTACTATATCATTGAGCTTTTGCCCTTAAGGTTAACCAATTATGTTCGGTATCTGGCTACAATCGTGACAAGCATCGCAATCATGATATTAATTGGTCGCCTTATCCATGCTATCCATCATAATAAACGGGTAAATATATACCTCGAAATCATAGATGCCTTAAGGAAAATAGCAAATGGCGATTATAATGTACAACTGGATTTTAATATGGACAAGAGAAACGAAATGACCGATATCATTAACCATTTCAATCACATGGCCAAACAATTGAAGCAAATGGAAGAAATGCGGCAGGAGTTCATCTCTAACGTCTCACATGAAATACAGTCGCCCCTTACCTCCATTGTAGGATTTGCCCAAGCACTTCAATTTAATAAGCTGACAATCGAAGAACGAAATCATTATCTTCATATAATAGAGACAGAGAGCAGGAGATTATCCAAATTAAGTGATAACCTTCTAAAGCTTACATCCCTTGAATCCGAGCATCATCCTTTTGAAAGGACAGATTTCCGGCTGGATCAGCAAATACGGACCATTATTTTGGCTTGTGAACCCGCTTGGTTGGAAAAAGAACTCGAATTGGACATAGCCTTGGAAAAGATTCCAATAGTGGCAGACCAGGATTTGATGAGCCAAGTATGGACAAATTTAATACACAATAGCATCAAATTCACCCGCCATCGCGGAAAGATCACGATTCGATTACAACAGATTGATAGCCAGGCATCCATAACGATATCCGACAATGGAATCGGCATTTCCGAAACCGACCAGTTCCATATATTCGAGCGATTCTATAAAGCCGACCTTGCAAGGGAACGCTCAAAAAGCGGCAGCGGTTTAGGACTATCCATCGTGAAAAAGATTATAGAGATGCATGAAGGGAACATATCCGTGAAAAGCGAACTCGAAAAGGGAACGACCTTCACCATTCTGCTTCCTATTTCGTAAAAGATTTTGTCATTTTGAAGTTTATTTAAAATCATAGGAATAAAAAACAGCTACAATGGCAGCTGTTTTTTAATCTATTTGTTGGTTTTCACCCTTAATAATCTTTTTTTATTTCCGCCAAAAAGTTGAACAGTCTGCTTTATCAAAAATATTATACTCAATCATTTTCTCAAGTAATGAGTAATCAACCGGACTGTCCCACTTGATACGTACCAACTGCTTGGTGTGATCATAGCCAGCCTGCACGATTTCATCAGAGAAGTGATCGATCCCTGCCTTTTCAGGGGCAACAGCCAAATGATGTTTGGCTACGCTAAAGCCAATAATATATGTGTCATGATCGGTAAACATAGGCTGATTCCACGCAATCTTCGGCATTAGATTTGGAAATATCTTAGTTACCCAAGCCAGGACCTCTTCCGTTCGTTCCCTATGTTGCGGGTTATCAATATTCGCTAAAAATTCTGCAAAGACTTCCATGCTATTCTCTCCTAAATAAAAAAATTTTTATGAAGACTTCATTTTCAACATCACCTAAATTTAATGCCAATATGGGTTTCTTTCAACAATGCATCATAGGAAGATCATTAACATTGCTCTAATGGATGCCATGACTACCTACTGATGAATCTGATAGATTATATTACACTGCACACCGATTCATATTACCTCGGTCTTCTAATCCACTTGTCAACTTGAGAGGTTCTCGTTGTTTTAAACATAAAAAATACCCTTTGGCTAATCATAGCCAAAGGGGTAAAGCTTCGCAACTTTTTATAATCTACATTGCATTCATTCCAACTTACTCAACCGTTACACTTTTCGCGAGATTACGCGGTTTATCCACGTCACATTCGCGGTGCAAGGCTGCATAGTAGGCAATGAGCTGCAGCGGGATAACAGAGATAAGGGGTGTTAATAGTTCATTCACTTCAGGGATGACGAAACGGTCATCCTCTTCTTCCAGACCCTTCATGGAAATGATGCAAGGGTTGGCGCCACGGGCAACCACTTCCTTCACATTACCACGGATGCTTAGGTTGACGCCTGCTTGAGTAGCAAGGGCTATGACAGGTGTACCTTCTTCAATCAAGGCAATCGTTCCATGTTTAAGCTCTCCGCCAGCAAAGCCTTCCGCCTGGATGTAAGAAATCTCCTTCAGCTTAAGGGCCCCTTCAAGTACAACATAGTAGTCAAGAGAACGGCCGATGAAGAAGCAGTTTCTCGTAACGGACAAATATTCACGGGCGATGTCTTCCATCTCTTCTTTCGAATCACATAGTGCTTCCATAGCCGTCGCAACGATTCCAAGCTCTTTTACAAGGTCGAAACCGTACTCCATGTTACGGAATTGGCCAGTTACATTCGCCAAGATGGATAAGACTGCCACTTGGGCTGTGTAGGCCTTTGTGGAGGCTACGGCAATTTCAGGACCAGCATGCAGCAAGAGCGTATAATCCGCTTCACGTGACAATGTAGAGCCAGGTACGTTCGTGATGGTCAGGGCTTTATGACCAAGCGCTTTGATGGACACTAACACGGCACGGCTATCTGCAGTTTCACCACTTTGTGAAATGAAGATGAATAGCGGTTTTTTCGATAATAACGGCATATTGTAAGTGAATTCCGATGCCACATGGACCTCAACCGGAATTTCAGTCATTTTTTCGATGAATTGCTTACCAATCAACCCTGCATGATAGCTGGTTCCGCAAGCGATGATATAAATACGGTCAGCCTCACTTACGGCTTCAGTAATGTTATAGTCGATTGCAAGTTTACCTTCTTCATTTTGGTATGCTTGAATGATTTTACGTATTACGGCTGGCTGCTCGTCGACTTCCTTGAGCATATAGTGAGGATACGTACCTTTTTCAATATCACTTGCATCCAGTTCAGCCGTGTAAGGAGCACGCATGACTTCTTCGTTGGAAAGGTTCTTGATCGTTACCTTTTCATTTGTCACGATAACCATTTCCTTATCCATCAGTTCAAGGAATTGATCTGTGACTTGCAGCATCGCCATTGCATCCGAAGCGACAACGTTAAAGTCTTTTCCGACACCGATCAGCAGCGGGCTTTTATTTTTGGCGACTAAGATGGTTTCATCATTTTCAGCATCCAATAGGGCAATGGCATATGAACCCTCTAATAGAGTGAGTGTTTGACGGAACGCCTCTTCCACTTCCATACCCTCGTTCACGAACTTCTCTATGAGTTGAACGATGACTTCCGTATCCGTTTCACTTTTAAAGGCAACATCCTTCAAATATTCACGTTTTAGAATCGCATAGTTTTCAATGACACCATTATGAACTAAAGTCAATCGACCTGAATTACTTTGGTGAGGATGGGCATTTTCACGGCTTGGCACACCATGTGTAGCCCAGCGCGTATGTCCAATTCCGGTATGCGCCATAGTATTTTCATCCACGGCTGCTCGTAAGTCCGCTATTCTTCCCTTTTCCTTAAAGATTGTCACTCCTGCTTCATTTCTCACAGCAATCCCTGAAGAGTCATAACCGCGGTATTCAAGTTTTTCAAGACCTTTTAATAAAATTTCCTTTGCATCGTTAAGTCCAATATATCCAACAATTCCACACATAATTTCTGTTCCTCCAACCGATTCGAGGGAACAGGAATGCACGGGGGCATCCCTGCCCCCTCATCTCTGATATATATTTTTATAAAGGAAATGCCCTAAAGCACTTTTTCCCATTGTGCATTTCCGACCCTTTGTGCAGTAAGTTGCCCTACTGTTTTAAGATTGGAATTATTGCGGCTGTGCACTTCAGCCGGGAGGTATCCGCCGATCATTCGATAAACCTCCTCCTCGTCAACTAAGTCATTTCTCGTCCAGACTTAGTTCAGGCGCTTTTGTGAATCCATTCTCTCCTTGCCTACCCTCCTTTTTAAAACAACCATTTTTAGAAAGTGAGTTGTAAATCAGGATAATCATACCTTAAACAAGGGACATAGGTCAATTCTTAATTACCTTTACCAACAAAAAAGACTTCTTTATAAAAATATGCATAAAAGGAAATTTCGTTCCTTTTATGCATAGGATTAGTTATTCGTTCATTCCCATTTCCGCTCTTACAACTGCGACGATGCGCTCTACATAATTAGTGCATTCCTCAGCTGTCGGTGCTTCAGCCATAACACGGACTAGAGGTTCAGTACCGGATGGTCTCACCAAAATGCGGCCGTTTCCGTTCATTTCCCCTTCGACTGCCTTGATGACTTCCTGTACCTTTTCATTATCTGTTACTGCGTGCTTATCGGTTACTCTGACATTGACCAGCGTTTGTGGATATTTCTTCATCTCGCCAGCGAGCTCGGATAAGGTTTTTTGGGTGTCGCTCATGATGTTCACAAGCTGCAAGCCCGTCAATAAGCCATCTCCTGTCGTGTTATAGTCCAGGAAGATGATATGTCCGGATTGCTCTCCGCCAAGGTTATAGCCGCCTTTACGCATCTCCTCGACCACATAGCGATCCCCCACTGCCGTCTGGGCGCTTTGTATACCATGCTCTTCAAGACCTTTATAAAAACCAAGGTTGCTCATGATCGTAGAAACCACTGTTCCCTGTTTCAAACGGTTATTATCTTTCAAGTATTTCGCACAGATATACATGATTTGGTCGCCGTCCACTATATTTCCTTTTTCATCTATTGCAATGACGCGGTCTCCGTCGCCATCAAATGCAAGCCCAACATCCGCACCTTTTTCTTTTAAGAATTCAGCAAGTGCCTCAGGGTGGGTGGAACCTACCTTATCATTAATGTTCAAGCCATTGGGCGATGCCCCCATTGTAGAGATGTCTGCATCAAGATCTGCAAACAAATGCATGGCCAAGGCAGATGTAGCCCCATGTGCACAATCAAGAGCAACATGAATGCCTGTAAAATCTTCATCCACTGATTGTTTCAAATACTGGAGATACTTTTGCCCTCCTTCGAAATAATCATTCAAATGGCCTAAATCTCCGCCAACCGGACGTGGAAGCTCATCCTTTTCCTTATCTAATAGTGCTTCAATTTCCGCTTCTTGATCATCGGATAACTTAAATCCATCCGGTCCAAAGAATTTAATGCCATTATCCGCTACCGGATTATGCGAAGCGGAGATCATGACACCTGCTTCAGCACTTAAGGCCTTTGTTAAATAGGCTACTCCCGGTGTCGAAATGACACCCAGGCGCATCACTTCAGCCCCAATGGATAAAAGACCTGCAACAAGCGCACCTTCCAGCATTTCACCTGAAATACGAGTATCGCGCCCTATAAGCACTTTGGGTTTTTCTGTATTTCTAGTAAGAACGTAGCCACCAAAACGGCCTAGTTTAAATGCCAACTCCGGTGTTAACTCGCTATTCGCTATACCCCTTACTCCGTCTGTTCCAAAATATTTACCCATCTTTATCGCTCCTTCTTCGAATCGTTACTGAATTTAATGATGATGTTAAAGGAAGGTCATGTCTCTTCGTCTTTTTGTGTGATGGTGACCGAAACCGTTTTAGAATCCAGCTCCCATTCCACTCCCTCAGGCACTGTTACCGCCAGATCCACATCATGCGTACCTTCATCTAAATTACTCACATCTACTGTAAGATTAATGTCGTCTTTAGTTATTTTCTTCAAATCATCCGCCTCACCAAGCAAAGTGATGCTGGTTACATCGGATTCCAATTCGGCATCTTGGTCATCCCGTATGCCCACAGGAACTATTTGTATATTATTGAAAGTTTTGGACTCAATGGCAGCCGGTTCATCTTCTTCTTCTGGTTCTGGTTTTTCTTCAACTACTTGTTCTTCTTGTTTTTGTTCGGTTTCTGGTTCTTCCTCTTCCACGACTGGCTCTGCATTCTCTTCATCTACATCAACTTTTTCTGTACGAATCTTGACCTGCGCCTTACCCAAGGACATTTTTTGTACACTATCCGGTTTATTAAGATCGAGTTCCAGTTCTGTATCACCATCAATTTTCGAGATATTTACAGGAAGATTTATTTCATCTATTTTCTCCAGGCTCGTTTCCGAACCAAATAAGGTGACCTCTTTTGGATCGACACTTATACTCGTGATCCTGATTCCATCCTTTGCCTTGCCGGTTTGCTTCGGTGCTATCGACACCGTCTTGGAAGGAATGCTCACTTTTAAGGAAACGGCAACAGAAGATGGCTCGATCGTCACATCCAGCTTATTCAAATCCCTGTCCAAGGCTTTAACGGTCGCCTTGCTGTTCACCGTTTCGTTAAGTCCCTTACTTATTTCAAGGTTTGCCTTTACATAGGAAATTTGTTCAATTGCATCTTTAGCACCCGTTATTTTAACAGTTTTCGGGCTGACTGTTGGCTGACCGGCTGTATACCCCTCTTCAAGTAAAGAGCTGTTATACTCGGCCTCAACGGAGAATTCCTTCGTCACCCGTTCCTGAACGTTGACTTCCGCATATTCCGGATCGATCGTCGCCACTAACTTTTCATTCAAATCACTTATTTTAAATGTGACAGTTCTGTCCCCCATTGAGATTGCAGGATCAGAAAGGTCAACATACACTTTAAAATCCCTTTGGTTTTTCGCATTAATCAATAGGCTTTTTGCTCCCTTTAGAGTAACATCAACTGTTTCAGGCACCCCGCTCACCACTAGATTCTCACGGTCATAGTACACTTCAACCGGTACATTTTCGATGGTCTCCGTACTGATTTCAGGGGCAGTCGATAAACCAAGGGATTTTTTATCCGACTCCATCTCAAAGTTAATGGAAATGAACAAAAGTGCTGCCAAGGCAAAAGCTACGATTCTCATAAACCAAGCGCTATTGGTGAATTTATCCATTCTTTTTCCCCCTCCAGTTAAAGATGCTTGAGGAAGTTGATTTGATATTTTCCACTACCAGTTCACTTGTAAGCATGGCCCTAAATGATTCTTGATTCAAATCCCGGTAAAGTTCCCCGTTTTTAGTGACGGATATTCCTCCCGTTTCTTCTGATACGACAATCGTCAGACTATCCGTAACTTCACTCATGCCTATGGCTGCCCTATGCCGTGTGCCAAGTTCCTTTGATATGAATGGACTCTCTGATAATGGCAAATAGCAAGCGGCAGCTGCCACCTGGTTATTTTGTAAAATAACTGCACCATCATGGAGCGGCGTATTAGGGATGAAGATATTAATGAGCAGTTCTGAAGAAATATAGGATTTCAGGGGTATCCCCGTTTCAACATAATCTCCCAGCTCCGTACCTTTTTCTATCGTAATCAAGGCACCAATCCGCCTTTTTGCCATATAGGTGGACGCCTTTAGGATTTCCTCGACTAAACGCTCTTGCTGATTCTCTTCTGGAACGGTGCCCCTTGCAAAGAGCTTCCCGCGTCCTAATTGTTCAAGTGCCCTTCTCAGTTCAGGTTGAAAAATGACGAGAATTGCCAATACTCCCCAATTCATGACTTGTGCCATTAACCATCCGAGTGTATTGAAACCAAACAGGTTGCTTAAGCTTTTTACAATGACAATTACAAAAATTCCTTTTAGCAGCTGAATAGCCTTCGTGCCTCGAATAATAGTTAACAATTTATATATCACAAACCATACAAGGAGAATATCAATGAAATTTACTACATAGTCCCAAACAGTCAAATTGGTTAAAGACATGTTGTTTCCTCCAGTCAGTATTACTCCAAATACCAATAACAATCTTTATTTACAATAACCTTAATAGTATACCATTTTTTAAATGATTCATCTAAAAACTAGTGTGAGAAATTTACACAGGAAAAAAGAACCATTAAAAATGGTTCCCCTTCCTTTAAAAAATAAAGCTGGGCGAAGTCATCGCAAATCAAAAACGATGCCCCTGCCCAGCTTCTATTCCTTATTCCTTTTTCTCCTCTTTGGCAGGAACCAACGAGGTTGCAGTGTCCTTCACTTTATACCACATCCACTCAAAAGCTTGGTCAATAACATAGATGCTTCCGGTCACATTACCTGCTTTAGACATATACTTATGCCCATTTATGACTGTCACATCTCCCTCTACTTCACCATCTATTTGAATATTACCATTTTGAACTACCACATTTCCCTTGATTGTCTCACCCTCAGGCACAATAACCGTTTCACCTTCGACCACTAAGTTAGGCTGCTTTGAAACTGAAAAATGTTCGTCCTGATTATAAGTGGAAAAAACAGATCCTGTCATCAATATGATGAACATCGCTGCCGCTGTCATGAAAGGATGGCTTTTGAACCAACGTTTGGCACCTGTTGTTTTCGTTTCCTTTGGCAATTGAGCCATAACCTTCGCTGTAAAATCATCCGGGGCCTTTATATGGGAAGTGCTTTGTACAAGAGCGACCGCCTTTTTCATTTCATGAAAGTAATCCCGGCATTCAGCACAGTCATGCAAGTGCTCCCGTAAAACTTCTTTATGCTCCGGTTTGATGTCCTCATCTAAATAATCATGCATATATTCAATGATTTCCTCATGGCAGTTCATTTTTCTCACCTTCTTTTTATAAATGGCGTAGTTGTTTACGCAAGGCTTCGCGACCGCGATGTATCCTCGTCTTAACCGTACCGACCGGCAAATCGAGTATCTCACTGATTTCCTTTAGAGATAACTCTTCAATATACTTCAATACGATTACCGATCGGTATTTCTCGGGCAATTTCATTATTTCCACTTGAATGGTTTCCTGCAGTTCTAATGATTCAACCTCTTCCTCGGGTTTCGCCATATCCGATGCAATTTGGGAATACATATTCAATCCCTCTGTTCCTGCCACCTCTGCATCCAGATAGTAGTCCGGTTTTTTCTTGCGAAGCCGGTCAATACAAAGATTGGTCGCAATCCGATATAACCATGTAGAAAATTTCATTGTTATATTGAAACTTCGAATGTTCACGTAGGCCCTTACAAAGGCCTCTTGAGCCAAATCTTCTGCTTCTTGCCTGTTTCCGAGCATCCTGAAACATATTTGGAAAACTTTGTCCTTGTAAATTTCGACAATTTCACCAAAGGCATTATGGTCTCCTTTTAATACTTGATTAATTCTCTCTTTAATGAGTGCATCCATTTTCCGGTATTACCCCCGCTCATGCGGCTATACGATTACTACGAATCGTAAGCTGAAAGGTTTCAAAAATTTAATACATTAATTTTAACAAAGTTTTACATTTTATGTTTAAGAAAAAAAAAACAGGGCTATATAGTAAGAAATTGTAAAATCCAAAGGAGTGATTCTCTATATGAGTACTGAACAAATTTTAGACCATATTGAACAATGCAGACAGAAAATGATGTTTTTGGCTTCCCGTTCTTCCATGGTGGATAATGAAGTTATTGAAGTTAGCAGCAAACTGGATTCTTTAATCATTCAATACATCCATTTGACTAAAAATGAAGATCTCATGGACAGACGTGCTCTCAAGTGAGCATGGATAGAAAATTGCAACCATTTATCTATAGATATGTTTCTGTTACATACACCCTGGTAAATAAACCTACGTCTTCTAGCATATAAAAAACAGTAACCCATTACAAGCCGGTTACTGTTTCTTTTAATTATTAGTTATAATAATTTTTCTCCAAATAGCGAACCCATTAAGGCCACGGCAACGATTGCCGTTTTATTTCGCTCATCTAAAATGGGATTCACTTCAACGAATTCAGCGGATGTAATCAAGTTGGATTCCGCAAGCATTTCCATGGCCAAATGACTTTCCCGATAACTTATACCACCAATCACCGGGGTCCCGACTCCGGGTGCATCTGCTGGGTCCACTCCATCCAAATCCAGTGAAAGGTGGACGCCATCCGTTCTTTCCCTTAAATAATCAATGCATTCTTCCATGACCCGTGTCATTCCCAACCGGTCGATCTCATGCATCGTGAATACTTTAATCCCTTTCTCACGGATAAGTTCCTTTTCCCCTTCATCCAATGACCTCGCTCCAATGATTACGATGTTTTCCGGTTTCACTTTTGGAGCAAAACCATGTATATTAATCAGGTCCGGATGGCCAATCCCAATACTGACAGCCAAGGGCATCCCGTGTATATTTCCTGATGGTGAAGTATCTTCCGTATTTAAATCGCCATGTGCATCGTACCAAATCACACCTAGATTCTCATAGTGCTTTGCGACTCCTGCCAGTGTGCCTATCGCTATTGAATGGTCTCCTCCCAATACAAGCGGAAAGGAACCTTCTTCTATTATTTCATCAACTCTTGTAGCTAACTGGGTATTACCTTTTGCTACAAGCTGTAAGTTTTTTAAATTTGTCCCGGGCTCATCTGCATTTTCAGGACGCCCTACAATTATATCCCCTAAATCCTCTACTTCTATATTCAACTTTTCAAGACGCTCGACAATCTCTGCGCAGCGGATGGCACTAGGTCCCATATCCACCCCTCGCCTTGCTTGACCAAGGTCCATGGGCAATCCGATGACGGAAATTTTCTGAATAGACATACAATTCCCCCTTTCCACCATTTTATATCGTATATGCCAATTGGTTCAACTCGACATTTCCATGTATAAAGATGCACGTTTTCCGATAACATATGTTTTTTGTGAAAAAATATCTTTCTGGGGATTAGTTTACCCAACTATGCCTTAAACAAAAAAAAGTCTTAAACCATTTTTGGCTTAAGACGTAAGTTTTGGTGTATGTAGTTGATGGTGGAGCCTAGCGGGATCGAACCGCTGACCTCCTGCGTGCAAGGCAGGCGCTCTCCCAGCTGAGCTAAGGCCCCTAAGGAATTTAAAATATATTAAGCGGAAGACGGGATTCGAACCCGCGACCCCAACCTTGGCAAGGTTGTATTCTACCACTGAACTACTTCCGCAAATGGCTGGGCTAGAAGGGATCGAACCTTCGCATGACGGAATCAAAATCCGTTGCCTTACCGCTTGGCTATAGCCCAATATATGATATGAATGATTAATGTACAACAAAATAAAAAGGTGGTAATCATATATTTCCCCAATACAGAGAATATATAACTGATCCACAGGATTTTATTAAAATGGTGGAGGGGGGCAGATTCGAACTGCCGAACCCGAAGGAGCGGATTTACAGTCCGCCGCGTTTAGCCACTTCGCTACCCCTCCGCAATATATGGTTGTAAATGGTGCCGGCAAGAGGACTTGAACCCCCAACCTACTGATTACAAGTCAGTTGCTCTACCAGTTGAGCTACACCGGCAAGTAAAGAATAAAATGGTGGAGGATGACGGGATCGAACCGCCGACCCTCTGCTTGTAAGGCAGATGCTCTCCCAGCTGAGCTAATCCTCCGGATTAATGATTTAAAATGGTGACCCGTACGGGATTCGAACCCGTGTTACCGCCGTGAAAGGGCGGTGTCTTAACCGCTTGACCAACGGGCCGAACTGTTTTTTTGTTCATAGATAGATTGGGAAGCTCCCAAGCGGATTCGAACCGCTGACCTCTTCCTTACCATGGAAGTGCTCTACCTACTGAGCTATGGAAGCATATGGCTCCGCAGGTAGGACTCGAACCTACGACCGTTCGGTTAACAGCCGAATGCTCTACCACTGAGCTACTGCGGAATAATATAATGTTTCCTAAAACCCATTAAAGATTTAAATGAACAGCTTGGCGGCGTCCTACTCTCACAGGGGGAAACCCCCAACTACCATCGGCGCTGAAGAGCTTAACTGCCGTGTTCGGAATGGGAACGGGTGTGACCTCTTCGCTATCGCCACCAAACATAAAAGGAACGTTGTTCCTTCAAAACTAGATAATAAGAAGGTATTTCATTTTTTAAAAAGCGTTGGTTAAGTCCTCGATCTATTAGTATCAGTCAGCTCCACATGTCACCATGCTTCCACCTCTGACCTATCAACCTGATCATCTTTCAGGGATCTTACTAGCTTGCGCCATGGGAAATCTCATCTTGAGGGGGGCTTCATGCTTAGATGCTTTCAGCACTTATCCCGTCCGCACGTAGCTACCCAGCTATGCCTTTGGCAAGACAACTGGTACACCAGCGGTGCGTCCATCCCGGTCCTCTCGTACTAAGGACAGCTCCTCTCAAATTTCCTGCGCCCGCGACGGATAGGGACCGAACTGTCTCACGACGTTCTGAACCCAGCTCGCGTACCGCTTTAATGGGCGAACAGCCC
>NZ_CP175708.1:100000-162500 GCF_046715815.1 Peribacillus sp. S4 | reverse complement strand
TCGTTAATTTTGCTTACCGCACTTTTTACCGCTTGGTTTCTTTTTGTACAAAACATTCTTCATGCCCCCGTTTTTTCAACGGAAGATGGGCCGAAAGCGGTTTATAAAGGGGAAAAGAATGTTGCGATCACGTTCAATATTGGCTGGGGTGATGAGAAAGCCGCTCCGATAATAGAGACATTAAAAAGAGAAAAGATTAAATCGGCCACCTTTTTCCTTTCGGGATCCTGGGCAGAACGCCACCCTGACATAGTAGCTGAAATTGTGAAAGAAGGATATGAAATCGGCATGCTTGGTTACGATTATAAGGATTATACCGAAATGGAAGATCAAGAAATCATCCGGGATATTTCTAAAGCCCAGGAAGCATTTAAAAAACTTAATGTAAAGAATATAGAACTTTTGCGCGCTCCCACCGGCCACTTTGATAAACGACTCTTGAAGATCAGTGAGAAATTCGGATATACCGTTGTCCATTGGAGCATCGATTCGAAGGATTGGACCAATCCAGGTGTGGATCGGATCATACAGAACATCACCAAGGCCCAAAAAGGTGATATCATTTTATTACATGCTTCAGACTCAGCAAAACAAACGAATAAAGCATTACCGGAGTTATTAAGTGAACTTCGATCAAAAAATTTAAACTTCGTTAACGTTTCAGAGATGATTTCCAATTCCTCGGCAAGCAGTGAGGAAGTCCGCTAACTTAAAAAACTGCGTACTAATGGTCTCCCTGAACCTTTAGTACGCAGTTTTTCTGTTTTGACTTCTTTATGTAAGGTCCGGCCAAAATATTGGTTAGCTGCCTTTACCTAATTGACCGGCTTTCATCTTTCCCTTTGCTGGAGTTTGCTTACGCTCTCTTCTATCGGCCAATTCCTTTTGTGAAATTTCAATCAATTTGCCAAGGACCAATAATTGATAAGCATTGCAGACTAGCAATGGAAACAGCATGAAGTAAAGCCAGCCTTCATCATTGGTTTTCAGGACAGGTACCCACTCCAATACCGTGACCACGACCATGAAAAACAAGGCCGGTATGAAGGACTGTTTATTCGTTTGTTTCATTTTGAAATAAGCTGTAATAAGCCCTGCGGCCAATACAACCAATGCTAACACGATATACGAACTGATTCCCTCGCCTGAACCAAAGCTAAGATATCGCAGGTAAACAAGATCGAATACAACAAAAAGAATGAGTACAAGTTGAACGGCATTCCATAAGGAAGCGCTTTTAAATATCCCCAGACCAAAACGATGTATTGTTAAATAGGCAAAAAAGCCGGCTTGGCTTATGACACTGAAAATTAATCCAACACCGAATAACCAAATAAAAGTTGATAGGATGGCACTGACTTCAAAAGAAGAAAAATAAGGCTTAAACTCACTCCATCGAGCCAAGAACCCTACAACTCCGCCAGTTACGCCACCTATAAGCAATGTTGTTAAAAACAATTTAACTAAATTACGGCTGTTCATTGTTTTCCTCCATACATTTCTATTTCATATCCTTAATTGTACCAACCAAATTTGGAAAAATCCACTTATTCCACCAAGGAATAATATCGCCGATTGGAACCATATTAACAGTAAGAAGGATGAAAGGGGCCCTGCGTATGAGAGTGGGAGTTGCTTTGCTTTTCACGTCATTCTTACTCGTTTGTTCCGGTTGTGCTCAAAATGGGGCAGGCGGAGAAAAAATGGAGTACGAAGAGACAAAGAAAATGGTCGTCGATATCTTGAAGACAGATGATGGAAAAAAGGCCATCCAGGATATCATTACTGATGATAAAACGAAAGCTGAACTCATTATGGATTCGGATGCCATTAAGAAATCCATTGAAGATATGGTCACTTCAGATAAAGGGAAGGAATTTTGGAAAAAGACATTCAATGATCCTGAATTTGCTTCCGCTTATGCTAAAGCATTAGAAGACGAACATAAAAAGGTATTGAAGGACTTAACTGCTGATCCTCAGTATCGTGGAATGCTCATGGAAATAATGAAAGAACCGGATATGGAAAAAGAAATGAATAAATTATTAAAAACCAAGGAAATGCGATCGGTCTATAAAGAGCTGATCATCGAGACAATGGAAAGTCCTCTCGTCCAAGCGAAAATGCAAGAGAAATTGGATAAAGCAGCCACAAAGGCGGCCGAGAAGGAGAAAAAGTAAAAAGAATGAAAAAAGGCTGATTCCCAATCGGAATCAGCCTTCTTTTTATTGCAGTTTTTCAATGACCTTTTTAGCAATATCTTCGTAAATCCTGCCAAGCCTATGATCCGCTGCGTAAATGGATGGAGCAAAGTCCTCTTCGTTCCAATCTGGCTGTTGCAGGGGAAGTTGACCTAAAACTTCTGTACGAAGCTCTTCTGCAAGCTTCTTTCCGCCGCCTTTTCCGAATACATATTCCTTTTCACCGGTCGTTTTACTTTCGAAAAATGACATATTCTCTATGACACCAATGACTTCGTGTTCTGTCTTGATGGCCATGGCACCAGCTCTTGCAGCAACGAAGGCTGCAGTCGGATGCGGTGTCGTAACAATGATTTCTTTACATGAAGGGAGCATCGTATGCACGTCCAATGCAACATCGCCTGTACCCGGCGGTAAGTCAAGGACCAAATAGTCCAAATCTCCCCATTCCACTTCATTAAAGAAACTGTTAAGCATTTTACCCAGCATCGGCCCTCTCCAGATGATCGGCGCGTTATCCTCTACAAAAAAGCCCATTGAGATAACTTGAACGCCAAACCGTTCTACAGGAATGATTTTTTCCCCGCGAACAACCGGTCGTTTTGTTATCCCCATCATATCAGGTACGCTGAATCCGTAAATATCGGCATCAACCAGTCCAACCTTTTTGCCTAGACGAGCAAGTGAAGTGGCAAAATTCACTGAGATCGTAGATTTTCCCACTCCGCCTTTACCACTGGCGATCGCGATGAATTGAGTCTTACTGTTAGGTCCAAGCAAACCTTGGTCCGCCTCATCCTGGGGAATGCTTTCACGATGCTTGGCTAATTCCTCTTCTGAAAGTTCCGTGAAACGGATGCCTACCGATTCTGCTCCGTTCGTTTTCAGCAAGTCCACAACTTCGGATTGCATTTGCATTTGCTCGGCAGTCCCCGTTTTCGCAATCGCAAGTTTAACGCTTACATGATTCTTTTCAGGTTTTATTTTGATTTCTATAATTCCATTTGTCTCTTCAAGGTTTTTATGTAGAAAAGGGTCTTTAAGATCCTTTAATAAATTCAGTACTTTCTCTTCTGTTAACAAGTCGAGCACCCCTTTGAATTTTATTTTCCCATTTTTCAGTATAACATATTACCGAAAGAAAACTTATTATCTGCCTTGTATGCTGGGCCAGATTATTTCCCCATGATAAAAAGGCCTTGTACCTTACAAGACCCCGACATCACTCGTCATCCGATAGTTTTTCTTCCGTGAAGTACCGTAAAATCCCCATATAAATCGAACTGGCAATCTTTTCCTGGTATTTATCACTGATAAGGCGTTCCCTTTCCTCAGAATTGGAAAGAAAGCCAATTTCCACAAGCGCTCCTGGTTTCTTAGCATAATTCATCAAATACACATGATTGATCGTTCTTGCATCACGCTTTGTATTTTCCAGGTTTCTGATGATTTCAGTCTGAATGAATTTAGCCACCTGTTCATTTTCCTCAAACCTGCTTGTATAAAAGGTTTGGGCACCTTTCGATGACGCCGATGGAAAAGAGTTCAGATGAATGCTTAAGAATAAGTCCGCTTCCGAATCATTGATCATTTTAACCCGATTCCGTAAGTCCTCCTGTTTTCGCTGGCGGATCCCCTTTGTATTACCCTGTGCCAGATCCTCATCCTTCTCACGGGTCATGATGACAAGTGCACCTTGTTCCTGCAAATAGTCCCTGACCTTTAATGAAACGGAAAGGGCAATTTCCTTTTCCATTATCTCTTGTACATTTGCCCCGCCGTCCATTCCCCCGTGACCTGCATCAAGAATGATGACCTTCCCTGCCAACGGAAGGTTCCAGGAGTCCCAAGAATCATCTTCTACGAATTTAAAAGTCACAATTAAAAAAAGGACAAACAATCCCATTGCGATTCCTGTATATTTCAGCTTTCTGCGCATGACCGTTCCCCTTCCATGATCTCTATACTAAAAAGTATGGGACAAACCATGGAATTAGAACAAGGAATGGGATTTTGCCTTCTTAATGCAGTTTCATTTTATATCGTTTCTCTCCAGTCTTAAAACCGTCCAGCCACCAATCCCCTACAAATCCTTCACAACAATAAAACAATCCTTCATCGAAAGCATTATTCGCTGTAACTTCCCGCCAATACAAAATAAAGTTAAAAAGAGTATCGACCAAAAACTTCTCTTCCTTCCAGCACCTGGACCTTACATCATCTTCCGACTCCCCATAATAGCCAAATTTACTATAGTTCGCTCCTAATAAATAAGCTTCGATGGCAACATCGAAGTAGCCTTCCTCCAAAACATCCATCAAATCCTGTCCAAAGTAACGCTGAATCCTCCCCTTCATATCCTCGATAGAAAGTTCCCTGAGCAACCTGCGTTCGAACTTCAATTGCCTTTCCCTTTGCATCTCCTGTAAACCTAATATCACAGCCATAATTCACCTCCGGGGCAATTCCCCATTTCCCAAAATTATTTCCCAAGACATAATTTAGTTTTAGCGTTCTATTTTGAACCATTCATTTATTCCATTGGCAAAAAATAATGAGGATAGGTTCAACAGGTAATTGAAATGCCTTCATATGCTATCTTCCATAAGAAGCTTAAAAGGACAGCCCAAACATTTCGGATGATATTTACTCGCAGAAAAAATTGATACTATCACCCGTAACCCGTTAATTTAGGATGCTACCCGAGGCGGACCTTGCGACTTGGGCAGCTCACTGCGCATGCCTTACATTGATCACACCTGATTATTCATGTCGTGTTCTTCCTTAAATTCAAGCAAGCTTTGTGATCTATCGATAAAAAGGACATCCGTGGTAAACGGATGTCCTTTTCTAACATGATATTACATTTTATAATAGCGAATTTATTTAAATACATACCTACTTAGCAGGATGAACTGCCAGAGGTTCATAAAGCACAGTATATCCAGTCGCCGGTACTACACAAAGTTTGAATGGCTTCCTATATTCATTTCACTTTATATCTGTCCAGCCCTCTTCTTTAATCGGCCAGCTAGAGGCACGACGATTATTCCGGCTATTACGACCTGCATTACGTTTCCGGGGATGGAGCCGAATGGCTGGATCCAGTTACCGTAAAGGATAACTTCAGTAAAATAATAGCCCACGATTTTTATGATCAATGCAACGGAAACGGCCAAAGTGTATACAAGTTCTCTTTTGCCCGGTACCTTTTCAGATATAAGGCCGGCTAGAAAGCCCATTGCTCCGACGATGACGAATGTAAACGGTGCCCATGCTGCCCAACCAGAGAATAAATCGAAGAAGGCCATACCGAAGGCGCCTGCTATCGCCCCTGTTTTTTTGCCATATACCAAGGCTGCTATAAAAAGGGGAACGTTGCCCAAATGGACCAGGCCGCCGTTACCCATTATTGGGAGTTTGATGTTGATGAACATTGTCGCTACAAGGGTTAACGCAATGAATAGTGCATTGATGACCAAGGCTTTTGTTTTAGTTATTTCAATCGGTGAGTATGTTGAATTCATATGAAGTCCTCTTTCTTTTTTTAAGTATTATCATACTCCTAAACAGAGACTTAATAAATATCGATTTTACAAATAATTCTGTATTCCACAAATAAACTCATGTGTAAACAAACGGGACTTACCATCCCCAACATCCGAAGCACCCTCCCCACGGCGTTAAATCGCTTTGTGGCTGGAGGCTGGGAAGGATTTATATCATGACGCAGAAGGGTTCATGGAGCGTGATGTGGGTCATATTATAACCGGTCATTAAAAGGACTTAATGAAATTCAAATTCATTCTAACGGATTAAGAATCATTGCACTCTGTACATTAAATAAATTTGATTGGCAATATAATCCGAACTAAAATGAAGCCCCTTTCTTAACCACCATATTATAATGCCTACCAATGAGGCCGTTTTAATGTCAATATCAACATAATCAGCAGGTAAATCCTTCTTGGTATTCTTCCTTCTTATTTCTACTAATTGTTTTAATAATGAAAACAATTGTTCTTCAAACTGATTCGTTTTAAATAAAATAAGTAAATAATTTCGATGGATATATAAATAATCAAGCAATTGTGTAAGCTGTTGTTTTTCCGATAAGTCTTTTGCATGTATTAAAGCAAAAATTTTCTCAGATAGCTCATTCAGAATCTCATCGGTGATTTGCGTTAATAAATCATGAATATCCTGATAATGCAGGTAAAAAGTTGTCCGATTCAGCCCTGCTTTGGCTGCGATTTCCCGGACCGTTAAATTCGAAATAATGGGGTCCTCGCATAAGAGAGCAATGACAGCGTCTTTAAACATTTCCCTTGAGCGAATTGTACGAGGATCTTCTTTTTTAGGTATGGACATTTTAATCTCCTTTATAGATTTTCTTTAACTTTCTCAACAGCATATATTTCTATGTCGATTAGTGAACATTTTCAAGAAAACTGTTCATGGTAAGTAACATATATTTTTGTTACCATCGATTTTATCGACACGGTGTTGAGAATGCAAGTCAAAAATGAAGGGGTTTACGATGGACATTACTGAAAGAAATAAAAAAGTTTTATTAATTGTACTGATTTCCGGCTGTTTTTTATCAACATTAAATCAGACTTTATTAAATGTTGCATTGAGTGGATTAATGGAAGTATTTGATGTAACGCCTGCAACTGTACAATGGTTATCTACAGGGTTTATGCTAGTGAACGGTGTTTTAGTGCCAATCACTGCCTTTTTAATGCAACGGTTTACAACAAGGCAGCTTTTTATTAGCTCGATGTTCTTTTTGTTCATCGGTTCTGTACTTTGCGCATGTGCGGGGAATTTTGGCGTGCTGTTAACGGGCAGAATGATTCAAGCAATCGGTGCCGGGATTATTATACCTCTAATGATGACGGTTATTTTATATTTATATCCTAGCGAAAAGCGCGGAAGCATCATGGGGACAATCGGCTTTGCGATAATTTTTGCCCCGGCCATAGCCCCGACCTTATCTGGTTTTATCATGGAATATGTTTCATGGAGATGGCTATTCATTGGGTTAATCCCATTCTTACTAATCGTCATCGTTCTAGCGTTCAAATATTTAGTGAATGTTGCAGAGACAACAAAAGCAAAATTGGATATCACAAGTGTCATTTTATCAACGATTGGTTTCGGCTGTATATTATTTGGATTTAGTAGCGCAGGAAGCAAGGGATGGGATGATCCGGTTGTCATCACTGCAATAATCGTCGGAATGATCGTGTCGACTCTATTCTGTTTACGTCAAATGAAATCGAGCGATCCACTATTAAATTTAACTGTATTCAAGTATAAAGTTTTCACGCTTACATCCTTCATCAATGCACTAATTACGATGATCATGTATGCGGATTTAATCCTTTTACCAATCTACTTGCAAAATGGACGAGGTTTTACAGCATTTGAAGCAGGTTTACTGCTATTACCCGGAGCTGTGATTAATGCCTTCTTATCCCCTGTCACAGGTAAAATGTTTGATAAATACGGTGCTAAACCTCTCTTTATTACAGGTTTGGTATTCATCATTGTTGCGATGTGGGGAGTCATAGATATAAGCGAATCAACGACGTATATCTATATCATGATTCGTACCATAATATTACGAATTGGTTTGAGCTTCATTACCATGCCATTAAATACAGCAGGCTTGAATGCTTTACCAAGAGAATTGGGTTCCCATGGTTCAGCTGTAAATAATACCATTCGCCAATTGTCAGGTGCCATCGGAACAGCAGTTATCATCACAGTATATACAATGCAGGCAACATCACATGCCACTGAGCTATCAATGGAAAATGAAAACATTACAGCTATACGACTAGAGGCATTAGCTTCCATCCTTGGCTCAAGTGATGCCTATGTTTTCATGCTAGCCTTATCTTTTGTGGCATTAATAATTACATGCTTCATGCCGAAAAAAGCCAGAATCAAAAAAAGTGAAGGTGAATCTCAAAACTAAGATTGTTAACTGAAATATTTAAAATAAAGCATATCCGGGAGATCACGGATATGCTTTATTAATATTTCGGTCAAAAAAAGACCCCCAACCAATATGGTTGAGAGCCTTTCGAAACGGTAATAGAATTAACGCTTTGAGAACTGAGGTGCACGACGTGCGCCTTTAAGACCGTATTTTTTACGTTCTTTCATACGTGGGTCACGAGTTAGTAAACCAGCAGTTTTAAGAGATGGACGGTATTCTGGATCAACTTGTAGCAATGCACGAGCGATACCGTGACGGATTGCTCCAGCTTGACCAGTATATCCACCACCGCTAACGTTTACTAGAACGTCGTAATTTCCAGTAGTTTCTGTTGCAACTAGTGGTTGGTTAACAACTTCACGTAATGCTGCAAAAGGAATATATTCATTGATGTCACGACCGTTAATAACGATGCGACCTTCGCCTGGTACTAAACGTACACGAGCTACTGAGCTCTTACGGCGACCAGTACCATAATATTGAACTTGTGCCAAGATAGTAACCTCCTTAGTAATTATCCGCGTAATTCGTATACTTCCGGTTGTTGAGCAGCGTGTGGGTGCTCAGCTCCAGCGTATACGTGTAATTTTTTGTAGATTTGACGACCAAGAGAATTCTTTGGAAGCATACCTTTGATAGCAAGTTCAAGCATTCTCTCAGGGTAGTTTGTACGCATTTCAAGAGCAGTTCTAGTTTTAAGACCGCCTGGATGCATAGTGTGACGGTAATAAATTTTGTCAGTCAATTTTTTACCAGTCAAATGGATTTTTTCAACATTGATAAGAATTACATGATCACCAGTGTCAATGTTCGGTGTAAAAGTTGGTTTATGTTTACCACGTAAGATGGATGCTACTTCAGTAGAAAGGCGACCCAAAGTTTTGCCTTCAGCGTCAATCACATACCATTTACGTTCTACTTCATTAGCTTTCGCCATAAATGTCGTACGCATGGTTAACCTCCTAAAAAACTTTTTAATTTTTTATATTTATTTTCAATCACAATAAACTTCCGGGGCTTATCGTGGGATTAAAATACATACCATATTATATTAACTTCTCCCAGATTCATTGTCAAGGGAATGTTACACTAGGATAAGTTGTCTATAAAACACTCTCTGCAACTCCAGGAAAAGCTCAGTATCGCATCAAACCGCTCCATTACTGATTTCAGCCCATTACCCATTTGTAAAAAAACTGGTATCACTTTGAAAATATTTTTATTTGTAAAATACTTTCCATAAATACAAGCCTTGGGCAGGGGCTGTTTTCCCTGCAAAGCTGCGGTCCTTCTTGTCCAAAATCCCGCTCATATCATGGGGTGACATCTTGCCGCTGCCGACATCCAGGAGCGTCCCAACCAAAATACGCACCATATTATATAAAAAGCCTTCGCCAACGAAGCGGAAAACCAGGAAATCATCGCTCTCTTCAAAATCCATTTCTTTTATGGTTCGAACTTTATCGACCACTTCCGTTTTTGCCGAACAAAAACTTGTAAAGTCATGTGTCCCTATCAAATAGGAGATTGCTTCCCTCATCGCCTCCACATTTAAAGGGTATGGATAATGATAGGCGTAATTCCGCTTAAACGGATCCCGCAGTTTCGAACGGGCTACGATATAACGGTACTCTTTCCCAGTAGTATGGAACCTCGCATGAAAATCGTCAGGCACGATATCGACCTCCAGAGCGATGATATCGGTCGGAAGAAGCGCGCTGAACGCCTTTATCCAATTTTCAGTAGGGAATGTAAGGGGAGACTCAAAGTGAAGTACCTGCCCCTTTGCATGGACCCCTGAGTCTGTCCTGCCTGAAGCAGTCACTTTTATAATTGTGCCTTTATGCATTTGGGCCAAGACTGCCTCGAATTCACTTTGTATGGTGCGTTTCTCAGGCTGCACCTGATAGCCAGCAAAATCCGTGCCGTCATAGGCGATCACACATTTATATTTTGGCATAGTTCTCTTCCTTATTATGAACGTAATAAAAATAACATGACCGTTAGAACACCTATTGAGACCATCAAAAGACTATCACTCGTCTTCCAGTTCAGTTGGCGATATTTCGTGCGGCCTTCCCCGCCACGGTATCCTCTTGATTCCATGGCAGTTGCCAATTCCTCGGCCCGTTTGAACGAACTTACAAATAAAGGAACCAGCAGAGGTACAATCGATTTAACCCTGTCCTTTATCGGGCCAGATGAAAAGTCAACGCCCCTTGCAGTTTGGGCCTTCATGATTTTTTCCGTTTCCTCCATTAGCGTCGGGATGAATCGAAGGGCAATGGACATCATCAATGCCAGTTCATGTACAGGCATCTTCCACTTTTTCAAAGGTCCCAACAGCTCTTCCATCCCGTCTGTAATGGATATCGGGGATGTCGTCAAAGTTAAAAGTGACGTAACAAGGATTAGTAAAGTAAATCTAATGGATATGAAAAAACCTTGAATCAAACCGCCTTCATAGATTTCAAACCAACCGTATTCAAAAAGCAATTCCCCTTCCTTCGTAAACAATATATGGAGAAGGAATGTAAATACGATCAAGAAAAAGATTGGCTTCAACCCATTATAAAGATAGCGAAGCGGTATTTTGGAAAGACTGATCAAAAGGATGGTGAATACAGCAAGCAAACCGTAAGAAACGACATTATTCGCCAAAAAGACGACACAAACAAACAGGAACACGAGGAGCAGTTTAGCCCTTGGGTCCATCTTGTGCATCAATGAATTTGCAGGGACATAACGCCCGATAATCATTTTATCCAGCATCAGCGGTTCCCCCGTTTCATGGCTTTATCTATTTCTATCGCTAAATCACCGATATTAAGACATGGATGATCAAATCGAACACCAAGTTCCTTCTGGAGCTTTAGCTGAAAGCGGACCGTATCAGGAACATCCAGGCCTAGCTCCATTAATTGTTCCGGCTCTGAGAAAATTTCCTGGGGGGTTCCTTTTTTGAACACCGTACCCTTATGCATGATGATGATGTCATCCGCGTACTTGGCTGCATCCTCCATGCTATGGGTCACCAGAATCGTTGAAATGCCCCTTGCTTTATGCAGATCATAAAACATATCCATGATTTCTTTGCGTCCTCGCGGATCCAGTCCCGCTGTGGGCTCATCAAGCACCAATACTTCCGGCTCCATGGCAAGTACCCCAGCGATGGCCACCCGTCGCATCTGCCCGCCGGATAAGTCGAATGGAGACTTTTCAAGAACTTCCTCATTCAATCCGACTTGCGCGATGGCTTTCCTGGCCAGTTTCTTTGCATCGATTTCAGAAACGCCAAAATTCATAGGACCGAAACATATATCCTTTTCAACCGTTTCATCAAATAACTGATGTTCCGGAAACTGAAAAACAATTCCGACCTTTTGTCTTATGGGCCGCAAAGCCTTTTCTTTTCTTCCTGCTTCAATCGTCCGATCCCCAATGAAAATCCGACCCTTCGTCGGTTTTAAAAGAGCATTCAAATGCTGCAGTAGCGTGGATTTCCCGGACCCTGTATGCCCGATGATTGCGGTATAGGTTCCCGGCTCCATTGAAATATTGACATCATGAAGGGCTAGATGTTCAAAAGGAGTATTCACCTGATAGCGGTATTCTACATCATCGAGTGTAATTCGCATAAATCCTTCACCAACTCTTCCTCTGTCAAATGCCCATCAACTACACGAACACCATTTTTTTGTAACTCCTTGGTTAGTTTCACTGAAAAGGGAATATCCAGACCAAGAGCAATCAATTCTTCCTCTAACTCAAAAATATCCTGAGGCGAACCTTCACGATATAACCGACCTTGGTTCATGACTATCATTCGATCAGCTTTCGCAGCTTCCTCAAGATCATGGGTGATTGATATGACAGTGATCTCGTTTTCCTGTTTTAATTCCCTAACTGTTTCAAGCACTTCTTCACGGCCTCTTGGGTCAAGCATGGAGGTTGCTTCATCTAAGATGATTATGTCTGGCTGCAAGGCTATTACACCTGCAATGGCCACTCTTTGCTTTTGACCGCCGGATAGATGGTGCGGCTCTTGATTAAGAAAGGCATTCATCTTAACCTTATTTAACGCACCATGAACACGCTCCACCATAACCTGCTGAGAAACACCGGCGTTTTCTAAACCAAAAGCCACATCATCCTGAACTGTAGTGCCTACAAATTGATTATCTGGGTTTTGAAAAACCATGCCAATTTTCTGGCGTACATCCCAAACGGATTCTTCTGTCAAAAGTTGATCATTAATCGTAATGGTACCTGAGTTAGCGAACTGAAGGCCATTCAATAACTTCGCTAATGTCGACTTGCCAGAACCATTATGTCCGACAATCGCTAGCCACTCCCCTTGATGAATATCAAAAGAAACATCATCCAAGGCGTTTCGAGACTGACCCTCATATTTAAAAACAATATTATTTAAAGAAACCAGCTTCTTCACCATGTGGCCCTCCTCATCCTCGACTGCACTCGCCTAAACTAAGCTCTGCTCACTCAATATAAATATAGTAGTTTTTCCTTCTGAAAATATAAAAAAACGCTGCACCCCTTCCACCGAAAGAATTTTCGGTAAATTAAGAGCAGCTAACAGCGGACCTGTTACGAAAAACAGGATATCTTATAATCGCTTATCAAAAGCGGGAAGGGATGCTTGAGCTAGACGTGAAGGCTCCCCGTATGTACAGGTTCCGCCAGCCATCGTAACACTCAATGCGAATTTCTAAAGTACAGAATTTCTATTAAAAAAAAGAAAAAGGGCATAGAACAAGTGAGTATATTCATTTGTCCCGCCCTTTTTCATCGTTGTTATTAAACTAATTCAATAACCACGACTGGTGCACCGTCACCGCGGCGTGGACCAACTTTCATGATACGAGTGTATCCACCTTGACGTTCTTCATAACGTGGAGCCACGTCACTGAATAGTTTTTGAAGGGCATCTGTGCCATTCTCAGCGTCAGCGATTTCGTTACGGATGAAAGATGCAGCTTGACGGCGTGCATGCAAGTCACCACGTTTACCAAGAGTGATCATTTTATCTACTACAGAACGTAATTCTTTTGCACGTGCTTCAGTAGTTTCAATGCGCTCATGGATAATAAGATCCGTAGCTAAATCACGAAGTAATGCTTTACGTTGTGCGCTAGTGCGTCCTAACTTTCTGTAACCCATTAGAGATTCCCTCCTTTGTTGAAGTTCTATATTGTGTGTCAATAACAAGGCTCACAACATAATGGATTGATTCCGCCATGTTATCAGTCGTCTTTACGAAGACCTAAGCCTAATTCTTCTAGTTTCGCTTTCACTTCTTCAAGTGATTTACGACCTAGATTACGTACTTTCATCATATCTTCTTCCGTTTTATGAGCTAGCTCTTGAACGGTATTGATTCCAGCACGTTTCAAGCAGTTGTAAGAACGAACAGAAAGGTCTAATTCTTCGATCGTCATCTCAAGAACTTTTTCTTTTTGATCTTCTTCTTTTTCAACCATGATTTCAGCATTTTGAGCTTCATCGGTTAAACCAACAAAGATATTTAAATGCTCTGTTAAAATCTTAGCTCCAAGTGCTACCGCTTCTTGCGGACCAGTACTGCCATCAGTCCAAACATCAAACGTTAACTTGTCAAAGTTAGACAACTGTCCAACACGTGTATTTTCAACTTGGAAAGATACGCGTGAAACCGGAGTGTAAAGAGCATCGATTGGAATTACACCAATTGGCTGGTCTTCTCTCTTGTTTTGAACAGCAGGAGTGTAGCCGCGGCCGCGACGTGCAGATAAACGCATACGCATATGACCGTTTTTACCAATTGTAGCAATATATAAATCCGGATTAAGAATTTCTACATCACTATCATGAGTGATATCAGCAGCCGTGATGACTCCGTCACCCTGAACGTCAATTTCCAGCGTCTTCTCTTCATCAGAGTAAATCTTAAGAGCTAGTTTTTTCACATTAAGAATGATAGATGTTACATCTTCCACGACGCCTTCAATTGTTGAGAACTCATGTAGCACTCCATCAATTTGTATAGCTGTGACAGCAGCACCTGGGAGTGAGGATAAAAGAATACGACGTAAGGAGTTACCCAATGTAGTACCATACCCACGCTCTAGTGGCTCTACGACGAATTTACCGTACTTGGTATCGTCGTTGATTTCAACCGTTTCGATTTTTGGTTTTTCTATTTCGATCATCAATAAACCCTCCTTCAAAACGTCAAAACCCCGGCAAGTAAACGAAGTCACTTAAACCGAAATTCCCCATGTATACGTTCCCGCTGTGCGCAACAACTGAAAATTAATCCTCTGTAAGAACGCAAACTCAGTATTATATCCCATTATTGACAGGAATACAAAATCTATACAGAAAAATTAAACACGGCGACGTTTTGGTGGACGGCATCCGTTATGTGGAACTGGAGTTACATCTTTAATTGCAGTTACTTCTAGGCCAGCAGCTTGAAGTGCACGAATGGCAGCCTCACGTCCAGCACCAGGTCCTTTAACTGTAACTTCAAGAGTTTTCATACCATGTTCAATTGATGTTTTAGCAGCTGTTTCAGCAGCCATTTGTGCAGCAAATGGAGTGGATTTACGAGATCCACGGAATCCTAGAGCTCCAGCACTTGACCAAGAAATAGCATTACCATGAGAGTCAGTGATCGTAACGATAGTGTTATTGAATGTTGAACGAATATGTGCAATACCAGTTTCTATATTCTTTTTCACACGACGTTTACGTGTATTAGTTTTACGTGCCATGAAAAGTAACCTCCTTTACTAATTATTTTTTCTTGTTAGCTACAGTACGACGAGGTCCTTTACGCGTACGAGCATTGTTTTTTGTATTTTGACCGCGAACAGGAAGACCACGACGGTGACGTAAACCACGGTAAGAACCGATTTCCATTAAACGTTTGATGTTTAGGGAGATTTCACGACGAAGGTCGCCTTCTACTTTAAGCTTGTCAATGATATCACGAATTTTGTTCAATTCGTCTTCCGTTAAGTCACGAACGCGAGTTTCTTCAGAAACGCCTGCTTCTGCAAGAATCTTGATCGCTGTTTGTTTTCCAATACCATATATATATGTTAATGAGATAACAATACGTTTGTCACGGGGAATATCTACTCCAGCAATACGTGCCATGCTTGAGTGCACCTCCTTCTATTTAGCCTTGTTTTTGTTTATGTTTAGGGTTTTCGCAAATAACCATTACTTTACCTTTTCTGCGGATAACTTTACACTTTTCGCAGATTGGTTTGACTGATGGTCTGACTTTCATTGCTATCTAACCTCCTTATACAGATCGGAGCGTAACCGGATTATTTGAACCGGTATGTGATTCTGCCGCGAGTTAGATCATACGGGGAAAGCTCAACCGTAACTTTATCTCCAGGCAAAATGCGAATAAAGTGCATACGAATTTTACCGGATACATGAGCTAAAACAGTATGACCATTTTCTAATTCTACCTTAAACATTGCATTTGGCAAAGTCTCTTGTACTGTGCCTTCTACTTCAATTACATCATCTTTCGCCATTAAAGTGATTCTCCCTTCTCTATGCGTGAACCTATTAAAGGTGCACATCTTTCCGTCAACATTACTACAGTCCAATTATCCTCATAAGTCTTACAATTCTGCATCAAGTATTCACCATTTTGTAGAACCAGGCTTTAACTGAGGACCTTTATCAGTTGGACCGAAATGAGGATTTTATGGGTCCTCATGTAAGTCTTGACCGATTCCGTGACCGACATACTCTCGAAATAGAGAAGCAATTAGTCTCGACATAGGTTTGAATAGCATGGGAGATGTTTGAAAGGCGCACGCCTGACATAGCTTCTTTCAACCCTCTATATCACGACTCTTTAGGAATCCCAATAGAGTCACTGCATTTCTTCATCAATTTTGCCGACCGGATATGTCCATGAAGATCACTTAAAAAGTAATCGCCCAATTCAGGGAATACCAAGTACAAGAACCTGATTAATAAATGTGCGAATGCTCTCGCGAAATCCATTATACCCTTTGTATTATAGGAATGCACCAAGTTTAACTAGTAAGTTATAAAAATGGTATGAATTTCATAAATCAATACATATGATTAATTTTGTAAAGCACCAAGCAACACATCGATATCTTCAAATACCTTATTAATATCTTGCTGTCCGTTAATGTTGACCAAGTAACCTTTGTCTCCGTAGAAATCAAGAAGTGGCTTGGTTTGTTTCAAATTCACATCTAAGCGATTTTGAACCGTTTCAGCATTATCGTCGGCACGTTGATATAATTCTCCGCCGCAGCGGTCGCATGCATCATCTTTAGCAGGAGGATTGAATACAAGATGGTATGTCGCACCACATGATTTGCAAATACGACGTCCTGTCAATCTTTCCATTAAGATGCTTTTATCAACATCGATATTAATGACAAAATTCATATTGCGATCTAAATCAGTTAGAATGCTTTCAAGTGCCTCTGCCTGTGCCACAGTACGTGGAAATCCATCAAGCAAAAATCCTCTTAGGCAGTCTTCCTTGCTTAAACGCTCACGTACGATGCCAATGGTAACTTCATCAGGTACCAATTCGCCTTTGTCCATGAATGATTTCGCCTTTAGACCTAGGTCTGTTCCATCTTTGATAGCTGTTCGGAACATATCTCCAGTAGAGATATGAGGGATATTATATTTTTCTACGATTTGTTCAGCTTGAGTGCCTTTACCAGCACCCGGCAGACCCATTAACACTAGATTCAATTTTCTTCCCCCTCAAACTCTATAATGGGTAAAGGGAACAAGCCGTTCCCAAAACTCATTACTTTATAAAGCCTTTATAGTGTCTCTTCACAAGTTGTGATTCCAGCTGCTTCATCGTATCAAGGGCAACCCCGACTACGATCAGCAAACTGGTACCACCAATCTGTGCAGATTGAGGTAGATCAGCAAGCTTAATGAAAAATACCGGTAAAACGGCAATGATGGCCAAGAATATCGAGCCTACAAACGTCAAACGGTATAAAACACGTGTTAAATATTCTTGTGTACTCTTACCTGGACGAATCCCCGGCACATAGCCACCTTGCTTTTTCAAATTCTCAGCCATTTGTTCAGGATTAACCTGAATGAAAGCATAAAAATACGCAAAAGCAATGATAAGAGCAACATATATGATCATACCAATTGGTTTGGTGTAATCAAGATTTGTTGATATCCAGCTAGTCACGCTGTTCTTTCCAAAGAAAGAAGCGATTGTAGTGGGAGTAATAATAAATGCCATTGCAAAGATTACCGGAATAACCCCCGCAGCATTTACTTTCAATGGTAAATGAGTAGACTGGCCACCCATTTGCGTACGACCTACCGCAGCACGTTTCGCATACTGAATAGGAATTTTACGTAATGCCTGCTGAATGAAGATAACAGCAACCACGATTGCTAATACTGCTAAAACTATGAGGATAATCGTTATGATTCGTAAGAATAATTGATCACCGGCATTTTCAAATTGCTGTGCGTAAATCTGATTTGCCGTATTTGGCAAACTAGCTACGATACCAGCAAAGATAATGATGGAAATCCCATTACCCACACCCTTAGCAGTGATCAGCTCCCCTAACCACAAAAGAAAAGCTGTTCCTGCCGTTAAGACAGTCGCAATAAGCAAGTATGTTGCAATTCCAGGATTTTCAATCAACTGTCCACCTGACATATTATTGAACCCATAGGACATTCCAACTGCTTGGATAAATCCTAGGATAATAGTGAAGTAACGAGTGAATTGCGCTAATTTACGGCGCCCTGCTTCCCCTTGTTTAGACCATTCAGTGAACTTAGGAACAACATCCATCTGTAGCAGCTGAACGATGATGGATGCCGTGATGTACGGCATGATACCCATCGCTAAAATGGAAAAGTTTTGCAGTGCCCCGCCGCCAAAGGTATTTAAAAGCCCGATGACGCTAAGCTGGTCCTGTTCAGCGAGAAAATCGGCATTCACATGCGGTACAGGTATAAATGTACCGATGCGATAGACGATTAACATTAGAAGGGTAAAAATAATCTTATTCCTTATTTCACCCACGCGCATAAAATTGGAGATCGTGCGAAACATTAGATCACCTCTGTATTACCGCCAGCAGCTTCGATAGCTTCTTTAGCAGTAGACGAGAATTTGTGAGCTTTAACAGTAAGCTTTTTCTCAATGCTTCCTTTGGCAAGAATCTTGATTCCTGCTTTTTCTTTACTTACAACGCCAGTCTCAAGTAGAAGAGCTGGTGTTACTTCAGTACCGTCTTCGAAAAGATTTAACGTATCAAGGTTCACGATAGCATAGTCTTTACGGTTGATGTTGGTAAATCCACGTTTAGGTAAACGTCTGAATAGAGGAGTTTGACCCCCTTCAAATCCAAGACGCACACCGCCGCCGGAGCGAGCGTTTTGTCCTTTGTGTCCTTTACCTGCTGTTTTACCGTTACCAGATCCAATACCGCGACCTTTACGTTTACGTTCTTTACGAGAACCTTCTGCAGCTTTTAACTCATGAAGTTTCATGTTGGCACCTCCTTGTTAAGTTAAAAATTTATTTTATTGTTCTTTTACAGTAACAAGATGAGCAACTTTGGTAATCATACCGCGAATCGCAGGGTTATCTTCTTGAACAACCGTTTGATGCATTTTGCGTAAACCCAAAGTGTTAACTGTAACACGTTGATCTTCAGGACGACCAATCAAGCTGCGAGTGAGGGTGATTTCTAATTTATTAGCCATAATTCGATTTCCCTCCTTATCCTAACAGTTCTTGTACTGATTTTCCACGTAACTTAGCTACGTCTTCAGCACGTTTCAATTGCTTCAATCCTTCAATTGTTGCGCGAACCATATTAATAGGTGTATTAGTACCTAGTGATTTAGACAAGATATCGCTAACTCCGCCTAATTCAAGTACCGCACGAACAGGACCACCAGCAATTACTCCTGTACCTTCAGAAGCTGGTTTCAATAGAATGTGACCTGCGCCATAGCGACCGTTCACAAGGTGAGGAATAGTAGTACCAACCATTGGTACAGTAATTAGATTTTTCTTAGCATCCTCAATAGCTTTACGGATAGCATCCGGAACTTCTTGAGCTTTACCAGTACCAAATCCAACATGACCATTTTTATCACCAACAACAACTAGTGCAGTGAAACGGAAACGACGTCCGCCTTTAACAACTTTAGCTACACGATTTACTGTAACTACGCGTTCTTCAAGTTCTAATTTATTAGGATCAATGCTACGCATCTGTTATGTCCCTCCTTATCCATTAAAATTCTAAGCCGTTTTCACGAGCAGCGTCAGCCAATGCTTTAACACGACCATGGAAGAGGTAACCACCGCGGTCAAAAACCACAGCTTTGAAACCTTTTTCAACAGCACGTTTCGCAATAAGTTCGCCAACTTTTTGAGCTGCTTCAGCATTGCTACCTGCTTCGATACCGATCTCTTTATCAAGAGTTGAAGCACTTGCCAATGTTACGCCTTTTGCATCGTCAATTAATTGTGCGTAAATGTGTTTGTTTGAACGAAACACATTTAAACGAGGACGAGCTTCTGTTCCAGAAAGCTTAGCACGTACACGCGCATGTCTTTTCTGACGAGTAGCATTTTTATCAAGCTTCGTAATCATTTACGTCACTCCTTTCGTTTACTTATGCGGCATTACTTACCTGTTTTACCTTCTTTACGACGAACGAATTCGCCTTCGTAACGGATACCTTTACCTTTATACGGTTCAGGCGGGCGAACATCACGGATATTAGCTGCTAGAGCTCCTACACGTTCTTTGCTTGCACCTTTTACGATTACTTTTGTATTAGAAGGAACTTCGACTTCAACGCCAGCTTCTGGCTCTATTTCTACAGGGTGGGAATATCCTACGTTAAGGATAAGCTTGTTACCTTGCTTTTGTGCACGGTACCCAACCCCAATAAGTTCAAGTGATTTTACGAAACCTGTTGATACACCTTCAATCATGTTAGAGATAAGCGCGCGAGTAGTACCGTGTAAAGAACGGTGAGTCTTCTCGTCAGACGGGCGTGTTACAGTTAACACGTTCTCTTCAACAACGATTGAAAGGTCAGGACTGAATGATCTAGATAATTCACCTTTAGGTCCTTTAACAGTTACTTCACTTCCAGTAACAGTAACTGTTACGCCTGCAGGGATTTCAATAGGTTTTTTACCTATACGAGACATAATGTGCACCTCCATTCTTGTGAAAATGTATTACCAAACGTATGCTAAAACTTCTCCGCCAACTTGTTTAGAGCGAGCTTCTTTGTCTGTTAAAACTCCGTGAGAAGTAGAAACAATTGCGATACCTAAACCGTTAAGAACGCGTGGTACCTCTCCAGTTTTTGCATATACACGCAAACCAGGTTTGCTGATACGTTTTAGACCAGTGATAACACGTTCGTTGTTTGCACCGTATTTTAAGAAGATACGGATGATACCTTGTTTGTTGTCTTCGATTAATTCAAAGTCACGTACGAAGCCTTCACTTTTTAAGATCTCAGCAATTTCCTTTTTGATCTTTGAAGCAGGAACTTCCAGTTTTTCGTGACGAACCATATTCGCATTACGGATGCGAGTAAGCATATCTGCAATAGGATCTGTCATGACCATTATATTTTACCTCCTTCCCAAACTCGGGTTTTACCAGCTAGCTTTTTTAACGCCAGGAATTTGTCCTTTATATGCAAGTTCGCGGAAACAAATACGACAAAGTTTAAATTTACGTAATACAGAATGTGGACGTCCGCAACGTTCGCAACGTGTATATTCTTGTACTTTAAACTTTTGTTCGCGTTTTTGCTTTACGATCATAGACTTTTTAGCCACGATTTCGCCTCCCTTTATTTAGAGATTACTTTTGGAACGGCATTCCAACTTGAGTAAGTAGTTCACGAGCTTCTTCGTCAGTGTTGGCAGTCGTTACGATAACGATGTCCATACCACGAACTTTGCTCACTTTATCGTAATCAATCTCAGGGAAGATAAGTTGTTCTTTAACGCCTAATGTATAGTTCCCACGTCCGTCAAAGGATTTCTTTGAAACGCCGCGGAAATCACGTACACGCGGTAAAGATACAGATACTAGCTTATCAAGGAATTGATACATACGCTCACCACGTAATGTAACTTTCGCTCCGATAGGCATACCTTCACGCAAACGGAAGCCTGCGATTGATTTTTTTGCTTTTGTTATAACTGGTTTTTGACCAGTGATCAATGTAAGTTCTTCAACAGCTGTATCTAAAGCTTTCGAGTTAGAAACTGCATCACCCACACCCATGTTAATAACGATTTTCTCAATGTTTGGTACTTGCATTACTGATTGATAGTTGAATTTACCCATCAATGACGGTGTAATTTCACTTTTGAATTTTTCTTTAAGGCGGCTCATTGCTTAGTGTACCTCCCTTCATTTATGACTTATTTATCTAAAGTTTCACCTGATATTTTAGCTACGCGTACTTTTTTACCATTTTCGATCTTATATCCAACACGAGTCGGTTTACCTGATTTAGGATCAAGTGGCATTACATTGGATACGTGAATAGCAGCTTCTTTACTGATAATTCCACCTTGTGGATTAAGTTGAGATGGCTTTGAATGCTTTTTCACGATGTTAATTCCTTCAACAAGTACACGATTTTGTTTCGGATATGCAGAAAGAATTGTTCCTTGTTTGCCTTTGTCCTTACCAGAGATGACTACGACTTTGTCACCTTTTTTAACATGCATTAGCTTGGCACCTCCTTGAAAGGCTTTATACAAATTTTACATATTATAGAACTTCTGGAGCAAGAGAAACGATCTTCATGAAACTATTGTCACGTAATTCACGAGCAACAGGTCCAAAAATACGTGTTCCACGTGGGCTCTTATCGTCACGGATAATTACACATGCGTTTTCATCGAAACGAATGTAAGAACCGTCAGGACGACGCATACCACGTTTTGTACGGACAACAACAGCCTTAACGACTTCACCTTTTTTAACAACGCCTCCTGGTGTTGCCTGTTTAACTGTACAAACGATGATATCACCGATGTTTGCAGTCTTACGGCCTGAACCACCTAGGACTTTAATTGTTAGCACTTCACGAGCACCTGAATTGTCAGCGACTTTTAAACGAGATTCTTGTTGAATCATGTACGGTACCTCCCTTCGGAATTAGCTTAATCCGAACTAGATTAAATGATTACTGCTTTTTCTACTACTTCTACAAGACGGAAGCGTTTTGTAGCTGAAAGTGGACGAGTTTCCATGATACGTACTACGTCGCCTGCTTTAGCTTCGTTTAGCTCGTCATGAGCTTTAAACTTTTTAGAATATTTCACGCGTTTACCGTATAAAGAATGCTTTTTATAGGTCTCTACAACAACTGTAACTGTTTTATCCATTTTGTCGGATACTACGCGTCCAGTGTAGATTTTGCGTTGGTTGCGTTCGCTCATTCTGCAAACCTCCATTCATTATCGATTAGTGACACCGATTTCTCTTTGACGAACAACTGTTTTCATACGAGCAATCGATTTGCGAACTTCACGGATGCGAGCTGTATTTTCAAGTTGTCCAGTAGCTAACTGGAAACGAAGATTAAATAGTTCTTCTTTAAGAGATTTTAGTTTTTGTTCAATTTCAGCAGTGGTTAGATCTTTGATTTCATTAGCTTTCATTTGTTTCACCACCAATTTCCTCTCTTTTTACAAACTTGCATTTGATTGGAAGTTTGTGTGCTGCAAGGCGCAATGCTTCTCTTGCCACCTCTTCAGATACACCAGAGATTTCAAACATAACTTTGCCCGGTTTAACAACTGCTACCCATCCTTCAGGAGCACCTTTACCGGAACCCATCCGTACTTCAAGCGGCTTAGCTGTGTAAGGTTTGCTTGGGAAGATTTTGATCCAAACTTTCCCTCCACGTTTCATATAACGAGTCATCGCAATACGAGCTGCTTCGATTTGACGGTTCGTGATCCAGGAAGCTTCTTGAGCTTGAAGTCCAAATTCTCCGAAGTGAACTTCAGTGCCGCCCTTAGCCATCCCTCTCATCTTACCGCGGTGTTCACGACGGTATTTTACGCGTTTTGGCAATAACATATTATTTTCCTCCTTCCTCAGATTTCTTCTTAGTAGGAAGAACTTCTCCACGGTAGATCCAAACTTTCACGCCTAGCTTACCGTAAGTAGTATCTGCTTCAGCATGAGCATAGTCTATGTCTGCACGAAGTGTGTGAAGTGGAACTGTTCCTTCGCTGTAATGTTCAGCACGAGCAATATCAGCACCGCCAAGACGACCAGAAACTTGAGTTTTGATTCCTTTTGCTCCAGAACGCATAGTACGTTGGATAGCTTGCTTTTGAGCACGACGGAATGAAACACGGTTTTCTAATTGACGAGCGATGTTTTCTGCAACCAATTTTGCGTCAAGATCTGCTCTTTTAATTTCGATGATATTGATATGAACTCTTTTGCCAGTCAACTGGTTCAAAGCTTTACGAAGTGCTTCGACCTCAGTACCGCCTTTACCGATAACCATTCCTGGTTTAGCAGTGTGGACAGATACATTGATACGGTTAGCTGCACGCTCGATTTCAACTTTTGAAACAGAAGCATCATTTAGACGTTTCGCGATATATTCACGAACTTTGATGTCTTCATGCAAAAGAACTGCGTAGTCTTTATCAGCGTACCATTTGGATTCCCAGTCACGGATTATCCCGATACGCATACCGATTGGATTTACCTTTTGACCCACAGATTACCCCTCCTTCTTTTCTGATACAACGATTGTAATATGACTAGTACGTTTGTTAATTGCACTCGCACGACCTTGAGCGCGAGGACGGAAACGTTTTAATGTTGGTCCTTCATTAACGTATGCTTCTGAAACGACTAGGTTATTAATATCCATTTCGTAGTTATGTTCTGCATTTGCGATAGCAGATTTCAGAATTTTTTCTACGACTGGAGAAGCAGATTTTGGTGTTAAGCGAAGAATCGCTACTGCTTCACCTACTTGTTTTCCTCGAATTAAATCTGCGACTAAACGCACTTTACGAGGAGCAATACGAACTGTTTTAGCGACAGCTTTAGCTTGCATGAGATGCCCTCCTCTCATTAACGTCTTGTTTTCTTGTCATCACTTGCGTGACCTTTATAAGTGCGTGTAGGCGCGAATTCGCCTAGTTTGTGACCTACCATATCTTCTGTTACATAAACCGGCACGTGCTTACGACCGTCATAAACGGCGATTGTGTGTCCGATGAATTGCGGGAAGATTGTTGAGCGACGAGACCAAGTTTTTACTACCTGTTTCTTGTCAGCTTCATTTAATTTTTCAACTTTTACCAATAAATGATCATCAACAAAAGGCCCTTTTTTTAAGCTACGACCCATGCGAGTACCTCCCTTCGTGACTGTTCTACGGTTCTATTTATGAACCGTAGCTCAATCCCGTTATTTTTTACGACGACGTACGATAAATTTATCGGATTTATTTTTCTTCTTACGAGTTTTGAATCCAAGAGTAGGTTTACCCCATGGAGACATTGGTGATTTACGTCCGATTGGCGCTTTACCTTCACCACCACCGTGTGGGTGATCATTCGGGTTCATTACAGATCCACGAACTGTTGGGCGTTTACCTAACCAACGGTTACGGCCAGCTTTACCAATGTTGATAAGTTCATGTTGTTCATTACCGACTTGACCGATTGAAGCACGGCAAGTAGCAAGAATCATACGAACCTCACCTGAGTTTAAACGTACAAGTACATAACGGCCTTCTTTACCAAGTACTTGAGCAGATGTACCTGCTGAACGGACTAGTTGTCCACCTTTTCCTGGTTTAAGCTCGATGTTATGAATTACTGTACCAACTGGGATGTTAATTAGAGGTAGTGCGTTACCCACTTTGATGTCAGCTTCTGGACCTGACATAACTTCCAAACCTACTTCTAGGTTTTTCGGAGCTAGGATATAACGTTTTTCTCCATCAACGTAATTAATTAATGCAATGTTTGCAGAACGATTTGGATCGTACTCAATAGTAGCAACGCGTCCTGGTATACCATCTTTATTCCGTTTGAAATCGATGATACGGTATTGACGCTTGTGGCCGCCACCTTGATGACGAACTGTTAACTTACCTTGGTTATTACGGCCGCCTTTGCTGTGTAAAGGAGCAAGTAATGATTTTTCCGGTTTGTCTGTAGTGATCTCAGCAAAATCGGAAGTTGTCATATTACGTCGACCGTTAGAGGTAGGTTTATACTTCTTAATCGCCATTTGTATTTCCCTCCTTCTCTAATGAATTAAGCCTCGAATAGCTCGATTTCTTTGCTGTCAGCAGTTAATTTAACAATAGCTTTACGGCGCTTGTTAGTATAGCCTGCATGTTTGCCCATGCGTTTGAATTTACCTTTGTAGTTCATGATGTTTACTTTCTCAACTTTAACGCCGAAAATTTCTTGAACAGCATCTTTAACTTGAGTTTTATTAGCTCTAACATCAACTTCAAAAGTATATTTCTTTTCAGCCATTATGTCTGAAGAGCGTTCAGTGATTACGGGGCGCTTAATGATATCGCGTGCATCCATTATGCAAGCACCTCCTCTACTTTTTCGACAGCTGATTTAGTCAAGATCAATTTGTTGTGTGAAACAACATCAAGAACATTAAGACCATCAGCTTCAACTACAGTAACACCAGGGATGTTACGTGCAGAAAGAGCAACTTTCTCATCTAAACCGTCAGTAACCACTAACGTTTTAGTATCTACAGAAAGGTTTTTAAGTACCGCTACAAACTCTTTTGTTTTTGGAGCTTCGAAAGACAAGCTCTCAAGTACCAAAATGTTCTCTTCCAATGCCTTTGCAGACAATGCAGATTTAATAGCTAAACGACGTACCTTTTTTGGTAGCTTGTAAGCGTAAGATCTTGGAGTTGGTCCAAAAACAACGCCACCGCCACGCCATTGTGGAGAACGGATAGAACCTTGACGCGCACGTCCAGTTCCTTTTTGTTTCCAAGGTTTACGTCCACCGCCTGCAACTTCAGAACGGTTTTTAACTTTATGAGTTCCTTGACGTAAGGAAGCTCGTTGCATGATGATTGCTTCAAATAATACGTGATTATTAGGTTCGATACCAAAGATGGATTCATTTAGTTCGATGTCGCCAACTTGTGAACCTGTTTGGTTGAACAATGTAACTTTTGGCATTCTATTGCTCCTCCTTTCTCAGAAATTACTTTGCTTTAACAGCAGATTTAACTTTGATCAATGCTTTTCTAGCACCAGGTACATTACCTTTGATCAATAGTAGGTTACGTTCAACATCAACTTTAACGATAGCTAAGTTTTGAACAGTGATTTGATCTCCACCCATACGTCCTGGTAAAAGTTTACCTTTGAATACGCGGTTTGGAGCTACAGGACCCATTGAACCTGGGCGACGGTGGTAACGAGAACCATGAGACATAGGTCCGCGAGATTGTCCATGACGCTTGATAGAGCCTTGGAAACCTTTACCTTTTGAAATTCCTGATACATCTACTAAATCGCCTTCAGCGAAAATACTAACATTGACTTCTTGACCGATCTCATATTCAGTAAGATCCGTTCCGCGGAATTCGCGAATGAAGCGCTTAGGAGTAGTATTTGCTTTTTCAACATGGCCCTTTTCAGGTTTGTTAGAAAGCTTTTCACGTTTGTTTTCAAAACCAACTTGAACTGCTTCATAGCCATCAGTTTCAACAGTTTTCTTTTGAAGAACCACGTTATTAGCAGCTTCGATAACTGTTACCGGAATAAGTTCACCGTTTTCAGCAAAAACTTGAGTCATACCGATTTTTCTTCCTAAGATTCCTTTGGTCATAAGTCACACCTCCTAGAGTAATTGTTCATATTTATATGAATTATAATTTGATTTCAATGTCAACGCCTGATGGTAAATCTAAACGCATCAATGAGTCAACTGTTTGTGGAGTTGGGTTAACGATGTCGATTAGACGTTTATGCGTACGCATTTCGAATTGTTCACGAGAATCTTTGTATTTATGAACCGCACGTAGGATCGTGTATACCGATCTTTCAGTAGGTAATGGAATCGGACCAGATACAGCCGCACCAGAACGTTTTGCAGTTTCAACAATTTTCTCAGCAGATTGATCAAGGATTCTGTGATCATATGCTTTTAAACGGATACGAATTTTTTGTTTTGCCATAATTTTCCCTCCTTTTCGCCTATTTTAAAATAGACCTTCTCAATGGAAATTTCCCACACACTCGCCATGGCAAAGCGGCCGGGTGTGTCAGCAACCTTCCATATCATCGCAGTCAAAGACCAACATTGTCTATTATACATATAACACAAGTGAAATGCAAGTCAAACTTATATTTTTCTTGTGCAACACACTTTTATTATTATACATACTATCACAAGTATTTACAAGTACATTCTACGAGGTCTTTCGTATCCATTTTCTTCATTTGTAATTATCAAGAAACCCATTAAGTAAACTCCAGTTATTATAGAAGAAAGTATGAATATCCTTTACAAATAAAAAAAGAAGCAGATGGCGTCCCATCTGCTTCTTCCGGAAGGCGTCCCTTCCAATATTGTTTTATCAATCAATTATTCTTGGATTGTAGCAACTACGCCAGCGCCTACAGTACGTCCACCCTCACGGATAGAGAATTTAGTACCTTCTTCGATAGCGATTGGAGCGATAAGTTCTACAGTCATTTCGATGTTATCTCCAGGCATAACCATTTCTACGCCTTCAGGAAGGTTACAAATACCAGTTACGTCAGTTGTACGGAAGTAGAACTGAGGACGGTAGTTTGTAAAGAATGGAGTGTGACGTCCACCTTCTTCTTTAGAAAGAACATAAACTTCAGCTTTGAACTTTGTGTGTGGAGTGATAGTGCTTGGTTTAGCAAGAACTTGTCCACGTTGGATATCTTCACGGGATACACCACGAAGAAGTGCACCGATGTTGTCACCAGCTTCAGCATAGTCAAGAAGTTTACGGAACATTTCAACACCAGTTACAGTTGTTGGTTTAGACTCTTCGTTGAAACCGATGATATCAACAACGTCACCGACTTTAACTTGTCCACGCTCAACACGACCAGTTGCAACTGTTCCACGACCAGTGATTGAGAATACATCCTCAACTGGCATCATGAATGGCTTGTCAGTGTCACGAGTTGGTTCTGGGATGTACTCGTCAACAGCTGTCATTAATTCATGAATTTTTTCTTCCCAAGCAGCGTCTCCTTGAAGAGCTTTTAGGGCAGATCCTTTGATAACTGGAATGTCATCGCCAGGGAATTCATATTCAGATAGTAGATCACGGATTTCCATTTCTACTAATTCAAGAAGTTCTTCGTCATCTACCATGTCGCATTTGTTCATGAATACTACTAGGTATGGTACACCTACTTGACGAGAAAGAAGGATGTGCTCACGAGTTTGTGGCATTGGGCCATCAGCAGCAGATACTACTAGGATTCCGCCGTCCATTTGTGCAGCACCTGTGATCATGTTTTTAACATAGTCAGCATGTCCTGGGCAGTCAACGTGTGCATAGTGACGAGTAGCTGTTTCGTACTCAACGTGTGCAGTAGAGATTGTGATACCACGTTCTCTTTCTTCTGGAGCACCATCGATTTGGTCATAAGCGCGAGCTTCAGCTCCACCAGATTTAGCAAGTACAGTTGTGATTGCAGCAGTTAGAGTTGTTTTACCATGGTCAACGTGACCAATTGTTCCAACGTTAACGTGCGGTTTTGAACGATCAAATTTAGCTTTTCCCATTAGGAATTCCTCCTTAAAATTATAAATAAAAAATTAAGTATATAGGGGCTGTGAAAGAAGACTAATTCTTCCATCACAGCTTACATAAGATAGTTATACTTTAATAAGAGATGAAAATCAATTATTCACCTTTATTTTTTTTGATGATTTCTTCAGAAATGCTCTTAGGTACTTCTTCATAATGATCGAAGTGCATAGAGAATGTTCCGCGTCCTTGAGTGTTAGAACGTAAAGATGTAGCATATCCGAACATTTCAGATAGTGGAACCATCGCTTTAACCATTTGCGTGTTACCGCGAGCTTCCATACCTTCTACACGACCACGACGAGATGTGATATCTCCCATGATGTCGCCTAGGTAATCTTCTGGAATAACTACTTCCACTTTCATGATCGGTTCAAGGATGACAGGACTACATTTAGATGCTGCATTTTTAAGTGCCATAGATGCAGCGATTTTAAATGCCATTTCGTTGGAGTCAACGTCATGGTAAGATCCGTCGAATAATTTAGCTTTGATGTCGACTAGCGGGTAACCAGCAAGTACACCACGGTCAAGTGAATCAACTAATCCAGCTTGTACAGCAGGGATATATTCACGTGGTACTACACCACCGACGATAGCATTTTCAAATTCGAATCCTTTACCTTCTTCGTTTGGACCAAATTCAATCCATACGTGTCCGAATTGTCCACGACCACCAGATTGGCGAACGAATTTACCTTCAACTTTAGCTGAACCACGGAAAGTTTCACGGTATGCTACTTGAGGAGCACCAACGTTTGCTTCCACTTTGAATTCGCGACGCATACGGTCAACAAGGATGTCCAAGTGAAGTTCACCCATACCAGCGATGATCGTTTGACCAGTTTCTTGGTCAGTATGCGCACGGAATGTTGGATCTTCATCTTGAAGCTTTTGTAAAGCTTGAGACATTTTGTCTTGGTCTGCTTTTGATTTCGGCTCAACTGATAGAGAGATAACTGGCTCTGGGAATACCATGGACTCAAGAATTACTTGGTTCTTGTCATCACATAGAGTATCTCCAGTTGTAGTATCTTTCAAACCAACGGCTGCTGCGATATCTCCTGCATATACAGTAGAAATTTCTTCACGGCTGTTTGCGTGCATTTGAAGGATACGTCCAATACGCTCACGTTTTCCTTTAGTTGAGTTGATTACATAAGATCCTGATTCTAGTGTACCAGAGTACACACGGAAGAATGTAAGTTTACCAACGTAAGGGTCAGTCATAACTTTAAACGCTAAAGCAGAGAACGGTTCAGAATCATCTGAATGACGTTCTACTTCATCTTCTGAATCCGGTAATGTACCTTTGATAGCTGGTACATCCAATGGAGAAGGAAGGAAGTCGATAACGTTATCAAGCATTAATTGAACACCTTTGTTTTTGAAAGCCGATCCGCAGATAACTGGGAAGAATTCAACATTAACGGTTGCTGTACGGATAGCTGCTTTTAATTCAGCGATGCTGATTTCTTCGCCGCCAAGGTATTTTTCCATTAAGTCTTCATTAACTTCTGCTACTGCTTCAATTAACTTTTCACGGTATTCTTCAGCTAATTCCCGGTGTTCTTCAGGAATTTCACCGATAGTGATATCAGTTCCTAGGTCATTACCGTAGAAATGAGTTTTCATTTCAATTAAGTCAATGATTGCAGAGAATTGATCCTCTGCTCCGATTGGTAACTGAACTGGGTGAGCGTTAGCTTGTAAACGATCGTGGATAGTTCCAACTGAATACAAGAAGTCTGCACCGATTTTGTCCATTTTATTTACGAATACGACACGTGGTACACCATAAGTTGTAGCTTGGCGCCAAACCGTTTCAGTTTGAGGCTCAACACCTGATTGGGCATCAAGTACAGCTACAGCTCCATCAAGTACGCGCAAAGAACGTTCAACTTCAACTGTGAAGTCTACGTGTCCCGGTGTATCGATGATGTTTACACGGTGACCTTTCCACTGCGCAGTTGTTGCAGCGGAAGTGATCGTGATTCCGCGTTCTTGTTCCTGTTCCATCCAGTCCATTTGTGAAGCACCTTCGTGCGTTTCACCGATTTTGTGAATTTTACCAGTGTAATAAAGAACACGTTCTGTTGTTGTCGTTTTACCAGCATCGATGTGAGCCATGATACCGATATTACGAGTGTTTGCTAAGGAGAACTCTCTTGCCATTTGTCTTTCTCCTTCCTTCTATAAGGATTTTATAGTGTTTAATCTTACCAGCGATAATGTGCGAAAGCTTTGTTGGCTTCAGCCATTTTGTGTGTATCTTCACGTTTCTTAACTGCTGCTCCAGTATTGTTGGCAGCATCCATGATTTCATAAGCTAAACGCTCTTCCATCGTTTTTTCTCCACGAAGGCGAGAGTAGTTTACTAACCAACGAAGTCCTAGAGTCGATTTACGGTCTGGACGCACCTCAACTGGTACTTGGTAGTTAGCTCCACCCACACGGCGTGCTTTTACTTCTAGTACAGGCATGATGTTTTTAAGTGCTTGATCGAAAACTTCGATCGGCTCATTGCCAGTACGTTCTTTGATTAAATCAAATGCAGAGTAAAGAATTTTTTGTGATTTACCTCTTTGTCCATCAACCATTAATTTGTTGATTAAGCGAGTCACAAGTTTTGAATTATATATTGGATCTGGTAATACGTCTCTTTTCGTTACAGGTCCTTTACGAGGCATTATATTTCCTCCTTTCAAGAAAGTTCAATTTTGGTTTTAGTTTATTTTTTTGCTGCTTTCGGACGCTTAGTACCGTATTTAGAACGGCCTTGCATACGATTGTTAACTCCAGCTGTATCAAGAGCACCACGTACGATATGGTAACGTACCCCTGGTAAATCTTTTACACGTCCGCCACGGATAAGAACCACGCTGTGTTCTTGTAGGTTGTGACCTATACCTGGGATATAAGCTGTTACCTCGATACCGTTTGTTAGACGTACACGCGCATATTTACGTAACGCGGAGTTTGGTTTTTTCGGTGTCATAGTACCCACACGAGTGCAAACACCACGTTTTTGCGGAGATGATACGTTAGTTTGTGCTTTTTTAAAGCTGTTGTAGCCTTTGTTAAGTGCTGGAGATTTTGAATTAACCTCTTTAGACTCGCGTCCTTTACGCACTAATTGATTAATAGTAGGCATTACATTTTTCCTCCCTTCACGTTTTCATTTCTAGTACCACACATCCAGGTGGTTCATAAATGGGTAAAAACAAAGTCTTTGCAAATATTATTGCAAAAACATTTTTACTTTTTAATGGCAACAGTTGCTGCTCCGACATCAATACCACATGCTTTGCCAAGCATTCTCATCGAATCAACATATGTGATAGGAACATCCAATTCTTTGGCGGTCTCAACGACACGCCCAGTCAAGTATATATCTGCATCATCAGCGATGATAACTTCTTGAATTAAATTGTTTTTAAGAGCTCTAACTGCTTGTTTCGTCCCTATAATCACTGACTTTGCCTGTATTACTTTTTCATAAGACATGGTCCATATCCTCCAAAGTTACAGGGTAACATAGGAGCACCTTTGCTATAGTATCATTATAAGTCGGATACTGTCAACTTCTTTCAAAAAAATAATTCAAGCAAAAGGTTTTCCTTACATAATTCTATTAAGATTTTCAATTTGCCCAAACGGAAATTATCAAATTCTCATAGGCTTTTCAGCCGGCCATGAGTAATAAGAGAGACCAGCTCAATAAATTCTGATCCTTCATCTCCTCCAATAGGAAACGGGAGTGTGGTTTTCAGTTTAAATTATTGAGCTGGTCCTTTTTCCTTAATCCACTGTTACTGTATCGGCACTTTCATCAACAACGACAGGGTTTGCTTTTCTGTATCTAAGCATTCCCGTTCCTGCAGGGACAAGTTTACCGATGATGACATTTTCTTTAAGCCCAAGCAATTCATCACGTTTTCCTTTTATTGCTGCATCAGTCAAGACCCTAGTTGTTTCTTGGAATGACGCGGCGGACAAGAAGGAATCCGTTTCAAGAGATGCTTTTGTGATACCTAGCAATACAGGACGGCCTGTAGCCGGTAATTTGTTGGTCAGCAATGCATCAGTGTTTGCAGTAGTGAACTGGTTGACATCCAATAATGTTCCTGGAAGCACTTCAGTTTCACCTGCATCAAGCACACGGACTTTACGCATCATTTGTCTAACCATTACCTCGATGTGCTTATCACCGATTTCAACACCTTGCATCCGGTATACTTTTTGAACTTCATGAAGCAGGTACTCCTGAACAGTAAGCACGTCTGTAACCTTCAGCAATTCTTTCGGATCGATGGAACCCTCTGTCAACTCTTCACCACGACGGACAGGTGTATCAACAGTTACTCTTAAACGTGCTGTGTACGGCGCAGTATATGTGCGTGATTCAACAGCACCTTGAACAACGATTTCCTGTTGTTTATCCCGAATTTCATTGATGGAAACAATCGTTCCTTCAATTTCGGAAATGACAGCTTGACCTTTAGGATTCCTTGCTTCAAATATTTCTTGGATACGAGGAAGACCTTGAGTGATATCGTCCCCGGCAACCCCACCTGTATGGAATGTACGCATCGTCAACTGTGTACCAGGTTCTCCGATTGATTGAGCGGCAATGATACCGACTGCTTCGCCCACTTCAACTTCTTGACCGGTAGCCAAGTTGCGTCCATAACATTTTTTACATACACCATGGCTGGTGTTACATGTAAAGGCAGAACGGATCCATGCTGTTTCGATTCCAAGTGATTCAATATAGTTAGCAAGATCTTCAGTAATAAGATCGTTTTCAGCCACGATTACTTCATTTGTTTCTGGATGTCTGATCGCTTTTCTTGCATAACGGCCAACTAGGCGCTCTTCAAGATGCTCAATTATTTCAGTACCCTCTCTCAAGGCTGAAATTTTCAAGCCGCGGTCCGTTCCACAATCGTCATCACGGATGATGACATCTTGGGCAACGTCAACAAGTCGACGGGTAAGGTAACCGGAATCGGCTGTTTTAAGTGCTGTATCGGCAAGACCTTTACGCGCACCATGTGTAGAGATGAAGTACTCCAACACGGTTAAACCTTCACGGAAACTTGATTTGATCGGTAATTCAATGATACGTCCAGCCGGGTTGGCCATCAAACCACGCATACCAGCAAGCTGCGTAAAGTTGGAAGCATTACCACGGGCACCGGAATCACTCATCATGAAGATCGGGTTGCGTCGGTCCAGGGAGTCCATAAGTTTGGACTGAATGGTATCCTTGGCAGCACTCCAAATCGAAATGACGCGATCATAACGCTCATCCTCAGTAATAAGACCGCGTCTGAATTGCTTCAAGACGTTATCCACTTTTGTTTGAGCCTCAGTAATGATTTCTTGTTTTTCTTTTAAAACGACAATATCAGCCACACCAACGGTAATACCAGCTTTTGTCGAATATTTGAATCCAAGATCTTTCATCCGGTCAAGCATTTTGGATGTTTCGGTAATTTTAAAGCGTTTAAAGACTTCCGCGATGATATTTCCAAGAATTTTCTTCTTGAAAGGATCGATAGCAGGTTGGGACTTAATCAATTCAGGGATATTAGCGCCCTTTTCCACAAAATATTTCTCTGGAGTTTTGGTTTCCAGATTATAACGTGTCGGTTCGTTAATATACGGGAATGATTTAGGTAAAATTTCATTGAAGATCAATTTTCCAACAGTCGTAATTAGAAGTTGGCCGTTTTGTTCTTCAGTGAATGTTTCATTATTTAGTGACGATGCATGTACGGCACAACGGGAATGTAAGTGTACATATCCGTTTTGGTATGCAAGTAATGCTTCACTTGTATCTTTAAAGATCATACCCTCACCGATAGCGCCTTCTCTTTCCAGCGTTAAGTAATAGTTACCTAATACCATATCTTGAGAAGGTGTAACGACAGGTTTACCATCTTTAGGGTTCAAAATGTTCTGTGCTGCAAGCATAAGCATGCGTGCTTCGGCTTGTGCTTCAGAAGATAGAGGAACGTGGACCGCCATTTGGTCACCGTCAAAGTCAGCGTTGTAAGCTGTACATACGAGCGGATGCAAACGAATTGCGCGACCTTCAACTAACGTTGGTTCAAATGCTTGGATCCCAAGTCTATGAAGAGTCGGTGCACGGTTCAATAGTACTGGGTGTTCTCTAATAACTTCTTCTAGGACATCCCATATTTCAGGAGATAAACGTTCAATTTTGCGCTTAGCGGATTTGATGTTATGCGCCAGACCTCTTTGAACAAGCTCCTTCATTACGAATGGTTTGAATAATTCAATCGCCATTTCTTTCGGAAGACCACATTGGTACATCTTTAAGTTTGGTCCGACTACGATAACGGAACGGCCAGAGTAATCAACACGTTTACCAAGAAGGTTTTGACGGAAACGACCTTGTTTACCTTTTAACATGTGAGATAAAGATTTTAACGGACGGTTACCTGGTCCAGTTACCGGACGGCCACGACGACCATTATCGATAAGAGCATCGACAGCTTCTTGCAGCATACGCTTCTCATTTTGAACGATAATGCTTGGTGCTCCAAGGTCCAGTAATCTTTTCAACCGATTATTACGGTTGATAACACGGCGATATAAATCATTTAAATCAGATGTGGCAAAACGTCCTCCATCAAGTTGAACCATAGGACGAAGCTCCGGTGGAATGACCGGAAGCACGTCAAGGATCATCCATGAAGGCTCATTTCCGGAGTTACGGAATGCTTCAAGCACTTCCAAGCGTTTGATTGCACGGGTTCTGCGTTGTCCTTGAGCTGTTTTAAGCTCCTCTTTCAACGACTCTACTTCCTTTTCCGTATCAATATCTTGTAAAAGTTTTTTAATAGCTTCCGCACCCATGGCAGCTTGGAATTTCTTACCGTATTTTTCACGGTATGTACGATATTCCTTTTCAGAAAGAAGCTGTTTCTTTTCTAAAGTCGTATCGCCCGTTTCAGTTACTACGTAAGATGCAAAGTAAATAACTTCTTCCAAAGCCCGTGGAGACATATCAAGAACAAGTCCCATACGGCTAGGAATTCCTTTAAAATACCATATGTGTGAAACTGGTGCTGCCAGCTCAATATGACCCATACGCTCACGACGCACCTTAGCACGGGTGACTTCAACGCCACAACGGTCACAGACTACGCCTTTATAACGAACACGTTTATATTTTCCGCAATGACATTCCCAGTCCTTTTGAGGTCCAAAAATTCTCTCACAGAATAAACCGTCTTTTTCTGGCTTTAACGTACGATAGTTGATTGTTTCTGGTTTTTTAACTTCTCCATGGGACCAAGAACGAATCTTGTCTGGTGAAGCAAGACCAATTTTCATATACTCAAAATTATTAACGTCTAACAAGGGGCCTACCTCCCTTTTAATCTCCAGGTTTAACCCTTGATTGCCGTCACGTTATGAGGCAATCTTACACCGGATGATGGTTGATTGAATCAATAAGGCTCTAACAAGGCAGCATGATTTTCTAATGAACATCTCGCTGCCAGTCAGAGCAGGTAATATATAACTGGATATGTTTATATTTAATTTTATTCTTTGACAGGTGCCCCTACTTCGGAAGCAACCATATCTTTAGTTTCTGAATCAAGGCTTAATTTGTCTGCTTGGTTGGCTTCATCTTCATCTTCCAAATCACGCATTTCGATTTCACGATCTTCGGCATTGAGGATTTTAACATCCAATCCTAAACTTTGAAGCTCCTTAATCAATACTTTGAATGACTCAGGAACGCCTGGTTCAGGGACATTTTCACCTTTGACAATCGCTTCGTACGTTTTAACACGACCCACGACATCATCTGATTTAACGGTTAGGATTTCTTGTAATGTATAAGCGGCACCATAAGCTTCAAGTGCCCATACTTCCATCTCACCGAAACGCTGTCCACCAAATTGCGCTTTACCACCAAGTGGCTGCTGCGTAACAAGGGAGTAAGGTCCAGTTGAACGTGCATGAAGTTTATCATCGACCATATGCGCCAGTTTGATCATGTACATGACACCAACTGATACACGGTTATCGAATGCTTCACCTGAACGGCCATCATAAAGGACAGTTTTTGCATCACGGGACATCCCGGCTTCTTCAATCGTACCCCAAACGTCTTCCTCAGTGGCACCATCGAATACAGGAGATGCTACATGAATGCCAAGTGCGCGTGCAGCCATACCCAAGTGTAGCTCCAACACCTGACCGATGTTCATACGTGAAGGTACACCCAATGGGTTTAACATGATGTCGACTGGAGTGCCGTCCGGTAGATAAGGCATATCTTCTTCAGGAAGAATCCTGGAGATTACCCCTTTGTTACCATGTCGTCCGGCCATTTTATCGCCTTCATGGATTTTACGTTTTTGAACGATATATACACGTGCGAGTTGGTTTACACCAGGAGGCAGTTCATCGCCGTCTTCTCTGTTAAATACTTTAACATCAAGAACGATTCCGCCACCGCCGTGAGGTACACGAAGTGATGTATCCCTTACTTCACGTGCTTTTTCACCGAAGATTGCATGTAATAGACGTTCCTCAGCAGTCAGCTCCGTTACACCTTTAGGCGTGACTTTACCAACGAGAAGGTCTCCGTCTTTCACTTCAGCACCCACACGGATAATTCCGCGCTCATCAAGATTACGAAGCGCATCTTCCCCTACGTTAGGGATATCACGGGTGATTTCTTCAGGCCCTAATTTTGTATCGCGTGATTCAGATTCATATTCTTCAATATGAATGGAAGTGTACACATCATCTTTAACCAATCGTTCACTCATGATGATGGCATCTTCATAGTTATATCCATCCCATGTCATGAAGGCTACCAATACGTTACGTCCAAGTGCCAACTCACCTTTTTCCATTGAAGGACCATCAGCAAGAATTTCACCTTTTACGACATTGTCGCCAACACTTACGATAGGGCGTTGATTATAGCACGTTCCTTGGTTGGAACGAATGAATTTTAATAGACGATATTTATCAAGATTTCCTTTTACTTGCTGCCCGTCTACTTCACTTACCCTACGTACCCATACTTCACGTGATTCAACGTGCTCTACGATACCAGGGTGTTTACAGATTACGGCAGCACCGGAGTCTTTCGCTGAAACATACTCCATACCCGTTCCTACCCGAGGGGCTTCCGGTTGAAGCAAAGGAACTGCTTGACGTTGCATGTTCGCTCCCATAAGGGCACGGTTGGAGTCATCGTTTTCCAAGAAAGGAATACATGCAGTCGCGGCAGATACAACCTGTTTAGGAGATACATCCATGTAATCTACGCGGTCACGCGGAACAACGGTATTTTCACCGCGGAAACGTGCAACAACATCGTTATCAAGGAATGAGCCGTCATCAGACAGTCGTACATTCGCTTGGGCAACTACATAGTTATCTTCCTCATCAGCTGTTAAGTAATCGATTTGGCTTGTAATTTTACCTGTTTCAGGGTCCACACGGCGGTATGGTGTTTCAATGAAGCCATATGGGTTAACCTTTGCAAAACTGGATAACGAGTTAATCAAACCAATATTCGGTCCCTCAGGCGTTTCAATCGGACACATGCGGCCATAGTGGGAATAATGAACGTCACGTACTTCAAAGCCAGCACGCTCACGTGTCAGACCACCAGGTCCCAATGCAGATAGACGACGTTTATGCGTCAACTCAGCCAACGGGTTCGTTTGATCCATGAACTGGGAAAGCTGTGAACTTCCAAAGAACTCTTTAATGGATGCAATGACCGGGCGAATGTTGATTAGTTGTTGTGGAGTGATTGTGTTCGTATCCTGAATGGACATTCTTTCACGGACAACACGCTCCATACGGGATAAACCAATTCTGAATTGGTTTTGCAGCAATTCACCAACGGAACGCAGACGACGGTTACCTAAATGGTCAATGTCATCCGTGATTCCCACACCATGCAATAAATTAAAGAAATAACTGATGGAAGAAATGATATCAGCCGGTGTAATGTTTTTGACCTGGTCGGTCACATAAGCATTACCGATGATATTGATCACTTTTTCGCCTTCAGCATCGTTTGGTGCAAACACTTTAATAGGTTGAAGAAGAGTTTCTTCCTCTACTACACCACCTGATGGATGGAATGTTTTGAATCCTATTCCACCTTCGATATGAGGCAGAATCCTATCAAGAGTCCGGCGATCAAGCATTGTACCTTTTTCAACAATGATTTCTCCCGTTTCAGGATCAATCAAAGTCTCTGCAATACGTTGTCCGAATAAACGGTTCTTAATATGCAGTTTTTTGTTTATTTTATAACGGCCTACATTAGCTAAATCATAACGTTTCGGATCAAAAAAGCGTGATACTAAAAGACTTTTCGCGTTTTCGACAGTAGGCGGTTCGCCTGGGCGTAGACGCTCATAGATTTCTAGTAATGCTTTTTCCACACTCTCGGTGTTATCCTTTTCAAGAGTGTTGCGAAGGTATTCGTTGTCACCGATCAAATCGATGATTTCTTGATCTGTTCCGAATCCAAGGGCACGCATCAATACCGTTATCGGTAATTTCCTGGTGCGGTCGATTCGAACATACACAACATCCTTGGCGTCTGTTTCGTATTCGAGCCATGCGCCACGGTTAGGAATAACGGTCGCAGAGAACCCAAGCTTACCGTTTTTATCCATTTTCCCATTGTAGTAAACACTCGGTGAGCGCACTAATTGGGATACAATTACCCGTTCAGCACCATTGATGACAAATGTACCTGTTTCAGTCATCAGCGGGAAGTCGCCCATAAATACATCTTGGTCTTTTACTTCCCCTGTTTCTTTGTTAACAAGGCGCACTTTCACACGAAGTGGTGCAGAATACGTAACATCGCGTTCTTTTGTTTCTTCCACAGAATACTTCGGCTCAGCTAAGCTGTAATCGATGAATTCTAACGATAAATTACCTGTAAAATCCTCAATAGGAGAAATATCCTGGAACATTTCCTTTAAACCTACATCTAGAAACCATTGATAAGAAGCTGTTTGAATTTCAATCAGATTCGGAAGGTCCAAAACCTCACTGATTCTTGCATAACTTCTACGTTGGCGGTGTCGTCCATACTGAACAAGTTGACCTGTCAACTGATTCACCCCTTAAATCAAGCGTTATAAGGATCCATTTGCCTCGGAAAAGGAATCATTTCCATAGACAAAAAGAAAATGGTTTTTATTTTAAAAACCACTATTTCTCATAAAACGAACTATTATTTATATATTTTTCCCATATTATCCATTGATTATACACCAATGGTATAAAAATTGCATAGTTACGGAATTATATATATGCATTTTATAATACTAACATAGCGAAAATTTAGAGTCAAACCTTTTTGGATAATAGTATATAGTAACCTTTTTTCTTAACAGGCACTTCAACATTTCCAAATAATTGCTCCATTTTATCCATTGCGGATGGAGCCCCTTGTTTTTTTTGAATGACAACCCATAATTCTCCACCAGCTACCAAACTGCGATAGCTTTCTTCTAAAATTTCGTGGACTACACTTTTACCTGCGCGAATGGGAGGGTTCGTAAGAATCGCAGCGAATTGATTGGAGGCAACTTTGTCAAAACGATCGCTTTCGTAAATCTTCACATTCGCGATCCCATTAGAAGCAGCATTCTCTTTTGACAATTCAACTGCCCGGCTATTTATATCAATCATTTCTATCGTTCTATCGGGATAAGCTGCCGCAATCGATATTCCGATCGGTCCATACCCGCAACCAACATCGAGAATATTTCCTTCCACAGCTTCACTAAGGTTGAAACTCTCAACCAAAAGACGCGATCCGAAATCAACTTCCTTTTTCGAAAAAACACCATTATCACTTTTGAAGCGAAATGTACGTCCCTTTAATGTGAAATCCCAAAATTTCGGATTGCTTACGACATCCGGTTTATGTGAGTAGTAATGCTCTGTCAGAGTCATCTCCCCCTATCAGAAAGGAATATTGAAGATTTAATGAGAGAAGAGAATTGAAGAATGGATGCTTGCACGCCGAAATGTTCCAGTAACGATATCCCCGTTACCAAACCATTAACGGCCAGTTCCCGTCATTTCTTTAAAAATGAAGAAAAAAAGCCCGCCAATGATAGCGAGCTTTTTGTTTATGCAAGATTACTTAACTTCAACGCCAGCTCCAACTTCTTCAAGTTTAGCTTTGATTTCTTCAGCTTCTTCTTTAGAAGCGCCTTCTTTGATTGCTTTTGGAGTGTTGTCAACAAGTTCTTTTGCTTCTTTAAGTCCAAGACCTGTAACTTCACGTACAGCTTTGATAACTTTGATTTTTTGATCTCCAGCAGATGTAAGAACTACATCAAACTCAGTTTTTTCTTCAGCAGCAGCGCCACCAGCAGCAGCTACAGCTACAGGTGCAGCAGCAGTTACGCCAAATTCTTCTTCGATTGCTTTTACAAGGTCGTTTAATTCTAAAACAGTCATATTTTTAACTGCTTCAATGATTTGATCTTTAGTCATTTTTATTTCCTCCTCGAAATGGTTGGTTTTTTTTGAATCAGCAGGCTAAATAAGCGGTTAGCTTACGCGCCTTGTTCTTCTTTTTGCTCTGCAACAGCTTTTGTAGCAAGAGCAAGTCCGCGCATAGGTGCTTGTAGCACGCTGAGTAGCATTGAAAGTAGGCCTTCGCGTGAAGGTAGTTCTGCAAGAGCTTTAATTTCTTCAGCAGTTGCAACATTTCCTTCGATAACTCCAGCTTTGATTTCTAACGCTTCATGTTTTTTCGCAAAATCGTTAAGGATTTTTGCTGGCGCAATAACATCTTCAGTTGAGAATGCAATTGCGTTTGGACCTGTTAATGATTCATTCAAAGCGCTAAGCTCAGCACTTTCAGCAGCACGGCGAGTCATAGAGTTTTTGTAAACTTTAAACTCAACGCCAGCTTCACGAAGTTGCTTACGAAGTTCTGTTACTTCAGCAACAGTCAATCCACGGTAGTCAACAACTACTGTTGATTGGCTTGAAGTTAACTTTTCAGAAATCTCAGCAACGATTTTTTGCTTTTGTTCAATAATTGCGTTCATCCTTACACCTCCTGTAGATTTGCTTGAAAACATTTATACCGTTTCAAAGAAAAAGCCTTCATCTCTATTGCAGACATGAAGGCAGTAATTTCAAAAGTCATAGTCAAGGACTATTATTATCGAATTACCTCGGCAGGGAATTAAGCTCGTAATGAGCACCTACTGTCTACGGTACAAATAGTATTCATTTATTCACAACAAAACTTATTATAACAATAATAGTTTTGGTATGTCAATTATTTATTTGAAAGAAGAAGGATCAACTTTCACGCCAGGGCCCATTGTAGTTGTTACAGAAACGTTTTTCATGTAAGTTCCTTTAGCAGCCGCAGGTTTAACTTTCAATAATGTATCATAGATAGTAGTGAAGTTTTCCACTAGTTTAGCATCTTCGAAAGATACTTTACCGATTGGAGCATGGATGTTACCAGCTTTATCTACGCGGTATTCAACTTTACCAGCTTTGATTTCATTAACAGCTTTCGTTACATCGAAAGTTACTGTGCCAGTTTTAGGGTTAGGCATTAAACCTTTAGGTCCTAATACACGGCCAAGTTTACCAACTTCACCCATCATGTCTGGAGTCGCAACGATTACATCGAATTCGAACCATCCTTGTTGGATTTTGTTGATGTAGTCAGATTCGCCAACGTAGTCAGCACCAGCAGCTTCCGCTTCTTTTGCTTTTTCGCCTTTTGCGAATACTAATACGCGTTGAGTTTTACCAGTACCATTCGGAAGAACAACAGCTCCACGAATTTGTTGGTCAGCTTTCTTAGGGTCTACGCCTAAACGGAAAGCAACTTCAACAGTCGCATCGAATTTTGCGAAGTTTGCTTTTTTAGCAACTTCGATTGCTTCAGTTACAGCATAAGCCTTAGAAACTTCTACAAGCTTAGCTGCTTCAAGATACTTTTTACCTTTTTTCGCCATGATATAAATCCTCCTAAATTGTGGTTTTAACGGAATGACCTCCCACGAATAAAGGTTGCGAGTATCAATCGCAACCCCGTAGAAACAAATAGCAATTACATGGATTAGTCTTCGATGACAATACCCATGCTGCGAGCAGTACCTTCAACCATACGCATTGCAGCTTCAACGCTTGCAGCGTTTAGGTCAGGCATTTTAGTTTCAGCAATCTCGCGCACTTGATCACGCTTGACTGTAGCAACTTTATTACGGTTAGGTTCACCAGAACCAGACTCGATACCAGCTACTTTCTTAAGCAATACTGCAGCCGGTGGAGTTTTTGTAATGAATGTAAATGAACGGTCTTCAAATACCGTGATTTCAACAGGAATAATTAGACCAGCTTGATCTGCTGTACGAGCGTTGAACTCCTTACAGAATCCCATGATGTTTACACCAGCTTGACCTAATGCAGGACCGACTGGCGGTGCCGGATTCGCTTTACCAGCAGGAATTTGCAATTTAACCATTTTAATTACTTTTTTAGCCACGAGACACACCTCCTTATAAGTCCGTGATGTGGTAATAGGGTAATACCCTCCCACTCATCTTGAATTCTTTATCTATTAATAAAGAATGCTTGTATCGTTGAGGCCTAAAAATTGAAACATACTGACCTTTGAAATTTTACCACTTTCAAAAGGTAATTTCAAGTTTTTTTCCGTTTATAATTTTTCCACTTGATTAAAATCAAGTTCTACCGGTGTATCACGGCCGAACATATTGACTAGTACCCTTACTTTCCCTTTGTCTTTATCAAGTTCTTCAATCGGTCCTGCAAAAGTTGCAAATGGTCCTTCTTTAACTTGAACCGTATCACCGATTTCAAAATCAACTTCGATTTTGCTTTCATCTACGCCCATACGTTTAAGAACGACTTCAATTTCCTCCGGAAGCAATGCAGTCGGTTTTGACCCAGCTCCAGATGAACCCACGAAACCTGTTACCCCAGGCGTATTACGGACAACATACCATGAATCATCCGTCATGATGATCTCAACCAACACATAACCTGGAAACACTTTCTTTTTGGTCACTTTCTTTTTGCCATCTTTCACTTCTGTTTCTTCTTCTTCTGGAACTACAACGCGAAAGATCTTGTCTTCCATCCCCATAGTTTCAACACGTTTTTCCAAGTTAGCTTTAACCTTGTTCTCATAACCTGAATAGGTGTGAACTACATACCAATTCTTTTCCATGTGTTAGGACTTTAACGTCCTTCCCTCCCTGCAATCGATCATTTTCTTTATTAATCTTTATCTTTGAACGTTTTAGCCAAAAAACCATACAGGCGTCATCCCGAACTTAACTAGAATATATTGTGATGATTCGTATTACAGCAGCACTCGTTTTTGAACTTCTTCACTTATTAAAAAAGACAAATTAAAAAACCCGTTTCCGGGCTTTTCTGCTGACACATATTATTCTATCACTATTATACCTTATTTTCGAATCTCTTATTCAATAACTAAGCGAATTAATTCGGAAATACCCAAATCGACCACTGTAAAGAATAAAGCCATAAATACTACAGTCGTTACCACCACGATTGTATATTTGGTAAGCTCCTTGCGTTTCGGCCAGCTTACCTTTTGCATTTCGCGAGCGACTCCGCTGAAAAATTCGGTAAAACGTTTCATGAATGTACCTCCAAGCATTAGAAGCTTCTGTCAATCTATTTATAAAACGGTTATTTCGTTTCTTTGTGAATCGAGTGTGAGTTGCACGTACTGCAAAATTTCTTGATTTCCAGCCGTTCGCCGCTTGTCGATTGTTTGCTCTCATAACTATAATTTCTTGAACCGCAATCGTTGCAGGCAAGAACTATTTTTTTTCGCATTAGATACACCTATCCTATCTACTATATCCATAAAACCTTATCACGACTGTTTTTTATTGTCAATATCAAAGCGGGTTCCACCCATTATGGACAACGTAAATCAAAACATCGGCTTGCATCTAAAAATCTTAGTGAATAAAAAACTTCCATGTGGAGAAGGGACAGATGAAATTAAGCGGAAAAAGCGGAGGGATTATAAACTGATTTCCCTTACTTCCAGATAGCGCTCGAGCTTTCTTTTCACCCGCTGAAGGGCGTTGTCGATTGACTTAACATGCCGGTTCAACTCTTCCGAAATTTCTTGGTAGGTTTGTCCATCCAGGTAAAGAGCTAACACTTTTCTCTCAAGATCACTCAGGAGCTCGGCCATCTTTAATTCGATATCGTCAAACTCTTCCTGGTTGATGATCAGTTCTTCCGGGTCCAAAACCTTCGTACCCGATATGATATCCATTAGAGTTCGGTCCGATTCCTCATCATAAATTGGCTTGTCCAGGGAAACATAGGAATTGAGCGGAATATGTTTTTGACGTGTTGCTGTTTTGATAGCTGTAATGATCTGCCTCGTAATGCATAGTTCTGCAAATGCTTTAAAAGAAGATAACTTATCCCCTTTAAAATCACGGACGGCTTTATATAAACCAATCATACCTTCTTGCACGATGTCTTCCTTATCGGCACCAATCAAGAAATAAGTCCTTGCCTTCGCTCTTACAAAATTACGATACTTTTGGATCAAATAATCAAGCGCTTCACTGTCTCCAGTGTGCACCAACCCTATCAATTCATCATCCTCAAACTGAAGATACTTTTCGTTCAGCTTCATTCCGAATTTGAGACCCACATTATATCCCCCTGACCTGACTCAGATAGAAATATTATACAGCAGGTAAATTTTACCCGTCAATGGTTCAAATTTTCCCCCGGCGCCATTTTTCGAAAATTTCTGCCACTTCTTCACTTAAAGGAATTTTAGCAACGGGTCTTATCGTTGTTGTTTTTCTTACATCTTTCTTGATTTCGCCTTGAATTTCTTCCATTTCAATTAGCAGTTCACGAGCGGATTTCCTTAGGGCCCCTTGGCCAAAGATCACCCACTGTTCCGTGAAGTCAGAGGTTGCCACTTGAATTTGCGTTTTGACATTATTCAGTTCGATGGCCATCTTTTCTATTCTTTCATCCGCAGTTTCATTTTCTTTTGTAAAAATTACGTCAACCTTGTGATTTTTGAATATGCGGGCAATTCCCTGAACATATTGAGCATCAAATACGACAATTACACGGTATCCGGTAAATGCTTGATATTCCGCCATCATTTCTATCAATCGGTCCCTTGCAGCAGCAAGATCCCGTTCTTTTAATTCTCTCAGTTCCGGCCAAGCTCCAATAATGTTATAACCGTCCACCAACAGAATATTCATTTCGTCATTGCCCTAGGGGATTTCTTTTTCTATAAACCTCATACATCAATAAACCGGCTGCTACCGATGCATTTAACGAAGTTACTTTTCCTGCCATTGGAAGACGGATGAGAAAATCACATTTCTCCTTCATTAACCGGGCCATGCCTTTTCCTTCGCTGCCGATAACAAGTCCGATAGGCATCTTTCCGTCCATGTTACGGTAATCATCGCTGCCTTTCGCATCGGTACCGACTATCCATACCCCTCGCTCTTTCAATTCTTCCACCGCTCTTGCCAGATTTGTAACGCGAGCTACAGGAATATATTCGATTGCACCCGTCGAGGCTTTTGCCACTGTTGCCGTCAAGCCCACCGCTCTTCTTTTTGGTATGATGATTCCATGTGCCCCAACTGCATCGGCCGTCCTCATGATCGAACCTAAATTATGCGGATCTTCAACCTCATCAAGGATCATGAAAAAAGGTGCTTCGTCCCGTTCAGCCGCTTTAGCGAATAAGTCATCCAGCTCCACATATTCATATGCAGCCACTTGTGCGATAACGCCTTGATGGATGCCTTCTACCATTTGGTCAATTTTTTTCTTCGGTACGATTTGCACGAGAACCTTCTTTTCCTTCGCGAGACCGATAAGTGGTTGCATCGAGCCTTTTTGCGAGCCCTCGGCTATCCAAATTTTATTAACTTCCCGTTCGGAGCGAAGTGCTTCCAATACGGGGTTTCTGCCAATGATATATTCTTCGCTCATGGGTTACTCCCCTTTTCTTCTTCAATGTATTCAATGGATTTTTTGATGAGTTCTTCCATTCTTTCTATTCGACCGGATAAATACAAAAATCCCATAAGAGCCTCGAAGGCTGTACTGTAGCGATACGTTTGCACATCTGTATTCTTCGGTACCGTACCGGATTTCGCATTTCGGCCGCGCCGAACGACAGCGGATTCCTCTTCCGATAGCCAATCTGACTCCAGAAAGAAGTGGATGATTTTATTTTGCGCTTTAGCAGCTACAAAAGATGTAGCTTTTTTGTGAAGTAGATTGGGCTTGACCGCCCCTTTTTGAATGAGGTGATGCCGTATATACGTTTCGTATACAGCATCACCTATATATGCTAAAGCAAGACTGTTCAGCATTTTTGCATCTACCTTACTATCGTAATGAAGCATTAATTACCCTCTTTTCCATCTTGTACCTTGAGGGGTATCCTCTAATATGATATTCATGTTTTTCAAGCGATCGCGAATTTCATCAGATAATCCAAAATTGCGGTCTTTCCGCGCTTGAATCCTTTGCTGTATCAACCCTTCAATTTCCTCATCCAAAAGCCCCTCTTCTTCAAGGGACAAACCGAGGACAGAAAATAAGATGTTGAATTTATCAAGGAAAGCATCAATTACTTCCTTGTCTGTGTTTTTCTCCATCAAGTAATAATTTGCCTGTTTGGAAAGTTCAAAAAGCATGGATATTGCATTAGCTGTGTTGAAATCATCGTCCATTTCCTTAATGAATTGTTCATGTAAATCATTCAGCTTCTCCAACCAAACATCATTATTCTCAGTCAATCCGTCACTTACTTGAAGGCGATGCTTTAAATTTTGATATGATGTCCTTAAGCGTTCAAGGGACGCTTTTACATTTTCAAGCACTTCTTCACTATAATTGATCGGATGACGGTAATGTACTGATAACATGAAGAAGCGTAACACTTGTGGATCATGCTTCTGAATGATGTCATGCACAAGGACGAAATTGCCTAAGGACTTAGACATTTTTTCATTCTCAATATTTATATACCCATTATGCATCCAATAATTCGCAAAGGTCTTACCCGTCAATGCTTCGGATTGTGCAATTTCATTTTCATGATGCGGGAATGCCAGATCTTGACCTCCTGCATGAATATCGATGGTATCCCCCAAATACTTTTTGACCATTGCGGAGCATTCGATATGCCAGCCAGGACGCCCCTTACCCCATGGGCTCTCCCATGATATTTCATCATCCTTGGCCGCTTTCCAAAGGGCAAAATCAAGGGCATCTTGTTTTTTCTCCCCTATTTCAATACGTGCCCCCACTCGAAGCTCATCGATGGACTGATGTGAAAGCTTGCCATATCCCTCAAACTTACGAGTGCGGTAATACACATCCCCTTCCGATTCATAAGCGAATCCTTTCTCGATTAGCGCCGAGATGAATTCAATGATTGCATCCATGTTCTCCATTACGGTCGGGTGAGCATCCGCTTTTTTGCAGCCCAATGCCGACACGTCTTCAAAATACGCCTTGATGAAACGCTCAGATATGGTCGGAACATCTTCCCCCAATTCTTTTGCCGCGCGAATCAGCTTATCATCCACATCCGTGAAGTTCGAAACGAATTGCACATCATATCCACGGTAATCCAAATACCTACGAACGGTATCGAATACGATTGCCGGTCTTGCATTGCCAATATGAATGTAATTATAGACAGTGGGTCCGCATACATACATCTTCACCTTTCCCTCTTCAATCGGGACGAAGGTTTCCTTTTTTCTTGTTGCCGTGTTATATATTTTAATCGCCATATTATAAACTCCTTTCTTCCTGCTTCTGTTCGGCCAACCTTGCTCTTAAGGCCCTGATTTCACTATCCAATTCCTTAAAGCGATCAGCGATTGGATCAGGAAGATCACAATGATTTAGGTCTTTATTGATTTTGATGCCATCTTGAATGACCACTTTACCTGGAATGCCCACCACTGTAGAATTAGGTGGCACTTCCTTTAGAACGACCGATCCCGCACCGATTTTCGAGTTTTCCCCAACAGTGATGGAACCCAGCACTTTTGCTCCTGTAGCTATCAAAACATTATCCTTTATCGTAGGATGACGTTTTCCCTTTTCTTTTCCGGTCCCCCCAAGTGTTACACCTTGAAAGACGGATACATTGTCGCCAATTTCACAAGTTTCGCCAATGACGATCCCCATTCCATGGTCAATGAAGAAACGACGGCCAATCGTAGCCCCTGGATGAATTTCGATTCCGGTAAAAAACCGGCTGATTTGAGATATGCTTCTCGCCAGGAAAAAGAATTTCCTCTTAAATAGTGCATGAGCCATCCTATGACTCCAAATCGCATGTAAACCCGCGTACGTCAATATGACTTCCAAATAGCTGCGCGCAGCAGGATCTTGATCAAAAACCACTTCGATATCTTCTTTAAACATCCTTAACAAAATGATTCCCCCCTATGTTCCGTCCTTTTCCAACATCCCCTTTTGAAGCTTTTAAAGCATATAAAAAAGCGTCTCTGTCCAAATAGACAGAGACGCTTGAAGCGCGGTTCCACTCTGTTTGGAATGTACGAACCAGGTAAAGCTTTTTCCTGTTTTTCATCCCCAACTTTAATCCCTGTAACGGAGGACATTCCGCCTGTGCCTACTATAGGTTAGTTCAGCAAAGGACTCAAGGGTGCATTTCAGAAAACGAGAGGCCTGAACCACTTTCAGCAGGTTATGGTTCTCTCTAAAAAGCTTCGTTTACTTACTTCTCCCCATCTACGCGTTCTTTTGTAAGATTATTAAATACTATATTACATTTTCGACAAATTGTTAATATAAAATACTCTGAATACGCTGTTTAATTTTTTCTTTGCCCAGTAATGAAATTGCCTTAGGCAAGTCAGGACCATGTGTTTGACCCGTGACGGCAGCCCTTATCGGCATGAATAATTTTTTCCCTTTATGCCCTGTGCTTTTTTGTACGGCTTTAATCGACTTCTTGATTTCATCCGCATTAAATTCTTCAAGCCCTTCGATCTCCTGAAGGAAAGCTTTCATGACTTCAGGTACCTGTTCTTCAGCCAGCACTTCCTTAGCTTCTTGCTCGAACTCGACCTCATCCTTGAAAAACAGTTCAGAAAGCTCGACTATTTCCGCTCCATAGCTCATCTGTTCTTGAAAAAGTGAAACAAGCCCATGTACCCACTCTTCTTCTTCGGCGGTCAGTGTCTCTGAAACCTTCCCGGCTTTAATTAAGTGAGGCAATGACAATTCCACTGCACGATTGACGTCCAATTGCTTCACATATTGATTATTCATCCAAGTAAGCTTCTGCTTATCGAAAAGTGCAGGTGATTTAGACAGACGGTCAGCATCGAAAAGATTAATGAATTCTTCCTTCGTGAATATCTCTTCCTCCCCGACCGGAGACCATCCTAGTAATGTAATGAAATTGAATAAAGCTTCAGGTACATAGCCAAGCTCTTCATATTGTTCAATGAATTGAATGATCGACTCATCACGTTTACTCAGTTTCTTCCTGCTTTCGTTTACAATCAGCGTCATATGTCCGAATACCGGCGGTTCCCAGCCGAAAGCTTCATAAATCATCAATTGTTTTGGAGTATTGGAGATATGATCATCACCGCGAAGGACATGGGAAATCTTCATCAAGTGATCATCGACGGCCACTGCAAAGTTATAGGTTGGAATGCCATCTTTTTTAACGATGACAAAATCACCAAAGCCATCTGTTTCAAATGAAACCTCATCCTTGACCATATCTTTGAAAGTAAGGACCTTCCCAGCTGGAACGGCAAAGCGAATGCTCGGTTTTCTTCCTTGTGCCACTAGTTCCGCTTGCTCTTCCTCAGTTAAATGCTTGCACTTCCCGGAATATTTTGGCGTTTCATTGCGTTCGACCTGTCCTTCACGCTCTGCTTCAAGCTCTTCTTCCGTACAATAGCATTTATATGCTAAACCCTTATCCAAAAGCTCTTGATACAATTCCTGATAAAGGTCGTTCCTTTCGGATTGACGGTATGGACCGTATTCACCGCCAACATCAACACCTTCATCCCAATCCATGCCAAGCCATTTCAAATATTTAAGCTGACTTTCCTCTCCGCCTTCAATATTTCTCTTTTGGTCGGTATCTTCAATACGGATGATGAATTTCCCGCCTTTATTTCGTGCGTATAAATAATTAAATAAAGCAGTCCGTGCATTACCAATATGTAAATGTCCAGTCGGACTCGGTGCATAGCGAACTCGAATATCGCTGCTCATGATATATATAGACCTCCCAGTCGTTCTATTCTATTGTTTATATTATCATTTAAATACATTGGGATAAAGGCATCCACTCTAAAAACGATTTAGTTTGATTTGACCAATAAAACAACAGCCTGTGCAGCGATTCCTTCGCCCCTGCCTGTAAATCCAAGTTTCTCCGTTGTGGTCGCCTTTACATTAATCCTGTCTATCGAGGAATCTAAAAGTTCTGCAATCCTGCCTCGCATTTCCTCGATATACGGTGCCATTTTCGGGCTTTGTGCAATGATTGTACAATCCGCATTGCCTAGGGAATATCCTTCTTTTTTTACGATCGCCCAAATATACTGCAGCAGTTTTGCCGAATCGGCATCTTTAAATTCAGGGTCGGTATCCGGAAAATGCTTACCGATATCCCCTGCACCAATTGCCCCCAAGCAGGCATCGGCAACAGTATGCAGAAGGACATCCGCATCCGAATGACCCAGCAGTCCTTTCTCATACGGAATCGTAATCCCGCCAATTATCAAAGGCCTGCCTTCCACAAGCTGATGAACGTCATATCCTTGTCCTATTCTAAACATATCATTCTCCCCAATCATCGTTTTCCATGTTGTTGTTTATGTAAAATCGCTTCTGCAAAATAAAGGTCTTCCTGAGTCGTAATCTTAATATTATCATAATTGCCCTCAATAATAACTACCTGTTCATTGATCCGCTCTAGTAAACTTGCATCGTCCGTCCCTAAAAATTCTTCAGCTTCTGCCTGTTCATACGCACTTTTTAATATGGATACACGAAAAGCTTGTGGAGTTTGCACCGCCCACAAGCTTGATCGTTCCACTGTTTCCAATACCTTTTTGTTTGCCGCTTTTTTAATCGTATCCTTAACGGGCACTGCAATTACGGCACCTCCATGAAGGGAGGCAGCAGTAGTCAATTCACTGATTTGCCCTAGGGTAATAAAAGGGCGGGCACCGTCATGGACCAGGACGATGTCTTCTTCTGCATGTTGCAGTCCATTATAAACGCTTTGTTGGCGCTCCTTGCCACCCATGACCAGTTTCTTGACCTTTTTAAGCCCATTCGCTGCTATCAATTGATTGAAATAATCCTTTTCTGCGGGGTTTATCGAAAGGATAATCCCCCGACAGTCAGGATCTTCTTCGAAGACACGCAGTGTATAAACAATGATCGGGATACCCGATAGTTCAATAAAAAGTTTATTCTTGCCCGCTTTCATTCTTTTGCCTTGTCCAGCTGCAGGTATCACTACTTCATAAAACATAACGGTTTCTCCTACTCTTCTTTATAATGCTTTTTCTAATAGTTTCGGTTTAGCGAATATCATCCGGCCTGCAGAGGTTTGCAATACACTTGTGACAAGTACATCAATCCGTTTCCCGATATGGTCACGGCCACCCTCGACAACGATCATGGTTCCATCGTCCAAATAAGCGATGCCCTGGTTCTGCTCTTTCCCGTCCTTTATGACCTGAACGTTCATCTCTTCCCCAGGAAGTACAACAGGTTTTACGGCATTGGCCAGGTCATTGATATTAAGTACCGCCACATTTTGAAACTCGCATACTTTGTTTAAATTGAAATCATTGGTAACGACCATCCCGCCCGATATTTTGGCAAGCTTCACTAGTTTACTGTCCACTTCCTGAATGTCTTCAAAATCCCCCTCGTACATCTCCACTTTAATCGGCAGGTCTTTTTGAATCCGATTCAGGATATCCAAACCGCGCCTTCCACGATTCCTTTTCAATGCATCAGATGAATCGGCAATGTGCTGCAATTCGTTTAATACGAATTGAGGAATGACTATGGTACCCTCCAGAAAGCCCGTCTGACAAATATCCGCAATTCTGCCATCAATGATGACGCTTGTATCGAGAATCTTCAGGCGCTTGCTATACCCCTCTTCATCCTCTTCGCTTGCTTCACCATCCGAGTTCTTTTTCTTATTGCTTTTCGTGAATAAACTCAATAGCTCATCACGTTTTTTAAAGCCCACCTGAAAACCAAGATATCCAAATAAAAGCGTAAGGATGATAGGAACCACTGTATTCAAAATGGGAACCTTGATGGCACTGAATGCGGATCCAACCAAGAACGCTGCCAGCAATCCAACTAAAAGACCTACGCTGCCAAAGATTATATCCGTAATCGGTATCTTTACAAGCTGTTCCTCCAGCCATTTCATAAAGTAGATCACATGATCTACTGCCCAAAAAGTTATAAGATAAAAGATAATGGCACCCAACAGTACACTTACATAAGGATTGTTTAATAAAGCAATATCGTCTGCATGTAAAACAATTAATAATTCCGGAATAAGCAACATACCAAGTGTTCCGCCGACTATTAAGAAGCATGCTTGTATAATGCGTTTTAACATCCCTTTCACCTCCTTCTACTCATTATTGACCAATAAAATAAAATGAAACCTTGAAAATTCGTTTTCACTATATACATTAAATTCACTTAAGGATAATGGATTTACAAATATGAATTCTTCTCTTTTTCGTAATATTAGCCTAGCACCCCGAGTTTTGAGTGTCAAAAATAAACACCAATCAATTTCAAGCCCGTTCAGGAGTTTTTTAAAAGCCGGCTGCACCTTACATCCTTCTATTTGTGACCAGCTGATTTTTCAAAATTCGGAGTCCTTCTTTAATTTTATTTGCCCGGACTTCACCTATACCCTCCACATCGTCAAGGTTTTCAACCGTAGCTTTATTGACTTCACTAAAGCTTCCGAACTGTTTCACTAAATTTTCGATGATCAAACCCGGCAAGCGTGGGATTTTATGAAGAATACGGTAACCACGGGGATGTACTGACTCATCAAGATGAATGTATCCATGATAGCCCAGCACCTTAAGAAGAATGCTTTCATCCAGTTTTTCCTGCATGGCCAACTCTTGAAGCCTAAAAATGATTTCCTCGGGATTTTCATCATTACTGGAGGTATAATCCTTGATAAGCCATTTCCCTTCCGTTTCAATATCTGCCAGGATTTCATTCATTTGCAAACGGATCAGCCTTCCTTCCGTACCAAGCTCATTAAGGTACGTCAGCAGCTCCGCCTTGATCCTGAGCACCATCACATAACGGTGAAATACCTGCAAAAGATCGGCATAGGTCACGATTTCCTCAAACTCGAGCGCTCCTAAAACCGATATGCTCTGCTGCAGGACCACCTTGTATTTTTCCAAGGTCTGGATGGCTAAATTAGCCTTGGCAAGTATGACTCCTATATCTTTAAGGGCATACCGGAAATTGCCCTGATATAAAGTGATGACATTCCGGCGTTGTGAGATTGCGATGACCAACGACTTGGTCTCCCTAGCCACCCGTTCCGCTGTCCTATGCCTCATTCCCGTTTCAGTGGAAGGTGTACTGTTATCAGGCACTAATTGGGCATTTGCAAAAATGATCTTATCGGCGGTTTCATTTAAAATGATGGCCCCGTCCATCTTCGCCAACTCATATAATGTACTGGGGGTACAGCTGCAGTTGATTTCGAAGCCGCCATCCACGATCGTTCGCACCTTCTCATTATATCCGGCCACTATCAAACCGCCCGTGTTTGCCCTCAGGACATTTTCAATCCCCTCCCGAAGCGGGGTACCCGGTGCTACGATTTGCAGAATTTCCAATTTTGTTTTCTCATACCCTTTTTTATCTGTCATGCTTAACCCCCTAACGATTGTTTAAGAGCCTCCGAAACCGATGAAACACCAATGATCTTAATACCTTTCGGCGCGGTCCACCCTCCTATATTATTAGCCGGTATGATAACCCGCTCAAACCCTAATTTCGCTGCTTCCTGCACCCTTTGTTCAATTCGTGACACCCTTCTCACTTCACCAGTCAGCCCCACTTCACCAATGATGCAATCGGCAGGGTTTGTTGGTTTATCACGGAAGCTTGATGCAATGCTTATTGCGACAGCGAGGTCAATTGCCGGTTCATCCAGCTTGACACCGCCAGCAACCTTTAAATACGCATCTTGGTTTTGGAGCAGCAAGCCCACTCTCTTTTCCAGGACAGCCATTAAAAGCGAAACTCGATTGTGGTCAATTCCTGTGGCCATCCGCCTCGGATTGCCAAAACTCGTAGGAGAAATCAATGCTTGAATTTCAACAAGCACCGGCCTTGTGCCCTCCATGGATGCGACGACTGTGGACCCCGAAGCTCCTTGCGACCGTTCTTCAAGGAAAATTTCCGATGGATTCGCCACCTCTTCCAATCCATGTTCCTTCATTTCAAAAATACCCATCTCATTCGTCGAACCAAAGCGATTTTTAACCGCACGTATAATTCGATATGTATGGTGTCTTTCCCCTTCAAAATATAATACGGTGTCCACCATGTGCTCAAGCAGCCGTGGTCCCGCAATGGCCCCTTCTTTTGTAACGTGACCGACGATAAAAATCGCAATCCCGTTCGTTTTAGCAATGCGCATGAGTGAGGCTGTGCATTCCCTCACTTGTGAAACGCTTCCCGGGGCAGATGTAACCTCAGAATGGTAAACCGTTTGAATCGAGTCAATTATGACCAAATCCGGTTTAACGTCTGTAATTGCCTGTTGGATATAGTCCATATCGGTTTCAGAATAAACGAATAGATTTTCTGACATGGTCCCAAGCCGGTCCGCTCTCAATTTGGTTTGCTTGACTGATTCTTCACCTGATATATAAAGCACTTTTTTCTGTTTATGCGCCAATTGGGATGATACCTGTAGAAGCAGGGTGGACTTACCGATACCCGGGTCCCCTCCGATCAATACAAGTGATCCCTGTACGATCCCGCCCCCAAGAGCACGATTCAATTCCATTAGATCCGTCTTAATGCGTGGTTCTTTTTCTGACTGAATGGTCGTTATGGGTGCTGCCTTCTCCCGTTCCCCGGAAACTCTAACCTCTGAATGGGTAAAAGCGCCTTTTCTTGCAGGTTTAACGATTTCGGTTTCCTCGACCATTTTGTTCCATTCACCGCAGCCTGGGCATTTCCCCATCCATTTCGCGGACTCATACCCACAAGACTGACACATAAATTTTGTTTTCTTTTTTACAGCCATAAATTACTCCTCTTCCTTTGGAAAAAATATCTATATTAAGGATATTATATCTCTGTTTTATTTAAACCTTCTTAAGGCTAAGTTTTTTTAAAAAAATATTCACTTTGCTTGTCCCGTTTATACTCATATCTACCTATAGATAAAAAACAGAGGTACACTGCAAAAGAATCTGCGTGTACCTCGAAGTTTAGGATCAGGTTATTCACTTACATTAACAGGCTCGCCTTGTCGGATTGCAAACTCATTATTCACGACATCCATTACGACCGTTTGCCCTTTTTTCACGTTGCCTTTAAGCAACTCTTCGGATAGATAATCCTCTACATGCTTCTGAAGCGCCCTGCGGATTGGCCTTGCCCCATATTCCGGATCAAAACCTTCCGTGGCAATTTTTTCTCTAGCCGCATCTGTCAGCTCCAAGTATATCTCCTGTTCTTTCAAACGGGTAGTAAGCTGATTTGACATTAATGTAACGATTTGTTTCAAATGATCCTTCTCTAATGAGTGGAACACGATAGTTTCATCAATACGATTCAGGAATTCCGGACGGAATGCACGTTTTAGTTCTTCCATCACTTTCCCTTTCATATTTTTATAGTCCTGCCCAGTATCCTGGATGTTAAAGCCGACATACTTATCAGTTTTCAAGGCAGACGCACCTACATTCGATGTCATGATCAGAATGGTATTCCTGAAATCGACAGTACGCCCCTTGGAATCTGTCAGTCTTCCGTCTTCCAACACTTGAAGAAGAATATTGAAGACATCCGGATGCGCCTTTTCTATTTCATCAAGCAGAACGACGGAGTATGGTTTCCTCCGCACTTTTTCCGTTAACTGACCGCCTTCTTCGTACCCAACATATCCTGGAGGCGATCCAACAAGACGTGAAGTCGAATGTTTCTCCATATATTCGGACATATCGATGCGGATCATGGCATCTTCATCACCAAAAATGGATTCCGCCAAAGCACGGGCTAGCTCGGTTTTACCGACCCCTGTAGGCCCCAGGAAGATGAATGAACCAATTGGACGCTTAGGATCTTTCAAACCTGCCCTCGCACGCCGTACTGCTTTAGAAACCGCAATGACGGCCTCTTCCTGCCCAATTACACGATCATGGAGGATTGACTCCATATTAAGCAGTTTGTCTGACTCTGTTTGCGCCAATTTAGTGACCGGCACTCCCGTCCAGCTGGATACGACGTGTGCAATGTCATCCACAGTCACTTCACTGTTTTCCTGCCCTTGTTTTTCTTTCCAAGTTTTTTTTGTTTCTTCCAATTGTTCTCTTAAGCGTTGTTCTGTATCGCGAAGCGAAGCAGCTTTTTCAAATTCCTGACTCTGAACGGAAGCATCCTTTTCCTTGCGAACATCATCTAGTTTCACTTCAAGTTCCTTTAGGTTAGGTGGCGTTGTGTATGAGCGCAGCCTAACTTTGGAACCAGCTTCATCAATCAAGTCAATCGCTTTATCAGGTAAAAAGCGATCGGAAATATAACGGTCTGATAATTTGACTGCAGCATCAATCGCTTCGTCAGTGATCGATACGCGGTGATGTGCCTCATAACGGTCACGAAGACCTTTGAGAATTTGGATGGATTCCTCAATTGTCGGCTCATCGACTTGGATTGGCTGGAAGCGACGTTCAAGGGCAGCATCCTTTTCAATATACTTACGGTACTCATCCAAAGTTGTAGCACCGATACATTGTAATTCACCACGGGCCAATGATGGTTTAAGGATATTGGAGGCATCGATGGCACCTTCTGCACCACCTGCACCAATCAATGTATGCAATTCATCGATGAATAGGATGATATTACCCGCCTGACGTATTTCATCCATGACTTTCTTCAACCGGTCCTCAAATTCACCCCGGTATTTAGTGCCAGCCACAACAGTACCCATATCAAGTGTCATGACGCGTTTATCACGTAAAATCTCAGGTACCTCGTTATTGATAATCTGTTGGGCAAGCCCTTCAGCAATGGCTGTTTTACCAACGCCAGGTTCACCGATCAATACTGGGTTATTTTTTGTACGACGGCTTAATACCTCAATGACACGCTGTATTTCCTTACTTCTACCGATAACCGGATCCAAGCTTCCTTCCCTTGCAATCGCCGTTAAATCACGGGCAAGGCCATCTAGTGTCGGCGTGCTTGCATTTGCAGCGGCTGAACCTTGATGACCACCTGATTCATTGCTGCCCAAAAGTTGTAATACTTGTTGTCGGGCTTTATTTAAACTTACTCCCAGATTATTCAATACGCGGGCAGCGACACCTTCCCCTTCTCGTATAAGACCTAGAAGGACATGCTCTGTCCCAACATATGAGTGACCTAATTTTCTTGCTTCATCCATGGAAAGCTCAATGACCTTCTTGGCTCTTGGGGTATAATGTATCGTTTGGGCCGTATCCTGTCCACGACCAATTAAATTTTCCACTTCTTTCTGAATCTTCTCCGGACCCAATCCAAGAGCATATAACGCTTTGGCTGCAATACCATCACCCTCTCGGACCAGGCCCAGTAAAATATGTTCCGTGCCAATATTATTATGACCTAAACGGATTGCTTCTTCTTGGGCTAATGCTAATACTTTCTGGGCTCTTTCAGTAAAACGACCAAACATCATAGGGAATTCCTCCTTAAGAATTTTCGTTTTGAATAAAATTGCTGGCAATTCTCTAAGTAATGGCAGAAGCTTATTCTTGCTCCATATCTATTACATGAAATTTAATTCTCCCTAAAGGGGTCAATAACCTCTATGAGGAGGAAGATTCCGTGAAATTCAAGCGTTCCCGGATGAGTGCTGCTCTACGGATATCCCTTTCATGGGGTCTTAAAGGGCCGCCTGCGTACTTTTGTAAAAATCCCGACTGCGTCAAAATCATCAATTCATTTAGAATGCTTTTGGAAATACTCTTTATATACCCAAGATCTATCCCTAATCTAACATCTGAGATACATGTAGCTGCTTCCTTTGTCTCGATTATTCGAGCATTGGACAAAACCCCATATGAACGGAAAATTCTATCTTCTAATTGTATGTGGGAAGTCCTCGCTAATGCATCCCTCGCTGACCGTTCCTGGGCTATGATTTGTTGCACTACACTCGTTAGATCTTCAACGATATCCCTTTCCGATTTTCCAAGAGTGATTTGATTGGAAATTTGAAAAATATTCCCCAACGCTTGACTGCCCTCTCCATAAATCCCTCGAACCACCAACCCCAATTGGTTGATAGCCGGTATGATATTATTCATCTGCTGTGTAAGGACCAGACCCGGCAGATGCATCATGACTGAAGCCCTTAACCCTGTTCCCACATTAGTCGGACAACTAGTCAGGTATCCTCTTTCTTCATCATATGCATAGTCTATGGATTCTTCAATCCAATCGTCAAGAACATTTGCAATCTTTAAGGTTTCCTTTAGCTGCAACCCCGACATTAAACATTGAATACGGAGATGGTCCTCTTCGTTTATCATGATACTTATTTCTTCATTTTCCGAAAGGAGACACGCGCTTTTCGCTGAATCTTCAACTAAATGAGGACTGATTAAATGTTTTTCAACCAGAACGCGCTTTTCCAGTGGCTGCAATTGGTCAATCTCTAATAGCTCCAATTTCCCAATCTCTGGGGTTACTTCCTCTTCGATTCTTTTTTTAATCAATTCAATGATTTTATTAGCTTCTTCGTTCGAAAAGGAGGTTGGGAAGGTAAAGTCTTTGAAATTCCTGGCCAGCCGAATCCGCGAACTCAATACAATATCGATTTCCGGACCTTCGGCACTCATCCAGGAACTCAAGGCGTTTTCTACAAACTTTTCCAAGCTCATACTTCCTCGCCTCCCTCTTGTGCTTCATACCTTTTTTCAAGGGAACGAACCTTATCTCTTACTTCTGCCGCCTTCTCAAACTCCTCTTGATCAATGTGGACCTTTAAAACTTCTTTCAAATCCAAAATTTGCTTTCGAAGATATATGGCGCCGCCAATCCTTTTTGGAATTTTCCCTATGTGTGCTGTATTGCCGCTATGAACCCTCTTTAAAATGGGATTTAACTGTTCATTGAACGTTTTATAACATTCGGCACAGCCAAACTTGCCAATATGGACAAATTCTTTATAAGATCGATGACAATGCGGGCAGCGCCTCTCTTCCGTTTTCGGAAATGCATTTGCCTTTGTCTGTTGAATATTCGACTCCATATTCAACAATCCTGCTAATAAATTATTTATTGAAAAACCAGGTCCACCTGCCTCCATGAACATTTCACCTTTTTCCTGAGCACATTTCTCACAAATCATGACTTCAGTCTTTTTTCCATTGATGATTTTGGTGAAGTGCAGGGTAGCAGGCCTTTGATGACATTCTTGGCAAATCAACGTTCATCACCTCTGCCAGTTTCATTTATATTTTAAAGTAGTAAGCATCGCTGTTAAAATTCTTGCCCTAAGCTCATCGCGGTCAGGCAGGTCGATATAAATCACCGATCTATCTATGACGCTCATCATAATCTTTGCTTCTCTTTCATTAATGACGTCTTCATTCATCAGCCGTGAAATTACTCCTTCAGCCATCGATTGAGTTACCCTGGAACCAATAAGCGATAATAAGTGGTTGATAAGTTGCACGGAATCCTGTGATTCCACTTTCATGATGCGTATATAACCGCCGCCTCCACGCTTACTCTCTACAACATAACCTCTCTCGATGGTAAACCTGGTATTTATTACGTAATTGATTTGAGAAGGAACACACTGAAATTTATCCGCTATTTCACTTCTTTTTATCTCCAAGATATCTTTTTGACTTATTTCAAGTACTTGCTTCAAATAAGTTTCGATAACATCAGATATGTTTCTCACTCAGCCTCCTCCATTCTGACTTTGACTATATTTGACTATTATTATACAAGGAATAATGCATTTTGCAACTTAAATGCATTTTCTTTCTGTAATATCCATTTTCTCCAAATTATATGTAGTTACATACCCCGTTGAACATTAAAGTTGAAATATCTTATATAAATACCCTATATAAATGGATGTAAAACCTGAAATTTTTCTTCTCCTTAAGAATTCTGCCCCATTTCCCCAGCTCATCCATTCCTCCTCATGATAAGGCAACCAATTCAAATAAGGCCAGCCCGGACTGTCCCTGAAAACGGAAATTTTTTTTAATTACAAAAAAAAAGACCAGCCGGATGGCTGATCTTTTTAAATGGCTTGGCGGCGTCCTACTCTCACAGGGGGAAACCCCCAACTACCATCGGCGCTGAAGAGCTTAACTGCCGTGTTCGGAATGGGAACGGGTGTGACCTCTTCGCTATCGCCACCAAACATAAAAGGAACGTTGTTCCTTCAAAACTAGATAATAAGAAGGTATTTCATTTTTTAAAAAGCGTTGGTTAAGTCCTCGATCTATTAGTATCAGTCAGCTCCACATGTCACCATGCTTCCACCTCTGACCTATCAACCTGATCATCTTTCAGGGATCTTACTAGCTTGCGCCATGGGAAATCTCATCTTGAGGGGGGCTTCATGCTTAGATGCTTTCAGCACTTATCCCGTCCGCACGTAGCTACCCAGCTATGCCTTTGGCAAGACAACTGGTACACCAGCGGTGCGTCCATCCCGGTCCTCTCGTACTAAGGACAGCTCCTCTCAAATTTCCTGCGCCCGCGACGGATAGGGACCGAACTGTCTCACGACGTTCTGAACCCAGCTCGCGTACCGCTTTAATGGGCGAACAGCCCAACCCTTGGGACCGACTACAGCCCCAGGATGCGATGAGCCGACATCGAGGTGCCAAACCTCCCCGTCGATGTGGACTCTTGGGGGAGATAAGCCTGTTATCCCCGGGGTAGCT
>NZ_CP175708.1:32500-95000 GCF_046715815.1 Peribacillus sp. S4 | reverse complement strand
TGGTGCCGGCAAGAGGACTTGAACCCCCAACCTACTGATTACAAGTCAGTTGCTCTACCAGTTGAGCTACACCGGCAAGTGTAAAAATGGTGGAGGATGACGGGATCGAACCGCCGACCCTCTGCTTGTAAGGCAGATGCTCTCCCAGCTGAGCTAATCCTCCATATATAACTGCTTGGCGGCGTCCTACTCTCACAGGGGGAAACCCCCAACTACCATCGGCGCTGAAGAGCTTAACTGCCGTGTTCGGAATGGGAACGGGTGTGACCTCTTCGCTATCGCCACCAAACATAAAAGGAACGTTGTTCCTTCAAAACTAGATAATAAGAAGGTATTTCATTTTTTAAAAAGCGTTGGTTAAGTCCTCGATCTATTAGTATCAGTCAGCTCCACATGTCACCATGCTTCCACCTCTGACCTATCAACCTGATCATCTTTCAGGGATCTTACTAGCTTGCGCCATGGGAAATCTCATCTTGAGGGGGGCTTCATGCTTAGATGCTTTCAGCACTTATCCCGTCCGCACGTAGCTACCCAGCTATGCCTTTGGCAAGACAACTGGTACACCAGCGGTGCGTCCATCCCGGTCCTCTCGTACTAAGGACAGCTCCTCTCAAATTTCCTGCGCCCGCGACGGATAGGGACCGAACTGTCTCACGACGTTCTGAACCCAGCTCGCGTACCGCTTTAATGGGCGAACAGCCCAACCCTTGGGACCGACTACAGCCCCAGGATGCGATGAGCCGACATCGAGGTGCCAAACCTCCCCGTCGATGTGGACTCTTGGGGGAGATAAGCCTGTTATCCCCGGGGTAGCTTTTATCCGTTGAGCGATGGCCCTTCCATGCGGAACCACCGGATCACTAAGCCCGACTTTCGTCCCTGCTCGACTTGTAGGTCTCGCAGTCAAGCTCCCTTGTGCCTTTACACTCTACGAATGATTTCCAACCATTCTGAGGGAACCTTTGGGCGCCTCCGTTACTCTTTAGGAGGCGACCGCCCCAGTCAAACTGCCCACCTGACACTGTCTCCCACCCCGATAAGGGGCGCGGGTTAGAATTTCAATACAGCCAGGGTAGTATCCCACCAACGCCTCCACCGAAGCTGGCGCTCCGGCTTCTCAGGCTCCTACCTATCCTGTACAAGCTGTACCAAAATTCAATATCAGGCTGCAGTAAAGCTCCACGGGGTCTTTCCGTCCTGTCGCGGGTAACCTGCATCTTCACAGGTACTATAATTTCACCGAGTCTCTCGTTGAGACAGTGCCCAGATCGTTACACCTTTCGTGCGGGTCGGAACTTACCCGACAAGGAATTTCGCTACCTTAGGACCGTTATAGTTACGGCCGCCGTTTACTGGGGCTTCGGTTCAAAGCTTCGCTTGCGCTAACCTCTCCCCTTAACCTTCCAGCACCGGGCAGGTGTCAGCCCCTATACTTCGCCTTGCGGCTTCGCAGAGACCTGTGTTTTTGCTAAACAGTCGCCTGGGCCTATTCACTGCGGCTTTTCTGGGCTATTCACCCTAAAAAGCACCCCTTCTCCCGAAGTTACGGGGTCATTTTGCCGAGTTCCTTAACGAGAGTTCTCTCGCACACCTTAGGATTCTCTCCTCGCCTACCTGTGTCGGTTTGCGGTACGGGCACCTTACATCTCACTAGAGGCTTTTCTTGGCAGCGTGGAATCAGGAACTTCGGTACTATATTTCCCTCGCCATCACAGCTCCGCCTTAATGGAAACGGGATTTGCCTCGTTTCCGGCCTAACTGCTTGGACGCGCATATCCAACAGCGCGCTTACCCTATCCTTCTGCGTCCCCCCATCGTTCAAACGATGTATAGGTGGTACAGGAATATCAACCTGTTGTCCATCGCCTACGCCTTTCGGCCTCGGCTTAGGTCCCGACTAACCCTGAGCGGACGAGCCTTCCTCAGGAAACCTTAGGCATTCGGTGGAAGGGATTCTCACCCTTCTTTCGCTACTCATACCGGCATTCTCACTTCTAAGCGCTCCACCAGTCCTTCCGGTCTGACTTCAACGCCCTTAGAACGCTCTCCTACCATCGACACCATACGGTGTCAATCCACAGCTTCGGTGATACGTTTAGCCCCGGTACATTTTCGGCGCGGAGTCACTCGACCAGTGAGCTATTACGCACTCTTTAAATGGTGGCTGCTTCTAAGCCAACATCCTGGTTGTCTAAGCAACTCCACATCCTTTTCCACTTAACGTATACTTTGGGACCTTAGCTGGTGGTCTGGGCTGTTTCCCTTTCGACTACGGATCTTATCACTCGCAGTCTGACTCCCAAGAATAAGTATTTGGCATTCGGAGTTTGACTGAATTCGGTAACCCGTTGGGGGCCCCTAGTCCAATCAGTGCTCTACCTCCAATACTCTCATCTTGAGGCTAGCCCTAAAGCTATTTCGGAGAGAACCAGCTATCTCCAGGTTCGATTGGAATTTCTCCGCTACCCACACCTCATCCCCGCACTTTTCAACGTGCGTGGGTTCGGGCCTCCATTCAGTGTTACCTGAACTTCACCCTGGACATGGGTAGATCACCTGGTTTCGGGTCTACGACCTCATACTCATTCGCCCTATTCAGACTCGCTTTCGCTGCGGCTCCGTCTCATCAACTTAACCTCGCATGAAATCGTAACTCGCCGGTTCATTCTACAAAAGGCACGCCATTACCCATTAACGGGCTTTGACTACTTGTAGGCACACGGTTTCAGGATCTATTTCACTCCCCTTCCGGGGTGCTTTTCACCTTTCCCTCACGGTACTGGTTCACTATCGGTCACTAGGGAGTATTTAGCCTTGGGAGATGGTCCTCCCTGCTTCCGACGGGATTTCTCGTGTCCCGCCGTACTCAGGATCCACTCAGGAGGGAACGAAGTTTCAACTACAGGGTTTTTACCTTCTTCGACGGACCTTTCCAGGTCGCTTCATTTACCCCGTTCCTTTGTAACTCCATGTTGAGTGTCCTACAACCCCAAGAGGCAAGCCTCTTGGTTTGGGCTAATTCCGTTTCGCTCGCCGCTACTCAGGAAATCGCGTTTGCTTTCTCTTCCTCCGGGTACTTAGATGTTTCAGTTCCCCGGGTCTGCCTTCAGTACCCTATGTATTCAGGTAAAGATACTGTTCCATTACGAACAGTGGGTTTCCCCATTCGGAAATCTCCGGATCAAAGCTTACTTACAGCTCCCCGAAGCATATCGGTGTTAGTCCCGTCCTTCATCGGCTCCTAGTGCCAAGGCATCCACCGTGCGCCCTTTCTAACTTAACCGTTAAAAAAGATCTTACAGATGCTTTGAAAAAAATTAATTGCCTTCTATCTATTATCTAGTTTTCAAGGAACAAAGCAGAAAGAATCCATCACATCGTGATGTTCGTCTTTCCTATTTGAATGAATTACTCATTCAAAACTGAACAAAACAAAAGCGCTCTCGTAATTATCCTTAGAAAGGAGGTGATCCAGCCGCACCTTCCGATACGGCTACCTTGTTACGACTTCACCCCAATCATCTGTCCCACCTTAGGCGGCTGGCTCCATGAAGGTTACCTCACCGACTTCGGGTGTTACAAACTCTCGTGGTGTGACGGGCGGTGTGTACAAGGCCCGGGAACGTATTCACCGCGGCATGCTGATCCGCGATTACTAGCGATTCCGGCTTCATGCAGGCGAGTTGCAGCCTGCAATCCGAACTGAGAATGGCTTTATGGGATTCGCTTACCTTCGCAGGTTTGCAGCCCTTTGTACCATCCATTGTAGCACGTGTGTAGCCCAGGTCATAAGGGGCATGATGATTTGACGTCATCCCCACCTTCCTCCGGTTTGTCACCGGCAGTCACCTTAGAGTGCCCAACTGAATGCTGGCAACTAAGATCAAGGGTTGCGCTCGTTGCGGGACTTAACCCAACATCTCACGACACGAGCTGACGACAACCATGCACCACCTGTCACTCTGTCCCCCGAAGGGGAAAGCCCTATCTCTAGGGTTGTCAGAGGATGTCAAGACCTGGTAAGGTTCTTCGCGTTGCTTCGAATTAAACCACATGCTCCACCGCTTGTGCGGGCCCCCGTCAATTCCTTTGAGTTTCAGCCTTGCGGCCGTACTCCCCAGGCGGAGTGCTTAATGCGTTAGCTGCAGCACTAAAGGGCGGAAACCCTCTAACACTTAGCACTCATCGTTTACGGCGTGGACTACCAGGGTATCTAATCCTGTTTGCTCCCCACGCTTTCGCGCCTCAGTGTCAGTTACAGACCAGAAAGTCGCCTTCGCCACTGGTGTTCCTCCAAATCTCTACGCATTTCACCGCTACACTTGGAATTCCACTTTCCTCTTCTGCACTCAAGTTCCCCAGTTTCCAATGACCCTCCACGGTTGAGCCGTGGGCTTTCACATCAGACTTAAGGAACCACCTGCGCGCGCTTTACGCCCAATAATTCCGGACAACGCTTGCCACCTACGTATTACCGCGGCTGCTGGCACGTAGTTAGCCGTGGCTTTCTGGTTAGGTACCGTCAAGGTACCAGCAGTTACTCTGGTACTTGTTCTTCCCTAACAACAGAACTTTACGACCCGAAGGCCTTCTTCGTTCACGCGGCGTTGCTCCGTCAGACTTTCGTCCATTGCGGAAGATTCCCTACTGCTGCCTCCCGTAGGAGTCTGGGCCGTGTCTCAGTCCCAGTGTGGCCGATCACCCTCTCAGGTCGGCTACGCATCGTCGCCTTGGTGAGCCATTACCTCACCAACTAGCTAATGCGCCGCGGGCCCATCTATAAGTGACAGCGTAAACCGTCTTTCCATCTTCTCTCATGCGAGAAAAGAACGTATCCGGTATTAGCTCCGGTTTCCCGAAGTTATCCCAGTCTTATAGGCAGGTTGCCCACGTGTTACTCACCCGTCCGCCGCTAATCTCAGGGAGCAAGCTCCCATCGATTCGCTCGACTTGCATGTATTAGGCACGCCGCCAGCGTTCGTCCTGAGCCAGGATCAAACTCTCCGAAGAAATGTTTGACTTGCTCATTTGCTTTTTTGATAGTGTGTGCTCACTTAAAATTTAACGTTGGCGCTTTGTTTTGTTCAGTTTTCAAAGAACAATGTCTTTCGGAACAGCTTATTTATAATAACATTTTCATTACTGCAAGTCAACAACTTTTTTAAAACTTTTTAAAGTTTGTAATCTGTTTGCAACTCGTTCGTAACGACAGATATAAATATAACACCATTACGTTAACTGTGCAATACCTTTTATAAAGTTTTTTTGAGATAATGTTGTTTTTCTTTTAAACCCTAGAATCCACTCTATTGAAAGGCATGAAATTATAATTAAAAAACAAAAACCGAATTGGACTTACCAGGATCAGGAGCTACGCCCATGATCCCAGCCATCCGAATTCGGCCCTGCAATCAAAACCATTTTGCTTATATTTAGCGATGTCTCATTAAAGGGAATAACAGGACGTCACGTATGGAAGGAGAATTGGTCAATAGCATAACCAAACGGTCAACACCAATTCCAAGTCCGCCAGTCGGCGGCATTCCGTATTCTAATGCCTCCAAGAAATCTTCATCCATTTCATGAGCTTCATCATTACCTTGCTCTCGTTCTTTCAATTGAGCTTCAAAGCGTTGACGTTGATCAATAGGATCATTAAGTTCAGTGAAGGCATTTGCGTGCTCCCTACCTACTATGAATAACTCAAAACGATCTGTGAAACGGGAATCTTCCGGATTTTTCTTTGCTAAAGGAGAGATTTCCACTGGATGCCCATAGATGAATGTAGGTTGAATTAACTTATCTTCGACCTTTTGTTCAAAGAATTCATTTACGATATGGCCGAACTCCATGGAATCCTTAACTTCAATCCCATTTTCTTTAGCAAGCTGCTGGGCTTCTTCTTTACTCATTTCAGTCCAGAAGTCCACACCGGTATATTCTTTTACAGCGTCAACCATGTGAAGTCGTTTCCATTCCGGTTTTAACTCTATCTCATACTCCCCATACTGGATGGTAGTCGTCCCAAGAACTTCTTGAGCTATATGGGCAATCAAGTTTTCCGTTAAGCTCATGATATCTTGGTAATCCGCATAAGCTTCGTACAATTCGATCAATGTGAATTCAGGATTATGCCTTGTGGACACCCCTTCATTTCTGAAAACCCGGCCAATTTCATAAACTTTCTCCAATCCGCCAACGATCAAGCGTTTTAGATGAAGTTCAATGGCAATCCTTAAATTCAAAGGCATATCCAAAGCATTATGGTGAGTAAGGAAAGGTCGTGCAGCTGCTCCACCAGCAACAGAGTGCAATAGCGGCGTCTCCACTTCAAGGTATCCATGATCATCCAAATACCTTCTCATGGCTTGTACAATGCGACTGCGCATGATCAACGTATTTTTGCTTTCTTCATTTGTAATTAAATCAACATAACGTTTCCTGTAACGCTCTTCAACATCCTTCAAGCCATGAAATTTATCAGGCAACGGGCGAAGCGCTTTAGCAAGGAACACATATTCTTTAGCTTTAATGGAAAGTTCCCCGACTTTCGTTTTGAAGATAACGCCAGTTACCCCTACAAGATCACCAAGATCCGTTTGGTTGAAAATTTGGTAAGAATCTTCCCCTATGTTATCCAAACGGACGTAGATTTGGATTTGGCCGCTAATATCCTGGATATGGGCAAATCCCGCTTTTCCTTTTCCGCGCTTCGTCATGACACGGCCAGCGATCGTAACTTCAATTTCTTTTTCTTCAAGATCTTCTTTTTCTAATTCACCATAAGCACTGATTAACTCTTGCGTGTTATGTGTGCGCTCGAATCTGCTCCCGAAAGGGTCTAGTCCATTATCCATCATCGCTTGCATTTTATCGCGTCTTACCTGCAGTTGGTCATTCAATTCTTCATGACTCACGAAAATCATCTCCATCTTTATTAATAAATGCCTTATATAATTAATCAGAAATTCTTTTGCATACATATTTATTCTTACATAAAGTAAAGGAATTCAACAGCTTTTTATCATAAAACATTGTTTATGTACATATAAAAACTGCCAGGATTACTGGCAGTTTAAGATAAGCGTATTATAGGAAAATAGGAAGGTAATGTCAAACATCAGACCATTTGGATATTTTGTTGCTTCGCTTCAATATCATCAACAAGTCCATAGAGAAGCTTCACAACATCTTCCCTTGTTTCACAATCATTAATTCCTTTGCGTGCCGTAGCATTCCCTTTAACACCCTTTAAATACCAAGAAGCATGCTTACGCATTTCACGAACGGCGACATTTTCATTTTTCAACGCAATCAGACGATCCATATGAAGCACGCAAACATCCATCTTTTCACGAACTGAAGGCTCATCCATCAGTTGACCGGTTTCAAGATATTTTACAGTCCGGTAAATCATCCACGGGTTACCTAGAGCTGCACGGCCGATCATGACTCCATCAACACCCGTTTCCTTCAGCATTCTTTCCGCATCCTGTGGAGTTTCCACATCACCGTTACCGATAAGGGGAATATTAATTGATTTCTTCACTTCATGGATGATGTCCCAGTTAGCTTTTCCTTCATACATTTGAACACGTGTTCTGCCATGCATGGAAACAGCTTTACCACCTGCGCGTTCAACAGCCTGAGCATTTTGAATCGCAAAAACGTGTTCATCATCCCAGCCTATGCGCATTTTTACCGTTACCGGCTTTTCAACAGCATCAACCACCGCTGAAACCATCTCATAAATTTTGTTTGGATCGAGAAGCCACTTCGCACCCGCATCACATTTAGTGATTTTAGGGACAGGGCAGCCCATGTTGATATCAATGATGTCAGCTGTTGTATTTTTATCTACAAATTGCGCAGCTTCAACCAAGGATTTCTTCTCACCGCCAAAGATTTGCAAACTTAACGGCTTTTCTCTTTCATCTATATAAAGCATATTCATCGTTCTAGCATTTTTAAGAACGATTCCCTTGTCACTGACCATCTCCGCACAAACAAGACCAGCACCAAATTCCTTGACAGTCAAGCGGAATGCCGAGTTACAGACTCCCGCCATCGGGGCCAGCACTACCTGGTTCTTCATTTCTATATCGCCTATTCTTAACACGTTGTGACCCCCTATAACATTCTTTCATTTATCCTCAGGTGGCTGAAGCTCCTCAATGGAAATATGAAGAATTTCCGCCACTTCCAGTAAAAATGCTTCTGAAGGGTTACGGTTCCCTCGTTCAACTTCTCCCAGCAAGGAAACGGAAACACCTATCTCCCTCGCAAACCCTTCCTGGGTATAACCCTTTAACTTTCGAAAAGCGCGAATACGCCTTCCCCATTTTTCACCTTCCATAATCGAACTCCTTCTTTATCCGAAATCTGTTCAAGCAGGTCGCTCAAAGGTGCACGCATTTGCGGAAGTGATATATCTGGGTCCACTTCCATTAAAGGCACGATAACAAAAGCCCTCTCGCGCATACGAGGGTGCGGGACTGAAAGAATCTCTGTCTCAATATTTTCATGATTATATAACAAAATGTCAAGGTCTAAAGTACGAGGACCCCACCTGATTTCCCTTTTTCTCCCTAAATCCTGTTCAATTTTCATACAAGCGTGAAGTAATTGTTCGGGTTCTAAATCGGTTTTCACTTTAAGGACAGCATTTAAAAAACAGTCCTGGTCTTCATATCCTATCGGATCCGTTTCATATAAAGAGGAGCATGACACCAATTTGATATGCGGGCTTTCAGACAATAATTGGAAAGCCTTTCGGAATGTTTCAAGGCGATCACCTAAGTTCGACCCTATTGAAAGGTAAGCAATATTTCTCACAATCAGCGTCCCCTTACAATCTCTATAGCAACCGAATCATAGTGACCTGCTATTGGAGGATCTGGTTTATAAACCTTGACGGTGCATGTCTCGATGGAAGAATATTTATTAAGCAGTTCAGAGGCGATTTTTTCAGCGACAGCTTCCACTAACTTAAAAGGTTTTCCCTCAACAATATTTTTACACACTTCATATAACTCGCCATAGTTGATTGAGTCTTCAAGGTTGTCACTCTTTCCTGCCTTGGCTAAATCAGTCTGGACGATTAAATCCACTTTAAATCGCTGACCAAGCTTCGTTTCTTCCGGAAAAACTCCATGATAACCGTAAAACTCCATTTTATTCACATATATCTTATCCATATCATTCACCTTTTCCTAATAGAGCATCCATCATCTTTGCAGTCCGTGCCATTTCCTTCACATCATGTACGCGAACCATTTGACAGCCTTGTTGAATGCCATGACAGATTGTGGCGGCCGTTCCTTCCATTCGCTCACTAGGCGGCAGGTCCAGAACATGTCCAATCATGGACTTTCTTGATGTGGCTAACAGAACTGGATAACCTAACGATACCAGCTTATCAAGATTCCTCATCATTTCTAAATTTAACTTTAAATCTTTCGCAAAGCCAATTCCTGGATCGAGTATGATGTTTTCATCCTTGACACCTGCATCCTTCACCAACATGATGCTTTCGAATAAATCTTGAAGTACATCCCGAACAAAATGTCCATATTCCATATTACCCCTGTTATGCATCAAGATGATCGGCACCTTATATTCCGCAGCAACCTTCGGCATCAATGAATCGGCTTTACCTCCCCAAATGTCATTTAATATATGGGCTCCTGCTTTTACCGCCGCTTCCGCCACTCTTGATTTATACGTATCGACCGATATTGGAACCTCAATATTACGGGATATGGCCTCTATAATCGGGGCGACTCTCTCTATTTCCTCTTCCTCCGATATCCTCTCATAATTAGGTCGGGTGGACTCTCCGCCTACATCCAATATATCCGCTCCATCGTTGACCATCCGTTCGGCATGCTTCAAAGCAGCATCTATCCGATTATATTTCCCGCCATCCGAAAAGGAGTCCGGCGTAACATTCAAAATCCCCATAATTAAGGTTTTATTGCTGTAATCCAAATCAAATGAACCGCACTTTATTTTTGACGCTCCAGCTAATGACATCCAACGTTCTCCTTCACTTAAAGAAATCTATATATACGAGTTTACCCATTTACACAGGCATAGTGCAAGCTCCATGAAGATTCGGAACACTTCTGCAAACATTACTGCAAAAAGAAAAGCAAAGCCCCTAAGGAACTTCGCTTCTCATTTTTAGTGTCTTGTCTTACTCAAAGTTATATAATGGCGTACTTAAGTAGCGTTCACCATTACTTGGTATGATGGCAAGTACCTTTTTGCCTTTTCCCAGTTTGTCAGCCACTTTAACGGCAGCTGCGATTGCACCTCCAGAAGAAATTCCGCCAAGGATTCCTTCTTCTTTTGCTGCGCGGCGTGCATAATCAAAAGATTCCTCTGTATTGACTTGAATGATTTCGTCATAGAGATCTGTATTCAATATAGTTGGAATGAAGCCTGCTCCGATTCCTTGGATTTTATGAGGTCCTGGAGTCCCTCCTGATAATACTGGGGAATCCGCAGGTTCAACAGCGTAAATTTTAATGTCAGGGAATTTCTCACGCAGGACTTCACCGGCACCTGTAATGGTTCCGCCAGTACCGATTCCGGCAACGAATGCATCCAGGCCTTCATCTCCAAAGGCTTCAACGATTTCAGGGCCTGTAGTGTTCCGATGTACTTCAGGGTTGGCTTCGTTTTCGAATTGCTGTGGAATGAAGTAACCTTTTTCTTTAGAAAGCTCAGTCGCCTTTGCGATTGCACCCTTCATTCCTTCTGGCCCAGGAGTAAGAACTAATTCTGCGCCATAAGCGCGAAGCAAGTTACGGCGTTCCAAGCTCATCGTCTCCGGCATAACCAGAATTGATTTATAGCCCTTTGCCGCAGCTACCATCGCCAGGCCTATTCCAGTATTTCCGCTTGTAGGTTCAATGATCGTATCACCTGGTTTAAGGGTACCATTTTTTTCTGCCGCTTCGATCATCGCAAGGGCGATACGGTCTTTTACACTGCTGCCTGGGTTAAAATACTCAAGTTTCAAATAAATATCTGCACTGTTTTCATTTTGAAGCTTGTTTAACTTAACAATAGGTGTTTGTCCAATTAAATCGATTACAGAATTAGCTATACGTGCCATTTTCTCCACTCCCTTATCATTTCAATACCGAGTATGTTTATTGGTTTTATAATTTTAAAGTTACCAGTTTTAATAGTTCATTGTCAATGATTATATACTATATTCTAAATTTTCTCACACAACCATTGACCTACTTTTCTTCCTTCAATCCATAAAACCATTCTACATCAAATTCGTCCCAGAAAATTTTCCCTGAGACCGGTGCCTGAATCTGTTCAAGAGCTATTTGGCGGCGAATCTTGTCTTTAACTTCGTCATATTCATATTGCTTGCCCTCTATTCTTTCATGCAGGTAGAGAACGGCCCAGCCATCCTCCGTTTGGATTGCATCACTCCACTTTTTAACCTTCAATTTCTCGGCAGCGGTAATGTATTCCTTGGATACTTGCTCGTTATCCTGTGATATATAACCCATGTCGCCCCCTTGATTGGCAGTAAATTCATCAAGGGACTTTTCCATCGCCAAGACTTCAAAGGAGACACCTTTCTCCAGTTCACGTATGACTTGGTCTGCCTGCTTTTTTGTAGACGTGGTAATATGGGAAATATGGAAAGCAGTAGGGATTCTATAGATATCCTTATTATTATCATAATAATTCCGCATTGCCGTTTTGGAAACCGAAACGTCCTTGGTGAGGAGCTTCTCGAGGAGGAGACTCGACTGAATTTCCTGCCTCAATTGATCGTTACTTTTATTAAGGTTCTGACCGGCAGTCCCATACATCGTTTTCATCATTTTAAGTTCACGATCTAGCTCTTCATCCGAAATTTTCACTTTGTATTTTTCAGCTGCCTGTTTCACTACCTCTTTATCGACCATTTCCTCAAGTACATCTTCCCCATATCTTTTTTCGAGCTCATTCATCCATGCGTCCCGGGAAATATCCTTCGACCCGACCTTCGCGGCCGTTTCTTCCCCAATGACGGTTTTTGAAATGATTAGTGGTTTTATGACAAAGATAATGATAGTCAATAGGTTCAACAAGGCAAGGCCAGCAATAATCGCCCGAAGCTTGTGTTTTGGCAAACCCTTATCCCCCGTACATTATTTTTTGGTTTCCGCTTCCAGTTCCTCAAGTTCTTCCTTAGAGAATTGGTAGGTCTGATTACAAAAATGACAATGCGCCTCCGCTTGTCCGTCTGTATCAATAATATCCCGAATCTCTGCCTGCCCCAGGCTGATCAATGCAGTCGCAATTCTTTCCCTTGAACATTGACAGGAGAATTGGACATCCATTTTTTCTAATATATTCACATTGCCCTCACCTAAAATTTCGGTTAGGATTTCTTCAGGAGTCATGCCGTTTTGAATCATCTTGGAAACAGGAGTAATCGTGCTTAGTCTTTTTTCGATTTTCGAAATCGTATCTTCGGATGTACCCGGCATCAACTGAATGATAAATCCGCCCGCTGCAAGGATTGAATTATCCGGATTCACCAGGACCCCAACCCCCACTGATGAAGGCACCTGTTCGGAAGTAACAAAGTAATAAGTGAAATCTTCACCCAGTTCTCCAGATACAAGCGGTACTTGCCCTGAAAAGTAATCACGAAGACCAATATCTTTCACAACAGTCAACAAACCATCGGTACCCACCGCTTTCCTGACATCCAGCTTACCTTGCTCATTCAAATCAAAGTGGGTTTGCGGATGTGTGACATATCCGCGGACTTCCCCCTTTGCATTGCTGTCGACCAGGATGGATCCAATCGGACCACCGCCCTCGATTTTAATCGTCAGCTTTTCTTCACCTTTTAACATTCCACCCATCATAACGCCTGCCGTCATAGCCCGTCCAAGGGCAGCCGAAGCAGTGGGCCATGTATAATGGCGTCGCTGAGCTTCTCCTACGGTGTCTGTTGTTGAAACAGCATATGCACGAACCTGTCCTTCATAACCTAACGCCTTTATTAGATAATCCTTCATTTATATTGCTCCTTTCATGCTTTGTGTTACTTCTTCACTTGCTCACGATTACGTTTATAAATCAGCTGCAAACCCTTCAAGGTCAAAAATGGCTCCACAACGTCAATAACAGTAGACTCATTTGCAATTAAGGTAGCCAGTCCGCCTGTCGCTATTACCGTTGGTTCTAGATTACTTTGCGCTTTAATTCGATTAACGATTCCTTCTACCTGCCCAACATACCCATACAAAATGCCAGCCTGCATGGCGGACACCGTATTTTTCCCAATAATCCCTTCCGGACGGCTGATTTCTATTCTCGGAAGTTTGGCTGCCTTTGAATAAAGTGCCTCGGTAGAAATATTTATACCCGGGGCAATGGCTCCGCCCATGTATTGTTTATCCTCATTTATGTAGCAATATGTAGTTGCCGTACCAAAATCCACGATAATGAGAGGGCTTCCATATTCCTGAATGCCAGCAACAGCATTAACGATTCGGTCCGCTCCCACCTCACGGGGATTTTCGTATTTAATATTCAATCCAGTTTTTATTCCAGGTCCAACTATAAGCGGTTTAATTCCAAAGTATTTTTTGCACATGCGTTCAAGCGCAAACATAATTGGCGGAACTACCGAAGAAATAATGATTCCATCAAATTGATCAAACGCAAGACTTTCATGCTGAAGCAAAGACTTTATGATCATTCCATACTCATCTTCTGTCTTGTGACGGTTAGTCTCAATTCGCCAATGATATTTTAAAATATCTTCATCGTATACGCCTAATACGGTATTCGTATTCCCAACATCCAATACAAAAATCATCGTTTCATCACTCCGGTAAATTATTCTCCAACATCATACCACACTGTTATTTCCCACGCTATTAGTCGCACTTTTCGGAAGGTATCCCAGGAACTTTATCATAATTAATTTAAGAGTTAAGAAAAGGGTATTTCCGAGGCGGAAATACCCTTTTGAATTTAGTCGATTAAGACTTTTTATTGTCGTCTTCGTTCGGGAAGGAAAGCGGCTGATCTTGAGGTGCACCTTCTTTGATTGGAGGAGTATTCAATCCTTCCTCCGTTATTTCAAGGTCCTCAGGTCCTCTTTTATCCAATGGATCTAATAGGGCCTCTTTTTCTTCCTTCTTCTTATTGATGTTCACCTTGACATTCTCATCAGTGGTTAGATTCCCATTCAGGGCCGTATAATCGCGATCTGGCAATTTACCATTATGGAATAAACCTTTGATTTGTTCCGCATCAAGTGTTTCCACTTCAAGCAGGGTTTTTGCAACCAAATCAAGTTTTTCACGATTTTCAGTAAGGATTTTCTTACATCTTTCGTAAGCTTCCTTGATGATACGTTGAATTTCAAGATCGATTTCATATGCTATTGCATCTGAATAGTTTTGATCATTGTTGAAATCGCGGCCTAGGAAGACCTGACCTTGAGAATTACCGAATTGAAGCGGTCCGAGCTTGCTCATTCCATATTCCATAACCATGCTACGAGCTATGCCCGTTGCACGCTGGAAGTCGTTATGCGCACCGGTACTCACTTCTCCGAATGTAACTTCTTCGGCAACACGGCCACCCAATAGTCCTACGATTTTATCTTTTAGCTCAGGTTCCGTCATGAAGAAACGATCTTCTTTCGGCAGCATAACTGCATAACCGCCGGCTTGACCACGAGGGACAATCGTAACTTTATGAACGATCTCGGCATCATCCAGAACCAGCCCAATAATGGTATGGCCTGCTTCATGCCACGCTACGATATTTCTTTCCTTTTTGGAAATGACACGGTTTTTCTTGGCAGGTCCGGCGATAACGCGATCCGAAGCTTCATCCAAATCGGACATGTCGATCTTCTTCTTATCTTGACGGGCAGCAACAAGCGCCGCTTCATTCAGTAAGTTTTCAAGATCTGCACCAGAAAATCCTGGAGTACGCTGAGCGATCGCTTTCAAATCGACTGTTTCCGCTAATGGTTTATTGCGTGCATGCACTTTCAGCACTTCTTCACGGCCTTTAACATCAGGGCGGCCTACCGTTATTTGACGGTCAAAACGTCCCGGACGCAATAGTGCCGGATCCAATACATCAGCACGGTTAGTCGCAGCGATGATGATGATTCCTTCATTACCACCGAAACCGTCCATTTCCACCAGTAATTGGTTCAATGTCTGTTCACGTTCATCGTGACCGCCACCTAGACCTGCGCCACGTTGACGACCGACTGCATCAATTTCATCGATGAAGATGATACATGGTGCATTCTTCTTAGCATTTTCAAACAAATCACGAACACGGGATGCACCGACACCCACAAACATTTCAACAAAATCAGAACCACTGATTGAGAAGAAAGGAGTTCCGGCTTCACCAGCTACTGCTCGTGCAAGTAAAGTTTTACCTGTACCAGGAGGCCCAACTAAAAGTACCCCTTTAGGAATACGGGCTCCAAGCTCGGCATATTTGCGAGGATCTTTCAAAAATTCAACGACCTCAACAAGTTCCTGCTTTTCTTCGTCCGCCCCGGCAACATCATTGAAGCGAACTTTTTTCTTATCATCATTATACAATTTCGCCTTACTTTTCCCGAAGTTCATGACGCGGCCACCGCCGCCGCCCTGAGCTTGGTTAAGTAAAAAGAAGAAGAGGATAAAAATGATTACAAATGGAATGATGGAAGTGAAAAATGTCACCCAGCCACTTGTTTTTTCTGGAGGTTCCACAGTGATGATGTCCTTACCCAACTTGGTTACGGCATCATTTATCCGACTTTGCGAATATTCACTGAAAGGCACGTACGTCACAAAGAATTTGTTTTCCTCATAACCTTTGAGCTTTCCTGTGATTTCAAATACACTGCTTTCGGGCTGCATCGTCAGTGCAGTAACGTCCCCATTCTCCAAATGCTTATAGAATTCATCTTGGGTCATTTTCTCCGTTGGTTCATTGTTATTATTAAAAATGCTTACAATCCCAATGATGACCAAAAAGATCAGTAAATAAAATATGGTATTACGGAAGATCCGATTCATCCCTTACCTCCTCCCACGGGTAAACAAACTATAGTAAATACTATCATATAAAATTAATGAATTACAATAATTTAACACCGCTGTTTTTATCTGGTCTTCCCTTTCAAACTTGTACGATTAATTCGAGTAAATTTCAGGCTTCAATATGCCAATATACGGGAGATTACGATACTTTTCCGCAAAATCAAGACCATATCCGACAACAAATGCATCCGGAACGATGAACCCGGCATAGTCCGGAGCGATATCCACTTTCCTGCCTGTTGGTTTATCCAATAAGGTAACGATTTTAATTGATTTTGCTTTTCGATAACGGAAAAGTTCCGCAAGATAGCTAAGAGTCAAACCGCTGTCGATAATATCCTCAATGATTAAAATATCCCGGCCTTCAACCGATGTATCAAGGTCCTTGATGATTTTCACTTCACCGGACGATACAGTGGAGTTACCATAGCTCGAAACATCCATAAAGTCCATTTCAAGATGTGTATCCACACGTTTCAGTAAATCTGACATAAATGGCATGGCGCCTTTCAGCACTCCGATGGCCAACGGGAACTTACCTTGGTAATCAGCTTCTAGCTGCGCACCCAATTCCCTTATTTTCAATTGAAGTTCTTCCTCTGATATTAAAACTTTTTCAATGTCGTTTTGCATGGTCATTGTAATTAATTGCCCCCCATGAAGAATTAAGCTTTTTTATATTCTAAGTAAATTAAAGATTTTTCATCAGAAATTATATCCGGCTCAACATTCGACTTCTTTAAACCGGGCAGCCAAATCGCCGTTCCCGTTTGATCGATGATGACCGGCCACACATTTCTTTCTAGCATCGGGATCTTTTCATTAATAAAAATATCCTTTAACTTTTTAGTTCCACCTAATCCCTTGACGGCCATCCGTTCGCCTTCATTCCTGGTTCGGACTGTAAGCGGAAACTGAACAGCTGATTCGGGAAGAATAAAAGAATGATTTCCCCTAAGTACCGGAATTTCTTCTTTTATATAGTGCGCTTTAATCTTATATCCATTCGGAAGAATAGTCTCACCGGGAATTTGTAATTTTAGGGAATATTCACGGCTTTTTTGCCGAAAAAATCTAAACGTGCAAGTTTGATATGATTTTTCCACAATAAGGCCCTCCGGAAGATGCAATTCTGCAGATGGTTGAGGATTCAAAAACAAAACTAAAAGTTGGTCAATATGTAATGCCGAAAGCGATGAAGGTCTCTCCAAATAAAGATAGTTTAATATTAGTTGAATCGCCCTTCTTTGTAAAGGTTTAGGCATCGCGAGAACCTTACCAATCTGAATAACCGCTTGATCTTTATCCTGCTGGATCCAAACCTCGGACATTTTACTTGAAACCAGGTTCAAAAAAAACTCTTCATCTTCATATAGCTCTTCACTGAATCGTTGAAAATGCTCATGAACCTTTCTATTTTCTTTCTTTAAAAACGGAAGAACTTCATGTCTAAAACGATTTCTTGCATAGACACCCGTTTCATTGCTCGGATCAAACCTTGGTTCAATATCATGAAGGCCCGCATATTCGATTATTTGACTTTTCGTGATTTCAAGAAAAGGCCTGATCAGATCCCCTGTATGAAAACGTCTCTTTATAGGAATACCCGCTCTTGCCTTGCCTGTCGCCCCTCTTGTTAAACGCATGAGCATCGTTTCTATTTGATCATCTCCATGATGCCCCAGGACAAGCGTGGAGGCTTGATGCTTATCCATCACTTCCTCATAGAAAGCAAAACGCAGCTTTCTTGACGTTATTTGTGAACTTTCCCCCGTCTGTTCCATCCGGGCAGGAACATCGATCCTTTTTCCCTCAAATGTAATGCCCCACCGTTCACAAATATGCTCGACATATTTATAATCCCCATAGGATTCTTCACCACGAAACATATGGTCAACACTAGCTACGATCATCTCGTAATGAAAAAGAGGTTGAATTTCCTTAAGGATATGGAGAAGCACCAGCGAGTCCGGTCCTCCGGAAACGCCTATTAGCAACTTCGAGTTTTCCTTAATCAATTCGTTTCTATAAATGGTGCTCAGAACTTTTTCCTTTAACATACAATCTTCCTTCTTTATGGACAGGCATTAGTTTTATACGATTGAATCATGAAATGGTTTCAACCATTTCATGGCATTCACCTATTAACTATATCATAACAACTGTTCATATATGTAAAGAACATAGAGCATCGATATGATGGCAACCAGCAAAAACGTTTCAAAAAAACCGCCGCTTTTCTTTTTTGATTGGTTTTGGGACCTTCTTGCTTGCCTTGTTGAAGGCTGCACGGTTTGCTGCTGACCCGTCGCTGTCTGGTTCGGGCCCTTTTTCTTCGAATGATTTTGCTTACTCAGCACCGTTACCAGATCCTCCCGCATTTGGATGGCTGAGTCATACTGTCCGCGGAGCGCCTTATCCAACATCTTCCTGTATGGATGCAATTCCTTTTTCTGCTTAATTAAGTCGTTAAGCTGTTTATACCCCTCCCCTTTCTTCTGGAAACGTCCGGGATAGGCAGAATTGATTATAATCATTGCTACAGCGAACAAGTCATATTGCGGATCGGCCTTTCTTGATCCAAGTCCCCAGTACCCCCTGTCAAAAAACTCGGTGAATTCTTTAACAGACCGCCCGATCAAGGTGGTTCCGCCAACATCCACGCACCGTACCTTATAGGCTGGTGATGTCACGATCAAATTCTCGGGTTTCAAATCACCGAACACCCAGCCATTGGAATGCAAGGCAGACAAGCTTGTTAAGAGCTGAAGCATCAAGACTCCAATCCATGACGACCCTTTCTTATCAATGAAACGCAAAAAATCGTGTCCATGGATATATTCCATGACATAAAAAGGGAGCTGCTTTCCTGTTTTCATGAAATCATCCGCTTCCAAAAAGGAAGGTCCAAGGGTAGACCCCTGGACCTTTGAAAAGGATTTTAGGATATTCATCTCCGAAATAATGGACGTCCCATTATCACTGAGCTTTAAAGCATAATGACGATTTCCGCTTTCAACCAAATAAACGATCCCGTTCGCTCCACACCCCAATTCCTTAATTATTTTGTACTGGTTTTTATTCCATTTTCCAGTGACCAAACTGCCAGGCAGAAGTTTACATTGATTCCTCAAAGTATTGTTCATCATCATGTGATAACAATCCCCTCAATGAACGTTTTTTATTGAAATGAGTTAAAGCTTCACGAATGGCTGGACCTGTCGGAGTGAGTCCCCCTGTACTGAGCTTAGGAAAAGTTGCCGTCAAGGCTTCGAGGTTCGGGGTCCAATCCAGCAACTTTTCAACGTCATTTCTTTTCCCAGGAAATACGAATACGGAAAAACGGCTGTCACCCATCCTTGCATTCATACTAAGGGAAAGATCTAATAAGGAATCTTTTACTGTAGGCAGTTTATGTTTCATGCTTGCACTGGTATCAACAAGAATCAGTACTTCGAGCTTGCTTGTTTCCCCAAGCTCATCGACCACCTCCATCACCTCTCCCCGTTTATCCGGCGGAAGATCCTCCATCGTTTTTGAATCTCCTAGTATTTGTTGAAGTTCGCGATTGATAACTCCCTGTATCGTTTGAGTCATCGCCTTTTGTGTCACCATCTGGACGGTTTGGGACAACTGTTGCGAATAGACTACTTGACTTACGCCACCTCCTGAACCAGCAATCTTCTCGATTTCCTTAAGTCCCTTTTCATCTATCACATCATTTTCCATTACACCTATGACATTGATGGTTATGCCTTGCTCCCTTGCTAATTCAGCCATGGCAGACGGCTCCTCACCATGATTTGAACATCCGTCGGTTATAAGCAAAATCTGTCTTAATGTTCCTGCTTTCATGTTTTGCTCTCCCTTCCTATCAATTTGTTACCATAATTGACTAAAAAAAGGGAAATTATACGCAAAAGACATTACATCAAGCCATATCATGGAGCGTAATGATTGAAAAGAGTTCATCCCTTTACCTTTTATCCTTCTTCCATTTACACCACCTCATTTTGGGTTTTATTTATTTTATATATAAACGGCCCCTACTGGGCCTTTTTGCGTTTTGGGGAAACGGGAATGGATGCCCATTTCGGTGTGTTATGCTTAATTTTCGATGTTACCACTGTCATGTCATCATCTATGATGCCTTTCGTTCGGATGACCTCTTCCAATATTAAATCAGAGATTTCCTGCGGATCGTCAGTTTCCATTTCCTTGATTTTTCGTTTTAGCCAGAACTCGATATTTTCGACATGTGAGGGGCCATCGAACACTCCATCGCTCATCATGATTAATATATCCCCTGCCTTCAGCTCTTCTGATACTACATCAACATCGAAATCCTGGATGATTCCCATAGGGAGGTTACTTGATTCAATTTTTATTATCCTATCCCCCCTTTTAATGAAACTCGGTATCGAACAGATTTTTAAAAACTTAGCCCTTGCGTCCTGAAGATCAATCATTGCCAAATCAAGAGTCGAAAATATTTCATCGGTAGTGCGTAGAGATAATACGGAGTTTACGGATTTAATGGCTATTTTTTCTTCTATTCCCGATTGTAAAAATTTTTGTAGCAGCTTCAATGTTTCTGTACTTTCAAAATGGGCCCTTTCCCCATTTCCCATTCCATCACTAATGGCTATTGCGAATTTGCCGCAGCCAATTTCCATGGTCGTAAAACTATCTCCTGATACAAGCCCTCCCCCCTTGGCAGCATGAGCCACACCCGTTTCGACCGTGAATTTTTTTGCTGACCTAAATATCACCTCACATTGCCCGCTTGGATACGTTGCACACTCTTCTGAATGTACGACTATCGTTTCCCCTAAAATGTCTGAAAGCATAGGTGCAATCAACTTTTCACATTCCCCTCTGCCCTGGCAGTATGGGACACTCATCTCTATATCAACATTTCCTTGTTCTAGACTGTATATTTCCACATGGCCTATGTGCAGGCCAAAATCCTGGATGGCTTCCAAAATGGATTCTTCATGTACATGGTGATTCTTCCTTTCCCTTTGAATTTCTTTTGCAAAATCATCCATTACTGCCGAAACGCCCCGCAGTTGATCCGCCACTAGCTTCCGACTTTCCTTCACCTGCCTTTTTAATTTTTGGTTAGCTTCAAAATAAGTGAGCTCCTGTGATATCGCCCCAATCACCTGAGGCCCGCGACTGCAATATTTCCCCCATTCTTTCGAAGTTTTTTGGGGGAGCTGACCATTATTTTCACTTAATTGAAGCATAATTTCCTGCATGCCGTCATAGGTTGTATTAAAGTTCTTGGACCAGCATTGTTCCTTTTTAAAACAAAGCTGACACGTCTTTTCCGTTACATTACTTAAGAAGTAGTCGAATTCTTTCTCATCTTCCTCCAATCTTCCCCTTTCATCCACTTGGGAAAAGCTATTAGAGAGCGCCTCAAATACATGTGAGAATTGCTCCACCCTTTGAGCGGTGACATCCCTCACTTTTCGGGCATACTGCTGCTGTTCATCAGAATTCTCGACTGTTCCCGGTATATGTTTCGCTATTTTGTTGATGATGGATGACGGTGTCAATATAAATAGGGCCACAGCTATAAGTGATTCATAAAGGGTCACCATAATATTATTGGTGCCCTCACCATATAAACCTATCAGTAATGTAGCAATCAAGAGGCCGCTAGCAACCCCTATCTTCCTTCCCTCCTTCAACAGTCCGCCCAGAAGCCCTGAAAATGCGAGAAGGCTCATTTGATATAGACTGGCAATACTCGCCAAGCTGAATATCAATCCAGTAACAACGCCTACAGTGGAGCCTATGGCGGCCCCTCCCGCCAGCCCGAAGAGGAGGACCAGGTATCGTGAGAATATATGGTCGAGTGATAAATCGTATATCATCCAGCCGATCGTTCCGGTCATCACCGAAGCCAGCAAGATGATGATGCTGACAATTTCCTCCGTCTTTAATGACTGGGACTTTGTCCTAACGGTCAGCATCGGGATGGACTGTATGAAGATTAAAGTTAAAATCATCGCGAGTCCCGCCTCTACCCCTATCATCATCAAGTCGTACAGCTGAATCGTTCGAAATACCAGATATTGCTCGGCCAGGTTGACCAGGAATAGTGAAGCGAAGACGTACATCGACATCGTCTTGAATTGTCCTTCCACGGCGGGCTTCTTGATCTTATGAAATAACAGGAGCAGGAACGCCGATGCAAAGATGACTAAACTATTCGAATAGTGAACGGTCAGCCCACCTGCAATCAATCCGAATAAAGCCAGTGGAGCCCTATCACGTCTCATGAGAAAAACGGCTGCGAAAAACGGAAGTCCAAATGGTGCCAGCTGCGAAAGAATTAGAGCCCTTCCTAATAAAAAACCGATGATTGCTAAAGAGATACCTTTTTTTATGAATATGTCTTCACTCTTCATTTGCAGTTGTTGGATCCAATTGATGGCCCCTGCCTTCGCTTCTTTTAACTGAACATCTCCAAGAGGTTCCATCATAGGTCTTTCCACTTTTTCCATTTCAACACCCCATTCGTATTAGTGATTTTTATTATAAAGAGGGCTTGTCTATTTTTTTGTCAGAATTTTATAAGCGGATAAGAAAAACGTTCGACGAAATTCTTCTTGAATAATCATTTGTATACAGGTTTTTGTGCCATTTTTTCCAATACAGAAACGGGTGTTCTTTTTTTTTTGAAGAAAAGCAAAGTTTTTAGGTTATTTTTGCGGAAAATAACCCGAATAAATAATCAGGAAATGGAAACCGACAAACTTTAATATTTTTGTTGACATTTTTTCTTCACGAATGTAAGATATAACTTGTGCTTCAGTAGCACTTACCATTATGGCGGCGTAGCTCAGCTGGCTAGAGCGTACGGTTCATACCCGTGAGGTCGGGGGTTCGATCCCCTCTGCCGCTATCTTTTATCATGAAACTTTTGGCCCGTTGGTCAAGCGGTTAAGACACCGCCCTTTCACGGCGGTAACACGGGTTCGAATCCCGTACGGGTCATCAAATACAAAAAGCGCCTCTGCACACTTATATCAGTAAGTGTACAGAGGCGCTTTTTTCATGTCATACTATAATAAAAGAAGACAAGCCGGCAAGCTTGCCTTTATCTACACTATGAATAATTTCACAGGAAAAGTTGCTAAACTATTATTTTTCAGCAGCAGTTTTATCCGCGTCTTCCTCCTCGACCTCCCCGTTTCGTTTCGGTGCTACGTTTTAGGGTCGTTAAGCGGTCTTCGCTATCTTTTAAGAATTTAGCCATTTTTTGCTCAAAGTTTTCTTTCGGTTGGAAACCATTGCCTTTCGAGCGGAAGTCTTTGGAACGGCTGTCATTCCCTCTACCTTGGCGCGGACGTGGTGTGTATGCAGGTTTTTGCTCAACTTCAGGACGGTCTATCGCTTTTTTTATGGACAAGCCAATCTTGCCATCTTTAACGTTGATGACTTTCACCTCAACTGTATCGCCCACTTTTAAATGATCATTGATATCCTTGACATAGTTATCAGCCACTTCACTGATATGGACAAGACCGGTTGAACCTTGAGGTAGCTCTACAAATGCACCAAAATTAGTTATGCCTGTTACTTTACCTTGTAACTTGCTGCCTACTTCGATTGACATAAAAAAAATGTTCCTCCTTAGAAATGTTAAAAAAATCTCTTCACCCTATATTATAACGAAAGTAAAAAAACAGTGTCAATATTAGTCACTATCTTCCTTCCCTTTTGGAAGGGTAAAAATGATTTCACCTTTTTCAGACAAGAAATAATCCCGTCTTGCTATTTTTGCTATATAGTCGTCATCATTAAGCTTTACGATTTCTTCTTTAAGAAGGGTCTCGTCTTTTTTCAATTCAGCTAACTTTCCCTTCAATTCTTGCTTTTGCTGAACTTTCTCATCCAGTGCAACATTTTGCGTTATGAGGGTGGAAATGGCAAAAATCAAAAAGACAGCGGCGAAAACTGAGTAAAGGGTTAATCTACGCATTAGACCACGCTTCTTTTTTTCTACGGTTTGTACTTTTTTCTCTTGTTGAGCGACGTAGGGATTTTCTATTTTTGCCACTTTCCTTTTACGCAGGCTACTCATTTTTTATCGCTCCTCATTTCTTTTTATTTCTCCATCCATTTAGCGTTCTAAATATAGAATTCTTTATTTTCAATAAAATACCTTTTCCTTTATTATAAAACTTCCCGACGTTTTTCGTAACAAAAACCGGCAATAAATTCCATATATAAGTCAGAATCCATTTTAATGGTCTCCAGAATATATTCAAAATAAAGAGAAGTATTTTCCCCGCCCATTTTAATAAGGCCAAAACGAACTTACCTATCCCGATGATGATGGCCAATATGGATACTATTACCCATTTTATCGGTAGAAATATCAGCATGTGAACCGAATTCGCTATAAATCTCGCCAACTTTATCACAAGTATTATCAAAAACTCCAAAAAACGTTGATAGAATCCTTTGAAAAGTGCTTGATAAGCTGAAAAACCGCATAATAAGGCCAAAAATAAATAGAAGCGAAACTCTCCCTCATTCACTAAAAACAAAACATAAAAAATAAGGAGACCCTGAATGATCCAGAAAAGGAAGTCATGGATGAATACAATCCACCTTTTCCTTTCTGAACGATTCAGGAACCGGCTATACGTATCCAGGGCAGCCCCAAAGCCACTGCCCATGCCTATCATCGCAAGCAACGTATAAAATTGGATCGTTAAGGTCATTTGAACAACTTGCCAAAGAATCCTTTAGCTTTCTCCCCTGATTGCTCATCTAAATAAACAAGGTCGAAAATCTTTCCCTTAATGGAAACGATGCCTTTATCAACATCCAAATTCTTCATTTGCAAGTTTTGGCCCCGGATAGATAAGAATCCCATTGACGTTTCGAGCAGAAACTCTTCATTATCAAAGCTTTCGACTTGTTTGACACCAGTAATATCAAGTAAACGGCGGCCTTTCATCGTTACATCATGCTCTTGGGTCGTTCCCTTTGTGTAACCAGCATTCGGATCAATATATTGGCTCATTTTATCATCCCTCACAGTACCACTGATTTTGTACAAGTGTATGTCCGTAAGAGTGGAATTAGAACCAAGCCTGTCCTTACTCCTCCGCTAGCTTTTCTTCCTTTACGATGGTATACATATCTGCAGCCGCTTCTTTTTTCGTCGTTTCTTGAATTTTATCGACACGTACCGTAACAAGCTTTTGACCGAATCTTACTGTCAGCTCATCGCCATCTTTTACATTCGAACTTGCTTTGGCCTGTTGTCCGTTAATCGTGATTCTCCCTTTATCCGCAACTTCTTTCGCAAGTGTGCGGCGCTTGATCAACCTTGAAACCTTTAGGAATTTATCCAATCTCATCGACATTCAAATCTCTCCCTTAATTAAAGTCCTTTTGCTTTTGCTTCATCCCAATATGAATCCAATTCTTCCAATGTATAATCCTCAAATTTTTTGTCTGCCCTTTGAATGCACTCTTCTATATATGTAAAACGCTGGTGGAATTTCTGGTTTGCTTTGTAGACGGCTTCTTCCGCTTGTATGTCATAATAACGTGAAATGTTGACAAGCGCAAAAAAGAGGTCGCCCAGCTCTGATTTTATTCTTTCGGTATCCCTGTTCGGACTTAATATTTCCTCTTCCAATTCCTGCACTTCTTCCCTGACCTTCTGCCAGGCTTCGGAAACCTCATCCCAATCAAATCCAACCTTCGCAGCCCTTTTTTGATACTCTTCGGCCCGAAGTAAGTTTGGCAGCGATTTCTCAATACCATCCAGTATGGATTTCAGAGCTTTTGATTCTCCCCCCTTTTCACCTTCTTTGATTTTTTGCCAGTTCACCAATACATCTTCCTCACCGTTCACTTCAACATCTCCAAATACATGAGGGTGGCGCCGAATCATTTTTGCCGTAATGCCTTCAATCACATCATCTATCGTGAACATGCCCTCATCTTCACCGATTTGTGAATGAAGCATCACCTGAAGCAGGACATCCCCAAGTTCACCAACCATACCCTCATCGTCACCTTCATCGATGGAATCAATCAGCTCATATGCTTCTTCTATTAGATATTTCTTCAAGCTTTCATGAGTTTGTTTCTTATCCCACGGACATCCGTCAGGACCTCTAAGTTCTGCGATGACCCGCCGCAGCTTAGAAAACTCCCTATACCGTAAAGCTTCATCTTTAACGGGCGGAACATAAACACTCGTCAAATTACTTAACTCCATCTGACGGTCGAGTTCGAAGAGGGCGCATTTTGTCACTTTTTCCTGACTGCTGCCTGCCGCAGTTACGATATATACCTCGTAGTCATCCGGAAGCTTTTCCATTAAAGTCAACTTCACATCGGATGCGCTGAATGCGTCATAAACCTGTCCGATTATCATATGCTGGGTAATGTGTAAATCATCCGGTGAAAGATCTGTACCATCCAACAACTGGAACCCTTCAATCGGATCGATTCTAACAGCCTGAAACAGGGGGTCAAGGAAACTTTGGCCGCCTTCGAGCTTAATGGCTATTCCAAGAGCCGGACCCTTTTCAAGCAAAAGCTGTACCGTTTTTTCCGCAACCATCGGATGCCCCGGAACTGCGTATAAAACGGAACGGTTCGAGGCCTCGTCTAATAATGTTTCGGCAATTTCTTCATATACGTCTTCAAATTGGTCGTGCTTTTCATATATCCCGTCAAACGCCGTGAAATTTATTCCTTCCCTTTTCAAATCCCCGATTACCGGATGATCAGCCGTTCTGACATAGCATTGTCCCGTTTGAATCAATTTTTTATAAATCCCTAGTGGAAGCTGCTCTAAATCCCCAGCACCAAGGCCTATTATCGTAATCTCATTCATGATTTCGTATACTCCTATTCGTTATTATTAATCGTTTAAGCTTTGAACCTGCAGGTATAAGTGAAAGTTCTTCTTCACCAAATAAGCCTGCACGAATGGCGGTCATCACAAACACGGCTGCACCGATCCCTACACCGGTCAAAGCTTGGACCGTAGCTAACAACCGGCTCTCGCCTGAGGTCATCCATTCGAATAAACAATTGAATAAAACAACCGCCGTACCCATGTACACCGTACTCTTCAAGATTATTAGCACATGTCGCTTTTCAATTAATGTCTTTTTGATATGTACTTTCAATACCACATAAAATAATACCGTCATGATCATATACGCAAGTACTGTTGCCGAGGCTGCCCCCGCGATTTTGTAATGCGGCACCAGGACAAGGTTCAAAGCCCACTTGCTGCCCACCCCCACAATCGTGATGATCACCGGCACGAACGAATGGCCTAAACTTTGAATCACTGCCGCTTCCGCCATTATGAGGGATGTGAATAAAATCGATAAAGAGAAAATTGCTAAAGTAATCGTCCCTTTAACATCAGTGAACAGCATATGATTGACAGGCTTCATCGTCACCACCAGCCCGATCGCAGCAGCGACCCCGATCGTCGCACTTACACGAAGCGCCAATTTGATCTTATTCAATAATTCAAATTGACTTTTACTCTGAACGAATCCGGATATGACAGGTACTAGCGCCAATGCAAAAGAATTAGCCACGACTGTACCCAGCTGAAGCAAAGGCTGTCCTCGATCATATACCCCTTTCCATTCTTTGGCTTCCCTTTCCCCCATCCCCGTTTCCCTTAGCAGGGAGTACAGGTGCAGTGAATCGACAAACTGAAACAAGATAAGGATCAAACCAGTAATGCAAAAGGCCAACCCTTGGAAAACCAAGGCTTTGGAAATTTTGATGAAATTCACCGGTTTGATTCTCATTCGTAAAAAAAGCTTCCATTCTTCTCTTAAAATAACGAAAGCAATAAGCAGTACCAGGCCAGTAATGCCGCCTGTTATCGAACCGAGGACCGCCCCCTTGCCGACAACGTAATCAGAGTAGCCCTGATGCACAAATATTGTGGAAAGGACCAGTATCGTCAATACCCGGATGCATTGTTCAGCGACCTGCGAACTTGCCGTCGGTAACATGTCGTTTATTCCTTGAAAATAGCCTCTTAATAGAGAAGAAATGGGCATTAATAAATAGGAATAGGCAACGATTCTCAGCAGACCGGCTAAATGCGGATCCTTCATCCATCCTGCAATCCAATCGGCGCCAAGGAATAGTGCAGCAAACATCATGACACTTATCGAACTTAAGACGACGAATGATGTCACCAATATATCCTTGACCGCAAAGTTATTTTTGGAAGACTCCCGTTCTGCAATAAGTTTGGATATGACTACCGGAAAGCCGATTGTCGATAATGTAAAAGCAACACCGTAGAAGGGATAAACCTGTTGATAGATATAAAACCCGATGTCACCCGCAATGTTCTGATATGGTATGCGATAGGCCGCGCTCAAAACTTTTACGATAATCGCTGCAGCGCTCAAAATCAGCGCACCTCGAAAAAGTTCATTTGATGTTTTATTAGGCTTTTCAGCCATTCTTTTTCCCCTTTTCACTCATATGTGGTAGTTATTATAGCATAATTCTATTGGTTATTTTTCAATCCCATCCATACTGTTAATTATTTTCCATATCCGTTTCTTTTTAGAAAGTGCAAAAAGGACAGCGCGAATGCTGCCCTTTCCATCTTTTAAGATATAAATGCATGTCCAAGGTTACTGTTCCATTTGTCTAGCTAGGAAGCTTGCTGCTGTTTCAACCGATTTCTGTTCCACTTCACCAATGGTGCTGTCTTTAGAGAAAATCAAGACGGCACCAATCGGGTCGCCACTCGCAATGATCGGAGCTGCAGTATAAGATTGGACCTCTTCATCATTGGAATCAACGAATGAGACTTGTCCGTTCGGAGACTCCAAAACAGGATTTCTTTCTTCCATGATTTTTTCCACTAGTTCACTAACGCTTTTGTTTAAGTATTCTTTTTTGGAGCCGCCAGCCACCGCAATGTAAGTATCCCTGTCACAAATCATAACTGGGTTTCCAAGGCTATCATATAGTGCTTCTGCATATTCCCTTGCAAAATCGCCTAATTCACTAATTGGAGAGTATTTCTTTAGGATGACTTCACCATCTCTATCCACGAATATTTCCAGTGGATCTCCTTCACGAATACGGAGTGTCCTGCGAATTTCCTTCGGGATGACGACTCTTCCTAAATCATCAATTCGGCGAACGATACCAGTTGCTTTCATCTAATGTTGCCTCACTTTCATCTAATTGATTTGATAAATCCTCATTTTGTAGCAAAATCATCACCAGCTATTGTACTTAGTATTTTTCTAATGGTAAGTTCTATGCACTTTGAAAAAATTTTTCTTTTTGTTGCATTTTTTTACCATGGTACCTAAAAAAATTTCTTCAAGAGGACAATCATCAATTCTAGTTTTTAGTGGCTTGCGTCTCTTTTTTTACATACTGTAAACCCTTGGCCATCTCAAATAAGATATTGAGCCATTTGCTTTGTTCCACGCCTTTTATGTGCAGGACCAGCTTCATTCGATTGCCGTCCATGCCGAAGCCCACCATACGGCCATACTTCGATCCCAGCTCGAACACTTTTTGTCCATCCACATCGCTGCTGACCTTTTCCCTAAGGAGAATGCTGATTTCCTGCTTTAATTGTTTAATGCTTTCAATTCCGGCCTTTTCAGCATATACCTTCATTTCGGCAATCATGAATAAATAGGAAACCTCTTCTGGATACTCTCCGAAACGATCGATCATTTCATCCTGTAATTCTTCCACTTCTTCAAGTGAAGCGATACCTCTGAACCTTTTATACATTTCTATTTTCTGATGTCCATCCATTATGTAGGCATCAGGGATATAAGCATCCACTTCAACGTCAATTTCCAGTGTGTTCTTCTCTTCAGCTGGTTGGTCATTGCGTTTCGCATCCACCGCTTCTTTCAGCATTTGTGAATACAGATCAAAACCAACCGAATCGATGAAGCCATGTTGTTGAGCCCCTAGAATGTTTCCAGCTCCCCTGATGGATAAATCACGCATCGCGATTTTGAACCCTGAACCCAATTCTGTAAATTCCTTAATGGATTGAAGACGCTTTTCTGCCACTTCCGTCAACACTTTATCTTTCCTATAAGTGAAGAATGCATATGCCACCCGATTGGATCGACCTACACGGCCACGCAGCTGATAGAGCTGTGAAAGTCCCATTCTATCCGCTTCATTCACGATAAGCGTATTTACATTCGGGATATCAACACCCGTTTCTATAATGGTTGTACTTACCAAAACATCATATTCGCCTTCCAAAAAGCCGAACATGACGGCTTCCAGTTCTTGCTCTGTCATTTGCCCATGAGCATAGGTAACACGGGCATCGGGCACAAGCATGGAAATTTCTTCTGCTTTTCTTGCTATATCCTCTACCCGATTGTAAAGGAAATAAACCTGACCGCCCCTGGCCAATTCCCGTTCTATCGCTTCCGTTACCAATGAGCCATTATACTCCATGACATAAGTTTGGATCGGAAACCGGTTCTCAGGCGGAGTTTCGATGACGGACAGATCCCTCACGCCCAACATCGACATATGAAGGGTCCTCGGAATCGGTGTCGCAGTCAAAGTCAGTACATCCACATTAGTTTTTAACCGTTTGATCTTTTCCTTATGTGTAACGCCAAAGCGCTGTTCTTCATCAATGATAAGCAATCCCAAATCGCGGTACACGATATCTTTGGATAAAATCCTATGCGTGCCAACCACAATATCCACCGTGCCGGCCTTCAATCCTTTTATCGTCTCCGTTTGCTGCTTTTTAGTCCGGAAGCGGCTCATATGGCCAATCGAAATCGGATAATCCTGAAAACGCTCCCTTAATGTTTCATAATGCTGCTGGGCAAGGATTGTGGTCGGAACTAGAAACGCAACCTGCTTCCCATCCATTATGGCTTTAAAAGCGGCCCGGATCGCCACCTCTGTCTTCCCATAACCAACATCGCCGCATAATAAACGATCCATCGGCCGTTCCCGTTCCATATCCTTTTTGATTTCGACTATGGAACGTAATTGATCTTCCGTTTCGTTATAAGCGAATGATGTTTCGAATTCCCTCTGCATATCACCATCAGGTGAAAAGGCATAGCCCTTTGCCGCTTCTCTTTCTGCGTATAACTTGATTAAATCATCGGCAATGTTCTCAACGGATGATTGAACCTTGCTTTTGACACGTTTCCATTCCGTACCGCCTAGCTTATAAAGCTTCGGCTCTTTTCCTTCAGAACCGACATATTTTTGGACAAGATCAATTTGGTCGACAGGAACATACAATTTGTCATCCGCTTGATAACGAATATTCAGGTAATCTTTATGGACCCCATTTATTGTAAGGGTTTCAATACCCAAGTATTTACCGATACCGTGGTTAACATGAACGACATAGTCACCGATCTTCAGTTCGGAATAACTCTTGATTCGTTCTGCATTCGATAGTTTCTGTCTCCGTACCGATTTCTTTGACTTCTTATTAAACAATTCCGTTTCCGTGATGATACTGAATTTTTGCATAGGCAATTCAAAGCCGCTGTTCAGGCTGCCGCGTAAAATCTGTACTTTACCTGGAAGGATGCTGTCAGCATTAAACAGTTCTGCTGCCTCTATATCATAGTCGGCTAAAACCGAATGCAGCTTTTTTACCCGTTCTTCATCCTGTCCAAGTATGACGACTGTATATTTTCCTTTTTTCCAACGTTCCAGTTCAGCTTTGAACACATTCATCTGTCCATGGAAATTTTGCATTTGTTTACTGGCAAAATTCAGGATATTCTGAGGATTCGTATGCGGTACATGCCGTAAAAACAATGAAAGGTATACAAACGGCCTGCTGGATTTCATTATTAATTCTTGCATGGGATGAGCCAATTTAATGTCATGGATAATTTGTCCCTGACTTAAAAGGTCCGTGTACCAACCAGCCTCTTCCTTTTCCAAAGAATCATTGATTTCCTGGATTCTACTGATTTCATCTAAGAAAACTAAACCATTTACCGGTAAATAATCTATTAAACTAGCTGGATCTTCATACGCTAAACTTAAGTATTTAAAGATTTTGTCGGGTATATCCCCCATTTTCAGCTGTTCAAGTTCATAACTGATCGTTTGGACCAGCTGTTCCTTGGTTTTCTCGTCCTTAAGTTTCTTCAAGCTTTTACTTAATCCGCTCTCGAGCCTAGTTATGATTCTTTCGATATGCTCCGTCTCTAGCAAAGCCTCACTGACGGGACCGATCGTCACTTTCTTGAGTTTTTCGATGGATCGCTGATCTTCACTTGAAAAAGTCCTTATTGAATCTATTTCGGTATCGAATAATTCAATTCGTATTGGATTAGGTTCGGTAATCGGGTAAATATCGATGATACCGCCCCTGATACTGAATTCACCTGGAGAAGCAACCATTTCAGACCGGTTATAACCCATGGCAATGAATTTATTAAGCGTTGGTTCAAGCTCGATGTCTTCCCCTAGATTAAACGCTAGCTGATGCCTCTTCCAAATATCCTTTGGAGGAAGCACACGACGCACCCCAGGAATCGGGGCAATGACAATCCCTTTCTTTCCCTCTGCCCAAAAATTCAATGCCTCAACACGTTGGGCCCTTAATTCCGGGCTTGCAACACTCAAATCAGCCGCAATCAATTCATTGGCTGGATATATATATAATTCTTCCTCAGGAATGAAACTTGATAAGTCCTCATGGAATTTTTGTGCTTGCAATAAATTATGGGTAACCAATAAAATAGGCCTATTCGTCTTTTCATATACGGAAGCAAGCAATAGCGATCTCGAGGAACCTGTGAGACCAGAGACGATTTGCTCCTTAAGCCCTTCATCGATGCCGGCTATTAACGAATGAACATCATCTTGTTTGGAGAACAAGTTCTGCAATCCATTCATTTTCTTTCCCCCCTCTCTTTAACGTGCGAAAAACCATTTGCTGTATTTGAACTTGGCCATCACCAAGATCCTCTTTATTAACGGCAACTTTTATTGCCCTGGTATTCCAGACAAACGGAAAAATGCTTTGGATTTTGTCCAAAGCCCTCTCCCGCTAATGAATAATATAATCGTTTTCATATAAATCAGGGTTTCTTTGCAGCGTTTCATGGCAATCTTCACATATCGCCCTTACATGCATATCCCCTTCAGAATCATAAACGATCATCTCTTGTCGCTCTTCATCGGTAAGTTGATTAAAACCTAACTGCTCCGTACTCAGTGAGTGTGCCTCGATTGAGCCCAGCTTAGTTCCGCAATGTCGGCATCGATAATGGAGAGCCATTTGGTAACCCCCTATTTTTGTAATAGTGTTAGTATGTACAAAAGTAGAGGGTTTTTATTCAGCGAAACAGGAAGATATTATTCTTTACTTATATCTACTCTCTGCTTATTGGTTATATTCGTTCATGACCTGTATAAATGGTTTTTCCAACCAGGCTTCACATGATGCTGCGCTTTTTTCGATCGTTGCTCCGACATGATCCCATTCTTCAGGCGAAAAACGCCCTAATACATAGTCAGATACCGGAATGCGGCCAATCGGGCGGCCAATGCCTATTCTGATTCGATTGAATTCCTGTGTACCCAAATGGGCAATTGAAGATTTTATCCCGTTATGACCGCCTGCACTTCCTTTTTGACGAAGGCGAAGCTTTCCTGGAGGCAAATCAAGGTCATCATATATTATGACCACATCCGCGATATCCACCTTAAAGAAATGCATGACAGCCGAAATGGATTCTCCTGACAAATTCATATAGGTTAAAGGTTTAAGCAATAAAACTTTTTCTCCCTTTACCATTCCTGAACCATATATCCCCTTATGTTTTGCTTGATCAAGAGGGATCGACCATCTCCTGGATAACTCATCTATTACTTCAAAACCGACGTTATGCCGGGTTTTTTCATATTGTTTACCGGGGTTCCCTAACCCTACAATAATTTTCATGATTCACACTCCGTCATTACGGTTATTTAGGGAGTTACACTGGGACGAAGTTTTTCCAAGATCCATCGACCTTAGAAAAATAGTACCCTAATTTCAAGCTGGACTGCAAGCGACCGGAGAACTAATTAGGTAAAATCCAAATTAAAGGATTCCATTACGAAAAAATCTGTCCGATTTAAATGGATGCATCCAGAGATTGAAAAGACGTAACTCGTTAAGAGCTACGCCTATTATAACACGATTCACTTGTTTAATCCCGGCATCATGACTCTGGTGATGCCTTGGTTTCCCTGCCTTCTTCATTTTCAGGGATACCGCCATCCTGCTGTTCACCTGTACTTATTTCCTCTTCCTGGCGAGGAGCCAAAACAGATGCAACAACTTCTTCACCATCGTGGCCGATTGTAACTTGCTTATTCGTTTGGATATCCGATATGTAGATTGTATCCCCTACCTGAAGTTCGGTAACGTCAACATCGATGGAGTCAGGAATGTCATTAGGTTTAGCCGTGACCGTCACTTCATGAAGAGACTGCTGGAGGACCCCACCGTCTTTCACGCCTTTACACACACCGACAAGATTGATGCGAACTTGTGCCTGTAATTGAGCGGACATATCCACAATTAAAAAGTCTGCATGATAAATGGAGTTTTTTAGTGGATCCTTTTGATAATCGGAGAGCATGACTTCATAACTCTTACCTTCCAAGTCCAGAGAAATGATCCCATTACGGCCTATTTCCTTGATTGTCTTTTGAAGCTCGATATTATTGACGGAAATGGCCGTACTGTCATTTTTATTGCCATATACTATCGCTGGGATTTCGCCGCTTTCCCTCAAATTCCTTAAATTAGAGTGTTTTGAATCCGTACGTTCTTTTGCAGCTAATATATTACTCATACATCCTCCGCCTTCCTAATATGAATTACAAGTTTCTCTATATTTAACATTTCCCTAAATGGTGAATCATTAAACATGAAAGGTAAAATCCGACGGGAGCAAGAAGGCGATAAACATATGGTAAACTTAGGAATTCCCTGCAAAATCTTTTTTCATTCTTTTTCTCTAATTCAAGCGTGAATCGCTTTTTTTTCCATTTCCCCCTCAACTTGCATCACTCGGTCAAGGATTTGGGCTGCTAGTGATGAGTATTGAATACTATCCTTTTTCCGTGGTCTCGGCAGATTGATTTCCTTATTCATGACGACTTTACCTTCTTCGATTAATATGACACGGTCGGCAAGCATTACAGCTTCTTCAACATCATGTGTAACGAGTAAGGCAGTAAAGTCCCTTTTTCTCCATAGTTCTTCAATCAGCCTTTGCATGCCAATCCTCGTTAAAGCATCCAATGCCCCTAGCGGCTCATCCAAGAGGAGAATGTCAGGTTGGTTCACCAATGCCCTCGCTAATGCAACCCTTTGTTTTTGCCCCCCAGATAAAACGGACGGCCAATCATTTGCTCGATCTGCAAGGCCCACTTGCTCGAGTAATTCCATAGCGTTTGATTTCCAATCCCCTTTCAAGCCTACGCCAATATTTTGAAGGATTTTTTTCCAAGGAAAAAGCCTGCCATCCTGAAACATCGTACGTGATGATTTATTTAGCCCATTCAATGGTTTTCCATTCACCAGTATCTGCCCGCCCGTCGGCCTTTCCAGTCCTGCCACAAGACGAAGCAAGGTGCTCTTTCCACATCCACTCTTACCGACAATGGCTATGAATTCTCCCTTTTTAAATGTCAGGTCCAGCCCCTTTAATACTTCAAACTCCCCAAAATCCTTTCTTACACCCTGCAACTCCAACGAATTTCCATTTTTCATGTTAATGACCTCCTCATTGGTATGACGGATGCCATTTTAAGCATCTTTTTTCAATTAATTTGGCCGCAACGTCCGATATTTTGCCTAATAAGGCATATAAGAGAATACTAAGAACAACAATATCCATCCTCATGAATTCACGGGCATTCATAGCCATATATCCAATTCCGGAATTAGCGGATATTGTTTCTGCGACGATTAATGTGACCCACATGATTCCAAGGGAGAAGCGGATACCCACCAAAATGGATGGAAAGGCCGCAGGGAGAATCACATTCCAGAATAAAGAAAAACCACTTAACCCATAAACCCTCGCCGTTTCGATTAATCCCTTATCCACCGATTTCACACCATGAAATGTATTTAAATAGATAGGAAATAGAACCCCTAAAGCGACAAGGAAGATTTTCGCTTCTTCTTCTATACCAAACCATAGAATCACGAGCGGTATTAAAGCTAAATGCGGAATATTACGCAACATCTGAAGCGAGGTATCGAATAAGGTTTCAGCAATGGATGATAATCCATTTAATAAACCTAGTACAAAACCAATGATTCCGCCTATTAAAAAGCCGATGAAGGCTCGCTGAGCACTGATACCGATATAATCAATAAGTTCACCCGTCCCCAATAAAGCAACACCTGCTTGAAACACTTCAGTCGGGGCAGGCAATATCCGATCCGATAAAATTCCCCACAAGGACAGCAGCTGCCAAGTTACCAAAAGGAGAATGGGCACAATCCATGATATGAGGTACAAACTATTGAACTTTTTGTTTAACTTCATCTTCAATTTCACTTCCTTTTGTAGGGTAGTGGTCATTAGCCAATATTTCCCCGAATGGGCTCGTAGCTTTTGAAACGGGTCCTTGCAGCCTTTCAACAGGGAGTAAGGGGAATAATAATTCCGCAACTCTATACGCTTCTTCAAGATGAGGGTATCCAGATAAAACAAAGGATTCTATACCGATTTCTTCATATTCCTTCATTCTGGCAGCAACATTTTCTGCACTCCCTACTAGTGCCGTACCGGCGCCCCCGCGCACTAGACCAACACCCGCCCATAAGTTTGGACTGATTTCGAGTGAATCCCTGCTTCCTTTATGAAGTTGCGACATCCTCTTCTGACCCACTGAATCAAATCGTTCAAAAATCTTTTGTGAATTTTCAATCATTTCATCATCCACATATTTAATGAGTTCGTCCGCTGCCTGCCAAGCTTCTTCTTCCGTTTCTCTTACAATGACATGCATTCGTATGCCAAATCTGACCTCACGTCCATATTCTGCTGCCTTTTTACGCACCTTTTCAATTTTCTCAGCCACTTGCACCACGGGCTCACCCCAAGTCAAGTACACATCTATATGCTTTCCTGATATATCGATGGCCGGGTCGGAAGAACCTCCGAAATAGAGTGGTGGATACGGTTTTTGTACAGGCGGCAACAGGATATTCCCGCCCTCAACCTTTAGGTGCTTCCCTTCAAAGTCCACTTTATCCCCGGACATTTCCTTTCTCCAGATATCAAGGAATTCATCTGTTTGCCCATACCGTTCCTTATGATTCAGAAATACGCCATCACCTGCCAATTCGACCGGGTCCCCCCCAGTTACAACATTGATCAAAAGACGGCCATTCGACAACCTGTCGAAGCTTGAAGCCATACGCGCAGCCAAGGTTGGCGACATTAAACCTGGACGGATAGCAACTAAAAATTTCATTCTTTCCGTTGCAGAAATCAATGAAGAACCAACTACCCAAGCATCCTCACAGGATCGTCCCGTTGGAAGCAAAGCCCCTTCAAATCCCAAATGATCAACCGCCTGTGCAATTTGTTTTAAATAAGGAAGTGTAATCGCTCTCCCTCCCTTTGTCGATCCTAAATAGCGACTTTCCCCATGTGATGGCAAAAACCAAAATACTTTCATTTTATTTCCCCCTTAATTTTTATTAACATCTGCAGATGCATCTAGAACATTAATTTTGCTTGGAATTAATTTAAGATTGTAAAATGTATCGGCAATATTTTGTTGATCATCCAAAACCGTACTGGAAATCTCCTCAAGTCCGTATTCTTTTCTATTTAATGTTTTTTCCAATGCCTCCACACTCATTCCAATTTCCGGAGATAAAAACTCAGCGACATCGCTTGGGTTTTCTTCAATCCATTTATCAACTTTTATCAGTTCTTCTTTGATGATCTTCAACGCCTCTTCATTCCCGGCAAATGAATCAGTTGCCAAGAAGAATTCCCGATTCGCAACCAGTCCTTCTCCATCCCGGATCGTTTTCGTTTCAAGCTCCAATTCCGCCGCTGATAAAAATGGATCCCATATTACCCAGGCATCGATTTGGTTTCCTTCAAAAGCAGCCCTCGCATCAGCCGGTGGCAAGTAGACGGGCTGAATGTCATCAAGAGTAAGACCTGCTTCCTCTAACGCTTTGACCAATAGGTAATGAACATTTGAACCTTTATTCAAGCCAACCTTCTTTCCCTTTAACTCTTTCACATTTTTAATGGGTGAATCCTTTTGTACGACTATAGCCTCTCCTGATGGGTTTGCCGGTTGATTTGCAATATAGACAAGTGGTGCCTTGGCTGCTTGTGCAAATATCGGCGGTGCCTCCCCTGTATGCCCAAAATCAATGCTGCCGACATTCAAGGCTTCAAGCAGCTGAGGTCCTGCAGGGAATTCAGTCCAATCGACGGTATATCCCACTTCTTTTAAACGTGTTTCCAGATCCCCTTTTGATTTTAAAATATTTAATGTCCCGAATTTTTGATAACCGATTTGGATGGTCTTATCCGATTCTTTTGCATCAGCACTTGTGGAGCTGTTCTTTTCCTGCCCACATGCACTCACTATCAGCATGAAGATGCTGAAAATGGACAGCAGCCATATCTTTCGTTTTTTCTTCATATTTTGCACACCCTTCTTAAACTTTTTATATAAAAATAAAAGGCTCCTTTCCTTCACCAATTGGACAATAGGGCAAAATGATGCCTAATGTTCAATGGTAAGTGAAAAGGAGCCTTCGGTAGTCCGATCGGCATTAACCACTATGCACTTGCATAGTACAGTTTTTCATTCCATGAAGATGAATTGTATTTTGTATGGTTATTTTATTATTACTATTCTCATCTGTCAACTAAGAATTAAATATTTTCTGAAACTTTTAAACGAAAACACGGCGAGCCCGAAAGGCCCGCCGTGTTTCGTTTTTTTATTTGGTTATCAATCGAATAATGTACTGACTGATTGTTCCTCATGCACACGAATGATTGCCTCTGCAATCAAAGGTGCTACAGAAAGACCGACAATTTTATCGATTTTCTTATCTTCGGATAGGGCAATCGAGTTAGTCACGACCAATTCCTTGATCGTTGAATTTTGAATCCTTTCGATGGCAGGACCTGAAAGGACTGGGTGTGTACAACAAGCGTACACTGCTTTAGCACCATTCTCCACAAGGGCATTGGCCGCTAATGTAATCGTTCCTGCAGTATCGATGATGTCATCAATCAGTATTGCTGTCTTCCCTTCAATATTACCAATGATGTTCATGACTTCAGCCACGTTCGGTCTTGGGCGGCGCTTATCGATAATGGCAATCGGTGCTTTTAGGCGATCGGCCATTTTACGGGCACGCGTTACACCACCATGATCCGGGGAAACGATGACGATATCACTTAAATCTTTTTCCTTGAAGAAATCAGCTAAAATCGGAACGGCAACAAGGTGATCGATCAGAATATCGAAGAAACCTTGAATTTGAGGTGCGTGAAGATCTAATGTGATTACACGGTGGGCACCAGCCGTTTCTAAAAGATTTGCGACAAGTTTAGCTGTAATTGGTTCACGCGCACGCGCTTTACGATCTTGGCGGGCATAACCGTAATATGGCATTACAATATTGATCGTTTTAGCTGAAGCACGTTTAAGAGCATCGATCATAATTAAAAGTTCCATTAAATTTTCATTGACTGGTTGGCTTGTTGATTGGATTACGAATACATCACAGCCACGGATACTTTCTTCAATATTAATTTGAACTTCACCGTCACTGAAACTTGTTACACTACATTTTCCAAGTTCAACACCGATTGCTGCAGCAATTTCCTGAGCTAAATCGAAGTTTGAATTTAAAGAGAATACTTTTAAATTAGGATCTAAATACTGATTTGACATGATGACCTCCGTCGGTTATTTATTAAATTTCAAATTCTTGACATAATCTTCTTTGTTAACTTGACGAGCCCGGGCAACGGATAGGGCTTGCTGCGGTACATCTTGCGTGATGGTTGAACCAGCAGCTACATATGCCCCTTCTCCTACTGTCACAGGTGCAACCAGATTAGAATTGCAGCCTATGAAGACATTGTCTTCAATCTTCGTCAAATATTTATTTTTCCCGTCGTAATTCACGGTAATAGATCCACAGCCTATATTAACATTCTCCCCAACCTCTGCATCACCAATATAACTCAAATGTGAGGCCTTGCTTCCTTTGCCAAAAACGGTTTTTTTGATTTCGACAAAATTACCGATCTTAACGGAATCCTTAATATCTGATTGAGGTCTAACATGTGCGAATGGACCGATTTTAACAAAACTTCCAATACTGCTTTCGTGCACAACCGATTGGAGGACTTCCGTTCCATCACCAATTTCACAATTACTGATTTCCGTATTCGGGCCAATCAAGCAGTCCTGCCCGATGATACTTTTTCCTTTAATGAATGACCCAGGGTTAATGACTGTATCCTGTCCGATTTGCACATCCGCTTCAATGAAAGTTGTAAGCGGGTCGATGATCGTCACACCGTTCCTCATATGCTTTTCATTGATGCGTTTCCGTAAAATTTGCTCAGCCTGCGATAAAGCCACGCGGTCATTCACACCCAATGTCTCCTCGAATTCACTGGATTGGAAAGCCGTAACCACTTCGCCTTCTTCTTTTAAGATTTCAATAACATCCGGTAAGTAATATTCTCCCTGGACATTTTCATTCGAAACCTTTTTCAGCGCGCTGAATAATGCTTGGTTGTCGAAGCAATATGTACCGGTATTTATTTCCTTAACATATCTTTCTTCTTCCGAAGCATCCTTATGCTCGACGATCTTTTCTACAAGTCCGCCTTCACCGCGAAGGACCCTTCCATAGCCAGCAGGGTTATCTGCATATGCTGTTAAGATTGTTGCTTTCGCCTGACTTTGCTCATGCAAGGCTATTAGCTCTTTCATTGTTTCCGCTTTAATCAGAGGCGTATCACCGCAAATAACAAGGGTCGTGCCACTTCTTGCGGATAAAACGCTTTCCGCTTGCATTACAGCATGTGCCGTACCTAATTGCTGTTCTTGTAAGGCATACTTGCATGAATCACCAAGTTGCTCTTGAACCTTTTCAGCACCATGGCCGATGACTGTTACAATATCTTCTATTTGAAGTTGATTGACTTGATCGATAACATGTTGTACCATTGGTTTCCCGCAAACAGGGTGCAAAACCTTATAAAGCTTAGATTTCATCCTAGTACCTTGCCCAGCGGCCAATATTATTGCATAGCGATTACTCATAACAGGCCTCCATTTTCACCTTTTTATCCACTAAAAATATTATCTCAAATAGTGATTCTTTTCAAGGTAACAATTAAAAGTACATATAATTGTCAACCAATCGGGTGAAAAATTTCCGTTATCCGACAGCTTACAAATGCCAGCATTGGACCTTGGAGCATTATTTGGCATCATGAAATGAATGATATATGCCCGGTCAATGTACAGAAACATGTTTCCTCCCCTTTATCCCAAAATACCGCCACGACCGTGCCATGCCTATGTACAAGCCATCTGGCAGCACTGCACCCGTTGTTTACTCCCATTCCGAGATCAGGTTACCGATTCAGGTCATTAGAGAGATCCCCTTACAGAAATTTCAATTTCCGTTGAGCAAAAAGGTTTTAAAAATAAAAAGGATGGGTACTTAAACTTTAGATAACACGTAAGTTTTACAATTCATTTAAGCAAATGTCTGTATAATGAGCGGATAAGTTCTAAACTTACCTGTTTTTGAATAAATAAAAAAGAGCACTACTTATGAAGTAGGCTCTAGATGCATGACTTATAAATTTAAAGTTTAAAAGTAAGGTTATTTTAAGAAGCACCTGCTCCAGCTTCCTCTAATTCAGTTTCAAGTTCTCCCAATCGATGATATTCTGTCAAGACAGCTTCTTGAATTTTCCCGCGTGTCGAGGAATTGATTGGATGAGCGATATCCCGGAATTCTCCATCTGGAGTTCGTTTACTTGGCATTGCTACAAATAAACCATTGTTTCCGTCGATCACACGAATATCATGAACCACAAATTCATTATCCAGTGTAATTGATGCGATAGCTCTCATACGACCATCCGTATTCACACGGCGTAATCTTACGTCAGTTACTTCCATTTAAGCTCACCATCCCTTTTTGTTGTTGTTAAAACTTAAAGTACATATTCAACAAAAAAACGTGAACTCCTTCTATTATCTGTAATTTTTTTAGAAAATTCAGCCTAGTTTTTAAAAATATTAAAAATTACCCATATATTGCAGGAAAATTACCCATTACGAATGCCCTGAAACATAAAAAAAACGCCCGTTTATTTAACGAGCGCTACCACTTCTATTTCCACTAGTGCATCTTTAGGAAGGCGAGCAACCTCGACACAAGAGCGGGCAGGTTTGTGAGCAGAAAAGTATTCTCCGTATATTTCATTAATCGAACCGAAATCGTCCATACTTTTAATGAATACTGTAGCCTTAATGACAGTTTCCAATGAAGCCCCGGCTTCTTTCAATACAGCTTGGAGATTCTTAAAGACCTGGTGTGTTTGTTCCTTGACATCCCCTGTCACCATCTCACCAGAAGCAGTAAGCGGGATCTGTCCCGAACTGAAAAATAACGTATCCACGATCACGCCTTGTGAATATGGTCCGATCGCTGCCGGTGCTTCATCCGTATGTATCGTTTTCATGAAATGATTCCCCCTATTCCTTTTTCGTAAAATAATTCCCACGGCTGACCTTGATTTCCTTGTCTCTTTCGACCACCTGTGTCAACTTGATTAAAGAAACATAGTCCTCGACAAGGCACTCCTCCGTATGTTCGGATTCGACCAGCACCGCAATTCCGGCAACTGTTGCCTTGAATTCATCCAATAGACTGACCATACCGTTAATGGTACCCCCAGCCTTCATGAAATCGTCTACAATCAATACATTCGAACCCTCAACCAAGCTTCTCTTAGAGAGTACCATAGTCTGGATCCTCTTTGAAGAGCCTGAAACATAATTGATGCTCACTGTAGAACCTTCCGTTACTTTATTATTCCTGCTTACAATGACAACTGGAACATTCAAATAATTTGCCACGGCGTATGCCAATGATATCCCTTTGGTTGCCATTGTCATGATGACTGAGACATTTTTCTTGGCATACATTGAGGCGATTATCCTTCCAACCTTATTCACGGTTTGCGGATGTCCTAAGATGTCTGTCATATATAGATAACCGCCAGGAAGTAGCCTTTCGGGGCTAGCGATCGTATCGCATAATCCGTCAATGAAGGCATTGACTTCTTCTTCCTTGATGGAGACAATATATTTCACTCCACCGGCCGCACCTGGAACGGTTGTCAAAGAACCTATCCCGCGTTGTTCAAAGGTATCTTTGATGATTGTCAAATCTTCACTGATCGAGGACTTTGCCGAACTATATCTTTCCGCAAAATAAGTCAGCGAAACAAGTTCCCCTGGATGTTCTAATAAATAATTGGTCATATCGACTAGCCTCTCGCTGCGACGAAATTTCATTGAGACACCCCCTTTGTGAATTCCGAATATTATATAGCAACTATACCATTAATGTACGTTTCTATTCAAGATTGTTTCGATCACCTAACAAACGGACCGCATAGACTTGATCACAAAATCCACGAAGACCATTGTAAATCCTCTGCATTCGCGAATCATGTTCCACCAAACCAAAAACGGTCGGACCGCTTCCGCTCATCAAGACCGAATCTGCTCCAAATGTCTTCATTTGATCTTTAATGTTCGCAACCTCCGGGTATAACTGCAATGTCACTTGTTCAAGAACATTCCCCAACCCTTCACATACATCGTGATAATTGTTTTCCATAATAGCCGAAATCATTCCAGGTACATCCGGATGCTCCATTTTTGAAGTTTGGAGCCTTTTGTATATATCGGCAGTCGAAACGCCGATCGTCGGTTTTGCCAAGATGACCCAGCACTTTGGCGGTGCAGGAAGATGCGTGATTTTTTCCCCGCGCCCTCTGGCCAATGCCGTACCTCCATATACACAAAATGAAACATCAGAGCCAATTTCAGCTCCGATTTCCGCAAGTTCATCCATGGAAAGACCAAGCTTCCACAGTCTATTTAAGCCTCTTAAGGTTGCTGCGGCATCACTGCTGCCACCAGCAAGTCCTGCGGCTACAGGTATATTTTTCTCTATAGTTATGGAAACACCTTTATTGATCCCAAAACGTTCCTTTAGAATAAATGCAGCTTGATAAGCCAAATTCCGATGATCATCCGGAACAAATCGATTATGGGATAGAATTTGAATATGATTTCCCGTTATTTCCTTTAGTTCAATTCTATCGGCAAGGTCGACTGTCGTCATGATCATTTCCACCTCATGATACCCATCAGGCCGTTTGAAAAGCACATCCAAAGCCAAATTAATTTTAGCCGGGGCTTTTTCCATAAGCTTCAATATGTCCACCTACTTTAACGTTCTTAAAAGTTCTTGTCCTATTCTATCATATTTGTTTATATTCTAAAGGTTTTTTCATTGTAATTTCAATGTAATGAAACTAAGATTGTCCCTTAGAGGAGAATAGACACATGTAGGCACATTGGGGAGCAGCCACTTCCTGCATCCCAAAAGACTTGCTACATATCCATATAGCATTCACCGATACATAAAAAAACCAGACTCCTTAACTACAATGTAAGCAAAAATGAATAGAGCTATACATTGTATAAAGAGTCCGGCCTCCATCAACATGACGGCATGATACAATTAAGTGTTTTATATTACTCTTTGTTCACCAATTGACGTTGTGCTTTTTCGATCGCAAGTTTTACCATGTTTCCTGCATCCCTGGCCCGGATTCCTCCCCAGCCTTCTTTCTGGACAACATCGTAAAATCCAAGTTCCTTAGCCAATTCCTCTTTAAGATCATTTGACATAATCCCTTTTTTCCTGCTCAAGCGAAGCAACCCCTTTCACATGCCGTCACATGCCTAGTGTTTGCAACATACTCTATTTCATTACATCCTTTTTAAGCCTTTATTGGGACTCACAGGATATTTTATACAAAACAAAAAGCAGCAAACAAAATTGTTAGCTGCTTCGTCTAAGTTACATCTCTTGTTGTTTGTTTAAAAATGTTAGTTCTACGGTTTCCGTTAAAACATCCGCATAGCTGTAAGATACTCTTTCAAACGCATTTTCATCTTGGTCGAGCTCAATTACAAAAACAGCCGGATAAGTTTCCGCCAAAGTTCCAAATCGTTCTACAGTCTTTCTTCTTCCACCGTTTGCTTTTAAGAGCAATCTTTTACCCAGGTTTGAATCAAGTGCAGTTTTAATATCAGCTAGAGTTTTTGGCATTTTCGGTCCACCTCACTAAGTTAAGTATATCACAATTTAGAAATATACGCAAACAAAATAATAAATTATATCAGCACTTAAAAATGTAGTCAATATATTTTTATCTGAAATTCGGCAAAATCGCGAACAATTTTATTATATCCTGGGAAATGAAAAATTATGTAAACGAACTATTCCATTATTTATTAAGCCGAATTTTCGTAATTAAATCATTGCCTACGAACATCGCTCCACAAATAACCCATTTTTTTGTGAGGATACCCGAATTCTCCCCCTGCCAAAAGCAAGCTGCATTCTTTCAAAATGCAGCTCGTTCATTCTTCCTGAAATGGCTTGAAAGGCAACCCGGTCCGTAACACCCCTTTTGTCTCAATTCCCCCCAGCCCCTTCTCTCCCGTTAATGTATTCCGAAGGACATCCCATACATGAATATGATCGGAAAAAGGCGTAAAGCTTATCTTTCCGACGATATATACCGGATCAAGAGCATGTATATTAACTCGGGAAGGAGAACTTGCGAAATTTGCACCCGCTTGAATCAGCGATTCAAAATGCGACTGACAAGCCCCGGCAAATATAATCAGTTGGTCTAAATGAGAAACCCTCCTTCTCGCTTCTCTAACTGTCTGTACAAAATCCTTTGAGTGACGGTAGGCATTAATATCGGACATCGGTCCTTTTGATTTTGAATAGGCATCATGACCGGTGACAACAAGAATGTCCGGCCGATAATGATCCAGCAACCCCCCGATCCTTTGGGGCATTTCCTTTTCATTGCAATAGATGCCATTGACCGGAATACCGAATTTCTGATATAGATCCATGCATTTCCTTAAGTAAGATGCATCCCCATCAACATGGAGCACCCTCCCTGGTATTTGGAAATATTCACCGCTATACCGATAGCCATTACTGGATTGATAGCCGTTTTTTTGTTGTTGCAGCTCTAGATCTTGCGTTAATAAGCGGTCAGATTGTTCTTGTAGTACCTCATTCGACCTTTGTCGATCATTTCTTTCATTATCATTAATAATCATTAAATCTTGAAAAGGTGCATCTGCAATCAGTCGGATATCTTCCCCATAAAGAATAGCTTCACGCCTTCCGTCAATATCGCGGATATCAATTACCCGGAACAACACGTCGCATTTATAAGAAACCCGACCAACAATATCGTTTATTTGAATATTCATGGCCCCACCCCATGAGAAGACTTATTTTCAGCCCGCCCTAGTTTATTTTCATTCTTAAGTTATGCGAATCAATCTTGAATGGTGAAAGGTGGAGATTGGCTACATTTTCGGGTATGTTCCATGATGATAGAGCAATTTCAAAACAAAAAAAGCCGGAAGCTGGGAGTGACCCCATTCCGACTTGAATCTTTCACATTTTCTTTATTTGAAGTTCGGCAATAACGCATCACTTAAGCGGCCAAATTCTTTGATGCTCAATGTTTCGCCCCGTCTGGAAGGATCCACTTCCGCGGTTTCGAGAGCGGCAAGTATGTGTTCCTTTTTTGATTTACCATCTGGCATCTGACTGGTTAAGTTATTTAAAATCGTTTTCCGACGCTGTGCAAAGCACGCCCGGGTCACAGTGAATAAGAAATCCTCATCCAGGACCTCGACGATTGGCTTCACACGCCTAGTAAGGCGGATTACAGCTGAATCAACATTAGGCTGAGGCATGAATACCGTTTTTGGTACGATCATCACTGTTTCGGCTTCTGTATAATATTGAATGGCAATGGATAAAGAACCATATTCCTTTGTCCCAGGTTTTGCGGCAATTCGGTCAGCCACTTCTTTTTGCAGCATGCACACGATGCCTCTAATGGGCAAGTCCTCGGACAATAGCTTTAAAATGATCGGTGTCGTGACATAGTATGGCAGGTTTGCAACAACCATCAAGTCCGAGAATCCAGCAAATTCATCCTCGATGACCTTCTTGACATCAGCCTTAAGAACATCCCCGTGAATGATGTTTACATTGTTATAGGGAGACAGTGTATCCGATAAAATGGGCAGTAGACGCTGATCAATCTCAAAGGCCGCAACCTTTTTGCTGCTTTTCGCCAGTTGTTCCGTCAATGCCCCGATTCCCGGCCCAATTTCGATGGCGCCGCTTTCCTCTGTCAAATTGGCATGTTCGACAATACGTTTCAAGATATTCGTATCGATTAAAAAGTTTTGGCCTAAGCTTTTTTTAAAGGAGAATCCGTACTTCTTTAATATTTCTTTCGTTCTGACAGGGGTTGCAATATCCTTATTCATTTTTTTCCTCCTGAATTATCTGTACCATCGCTTTTTCAAAAGCCTCAGTTGATATTTGGAACATTTTTAGTCTCTTATATAACTGTTTACCATTGGTAAACCCGATTTTTAATATAGATCCAAGTTTTTCCCTTCGTTCCTTGGCACCGGATCCCCCGATTAAACCTGCATCTATTAAATCCTGCTGTGAAATCTCTTCTGAAGCCTCTTCATCCATTATTTGGGCATCCTTTAAAGCATTACGAATTGCCTCAGGAGAAGCATGTTCCACACCAATTCCTCTACCTGACTTAGGAAGGGCTTCCTTCTTCGTTAAAAAGGCGTGTTTACACCCTTTTACTTGTTCTGAAATGATATTCCTGATTTTTTGACCAGGAAAATCAGGGTCAGTGAAAATGATGGCTCCACGTGTCTTTTGTGCAAGCCTCACCTGTTCAATACAGGACTCATTAACCGCTGATCCGTTGGTTTCTATTGTATCAGCATTAACAGCCCTTTTTATCGCCACCGTATCGTCTTTTCCTTCTACAATAATAATTTCTTTAATCTTTTTCATGGTTTCCTCCATACAGAAAAGCGCAAGCGCTTTGATTAGCTCTTGGATAAACGTAACCGGTCCCCCGTAAAAAACTTTTTTGGGTAGAGAAGATCATTTATGAAAGTTTACACGCATATATTGAAATCTTATGGAATGGTGAGACGTCTATCTTATTAAAACAGTTTTACATGGGGTTTTTCAACAAATGGAAAATAAAACGCAAAAAACAGGAGACGAATTCATCTCCTGCGAGAGAAACCTTATTAGTCCAATACGCGAATCTTTACTCTCTTAACACCCCAGCGATAGGCATCATTTTTTGAAGAAAAGAAGACGTCAATCCTATTTCCCTTTATTGCTCCGCCTTTATCAGCTGCTACAGCATAGCCATATCCCTCTACATATACTTTCGACCCCATGGGAATTACGCTTGGATCGACAGCAATGATTTTCGCACCCGGATTACTCTTTAGATCTACTCCTGTGGACGTGACTCCGGAACAGCCCTTACAACTGGCAGTATAAGCTGTTGAAGATACGTATATTTCTTTTCCACTTGAAGAACTAACGTTAGTTACTCCCCGTGATGCCTGCGCAACCGTCGTTCGAGTTCCGACCGTTACAACTTTATCCTGCTTTTTATTAACTACTTTTTCTGAAAGTAATTCTCTTTTGACCTCTTTGCCATTTTCTTTAACAACTTCATATTTCTTGGAAACGAGTCCATCTTTTCCTTCTTTGACAATTTTCTCTTTCCCTTTTGATAAAGAGTCATCTTTTTTAGTTATGACAGCAAAGTCAACTGGTTCTTCCACTACATCGGTGACTTTTTCAATTCGAACTACGTTTACCGTATTCTCAGCTTTAACTTTTTCGGTTAATTCTGGCTCAACTCGATCCAAATCATTGAGTTTTACTCCTTGTTGCTTTAAAAAGTCAGCGACAGTAGTCGAAGTTGACCATACCTGCTTTTCGTCTCCACCCACCACTAATTTCAGTGAAAAGGCTTTGTCTATGGCAACTTCCATATTCGCTTTCAGCTTCGTACTTTTTGAAGGGGTGATCTTATCCTGTTCCTTCACACTTAGATTTTGGTCTTTTAAAAGTTCATCTACCGTATCTGCGGTGGACCAGACTTCCTTCTTCTTACCATCCTGTACCATGACGATTTTTTGTGCAGGCTTCCAAACCACCTCCAAATCATCATCAACCTTTGTGGCTCTTGATGGGTGGACATAATCTGCGGCTTGAACCTTAATCTCTAAATCTTCCAACATATCATTTACAGTAGCCGCGTGTGTACGCACTACCTCTTTTTTTCCATCTAGCATGATTGTTACTGTATCCTTTGTTCCTTGATATATAAGTATTCCCAATGCTGTAGAAACAAGAATAGCACTGCAAATGGCCATTGCCATTCTCTTCTTCCCAAAAGGTTTGGGAATAAGGTTTTTCATAGTTTTTAATAGAATGAAAAACTCCTCCTTCCTCCCGGTGATTATATAGACTTAGTTATCAAGCTGTCAACCCATTCACTTCTCATTCAGGAAATTACTACCTATTATGCATATTCCATATTGAAAAGGAAAGGGCGACTTCTCGACATAATAAGCCTATAGTTGGAGTGAAATTTGTTGAAACCTTAAAAAAATCGATTTTAGCTAGCAAACCCCGGGAGATATTGTAAAAAAAAATGTCAGTTAATGCCGAATAATTTCTTGGCATTTTCCGTTGTTGCCTGGGAAACTTCCTCTATTGTAAGTTGTTTGATTTCTGCAATTTGTTCAGCGACAAGTTTCACATATGATGGTTCATTACGCTTCCCTCTATATGGATGTGGAGCCAAGTATGGACAATCGGTCTCAATCAGTAAACGGTCTAAAGGTACTGCTGCTGCCACTTCCTTAGGTTTTTTTGCATTCTTGAAGGTCACTGGGCCTCCCAATGAAATATAAAAATTCATATTGATGCACTCCAAAGCCGTTTCTGCACTTCCGCTAAAGCAATGCATGATGCCCCCAACCCTTGATGCCTCTTCTTCCTTCAGTATGTTCACGATATCCGCGGTCGCTTCCCGATTATGGATGATAATGGGCAGCCCCACCTTTTTGGCCAATCGAATCTGCTTCCTGAACACCTCCATTTGAACATCTTTCGGAGATTTATCCCAATGATAATCCAGGCCCATCTCTCCAATGGCCACAACCTTTGGATGATTGGATAATTCCTCGATCCATTGTAAGTCGTCTTCTGTCATATCTATAGCATCCACAGGATGCCATCCGACTGCGGCATACATGAAATCATAAGTTTCTATCAATTCCATTGCCCTTATAATGGTAGGCCGGTCAAAACCAACGACTACCATATTATCGACCCCTGCTTCCTTAGCTCTTTCTATTACGTCTTCGAGATCCTCGTTGAATTGTTCCGCATTAACATGTACATGTGTGTCAAATAACATTATTTTTCTTCCTTTCTAGCACTATTTTATAAAAAAATGAAAGTTTTATGTTTCACATTTAGGTAACAAACAGATTACAAAAGAGGCAGTATGCCCAATTAATAAATGTAGAACCAAAAACTAAACCTATATTACGTTACTTTTTCCAAAAGCATAAAGAAAAAAACATAAAAATGTTTCATATGAAACACCTTTATGTTTTCATCCGTTTATTTCACCTTTGAACCATTTGGAATCGATGAATCTATTGTAGCGACTGAGAGCACATCATCCTGGCTTCCCGCCAAAATCATTCCTTGAGAGAGCTCGCCACGAAGTTTAACAGGTTTCAAATTCGTGACACATATCACTTTTTTGCCTACTAAATCTTCTGGTTTATAGTGCTGTGCAATGCCTGATACGACTTGCCGTTTCTCATAACCCAAATCAAGCTGAAGTTTAAGAAGCTTATCCGCCTTCTTTACAGGCTCAACTGCCATTACCTCAGCAACACGCAGCTCCACTTTTGTAAAGTCATCAATAGTGATTTCATCAACCTCGGGAATCGTCTCTTCCACTTTTTCCTCGGCCTTAGGGGCATCTCCCTGCATTTGTTCTTTAATATATAAAACTTCCTCTTCCATATCCAAACGAGGGAAGATCGGGTCTCCCTTCAAGACTTTTGTTTCAGCAGGAATTTGACCGAACTCTGCTAAACTGTCCCAGGATTTCAACACATCATCTTTGATGCTAAGCTGAGCAAAGATCTTTTCCGGTGTTTGCGTCAAGAATGGTTTCAAAAGGATTGCCGTCCTGCGTAATGATTCCGCCAAATGAACCATGACACTGGCAAGGTCTTGTTTCTTTGATTCATCTTTAGCAAGAGTCCATGGCTGGGTCTCATCAATGAATTTATTTGTTCTGCTCACGAGTTGCCAAATGGATGTCAGTGCAACTGAAAATTCCATGTTTTCCATTGCTTCCTCATACTTGCCAACCGTTTCTTGGTTCATTTCAAGCAAAGCTTTTTCGAATTCGCCATTGGATCCTTCGTAATTTGGAATCACACCATCAAAATATTTATTGACCATTGCAACTGTTCGATTTAATAAATTCCCTAAATCATTGGCCAGGTCAAAATTGATCCGTTCCACAAACCCTTCCGGTGTAAATACCCCATCGGAACCAAATGGTACTTCACGCAATAAATAGTAGCGTAAAGAATCCAAACCGTAACGATCGATCAATGTAACGGGATCCACTACATTTCCTTTTGATTTGGACATTTTACCATCTTTCATGAGAAGCCATCCGTGGGCGAAGACTTTCTTTGGAAGCGGCACGTCAAGAGCCATTAACATGATCGGCCAATAAATTGTATGGAAACGAACGATTTCCTTTCCGACCAGATGTACATCTGCCGGCCAATAATTCAAGTATTTAGAATCATTGTCCGTTCCATACCCTAATGCCGTTATATAATTGGTCAAAGCATCTATCCATACATAAATGACATGCTTTGGATCTCCCGGCACCTTGATGCCCCAATCGAAAGTAGTACGTGAAACGGCCAGATCTTCCAATCCAGGCTTGATGAAGTTATTGATCATTTCGTTTTTGCGGGATTCCGGCTGAATGAAATCCGGGTTTTCCTCATAAAACTTAAGTAACCGATCCGCATATTTACTCATCTTAAAGAAATAAGATTCCTCTTTCACCTTTTCAACAGGCCTGCCGCAATCAGGACAGTTTCCATTGCTCTCTTCGACTTGACGTTCCGTGAAGAAAGATTCGCAAGGTGTACAATATAATCCTTCATATTGGTCTAAATATATATCACCCTGGTCCAATAACCTTTTGAAAATCTTGGCTACGACCTCTTTATGGCGATCTTCCGTCGTCCTGATGAAATCATCATATGAAATATCAAGCTTTTCCCAGAGTTCTTTAATCCCTGATACGATATTATCTACATATTGCTGTGGAGTGATTCCTTCCTCAGCCGCTTTACGCTGGATTTTTTGACCATGTTCATCAGTTCCTGTTAAATACATGACATCGAAGCCACGCATCCTTTTATAACGAGCCATGGCATCCCCTGCCACTGTCGTATACGCGTGCCCTATATGTAAATTGCCACTCGGATAATATATGGGTGTCGTGATATAGAATGTTTTTAATTTATCTTGCACTTCGTTCCCTCCTCATCATTTGAAAAACCGGCTATGGGACTGGCCCAAGCCATAAGAATATATTTAAGCTATTATCTCTATTTTAACGCTATATACAATTCTGTGCGACAATAATCACTAATCTAATCATCATGTTAATAGAATAAAAAAATAATAAATAGACTCAACTTAAAAATAAGGGTACTTCCCTTCTGTCAGCATTACCTCTTACCTTAACAAAATATACCTAAATTTCTTTTTTTGTGCAACAACTCACATATTCGTAAACTTTTTCAGAAAATTATCCTTAATTCAGAACTTTTGTTTTGAAACTAAAATATATTTAATCATATAATAGGGAAGTATGTTTTCTTATGCATACTTTGTCGAAATGTGGTGAAGGGAGCAGTTCTTTGTATCCTGCATTTCTTTACTTTTAAAGGCATAACCGATTTTTTCTCTTTAAAAGCCATTTTGTCACACGAAATGGGCCCTGCTATTTCTTACAAAAAAATGAAAATAAATCATTGACGAATTTGGGAATGGCTGGTATTATAAATTTATAAAAAAATTTGTCGAATAATGGCGAAAAAAATAGAAATAGGGTACTAGATTGTAACTGAGAGGAGAATTTTTTAAATGAAATCTACAGGTATTGTTCGTAAAGTTGATGAGTTAGGCCGGGTGGTTATTCCAATCGAACTTCGTCGTACATTGGGTATCGCTGAGAAGGACGCTCTTGAAATCTATGTGGATGATGAGCGCATCATCTTGAAAAAATACAAACCAAACATGACTTGCCAAGTTACAGGTGAAGTTTCCGATAACAACCTTACACTTGCTAATGGTAAATTGATTCTTAGTCGTGAAGGTGCAGAATTACTTATTCAAGAAATTCAACAAAGCTTCACTGCTTCTAAATAAATGATAAAAAAACTTCCGTTCTTCGGAAGTTTTTTTATGCTTATTATTATTGTATATCAATGTGAAAAGCTTGATATACATCGCGTTTTTGCATATTGCGATCTTTTGCGACCTGCTTGATTGCGTCCTTTGAAGTGAACTCCTTGGTTTCTATATAATGATTAACATGACCGACGATATCTAGGGCCATCCACCAAGCTTCTTCCGATTCATCCTCCGACCATTGCCCGCCTTCAATTATTAAACAGAACTCACCGCGAATTTCGGACTCCACCGCCCATGTCAAGGCCTCACTCACAGTCCCTCGAATGAACTCTTCAAATTTCTTGGTTAACTCCCGGCATAATACTATACGACGGTCACCTAAAATTTCATGCATATGTTTCAATGTTTCTTTCAATCGATGTGGCGATTCATAAACGATCCAAGTTGATTCCATTTTTTTTAACTTTTCCAGTTCCTGCTTTTTTTCTTTTGCTCCCCTTTGTAAAAAACCATAGAAGTAAAAAGGCTGGGGAACCAGTCCAGATGCGATCAATGCAGTTAATGCAGCATTTGCCCCCGGCAACGGAATGACTTTAAACTGTTCGGCAATGGCATCTTTGACCAGTTCATATCCCGGGTCGGATATCGTCGGCAAGCCAGCATCACTTACTAATGCGATGACCTCTCCAGATCGAAGCCTCTCAAGCATTTGCTTCCCGCTATATTCCTTATTATGTTCATGATAGCTGACGATAGGTGTCGAAATTTCAAAGTAGTTACATAATTTCTTCGTATTTCGCGTGTCCTCAGCAGCAATGACATCCGCTTCCTTTAAGATTCTTAAAGCCCGGAAACTCATATCCTCAAGGTTTCCTATCGGTGTAGGAACCAGATATAGAGCCGGCTCCAATCCTTCTTTTTCAAAACTCTTTTGCTGCCACATATCATGTATCCTCCTTTGCCATCCACTTTTCCTTTTGTTTTCTTGTTAATTGCTTAAATTTATATTCAGCCTGCATGGCCAATGTCCGTGTTTCGAATATTTCATGATAAATCAGTTCAACCGGTGTCCGGCCACGTGTATACTTAGCGCCCCTGCCTTGATTATGAACATCAATCCTGCGGTGCAAATCATTGGTATACCCAGCATAATAACTGCTGTCCCTGCACTTTAAAACATAAAAATAGTGCTTATTCCTCTCCATATAGAATCCTTCTAATTTCGGGATTATACTCATTTTGATCATTATATACAACAAGCGGGGGAAGAATCTTTAAATCAGGGTTGCCGTCCTTTATCCCTTCAATAAGAATCGTATTCGCTTCTTTTGAACTCTTAGGATAAACGAATTGCAGTCGCTTCGGTTCAATTCTGTACATCCTCATGAAATGCAGGATATCCATAAGACGGCCCGGTCTATGAACGAATGCAGCTTTCCCACCTTGACGCAGCAATTGGCTTGAAACCCGCATGACGTCCTCAAGATTACACATGATTTCATGTCGGGCAATTGCAAAGTGCTCATTTTTGTTAATTTCCTCGATGGATGGCGTCGGGAAATAGGGTGGATTGCAAGTAACGACATCATATTTGCTATACCCTATCTGCTTTGGAATTTCTTTTATATCTCCATGAATCATCTCGATTTGGGAGGTCACGCCATTATAGTCCATGCTCCTCTGGGCCATGTCATATAACCGCTCTTGAATTTCAACACCGGTAATTGTCCCTTTTGTTCTTGTACTCAGCAGCAAAGGTATGACCCCATTGCCTGAGCAAAGATCGACGATTTTCCCTTTTTGAATCGGTACATTCACGAACCTTGATAATAAAACGGCATCTAATGAAAAAGAGAACACCGATGGGCTCTGGATGATCCTTAAATTCTCCGCCAAAAGATAATCCAGGCGCTCATCTCCATTAAGTTCTACCATTGCTGTTACCCTCCTAATCATGTATGAAAAAGCATGTTTAGGGACCATGCTTCTAAGTTACTGTCGTACAAAAAGGGGCCTGACTCATAGTATGCGTCAGACCCCGAATCACTATATATTGTAAACGGTCTATCTATCACGTAAAAGAGATGGAACATCTTTTATATTATCCATTATCACTTCTTGTTTAAAAAAGATAAACAGAACAGGCAATCCCCTTCTTTTCGTAAACTGCCAAAATGCAGATTGCAAATATGAAAGCCTTCTTGATAGATACGGGCTAAGTTATCATAGCCTTCCCCGATATCCATAACCTTTTCCGCACTTGGAGTACGGTTTTTCACTTTTTGTTTGACCTTAACTGCAGCAGGCGCACTTTCGACTTCCACAAGGCCCAACCGATGGCGCAAATGCTCGTTTTCCAGCTTGACCGACTGATTTTCCTCAAGGATTTCAGCTAAGTTCTGCTTCAATTCTCCAAGCTGCTTATATAATTGGCCTATCTGGGTTTCCATATTGGTCACCGAATCAAAAATATTTTTCTTATCCACGCTCTCCCACCACCTTAATAATCTGTGGCTTGAATAGAAACGGCTCCCTCTTTTAGAATCTCATCTAGAGTATACTCTAATACTCTTTCTTGCCCGATTAGTTCAATCTGAAGTACGCGTTCTAGAATATTAAGCCCCACTACCTTGCCTTTGCCACCAGGCGTATTAATCATTTCACCTAAATCAGGAAGCATTTCCTTCGCACTTTCATACTCATCATTTTCATATTTCAGACAGCACATCAATCGACCGCATAAACCTGAGATTTTTGTAGGGTTTAATGATAAATTCTGATCCTTCGCCATTTTGATGGAAACCGGTTCAAAATCTCCAAGAAATGTGGAGCAACAAAGCATTCTGCCACAAGGTCCGATGCCACCAAGCATCTTTGCCTCATCCCTTACCCCGATTTGGCGCAGTTCTATGCGAGTTCTGAATATGGCAGCTAAATCTTTGACTAAATCACGGAAATCCACGCGACCATCCGCTGTAAAATAAAACACGACTTTATTTCTGTCGAAAGTATATGACACATCAACCAGCTTCATATCCAGCTTATGTTCCACAACCTTTTGACAACATATAGTGTAAGCCTCTTCTGCAGCCGCCTTATTCTCGTCTACAATCAGCTTATCTTTTGCATCAGCGACCCGAAGTACTTTTTTCAATGGCAGGACAACATCGTTTTCATCTACTTGTTTACGGGCTGTAACGACTTTACCGAATTCAACACCGCGGACAGTCTCCACTATTACAAAATCGTCCTTAGGAATTGCGAATTCACCCGGATCGAAGTAGTATATTTTGCCCGCCTTTTTAAAACGGACACCTACAACATCATACAAATCATGATCCCTCCTGCAAATTCAGCACAAGCTGTTCCATCAACAGCTGTGGATTCGTGTTGGACATCAGCTTCCTTTTTGCTTCCAAAATGCAACCCATATGTTCAGCAAGGCGTCTTGGGGAAAGATGAAGAGCGTGAGTTTCAAATTCCTTCAGTTTATTTTGGAACACAACGAAGTCCTTTTTGTCCAACTGAATGTATAATAAATCCTTATATATAAGAAGTAACAAATCAAGACCTCTGTCAACCTGTTCTCTTTCTTTAAAGTGTGTGAACCAATCCGTCTGAAGGTACAGCATTGCCTTCAAGGAATTAAGTTTTAACACTTCATATAATTTTACCACTATTTTTTGAGCTTGTACAAACCATTCATCATGGCTAAGCTCGATTCCAGCTTCCACATTCTGTGTGATGTGGGCAATAACTGAGGCCAGCTGTGGTTCTAACTCCTGTTCTATCAACTTCCGTTTCACATTCTCCGGAGATAATGGCTTGAACGAAATCACTTGGCACCTTGATAATATAGTCGGCAGAATCCTCTGAAGCTGTTCGGTCATCAATATTGCTACAGTATCAGCCGAAGGTTCTTCTAAAAATTTCAATAGACTGTTGGCTGCCCCCACCGACATTTTGTCAGCATCGGCAATCATATAAACCTTCCGATCTGCCTCTACGCTCTTTTTCGAAAATTCTTCCTGAAGCCCCTTGATTTGCTCTTTCTTTATTGAGAGACCGTCTTTTTCTATCAAATGGACATCTGGATGATTCCCACTTGAAATCCGTTTGCAATTCCGACAAAGTTCGCATGGCTCATAACCTGCTGTCGGGGCTTCACATAGTAAGCTTTTGGCAAAGGCATAGCTTATCTCTTGCTTGCCTGTCCCTTTTTCTCCTTCAAATAAATACGCATGAGCCACCCTGTTCTTCGTTATGCTATTTTGCAGCATCGTCATTACCTGCGGCTGAATTTCACTCATGTCCTGCCATGTTTTATCCAAAACCATCAACTCACTTAGGTATATAAATTAATCAGAAGACCTTTAATCTCACCAATCATTTCCAATATTTCAAGCGAACTTTTCTCTTTATTAAGAATTTCCTCGCTTAACTCAACTAATTTTGCATCTATCGTTTCCACGGTTTTCAATGGCCGGCTCTGTCCATATTCATTCCAGCTCGTTGATTGCTTCAGTTCCAGTCCATATTCAACCGCTTCTTTAACAAATCGTTTCACCAATGCTTTATATTTTGCCAATTCCCTAAAAGTACGTGACCTTACTAAACGCTGACCCGCCCCTTCAATATCGCCTATCAAACGGTTTAATGTTTGGATTTGCATCTTTTGATCCTGTGTCTGGACCATTTGTTGAAACCTTCCATTTCCGGTTTGAAATTGTTTGGCATCCTGACGCGATTTATCCGGCTTAATAGGGATATCATGGTTGATTTTCATAATGAACCTCCCTGAAACTAACCGTTAAAATTGTAAAAAGTTTTCAACCGGCAGAACAAAAATGGTCGCACCGCCCACTTGAATCTCCACTGGGTAAGGTACATATGACTCGGCATTCCCGCCCATCGGTGAAACCGGTGAAACTAATTGGGATCGTGACTGACAATTCTGTTTGATGATCTGGATGGCTTGGTCAACACGTTCATCCTCTGTTCCAATCATAAAAGTCGTATTACCTGATTTTAAAAACCCGCCAGTGCTGGCTAGCTTGGTCGTTCCGAAATTATTTTCCACTAATTGATTCAGCAGGCGATGACTATCCTTGTCTTGAACGACAGCAATGATCATTTTCATTCTCATCATCCTCCGGTTACTCTGAATTTTTACTAACTACATTATATCAAATAGTATTGGTTGAATAATATGGAAACCTATATAATCAGTTTCCCGCCTTCGCTAAAAAATCCAATAGGCCGGCTTTCGTTTCCTCAAAGACTTCATCTATTGACCGGCCAGCATCCACGATAATGAAACGTTCTTTCCATCTATTTATAATGAACTGATACCCTTCACAAACTTTTTTATGAAAGTCGAGGGCTTCAAGATCCAGCCGGTTCACTTCCCGTTCCCCATTGGACTGGATGCGTCTCAATCCCTCTTCTGGGTCGATATCAAAAAAGAGCGTGGCATCTGGCATCATATCTCCAATTGCAAATTTATTGATATTGTAAACTTCTTCTATATCCAAACCTCTTGCATGACCCTGATAGGCTAACGAGCTATCTATAAACCGGTCACAGAGGACAATTCCCCCTCGTTCCAGCTCAGGCATGACCACTTCCACTAAATGCTGACGCCTTGCTGCTGCGTATAATAAAGCCTCTGTCCTCGAGTCCATGGCTGTATTATCTTTATTAAGGATCACTTCCCTAATTTGCTCCGAAATGGGAACTCCCCCTGGCTCACGGGTTAATAGAACTTGATAGCCTTCTTGTTGCAGAGCCTTGCCAAGCATTTGGGTAATGGTTGTTTTCCCGGCACCCTCTGGCCCTTCCATTGTTATAAAAATACCACGTTTCATCGATGTACCTCCAAGGTTCTTTGTATGTAGTATATCATTTTAACCCGTCTGCCCGCTTTCATAAACGATTAATTCTCCATTTGAAAGGGAGGAACCACCATGAAACCTTGATCCCATTTCCAGCAGTCTCCGCAAATTGGATATATGTTCAGGAGTAATCATTTCCCCGGACATAATTAAAGGGATGCCCGGCGGATAAGGAATGACCATCTCGGCGGATACCTCTCCGACTGCTTTCCGTAATGCGACAGGTCTTGCTTTGCTATGCTTCATGACGGAGTAGGGCATTTCAAGCCCTGCCATTGACCTTCCATCAGGCCAGAGGACCCGAAGATCTGCTTCCTTGTTTCCAGTTCTGTCTTGAGTGGCACTTTTTATAGTTTGTATGATTTCATGAAAAGGAAAATCGGTACCCCTTTTTAATAAGGGTAAAATCATTAATAAATTATCAGGATCAGCCAACTCCGTAAAAATGCCTTTGGCTTCACATAGCTGCTGTAACTCAAATCCACTTAAACCATTTGTTGATTGAATGACTACTTTTAGCGGGTCTGCCAAGGTGCCTGGCGGCGCCTCCAACACCCTTACTGTCTGCAGGGCACCCAGTTTTCCTCTGAAGTCCGATATCTTTTCAATAAGGAATTTTTTATCTTCTGATGTATAAGCGGCTAAATAGGCCCTGGCCAAGTCGAGCGAGCCCATAATTGGGTAAGATGGACTGCTGGACTGAAGCATTTGTAAATAGAATGATGCTTGGTCAACATCAATTAAGGATGAATTCACATGAAGAAATGACCCCATCGTCATGGCCGGCAGTGTTTTATGCGCTGAATGGACAACGGCGTCTGCCCCTGCCAAAATGGCCGACTTGGGAAACGGACTTCCTAACTGAAAATGAGCGCCATGTGCCTCGTCCACCAGCACTGGGATCCCCCTTTGATGTGCAAGTCTTACCATTTCCGTCAAGTCTTCACTAATTCCATAATAATTAGGATAGGTAACAATGATGGCTTTTGCATCTGGATGTACACTCAAGGCTTCTTCAATTAAATTTGATCCCACACCGCCGGCAATGCCCCATTTCTCATAATATTCCGGTTGCAAAAAAATGGGTTGTACATTCGCTAACATCAATCCATGTAAAATTGATTTATGGCAGTTTCTTTGGACAAGGACTTTATCACCTTCCCGGCAGGCAGCAAGAATCATGGCAATGTTGCCTACTGTGGACCCATTAACGAGAAAATAACTCCGCTTTACCCCATATAGATCAGCGAGTAGTTGCTCGGACTTTAGAATGGCCCCCTCTGGAGCATGCAGGTCATCTAAGCCGCTTATTTCCGTGGCATCAATACCAAGCAGGGGGTTGTATAAGGCCTGGCCCTTTTTATTAAACACCCGTCCATTTTTATGCCCTGGGACATGCAGGGATATGGAGCTTTTTTTATGAAAAGCACTCATTGCATCGAACAATGGTGTCTGTGATTGATTCATTTTTCTCTTCCCTCATATCATAGTATTTTTTCATTTTATCAAATAAGTATAATTTTATCTCATATTGCGTCGACAGAAAGGCAATTATGCATCTCTGAACAGTCTGTTTGGAGGGAACTTACAGAAACATGGGAGCATGTTGCCAAGCATTCTTCTAAAGTACCAAAAAAAGAATCAGAGACTCAAGAAACACACATTTCTTTTATCTCTGATTCTTTAACTTTCCACAAACTATTTTTTCATGATAATATTTCAGGGTTAGTGACTTTTCTTAATTTCTTTAAGTAATATTGGTACTTGGGATCGTTCGTATCCGTCCCTATCATATCCCTTTCGCATTCCTCACAAATAAAAGTCGTATATAGATGTATACCCATCCCTTTTACTTGTTCACAAACCGCGCACGTTTCCCCTGCCGTTGTTTTGGTTGTTGTTGTCCCCAACATCTCCACCTCCATACCTGCATTCTCCCCAAAAACCATTGTTCGCATACATTGATTTAAATAGTTTAAGAGAACCCGGGGATGCTTTTAACAATGTATGATGAAGAATTTCAATACGTGTATGTCTTCATAAAAGTTTCCATAATTGATAATCCCTTTATATCCAATGATTTTTCTTTGCATTAAGCAAAAAAAAGACCAGCCGGATGGCTGATCTTTTTAAATGGCTTGGCGGCGTCCTACTCTCACAGGGGGAAACCCCCAACTACCATCGGCGCTGAAGAGCTTAACTGCCGTGTTCGGAATGGGAACGGGTGTGACCTCTTCGCTATCGCCACCAAACATAAAAGGAACGTTGTTCCTTCAAAACTAGATAATAAGAAGGTATTTCATTTTTTAAAAAGCGTTGGTTAAGTCCTCGATCTATTAGTATCAGTCAGCTCCACATGTCACCATGCTTCCACCTCTGACCTATCAACCTGATCATCTTTCAGGGATCTTACTAGCTTGCGCCATGGGAAATCTCATCTTGAGGGGGGCTTCATGCTTAGATGCTTTCAGCACTTATCCCGTCCGCACGTAGCTACCCAGCTATGCCTTTGGCAAGACAACTGGTACACCAGCGGTGCGTCCATCCCGGTCCTCTCGTACTAAGGACAGCTCCTCTCAAATTTCCTGCGCCCGCGACGGATAGGGACCGAACTGTCTCACGACGTTCTGAACCCAGCTCGCGTACCGCTT
>NZ_CP175708.1:0-27500 GCF_046715815.1 Peribacillus sp. S4 | reverse complement strand
TTCAAAAAGAACAAAAATGCTGCACCGATAATGACCTTTATAATGCCCTGCCCTATGAACCGGACAGGTCTTAATGGGGCCCCGATAATGAGGAGCATTAAAATCAAGCCGCCAACTATGGCAACAAAGACAACTGGTTCCAAACTCATTCCTCCCCGCAAGCTTGTACTAAACTTATATGAAGGAAACGCTGGATTAAGAACCGAAAAAAATGGCCATGAGGAACAAACAATCCTTCACAGCCATTTCCTTATCATCTTTTTAAGCGAACATTCCTTCTTTTAACTTCCCTGAATAAGTAGAAATATTTCACTTCCGCCAGTCTCGTTTGGGCGATTACTTCCTCAGATGGATCAACGCTTTTTTCAAGTAATGATTTTTGATTATGCCAATTCCATTTCAATTGTTCAAGCTCTTCGATTAATGAATCATTGAATTCATTCCGAAGTTTCTTTTTTTTACGAAAGAACAAGTGAAGTCCTCCCAGCTATCTTATATTTCTCTTCTTCCTTCTATTGCTTTTGATAGCGTCACTTCATCCGCATACTCCAAATCTCCGCCAACAGGAAGTCCGTGGGCAATTCGGGTCACTTTGATGCCTGATGGTCTAAGCAACCGGGAAATATACATGGCTGTCGCTTCACCTTCAATGTTAGGATTAGTGGCCAAAATTACCTCCAGCACTGTTTCATCTTGCAGGCGCTTTAATAAATCAGGAATATTTATATCTTCCGGACCGATTCCGTCCATCGGGGAAATACTGCCATGCAGTACATGGTATAAACCATTGAACTCTCTCATCTTTTCCATAGCTATAACATCTTTCGGGTCCTGAACCACACAGATCAAACTTCTGTCCCTCTTTTGATCTTCGCAAATATAGCAGGGATCTTGATCTGTAATATGACCACAGACTGAGCAATACATAAGATTCCGCTTAGCATTAACAAGTGCTTTTGCAAAATCCAAAACAGTATCTTCCTTCATGCTTAATACATGAAAGGCTAATCGAGCAGCCGTTTTAGGACCAATCCCCGGCAATTTCATAAAACTGTCAATGAGCTTGGAAATTGGTTCTGGATAATGCATCGAATTCCTCCTAAAAATTTCAAAAGAAACCCCCTGAAAGGAAGTTTCTTTTGAACTTGCTTAAAACATACCCGGAAGGTTCATTCCCTTAGTGAATTGTCCCATCGTTTGGTTTGTCATTTCTTCCGCCTTTTTCAAAGCATCGTTAGTGGCAGCCAACACTAAATCCTGAAGCATATCGATATCATCCGGATCGACAACTTCCGGTTTGATGACTACATCGACTATTTCTTTATGTCCAGTCACGATGACCGTTACCATTCCGCCGCCGGCAGTTCCTTCAACCCTTTTTTCACCTAATTCTTCTTGTGCTTCTGCCATCTTCTTTTGCATCTTTTGCATTTGTTTCATCATGTTCTGCATATTACCGCCGCGCATACCCATTTTCCTTACCTCCAATTATTCTTTAATTTCAAGTAAATCATCGCCGACTAATTTTCTAGCCTCTGCTATAAAGGGGTCTTCTTCTTTTGATTCCGTTTCTTCTGGACCGTCGAACTGCTGTGTTGAGATGAAGTCCTCCCGCAACCTTTGCCACTGGCTTTCCGGAACTCCAGCTATCTCCATTCGGTGTCCGGTCAATTGCTGCATGATCGAGGCTATCACTTCCACGAAACGGTTATTTTCCATTGCCATTTGACAATGAATATCATATTTGAATTTTACCACAAAAGCTTCAGTTGACGCAGCAACAGGTTCTGCCTCCGTTAATAAAGCTGCCAATGACTTTTGGTTTTGCAGACCTAACTGTTCAAGCACTTCCCCCCACTTACTTTTCACAGCATTAAGACCTGGCTTTGTAGCTTGTTTCAAAACTTGATTGATCTTTCCGGCAGGTGCTTTATATGACTTTTTAACGGCCCTTTGCGCCTTAGCCTGCTCTGCAGGTTTTTCTGCCATGGCTGCCGGAATGCCGTTTTTCTGCATTTCGAGTAATTTCTTCTCTAAATCTTCTATTTTCTGCTGCAGCTGTTGAAGCTGCCCGTTATCAATTTGATTTGGCCTTTGCTCATTACATAACTTGACAAGTGCCACCTCAAGGAAAATCCTTGGATGATTTGTCCATTTCATGTCTTGCTGTGTTTGATTGAAGCTTTCAATTATGGAGTAAATCGATTCAGAAGAAATTACTTCTGCCAATTCCTTGAATTGGGGATCTATCAAAACACGCTCGAAGGATTCTGCCAGTGCCGGTGCCGTTTGAAACAAAAGCATGTCACGGAAGTAATAAATCATGTCTTCTATGAACCTAGCCGGGTCTTTTCCCATGGCCAGCAATTCTTCAAGGACTTCAAGTGCCACCGCTACTTCTTTATCATATATAGCTTTTGCCAGCCGGCTTAAAAACGCTTGCGAAACAGATCCGGTGACAGTCAATGCATCTTCCACTGAAACTGTCTCCGAACTGAAGGATATCGCTTGATCAAGAAGGCTTAGTGCATCCCGCATCCCGCCTTCGGCTGCCCTCGCAATGATATGCAGGGCTTGTTCATCACAAGAAACACCTGTTTCTGCAATGATTTGTGACATCCGGCCAACTATATCTTGAGGCTGGATCCGTTTAAAATCAAACCTTTGGCAACGGGAAATGATCGTTAGTGGAATCTTATGAGGCTCAGTCGTCGCCAATATGAAAATCACGTGCTTCGGAGGTTCTTCCAATGTCTTTAAAAGCGCATTGAACGCCCCTTGTGAAAGCATATGTACCTCATCAATGATATAAACTTTATATGTAACCGCGTTAGGTGCATATTTGACCTTATCACGAATGTCACGGATTTCCTCGACACCATTATTGGATGCTGCATCAATTTCTATAACATCTGATATGGAGCCATCGGTGATTCCGCGGCAGGTAGCACATTCGTTACAGGGCTCACTTGTCGGTGCATGCTCACAATTCACTGCTTTTGCTAGAATTTTGGCAGCACTTGTTTTCCCTGTTCCACGTGGACCGGAAAATAAATAGGCATGTGAAACCTTTTGCCCGACCAAAGCATTCTGCAACGTTTTCGTCACATGTTCCTGTCCGACTACATCAATGAATTGTTGCGGCCGCCATACCCGGTATAATGCTTGATACCCCACGGAAATCCCTCCTTCTTTTCTCCATCTTGTTTATTATACATTACTGATTTCCTTAATATCAAAGTCTAAAATGAAATTTCATCATTACCTCATTTTTTTTCAAAAATACCAAGCACTTTACCTTCTTGGCATAAAAAAAAACCCACCCGATACGAATGAGTTTTTTGTTTATGTAAAATAACTGCCGTGCACCTTCTGTCGATTAGCAACCATAAGCGTTACTTAAGCAGTTAGCTCGGCCCAGGCAACCCTGCGGCACATGAGAACTTCCACTTAATGCTGCTTCCTTCCGGACCTGACATGGTTCATGGAGTCCCATTGCGCAGGACCCGGGCGTCAACGCCACTTACTTAAGGCAGGCCCTACAGAATGCTAACCTCGAGAAGGGATTCAACCTCGCTAGAGCGGATTGCGAGTACAGGGCACCGCTACCTCCCCGTCTAGCACGGCAAAAGTAATACCAATTTCAAAGCGTCATTACGACGCATAATTCATTATACTAAGGTAACAAAAAAAACGCAAGTGTTGTTCTTGGACAGTTCAATTCCAAATTTATCAAATGAAGCAAAGATTCATCTTCAACATTCGTTTTCACTTATTTATTTTCTTCAACAAGCTTGAGTGCCTGCTCTCTTTTCAACGTTTTCTTTCTATCCCTAAGCTCTTTAAAAAAAGAAGTCAAAATCCAGCCGCACTCTTCCCCCAATACACCGCTGGTTACATCACATTGATGGTTAAAGCGTTCATCTCGAAGTAAATCCATGAATGTGCCTGCACAGCCAGCCTTTGGATCATGCGCTCCGAAAACAACCCTTTTCACCCTTGATTGCAAGATGGCACCGGCACACATCGGGCAAGGTTCCAGCGTTACATATAATGTCGCATCTTCAAGACGCCAACTGCCAGTAGCACGGCAAGCCTCATTGATTGCAAGGAGCTCCGCGTGTGCCGTCGCATTCTGTTCCGTTTCCCTCAGGTTATGCCCCGTCGAAATAACTTGATCATCTATTACGATTAAAGCGCCAATCGGCACTTCATTCAATTGCCGCGCCTTTTTTGCTTCCTCTAAGGCTAAATTCATGTAATGAACATCATCCTTCAAAAAAAAACCCCCTCATATTAAATAGGAGTAAACAGACAAATATAAGACAAAATAAAGGTCATACTACTTATTCTAATGAATAGTAACGCATTCGGCATATGTGCTGCAAGTAAATTCTCATAATACAGGAGGATATACCATGAATCGACCTGAATCGCCTTCCTTTGCATTGCTTATCATTGATATGATCAATGACTTTGACTTCAAATACGGGAATATGCTCCTTTCACATACGAAACTTATCGTCGATCCGATCTTGAAATTAAAGAAGCAAATGAAAGAAAAAGGTTTTCCAATCATTTATATCAATGATCATTATGATTTATGGCAGGCTGACTTCGATAAAATCATTGATAAATGTAAAAATGAAGGTAATGCCTCATTAATCGAAAGAATAAAACCGCAACAGGACGAATTTTTCCTCATCAAGCCGAAGCATTCAGCATTTTATGGGACGGCACTCAATACACTGCTTAAACAATTAAACGTGGATACCCTGATCATTACTGGCATAGCTGGCAACATCTGCGTGCTATTCACGGCCAATGATGCCTATATGCGGGAATATAAATTATGGATTCCGAAGGATTGCATTGCTTCTGCATCAAAGGAAGATAATCATTATGCATTAAAAATGATGAACCATGTTCTCAAGGCATCCATAAAACAAGGTGAAGACATGTAAGCATTCAATCGAATAAGGAATTAATCTACATACCTCCCCAATTAACACTCTTTCATTCTCTTTCTTTATCAACCTGACAAAAATGTCACTAAAGTCCCAAGTCTGTGATACAATATCTCTTGGCGAAAATCCTATGACCGGGAATTTTAGCTTGATACCTCATGAAGGAGGACAGATTGGATGAAATCCACCCCATTTATCACTGTCGAAGGTCCAATCGGCGTGGGAAAAACATCACTCGCAAAAGTTATCGCAGATCATTTTCAAATTTCATTATTAAGGGAAATTGTCGATGAAAATCCATTTCTCGGGAAATTCTATAAAGATATTGATGAGTGGAGCTTTCAAACAGAAATGTTTTTTCTGTGTAACCGTTATAAACAATTGGAAGATATCGAAAAAAAGTATCTTACTAACGACCAAGCCGTAGTGGCTGATTATCATATATTCAAGAACTTGATATTTGCTGAAAGAACGTTAAAGAACGAACAATACAATAAATACCTTGAGATATTCAATATTTTAACACGGGATATGCCTGAACCTAATATGGTGATTTATTTAAACGCAAGCCTTGATACTCTTCTCTCCCGAATCGGTAAAAGAGGTCGGGAAATCGAAGAAAATATATCCTCCATTTATTTAGAGCAGTTATCCGCGGATTATCGAACATTCATGGAAACATTCGAGAAACAGCACCCTGACATCCCTGTTCTTACATTCAACGGAGATGAGCTGGATTTTGTCGGGAACAAGGATGATTTGAAAACGATAATCAGCCAAATAGAGAATGCCCTGCACAAAGGAGTAAAGTCAAATGAACTTACGAAAGAAATATAATATTCCAAACAACGCCGTCATTACGATAGCAGGGACGGTTGGCGTAGGAAAATCGACCATGACCAATGCGTTAGCCGATGCCCTTCAATTCAGGACATCATTTGAGAAGGTTGATACGAACCCCTACCTGGATAAGTTTTACGATGATTTTAATCGTTGGAGTTTCCACCTGCAAATCTATTTCCTCGCTGAACGTTTTAAAGAGCAAAAAAAAATCTTCGAATATGGCGGCGGTTTTATCCAAGACCGTTCCATTTATGAAGACACCGGGATATTTGCAAAAATGCATTATGAAAAAGGCACGATGAATGACGTGGACTACGAAACGTATACAAGCCTTTTCAATGCCATGGTAATGACGCCATACTTCCCGCACCCTGATTTACTTATCTATCTCGAAGGTTCGCTCGATGATATCCTCAACCGGATCCAAGAGCGCGGCCGTCCAATGGAACAGCATACCCCAATTGAATATTGGCAGGAAATGCATGGCCGTTACGAAGAATGGATCGATCAATTCAACGCCTGCCCTGTCCTTCGATTAAATATAAACGAATATGATCTTATGCAGGATGAAGCAAGTATCGAACCTCTTATAAAACGGATTGCCGAATATATGGAGCAAACCAAGTTGTTGCGAAATGTGTAAAACAGAAAAACCACCGGTTATCCGGTGGTTTTTTAATATATTAGAAAACAAAAATTCCGTTACATAACTGTAACGGAATTCATCGATATCCAATTTATGCGCTGTGGTTATTAATAAGTTATGGAGGAGGTAGAGGGATTCGAACCCCCGCGGGATTTGACTCCCCTGTCGGTTTTCAAGACCGATCCCTTCAGCCGGACTTGGGTATACCTCCGTATCAACATTTATTATATTACATGGAATTAAAATCAAAGTCAAGCCCTCTATAAAGTTTTTTTAAAATAATTTTCAAACTTTGATAAAAAGGGGAATCAGCCTCTTTAACCAGAAGCTGATTCCCTTTGACTTACGGTTTAATGACTTCCGCACCGCGCATATATGGACGTAATACTTCAGGAATGATGACACTGCCATCTTCCTGCTGGTAATTCTCCAAAAGGGCAGCGACTGTACGGCCGATTGCCAAACCTGATCCATTTAGGGTATGGACGTGTTCCGGTTTGCCTTTTGCATCACGTCTGAAGCGAATATTGGCCCGTCTAGCCTGGAATGCTTCAAAGTTACTGCAAGAAGAAATTTCGCGGTACGTGCCATAGCTCGGGATCCAAACCTCGATATCATACTTTTTAGCAGCTGTGAAACCAAGATCTCCTGTACACATGCTTAGCACTCGGTATGGAAGACCCAGCAATTGGAGGACCTTTTCGGCATGACCTGTAAGGTTTTCCAACTCTGCATAGGAATCTTCCGGCTTCACGAACTTCACTAGTTCAACTTTATTGAACTGGTGCTGACGAATTAGCCCCCGCGTATCACGACCCGCAGATCCTGCCTCTGAACGGAATGAAGCACTGTATGCCGCATAGCTAATCGGCAGATCGTCCGTGCTCATGATTTCATCACGATGGAAATTTGTCACCGGCACTTCAGCTGTAGGAATCAAGAAGTAATCATCACTTTCAATACGGAAAGCATCCTCTTCAAATTTTGGCAATTGACCTGTCCCGGTCATGCTTGCACGGTTCACCATATATGGCGGCAGCATTTCTTCATATCCGTGTTCCTCAACATGAAGGTCTAACATAAAGCTAATTAGTGCACGCTCCAATCGAGCACCAAGACCCCGATAAAATACAAATCGGCTTCCGGTCACTTTTGCTGCCCGTTCAAAATCCAGGATGCCTAGATCTCCAGCTACATCCCAGTGTGGTTTCGGTTCAAACTTGAATTCAGGTAACTCCCCCCATTTACGGATTTCGACATTATCGTCTTCCGTCTCACCAACAGGCACGCTTTCATGCGGTATATTAGGAATGGAAAGAAGTAATGTTTCTAATTGCGCTTCCACTTCACGAAGCTCATCATCGAAACCTTTTATACGGTCACCGACTTCACGCATTTCCGCAATCAACTGATCTGCATCTTTTTTCTCCCGTTTCAATATGGCCACTTGCTGTGAAACTTCATTTCTTTGGCTTTTTAACTTTTCCGTTTCAGCAATCAAGGTCCGGCGCTTTACATCCAGTTCCTCGAATTTTCCTAAATCAGTTAAATCTTCACCTCTGAATTGCAATACACGCTTCACTTCTTCAAAATTATTTCTTACATATTTCAAATCCAACATTTCAGTTCCTCCTTAATGTTTTTGATGATTTATCAAAGAACGCAAAAAACTCCCGTCCCCTGAAGAAGGGACGAGAGTTAACCCGCGTTGCCACCCTAGTTGAAGGCCTATGAAACACGCCTACCACTTATCACGATAACGGCTTTTAACCGAAAGTATTTACTGACCAAAAAGGCTTTCCATACTCTGCTCCAGGAGGGATTCACAAAACTCTCACACCGATTTCCACCAGCCATCGGCTCTCTGTAGAAAGAAATACTTGTTACTATTTCCTGTCATTGCTTTCTTATATAATCAAATTGTTTTCCATAATGTACTATAATTTTATACATTACGCAACCGTTTTATACGCGAAACTTAAAACCAGCCTTTAACAGTGGAAGCCACACTGCTCCAAACGTCTCCAAAGAATCCGCCGACCGCCCGCATTGATAATACGAACCAGTTTGCCTTTTCAACGGATTCGGCAGCTACGACGTTAACCTTAACTGGATCGCCGTTGATGTACCCGTAATCTTCTCCTTTTTTAGGAGTGACTGTGATGTAGCCTAGCTTTTCACCTTTTTTGATTGGTGCAGTCAGCTTACCATCATCATTCAATTTGTTTTTATCGATCACTAAATCTGTTTTATAGTTGTCTTTCCCACCATTTTCAACAAGTAGCTCGATTGCTTTTTCAGATTGAATCTTAACTTCTTTTTCCTTGCCTTTCACTACTGAAAGTGTTTCTTTCCCTTTCACCTGGTAGTTGGCTGGAAGGACTTTTTCCTTTTTAAATGTTGCATAAGCATAGTTCATAAGCTTAGTGCTATCTGCAAAACGTTCGTTTTTATTAGTGGACTTCATGACCACCGTGATATAGCGCTGACCGTCCCGGATAACCGTCCCTGTATGCCCATAACCGGCAAAGTCGGTAGATCCCGTCTTTAGTCCGTCTACGCCTTTATATTCAAAAATCAGGCCAGGCAGCATCCAGTTGAAGTTCGGATATTCTTTTCCATCACGGAACTTCAATTTAGGAATACTGGCGATTTTTAAAACTTCCGGATAATCATTTATTAAACGATAAGCAAGAAGTGCAGTATCTTTTGCTGTCATGATATTTTCATCATCTTCATCACCTGAAGGATATTGCCCTAATAAATCGGAGTTATTCAACCCGCTGGCGTTAACGAATTTATGATGTTTCAAGCCTAATTCCTTTGCTTTTACGTTCATTAACTTAACGAAGCTCTTTTCACTTCCGGAAACTAGCTGTGCTAAAGCTACTGTTGCCGCATTTCCTGAATAGACGGCCATAGCTTGATATAGTTCCTTAACTGTATAATCTTCACCTTCCGTTAACCCAACATTCGACAAATTGGGTGCTTTTGAAAGGTCATGTACATATTTATTTATTTTTACTTTTTGATCCCAACTGATTTTCCCATTTTCAATTGACTCCATTATGATGTACTCGGTCATCATTTTAGACATGGATGCAATCCCTAATACTTTATCGGCATTTTTTTCATACACGATTTGTCCCGTTTCACCATCGATTATGATGGCTGCCTCTGCTTTTAAACCTAAATTATCAGATTCAGCAACAGCTTCCCCCGGTTGATAGGCAAATTGCGACATAACAAGAACAAAAACAAAAGTGAAAATGAGGGTTATCTTGCTGATTTTTTTCAATTTCCAATACCTCCAACTTTTAAGCTAATCTCTATAACAAAGAAGAAACTTTATGTAAATCCCTTGACACCTTGTCTAGTTTATCACAGAAAAAATAAAAAAAATAGACAGAGTAATCGCAGACTCTGTCTATTTTAACAATAAATTTTAATGACGATTATATGTTAAATTCATTACATTGAGTAGTTCGGTGCTTCTTTAGTGATTTGGACATCATGAGGATGGCTCTCCCTTAATCCGGCACCGGTCATTTTGACAAATTGAGAGTTTTCTCTCAACTCTTCCAATGTGGCTGTACCGCAATATCCCATACCTGAACGAATGCCGCCAATCAGTTGGAAAATGGTATCTGATAGAGGTCCTTTGTATGGAAGGCGCCCTTCGATGCCTTCCGGAACGAATTTCTTGTTATCTTCCTGGAAGTAACGATCTTTAGATCCTTTTTCCATTGCAGCAACAGATCCCATACCCCGATACACTTTAAAACGGCGACCTTGGAAAATTTCCGTTTCGCCAGGGCTTTCAGTTACACCTGCAAGCATACTGCCAAGCATTACTGCATGTCCGCCTGCAGCCAGGGCTTTAACGATATCTCCTGAATATTTAATTCCGCCATCAGCGATAATCGTTTTACCATGCTTTCTTGCTTCTGTTGCACAATCGAAGACTGCCGTGATTTGTGGAACACCTACACCGGCTACAACCCTTGTCGTACAGATTGACCCTGGTCCGATTCCCACTTTCACTACATCGGCTCCCGCTTCAATCAATGCTTTCGTCCCTTCAGCTGTTGCCACATTACCGGCAATGATCGTCAATTCAGGATAAGTCGCGCGGATTTCCTTCACCATTTCAAGGACGCCTTCTGAATGACCGTGAGCTGTATCAAGTACAATTGCATCGACATGGGACTTAACAAGCATTTCAACACGCTTCATTGTATCCTTAGTGACTCCGACTGCAGCACCTGCAAGCAATCTCCCTTGCTTATCTTTCGCCGAATTCGGGAACTCAATGACTTTCTCGATATCCTTGATCGTAATAAGTCCTTTAAGAACTCCATTATCGTCTACAAGAGGAAGCTTTTCGATTTTGTACTTTTGAAGAATCTTCTCTGCTTGTTCCAAGTTAGTTCCTACTGGTGCTGTGACGAGATTCTCAACAGTCATGACACTGGAAATCTTCAAGGAAAAATCGGAAATAAATCGCAAATCACGGTTTGTAATGATACCCACAAGTTTTTGATCCTCAATATTGTTGACTACAGGAACACCCGAAATGCGATATTTACCCATTAAATGCTCTGCATCGAATACCTGGTGATCTGGCGTCAAGAAAAATGGATCGGTAATTACACCGCTTTCTGAACGTTTTACTTTATCCACCAGTTCAGCTTGTGCTTCAATGGACATATTTTTATGAATGATACCCAATCCGCCTTGACGAGCCATGGCAATCGCCATCTCTGCTTCCGTCACGGTATCCATTCCTGCACTGATGATAGGAAGGTTGAGCTTTAAGTTTTCAGCTAAGTTGACTTGAAGGTTGACATCTTTCGGCAAAACCTCTGATTTCGCTGGAATTAATAGGACATCATCAAAGGTTAAACCTTCTTTTGCAAATTTATTTTCCCACATTATTTTCCCCTCCTGCTTAAAAATATTATTTGTAGGTTATCAATAGGACATACTACTGTCAAGAAGAGAAATAAATGTTTGATTATTCTATTAATTTGGAGGACAGCTGCAATGCCTGAAAACAATGATAATTTCGATAAATATACACCTTTTTTTTCCGCATCTTCCTCTCAACTTTTTTTACAAAAATGTTACACACAAGAAAAAATAGCAGAAGCGGAAATCAAAAGTTACGATAATTGTTATCCATTTATTTACCATCTTGAACATGCTAAAACTTATTATAATCAGGCAGCCATTGCACCGCTATCCATTCAGCCAATCCTTACATTTTATGGATTTGCCCAATTATTAAAGGCTTGTCTGCTCACGATTGATCCTAACTATCCGGAATCAACTTCGATGCTTGCCCATGGGGTAACTACGAGGAAAAAGAAAAAGCAACAATATGAATTTCTGAAGGATGAAGTAAAAACGCAAAAAAATGGACTTTTCACCTGCATCGCCGAGAAATTATTTCATATCAAGCATCTGGAAGGTGAAAAGTTTTCCATGGGTACACTTATGAAAGAAATCCCGGATATGCAAAACTTTACATGGTCCATTTCCAAGAAAAATTTCGTCGCCCTGCTACCCTCTCCCAATGGTTTTCAATTGCCTTCAACCATATTGGATAGCTATCAAATGTCCAGCAGTCGATTGGAAGAATTTTTGAAAGCTAAAACGAATCAAATTTACAGTATTTCGGAAGCTCCCGGAACACTGCATTTAAAAACAGAGGGTGTTCCCATTCATAATGCCAAATCTCCAATACGGTATAATTTGGAAGAAGGACAATTCATGCTATCTCTGAATAAAGATTCGTCCGCTTTTTCATTACCTGAACTTTTGATTCATTATTTGATTTCTTATAACCTTAGCATAATAGCTCGTTATGAAACAGAATGGTGGGCAGAGCTGATGAAAACCATGCCTAATGACGATTACCCTTGCATTGTGCAATTCCTTAAAATAAGCCAAGCTAAGGTGCCATTTTTAATATTTGAATGGATTAAGTCGGAAAGGTTCCACATCTGATCCTTCCAACACCCTATTGGTGAAATGATCTGACCTGAAACGACAAAAAAGACCAGCCGGATGGCTGATCTTTTTAAATGGCTTGGCGGCGTCCTACTCTCACAGGGGGAAACCCCCAACTACCATCGGCGCTGAAGAGCTTAACTGCCGTGTTCGGAATGGGAACGGGTGTGACCTCTTCGCTATCGCCACCAAACATAAAAGGAACGTTGTTCCTTCAAAACTAGATAATAAGAAGGTATTTCATTTTTTAAAAAGCGTTGGTTAAGTCCTCGATCTATTAGTATCAGTCAGCTCCACATGTCACCATGCTTCCACCTCTGACCTATCAACCTGATCATCTTTCAGGGATCTTACTAGCTTGCGCCATGGGAAATCTCATCTTGAGGGGGGCTTCATGCTTAGATGCTTTCAGCACTTATCCCGTCCGCACGTAGCTACCCAGCTATGCCTTTGGCAAGACAACTGGTACACCAGCGGTGCGTCCATCCCGGTCCTCTCGTACTAAGGACAGCTCCTCTCAAATTTCCTGCGCCCGCGACGGATAGGGACCGAACTGTCTCACGACGTTCTGAACCCAGCTCGCGTACCGCTTTAATGGGCGAACAGCCCAACCCTTGGGACCGACTACAGCCCCAGGATGCGATGAGCCGACATCGAGGTGCCAAACCTCCCCGTCGATGTGGACTCTTGGGGGAGATAAGCCTGTTATCCCCGGGGTAGCTTTTATCCGTTGAGCGATGGCCCTTCCATGCGGAACCACCGGATCACTAAGCCCGACTTTCGTCCCTGCTCGACTTGTAGGTCTCGCAGTCAAGCTCCCTTGTGCCTTTACACTCTACGAATGATTTCCAACCATTCTGAGGGAACCTTTGGGCGCCTCCGTTACTCTTTAGGAGGCGACCGCCCCAGTCAAACTGCCCACCTGACACTGTCTCCCACCCCGATAAGGGGCGCGGGTTAGAATTTCAATACAGCCAGGGTAGTATCCCACCAACGCCTCCACCGAAGCTGGCGCTCCGGCTTCTCAGGCTCCTACCTATCCTGTACAAGCTGTACCAAAATTCAATATCAGGCTGCAGTAAAGCTCCACGGGGTCTTTCCGTCCTGTCGCGGGTAACCTGCATCTTCACAGGTACTATAATTTCACCGAGTCTCTCGTTGAGACAGTGCCCAGATCGTTACACCTTTCGTGCGGGTCGGAACTTACCCGACAAGGAATTTCGCTACCTTAGGACCGTTATAGTTACGGCCGCCGTTTACTGGGGCTTCGGTTCAAAGCTTCGCTTGCGCTAACCTCTCCCCTTAACCTTCCAGCACCGGGCAGGTGTCAGCCCCTATACTTCGCCTTGCGGCTTCGCAGAGACCTGTGTTTTTGCTAAACAGTCGCCTGGGCCTATTCACTGCGGCTTTTCTGGGCTATTCACCCTAAAAAGCACCCCTTCTCCCGAAGTTACGGGGTCATTTTGCCGAGTTCCTTAACGAGAGTTCTCTCGCACACCTTAGGATTCTCTCCTCGCCTACCTGTGTCGGTTTGCGGTACGGGCACCTTACATCTCACTAGAGGCTTTTCTTGGCAGCGTGGAATCAGGAACTTCGGTACTATATTTCCCTCGCCATCACAGCTCCGCCTTAATGGAAACGGGATTTGCCTCGTTTCCGGCCTAACTGCTTGGACGCGCATATCCAACAGCGCGCTTACCCTATCCTTCTGCGTCCCCCCATCGTTCAAACGATGTATAGGTGGTACAGGAATATCAACCTGTTGTCCATCGCCTACGCCTTTCGGCCTCGGCTTAGGTCCCGACTAACCCTGAGCGGACGAGCCTTCCTCAGGAAACCTTAGGCATTCGGTGGAAGGGATTCTCACCCTTCTTTCGCTACTCATACCGGCATTCTCACTTCTAAGCGCTCCACCAGTCCTTCCGGTCTGACTTCAACGCCCTTAGAACGCTCTCCTACCATCGACACCATACGGTGTCAATCCACAGCTTCGGTGATACGTTTAGCCCCGGTACATTTTCGGCGCGGAGTCACTCGACCAGTGAGCTATTACGCACTCTTTAAATGGTGGCTGCTTCTAAGCCAACATCCTGGTTGTCTAAGCAACTCCACATCCTTTTCCACTTAACGTATACTTTGGGACCTTAGCTGGTGGTCTGGGCTGTTTCCCTTTCGACTACGGATCTTATCACTCGCAGTCTGACTCCCAAGAATAAGTATTTGGCATTCGGAGTTTGACTGAATTCGGTAACCCGTTGGGGGCCCCTAGTCCAATCAGTGCTCTACCTCCAATACTCTCATCTTGAGGCTAGCCCTAAAGCTATTTCGGAGAGAACCAGCTATCTCCAGGTTCGATTGGAATTTCTCCGCTACCCACACCTCATCCCCGCACTTTTCAACGTGCGTGGGTTCGGGCCTCCATTCAGTGTTACCTGAACTTCACCCTGGACATGGGTAGATCACCTGGTTTCGGGTCTACGACCTCATACTCATTCGCCCTATTCAGACTCGCTTTCGCTGCGGCTCCGTCTCATCAACTTAACCTCGCATGAAATCGTAACTCGCCGGTTCATTCTACAAAAGGCACGCCATTACCCATTAACGGGCTTTGACTACTTGTAGGCACACGGTTTCAGGATCTATTTCACTCCCCTTCCGGGGTGCTTTTCACCTTTCCCTCACGGTACTGGTTCACTATCGGTCACTAGGGAGTATTTAGCCTTGGGAGATGGTCCTCCCTGCTTCCGACGGGATTTCTCGTGTCCCGCCGTACTCAGGATCCACTCAGGAGGGAACGAAGTTTCAACTACAGGGTTTTTACCTTCTTCGACGGACCTTTCCAGGTCGCTTCATTTACCCCGTTCCTTTGTAACTCCATGTTGAGTGTCCTACAACCCCAAGAGGCAAGCCTCTTGGTTTGGGCTAATTCCGTTTCGCTCGCCGCTACTCAGGAAATCGCGTTTGCTTTCTCTTCCTCCGGGTACTTAGATGTTTCAGTTCCCCGGGTCTGCCTTCAGTACCCTATGTATTCAGGTAAAGATACTGTTCCATTACGAACAGTGGGTTTCCCCATTCGGAAATCTCCGGATCAAAGCTTACTTACAGCTCCCCGAAGCATATCGGTGTTAGTCCCGTCCTTCATCGGCTCCTAGTGCCAAGGCATCCACCGTGCGCCCTTTCTAACTTAACCGTTAAAAAAGATCTTACAGATGCTTTGAAAAAAATTAATTGCCTTCTATCTATTATCTAGTTTTCAAGGAACAAGCTGTCCCAATCACAACGTGATTGTTTCATTGGTGGAGCCTAGCGGGATCGAACCGCTGACCTCCTGCGTGCAAGGCAGGCGCTCTCCCAGCTGAGCTAAGGCCCCGTTTTAGGAAATGGAATGGTGGGCCTAAATGGACTCGAACCATCGACCTCACGCTTATCAGGCGTGCGCTCTAACCAGCTGAGCTATAGGCCCATTCACATAAATAATAAGCTTCTGCTTCCCAAGCTTATCGCGGGATTGCTATTTAATTGAATGAATCACTCATTCAAAACTGAACAAAACAAAAGCGCCTCGTAATTATCCTTAGAAAGGAGGTGATCCAGCCGCACCTTCCGATACGGCTACCTTGTTACGACTTCACCCCAATCATCTGTCCCACCTTAGGCGGCTGGCTCCATGAAGGTTACCTCACCGACTTCGGGTGTTACAAACTCTCGTGGTGTGACGGGCGGTGTGTACAAGGCCCGGGAACGTATTCACCGCGGCATGCTGATCCGCGATTACTAGCGATTCCGGCTTCATGCAGGCGAGTTGCAGCCTGCAATCCGAACTGAGAATGGCTTTATGGGATTCGCTTACCTTCGCAGGTTTGCAGCCCTTTGTACCATCCATTGTAGCACGTGTGTAGCCCAGGTCATAAGGGGCATGATGATTTGACGTCATCCCCACCTTCCTCCGGTTTGTCACCGGCAGTCACCTTAGAGTGCCCAACTGAATGCTGGCAACTAAGATCAAGGGTTGCGCTCGTTGCGGGACTTAACCCAACATCTCACGACACGAGCTGACGACAACCATGCACCACCTGTCACTCTGTCCCCCGAAGGGGAAAGCCCTATCTCTAGGGTTGTCAGAGGATGTCAAGACCTGGTAAGGTTCTTCGCGTTGCTTCGAATTAAACCACATGCTCCACCGCTTGTGCGGGCCCCCGTCAATTCCTTTGAGTTTCAGCCTTGCGGCCGTACTCCCCAGGCGGAGTGCTTAATGCGTTAGCTGCAGCACTAAAGGGCGGAAACCCTCTAACACTTAGCACTCATCGTTTACGGCGTGGACTACCAGGGTATCTAATCCTGTTTGCTCCCCACGCTTTCGCGCCTCAGTGTCAGTTACAGACCAGAAAGTCGCCTTCGCCACTGGTGTTCCTCCAAATCTCTACGCATTTCACCGCTACACTTGGAATTCCACTTTCCTCTTCTGCACTCAAGTTCCCCAGTTTCCAATGACCCTCCACGGTTGAGCCGTGGGCTTTCACATCAGACTTAAGGAACCACCTGCGCGCGCTTTACGCCCAATAATTCCGGACAACGCTTGCCACCTACGTATTACCGCGGCTGCTGGCACGTAGTTAGCCGTGGCTTTCTGGTTAGGTACCGTCAAGGTACCAGCAGTTACTCTGGTACTTGTTCTTCCCTAACAACAGAACTTTACGACCCGAAGGCCTTCTTCGTTCACGCGGCGTTGCTCCGTCAGACTTTCGTCCATTGCGGAAGATTCCCTACTGCTGCCTCCCGTAGGAGTCTGGGCCGTGTCTCAGTCCCAGTGTGGCCGATCACCCTCTCAGGTCGGCTACGCATCGTCGCCTTGGTGAGCCATTACCTCACCAACTAGCTAATGCGCCGCGGGCCCATCTATAAGTGACAGCGTAAACCGTCTTTCCATCTTCTCTCATGCGAGAAAAGAACGTATCCGGTATTAGCTCCGGTTTCCCGAAGTTATCCCAGTCTTATAGGCAGGTTGCCCACGTGTTACTCACCCGTCCGCCGCTAATCTCAGGGAGCAAGCTCCCATCGATTCGCTCGACTTGCATGTATTAGGCACGCCGCCAGCGTTCGTCCTGAGCCAGGATCAAACTCTCCGAAGAAATGTTTGACTTGCTCATTTGCTTTTTTGATAGTGTGTGCTCACTTAAAATTTAACGTTGGCGCTTTGTTCTGTTCAGTTTTCAAAGAGCGATTTATCGCCGTTACTTCGTAAGCGACTTTAATAATATATCATTTATATTATTCCTTGTCAACAACTTTATTCTTTCGCTGTCGACTTAGTTATTATATCTAGTATCAGGAATAAAAGCAATAGTTATTTTAAAATAAATAATATTCATCCATTCATAGATTTCAAATACTATGACTTTACCCCTGATCAAGAAGAAGCTTAGATTTCAAGAGTGAATTTTTTCTTTAAACATTATAGTACTTCTTTTATATATAATTCACGATTAATCCCTAAATTGATAATTTGCCCACTATCCATCACCTTTATGACCGGTCATGTTTGCGAGCTGGCATCAATAAAAATGATTTCAGCGATGAATCCATTGTTCAGTCATGGAAAAATTAGCGAAGCCTATTTGGGAAGTAACTTGAAACCAACGAGTCTTTACCCAAACCCGAACACTCTGATATCATTTGATACCGTGCTAATGCAAAAAAAAACAGCTTTATTGCTGGGTCTACAATTTTTTACGGTTTATACAATTTGAGCGTCACTTACAGATACTCCCGCTTTCTCATTGTTTCAAAAAAAATCAAAGGGAATTTCAAAAGGGGCTCGGAATTAAAATTCCGAACCCCTTTTTTAGTAAAAGATTATTCTTCCGTATCTTTTTCAGTTTCTTCATTTTCTTCATTTACCGTAGGTTCAGGATCAGAATCCGGATCTAGAGTTGTTACCGCCTCTATTTCCATGTCTTTTTCTTCTTCTTCTTCCCTTCCTACGATGGCCACCGTAGAAACATATTCATTATCTGCAGATTCGAGTCGGATGAGCTTAACACCCTGTGTATTACGGCCCGTTTTAGAAATGCCTTCGACTTCCATTCGGATCAATACACCAGCTGCTGTAATCAGCATCAAATCTTCATCTTCACCCGTAACTGTTTTCACGGCTATAAGTTCACCATTTTTCTCAGTGACATTACATGTTTTTATTCCTTTGCCTCCACGGCTTTGAATACGGTATTCTTCCGCAGAGGTCCTTTTTCCATAACCGTTTTTCGTAACGATCAGGACTTCTTCATCATCTTCAAGAATTTCCATTCCGACAACTTCATCATTTGTCCCTAAGGAAATTCCTTTTACTCCTGCTGCAGTACGTCCCATTGTCCGTACATCCGTCTCTGGGAAACGAATCATCATACCGGACTTCGTTCCAATTATGATCTGTTTCTCTCCATTCGTAAGCCGGACAGAGATCAATTCATCGTCTTCACGTAAACCTAGGGCAATTAAACCGTTATTACGGATATTTGCAAAGGACGATAAAGGTGTACGCTTTGATATCCCATGTCTGGTCGTGAAGAATAAATACCAATCGTCCGCAAATTCCTTCACAGGTATGATTGCATTGACCCACTCGCCTTTATCGACTTCCAACAAGTTGATAAGCGGCAATCCTTTTGCCGTCCTGCCATATTCAGGTATTTCATATCCTTTTGAACGATAGACTTTACCTTTGTTGGTGAAGAATAATAGAGTGTCATGAGTCGAAGTGGTTAACAAGTGACCGACAAAGTCATCTGTATTCGTTCCCATACCCTGTATTCCGCGCCCCCCGCGTTTTTGACTGCGGTATGTGGTTGCAGGCAAGCGTTTAATATAACCGTTATGCGTAAGTGTCACGATTATATTTTCCTCTGGGATTAAATCTTCATCTTCCAGGCTTTCAAAGCCGGCTAATGTGATTTCAGTTCTCCGTTTATCATCAAAACGTTCTTTAATTTCAAGAAGCTCTTCACGGATAATTTCAAGAACCTTTTCTTCATCAGCAAGAATCGCTTTATATTCTGCAATTATAGCCATTAATGCCTGATATTCATCTTCAATTTTTTCACGTTCCAGACCTGTCAAGCGCTGTAAACGCATATCCAGGATAGCTTGCGCCTGTTTTTCGGAAAGTGAGAATTGTGTCATTAAGCCTTCACGGGCAATATCTGTCGTTTGGGAACTGCGGATCAACGAGATGACTGCATCCAAATTATCAAGTGCAATACGCAAACCTTCTAAAATATGGGCACGGGCCTCCGCTTTCCGCAGTTCAAATTCAGTCCTGCGACGTATGACTACCTGCTGATGCTCCAAGTAGTAGCGCAGGCATTGTTTTAAATTCAGCACCTTTGGCTGACCGTCCACCAAAGCAAGCAGATTGATTCCGAAGGTGGTCTGCATCGCGGTGTGCTTATACAGGTTGTTTAAAAGGACATTCGCATTAACATCCTTTCGAAGCTCCATGACAATACGCATACCATTGCGATCCGATTCATCCCGTAAGTCGGTGATGCCTTCGATTTTCTTATCTCGGGCAAGTTCTGCAATTTTTTCAATCAATCTTGCTTTATTCACTTGATAAGGGATTTCCTTAACAAGGATTACCTGTTTACCATTCGGTTTCTCCTCAATCTCGACTTTCGCCCGTTGAATGATTGACCCTTTACCGGTTTCATAGGCCTTTCTGATTCCGCTTCTCCCTAAAATCAAACCGGCTGTCGGAAAGTCCGGACCAGGAATATATTCCATCAACTCTGGAATTGTAATCTCAGGATTCTTGCTTAAAGCCAATACGCCGTCAATTACCTCACCTAATTGATGGGGCGGAATATTGGTTGCCATTCCTACCGCTATTCCTGATGAACCATTCACCAATAAGTTCGGGAAACGGGCAGGCATGACGGCTGGTTCTCTTTCTGAACCATCGTAGTTATCCTGGAAATTGACTGTATCTTTATTTAAGTCCCGGAGTAACTCCATCGAGATTTTCGACATTCTCGCTTCGGTGTACCTCATTGCGGCAGCTTGGTCACCATCGACCGAACCGAAATTCCCATGTCCATCTACAAGCATATAGCGATAGTTAAAAGGTTGCGCCATCCGTACCATCGTTTCATATACTGCCGAATCACCATGGGGGTGATATTTACCGATAACTTCCCCGACAATACGGGCTGATTTCTTAAATGGTTTATCCGAAGTCATTCCAAGATCGTTCATTGCATAAAGAATTCTTCGGTGTACCGGTTTCAAACCGTCCCTTACATCAGGCAAAGCCCGCGACACGATAACGCTCATCGCATAATCCAAAAACGATGTCCGCATCTCGGTACTTATATTTATTTCTTTAACACCTGATCTTTCATTTTCTGACATGGAGCCAACCTCCTATTAAAAGCTTATATCTCATTTAAGTTTAACTGTTCGTGCACTATGTAAAGAACAGGATGTAAAAAGCATCCTGTCAAAAATCAGATATCAAGATTTTTTACATAAATTGCATTTTCTTCAATGAAGTTACGTCGCGGTTCCACCTTGTCGCCCATCAGCATCTCGAAAGTTTCATCTGCCTCGGCGGCATCTTTCAAACTGACTTGAAGCAGCGTTCTCGTTTCTGGGTTCATGGTCGTTTCCCACAATTGCTCCGGATTCATTTCCCCCAGCCCTTTATAACGCTGCAGGTTAGGCTTTGGAGTACTTGGCAAACTTGCCATGATTTCTTCAAGCTCGCGGTCATTATAAGCATAATCCACTTTTTTCCCTTGCTGAATCTTGAAAAGTGGCGGCTGAGCAATATATATATATCCATACTCGATGATTTTTCGCATATACCGGTAGAAGAATGTCAACATCAGTGTTCTGATATGGGCACCATCCACATCCGCATCGGTCATGATAACAATTTTATGGTATCTGGCTTTTTCAGTATTGAATTCATCACCAATGCCCGTTCCAAGTGCTGTGATGATCGTACCTATTTCTTCATTGTGCAGGATTCTGTCCAATCGCGCTTTTTCAACATTCAGGATTTTACCCCTTAGCGGCAATATGGCTTGGAAATGGCGGTCCCGCCCTTGTTTTGCCGAGCCTCCCGCAGAGTTTCCTTCAACGATGTATAATTCGCTGATACTCGGGTCCTTAGAAGAACAATCTGCCAATTTACCTGGTAGATTGGATACTTCCAAAGCACTTTTCCTCCGGGTCAATTCACGTGCTTTCTTCGCTGCCAAACGGGCTCTCGCTGCCATTTGCCCTTTATCTACTATTTTTCGGGCCACGGCAGGATTTTCGTATAAGAAGGCATCAAGTCGTTCCGAAAGAATGGAATCAGTAACCGTTCTTACCTCAGAGTTTCCGAGTTTGGTTTTCGTCTGACCTTCAAATTGCGGATCAGGATGCTTAATCGAAATGATTGCCGTTAAACCTTCCCGGACATCTTCACCTGAGAAATTGGTATCCGCTTCTTTTAAAAGACCATTTTTCCGTGCATAATCATTGATGACACGGGTCAAAGCAGTCTTGAATCCCGATTCATGTGTACCGCCTTCATAGGTATGAATATTATTGGCAAAAGAAAAGACATTGCTGATATAGCTGTCATTATATTGCAGGGCCAATTCAACGGAAATTCCATCTTTCTCGCCTTCCATGAAAATCGGTTCCTCATGCAATACCTCTTTAGAACGGTTCAAATGCTCAACATAAGATTTGATACCGCCCTCATAGTGGAACTCCCTGATTTTTTCTTCTTCTTCACGTTTATCTTCAATGATCAGCTTCAACCCTTTATTCAGGAATGCAAGCTCACGGATTCGCGTGGCTAATGTATCAAAGTCATATTCCAAGGTATCCGTGAAGATTTCACCATCAGGAATGAAGTGTACAGTCGTTCCGGTATGATCGGTTTCCCCGATGATTTTCAAATCTTCTTTTGGGATACCGCGGTTAAATTGCTGATAATGGATTTTACCTTCACGATGAACGTAAACTTCCAATACCGTGGATAAGGCATTAACTACCGATGCCCCCACACCATGCAGACCGCCGGAGACCTTATAACCTCCGCCGCCAAATTTACCGCCCGCATGAAGGACCGTCATGATTACTTCTACAGCCGGGCGTCCCATTTTTTCATGGATCCCCACTGGAATTCCCCGACCATTATCGACTACGGTTATGCTATTATCTTCTTCGATCGTCACTTTGATTTCCGTACAGAAACCAGCCAGTGCCTCATCAATACTATTATCGACAATTTCCCAAACAAGATGGTGAAGTCCTTTTGCAGAGGTAGTGCCGATATACATCCCCGGACGTTTACGAACTGCTTCTAAGCCTTCTAAAACCTGTATCTGATTCTCATCGTATGCCTGAGCTTGTACTTCTTTTTGTTCCATTGTCATACGTATCACCTACACTTTTCTTTTGGCATTTATCAATTTTCAGGAGTAATTATAACGTTTAGCTACAATTCAAAGAATATCTATATCATCGATTAAGAGCGATGGCTGCAGTGAACGCTTTTTCAAGGTGGACGACGCGAGCGGTGAATAATAAATCTGTTTGTCCGTCACTACAATCGATTTAACCGAGTTTTTTGCTAAATGGGAAGTTACATCGGACTTTTTCTCCAAAAATTCACTCATGATTGGAGAGGCCTGAAGCAGCTTCTTATCTAAAATGGCTATGACATCGTCCGTTTTCACAAGAATGTCTTCACCAATGTGGAGATACATACATTCACCTCATCATTTAACCTTTTTTATACTTCCTTGACTAACATAAAAGGTGGACGCTTCTCGTAGGGTTTGATGATCGATTCCATCAACGGAGGGTGTCGTCACAAATGTTTGCACTTTCCCCTGTATCGTATTCAGTAAATGGGATTGACGGAAATCGTCGAGTTCCGATAACACATCATCCAATAATAAAATGGGATACTCGCCGATTTCTTCATGGATCAGCTCAATTTCGGCAAGTTTCAAAGACAAGGCAGTCGTACGCTGTTGTCCTTGTGAACCGTATGTCTGGACATCACGGTCATTCACAAAAAAAACCAGGTCGTCACGATGTGGACCTACCAGTGTAACACCCCGTTCAATTTCCCTTGTTTTTATTTTATCAAATTTTTCTGTGTATACTTCTATCATTTTCGTCAAATCCATAGATTCTGATACATCAAGCGACGGTTTATATTGGATTTTCAATACTTCTAGATTTCTGGAGATCCCCGAATGAATAGGTTCTGCCCATTGCTGGAGCTTTAAAAGAAACTCGTACCTTCTTTCGACAATTTTCGCTGCATACTGAATAAATTGATCGGTCAGCACGTCAAGCATCGTCGTATCCGTTTGTTTCCGGGTCTGCAGAAGCTTTAAGTAATGATTTCTTTGTTGAAGTATTTTATGATATTGGCTCATATCATGAAGGTATACGGGAGAAACCTGGCCAATTTCCATATCTATAAAACGGCGTCTGACTAGAGGACTTCCCTTTACAAGGTTAAGATCCTCAGGCGCAAACATGACCACATTCATATTTCCGACATATTGACTCAACTTTCTTTGTTCAATATGGTTGCACTTCGCCTTTTTCCCTTTTTTTGAAATGGTCAGCTCAAGTGGTATTGAGGTATTTCTCTTTCTAACTCTTCCTTCTATTTTAGCATACTCTTCATCCCAGCGAATAAGTTCTTTATCATTTGAGGTCCGATGGGATTTTGCCATTGCTAAAACGAAAATGGATTCCATGACATTTGTTTTTCCTTGAGCATTTTCGCCGAGGATTACATTGACTTTATTCTCAAAAGCCAGATTCAATTCGGTATAGTTGCGGTAATTTTTCAAACTTATATTTTCAATATACATATTCCGCTCTTCCCTTATGTTTTAGCTTGTAATTGTGTAGGCGCCAAATCCAGGAATCTCTATTTTATCACCTGATCTTAATTTTCTGCCTCTTCTCACGTCTAATTCGCCATTAATATAAACCTCGTATTCACTTAAGAACCATTTCGCCATTCCGCCGCTTTGGATCAAATCGGCCAATTTCAGGAATTGTCCAAGCGTAATATATTCAGTATTGATTTTTATGGAGTCCATTCATGCTTCACTCATTTCTAAGTAGTCTTTAATATTTCATTTTACTAAATTAATCCCATTAAGACAAAGTATAGCTTTTTCAGTTCTTGTTTTTAGCGATTGAGAGTCTCGTACAGCATTGAAAAAACGCCAAAGACCCTTTGGAAACCTATGTTTAAATATAAAAAAATTAAAGACCTGCTATACAAGCCTTTAATTTTTTTGAAATATTATTTTAGCTTAATAAGTCCTTACCGGGAGAATTAATTGCAGCATGGAATCGTCATGTAGCGGACGAATGACAAACGGACGCATTGCACCTGTGAAATTAATTTTTATATCGGATCCTTCCAATGCCTTTAGAGCATCCATTACGAATTTGGCACTGAATGAGATCTTCAGGTCTTCGCCTTCAATGGCTTCTGCCTGAACTTCCTCAATTACTTTACCAATTTCAGGAGTATTGGAAGAGACTTCGATTATACGGCCTTCCAGGGTTGTCAATTTAACGACATTATTTCTTCCTTCTCTCGCCAATAAAGAAGCCCTGTCGATCGCTTGAAGGAAATCCTTGGTATGAACAGTCACATCGGTTTTGCTATCTGATGGAATCAAGCGTGATGTATCGGGATAATTCCCTTCAAGAAGTCTTGAGAAGAATAATAAATTTTCAGCTTTGAAAAGTACTTGGTTTTCGGTAATGACGATTTCAATGAGTTCGTTTGTATCATCAAGGATTTTACTTAACTCATTCAGACTTTTACCTGGGATGACAACGCTATAGGTCCCGTTAATTTTATTTTCTATTTTGGCTGTTCTCATTGCAAGCCTATGGCTATCTGTTGCAATACAGGTCAATTCGTCATCTTGAACCTTCAAGTTTACACCTGTTAAGATGGGGCGTGTTTCTGACGTGGACACTGCAAAGCCAGTTTGGCGGATAAGGGTCTTTAAAAGGTCCGTTGGAAGTTTGAAAATATTTTCTTCTGCAATGATCGGAAGATGAGGATATTCCTCAGGATCCAGTCCATTTAGATTAAATTCAGCTTTTCCCGAGCGAATAATCGTTTGAAAGTTATTCTCCACTTCAATTTCTACAGTATCCATCGGCAGCTTTTTGACAATTTCACTGAAAAAACGGGCATTCAGGACTATACCGCCGCTGCTTTTAACTTCAACTATCTCATCTCCGTCAACCTCAGCGGGAATGAATGATTGGATGGAAATATCTGAATCACTACCTGTTAGAGTGACCCCCTCACTAGTAACGCTTATCTTTATCCCTGTTAGGATCGGAATCGTCGTTCTTGATGTGACTGCTTTCATTACTTCTTGGACACTATGAACTAATCGATCTCTTTGGATTATAAATCTCATGTTTCATCCTCCAATTTTTTATTGCCGAATAGGCATATTTATTAATAATTTTTATTAAAAAAGATAGTAGTAATAGTAGTAGGCCCTGTTGATATGTGGATAAGTCCACTCAACCTAAGGAAAAACAGTCTATCCACATGTGGACAGACTGTGTGTAAGTAGTCGCCAGTTATTCACATTATCCAGAATCCATTATACCCTCAGCTGGTCCTGGATTTCTTTAACCTGACGTTGAAGCTGGGTGTCCGTTTGCATGAGTTTGGAGATTTTTTCATGCGCATGGATGACGGTCGTATGATCGCGGCCTCCAAATTCATCACCTATCTTGGGCAGGGATGAGTCCGTCAATTCCCTGGAAAGATACATGGCAATCTGTCTTGGAAAGGCCACGGATTTAGTCCGTTTTTTCGCCTTGAAATCCTCAAGTTTGACACTATAATGTTCACCGACCGTCTTCTGGATTTCCAAGATGGTGATTATTTTAGGTTTTGAGCTAGGAATGATGTCTTTTAATGCTTCAGCTGCCAAATCGGCATTTATATCTTTATTGATCAATGAAGAATAAGCGACGACACGAATAAGTGCACCCTCAAGCTCACGAATATTGGAATCGATTTGGTTGGCTATATAGAGCATGACTTCGTTCGGGATATCAAGACCCTCAGCTTTTGCCTTTTTACGCAATATGGCAATCCGCGTTTCCAGATCAGGTGGCGTGATATCCGTGATCAAGCCCCACTCAAACCTTGAACGGAGACGATCCTCTAGTGTAGGTATCTCTTTTGGCGGGCGGTCACTCGAGATGACGATCTGTTTGCTTTCTTCATGCAGCGCATTGAATGTATGGAAAAACTCTTCTTGAGTTTGTTCTTTTCCCGCAAGAAATTGAATATCATCAATTAATAAAACATCCACGCTTCGGTATCTATCACGGAATTCCCCAGCTTTATTGTCCCGGATCGAGTTGATGAATTCGTTCGTGAACTTTTCAGACGATAAATAAACGACCTTCGCATTCGGATTATGCTCAAGAACATAATGCCCGATTGCATGCATTAAATGAGTTTTTCCAAGGCCGACGCCCCCGTATATGAATAAGGGATTATAGGCTTTGGCCGGAGCTTCTGCGACAGCGAGAGACGCGGCATGGGCAAAACGATTGCCGGAGCCGATGACAAATGTATCGAATGTATTTTTCGCATTAAGCATATGCTGTGGAAATGCAGCATGCTCTTTATCCTGTTTTTTTATCTTTTTAGGCTGAACAGGAACGGCAAAATCATCATCTTCTTGATTGGGGGGAATGATGAATTTTGCTTCCAATTCCTCACCGGTAAGTTCAAACAATACATCGGAAATAAGATGGGAATAGCGTTCTTCAAGCCAATCCCTGGCAAATTCATTGGGAGCAGTGACTGTTAATGTATCACCTTGCAGTAAATAAGCCTTGGTTGATTTAAGCCAAGTTTCAAAGCTTGGTTTACTGATTTTCTTTTCGATTTTTCCGAGCGCCTGGTTCCAGAGGCTATCGATGTTATCCAA